>NZ_SJKD01000010.1 GCF_004331485.1 Kribbella capetownensis
GGGAGGTCGTGGGAGAGTAGGACGCCGCCGGACATTCACACTGTTAAGGGCCACCCCACAAAGGGGTGGCCCTTAACATATGTCCGGACAACTTCGGCAGCACCCTCACTGCTCGAGCAGTTGTTTGCGGTGTGCGGTGTAGGACCACCATCGGCGGGCCGGCTTGCCGTCGGCCTGGTCTACCGCGGACATGACGGTGTCGAGCAGGCACGGGTCCAGACGCTGGCCGTCGGCCTCGCACATGTCTTCGTAGATCTCGACGGGATCCCGCCCGGCCAGCTCGCTGATCTGGGTGATGCCGGCCCGTTGGAAGTACCCGGCCACCGCCTTGCCGACATTCATGAGGTCGGTGAGATCCGAGCGAGAGCTCGGGGCGGTCCTAGTGCGCTGAGTAGGAGACATACGTCGATCCTGCCTCGCACTCGCGACACCTGTCTTGAACGATTCGGACATTCCCACCCGGCGGTCCACTCGGTGCGTAGGGTTCGGGGGTGGCTGTGATGGTATTGATCGTGGGGTTGCCGGGGGCGGGGAAGACTACTTGGGCTCGGCGGCTCGAGTCGGAACGGGCGGGCGTTCGGCTGACTCCGGACGAGTGGATGGACGCCTTGTTCGGGACGAATGAGATCGACGGCCGGCGGTGGGTGCTGGAGTCCCAGATGCTCTGGGGTGTGGCGGCGCGAGTGCTCGAGCTTGGCGTCGACGTGATCCTGGACTACGGATGCTGGTCGGAGGAAGAGCGAGATCTGTTCCGGACCCGGGCCAACGACCTCGGTGCTCTGGCGGAGATCATTTTGCTGGATCTGCCGTTCGATGTCTTGTGGCAGCGAATCGAGGCGCGGAATGCGGCGTTGCCGAAGGGGACGTTCCCGATCAGTCGCGACGAGTTGAAGCAATACAGCGCTTCGTTCGACGTACCCGGGCCGGCCGAGTTGGCGCGGTGGGACCGGGCCGTCGTGGTGACGGAGTAGGGCCTACGCCTCAGGGGCGATGCCGACGAGCGCGGCGGCCGCGCAGATGTGCACGGGCGTGAGGTCCGCGGGGGCGACCGGGGCCTGGAGGAGCGTGCCGCGTTCGAACGGCGTGAGGTCGATGTCGATGCCGTAGGCACCGGCCACCATGCCGCGGACGTACGTCAGCCAGCCCACCATCGGGATCCCGCGGCGGAAGACGCCGGCTGCCGCGGCCAGTTCGGTGTCGGCGATGCTGGCCCATGCGGGTTCCCAGATCGAGACGACGGCGCGGAGGACCTGGGCGAAGCGGTCGGACTGCGTGAGCGCGTCCTCGTCGCTCCAGTGCAGGGTGAGCTGATCCGAAACGGTCGTGAGGGTGCCGCCCATGGAGAGGTCGAACAACCACGGGAGCTCACCGGTGCTCTGTAGATGCAGCCGGGTCGTGCTGGACCCGTTGGCGAGAACCTTGGTGGTTGCCTCGACCATCTCCTGGAGCGGCGTGGACCCGTCGGCCTCGAGCACGTGGTACCCCCAGCGCTCGTCCTGAGTCCAGACATGTACATCGGGAAACGCGACGGCGACTGCGGTCAGGGTGCGGCCAACGCGGAGGGCACGGTGTTCGACGGACTCGTCACGGTGGTTCCACTGGGCGCGGAGAAGCCACGATGCCATTCACGCCCTCCGCTCGTCAGCCGGTCGGACCTGCCCAGCAGACGGTACGCCGGTAGTCGGACGGTTGGCCAGGGTTCCGCCTACTCGGTGTGAGCAGTTGCGGCAGTTCCCCAGAGAAGTCACCGACCCAGTTTGCTGCACCGGGTGGTCGGGGCCGACCGCGGGGGTGCGGTTTTGGAAAGTACACGGCCGAAGTCGGCCGGCAGCGGTCGGTCCAGACCTCCCGGCGCTCGGTCAGGCGGCAGCGCGTTCGCTGACGGGTCGGCGGCGGAGGTTCGCGCGCTGGATGGCCGGGGGTTGGTAGGCCATATCGAGGGCGCCGACATCGGTTCCGGGCGGAACGATCTCGTCGATCCGGTCGAGCACATCGTCGGTCAATGTGACGTCGAAGCCGGCGAGGAGGTCGTCGAGGTGCTCCATCGTGCGTGGCCCGATGATCGCCGAGGTGACGCCGGGATGGGCGATCACGAACGCCAAGGCCAGATGGGTGAGCGGCAGCTTGGCGTCCTCGGCGAGCGCGATGAGCTCCTCGACGGCGTCCAGGCGGCTCTCGTCAGTCAGGTGCCGGAAGCCGAACTGGGACCGGTGCGTGCTGTTCTCCCGATTCTTGCGGTAACGGCCGGTGAGCAGACCACCCGCGAGCGGGCTCCAGACCAACGTGCCCATACCGAACTGCTGCACCACAGGCAGGACCTCACGCTCGATACCGCGGTTGAGGATCGAGTACGGCGGCTGTTCGGTGCGCAGCCGGTTCAGGCCGCGCCGCTCGGCAACCCAGTGGGACTGGACGATGTCCGACGCCGGCAGCGAGGAGGTACCGATGGCCCGGATCTTGCCGGCCCGCACCAGGTCGGTGAGCGCCGAGAGGGTCTCCTCGATGTCGGTCTCTGGGTCGGGCTGATGAATCTGGAACAGATCGATGTAGTCGGTGCCCAGTCGGCGCAGCGAGCCGTCCAAGGCACGGATCAGCCAACTGCGTGAGGCGCCCGAGCGGTTCGGAACGAAGGGAGTGGCACCGGTGGGGTCGTAGTTCACTGGGAAGCGCGCCTTGGTGGCGAGTACGACGTCGTCGCGGCGCCCCTTGAGCGCCTTCCCGACGATCTCTTCGGACTCGCCGTGGGAGTACATGTCCGCCGTGTCGACGAAGTTGATCCCCGCATCCAACGCGCGATGGATGATCCGGATCGAGTCGTCGTGGTCGGGGTTGCCGGCGGCACCGAACATCATGGCGCCGAGTGCGAAGGGACTGACCTGGATGCCGGTCCCGCCGAGCGTGCGGTACTGCATGGGGATTCTCCTGAGGTGGTGAGGTGGGATGTGAAGCGCCCGTCGATGCCGTACGCTGGGCAGAAGCGGAACGCTATTCCGGAACTATACGGAATGGCTTTCCGGAAAAGCAAGGGAAGGAGTCTGGTGACCGAGAAGACGGCGCCGCGCCGGATGCGGTCCGACGCGCAACGCAACCTCGGTTCGCTGCTCGAAGCAGCGAAAACCGTCTTCGCCGGCTCAGGCGTGGACGCGCCGGCGAAGGAGATCGCTGATCTGGCCGGCGTCGGAGTCGGAACGCTGTACCGGCACTATCCGCTGCGCTCCGACTTGGTCAAGGCCGTGTTCCAGCGCGAGGTGGACGCGTGTGCCGATGCGGCGCCGGCGCTGACCGCGGAGCACGAGCCGGTGGTGGCACTCGCGAAATGGCTCGATCGCTTCACCGAGTTCGTCGCCACCAAACGAGGACTCGCGTCAGCGCTCCACTCCGGCGATCCGGCGTTCGACGCGCTGCCCGACTACTTCATGCAGCGACTCGGACCTGCTCTCGGCGGACTGCTCGAAGCAGCGGCCGCCGCCGGCGAGATCCGCGCCGACATCAGCCCGAAAGACTTGCTGTACGCCGTCTCCACGCTGTGCATGCCCTTGACCGACGAGGGACCGACGTACAGCCAACGTATGGTCGGGCTCCTCGTCGACGGACTCCGCTACGGCGCCAACACAAGCCGGTGAAGCCGAGACCATCACGCCTGCTGCTCGCTCAGGCCCCACAACCGCTGCACTGGCGGCGCTAGGCGCGCGCGATGAAGTGTCCGCCCGCAGGGGTGCCAGAGTCACGGGGTGAGGGTCGCGAGCTCGAGGGTGGGGGTTGGGCCGCGGTACGACGTCAGCCAGGTGCGGAGGAGCTCGACCCGCGCGGCGTAGTCCTCGTTGCCCTTGACAACTGGTGCCTGGTTGTAGGCCATGGTGTCGGAGCTGCGGCGGAGTTTGACGTACAGGCGGGATGACGCCAGCGCATAGCGCTCCATGTCGTCCTGGAGCGCCCCGATGACGGTGATGTTCCGGTCGCGGCCGATCTGTTCGAACAGGGCGACGGCCTCGCGACGGTGCTGCGAACCGAGGTTGCGGCCGAGCTCGTCGAGGATCAGCAGCAGCGGACGGTCCGAACCACCCGCCAGCGCGGCGGCGCAGACGAGCTTGACCGCCTTCTCGTCCATCTGCGCGGTGTTGCCCTTCACGTTGAACGCGGAGTATGGGCCGCCCTCGGAGCGTCGCCACTTCGGCGTGACCGTCCAGCGCCACGGCTTGTCCGGCTCGGCCGGCGGGTCAGGCTCGGGGTACTCGAGCTTCGCGCCGTAGCCGCCGTACTGCTGGTCGAGGCGGTCGAACTCCTGTGACACCAGCCGAAGCCGCGCTTTGATGCCGTCGGCAAGGGATGCGCGGTGGGCGCGGGCCGTGCTCTCGGCCTCGCCGAGTCCTTCGCGGGCGCGCTCGAGCGCGGCGTTGCGCTCGGCGCGCTGGCTGGCGATCTGTTGTTGCTGCAGGCTGTCGAACGTCTCGTGCTGCGCGAGGTGACTGCTCAGCGTCCGGTGCAGCGCCGGGACCAAGCCGACGCGGGTGCCGAGCGTGCCGTTGGTCCAGCCGTCCGCACCGTTGAGGATCTCGAAGAGCTCGGTCGGGATCTCCTCCCGCGACCGCGCGTTCGGGAAGCAGCGGCGGATGACATCGTCGAGCTGTGTGCACGCCTGGTGGTTCCAGTCAGCGGTGGTACGGCGTTGCGCGTCGTCGGGCAGTCCGAGGATGAACTCCTCCGCCTCCGCCGGCGTCGTACCCCAGGCTGTGGCTCGCGTGATCAGCTCGAGTGAGGTCTGCTCCTCCAGCAGCCTCAGGCGGCGCGCGGCCAGGTCGTCGAGGATCCGCTCGTGGTCGCGGCGGGTCGCTTCGAGGTTCTTCAGCCGTTCGTCGCGGACGAGCTGCTGCCCGGCGGCTGCCTCGGCAGACTCCTTGGCCGCCTGGAGCTGCGGTGCGAGTGAATCACGATCGTTCTCGTGCCGGTCGATGGAATCGCGCAGCGCGAGGATCTGCTCCTGCACCGACTCCGCGTCGGCCAGCGCGCGGGCGGCCGCCGTACGACGCTCTGCCTGCTCGACTCGTGCACGTGCCTGGTCGAGCGCAGCCGACGCGACGCCGCGTGCCTCAACCGCGGCCTCAACCCGGCGGCGGGCAGCCTCGATGCGCGCGGTCCGCCCGGTCAGCGGCTCGTCGAACTGGCCGACCGCGACGACGCCGGCGACGTCGTCGATGTTCTCCTTGGTCGCGCGCTCGCCGAGCACGACGAAGAACTCGTCCAGCTTGAACCGCTTGTCCGCTGACGTCGGTCCGCCGCGCAGACCCTTGCGGGCATCGGGCCGATTCGCCAGCACCAGCAGGAATCCGGCATACCCCGCATCCGCGAGAGCAGCCGACGCGACCGCCGCGTCACCGGCGTCGATGACGACAGCCTCGCGGTACGGCGCCAGTCGCGGCTCCCACTCGGCACGCGCGGACGACGACAGCTCGGTGATGTCAGTGAGCGCACCGCACTCGATGCCTGCGTTCTCCAGCACCTGCTGCTGCGTCGCCGACACGGTCTGACCGCTCTCGGCTTCGCGCAGCTCAGCCGTCGCGTAGTCGACCGCGGACCGGGCCGCGTGGTCCCGTCCGATGTGCTCCTCGAGTACGGCGCGCGCCTCGGTCTGCTCGTCGGCCGCAGCGGCGAGGTCACGCCCGTCCGCCGAACGTCCAGCCTCCAGCAGCCGCCGATGCTCCTGACCGAGTCGCTCGAGCTGCTCGCGCACCGAACGCTGCGCGAGGTCGAGCTCTCGGTCGCGCGCATCCAGCTTGTCCCGCTCCTGGCGCGTGAGTTGAACGTCCCGCAGCAGGACCTCTTCATTGCCGAAGGCATCGATCTCGTGGTCGACCACCTCCCGCCGCGCTTCCTGCTCCGCGACCCGCTCGTCGAGTACTGCGAGCTCCTGCACGATGTCGCTGTTGCGCGCCTCGCCGTCGATGAGGTGCCGCGCGCACCGCGCTCGCCAGGACTCCTTCGCGTCGGCCAGCGCCTCCCGGGCCGCGCCGCGCTGCAGGATGCCGGCCTCGACGGTCGCCATCTCCTGCTCCCAGCGCTGCAGGTCGGCCGTCGCCTGCTTGGTCGCCTCGCGCTGGGTGTGTTCAGCCGAGCGATGCGCTTGCTCCTGCTCGAGCTCGTGGTCGAGCCCGGTCAGCGTTGCGATCGCGTTGAAGATGCGCGCCGGGCCGAGCTCGTTGAGCGGCTCGGCGAGCAGGTTCGCGGTCGGGCTGGACCGCACCGACGTCGACAGGAACGAGACGCACCGCACCTGACCGCCGTACAGAACCGTGGACAGCTTGTTCGCGTGGAAGTCCGTGCGGCCGTTGGAATGCGGCAGGGCGGCCCACAGTGCGTCCGCGCCTGCGGCCCGCTCGGCCTCGGTCGCGCCGTACGGGACGTGCAGGCCGTTCTTCCAGCGCAGGTCGATGTAGGACGCCTTGCGGTTGATCCGGATCCACACGGTGATCGCGGCCGCCTCGAGCTCGTCGAGGTCGGTCAGCTCGGGATCGGAGAAAACACCGACGATGTACCCACGATCGACGTTGGACCAGTTGCCCTCTTGCCCGGCCGCCTCCGCGGTGAACAGCAGCTCGGCCGCGCCGGGCGCGCCGCTGGTCAGCCGCCATTGGTCGTCCGCGTGCAGCAGGCTGAGCGCCGCGATCCAGGACGACTTGCCGGCGCCGTTCGAGTCGGTTGGTCCTTGGCCGGCGACCGTGACGAGGCCCTGCCCGACCATCGGAATCGGGTGCGTCGACAACCGCGACAGATCGACGACCTGTACGCCGAGCAGCACCTTGGAACCGAGGATGTCGAAGGGACCGTCCCCCACTGCGCTACTCATCCACGTCCTCGCTTCGCTCCGGGCGCGGATGAGACACCCAACACACTGTGCTCGATGGTGAACTCCCTACGCTCGTTCACGCCGCTCCTTCTTCCACACTGCTGTCTTGCTGAATGTCAGGGTCGGCGATCGCTGTGCCGTTGCGGGCTCGGATGGCTTCGGCGATCGGGCTGGCCGGTGCCGCGGCGAGGATCAGCTGATCTTGCAGTCGGCGACGCGCGGCTGGTGTGAGCCGTTGGAGTTGTGGACCGGGGATGTAGCTCGGCCCGCCGGAGTGATCGCCGGACAGCTGGATCAGGCCGGCGGCGCGCAGGCGTTGCAATGCAAGCCGCCGTTCCTCACCGCTGATCCTGGTGGTCCGCAGTTCGTCGACTGTGGTCGGCCGGGCCGACTTCCAGCTGTCACCGGTCAGGATGCCTTCGCTGCGGGGGATCGCGACGGAGTGGATCAGCACGAGCACCAGCACGGCACGGTCCACCACGGACATGGGCTGCCAGCCCTGTGTGGTCAGCGTTGCGGCGATGTCGTCGGCGTAGCCGGAGGTCCAGTGCGTGCCGTCGACGTGGACCAGAGTGCGACCGATGAGCTTCAGCATCTTCTGGACATGTCGACGAAGTGTGACGTCTCGGAGGCCGGCCAGCTGCACCTCGGCGACTGGATGTGCGGCGTACTGCACTGCGCTGAAGGCGGCCAGCACCTCGTCGCGGGCCCGGTCGCTCAGATCCTGCAGCAGGGGGTCGAAGAGCACATGCTGCTCAGTCATCGGACACCTCCGTACCAGGGGTGTCCGTCAGATCGTCGTCCGGCGGCCGGGTCGATGTCCGTAGCCGCGGGATGGGTGACCGTAGGTGCCGGGCCGGTGTCTGTCAGCGCGGAATGGGTGGCTGTAGCTGCCGGGCCACTATGCGTCGCCGGGGATGCGGCGGTCGTTGCGGCTGCGTTCGGGAGTGGGTCTTCTGGGGTTGGGTCGACTGCCGGCGTGGTGGTGAGGACCGGAGGTGGTGGGTCGGGGAGGTGACGGCAGAGGTCGCGGAGGGTGGATTGATCGGTCGGGGTCCAGGTGATGACGCGTGGACCGAGGCGGACCTCGCCGGCCTTCTCGTTCCACAGCAGCCAGTGCGTGGCGTGCAGCCGCCGGAGGCTGCCGATGATCAGGGTGAGGTCACTCGACTGCTCGGCGCGGCCGCGCATCCCGGCGTACACGGACCTGATCTGGGTGAGCGTCCCGGTCGAGCCCGGCCAGGCCGGTCCGCTGCGGTCGGTCCAGCAGCAGGCGACGCAGATCGCGAGCACCCGCGCGGTCTCGTTCGGCTGCTCCACGGCGACGGGGGGAGTGTCCAACTCGTCCAGCACAGCATGGCCAGCGCCGGAAGGCATTGTCGGGACCAGCCACACGCTCGAGCCATCTGGAGCGGCAGCCCGGGTCAGACCGGCGACGGCGGGCGTGTCGGGCGGCACCTCCAGCGGCCCGGCGGACTGCACCTTCGCCCACCACAACGCGTTGTACAGCCGCCGCTCGACGGCTTCGGACGGAGTACTCACCGCGTCACCCGCCGGAACACGCCCTCGGTCGCCCACGGTGTCCCAGCTGTCGGGTCGATGCGCATCCCGTCCGACCACACCAGTTCATAGTCGAGCTCGTCGTGGAGATGCGCCGCCGTCAGCTCAGCCAGCACGCGCCGCGCGGTGATCCAGTCGCCGGCATCGTCCACGACCTCGACGACGTCAACCGAGGATCGCCCAGCCAGCACGCGCTCGGCCTCGACGCGTAGCTCTTCCCGATCCGTCGCGGCCGCGGACTCAGGCGCGTCGGCGTCCGCGGTCGGCCGCGGCGGAGCCATCCGCGCCGTCCCGCTCCGCCGTCCTGTCTCGACGGCCTCGACCATCGTCTGCGGCGAGAAGTCCGGAGCCGCGGCATCGAACAGCAACCCGTCCAGCACTCCCGCGAGCGCCTCAGGCTCACTGCTTCGCGTGAACGTCAGCCACGTCTCGATCGGCAGCAGTCCGAGTGCGCGCGTTGTACCGGCTCTCTCTACCAGCCGCCCGGCCGCTAGTTGTACGGCGTCGGCGTACGCCGCTAGCGCCATCCGCAGCGACGTACACGCGCGATGCAGGCTGGGCCAGCGGTCCAGCACGATCCGGTGCACCTTCTCGGCCTGCTCGATGAGGCGTTCGTTCCCCCACGCGAGCTGTGCGTTCTCCCGGAGTTGTGCGGTCGTGCTGGTCGAGACCAGGATCGCGAGCTCGTTGCCGAGCAACCGGAACACCTTCGTCAGCCGCTCGATCGAGGCCCTGCCCTCGTCCTCGGTCGCACTGGGATCGCTGACGCTGTGCGCCTCGAGCGTGAGCAACTGGTGCAGCTCGCCCTGGCCGCCCTGCACCGACATCCGGCGGAGGAACATCAGCATCACGTACGGCGCGAACGCGGCTCGGTGACGCAGTTCGTTCGGACGGTCGACGAGTTTGGTGATCGCGCCGTACTGCCGCAGGACCTCGAAGCGACGGACGATCACGTCGTGCGGGTACGCCCGGCAGGCGAGGGTCGCCTGCTCGACGGTGAGACCGTCGCTGCCGGCCTCGGCGAACGCGTCCAAGATTGCTTGGTCGACGTCCAGCAGGTCGGGGTCGACGATCATCGCGCCGGCCTCGCGAGCGAGCACTGCGAACACCTGACGGTAGACGCGCAGTACGGCCGCCTCGGCCTCCGCGTCCAGCAACGTCGCGTCCATCGCGTGCTCCTCCCGTGTGGCGCCGCCCCCGCGAGCGACCGGCAACCAGAGAAAGGACTCTAACCACCCACACCGACAGTCCAAAACCGGGCTGCCTCGGACCTGTGGACAAAGGGAAGAACGGCGGTCGGGCGGGCACACCGACAAGTCCAAAACCGGGTTGTCCTGAGTCTGTGGACAAGTGGTAGGGGGTAAATCGGATGACGGGTGTGTGGGCGGCTGCCTACGATCCTGGCGTGGAGAGAATCCGAAGCATCATTGGTTGACGCGGTCCAGGTAGACCGCGTCCATACCACGGCGCCTTAGGGCGTTCGCCACGCCGGTGCGGAACCCGTCACAGGGTCCCCGGCGAGCTTTCTCGTTCTCTCCGTACCGGAGTTACGCACATGACTGTGCCGCACGCGCGTCCGATCGGCGCGCAACACCCCCGTGTCCGCGACCTGCTCACCGTCCGCAAGGACGCCTCCCCCGGCCGGATCATGGTCGAAGGCAGCTGGGAACACGACCGCCTACTCGCCACCAACACCACCATCGAGGCCTTCTTCTGGTGCCCCGAGGCCGGTACGCCGTACGCCGCCCGCCGGATCGCCGAGCGCGCCGCCGAGGTGTACCAGATCTCGGAGAAGCTGCTCGGCCGGCTGTCCCGCAGGACGCGCTCCGACGGCCTGATCTCCATCGCCCGGCTGCCGGTGTGGAAGCCGCAGTCGTTCCGCTTCACCACCTCGTCTCTCGTCCTGGTGGCGGACGGCGTCGAGTACGCCGGCAACCTCGGCACCCTCATCCGCACCGTGGACGCGGCGAACGCGGACTGTCTCGTCCTCACCAGCAGGCGGGCCCGGCCAAGCCACCCGTCCGTGTACTCGGCCAGCCGCGGGACGATCCTGTCGACGCCGGTGCTGGAGTTCGACGACATCGCGAGCGCGGCGGCGTGGCTGCGCGGCCACGACTTCCGCGTTCATCTCGCCGACCCTGCCGCCGGTGGGAGCTACCGCGGCGTCGACTACGACGGGCCGACCGCGTTCGTTGTCGGATCGGAGGGCAGCGGGCTGTCGAAGGAGTGGCACACGCAGGGCTTCGGCGCGGTGTCCATCCCGATGCTTGGCCAGGCCGACTCGCTCAACGTCGCGCTGTCCGCGGGCATCCTGCTGTTCGAAGCGCGGGCGCGCAAGGACGGCTGGTGATCGGCCAGGCAGAATTGCACCGCCACCCAACACGAGGAGTGTGAGACGTGCCGTTCGAACCAGGCGAGGTCGTCGCCCCGTCAGATCCGCGCATCGTCCTGGAAGGCCAGTGGGGTCACCAGCCCGGGGTGGCGATCACCGTCAACTCCGGCTCGCGGATCTCGTTCTCGTACGCCGGCGAGAGTGTGCAGTTGCTGTTCGACACGGCCGGACTGACCGTCGCACCGCACCTGTGGATCACCATCGACGACGGCGAGCCGGCGCTCCACCTGATCGAGAACCCGGTGATCGAACTGACCGTGCCGACTGGCCGGCATCAGGTCGAGGTCGTGGTCAAGGACGTCAACGAGCACGTCAACCGGTGGAACCCGCCGTTCGAGTGTGCGGTGGTGTTCGCGGGTTTGTTGCTAGAGGTGAACTCTAGAGTGCGGCTCAGTGGGCGGCCGAGCGGTCCGCGGCTCGAGTTCTATGGCGACTCGATCACGCAGGGAGTGAGGTCGTTGAGTACGCATTCCGAGTCGGAGGGTGCCGACGGTACGACGACGTACGCGTATCTGACTGCCCGCGCGTTCGGCGCCACGTCGCACCAGGTCGGGTTCGGGAGCCAGGGCATCATCAAGCCGGGGAACGGCGAGGTGCCGCCGGGGCCGGAGTCGTTCGGGTGGAACTTCGCCGGCTCGCCCGCCGAACGGGTCACGGCGCCGAACGTCGTCGTACTCAACCTCGGTGTCAACGACGAGACGTTGGAACCGGAGCCGTACGCCGCTTACGTTGCGCGGGTACGAGCGGCCTACCCGGAGACCACGATCGTGTCGCTCACCCCGTTCAACGGCAAGCACGCCGACACGATCGCCGCGGCCGTCAAGTCGCTCGACGATCCGAACGTCGTCTGCATCGACTCCACCGGCTGGATCACCGAGGACGACTGCACCGACCTCGTCCACCCCTCGGTCGCCGGCCACGCCAAGATCGCCGACCGCCTCATTCCCGCCCTCGAGACCCACACGTCCCTCCGCCGCAGATGATCACCGCGGACGACCTCGAGTCAGCGGTCGGCCACCTCGTCCAGGCTTTGCGCCCCGCAGTGGACGCGGACTGGAACGTGCCGGCCGGGACCATCGACTGGACCTGCCGCGCGACCGCCGAGCATCTCGGGCAGGCGCAGCTGCACTGGGCGTCTCAGCTCGCGGTCGGGGCGCGGACGCAGTACGTCCGCTGGTCTGCGCGGGCGCAGGAACTCGCCCCGCCCGCCGGCGTACTCGACTTCGTGGAGGCGGCGGGGAGCATCCTCGCCTCGGTGGTTCGCGCTAGCGCGCCCGACGTGCGTGCGTTTCATCCGTGGGGAATCGGCGATCCGGAGGGCTTCACCGGCATGGCGTGCGTGGAGGTGCTCGTACACGGCCACGACCTCACCACCGGCTTGGGCTGCTCGCTCACCCCGCCGCCTGATCTCTGCGAACGGGTCTTGACGCGGATGTTCCCGCACGAGCCGCGCCCGACTGCCGACCCCTGGCTCAACCTGCGCTGGCTGACCGGTCGCACGGCGATCCCCGACAACCCGGCGCCCGCGTCCTGGAAATGGCGCCCGACCCCCCTCGCGGAGACCTGGGACCCGAACCCGACACCCGCCCCGATGCCGTTCACCCCACTGCGCCCATCCTGACCTTCGGGCACCATGGCGGTATGGCGGAGAAGTTCACCAGCGTGGACCAGTACATCGCGTCGTTCCCGGCAGATGTCCAGGAGATCCTGCAGGAGGTACGCCGTACCATCCACGCCGCCGTCCCCGGCACGGGCGAGAAGATCAGCTACCAGATCCCAACCATCACCCTCGACGGCAAGTCCCTCCTGTACTTCAGCGGATGGAAAGAGCACATCGCCCTCTACCCCATCCCACCCCTCGACGACGCCTCGTCCGCCGCCATCGCCCCCTACCGCTCCGGCAAAGGCACCCTCAAGTTCCCCCTCAAACACCCCATCCCGTACACCCTCATAACCACCCTGACCCAAGCCTTCGTGTCCGCCCGGATCTAGGTGTTAGTTGTGAGGCTGCGGGGGCCGGTGGCGGAGTTGGCTGGTGGATCCCCGGCTCGCGGGTCAGCTGACTGGCGGTGCCGGCATCTGCGGAAACAAAGGGTCTGCAGGTGACCAGAAGTTTCCAGAGAGCGGAGGTGCGCCACAGCCTGGTGCGGCACGGCCGTCTCGGTCGGTGCAGCCTAGGGTCCTAGTCGGTGAGGAGGTCTTGGGGGTCGGGGGAGGGTGGGCGGGTGAGGGTCCAGTCGTTGAAGTGCTGGTCGAAGCGGTACCAGAGGGCGTCGGGGCCGAGGCGGAGTTGGGTTTTGCCGGCAGTGACGCGGTTGGCTTCGATGGTGGCGCCGGGGAGGGCCTGGGCTGCTTCGGCCAGGGCTGCTTCGTCGATGTCGGTTGGGGTCTCGACGGTGGCGGAGAGGCCGCCGGGGCCGCCTTCGCGCCAGGCGACGGCCCAGCTGGTGAGTTGACGCGCTGGTACGCCGGCTCGGTGGGCCAGGTCGGCCAGCTCGGGAGTACCGAGCAGGTGGGAGGCGCGGCGGGCCAGGTCCTGGTCGGAGGTGAGGCGCAGCCCGGCGTCGCCGTCGCCGGATGCGAACTCCCAAGCCCTGTGTGCCGCGTCTGTGGCGAGGGCGATCAGGTCACGTACGTCGACGCCCGACGAACGCGGTGGATCCAACGCTCGCACCGCCGCCGGCGAACCGTGCGCCCCCATCGGCCGAGGCGGAACCGGCACAGCCACCCCGCCGTACCCACCACCAGACCCGACCTGACCAGAGCCGTCGGAGGGGTTGGGGGTGGTGAAGGACTTGGCGAAGGCGGCTATGGCTGGGATGCCTGGGGGTGGGGGAGTGCGGGGCGGGGTGGTGGGGGCCGGGCCGGTGCGGCGGGAGCGGAGGGCGTTGAGGAGCTCGTCTTTGCGGCGGCCGCGGAGGAGGAGCAGGGCGAACGGATCGTCGTCCAGGGCGTCGGTGACTAGGTAGCAGACGGCGGCGGAGTGTTTGCACGGTACGGCGAAGTCCGGGCAACTGCAGTTGGTCAGCACCTCACCTGCGCCCGGCAGCAGGTCCAGCCCAGCGGCATGAACATCGTCGACGACCTCGGGCGGCAGCTCGCCGTCGAGCAACGCCGCCACCCGGCCGATCTGCGATGACACCACCTCGAGTACGGCGTCCCACTCGGCTGAGGAGAACGCGCGGATCCGCACTGTCACCTGGTACGGCGTGACTCGGCTGCCCTGCACGACTGCGTCGACCGAACCCGGCGACACCGTCAGCTCCAGCACACTCCCGCGCCGCGCATATGAACGCCCGCGCGAGAGCCGACCCGGATCCAACCGAGCGCGATGCTCCAACGCCTCCAGCCACGCGCGTCCCCACCACGTAGCACCGAACGGCCGCCGGCTTCCCGGACCCTTCGCCGCCGGCAACCCCGCGTCCTCACCTGAACGCCGCCACCCCTGCCAAGGCACCCGCTCATTCACGAGCCACCTCCAGGCTCCTGCCTCCCGGCGGTCGACGGGCCGGCTGCAGGCCGGGGTGTCGTGGCGATGGACGGGTCAGCTCCGGGCGCGGGCGTGCTGGTGGGTTTGGGAGGGGATTTTCCGATGGCGGAGGGGTTGTAGGCGCTGGTTGAGCCGGACTTTGTTGGGCCGGTCGATAGTTCGACCAGTTCGGCTAGTTCTGCGTCGGACAGTTCGCTCAGCCAGGCTTCGCCGGAGCCGACTACCGCGTCCGCGAGATCGCGTTTGGCTGCGATGACTGTTGAGATCCGGTCTTCCAGCGTGTTCTCGGTGACGAGTCGATGGACCTGCACCGGGCGATCCTGGCCGATGCGATAGGCGCGGTCCGTTGCCTGGTCCTCGACCGCCGGGTTCCACCAGCGGTCGTAGTGGACGACGTGCGTCGCCTGAGTCAGCGTCAGCCCGACGCCACCGGCCTTCAACGACAGCAGGAACACCTGTGCCTCGCCCGCCTGGAACTGCTCGACCATCTGCTCCCGCTTCCGCACCCCGATCCCACCGTGCAGGAACAGCGTCCGGACCCGTCGCGCCGCCAGGTGCGCTTCGATCAGCCGGCACATCTCGACGTACTGGCTGAAGATCAGCACCGACTCGCCTTCGGCCAGGATGACGTCGAGCAGTTCGTCCAGCGCAGCGAGCTTGCCTGAACGGCGCTCCAGCGGTCCCGGCTCGTGCAGGAACTGGGCAGGGTGGTTGCAGACCTGCTTCAACTGCGTCAGCAGGCTGAGCACGAGACCGCGTCGCGCGATTCCTTCCGCCGACTCGATCTTGGCGAGCGTCTCCTTCGCGACGGCCTGATACAGCGTGGCCTGCTCTGTCGTGAGCGGTACGACGACGTCGTGCTCGGTCTTCTGGGGCAACTCCGGCGCGATCCCGGGATCACTCTTGCGCCGCCGCAACAGGAACGGCCGGGTCACTCGAGCGAGCCGCGCGGTCGCCTCCTCGTCGTGATACCGCTCCACCGGTACGGCGACGTCGTGGCGGAACCGGTCGAGCGTGCCGAGCAACCCCGGCGCGGCCCAGTCCAGGATCGACCACAGCTCCGACAACCGGTTCTCCACCGGCGTCCCGGTCAACGCGATCCTGGTTGCCGACGGCAACGTCCGCAGTGATCGTGCGGTCCGCGACAGCGGGTTCTTCGCATGTTGCGCCTCGTCCGCGACCGCCAGACCCCAGAACACCTCACCGAGCACGCGGTGGTCCTGCCGCACCACGCCGTACGTCGTGAGCACCACCTCGTCCGGTGCGAGGTCGCTGAGGTTTCGCCCGGTGCCGTGGTACCGCCGCGTCGTCACGTCCGGCGCGAACCGGGCGAACTCCCGCTCCCACGTCCCGAGCAGTGTCGACGGGCACACCACCAGCGTCGGTCCGCGACCGCGACCCTGGAGTCGGAGGTGCAGCGCGATCATCTGGATCGTCTTGCCGAGCCCCATGTCGTCGGCGAGACAGCCACCCAGACCGAGATCCGCAAGATGCGTCATCCACGCCACACCGCGCCGCTGGTAGTCGCGCAACGTTGCCCGCAGCCCCGCCGGTTCCACGAAGGGCGCAGGCTCCTCGGCCGTCCGCAACCGCGCGAGCATCGAGGCCAGCGACCCGTTCGCGTCGAACGCGACGAGCTCACCGTCCACCTCGATCGTCCCCGTCAGCGCAGCGCCGAGCGCCTCGGCTCCGGTCAGTTTGCGAGTCCCACCACGCCGCAGCTTCTGGACCAGATCCTGATCGACTCGGACCCATCGGCCACGCATCCGGATCATCGGCCGCTTGGCCTCCGCCAGCGCCGCAACCTCCTGCTCGGTCAACTCCTGCCCGTCGAGCGTCGGCCGCCAGCGGAACGCGACCAGATCGGTCAAGCTGAAGTCCGGCCCGGTCACCGCTCCAGGCGTCGGCGTCGCGACTGTCCCACGCACCGCCAGCTCACCTGCGAACAACTCGGTCGGCCAGAGCACCTCGATCCCGGCGCCCTCCAACGCCGTGCTGCCCTCGGTCAACTCCTCCAACGCCTCGTCATCGACCCCAACCTCTGCCGGGGCCGCGTCCCGCAACGCAGCACCCAAGGGCGGCCAGACCCGAGCACCACGCCGCAACGCCAACAGCAGATCGGTCTCCGCACGCTCCCCAAGAGCAGCCAGCACTGCCGCCGGCGCACTCCACACGTCGGACACATCCATGAGCAGGCTCGGATCCACACCACTGCGCAACTGCAACACAGCGCGGAACTCGTCGGCCGACTCCGAAGGTGGCTCGATCCGCAGCACGAGACGCGCCCCGGCCTCCTCGCTCAGCGCGGTCTCCTCCAACCAGGCAGTCGCTCCGGTCACCTCCACCGAATCAACCCCAGCAAAGGCCGCCGCACCAGGCCGCACGGCGACTGCCGCAGCCGACGTCCGCACGACGGTGTCCGCCAGCGCATCCCAGAACGACCGCACCAGGGGCTCCGGATCGACCAGTCGCACCGGCCGCGTCCCCTCAATCGGCAACGCGTGCCCGTACGGCGGCATCGCGGCAGTGAGGTTCCGCAACCAGCCCCGGTCCAGCGGATCCAGCGGCGCCACCCGCCACGCGCCGTACCCACTCGGACTTCGATCCGGGACGAGTCGGCCGCGGGCGATCAGCCCCATCCCTGCGAACGCCGCGGCACGCCACGCCTCCCAGCTGACCGAACCTTCGAGCGGCCGGCCGATCCACTCGAGCAGCTCGCCGATGCTCAGCAGGCGAGCCGGCACGGTGGTACGCCGCACCTGGGATCCCTTGGGCAGCACGAGATCCACGGTCCCGTCGGCCGCCTCGCCCGTCGCCGAGAGGTCGCCGTACAACGCCAGGCGGCCCGCACGCGGCGGGTCGGCAGGAACGAAGACGGCGTCGAACATGCCCTGCACAGTACGCCGGACCGCCGACAACTTTCCGCCCGTCGCCGACGACCTGTGGACAACCCCCGGAGTTGACCTGAACCAACGTTGAGGTTGCAGGCTCGAAGGCATCCAGAGCGAAGGAGTGAGCATGCGTGCAGCAGTGGTGACCGAGTTCGGTGGGCCCGAGGTGATCAGGACCCAGGAGTGGCCGGATCCGGTGCCGGCGGCCGGTCAGGTGCTGGTCGAGGTCGAGGTGGCCGACGTGATCTTCGTCGAGACCGCCATCCGGCGTGGCCAGCACAGTCAGTTCTTCGACATGACCCCGCCGTACGTCCCGGGTGGTTCGCTCGGTGGCCGCGTGCGTGCGGTCGGACCGGGTGTGGCAGAGGACTGGATCGGTCAGACGGTGGTCGGCCGTTCCGTCGGATTCGGCGCCCACGCCGAGCTTGCGGTCGCAGCCACGGACGGTCTGGTCAAGGCGCCCGCCGGACTCAACCTGGCGACCGCGGTCGGCGTCTTCGGCGACGGCTTCACCGCTCTGATGCTGGAGGAGCTCGCGCCGCCGATGCAGGACAAGGAGGTGCTGGTCACTGCATCCGCGGGCGGCATGGGACTGCTGCTGACCCAGCTAGCGCACAAGGCCGGTGCACATGTCATCGCAGTTGCCCGTGGTCAGGCGAAACTCGACCTCAGCAAGGCGCAGGGCGCTGACGTGGTGGTCGACTACTCCAAGCCCGGCTGGGACAAGTTGGTCCTCGACGCGTCGAAGGGCGCGGACATCGTGTTCGAAGGTGCCGGCGGTGAGCTCGGCGCGACCGCTTTCACGGTCGTCAAGGACGGCGGCTGGTTCTCCGCCCACGGCGCTCCGAGCGGCGGTTTCGCAACGTACGACGCGGCCGAAGCGGAGCGCCGAGGCATCACGGTGAAGGGGATCGCCGATCTGCGCGCCGACTCGACCACTACGACGGTCACGGGTGCAGATGTGCTCGCGCGAGCCGTCGCCGGAGACCTGATGCCGGTGATCGACCAGGTCTACGACCTCGACCACGTGGCTGACGCCCACACCGCCCTGGAGCAGCGCACGCTCCTGGGCAAGGCCCTGATCCGAGTGGGTCAGTCGCCGACCGGCTGATCGGCGTGGTCGGTCACTGCAGGCGGGTTCGGGCGGGCCGCGACGATCCGGTTGCGCCCGTCCCGCTTCGCGGTGAGCAGTGCGTTGTCAGCGGCCAGCACCAACTGGTCCATCGTGGCGGCAACCTCCGGGTACACCGCTGCGCCGAACGACGCCGGCACACCGCTGATCACTGCGGTGGTATCCGTGCTGGTGTCCACTGACACGCTCAGCGCGCTGAGCCGGTCCCGGATCCGCTCGGCCACCTCGAGCACCTCAGTCTCCGTGGCTCCCGGCAGCAGTACGGCCAGCTCGTCTCCGCCGACCCGTGCGACCAGGTCACCCTGCCGGACCTCCGCGCGTACACTCTCGCCGACCGCACGCAGCGCCTGGTCCCCGGCCGGGTGGCCGTAGGTGTCGTTGATCTCCTTGAAGCGGTCGAGGTCCAGCATCAGCAGACCGACCGTGCTGCGCATGGTCTCCGCCCGCGCCAACTCGGTCGGCACTGCATTGGCCCAGTACGCCGGTGTCGCCAGACCAGTCTTCACGTCCGTCCCAGCAGCGCGCTGGAACTGCGGCAGCAGCAGATCCCGGTGCAGCGCGAGCACCGTCACCATCAGGATCGGCACGACCCAGGGGTACGACGCCTGCAGTCCGGCAACGGCCACACCGAGGCCGAGCCCGGCCACTACGACCAGCTGATCCGCGAGGTCTCCCAGTGCACCACGAGCAGTGGCGTCGGGGGAGGAGAGCAGGATCGCACCGATCACCAGCGCGAAGTTCACCAGCCACCACGTGGTCGCCGCGGCCACCACGACCAGCAGGGTCCACGGCCCGGTCGGCACCCGCGGCTCATTCAGCAGGCCGCCGGCGCGAAGTACTGCGGCTGCAGCTCCACTGGCGAGGATGAACGTGCTGGCGGAGAACACCTTGCGGTGCGCGATCGTCCGTCCGTAGACGCGGATCCACGAGTACCCGTACGACACCACGACGAGGGCGACGACCAGGCTCAGCGGCAGCAGCAACAGGCCGGCGAACACCCACAGGCTCTTCAGGTTGGTGTACGGCGAAGTGTTCGCCGCCATCTCGCGTCGGCGCTCGATTCCGCGGGCAGACTCCAGGTGAAGCACCGAGGCGGCCGCCAGTACGGCGAAGGCGACCCACTCGGTCGGCCTGACGCCGGTCCGGGCGCCGGAGACCGTCGAGGCCACAGCCAAGGCGGTGATGACGACTGCGACGGCCTCGACGCCGAGCACGTAGCTCAGTGCCGGGCGCGGCAACGACCAGAGCTTCCAGCGGCGGGGTGGCACCCACTTGCTCCGACCGATCAGAATCATGGTGGCCTCACACGGATAGACCTGAACGGTTATTCCTGAATAGTAACTGCCTGTTCACGCGAGGTCATCCCCGACCCGCAGTTATTCCATCTGACGGATGGCGAAGGAAGGACAGCACCATGTCGAAGATCAGCACCGGGAACGAGTGGCTGCACGGCGGCAACGAGTGGTTCACCGGGGGCGGCAACGAGTGGTTCCACGGGGGGAACGAGTGGCTGCACGGCGGGAACGAGTGGTTCACGCAGGGTGGCAACGAATGGCTGCACCGGCCGGGCGGATCCGGCAACGAATGGTTCACCACCGGCAACGAGTGGTGATTCCTGCGACCTGACCGAAATTTCTTAACCAATATTTTACGGAGCCGGTCCGGAGGTATTTCCCCTGATTCTCCGGCGGCTCATCCGGTACCCATTTCCACGACGCCGGACCGGGAACGGCGGGCGCGTGCCCAGGCAGCGCCCGCCACCGCGGCTGCGACGGCTCCCGCGGTGCCCATGACGCCCAGCGCGACCGACGGTGAGGACTGGTCCGCGACCAGCCCCGCGAGCAGGATTCCGATGCCCTGGCTGCTCTTCAGAGCGGTGCTTGCGACGCCGAAGGCCTGACCACGCTGGGCGTCCGGCACCGCCTGGACGAACGCCGCACTGGTCGGCAGGTGATAGGCCGACGCCATGCCCGACACCCCCCACAACACCACAGTGGGCAGCAGACCGGGCGCGAAGAAGCAGGCGATCAGCGGTACGCAGGCCAGCACAGCCAGCGGTCCGAGCAGGCGCATGCGTTTGTCTGGCTCCCACAGAGTGATGAGCCACATGCCTGCGACAGCGCCGGCCGGGCTGGCAGCCAGCAGCAGACCGGCTGCCTTCGGCCCACCGCCGATCTCGTTCGCATACGGGACTGCCAGGCCCTCCACCGTCACGTAGAAGCCCGCGATCGTCGCCAGGATGACCAGTGCGCGGAGCTTCGGCGTACGTGTGACCAGTGAGAAGCCCGCAGCCAAGTCTTTGAAGTAGCTGCTGTGTGGCTCGTCCGCCGCACGCGGCGGCACCGGACGACGTCGTACGCCGACGGTGATGAGCACTGCGGACAGTAAGAAGGTGGCAGAGTCCAGGAGCAGCCCACCGGACGTTCCGACGGCTACGACGATCACACCGCCCGTGCCGAAGCCGAGCACCTGGCTGAACTGGACGACCATGTCGTTGGCCGCCTTGCCCAACACGTAGTGATCGCCCGGCAGTACGGCGGGGAGCGTGGCGGCTCGTGCAGCGTTGAACGGCGACCCGAACGCTTGCAGCCCGAGCAGTAGCAGGATCACCACCAGCAACGGCAACGCCTTCGCCGCCATCGCAGCAACGAGGACTGCTCGCGCCAGGTCGGTGACGATCATCACAGTACGGCGCGGGTACCGATCGGCGAATCCGGCCAGCAACGGACCGAACAGCAGGTCGGGGATGTACGTCAGGGCATAGGTGAGCGCGGTCAGCCCGGCGGACTCGGTGCGGTCGAAAACCAGCACAGACAAGGCAACGCGGGCCAGCTGGTCGCCTGCGACGGACAGTACGCCGGCCAGGAACAGGGCCCTGAACTCCGCATGTCCGAACACATCGCGCCAGCGCGCCCGTTCGATCGCCCCGCCCTCCATACCTACGACCCTAACCACAATCCGTTGCGTAACACCTGCCGCCTGTAACTGAAAGGGTTTCCCTGCACCGTGAACGGCCTGGGTCAATGGTTTGATCACGGCGCATCAGTGCCAGATAGTGATCCCGGTGGCGCAGCGTTTGGATGAACGTTCTACTCTGGAGATCTCCGGTACCGGGGTCTGGGCGGGGCGGCCCCGACCCTGGTACCGGAGCTCTTCTTTGTGCGGACCTTCTCAGGTCCCCAGTCGCCCGGCGGAAACTGTCGGTGGCGACCGGTAGCGTTCTTCTTGCCAGGGGCGGCTCCAGGACGTGCTTCCTTCTCCTTCACCAGGCCATGTAGCGCGTCCGCTCTCCGCCCCTGGCCTTGTCATCCGCTACGCCAAGACATGACCAGACGCCCAGCCAGCGGGGAGGCCGCGATGCCGGAGCACGCCTCGGAGGAGAGCCAGGCAACTGTCCTGCTCCGCCGCCGTCGGCTCGTCGACACCACGGCTCTGACGCCTCCAGTACGACGCTCCGCGTGGCAATGGCTGCGCCGGCCGCTCACCATCCAGGCTGGGTTGTCCGCGTTGCAGGCCGACCTGATCCAGCGCGGCTTCCTCCTGTCCGCCGGTCTGTACCGGCACTGCGCCTCCCTGTCCGCTCCCGCGCTCGCAGGGTTCGGCGGCAGGCTGCTGGACCTGCTCGACGCGGAGTCCGGTCACAACGCCGAGCATGTGCCGCTGTTCCGCGGATTCCCGGAGACCGTGCCGGGCAACACCGAGACCTTCTACATCAACCGCGTCTTCGCGCGCCTGCTGCAGGAGCCGGAGCAGCCGTGTGTGCTGTGCGGAGACACGAAGTCGGTGCACGCCGTCTCGCCCTGCGCCCACCTGGTCTGCCGGACCTGCTGGGACGGCTCCGAGCTGGGTGCCTGTCCGCTGTGCCTGCGCCGCATCGATCCGCTCGACCCATTCCTCAAGCCGTCGTTCCACGAGGTGCAGCCGGCCCACGTGCGCTCGGATCGTTTGCGTCTCCTGTCCCTCGCGCAGCCCGACACCACCAGGACCACAGTCGACGACCTGCTGGCACGACGCTCCCCGCTGTCCGCCGCGGATCGCGCGGATCTGCAGGTGCTGTTGTCCGGTGCGGATCCGTCCTGGCTGCCGGACGACATCCCGGTCCGCGAGACCCGGGCACTCGTCATCGCGCACTTCCTCGCCGACCATCCTGACCTGATCGATGGGGCCGGCACCGCGACCGACGTACTGCGGGTGCTGCACGCGCTGATGGATGCCGATCCGGGGTTGCGGACGCCGCCGGTCCGCCGGAAGTCGTTGCCTCGGGCAACTCGGCGGCTGGTGCTCGCGCGACTGGACCGACTGCCGGCCGAGCACCTGGTCGAGGACATGCTTCGGCATGAACGAGCCTGGAAGCGGATGGCGGAGAACCTGCATCCGTTCGAGTTCGCGACCCGTCATCCGGTCGCCGCGCTGGCGTTCGCGATCCTGCGGCGCACCGATCTGGATCTTGGGACGGCGGCGGGGCGGGCGGTGCTGGGCGAGGCTTCGCAGCATCCGTTCGTGCGGCTCGAGGGCAAGCGGCTCGCGACGAGCACGTTCGCCTCTGGCGTCGAGGGTGCGTTGGCACACGGTCGGCCGGCCCATGCGCTCGACCTGCTGCGTCAGCGGCCGGGCGAGTTGGTGCGGCGTCTGGTCCAGTTGGCGCGCGCGTTGCCGCCTGATCAGCACGGCGCGTTGGTGGATGCGCTGGCGACGGCTGTCTCGGACGTTTCGCCGGTGGTGATCACGGCCGCGATCGGTCAGGTCCGCACGCCGCCGGGCGATCTGCGGCTGTTCTTCCCCCGCGGCGGGACGGCGCGGATCTGGACATCGGTGGACGAGCGCGAGCCGCTGCCCGCCGACACCGCTTCCGCGCTGACCGACGTACTCGTGGGTGAAATGTTGCGCCGGGCAACGGCTCTGCCGCGGCTGCGGCGGGTGTTCCTGGATGAGGAGCTGGCCCGGCTGGCGGCCCCTGGTTCGGAGCGGAATGCGTCGTCGACGTTGCGGCGGATGACGCGCGGGAGCGCGGTGCCGATCCCGCCGGACGAGTTGCTGCGGCTGTTCCTGCACTGGGTGGAGCCGTCCGGACGACGAGTGGATCTTGATCTGTCGGTGGCTGTGTTCGACGAGGAGTGGGCCTTCGTCGGGCTGTGCGACTACACGCGGCTGCGGTTCGACCAGGACGCACTTGTGCACTCCGGTGATCTCACGTCCGCGCCCGATGGCTCGACGGAGTTCGTGGATCTCGACCTGCGCGCGGTGCGGCGGGTCGGCGGGCGGTATGTGCTGCCGGTGGTGTTCAGCTACAACGACGTACCGTTCGACGAACTCGAGCGCGGGTTCGTCGGGGTGATGCGACAACCGACCGGTCTGTTCGACCCGGCCGCGGTCGAGGAACGCTTCGACCTCGCCGGACCGGCGAAGATCCTGCTGCCGTTCGGCGTCGACCTGCACACCAAGGAGCTGCGCTGGTACGACGTCAACCTCGGCGCGGCCGGTTACGGGCACAACATCGCGCGGTACGGCGGTCACATCGCACTGATGGCGGCGACGCTGGAGGACGTGCACGGTTCGGGCGACCGGGTGAGCCTGTGGGAGGTCTGCTGCTGGCATGCCGCGGCTCGCTCCGACGAGGTCGTCGTACGGTGTGCGGACGGTTCGGTCGTTGGGTACGTGCGTGATCCCGCCGAGGAGCCGTCCGCCTTCGCTCGCCGCCTGACGGCGCGCCTGGAGCCCGACCGCCCGTGGGACGAGGACGCCGCGAACCGGTCCGACTTCGCCGCGGTGCTGACGGGCGATATCACGCCTCGCCGCGGCGCGCAGGTCTACGCGTTGCACCCGCACCTGCTCGATTCCGCCGCTCACACCCTGATCGACGCTCCGCAGCTGCTGAGCGCGCTGGCCCCCGACACGCGGGCGCACGCGCCGCTGCCGACCTGACCGGGTCGCGCTTCCTGAGAGAACCCTGTGACGGTTCTGACAATTCCGTGACGTTGCCGCATCCGGTTCTTTGGGATGCCCGGGGTACGGGAGTACAACGGAAGTGACGGCGAAGGGAGCCACGCATGACGTACGACGTGGTGGTGCTCATCGAGCGGGAGATGAGCGAGGGCGACGCGCGCCGCGTTGCCGCCCTGCACGCAAGGTATGAGGAGTCCGTCAACTACCACTTGCTCGTCTCCAGTCATCCGGAGAGCGGGTTCGGTGGGCCGATGGCACTGCTCGGGTCGAGCTTCGAGGATGTGGCCGGGATGGCCGGTTCGGCAGCGGCCCGGACAGCCGGTGTCACAGCCACACTCGCGGACCCACAGTTCGACCTCGCCTCGGTGATCGAACACAGTTCGCGCCGACTCCGCGCAGCGAGCAGATACCCGGTCAGCGTGTCGATCACGCACGGCGAGGTGCTGCTGGCCCTCATGACCCTGACCAAGAGCACCACCTGCCACGAGGTCGTCGTGGTCGCCTGGCCCGAGACCGCCGCCCGCTTCCTCTGCTCCGACTGGACCACCAGAGCCCGCAAAACCCTCAAGGTCCCCCGAGTCCGAATCCTCGAACACGACACCTGAGCCGAATATCGGGTTGTTTCACCGCTGCCGTGATGTAACCGGCCAGCGGTGAGGCAAGCCGCTATCCACATCCGCAAGATTCGCCATCCCGGCAGCCGGGAAACGCGGCATGTTCTGGGGCATGAACACCAAACTCATGCTGATCGCTGCCGGCCGGGGGGACTGGTTCACGCGAGCCGACGCGAACGCCTCCGGATACACCGACGCGGACATCCACCGGCGGATGACGGCCGGCCGATGGATCAGGCTCACCCGGGGTGCGTATGCGCAGCCTGGTTCCGAGGTCGCGTCGATGGCCGCGTGGGATCGGGCGGCTTGGCTGCACCGCCGCGCCGCGAAAGCCGTCTATCACCGTTTGGCCGGTCGCGCCGTCGTGAGCCATCAGTCGGCTCTCCTCTTGTACGGCGTCCAGGTCTCGGAGCTCGATCTACGTCGTGTGCACGTCACCAGGGTGTCCGGACTGGGCCGATCCGGCTCGACGGTGTGCCAGCATGCTGCGCGCCCGCCCGTCGTCGAGTCGGTAGAGCAGGACGGCGTACGCGTGACTCACGGCGCACGAGCGGTCGTGGAGGCCATACGAGCGACCAGCTACCCGGTTGCGGTGTCCGTGGTGGATCAGGCGTTGCGACGTAGAGTCGCCATGGCCGAACAGTTGACGACAGCCTTGAGCCTCTTCGACGGCCGGCCTGGCAACAACACGGCAACCCGCGCGGTGTTGTTCGCAGACAGCCGGTCGGAGTCGGTCGGTGAGTCCCGGCTGCGAGTCATGCTCGCAGATCTGGGCTTGCCGTCGCCGACTTTGCAGCCCGAGATACGCGATGAGCAGGGGGCGCTGGTGGCACGGGTCGATTTCCTGCTGGCGGAGTGCGGTGTCGTTATCGAGTTCGACGGCGCCATCAAGTACAGGGACGGCACCCCGGACGCGCTGATCGCGGAGAAGGTCCGGGAAGACCGTCTCCGGGACCTCGGCTATCAGGTCGTCCGGGTCTGCTGGCCGGACCTCGCCCGCCCGCTCGACCTCCTGGCCCGCATCCGCCGGGCCATTGGGCGAGCACAGTCGGGGTCGATAGCGGGTTATGTCACCGCTGCCCAGTAGTTGTCCCGCCATCGGTCGAACAACCCGCCATCGACCGACGTCAGCGGGTGGTGGGTTGGTGGGGGAGGCGGACGGCAACCGTCGTCTGGCCTGGGTGGGAGGTGATGGTGATGGTGCCGCCGTGGTGTTCGGCGACTATCCGCTGCGCTATGTCGAGGCCTAGGCCAGTGCCTTTGCCGACGTCCTTGGTGGTGTAGAAGGGCTCGAACGCGCGTGCGACGACCTCGGGTGGCATGCCGGGGCCGGTGTCGGTGAACTCGACCACGATCCGGTCGCCATCCGTCCGGGTCGTGATCCGGAGCGTTCCGGTGCCGTCCATCGCGTCGACCGCGTTGTCGATCAGGTTCGTCCACACCTGGTTCAGCTCGCCCGCGAACGCATCGATGCGCGGGACGTCAGCGCCGTACGCACGGATCACTTCGGTGCCGTCGCGGAGTTTGTGGCCGAGCATGACGAGCGTGCTGTCGATGCCCTCGGTCACGTCGATGGTCTGGATCGATCCGCGGTCCATCTGCGAGTACGACCGGACCGCGGCGACGAGTTCGCTGATGCGCCGCGTCGACTCCTTCACCTCGCCGAGCAGTGTCGTCGCAGCGAGCGTGCTCCCGACCCACTCCAACCCGGGCTCCAGAGCATCTCCCAGTACGTCGGCCGCGCGCTCGCACCACTCCAGGTCGGCACCAGCAGCGGCCAGTGGCGGTGCGATCAACCAGTCGCGTTCGACGTCATGGTCAGCCAGCCAGTCCGAGATGGTGTTCTCGTTGTCGGCCAGGTCAACCGGATCGAGAAGCGCCGCCCGAGAGCCGAGCTCCAAGCGCAACGAATCCAGCCGGCCGAACTGATCCTCACCCACCTTCCCCGCGAGACCGCGCAGTGACGACAACAAGGAAGAGCAGGCAGTGTCGAGAGCACTGACCGAACGCGAGGCCGCCGCGGCCGGATTGTTGATCTCGTGCGCCAGCCCCGCGGCCAGCGTTCCGAGTGTGATCAGTGCATCCCGCTGCCGAGCCGTCGACTCGATCGCCCGCGCCGTCCCGTAGACGCCCTTGATCAGGTGCCCCCCGAGCGGGAACCAGACGTCGATCCGCTCCCGCAGGAGGTCGGTAGGCACCCGCAGTACTCGCCCCTGGGCGATGCCGCGACCGCTGGCCAGGTAGACACCGTGATCGTCCCAGGCACGGAATCCGCCCGCCCACCGACCGGGGACGTCCATCTTGCCCATGACGGTGTCCTCGCGACCGATCTTGCGGTGCAACGCGATCGCGCCGTCGACGAGTACCCACCAGAAGTCCGCCGGCTCACCTTCGTGGAACAGGTCGGCACCCGGTTCGATCGGCACCGTGGTGCTGCCGTCGATCAGCTCGCCGAGTTGAGCCTCGGTCAGTCCCGCGAAGAGGGCGAGATCGCGCAGATCGTCGACGTTCATCAGACTGTCGCCAGGTAGCGGTGGACGAGGTAGACCGACATCGCGCCCTCGCCGACGGCCGACGCGACCCGTTTCATCGAGTCGAGCCGTACGTCGCCCGCCGCGAAGACACCCGGCACGCTGGTCTCCAGCGCGTACGGCGGCCGGGGGAGTTGCCAGCGATCCTGCCCGATCAGCTCCGGACCGGTCACCACGAAACCTTTGTCGTCGCGGAGCACCGACTGCCCGAGCCACTCGGTCCGCGGCGAGGCGCCGACGAACACGAACAGCCAGCCCGCCTGCACCTCCTCGACCCGGCCCGATGCCCGGTCCGCCAGCGTCAGCCCTTCGAGGTGGCCGTCGCCCCGGCAGCCCACCACCTCCGTGCGGCAGCGGATTTCGATGTTCTTGACCTTCGCGATCTTGTCGATCAGGTACCGCGACATCGAGTTCTCCAACGCCTCACCACGCACCAGCAGGACGACCCGCTTCGCGAAGCGCGCGAGGTTCAGTGCCGCCTGGCCCGCCGAGTTCGCCGCGCCGACGATGTACACCTCCTCGTCCTGGCACTGCGTGGCCTCGCTCGCCGTCGCGCCGTAGAACACCCCGCGCCCGGTGAAGTCGGCGAGACCGTCGACGTCGAGGCTCCGGTACGACACGCCGGTCGCGACGATCAGCGCACGAGCCTCGATCTCGCCCGACCCCTCCAGCAGTACGGCGTGCACCGGGCCACGCGACTCGACACCGACGACCGATCGGGCCAGCACCATCTCGGCGCCGAAGCGGGACGCCTGGGCGACGGCCCGCTGCGCCAGGTCGGATCCGGTCAACCCGCGCGGGAACCCTAGGTAATTCTCGATCGCCGCGCTCAACCCGGCCTGACCGCCGGGCGCTTCCCGCTCGACGATCACGGTGCTCAGCCCTTCGGACGCCGCGTACACGGCCGCCGCCAGTCCGGCGGGTCCACCTCCGACGATGCAGACGTCGTACAGCGGCTGTTGGGCCCGGGTCCGCAGGCCCAGCGCGGACGCGAGGTCGACCGCGGATGGTGCGCGGAGCGTGTCCCCGTCGGGGACGAGCACGAGCGGCAGGTCGGCGTCCGTCGCGTCGGCGAGGTCTTGCAGCCGTTGAGCCTCGGCATCGCGATCGACGTCGTACCAGCTGTAGGGAACATGGTTGCGGGCCAGGAAGGTCTTGATGTCGTGTGCGCGATCCGACCAGCGGTGCCCGACGACGCGTACGTCGGACGTGTGCTCGCGGTTGGCGTGGCGCCAGTCGCCGAGCAGGTCGTCGATCACCGGGAACAGTTGGTCCTCGGGCGGGTCCCACGGCTTCAGCAGGTAGTAGTCCAGGCCGATGTCGTTGATCGCCCTGATCGCGACGTCGGTGTCGGCGTACGCCGTGAGGAGCAGGTACTTCGCGGTCGGCGCCTGCTCGCGGGCCCGCTCGAGCAACTCGATGCCGGTCATCCCGGGCATCCGCTGGTCAGTGGCGATCATCGCGATCGGCTGGTTACGCAAGGCGAGTTTGGTCAGCGCGGCGAGCGCCTGGTCGCCCGACGTCGCCTTGACCACGAGGTAGTCGTCGCCGTACCGCCGGCGCAGGTCACGAGAGATGGCTGCCGAAACCATCGGGTCGTCGTCGACAGTGAGAATCGCAGGTTTGGTCACGCGGTGCCCCCCAGCAGAGGACCGATCCCATCGTGCCCCCCAGTGGATCGGTTCCGTCAGGATGCCACGAGATTCCCTGACGTGGCAGAAAAAGGTTGCCTCAGTCCTCGATCAGGGCGCGCAGCGTTTCCCGTTCGGGTTCGGGCACGTACCCGGCGTAGTAGTCGTACATGTTCTGCCGCGCGATCCGCGCCGCCGCGTGACCGTCACCCGCGCGGATCGCCTCCACCACCTCGGCGTGATGCTGCAGCGACTCCAGCATCAGGGCGCGGCTGTTCGGCGCGTGGGCGATCTTGTCCGAGATCAGGCTCAGTACGACGCCGCGGACGACCTCGTTGCAGGTCTGGATCAGCGAGTTGCGGCTGACCTGGGCGATCACGTCGTGGAAGGCGAGATCCGCCTCGCTGAACGCCGCGAAGTCGACGTCGATCGCGGCCCGCATCGCCACCAGCGTCTCCTCGATGTCGGCGAGTTGCTCAGACGTCCGCAGGCGGGACGTAACCTGGATCGCCGCGCCGTCCATGATCATCCGGAACCCGATCAGCTCCGCCAGGGTCAGCTCGTCGACGCGGGCGAGCCGGACCATCTGTTTGCGCAGCGCAGCCTGGGAGAACGGCAGGATCTCCGGCCCGTTCGGATCACCGGGCCGTGACCGTACGACGCCGTTGCTCTCCAGGACGCGCAGAGCCTCGCGCACGGTGGACCGGCTGACCGCGAACTGCGCCACCAGTTCCCGCTCGCTCGGCAGTCGCTGACCCGGCGCGAGATCACCGCGAGCGAGCGCGTCCTCGACCTGTTCGACGATCCGCTGGTAGGCGCGCACCGGTTGCACCGGCTGGAACTGCGGACCCTTGGTCATCCGGTGCACCCCAATCGTCTTGACAGACCCTTGTGTTCCGACAAACCTAGTGGCCCACTGATACCTAGTCCACTGGTCGGACCAGTCACAGCTGGACGGCGAATCCGCCGTACCGCGTGGCCGCGGTCGCGCGAGCGGACCGGGATGGTCAGAATGCGGCGACAGCTCGAGGCACTGGAGGAGTTCGCGTGAAGTCCCCTTTCAACAAGTTGGCGCTGCCCACCCGTGCGGTCGCGTTCGCCGCTGCGGCGGTCCTGGCCGTGTCCGCATGCTCTGCCGGATCCAGTACGTCGTCCGGTAGCTCACCCGGCGGCGACCAGTCGCTGTCGATCGGCCTGGTCGCAGAGCCGGCCAGCCTCGACTTCACCACCACCGACGGTGCCGCGATCCCGCAGGCGCTGCTCGGCAACGTGTACGAGAGCCTGGTCAAGCAGGACGACTCCGGCAAGATCGTGCCGTCGCTGGCGAAGTCCTGGACGGTTTCGCCGGACCGCAAGACCTACACGTTCGACCTGGTCGACAACGCGAAGTTCACCAACGACAAGCCGTTCACCGCGTCCGACGCGGTGTTCAGCATCAATCGGGTCAAGAGCGCGTGGACGATCTCGCTGAAGGGCGCGATGGACGTCGTCGCCGGGGCGAAGGCGTTGTCGCCGACGCAGCTCGAGGTGACGCTGAGCAAGCCGAGCAACGACTGGTTGTTCCGGATGACGACCCGGATCGGCGCGATGTTCTCCGAGTCCGGCGTGGCCAAGCTGGCCACCGACCCGATCGGGACCGGGCCGTACAAGTTCTCCAAGTGGAACCGCGGCGACTCGATCGTGCTGGAGCGCAACGACGGCTACTGGGGGACCAAGCCGTTCTTCCATCAGATCACACTGAAATACTTCAAGGACCCGACCGCGCTGAACAACGCGCTGCTCACCGGCACGATCAACGTGATCGGCACGGTCCAGGCGCCGGAGGCGCTCAGCCAGTTCACCAGCAACGACAAGTACCAGGTGATCGAAGGCACCACCAACGGTGAGGTGCTGCTGTCCTTCAACAACTCGCGGCCGATCTTCAAGGACATCCGGACCCGGCAGGCGATCCGGATGGCGATCGACCACAAGGCCCTGCTGGACACGTGTTTCGCCGGTCGCGGCAAGCTGATCGGCAGCATGGTCCCGCCGACCGACCCGTGGTACGAGGACCTCACCAGCATCGCGCCGTACGATCTGGCCAAGGCGAAGTCGATGCTGCAGGCCTCCGGTGCGGCCGGCAAGACGCTGCTGCTCCGGCTGCCGACGTTGCCGTACGCAACGTCCTGTGGCCAGGTGGTGAAGAGCCAGCTGGAGCAGGCTGGGCTGAAGGTGCGGATCGACCCGCAGGAGTTCCCGGCGGCGTGGCTGAACACGGTCTTCAAGAACGCCGACTACGACATGTCGATCATCGCGCACGTCGAGCCGCGGGACCTCGGTGCCGTGTTCAACGCGAAGTACTACACCCGGTACGACGACCCGACGCTGCAGCAGTACCTGGCCGCGGCCGACTCCGGTGACGAAGCCGCGCAGGTCGACAACATGAAGAAGGCGGCGCGACGGCTGTCCGAGCAGGCGGCCGGCGACTGGCTGTTCCTGCTGCCGAACCTGATCGTCGCGGACAAGAACATCAAGGGCCTGCCCCAGAATGCGATCACCGAGAACTTCGACCTGTCGAAGCTGGCGAGGTGACCTGAGTGATCCTCCGCCTGATCGAGCGCACCGGTGTGCTCTTGGTCAGCCTTGCGGTGAGCTCGGTGCTGGTCTTCGCGTTCATGGCTGTGCTGCCCGGCGACCCGGCCCGGGTCGCCCTCGGCGTCAACGCCTCCGAGCAGGCTGTCGCCGAACTGCGTCAACAGTTCGGCCTCGATCGACCGCTCACCACGCAGTACGTCGACTGGCTCGGCGGACTGCTGCACGGTGACCTCGGGACGTCGTACGTGTCGAAGGCGGAGATCGGTCCGCAGGTGTTCGACCGGCTGCAGGTAACGCTGTTGCTGGTCCTGGCCGGCATGGTCATCGCGTTGCTCATCGCGGTCCCGGCCGGGACTCTGATGGCGGCGCGGCACCGGAAGGTCTCGGGCCTGGCACTGTCCGCGGTCTCGCAGATCGGCGTCGCCGTACCGGCGTTCCTGGCCGGCATCCTGCTGATCATGCTGTTCGCGGTCAAGCTCGGCTGGCTGCCGGCGAACGGCTGGACGCCGCCGGCCCAGGATCCGGCCATGTTCCTGCAACAGTTGATCCTGCCGGCGTTGGCGCTCGGGCTGGTGCAGGGCGCCGTGCTGACGCGGTACGTCCGCAGCGCGGTGCTCGACGTACTGCGGGAGGACTATCTGCGGACTGCACGGGCCAAGGGGCTGCGGCCGTTCCAGGCGTTGTGGCGGCACGGTCTGCGTAATGCGGCCGTGCCGGTCGTGACGGTGCTCGGGCTGCAACTGGCGACGCTGCTGATCGGCGCTGTCGTGGTGGAGCGCGTGTTCGTGATCCCGGGGCTCGGCAGTCTGCTGCTGGACGGGGTATCGAACCGCGATCTGCTGCTTGTCCAGGACGTGGTGATGGTGCTCGTCATCGCCGTACTGCTCGTCAACTTCCTGGTCGATCTGCTGTACGTCGCCTTGGATCCGCGGCTGCGGGTGGGGTCGCGATGAGGCGGCTGAACCCGAGTCTGGTCGCGGGCGGCGTGATCGTCGGGATCATCGTGCTGATGGCGCTGGTGTCGTTCATCTGGACGCCGTACGACGCGACGTTCGTCGATCCGTCGATCCGGTTGGCGAAGCCGTCGTGGGAGCACTGGTTCGGGACCGACAAGTTCGGGCGGGACGTGCTGAGTCAGATCATGGTCGGGTCGCGGACGACGCTGTTCGTCGGCGTGGTCGCGGTCGGGGTGGCCGCGGTGATCGGCGTGCCGCTGGGGATTCTCGCTGCGATGGTGCGGCGGTGGCCGAGCGAGTTCATCATGCGGGCCAACGATCTGGTGCTGGCATTCCCGGCGTTGCTGCTGGCCATCATGTTCGGAGCCGTCTTCGGGGCGAGCACGCTGACCGCGATGATTGCCATCGGCATCGCTTCGGTGCCGTCGTTCGCACGGGTGATCCGGAGCGGTGCGTTGCAGGTGATGCGGACCGAGTACGTGCTGGCCGCGCGGGCGGCGGGGCGGCAGCCGTGGCCGATCGCAGTACGGCATGTGCTGCCGAACGTGACGAGTCTGATCACGGTCCAGGCGTCGGTGTCGTTCGCGATCGCCGTGCTGGCCGAGGCCGCGTTGTCCTTCCTCGGCTTCGGTACGCCGCCGCCGACTCCGTCGTGGGGCCGGATGCTGCAGGAGAGTCAGGAGTTCCTGTTCAGTGCGCCGCGGTTGGCGATCTTCCCGGGGGTGGCGATCGCGATCGCCGTACTCGGGTTCAACCTGCTGGGCGACGGGCTGCGGGACCGGTTCGATCCGAAGCTGGAGGACCGGCGATGAGCGACGTACTCACCGTGCAGGGGCTGACTGTGACGGTGCGAGACAAGACGCTGGTCTCGGAGGTGGATCTCACCGTGGGGCCGGGGGAGCGCGTCGGGCTGATCGGGGAGTCGGGCTCGGGGAAGTCGCTGACCGCCTTGAGCGTGCTCGGTCTGCTGCCGGAAGACGTCGTTGCCTCGGGCTCCGTGCGGCTGACCGGCGTCGACCACGACCTGATCGGCGCGGACGAACGCCGGATGTCCAGGGTCCGCGGTCGCGAACTCGCGATGGTCTTCCAGGAGCCGATGACCGCCCTCAACCCGACGATGCGCATCGGCGACCAGATCGCCGAGGCGATGCTCATCCACCGGACACGGCCTGGTCGTGGCGCCGCCCGATCCGCCGCTCTCGAGCTCCTCGAGCGAGTTCAGCTCCCGTCAGACCTGATGCGGGCGTACCCACACCAGTTGTCCGGTGGCCAACGGCAACGAATCGTCCTGGCCCTTGCCCTGGCCAACGATCCGGCGCTGCTGATCTGCGACGAGCCCAGCACCGCGCTCGACGTCACCGTGCAGGCCCTCGTCCTCGACCTCATCGTCAAGGGCGTCGTCGCGCGCTCATCTGCGTTGTTGTTCATCACCCACGACCTCGCCGTCGTCGCCACGGTCTGCGAACGAGTTCTCGTCATGTACGGCGGCCGCGTCGTCGAGTCCGGCCCGGTCGGCGAGGTCTTCACCAACCCGCGCCACCGCTACACCCAGGGTCTGCTCGCGGCCTCGGACCTGGACACCGCCGACCGTCGCCTCCCGACCATCCGCGGCAACGTCCCGGCTGCCGGCCAGTTCCCGTCCGGCTGCGTCTTCCGCACCCGCTGCCCCCACGCCACCGACATCTGCGCCGGTACGCCGGAATGGACCGGGCCTGTCGCCGACGGCTTCGCCTGCCACCACCCGGCCGAACCCGTGTCGAGCCCTCGACTCCCCGCGGGAGGCGCTCATGCCTGACCAGGTGCCGGCCATCCAGGTGCTCGATGTCGTTCGCGACTACCCCCGTCCCCGCACATCATTGTTGCGTCCGGCCCCGGTCGTGCATGCTGTCCGCGGTGTGAGCCTGGACGTCAAGCAGGGCGAGCGGTTCGGCATCGTCGGCGAATCCGGCTGCGGCAAGTCCACCCTGCTCCGCATCATCGCCGCCCTCGACCAGCCCACCTCAGGCCATGTCGTTGTCGAAGGCACCGACATTACCCGCCTCCCGGAACGCCGGTTGCGGTTCCTCCGCGAGAACCTCCAACTCGTCTTCCAGGACCCGATGAGCTCGCTCGACCCCCGGATGCGGGTCCGCGACATCATCGCCGAACCCCTCGTCGTCCAAGGACATCCCGCCTCCGGCGAGCGCGTCCGCGAACTGCTGGAGGCGGTCGGCTTGTCCGCGGACGCCGGTGACCGCTACCCACATCAGTTCTCCGGCGGTCAGCGTCAACGCATCTCGATCGCGCGCGCCCTCGCTCCACGGCCGCGGATCCTGATCGCGGACGAACCGGTGAGCGCGCTCGACGTTTCCGTCCGTGCGCAGGTGCTCAACCTCATCTCAGACCTGGTCGACGAACTCGATCTCACCCTGGTGTTCGTCTCCCACGACCTGTCCGTGGTCAAGCACGTCTGCGACCGCGTCGCCGTGATGCACGCCGGCCAGATCGTCGAGACCGGCTACACCGGTGACGTGTACGCCGCCCCTCAGCACGCCTACACCCAGCGCCTGGTCTCGGCCATCCCGACCCTCCAGCGGGCGCTCTCCGGTGCAACCACGTCCGACCTGCTCGCGACGAAGGGAGAACCAGCGTGAAACTGCCAGCCGGCCTGCCGATCGGTGAGATCTGGATCGAGGCCCCGTCCATCGCCCCGGTGATCTTCCCGTACGACGGTTCCACGGTCGCCGACGCGGCCGTCGGGAACGTCGAACTGGCCCGCCAAGCCCTCGACCACGCTCTCGGCGTCCGCACGACCGTGGGCCGGCTGCCGTCGTACCTGCGCCGGAAAGTCTTGCAGAGCGTGCATTCGGCGGTCCTGGCCGAACGCGATGCCTTCGTCGATCTGCTCATCCTGGAGACCGGGAAGCCGCTGGTCGACTGCCGGGTCGAGATCGATCGGACGCTGCTGACGTTGGAGACGTCGGCCGAGGAAGTGGCGCGGCTGCACGGGGAGACGGTGCCGCTGGATCTGCTGCCGAGTGGGGACGGGCTGGTCGGATTCTGGGTGCGGAAGCCGATCGGGGTCGTCGTCGGGATCACCGGGTTCAATTATCCGTTGTTGCTGGCGGCCCATAAGATCGCTCCCGCGTTCGCTGCCGGGTGCCCGATCATCATCAAGCCGGCGCCGCAGACGCCGCTCGCGACGTTGTGGCTCGTGCACCTCATGCGCTCCGCGCTGCTCGAGGCGGGCGCGCCGGAGAGCGCGGTGCAGCTGGTCACCGGGGGAGCGGACGTTGGGGCGACGCTCACCACGGACCGCCGGGTTGGCGCTGTCTCCTTCACAGGCTCGGCCGCGGTCGGTCACCAGATCGCGCGAGATGCCGCGCCGACCAAGGTGCTCCTTGAACTCGGGTCCAACTCGGCGCTGGTGGTTGCCGCCGACGCCGACCTGGACGCGGCAGCCGATGCGATCATCCGAGGCGGGTACTACGCGTCGGGCCAGGCCTGCATCTCGGTCCAGCGCGTCATAGCGGTCGACTCCATCCACGCCGCGCTCCTCGACAGACTCAACGCCCGCCTTCCCTCGGTCGTAGTCGGTGATCCCCGCGACCCCACCACCCGCGTCTCCGCCCTCATCGACCCCAAGTCCACCGACCGCGTCCGCACCTGGATCACCCAGTCCCTCACCGCAGGCGCCGCCGTCGCCTATCCCACCACCGACGCCACCACCGAGGTGCTCGGTCCGACAGTGTTGACCGACGTACCGGCCGGGCAGCTGGCTTGGGACGAGGAGCTCTTCGGGCCGGTGATCGCCGTACGGTCGGTGCCCAATCTCGACACCGCGTTCCGGACCGTGAACGAGTCGCGATACGGGCTGCATGCCAGCGTCTTCACGTCCTCGCTCGACACCGCGTTCACCGCGATCGACCGGCTCGACGTCGGCGGTGTGGTCATCAACGAGGTGCCTGGTTTCCGCTCCGACGTGATGCCGTACGGCGGCGTCAAGGACTCCGGCATCGGCCGCGAGGGTCCACGCTTCGCGATCGAGGAACTGACCACCACCCGGATGGCGATCATCCGCCCGCGCCCCTGAGAGGTGAACCCGCCCGTGACCGACTACGCGAACCTCTTCCGCCTGGACGGCAAGCACGTCCTCGTCATCGGCAGCGGCAGTGGGATCGGCAGGGAGAGCGCACTGGCTCTCGCCGCCCATGGTGCCCGCGTCACCTGCGCCGACCGTGACCTCCCGGCCGCCGAACAGACCGTGGCCCAAGGCAACGGGTCCCAACTCGTCGCCTACGAGCTGGACGTGCTGGACGACGACGCGATCACCCGAGCGGTCGACGAGCTCGGGGATGTGGACGTGCTCGTGTTCACCGCGGCGACCAATGTGCGCAAGCGGATCCTCGACTACACCAGTGAGGATTTCGACCGCGTCGTGGCGCTCAACCTGCGGGCGTCGTTCCAGCTGGTGCGTGCCTTCGGCAAGCAGATGGCGGAGCGGGGGAGCGGCAGCATCATCGGCTTCAGCTCGATCCGCGGTACGACGGTGGAGCCGGGCCAATCGGTGTACGCGGCAACCAAGGCGGGCCTCGTCCAGCTGCTGAGGACGGCAGCCGCCGAGCTCGGTCCCAGCGGCGTACGGGTGAATGCGATCGCGCCGGGCGTCGTCGAGACACCGCTCACCGCCCAGATCAAGGCGAACCAGGCCTGGTACGACGCCTATGCACAGAAGGGGGCGCTCGGCCGCTGGGCGGGCCCGGAGGAACTCGCCGGCGCGGTCGTCTACCTCGCCTCCGATGCCGCCAGCTTCGTCACTGGCAGCGTCCTGGCCGTCGACGGCGGCTGGACCGCGGTCGATGGCCGCTTCGATCCGCCGAACTGAGGAGCACGGATGACTCTCGCTGACCTGACTGCGACCGATCTGCTGGCGAAGTACCGCGAGGGTGCGCTCTCACCGGTCGAGGTGATCGAGGACGTGCTCGCACGGGTCGAGGAGCTCGAGCCTCGGATCTGCGCGACGTACGCGCTCGACCCGGACGGCGCCCGTGCAGCGGCGCTGGAGTCCGAGGGCCGCTGGCGTGACGGAACCGCCAGACCGCTGGAGGGCGTACCGGTCACCGTCAAGGAGAACATCGCCACCCGCGGCACCCCGGTCCCACAGGGCACCGCGGCGACCGAGCTCATCCCGGCCACCGAAGACGCACCCGCGGCAGCACGCCTGCGGGCCGCGGGTGCGGTGATCTTCAGCAAGACGACGATGCCGGAGTACGGGATGCTCTCGTCCGGCGTCTCCACGTTCCATCACCTGACCCGCAATCCGTGGGATCTGTCGAAGACGGCCGGCGGCTCGAGCGCCGGCGCCGCAGCGGCCGCGGCGGCGGGCTACGGCCCGATCCACGTCGGCACGGACATCGGTGGGTCGATCCGCCTGCCCGCAGGTTGGTGCGGCCTCGTCGGCCTCAAGCCCACCCACGGCCGGATCGCGGTCGGCAATCCTTACCCAGGCCGGGCGATCGGGCCTCTGACGCGTACGGCGCGAGACGCGGCGCTGACGGTGTCGGTCATGTCCGGGTACGAGCCGCGCGACCATACATCCTTCCCCCCGACCCCGGAGAGCTACGACGAGAGCGCTCTCCCGCACGGTCTCCGCGTGGCTCTCCTGCTGGACGCCGGCCTCGGACTGCCCGTCGACCCCGAGGTCACCGCAGCGGTCTCGGCGGCGGCCGCCGTACTCGAGAAGGCCGGCGCGACGGTCGAACCGATCGGCCCGATCATCACTCGCGAGATGCTCGACGGCCTGGACCGCTTCTGGCGGGTCCGGTCGGCCGTGGACATCGCCGCCCTGCCCGAGGACCGCCGCGCCAAGGTCCTCCCGCAGATCCGTTCCTGGGTGTCCACAGCCGGCGACCTGTCCGGCTTCGATGTCTTCCACGGGTACAGCCAGATGGGTGCGATGGCGGCTGCGGTCACCGCCATCTTCACGTCGTACGACGTCATCTTGTCGCCGGTGGCTCCGATCACGGCGTTCCCGGCCGAGCTGGCGTACCCGACCGACGATCCGTCGAAGCCGTTCGAACACATCGCGTTCACGGTTCCGTACAACATGTCAGCGCATCCGGCGACCACGGTGAACGTCGGCTGGTCCGCCTCGGGTCTGCCGATCGGTGCGCAGCTCGCCGTACCGCATCATCAGGATCTGACCGCGCTCGGACTGGCCGGATACCTCGACAGCCAGCAGACCGAGCGGCGAAACTGGCCCCTGGGGTGACGCGATGGACGGATCCGGTCAGGCTTCGACGCACGCCGACGCACTGCAGCGTGGGCTGATCTCGCACTGCTACCGGATGCTGGCCTCGATCACCGAGGCCCTCGAGGTCGCCGAATCCGCGCGAGGATCGTACGAATTCGCCACTCGCGAGTGTCTGACCCGAGCGGGTAGCCGTCCGCTCCCCACTGACCTCGCCGCCGCGAGCGACGATCCGGAAGGCGAGCTGCACCAACGCTCCGAGGTCCTCTGGCTCGAACCGATTCCGAGCGACCTCGCCGACCACCACCCGATCGACCTCGGCTACATCGCCGCGCTCCAGCACGTCCCCGCCCCTCAACGAGCGGCCACCCTGCTGCACAACCTGGAAGGCTGGCCACTCAACCAGGTCACCGACCTGCTCGGCCCGGTCGAGCTCCCGCCGCTACACGCTCCGATGCCGTCGGTGACCGACGACGCTCTGCTGGCCCGCTACCGCGAGGCGTTCGAGCAGTACGACGTACCCGCGATCGTCACGTTCTTCGCGGACGACGCGGTCTGGGAGATGCCGCCGTTCACCTCGTGGTTCCGGGGACCGCGCAACATCGGCCGCCTCATCTCGACGCACTGCCCGGCCAAGGGTCCAGGCGACCAGTTGATGGTCCCGATCCACGCCAACCACCAACCCGCCTTCGCCGTCTACATGCGGGACCCGAAAGACAACGTCCACCGAGCCTTCCAGATCCAGGTCCTGGCCCTCACCGCAGTCGGCATCGTCCACGCCGTCGCCTTCTTCGACCTGACCCTCTTCCAGTCCTTCCACCTGCCCGAACTCCTCACCGGCCTCCCCCCAAACCTCTACGACGGCACCCCTCGGCCCCACGTCGAACGCCTCCCACGGCACTAGCCGCTGAAGGCGTCGCGGTACGTACTGGGCGGAACCCCGACGTGCACCTTGAACAGCGCCCGGAAGTTGGCTGGTGTGCCAAGGCCGCACCGTCTCGCCACGGCCGTCACCGTGAGGTCGGTGGATTCGAGGAGTTCCCGCGCGTGGCTGAGCCTGGCCTCGAGGAGCCAGCGCATCGGTGGCTGCCCGGTCTCGGTGTTGAAGCGGCGGATCAGGGTACGCCGGGACAGGCCGGCCTGCTGCGCCAGTCGGTCCACCGTGAGCGGCTCATGCAGGTTGCTCAGCGCCCACTCGTACAGCTCCGTCAGCCCACCTACGGGCCGCACAGGGAGGTCGATGTACTGCGCCTGGCCGCCGGTGCGATGCGGTGCGGCGACCAGCATGCGTGCCCGTTGGTTCGCGATCCGCGCCCCGAAGTCACGGCGGATGAGATGCAGGCAAAGGTCCAGCCCCGCGGCGACTCCGGCCGAGGTCAGTACGTCGCCCTCGTCGACGTACAGCACCTTCGGCTCCACCGTGATCTGCGGGTACTGCTTGGCCAGAGAAGCCGCGTGCCACCAGTGCGTGGTGGCACGTCGTCCGTCGAGCAGGCCGGCGGCGGCCAGGGCAAACGCGCCGCTGCAGATGGAAACCATCCGCGCACCGCGATCCGCCGACGCCGCCAGCGCGCTGCAGACCGCGGCCGAGGGAGCGCGCGGCTCGGCCTGACCAGGAACGACGACGGTGTCGGCGGACTTCAGACTCTCCAGCCCGTGCTCGACGGAGATCGCCGGGCTGCCGTGCACCGGAACGAGTCCCGGCTGCTCAGCGCACACCGTCAGCCTGTACGGCCCGTCGAGCCAACTGCCGAAGACCTGCAAGGGAATCCCCAGATCCAGCGCGAGGACGTTGTCGAGGACCAGCACTGCCACACGATGCGGGGCCTGATCAGGCATGGCACGATCCTATCGGCATACGTCACAGGTGCCACTCGCAGTCGGGGCCGACCTACGCCTACCGTCGCAGCATGAGCATCCCTGTACTGCCCGACGGATCAGTGGCCCGCGCAGCCGTCGAGTACGTCCGATCGTTCGAGAGCGAGCCCGTCGCCAACCACAGCATCCGCAGTTACTTGTTCGCGGTCCTGCTCGCGGAGCACGAGGGCGTCGCCGTCGACACCGACTTGCTCTTCTACGCCTGCATCCTGCACGACCTCGGCACCTCTACATCGGCTCCCGGCAAGCAGCGCTTCGAGGTCGAAGGTGCCGACCTGGCTGCCGACTTCCTGACCAACCACGGCTATGGCGCGGATGAGACGGACGCGGTCTGGGAGGCGATCGCGCTCCACACGTCGCCGGGTATAGCCGAGCGCCGAGGGGCCCTGACCTGTCTCACCCGCGCGGGCGTAAGTGCCGACTTCGGGATCGCCGTCGACTGCGTCACCGATGATCAGGCCACAGCCATTCACCGGGGCTATCCGAGGCTGGACATGGCCGCCGTGCTGGTCGGCGACATCGTTCGCCACGCGGCGCGTTCGCCTCACGCCGCTGCCCGCTACACCCTGGCAGGCGAACTCGCCCGGGAACGAGTGGATCCCGACGTACTCACATCCCTGGAGCGCGCGGCAGCCACCTCCCGCTGGGGCAGCTAGTACTCGCCGTAGACCTGGACCTTGGTGCCGATGGGGGTTTCTTCGAAGATCTGGTGGATTTCGGGGCGGAGGACCCGGACGCAGCGGTGGCTGGCGGGGTAGGGCTTGACCAGGGAGTTCACCCGGGAGCCGTGCAGGGCGATGCCGGGGCGGTCCTTCAGGAAGTAGAGGGAGTCGTACATGTACGCGTCCTCGTACAGGCTGCTCTCGTGCGCGCCGGCCCACTTGCGCCAGACCTTGCCGGTGCGGTTCGGGGTCTCGTAGCCGGGTCCGCCGGTCGACACCCAGACGATCCGCTTGTAGGTCTTCCCGACGATCTGGTACAGCACCTGGCAGGTCTTGTTCACATAGATGCCGGGGGCACGCGTCGGCACCGGTGCCTTGGTTGCGTTGAGCACCGAGTACGCGTCGGTCAGGTTGAGCCCGGCGCGGTTGACCGGCAGCCCGTGGGTCTCACGCCACGCGCACAGCGCCTGCTTGGCCCGCACGGTGATGTCACCGTCGACGTCGCCCACCGGGTACCCGAGCTTGTCGAGCTGCTTCTCCACCCGGAGCGCGTAGTACTGCGGCTTCTGCTTCACCTTCTTCGGCTTCGGCGTGGGCTTGACCGTCGGCGTCGGAGTCGGAGCGGCGGAAGGCGTCGCGCTCGGCGTACTGGACGTACTGGTGGCGGAGGAAGGCGAGTCGGACGGACTGGTTTCGCTCGCGGCCACGTCGGAACATCCGGCGAGTACGAACGACAGAATGACCGCACCGGCCACCAGACCACGTCGACCCGACATGATTCCCCTCTCCCTCAGCACTGTTCAGAGTCGCAGAACCACGCCGCTCGAAGCGGTAACGCAACGCCGGAAACGCTAGTACGCCGAGGGGCCGCCGACCGGACGTTCCGCCGGGGCCGTCACCGAACTGTTGCCGACCACCGGTCCCGGGTCCTCCCGCAACCTGCTGTACAAGTACCGATCCTGGTATTTCCAGCCCTGAACTCGCAGGCGCGGATCACACCCTCGAGCCGGAAACCCGCGAAGAACAGGTCGTCGGTCAGCATCGCCTGCGCCCGCCAACCGACACGCATGCTGACACACTAGGCCGATGGAGTTCCGCATCCTCGGTCCGCTCGAGATCGTCGTCGACGATCACCCGGTCCCGACGCCTGCGCCGCGGCTCTGCATGCTCCTCACCACCTTGCTGCTGCGGCCGCATCGAGTCGTCCCGGTCGGCGAGCTGATCGACCGGCTGTGGGCGGACGAGACCCTGCCCGCGAACCCGACCTCCTCGATCCACACCTACGTCCGCCGGTTGCGCGCCATCGTCGGTGCGGACGTCCTGCAGACCCGTCCCGGCGGGTACCTGCTGGCTGCCGAGGCCACCGATCTCGTTGCCTTCCGCTCCTATCTTGCGGAGGCCGCCGACGACCCAGCGCGGAAGATCGAGCATCTCCAGCGAGCGCTGGACCAGTGGCGCGGTGAGCCGCTCGCCGTCGAGCACCACTACGCGGTCGGGCTGGTCGAGGAGCGGCTGACCGCGCTCGAGCAGTACTACGACGCGCGGCTGGCGCAGGGCGATCACGCCGACCTCCTGCCCGAGTTGCGAGCGTCGAGCGCCAAGGAACCGCTGCGCGAACGGTTCAGCGCACAGCTGATGATCGCGCTCTACCGCTGCGGACGGCAGGCCGAAGCGTTGGCGGCGTACGACGAGATCGCGGACCGGCTCGTGGACCAGTTCGGCCTCGACCCGGGCGACGAACTGCGCGAGCTGCGGCAGTCGATCCTGACCTCGACTCTCGAGGCGCCGTCACCGCCATCGGGAGACTGGACCCGGCAGAACCAGCTCCCGCTCGACATCCGCACCCTCATCGGCCGCGACGACCTCATCAACGAGGTCGTGAAGCTCGCGGTTCAGACCAGCGGCGTCCCGATCGTCGTACTGACCGGCACTCCGGGCGTCGGCAAGACCGCGCTGGCGGTCCGAGTCGCGCATCAGCTGGCGTCGTCCTTCACCGACGGGTTGTGGTTCGTCCGGTTGCGTGGGGCGTCGGATCAGCCGCGCCGGCCGGACGACGTACTCGTCGACTTGCTGCGATCCTCCGGCGTCGATCCGCGAGCGATCCCCGACGATCTCGACGCCCGCGCCGCCGCGTTCCGCGCCCGTCTCGCCGGTCGCCGCGTTCTCCTTGTTCTCGACGACGCCCGCGATGCCGCTCAGGTCCGTCCGTTGCTACCTGGTACGCCGGGCAGCGCAGTACTCATCACGAGCCGCAACACACTCGCCGGCCTGGTCGCCCTCGAGGGCGCGACCGGCCTCAGCGTCGCCACCTTGACGCCCGGCGACGGCGCGTCCCTGGTCACCTCACTCCTCAGCCGTCCGGCCCCTGACGACTTGCAGGACGCGGTGGCCGAGCTCGTCGCGATGTGCGCCGGTCTGCCTCTCGCACTCCGCATCGCGGGTGCCGTCGCGACCCACGGATCCGTGGCCGGCCTCGTCTCCCGCATGCGTGCCGCCGGCGCACTCCCACTCCTCACCATCGACGACGACACCGCGGTCAGCACCGCCTTCACCACGTCGTACGATCTCCTGGACCCCGCCGTCCAACGCGGTTTCCGCCTCCTGTCTCTGTTCCCCGGTCCCGAGTTCGGCGAACGCGCCGCCGAAGCCCTCATCGGTCCTGAGTACGCCGATGTCCTCACCCGGCTGGAATCCGCCGGCCTCCTCCAGCCGGTCGGACGCGGTCGCTACGTCATGCACGACCTCGTCAAGGAATACGGCGTCCACCTCGGGACTCCGGAGCTCGAGGCCTGGAACGCCTTGTGTGCTTGGTACATCGGCACGGCGGACTTCGCGGTGCATGCGTTGCTCCCGACAGCGGTGCGGTTGCCGGTCACGTCGTACCAGCGTGTGCCGGTCGATGACCCGACGGACTGGCTCGAATCCGAGCTCGTGAACATCGAGGCCGTCGCCACGCGGGCTCTGGCCGTAGGCCCGTCCGATACGGCCTGGCTGGTCGCGGACATCCTGCGGCCGTACCTCTATCAACACAGCCTGACCGACCTGTGGCGCAAGCTGGTCGAGCTCGGCGTCAGGTCCGCGCCGCAAGACCCACTGGCTCGGGGCGCGATGGAGCACGCGCTCGGGGTGCTGGCGCGGATCACCGGCGACGCCGAGAGCGTGACCGTGCACGGTGAGAACGCGATCGAGCTGTACCGGTCGGGTGGGTTCGTCCTCGGCGAGGCGGCGTTGCTGTGCAACCTCGGTCTCGCCTCCAATGATCAGGGCCAGTTGCGGAAGTCCGCGGAACTGCTCGCCGCCGGCATCGAGCTGTTCCGTTCCATCGGCGAGATCGACCGCCTGCCGACGGCCTTGCTGAACCAGTCGCTCAACTATCTGCATCTGGGACGGTTCCGGGACACCATCGAGTGCGCGACCGAGTGCCTGGCACTGACCGCGGCGGGCGATTCCCCGGTGGTGCGGATCAACCGGGCGGCGGCGTACCTCGATCTCGGCAGGTACGACGAAGCCGCGGCCGACCTGGCCTCGCCGCCGGACGGCAGCCGCTTGGACCTGATCGCCTGGAAGCTCCAACTGGCCGAGTTCCACCGGCGGCTCCACGACCACGCGACGGCGCTCCAGCACGCATCGGATGCCCTCGCGGACAGTCTCGAGGTCTCCTCGAACTACCACGAATGCTTCAGCCGGCTCGTGATCGGCGAGATCCACCTGCACGACGCCGACCACGCGGCGGCGCGCTCGTACTTCGAACAGGTCGACACCGCGGCCGGCAAGTCGGGCTACGGCACGATCCTCGCCGACGTCCACTACTGGCTGGCCGAATGCACGTTCCGCGAGGGGCGTACGGCGCTCGCCCATGAACTCGCCGCCGCAGCCCTCACCGAACTCGAGGCTGTCGAGTACTGCGTCGGCACGTACCACGCCCAGGACCTGCTCGCTCGCTGCGATACCGCGCTGGGACGCGACGACGACGCCGCCCTCCACGCTGCGGCTGCTGGTCGAATCCATGCACAGACCGGCTACATCCCCGGCTGGTGAATTCGGCTTACTCTCGTGACGAGGGAGGGGCGATGGCTGGGCAAACGGTGAGCGCGCCGGATGGCCGGAAGCTCGAGGTGTGCGTGTGGAGTGATCCGGAGGGCGCGCCGGTGTTCTGGCGCGGGGACACCTCGGTCCCGGTCGCACACGGCGAGTGGCTCGTACGCCGGTTGCCCGCCGCCGAACTGATCACGGTCGACGGCGGCCAATTCGGTCCTCGTCACGAGCCGGAGCTGGGACTACTCACGTGGGTCGGTCACGGGACCCCGTAGCTGTCTACAGCCCGAGGTCGCGGAGGAACTCCGGCTTGTAGGCCTGCATCACGACGTACCGGGGGTCCGGCACCTCCATGCCCTTGTTCTTCGCGGCGTCACTGGCCGCGTCGTGCTCGCCGACCGGGACGCTCGGGTCGGTCCAGTCCTGCTCGGACGGGTTCCACCGCGTCACCGTGTACTCGGCGATGATGTTGTCGTCGGCAACCAATGCCTTGGCGGTGCGCTCCGCCTCCTGGGCGTCCTCGAGGGTGTGCGTGTACAGCAGCATCCGGTTCCCGTCGCGGGTCACCGTCACCTGACTGCCGAGCCGCTTGCGTGCGTCGTCGTCCAGATCGTGCACCCGGAACCGCTCCCAGAACGTCAATCCGTGCTCTTCGTTCCCGAGCACAACCTCAACCCGAAACTCCTCATCCGCCATAGCCACACCCTATCGACCCCGGTCCGTGCGCTTCGATCCCGCCTGCGCGCGGTCCTGAGAGTTGGGACAGGTGAATCGCGTTGGTTCGATCGACTAGACTTCTGAGTCATGGAGCTGAGGCACTTGGAACACTTCGTCGCGGTGGCCGAGCAGAAGCACTTCACCCGGGCGGCCGAGGCGATGTCGATCTCGCAGTCCGGCCTGTCCGCCTCCATCCGGGCGCTCGAGCGGGAGCTTCGCGCTCCGCTCTTCCTCCGCAACACCCGCAGCGTCGAGCTCACCGAGGCCGGGCGTGCCCTCCTGTGCGAAGGACGCCGTACGCTCGCCGCCGCCGAGGCTGCCAAGGACGCGGTCGCCGCGGTCCAGGGGCTGCTCCGTGGTCACCTGACTGTTGGGCTCGAGCAGTGCCTGGGTGTGGTCGACGTACCGGCTCTGCTGGCCAAGTTCCGCTCCGCCTACCCGGGCGTCGAGATCGAGGTCCGCCAGGGCGGCTCCACGCCGATGCTCGACGAACTCGCCTCCGGGCGGCTCGACATCGCGTTCGTCGCCACCGCCGGCGACCCGGTCGACGGCCTCGACCTTCGTCCGCTGTCCACCGAGTCGATGGTCCTCGTGTGCGCCCCCGACCACCGCTTGGCGTCGGCGATCGCCGTCTCCTTGGACGACCTGGTGGGGGAGTCGTTCGTCGACTTCGACCCGACCTGGGGAGCCCGCGCCATCTCCGACCGCGCCTTCGCCACCGCCGGCGTTGCGCACCCTGTGACGATCGAGGTGAACGACGTACACACTCTCCTCGCCCTGGTCGCCCACAACCTTGGCGTGGCCCTCGTCCCCGAACGCATCGCCGCCAAACGAGGCGACCACATGACCGTCCCCCTCACCCCCGGCAGCGCCTCCGACTGGCAAGTCTCAGTAGCCATGCCCACCAGCCCCGCCGCCTCCCTAGCCGCCGACGCCCTCATAGGCATGCTCCCCACCACCGCCGTCCACAAGTAAGACCGGCCGCCGCCTGAGCCCACCACCCACCCGCGGCGGATGGGTGAGCCCACGAGATGGCGGGTTCACCCATCGGATTCCGCTGGGTGAACCCGCCATCTGATGGGTCAACCCATCAGACCGGGGCCTGTTACCAGGCGTAGTCCTCGGGGGCGGTCTTGTAGCCCGGGAAGATTTCGTCGAGGCGGGCCAGGGCCTTCTCGTCGAGTTTGACGTCGACGGCGCGTACGGCGGACTCGAGCTGCGCCATCGTGCGCGGGCCGACGATCGGGCCGGTGACGGCGGGCTGGTGCAGCAGCCAGGCGAGGGCGACCTCACCGGGCTCGTGGCCGAGCTCGTCGGCGAAGGCCTCGTACTGCTCGATCTGCGGACGCAGCCGCTCCAGGGTCTCCTTGGCGCGACCCTCGAGCCGGCGTACGCCCTCGTTCTCCTTGCGGATGACGCCACCGAGCAGACCGCCCTGCAGCGGCGACCACGGGATCACGCCGAGGCCGTACTCCTGCGCCGCCGGCAGCACCTCGCGCTCGACGTCCCGCACGAGCAGGTTGTAGATCGACTGCTCGCTGACCAGGCCGATGTAGTTGCGCCGCGCCGCCGCCTCCTGCGCCTGCGCGATGTGCCATCCCGCGAAGTTGGAGGATCCGGCGTACAGGATCTTGCCCTGCTGGATGGCGACCTCGATCGCCTGCCAGATCTCGTCCCACGGGGTGTTCCGGTCCACGTGGTGGAACTGGTACAGATCCACGTAGTCGGTCTGCAGCCGCTTCAGCGACGCGTCCAACGCCCGCCGGATGTTCAGCGCCGACAGCTTGCCTTCGTTGGGCCACCCGTCGCCCATGTCTCCGTAGACCTTGGTCGCCAGCACCGTCTTGTGCCGGTTCCCGGGGTCCTTGGCGAACCACTCACCGATGATCTCTTCGGTCCGCCCCGGGTAGATCGCCCGCCCGTACCCGTTGGCGGTGTCGAAGAAGTTGATCCCCTTCTCGTGCGCCGCGTCCATGATCGCGTGCGCATCCGCCACCTCGGTGTGAGGTCCGAAGTTCATCGTCCCCAACACGATTCGACTGACGTTCAGTCCCGTACGTCCAAGCTGAGTAAAGTCCATACCTCCACCCTCCCGCGCGCCCGCTAAGACTTCCAACAAGAGAATCAGCTCAGTCCCATCACCAGAGCTTCTGAGTCAGCCGTGAGTGCGCGCCGCCTCCGACAACCTGCTCCGCACCGCCTCGGTCGGCTGCACCCCACCTTCGGCCAACGCGTCCAGGAGCGCGCCGACGAGCGCAGGATCCTGGGTGTGCCGAAGGTCGAGGTTGAGTTCACGGTCCTCGCACGTACGGCGGAGCGCTGCGAACACAGGTGCGCCCGGCTCCCGGAGCAGGCCGCCGCCGGCAACGACGGTCACGGGCTCGGTCAGTCCACAGTTGCTGGCGAGGCTGACGATGTAGTCGGCCAGGCGCGACGCCTGCGTCTCCACGAGCCCAGCCACAACAGCGTCGTCCTCGATCAGTGCCAGAACCGACGGAGCATGCGCGGCCAACGTCGCGAAGTTGAACGTGTTCTCCCGCTTGGTGGTCAGCTCGAGCATCTCCTCCGGCGTCGACACATCGAACAGCGGAGGCAGTACGGCGGTGAGCTTCGTCGACTCGCCCAGTCCGAGCTCCGACAGGTACACGGCTCGCAGTGCCTCGCCGACCAGGCCCGCGGCGCCGAGCGGATGCTGCAGCCACCACGACAGCGCCCACTCCTTCACCGGGCCCCTGCCCGCCAGCGCGGCCCCGGTGCCCAGTACGACGGAGATCCCCTGCCCATCGAGCCGCCCACACCGGATCAGGGCGAACCCGTCGTTCTTGATACTGAGATCACTGAAGCGTGGCTCTAGAGTCGCACTCCAGAACTGCGCGTCCGCCGGCCAATCGACGCCCGCCAAGCGGAACGCCGCGTGCTTGATGTCGGATGCTCGGAGTCCCGCCGACTCGAGTACGTCGCCGACCAGGCCAAGGACGACAGCCTTCGCCGCCTCAGCCCCGGCCGGCGCGTAGATGTCGCCGACGCCACCACGAGCGAGGCCGACGAGCTCGCCATCGGCCGTAGTCAGCCCCGCCCAGGTCTTGGTGTTCCCGGCATCGACCGCAAGAAAGACGTCCGTCACTGAAGAAGTCTTTCCGGCAGGTACGCCGCGTGCGCCGCGGCCATCTCGTCGTACAAGTTCTCGGCGATGGACAGGTCGGGCACCAGCGGGTTCGCGACCAGCGCACGGATCGCATCGGCCCGCGTGCCTTCCCAGGCAGCCTTGGCGGCCAGCATCTGGTAGTCGGCGAGTTGACGCGTGATGCCACGGACGGCGAGCGGCAGCGGCTGCTGCGGCTCGATGTGGCAGCCCTTCCGGTCCACGCTGCAGTAGACCTCGACGACGGTCTCCGCATCGAAGCCGGGCAGTGCATTGTCGGCATTCGGAAGGTTGACGGGCAGCCGCGCGCCCGTGTCGTTGTAGTAGGCACTCATCACGTCGATGGCCAGTTCGAGTTCGTGGATCCCGCCCCGCGACCGGGCCGGGTCGAGGTGGGGATGGCTGGACTCAGCTTGTTCGCGGTAGTGATCCCAGTACCCCGGAACCGCATCCATGATCACTTCCGACCGGGTCCGGGGCGCGGCCTGCTGATCCCTGAACACCTCGTTCCGGAAGTAGTAGTAGTTGAAGTAGTCCGACGGAATCGACCGCATGACCACGGCGAGGTGCAGTGCACGCTTGGAGTTCGGATCCAGGGTCGGGTCGTCCTTGCGCCGTTCCCACGCCGCGTCGAGCAGCGGCATGACGTCTTCCCCGTCGTACAGGTGCTCGTAGCTCCAGCAGTTGTGGTTCACGCCGGCCATGGTGACCTTGGCTCGCTCGGGGTCGAGCCCGGCGGCCCGGAGGACGACGGGCGGGAACACGATCGGCCCCTCGCACATCGAGTAGATCGGTACGGGCGTGTGGTCGGCGACAGCCTGGGAGACGATGTTGACCGGGTTGGTGTAGTTGAAGATCACCGCGTCCGGAGCCACGGCCTGCAGGTCGTCGGTGATGGTGCGCATGTCGTTGATGGAACGCAGCGCCATGAAGAATCCGCCAGGACCTTGCGTCTCCTGACCGATGACACCGTGCTTGATCGGAATGCGTTCGTCGAGCGCGCGGGCGGCGAAGTTGCCGGGACGGTAGCTGGTTAGCGCGGCGTCGACGTCGGCCAGGCCGGCGCGCTGGTCCGTCGTCGCCGTGACGGTGATGCCGTCACCGCCTTCCGCAGCGAGCTTCCTGGCGATCTTGAGGACGGTCTCCAGCCGCTCCGGGTCCTTGTCGATCAGCACGACCTCGGATCCCGCGAACTCGGGCCCATGCCACAAGAACGACGCCATGGTCCCGGCCGCTCTGGAGGATCCTCCGCCGATGTAGGCCATCTTGATTCGAGCCATGTCCTATGAGACCCCTTCTCGTTCTGACTGTGCGGCTTGTTCGTCTGCGTAGATACGGGCGTTGTGGCAGTCGTGCACGATCGTCGCCGGCCACTCCGCGGCGTAGCTGTCGGCCCGGCGGATCCGGTCGAAGGCGTACGCCTTGTTCGGCCCCCACAGCAGCATCACCACCGAGCGCGAGAGCGCCGCGAGTTCCGCCGTACCGATCGTGACGCCGTACGCCGGGACGTCCTCGAGCGACCGCAGACTCGGGAACGTGGACACGTTGTCCCTGCGGGTCGACTCCGGCAACTCGACGACGCGCGTGGGTGCGTTCCGCGGCGTACCCGGCCCGTTCAGCGCGACGTGACCGTCGCCTTGGCCACTGGCCAGCAGGAACACGTCGATGCCGCCTCCATCGATGAGCTCCTTCTCGAAGGCAGCGGGCTCGTTGGGGTCGGGGGCGATGAGGCTGGTCGATCGCAGGCCAAGGTCGTCGAGAGGCTCGAGGAGATTCCGCCGGGCCCATCCGATGCAGCTGTGCGGCGTGAGCGGGGAGAGGAGCTTCCACTCTCCGGCGTGGCCGGTGACGTACTCGTCCATCATCACGATCCGCAGATTGTCGACACGGACTCCGCTCTGATGCGCGAGCCGATCCAAGGCCGCAGCCACCGGAGTCGCACTGCGGCCGGCCGGAAAGCCGACAACGTAGCGATCCGACGCGGCGAGGCCGTCGAGAATCTGCTGCGCGACGACCTCGCCGATCTCGGCGGCCGAGGGCATCACGGTGATAGGTGTCGCCACGTCACTCCTTGACCGCGCCGGCCATCACGCCGCTGATGAACTCACGCTGGAAGAACAGGTAGAGGGCCACGACCGGCAACGAGACGATCAGCGAGCCGGCCGCCATCAGGTTCACCTGCAGGACATGCCGGCCCTGAAAGGCGCCCAGGGCAACGGTCGCGGTCTGCTTCTCCGGGTCGCCGAGGAAGATCAGCGACAGGAAGAAGTCGTTCCACGTCCACATGAACGACAAGATCACCAACGTCAGCACTGCGGGACGGGCCATCGGGACGAGGATGCGCCACAAGGTGCTCCACACGCCCGCGCCGTCGACAGCCGCCGAGTCCATCACCGACCGAGGCAGGGCTCTGAACGTCGCCCGCATCCAGTAGGTCCCGAACGGAACGCCCATCCCGAGCTGAATGATGACCAGTCCCAGCCAGGAGTTGGTCAGGCCGACGCGCTGGAACTCGTAGTACAGCGGGATCACGATCACCTCGGTCGAGACCATCATCCCCAGCAGAATGACCGGGAACAGGAACCGCTCGCCGACCACGCCGAGGACGCCGAACGCGTAGCCGGACAGGATCGCGAGAATCGTCTGTCCGATGACAGCGGACACCGTGATGACGAGAGACGCGTACATGGAGTGCGCGAGGTTCCCGTCTCGCCAGGCCGCGCTGAAGTTGCTCAACGAGATCCTGGACAGGTCAAGAGCGCCCGAGGTGTTGGGGCTGACGGAGGTCAGCACGAACCAGGCGACGGGGAAGAGCACCGCGACTGTCAGCACAATCACGATCACGTAGTTCGAGAGACGCTCGTACCTGGAGATCATCGGTCCTTGTTCTCCATCATCCGCGTGATGCCGACCGCGATCCCGAGACACAGCAGGGCGAGTACGACGCCAGTGGCAGACGCCTTGCCGACATCGGGATTGACGAACGCCAACTGGTACAGGAGCAGCGCCGGAGTCGTCGTCGCGTCCCCGGGGCCGCCTTGGGTCGTGATGTAGACCATGTCGAAAGTCCGGAGCGCACCGGTGATGGTCAGGGTCAATGCGATGGCCATTTGTCCGCGCAGGCTGGGCAGGGTGATCAGCCAGAACTCCTGCCACCGTGTCGATCCGTCCAACCGGGCCGCCTCATAGAGCTCGTCCGGAATGGCGAGGATGCCGGCCAGGAACAGGACCATGGTGAATCCGAAGCCGCCCCAGACCCCGATCATGCCGAGCGACGGAAGGGCCCAGGTGAAATCACCAAGCCAGTTGCGGGTGAGGCTGTCCAGGCCGACCCAGCGCAGCACGGTATTCAACGGACCATCGGGCGCGTAAATGCGCTTCCAGATGATCGCCACGACGACACTCGTCAACACCTGCGGGAGAAAGAGGAACCAGCGGTAGATGCCCTCGCCACGGATCTTCGCCCGGCTGAGCAAGGCCGCACTGATCAACCCGAGGCCGAGCGGGATCAGACCGAACATGACGATGAGCACCAGCACGTGCCCGAAGGCGGCGTACATCCGCGGATCGCGTCCGAACTCCAGGTAGTTCTGCAGCCCCATCCAGGTCGGTTCGCTGACGCCGTCCCACTTGTAGAAGGAGTAGTTCACCGTCTGGATCAACGGCACGAGGACGATCGCGCCGTACAGCAGGAGGGCGGGGGACAGGAAGAGCAGTCCGATCCAGCGCCGTTTGCGGGTCTGTCGCGAGACGGCTCGCGTCCTCGGCCTGGCTCGGACGCTCAGACGTGAGGTCTGAACGGTCATCGGGCGGTCTGGAACTTGTCGTAGTCGGCCTGAACCGCCTTCACGAGCGCGTCCGGTGTACTGCGGCCGGCCAGCAACTGCTGGACCTGTCCACCGAGCGTGTCGAGCATCGAGGGCGTGGACCAGTCGAAGTACGGGACGTAGCCGTTGTCCTTGTCCAGCGACCGCTGACCGGTGATCTCCGTACCGAACTCGGGGTTGTCCGCCGGCGCCTTGACGTCGTTCAGGAGCGGCAGGAAGCCGTTCTCCACGACGTACTGCGCGGTCTGCGGGCCGGCGAGGAAGTCGAGGAACGAGGCGGCGACATCCGGGTTCTTGCACTTCGAGCCGAGCGCGACCGCGGTGGACGCGCCTGTACCGACGACCTTCCCGCCCGTGACCTGCGGGAGTTGCACGTAGCCGTACTCCTGCTTCTGTGCACCCTGGAAGGCCAAGGTTCCGGTGTACTCGAAGCGGAACGCGGACTTTCCCTTGAGGAAGGCATCGCCGGCGTCGGCGAACTGGATGCCGGCATGGTTCGGCGTGAGCCAGCCCTTGTCCTGGTACGACTTCAGCCGCTCCGCCGCGTCCTTCATGCCGATCTCATCGGCCTTGACCGACCCGGTCGAGTACACGAAGTCGTTGATCTTCTTCTGATCGCCGAACAAGTCCTGCAGAGCCAGCAGGATCGCCGTCGACGACCCCTTGTCCTGGGACCCGTAGCCGATCGGCACGACGCCCGCAGCCTTCGCCTTCGTGCAGGCATCCTCGAACGACGCGAGGTCGGTAGGCACCGTGGCACCCACCCGCTCCAGGATTGTCTTGTTGTAGTAGAGGCCGATCAGCGACGAACTGGCGACCGGCGTGGCGAACAGCGAACCCGAGCCCATCTCCGTGCCGTCGGCCGTGAACTGGGTCTGGCGCAGGATCGTGCTCGGGAATCTGTCCCAGCCGAACGACTTCGAGTAGCCGTCCAGGTTGAGGACGAGCCCGGCCTTGGACAGCGTGCCCAGCGACTGCCAGCCGTTGTTGACCGTGATGATGTCCGGCGGGTTCTTCTCCTTCAACCGCAGGTTGGCCGTCTGGGTCAGCTGACCCCAGTCGACGGACGTGCGCTTGATGGTCACGTTCGGGTACTTCTGCTGGTACGCCTTCACCGCGTTGCCCACCCACTTGGCGGAATCACCGCCCCAGAAGTCCAGCATCGACAGCGTCACCGTGCCGGCCGCGGCGACATCGACCGACTTGGCAGGCGTGGACGGGGCGCTGCTCGCCTTGGTGCCCTGCGGCGCGCAACCAGCCAGCGTGAACAGGCCGAGTGCGGCTCCCGACTTCAACACCGTTCGCCTGGTGACCATCGTGACTCCTTCGTCCGTTCCCGTGACTTCCGGCCACCCTACGACGCTGAAACCAGTTATGCCAGTCCCAACCAGTTTGGTCTTCTAATGCCTCGGGAACGCCGTCAACTGGTATAGTTGCGGCCGTGACAGTAGGGGAACCCGCAGTTGAACGCGTCAGGAAACGGATCCTCGAGGGGGTCGTCAGCGGCCGGTACCCGAGCGGAAGCCGCCTGCCGAGCGAACGGCAATTCGCCATCGAGACCGGCCTCAGCCGCATGACCGTCCGGGCCGGCTTTCAAGCCGCTTCCGACGAGGGCCTGATCGTCCCGTCACCCCAACGAGGCTGGTACGTCCGCGATCTCGTACTCCGTGAGCCCCCGAGCCGACTCCAGTCCTTCACCGAGATGGCTCACGAACTGGGCTTCCGCCCCAGCTCGGACATCCTCGACCACCGCGAACGCCCAGCCACCCTCGACGAGGCCCACCGCCTCCACCTCGCCCCCACCGCCCCCGTCGTAGCCATCCGCCGCCTCCGAGGCATGGACGGCCGCCCAGTCACCGTCGAGGACCTCGTCATCCCGGTCGCGATCGCCCCCTGGCTACCCACCGCCGACCTGACCAACGCATCCCTCTACGAACTCTTCTCCACCCACGGCATCGAGTTCTCCTACTCCCGCTACACAGTCCAAGCCCAAAACGCCGACGCCACCCTCGCCACCCTCCTCAACCTCCCCACCGGCGGCGCCATCCTCGTAGCCACCGAAATAGCCTTCGCCCAAGACACCACCACCCCCCTCCTCTCCGGCACCAACCACTACAGAGGCGACGCCTACCAATTCACCGCCGACCTCACTCGGTAGGCCCCAACCCGCGAACTACTCGCCCACTTGCGGTGGACTGCGGCTCGGCGCGAGCAGACCGGGTGTCCTCCGACTCCTCAGTCGCGCGGCTAGCCCGGGCGCCACTGTCCAGAAGATATGAACGGATGCCGGCCCAGAGAATTGAGCGATGTTGACTACCTGGATGACTCTCCAATCCCGCCTGTACGCCACCTCGGATTTGATCGAGCCACTCGAATCGGGCCGTTAGAGGAGGTTTTTTGCTGCCCGGACGATTTCCTCAAATATGCGCGGAGCCTTGTTGAGTAACTCGGCCTCGACCGCGCGGACCGCGCCTCGAGTGGGTACTCGTAGTGTGGCCGACGGTCGAAACGGTGACCCGCGTCACCGGAGCAACACTGTGGCAGGGGACCCACGACACGTGGCCGTAGATGACCGTGGCGCGCGCGAAACTCCAGCGATCGTCCACGTCATGCTCGAATCCGCGGAAATGCGGCCTTGATTATCTTGACTAGTTCTTCGGCGGCCGCCTCGTCTATTTGAATCGTCTGGCTCACCTTCTTCTCCGACTGTCGAGTGTCGGACCCGAAGGTGCTCAGTTGGAGAAGATGCTGCTTGCCTGCGTTAATCACACTCCAGCCGCACTCAACGAATGTTGGATGCGGTCTCGAATTTCTAGGATCCTTAAAGAACAGATTAACTACCGCCATGTGGCCATCTCGCTTTCCGTGGATACTTGCCTGAATGCGTCAGTATGTCTCGCGGGCTGGAGGTTCAGGTCCTGAATTGCCGATGACTTGCCGGTCTTTCCCGTCGCGCATTTAGCCCTCGGAAATCGGTCGGTAGAGGTGGACCATGCCATCGGTTGCCGCATCAGGCCCCGCAAGCTTGCGAAGCCCTCGTTCGTCGAGAGACCTGACGGCCAGTCTCGCCACCTCCCACCAGGCGCAGCCTAAGACGCACTGACTCGATTGCCAAGGACACCTTCGACGGTAGGGCCATCGAGGAGGTCAGCATCGCTATCTGATACGGAGGACCCGTGCAGCGCTCGGTGTTGCGAAGGTCCCGACTGCGCGAGTGATCGCCGGCTCAGAACCTCGACCCTCGAAGACAGATTCTCCGATCGAGTCGAGCGATGACAGAAGCTGAGGTCCGATTTACGCCGAGATTGGATATCGATCTGCGGCCGCCTCTCGTCAGATGCCTTGCGTATCTGCTACAAATCTTTAGCAGCAGCGCTCGCTCCAGTCGGCATCGACTGTCGCGGCGCTGTCTGATCAGGTTGTCTGGACTTCCAGGCTTCAGGAATTCAAAAGATGCTACATGGGGCGGATCATTGAACAACTACAGAGCAGGTTTCAAGCGCAATCCAAACACGCAGGCGGTTAGTTGGTTCTTAGACCAGCAATCCGCCCGGCGACTCGACCTGGATCCTCCATACCAGCGCAGAAGCGTGTGGAATGTTGAGTACAAGCAATTCTTCATCGATTCCATCATTCGAAACTATCCTGCGCCGACCATCTTTCTCCAGGTTGAAGTGTCGCCAGGGCAACCGACCACATACCACGTGATCGATGGCAAGCAGCGGCTGACTGCTCTGTTCGAGTTCGTGGCAGACGAGTTTCAAACCCCGGAATCGCTGGATGATGTTGGACTCGGAGACGTCTATTTCTCGGAATTATCTCCAGAGGTTCAGGTGGCAATCTTGGAGTACAGTTTAGCTGTCGAGAATATCTCGAACGCATCGTCGACGGAACTTAATGAAGCATTCGACAGGTTGAATCGAAATGTGGCGAGATTGAATAAGCAAGAACTTCGTCATGCTCGGTTCGGTGGAGAGTTCATTAAGAAAGTTGAGGGACTTGCCGAACACCCGTTTTGGACTCAGCTCGGGATTGCCACTCCAGCTCGCATACGCCGAATGATCGATGTAGAATATGTTTCGGAATTGTATGTAATTAGCCTGGCGGGCACTCAAGAAGGTAAAGACTATCTAGAAGATTTCTATGCGAAGAACGATCGCGAAATCTCCAATGAGGAACAGGCCGACAAAGATTTTCTAGCAACTCAAGACTTTCTCCGGGAGCTGGATGGCATCTACGCGCTCAAGGCGACTCGATTTGCGAACATTGCCGACTTTTATTCACTTTGGGCTGCTGTCACTGAACTTATCGCCGCTGAAGTGTCGCTCGACGTCATTCTGGCGGCTGGCAAGCTCGAGGATTTCGCTGCGGAGATTGCCGAGCAGTCGTCCGATAGGGCACGCGATTATCTTCTGGCGTCTGTCCAGGGCTCGAACAAGAAGGCAAATAGAGAGCTCAGGACTCAACAGTTGAAAGACGTGTTGACGGGTAGATAGACATGTTACTCCCAGGCTCATTTACGTCTCGCTGGGCCGAAGTGAGGCGTGACTTGGAGCAAGTTGAGGAATTCGTCCGGTCCAGACTGCAGTCTGATCTGATCGATCTGCGCCCGGTCGCTATCCAGACTCGCGTGAAGGATGACGAGTCTGTGCTGGCTAAGCTGCAGCGTGGTGACTGTAGGTCTCTCTTTGACCTGGACGATCTGGTTGCAGCGCGCGCAGTCCTCTTGCATTCATCTCAGGTTAACGAAGCTCTCGAACTTTCTCGAGCTTCGTTCTCTGACGTTATTGCTGAGAAAAACACAAATGTCGGGAATCCGAGTGACTTTAAGTATCAGCAGCCTCATCTAATCGTCAGACTGCCGGCGGACTATCTACTGCGGCATCCAGAGTTTGCTCAAATTCGAATTGAATTGCAGTTTACGACATACATTCAGCATGCTTTGCAGGAATCGACTCATGACCTGATCTACAAGGGCGGCAGATTTTCTTGGCGTGAGCATCGGTTAGACGGTCAACTTCGGGGTTTGCTCGAGGTCGTAGACCACGTTCTTGAGAACATCGCGTCCGTCGCTGACGCTGCGGACGACCCGCCATATGGCACCTTCGATCGCCGAAATGAGATCCTTGTGGTGCTTCGCGATGTGTTGCCAAGTTACTCGCTGCCGAAGGATCTACGCAGGCTGGTGCTTACAGTGGAGGAACTTTTGGCTGCGGCAGGTGTGGGCGTGGAGGATCTTCCTGACTTGCTCGGGCGACACGATGATCTTGTTAGGGCTCTTTCTCTGACTGCTGTCGACAAGGTATTTGGCGCCCTGTTCCGGGAAAATCCCGAGCGAATGTTGAGTAAAGCGAGAGGCCGGGTCTTTGTCATTACTTCAGAGCTGGAGACAATGGTTCCCGAGATCAAGCGTATACCGCCAGACCGACGCGTGAATCTGTGAATCTGTGACGACGTCTTGCTTGTGAATTATCGCTGCATTGCAGCAGATGTGTAGCAGTTTTTCGGCATGATCGCGGCGCACGGGTCGAGCATTACCAGCGGCGGCGGAGGCGTAAGCGTAAGCGACATCGAATCGCGGAAGGTTCTGTTCCGGGATTGGTGGGACGATGGGCTCATGTTGGAGACGTCGGTTCGGTTGTTGCGGTTGTTGGCGTTGTTGCAGGTTCGGCGGGAATGGGCGGGGGCGGAGTTGGCGGGGCGGTTGGGGGTTTCTACGCGGACTTTGCGGGCTGATGTGGAGCGGTTGCGGGGGTTGGGGTATCCGGTTGAGGGGCGGCCGGGGGTGGCGGGTGGGTATCGGTTGGGGGCTGGTGGGGAGTTGCCGCCGTTGTTGCTGGATGACGAGGAGGCGGTGGCTGTTGCGGTGGGGTTGCGGACCGCGGCGGCTGGGGGTGTGGCGGGGATTGAGGAGACGTCGGTACGGGCGTTGGTGAAGTTGGAGCAGGTGTTGCCGTCGCGATTGCGGCATCGGGTGCGGGCGGTTGCGGGGGCGACGGTTGCTGTGGGTGGGGGCGGGCCGCGGGTTGATGCTGAGGTGTTGACGGCGATCGCGTCGGCGATCCGGGATCGGGAGCGGCTGCGGTTCGACTACGCCGGCGGTTCGGGTGGTGGGGTTTGGGGTGACGAGCAGCGTGATGGTGGTGAGGCCGCGCAGCAGGACGACGTACGGCCGCCTCGGGTGGTGGAGCCGCATCGGTTGGTGGCTTGGGGGAGGCGGTGGTATTTGGTTGCTTGGGACAACGGGCGGGAGGGGTGGCGGACGTTCCGGGTGGATCGGATGCACCCCAGGACGCCCAACGGCCCCAGGTTCGTGCCGCGGGAGTTGCCCGAGGATGCGGGAGAGTTCGTACGGCGGTCTGTGGGGAAGGCGTCGTGGCATTACCGGGCTCGGATCCGGGTGGCGGCGTCGAGTCTGTACGTGCGGAACCGGATGCCGATCCCGATCGAGCCCCAAGTGATTGACGACAACACCTGCATCGTCGAGATGGGGTCGGACGATCCACATCAGTTGGCGTTGTGGCTGGGGTTGCTGGACGCGGACTTCGAAGTACTGGATGCGCCGGAGTTGGCCGAGGCGGTCCGCGCGGTCGGCGATCGGTACCACCGGGTGGCGCGGGCGTTCGGCTGACGCCTCAGTGAAGCTCGGGGCGAGCCTGGACGAGAAGGTGGCTGAGGTCATAGCCGTCTTCGTCGGTGGCTACGGCCACCAGGGCGCGCCAGATGTCGACCGGGATGATGGCTGCTTCGGGCTCGCCTTCGTCGCCGAAGACCAAGGGCTCGGTGCTGCCGGCGCGGAAGAGGCTGAGGAGGTCTGGGAGGTACTTCGACGCCTCGGCGGTGGGCTGTACCCAGACGTGCGCGCCGTCGGGGAGGATGTGGGGCGCTTCGTTGAAAGGCATCGAGATCCTTCCGGTTGGGGGACGTCTTGATCAGGATAGGAGTCGGGAAGGATGCGACGCCGGAGTTATCCACAGGCCAGGGAATGGGGCCGGACGCAACCGTTGGAGGAGCTGGGATGGGCGAAGGGCGCTGGGTCGAGGTACGGGTGTCGACCGATCACGGGGTCAATGAGAAGAAGTGCGTGAAGGCCCTCCTGCAGTTGCGCAAGGAACTCGCGGGGGAGGAACTCCCTACGCAGGATGTCGTTGAGCCGTCAGATGATTCGGTGGCGATCGCGGTGGCGTTGATGGGCGCGGGCGCGGAGCAGACCGTGGTCGCCGTACTCGGGGATTGGATTCGCCGGCGGAAGAACCCGGCGACGGTGACCTTGACCCTTGAAGGCGACTCGATCGGTATCGACCGGCCGACATTCGAGGAGCGGGAAGAGTCGCTCACGGCCTTTCTCACCAGGCATTAGCCAGAGCGAGCGTTTAAACGCTCTGTGCGATTGGGTGAGTCGTTGTCGGAGCGGGGAGTTCGGCGTAGCGTCGAAGGCGGAGTTCGGGGATGACGTTGGTGGGGGTGGGTGGTTCGGGTTCAGTGGTCCTCGCCGGTTGCGGGCCCGTGATAGGAAGCTCTGCCCGGACCTCCCTCCAGAAGGGTGGAGCCCAAAGGAGCCCGGAGTGCGCGAGCACTCCGGGCTCCCCTTTGGTGCGGCGGCCGGTTACAGGTTGCGGAAGAAGGTTCGGAGGTCGTCGGTGACGTCGTCGGGGCATTCGAGGGTGGCGAAGTGGCCGCCTTTGTCGAAGTTCGACCAGTGGACGATGTTGGTGTTGTCGCGGTCGGCGAGCGGGCGGATGGTCTTGAAGTCGTCGGCGAAGACGGCGACGCCGGTCGGGGCGTGGTTGAGCTGGGGTTCGATGCCGGCGTGAGCCTCTTCGTAGTGGTAACGGCCGGCTGCGGCGGACGTGTTCGTGAACCAGTACAGGGAGACCTCGGTCAGGATCTGGTCGCGGGAGACCAGGCTGGTGCCGTCGCCGAAGTTGTTGAAGAGTTCGTTCCAGGCGAGTTGCCCGACCGGTGAGTCGGAGATGCCGACGGCAACGGTCTGCGGCCGGGTCGCGTTGATCGCGTTGTACCCGCCGACCGACTGGAACCACTTCAGGTGCTCGAGCGCCGCGTAGTCCTCGGGCGTGAACTTCTCGAACTCGGCCGGGTCGCCGGACGGGAACGAGAACAGTTGCAGCACATGCAGACCGAGGAAGCCTTCCGGGTTCAGTACGCCGAGTTCGCGGGAGACCATCGCGCCGCCGTCGGAGCCATGAGCGCCGTACGACGAGTAGCCGAGCCGGCGCATCAAGGTGTCGTACGTGCGAGCGACCCGAGCCATCGTCCAGCCGCGATCGACCAGCGGTGTACTGAAGCCGAAACCGGGCATCGACGGTACGACGACCGAGAAGGCGTCGTCGGCCGAGCCGCCGTACGCGACGGGATCGGTGAGCGGGCCGATCATGTCGAGGAAGTCGACGAACGACCCCGGGTAGGTGTGCAGCAACAGCAGTGGCGTCGCGCCCTCGACCTTGGACGGCACGTGGATGAAGTGGACGGTCTGGCCGTCGATCTCGGTCAGGTCGTGCGGGAACTCGTTCATCCGCGCTTCCTGCTCGCGCCAGTCGAACCCTTGCTGCCAGTGGTCGACCATCTCGCGAAGGTAGTGGTTCGGGGTGCCGAGGTCCCAGTTGTCGCCGGGGGCCGGCTCGGGCAGCCGCGTCCGCGCGAGGCGGGCGAGCAGATCGTCCAGGTCAGCCTGGGCGATGTCGACGGTGAAGGGCCGGATGCTCTCGTTCGTGGTCATGGCTTCACCGTAGAATCCATATAGGAACATTACGTTCCTGTTTGTGCGATGATTTTCTGCATGCTCGAAACCTCGTCGCGGTTACTGTCTCTGCTGGCGTTGCTGCAGGCCCGGCCCGCGTGGACCGGCACGGAGTTGGCTGAGCGGTTGGAGGTGACGACGCGGACGATTCGCAACGACATCGACCGGCTCCGCGAGCTCGGGTATCCGGTCGATGCGACGCGTGGGGCGGCCGGGCACTATCAGTTGGGCGTTGGTGCCAAGCTGCCGCCGTTGCTGCTGGATGACGAGGAGGCGGTCGCGGTCGCCGTCGGGCTGCGGACGGGCGCCGGCGTTGTCGGGATGGCGGAGAGCAGCGTACGGGCGTTGACCAAGCTGGAGCAGGTGTTGCCGCATCGGCTCCGGCGGCAGGTGAATGCGATCAGCAGCACGATGGAGAAGGGGCCTGACAACACCGGCTCCAACGTGGCGGATCCGGAGATCGATCCTGGGGTGCTGACTGCTATTGCGGCCAGCATTCGGGATGAGCATTATCTGCGCTTCGACTACGAGGTCCCTGTGGATGTGCCGATTCGTGGCCCGGGGTCGGGAGTTGGGAGCGATCTGCCGATTCTGGTCGAGCCGTATCGTCTGGTGAGCTGGCAGCGCTATTGGTACCTCGTCGCGCGGGATGAGGCGGATGTATGGCGGACGTACCGGGTCGACTGGATGTCGTTGCGGATGGCAACGGGTCGGCGGTACAAGCCTCGCCCGATGCCGAGTGACGACTACACCGAGTTCGTACTGCGAGACGTTGCCACCACCGGATGGAAGGTGCACGCGCGGATCACTGTCTTCGCTCCTGCGCAGGAGGTCCTGTCCCGGATCCATGCTGCCGTTGGGATTGTGGAGTCGGTGGACGACAATACGAGCGTCCTGGTCACCGGGGCTGATTCGCTGGAGATCGTTGCCGTCTACATCGGAATGCTCGGCCTCGACTTCCACGTCGACGGCCCACCTGCCTTGATCGACCACCTCAAAACCATCGGCAACCGTTATCTGAACGCGATCCGGTAGAGGTTCACGGGTGGTCTGTGCCTAGGCCCGCGTTGCGGGCTTGGATTATGGCGGTGGCGCGGTCGGCGATGCCTAGTTTGGTGAAGATGGCGGAGACGTTGTTGGCGACGGTTTTGGGGGCCAGGTCGAGGCGGGTGGCGATGGCGGGGTTGGAGAGGCCGGCGGCCAGGAGGTTGAGGATCTCGCGTTCGCGGGTAGTGAGTTCGGGGAACGGGTCTGCAGTGGGGGGTGGGGCGGAGAAGAAGCCGAGGACTCGGCGGGCGATGCCGGGGCCGAAGATGGCCTCGCCGGCGGCGACTGCGCGGATTGCGCGGGCGATCTCTTCTTGCTCGGCGCCTTTGACCAGGTAGCCGCGGGCGCCGGCGCGCATCGCGGCGAAGACCGAGTCGTCATCCTCGAACATTGTCAACACGAGTACGGCGACCTCCGGTGCGGACCGAACCAGCTCGCGGGTGGCGGCGAATCCGTCGAGGTCGGGCATCTGCAGGTCCAGTACGGCGACGTCCGGCCGGGTGGTTAGGACCTCGCGCACTGCCTCTCGCCCGGTCTTGGCGACACCGACCACATCGATGCCCGGCAGCGAGGTGAGCAAGGCAGCGAGCCCGGCACGAACAACCGGGTGGTCGTCGGCAAGCACGACGCGAATCGTCTCGGGACCAGGCGAAAGCTGGTCGGCGGGTGGCGTCATATCAGCTCCAGACGAAGGTCAGGCCGGGGTAGCGGACCGGGGCGCGTCGGATCCGGGTGAAGCCGGTCTGCGCGATGCGACCCGACGCGGGTGAGTCGGCTCGAGGCAAAGCCGGTCTCCGCGACTGGTAACCGCGAGCGGGTCGGCTCCGAGTGGAGGCGACGCAGAGTGGCGGCGTCATGTTGGGGTTAGGGGGAAGTGAGCTTGGACTTTGCCGCCGGTGGGGGTGGGGCCGGCTTCCAGGTGGCCGCCTAGTTCGGTGGCTCGGTCGTGCATGGCTTGGAGGCCTACGCCGGGGCGCCAGGCGCCGTTGGGTGGGCCGTTGTCGGTAACTTCTACTTCGAGGTCGGGGCCGCAGCGTAGGGCGAGTACGGCGGTGGTCGCGTGCGAGTGTTTGACGACGTTGTTCAGCGCTTCGGTGGCGATCCGATAGGCGGCGACCTCCAAGGCCGCGGGCAGCGCCGGCAATCCGTCGGCCGAAACTTCCACGTGGACAGACGCGCCGTCCGCGCGGAAGGACAACTGGTCCGCGCGTTGCCGCAGTGCTCCGGCGAGGCCGAGCTCATCCAGCGCGGGTGGTCGCAGATTGTCAACAAGCCTACGTACGTCGGCGATCGCGGTACGAGTGTCGGCGCGCAGGGTGGCCAGAAGGTCCGCCGCCTTGACCGGATCAGCCGACACCAGGTTGGCGGCGGCGTCGGCAGTGAACGCGACTCCGGTGAGCGTGGGACCGAGACCGTCATGCAGGTCGCGGCGGATTCGCCGGCGCTCCTCCTCTCGCGCGGAGACCAGCTTCTCCCGGGACGACTGGAGTTCTGTCGACAATCGGGTTGCATGCACGGCCGCGGCGAGCGGTACGGCGACCAGCGCGAGAACGTCGCGATCCGCCGACGACACCGTGGACTCCCCGGATCGCACGCCGACCTCGAGCGTTCCGACGACCCGGCCGCCGTACTCGAGCTCCAGCGGCACGACGGTGTGCGGTGGTGTGCCGTCGGTGGCGACAGTCGTGTTGTCGACAATCAGACCGACGTACGGGAAGCGGAGGGCGGAGCGGATGGCCGCGACGACGCCGGGGAGCCCGACGGACAGTTGTTCGCCGACCTGGGACGCGACGCGGGCGGGGTCGCGGCGGTCGCCGTACAGGGCCCGGTCGACCAGGCGCTGGAGGCGGGGAAGGATCGGCGCGAGGATGAGTGCGAGAAGCACAGTGATCGCGGCGGATCGGCCAACGTGGGACGAGATCAAGGTGCCGAGGAGCGCGGCCAGGGCGGAATAGGCGCCGATGGCAACCAAAGACAGCAGCGCCCAGGTCAGTGCGCGGGAGACGACGAGCCGGACGTCCAGCAGTTGGTATCGCACGATCGCGACCGCGACGGACATCGGGATCAGCGGGATTGTCAACAATACGAAGATCGGCGTTCCGGCGACGAAGGACCAGGGAGTCACGAAGAGGAGGGCGATGACGGAGGACAGCAGCAACCACAAGAGTTGCCGGCGGCCCACTTCGTCGGCACGCCGGTAGCGGACGAAGAGACAGACGATGGCAAGCAGTATTGCCACCAGGTTGCGCAGTTCGGTCGCCGCCCACAGAGGCCCGAGGGCGTCGTACGACGGGATGGTCAGGTAGCCGGTCGATACGCCGGGCGAGAGTGTCTCGCCGCTGCCGACCATCTCGAGAACGAACAGTGGTGCGGTCGCAACGATGCCGATCGCGGCCCGGCGCCACCGGGGCGAGAGCAGGCGGCCGGTGGGGAACAGGAGTAGGGCGAGCGGGAGGAACAGGCCGATCGACCACGGCCACGCGGCCAGGGCGACGGTGACGGTCACGCGCTGAATCGCGCTGCCGTCCGGGAGGGCCAAGGCGAGCGGCCCGCCCAATGCGGTGGTGGCGTGACCAATGCCGTCGGCGATGAAGAGCCAGCCGATCGGGTTCGACGGCCGGTGCCAGGCGATCACCGCGCCACAGAGCCCGAAGGTCAGTCCCATCAGGCCGTTCGTCACCACGAACGCGTCCACGGCCTCCGACCAGCTCAACCCGATCGCGGTGGCGATCGCTACCCCGGCGACAACTTCGGCGACGGCGAACGCACCCAGACCACCCGCGAGCAAGCGCTTCGACGGCGGACTGGATGCGTTCATACCGGCAGTGTGCGCCCGGAGGTGTCCTGGCGTCTCGGGAACACGATCCCGGATCGGCCGGGGAAATGCCTGGGCCGTTGGGAGCGCAGCCCCAAGCGCGCCGGCCGGCCGGCGCGTGACGGTAGAGCGGTCAGAACCTGTTGAGGGGGTAGCGAGATGTCTGGAAGGAACAAGGCCGGGCTGGTTGTGCTCGGGCTGCTGTCGGTGGTGGATCTGTTCACGCCGCTGCTGACCGATGGGGAGCACCCGCCGATGGAGATCGCGGTTGGTGCGGCCGTGGTCGGGCTGGTCAGCCTCGTGCTGGTCGGCTTCGCCTGGCAGGGAAGGCGGTGGGCGTTGGCGCCGCTGATCACGCTGCGGATCGCGTCGGCGCTGTTCGCCGTACCGGCGTTCTTCGCGTCCGATGTCCCGGCGCCGGCAGTCGCCGCTGCGGGGATCGGGGTGGCGCTGACGATCTTCGGTGTGATCGCGGTACTGCTGCCGTCGCGTGAGCTGGTGGGGGCGCGATGAGCCAGACGATGACGCGTACGACGGGCGCCGACGTACGCCCCGTCCAGCGATGGGTCGCGGCTCTGATCCTGCCGATCGGGCCGGCCGCGGTCGCTCTGCTGCGGTACTTCCTGCCGTACGACACGGTAGACGACGTGTCGACGATCGTCACGAAGATTGTCGACAATCTGGATCGTAGTTCGATGGTGATCTGGCTCGGCTTCATCGGGATCCTGACGTTGGTGCCGGGTGCCTACGCGGTCGGCCGGCTCACCCGGCGGCGGGCTCCGTGGCTGACCGCGATCGCGCTCTTCCTGGTCGTACCCGGCTATCTGTCGCTGCCGTGGACGGCGTCGAGCGATCTGTTCACCTGGTCGGCGGGGACAGCGGGGCTGGATGTCGCGTCGATCACCAAGGCGGTCGACGTGACACACGGATCGATGAATCTGGCCGGTGCGATCTTCGTCTTCGGGCACGTGGTCGGGACGGTCGTGCTGGGGATTGCGATGTGGCGGTCGCGGATCGTGGCTCGATGGGCAGCGGTGGCGGTGATGGTTTCGCAGCCGATCCACTTCATCGCGGCGATCATCGTGCCCAACCACACGCTGGACCTGTTCGGCTGGGGTCTGCAGGCTGCCGGGTTCGCCGCGGTGGGGTGGGCGATCCTGCGGATGACGAACGACGAATGGCAGCCTTTGCCCTAAAGGGCCGTGTCCTCAACGGCCTGCAGGGAAAGGGCTTCGGGGGCGGCTCGTCCGGCGCTACTCTCGGCGTACTGAAGGGGGAGATCAGATGACCGAGACTCAGGTCCCGGACGAGCCCGTGGTCGACGCGACGCGGGGGAGCTTCAAGCTGACGCATGTCGCTGAGCAGAACATCGAGCGGCAGGCGTTCATCCTCGACCAGATGGCGTCGCAGCCGGCTGTGAAGACGCTCAAGATGTGGGCACTCCGACACTTGGCGCCGGCGATGGGGGAGACGGCGGTTGACGTCGGTTCGGGCACGGGCGAGGACGTCGTTGCCTTCGCGGAGCTGGTCGGTCCGGACGGTCACGCGATCGGCGTCGAGCCGAGCCCCGGCCTCCGCGCCGAGGCGGTTCGACGGTCAGCCGGAGTGCAGGTGGAGTACGTCGATGGTCATGCGGAGGCACTGCCGTTCGGTGACGAGTCTGTGGATGTTCTCCGGTGTGAGCGCGTCCTGCAGCACGTCGACAATCCGGCAGCGGTCGTCCAGGAGATGACACGCGTACTCCGTCCCGGCGGCCGGATCGCCTTGATCGACACGGACTGGGCGACCGCCATCATCCACCCGGCCGATCCCGACGTACTGCAGCGAATGGTCGACTACTTCCTGTCCGAGTCCGCGAATCCGTTCTCCGGAAGACAACTCCGCGGTCTGCTGGCCGAAGCCGGCCTGGAGATCACCGGCGAAACCGCGTCCACCTGGATCGAGGCGCAAGAAGGCGCCCGCCAAGGCTTCATCGCGATGATGCATCTCACCGCCGCCCAAGCCGGCGTCATCACCCCCGCCGAGGCAGACAACTTCGCAAAGGGCTTAGCCGAGGCAGCCGACCGAGGCGCCTTCCACATGTCCCTCACGATGTACGCCGTCAGTGCGCTCAAACCCCGTGCTGCTTGAGGAAAGCGACCGTGCGCGCCATCGAGGTCGGCCAGGCCGGGCCGAAGGCGTGTTCCTCGCCGGGGTAGGTGTACATCGTGGCGTCCTTGCCGGCGGCCTTCAGCGCGGCGAGAGTCTCGCGCGACCAGGAGATCGGGCAGGTCGAGTCGGACGTGCCGTGGTGGATCAGGACGGGTTCCGTGACCCGGTCGAAGAAGTTCACCGGTGACACGTTGCGCCAGAACGTCGGGTTCCGGGCGGGTTCGCCGTACGCGCGCACGATCGCCGTGGCGACCGGCCGCTCGTCCCGGGTCCAGCGGTTGAAATTGTCGACAGTGTCGGAACTGACCGGAGCGAAGACGACGCCGGCCTTGACCAGCCCGGGTTGCGCGACGAGCACGTTGTACGTGATCCCGCCGCCCATCGACCGACCGAGCAGTCCGATCCGCTCCGGATCGACGTACTGCGATGTCCGAAGCGCGAGGACGGCGTTGATCACGTCCTCGGTGTAGCCGAGACGCAGGTTGAGTTCGGCTCGTGGGTCGTCCGTCGATTGCGCGTGGTTGCGGTAGTCGGTGTGCAGTACGACGTACCCGCGGCGCGCGAGGTAGTCCTGCTCACGCATCAGGCCGCGGCCGTTGGTGTAGACGGCCGGGTCGATGTAGCCGTGGTTCAGGACGAGCGCCGGATGCGGTCCGGGTGTGGTCGGCACGTTCATGATCCCGGAGATCGTCAGTCGGCCGCTGGAGTACGTCACGTGGTAGCGGGTGTAGGCGGCATAGCGGGCCAGCACGCGGACGAGGCGGAGATTGCGGCCGTCGTACTTCTTCGCGATGAGCGCCTGCAGTGAGACCGGATGCGGCGCGGCCGTGGGCGTGGGCGTTGGTGCCGCGGTGGAGCGAGTGGGCGAGGGAACAGCGGATGGCGTGGCCGAGGTCGAGGTGGCCGTGCTCGGAGTGGACGCAGGGGGTGCCGCGTTGTCGTCGCTGGTACACGCGACCGCGGCCGTCGTCGCGAGTGCGGCGACTCCCGCCCACGCCATCCGCCGGTTCATGTCATCCAGTCTGCCGTCGTACGCCACGAATCCGGCGAAAGATCCGGCAACGATTGTCGGCAGGGTGTGCCCGGTCCGATCCGGACCGTGATTGTGCGCAATTCCGGCGGTAGTACAGAATGCACGATTACTGTCGCGTACCGTGAATGAGTCGCGCGTATCCGCGTGCCGTGGCAGCATTTTTGCCCGGACGGTCAATTGTTCAAGTTGGGGGACTTGAAAATGTCGCGAGCCAGACGGGCAATACACCGGGAACGGCGGCCGATGTTGCTGGTCGCCGTGGGGGTGGTCGCTGCGGTGATCATCGCAGCGGGCGTGGCGATCGCGCAGCTCGGGCCGGGTGACAAGCCGACGGTTCAGCCTCCACCGACTGCGGATCATTCCGCACATAATGCGAACCATCCGGCACCGACCGCGAGCGTGTCGGAGCCGGTGCGGAATGTCACCGGCAGAGCACACGCTGATGCTTGTACTGCGGAGATCCGGACGACAGAGGCGGTCGTTGCCGCGGCTCGGACGGCGGCCGGGCATTGGCGCGAACACGTTCAGGCTCGGACTGATTTACTGAGCGGCAAGAATTCCGAAGAGGTCACTAAAGCGATCTGGAAGCGGACACGGCTGGCCGGACCCGGAGATATCGCCGCGCTCAATGCCGCCCTGACTGCGCAGGCCAGGGCCGCGGGTGGCTGCGCGAAACTTACCGGGAGTACGGCGGCGGCCTGCAAGCAGCGGATGGCCGTCCTGGGCCGGGTTGCAACTGCACACCGAGCGGCCGCCGCCGATTGGGCCCACCACCTGTCGATGATGGCTGCTCACGCGGCAGGCGATTTCGGTGCGGAGCACGCGCAGGAGTTGTGGGTCGCCGCCTGGTCGTCCGCTCCGAAGAATCTCAACGCCGCGACCCGAGCCAACGCCGACCTCGCCACCGCCCCAGTCTGCCGCCCGGCCTGAGCAGACGACCTGCGCCCGGCTTGAGTGGAGGGCCGGTGCCCGGCCTGAGCCGAGGGCCGGCTGGGCCACTGGACGATCAGTACGGCGGACAGCACGAGCGCACCGCCGAGCCACTGGATCGGCGTGAGTACCTCGCCAAACACCACAGCCGCGGCGATCACCGTCACGACCGGCTCGAGGATCGACAGGATCGAAGCGACCGACGGGCCGACTCGAGCCATCCCGGCGAAGAACAACAGGATCGCCGCGACCGTGCTGACGAGGGCCAGCGCTCCCAGCCACAGCCACCCGGCCGGGGCGAACCCGAGATCGGTGCCGCCGCGCACGAACCCGGTCAGCAGGAACGTGCCGAACGCCCCGCTGCAGACCAGCGCGGCAAGCGCGAGCGGGGACATGTCGACCCGATCACCAATCAGGATGTAGCCGGTGTAGACAATCGCCGCCCCCAGCGCCAGCAGTGCGCCGACAATGTCGAACCGCCCAGTCGCGGCGCCACTGAGCACCAGCCCGATGCCGCCGAGCGCCAGACCGAGTGCCCAGACCCGCCGCCGAGATGCGCGCTCTCGTCGCAGTACGACGGCGCCGGCCATGACCAGCACGGGGTAGACGTACAGGATCAGCGCCACCAGCGACGCGTCGATCCGGGCCAGCGCGGAGAAGTACAGACCGGCCTGCGCCGCATAACCGAAGACGCCCATGCCCAGACCGGCGAAGACGGCCCGGCGAGGGAGATTGCGTAATGCGCCGCGGGCCAGCGCGATCGCGAGCAGCACCGCACCGGCGAGGCCGAAGCGAACCAGTAGCAGCGCGTTGACCGAAACGCCGGCGTCGTACGACAGCTTGCCGAACACGGCCATCGCCCCGAACCCGGCGGCGGACAGAAGACAGAAGAGGGCGCCCACGGCATCGATGGTCAGGCCATCCGATTGTTCACGTCCATCGCGGCTTCATGGACAGCATCGTGTAGCTATCCTGAACAGATGCTGGACCTGCATCGCCTCCGACTCCTGCGCGAAGTCCACGGCCGCGGCACCGTGCACGGCGCGGCCCGCGCCCTCGGATACACGCCCAGCGCCATCTCGCAGCAGCTGTCCGTGCTGGAGCGTGAGGCCGGGACTCAGCTGCTCGAACGCATCGGGCGCAACGTCCGGCTGACTGCGGCCGGTCAGGTTCTGGTCCGGCATGCCGCCGCGCTGCTCGAAGGCGTCGAGGCGGCAGAGGCGGAGCTGGCTGCGGTCGCGGCGGGCCGGGTTGCTGGAGTGGTCCGGGTCGCGTCCTTCCAGTCCGCGTTCCTGCGCATCGTCGCCCCGGCCGTGCAGGCCCTCGCCGCCACTCACCCTGAGATCCGCATCGAGGCCGCCGAAGCCGAGGTCGAGCAGGCCGCGCCGGCGCTCAGGCTGCAGCAGCTGGATGTAGTGATCGGCGACGAGTACGACGGTCAGCCGCGGGCCATCCATGCCGACCTGCTCCGCGAGCGCCTGCTGCGCGAAGAGATCCGTGTCGTGCTGCCCAAGGACCATCCCGAGGCCTCCGCTGACCGAGTGTCGATCGCGCGCTTGGCCGACGTTCCGTGGGCGTCGTGCCAACCCGGCACCGGTCATCGCGAGATGCAGGTGCGGGTCTGCCGGGAGCTCGGCGGGTTCGAACCGGATCTGCGCTACAGCTCCGACGACTTCCTGATCCTGCTCGAGCTGGTTCGTACGACGGGCGCCGGCGCACTCCTCCCGGACCTGGTCCTCGGCCACGGCGCACCACCAGGAGTCGCCGTCAAGCTCCCGGCCGAGGGCTCCGTCGGCCGCGAGGTCTTCCTGCTCACCCGCCGCACCCAGACCCCAGCAGTCACCGCCGTCGCGGCCGCACTCCGCGCAGCCGCCAGCGAAAGCCTCTAGCTGTCTCCAAGAAGGTTGGTGACAGCTGATCGCCTCGTGCAAGCGGCATCAATCACCAGCCACGAACCTGGTGGTGCCCTGCCGTGCCGAGGTACGCGCGAGCCGTTCCCGTGCATCCACGACCTTGAGCACCGATCAACCACCAGACACCCACTGGGATGGTCGGCCCGTGCTCAACGTCGCTAAATTGCGCTCCCCGGAGATGCACTATCTATGGCCGAGGATCGCTCGCTGCTGCGGCCGGCCACCGGGGGCGCGGACAGGATCTGGGGACGGCGGACAGGACCTGGGGACGGCGGACAGGACCTGGGGACGGCGGACAGGACCTGGGGACGGCGGACGGAATCCGGGGACCGCGGACATGGCATGACCTGTCCACAGTCACCAGAAGGTGTTTACGGTCGCATCCGACGACCGCGCAACCACCCCTCTCGCCACCCACCACCGCGCGCTGGCCCTCGGGGGCCCGCTGCACGGAAACTTTTCGCCGCTTGCGGGCAACTTGTTTCCGGGCAGCCGATCACCCCCCGCGCCGGACAACTCCGACCGACTTTGAGCACCGATCAACCATCTAAAGCTCCTCGCTCATGTGGTCGACCCGTGCTCAAAGTCGTACCGGGGCCAGGGAAGCGCACTGGGCCTCGAACTGCACTGGCTGGTAGCGGGCCGGGAGCGCGCTGGGCCCGGGGCTATCTCGCTGCGGTCGGCGGCGGGGTGCTCAGCCGGCGGCGACCGACCTCGTGACCGAGTACATCTAGATCCAAGCGAGGCTGGTGGTGGTGTCGGTTGTTGGTTTGTACTCGCAGGCTGCGACGCCGTGGTAGCCCGCTGCCTTCAAGGCGTCCAGGGTCTCGTCGATCGGCAGGGAACCTGAGCCCGGCTCGCCGCGCCCCGGACTGTCGGCCAGCTGCACGTGCGCGACGCCAACCGTTGATGCAGTGGCGACGAGATCGACCCCGTTGCTGCCCAGGTGGAACGTGTCGAACAACATCGACAGATTGTCGACATCCTGCAATCGACCATCGAGCAGAGCGAGTACGTCGTCCGCGGTGCACAACGGATAGCGGCCGTTCAGACCCTTCGTGAGCGGCTCGATCAGCACGGTCCCGCCGATCCCCGCCACGGCGCCGGCTGCCGACCGGATCGCATCCGTCGCGCACAAGGCCTGCTCCGCGGGTGACCAGCGATCGTCGAGCTGGCCGTAGAGCAGGTTGAACAACCGGCAACCGGTCCGTTCCGCGATCGCCACGACGGCCCGGACGTTACCCGCGAGCTGATCCTGTCGATCGGGATGCGAGGCCACACCTCGTTCCCCGGCAGGGATGTCACCGCCGTAGAAGTTCAGCGCACCCAGCGCCACTCCCGCTGACTCGACCATCCGCACGAAGTCGTCGGTCTCGGCCGCGGACGGATCAGGTACGGCGAACGGCCACCACGACTCGACGACGCGGAATCCGGCCTGCGCGGCAGCGGCGTACCGGTCCGGATAGGGCAGTTCGGTGAACAGCATCGAGACGTTCGCACTCAGCTCGTGACCCCGGTACTCCATGATGAAAAGGCTAACACCAGCTCTTGCCAGTCGTGCACTCTTGTCTGACAATCTAAGGACCCGACGACTCCGGAGGCGCGATGCACACCGAGCCCGAGCAGCAGGCCCCAGCCGCCGATTCCGATCCGGACTGGCCGTTGGCGGCCACGCGGTGGGCCCAGATCACGTTGGCCGAGGACGATCCCGCGCACTTCGACGCGGACTTCTGGTTGCAGTTGATGCGCGACAGCAAGTCGAACGCGACCTGCATCAGCGCCGGCGGGTACGTCGCCTACTACCCGACCCGGCTCGAGTACCACCACCGCAGCAAATACCTCGGCGACACCGACCCGTTCGGCACCCTGGTCGAGGGCGCGCGCAGTCTCGGCATGAGCGTGATGGCGCGCGTCGACCCGCACGCGATCCACGCCGACGCGGCCGAGGCCCACCCGGAGTGGCTCGCCCGCGACCGCGACGGCAACCCGATCGAGCACTGGGCGTACCCCGGCATCTGGCTGACCTGCGCGTTCACGGCGTACCACCGGGAGTTCATCACCGACGTGATCCGAGAGATCGTCCGCGACTACGGCGTCGACGCGGTCTTCGCGAACCGGTGGGAGGGGTACTACGGCATCTCCTACAGCGAGGCGGCGCGCAAGTCGTTCCGCGACGAGAGCGGTCTCGAGTTGCCCGCCGCCGAGTACGCCGAGGGCTGGCCGGAGTACGTCGCCTGGCGCCACCGGCGGCTCGGTGAACTCGTGGGCATCTGGGACCAGGCCGTTCGCGACCTCCGCCCGCACGCTCGCTTCGTCCCGAACCTGGGGGCACTCGCCGCGCGCGACCTGGCCCGCGATCTGGCCGAGCCACTCGCACCGCTGTTCATCATCGACAAACAAGGCCGGCACGGCATCGAGGCGCCGTGGGCCGCGGGCCGCAACGGCAAGCGCAACCGCGGCGTCTTCCCGGATCGACCGGTTCGCCTGATCACCTCGGTCGGCCCGGAGCACCAGTACCGCTGGAAGGACTCGGTCGCGCCGGGCGAAGAGGTGAAGACCTGGATCGTCGACGGGTTCGCCCACGGTGCGCTGCCGTGGTTCACCAAGTTCAACGCGAGCGTGCCGGACCACCGCTGGGTGCAGCCGATTGTCGACGCCTTCAACCTGCACGCGACCGTCGAGCCGGTACTGCGGGACCTGCGCATCACCGCCGAGGTGGCCCTGCTCGACCCGACCCGCACGGGCCAACTCCACGCCGGCGATCACGATCACGAGGACGGCTTCTACCACGCACTGGTCGAGGCACGAGTCCCGTTCGAGTTCGTCTCCGACCAACTCCTGTCCGCCGAACGACTCAGCCCGTTCAAGCTCGTCGTCCTCGCGAACGCCGAGCAACTCAGCGACGACCAGTGTGCGGTCCTGCGTGAGTACGTCGCCCATGGCGGCTCGCTCGTGGCGTCGTACCAGAGCTCGTTGTACGACGGACAGGGGCAAGCGCGGGCGGACTTCGGCCTCGGGGATGTACTCGGGGTACGGCTGAGCGAGCCGAGTCGCGCGGTGAAGAACAACTACATCGCGCTGATGGACGAGCATCCGCTGAACGCGGGGTTCGAGGGAACGACCCGCATCATTGGCGGGACCAACATCCTGGGCGTCGAGGTGACCGGAGTCGTTCCGTGGAGGTTCATTCCCGACTTCCCCGATCTGCCGATGGAGGAGGTCTATCCGCGGGAGGCGCCGGACCGGCCAGCGGTGATCTGCACCGAGAACGCGAACGGCGGCCGGACGGTCTACTTCCCATTCAACCTCGGCGCGATCTTCTGGGAGGCGCTCCAGTCCGATCACGGCCGGCTGATCGCGAACGCGGTCGGCTGGGCGCTCGGCAAGGCGCCGGAGGTGAGCGTCGAGGGCGCCGGCCTGGTCGATGTCGCGGTCCATCGCGGTGACACCGGCGTGGCCGTTGCCCTGGTCAACCTGACGAACCCGATGGCGATGCGCGGCCCGATCCGCGAGACCCTCCCGCTGCCACCGCAGCGGGTGTCGATCGCCGTACCGGATCGGCCGCTGAAAGCGCGGCTGCTGGTCGCCGGCGTGGACGTCGAGCCGATGGTCGCGAACGGTCGTGCGGAGATCGTCATCCCGACCGCGGGACTGCTCGAGGTCGTGCACGTGGAGTGGGGCGACGCATGAGGATCGGGTTCATCGGCCTCGGCGTGATGGGTCGTCCGATGGTCGACAATCTGATTGTTGCCGGGCATGACCTGTCGGTCTACCGCGGCCGGACCGAGGTCGAGGCGCACGTGTGCGGGTCGGGCAAGGAGGTCGCGGAGCGGTCCGAGGTCGTGATCCTCATGGTCCCGGACACACCGGACGTCGAGTCGGCGCTGTTCGCGCCGGGCGGAGTCGCCGAAGGGCTGCAGCGGGGCTCGCTGGTGATCGACATGAGCTCGATCTCGCCGACCGCGACCGCCGGATTCGCAGAGCGGATCGACCAACTGGGCTGCGACTACCTCGATGCACCGGTGTCGGGTGGGGAGGTCGGCGCGCGGGAAGCGACCCTGACGATCATGGTCGGCGGCCGGCCGGAGGTATTCGAGCGAGCCCGCCCGATCTTCGAGACGCTCGGCAAGAACATCACCCTGATCGGCGGCGCGGGCGCCGGCCAGACCGCGAAGGTCGCGAACCAGATCGTCGTCGCGCTGACCATCGAGGCCGTGGCTGAGGCGCTGCTGTTCGCCAAAGCCGCCGGCGCGGATCCGGCGATCGTTCGCGAGGCGTTGATGGGCGGCTTCGCGAGTTCGCGGATCCTCGAGTTGCACGGCGAGCGGATGGTGAAGCAGACCTTCGATCCAGGGTTCCGGATCCGCTTGCACCGCAAGGATCTCGGCCTCGCCGTGCAGGCCGCCGCCGAGCTCGACCTCGCCCTGCCCAACACGGCCGCGACCCAGCAGTTGATGAACGCCGCGATCGCGGACGGCGACGGCGACCTCGACCACTCCGCGCTGTACCGCACGCTGCGCCGGGGGCCGGCATGAGGCTCTGGTGGCACGATCCGTTCCGGATGTTCCAGACCAACCTGCGCGAGATCGACGCCGGGCTGGACGTGGAGAAGGTGCTGGACTATCTGGAGGAGTTCGGGGCCAACACCTGGCTGCTGAGCGTCGGCGGGATCCTCTCGAACTATCCGACCGACCTCGACTTCCAGACCCGCAACCCGCACTTGGCCGAGCGTCCGTCCGGCGACCTGGTCGGCGACGCGGTGAAGGCGGCCGCGCGGCGCGGGATCCGGGTGATGGGCCGGATGGACTTCTCCAAGATCGACCACCGCCGGGCCGAGGCACACCCGGACTGGTGCTTCGTCGGACCGGACGGCGCGCGCCAGGTCTACAACGGCCTGACCAGCGTCTGCCCGAGCGGCGACTACTACCAGGCCAAGTTGTTCGAGGTCCTCGACGAGGTCCTCGATCGCTACCCACTCGACGGCTTCTTCTGCAACTGGATGTCGTTCAACGAGGTCGACTACAGCCGCGTGTACCACGGCGTCTGCCACTGCGTGTCGTGCCAGGAGCGGTACGACGGTCCGCTGCCGGACGGGCGGAATTCGCCGGGCTATGAGGACTGGCAACTGTTCTCGAAAGCAGTTCTGGCCGATCTCACGCAGCGGATCCGGGATCACCTCGCGGCACGCCGGCCCGAGGCGCCGCTGGTGCTCGGCGACCAGGCCGACATCGTGTTCCACGAGGCGAACAACGCCGTCGGCCGTCCGCTGTGGCACCACCGCACCAGTGAGGCCGTGAGTGCCGCGAAGACCTACCGCCCGACGGTCCCGGTGCTGACGAACTCGGTCGGCTTCGTGGACATGCCGTACCGGATGGCGAGCGAGGACCCTCAGCACTTCGCGCAGTACTTGCTCCAGGCAATCGCTCGCGGCGCGAACCCGTCGACGTACATCATGGGGACGCCGTCGGACAATCCGTACGCGTGCCTGCAGGTCGCGGGGGAGTTGACGAGGTTCCATCGCGATCACCAGGACGTCTATCGAGACCTCGTGCCGGCCGCCGAAACTCTGCTGGTCAGGCCGAAGGAAGGCTCGACGCCGGAGTTCCGGGGGCTCTACCTGTCGTTGCTCCAGCGTCATGTCCCGTTCGATGTGCTGCCGGCGGAGCGGCTTCATGATGTCGACCTGGGCCGCTATCGGGTGGTCGGGCTTCCGGATCTCGGACCGGTTGACCTCGGGAGCTACATCGGCGGGATCGTTGCCACGGGCGCCACCGAGGTGGCGCGACTGCCCGTACGACGGCTGGCTGGCTACACGACGGAGGAGGACACACGCTCGCTGCATCTCGAGGGCGGGGTGCCGGTGTTCGGTGCGTTTCACGTCGTGGAGCCGCCAACTGGTGCTGAGGTCGGTCTGCTCGCGCTGTCCAGAGCGCCGTACGGGCCGCCGGAGAAATGTCACGGGCACGTGCAGCTCGAGCATCCGGGGGTCGTCAGGCGTGAAAACACAGTGTTGTTCCCGTGGACCATCGGGCGTTCGTACCGCGAGGTCGGGCTGGGCGTGCACCGGGATCTGTTGGTCGACGAGGTGATCAGGGCCGGAGGGACGTCAATGGAGACGGACCTGCCGGAGCAGATCGAGATCGTGCTGGGCCGGTCCGCGGCCGGGACGGTCGTGCATCTGCTGAACAGATCGGGGGATACCGACCAGCGGTTCGCTCCGCCCGTCCCCGTCGGTCCGGCGCGGCTACGGCTGCCGGACGGCGTGCGGGAAGTCGAAGCGCTGCGGTCCGGTGAGCACCTGCCGGTGACCGACGGCTGGGTGCAGCTACCGGAGATCGGGTTGTTCGAAGTACTGGTCTGTGTGTGAGGAGAGCGAGATGGATCGTCGAGGATTTCTCAAGCTGTCACTGGCCACAGGACTCTCGGCGGCCACTGTGGCCACCGCGGCCGGGTGCAGTGGTGGCAGTGGTGGGCCGTCGGGTGACGGCGGGAACGTGACACTGCGCTATGCGTGGTGGGGCAACAACATCCGGCAGCAGAACTACACCAAGGCGCTGAAGCAGTTCAGTACGGCAAACCCGTCGATCGCGATCGAGCCGGAGTTCGCGGAGTACACCGCGTTCCAGGAACGGATGACGACCCAGATCGCGGCGCGCGACGTACCGGACATCTTCTGGATCGCGTCGCCGCAGGTGATGACGTACCACAAGAGCAAGCTGTACCGGAAGCTGGACGACATCCCGACGCTGAACTGGGGTGACTACAGCAAGGAAGACCAGGAGACGTTCAAGCTGGCCGGCGAGCTGAACACGTTGCCGTTCGCAATCTTCACGCCGGTGATCCGCTACAACGAGACCGTCACCAAGGCCGACGGTGTCACGATCCCGGCCGAGGGACCGGGCTGGACCTGGGACAGCCTGGCCGAGCTGCTCATTGCCTACAGCAAGAACAACTCCGGCCAGCGGAAGGGTACGCCGTACGCACCGGACCACGACCTGACCTTCGAGGCGTGGCTGCGGCAGCGAGGCGAGCAGCTGTGGACCGAGGACGGTCGGGCGGGGTTCACCGTTGACGGACTGGCGAGCTGGCTCGACTGGTGGGAGAAGCTGCGCAAGGCCGGCGGCGCGCTGTCGCTCAGCGAGCAGGAGGGGATGGGCCCGGACTGGGCACAGGTGGGGAAGAAGGTCCTGGTGAACTTCGGCAACTCCAACCACATCATCGACGACGCGAAGATGTTCCCGAAGGAGAAGTTCCGGCTGCGCGCGGCGCCGATCGCGCCGACCGCGGCGGCCGGCCACAAGTACCTGTACTTCCCGCGGATGGCGATCTACCAGCGGATCGACGACGCCAACCTCGAGGCGGCGGGCAAGGTGCTCGACTACAACGCGAACAACCCCGAGATGCTGAAGACGGTCCGGCTGACCATGGGCGCGCCGACGAACCCGAAGGTGGCCGAGCAGGCGAAGGCGTTCGCCAGCCCGGACGAGAAGGAGATGCTCGCGGTCGTCGAGAAGGAGCGGGCCGCCGAGCGCAAGCCGCGCTACGAGGCACCGCCCGGATCGAGCACCTGGCGGACGACGATGACGCGGATCTGCGAGGAGATCGCGCTCGGCAAGACCAGTGTCCCGGACGGCGCGAAGAAGTTGCTCGATGACGTGAACGCCGGGATCAAGCGGGCCGCATGAGGTCGCGGTCAGCCAATGCAAAGGTGCACAGCCACCTCAATCGCCAGGGGAGGGCGGCGCATGTCTTCCTGATTCCCTGGCAGCTGGGCTTCCTGCTGATCACCGCGGTGCCGTTGTTCGCGTCGCTCTACCTGGCGTTCACGAACTACGACATCCTCAACCCGCCGGAGTGGACCGGGCTGGAGAACTTCCAGAGGATGATCCACGACGACCAGTTCTGGGCCTCGGTGAAGGTGACCCTGATCTACGTCGTGGTGTCGGTGCCGCTGCAACTCGGCTTCGCGTTGCTGCTGGCACTGATCCTCGACCGTGGGCTGAGTGGACTCGCGTTCTACCGCAGCGCGTTCTACCTGCCCTCGTTGCTGGGCTCGAGCGTCGCGATCGCGATCCTGTGGCGGGAGATCTTCGGCGACGACGGACTGATCAACAAGGGTCTGGCGTTGATCGGGATCCACGGCGAGAGCTGGCTGCAGAATCCGAAGACCGCCCTGGCCACGTTGATCGTGCTGAACGTCTGGACGTTCGGTTCTCCGATGGTGATCTTCCTGGCCGGCCTGCGGCAGATTCCGGACGAGCTGTACGAGGCGGCGAAGGTCGACGGTGCCGGGGTGTGGCGGCAGTTCACCCACGTGACGGTGCCGCTGCTCACACCGATCATCTTCTTCAACCTGATCCTGCAGACGATCGGTGCGTTCCAGACCTTCACCCAGGCGCACATCATCAGCGGCGGCACCGGCGGCCCGGCCAACTCGACGCTGTTCTACACGCTGTACGTGTACCAGCAGGGCTTCGTTGCCTTCGACATGGGCTACGCGTCCGCGCTCGCCTGGGTGCTGATGGTGGCGATCGCTGTGGTCACCGCATTGCATTTCCTGGTCTCGAAGTACTGGGTCTTCTACGGAGACAGCTGATGGCGACTCTGACCGCAGGTGAAGTGATCAGCAGCCCGGCGCCGGTCCGGCAAGGCCGGTTCCGGTCCGTCCTGAAGCACACCGGGCTGCTGGTCTTCGTGGCGTTCATGATCTATCCGCTGGTGTGGATGGTGGTGAGCGCGTTCAAACCGCCCGAGCAGATCCTGACCGAGCCGGGCATCATCCCGTCCGACCTGACGTTCGAGAACTTCAAGGAAGGCTGGCACGCGCTGAACCGGCCGTTCTCGGTGTTCTTCGTCAACTCGCTGATCGTCACCCTTGGGTCGATTGCCGGCAATCTGTTCTCGTGCTCGTTGACGGCGTACGCACTGGCTCGGCTGCAGTTCCGGATGCGGAAGGTGTACTTCGCGATCACGCTGGCCTCGGTGATGCTGCCGTTCCACGTGCTGGTGATCCCGCAGTACATCTTCTTCTCCCAGCTCGACCTGGTGAACACGTACTGGCCACTGCTGATCCCGAAGTTCCTGGCCACCGACGCGTTCTTCGTCTTCTTGATGGTGCAGTTCATCCGGACCCTGCCGCGCGAGCTCGACCGGGCCGCCTGGATCGACGGCGCCGGCCCGTTCCTGACCTTCTGGTACGTCGTCCTGCCGTTGATGCGGCCGGCGTTGGTGACCACCACGATCTTCACGTTCATCTGGACGTGGAACGATTTCTTCGTACCGTTGATCTACCTGACCAGGACGAAGGTGTTCACCGTGCCGGTGGCGCTGAACTCCATGGTCGATTCCGAGACCCAGAGTGGGGTGGGCATGCTGTTCGCGATGTCGTTGCTGTCGCTGGTTCCGATCCTGATCTTCTTCGCGGTCGCGCAGAAGTACCTGATCCGCGGGATCGCGACGACGGGGCTGAAGTGATGAGGATCGTTGTGGTGGGCAAAGAGTCGCCGGTGTACGTCGAGGCGGCCGCCGGCGCCGAGCTGCGGTTCGTCGACTCCCTCGACGATGCGTCGGACCTGTTCGGCGAGATGGAGGCCGTGATCGGCCGGGTGCCGCCGCCTGTGCTGGCGAAGGCGCCGAAGCTGCGGTGGGTGCACAGTCCGTCTGCCGGTGTCGACGCCGACCTGACGCCGGAGATGCTGGCGTCACCGGTGGTGCTGACGTCGAGTGCGGGCAACGGCGGCATCTCGCTGGCCGAGCATTCGCTGCTGCTGATGCTCATGCTGGACCGTGACGTGCCGCGCTGGATGCGGGCGCAGGGCGAGCACCGCTGGGACCACTTCCTGCACAGCGAGCTGTCCGGCCAGACGGTCGGCATCTACGGTCTCGGCAACTCCGGCATCGATCTCGCGCAGAAGGCGAAGGCGTTCCACATGCGGGTTCTCGGCGTACGTCGTCGCCCGGAGCAACCATCGCCGTACGTCGACGAGTTGTGCTCACTGGATCAGTTGCTGGCCGAATCGGACTTCGTCGTGGTCACCGCACCACGAACGCCATCGACGGCTGGAGTGTTCGACCGGGACGCGTTCGCGCGGATGAAGTCGTCGGCGTACTTCATCTGCATCTCCCGCGGCGGGATCGCGGACGACGACGCGTTGCTGGAGGCGTTGCAGACCGGGCAGATCGCGGGGGCCGGGCTGGACGCGCACGGCGTGGAACCGTTGCCGCCGGAGAGCCCGTTCTGGTCGTTGCCCAACGTCATCGTGACGCCACACAACGGAGCCACCAGCACCGGTACGAGGCGCCGAAGCCAGGAGATCGTGGCCGAGAATCTGCGGCGTTTCGTCGCCGGTGAACCGCTGCACAACATCGTCGACAAGTCCGCCGGATATTAGTGCCACGCCCGTACACTTGCCTGACCAGTTGGATTCCACAGGGGGTGCAGTGAGTACCGAAGCGCGCCTGGAGCTCGGGCCGTCCTCGCTGACCGATGCGCTGTACGAGTCGGTTCGCAAACGGATCGTGAACGGTGAGATCCCGCAGGGCGAGAAGCTCACCGAGGTCCGGCTGGCCACCGAGTACAACGTGGCCCGGCCGACCGCGAAGGCGGCGCTGGAGCGACTCACCGCACTCGGCCTGCTCCGGCGTACCGCGCACAAGACGGCGGTCGTTCCGGTGCTCGACCAGGCCGAGATCCGGGACCTGTTCTTCAGCCGGATGACGATCGAGAAGGCGGCGGTGTCCGCGCTGGCCGCGACCGGTGAGGTGCCGGTCGATGCGGCCCGCGCGCAGGTGGCGATCGAGTACGCCGCTCGCGACCGCCTCTTCGAGAACCAGGTCGAGGCGGACATCGCGTTCCACACCGCGTTGGTCGCCGCGGTCGGGAGCCGGCGGTTGTCCCGGATGCACGAGCTGATCATCGGCGAGGTGCACCTGACGATGGGCCAGTACCAGGCCCACCGGAAGGCCGCGCCGACCACCGTGGCCGAGGAACACGCCGCCATCCTCAAGGCGATCGAGGACGGCAACCCCGACGCTGCCGCCGACCATCTCGCCTACCACCTCGAGCAGGCCCAAGGCCGGCTGCTCACCACGCTGCAGCAGGCGTCAGACGAGGTCGTGGCGCAGTAGGACGGTGCGGCCGTCGAACGCGCGGGTCTCGGCCAGGCGCAGGGTGCGGCGGCCGGTCGGCTGGTAGACGGGCTTGCCGCCGCCGAGGATCACCGGGTGCACGATCACGTGGTACTCGTCGACCAGCCCGAGCTCGGTCAGCGCGGCGGCGACACTCGAGCTACCGGTGATCAGGATGTCCTTGCCCGGCGCGTCCTTGATCGCCCTGATCTCCTCGGCGGTCCGGACGATCCGGGTGTCCCAGTCCGCGCTCTCCAGCGTGGTCGACAGTACGACCTTCGGCGTCGTACGCCAGACCGGCGCGAACGCGACCGCGTGCTCGTCCGGGTTCATCGACTCGGCGTTCGGCCAGTACGACGACATCAGCTCCCAGACCTTCCGTCCGTACAGGAAGGTGTCGGACCGGTCTGTCAGGCCCATCGAGTACTCGCCCAGCTCCGGACCGAGCTCGGCCCAGTCGAACTCGCCGTTCGGCCCCTCGATGAACCCGTCCAGCGACTGGTGCACGTAGTACATGATCTTCCGCATGATGTCCTCCAGGGTGATTGTTGTTGTACACCCTGGTCGGTCCCGTCCCAGGGGCTTTGACATCGCCCGGGAGCCCGGAAGTTCCGTGCCATTGACGAAAGGGTTCAGGGCAGGCAGGCTCGGGTCGAACGGGCGGGTCTGGGGGAGGGCCGGCGGCCCGTCGGGGGTTCAGACGCTCTCTGGGGTGAGGTTTCGCGCAACGCTCGACGGTGACGACCGGTCTGTGCGGCGCTGTGCAGTTCACGCGCGCCGCTCCGCGACACAGCGACGGGCCGGGGAGCCGAGATGGGCACGATCGACAACTTGAGGGAACGCACCAGAGGTCAGATCTTCACCGAAGGTGATGAGGGGTACGACGAGGCACGCCAGGTGCGCAACGGCATGCACGACAAGCGTCCGCGGGCCATCGTGCGGTGTGAGAACGCCGGCGACGTGATGGCCGCGATCGACTTCGCGCGGACGAACGAGCTCGACCTTGCGATCCGCGGCGGCGGGCACAGCGTCCCCGGCTTCGGCACCGTGGACGACGGTGTGGTCATCGACCTCAGCGGCATGCGCGGGGTGCGGGTGGATCCGGCGACCCGGACGGCGCGGGCCGGCGGCGGCGCCACGTGGGGCGATCTGAACGCGGCGACGCACGCGTTCGGGCTCGCGGTCACCGGCGGCGTCGTGTCCACAACCGGTATCGGCGGATTGACCCTCGGCGGTGGCATCGGTTACCTCGCCCGCGGACTCGGGCTGTCCTGCGACAACCTGATCTCGGCCGACGTGGTGACGGCGGACGGGCAGTTCGTGGTCGCCAGCGAGAAGGACCACGAGGATCTCTTCTGGGCGCTGCGCGGTGGTGGCGGGAACTTCGGTGTGGTCACCGCGTTCGAGTACCGGCTGGCACCGGTGACGACGGTCTACGGCGGCCCGATGTTCTTCGAGATGTCCGACGCGACCGCGGTCGTCTCGGGCTTCCGCGACATGATCGGGGACGCACCCGAGCAGCTCGGCGGGTTCCCGGGATTCCAGATCGCCCCGCCGCTGCCGTTCATCCCCGAGGACCGGCACGGCGACCACTTCGCGCTGATCGTGGGGTGCTGGGCCGGAGATCCGGGCCGTGGCGAGGAGGAGATCTCGCGGTTCCGGGAGTTCGCGCCGGTGGTCGCCGAACATGTCGGGCCGATGCCGTATCCGGCGCTCAACAGCGCTTTCGATGCGCTCTACCCGATGGGTCTGCAGCACTACTGGAAGGCGAGCTTCGTCCGCGAGCTGACCGACGAGGCGATCCAGGCGCATCTGCGGCACGCGCCCAGCCTGCCGTCGGTGCACTCGACCGTCCACTTCTATCCGATCGACGGCGCCGTGCACCGGGTGACTCCGGACAGCACCGCGTTCGCCTACCGGGAAGCCAACTTCGCGACGGTGATCGCGGGGATGTGGCCGGACGCGGCGGACAACGAGGCCAACATCGACTGGGTGAAGTCGTACTACGACGACATCGCACCGCACTCCGAGGCGGGCGGCTACATCAACTTCATGGCCGACGACGACCAGGGCCGGATCCGCGACAACTACAAGCAGAACTACGACCGGTTGGTCGAGGTCAAGCGCAAGTACGACCCGGGCAACCTGTTCCACCTGAACCAGAACATCGTGCCCTAGGCAACGAACGGCCGGCGCCGTACGACGGTTCGTCGTACGGCGCCGGCCCGGTTCGCTCAGAGGGTGAGCAGCCGCTGGAAGAAGGCGCGGTACTTCTGCAGCGCCGAGCGCAGGTCCTCGGTCGACGGCTCACCGTCGGACCACTGCTTCTCCAGGCCCTGGTGCTGGCGTTCGAAGGATTCCGACAGGCGCTTGAGCACGTCGTCGACGAGGTTGTCGGCCTCACTCACCGCGTTGCGCGGATCGTCGACAAAGCCCTGCTGGATGACCTCCCACCGGCTCCGGTAGTCGACCATCACGTCCGAGGCCAGCAACGGCTCGTCGGCCGCCGGCGCGTCTACGGCCGGCTCACTGCTTGCCGTCGTACGGGCGTCGTCGGCGGTCATCAGGCGATCGTCATCGGTCATGCCGTCCACGCGACGGTCGTCCGTCGGCTCGCCCGTCAGGCGGTCGTCGGTCGGGTCGTTCGTGCGGCGGTCGTCGTGCATGGTCATGCTTGCTCCTTGGCGTCGGTCGGTTGTACGCGCCGGCGTGCGGTCACGTCGTCGCTGTCGGCCAGCAAGGCCTCGACCAGCGAGCGGTAGGCGGTCACGGCCTGACGGAGCTGTTCCGTGTCGGCCTCGCCGCGCTCCTGCGCGACGGCGATCCGGTGTGCGTCGCGGTAGTGCGCCGCGACCTCCGGATGCTCCACCGAGACGTCGTTCACGCGCTGGTCGAACTCGTCGACCGGGTAGCCGGACTCGCGCATCATCCGCAGTACCAGCTGATCCGCGTCGGAGACCGCGGCCGCCGGCTGATCGACGAAGCTCTGCTGAACCTGTGCCCACTCGACCCGGTAGGCCTCGGCGGACTCGTGGCTCAGCGGCGTGATGTCGAGTCGCGAGACCCGGCGTTCGCGTCCGCGCAGTTCACGTTCGGCACTGCGCCGGTCGCCCGATTCCTCCACACTGCGCTCGTACTCCGGACCGAACCGCTCACGCAGTTGGCCGGAACGTTTGCGCTGGTAGGCGAAGAACAGCGCAGCCGCCGCGAGCAGTACAACAACGATCACGACGATTGTCAGGACGGTACCCATCAGACCTCCAGTCCGATTCGAGTGTGCGGACCTGCGATCTGGCAAAACCGATCGCGAGGACCTGCGGCAGGCGGTCCCCAGCGCCGCCTCACATCCCCGAAACCGGACCGGTACCCACGAAGTGCGCACACAAGCATCCAGCCGGCCACCGTTCGCAGGTGGGCCGGCTGGATGCGAGTGCAGCGGTCAGGCCTTCGGCGCCAGCTTGTGCACGACGATGCCGGACTTGAACGTGGTGGTGCCGAGCAGGTCGAGGTGGGTGACGTCCACACCCTGACCCTGGAACATGGTCTCGCCGTCGGCCACCACCGGGAAGATCCAGAAGTGGTACTCGTCGACCAGCTTGTTCTCCAGCAGCGTCTTCGAGAAGGAGCCGGTGCCGAACTTGATCAGGTTCCCGCCCTCGGTCTGCTTGAGCCGGGCGACCGCCTCGGCGGCGTCACCCTCGAGCAGCTGGGCGTTCCAGGTCGTCTCCTTCAGCGTGCGGCTGGCGACGTACTTCGGCATCGCGTTGAAGGCGTCGGTGTACGGGTCGCCGCTGCGCTGCGACCAGGCCTCGGCGAACGCCTCGTAGGTGGCGCGGCCGAGCACTTGAGCGTCGACGCCGTCCATCAGGGCCACGGAGTAGGCGGAGTGCTCGTCGTCCCAGTACGGCGTACTCCAGTTCTGCGGGTTGTCGATCGCGCCGTTCAGGGTCATGAAAGTGGATTCGATCAGCTTCCTCATGGGTCTTTCCCTTTCTTACTGTTGGTAAGGACGCTTCAAGCGCGCGTCCCGGAGCGCTTCGGCCCACCAGACGAGCTGGTCGAGCATGATCTTGGCGCCGGCTTCGTAGCCGGCGGTAGGCCGGGGCCAGTCACCGTCGGCGGTGAACTGTTCCCAGTAGCAGGGCAGGGCAACGGTGTTGCGGATGGTGACGGCCTGGAGCTCGGTGAAGACCTGCCGCAGTTGCGCGGTGGCGCACCGGCCACCGGACTCCCGGCCGTAGCTGACGATCGCGACCGGCTTGGCGTGCCACTCCTCGTAGTACCAGTCCAGTGCGGTCTTCAGCGGTGCCGGGAAGCTGCAGTTGATCTCCGGAGTCACCACCGCGAACGCATCCGCGGCGGCCAGCCTCGGTGCGAGTACGGCGACCTGAGCCGGCGTCTCGTCATCGGTGTCGGGCAGTGTCGCCGGCAGATCGGCGGTGGCCAGGTCGACCAGGTCGATCTCGAACTGCTTGGCCGCCTGCCGGGCCAGCCAGTGTGCGACGGTCGGTCCGAACCGGCCGTTGCGGGTGCTGCCGATGATCACTGCCAGTCGCATTGTCCTGCCCTCCTTTCCGGTGCTTCAGACTCTGCCGGATCGCGTTTACGGTTTCTTTCCGGTCACCGCCGGCCGGGGCGGAAAGATAGGGTGCGGCCATGCGCTTCGGGGTGCTCGGACCGGTCACCGCCTGGACGGACGCGGGGGAGCCCGTCACCATCCCGGGCCTGAAGGTGCGCGCCCTGCTGGCCGACCTGCTCGTCCACGAGGGTCGACCGGTCCCGGCCGACCGGCTGATCGACGACCTGTGGGCCTCGGACCTGCCCGGCAACCCGTCCGGCACGCTGTCCGCCAAGGTGTCGCAGCTCCGCCGTGCCTTCGAGGACGCGGAGCCCGGCAGCCGGGTCCTGGTCAAGTCCGGCCCGGCCGGCTACTCGCTCACTGTCGACAGCTCGACGTACGACGCCCTGACGTTCGCGGACCGGGTCGACGCCGGGCGACTCGATGAGGCGCTGACTCTGTGGCGTGGTCCGGCTTACGCCGACTTTGCCGACGAGGCGTTCGTGGAGACGGCTGTCGCGCGACTGACCGAGCAGCGGTTGGCAGCGCTCGAGCGTGCTGATGTGCCGGTGAGCGAGCTGTCCGTGCTGGTCGCCGAGCATCCGCTGCGTGAGGGTTTGCGGGCCGCACACATGCGGGCGCTGTATCGGGCCGGGCGCCAGAGTGAGGCGTTGGAGAGCTACGAGCACTTGCGGCAGCTGCTGTTGGACGAGCTGGGGCTGGACCCGAGTCCTGAATTGGTTGCTCTGCAGCAGTCGATCCTGACGCAGGACCTGCCGAATGCGCGGACCAACCTGCCGGCGCAACTGACCGAGCTGGTCGGACGTTCGGACGCGTTGGCAGAGGTGAACTCGGGCCTGCAGTCTTCACGGCTGGTGACGCTGACTGGGCCCGGGGGAGTCGGCAAGACGCGGTTGGCCCTGGCGGCTGCTGCATCGGTGGCTGAGCGGTTCCCGGATGGCGTCGTACTGGTTGAGCTGGCGGCCGTGACGCCCGCTGCTCGCTCGGTGCGGAACGCACTGACGGACGCCGTACAGGCCGCCTTGGATCTGCGGGACAGCACCGGTCAGGCTGACGCTGTGGTCGAGCGGCTGGCGGCTGTGATGGGGACGCGGCTTCTGGTGCTGGACAACTGCGAGCAGGTCGTTGCTGAGGTCGCCGACCTGACTGATCGCCTGTTGGCGGCCGCGCCGGGCCTTCGAGTGCTGGCGACCAGCCGTGAGCCACTCGGTCTGGCCGGTGAGGTGGTCTGGACTGTGCCGCCGTTGGAGGTGCCTTCGCCCGCGTTGGGGTTCGAGGCGGTGGGTGAGTGCAGTGCGGTGCAGTTGTTCGTCACTCGCGCCGCTGCAGCGTCTCGTGATTTCACGCTGTCCGCTGAGACCGTTGCCGACGTGTCTGTGCTGTGCCGGCGGCTGGATGGCATCCCGCTGGCGCTGGAGCTCGCGGCGACTCGGGTCCGCGCGCTTGGGGTTCGCGGGTTGGTGGCGCGGCTGGACGACCGGTTCCGGTTGTTGGCGACGGGACACCGCGGTGCTGCGCCGCGTCAGCAGACGCTGCTCGCCATGATCGACTGGAGTTGGGAACTGCTCGATCCGGAGGAGCAGGCCGTCCTGCGGCAGCTCGCCGTACATGCTGATGGATGTACGGCGGAGGCTGCGGCGGTGGTGTGTGGGGAGGCCGACGTACTGGAAGTGTTGATCCGTCTCGTGGACCGGTCGCTCGTCGTACCGGTGCATGGGGTGGAGGGTCCGCGGTACCGGTTGCTGGAGTCGGTGGCGGCGTACTGCGTGGAGAAGCTGCGTGCCGAGGGTGAGCTGGAGGCGGTACAGCAGCGGCACCTGGACTACTACGTGGAGCTGGCTGAGTCTGCCCGTCCGCACTTGTACGGCGGGGAGCAGAGTCGGTGGTTGCAGCTGCTGGACGAGGACGCACCGAACCTGCGGACCGCACTGGACCGGGCGGTGGCTGTAGGACGGCTGGATCTCGGTGAGCGGTTGGTTGATGCGCTGGCCTGGTACTGGTTCCTGCGTGGGCGGTTGGCCGAGGCTCAGCGGTCGCTGGAGGCGGTGCCGGGTTCTCCTCGGGTCGAGGCGTGGCGGGTTGGGTTCCTGTATCTGCAGGGAGACAACGCGGCGGTAGCCGCACGAGATCGGTGGGTGGAGACGGCTGACGCGCGTGGACAGTGGTGGATCGCCCACACTGGCAGCGATGTGGGCGACCTGGTGACCTGTCTGGCGTTGCTGGAACGGTCGCTGAAGAGCTTCGAGGCAGATGGTGACCAGTGGGGTGTGGCTGCCGTACTGGCGTCTCGGGCGAAGCACGCGCATGTGCGGTCCGACCTGGCCGCGCTCCATGCGGATGCTGCGGAGAGTGCCCGACTCTTCCGGTCGCTGGGGGATCGGTGGGGGATGCTGCAGGCGTTGGGCTGGCTTGGTGCGCAGGCGGAGCTGGCCGGCGACTTCGAGGAGGCGGAACGTCTGCAGCTCGAAGGCGTGCGGATGGCCGAGGAACTCGGGCTCTGGCCGGAAGTGGCTTCGGCGTTGGGCAGTCTGGGGTGGACGTCGGTGCGGCAAGGGGAGTACGACGCCGCCCGTGCACATGGCGAGCGCGCGCTGCGGTTGGCGACCGAGCAAGGGCAGCGTTCGACCCAGGCGCTGGCCGAGATCGTGCTGGGCTTTGCCGCGCGCCGCAGTGGGGCGCTGGACGAGGCCGAGCGGCATCTCCGGGCGTTGGTCGACGCGGCACGCCGTCAGGACCAGCCTGTGCTCTACCTGTCGATGGTGCTCGAGGAACTGGGCTTCGTCCTGGAGCTCCGCGGGGATCCGGCCAAGGCGCTGGAGTTGCACATGGAGGCGTTCCGGATCTCCGAGGAGTACGACTCCCTCCGCAGCATGTGCTGGGCGCTCGAAGGCATCGCCGCCTGTCTCCCCGACCGGGTCGTCGCCGCCAAGCTCCTCGGCGCGGCCTCCGCCGCCAGGGCCACCGAGGCGCACCTGGCCGCCACCGCCGACGTCACCGACGTGAACCGAGCCACCGAAGCCGTCCGCTCCGCTCTGGATGCCGACGCCTATGCGCAGGCGCACGCCGCCGGCGAGACCCTCACGCCGCAGCAAGCGTTCCGCCTCCTCTAATCCAGTTGGCCACCAGATGTTCTGTGGTTGAGATTATTTGCCCAGCGAAGTAGTTTTGCTGTCGACGAACCATCCCCACAGGCAAGGTGAACCATGGACTACGGCCACGAGCTGGTCTTCGGCACGTTCCTGACCCCGACGGTCGACAATCCCGGGCGCGTGATCGCGCTCGCCCAGCTGACCGAGCAGGTCGGTCTCGATCTGGTCAGCTTCCAGGACCACCCGTACCAACCGCGTCTGATGGACGCGTGGACCCTGTTGTCCATCGTGGCCGCGCAGACCGAGCGCGTGAAGGTCACGACGAACGTCGCCAACCTGCCGCTGCGCCACCCGGTCGTCCTGGCCCGCAGCGTCGCCACGCTCGACCTGATCACCGGCGGCCGCGTCGAACTCGGTCTCGGCGCCGGCGGTTTCCTGGATGCCGTGGCCGCCAACGCCGGCCCGCGCCTGACCACCGGCCAGAGCATCGCCGCACTGGAGGAGGCCATCGCGATCATGCGCGAGGTGTGGACTCCGACCGGCGGCGGCATCCGGCTGCCCGGCAAGCATTACCCGGTCGCCGGCGCCAAGCGCGGCCCGCAGCCCGCGCACGACGTGGAAATCTGGCTGGGTGCCTACAAGCCGCGCATGCTCGCCGTCACCGGCCGGCTCGCCGACGGCTGGCTTCCGACCAGTGCGTACGCCGGGCCCGACGAACTGGCCGCGATGAACAAGATCATCGACGAGGCCGCGGTCGACGCCGGCCGCGATCCCGCATCGGTACGGCGTCTCTACAACCTGTCCGGACGGTTCGAGGGGAACGGCGGGTTCCTGCAGGGGCCGGAGGAGGTGTGGATCGACCAGCTCACCGACCTGACGCTGGGCGAGGGGATGAGCACGTACATCCTCGGCTCCGACGACCCCGATGACATCCGCCGCTTCGCAGAGGTGGCCGCGGGCGTCCGCGAGTCCGTCGAATCTGCACGCTCAACCGGCCGGCGCGCCGAGACTGTTGCTGCTCCGGTGCGGTCCGACGGGTTCACCGTCGTACCGACTCCACCTCCCGCCGTACGACGGAGCGCCGTACAACTGCTGGATGAGTCGGAGCGGCCGACCGGTCCGGCGCTGGATCCGTCCCGGACCTATACGCCGTACCAGCTCTCGTCCGGTCAGCATCTGATCGAGGTGCACGATCATCTGCGGGCTGAGTTGGAGCAGATCCGCGATCTGGTCGAGCAGGTCGCGGCCGGTTCGCTGGGAGTCGGGCAGGCGCGGTCGCACATCAACACGATGACGATGCGGCAGAACAACTGGACGCTCGGCACGTACTGCGAGTCCTACTGCCGGCTCGTCACCACGCACCACTCGATCGAGGACGCTTCACTCTTCCCACACCTACGTCGGGCCGACCCCGGGCTCGCACCGGTCGTGGACCGCTTGCAGGAGGAGCACCGCATCATCCACGACGTTCTCGAGGGCGTCGACAAGGCGCTCGTCGCTCTGGTCGACGGCTCCGGAGACCTCGACGGTCTCCGTGCGGCGGTCGACCTCCTGGACGACACGCTGCTCTCACACCTGTCCTACGAGGAGCGTGAGTTGGTCGAGCCGCTGGCTCGCCTCGGCGTGATGTGAGGTCGTTACTTCGCCTCGCCGAGCAGTGAGGCGAGGATGTCGAGGAGGCGGAGGGTCGGGGCTTCGCCGAGCAGCCGCGCGGCAGACGTGGCGGGCTCGGCGATCAGCCGGACCTGGAGGAGTTTGAAGTCGCGGATGTTGGCCGGGTTGACCAGGTCACGGTGGACGGCGGACAGGAACTCGGCGCCGGCGGCGGCGTTCGTGTACGTCATCCGGATGAAGCTGTCGCTGACGGGGTACAGGAACGGCCGCTTCAGGTGCAGCAACTTCGACTTCTTCGCCTGGCCGAAGCCACGGTGGCCGGAGAACTTCTCGTCCAGCGCCATCGCCGCCTCGAACAGGTCACTGCCCGGCGCGGCGTCCTCGAGCCGCGCGTCGACCGGGATCGCGGCGAACTCCTTCTCCGCCTCGACCTCCAGCAGCCACGGGATGTCCTGCGCCCGCAGGTCCGCGCCGATCACCATCGTGCGCGCCAGGTCCGACAGCGTCACCTGGTTCGGCTCGGCGCCTCCGATCAGCGTCATCCCCGGCAGACCGTCGTAGTACCGCAGTACGGCGCCGTTCGTTTCGGCGTACAGCCGTAGCTGGGCGATCGCCTCGTCGACGACGATCTTCCGAGTACCGATGTTCATGAGCCACACCCTCACACTCTTGGTGGCAGACCCGCCAGCGGGCGGACCATCATCCGAACGAATCCTCACTCCGTTTCCGCAGATCGTAGGCGACCCCGCGCTCACCCACACGCCAGGGTCACTTCCCGTGATCCACAGCCGGTAATCATCGGCTCGCCGGAGTCCCGGTCACCATCGACTCTCCGTCGCAAACCATCAACTGCGCGTGCTCGCGGGACCATGCGGAAGATGGCTGCCGAGGAGGACCGCGGCGAGGAGGCCGGTGCGGTGCCCGCCCGGGGACGTCTGCACGAGGTGACGGATTCTGTGGACTGCGGGGACTGTTGTGGTGGGCAATGGGTTGTAAATGGATTGAGGGTGGGGGCGGCGATCCTCATGATGGGCGCATGACTACGACGACTGTGAGTGTGTTGCTGTTGAACCTGGGAGCCGGATCGGCGACTCGGGTTCAGCAGCAGGCCGGTCGTTGGGAAGGATCCAGCTTCGGTCAGTCGTGACCGCGGCGTTGGTCGCCGGGCTGTTGGCGGGGTATGGGATCGCCATGCCGGTCGGGCCCGTGGGGACCTATCTCGTCGCGCTGAGCGCGCGGAGTTCGTTGCGGGTCGGGGCGTGTGCTGCGTCGGGGATCGCGTCGGCTGACGGCATCTACGCGTTGGTCGCCGCGGCCGCCGGGTCCGCGTTGGCGCCGCTACTCGTGCCGATCGTGATGCCGCTGCGCTGGGTCTCTCTCGTGGTGCTGCTGGGTCTCGCCGCACTGGGAGCCATCAGGGCGGTACGCCGGTACCGTGCGCACCGGCTGACCGGGATCACCCAGGAGATGCCAGTGGCCGGACGTACGGCGTACTTCGGGCTGCTCGGGATGACGCTGCTCAGTCCGATGACGGTGATCTACTTCGCCGCATTGGTCCTCGGCGGATCCGGTTCGTCCGATCCAGCCGTGGTCGAGCGCGTCATCTTCGTCCTGGCCGCGTTCATCGCCTCCGCCACCTGGCAACTCCTACTCGCCACCGGCGGTGCCTTGCTGGGCCGAGCCCTCACCGGCCACCTCGGCCGCCTCCTGACCGCCCTGGCCTCCACCATCGTCATCGCGGTCCTGGCCATCCGCCTGGTCGCCTAGCCCACGAAACCTGGAACAGGACCCGGTGGGCTGGCACACGGCATTTCCTGTTCCAGCCCCCAAGGACCTGTCGCCACCGCACTCGGCCACCTGGATTGCCAGGTGGCCGAGAGTGCGACGCCCGGCGCGTTCGCGGTCGCCGAATGCCCGAGTCCGCGAGCCGACGGGCCGCGGACCCCGCCCTGGCGTTCGTCGCGGACCTGCGCCACTCAGCAACCTCTGGGATTGGTCGGAGTCGGCGGATGCGTGAGCGTGCGGTGCTCCGGGTGCGTGCGGTTGGTGAGTGCCGGCGGTCCGGGGCTCGGTCTACTGCCAGCTGGCGGTGTCGGGGTTGACGTTGTGGGTGCGGGCGTTGGCGTCGATGGATTGGCGGAACCAGGTGGCCAGGCCGGGGTGGATCGCGTTGTAGTGGGCGGCGTAGCCCGGGTCGGACTCGAACATGCGGCCCAGGCAAACCTGCATCTGCCTGGTGAGCGGGAAGTACGACGCGAAGACCTCGCGGTGGCGCTCGACCAGTTGGTCGGCTTCAGGGCTGCCGGGCGTGACGCCGGCGTCGATCGCCTCCGCGAGGGCGCGGTCGAGGTCGGCGACGGCTTCGGCGATGGCCTGCCATTCCTCCGGACTGCGGGAGGCTGAGCGTTCGGCGTACTGCTGCCACTGCTTCGTGTCTCCGTAGCGCTGACGGGCCTGGGCGGGCCAGTCCGGGTTCCACTGCGGGCCAAGGATCGCGGCCTGCTGCTCGATGGTCAGCAGCAGGCCGCGCTCGTGGGCGTCGATCATCCGATCCAGTCCGGCGCTGAGCTGTTGGAGGCGGTCGATCCGTTCAGCGATCTGGGAGCGCTGCGTGCGCAAGGCGCCTGGCACGTCTGTGGTCGAGTCGTCCAAGATGGCGCGAGTCCTGTCCAGGCCGAGGCCGAGCTCACGGTAGACGACGATGCGCTGCAGGCGTTCGAGATCACCGGTGGTGTAGAGCCGGTATCCGCCGGCCGTGCGCAGCGACGGTCGCGCCAGGCCGATCTCGTCCCAGTGGTGCAGCGCGCGGACCGTCACGCCCAGCCGAGTCGAGACCTCACCGACGGTCAGGCCGGCCGCGTCCGAGGCGCGGCTGAGGTCGGCGTCAGTGGCATCAGGCATGCTCCTCATTGTCGCGGCCACCGGTGCCAGGTGGGGTGATTCCGACGGCTGCAAGGTCGCGCGCCTCCTGACTGGCCGGATCAAAGGGCTTCGCCGCAGTGAAAACGACCCGTGCGTTCTCGGGCGTGATCACCGTGATGTCGCGGGTGTTCCACGGCGTATCCCGTGGCCCATCGACCGAGTCCGGGCGCAACGCCCGACAGGCCTCGACAACGGAATCGACCTGACTGAGCACGCACGAGAAGCTGACGCTCATCGCCGGCGCCTGCCCCGGCACAGTGTCCGCCGGGACGAGCAGTACGTCCTGGAACGCCCATCTCCGCAGATGCACAACGCTTCCAGGGATGCTGAACAGCTCGATGAACCCGAGCCCACGAACCCAGAAATCCGTCGACGCAGCCAGATCGCTCGTGGGGATCGTCACGAACGCAGGCATCGCATAGATGCCACGGAACGGCTCCGGTGGGACCGCATCCGGGCCGGCATCGGGTACGGGACTCAGCTCGAACGCGTCGTAGTAGTCACTCATGCCCCCACCCTCCAGCCTCACGCTACGTGAGGGTCAAGCCGTCTCTCGCCCCCAGGGCGCTCTAGAGGCTGGCGTGACCTCTAGCCAGCCCACTCGGCCTGGTTGGCAGTTCGGGCTCCCGCCGAGCGACTCACCCTGGCCCGTGGAGGTCAGAGGCGGCGTTCGGTGGCTGTGGTGGGGTTGAGGAACAGGAGGATCGGCGGGGCGGTGTTGGGCAGGATGGCCGCGTACGCCTGGAGTTGGGGTGCGTAGTACGCGACCCGGCTGTCGAGCGCGGCGGCGGGGATCGCGTCGGTCTTGTAGTCGACGATCGTGAGGCGCCCGTCGTCCTCGCGGTAGATGAGGTCGACGAAACCCTCGAGGATCGTGCCGTCGGGTTGGACGGTGCCGACGTACGACTCCCGCCAGTGCTCCCGGGCAGCGGCACGCTTCACCACCTCGGACGCCAGCGCCGAACTTGCGAGCGCCGTGACCACATCGGCGTACTCGAGGACACCCTCCGCAAGGCACTGCGCCGACACCGCGGCCTCGAGTCCGGCGCCGGTGCTCAGATCAACCACTTGCAGTACGCCGTGAACCGCGCGACCGATCGCCGTGCCATACCGGCCCTTCGACCACGGCGGCAGCTCGAGATCACGAGGCGCCTTCGCAGTCCCGGGATCCACCTCGGCCAAGGCGACATCGGGACCGGTGCCTTCCAGACCGGAGGCGCTCTGTGCGGAGCGGGCGCGACTCGCGGCGCGCGCCGCAGAGATGCGGGTGTCCCATTCGGTACGGGCGATTGGCGGGGTGACGTCGGCCGTTGTCCGCGGATCGCGCACGACCGGAGCTGGGCTCTCGAACAGCGTCCCGTGCGGAGCCTCGACCCCGCCGGCAGTTGCGAGAAGCTCCGCGTTGCTGGAGTGCTTGCGGTTGCCGGACCGGTGCAGCGAGACGACGAGATGGTCGCGGGCGCGGGTGGCCGCGACGTACAGCAGGCGGCGGCGCTCGAACCCGTCCATCTGCTCATCGACCGGCTGGACGAGGTCGAAGTCCTCGGTCTGCACCGACGACTTCAGCTTGACCGCATAACCGCCGTCCTGCGGCCACAGCACCTGAACGCCGCGCTGCCGGTTCGGCGCCGCGGTCATGCCGGACAGGATGACGATCGGGAACTCCAGGCCCTTCGCGGCATGGATCGTCATCACCCGCACCGCGTCCGCGTCGGTCTCGGGCAGGACCGCCTCGGCGACCCGTGACGTCTCCTCACCTTGGTGCGCGGCCCAGGCGAGGTACGAACGCAGGCCGCCGTGCTCCACCTCCGACCACGCCCGGGCCTGATCGACGACGAAACGGATCCGGCGCCAGGCGTCGCGTGCCCGGGGGCCGATCGCGGCGACCTCGAGCATCCGGCGGTCGGCGACGATCTTGGCCAGGACCTCGCTCGGGGTGAGCCAGCGGGCGGCGTAGTAGGTCCGGCGGAGCCACTCGATCGCCTCGCCCACCGGATGCGTGAGCAACTGGTCCGGCACTGGCGCGGTCAGAGTGAAGGAGCCACCGGAGCGCTTCCACACGAAGAGATCGTCGTCGCCGCACCCGAACAGTGGGGAACGCAGGGTCGTGACGAGCGCGAGCTGGTCGCTCGGATCACCCAGCGCCCGAGCGCAGGCAAGCAGGTCGCGCACCTCGGCGGTCTGGTAGACCAGGGAACTTGCCTCGGCGCGATACGGGATGTCCGCGCGATCAAGGGCATCCTCGAGGAACGGCAGCGACGTACGGGCCGGAACGAGTACGGCGATGTCGCCGGCCTCGGCCGCACGCCACGTCCCGGCGCGCTCGTCGTACACCTGCCAGCCGTCGCGGAGCGCCTGCTCGATCACGGCGGCAACGTCGATGGCTTCCCGCTCGCGCAGGACGGACGCCTGCGCGCGCGGAAGGTCGGCGTGCGGCTCGGAGCCGAGGATGGTGACGGCGGGACCCGAGACGGACTCGTCGTACGGGGCGTCGTCGGGCGGTGGCAGGTCTGAGTCACCCGGCCGCCGGAAGGGAAGAACAGCAGCGAGATCAGTGACCTGATCGTCATCCTCATCGCCGAAGCCGAGGAGCGACAGCTGGTCGCCGCTCACACTGGCAGGCTGCTCGGTCTTCGGTGGTGCGGACGGCTTCCCAGTCGGACCGCTCCGATGCGGTGACAGCGACTGGTACGACGGCTGCGCGGCCTCCTGCGGCTGGATCAGCGTCTCGAAGACGGTGTTGATCCAGGTCAGGATCGGCGGCACCGTACGGAAGTTCGTCGTCAGCGCGACCGTCTCACCCAGCAGGTCCTGCGCCGTCAGGTACGTCGCAATGTTCGCCCGCCGGAAGCGGTAGATCGACTGCTTGGGGTCGCCGACCACGAACAGCCGCCCCTCCGGGACCTCGACGTCACGCCAGTCCTCGGCGTCCGCCTCCGCGCCGCCGGCGATCCGGACTGCCAACTCGATCTGAATCGGGTCGGTGTCCTGGAACTCGTCCAGCAACAGCCGCTCGTACCGCTCCTGCAGCGCCGACCGCACCGACGGCTCCCGCCGGAGCAGATCGCGCGCCAGCACCAACAGGTCGTGGAACTCGAGCCGCCCCTCGGCCCGGCGCAACTCGGCCGATTCCAGCACCCGCTCCGCGATCCAGTGCGAAAGATGCCGAAGGCAAGCATCCAGCAGCAGGTCGACCAGGGAGTTGGCCACGTCGACGACCGCGGAGCAGTCGTCGCGCACCTTGGTGATGTCCGGCCAGTTGTCCTTGCGGCCGATCCGCCCGATCTTCAGCCCGCGCAACGACTGCAGGATCGCCAGCTGCCGCTCCTGGTCCGTCGCGGCCTCCAGCATCACCCCGAGCTCACGGATGTGGTGCAGCTTCGGCAGCAGCCGGTCCTCGGGATCCATACACGCCTCGGCCACCCCGCCGATCTGCGCGGCCGCCGCGATCAGACCGCTGAGGTCCGGCATCGCCACCAGCTCGGGAGGCTCCACGAGCACGCGCTCGGCGATCAGGTCCCAGTCGTTCCCGAACAGCCGCGCCAGCGACCGTAGATGTTTCAGCTCGACCCCGACCGCCATCGCCAGCAGCAACGGCTCGGCGATCGAGTCGTCGTCCAGCAGCTGCTGCTGCAATTCGGCCCAGCGTTCCTCGAACGCGACCGACGACCCGACCTCGTCCAGTACGTCGATCAGCGGCGGCAGACCGGCCTCGATGGGATGCGCCAGCAGAAGCTGTTGAGCGAAAGCGTGCAACGTCCCGATCGACGCGGAGTCGAGGTCGTCCAACGCCTCGTCCGCCTCCGACCGGGCCGGACCCTTCCGCGCCTTCTCGAACTCGACCCGCAACCTGTCGCGCAGCTCCGCCCCGGCCTTCTCGGTGAAGGTGACGGCCGCGATCGTCCGCAGCGGTACGCCGTCACGCAGGACCAGCGTGGTCACGCGATCGACCAGCGCGTGCGTCTTCCCCGACCCGGCACCCGCCTCGACGAACAGCGTCGACGACGTGTCCGACCGGATCCGCTCGCGGGCCGGCTCGTCCAGCAGTAGCTCACTCATCGCCGGCGTCCTCGTACGCGACCGGGTCGATCAGCCGGACCAGACGCTCCAGCGTCGGATCGTGGCGCTTGCGGTCCCACCGCGCCCGCACCTCGCTGTGGCCGAGGCCGTCGGGGTTGCAATACGGGCACTGCACCCAGAGGAAGTCCGGAATCTCGGGCGCCTTCGGCGGGAAGAACCCGGCCGCGATCGACGACACGATCACGTCGAGGGTGTCGACGTACCGCGCCTCGACCTCCGCGGTCAACGGCACCGGGATCCGTTTCCCACCGCGCCGGACGAACCAGTACGACGCCTCGACCGGAGTCGACTGCTCACCCAGGCGAGCGCGAGCCGCGTAGGCGTAGACCGGCAGCTGCAGCTTCGTCCCGCCTGCGACCGGGTCGGACTCGATCGCTTCGTAGCGCGAGAACCCACCGGTCTTCACATCCGTGACGTAGATCGTCCCGTCCTGACCGAGGTCGACCTTGTCGGCCGAACCGCGCAGCAGCACGCGACCCGACGGCACCGCGATCTCGACCGGCGGCTCGCCCTCGAACCCGAACCGCAGCTCGCTCGCCACCACCGACGCATCCCGCAGCGAACGCCATCGCTCGTCGTCGGCCAGTAGCTCCATCAGGTCGTGCAGGATCCGCAGCCGCTCGCGCTGCCACAACCGCGGATGGCCGGTCAGACCTTCCGCCTCGAACTGATCGGCCAGATCCGCACCGATTGCCAGCAGCAAGTCTCGCTGCTCGGCCGACCACGGCTCGCCGTACCCGGGCAGCGAACCGGCCAGCCGCGAGACGAACGCATCGAGACTGTTGTGGATCAGGTTGCCGATCTGCAGCGGCGAGATGACGAGCAGGTCCTCCGGTGCCTCGAGCGGCTCCACCTGAAGCAACCGCTCGACGAAGTACGCATGCGGGCAGGTCGCGTAAGCCTCCAGCGACGTCGGCGACGCGATCCGGTCCTCCACCGCGTACTCCGGCAGGCCCGGCACCCCGGACAGGTCACCATCGAAACGGGTGAACGCGTTGCTGCCCCGCCCACGCAGCATTTCCCGCGCGCGCACCAGCACCGCATCGTTCAGCCACAAACCAGCCGCCGCCGACCGGACCTGCCACTCCTGCTCCGTCGCCGGGATGGTTGCCGTCGTCAAGGATCCGGCGTACGACGCCGACGTCCGCAACTGTTCGCCGTACTCGCCCTGGTCCCACTGCGTCGCCGCGAGCGCGTGATCGCCGGTCAGCGATCGCAGCGACCCGAGCAACCAGCGCGTCGGCAACCGTCGTGAGGACCGGCGCAGATCGCCACGGGCGAACGACGCAACCACCTTACGGGACCCGGCGGAGAAAGCAGCCAACAGGTGTCGCTGCTTCTCGTCGAGCCGATCCCGGAACGACGCCAACTCCGGCGCCGCGGCTTCGCGAACCCGATGGGGAAGCAATGCATCCTCGTGGACCCGGCCCGGATACAGGTCCTCCGACAGTCCGACGACGTACACGATGTCGGCCGACAATCCGATGCTCGCGGACAGCGGCGCCACGAGCACGCCCGTGCCGAACGTGCCGACGCGGGGGAGCGACTGCTGCAGCTCCAGATCGAGTACGTCGCGCAGCACTGCGAGGCTCGCCGGCGTACCGAGCTCGTCCAACGTGGACAGGCCTTTCAGCGATCCCTCGACGGCGACCGCGGCGTACTGCTCCTCGATCGGGAGGGACGAGTAGTCGCCGAGCAGATCGTGGAAGAGCTGCAGCACCCCGTCGGCCAGCTCGGCCCAGGTCTCCAGCAGCGCGAGAGCACCCAGGCGGTGCCGAAGCTCTGAAGCGAACGCGTGCAACCGCTCGGCCCGCTCCGCGTTGTACTGCGCGCGCCGGATCGCAGCCGGTCGTGGGTCCTCCGCTGCCTCTTCCTGATCGGCCGTACGACGCTCCGCCTCGGCGTACCGAGCCAGACGCGTGTCCCAGTCGTCGCCGCGGACCACACCGGCGGCTCTGGACATGCGCTCCCATTGCGGCACCGGGATCCGCTCGCCGGTGAAGTCGCGCGTCGGCGCATTGGCCAGCGCGCGGAACACATCGGCCCGCGGCAAGTCGTGATCGACGAGCGCGAGCACCTCGAGCAGGGTCCGCGCGATCGCCCGCTCGTGCACCGGTCGCGTGCCAGGCCCGTTGACCTCGATCTGCGCTGCGGCGAGATGCTCGTGCAAGAGCCGTGCGTACGGCGCTGCGGCCGTGTACAGCACCGCGATGCGATGGGCCGGAGTGCGCTCGAGGGACGCGACCACATCGCGAACCACGCAACGCACCTCGTCGTCGGCATCGGACGCATTCAGGATCTCGGTCGCGACCGGGTAGTTCTTCGAGATCGACGTCGGCAGATCGATGCCGATGCGTTCCAGCGAACGCCGCACCGCCCGGTCCGCCCGCCGTACGTCGGTCAGACCGATGATGACCGTGAGGTCGGCAGCCGCGGCGCCGAGCTCCTCGACGAAGGCAGCCTCGGACTGGGTGAGCTCCTGGGGCAGATAGAGCACCAGAGCCCCGAGCTCACCGACGATGGCGGGGTCGGCGGCAACGCGTGCAGCCGCGGCGCGCAAGAGATCGGTCTCGTCGTACCACTCCGCGGCGAGTTCGGTAGTCACATGGCGGTGAAGCCGGACCAGGTCGGGGCCGAGCACGGATGCACCGGCGACGTTGTCGAGCGCTGCGTCAGTCAGGTCGCGGAGCTCGCGGTGAGCCGATGCAAGCGCTTGGATCGTCGACGGATGCTCGGCGACGTCCTGGAAGATCCCAGGCGCCTTCGAGAGCGCGGTCCGCCAGGTCGCGGCCACGATCGGACGCGTGGCCGGCCGGCGGGGCGACAGGACACCGGCCGCGAGCTGCTCGGCCAGTCGCTCCAAGGTCGCCAGATAGAGGCCCGCGATCCCGGTCAGCGCGAGCTGGCGGCGGGCGATGACCCCGGACAGATTGTTCGGCAGCAGCAGCGTGACGGGCTTCATCGGATCGTCCGCCTTCAGCCGCGCGACCACGGCCTGCAGGCGCTCCAGCGCGGCCGCACCGTAGGCCGTGCTCTCGATCCGGGTGCTGCTCACCGAAACCCCCGATGCGTTGACTGTCACCGCAGACGGTAAACCCTGGCATGGACAGAAAGATGACGGGGCGCGAAACGCCAAGGTTTCTGCAGGGTTCACGACCGGCTCGCACAATGAAGGAATGACCAGGGAGACGACGATCGCGCGGGCGCTGCTCGTGCTGGTCTTCGCGCCCGCCGGCGGGCTGTTCGGCAAGGCAGTCGCCGACGCCGCGCAGGGCCGCGAATGGTGGCCGTGGCTGGTCGCCGCACTGGTCTGGCTGGTCGTGTCGGGACTGGTCTCGATGGCGGTGTCGAACCGTTTCGACGAGCACAGATAATGCTCCGATGGCAGCCGCTGTGCATCATGTCGAGATCTGGGTCCCGGACCTGTCCCGGGCACTGAGGAGTTGGGGCTGGATCCTCAACCGGCTGGGCTGGAAGGACGGTGACGGCTGGCCCGGCGGGATGACCTGGACCGCACCCGACGGCAGCTACGTCGTGGTCGAGCAGAGCCCCGCGATGTCGGCCGAAGAGCACGACCGGATGCGCCCCGGCATGAACCATCTCGCGCTGAACGCGGCCGGTCGCGCCGAGGTCGACTCGATCGTCGGCGAAGCCACCCGGAACGGCTGGACACTGATGTTCGCCGACCGGCACCCGTACGCCGGCGGCCCGCAGCATTACGCCGCCTTCCTGCACAACGAGGACGGCTACGAGCTCGAGATCGTCGCCCCCGAATAACTGGGTCGGAGGGTGAGACTACTGATGCCTGGAGTGACACCAGGGACTGTTGGTGTGACATGGTTACACCAGGCAATCAGTACGGTCGCGGGGCAAGGGTGGAAGGACGGTGCTCGTGACGGAGAAGCCTGACGGGGGAAGTTCGCCCGGACCGGTTTCGCCGGAGCTCCTGGAAGCGCGGATCCGCGGTCTCCAACACGCTCTCGGGCAGTTGCTGGACAACGCCCATCGGCTGACCTACGGCGAGCATCAGCGGGCCGTGCAGCTGCATCGTCAGCTACAGGAGCAGACCGCAATCGCCCGTCGTGAATCCCGCGGGCTGGTGGATGCCAAGACTGCCGAAGCACTGGCCGAGGCCGAGCCGGCCGCGCGCCTGCTGGCGGACCGGCTCGCACCCGGTCTCGCGGCAGTCCCCCCGAACGACGCCCGTTGGCGTTCGCGCCAACTGGTCGGTGCGGGCGTCCCGTCGTACATCCGCGTGGGCGAACTGGACGCCGGTACGCCGGTCGTCGCGCCACTGCTGCGGACGAACGGCTGGAAGGTGACAGCCGACCGCAACGAGTCCGCGCGCCGGCTCCTGCAGAGCGTCGCGATGCGGCTGGTCGCGGCCGCCGAACCCTTCCGCATCAGGGTCGACGCCTACGACCCGCGCCTGACCGGCATGATGGGCCTGCTCGGCCACCTGACCACGAAGTACCCGCAATTGGTGCCCAGGGCAACGCACACCGCCGAGCAACTGCACGGTGTGCTGTCCGGGTTGGTCGATGTGTCGTCGCTGCGGGCCAGTCGGCAGGCGCAGCTCGGGCACAAGCGGTTCGAGGACCTGATCCGGGAGACCGGTCGGGTGACCGATCCGTATCGGCTGGTCATCCTGTTCGACTATCCGGCCGGCATCGACACCCTCGCCCAGCGCGACCTGCTCCGGCTGGCCGCGACGGCCGGCGAACGCGGCATCTGCTTCCTGGTCCACCACGACCCGTCCACGCCGGCGGAGTCCGACGTCGACACCAAGCAGTTGCTCGATCACCTCACCTCCGTTGCCATCGCCAGCAACAAGGTCGAGGTCGCGCAGCTGCCCGGCGTACCGGCGAAGCTCGATCCGGCATTCGACGCGAACGTTGCCGCCGGCATCTGTGACGTGATCGCGGAGCTGGCGGAGATCGCCGTACTGCCGACGATCGACTTCGACCGGACGCTGCCGGACCGCTCGACCTGGTGGCAGCCGGTCACGGACGAGCTCAACACGGTCATCGGGTACGACGACCGCACGCCGGCGCTGGTGCGGTTGCGCAGCGGCAACCCGGCGCTGCCGCACGTGCTCGTCGGCGGTGCCGTCGGCCAGGGGAAGTCGAACCTGCTGCTCGTGATGATCCACGGTCTCGCCGCGCGGCATGACCCGGTGGACCTGGAGATGTACCTGCTCGACTTCAAGCACGGTGTCGAGTTCTCCGCGCTGGGTCCAGCAGGGGAGCGGGAGCATTGGCTTCCGCATGTGCGGGTGCTGGGGATCCACAGTGACCGGGAGTTCGGTCTCGCCGTACTGCGGCACCTGTCCGACGAGTTGGCGCGGCGCAGCGAGATCTTCAAGGCGCATGGGAACGTCGCCGACATCGCCGAGCTGGAGCCCGGGCCGGAGCGGCCGCCGCGGATCCTCGTCGTACTGGATGAGTTCCAGGTGCTGCTGGAGGACGACGACGAGCTCGCCGACGAGGCGGCGAAGCTGCTGGAGCGGCTGGTGCGGTTGGGACGTGCGTACGGCGTACATGTGGTGCTGGCGACGCAGACGATCGAGGGCGTGAAGCGGCTGTCGACGCGGCGGGACTCGATCTTCGGCCAGGTGCCGTACCGGATCGCGCTGAAGACCACGCCGGCCGATTCGCAGGCGATCTTGCGGAGCGGGAACACGGCTGCGGCCGAATTGCAGTTCCGCGGCGAGGCGGTGCTGAACGCGAACTTCGGGTCTCCGGACGACAACCAGCATGTGCTGGTCAGCTTCGCGGACAAGGTGGTGCTGGACGATCTGCGGCGTGAGCTGTGGCTGCGGGCGGGTGAGGCGGCGCGTCCGCCGCGGGTCTTCCATCTCGCGGAGCCGGCACGGTTGGCCGAGACCGCTGCGGCGGTGAAGCCCGAGCTGGGGCGGCCGTGGACCGGTCTGCCGATCGCGGTGACCGAAGAGCCTGTGCAGGTCGAGGTACGGCCTGAGCCGGGGGCCGGCGTACTCGTGCTGGGCGATGGTCCGGCCGACGCGCTGGGGGTGCTGAGCGGTCTGGCGTTGTCGACTGCGGCCGCCGCGGTGGATCCGCCGCGGTTCATCTTCATGGATGGCACGAACTCGGCGCCTGCTGTTGCCGAGGGCAAGGACGCTCTGGTGCAGGCGTTGCGGCAGCTCGGGTGTGAGGTCGAGACGGTCGACAAGCACGACGAGGTCGTACCGCGGCTGTTCTCGCTGCGGGACGCGGTCCGCAACGGGCATGTCGGCGAGACCTATCTGCTCGGGTTCGGTTTCCACGGCGTACCGCGGATGCAGCTGCACGCCGAGGGGTTCTTCGAGAGCCCGGCGAACGCGCTGCAGGACATCGTGCGGGACGGACCGGCGCAGGGGCTCGTCACCTTCGGGTGGTGGAACCGGCTGCATGTCTGCACCGAGCAGCTCGGGTACGGGCGTGCCAATGTGGCGACTCACCTCTTCCTCCGGCACCCGCAGGACGGCGTACGGGCGGTGTGCGGCCCGCTGGTGCGGTGGGCTTCGGAGCCACACCGCGGCTTGCTGTGGGACGGGCTGCATCCTGAGGCGCAGATCGTCGTACCGTTCGCCGCACTGCGCTCCGACGAGGTGGACCGTGCAGTGGAGCAGGTACGGCGATGAAGACGGAACAGCAGGTGTGGTCTGAGTACGCACGGTCGTTGCGGGCGGTCGCAGGGGCTCGTGCGGACGCGCAACAGGCGCAGGACCGATTGACGGCACACAAGACGAAGGCGGAAGCCGCTGCGATGGCCGAGGCCGAGGCCATGGCCGAGCGCGGACGACAGCTGGAGGCTCGGCTCAACGCACTGGCCGAGAAGGCCGCGGCCAGCTTGCAGCGCGCCGGTCTGCCCGCGGACGGGAAGCGGGCGAACGTCGCCCTGCCGGAGATCGGTGCGCTCAACGACATCGAGACCGTGGCCGCGCGTCTTACCAAGCAGCTGGGCGAGGCAGTCGACACGCTCGAGGAGCTCCGCGCTCAGGCCCGGGAACTGCAGGAGCGACGCAAGCGCCGTACCATCAGCGCGGCTCTGACACTGGTCGGGTTCCTGGTGGTGTGGGTGGTCACCGGATCGTTCCTGGCCGGGGTCGAAGCCGCGGGCATCGCCGCTGTCACGATGCTGGCCGCGTCCCGGGTGCTCGGGCTGCCGCGGCTGCCCGGTGCCCGGTGGTGGGGTTGGGGCGGTGCGGTGGCGGTCGTCGTACTGATGGCTGCCGGACTGCCCTGGTGGATCGCGATCCTGGTGCCGGTGGTGGTGTCCGGTACGGCGATCGTGCTGCCGAAGAAGCGCAACTAGTTCAGGAGTGGGTTCAGGTGTCCGATGTACAGCGGCTCAAGGAACAGCTGCACCAGGTCTCGATGGAGGCCAAGCAGGCGGCGGGCGGTCTGGCCGGGTTCAAGCTGCGCTTCACCCAGCACAGCCGGCAGGTCGAGAGCCTGATCGCCGGTACGGCGACCGGCGTCGACCGCGACATCACCGAGATCCTGGAGGCGGCCGGCAAGGCCGTCGAGCAGGCCGCCGAGGCCCTGGAGATCGCCTCGGCCGGATGCAAGAGCTACGCCGACCAGATCTGACCCATGGCGTCGGACCTGCAGCGGGTCGCGCGGGGCTTGGTCGAATGCCTCGATGAGGTGCCGCAGGTGGTCAGCCACCTGCAGCGCACCGCCGACCGCTGCCGCGAGAACGCCGCCCTGGCGATCGCGGCGTCCCAGGGTCGTGCGACGGTTGCCGCGCAGCAGTTGGACGCGGCCGCTCGGGCCTGCGAAGCCGCTGCGCACTATCTGTCGATGGCGCCGCCCAAGGCCCGGGCCTGGGCCGACCGGCTCGTCGGTGGCGGTCGCGGAACCGATCGCCCGTCCCCGGACTCCGCCGACCGCAACAAGCTGACCGGCGGCACGGGCGACCTGGCTGAACGCGACTCGAAGGGCCGCACCAAGCGCCTGACTGCCACCTTCGACGACGTCGAAACGCCCGAGGACAATGAGCCACCGCTCATCACCGTCGCCCGCAAAGCCTTCGAGAAGTTCCGCAAGACCCACAAGGACGACGAAGACCCTCAATCCGATGAGCCTCTCGAGGTGGAGATCACTGTCGCCGAAACCGGCGACCTGGTCATCGAGGAACGCAACGAGGACGAGGACAAGAAACGCAACGACCAGCTCCTCCAGGACTTCGAGATCGCCGTAGACCTCACCAAGGCCGCCGAACAACTCCTGGCCGCCATGGCCGAGTCGGCCGACCAGAAATGGCAACAAGCCACCCTCACCATCGACCCCGACCGAGTAGAAGCCACCTTCGCCTACCCCGAAGAAGACCGTCCCCGACCCATCGTCGTAGACATCAACCTCCCCCCACTCACCGAACACCCTCCGGACTTCGACCCAGCGTTCGATCCCGAGCCCCTCGGCGTCGACTTCGCTCCAGGCGTGCACGATCCGCGCGGCACCTTCAAACCCAAGCAGGCACAAGTCGCGTCGAGACTGGCGGCGGAGGACTGGCGGATCGATGCCCGAGTTCCCGATCACGGCTCCGGACAGAAAAGCCCGGACGCGATGGTGCGAAAGAGCGCAGCGGACCGCGGTGCGATCGTCGAGTTCAGAACACCGGAGTCGAGCAGCAACGACATGCTCGAGAGTCTGATCGGCGACGGAGGTGACCAGGCGACCGAGATCGTGATCGATGGCCGGAACGTCGGGTTGACCGAGTCGGACGCATCGCGTGCCTATCGACGCGCGGTCCGGCAGCCCGGCCGGACCATCGCTGACGTCGTTCATCTCATCCTCGGTGACGGGCGGATGGTCACCTACCGCAGAGACCAGTGATGTCTGTCGTCGACGTGCTGTGGCGTGGGTGGGTCGGGGGCTGAGCGGGGCTCAGTTTTCGGGGCGGGGAAAGTTCTGGGAAGTTGCGTCATGAAGTGTTGTGGTGGTCGTCACTACCTGTGAAGGCATCCCCACAGGGAAGTGGAAGTGATCGATGTGAACCGCAGATCGATGGCGCTGATGGGAAGCACCGCAGTGGTTCGTCCGACCCGCCGGGTGCGTTGAGATGTCCGCCGGCGATCCAGTACCGCAACGTCGCCGCGTACGAGTGTGGTTCGGGGACCACGTCGTCGCGGACTACCGGGCGGAGGCCGAACTGGCCGAACGCTACGCCGAAGCCATGTCGCGCCGGTTCGCCGGACTGCGCGTGACCAGCGAACCGATCCCCGACACCGATCCAGGCCCGGGCCGCGTGCTGCCGGGTGAACGGCTCTGGGAGGTAGCCCCGAAATGACGTCCCGTCGCTTCCGGCTGATCCGCCATCACGACGTCTCCGGTGTCAGCGGCACCGGCCCGGTCGCCGAAGGTGTCCAGTTCACCGACGGCGCCGTGGCGCTGCGCTGGTACGGCGACTATCCGACCACGACCGTGTGGGACGGCATCGAGTCCGTCGTCGCCATCCACGGTCACGGCGGGGCCACCGTGGTCGAGTGGATCGACCCCGAGCAAGGCCCCGATCCAGACCTGCAGTTGCCACCCCGTGAGACTCTCCCGCCCCGACCGTGGCCGGATCTGCACTCCGCCCCCGAGCCACAGGACCCCGACCCGCTGCACAGCGACCGCGACCTCGGTGCGCACGGCGGTGCCCCGCCGGCCGGCGGATCGTCGTACCGGGTGTTCCGATGAGCCGGACCGGGTCCGGCGCCGCGGACCTGGTCTGAAACGGGCGGGCCGGTGCCGAACCTCCCTTGCGGCACCGGCCGCCCATTCCCTGGGACCCAGCCGGACTCGCGATACGGCTGGGCCCGAGTTCCCCCCGGCGGTCAGCTCATCTCGAAGGACTGCGCCACGTCGAGGTTGTAGAACGTGGCCGGCCCGTCGCACAGCTCCATCATCTTGGCCGCGTAGTCGCCGGTGTCGGCGCGGCCGGAGTTCTCCATCGCCTCCTCGTACGAGGCGAACTCGACGATCGCGAAGTAGCGCCCGGGGTCGTCCCGGTCGGCGCAGGTGATGCCACGCGTGGGGGCGGGGCCGTCACCCTGTGCTTCGCGTTCCTTGCGGTACTGCTCGTTGAGCGCCGCGACCTCGTCCGGTTTCGACGTCCGGTACTCGATGATCTGTACGAACCCTGCCATTTCTCCCCCTTGCCCTGGGCACCCACCCCAGGTGCCTCTCAAGGCCGAGACTGCGCCTGGATCGCCTGCTCCGCAAGTGTTCGGGGCTTACGGTGACCTGACGCCCGCGACGGATCACGAAGGGTTCGCTTCTGCCCTCGGCAGAGGACGTGGGATTTGTCGGCAGGGCCTGATTGGCTTGTCCGCATGGAGATTCTGATTCTCGGTGGGACTGCCTGGCTGGGTCGTGAGATCGCGACGCAGGCGGTGGCGCGCGGGCACGCGGTCACCTGTCTGGCGCGCGGTGAGAGTGGTGGCGTCGCCGAGAGCGCGACGCTGATCGCCGCCGACCGCAGCAGCCCGGATGCGTACGACGCCGTGCCCGATCAGGAGTGGGACGCGGTGTTCGAGGTGTCCTGGCAGCCCAGGTTCGTCCGTGGTGCGCTGGCGGCGTTCGGAGCGCGGGCGAAGCATTGGACGTACGTCTCGTCGGTCAACGCGTACGAGAAGTACGACACGCCAGGCGCCGATGAGTCCGCCGTACTGCGGCAGCCGACGGACGAGGACACGCCAGGCCAGGAGCTGTACGGCGAAGCGAAGGTCGCCTGCGAGCTGGCGTCGGTCGAGACGGTGGGGGACCGGTTGGTGATCGCCCGGGCTGGACTCATCGGCGGACCGGGGGACAAGAGCGACCGGGCCGGTGCCTGGCCGGCGCGGGCGGCTCGTGCGCCGGAGGAGCCGATGCTGGTGCCGGACACGCCTGACCTCGCGACCTCAGTGATCGACGTACGGGACCTGGCGTCGTGGCTGCTGGACTGCGCGACGGAGGGCCGGACGGGGACGTTCGATGTGCGCGGCCCGATCGTGTCGTTCGGGGAGTGGATCGAGTTGGTGCGCGAGGTCGGCGGTCATACCGGACCGGTGGTGCTCGCGCCGCGGGACTGGCTGGTGGAGCAGAAGGTCGAGCAGTACATGGGGCCGGACTCGCTCGCGATGTGGGTGGTCGAGCCCGGGTTCGAGGGGTGGTCGAGCCGGAGTGGGGAAGCGGCGCTCAAGGCCGGGCTGACGCATCGGTCGCGACGCGAGTTCGTGACCGACGTGCTGGCGTACGAGCGTGAGCTGGGGCTGGACCGCGAGCGTCGTGCTGGGCTCAGTCCGGCGAAGGAGCAGGAGTTGATCGAGTCGCTGCCGCAGTAGAGAGTGGGCGCATGCGCTTGGTGCTGATCTCGGACACTCATCTACCGATGCGGGCCAAGAAGCTGCCCGTGCCGGTCTGGGACGCGGTCGAGAGTGCCGACGTCGTCATCCACGCGGGCGATTGGGTGAGCGTCGCGCTGCTCGACGAGTTGGAGAGTCGTGCGGCGCGACTGATCGGGTGCTGGGGCAACAACGACGGGCCGGAGCTGCGAGCGCGGCTGCCGGAGGTCGCGCGGGTGACGCTCGACGGGCTGTCGGTTGCGGTCGTGCACGAGACCGGATCGGCCAAGGGTCGCGAGGAGCGCTGCGAGAAGGCGTACCCGGGCGTGGACCTGCTGGTGTTCGGACACAGCCACATCCCGTGGGACACCACCAGCCCGGGCGGTCTGCGCTTGCTCAACCCCGGATCGCCGACGGATCGGCGCTCGCAGCCGTACTGCACCTATCAGACCGCGACGATCAGCGCGGGCCGGCTGGAAAAAGTTGCCCTACACAACCTTTAACGGTTGTTGCGGTGAACAACGACTTCGGCCGGGCGTGAGAAAGTTTCCGCCGTACCGCCGAGTTACGGCGAACTTCTCACGCCCGGCCGAGCGTCGTACCGGGACTCAGGCGTTGGCTGCTTCCTTGACCCGGGTCTTGAGGCGGTCACGCACCTCTTCCGGCGTGTAGGCGCGGCGCTTCCGCTCGCCCCGCGCGATCACCACGCCCGTCGCGGCCACGCCGACGAGCCCGGCAAGTCCTACCACCTTCCATACCTTCATGCGGACTAACCTAGCTTCGTGGAGAGCCGGATTTCACTGGATGACGCTACGGAACTGACACGAACAGGTGACATTTGACTGTTCCGCGGTGGCAGCACGGCCGATCGCGCCATCCAGCTGACCACGAACAGCCCGGTGAACCATGTCGGCATGGCGATCGTGATCGAGGACCTGCCGCCGCTGATGTGGCACGCCGAACTGGGCCGTTCGCTGCCGGACGTGTGGAGCGGGACCCACCATCGCGGAGTGCAGTTGCACGACCTGCGGGACGCCGTGCTCGTGTGGACGCGCAAGTACGGTCAGCAGGCCTGGATGCGGCAGCTCGATCATCCCGTCACGCGGTCGATGGAGGACGCCGTACTGCGGACTGTTGCGCGATTGGATGGTACGCCGTTCCCGTCGACGGCACGGCTGGCGTCGCGGTGGGTGCGTGGGCGAGTGCCTGCATTCCGGCGTGGATCGCGGGAGCTGGAGCTCGAGTCGGCGTACTGCGCGGAGGTGGTCGCGGTGACGTACGAGGAGATGGGGTTGCTGCGTGGGCGGCCGGCGAACTGGTACGACCCCGGGCGGTTCTGGAGTGGCGACGAGCTCGAGCTGGCGAACGGGGCCCGGCTGGGGGACGAGATCGCGGTCGACATCCCGGCGGAGTGATGCGGCCGAAACTGTCCGTGGCGTGTGATTGGCTTGTTCTGGGTCGGTAACCGAGCCGGAGGAGGGCCCCACGGATGTACGCCGTCATCGACACCGAGACGACCGGCTTGCTGCCGAGTCATCGGCATCGGGTGATCGAGATCGCCGTGGTGCTGCTGGGTGCGCGCGGCCGGGTCGAGCACGAGTGGGTGACGTTGCTGAATCCGCAGCGCGATCTGGGACCCCAACACATCCACGGGATCCTGACCGCCGACGTGCTGGCCGCGCCCGAGTTCGGGGACATCGCGCGGCAGCTCGGTCAGTTGCTCGCGGGACGGATGGTTGTCGGGCACAACGTTGAGTTCGATCTGGGCTTCCTGCGGGCGGAGTTCGCGCGGCTCGGGTTCGCCGTGCCGCTGATCACCGAGCGGTCGATGTGCACGATGGCGCTGGCCGGGTATCTGTATCCGGGCGCGAAGCGGACACTCGGCGCGTGTTGTGCGGCGGCCGGGATCTCGATCGAGGGCTGGCACTCGGCGCTGGCTGACACGCGGGCGACGGCTGAGCTGTTCGGTCAATACCTGCAGGCGTTTCCGGCGCCGCCGCCGTGGCAGTGGGCGTACGAGGAGATCCGCGGACTGCGATGGCCGGTGTTGCCTGGCTCCGACGTCCCGCCGACCGTGCGGCCGGTGCATGCCGGTGGGCGGCACGGATGGATGAGTCGACTCGTCGATCAGTTGCCCCGCGTCCCGGAGCCGCCGCAGGCCGACTCGTATCTGGCGCTGCTCGACATGATTCTCGCCAACCGCGAGATCACCGCGGCCGACGCCGACCAACTCGTCCAGGCCGCGACGGACCTCGGTCTGACCCGATCCCAGGTCGACGAACTCCATCGGTACTACGTCTCCGCGTTGGCCGGAGCGTCGTGGGACGGTGGTCAGATCACGCCGGAGCAACGCAGCGATCTGGACCAGGTGGCGGTGATGCTCGGGCATCGGGCATCCGACGTGGACGACGCGCTGCTACGAGCCAGCGCCGGGCGGTACGTCGTACCTCCCCGACCCGGGGCAAACGGGTTCCCGCTCGGGAGCACGCTGGTGTTCACCGGCGACATGGTCGAGCCGCGGGAGGTCTGGTGGGACCGCGCGGTCACGGCCGGCTTCGTGCCGCAGGAGTTCGTCCGGCCCGATACGACGTTCGTGGTGGCCGCCGATGTCGACAGCCTGTCGGTCAAGGCCCGGGCCGCGCGTGATCTCAACATCCCGATCATCTCCACCGAAGACTTCCGCCGGCTCATCCCGCCCGAGCCCCAGCGGCGGGCAGGCTGATCGGCAGCGCCCGGCCGGTGGGGGTTAGGGTTCCGGCGTGGAGTTGAACGAGCTGGGGCGGCGGATCTACGCGAGTGCTCATCTGACCGGGGAGTTCCTGCTGCGGTCGGGGCAGGTGACGGGGGAGTACTTCGACAAGTACAGGTTCGAGGCCGACCCCGTGCTGCTGGATGCGGTCGCCGAGGCGATGGTCCCGCTCGTGCCGGAGGGGACTGAGGTGCTGGCCGGACTGGAGATGGGTGGCATTCCGGTGGTGACGGCGCTGGGGCGGCAGACCGGACTGCCGTGTGCGTTCGTGCGGAAGGAAGCCAAGGCGTACGGGACCCGACGGCTGGCCGAGGGCGCCGAGACCGCCGGCAAGCGGGTGACGATCGTCGAGGACGTCGTCACGACCGGTGGTCAGATCGTGCTGTCCACCCATGACCTCCGCGCGCTGGGGGCCGAGATCACCGATGCCCTCTGCGTCATCAACCGCAACCCCACGACACCGGCCCCGCTCACCGAGGCCGGCCTGACGCTGCACGCTCTGCTGACCTCGGACGACCTGGCTCCAGGCACCAGCTGATTCGAGCTGCTGCCTTCGGCCAGGATCGGCCGCGAGGTCAGTCCTCGGCTTCGGCGGCTTCGCGCTCTACTTCGAAGCGGAGTTGCTTGCCGGAGCGGATGCGTTCGATCGCGGCCAGGCAGGCGTCCTCACTCATGTGGACGCCGATCTCGCCGAGCTTGTGGCGCAGCACCAGCGCGGCGTCCTCGGCGGAGCGGGAACTGGACTCGTTGATCGCCTCGATCGTTGTCTGGGTAAGCTTCTCGCGGATGTCCGGGTGAACCTCGTGGATCTCGTGCGTGATTCTGAACTCAGTCATCGCGACTCGCTCTCCCTTTCGCCCGCAGGGCGGTCTACTCGACTCAAGCGTAGTGGGCCGGACCCGGTGGGGAAGCTCAGACGAGCACTCGATTTACGAAAGTTTCAAGCCGCGCGGCGAGCCGCTCCGCCCGGACCTGCGGTGGCGCGGTTTCGCCCTGCGGTACCTCGACGTCGCGCAGCCCGCGGATGTACAGCGAGCAGGCCAGATCCGCGCAGATGTACGTCCCGACCGTGTTGCCCTCGCGGCCCGCCGTACCCGCCCGCCGCGCGGCGAACAGCGCCACGTCGGTCACGTGGTGCGCGGTGTTGCACAGGTCGCACAGCCCGGTGCCGCGCCGCGGCTTGCCGGTCGCCTGGGTGTTCACCGCGATCCCGGTCACGCCGCCGTCGCGCCGTACGACCAGATAGCCGCGGTTCGGCGCCTTCGGGTCGCGCCAGCCCAGGAAGTCCAGCGACTCCCAGGGCAGCTCGGTGAAGCCAGGCGGCGGCGTCATCGCCTTGACCAGGCTCTTGGTTGAGTTGACGAACGAGCGTCTGATCTCCTCGACGCTGAGCGGTTCCACGACAGTTCTCCGATCCTTCGACCTGCCATGAGACCCGCCCGGCCCCTGACCCCGCAACCGAATATCCCCGTATGGTTGCTGGCAGCAACAGTCAGCTGTCGACGTACGCCGTGGTCCGGCCGTCGTCGTGGTTGCGCAGATCGACGCCGAAATCGACCGACGCCTTCAGCCGGAGCAGCAGTGAGACCTGATCGCTGCCGTCCTGGGCCTCGTCGCAGCTGAGCGTCAGGTCGGTGCCGCCGGACTCGTCCGGAACCAGCGTGAATGTCCAGGTGTTGCCGAAGTACCGCAGTCGGTAAAGCCGGTCCTGGACCGCCTCCTCGACCTGCGCGTTGTCGGTGCGCCCGTCGGGCAGGACGAACCGGATCACCCCGTCGGTCTCCCCGGCCTCCACCGCCCAGAACCGCGACCGGCCGGCCGGCGTACTCAACGCCCGGAACACGTCGTTCGGACCCGACCTGAAGTGCACCTTCCAGTGCGCCAAGACCCCATCCCTCCTCAGCTGACGACCAATTCTCTGCCGGCCCGGGCGCGGCCCGTACCGAGGGTGGACATCTGGCCGCAATGGGTGAAAAGTGGACTATGCAAACTTCAATTAGTTCTCCGGAGGAGCCTCGATGGCCAACCAGTACGCCGCACTGACCGGCGACTACACGTTCGACACAGCGCACTCGCGGATCGGGTTCGTCGCCCGGCACGCGATGGTGACGAAAGTCCGGGGGTCGTTCAACGAGTTCGAGGGCTCGGCGCACCTCGACGGGGACAACCCGGCGAACTCGTCCGGGCGGGTGACGGTCCAGGCCAAGAGCATCGACACGCGCAACAGTCAGCGCGACGAACACCTGCGCAGCAACGACTTCCTCGACATGGACACGCACCCGGAGATCACGTTCGTGTCGACCTCGATCAAGCAGACCGGGGGCGAGACGTTCACGGTCGCCGGCGACCTGTCGATCCGCGGGGTGAGCAAGCCGGTCGAGATCGCGTTCGAGTTCACCGGCTCGGCGACCGACCCGATGGGCAACGAGCGGGTCGGCCTGGAGGGTTCCGTCGTGATCAACCGCAAGGACTTCGGCGTCAGCTGGAACGCGGCGCTCGAGGGCGGCGGCGTGCTGGTCAGCGAGAAGGTCACGCTGGAGATCGAGGTCTCAGCGATCAAGAACACCTGACCGCACAGCCCGAGAACAGCAGAGGTCCCGCGACACCCCTCGGCGGGATCTCTGCTGTGTTGAGGTGCGATCACGATCGGGATGGGCGCGGTTGGGCCCGCCCAGCCGGTGGGCAGACTGCAGTTGAGTGCCGGCAAGGGCGTGTCTCCCAATCCCACGCCTACTGCGCGGCACTCGGCGGGCACCTCGCTGAGCTGGAGCGAAGGGCACGATGAACCACATCGAACCCTCCACTCCAGCTCACCGAGGCACTCCGCCGAGCACCTGCTCGCTACGGCGTGGGACTGGGAGACACGCCCTGGGTCGATTGGTCCGCCGATGATCGACACGCGATGGAAGCGTTGGTTGCTGCCGCTGTTCGGGCGGCGGCGGGCCGGTCGCCGTACGCCGGAGTCCTTCCGGCCGCGCGGGACGACCTCACGGGTGAGCCGGCTGGCAGCGCGGTACGACGCGGAGGTCGACGAGGCGCTGCAACGGTTGTGGCCGAAGGCGCGGATCTATCACGATCGCGAGTTCACCCGGGACCGGGCCGACTTCCTGCTGGTGGTGCGCGGCCGCGGCGTGATGGTGGAGACGAAGGTGAAGAGCGACCCCGGTCTGTTCCGTGGTTCCACGTTGCCGCCGTTGCTGGACCGGTTGCAGCGTGATGGCCGGCGGCTGGTCGTCGTACTGAATCAGGGAGACCCGACGCCGGCGCGTGAGTTGATCGCCGCGAAGCTCGGGGACAAGGGCTGCGTGATCGTGTGGTCCGGTCCTGAACATGACGCCGACCTCAAGGATGCCGTGGAGGGCCTGCTGCGGCAGATGGTCCGGCACCCGTAGCTGACAACGCAGCAGCGCGGAGAGGGTGCCTCTCCGCGCTGCTGCGCTCCGGTCGCGAGGTGTGCCGGGTGGCAGCGAACGGAGACGGTGCCCGGGAGGCCCCGGGGTTGGTGCCCTGCGTCAGCAGGCGTTGGGAGTCGTGGTGCCGCCGTCCACGACCCAGCGGCCTTCGAGCTGCTGGACCCGCATCTGGTCCAGCCAGCGCGTGGGAGTCGTGGCTGGACTGACCGAGCGGCCCTTGGCGTCGACCGTGCGCGCTGCCGTGGTGTCGTAGCAGGCGGAGATGATGACGCCGTTCGCCGCGAGTGTGCGCTTGGCCCACAGGACTTTGGTTGTGCCGGTGTTGTGCAGCTTCTTCGTGCGGAAGTACCTGGCCTGCGCGCTGATCGCCTGGAAGACCTTCGGCGTCATCACCGGCTGGAGCTGGGTGATCGTCCGGCCGCCGCTGCGCATCATCTGGTCCAGCGCCGAGCGGTAGTCGTAGTAGGCGTTCACGACCGGGTCGCCGGGTCCCGCGACCTGTCCGGCCAGGCCCTCCTCGGCCGGCCCGTGCTTGGACGCCCTCTTGGCGCCGGTCGACGAGGCGGCGACGTCGGCGCTGCTGTCGGTGCCACAGCCGGCGAGCAGCAGAACCGGGATCAGCGCGGCGGTCACCGCCAGGTTCCGAATGCGCATGGTGTCCGAACCTCCAGTCGGGCGCGGCGTGGCCGCTCGCACCATCGGGCGCTCAGGATGTGTACTGAAGTCGTTGACGCCGTTCGGCACTGACCGTGTAACGCCGCCGCACGGACCGTGGTCACTGTGACCTGGATCACAGCGCACCCCTAGGGCACCCCTACCGCAGTACTGGATCCGAGTTGGCTCCCTGGCCGGATGTATAGGCGACCGCCGATTCTTAGCCTCGATCTCAGGACTTGAGACCGAGGGAGCGACGATGACGGACACACAGACCACCGGCGGGATCCGCCCGAACAGACCGCTATCCGGGCACCGGTCCGGCTTGATCAGCCGGTTGCTGCGCTCGATCGGGTACGACGCTCTGCTCGTGCCGATCGGCGCGCTCACGATGGCCGACGCGGTGATGGGGGAGAACGAGAAGGCGTACGGCCGATGGTCGAAGCTGGCCCGGCTCCGGCAGCGGGAACGACGGCCGGGGACTGCTGCGATTCTCGGGCACGGGTTCATGAGTTCGGTCCTGGGTCTGCTCAGCTGGTTCCTCGGCATGCTCTGGGTGATGGCGGTCGTCCGGGGCCCGTTCTACGGGTTCGTGGAGGATGGGCCGTTCGGTCCGGGCACGTGGGGCGGCCCGACCAAGGCCGGGGCCTGGGCTGTGCACGCGGCGGTCGCCGTGCCGATCATCCTCGCGCTGCCGTTCGTGCTCCGCGGGATCGCGCTGCTGCACGTCGCGTTGATCCGGCGGCTCTTCGGACTGCGCGCCGCATGGTGGGTGCTCCCGGCAACTATCACCGTATGCGCGGGCGGGCTGCTGTTTCTCTGGGCCTGGATCGAGCAACTGTGAAAGAGTCCGATCGTGACCGTTGAGCAGCAGGTCCTCGGCCCTTGGCCGCGTGGACGCTGGGCCTGGGTAGCGGGTCTCGGTGTCGCCGCGCTGGTGGTGCTCACGGTGATGGATCTCGGCCAGCACTACGACGTACCACTCGGAGCTGTGCTAGCGCTTGGTCTGGCGCGTGGGCTCGGACTCGCGCTGGCCTGGCCGCGGCCGCGCGCCGCGCTGGTTGTGTCCCTGGTCGTCACGGCGATCACGGCTGCGGCGACCACACCGGTCAGCGCGGACGAGCCTTGGCCGTGGGCAGTGACCGCGGTGTTCGGCTACTCGTTCGTCCTGGCGATCACCGGGGCGCGCGCGATCGGACGTCGGGAGCTCGTCGGCTGGTGGGCCGTCGCCCAAGTCGTCGGGCTGGTCGCCGCGCTGTTGTCGCCGGACCGCGCTCGCTGGCCCGGGCTGCTGACCGCGGCCGTGCTGACGGCGATCGCCGTCGTGGTCGCCGACCTCCTCCGCTCACGCGCGGAGACCAGCCGCCGTCTGGTCGAGCAGGAAGGCATCAGCAAGACCGAGCGCGCGGAGCGGGCGCGGCTGCAGGAACGGGCGCGGATAGCGCGCGAACTGCACGATGTCGTCGCGCACCACCTGTCCGTCGTGGTCGTGCGGGCCGATAGTGCGCCACACCGGTTGCAGGATCTGCCGGACGACGTACAGCAGGAATTCGCGGCGATCGCCGACGACGCGCGGTCGTCGTTGACCGAGATGCGCCGCGTACTCCGGCTGCTCCGGGATCAGCCGCTGGAGCAACCGCCCATCGGCGAGCTCGGACCGCAGCCCGGCCTGGAACAGCTGGAGGAGCTCGTCGCCAGCACCCGCCGAGCCGGTGCGGACGTACAACTCGAGTCCGCGATCCCTGACGGACTCGATCCGGCCGTCGAGTTGACGGCGTACCGCGTGATCCAGGAGGCGCTGAGCAACGCCGTACGCCACGCGCCCGAGGCCGCGATCAGGGTGAAGGTACGGCGGTCAGGCGGCGACCTGGCCATCAGAGTGTGGAACAGCCCAGGAACGGCTCAGCCGACACCCGGCAGCGGCCACGGACTGGTGGGGATGCGGGAACGGGTCGCGCTGGTCGACGGTGTCGTGAGCACCGGTGCGACCCCTGAAGGCGGTTATCTGGTCGAGGTGGCCTTACCGGTCGGGGAGGTGGTGGCGAGTGGCGATCAAGGTGCTGGTGGTCGATGACCAGGAGGTCGTGCGGGCTGGGTTCAGCGCGTTGCTGGCTGCCCAGCCGGATCTCGAGGTCGTCGGGCAGGCCGGTGACGGAGCTGAGGCGATCGAGCTGACCAAGTCCCTCGAGCCTGACGTCATCCTGATGGACGTCAGGATGCCCGTTCTCGACGGTCTGGCTGCCACTCGGCGGATCCTCGCGGATGCGACACCGGGCGAGCCGCCGCGCGTCATCATGCTGACGACCTTCGACCTCGACGACTACGTGTATGCCGCACTCCGCGCCGGTGCGAGTGGCTTCCTCCTCAAGCACTCGTCGCCCGACGAGCTGGCCGCCGCAGTCCGCGTGGTCGCGGCCGGCGATGCGCTGCTGGCTCCGTCGGTCACTCGCCGGCTGGTGGAGGACTTCGCCAAGGTCCAGCCGGTCGTACCGATCACTCCGGTCCACCTCACACCGCGGGAGTCCGACGTACTGCGGCTTGTCGCGCGCGGACTGACGAACCGGCAGATCGCAGACAAGCTGGTGCTGGCCGAGCAGACGGTGAAGTCGCACGTGAGCAACATCCTGACCAAGCTGGACCTGCGGGATCGCGCACAGGTAGTGGTGTACGCCTACGAAGCCGGTGTCGTGGTGCCGGGCCCACGACGGTGAAAGGAATGTGTGGATGGACGTCCTGGAGCGGGTACGGGCGCTTTGCCTCGCACTGCCGGAGGTGACCGAGCGGCCGAGTCACGGCGAACCGACCTGGTTCGTCCGGGACAAGAAGGTGTTCGTCATGTACGCCAACCAGCACCACGACGACCGGGTCGGGTTCTGGTGCGCGGCACCGCCCGGCGTCCAGCAGTCGCTGGTCGAGGAGGATCCGGAGCACTTCTACCGGCCGCCGTACGTCGGCCACCGCGGCTGGCTCGGCGTGTACCTGGACGTCGACACGATCGACTGGGGGCACCTCGAAGACATCGTCGAGGACGCCTACCGCCAGATCGCACCGAAGACCCTGATCGCCCGGCTGGACGAGACCTAGTCCGTCAGCGCCACGTCGGTCTGCTGCAGGTGGGGGATCTCCGGGCTCCAGAGATCGGCGTGCTCAGGTGACGGCCACGTCCACGACCGGACCTGTGCGTCGCTCCGGCGGCCGAAGACCGCCCGGAACAGCTCGTACGACGACGTCCGCGCCTCGGCGACGGGATCGCCCGACCCGAGCTGGTAGGTCCCATCCGGTGTGACGATGGAGAGCGATCCCTGCACGTCCTCCGACGGCGGATCGGACAGCAGCCACTCCAGTGTGCCGATCCACAGCTCCGACGGTGGTCGCTGCCCGGTCCCGAGCGCTCCATGCAGGTCGGCCTCGTGCGTCCCGGAGTCGACCCACGGATTGCACACGAGCGGATTCGAGGTCGTCTCGCCGAGAATCACGCGCTCGAGTGCCGGTCCGGTCTCCGCCCACTCGTCGAGGATCGCGTCGATCGGCATCGAACGGCGTGCGTCCACTTGCACCGCGGTCCACGGCGGCCGAGGCGCGCCCTGGACGTTGCCCGCGGCGAAGTCGGCGGCCACTCCGGCGAGGTGGGACACCAGGTTGTGCACGGTCCACTCCGGGCAGGCCGGCACCTGGCGGTCCAGGTCAGCCGCGTCGAGACCGCGGATGGCAGCGGTCACCCGTTCCCGGGTCGCGCGGTACAGCTCTGCGCTGGTCGTCGAGTCCATCACTACCTCCTTTGCTCATGATGACGAACGAACGCGCTCCGGATCGACAACTGCGCCGGATAGGGTGACGCGATGGTGAAGGGTGGGGTCGGGCCGCGACTGGCCATTGCGCTGGCGTTCGGCAGTTCGGGCGCCGTCATGGTGCTGGAACTGGTCTCGTTGCGGCTCGTGGCGCCGTACATCGGGCTGACGCTGGAGACGAATACGGCGGTGATCGGCGTCGCGCTGGCCGCGATCGCCACCGGTGCCGCGCTGGGTGGTCGCTTCGCGGACGCGGTCCCGCCGGCCCGGACGCTGGGTCCGTTGACGATCTTCGCCGGTGCGCTGGTGATGCTGGTGCTTCCGGTTGTGCGCTGGACCGGTGAGGGGTTGCGGGGCGGTGGCACTGACCTGGTGTTCCTCGTGCTGGCGATCGCCCTGTTCGTGCCGGCGTCGCTGCTCGCGGCGGTGACGCCGATGGTGACCAAGCTGCGGCTGGAGTCACTGGCCGAGACCGGCACGGTGGTCGGCCGCCTGTCGGCGTACGCGACTGTCGGCGGGATCGCGGGCACGGTGCTGACTGGGTTCGTGTTCGTGGCGAAGACCCCGATCAGCACGATCGTGCTCACCCTCGGCGGTCTGCTGGTCGTCGCCGGTGCGGCCCTGACCGTCGTACTGCGAGGTCGTCAGGCGGCCGTGAAACCGGTGGCGCTGGCGCTGATCGGTGCCACCCTGACGATCGTCGCGCCGCGGCCGTGTGAGGTGGAGACGGCGTACCACTGTGCTCGCGTGGTGGCGGATCCGAACCGGGAGGGTGGACGCACGCTGTACCTCGACCAGCTGCGGCACTCGTACGTCGATCTGGACGACCCGACACATCTGGAGTTCGAGTACATCAAGAACTTCGCGGCCGCGATCGACGGCAGTTGGCCGGCCACCAAGTCGCTGGACGCGCTGCATGTCGGTGGTGGCGGGCTGACCATGCCGCGGTATCTGACCGCGACCCGGCCGGGCACCCACAACAAGGTGTACGAGATCGACTCCGCGGTCGTCGAGCTGGACCAGAAACAGCTGGGTGTGCGGACCGGACCGGATCTCGATGTCGTCGTCCGGGACGGCCGGCTCGGCGTGCGCGACGAGGCGACGGACAGCCGCGACCTGGTGATCATGGACGCGTTCAGCGGTCTGTCGGTGCCGTGGCACCTGACCACGCGCGAGCTGGTCGCCGACGTACGCCGGGTGTTGCGTCCGGACGGGGTGTACCTGATCAACGTGATCGACTTCGGCGAGGCCGCGTTCCTCAAGGCGGAGATCGCGACGGTCGCCGCGGAGTTCCCGCAGGTCGCGGTGGTCGCGCGCAAGGACGAGCTCGCCGGGCGGAGCGGTGGCAACTTCGTGCTGGTCGCTTCGGATCGGCCGATCGAGCTGGCGGCGATCGCGGCCAAGGTCGAGCCGGCGATGCAGGTGCAACAGGATCTGACCGGATTCGTCGGCAACGCGCCGGTGCTCACCGACGACTATGCGCCGGTCGACCAGTTGCTCACGCCGTACGTCAGCTGAGACACGAGCCGCCGGAGTTGTGCTCCGGGGCGCGGGCTTGTTGCATGAGGTCATGCACCCACGCGCAGGCCAGCCAGCTCAGCCCGAGGACCTCGTCGATGTCGAGGCGATGCTGACGGCGTACGACGAGATCACGCCGGATGTGGACAACCCCGCCCAGAAGGTCGTCTTCGGGACCTCGGGCCACCGTGGTTCGAGCCTGGACGGTGCTTTCAACGAGGCGCACATCCTGGCCATCACGCAGGCGATCTGCGAGTACCGGGCCGGTGAGGGGACAGCCGGGCCGCTGCTGGTCGGCCGGGACAGCCACGGCCTGTCGGAGCCGGCGTGGCGGACTGTGCTCGAGGTGCTCGCGGGCAACGGCGTACAGACGCTCGTCGACAGCGCGGACCGGCTCACGCCGACGCCCGCCGTGTCGCACGCGATCCTGCGGCTCAACCGTGGTGCCGGGGCCGGTGCGGACGGCATCGTGATCACGCCGTCGCACAACCCGCCGCGGGACGGCGGGATCAAGTACAACCCGCCGCACGGCGGACCGGCGGACTCGGACGCGACCGGCTGGATCGCCGCCCGCGCGAACGAGTTGATCGCCGGCGGCAATCGCGAGGTACGACGTACGCCGTTCGACCAGGCCAGGTCGCAGGCGGGGGAGTACGACTACGTCGGCCATTACGTCGACGACCTGCCCTCGGTGCTGAACCTGGACGCGATCCGCACGGCCGGCGTGAAGATCGGCGCCGACCCGCTCGGTGGTGCGAGTGTGGACTACTGGGCGGCGATCGCGGAACGGCATGGTCTCGACCTGACCGTGGTGAACCCGCGGGTCGACCCGGCCTGGTCGTTCATGACGCTGGACCACGACGGCAAGATCCGGATGGACTGCTCGTCGCCGTACGCGATGGCCTCGCTGGTCGCCCAGCGGGACCGGTACGACGTGGCGACCGGGAACGACGCGGACGCGGACCGGCACGGCATCGTCACCCCGGACGCCGGCCTGATGAACCCGAACCACTACCTGGCCGTCGCGATCTCCTACCTGTTCGCCAACCGCCAGTGGGGTCCGGACGTCGCGGTCGGCAAGACGCTCGTGTCGTCGTCGCTGATCGACCGCGTGGTCGCAGATCTGGGCCGACGACTGTGGGAGGTGCCGGTCGGCTTCAAGTGGTTCGTACCGGGACTGATCGACGGTTCGGTCGGCTTCGGCGGCGAGGAATCGGCGGGCGCGAGCTTCCTGCGCTTCGACGGCACGGTGTGGACCACGGACAAGGACGGCATTCTGCTGGCGCTGCTGGCCAGTGAGATCACCGCCGTCACCGGCGAGACGCCGTCGCAAGCGCACGCGAAGCTGGTCGATCGGTTCGGCGCCTCGGCGTACTCACGGGTGGACGCTCCGGCGACGCGCGAGCAGAAGGCCAAGCTGTCGGCACTGTCCGCGGACGCGGTCACCGCGACCGAGCTGGCGGGTGAGCCGATCCTGGACCGGATGACGAGTGCTCCCGGCAACGGCGCCGCGATCGGTGGGCTGAAGGTCACCACCGAGTCGGCGTGGTTCGCCGCCCGTCCGTCCGGGACCGAGGACCTCTACAAGATCTACGGCGAGTCCTTCAAGGGCGCCGACCACCTCGAGCAGGTCTTCGAGCAGGCCCGCGAGGTGGTCTCCAAGGCGCTGGGCTAACGCACGAAGGCGTCGAGCAACCGGTCCAGGTCCGCGGCGGGGTCGTTGGTGAGCCCGCTGTGGATAGGACCGGGGTGTACGACGGTACTGCGGGGAGCGGCGAGCCACCGGAAACGCTCGCCGATCCCGGTCGACGCGGCGGGACCGACGGCCGGGTCGCCGGCGCAGATCGCCCGGATGTGCTCGAGTGATGCGCACACCACGTCCACGTCGACGGCCGGATCCAGCGCCTTGAGCCGATCCGGATCGACATCCCACGCGGCGCCCAGGAAGTCCAAGGCACGGCAGTAGAGCACCGCACCCACATTGATGAACTCACCGCGCTGGATTCGCGGCGCCGCTCGCAGAATGACGTAGTCGAAAGGCACGAGAGAACTCATCGACGTCCTCGCTTCGCTCCGGGCGCCGATGAGGCACGATCGGGCTGTGCTGTCTTGATGCCCTCGCTTCGCTCGGTCATCGCGCACCACCAGGGAGCCAGGCGGACCGCTTGTCCAGCCGTGCGGTCAGATAGTCGAGGTACCGCTCCCGATCGCCGTCTTCCAGCCACTCGTTCGGCACCAGCCCGATCACCTCGGTCAGCAGCTCCGGCGTGATCGCAGCCGCCAGTTCCGCGTCCACCCCGGGTACGTCGGGTGTCGCGATCGAGAACACGTGGTCGGAGGCGTCGTACGGGAGGGTCGCGAACTTCTCGGCCGGCATCCAGGAGTGGTGGAAGTACAACGCGGCGCCGTGGTCGATCAGCCAGAGGTTCTTGTGCCAGACCAGCAGGTTCGTGTTGCGCCAGGACCGGTCCACGTTGGCGACGAACGCGTCCAGCCACAGGATCCTGGCCATCGCCTGATCGCCCGGGTTGCCGGCCGAACCGTCGTACCCGAAGGAGCCGGGCAGGAAGTCGACGGCCAGGTTGAGGCCGGCGCTGCGGATCAGCAGTTCCTGGATCTCGAAGTCCGGTTCGGACTTGCCGATCGCCGGGTCGAGCTGGATCAGCTTGAGCTCCGGCACCCGCAGGCCGAGCCGGCGGAACAACTCGCCGACGATGATCTCGGCGACCAGTGCCTTCGGGCCCTGGCCGGCGCCGTGGAACTTGATCACGTACGTGCCGAGATCGTTGCCTTCGACAACGCCAGGCAGCGAACCGCCCTCGCGCAACGGCAACACGTAGCGTGTGGCGGTGATGGTCGGCAGAGTCACGCGGCAGAGCCTAACCGGTTTGCTGTCGGGTACCGGCCGAGGGTGAGGCTACCGTTCTTCGGGGTGGAGGAGGAGTTACTGCTCGTATCCGCCACCGGTCATCCACTCCCGCGCAGCAAGGCCGTCGTGGCGGGCGTGCAGGATCTCGATGTCGAGCTCGAGCTGACTCGGGCCATGGTCGAGATCAACACGCCGGTCTGCGAGACGTCGACCGAGCTGCGTGCTCACTTGTCCGACATGCGTTCCAAGCTCGCGGACGCGGCCGCAGCTGAGGGCGCCCGGCTGCTGGCGATCGCCGTACCTCCGCACGGGCAGGCGGCCCAGTCGATCACCCGGAAGCCACGGTATGAGGAGTTGGCGGGGCAGTGGGGTCTGCTGGCGCGCGAGCAAGGAGTCTGCGGGTGTCACGTCCATGTCGACGTGACCGGCAAGGAGACAGCGGTCCGGGTCAGCAACCACCTGCGGCCCTGGCTGCCGGTCTTACTCGCCCTCACCACGAACTCGCCGATCTATCTCGATCAGGACACCGGTTTCGCGAGTTGGCGGTGGTTGATGACGACCCGCTGGCCGTGCGCCGGTCCGCCGCCGTACCTGGAGTCGGTCGAGCACTACGACGCCTTGGTGGCAATGCATCTGGCGGCGGGCACGCTCATCGACGAGCGGATGGTCTATTGGGACATCCGGCCGTCCTCACACCTGCCCACGGTGGAGGTTCGGGTCAGCGACGTACCCCTGACCATCGACGAGACGGTGTTGCTGGCCACCCTCATCCGTGCCCTGGTGATGACAGCCTTGGACGACGGCACCAAGGGTCCGTCGCTGGAGCCGGAGGTACTGCGGGCGGCGTACTGGCTGGCCGCACGCGACGGGATGACCGGCAACGGTTTGGACGTTCGCACGGCCGAGTCGCTGCCGATGGCCGAGGTGGTTGAGCGGTTGCGGCAGCATGTGGAGCCGGCACTGCAGGAGCTTGACGCGCTCGACCTGGTGACTGACGGCATCCAGCGGATCCTGACCGACGGCAACGGCGCGGTGAAGCAACGCAAGGCCTTCTGCGCGGGCGGCGACGTGACTGACGTCACCGAGATCACCCCGGCGCCGAAGAAGTGAGCTTCACGCTTTCACAATCCCCGCAGTATGGCGTTATGCCGAGAGCAGATTCAGCCCCTGATCCGGCGGAAATCCCGTGGTCGGCGACCTGTTGCCGAAGTACGGTCCGTTGGTCATTTTCCGCCGAAGGGGATATCAATGATGAGTTTTCGAAGAGCCGTGAGGGTACTTCTTCCGGCTGTTCTGCTGTCCGCCGCCGTGGTGCCGATCGGTGCCGCGGCGCAGGCAGCGACGTGTAGCGTCCCGAGTCTCGGGACGCTGACGCGTGCGGATCTTCCGGCCGGGACCTCCGTGGTCGACTGTCAGGCCACGGGACGTGTCCTGCGGGTTGGCAACGCAGGCGTGGAGATCCCCGCTCCCGGGCACGGCGTGGGGATCGCGGCCGTGTCCGCGACGGGAGCCGAGGAGGTCCTCCAGGTCTCGGTCTCCACCGACGGCCGGATCTCGTACCCGCAATTCACCGAGCACAACACCGGCAGTCTCGACGTGACGGCTTCGCCGTCGGCCTGCAGTGACGGAGCCTATTCGCTGACCGGCACGGAATGGTTCGGCACGAAATACAAGTGGTACATCGGTGACGGTGGAATGCCGGGAGCGCTGTCCCAGTCGAAGGCGCAGGCGGCCTTCGCCGATGTCATCAACAACATCACCGGCAGCTACAACGACTGCGGCTACACCGACCAGGTGAGCGCCCTCAGTCAGTACATGGGAACGACGACCTACGAGTCCGACATCTCGTCCACCACCACCTGTACGACGCGGGACGGCGAGAGCACCTGGGATGCGGGCAACCTGTCGACGGGCGTCCTGGCGGCCACCTGCTGGTGGTACCAGCCTTCCGGTCAGGCCACCAACCTCACCGTGGAAGCCGACGTGCGCTACAACACGACCGACTACAACTTCACGGACAGCCCGAGCACCTGCACGTCGCAGTACGACGTCCGGGAGGTCGGGACGCACGAGGCCGGTCACGTCTTCGGCCTGGGACATGTCGGTTCCGGCCATACGAATCTGACCATGTACACGGCGTCGAACGCCTGTGACACCAAGGAAAGAACCCTCGGCAAGGGGGACGTGCTGGGCCTGCGAGCCCTGTACTGACGGGCGACTCCCGGTAGAGCGCCGCTCTACCCGGAGTTCTCCGGCCTAGGGCACGTCTCTCAGTTCCCTGCGTGCTGCGCGGCACTCGGCGGGCACATCGCGGCGTTGGAGGACAAGGCACGGAGAAACCCACTCCGAGCCTCGCCCTCCGCCTTGCGCTGCACTCCCGGTGACGTCACTGGCACCCGCTCGCTACTGCAGGGAACCGAGAGACGTGCGCTAGTGCCTCAGGAAGTCCTCGAGGCCGTGGAGGTCGTCGGTGTTGATGTGGTCGACACCGACGACCTTGAGCTCGGTCCAGACCGCTTCCCGGGCCGCGCCCGGCAGGTCCGGCGTCTCCCAGAAGCGCACCCGGTAGCCGGCGTGGTGAGCGGTCACCACGATGTCGTGCAGCTTGACCTGCTCGTCGGTCGGCATCGGACCGACGCCCTTCCAGGTGAACACGTTCGTCCAGTTGTCGCTCACCAACGGCATCAACGAAGCGGGCATCCCCGACTGCAGGTCGCCGAGCCGGCCGTCGTACCCGGCGTACCGGACCTTCTGCGCCTGCAGTACGTCCAGCGGCCGGTTGCCGCTGACCACCGACGTCACCGCGCCCTTCAGCACGCGTCCGTGGATGAACACGGTGCTGATGCCGCGATACTTCTGCAGCGCCTCGTCCACCGCGGCGTACGTCGACGGCCCGTCGCTCTTGATGTCGATAAGCAACTGGAAGTCGCGCCCGTGCCGGTACACCTGCCCGTGGTTCTCCCGGACCCGATCGGCCAACGGCTTCAGATACAGGCTCTCCAGCGTGCGACCCGGTACGGCGTCGTCCAGGTCGTGTGCGACCCGCAGCTCGCCGTCGACCAGCCACACGTCCGCCTCGACACTGTTGAACCCACGGTCCAGTGCATCCTGCAGCGGACGCCGGTGGTCGTAGTCGTTGTGCGCATGTGCGGAAGGCAGTGCCCGGAAGGCCGGAGCGTCGTACGCCTTGGGAAGCCTGAAGCCGTTCTCCTGGACGACGGGACGCAACCGGTCGGGGTAGTCGGTGATGATCCCGTCGACACCGTCGTCGATCAGCGACTGCATGGTCGGCGGATCGTCGACGGTCCACGGGATCACCTTCATCCCGGCCTTGTGCGCCGACTTCACCATGTCCGCGGTGACGTACGGGCGGTAGTCCGGGTCGGTGACCTTGCCGTCCTGCGGGAACCCGTGCACCGGCGAGATGGCCGAGGCACCGAACGACTTCGTCGCCTTGACCAGGTCGCCACCGAAGTCGTCGATGTCCAGGCCGCCCAGCCACGGCGACTTGCCCGGCTGGCCGACCTGCAGGAAGTCGAAGTTGGTCAGCGCGACCAGCGGCAGCTCGGGCGCGACCTGGCGCATCCGCATCAGCGATCCCCAGTCGAAGCTCTGGATCGTCACCTGCCGGCCGATCTTCGCCGTGCGGACCTCGCGCGCGACGACCTGGACGAACTGCTCGCGCGGAGCGGTCTCCGACGGTGCACCCGCCTCGACCTTGGTCTCGATGTTCAGCTTCACGTCGTTCGCGTGGTAGCGGTGCACGAGCGCGAAGATGTCGCGCAGCTCGGGCATCCGCGCGCCCGGATCGGGCTGCTGACCGGGGAAGCCGGCCTGCGGCAGCGAACCGCAGTCGAGCTGCTTGACCTGCTTCAGGGTCAGCGTGTTGATGAACTTGCCGACGTACGGGTACTCCGGGTCGTTCGGCGTGTACGGCGCGGTGTCGCGGCATTTGGACCCGGTGACCTTGCGGTCGTGGGTGACCACGGCGTACCCGTCCTGGGTGATCTGGACGTCCAGCTCGAGTGTGCTGACGCCGAGCTCGAGACCGTGCGAGAAGGACGCGATCGTGCTCTCCACGGTCAGTCCGAGACCGCCGCGGTGAGCCTGGACGTCGAAGCCGCCACGGTGGGCCGAGGCCGGTACGGCGACCAGTCCCTGGGCGACCAGACCGGCAGCGAGGGCAAGCGGAAGCAGCGCGCGGGGGAGGCGGCGCATGAGGGGTTCCTTCCGGAGGGGTGGGCGGACGTCCCCGAGGCTGGCTGCCGCAGGGATACCTGTCCCTTCGTGAAGGTAGCCGAGAAACGGCCGACGGGTGACCGCCGCGTGTCGCCGTTCGATTACGGAGCGGAGATGACGTCCCGTACGGACTGGACCCGCAGTCCTCGTGAGTACAGCTACTCGTATTGGAGCGCTTCGAGCGGATTCAGCCGGGCCGCGCGCCGGGCCGGCCAGATCGCGGCGAAGATGCCGACCACCACCGACACGATCGCGAAGATCACCAGTTGACTGGTCGGAATCGTGAAGGTGATCTCCTCCAGCCGGGAGGCCAGCAGCGATGCGAGGACGAGGCCGAGCACGATCCCGATCACCGCGCCGATCAGGGCGGTGATCACGCTCTCCTGCCGGATCATCCGCTTCACCTGCAAGCGCGTCAGCCCGATCGCGCGCAACATGCCGAGCTCCCGCGTTCGCTCGAAAACGGTCAGCACCAAGGTGTTGACAATGCCGAACAGACTCACCAGGACCGAGAGCGCGAGCAGGACGTAGAGCACGTTCAGGATGCTCTTCACGCTGTCGGTCTGCGCCTTCTTGAACTCCTCGCGCGTCATTGCCTTGGCGTTCGGGAAGGTGCTCAGTGCGTTGCCCAGGGCCGCCGTGTTCTCCGCGGTCACACCGCCGCGCATGTTGACGAACGTGTAGATGTTGAGCGGCTGCGACGTGGTCGAGTCGAACGTCTCGGTCGAGATCGTCACGTTGCCGAACGGCGAGCCGCCGGCCGGCGGGCGGAAGACGCCACGGACCTGGAGTTGCAGGACCTTCCCGGTCGCCGTCTCCATCGCGAACCGTGAGCCTTGGGAGAGCGCGTGGTTGTCGGCGTACTCGGCATCGACGATCGCGCCGTCGGCACCGAGTTCCCCGAGGGATGCCTGGGAGCCCGACCGCCAGTCGAACGTCAGCAGTCCGGGCGCCTCGGCATCGACGGCGGTGATCGTGATCGTCTTGTCGAACGCCTTCGCCTGGCCGCCGCGCACGCTGGTCTGGGTCTCGACGCCCGGGACTTCGGCCACGGCGGCCGCGACCGTCGGTGGCAACGGGCTGAAGTTGTTCTGCGCGGTGATGGCGTAGTCGGCGCTGAAGATCCCGTCCACGGCCTGCTCGAACGGCTTGATGATGCCCGCACCGAGGGTGGCAACCAGAGTGACCAGCGCGAGTCCGATCATCAGCGCGGCGGCGGTCGACGCCGTCCGGTGCGGATCGCGCCGGCTGTTCTGGCCGCCGATCGCGACCGCGGGTCCGTCAGGGAGTACTCGCGGGAACTCGGCGGGCCGCCCTCGGAGTCGTCGTACCAGCCAGAGCGGGAACAAGAAGAACGGCCAGGCGATCGCGGTCAGTACGACGACCGCCCAGCGGGCGACGGGATCGGACACGGCGGCGAGTGGCCGGACGAGTCGGGCGGAGAACAGGGCGATGCCGATGAACAGCAGCAGTACGCCGGCACCGAGCAACGACAGCAGCGTGCTGGTCGACAATCCGTCGACGAACAATCCGATCAGCACGAGCGCGATCCCAGCCACGGCGAGCAGCGCGGCTCCGAGCGGGCGGAAGCGATGCAACCGGCCCGGCATGAGCGTTGCGCCCTCCCGGACCGCGGCGATCGGTGGCACCCGGGTCGCCCGCCACGCCGGCCGAAGGCTCGCCAGCACGGTGACCAGTACGCCGACCGCCAGCGCGACGATGATCGTCCGGGTCCGGAAGACCAGGCCGTTGTTCGGCAGGGTGAAACCGACCGCGTCGAACAGCTTGAACAACCCGGTCGCGATCGCGAGCCCGAGGAACAGCCCGACCACCGCCGACACGAGCCCGGTCACGAGCGCTTCCAGTACGACGGTGCCGAGGATCTGGCGGCGCGAGGCCCCGAGGGTGCGCAGGGTGGCGAACTCGCGGGTCCGCTGGGCGATCGTGATCGACAGCGAGTTGGCGATCACGAACGAGCCGACGAACAGTGCGATCCCGCCGAAGACCAGCAGGAACGTCTGCAAGAAGCTGGTGAAGCTGCTGGTCCCGGCCGCGTCCTCGGCCGCCTGGTCCTCGGCCGACCGGACCTGCGTCGCCTCGGGCAGGATCGGCCGCACCGCGTCGAGCAGTTGCTGCTCGCTGGTTCCGTCTTTCTTCGCGATCAGGATCTGGTCCAGCTTGCCCGTCTTGTCGAGCAACCTCTGCGCGGTGCCGAGCTCGAACCCGGCCAGCGTCGCACCGCCGATCGACGACACCGCCCCGAACTCGACCAGCCCGGCGATGCGCATCTGTTCGGCCGGCCCACGCGCCTGTACGCGGATCGAGTCGCCGGCCGCGAATCCCTTCTCCTGCGCGCTGTGTGTGTCGATCACGACCTCACCCGGCGCGGGCCACGCACCGGAGACGAGAGTGAGTGAATTGAACTGCGGCAGCGCGGGATCCACGCTGAAGGCCAGGTTCGGGGCACCGCCGAAGACGATGGACTTGCCGTCCTTGCCGATCAGTTGCGCTTCGCCGCCCACCCCACCACCGGCGGCACCGACCTCCGGCAGTTCCCGGACCTGCGTGAGCAGGCCGGCATCGAACGGCGGCGCGGTGACGGTCCCGTCCTCCTCCGCGTCGAACGCCGTCTTCCCGGTGATCGCCGCATCGGTGTTCTTGTAGTTCTCGGTGAAGATCGAGTCGAACGCGGACGTGATCGAGTCGGTCAGCACGTACGTGCCCGAGATCAGCGCGACGCCGAGGACGACACCGATCGCGGTCAGCGCGGAGCGGAGCTTGCGGGCCAGCAATCCCTGGACCGCGAACCGGATCACTGCAGGTCCAGCGTGTCGATGATCTGCAGGATCTCGTGCTGGCTGGAGCGACCGGTCTCCTTCACGATCTCGCCGTCGGCCAGGTACAGGACCCGGTCTGCCATCGCGGCCGCGCGGGCGTCATGCGTGACCATGACCGTGGTCTGGCCGTACTCGTCGACCGAGCCGCGCATCAGCGCCAGGATCTCGCCGCTGGTCCGCGAGTCCAGGTTGCCGGTCGGCTCGTCGGCGAACACCACCGTCGGCCGTGACACCAGGGCTCGCGCGATCGCGACGCGCTGCTGCTGGCCGCCGGACAGTTCGGCCGGCCGGTGCTCGAGGCGGTCGGCGAGGCCGACCCGCTCGACCAGGTTCTCGAAGTACTGCGGATCCGGCTTCGTGCCCGCGATCGTCAGCGGCAGCACGATGTTGTCGCGGGCACTGAGCATCGGCAGCAGGTTGAAGAACTGGAAGATGAAGCCGATGTGCTGACGGCGCAGCTTGGTCAGCGCGTCGTCACCGAGAGTCGTGATCTCGATCCCGTCGATCCGCACCGAGCCTGACGTCGGCCGGTCCAGCCCCGCCAGGATGTGCATCAGCGTGGACTTGCCCGAGCCGGACGGTCCCATCACCGCGGTCAGTTGCCCTGGATCGATCTGCACGCTCACGCCGCGTAGAGCCCGGACCTCGGTGTCGCCCTCGCCGTACACGCGGACGACGTCCTCCGCGTGCACCACCCCGGTGTTCGTGCGTGCTGCTGTCCCCTCCGTGCCGATCATCGCCCCTCCCGACGGATCAGCGGCCCCCAGCCGATCGAATCGGTCCCCGGTCCCGAGTCTGCTCTCTTCCGGCGGTCAGATCCAGCCCCGCCGGGCCGCGTGGAAGCCGAGCTGGAGGCGGGTGTCGGCGGAAACCAGGTCCATCAGGGCGCGGACCCGCCGCTGGACCGTGCGCATGGACAGGTTGAGCTGGTTGGCCACCGCCTGGTCGGTCAGGCCGGCCAGGAGCAGACCGAGGATCTTGGCGTCGAGCTCGGGGAGACCGTCCGACGAGCCCTCGACCATGCCGTTCGTGCCGAGCACCAGAGGGAGTCCGTCGCGCCACACGCGGTCGAACAGGGCGAGCAACGCGTCGAGCATGCCGCTGCTGTGCACGATCAAGGCACCAATGGCGCCACCTGGTCCGGACAACAACGGGACGAGCGCGATGCGACGATCCACGATCAGCAACCGCATGGGCAGCTCCTGAACGACGCGAACCTCTTCACCGGCGTTCAGTGAGTCGGACGCGGCGGCGAAGAATCCCGGCCGGTCGAAGGCGCTCCGCTCGATCATCACGCGATACCGGACTCCACGGGTGACGGCGGCGTCCTCCTCCTTGTTGTCCTCAGGCGGAACCACGGCGATGTCGGCCTTCACGAACCCGAGGACCTCCTCCCGCGCCGACATCTGCAGCTGGGCGAACCGCTGACCGACCGCGTTGGCGCCGCGGACGACGTCCACGACGTCGCTGATCGACCGCTCGGTGTCGGTGCCCCGGTAGACCTCGGCCAGCGACTCGATCTCGCGTTGCGCCCGCCGCAACTCCTCCTCGCGCTGGACCGCGAGTGCGGCGAGTGCGACCGAGGGCGGCGAGGCGACGTACCGATCCGTGCCGCTGCTGGACCGCGCGGCCAGGCCGAGCGTCTCCAACGAGGCCAGTGCCCGCGCCGCTTCGACCGGGTGGCAGGTGAGCCGGCTCGCCAGCTCGACAGCGTCGTACGACGGGACCTCGACGAGGGCCCGATAGGCGAATTCTTCGGAGTCATCCAGTCCGAGCACGTCGAGCACGATGCCTCCCAGCAGACGGCGATGTGGCGGCTGGACCCTGGCGGGTACCTGAATTGTCGCAATCTTGCCAGCACAGCCACCTCCTTCGCTGGCGGTTTTGCGATGGACTGACCGGCGACAATCCGTCCCGAAGGGTGTCCTCCCCATGTTTTTCCGCTTCCTGGCGCGTAAAACCCCGGCCGGTCGCTTTCTGACCGGTGCCGCGGCCATCGCGTTGCTCGCGGCCGGCGCCGTACCCGCCGCCACCGCCGCTGTCACCCCGCCTACTCCGTCCACTGGGACTGCCCGGCCGACCCTGCCGGTGCAGGTCGACGCCGCCAAGGTCGTCACCCTGATCACGGGGGACAAGGTGCAGTTGTCCCCGGCCGGCTCCGGACGCAGCAACGTCCGGTTCGTCCCTGCCGATGCCTCTGACGCCGGCTACGAGACGCGCACGGTCGGCAAGGACCTGTACGTCGTACCCGACAGTGCCGCTCGGCTGGTGAACAGCGGCAAGGTCGACCAGGCGCTGTTCAACGTCAGCGGCCTGATCCGGCAGGGGTACGACGACGCGTCCACCAACCAGATCCCGGTCATCGCGACGTACAAGCCGACAGCGCGGGCCGCTCAGCAGGCCGTCCCGGCTGGGTCCACCCGCACGCGCACCCTGTCGTCTGTCGGTGCCGCCGCGCTGCGGACCGACAAGACACAGGCTCACGACACCTGGCAATCCCTCTCGACCGGTCGGGACGTCCAGAAGCTCTGGCTCGACGCGAAGGTCAGCAAGACGCTCGACCAGAGCGTCCCGTACGTCGGCGCCCCGCAGGCGTGGGCGGCCGGGTACGACGGAACAGGTACGACGGTCGCCGTGCTGGACTCCGGCGTCGACGCGGAGCACCCGGATCTGATCGGCGCGGTCAAGGCGCAGCAGAACTTCACCGACAGCCCGGATGTCGCCGACCACGACGGTCACGGCACCCACACGTCGTCGACCGTGGCCGGTCGCGGTGTGGCTTCCAACGGCAAGAACAAGGGCGTTGCCCCGGGCACGCAACTCCTCGCGGGCAAGGTCCTGAACGACTTCGGTAGCGGCGAGCTGTCCTGGATCATCGCCGGGATGGAATGGGCCGTTGCCGAGGGCGCCGATGTGATCAGCATGAGCATCGGTACGTCGGAGCCGGTCGACTGCACCGATCCGATGGCGGCCGCCGTCGACCGGATCAGCGCGGAGTCCGGCGTACTGTTCGTGATTGCCGCCGGCAACCTCGGCGGTCCGTCGGAGGCCATCAGCAGCCCGGGATGCGCCGCCTCGGCGATGACGGTCGCGGCGACCGACCTGGCCCAGACCACGGCCGACTTCTCCAGCCGTGGACCGGTGCTGGGCAACCACGCGGTCAAGCCCGACATCGCCGGGCCCGGTGTGGACATCACCGCTGCCCGGGCCGGTGGACGTGGCGACCAGGCGTACGTCGACATGAGCGGTACGTCGATGGCGACGCCGCACGTGGCCGGTGCGGCGGCGATTCTCAAGCAGCAGCACCCGGACTGGAACGGGCAGGAATTGAAGGCTGCTTTGCAGAACTCGGTGCGCTCCGAGAGCAAGGTCGGGATCTATGAGCAGGGCGCGGGTGAGCTTGACGTCGCCCAGGCGGTCGCTTCGACTGTGACCGGCCCTAGCACGGTCGATCTCGGGACCTTTGCTTGGCCGCACACTGCAGCGCAGAAGGTCACAAAGCAGTTCACTTACCGCAACAGTGGGACGTCACCGGTGACGCTGACGTTCGCGACCGATGCGCGCGGCAACAACGGGAGGCCGTTGCCGGATTCCCTGATTCAGTTCGGCGGGGGATCGCTGACAGTGCCGGCCGGTGGGACTGCCGACCTTCCGGTCACCGTGGACCCGGCGGCCGCGTTGGACTACGGGCTGTACGGCGCGATCAGCGTCCGCGTGGTTGCTACCGGCAACGACGGACGGACGGTGGTGACGCCGTTCGGGTTCTACCTCGAGCCGCAGTACGTCGACGTCACCTTCGAGCTGATCGACCGCGACGGGAAGCCGGCCGCGTCGATCAGTTCGCTGGATGTGTTCGACCTGGACAGCATCGCGGCGCAGCGGGTCGGGTTCGACGGTGCGGACCGCACGCTCCACCTGCGGGCCGGCACGTACTCGCTCGCCGCGACGATCGCCCACGACGGCGCGGACGGATTCGTCGACTCCTACGCGTTCCTCGGCGACCCCGAGATCACGCTGACTGAGAACGCCACGATCACGTACGACGTACGGTCCGCGGCCGAGGCCAAGGTGACGACGCAGCGCCCGAGCGAGCCCCGCGGCGGCAGCCTGACATACGGTCGGATTGTCGACAACTGGATCCTCGCGTCGAGCCGCAGCTTCGGCCCGACGGTCTCGGCGGTCTACCTCGGTACGACGCCGAAGGTGCGCCGGGGCACCTTCGAGGTGATCGAGGGGTGGCAGTACGGATCACCGGCCGGCGCCAAGTCGCCGTACCTCTACAGCCTCGCGTTCACGCACGAGCAGCAGGTCAAGGGGAAGCCGGATCATCGGGTCCGTGATCGGGATCTGGCGACGATCGATGCGACGTACTACACGCCGGGGAAGCCGTACAGCTACTCCGAGTACACCGACGTGTGGCGGCCGTGGAGCATCAACCTGATCCCGACGGGCACGCGCGGGACGGTGGCGGCGCCGACTCAGGTGCAGCACTTGGTGACGGCGGATCCGGACACCAAAGTGACGCAGATGGTCGGGCATGCGGATGCGATGGCGTGGCCGTTCGCGACGCTCATGACGTCGACGGCGACGGCGTACAAACCGGGGAGCCGGCACAGCGAGAGCTGGTACAAGGCCGGGCTGCGGCCGAGCATGGTGACCGATCAGACGACCGGGCAGAAGTACGCGCCGGCGGCTCGCGACGGGAACACGATCTGGAGCAACTTCCCGAGCTGGGCGGACACGCAGCCGGGTCACTTCTCGCAGCAGGGCTTCCTGGATCTCGGCGGGACGGAACTGCTGGCGGACGGGGTGTCGCTGGGGAAGTACGGGTTCTACGGTCAGGGCGTCTGGGACGTGCCGGCCGCGGCGACGAACCTCGAGCTCGTGTACGACCTGAACCGGTGGCAACGGGGCGATTACAAGTGGGAGTCGCCGTCGACGGTCCAGACCAGGTGGAAGTGGAAGAGCTCGTCGGCTGACGCCGGGAAGCCGCTGCCGCTGCTGTTCCCGGACTACGACATGGCGGTCGACCTGAACGACCGGGCTCCGAAGCTGCCGATCTTCCCGATCACGATCACGGCCGAGTCGGGGCACTGGTACAAGGCCGGCGTATTCACCTCGGCGCGGGTGTCGGCGTCGTACGACGACGGTGCCAGCTGGACGCAGGTGCCGGTGCTGAACCTCGGTCGGAAGGCGGTGGCGCTGGTCAACAATCTGAAGGCGACCGACTTCGTCACGCTCAAGGTCGAGCTGACCGACTCCAACGGCACGTCGGTCACGCAGACGCTGAACCATTTCTACGGAATCCGCTAGAAACCGCGGAACGCCCCCGGGTCGTTGCCTTGACCGGGGGCGTTCCACCGTACGGATGCTGGTGGCAGCCGTACCGACGTTTGTGGCATCGGACCGGGAAGCGCCTCACGGCGCGTGGCCGCTCGCAGCGGCTTATTTTGGGACCCGGGGCTTGCGCCGGCCCGACACCTCGAACAGTGTAACGGGTCCCAAAACCCCTTGTCCCGTTGACATCTCGGGCTTCAAGACGCCATACCACCCGATCCCAAACTGTGCAACCACAGCCTGGTTCTGGCGCGTTGCCCGCGGCGTGTGCCGCGGTCTCGCCGCGCTGCAGCAGGGGCCGCTGGGTGGGGTGATGTGCGCTGGGCGCTACCAGAGTTGGCCGGCGCGTTCGGCGCGGGCCGCGGTCTGCAACTGATCCGCCGTCTCGACCAGCTTCGAGGCGGACAGCACCCGGTCGTGCCCGTCGTCGGCGAGATGCGCCCGCCCGGTCGCGACGATCCGCGCGAACGCCGCCGCCCGGTCGAGCGTGGTCGCGAAGTCTCCAGTCGCGACACCCCGCAGTACGGCGTCCACCATGTCCCGCACCTCGGTCGGTCCCGGCGGCTCGGCGACACCCGCGACCACCGCGTGCACCTCGGCGTATTTGCGCCCGGCGGCGAACTCGTACGACACCTCTTCAGCGTTGGAGTGCACCCACGACCGCAGCAGGTACAACCTCCACAAAGCACCCGGCAACGAGTCCGACGACGCATCCGACCACAGCTCAGCCAGTTCATCCAGCCCGTAGTCGTCCGCCAGTTTCACCACGCGAGCATGCACCTCGGCATCCTCCGAGTCCCGCACGCCCCGCACCAGCAACTCAGCCGTCCGATGCGCCACCTCAGTCACCGTCGCGGGATCAGCAGCCCCCGGCAACGACTCGAACAACTTGTTCCCCGGCATGATCGGCCGGCGCGGATTAGGACTACTCACACGCCCCATCGTGCCCGACCCCGCCCACCCCCGCACACCCACCCGGCCCGCCGCGCTCGGCGACGTACGTCACGTACGGTGATCCGGGTGTACGAGGTTGCAGGGGTGGTTCCGGTTGTGGTTCAGCTTCGATGATGACGAGGAGCTGGATCGGGAGGCGGAGTTTCTTCCGGAGCTGCCGGAGTTCGCGCAGCGGTTCGCGGGGTCGAACGTGGAGGTGCGGTGGCCGCGGCTCAACGGCGACTACTTCCTGACGATCACCGGATACACCAATCAGCCACGGACGGACAGCGATGACCTGCACACCCTGCTGACAATGGTGAGCGAGCGGCCGGGTGTGGATGGAGAGCTGTACCGGATCAGAGGTGCCTTCGGAACGATCACTGCTGCGGCTCGCGAACTCAGGGTGGAGATCTGAGGGGTCGGTACAGTCGGGGTATGGCGGGTGTTAACGGTGGGCAGGGGAAGCTGGCCAAGAACCTGGTCAAGTACGGCGTGCGGTATGGGCCGTTGGCGGTTGAGGCGTTCCGGCATGGGCGGGAGCCGGCTCAGCAGGCGATGCAGGCTGCGTTGGCGAAGCGGGCTGCGCGGAAGAAGGCGATCGAGCACGCGCTGACGGTGCGCGAGGGATCGCTGCTGAAGGTCATTCGCGACGGGCAGGCGATCTTCTTCGTGTTCTCCGGCGACGCGATCGTCACGACGTACCCGCCCGTCCCCCAGAACACCTACCCCGACCTGCTCCGCCACGCCGACCTCGACAAACGCGAACCCGCCGCCCTCCTAGCCACCCGCAAACCCAAATTCACCCCCCACCTCCCACACCTCCGCCGCCGCTAACCCACCCGCCGCCCTCAACCATCCGCGGGGCGTTGGACCGCCGGGGGCGACGTTCAGATCGACAGGAGGTGTCGGCCGGTGCGGTAGTGCACCCGAGCGCGCGCACGTTCTGTGTACGGCGTATCGCACGTGCACTACCTGTCCACCTGCACACCGAACGGTCTGCGCCCTGGGGAAGGTTGATGTGGGCGTAACAGTCCGGACCCGGTGGGGCAACAGAGGGGGTGGAAGGTAGGGACGTCGAACGAGGGAGGGCGTCCGCATGTTGTGGAAGATCAGGACTGAGCTTGCCGATCGGCCCGGTGCGTTGGCTGAGCTGGCGGTGCGGTGTGGGGCGGATGAGATCAACATCCTGAGTCTCGAGGTGTTCACGGCCGAGGGTGGGGCCGTTGACGAGCTGGTGGTTTCGACGGGCGTTGGATGGACGGCGGAGGCTTTGACCTCGCTGGCGGCTGAGGCGGGTTGCCGAGGGACGACAGTTCGCGCATGTCAGGCGGATGTGTTGAGTGATGGGCCGACGCGGTACCTGCGCGCCGTACTGCGGCTGATCGACGACCCGGTGTCGGTGGATGACGAGTTGGGCGATCTGCAAGGGTTCGACGAGTACACGCCGGCCGAGTGGGCTCGGGCCGACGTCCTGGTCGAGATCGCCGGTCGGCTGGCCGAGCGACTGCAGGAGACCGAAGGTCCGCGACCCGGCAGCGGTGAACCCGAGCTGCGTACGGCGACCGTAGACGACGCTGAGGCGGTCGTCGCGATGCATGAGCGGTGCTCGTTCGAGAGCCGCACCCGGCGTTACCACGTACCCATGCCGAAGCTGACCGCCCGCACCGCCCGCCACCTGTCCGCACCGGCGGGCGGCGTCTCGATCGTGGCGATTGTGGACGGCGCCGTCATCGGGATGGCGACCGCCGCGCCCTGGGAGGAGCTCGGGCGTACGACGATGGAAGTCGCCGTACTGGTCGAGGACGGATGGCAGGGACGTGGTCTCGGTGCACAACTGCTGCGCCGAGTGATCGGTGCGGCGCGCAACCTCGGCGCGGACCGGGCCGTCTGTGTGGTGCAACCGGAGAACGTCGCGATGCTCCGCACGATCGAAGGCCTGCGGATGCGGACCAGAGTGGTCCAGGACAGCGACAATCTGATGGTCACTGTCGCACTGTCCGACCAGAGCCTGTCGCATGCGGTGGATCGGCCGCCGGTGCAATATCGTCGGAGTCGTGCCACCCCTTCCCACTGGTCGCAACCCGCACGGGCTGCTGGTCAATCTGCCCGCGAGCACGCGCTCGCCGCTCTTTCAGCTGTTCAGCCGATTCCTGGTCGCGCTGGGTCTGCTGACGGTGATGGTGCTGATCGTGGTGGTCGACCGTGACGGCTACAAGGACAACTACGACGGCGACGTCGGCCTGATCGACGCGATCTACTACGCGACCGTCACCCTCACCACCACCGGGTACGGCGACATCACGCCGGTGACCCCGAGCGCGCGGCTCGTGAACGCGTTCATCGTCACGCCGCTGCGGATCGGGTTTCTGGTGGTGCTGGTCGGCACGACACTGGAAGTCCTGGCCAACGAGGGTCGCCGCGTCATGCGCGACACCCGATGGAGGAAGCGCATGAAGGACCACACCATCGTCATCGGCTACGGCACCAAAGGCCGGTCCGCCGTTCAGACGCTGATCAGCAACGGGGTGAAGCGCGACAGCATCGTGGTGATCGACCCGCGGGCGCAGGCGATCGGGGACGCCGGTAACGACCAGATGGCCGCGTTCCACGGCGACGCGACGAACCGGAACGTCCTGCGCCGGGCTGAGGTGATGTCGGCACGCGAGGTGATCGTGACGACCGACCGTGACGACGCGGCGGTCCTGGTCACGCTGGCCGTCCGACAGTTGAACCCGACCGCGCACATCGTGGTCGCGGTCCGCGAGGAGGACAACGTCCCGCTGCTGCGGCAGAGCGGCGCCGACGCGGTCGTCACCTCCTCCGAAGCGGTCGGCCGGCTGCTCGGCCTGTCCGCGGTCAGCCCGAACCTGGGTGAGGTGATGGAGGACCTGCTCACGTACGGCGAGGGCCTCGAGGTCGCCGAACGCCCGGTGCTCGGTCGCGAGGTCGGCAAGCCACCGTCCGCCGTCCCGGACCGGGTGGTCTCGGTCGTCCGCGACGGCAAAGTGCACCGGTACTACGACTCCAACGTCTCGGTGCTGGCCGCCGGCGACAAGCTGATCGTCGTGCGCCCGGCCAAGGAGACGCCCTGGGCGGAGCGCCCGGGCGCCGACGAAGAGGACGAGTGAGAACCGGTTCACAGCACTGTCCGTGAACACGGTTGCCGAGGGCGACGATCAGAACGCCGCGTGGTTGCGGTGGGCAAGTGATCGGATGCCGTCGGCTACCAGTCGGGCCATCAGCCCTGGATCTTAACGGTTTCTGCTCTTCCCTTGCCGAGCCGGCGGTGTCTACAGTCACGGCTGGGGGTGGACTCGGCGTACGAGTGAGGATGGTCATGAACTGGAGCAGGCCGATCGGGGTCATCGCGCTGGCCGTGATGGCACTTGTGGGTACGACGGTGACACCGGCGCAGGCGGCCGGTCCGGGGAACGAGTGGTTCGCGCCGTCCAGCCCGGCCGCGTCGGCTGCCCGTCACTAGCTGAGTACCTGACAGCCGGCCGGCTACCTGGCCGCCGGAGCCGGCTGACTACTTGACCGAGGGCTTTCGGCGACCTACTGTCGGGCTTGTAAACGATTACAAGAACGATTACAGGAGGCGGGCGTGAGCCGTCCGACGATCGCCGCGGTGGCCCAGGCGGCCGGCGTCTCGGTGGCGTCGGTGTCGCGCGTACTGAACGGTCTGCCGGCCACCGAGGAGATGGCCGAGCGGGTCCAGCGGGCCGTCGAGCAGTTGGGCTATGTGCCTGACTCCCGCGCGCGCTCCTTGAAGGTGGGGCGGACGTTCCAGCTGACCCTGGCGGTCGCGGACGTCGGCAACCCGGTCTACGTGACGATGATGCGCGCCGTCGAGGAGGTGGTGTCCGCGGCCGGGTATCGGTTGGTGGTGACCACGACCGGGGCTGACGTGGTCGACGAGGTCGCGCTGGTCCGGGGGATGGCGCGCGGGTACGCCGATGGGCTGCTGATCAGCCCGATCCGCGTCGACGAGGACCTGGTCAAGTCGATCCGCGAGTGCGGGGTCCCGGTGGTCGTCGCCGGTAACGTCCCCGCCAAAGCCGGCGTCGACACGGTCCGCGCGAATTCTCCCAAAGGCATGCTCCTCGCCGTAGACCACCTGGTCGCCAAAGGACGCACGCACATCGCCTTCCTGAACGGCCCAGCCGACACAGTCCCCGGCACAGCCCGAGCCAAAGGCTTCGCGGACGCGCTGAAGGCACATGACCTGCAACCCGCCGGTGAGACGGAGGCCGCGGACTTCACGTTCGCAGCCGGACGAGCAGTTGGGGGAGAGGTGCTGCGGTCGCAGCCAGATGCGGTGATCTGTGCGAACGATCTTCTGGCGGTGGGGCTTATGCATGAGTTGGTGGGGGCTGGGTTGCGGGTGCCGGAGGACGTGGCTGTGGTGGGGATGGACGACAGTGAGCTCGCCGAGCAGTCGTTTCCGCCGTTGACGAGTGTGAATCTGGGGTCGGCGGAACGGGGGCGGCGGGCGGCTGAGTTGCTGTTGGCAAGGATCGAGGACAACGACCGGAGGCCGCGGCGGATCGTCGTACAGCCGTCGTTGAGTGTGCGGAGGTCCACCCCATGACCGCGACCGTGACCGCGCCGGCACCGACTCCGGTGCGCAAGACCGGGAAGCCGAAGCAGAACCGGGAAGCGATCTTCCTCTTTCTGCCCGCGCTGCTGCCGGTGTTGCTGCTCAGCGTCTACCCGCTGATCCGCGGCATCGCGCTCGGCTTCACCGATGCCCGCGCCGGGCTGAACGTCGACACGAACTTCATCGGCTTCGAGAACTTCTCCAAGCTGCTGCACAACGGTCTGTTCTGGGACTCGTTCCGGATCGGCATCATCTGGACCTTGTCGGTGACGATCCTGCAGTTCGTCGCCGCGCTCGGCCTCGCGCTGCTGCTGAACACGACCATCCGGTTCCGCGGCGTCGCCCGTACCATCGCGCTGATTCCGTGGGCGATGCCGCCGGTCGTGGTTGCAATCATGTGGCGCCTCCTGCTGCACCCGACCAACGGCCCGGTCAACGAGATCCTGCAGAAGCTGCACCTGACCGACCATCCGATCAACTTCCTCGGCGACTTCAGTACGGCGCTGCCGGCCGTGATCGTGGTCGGCATCTGGGTCGGCATGCCGATGACGACGATCACCCTGCTGGCCGGCCTCCAGGGCATCGACCGGTCGCTGTACGAGGCGGCCGCGGTCGACGGCGCGAGCGCGTGGAGCCAGTTCTGGAACATCACGCTGCCGCAACTGCGCACCGTGATCGTCGCGATCACCAGCCTGGACCTGATCTGGAACTTCAACTCGTTCGGCCTGGTCTACGTGCTGACCGCCGGCGGTCCGGGCGGCAAGACCATGCTGCCGATGCTGTTCGCCTACAACGAGGCGTTCCGGTACGGGAACTTCGGGATGGCCGCGGCGATGGGTGACGTGATGGTGGTCATCATCATCGTCTTCCTCGCCTTCTACCTGCGGAACCGGCTGAGGAGCGAGGCATGAGAACACGTCCGGCCGCCCGCTTCCTGCAGTACGTCGCGGTCGTCTGCTATTTGGTGTTCCTCGGCTTCCCGCTGCTGTGGCTGATCTCGAGCTCGCTGAAGTCGCCCCGTGAGTTCGCCGGCATCACGCCGAGCCTGCTGCCCGATCACCTCGACTTCTCCAATTACAGCGACGCGATGAACGAGCAAGGCCTGATCCGGGGTCTCGGCAACAGCCTGCAGATCTCGATCGCCACCACGGTCCTCGTGCTGATCGTGTCGCTGCCGGTGGCCTACGCGCTGGCCCGGTTCCGGACCCGGCTGCGGCCGGTCACGAACGGCTGGATCCTGGTCAGCCAGGTGTTCCCGGTGATCCTGATCGTGATCCCGCTGTTCATGATCCTGCGGCCGCTGCACCTGACCAACACGATCCCGGGCGTGGTGATCGTCTACATGGTCTGGTCGCTGCCGTTCGCGTTGTGGATGCTGCAGGGGTACGTCGCCGCCGTACCGCGCGAGCTCGAGGAAGCGGCCTCGGTCGACGGGGCCTCCAGGCTGCGGACGATCGTCTCGATCGTGATGCCGCTGCTGCGGCCCGGGTTGATCGCGACCGCGATGTTCACGTTCATCTCGGCGTGGAACGAGTTCTTCTTCGCTCTGGTCCTGCTGCAGGACCCGGAGCTCAAGACACTGCCGCTGGTCCTCGCGCGCTTCGTCGGCGCCGAAGGTCAGGTCCAGTTCGGCCCGCTGGCGGCCGCCTCGGTGCTCGCCACGGTTCCCAGTTTGGTGTTCTTCGCCTTCCTCCAGCGCCGACTGACGTCGGGCTTGCTGAGCGGCGCAGTCAAGGGTTAGGAGATGCAATGAAGAAGGTCATGACCGCGTTGCTCGCGGCGGGTGCTCTGGTGGCGCTCGCGGCCTGCGGGGGCAACAGCAGTGACAACAGTTCCGGTGACTCCAACGAGAAGGTGACGCTGAAGTTCCAGAGCCTCGCCTTCCAGAAGACGACGGTCGCCGCGACCAAGAAGATCGTCGCGGACTGGAACGCCGCGAACCCGAACATCCAGGTCGAGTACGTCCAGGGCAGTTGGGACTCGGTGCACGACCAGTTGGTCACCCAGTTCCAGGGCGGGACCGCGCCGGACATCATCCACGACGAGTCCGCCGACATCACCGGCTTCGCGAACCAGGGGTTCCTGGCCGACCTGTCGCCGTACCTGAGCCAGGAGACCAAGGACGCCGTACCGCAGGCGGTCTGGGACACGGTCTCCAGCGACGGCAAGACGTTCGCCGCGCCGACGCTGCTTCAGTCGTACGTCGTGTTCGGCAACGCCGCGCTGCTCAAGCAGGCCGGGATCACCGCGACCGGTGACTCGCTCAGCTGGGACGACCTGGCGGCCGACGCGAAGAGGCTGACGGCCGGAGGCAAGTACGGTCTGGGCTGGGGCCTGAAGAGCCCGACCGCGACCGTGCTGAACCTGGGCATGAACTTCGACGCGCAGTTCTTCGAGGGCTCCGGCCGGGACGCCAAGGCGAAGATCGGCGACCCCGAACTCGAGGTGCCGAAGCGGATCAACGCGATGGCCTACACGGACAAGTCGATCGACCCGACGTCGCTGACCCAGAGCGGCTCCGACGTGCTGCCGGGCTTCTTCGCCAGCAAGTACGCGATGGTGGTGGCGGGCAACTACACCGCCCAGCAGATGGTCGAGCAGGCACCGAAGGGCTTCCAGTGGCAGGTGCTGCCGCCGCTGAAGGGCACCAGCACCAAGCAGGCCGCGAACCCGCAGACGCTGTCGGCGCCGGCCGAGGGCAAGCACATCGAGCAGTCGGCGAAGTTCATCGACTACTTCATGAAGGCTGAGAACCTGGCCGCGGTCGGTCAGGGTGACTGGCTGATCCCGACCACCCAGGCGGCCCGGGACGCGATCTTGAAGACGACCGGTGGCAAGGACGGCTGGCAGCAGACGCTGGCCAGCGGTGCCGAGCTGACCAAGGCGCCGTTCCAGAGCGTGGAGAACTACCCGAAGTGGAAGGACCAGATCGCGACGCCGGCGCTGCAGGAGTACCTGGCGAACAAGACCGACCTGGCGACGCTGGGCAAGAAACTGAGCGACGGATGGGGTCAGGTCAACCAGTGATGTCCTTGCTGGAACAGAAATCCACGGGTGCCCTCGTCGGCTCCGCGGTCGGTGACGCGATCGGTGGAGCCGTCGAGGGATGGACCCCGGAGGCGATCCGGGAGCGGCACGGCGGCTGGGTGACCGGCATCGTCGGTCCGTGGTACGACGAATGGCGGACCGCCCGGCCGATCGCGCCGTACCACAAGGGCGACGGGCACATCACCGACGACACCTTGATGACGCACGCGCTGGTCGAGGTGTACGACGAACGCCGGACGCACCTGGACGCGTACGCAATCGCCGAGTCGCTGGTGCCGAAGATGCTGACGGGGACGCGCTGGGTGCCGGAGCTGGAGGCCGATGCGTTGCTACTGCAGCGGGTCTTCCTGGCCGAGAAGTGGCTCGTCGCCCGGCTGCACTACGGCCATGTGGATCCGCGCGAGGCCGGCGTCGGCAACATCGTCAACTGCGGTGCGGCGATGTACATGGCGCCGGTCGGGATCGCCAACGCAGGCGATCCCGAGGGCGCGTACGCCGAGGCGATCGACCTCGCGGGCGCGCACCAGTCGAGCTATGGGCGGGAGGCGGCCGGCGTGTTCGCGGCCGCCGTCGCCGCGGCGATGACCCCCGGCGCGACCGCCGCGTCAGCGGTGGAGGCTGCCCTCGCACTGGCCGAGGACGGTACTCGAGGGGCCGTCGAGGCAGTGGCCGCGGCCGCGGAAGGGCTGACCGACTGGGAGCAGGCGATTCCCCTTCTGCGCAAGGCGATCGAGCCCTTCGACACGGTCGGTCCGGACTACCGCGATCAGTCGCTGGACGCCCGGCGGCCGAGCCGGACGAAGGCGATCGAGGAGTTGCCGGTGGCCCTCGGCTTCGTGCTCGTCTCCGAGGGAGACGTACGCCGGGCAGTCCTCGGCGGCACGAACTACGGCCGGGACGCGGACTCGATCGCGTCGATGGCGGGTGCGATCACGGGTGCGCTCAGCGGACTGAGCGGCGTACCGGCGGACTGGGCGGCGGACATCGCCGCGGCGAGCAAGACCGACCTCGAGCAGCCGGGCCGGGTGATGGCAGCGGTGGCGGCGGACATTCGTGCGGCCGACGCCGAGCGGTGGGCCCGGCGGTCGGCCGCGTTGGATGCCCTGGTCTGAATGTCAGTTGGCGTAGGCCTCGAGTTCGATGATCCGGGAGTACCCGTGGTCGTTGGAGTCGTGGATGACGAGTTGGACGGCGTCGACGGCCACCGGGGCGAAGGTCACGGTGAGAAAACCCTGCACGTTGTCGCGGAACTGACCAACGGTCGTCCAGGTGGTGCCGGTGCGGACCTGGACGTCGAAGTCGCGAATCCCCATCACGGCCGCCGGGTACTTGGCCGAGTCGAGGGTCTGTACGACGATGCGGCCGACCGTGGTCGGCTGGACGAAGTCGACGCCGTACGTGTCGGGGAAGACGCCCTTGGTGGCGTCGTGCCACCCACTGGCGCCCCACTGCGCGGAGTCGGTGTTGCCGTCGACTCCGCCACACAGCTTCATGTCGCCGTTCGTGGAGGACGCGACGGCCTGCTCGCCGAGCAGCAGGTTGTCGCGCGCGGGGACGGGTTTGATCGTGACGGGCACGGACAAGTGTTCGCGGCCGACACTGAGGTCAACGCTGTGCGTCGCCGGAGCCGTGCCGCGCGGCACGGTGATCTCGAGCGGAGCCTTCACCAGTTGATCGACCGGCAGGTAACTCGAGAACTGGTGCCGGGACAGTGTCAACGAGGAGTCGGCGGAGATCCGCAGGTCGGCGATGGTCGGCTTGCGGCCGGTGTTGGTCATGCCAAGGGAGAGCTTGCCGGACGGGAAGCAGGGCAGCGGGACGACCTCGACCGGCTGCGGGGTGGCGCTGATCTCGACCTGATTGTTGCTGCTGGCAACCGCGACGGCCGGGACCAGGAGGGCGAGTGGGACGGCGAGCAGAGCGGTGCGTGCGCGTTTCATGTGCGGATCCGTTCAGGCCAGGTGGGTTCCGGGACGGCCGTCCTCGACGACCAGGGTGGCGCGGGTGGACGCCGTACCGCCGGGGGTGACGACCCGGTCGACGACGCGGTACTCCGAGGTCCACTGGGAGCTGTCGAGGCGGCAACTGAGGTAGCCGCGCTGGACGCTCTGGAACTTCACGTGCGGATTCTCGGCGAGCAGCGCCTTACCGGTCGCGTCCGAGTCGACACCGTCCTTGCCGGACGAGATCGACGTGGTGACGAACTCGGTGCCGACAGCCGGTGTCGACGGGTCGGCGAAGTTCACGCGCAGGTCGGACGCGACGGCGCGGTGCAGGTCGCCGGTGAGTACGACGAAGTTCCGTACCTGGCGATCGCGGACGCCGCAGAGCACTCGGTCGCGCGAGCCGACGTACCCGTTCCAGGTGTCCATCGGCAGCTCGAGGTCGGGTCCGGTCTTGCGGTCGAGCTGGGCCATCGCGACCTGCTGGGCGACGACGTTCCAGCGGCTGCCGGAGTGGTGCAGGGTGTCGAGCAGCCAGCGTTCCTGCGCGTCGCCGGTGATCGTGCGGGCCGGGTCCTGCGAGACCTCGTCCGGCGGCAACCAGCCGCCGGTACTGGTCTGGTCGTCGCGGAACTGCCGGGTGTCGAGCACGCTGAGGTCGGCGGTGCGGCCGTAGCGCAGGTGCCGGTACAGCCGGATCGACGGGCCGTCCGGGGACTGGTCCAGGCGCAGCGGCATGTGTTCCCAGTACGCCCGGAAGCCGTTCGCCCGACGTACGACGAAGTCGTCGTGCGGCACGCCGTCCTCGGAGACGTACCCGGCCCAGTTGCCCTCGACCTCGTGGTCGTCGAGCGTGACGATCCACGGCGCGGCCGCGTGCGCGGCCTGCAGGTCGGGGTCGGTCTTGTGCAGGGCGTACCGCGCTCGGTACTCGTCCAGCGTGACGATCTCGCCGGCGAAGTCGACCGGGACCGGCTGGTTGCGAACGCCGGCCGTCGGCCCGACACCGACCTCGTAGATGTAGTCACCGAGGAACAGCACGACGTCGTGATCACGGCGTACGACGTCCTGGTACGCCGTGTAGAAGCCGTCGTAATACGCCTGGCAGGACGCGACCGCCAGCGACACCGCGGGCTGGTCGGCCGGCGCCGGCGCGGTCCGGGTGCGGCCGACCGGGCTGACCTGACCGTTCGCGCGGAAGCGGTAGAAGTAGTGCCGCCACGAGCGCAGACCACGGACGTCGACGTGCACGGTGTGGGCGTACTCCGGGCGAGCGTGGGCAGTGCCCCGACGGACGACGCGGCGGAAGTACTCGTCCTCGGCGACCTCCCACTCGACGTTCACCGTGCGGTCGTCCATCCCGCCGAACGGTTCGAGCGGGCCGGGCGCGAGGCGGGTCCAGATGACCACGGCGTCCGGCAGCGGATCACCCGAGGCGACGCCGAGAGTGAACAGCGGGCGTTTGTCGGTGCGGTGCGGTATTCCTACTGCATCAAGTCCGGGAAGGGTGCCGGTGAGGGCAAGAGCGGCGGCGGCGCCGGTCGCGGAGAGAAAGCTGCGGCGGGTGGGCATGGGACGGAGTATCTGTCCGCGGTGACGGAACGTTCCAGGCACACGTTTCGCGTGATGCAACAGGGGAAGGAAGAAGCCCGATGAGACTGACCTGGGTGCAGCCGGAGGATCTGCTGCCGCACCAACTGGTCCAATCGCGATCCGAGGGTGTCGACGTCGCCGACGTCGAGTCGCGCTGGCGCGCGGCCGGCGGTACGTCGGATGCCCCGGCGTCGGGTGCATCGGACGCACCGGCCTCTCCCGAACTGCGGACGCTCGCGCGCGAGCTGCTCGCCGAGCTGGACACACGCGCGCAGGAGTGGCACGAGCCGGTGATCCCCGAGCTGCCGTCGCTGGGACCGCCGGCCGACCTCGAGCAGCGGACGCTGAACGCCTGGCTCGGCCGAGCCGCCGGGAACCTGCTCGGCAAACCGGTGGAGAAGATCCCGCGCGAGGGCATCCGGGAGATCCTGCAGTCGTCGGGTCAGTGGCCGCTGTCGCAGTACATCACCGCGGCCGGCGTACCGGACGAGGTGCAACAGCGGTGGCCGTGGAACAAGCGGTCGAAGCCGACCAGCCTGCGCGAGGTCATCGACGGGATGCCGGAGGACGACGACCTCAACTTCGCCATCCTGGCGCTGCAACTGCTGGAGCGGCACGGCTCCGCCCTGACCACCGAGGACGTTGCGCAGGCTTGGCTGAACGACCTTCCGGCCGGTCGGGTGTTCACCGCCGAGCGTGTTGCTTACCGCAACCTTCTCGAAGGTGTGGACCCGTCCCGGGCCGCGTTGGTGGGCAATCCGTTCCGGGAGTGGATTGGTGCTCAGATCCGGACCGACGCGTACGGCTGGGTCCATCCGGGAGACCGCACCGCGGCCGCTCGGCTCGCGCTGGTCGACGCACGGTTGAGTCACACGGGCGCGGGTGTCGACGGTGCCCTCTGGGTTGCGGCGATGTCCGCCGCGGCGCTGGTGTTGGACTCGCCGAGCGAGGCGGCCGTCGCCGGGCTCGACGTGATAGCGGCGGACGGAGCGATCGCGCGAGCTGTCCGTTTCGGACTGGAGCTGACCGACCGTTCGCTCGACGACGCGCTCGACGCCCTGCATGCGGAGTACGGCGACCTGCACTGGGTGCACGCGGTGAACAACACCGCGCTGACGGCGTACGCGCTGACCGCTCCGGACTTCGCCACCGCGGTGGGCCGCTCGGTGATGGGCGGGTGGGACACCGACTCGGCCGGGGCGACGGTGGGTGCGGTGTTTGGCGCTGTGCGCGGGGTTCCGGCAGAGTGGTCCACACCACTGGACAACCGGGTGGCCACGAGCCTGCCGGGGATGAACCAGATCGCGATCGACGAGCTGGCACTGAGGACTGTGGAGGTAGCCCGGGGTGGAGCCTGATGGTGTCCCAGAAGTTGTCGTTGTAGGTAGCGCGAACGTGGATCTGGTGTTGCCGGTCCAGCGGATCCCGCGCCCCGGCGAGACAGTGCTGGCGGGAGTGATGACCCGCGGACCAGGCGGCAAGGGCGCCAACCAGGCCGTCGCGTCCGCGCGGGCAGGTGCACGGACGGCGATGGTCGCCTCGCTCGGTGACGACGACGGCGGTGCACTGATGCGCGACGCCCTCGGCAGCTCGGGCGTCGACCTGTCGCTGGTTTCGTCGACCTCCGCCCCGACCGGTACGGCGATCATCACGGTCGACGCGAGTGGTGAGAACTCGATCGTGGTCGCTCCCGGTGCGAACAGCGAGCTGTCGTTGTCCGAGGCGGCAGCCGCTGCGGTAGCGGCAGCGAAGGTCGTTCTGGCCCAGCTGGAGATTCCGTTTCCGACCGTGCAGGACGCGGCGGCGGCGAGTTCCTACTTCATTCTGAATGCGGCGCCGGCGGCAGAGTTGCCGGACGAGTTGCTCGCCGAAGTCGACCTGCTGGTGGTCAACGAGACCGAGGCCGAGGCGATCGCCGGCGCGGACCGGTCCGCGCTGCTGAAGAAGGTGCCGGCCGCGGTCGTCACGCTCGGCGCCGCCGGGGCGGTGATCCTGACGCGCGGCGACGACGAGATCGCGGTTCCCGGCCTGCCGGTCGACGTCGTCGACACCACGGCCGCGGGGGATACGTTCTGCGGAGTGCTGGCGGCAGCATTGTCTGCCGTGTCAGCTACCGACGCGATCACGTCGAGCGACCTGACGAATGCGGTCCGACGCGCTACGGTGGCAGCGTCATTGAGTGTTCAGGCCGCGGGGGCGATTCCCTCGGTGCCTCACGGGGATGCTATCGACGCGCGCTACGCGGAGGTGTACCTGTGAATCCGCTCGAGCCGCGGCCCATCGATCTGCCCGCCCGGGTGGATCTGGGGCTTCGGGCCGACCTGTCGTTCCTCGACGACGCCAAGATCCTCGGCGCCCCGGAGGACCCGGCCGACCTGCCGCGGTGGCGCGCCAAGCTGGCCGAGTGGCTGATCGGTGCCTACGACCGGACGCCGTACGACGGCTCCCACTACGAGGTCCCCGGTCGCGAGTGGACCCAGACGGCGTACTCGGTGGCGCTGGTCTGGCTCTGGGACGACCAGCTCTACGACGTCGAGACCGGGCGGTTCACGCCGGACAAGTTCGTCCAGCACGGCGTCGCCGACTTCGGTGGGTACGACGCGGTCGTGCTCTGGCACGCCTATCCGGTGATCGGGATCGACTCGCGCAACCAGTTCGACTTCTACCGGGACGCGCCCGGTCTGCGGCAGCTGATCGACGACCTGCACCGGCTCGGGCTGAAGGTGTTCTTCGACTACAACCCGTGGGACGTCGGCACCCGCCGGGCGGCCCGTTCGGACGCCGAGGAGTTCGCGGCGCTGGTCACGGAGTACGACGTCGACGGCGTCTTCCTGGACACCCTCAAGGAGGGCGATCCGGCCTTCACTCGCGCGCTGCGCAAGGCGAATCCGGCGATCGCGTTCGAGGGCGAGTCACGGTTGCCGATGGCAAGGATCGGCGACCATGCGCTGTCCTGGGCGCAGTGGTTCGCCGACACCCGGGCGCCCGGCATTCTGCGTGCGCACCTGTTCGAACGCCGGCACATGATGCACCACACCCGCCGGTGGAACCGCGACCACAGTGACGAGTTGCAGTCCGCCTGGATCAACGGCGTCGGCATGCTCGTCTGGGAGTCCGTGTTCTCCGCGTGGGTCGGCTGGAACGCGCGCGACCGCGCGACGCTGCGGCGGATGGTCGCGGCGCAGCGGGCGTTCGCGCCGGTGCTGCTGAACGGGGACTGGATCCAGTTGACCCCGGAAATCCCGGACAAGGCGCGCGAGCACGGCGTCTACGGTTCGCGGTTCGACCTGGCCGACATCACCTTCTGGACGCTGATCAACCGCGACGAGGAGGACTTCGACGGCATCGTGCTGCGCTCGGAGGACCAGGTCGGCGACTGGTACGACGTGACGTCCGGGGTGCCGATCACCTCTGACGACGACGGTGTGCACCTGGTCGTTCCCGGTCGTGGTGTCGCCGGGATCATCCGGGTGGGCGCGACTGCCGGCTCGTCCTGCCGGACGACCGCTCGCAAGCTGGGCACCATGCCGCGTCCGCATCTGAAGGACTCTGCGTTCCCGATGGCGCCGGCCCGGCGGCTTCCTGTTCCCGAGGTTTCCGGTGACGCGTCGCTCGGCCCGGCGGTCGTCGTACCGGCGGGGGAGCAGGTGCTGAAGGTGCGGCATCGGCGACGCGAGACCGGGTTGTACGACCAAGCGCCGTACGTGGAGGAGTGGAAGCCGCTGCCGCCACGTCTGCACGACATGCGGACGGGGACGCGCGAGGTTTCGTTCTCCGGTGTCTCGGTCGCGATCACCGAGGTGACCAACGCGCAGTACTCCGAGTTCCTGGCCGCGAGTGGCTACCGGCCGCTGGTCCCGAACCGCTTCCTCGCGCACTGGGTCGACGGCGCGCCCGCCCCGGGGACCGAGGACCAGCCGGTGACGTACGTCGACCTGCCGGACGCGCGGGCGTACGCCTCCTGGCGCGGTGGCCGGTTGCCGACCGAGGACGAGTGGCAGGTCGCCGCCGGGCAGGACGGGTTCACCCGCGCCGAGCCGCTGGTGTGGAACCTGACCGAGAGCGAGCACCGGGACGGCCGCAGCCGGTTCTGCATCCTCAAGGGCGGTTCGCACTACGCAGCCGAGGGCTCCGACTGGTACGCCGACGGCGGGCCGCAGGAGCCGGACGTGAGCTTCAAGCTGGTGCTGACCGGTGGTGGTCTCGATCGCTCGGAGACCATCGGTTTCAGGTGTGCGGGATGAGAACTGCGCCACTTGACGGCGTGAAGGTGCTCGAGGCGGCGACGCTGTTCGCGGGGCCGCTGGCGGCGACGTTCCTGGGTGACTTCGGGGCGAACGTCACCAAGATCGAGCACCCGGCGCGACCCGATGCCGCCCGGACGCACGGCGCGTCGAAGGACGGCGTCGGGCTGTGGTTCAAGACGCTCGGGCGGAACAAGCGGATCGCGACGCTCGATCTGTCCCGCGGTCGCGACGTCTTCGTTGACCTGGTGCGCACACAGGACGTCCTGGTCGAGAACTTCCGGCCGGGCACGCTCGAGCGCTGGGGACTCGGACCTGACGTGTTGCTGGCGGCGAACCCGCGGCTGGTGATCGCCCGGGTGACCGCGTTCGGCCAGGTCGGGCCATGGTCCAACCGGCCCGGGTTCGGGTCGCTGGCCGAGGCGATGAGCGGGTTCGCAGCCGTCACGGGTGAGCCGGACGGGCCGCCGACGCTCCCGCCGTTCGGGCTCGCGGACGGCATCACCGCGCTGGCAACGGCGTACGCCGTGATGGTCGCGCTGCGCGAGCGGGATGGGTCCGGGGCCGGCCAAGTGATCGACATGGCGATCATCGAGCCGATCCTGATGATGCTCGGTGGCGGGATCACGGCGTACCAGCAGACTGGGTACGTCCAGCCGCGACTCGGGAACCGGTCGTCGAACAACGCTCCGCGCAATGTCTACAAGACCGCGGACGGGCGCTGGGTCGCGGTGTCGACCAGCTCGCAGAGCATCGCGGAGCGGGTGGTGACGCTGGTCGGTCGCGCGGACCTTGTGGCGCAGCCGTGGTTCGCCACCGGGCGCGAACGGGCGCAGCACGCCGACGAACTGGACGACGCGGTCGGGTCGTGGATCGCCGAGCGGCCGCTGGACGAGGTGATGGCGGAGTTCGAGAAGGCCGAGGCCGCTGTCGGCCCGGTGCACGACATCCGCGGAATCATGACCGACCCGCAGTACGCCGCGCTGAACACGATCGTCGCCGTGGACGACGATGAGCTCGGCGGACCGGTGCAGATGCAGAACGTGCTGTTCCGGTTGTCCGAATCGCCGGGATCGATCCGCTGGGCCGGCCGTCCGCACGGCGCGAACACCGACGAGGTGCTCGCCGAGATCGGGGTCAGTCCGGAGCAACTCGCCGCGCTGCGCGCGGCCGGCGTGGTTTGACGCTGATGCCTGAGGGGGCTTGACGTGCTGACGGCACTGTACGTACCGGCCAACCGGCCGGATCGATTCGCGAAGGCTGTTGCCGCAGGCCCCGATCTGATCGTGTTCGACCTGGAGGACGCGGTTCCGGTCGACGACAAGGGGGACGCGCGCGGCTGGGCGGTCGCCTGGATCGCAGCGAACGCGGCTGGTTCGGTGGAGGTCCGGGTCAACGCGCCCGGGACGCAATGGATCGAGGACGACCTGGCCGCGGTGGCCGCGTTGCCGGTGATCCGGATCCGGGTGCCGAAGGTGGAGAGTGCGGGCGACGTCCACTCGATCCTGGAACAGGTGCCGACGGCAAGGATCACCGCGCTGATCGAGTCGCCGCTGGGTCTGGAACGCGCGTATGAGATCGCGTCCGCGGATCCGCGGGTGGTGGCGATCGCGCTCGGCGAGGCTGATCTGTCGAGTGCGCTGGGTGTGGACGGATCGGCCGGATTGGCGTGGGCGCGCGGGCGGTTGGTGTCGGCGTCGCGGGCGGCCGGGCTGGGCGCTCCGATGATGTCGGTGTATCCGCGGGTCAACGACCTCGACGGCTTGCGGCAGACCAGTCTGGAGGGCCGTGCGCTTGGATTCGTCGGACGTACGGCGATCCATCCGCGGCAGCTGGCCACGATCGTCGAGTGCTTCACGCCGACCGCCGTACAGATCGCCGAAGCGGAGGCTCTGCTGGCCGCAGTCGACAAGGCCGGGGTCTCCGAGGGCGGAGTCATTGTCCTTCCGGACGGCCGGATGGTCGATCCGGCCATGGTGGGGCGCGCCCAGGAGATCAGCACCCTGATGCGGGAGATCGAGTCCAGGTCAAGTTAGTCTCGACATATGCTGCCGCGCAGTGTTGATGCCGTGGTGATCGGCTCGGGGCCGAACGGCCTGGTGAGCGCGATCGCCCTTGCCGACGCGGGCTGGGACGTCCTGGTGCTGGAGGCCGCCGAGAGCTTCGGGGGTGCGGTCCGGTCGACCGAGGACGACGGCTGGACCAGTGATCGTTTCAGTTCGAACTATCCGTTGGGCGTGGCGTCACCGGTCATGCGCGCACTGGAGTTGGAGAAGTTCGGCCTGAGGTGGGCGCATGCGCCGCTTCCGCTGGTGCATCTGCTCGATGCCGAGGACGGTACGTCGGTCGCGATCCACCCGGATCCCGAGGACACCGCGAAGTCGATCGGCTCCGACCACCCCGGCGACGGCGAGGCCTGGCTGCGGCTCTACCAGCAGTACGTCGCGATCCGCGAGCCGCTGCTGAAGTCACTGCTCACCTCCTGGCCGCCGGTCGTGCCTGGTATCAAGCTGGCGCGCAAGCTCGGGTCCGCGGGGGAGTTGCTGCGGTTCGCGCGGTTCATGGCGATGCCGATGCACCGGATGGGCAAGGAACTGTTCGCCGGCCCGCGCGGAGCGGCGTTGCTGGCGGGCAACGCGCTGCACGCGGACTCGCCGCTGTCCGGCAGCGTCAGCGGCACGATGGGCTGGCTGCTCGCGATGCTGGCGCAGGATGTCGGCTATCCGGTGGCCACTGGTGGATCGAGCGCGTTCTCGGGTGCTCTGGTCCGTCGAGCCGAGCGCGCGGGCGCCTTGCTGATCTCGGGTACGCCGGTGTCCGCGATCGGCGTGTCGTCCGGGCGAGTGACCGGCGTACGGACAGCGTCCGGGGAGACGGTCGCGGTGAGCCGGGCGGTGATCGCGGACACGTCTGCTCCGGTGCTCTACAACAACTTGTTGCCTGGCACAACGATTCCGGCCGGGTTGCGGCGGGATCTGGACGAGCGGTACGAGTGGGACTATCCGACGGTGAAGCTGAACTTCCGGCTGAGCGGGCCGATCCCGTGGAAGTCGGCCGAGGCACGGTCCGCCGGGGTCGTTCACCTCGGAGGTATGGCGGACGAGCTCGTGCATCTGTCCGCCGACCTCGACACCGGCCGGCTGCCGTCGCAACCGTTCCTGCTGATCGGGCAGTCCACGAAGTCGGATCCGTCCCGGTCGCCGGACGGGACCGAGGCGGTCTGGGCGTACTCGCATCTGCCGCGCGGGATCGCGGACGACGAGTCCGCCGGCAAGTTGGCCGGCCGGATGGAACGCGCGATCGAACGCTTCGCACCGGGCTTCGGTGAGCTGATCATCTCGCGCGATCTGCAACGGCCAAGTGCCCTCGAGTCCGGCAACGCGGCCCTCGGCCTCGGTGCTCTCGGCGGTGGGACCATGCAGCTGCATCAGCAGCTCGTGTTCCGTCCGACCATCGGTCTGGGCAGTCCGCGCACGTTCATCGCCGGCCTCTACCTGGGCAGCTCCGCCATCCATCCCGGCGGCGGAGTCCACGGCGCCTGCGGCCACCTCGCCGCGCGCACCGCCCTCCGCGATGCCTCGATCATCGGGCCTCTCACCCGGACTCTTCCGACCGCAACCCTCCGCCACCTCCAGCGTTGACCCGCACTCGCCCGCCGCTGCGCCCCGTCCAGCGTCAGCCCCCGCAGCAGCCGACACCTGGCATTTCAACGGATAACCCCTGACGTTGCTAGTTGTCATGCCGGAATCCGATCGGACAACCGGCAAGTTCAGGGGTTATCCGTTGAAATGCCAGGTGGGCGTGGAGTCGGCGGGGAGTGGGCGTGTGGGAGCCGGATGCGCCGGGGGTGCGGTGGGGTGTGTGCTGAGGCGGCGGGTGCGGCCCGGCCGGAGGTGCCGGTGGAGGCTGCAGGTGGCGCGGAGGGCGGGGTGGTTAGGGTCGGGGGATGCGACTGGACGAGGCGGAGTGCCGTGCGCGGGTGGCGGCGGCGCGGGTGGGACGGTTGGCCACGGTCGGCGGTGACCGGCGGCCGCACGTCGTACCGGTGACCTATGCGGTGCGCGGGGACGAGTTGTTCATCGGGATCGATCAGAAGCCGAAGACGACGACCGACCTGAAGCGGTTGCGCAACATCGCGGAGAACGCACGGGTGGCTGTCTTGGTCGATCAGTACGACGAGGACTGGACGCACCTGTGGTGGGTTCGGGTCGACGGCGTCGCGCGGGTGGTGGAGGCTCGGTCGGCGGCGCTGGAGTTGCTGGTGGCGAAGTATCCGCAGTACGAGGCGGATCCGCCGCGCGGACCCGTGATCGGGATCAGGGTCGACCAATGGTCCGGGTGGTCGTACGCCTGACGCGTAGGGTGCTGGCAGGGAGGTGCGGATGACGCAAGTGGAGGGGTTGCTGCGCGAGCTCGCGCCGCAGGTGCTGGGGTTCCTGGCCCGGCGGCACGGGCAGTTCGATCTGTGTGAGGACGCCGTCCAGGAGGCGTTGCTCGCGGCCGCGACGCAGTGGCCGGCGGACGGCGTACCGGCGAACCCGCGCGGTTGGCTGATCACGGTCGCGACGCGGCGGCTGACCGACCAGTTCCGCAGCGAGGCTGCGCGTCGCCGCCGTGAGGACAGCGTCGCGTCGATGGCCGGTCCGGAGGAGTTGGTTGCCCCCGGCGCCGATGTCGACTCGGCACCGGACCAGGACGACACGCTCACGCTGCTGTTCCTGTGCTGCCATCCGGCCGTCACGCCGGCGTCGCAGGTCGCGCTCACGCTGCGTGCGGTCGGCGGTCTGACCACGGGCGAGATCGCCCGGGCGTTCATGGTGCCCGAGGCAACGATGGCGCCGCGGATCAGCCGGGCGAAGAAGAGCATCAAGGCGGCCGGCAGCCGGTTCGAGATGCCGCCGGAGGAGGAGCGCGCGGACCGGATGCGGGTCGTCCTGCAGGTGCTGTACCTGATTTTCAACGAGGGTTACACCGCCAGTTCCGGCGCGGAACTGCAGCGGCTCGACCTGACCTCCGAAGCGATCCGGCTGACCCGGATGCTGCGGACGGCCCTGCCCGACGACGGTGAGGCCGCGGGCCTGCTGGCGTTGATGTTGCTGACGGACTCTCGCCGTACGGCGCGGACGACCGCCGATGGTGGCCTGATCCCGATCGACGAGCAGGACCGCACGCTGTGGGATCGCGAGCAGATCGAGGAAGGCACCACGCTGATCCTGGCCACACTGGCCCAGAGCGCGGTCGGTCCGTATCAGGTGCAGGCCGCGATCGCCGCGGTGCACTCCGAGGCGCCGAGCGCTGACAAGACCGACTGGAACCAGATTCTCTCGCTCTACGTGCTGCTGGAGCGGCTCACGCCGAATCCGATGGTGACGCTCAATCGAGCCGTCGCACTCGCGCAGGTGGAGGGTCCGCGGGCCGGCCTCGACCTGCTCGCCACGCTCGACGGCAACAAGAACATCACCGAGACCCACCGCCTGGACGCCGTACGGGCGCATCTGTATGAGCGGGCGGGGGAGCCGGCGAAGGCGCACGAGCATTACCTCGCCGCGGCCCGGCGTACCACCAGCCTGCCGGAACAGCGCTACCTCCAGGCGAAGGCGGCGGCGGTCTCCGTGTGACCGCGGTCACGTGACCCGGGTTGTAACTTCGGTTTACAGTGGCGGGTATGAGCCTTGAGGAGCGGACGCACGCGCGGGACCGGGGGCGGCGGGACGCGATCGGGGTCGGGGTCGCGCTGCTGAACCGGCTGGCCCGGTGGCGGACGATCGATCGGTTCGGGTTGCGCAAGCAGACCGAGCGGGTGGTGTTCGAGGCGACCAAGACGGGCTTCCGGACGGCCGGAGCGCTGTCCCGGAGCTTCTCGGCGGCGTCGAAGCTCAGCAAGCCGTCCCGATTGCCGGCGGCGCGGGGGACCGGGCGGTTCGATCTGACGCCGACCGAGGACCAGCAGATGGTGGTCGAGGTCGTGAAGGAGTTCGCCGCCGAGGTACTGCGTCCGGCGGCTTCAGCGGCGGACACGGCGTGTACGACGGATCCGAAGGTGCTGTCGTCGTCGGCCGAGCTCGGGCTGAGTCTGATCGAGGTCCCGGAGGAGCTCGGCGGCATCGTCACCGAGCGGTCCGCGATGACCGGCGTACTGGTGGCTGAGGCGATGGCGCACGGAGACATGGGTCAGGCGGTCGCGTGTCTGGCTCCGGCGGCGGTGAGTACGGCGATCTCGTTGTGGGGTGACGAGACGCAGCAGGCGACGTACCTGCCCGCGTTCACCGGGTCGTCGGTTCCGGCGGCGGCGCTGGCGATCTTGGAGCCGCGAGCCTTGTTCGATCCGTTCTACTTGCGGACAACGGCTGTCGGCGGGCGGTTGAACGGTGTGAAGTCTTTGGTGCCGCGTGGTGCCGAGGCAGAGTTGTTCGTGATCGCCGCGCAGTTGGAGGATCAGGGGCCGGCGCTCTTCCTGGTCGAGTCCGATCATCCCGGCGTGACGATCGAGGCCGAGCCGTCGATGGGCTTGCGGGCGGCGTCGCTGAGCCGGGTGATCCTCGAGGATGTGCCGGCGGTGCAGTTGGGCACGCTCGACGACTACGCCGAGTGTGTGCGACTGTCGCGGCTGGGCTGGTGTGCGTTGTCCCTGGGTACGGCGAAGGCGGTGCTGGACTACGTCACGCCGTACGTGAACGAGCGGACCGCGTTCGGTGAGCCGATCAGCCATCGGCAGTCGGTGGCGTTCATGGTCGCGAACATCGGGATCGAGCTGGAGGGTATGCGGCTCGTCACCTACCGGGCCGGATCGCGTGCGGAACAAGGGCTTCCGTTCGCCCGCGAGGTCGCGCTGGCGCGGCGGTTGTGCACGGACAAGGGCATGCAGATCGGGGCCGACGGTGTGCAGTTGCTCGGCGGGCACGGGTACGTGAAGGAGCATCCCGTGGAGCGCTGGTACCGCGACTTACGCGCAATCGGCGTGATGGAAGGTGCAGTGCTGATTTAGTGCGTGTCCTCATCTCGTGCCTACTGCGCGGCACTCGGCGGCGCATCTCGCCGCACCGGGACGAAGGCCACGATGCGCCGCATCGAGACCTCCGCCCCGGCACACCGAGCTACACCACCGAGCACCTGCTCGTGACGGCACGAGATGAGGAGACACGCACTGATGATCAACCTCGAGACGCCACGGAAGTTCCGTGCCTTCGTGAACCAGGCACACCAGGTCGCGGCGGAGATGCTGCGGCCCAACTCGCGGCGGTACGACCTGGCCGAGCACGAGTACCCGGTCGAGCTGGACATGCTCGCGGCGATGGTCGACGGATTAGGTGCCTCGGGCACCAGTTCTGGTGCGGGCGCGGCCGGCGTACGACGTACTGCCGCCGGTGAAGGTGTTGTGAACGGGTCGAATCTGTCGTCGGTGCTGTCGATCATGGAGATGTGCTGGGGTGATGTCGGGCTGCTGCTGTCGATGCCGCGGCAGGGGCTCGGCAACTCCGCGATCGCATCGGTTGCCTCGGACGAGCAGTTGCGGCGGTTCGACGGCGTGTGGGCCGGGATGGCGATCACCGAACCTGGGTGCGGGTCGGACTCGGCGAACATCCAGACGACGGCGCGTCGTGACGTCGACGATTACATCATCGACGGCGAGAAGATCTTCGTTACCGCCGGCGGTCGCTGCGACGCGGTGGTGGTGTGGGCGTCGCTCGACAAGTCGTTGGGCCGGGCCGCGATCAAGTCGTTCGTCGTACCGAAGGACACACCAGGCATGACGGTCGAGCGGCTCGACCACAAGCTCGGCATCCGCGCCTCCGACACCGCGACTCTCCGCTTCGACAACTGCCGTGTGCCCGCTGCCAACCTGCTCGGCTCACCCGAGATCGACGCGGACAAAGGCTTCGCGGGCGTCATGCAGACCTTCGACAACACGCGTCCGTTGGTCGCGTCCATGGCAGTCGGGTGTGCTCGGGCCTCGCTCGAACTCACGCGTGAGCTGCTGGCCGACGCCGGTGTCGAGATCGACTACGACCGCTCCGTCCACTTCCAGCCCGCGGCCGCGGCGGTGTACCTCCAACTCGAAGCCGACTGGGAAGCAGCCTACCTCCTCACCCTGCAAGCCGCCTGGATGGCCGACAACGGCAAGCCGAACTCCCTCCAAGCCTCCAAGGCCAAGGCCAAGGCCGGCCGCGCCGCCAACGACATCACCCTCCGCTGCATAGAACTCACCAGCACCCTCGGCTACTCAGAACACGAACTCCTCGAAAAATGGGCCCGAGACTCCAAAATCCTCGACATCTTCGAAGGCACCCAACAAATCCAGCAACTGATCGTCGCGCGACGGTTGCTCGGGAAGACCTCCACCGAGCTGAAATAGCCTTACCTGCAAGGCATTCCTTCGGGCGAGATGGCAGCTTCAGAGAAGGGGTGGTTGGCCGGAGAGGTCGTAGCCGCGCTGTGATCGTCCCCGCTCCGTCCCTGCTCCGTGAGCCGCGCGGCCGGCGGGATGACTCCAGTTGCGGCGAGCGCCGGCTTCCAGACGAGTTCGTCGAACAACCTCGACCGCATCGGCTTGGGAGTCTGTCCACACGAACTGGAGGTCGACCTCATGAACCCCTCCGTCGACGCGCTCCTTGTCACTCTTCGGCAGTGTGAAGACGTACTCCTTGCCGAGCCTCTTCACCTGGCGCCGGACTCTGATGATCTGCTCGTCGAAATCGAGGTCGTCGGGAGCCAACCCGAAGATCTCGCCCTGACGTAGTCCGGCCGCCGATTCGATGACGACGCTCGAACTGGTCCTGGCCGGCTTCTTGACGATCCTCGAGCTCGCCGGGCTGCGCTTGATCAGTTCGTCGGCGACCGCAAGTTCAAGGCGGCCATTCAGCACGAGGAACGCGCTCCGAGCCGTTGAGGATCCGTAGGTCGTCATGAGTTCGGTCACCCAGACGGCAATCTCCGAAGGCAGGATGCTCTTGACCATCCGGCCCCCGAAGACCGGCGCTCAACGTCCGGGCTTCGCCCGACGCCTGTAGCCCGTTGTCACCGTGCGACGTCACGATGCCTGTCCGCAGCCGGCGTGCCGGGCTTGGCCGTGCTTCATCGCACGGACAATGGGATGAACCAGTTGACCTACCAGGGAAAGCCCTTGTTCACGTTCAGGCTCGACAAGGGTCCCGCGGAACACAACGGACACAACCTCGACGACACCTTCGGCGACGCCAAGTTCACCTGGCATGCCGCGACCACGGGTGGCGCTGTCGCAAGTACCAGCCCATCCGCAGCGCCCAGTTCACAGGCGTCCGGCTATGACTACGGCGATGGCTATTAGACCCGAGGTGCCGAAGGACCACCCGGCGGGCTAGTGCGTTCGGACTTGGTCGAGGATGGCGAGGTCGTGCAGATCGGCGTCGCGCAGCTCGTAGCCCGAATGGAACAGACGTTGCGCTTCGAGTGAGACGCAGGGGATTGAGATATCTCCGAGTCGCCCCATGGTGAGGAATGAGCGGGGGAACTCGTGCCACCCGCCGCCGAGGGCTGCTTGCCGACCGTTGCCCTCGTCGTCGATGACCAATGGATGTACGTCGACCCATCCGCGCCCCGGTGCTCCAAGCTCCACCCGGTTCGGTCGCCAATCGGTCTCGACGGCGTAACCCAGCTCCTGGAGTGCGGTCAGCACCGCGTCCTCGAACGCCGCGTCGATGTCGATGTCCACGTCGCGATGCGGCCGGGTCTGGTGACCTGCCAGCGCGTCGACTCCCCAGCCTCCTTCCAGCCAGAAGCGGCAGCCGACAGACCGTACGGCGTCCAGTACTGCAAGCATTTGCTCGAGGGTCATGCCTGCCGGGTCGTTCACGCAGTCATCATGACACGGCGGGCGTCGTGCGGTTTTGACTCCGGTGGGCCTGCTGACCGTGCCCGAGTTGTTCGAATGCCCGAGAGACGGCGAGATCATTCGGCGCCGATCTCGCGGTGGACTCCGCTGGCGGAGTTGATGCCTTCGGCACGGGTTGGGTGGACGTGGATGGTGTTCGCGATGTCGCCTGGCGCCGCGGCCCAATAACGAGCTCGTGGATCAGGTTCCCGGTGATCACGGCGTGCGGGACGACGCGGCGGGGATGTCGGTGTCAGCCGTGGCAGTCCTTCGCGATACCGGCGGGTCATGTCCGGCAGCGTGTCACAGGCGGATCAGGTCGGCGATCTCTTCGGGCAGGCCTGGGGAGAAGAAGGTGTGGCCCATGCCGGGTACGACGTGCAGGCGCGAGCCCGGGATGGCGGCGGCCAGGGCTTCGCCGTGACCGAGCGGGAAGATCGGGTCCTGGTCGCCGTGCACGATCGTGGTCGGGGCGGTGATCGACGAGAGCGGGGCGAGCCGGTCAGGGGCGAACGTCTGGCCGGCCAGGTCGTGGTGGGCGGCCGCGGCCGGGTCAGTGGCCCTCGACAAGGCCAGTTCGAGCATCGCGCGGGCGGCGGGCTCGTCGAACGGGCGGACCGGTCCGTTGAAGACGCGGAACAGGGCAACGTCGGACTCCACGCCTGGCGGCATGCCGGCGGCCAGGTGTGCGAGGAACGCAGGAGACGGCGGCGACAGGTCGTCCGGTGCGGGCGGCTCCCCGCCCTGCGCCCGGGCCCATGCTGGACGCGGGTCGTAGCCCATCGGTGAACTGGTCAGCACGGTCAGGGACCGTATGCGGGCCGGCTCGTGCACGGCCAGCCACTGCGCGATCATGCCACCCATCGACATGCCGGCCACGTGGGCGGCAGGCAGCCCGTAGCCATCCAGCACGGCCAGACAGTCGGCGGCCAGATCGGCGATCGCGTACGGATGAGCATCGAAGTCGACCACGCTCGAGCGGCCGGTGTCGCGGTGGTCGAACCGGATCACCTGGACGCCGCGCTCGACGAGCCGGGCGATCAGCGGATCAGGGCAGCTGATGCCCTGCGCGGCCGACCCCATGATCAGAAGGACGGCCGGTTGATCGGGGTGGCCGGCCCGCTCGGTCCACAGCCGCAGCCGGCCGGAGGTCACGAATCGCTCTTGCGTCTCCAGCATGAACAGCACCGTAGCTTCTTCTCAACCGACGGCCACCGGTAGCCACGACCCGGCCCGCGATCATTCGCGCTCGGCCACGGCAGCGGGGTCGCTGAAAATTCGTGGCGCGCCTTCTCGAGAACCGCGGTGTCGTCGTCAGCCGAGGCGGATGATGCCGCGTTCGAGGGCGGTGGTGACGGCGGAGGTGCGGTCGGCCACGCCGAGTTTGGTGTAGATGTGCAGGAGGTGGGTCTTGACGGTGGTTTCGCTGACATGGAGCACGCGGGCGACCTGCTTGTTGCTGTGTCCGCGGGCGATGGCACCGAGAACCTCGATCTCGCGGCTCGACAGCCGGTTGTCTGCGGCATCACCGCGCAGCCGGTTCAGCACCTTGGCAGCCACGGCGGAGGCGAGGACCGAGCCGCCGCGGGCGGCGGTGCGTACGGCGGCGCACAGTTCGTCCCGGTCGGTGTCCTTGAGGAGGTACCCGACGGCGCCGGCGTCGATGGCCGCGGTGATGTCGGCATCTGTGTCGTACGTGGTGAGGACGAGAACGCGCACTTCCGGAGACCCGGCCCTGATCGCAGCGGTTGCCTGGACCCCGTTGAGCTTTGGCATCTGCAGATCCATCAGCACGACCTGGGGCACCAGAGCGGAGGTTTGATTGACGGCTTCCTGGCCGGTTGCGGCGAAGCCCGCGATCTCCAGGTCGGGCTGAGTGGCGAGTACGGCGGCTATCCCGTCGCGCACGATGGGATGATCGTCGGCGATCAACACCCGGATCATGTCCGTCATCGCGCTACCAAGGCGGTCTCGCTGTCGACCGGTGGGATCGGGATGCTGACGGTCAGCGTCGTACCCTCACTCGGGGTGCTCTCGATGGTTAAGCTGCCCCCGAGACCGTCCACCCGTTCGCGCATAGCGGCGAGCCCTACACCGTTCAGCCGCCCGCGGGGCTCAAAGCCCCGGCCGTCGTCGGCGACATCGATAAGGACCTGGTCGTCCAGGTACGAAATCGTCACAATCACCTCGTGTGCGGCAGCGTGCCGCCGGACATTGGTCAGCCCTTCTTGGACCACGCGCAGCATGGCGGTCTCGGTCAGGGGAGCGAGGCTGACCGTCTCGCCGGTCACGACCACTTCTGCCGTGAGTCCCGTCTCGTCGCACAGCCGGGTGGAGAGTTGGCGGATGGCATCGGGGAGCCGGGCATTGTCGAGCTGGACAGGGCGGAGCTCGTCGATGAGGCGTCGGCTTTCGGCCAGGTTCTCCCGGGCTGCGCGCATCGCCTGCGCCACGCGCCGGGTTGCGGGCGCACTCGGTGGGAGATCGGCCAGCGCGGCGTCGAGGAGCATCGAGATGCTGGCGAAGCCTTGCGTGAGGGTGTCGTGGATGTCGCGGGCGAGGCGTTGACGCTCCGCGAGTACGCCGGCCTGTCGCTCGGCCGCCGCCAACTCGGCCTGAGCGGTCGCGAGATCGTCGAGCAGCTGTTGCCGTTTCTGTCCCTCCAGATCGAGTACTGCGATGTATCCGGTGAGCGCGAGCACGGCGAGGATTCCCAGCGCACAGCCGAGTACTGCCGGCCAGTCGAGGCCTCCGCTGGTGAGGTTGCGCTGCCAGAGCCAGGCGGCGCCGAGGATGACCATGCCGGCCACAGCGGTTCGCGTGGAGCGCGTGAAGTACGGGATAAGGCCCGCCAGTCCCACCGGGAGCATCGCCGGGTCGACGGCGGTCATCACGGCCCACAACACGGCCAGTCCCAGTGCATAGGGCAGGTGCGCCGACGTGGCGTCTCGCCGTACGACGAACCAGTATGCGTACCAAGCTCCGAGTGATGCCGACAGCGCGAGTCGCAGTACGACGGGGTCAGCCCTGGTTGTCACCGCGCCCAGCGTGGTCAGGCTGAAAGCAACCGCGAAGAACGCGTGTTGCCAGTCCGTCTTCCACTGCTCCCAGGAATCGCGATGTGCCATGACGTTCAGCGTAGGCCGCGCGGCGACCGGACGGGATCAGTGATGGGGTAGGGGCTGCATCCACCGGATGGTGGCGCGAGATCCACCCGATGGTCGATGCCGGCCACTGATTGACGTCGCGATGATCAGCCGGTGGAGTACGCCGCCGCTATTCCGAGCCCGTCTCAGGGTGTCTGGCATCTGGGCCCGTTGCCCCTTCGCGCCTACACGGCTGCGATCCTCCTGGGAATCGTGGTGGGTGTCTGGATCGGCAACCGCCGCTGGGTCGCGCGCGGCGGAGCGAGTGGCGCCGTACTCGAAGTCGTCACCTGGGCCGTGCCCTTCGGCATCGTCGGTGCGCGGGTATATCACGTGTTGACCGACTGGGGAAAGTACCTCGGACCAGGCGGCGACCCCGTTGGCGCGCTGCGGATCTGGGAAGGCGGCCTGAGCATCTGGGGCGCGATCGCGGCCGGCGTACTCGGGGCCCACCTCGCCGCGCGCCGCCGCGGCATCCCGTTCCCAGCGCTGGCCGACGCTCTCGCTCCCGGGATCGTCGTCGCGCAGGCGATAGGGCGTTGGGGCAACTACTTCAACCAGGAGTTGTTCGGCCGGCCGACCAACCTACCCTGGGGCCTGGAGATCGCCCCGGACCGGCGTCCTGCGGGCTACCAGGCGTTCAGCACATTCCACCCGGCCTTCTTGTACGAGTCGCTGTGGGCCGCGGGCGTTGCGCTCGTCGTGATCTGGGCCGATCGAAGGTTCCGGATGGGGCACGGCCGGGTGTTCGCGCTGTATGTCGCTCTGTACACCGCCGGGCGGACCTGGATCGAAACTCTCCGGATCGACACCGGCGGAGTCGTCGAAGGGCCCGCCCGTGAACTCCTGGGCCTCAGAGTCAACGGCTGGCTCTCGATCATCCTGTTTGTGGGTGCTGTGGCCTTTCTCGTCGTGTCGGTCCGGCTCCGACCCGGTCGCGAGGCACTGGAGCCGAGCGCCCGGGAACGACCGTCGACGTCAACGGAAGGAACTTGATGGCGGAGTGCCACCACTGTCCGTCGACCTGCAGGCGCTGGATCGGCGGGTGCAGCAACCTATGTGCTGGGGTAGTCGGTCGCGCCAAGGGGGGCGACGGCTTCGAGGTCGTCGAGTTGCCGGTGGAGCTTGGCGCGGATGTGGTCGTGGGCCATGGCCCCGAGCGGCAGTCGGAGCGGTGGATCGTCGCTGCTCCCCACGTCCACGATCGCCTTCGCCGCCCGGGCCGGATCGCCAGGTTGGTGGCCGTCCAGTTGTGCGAGCAGTTGGCGTACCTCTCCCACGCTCTCGGCGTACTCGGGCATCGGCTCGGCCGACGGCATCGAGCCCGCCTGGGCGAACGACGTACGGTGCGGTCCCGGTTCGACGATGGTGACGCCGATCCCGAGGTGCGCGACCTCGGCAGCGAGCGCCTCGGAGAAGCCCTCGACCGCGAACTTGCTCGCCGTGTAATAGGCGCCGCCCGGGAGTGCCTCGATGCCGTTCAACGACGACATCTGGAGGAACCGGCCCGACCGCCTGCTGCGGAAGTAGGGGAGCGCGGCGCGGGTGACGTTGAGCACGCCGTACAGGTTGACGTCCAGTTGACGCCGCAGTTCGTCGTCGGTGAGCTCCTCGATGGCGCCGACGTGTCCGTAGCCGGCGTTGTTGACCACCACATCGACCCCACCCGTGTCCTGCTCGGCTCGCTGCATGACGGTACGGGCGTCATCGGGGTCGGTGACGTCGAGTCGTACGGCGATCGCTCGGTCCGCGAGCTCGGCCAGTGACGCTGGATCGCGTGAGGTGGCGACTAGCTGGTCTCCGCGACTGAGCACTTCCTCGCAGATCGCACGGCCGAAGCCGCTCGATGCACCGGTCACGAACCAGACGCGAGTCTCGTTTGGCGCGGGCACTGGCATGCTCCTCTTCGGGTTTGGTTCGATCTTTTACCAGCCCCGTGCCCGGCAGCCGAGACTGCAAACGCCCACGCCCGGACCGTCTGGATTGCCTGTGGTCCTCTGCCGGGGTGACCTGGCGGCGATGGCCGGTGCGCACCAAGATCTGGCAAGGCGATGGTGCCTCAGCGGGACTTTCGAACGACCTCGCGGGCGATATCCGCGAAGTCACGGAGGACTGAGTTGGTGTTCTCGCGGCGCCATACCAGCGCGCTGCGAAGTGGCGGCAGGTCGGTGATCGAAATGTAGACGATGTCTGGATGTCCGAACATGTTGGCGAACGACGGCACAGTAGGGTGCACGACTCGCCCGGTCGCGATCAGATACAAGAGCTCGCTGGTCATCCGGCCGCGGTCGCCGATCGACTGGTCGCTGAACCTCCGGCTGCGGATCGGGCGACCGCTCGGTGTCCGAGCCGGGATCCATACGTCGTGAAACTCCTTCGGCATGGTGTCGAAGCGCACGACCTGGTAGTCGGCCGCGTCCTCGATCGAGATCGCGGTGCGCGCCGCCAGCGGATGGTCGGTCGCGACGGCGAGTATCCGAGGCTCGCGGCTGAGGATCGGCCCGACGACGAGCCGAGATTGTCCGTGCGGTAACCAGCTTGCGATCGCGTCGAGCTCGCCGCGGTGCAACGGGCCGAACGGCTCGTCGATCGGGACCTCGACGGCCTCGACGTAGCGTGCCGGGAACCGGCGCTCGAAAGCCCGGACGATCTGCGGGATCTGCGACACCCCGGGATCGGAGAACAGACCCAGTCGCAGGGACTGTGTGTCGTTGTCCGAGCTCAGTCGCAGCAGGGTATCGGCGAGGTTCTGGTACGCGTCACCCGCCTCGCGTCGGAATCGCTCGCCGTACGCAGTCAGTTCGACGCGCCGACTGGTGCGGTGAACGAGTTGGTTGCCGGTCTTGCGCTCCAGATCGCGAAGGATCTGGCTGATCCGCGACGGGCTGAGCTGCAACCGCTCGCCGGCGCGGCCGAAGTGCAACTCCTCGGCGAGCGCCAGGAATACGCGAATCTCACGCAGCTCCACCGTCGACCACGTCATGTGCGGCGCTTCGCATTCATCGATGGCTCACCGCGACCGGCCGCGACGCGTCGTGCGCGGGCGGCCTTGACGACCTCCGCCGCGATGCGGACGAACTCGCGTTCCTTGGCGTCGATGGAACGGCGCTTCCAGATGAGCGCACTTCGCCACGGTGGCAGGCCGATGATCGGCACCGCGGTGAGCTGGATCGAGGCCGCGAACAGCTGCACCGCGGACGGAATGGTTGGGTGGACAAGCTCGCCCCGGGCGATGCGCATGCCCAGCTGGCTGTAGTCCCGCTGAGTCATCTCGACCTGAACGCTCGGGATCGGCCGACCCTGCGGCGTCTTCGTGGGGATCCACACCTCGCGGAACCTCGAATGCGTCGATAACCGCCTTCAGGTGTGGTCCTGCGGCCGGAGCGGAAAAGAGGCCTACCCGAACCACCCCATCGATGCTTCGGCTCTCGGTCCGCGTCACCTCGACCGCCGTCGCGAACGCCGCGTACGGCCCGTTCACGCGCGATCTGAAGCGTTCACCCAGGGACGTCAAGCGAACCGAGCGGCTAGTGCGGTACACGAGTTGGCCGCCCAGCTTCCGCTCCACGTCATGGAGGACTTGGCTGATCCGCGACGGGCTGACGTGCAGCCGTTCAGCAGTCCGGCCGAAGTGCATTTCCTCGCACAGCGTGAGGAAGACGCGGACCTCCCGCAGCTCGACGGATGACCACATCATGAAGGGATTCTACGCGTTTGGTAGAGATGTCGGATGAGCCGCTCCCGGCCGAACCACACGATCACCGACTGGTCAGGTACCGGTGTTGATCACCTCGGAGAGGGCACTGACGTGGAGCTGAGCGGTGCCGCCGCATCCGCCGGTTCGGCGGGTCAGGGAGCCGCGCATGTCGTAGACGCCGCCGGGGAACTCCATCACACCGTTGACCGAACCGGTGTATCGACATGTTCCTCGTGACGTGGTGATGTTCACGTCGACGCCGTCGATGGTGTAGCCGCGATCTTCCAGGAGATCGAGTTTCCATGGCAAGGCGTTGAGAGTCGCGCTGGTGCCGTTGAAGCAATCGATGCGGACGTTGTCGATGCTGGCCTTGACGTGGCCGTTGCCGTCGTCGGATGTCACCTGTCCGCTGAACTCGTTCTGGCATTCAGCCAGGACAGTGTTGTCCGAGTTGAGGAACTCCATGCCGGTGCTGGTGAACCCGTGGACCGATTCTGCGGCGGCGGATGCGGTCGCCTGGGGCGCGGTGACGAAGGCCAGCGCTGCTACCGCGGCCCCGACTACGCCTGCTTGCACCAGACTTGTTCTCCCGATGGTCATTGCTCTCCTCTGGTCTGCTCAGTGGCCGGGCGCCGGTAACGCAGACGCCGGTCTCTAGTACGCAGACCACCGGTCGATGGTTCAACAGATCCGATCGCGAGTGCCCGACCGCTCCGGGCGCCGTCGCCATCGGCCCGCGCTGCCGTGAGCGTTGCGACCATGACGTTGCTGGACCGGACCACCTGCTCGCCTACCACCAGCGCACCGGATCATTCGTTGCTATCAACAACCAGTCGGCGACGGTGCCGGCGATCGTTGCTGTCGGCTACGACCCGTCAGGACGTCACGGCAGCGTGATCTCGGTTTCGTCACGCGAGCATGTGCTTTGCGAGCCAGTCGATCAGTGCCGTGGTCGCCTGGCCGACGTAGGGCTCGATGTCGTAGATCTGGATGTGGTTGCTGGTCTCGATCCACACGATCGTCTTGGGTTCGCCCGCACTTGCGTGGACCTGTTGTGCGTAGCGTGGCGAGATGACCGGGTCGACCGTCCCGTGAACCACGAGCAACGGCGTCGGCGTGACCAGGGGAGCGTAAGCGATGGCATCGTACTCGGCCATGTTCTGCATGGATTCCTGCGTGAGTAGATTGACCCAGCTCGGGGCGATCTGCTGCTGGCGATTGGTGTAGAAGTCGTACGGTTCGTCGGCGAGCAGCAGGGCGGATCCCGGCGGGGACGACGACGGGGCGCCTGCCTGGTAGGCGAGTGGTCGGCCGGCCTCGAAGTCGACCTGGCGTTGGGCGGCCAAGGTCCGCATCAGTTCGATCCAGCCGTCGTGGCCCATGTCGTCGCGCATCTGCTCCCTCGATCCGTACGCAGCACCGATGCATGCGATTGCTCGGTAGCGCCGGTCCAGCGCGCCGGCCTGCAGCATGAAACCGCCGCCGTAGCACACACCCACCCCCGCCACCCGCTCGGGATCTACGTCGTCGCGGGACAGCAGGTAGGTGGTGGCGTTGCGGATGTCGCGAACGTTGTCGGGAGGGTTCATCTGCTGGCGAACGGTGCCTTGACTCTCACCGAAGCCTCGACGGTCGAAGGTGAGCACCATGTATCCGGCGCGCGCCAGCCGGATCGCGTAGACCGGCACCGTGATCTCCTTCACCGAGGTAGCCGGGCCATCGAGAACTACGCCAGGTGGGCGACCGTCGCGTTCACGTTGGGGTGTCGGAGGTAGATACAGGTGTCCGGCCAACCGGTGCCCATCGCTGGGGAATGACACCTCCAGCCGCGTGACGTCACCGAGGTCGTATACACCCGCTGACGGGGGAGGCACCGACGGGTCGTAGCGGTCCGAAACGTCAGCATTCGCATCGTCAACACGAGCCGGCAAGTCGTGGGTGGTCATACGGTCCTCCCAGGAGTCTGTAAGGCTGGGCGGGACAATTGTCTGCCTCATGAACGCCGGGGAACAATGACCGATCGGTCATCGCAGCGTGTAGGAATTCTGCACGTTCGTCGACGTTCGACGGCCCCGCAGCTGCTTTGGCACCAACATCATTCTTGGGTCCATGCCTGCGACGACATGATCGCTTGGAGACGGCCTCTCGTCCTGCCTACTGGAGTGGCCGCGCCTTTGGCACAGTGGCAGTCGTGACCGTATCCCTGCACCACATCGTCATCGATGCGCGCGATCTGTCTGCTCAGGCCCGGTTCTGGGCCCAGGTGCTGAACTGGAAGATCCTGTCTGCTAGTGAGCGAGAGGTCGTCGTCGGCGCCGACGAGACGGCATCGGTGGGAATCTGTTTCATGCCGGCGACCGACCAAAAGGTGGTGAAGAACCGTCTGCACCTCGACCTCACCCCCGGCCCCGACGGCCGCGACGCCGAGGTTGAGCGAATTCTCGCGCTGGGCGCGCGCCGGGTCGACATCGGGCAGAGCGGCACGGAATCCTGGACTGTGCTCGCTGACCCTGAGGGGAACGAGTTTTGCATTCTGCGTCCGAAGAAGACGCTCATCGCTTGAGCACGGGACAGACCGCAGCGCGGCGTTGGCCGATCCCGCTTGCATCACAAGCGGCCGCGATCCGCGCGACTGTCGTGTTGGACCAGACACCTCTCCTGTTGTTGAAGAACTAGTGGCCAGGCCTCGAGGTGCTGTTTCGCGCGGCTTCGCCGGCGAAGCCGGCGTGGGTGAGTTGTACCCGCCTCCGACCGTCGCCGTTTGGTCTGAAGGTGACCGTGACAACCGTCTCGGGCGCCCTCGATCCCTCCCTCGCCGGTGACCCAGGCATCCACCGCGCTCTTGTCGTCCTGTCGAGCGCTCGGCTTCATGCCTGCGGATGTACCGATGTGCGAACTGCCCAGTTGGGCGTGTCCGGATTCGGTGGCGGCCGTCGACGTCTCCGTTGAGCGGTGCCCGGCGAGGGTAACCGCCGTCCAGTAAGGAGAAACTGATGTCACAAGGACATGCATTTGCCACACCAACGAACCGATTGCTGGCCTGCGGTATCGTCGCTGGCCCACTATTCGTCCTGGTCGTCCTGATTCAGGCGGTAACACGCGCCGGGTTCGACCTCGGGTACCACCCGCTAAGCCTGCTCAGTCTTGGCGACCTGGGATGGGTCCAGGTCGCCAACTTCGTGGTGACCGGTGCATTGTTTGTTGCGTGCGCGACTGGGATCCGGCGAGTCGTGCCCACGGGCCGCGGCGCTACATGGGGGCCTCGGCTGGTCGGCGCGCTCGGAGTCGGCCTGATCATCTCCGGGGTATTTGTGACTGATGCGGGTGGTGGCTTCCCCCCGGGTGCGCCGGCCGGCGCACCCGCAATGAGCTGGCACGGAGCGCTGCACGAAGCCGGATTCATACTGGCAGTTCCCGGAATGATCGCCGGATGCTTGGTTTTCGCGCGTCGGTTCGCTGACCTCCGGTGGCGGCGATGGGTTGTCGGCAGCGTGGCCGTGCCGGCGGCGGCACTCGTGCTGGTCGCCTGGCCCGACCTCGATGGCCTCAGCCTCCGGCTGCTCGTCGCGACGGCCATCCTGTTCGGGTACGTCGCGGCGGTCGCGACCCGGGCGATGCGCGGCCTGCCTGAGTCGGTGATCACTTTGACGCCACAGCGAGGCTAGGACATTCATATCAACGCGGACGGCCATCCATGCTGTGATGGGCGTGCCCGCTACGTGTACTGCGGTGGGCGATCAGACGCCGACGTGATCCCAGGGGGACTGGCTCATGGGTTTGCGGCGTAGTGGGATCGCCGAGATCAGGGGCGGGTGTCATGGGCCGGTTCCGATCGGGCTACTTGGATGATCGGAGCTGGGGCGGGTCAAGGCCAGGAGTCCGATCATGGAGGTGGCGGCGCCGGCGGTGATGAGGGTGGCCATGGGTACGGCGGTGTGTTCGCCGCCGAGTCCGGCGATGGGGGCGACGGTCCCGGCGGCGACCCATTGAACGAAGCCCTGCACGGCTGATCCGGTGCCGGGGTGTTTGGGTACGGCGGCGGATGCGAGGGCGCCACCGTTGGGGATTGTGAGGCCTTGTGCGGTCATCAGGACGAAGAAGCAGACGATGGCGAGGAGCAGTGGTGTGCCGAGCCACAGGGCGCCGGCGAGCATGGCCACGCCTGCGGCCAACGCGGCGAGCTGCCCGGTCAGGATGAGCTTGCGGGTGGAGACATGCCCAGCGAGTCGGGCCGAGACGAGCGCGGCCGCCGTCATCCCGGTGGCGTTGACCGCGAAGTCGATTGAGTACGCGAACGGTGAGAGCCCGTTCATTGTTTGCAGGACGAACGCTGACGTGGCCACGTAGGCGAACAGCGCACCCATCGCAGCTCCGGCGACCACTAGGTAGCCGACGTACGCGCGGTTGGCCAGGACTGTACGTCCAGCGGCGACGAAGTTGCGCAGGCCGCCGGTATGGCGGCGTTCGCTCGGGAGCGATTCGGGGACGGCGACGAGAACCGCGAGGGTCATCGCAAAGCCGAGCACCGCGACGAGCCAGAAAGAGAAGCGCCAGTGGGACAGTTGCAGGATGAGCCCGCCGAGGAGTGGACCGACGATGGGGGCCAGACCGCCGACACCGGCGATGATGTTCAGCACCCGGACCAGCTGAGCGCCCCGAGCCAAGTCGACGATGATCGCGCGGCCGATCACCATCGCCCAGCCTCCGGCGAAGCCCTGGACGAACCTGGCGGTGGTCATCACTGCGATGGTCGGTGCGAGTGCGCACACGATCGCCGCCGCGGTCGTGACCAGGAGCGCCGCGAGCAGTGGGAATCGCCGGCCGCGTTGATCCGAGACCGGGCCACCGATCAACTGACCGAGCGCCATGCCGACGAAGAACGTCGTCAGTGTCAGCTGGACCTGCGTTGCGGTGGTCGAGAGTTCACCGGCGACCTGGGGAAAGGCTGGGACGTACATGTCGGTGGCCAGTGGCGCGATCGCCGTCAGGAACACCACCGTCGCGACCAGCCCAGCGGTCAGCCGGGCCTGCTGACGAGCCTTCGGCAGCGGTGGCGTCGCCGTCGCGACGTCCGGGTGCAGCGGAGCGGGTTGCATCAATCCTCTTCAGATAACGGAAATTCGACCGGATCAAACGGTGAGGAGAACTTTTGTGGCGGTGCGCTGGTCCATGGCTTGGTAGCCCTCGGCGGCGCGGTCGAGGGGGAGGGTGAGGTCGAAGACCTTGCCGGGGTCGATTTTGCGGTCCCAGATGAGCTGGATCAGTTCGGGCAGGTACTGACGAACCGGCGCCGGACCGCCGTGGATGTGGACGCCGGCCATGAACAACTCGTCGCCAGGGATGGCGACGTCGTGGGAGACGCCGACGAAACCGACGTGGCCGCCCGGCCGGGTGCAGCCGATGGCCTGCATCATGGCCTCCTGCGTGCCGACCGCTTCGATCACCGAGTGGGCGCCGAGCCCGCCGGTGAGTTCCTTGACGCGGGCCACGCCGTCGTCCCCGCGCTCTTCGACGATGTCGGTGGCGCCGAACTCCTTTGCCAGGGACTGGCGGTCGGCGTGCCGGCTGAAGGCGATGATTCGTTCGGCGCCGAGTTGGTGGGCGGCGAGGATGCCCAGCAGGCCGACCGCGCCGTCACCGACGACCGCGACCGTCTTCCCCGGGCCGGCCTCGGCAGCGACGGCGGCGAACCAGCCAGTTCCCAGTACGTCGGACGCGGCCATCAGCGACGGGATCAGTTCGGGATCGGGCATTCCCGGGGTGGCGACGAGGGTGCCGTCGGCGAGTGGCACGCGCGCCCGCTCGGACTGGGTGCCGATCGTACCCATCAGGACCCGGTGCACGCAGTACGCCTGGTAGCCGGTCTGGCAGATCTCGCAGGTGTTGTCCGAGGCCCAGAACGACCCGACGACGAAGTCACCGACCTTGATGGTGCGTACGGCAGCACCGACCTCCTCGACGATGCCGACGTACTCGTGCCCCATGACCTGGTGGTCGACTGGTTCGGCGCCACGGTACGGCCAGAGGTCGCTGCCGCAGATGCAGGTCGCCGACAGTCGGATGATCGCATCGGTCGGTTCGACGATGTGTGGATCCTCGCGGTCCTCGACCTGTACGTTCCCGGGGGCGTGCATGACTACCTGTCGCATTGCGGGCTCCTTCTTGATCAACGTCGTACACCCCCAGCGATGGAGGGTGACGCGGGCCCGATGAAGGGCCACGACACGAGTGAATCGGGTGCCCGGTCGTCGAAGAAGTCCCTGTCGAGAGGTGTACTGACAGGGCACCTTTCGGTAGCGGATCGCCGCTTCCGGGCATCTACTGTCGTAGTTATGGACAACCGGCAAGAGGTGCGCGAGTTCCTCAGCACTCGCCGTGCTCGCATCACTCCGGAACAGGCGGAGCTGCCCACCACCGGCACCCGGCGGGTTCCTGGCCTGCGGCGTAGCGAGGTCGCGATGATCGCCGGGCTCAGTGTCGAGTACTACGCGCGCCTCGAGCGCGGGCAGATCGCTGGTGCTTCCTCCGGCGTGCTCGAGGCACTGGCCCGAGCGCTGCAACTGGATGAGACCGAGCGAGCTCACCTGTTCGACCTCGCCCGGGCCGCCGACGGTATCCCGACCTCGGGCCGTCCTCGCCGCCGTAGTTCTGGCAAGGCAGCGGCGTCGCGGCTCAGCCTGCAGTGGGCCCTGGACGCCATCAAGGACGGCGTTGCGTTCGTTCGCGACCCGCAGCAGAACCTTCTCGCCACGAATGCTCTGGGAAGAGCGTTCTACTCTCCGGTCATCGGTGACAGCGGCCGTACGCCGAACCTGGCCCGGTTCCAGTTCCTTGATCCTGCCTCACATGACTTCTATCCCGACTGGGACCTGTTCGCCCAGATGTGCGTGGGTGTCATGCGCGCCGAGGCGGGTCGTGACCCGCACGACCGCGGACTCCAGGACCTGGTCGGCGAGCTCTCTACTCGCAGTGAGGTTTTCCGGCGCCTGTGGGCCGACCACAACGTCCGCACCCACGGATCCGGTACCAAGCGGTTCAACCATCCCGTCGTGGGCGAGCTCACCCTCGTCTACGAAGAACTGGCGATCACTGCCGAGCCGGGATTGGTTCTCCTCGTCTACACCGCAGAGCCGGGTTCACCGTCGTCCGAACGACTTCAACTCCTCGCCTCCTGGGCAACACCAGCCGACGCGGCGACCAACAACCTCTGAAGGACCTCATGCAGATCACTCGCAGCACCGTCGACACTGCCAAGGGCCCCGCCGACTGGTTCACCGGTGACGTCTACATCGACGTTGTTGCTGCAGCCCCGGCACCCTCCCGGATCACCGCGAACCTCGTGCACTTCATGCCGGGCGCCCGTACCCACTGGCACCGGCACCCGCTGAGCCAAACCGTCTTCGTCACCGAAGGCATCGGCTTGTGTCAGCGCCGCGGCGGCTCCGTCGAGATCATCCGCCCGGGCGACCGCGTCCTGTTCGAGGCCGACGAGGAACACTGGCACGGCGCCGCCCCGAACCGCCTCATGGTCCACCTCGCCGTCAACGAGGGCGACACCGACCACGACGTCGTCCACTGGCTCGACCCCGTCACCGACGACGAGTACGCAGCCGCGCCACCGCTCACGTAACCCGCAGCGCCGCTGACCTCCACGACGATCGAGCGCTGCATCGGCGTCACAGGCCGACCTGCGCCCACCGCCTAGGTCCCTCCACGCGGCTGTCGTGCTCGTCAACGCCAGCCTTTCCGGGGCTCCTGGCGTACCGCTGCCAAGCATACTTCCAGGGGATGGCGGTGAGGATGATCATGACGAAGGAACAGTCGCCGGACACCGGGCGGGGACCGCGACCGCAGCAATCCAGGTCAGTTTCCAGGCCACCCAGCCCGATCCCCATGAAGGCGTAGCCGAACCGCATGATGTTCAGGCGACGAATCGATGGGCGGTGAGGATGTGTGCGCGGAGACGGTGCAGTCGGGGCATGAGGCCGTAGATCACGATCGGAACCGCAGCGGTTGCGAGGATGAAGGTCCGCAGCACGCCTGGCAGGCCGGCGAGCAGATCGCCGAGCAGGAGGTTGAGCACGGTGAGGGTCGGGAAGACAGCGACCCAGATCATCAACGCGAGCTGATGCTTGGTCGGTGGCGGAAGCGGCGTCGAACGCGGGACAGCTCGGGGATCAGACATGGCGTGGCTCCTCTGGGGAATGTGGTGTGGTGTACGTGATCGCTGTCAGGACGGGCGCCGCCGCCGATCAACGTCGTACTGATTGATTCCTAGAAGCGTGTTCCAGCCGCACCTTGACGACAACGGTTGTTGCCGCTTCCGGGAAACGCGGGGTCCAATGGATTCGTGACGAAACGTACGATCGACCCGCCACTGGACCCGGCCGGGATCGCTACTGCTCTGGATCTGGTGGCGCCCCGGCTGCGGGGCGTCCGGGACCAGCGGGGCATCACGTTGGCGGAGCTGTCCAAGCTCACCGGCATCTCGAAGAGCACCCTGTCGCGGCTCGAGAACGGTCAACGCCGCCCGAGCCTGGAGTTGCTGCTCCCGCTGGCGCAGGCATACCGAGTGCCGCTGGATGACCTGGTCGGAGCACCTGAGGTCGGAGATCCTCGGATCCGGTTGAAACCGCGCATGGTGAATGGCCGAACTGTTCTTCCACTGACTCGACCGGGTGGGGTCCAGGCATGGAAGATCGTCATTCCGGCATCGCAGTCCAAGCCGAGCCCACGCACTCATGAAGGTTTCGAGTGGCTCTACGTCCTGACGGGCAGGATGCGGCTGATCCTGGCAGATCAGGACCTCGTCCTCGGAGTGGGCGAAGCAGTCGAGTTCGACACGCAATTGCCGCACTGGTTCGGCAGCACAGGAGACGGACCGGCAGAGGTGCTGAGCATCTTCGGCCGCCCCGGAGAGCGCATGCACGTCCGACCTGATCGCCGCTGACAGCAGCGATCAGTGTTGAACGGTCGGCGCCGAACTCCACGCCACCCTCCGGCCTGGGACAGGCCGTGCGCCGACCCCCTTGCCGGGAAGGTCGGCGGGGCGCATGGTGTAACGGTGGCCCGGACGACGTGGAACGACCTCAGTTCGCGCACGCGCCGACTCATCATCATCGGCGGCGCACTCGACGGTGCGTTGAAAGCCGCCGCCCTGGTCGACCTCGCGCGTCGGCCGGCCGCTGAGGTCAGGGGGTCGAAGGTGAGCTGGGCGGTTGCCATCACGCTGATCAACTCACTCGGTGCGATTCCGATCGCCTACTTCGGCTACGGTCGCCGACCGCGCAGGTGATCAGCCGGTCGCCGGAACACTTTGCGCTACATGTCGTGTAGCGAAAAAGTTGGACATCTGTTCCCGTCCGTCTGAAACCTGTCTCCGCCGGTTGAAGGTTGCTCAAGGCAAAGTGTGACGTCGCGGGGAAACAGGTGCGGCTGCTCAGGGGAGACCGGTGGTTAGGGTTCTGGTATGGCCAACAGCGTGTATGTCGCCTCGGTGGAGGGTTTCACCGGGAAATCCACCGTCGCTCTCGGGGTGCTCGAGCAGTTCTCCCGGCGGGTCGAGCGGGTGGCCGTGTTCCGTCCGATCGTCCGTTCGGACCTCGCCGGGCACGCGGGTCGCGACTATGTCCTCGACCTGCTGACGTCGCATGATGCGGTCGCTTTGTCGTACGAGGATTGCGTGGGAGTCAGCTACGACCAGGTGCATGCGGATCCGGATGCCGCCCTGGACACGATCGTGCGGCGCTTTCACGCGGTCGCTGGTCAGGCCGACGCGGTCGTCGTGGTCGGCAGCGACTACACCGACGTGGGGACCCCGACAGAGTTCTCCTACAACGCCAAGATCGCGGCGAACCTCGGCGTACCGGTCCTGCTGGTGCTGAACGGGTATCGCCGGACCCCCCGCGAGGTGCGGACCATCGCCGACCTCGCGGTGGCCGAGTTGCACGCGAACCACGGTTCGCTGTCCGCGGTGATCGCGAACCGTGTCGACCAGGAGTTGCTGACTTCGATCACCGACGGACTGAAGGGTGTCGGTGCTCCGGCATTCTCGATTCCGGAGGAGCCGCTGCTGGGGCAGCCGTCGGTGGCCGACCTGCTGGCTCCGATCGGTGCTGGGGTGCTCAGTGGAGATCCGCACCTGCTGTCGCGCGAGGTCACCGGGCTGGTGATCGCCGGGATGACCATGCCCAATGTGCTGGACCGGCTGTTCGAGGGCGCGGCCGTGGTGACGGCCGGAGACCGTCCGGAGGTCGTCCTGGGCGTGCTGATGGCGCACACCTCGCGGAACTTCCCGCAGATCTCGACGATCATCCTCAACGGTGGCTTCGAGTTGCCGGACCAGGTCCAGCGCTTGATTGCTGGGCTCAGCGTCACGTTGCCCATCCTGGAGACAGGACTGAGCACCCAGGCGACCTCAGCAGCGCTCACGGCCGTGCGGGGCCGGCTGACCAAGGCCTCGCCACGGAAGGTGGATGTCGCGCTCGCGTTGTTCGCCCAGTACGTCGACGGCCGAGCGCTGCTCGACCAGCTCGCGGTGGCGCGGAGCAGCGCGGTGACCCCGCTCATGTTCGAGCATCGGTTGGTCGACCAAGCGGTCGCCGATCGCAAGCACATCGTGTTGCCGGAGGGTGAGGAGGACCGCGTTCTTCGGGCGGCCGACGTACTCCTGCGACGGGGAGTCGCGGACCTGACGCTTCTGGGTGACCCCATCGCGATCAGCGCGAAAGCAGCCTCGCTCGGTGTGGACGTGGCCGCCGCACGAGTCGTCAGCCCGGACGACGACGCGCTGGGGGAGCGGTTCGCCGCGGAGTACCACCGGCTGCGCCAGCACCGCGGCATCGATCTCGAGCAGGCCCGCGAGCTGGTCCGGGACGTGTCGTACTTCGGGACGATGATGGTGCAGCTCGGGCTCGCGGACGGGATGGTGTCGGGCGCCGTCCACACCACCGCGCACACGATCCGGCCGGCGCTCGAGGTGGTCAAGACGGTGCCGGGCGTGTCCGCGGTCTCCTCGGTGTTCTTCATGTGTCTGCAGAACCAGGTTCTCGTGTACGGCGACTGCGCGATCATCCCGGATCCGACCGCCGAACAACTGGCAGACATCGCGACCTCTTCGGCCGCGACCGCGGCGGCCTTCGGGATCGAGCCGCGAGTCGCGATGCTGTCGTACTCGACCGGATCCTCGGGCACCGGGACTGATGTGCAGAAGGTGTCGAAGGCCACGACGATCGTCCGGGACCGCGCGCCGCACCTGCTCGTCGAGGGACCGATCCAGTACGACGCCGCGATCGACGCTGCCGTGGCCAGAACGAAGCTGCCGGGATCACCTGTCGCCGGACGCGCGACCGTGTTCGTCTTCCCTGACCTCAATACCGGGAACAACACCTACAAAGCGGTCCAGCGCTCGGCGAACGCGGTCGCCGTCGGGCCCGTCCTGCAGGGACTGCGCAAACCGGTGAACGACCTGTCGCGCGGGGCGACGGTACGAGACATCGTCAACACGGTCGCGATCACCGCGATCCAGGCACAGCAGGGCGGCGAGTAGATGAGCGACCTGGTGCTGGTGATCAACGCGGGATCGTCCTCGCTCAAGTACAGCCTCGTGGACGCGGCGTCGGGGGACGCGATGGCGACCGGGCTCGTCGAGCGGATCGGCGAGTCGGGAAGCAGCCAGTTGCATCACGGTCCGAACGGCGAATTCCACGGCGATGAACCAATCGCCACGCATGAGGAGGCGCTACGGACGGCGATCGACGCCTTCGCGACGTACGGTCCGTCGCTCGGTGGGACCGATCTCGCCGCGGTGGGTCACCGCGTCGTCCACGGGGGCGCCCGCTTCTCGACTCCGACGCTGGTCGACGATGCCCTCGTCGCCGAAGTTGGCGAACTGATACCGCTCGCGCCACTGCACAACCCCGCGAACCTCGAAGGGATCGAGGTGGCGCGGCGACTCTTTCCCGACGTGCCGCATGTTGCGGTGTTCGACACGGCGTTCCACCAGACGCTGCCGCCGTACGCCTATACCTACGCGGCTCCGTTCGAGTGGTCGCGGGACCACGGGATTCGCAGGTACGGCTTCCACGGCACATCGCACTCGTTCGTTTCCCGGCTGGTCGCGCAGATGCTCGGGCGTCATCCGGGCGAGGTCAACCTGATCGTGCTCCACCTCGGAAACGGCTGCTCCGCGACAGCCGTGCGCGGTGGCAGATCGGTGGACACGTCGATGGGCCTGACGCCGTTGGAAGGGCTCGTCATGGGGACGCGCTCCGGCGACATCGATCCCGCGATCCACGGACACCTGGCGCGCGAGCTGGGCTGGTCCATCGACGAGATCGATCGCGTACTGAACTCGGAGTCGGGTCTGAAGGGCCTGACCGGTGACAACGACTTCCGCGAGGTGCTCCGTCGGCGGGACGCCGGCGACGTGCGGGCGCAACTCGGCTTCGAGGTCTACTGCTACCGGATCAGGAAGTACATCGGTGCGTACTACGCCGTACTCGGGACGGTGGATGCGGTCGTCTTCACGGCGGGTGTCGGCCAGCACTCCGCTGAGGTGCGCGCCGCCTCGCTTCAGGGCCTCGAATCGCTCGGTATCAGCATCGATGCCGGACGCAACAGCGAAGCGTCAGGGACCGGAGGTGTGGTCTCCGCCGACGACAGTCGGGTCGCAGTACTCGTCGTGGCCACCAACGAGGAATGGGAGATCGCCCGGCAGGCGCTCCAGATCGTTCGCGCCTGACGATCGCCGGCACCCACCGGCCCGCAGTGATCCGAAGCGGAGGGACTCCGACAAGTACGCGCCGAGCAGAAGACCGAGCAGCGTGTCGGGGTCGACGTTCGCCTTGAGCCGACCCGCGACGATCGCTGTCGGCGATGACGGCGGCGGTCGTGCCAGGTCCGAGCTCACCGGAACGAGCAGGAGGCCCTCAAGCAACAGTCGTCGACCCCGCGGCCGATAGTCCCCAGGCGACCCGCCCAGCAGCTGACCGGGGTCAGGGTGACTCGCGGAGAAGTGCCGCCAGCACGGCTGCTTGGCTGTGCTCGACGTCCTTGGTTGCGGTCAGCAACGTCACGGTCGATTCGTCGGCCAGGGCACGCAGGTGGTCGAGTGCGGCCGACGTTGTGAGCTCGTCGCGATAGCGCGTCTCGAACTCCGCGAACTTCTCCGGGACGTGGCCGTACCACTTGCGCAGTTCCGTCGACGGTGCGACGTCCTTCAGCCAGACGTCGAGTACGGCGGCATCCTTGCGCAAGCCTCGCGGCCACACGCGATCCACCAGGACCCGGACGCCATCGTCCGCCGCGGCCTGTTCATAGATCCGGTGGACCCGGATGTCACGAGCCGTCACGGCCGCCTCACCGGGTAGGCACACCCCGCGGGCGCAACGTGCTGAGCAGGAACAGGCATCGTGATGACCATGTCTTCTCCTCTGGGGCGCGGCCGGTCTCGTGGTGGGTCAGGGCTCGAGGAGGCCGACGCGGATGGCGTAGCGGGTGAGGTCCAGGCGGTCGCGCAGGCCGAGTTTCTGCAGCATGTTCGAGCGGTGGCGTTCGACCGTCTTGATGCTGATCGTCAGGATCTCGGCGATCTCCTTCGATGAGTTGCCCTCGGCAACGAGCTTGAGCACTTCCTCCTCGCGGGCGGTGAGGATCTGCTGAGGGAGATCGACGCCCTGCCGGACCCGGTCCAGATAGCTGCGCACCAGCGCGGTCACAGCGCCGGCGTACAGGAACGGCTCACCGCGCATGGTCGCGCGGCACGCCTCCACCAGGTCGCGGTCCAGGACGGACTTGAGGACGTAGCCCGAGGCGCCGGCCTTGAGGGCCTGGAAGAAGTACTGCTCGTTGTCGTACATGGTCAGCATCAGCACGCGGACTTCAGGTCGTACGACGGACAGCTCCCGGGCCGCCTGGAGTCCGGTCATCCGCGGCATCGCGATGTCGAGGATTGCCAGGTCGACCGGGTGGCTGCGGGCCAGGGACACGGCTTCGTGGCCATCGGAGGCTTCGGCGACGACCTGGAGATCGGGTTCTGCTTCCAGGATCAGACGGACTCCGCGGCGTACCAGCGCGTGATCGTCGGCGAGGAGGATTCTGGTCGGCTGCATCGTCAGGCTCCACGTCCGGCGAGAGGGACCGTCAGACTGACTTCCGTTCCGCCCTTCGGCGTGCGGCCGATCTCGAGAGCGGCGCCGATCAGCAAAGCCCGTTCGCGCATGCCCCGGATCCCGGCCCCCTCATGGGCCAGACCGATCCCGTGGCCGTCGTCCTGGATCCGCAGGACGATAGATTCGTCGCGGCCGGCCAACGACACCTCGACGGACGTCGCGTCGGCATGCCGGGCGACATTGGTCAGACTCTCCTGGGCGACGCGGTAGACGACCAGCTCTGCCTGGTCGTCAAGGCCCGGCAGACCGGATTCGAACTGACGCCGTACCAGCAAGCCGGTGTGATCGGAGAGTTCGGTGGTCAGCGCGGTCAGGGCGCTGACCAGGCCGAGATCCTCCAGTACGCCGGGGCGCAGCCGGTGCGCGAGTCGCCGTACCTCGTCAAGGCTGGCGCGGGTGGTTTCCTGGGCCTGCGTGAGCTCCTTGCGGAGGTCCGGGTCGGCGGCGCGATCAGCCGCCCGCTTGAGGTCGATGAGCACGGCGGTCAGGGTTTGGCCGACCTCGTCGTGGAGTTCCCGGGCGATTCTCTGGCGCTCGGATTCCTGCGCGGACAGGGCCCGCGCCGCGCTGGTGGCCCGCTCGTGCTCCAACCGGTCGAGCATGTCGTTGAACGCGCGCAGAAGATCGGGTACGCCGCCGTGCCCGCTGACCGAGAGCCGCTGGCCGGGGCGCAGCAGATCCACGGTCGACATTCCGCGGGTCAGCCGCACCAGCGGCGCCAGACCGACACGCAGGAGGGCGGCGTTGGCGACGAGCATCACCGCCAGACCGCCGATCAGGACGACCGCCTCGGTCAACAGCACCGGCACCGATACCGTCACGGGTGCCCACAGCAGCAGCGCGGTCGCGGCGCCCAGCACAACGGCGTTGAGCCCGTAGATCCGCCAGAACAACGACACCGTCAAGGTTCCCTTCTCTGGTGCGACACCGTCCACTATCTCCCGAATCGATCTGATACCCACCCGATGTGGGCGCTGCCGGCCAAAGATGGGTGCTGGTCCCGATGGTCTGCAGCAGTGTCCGAGGCGATGGTGGGAGTATGAACACACCCCGGATGACCCCCAGCACGCTCGGTACAGGCAGTCAGCCGGAGCCGCACCGCAGGCACGAGATCCTGCAACGACTGCAACACGAGCGAAACACCCGGCTGGCGCAACTGCGTGCCATGGACGCCGACAAGCCGAACGCGCACGGCGATCTGCTGACCGCGCAGACGACGGCGATCCGCGTCGTACTGAAGGAGATCGATGCCGCCGAGGAACGCGTCGACGACGGCACGTACGGCGTCTGCCGAGGATGCGATGTACGGATCCCGATCGGGCGGCTGGAAATCCTGCCGTACGTCCGGTACTGCGTTCGCTGCCAGCAGCGAGAGCTGTGAGGCACAGCAGTCAAACATCGGATGCCGCAAGGAGGAGTCTTGATCGTGACCAGCCACACCAGTACCGCCGCGAATGTCTGCCTGTCCCGGCGAGAGCTCGCGATGCTGCGGGCAGGCCTGCTCGAGCAGCGTAGTTTCCGTCGTGAGCAGCTACTCGCGATCCGCGAGTCGTCCCAACCGCAGCCGGAATCCGGCCGGTACAGTGCAGCGCGGGCCGAAGTACACAGCCATCTCGCAGTGGCCGCGCGGATCGTTCTGGCGGACGTGGAGGCTGCTCTCGACCGGATGGACACCGGCCACTACGGACAATGCCGCTCGTGCTGGGGTGCTGTTGAGCTTGCACGCCTGCGGATCTGCCCGCAGACGAGGTACTGCGCCGCGTGTCATCACCGTCTGCAGGACTCCTGATGACGCTGTGGTGCGCTGTCGCGCAGTGGAACTCCGCGGCGCAGGTGGCGCCACCAGCCCGCCGCGATCAGGACCGGGAACAGCCAGGTGGCAAAGGCCCAGAACACGACTGCCAGGCTGGCGATCAGCTCACGGGTCGCGGCGACCATCGGCGCGTCGGCCATCTCGACGATGCGTGCACCCGCCAGCACGGTGATCGCCGGCGAGCGTCGTCGATCACCGGCTCGACCGTGGCGGTGGCGACGGCGGCGGACTGACTCGCCACGACCCAGATGAACCAGGTGCCGTTGGCAGTCTTCAACACCGGACGTTCCGCGCGCCCGAGGACAGCGGTCCACTCTGACCGCGTCCCGGACGCGAAACCCGTATCCCTCAGCCACCCTCGGAGACTTTCATGGAGCCCACCCGCCTGGTCCTCTGTCAGACTGCGGAAGATCGACGGCTCGCAGGTGCTGACTGGAAGGAGCAGGAAGTCATGAGTGCTTGGACCGCGGATGAGCTCCACTCTCTGGACCAGATCGAAGAGATCCGGGTTGCTGGGCGGCGGCAGGACGGGTCGTTGCGCACGCTGACCATCGTGTGGCACGTCGTCGTCGGCCGGAGCCTGTACGTGCGGTCGGTGCGCGGTGTCGAAGGCGCCTGGTACAAGGGCGTCCTTCACCACCACGAAGGCGCGATCTCCTGGCACGGCCAGACCCGCGACGTCACCTACATCTCCGACCACACCGTCGACGATCAGCTCGACGCGGCCTACTTCACGAAGTACGGCAACGGACCGGACACAGTCGCAATCACCAACACCACATCCAACGCCACCACCCTCCGCGTCGAACCCAGATAGAGCCCTCTGTGCCGTTCAGGTCATGCGTCTGTTGCATGAAGTGAGGCTGGGAAATTCATTGGACGTATGACGATGCCGGGACCTACCGTCGAAGGGCGAAAGGAACCACATCGTCATGAATCTCCTCTTCATCCCGTTCGTCAACGACGCCGTTCGCGTTGGCCGATCCGCCTTGCCTGATGCGCCAGTTCAGCCCTGGATCCCACCTCGGCGCCGGTTGAGCCTGCCCCGATGGCGCCGATCGCGGTCCGGCCTCAAGCACAGCGCAGCGTCCTGTCCCGCCTCCGGGTGACGGTGGATTCGTCAAAGGGTGTAACGCCGGCGCCTGTCTGAGCGTCGTACAGCGTGTGGGTACGACCGAGGAGAGTGGATGAGACAGGCAGCGGAGGACTTCGAGGAATTCGCGCATGTTCGGACGCCTCATCTCTACCGAACGGCTTGGCTTCTCGTCGGCGACCGGCACCAGGCGGAGGATCTGGTGCAGGAGACGCTGGCGAAGATGTTCCGGGCCTGGCGTGGGATCTCGCGCATCGACAATCCGGCGGCGTATGCGCAGACGGTGCTGGCACGAACCTTCGTGTCCCAGTGGCGACGGCGGCGCCTGGTCGAGCAGCCGTACGCCGAGGTTCCGGAGGTCGTGGAACGTGCAGGTGATGCCGAACTGCGGGTTGCGCTCCAGAGGGCTCTGTCCGAGTTGGCTCCGCTGGATCGAGCGGTGCTGGTGCTGCGGTTCTTCGAAGATCGCAGCGTCGAGCAGGTCGCGCTCGATCTTGGCAAGAAGCCTGGTGCGATCAGGACTCGCACGTCCCGGGCGCTCGAACGCCTCCGGGTCGTCCTCGGCGATGACGCCGTCCACCTGGCATCCCTGTGACTCGAAGAGGAGAAGTTCTCATGGACGACCTGACCGACTTGATGCGACGTGCTACCGAGTACGTGGAGCCAGAGTCCACTGACCTGGTGGATCGCGGGATCCGCCGCGGCGTCATCCTTCGCCGGCGCCGTAGCGCACTGGTTGGCTCCGCCTCGGCCAGCGCTGTGCTGGCCGCGGCCGGCATGATCTTCGCTGGTAGTCAGCTGATCGGGGGCGAGAGCTCTGCCGCCCCGCCAGTCGCGGGCGTGCCGATCGTCGCGACGCCGAGTGGGACTCCAGCAGCCGCAAGGCCGACCCGGCAGGTGACCCCGAACGACACGCTGCGGACTCTCAAGGGTCTGGTGCCGGCGGGAATGAGAGTGTCGCAGCCGCGTACCTGGGGCGACAACTTCATCGCTGCCTCGTACGTCGTCGACGATGGTAAGGGCGGCTCGCTGCTCGAAGTCCAGGTCATGACTCGCCAGAGTCAGATCTCCTGCGCGAACGAGGCGCATCCGGAGAACTGCACCACTCGACCGGACGGGACGATCGTCCTGATTGAGCAAACACCAGGCAGCCCCGTGCCCGGCGTGCGGGTCGCTGCTGTGCGCGCGGTCCAGTTGCACTACCCCGATGGCCGCATCATCGTTGTCGGCAATGGCAACTCGACAGCGTGGAAGAAGGCTCCCATCACTCGCGCCAAGCCTTTGTTCACAGTCGCACAACTCACGGCACTCGCGGACAGCAAAGCCTGGGCGTTCCCACCCGTCGGCTACGGCAAGGATCTCGGCCGCTAACGGCCGGACGAGGGTCGGGAAGCCACCGGGATCGTGATCGCGAGCCTGCCGACGGGTGCCGGCGGCGAAGTCTTTGAGGGCGACCGCTGCGAGTTGACTACGCACTGACGTGGTTCGCCGACATTCGTGTGGCCCGCTGGCGCAGTTGTATGGTACACCATACAAATGACGATAGCTGATGTGACGATGGCGTGGCTGCGGGCGCTGCCCAAGGTGGAGTTGCATGTGCACCTGGAGGGTGCACTGCGGCCCGAGACGATGTTCAGGCTTGCCCGGCGCAACGGCGTTGACCTCGGCGCGACCTCGGCCGAGGACCTGGCCAAGCGCTACAGCTTCGGAAGCTTCGACGATTTCGGCGCGCTGTTCTTCGCGGGGCTGTCGGTGCTGCGATCGGCCGAGGACTTCACCGATGCGGTGGTCGCTCTCGCCGCGGAGTTCGCTGAGCAGAACATCCGGTACGCAGAGGTCACCACTTCACCGATCAACCACCATCGGCGCGGTGTGAGGCTCGAGGAGTACGGCGACGGGCTCAACGAGGGCCGCCGTCGGGCGCAACGCGAGTTCGGCGTGGACATCGGCTGGGTGTGTGACATCTCCCGCGAGTCCGAGGACCCGGCCTCGGAGTTCACCATCGGATACCTGCTCGGTCCGCAGGCGCCGGATGGCGTAGTGGGTCTCGGGCTAGGCGGGGTCGAACAGGGTTTCCCGCCGGAACTGTTCGCCTCGTCGTTCGCGCGGGCGAGGGCCAACGGGCTCGCGGCGCTGCCCCATGCTGGTGAGACCGTGGGCCCCGAAAGCATCTGGGGTGCGGTGCGATCGCTGCACGCCGAGCGGATCGGCCACGGCATCAGCTGCGTGGAGGATCCCGCGCTGGTCGACTACCTCGCAACCCACCGGATTCCCCTCGATATCGCGATCACCTCCAATGTGCGGCTGAAGCTCGTCGAGCGCGTGGAAGAACATCCGGTCACCGCGATGCTGAAGGCCGGCTTGGTCGTGACACTGAACACCGACGATCCGGCGTACTTCCAGACCACGTTGACCGACGAGCTGCAGTTGGCGCATCGAGTTCACGGATTGAGCCGGGAAACCTTGGTCGGCCTGCAGACGGCCGCTCTGGACGCGTCGTACGCCGACAGCACGACGAAAGCCGGTATCCGCACAGCCCTCGCCGCCGTCTGACAGGCATCGGCGACACTCAACGATGGACCAGGCTCATGGCGACTTCCAATCGCCGGCGCGCACGAGGTGTAGTCCGATGCCGTATCCGCCGACAACCGTCAGTGTGTACGCATCGATGGGCGTCCCGTCCATGCTGTACGCGATGCCGGTGATGGCGAGCGCTGGTTCGCCGGGGCGGCGGTCGCACAGCTTGGCGGACGCGGCGTCCAGGGTGGTCGGTTCGACCCGCTGGAGGCTCTCCTGGGCACGGCATCCGATGGCCTCGAGCGCGTCGACGATGGTCGCGCTGCGCTTGCGGACGTCGGCGTCGATTCGTTGTGCCACGTCGGCCGGCAGCGTGTCGGTGGCGATGCCGTAGACCTTCCCGTCGCGTACCCGGACGCCTCGGAACTGGACGGCCTTGCTGCCGACCGGTATCCGCAACTGGGCGGCGAGTGTGGCGTCGGCGGACACGACCCGCCGGGATCGGCGCTGCTCGCGGACGTGGTGCGCCTCGTTGTCGAGGTCGTCGAGGAATCCGGTGTAGACGGGACCCGAGCGCGGTGACAGTGGATCGACCGGCAGCGAGTCAGCCACGTACGTCCCGGAGCCTTGCTGACTGGTGACGTACCCGGCAGCCCGCAGGTCGGCGATGGCCTGGCGGATGGTGCTGCGGCTCGCGCCGAAGCCGGCCGTGAGCTCGTCCTCGGCCGGCAGCCGGGTGCCGGGCTCGTAGGTGCCGGCGAGGATCCGGGCCTTGAGAGACATGGCAATCCGGACATAGAGCGGCCGATCGGATCCCGGTGGACGTACCACTTGGTGGATCTCCGTTCAGAGAGCTGCGGCATTATTTGTACGATGTACCATACAACGCCGTGCACCAGCACCTGGGAGGCAGCGGATGCCGACACATGATCACCGACACCGAGGCGCGGGCGAGGTGGCATCGTGAAGGAGCTTGCGTCGACGTTCCGGCACGATGGTGTCGCCGAGGCGTATCGGCATCGTCCGCCGTACCCGGATGAGGTGTTCGACCGGCTCGAAGCGCTGATCACCGACGAGCCGAGGTCAGTGCTCGACATCGGCGCCGGCGAGGGAGCGATCGCACGGCCGCTGGCACCGCGAGTCGAGCGGATCGACGCCGTCGACTTCTCCCAGGCCATGGTCGACGCGGGCCGCGGCCGGGCGGACGGTAACCGTCCCAACCTCCGCTGGCAGGTGAGCCGAATCGAATCGGCCGAGCTGGACGGTCCGTACGCCCTGGTCACCGCGGGCGCGAGCATCCACTGGATGCGGTGGGAGGAGACGTTCGCGCGGATCGTTCCGCACCTGACGCCGAACGCGCAGTTCGTGATCATCGAGCACGGCCCGGTGGACATGCCGTGGTGGGACGGCGTGGCGGCCGCCATCAAGCGTCATTCACGTAGCCAGAGCTACGACCCGTCGTTCGATGTCGTCGATGCCCTTCAGCAGCGAGGTCTGTTCGAGCCGGCAGGCTCGGTGAGGACAGAGCCGGTCACCCGTTGCCAGAGCGTGGCCGGCTACATCGAGCAGTTCCACTCGACGTCCTCGTTGGCCAGGGAGCTGATGTCCGCCGAGGAGGCCGCCGAGTTCGACACGGCGATCGAGCGAGCCGTCACGCCGTACGCGCAGGACGGCGTACTGGAGTTGAAGATCGCCGCCGAGCTCAGCTGGGGCCGCCCGCCGCGATCGGACCGGCCAGCGCCCAAGCTGCCTCCAATGCGCTGACGCCGTCCCGGCTCGCCTGCTCGAGAATCTGGGTGACGCGGTGACCAATACCCTCGATCCGGGCCTCGGTCTCCTGCTCGTCGAGGCCCAGTTCCTCCCGGCACACCGCGTGAATGACGCCTCCGGCGCTCGCCGCAACATCCGGGACCCAGGTGATGCCCCGGTCAGCGAGCACGTCCGCGACCGAGTCCTCGGCCAGTTGGTTGTTGGCAGGGCCAACGATCACCGAACACCGGGCCTGAGTGGCAGACTCTGTGGTCAGTAGTCCGCCGGTTGCGGCCGGGACGATGATGTCGAAGTCTTGTCGCAGCAGGTCACCAGCGCCCCAGGCCACGCCGACCGTCGCAGCAGCCTCGCGCAGGTGGGGGTTCACGTCGACAGCGGTCACGTTCGCACCTTCGCGCGCGAGTGACTGGGCAACGAGCCGCCCGACGCTCCCGAACCCGATGACACCCACCATGAGCCCTTTCGCCGAGTCCCGCAGCAACGCGTGGGACACGGCAGCCTTGAGGGCTGCGAGGACTCCTTGGGCGGTCGCCTCACTCGATGATCCACTCCCACCCTCCGCGACCGGACGGCACCACGCTCGACCGCCGGTCAGGGCATGGAGCGTCGTCATGTCCGCTTCGGTGGTGCCGATGTCGGGGCCGGTGATGTATCTGCCGTCCAGGCCGACGATGACATCGGCAATGTCGCGGATCAGCTCGGCGCGATCCTCAGGACTCCACGTCGTGGTCGGGGCCATCGCGACGGTCTTGCCGCCGCCATGAGGCAGTCCGGCGATGGCGCTCTTCAGCGTCATCGCACGCGACAGCCTCAACACGTCCTCGATCCCGTCGCGCCAGTCGGCATAGGTCCGGATACGGCATCCCCCGATCGCTGGACCCGCGGACGTGGAGTGGATCCCGACCGCGATGGGCAAGCCGGAGCGGGTACCTCGCCGTACGTGCAGCTCTTCGTGGTCGAACTCCGAGGCGCTCACCGCAGAACTTCGATTTGATTGACTCATGGCCATGACGGTTGCAGATGCGGCCCAGCCGATCACCCTGCATCGGCGATATGTTCGGAAGGTGGGGGTCATTACCGGGTTTCGTGCGGCGGTCGACCTGCCCGACCTGGGACGTGCTGCGCAGGCCATGGTGATCGCCCGGGGCCCCCAGATGGATTGAACCTTGCGACCTCGGTCGGCGTATTAGCACCATGTGACGGGAGTGTGTCCGGAGACGAGGTCGGTCGCGCCCTATGTGCTGGGTGCGCTGGATCCGGCGGAGCAGGCCGAGATGGAGTGGCACCTCACGAGCTGTGAGATCTGCCGTCAGGAGCTGATCGAGGTGGCCCACCTGCCCGGACTCATGCACAGACTTTCGCTGGAGGACGTCACTCAGAGGACGTCTGTAGGCAACAGGCAAGGATCCGAGGTAGCAAGCCTGTTGCCCGAGGCCACTACTGTCGATGCTTCAGCCGTGCATCGCCGGCCCCGGTCGCATCTGCTGGTGTTGGCGATGATCATCGTCCTGGTGTTGGCAACGGGCGGCGTGGCAAGCGCGGAGCTCTGGACCCACCAGCCATCACCGGGGGTCCTGGCCTGGACGTCGACGGACGCGGTCGGCGGAATCGACACGGTCGCACGCCTTGCCGATCGGTCGTGGGGCACAGACATCCGGCTGTGGATGGAGGATCTGCCACCGGGGCTGACGTGTCGCTTGATTGTGTATCCGCGGGCCGGCGGTGCTGAGCCGGCGGGCGGGTGGTCGACCAACTACGAGGCGCGCCTGATGATCACCGGCAGTACGTCGATCCCGCTGCCGCAGATCGATCGGATCGACGTCGTCCGATCCGACAAGACAGTGCTGGCCACCCTGACCAGCACCACCCGATGAGACAGGACGCGACGTTTTGAGCAGGCGGCGATGGGCCCTGGTCGCATGCGTGGTGCCGGTCCTGCTGTTCGCCACGGCATCACCGGCAAGTGCGCACCCGACGTTGCTGAGTACGACGCCGGCAGCGGGCTACTCGGTCGCTTCCACGCCTTCCGCGATCACGATGGTGTTCGATGAACCGGTCAGCGTTGCGCCGCACGGCGTACGGGTTGATGACGGCAGCGGGCACGCTGTCGGCACGTCCGACGTGGCCAGCGAGCAAGGCGGACGTCGAGTCGTCGTCAACACCCTGGAAGCTCTGCGTGCGGGCAGGTACGTGGTCCATTGGGAGGTCACCGCGCAGGACGGTGATGTGGTGGCCGCCGACTTCGATTTCGCTGTCGGAACCGCAGCGGTCGAGCTGAGCGGAGCGGAGAGCGGCAGTTCGTCCGGATTCCCGCTGATCGCGTTGCTGCGTTGGTTGTTCGTCCTCAGTCTGATCGCTCTGCTGGGTGGAGCTGTCGGGGAACGGATCGTCCACCGCGCGGTGCCCGCGGCGACCCGCCCGCGCTCGCTGGTGCGAGTCTCGGGAGCCGTTGGTTCACTGGCGGCAGCCTCGCTGCTCGTGTACGTCGTTGTCGCGACCGGTGGGTTCGGCCGCGCCGGGATTCTCCTTGCTGTCGAGGCCGCCGGTCTCGCAGTGCCGGCAGTGCTCGGTCAGCGCATGCGTTGGTGGATGGTTGCGACCACGGCGCTGGTGGTGATTCCGGTCGAAGCCCTGCGCAACCACCTCGGGAGTCAACACGGTGTCACTGGTGCGCTGGTCGTCGCCATCCACCTGGTGGCTCTCAGCGTCTGGCTGGGGGTGCTGTTCCATCTACTCCGAGTGGCCAGGGCCAACGCGGGTGGTGCCTCGGTACGGCGAGCCTTCACGACGTACTCCCGGTTCGCCGTGGTCCTCTTCTTCGTTGTTGCAGTCTCCGGTTCCGTCGGTGCGTTGATGGTGGTGCCGAGTCTCGGGACGCTCAGCAGTACGGCGTACGGGCGGACGCTGCTCGCAAAGGTCGGCCTGGTCACGGCGGTTGCGGTCCTGGCCTGGCGGGTACGGCGGCGGTTGCTCTCAGCAACTGGATCCTTCGTCACCCGGCTGGTGCGCGTCGAAATCGTGGTTCTGGTGGTGGTCCTGGCCGCGAGCGCCGTACTCATATCGCTGCCTTCCCCGGAGCCGGCTACTGCGGACCTGGGCTATCCCACGCAGGCCGCTGGGCCGGTGATTCGGTTGGGAGGCCTGGCCGGACAGATCGCCGTCGGCATCGCAGCCAGCGAGAACCAGCTGGAGGTGCGGCTCCACACGCCGGATGGCGATACCGACACGAACGACGCCAAGCCGCCGGCGTTCCACCTGGCAGCGAAGCTCAGCGGCCGGGGCGAGGCTGTCAACCTTCAGCCGTGTGGTCGTGGATGCTTCGTCGGCCCAGTGTCGTGGACCGCAGGGCTCGAACACGTCGAAGTGCGTGTCGACGCGACGGGGTGGCACGGCGGCATCATCAGCTTCCCGATTCGCTGGGCGCCACACCTGTCGCGTGATGCCCTGCCGCGCGTGCGCAACGTCATGCTTGCGCAGAAGACCTTCCGGGTCGTCGAATCGATCACCAGTGATACCACCGCTCCGACGCCGGCGGCGCAGTCGGTGACCATCGATGGACCGGAGTTCATCGACGGCGATCCGTACGCCGGTCCGCCGGACCCGGACGTAGTCGTCGAGCCTCGGCCCGGCGGGCACCACCTACTCACCTTCGGCCTGCCCGCTGAAGGCATCCAGGTCGAGCTCGAGGTCGACGCGTCGTACCGGATCGTCCACGAGACCTTGGCAGCCCCGAATCACCTGGCGACACGAACCTTCAAGTACTCGCGCTAGTTGTCATCGTGTCGCGTCCGTCAGCGATGCAAGGACGGTCTGGTCGGCTGTGACGACGTCAACGCGAGCGATGTCCGACAGGGGGAACGATGAGCTGGCAGGGACATCTGCTTCCCGGATGGAGGTGGTTGTGGTCCACCAACCGGTGACCTCCGACTGCCCGCTGCGGGTATGGATCACCAGCATGCACCGTCGGCCGGGGACAAGGTCGTTCATGTGGACCTGAATGTCTGTTCCCCAGCTACGGCTGCTCAGCTCCACCCGCGTGTCGATCCCACCCACGCCATCTGTCGCCGACCAGGTGACACCGCCTCGGGCTTGCGACGGAGACTCAGGTAGCTGGCGACCGATCAGGCCGCCGGACACCAGCAAGACCACGGCGGCTGCTGCGGCGAGAAGCGTCCGCCGACGACGCCTGACCGACGATCGTTGCCGGTCGAGCTCCGGATCGGGGTCGTCGTCGAACCGCAGCGCGGTGACATCCTCCAGCGTGAGAGTGTGCAGCACCCCTGGCAGATGGGCAAACTGCTCGACGGCCTCCCGGCACTGCACGCAGTCGTGGATGTGCTGCTCCATCGCGAGGCGTTCGTCGCCATCGAGACCCCCGAGCACGTAGAGGCCGACCGCGTCGGCTTGCGGACACGTCATGAGCCGGTCACTCCTCGCTCCTCCAGAGCCGCTCGCAGCGCCTGCAGCGCATAGTAGCTTCGCGATTTCACTGTCCCGATCGGAATACCGAGCTGGGCGGCCGCCTCGGACGCGGTCCGCCGTCGGTAGAACAGTTCGATGATCACCTGGCGGTGGTCCCGGCTGAGTCCCCTCAGCACCTCTGCGACCTGCCAGGCCTGCAGAACCCGGTCGATGTCGTCGTTGTCCGCCACGAACTCCCGCTCCGCGATCGGTACCTCGGCCGGTCGCGCCGTACGTCGCCGGTGACCGGAGATCACGAGGTTCCGCGCGACCGTGAACAGCCAAGGACCTGCTCGATCCGGGTCAAGCGCAGGCGCATTCCGCCAGGCGCGCATCATGGTCTCCTGGACGACATCTTCGGCGTACTGACGGTCGCCGCTCACTGACCGCAGGACATAGCCCAGCAGTGGCCCGCGATATCGGTCGTACAGCACCTCGAGGTCCGCTTCGCTCCCGGATCCAGCATCCGTCGACACGTGTCTACTACGCATCCCGTCCTCGGATGGTTCAGTCCGGACTGTCGCCCTCGGCCCGCGCAGGCTGCTTGTCGTCCTCGGCGAGCCGCCGGTCGAGCCAGCCCGGCCACACCCGGCGGGCTGTGTCGACCCGGAGCCGGCCGCCCAGATGCATGGCGCGGGCGACACCGCGGTACCCGGGCAGGAGACCGGCCGCGATCAGGATGTGTCCGGCCAGCACCGGGGTGATGAGGTAGGTGGCCCAGCGGTGCACGCGTTGCAACCAGACGAATCCCGGGCCGCCAACCACCATCGTGAGGCCGACGCCGCTGGCAACCAGGGCAGCGAGCAAGGTCACCAGGACGAGGTTGGCGACCCGCTGTCCGGGATCGAAATGACCGCGGTGGTGGGAGAACCGGCCGGTGACGACGGCGACGGGCCAGCGGATGAACCACCGGAGGTCGCCCTTGTCGACGCGCACCGACTCCACCACGAAGGTCCGCGCGGCGCGTGCGCCGAGGGTGATCGCCACGGCCGTGAGGCCGGTGAGCACCCAGCCGGCGTAGGTGTGCAGCGTGACGTCGGCGGCGCCGGTGAGCCGGGCGGCCGGGCTCGGTTCGCCCTCGCGTCCGGTCAGCAGCCACCAGCCTGTCCCCAGCAGTGCGAGCACGGTGATGTAGACGGCCGCGTGGTACCACCGGGTCCGTCGGGTGTACCGCTCGACCGTCCGCACCCGGTGCTTCGTCATCGCCATGGCGTCAGTAGTCGTACGGGTCCTGGGAGCTGGTTTCGGGCTCCGAGGGTGCGGTGGTCGTCGGTGCAGCGCCGGTTCCGGTCCCGACCTTGATGGTCATCTCCGTGTCCACCCCTGCCGCCGAGTGGTTGGCGTTGCGAAGCGAGACGTGGATCGTGTGCGTACCAGGGGAAACCCCCAATGGCTTGCCGGACAAGGTCGCCTTCTGCCCGCTGGTGATTTGCGCGGTGTCCGACTCGACGACCAGGTAGTCGTTCGCGTGGTTGTCGAGCCACAGGTGCACGTGGTGCTTGCCGGACTCGGTCGGTCCCAGCGGCACGCCCGCGTCGACCTTCACCGTGAACGGAAGGGTGACGGTGGCGTCCTTCGCCGGCTCGGCGATCGAGAGCGACATTCCGCCCGCATCCCCCGATTCGTCGTTGCCTCCGCACGCGACCAGCACCGCCGGTGCCAGCAGTGCGGCAGTTGCCGCCGCGGCGCGGATGCGGCGACCGGTGAACTCTGTCTTCCTGTCGAACATTCTCAGCTCCCTCGAACGGCTTCTTGCGGTACTACGGGTCCAGTACGCCGAACGGATCTCGTTTCGAGAGAGCCAATCGGGGGTCCCGCCGCGTAATACCCGCCATGGGAGTGAGCGACGAGGCGCTGCTCGCCGGCATGGCGGCTGGAGATCCGCAGGCGGCGACAACATTCGTACGGCGCTACCAGTCGCGGGTGTATGGCTTGGCGGCCGCGATCGTGGGCCGGTCGGCCACCGCGGACGATGTGGCCCAGGAGGCATTCGTACGGGCGTGGAGATTCGCCGGCGGTTACGACGCCCGGCGAGGAAGTGTCCTGTCGTGGCTGCTGACCATCGCTCGCAACGCGGCGATCGACACGATCCGGCTGCGTCGGGACCAGCCGTACGACCCGGACATTCTGCTGACGGTGCTGTCGGCCGATGAGGCGTCGGACGACCGCCAGATCGAACAGCTCGCCGACACCGACCAGATGCGCACCGCGCTGCGGGGCTTGCCACGGGAACAGGCCGCGGCCGTGGTGCTGGCCACGTTCTACGGCTTCAGCGCCAGGGAGATCGCCGAGCGGGAGCGAGTGCCGCTGGGCACCGCCAAGACCAGGATTCGGCTCGGCCTCGCCCGGCTGCGCGACCATTTCGAGGTGAGCGATGACAAGACCGCATGATTGCCCGGCGATGCGGTCGCTGCTCGCCGAACTGGCCACGGGTGCGGCCTCGGGACACGAACGCGCCTGGGTGCTCGGCCATGTCACCGGTTGTCCGGCGTGCCGAGCGGAACTGGATGAGTTGGCGAAGGTTGCGGACGGCCTGCTGATGCTCGCACCGCCGGCGGAGCCGCCGCCGGAGTTCGAGAGCGCAGTACTGAAGCGTCTGGGCATGGCGGGATCGCGAACCGTCGGCCGCCGGTACTCGCGCCGGATGATGCTCGCCGTCGGTGGAATGGCGGCCGCCCTGCTGCTCGTTTCCGGCGGAAGCGCCACAGTCGTTTACCAGCAGGGAGAAACGGACCGCGCGCTGGCCGACCAGTACCGGCAGACCTTGTCGATCGCCAACGGCCGCTACCTCAAGGCCGCGCGGCTGACCACGCCGTCCGGCGCGCAGTCCGGCACGGTCTTCCTCTACCAGGGAAGCCCGTCCTGGCTGCTGGTCAGTATCTCGTCCGCACCGACGGACGGCCGGTACGAGATCCACGTCCGGGACCGCGGCGGCGTACTGCGCACGATCGGTGCCTGCCAGGTGAAAGACCACGCCGGCACCACCGGATACCAGCTCGACATCGCGGTGGCACACGTCGCCGAGATACAACTCACCCAAAACAGCCAAACGCCCCTGACAGCAACCCTCCCCAACTAACCAAGCCCAGTCATCGAGAGGTCGAGATCCTGGAACAGTTGAACCGCTTGGCGGCGTGGCGCGTAATTGCCACTGGCCCGACGGTTGCCCAATCCGGCGGCCGCGGAGTCAGTCATTGGAAGGAGTCTTGGATGATTTTGACAGCGCGGGTGTGGCGAGGTTTTGGCGCGGTTCTGCTGCTGGCGGCGGGTGGATTCGCGGGCGCCGCACCGGCTGCGTTGGCCACGCCAACGGATACCACACCACCAACGGCGCCAGCGAACCTGCACGCGGTGAGCATCACCGACACGGACATCGTGCTGGCCTGGGACAAGTCGACGGACAGCAGCGGGTCCGTGAGCTATGCCCTGTTCTTCGACGACAACCCCACCCCCTTCTGGGTCAGCGGAACCCAGTTCGACGTGCACGCGAATGTGGCGATCGGCATGATTCCGGGTACTACACACACGTTCCAGGTGCGCGCTGAGGATTCCTCGGGCAACGCCTCCTTCAGCAACAGGCTGACGACCTCGTTCGCGCCCGGCGACGACACGGCGCCGACGGCGCCGAGCAATCTGCATGTGGTGAGCAACAACTCGAACGGAATCGTGCTGGCCTGGGATCCCTCCATCGACGAGTCCGATGTCATCTACTTCGTCGACGGGGCGCCGTGCTCGCCGCACCACGCCGGCAGCGCAACGACACTGCTCATAGGATCCCTCGCCACGGACCCGGTGTGCGGTATCAGCGCCGGTTTCACCTACACCTTCTCGGTCCGGGCACAGGACGCCATCGGCTTCAACTCCCCGTCCAGTGACACCATCAGCGTCTTCTTCAACGGCTGAGAGCTCTTCAGCGACCGCCCATCGGAGGAGGCTTCTACGAGGTGGGCGGTTGGTACCAGCGTAGGTAGTCGAACTGGGCGAGTTGGGCGTGGTCGCCGCCATGGGCGAACAGGCCGACACGGGTGCCGGCGACGTCCGCTGCAGGGAGCGTGTAGGTCATTCCCCAGACCCAGTGCCGGCTGTCTCGGCTGATGCCGGCGCGGTAGCGTCCCTCGCCGCTCGATGGGTCGGTGGTGTGCGCGATCCGCATCCAAGTGATCGGTGCCGCGCCGGCGAGGCTCAGCACGCTGCCGGCGTTGGGGCCGAGGTTCTGGACGCTCTCTTTCCCGTACTCGGTGGTTCGCGTCCGGCCATGTCCGCGGACCGCGAGGCGCAGGAAGTCGTCGTCGGCGCGGTACACAATCAGACCGGCCTGCGGGAATCGCTTGTCGAGCAGGGACCCGAAGTCCAGCGTCAGTTTGGTTTCCACCACCCAGTCTCCGGCGGGAGGTTCGCGTAACAGCACCGATGCGGAGTCCGTGTCGCCGGTCAGATCGCCGCCCTGGACAGGGAAGTCGAGACTTCCGTGCCGTACGTCGGCTGCAGGCTCGCGGACCCAACTCCACTCCGGTCCGAGCGGCCGGTCGAACTCGTCGCTGCGCACCGGGTCGAGTCGACCGACCGCCGGGTCGGGCTCCCGCTTGGTGATCGGCCGGTACAGCTGCGCCGCGGTCACGTCGTCGACGTCCACTGGCGCGCCGGCGGCGACCAGACGCACCGAGCCGGACTGCAGGGGCCGCGGCAGGTTCACCTCGACTCGTGCCTGCGGGTCGTACAGCCCAGCCTCGCTGAGCTCGACCACCAGTTGCCGACCGCGGATCCGGACGTCCAGTTCGTGCCAGTCGCGCGGGTCTGTCGCCGCAGGCAGGGCGACCCGTTTGATCTCGCGTGCTGCCGGCGTCGTGTCGGTGACGACGAGCGCCCGCCGATCGGCGTCGAGTGTGACGCGGACGCCTACGCCCGGCCCGGACTCGCCCAGCATCAGCCCGACCTGGCCACGCCCCAGTGGTGCCCGGACCGACGCTCTGGCCCGCAGGTCGGTGCTCACCGTTTGCCGCGCCCGCAGCTGAAGTTCGCCTCCGGTGATCTCAGCGTGCAGGTATCCACCGGCCTGCTCCTGACCCACCGTCCAACCTTGCGCGCCGACCCAGGTGTTCGGGTCCGGGGTGCTGATCCCCTCGACCGGATCGGCGATCAGGGCCGGTTTCGGAGCGGCGCCGTTCTCGCTCGCGAACTGACCGCCCCGGACCACCGGCCAGCCGTCGATCCAGTCCAGCTGGTCGGCAAACATCGAACGCACCAGTGGTTTCTGCGTTTGCATGTCGTACCACGGTCGGTTCCGGTCGATGCCGTGGTACAGCAGCCAGTCCTGCCCCGAGGCGTCGGTCGCCTGAGTGCTGTGCCCGGTACCGACCCAGGCGTTGCCGTTCGGGGTGAGCACCGGGGTTCCACCGGGGTAGGCGGAATCGGCCTTTGCGCCGGTGCGGTCGACGAACGGACCGCGTGGACTTCGCGAGCGAGAGACGACAACCGTGTAGCCGCTGTTGGGTCCGCTGCAGCAGTTGCCCGTCGAGTAGAACAACCAGTACCAGCCGCTGCGGTAGACGACGTACGAGGCCTCGTAGGCATCTTCGGCAACGACTTGCACGGGAGCGCCGATCCGTTGCCTGACCTGGCGGTCGACCTCCTGGACGAAGATGCCGCCGTTGAACCCGCCGTAGTACAGGTAGCGCCGGCCGTCCGGTGCGGTGAACAGCTCGCTGTCGATGATTCCTTGCATTCGCGGCGGTTCGTCCGGGAACGGTTGCCAGGTCCCGGGCGGAATGACCGGCCCCGGATCGGCGACCCATGGACCGGTCGGGGTAGGCGCGCTCGCGACACCGATCGTCCGGTTCGGGTTCGGTGCGACGGCGGTGTCGATCGCGCTGAACGTGAGCACGTACCGACCCTCGAGCCAGGACACGTCGGGAGCCCAGATCGTCGAGGTGTCGCGGAACCACTCCGGACGGGTGGTGTCAGTGAAGACCGTGCCGGCCGATTCCCAGCTGATCAGGTCTTCGGACCGCTGGATCGTGATGTTGCGGGCCGTCGTGAAGCTGTACCAGAAACCGTCACGGCCGCGGATCACGGACGGGTCGGCGAGGCTTGCGGGCGGCGCTGCCGAGACGGGATTCTGGAAGCTCGCCTCGGGATGCGCCGGCCCGGTCGGGCCCACCGGAGCCGCGCCCACCGGAGCCGCGACGCCGACGGCGGCCAATAGAGCGAGCCAGACAACCGCGAACCGACGACTGGACCGAGCTGGCTTGCGGCAGTACGCCATCGCGAGAATCTCCTCCGGTGCAGGGGCAGTGGGCCCCATCTTCGGGCACCCATTACAGCGCTGCAACCCTTTCGTCCGCAGGAAAATCCGAACGGCGTCTGGAGGAGAATCCGAACGGCGGATCGGCCAGGTGGACCGCTCTCAGGAGACTGCTCATCCGCGCCGGGGGAGGAGCGTGTCGCGGGGACCGCCGTACGGTCGGTGGGTGGGGGGTGGTGCGCACGTGATTGGGCACGCGCTGGTTTCCGTTCCGAGGCCGGCCACCCGGAGGGGTTGGGACCGCGCGATCGCCGTCGGGTTCGCGGTGGGGTCAGCCTGTTTCTTCATCGGGCCGTTCCCCGGGTTCGTCCAGTTGGTGGGTGCGGCGGCCGACGGTGTGGTGTTCTTCGTTGGCTCCGTCTTCTTCACCCTCGCCGCTGCCATGGAGTTGCGGGAGGGGACTGTCCGGCGCGGGCATCGCTGGGGTCGTGACCCGTCATGGTGGAGTGCCGCGGTGCAGTTCGTCGGCACTCTTCTGTTCAACCTCAGTACGTTCTCCGCCCTGCAGGAAAGCCTGTCCACGCAGCAGGAGGACCGGCTGATCTGGGCGCCTGATGCGTTCGGCTCGGCATGCTTTCTCGTGTCCGGCGCGCTGGCCTACCGAGTCACGGCCGGACCGGGCCGCCTGCTTCCGGCCCGGATGGATCGGGCGGGTACGACGGCCGCCGTGAATCTGCTCGGCTGCGTGCTGTTCGGGATCTCGGCCATCGCCTCGTTCGTCGTACCCTCCAGCGGTTCGATACTCGACCTGGCTGTCGTGAACTGGTCCACTGCGCTCGGCGCCCTGTGCTTCTTCATCGGTGCTCTCCTGACCCTGCCCGCTCGCCCGGACATGGCGAGCTAGGTCTGCATGGCGGGCTGTCACAGGTGCCGATGCTGTCCTGTCTGTACTGAAGGATTCGACGACTGGTAGGGAGACATCGAATGGCGGAGCAGAACGACTTCCCAGCGCCGGAGCACGGGCTGGTTGTCACCCACTTCCTGACCGTGCGCGATGTCCGGGTGTCGCGCGAGTTCTACGCGGACGTCTTCGGTGGCCGCGTTGTGCTCGCCGAGAACCCGGCCGTCGTCAAAGTCGCCAACACGTGGATCATCATGAATCCCGGCGGGGGACCGACACCGGACAAACCGGACGTCACGCTGACCCCTCCGGAGCCGGGCGACCCGGTCTCGGCGTTCCTCAATGTCCGGGTCGCCGACATCGGTGCGTTCTACGCCACCGCCCGCTCCAAGGGCGCGCACTTCCTCACCGAACCCAGGATCGCCAGAGCGAGTTGCGCTGCTACCTGCGTGACCCGGACGGATACCTCATCGAAATCGGCCAGACAACCGGTCTCCTCCAAGGCATCTCAGCCACCCAGTGAGCCCTTGAAGATCAGGTGGCCGGTTCCTGGCGACTGCGGTAGGTGAGCAGGCCTTCGATGCCGCGCAGGAATGTGTCGCCGATGGGTTTCGGATCGGTCAGGCAGCCCGCGGCCATGGCGCCGTCTCGCAGCATGACGAAGTGCCGGGCGGCCGGCTCTGCGTCGATCTTCCCGGTGCCGGTGAAGAGTTCGACCAGGGTTGCCAGAAACCACTGCCGGTGCTTGAGGACTGCCTGGTGGACCGGATGGCGCGGGTCGGGGTATTCGGCGGCGGCGTTCAGGAACGCGCAGCCGCGGAAGCCGGTTCTCTGGATGTCATCGGCGATGGCCTGGCCGACAGCGCGAATGATGTCGTCGGAGTCGGCGCCTTGAGCTCGCGCGGCATCTACCCGCGTGCGGATTGCCTCGTCGGCTTGCGTCAGGTAGGCGACGATGAGGTCATCCTTGCTCGGGAAGTGCCTGTACAGGGTGGCGCGTGTCACCTGTGCGTCGGCGATGACGCGGTCGACACCCACGGAATGCAGGCCCTCGGCGTAGAAGAGCTCGGTGGCAGTGCCGAGCAGTCGCGACCGTGCTTCCGACATCCGTTTCCCTCCGATCTCTTGGAGTGCCCTGGCGAGCCTAGCAGACAGAACGATCGGTCTTGACAACGGTCGACATCTGCTGCCAGGCTCCGCAGTACCGATCGTTCTGTCTACACGGATGGCACCGGCACGGTCAGTACGGCGCGTCGGGAGCAGTCGTCCGGCATCACGGTCCTCAGTCGGTGACCCCGGCGGGCCGGTAGTTCGTCCATCTCGAGAGGAATCTGGTGTCCACTTCATTCGAATCCATCGGCGCGACCGGCTCAGTGGCTGATGCCGCCGGCAGTACCAAGGCGCTGCGCACCCTGTACTACGTCCGCTTCGGATTCGCCGTCGTCTGGGCGATCCTGATGATCGCGATCGCCACGACGATCAATCCGGGAACAGTCGTCCTGCTGGTGATCTACCCACTGTTCGACGTCGCCGCGGCCGTGATCGACTTCCGCTCCTCGGGCTCCACTCGGCCGAAGGCGCCGCTCTACGTGAACATGGGCTTGAGTCTGCTCACCGCCGTCGGGTTGGCCATCGCGGCCACCTCCGGCATCCCGAGTGTGCTGCGGGTGTGGGGCGTCTGGGCGATCACCGCGGGCATCGTTCAGTTGATCGTCGCGATCCTGCGCTACCGGCTCGGCGGTCAGTTGGCGATGATCCTCAGCGGAGGCATCTCCGTCCTCGCCGGCGGCAGTTTCATCCTGATGGCAGGCGGCCCGAAAGCCTCACTGACCACCGTCGCCGGCTACGCGATCCTCGGTGGGATCTTCTTCCTGATCTCCGCGATCCGCCTACACCGCCTTGCCCTCAAGGGCTGAACGAGCCACTCGTTCGGTTCAGGCGAGCGGGACTTCTACCTCGGCGACTGTGCCGTGGGGGTCGGCGTCGCGTAGCCGCATCCAACCGCCGGCTGCTTCCACCCTGATTCGCCGCGATGCGAGGCCGAGGTGCCCGTTTCTCAACCGGGCATCGAGGTCCACGCCGCCGAGCCCTCGGCCGTCGTCGATGACCTGCAGCCGGGCAACGGCATCAGTACGCGCCAGCTCGACGATGACCTTGCGGGCGGCGGCGTGCTTCACCACGTTCGTGAGCAGTTCGCGAACCGTCACCAGCAGCAGTTCGTCGACGGCGGTGCGCGTCGACTCGTCCCAGCCGTGTGTCACGACGTCGATCGAGAACCGGCCCCGTGACCGGGTGGCGTCGGCGACGTCCTTCAGGACCGGCAACAGTCCGGCCGATTCCAGTGCGGCCGGATGAAGCTGGGACATCGTTGCCCGCAGCAACCGGGTTGTCTCCGCCAATGCGAACTCGACCCGTTCGAGACATTCGGCGTCACCCGCGAGCGCCGGCTCGACGTCCTGCCGAGCCGCCAGCACGTACTGCAGGGCTCCGTCGTGAAGGGTCTCGGCCAGGTCCCGTTGTTCGCGCTGCTCGATCTGAACCATCTCCTCCAGCAGATGGTTGCGTTCCTGCAGCAGCCGGGCGATCGTCAGGACACGGGCGCGCTGCAGCGCCGTCAACAGCACACACGCCAGGCCGACGACGGCGAGCAGCAGTGCCCGGAGTACGACGTACGAGATCGGCTCCTCGTCGATGGGCCGGATCAGCAGCCCGGAGACGAGGTAGGCAAGCACCGTGGGCGCCGTGGCGAGCGCGCAGACCAGGGGACTGAGCTGTGTCGCTGCCATCAGCGGGACCACGAAGAGCCCGTTCAGCAACGTGTACGCCGTCCACGTCGTGTCTGCGGACTTGTCAGCGACCAGCGTCAGCCCGGCGAGAGTGAACACGTCGACCGCAAGGGCCAGCCAGGTGTACCGCAGTACTTCCGGACCGCCGAGCCGCAGTACCACCGTGGAGGCCACACTCCAGAGCACGTAGCTGAGGACGATCAGCCAGCACAGCAGAAGGTGGGCGGACGGTGGTTGGGTCACCAGGACCGCCACCAGGAACCCGGCGAGCAGCAATCGCAGCAGCGCTTGGATCCGCGCACCTTCGTGCGGCAGTCCGGCGACCTGCTCCGACGCGATCATTCGAGCAGGCCTCGTCGCATGCCTTCGGCGACGGCAGCGGCCCGATCCGAGACCCCCAGCTTCTGGTACAGGCGTTGGGCGTGCGTCTTGACCGTACTCACGCCCAGGTACAGCTCGGCCGCGAGTTCGGGGATCGAGAGGCCGCGGGCAAACCCGGTCAGCACCTGCTGTTCGCGTTCGCTGAGCACAGGACCGGCAGAGGCCGCCCGCAGCCTGATCTGAGCGGCCAGCCCCGCGGCCAGTTCCGGCGGGACGACGGTCTCGCCCTGGCTCACCCGCCGGACCGCATCGACGATCTCCGAACGGCGGGCCTCTTTGGACAGATAGCCCTGAGCACCTTCCTCCAGGGCCCGGAAGACGATCGCACTGTCGGTTACGGCCGACAGGATCAGAGCCCGGGTGGGCAGTTGTTGCCGGACGATCGCATGGACGACGTCAAGCCCGGTCAGGTCAGGCATCTGGTAGTCGAGAACGGCCACGTCCGGACGCTCGCCGGCGATCACCTCGAGTCCTTCCCGGCCGGTGGAGGCCTCACCCACCACCTCGAGGTAGCCACTTTCGCGCAGGCCCCGGATCAGGCCGTCCCGGAAGAACGGATGGTCGTCCACCACCACGACGCGTGCCGACTCCCGCGTACCGGTACTCCGCCCGCTCCCCACCATGTCCGCTCCACCCCACCTCCGGCGTACGGAGGCCATCACCAGCATGCCGGTCGCTTACCGCACTGGTCCAGAGCGCGACTCCGATCGGCACGGGCCCGTCCGCCGATCGGGGGACAGCGCTATCAGCCGGTGCGGGGGCTGTTCGGCGGATGGGATCGACGCGGCGAGCGAGCGAACCTGCTGTGTGAGGCCGAGACCAGCTCGGCATGGGGAGCAGAGGGGTTCCGATGAATCGCAAGAACAGGGATGGCCGCATCGGCCACACGCCGTGGTCGGGGGCCGGTCAGTGGCCGGACAGCGTGACGTACGTCGACCTCCGCCCGCGGACCGACCAGCTGACGATGGCCGCCGAGCGCGACCCGGCGGGGACACGGCAGAAGTCCGCCAACGATCTCATCACCTGGCCGGCAGTCTGACCGAGGCAGCGATCACCGAGGCAGCCTCACACGCCTTCGCCCAAGGGATGCAGGCGATCCTGATCGGGATGGCTGTCACACTCGGACTGGCTTTCCTGGTAGCGCTCCGGCACCCAGGTGACCACCCATCGGGCCTAGCATCTGGCCATGGAGCAAGCGTTCAGCGGCACGGTCATCGAGTGGCGCGGTCCCGCGCCGTACTACTTCGTCCCCGTTCCTGAGCAGGAGTCGGTCGCGCTGCGGGCGGCGGGCTCGGCCGCCAGCTACGGCTGGGGGATGCTGCCGATCCGCGCTCGGATCGGCAGCGCCGAGTGGAAGACGTCGCTGTGGCCGAAGGACGGGGGCTACCTGCTCCCGCTGAAGGACGCCGTACGCAAGCCTGAAGGACTGGACGCGGGCGACGCGGTGGACGTTCGGCTCACGTTCGACGCGCCGCCCCGTCAGCAGAAGCGGCCGGCCAAGCGGGCGCACGTTCCTCGCCCGACGGGCTCACGGGAGCCGGTCACCGCCGAGCAGCTCACGATCGTTCCGGCCAACCGGGCGACGTGGGAGGACCTGCAGGCGGTCTTCGGTACGACCGGCAGCCCCGCGAGTTGCTGGTGCCAGCGGTTCCGGATGCTGCCCAAGGAATCCTGGGCGTCTGAGGGTCCCGAGGAGCTCGCCGCCCGGCTCCGCGACCAGACGGGCTGCGGAAACCGCAAGGCGCGGGCGACCAGCGGCCTGGTCGCGTATCTCGACGGCGAGCCGGTCGGCTGGTGCGCCGTCGCACCGCGGGCCGACCACCCGAGGCTGCTCCGCGACTTCCGCGTCCCCTGGCTGGACCGAAACGAGGACAAGACCGACACCAGCGTCTGGGCCGTGACCTGCTTCGTCGTCCGTGTCGGCTACCGGCGCCGGGGAGTCAGCCGCGCACTCGCCCGCGCCGCCGCCGATTTCGCCCGTGAACGCGGCGCCGGCGCTGTGGAGGGCTACCCGGACCTCGTGGACGGTGGGTTCGTCGGAACTCTCGCCACGTTTGCCGATGCCGGGTTCGCCGAGGTGAGCCGTCCCGGCAACCGTCGCGTGGTCATGCGCATCGACTTCTAGGAATCGCTCGGCCTGACGTCGAGGAGGCGCCCGGCGTTGACGCATTCCGATATAGGCATATGATGGCCTCATGGCACGAGCAGCGACGACCTCGGACGCGTTCAACGCGATCGCCGAACCGCGGCGGCGGGAGATCCTGGTGCTGCTGCGGGGCAGCGAGCGGCCGGTGACCGACCTGGCGCGGGACCTGGGGATGACCCAGCCGCAGGCGTCCAAGCACCTGCGGGTTCTCCGCGAGGTCGGGCTGGTGCGGGTCCGCGAGTCAGGCAAGCAACGGCTGTACGGCTTGGACGCCCGCGGGCTGCGGCCGGTCCACGAGTGGGTGGGCGGCTTCGAACGGTTCTGGAGCGAGAGCTTCGGCCGGCTGGACGAGTACGTGCAGGAGCTGAAGCAGACAAGGCAGGAGGAACCAGACGATGACGACGATCAGTAGCGGTGGCGAGTCTGCGCCCGCGACCGCGGACCGCGAGATCGTGATCTCCCGGGTGATCGGCGCCCGGCGGGAGCTGGTGTTCGAGGCGTTCACCGAAGTCCGGCACCTGTCGCGGTGGTGGGGACCGGAGGGGTTCACCACCACGACGCGGGCGTTCGAGTTCCGCGTCGGCGGGGTGTGGGATTTCGTGATGCGCGGGCCGGACGGGACCGACTACCAGGAGTGGATCAGCTGGCGGGAGATCGTCCGGCCGGAGCGGATCGCGCTGCTGCACGGCGAGTCTCGTGACGACCCGAACGCCTTCGAGTCGGTGCTGACCTTCGAGGCGGACGGCGAGCAGACCCGGATCGTGATGCACACGGTGTTCCCCAGCAAGGAACTCCGCGACGAGGCCGTGGAGAAGTACCACGCGATCGAGGGTGGCGAGCAGACGCTGCACAGCCTGGCGACGTACGTCACCGAACTCACCTGGGATGAGACGACACCGAAGGGAACCGGGAACTGATGGCCGGAAAAGTGTTCTTCAGTGTGACGATGTCATTGGACGGCTTCATGGCGCCCGACGCCGTGCCCGTTGAGGACCTCTTCGGGCCTGAGCAGAAGCCGGATGACCCGAGGGTGCGGCGCTGGATGGCGCAGTGGACGGAACTGCACCAGGCAGCCTTTCCGCAGCGGTTCTTCCGGGAGAACCTGAAGCTCGGTGCGGGCGGCGAGGAGGGACTCGAGAACGACATCGCGCGGGAGACGCACGAGCGCATCGGCGCGAATGTCATGGGCAAGCGCATGTTCGACGCCGGCGAGCTCTCCTGGCCGGAGGAGGCGCCGTTCCACACCCCGGTGTTCGTCGTCACCCACACCAAGCGCGACCCGTGGGAGCGGCCGGGCGGGACCACCTTCCACTTCGTCAACGACGGCGTCGAGAGCGCGCTGCTGCAGGCCCGCGAGGCCGCGGGCGACCGCGACGTACGCATCGCCGGCGGCGCCGAGACCATCCAGCAGTACCTGGACAGCGGACTGATCGACGAGTTCTCGATCACGCTCTCGCCGGTGCTGTTCGGCACCGGCATCCGCCTGTTCGACCGCGTGGACGCCGAACGCCTCGCGCTGGACCCGGTCCGCACGGACGCATCGTCCCGGGTGACCCACCTGACCTACACCGTCGGGAAACGCTAGCCGCGTTCCTGTGCCGCTATGGTCGGCCGGCGTTGTCGAGCAGGTCGCCGTACTCGGGGTTCTTCTCGATGTAGCTGCCCACGATCGGGCAGTAGTTCGCAACGGCAACGTTCTTGGTGCGGATGTCGTCGAGCGCGTGCCGGATCAGCAGCGCCGCGAGACCTTGGCCGCGGTGGGACTCGGCAATCCAGGTGTGGGTGATCGTCAGCTTGGAGCCGATCACGTGATAGACGAGCATGCCGACGCGGTCGTCGCCGCTGGTGATTTCGTAGTACTCGTCCTCGGGGTGATCGAGGATCGCGATCATCTGGTCGTCGTGGTCTGTCGGGGTCGTCACTGGTGGGCTCCTGTGGAGGTTTCGAGGTGAGCCGCCGGGCGGACGTCGTCGACCTCGAGTGTCGCTGCGAGGGGTGCCGAGAAGCGGTCGGTTCCGTCCAGGCCGGGACGGGCCAGGCGGCGCCAGGTCAGCTGCCGGCCGGCGCTGTCGGTGAACCACAGGCGAATCTGCCAGTCACCGTCCACGCACGACACGGGAGACGGGGTGCCTTGGATCCAGATCTGAACGCTTGCTGGAAGGGCATCGAGGGGGAGCGGGTACGTCGTCAGCGGGAGGACTGAACCCGCGGCGGCGTCACGGCCTTCCCAGTCGGCCAGCACCACGTCGAGATCCAGGATCCGGGCGGTCACGCTGACAGCGCTTTGTCCGTTGTGCGGCCTGGTTGCCGGCCGGGTGACGTTTCCGACTGTGAGGTCACCGCCGGTGAGTCGGTAGCTGCCCGGCAGGTGGGTGGAATTGTCACTCATCGTTTCGTGCCTGTCCGCTGCTCTCTTCATCTTCTTCGTGGACCACATGGTCCACTCTTGCGTTAGGCTACACCGCTGACCGCTTGTGCCGGACGGTCGGGTGGCCGGACCGCTTCGGGCAGCTCTGGTGCGTCTTTGACAGGCGTGATAGTGGACTGTATGGTCCTCATCGGCACTTGCCGCGCCGGTGGTTGCGCCGCTTCGTGGGCAAGTGGCATCGCAACGAGACCGCTGAAGGAGCCGAACGGTGAGCAGCGACCTGCAAGTACGGGACAACCCTCAGGCACGGCAGTTCGAGGCGATTGCCGACGGTCACGTCGTCGGGCACCTGAAGTACCGGCCGCACGGAAAGCGCGTCATCTTCACCCGCACCAGCGTCGACCCGGATCACCGGGGCCTCGGCATCGCGACCGAGCTGGTCCGCGTGGCTCTCGACGACGCGGCCGCCAAGATGCTGACACTGACGAACTACTGCCCTTTCGTGGCGGACTACATCGCGGCCCACCCGTCGTACCGGCCTGTTGTCGACACCGAGCATCCGGGTGCGGCGCTGGTTCCGGACAAGGCACCGCGAGCCGGCGTGAACGAGGTGAAGGCCTCGACTTCGGTGCTGGACGTACCGAAGATCGAGGGGCGGCGCATCCGTACGGCGCGCCTCCAGTTGGCCCCCTGGACCGCAGACGACGCCGCCGAGGCCTTGCGGATCTTCGGTGACGCCGACGTTGCTCGGTGGCTCGCCCCGGCCATGGACCGGATCACCACCGAGACCGAGATGCGGGATCTGCTCTCGCAGTGGGTCAGCGAGGATGCGACGCTGCCCGCGCCGCTCGGTCGCTGGAAGGTCGACGACATCGAGACCGGCGAGACGATGGGAGCCGTGGCGCTGCTCCTTCTCCCGCCGTACGACATCGACTACGAGATCGGCATCCAGATCGCGCCGGCCCACTGGGGCCGCGGCGTGGCCGCTGAGGCCGGGCACGCACTCGCGCACTACGCGTTCGACTCCGGCGTCGACGAGGTGTTCGCCGTCTCTCGGCCGCGGAACCGGCGGGCGGCGGCCGCGGCTCGCCGGATGGGAATGGAGTGGGTCGGCGAGACCGACAAGTACTACGACGTTCTGCTGGACGTCTATCGCCTGCGGCGCAGCGATCTGGACCTCCCCAGCTGGTGAGCTCAGCTGACACCGTTGCGCACGCTGTCTGCCTGCGGCTCGGTGCTCACGCGTGCTGTCTGGCCTCCGGCCGGGTCCCGTCCGGTCGCAGAGCCGAAGTGCCGGACACAAGCACCTGGGTCGCACCGACCGGGATCGCTGGATATCTCACCTCGAAAGTGGACCATGACGTCCAACTACAGTCAATCGATTGAGGCTGTGTGTCCTGTGGGCAAGGCCGTTCAGGACTAAGTGGCGAGGTTGTTCTGGTCTGTATAGTCCTTATTGCAGGCACAGCCGTCAGAGGAGAACGAGACGATGCGGACAGACATCAAAGCGACTGTCGACGGAACGCTGTTGGCCGAGGCCGCTGCCGACGCGGTGGTTGTCATCGAGGGCAGCCGCTACTTCCCGCCGGACTCCCTGGTCATCGGCACCCTTCAGCCGTCGGCGACGCCGTACGTCTGCCCGTGGAAGGGCGCCGCGGAGTACTTCGATGTGACGACGCCGAAGCACACGCTTCGTGATGCCGCCTGGACGTACCCGTCCCCGAAGCATTCAGCCATCGAGCAGGTCGGCCACGACTTCACCGGCTACGTAGCCTTCGACCCCCGCCAGGTCGAAGTCGCCTGACCCTCGACCCGCCGATCAGCGCTGACTCTCGCCTGCAGACCAGGGAGTACTGGGGCTGACGGGCGAGCGCTACTGACGTGTCACCACGACTGGCGGCCCCCACTGCCAGGTACCTGCTGGCAGTTCGGACAAGCCGGGCGGGTGATCGGTGGCCGACATCAGGTAGGCCCGGAGGCTGGATTGGCCTCACTGATCGACCCAGACCGGGATGATGTCCGCAATCCCTGGAGACTCGAACTCCACGGAGGGGCAGGTCAGTTTGTCTCCGCTGGTCGTACAGGGTTTCGCCGCCGGTCGGAGGACCTTGCTGCCAGCCGGCCGCACCACGATGCAGATCACCTCACCCGGCGCCTGACCGGTCACCACACCGCTGACTTGCGGCTCGCGGTTCTGGGCGCGTCACACCGACGAGCTGCGAGGCGTTGAACTGGTTCTGGGCCGAGCTTGTTCTGGTGGTTGGGGATCGGGGATGCTCGGGCGGGGTGAGCGGTGCCGGGAGAGATTTGTTGGGGGCTTGTCGATCTGCGGGCGGCCCATTCGACCAGGGGGTACGAGGGCCGAGAGGCGGCTCCGCCGGACGAGGAGAGCGCGATGGCGAAGTACATGCTGATCATGCGGGGGACCGACGAGTCGAACGCGGCGATGATGGCGAACATCGACGAGATGATGGCCACGACCCGCCAGTTCATCGAGGACATGTTCAAGGCCGGCGTCTACGTCGCGGCCGAAGGGCTGGACGATCCGAGCCTGGGCGTCGTGGTCGACTTCAGCGGCGAGGCCCCGGTGGTCACCGACGGGCCGTACGGGGAGACCAAGGAACTGTTCGGGGGCTTCTTCCTGGTCGATGTCGCCTCGAAGGAGGAGGCGGTCGAGTGGGCCAAGCGGGTTCCGGCCGCCCGCGGGTCCAAGATCGAGGTACGGCGGGTGCCGGGGGAGGACGAGGTCCCGCAGGACAGCGAGGAGTTCGTCAAGGAAGGGACCTCGCGCCAGAGCGACGGCCAGGGCTGATGAGTGCGGCCGAGGTCGAGGCCGTCTGGCGGATCGAATCGGCGCGGATCGTCGCCGCGCTGACCCGGTTCACCGGCGATTTCGGCCTGGCCGAGGATGCCGCCCAGGAGGCGGTGGCCGAGGCGCTCGTGGCGTGGCCGCGCACCCCTCCGACCGATCCGGCCGGCTGGCTGATGGCCACGGCCCGGCGGCGGGCGATCGACGCGATCCGCCGCCGTACCGCGCTGAAGGACCGGTACGCCGTGCTTGCGGCTGACCCGGTGGTCGACGAGGACCTCGACCCCGACCGGATCGACGACGACATCCTGGCGCTGATGTTCGTCAGCTGCCACCCGGTGCTGTCCCGCGAGGCCCGGGTGGCGCTGACCCTGCGCGTGGTCGGCGGCCTGTCCACCGAGCAGATCGCCCGGGCGTTCCTGGTACCTGTGCCGACCGTGCAGGCCCGCATCACCCGGGCGAAGAAGACGATCACGGCGGCCGGGGTGCCGTTCGAGCTGCCGCCGGCCGATGAGCGCCGGGAACGGCTGGGCGGCGTACTCAGCGTTGTGTACGTGATCTTCACCGAGGGGTCGACGGCCACGTCGGGAGATCAGCTGCTACGTCCCGACGCCGCGTACGAGGCGATCCGGCTGGCGCGAACTCTCGCCGCGCTACAGCCGGACGAGCCGGAGGTGCACGGGTTGCTCGCCCTGTGCGAGTTGACGGCAGCGCGCTTCCCGGCGCGGACCGGCCCGGATGGTACGCCGATCCTGCTGGCGGACCAGGACCGGCAACGATGGGATTTCTCGGCGGTCCACCGTGGGCTGGCCGCGCTGGCCAAGGCATCGGTTCGCGGACTCGGTCCGTACGGCCTGCAGGCTGCGATCGCTGCCGTCCACGCGTCGGCTCCGTCGGTGGGGGCGACCGACTGGGACCGGATCGTGGTGCTCTACGAAGCGCTCGGCCGGGTCGCGTCCTCGCCAGTGGTCGAGCTCAACCGGGCCGTCGCCGTAGCGATGGCCTCGGGTCCGGCGCAAGCCCTGGCCATCGTGGACGAGTTGATTGCCTCGGACCGGCTTCCCGGTTCGCATCTGGTTCCGACCGTACGCGGTGAGCTGCTGACCCGGCTCGGTCGGCGACCGGAGGCGCGCGCCGAACTGGAGCTGGCCGCCCGGCTGTGCACCAACCAACGCGAACGCTCAGTCCTGCTCCGCAAGGCCGCCGCGCTGGACTGACCTCCCCAGCGCGGCTGGTCCTCAAGGTGTGAGAGCGCGGGCGATGGGCCAGGCGCCGGGGGAGGTGTTCGAGAGCACGGTGCAGGTGGTGCCGGTGTGTGGGTCGTGCGTGGACTTGAACGACGCGCCCGCGTCGTACCCGGTCAGGATCGCGGTGTCCGTGCTCTCGTGCAGCCAGAAGCCGAGGCCGTAGCGCCGGGATTTCTCGGGTACGTCGCGACGCGGCCGGACGACCTCTTCGACGGAGTCCACGATGTCGCCGGCGAACAGCGCGCGCCAGAAGCCGGACATGTCGGCGGCGGTGGTGTGGATGCCGCCGTCGCCGCCGGCCAGCACCGGTAGGTGGAAGACGTTCGAGCGGTCGACCCCGTCCAACGGCAGGTACCCCACCGCCGCGTCAGCAGGCAGCTCGTCAGAGCGGAGGAAGTCGGTCCTGCTCATGCCGGCGGGACGGAGCACCCGCTCCCGGACCAGATCGTGGTAGCCGACGCCGCTGGCCCGCTCCGCCAGCAGGGCAAGGACCACGAAACCACCATTGCAGTACGCGAACCGCTCACCGGCCCGGAACTTGGTGGGGTGTCCGTCCAGCAGGGGAAGGAAAGCCTCGGTAGTAGTCAGCTCGTGCGCCGCGCCGACGAAGTAGTCGGTGATCTCGGTGTCGGCCTCTTCGTCCAGGTAGTCACCGATGCCAGCGGTGTGCGTGAGGAGATGTTCGACGGTCACGTCATCCGCGATCAGCGGCAGATCCTTGCCGAGCAGGGATCGCGCGGTGGTGCTCAACTCCAGCACACCGTCCTGCACCAGTGAAAGCACAGCCAGGGCGGTGAAACCCTTGCTGCCGCTCGCGATGCCGAACCTGGTGTCCAGCGAGTTGGGAACCCGGTAGGCGCGATTGGCCAGCCCATAGGCCTTCGCAAACTCAACCTCACCGGCCCGATCAATCCAGACCACCCCGGAAAACCCGGTCTCCTCAGCGACCTTGTCAATCTCCCCCTGCGCCATTTCCGCACACTAACCCAGGCCCGCACCAACCGGCGTAACTTCCCGGTCGCTGCCCGCATCGGTGTTGGTAACTGAGGGGTGGAGTTCGATGAAGAACCGAATCGGAGCAATGGGGGTGCTGGGTGCGGCCGTCCTGACGGTGGGTCTGCTGCCCGGATCAACGGTCGGAAACACCGGGGCCGCGACCGCCCCGAGTACGGTCTTGGCGTCGTACTCGGCTCGGCGCTGTTCGGAACCGGCTACGACAGCGACGTCCCCGAATCGGTCTCAGTGCGGAGGATCGGTGGTGGCTGGGGACCTTTCGTCGCGCTCCACGAGGCGCGCTATGCGCCGTACGGCGGAACGCACTACCGGACGAACGAGTACGGGCTGCGCAACGACGGCGTCCTGTCCCGCTGGACCGCGACCGACGTCGATGACGCTGATCAGCAAGACGCAACGTACGACACCTTCCTGGCGGACCTCAAGGGCGGTTCGCTCTACACCATCCGGATCCCCACCAGCGCACCGATGAAACCGGTGGTCAAACTGGTCCGCGCCTCGACCTGGCACGGCTTCGAGGCCATGGTCGCCGAGAAATGCGGAACCCAGAGCACGCTTCTCGTCGGCATCGACAAGGACACCGGCTCTGCCTACCTGGACGCCGTGAGCCACGCCCAAGGCACGTCCACCGTGATCCGCAGCCTCCGCACGATCCCCGGCACGTTCAACGCGCCGGTCTACTTCCGCTGGGCCACCCTGGACTTCGACGAACTCTCCGGCGAGTAACCACCGCCCTCGAGGTCCTTGCTGGGTTCGATCAGCTGTCGTACTCGAGTGTTAGAACGCCCTGGGCTGCCTCGGTCGCGCGACCGGTGATTCCGGCCAGGTCGCCGGTCCCAGAATGCGGCACGATCGTTCCGAACGTCGAGTGCTGGTCCCCGTCGGCCAGCCCGCCGTGCTGGATCACGAAGCTTCCCGTTTTCCCGTTCAAGCTGCCGACCACGCGTTCGGACGCGACGAAACCGTTGCCCTCGACGCCCTGAACGGCCAGGACCTCGGCAACACCGGTCCCCTCGATGGCACCGGAGTACCGCTTGCTGACCGTGATCCGCACCAGCTTCGGCCCGTCGGCAGGCTCGTCGTACGGCTTCTCCGTCCAGTCGACGATCTCGAACCTGGCCTCGATGGTCTGTGAACTCATAGGCCAAGACTAGTCATCCACCGGATGAGGAGAGCTGCTCGTTGCCTGCTTTGACGACCAAGGGCCTTCAGCCGTTGATCTCTCCCTCGCTGAGCGTGGCCCCGCCGTGGTCAGCTGGTGCCAAGCGTCTCGGGTTGGTTGGTTTGCGGGGAAGAAGTCTTCGACGCGGAGTTCCTGGGCGGTGACGTCGGTCGGGGTGCCGATGGCGGATACGACCGAGAACAGCTCGACCTCCAGATCGCCGAGGGCGAACTGTACGTCGATCACGGGGACCGACGGTGCGGTGACGGATGGCCCGGTGAGTACGGCGCTGACGTCTGGGCGGGAGCGTAGGCGGCGTACCAGCTCGGCGGTCTCCCGGTCGAAGACCCCGGCGACGGCCTCGCGGGCGGCGCGTTCGAGCAGCGCTGGTGCGACCGAGGACCAGTTCACCACGGCGGCGCGGACAGGACCGGGCTCGATCATCAGTCGCAGCACGTTCGCCGGGTCCGGCAGCGGGTCAGGCGCGAGCAGGGTGCCGAACAGCCGCGAGGCGCCGCGGTTCGCCCGCAGTACGTTCCAGCCGCGGTCCATCACCACCGCCGGGTAGGGCTCGTGCTGCTCGAGCATCGACGCCAGCGCCTCCTCCACCCGGGCAAGCTGCGCGCTGCCGAGCGCCGCCCTTCCCCACGAGGGAATCGCGCCACCCATCGGCGCGCCGCACGCTGTCCTGGCATGGCCGCGACCGTCGGCCGCAGGGAGAGAATGATGGATCTGATGGTGCACACCACGAGTACGGCGCCGGCCGAGTCGAAGGCGCTACTGGAAGGCATTGCCGAGGACCTCGGCTTCGTGCCGAACCTGGCCGCGGCGACGGCCACCTCACCCGCACTGCTGGCCGGGTTCGACGGGCTACGACGAGCGGTCGCCGGCGGAGCGCTCGACCCGGTGCTGCGGGAGACGGCCGGCCTTGCCGTCGGCGTTGCTGTCGACAACCGGTACGTCGTTGCCTTCCACAGCACCGTACTCACAGCCCTCGGCGCCACAGCGGACGACCTCGAGCGGATGCGCGCCGGCGACGAACCCACGGGCGCCGCTGCGGCGGCGGTCTACCAGCTCGCGCGTGAGCTGGTGCTCACCCGCGGGAAGGTTGCTGAGGGCACCCTTCGACGTACGTCGGAGCCCGACTGTCCGACGCGGATGTGCTGGAGGTCGTTGCCGAGTGCACCTTCGCCGGACTGGTCGGCACTCTGGACAACCTGGCCGGCCGAGTCGAGCTCGACCAACCGTTGCGTCAGGCAACCTGGTCGGCACCGTAGTCCAGCCACAGAGCGAGGATTCATCCGTGCCCGGGGTGCGCCGGTGCAGGCCCGGATGTGGTTGCCAGCTGGGGCTGGTCGTGCCGGCTGTGGACGCACCGGTGTGCGGCCAGTGCCCATCCCCACATCAGCGGCAGCAGCGCGTTGCCCATCGAGGTAATGTCAGTGATCACGAAGAAGAATGGCAGGAACGCGATCAGCAACCAGGCCGTTGTGCGGGGCCGGAAACCTCTGCGCAGCAGTGTGATTCCGAGTGCGATGCCGCCGAAGCCGATGACCGCCAGGACCAGCAGTACGACGACGAACAGTTGCTCGGTCCACGGCGTGTAGTAGTCGCCGGCGACCGACAGGGCCAGGAACGTGTACGCCGCGATCTGGATCCGCCAGAGCCACTTCTCGACGCCCTCCGGCTTGCGGTGACGGTAAACCAGGTACGCCGCGGCGGCGAAGGCCAGGCAGATCGGGAACCAGATCTTCCCGTAGGTCCAATAGACGTAGTACGGGTCTGCCCAATCGAGCAGCGGCCGGAGCGCGCCCATCGCCGGTACGGCCCAGGCGCGGGTGAGAGGCAGTTCAAGATCCCCGGGATGGCTGTTGATCCGAGCCAGCGCGTGCAGTTCGCCGGCGATGGTGCCGAATGCCGCCATTGCCCAGGCGGCGAGGCTGATGCGCCGCGCCGTGGCCGGCGTGATGTCGGTCGCTGTGTGGTGCCGCATGTCCGTCTCCTTCTCCTGATGGCCGGTCCACCCGGCCCTTGCTGCGAAGGTATGGACCGAAGCCGCCTGCAGTCGTCGTGCGCGGGCAGGAGCTCCGTGGGACCACAGCAGGATTCCCAGGTCGTTCTCGCGGAGGAGGCCGACGCGGTCTCGGCGGCGTACCGTCCCAAATGTGAGCCGCCGTAACTGGGTCTTCGATATCGCCGTCGCGGGCGTGGTCGGCCTGCTCGGCCAGCTCGAGGCGTGGTGGGGCATCGGGGCCACGCACCGGCAGGGGCCGCTGTGGGCTCAATCGCTGCTGTATGCCGTCACGGCGCTCCTTCTGGTAGCCCGCCGGGTACGCCCGCTAGCCGTCCTGTTCGCCGTGGTGGCGGTCTCGGTGGCAGAGTTCGCCCTGTTCGGATCGCCGGAGGGGGACGGGGTCGCGCTGGCGTCGCTGGTCGCGATCTACACCGTCGGGCGGTACGTCGAGGCGCGGCTGGCGATGCTCGGACTCGCGCTCGGCGTCGCCCTGTGGGTCGGCTGGGCGGGCTTCGATCCGTTGAACGACGACCTCGCGGAACGCTTGGGCTCAGTCGTCTGGCTCGCGCCTTGGGTGATCGCCTGGCTGGTCGGCGCACTGGTGCGTATGACGGTGCTCTACCGCGAACAGCGGCGAGTGACGCGCGCCCAGTTCGCGTCGAGGGCCGTGGCTGAGGAGCGCAACCGGATCGCACGCGAGCTGCACGACGTCATCGGGCACAGCGTGAGCGTCATGACTGTTCAGGCCTCGGCGGTACGGCGCCGGCTCTCCGGGGAGCAAGTGGCCGAGCGTGAGGCACTCGAGACCGTGGAGGCGGTTGGACGCGAGGCGCTCGCCGAGATGCGGCGGATGGTCGGCGTCCTCCGCAACGGCGAGGACACCCGAACCGGCGACGAACGCGAGCCGTCCCCAGGGCTGGACCAACTGGACCGGCTCGTGGGCAAGTTCCGCTCGGCCGGGCTGCCCGTCGAGCTCATGGTCACTGGGGTGGCCCGCAGTCTCGCGCCGGGGCTGGACCTGACCGCCTACCGGTTCGTGCAGGAGGGCCTGACCAACACCTTCCGCCACGCACAGAATCCGCACCGCGCCGAGGTTGTGATCGACTACGGATTGGACCGGCTCCAGCTCGCGGTCCGCGACGACGGCCAGCCACCACGGCCGGCCCAAGCCCAGAATCGCGAGGCCGGCAACGGTCTACTCGGTCTGCGCGAGCGGGCCGCGATCTACGGCGGCTCGCTCGTCGCGCAGACCCGGCCGGAGGGTGGCTTCGAGGTCGTCGCCATGCTCCCGTTGGAGCCGGCATGAGCGACTCGGTAGCTCGAGCAGCCGGCTCGCCGACTGCCGGCACCATCGGCGTCCTGATCGTCGACGACCAGGCGCTGGTGCGGGCCGGGTTTCGCATGATCCTCGAAATCGAGCCGGATATCACCGTTGTCGGCGAGGCCGCCGACGGCGCCGAGGCTCTCGAGCTGGCCGCGCGGCTGCGGCCCGACATCGTGCTGATGGACGTACGGATGCCCGCGATGGACGGCATCGAGGCCACTCGCCGGCTGCTGGCCGACCGCACCACCCGATCGCGGGTCATCATGCTGACGACCTTCGACACCGACCAATACGTCTTCGACGCGCTCCGAGCCGGAGCGAGCGGATTCCTGATCAAGGACGCGCGGCCCGAGCTGCTGGTCGCGGGAATCCGCGCCGCGCACTCCGGTGAATCACTGCTCGCACCGTCCGTGACCCGCCGAATGATCGAGTCATTCCTGCAGCGACCGCGGACGACCGACGCCGGGCCGGCACGACACGAAACTCTCACCGCGCGAGAACAGGAAACGCTGCGACTGCTGGCCCGCGGACTGACGAACTCTGAGATCGCCTCCACCCTGTTCGTGTCGGAGACAACGGTCAAAACCCACGTCGGGCACGTCCTGATGAAACTCGGCCTGCGCGACCGGGTGCAGGCCGTCATCTACGCCTACGAAGCGGGACTGGTCACCCGCCTCGGCTGACACATCCGAAACGAGTCCAAAGGCGTTCATGCTCAGCTGGTCAAGATGCGGGATCTCAGGGCAAGGTCGTCCATTGTTTCCAGGACGTGCAGGCGGGGGACGCGGACCGGGATCCTCAGAGGTTGGAAGGTTGCCACCAGGTCGCGGAGTTCGGTGTAGGCGTTGCCGGTGACGTCTGCGGTCAGCTGGAGGTAGCCGGCCAGCAGTGGCCGGTCGGCGGCGAGCGCGAGTGCGGCTTGCTCGTCGGCCGGCTCGACCGGGAGGTAGATCCGGCCGGTGTTGAACTGTCCGATCCACGGTCCGCGGATGACAAGATCGATCGGTACGTCGAGGTTGCGTGGTTCGTCACTGCCGTGGACGAGCGTCGCGTGGAACCGGTCGGCTCTCAGCTCGAGCCCGCGCCACCAGACCAACTCGGCCAGACTGGAATCAGCCAACGCAGACAGGAACGGCTCCGGGCGTGGGTCCGGTAGGGGGACGACCAACGAGCGCGCCGGCGGCCAGAACTCACCCGGCCCAGGATCCGGCCCGAGCGGATCGCGAGGCCGGTCGACGAGTAACGGGAGATGCCGAGTCCGATAGCGCTCGTCCAGCCGCAACGCGTCGTGCTTGTCCCACTCGTACTGCTGGCCGGCCAGCACGCTCAACACATCAGGCATCGCGATCACCCATCCGGCCGAGGAGTTCCTCGAGTCTGGGCCGAATCTCCGTGTCATCGCCCTCGACCTCGACCAGCTTGTCCCGGCTGATCGCGCCGCGCACCAGTGTCACCGCCGAACGTCGTACGCCGAACGCCGCTGCGATCGCCTCCAGGACAGCCTTCGTCGCCTGGCCTTCGACCGCACGGGCCGCCACCGCGACCACCAGGGCCGGCCCGGCCGCACCGTCGTACCGGCCACCGACCGCAGTCCGCGAGGCGCCCGGCTTGACCCGCAACAGAATCCGCATGGCTCAGGCGCGCCAGCGGTTGGTCAGTTCGTCGTTGGTGGGGGGCGGTCCTGGGAGCTCCGACGCGCCGCCCGGTTGTTCTCCGGACCGATGCATCGCCTCCAGCATCAGGGTGAGGTACCGATGCCGGAGCTGGTTCGTCCGGGCCTCGTCGCCGAACTTGATCGACGTGATCTGCTCCAGGATCACCCCGAAGTCCTCGACCACGATCCCCGGCCGGAGGTGCTCCTTCGTCCGGGTGTAGATGGACTGATTCAGCTCAGCCGCCCGGGCGGCGTCCTTCCAGAGGTCGGGCGTCGGGGTGAACGTCCCCGCCAGCCGCTGGGTCAGTGAGTTGGTGTCGGCGTCGACCAGCGCATGCAGGAACGCTCCGAACGCGATCCACGGTTCGCGGTCGTCGGCCAGAGCCTTCTCCGACTCCTCGATGTACCTGGCCAGCCCGTCGCTGCAGAGCTTGCGGAGCAGCTCCTCCTTGCTCGCGTAGCGCCGGTAGAGCGCGCTGATACCGACCCCGGCACGCTCCGCGACCGCAGAAATCGGGGCGCCGGGATCGGCGATGAACACCGCTCGGGCCGCGCCCAGGATCACCTCGTCGTTGCGGGCCGCCTGGGCCCGCCGGCCACTGAGAGCTTTCGGCATGTCACCCAGGCTACCACTTGAACGGAATGCTCCGTTCCGCTAGGGCAGGGGGTGGAGATACGCCGCACACGTGCGTGAGAGGGCAGGCGAGTGCCCAGTCGCAGAGCCGCAGGAGCGAGTAGTTGTCGGCGTCGCTGCGTGCGACGGTCGCGAGCTGTTGGAGGGTGCGGTAGACGTCTACGTGGTTCGTCGCAACGTACAAACACGCCAAGATCCACAGCACAATGCCGCGGCTCCAAGCCAGCGCGAAGAGTCAGTTCGCGAGTACGTCGGGGAAGCCGAAGGTCGTGACGAGCGTGGGGTCGTGGAACTTGGTGACGGCTGTGATGCCGGTGGGGGTGGGGGCTACTACGACGGCGCCGTCGGGTCGGAGTGTGCCGTCTGGGGTTCGGTGGTAGACGACAGCGGCCGGCTGGCCGTTGGCGGTGGTTGCGATCATCCGCCAGTCGCCGGGTGCACCCAGCACGTACGCGTCGAGCACGTGGATGCACATCGCTCGGCCCGACTGCCAGTCTCGGAACGGCGTCGCCTCCAGCGTCGCGTCCGCGCGCAGTACCTGTTCCAGCAGGCCGGTATCGGAGCGCTCGAAGGCCGCGATGTAGCCGTCTAGCAATGCACGTGCTCGACGGTCGGTCGGTTCGAGCAGCGCCGCGGGCTCCGGTTGCAACTCGTCCAACCGCCCGCGCCCGCGCTGCAGACCGCTCTTGACCGCCGCGACGGTGGTGTCGAGGATCTCCGCCGTCTCCGCGGCGGAGAAGGCTAGTACGTCGCGCAGGATGAGGATCGCCCGTTGACGAGCAGGCAGGTGCTGCAGACTGGCGATGAGCGCCAGCCGCACCGACTCGCGCGCCACCACGACCGCGGCGGGATCGTCGGCGGGCGGGGCGATCCACTGGTCCGGCAACGGTTCCAGCCACGAGACCTCGCCTGGTGCAACCAGACTCGGTGCCCGATCGGGTCCGTCGTACGGGCCTGCCAGGCCCGAGGGCAGCACCCGGATCGGGCGCGGCTTCAGCGCCCTCAGACAGACGTTGGTCGCGATCTTGTAGAGCCAGGACCGGATCGACGCTCGGCGCTCGAAGCCGCCGTACGATCGCCACGCCCGCAGATAGGTCTCCTGCACCAGGTCCTCGGCGTCGTGCGCCGAGCCGACCATGCGATAGCAGTGCGCCAGCAACTCCCGGCGGTACCGCGCGGTCTCGGCGGTGAAGGTGTCCTGATCCGGTGCCGCCCGCGGCTGCGATGTCACGCCGCGAGCCTAGCCATCAAATCTCCCACCCGTTCAGGGCAGTAGGGCGAGCTTGCCGACGGTGGCCCTGGCTTCCAGTTCCGCAAGCGCTTTCGGACCGGCGGCCAGTTCGTACGCCGTGGGCCGGCCGGGCGGCACCACGCCCGCAGCGATGAGCCCGGACAGCTCGCCCATGACCTCGCCGAAGACTTGCGGTGCGGCCTGGATGAGTACGCCGAGGTTGAAGCCGATGAGGTGGACTTGGTGCTTGTACACCAGGTCCCAGTTGGTGATCGCCGCTTCGCCGCCCGGCAGGCCAGACACGATGACCCGGCCGGTGACCCGCTTGGCTGCGGCCAAGCTGGCGTCGAAGGTGACGCCGCCTGCCGACTCCAGCACCAGATCGGCGCCAGCACCGCCGGTCAGCCGCAGCACCTCGCCGGCGAGGTCGCCGCCGAGGGAGTCCAGGACGTGGTCGGCGCCGGATGCGAGCACTGTCTCGTGCTTGCTCGGCGACGCGGTGGCGATGACTGTCGCGCCGTAGTACTTGGCCATCGTGACCGCGGCCTGGCCGGTCGCGCCCGCGGCGGCGTGGATCAGCACGGTCTGCCCTGCAAGGATGCCGCCCAGAGGGTTGAGTGCGGCCAGCGCGGTGGGCCAGTTCACGACCAGGCCCAGCGCCTGCTGTTCCGTCCAGCCGTCGGGCAATGGCATCGCCGCAGCCGCGGGGAGCGCCATGTACTCCGCGAAAGCGCCGTAACCGACACCGACGACGCGGGTCCCAGGCCTCAGGCCGGTCACTGTGTTGCCCATGGCAACGACCTCCCCGGCGGCCTCGAAACCGGCGAGGTACGGCGGTCGCGGACCGTCCAGAAAGGTGCCGTGGGCCTTCGAGATGTCGGCGAAGTTCACGCCGGCTGCGCCGACCCGGATCAGGACCTCGTCCTTGCGCGGGCTCGGCATCGGCGCGTCGGTGATCAGGCGCATGTCCTGCGGGCCGTTGAGGGATGTCTGCTGCAGCGCGTGCATGGTCGCGGGAGCCTTTCGTTCTCGGCGTACATGAGAGAGGCCTGCGCCTCCCACCATGTAGATCCCGGTCACCGCGCAAAGGAATCGATGCTTGCCCGATCCTACTGACCCGGCCACCAGCTCCGGCGTCACGCTGTGTGTTGGGTTGTATGATTCTGCCCATGGAACGGGGTGCGGAGACCGGAGTCGGCCGGACCCGACGGTTGGCTGAGCTCGTCGATCTCATCGCCAGGCATGCTCGTCCCGACCAGACCACGCGGATCGACGGCGTACTGGCGTCGGCGGAGACACGGGTCGGGGAGCCGACCCCCTCTCGATCCGGGACCGTGATGGCGCTGATTGCCCAGGGCGCGAAGCGGATCGCGCTGGGCGACCGCACGTACGAGTACCGCCAAGGGCAGTACCTCGTCGCGTCCGTGGACCTCCCGATCACCGGTCACTACGTCGAGGCTTCGGCGGAGACACCGGCGCTTGGTTTCGGACTCGTCATCCGTCCCGCGGTCGTCGCCACACTCCTGCTGGAGGAGAGGCCGAGTCAGCGGCCGGCCGTGTCGGCCCTCGGAGTCGCCGACGCGAGCGAGGCGATGATCGACGCCGCCGTACGCATGCTGACGTTGATCGAGCGGCCGGCGGATCGTGAGGTTCTCGCGCCGATGATCGAGCGGGAGATCCTGTGGTATCTCCTCAACGGACCGATGGGTCCGGCGATGCGGCAGATCGCGATGACCGACAGCGGACTGACGCAGATCAGCCGCGCGGTCCGATGGATCACCGACAACTACGATCAGCCGCTCCGCGTGCAGGAACTGGCCGGGATGTGTGGAATGAGTGTGTCGTCGTTCCATCGGAACTTCCTGGCCGTCACTGCCTTCAGTCCGCTCCAGTTCCAGAAGCAGGTGCGGCTCCAGCAGTCCCGTTTGCTCTTGCTGTCCGGTGCGGGCGACGTCGCCACCACTGGATTCCGCGTGGGGTACGACAGCGCGTCGCAGTTCAGCCGCGAGTACCGCCGCCACTTCGGCCTGCCACCCGGCCGCGACGCCGCCCGCCTCCGGGCGCAGACGGATTCCTAGGCCGAGAGGCTCAGCCGCCTAGGACGGTGAGGGGGGTTCTGTGGGGATGCTCGGTGTGGGTGGTGGAGCGGAGGACGATGTTTAGGGAGCTGTGGTTGGCGAGACCGCCTAGGGCTCCTAGCGCTCGGAAGGTGAGGGTGATGTCCACAACGGTTGGTGCGTTGAAGCGGACGCGGAAGCCGCCCTCCTGGCGTGGCTCGCCGGTGAGTTCGTGGAGCGGCAGGTCCAGCTCGACGCCTGGCACCGGCGGGCTCTCGATCGCCAGTTGGCCCGTGACATAGCCCTGGTTGACGATCGTCATGTCGATCGTGTGCCAGTCGCCCGTGGTCAGACTCTGCACCCGGGTTGCGGTCCGGGCGACGTTCACGCGCGCCTCCGGGTTGATCGCGACCGAGATCGGCGCCGCGGTGTCGACCGGGCCGCAACACCCTGCTGCCTCGCCGTGCATCATCAGTCCACCTCGCATTCGCCCCGACGGGTCAGGTAGGCGGCCTGCGCGGCGTCGTACGCCGCTCGCGCTTCCGCTCGCTCGGTCTCGCGGATGAAGCCGGACTTCGCCTTCCACAGCGCGTCGACCGAGTCGTGCAGCCACTGCGCGCTGCGACGCGAGGCCCGGATCGGCCGGCCCGCGATCTCGACGAAGGTCGGCTGGGTGTGCACGCTGCGCAGGATCCGCAACGCTACCCAGGACGAACGCTCCAGCGGTACGTGGAACTCGACCGCCTGCTCGTTGCCGTCGGCAAGCACCTCCTGTGACCCCACCGGTATGCCGTTCACCAGCACCTCGACCAGCACAGTGCGAGTCTGGCCGATCCGGGCGCGCTCGATGTGCCAGCCGACCGGTGCGCTGTACGCCGGCTGGCCCGCCGCAGGTGCCGCGGGCGGCTGCTCGGGCAACCAGGCCGCGACCGTCGCGCTGACCCGAACCGGTCCAGCAGCATCGACGCTACGCTCCCGCCCGGTGTCGCCATCGACGGCAAAGTCGTACACGTGGCTGCGGCCGTCACCGAAGTACGACGCGCCTTCCTTCAACCCACCGAGCCACGACTCCAGCGCCTGATCGCCCTGCGGCGGCTCGGGCAGCCGGACGTACGTGCGCCCGACGCCAGGCCCGTCGTCGTAGATGCAGGGGTAGTCGGTCTCGCCGAGCATCAGAGTGCGGTAGCCGACGTTCAGCAGGTGGTACCAGATGTTCATCTCAGCGGCGGGGGAGAACTCCGCACCGCATTGGAAGTCGGCGGCGCCGAGCGGTACGTCGACGATGATCTCGTTGGAGCCGATCGACTGGAACTCCGGGATGACGTAGTTCGGCAGCTCCTCCGTGCCGACCGCAAGGCCGAGCCCGCAGTGCGCGTAGCCGACCATCGCGTTCTGCGCGTGGCCCCAGCGCATCACCGGCAGGTTCCACGACGGCCAGTCCTCGATCACCTTGGTGCCGGGATAGTCCTGGTCGGTGAGCCCGAGCAGGATGACGTGACCGGAGTGGCTGGACGGGAAGCCCGACACCTCCAGGTCGTACCGGAGCAGGCTCTGGCCGTCGTGGTCGGTGTCCTGCGGATCCCAGGTCATGCCTTGCGCGCGCTGCATGTCGGGGTACTCCAGCTCGGCGCGCGGGCTGATCGACGAGCCGCTGAAGAACTGCTTCTGGTGGTAGTAGCACGGCCCCCAGGTGAGCACGCTGCCCATCCACAGTCCTTCGCCGCGCACGTGCCGGATCATCGTCTCCGGGTTCACGCCCTCGGACGGCACGCTGTAGTGCGAGCAGCCACCGGCGTGGATGTGCGGGTCTCCGGAGTAGTAGCCGCGAGTGGCGGGATCGGCCCAGCGATCGAGCTCGATCGTGACCGACTCGGTGTCGGCCTCGATGTCGACGTCGACGCGGACTTCGCGGTACTCCGGTCCGCGGCGTGCGGAGATCTCGTACTGACCGGCCGGGAGGGTGATGACCTCGCCGGTCGCCCGATAGACGTGTTCGTGGAAGAACATGTCGGGCGCCAGCCGCATCGCCTTCGATGGATACGCCCGCCGCTGGGAGTCGCGGACGGTCAGCGCCGCCACGCAGCTGCTGCCGTCGGGCTCCCGGATGTCGAACCGGATGTCGCGGGCCGGCAGACAATCGAACTCGATTGCCGCGTGGTACTGACGGCTCTCGAATCCCATCCGCTGGCCGGCCTTCGCGAACGGCGGCCGGGTCAGGCTCTCCGTCGCCTCCTCCACCGCCAGGATGAAGGCAATCTCGCCGCGCCGGCTCCCGCCGTCGCGGCTGTACAGACTCATGACCTTGTACTCGACATCGAGCCCCGACACGTCGGTCGGACCGGCGAGCTTCGCCTGCAGCCAGCTGGTCTCGATCCGGGGTACGACGGTCAGCGTGTCGTGCAGCGTGATCCGCGCGGCATGGCTGTGGTGGTCAACCAGTCCGAGTACGCCGCCTGGACCGCCGGCCAGGTCGCCCAGCAACCGATGCGGATTCACGACCCGGACCAGGAAGCTGCGCCACCCGTGCTGAACGAGTCGCGGTGGAGCCGCGCCCGGCGTACTCGCCGTGTAGCCCCGCTCGTCGATCTCCACGTCGACCAGGACGTACGGCCGCAGCAGCTCCTCGACCGCGGCGGACCGCACGGCATCGGACTGCGAGTCGTCCGCCAGCTTGGCCAAGCGGCCGGCGAGGTCTTCGGGAAGCGGTTCACCGATGTCGCGCAGTTTCTCGACGGCTCGGGTCGCGGACGCATGCAACGGTTGGAACACGAGGCCTCCTCATGGTGCACCGAACTTCGACCCTATGGTCGAACGCCCGCCTCGTCATCTGCTTTGTTCGACCGGAGCAACCGATCACTTCGACTGATCGTTTCCTGGTCGCCGATCGACGACGGTCCTAGCCTCGGCCCCGATCTGGCTGGTTCTCCAACCGTGCTGTGAATCGAGGGACGAATGCCCGAGCCACTCGCTGATGTCCGGCTGCGCGACTTCGCGCCGGTCTCGATGATGACCACCGCAACGACCACCGTGACCGATCCGGCCGCGCCGATCGTCGACGTACACAACCATCTGGGACGCCGTAACACCGGAGTCTGGCGCGCACCCGAACCGGACGCCCTGATCAAGACCATGGACGAGGCGGGCGTGGCAACCATCGTCAACCTCGACGGTGAATGGACCGATGAGCTCGAGGCGAATCTCGATCGCTACGACCGCCAGTACCCTGGTCGCTTCGTCACCTTCGCCCGCCTGGACTGGTCCGACACGTCGACCCCAGGCTGGGGCGACCGGATGGGTGCCTCGCTGACAGATTCGGTACGCCGTGGCGCGGCCGGACTCAAGCTCTGGAAGGACATCGGCCTCCGGATTCGCGACGAGAACTCCGAGCTGATCTTCCTCGACGATCAACGGCTCGAACCGCTGTGGGACGCGCTGGCCGAGTCGGGTGTGCCGGCCCTGATCCACACCGCTGACCCAGCCGCCTTCTTCCAGCCACTCGATCGTCACAACGAACGGCTCGAGGAACTGCTGCGGCATCCCGACTGGCACTTCTACGGGCCCGAGTTCCCGCCACTGCAGCGGTTGCTGGACGCGCTCGAGGCCGTCATCGCTGCGCACCCGCAGGTGCGTTTCATCGGTGCCCATGTCGGCTGCCTGGCGGAGAACCTCGACTGGGTTGAGCAAATGCTCGACCGCTACCCGAACTACCGCGTCGACCTCGCCGCGCGGATCGCCGAGCTCGGCCGCCAGCCACGGCGTACCAGAGCTCTGATCGAACGGCATCCGGATCGCGTGCTGCTCGGCACCGACTGCGCGCCGCCCGAGGTCGCCGACTACCGGATGTACCTGCGTTTCCTGGCCAGCGCCGACGAAGGTTTCGCCTACTCGTCGAGCGAACCACCGCCGAACGGACGCTGGACGATCTCGGGCCTCGGGTTGCCGGACGAGCTGGCCGCGCGGGTCGAAGGCGACAACGCCCGCGCGTTCATCCCGGCACTCGCGCAAGCCCAGGCAGGAAACAGCGATGGCGGACTTTGACCTGATCATCCTCGGCGGCGGCATCGTCGGAGCGAGTGCGGCGTTGGCGGGCGTCCGGAAGGGCGCGCGGGTCGCCGTCGTCGACGCCGGCCTGGCTGGTCGTGCCACCGATGCCGGAGCGGGCATCGTGTCCCCGGTCGCGCTCGATCGTGGCGAGCAGCGTCCCGACTGGACGTCGGTGATCACCGAATGCGTCGGCTACTACCGCAGTCTGCTGGCCGAGCTGGACGCGGTCGATCCGGCCGGAGCCGGGTCGGCGACGTTCGAACAGGTCGGCGAGTTAGTGGTGGCCGGCAACAATCCGCACGAGCTGGCGGCCCTCGACGCGGTGACCGAGCGCCTCTCTCGTCCAGAGGGGCGTCGAGCGCATGGCGTCACCAAACCGGTCGAGACCGTCGACGGCACAGACCTTCGCAAGTACTGGCCGGAACTGCGCGGTGATCTGCGCGGAATCTTCATCGCCGAGGTTGGCCGAGTCGTCGGTTCGCGGCTGCACGACCGGTTGATGACGGCGGCGCGCAGGCGCGCGCAGGCCCAGTCCGACAGTGCCGGACTCGAGGTGATCCCCGGTGCCGGGATGCTGGACGCGCAGCATCCTGTACCGCGGGTCCGCGTCGGGCACCGTGTGATCGAGGGACGGGCCGTGCTGCTCGCGACCGGTGCCTGGGCGGGAGCAGACCTGGCCGGGTTCGGCGTACAGGTCGACATCCGGCCGATCCGTGGGCAGCTGGTGCACCTGCGACTCGATGGACAGCAGACCGGCATGCGTCCGGTGGTCAACACGCCCGGTGCCGGCTACCTGCTCGGCTTCGACGACCGCATCGTCGTTGGTGCCACCCACGAAGACGTCGGCTTCGACGCACGGGTGACGGCCGGCGGACAGCAGTCGGTCTTGAATGCCGCACTGAACCTGGCGCCGGGCCTGTCCGGCGCCACAGTCCTGGAGACCAGGGTCGGCCTGCGCCCGGCCACCAGCGACGGTCTGCCCCTGGTGGGGGCGGTAGCGCCGGCGATCCACGTCGCCACCGGCCTGGGGGCGTGGGGCCTGACGCTCGGGCCTCTGCTCGGCGACCTGGCGGCTCGGCATGCACTCGGCGACCAGATGCCGGCCCGACTCGACTTCCTCAGCCCAGGCCGCCCACTCATGAAGGAGTCCGCATGAAGCGTCTACTGAGTCTGTTGCTCGTCCCACTGTTGCTCGCCGCGGCCGCCTGTTCAGGATCGTCGGAGTCCGGCGGCGACAGCGACGAGCAGGTCACGCTCACCTACGCCATCTGGGACCAGGCGCAGGCAGCCGCGATGAAACAGATCATCCAGGAGTTCCACGCCCAGCACCCGAACATCGACGTACAGGTCCAGGTGACGCCCTGGGAGAGCTACTGGACGAAGCTGCAGACCAGCGTCACCGCGGGCAGCGGGCCCGATGTGTTCTGGATGACCATGGTCTACGCCCAGTACTACGCCATCGGCGGTGGCATCGCTGCGCTCGACGACCAGGTCAAGAAGTCGAAGCTGGACACGAGCGTGTACGTGCCGGCCGTCACCAAGGCCTACACGGTCGACGGCAAGCTGTACGGCATCCCGAAGGACGTCAACGGCTTCGGGCTCTGTTACAACAAGAAGCTCTTCGACGCTGCCGGTGTGAAGCACCCGGACGCGTCCTGGAAGTGGACCGACGTGATCGCCGCGGCCCAGAAGCTGACCAACAAGCAGAAGGGTGTCTACGGCTTCGTCGCACCGGAGGCCGACGAGCTGAGCTGGTACCTGACCGTGCCGCAGGTCGGCGGACAGGTGATCTCGCCCGACGGCAAGAGGTCCGGGTACGACCAGGACGCGACGATCCAGGGCATCCAGTTCTGGACCGACATGATCACGAAGTACCACGTCTCGCCGACGCTGCAGCAGACCACCGACACCGACCCGCTCGCGATGCTCACCTCCGGCAAGGTCGCGATGCGGTACTGCGGTTCCTGGGAACCCGAGGAGATCGCCGCCGTCCCGTACGGCAAGGCCAACATCGGCATCGCGCCGCTGCCTGCCGGTCCGACCGGGAAGCGGGAGTACTACAGCAACGGGCTGGCCGACAGCATCTCCGCCAAGACCAAGCATCCCGAGCAGGCGTGGCAGTTCCTGCAGTTCCTCGGGTCCGAGAAGGCCGCCGAGATCCAGGCGAAGACCGGCACCGTGATCCCGGCGTACCAGGGGCATGCCGACGCCTACGCCAAGGCGATGCCGGAGTTCGACCTGCAGGTCTTCGTCGATCATCTGAAGTACGCCCAGCCGTTCCCGGCCTCGACCGACACCTCCGTCTGGCGCGACGAGGTGACCAAGCAGTTCGCCGAGGCCTGGACGGGCAAGGCCCCGGTCGGTGACGTCTCGAAGAGCGTGGCGGAGATGATGAACACCGCGCTGTCGAAGGAGAAGAAGTGAGCGGCCAGGGCACCGCGACAGCGCCACCCGATGTGCTGACCGGCGGTGAGACCGGCCGGCGGGCCGGCCCGGCTCGCCGCCGGCGGCCGCGACCGCCGACCCGGGACAGCGGCTGGTGGGCGTTGATGTTGCTGCTGCCGGCCGCTGCTGGGCTCGCCGTCTTCGAGATCTGGCCGACGTTCCAGACGATCTACTACTCCTTCACCAGTTGGGGCGCGTTCGGTGGGCACGCCTGGTCGGGGCTGGAGAACTACCGCACGCTGATCGCCGACTCCGACGTCTTCCATGCCATCGTCAACACGGCGATCATCACCGCGATCACGCTGCTCGCGGTGCCGCTGTCGGCGGTCGTGGCGGCGCTGCTCAGTCTCCCCGGGATGCGCGGCGTCACCATCTACCGCACGCTGTACTTCCTGCCGGTGGTCACGTTGCCGGCCGCGGTCGCCCTGACCTGGAAGTGGCTCTTCAACGGGGACTACGGCCTGATCAACTGGCTGCTGTCCAAGATCGGTATCGACGGTCCGCACTGGCTGTCCGATCCCGCGACCGCGATCTTCGCGATCAGCATCGTCGGGGTCTGGGGGTCGATCGGCTACAACATGGTGATCTTCCTGTCCGGTATCCGCGGCATCCCGGTCGACTACTACGAGGCCGCCGAACTGGACGGTGCCGGCCGGCTGGCGCAGTTCTTCCACGTCACGGTTCCGCTGCTGACGCCGTCGATCTTCTTCGTCACGGTGATCACGGTGATCAACTCACTGCAGGCGTTCGACCTGATCTATCTGATGGTGGGCCAGCAGAGTCCGGCGATCGAAAGGACCGAGACGCTGGTCTACCTCTTCTACCAGCGCGGGTTCGCCGAGCACGACGGAGGTTATGCGGCGGCGATCGGCGTACTGCTGCTGATCGCGACCCTGATCCTGACCGCGGCGCAGTTCCGGCTGCAGAAGAGGTGGGTGCACTATGGCTGACTCAATGCAGTTGACTGCCCGGCGAGGCCGCAGGCGTTTCCGGCCGCGGCACCCGATCGCGCATCTGGTGCTGTGCCTCGGTGCGATCTTCATGGTCGGGCCGTTCCTGTGGCAGCTCTCGACCTCGCTGCAGACGTTCGGCGAGTCGGTGAGCGTGCCGCCGACGTTCCTGCCGCACTCACCGCAGTGGTCGAACGTGACGACCGTCTTCAGCGCCTTGCCGTTCGGCCGGGAGTTGATGAACACCACTGTGATGACCATCGCGCGGACCGTCGGTCAGGTGCTGTTCAGTTCGCTGGCCGGCTTCGCCTTCGCCCGGATGCGGTTCCGCGGCAACGCCGTACTGTTCGCGATCTTCCTGTCGGTGACGATGGTTCCGTACCAGGTGTTCCTGTTGCCGCAGTACCAGATCATGCAGGGTCTGGGGTTGCTGAACACACTGACGGCGCTGTTCCTGCCCGGCATGTTCAGCGCGTTCGGGACCTTCCTGATGCGGCAGTTCTTCCGGCAGATCCCGATGGAGATCGAGGAGGCCGCGCGGATCGACGGTGCGAACATCCTGCAGATCTTCTGGCGGATCATGCTGCCGATGAGCGCACCCGGGATGATCGCGCTCGGCGTTCTGGTGATCATCTGGTCCTGGAACGACCTGCTCTGGCCGCTGGTGGTCAACTCCGATCCCCGGCAGATGCCGGTCTCCGCGGGTCTGGCAAGTCTGCAGGGGCAGTACACGACGAACTTCCCGGTGCTGATGGCCGGATCGCTGCTGGCGAGCCTGCCGGTGATCATCGTGTTCATCGTCTTCCAGCGGCACCTGATGAGCGGTATCGCGTTCTCCGGGGTGAAGGGCTGAGCGGCCTCAGCTGAGCGGGAGTGAGACGTCGGCCGAGATCCGGGCGAGGTGCACCGTGACGCCCAGTCCGGTGAGCCGCGCGAGTTCGTCCGGATCCGCCGACGGATCGGTGACCAGTACGTCGATCTCCGACGCGTCGGCGACCTTGGCCACAGTGGTCTGACCGACCTTGGAACCGTCGGCCACCACCATCAGCCGGTGCGCATGGGTCACCATGGCGTGATTCGTGCGGGCCTCGGTGTGGTCGTGGGTGGTGACGCCGTGGGCGGCGCTGACACCGTCGGCGCCGAGGATGGCCAGGTTGACGTTGATCCCGTTGAACGCGTTCTCCGCCAGGCTGCCGACCAGTTCGAACGAGCTCGCCCGGATCACCCCACCGGTCATGATCACCTGCAGGTTCGGCCGCGCCGCCACCGCGGCCGCGGTGGTGAGCGCGTTCGTCACGATGGTCAGCCGCTGCCGGTGACCGAGTTCACGGGCGACCTCGGCAGTCGTCGATCCGCCACCGATCGCCACCGCGAGCGGCCTGTCGGTCGGCAGCAGCGCAGCAGCCGTGACGGCGATCGCATGCTTGGCCAACGGGGACTTCGTGTCCCGGAGCCGGACCGGCAGTTCAGGACCCGTGTTGGCGCGGGCGCCGCCGCGGGTCCGGGAGACCAGGCCCTGGTCCTGCAGGTGGGTCATGTCCCGGCGCAGCGTCGCCGGTGACACCTGGAGTTCGCCGCACAGGGCGCCGACGGACATCGCGCCGCGCGTGGTCAGGAGGTCGAGGATGTCGACCAGCCGTTGGGTACGGCGGGGGGAGGGGGCGGACGGTTGCCAGGAGTGGAGCGCGGGGAGGGCTGCCGTACTCATGACGATCACCTCGTTCCGGCCTGGACGGCGGGATGGATCGCCTCAGTGTGAGGGTCTGCGCACGCGCCGTCGCGGTTTCGCTCAGTCAGGGTGAGCGCTAACGATCAATGGGCTTGCCTGCCAGGTAGACGGACCGGACCGTGAGGTCCTCCGAGAGGAGGACCAGGTCGGCGGTTTGGCCGACGGCGATGGTGCCGCGGTCGTGCCGGCCGTAGTGGCGGGCGGCGTTGGTGGAGACGAGTGGGGCGGCTTGTGGGGGAGTCAGGTGGAGGAGGCGTACGACGTTCGCCAGCGCGTCGGAGAGGAAGTGGACCGAGCCGGCCAGGGTGTCGGTGTCGCGGAGTTTGGCGATGCCGTGGTGGACGGTGACGTGGCGGTCGGCGTACGAATAGTCGCCGTCGCCGAGGCCGGTCGCGGCCATCGCGTCGGTGACCAGGATCGAGCGGTGCGGGCCTGCGGTTCGGGTCGCGACCGTCAGGGCTTCGGGGGACAGGTGGGTGCCGTCGGCAATCAGTTCGCAGGCGACTCGGTCGTCGAGGAGGGCGACGCCGACCGGGCCGGGGTGGCGGTGGGTCATGGTGGGCATCGCGTTGAAGAGGTGGGTCGCCGTACGGGCGCCGGCGTCGAACGCCTCGCGGGTGTGGGATCCGTCGTCGTCGGTGTGACCTACGGCGAAGGTGAGCTGCTCGTGGTGGCGGTGGATGAGGTCGATGGCGCCGGGGAGTTCGGGGGCGATGGTCATCGAGACGGCCAGGCCGCCGGCCGCGTCGATCAGGTCGGCGAACACTCGCTCGTCGGGGGTGAGGAGGGCGGACTTGGTCTGTGCGCCGCGGCGCTTCGGCGACAGGAACGGGCCTTCGAAGTGGATGCCGCGGATGTTCGGTGCCTGGTTGGTGGCGACGGCTCGCGCGATGGCGGTGGCGGCGGCGAGCATCCGATCGAGCCGCATGGTGGCGACCGACGCGATCAGCGTGGTGGTGCCATGCGCGAGGTGACTGCGGGCCGCTTGGATGACGTCGCCGGGGTTGCCGGAGTACAGGGCAGCTCCGCCACCACCGTGGCAATGCGTGTCGACGAAGCCGGGCAGCAACCACTGCCCGGCCGCGTCAACAATCTCTTCAGTATTCGGCGGCTCTCCGGGGCCGAGGGCTGTTATGTGGCCGTCGTTCATCTGCAGCCAGCCCTCGAGGAGGGTTAGCGTGCAGATGCGGGCGTTGGCCACGGTGATCATGAGCCGAGTAACCGCCTAGTGGCTGCCTCGGCGCAGACGCGGGCGCTGCCGAAGGTTTGGATCCAGCTGGCGAAGCCTGAGTAGTCCGTGCCGGAGACACCCATGTCGACGACGATCATGTCCGGATGCTGACTCTGCAGTTCACCGATCAACTTCTCCTGCCAGTCGAACCGATGAGCGCCCCGAACCATCAGCACCACCTGACTGTCCGCGCCGTACTCCGACCGGAACTCACCGACGCCCGCCCGAGCCATCCCGGGCCCGTTGTACGTCTGCCCCGACAACCCGATGCTCTCGACAACCTTCCCGGCATCGCGCAGCAGCTTCTCCACACCCCAGCCTGACGAGCCGGCCGCGGGGGAGTGCGTCGGCTCCAGCCGGATGATCAGTACGGCGTCAGCCCGCAGTACCGGATCCCCATGGGTCACCACCACCTGCTCGGCCAGCCGCTCACCGAGGGCGTTGTCCCGCAGCGAGACATCCGCCTTGGGCCGAGTCCCCAGCCGAGCCAGCCGCTCGTTGGCACTCTGCAACCGCTCCAACGGCAGTCGCCCATTCTCGACGGCTTCGACCAGAGCAGTAGCCGCCACGTCCACGTCGTCGAGGAACGCCCACGATCCAAGGCAGAGCGCGTCGGCTCCGGCCTCGATCGCCCGTACGGCGGCCTCCGGCAACGGCGCCACGTCGGCGATCCCGTACATCTCCAACGCGTCGGTGATCACCACCCCGTCGTACCCGAGCTCTCCGCGCAGGATGTCGGTCAGGAGCACCTTGCTGATCGTCGCCGGTACGTCGTCCAGCTGCGGAACAAGGTCGTGCGACACCATGATGCTGTCCACGCCGGCCTCGATCGCGGCACGGAACGGGTCGAGATAGCTCGCCAGCAACTCATCCCGAGAGACGTCGACAAGCGGCGTCGCCAGGTGTGCATCGGTCCCGCTCATGCCGTGGCCCGGGTAGTGCTTGGCACACGCACTGACCCCGGCTGCCTGCATGCCCTCGACCCAGGCGGCAGTGTGCCGACTGACGAGGTCGCGGTCGGCGCCGAAGCAGCGGATCCCGTTCGGGCTCAGCGGGTTGACGGCCGTGTCGACCGCCGGGGCCAGGTCCCAGTCGACTCCGGCCTCGACGAGCGACAGGCCGATCTGGAACGCCGCCTGCCGGGTCAGCTCGACATCGTTCAGCTCACCGAGCGCCCGGTTGCCGGGCATCGAGAAGCCGCCGAGGTTCGCCAGCCGGCTGACGTCGCCGCCTTCCTCGTCGATCGACAGCAGGACGTGGTCACGCAGACCATGCAGTTCGGCGGCCAATCCCTGGAACTGCGAACCGTCGACGATGTCCTTGCCGAAGATCACGAAACCGCCGAGGCCGGCCTCGATCCGCGACCCGACCCAGTGGGGGACCTTGGGGCGGCCGAGAGCGGGGAACAGCACACCATGGGCGAGCCGCTTGAGCTCTGAACTCACGACATCCTCCTGAGGGGATTCATCCTTTGACGGCGCCGCTGGTCATCCCGCCGACCAGCCGGCGCTGGACCAGCAGGAAGACGACCAGCACCGGGAGCGAGAAGATCGCCGACGCCGCGATGGTGGCGCCGTTGTCGATGCCGTCGGAGGTCTGGAACGAGACCAGCCAGACCGGCAGCGTGTAGTTGCTCTGCGACTTCAGGAACACGTAGGCGAACAGGTAGTCGTCCCACGCGCTGATGAAGGCGAAGATCGAGGTGGCCACGATGCCCGGGGCGAGCAGCGGCAGCTGGATGTGCCAGAACGCGCCGAACCGGCCGCAGCCGTCGACCATCGCGGCCTCCTCCAGCTCCAGCGGGATCCCGTGCACGAAGCCGCGCAGGGTCCAGATGGTGAAGGGCAGGACGAAGGTCATGTAGGTGATGATCAGACCGGGGACGAAGTCGATCGCCCCGACCGAGCGCAGCATCAGGTAGAGCGGGATCACCATCGCCGACCCCGGCACCATCTGGACCAGCACGAGCCCGATCAGGAACGCCCGGCGGCCGAGGAACCGGAACCGGGCCAGTGCGATCGAGGCGCCGAGGGCAACGACCAGTGCGATCAGTACGGTCGACACCGAGACGAGCAACGAGTTGCGGACGTAGTGCAGGAACGAGCCGTGGGTGAGCGCGGTGTGGAAGTTGTCCAGACTGATCGGCCACGGGATGAACTCCGGCGTCGCCGACAGGATTTTGCCCGGTTGCTTCAGCGCGGTGGCGAACATCCAGTAGACCGGGAAGATCACCACCAGCGACACCAGTACGGCGATCGTGTTGGGGACTGCTCGCTTGTTTCTCATCCGGTGACCTCGCCCTGCGCGAACAGCCGTCGTACGTAGAGCACCGCCAGGGCGGCGAGCAGGATGACGGTGATGATCGCGATGGCCGCGCCGCCGCCGTAGTCGTTGCGGGTGAAGGCCTCGAGGTACGAGTAGACGCCGAGCGTCGTCGTACCGCCGTCCGGGCCGCCCTGGGTGAGCACCCAGAACGGTGTGAACGAGTTGACCGACCAGATCACTTCCAGCAGCACGAGTACGGCGAGCACCGGGCCAAGGATCGGCAGCGTGACATGGCGCGCCATCGACCACCGCCCGGCGCCGTCCAGGCCGGCCGCCTCGTACAGGTCGTCGGGAATCTGGCCCATCGCGGCGTACAGGGTCAGCGCCACGAACGGCAGTCCCTTCCAGACGATCAGCGCGATGATCAGGAACAGCGCCTGACCCGGCGACCCGAACCAGTCGTGCGCGGAGAAGTCACCGAAGACCTTGAGCTGTGTGAGCACCCAGTTCAGGACGCCGTACTGCGGCTCGAACAGCCACCGCCAGATCATCGACGCGGACACCATCGGCATCGCCCAGACCAGCACCAGGCAGACCGACAGCATCACCCGGGCCCAGCTCGAGACCTGGCGCAGCAGCGACGCGAGCAGGAACCCGATCACCATCAGCGCGGCCACACAAGCCACGCTGACGATCAGCGTGCGGAGCAGGACGGCCCAGAAGTCGCTGTCGCCGAGCACCCGGGTGAAGTTGCCCAGGCCAACGAACGGAGCCTCGCCGGTGAACAGCGACCGCGGCCCGAAGTCCTGCACCGACAGCCAGACCAGCCGCACCATCGGGTACCCGAGCACGACCGCGAACGCGAGCAGGGCCGGCCCGACCAGCCCGTACGGCGTGAAGCGGGCAAGCCGGTTCGTCCGGACCGTCTCGTCGCTGCGTGGTGGCGTCGGCGCGGCGGTTCCCGTCTCCGGCGCTTGGGTGAGCGAGGTCATCAGCCGCTACCGTCAGCGCGGACCGGATTGAGCGTTGAACGCTTCGGTCGCGTGTTTGTCGTACTCGCCGGCGGCACTGCCGATGTCACTGCCCTTGGCGATCTTGGCGAAGAACTGCTCGTTGTAGCTCTCGGTTTCCAGCGTCGCCTCGCCCGGAGTCGCCGGCAGAGCCTGGCTGACGGTCGCGGCCTGGGCGCCGAGCTTCAGCACGTCCGGCACGTTCTGGGTCGGCAGGAAGTCGGTGACGACCGGCAACTGGTGGATCGTCTGCGTCATCGTCTGCTGGAAGGTCTTGCCGGTGATGATCTTCAGCCAGTCGACCGCCGTCTCCTTGTTCGGGCTGTTCTGGGCGATGCCGATGGTGGAGCCGGCCACGATCACCGGCAGCGGCGCACCCGCCTCGTAGCCGGGCATGATGAAGTAGCCGGCGTCCGCGGCGGCCTTGGCGTTGATCTCCTTCACCGCGCCCGGCTCCCACGCCTTCACGTAGATCATCGCCGCCTTCTGGTCGGCGAAGATCTGGTCCTGATCCGGACTGTCGGTGTTCGCGCCGATCGAGGACGGTGTCGAGCAGGCGTTCTGGAACTTCTTCCACTCCGCCAGACCGGCCTGGTTCTCGGCGCTGCTCATCGTCGCGGTCCACTTGCCGTTGTCCTCGGTGGCGATCTTGCCGCCCTTGCCGAACAGGAACGGCATCCCGGCGAACCAGTACTGGCCGGGCATGTAGAACGCCGAGAAGTTGGGGATCGAGGTGTGCGCCTTGGCCAGCGTCGCGCAGTCCGCGACCAGCTCGTCAAGGGTGACCGGTGGCTTGGCGATGCCCGCCGCGGCAAACATCTTCTTGCTGTACATGACCACCTTCGTCCCGCCGTACAGCGGAGCGGCGTACAGCTTGTCCTGGTACGTCGACGGCCCGGCGAGACCGGCCAGCCACTTGTCGGACGACTCGAAGCCGGCCTTGTCGGCGGTCAGCTCGGCCAACGCGCCCGAGGCCGTCAGCATCGGCGTCTGCGTGTTGCCCATCTCGACGATGTCCGGCGGATTGTCCGAGGCGAGCGCGGTGGTCAGCTTCGTGACGATGTTGTCCCACTGCTGCACCTCGACCTTGACCTGTACGTCGGGGTGCTTCTGGTGGAACTGCTTGGTCACGTCGTCGATGATCTTGTTGTCACCCGGGCCGCCGGTCATCATCCAGACCGTCAGCTTGTTGGTCGGTGCTGCTGTGCTCGAGTCGGCCCCGCCGCAGGCGGCCAGGCTGACGAAGGCGGCCGAGATCGACGCGATGACACCCAACGTCGTCCAACGTTTCATGCCGGTTCCTCTTTCGCTGATTGGTCGACAGCGCAGCCGTCCAGCTGGGCGACGACACCGGGGGCGGACGTGGTGATCGAGGCGACCTGATGGCGCGCCACCCCGATCGCGGTGTAGTAACCGCTCAGTGCTGCGGCCATCGCACCCAGCAGGCCGCCGGACTCGCCGAGCACGGATCGGTGCAGATCGCTGTGCACACCGACGGTCTCGTACGTCTCGGCGCTCACCGTCTCCAGCACGGAGTCGCTGAACGCCCCGGAGAAGCCGCCGGTGAAGACCACCGTGCTCGGCTCGTAGGCCAAAGCGACGATCGACACCAGGTGCAGCAGCGCCTCGTGGATCTCGTCGACGAGGCCGCCGAAACGGTCCGGGTCGGCGAACACATCGTTGGCCGAGCCGAGCTGATGCCCGGCCGCCTGCGCGAGCGAGAGTAGTCCCGCACCGGACAGCAGGTCCCGCAGGCGTTCCTTGCGCCCGGGCAACCGCAGCCGGCCGAACTCGCCGAGCAGACCCTCGGGCCCGGCCAGCACCTGCCGGTTGATGGCGACCGCCGAGCCGAGACCGGTGCCCAGGCTGAACAAGACAACGGTCTCGTCCCTGGGTAGGTCGCCGTAGTGCAGCTCACCCAGCAGGGCCAGGTTGGAGTCGTTGTCGATGATCGTCGGTACGCCGAGCTCGGCGCTGACGGTCTCGACGAAGGTGGTGCCGAGGATCTGCGGCAGGTTGAACGCGCCGACCACCCGGTCCTTGCTTGAGGCAACCACACCGGGCAGGCCGATCGCGACCGACGTCAGCGGTACGCCGTCGCCGTACCGCTCGACCAGACCGAGCACCCGGGCCGCGATCCACGACGCCAGCTCGGCGGTGCCCAGGTCCCGCGGTGTCTCGTCCCGGCAGCGGATGATCGCCGAACCGATCCCGTCCGCGATCACCATCCGGCAGTACGTGCCGCCGAGATCGATCCCGCAGACCAGCCCGGACCGCGGGTTGAATCCGAGCGCGGCAGCCTGCCGGCCCGGACCTTCCCGGACGATCTTGTGCTGCTCCAGGGCCAGCCCGTCGGCGAGCAGGTCGTCCACGATCCGGGCCACCGTCGCCCAGCTCAGTCCGGTCTGCTCGACCAGTTGCTTCCGGTCGATCCCGGCACCCGACAGCAGCGCGGCAATGATCGCCCCGCGGTTCGCCGTCCGGGTCCCGGCACTGCCTCGCACCAGCTTCGTCATTTATTCTCACGGTGAATAGAATTAGTTGAGCTGAGACAGTAATCCCGCGATGTGGTCCGTGTCCAGGGGTAACCGCAGCTCTACCCGACGTGAGCACGCGTCGTACCGCCGGCCGCCCATGGTTGACCGCGGCCGCGCGGGAGGGGACGTCCGGACTAGGCCGTGTCTGGCACGGCCTAGTTGCCGGGGGTCGGCGAGTCGTCGGCCGGTTCGGTGGCGGGGGCCGTGACGACGCGGTTCCGGCCGGCCTGCTTGGCCACGTAGGTGGCGGTGTCGGCGGCGAGGATGAGTTCCTCGAGGGTCGTTCCGCAGGTGGGGTACGTCGCGGTGCCGACGGAGCAGGTGAGGCCGTCGAGAGCGGTCTGGCCCCGGGGTGTGGTGATGGTGACCGTCAGGGCCTCGATGCGGTGCCGGATGCGTTCTCCGGTCGCGGTGGTGTCCTTCGGGTCGGTGTTGGGCAGCAGTACGGCGAACTCCTCGCCGCCGAACCGGCCGACCAGGTCGTCGGTCCGCACTTCACGGCGCAGTTCGTCGGCGATCGCCTTCAGGACCTGGTCGCCGGCCGGATGTCCGTTCGTGTCGTTGACCGTCTTGAAGTGGTCCAGATCCAGGAACACGATCCCGAGCGACGTCTGGGTCCGCGCCGCCCGTGCGAGTTCCTTCCCGGCCATCTCGTGCCAGAAGACGCTGTTGGCCAGGCCGGTCTGTGGGTCGGTGCGCGCCGCGGTCTGGAACTGACCGACGAGCAGCGCCCGGTGCAGACCGAGAATGGTCAGGAGCAGGACGACGACCGTCCACGGCTCATGCCGGAGCAGGCTGGCTGTGGCAACGCCCAGTCCAAGGGATCCGGCGACGATCAGCTGATCGCTGAGTCGGCCGAGCGCCTTCTGGGCGGTGGAGTCCGGGTTGGACAGCAGGACCGCACCGACGACGAGCGCGTAGTTCACGAACCAGTACGCGAGCCCGGCGACGGTGACGGCGACGAGGCCGAGCGGCCCGGGCGGATAGCCCGGGTACGTGTCGGGGGAGAGCGAGACCAGGGAGACCGCAGCGGCCGCGCCGGCCAGGACGATGGTGGCGGCGGAGAAGAACCACCGGTAGGAGGTGACCCGGCGGAGCCGGAACCACGAATGGGTGTAGGTGAGCGCGATCAGCGCGAACGCCAGCGGCGGAGGCAGGACCAGGACCCCGGCGAACGTCCACATGCCCTTGAGGTTCACGTACGGAACGCCCTCGGCGGCGACCTCACGGAGGCGCTCGATGCCGCGGGCTGCCTCGATGTGGATGGCGGATCCGATCGCGAGCATGCCGAGCCAGACCCAGTCCTGGACCCGGATGTCGATGGCACGGACAGTAGCGATCAGCAGGACGAACGCGCTCAGGTCGACGGCCAGGACATAGCCGATGACTACCGGCGGTGCGGACCACAGTCCCCAGCGGCTGGGACGCCACGCGCCCGGGCGTTCGGTATCGGTTCGGCGGCGATGCCGTCGCCGAAATCGCCAATGCCGGATACTCGACATGAATCGGTCCCCCACAAGCCTCACTCGTCCACGGACCAGGGTAGCCGCGAAATCACCCAACGTCACTGCCTCAGGCTGACCGGCCGGCGGACGATCCGGATGCCGGGAGGAGGTGTGTCGCCATGCGCAACAACGACTGGCACTGAGCCACACTGCCCTGCCCCGACAACCCTATCTAGGCCGGCGAAGTCGTCGTACGCCGGTAGCCGATGGCCGCGCCGAGCGCCACGGCAGTCCCGAGGGCACCCGCGATCGCTACCACCGACGCGGGGTGCCACCGGTCTGCCGCGGCGCCGGCGGCCAGTACGCCGACCCCCTGCGACACGATGAGCGCAGTGCGGGCCAAGCCGAAGGCCTGGCCCCGCTGCGCGTCCGGCACGGTCAGCACGAACGACGCGTTCGCGGCGAGTTGGTACGACGAGCACAGTCCTGAGACCGCCCACAGGGCGACCGTCACCCAGAGTCCAGGGTGGATCAGACAGGCGATCAGTGGGAGGCACGACCCGACGGCCAGGGGTCCCATCAGGGCCAATCGACGTGCAGGAGCGAGCCGGGTCAGGAGCAGCATGCCGACCATTTGGCCGGCTGGGTTCGCGGCGAGCAGCAGGCCGACCGCGAGTGGCCCTCCGCCGACGACCGCGGCGTACGGCGCGGCGAGGCCTTCGACGCTCACGTAGAAGCCGGCCACACAGGCGAGCGCGATCAGATAGCGCAACCGTCGATCGCCCCAGACCAGGCGAGCCCCGGCCGACAACGAGCCCCACCAGCTGATTCGGTCGGCCGAGCTGGTGGCCGTAGGCAACGGACGGTCCCGGACGCCGAGCCGGACCAGCACCGCGGAGAGCAGGAACGTGGCCGCATCGAGGGCGAGCGCCTGGCTCGTCCCGAAGGCAGCCACCAAGGTGCCACCAGTCACGAAACCGGCCAACTGTGCGGCCTGCGCGGTCACATTCGACACCGAACTCGCCAGCACATAGGTGTCGCCGCTCAGGATGTCCGGCAGCATGGCGGCCCGGGCCGACTGGAATGGTGCCGCCAGCAACTGAACCGCGACCAGCAGCACGCACAGCAGCCAGATCGGCGCGCCAGGAATCGCCATCAACGCCACCAGCGCCGCTCGCGTGAGATCGCACCACACCATCACCCGACGCCGTGGGAACCTGTCCGCAAGCCACGACAGCAGCGGGCCGGCGGCGATGTCTGGCAGGAACGTCAGCGCGTACGTGACGGCAGACAGACCGGCCGACCCCGTCCGGTCGAACACGAGCACCGCGAGCGCGACCCGAGCCAACTGATCGCCGATCACCGACCCGAGTTGGGCGCCCCACAGCCACCGGAACTCCGTGACGGCGAACACCTCGCCGTACGTCGCGGGTCTGTCCGCCGGATCAGGACGCGCGGACTCGGCGGGGCGGGTCATGGGAACGAAGTTACCCCGCGACCGAGCCTTTCACTCAACGTCACCAGGTGCGCCGAGGTGATGCTTCTGGCCCGGCGGCGGAGGTATGGTGCCTGGAAATTAACGGGGAAGGTGGTCAGAAATGACTGCTGACAATGCACGGCACCGACGATCAAAACGTCATCCATTCATTCAGCGCCTGACGCTGCGATGGCATCGCGAGAGGCCTTCGGACCCACCACCACGCGACCATCCCAGGCCCAAGGAATCGTCCGAACCGGATTCCGCCCCATCCTGACGGACAGCACATTCAGCCACCCACGTCTGGGGCATCGCCTAGCTTTTGTCTGGCACGAGGACGATCGCTGCTTCGGAGATGCCGGCCTCGAGCGCCTGGTGGGCTTGGGTGACCTTGGACAGTGGGTAGGTGCGGATGGAGCGGGTGCCGAAGACGCCGTCGCGCCAGGCACGGAACAAGTCCTCGCTGGCTTGGAGGAGGGTGGCCCGGTCCGGGAGGTGGTCGCTGGTGCTCGACCTGGTGACTCGAATTCGCCGACTCTCCGGCGCGGTGGCGTCGAGGTCGGGCGCGCCGGAGGCGGTGCCGATGAGGTCGAGTGTTCCGCCGTCGCGGAGGACCGCTACGACTTCCTCGAAGGTCGCGCGACCGACGAGGTCATAGACAACGTCGGCACCGGCGCCCGCTGCGGCGACCTCCTTGGCGAGTCGGCCGGTGCCCGCAACCACAACGTGCTTCAGACCGAGAGCCTGCGCGGCCCCGACTCGCTCGACGCTGGCAACAGGTGTGATGACCGTTGCGCCGAGGTGCTGAGCCCACGGTGCGAGGAGTGAGCCGACCCGGTCGCCGACCGAGATCGAGTCCACGCCGGCGCCGACCGCGTCGACCACGCCCGCACCTTCACCGCCGATGACCGCCGGAAACGTCGGCAGGGGAAAGGCGCCGTTCCGGAAATAGGTGTCCACGAAGGTCACCCCGATGGCCTGCTGCCGGATCCGGACCTGGCCGGCGCCGGGCTCGGCGACTTCCTCCGACTCATACTGCAGAAGCGGGACCTGGGCAACAGCACCGTCGGCGACGCGGCGATCGCCGTCGTACGCCGGAACAGTCTCGAAGTGCAGGGCGGAGGGACTGGGACCTCTTCGACGAACTGTGGTCCGACGACTTCGTCGACCACACGCCACAGCCGGGCGCCGGCGCCGACAAGGCCGGTGTAAAGGGGCTCTACCGGGGGATCCGGGCGGCGTTCCCGGACTTCTCTCCCGAGATCCACTGGCAGGTTGCCGCCGACAACCTTGTCACCACCCACAAGACGTACCACGGCACCCATCGGGGCGCCGTACGGCGGTTCGGAGCGTCAGCGGAACAGGTCGAGGCCCTGGCCGATCAAGACCGCGGACAGGACGGCCAGGAGGACGACGAGGATCGTGTTCAGGTTGGCCAGAAGCCATTGCTCCAGGGAGGACAGGGCTGGGGCGGATCTCCTCGGGCCGGCGATGATGACCGCCAGCAGTGGGAGGAGGACGGTCAGGGACGCGGCGACGACGAAGAGCGCGGCGGCGGCGAATTGCTCGCCGACGGTGAGAGGGGAGCCGCCGATCTGGGTGCCGGCGCCGATGACGAGGGGGAGGTTCTTGACGTTCGCGAGGGCCGCTCCGGCGCCGGTCAGCAGGAGAGCAGGCCCGGAGAGGGTCGTGATCTTGTCGACGATGGCGGGACGCGGCGGCGGCTCACCGGGTCGCGGGCGTTTGCGCCAGTAGCGGACCGCCAGGACTGCGAACACCACACCGATCGCGAGTTCGACGATGTCCACGCCGTCCCGCGCGCCCTCGCTGCCCTCCTCGGCGACCGCATCCGTCAGCACCACCACGAGCCCGGTCGCGATCGCGAGAGCCGCAGCCCAGCCCAGGAAGAAGCTCAGACCGGCCCGGATCGGTCCACTCGACAAGAGCACCAGCACGATGCAGATCATCGGCACTGGGCTCAGGGCGATCCCCATCGCCTGCGGCAGTACCGCGCCGACCACCGGCCACAAAGTCACCACCCCCAATAGCGCTGGACCCAGGCACATCATGCCATCGCGAACGTTGACCAACCCCACGACCGCGCGCCACTATCAAAGTCGTGCCGAGGTCGTGTCTGATGGTCCTGCGCCTACTGCGCGGCACTCGGCACGGCACCTCGCCGCACTGGCGCAAAGGCCACGATGAACCACATCGAGGCCTTCGCTCCAGCACGCCGATGCACCGTACCGAGCACCTGCTCGCTACGGCACAGGACCATCAGACACGACCTAGGGAGGCGGCGATGAATCAAGGCCTGCTGAACTCGTTGACCGAGGCCGAGCGGCTGCTTGTGGCCGAGACGGAGCGGGACGCGTTGAAGAGCCTGGACGAGGACGAGCTCCTCGAGCTGCACCAGCGGATCCGGCGGGCTCGCACGAAGTACGTGAAGAACTATCGGCGTGGCGCGAGTGCGAGTGTGGCGAAGGTGGGCGGGCGGGGTCTGTCCTACCCGAAGAACCAGCGGGACCGTGACAAGGCGGAGCTGTTCGAGACGGTGCTGGCGCAGGTGAGCCGGGAAGTCGCGGCGGCTGCCAGGCGATCGTCGATGGAACTGCGCAGCGAACGGCTCGAAGCGGCACGCGCGGCGAAGTCTGCTGCTCCGGCGGCACGCGCCGCCGCCCAGCCTGCGTCCGCCGCTCAACCCGAGTCGGTGGCTGCCAGACGGGCGACCAAGACCACGGGAGGGTTGAAGAAGGACGCGTCCACTCGTGCCGCCGGCGCCCGCCGGCAGGCCAAGCGCGACGCACGCTGAGGGCTCGAGACAGACAGACGTACGACCAGAAATCGCCCGAATCGGGTGATCCCAGCAGCCGCGGCATCGTGTCTGCTGGGTCGGGCGGCAGCCGGGAGGAGCGGGAGATGCGCGGTGCGGACAGCGCGAGCGCTCGGCCGGTGCGCCGAGGCCGACTCGCCAGGGTCTTGCTCATCGGTGCTGCGCTGGTGACAGTCGGCCTGGCGTACGCCGTACTGGTGCCGAACGGCGCGATGGGCGCCGACGGAGCGCAGTCCCAGCAGATCGAGGAAGGCCAGAAGCTGTTCGCGGTCGGTTGCGCGAGCTGTCACGGCATCCATGCCGAGGGCGGGAGCGACGGCGAGGGCAACTTCACCGGCCCGTCGCTGATCGGCGTCGGCGCGGCCGCGGTGGACTTCCAGGTCAGCACGGGGCGGATGCCCGCGACCCAGCCCGGCGCCCAGATCCCGGCGAAGCCTCCGGTCTACACCGAGGAGGAGATCGCGGCGCTGGCGGCGTACGTCGCCTCTCTCGGCCCGGGACCCGCGATACCGCCGGAGCAGTACTACGACGTCAGCAACGCGACGCAGGAGGAAGTCACCCGCGGCGGTGAGCTGTTCCGGACCAACTGCACGGCGTGTCACAACTTCGCCGGCCGCGGTGGCGCGCTGCCGAACGGCAAGTACGCGCCGTCGCTGATGGAGACGTCACCCAGGAACCTCTACCAGGCGATGCTGACCGGCCCGCAGCAGATGCCGGTCTTCTCCGACGCGGTCCTCCTCCCCGAGGACAAGCGGGCCATCATCGCGTACGTCGTCAGCCTGCAGCAGCAGCGCGACCCGGGCGGCTTCGGCCTGGGACGGCTCGGACCGGTCTCCGAGGGCCTGTGGGGATGGCTGGTCGGAATCGGCCTGCTGGTGGTCGTGGCTGTGTGGATCGGGGCGAAAGTTCCTCGCGCCTGAGGTCCACCCGGTGCGCAGGCGAGCGATGCAAACGCTTGTGCGCGTCCAGAAACCGGACGACATGCGGCGCTCAGCATCTGCCGGAATCGTCGTAGACCGGTTAGTCTCGGTTTTTGGGAACGCAGGATCGAACAATCCAACTGCAGAGCCGCCCAGCCAGGGGGAGGGCGACGCGTGTGACGAGCCTGAAGCCCGACCGGGTGCACGAGCAGTCCCAGCACTCGGCATCGGGTCGCATCCCGCGGCCGCCGTTGACCCTGGTGGCCCGCGAGCGGTTGCACTCTGCCCTCGATCTCGGCGTACGGTCGCCGCTCACGATGCTGATCGCACCGGCCGGTACCGGCAAGACGGTGCTGCTGTCGGACTGGGTGGCGCGCCGCAGACGGTCGGGCCAGTCCGTGCTGTGGGTACCCGGGCAGGCGCCCGGTGCGCTCGCCGGAGCCCTCGAGCAGCTGGCCGGTCCCGACGCGGCGGCACCGCCGGATCCGATCGTCATCGACGACGCCCATTTGCTGCCTACGGCAACGGTGACTGGCCTGGCCCAGATCCTGAAGAAGTCGCCGCACGCCGTCCGGCTGTTGCTGGCCAGCCGGTACGACCTGCCGCTGCCGGTGTCCGAGCTCGAACTGCGCGGGATGGCGCTGACCCTGCGGTCACGGGATCTGCGCTTCACCGATGCCGAGGCCACCGAGCTGGTCCAGGCCCATGCCTCGAACGCCACCGCGGCGGACGTCCGGTTGTTCCAGGAGCGGACCGCAGGCTGGGCGGCCGCCCTGGTGCTCGCGGCGCGGACGCTCGCCGCCTCCGGGGACACCGGGTGGTCCTTTGCCAACCAGCAGCCGGTGCTCGACCTGCTCCTGGGCGAGACGTTGAGCACTGTCGACGAGCGGGTCCAGGCAGTCCTGCTGAGCACGTTCGGGGCCGCCTCGGTGACGGGACACCAGGCGGCCATGCTGAGCGGTGACGCGGACGCCGGCGCGATGCTGGGCGATCTCGCCGGCAGCGGGCTGCTGGTGACGGCGTACGCCGACGATCCGGGCAGCGAACCGCTCTACCGATTCCACCCGCTCCTCGTCGAGTTGCTCCGGCGGCGGGTGGCCGGGCGCAGCGAGAACGCACAGATCGTCACCGCGGCGCAGCATCGGTCGGCGCTGTACTACGAGAACCGCGGCGATGGCTGCAATGCCCTCCGCGCCGCACTGGGCGCCGGCGACCCTGCGCTGGTCGCGCGGATCCTGCTCGGTCACGGGCCGGCGATCCTGGCCGCCGGCGATCTGAGCCTCGTCGCGGACGGCTTCGAGAGCCTCCCGGAAGGCTATGTCGAGCAGCATCCACACCTCGTCGGCGTCCGTGGGCTGCTGCGGCGTGCCACCGGCGACGTGACCGGCGCGATCATGGATGCGGCATCGGCGAACGACCTCGCGTCCGCGGCAGATCCGCAGCCGGTGACACCGGACGACAACGCGCTGGAGGCGGACGCCGTACTGCTGCGGTTGTGGGAATCGCGCTATGGCTGGCACGACGTCCACGCCGCGATCGGACGGGCGAGGACCCTGCTGGCGCTCGACCCCACGGACGCCAATGGCCGGCCGCGCGCCGTACTCGGGCCCGAGCGGCTGGCCTGGTTGCTGATCGAGCTCGCGGCTGCGGAGACGTGGGCGGACGAGCTGGACGCCGCGCTCAGCCACCTCGACGAGGCGCTCGTCACCGCCCGGATGGCCGGCCATCAGCGGCTGATCGGCGGGGGATTGGCCCACCGTGCCGTCGTGCAGTACACCCGCGGCCAGATCGAGAACGCGGCCGGCTCAGCGCAGGCCGCTCTCGACGCCGCCGGCGAGCAAGGGCTTCCCCGGGAGTACGCCGTCCGCGCGCACGTCGTCCTGGGCTTCGCGGCGCTGGGTCATCTGGACCTGGACAGCGCGTGGCGCCAGCACGAGCTGGTGGTGGCGACGGACGTGGCCGGCTCCGACACGGTGGTCGCGGCCCTGCGCGCCATCCTGCGAGCCGTGCTCCTGCTCGAGGCGGGTCGCCTCGAAGAGGCGCTGACTGAGCTCACCACCGATCCCGCGTCAGCCGGGCCGTTGCCGTCGTTCCTGTCGCGGGATCTGGCCCTGCTGCGGTTCCGGATGGCGACCATGGTGGGGGACCACGCCGGTGCTGAGACCCAGTGCGACGTACTCGACCGGATCGGCAACACGTCCGAGGCCGAGCTGATCCGGGCCATCACGTCGATCGTCCGTGGCGACGTCCAGACCACGCTGAAGTTGATGGATGAGGCTCTCAACCGGCCGGACGTCTACCCTCCGCTGGCGTCGGCAGCCGCCTCCTTCCGGACCGTCCTGCTGGCGCGGATGGGCGACGAGGCCGCCGCGGAAGCCGCGTTGGTGGACACGCTGAACCGGGCCACGCCGCAGCGGATGCTGTATGCGCTCACCCCAGTCGGCCGTGAGCCGGACTTCCTCGATCGGTTGCACCGGCATCTCGCCGGGCCCAACCCGCATCCGTTCGCCGCGGCCACGCTCGAGCAGCTGTCGTCGTACCGGGCCGCCTGGAGCGAGGTCGGCGGTACGTCGCTTCTGGCGCGAGTCCGGCCGGACGCGCAGGTGCCGCCACCCCGCCGCCTGGACGCGGTGATCGACGGTGCCCGGATCCGGTTGACGCCGCGGGAGGCCGACGTACTCGACCAGCTCGCACTCGGGAACTCCTACACCGAGATCGCCCGGGCCCTGTTCATCACCGAGAACACGGTCAAGACCCATCTGATGTCGCTGTATCGCAAGCTGGGCGTGGAGAAGCGCTCCGCGGCCCTGCGAGTCGCGCGCGCCGTCGGCCTGACCCAACAGTCCCCGAACCAGGGCGGCGGATTCATCCCCCGGATCGGGTGATCCGAGCGCGTCGGCGGCAGACAAGGGTGTTGGCAGGCGGAGCAGACAGGGCGGACACCGGGATGCGTCACAGCGGCTGCGGGACCGGACCACGGTGACGACGCCGCGCCCTGTCGCAGCGCTCGGGCGGCTCGCCGGCAAGGTCACGGGCCGGGTTGTCGAGACCGTCCCGCCGGACCTGATCCTCGACCACATCGACGTCGACGCCCTGGTGGACCGGGTCGACATGAACCGGATTCTCGACCGCGTGGACCTGAACCGCGTGCTGGAACGCGTCGACGTCAACCACATCCTGGACCGGATCGACCCGGACCGCCTGATCGACCGGATCGATGTCGACCGGCTGGCCGGCCGGCTCGACCTGCAGCGCCTGCTGGCCGGCGTCGACCTCGACGAACTGCTCCGGTCGGTGGATGTCGAGGCCCTCGTACGCCGGTCCGGCGTACCCGGCCTCGTGGTCGAGAGTCAGACCCAGCTGGCCGGCTCGCTGCTCGATCTCATCCGCCGGCAGCTCGCCGGGCTGGACGCCGTACTCGACCGGGTCGTCAACCGTCTGCTGCGCAGGGACATCGGATCGCAGCCGGCGGCCCCACGACTGCTCGAGGTGCAGGAATGAACGTGCGGATGACCGTCACGGGTCACTACGCCGGCGCCGTGAGCAGGTTCGCCGCCGCCGTACTCGACGTACTGATCGTCTTCACGTCGTTCACGATCGGCTTCGCGGGACTCGATCTGCTGACCACCGCCTTCTGGGGAGTGTCGGTGCGGCGCCAGTCGACGGGGGCGACGATCGCGCTCGCGGTCCTGGCGTTCTGCTACGCGTTCGGGTTCCTCGCGGTCGCCGCGCGCACGCCGGGGCAGGGGATCGTCGGTCTCCGGGTGGTGCGGTCCGACGGCGGGACGATCCGGCCCGGCCGAGCCTTCGTGCGGGTGTGCGCGTACGCCGTGAGCGTGATCCTGGCCGGACTCGGGCTCGTCCTGATCGTGTTCCAGCGCGAACATCGCGCCCTGCACGACCTGATCGCCGGGACCGCGGTCGTCTACGACTGGGGGGAGCGGCCCGCCGAGCTCCCCGGCCCGCTGTCGGACTTCCTCAGCCGGGCCGGAGGCAAGTCACCCGAATAGGAGGAGGCCGCCGCCTCCCGCGATTGATGGGATTGCCAGCAGCCCTGCAGTCCCGATCAGGTGCCGGAGGAGATGTCGTGAACACCACCGCGGACGATTTCGACCCCATTCCTTCGACTCGGCATCGGATACCGGTCACCGTCGGCTCCTTGAAGCAGGCAGAGCAGGAAGCGGACGCGCTCGCGGTGCCAGTTGCCTCCGGCACCGAGCCGCCGGACGAACTCGGCACGGATGCGGCCGGGCTGGCCTCAGCGGGCTTCAGCGGCATGCGCGGCCAGACGCTGGTCCAGACCCGATCAGGCGGTCCGGTCCGGGTTGCCGTCGGGACCGGCGTACCGGATCAGGTCGACGTCACGCTCGTGCGTGATCTGGCGGCCGAGTTCGCCCGCGCGGTGCCGTGGCACAAGCGCCTTGCGATCGAGGTGCCGTCCCGGACGACCGGTATCTCCGCCGGGGACTTCGCCCAGGCGGTGACCGAAGGTGTGCTGCTGGCGCGCTGGCGGTACTTCGTCGGCCAGGGTGCGGACACCCCTCAGCTCGAATCGCTTCTGGTCGTCGCCTCCGACGAGCACGCGGCAGAAGTCGCGGCCGGCGTCGAGCGCGGCCGCATCATCGCCGAGGCGTGCTCCCTCGGCCGCGATCTTGCCAACTGCCCGGCGACCACACTGTCTGCTGTCCGAATGGCTGAGGTCGCGGTTGAGGTCGGTGCGCGGACCGGCCTGCAGGTGGAGGTCTTCGACAAGGACCAACTGATCGAGATGGGTTGTGGCGGCCTGCTCGGCGTCAACCGCGGCAGCGTCGAACCGCCTCGGATGGTCCGCCTGCGCTATGAGCCCGCCGAGCCCACCGGCCGGATCGCCTTTGTCGGCAAGGGGATCATGTACGACTCCGGCGGGATCAGCCTCAAGCCGAGCGACGAGTCGCACGCGCAGATGAAGAACGACATGACCGGAGCCGCGGCCGTGCTCGCCTCGATGACGGCCTTGCAGGCTCTCGGCTGTACGACGGCAGTGACCGGTTACCTGATGTGCACCGACAACATGCCGTCCGGGTCCGCGATGAAGCTCGGTGACGTGCTCCGGATGCGCAACGGTACGACGGTCGAGGTACTGAACACCGACGCGGAGGGCCGGTTGGTGATGGCCGACGCCCTGGCCCTGGCGACCGAGGAGCCGGTTGATGCGATCATCGACATCGCCACGCTGACCGGTGCGTGCCTGCGGACGTTCGGTGTCGAGATTGCCGGTGTCATGGGCAACAACTCGGCCGTGGTCGAGCAGTTGCGGAGTGCGGGTGATCTTGTCGACGAGCCGGTGTGGGAGCTTCCACTGCATCGGTCCTACCGGACGCAACTCGACTCGCCGATCGCCGACCTCACCAACATGGGCGGGATCAACGCCGGCTCGATCACCGCGGGTCTGTTCCTGGAGGAGTTCGTCGACAGCAAGCCGTGGGCGCACGTCGACATCGCCGGGACGGCTCAACTGCCGGCGCCGAGGACGTGGCGGAACAAGGGCGCGAGCGGATTCGGCACCAAGTTGCTGATCGAGTTCGCCCGCGCGTTCGCCGTCCCCGCCGAGGACAGCCGTCAGGTGGTGCCGCGGTGAGCGCGGTCGAGGAGGTGCCCGCCAAGAAGGGGGGTATGCAGAAAGTTCTCGACGGCATCGAACGCGTCGGCAACAAGGTGCCGCACCCGGCCATCATCTTCCTCGCCCTGATCTTCATCGTCATCGTGCTGTCGCAGATCCTGGCCTGGACCGGGGCGAGCGTCACCACCGAGGTGGCCGAGCCGCAGACCGTGCAGGTCATGCCCGAGTACCAGGCCGGGTCGAGCGTCGCCGGCTCGGACACGCCGCCGGCGCCGGCCGTGCCCGACTACGAGTTGCACACCGAGAAGATCACCGCCGAGAGCCTGCTGGACGGTGACGGCATCCGGTTCATCTTCACGACCGCCGTCCAGAACTTCAACGACTTCGGCGTCGTCGCGGTGATCCTGGTCGCGATGATCGGCGTCGGCGTGGCCGAGGAGGCCGGGCTGATCGCCGCGCTGATCCGCAAGATGGTCAAGGTGGCGCCCAAGGGTGCGATCACCTTCATCATCGTCCTGCTCGGCGGCATCTCCAGCGTCGCCTCCGATGCGGGCTACCTCGTCCTGATCCCGCTCGGTGCGGCGGCGTTCGCCTCCCTCGGGCGACATCCGCTGGCCGGCATCGCCGCGGCGTACGCCGGGGTCAGCGCCGCGTTCTTCGTCAACATCCTGATCACGCCGGCCGACGGCATCATCACCGAGGTGACCAACGAGACGGTCGCGCTGGTCGCGCCCGACGTCGAGCTCAACGTCACGCAGAACCTCTTCTTCAGCATCGCCTCGACGATCTTCTGCGCGATCGTCATGACCATCATCACCGAGCGGCTGCTCGAGCCGCGCCTGGGCAAGTACGACGCTTCGGAGGCGCCGGCCGACGCGCCGGTCGACCACCAGCCCACCGACGAGGAGATGGCACTGGAGTCGCGCGGCCTGCGGTGGTCGGTGTACTACCTGCTGGTGGCCGTGGCCATCGTCTCGCTGCTGACCTTCATCCCGGGTGCTCCGCTGCGCAACCCCGACACCGGCGAGATCTTCGGGTCGTCGCCGTTCATGAGCAGCCTGCTGTTCATCATCTCGATGCTGTTCCTGGCCGCCGGGCTCGGCTACGGCCGGGGCTCGCAGTCACTGACTGGCAGCACGAACGTGATCAATGCGATCGTCAAGACGTTCAACGGCCTCGGCGGACTGATCTTCCTGATGCTGCTGATCGCCCAGTTCATTGCCTACTTCAACTACACGAACATGTCGACGCTGGCCGCGACCGGCCTGGCCGACCTGCTCGAGCGCGCCGACATCGGGGCGTTGCCGCTGCTGATCGGCTTCATCCTGCTGGTGCTGATCATCGACCTGATCATGCCCGGCGTGATCCCCAAGTGGGCGATCCTGGCCCCGATCTTCGTGCCGCTGTTCTACCGGCTCGGCATCGCGCCGCAGACGGTGATCGCGGCGTACCGGGTCGGCGACGGACCGGCCAACGTGATCACCCCGCTGATGGTCTACCTGCCGTTCATCGTGCTCGTCTGCCAGAAGTACCGGAAGAAGGCCGGTATCGGCACAGTGGTGTCGATGATGCTGCCCTACACCATCATCGTCCTGGTCACCTGGACGCTGTTCTACGTGGTCTGGTACGCGATCGGCATTCCCTGGGGGCCGTCCGCCCCGGTACACCTCGGCTAGGGCGGTACGAACGCTATGGATGACGGCACGATCAGCCTGATCATCCTCGGGCTCACCGTCGCCGTGTTCGTGTGGAACCGGCTGCCGGTCGACCTGGTGGCGGTGCTGACCGCGTTGTCCCTGTGGGCGACGGGAGTCCTCGACTTCCCCGCCATCATCGCGGGCTTCGGGGATCCGGTCGTCATCTTCATCGCCTCGCTGTTCGTGGTCAGCGAGGGCATCGACTCCACCGGCGTCACCACCTGGGCCGGCCAGGCGATCGTCAAGTACGCCGGAACGCAGCGGTCCCGGCTGCTCGTCGCGGTGACCGCACTGTGTGCGTTGCTGACAGCGCTGATCACCCTGAACGGCGCGGTCGCGGCGCTGCTTCCGCTGGTCGTGATGCTCGCCGTCCGGATCGGGGAACCGCCGTCGCGGATGCTGATGCCGCTCACCTTCGCGGGCAGCGCGGGGTCGCTGCTGATGCTGACCGGTACGCCGGTCAACATCATCGTGTCCGAGGCGTCGAGCGATGCCGGTGCGGGCGCGTTTCCGTTCTTCTCCTTCGCGGTCGTCGGCGTACCGCTCGTCATCGGGACGATCGCCATCTCGGTGTTCTTGGGTCCGCGGTTGCTGCCGGCCGCCCGCCCGGCGCACGCTCCGGCCGACCTGGCCAGGCATGCGCACACCCTCGATGTGCACTACGCGATGACCAACGGCTTCTACCGTTTGCGCGTCCGCGAACTCTCGCCACTGCTCGGCCGTGGCGTGGCCGACGTCGACCTCACGCCATACCCGGGGGTGGAGATCGTCGGAGCCCAGGACGGGGACGGAGTGTCCCGGGTGAGCGAGTCTCTCAATGTTGGTGACGTGCTCGTGGTGACCGGTCCGTCGGAAGCGGTGGGCAGCCTGACCATTGACTCCCTGCTCGCGGTCTGTATGGCGCCGACGCCGGTCGACGATCTGCTGACGCGGGAGGCCGGCGTGGTCGAGGTCGTCATCCCGCCGCGGTCGTCACTGGTCGGGGAGTCGGTCTTCCCCGGGATGCATCGGGCGCACGACCTGGTGATCATCGCGGTACAGCGGATGGCGAAGGACCGCGGCAACCAGCCCACCGTGCTCGCCGAGGGCGACGCGCTTCTGGTGCACGGCACCTGGGCGGCTCTGGACGAACTGACGAGGGACCGGGATGTCCTGCTGGTGGATTCGCCGGATCTCGTCCGGCGCCAGGCTGTGCCCTGGGGCGCCAAGGCGTCGATCGCCGTCGCGATCCTTGCCGGCATGGTGGTCCTGCTCTCGACCGGCGCGGTCCCGCCGGCGTTGGCTGGGCTGCTGGCCGCGACGGCGATGGTGGCGACCAGGGTGATCGGGCCACGGCAGGCGTACCGCGCGATCTCGTGGCAGATCGTCGTACTGATCGGTGCTCTGATCCCGTTGTCGACAGCGATCCAGACCAGCGGCGGCGCCGACCGGATCGCCGACCTGATCATCGACGCGGTCGGTCCCGGCCGCCCGTATTTGTTGCTGTTGGCACTCTTCTTGCTCACGGCCACGCTCGGGCAGGTGGTCAGCAACACCGCGACGGTGCTGATCGTCACGCCGATCGCGGTGGCGGCCGCCCAGGGGACCGGGACGTCCGTGCAGCCGGTGCTCATGCTCACGGCCGTCGCCGGTGCGGCGTCGCTGCTGACTCCGATCTCGACTCCCGCGAACATGATGGTCATGAATCCGGCGGGATACCGCTTCGGCGACTACTGGAAGCTCGGGCTCCCGGTGATGCTGTGGTGGTTGCTGACGGCCCTCGTGATCATCCCGCTGGTCTGGCCGTTCTGACATGGCGGATGAGGACAGGTACGTCTCCACCGGCGGCCTTCCCGGAACGGTCGCAGTGGTCGAGCTGGTGCAGGCGGCGTACGAGCTGGGCCGCGGGATCGGCGACGGGACGGTGTCCGACGTATACCCGGCGTTGACCCGGGTCGACCCGGATGCGTTCGGCGTATGTGTCGCCGCCAGCGACGGCCGTCTGGCCGAGGCGGGCGACTCGCGGAGCCCGTTCACCATCATGAGCGTCGCGAAGCCGTTCGTGTTCGCGCTGGTCAGTCAGGCGATCGGTGTCGATGCGGTGCGCGACCTCGTCGGCGTCAACGCGACCGGTCTGCCGTTCAACTCGGTGCAGGCGGTCGAACAGCCCCCGGCCGGACGCACCAATCCGATGGTCAACCCCGGGGCGATCGCGACGACGAGTCTGACACCGGGTACGTCGCTGGAGGACCGCTGGGGGTTCATCGTCGACGGCCTGTCGCGGTTCGCCGGTCATGAGCTCCCCCTGGACACGGAGGTGCTCGCGTCCGCACTGCAGACGAACCATCGCAACCGTGCCCTCGCCGAGTTGCTCCGCAGCGACGGCGGCCTGGTCGGTGATGCGGTCGAGGCGACCGTGCTCTACACCAGGCAGAGCTGCTTGAGCGTCACTGCGGTGGATCTGGCGGTGATGGGCGCGACGCTGGCGGACGGCGGGGTGTGCCCGAGGACCGGCGTACGAGTGATCGACCCGGACGTCGCCCGGGTGACGCTGGCCGTGATGACGATCGCGGGCTTGTACGAGACCTCTGGTGACTGGCTGCTCGACGTCGGCGTTCCGGGCAAGAGCGGGATCGGCGGCGGCATCGTGACCGTTTCGCCGGGCAAGGGCGCGCTGGGCACGTTCGCGCCGCGGCTGGACCAGGCGGGCAACAGCGTCAAAGGCCAATGGACGGCACGCTTCCTGTCCCGCCACCTCGGTCTCGATCTGCTGGCCTCACAACCGGTCCCACCGGCCGCCGACGTGTCGTGAGTCCTCAGGGTTCGGCGAGTGTCAGCGTGGTAGTGGCCGTCTGACCTGCTCTGGAATAGGTCAGCTCGATGGTGTCGCCGACCTTGCGGGTCAGGGTGGCGACGACGATCTGTTCGCTGCTCTGAGCCGGCTGGCCGTCGATCTTGGTGATGATGTCGCCTGCTTTGAGACCGGCCTTCACCCCCGGACCGCCGGCGTCGACCGAGACGACGAAGAGTCCGGCCGGGTTGCCCGACGCATTCGCGAGGGCGGGCGGGATCTCCTGGACCTGCAGGCCGGTCGTCGGATGCCCTGGCTCCCCGGTACGGACGAGTTCGTCGGCGATCGGGCGCGCCAGGTCCACCGGGATCGCGAAGCCGAGGCCGACGCTTCCGCCGCCGGCGACGCCGGACGCGTTCGGAACGGTGGCGATCGCGGCATTGACTCCGACGAGATGGCCGGAGCAGTCCACCAGGGCGCCGCCGCTGTTGCCGGGGTTGATGGCCGCGTCGGTCTGGATGGCGCCGATCAGGTGATGGGTCACTCCGTCACCGGGCACCGGCACGTAACGGTCCAGCGCGCTGACGATGCCGGAGGTGACCGTGCTGGCGAGTCCGAGCGGTGCGCCGAGGGCGACGACAGGCTGCCCGACCTGCAGCTCGGCCGACGACCCGAATTCGATCACTGGGCGATTCTTCGCGGCATCCGCGGCCTTGAGTACGGCGAGGTCGGTGCTGGGATCACGGCCGACGATCGTGGCGTCCGAACTCGTGCCGTCGCTGTACTGGACGGCGACCTTGCCGCCGTTGGCCGCGACCGAGATGACGTGGTCGTTGGTGAGGATGTAACCGCCGTCCTTGAAGATCTGCCCCGAACCGGTGCCGGCCGAGGCGCCACTGCTGGCCGAGATCGTCACGATCGACGGCAGGATCTGGTTCGCCACCGGGATCGCCGCGCACATCGCCGTACTGGGGTCCGTCGAGGCGGCTGATGAGGCGTCGGCGGATCCGCCGTTGCGATCCACCAGCACGAACACGAGGGAGGCGATCAACGCGCCCACGACGGCGCCGGCCAGGACCGCGATGGACAGACCGCGGGTGAGCCGGAAGCGACCCCGGCCGTCCGGTGGTGTCGCTGCCGGACCGGGCTGTCCGTTGTCGGCCTGGACCATCTGGACCTCCTCTGGCCCACTCAGGAGTCGGAGCGCACCTCATGCTCGACGCTCCCGTCGCCCACCCGAGAATAGGTTCGCTGGGCGCCGGACATGTCACCCGATCCAGGTGAAGCCGGTACGGATGTGGCGCGGTCGAAGTACAGGTAGGCGACGGCCGATCCGGCGAGTGGCATCGCGAGCGCGAAGAGCAGCGATGAGATCACGTTGATCAGGACCGGCGAAAGGTCGGTGGCGAGGAGCAGGACGATCCCGGCGATCGGTCCGGCGGCCAGTCCCAGCCCGATGATGATCGCGAGCGGTACGGCGGTCCGCCACCAACGCCGCTGGACGAGCATCCGGCTGCGTCTCAGCGCAGTACCTCCGGAGCAGTGCTCCGCCACCACGACCGGGATGGCGAACGCCCGGCTGGCCGCGTAGTAGATGGCCACCGGGATCGTCGCCACGAAGAACGCCAGGACCGCGAGTACGACGAAGTACTGCAGGGCCACCCGGGTCAGCGGCCGCCGGCGCGAGAAGACGTGGCGTAGTACTCCCATCGCGGTCACGGTCTCGCCACGATCCAACTGGTCGAGCATCCTCGTCACGGCCGCGAGAAGTACGACGTACGCCGCGATCGTGAGGATCGTGACGGCCAACGTGATCAAGGAGGCCCAGAAGCCCGGAGCGTTCTCGGTCGGTGCGCCGAGGTCGGTGGGAGCGTCGCGTTGGGCGACCTGGAACCTGGCCAGAGTCACGGTCGCCAGGCTCAGCACGATGAACGCCGCCGCGAAGCCCGTGAACAGGCCAGGCCGGTGCCGGAACAAGCGCAGCGCGGCCACCACGGTCTGACCCCAAGCTCGCCTTCTTCTGGCCGGCAAAGGGGCAGCGTTGCTCCACCGCGTACGGCTCGCCGCGAACCAGATCAGCCCGACGAGCGCCGCGAGAATCAGGCCCAGCAGCCAGGCTCGATCGAGGGTTTCGCGGACCAAGTTGGATCCGGTGCCGACCGCGGCGCAGAACGCGCCCGTGCTGCTCGGACCAAGCAACGTGCCGGCCGGCACCGTACCGCTGTCGTCCCGCCAGGTCTCCTCGGCGTCCTGGATCGGCGTGAGCCACGACGTTTTCATGTTCGGGCCGGTCGGCCCGTCGAAGAACGAGCGCTGCCGTTCGCCCCATCTGCCTTCGAATCCAAGCCAGGGATACTCCTGCAGGTAGTCCGCGCGGGTCAGCGGTACGTAGGCGACCCGGGGCCTGATCGCGGCTTGCGGTCTGGTCGTGTCGTCGCAGCCCAGTCCTTCCGAGCCACGACCGAGGTACAGGCGCTGGCCGTACTTGTTGGCATGTGAGCCGGCCGCCGGGTAGACGACCGGATGGGTTCCGTCGACGACCTCGAGTTTCGCGTCGCCCCAGCGGGCTCGCTCGGCGCCTCCGTGCTGGCTGAATCCGACCGCGGTCGGTTCCTTGGCCAGCGCGGCCGCGGGGGTCGGCGCGTCGAAGATGAGCTGGATCGATTCCCAGTCGCCTTCGTGGGTGTTGTTGTAGTCGTTGAAGACGTAGAAGAACCAGTACTCCAGCGAGAGCTTGCCGGGGAACGCCGGATCCGCGACGACATGGGCGTAGACGGTGGCCGGGTGGACCGCGTTGATCAGCGCCGACCACTCGGCGTACGTGCAGCCAGGACGGAGCGGATCGCCCGGGAAGTCGAGGAAGTGTCCATGGAACCCGAGGCTGATGTCCTTGCCCTGCGGCTGCGTCTTGACCAGGTCCGGAGGCCGCCATGGGCCGCGCAGGGCAACCTGTTGATCGCCGAGCACGGCCTCGACGTCGGTGGGCTGGAACTGTTCGCCGTCCTCGCACCTCGGCGATGGCTCCTGCAGTTTGACGACGGGGGAATAGCGCTGGGCCAGTGCTTGCGCGGCGGGGTCGTCTGGCGAGGCGGTGGTGTCGGCTGCTGCCGAGTCCGGCAGCCAGAGGATCGTCATGGTGAGGAAGGCGAACAGCAGTGGCGGCAGGGATCGTCTCCAGTCGCGGGCCGTCATTTCCACAGCATGCGCACGACGTACCGGTCTCCACACCATCCGGCTCTGGCGTAACTTCGGCGGCCGAGGTCACCCGATCCAGGTGATCCATGCGTCGGTCTGTGATCTCGTCGACGCAGAGCGCACCCGGATCCGAGCTGCCGCGACAAGACGCGCGTACCCGCAGCCGGTCTCCCCCTGTCCGGGGGAGGCCGAAGGACCCCGCCGGCAGCAGAGTCGTTTCGACGGGACGCGAAAGGGGCTTCCCATGGGCCATTACGTCATCAGGGTGAAGGGCGAACTGTCGCGCGACCTCACCGATGCCTTTCCCTCGATGACCGCCGATCCCGAACCGGCGCAGACGGTGCTGCACGGGTTCCTCGACGATCAGGCGGCACTGGCCGGCATCCTCAACCACCTCGACATGCTCGGCATCAACATCATCGAGGTCCTGCAAGTCCCCTCGACCCGCCCACCCGACGACGACCCCTCACCCACGACCGCTCAGTGATTACTCCAGCCCCGGGTACACAGGACCAGGCGGTAGGAGTCCGGATCCGCGATGGTGACGCCCCAGGTATCCCAGTACGGGTTGCGCGACGGAACCACCTGCCCGCCGGCGGCGACCAGACGTTCGACCAGCTCGTCCGGCACCGGCCCCTCCAGGTAGACGACCAGGAGGTCTTCCTCGGTCGGCTGCGGTTGCACCGGATCGCCGTCGATCTGCACCAGTTCGAGGTGCCAGCCCGCCTCGGGCCAACCGACCATCAGGAGGTGGTGGCCGTCCTCGGACTTCCGGTAGATCACACTCAGCCCGAGACCGTCGACCCAGAACCGCTCGACGGCGGTCAGATCCTTGCTGGGACGGGCTATCCGCACGTGGGCCTGCTGTTCGATCGCCATGGGGCGAGGCTAGGCAGTCGCCGGATCACGTCACCGCGGCCCCGGTGAGGGCCTGCTGTTGTGGGGGTGTATTGGCCGCCGATTGATTTGTTCGGACGTGTCGGCGAGGTCACAGGGATCTGACTGACTGATCAGTCAGTCATCTTGCTAGGCTCGGCAGTGCTGCACTTGGGGCATTCCTGTCGATGGAGTGAGGTGCCGACCATGGCGCTTGCGGATGTGTCTGTGTCTCGCCGGAGAAAGGCCCGGCGAGAGGAGTCGAGGCTGGCCGACCATGTCGACCGGCTGGGGGAGGAACACCCACCGATCCCGCTCGACAGTGTCGACTACACGATGAAGCGGCCCGGCCTGCTCGCCGAGCGGTTCGGGTCGGTCCTGGCCTACATGTCGCGGGTCGAGCTCGAGGTCGAACGGAACGTGATCGAGCTGAACATCCTGCTGCCTGATCCACCCGAGGTCGATCAGCACTTCTACGCCGACGTGTGGATGCCGCAGGAGACGCACCACGGCCTGATCCTCGACCGGCTCCAGGTCCTGGCCGGTCTCGAGGCCACCACCCCCAACCTCACCGAGGTGTCGTTCCGGCTCAAGCTGCTCGGGGCGCTCGGCCGGGTGGGCGCCGTACAGGACGTCAGCCGGATGCTCTACTACCTGACCGGGCTGGCCACCGAGCGATCGGCGGTGCTTGCCTACAACAAGCTTCACGCCGGCATGCTCGAGCTGGGGGAGCGGGCCGTCGCGAGGACCGTGGTCGCGCCGATCCGCCGCCAGGAGCCGGGGCACTTCGCCTACTACCAGATCGCCGCGCGTGGTCTCTGGTCGCAGTTGGGCGGCTGGCAGAAGTGGCTGGTGCGCACGCTGCGGCGGAAGACGTTCGGCCCGGTCGGTGCCGAGAACAAGCAGCAGCGGCTGGAGTTCGGCAAGGCGATCCGCTCGCTGGGCATCGTCACCGGTGACGACGCGGATCTTCAGCACTATGCCGATCAGGTCGGGCGGGTCGAGCACGAGTTGCTCTGGGCCCACCGGCGCGGTCTGCGGGTCCCGAAGTACGTGTTCGAGTCGTTCCGCCGTGCCGCCCACGCGACCGCGGACCTGGACGGTGATCACCAGCCCGCCCGGGGTCGGGCCTGATGATGACCGCCGCCGCCTCCGGCCGCCCCTCGAAACGTGAAGCCATCATCGACACGGCCGAGCGCCTGTTCGCCGACCGCGGGTACGACGCGACGTCGACAGCGCTGATCGCGCACGAGGCCGGCGTACCGACCGGCCTGGTGTTCTACCACTTCGCGACCAAGCTGGATCTCCTGCTGGCCATCGTGCACGAGCGGCCGACACCGGGTGAGGTGCTGCGGACCGCAGCACGTGGGCGGTCGGTGCACCGCCGGTTGCGGGCCGTCGTGTCGTCGATGGCCGAGGAACTGGAACGCAATCGGGCGGCGCGGATCATCGTCTTCCGGGAGGCGCAGGCCCGTCCCGAGATCGCCGAGCGGGCGGCGGAGTTGTTCGACGAAGCCACCACCACGGTCGCGGAGATCCTCAGCGGCGCCGACGATGTGGTGGCCGAACCGGACCGGGTCCGGACGGCCGCGGATCTCATCGTCAGCCGCGTCTTCCTCGACATCATCGCGTTGGGCCAGGCCGACACCGCAACCAAACGCCACGCCGCCATGATCGACCTCATCGAAGAGTCACTCACCACACCACACGCCGAGTGACGTCGCGTCAGACGCCGTCCGGCTCGCGGGTTTGGCGGACGTAGGCCGGGATCACGAACCAGAAGGTGACGAACCAGGCCAGTACGGCGATGACGACGCCGACGGCTACCGGGCGGGACGCCACGACGTCGAGCGCGAGCAGCAGTCCACCGCAGACCGCGGCGACGAGGAAGACCAGCCCGGCGCGCAGGAAGTAGTCCGCGATCGTCACCAGCCGGTCGCGCAGACCCTGCCGGTACACGATGCGGTGCAGCGAGATCGGTGCGAGGAACAGTGCGACGGCGAGCGCTGAGGCGATCAGCGTGCAGGCGTAGACGAAATGGGTGAAGTTGTCGGCGTCCTGGAACCGGTTCTGGAAGGCGATGCTCAGCAGGAAGGCGAACAAGATCTGCGTACCGGTCTGGGCCAGGCGCAGTTCCTGCAGCAACTCGTTCCAATGCCGGTCGAGCCGCCGGCCGGAGCTCTCGTCCTCGCGCCGGTAGTGCTGGGTCATCACATCTACCCGATCGTCCGGTGGTTTCCGGGTCCGGTACCCCACGTCACCGGCGCGTATGCGGCGTCGAGTACTACGGGAGTTTGCGGGTGTCGATGAGTTGCTGAGCGACGTCGCGGAGTTTGGTGTTGGTGTCCTGGGAGTAGCGCTTGAGGATGGCGAAGGCCCGGTCGCCGTCGACGTCGAAGCGTTCCATCAGGATGCCCATCGCCTGGCCGACGAGTTTGCGGGCGTCGACGGCCTGCGCCATCGATTCCTCGTGCCGCGCGGAGGCGAGAGCAACGGATGCGTGCCGGGCGAGGATGTGGGCGATCGCCTCGTCGTCCTCCGTGAACGCATCCGGGAACGGGCTGTAGAGCCCGAGTACGCCGACCGTCGCACGAGCCGCACCACCAGTCGCCAGCGGTACGTCGAGCACGCTGCGCACCCCGAGAGCGGCAACCTTCGCGGCCCACTCCGGCCAGCGGTCGTCGGTTGTGGTGTCACGGATCAGGACGGTGGTGCGTTCACGGAGCGCGGTCACCAGCGGGCCACACTCGGAGGTGAGTTGCAGGTCGTACACGTCCGCGACGACCGGGTCGGTGACCGCGGCGATCTCCGGGTGTGATCCACGGGAATAGAGCGCCACGCCGGCGTACGTGCAGTTGAGGGCCTGCAGGGCGAACTGGACGACGGCGTCGACCGTCTCGTCCACGCCCGACGCGTCGTGCAACTCGACCGCCAGGCGGGCGAAGGCCATCGCCGCGTCGTTGGCGTCCGAGTCGATCATGGCCACACGCAGCTCCTGGGGGTCACCAGGGCGCCCGCGGGTGAGCGCCCGTGGTCATCATGCCGGTCCTATGACCGATCCCGCGCTCACTCCGGGGTAACAACTCAGTGACCCGCCAGGATTGTCGTTCTGCGGCCGTCGGAGGGTGCGTTCTCCGGATTGTGCCGCTCGAACGGGCGTCTGGTGCGGTCTGGGCCCGCTGCGCCACTGAACGGGTCCAGACCTCGAGGCTTCCCACCGCCCGAGCGTTGAGCAACCTCTCACCCCTCCCAGTGCCCCGAACCCCCAGATGGATGCATGAAACTTCATCCAGTACCCGGTGGGTGGCACTGGTCGTTTCTGGGCGGGGGACAGGGGCACCGGGGCATCATGAACAGGAAAGGATTCGTGCGTGCGCTGGCCGGCGTGCAGGTGGTGGTGACGGGTCTCCTGAACCCACTCAGCGCGGGGGACGGCGACCCGAACGACTACGGTGGCGCAATCTGGGTGATCGTGGCCGTCGCTGTCGTCGCAGTGATCGTCGGGGCCGGAACCTTCTATCTGGTCCGTTCCCGGCGCATCGACCTCAGTCAGGGCAGTACGCCCGAGGGCAAGGACGACTCGGCGAACACACATCGCGACGGCTAGGCCGGGTCTGCTCCGTAGTACCCCGGTGGCGTACCTTGGGGCCGGCTGAAGAAGTCGGCCGCTCGGGACTGTTCGCAGGATGGGTGCATGGAGTCCCTGACATTCGAGAGTCGCGATCTGGCGCGCACCGAGGAGTTCCTCAACCGCGCGTACACCAAGATGCGGATCGGCGGCGGCACGGACGACGTGAGCGCGCGGATCACCCGCGAGGCGGTGGGCTCGATCAGTATCGACCGGCTCGACATCGGCTTCGAGATGAAGTACGACGCCGACCCGCTCGGCAAGATCTGTCTCTGCGTGGTCGAGGCCGGAACCGTGCAGGACCACGCCACCGACGGCTGGCAGGACGCGTTCGGTCCGGGCGATGTCGTCTCGTTCGCCCCGCCGGATCGTCCGTACGCCGGCAAGGTCTGCCGGTCGCGCTACAGCATCACCATGTTCGATCCCGCGCTGCTCACCCGGGCCGCAGGCGTTGACAACCGAACCGGTGGGCCGGTCCGGCTGCTCGACCATCGCCCACACTCGGCCGCGGCCGCCCGCCATCTGGTCAGCACGATCAACTATCTGGGCGATCAGGTGCTGCCGGACTCGACGGTACGGACGTCGACGCTGCTGCAGTCCTCGGTCTCGCGCCTGCTCGCGTCGAGTGTCCTGGCCGCGTTCCCGAACACGGCGCTGATCGCGCAGGACCGTGCCGACGGGCGGGACGCGCATCCGCGGACAGTGCAGCGGGCGATCGCCTTTCTGGAGTCCAGCGTCGACCAGGACGTCGCTGTCGGCGACGTTGCCGCCGCCGCCGGCGTGACTGTGCGGGCGGTTCAGACCGCCTTCCAGCGGCATCTCGGAACCACCCCGATGGCGTACCTGCGCCAGTTGCGCCTGGCCGAGGTCTGCACCGAACTCCTGGTAGGCGATCCGGCCAAGCTCTCCGTCACAGCCGTGGCGGCGCGCTGGGGTTTCCACCACCTGGGTCGCTTCGCCGCCGCCTACCGGGAGCGGTACGGCGAGTTGCCGAGCACAACGCTGGGTCGCTGAACCCGATCGTTGCCCTGGGCGACGTTCAGCCGTCGAGTTGCAGCCGGCGACTGACGATGAGCTGGGCCACCCGCGCCAGCGTCTCGTCGCGGGCGTAGGCGCGGGCGCGGAGAAGCGCCGAGGCATCGTCGATCGCCAGGCCCAGATGGCCGGCGATCATGCCGGTCGCCTGATGGACCACAGCCCGCGACATCCACGGGCTGTGGTCGTCGGGTTCGTCGCCGGTGGGTGGTGGATCGTTGAGCAGCGCGACACCGAGTGCGTCGGCGAGGAACTGCGAGGTCTGCGGACTCTCCGTGAACTTCCGGCCGTCGGTGACGTACGCGCTGAGCACGCCGAACGGGCGTCCACCCGGACGGATCGGGAAGCAGCGGATGGTCAGCGGTCCGACCGCGGCCAGCGCCGAGCGGACGAACTCCGGCCAGCGCCTGTCGGTCTCCAGGTGCGCCGCGACCGGCTCGCCCGCGCCGTACGCCGCATGGCCCGGCCCCTCACCGAGGACGTCCTGCAGATCCTCGAGCCGCGCGGCCGTCGAGTCGGTGGCGGTCAGCGTGACGCGGTTGGTGACCGAGTTCTCGATCGTGATCGCCGTACCGTCCGCACCGAGGAGGTCACGACAGGTGCGCCCCAGCTCGTCGGGGCGACTGCGCGCGGGCGTCGCTGTGATCGCCTCGATCAATCGGGTGAGGATCGCACCGCGCTTCATGTCAGGCCCGGTACCCGCCCGGCCGCCGGCCATTCCCGCTCGAGATCGCCCGTTTGTGCGGCGTTGGGGGCGGGCACCGGATGAAGGCACGGGGAGTTCAGTCGCCGGGTGTCCGCCCGGCTCGTCAGATGGGAAGGGCCATGGCTCTCATTCTGTGGATCATCGCCGTGATCCTCGTCGTCGCCGGGATCGTCTCCCTGTTCCGCGGCCAGGTGCTGTGGGGCGCGGCGCTGATCGTGATCGGACTGCTGGTCGGTCCGGGTGGTGTCAGCATCTTCACCTGATCGTCTCTACCGGGAAACCGGTCGCCTGCCCCCACGTCGCCTCGGCGTGGGGGCAGGCGTCGTTCGCCCTGTAGTCGGGGGTATGTGCGCGGAGATCGTGCTTGCCGAGGACGACGAGAAGCAGGCCGAGCTGGTCCGCAGGTAGCCGTACCAAGGTGGTTGCCCCGGCCAACGACGCGGATCGCTCGACCCTCCGCGCCGGTGGTATCGAGGTCGATGTCGAGAGCCACGAACTGTTTGCGGACGGCGACAAGATCGACTGTACGGCGGGGGGAGTTCCGGCTGATGGCGACGATGGCGGCACGGCCGCACCGGGTCTTCACCCGGGCGCAGCTGCTCGAGACCCTGCACGGGATCGACACCTACATCACCAGCCGGACGATCGACACGCGCGTACTGAATCTGCGCAAGAAGATCGAGCCGGCCCACGGCGACCGGTCCGGCTCGTCACCGTCTACGGCGTCGGCTACAAGCTGACCGAAGGGTGACATGACGCCTCGGCGGAGTGTGCTCGTCCGGTTGCTGGTCGCTGCGGTGCTGGTCTCGCTGTGCTCGATCGCCGCGACGGCGTGGCTGGCGACCCGCAGTACGACGGTCGCGATCCAGCAGCAACGGGGTCGTGCGCTGGCAGACGGACAGCAAGAGCTACGACACGTTGCTCGGGTACGCCGCCACGCACCCGCAATGGGCCGGCGTCGGGCAACTGATCGACCAGCTGAGCCGGTCGGCAGCTCACCTTGACCACCAAGGATCGCAAGGCGATCGCGGGTCCGGCCAACGATCTGTCCAGTGCGTCGTCCGTCGTGATCGATCGGTTCGCCGTGAATCCGGACCTCGACTGCGTTCGCGGCCGGACCGGCGCGGGGTCCCTGCGCCGATCCGAGCGCCGGATCTACGGCCGGCTGCAAAGCTGATCAACCGATGCCTCGCCGATCGCGTGCGCAACACGGTGACGCTGCAATCGGATCTGAGCTGGCAAGTCGACTCCGGACCCGCCGAAGTAGGTCCACGGACTGTGCTACCGGCCGAGGCGATCGACACCTGCGTGACAACCTCCCGGCGACTGCAGCTCGATCCGTACGTCGCCCCGGCGGCACTGCTCTTCGTCAGTACGCCGAGCCGCATGCTCGCCGCCACTTGTCAGAAACCTGTCAGCACGCCGTCCGGATCTGATCGACCTGTGCAGGAGGCAAAGGAAAGGCAAGGAGATGTGTACTCTCCCTGCCACTATCAACCTATAACGCATCGGGGGACTTGCCGCAAGCCCCCGGTCGTGCTGGAGAATCGCCGACCGAACGCAGAACCGACGGAAATCAGGGGGATTCCATGATCGACGTGATCGTTGCCGGTGGCGGCCCGGTCGGCATGATGCTGGCCGCTGAGCTGCGGCTGCACGATGTGGACGTGGTCGTGCTGGAGAAGGCGCTGGAACCGACCAAGATCGTCCGCTCACTCGGTCTGCACGCACGCAGTATCGAGGTGATGGACCAGCGTGGTCTGCTGGAAAGGTTCCTCGAACTCGGCACGAAGTACCCACTCGGCGGCTTCGCCGGTATCTACAAGCCGGCGCCGGAGCGGCTGGACACCGCACACGGCTACCTGCTCGGCATCCCGCAGGCCATCACCGACCGCCTGCTGACTGAACGGGCCGCCGAGCTCGGCGCCGACATCCGGCTCGGGGCCGAACTGGTCGGGCTGAGCCAGGACGACGACGGCGTGACCGTCGACCTGGCCGACGGGACGCAACTGCGCTCGCGTTACCTGGCTGGTTGCGACGGCGGCCGCAGTACGGTGCGCAAGCTGCTCGGCGTCGGTTTCCCTGGCGATCCGAGCCGGGTCGACACGCTGCTCGGCGAGGTGGAGGTGACCGCTCCGCCAGAGGAGGTGACCGCCGTCGGGACCGAGGTCCGCAAGAACCAGCTGCGGTTCGGGGCCATGCACGTCGAGGGCACTCTGTTCCGTTTCGTTGTTCCCGGCGCACCGGTGGTGTCCGAGGACCGTGCGGATGCGCCGACGCTCGAGGAGTTCAAGCAGCAGTTGCGGCTGACCGCCGGCTCCGACTTCGGCGCGCACTCACCGAGCTGGCTGTCCCGCTTCGGCGACGGCACTCGGCTGGCCGAGAGTTACCGGTCCGGCCGGGTGCTGCTCGCGGGCGACGCGGCGCACGTTCACCCGCCGATCGGCGGGCAGGGACTGAACCTCGGCGTCCAGGATGCCTTCAACCTCGGGTGGAAACTGGCTGCCGAGATCGACGGCTGGGCACCGGAGGGGCTGCTGGACAGCTACGAGCTCGAACGGCGCCCGGTGGCCGCCGGCGTGCTGGAGAACAGTCGCGCGCAGATGGAGCTGCTGTCCACCGAGCCGGGTCCGCAGGCGCTGCGCCGGCTGCTGGGGGAGCTGATGGACTTCGAGGAGGTGAACCGGTACCTGATCGAGAAGAACACCGCGATCGCGATCCGCTACGACTTCGGTGAGGGTCACGAACTCCTCGGCCGCCGATTGCGGGACGTGGAGCTGAAGCGCGGTCGCCTCTACGAGCTGATGCACGAGGGCCGTGGACTCCTGCTCGACCAGACCGGCCGGCTGTCGGTGGCAGGCTGGGCCGATCGGGTCGACCACGTCGTCGACGTCAGCGAGGAACTGGACGTGCCCACGGCGCTGCTGCGACCGGACGGCCACGTGGCGTGGATCGGTGAAGATCAGGAGGATCTGGACGCGCACCTGCCCAGGTGGTTCGGGGCCGCCGCCGGCTGAGCGATAACTTGTACGGGGCGTTCAACGAGGAGGCTGTATGCGGATCGCGGTGATGGGGACCGGCGGGATCGGCGGGTACTTCGGAGGCCGGCTGGCGCTGGCCGGGCACGATGTCGCGTTCATAGCGCGGGGCCGCCAGCTCGAGGCGCTGCGTACCCATGGCCTCCGCCTGGAGAGCCAACTCGGCGATGCGCTCCTGCCCACGGTCACGGTCACCGACGATCCCGCGCAGCTGGAGCCGGTCGACATGGTGTTGTTCGGCGTGAAGCTGTGGGACACCGAGGCCTCGGCCAAGGTGATCGAGCCGCTGCTCACCGAGCGTACCGGCGTGGTGTCGTTCCAGAACGGCGTGGTCAAGGACGACATCCTGCGCAGCGTTCTCGGACCGGAGCACGTCATCGGTGGTGTCGCCTACATCGCGGCCACGATCGCCGAGCCCGGCGTCATCCGCCACTCCGGTCCATTGCAGAGGCTGGTCTTCGGCGAGTACGACGGCAGCACCTCGGCGCGGGTGCAGGAGTTCTACGACGCCTGCGTGGCCAGTGGCATCGATGCCGAGATCAGCGGCCAGATCGAGCAGACCATCTGGGAGAAGTTCGTCTTCCTGGTCGGCCTGTCCGGTACGACGACCACCGCCCGGACGCCGATCGGACCGATCCGCAGCCACCCGCGGGCTCGCGCCTTCCTGCACGACGTGATGGACGAGGTCGTGCAGGTCGCGCAAGCCCAGGGTGTGCCGCTGCCGGCCGACTTCGCCGACGGACGACTCGCGTTCGTCGACACGGTGCCCGCCGACATGACGTCGTCGATGCACCACGATCTCGACCGCGGCAACCGGCTCGAGGTGCCGTGGCTGAGCGGCGACGTGGTTGCCCGGGGCAACACCCTCGGCATCCCGACGCCGTGCAACCGGGCGATCACGGACATCCTCTCGGTGCACAGCGACGGCCGGCCGGCCGGACCGAGCTAGGGTCGGGGGGTGAGTTCGGGGCAGGAGGCTGCGGCTTCAGGGAACGGGGAGAGCTTCGTCACCGTACTGGTGGCGTTGACAGCCAATCTGCTGATCGCGACGGCCAAGTCGGTGGTGGCCGCGATCACCGGGTCGGCGTCGATGCTCGCAGAGGCCGCGCACTCGTGGGCGGACACCGGGAACGAGATCTTCCTGCTGATCGGCGAGCGCCGCGGTCAGAAGCCGGCCGACGCGACGCACCCGCTCGGGTACGGCCGGGTCGGCTACATCTGGTCGATGTTCGCCGCCTTCGGCCTGTTCGTGGTCGGTGCGGCGGTCTCGGTCTGGCACGGCATCCAGTCGCTGCACGAGGGCGAGGGCGGGACGTCGTACGGCTGGGCGTACGCCGTACTCGGGATCTCGTTCGTGCTGGAAGGGATCTCGTTCGCGCAGGCGCTGCGGCAGACGAAGGCCGGTGCGTTCGAGCGGATGTTGCGGCCGCTGCGGTACGTGCGGCTGACCTCGAACCCGGTGCTGCGCGCGGTGTTCGTCGAGGACCTGTCGGCGCTGATCGGCATCGTGATCGCGGCGCTGGCCATCCTGCTGCACCAGCTCACCGGCGACCCGGTCTGGGACGCGATCGGTTCGATCGTGGTCGGTCTGGTGCTCGGTGGCGTCGCGCTGTTCCTGATCAGCCGGAACATGGACTTCCTGACCGGCGAAGCGGTCTCGCCGCTGGGCCGCAACCGGGTCCTGCGCGCCCTGCTGGAGCACGACGCCATCGAGCGGGTCAGCTTCCTGCACATGGAGTGGGTCGGCGCGGACAAGGTCTTCCTGGTCGCCGCGGTCGATGTCACCGGCAACGATCGCGAGTCCGACGTCGCCGTCCGGCTGACCGCGGTCGAGGACGCCCTGAACGCGCGGCCCGAGATCCAGCGCGCGGTCCTCACCCTGAGTCGCCCCGGCGATCTCACCGACCTGCGCCCGGTCCAGCTCCCCGCCTGGTACGTCGACCCGTCGGCCTGAACGCGCTCAACCAGCTGGTCGTTCCGGAAGGTAGTCGTCCGGAATGACGGCTAGCATCTGGCGCGTGGACCTTCTTGAGTTGCACTTCGAGGGCGAGATCTGGGAGTGGCGTGGGCCGGCGCCGTACTACTTCGTCACGGTGCCGGAGGACGAGGCTGCGGAACTCCACGAGGTCGCCGCGGCGGTCACCTACGGCTGGGGGGTGGTGCCGGTCCGCGTGACGATCGGCGGCACCGAATGGACGACCTCGCTGTTCCCGAAGGACGGCGGCTACGTGCTCCCGCTCAAGGACCGCGTCCGCAAGGCCGAGGGCATCGGGGAAGGCGACACCATCTCGGTCACGATGACTCTTGCCTGACTGGAGCCTGATTACGGCCAGATGGCCTGGCTGATCGCGACGCCGAGGAAGACGCTGCCGAGGCCCGCGACGATGCTGACGGCCACGTTCGCGACGGCGAGGAACCGGCCGCCGTCCTCGTAGAGCCGCAACGTCTCGTAGGAGAAGGTCGAGTACGTCGTGAGCGCGCCGCAGAGCCCGGTCCCGACGACGAGTTGGACCTGATGCGGCAGTGCGGACGCCGTGCTCGCGCCTGCCACCACGCCGAGGATCAGTGAGCCGACGACGTTCACCGAGATCGTGCCCCACGGGAACGCGGAGTCGTGGCGCTTCTGGACGGCGCGATCGGTGAGGTACCGCAGCGGCGCGCCGATCACAGCGCCGGCGATCACCAGGAGGACGCTCATCGGGCCACCAGGGCACGGGTTGTGGTGGCGGTCGCCCAGACGGCGATCAGCGCTCCGGCGACCGTGGCGCCCAGGTAGAGGAGCGCCGTTCCGGGATGCCGGTTGGCGATCAGTTGCTGGATGTCGAGCGCGTACGTCGAGAACGTCGTGAACCCGCCGAGTACGCCGGTGCCGAGAAAGGGCCGGATCAGCCGTTGCTGGGTCAGGACCTCGCTGACCACGACCATCAGGATCCCGATCAGGCCGCAGCCGACGACGTTGATGACCAGCGTCGCCCAGGGGAAGCTGCCGGTTGGCGTCGGCCACGCTTGCCCGACCAGATACCGGGCCACCGCGCCGATGGCACCGCCGGCCGCGATGACGGTCAGGACTGCGGTGTCCCCGGTACGGCGTACCGGGCGGTCGTGGCGCAGGTCGACATCGGGGTCGACGGGTTCCCAGGGTGCTGGGTCCGTCCGCTCGTGCTGCATCCGATCGATCTCCTACCTGGACATGCGTCGGCGCCTCGTGCTGCGCGTCGCGCGGTTCGACAGGTAGGGACTGTTGGCCGCCGGGTGGCGACGGTTCGGTCCGGCGAGCCCCACCGCCGGTCAAGCCCCGCCAGCATACCGGCCCCCTGGCCGTGCCGACCGCCCAGTCCGCTGACCGGCCGGTCGGCAGGTCAGAACCGCTCGAACGGGAATTCCCGCGACTGGACGCCGAAATGGGTGTCCAGCAGTACGTCGTCGTCCGCCGCCGTGGACTGTGAGCGCTCTCCCTCCAGAAGCCGCAGTAACGCCACCATCCTGCGGGTCGCCTCGCACATACCGGATCACCCCCTCCTGAGACCTATCGTCCCCAGCCCCCGAAACGTTTCGCCGAGCTTGGTTGCAATTGGCAACAGGACCGAGTCAGGAGGTGATCTCCGCGGCGCCGTGGTCGAGGAGGTTGAAGGCGGCAGCTGAGGGGGAGTCGGGTTGGGCGGTGTACATGAGGAGGCGGTGGGCAGAGGTGTCGGGGAACTGTACGGCCTCGTAGCCGAGCTCCAGGCGGCCGACCGTCGGGTGCTGGAAGAGCTTCAGGCCGAAGGAGCAGTTGAGGACGGAGTGGCTCGACCAGAGCCGGGCGAACTCAGGGCTCTTCATTGAGAGCTCACCGATCAGCTCGGCCAGGTAGCGGTCGTCCGGGTGCCGTCCGGCGACCAGCCGCAGCGACGCCACGGACCGCTCCGCCTCCAGCTCCCACTCCACGTACAGCTCGCGGGTGTGGGGATCCAGGAACAGCATCCGGGTCAGGTTCGGCCGGGTGTCGGGCGAGTCGGGGCTGTGCTCGTCGTAGTGGCCGGCCAGCAGGCGGTGGGCCGTGGAGTTCCAGGCCAGTACGTCGCTGCGCCGGTCCATCGCGACCGCGGCGACACCGCTCATCGCGGTGACCAGGCGGCGCGCGCCGTCCCGGGCCGCCTCGGGCTCCGGTGCCTGTGGGCGGCGGTGGTTGGACGGGCGGGCCAGGTTGCGCAGGTGGGCCGTCTCGTCGTCGTCCAGTCGGAGCGCCCGGGCGATGGCGAGCAGGATCTCGTCGGAGGCCTGTTCGCTGTGGCCCTGCTCCAGCCGGGTGTAGTAGGTCATGCTGACCCCGGCCAGCTGGGCCAGTTCCTCCCGGCGCAGTCCGGGCACCCGGCGGGCGCCGTACGAGACCATGCCGACGTCCTGAGGCTGCAGCCGGGCGCGCCGGCTGCGCAGGAAGTGTCCGAGGTCGGTCTCCACGAAGTCCATCGTAGATCGGGTGCCTGGGTCCCACTCGGCACAATTCCGGCACATGGTCACTCGCCGCCCTTCGCCGGCCGCAGCAGAAGACCAGTCAGTACGGCGCCCAGCACGCAGAGCCCGGCGTTCACCCAGATGGCCGTGGTGACCCCGTTGATCACCTGATCCGGGCCGTCCGCGCCGTGCATGGCAGCCGTGGCGATGGCGCTCATGACCGGGATGCCCATCGTGATACCGACCTGCTGGCTCATCGTGGTCAGACCGGTCGCGAGGCCTTGCTCTTCGTTCGGCAGGTTGGACGTCGCGGTGACCATGAAGCCGACGATGGCGATCAGGTTGGCCACGCCGCCGACGAACGTGGTGATGAGCAGCAGAACCATCCAGCTGCTGGAGGTGCCCAGCAGCACCAGCGGGACGGTGGCCGCAGCCTGGAGCACAAAGCCGGTCACGATCGTCTTCCGCGAGCCGATCCGGCTCAGCACCTTCGATGCAACGAGGCCGCCGAGGACTGTGCCGATGCCGAGGACCGCAAACGACAGACCGGTCGTCAGAGGGGAGTAGCCGAGCACCTTCTGCAGATAGAGGGTCAGCAGGAAGACCAGCGAGGTCTCGGTGGCGAACGCGAGCAGACCGGCCACGTTGCCCCACCGGACCGACGGACGACGCAGTACCGGCAGCGGGACCAGCGCGTCCTGAACCCGCCGCTCGACCAGGAGGAAGCTGACCAGCAGTACGACGGCCGCCGCCAGCGCGATCAGAGCGTGGGCATCGGTCCAGGAGGTCTCACCGACCCGGGTCAGGCCGTACACGAGGGCCAGCAGGCCGCCGGTCGCGGTCAGTGCGCCCCAGACGTCCAGCCGCAGCCTGTCCTTGGGCCGGCCCTCGACCAAAGTGTGCGGGCCGAGCAGCAGCACCATCGCTGCGACCGGGATGTTGATGAAGAACGCCCAGCGCCAGCTCAGGATGTCGGTCAGCAGACCGCCGAGGATGGCGCCGGTGGTGAAGCCCGCAGCCATCAGAGCGCCGTTCAGGCTGAGCGCGCGCTCCCGGAGCGGTCCTTCGGGGAACGAGGTGGTCAGCAGCGACAAAGCGGCCGGCGTGACCGCGGCGGTGGCGAGGCCCTGGGCGATCCGGGCGGCGATCAGGATCGTCGGCGTGGTGGCGAGTCCGCCGGCCAGCGAGGCGATCCCGAGGACGGCCATGCCGATCAGGAAGAGACGCTTGCGGCCGAACAGGTCGGCGACGCGGCCGAACAGCAGCGTGAAGCCGGCGGCGCAGAGTGCGAACGCGGTGGCGATCCACTGCAGGTGCGCGAGCGGCAGCCCGACGTCCTGGCCGATGGTCGGCAGCGCGACGTTCAGGATGGAGAAGTCGACCGCGAGGGTGAACCCGGCGGTCAGCAGCACCAGCAACACCAGTCGCTGCCGCGAGGGGCTGACCGTGGGGGTGGTCAGGCCGACGACACTCATGGGAGAAAGTCCTTTCGGAGGTTGGTTTCTCCACTGTCGTGAATCCGGACCCGCCGTACCTCACTCCCTTCTGCCTAGCACTGACAGTGACAGGCACAGGCATGGCGAGACGGCATGATGGGCGGCATGACTGCGATCCGTGAGCTGCCGAGAGTGGTGCCGGCCGATCCCGGCAAGCCGGTCCGCAAGGAGGCAGCAGCCAGCCAGCAGGCGTCACTCAACCTCGCGGTACACCCGGCGTCGTGGTCGCAGGACCAGGCCGACGAGGTCGTACGGCGCTACACCGAGTTGGCACCGGAGTGGGACGGCGAGCGTGGTGGCTACCGGCCGGTGCCCTTGGCGGACGCGCTGCAGCGAGGCGGGCCGTGGCCCGATGGAGTCTGTCTGGAGGTCGGCTGCGGTACGGGTCTGCTGACCGGTCTGATCGAGGACGTGTGGCCGCGGGTCGTGAGCATGGACTTGACCTGGGAGATGCTGCGCCGGTCGTCAGCGCAGCAGCGGCTGCAGGGTGACGCGTCGCGGTTGCCGGTCCGGGACGGTTGCGCGCAGGCCGTCGTACTGGCTGATGTGCCCCTGTTCGCGGACGAGGTGGTGCGGGCGCTGGCACCAGGCGGTGTGGTCGTGTGGTCGAACGCGCTGGGCGTGGACGCACCACATCACGTGCCGATCATCACTGTGCTGGGCGTGCTCGAGGATGCGTCGGGCCGATCCTGGTCTGCGGTGACCTCTCACGCCGGTTGGGGACTCTGGGCCGTACTGCGAGTCAATGCGAGTGCGACTGCGGAGACCAGGCAGGTCACGGCGGAGCCGAGGATCAGCGGCTGATAGCCGACGGCAACGGCCAGTGCGGCCGCGATGAGCGGTGCCGTCGCGCGGCCGACGGTGGTGGGAGTTCCGAGGATGCCGGAGATGGTGGCGTAGCCGTCGTCGCCGTACCGGTCGAGCAGGATCGCCGGAGTGGCGACCGAGGCGACGCCGAAGCCCAGCCCGAACAGGATCAGGCTGATCGCGGCCCCGATGACGCTGCGCCCGATGAACGGCAGCAGTCCGATCGCGATGCCCTGCAACGTCATCACCGCTGCGGTGATGAGCGTGATGGACAGCCATCGCTTCGCCACGGTGGTGACGATCCGGCCGGTGACGGACAGTACGCCGAGCAGTCCGGTGAGGCCGGCGGCCACAGTGGGCTTGTGACCCAACTGCACCAGGTACGTGACCAGGTGCACGGCTATGACGGCCAGCGCGGCGTTGTGCAGGACGAAGGCGCAGGCGATCAGCCAGAAGCCGGGATCACGCAGTACCCGGGCCGGTGAGCGCGTGCTGCCCTGATGTGTGACCGCTGCTGTCGGCCTCGTCCCGCGCAGGCTGATCCCGTGCAGCGGAATGGTCAGCCCGACGAACACGGCCAGCACCATGACCGCGTGCCGCCAGCCGAGTGCATGGATGAGTTGACCGGCGAGCGGGATGAAGATCGAGCTTGCGAACCCGGCCACCAGAGTGATGCTGAGGATCGCGTTCGCTCGGCGGGCCGGTGCGGTGATGGCGACGATGACCGCGAACGCCGGTTGATACAGGACCATCGCCGAGGCAGCGCCGATGAGGACGAAGACGCCGTACAGCTGCGTGGCCGTCTGGACCTGCGACCACGCGAGTACGGCGACTGTCGCGAGCGCCGACCCGACGGTCATCACGCCGTACCCGCCGCGAGTGTCGAGCCAGCGTCCGACCGGCACGGCCATCGCCGCACTGACCAGCACCGCCGTGGTGAGTGCGCCGGTCGCTGTGGTGGTGCTGAGGCGTAGATCGGTGCGCATCGGTTCGAGCAGCGCGCTGAAGGCGTAGTACAGGATCCCGTAGCCGATGGTCGTGGTGACCGCGAGCGTAGCGATCACCGCCGGACCGCGTGGCCGTTCGCTGAGTCGCAGCGGTCCTCACTCCCTTCCACCGAGCCCTTCGACTCTAGGCCGACGACGCGCCTCTCGCATCCGCCGCCGGGCCGGTCGGACGTAGGGTTCCAGGGTGACTCTCTCCCGGCATGTGGTCAGCTCCGTCACGACCGCCGAGGTCGGCTCGCGCTATCTGCGGCCCGTCGGACGAAACTCCTTCCGCGGTCATCACGGCAGCGGCAACACCGCGACGGCGTACGTCGTCGAGACCGATCGCGGTGCCGGCGGCTGGGGACTTCCGCTGTACGGCGGCGATCCGGCGCGGCTGATCGGCAAGAACCTGGCCGAGCTGATCGATCCGGAGCGGGGCGTGGTCGATCCGGCCGCGGAGTTCCTCGACTATCCGCTGCACGATCTGGCTGCGCGCATCCTCGACGTACCCGTGTACTCGATGCTCGGCGGTGCCGGGTCGCCGCGGGTGCGGAGCTACAGCGGCGGGATCTACTTCGACGACCTGGACCCGGAGGATGCGCCGGCCGGGACGGAGGCGATCCGGACGAACCTGGCGCAGGACTACGAGTTCGGCTTCCGCGACTTCAAGCTGAAGCTCGGCCGCGGCTACCGCTGGATGGACCCGCAGGAAGGCCTCGAGCGCGACATCGAGGTGACGCTGCTGACCCGCGAGCTGTACCCGGACGCCCACATCCTGGTCGACCCGAACGACGGCTACACCGCGAACGCGCTGACCGCCTACCTGGCCGCCGTGTCCACCTGCCACCTGTACTGGGTCGAGGAGCCGTTCGCCGAACGCTGGGAGGACTTCCGCTTTCTCCGCGAGCACCTCGCGACGCTCTCGTGGCAGCCGAAGATCGCCGACGGTGAGTTCGATCCGGACGAGGACCACATCCTCCGGCTCGCGCAGGAAGGCCTCGTCGACGTCGCGCTGATGGACGTCGTCGGCCACGGCCTGACCGCCTGGCGCCGCACCATGCCACGCCTCGCCGAGACCTCGGCCGAGGCATCCCCGCACGCCTGGGGCATGCCGCTCAAGTCCTTGTACGCCGCCCACATCGCGGCCGGACTCGGCAACGTCCCCATCATCGAAGGCGTCCCCGGCGACACGTTGGGCACCGACGGCAACGGCTACACCCTCGCCGACGGCCACCTCACCCTGTCCGACGAGCCCGGCTTCGGCATCACGTTGAAGTAGCCAACTGCTGGTCGTACGCCAACTGGATGGCCTGGTTGAGGACGGGCAGGTCTTGCGGGCCGTCGTGGCGATGGTCGTTGATGAAGAACGTCGGCGTGCCGGCCACGCCACTGCGGTCGGCGGAGTCGACGTCCTGCGCGACGCGCGTGGTGTGGTCGTGCTGGATGAGGTCCTCGCGGAAGCGGTCGACGTCGAGACCGAGGTCGGCGGCGTACCCGAGCAGATCGTCGAGCTCGAGCTTCTCCTGATTGGTGAGCAGCACGTCGTGCATCTGCCAGAACTTGCCCTGCCGGCCCGCGGCCTCGGCGGCCTCGGCGGCGAGCTGGGCGTGCGGGTGGACGTCGGGCAGCGGCAGGTGCCGCCAGACGTAGCGGATGTGGCTGTTCTCGGCGAGCAGCTCGCGGGCCGTCGGTGCGGCCATCTGCGTCCATGGGCACTCGAAGTCGCCGTACTCGACGACCGTCACGGTCGCCTCGGCCGGACCGCGGATGTGGTCGCGGGACGGGTCGACGGGCGGGGCGAGATCGATGGGCAGAGTGGCGGTCCCGAGCAGCGCGCGGGTGCGAGTGCGGACCGGCAGCAGTCCGATCAGCCGGTAGAAGCTCACGCTCAGCACTGCCGCTCCGATGGCGGCCACGAGCACGCCGAGCTTCGCTTCCTCCAGCGTCGGGCCGGTGAAGGCGAGGTCCGCGATCAGGAAGGAGACGGTGAAAGGGACGCCGGAGATCATGCCGCTGCCGAGTACGCCGGCCCAGCCGACCGACGGACGTACGGCGCCATGCGTCGACCGAGTGAGGATCCACGAAGTGCCCGCCACGGCGATCGGCTTACCGACCACGAAGGCGACGAAGATCCCGACCGTCACCGGCGCGGTCAACGCTGCCTTCAGCAGGTCCGCGTCGACCACGATCCCCGCGTTGGCCAACGCGAACAGCGGCACGATCACATAGCTGGTCAGTCGGTGAAGGGCATGCTGCAGCCGCGCGTTCGCCGACAGCGTCCCGGTGAGCTCACGCGTCGCCTCGCGGGCGAGCTCCGGCGTCGGCTGCTCGCGGAACAGCCGGACCAGGGTGGTCGCCTGCTCCAACGCGTCCCGGCGAGGTACGTACGCCGACGTGGCCAGGCCGACCGCGAGTCCTGCGACGACGGGGTCGATGCCGCTGGCAAGCAATCCCGCCCAGACCACCAGCGCGAGCAGGGTGAAGACCGGCCGGCGGTAGCGGTAGCCCAACCGCGTGCTGGCGAGGACTCCGGCGTACGCCGCGATCGCGATCAGTAGCCCGGTCAGGTGGATCTCGCTCGTGTACGCGACCGCGATGACGAGGAGGGCTACGACGTCGTCGACGACGAACACGGTGAGCAGGAACGTCCGGATCCGATCAGGCACGTGCTGCCCGGCCACCGCGAAGACCCCGAGTGCCAAGGCGGTGTCGGTCGACATCGCCGCGCCCCAGCCGTGGGCGCCGGTGCCGGAGCGGTTGATCGCCAGGTAGATCAGGACCGGGATGAGCATGCCGGCCAGGCCGGCCGTGACCGGGAGGATCATCCGGCGTCGCTCGCGCAGCTCACCGAGATCGAATTCGCGCCGCGCCTCCAGGCCGACGACCAGGAAGAACAACGCCATCAGCCCGCTGTTCACCCAGGTGCGCAGGTCCAGTTCGGCCGACCAAGGGCCGATCCGGACCGCGAGAGCCCAGTCCCAGAAGGCGTCGTACTGGTCGGTGGCGACGTTCGCCCAGATCAGTGCGAGCACGATCGCGGCGGCCAGGATCGCGGCGCTGGCCGCCTCGGTTCGCAGGAACGCGCGCAGCGGGCTGCTGGCCGGGCCGACCATGGACATCGGCAGGTCGGCCGGGTCCTTCGGTTTCATGAGCGCCTGATCTCCTGCAGCGTCCAGGTGTTGCCATCGGGGTCGGCGAAATCGGCCAGGCTGGCGTAACTACGGCGTTCGGGGTCCACACCGGGTGCGAACCCGCCGTCCCAGGTGTCCACCGGCGACTTGTGCCGGAGGTCGGAGACTTTGATGCCGCGGGCAATCAGTTCGCCATGTGCGGCGGCCAGATCGGCGACGACGAGGTAGTTCGCGCGCGCCGATCCGGGCGCCGCGTCGGTCAGTCCCTCACCGAACTGAATCGAGCAGGCCGAGCCCGGCGGCGTCACCTGGACGACCCGGAAGCCGTCGCGCGGGTGGTAGTCGACGTCGAGGGCGAAGCCGAGCTTCTCGGTGTAGAAGGCCTTGGTCTCGTCGACGTCGCGGACGGCCAGGGTGACGACTTCCAGTGAAAAATCCATCACATGTCCAGAACTAGATCGGTGGTCGGTCGGGCGCAGCAGACCAGCGTCTGACCTTCGGGCGGTGGCTCCAGCGGCGTGGGGGAGTAGGTGACCTCACCGGACAGCAGTGGAGTGATGCAGTTGTGGCAGACGCCGGTGCGGCAGCTCCAGCGCGTCGGTACGTCGCAGGCCTCGGCGAGCTCGAGCACACTGCCGTCCCGGAACGGTGTGGAGATGCCACTGCGGGCAAAGGTCACCAGAGGTCCGTTGCCAGGCGGTCCTGGTGGCTGGTGCGGCGGTCGCGTGGTCTGGTCGGTGATGCCGGGGTTCGCCGGTGGCAGTGCGCCGAACAGTTCGGTCCGGATACCGGCCGGATCGATGCCGACCGCGGTGAGCGCGTCGCGCATGTCCGCCATGAACCCAGCCGGTCCGCAGATATACGCCGCCGCATCGACCGGGAGGTTCAGGTCGACCAGCTGGTCCTTGGTGAGGCGACCCGCGGTCGCGGTGTAGCAGATGTACTCGTGCGTGTTCGGCAGAGACCCGAGCAGCTCCCGCGCCTCAGCGGCCAGCGGATGCTCGTCCGGCCCCCGAGCGCAGTGGATCCACCAGACCTCGCGCGTACTGCGCTGTGCGGCGAGGTCGTGCAGCATCGACAGCACCGGCGTCAGGCCGATCCCAGCGGACAGCAGCACGATCGGACCGGTCGACTCCTCGAGCACGAACTCGCCCCGCGGCGCGGCAACCTCCAGTACGGCGCCCGGCCGCAGCTTGGTGGTCAGGTAGCCGCTCCCGACCCCGTGCGGTTCGTGCTTCACGCTGATCCGGTACGAGCCGGTCCCGGGCGAGGAGGACAGCGAGTAGCTCCGCACCGGGACCGGCAGACCGGCATCCGCGAGTTTGAACGTCAGGTACTGGCCGGCGCGTGCGGCCGGCAGCCGGCTCCCGTCCGCCGCGGTCAGGCGGATCGAGGAGACGGTCGCGGTCTCGGGGATCACCTCGGTCACTCGCAACGGACGGAAGCCGTCCCAGGCCGGCTTGGGGGTGGTGGTCTCTGCCAGCAGATCGCGGAACGAGTCGAGCCAGCCGGGGCTGAGGGCCGGGATCTGTGTCGCGATGCGCAGCTTCGCGACGTCCCGGTTCGGAAGGTAGAGCAGTGCGTCGATGTCGGCGACGCTCAGGGCACCCGGACCGGTCTTGGTCTTGACGATCTGGTCGCCGGCCACGATGTGACCTTCGGTGATCACCCGGCAGTAGAAGCCGGGCCGGTGGTGACTGACCAGGAGTGCGGGCAGTTCGGGTTCGCCCATGCGCATGCCGACGCGGTAGCAGGTGACCCGCGGCTGGGTCACCTCGAACTCGGCCTCGCCGATCCGGTACCGGTCGCCGATGCACACCTCGTCGTCGGGCAGCCCGTCGACGGTGAGATTCTCGCCGAACTGCCCGTAGACGAAGTCGTCTCGCCCGAAGTGCTGCTCCCAGTACCGGTAGGAGTCGAGCTGATAGACCAGTACGGCGCGCATCTCGCCGCCGTGCCCGGCGGTGTCGCCCTGCCCGTCGCCGTCGATGTTCAGCCGCCGCACCATCACCGGGCCGTCGACCGGCTCTTTCCACACGCCGGTGTAGACGGTCTTGCCGTTCCAGCCGACGTCCTTCGGCAGGCCGACGTTCACCGCCAGTACCGTTGCCGCCTCGCTCATCCGGACAGTTCCTCCACGGTCAGATCGCGGTCGACCCCGTGCGAGACCACGCTCTGTCCGGGCTCCAGCCGCAGCCGCGTGCCGTCCAGTTCCACCTCCACCTTGTCCGGCTCGAACGAGATCATCCCGGAGATCCGCCGTACCTCGGTCCAGGCGTCCTCGTAACCCCAGGCCGCACCGCGGGCGTCGCCGATGTCCCAGTAGCTGCACAGACCCTTGTACGGGCAGAAGGTCTGGCCTTCGACCGTGGTCAGTGCCGAGTCGTCCACATCCTCGCGAGGCACGTACCACCGTGGTGCGAAGCCCGATTCGTAGAGGGCGAGCGGCCGGGTGGACTCGGCGACGATCCGGTCGCCGTCACGCACGATGAGGTGGCGGCTGGTCTGCCGGATGTCGATCCGGTGGTACGCGTCGGCGGCGTGGCCGACGATCCGTTCGTCCTCCTCGTAGAAGGCATCCATCGCGCGCCACGCGAACGCGACGCGCCCCTTCAGGTCGCCCGCGTGATCGGGCAGTGCGGTGTGCTGCCACGCCGAGCGGGCCTTGCTGCTGTCGCCTGCGGACACGGTGTACCAGGTCGTCTCGCCGAGATCGCGATGCTGCGTGGTCCGCTCGGCGGCCTCCAGGACACCGGTCACGATGTCGCCGATCGGGAAGTAGGCCACCGGATACCGCGCCGGCTCGTGCAGCAGTACGACGTCCGCACTGTCGGCGATCCACCGGTCGCCGAACTTGACCCGCATCCGCCGGCGCAGCGGCTCGGCGAACAGCAGTCGCTCGGGCAGCGGATCGGGGACCAGGAATCGGCCGATCGTCGCGGTGGCGAGCGGTCCCTGTTGCCAGGAAAGCCCCATGGTTCAGCTCCTCTCAACTCAGCGGTTCGCCACCGTCGATGCGCGGCGATTACCGGACGCGAACGAATTGCTGCGGTGATCCGCTGCTCGGGGTGCAGGTTCGCGCGCCAGGGATGAGCCTGCGGGACGGGGGTCCGCGTCCGCATCCGCCACTGGCCAGCCAGGTCCGCTCCTGCTCGCCAGCCGCTAGCGTGATGACGTGCATGGGCAGGCCGAGTCGCCGGGCTGGCGGCGTGCGATCGAGTTGACGGGCCGCGATCTGGAGTGCGACGTGCTCGACCGGCTGGTCGGCGCTGTCCGGGCCGGAGAGAGTCGTGCCTTGGTGCTGCACGGCGAGGCCGGCGTCGGCAAGAGCGCACTGCTCGACTACCTCGAGACGCAGTCGGCCGGATGCCGCGTGACGCGTGCCTCGGGAGTGCAGTCGGAGATGGAGCTGGCGTTCTCCGGTCTGCACCAGCTCTGTGCACCGGTGCTGGACCGGATCGCTGTGCTGCCGCCACCACAGCGTGAAGCGCTACGGACGGTGTTCGGCATCAGTACGGGCCCCGCACCGGACCTGTTTCTGATCGGACTGGCCGTGCTCGGTCTGCTGTCCGAGGCGGCCGAGCACGAGCCGCTCGTCTGTCTGGTCGACGACCAGCAGTGGCTCGACCGGTGTTCGGCGCAGATCCTCGCGTTCGTCGCCCGCCGGCTGGACGCCGAGTCGGTGGCGATGGTCTTCGCGACCCGTGCGGTCGCCGGTGACCTGGCCGGCGTACCCGGGTATCCGATCGGTGGTCTGCACGACACGGAGGCGCGCCGGCTGCTGGACGCCGTACTGACCGGGCCGATCGATGCGCAGGTGCGGGACCAGTTGGTCGCCGAGGCGCACGGGAATCCGCTGGCCCTGCTCGAGCTGCCGCGCGGGCTGACCTCGGCCCAGCTGGCCGGTGGATTCGGTCTGCCGGGTGCGGGGACGATCGAGCAGAGCTTCGTCCGGCGGGTGAACGCCGTACCGGACGAGACCCGGCGGTTGCTCGTGCTGGCCGCCGCCGATCCGTCCGGCGACGATGTCCTGGTACGACGTGCAGCCGAGCGACTGGGGATCGGTGCAGAAGCAGCGGCTGCGGCGGCCGACGCCGGGCTGGCGGAGTTCGGGACGCGGATCCGGTTCCGGCATCCGCTGGTGCGATCTGCGGCGTACCGGTCGGCGTCGGCCGCGGAGCGGCGTCAGGTGCACGGAGTACTGGCCGAGCTGACCGATGCCGAGGCCGATCCGGATCGGCGGGCGTGGCACCGGGCGCAGGCCACTTCCGGACCCGACGAAGAGGTTGCGGCCGAGCTCGAACTGTCGGCCGGGCGGGCGAGTGCACGCGGTGGACTGGCCGCGACCGCTGCTTTCCTGCAGCGGGCGGCCGCGCTGACGATCGATCCAGCGAAGCGCTCGGATCGGGCGCTGGCGGCCGCGCACGCGGAGCTGGGGACCGGCGCCTTCGACTCGGCGGCGGACCTGCTCGCGATGGCCGAGGCAGAGCCTCTGAGCGACCTGCAGCAGGCCCGGGCTGACCTCGTCCGGGCGCAGCTGGCCTTCTTCACCAACCGCGGCAACGACGCACCGCAGCTGATGCTCAAGGCGGCCAAGCGCCTCGAGACCATCGACGTGGTGTTGTCGCGGGCGACGTACCTGGACGCCCTGTCGGCCGCGATCTTCGCCAGCCGGCTCGCAACCCCGGGCGGCGACGTGATCGACGTGGCCCGCGAGGCAGCCACCGCACCGCGGCCGGCTGTGATGCGGTCGGCGGATCTGCTCCTGGACGGCACCGCGATGTACTACCGGGACGGGTACGCCGCTGGAGCGCCGACACTGCACAAGGCGTTGGCGGCGTTCGGCACCGATGTGACCGTTGAGGAGGAGTTGCAACTGCTGTGGATGGCAACAACCACCGCACTGCGGCTGTGGGATGCGGACCGGTGGGAGCAACTGTCCAGGCGGCACCTGCAGCTCGCTCGCGAGACCGGTGTGGTCATCGATCGGGCGCTTGCGCTGACCTCACTCGCCTATGTGTCGTTGTTCGCCGGCGATCTGGACGCGGCGGCGTTGCTGACCGACGAGGTCCAGGCGGCCAACGAGGCGACCGGCGGGAACCTCGCGCCGTACGGGCGGCTGGCACTGGCCGCGTTCCGTGGCGACCGGACCGAGACGCTGGCACTGGGTGAGGCCACCAAGAAGGACGGGTCGCGGCGTGGCGAGGGGATCGGGATCGCCTTCGCCGAGTGGTCGGCCGCGGTCCTCGACAACGGACTCGGCCGGTACCAGGACGCGGCTGAGGCGGCGGAGCGGGCCTGTGAGGATGCGCGCGACGCCTTGTCGGTGATGCTCGTACCGAGCGAGCTCGTCGAGGCCGCTGTCCGCAGTGGGTCGATCGACACGGCGAACCGCGCCTGCGAGCGGCTCGGCGAGATGGCAACGGCGACCGGCACCGACTGGGCGCTCGGAGTCCACGCCCGATCGCTGGCACTGGTGAGTGCGGGCGATACCGCCGAACGGCTGTACCGGGAGGCGATCGCGCACCTGGACAAGACCCGGCTGCGGGTCGAGCTGGCCCGCGCCCATCTCCTGTACGGCGAATGGCTGCGGCGCGAGCGTCGCCGTACCGATGCCCGGGAGTCTCTGCGCACGGCACACGGGATGTTCGACGCGATGGGGATGGCCGGCTTCACCGAGCGGGCCCGCCGGGAACTTCAAGCCGCGGGGGCTGCCGCGCGCAAACGCGTCGTACCGGCTCAGAGCGAGTTGACCGCGCAGGAGGCGCAGATCGCGCGGATGGCCCGCGACGGTCTGTCCAACCCGGAGATCGCCACCCGCCTGTTCATCAGCGCCCGCACGGTCCAGTACCACCTGCGCAAGGTCTTCACCAAGCTCGAAATCACCTCCCGCAGCCAGCTCGACCGGGTGCTGCCGCCCTAGATGGGCGGCTTCTCGATCAGGGTCGCACGCGCGTCGAGAGCGTCGATCGCGGCCAGCGACATCCGGTACCACCGCACGCTGCGCTGGAAGACGGACTGGAACAGATTGCTGATCACCGAGAACCGGAAGTCCCACTCGCAGAGCTCCCAGCTGTAGTCGTCCAGACCCGCGGCACGCAACGCCTCCCAGTAGCGCCGCAGCAGTTCACGATCGCGGGCGAGCCTGTCGCCGGTGGGCACCACCGACAGGCAGTAGGCCAGATCGTGCGGCCCGAGCCCTGGCTTCAGCTCCGACCAGTCGATCACCTTCGGCCGCGGGTCGTCCGCGCTGAAGAACACGTTGCCGAGGAAGTGGAAGTCGCCGTGGATCAGCGTGATCGACCGGCCGTCGGCGACCCGGGTCTGGAACTGCCGCTCCCACCGGTCGATGAGCTCGCCGAGGACCGCGCGTTCGCCGTCCTCGAGCTCTCGGGTCGTCGCGAGGAACTCGGAGGCCTCGCGGCGCACGGCCGTGGCGTTCCGGGTGATCACCTCGGGCGACCAGGCCTGCGCCGTGCAAGTCACCGACGGCTCGCCGGGCTCGGTCAGGTAGGCCGGCACGTCGTCCCAGAAGTGCGCGTGCAATCCGGCCAGTATGTCGACCGCGCCCTGCAGTTGCGTCTCGGACACGTCCGTACCCACGACGCGATAACCAGCCGCCTCCAGGTCTTCGGTCAGCAGGAGGACATCGTCGCCGGCGTCCGTGGCGCCCAGCAGCTGAGGCGCCGGATGATCCCACTGCGATGCGAGTTGCTCGAAGAAGCGGATCTCGCGCCGTGCCGCGGCGGCTCCCGCACCCGTCGCGTACTTCGCGATGACGGTGGTGCCGGCGCCGCCCGGCGAGTTCAGTCGCAGCCGGGCTACCTCGGCCTCCGACGCCTCGAACCTGGCGAGCTCCTCGACGCGGTCAACCGGCGTACCCAGCGCCGTGCCAACGGCTCGGAGCGAGAACGGTGTGTGGCCCATCGGAGCATCCCATCACACCGCACTCCGTCACTCCTGGCGGTTTAAGCGCTTGGTGTACTCCGCCACCTGCCGCAGCGACTTCTCGTCCGCCCATGACCAGTCCGGCCGCGGCGTCGCCGTACCGTCGTACGGCGCGTCCCGGTAGTGCCGCTGCAACTCGGCGAGGCGATCGGTGAGCGCGGCCCGGACCTCGGCGTACGCCGGATCGTCCGCGACGTTCACCAGCTCGTCCGGGTCCCGGGTGAGGTCGTACAGCTCCCACTCCGGCTGGAACAGCCGCTCCGACGACCCCGGTACGCCGAGTCCGGCGCCGTAGTAGTGGATGAGCTTGTGCTGCTTCGTCCGTACGCCGTAGTGCGCCGGCGCATGGTGGATCGGGTCGTCGTGCTCCCAGTACCGGTAGTAGACGGCGTCCGGCCAGTCCTCGACCTCCTCGCCACGGACCAGCGGCAGGAAGCTTCGGCCCTGCGATGTGGGCAGCGCGGTGGCGGCATCCAGTCCGGCCATGTCGAGGAACGTGGCGGCGAAGTCGACGTTCGTGATCATCGCGTCGCACGTGCTGCCGGGCGGGATCTGTGCGGGCCAGCGGATCATCATCGGCATCTGCAACGACTCGTCGAACATCAGCCGCTTGTCGAACCAGCCGTGGTCGCCTAGGAAGAACCCTTGGTCGGACGTGTAGACGACCACCGTGTCCTCGGCCAGCCCTTCGGACTCCAGTACGTCGAGCAGCCGACCGACGTTGTCGTCGATCGACTGGACACACTGCAGGTAGTCGCGCAGGTAGCGCTGGTACTTCCACCGCATCCGCCCCGCCCGGTTCTCCGGTCCGCGCAGTTCCGCCGGCAACTCCTCGCCCAGCTCGTCCGCGCCCAGGTCGTCCGCGACGGACATCCGTACGCCGCGGACCGCGCGGCTGCGGGTGGAGTGGTCGTCGAACAACGTGCTCGGCTCCGGGATCGAACCGATCGGGTACAGCTCCTTGTGCTTCTCGTCCGGCACCCACGGCCGGTGCGGGGCCTTGTGGTGCACCAGCAGCAGGAACGGCCGGTCCGGGTCGCGCTGCCGCAGCCAGTCGATGCTCTGGTCGGTCACGATGTCGGTGGCGTACCCGGGCACGGTCTTCGCGCCGTCCGGCCCGAGCATCAGCGGATCCACGTAGTCGCCCTGACCGGGGAACACCTGCCAGGAGTCGAAGTGGCGCGGCGCAGACTCCGCCCGCTCGCCGAGGTGCCACTTCCCGAACAGCGCCGTCTGGTAGCCGGCCCCGTGCAGCACCTCCGCGAACGTCGGCACCCGGTAGTCGATCTCGGTGAAGATCGAGGCGACGCCGTTCACGTGGCTGTAGGTGCCGGTCAGGATCGACGCGCGCGAGGGCGAACAGATCGAGTTCGTGCAGTAGGTGGCGTCCATCCGTACGCCGTCCTGGGCCAGCCGGTCCAGGTGCGGAGTCTGGTTGACCTTGCTGCCGTACGCCGAGATGGCGTGCGCCGCGTGGTCGTCGGACATGATGAACACGATGTTGGGCGAAGGCATGAAGTGCAGCTCACCTGACCTGGAGTGGAAGGGGATCGCCGGCGAGGGCGGTGTCGATCTGAACCATCATCTCGCCGGTCACGCCGGGATGCCCGGCCAGCACCTCGAGCAGCGTCGCGGCGGGGTTGAGCCGGCGCATCCCGCTCAACCCGGCGAGGATGTCCTCGGGCAGTGCTCGGCGGTACTGCTCTTCCTCGAGCACTTCGGTCAGCGTCAGCCGGCCGATCGGTGCGTCCGGCCCCAGCTGATCACGTCGTACGGCGGGTTGGAGCGCGCGCTGGGCCTGGTCGCACTGGCGCCGGACGAGCAGATGTGCGGACGTGACCGGGCCTTCGACGGGAAGACCGAGCCGGACGTACTGGTCCTCCGGGGCGTCGTTGGCCCGCATCAGCTCGACCATCAGTGTCGCCAGTTCGAGCTCGAGATCGTCGTCCAGCAAGGGAGTGCGCTGGTGCGGATCGTTCTCCAGGTCGAACAGCAACGAGCCATGCCACCACGGGTTCCCCATCGGCTGCGCCGCGACTCGCAGGACCGGAGCCCCCTGGGTGAAGGTGAAACCCGGGACCAGTTCGGCATCGTGCAACTCGTCGGGCGCGAACCGGGATCGCATGTGCGTCGGCATCAACGTGTAGTCGAACAGGGGAGTGTTCGACGGATCGGCACACGCCCGCAGGTAGACGTACCGTCCGTCGGTCACGTTCACATGGCCGCCGTGCGCACCGAAGAGCGCTCCCTTCCGCGTCGTTCCCCCGGACAGGACGCCGGCCACGCTGCGGCCTTGCATGTCCGGCGGCGTACCGACGTCGAAGAAGTCGAGCAACGTCGGCCCGAGGTCGATCGTCTGGACCAGAGCGTCCCGCCGCTGCCCGGCCTGGCCAGCGCGCGGATCCCAGACGAACAAGGGCGTATGGATCGTCTCGTCGAACCAGGGCTGGACGCTCTTGCCCCACCACCCGCGCTCGCCGAGCAGGAACCCGTGGTCGGTGCACACGATCAGCATCGTGTCCGCCCACAGGTCGTGCTGGTCGAACACGTCGAGGACCCGGCCCAGCGACCGATCGCACATCGCCAGCAGCGCCAGGTACTCACCGCGTGCCCGCTCGACCTCGTCCGGGGTCTCGACCACGCGCCGGTACGACGGCCAGTCGAAGACCGGAGCGTCGGTGTCGACGCCGAGCAGCCGGCGGTAGTTGTCATAGCTGAAGAACGGCTCGTGGGGATCGAAGGTCTCGATCTGGACGAACCACCGGTCCTCGGCGAGGTTGGTGTGGATGAACTCCAGACCGGCGTCGAAGGTCAGCGTCTGACTGTGCTGCGCTTCGTCGGTCAGGTACTGCCGGTTGACCCAGTCCTGCCGGCTGAGGAAGTTGTTCCCGTTCAGCGTCGACGGCGGCTCGGGGTCACGCACGTGCCCCTTCCACCGGTCGCCCTCCTGGCCGCGGAAGAACTCGTACGTCGAGAAGCGGTTGTGGTACGTCGCTCCGCCGTCCTCCCAGTAGTGCTGATGGTCGGTGGCGAGATGGGTGTGGATCCCGTTCCTGCCCAGGAGTTCCGGGACCGAGTCGTCGAAGGGTTCGAGTGGCCCCCAGGACCGGTGCAGGAAGTTGTACCGGCCGGTGTGGAGCTCACGGCGGGCCGGCATGCACGGCATGCTGCCCGCGTAGCAGTTGTCGAACGTGACCGTCTGCTCGGCCAGCCGGCTGAAGTTCGGTGCGTGCACGTTCTGGGCGCCGTACGGCGGGAGCAGCCGCCGGTTGAGCGAGTCGTACATGACCATCACCGCGCGGTTCATGCCACCGCCTCGCTCGCGAGCAGCGCACGCCGTTCCTGCCGGCGGGCGGCCTGCCGATCCGGGTCGGGGATCGGCGCGGCCATCAACAGCCGTTGGGTGTAGGGATGCTCCGGCCGCTCGGTGACCTTCGCCGCGTCGCCGTACTCGACGATGCCGCCGCGGTGGAGCACCGCGACGCGGTGACTGATGTGCCGTACGACGGCGAGGTCGTGCGAGATGAAGAGGTAGGCCACTCCGGTCTCCTCCTGGATCGAGATGAACAGGTCGAGCACGCGTGCCTGCGTGGACAGGTCCAGCGCGGACACGGGTTCGTCGCACACGATGAGCTTGGGCCGCAGCGCGAGCGCCCGGGCGATGGCGATGCGTTGCCGCTGGCCGCCGGAGAACTCGCGTGGCAACCGGTGGACGGCGTCGTGCGGCAGACCGACCTGGTCGAGCAGGGTGCGCACGCGCTGCGACGCCGCCGTGCGGTCGCCGGCACGACGTGCCACCAGCGGTTCGACCAGGATGTCCTCGACCGTCATCGACGGATTGAGCGAGCTGTACGGATCCTGGAAGACGACCTGGATGTCGTCGCTCAGCCCGCGTCGCTGCCGGCGCGGCATCCCGACCAGTTCCCGGCCGTCGAAACGGATCGAGCCGGAGCTGACCGGGACCAGCCCGAGGACGGCGCGGCCGATCGTCGTCTTGCCCGAGCCGGACTCGCCGACCAGGCCGAGCGTCTCGTGCGGCCGGATGCCGAACGAGACCTCGTGCAGGGCCTTGAAGCCCTTCGAGCGCCAGCCGCGACCGGCGTACTCGACCACCACATTCGTTGCCTCAAGCATGGTTCACTTCCAGCCTGGTCCGGGGCGTGCTGTCCTCGAGGGTCGATTCGAGCAGGGACTTGGTGTACGGGTGCCGCGGGTCGGCGAACAGCGGCCGGACGTCGCCGGTCTCGACGATCCGTCCGTCCTGCATCACGGCGACGCGGTCACAGATGTCCGCGACCACCCCGAAGTTGTGCGTGACCAGCAGCATCGCCATCCCGAACTCGGTCTGCAGGTCGCGCAGCAGTTCGAGGACATCGGCCTGCACGGTGACGTCGAGGGCCGTGGTCGGCTCGTCGGCGATGAGCAGGTCGGGCTTGCCGGAGACGGCGCCCGCGATCAGCACACGCTGCGCCATCCCGCCGGAGATCTCGTGTGGGTACGCCGCGAACGTCCGGCGCGGCTCCGGGATGCCGACCCGCTCGAGCAGGCTCAGCGCCTCCGCGATCGCCGCGCGCTTGGACAGACCGGCGACCGCTCGCAACGGCTCGACCAGCTGTTGACCGACCCGGAAACACGGGTCGAGGTTCGACATCGGTTCCTGCGGGATGTACCCGATCCGGCGGCCGCGCAGAACCCGCCGCTCGTTCTCCGGCAACCGGGCCAGCTCGGCGCCGTCGAACTGGATGCTGCTCGAACCGAGCAGGGTCCCGCCCGGTGGCAGCAGACCGAGGACCGAGAACGCTGTCTGGGTCTTGCCCGAGCCCGACTCGCCAACCAGCCCGAGGACCTCACCCCGTCGTACGTCGAGATCCACGCCGTGCACCACCTCGGCGCCGCTGGGGTAGCCGACGGACAGGTTGCGGATCCGCAGTAGTGCGGACTCCCGATCGTCGAGGACAGGCGGGAGCGCGACGACAGGCTGAGGCTTCGGCAGGCGGGTGCTGGACGAAGTGGTGCGCTGGATGACGTCCCGGATCGCGTTGCCCAGTAGGACCAGGGACGCGACCGTCAGCGCGATCGTCATTCCGGGCCACCAGATCGCGATCGGCGAGGTGTAGATGTTCGTGAACGCGTCCTGCAGCATGCCACCCCAGGTGGGGGTCGCCGGGTCGCCCAGCCCGAGGAACTCCAGGCCGGACTGGACGACGATCGCGATACCGGCCACGACCGAGGCCTGGATGACGACCGGTGCCCGGACCACGAGCAGGATGTGGCGGCCGATGATGCGGGGATCGCTCAACCCCGAGACGCGGGCGGCGTCGACGTACAGCTCGTGCTTGACGGCCATCACCTGGCCGCGGACGAGCCGGTAGAAGCCCGGGGAGAGCATCACGCCGAACGCGACCATGGACAGGTAGATCGACGAGCCGAGGGCCTGGAACAGGGCCAGCAGCACGATCATCGTCGGCAACGCCATCAGCAGGTTCGCACCCCAGCCGAAGATCCCGTCCAGGAACCCGCCGTAGTACCCGCTGAGCAGCCCGGACAGCACGCCGAGGGCGAGCGCGACCGACAGCGCGATCGCCGCGCCCAGGAGCGTGTTGCGTCCGGCGTACAGGAGCCGGCTGAAGATGTCGCGGCCGGCGCCGTCCCCGCCGAGCAGGTAGCCGTCGCCCGGGCCGGCGTTGATCTGGTCGAGTCGCAGCGACGTCGGGCTGTGCGGTGCGATCAGCGGTGCCAGCAGACTGGCGAGCACGATCACCGACAAGACGGCGAGCGCCCCGATCGCGAGCGGGTTGCGCAGAACGGGCCGGAGCAGGCCGCGCCGGACCGGCAGGTTCTCCACGCCGACCGGCTGGGTGACTGGCTGGGTCATCGGACACGCACCTTGGGGTTGACCCAGCCACTGACAACGTCGATGGCCAGGTTGACGATGACGACGAGCACGACCAGCGTCACGACGACGCCCATCAGGACCGGTACGTCGCCTTGCAGCGCCGCGTTGATGGTGAGCGTGCCGAGGCCGGGGATGGCGAAGACCTTCTCGATCACCACCGCGCCGCCGAGCAGCGCGATGAACTGCAGGGACAAGACGGTGAGCGCCGGACTCGCCGCGTTGCGCAGCGCGTGCCGGAACAGGACCGACCGGGGACTGAGGCCCCGCGCCCGCAGGGTGCGGACGAAGTCCTGACGCAGTACGTCGATCACGGCGCCGCGGACCTGCTGGGCGGCCGACGCGGTGCTCCCGATCACCAGGGACGCCACCGGCAGCACCAGGGCCGAGGCCCAGCCACCCGGTGACTCCGAGAGCCGCACGTAGCCGGTCGCCGGCAGCACGCCGAGGCTGACCGAGAAGAACACGACCAGGACCAGCGCCACCCAGAAGTTCGGCAGTGCGAACCCGAGCACGCTCAAGACCTGGATGCTGCGGTCCAGCCACCCGCCGCGGACCGCGGCGGCCACGCCCAGGCAGACGCTGATCAGAGCCGTGCAGGCCACCGCCAGGACGACCATCGACAACGTGACCGGGAGCCGGTTGGCGATCGCCTGCGACACCGGTTCGTTGGTGAACCAGGAGATGCCGAGGTCACCACGCAGCGCGTGGCCGGCCCACGACCCGAGCTGTGCGAGCAGTGGCTGGTCCAGCCCGAGCTCGGCGTTCTTCGCGGCGAGCTGGTCGGCGGTCGCGTTCTCGCCGAGCAGGTTGCGGGCGACGTTGCCGGTGGCGGAGAAGGCGAGCAGGAAGGTGACGACCGCGATCATCACCACGAGGACGGCGCAGGCCATCAGCCGGCGCCCGACGAATCCGATCATGGCGTCATTCCTTCGGGGAGAACGAGCTGATGCCGGGGGCAACGTTGTAGGCCTGCATGGCCACCGCGGTCCTGGAGTCACTCAGGAAGACGCTGTTCTCGCGGTACCACGGTGCGAACCACGCCTGGTCCACGAGCCACTTGCTGACCGCCTTCATCGCGGCCGGCAGCTGGGCTTCCGGCGCGGTCTGCGCGGCGGCCAGGAGCTTGTCGAGCCGCGGGTCGCCCGCCTTCAGCGGATTCCACGGAGACTTGCGGGTCACGGCCTTCTGGATGTCCTGCCAGGCGGACTGGCTGCCCAGTGTCATGAACGCGACCGGATACTTGCCGGACAGGATCTCCGGGATGACGGCGTTCGCCGGGACCTTGACCCACTTCACCGTGATCGCGATCGCGGCGAGTTGCTGGGTGATGATCGCGTTGTACTGCGCGAAGTTCGCGGCCTCGGGCATCGTGATCGTGAACCCGTCGCCGTAGCCGGCCTCGGTGAGCAACTGCTTGGCCTTGGCCACGTCGTAGTTGTAGCGGCCGTCGAGGGACTTGTCGTAGCCGTCGCCGGCGACGTTGAAGATCTGCGTGGTGAGCGCGCCCTCGCTGTGCGAGACGTTCTTCAGGATCGCCTCCCGGTCGAAGGCGTAGTTGATCGCCTGGCGGACCCGGACGTCCTTCAGCGCCGGCACGAGCTTGCCGTCGCGGTCCATCAGCAGCAGGCCGTTCCAGTTGACCGGGGTGGTGTTCACGGTCAGGCCGGTGCGCTTGGCGTCGGCCAGCGAGTTGGTGTCGGTGAGCGCCGCGTTCAGCTGACCGGACTTGAGCGCGTTCAGCCGCGCGGTCAGATCCGTCATGGGCTTGATCACGATCTTGTCGTACGGGAAGGCGGCCGCGTTCCAGTAGCCGGTGTTGCGGGTGTAGGTGTACGTGCTGCCGACCACCGTGCCGGCCTTGTCCAGGACGTACGGCCCGCTGCCGACCGGGGTGGTCGCGACCGTCGGCGACTTCAGCGACTTCGGCGAGGCCATCACGCCGCCGACGCTGGCCAGGTAGTCGATCAGGCCCGGGTCGGGTGTCTTCAGCTTCAGGTTGATCTCGGTCGGGCTGACGATCTGGTACGTCGTGACCGACTGCGACATGTACGAGTTCTGACCGGTCCCGGCGGCCAGGTTGGTCAGGTTCGCCCGGACCACCGAGGCGTCGAACGGGGTCCCGTCGGTGAACTTCACGCCGCTCTTCAGCTTGAGGTTCAGCACGGTCCGGGTGGGGTCGTACTTCCAGGCCGTGGCCAGCGACGGCTGCAGCTTGTTGCTCTTGTCCCGGGTCAGCAGCGTGTCGACCACCGGCGACCAGTACTGCATCTGGTTGCCGATGTTGAGCTGGGTCGGGTCGAAGGAGTTGTTGTCGAGGACGTTGGCGATCGTCAGCGTCTTGGCGGCCGACGAGCTGCCGGCACCGGCGCCGGAACAGGCGCCGAGGCCTGCCACGAGGGCGGCGGCCGCGACGACGGCACCGCCGCGGCGGATGAGCCGGGGGATGAGCATGCTGGGCTCCTTAGGGTGCGGTGGGCACCGCGGGACGAGGGGCGGCAACGGGGATGTCGGCGCCGGGGACGAAGCCGATGCGCCAGCTCTTGACCCAGATCGGGCCGGGTGGGGTGAAGGGTCCGGTGCAGAGACGCCAGGTGCGGCCGTCGTCGGCGTACCCCTGGAAGGGCTGTCGGTCCGCGACGCAGTCCTGGGGTGGGTCCGTGGTCCAGGCGACGATCGAGCCGGCGGTCGGGCAGGTCGCCTCGATCAGCTCGCCGTGCTGCTCGACCACTGCATCGGCGCAGTGTGGCCGCTGCCCGCCGGGCTGCCACTCGGCGAGCAGTTCGCGTTCGGGTTTTTGGCCGAGATCGCCGGTGGCCGCCAGCCGGCCGTCCAGCGCGTCGGACAGTCGCTGCCGGACGTCGGCGTACTCGGGCCGGCCGGCGAGGTTGTGCTCCTCGTGCGGATCGGCCTCGACGTCGTACAGCTCCTCGGCCGAACGTTTGCTTGCGGCAACGATCGAGCGCTGTAGGTCGGTCAGGATCGACGGCTGTTGCCCGAACGCCAACTGTTGCTGGGCTTCCCGGGAGAACAAGCGGCGCAGCTCGGTCCACGTGGCCAGATGGTCGGGGTACTCGCAGTGCCCCATCGGCGACCGGTCGGGATGGAGATGCCGCGTGTAGCGGTAGCGCCGGTCGCGGATCGAGCGGGAGGTGTCCTCCTGCTCGCCCATCCGGTCCCGGGCGCTGACGACGTACTCCTCGCGGCGTGCTCGCGGCGCACCGTCCGGACCGAGCACTACCTCGCCGTGCATGTGCCCTGGTACGTCGAGGCCGCACATCGCGAGCATGGTCGGCGCGAGGTCCATCAGCCCGACCGGAGCGTCGTACGCCGAGCCGTGCGCGATCCGGTTCGGCCAACGCACGATCAGTGGTTCGCGGAAGCCGAGCTCGCTCGCCCAGCGTTTGCCTCGCGGCATGCCGAGGCCGTGGTCACTCCAGAACACGACGATCGTGTCGTCCGCCAGGCCGTCCTCCTCGAGCTCGTCGAGGATGGTCCCGACCCAGTGGTCCATCTGGGAGACCAGCTCGAGATATCGCTTCCACGCCTTGCGGTACACCGGAGTGTCCGGGTGGTACGGCGGCAGCTCGACCTCGTCCACGCGCCGGGCCTCCGGCGTACGGCGGGCGAACTCGTCGTCGTCCAGGTAGAGCTGCGACTCGTGCGTGATCAGGCTGTGCACTGCCAGGAAGAACGGCTGGTCCGGGTCGTCGCGCAGCCGCCAGTGGGCGTGGTCGCCGACCACGTCGTAGACCGGGTTCGGGATCTCCAGCTGGAAGTCGGTGAACGACGTGTTGCCGGTCCAGTACCCGGCCTCCCGGAAGTACTGCGACAGCAGCCGGACCTCAGGTGGTGGCGTGGCCCTGGTCCGCATGTGCATCGTGCCGATGGCCGGTGGGAAGCACCCGGTGACGATCGCGCTGCGGGACGGGCCGCACACCGGCGCAGCGGCGAACGCCCGGTCGAACCGGACCCCCTCGGCCGCGAGGGCGTCCAGGCGCGGGGTGCACGCCTGCTCGGCGCCGGGCCAGACACCGGCGTAGCAGCCGAGGTGCGGATTGATGTCGTGCGTGCTGATCCACAGCACGTTCGGCCGGGAAAAGGGCATGGCGATGCTCCTGAACGGGTGACCGGCTCTGGTCGCGAGCCGGGTGGGAGTGCGGGGGTGCGGGTGTGGTCAGTCGACGGCGCGGATGGTCCGTTGGCGAGAGCGGTCCTGCAGTTCGTCGCGCAGCTCGATGCACCAGGCGACATGGGCGTCCATCGACCGGGCGCCGTGCTCGTGGTTGCGCTCCGCGACCAGCGCGGCCAGGTCGGTGTCGAACGGGATCTGCGGGTCCTGCGGCAGGGCGCGGTCCCGCTCCCGGAACCGCTTGATCTGCAGCTGCCGGGCGTGGATCTCACGCTCCAGCAGCTCGATCACCTGGTCGGCCTGCAGGAAGCCGCTGAACGCGAGCCGGCCGAAGAAGCCGGGATCCTGCGAGCGCGTGGTGGTCGGCGTGTACGGCGTGGTCAGCCAGTCCATGAACACGGTCACGCCCTCGTCGGTGACTCGGTAGGTCTTGGCGTCCTGGGCGCCCGGCCGCGGTTCGACCGTGTGCCAGACCCAGCCGCGCTCCTCCATCGACGACAGCACCCGGTACACCTGGCTCATCTGGGTGTTGGGCCGCTGGAACCGCCCGTGGGTGTCCATGTAGCGCTTCAGGTCGTACCCGGTGCTGGGCCGCGTCAGCAGGACGCCGAGAAGGATGTGCTCGAGCTTCATGGCTGCCGCCGTCCCTTCGGGGTATGACACAAGTGGAATGCTCTTGAGGACACCACAAGTGGAATACCCCGTCAAGAGTTCGGCACCCTGTCCAGGATTGGACATCGCTTTCCGGCGGATCGCGCGGTGACCTAGATTGATTGCCCATGGCCATGTTCGATTTCTCCCTCGACAAGCTCCGCGCGTACCGGCCCGAGGTGGCCGCGCCCGCCGACCTGATCGATTTCTGGCGCCGCTCCCTGGACAAGGCGCGTACCGACGACCTCGACGCGATGTTCACCGAGGTGGACAACAAGCTCGCGGTGATCGACACCTACGACGTGACGTACGCCGGCTTCGGCGGCGCCCCGATCAAGGGCTGGCTGCACGTGCCGGCCGGGGCGACCGGACCACTGCCGACGGTCGTACAGTACTTCGGCTACTCCGGCGGCCGCGGGTTCCCGCACGCGACCAACCTGTGGGCACAGGCCGGCTACGCCCACTTCGTGATGGACACCCGCGGTCAGGGCTACAGCGCCGGCGGCGGCAGCGGTACGGCGGACGACAGCGCGTACGCCGGTCTCAACCACACTCCCGGGTTCATGACCGCAGGCATCACCGACCCGGAGACCTACTACTACCGGCGGGTCTTCATCGACGCGATCCGGGCACTGGAGGCGGCCCGGACGTCACCCTTCGTGGACCCGGACCGGATCATCGTCACCGGCAGCAGCCAGGGCGGAGGCATCGCGATCGCGGCCGCCGGGCTCGCGGGTCTGGCCGGGATCGAGTTGCTCGGCTGTGCTCCCGACGTACCGTTCCTGTGCCATTTCCAGCGTGCGCTGCAGATTACCGACAAGGACCCGTACGGCGAGATCACCCGGTTCCTGAAGGGATTCCGCGAGCACGTCGAACCGGCGTTGCGGACGCTGAGCTACTTCGACGCCGTCAACCTCGGCCGCCTGGCCACCGCCCCGGCGTTGTTCTCGGTCGCGCTGATGGACGCGACCTGCCCGCCGTCGACGGTGTTCGCGGCGTACAACCACTACGGCAGCGCGCAGAAGGACATCGAGGTCTACCAGTACAACGAGCACGAGGGCGGGCAGACGTACCAGCAGCTCGCGCAGCTGAACTGGTTCGCGCAGATCTTCGCCGCGAAGGAGTCATCGGTGGACCGATGAGTTTCCGCCGCGGCTGTCGTTACACGGTCAACAGCGTCGGTCAGACTGTGACCGACCCGACCGCAGGAGGCAGCAGATGGACTGGAAGCTCGAACTCGTGATCGTGCCGGTGTCGGACGTGGACCGGGCCAAGAAGTTCTACACCGAGCAGCTCGGTTTCACCGAGGACGTCGACCACCGGGCCGGTGACGACTTCCGGGTCGTGCAGCTCACGCCGCCCGGATCCGCATGCTCGATCACCATCGGCACCGGACTGACCAAGGCCGAGCCGGGCACGTACGAGGGCACGCACCTGGTGGTGAACGACGTCGAGGCGGCCCGGGCCGAGTTGGTGGAGCGCGGTGTCGAGGTCAGCGAGCCGTTCCACTTCACCGCGGCGGGCAAGCAGGACGGAGTGCACCCGGACCGCAGCGACTACGGCACCTTCCTCAGCTTCCAGGACCCGGACGGCAACGGCTGGACGGTCCAGGAGGTGGGCAAGGCCTCATGAGCACGCTCGAGGAGGCGGCGTTCGCGGGTGACGAGACCGCGTTCGCCGACCTCGCGGGCCGGTACCGGCGCGAGCTGCATGTGCACTGCTACCGGATGCTGGCGTCCTTCGACGATGCGGAGGACGCCGTACAAGAGACGTTGCTGCGGGCCTGGCGCGGCCGGGACTCCTACGACGGCCGCACGTACTTCCGGGCGTGGTTGTACCGGATCGCGACCAACGTGTGCCTGGACGAGACCCGGCGGCACGCGCGCAGACAGAACGCGTCGCCGGGGGAGATGGTGTGGCTCCAGCCGTACCCGGACCGGTTGCTGGACGAGATCGCTCCGTCCGCCGACCAGCCGGACGCGGTCGCAGTGGACCGGGAGACGATCGAGCTGGCCTTCCTGGTCGCACTCCAGGCGTTGCCGCCGCGACAGCGGGCCGCACTGATCGCCCGGGATGTGCTGGGCTGGCCCGCCACCGACACCGCCACACTGCTCGAGACCAGTGTGGCGGCCGCGAACAGTGCTCTGCAGCGGGCCCGGGCGACGATGCAGCAGCAGTTGCCTGCTCGCCGTACCGACTGGACCGCGCCACGCCCGACCGCCGCCGAGCGGGAGCTCCTCGATCGCTTCATCGACGCGCACGAGCGGTGCGACACGGCGGCCGCGGTCGCCATCGCGGCCGAGGACCTGCGCGTCTCGATGCCGCCGGACCTGCTGTCGTTCGAGGGTCTGGACGCGTGCCTGCCGTTGTTCGAGCGGGCGTTCGGCCCGGACCGCGACGGCGACTGGCGGCTGGTGCCCACCGTGGCGAACCGGCAGCCGGCCGCGGCGTCGTACCTGCGCCGGCCGGGGGACACGGAGTTCCGTGCGTTCAAGCTCGACGTTCTCCGCGTCACCGCGGACGGTCTGATCGGTGAGATCACCACCTTCGGCTACTCCCGCTTCCCGGCCTTCGGTCTGCCGCTCCTGTGGTCTGTCTAATCTGGAGGCACGCTCACCGGACACGAGAAGGTGGAAGATGCTGGGACTCCCCACGGGGATCAGGGCTTGTCTGTTCGACCTCGACGGTGTGCTCACCGACACCGCGGCCGTGCACGCCGCGGCCTGGAAAGAGATGTTCGACAAGTTCCTCCAGGCGTACGCCGACGAGCACGGCCAGCCGTTCACTCCCTTCGACGCCCGCGAGGAGTACGACGCCTACGTCGACGGCAAGCCGCGTGTCGACGGAGTCCGGGACTTCCTCACGTCGCGGGGGATCAGCCTGCCGGACGGGACCCCCGACGACCCGCCGGACGCTGTGACCGTCAACGGTCTCGGCAACCGGAAGAACGAGGCAGTCCAGCGCCGGATCCGGACCGAGGGCGTGCACGTCTTCGAGGGCTCCCGGCAGTATCTGAAGGCCGTCGAGGCGATCGGACTCCGCCGGGCGGTGGTGTCGTCGAGCGCCAACACCCGCGAGGTCCTCGCCGTCACCGAGCTGGCGCAGTACGTCGAAGAGGTTGTCGACGGCATCACCATCCGGACCGAGGGGCTGCGCGGGAAACCGGCGCCGGACACGTTCCTGGCCGCGGCGAAGAGGTTCGGGCTGGATCCGTCCGAGGCCGCGGTGTTCGAGGACGCGTTGGCCGGCGTGTCCGCCGGCCGATCCGGGCATTTCGGGCATGTGATTGGTGTTGACCGGGTCGGACAGGCCGATCAGCTCAAGGTCCACGGTGCCGACGTCGTGGTCCGCGACCTGGCCGAGCTTCTGGAGGGTCGATGATCGATCGCGGGCACCATCCGATCGAGCCGTGGCGGCTGCGCGAGACGCGGCTGCAGATGGACCGGCTGGCCCAGTCCGAGTCGCTGTTCGCGCTGTCCAACGGGCACATCGGACTGCGCGGCAATCTGGACGAGGGCGAGCCGTACGCGATCCCGGGCACCTATCTGAACTCGTTCTACGAGCAGCGCCCGCTGCCGTACGCCGAAGCCGGGTACGGCTACCCCGAGTCGGGGCAGACGCTGGTGGACGTGACCAACGGCAAGCTGATCCGGCTGCTGGTGGACGACTCGCCGTTCGACATCCGCTACGGCTACCTGACCCAGCACGAGCGTTCACTGGACTTCCGCTCCGGCATCCTGCAGCGCGACGTGGACTGGACGTCACCCGGCGGCAAGCGGATCCGGGTTCGCAGCCGCCGACTGGTGTCGCTGACCCAGCGTGCGATCGCCGCGATCGAGTACGTCGTCGAGCCGGTGGACCAGCCGGCCCGGTTCGTGGTCCAGTCCGAACTGGTCGCGAACGAGAGCCAGCCGAAGCTGTCCGACGATCCGCGGGTGGCCGCCGTACTGGACAACCCGTTGAAGCCGGTCAGCCACGACGGTGGTGAGAACGGCGTCGTGCTGATCCACCGGACCACGCGGAGCCGGCAGCTGATGGCGGCTGCGATGACGCACGAGGTCGAGGCACCCGCGCGGTACGCGATGGACCTGGATGTGCGGGAGAACTGGGCCCGGTCCACGGTGATCTGCCAACTGCAGCCGGGGGAGAGTCTGCGCGTGGTGAAGTACCTCGCGTACGGCTGGTCGAGCCTGCGCTCGGAGACGGCGATCCGCGACCAGGTCGCCGCCGCACTGTCCAGCGCTCGCTTCTCGGGCTGGGACGGTCTGGTCAAGCAGCAGGCCGATTTCCTGGACGACTTCTGGGACGGCGCCGACGTCGAGGTGCACGGCCACTCCGAGTTGCAGCAGGCCGTCCGGTTCGCGCTCTTCCATGTCCTGCAGGCGGGTGCACGCGCGGAGCGGCGTGCGATCCCGTCGAAGGGCCTGACCGGCGCCGGGTACGACGGCCACACGTTCTGGGACACCGAGGGCTTCGTGCTGCCGGTGCTCAACTACACGCTGCCCGATGCGGCGGCCGACGCACTCCGTTGGCGCCACTCCACCCTCGGCATGGCCAAGGAGCGGGCAGCGGTGCTGGGGCTGCGCGGTGCGTCGTTCCCGTGGCGGACCATCCGTGGCCAGGAGTGTTCCGGCTACTGGCCGGCGGGGACGGCGGCGTTCCACATCAACGCCGACATCGCCGACGCGGTGATGCGGCACCACACCGTCACCGGCGACGACGAGTTCCTCGAGGAGGTCGGGCTGGAGTTGCTGGTGGAGACGGCCCGGTTGTGGATGTCGCTGGGCCACCACGACCGGCACGGCCGGTGGCATCTGCCCGGCGTGACCGGACCGGACGAGTACAGCGCTGTTGCCGACGACAACGTTTTCACCAACCTGATGGCGGCGCGCAACCTCCGGTCGGCGGCCGAGGTGGCGGTCAAGCACCCGGCCAAGGCCCGTGAGCTCGGCGTCGACAGCGAGGAGGAGGCGTGCTGGCGCGACGCGGCCGCCGCCGTGCATGTGCCGTACGACGAGGACCTCGGCGTCCACCCGCAGTCCGAGGGCTTCACCGGGTACGCCGAGTGGGACTTCGAGGCGTACAAGGACAAGTACCCGCTGCTGCTGCACGCGGCGTACTTCGAGCTGTACCGCAAGCAGGTGATCAAGCAGGCCGACCTGATGCTCGCGACGTTCTGGTGCGGCGACGCGTTCACGCCGGAGGAGAAGGCGCGCAACTTCGACTACTACGAGCGGCTGACGGTGCGGGACTCGTCGTTGTCGGCCTGCGTCCAGGCGGTGATGGCGGCCGAGGTGGGCCATCTGGACCTGGCCTACGACTACGCCTACGAGGCCGCGCTGATCGACATGCGGAACCTGCACCACAACACCGGCGACGGCCTGCACATGGCCTCACTCGCCGGTGCGTGGACCGCGCTGGTTGCCGGCTTCGGCGGACTGCGTCAGGTGGAGGGCGGCCTGTGCTTCGATCCGGCCCTGCCCGAAGGCCTGCCCCGGCTGGTGTTCACGATTCGGTGGCGCGGCGTCCGGCTGAAGGTGGACATCAACTCGGTCGACGTGACCTACAGCGTCCATGACGGTCCGGGGGCGAGCATGACGTTGCGCCATGCAGGAGAGCGGATCACCGTGACGACGGATTCGCCGGTGACCCGCTCCCTGGAGAAACGTCAGCCGTTGCTACCGCGGCCGACCCAGCCGGTGGGCCGGGAGCCGCGGTCGGCCATTGCGCACAACGACCACTGAGCACAACGACCCCTGAGCGTCGGACTGACTGCTCGGTTGGGTCAGCGCTGGCTGATCGAGTGCTTGCGGCGGGCGGACAGCGACTCCGCGGTGCCGACCAGCAGGACCGAGGAGATGACCGCGACGACGAAGCCGAGGACATTCAGCTCGAAGATGCCGCCGGTACCGAGAATGCCGGCGATCGTGCCGCCGATGACGGATCCGGCCAGGCCGAGTAGCAGGGTGGCGAGCAGGCCGAGCTTCTGCTTGCCGGGCGTGAAGAGTCGGGCGAGCGCGCCGATGATGAGTCCGGCAACGATGAAGCCGATCATGGTCTGATTCCTCCGGGTGCGAACGATTCTGTCTCCAGTGTCCGGCAGACAGGGTCGCCGCGCAGTTGGAGTTGACCCTGATCGCACCCGGAGCCGACCCTGGGTCAGCCGCGCGCCAGCGCCGCGAACAGCCTGGTCGTCTCCAGCAGTTGCGGAGTTCGTTCCAGCCAGTTCAGCACCGTGGTGCTGGTTCGCTCGGCGGCTCGCTCGTCGTTGGAGAGCAGGGCCTTGTAGCTCGCGCGGCAGGTGGACTCGGCGCCGAGCACCTCCGCGTAGAGCTGGATGTCTCCCAGGTCCGGCCGCTCCTTGAGCAGTTGCAACGTGCTCTTCGCGCACTCCAGCAGCGTGGTTCCAGGCTTCTTCGTGTGCGAGACCAACTGGTCTGCCAGTCCCTTCACGACGAAGTACTCCGCGCTGGACGCCTTGTCCCTCAGATAGCGCACGCTCGCCGGCTCACGGACGTCGTCGGACAGGGCACACACCGCCCAGCCGGGTGGCACGATGACCGCCTGGCTGGACGGAAACCCCGTCGGCAACTCGGTCACCGCGCTGAGACCGCCGCTACCGGTCACGGCTGCCAAGGCTGCCACCGAGGCCGGATCGGTCGGGTTGGCGTGCCGCGCGGCCGTGAGGCGCGTGGTCCACCGCTCGTCCGGTATGACGACGACCGACAGGAGTCCCGTGTTCTTGAGCAGCAGTGACGTCTGGGTCGCATCGGTGCTGGCGTCCAGCCGTACGCCGTCCATCGCCGACGCCGGCTCCACCGGTACGTCGGACTTGAAGCAGTTGGCCGCCGGCCGCAGTGGAGCCGCCTTGCTCGGCGGTGGAACCGACGGAGTGACCGTGTCTCCACTCGATTGATCGGCCCCCGCGGCGCTCGAACATCCCGCGACCAGGCCGAGTACAGCGACACATGCCAACGTCCACGCACGAACCACCACGATGCCCCCCTGCGACCACGCCTCCGAGCTCACCAGGTCCCCACCTGCTCGGGCGTGTACCAGACCAGTTTGGCATCGCACCGGGGTTATCGCCAACGCCCTGCGCGGCGGGTTGTCGATGGACCGGGCAGTGTCGAAATCGGCTCGGCCGGAACTTGTCCGCGGGGTGGATTAGCCTCGGGGCGTGACTGTCCACCAGCTGTCCCGGCGGGACGCGCGGCGCCTTGCCGTGCGTGCGCAACTGCTCGGACGCGAACGGCCGGCCGGACTGATGGAGATGGTTCGTGGCCTGACCGCGGTGCAGCTCGATCAGACGGCTGCCGTCGCACCCAACGCCGACCTCGTGGCCTGGAGCCGGCTCGGCTCGTCGTACTCGCCGGCGGAGCTGGCCGAGGCGCTCGCGACGCTGGAGCTGCTGGAGTTGCGGGGGTTCGCCCGCCCGAGCGAGAGCCTGGTGCTGTTCCGCGCCGAGATGGAGGCGTGGCCGGGGACGGGTCCGCTGCTCGACTGGCAGGAGTACCGGCGCGACTGGGTGAAGGCCAACGAGGGTTGCCGGCTGGACATCCTCGAGCGGCTGCGGCAGGACGGTCCGCTGGTCATGCGCGAGCTGCCGGACACCTGTGTGGTGCCGTGGAAGTCGAGCGGATGGACCAACAACCGCAACGTCTCGCAGCTGCTGGAGTTCATGATCCAGCGCGGCGAGGTGGCGATCGCGGGCCGGGACGGGCGCGACAAGCTCTGGGATCTGGCCACGCGGGTGTATCCGGACGAGCCGGCGATCCCGATCGAGGAGGCGCGGCGGATCAGGGACGGACAGCGGCTGCGCTCGCACGGCATCCTGCGCGTCAAAGGTGAATCGTGCCCGGGCGAGCCGCTCGACGCCGGCGTTGCGGGGGAGCGGGCCGTGGTCGATGGTGTCCGGGGCGAGTGGCGCGTCGACCCGGAGCTGCTGGGTCAGCCCTTCGCCGGACGGACGGCGTTGCTGTCGCCGCTGGACCGATTGGTCTACGACCGGAAGCGGATCCTGGAGCTGTTCGAGTTCGACTACCAGTTGGAGATGTACAAACCGGTCGCCAAGCGCCGCTGGGGGTACTTCGCGCTGCCGATCCTGCACGGCGATCGGCTGGTCGGGAAGGTCGACGCGACCTCGGACCGCAAGGCCGGTGTGTTCCGGGTCGACGCCATTCACGAGGACGCACCGTTCTCCAAGGCATTGAGTACGGCGGTGCATCGCGAGCTGCAGGATCTGGCCAAGTGGCTCCAGCTGCACCTCGTCGTGAAGTCTTGACGAGGACGCATGTTTACGTGAACATCGCAGCGTGAGAGCAACCGCCCGCCGTATCGCAGCCGTCACCCTCAGCCTCGTCGCGCTTGGTACCGCGCTGGCCGTTCCCGCCGTCGCGGCCCCGCCGCCGCCGACGACGAACGACTTCCGCGGGGTCAACTGGGCCGATCCACGGGACAACTACGCCGACGACGAGGTGGTCCCGTCCGGACTGAGCACGGCCGACGACTACAAGACGACGTACCGGAAGGCGACCGGCATCGTCGGTGAGTTCCGCCACGAGCTGAAGGCCAACACGATCCGGCTGCCGATCAACCCGTCGAGCGTCGGCACGGCCTGGTGGAACTCGTACCGCGCCGCCATCGACGCGTCCGTCGCGAGCGGCTTCAAGGTGATCCTGAGTTACTGGGAGGCCGACAACGCCAAGGACGGCCGGGTCGACGACCTCGCGAAGTTCGACGCGATGTGGGACACCGTGTTCAACGCCTACGGCAAGAACCCGCGGGTGTACTTCGAGCCGATGAACGAGCCGTTCGGCTACTCGCTGCCCGAATGGGTCTCGCTCACCTCGTCCTGGATCCAGCGCCACCTCAGCGTTCCGCGCGGGCGGTTCGTGATCTCGGGCACCGGCTACAACGACAACGTCACCGGAGTCGGCGCGGCGCCCGAACTCGAGGGCACGCTGCTGTCCCTGCATTTCTACGGCTTCTGGGCCTCCGACACGACCGAGGCCGCGTGGCTGGCGAACCTGCGGCCGCGGATCGGTTCGTACGGCTGGCGCACGGTCATCGACGAGGCCGGCTCACCGATGACCATCGGCCTGAACTACGGCAACCACGAAGGCAACGTCTACACGGCGTACCTCGGTGCACTCACCCAGGTCGCGCGCGAGAACAAGATGGGCATCGTCTACTGGCCCGGTCTGCGGACCGGCGACTCGTACTCGATGACCACGCAGGTCGGCCCGGCGGACCTGGCGGTGAACAGCCAGAGCGGTCGCGCGCAGCTGTGGTGGGGCTGGGGGCTGCTCAAGAAGGAGCCGACGAACAACCTGCCGCCCGCGCCTCCGGGCGAACCGCTGCGTGGAGTCGCCAGCGGCCGGTGCGTCGACGTACCCGGCTTCTCGACCAGCCCTGGTACGGCGCTCGACCTGTGGGACTGCAACAACGGCGGCAACCAGTCGTGGAACTACACCGCGGACAAGCAGCTGACGGTCTACACCGACAAGTGCATGACTGCCGGGGCAGCAGCCGGGAGTGCGGTCACCATCGAGAACTGCACCGGAGCAGCCACCCAGGCCTGGAAGCTGAACGCCGACCAGACCGTCACCAGCGTGGCCGATCCCGGCCTCTGCCTGGACGCCGCCGGCGCCGGGACGGACAACGGCACAGCGGTCGACCTGTGGAACTGCAACGGCGCGGACAATCAGAAATGGACCCGCTCCTGACTACAGTCCAGCGGGTGGATCTGTTTGATGAAGACCTTGCCCGGACCGCGGGCGAGCGCGAGGTGCTCGAGGCGTTCCTCGACGCGCACCGCCGCGTCACGGTCGACAAGCTCCGCGGCCTGTCCGAGGCGGACGCCCGGCGCCGGCTGGTGCCGTCGCTGACCACGCCGATCGGGTTGGTGAACCATCTCGCCGGCGTGGAGCGCAACTGGTTCCAGCACAGCATCGCGCAGCGGCCCCGCCAGGAGATCGCGGGGGACGCACGCGGCGGCGAGGACAGCTGGACGGTCGCCGACCACGTGACCATCGACGACGTCATCGCCGCCTTCGAGGAGGCATGCGCCGAGTCTCGGCGGATCGCGGCCGACCTGCCGCTGGACCACGTCGTACCGCACGAGCGGCTCCGCGAGGTCTCGCTGCGCTGGGTCTACGTGCACATGATCCGCGAGCACGCCCGCCACGGCGGGCACGCCGACATCCTGCGCGAACAGATCGACGGCGCGACCGGGGCTTAGTGTCCTGAGTCGGGGGTTCGACGAACCCCCGACTCAGAACACTAGGCGAAGCCGCCGTTGCTCAGCAGGAGCTGTCCGTTGATCCACTGGCCTCGCGGGGAGCAGAGGAAGTCGATCAGGTTGGCCGTGTCCTGCGGCGTACCGAGCCGGCCGAGCGGGGTCTGGCGGATGCCGCTCGCGCGGATGTCGTCGGTCATCCAGCCGGTGTCGATCGGGCCGGGGTTGACCACGTTCGAGCTGACACCGAGGTGGGCCAGTTCCTCGGCCGCGGCCAGGGTGATCCGGTCCAGCGCGCCCTTGCTCGCGCCGTACGGGAGATTGCCGACGGTGTGATCGCTGGTCAGCGCGATGATCCGGCCGGTGCCCGGCGTGCCCTTGAACCGTAGGCCGTACTCACGGATCAGCAGCCAGGTCGCCCGCGCGTTCACGGCGAAGTGCCGGTCGAAGCTCTCGAGCGTGGTGTCGAGGATGCCGGAGTTGACCGACTCGGTGTGGCACATCACCAGCGCGGTCACGCCGCCCAGCCGCTCCTCGGCCGCGGCGAAGATCCGCTCGGGAGCCGCCGGGTCGACCAGGTCCGCCTCGATCGGGACCGCGGTCGCCCCGAGGCCGGTGAGTTCCTTGGTGATCTCCTCGGTCGCGCCCGACTGCACGCCCCACGTCATCCGCTCGTCGTACGCCGTCCAGTAGGTGAACGCGATGTCCCATCCCGAGGCGGCGAGTTGGCGGGCGATGCCCGCGCCGATGCCGACGGTGCGGCCGACGCCGGTGACGAGCGCGACAGGACGGTCCGAGGTGGGGAGAGTCATGCGGCGATTCTGCCGGTCCGGGCTTCTGGATGAGAAATCTGTAATGTTCGGCTCATGCGGTTCACCGGGAGGGATCGCAGGCTGTGAGCATGCGATCTCCACGTCTGATCTACGGGCTTGTCGCCGGCGGAGCACGTTGGTCGATCCGGTGGAGCATGCGCGGATGACCTGTGACGTCGGGCTCCGGTTCCTCGACGCGGGGAAGTCGATCGACGTACTGCCGGACACCGTGCTGGTGGAGAGCAAGACGGCCGGGCGTGCGGGAGTCGCGGATCGCGTCCTGCGCGAGCTTCAGGTCCGGCCGATCCACGTCAGCAAGTACTGCGTCGCCCCCGCGCTGCTCAATCCCGATCTGCGGTCCAATCCGTGGCACCGGACCGTACGGCTGTTCACCCGGCCGGGATGATGTGTGCGTCCGGGCCCGGGAAGAACAGGGACTCGGTGTCGGTGTCGGACCAGTGCACCAGGTACGGCGGTGCACCGCCAGGGTCGTGGACCTCGACGATCTGGCCCTCCCGCCGGTGTGCGCTCAGGTGGGTGCTCTCGACAACTACCTGGTCGCCGGCCGCCGCCTTCACCGAGCCCACCCGCCCGAGTCGAACAACTCCTTCGCTCCCATCACAACCTCCGTCGCCACTGGTCGGACAGCGACCCCGTTGCCGCCCCGAGTCACCCCCAGCTTCGCCCCGAACCCCGGCCCGGCACCACCCCTCGGGCCCGGTCAGATCACCGCGATCGCGTCCGCATCGGACGTCAATGGATGTCGGTGGCGAGGCGGGCGGCCAGCGCGGCGAAGATCCCGGCGCAGACGCGTTCCAGGCGGCGACGGACGGTGCTGCCCGCGCGGAGGAACTTGCTGGTCAGGCCGCCCGCGAGCAGCGCGACCGAGGCGTCGACCGGGAAACCGACCAGGATGAAGATCGCGCCGAGGACCAGGAACTGGACGGTCGCCGGCCAGGCGCTCGCGCCGGTGCTGATGAACTGCGGGACGAACGCCAGGTAGAACAGGATGACCTTCGGGTTGGCGAGGTTCGTCAGCGTCGCCATCAGATACGTCTTGCGCAGCGTCCGCCGGGGTACGTCGGGCACGTCCTCGGGCTCACCGACGTGCTGCCGGCTGGCCCGCCAGGTCAGGTAGGCGAGGTACAGCAGGAACGCCGCTCCCGCGATCCGTACGCCGTTCAGCACCTGGGGCGCCGCCTGGATCAACGCACCGAGCCCCAGCGCCGCCGCCACGGTGTGCACCACGATCCCGGTCGACATCCCCGCCGCGGCGACCACCCCGGCTCGTCGGCCCCCGACCGCCGCATTCGCCGCCACGAACAGCATGTCCGGCCCCGGCACCACGCTCACCAGGAACACGGCCACCACGAACCCCACGACTACCGAAGTCTCCATCTCCCCATCCTGACCCGGCGTCGCCTCCCCATCACTCGAATTTCCACGTCGTGAAACCGTCAGACAGCGCTCACCCGGATGATGCGGGCGGAGGGCTCGGGAACGGTGGTCCCGACAGTGAGGGAATCTCCTGACCAGCTGCAGGTCCAGCCATCGAGGTCTGTCGGGAAGACGGGCGTGATGGTGGCGTGTGGCAGAGAGAACGTGACCTCGGACGGTCCGGCCGCCCGGTGCCAGAGACTCAGATAGGTGGTCGACGAGTCGCTCAGGCCGAGGGCGATCCACTCGTCATCCCAGTCCGGGAGGCCCAGTGGCCAGCGGGGGAGCAGGTCCGGCAGGTCCTCGAGTACGCCGCGGTGCGCGCTGACCGCGGATCGGACCAGCTCCCGCTCGGACTCGGTCATCTGGTTGAGGTGACCGGACAGATACAGCCGACCGAGGATGCCGTTGACCAAGGCGAGGGTGAACTCCTCGCGCGTGGTCCCGGTGATCGGATACGCCCAATGGCCGGCCTGTTCGGGGAGTACGGCGGCCGGCGCGGCAGCCGCGATCGGGACGTACAGCAAGGGATGTTGCTGGTCGGACGTCGACTGCAGGTGGAGTCGCGACAGCATGGCGTAGTCCATCCGCATCGCGCCGGACGCGCAGTTCTCGATCAACAGGTCCGGGTGGCGTGTCTGGACGGCGTCGAGCCAGCTCAGCAGTGCGCGGTTGTGTTCGAGCAGTCCGTGCCCCAGCGACGTACCGCCCTTGTCGGTGCCTGGGCCGGTCATCGTGTTGTTGTCGAACTTGAAGAAGCCGATGCCGAAGTCGCTGACCAACCGGTCGACGGTGTCATCGAGGTGCTGGCGGGCCAGCGGGCTGCGCAGATCCAGGAGGTAGCGACCGTGTTCGGCGACCCGGACGCCCTGCCGGGTCAGGAACGCGTCGTCGGGCAGGCTGCCGGCGATCGTGGAGTCGACACCGATCACCTCCGGCTCCAGCCACAGACCAGGCACCATGCCGCGCTCGCGGATCCGGTCGATCACCTCGCCGAGTCCCTTCGGGAAGCGGGTGGTCGACGGCTGCCAGGCACCGACGGTGCTCCACCAGTCGCCCTCGGCGTACCAGCCGGCGTCGATGCAGAAGTAGTCCGCACCCGCCTCGGCCGCGGCGTCGATCAGCGGCAGCAGTTTCTCCGTCGTCGGGTCGCCCATCAACGTGTTCATGTAGTCGTTGAAGATCACCGGCATCCGGTCGTCCGCGGGCCGCCGCATTCGCAGCGCGCGCCGCTGCCGCGTGAGAGCACCGAGAGCGCTGTCTGAGTCGGTCCCGACCACAAGCGAGACAGGCACGGTGGTGAAGGGCGCGTCCGCGGTCAGCTGCACGGTCCACTGGTGTTCCTGATCGGTCGGCCCGCTGAGCAGGAGGTAGCCGCCGTGCCGGTTCTCACCGAGTTCGTAGTGCCACGGTCCGTTGTGCTCGATCTGCCACCCCAGGGCGTACTCGCGGTGGACCAGAACGCCGACCGGCAACGACTCACCACTCGACCACGAGCCGATACTCGTGACCGCGTGCCGGCCCTTCGCGACCGGGTAGTGCGGATCGCGGACGATCTTCGGGACCCCGCCCGACCGGAGTGATTGGACCGACCACCGGTTCTCGGCCATCCAGTCGTTGGCGGCCGAGTACAGCTCCGCGTCGACCGACTCGAGACCGACGACCAGCGACGACAGGAAGGTCAGCTCGAGCTCGCCCGGCCCGGTCAGCGACGCCTCGGACCACGCCCGTACGCCGGCTCGCGCCTCGAACACACTGATGATGCGCAGACCGGTCCCGGCGTCTTCCTGGACGATGCGCAAGGTGCATCCATCGTCGTGATGATCGACGTACCGCAGCCGCTGGCCAAGGATCGTGTCGACGTGCCGGTGCGTGCCGGGGGAGCGTCCGTACCCGAGTGCCGAAACCTCCACCAACGCCTGCCCGGTTGCTGGGGATTCGTGGGCCGGGGCGTCGACGGCCTGGACGGCGATCAGCCGGACCGGACCGTCGTCGAGCGTGAAGGTCAGGGTCAGCTCGGGCGTGCTCCAGCGCAGGAGGTTCATCGATAAACCTTAGAAGGTTCCCCCGTCCGCACTTCAACCCGCGATCCGCGACGTGGACGACTCAGCGTGATCCCCGCCAGAACCAGCGCCAGCCCGAGCACCTGGCGAAGCGTCAGCGACTCACCCGACAACGTCAGCCCGAGCAGTACGCCGGTCACCGGGTTGAGCAGCCCGATCAGCCCGACCGTCGCGGCCCTCAGATGGCGCAAGCCGGTGAACCACGCCGTGAACGCAACGGCCGTCGCGATCAGGCCGACGTACGCGAACCCGCCGACCGCCGCGAGATCCAGCGCCGGCGGAGCGCCCTCGAAGACGACAGCGAACGGAATCAGCACCAGGCCGCCCGCGATCAACTGCCAGGAGGTCGTGGCCAACGGCCCGTCGGCGCGTCCCCATTTCTTGGCCAGCACGTACCCGCAGGAGGACATCGTCATCGCTGCCAGCGACGCGATCACCCCCCGTACGTCGACCGCCGTCGTACCCGCACCGAGCAGCAGGCAGACGCCCGTGAGGCCGCCCGCGGCTCCGACCAGCACCGGCATGGTCGGCCGCTCGGACAGCAGGCCCCAGGCGAAGAGCGTCATCGCGAGCGGCGACGCGGACATGATCGTGGACGCGAGGCTGACCGGCAGCAGTTGTGACGCGAGGTAGATCAGCGCGAAGAACGCTCCCATGTTGCAGACGCCGAGCAGGAGCGAGCGCCACCACCACACGCCGCGGGGGAGGCGTCGCGCCAGGCAGAGCAGCAGCAATCCGGCGGGCAGTGCGCGGAACACCGCGCCGTACAAGGGGGATCCAGCCGGAAGGTACTCGTGGGTGACGTAGTAGTTCGTGCCCCACGCCACCGGCGCGATCGCGGTGATCAGCACCCATCGCGAAGTAGTTTCCACGGAAGACACTATATCTTCCCGGGAAGATATAGTCTGTGGCGTGACCGAAGACCACACCGAAGACCATGTGGCCAGGATCCAGGCGGAGTGGCGGGTAGCGCGGCCCGATCTCGACGTCGCGCCGCAGGGCGTGATCGGCCGGCTGCACCGGATCGCGAGCCATCTGACCGGCGAGCTGACACTGCTCTATGCGAAGTACGGCCTGACCGAAGGGGAGTTCGACGTGCTCGCGGCGTTGCGGCGTGCGGGAACGCCGTACGAGCGGGCGCCGGGAGAGATCGCGCTTCACACGATGGTGACGACGGGCGCGGTCACTAAGCGCGTCGATCGGCTGGAGGAGGCCGGTCTGGTCCATCGTCGGCGCAGTGATGCCGATGGCCGCGGTCGCGTCGTACGGCTGACTCCGGCCGGACGGCGGCTGATCGACAAGGCGTTCGCGGCCCACATGACCAACGAACGGCGGTTGCTCGGCACGCTCAGTCCGGCGCAGGCGGATCAGCTGGAGGAACTGCTCACGTCGTGGCTCGCAGACCTCGAGCCGCCGGGGGATACTCGGGCCGTCAGGGAATGACAGCAAGCCCCTAGGACTCCGGTACGATCCCTAGGCTGTCCGTGAAACCGTGCAACGCTTCTGGGCGTTCGGCGCGTTTCCACAGTGCCGAAGTCTCATGAAGGAGAGTACGTGGCCGGCCCCCATGTCGTCATGATCGTCGCGAACGACATCGCCAACGACACCCGAGTCCTGAAGGAAGCCGTCGCTCTCGGGCAGGCCGGGCGGCGGGTGACGCTGCTGGGCGTCTCGGCCTCCGGCGAGCTGAAGATCGACACGATCGACGCCGGCGTGGTGATGATCCGGCTGCCAGGCAAGTTCCTCCTGCGCGACGACCGGAACCGGCGCCGCCGGGTCCGCCGCGCTCGCCGGCTGCTGATGGTCAGCAAGCCGGCCCCGGTCCGGAAGGCTCTCGTCACGGCCCGGCTGGCCGACCTGAAGGCCGAATCCGGGCGCGCTGTCGCCCAGCGCAAGGCCGGCGCGGTCGGTCCGCTGGCCTTCAAGGCCGGAACGGTCCGCCGCGCACTCCAGCGCCGGCAACTGTCGTTCTCCGGGAAGGGCGCCGGGCTGCTGAACCGCGCGGCCCAGTTCGAGGCCCGCAAGGCGACCCGGTTCTGGCAGCGCTGGGACCTCTGGATGACCCAGCAGAAGCGGCCGATCAACTGGCGCAAGGTGATCCCGGAGGCCGACGACTACGAGACGATCTTCGCCGCCGTGCTGGACCGGCTGATGCCCGACGTACTGCACGCTCACGACATGCACGTCATCGGCGTGGCCTCTCGTGCCGCCGGCCGGGCCGCGCTGCGTGGCCGGACCGTGAAGGTCGTGTACGACGCTCACGAATACGTGCCCGGCCTGTCGACGTACCCGCCCCGTACGCCGCGGCTGGTGGCGGCCTGGGCGCAGCACGAGCGTGACTACATCCGGACCGTCGACCGCGTCGTCACGGTGAGCCCTGCGATCGCGCGGACGCTGCACACGCGGTACAAGCTGGACCGCGAGCCGAGCGTGGTGATCAACAGCCCGCAGCTGGTCGAGCTGGATCACGATGCGCCGGACATCCGGAGCGCGATCGGGCTGGACGCCGACGTACCGCTGATCGTCTACAGCGGCGGCATCACGCGTGCCCGCGGCGTCGAGACCGCGATCTCCTCGCTGCCGCAGCTGCCCGACGTACATCTGGCCGTGGTCTGCGTGCCGACGACCGAGATGAAGCCGGTCGACGAACTGCGTGCGCTCGCGGCGAAGGTCGGTGTGGTCGACCGGGTGCACTACCTGAACCCGGTCGCGCCGAACGACGTGACCAGCTTCCTGCGCACCGCGGACATCGGGCTGATCCCGATCCTGCGCTACCCGTCGCACGAGATGGCCCTGCCGAACAAGGTCTTCGAATACACGTTCGCGGGGCTGCCGGTCGTCACCAGCAACATGCCGACGCTGGAAGAGTTCGTCGGCAAGACCGGGATCGGCGAGGTGTTCGAGGCGGAGAACCCGACAGACCTCGCCGGCAAGGTGTCGAAGGTCCTGGCCGACCCCAAGCCGTACCGCGAGCGCGCCGCCTCCCCGCAGTTGCGGCACGAGATGTCGTGGGAAGCGCAGGCCGACAATCTCCGCGCCCTGTACGACGAACTCCTCGGGCCGGTGGACGGCGTCGAGACCGTCAAGCCGCGGCTGGTCATCGGGCCGGTGGACTCCGACGGTGTCCCGAGCGCGTGGGTGCGGGAGATCGACGAGGCCGAGGTGGTCGGGCGCCGGCTGACCCCGGCCGACCTCGACGGCATCACGCACGTCGTGATGGAGGACTGGAAGTCCGTGCTCGGTAGCTCCGACATCACCACGGACCTCCCGCTGCTGGCCGCGGCGCGGATCAAGCACGGCGTCGTCGTGTACGGGCGGCCTGACCGCCCGGCGACGCGGGAGCGCGCGAAGGCCTACAACGGCACGGTCTTCGTCGCCGACGAGGCACTGCTCGAATCCGTCCCCGACAGCCAGTGGCTGCCGGCCGGCGAGCAGGGGACCGAGATCCTGCGGAAGTTCATCGCCGACTGACGTCGATGGACTTTCTGACTGGGGTCGGCGGGCGACGGCTGGACTACGTACGGCGTGGGCGCGGCGAGCCGTTGCTGCTGATCCAGGGCATGGCGGGCCACCACGACATGTGGGGCGACGAACTGCTCAGCCGCCTGGAGGACCGGTTCGACATCGTCGCGTACGACCATCGCGGGGTCGGACGCGGCGACCGGGCGGACGAGCCGTTCACAGTGGCCGACCTGGCTGACGATGCGGCCGCCGTGATCGCGTCGGCGGGCTGGACATCCGCACACGTCTTCGGCATCTCGCTCGGCGGGATGGTCGCCCAGGAGCTCGTACTGCGCCACCCGGACACTGTTCGGTCGGTCGCGCTGGGGTGCACGTGGGCCGGGGGAGCGAGCGGGGTGATCGCCGAGACCTCGCGGGACATGGTGGACGCGATCGCCAGCCGGGACGTGGAGCGCGGGCTGAGGGTCAGCTTCGAGGCGAACCTGTCCCCGCGGTACGCCGCAGAGGTGCCGGACGCGCTGGAGATCTACCGCCGGCGAGCGCTCGCTGTGAAGGTTCCGGTGCCGGTCGTGCTGATGCAGTGGCAGGCGGCCAAGGCCCACGACACCACGGAACGGCTCGGTGCGATCGCCGTACCGGTTCTGATCCTGCACGGCACAGCAGACGCGCAGATCCCGGTCGAGAACGCTCAACGGCTCTCCAGCCTGATCCCTGCGGCGAAGGTTGAAGTGTTCGGCCACGCGGGTCATCTGTTCTGGTGGGAGGATCCGGACCGGACCGCAACGCTGCTGGTGACCCACACCACGGCCTGACGGCGCGCGGGGGACCGGGTGCCGTCCCGGCTGGTCGGGGGTGGGTAACCTTCCCTGGTCGTTTGGGTGAGCGATAGGAGATGATGCCCACCGTGACCGGACCACGTAGCCAGGACCCGCAGGACCGGCTGACCCCGTCGGAGGTCGATCCTGCCGTTGCTGGGCTGACCGTGGGGCTCGGTGGGCCGTCGGGGCGGTTCGCCCGGCTCAGCTCGTCCTGGTGGACGCCGCTGCGGATCGCGCTCGCGGTGTGCACGGTCACCTTCGCGCTCGGCGTACTGCAGAAGGCTCCCTGCATGGAGGCCGGCTGGGACCGGCAGAGCTGGCGGCCGTTCAAGGCGCTGTGCTACTCCGACATCGGCTTCCTGTACCAGGAACGCGGATTCGCCGAGGGCAATCGGCCGTTCCTCGACACCGGCAACTACCCGGTCCTCGAGTACCCGGTGCTGACCGGCGGCTTCATGGAGGTCGCGGCGCGGATCACCTGGGTGATCACCGGCGACCCGAAGAACGACCACACGGTCGAGCAGAAGCGCGCCACCGCGGGCGTGTTCTTCGTCGTGAACACGGTGATGCTGTTCCTTTGCGCCCTGATCCTGGTCGGGCTGACCGTCGCCACCGCGCGTGGCGTCGAGTCGCGCCCCGGTGCGGCCCGCGGCCAGCCGATGAACGCCCTGTACGTCGCCGCCGCGCCGGTGCTGGCGCTGACGTCGACGATCAACTGGGACCTGTTCGCGGTCGTGCTCACGGCCGGGGCGATGTTCGCCTGGTCGCGCGGCAAACCGATCTGGTTCGGCATCCTGCTCGGGCTGGGGACGGCGGCGAAGTTCTATCCGTTCCTACTGCTCGGGCCGCTGCTGATCGTGTGCATCCGCGGTCGCAAGCTGTGGCCGTGGTTCCAGGCCGTGATCGCGACGGGCCTCTCCTGGGCTCTGGTGAACGCGCCGATCTACCTGCTCGCGAAGAACGAGTGGATGTCGTTCTGGACGTTCAACGATCAGCGCGAGAGCGACTACGGATCGATCTGGTACGTGCTGAAGCTGGCCAAGCACGAGGTCGCCGACGTCAACCAGCTGAACATCGTGATCTTCGCCGGGTTGTGCCTGTCGATCGCGATCCTCGGCCTGATGGCGCCGCGGCCGCCCCGCTTCGCACAGCTCGCGTTCCTGGTCGTGGCGGCGTTCCTGTTGATCAACAAGGTCTACTCACCGCAGTACGTGCTCTGGCTGCTGCCGCTGGTGGCGCTGGCACGGCCGCGGTTGCGGGACTGGCTGATCTGGCAGGCGTGCGAATGCTTCTACTGGATGCTGGTGTGGATGCATCTGGCCCAGTTCCTGGCGCCGGGGAATCCCGACGTTCCGGACCGGATCTACTGGTTCGCCGTGATCCTGCGGATGGCAGGGACGCTGTGGCTGATGCTCGTGGTGGCGCGCGACATCCTGTTGCCGGAGAACGATCCGGTTCGTCAGGGTGATCTGGTCGACGATCCGAGCGATGGCGTCAAGTCCGACGCCGCGCCCGGTCAGTTGGCGACCGCCTAGCTGTATCCGGTCAGGAGGTTGGTGCCAACCACGATCGCGCCGACCGGCATCACGGACCCGCGACGAGCCTGCTGAACCCGCAGGATGCGCGCGGG
>NZ_SJKD01000011.1 GCF_004331485.1 Kribbella capetownensis
ACCGCCGATGACCAGGATCCGCTCCATGTGTATCGCTCCCTCTCGTAGGATCGAGTGCAACGGTATGGATTTGATACCGGTATCTTCAACGGAACTGGGAGCACCCCATGGGCAAGGCGTACAACGTGATGGCAGCGACCTGCCCGAGCCGCACCGTGCTGCACCGCATCGGAGCCCGCTGGACCGTGTTCGTCGTCAACGCCTTGGACGACGGCCCTCGCCGCTTCACCGAACTGAAGGCCCACATCCAGGGCATCACCGCCAAGGTCCTGACCGAGACCCTGCGTTCCCTAGAAGCCGACGGCCTGGTCGCCCGCCACGAGTACGACGAGAACCCACCCCGAGTCGAGTACGCCCTCACCCCACTAGGCCGCTCCCTCCTCATCCCCCTCCGAGCCATCCGCCTCTGGGCCGAACAACACGTCCCCGAAATCCAAGCAGCCCGCTCCCACCACCAACCCCACCCCTAACAACCCAAGAAGCCCACGCCCGGCGAATCCCGAGTTGGACGAGACCACCCGGCGTACTATCGCGGGCACCGCGCCGGACCCTCATGTCAAGACGCCGTCGCAGCCGTCGAACTGCCGTGTGTGTCGGAGGGTGGCGGGGGAAAGCTTGACCCTGACGCTGCGTCGGGGTTGCAACCTTGCCCTATGACGAAGAACATCGCTTCCGCAGCTCGGCCCGCTCCGCCGATCGGAGGGTTCCAGGAGGTCGACGGCCGGCGCGTTTTCGTGCATCGGTTGGGCAGTGGCGGGCCGGCCGTCGTGTTCCTGCCCGGCGCGGGCGCGGTCGGTCTGGACTATTTCGCTGTTCAGCAAGGGGTTTCGCAGTTCCGCACCGCAGTGGTGTATGACCGTGGCGGCACCGGGTACAGCGATCCGCTCCCGCTCCCGCTGCCGCGCACCGCCGCCGCAGTCTCGACGGAACTGTACGAGTTGTTGCACGCCCAGGACATCGCCGCCCCATACGTCCTGGTCGCGCACTCCCTCGGCGGCGCCCACGCGCAGAGGTTCACGCAGTTGTACCCGCAGGAGGTGGCCGGGCTGGTCTGGTTGGATGGCTTCCACCGAGACTGGGAGGACTTCATGCCCGCGGCGGCGAGCCCCGCTGCCGACCAGCAGATGGCACCCCGCCCCGAGCAGATCGCGCAGATGCGCCCAGCCCTGCACGAGATGTTCGCCGAACTGCTGGCGGACTACCCGCACCACCTGCGGCAGCCGCTGATCGACGCCCACGTCAGCGACGAATGGCTCCGGGTCGGCATCGCCGAGCGGCGCAGCTTGGTTGCGCTCGCCGACGAGCTTCGTGCGGGTCCGGATATTCCCGACGTACCGGTGGTCGCGCTCACCGCCGACGGCACCGACCCCGGCGTGCAGGCGGCGATGCCGGAGCAGGCGATACGTGCGATCCACGAGGGCATGAGGAGGATGGCAGCGGCCGTTGTGAGCACGGTGTCGTTCGGAGAACATCGCATCGTCCCCGACGTCGGCCACCACCAGCTGTGCTTCAGGCGCCCCGGCGTCGTGGTCCAGGCGATCCGCGACGTCGTTGACCGGGCGACTCGCGCCTAGACTCGGCTTGACCACGTTTCACCGAAGGCCGGAGGCAGACAGTGCTCACGATCGGCCAGCTCGCGGCGACCGCCCGAGTAACCGTGCGCACCGTCCGCCATTACCACCAGATCGGCCTGTTGCCCGAGCCTGAGCGTGATGCCTCCGGCTACCGCCGCTACAGCGCGCAATCGGCGGTGGATCTCGTCCGGATCAGGACTCTTGCCGATGCCGGAGTGCCACTGGCCCGCATCGGCGCGCTGCTGCACGCACAACCAACCGAATTCGCGGCTGCCATCACCGACATCGACACCGGACTGCGGGCCAAGATCGACCAGCTCACCGAGCATCGCCACCGCATTGCCGAATTGGCAAGCGGCGAAGAGCTTGTCCTGCCCCCCGAGATGGTCGCCATACTGAACCGGCTGCGCAGTCTTGGAGTCAGCGAACGGACGATCCAGCTCGAGCGCGACTGGTCGATCCTGATGCAGGCATCGGACCCGCACGCGGTGCCGCACTGGATTCGGGACAAGAACGCGGGATTCGACGACCCCGAGAAGATGCGCCTGTATCTCGCATGTGATCAATCAGTCGACTGGGACCCGCACGATCCGCGCGTGGATCGGCTCATCAACGACCTGGAAACATGGGAGATCGAACACGAAGGCAACAGCAGCAGGCCAGAGAACCCGACGCCGATCTTTTCCCTGATCCTTCGGGAATCACCGGCATGGCAACGCATCCTCGATACGCTCGCCTGCCGCGCCGAGCGGCGCCGAACCGCCAAGCCCAACGGCTGACCGCAGGCCCCTGACGTCCCGGCGATATTCGGATGCGGCGCTCGCCGGCCATGCCGATGTAGAGAGTCTCGAGCCGCGTCACCGGAGCCATTGCGGTCGCGGGTGAAGTCGCTCGCGCACTCGTGAGCATGAGAGTCGCGCCGGGGGGCCGGCGTTGCCGAGGGCATCGACACTGCTGCCCACCAGGCGGCCCTCGAATCCAGGGGTCGCACGGTGGCGGTGGTCGGTACCGGAATCGATCAGGTTCACCCGGTCGTCAACAGGCAACCACAGCAGCGCATCGAGCGCGAGGGTCTGGTGTAGTCGCAGTACCGGCCAGGGAGTGGGTCGACCAAGGCATCGTTCCCGATGCGCAACGCGACGATGTCGGCGTACGGGATGCGCACGCTGATTCGTGGCCGCAGAAGAGCAGTCCAGAGCCAGCCGCCGTACATGAGCGCGACCTGCCCAGTGACCGGGGGCTGCCCATGAGTGCGCCGTTCAGGAGTCCGCTGCCGTGCGGCTCGCCGATGTCCAGCGCCAGCACGAGGACCGGCGCCACAGTGGCTGTTTGACCAGGCTGGCCAGTCGGCGACCCTTACGGAGCCACTCCCGGCGAGCGGCTGTGAGTTCTAGCCAGTCCCCGCCCATGCCAACTCCACCCGCACCCTGACGGCGCCCGCCGGGCGGCGGTTCCGCAGAGCCGCGGGCGTGGTGGCACCTCCTCGGACCGTTGCCATGGCTCCGGGCTGCCCACTCGCACCACGTCTGATCCACGCTGAAGCCCCGGGGCCAGCCGGTTATCTCTGTGAGCCGGAATCGTCGAGGGCGGTTCGCTTCGGTAGGCCCCGTGGGACTCGAACCCACAACCCGCGGATTAAAAGTCCGCTGCTCTGCCAGTTGAGCTAGAGGCCCTCTCACGAGGGGTGAGGGGAACAGTGTGTCAGGTTTGTCCAGGTGGTTGCTCGGTGGGGGCTGAGGTGGTTACGGCTGGTGACTGTTCGGGTGGGAGTGGTGGGCGTACTCTCGGCCTAGGGGAAGGGCGTGCGTGGGGCGTGCGCTGGGGTCAGGGGGACTCGATGGGGGTTGTGGAGCGGGCGGCGATCGCCGGGTTGCATTCGGAAGTGGTGAATGCCTGGAAGGGGATCGTCAGCGAGGCGAGCACGCTCGGGCTGGCGGACCGGATCGTGATCGCGGAGAAGCTGAAGGCGCGGGCGGACGCGTTGGCGGCGTACGAAGGGCTGGTCCGGGACGCGGGGGACCTGGCCACTGACGTACGGGCGTTCGCGACGGCGGTGAAGATGCAGAATCCGCTGACCGGCGTGGTCTGGGGGACAGGGCTGGCCTCTGGGGTGCTGGGGTTCTTCGGTTGGTGGTCGTTCGAAGCGTTGCGGGCTGCGTGGTCCGACACCGAGGGCGGTATGGCGCAGACGACCGCGGCGTTGATCGGCGTACTGACGGTGGCGTCGGGAGTCGTGATCGTTGCTGTGGTGCGGGCCGCGGTGATCGCGGCGCGGGCGGCCTTGCAGACACTCGACGACTTCAGCGCGAAGGAGCATCCGTCGGCGGAGTTGTTGCGTGAGGTGCGGCCCGCGGAGGAACGCTTGTTCGCCGTGTTCCACCAGCGGGTACCGGAGCCGCCGATCACCGCGGCGCCGTTGATCGTGCTGGGAGTCGTCGGGCTGCTCGCCGGCGTACTGTTCGCGGCGATGACCGGCGTCGGCGCGCCGACGATCTGACGGATGGCCCCCGAGCCGATTACGCCGTGTATTGCACAGTAGTCAGAGCGGTCGCGCTGGGGGTGTCGACTGGCGTGCTCGCTTCCTCGGGGGAGGAAGACGATGGGTTTCCGGATCCACTTCGGCTGCGCCGACCTGGCGCGTACGACGATCGGCCGCACGCCCGATCCATTGTGGGAAGTGCTGCTCGGCATGCACATGCTGCAGACCGAGGACGAGCCGTCGGTCTTCGGTGCATGGCGGCAGCGGGCCAGGGCGAAGCTCACCGAGCTCGAGCGTGAGTTGCTCGTCCTCGCACCACCGGTCGGGTACTCGCCCGACTTCCTCACTCCGGCCGCGTCGGTGAACGGTCTCGACGCCGGTCTCGCCGCTGTGGCGGCGACACCGCAGCACCAATTGGAGAACGAGCTGCGGCGGTTGTCGGGCGAGGTCTGCTTGCCGGGCTGGACGCGTCGCCTCGCGGCCGGGGATCCCGGCGTACTCAAGAAGGTGTGTGAAGGACTGAGGCACTTCCACCGGACCAAGATCGCGCCGCAGTTGCCGTCGATGTCGCCGACGATCGCGCGCGACGTGAAGCTGCACAGCGACACCGTGACGACCGGCGGCTTCGAGAAACGCGCGAAGACGTTGCATCCCGCAATGCAGTGGGGTCCGCCGGTGCTGCACGTCGACATGCGCCACATCAACCGGGATCTGTACCTGCGCGGCCGCGGCCTGCGCCTGGTCCCGTCGTTCTCCTGCTGGCCGCACCCGATCATGCCCGCACGAGTCCTGCATCGCACCGGCCTCGTCACCACGCGCCGGGCCGGCAACGCGGTCCGGCACACGATCAGCCCGATCGGCACCCACATCCTCACCGGCACCCAGGCCTGAGCCTGCTACCGGACGGTCACGTCACAAAACCGAGTCGGTTCGGCCGCTGCCCCTCGCGGCGCGATCCATCGCAGTGGTATGGATCAGTCTTCGCCCGGGAAGTCCGGGCGCTGACAATCCCGCCGCGGGGGGAACCGACGGCGGGTTGGGGGGAATCGTGCATTTGTATCGTGCTGCGCTGGCAGCCGGCAGCGTGCTGGCGATCGGCGTACTCGCCACTGGTTGTGGACCGGCCTCGAGTACGACGGAGGTCGCCGAACCACCTGTAGTCGTGAGCACCGAAGTGAGCACGGAAGCGACACCAACACCGGAGATCACGGCCACACCGACACCAACAGCAACGCCCACGCCGACGGCACCGAAGCCGGTGACCGCCAGCACGAAGACACCGACGACGACGACCAAGAAGACTGTCGTCGAGGTGCGCACCATCCCGTTCAAGAAGAAGACCGTCACGGACTCGTCGATGCCGAAGGGCGAGAAGACGATCCGGACCAAGGGTGTGAACGGGACCCGCAAGCTGACCTATCAGATCACCTACGTGAACGGCATCCAGACGGACAAGGATCTGCTGCGGGACCAGGTGTCGAAGGAGCCGCGCTCGCAGGTGACCGCGGTCGGCACGAAGGTCGAGCAGCCGGAGTCATCAGGCTGCGACCCGAACTACAGCGGCTGCGTCCCGATCGCCAGTGACGTCGACTGCTCAGGTGGCAGCGGCAACGGACCGGAGTACGTCGCCGGCCCGGTCCGCGTGATCGGCAGCGATATCTACCGCCTGGACGCGGACCACGACGGCCTCGGCTGCGAGGACTGAAGGGACAAGACGTCTAGGTCGTCTGGTTGTGGTCGCGGCGGGCGCTGAGAATGCTCGCCGCGATCGCTCCCATGATCAGCAGCACCCCGATCAACTGCAGCCCCGGCGAGTCGTCCGACGCCCCGTAGATGACACCGGCGGCGCCGAGCGCAACCGCCACGACGGCAACGACGTACTTCATCAAGACCTCCCGACACCCGACAGGAATTCATCGAGTATCACCCGAATCCTATCGACTATCAATAGGCTCCCAGGAGAATCGGGGTCCGCGCCAGTGTTTGTAGACGAGGGTCCGCTCCGACGGTGCGTTGCCGGAGTAGCTCGGACCGACCTCACCGGTGGTGCTACTGACCACCAGGCTGGCCAGTGAAGGCTCGTCACGGCGGAGGCAGTCCTCGGAGAGCAGGTCGAGGAGGCGCCCCAAGCCGTTGATGGCGTGCGGGATGCCGAGGTCGGCCTTCATGGAGCCGTAGGTTGCCGTGCCGCCGGTGGTGGCTACCCCGATGAGGTAGGAGCGCATCCGGGGTAGCCACTCGACGTCGGCCGTGGTGACGGTGACGTTCCGGCCCTTGATCGGGAGGATCTCTCCGCGGTTCAACAGCAGGTCCATGGCCCGATCGTGACACGGCGGGTCCTCCGGCGCAGCAGGCTGGAACCGGTGAGATCAGTTGGGCCAGGAGGGGTTGCGGCCGAGGTGGGCGAGGATCTGGTCGAGAGGGTTGTCGCCGTTCCACGGCAGCGCGGGGGAGAAGGCCGTGCCCGGGGCCAGGCGGACGTCGCCGGTGGGTACGACGTTCGCGACGGTCTGAGCTGCTGCCAGGACCTCGGGGGTGAAGGTGACGGTGGTGCCGAGGGTCGCGGCGACATCCCAGGAGTGCACGACGTAGTCGATGAAGTGGAAGCTGATCGCCTGGTGGCCGGGGAAGTCCGCCCCGAACTCGGTCAGCGGGAACGTCCGCTCGGTCACGCCGTCCTCGGCGAACGCGGCCAGCACCTGCTCGGCCGACGCGATGTAAGCCTTGGCCGGCTCGTCGCCCAGATCGCGAACCTTCCAAACAGCTTCGCCGGCCTCGCCTCGGGAGGCGGCGGCGAAGCCGTAGTGCTGCGTCGCCATGTGGGCGAGCAGGCCGTACAGAGTCCAGGCCCGGCAGGGCGTCGGCTTGGACAGGTCGGCGTCGGTGATCTGCGTGGCGAGGTCGATGCTGGCCTGGACCGCCGCGGCGTCAAGGGATACGTAATCAACAGTAGGCATGCACATATCATATGCGCAAGCATATGATTGCGCCAGTGCTATCTTCTGGAGCGTGACCGCTGCGGACGAGCGCCCCGATCTCGCCGCGATGCTGTATCCGTTGGTGCGGACGCTCATCGCGGAGGAAATGCCGGTGCTCGCCGAGCATGACGTCTCGATGTGGGGCTACTCCGTGCTCGTCGCCCTGGACGAGACTCCGGTGCGCACGCAGTCCGCGCTCGCGGAGGCGATCGGCGCCGACAAGTCCCGCATCATCGGCACTCTCGACGAGCTGCAGGATGCCGGCCTGATCGAGCGGACGCCGGATCCCGACGACCGTCGGGTCCGCCTGTTGTCGATCACCGCCAAGGGCCGCCGGGTACGACGCGCTGTCCGCAAGGGCATCCGGGTTCGCGAGGAGCGGCTGCTGGCCAAGCTCCCGGCCGCCGATCGCCAGGGCTTCCTCCGTGCCCTCCGCGCCTTGCACCGCGACAAGTAAGGTTCCACTGACCAAGCCTGAAGCTCAAGTGCGACCGGTCCGTACGCCTACTTCACCGTTCACCAGGTTGCCTGTGCAGAATGGTGGCGAGAACACGACAGAGCAGGAGCGCCGATGGCCGATGACCGCGCGGCGCTGTTGCGTGAGCTGCACGACGTGCATGCTCCGGCGCTGTGGCGGTTCGTGGTCCGGCTGACCGGCGACGACCGGCTGGCCGAGGACGTCGTCCAGGAGACCCTGTTGCGGGCGTGGCGCCGGCCGCAGATCCTGACCGAGGACGAAGCGGGGGCCCGAGCCTGGCTGTTCACGGTGGCGCGCAATCTCGTCATCGACGACCGGCGCAGTGCCCGGGTCAGCCGCGAGGTGGCCAGCGACGACCTGCCGGAGAACCCGAGCGCCGACCACGCGAACGCCGTACTGGACGCCTGGCTGGTGGCCGAGTCGCTGGCACAGCTGTCCGAGGAACATCGGCAGGTGATCGTTCGCGCGTACTACGGCCGTCGTACCGTCACCGACATCGCCGCGGAGCTGAACATTCCGTCAGGCACCGTGAAGTCGCGGCTGCACTACGGATTGCGGGCGCTGAAGCTCGCGTTGCAGGAGAGGGGGGTGACGAGCCAGTGAGCGATCCGTACCGCGAGTGGGATGCGGCGTACCTGCTGGGGTCGTTGTCGGCGAAGGACCAGCGCGCGTACGAGGAACATCTGCGCACGTGTGACGAGTGCTCGGCCGAGGTCGCGTCGCTCGCCGGCGTGCCGAGCGCGATGGCCGCGCTGCCGGACGAGCGCGCGCTCGCGACCATCACCGAGGCGCCGCCGAACCTCTTGCCCGACCTGGTGCGCACGGTCCAGCGCGATCGCCGCAGGCAGCGCATTCGGCTCGGTGCGGTGGTGACCGGAGTCGCCGTCGTCGCCGCGGTGATCGGCGCGGTGATCGCGATCCCGCTCACCCACGAGGAGCCGCGGGGGGACTACGTCGTACTCGCACAGACCGTGGCCAGCAAGCTGTCCGCCGACGCGCGGCTGGTGCCGGAGCGCTGGGGTACGACGATCGAGATCAGCTGCCGGTACGACGAATTGGCCACGCCCAGCGAACGGGCTCGGGGCTACGAGTTGTACGTCACCGACTCCTCCGGCAAGGCCCAGCTGCTCGCGAGCTGGACCGCGTCCCCGGGGACGACGGTCAAACCGGCCGCGACCACGAAGTTGCAGCGCGACGAGATCCGGGCCCTGGACATCCGCAGCTCCGAGACCGGGCGGGTTCTGCTCGCTGTGCACTTCTGATCACTGTCGGCACGAATGAGCCTCCGGCGACGGGGCACCTGAAAGTCACGAGCGACGGTCGCTCGAGAGGCCGCCGAATCGAGACCCCGGTGTTCAGGGACGTGCACCGGGGTCGCGGCGGTTGCGGCGCCGCGGCCGGCCGCAGCGCCGGATCGTGAGCGGTCTGGAAGAATTTCGCCGGATTCCTGTAACACTCAGCACGTCACCAGCGATACACCGTGTGTAACGCCACTGAGGATCCCGTCCCAGGTCAACCGCCCGAAGGGCCTGGGGCGGGGTTTTCTTCGCCGTTAGGCGCCCCGGCAGCGTTACGCACGAAGGCCCCCGGTGAACCACCCCGGGGGCCTTCGCGCTGTTATCCCCTCCTCGGAATTCCAGCGCCTCCGCGGACTGCGCGGCGTGCTATGACGCTCGTTCGGTTGGGCCGTCCGACTCCGGCAGTGCGATCCGGTCCGCCGGCAGGCGTTCCGTCCGCTCTGTCCCGTCGTCGCCCTTGTACTGCACCAGACCGGTCCATCCCGTCTCCTCGTGCTCACGGCCGATCAACCAGCCGTGACGCCACTGGTCGTCCGCGTGGACGACCACATGGCTGGGTAGCGGGAGGCGGGACACCAGGTCGGTGTCGGGCTCGAACTCAGTCATGGCCGAAGGCTAAGTGGTTTCGGCGCCAGGCGCCTCCCCCGCCGCGTGTTTCTCACGCCCCCTCAGGGCTGTAGCTCGCGGATCACGCCGACGCCGAGACCGAACTCACGTACCGATCCGGTGACCTTCAGTGCCCGTCCGCCAGGGATGTGGGTGACCCAGCCCTCTCGCAGTGCGTGACTGCACAACGCCGCACCGACCGCGCCGGCGATGTGCGGGCGGCGTTCGGTGACGTCGAGGCACGACCGTACGGCGGGCCGGCCGTTGCGCCCCTCGAGCACGATGCCGAGATCGTCCAGCCAGGCAGAGCCTTCCGGCGTCAGCGTGATCCCGTCCGACCAGTCGAGCAGGCCGCGCTCGGTCATCGCATCCGCCAGCGCGACGCCGAGCTTGCCGGCGAGATGGTCGTAACAGGTCCGTGCCCGCGCGAACGCGTCCCGCTTGCTGACCGCGGACAAGCTGTTCGCGACCTCGGTGCGGCGTGGCGCGAGCGCGGCGAGGCCCTCGATCAACTCGGCCGTGTCCGGACCGGCGAGCTGCACGTACCGGTGCCGCCCCTGCCGGACCTCTCTCAGCAGGCCGCCGTCGACGAGCAGGTTGAGATGTTCGCTGATCGTCGGTCGCGAGACCTTCGCGAGCCGCGCCAGTTCGGTCGCCGTCCACGCACGCCCGTCGAGCAACGCGAGGCAGACCGTCGCCCGGGTGGCGTCGGCCAGCATCCGGGCCCAGGAGGCCAGCTCCTGCCCTTCCGTCTGCGTACTCATGACCCCATCATGCCGCTCCGACAGTTCGGTGCCGGCCTAACCGACCGCCGCCTAGCGTCGGAACCATGACGCATCTGACCATCGAACCGTCCATCCTGTACATCGGTACGCCGGTCGCGCTGCTGAGCACGGTCAACGACGACGACACCTTCAACCTCGCGCCGATGTCCTCGGCGTGGTCACTCGGGGATGTCGTCGTCCTCGGCGTCGGCGCCTCCGGTCAGACCGCCGCCAACCTGCAAGAGCGGCCGGAACTGGTGATCAACTTCCCGTCGCCTGAGCAGTGGCAGGCGGTCGAGCGGATCGCCGGGCTGACCGGACGCAACCCGGTGCCGGAGCACAAGCGCGCCCGGTTCCGCTTCGAGCGCGAGAAGTTCGCCGCGGCCGGCCTGACTCCGATCGAGTCCGAGCTGGTCGGCCCACCCCGCGTCGCCGAATGCCCGTTGCAGTTCGAGGCATCTGCCGCCGATGTACAGTTCGATGCCGACGGCAACTTCTTGATCATCCAGGCCAAGGTACTGCGGGTCCACGCCGACCGCCGGATCGTCGTACCGGGGACGTCGTACGTCGATCCGGGCGCGTGGTCGCCGTTGATCTACAACTTCCGGCACTACTTCGGCCTCGCCGGAGAGCTCGGCGAGTCCTTCCGCACCGAGACGCCTAGAGCAGCCGGAGCCGATCGACTTCTTCGTCGCTGAGGACGACGTCCAGACCGGCCAGCACCTCGGGAAGCTCGTCCGCCGGTACGGCGCGGTGAGTGGTGCGGCCGTCGGCGTACTCCGTCGTGAGGTCGTCACCGACCAGGCGACGGACGATGCCGTCGGCAACGCGCATCACCACCGGCCGGCCGGTGAACGGGGAGTCCGGGTGGGTCGAGACGTAATGGTGGTAGACCCGGTAGTCGATCGGGCGCACCGGCTCTTCGTTCGACGCGTGCTGCGGGGTCCAGCCGTCCGCGGTCTTCTTCGCCAGCGTCCACACGTCACCGTCGAGGGTCAGGCGGTGGTCCCAACCGCCCTGGTCGACGATCACGCCGTCCTTGAGCGGGGTCGGGTAGAGCTGACCAGCCCCGAATCCGACATCGGCGAGGAATTCCTGTCCGTCCACTCCCACCTTGAGAAGCGCGTGGGTGCGCGGTCCGGCCTTGTGCGGTTGTACTCGCGCGACCCGTCGATCCACCGTGAAGCCGAGCCGCTCCAGGGCGGCGCCGAACAGCAGAGCGTGTTCGTAGCAATAGCCGCCGCGTTGCCGGCCGACGAGCTTGGTCTGGATGGCGTCCAGGCCGATGCCGGGGTGCGTGCCGAGGATCACGTCGATGTTCTCGAACGGGATCGCCAGGACGTGGGCGCGGTGCAGGCTGCGGAGGCTGTCCGCCGACGCCGCCACCCGGGGATGCCCGATCCGGTTGAGGTAGGCATCCAGGTCAAGTTCTTCGATCTGCCACATGACGCCTACCTCAACACTTCCAGTTCACTTGAGGTCAAGTTCGGTGAACAGGGTGAGCTGCAGTCCGCCTGGCGCCTCCAGCCGGGCGTTCAGCGAGTTCCACGGTGTGCGGGTCGGCTCCGCAAGCACCGTGGCGCCCGCCGCGGCCAGAGTCCTGGTCGTCTCCGCGGAATCGTCGACCTCGAACGCGACCCGGTACTTCCCGGCCACTCGCCGGCCGACCTCGACCCGGTCGATGAAGTCGGCCTGGTTCGGATCCGCGATCTCCAGCGTCGCCCGCTCGACCTCGAGAATCGTCACCCGGCCGTCGTCCGACTCGTACGACTCGCGTTCGGCCAGGCCCAGGACGTCCCGGTAGAACGCCACCGCCTCGTCGTAGTCGTCCGCTGTCACGACCAACCGCAACTCTTTGACCGTCATGACCTCAGTATCAGTCCTCCTGCACCCAGGCGCGGCCGATATTCGCCTCCTCGAAACGCCAGCCCTGATCGGTCCGGACGGCCGTGTACTTCAGCCGGAGCCCGGCCCGCCGGTGCGGCGCCTCGCCGTCGCGATAGAAGAAGGTCAGTTGGTTGGCCGACGTCTCGGCCCGGTCCCCGTCGACACTGACCAGGATGTCGCTGTGGACGTGCTGGGTCAGTTCGCCGTCGACCGCCGTACTGCGCAGGTACTCCAGCACCTCGTCGATGCCCCGCAGTTCACCGCCGCGCGGAGACCGCACCAGGATGTCCTTCGTGTAGACCTGCCGGATGTCGTCCGGCGTCCCTTCGTCCAGGACCCGCGCCAGTCGCGCGAACAGATCCTCGATCTCCCACCGCTGTGTCGTCATCGTCAATCCTCTTTCATTGGGCTGGCCAACGTTGGCCACACCAACTATAGCCGAGAAACCTGATTGTGGTGGATCAGCCAGGTTTCGCCGGTCCGCCGCAGTACGACGCTCAGGTAGACCGACAGTGCCGCCCGGTCGGTGAACGCGAAGTCCACAGCGACGTACCCGAGGACCAGGTCCTCGCTCAGCCGCCGGTGCTCGAGGATCCGGTACGGCGACGACAGCCCGAGCGCGCCTGGCTGCCGGCGGACGATCCGTTCAGGCCTGGTGCTGCACCGCTGCCGGAGTGAGCCGATAGCCGAGGTTCTCGGAGAACTCGGCGGACAGGGCGAAGCGGTCGCCGCGGACGAGGGTGTGACGCCATTCGACCGGACGGCTCTGTGACGTGCCCTGGCGGTTGATGGAGAACGCGGCCGCCTCGGGCGGGCAGCGGAGTACGGCGCGCTCGGCCGGGGTGGGTACGACGGCGCGGATGTCCTCGCGGCCGTGGTCCAGTCGTACGCCGATGCGGGTGGCGAGCTCGTTGTAGACGCTGGTGTGGGTGAAGTCGGCGTCGAGGAGCGGTTCGGCGAGGGAGGCGGGCAGCCAGACGCGGTCGAGTGCGAGGGGCTCGTCGCCGGCGAAGCGGAGCCGCTCCAGGTAGAGCAGTGGGCTCGACGCCTCCAGGTCGAGGCGGCTCGCGATGACGCCGTCGGCCCGGATGTCGAGCGCGCGGACGATGCTGTGCTGGGTCAGGCCGGACGCCTCGACCGAGGAGAACAGGCTGTACAGCGCACCCATCGGCTGGCGGATCTCCGGCGTGGTCGCGACCCGGGGCTGACGGCCGCGTTCGGCCACGATCAGGCCGTCCGCGCGCAGTTTCCCGAGTGCCTGCCGGACCGTGTGCCGGCTGACCTGGTAGTCGTCGACCAGCGCGAGCTCACCGGGGAACGTGTCGTCGAACTCCCCGGACCGCAGCCGCCGTACAAGGTCCTGCTGCAGCTGCTTCCACAGCGGCTGGCCGCCGGTGCGGTCGAGCCTGCGCTGGATCATCAGGGTCCTGCCTCCCGGGAGTGGGCTTGCCAAATGTCCGGTCATCTCCTAGCTTAAATGTGCGTACATTTTCAGCGGGGAGGAACCATCCGATGGTGCAGGTCGAGATTAGGCCACCCAACCCCTCGGATCCCCCCGTCTCACGCCACCCCCGCCTCGCCGGCGCCCTTCACCCCCGCCCCGGCTCCTCGGGGCCACTCCGTCTTCACCGTCGCCTCGGCTCCGCCGTGTCGCGGTTGCCCGGGCTCGCCGTCGTACTTCTTCTGACAGCCGTCGCCGTCCCGCTGGGACGACTGGTTCCTGTGGTTGGTGGGCCGGTTTTCGGAATCGTGCTTGGGGTGCTCGCAGGCCTGGTGATCCCGGCACTGCGCTCAGAGCAGTGCCGCCCCGGGTACGACTTCGCCGCGAAGAACCTGCTGCAAGTATCGATCGTCGTACTCGGCACCGGCTTGTCCCTCCAGCAAGTGGCACAGGTCGGCGCCTCCTCACTCCCCGTCATGCTCGGCACGCTGGCGCTCGCACTGGGCGGCGCATGGGTCTTCGGCCGCCTGCTCGGCGTACGCGGCGACACCCAGACCCTGATCGGAGTCGGTACGGCGATCTGCGGCGGCTCCGCGATCGCGGCAGCAACCGCCGCCATCGGGGCCAAGCGATCCTCAGTCGCCTACGCTCTCGCCACGATCTTCACCTTCAACGTCGTAGCCGTCCTCGCCTTCCCGCCCCTCGGCCACCTCATGGGCCTCAGCCCAGAAGCCTTCGGTCTGTGGGCAGGCACTGCGATCAACGACACGTCATCAGTAGTCGCTGCCGGCTACGCCTACAGCGCCGACGCCGGCGACCAAGCCCTCGTGGTGAAGCTGACCCGCTCGCTGATGCTCGTCCCGATCGTCCTGACTCTGGTCGTGCTCAAGTCCCGCCGTGACGCGCGGACCGCCGACCGCGAGAACCCGGACCGCGAGAACCCGGACCGCCCGCGGACGCGTCTCCCGTGGCGCCGGCTCGTGCCGGTGTTCCTGATCGGCTTCGTCGTCGCGGCGGGCCTGCGTTCGGCCGGGCTCGTGCCGGACGGATGGCTCCCGACGCTCAGCCTGATCGGCACGTGCCTGATCACCTCGGCTCTGGTAGCGATCGGCCTGTCGCTGCGACCGCGTGAACTACGCGACGCAGGGCCCCGGCCGCTCCTGCTCGGAGCGATCCTGTGGGCCCTGGTCGCGTTGGGAAGCCTCGGACTTCAGTCCTTCTCGTAGGCCGCCGGGCGGGTCTGAACCGTCTTGATCCGCGGCACGTCCAGCTTGTTGCTGCGGTCGAAGCGGTAAATGCCGTTCTCTTCCTGGAACACATCGGTCAGCTGCGTGTAGCAGTAGCCGAACATCAGCGGGTCGTCGAGCAGCGCGTCGACCAGACCGGTGAAGCGCGTGTAGAACGCCTCCTCGTCGACGACCCGCTGGCCGTAGCCCCACGACTCGGTGCGGTTGTCGCCGGCCGACTTCGCGGCCTCCTCCGGGTTCCACCAGATGCCGCCGAACTCACTGCAGAAGTACGGCTGACCGGCGTACGGCTGGGAGATCGGCCGCTTCTCGCGCCCACCCGTGTTCCCGTACGGCGCTCCGTCCGCGAGGCCGGCCATCTGCCGGGCGAACTCGGCCGGGTCCTGCTCGTAGTTGTGCGAGTCCCAGACGTCGGTCTCTGGCACGCGGTGCGAGTATCCGGACGCATCGAGCACCGGCCGGGTCGTGTCGGCCGCCTTCGTGGCCAGGAACATCGCCCGGGTCACGTCGTCCAGCTGGGTGATCCGGTCGTGCAGGAATTGATGCGTCTCGTTCAGCGGGCACCAGCCGATGATCGACGGGTGGCTGTAGTCCCGCTCGACCGCTTCCAGCCACTGCGACACGAACGACGCCGTCGGCTGCTGGTTGTCCTCTTGGGTGCCGTCGGCAAGGTTCTCGCCCCAGTCGCCGAACTCGCCCCAGACCAGGTAGCCGAGCCGGTCCGCGTGGTACAGGAACCGCTCCTCGAACACCTTCTGGTGCAGCCGCGCGCCGTTGAACCCGGCCGCCAGGCCGAGCTCGATGTCCGCAACCAGCGCCTCGTCGGAAGGAGCAGTCATCAGGCTCTCCGGCCAGTACCCCTGGTCAAGCACCAGCCGCTGGAACACATGCTTGCCGTTGATCAGGATGGCCTGGCCGCTGACCGACACCGACCGCAGTCCGGCGTAGCTGTCCGCGCCGTCCACAACGTTGCCATCGGCATCGATCAGCTCGATGCGGACGTCGTACAGGTGCGGATCGGTGGTGTCCCAGAGACGGACGCGGTCCGCGGGGACCTGCAGCGTCAGCCGCGGCGCGAAGTCGAGATCGGCGCGGACCTCCTGGGTGGTGACCTCGCCGTCCGCGTCCTTCAGGATCGCGCGGACCTTCCAGCCCGGCTTGTTCGCCGACACCGGTACGGCGAGGTGGAAGCTCGAGCCGGCCACGTCCGGGGTGATCCGCGGACGGCCGAGGTGCACGGTCGGCACCGCCTCGAGCCAGACGGTCTGCCAGATCCCGGTCGTCCGGGTGTAGTGGCAGCCGTAGTTGAAGTACTTCGTCGTCTGTTTGCCGCGGGCCTGCGCGCCGTACCGGCTGTCCCGCGCGCGGACGACGATCGTTGCCTCCTCGCCGGGCTTGGCGACCTGGCGGAGGTTGGCGCTGAACGGCGTGAACCCACCGCGGTGCCGCACCACCTCGACGTCGTTCACCCACACGGTCGCGTCGTGATCGACCGCCTGGAAGTGCAGTACGGCGTCCTTGCCGGACCAGTCGGCCGGGATCGTGACGGTCGTCCGGTACCAGACGGCCTCCATGAAGTCGACGTCCTCGATCCCGGACAGCTGCGTCTCCGGCGCGAACGGCACCGTGATCCGCTGCGCCAGCTCTCGCTCCCGGACCCCGCGCTCGAGACCGGAGTCGGACCGGTCGATCTCGAACTGCCACTCGCCGTTCAGGTTCACCCACTCCGGACGAACGAACTGCGGGCGCGGGTACTCCGCACGAGGTTGAGTCATGAGCACTCCCGTGACGTGGTTTCTGAGGGGGTCGGCACGACACTACAACGTTGGAATGCGCTCAGCAATGGGTCTTCCAGGTGTTGGTTCGAGGGTGACTGTCGGATTCGGGCACCCTGGTTCGTCGGGTTGGTGAAGGACAAGCGGAAAGGGAGACTCCACATGCAGGTCGAGCCGACAATCGTGACCATTGCCCTGCCGATCGCGAACCGGCGGAGGTCGTACGAGTTCTACCGCTCCGGGCTCGGATTCACCACACCCGGTGAGCCGGACCGCGACGGCGTACCCGAGCCGCTGCGCCTCACGCTCGGCGACCGCGTCCGGGTCATGCTGATCCCGAAGGTCGGTTTCGGGTGGGTGCTCAGCGGACGCAAGCAGGCGACGGCCGGTCGGAGCGAGTGCGTCGTGTCCCTCAGCCTGCCGACGCGGGCCGACGTGGACGACCTGCTCGAGCGCGCCGAGAAAGCCGGCGCGGAAATCGTCCGGCCGGCCGGCGAGCAGGACTGGGGCTATGACGGCGCCTTCGCCGATCCGGACGGTCACGTCTGGCATGTCGCGCTGGCCGGTGAATTCATGACCTCCTGGCCCTAGGTGGTGCGGAAGGACAAGAGGTAGCGCGTCGCGGGGTAGTGCACCTACGCGTGGAGCGCTTGGTGTGTACACCGTCTCGCCGGTGTACTACCTGTCCAGCCGCACGCCTCAAGCGTTGCTGAAGAGGGCGGCGTTGAGGAAGTCGGCGCCGAAGGTGCCCTCGCGGTCCGGGACGACGCTGCGGATCTCGAGTGGGGTGAGCGGCGCGAAGATCGTGCGGAGGCCGTCGTGGGAGAAGGCCATGCCGCCTTGGGTGTCGCCGCTGAGGACGACGTCCAGGTCGGTCGGGGCTTCCACCCGGTCCGCGGCGAAGGTGACGATGCCGAAGCGCCCACCGGGGCGGACGGCCGGCAGGACGCGGTGCAGATAGGTGATCCGGCGATGCGGTGCGAGATGGTGGAAACAGCCGGAGTCGTAGACGAGGTCGAACTGGCCGTCCGGCAGCGGCTCGCGCAGTACGTCGGACGCCGTGAGGGTGACCGTGGCCGGCATGGTCGCGCGGACGCTGTCCAGCAGCGGTGCTGCCAGGTCGACGCCTTCGACCGTCGCGCCTTGCTCGGCGAACCATCTGCTGTTGCGTCCTGAGCCACACCCGATGTCGAGCACTCGGGCCCCGTCCAGCTGTCCGAGCAACCCACGCTCGTGCCAGTCGACCAGTGGTTCGTCCGGTAGGTGTGTGGCGAGCGGGTGGCCCGGTGTCGTCAGGATGGTGGTCCAGAATGCGGCCGCCGACGACTGTGATCGATCTCCGCGGGCGCTCGCCGCCACGACCTGGTCGAGGATGCTGAGCAACTGTTCGGTCGTGTGTATGCGCGCTCCGTTGACCACCCCGGAATCCTACTGAAAAAGCAGATGATCGGAGCGGCTGCGATCGCTTAGGGTCGTGGTGATGATGCGTTTCTGAAGGCGCGCGCCACGGTGTGGCACTCCGGCATCGACTTGTCTGTCGTGCCGTCTCTTTGAGTTGCCGTGAGGTGGGTGCGCCGCGCTTCGACTGTTCTGTCGATCGCGACTCTTCAGGAGCTTCCGCATGTCCGGCACTTCCTCGCCGGGGCGCATCATCACGCCCGGTCTTGATCAGCACGTCACCGACCGTCTCGTACTCCGTACCCTCGATGGCGCCGCGGATCTCCTCATGGAGGAGCTTCGCGCGCTGCCGTCGGTCCACTCGATCCGTCAACTGTCCACTGTCGCCGTCGAATGCACGGTCGACGGCCGGCTGAGCGAGATCGCTGCCTGTTCCCTCTACTCCACGGTGGCGATCGCCTTCCACGGCGACTCACTCGAGCGGTCGGCGCAGACCGGCGTACTCGCAACCCTGCCAACCCCGATCGGCTTCCGAGTCGGCTGCGAGGATCCGCAAGTCAGGTACGCCGTGATCGCCGCAGTCGAGCGCGAGCTCGGCTGGATCAATCAGCCCGGCAGGTGGGACGTCAACCTGACCCAAACGGCAGACGGCTGGATCGCGGAGATCGGCCCGTTGTCCTGGATGCGTCGGTTCGGACAGTTGAAACGGTTGCCGTGGTCAACCACTCCACTCGTCGCAGAAGTCCTTGTGCGCTTGGCGAAACTCCAACCAGGCCAACGCATCATCGACCCGTTCTGTGGGACGGGCACCATCCTGCTCGCAGCACTTCGCCGAGAACCAACCGCCCGCGTCCTCGGCACCGACCACGATCCGCAGGCACTCGCAATCGCGGACCGCAACCGACAACAGCTATGTGGCCTCGTACAGGCGACAGCAGAAGCCCTCCCGTACGCCGCCGGCACCGTCGATCGGATCATCACCAACCTCCCGTTCGGCAAGCAGGTCGGCACGCATGATGCCAACCGCACCCTCTACCCAGCCGCCCTCACCGAGATCGATCGGGTCCTCACCGCCGACGGTCGCGCCGTACTCCTCACTGAGGACAAACGCCTGCTCCACAAGGCGATCGAGCACCAGAAAGGCCTCAAGCTCATCCGCCAACGTCTCCTCAAATACAACGGCGCCACGCCCACCGCGTACGTCCTCACCCGGCCTCGGCAGCGACGCTGAAGCTTAGGCGGCGGCCGTGTCTCTCAGCTCTCGCAGCCTGGATTCGGTCAGCGTGTCCGGGTCTTTGTCGGGCTCCAGCAGGATCACTGTGCAGGTTGCGGCATGCGTCACGGCGGAGGTGATGCTGCCGTCGCTGAACTGTGCGACTGGTCCGCGTGGCGACCGGCCGAGTGCGATGGCGCGGGCGCCGACGTCCGTGGCATGCCGGGCCAGCGCGCGGCCGGCGGCGGCATGGTCGCCGACGCTGGTGAGTACCTGGCCGGTCGCGGCGATGTGGTGTGCGGCGAGCCGGTCGAGGTGACCGACGACGGCCGCGTGGGCCTGCTCGGCGTCCTCGGCATCGAGAGCGAGTTCCTCGACAACCGCGGTCTCGCGGACGTGGACGACCTCCAGCGTGGTGCCGGCGTTGCGAGCGACCAAGGCGGCGGCATCGACGACCGCGGCCGCGTCCTCAGTGGCGCCGACGGCAACGATGACCGGCCGGTACTGCGCTGATGGCGCGGCTCCGACCCGTTGCAGCGACGGGAGCACAGTGTCCCCTTCGGCCGGGTTCTGCTCCGCCGCCTTGACCAGCCGATGACCGGTGGCGAGTACGGCGATGGCGAGCAGGAAGGCAAGGCCGCCGAGATAGAACGGGACGCTGAGGTTGGTGGCGTCGGCAAGCTTCCCGGCAGCGAACGGCGCCAGGCCGCCGCCGATGAACCGGACGAAGCCGTACGCCGACGAGGCGACCGGCCGCTCGACCGGCGAGACGAGCATGACCGCCTGCGTGGTCAGCGTGTTGTTGATGCCGATGAACGCGCCGCTGACGATGACCGCGACGATGACCACGGTCGGTGTGTGGACGCCCGCCGCGATGGCAGCCATCACGATGCCGAGCGCGAACAGGTTGACGTACAGCACCGGCGCCGTACCGAATCGCGCCTGCAGGCGCGGGGCGACGAACACCGAGAAGGCGGCGACCAGCAGCCCCCAGCCGGTGAACACCAGGCCGAGCCGGTGGGCGTCGATCTCCATCGGGTACGGCGCGTAGCCGAGCATCGTGAAGAAGCCCCAGTTGTACAGCAGCGCCATCAGACCCATCGTCAGCAGACCCCGATGGCGAAGGGCCTTGAGCGGCGCCGCGAGCGATGTCTTGTGCTCGGGCTTCGGAAGCGAAGGCACGAACACCGCGGTGGCCACCAGCGCGATGGCCATCAGCACCGCTACGCCGAAGAACGGCCCACGCCAACTGATGCTGCCCAGCTCACCGCCGAGCAGCGGCCCGACCGCGATCCCGAGACCGAGCGCGGTCTCGTACAGGATGATCGCGCCGGCGAAGCCGCCGCTGGCCGAGGCCACGATGACCGCGAGGCTGGTGGAGATGAACAGGGCGTTGCCCAGGCCCCAGCCGGCCCGGAAGCCGACGATGCCACCGATCGAGCCGGACGCACCGGCGAGCGCGGCGAACACCACGATGAGAGCCAGTCCGATGATCAGAGTCCGCTTGGCGCCGAACCGGCTGGAGAACCAGCCGACCACGAGCATCGCGACCGCGGTCACGACCAGGTAGCTGGTGAACAACAGCGACACCTGGCTCGGGGTGGCCTGCAGGCTGGAGGCCAGCGCGGGCAGGATCGGATCGACCAGACCGATGCCCATGAACGAGATGACGCAGGCGAACGCGACGGCCCAGACCGCCCGTGGCTGCTTGAACGGGGTGGAGGTCGTCCCGTGGGGTGAAGCCATGAATGGCCCTTCCTGACGTGAGTGCCGTATGACGTGAGTGGCGTCTAGCGTGGAGTCGCCGATGTGGTCGGCTGGTCGTCGTACGCCGATTCGACGAGCTGGGTGAGCACGGGGAGCGCGGCGGAGATGGTGGTCCGGTCCCGCGGGTCGAGCCGGTCGATGAGCTCCTGCAGGACGTCGGCGCGTTCGGCTCGCATCCGCGCCCAGAGGTCCAGCCCGGCCTCGGTCGCTTCCACGAGGACGCCGCGTCGATCGCTGGTGCTCGTCGTACGCCGTACCAGGCCCTCGCGTTCCATCCGGGTGACCAGTTGGGTCATGCCGGGTTGGGAGATGCGCTGGGCTTGCGCCAGCTCCGTCATACGCTGGGGTCCCGCCCGCCCGAGGCGGCTCAGCGTGGACGAAGCAGCGCTGCTCAAGCCTCCGACGGGACGAATGAGCTGCACGAGCTGCTCGAGCACCACGAGGAGCTCCATACCGGAGCCCTCACGATACATAATGGGATTATGTATCTGCATAACCTCATTATGTATCTGCCCGGGCGGAACCACAAAGTGATTTGAGGCTCAGTCAACTCCGGGCGCCCGGCGGTAGGCGCGGTAGAAGGCTCGGGCGCCGCACCAAGGAGGGGTCAGCGGCCGAGTAGGCGGGCGCCGTTGTGCCGGCAGACGGCGCGTAGCCAGTCGTCGCCGAGGTCCAGCGACTCGAGTGCCGAGAGTTGTACGGCGTACTCGTAGGGGATGTTGGGGAAGTCCGAGCCGAGGACGATGCGGTCCTGGAGGTCGGCCAGGCGGGACGTGAGTTCGCGGGGGAACGGCATGAGCGACTCGGTGAAGGGCGTGAAGGCCATCGTCGTGTCCAGATGGACGTTCGGGTACGACGTGAGGGCCAGGTGCCCGGCGTACTCGGGCATGCCGAGGTGGGCGATGACCGCGGTCAGGCGCGGGTGCTTCCGCAGTACGTCGCCGAACGGCCCGGGACCGGTGTGCCGGCCGGGGATCGGGCCGGATCCACAGTGCACAACCACAGGTACGCCGGCCTCCGCGAGCTGACCCCACACGTCGTCGAGTTCGTCCTCGCGTGGGTCGTAGTCACCCACCTGGACGTGGACCTTGAAGATCCGCGCCCCCAGTTCGAGCGCCTCGCGCACATAGTCTGCCGCACCTGGCTCGGGGTAGAAGGTCGCGCTCGACACGCATCCGGGCGTCGCCGCGGCGAAGTCCCGGGCCCACGCGTTGAGCCACTGAGCCATCCCCGGCTTGTGCGGATACACCAGCGCCGGGAACGCGCGAACGCCCAACGTTTCCAGGGTTTTCAGCCGCTCCTCGATCGAGGTCCGGTAAGTGACCGGCCACTCGGTGCCGTAGTGCTGCGGTGCTTGGTCGAAGTACGCCCAGACCGCGTTCATCACCTGATCCGGCAGGAAGTGGACGTGCACATCGACCAGCCCGTCCAGCCCCAGCCGCCGCCACCACGCTGGTACGTCGCTGTCTCGCACCCGCCCAGCCTAGGCCGCTCAGCGCTGCCGGGAAGCGACGTACCTCACGTGCAGGCTTTGCAAGAACTACGTATCTACGTACTATCCACAGTGTGGATATGGCTGTGGATAACCGGCTCACGGAGCTGGAACGGCGGATCGCCGCGCTGGAATCCGCAGCGGACGCGCGGGGAGGGGCCAGGCGGCGGACCGCCGCCGGGCAGGCCGAAGCGACCCGGGCGCTCAGCGAGCTCCGGGCGTGGCGTGACTGGTCAGATGTCGCGCCGGCTCTGGCGGCGCTGGGCAATCCCGTCCGGCTGACGCTGCTCCGCGAGATCGTGCGCGGGCGCGCCACAGTCAGCGCTCTGAGTCAGGTCGACGGCCTTGGCACAAGCGGTCAGATCTACCACCACCTCCGCCAGCTGACCGCGGAAGGCTGGCTGCACACACCCACGCGCGGCACCTTCGCGATCCCGTCGCACCGGGTCACCGCGCTACAAACGATCCTTTCCGCCCTGGAGGGGAGCTAGCCGGCCTGGTCGGAGAGCCAGAGGCTGGTGAGGCCGCGGAAGTGGGCCATGAACTGGTCCTGCTCGTGCTCGGGGTAGGTGGTGGCGACGGTCGAGGTCAGGAGGCGGTCGAAGTCGGGCCCGGCGACCCAGTCGCGGACGCGGGCGTCGAAGTCGGCGAGGTGCTCGGCGCACCACTCGTGGTACTTCGTGGTCTCGAAGTGCTCGTCGGCCAGCGCCAGATAGGCGTCGAGTTTCGCCTCGTAGTCGAGCGATTCGTCGTCGGCGATCGCGAAGTACCGCTCGGTGTGCAGGTCGACCGTGGTGCGCCGGCCGGTCGCGAGCGAGAACACCGACCACTTGACCAGCGCGCTGATCGCCCACGGGAAGTAGTAGTGCAGCGAGGTGACCGCGACGTCCGGGCAGGCGTTGGCGTAGTCGATCGGGTGGACCGAGTCGCCCTTCACCAGCATCTCGCAGGAGTTGAACTCCCAGCTGAAGAACGCGTTCACGATCCGGCTGATCGCCACCGCCTCGTGCCCGGCGGACGGGTTGAGGAAGTCGTGCGAGACGGCGTACCGGTTGTGCATCGGTTCGTCCGGGCGGAAGTCCATCACCATCGTCTCGGCGCCGATCGACAGCGCCCGGGCGAACTTGTCGTACTCGATCGTCGCCTGCAGGTGCATCAGCATCTCGCCGGACTGGTCGTACGCGCGATGCAGATCGACCTTGTCGTTGATCCGGGACACACCCCGCCAGCCGCCGCCGTCGAACGGCTTCATGTACAGCGGATAGCCGAGGTCCTCGGCGATCGCGTCCAGGTCGAACGCCTTGTTGTACTGCGCCGACGTGTACGCCCAGCGCACGTTGTCGACCGGGTTCTTGTACGGCACCAGCACGGTCCGCGGGATCTTCAGCCCGAGCCGGAGCATCGCGCAGTACGCCGAATGCTTCTCCATCGACTGGAACGTGAACGGCGAGTTCAGCAGGTAGGTCCCGTTCATCAGCGCGGCCTTCTTCAGCCACTCGCGCGGGTGGTAGTACCAGTACGCGAGCCGGTCGATCACCAGCCCGACCCGGACCGGGTCGTTCAGGTCGAACGGCTCGATGGTCAGCCGCCGGGAGCCGAACTCGTGCTCGGTCCCGTCGATGGTGACCGGCCCGACCCGCTGCAGCAGCGCCTCGAACGCCCGCGGCCAGTCCTCCTCGGCCCCCAGCAACAACCCGATCAAATGCCTTGAACGATCAGCCACTGAATCTCCTACAGGTCGGTGTGGGCAAGGGAAGGAAAGAAGAGGAGGAGGGGATCAGACTCCTAACAGAATCGGGGCAGGTGGTGGGCGAGTTGCTGGCGCCACCAGGGCCAGTCATGGGCTACGTCGTACCCCCACAGATCCAGCTCGTGCGGGATGCCTTTGGCCTTCAGTACGGCGGCGGTCGCGTGGGCGGACGGCAGCGACCCGGTCGGGTTCGTCTCCCAGTCGCCCTGACCGACCGTGAGCAGGATGAAGATCCGGGTGCGCAACCACTCCAGGTGGTCACCGTCCAGATTCGGCAGGTAGTCCGCCGGATTGTTGAAGTACGTCGCGTCGCCGCGCTCACCCCACGCGTGCCAACTGGCCGCGTCGTAGTTGCCGGACTGGCAGATCGCGATCGGGAACAGATCGGCCCGTTTGAACGCGAAGTTGAGCGCATGGAAGGCGCCCAGGCTGCAGCCGGTGGTGATGATGTCGGCGGTGCCGGGGGAGTCCGCGCCGATCGCCGGGACCACCTGATCCAGGATCCAGGACTCGTAGAACCCGTGCCGCCGGGCCCGGTCCTCGAGCTGGATGCTGCGATCCGACCAGCTGACATGGTCGAAGGAGTCGACGCAGTACAGCTTCACCCGGCCGGCCTCGATCAGGTCCGCGACCGCGTCGACCATGCCGTTGTTCTCGTAGTCCCAGGCGCGGCCCTGCTCGCTCGGGAACACCAGCACCGGGCGGCCGAAATGGCCGTACCGGATCAGCGTGCCCCGCCGGTCAAGCCCCGGCGCCTCCAACTCGACCTGCTCCCGCTCCATCTGCCCCACCCCAGCACCGTTGCAGTAGCTCCGTCAGCTCAGGATCCAGCACATCACGCCATGCTGTGAAGTTGTGCATGTCCGGCGTTTCGTCGAACCTCACCTCCAGCCCGAGCTCGGCCAGCTTCGCGGCCATCACCCGGTTGTTGTGGACGTTCTCCTCCGTCGTCCCCGCGGTCATCCCGATCAGCGGCGTACTGGGCGGCGTGGTTGCCGTCAGCACCTGCCCGACGAAGCCGGTGACCTGGGCGTAGAACTCGAACCGCGACTCCTGTGGATCCGTGTCGGCGGTGAAGAACGACCCCGACTGCAGGAACAGCCCGTCGAAAGTGCCCGGATGGTGCCATTCCGTGAACAGCGCGGCCAGCGCACCCAGGCTCGCCCCCATCAGCACGGGCCGCCGGCTCCGGTACTGCGCCGCGATCGCGGGCAGTACGTACTGCGTCAGGGCCTCGGCGTACTGCGGATTCGCGGCGTACCAAAGGTTGCGGGTGGTCGGCCGGATCAGCGCGAGCCGGAACGGCGGCAGCGCGGACTCGGCGACCATCGCGCCGGCGTAGTGCGTCAGACCGGCGTACGCGGCGAACTCGGGACCGTCGTGGGAGAGGAGGAGCGGCAGCTCGAACGTCGGTGCGATGCCTTCCGGCGCCCAGACGTGGACGTCGACCTCGCCGACCGGGGTCTCCACGCCGAGCGGGGTCAGCGCTGACGCAATCGGCGGGACGGAGATCCACGCGGGCTCGACGTACCCGGGCAGTGGCAGCCAGGAGTGTTCTCCGAACGCCCCGCCGACGATGCGCGGGTTGGTCGGGTCGGTCCGCATGCCCAGGTCGGCGATGTCGAACAGGTACTCCATCCGGTGGACGGACGGTCGAGGCAACCGCAGCTCCCAGCCGTAGTCCACCTGCTTGAACTCGAGCAGTTCGGCCGCCAGCCCGAGCTCCTGCCACAACTTCACCCCGGTGAACGCATGCGAGGGATCGCCGAGGCGGAACACCACCTCGGCCCCTTCGACACCACTCACCACAGCAGGCATCAGACCACCGTACGCCGACCGGCCGGCCGTGGTGGAAACGGTGGACACGGAGGCATAATCGAGGTGTCGCTGGTGCGATGTGGGTTGGCGCGATTCTTGGGAGGGGACCGTGCAGCACGACCCGGCGGACTACTCGCTGGCCGTGGAATTCGCGCAACTCGCGCTGAGCCTCCACGACGCGGAACATGTCGACGAGACCATCGAGTCCGTCGTCCGATCCGCCGTGCAGGCAGTCGGGGGCGACGCAGCCGGACTGGTCCTGAGCCACCGGGGCGGGCGCCTCGAGATCGCGGCCGTGACCGATCCGGTCGTCGAGACGATCTACCGGCATCAGCTGGAAACCGGCGAGGGCGCCCTGCTGGCCGCGGCCGCGGCGGGCAGCCCGCTGCACGTCCGGGACGTGACGACCGATCCGCGCTGGCCGCGCTGGAGCGAAGTACTCGCCGGACTTGGCCTACGCAGCGTGATCCACGTTCCGATGGTGCTCGGCGGCCGCGGCGCGGGGATCCTCAGCGTCTACGCCGCGCTGCCGAACGCGTTCAGTGCCGACGACGTCGCTGTCACGCACATCCTCGCCCGGCATGCCTCGGTGGCAGTGGCGACCGCGCGGCGTCAGCAGAACCTGGCCCAGGCGGTCGACGCCCGGAAGCTGGTCGGGCAGGCCATGGGCATCCTGATGGAACGGTACGGACTGGACGGCGATCGCGCGTTCGAAGTGCTGAAGCGCTACTCCCAGGACACCCACACCAAGCTGCGCGACGTCGCCCAGCACCTCATCCAGACCCGGCGCCTACCGACCGGCCCGGCCAAGGACGAGGTTCCGCCCTCCACAGCCTGATCCCGGAAGAGCTGAAAGCTCGGTGAAAGCTTTCCTCGGTACGGTCGGTTCTCAGTACTGCAGCTTCTGGAGGGGCTCATGGTGGGACTGGAGGACATCCGGGCGGTGACGGCGGATCTGCCGCGCAGCTACGAGGTGCTGGTGCGGGACTCGATCAAGTACCGGGTCGGGCAGATCGTCTACCTGGCGGTCGCGCCGGACGAACAGACGATCGGGATCGCGTTTCCCCGCGAGGAACGCCAGGCGGCGCTGGAGGCGGAACCGCACAAGTTCTTCCCTCCCCGTCCGTCCGACGAACGCTTCCGGTGGATCCAGGTCCGCCTCGAAGCCCTCGAGTACGACGAACTTCGCGAACTGATCCTGGACGCCTGGGCCATGGTCGTCCCGAAGAAAGTGCAGGCCGAATACTTCGCACGGTAGTCACTCAGGGGCCTACGGCAACCATCTCATCCTCTGGTAGGAGCTGGTTGCTCCCGTGGGCCTACTGACGTCGCTCTAGAACCGTCCCGACGGCCGATGGGTGGCGCGGTTCGTCCCGGCAGCCTGGAAGCATGACCGGAGACTTCCTGCCCCACCGCCGCCAAGCCTCGGCCCGAGCCCAGCTACTAGCCATCCTCATCGTGATCACCGTCGCCGGACTCGGCCTCTACCTGTTCACATAGGAAGTCCATCCAGCTGTCCTCAGCGTGCTGCTCTGTCGACTGCCTGGTGTGGTTGTGGGTTGGCGGTCACCCGCGGCGTGATCTGGCTGGGCGGCGGCCCGACGGCCACCATGAAGCGCACTCGTCGCGGGGATCCACAGCGGTGAATGTCTTCGAGCGAGTGTCCGCGCTTCTGCGGATGGCCGGTTGTGTGCTGGCTGGCAGGTTGTTGCGCGTCAGCGGTGAAACAACCCGCCAGTGGGCCGGGGCGGCACGAGGACGTGTTGCTAGACCCATAGGAGGGTTGCGGCAAGGCTGAGTCCGGCGGGGAAGTCCGTGCGGGGTCGACTGGTCAGACGGGATCGGTGAATGAGACTGGTTTGCCGGTGGCGTGGGCGTAGGCGATCTCGCGGCTTGTGGACTCGCCGATATATCCGCCGGGGTTGATGACCAGAACTCGGTCGGCCAGGTCGATCTTGCGCAGGTGGAGTGCGCCCAGCGCGGTCTTCTGCTCGTTGGTGATCTTCTCGTCTGTCTCGCGATCCTCGGGGCGGCTGAAGACGCCGGGTGCGACGACGATGACACCCGCGAAGGTCAGGTCGCGGTTCGCCGCGAGCATCTCTTCCATGAACCGGGTCGAACCGCAGATGCACACAATCTCAGGTCGGTCGGGCACGGCTCAGTCCTTCGGGTCGAACGGCATAACCATCAGTGCGCATCCACCAGCACGGCGCGACCGTCCAGCACACCACAGGAACACGATCGAACCCCTTAGCAACACACGGCCTGGTCCTTGGGCGGTGCGCCCGCGTAGACGGGTCGTTGTGCGCGTCGTACGGCGTGAGCACGGTGTACGCCGAGCTGTTGCGGCAGCCCCAGGTCGTCCCGGTGGTGGGGCGCCAGGCCGGCGGCCGGGAACTAGGTCGGCTCCGGGATCTCGCCGTCGGTGGCGTACAGGTTCTCGTGGGCTAGGGCGGTGTAGATGCGGTGGACTTCGGCTGGGGGTTGGCCTTTGCGCCAGAGGGAGAGGGCTATTTCGGCTGGGGGTGGGGCGGCCGTTGGTTGCCAGGTGTCGGGGGTCCAGGTGCGGGAGCGGCGGAAGGCCTTGGGGCAGTGGAAGAAGGCCTCTTCGACGTCGACGAGGAGGGCCAGCGATGGGCGGTGGCCCTTGACGACCAGGTCGTCGAAGTCGGGTAGATCGGTGACCAGTTGGGCCCGGCCGTTGATGCGCAGGGTGTCACCGCGGCCCGGAATGACCAGGACGAGGCCGACGTGAGGGTTCTCCAGGATGTTGTGGAATCCGTCCATCCGCCGGTTGCCGGGACGCTCGGGGATCGCGAGCCGCGTCGGGCTGAGGACGCGTACGAACCCGGGCGGATCGCCCTTCGGCGAGACATCACACCGTCCGTCGGCCGAGGAGGTGGCCACGAAGACCAGGCTGGTGGCGGCGATCCACAAGCGGTGAACGTCCTCGAGTGTGTCGATGACCTTGTCGCGGACCATCGGTGTGGGTACGCCGTACGCCTCCAGCTGTTCGACCGAGGTGATCGGTGTGAAGGGTTCCATGACATCCCAGACGATCGAGGCCGCGAAGGTGTGACACTCAACTGGCCGGCAGCAAGCGTTCGGTCAGGTAGCTGAGGATCTCGTCCCTGGCCTTGACGGTCGGGTGCCCGTCCTCGTCGACGAGGTGCGCGGTCACCACGCTGTGGGGTGTCTCGACGACCTCGCCGAAGAACGGCGGCGGGTCGGTCCTCGCGCAGCTGCCGGGAAGGACGCGACCGTCGAAGGCGTCGCCGAGGAGCGCCCGGTACGCCGCGAAGCGTTGGCCGGTGCACCAGCGGTCATTGTCGAAGCGGTACGCCAGAACGCTCAGCCCATCCCGATCGACGCGATCCCGGATCGCGCGCGCGTCCTCGTCGCTCAGCTCGAGCCCGGCTGGGTCGTCGAGCGGCAGCGACGGGTGGTTGACCACCGGCGCGATGACGGCCGGCTCGAGCGCCATGGTGAGCGCGAAGTTGCCGGTGAAGCACAGGCCGATCGCGCCGACCCCCGGACCGCCGCACTCGGCATGGGCCTGCCGCGCGAGCCCACGCAGCCAGGCGGTGACCGGGCTCGTCCCACCTCCGGCGAACGCGCGGAATTCGGCACTGACGCAGGCGCGACGGACAACCTCCGAGCCGCCGTCGGCGGTCGGGTAGGCGCCGTCGACGCCGAAGAGCGACGGGACGAAGACGGTGAAGCCGGCATCCCGGACCCACCGAGCCAACCGGAGTACGTCAGGGCTGATGCCGGGCATCTCCGGCATCACGACCACGGCCGGCCCGGAGCCCGCGACGTACACCGTCTTCACCACCCCGTCGACCTCGATGAGTTGACGGAAGAAGTCCGCGATCTCGTCGTCACGTGTGCTCATCCCGACAGCGTGCTGTGCAGAACCAGCGTACGACGAGCGGCCAGATCGCCATAGTTGGAGGTAATCTCGCCATCAGAGTGAGGAGCCTGGAGATGGGTGTACTGCGGGTCGGTGTGCTGGCGTATCCGCGATGCTTCGCGTCCGAGGTGTACGGCGTACCTGATCTGCTGACGATGGCCACGCACCTCGACGGGCCGGACGGGACCGGATACGAGGTGTCGGTCATGTCGCCGCGTCGTCACGTCACTGCGTCGGGTGGTACGAGGCTGGCGGTGTCCGCGGTCCGTGATGTCGACGTCCTCGTCGTACCGGGATTCGAGCTCTCGCCGGACCTTGTGCTGGACACGACGCTCAAGCCGCTCGCCCCGGAACTCGCCGTGATCCGCTCACATGTTGCCACCGGCAACGCGATCGTCTCGATCTGTGTCGGGGCGTTCCTGCTCGCGGAGGCGGGCCTGCTGGCCGGCCGCCGGGCGACGACCTCCTGGGTCTTCGCGGACGTACTCGCCCGCCGCTGCCCGGACGCCGATGTCTGCGCCGAGCAGTTGGTCATCACCGACAGTGGGGTGACGACGACCGGGTCGTTCAGCGCTATGTACGACTTCGCGCTCGGCCTGATCCGCGAACACAGCGGTACGTCCGTGGCGAGGGCGACCGCGAGACTCGCGCTCGTCGACGATGCGCGGTCCTCACAGACGCCGTACGTCGACGCCCGGCTGCTGCCACAGGCCGGAAGCGAATTCTCGCGAGAAGTCATGCGCCACCTCGACCAGAACCTGGCCGACCGCTACAACCTCACCGCCCTGGCGGCCGCCTTCAAGGTCAGCACCCGCACTCTGCTCAGGCGCTTCGCAGACGAAACCAACCAGAGCCCCCTCGACTACCTCCACGCGTCCCGCGTCTCCCGCGCCCGCCACCTCCTGGAAACCACCGACCGAACCATCGCCAGCATCTCCACCACAGTCGGCTACAAGAACCCCAGCACCTTCGCCGCCCTCTTCACCAAACACACAGGCCACCCACCCAACACCTACCGAACCTCGTTCCGCCGCCCCACCCCCTGACCCCGCGCCGGCGGATGTGCCCCCAGGTTGTACGAGCTCCCCGATCCCACCTCAACAGCCAACGAAGCAGCACCCGTGTCTTCGGTGCCCAAGTGCATTCGCCCCCGGGGTGCACACGCCAGCACCACGTCCACATGCGTGGGATTAGTCCCAGCGGACTTCGGCCTCGCCTGGGCGGACTACGCCGGCTTCGTAGGCGACGACTACCGCCTGGACTCGGCTGGAGAGGCCTAGTTTGGAGAGGACGCTGCTGACGTGGGTCTTCACCGTGGTCTCGCTGACGAAGAGTTTGGTGGCGAGGTCGCGGTTCGACAGACCGCGCGCCATCCACACCAGGATCTCCCGCTCCCGCTCGCTGAGCTGCCCGAGCAACCCAGTCCACCGCCCATCGGGCTGCGCCGGCGCCGGCTCCGCCGTACCCCGACCTGACGCTCGAGCTCCATGCACCGCTCCAGCAGCACCCGCGTCGACGCCGGGTCGACCAGCGAGTCCCCGCGGTGCACAGCCCGCACAGCCGACACCAACAGATCAGGATCAGTGTCCTTCAACAGGAACCCAGACGCCCCAGCCCGAACGGCGCTCAGCACATACGCCTCATCGTCAAAGGTAGTCAGCACCAGCACAGCAGGACGCGACCGCCCAGCAGCCTTGTTCGCAGTCGTGATCCGCTCTGTCGCGACGAGCCCGTCCATCACCGGCATCCGGATGTCCATGAGTACGACGTCAGGGTCGTACTGCTCGATCAGCCGTAGCGCCTCCTCGCCATCCCCGGCCTGGGCGACCGTGGTCAGGTCCGGTTCGTGGTCGAGGATCATCGCCAGACCCATCCGGATCACGCCCTGGTCGTCGGCGACCAGGATCCGGATCGAACCGGCGTCCGGACCGGTCAGTTCTGTGGCGGCAGCCATGCCTGCACCCTCCATCCACCCAGTGGGCCGGCCGCGACGGCCAGTGTGCCGCCGACCGCTGTGGCCCGTTCCCGCATCCCGATCAGTCCGTTGCCGCGGCCGCTTTCGCTCCGCCGGGCGGACTCCAGCACGTTCACCGGCGGCGGTCCGCCGCTGCCGTTGTCGTCGATGGTCAGCAGCTCGCCCTGCGGTCCACTCTGCCAGGTGACCCGGGCCGCGGTCGCCTTCGCGTGCACCATGACGTTGGTCAACGCCTCCTGGATGATCCGTACCGCAGTCAGGTCGGTGGCCGAGGTCAGCTGCCGTTGCCGCGGCGGCAGGCTCATCGACACGTCGATTCCGACCGCCTTCAACCGCTCGCCCATCCGCGCGACGTCGGACAGATCGGGTACGGGCGCGGTCCCGCCACCCGAATCGGGCGACGCTCCGACGGCGTTCGGCGAGGCTGTGTTGAGTACCCGGACCGTCTCCCGCATCGCGGTCAGCGCTTCCTTGCCGCTGGCAATGATCCAGCGAATCGCCTCCCGCAGTACTTCGGGTCGCTGGTCGGCCACTCGTTCGGCGGCCTGGGCCCGGATCACCACCGCACTGACGTGGTGGGAGATGACATCGTGCAGGTCGCGGGCGATCCGGGTCCGCTCGGCGACCGCGGCCCGCTCGGCCTCGACCGCGCGCAGCCGGATCAGCTCGGCGTTCCGCTGCTGCAGCAGGGCGACGTTCTTGCGCCGACGCCGGGCGTCCGCACCGAGCAGCACCATGCCGCAGATCAGTGCCTCGGCGAACACGAACAGCGACACGTCGATGTAGCTGTAGAGGCTCGAGAGATCCCTCGGCAGCTTCTCGTACCGATCGCCGTACAGGATCGCCCGGTTGGCGTGGCTGAGGACGATCGCGACCACGGTCGGCAGGCCGATCATCAGCCCGGCCAGGCTGCCCATGGTGAAGAACAGACAGGTGAACCGCCGTACGCCGCTCGACGCGGCCAGGTACCCGACCACGAGCAGCGGGACCAGGTGGATCTCGGACTGCAGTGCGGCGTCGCTGATCTCGGGCTGGCCGAAGACCCTGAGCCCGATCTGCGCGGCCAGGCCGGTGCCGACAGCGGCGTACAGGAACGGGTAGAGCACCGAGACGACCACGAGCATCGTCCGCGGAATCCGCCGTACGCAGGCGACCGTGGCGACCAGGAAGACGCCGGTGACGACGGAGACGGCCGGGTTCTGCGGGCGCAGGCCGCTGTCGTTGATCAGGTTCAGTACCCCGAACCAGACCACGCCGATGATCGCAGCGAGCAGCACATCCTGCTGCAACTGCGACATCCGACGCCAGACACTCCACATGTCGCCCAGCGTAGTCAGCTCGTGTTCGCCGAAGCTTCATCTGCCCGGAGGGGCACCCTCTCCAACTTTTGGAGGAGGCTCGGCGTCCGAATTGATACTCAAGGGCTACTTCCGGGATGTCAGGACGGTCCCTGGGGCCGATGTGGCGACCGCGCCTGATCCGAGAGGCTGTACCCCATGACGAACGACGTGCCACCGCGCCGGACCGGCTCGGTACGGCTGCGGTTGCTGTCCGTGACGGGTGCAGGCGTGGCGGTGCTGGCGGTCGGATCCCTACTGCTCTGGCACGCGCAGTTGGGGGAGATGCTCGGCCTGGCGGCGGACAAGGAACCGGTCATCTCGACCGTGAACGCTCCGGCGAACTCCGCTCCGCCGACCACGCTGGTCACCGAGACGCCGACGCCACCGCCCAGCCGCCCGTCGACCCCCACAACAACCCCGAGCAAGCCGCCCAGGAAGACCCCGAAGCCGACGAAGAAGAGCACGACCACGCCGGAGTACGGCGAGGAGAGCATCAACGGACTCTCGCCGACGCTGAAGTCACGGCTGAAGAAGGCGATGGCGGCCGCGAAGCGCGACGGCGTGACGCTGCGGATCAACTCCGGTCGCCGGAGCGCGGCCAAGCAGCAGCGGCTGTTCACCGCGGCGCTGAAGAAGTACGGGTCGTACACGGCGGCGACCCGCTGGGTGCTGCCGCCGAAGTACTCCGCACACGTCCAGGGCAAGGCCGTCGACATCGCTCCGGCCGCCGCGATGACCTGGCTGAACCGGAACGGCTGGCGCTACGGCGTCTGCCGTCGCTACGACAACGAAGCCTGGCACTTCGAGGCGCTGACCGCGCCGGGGCGGAAGTGCCCGCCGCGCGAACCGTACGCGCTGCCGAAATCCGACTGATTCGACAACCCCGAACAGGAGCCGACCATGGCCATGACTTACGCCCAGCCGATGCCCCGGCGCTACACCCGGGCCCGGCTCGCTGTCCCCGCGCTCTGGCGGCAGGTGATCCGTGCCAGTGAGAAGGAAGATGTGGCGATCGTGCCGGAACCGGATCGGTCGGCGTACACGCAGTTGGAGATCTACGACGGCGTACTGGCCGCGTTCGAGCGCCGGGACGAGGTGGCCGGCGTACTGAAGGCCTCCGCTGACCGCGTGATCGCCGTCCAGCGGCTGCGGGAGGAGTTCGGGCTGAGTCACCTGCAGGCGACCGCGCTGCTCGATCTGCCGCTCACGAACGAGTGCCGGGACCGCATTTCCCACCGTGCCGCCGAACTGCGTACTGCCCTGAACCGCTGACCCGCGCCAGTCGGGCGGCTCGCGCGAACCTGCGGGGTTTGCGTGGCGTGGGGAGGATGGAGGGGTGATCACGATTGAGCAGGCCGGGCGACTGCGCAAGGCCGGGGTGCTGTGGGCACCCGCGGCAGGGGATCGTTTCGTCGTACCGGACCGGGACATGGACGAGGATGTGTTCGTGGTGAGCGACATGACCGTCGAGGTGCACGACTACCAGGGCAGCAAGGTGATCGGCTTCAACGGCACCACCGAGTGGGCCCTGGACAGCATCGAGCAGCGTGAGGTCGTCTGGCTGCCGCGCGAGGAACAGTTGCGCGCTCTCCTGGGCAACCACTTCCGCAAGCTCGAGGCGGTCCCCGACGGGTACGCCGTCGAGTTGACCGACAGCATCCACCGCGCGGACGACGCCGAGCAGGCGTACGCCGCCGCCGTCATCCACCTCCTCGGCGCCTGAATCACCGCGGCGTGGTCGGCCGCCAGTACTGCTTCTTGTCGCTGTCCTTCACCGTGTAGCCGAGCTTGGCCACCTCGGCGCGCAGCTCGCGCAGATCCGCCGTGCCCTTGTCGCCCTGACCGAACGCCTTGGCCCGCACCTTCAGTACGGCGTTCACTGCCGGCGGCAGGTCGGGCTCGTCCTCGACCCAGCGGCGGAACCGGTCCGCGTGCGGATCGCCGGCCTCGGACCACGGGTAGCCGTGGGCGCGGAACGCGGCCGGGATCTGCCGTGCGTCGGACTTCAGGTGATCGTGCTTCTCCCGGGCCAGTTCGCGCGACGTCGAGTCCTGCAGCACGATCTCCTTGCCGTCCAGGAACGCGACCGTCACCTTCTCCCGCGGCACGGTCACCGTCTTCTGGTTCTTACCGAACTCCACCGACCGGTTCGTGACGGTGACCTTCAGCGTGTCCTCGAGCGCCATCCCGGCCAGGATCACGCCGGCCACCAGGCCGATCACGATGCAGATCGCGATCACCCACCAGCCGTCCCACCCCGAGATCAGCTTCAGCGGCCCCTGGAACGGCACCCAGTCCTGCCGCGCCGCCCAGTCGGCGATCCGCGGCAGGAAGAAGCCGAGCACCAGCCCGATCAGCGGCAGTCCACCGAACAGCACCACCTTGTCGGTGGTCGAGTGCCCGATCACCGTCCGGTCCGGCGTCCGTGTGGTCGACTCCATGGCCCGAACGTAACGCAGCGATCCGGAACTTTAGTATCGAATCACAACGACCGAAGGAGGCCGGGTGGCTGACGGGATCTGGTTGCGGTTTCTGAGTGGTCCGGAGATCGACTCGCTCGGGCTGACCAGGCTGGAGATCGTGGACGCGGTCGAGGAGGCGGTCCGCGAGCACGGCGAGGGCCGGACCAGTTTCGAACCGCGCGTGCACCTGATGCCGGACAACGGCGGGATCGGCCACTTCAACATCCTGCGCGGGCATCTGGACGGCCTCGGCGAGCGCGGCATCAGCGGCGTGAAGGTGGTCGGCGATTTCGTACCGAACTACCAGAAGGGTCTGCCCAGCGAGCTGGCGATGGCGACGCTGTTCGACCCGACGACCGGCGTACCGCTCGCGGTCCTGGACGCGACGATGATCACCGCGGCGCGGACCGGCGCGATGACCACGGTCGGCGCGCGCCACCTGGCTCGGCGGGACAGCAAGATCCTCGCCCACGCCGGCGCCCGCGGGACCGCGTGGTGGAACGTCACCATGCTCGACGACCTCTTTCATCTGGACGAGATCCGGGTGACGTCGCGCCGCCCGGAATCGCGGGAGAAGTTCGCGGCCGAGCTGTCCGCGGAGCTGAGCACGCCGGTGCGGGTGGTGGCGACGGCCGAGGAGGCGTTCGACGGGGCCGACGTACTGGTTGAGGCGACTCGGCTGACCGAGCCCGAGCCCTTGCTTCGTACGGTCGCCGTGAAGCCCGGTGCGTTCGTCGTACCGTACGGGACGATCAGCGCGGTCGAGCTCGACCTGCTCGACGTGATGGACAAGGTCGTCGTCGACGACTGGCGCGAGGCCCAGTCCGGCCGGTTCGGGGCGCTGCGCCGGCACGTGGACACCGGCCGGCTGTCACCGGAGACCCTGTACGCCGAGCTCGGGCAGATCGTCGCGGGTCAGAAGCCGGGCCGGGAGAACGATGCCGAGCGCAATCTTTTCTGGCACCGCGGCCTGTCCCTGCTGGACGTCGCGATCGCACACCTGATTCTGCGCAAGGCCGAAGCCGACGACGTCGGCACGATGCTCCGGTTCCACTGACATGCTGATCAACCAGCCGTCGGATCTCGACCCCGCCAGCCCCGAACCGATCACCATCGCGCAGCCGCTGCTCGATCGCCTGGCCGCGATCCGCGCAGACCTCCTCGCCGCGCTGGCCTCCGGTGGAGCCGTGTACGGCGTCAACACGGGCATGGGCAACATGAGCAAGCGCCGGCTCACCGAGGACGAGCAACGCGTGCACCAACGCAACCTGTTGCTCGGCCGGGCGGTCGGCGGACCTCCTTGGCTCCCGCCCGACGAGGCCCGCGCGGTCCTGATCGGCCGGCTGCGCACGTTCCTCACCGGTGACGCCGGGGTCTCGGTCGAGCTGATCCAGCAGTTGGTTGCCATGATCAACAGCGGACAGGTTCCCGACATCCCCGCCGAGGGAGCGGGCTCGGCCGGCGAGATCATTCCGCTGGCGCACGCTTTCAGTTCGGTCGAGGTGGGTCCCAAGGAGGGGATCTCCTTGCTTGCGGGCGTGCCGGGTGCGACCGGGCGGGCTGCTCTGCAGGTCAAGCGTGCACACCGTCTCGCCGATCACCTGACTGCGGTCGGCGCGGGTGCGATTGCGGTGATCGGTGCGAACCGTGCGCCGTACGATCCGGCGGTGGGTCGGGGTGATGACGTCCTGGCAGGCCAGCTCGCTCGGATTCGTGAGCTGGCCGGTCCGGAGCCCGAACCGCGTGCGCTCCAAGCACCGGTGTCATTCCGGGTTGCAGGACATGTTGTCGCGCACGTCCGTCGGTCTATCGGCCAGTTGGACGAAGCGGTCGACCGTGCGTTCGCCGGCGTCACCGACTCACCGGCGTACCTGGACGGCGAATTCATCGGTACGGCGGGCTTCCACGGGATCGACCTCACGGCGTACTCCGACCACCTGACCGCGGCGCTCGCCCACGCGGCCGAAGTCTCCGCGGCGCGGCTGCACCGCCTGCTCGATCCGGCCGTCACCGGGCTCCAGGCCCAGCTTGCGCACGAGCCGGGACCACAGGCGGGCCTGGTCGCCGTTCACAAACGCGCCGTCGCCACCACCCACCTGCTCCACCGCCTGACGTTGCCCTCGGCAATCAGTACGGCGGAGACGTCGAACGGACAGGAGGACGTGCAGACCTTCTCCTGGGAGGCCGTCGGCACCCTCGCGGAAGCCATCCGGCTGACCCGCGAGGTCACCGCCTGCGAGCTCCTGGCCGTCCATCAGGCCTTCGCTCTGTCGAAGCGCCCGATCCCGGTCGGCCTTCGTGACTTCCATCAGGCGGTCGCGGACGTCGTACCGCCGATCGAGGCGGATCGCCCCTTCGGCCAGGACCTGACCAGACTGCTGGTCTCCGTGCTCTAGCTCTTCCTCGGAACGGTTGAAGTAGGCAAACCTAATCTGACTTCTCAGCGACCACAGCCATGGGTTGATCGAAAAAGCCAGTGCGACACGCGGGCGGTTCGCAAGCCGCAAGTAGCTTGCGGTGGGTTTGTGTCGTTGGTCTGGGTGCGGGCGGGGATTCTGAACGAAGAGCTGACCTGGCCGGGCTGTCGGCCGCACCGGCCGATCCACTAGCCTGACGTGGTCCGGGCGGAGATGGAGGAGTTCGTTGAAGCGGTTCGTGGTCCCTCCGACCTGGCCGTCGCCGCCCCGCCGTAGTTGGGTCCCACCGAAGACCTGGCGTCCCGACCCGTCCTGGCCACCGCCGCCGGAAGGCTGGCGGTTCTGGATCGACGGCAAGGGCAACCCGGTCCGCGGTCCGATCGGCCGGTACGCCGGCCCGTCCCGCCGAGTGCTGTACGCCGGGATCGGCGCCGCGGTGCTGTTCCTCGGTGTCAACTTCTGGGCGTTGTCCGCGATCGGCCTGTTCAGCGGAGACTCCGGTGACTCGCAGGCGGTCCCGGCGGTCGACGACCGTTCGGCGACGCCCTCGGCGACTCCGGTCGTGCCGCCGCGGACGACGCAGCCCACCTCGGTCCCACCGCGGGTCCAGAAGACGACCGTGCCGCCGACCACGAAGACGACCCAGCCGACCCAGCGGCCGACGAAGACCCGGACCACCGAGAAGGCGGAGGACAAGCCGGTTCCGAAGCCGACCCGGACGACCAGGACCACGAAGCCGCCGCAGCCGAGCACCACCACACCGACCCGCGAGGAAATCCTCCGGCAGTACTGCATCCAGCGCGGCTGGGACCCGGAGTGGTGCGACCCGGACAACTGGCCGGACGACCCGGCCGACGATCCGCGCAACGAGCCCTGATCAGACCACGTTCCACTCAGCGCGGGGGCCGTCGTACCGGAACCGGCGCGCGTCCAGCGGGCTGATGTCGACGAACGGCTCGCGGCCCAGGTAGAGGTCGCGGATGATCTCGCCGACCGCAGGTCCCTGCAGGAAGCCGTGACCGGAGAAGCCGGTGGCGTAGAGGAACCGGGACACGGTGCCGGCCTCGCCGATCAGCGCGTTGTGGTCCGGAGTCACTTCGTAGAGTCCGGCCCAGCCGCCGGTCAGGCCGACGTCGAGCAGGGACGGCGCGCGGCGTTCCATCGCGGCGGTCAGCCGCGGCAGCCAGGTCTCGGTGCGGTCCAGATGGAAGCCCGGCTCCTCGTCCGGATCCGACATTCCGACCAGCAGACCGGGTCCCTCGCAGTGGAAGTAGAAGGTGCTGCTGAAGTCGATCGTCATCGGCATGCTCGGCGGCAGCTTCGGGATCGCCTCGGTCACGACGATCTGCCGGCGCAGCGGCGTGACCGGCAGGTCGACCCCGAGCGGTACGGCGAGCTCCGCGGACCACGCACCCGCCGCGCAGATCACTGTGCCGGTCCGTACGTCGCCACGGCTGGTGCGGACCGCGCGGATGGCGTTGCCGTTCGCCTCGATGCCGAGTACTTCGCAACCGGTGACGAGCGTCGCGCCGAGCCGACGGGCGGCCGTCGCATACCCGAGTACGACGGACTCCGGCGTACAGTGCCCGTCAGCCGGGGAGAAGCACGCGCCGGCCAGGCCGTCCGGGGCGACGATCGGCGCGAGCCGCACGGCTTCGTCGACGTCGATCATCCGGGTCGGTTGACCGGCGGCGTTCTGCAGGCGGGTGCTCTCGCGGAACAACTCGAGCTGGTCGGCGGTCTCCAGCAGGAACAGATAGCCGACCCGGTGCAGGTCGATCTCCTGACCGGGTCGCTCGCCGAATCGCGCGAAGGCCTCCAGGCTGCGTGCTCCCAACGCGATGTTGAGCTCGTCCGAGAAGTTGGCGCGGACCCCGCCGGCCGCCTTGGACGTGGAACCGGAACCGAGCTCGTTCCGCTCCAGCAGCAGCACGCGTTCCACCCCGGCCTCGGCGAGATGGAACGCGATGCTCGCGCCCATCACGCCGCCGCCGACGATCACCACGTCGGCGGCGTCCGGCAGGACCGCGGCCATCAGGGCAACAGGAAGGAGAGGTCGGCCTCGACCGTCTCGGTATCCATCTGCGCCTTCTGCAGCTTGCCCGAGTAGTCCCAGTTCAGCGACTGCCACCGGGTGAACTGGTCGAGCACCCAGATGCCGCTCTGCCGGGAGCCGTTGCCCGACTTCCCGTTGCCGCCGAACGGCAGGTGCGCCTCAGCACCGGAGGTCGAGTTGTTCACGCTCACCATGCCGGCCGAGATGCCCTGCGCGAACCGGAACGCCTTGTTCGGATCGGTGGTGTAGATCGAACTGGACAGGCCGTACCTCGATTTGTTGCCGAGGGCAATCGCCTCGTCGAGGGCCGAGTACGTCGTGATGCCGACGACCGGACCGAACGTCTCGTTCATGAACAACTCGTCGTCCGCACGGACGCCGTCGACGATCACCGGGTGGTAGAACAGCCCGGCCGCGGGGTCCCCGACGAATCCGGACCGCGGGCTGTCCGCCGTGACCCGGCCGGTCGCGCCGATCACCTGGTGGTGAGCCGCGATCCAGCCCAGCGACTTCTCGAACCCGGCGGCGAACTTCTCGTCCAGCAACGGACCGAACAGCACGTCCCGCGCCGGATCACCCATCGCGGCGTCCGCGACCGCACGGCTGAAGCGCGCGACGAAGTCATCGTGCACCGACTCGTGCACGATGACCGTACCGAGCGAGGTGCACCGCTGACCCGCCGTACCGAAGCCGGAGAACAGCGCGCCCTCGACGGCCAGGTCGAGGTCGGCGTCCTCGGTGATCACCATCGGGTTCTTGCCGCCGAGCTCGAGGCACGGCGTCTGCAGATGGCGGCCGCACAGCTCGCCGATCCGGCTGCCGACGGCGCTGGATCCGGTGAAGCCGACCTTGTTGACCAGCCCGGCCTGCAGCGCCTGCTCGAGTCCGGTGAACGTGTCCGGCCCATCGGCGTACACGACGTTGAAGACTCCGGCCGGTACGCCGGAATGCGCGAAGATCTCGTAGAACGCGTCGGACACCACGGCGGAGTACTCCGCTGGCTTCCACACGACCGTGTTGCCGCACAACAGCGCCGGCACGATGTACCAGGACGGTACGGCGACCGGGAAGTTGCCGGCCGTGATCACGACCACAGTGCCGACCGGACGGCGGAATGTGAACAACTGTTTGTCGGGCATCTCCGACGGAACCGTCTGGCCGTACAGCCGTCGCCCCTCGCCGACGAAGAAGTCGCAGGTGTCGATGATCTCCTGCACCTCACCGCGCGCCTCCGCGATCGGCTTGCCGATCTCGCGGGTGACGAGCGCGGCCAGCCGCTCCTTGTTGGCGGTCATCAGCCGGCCCACGTTCGCGATCACCTGACCGCGCTGCGGAGCGGGCGTCGCGGCCCACGCGACCTGGGCGTCCCGGGCAGCCTGGGCGGCCCGGACGAGAACCTCGGGCCCCGCGCTGCCGACCCTCCCCACCACATCGCTCAGCTGGGCCGGGTTGGTCGACGGAGTACGCCGTACCGCTTCCGCCACTCGCTCGCCACCGACAACGGACAGCACCTCAACGGCCATTCGCACTCCTTCGTCACTCGTACGCCTGCCACCACCCTCACTCACCGACTCCACCCCTGCCAACCGCGCCTCATGGGTTGGCCCATGAGGCGGTGGGTTGGCCACGTGGGTTCCGGTGGGCGAACCCACCGTCTGGTGGGTCAACCCACCAGACGGGCCGGTGCGGGACGGGCCGGTGCGGGACGGGCCGGGGTGGGGTGGTCAGGGGTGGTCGGGTGGCATCTTCTGGCCGGGGTAGAGATCCGGGATCGGCATTCGCCACAGGTGCGACTTCGGGCTGATCATGCCGTGCCGGATCGCGACGTACCGGAGCAGGCGGAGCGGGCCGGCGATCAGGATGAAGGCCAGCGGGAGCTCGACCAGGAAGGCGCTCAGCAGCGCCTGGGTGAGGTCGGCGCCGCGATGGCTCGTCATCGTGTCGAACCAGGCGTCGCAGATCAGCAGGACGCCGGTCGCGAACGCGGTCGGGAAGACCAGTTGCTTGCGCTTCCAGCCGGCCAGCGCGGTCAGCACCAGCATGGTCAGCAGCAGGATGTCGAAGCCGACCCAGGTGGCGACCCAGTTCCGGGCGACGTAGTGGCTGGGCAGGGTCATGCCCAGATAGACGGTCCAGGGGATCAGCGCGAGCGCGCAGAGCAGCATCAGCACGGTCCGCCACTTGCGGATCCGCTCGATCGTCCGCAGCGACGGCAGCCCCGCCGGTTCCCTCGGCGCCAGCCGCAGGATCAGGTCCCGCCGCTCGGCCGGAGTCATCGCCGCGATCTGTTCGTCGGTCAGGTCCACCTCCCCAGTATGTCTTGTGATTGCATTCACAAGCCGGTAGGCTGACGCCCGGAAGCAACTGTCGATGAGACAGATGAGGTGTGGGCATGACCGAGCGCAAGCCAGCCAACATGTCGCAGCAGGACTGGGTCGAGGCCCAGATCCAGCAGGCCCAGAAGCGGGGCGAGTTCGACGACCTCGCGGGTCAGGGCAAACCGCTGACCAAGTTGGCCAATCCGCACGACCCGGACTGGTGGGTCAAGGACTTCATCCGCCGGGAACAGATCGACTCCGAAGCCCTGCTGCCGCCCGCGGTTCTGCTGCGCAAGGAGAAGCAGAAGGTCCAGCAGACCGTCGCCCGGATGCGCAAGGAGTCCGAGGTGCGCGACTACCTCGCGGATCTGAACAAGCGCATCCTGGTCAGCATCCGCGACACCACCGGCCCGGTCGTCCCGGTCGGAACTGTCGACGAGGAGGCGGTCCTGGCGCAGTGGAAGGCGGATCGGCCCGAGCCGGTGCGCAAGCCGTCAGGCGCCCAGTCTGCGGACGCCCCGCCGAAGAAGTCGCTCTGGCAGCGGCTGTTCACCTGAGCAGTTCGCGAACCGCGATCTCGATCGTCCGCTCGCTGAGCAGCACCTGACGGGACGCATCGCCGAGCGGGACGAACGAGTCCTCCGATGCCACCCGGGCCAGCCGGCCGGTGTAGCCGTGGTCGATCAGCGCGGCCAGGACGCCTTCGGATACGCCACCGGATCGCCGGGTCTCGTCGACGACGAGCACGCGTCCGGTGGCGGTTGCCTCGCGCAACAAATCCTCGACCGGCAGCGGCGCCAGCCAGCGCAGGTCGAGCACTCGGAGACCGGGCACCCGCGCAGCCACCCGCAGACTCATCGGCAGACCGTTGCCGAAGGTGATCAGAGTCAACTCCGTCCCTTCGCCGTACGTCCGGCCGCGTCCGATCGGCACCGGTTCGCTCGGGTACGGCGTCAGCCACTGGTCGTCGCCGTCCTCGTACAGATCGCGCCGGTGATAGAGCGCGATCGGCTCGAGGAACACGCTGACCGTGCCGCACGATCGCCCCGCCGCGGCGCAAGCATGCAGCATCGCGGCCGCGTCGTCCGGCCGGGAGGGTGACGCGATCACGAGTCCCGGGATGTCCCGCAGTACGGCGATCGCGTCGTCGTTGTGGAAGTGGCCGCCGAACCCCTTCTGGTAGCCGTAGCCCGCGACCCGCAGCACCAGCGGATTCGAGTACTGCTCCTGCGAGAAGAACTTCAGCGACGCCGCCTCGCCGCGCAACTGGTCCTCGGCATTGTGCAGATACGCCAGGTACTGGATCTCCGGGATCGGCAGCAACCCCGAGACGCCGGCGCCGAGTCCGAGACCGAGGATCGACTGCTCGTCCAGCAGCGTGTCGAACACCCGGGCCGGTCCGAACGACTTCTGCAGTCCGCGGGTGACGCCGTACACGCCGCCCTTGCGGCCGACGTCCTCACCGAACACCATCGCCTCCGGGTACGACGCCAGTACGTCGGCCAGGGCGCGGTTGATCGACTGGCTCAGCGTCAACCGTTCCGTCGTACGGCTGGGCTGGGGCAACGACTCCGCGACCGCCTCGGGGTCGGGGAACCGCAGTGGGGAGGCGACGGCCTCGGCGGACGACAGTTGCGGCAGGCCGGAGACCTCGGCCGCGATCCGCATCACCTCTGACCGCTTGTCCTCATACAGCTCGATCACGTCGGCCGCGTCCAGACCGGCGCCCAGCAGGAGTCGCGCCGTACCGAGCAGCGGGTCCAGTTCCTCGTCGGCGACCAGTTCGGCCGGTGAACGGTACGCCGCTTCCACGTCGGAGCCGGCGTGGCCGAGCAGCCGGACGGTCCGCAGGCGGAGGAAGGCAGGCCGCCGGTTCCGCCGGACGAACGTCGCCGCCTCGGTCGCCATCGTCAGTGCCGCGGCGACATCGGTGCCGTCGGCATCGAAGTACCGCAGGCCGGGTCGCGACCCGTAGGCCTGCCGAATCCAGCCATCCGGGGTCCGCACGCTGATCCCGATCCCGTTGTCCTCACAGACCAGCAGCAACGGCATCGGCAGGCCCTGGTACGACGCGTGCAGCGCGGCGTTGATCGCGCCGGTCGCGGTCGAGTGGTTCGCCGACGCGTCGCCGAAGCTGGTCACCACGATCGCGTCGGACGGCCACGGCGACGGTACGCCGAGCTTCGCCGCGCGGGCCAGCGAGAACGCGACACCCATCGCCCGCGGCAGGTGGGACGCGATCGTCGACGTCTGCGGGATGATGGCAAGGTCGTGCCGGCCGAACACCTTGTGCCGGCCGCCGGCGATCGGCTCACTGGTCGCGGCCGCGACCCCGAGCAGGATGTCGCGCAGCCCTTCCTTCGATCCGGCCTGGTCGGCGCGGGCGAGGTAGAACGCGCCGGAGCGGTAGTGCAGCAGCGCCGGATCGGTGGGCCGGAGCGCGGCGGCGACCGCGGCGTTCCCCTCGTGGCCGGCGGATCCGATCGTGTAGTAGCCCTGACCCCGAGACTGCATCCAGCGGGCTGCCAGGTCCGCATGCCGGCTGCCGAGCTGAGCGTCGTACAGGGTCCTGAGCTGGTCGGCCGTGTAGTCACTCGGGACGGGCTTGAGGGCGCGGACGCGCTCGGCGTACCGCTCGTCGACGGCGGTCACTGCGCGGATCCTGCGTCGGCCGGGGCGGGGTGGGCGCGGTCAGAGTCCGCAGTCGAAGCCGTCGTCGTTCGGGTTGGCGTCGGCCAGGACGTCCAGGATGCGACTCGCGCGTCGAAGGTCCTCATCTGATACATGATCGGCGAAGAACGTCGAGACCACAGCTTCGACCACGGGTTGGGCAGCCGCGAGCGCCTCCCGCCCGGCCGGCGTGAGCTCGGCCCAGGTGGCCCGGCGGTCCTCGGGCGTGTTCCGGCGGACCGGCCAGCCGTCCTTGTCCTCGAGCTTCCCGACCAGCCGGGTCGCGCCGCTGCGGTGCCGGGGAGGCGTTCCTGATCCCGGCGTACACGGCGCTGGTGCCGAAGCTGCTGCCTGCCGACGAGCTGCTCGCGGCGAACGGACTCGAAGGGACGTTGCTGCAGCGCCGGGTGCCGGACCGCTTGCGCGGACGCATCGCCAGCCTGGACTTCTTCGTCTTGCTGCTGCCGTTGTCGATGGCGCTGGCCGGACCGGCAGGTGCTGTGTTCGGACTGACCGCGGTGTTCGTCGTCGCTGGTGTCGGCCCGGCAGTGGTGTCACTGTTGGTCGTGTACTTCGGCCGGATGCCGTCGGACGAGATCGCTCATCCGCTGGACCATCCCGTCACGCCGGCCGACTCGCCCACTGCCGCCTGATTGCGCGGCCCCCGGGTGGGGAACGGTGCAGAGGGGCTGTTCGTTCTCTGGGGTAGAGGTGTGGTTACGGGGTGGGTGACACGTGAGGTGTTCTGTGGCGACGAGTGAGTTCCGGTGAGGGGTCATTCCGCGTTGATGCGGCGGATGGCGATCGCTGCCGGACTCGGTGTGGGGACAGCCGGGGTGCTCGCGGGCATCCTGCTGCTGGGTCCGCTCGCGGCCGTGATCCTGCTGACCGTTGTGTTCGCACTGGTCTGGCCGCTGGCCGCGGTGATCCGGCACGTGTCGGACGAAGCGCCGTACCAGTCGTCGGCGACGGTCGCGGCCACTGCGGCCGCTGCTGTGCTGTGCCTGCCAGGGCTGGCACGTCTGCTGGCCTGGGGTGCGGTCGGGTTCGCGGTGGCGCTGGTCGCGGCGACGCTGTTCGTGCTGCTCGACCTGGTCCTGCCAGAACGGCGGCACCGTCCGTCGCGGCGGCAGCGGAAGCTCGAGCGGTTGACCGAGAAGCAGGGGTTCGAGGACGAGGCGCTGATCGCGTCGCTGCAGTGCCCGCTCAGCATCGAGGAATTGTGCGGTGTCTGGACCGAGACCGCCACCCAGCTCGCCCAAGGTGCCGGCCCACGCGACCGCCAGGCAGTCGCCGAGGTACGCCGGATCTGCCTCGACGAATTCGAGCGCCGCAACCCCGACGGCTTCCACCGTTGGCTGGAGGCCGGCGCGCCCGCGAATCCGAGCAGCTACCTGCTCCCGACTCCAGGAGACGGCCCGACCGCCCTGTGAGTCAGGCCGCCTTCTTCTTGCTCCTCGCGGCCTTCTTGGCGGTCGCCTTCTTCGCCGTGGTCTTCTTCTTCGCGGTGGTCTTCCGCGTGCCGCGGGACTTGCGTGCGGACTCGACGCTGGCGCGCAGCGCGGCGACCAGGTCGGTCGGGTTGGTGGCCTGCGGCTCCTCCTCCGCGAAGACGACCTCCTTGCCCTTGTGCTTGGACACGACCAGTTCCTTCACCCGCTCGGTGTAGGTGTCCTTGTAGGCGGACGGTTTCCACTCGCCACTCATCGCCTCGATCAGGTCGGTCGCCATCGACAACTGCTTGCCCGCCGACGACTTGCCCGGCAGGTCGTCCAGCTCGTCGGCCGGATCGCGGATCTCGTCGGCGAAGAACATCGTCTCCAGCACCAGGACCTTGTCCTTGGCCCGGATCGTGGCCAGGTACTCCTTGCCGCGCATCACGAACTTCGCGATCCCGGCCCGGTTCGTCTTCGCCAGCGCGTCCCGCAGCAGTGCGTACGACGACGCGTTGTCGCCGTCCTTGGGACCCAGGTAGTAGCTCTTCTGGAAGTGGATCGGGTCGATGTCGTCCAGGTCGACGAAGGTGGAGATCTCCAGCGCCCGGGACTTGCCCGGCGCGATCTCGTCCAGCTCGTCCGGCTCGACGATGACGAACTCGCCGCCGCCGACGTCGTGACCCTTGACGATCTTGTCGAAGTCCACTTCCCGGCCGGTGCGCTCGTTCACCCGCTTGTAGCGGATCCGGTCCGAGGTGCCCTTCTGGAACTGGTGGAAGTCGAGCTGGTGCTCGTCGGTGGCGCTGTAGAGCCCGACCGGCACCGAGACCAGTCCGAACGTGATGAATCCACTCCAGATCGACCGCGCCATCCGTCTCTCCTCTCGTACCGCCCCCGCCGGTACCCAGTTCAGAGCCGGTTGTACCGCTTGCGCGCCTCCCGGCTCTCCTTCTGCGCGTCGCGGGCGGCCCGGCGGGCGTCGTCCAGCTCCCCGCCCAGCCGCCGTACCAGCTCCTGGGCCTCGGCCAGGGCCTCGCGCGCGTTGTCGAGCTGGGTGTCGAGATCCTCGACCGTGGATTCGGCCTCCTGGGCCGCGGCGACGGCGTCCTCGAACGCCTTCTTGGCCTTCGCCTTCTCGGCGGCCTCGCGTTCCTCCTCCTTGCGGTCCGCGGCCTCGCGCTTCTTCCGGGCAGCAGCCGTTTCCTCGTCGGCCTCGGCCTGCTGCGCCTTACGCCGGTCGCGGGCGGCCTGGCGGCGCTCGTCGGTGAGCGGGGTGACGTTGGTCGGTTCGCCCGCTTCGTCGACGACACCGAAACCGACGTGCCGCAGCGCGCTGCTCAACCGGCCTTCCCGTACGGCGTCACCCGCGGCCGGATCCACCAGCGCGGCATCGAGCGTCTCGCGAAGCTTCTGCCCGACGTCAGCGCTCACCTTCTGACCTTCGTCACTGGCGACCTGGGCGGCCTCTTTGGCCAGCTTGTCCAGCAACTGGTGCCGTCGCGGTGTCAGCTCGCGCAGCCGGTCGCCGTCCAGATCGGCGGTCGCCTCGCGGAACTCGTCGCCGAGCGCGAGCAAGTCATCGAGCTCGTCGGGCAGCTTGCGGGCGATCAGGTTCGTCACCCAGGCCGCGACCGTCGGCTTGCGCATCGCCTTCAACCGGGTCGACCCGAGCTGGTCGCCGTCCGCCTTCAGCTGCTTGGCCAGCTCGTTGCGAGTAGCAATGAAATCCGCAGCCGGCGCCGCGTAGAGCGCATCCGCCGCCTCCTCGAAGTCCATGGCGGCGACGCTACCCGGAATTACCCCTTGGTGGGGCCGGGACGCACGACCAGTTCGGCGCGCAGCCGCTCCAGGATGCCGCGGAGCAACCGGGACACCTGCATCTGGCTGACACCCAGCTCGTGGCCGATCTCCTCCTGCGTGAGCCCGTTGCGGAACCGGAGTTCGAGGATCCGCTTGTCCCGGTCGCCGAGGTTCGCCACGGCCGGCGTGAGGGTGTGGACGTCCTCGACCAGGTCGTAGCCGCCCTCGTCGTCGGCGACCGTGTCGAGCAGGCTGATCGTGCCGTCGACCGTGCCGGGCGCGTCCAGCGACAGCGTGCTGAAGCAGCCGCGGACCGAACTGGCCTCGGCGATCTCGGCCGGGTCGGTGCCGAGCGCTTCCGCAGTCTCCTCGGCGCTGGGCACGTGTCCGAGGCGCTGGATCAGCTCAGGCTCCGCGGCCGCGATGCTGCCCTGCATCTCCTGCACGCGGCGCGGCGGCCGGACAGTCCAGGCGCAGTCGCGGAAGTACCGCTTCAGCTCGCCCCTGATCGTCGGTACGGCGTACGAGAGGAAGGCGGTGGACGCGTCCGGCCGGTAGCCGTTCGCGGCCTTCACCAGACCGAGGTAGGCGACCTGCTCGAGATCGTCGGGGTCCACGCCCTTGCTGCGGTACCGCGAGGCGATCGAGCGGGCGACGGGTGCGTTCAGAATCACAACCTCGTCGAGCAGTTCCTGGTGCCGCGGATCCGGCACCTCATGGGCTTCGAGCAGGAGCTCGTGGGTGGTTTCGGCAATGCGCTGCTTGGAATCCTCAACGCTGACAGCTGCGATCGTCACGGGAGGGACCTCGTCGTGTCGTCGTATCGTGCAGGTCGGGTGGCATCAGGGCTGAACCACTAGCTCCACCAGATCAAACTCAGCGGCTGGTTTCAAGTAGCGAGGTGTTACAGGTGTTTGAAACACCTCAGGTCCGCGCTCGCTGGGTCGCGACGATGCACAGCAGTACGACGACCGCGGTGATCGGCGCGGTCACCGGCAGCCGCTCGTTCATCAGCAGCACCGACCACACCAGCGTCAGCAGCGGCTGGGCGAGTTGCAACTGACTGGCCTTCGCGACACCGATGATGCCCATGCCGCGGTACCAGACGACGAACCCGCCGAGTTGCGAAATCCCAGCAATGTAAGCAAGTCCGAGCAGACTCGACGCCGACGGATGCAACGGCTCCCGCGGTACGGCGATCAGCGTGATCGCGATGCTGACTGGTGAGGCAAGTACGACGGCCCAGGCGATCACGTGCCAGCCGGGCAGATGCCCGGCGAGCCGGCCGCCTTCGGCATAGCCGAGCGCACAGACGACCAGAGCGGCCAGCAGATACAGGTCTGCGACTGAAACGGACCCGTGATGCTGGCTGAGGGTGAAGACCACCACGGCCGCCGCGCCCGCACACGCAGCAAGCCAGAACGTCGCCGGCAGCCGGCGCCTGGTCAGCAGGCCCGATGCCGAGGCCGTCGCTATCGGCAGAAGACCGACAACGACGGCGGAGTGGGCGGTGGTCGAGGTCTGCAAGGCCAGCGTGGTCAGCAACGGAAAGCCGATAACGCACCCACCCGCAACGATCAGCAGACCAGGAAGGTCCTTGCGTTCGGGTCGGCGGACGCGGAGAGCGGCGAGCAGTACGGCGGCGAGGATGCCGGCCAGGAGGCCGCGAGCACCGGTGGCCGTCCACGGACCCATGCCTCTGGTCGTCCACACTGTGGCCGGGAAGCTCAAGGAGAAGGACGCGACGGCGACGAGGGCTGCGATGGTCCCGGCTCTGGTCGGTATCGCTTCTCGACTCGGGACAGTAGCGCTATCGTGTGCCGTCATGGACAACGATAGCAGTCTGGCTGTTGTCGTCGGGCGGCTGCGGGCCGAGGTGACCGCGGCCGGCTCGGGCGGTCGGCTGCCGTCCAGCCGCACGCTGGTCCGGCGTTGGGGGGTCAGCCCGGTCACCCTCTCGCGGGCCGTGACTGTGTTGACGGCCGAGGGGCTCGTCAGTTCGCGTCCGGGATCCGGGGTCTTCGTCAGCGATCGTGCTCTACGCCGGAGGGTCGCTCAGGCGGATGTCTCTTGGCAGGACAGCGCTCTCGATGACCATCGGCGTCCCAAGACCACTGCGATGCTGGGAATGTTGTCGACGCCGCCGGATGGGGTGGTGGATCTTTCGGTCGGTTACCTGCACGAGTCGCTGCAGCCGAGCAAGGCTCTGGCCGATGCGATGGGTCGCGCGGGCCGTCGACCTGGCACCTGGACACGCTCGCCGGCTGAGGGGATTCCCGAGCTGCGAGCCTGGTTCGCCGCCGACATCGGTGGACGCGAGGGGCCGATCAGTGCCAATGACGTGCTGATCAGTTCGGGTGGCCAGACCGCGTTGGTGACCGCACTCAGGGCGCTGACCGAGCCGGGTCAGGCAGTGCTGGTGGAAGCACCGACGTACCCGGGGACTCTGGCTGCTGCTGAGGCGGCGGGGCTGCGGTGCGTGCCGGTGCCGCTCGATGTGGATGGTCTGCGGGTCGAGTTGCTCGCGGAGGCGTTCGCGAGTTCCAGTGCGCGGGTGCTGGTGTGTCAGCCGCTGTTCCAGAATCCGACTGGCGCTGTCCTCGCCCCGGCTCGGCGTGCCCGGCTGATGGACGCCGTACGGGCGGCTGGAGCCTTTGTGATCGAGGACGACTTCACCCGGCGGTTGGTGCACGACGATGCTCCCGATCTGCCGCAACCGCTGGCGGCGGACGACCCGGACGGTCACGTCGTACACATCCGGTCGTTGACCAAACCCACGTCACCGAGCCTGCGGGTCTCGGCCGTGACCGCGCGTGGCCCGGCGTACGCACGGCTGCGGGACAGTCATGTGGTCAACAGTTTCTTCGTGCCTCGCCCGATGCAGGAGGCGGCGCTCGAGTTGATGACCTCGCCTTCCTATGCGACGCATCTGCGCCGGCTGGCTGCAGCCTTGCGGGATCGGCGGGAGACGCTGACGCAGAGCCTGGTTGATCGGTGTCCGCACCTCACGGTTCACGCGGTCCGGCCCGGCGGGTATCACGTTTGGACCTCCTTGCCCGACGGCTTGCGGGACGACCTGGTCGTGGCCGAAGCGCTTCGCCAGGGCGTGTCGGTCAGTCCGGGGCGCAACTTCTACCTGCCAGGCGGGCCGACGGGGCACCTTCGGCTCAGCTATGCGGGCACGGCATCCGTCGACGAGATCGTGCGCGGTGCCGAGCGGCTCGACGCCGCAGTACGGGCGAGTGCCGAAGCCTGACAGGATCTGTCAGGTTTCGGTGCTGGACTGGACCCATGGACGACTGTTGCGCCGTGGTGGACCTGCGGCAGTACACCCTGCATCCCGGCGAGCGCGACACCCTGATCGACGTCTTCGACCGGCACTTCGTCGAAGGGCAGGAAGCGACGGGGATGCACGTCGTCGGCCAGTTCCGCGACCTCGACGAGCCGGACCGGTTCGTCTGGATCCGCGGCTTCCCCGACATGCCGACTCGCGCCGACGCGCTGAACGCCTTCTACTACGGGCCGATCTGGCGCGAACACGCCGCCACCGCGAACCGGACCATGATCGACTCCGACAACGCACTGCTTCTCAAGCCCGTGCAGCTCGGCGCCGCCTATCCCAGGCCGGACACACCCCGCTCAGCGCGAGGTACGACGGACGCCCCCGACTCGGTCGTCGCCGGAGCCGTCTACCACCGGGGTGCAGCAACTGACGGCTTCGTCGAGTTCTTCACCGATCACGCCGTACCGGCCCTGACCGCCACCGGCGCGGAGCCGGTCGCCGTGTTCGAGACTTTCGTTGCCGAGAACAACTTTCCTGGGCTGCCGTTGCGGGACGAGATCGTGCTGGCCTGGTTCGCCCGCTTCCCGGACGACGCGGCGTACGACGAGCATCGCCGGCGGCTCGAGGCGTCGACGGTCTGGCAGCGGCAAGTGCTGCCGGAACTGGTCTGCCGCTCGGTCGCGCCGGCCCAGGACCTGCGGCTGCGTCCGACCGCCAGATCGCAGTTCCGGTAAATGCGTTGCGCGTCCCGGAGTGGGCGTGCATCCTGAAGCAACTGTGCGGCGACGAACGCTGCTTGGACCTAGGGAGGGCTGACGGATGGCCATCACTGTGCTGCGGCATGTCCGCATCAGTCTCACCTCACAGTTCAGGAGCACACCGGATGTCTTCCGACGTCTTTCGCACCACCGAGCAAGATCTCACCGATAACCTTTCCGACCTCGACTCCCGCTGGGGCGAACTCACCGGCGACGAGTCCCAACCTGATCCGGCCGACGCGTTCGTCTTCCGCTTCACCGAAGTCGACGAGCAACTGGGCGCGGATCAGCGCTGGTCCACCTGGCTGGACGTCGAGCGCGGTTCTCGCGGCCCGGAACCACGCCCCTCGTGGGTAGTGACGGAACAGGCGGCGATCGACACTGAGCTCGGCGTCCTCAAAACCGGCAAGGAAGCCGACGTCTTCCTGGTCGAGCGGGCCGTCGAAGCCATCGGCGCCAACCCGGCCCGTTCCTCGCTGCTCGCCGCGAAGCGGTACCGCACCGAGGAACACCGGTCCTTCCACCGCAGTACGGCGTACGTCGAAGGGCGCCGTACGCGCAACAGCCGCGACACCCGCGCGATGGCGAAGAAGACCTCACACGGTCGCAACGTCGCCGCCGGGCAATGGGCGGGCGCGGAGTGGGGCGCGCTGTGTCAGTTGTGGAAGGCCGGCGTGCCGGTCCCGTACCCGGTGCAAGTGGACGGCACCGAGTTGCTGATGGAGTTCATCGACGACGGTGAAGGCGGGGCGGCGCCACGGCTGGCCCAGGTCCGGCCGTCCAAAGACCTGCTCGGGCAGTACTTCGAGCAGGTCCGCGACGGGATGCGCGAGTTGGCCAGGGCGGGGTTGGCCCACGGAGACCTGTCGCCGTACAACGTGCTGGCCCAGGGGGACCGGATCGTGATGATCGACCTGCCCCAGGTGATCGACATCGTCGGCAATCCGAAGGGTATGGAGTTCCTGCTGCGTGACTGCCACAACATGGCGACCTGGTTCACCAACCGAGGGCTGGAGATCGACGAACAAGAGTTGTTCGCCGACCTGCTCACGATGGTGTTCTGATCGCTTGCTGCAGCAGGGGGACGAGTGGTACCAGCTGGTCGGGGTGGGCGTCGACGAGACCGTCGACGTGGTTGCCCGCCTCGACCCGCAGGTACGTGTGCAGCCCGGTACGTCGAGCCATCGCGGCGTACACGTCCGAGTCCTGGGTGATCGGGAGCAGGCTGTCGTAGGTGCCCTGGATCGTGACCAGCGGCTTGCCGATCCGGCCGGTCAGCGCGATCCGCCGGATCGCCTTGTGCGCTTCGGGCCGGCGCGCGTAGTCGTAGTCGGCTTCGGTGCCGGTGTACGACGGATCGAGCTCGGCGGCGTAGATGCGCTGGGTCAGCTTCCAGTAGACCGTGTAGTGATAGTCCCAGAGGAAGCCGGACTTCGGATCGAAGCCGGCGCCGGTGATCAGCTCCGGAGATTGTTGCTCGTAGCCCCTGATGGCCGGCGGCAGGAACGTGAACAGGTTCGGCCCGTTCGCGGTCCACAGCGTTCCTTCGAGGTCGACTCCGCGGGTGTAGAGCTCCGGGTGGTTCTCGAGCTGCCAGCGGACCAGGTAGCCGCCGTTCGAGATGCCTGCGGCAACCACCTCGCGCGGCGCGCGATCGTAGTACTGCCCGACGGTCGCCCGGGCGGCTCGGGTCAGCTGCGTCATCCGCAGGTTCCACTCGACGATCGCGTCGCCCGGCCGCACCCCGTCGGTGTAGAACTCGGCGCCGGTGTTGCCCTTGTCCGTCGCCGCGTACGCATAACCCAGCGAGAGCACGTAGTCCGAGATCGCCTTGTCGTTCGCGTACTGCGCTCGTACGCCGGGCGACCCGGAGACGACCAGGCCGCCGTTCCACCGATCCGGCAGCCGGACGACGAACTGGGAGTCGTGGTTCCAGCCGTGGTTGGTGTTCGTGCGCGAGTTGTCCGGGAAGTACCCGTCGACCTGGACGCCGGGAATGCCCGACGGCGTCGGCAGACCCGCGTGCGTGAGACCCGCGTAGTCGGCCGGGTTGGTGTGACCGGAGGCCGCGGTCCCGGTCGTGGACAGGTCGGCGAGACGGGCGACTTCCTGGTGCTGGGCACCGGGAACCCGGACCGGACGATGGGCGCTGGCCGGCACGGTCACACCGGTGAGCAGCAGGACGGCTGAGAACAACGCGAGGCGGCGCATGGCGTCACGCTAGAAGTCGCCTCCTTCGCCAGACAGAGGGTCGGAGCACACAACCGTGCGCCTCCGGATGGTCTCCTACGACACCGCCTTGGCTGCCGCGCGTCCCGCCGTACGGCCGGTGAAGAGGCAGCCGCCGACGAACGTGCCTTCGAGCGATCGGTAGCCGTGGATGCCGCCGCCACCGAAACCGGCCACCTCGCCGGCGGCGTACACACCGGGCAGCGGCGTTCCGTCGGTGCGCAGTACGCGGGAGTCCAGATCGGTCTGCAGACCGCCGAGAGACTTACGGGTCAGGATGTTCAGCCGGACGGCGATCAGCGGGCCGGCCTTCGGATCGAGGATCCGGTGCGGCGACGCGACCCGGATCAGTTTGTCGCCGCGATAGTGCCGGGCGCCGCGCAGCGCGGTGATCTGCAGGTCCTTGGTGAACGTGTTGGTCAACTCGCGGTCGCGGGCGACGATCTGGCGCTCCAGGTCGTCGAGATCGATCAGCTTGTCGCCGGTCAGGTCGTTCATGCCGCGGACCAGGTCGGGCAGGTTGTCCCGGACGATGAAGTCTGCGCCCTTGTCCATGAACGCCTGCACCGGCGCGGTCGCGCCGCCACGGGCCCGGCCGAGCACACCCTTGATGTCCTTGCCGGTCAGGTCCGGGTTCTGCTCCTGGCCGGAGAGCGCGAACTCCTTCTCGATGATCTTCTGCGTCAGCACGAACCAGGTGTAGTCGTACCCGGTCCGCATGATGTGTTCGAGCGTGCCGAGAGTGTCGAACCCGGGGAACAGCGGCACCGGCAGTCGCTTGCCGGTGGCATCGAACCACAGCGACGACGGTCCGGGCAGGATCCGGATGCCGTGCATCGGCCAGATCGGGTCCCAGTTCTGGATGCCTTCGGTGTAGTGCCACATCCGGTCGCGGTTCACGTACCGGCCGCCGGCCTGCTCGGTGATCGCGAGCATCCGGCCGTCGACATGCGCGGGGACGCCGCTGATCATCCGCTTCGGCGGCTCGCCCATCCGCTGCGGCCACTGCGAGCGGACGAGGTCATGGTTGCCGCCGATGCCACCGGACGTGACGATCACGGCCTGCGCGGTCAGGCTGAAGTCGCCGACCTCGACCCGCGAACTGGCGACCCCACGCGCGACGCCGCTCGGCTCGAGCACCTTGCCCGCGACTCCGTCGACCACTCCGCTGGTGACGGTCAACTCGTCCACCCGACGCCGGAACCGGATCTCCACCAGGCCCTTGGCCTCGGCTTCGCGGACCCGGCGCTCGAACGGCGTGACCAGACCCGGCCCGGTGCCCCAGGTGATGTGGAAGCGGGGCACCGAGTTCCCGTGCCCGTCCGCGTTGTAGCCGCCGCGCTCGGCCCAGCCGACCACCGGGAAGAACCGCACTCCCTGGGCATGCAGCCACGGACGCTTCTCGCCGGCGGCGAAGTCGACGTACGCCTCGGCCCATTGCCGGGCCCACATGTCCTCGTCGTCGAGCCGGTCGAACCCGGCCGAGCCGAGCCAGTCCTGCAGCGCGAGATCGCGCGAGTCCTTGATGCCCATCCGGCGTTGCTCCGGGGAGTCGACGAACAGCAGGCCGCCGAACGACCAGAACGCCTGACCGCCGAGTGAGGCCTCCGGCTCCTGGTCCAGCAGCAGCACCTTCCGGCCCGCGTCGGCCAGTTCCGCGGTCGCGGCCAGCCCGGCCAGACCCGCCCCGACGACGATCACATCCGCGTCCATCACTGTCCCCTCACCGATCGGTGGTCCATGTATAGCGGACAACCGAAGGCGATGGACGGACCTGCGCAAACTTGCAAGGATTGGCCTCGTGACGATCCTTTCCGCGCATGATCTCGTTCTGCCCGCCGCCTCGCTCGGAGCGGAGAACCCGCTCGCACCGCTGCGCAGTCAACAGGAGCTGCATCAGGTCCAGAACCTGGCCGACGCCCCGGCGGACCTGCGCGAGAACATCGAGTACGGCCGGTTGCACAGCACGCTGCCGTGCCTGAACCAGGACGGCTACGACCGCGAGCTCGTTGACACGGCTTTCCCGGCGCTGATGCTGGAGAACGACCACGTCCGCGCGACCATCCTGCCCAGTCTCGGCGGCCGGCTCTACTCGCTCGTCCACAAGGCCAGCGGCCAGGAGTTGCTGTACCGCAACCCCGTCTTCCAGCCGGCGAACCTCGCCCTGCGCAACGCCTGGTTCGCCGGCGGCGTCGAGTGGAACGTCGGCAGCACCGGCCACTGGACCGGCACCTGCGCCCCGATGCACGCCGCCCGCGTCGAAGGCCCGGACGGTACGCCGATCCTGCGGCTGTGGGAGCTCGAACGAACCCGCAACCTCATCACCCAGCTCGACTTCTGGCTGCCGGCCGACTCGGAGTTCCTCTACGTCGGAGTACGACTGCAGAACCCCTCCGATCACGAGGTCCCGGCGTACTGGTGGTCGAACATCGCGGTCGAGCAGTCGCCGGAGACGCGGGTGCTGGTGCCGGCCGATGAGGCCTGGCGGTTTGGGTACGCCGCCGCGCCGGACCCAGGCCGGCGGCTCGATCTGATCGGCGTTCCCGAGTTCGACGGCATCGACCTGACGTACCCGATGCGGCACCCGCGGGCAGTCGACTTCTTCTTCGAGCCGATGCCGGACGAGCGGCCGTGGATCGCCTCAGTGGATGCCGAGGGCAACGGTCTGGTGCAGGCGTCGACGGATCGGCTGCGCGGGCGGAAGCTGTTCGTCTGGGGCGAGGGTGCCGGCGGCCGGCGCTGGCAGGAGTGGCTCGCGCCGGGCCTCGGGGGACACGGGTACGCCGAGATCCAGGCCGGGCTGGCGCGGACCCAGCTGGAGCACTTGAAGTTGCCCGTAGCAACGTCATGGCACTGGCTGGAGGCGTACGGCCGGCTGTCGATGGATCCCATTGACGCACACTCCGACAACTGGCAAGCGGCCCGCACCGCGGCCGCCTCGGTTCTGCGTCCAGTGGTCGACGCACTCGCGGACCGGGAGCGGAGCTGGCTGACGGTCGTAGGCGCGGCACCGGTCGAGAGCCTGGCGGTCGGCTCGGGCTGGGGTGCGCTCGAGCTCGCGCGAACCGGCTGGTCGATCTCCGCCGGTACGCCGTTCGCCGACGACACGATGACCCCGCGCGAGCGTGCGTGGTTGCCGTTGCTCGACGGGCGGTTGCCCGCGGCGGACGACGTACCGGACGGGACGTTGGTGAGCTGGCGGGAGTTGCTGGAGAACGCGGAGGACAACTGGCTGGTCTGGTATCACCGGGGTGTCGCTCGGCACTACGACGGTGATCGGGACGGTGCGATCGAGGCCTGGACGCGGGCCGGCGAGAACCCGTTCGCGCTGCGCAATCTCGGGTTCGTGACCGGGGAGTTGTCGTACTACGAGCGAGCGGTCGGGTTGCGGCCCGACCTGGTACCGCTGGTCGCGGAGGCGGTTGCGCTCGCCCTGGATCTCGACCTGGACCGGGCCGGCCGCATGCTCGACGGCGCACCGGACGATCCGCGGATCAGGTTGTTGCGGGTCAGGTACGCGCTGGACACCGGCGACGCGCAGCAGGCGCACGAGTTGCTGGCCGACGGCATCCAGTTGGCCACGGTCCGGGAGGGCGCGAACCCGCTGACGGACTACTGGCTGGCCGCGGAGGAGGCGCTCGGAACCAACCGGCCGGTGCCCCCGCAGTACCAGTTCGGGATGGGCGAAAACTGACTCAGCAAATTCTTATGTCCTGACTTGGAACCGACCGGGTTCGGGTGGCGTCTCACGATTGTGCGGCAAGGGCCGCACAAGGCAGTTCGACTACGACGACCGCGTCGCGTGGGCGACGCGTCGGGGGTGAGTGCCATGTTGACGATCGTTGTGCTCGGTGGGTTCGGCTTGGTGCTGCTGATCACGGCATGCATCGTGCTGGATGTGCTCGCCGGAGTCCGGCGGGACGAGATCCCTTCGGGTACAGAAGAAAAGACGGCCGGTCAGGTCATCCGGGTTCGTGGCCCGGTCCGCGGTCAGCTGGACGGTGGCGCACCGACGGAGTACACCGAGGTCACCATCGAGTACTGCACCCGCCGCGGTGAGGGACCCTTCGAGGTCCACCGCCGGTTCCCGGTGGGCGGCAAGATTCCTTACACCAAGGGCGACCGGGTCATCGTCTGCTACGACGTCCGGACGCCGCGCCGGGCCCGCATCGCCGGCCGGGTCAGCCACTGGCCCCAGCTCGGACCGCGGTCCTCGGACCCGGTTCCACTGCCCTAGAACCAGGAGTCGCCGTACGGCTCCTGGTTCCCGCCCCACCACCGCCTCCCTCGCCTCGAGCGGGGGTTTTCCCGTTCAGGACGGCAGGTGCGGGGCGAGCAGGTTGTAGAGGACCGGCCGGCCCTGGGCCAGGACGTACTCCGCCTCGTCGTCCGGCAGCCGGTCGGCCAGGTGAGCCAGTGATTCGCCCATCGTGATGCTCAGGGTGACCGCCAGCTGGAAGTCCCGGGTGTCGCGAGCGCCGAAGCGGACGGACAGGAGCTCGGCGAACTCACCCGCGTGCTGGTCGTCGAACTCGCCCGGCTGCATCTCCAGGTCCGGGTCGCCGAGCCCGCTCAGGACGACCGCGCGGAAACCCGGATCGGTGCGGTGCATCTCGCGGAACGTGTCCAGCGTGACGTCCACCGCCTGCCGCCAGGTCGACACCTCCGCGAGCCGCTCCCGGACCGCGTCGGTGTAGCGGGCCTGGTTCCGCCGCTCGATCGCCAGGATCAGGCTCCGCTTGTCCGGGAAATACCGGTACACGCTGCCGACCGCGATCTCGGCCCGTTTCGCGATCCCGCTCGTCGACGCGGCGTCGTACCCGCGCGCGACGACCTCGGCGCAGGCCGCGTCCAGGATGCGTTCGACCTGCCTGCTGGCCCGGTCCTGCGTCGGCGTCCGGCGCAGCGGATACGCCCCCGATGTCACCATGTTGCTCATTGTCCATCGTCGAGGGGACCTTCGTTGCCACCTTCCTGTGACAGATTGCCGTCAGATCGGCGTCAGCTCCACCGATCGACACTCTGAGGACCCGCCACAGGAGGGGAAGTCTCCGCATGCGCATCAGCAGAACGGTCGTCGCCGGCCTGGCCTCCGCCGCGATCGCAGCGTCCGGCCTGGCCGGTACGGCGATCGTCAACCACCAGACTCCGCAGTCCGCCGGCCAGGACGGCAACTCTGGGCTGCGGCTCAACCAGATCCAGATGATGGGGTCGCACAACTCCTACCACCGCGAGCTCAGCGCCGCCGAGCAGAAGGTCCAGCAGGCGCAGAACCCCGGTTCGGTCGACCTCTGGTACTCGCACGCGTCGATCCCGGCGCAGCTGGAGGACCAGAACATCCGGACCCTCGAGCTCGACCTGCTCCCGGACCCGGACGGCGGCCTGTACACGTACCCGCTGATCCGGAAGCTGACCGGACAGGGGCCGCTGACCGACCCGGCGATGGCCCAGCCCGGCATCAAGATCATGCACATCCCGGACTTCGACTACAACACGAACTGCGACACCTTCGTGCTCTGTCTGCAGCAGGTGAAGTCCTGGTCCGACAAGCACCCGGACCACGTGCCGATCACGATCAACCTCGAACTCAAGCAGTCCGACCCGAACGTGGTCGCGGCCGGTGGCGTGCAGTCACCGCCGTGGGACGCGGCAGCCCTCGACGGTGTCGACCGCGAGATCCGGTCGGTCTTCCCGGAGAAGACGCTGCTCACCGCGGACGACGTACGCAAGCCTGGTCTGACGCTGGAGCAGTCGGTGCTGACCAAGGGCTGGCCGAAGCTCGACGCGGTCCGCGGCCAGGTGCTGTTCTACTTCGACAACGGCGGACCCGGCGCGATCCGTGACCTGTACCTGGCCGGCAAGCCGAACCTCGAGGGCCGGGCGGTCTTCACCCGGGGTCCCGAGGGCCAGCCGGATGCCGCGATCACCCAGGTGAACGACCCGCGCGGGGCCAACCAGGCCGAGATCCAGCGGCTCGTGTCGAAGGGCTACCTGATCCGCACCCGCTCGGACGAGCCGCTGGCGACGATCCGGGACAACGAGACCAGCCGGGTCGGCATCGCGCTGGCCAGTGGCGCGCAGGTGGTGACCACCGACTTCCCGGTCGTGGGCATGGCCGCCCGGTACGACAGTGACTTCGTCGCGAAGCTGCCCGGGCACACCGCCGTACGATGCAATCCTGTGTCGGCGCCACAGTGGTGCCGGGGGAACGTCGCGGAGAGGTGACCTGAGCATGTCGGAGCACGTGGTCGATGTCAGTTGGAGCCGGGGTGGGCACGAGTTCACCTACGACAGCTACAACCGTGACCACGAGTGGCGCTTCGACGGCGGTGTCACCGTGCCCGGGTCGGCCAACCCGCAGTACCTCGGCAACCCGGGCCCGGTCGACCCGGAGGAGGCGTTCGTGGCGGCGCTGTCGTCCTGCCACATGCTGACCTTCCTGGCGATCGCGGCCCGCAAGCGGCTGGTCGTCGACGCCTACGACGACCACGCGGTCGGCGTGATGGCCAAGAACGAGGCCGGCCGGATCGCGATCACCCAGGTGACGCTGAACCCGAAGATCGTCTGGGGCGGTCCGGAACCGGACGCGGAAGCGCTCGAGCGGATCCACCATCGGGCCCACCTGGAGTGCTTCATCGCCAACTCGGTCACCACCGAGGTGGTCGTGGCCGGAATCGGCTGAGACAGACGAAACCACCCGCCGGACTGGCCTGAGCCTCGCGCAAGCGGCGTCAGGACAGTCGGCGGGTGGTTGTGGGGTGCACCTCTGTGGTGGTGCACCCGGACGGATCCGGCGGCGCCTCGCACGGGGCGCCTCTGCGTTGGTGCGTTCGCCGCGCGGTCTACCTCGGTGGGGAAGACCGTGCGGGCGGCGCCGCCTGGATCCGTTCGTCCGGTTCGCGCCAGTTACTGCTCGGCGGCGGCGTCGCTCCGGTCGTCGGTGGTCTGGGTCGAGTCGACGGCCAGCAGGTCCTCGAGCCGGCGGACCTGCTCGTTGGCCATCGAGGTCATCAGTCGGTGGATCGTCATGCCAGTGAGACGCAGCCGGTCCTGGGGTATGACGGCGATCCGCCCGAACTTCTTCGTGTGACCTACTTCTCATCCAGCCCGTCGAGGCGGAGCGGGATCAGTCGCCGCGCCTCGTCGTACGACGTACCGGTCAGCTCGAGCAGGTCGACGACGGTCGATCGGATCTGGCCGAGGACCACCACGGCCGACAGACCGGTGGGCAGCGGCATCTCCGCCGTACGGCGGCCGAGTTCGCCCAGCACGCGGTGCGCGGCGACGTCGGCGGCGGGCTCGAACAGCGACTCGGCGATCAGGCGGGTGCCGTCGGCGAGGCGTTCGAGCAGCATCGGGTACTCGGCCGGCATCGCCTCGTCCCGCCACACCGAGACCGCACAGCGACGTACCAGGACGCGGATGTTCCGAATCGCCCGGTCCAGCGGTACGACGAGGTCGGCGACCTCCTGGACCCGGACGCGGTGCCGGCGGACGAACGGCGACAGCCGGACCACGGCGACGCCCTCGTCGGCCGCGCTGCGCAGGTCGTCCAGCTGGGACTCGCTGGCGCGGGCGCGGCGGAGCGCGTCGGTGACGGCCTCCTCGTCCCGGGCGCGGAGGCCGTCTGCTGTCTCGATCAGGATCTCGGCCAGCTCGTTCAGTACCCCGGAGGCTTGTTGCCGGGGGCGTCTGATCGCGGTGGCCGGGGCGATGGTGGCGGCAGCGAGCGCGACCAGGCCGCCGAGTGCCGCGTCGAGCCAGCGGCTGAAGCCGGCGCCTGGGTTCGGTAGGAGGGTGGTGACGATCGCGGCCTGGACTCCGGCTTGCGTGGTCATCAGGGTGCCGGCGCCGAGCAGGACCGCGACGCTCATCGCCAGCGCGATCACGAACACGATCTGCGGGATCCCGGTGCCGAAGACGCGGACGAACAGGTCGGCGACCGCGACCCCGACCGCCACGCCGGCCATCACCTCGGCCACCCGGCGCAGCCGCTGACCGAAGCTGAACCCGAGGCACACCATCGCCGCGACCGGTGCGAAGAACGGCTGCCGGTGGCCGAGGACGTACCGGGCGAGGGCCCAGGCCACGCCGGCGGCGATCGCGCACTGGGAGATGAAGAAGACGCGGCTGCGCAACCGGTCCACCCGGGTCCGGACCGACGCGCGCGAGCGGAGGACGGCCTGCGGCGCGATGTCGTCGCGCAGCTCCCGCAACTGGTCCAACGTCAGCCTGACCGGATCCACGGACCCCATTGTCCAGGCATTCGCGCTCCAGCTTGCTTCACCGCCCCCATGCGGTCAGGGTTGAGGCATGACCGAGAACAACCGTGAGGACTACGGCAGCTACAGCGTCGACGACGAGGACCAGCTGCAACCCACGGACACCCTGAACGACCGTGGCGTGGACGACCTGCTCGACGAGGGCTACTCGCCGCCGGAGAAGTGGTCCGCCGGTGAAGGATTCGGTACGACGCCCGACGAGGCGCTGCAGGGGGAGTCGCTGGACCAGCGGATCGCCCAGGAGGAGCCGGACGCCGACCCGTACGCCGAGGACGGCGAGGACGTCGGCGGGCCTGAGGTCGGCGTGGTCCGGTCCGGCCGCCTCGTCGCGCCGGACGAGGGCGCGCACAGTGACGGCGACGACGAACTGGTCGCCGAGGACGTCGGCTTCGACGGCGCCGCAGCCTCCGCCGAGGAAGCCGCCGTCCACGTAGTAGACGCCGACGAAAACTTCGAACTGGACGACGAAGACGAAGAAGACCTCCCGTCGTACCAAAACGTAGACCTGGGCGACATCACCGACCCCGAAGACTGAACCCAGGCTGAGCCTGGGTGGCGGGTTGCGCGCCGGCTGGCGGGTTGTTTGCGCGCCAGCGGTGGAACAACCCGCTATCGGGGTGGGGTACGGCGAGTGACGGTGACCTCGGCGCCTCGGCTGGGGACCAGGGTTACGTTTTTGGATTGGGCTGGTTCTGGTTTGGGGTGGGGGGCGGTGAAGTCGTAGGCGGCCAGGGCGGCGCGGAGGATTTCGGTGCCTTCCATCAGGGAGAAGCCGGCTCCGATGCACCGCCGCGCCCCACCGCCGAACGGCATCCACGTCCCCGGGGCCGGCGGGTCGTCGTCCAGGAACCGCTGCGGCCGGAACTCCTGCGGCATCGGGAAGTGCTCACCGTCGCGATGCACCAGCCCGACCGCGGCCATGATCGTCGTACCCCGGGGCAGCCGGTAACCGGCGATGTCGGCCGTCTCGGTCAACCGCCGGCCAACCTGATACACGACCGGGTGCAGCCGCATAGCCTCCTTGAGAATCGCCTCCAGCTCATCGTCCGCGCCCGTGTCCGCCGCCCGCTGACCGAACTCCAGGTCCTCACGGCTCCGCGCCAGCTCGTGGAACGTCCAGGCCAGCGCCGTCGCAGTGGTCTCGTGCCCGGCCAGCAGCAACGTGACCAGCTGGTCCCGCAGCTCCACGTCCGACCAGGTGCCGGCGGCAAGCAACCGGGACAGTACGTCGTTGCGCCCGGCAAGGTTCCCGCGGCGCTTGGCGATCTCGTCGTACAGGATCTCGTCGACCTGCTGCTGCACATCCAGGTAGGTCCGCCACGGCCGGACCCGGAGCAGGGCCGGGTAGAACCCGCCGAGCATGATCACCGGCGAGACCGAGACGATCTTGTCCAGCAGCGGCCGGAGCTGGTTCAGCCGGTCGCGGTCCGTCACGCCGAAGATGACCTGGAGGATGATCTCGAGGGTCAGGTTCCGCATCCGCTGGTGCACCTTGAACGGCTTGCCGGTCGGCCAGGTCGCGACGTCGGCGCGGGCCAGTTCGTGCACCATCCCGGCGTACCCACGCAGCGCCTGACCGGAGAACGCCGGCATGAGCTGCCGCCGCATCCGCACATGGTCCTCGTCGTCCAGCAGCAGCAGCGAGTGCGCGCCCATGATCGGCTTCAGCACCGTGTTGCCCTCGCCCGCGTGCATCACCGACGGCGCACTGCCGAACACCTCGCGAATGTCGTCGGGCCGGCTCAGGACCACGCACACCCGGCTGGACGGCACCAGGCGGATCGTGAACACGTCACCGTACTTCCCCCGCATCCGGGGGAAGAATGTCCGGCGATGGCTCGCGAACAACACGGTCTGCGCCAGCGTCGGCAATCGCGGACCCGGCGGGAGTGTGCGCGCCGTCTGCCGGTCGAGCGTCCGGCCACCGAGCAGGGGTGTCGAAGCCATACCTTCACGCTACGTCAGCCGGGTGAACGACGGGGAAAACTCGCTGGACATCGTTTTCCTGGCCGGTCTAGCGTCGTCGCTGGCAGCCGTACGTCGGAAGGACCTGAGGACATGCCCGCACTTCGTCGAGACAGCGGTCGATCGTTGACTTAGCAAACTCCGTAGCGGTTCGCGGTCGGAGCGATCGCACAGCCGGGAGGGGCCGAGAGGACCCCCGGCCGAGTCGGCTTGGCGATGTGACGGCAGTTCCTGCGCTCAGCGCGGTGACGCTGCCCGGTCCGAAGTACAACCGACTCGCGAAAGCGGTGCTCCACTCATGAATGCTTCTCTCAACGTCCCTGCGGTCATCGCGGCGCGGGACCTCACCAAGACCTACACGTTCCACCAGCAGCGCGCCGGCCTCGGCGGCGCGGTCAAGAGCCTGGTCAAGCGCAAATACGAGACCAGGCTGGCCGTCGACCGGATCACGTTCGGCATCAACTGCGGCGAGGTGGTCGGGCTGCTCGGGCCGAACGGCGCCGGGAAGACCACCACGCTGAAGATGCTCTCCGGCCTGCTGTACATCACATCCGGCGAGCTCGACGTGCTCGGCTGCACACCGTCGGACCGCAAACACGACCACCTGCGCCGCATCGCGCTGGTGATGGGCCAGAAGTCGATGCTCTGGTGGGACGTGCCGGCGATGGAGAGTCTCCTGCTGCACAAGGAGATGTACGGCCTCGGTACGGCTGAGTTCGAGCGCAACGTCAGCGAGCTCGCCGAACTGCTCGAGGTGCAGGATCTGCTCAACGTTCAGGTGCGCAAGGTCTCGCTGGGTGAGCGGATGAAGCTCGAGCTGATGGCGGCGCTCGTGCACGGCCCGGAGATCCTGTTCCTCGACGAGCCGACGATCGGGCTCGACGTGGTGGCGAAGGCCCGGGTCCGGACGTTCCTCGCCGAGGTGAACCGTCAGCGCGGCACCACGATCCTCATCACCAGCCACGACATGGACGACATCGAGGCACTCTGCTCGCGGGTGATGATCATCGACCACGGACGGCTGCAGTACGACGGCAGTCTGGACGAGCTCGTCCGGACGACCCGTCCGCGCAAGCTGCTGCGGGCGACGTACGCGACCGATGTCGACGGCGGCGCGCTCGCCGGGCTCGAAGGCGTCGGTGCCGTCGACTGCGACGGACAACTGATCAGGCTCGAGGTGGATCGCGAGCGCACCGGCGACGTCCTCGGTGAACTCACGCGGCTTGGCCCGCTGGTGGATCTCGACGTCGCGGACGCGGACGTCGAGGACATCATGCGCGACCTGTTCCTGCGGCGCAGCACGGTGGGAGACCAGGCATGAGCGGGTTCGCGCGCGAGCTGCGGGTGCTGCGGCGGATGACCGTGGCCGAGATCGTCCAGCAGTCCATCTACCGCGGTGCGTGGGTGATCTACATGGCGGCCAACATCTGCGTCCCGATCATCTCCCTGCTGATCTGGCGGACCGCGATCGCGAGTGGTGCTCAGCTGCCGATCGACGAGCGCTATGTCACGACGTACTTCGTGCTGCTCAGCCTGGTTACGATGGCCACCTCATCGTGGATGGCCGGCTTCCTCGCGGCGGACATCCGTCTCGGTAAGCTGTCCAGCTGGATGGTGCGCCCTGCCTCCTTGCTGCTGGGCTTCGTCGCCAACAATCTGTCGGAGAAGTTCCTCAAGCTGTTCGCGCTGGTGCCGATGGTCGGGATCCTGTGGTGGATCTTCCGCGACTCGATGAACATCCCGGCCGGACCGGGGCACTGGGCGGTGTTCGTGGTCAGTCTCGTGCTCGGGGCGATCCTGGTGTTCACGATCGACCTGCTGATCGGCTCGCTCGCGTTCTGGATGGACGACGTGGCGGCGCTCGCGCAGGCCCGGCTGATCATCGCGAGTGTGCTGTCCGGCGCGGTCGTGCCGCTGGCGCTGATGCCGGACTGGTCGCGCGGATTCATCGACCACCAGCCGTTCCGGTTCACGGTGTCGTTCCCGGTCGAGATCGTCGCGGGCAGCCTGACCGGATCGGAGCTCGTCACCGGCCTGGCGATCCAGTTCGGCTACGTCCTCGGGTTCGGCGTCCTCGCGCGGCTGGTGTGGTCGGCCGGGATCCGTTCGTACTCGGCGGTGGGCGCATGAGCGGGCAACGGAGGTACGCCGGCGACCGGGCACCCCTCGACCGGAACTGGCTGGCCAAGCAGCGGCGGCATCTCCGCCTCTGGCGACGGTTCTTCGTCCAGGCGCTGGTCCGCGAGACGCACTACCGGGCGCACCTCGTGACCACGCTGCTGGTCGGAGTGGTACAGCTCGGCTTGGGGATCGTGCCGATCCTGTTGCTGTTCGGCTACACCGACGAGGTGCACGGCTGGTCCCAGGCCGAGGTGATCGCGCTGGCCGGGATGTTCCAGATCGTGACCGGGCTGATGGCGACGTTCGTCGCGCCGAACATGAACCGGATGACGACGTACCTCACCGAGGGCGAGCTCGACGGGGTGCTGTTGCGACCGGTGTCGAGCCAGTTCTACCTGACGCTGCGGCGGATCAACGTCGCTGAGCTGAGCAATGTCGCCGGCGGGCTCGTCGTGCTGGTGATCGGGCTGGTGCGTTCCGACGCCGGTCCGAGCCTGGTACACATCGGCCAGGCGCTGGTTCTCGTGGCCTGCGGGATCGTGCTGCTGTCGTCCGTGTGGTCGGCGCTGTCGTTCCTCGCGTTCTGGCTGCAGTCGGTGGACTCGATCGGGGTCATCTACCTCAACATGGTCGAGGCCGGCCGGTATCCGCTGGCCTTCTTCCCGGTGGCGGTGCGGTCGTTCCTGACGTTCGCGTTCCCGGTGGCCTTCGCATCGACGTACCCAGTCCAGGCGCTGAGTGGCGACGTCGGCTGGCTGCCGGTCGTCGGCGGACTCGCGCTGACGGCGGTGGCGGTGACGCTGGTCCGGATGATGTGGCGGCGCGGGCTGCGAACCTACGCCAGTGCCAGCTCCTAGTGCCCTGCACATGACACAGGCCCGCCCGTGCGATCGACGGGCGGGCCTGCAGGGGTCAGGAGCGGGTGAAGCGGAGGGTGAGGATTTGGAACGGACGGAGTTCGAAGGTGACTCCGTTGTCCTGCAGGTCCCGGTCGGCCAGGTGGCGTTCCAGGAGGTCTACCTCGGTGGCCGAGGTTGCGGCGAAGGACGGGGTGATGGTGGCGCGGGAGCGGCCGCCGGAGGACTCGTAGAGGCGGACGACGACGTCGCCGGAGCGGTCGTCGGCCAGCTTGAGTGACTCGACGATCACGTTGCCGTTGTCGACGGCAACGATCGGCTCGGCGCCGTCGGCACCGGTGACGACCCGCTCGGGCAGGTTGATCCGGTACCCCTCCTCGATCGCCTCCGGGATCCCGGCACCGACCACCAGCGCGTGGTTGACGGTGTGCACACCCTGGTCGGTCTGCGGGTCGGGGAACCGCGGCGCCCGGATCAGCGAGGTACGGATCGTGGTGGTCGTGCCACCGTCCTCGCGCGCGGTCCGGTTGATGTCGTGGCCGTACGTCGAGTCGTTGACGACGGCAACGCCGTACCCCGGCTCGCCGACGTGCACCCAGCGGTGCGCCGCGATCTCGAACTTCGCCGCGTCCCACGAGGTGTTCTGGTGGGTCGGCCGGAAGATGTGCCCGAACTGCGTCTCGGACGCGGACCGGTCGGCGTGCACGTCGACCGGGTACGCCGCCTTGAGGAACTTCTCTGCCTCGTGCCAGTCCATCGTGGTCTCGATGTCGACCCGCTTCGTGCCGGGCCGCAGCCGCAGCGTCTGGGTGACCGACGACCGGCCGAACGAGCGCTTCACGACGACCGTCGCGACGCCGGAGTCGGTGCTGAAGTCGACGCTGTCCACCTCGGTCACGTCGCGGACGTTGTTCTTGTAGAACGAGTCCACGTCCCAGGCGTCCCAGTTGTTCGGGGTGTCCACGTGCAGCTGCAGAAGGTTGCCCACGGCACCCGGCGCGATCACCTCGCGGCCGGCCTCGACGTCGTACAGCGAGGTGATCAGGCCGCGGTCGTCGATCGTGACCCGGATCAGCCCGTTGTCCAGTACGCCGTCCTGCACCGACACGGCCTGGCCTTCGCCGGCCGCGACACCCGCGCCGAGTCCGGCGATGCCGTTGCGGCCGTGCGGAGCGGCGTTGAAGACGATCTGCGCATCGCCGGAACCGGCCAGCGCCTGCTGCGCCGTCGCGATGATCGCCTCGAGCTCCGAAGCCAACCGGGCGTAGGTCTCCTCGGCCTCGCGGTGCACCCAGGAGATCGACGAACCCGGCAGGATGTCGTGGAACTGGTTCAGCAGCACGGCCTTCCAGATCCGGTCCAGGTCCTCGTACGGGTAAGCGTCCAGCTTGCCCGCGACCACGGCCGCGGTGGACCACAGCTCGGCCTCGCGGAGCAGGTGCTCGCTGCGCCGGTTGCCCTGCTTGGTCTTGGCCTGCGAGGTGTACGTGGCCCGGTGGATTTCCAGGTAGAGCTCACCGGACCAGACCGGGGCGTGGTCGTGGTACTCCTCCTCGGCGGCGCTGAAGAACTCGGTCGGGGACTCGATCGTCACCCGCGGCGAGGACTCCAGGTTCGCCACCCGGCGCACGGTCGCGACGAACTCGCGGGTGGGGCCGCCACCGCCGTCGCCGTACCCGAACGGGACCAGCGAACGGGTCGCCGCGCCGTTCTCGGCGAAGTTGCGCTGGGCGTGCGCGAGCTCCCGGCCGGACAGGTCGGAGTTGTAGGTGTCGATCGGCGGGAAGTGGGTGAACACCCGGGTCCCGTCCAGGCCCTCCCACCAGAAGGTGTGGTGCGGGAACCGGTTCTCCTTGTTCCAGGAGATCTTCTGGGTCAGGAACCACTTCGACCCGGACAGCTTCACCAGCTGCGGCAGCGCCGCGGTGTAGCCGAAGGAGTCCGGCAGCCAGACCTCCTGGGTGTCGATCCCGTACTCGTCCAGGAAGAACCGCTTGCCGTGCACGAACTGCCGGGCCAGCGCCTCGCTGCCGGGCAGGTTGGTGTCGGACTCGACCCACATGCCGCCGACCGGGACGATGGTGCCGTCGGCAACAGCCTTCTTCAGCCGCTCCCAGACCGCCGGGTAGTTCTCCTTCACCCACGCGTGCTGCTGGGCCTGCGAGAACGCGAAGACGAGCTCCGGGTACTCCTCGGCCAGCGTCGCGACGTTGGACACCGTCCGGGCGACCTTGCGGCGGGTCTCCCGCAGCGGCCAGAGCCAGGCGGAGTCGATGTGCGCGTGCCCGACCGCGGACAACTGGTGTGCGCTGGCGTGGGCCGGCCGGCTCAGTACGTCGGTCAGTTGCGCGCGGGCGTCCGCGGCGGTGGCGGCGACGTTCTCGTAGTCCAGGGCGTCCAGCGCACGGCTCAGCGCCCGCAGGATCTCCCGGCGGCGCGGCTCTTGCAGGGACAGTTGCTCCTGCAGACCGTTCAGGGCCTCCAGATCGAGGATCAGGTCCCAGACCTCGGCGTTGAAGACGGCGACGTCGGCACGGGCCAGCCGGTAGATCGGCGTACCGCCCGGCTCGGGCTTGCCGCCGACGTCGGTCGGTGCGAACGCGTTCGACCCGAGGACCTCGGGGTTCGCGGCGGCCTCGACGTAGAACTCGATCCGGTCGCCCGCGTGCGCCGGCGTACCGTCGGGGCCGAGGATGGACAGCGGGGCGTAGGTCTGCCGCGGGTGCAGGCCCTTGAGCGGTACGCCGGACGCGGTGTGGACCAGGCCCTCCGCGGAGAACCCGGGGCCGCCGCCGAAACCGAGGTCGATGACGGCCTCGATCTCGCTGCCGGCCCACTCGGCCGGGACCTGGCCGCTGAACTTGAACCAGGCAGTGCCCCAGGCCGCGCCCCACGGCAGGCCGATCGCGGCCGGCTCGTAGGTCTGGGCGAGTGCCTCGGCGGGGGACACCGGCTCACCGGGGGCGTGCCACACCTCGATGTCCAGCGGGACGGAGGCGCCGTAGATCGCGGGGCGGATCCGCTCCCGCAGGGCGCGCTGGAGCCGCTCCTCGATGAGTTGACGGTCGTCGTGCACGAAATCATCCTCCGGCCAGGTCTGAATGGGCTGCTCACGCGATCCGCGCGACCGCTGCCTGACAACGCTGTCACACCCACCCCGTACCCGTCCAGACGCAGTTCACCGTGGTACCTGCGGGTAGCGGTTCGGTTGCGGGCGGGGTACGTAACTACCCGGAGAGCCGGATGTTGTCTAGGTTGTCTTGCATGGATCGCCCCCGCCTGTTCACCCCCGACAGGAACAGCCTCCTCAGACCCGACGGAATGACCCGGCGTAGCCTGCTCGGTCTGGGGGCCGCGGCGGTCGCCGCGATGGCAGTGCCCGGATGCTCCCGCGGCCGCTCCGACGAGCCCGCACCGGACGGGCCGGGCATCTTCGCGACCGGCAACAAGGGTGGCGTCTACAACCAGTTCGGCATCGACCTGGCCAAGCTGATCAGTGAGGTCACCGGCGTCACGCTGCAGCCGATGGTCACCGGCGGTTCGGTCGACAACCTGATCAAGGTGTCCAGCCAGAAGGCCGACATCGGCTTCTGTACGTCGGACACCGCGCTGGCGGCGTACGAGGCGACCGGGATGTTCGCCTCCGGGAAGCTGAAGTTCAGCGCGCTGGCCCGGGCGTACGACAACTATGTGCACGTGGTCGTGCCGATGGCCTTCAAGGGCCAGGAGCTGAAGGCGCTCGAGGGCAAGGTGGTCAGTGTCGGCCAGCAGACCTCCGGCACCAGGATCGTCGCCGACCTGATCCTCAACACCGCCGGGGTGAAGGTGACGAAGCGGTTCCTCAGCCTGGAGGACTCGGTCAAGGCGCTGGAGGCGAAGGCCGAGGACCCCAAGGCGAGGGGCGGCATCGACGCGCTGATCTGGAGCGGCGGCGTGCCGACCGAGCCGATCGGCAAGCTGCAGGACTCGATCGGCTTCCGGCTGCTCGACATCGGCAACGTCGCTCAGACGATCGCGCTCAAGGAGTTCGGCGGCTACGTGGTGTCCGCGATCCCGCCGTCGGCGTACAAGCTGGCCAGCTCGGTGCCGACGCTGGCGATCCCGAACTACATCGTGGCCAAGCCGAACCTGTCCGACTCGTGGGCCTGGTGGACGGTCAACACCCTGTTCCGCCGCCAGAACGATCTGATCGCGGCACATCCGGAGGCCGGCGCACTCGACCCGCGCTCGGCGATCGCGACGATGCCGATCCCGCTGCACCCGGCGGCCGAGCGCTGGTACCGCGAGAACCACATCTGAGCGCGGCGTACGCCGTACGTCCGGCTCAGGCGTCGTAGTCGTCGATCAGCGGGACGCGGACCTCGATCACCAGGCCGCCGCCGATCGGCGGACGGGCGACGACGCGGCCGCCGACCCGGGCGGCCTCGGAGCGGACGATCGCCAGCCCCAGACCGGTGCCCGGCATCTCCCGGTGGTGCGCGCTGCGCCAGAACCGCTCGCCGACCTTCTTCAGGTCCCGCGAACCGAGGCCGAGCCCGTGGTCGCGGACCGACAGCACCACTTCGGTGCCGTCCCGGGTCACCGACACCTCGACCGGCGGAGCGCCGTACTTGGAGGCGTTGTCGAGCAGTACGTCGAGGATGTCGTCCACCTCGAGCTCGGGACCCACACCGCCCGGCACCATCTCGCCGATGATCAGTTCCATGTCGTCGGCGGCGTACACGGCCTTCCAACCGACCAGCCGCTCCTTCACCGCCTGGGCCAGGTCCAGCGGCTCTTCGTTGCCCTCGGCATCGGCTCCGGGGCGGTCCGAGCCGGCCAGCCGGGACAGCCGCTGGACGATCCGGCCGAGCCGGTCGATGTCGCTGAGCGCGAACCGCGCGGTCGGCGACAGCCGGGACAGGCCCTCGATGTGGATCCGCGCCGAGGTCAGCGGCGTCCGGAGCTGGTGCGAGGCGTCGGCGACGAACTCCCGCTCACGCTGGCGGGCCTGGTGGAGGCTCAGCGCCATCGAGTTGAAGCTGTCGCCGAGGCGGCGCAGCTCCGGTGCGCGTCCGTCGGTGGACACCCGGGTGTCCAGTGCGCCGCGGGTGATCTGGTGGGTGGCGTTGTCCAGGTCACCCAGCGGCCGCAGCACCCAGCGGGTGATTGGGCGGACGATGCCGATGATGATTGCGCCGATGCTGATCAGCAGTCCGCCGAGGAGCAGCAGCAGACCGCGCTGCACCTGGTCGCGGGCCTCCTCGGTCGGAACCCGCAGGACCGCTGCACCCAGCACGCTGCCGTTGTTGACGACCGGACGGGCCACCACCATCTCGCCGGACCGCCACGGCCACAGGGCCGGCGGCTCGGGCGGCAGGCGGCCGGCCAGGGTGCTGTGCAGGGCGGCCTCGAGGTCAGGCTCGTCCACGTCGACGCCGGACACCGAGGTAGCCACGACCCGTGAGTCGACGTCGACGACGAACACGGGCGTGTTGTAGAGCTCCTGGTACCGGACCGCCATCTCACGCAGGTTGGCGATGTCACCGGACTGCAGCGGCGCCTCGGCCATGGCGGCGAACCAGTCCGCGTCGTTGCTGCGGGACAGGAAGAGGGTGCGCGACGTACTCGTGGCGATGTAGTTGGCCAGCGGTACGACGGCCACGATGGCCAGTGCGACGACCATCGGAACGAGGGACTGCAGCAGTCGACGGCGCAACGGTCAGTCCGAACCCAGGCGGTAGCCGACGCCGCGGATGGTCTGCACGAGCTCGGGCCGGCCGAGCTTGGCGCGCAGGCTCGCCACGTGCACGTCCATCGTGCGCGACGAGGCTTCGAAGACGGACTGCCAGGCGTACAGGGCGACCTGTTCGCGCGGCACCACCCGGCCGTGGTGGGCGGCCAGCACAGCTAGCACGTCGAACTCCTTGCGGGTCAGACTGATCGGCTTGTCCGCGACCTGCACCGTCCGGGCCTCGATGTCCACGGTCAGGTCGCCGACGGTCACCCGGGGGCGGGGCTGCAAAAGGCCGGTACGACGAAGTACAGCATCGATGCGGGCCAGCAGCTCGGATATCGCGAACGGTTTGACCACATAGTCGTCCGCGCCGCTGCGCAACCCGCGCACGCGGTCGGCGGCCTCACCGCGCGCGGTGACCGCGATCACCGGTACGTCGGACACCGTCCTGATCTGCCGGCACACGTTGATGCCGTCCCCGTCGGGCAACCCGAGGTCCAGCAGGACCAGGTCGCCGGGGTCCGCCGCGAGGGCGTCCGCGGCCGTCCGGACGTGCGTCACCATCAGGCCGTAGCGCCGCAACGCGGGTATCAGGGCATTGGCGATATCGAGATCGTCCTCGACCAGCAGAATCCGTACCGCGCCACTCATGCGGTGATCGTAGGCCAGGAGACGCTCATGTGTGTCAGATCTTGGTAAAGACGTAATCACGCGACTGCATGCAGTGTTCGGCAACATTAGCCTTCCGACCACAGGAGGGAACCGGTAGATGACTGTCGGTATCGGTACGGGGGGCGGCTTGACCGCGCCCTCCGAGGAAGAACTGGCCGAGTACGAGCAGGAACGCCCGGCTCGGCGGCTGAGGCCTGCCCTCGACCTGGTGATTTCGGTCTGGTGCGCCATCGTCAGCGTCGGCGTGCTCTGGCAGGTGTTCTTCCCCTTACCACAGGGAACGCAGTTTTACCTGGTGATCTTTCTCGCAGCCGTTCTGCCGATCACGCTGCTGTGCTACCGGGGCTGGAAGGTCCCGGCGTTCCTCAACCCGTTCAAGAACCGGGCCACCGACGACCCCGGGATCACCGACTGGATCCTGGCCGTGGTCGCGCTGGTGGTCTGCGTCTACCCGCTGATCGACTTCGACGGTTATCTGGAACGGCGCCAGGCTCCGACGACTCTCGACATCCTCGCCGGGACCGTCCTGCTCATCCTGTTGCTCGAGGCCTGCCGTCGTACGACCGGCTGGGTGCTGCCGGTCTTCAGCCTGGTCTTCATCGCCTACGCCTACTACGGCGGCTACCTGCCCTACACCTGGTCGCTGGCGCACCAGGGCTTCAACTTCGACGCGATCATCGCGCAGTTCACGATGGGCACGGCCGGGTTCTACGGCACACCGTTGAGCGTCGCGGCCAGCTACATCGTGCTGTTCACCATCTACGGCGCGGTGCTGGACTACTCCGGGGCCGGCAAGTTCTTCATCGACCTGTCGTTCGCCGCCTTCAAGCGCAGCCGGACCGCGCCCGGTCGCACGGTCACCTTGGCCGGCTTCCTGCTGGGCAGTGTGTCCGGCTCGGGCACGGCGACCGCGGTATCGCTCGGCACGGTGTCGTGGCCGATCCTCCGCCGGGCCGGCTACCCGCCCGAACCGGCAGGCGGAATGCTCGCCGCCTCCGGCATCGGCGCGATCCTGTCGCCGCCGACCCTGGGCGCGGCCGCGTTCATCATCGCCGAGTTCCTGCGCGTCTCCTACCTGACCGTGCTCGGGTACGCCGTCATCCCGACGATCCTGTACTACCTGGGCATCCTGCTCGCGATCGAGATCGACGCCCGCCGGCACGGGACGAAGTCGGCCGAGACCTCTTCGGACTCGGCACTGCGGTTGTTGCTGCGGTTCGGGTACCACTTCCTCTCGCTGTTCGTGATCATCGGCTTCATGGCGGTCGACGTACCGCCGTTCAAGGCCGTGGTCTACGCGGTGATCATCCAGTTCGGGTTGTCGTTCCTGGATCGCGAGCACCGGCTGACCGCCGGGCGGCTGTTCAAAGCGCTTGCCCAGGGCACCCGGTCGGTGCTGCCGGTGGCGGCGACCTGTGCGACCGCCGGCATCATCGTCGCGGTCACCACGCAGAGCGGACTCGGGCTGAACCTGGCCGAGATCATCGTCAGCGCGGCACACGGCCTGACCGAGAACCACACCGTGGTGCTGTCGCTCACCGTGCTGCTGTCGGCGATCGCCGTACTGATCCTGGGCCTGGCGGTGCCGGTGACGGCCTCGTTCATCATCGCCGCGGTGATCATCGCGCCGGCGTTGACCCAGCTCGGGGTGACGCAGCCCGAGGCGTACATGTTCATCTTCTACTACGCCGTACTGTCCGAGGTGTCGCCGCCGACCGCACTGGCCGCGGTCGCGACGTCCGCCATCACCGGCGGCAAGGTGATCCCGACGATGTGGCAGGCCTGGAAGTACACGCTGCCCGCCTTCCTGGTGCCGTTCGCGTTCGTCCTGACCGACAACGGTGCACACCTGCTCGGTCAGGGATCGTTCGTCGGCATGCTGTGGACGCTGGCGGTGTCGATGCTCGCGGTCGCCGCGCTCGCGGTGGTGACCGGTGGCTGGATCGTGGTGGCGACGAGTTGGGTCGAGCGGTTGCTGTGTGTCCCGGCGGCCGTGCTGCTGCTTTACCTCGCGCCCGTAACCATCACGGCCGGAATCGGTTTGCTACTTGTTGCCGTCGTCATCAATCTGGTCCGGCGGCAACGCAGTTCGAAGTCTGACCCCACCCCACCATCCCGGTCAGGTGCCGCCACCCCGAAGGAAGGACCCGTCACCTCATGAGACTCCGTCGCCTGCCCACCGCCGCGGTGGCGTTCGCTGCTGTCTTCTCGCTGGTTGCCTGTGGCGGGCAGCGTGAACCGACCGGCTCCGGTACGGCGGCCGGAGGCCGGCTGACGATTGCCACCGGCAACACGACCGGCGTGTACTACCAGTTGGGTGGCGCGCTGGCCTCGGTGATCTCGCAGAAGATGTCCGGGTACCGGGCGACGGCCAGTGAGACCGGCGCCTCGGTGCAGAACGTGCAGGGCCTGGTGGCCGGCAACTACGACATCGCGTTCTCGCTCGGCGACACCGCGGCCGACGCGGTGAAGGGCGAGAACAGCTTCAAGTCCAAGCAGGACGTGGTCGCCCTGACCCGGCTCTACAACAACTACACGCAGGTCGCGGTCCGTACGTCGGCCGGGATCAACTCGATCGCGGACCTGAAGGGCAAGCGGGTCTCCACCGGTTCGCCGAACTCCGGCACCGAGGTGATCGCCCGGCGGCTGCTCGAGGCCGCCGGCCTGGACCCGGCCAAGGACGTCACCGCGCAGCGGCTCGGCCTGCCCGAGTCGGTCGACGCGATGAAGTCCGGCACGATCGACGCATTGGTCTGGTCCGGTGGCCTGCCGACCGGCGGCATCACCGACCTGATGACGAGCATGGGCAAGGGCGTGAAGCTGATCCCGATCGTCGACCTGCTGCCGAAGATGCAGGACAAGTACGGTCCGGTCTACAGTCAGGCACCGATCCCGGCGGCGACGTACAAGCAGCCGGCCGACGTGGCGACGATCATCGTGCCGAACGTGCTGCTGGTCCGCTCCGACATGAAGGACGAGTTGGCCGAGCAGTTGACCAAGGTGCTGTACGACAACAAGGACGCCCTGGTCGCGGTGAACGCGGCGGCCAAGGACATCACGCTCGACAACGCCGAGAAGACCGACCCGGTGCCGCTGCACCCAGGCGCGAAGAAGGCGATCGACGGTCTGAAGTAGTCCCTTGACCGCCCTCCCCCGCACACCAGGCGCAGCGGGGGAGGGTGTTGGGACCCACCTCCACACACCAGGCGCAGTGGAGGCGGGACCCGCCGGCTCCCACAACCAGGCGCAGTGAGAGCAGGCAGACCGGGCCCGGCCCTCGGAGGCATCCGAGGACCCGGGCCCGGTCACTTTGCGTCTAGTGCTGCTCTTCCTGGTCCTCCGTGATCGCGGTGCCGTAGAGGTAGTGGGACAGGGCGGAGTCGCGTTTCGGATGCACGTGGTACTTGGTCGGGATGACGCGTCCTTCGGCGCTGTCCCAGGCGCTGTCTGCCAGCCGCCACATGCGGTGCACCATCCGGCCCGCCATGCCGGTGTGCGGCGAGTACGGATGCGCCCGCGTGGGCGCGACCTCCTCGGCTTGCAGGATCTCTTCGGTCAGCGTGTTCACGTGCGAGTCGTCCAGTTGCTCACAGATCTGGTGGGTGTACGACGTCTCCAGCCGCTCGTGTTCGGCGAGCAGCCGATCGACGGACGTCCACACCTCCAGGTCGGTCAGGTTCTGCACCCGGCTGTCGCCGTACTGGCGTCCTTTCAGGAAGCGCAGTGACCGCTCCAGCTCCTTCGCGTTGCCGACGTACCTGGTGACCAGGCTGCTGCCGTCGGGGAGCCGGCGTACGTGCGGGAGGAGGACGTCTTCGGCGGCGGCCAGGTGCTGCGCGGCGATGGCGTAGAACCAGTCGGTCTGATGTCTGCGCTCGGGGTGCGCGGCGGCCGGGTGGTGAGCCTGGTCAGCCAGCTCACGGATCCGGGCATGTTCGTAGGTCAAGGCCAGTTCGAGCGTCGAAGCGGTCATGACAACCACCTCCAGGAGGGTCTCTCCTCCAGCCTGTGCCCAACCCGGGGCCACCGCAACCACCCGACCCCGTACCGTGACCCTCGCGCCCGGGGGCTAGCCGTCCGAGCTCTTCTTCCACAGGTTGATGCCGGCCTCGACGGCGTCGGCGTCGATCGCCTCGAGCTCCTCGGCGCTGAACTTCAGGTTCCGGACGGTGGCCAGGTTGTCCTCGAGCTGGGCGACGCTGGAGGCGCCGATCAGCGCGCTGGTGACGCGGTCGTCGCGCAGCGTCCAGGCCAGCGCCAGCCGGGCGACGGACTGGCCGCGCTCCTTGGCGATCTCGGCCAGCGCGCGGACGTGCTTCAGCGTGTCCTCGGTGAGCGAGTCCGGGTTCAGCGACTTGCCCTGCGCGGCGCGGGAGTCGGCCGGGACGCCGTTCAGGTAGCGGTCGGTGAGCACGCCCTGCGCCAGCGGCGAGAACGCGATCACGCCGACGCCCAGCTCGCCGACGGCGTCGAGCAGGTCCTCCTCGATCCAGCGGTTCAGCATCGAGTACGACGGCTGGTGGATCAGCAGCGGCGTACCCAGCTCCTGCAGGATCCGCGCCGCCTCCCGGGTCCGGTCCGCCGAGTACGACGAGATGCCGGCGTACAGCGCCTTGCCCGAACGTACGGCGGAGTCCAGCGCACCCATCGTCTCCTCGAGCGGGGTGTCCGGGTCGAATCGGTGCGAGTAGAAGATGTCGACGTAGTCCACGCCCATCCGGGCCAGCGACTGGTCCAGCGAGGCGAGCAGGTACTTCCGCGAGCCGCCACCCTGGCCGTAGGGACCCGGCCACATGTCGTAACCGGCCTTGGTGGACAGGATCAGCTCGTCGCGGTACTTGGCGAAGTCCCGGGCGAAGTGCGTACCGAAGTTCGTCTCGGCCGAGCCGTACGGCGGGCCGTAGTTGTTCGCCAGGTCGAAGTGCGTGACGCCGAGGTCGAACGCCCGGCGCAGGATGTCGCGCTGCGTGTCGAACGGCTTGTCGTCGCCGAAGTTGTGCCACAGCCCCAGCGAGATCGCGGGCAGCTGTAAGCCGCTGCGCCCCGTCCGGCGGTAGGCCATCTGGTCGTCGTACCGGTCCTGGGCGGCTACGTAGTCAGTCACGAGAACCCAGTCTGCCGCATGTCGTGACAGGTGCAAACCCCTTGTTTTACAGCAGAAACCCCAGCACTGAGAGCCAGAACCCCGCCTTCTTGATCAGGTCAGGTCACGCCACGGCTCGGGCGGTCCGGCGGCGAAGAACCGCAGCAACCCGAGCACCCGGCTACCGGGCGGTGCGGTCCAGTGCCGCTGCCCGGGCCACGGGTCGGCGGTCAGCTTCCCCAGCCCCCAATCCAGGTGGAACCACAGCGTGGCCGCAGCCACCTCCTCCTCCCGTACGGCGTGCTGCGTGTGGCGGACGTACTCCGGCAGGATCGCGGCGACATGCTCCAGCGGCAGCTTGGCGAAGTCCATGCCGCGCGGGGCCCGGGCGGCATCACCCCAGTCGATCAGCGCCCGCAGGTCGCCGTCCGGGCCGGCCAGAAGGTTGTGTGCGGCAACATCTCCGTGGATCAGCACCTTGGTCTCGTTCCGGGCGAAACGGCCGGACAGCCGGGTGAACCAGTCGCTCAGCCACTTCGCTGTCCCGAGATCGATCGTCCCGCGCTCCGCCAGTTGGTCGACCGTCTGCCAGGGATCGTCGCGGTCGTCCTGCGGCAGCCCGGGGATCTCGGTCCGCTCATGCTGGTGCAGGCGCGCCAACTGTTCTGCCAGGCCCTTCGGTGGTCCATCGGTCGGCTCGACGCCGTGCACCCGCTGCATCACGACGTACGGCGCGTCGATGATCGCCCGGCTGTCGTCGTACTCGATGATCGCCGGCGTCAGCACGCCCGCCGCCCTGGCGACCGGCACGACCGCGGCCTCCTTACGTAGATCGCCCTCGAACCCCGCGCGGCACACCCGCAGAAACAACTCCTCCCCGAGCACGAACCCCCGATTGGCCACCCCACCCGCAACCTCAACAATCTGCCCCGCCCCAACCCCATGCCGCCGCCCGACCTCGGGGATTCCGGGCTCATCGTGGTGATCTCCCACACACACCTCCGTTGCGTTCTGGCGTCCGTCGTCTCGATCCTTCAGCCGGTGCGCCACGGCGTCCACCGGATTTGATGTACTGCGAGCGTGCGTGTCGACCTGGATCCGGAAGCCCTCGGACGGCGTGAGTTCTACGCGATGCTGAACTCGATCGTCGTACCACGCCCGATCGCCTGGGTCTCGACCCTGTCCGCCGACGGCGTTCTCAACCTGGCGCCGCACTCGTTCTTCACCGTGGCGTGCGTGCAGCCGCCGATGGTCCAGTTCACCTCGGTCGGCCGCAAGGACAGCCTGAACAACGTCGAGGCCACCCGCGAGTTCGTGGTCAACTTCGCCGCCGAGCCGCTGTTCGAGCAGGTCAACGCCACTGGCACCAACTTCCCGCCGGAGATCAACGAGTTCGAAGCCGTTGGCCTGACCACCGAGCCCGCCCGCACAGTCGCCGTACCTCGCGTCGCGGAGTCACCGGTCGCCATCGAGTGCACCCTGCACACCACCGTCGAGTTGGGCGACTCCACCGTGGTGATCGGTCAGGTCCGCCACCTCGCGATCGACGAGGCCGTGATGGTCGACGACCGCCCCGACATCCACCTCCTGCGTCCGTTGGCCCGCCTCGGCAAGGATGAATGGTCCACCCTCGGCGAAGTCCGCTCCATCACCCGAATCCGCCACTCCGACTGGCCCGGCCACTTCAAACCCCCCACCACCTGACGCGAACCTCTCCGTTCGACAGGCCGCGTAGGCTGCCCCTTCCAACCCACCGGCCCGCAGCCACGTCAGCCCGATCCCGCACCTTGCCGACTCTTGCTAGCGGGGTGGTGGGGTTATTGGGGTGATGGGGCGTTTGAGGGGGGCTGGGATGGTCATTGGGACTGCGATGGCTGGTTGGCCTTGGGTTACGAGGATGGCGTTGGTTCGGTAGTGGGCTCTGAGCTGCTTCTGGTCCGATGTGCTGCCGGATGTCGTCATCACCTCGACGCCGGAGCCGTCCGGTTTTGGCCCGGCACCGTTGATTGAGACACCATGCTCGCTCCAGTAGCCGGTGTCAGCGATCACTCGATCCCTCAGGTCCGCCATCTCGCGCTGGCTCATCCGCGCGTCGCGCAGTTGCACGGTGACGCCCTTGACCTTCTCGCGCACCCGGGCATCGAGAGCGGCATCAGGCTTCCGGTACACGATCACGACGCGCTTGTCGTGATCGAGCACCAGTCCGGCGAACGACTCTGCGAAATCCCGAAGCAGCAACGGGTTCAGCACATCCGCGGCAGCCGTCACGGCAGGGTCATTGGCGGACGGCGCCGGAGACCCATACGGAATCCCCGGCGAGCCACCTGCAGCCTCATCCCCGCAGCCGGCCACAACACCGGCACCAACGACAGCCGCAACGACCACGGCGACCGATCCCAACCGAACTCTGCGCATCCACCTCACCTCACTCCTGAGGACGCCCGGACAGGCTCCGGCGTGGCACTCAGGTCGGTGGAGATTCTCGGGTGGCCAGATTCTGCGTGAGCGACTGGAGTTGCGAGGAGAGACGGAGTGGCGTGTGGTCGGGGGAGGACGTGGTGGCGGGATGCCAGGTCCATGGGGTGTCGGCCGTCCGGGTGACCAGGTAGACGTCAGGTGACAGAGGACCTGGGTCGTGGCTGTGGGAGCGGGCCGTCAGGTTGAGCATCAGCCCCAGGGCAGGGATCACCGAAAGGTCCTCGATGACATGGATCAGCAGGAGGTCGCGAGAGGGGAGCGCGGCAAGTACGCCGTAGGACGGCGTCTCGGTGTGGAGGGATTCGCGGAGCACGGTGTCGAGGACAAGGGCCCGGGAGGCGGCGTACGGCGATCCGGTGACGGCCGCGATCCGGAGGTCGTCCTGGGTCAGGTACTCGACGTGGTCGGTGATGCGACGCAGGTTGGTCAGGCCGTGTCGCTCGGCTTCGGACCAGGTGAGACCGAAGTCGGTGGGGTCCAGGTACATGGTGACCACGCCGTCCTCCGTGGTCGACGGAACGGACAGCAGCCCGGGAAGGAAGTCGGGGCGTCCGGAGGTCCACTCGGTCGGCAGGGCGTCGCGGGGGACGAGACGCTGGATCAGATCCCGTTCGGGATCGGTCGGTGGGAGTGGTGGGCCTTCGCGGAGCCGTTCCTGGAGTTGGACGAAGTGCTCCTCGACCAAGGCCGGCCAGCGGTCCTCGTCGAACCGGGCGATGACGCGGGCCAGGTTGCTCAAGCCGAGAACCGGGCTGGACGCGGACGGCTCGACCGGGACGAGCGCGGCGCCGCCCTCGTACGTGACGTCGAGACCGAGTCGGGCCGCGGTGGACAGGCCGAGGCTGATCAACCGCGCGGCCTGGCCGCGGGTCAGGGGAGTCAGGACCGGATCCGGCCGGTCGGAGTGGTTGCCTTGGGCATGGTGGTCGGTGCAGGTGTCGATGGTCATCGGGACCACCTCCTCGCCCAGAGAAAGTACGAGGATCGGCACCCGTCGCGACCGGTGATTTCGAATCTGTGGACAACCCGCCCGGGATAGTCTGCGCAGACCCACCGGTAGGACCCACCCAGAAGGAGTCGGCATGGCCAGCACTCCGTCGTCACGGCCGACGTCGGTGACGCGGTTGTCGTTGTCGCACATCACCGCGCAGAACGAGACCAACCTGCTGGGGACAGTGCACGGTGGCGTGATCATGACCCTGGTCGACTCGGTCGCCGGCGTCGTCGCGGCCCGGCACTCCGGCGGCGCGGCGGTCACCGCGTCGATGGACGAGATGGTGTTCCTGGTGCCGGTCCGGGTCGGTGACGTCATCCACCTGAGCGGTCAGGTCAACTGGACCGGCCGAAGCTCGATGGAGGTCGGTGTCCGGATCACCGCGGACCGGTGGGACGCCGTCGGACCGGAGGTTCACGTCGCCTCGGCGTACCTGGTGTTCGTCGCGGTCGACGAGCACGGGAAGCCGCGCGAGGTCCCACAGGTGATCGCCGAGACCGACGAGGAGCGGCGGCGGCTGCGGGAGGCGGAGATCCGGCGGGACCACCGGCTGGCACGCCGCGCGGCGATCATCGAGTCCCGCAAGGCGGGGGAGGCCGGGACATGACTGTCGTCGGGAGCGCGCGCCGGCACCCGTCCGCTGTTCTGCTTGTGGTGCAGTTGCTCGGCGTGCTCGTCTACCCGGCGATGGAGGGATCCCGGGGCGGACGGGTCGCGTTCGAGATCCTGGGAATCGTCGTACTGGCGCTCGCCGTGTTCTCGGTGCGCGCCACACCCGGACTGACCTGGGTCAGCATCTGTCTGGGCATCCCAGCCGTCGCCCTGTCACTGGTCGACGCAGCTAACCCGACCGAGCCGGTGATCGCGATCTCCGGCCTACTGCACGCCGCCTTCTACTTCTACGCGGCGTACAGCCTGCTCCGGTACATGCTGTCCGACCATGACGTGAGTGCCGACGAGCTGTATGCCACCGGTGCCACGTTCACCTTGGTGGCTTGGGGTTTCGCCTACCTGTACGTGTTCGTGCAGGCTCTCGTCCCCGGGAGCTTCACCGCAGCCGTTGACCCGGCCAACGATCGCACCTGGATGGAGCTGCTGTTCCTGAGCTTCACCACGCTGTCCAGCACTGGGCTGAGCGACATCGTCCCAATCACGTCCTGGGCCAGGTCGGTGGTCATGCTCGAGCAGCTCGCCGGGCTCGGGTACGTCGCTATGGTGGTGTCCCGCCTGGTCGGTCTGACCATCATGAGACGCAGCAACGGCTAGATCCGCGGCCACGTGGCCAGCATGTCGGCGGCGGCACGGCTCGCGACCTCGGTCGCGTCATCCATCGCCGCCACCCGATAGCTCACCAGTGCGCCCTCGTGCAGCAGGAGCAGACGATCGGCGAGCTCATCCGCGTCCGCAAGCCCCGCCAGCTCGGCCTGTGCTTTGAACTCGGACCGCATCCACTACTTCTGCCCGACGATCACCGGCATCGCCGGGTGGTCCGGTGCGGCCAGCTCGACGCTGGCGTTGATGAACCCGCACCCGTTCCGCGACCCCGCCACCCAGTCGGTCAGTGCCCCGAACAACGCCAGGATGACCTCCTCCGGCGTACCGGGCTCGCGCGCCGTGAGCTGTTCGTCGAGGAACGCGTGCCAGACCCGGTTCCGCCGCTCGAGGTACGCCGCGATCAGCCGATCCTTCGAACCGAACCGGTCGTACAGCGTCTTCTTGGTCACGTCGGCGGCCGCGGCGATCGTGTCCACGCCGACCGTCCGGATCCCCTGCTCGTAGAACAGCGTCGACGCCGCGGCCAGGATCCGCTCCCCGGCCGGCGTCAGCCGGGCCTCCTCGGACAGCCCGCGATCCACCCGCAGTCTCATCTGCTGAGCTAGCACACTGACAGTATACCGACCTGTATGTTTACCGTGTCCTCATGACCACACAGGCCCTTCCAGTACGACGTCTGCCCGCGGTGACTGTGATCGCGGGCACCGGGTTCGTCGTGTTCTGGAGTTCCGGGTTCATCGGCGCCCGGTGGGGGACGCAGTACACGACCGCCTTCGACCTGCTGGCCTGGCGCTACGTGGTTGCGGGCGCGTTGGCTCTGGTGATCCTCGCCATCCGCCGCCCACGAGTGACCAAACGGGACCTGGTGACCCAAGTGGGGATGGCGGTACTCACCCAGTTCGTCTATCTGGGCCTCATCTTCACCGGGATCGACCATGGCATCAGTGCGGGCGTCACTGCCCTCATCGGCTCGCTCCAACCGATCCTGATCGCCACAGTCGCCGGACCGTTGCTCAACGAACCCGTCAATCGACGTCAGTGGATCGGTCTGGCACTCGGCCTCGCCGGAGTCGCTCTCGTCGTCGCGGACGACCTCCACGCCGGCCACCTCTCACCGGTGCTCTTCCTGGTGCCACTGGGAGGTGTGCTCGGCATGGTCGTCGGCACGTGTCTGGAACGCCGCCGCAAGCCCGCCACCAGTTCGCTCGACGCGCTCTGCATCCAGAGCCTCGTTTCCACTGTGCTGTTCGTCGCGCTGGCCGTGACCACCGACCAACTGACTGTGCCGAACGAGCCGGGCTTCTACGGTGCCGTGTTCTGGTTGGTGCTGCTGGCAACAGGTGGCGGCTGGGGCCTCTACCTGGTCAACCTCAAGCTGTCCGGTGCCACTCGTATCAGCAGTCTGTTGTACCTCGTACCGCCGACCACAATGGTGATCGCGTACCTGATGTTCGACGAGACGATCGGTGCGCTGGCGGTGATCGGCATGCTGGTCTGTGCGGCCGCCGTACTGCTGATTAGGCTGAACGAGCGTGACGGAGCCGTACTGGCTACGCTGCGGGGATGGCGGAACCCCGGTGGCTGAACCAGACAGAGCAGCAGGCATGGCGAGCGTTCATCGCGGCCCAGCGTGTGGTGAACACCCGGATCGAGCAGCAACTGCAACGCGATGCCGGAATCCCGCACACCTACTACGAGATCCTGGTCCGGCTGTCCGACGCACCTGACGGCCGGCTGCGGATGAGTGAGCTCGCGGTCGCCACCCTTGGTTCACGCAGCCGCCTGTCGCACGCCGTGAACCGGCTGGAGCAGACCGGATGGGTACGGCGGGAGGCGATCGAGTCCGACCGTCGTGGTCAGGTGGCGATCATCACCGACCTCGGCCGGCAGAAGCTGGTCGAGACCGCACCCGGTCATGTGGAGGAAGTCCGCAAGTCGATCTTCGACGCGCTCAGCGAGGAGCAGGTCGAGCACCTCTACGACCTCTGCGCGACGCTCGCCCGGCACTCCGGCGACACGGTCGACCGCGCCGCCTGGGAGCGACGCTGACAATGAGGCATCCAGCCGCTCTGGTCCTGCTGACGGCTCTCCTGCTCGCAGGCTGCAGCGACACCGACTCTCCACCCACGGCCGGTCCGAGTACGGCGCCCTCATCGTCGGTACCGCTGCCGACGACCCAGCCGCCGACCACCGAGTCACCCACGACGCCGACACCGTCAGCAACCCCGACTCCCAGGCCGACAGCAACACCGGCGAGCTGCGTCGACCAGAAGCTCAAAGCCCTCACGCTCAGCGAGAAGGCGGCCCAGCTGATCCTCACCGGCATCAGCGCCAACGGCATGACCTCGAGCCAGCGCTCCATCGTCCAGCAGGAGAAGCCCGGCGGCGTACTCCTGCTCGGCACCGGTGGCAGCCTCTCCCACACGCGTACGGCGATGGCTGCCGCCAGGACTGCCGCCACGGTCAAGGGCGTTCGGCCGCTGATCGCTGCGGACCAGGAAGGCGGACAGATCCAGCGCCTCAAGGGCCCCGGGTTCGACCGCATCCCTGCGGCAACCGTGCAGGGCACCTGGTCCAGCTCCAAGCTCACCAGCAACGCGGACCACTGGGGCGACCAGCTCAAGCAGGCCGGTGTGAACCTCAACCTCGCTCCGGTGGCTGACGTCGTACCGAGCTCTCTGAAGAGTCAGAACGCGCCGATCGGCAGTCTGGACCGTGAGTACGGCAATACCCCGGCCGAGGTCGGCCCGCCGGTCCAGGCGTTCGTACGCGGCATGCGGTCGGCCGGAGTGATGACCTCGGTCAAGCACTTCCCGGGGCTCGGCCGGGTGCGCGGCAACACGGACTTCTCGTCCGGAGTGGTCGACAACGTCACCGTCCGCGGGGATGCCGACCTCAAGCCGTTCGCGGACGGCGTCCGGGCGGGGAGCGACATGGTGATGATCGCCACCGTCACCTACGCCAAGATCGATCCGAAGAACCGTGCCGTGTTCTCGCGGACCGTGATCCAGGGGATGGTGCGCGGGGACCTCGGGTTCGCCGGAGTGGTCATCACCGACGACGTCGGAGCGGCCGCGGAGGTCAAGTCGGTGCCGGTGGGGCAGCGGGCGACGCGGTTCGTGGCGGCCGGCGGGGACATCGTGATCAACGCCACGGCGTCGCAGACCGCCACCATGGTGAACGCGCTGGTGTCCAAGGCCGAGCAGGACAAGACGTTCGCCGCACAGGTGAGCAGTAGCGTGAGGCGTGTGCTGACACTGAAGCAGAAGAACGGCCTGGTGAGCTGCGGATGACGGAGGAGTACGAAGAGCGCGAACCCGACTACCGCTTCACCCTGGCGAACGAACGCACCTATCTGGCCTACCTGCGGACCTCACTGGCCTGCTACGCCGGCGGTCTGTCCGCGGTGCAGTTCCTGGACCTCGGTCCGGACCGCTGGCCGGCCCGCATCATCGGTGTCGTTCTGGTCACTGTCGGTATCATCACCACGGCGGGCGCCTTCCGCCGCTGGCAGCAGAACCTGGCCGCGATCCGCCGCGGTGGGCCGCTCCCGCTGACCCGCCTGCCGCTGATGCTGGGGGCAACGATCGCCGTGGTCGGCCTGATCGGCCTGATCTTCTCACTGTGGCGATGAGCACACCCGATCCCGGGCTGCAGCCCGAGCGCACCCTGCTCGCCTGGCGCCGGACCGCCCTCGGCCTGATCGCGAACGGCGTCCTGTTGCTTGCCTCCGGCCACGGTACGTCGGACGTCCGCACCGGCCTCGGCATCGTCGTACTGGTGCTGTCCCTGTCCTGCTGGGCGGCGGTGAGCGCCGTCTACCGGCGTACCGGGGGTGCCGCGGTTCATGCCCTCGGCCACGATCGGGTGCTCCGGATCGCGGCCGGACTGGTGCTCGTGGTGGGTCTTTTCGACCTGTACGCCGTGATTACTCGTTGAAACGATTCGGTTACTCTCCGGTCAGGTCCCCTTGGGGCAGTTCATTCCGACGCGCTACCTTGACCGGGCGGATGCGCCGTCAACCGCAAGTTCCCCCTAGCATGTTCACGGTTTGTCCCTCGTTCATCCGGAGCTTGAAGTGCCGTTACGTCTGCGTCCGAACGACCCGACGTTCTACGACCTTTTCACCGAATCCGCCAACCACCTCGTGGACGGATCCCGGATCCTGGCCGAATTGCTCGGCAGCACCGCCGGAACCGGGCTGTCGTCGAGCCACCAGATCGCCGCCCAGATGAAGGACGCCGAGCACGCGGCCGACGAGACCACCCACTCGATCATCCGCCGGGTCAACTCGACCTTCGTCACCCCGTTCGACCGCGAGGACATCTACCGGCTGGCCTCCGATCTCGACGACGTGATGGATTTCATGGAGGAGGCCGTCGACTCGGTCCACCTGTTCAACCTGGAGAAATTGCCGGAGGAGGTCGCCGAGCAGATCGAGGTGCTCCAGCGGATGGCGCAGCTGACCGCCGAGACGATGCCCCGGCTGCGCACGATGAAGGACCTGGCCGAGTACTGGATCGAGATCAACCGGCTGGAGAACACCGGTGACGCGGTGCACCGCCGGATCATCGCCAAGCTGTTCAGCGGCGAGTACGACGCGCTGACCGTGATGAAGTTCAAGACCGTGGTGGACCTGCTGGAGGCCGGGATCGACGCCTTCGAACACGTGGCCAACACCGTCGAGCAGATCGCCGTCAAGGAGAGCTGAGCGTGGAGTTCACGCTCGTCATCGCGGTCGTCGTCATCGCGCTGGTCTTCGACTACACCAACGGCTTCCACGACGCGGCGAACGCGATCGCGACCTCGGTCTCGACCCGGGCGCTGACCCCGCGCGTCGCGCTCGCCATGGCGGCGGTGATGAACTTCCTCGGGGCGTTCCTCGGCACCGAGGTGGCCGAGACCATCGGCGAGGGCATCATCAGCGCACCGAGCGGGCAGCACGGCCTGGTCGTCGTGATCGCGGCGCTGATCGGCGCGATCACCTGGAACCTGATCACCTGGCGCCTCGGCCTGCCCAGTTCCTCCTCGCACGCGCTCATCGGTGGTCTGGTCGGCGCCGGGATCGCCTCGGGCAGCGTGGTGCTGTGGTCCGGGATTCTCGACAAGGTCGTCATCCCGATGGTGCTGTCGCCGGCGGTCGGCTTCCTCGGCGCCTTCGTGCTGATGCTCGCGATCCTCTGGCTGTTCCGGCGCAGCAATCCGGGCAAGGTCACCCGCGGCTTCCGGCTGGCGCAGTCGCTGTCGGCGGCGGCCGTGGCGCTCGGCCACGGTCTGCAGGACGCGCAGAAGACGATGGGCGTCATCTTCCTCGCCCTGCTGACCACCGGTCACGTCAACGAGAGCGACGGGATCCCGCTGTGGGTCAAGCTCTCCGCCGCGACCGCGATCTCGCTCGGGACGTACTCCGGCGGCTGGCGGATCATGCGCACCCTGGGCCGCCGGATCATCCACCTGGACCCGGCCCGGGGCTTCGCCTCCGAGGCGGTCGCCGCGACCGTGCTGTACGTGATGGCGATCGGCCTGCACGCGCCGGTCTCCACCACCCACACGATCACCTCCGCGGTGATGGGCGCCGGCGCGACCAAGCGGCTGTCCGCCGTCCGCTGGGGCGTTGCCAGAGGCATCGTTGTGGCCTGGATCGTGACCATCCCGGCCGCCGGCCTGGTCGCCGCGGCCTGCTACGGACTGGCTCACCTGATCTTGGAGTAAGAGGCGTCTGAGAACCCTGCGCCTAGTACCCCGCAGTAGGCGCAGAGTTCTCAGACGCCCTCTCAGTTCCCAGGCTGGGTTCATTCCACGTTCACTCACCCGGCCTACGGTCGATCGTCGCTGCTGATCGTCCGCCCCCAAGTGATCGCATGGACCTCTCGTTCCTCGTCGTCGTGGTGATCATCACCGCACTGGTGTTCGACTTCACCAACGGATTCCACGACACCGCCAACGCGATGCCGACGTCCATCGCCACCGGCGCGCTCAGACCCAAGATCGCGGTGGCCATCTCGGCAGTGCTGAACCTGGTCGGCGCCTTCATCTCCACCGAGGTGGCCAAGACCATCTCCAGCGGACTCGTCGACGACACCAAGATCACCGTCCCGGTCATCTTCGGCGGCGGCGCCACCTGGATCGCGGCCGGCAGCAGCGCGGTGCACTTCGGCACGGTGGTGCAGAAGGTCATCGTCCCTGCCGTGGCCGCACCGATCGTGGCCGGCGTCGTGGCCCTGCTGGCACGTTCCTGGCCTACAAGATCACCTAGCGGGCCGCCGGTGTGGGTGATCCTTTCGGCCGGTCTGGCCATCGCCGCCGGCACCTACCTGGGTGGCTGGCGGATCATCCGGACGATGGGCGAGGGCCTGACCGAGATCGAGTCGCCGCAGGGCTTCTCCGCGGAGACCAGCTCGACCGCGACCTTGCTGATCTCGGCCCACCTGGGCTTCCCGCTGTCCACCACCCAGGTCTGCTCCGGCAACCTCGGCGTCGTCATCATCGCCCTCCTGGCCATCGTGGCCGGTGGCGGCATCTACCTCGCGTCCCGCCGCCGCCCGGTGACGTCGGACAACGTCAACGAGTACCCGGCCACCACGGCCGCGGCGGCCTGAGAGGAGTACGGCGATGCACGTCGACTGGAGTGCTCTCGGTGAGGTGGCCCTGGTCAGCCTGATCTTCGGGGTCGGGGTGGCTGTCGTGTTCGCGCTCGGAGTGGCAGCGATGGCGCGGAGGGCGGTGGCGATCGCCGAGAAGAAGCTGCCGTCGATCGTCGACACGTCAGTGGCCGGGCTCTGCTTCGCGGCCTGCCTGGCGGCCGTGTTCTACGGGCTGTACCTGATCATTCCGCAGTTCCACTGACGTCAGCGGTTCCAGCGCCGTACCGACCTGGCCACGTCCTTGGAGCGGATCGAGCCGAGGTTGTACTCCCAGGCGGCGGCCAGCCGGTCGCCGAGCAGCTCTGCGTCCAGGTAGGTCTTCGGGCGGACCGCGACGGCCCAGGTCGCCGCGGCCGCGTGACCCTGCTGGTAGAGCAGGTGGTTCACGGTCGCCTCGATCCGGCTCTGGTCGTCGCCGGTGAGCCCGTTGGTCGACCACTCCTGCAGGATCGTCGTGTCGTCGGCCGTCATCCGGGCCAGGTAGGTGAGCGGACCGCGCCAGTACCCGCGGCTGCCGATGCTGTCCAGGCTCTCCAGCGGGAACCAGCCGTTCTGGCAGCGCCTGCCGTTCACCGCGGACTCGACCTCGCGGGCGCGGTCGGCCGGCAGGTCGTGGATGGCCCAGTCGACGAAGTAGACGCCGGCGTCCGGGATGTGCTCTGCCACATGCGGCGCCACCGCCAGCATCCCCGGTTCGAAGAGATGCAGCTCTTCCGGTGAATCGAACACAACCTACCCCGCCTACCCGAGTACCGCCGCCGACCGGCCGGCGTCACAGGGACCCCCCAGGTTTCCTGCACTGTCAACAAGAGCCTTTCGTACCCTCGCGGTCACCCGGGGGTCAAGGTCTTGTCCGCGTTACTGACGGTGTGCTTACTTGCGGCGGGCCGCCCGCCGGGCGAGCTCCTCCTGGTCCAGGCGTTCCGCCTCCTCAGGGGTCGGCGCACCGCCGCCGTACGACGCGGGCAGCCACCAGGCGCCGGCCGGCTGTTCCGGGTAGTCGCGGATGGTCCGATCGAGCATCCCGGCCATCGTCGTCCGCAGGTGTGCGGTCGCCTCGGCCGGGTCGTCGTCGGTGCCGACCGTGGTCGGTTCGCCGACGGTGATCGCGATCGCGCGGTGCCGGGAGAAATCGCGCGGATGATCCTTCGTCAGCATCCGCTGCGTCCCCCACAGGATCAGCGGGATCACCGGTACGCCGGCCTCGGCGGCCATCCGGACCGTGCCGGACTTGAACTCCTTCAGCTCGAACGACCGGCTGATCGTCGCCTCGGGGAACACCCCGACGATCTCGCCGTCGCTCAGGTAGCGGATCGCCTCCCGGTACGACGCCGTACCCGCCGACCGGTCCACCGGGATGTGGTGCATGCCGCGCATCAGCGGACCGGAGTACCGATTGCGGAACAGCACGTCCTTGGCCATGAAGCGGACCAGCCGCTTGCTCGGCACCGCACCGAATCCGCCCAGGATGAAGTCGACGTAGCTGATGTGGTTCAGCGCGATCACCGCGCCGCCGGTCCGTGGAACGTTCTCGGTCCCGGTCAGCCGGATCTTCAGGTCCAGCACCTTGAACGCGGTCTTCGCGAAGCCGATCACGGGCGGGTACACGAGGTCTCGCATCCCCCGACGCTACCGGCCCGGTCAAGACGTCAGGTTAGAGTGACGGTGACAATTGGAGATCGCGGGAGCTCGCACCGTAGCGGGCTGAGAGGGCGGCTGGGAGACCGGCGCCGCCGACCGCCGAACCTGTCCGGGTAATTCCGGCGTAGGGAGCAGCACAGTGACTGTCAGCACGATTCGACCCACTGTCACCACCGGCCCGATCTCGGGCTCGGAGAAGATCTATCGCGGCGAGTTGGAGGTCCCGGCCCGCCGCGTCCACCTCACGAACGGCGAACACTTCGACCTGTACGACACGTCCGGTCCGTACACGGACGCGTCGGCGCGGATCGACGTACAGGCCGGTCTGCCCGCACTGCGGCGGGACTGGATCGCCGGGCGTGCTCCGCTGACCCAGTTGGCGCACGCGCGAGCCGGGACGATCACCGAGGAGATGAGGTACGTCGCCCTGCGGGAGGGCATGGACCCGGAGTTCGTCCGGTCCGAGGTCGCGCGCGGCCGGGCCGTGATCCCGGCGAACCGGCGGCACCCGGAGAGCGAGCCGATGGTCATCGGGAAGAAGTTCCTGGTGAAGGTGAACGCGAACATCGGCAACTCGGCGGTGACCTCCTCGGTCGAGGAGGAAGTGGAGAAGCTGGTCTGGGCCACCCGGTGGGGCGCGGACACGGTGATGGACCTGTCCACCGGCAAGAACATCCACGAGACGCGGGAGTGGATCCTGCGCAACTCGCCGGTGCCGATCGGGACCGTGCCGCTGTACCAGGCGCTGGAGAAGGTGAAGGGCGATCCGGCCGAACTGTCGTGGGAGGTGTACCGCGACACGGTGATCGAGCAGTGCGAGCAGGGCGTCGACTACATGACCGTGCACGCGGGCGTGCTGTTGCGATACGTCCCGCTGACGGCGCGGCGGATCACCGGGATCGTCTCGCGCGGCGGGTCGATCATGGCCGCCTGGTGCCTCGCGCATCACCAGGAGTCCTTCCTGTACACGCATTTCGGCGAACTGTGCGAGATCCTGCGTGAGTACGACGTGACGTTCTCACTCGGCGACGGTCTGCGGCCCGGATGCATCGCGGACGCCAACGACGCGGCGCAGTTCGCCGAGCTGCGGACCCTGGGTGAGCTCACCAAGGTCGCCTGGGAGCACGACGTGCAGGTGATGATCGAGGGTCCGGGTCACGTGCCGATGGACAAGATCGCCGAGAACGTCCGGCTCGAGGAGGAGCTGTGCGGCGAGGCGCCGTTCTACACCTTGGGGCCGTTGGCAACTGATGTGGCACCGGCGTACGACCACATCACCAGCGCGATCGGCGCGGCCCAGATCGGCTGGCTGGGTACGGCGATGCTCTGCTACGTCACGCCGAAGGAGCACCTCGGCCTGCCCGATCGCGACGACGTGAAGACCGGCGTGATCACGTACAAGATCGCTGCCCACGCGGCGGATCTGGCCAAGGGACACCCGGGTGCGCAGGCCTGGGACGACACGTTGTCGAAGGCAAGGTTCGAGTTCCGCTGGGAGGATCAGTTCAACCTCTCGCTGGATCCTGACACCGCGCGGTCCTTCCACGACCAGACCCTTCCGGCCGAGCCGGCCAAGACCGCGCACTTCTGCTCGATGTGCGGCCCGAAGTTCTGCTCGATGCGGATCACCGCCGACATCCGCGCGTACGCCGAGGAACACGGCCTGACGTCCACCGAGGCGATCGAGGCCGGCTTCGCCGAGATGTCGGAGACCTTCAAGGCCCACGACAAGAAGCTGTACCTGCCGCTGGCGGAGTGAGCGTCCTGTTTCACGCTGACTCTCGGTGAGATCCGGGGGGCGAGTCGAGATGCCTCGACCCCCGGATCCAGCGGAGAATTAGGGGATCGGCGCTCTCGCCGGACGATCACGGGGAGTGATCGGGTGAACCGATTCAGGTTTTTTCCTTCACTCTACGTGAATAAGACTGTAGCCTTAACAGCGTCGGGAAGGAGGTGCAGCACAGTGGTCTTCGTTCTCACCGTAGATCAGCGCGGCAGCCGAAGCATGACCGATCTCGTACCCGAGCTACTGAACATCCTGAACCGCCGGCCGCGGCGGACCGGTTTGCTCCGCAAGTTCGAGCGGACGGCCGGCGACGAGGTGCAGGGCGTTCTGTCGGAGGCGCGCGCCACGATCGAGGTGATCGTCGAGTTGCTGCGCGCCGACATCTGGTACGTCGGGCTCGGGGTCGGTGAGGTCGCGCAACCGTTGCCTCGCAGTACGCGGGCCGGCAGCGGGGACGCGTTCGTGTTCGCGCGGGAGGCGGTGAACCGGGCCAAGTCGAGCCCGCACCACGTCAACGTGGTCGGCTCCGACGCGCACTGCGCCGAGCAGGTCGAGACGGTGCTGTGGCTGATGGCGTCGGTGCTGCGGCGTCGGAGCGAACGTGGATGGGCTGTCGCCGACCTGCTGGCCGAAGGGCTGACCCGGCGCGAGATCGGTGTGAAGCTCGGCATCAGTCAGTCCGCGGTGACGCAGCGAGCCCAGGCAGCTGGATTCGCCGAGGAACAACGTGGACGAGTGCTGGCGTCCGAGCTACTCGACGCTGGGGCCACCGCGTGACGGCGCTCATCCTGTCGTTCACCGCCGCCGGCCTGATCCTCGCGGTTCTGGCGTGGGTCCCCAAGGCCGGGTCGACGCTGGAGATCGTGCTCAGCGGCGTGATGCTGGCCTGCCTGATCACCGTCGGCGTCCTGCTGCTGGCCGGCGACGGAGTCGAGGGTTGGCGCGAGCGCTGGTGGAACGTGCTGCTCCTGCTGGCCGGCGGGCTCGCAGTGACCGGTGGCGGCCCGCTGACGACCTCTGTGCTGGCTCTCGTCGACCGGGGCAACACGAGAGCGCAGTCGACGCAGAAGGCCGGTGAGGTGCTCCGCGGCGGCGCTCTGATCGGTTCGCTCGAGCGCCTGGCCATCTACGCGGCACTGGTAGCCGGCTGGCCGGAGGGACTGGCGGTCGTGCTGGCCATCAAGGGTCTGGCTCGCTATCCGGAGCTGCGCAGTCCCGACCAGCCGGCTTCGGTCACGCCGCAGGCGGTCGCCGAGCGGTTCATCATCGGCACCTTCACCAGTGTGCTGTGGGCGGTGACCTGCGCCGGCTTCCTGCTGTCGCGCTGACCCTCAGTCCTTGAGGACGTACGTCGACATGACCTTGTCGTGCCAGGTCTGCTTCTGGTCGTCCCACAGTGGCCACAGCAGGTTCAGGAAGCAGGCGTTGTTGAAGACCCCGCTGAGGAACTCGCGCAGGAACGCCTTGCCGGCGCCGACCGGCTGGAAGTACGCGGAGTCGACCAGCCGCAGGTGCAGCGCGCTCTTGCCGACGCTCTGTCCGGTCCGGCCCTGGCGGAAGACCCGGTTCCACAGGGTCAGGCCGATGCTCGCGACGATCCCGAGCAGGAAGACGATGATCGCGGAGGCCTGCGGGTCGTCATCGGGATAGGTGTTGTTCTCGCGGGTCGCGATGTTCGCGATGAGCACGCCGTACCCGATCAGGATCGGCACCGAACTGATCAGGGAGTCGATCAGGAAGGCGCCGGCCCGCGGGCCCCAGTCGGCCAACGGCACCTGAGGTCCGTAGCCGTAGCCGTACTGCGGTTGCCCGTACGGCGGCGACATCTGCCCGTACCCGTAGGGCGGCGGCTGGCCGTACGGCTGCTGACCGTACGGGCCGTAGCCCTGCTGCTGGTGACCACCCTGGTAGGGCCGGCCGTCCTGCCCGTACGGCGGTGGCATCGGTGTACTCACTGCGGCATCGTATTGGCTGGCGCGGGGAACGCCGAACGCCGCGGCCTGAACAGGCCACGGCGTCCGGATGAAGCCTGAAACGTCAGAGCTTGATGACGTAGGTGTTGTTGATCTTGTCCGCGAACGTCTGCCGCTTCTCGTCCCACAGCGGCCACAGGTAGCCGATGTAGCAGGCGGCGCCGTCCAGGATGTGGGTGAGCTGGCGCAGGAACGCTTTGCCCGGACCGACCGGCTGGCCGGAGATCCCGTCCACCAGCTTGAGGCCCAGCGCCGACTTGCCGAGCGTCTGCCCGGTGGTGCCCTGCCGGAACACGATGTTCCAGATCCCCAGGCCGATGCCGACCAGGTAGAACAGCAGCGCCAGGATGGCCATGCCCGAGTTGTTGCCGCTCGCAAGCGCCACGCCGATGCCGTACGGCACACCGATGATCAGTACGTCGATCAGCCAGCCGCCGACCCGGTTCGGCCAGGCCGCCAGGTTGCTGGGTACGCCGTACCCGCCCGGCTGACCGTACTGCTGCGGGTAGCCCGGCTGACCGCCGTACTGCGGGTAACCCGGCTGCTGCCCGTACTGCTGAGGCTGCTGCCCATACTGGCCAGGCTGCTGACCGTACTGCCCAGGCTGTTGCCCGTAGCCCGGCTGCTGGCCGCCATAGCTGGGCTGCTGCTGCCCGTACTGGCCCGGCTGCTGCCCGGGCTGCCCGTACTGGCCTGGCTGGCCGTACTGACCCGGCTGCTGGGGGTCCTGCGGGCCGTAACCCGGCGGTGGCGTCGGATTGCTCACGACGATCCCTTCTAGTGAATACAGATGAGGAGTGAGTTGCAGGCTAACGGTCTGACGGCTCAGCTCCGGCTACGGATCCCACGCGATGAGAGTTACCGTTGTCCGGTGAGTCTTTCGCTGAGCGTCGTACTCCGGCCGACCGGTCCGGTCCGCCCGCTGGACCGCCGAGTGCTCGGCGCGGCGGCCGTCGGAGTGGGCGGATTCGCCCTCGCGGCCGTGTACCAGTTGTCCGGCCAGCGGATCGGCATTCCCTGCATCCTGCACGCGACCACGGGTCTGAACTGCCCGTTCTGCGGCTCGACCCGGATGGCAGCCGCCTTGCTGCGTGGGGATCTGGACGCGGCCTGGCACTTCAACCCGGTGGTGCTGGTGATCGGCCCGCTCATCGGTGTTGCCATCGGCTACCAAATGCTGGCTTGGGCGCTCGAATCGCTGCGGCTGATCCGTCTGCCCCGGCTGACGATCGGCCCGCGCACAGTCGGCTGGCTGACCAAGGCGCTGGCCGTGATCCTGATCGTGTACGGCGTCGCCCGCAACCTGAACTGAGAGGGCGTCGCGGGCGGACCACCGCCGCCGCCCGCGACGAGCCGTCAGCTGTACTGCGTGATGGTGTAGATCGTCGAGAGCACGATCGAGACGATGCCGCCGATCCAGGCGACCTTCGCCAGCGTGTCCGGCTTGCCCTGCTCACGGAACTTGCCCTGGGCAACCAGACCGAGGACGACCGAGGCGATACCGCAGCAGAACCAGCAGACGATGCCGATGATCGACAGCACCTGCGGGGTGTTGTTCTGTGGTGCGGCCGGAGCGCCGTACCCGTAGGCCCCGCCCGGGTACTGGCCGTACTGACCCGGCTGACCGGGCTGCTGACCGTACTGTCCAGGCTGCTGGCCGTACTGCCCTGGCTGCTGCTGCCCGTACTGCCCGGGCTGCTGTTGACCGTACTGGCCGGGCTGCTGGCCGTACTGCCCTGGCTGCTGCTGGCCGTATCCCGGCTGCTGCCCATAGCCCTGCTGCCCCGGCTGCCCGTACTGCCCAGGCTGGCCGTACTGCCCTGGCTGCTGCTGCCCGTACTGCCCAGGCTGTTGACCGTACTGGCCGGGCTGCTGGCCGTAGGGATCCTGCTGCTGCTCGCCGTACTGGCTCGGCTGGTCGTTCCCGCTCTCGTCGGGAGTGTCCTGCGGCCTGTTCTGGTCGTTCTGATCATCGCCGGGGGGAGGCGTCGGAGTACTCACCGCAGTCCCTTCTGAGACGTCTAGGAATTCTCGCAGGCTATCTTTTCCACAGGTTCCTGGTCACGCCCCCGCGCCGCTCCCCAGCCCCCTACGCTGAGTGGGTGACCGAGAGCCCGATGCCATTCCCAGTGCCTGTCCCGCATCAGCAGTCCTCGCAGCGGCTGCCCGGCGGACCGGTCCTCGTGACCATCGGCGACATCTCCGTGGAGCAGTTCCGGATCGTCAGCCCGGCGGGGGTGTTGCCTACGCGTGGGGCGAACTGGTGGGCGATGGACATGTCGCGGACGGAGGAGCGGATCCCGGGCTGGGCGATCGCGTTGGCCATCGTCTTCGCGTTGGCCTGCCTGCTCGGCTTGTTGTTCCTGTTGTGCAAGGAGCGTACGACGACCGGGTTCGTGCAGGTCAGCGTTCAGAGTGGCGGCCGCACGCACACCACCCACGTCCGGGTGAGCTCCGCGCACCAGGCTGCCGATGTGCTTGCTCGCGTGAACTACGCGCGGACCGTCTGCCTGTGAAACGGCGAACGGCCGCCGCGAGAGCGGCGGCCGTGCCGTTGGGTGGAACGGGTCAGCCGAAGCGGCCGGTGATGTAGTCCTCGGTGGCCTTCTCGGTCGGGTTGGAGAAGATCTGCTTGGTCGCGCCCATCTCGATCAGCCGGCCGGGCTTGCCGGTCGCGGCCAGGTTGAAGAACGCGGTCTGGTCCGAGACCCGGGCCGCCTGCTGCATGTTGTGCGTGACGATGACCACGGTGAACCGGTCCTTCAGCTGCTCGATCAGGTCCTCGATCGCCAGCGTGGAGATCGGGTCCAGCGCCGAGCACGGCTCGTCCATCAAGATCACCTCGGGCTCGACCGCGATCGCCCGGGCGATGCACAGCCGCTGCTGCTGACCACCGGACAGACCCGCGCCCGGCTTGTCCAGGCGGTCCTTGACCTCGTTCCACAGGTTCGCGCCGTGCAAGGACTTCTCCACCGTCTCGGTGAGCCGCTTGCGGTCCTTGACGCCGTTCAGCTTCAGCCCGGACGCGACGTTGTCGAAGATCGACATCGTCGGGAACGGGTTCGGCCGCTGGAACACCATGCCGACCACCCGGCGGACGGCGACCGGGTCGATGCCGGAGCCGTACAGGTCCTGCTGGTCCAGCAGCACCTTGCCCTCGACCCGGGCGCCGGGGATCACCTCGTGCATCCGGTTCAGGGTCCGCAGATAGGTGGACTTGCCGCACCCGGACGGACCGATGAACGCGGTGACCGAGCGGGGCTCGATCGTCATCGACACGTCCTCGACGGCCTTGAAGTCGCCGTAGTAGACGTTGAGGCCACTGACCTCGATGCGCTTGGCCATATCGACTCAGAACCTCTCGTGACTATTTCGACTTGACGGCGCTGAACCGGGCAACGAACCGGGCCAGCAGATTGAGTGCCAGGACAAGGAGGATCAGGGTGAGTGCCGCCGCCCAGACCCGGTCCGCGGCCGGCTGCAGCGCCAGTTCGGTCCGGTCCTGGTTGATCATCGTCGGCAGCGCGCCCATGAACCCGTCGAACGGATTCAGGTTGATGTTCTTGGAGTAGCCGACCAGGATCAGCAGCGGCGCGGTCTCACCCATCACCCGGGCCAGGCCGAGCATCACGCCGGTGATGATGCCGCCGAACGCGGTCGGCACGACCACCTTGAGGATCGTCTTCCACTTCGGTACGCCGAGTGCGTACGACGCTTCCCGTAACTCGTCCGGGACGAGTTTCAGCATCTCCTCGGTCGAGCGCAGGACGACGGGCAGCATCAGCAGTACCAGCGACAGCGACACCGCGAACCCGACCCGGTTGAAGCCGAAGATCGTGATCCAGACCGCGTAGATGAACAGCGCGGCGACGATCGACGGGACACCGGTGAGGATGTCGATCATGAAGCTGACCGCCCGGGCCAGCCGGGTGCCCTTGCCGTACTCGACCAGGTAGATCGCGCCGAGGATGGCGATCGGGACCGCGATCACGGCCGTGATCAGGCCCATGATCAGGGTGCCCATGATCGCGTGGTAGGCGCCGCCGCCCTCGCGCCGGACGGTGATCCCGCGCTGCGACTCGCTCCACCAGCCGGCGTCGAACAGCAGGTGGTAGCCCTTGCTGACGACGGTCCACAGAATCCAGATCAGCGGGATCATCGCGAGCACGAAGGCGAGCGTGATCAGCACGGTGGCGAGCGTGTTCTTGAAGGCCCGCGCGCCCGATTTCCCGGTCAGGTCCAGCGCCTGCCCGTCGTACGCCGGTTTGTTGGCTGCAAGCGTGGTCACGCTACGGCTCCTTCCTTCGCGGCGGCTCCGCCGGCGCTGCGGTTGCGTCGTGTCCGCTTCCCGCCCGGTCCGCTGCGGGCGACGATGAGCCGGGCCGCGGAGTTGACCAGGAACGTCACCACGAACAGCACCAGGCCGGCCGCGATGTAGGCGCCGGTCTTCTCCGGCGAGTCGAACTCGGCGGCGTTGTTGGCGATCTTCGACGCGAAGGTCTCGCCACCGGCGAAGATCGACGAGTTCCACGGGTCGTTGGCGTTCGGCACCGACAGAATGATCAGCACCGCGACGGTCTCACCGAGCGCCCGGCCCAGGCCGAGCATCGAGGCACTCACCACGCCGGACCGGCCGTACGGCAGCACAGCCATCCGGATCATCTCCCACTTCGTCGCCCCGAGGGCGAGTGCGCCCTCGCGATGCGCGACCGGGGTCTGGGTGAAGATCTCCCGGCTGATCGCGGTGACGACCGGCAGGATCATGATGGCCAGTACGACGGATGCGGTGAACACCACGCCGACGTTGTCGCCCGGCGGCTTCTCGAACAGCGGCAGCCAGCCGAGCGCGGCGGCCAGACCGTTGATCACCGGCCGCAGGATCGGTGCGAAGAACAGGATGCCCCACAGGCCGTAGATGATCGACGGGACCGCGGCGAGCAGGTCGACCGCGTGCGCGACCGGCGTGGCCAGCCGCTTCGGCGCGTAGTACGTGACGAACAGCGCGACCCCGACCGCGATCGGGACCGCGATGATCATCGCGATGATCGAGCTGATCACGGTGGTGTAGAACATCGCCGCGATGCCGAACCGGGGCTGGTCGCCGCCGGGCTCCCAGATCCGGGAGAAGAGGAAGCTGCTCTGGTCGTCGGCCAGTGCCGGGATCGCCAGCGCCAGCAAGAAGATGCCGACGAACGAGACGATCGCGATCACCAGGGCGCCGGAGCCGTGCGCCAGGCTGCTGAACAGCCGGTCGCCGAGGTGGCCGACCGGGCCGAGATCGAGCTTCGGTCCCGCCTGGTCGCCGGTTGCCGCCACGGCGGCGGGTTCCGCCGGCCGGCCGGGCGGTTCCGTACCGTCTGGACTACTCATCGATGGTGCTCCAAGCGCCTTGGTCGTGGGGTCGGGTCCGGACTGAGAATCACGCCGGTCCCGCTCCCGGGTCCGACGAGGCGAAGCCCCGGCCGCTTCCGATGACTCGGACCGGCCGGGGCTCGCATCAGTGCTGCTTCGTCGTCAGCTGATCGACTGACTCAGCTGATCGACTGGATGGCCGCGTCGACCTTGGTCCGGATCTCCTCCGGCAGCGGCGCGTAGTTCAGGTCGGTCAGCGACGCCTGGCCGTCCTTGCTCGAGAAGTAGGTCAGGAAGCTCTTCACCAGCGCGGTCTTCTCGGCCGGCAGACCCTTGGTGCAGGCGATCTCGTAGGTGACCAGGATGATCGGGTAGGCGCCCGCCTCCTTGGTCGCGTAGTCCAGCTTCAGCGCCAGGTCCGAGCCGGTACCGGCCGGCTTCGCGGCGGCCAGCGCCTTGCCGGCGGACTCGGCCGTCAGCTCGATCGGGGTGCCCGAGCCGTTGTCGATCTGGGCGATGCCGAGCTTGTTGTCGACGGCGTACGACCACTCGACGTAGGTGATCGAGTTCTTGGTGCTCTTCACGCCCTCGGCCACACCCGCGGACTTCTCCTTGCCGGCACCCGTGCCGGTCCACTTCTTGGCCGGCTCACCGGTCCAGGCACCGGCGCCGGAGGCGGCCAGGTACTTGGAGAAGTTCTCGGTGGTGCCGGACTCGTCGGAGCGGAAGAACACCGAGATCGGAGCCGACGGCAGAGTGGCGCCCGAGTTCAGCTTGGCGATCGCCGGGTCGTTCCAGGTCTTGATGGTGCCCTGGAAGATCTTGGCGGCGGTCGGGCCGTCCAGGACCAGCTTGTCCAGGCCCTCGACGTTGTAGGCGATCGCGACCGGGCCGATGACCATCGGCAGGTCGACGGCCGCGTTGTTCGCGCAGCGCTTCGTGGCCGCGGTCATCTCCTCGGGCTTGAGGGCCGAGTCGGAGCCGGCGAAGTCGACCTGCGACGCGTTGAACTGCTTGATGCCCGCACCGGAACCGGTCGGGTTGTAGTTCACCGTGACGTCGGCGCACTTCTCGTTGTACTTGCTGATGACCTCGTCGATGGCGTTCTTCTGCGCCGAGGAACCCTCGGCGTTCAGGGTGCCCTGCGGGCAGTCGGCGGCGGCCGAGGAATCCGAGCTGCTCGGGTTCGAGGAGCCGGACGGCTCCGGGTCACTGCCACAGGCGCTCAGAGCGAGCACACCGAGGGATGCCACGGCGACGGAGCCGACGCGGAGCAGACGATTGACGGACACGAGAGTGTTGCCCTTCTGCGGGAATCAGACTTCTGAACTTCCACAGACGGTAGGGAGACCAGGTGACCGACCGGTCCGTCGCCGGTGAACGACCGGTGAACGATTCCAATAGCGTGTGCGACGGTTGGCGTGCCGCCAGGCGGCCAGCAGGTGAACTGCGTTAAGAGCCGTGACTCTGCGTAGAACCAAACGCTCGTTGGCCCACATTTCGGTGACGCTGGGCACACCGCCGCAGGTGAACAACCGGCGTCTGGTTCAGCTGGAGAAATCCTCCGGGGCCACGCCGTCGAGGAACTGGCGGAAGCGTTCGAGCTCGGCCTGCTCCTCCTCCGGCGTCGCCACGCCGGCTTCGCGGAGCACCTGTTCGGTACAACGGATCGGCGTACCGAGCCGGACCGCGAGGGCGACCGAGTCGCTCGGCCGCGCGGAGACCCGGGCACCGTTGCCGAGGACAAGTTCGGCGTAGAAGACCGCGTCGCGCAACTCGACGATCTCGACCGCCTCGATCTGCACGCCGAAGGCCTCGATCAGGTCGCGCATCAGGTCGTGGGTGAGCGGACGCGACGGGCGCAGGCCCTGCTCCTCGTAGGCGATCGCGGTCGCCTCGACCGAGCCGATCGAGATCGGCAGGTAGCGGTAGCCCTCGGTCTCGCGCAGCATCATCACCGGGGCCCGGTTGGGCGATTCCATCCGGATCCCGATCAGTGTCAGTTCTCGCATCATCGTCATGGTGCGCCCCGAACCTCTCCTCAGACCGGCACCCGGTGGGGCGCCGGTTCCTCGGTAGGAACATACCCGGCACTACCAGTGTCACCCCGATGCCCCAGCCGCTGTGCCTGGATCGTCACCGAGCCGTGCCCGGGGTGTGTCAACGATCACGGTCAGGGGGCGCTGAAGCGCTCGTGCACCAGCTGCCCGTCGGCCAGTTGGTGCGCCACCACGAAGGCGCCGGGGGAGAACTTGCCCACCCTCAGCCCCAGCTCGCGGGCCAGCGCCGGGAGCACCGGCCGGTGCGAGCAGACGGCCGTCACCTTGCCCTGTTTCCAGGCCCGGTCCGCCAGTCCACGGATCCCGTCCGGATCGGCGTCGTACCCACGCTCGGAGATCTCCGGCCACAGGTGCATGTGCCGTCCGATCGAAGCGGCGTACGGCGTGAGGGTCGCGGCGCACCGCTCCGCATCGCTGCTGATCACCCGGTCCACTCCCAGGGCGGCCAGTACGTCGGTCAGCCGCTCGGCAACCGCCGTACCGGTGTCGTTGAGCGGTCTGTTGGTGTCTTTGCCGTCCCAGTCCTTGCGCTTCACCGCCTCGGCGTGGCGGACCAGGACGAGGGTGGCGACGACCGGGATCACCCGGTCGAGGTTGTCCAGGATGTCCACGTCGCGCGGGTAGCTGAGCTTGGTGCGGGCCTTGTCCACCGGCAGCCAGGCGACCTCGTCCACCTCGTCGTTGGGGCGGAAGTCGCCGTCGTCGACCGGTGTGGCGGACCAGTAGTGCACCAGCTTCGGCGCGGTCCCGCCGTTCTTGCGGACCGTGTAGCGCTGCACGCCGACCGGTGGGCCGAGCACGACCCGGAGTCCCGTCTCCTCCTCGACCTCGCGGGCGGCCGCACGCAGGACATGCTCGTGCTGATTCAGTTTCCCCTTGGGCAGGGACCAGTCGTCGTACCGGGGACGGTGCACCAGCAGCACCTGCCGGGTGTCGCGGCGCTCGCGCCACACGACACCACCCGCGGCGATGACCGTCGCCGGGTTGCTCATGATGTCAGCCTAGGTAATCGGGTCAGCGGTTCTGCGTCGGCCACGCGTGGCGATGAGTCTTTCCTGCAAGTCGCGCAGCGGCTCTCCGTCCGGTCCGGTCAGTTTCGCCTGCCAGGTGTCGTCGGCCTGCAGCCACCACGACTGGGTGTCCTCGTCGAGCGCGAGGTCGAAGAGCTCGTCGAGCTCGGCGATGTGGTCCTGCTGCTTCAGTTGCACCAGCACCTCGACCCGGCGGTCCAGGTTGCGATGCATCAGGTCGGCCGAACCGATCCACACCTCAGGTTCACCGCCGTTCTCGAAGTAGAACACCCGGCTGTGCTCGAGGAACCGGCCCAGGATGCTGCGCACCTGGATGTTCTCGGACAGGCCGGGGATACCGGGCCGGAGCGTGCAGATGCCGCGGATCCACAGCTCGATCGGTACGCCGGCCTGCGACGCCCGGTACAGCGCGTCGCAGAGGGCCTCGTCGACCAGGCTGTTCACCTTGATCCGGACCTTCGCGGGCCGGCCGGCCAGGTGGTGCTGCACCTCGCGCTCGATCCGCTCCATCAGGCCCCGCCGCACCGACTGGGGTGCGACCAGGATCCGCCGGTAGCCCGAGCTGCGGCCGAAGCCGGACAGGTGGTTGAACAGGTGGGCGATGTCCTCGGTGACCACGCGGTCGCTCGTGAGCAGGCCGAGGTCCTCGTACAGCCTGGCGGTCTTGGGGTGGTAGTTGCCCGTGCCGATGTGGACGTAGCGGCGCAGGCCGTCCGGCTCGTCACGCACCACCATCGACAGCTTGCAGTGGGTCTTGAGGCCGATCACGCCGTACACCACATGGCAGCCGGCGTGCTCGAGCTGACGGGCCCACTTGATGTTCGCCTGCTCGTCGAAGCGGGCCTGGATCTCCACCAGCACCAGCACCTGCTTGCCCGCCTCGGCCGCGTCGATCAGCGCGTCCACGATCGGGGAGTCACCCGACGTCCGGTAGAGCGTTTGCTTGATCGCCAGCACATGCGGATCCGCGGCGGCCTGCTCGATGAACCGCTGCACGCTGGTCGAGAACGAGTCGTACGGGTGGTGCACCAGTACGTCGCGCTGCTTCAGGGCGACGAACATGTCCGCCGGGTTGGCCGTCTCCACCTCCGCCAGGTGCGGGTGGGTGGAGGGCACGAAACCGGGGTACTTCAGCTCGGCCCGGTCCAGCCCGGCGATGTTGAACAGGCCACGCAGGTCCAGCGGGCCGGGCAGCTCGAACACCTCCGCAGCGGTGACGCCAAGCTCCGACAGCAGCAGCGCCTTCACCTGCGGGTCGATCGACTCCTCCACCTCGAGCCGGACCGGCGGACCGAACCGGCGGCGCAGCAGCTCCTTCTCGAGCGCGGCCAGCAGGTTCTCGGCGTCGTCCTCCTCGACCTCCAGGTCCTCGTTGCGGGTGACCCGGAAGGTGTGGTGCTGGGTGACCTCCATGCCGGGGAACAGCTGTCCCAGGTGGGTCGCGATGACATCCTCGAGCGGGACGAACCGGCCCTCGGCGACCTGCACGAACCGCGGCAGCAGCGGCGGCACCTTGACCCGGGCGAAGTGGTCGCCGCCGGTGTCGGGGTTGCGGACCACGACCGCCAGGTTCAGCGACAGGCCGGAGATGTAGGGGAACGGGTGCGACGGGTCGACCGCCAGCGGTGTCAGCACCGGGAAGATGCGCTCCCGGAAGAACTGGGTCATCTCCTCGCGCTCACTTTGCGCGAGCTCCTCCCAGCGCAGGATGTCGATGCCCTGCTCGGTCAGCGCCGGCTGGACCGCCTTCCGCCAGGTCTCCGCGTGCCGGTCCATCAGCTCTCGGCTGCGGGCCAGGCTGCGGTCGAGCACCTCGCGCGGGAGCAGGCCACTGGCCGCCTTCACCGCGACACCCGCCGCGATGCGACGCTTCAGACCGGCGATCCGGACCATGTAGAACTCGTCCAGGTTGTTGGCGAAGATGGCCAGGAACTTGGCCCGCTCGAGCAGCGGGATCCGGTCGTTCTCGGCCAGCTCGAGAACGCGCTGGTTGAACGCGAGCCAGCTCAACTCGCGATCGGAAAAACGGTCTTCCGGGAGGTCGCCGGCCGCCGTGATGTCGTACGGCGGCTCGACGTCGTACTCCCGGTTGTGGGACGCCAGCAAGTCTCCTGCCACGTTGTCCAGCATCCCACCCTTTGGTGAACGGGAGGTAGCCACGGGCATGTCCGAATCCCAGCCGGTACCGCCCTGGACCGGCCGCTGTTGCTAGCGTCTCGCCTTGTGAACCCACGACTGGACTCGCTGCTCGGCTCCGCGGTGTCCGCCGTACAGGCGAACGCGGTCAAGCCGCTGTACGCGCTGCCGACGGCCGTCCGGAGGCGGCTGGCCGGTGCACCGATCCAGATCGACGGCAACACCCTCGACCCCGAGGTGCAGCTGCTCCTGCGCGCCGACGGTTTGTTGCCAAGCACAACGAAATCGGACGTGGCCACGGCCCGTGCGCATCTGCGTACGGCGTGCAAACTGGTCGCCGGCAACCCGCGGGAACTACACCGTGTGACCGAGCTCACCGTCCGCGGTGCCGATGGCCAGCTCGGCGCCCGCCTGTATGTGCCCAAGGACGCCGGCCGTGGGCTGCTCGTGTTCCTCCACGGCGGCGGCTGGGTCGTCGGCGATCTCGACACCCACGACTGTCTGTGCCGGGCGCTGGCCGACGAGGCCGGTATCCGGATCCTCTCGGTGGACTACCGCCTCGCCCCGGAGGCGCCGGCGCCCACGGCCGCCGAGGACGCCATCGCGGCCTTCACCTGGGCGGTCGACCACGCCGAGGACCTCGGAGTCGATCCGGCCCTGGTCGCTGTCGGCGGCGACAGTGCCGGCGGCAACCTGGCCGCCGTGGTCGCCCAGCAGTGCGTCAGCCGCGACCTCCCACGTCCGGCGCTCCAGGTCCTCCTCTATCCGGGGCTCGACCTCGTCCACCGTCGCCCCAGCCGGGACCTGTTCCCGGACGGCTTCATCATCACCGAGCACGACATCATCTGGTACCGGGACCACTACACCCCTGACCCCGGGGTCAGGCCGGACCCGCTGGTCTCGCCCATCCTGGCTCCCGACCTCACCGGTCTGGCCCCCACCTACATCGCCACCGGCGGCTTCGATCCCCTCCGCGATGACGGCAACGAGTACGCCGATGCCCTGAAGTCAGCCGGCGTCGAGGTCACCCACATCTGCCACAGAGGGCTGACCCACGGCTTCATGAATCTCCTCGCCGTCCCCGGCGCGGTCCAGGAGGCACGCGCTCACCTCACCGATCACCTCAGGGCCGTGCTCCGCTGATCGATGGTTGGGGGCCAGGAGCCGCCCGGCTGGGGGGTAAGAGGCACGGACGGCTCCTGGTTGATGGTGTGACGTGTCCGGCCGCGGTTTATGACGCGATGTGAGCCGGCGACTTCGCTGTGACGTCATTCACAGGGTGGCGGAGGGTGCGTACTGGACGTCCAGCGCGGCTGTCGTGAAGCCGAGGGATGTGTAGAGACGACGGGCCGCGGTGTTCGTGCCGTCGACGTACAGGACGACCGCATCGAGGCCGCGGTCCTCCTGGAGATAGTGGAGGCCCTGGAGCGTCAGCGCCTTGCCCAGCCCGCCGCCCTGGTGGTCGGGGGAGACCCCGACCACGTAGACCTCTCCGACCCCGTCCTCCACCTTCGTCCAGTGGAAGCCGGCCAGATCGCCGCTCTTGGCATCCACGGCCAGGAAGAACCCAGCGGCATCGAACCACGGCTGCTGCAGCCGCTCGGCCAGATCCTCCGCCGTCCAGCTGCCCTGCTCCGGGTGGTCCGCGAACGCCCGCGCGTTCACCTGCAGCCAGGCCGCGTCGTCCTGCCCCTCCACAAACGTCCGTACGTCGATGCCGTCGGCCCACACCGGGTCGGGCAGTGCCGCCCGGGTACGCCGGAGGAAGTAGAGCTCCCGGGTGACCTCCAGACCCAGCCGTGTGGCGAGCTCGTCGGAGCCGGGCAGCCGTCCGTGGGCCCAGACCCGGATCCGGTCGCCACCGTGGTCGAGCAGCATCCGGAGCAGCGCCGTACCCGTGCCTTGCCGTCGTGCCGATGGGGTGACGACCAGTTCGGCGGAGCCGTCGGGGGCCAGGGCGCCGTACCCGATCAGGTTCCGGGCGCTCTGCAGGCCGGAGACCTCGATGGTGCCGGGTTCGCCCTCGTACGCGAGGACGTGGACGTCGCCGGAGTGCTCGCCGTCGAGATGGAGCAGCGTGCGCTCCGACAACGGGTTGACTCCGTCGCTCTGTGCCGCCGCGTGGGCGAGCTCTGTGACGGCGGCGGCAGTGGCCGAGGGCAACGGTGAGGGTACGGCTTCGAGAGTCACCCGAATACCGTAAAAGGTCCGGACGAGTTCATGCTCGAGTCCTTTCAGCGGCCGGGCGAGTCGGGTAATTTCGCGGCACCGCGCATCAAAGGTGATCGCAACGACGACGGAGAAGACATGGCCTTGACAGGACGAGACAAGACGTGGCCGAGGAAGCGATGGGCCCTCGGGCTGGTCGCCGCCGGGGCGGTCGCTGCGCTCGGCTTGGCCACGGGGGGAACCGTGACCCAGGCGGCGCCGGCGAAGCCCAAGCCGACGCACACCCAGATCCAGCTGCTCGCCGTCAACGACTTCCACGGCAACCTGGAGCCGGCGACAGGCTCGAGCGGCAACATCAACGGCACGCCGGCCGGTGGGGCGGCCTACCTCGCCACGCACCTGAAGCAGCTGCGGGCGGCCGCGGAGGCCAAGGGCCAGGATTCGGTCACGGTCGCGGCTGGTGACCTGATCGGCGCCTCGCCGCTGCTGTCGGCCGCGTTCCACGACGAGCCCACGATCGAGGCTCTGAACGGGATGGGCCTGGAGGCCGCCTCGGTCGGCAACCACGAGTTCGACGAGGGCTGGCACGAGCTGCTCCGGATGCAGACCGGCGGCTGCCTGCCGGACGGCGACGGACAGAACAACCAGAACTCCTGCCCGGACGCCAAGCACCCGTTCAAGGGCGCCAAGTTCAAGTACCTGTCGGCGAACGTGTTCTTCGAGAACACCCAGAAGACGCTGTTCGCGCCGTACACGATCAAGAGCTTCAAGGACGGCCGCAAGGTCGGGTTCATCGGTATGACGCTGGAGAACACGCCGAACATCGTCACCAGGTCCGCGATCGAGGGCCTGACCTTCAAGGACGAGGTCGAGACCGCGAACGCGCTGGTCCCGGCGCTGAAGAAGAAGGGCGTGGAGTCGATCGTCGTGCTGCTGCACGAGGGTGGCTTCCCGGCCGACCCGCGCGCCTACAACAGCTGCCCGGGCATCTCCGGACCGATCGTCGACATCAACGCCGGGCTCGACCCGGAGATCGACGCGATCATCTCCGGCCACACCCACCAGGCGTACAACTGCACGCTGATGGACAGCGCCAAGCAGCCGCGGCTCGTCACCAGCGCCTCGTCGTTCGGGCGGCTGGTGACCGATGTCCGGCTGAGCATCGACAACAAGACCGGTGACGTCGACCGGCTGAACACGATGGCGAACAACCAGATCGTCACCCAGGACGTGCCGCAGGACCGCAAGACCAGCGAGCTGATCGCGAAGTACAAGACGCTGGTCGACCCGATCGCGAACAAGGTGATCGGCCACCTCACCACCCCGTCGGTGGTGCGCACTCCCGACGACTCGCTCGAGTCACCGCTCGGCAACCTGATCGCGGACGCGCAACTGGCCGATCCGTCGGTGGTGACGGACGGGAAGACGTCGGTGGTGGCGTTCATGAACCCGGGCGGCATCCGGGCCGACCTGGCATCGACCGGCGGTCAGGTCACCTTCGGGCAGGCGTTCACCGTGCAGCCGTTCAACAACTTCCTGGTGTCGATGGACATGACGGGCACCCAGATCAAGGCCCTGCTGGAGCAGCAGTTCTCCGGGGTCAACGGTCCGGAGCCGGCCAAGTTCAAGGTGCTCCAGGTCGCCGGCATCACCTACACCTGGAACCCGGCCGCCGCGGCGGGCTCGAAGGTGGTGGGCGGATCGATCATGATCGCCGGTCAGCCGCTGGTGGACGCGACGACGTACCGGATCGTCACGAACAACTTCCTGTCCGACGGCGGTGACGGCTTCCCGGCCTTCACGACCGCGACGAGCAAGTTCTTCGGCGGCCTCGACATCGACGCGTTCGCGAACTACCTGACCGCGCACGACCCGTACACGCCGGTGGCGACGGACCGGATCTCGATCGGTTCCTGACGTCAGAAGAAGAACTTCACCAGCACGAAGGCCAGGGAGGCGGCGGTGGTCAACGCCGCCTTCCCTGAGCCGAAGCCGCGCTTGAACGCGGTGCCGAACACGGCGATCGTCAGCGGCACCAGCATGACCAGCAGCGTGATCCCGGCCGCGTGTACGCCGACGTGCGACCGCCCGGTCAGCACCAGGCCAAGGACGAACGCGAACGTCAGCCCGAGCCAGGTCGTGATCTGGATCGGCCCGTCGTCACTGCGATGCCCACGATGCGACGCTCGGGTCGCACGGCGATGCGATGTCGGAGCAACGTGCGCCATCGGTCACCTTCCGAAAAGAACCGAGTACGCAAGGTAGCAGCATCTTCCCCAGAAGGTAAAAGTCTCAGCCGCCCGCGAACGGAGGCAGAGCATCGACCTGGGCACCCGCGTGCAGCGGCGTGCCGGGATCGGCCCGCCGGCCGTCCAGCAGGAACGTGCAGATGCCGAGCACCCGGGCCAGCTCGGGCCGGTTCGTGGAGACGGTGCCGATCAGGTCGCGGATCGAGTCGGCGTCGGCCGTCGCGGAGGACTCGCCGGCGGCGCTGCGCGCGGCGGCGAAGTACCTGATGGTCACTTCCGGCATCTGGGAGTTCGCCTCACTGGTCGATAGCTCTTCCGCTATTATGTCAGCTTGCTGTTGCTACCCAGTGTGTCTCAGGTCCGCGGCAACGACGCCGCCGGGGCCTGACGACCGGGCACGAGGAGACAGCGTGAGTACGTTGCTGCTGCTGACGAACGCACTGCAGGCCTCCACGGAGGTGCTGCCGTCGCTCGCGCTGCTTCCGCATCAGATCCGGATCCTGCCCGCCGAGGTCGCGGCGCTGGTCGATGCTCCCGACGCGGATGCCGTTCTACTCGACGCACGCCGTGACCTGGTCGCCGTCCGGAGCGTGTCCCGCCTGATCCGCACCACCGGGATCGAGGTGCCGCTGATCCTGGTGGTCACCGAGGGCGGTCTGACCGCGGTGAACGCCGACTGGGGTGCGGACGACGTACTGCTCGACACCGCCGGTCCCGCCGAGATCGAGGCGCGGCTGCGGCTGGTGATCGGCCGCCTCGCCGCGGCTCGTGACGAGGACCCCGACTCCAGCCTGATCCGCACCGGCGACGTCGTGATCGACGAGGCGTCGTACACGGCGAAGCTGAACGGGCGGGCGCTCGACCTGACCTACAAGGAGTTCGAGCTGTTCAAGTTCCTCGCGCAGCACCCGGGCCGGGTGTTCACCCGCGAGCAACTCCTGCAGGAGGTCTGGGGCTACGACTACTTCGGTGGCACCCGGACGGTCGACGTGCACGTACGACGGTTGCGCGCGAAGCTCGGCCCGGAGCACGAGTCCCTGATCGGCACCGTGCGCAACGTCGGCTACCGCTTCGTCGTCCCACCGGTCACCACCACCCGCGAGACAGCTGACGCGCCGGCCTGACCTCTCAGTCCTCCGGGCGGCTGCGGAGGCGCTTGGTCTGGCCTCGGCGTTTCTTGTCGTCGAGCCGGCGCCGGACCGACGACTTGCTCGGTTTGGTCGGACGCCGCTTCCTCGGCGGTGGCGCGATCGCTTCCCGGATCAGCACCACGAGCCGCTCGCGCGCCGCCTCCCGGTTCCGCCACTGCGACTTGTACTCCGACGCCGCGATCGTCACCACACCATCGACCAGCCGCGACCCCAGCCGCTCCAGCGCCCGCGACTTCAGTACGTCGCTCAACGCCGTGGTCGCCGCCACGTCGAAACTCAGCTCCACCCGGCTGTCCGTGGTGTTCACCGACTGCCCACCCGGACCGCTGGACCGCGAGAACCTCCACCCCAACTCACTGTCCGGAATGACCACCCCCGCCCGCACCACCAGCCCGTTCTCCACCCGCCCATTGTCCAGTCCGAGGGGTGAAACGGCTGGTTGAGGCGTAAACACAGCGACGTACTGTGGATTTCCATGAGCCTGGGGACGTGGGTACTGGTCGCGGCGGTTGCCACCGGTGTCCTGTTCAGCCTGGCGAAAGTGTGGTGGGACGGGCGGTTCCGGAAGGTCGTGACGCGGGAAGTGGACGGCGTGGAGCGGGTTTCTGCGGCGGAGGTCGGTGTGGAGCTGGGGGAGCGGGCGACGCTGCTGCAGTTCTCGTCGGCGTTCTGTGCACCGTGCCGGGCGACCCGGCGGACGCTGGCCGAGGTCGAGGGCATGGTCGACGGCGTCCGGCACGTCGAGCTCGACGCGGAGTCGCACCTGGAGCTGGTCCGGCGGCTCGACATCCTGCGGACTCCGACGACGCTGGTGCTCGACCGCACCGGAGCGGTCGTCAAACGCGCCAGTGGTGCGCCGCGCAAGCCCGACGTGATCGCCGCGCTGGCGACCGCGCTCGACCGCCAGCCGCAGTAGACAGTGTCCGGTAGCTGCAACCCGATGGCGGATGCACCGGCTCGTAGGGAATGCTGTCCCACGTGAGCTACCCAGCCGGTTGGTACGACGACCCACAGGACCCGACCCAGCAGCGCTACTGGGACGGTAACGCCTGGACTGATCAGCGCCGCGGCCAGCAGGGTCCCGGTCCGTACCAGGGCCAGCAGTACGGGCAGCCCGCCCAGCACGGCCAGGTGTACGGCGCAGGGCAGTCCGGCCAGCCGACCCAACCGCAGTACGGCCAACCCGCCCAGTACGGCCAACCAGCGCAGTACGGACAGCCGGCGCAGTACGGTCAGCCGCAGCAGTACGGGCAACCGCAGTACGGGCAACCGCAGCAACAGGGGCAGGGCGGCTACCCGGCGTACCCGCAACAGCAGCAGGGCTACGGCTACCCCGGCCTGCGAGTGCCCTCGACTCCTGACGGTCAGCCGCTGTCCGGCTGGTGGCGCCGCGTCTGGGCCCGCGTCCTCGACTCGATCATCGTCGGGATCATCGGTCTGCCGCTGACCGGCTACTTCTACTACCAGTACTTCCAGGTGATCTGGGACTACCTCGAAGACACCATGGACTCCGCGGCCGCGGGGAACACCCAGCCCAGCACGACGCTGCCGACCGAGGCGTACCAGTGGATGATCCCGGCGGTGCTGATCGGCCTGCTGGTCTCCTTCGCCTACGAGTACCTCTTCCTGACCAAGAAGGGCGCGACCCCGGGGAAGAAGGCCCTCGGTATCGCGGTCCGGCTGCGCGACGTCCCCGGCCTGCCGCCGGGTCCGGCCGTGGCCAAGCGGTACGGCTTCATCGTCGGCCTCAGCCTGCTCGGCGCCATCCCGCTGGTCGGGACGCTCTTCGGCTTCATCGCGCTGATCAACTACCTCTGGCCGCTCTGGGACGACAAGAAGCAGGCCCTGCACGACAAGGTCGCCGGCACGAACGTGGTCCGGACGAATTAGCCTGTCCGTAATCTGATCAGTTGTCTCACTCAGTGGGACCAGGCCCGGCCGGGTGGCCGGGCTTCCGTAGTCTCGATCCGTGGCATACACGACATGGCTGACCAAGCGCCGGGCAGTGGACAACTGCCGGGTGCGCTCGTCGCTGTGTCGTCGCCGCTGACCAGGCGGCGTCCCGAGCGCTGCGGAACCGGTCGCTGAGCACGGTTCCGCGTACGTCGTCTCCCCGCAGACCCGGGCGGGCCCGGCTCGAACCACTCCTTCTCCGGGAGTCGTCATGTCCTCCTCGACGGCGCAACAGCACACGGTGAAACACCCCCAGGTCGATCCGCGGGGACTCCGGTTCGCGGCCGGCGTCACCACGGTGCTCCTGGCGTTGACGCTCGTACTGAACAATGCCTGGCCGCTCGCGGTGCAGACCGTGGTGTTCGCGATCTCGGTCGCGTTCGGCGTCCAGACCTCGCCGTACGGGCAACTGTTCAAGCGGCTGATCCGGCCACGGCTCGGTCCGCCCAAGGAGTTGGAGGATGCCGCTCCGCCGCGGTTCGCCCAGCTGGTCGGCCTCGTCTTCGCAGTCGTCGGTCTGGTCGGGTACCTGACCGGTGCGACGGTGCTTGGCGTGGTCGCCACCGGATTCGCCCTGGTCGCCGCGTTCGTGAACGCGGCCGTCGGGCTCTGCCTCGGTTGCGAGGCCTATCTGCTGATCCACCGCATTCGTACGCCAAGAACCGCTACCAACTGAGAGGCAGCACACATGAGCAGGGAATCCGCGCTCGTCTCGGCCGACTGGGTCGAGGAGCACAAGAACGACGCCGGGGTCGTCCTGATCGAGGTCGACGAAGACGTCTCGGCGTACGACGGCGGCCACATCGCCGGTGCGATCAAGCTGGACTGGAAGGACGACCTGCAGGACCCGGTCCGGCGCGACTTCGTCAACCAGGAGCAGTTCGAGGCGCTGCTGTCCGACCGCGGCGTGAAGAACGACGACACGGTCGTGCTCTACGGCGGCAACAACAACTGGTTCGCGGCGTACGCCTACTGGTACTTCAAGCTGTACGGGCACGGTGACGCCCGGCTGCTGGACGGCGGCCGCAAGCGCTGGGAGCTGGACAGCCGCGAGCTGACCGACGAGGTCGTCAAGCGCGAGGCCACCGAGTACAAGGCGAAGGCGCAGGACCTGAACATCCGCGCGTTCCGCGACGAGGTGAACGACGCCATCGGCGTGAAGAACCTGGTCGACGTCCGCAGCCCCGACGAGTACGCCGGCCGGCTGCTGGCCCCGGCCCACCTGCCGCAGGAGCAGGCGCAGCGCGCCGGGCACATCCCGACCGCGGCGAGCATCCCGTGGAGCAAGGCGGCCAACGACGACGGCACCTTCCGCTCCGACGACGAACTGCAGAAGCTGTACGCCGACGCGGGCGTCGACTTCGGCAAGGACACGATCGCGTACTGCCGGATCGGCGAGCGCTCGGCGCACACCTGGTTCGTGCTGCACGAGATTCTCGGCCAGGCGAACGTGAAGAACTACGACGGATCCTGGACCGAGTGGGGTTCGCTGGTCGGCGTACCCGTTGCCCTCGGCGACGAGCCCGGAAAGGCCTGACACATGTGCGGAGCGAAGAAGGGCGGCCTCGACCTCAAGGGTGTCGACGTCGACAAGGAGGCCGTCATCCAGGGCCAGGTCCTGCGCGGCGAGGAGCCGGTCGGTGGCGCGTACGTGCGGCTGCTGGACTCCTCCGGTGAGTTCACCGCCGAGGTGCCGACGTCGGCGACCGGGCACTTCCGGTTCTTCGCGGCGCCGGGCAGCTGGACGCTGCGCACGCTGGCGCCGAAGGCCGACCCGGTCGACCGCCAGGTCGTCGCCCAGTACGGCGCGGTCGCGGAAGTGTCCGTCACCGTCTGAGCCGTCGATCGTTACTGATGGTGCCACCTCCACCCGACGGTGGCCCACCCTGAAGTAAGCCCCGAAGGGCCCGGACCTTGCGCGTTCGGGCCCTTCGGCATGTCCGGATCCGCCGCCGTACAGGGCTTTGCGGGTCATCGTTCCCGGGTTACGGGTCCGGCGGGAAATCTCGGCTGCCGGGCGGCCAGGTAACGGTTTGGTCTCGGAGCGGGGTCAGCTCGTCACCTACCGCAATCGGCTGAGTTGTGTCTGTGTCCTGACCCGCACTTCGGGTCACGTCATCACTCAGGGAGGAGGGGTCAATGCGACCCCGCATCGGATACAAGAAGCTCGCCGCCGTCGGAGTTGCGGCGGTTGTCGGCGTGGCTTCTACGATCGCGCTGACTTCGGGTTCTGCGTCCGCCTCGCCGGTTTTCGGATACAGCGGCTACTCGTACGGGACCGACGTTGAATCCGGGCTGGCGAACAGCGGCCCGCAGGTGGTCAGCAAGTTCGGTTGCACCACGGACGCCACGAAGGCTGACAGGAACGACATCGCCACGGCGAACGTGAACAACCAGGCGATCGCCCGCAGCGTGCGGACCGACACGCACGCGTTCAACGACAAGAGCGGGACCGGCGTCACCAGCAACGCGACCGCCGTCGACATCAAGGTCGGCGACCTGCTCACGCTGACGGGTGTGAAGACCACCACCACGGCGAAGTACTCCAAGGGCCAGCTGTCCTACACCGGCAACACGACGTTCGCCGGCGTGAAGATCGGCGCCATCTCGGTGCCGTCGCTGATCAAGCCGAAGTGGAACACCAAGGTCGCCGTTCCGGGCCTGGGCTACATCGTGCTGAACCGGGTCGGTGGCGTGAAGACCAGCTCCGGCATCTACTCGTACGCGCAGGCGGTCGTGCTGCACGCGACGGTGAAGAACCAGTACATCCCCGAGGGTGTCGACGTCGCGGTCCTGAAGACCCGCGCGGAGATCTCCAAGCCGGCCACCGCGCTGGTGATCGGTGACGCGTACGGCACCAAGGCCAACGCCGACAAGCTGGTCGTCTCCGGCCCGACGTCGCTTCAGACCACCTGCCAGGGTACTGAGGGCAAGACGGTGAAGGTGGCCGTCGGCGAGCTGAACATCCCGAAGGTCGCCTACGTGGGTGCGGTCTACACCACGAAGAACGGCGCCATCGGCGAGAACAAGTCCTACATCAACTTCACCTCGCACGTCGGTGGAGTGAAGGTCGGCAACCTGTCGATCGGCGCCATCGAGTCCTCGGCGTCGGCGTGGAAGACCAAGGACGGCAAGGGCGGCGTGAGCTCGTCCTCGAGCATCGCCTCGATCAAGGTCGGCAACAAGACCTACCCGATCGCGACCGGCGAGAACAAGACGCTGGACATCCCGGGTGTTGCCCGGCTGACCTTCAACCAGGTCATGCGGCAGCAGCGGTACATCTCCGTGAACGCCCTGGTGATCGACGTCTACAGCCTGAACACCAAGGTCATCGTCGGCCACTCGGCCGCCGGTGTTGTCAGCTGATCCAGCTCGACGCACCTTTCTGAGTCGAACCTCACCGACCCAGAACAGCACACACCCGGCCCCGGGCCCGGATCTCACGATCCGAGCCCGGGGCCGGTGCTATTCCTGCCGCAGCCGGGCCGCGAGCTCCGCGTTGCGTTGCGCGAACGTCCGCCAGGCAACCGGCGTGGCCTCCACCCGGTCGCGGGCGGTCGTCTCCGTCACCGCCTGCTGCGTCCACGTCTGCATCCGGCCACCGATCATCCGGAACCGCACCAGCACACCATCCGACCAGCCGTGGACGTCGACATCGTGTGGCTCGAGCCGGGACACCTTCTGCTCCGCGACGATCCACTCGAACGCCGCGATCTCGTCCTGCAACTTGGCCGCGAACTCGAATCGGAGCCCGGCCGCGGCGCGGTCCCGGCGACGGACCAACTCGGCGCGCAACGCCGTCACCGCGGCCGGATCACGCTCGAGTACGGCGTACGCCGTACGGGCCAGCGCCTCGCGGTCGTCCGGCCCGATGCCGAACACCTCGGCGAACTCACGGACCGAACCGTTGGAGTCCGCCGTGTACTGCAACGGCAGCACCCGCTGAAGCGCCGAGATCGCTTGCCGTACGCGCAATCCGCCGAGGTACGGACCGAAGTGCGGTGCCGCGGGGCTGACGGTATGCGTGAACCGCAGGCCCGGCCGCTGGGGTCCGTCGTCGAAGCGGATGTAGCCGACGACCTCGGCCCCGCCCTCCGTGCGGTTCCACCGCGGCTTCGAGTGCTCCAGCAGGTTGCGCTCCAACCAGGCCGCCTCGTGCTCCGAGTCGCACCACACGCTCTCGATCCGGGCGATCCGCTTGACCATCCGGGCCAGCCGCGGCCGGTCGCCGAGGTGGGTCCAGTACGACTGCACCCGGCGGCGGAGGTTGACCGCGCGGCCGATGTACAGCACCTTGCCGGTGTCGTCGCGGAAGCGGTAGACGCCCGGCTCCGGTGGGAGCCGGCGGGCAACAGCGCGGGCGGCGGTCACGGGCGGTCAGGCGTCCAGGATGAGGGTGACGGGCCCGTCGTTGACGAGGGCGACGTCCATATGGGCGCCGAACCTGCCGCGTTCGACCTTGGCTCCGAGTGACTCCAGGGCCGCGCAGAAGGCGTCGTACAGGGGTTCGGAGATCGGGCCGGGAGCGGCGGCGCTCCACGACGGGCGGCGGCCCTTGCGGGTGTCGGCGTACAGGGTGAACTGGCTGATCGCGAGGATCGGTGCCTGGTCGTCGGAGGCGGACCGCTCGTCGTGGAGGATCCGCAGGGTCCAGATCTTGGCGGCGAGGGTCTTCGCCTTCTCCTCGGTGTCGTCGTGGGTGACGCCGAGCAGGACGACCAGCCCCGGGCCCTCGATCGCTCCGACCACTTCACCGTCGACGGTCACCGACGCCTGCCTCACCCGCTGTACTACAGCTCTCATGGAACCATCCTGCCCTGCGGGATATGGTCCGGTCATGGCGTCCACTCTGATCACCGTTGCCCCGACCGGTGCCGAGACCGCGAAGGCGGACTGCCCGGCCCTGCCGACCACGCTCAACGAGCTGGTGGAGGCGGCGAAACGGTGTGAAGCCGCCGGCGCGGCGATGATCCATCTGCACATCCGCGACGGCGAGCACCGGCCGACGCTCGAGCTGAGCCGCCTGACCGACGCGGTCGCCGCGATCCGGGAGAACACCGGGCTCATCGTCCAACTGTCGACCGGTGGCGCGGTGACCGATCCGTACGACCACCGGCTCCGGGTGCTGGACGCGGGTCCCGACTCCTGCTCGCTGACGATGGGGACCGTCAACTTCGGTGACGACGTGTTCATGAACCCGTGGCCGTTCGTGGCCGAGCTCTACCAACTCAGCCAGGAGCGTGAGGTGGTGCCGGAGTTCGAGCTGTTCGACCTCGGGCATGTGGCCGCGCTGCACCGGCTGCTGGACAAGTTCGGTCTGCCGTACGGCGGTCGCGTGCACTGCGACCTGGTGATGGGCGTCCCAGGCGGCATGCCCGGTACGACGGACGCCCTCGTGGCAGCCGTCAACGCGCTCCCCGCCGCGGTCACGTCCTGGTCGGCGACAGGGATCGGGCGTACGTCGCTCAGCGTCGCGCTGGCCGCCTTGTCGAAGGGTGGCCACCTCCGCGTCGGCATGGAGGACACGCTGACGCTGGCCAAGGGGCAGCCGGTCACGCACAACGCCGAACTGGTCGAGCGCGCCGCGGCCCTTGCGACGATGGCTCAGCGCCCGCCGATGTCGCCGGACGAGGCGCGCGACCTCTTGAACGTGAAGCGGGACCGCTGAACCACGAACCACACCGCGCCGGCCACCACGATCGTTGCCTCCAGCAATAGCCAGTCGCGGAGGTAGTCGCGCGGGAGCACGGTCGGGTTGACGCCCTTGCCCTGTCGCAGCAGCAGCGGGATCGCGATCAGAGTGGTCAGACCGACGTACAGCAAGGTGGTTCGGACCGCGCTGATGGTGCGGTGATGGTCCGGACCGGCCGACCAGCGCGTGACCAGCCAGCCGGTTCCAACGGTCAGCGGAACCAGGAAGAAGTCGTCGGCCAGCACCGCGCCGGCGAGCCAGAGCGGCAGCCGGATGAGCGCTTGGACCTGCACCGTGTGCAGCAGGAGCCACAGTCCCCACAGACCGACGCCGATACCGACAGCTGCGAGGGATGCCCGGAGCTTCATGCGATCACCTCCAGGCGGTGGACCCACTTGGTCTGCAGTACGCCGGGGCGGTTCGGGGCGATAACGCGAGCCGGGTACCCGTGGTCGAGGGCCAGCTCACTGCCGTTCAGGCGTAGCGCGAGCAGGGTCAGTGGATCATCGACGAACTCGGGCGGGAGCTCACTGGTCCCGTAGAAGCCGCCCTTCTCCATCGAGACCACCCGGACCCGGGAGCCCTCCGGCGCACCGCACAGCCGCAGGAGATCACGGATCCGGATGCCTTCCCAGCGAGCGCCCTGACTCCAGCCCTCGACGCACGCGATCGGCAGGGCGGACCGGCTCTGCGGCAGCTGCCGCAGTTGGTCGAGCGTGTACGACAGCTCCTGCGGTCCCTTGATCGTGAAACGCCAGTCCGGTCCGATCCCGGTGACACCCGCGTCGTGCGCCGTACGGTTGACCGGCAGACCCTGCGGACCGACGTTCGGCTTGCGAGGCGCCAGCACCGCGACCGGTCCGAGGGCCGGAACGGACTGCCCGACCGACGTGATGCCGGCCAGCGCAGCCGCCCCGGCGACGGTCCGGAACAGCCTGCGGCGGGTCAGTCCGGTGATTGCTGGTGGCAACGAGTCGGCGACGGGCTCGGGCGTTGCGCGCCAATGCGCGACGATCAGTGGGAGCTTGACCGAGAGGTGGACAAGCAGTGCCCCGACGATGATCCAGGCCAGGGCATAGTGCGTTTGCTTGAAGGGGAACGGCCAGGGATACCACTGCAGCGTGTTGACGAACCCGATGAAGAGCTCGAGCGCCAGCGCGGAGACCAGGACCAGGATCGACAGCCGCTCGAGGACGTTCGCGAGTGCCTGTCGGCTGGGTGGCCAAGGGAGTTTGGCGAACAGCTTCGGGTAGACGGTCCACAACTTTGCCAGCAGCAACGGCACCGCGACCGTGCCGCTGAGGACGTGCAGGCCCTGCGTCACGCGGTACAAGTTGGCCGGCCGGCTCGGGATGTGAAGCCAACCAGGGGTCTCCTGCTGGAAGTGGCTGAACAGCCCGGTGAGGAAACAGATCGTCACGGCGATCCCGAGCCAGCGTCCGATCACTATCGCCACCCGTGGATGGTGCAGCGGTGAGCGGAACGACTTCTCCGTCGGGGGCGCCGGAAGCTTCATGCTTCCACTACAACGCAGATCACGTGCTCCGAACGCCGTTCACCGGTTACTGCTCGCGAACGGCCGGACCGTCAGTAGACGATCGCCTGGGTCCCGTCGGTGAGGATCTCCTCGGTGAACGCCGGAGCGCCGGCGATCCTGGTGCCGGGGAGCAGATCGTCCTCGGCGAGCCCGCGACGCTTCGCGCACTGGGTGCAGACCGTGAGCTGTCCGCCCGCCAGAACCGCGCCGACCAGGTCCGCCAGCGGCGCCGCGTGCGGGAGCTCGAAGGACTCGGCGCGCCCGGGAACGGCGAACCAGACGGCGTCGCCGGTCAGCCACAAGGAGACGGTGGCTCCGGCGGTCACTGCGGTGGCAGCGACGGTGAACGCCTGGTTCGCACGTTCGGCCTCTTCGGCGCCTGCGGTCAGCTTGATCACCAGGGTGCGGGACATCACGCCACGGTAACCGAAGCTTCCGGGCCGGTATCCCCTAGACTGGCCGACGTGTTGCACGTCATCTTCACCACGCTGCTGGTCCTGGTCTGTGTGTTCATGGGCTGGTTCTCGGCATTCGTCGTCTACCGGCTGTACCGCGGCCGCAGCGCGAACTGAGTGACCTGATGGCGTTCGAGCTCCCGCAGGACCTGCACCCCGACCTGATCCCACTCGCGTGGCTGCTCGGTCGCTGGGAGGGCCGCGGCCACGGCGACTACCCGACGATCGAGAAGTTCGAGTTCGGTCAGCAGATCGACTTCAGCCACAACGGCAAGCCGTACCTGCACTACGTCAGCCAGACCTACGTGGTCGGCGAGGACGGGACCAAGGAGCGCCCGCTGGCGGTCGAGACCGGCTTCTGGCGGCCGCAGCCGGACAACAAGGTCGAGGTCATCCTGGCCCACCCCACCGGCTTCGCCGAGATCTGGTACGGCGACATCGACGGCGCGAAGATCGAGTTGGAGACCGACGTCATCGCCCGGACCGTGAGCGCCAAGGAGGTCACCGCCGGCCACCGCCTCTACGGCCTGGTCAAGGGCGAGCTGCTCTGGGCCTACGACATGGCCGCCGAGGGCCAGCCCCTCCAACCCCACCTCTGGGCCACGCTCGTCCGCTCCAGCTAACTCTCGGCCACCCACGAGTACTCGACTTTCGGGCGTCCGCTGCGGCCGTCGTATCGCTGGGTGCGGAGCGCCTGGCCCTGGTCGGCGAGGTGCTCGAGGTAGCGGCGCGCGGTGATCCGGGACGTGCCGAGCGACGTCGCGACCTCCTCCGCGGTCCAGCCCTCCCGGTTGCCGAGTAGCTGGACGACGCGATCCAGCACTGATCCCGCCAGGCCCTTCGGCACCGACGAGACGGTTGCTGGGTGCAACAACCGGTCGACCTCGTCCTGATCGGCGACCACCTGCCCCGCCTCCGCCGCTCGCCGCTGGCGCGCGTACGCCGTCAACCGGTCCCGCAGGGTCTCGTAGGCAAAGGGTTTCAGCACATACTGCACGACGCCGATCCGCGCCGCGGCCTGCACCGCCGCCACCTCGCGCGCCGACGTCACCGCGACCACGTCGATCTGGTTGCCCAGGGCCCGCAGTCGGCGGACCACGTCGAGCCCGTGGCCGTCGGGCAGGTTCATGTCCAGCAGCACCAGGTCGATCTCGCCACGGGTCAGCACCTGCAGCGCACGGGCCGCCGTACCGGCGACGCCGATGCAGGTGAAGCCCTGCAGGCGGTCGACGTACGTGCGATGGGCCTCTGCCGCGACCGGGTCGTCCTCGACGACGAGGACCCGCAGGTCAGGCACTGGCGCTCACCGCCCGCGGCAGCCGGACCCGGACAGTCAGCGCCGGTACGTCGTCCAGCTCGGAGTCCGGGTCGACCATCAGCGTGCCCTGCCAGCGCTCGACCGTGCTGCGCACCAGCACAAGGCCGAGTCCGTGGCCTGGCTCCGCCTTCGTCGTCCAGCCCCGGTCGAACATGCGGGCCAGCTCGGTCGCACCCAGCTCCGCTCCGGTGTTCGTGACGATCAGGTCGATCGCGTCGCGCGTCGTACCGGCCCGCAGCTCGACCCGGCGTGGAGCGGGACCACCCCGCGCGGCCTCGATCGCGTTGTCGAGCAGGTTGCCGACGACCGTGACCACGTCCTGCGCGGGCAGCCGCGTGTTCAGCGGCTCCTGGCCGAGCTCCAGCGTCAGCACGACACCGCGTTCCTGCGCCTGCGCGAGTTTCGCGAGCAGCAGCGACGCGAGCACGGGATCACCGACCGTGCCGACCACGCGATCCGTCATCGCCTGCGCGAACTGCAGCTCGGACACCGCGAACTCGCGCGCCCGTTCCGGTCTGCCGATCTCGATCAGGCTGACCACGGTGTGCAGCCGGTTGGATGCCTCGTGGTTCTGCGCCTGCAGGGATTCGGCCAGACTGCGCACCGCGTCCAGCTCACCGAGCAGCCGCTGCAGCTCGGTGTGATCTCGCAGCGTCACGATCCGGCCGGAGCGTGACGGTTGCTGGTTCACGACCACGACACCCTGCTTCCCGAGGTGAAGCTCGTCGTACGCCGTCCTGCCCGCGCCCAGCAACTCCGCGAGGGTGGCGGGGAGATGCAGGTCCTCGATCGGCGTACCCGGGACGACCTCGCTGAGGCCGAGCAGCTCCAGGGCTTCGTCGTTGGCGAGCTGGACGCGACCGTCGGCGTCCAGCAGGATCAGGCCTTCGCGGGCGGCGTGCAGCACGCCCTCGTAGAAGTCGAGCATCCGGGCCAGCGACTGGGTGCCCATCCCGCGGGTGGCCCGGCGAACCCGCCAGGTGACCAGCGCGTTGCCGGCGATCGCGACCCCGAGCATCAGGCTGGCGACGCCGAGCATCGAGCGCATGTCGAGTTGGATCAGCTCCCACCAGCCGGGTGGCGCGACACCGGCAGCCGCCGCGTCCCGCTCGGCCTGGGCTCGGGAGCGGCTGACCATGGTGATCGCCACCATCAGGATCAGGACCGCGACCGTGACCGTCTGCAGCCAGAGAACCTGGCGGCGCAGTTCCCACGGCCGGCGACGCATGCGGACAGTCTGCACCGAGAACGATATGAACGAAACGCGCACTTCGCCTGTGCGTCACGTCACAGTTACCCAAGCAGCATCCGGCCCCTCCTCCACTGCCCGCCGGCCGATACAGGGAGTCCCACCATGTCGAGCCCGACCGAACCGCGACCGACCCCGGTCCGCAACGACCGGACCCATTTCCTCTACATCGCCGTCATCGTCGCCGTCCTGCTCGGCATCGGTGTCGGCTTCCTGTTCCCGGACTTCGCGGTCGAGCTGAAACCGCTCGGCACCGGGTTCGTGAACCTGATCAAGATGCTGATCAGCCCGATCATCTTCTGCACGCTGGTGCTCGGCATCGGCTCGGTCCGGCAGGCCGCCAGCGTCGGCAAGGTCGGCGGTCTCGCGCTGCTCTACTTCCTGGTGATGTCGACGGTCGCGCTCGCCATCGGCCTGGTGGTCGGCAACATCGTCCAGCCGGGTTCCGGTCTGAACCTGACCGACAAGCTCCGGGAGACCGGCCAGAAGCAGGCCGCCGGCGCCCACGAGAGCACGACCGACTTCATCCTCGGCATCATCCCGAAGTCGCTGCTGTCCTCGCTGACCGAGGGTGAAGTGCTGCAGACCGTGCTGGTCGCCCTGCTGGTCGGCTTCGCGCTGCAGGCGATGGCTGCCAAGGGGGAGCCGATCCTGACCGCCATCGGCCACATCCAGCGGCTGGTGTTCAAGATCCTGTCGATGATCATGTGGACCGCGCCGATCGGTGCGTTCGGTGCGATCGCGGCCGTCGTCGGCGCCACCGGCTGGGACGCGCTGGTCAGCCTGGGCAAGATCATGCTGGCCTTCTACATCACCTGTCTGCTGTTCGTGATCGTTGTCCTGGGCACCGTTCTCCGCGTGGTCACCGGGATGTCGATCTTCCAGCTGCTGCGCTATCTGGGCCGCGAGTTCCTGCTGATCGTGTCCAGTTCGTCGTCGGAGACCGCGCTGCCGCGGCTGATCGGCAAGATGGAGCATCTCGGCGTCGGCAAGCAGGTCGTCGGTATCACCGTCCCGACCGGCTACTCGTTCAACCTGGACGGCACCGCGATCTACCTGACGATGGCGTCGCTGTTCATCGCCGAGGCAATGGACACGCCGTTCTCGATCGGCCAGCAGATCTCCCTGCTGCTGTTCATGATCGTGGCCTCGAAGGGCGCCGCCGGTGTCACCGGTGCGGGCCTGGCCACGCTGGCCGGCGGCTTGCAGTCGCACCGGCCGGAGTTGGTCGACGGCGTCGGTTTGATCGTCGGCATCGACCGGTTCATGTCCGAGGCCCGCGCGCTGACGAACTTCGCCGGCAACGCGGTCGCGACGGTCCTGGTCGGGCACTGGGTCGGGGCGTTCGACAAGGAGCAGGCCAAACAGGTCTTCGCCGGTGACGATCCGTTCGACGAGGCCGCCTTCGCGGCCGGAGACACCCACGCGGGGGACGTTCCCCTGGAAGACAGTCGCAGTACCGAGCCCAGCCGCAGTATCGACCACTGAGCCACCTGTCCCACCCCTCCGGCACTGCCCGTCAGCTCCCCCCCGCTGACGGGCAGTGCCGTCTCCCCACCTCCGCCACCCACCACCCCGGCCCCACCTCCGCCACCCACCACCCCGGCCCCACCTCCGCCACCCACCACCCCGGCCCCACCTCCGCCACCCACCACCCCGGCCCCACCTCCGCCACCCGCCACCCCGGCCCGTTGGTGCATTTGAACGGATATCCCCTGGCGTTGCTGGTTCTCCCGTCGGAATTCGGGCGGAGAACCAGCAAGATCAGGGGGTATCCGCTCAAATGCACCCGGGGGCGGTGAGCGAGTTGGCGGCCGTGCCCGGTTCGGGGCTGGCGTGGGCTGGGGCGGGCTGGCGTGGGCTGGGGCTGGCGTGGGCTGGGGCGGGTTGGGGCTGGGTTGGGGTTGGGGTTTAGCTGCCTGCGAGCTTCTGGACCACCGGGGCCAGGTCGTCGAGGTACGTCGAGTTGACCGTGATGTACGTCGTACCGAAGGTGTCCCGCCGGCGCTCCAGTTCGTCCACCATCTGCTGAGGCGTACCGCGCAGCATCATCAGCGAGTCGCTCGCCTCCAGCTCCTCCGGGTCGACGCCGGAGGCCTGCTTCGTCCACGGCGGGAGCTCGCGCGTCCCGGCCGCGAAGAGGTTCATCGCCAGCTCGATCTCTTCCGCGCGCGGTCCGGCCAGCTCACGCAGGTCCTGGACGAGTCGCAGGATCTCCGCACGCGGTGTCAAGGCGTCCTTGGCGATCGAGACGATGTCAGCCCTGGCCGCGGCCAGCGCCAGCGCCCGCGGTCCACCGGCGGCGAGCATGATCGGCGTACGCCGGTCGCCGTCTAGGTCCGCCAGCAGGTCGAGGGTTTCCCGGACCTGGTCGCGGCGCTCCTTGCCCGATCCGAACGGCAGGCCGATCTCGGCCGCCTGCTGCTCGACACCCGGCCGTCCGGTCCCGATGCCGAAGTCGAACCGCCCGTCGGTGAGGACAGTCAGCGTGTGCGCGTCCCAGGCAGCTTGCCGGGGCGTCCGCAGCGGAGCCGCGGCCACGAAGGTCCCGACCCGGATGTCGGCCAGCGTCGCTGCCATCGCGAGCGAGGCGAACGGTGACGGAAGCTGCAGGCCGTCGGGCATCAGCACGCTGGCGTAGCCGAGCTCCGCGGCTCGTCGCACCGTCGTGGTCCACTGCTCCGCGGTCGTCGGGCTGCCCACGACGCCGAAGCGGAATCGCTTGTCACTCATCGCCTTGCTCCCTTCACTGGATTCGATACCTCCACCCTGCCGCCGGGCGGGGTTGTCCACATCCCACGACGGGAGGCGTTCGCCGTACGCCGGCCGACGTACTCTGGTGACATGTCACGGATGCGTAGCCCCCTGCTCGACCGCCCCGGCGCGGTCGAGGCCGACGGACTCGACGCCGGGGTCGCGGCCCACTACGGCTCGGATCTGCGGGAGCAACGCGCCCTGGTCGCGGGGAAGGCGTTCGTCGACCTGTCCCACCGTGAGGTCGTCACGATCTCCGGACCGGACCGGCTGACGTGGCTGCACGCGCTGACGACGCAGTACTTCGAGGGGCTTACACCCGGTACGTCGACAACCGCGCTGCTGCTGTCGCCGACGGGTCATGTCGAGCACGTGATGTACGGCGTCGACGACGGCGAGACGTTCTGGCTGCACACCGAGCCCGGCGCGGCCGCGGACCTGGTCGAGTGGCTGCAGAAGATGGTGTTCATGTCCCGGGTGGAGATCGCGGACGTGACCGACGACTACGCGATCGTCTGGCGGCCCGGACAGGCTCCCGCGGACGGTCCACTGACCCGCAGTGGTGCGGACTCGCTCGGCGGGCACGAGGTGTTCCTGCCGCGCGCCGAGCTGGCGGATCTGGAAGGTCCGGCGGCCGGAGTCTGGGCATACGAGGCGCTGCGGATCGAGGCCGGCAACCCACGGTTCGGCCTGGACATGGACGAGCGCGCGATCCCGAACGAGCTGGGCTGGCTCGGCGTCGGCGTACATCTGGACAAGGGCTGCTACCGCGGCCAGGAGACGGTCGCCCGGGTGAACAACCTCGGCCGTCCGCCACGCCGGCTGGTGCGGCTGCACCTGGACGGTTCGGTCGACCACCTGCCCGCGCACGGGTACGCCGTACGTGTGGGGGACAAGCAGGTCGGGTTCATCGGATCCGCGGCGCGGCATCACGAGCTGGGTCCGATCGCGCTGGCGCTGGTGAAGCGGAACGTGGACCCCGACGCCGTGATCGAGGTCGTCGCCGAGGAACAGCCGACCGTGACCGCGACCCAGGAGGTCCTGGTCGACCCCGAGGTGGGGCTGCACGTGCGCTCGCGGCTGTGAGCCGGATCATTCGCAACACTGCTTTTTGCACCTGTACTGTTTCAGCCGTGACCGAACCTGTGATCCTGGCCGACGTCGTCCGCAGCGGCTTCGTGGAGGGCCACCACCATGGCTCCGTCGTGGTGACGGACCCCGACGGCTCTGTCGCGTGGGCGGCCGGCGTGGTGGACCAGCCGATGTTCCCGCGGTCGTCGAACAAGCCGATGCAGGCGCTCGGCATGCTCCGCAACGGACTCACCCTCGACGGCAAGCTGCTGGCGCTGGCCGGCGCCTCCCACTCGGGCGAGCAGATCCACGTCGACGGCGTCCGCGAGATCCTCGCGATGGCCGGCACGGACGAGACCTCCCTGCGGACCCCAGAGGCCTACCCGCTGGCCGACGCGGCCCGGGACGCGTGGGTACGCGCGGGACACGGCCCGGAGCGGATCACGATGAACTGCTCGGGCAAGCACGCCGCGATGCTCCTGACCTGCTACGTCAACGGGTGGTCGTTCGACGACTACCGTGCCCCGGATCACCCACTGCAGAAGGTGATCCGGACTGCGATCGAGGACTCGGCGGGGGAGAACGCCTCGTACGTCGCGGTCGACGGCTGCGGCGCGCCGATCTTCGCTCTCAGTCTCGCCGGCCTGGCCCGGTCCTTCGGCCACTTCGCCGCTGCGGCCCCGGGCACGCTCGAGGCGCGGGTTAAGGACGCCTACCGGTCCTACCCGGAGTACGCCAGCGGGACCACGCGGGACGAGGCCGAGTTGATGCGCGGCGTCGACGGCCTGTTCTGCAAGGCCGGAGCGGAGGGCGTGTACGCCGTCGGTCTGGCCGACGGCCGCGGCATCGCCCTCAAGATCGAGGACGGCGCCGCCCGGCCCCGCAAGGTCGTGATGGCCGCCGTCCTCCAGCGTCTCGGTTTCACCGACGACGTTGTCGAGGGCCAGCTCCGCTTCCCGCTGTACGGCGGCGGCGTCGACGTCGGCGCCGTACAGCCACACCTTCCGGCGTTCAGCTGATCAGCGGGTGCGTCGGGGTCACCTCCGGCGTGTGGATCACGACGTCGAACCAGTCGGACAGGCTGTTGCCCGTCATGTAGGACTCCGCGCCGTACTCCGGGAAGCCGCGCGTCTTGGCGGTGCCGTGCAGCCAGGCGCGGACCGCGTCCGGTTGCGGACGGCTGTGCAGATCGAGGACGAACTGCCCGTCTCTGGCGGCCGTGAGTTGATGCTCGAACCAGTCGGACGGTGCCGGCGGCAGAGTGATCGGGCCGAGTGTCGTGCCGTGGTCGACGGTGCAGCCGACGGAGCGGTAGCGGTTGCCGTACCAGTCGCGAAGGTACGAACCGGCGTTGCGGAAGACGACTTCCGGGTCCGGTGGGACGGTGACGCGTAGGCCAGGGGCGTTGGCCGTGTGCGCGTTCGCGGCCCAGTAGATGACCTTGTTCCGGGTGAAGCCGTGCCACCAGCGCACGTTCTCCGCTGCCCGGGCGTCGCGATAGCTCCAGATCTCGGCCTCCGGCAGGCTGAACGCTGTGTAGAACGAGAGAATCTGCCGGGCGTGGTGCTCGGTGATCGCATAGTCCCGGTCGTTCGGCCGATGCGGCAGCTTCTGGACGAGCGTGTGCACCGCTTGCGCTTTGGCGACGTACGGCGCCTTGTCCTTGACCTCCTTCCAATACCACTGGACGTACGCACCGATGTCCTCGAGATGCGGCCGGATCGGCTTCAGGCTGCGGCGCAGTTCGGCCAGCCGGTGCGGGGCGCGGCGGGCGGCGTAGTCGTCGATGGCGTCGTACGCGAGTTGGCGGGTGGCGAAGTACTCGGCGCCGGCGAACCGCACCTTGTCCCGGTGCGTGGCGTTGTACGAGCGCAGATAGGCGAACAGCTCGGCGATCTCGTGGGTCCGGCTCTCGGTGCTCAGTTGGCCGACGAGTGCGTTGAGGTCGCCGCGTCCGGTCAGCACGTACTCGTTGAGCTGCGTGCCCAGCGACCAGTCGTCCTCGAACGCGATCGCCCGGAAGCCGAGCCGCTCCACGAGGTAGCGGACCACCCGCAGCTTCAGGTGGGTGAGCTCGGCCGTCGCGTGCACGGCCTCCCCGAGCCCCACGATCTGTGCGCCACCGATGGACCGGCGCAGGTGGTCCAGATCTCCCAATGGCATGGCGTTGCGGGCGATCCAGCTCGTGATCGGGTCGCCGGAAGCCTGTGCCGGCGCCAGTCCGGTCGCGGCCGCCACACCTACCGCCGAGCCGGCCAGGAACGTTCTTCGTGTGATGGTCATGCCACACCACTCTGGCCGGGCGAGGCGCTCCGGGCATCCGCCGGTGGAGGGCTTCACAGATACGCCGTCTGTCGTACGCACGGCGTCCGCCGGACTCTTATCGTCGACGGCATGACCGAGCAGAAGGCGATCGTGGTCGGCGGCGGGATCGCCGGCCTGACCACGGCGGCCGCGTTGATCCGGACGGGCTGGCGCGTGCAGGTGCTGGAGAGTGCACCCGAGCTGGGTGAGGTCGGCGCCGGCCTGGCCATCACCGTGAACGGGGCCCGCGCCCTCGACGCGATCGGTGCCGGCGACCGGGTCCGGCGGGACGGGTACGCCGTACGTCCGGCCGGGTCACGCCGGTCCGACGGAGAATGGTTGCTCAGGGCACCTGATGGGAACGGGCTCAGCCGGATGATCGGGATCCATCGGCAGCGGCTTCATGGTGCGCTCGCCGAGTCCGCCGTGGGAGCCGAGCTCGTCACCGGGGCTCGCGTCACGTCCGTCGTACCAGGGAGTCCTGATGGTGAAGCGGCGCGGGTGAGTTGGGATTCGGCCGACGGCTCGCACAGCGCTCGTGCAGACCTGGTGGTCGCTGCCGATGGCATCCGTAGCGTCGTCCGTGGTGTGGTCTTCCCTGGACATCAGTTGGCCTACGGCGGTTACTCGAGTTGGCGGGCCGTCGTTGCGGACACCGCGACGGTCGACGACCGTTTCGCGATGGTGTGGGGGCCGCACGCCGAGTTCGGCGCCCTGCGGATCAGTGCGGAGCAGGTGTATTGGTACGGGTACGTCCGACTGCCCGCGGGACACAAGTTTCCTGACGAGGTGCGGGCGGTCCGGGAGTACTTCGCCTCGTGGGCTTCCGACGTACGGGCGTTGACCGAACGGGCCGGGCCGGACGAGTTGATCCGGCACGACGTGTGGCAGCTCGGGAAGCAGCTACCGCAGTACGCCGTTGGTCGTGTCGTTCTGATCGGCGATGCGGCCCATCCCATGCTTCCGACCCTCGGGCAAGGGGCGAACTCGGCGCTGGAAGATGGCGTGACTGTGGGAGCGGTGTTCCGTCCCGACGAGGATCTTGCCGGTGCTCTTCGTGACTACGAGGCGCAGCGGTATCGCCGTACGCAGGGACTCGTCAGCCGGTCCGCACAGATGGCGCGGGTGGGCGCCCACCTTGGTCCTGGACTCGGGCAGAGGGTGCGGAACGCGATGCTGCGGCTCACTCCGGCCGGTCTCGCTGCGCGCGGCGGTACGCGGCACCTCGACTGGACACCGCCGGTCATTTAGCGCGGAGGCGGTCCACCTGGGGTGAGCTGATCGGAAGTGGCGCGGCCGGTGTGGGCAGGTTGTAACCGGCGTACAGACGGCGTCGGATGTCTTCCACCGGAAAGGTCTCGCGGTAGATCGCGAGCTTCACCGTGACACCCTCCAAAGTTGCTCTAAGCAACATCTCCTCGACGGCCGGGTCGGCGGCGCCGCGGGCGGCGAAGACCGACCGGATCGCGTCCTCGACCTGGCTGACGCGGACCGACTTGTCGGCCTCGACGCGGGCGAAGACGTCGTGGGTGGTGGGCTGCATCATCAGGGTGATCGCGAGCCGCTGGATCGGGAGCGTGGTGGCGGCCGCCATCAGCGCGCCGTCGATGATGCCGGCCAGGCGCTCGTCCGGGCTGCCCTGGATCGTCAGGATCCCGGCGATGCCGTCCAGCCACCGGTCCAGCAGCTCGGCAGCCAGCTCTTCCTTGGCGGCGAAGTAGTACGAAACCAGGCCACGGGACACCCCGGCTGCCTCGGTGATCTCGGAGATCGATGCGGCCTCGTAGCCCTTGGCGGCGAAGACCTCCAGAGCGGCGGCCAGGATGCGCTCCCGGGAGCGCTCTCGCAGCTCCTGATTCACGGTGGCCGAGCGCGGCACAGTTCCTTCCCTGCTGGTCGTTACCCCGGAGGCCGAGTCACCCTCCCATCGAGTGCTCGGCGCTCCCGGGTTCGGACCCCCCGTTCTTTTTTCAGGCCCCTCCCCAGGCGCCGTTTATAGACTGGACGTCCAGTCAACAAATGTCAAAGGTCGTCCCGTTTCGTGGACACGTGCCGTCACCGGTAAGATGAAGGGGCTGCGCCCTGCGTCGAGTGGCCATCTCGTGCGACACAACACGCCGTAGCCGCCGCCTGACACCCAGTCCCCATTGCTTGGAGCGCTTCCCCATGCCTGTCCGTAACGACCTGCGCAACGTCGCGATCGTGGCCCACGTCGACCACGGCAAGACCACCCTGGTCGACGCGATGCTGTGGCAGTCCGGCGCCTTCGGCGCTCACCAGCACGTGGACGAGCGGGCGATGGACTCCGGCGACCTGGAGCGTGAGAAGGGCATCACGATCCTGGCCAAGAACACCGCCGTCCGGCACAAGATGGCCAACGGCGAGCAGATGACGCTGAACATCATCGACACCCCCGGCCACGCCGACTTCGGTGGCGAGGTCGAGCGTGGCCTGTCGATGGTGGACGCGATCGTGCTGCTGGTGGACGCCTCGGAGGGCCCGCTGCCGCAGACCCGGTTCGTGCTGCGCAAGGCGCTGGCCCGGCAGATGCCGGTGATCCTGGTGGTCAACAAGGTGGACCGCCCGGACGCCCGGATCGCCGAGGTCGTCGACGAGACGTACGAACTGTTCCTCGACCTGCTCGACCACGACGCGGACCAGAGCGCGCTCGACTTCCCCGTCGTCTACGCCTCCGCGCGGGCCGGACGGGCCTCGCTGACCCAGCCCGCCGACGGTGGCATGCCGGATTCGGAGGACCTCGAGCCGCTGTTCGAGACGATCCTGGCCAACGTGCCGGCCCCGGAGTACACCGAGGGAGCGCCGCTGCAGGCGCACGTCACCAACCTGGACGCCTCGCCGTTCCTCGGCCGGCTCGCGCTGGTCCGGGTGCACGAAGGCACGCTGAAGAAGGGCGCCCAGGTCGCCTGGTGCCGCCACGACGGCTCGACCCAGCGGGTCAAGATCACCGAACTGCTGGTCACCGAGGCGCTCGAGCGGGTGCCCGGCGACTCGGCCGGTCCGGGCGACATCGTCGCGATCGCGGGCATCCCGGAGATCATGATCGGCGACACCCTGACCGACCCGGACAACCCCAAGCCGCTCCCGTTGATCACCGTCGACGAGCCGGCCATCTCGATGACCATCGGCACCAACACCTCGCCGCTGGCCGGCCGGGTCAAGGGCACCAAGGTGACCGCGCGGCTGGTCAAGGACCGGCTCGACCGCGAACTGGTCGGCAACGTGTCGCTGAAGGTCCTCCCGACCGAGCGTCCGGACGCCTGGGAGGTGCAGGGCCGCGGTGAGCTGGCGCTGGCCATCCTGGTCGAGCAGATGCGCCGCGAAGGCTACGAGCTGACCGTCGGCAAGCCGCAGGTCGTCACCCGCGAGATCGACGGCAAGCGGCACGAGCCGGTCGAGCGGCTGACGATCGACTGCCCGGAGGAGTACCTCGGCACGGTCACCCAACTCCTTGCGGTCCGCAAGGGCCGGATGGAGCAGATGACCAACCACGGCACCGGTTGGGTCCGGATGGAGTTCCTGGTCCCGGCTCGCGGATTGATCGGGTTCCGGACCGAGTTCCTGACCGACACCCGCGGTACCGGTATCGCCCACCACGTGTTCGAGGGGTACGAGCCGTGGTTCGGCGAGCTGCGCACGCGGCCGTCGGGCTCGCTGGTGTCGGACCGGTCCGGCGCTGCGACGTCGTACGCGATGATCAACCTGCAGGAGCGCGGCACCATGTTCGTGGAGCCGACCACCGAGGTGTACGAAGGCATGATCGTCGGCGAGAACTCGCGCTCGGACGACATGGACGTGAACATCACCAAGGAAAAGAAGATGACCAACGTCCGGTCGTCGACCGCGGACGAGTTCGAGAAGCTCGTCCCGGCGCGCAAGCTGTCACTCGAGCAGTCGCTGGAGTTCTGCCGCGAGGACGAGTGCGTCGAGGTCACACCCGACGCGATCCGGATGCGGAAGGTCGCGCTCACGCAGGTCGAGCGGTCGAAGCTGGGACGCAAGAACAAGAGCTGATCCTTCCCGGCCTGCTCGCCGGAGGTTGCGGCGGACCTGTGCCACTCACCGACCTCCTGGCGACCGCGTTCGCCACGCTCAGCTTGCACTGGTTTCCACGCCCGGCGGGAGGTTGGTGAGTGCCGCATGTCCGCGGGCAAGAAAACGAAATGGCAACGGGCGGTGGGACCCGTTGGGCGAACTACACCGGTGTGATACACCATTCCTCGGTCGGTCCGTGGGGGAAGAAGATCCGGATCGTTACCAACCGGACGTGGGGGACTGACGTCTGTCATGTGCAAGCAACTCTTTGGGGGAAGGAAACAGGAGCATGGGAATTCTGCGTAAGCTCGGCGCCACCGTCACGGCAGCCGCGTTCGTGGGGGTGGGCGCACTGACCGCGACCACGACGGCCGAGGCCGCCGTAGTGGCACCGAAGGTTGCGCCCCAGGCCGTGGTCGCGCCACAGAAGGCGACCGCGGCGGCGTCGTCGACCGCACTCGTGCCGGGCAAGTTGCGGATCGACAAGCGGTGTATGACGAAGGGCCGGGTGCTGTGCATCAACAAGCGCACCCGCAAGTTGGTGTACATGGTCAACGGCAAGCCGATCCAGATCACCGACGCACGGTTCGGCGCCCGTAAGACGCCGACCCGGCAGGGGGTCTTCAAGGTCCAGCGCAAGTCGAAGAACCACGTGTCGTCGCTGTACCACTCGCCGATGCCGTACTCGATGTTCTTCAGCGGCGGCCAGGCCGTGCACTACTCGGCGGACTTCAAGGCCCGCGGGTACAACGGCGCGTCGCACGGCTGCGTGAACATCCGCGACAAGAAGAAGATCGCCTGGATCTTCGCCCGGGTGAAGGTCGGCGACAAGGTCGTCGTCTACAACGCCTGACGAGACTGCAGCGCCGTTTGGAAGGCCGTGTAGAGCCGCGGTTCGACCAAGCAGAAGGTGGCTTTGCTGACGGAGGTCGTCGTACGGAGAAGTGTCCGTACGGCGACCTCCGCCGCTGACTGGGCCGGCCAGCCGTAGATGCCCGCGGACACCGCGGGAAGACTGAGCGTCTTCGCCCCGAGCTCGTCCGCGATCCGCAACGCGTTGCGGTAACAGGACTCGAGCAACGCCGGATCCCGTTGTCCTGCGGTGTAGTTCGGCCCGACCACGTGGATCACGTACGACGCCGGCAGGGCTCCCGCGGTCGTCCAAGCCGCCTCCCCGGTCGCGGCCCCGTTCGGGTAGCGCTCGACGAGCTCGGCGAGGATCTCCGGCCCGCCGGCGCGGTGGATCGCGCCGTCCACGCCGCCCCCGCCGCGCAGCGCGTGATGGGCCGCATTGACGATCGCATCGGCCGGGATCGTGGTGATGTCCGCCGTACTCAGGACGATCTCCATGGCGTCTCCTCGTCAGTCGGAACAGGTCGGCAGCCAGTCGAGGAGCGCGGCGGCGATCGCTGCCGCGGAATCCTCGGGCAGGAAGTGCAAGCCTGCCACGGTCACCTCGCGCTGGTTCGGCCAACGCCGGCACTGTTCGCGCAGCGGGCCGGTCAGCAAAGCACCGGGTTCTGCGTTGACGAACAGCTTCGGGACCGGCGATGCGGCCATCCAGGCGGCGTTGGCGGCGACGATCTCGTGCACGTCACCCGGCGTACCGTCGATGGGAATCTCCCGGGCCCAGGTCAAGGTGGGGCGTCTGGACTCACCCGGTTCTTCGTACGGCGCGCGATAGACCGCCAGCTCCTCGTCCCGCAAGGTGCGCAGGATCCCACTCGGCAACACCGTTTCGACGAAGACGTTCTCTTGGAGCACCATCTGCTCGCCCTCGGAGCTCCGGAGCCTGCGGAACAGCTCCGGCGCCGGTGCGTTCGGCCCGTCCCACGTCACCGGCGCGATCAAGGTCTCCAGGTAGGCGATGCCGCGAACGGCGCCCGGATGCCGGCGGCCCCAGTCGGTCGCAAGCACTCCGCCCCAGTCGTGACCGACCAGGATCATGCCGCTCGTCAGCCCCATCGCCTCGAAGAACCCGTCGACGTACCGCCGGTGGTCGGTGAATCGGTACCGCTCGGCCGGCTCAGCCGTCGATGGGCCGGAGCGTCCCATTCCGACCAGATCAGGCGCCAGGCAGTGCGCGACAGTGGAGACGGGACCGAGGACGTTGCGCCACAGGTACGACGAGGTGGGGTTGCCGTGCAGGAAGACCACCGGCGGGCCACTCCCCGCGGAGCGGTACGCGATCCGGACGCCGTACACCTCGACCTCGTCGAACGAACTGGTTGTCACAGCGGTCAACACCCCCGCTCGGTCACGACTTGCTCACAAGAGCTGCACAATCCGCAATTCTCAACCTACGCTGGACCGCCAACCAAAAGACCGGTGAGGACGTCCTATGTAGGTAGGACGGGGTCTACCAAAGGGGTTTTCCGATGCGCGCGCTGATCATTCGCAACGTGCTGGCCGGTGTTGTCGCCGGCACCGTGATTGCGGCACTTGCTGGTCTAGGAATGAGCGCAACTGCGGCGCCGGCCGCCACGACGGACCTGAAGACGGTGCCGTTCGAGGTGAGTGGCGAGCTGCCGATCTATCCGAAGGCGCTGTACAAGAACGGCTCCTCCGGCACCTCGGTGCGCAAGGTCGAGGCCCGGCTGGTCCAGCTCAAGCTGCTGGAGAAGCGCTACCAGGACAACGACTTCGGCACCATGACCCGGTCCGCGGTGAAGAAGTTCCAGAAGTCGAAGGGCATCCCGCAGCTCGGGTACGTCGACCAGAACACTTGGAACAAGCTGTCCGCGGCCACCCACGAGCCGACCCAGGCCGAGCTCTTCCCGCCGGCGCCGGTCGTCAACGGCAAGAAGCTGGACGCGCGCTGCGCGACCGGGGTGGCGCTCTGCATCGACAAGACCACCCGCAAGCTGCGGTACGTCGTCGACGGTGTGGTGAAGATGCAGCTGGACGTCCGGTTCGGCGCGGTGAAGACGGCGACCCGCGAGGGCAGCTTCACGGTCGGCTGGAAGAGCAGGAACCACGTCTCCAAGCTGTACGACTCGAAGATGCCGTACGCGATGTTCTTCAGTGGCGGCCAGGCGGTGCACTACTCCTCGGACTTCGCGGCCCGCGGCTACAACGGCGCCTCGCACGGCTGCGTGAACGTCCGGGACCTGGGCAAGATCAAGGTCCTGTTCGACGAGGTCAACGTCGGCGACAAGGTCATCGTCTACCGCTCGTAGAGCGTTCAGAGCGGGCGCGGTCCGCGGCGGCGCCGGATACCCCAGCCGCCGCGGCCACGGCCGGAGGCCGCGCGCAGGGCCGGTCGGGCGTCGACCAGGTAGACACCGGCGGCGACGATGCCGATCAGCCCGAAGAAGCTGAGCCAGCCCTGGAAGATCTGACTGAGCGTGAACACGATCAGGATCAGCATCCAGCCGGGTTTGGTCAGCTTGTCCGCGGCGACGAACACCGCCCGCGGCCGGAACGCGGCGTCCAGCAGCGCGACCAGCTTGAGTCCGAGCAGCACCCACCAGATGATCTCGAGCGGACCTGCGAACCCGGGAAAGAGGTTCGGGAACGTAGCGAGTGGGAGCATGCACACGAGCCTAACCGAAAGACCGGGCGGCCCACCTCTGCTCGGTCGCAGATCGGGGCCACCCGGTCAGGAAAACTACCGTCAGTCGCCGACCTTGTCGGCAGCGTCCGTGGCGGCCTTGGAGGCCGTCTTCGCGGTCTTGCGGGCGCTGGTCGCGGTCGCCTTGACGTTGCGGGTCGCGGTCTGGGCGGTCTTCTTCGCGGTGGTGCGGGTCGCCTTCGTCTTGCTCACCGTGGTCTTGGCCTGGGTGAGGAGGTCCTCGGTCGCCTTCTGGCTGCGGATCCGCTCGACCAGGTCCTTGCCGCGGCCGGCCAGGTCCTCGTAGGTCTCCTCGGCCTGGCCGAGGACGGTAGTGAAGCCGGCCTGGGCGACGGCGGGCAGTTCACGCAGCTTGGCCGGGGCGGTCTTCGCGTCGGCCACGAAGGCGTCGAAGCGCTTGGTGACCTCGGACTGCGCCTTGGTCAGCTCGGTCTGCAGAGTCTTCTGGTCCAGCTTGGCGAACCGGGCGGTGACGTCCTCGCTGACCGCGCGGAACTTCTCCACCGCGAGGTCGCCGGCGCCGGCGATCGCGTAGAACGGGGTGACAGGCGTACGGGTAGCCATCGGGCTTCTCCTCGGATGTTTGCAGCAGGATGCGATTACTTGGTGGTGCGTTTGCTTGCCGGGGACTTCTTGGCCGTCGGTTTGGCCGCGGCCGGCTCGTCGGGCGTGTTCTCGCGCACGAAGGACGCGTAGACGTCCAGCAGGACACGCTTCTGCCGCTCGTTCAGGACGGGATCGAGCAGCACCGCGTCGACCACACCGGAAGCGCTCCGGCCGTCCGAACCGTCGTCCGGATCGAGGATGCCGGCCCGCACGTACAGCGTTTCCGCGGAGATCCGCAGCGCCTTCGCGAGCTGTTGGAGCACATCGGCCGACGGTTTCCGCAGGCCGCGCTCGATCTGGCTGAGGTACGGGTTCGACACACCGGCCAGGTCGGACAACTGCCGCAACGACAGCTGCGCGTTCCGCCGCTGCTCGGCGAGGTACTCCCCGACGGAGCCCACCGAACCCGCAACGCGATCACTCAACCTGGCCATGCGTCCAGTGTGCTAGCAGAGTGCTTGCAATTGCAAGCAGGCCGGCCGTGAGGCCGCTCACGTCAGGAAGGTACGGCGCTTCTACTGCACCCGGTGAACCTTGTGCTGCGCGGCCTGGGCGCGCGGGCGGACCGTGATCCGGTCGATGTTCACGTGTGACGGACGGGTCGCGATCCAGGCGACGATGTCGGCGATGTCCTCGGAGGTGAGCGGTTCGGCCACTCCGGCGTACACGGCGTCGGCCTTGACCTGGTCGCCGCTGAAGCGGGTCAGCGCGAAGCCCTCGCTGCGGACCATGCCGGGGGCGATCTCGCAGACCCGCACCGACTGGTCGAACAGTTCCAGGCGCAGGGTGTCGACGACCGCCTTGGCCGCGTGCTTCGCGGCGACGTACCCACCGCCGCCCTCGTAGGCGACCTGGCCGGCGGTGGATCCCATCACGATGATCGTGCCCTGCCCGGCGACAAGGGCCGGGAGCAACGACTTGGTGACCGCCGCGACGCCGATCACGTTCACCTCGTACATCTGCCGCCAGGCGTCCAGGTCCGCGTCCGCGACCGGCTCGAACCCGAACGCGCCCCCGGCGTTGTTCACCAGCACCTGCAGTTGCTCACCAACCGCCTCGGCCAGCGACGCCACGTCCTCGGCGGACGTGACGTCGCACTGCACCGCGCGCCCGTCGATCTCCTTGGCCAGCGCCTCGATCCGGTCCAGCCGGCGGGCCGCACACACCACCTCGAACCCCGCCCGGGCCAGATACCGCGCCGACGCGGCCCCGATCCCACTGCTAGCCCCGGTCACCACGGCAAGAGGACGGCTGCTCGAAGTCATAGGCCGAGTCTCTCAAACCTGCTGAACCAGCACGCGCTCTGTCCCATCCACGGCCGCGGCCTGCCGACGAGCCGATCCGACCACCGCGGCCAGGGCCGCGAGGCTGATCGCGATGAAGCCCGCCAGCATGCCCAGCGTCTGTACGTCGGGGTGGATCAGCGACTGACCACGGAACGCCTGGACCGTCACAGTGACCATGAACCCCGTGTAGGCAAAGGCGGCCACACCCACGAGGCGCGCCCGGACCCGCTCGGGACGCAGCCACGCCACCCGTCGGGACAGCAGGGTCAGAATCAGTACGGCGATCAGCAGCGCGTGGATCGCGTGCAGCCCGACGAAGTGCGGGATGCGCAGGTCGCCACCGACGGTGCTCCAGTGCGTCAACGGCATCCCGGGACCGCCCGCCTCGACGCCGATGCCATGGCTGCCCGCGAGCGTGACCGGGTGGCCGTAGGCGTCGGTCACCTGCTGCCGGTCGGAGTTCGCGCCCACCAGGTAGAAGGCGATCCCCATCCCGGCCACGGCCAGGCCGAGGCCGACCCGGATCGCACGGTTCAGCGGTGCGTCGCCGACCCGCTGGAACAGCAGCATGACGGCGATCACCAGGCTGGCGCCGAACAGGCCGAGGACGCCGGACATGAAGATCTGCTGACCGACCTGGTTGAAGGTGTCGGTGTTGTCGTTGAAGTGGCTGAACGTGCCGCGGGCCGCTTGGACGGCGATGAACCCGACGTCCACCGCGCCGGTGACCGCGAACGCCGTACCCACCCACCAGCCGAAACGCTTCGCCTTGCGCAGCCGGGACACCAGCCAGGCGAGGGTCGCGCCGTACAGGACGAACGCGATGGCGAACTTGAACGGTTTGAGCCACACGGACTCGTTGAGGATCTCGCGATGGTCGGCGACCAGGCCGACGCCGGCCACCAGGACGAGACCGGCCATGGCCAGCACCATGACCATCAGCGGACGATGCCAGGACCGCACTTCTTCGAGGACTCTACGCATGTGATCCATGCTTTCGGCGCGGGGCTTCGAGCGCAGTGGAGCGAATCCCTCGATCGTGGTGGAGGTAGACCCACCTGGACCTTGGCTCGGAGACACTGCCGACATGAACAGGATCGCGCTGAAGGCTGACCGGACCTTCGACGGGGAGCGGTTCTCCGGCCCGGGGGTGGTGCTGGTGGAGGACGGCAAGATCGCCGGTGTGGCTGCGACCGTTCCCTCGGACTGGCAGGTGCAGGAGGTGCCGGGCGGCACGATCCTGCCGGGGCTGATCGACGCCCACGTGCACCTGTGCGCGGACAGTGGTCCCGGGGCGCTCGATCGCCTGCCGCAGACGAGCGAAGGGGATCTGGCGGCGACGATCGAGCAGTCGCTGCGCATCCACCTGGCGGCCGGCGTCACCACCGTCCGCGATCTCGGCGACCACAACGACGCCGTGTTGTCCTGGCGGGCCCGCGGGGTCGCGGGTCTGCCGCACGTGGTCGCGGCCGGTGCTCCGATCACCAGTGTCGGTGGGCATTGCTGGTACCTGGGCGGCGAGGCCGCAGGCGTGGAACAGCTCGAGGCAGCGGTCCGGGTCCGGGCCGAGGCTGGGGCCGATGTCATCAAGATCATGGCCAGTGGCGGCGCCATGACGCCCGGTTCCGACACCATGAGTCCGCAGTTCACCGGCGACGAGTTGAGAGCGGCGGTGAACCAGGCGCACGACCTGGGCCTGCCGATCACCGCGCACGCGCACGCGCTGTCCGCCGTACGCCAGGCTTTGGAGGCGGGCGTCGACGGGATCGAGCACTGCACCTGCCTGACCCCCGACGGAGTGCGGATCGACGCGGACCTGCTCGACGGGCTCGCCGCGGCCGGGATCGCGGTCTGCGCGACCTTGGGTTCGGACCCGTCGATCGTCGTACCGCCGGAGGTCCTGGAGATGGCGGCCAAGTCCGGCATCAGCCAGGCCGGGCTGCAGCAGACCACGCGGCGGCTGTACGACGGCGGCGTACGGATCGTGGCAGGGTCCGATGGTGGGATCGCGCCGCCCAAACCGCATGGACTGCTCCCCGCGACCCTCGCCGAGTACGTGCTCGCGGGGCTGTCCGAGGTTGCCGCACTGACCGCGGCGACGTCGACCGCGGCCGAGGTTCTCGGTCTCCGCAAAGGCCGCGTCCGCCCCGGGTACGACGCGGATCTGCTGGTGGTCAAGGGCGATCCGGCCCGGGACATCTCCGCGCTGACCGCCGTAGCCGCGGTGTACCTTGCCGGCGAAGCGCACTCAGGGTCGGCGGAGTTACGCTGACCACGTGACCGTACCGTCCGCTGACCGTCCCGTTCGGCGGGTTGCGATGATCAGCCTGCACACGTCGCCGTTGGATCAGCCGGGTACCGGTGATGCCGGCGGGATGAACGTCTACGTGGTGGAGTTGTCCAAACGGCTGGCCGGGCTGGGGATCGAGGTCGACGTCTTCACCCGGGCGACCTCGTCGGCGCTGCCCGCCAGGGTCGAGCTGATGCCGGGCGTGATGGTCCGCAACGTCGCCGCCGGGCCGTACGAGGGCCTGAGCAAGAACGAGCTCCCCGCCCAGCTGTGCACGTTCGCGCGGGCCGTACTGCGGGCCGAGGCGATCCACGAGCCCGGCTGGTACGACGTGATCCACTCGCACTACTGGCTCTCCGGCCAGGTCGGGCTGCTCGCCCGCGACCGCTGGGCCGTGCCGCTCGTCCACACCATGCACACCATGGCGAAGGTGAAGAACGCGAGCCTCGCGGAGGACGACGTACCCGAGCCACCGGCGCGGCTGCTCGGCGAGGAGCAGGTGGTCGAGGCCGCGGACCGGCTGCTGGCCAACACCGACGACGAAGCCAACGAGCTGATCACCTTGTACGGCGCTCAGCCCGCGAAGGTCGGTGTGGTCAACCCTGGCGTGGATCTGGACATGTTCAGCCCTGGCGACCAGGCCGCGGCCCGGCGGGCGGTCGGCGTACCCGAGGACGCCGTCGTACTGACGTTCGTCGGCCGGATCCAGCCGCTGAAGGCCCCCGATCTGCTGATCCGGGCCGCCGCGCGGATGCTCGAGCAGGACCCGTCGCTGCGCAGCCGGCTGGTCGTCGCGATCATCGGCGGCCCGTCCGGCAACGGGATGGAGCACCCGGAGTCGCACGCCGAGCTGGCCCGGGCGCTCGGCGTCGATGATGTGACCCGGTTCGTGAAGCCGATGGAGCGGCCCGGCCTGGCGCAGTGGTACCGAGCCGCATCGGTCGTCTGCGTTCCGTCGTACTCGGAGTCCTTCGGGCTGGTCGCGCTGGAGGCACAGGCCTGCGGTACGCCGGTTGTCGCGGCGGCTGTCGGCGGCCTGACGACCGCGGTCGTCGACCGGCAGACGGGGTTGCTGGTGCGCGGCCATGGAGTCGGTGAGTTCGCCGACGCGCTGGCCCGGATCGCGACGGATCCGCACACCCGCGAGACGATGAGCCGGGCGGCGGTCAAGCATGCGCAGGCCTTCGGCTGGGAACTGACCGCCAAGAAGACGCTGGCCGCGTATCGGACGGCCACGGAGACGATGGCGGCCGAGCTGGCCGCGGAGGTGGCTGGGTGAGAGTTTCGGCGGCGGACGTGATCCGCCAGGTGCTGACGGAGAACGAGCTCGAGTTCACCGAGACCAGTCCGGGGGAGTTCAGCGCCGACCTGCCGGGCGAGCGGAAGCTGAAGACCACCGTCTCGCTGATCGTCGGAGCGCAGGCGCTGCAGGTGCACGCCTTCGTGGCCCGGCACCCGGACGAGAACCACGAGGCGGTCTATCGCTGGCTGCTGGAGCGGAACCTGAAGATGTACGGCGTCGCGTTCGCGGTCGACCACCTGGGTGACATCCACCTGGACGGTAAGGTCCCGCTGCACGCGATCACCCCGACCGAGGTGGACCGGCTGCTCGGTGCGGTGCTCGAGTACGCCGACTCGTCGTTCAACACGATCCTCGAACTCGGCTTCGCGTCCTCGATCCGCAAGGAGTACGAGTGGCGCGTCTCCCGCGGCGAATCCACCCGCAACCTGGACGCTTTCAAAGGCTGGCTGGAGCCCAAGTAGGCTGAGCCGCATGACCTATCGCCTCATCCTGCTCCGCCACGGCCACAGCGACTGGAACGCCAAGAACCTCTTCACCGGCTGGGTCGACGTCGACCTGAACGCCCAGGGCGTCGAGGAGGCGCAGCGCGGTGGCGAGTTGCTGCGTGACCGCGACCTGCTGCCCGACGTACTGCACACCTCGGTGCTGCGCCGGGCGATCCGGACCGCGACCATCGCCCTCGAGGTCGCCGACCGTCAGTGGATCGACGTACGCCGGTCCTGGCGGCTGAACGAGCGGCACTACGGCGGCCTGCAGGGCAAGGACAAGAAGCAGACGCTGGAGGAGCTCGGCGAGGAGCAGTTCATGCTGTTCCGCCGTTCCTACGACACCCCGCCGCCGCCGATCGAGCGCGGCTCGGAGTACGACCAGGCCGGCGACCCGCGGTACGCCGGGCTCCCGTCCGACATCATGCCCGCGACCGAGTGCCTGAAGGACGTCGTCGAGCGGATGCTGCCCTACTGGTACGACGCGATCGTGCCGGACCTGCGGGCCGGCAAGACCGTCCTGGTCGCCGCCCATGGCAACTCGCTGCGCGCCCTGGTCAAGCACCTGGACAAGCTGGACGAGAAGACCGTCGTCGGCCTGAACATCCCGACCGGCATCCCGCTGTACTACGAACTGGACGAGGACTTCCAGCCGATCACCCCGGGCGGCGAGTACCTCGACCCGGTGGCCGCCAAGGAAGCCATCGAAGCCGTCAAGAACCAGGGCCGCTGACTTCGGCCCGCAGCTGCTCGAGCAGGACCTGCAGCTCGGGACTCTGGGCCACGAGCTGAGGATTGTCCTCCAGGAGTGCGAGCTTGCTCTCCTGGAGGCTTCTCAGCTGCTGCTGCACCGCGTCGACGTGCGCGAGCATCTCGGCGCCGTCCATCGCTGACACGTCGGCGTTGACCAGCCGCTCGGTCACAGATTCGTCCATGCCGAGCAAGCTATCGGAAACACCCGCCTGATCGTCACGCGCCGGCGGGCAAGCCGACAGGTGGTGTCTGGTAGCCGGTAGTGCACCTGAGCGTGACTGCGTCCACGCGTCGGGCGTATGGCAGGTGCACTACCTGTCGACCTGCACACCCAGGGGCGCAGCAGCACGACGGTCGTGGCAAACATCCCTGCTTCCGCCGACGGGCCCGGCCGGACCTGTGGCACTCACCAAGTGCGCGATCCGCCACCCTCCGGCCGCCGAGCTGAGCGGGATCCGCTTCGGCAGCGCGTGGTTGGTGAGTGGCATGCGTCCGCGACGCCACTCCTACGCTGCAGGTACGCAAAAGTAGCCCCCGGCAACCATCGGGGCCGTCAGTTGGTGCCGTTGGGGTTCGGGGTCGAGGCGCCCGCGCCGGAGCCTGCCGCCGTACCGCCGATGGCGACCGGGAGCTCCCCGGTGACCAGGTAGACGACCCGGCGGGCCATCGAGACCGCGTGGTCGGAGATGCGCTCGTAGTACCGGCCGAGCAGGGCGATGTCGACCGCGACCTCGACACCGTGCGGCCAGTCGTCGTCCATCATCAGCCGGAACTGGTTCGTGCGCAGCTTGTCCATCTGGTCGTCGGTGGACTCCAGCCGGCTCGCCGCCTCGACGTCGCGGCTCTTGATCACGTCACCGGCGGCGTCGACCATCTTGCCGGCTACCGTGCCCATCTCCTGGATCACATCGTGCAGCTCGTCCGGGATGGCCGGCGACGGGTAGCGCAGCCGGGCGATCTTCGACACGTGCGCGGCCAGGTCGCCCATCCGCTCCAGGTCGGCGACCATCCGCAGCGCGGCGACCAGCATCCGCAGTTCGTTGGCGACCGGCGACTGCCGCGCCATCAGCTCGAAGACCTTCTCCTCCACGCCCTCGCCGGCCGCGTCCAGCTGGATGTCCGACGCGATGACCTCCTCGGCCATCCGGATGTCGGCTTCCAGCAGGGCCGAGGTCGAGCGGCGTACGGCGGTGGACACCGTGCGGGTCATCCGTTCCAGCTCGGCGAGGATGTCGTCGAGCTGCTCGTGGTAGGTGTCACGCATTGTGTTCGTTTCCGATCTCTGGTGTCCGGTTGCCGCGAGGTGCGGAGCGGGCCAGTGCCGGCCCGGTACCGCCCACCGGTGACCGTATGCCGTCGAGGTTGCCGGATGGCGACGAGTGGTGAACGCCTGATGAACAGTTAGGTCGCGTCCCGGTCATCCCGTGATCATTCGGTCTTTCCCTGCTGGTTGCCCGCGTAGCATCGTTGCCGTGGACCCCACGCTGGCTGCGGTGCTGGGCGGCGTCATCGGCGCGGCCCTGGCTCTGCTTTCACTCGGTGCGATGATGCTCAGCGAGCGGGCCCAGCGCAAGATCCCGGAGTCCCCGGACCCGATCGTTCCGACCGGCGTCGCCACGGTTCTGTCGGTACTGCGTTCGTCCGCCGTCGTGATGGGCCCGGAGGACCAGGTCCTGCAGGCGAGTGCGCCGGCCCACGTGCTCGGCATCGTGCGCGGCGAACGCCTGGTGGTCGACGACATCCTGACCATGGTCCGCGCGGTCCGCCGCGACGGCGAGATCCGGCAGCAGGACCTGGAGATCGTCCGCGGCCGGCTGGGTGCGACGCAGTACGTCAGCGCCCGGGTGGCCCCGCTCGGCAGCCAGTTGGTACTCGTCCTGGTCGAGGACCGGACCCGGGAGCGCCGCCTGGAAGCGATCCGGCGCGACTTCACCGTCAACGTCAGCCACGAGCTGAAGACGCCGATCGGCGCCCTGATCCTGCTCGCCGAGGCGGTCTCGGAGGCCTCCGACGACCCGGAGGCGGTGCAGCGGTTCTCCAGCCGGATGCAGGTCGAGGCGGCCCGGCTGAGCCGGCTGGTCAAGGAGATCATCGAGCTGTCCCGGTTGCAGGGCGACGACCCGCTGGAGAACCCCGGCCCGGTCGACATCAACGGCGTGATCGAGGCCGCGGTGGACCGCTGCCGGGTCGACGCCGAGGACCGCGACATCAAGATCGTGGTGAAGACCGAGCCCGACCTGGAGGTGATGGGCAGCGAGGACCAGCTGTCCATTGCCATCGGCAACTTGGTGGAGAACGCGGTCAACTACAGCCCGGACGGCACCCGGGTCGCGGTCGCCGCGCACCCGATCGGGGACCTGGTCGAGGTGACCGTCAGCGACCAGGGTGTCGGCATTCCGACCGGCGACCTGGAGCGGATCTTCGAACGCTTCTACCGGGTCGACCGGGCCCGCAGCCGGGAGACCGGCGGCACCGGTCTCGGCCTCTCGATCGTCAAGCACATCGCCTCCATCCACGGCGGCGACGTACGGGTCTGGAGTGTCGAGGGCCAGGGCTCCACCTTCACCGTGAGACTCCCGCTGCGGCTCGAACCCGCGGCGGGTCAGACCGACTCCTCCAGCCAGGATGAGCCGGCCCTTTATCTGACGCCCACCCCGTCGGAAAGAACCAAGGAGGCAGCTTCGTGACCCGAGTGCTGGTCGTCGAAGACGAAGAGAGCTACAGCGACGCGTTGTCGTACGTCCTGCGCAAGGAAGGGTTCGAGGTCGCCGTCGCGGAGACCGGGCCGGACGCGCTGGACGAGTACGACCGGGCCGGTGCGGACATCGTCCTGCTCGACCTGATGCTGCCGGGTCTGTCCGGCACGGAGGTGTGCCGGGCCCTGCGCAGCCGGGGCAACGTCCCGGTGATCATCGTCAGCGCCAAGGACACCGAGGTGGACAAGGTGGTCGGCCTGGAGTTGGGCGCCGACGACTACGTCACCAAGCCCTACAGTCCGCGCGAGCTGCTGGCCCGGATCCGGGCGGTGCTGCGCCGCGGCCAGGACGTCGAGCTGTTGCCCGACACGCTGGAGGCCGGTCCGGTCCGGATGGATGTCGAGCGGCACGTGGTGACCGTGTCCGGGACCGAGATCCGGCTCCCGCTCAAGGAGTTCGAGCTGCTCGAGATGCTGCTGCGCAACACCGGCCGGGTGCTGACCCGCGGGCAGCTGATCGACCGGATCTGGGGTGCCGACTACGTCGGCGACACCAAGACCCTGGACGTGCACGTGAAGCGGCTGCGCTCGAAGCTGGAGAAGGACCCGTCGAACCCGCAACACCTGGTCACGGTGCGTGGTCTGGGCTACAAGTTCGAGTCCTGAGTCACAGCCCCGCGGGTCGCGACGACCTTTGGGGTTAGCTTAGGCTCTCCTTAGTTGAGGCAATCTGTCTAAGGAGAGTCACCATGTCCTGGTCCCGTTCCCGGGTGGTCAGCGCGGTTGCCGCCGTGGTGGTCGCGACCGCCACGCTGGCCGCGTGCGGCAACGACGCCGACGAGCAGGCCGGCGGCTCCGCCAGTACGGCGGCCGCCGGGTTCCCGGTCACGTTGAAGAACACGTTCGGTGAAACCACCATCACCAAGAAGCCGGAGCGGATCGTCACGCTCGGCTGGAACGCGCAGGATGTCGTCTATGCGCTCGGTGAGACGCCGGTCGGGATGCCCAAGGTGACCTACGGCCCGACCGCGGCCGGCGTGACCGCCTGGGACGCCGGCAAGTTCGACCCGGCGAAGACCCAGTTGCTCGACATCGGGGACAAGTACCCGTTCGAGAAGATCGCGGCACTCGGGCCGGACGTGATCCTGGCGCCGTACGAGGGCTTCGACGAGGCGACGTACAAGACCCTGTCCGGGATCGCGCCGACGGTCGCGTACCCGGGTGCGCCGTGGCAGACCACCTGGCAGGACCAGACCCTGCTGGTCGGTGAGGCGCTCGGCAAGAAGACCGACGCGGAGAAGTTGATCAGCGGCATCCAGGACAAGATCAAGCAGGTCGCGACCGATCATCCCGAGTTCAAGGGCAAGACCATCACGGTCGGCTCGTTCGGCGCCGAGAACTACGTGTACATGCCGGGCGACCCGCGGGTGCAGATCCTGAACGAGATGGGCTTCAAGAACGCGCCGGGTGTCGAGGCCCTGGAGAAGACGAACACCAAGAAGGAGTTCTCGCTGGCCATCAGCAAGGAGAAGGTGGCCGACGTGGACGCCGACGTACTGGTCGCGTACGTCGACGGCCTCGGGGCGCAGAAGTTCCTGGCCGACCCGGTCTACTCCTCGCTGGGTGCGGTGAAGCGTGGCAGCGCGTACGCGATGGAGGACCAGCAGGTCATCTCCGGGATGAGCGCGGTCAGCGTGCTGAGCGTCCCGTGGGTGCTCGACAAGACCATCCCGAACCTGGCCAAGGCCGCCGAGGCGGCCGGCTGACGCAGGCCGCCCTCCGCTGACTGACTGAGGGCTACTACTCGGCCGGCTGCGGTGTCGGCGAGTAGTGGTCGTCGGTCAGCACCGGGATGTAGGTGGTGATCGGGCCGGCCTCGCCGAACGTGATCACCACGTTGATCATCTGGCCCGGCTTGCCCCCGGTGACGGTGATGCCCTTGCTGGAGTCGCCGCTCGGCGTCTCGGTCGGGGTCGCGGTCGGGTCCGCCGACGGCGTCTCCGTCGGCGTCTCCGTCGGCGTCTCGGTGGGGGTCGCGCTCGCCGTCTCCGGACCGGCTGCCGGCGGCAGCAGGGTCGACGTACCGGCCTTCAGGTCGATGGGTGCGAACTCGCTGAACGTGACCTGGCCCGGCTGGTCGCCGCCGGCCTGGCCGTCCTGCGTGCCGGGCGGGGCCTGCTCGATCTTGACCAGGGTGTCGTCGGTGCTGCCGTCGTTGACGATCGCGCTGTGCAGTTCGCCCTTGCCGTCCGCGGTGGCCAGCACCAGCATGTTGCGAACCTTGATCGAGCCGGAGTCGGCGTTGGTGCCCTCGGCGGCCTGGTACGGCTTCGCGGTCTGGGCGTTGAAGTTCGCGCCGCACGCCGCCAGCGCGATACTGAGAGTGGCGGCGGCACCGGCCAGCGCGGTACGCCGGACGAACCGCGAGGACAACGTGATCGGCACTGGAATCCCTCTTCTGCAAGCTGTTCGACGCCGTCAGGCAGCGGCCTCCGGCGCAGGAAAGCGTAGCCCGCGGCTGCTCCGGCCCCGACGGCGGGATGCCCGTCACGGGGTGTCGCGACGGTGTCCCCGGCAACCATTCACGCGCGCACGAGGCACGGCCGCCAGCGTTTGTCAAGGCACGAAGTGGCCTCTGACCAGCGCAAACGCCGAAACCGGACCACCCAGCACGTGGTAAGATGGATCTCGGAAAGGGGCACGTGACATATGACTTTCACAGTCGGCGAGACGGTTGTTTACCCCAATCACGGAGCGGCCGTCATCGAGGACATCGAGACCCGTCAGATCAAAGGTGAGGACAAGACCTATCTGGTCTTGAGGATCGTCGCTCAGAACGACCTGGTCGTCCGGGTCCCCGCGTGCAACCTCGATCTCGTCGGCGTGCGTGACGTCGTGGATCAGGCTGGCCTGGAGCGCGTCTTCGACGTGCTGCGCGCACCGCACACGGAGGAGCCGACCAACTGGTCGCGTCGCTACAAGGCGAACCTGGAGAAGCTGCACTCCGGTGACGTGATGAAGGTGGCAGAGGTCGTTCGCGATCTGTGGCGCCGTGAGCGTGACCGCGGTCTCTCCGCCGGTGAGAAGCGGATGCTGGCGAAGGCACGTCAGATTCTGGTCTCCGAGCTGGCCCTGGCCGAGCACACCAATGAGGACAAGGCGGAAGCCATCCTCGACGAGGTTCTCGCTTCCTGACTTCGGTCAGATCGCGTCGCATGAGCACTGCGGCCATCATCCCGGCGGCCGGACTGGGACTGCGACTCGGTGGTGAGAACTACAAAGCATTTCGAGAGGTCGGTGGCGATTCGCTGCTGGTCCACGCGGTTCGTGGACTGAAGGCAGCGACCGCCGCCGACCTCGTCTGTTTCGTGGTCGCCGTTCCGCCCGGGTTCGAGGAGTCGGTGGCCAAGGAACTCGAGCCGTACGCCGGTGCCGCCCGGCTGCTCGTGGTCCCGGGCGGCGCGGAACGCCCCGACTCGGTCCGGGCGGCCCTGGACGTGGTGCCGACCGAGGGCATCGACTGCATCCTGGTCCATGACGCCGCCCGCGCGTTCGTCCCGGCCGAAGTGGTGGAGCGGGTGGTCGCGGCGGTTCGTGGCGGCGCGCCGGCTGTCGTGCCGGCGGTTGCGGTGACGGACACGATCAAGCGAGTGTCGGCGACGGGCGAGGTGGTCGACACGCCCGACCGTTCGACTTTGGTCGCCGTACAGACTCCACAGGGCTTCGAGCCCGGCGTACTGCGGCGTGCGCATGCCGCCGGCATCGTTGGGGCGACCGACGACGCGATGATGTGTGAGCGGCTCGGGGTGCCGGTGATGACGGTCGAGGGATCCCAGGACGCGTTCAAGGTGACGAGGCCGCAGGACCTGTTGCTGGCCGAGGCGCTGCTGGCGGAGAGGCGGCTCGGGTGAACATCCCACGGGTCGGGAACGGTATCGACGTACATCCGCTGGAGGAGGGCCGTCCGATGTGGCTGGCCGGCCTGCACTGGCCGGAGGAGACGGCTGGGCTCGCGGGTCACTCCGACGGCGACGCGGCCGCGCATGCGATCTGCACCGCGTTGCTGAGTGCGGCCCGGCTGGGTGACCTGGGGTCGAACTTCGGCACCGCCGAGCCCGAGTGGGCCGGCGCGTCCGGGATCGCCTTGCTGACCGAGGCGGCGCGGCGGGTTCGAGCCGCGGGGTTCGAGATCGGCAACGTCTCGGTCCAGATCGTCTGCAGCCGGCCTCGCATCGGACCCCGCCGCGAGGAGGCCGAGAAGGTGCTGACCGCCGGCTGCGATGCGGAGGTGTCGGTGAGCGCGGCAACCACAGACGGCCTTGGGTTCACCGGCCGCGGTGAAGGCATCGCGGCGTTCGCGACCGCCCTTATCTACTGACCGGCGCGCTCGAGAACCGGGCTGCCCGCGGATCGAGCTCGTTGCCCATCACCTGGGTCAGCAGGCCGTACAGCTCGGGCCGACGGCCGCGCATCCAGCGCTGTCCGGTTGCCAACGGCACCAGATCCAGATCGAGGTCCGCGGTGACCACGGCCTCGTCCGGTACCGGGGTCTCGGCAACGATCCGGCCGTACGGGTCCAGGATCATCGCGTTGCCGGTCCGCAGTTCGTCGTCGTCCCGCCCGACACCATTGCTGAACAGCAGGAACAGACCATTGTCGTGCGCCCGCGCCGGCAGCCAGCGCATCAGCCACTCCCGGCCGCTCGGCCCGTTGAACGCGGCCTCGACAGCCGCCCGATCCTGCTTCCTGTTCTCCCACACCTCCACCGGGATCGGCTTCATCCCATACGGGCTGCGCGAGTTCGTCCCGCCGGTCTGGTGGGGCGCGATCAGGACAGTTGCTCCGAGCAACGCGGTGATCCGGACGTTCTCGACCAGGTTGTTGTCCCAGCAGATCAGCACGCCGGCCCGGAAGCCCCACGGCGTGTCGAACACCGTGTACGACGACCCGCTCGCGATCTCCTCGTGCTCGAACGCATGCAGCTTCCGGTGCACGTGGACGGCGCCGTCGGGGAGGCAGACGGCGTAGGAGTTGAACAGCTTGCCGTCGGCAGCTTCCAGGAAGCCGACGCCGAGGCCGGCCTCCAACTCCTGAGCCAGGGCAGCGATCCGGCTCACCAGCGGTCCGTCGGCGGGCTCGGCCAGTTCGTGCAGCCGCTCGGCGGAATGGTTGCGGAGGTGCCAGTACCCGAGCAGGCACATCTCCGGGAGTACGACGAGCTGGGCGCCGTCGGCGACCGCCTCGCGAGCCAGCCGCTCGACGGTCGCGAGGTTGGCCGCGGGCTGATCCGGGACCGGCTCGAACTGGACGACGGCGCTGCGGAAGAGGGTCATGCGCCCATCGAAACGCCGATCGATCCATGACGTCCAATAGCGATTGGTCGACATTCCATATCCTGGGGTTATGGATCTCCGGCTGCTCCGGACCTTTGTCACGGTGGCGCGGCTGCGGAACTTCGGGGCCGCGGCCGACGAGTTGGCGACCAGTCAACCGGCACTGACCAAGCAGATCCAGGTTCTCGAGCGCAGGGTCGGATCCGTCCTGTTCACTCGCGGTAGGCACGGCGCCCGGCTGACCCCGGCCGGGGAGTTGTTGTTACCCGACGCACTCGAACTGCTCGAGCGATCCGAGGCCTTCGACCGGCGCGCCGTGCAGGTCGCTGCGGGTGACGAGGGGTCGCTGGCGATCGGGTTCGGATTGTCCGCGATCGACCTCGCGCCGCGAGCCGTCGCGTTGTTCCGCAGCCGCTGGCCGGGAGTGTCGATCTCCCTCGACGACATGTCTTCAGCGGTGCAATGCGAACGCCTGCTCGCCGGCAGCCTCCAGGTCGGCTTCGTCCGGCTGCCGGTCCCGGCCGGCCTCGAACGCCTCCGGCTCCGCAGGGATCGGCTCGCCCTGGCCCTCCCGGCCGGCCAGGACGTACCGCGCGACGTCGGCCGCTGGCTCGACAACCGTCCGCTGGTCCGCCTCACGCCGTCGCGGGGTCCGGGCCTGACCGCCCAGATCAACGGCCTGTACGCCGAACTCGGTTGCCATCCGCAAGTGCTTCAGGAGGCCGCCGACCTGCAGACGGTGCTCGCTCTCACGGCTGCCGGTGCCGGGCCGTCCGTCGTACCGCAGTCCGCCGAACGGATCGCCCCACCGGAGCTCCGGCTGACTCCGCTTCCCGGGCGCGCCGCGTCGTGGTGGATCGGCGCCGCGTGGTCGACCCGGACGCCGCTCACCGAACGCTTCCTGAAGGGCGCGGCAGAGGTTGCGCGCGCCTAGCGCTCAGCTAGCGCCGGCGGGGGAGTTCGTAGTTGTCCAGCCAGGCGGCGAACAGTTCCTGGAGCGCGGTCTCGTCGGGACTGAAGGTCGCGGCCAGGCTGATGAAGTCGTCGGTGGTCACTGAGCCGTGGCGGTGCGTCCTGGTCCAGGTGCGGAGCAGGTCGAAGAACGCGTCGTCGCCGAGATGCTTGCGCAGGGCATGCAACGTCATCGCACCGCGCTTGTACAGCCGGTCGTCGAACATCAGTTCCGGCCCGGGATCCGACAGCATCAGGTCTGCGGACAGGCCCCGCATCCGCGTGTATGCCTTGGACACCTGCTGGTCGGCGGTCGGGCCGCCGGCCGCCTCCGACCACAGCCACTCGGCGTAACAGGCGAAGCCCTCATTCAGCCAGATGTGCTGCCAGGTCGAAGGAGTCAGGCTGTTGCCGAACCACTGGTGGGCGAGCTCGTGCGCGACCAGCCGCTCGGACGTACGCCGGCCGTCGACGTGATTGCTGCCGAAGATCGAGATCCCCTGTGCCTCCAGCGGAATCTCCAGGTCGTCGTCCGTGACCACGACCGTGTAGCCCTCGAACGGATACGGCCCGAACTGGCGGCAGAACAGCTTCATCATCTCCTGCTGCCGGCCGAAGTCCGTCCTGAAGTCCCGCAGTTGCGCGGCCGGCAGCACCGCCCGGGTCGGCACCGGTGACGCGGCCAGGTCGAGGACGTCATAGCGGCCGATCTGGACCGTCGCCAGGTACGTCGCCATCGGCGCGGCCTGGTCGAACACCCAGGTGGTGCGGCTCGCCTTGACCCGGCGCGACACGAGCCGGCCGTTCGCGACCACCTGGTACGGCGAATCGGTGGTCACCGTGATCCGGTAGTGGGCCTTGTCGCCGGGGTGGTCGTTGCACGGGAACCAGGTGGCCGCGCCACTCGGCTGGCTGGCCACGATCACGCCCTCGGTGAGTTCCTCCCAGCCGAGTTCACCCCACGGGCTGTCCTCCGGCTTGGGGTTGCCGGCGTACTGGACGTCGACGACGAACTCGGCGCCGTCCATGATCGCGGCCGGCGGCGTCACGTGCAGCTTGCCGGCGCGGTGGGTGTAGCGGGCGGCGCGACGGCCGTTCACCGACACCTTCGTGACCCGCAGACCGGTCAGGTCGAAGGTCAACCGGGACAGCGCCTGGTTGGCGACCGCGGTGATCGTCGCCTTGCCGCTCAGCCGATTGCTGTTGACCCTGTAGTCCAGGTCCAGCTCGTACGACTCCACGTGGTAGCCGCCGTTGCCGTGGGAGGGCACGTAGGGATCGCCTGCGGTCGACGCTCCGGGCTGCCCTGTCGTGCGGGCAACCATCAGCCCTGCCAGGGGGCGATCGGGTTCCCGGCCCAGCGCGTCCCGGCCGGCACACCTTCACCACGCATCACCAAAGACACCGGACCGATGGTAGCTCCCGCGCCCACCGTGGCGGCCGGCAGGACGATGCCGTGCGGCCCGAGGGTGGCGCCTGGTCCGAAGGTGACTGTGCTCATGGAGAGAACTCGATCATGAAAAAGGTGCGTCTGCAGCACGCAGCCGCGATTCACCGTGGCGCCGTCGCCCAGGGTGACCAGATCCGCCTCCGGCAGCCAGTACGTCTCGCACCAGACGCCCTTGCCGATCTTGGCTCCGAGGGACCGCAGCCAGAGCGCGAGCACCGGCGTACCCGCGGCCGCGTTGGCGAACCAGGGCGCCGCGACGAGTTCGACGAAGCTGTCGACGACCTCGTTGCGCCAGACGAACGAGCTCCACAGCGGGTACTCGATCGCGCGGGTCCGGCCGACGATCAGCCACTTGGCGACCGTCGCCATCCCGCCCGCGACCGCGCCGGCGGCGAGGATCACCGCGCCGGACAGCAGGAACGTCGCCCACGGGCCGATCCACAGATCCATCCCCTGCAGGGCGAACAGCACGCCGAGCGCGATCAGCACCGTGCACATCATCGGCACGAACCGGCACAGCTCGACCAGCGCCCGGGCGACCTTCAACCGCGTCGGCGGGTTGAACGTGCGGCTCTGGTCGCCCTCGACGGCCTGCCGGCGCAGCTTCACCGGGGGTGAACCGAGCCACGACGTACCCGCCTTGGACTTCTTCGGCGCCGCCGACAGGACCGCGACCAGGCCGTTCTTCGGCACCGAGCGGCCCGGTGCGGTCATCCCGGAGTTCCCGAGGAAGGCGCGTTTGCCGACCTTCGCGCCGGCCACGTGCAGCCAGCCGCCGCCCAGCTCGTACGACGCGATCATCGTGTCGTCGGCCAGGAACGCACCCTCGCCGACCGTCGTCATCTTCGGCAGCAGCAGCACGGTCGAGGCCTCGACGTCCCGGCCGATCTTCGCGCCGAGGGCGCGCAGCCACCATGGCGTCAGCAGGCTCGCGTACAGCGGGAACAGCAGGGTGCGGGCCGAGTCGAGCAGTCGCTCGGTCGCCCACACCTGCCATCCGATCCGGCTGCGCACCGGGTAGTGGCCGGGCTTGATGCCGATGCCGAGCAGCCGTACGCCGATCAGTGTCAGCAGGGCCAGCGTGACGAACCCGACCAGCGTCATCAGCGGGATGGCGGACAGGGCCTTGAGCGCGGCCGCTTGCAGTGTGTCCGTTCCCTGGAGAGCACGACCCAGTACGACGATCGCGGCGGCGGCAGCGGCTACCGGGATCAACGACATGACCGCGGACTGAGCGCCGTACGCGAGAACCCACCACGGCGCGCGGGCGGGGCGATGGTCCGGCCAGGGGTGCCGGGCTCGGCCGACGCGGGTCGCGGGCGAGCCGGACCAGCGCTCGCTCGGGGGGACCTTGCCGGAGACGGCCGAGCCGGCGGCGATCTCGGCGTTCCGGCCGATCTCGGCACCGGGGAGCAGTGTGCTGCGCGAGCCGACGACCGCCTCGGCGCCGACGCTCACCGTGCCGACGTGGAGTTGGTCGCCGTCGATCCAGTAGCCGGACAGGTCCACCTCAGGCTCGACCGACGCGCCGCGGCCCATCGTGAGCATGCCGGTGACCGGTGGGAGTGTGTGCAGGTCGACGCCGCGGCCGATCTTCGCTCCGAGGGCGCGGGCGTAGTACGCGATCCAGGGTGCGCCGGCCAGGTTGGCCGCGCCGGCCGCGTCGGAGAGGTTCTCGGCTGCCCAGAGCCGGACGTGGACGTTGCCGCCGCGTGGATAGGTGCCGGGCTTCACGCCGCGCAGGAGCAGGCGGGCGCCGACGACGGCGATCCCCATCCGCCCGGCCGGGGTGATCAGGATCAGCCAGCCGGCCAGGATCCACCACCACGAGACCGTCCGCAGCCAGGGCAGTGGACCGGCCAGCTCGCCGAGCAGGTTGTTCAGTGTGAAGAGGTAGACGAGCCAGCGGATGCCGACGACTGTCTGGAGCACCAGGGTCAGCGCGGTCTGGAGCAGCTGCGTGGACTTCGGCGTTGGCCTGATCTCGCGGACCTCGACCGGTCCGGTGATCAGGACGGTCGACTCGTCGAGCCGGTCGGCCAGTGCGCCTAGTCGCGGGTACTCGTAGATGTCGCCGACGGTCACGTCGGGGTAGCGCTCGCGCAGTGCTGACACCAGCTGCGCCGCGGCGAGGCTGCCGCCGCCGTGCAGGAAGAAGTCGTTGTCCGGGCCGGTGACCTTGGCGCCGAGGACCTTCGTCCAGCGCTCGGCCAGCCAGCCGGCCGTGCCGTCGAGCATGGCGGCCGGGCCGTCGGAATCCATGCCGGGCAGCGGCCAGGGGAGGGCGTTGCGATCGACCTTGCCCGACGTTCTGGTGGGGAGGGTGTCGACGATGGCCAGCAGCGGCACGAGCGCGGCAGGGAGAGCTTCGCGGAGCCGCTCGGTCGCTTTGCCTTGATCGAATGTCTCGGGGTCGTCGGGTACGACGTACCCGACGAGCAGTTGGTTACCGGCCGCGCTTGCACGGACCGCGGCTGCCGCGCCGGTGACCTGGGGTAGGGCCTGGAGCGCGGCGTCGACCTCGCCGAGCTCGATCCGGCGGCCGCCCAGTTTGATCTGTTCGTCGGCGCGGCCCTGGAACAGGAGGCCCTCGGGTTCATAGCGGACCAGGTCGCCGCTGCGGTACGCGCGATCCCAGCCGAGGGCCGGCATCGGGGCGAACTTCTCGGCGTCCTTGGCCGGGTCGAGGTACCGGGCCAGGCCGACGCCACCGATGATCAGCTCGCCGATGCCACCTTCGGCCACTTCGTTGCCTTCGGCATCTACGACGGCGAGATCCCAGCCATCCAAGGGGAGACCGATCCGGACCGGGCCTTCGCCGGTCAGCTGTGCGCCACACGCGACCACGGTCGCCTCGGTCGGGCCGTAGGTGTTCCAGACCTCGCGGCCGTCGACCGCGAGCCGCTCCGCGAGCTCGGGCGGACAAGCTTCACCGCCGAAGATCAGCAGCCGGACCTGGTCGAGCGCGTCGGCCGGCCAGAGTGCGGCCAGGGTCGGCACGGTCGAGACGACAGTGATGCCTTGGGCAACCAGCCAGGGGCCGAGGTCCATGCCGCTGCGCACCAGCGATCGCGGCGCCGGGACCAGGCAGGCGCCGTGCCGCCAGGCCAGCCACATCTCCTCGCAGGACGCGTCGAACGCGACCGACAGGCCGGCGAGTACGCGGTCGTCCGGACCGATCGGCTCCTTCTGGAGGAACAGTCGCGCCTCGGCGTCGACGAACGCGGCCGCCGATCGGTGGGTGACCGCGACACCCTTCGGTACGCCGGTCGAGCCCGACGTGAAGATGATCCACGCGTCGTCCTCCGGTCGCGGACCGTCCTGGTGCGATGGCCGGGCGTCCGTCGTACTGGGGGAGTCCATCCGAGCGCTGTACGGGTAGTCGAAGTAGCCGTCGGCGTTCTCGTTGTCCGGGATGGGGCCTGGTTGTGGGCGGAGGAGAGTCAGCTCGAGATCGTCGGCGACGGTCGCGGCCACGGCGGCCTCACCGAAGACCAGTTCGGCGCGTTCGTCCGGGTCGTCGGCGTCGACCGGGACGTACGCCGCGCCTGCCTGCAGGGTGCCGAGGATGGCGACGTACAGGTCGTTGTGACCGGACGAGATGCGTACGCCGACGCGATCGCCCGGGCCGAGGCCGGCTGCGGTCAGGCGTCCGGCGAACTTGGTGACCTGGGCCAGCAGTTCGCGGTAGCTCAGGCTCACGCTGCCGTCATCAAGCGCCGGCTCGTCGGCGTACTTGTCGGCCGTGTCCTGCAGCACCCCCACCAACGTTCGCGCGGGCGCCGCCAGCTCCCCGCGTCGCAACGTCACGGCCGGATAATACGCCGCAAAGTTGACAATTCCCTCATCCCAACCAACCACCAGACACCCACCCCGCAACCACCCCTCCTCCGTGAAACCCCAACCCCCACAAGCCATCCCATGTAACCGAGTGCCGAAGGGTCCGCGTTCGTGTAGTAGTAGAGCATGCGGCTTCGGGAGCAGCGTCTGCAGGAAGTCCTCGACTCACTGGTTGCCGCGGGCGCAGCTGGGGTGCTCGTGCAGTACCGCGATGCCGACGGTCCCTGGAGCGGCGCGAGCGGGGTGGCAGAACTCGGCACGCAGGATCCGGTCGATCCGACGGGATCGTTCCGCATTGGCAGCGTCACCAAGACGTTCACCGCGACCGTCGTACTGCAGCTGATAGGCGAGGGCGCGCTGGGCCTGGAAGACAAGGTCGACCGATGGCTGCCCGGCGTCGTGCCTGCCGGCGACGCGATCACCCTCCGCCAGCTCCTCAACCACACCACCGGCCTCTATAACTACACAGACGACCTGCCGGAGGCCGCCGGGATTGTCCGGGACCGATTCCTGCACTGGGAGCCAATGCGTGCGGTCAGCATGGCGACCGGACACGAGCCCTCGTTCGAGCCCGGCGCCAGGCGGTCGTACTCGAACACCAACTACATCCTGCTGGCGCTGATCATCGAAGCAGCCACGAGCAAGCCGTACGCGACAGAGCTCGAGGACCGCATCCTCAGCCCTCTCGATCTGCGGCAGACCTTCCTCCCCGGTGACGACGCCACGCTTCCGGAACCGCATGCCCACGGCTACATGTCAACGGACGGCGAACTGGTAGACATGACCGAGCTCAACACTTCCCAAGCATGGTCCGCCGGCGGGATCGTCTCCACCGCGACGGAGCTCAACCACTTCTACGCCGCCCTGTTGAACGGCGAACTGCTTCGCCCAGCTGAATTCCAAGCCATGCAGATGACCGTGCCAACCGACGCCGCCTTCCACACCGGCGGCTTAGGCATCAGCCGGTTGAGCCTGCCCGGACTGGTCCTCTGGGGCCACAGCGGCGGTATCTTCGGCTACCGCACCTGGAGCTATCACTCGGCCGATGCCACCCGCCAGGTCACCTTGTCCATCAACACCACCGACGCAGCGCCGCCCCAGACCTACGATCTGCTCGTCAGGCTCTTCGGCTGCCAGAACTAGACCGGGGTGTTGATGGAATTGTCTCGGCGCGGGTTCATGGCGGTGAGCTGCGGGGGCATTGGAGACTCCTGCTTCTGGCGGGCTGTGCCGCGAAGCTAAGTCATGTTGCTGGGAACCCTCCCGAGCTCAGTCGTCCAGTCTGTCGACGTCCGACGGAACGAGGGTGGTGGACAGCGCCGAACGGCGTATGCCCTTCGAGTGCCGTGTAGAGCACGGCGCCGAGCGAGAAGACGTCCGAGGCCGCCGCCGGTTCATTGCCGTTGGCCACTTCCGGGGCAAGGTGGGCCGGCGTACCGACGGTGTTACTGTCGGTCAGCGTCGCTTCGGCCCACAGCCGGCGGGAGATCCCGAAGACGGCCAGCTTCGCCGTACCGTCCGTCGTGACCAGGACGTTGCCGGGCTTGAGATCGCGGTGGATCACTCCGGCCGCGTGCACCGCCTGCAACGCCAGTGCGAGCTGCAGACCGATCCGTGCGACCTCGTCCGGTGGCAGTGTGCCGCGGTCCGCGATCAACTCGTCCAGACTGCGGGACGGCAGGTACTCGAGCACCAGCCAGTGCTCGTCGCGCACGCTTCAGCGCGACCTCGCGGTCCAGTTGCCGGTCGTGGGGCACGCCAGACCGATCCCATGCCCCCGTGCCGAGCGGCTGCCCCAGTAAATAGCGGCCCCCGATCAGCCGATCGGTCACTTCACCAGATCCGCCGCTACCGCGAAGGTGTTGCAGGCTTTGTTCTCACCGATGTTGAACCCGTTCTGGATCCAGAAGCCCTGACTGGTCGCCAGGCCGTGGGTCCGCTCGTCCTCCGGAGTGTCCGACGACTCGCCGAAACTGCTGCTGGACTGGCGCTTGAACTCGTCCAGCCGGCCGGTCAGCGGATACGACTGCTCGACCGCCTTGCTGAACACACCGGCGAAGCAGGACGCCTGCAACTCGTTGCGGCGCGACGACTCCAGCTTCTGGTCCGGGTGGTCCTGCAGGTAGACCGCTCGCGCATAGAACAGGCCGCTGACGCCTTGAACGTGATGACCGTACTCGTGCGCGATGGTCATCAGGTACGCCAGATCCTCGGTCGGACCGAACGCCTTGTTCATCTGCGCGACGTCGGTGTACATCACCTGGTTGCCGTAGCAGTAGAAGGCCAGCACCCGGCCGGACAGCGGTTCGAACCGGCCGCACGGCGTGGTCACCGGCTTGTCGAACACGACCAGACCCGGGTCCGGCTTCTCCTGCCCGATCTCCTTGAAGATCGGCCGCCAGGCCTCGTTCAGGCAGCCGAACAGCTTCTCGTAGTACACCTTCTGCGCGGCAAGACTTCCGTCACCGAGGTCGGCAGCCTTGCAGCTCTGCTCCGGCAGCGCACCGGTGTCGTAGATGTCGGCGTGGAGCAGGAAGTCCTCGGCGGTGCCCTCCTGCGGGTGCGTGGTGGCGGTCGGCACGATCGACGGGCCGGTCACACCGGGGCCAGCCGTGTTGTCGTCGCCGTTGCCGCCGGACATGATCATGCTGATCACGGTCAGCGAGACACCGAGGACCACGACGACGAACACGCCGAACAGGATCAGCCGGAGTGCACCGGACCGGCGCGGCGGTGGATGGAACCCGTTGAACTGGCCCGGACCGCCGCCGTAGTACGGCTGCTGCGGGCCCCACTGGCCCTGGTACGGCGGTTGCTGCTGGAACTGCGGTGCCGCTTGTGGAGGTGGCAGAACGCCGGGCGGCGGACCCACCGGCCGGTCCTGTGGACGACCGCCGTAGCCGTACTGGCTGCTCACGGATCTTGCCCTCCTGCCCCTGCACTGGACGAACCGGCACGAGACTACCCTCGACCCATGTCACTGAAGCGCCGCCTCCTGCCGGCCGCCCTGCTGCTGTCTCTGGCCGTCCCGATCGTTGCCCTGAGCACGTTGCCCGCGCAGGCCGCGGACGACAGCATCACCGCGTACTCGGCCGAGGCGACGCTGACGAAGGACGGCAAGCTGCAGGTCAAGGAGACGGTCGACCTGGCCGCCGCTGGCAGCACGTTCAGCCGGACGCTGGCCACGCGGGTTCGCGCGGACGCCGAGCGGGACCGCACGTACGGTCTGAGCGACGTGTCGGCGACGGTGAACGGCCAGCCGGCCCAGGGCTTCCAGAACGACAGCACCGACGACGGCCGCCGGCTCACTGTGAACGTGTCCGGTCAGTCCAAGGTCGTCTACAGCTACACCGTGGACAACGTGGTGGCCGACTCCACCGAGGGCCGTGAGGTCAGCTGGCCGATCCTGCAGGGCTTCGGTACGGCGGTCCCGAAGGCGAGCGTCACCGTCAACGTGCCGTTCGCGACCTGGGTGACCTGCATCGCCGGACGTGTCGGTTCCAGCATGCCGTGTACGTCGTCGCAGCTGGCCGAGTCCGCCGCCTTGCAGATCGAGCAGAACGGCGTACCGGCCGGTGGACGGCTGACGTTCCTGACCGGACTGAGCGACCAGGCGACGGTGCAGCCGAACGCGGAGTTCAAGACCCGCTGGACGCTCGGCCACGCGTTCACCGCCGACTCCAGCACGATCGGCCTCGCAGTGATCGTGCTGGCCATCGGACTGCTCGCTGCGGTGGCACTCTGGTTCCTCCGCGGGCGTGACGCCGGCAAGGTCGTCGGCGGCGCGCCGGAGCGGCCTGTGCTGGACGGCTCCGACGGTCCGCAGTTCGCCGCACCGGACGGGATCCGCCCGGGTCAGGTCGGCACGGTGGTTGACGAGACCGCCGACGTCGTCGACATCACCGCGACGCTGCTGGACCTTGCTGTCCGCAACTACCTCACCATCGTCGAGCTGCCGCGGGAGACACACTTCGGCAAGCTGGACTGGGAGCTGCACCGCCTCAACCAGGGCGGTTCGGAGCTGCTGCCGTACGAGAAGGCTCTGCTCGACGCGGTGTTCGCCGACGGCGACACAGCGGTCGTCTCCGCGCTCGGACCGTCGCTGCGGCCGCGGCTGAATCTCGTACGCGAGCAGCTGTACGCCGATGTCGTCACTCAGGGCTGGTTCAGCAGCCGGCCGGACGCGGTACGGAACCGCTGGACCACTGCGGGCCTCGTGCTGCTGAGTGCGGGCGTCGTACTGACCATCGTGCTCGCCATCGTCAGCAAGTTCGGACTGGTCGGCTTCGCGGTGATGCTGGCCGGGCTGGCGCTCGCACTCGTCGGACAGATCGCACCGGCCCGCACTGCCCGCGGCGCCGCCGTACTCGGCCGAGTGGCGGGCCTGCAGCAGTACCTGGCCAACGAGACGTCGGCAGACCTGCCGCAGAGCCACCGCCTCGAGTTCGCCTCCCGGTGCCTCCCGTACGCCGCTGTCCTCGGGCTGACCGAGAAGTGGGCGCTGGAGATCGCAGCGACCGACGACGACGCCGAAGCGGACGCCGGCATCGGCTGGTACTCCGGTCCGGAGAACTGGAACCTGTCCGACGTCGGCGAATCGCTCAGCAACTTCGTGATGGCGTTCGGCGGTTCGGTGTCCGCCGGCCGCCGGTTGTTCTAACCCACCCGGGCGGGGGCGGCGGTGTAGGTGTTGCAGTAGTTGGGCGACTTGCGGTTGTATCCGGCAACGAGCCACTGGTAGTTGCTCACCCGGTTGCCGTGGGTGTGTACCCGCGGCCGCGAGTAGTCGTCACCGGTGTGGGCGATCAGGAACTTCCAGTTCACCAGCAGCGGACCGTTCATCGGGATGACCGCGGCGTTCGCCCCGAGGTACGCACCGCCGAGGCAGGTCGCCTGGAGCTCACGACGCCGGCTCTCGAGCAGCTTCTGGGTCGGGTTCATCTTCTGTGCCCGGGCCATCGACGCGACCAGGATGCCGGTCAGGTACTGCACGTGGTGGCCGTACTCGTGCGCGAACGTGTTCAGCCGCAGCGCGCGGGAGTAGACGGCGTTGGACTTGAAGTTCTTGTTGTCCACGGCGTACGGGATGTAGATGGTCAGGTTCGTGGCGCAGTACGCCGCCCGGATGCTGCGCTGGATGCCACACGGGCTGGGGATCTGGCCGGCGTACACGACCGCCTTCGGCGGGACGAACCGGATGCCGGCCTTCTTCATCGCCAGCGACCAGGTGCGGTTGAGGCAGGGCAGCAAGCGGTTGTAGTAGTTCCGCGCGGCGGCGAAGTTGACCGGCGCGAACGGCGGCTCGGCGCAGCTCGCGGTGGCGATCGGGCCGATCTTGTAGAGCTTGTTCGCGGTGACGAGTTGGTCGTCGCGCGACGGGACCTGCTCGGTCGGGGTCGGGCTCGGGGACGGTGACTCCGATGGGGACTCCGACGTTGCCGTCGATGGGGTGTTCGTCGCCTGCGGGGTGTCGTCGCCGGCGTTGCGGACGAGCAGGGTGATGCCGGAGCCGACCACGAGTACGGCGAGGACGACCAGGCCGATCAGGAGAGTGCGGGAGTTGCGCTTCGCGCGGTGGCCGCGGCCGGAGCCGGGTGGCTGGGGGATCGGGACGGGCGGGTACTGCCACGTCGGTGCCTGCTGGACGGGTTGACCCATCGGTCCGGTCTGGCTGCCTGGCGTGGCGGCGTGACGGGCGCCGCTGGAGCGAGCGCCTTGCTGGGCGCTCGGCGTGGCGCTCCAGGCCGAGGAGCCTTCCTGCTGTGGTTTACCGAGCTCCGGCGGGCCCCACAGGTAAGACCCCTCAGAGTACGGTCCCCCTTGCTGCGGCGGCTGACCCTGGCCGGGGCCAGCCGCACCGGACTGCGCAGCACGAGACTGAGGCCCAGGCTGCGAGGGACCACCCTGCGCCGGACGGGACTGCGCCGAACCACCCTGAGCAGGACCACCCTGCGCCGGACCGGACTGCGCCGAACCACCCTGCGCGGAACCACCCTGGGCCGGACCACCCTGTGCGGGACCACCCTGGGCAGGACGGGATTGCGTGGGACCGGACCACGTGGGGCCGGCCTGTCCCGGACCACCCTGTGCGGGACCGGACTGTGCGGAACCGGACTGCCGAGGACCGGTTGAAGTGGGACCGGTTGGCGTGGGCCCGGTCTGTCCCGGGCGGGGGCGTGCGGGACCCGCCTGGCCTGGCGCGGATTGTGCCGGACCCGGCTGGCCCGACCTGGACTGTCCTGTGCCGGGGGGAGTCGGACCGGACTGACCTGGTGCGGACTGCGCCGGACCCCGCTGACCAGGACCACCCTGCCCCTGACCACCTTGCGCCGAGCCGGACTGCGTAGCATCGGACTGCCTCGGATCACCTTGTGCGGGACGACGCTGGCCGGGACCACCCTGCGCGGAGCCGGACTGCCCCGGGCCGGACTGCCCCGGGCCGGACTGCCCCGGGCCGGACTGCCCCGGGCCGGACTGCCCCGGGCCGGACTGCCCCGGGCCGGACTGCCCCGGGCCGGACTGCCCCGGGCCGGACTGCCCCGGGCCGGACTGCCCCGGGCCGGACTGGCTCGGGCGTTGTTGGGTGGGCCTCGACTGGTCGGGGTTGGTTTGCCAGGTGGAGGGCTGGTCGGGGTCTACCGGACGGCGGTTGGACCAGCCTTCGCCGAACCAGTTGTTCCGGGGGCGTTCGCCGCCGGACGGGTCCTGGAACTCGCGCTTGGCCTCGATGTCCTCTTCGGTCCACCACTGGCCTGGCTGACCGTCCCGGGCCGGCCGCTCCGGCGGACCGGTCGGCTGATCGCCCTCAGCCGGCTCGCGGTCTGCCGGGTCGTGTCCCGGGGGTGGGTTCCAGTTGTCCGACATCGATACTCCTCACGACCTTGCTGGGTGTAGCCGTCAACGTGATGCATCCGGCGCTGTTTCGGGGTGCCGAAGCCGCGCCCGGTCGGTTCCCTCCGGACAACGATGCACATCCCCGGACATACTTTGCGTGATCCGGGTTCACCCAGGCTAGTCACCCCGGGCGGTCACCGCGCATCAGACCGGTGTCGGGCGGGCATTCCGGTCTACCGAACCTTCCCGGCCGATGCGGCGAAGGTGTTGCAGACGTTCGGGTTGCGGCTGTTGAAGCCGCGGGTGGCCCAGTACTGGTGGTTCACCCCGTCGCCGTGGTCGTTGTTGTAGTCCGTCCAGTGCAGGATCAGCCATTTCCACTGGAACAGGGATTCGCCGGTGACCGGGTAGGTACGCCGGTTGGACCCGATGAACATGTCGCCGAAGCAGGACGCCTGCAACTCCAGCCGCCGGCTGCCCTCGAGTTCGGCTGCCTGGGTCGGCGCTTCGTACCGGATCCGGCTGTTGGCCGCGAGGATGCCGGTCATGTTTTGCACGTGGTGCCCGTACTCGTGGGCGAACTGGTGCAGCATCCACATCCGCGCCCACACCTTCTGATAGGCCTCCGGGTGGCGGTTGTAGTTGCCGATGTCCTCACTGAGGTTCATGTAGATGGTCTCGGTGCTGCCGCAGTAGAACGGCGGACCGGTATCGCTGTAGCTCCCGCACGGCGTCTGGGTGGTCCCACTGAACGACAGCACATGCGGTGACCGGAACCGGCCGCCGGCCTTCGCGACGATCGACGGCCAGGCCTTGTTCAGGCACTTCAGCAGAGTGGAGTAGTTCGCCCGCGCACCGGCTGCAGTGGACGGACGTGACCGGCTCTCCTTGCAGTTCACCGACTTCATGCCCCCGGCCTTGTACAGCTTGTTGCGCAGTACCAGGTCGGCGTCGGTCGGCCCGGGCTTGGGCTTCGGCGTACTGGTCGTCCGCGGCGCGGTCGGCGGCGTGGTCGTCGGCTTGGTCGTGGTCCGGGTCGCCGTCGGCCGGCTGGTGGCAGTGGCCGGCGACGGCTCCTCGGACGGCTCGTACGTCGGGCTGTCGGTCGACGTCGGAATCGACGGACTGCTGTAGGGAGAGTCGTTGTGCTTCAGGGCGTTCGACCCAACCAGCAGACCGATCCCACCGAGTACGACGACACCGAGGATCGCGAGCAGCACCTTCGCACCGCTGCCCTTCTTCCGCGGCGGCATCGGCCCACCAGGCGGTGCACCCCACCCGAGCTGCGGCTGCGGCGGACCGCCGTACCCGCCGAACTGACCGTGCGGTGGCGGCGGACCGCCGTAGCCGCCGAACTGTCCGGGCGGAGGCGGAGGAGGAGGATACTGCCCGGGCGGCGGTGGGCCCCACTGGTTGCCAGACACCCGCCCGACGCTATCCGAGCCCCGGCTCAACTCACTCTGGCCGCCGACGCCGTGTAGGTGTTGCACTTGCTGAGGTTCCGGCTGGTGAACGCCGTCCGGCTCCAGGCGCCGTGGTTCTTCCGGCTCCCGTGGTCCCGGGGCAGCGAGGTGTTGTCACCGCTGTTGTTCACGATGTAGAGCCACTGCCGGTAGAGCGCGCCGGAGATCGGGTAGCTGCCGCGGTTGGCGCCGAGGAACGTGTTGCCCAGGCAGGACGCCTGCAACTCCATCCGCCGGTTCACCTCGAGCTGGGCCGCCTGGTTCGGCATCTGGTAGCGGACCTTGTAGTACGCCGGCAGGATGCCGGTCATCTGCTGGACGGCGTGCGAGTACTCGTGCGCCACCGTGTGCATGGCGAGCGCCCGGGTGAACTGCTGGTTCTGCCGCCAGTACTGGATGTCGTCGGCAACATCCATGTAGATCGTGTGGTTCGACGAGCAGTAGAACGACAGACTCCGGTCGGAGTTGCCGCACGGAGAGTTCGCGTTGCCCACCCAGGAGATCAGTCCGGGCGTCCGGAACCGGCTGCCGGAGGCCTGGACCTGCCGCGGCCAGGCGCGGTCCAGGCAGGCCTTGACCGCGCGGTAGTAGGCCGTTGCCTTCGACCCGTTCCCGAGCCCCGAGCGGGACTCCTTGCAGTTCACCGACCGCTGCATACCGGTCTTGTAGAGCCGGTGGGTGGCGATGAACTGCAATGGGCTGACCTCCTTCGGCGCGGTGGTCGTCCGCGTCGGCCGAGGTGTCGGCGGGCGCGTGGTGGGTGGCGGCGGCAACGAACTGGTCGTTGCCACCGGCACCGAAGGGGTCTCGTACGTCGGAGCGCTGGTCGCAACCGGTCGGGTCACGGCCACATCGTCGTTGTCACCCTGGGCGATCTTGAGCGCGATGATGACCGCGGCCGCTCCCGCGGCGGCGAGCACGCCGAGGACCAGGACGGCCACGCCGCGCGACTTCTTCGGCGGCTGCGGCGGCATCGGTCCCCAGCCGTACTGCGGATTGGCCGGTGGCGGACCGTAGTACCCGGCCTGCTGTGGAGGTCCCCATTGGTTGCCTGACACGCGGCAGACGGTAGCGGAGCGCAGGCTCAACCACAGTTGAACGTCCGTCACGATATGGTGCCCAGGTCAACACTGACCCCTCCGATACGGTGTGATTGAGCAATGCGTCTTCGTCTGCTCGGGCTCTCCCTGTGTGCCCTTGGTCTAACCGCCCTCACCGGCCTCCCCGCCGGTGCGACCGGTTCAAACGGTGCGGCCGACCCGGTCGTGACCAACTTCGACAGCCAGATCCGGGTCGAACGTGACGGCCTGCTCCGGGTTTCCGAGACCTGGAAGCTCAGCAACGTGACCGGGACCTTCACCCGGTTCGTCGTCACCCGTGACCACCTGCCCGACGACGTCGACCACGTGCAGGAGATCCAGGACCTGCAGGTCAAGTCCGGCGGCGAGGACAAGCAGGCCGAGCTGAGCACGGACGGTGACGTCACCTCGATGGCGGTCGCCGACATCAGCGGCAACACCCAGCTGGACTTCACCTACACGGTCAAGGGCGCGGTCGCCCAGACGCTGAACGGCACCGAGGTGCGGTTCGCGCCGCTGACCGGGATCAACCTGACCGTCCAGCAGGCCAACATCGTCTTCAGTACTCCGGAGGTCTCGCACGTCTCCTGCTTCGCCGGTGCGATCGACAGCAACACGCCGTGCACGCTGGCGCAGGTCGGTGAGACGTCCGGGCCGACGTTCCAGCAGCAGAGCCTGCCGCCGGGCAACACGGTCCGGATGACGATCGGTTTCCCCGAGGGCGAGATCGCCGCGAACTCGATCGTCGAGTTCCGCAAGACCCTCAAGCGCGCGTTCTCCACCGACACCGCGCAGCTGATCACCGCACTGGCGGTGCTGCTGCTCGGCTTGATCGGGCTGCTGCTGCTCTACCGGATCCGCGGCCGCGACCAGGTCGACCCGCGCCGCGTCGTACCGGCCTCGCTGTTCAGCCTCGGCAACGACACCCGGATCGACTTCACCCCGCCGTCCGACCTGCGGCCGGGCGAGGTGGGCACGCTGATCGACGAGCGGATCGACCCGGTCGACGTCACCGCGACGATCATCGACCTGGCCGTCCGCGGTCACATCACGATCATCGAGCTGGAGCACGAGACGGAGTACGCGCGACCGGACTGGGAGCTGCGCCGGGTCGCGAACGCGCCGTCGGAGGAGCTGCAGCGGTACGAGAACGTCCTGATCCGCGCCATCTTCGGCGACGCGGACTCGGTGCTCGTCTCGGAGCTCGGCCGCCAGGTGCGGGAGAACCTCGGCCAGGTCCAGGACGCCCTGTACGACGGTGTGGTCAAGCGCGGCTGGTTCAACGAGCGCCCGGACCGGACCCGATCGCTGTGGGCGACGATCGGTATCGCCACCACAGTGGTCGGCGTGATCGCCACTGTCCTTCTCGCTCTGTTCTCTACGTGGGGGCTGCTGGGCCTGGCGGTCACCGCCATCGGCGTCGGCCTGATCGTGGTCGGCCGCTACATGCCGGCCAAGGCGCCGGCTGCTGGACGGGTGCTCGGCCAGGTCGCCGCGATCCGCGGTGAGCTGCTCGAGATGGACGTCAGCGAACTGCCCTCGGACCAGCACGCCGAGCTCTGCTCGCGCGCCCTGCCGTACGCCGTCGTCCTCGGCGGCTCGGAGCGCTGGATCGACGCGCTGGTCGCGACCGACGAGGACGCCGACGAGGACGAGGGCTTCGCGTGGTACCGCGGTCCGCGCGGCTGGCACCTGCAGTACCTGCCGGACTCGCTGCGGAACCTCACCACGAACCTGACGGGCGCGCTCTTCGCCCGCTGAGCTCTACCAGTTGGACTGTGGTTCCCGCGGTGGGAGCTGCAGGCCGCTCGGGTGGATGACGTACACGAGCCCACCCGAGTGCGGCACCCACGCGTTCTCGAAAGCAGTGCGGTCGTACGTCGTCCGTACCTCACCGTTGCTCGGGATCAGGTGCGAGGCCGGATCGTTCACCACCACGTTGCCGGCCGGGTCGAACCCGACGATCACCATCAGGTGCCCGTTGGTCCCGTAGCCCGCGCCCGGCAGGTCGCCCTTCTTGAACGACAGCGACGCGACCAGCGGGATGCCGGCCTTGATGAACTGCTCCGCCTCGGTCAGCGACCGCAGCCGGGTGATGAACCCGTCCACGCCGCGGGATCCGGCGTACGCCGTGTTGAACGGCCAGTTCCCGGCACCGTCGTACGCGTAGTCGAAGACCGACCGGGCCGAGTGGTCCACCTGCGGATCCGCGTCGGCAGGGTCAACCCAGGCCGTCTCGTCGGCGGTCGGTCCGGCACCGTAGTAGTCGAGCACCATCGCCGTCGACGTCGCCGAGCACCACGCCTCGCCACCGCCGTCCCACTGCGGATAGTGCCCGAGATGCGTCTCCTGCGAGTACGTCGGTACGTCGAGAACAATGCCCTCGGCACCGCCAAGGGGGCTCGCGGCAACCTTCTTGTCGTCGGGCAGCCGGGACGCCATCGCCCCGACCGACCGGACCACAGGGCTCTGCGTCGTACCGGTCAGCCGGTACAGGGTCACCTTCAGCTGCCAGCGGTCCAGCCAGTGGCCCGAGGCGGCTGTGAAGGTGTCGACGGCAACGGATCCGTCCGCGTCGCCCTGGCTCGGCACCGAGGTCCGGTGGATGTCGCCGGCCGCGGTGTCGTCCCCGCCGGACCAGCGGCCGAGCACGTACCACTTGGTCGTAGTGCCGGCGTCGGTCTGGCCGGCCATCGAGACCTCGACCCACGTGCCCGGCGGCGTCGTCGCGTTCCAGGACGCGACCAACTCGGTCAGCCCGAAGCCGGTGCTCACGTGCGGCGAGACCCAGCTGGTCTGGTCGTAGCTCTTCGCGGTGCCGTCGCCGAACGGGTCGACGTACGACGTGGTGCCGGTCGAGGTGCCGAAGGTCAGGGCATCGTCGGTGACGGTGGTGCCGTGCTGGGCACCGGCGAGGAAGTCGGTGGTCGACGTCCACGTGCGGTAGGCGATCTGACGCGGCGGCGCGACCTTGGCGGGCTCGCTCGGTAGCGAACCGGCGGTCAGCACGACCACACCGGCGATCAGGGCGGTGACGGAACGGGCGGTGGTCATTCTTCGACGGTAGACCCGAGCCGGTGAACGCGTGCCGCGATCGCGTGTCGCGCGGTCAGATAATTACGAGCGCTTGTCCCACTCCTCGGCGAGCATCGCGAACACGGCCTCGTCGGTCCATCGGCCCTTGAGGAACTCGTTCTTCACGAAGGTCGCCTCGTGCCGCATCCCGAGCCGCTTCAGCAGGCTCGCCGAGCCGGTGTTGGTCGCGTCGAGGCGACCGATGATCCGGTGCATGGCGTAGTCCTCGAACCCGATCCGCAGCAGCTCGATCGACGCCTCGGCCGCGAATCCGTGGCCGTGGAACTCGGGGTGGAAGACGAACCCGATCTCGCCGCCGCGGTGCTCGGCGTTCTGCACGAACAACGACACCTCGCCGACATGCTGACCGGTCTCCCGCAGGATCACCGCGACGGTGAGCGCTTGACCGTCGGTATCCATCGGGACATCGGCCAGCCGGCCGGCGAGGGACTCCTTGACCTGCTCCGGCGTCTTCGGGTCGTACAGCAGGAACCGGGTGACGTCGGGGTTGGACTGCAGCTTCAGCAGGTCGTCGTAGTCGGTATCGCGGTAGCGGCGCAGGGTCAGGCGGTCGGTCTCGATCGGCAGTGAAGAGCTCACCGATCGAGACTATGAGACCGCCGCAACCCAATTACCCGTTGGCGAGGGCAACGAGCCGGGACTGGTCACCGTTGAAACGGTCCTGGTCGATCGGCGTCGAGCTGTACTGCCAGATGGTGTGGAACGGCCAGCCGCCCGGCAGGGTCCCCGGCGCCGAGGCGTAGCGGGCCACCCAGAGCGGGTTGGTCGAGTTGAACGCGGTGCTGTTCCCGGTGCAGCGGCTCCACCAGTCGAGGTTGGTGTAGATCACCGGGTCGCGGCCGGTCCGGGCCTTGTAGGTGTTGAGGAAGTCGCGGATCCAGTTGACCATCGAGGCCGCGCTCAGCCCGTAACAGGTGGCGCCGTACGGGTTGTACTCGATGTCGAGCGCGCCCGGCAGGGTCTTGCCGTCCCGGGACCAGCCGCCGCCGTGGGCCAGGAAGTACGTGGCCTGGTTGGCGCCGCTGGAGTCGTTCGGGGTGGCGAAGTGGTAGGCGCCGCGGATCATGCCGACGTTGTAGGACCCGTTGTACTGCTGGGCGAAGTACGGGTTCGTGTAGTAGTTGCCTTCGGTCGCCTTCACGTAGGCGAACCGTTTGCCGGCCGACCACTGCGAGGCCCAGTTGACGTTGCCCTGGTGGCTGGAGACGTCGATGCCTTCGACCGAGGCGGCCGGGGCCATCACCGCCGGAGCGGCGCTGGTCGTGGTGTTCTGCAGCCAGCCCATGTAGGCGTCGCCGGCCTTGTCGATGCCGTGCTGGCGGGCCTGCGGGGTGGGCTGGTGGGACGCGGTGGACGCGTCGGTGTTCGGCGTACTGGCTTGGGCGGAGCCGATCGAGGCCAGAAGCAGGCCAAGAGTGACGGCGGCACCCGTGAGGACGGACTTCACGGTGAACCTCCACAGAGCGATGAGGGGCGGACAGAGCGCTCGGCGGAGGTTCTACCCGGCGTCGGAAAGAATCAAACCTCCAGTTTGTAGCCGAGGTGATTATTTACCGATCGGCTACTTCACGTACTTCGCCGCGGCGAGATAGGTGTTGCACGATCCTGGGCTCCGGGTGGTGAAACCGGCCTTGGCCCAGCGCGGGATGACGGTCCGGCTGCCGTGGTCCCGGACGGTGCCGTACTCGTCGCCCTGGTGGGAGTGCAGGAAGTCCAGTTCCTTCTTGAGCGATCCGGTGAGCCGGTAGCTGCTCTTGTTCGCGCCCATGAAGACGTTGCCGAAGCAGGTCGCCTGGATCTCGGTACGCCGGCTCATCTCCAGCGACTTGTCGCCGCTGAGTTCGTACTCGAGATTGCTCTCCGCTGCCAGGATGCCGGTCATGGCCTGGATGTGGTGGCCGAACTCGTGCGCCACCGTGTCCGTCATATCCGCCCGCAGCCAGGTGGTCGCCACCGAGTCGTTGCTGTGCCCGCGGTACCAGGTCACGTCGCTGCCGGCGTCCATATAGATGGTCCGGTTCGACCTGCAGTAGAACGAACTCGGCGCATTCCCGCTGCAAGGCGTGGAGACGCTGCCGGTGAAGGCGATCAGATGCGGCGCGACGAAGTGGGCCCCGCCCGCGTTCACCTGCTTCGGCCACGCGCGGATCAGGCAGTTGAGCACACTCGTGTAGTACTTGCGCGCGTTCGCCATGCTGTTGGCCCGGGACTTGGACTCCTTGCAGTTCACCGTGTTCTGCACACCGGTCCGGTAGAACCGGTTCTTCGTGACGATGTCGGAGTCCGACGGCGGCGGAGGCGTCGTCTTGGTCGGCTGCGGCTGCGTCGTTCGGGTGGCCGGCGCGGTCGGGACCTTGGTGGTGGGGATGTACGTCGGTCCCTCGGTCGGCTCGTACGTCGATGACGTCGGCTCCGGCTGGGTGTAGTCGTCACTGTTGTGCTTCAGCATGCCGCTGAGCACCGCGAACCCGACGATGGCCAGACCCACGATCGCGATCGGCAGCACGATCCAGCCCGCCTTGCTCTTCTTCTTCGGCGGCGGGAACCCGTTCGATCCCCAGCCGAATCCCGGCCCCGGCGGCGGTCCCATCGGCGGTCCCATCCGCGGTGGACCCTGCGGTGGACCCCAGTACTGCGGTGGCGGACCTGGTGGCGGTCCGTACTGCGGGGGTGGTGGGCCCTGGTACGGCCCCGGCTGTTGCGGCGGCGGGCCGTACGGTGGCTGGTTCGGCAACGGATTCCTCCTGACAAGTGCTCCTGCCGGTATTTTGTCAAGAGGGAGTGCCACTTCCCGTTACCCTTGACCGGTGACACTTCGCTTGTACGACACCATGACGGCAGCAGTGCGGGATTTCGAGCCGGTCCATCCGGGCAAGGTCGGGATCTACCACTGTGGGCTGACGGTGCAGGGTGCGCCGCACGTCGGGCACATCTACAAGGAAGTCGTCTTCGACGTTCTGCGGCGCTGGCTGGAGCGGTCCGGCTACGAGGTCACCGTGATCGCGAACGTGACCGACATCGAGGACAAGATCCTCGCGAAGTCGGCCGAGCGCGGCGTCCCGTGGTGGGCGCACGCCTACGAGTTCGAGCGCGAACTGCACTGGTCGTACGACGTCCTCGGCTGCCGCCCGCCGACGTACGAGCCGCGCGCCACCGGTCACATCCCGGAGATGATCGAGCTGATCGACGAGCTGATCGAGCGCGGCCACGCGTACGTCGCCCCGGACGGTTCCGGCGACGTCTACTTCGACATCCGGTCCTGGCCGTCGTACGGCGAGCTCTCGCACCAGAAGATCGACGACATGGAGGCCGCCGAGGACGCGGACCCGCGCGGCAAGCGCGACCCCCGCGACTTCGCGCTCTGGAAGGGCTACACCGAGGACACCCCGCGGACTGCCTCCTGGCCGGCGCCGTACGGCCGCGGCCGCCCGGGCTGGCATCTGGAGTGCTCCGCGATGGCGGGCAAGTACCTCGGCGACGAGTTCGACATCCACGGCGGCGGGCTGGATCTGCGGTTCCCGCACCACGAGAACGAGCTGGCCCAGTCGACCGCGGTCGGGCGCAAGTTCGCCCGGTTCTGGATGCACAACGCGCTCGTCACCACCGCCGGCGAGAAGATGTCGAAGTCGATGGGCAATGGCGCGATCGTGCGCAACGTGGTCCAGCGGGTCCGGCCGATCGAGCTGCGGTACTACCTGGTGCAGTCGCACTACCGCTCGGTGGTGGAGTTCTCGTTCGAGGCGCTGGACGAGGCCGCGAAGGGGTTCCAGCGGGTCGAGGGCTTCGTCACCCGGGCGACCGAGGTGACCGGTGGGGTCGAGCCGGCCGCCGAGCTGCCGTCCGACTTCGGCGCCGCGATGGACGACGACCTGGGGACGCCGGCGGCGTTCGCCGTACTGCACAACACCGTCCGGGACGGGAACAAACTGCTCGCGGACGGCGATTCGCCCGCGTTGCGGGACGCCCTGGCCGCGGTGCGCGGAATGCTCGGCGTCCTCGGGCTCGACCCGTTGGCCGAGCCGTGGGCGTCGCGGTCGGACGTCGGCGGCGAGCTGACCGAGGTGGTGGACGGGCTGGTCAAGGCGCTACTGGAGCAGCGGCAGTCCGCCCGCGAACGCAAGGACTACGCCGCGTCGGACGCGATCCGCGACCGGCTGAAGGCGCTCGGCGTCGTCGTCGAGGACACGCCGCAGGGACCACGCTGGTCGCTGGCGGCACCGACTACAACCGACGAAGGAAGCTGACGTGCCGGGAAGCAGCCAGCGCAAGGGCGCCATCCGCAAGAAGCCGCGGGGCAACCCGACCGCCGGATCCGGTGGCCGGGTCCGCCGCGGTCTGGAGGGCAAGGGCCCGACCCCGAAGGCGGTGGACCGGACCAAGCACCCCGCGCACAAGCGGGCGAAGGCGAAGGAGCGCGCCAACGAGCGTGAGCGCAACCGCCGCCCGGCCCGCAAGGACAGCGACTCCACCGTCGAGTGGGTCTACGGACGCAACCCGGTGGTTGAGGCGCTGCGGGCCGGAGTGCCGGCCGCGGCGCTGCATGTTGCCGAGGGCACCGAACGGGACGCCCGGCTGCGGGAGGCACTGCTGCTCGCGGTCGAGCACGGCGTCTCGGTGCTCGAGGTGCCGCGGGCCGAGCTCGACCGGGTCACCGCCGGCGGCGCCCACCAGGGTGTCGCGGTGCAGATCCCGCCGTACGAGTACGCGCATCCCGACGACCTGCTCGACCGCGCGTACGCCGCCGGCGAGGTGCCGCTCGTGGTCGCGCTGGACGGGGTGACCGATCCGCGCAACCTGGGCGCGATCACCCGGTCCGCGGCGGCCTTCGGTGCGCACGGCGTACTGGTGCCGGAGCGCCGGGCGGCGTCTGTGTCGGCGTCGGCGTGGAAGACATCGGCCGGGGCCGCGGCACGCATCCCGGTGGCGCGGGCGACCAACCTCAACCGCGCGCTGAAGTCGTACAAGGACGCCGGCCTGATGGTCGTCGGCCTCGACATGGGTGGCGCTGTCGAGCTCCCCGACCTGGACGTCGCGACCGAGCCGCTGGTCCTGGTCGTCGGCTCCGAGGGCAAGGGCCTGGCCCGGCTGGTCCGCGAGAACTGTGACCTGATCGTCTCGATCCCGATGACGTCGGCCACCGAGTCCCTCAACGCCGGCATCGCCACCGGCGTGGCCCTCTACGAGATCTCCCGCCGCCGCGCCTGACGACACAACGCCCCGGACCGAGTGGTCCGGGGCGCTGTTGTTGTTGCAGGGTCAGTAGACGCTCACGCCGTAGCGGGAGAGCGCTTCGGTGACGGGCTGGAAGTACGTCGTCCCGCCGCTGCTGCAGTTGCCGGACCCGCCGGAGGTGAGACCGAGCGCCGTGGAACCGGCGAACAGCGCGCCGCCGGAGTCGCCGCCCTCGGCGCACACGTTGGTGCGGATGAGGCCGGTGACGGTGCCTTCGGCGTAGTTCACCGTGGCGTTCGTCGCGGTGACCGAGCCGCTGTGCACACCGGTGGTGCTACCGCTGCGCTTGACGGCCTGGCCGACGGACGCGTTGCCCGCGGTCGTGATGTCCTGGCTCGTGCCGTTGTACAGGTCGACCGTGCCGGGGTGGTTGGTGAACGACGTGCTGTACTTGACGATCGCGTAGTCGTTCCCGGGGAAGCTCGACCCGTAGGTGGTGCCGAGCAGCGTGGTGTGGCTCGAGTTCGAGTACCAGCTGGACGCGATGTTGCCGCAGTGACCGGCGGTCAGGAAGTAGTACGTGCTGCCACTGCGGACGTTGAAGCCGAGCGAGCAGCGGTACTGCCCGCCGTAGATCGCGTCACCGCCGGCGATGTACTTGGTCAGCTTGCCGGAGATCTTCTCCAGCGTGACCCGGTCGCCGAACTGCTTGGTGACCCCGGTGAGCGAGGACAGCTTGGCGCCGGTGACCGTGTCGTCGTACGAGACGATGATCCGGCCGTCCGGGTTGGTCTGCCAGGCCGTGCCCGGGATGGACGCGTCCTTGCTCAGCGTGGCGGTGATGGCGGTCGCCGACAGTGCCGACGGATTGATCGGGGCGGCGCTGGCCTGGGTGGCCAGCAGCCCGGCGGCGGCGAGCCCGGCGGCTGCCAGGATCGCGGCGGTACGGCGAAGCGGAGAGAATTTCACGGTTTCAGCCTCCTCACGATGAGGACGCGCTCGGGGCGGGTGCGTCCTTGACTTAAAACCGTGAGCAGTAGTACCCAGATCTATCCGTGAGTATTCGCCCGAATTCGGAGCGTGAGGGTAATCCTCCGCTCAGTACACCGCCACGCCGTACCGGGTGAGGGCCTCGACGACCGGCTGGAAGTAGCTGACGCCGCCCGAACTGCAGTCGCCGCTACCGCCGGAGAGCAGGCCGTAGGCGTACTGCCGGTAGAACAGCGGACCACCCGAGTCGCCCGGCTCCGAGCAGACGCTGGACCGGATCATCCCGGTCACCCGGCCCTCGGGGTAGTTCACCGTGACGTTGAGCCCGGTGACCGTGCCGTGCTGCAGTCCGGTGGTGCCGCCGGCGCGGTACACGTACTTGCCGAGGTTCGGGTTGACCGCCCGGCTGATGTCCTGCGACCGGCCGTTGTACAGGTTCACGCTGCCGCCGGGCCGCGGGATGTCGGTCCGGTAGACGATGAGTGAGTAGTCGTTCCCCGGGAAGCTGAAATGGTGCCGCGAGCCGAGCCGGGAGGTCTTGGCCGAGTTGTTGTACCAGGTCGCGGCCTCGGCGCCGCAGTGACCGGCTGTGAGCAGGTAGTAGATGCCCCGCCGGGAGACGTTGAAGCCGGCCGAGCACTTCACGTTGCCGCCGTAGATCGCGCTGCCGCCGCTGATCCGGGTGGTCAGCTTGCCGGGCAGCTTCGTCAGTACGACGCCCTCCCCGAGCTTCTTGGTCACGCCGGTCAGTGAGGTCAGCTTCGAGCCGGTGACGGTCGAGTCGTAGGACACCTCGACGGTGCCGTCCGGCCGGGTCATCCAGGTGGTGCCCGGGATCGAGACGTCCTCGTTCAGGGCAGAGGTGATCGCCGCGGCGGACAGTCGTGGCGGCTTGACCGGATCGGCCTTGGCAGGGAGTGCGGTCAGGGTCAGAGCGGTTACGGCGAGCGCAGCGGCTGCGCGCCGGACAGTGGAGGGTCGCATGGTCATCAGCCTTCCGTGGCGTGCGGTTCTGATGAGTTCATTGGCAGCTTCAGGACGTCAAACGCTTGGTTGAGTCTAGGCCGCCGCAGGTCACCGTGCGCCGCAACACCTGCATATCACTTCGCGACACTGCGTGATCGACATCGACGGCCCACGCCGCGCCGGACAGTGTCACCGTCATCGCCCCGTTCTCGAACCACGGTCCGTGCGACAGGCGCCAGTCCGCCGCCACATCCTGTACGCCGGCCGACCGTGCGAGCAGGTGCAGCAGGGCGGTCATCCACCGGGTGCCGAGGAGGTGGTTGCCCCACCTGATGTGCTGCGGCACCGGGTTCCGGAACGGCGACATGGTGAGCTGGCGGATCGCCGTACCCGGATGGTCGACGGTCGTGAGCTGGGCCTCGGCCACGTAGCTGCAGTGCACGTCGCCGGACAGCATCAGGATCGACGTCGCCGGATCCTCTCGCCGACCCGGGCGCCGCGCCGTCCCCACGCGCCGGACGAGACCGCCTCGTCCCATCCCTCCAGGTGGTGCAGTCCGGGCGCGAGCAGGAACGGCAGGGTCGAGGCCAGCAGGAGATGCCGGATCGGATGTGTCGCGCCGACCGTGTGGCGTCGTACCCACTCCCACTCGTGGGCGTCGACCATCGCCCGCTCGTCCGGATCGAGGTGCCGGGAGCAGCGCGATTCGATCGCGGCCGGCCACACCGTCCGGCCGTCCAGCTTCACCTCGTACGGCGTCGTGGAGTCCGGCTCGAGGCCCTCGATCCGGACCAGTGCGTAGTGGCGCCGTGCGCCGACCAGGTCCGGGCCGTGTGCCCGAGCACCTCGACCTCGGCCGGACCCAGCCTGAGTTCCATCCGGGCAACCTACAAGCTCAGTCCAATCGCAAGGAGTGCAGAACGAAGGACGCGAGTTCGCGGTAGGCCTCGGCGTCGTTGAGGCCGGTGCGGCGGGCGATGTCGCCGCGCTGGATGGCCTGCATGGTGTGCGCGACCATCTCGGCCGCGAACGCGATGTCGACCTGCCGGAAGATCTTGTTGTTGATGCCGTCCTCGATCAGCGACCGGACCCGGTCGGCCGCGATCCGGGTGTTCCGCTCGTACACCGACCGGGCCGGCGCGAACGTCGCGACGTCGTCCAGGAAGGTCCGGCTGGCCGGCCGGAGCGCGTCCGCGACCGCGTTCAGGTACGCCGCGATCCGCCGGTCGTGCCGGGTCTGCCGGGCGACCGCCGACTCGACCTGGGCGGTGGCATTCTTGAAGTAGTGCTTCACCACCTCGACGGCGAGCTGCTCCTTGCTCGGCGCGAGCGCGTACAGGGTTGTCTTGCTGCAGCGCAGCTCGGCGGCCAGGTCGTCCAGGGTGAACCGGCTGAAGCCCTGCTCGAGGAACAGGGTCAGGAGCCGGTCGAGCAGTTCGGACTGCCTGCGGGTACGGCGCCCCGGAACGACTGTTGTCATATCGAGACAGCATAGAACGATACGGAACTATGTGCTTCAGTATCGTTACGAGTATCATTTCGTCAGCCGTTGAGAGGGGTATCTGATGGCTGTCGATCGTCTCCTGCCGACCGAGGAATCCACCGATCTGCTCGCCCTGGTCCGTGACCTGTGCGTGCACGAACTCGCGCCGTACGCCGCTCAGGCGGAGGAGAGCGAGACCTTCCCGCGGGATGCGTTCCGCACACTCGGCAAGGCCGGTCTGCTCGGCCTGCCCTACCCGGAGCAGTACGGCGGCGCTGAGCAGCCGTACGAGGTGTACCTGCAGATGCTCGAGGAGGTCGCCGCCGCCTGGATGTCGGTCGGCGTCGGGGTGTCGGTGCACACGATGACCAGCTACGGGCTGGCCACCTTCGGCACCGAGGAGCAGCGGGCCCGGTTGCTGCCGGAGATGATCGGCGGCGAGATGCTCGGGGCGTATGCGCTGTCCGAGCCACAGGCCGGCTCCGACATCAGCGGGATGACCACGCGGGCAGTCCGCGACGGCGACTCCTACGTCCTGACCGGCACCAAGGCGTGGATCAGCCACGGCTCGCACGCCGACTTCTACACCACTTTCGCCCGTACGTCGGAGGACCCGAACCGCGGCATCTCCGCCTTCCACGTGCGAGCGTCCGCCGAGGGTCTCAGCTTCGGCGCGCCCGAGCGCAAGATGGGCCTGACCGGGTCGACCACCACGTTGGTCAACTACGACCAGGTCCGGATCCCGGCCGAGAACCTCATCGGCGCCGTGGGCGACGGGATGCGGATCGCCCTTTCCGCGCTCGACTCCGGCCGGCTCGGCATCGCCGCTTGCGCGGTTGGTCTGGCCCAGGCGGCGCTCGACGTCGCCGCGGCCTACGCGCTGGAGCGGCAGCAGTTCGGTCAGGCGATCGCGGACTTCCAGGGCGTCCAGTTCCTGCTTGCTGATATGGCCGCCGCGGTCGAGTCGGCCCGGGCGACGTACCTGCAGGCCGCACGTCGCCGCGACCTCGGCCGCCCGTTCACCCAGCAAGCCGCGATCGCCAAGCTGATCTGCACCGACACCGCGATGAAGGTCACCACCGACGCGGTCCAGGTGCTCGGTGGGTACGGTTACACCCGCGAGTTCCCGGCCGAGCGGTACATGCGCGAGGCCAAGGTCACCCAGATCTTCGAAGGAACCAACCAGATCCAGCGGCTGGTGATCAGCCGAGATCTCCTGAGGAGTGTTCGATGAAGCTTGGCCCGTCCGACGTCGCTCTGGTCACCGGTGGCGGTTCCGGTCTCGGTGAGGCGACGGTACGGCGGCTGGCCGCCGACGGAGCCGGCGTCGTGATCGTGGACCTGGCATCGTCTGCGGGCAAGGCGGTCGCCGACGAGCTGGGCGACCGGGTCGTGTTCGCCCCGGCCGACGTCACCGACGAGGCGGCCGTGACGGCAGCCCTGGACGCGGCCGCCGAGCTCGGCATCCTGCGGGTGGTCGTCAACTGCGCCGGCATCGCCACGCCGGGCCGGGTCGTCGGCCGGAAGGGTCCGTTGCCGCTGGCAACGTTCCGGCAGGTCATCGAGGTGAACCTGATCGGCACCTTCAACGTGCTCCGGCTGGCCGCCGAGCGGATGATCGCGCAACCGCCTGGCGAGGACGGTGACCGGGGTGTCGTGCTGATGACCGCGTCCATCGCGGCGTACGACGGTCAGGTCGGGCAGGCGGCGTACGCGGCCAGCAAGGGCGGCATCGTCGGCCTCACGCTGACCGCGGCCAGAGACCTTGCAGACAAGGGGATCCGGGTCGTCACCATCGCCCCTGGCACCATGGAGACACCGATGCTGGCGGGCCTCCCGGAGGAGACCCGCACGGTGCTCGAGCAGCAGGTCCCGCACCCGTCCCGGCTCGGCCGCCCGGCCGAGTACGCCGCTCTGGCCGCTCACATCATCGACAACCAGATGCTCAACGGCGAGGTCATCCGGCTGGATGGCGCACTGCGGATGCCTCCGCGCTGATCACTCCGGTTCGGTCAGAGTCGGGCTGGGCAGCGCGAGCTTCTCATCCGGCTTGGCGGCCAGTACGTCCTCCACGTACGAGCGGGCGGCTTCCATCGTGTCGATCTCGTGGCCGGCCTGCTCGGACAGGAACCAGCGGTGCTCGAGCACCTCGTGGAACACCTCGGCCGGCTCGAGCTTGCGGTTCAGGTCGCGCGGAACTGTGCGGACCACCGGCTCGAACACCGTGGTCAGCCATTGGTGCGCGACGATCTCCTCGTCCTCGTTCTGCTGGTCGGTCGCGGCGGCGAACGCGTCCAGGTCGTTCAGCAGCCGGCGGGCCTGGTTCTCCTCGACGTCCAGGCCGGTCAGGCGCAGCAGCCGGCGCGAGTGATGGCCGGCGTCGACGACCTTCGGCTGGATCCGGACCTGGCTGCCGTCCCAGTCGGTGATGATGTCGATCTCGGCGACGTCGAAGCCGAGCTCGTTCAGCCGCCGGATCCGCGAGTCCAGCCGGTGCATCTCGTCGGTGGTGAACTCCTCCGGTGCGGTCAGCTCGGCCCACAGCGCCTCGTACCGCTTCTGGATCGACTCGACGGTCTCCTGCGGATCGATGTCCGGGTCGAGCAGCCCGCCCTCCTGCAGGTCGAGCAGTTCGCCGAACAGGTTGATCTCCGCGGTGTAGAGGTCGTGCGCGCGCTGGCCGTTGGAGATGTCCTGGTGCAACTCGCCGGTCTCGGCGTCCACCAGGTACGCCGCGAACGCGCCGGCGTCACGGCGGAACAAGGTGTTGGACAGCGAGCAGTCGCCCCAGAAGAACCCGAGCAGGTGCAGCCGGACGATCAGCGCGACCAGGGCGTCGATCAGCCGGTTCACCGTGTCCGGCCGCAGCGTGCTGGAGAACAAGGCGCGGTAGGGCAGCGAGAACTGCAGGTGCCGGGTGATCAGGATCGAGTCGATCGGCTCACCGTTGCGGTCCAGCCGGTCGGTGATCACGCCGACGGGCTCGACCGAGGGCGACTCCAGCCGTTCCAGGTCGCGCAGCAGCCGGTACTCGTGCAGCGCCAGGTGCTCCATCACCTCTTTGATCGCGTACACGCTGCCGTTGACCCGGACGAACCGGACCACGTGCCGCGAGATACCGCGCGGCAGCGCGACCAGCTGGTCCTCGGGCCAGTCCTCCAGGGGCACGTCCCACGGAAGCGACAGCAGACCGGTGTCGGGGCGGGTAGCGACGAATCGGGGCACGGCTCCAAGTCTGTCAGGAATCCTGAGAGTTCAGCGAGGTACGCAAGCTATTGCAAGAACTTGCGTGATCAGGCGTAGAGTTTGCGTTATGACACGACGACTTGCAGAGGTGGCCAAGAAGGTCGGCGTCAGCGAAGCCACCGTGAGCCGGGTCCTGAACGGGAAGCCCGGAGTGTCCGAGGCGACTCGGGAAGCGGTGCTCACCGCCCTCGATGTCCTGGGGTACGAGCGCCCCACGCAGCTGCGCGGCGACCGGGCCCGGCTGGTCGGGCTGGTGCTGCCGGAGTTGCAGAACCCGATCTTCCCGGCGTTCGCCGAGGTCGTCGGTGGTGCGCTGGCGCAGCAAGGTTTCACCTCCTTGCTCTGCACCCGCACGGTCGGCGGCGTGTCCGAGGCCGACTACGTCGATCTGCTCCTGCAGCAGCAGGTGTCCGGGGTGGTGTTCGCCGGCGGCTTCTACGCCCAGGCCGACGCACCGCACGCGCACTACGAGCTGATCCAGGAGCGCAAGCTGCCGACCGTCCTCGTCAACGCGGCGGTCGACCACCTCGGCTTCCCGCAGGTGTCCTCGGACGACTTCGTCGCCGCCGAGATGGCGCTCGGGCACCTGCGCGCGCTCGGCCACCGCCGGATCGGCATGGTGCTAGGGCCGCGGGACCACATCCCGTCGCGGCGCAAGCTGGACGCGTTCCTGGCCGCGGACGAGGCGGACATGGAACTGGTCGAGCACACGATGTTCTCGCTCGAGGGTGGGCACGCGGCCGCGACCCGGCTGGTCAACAACGGCGTCACCGGCATCGTCTGCGCCAGCGACATCCTCGCGCTCGGCGCGATCCGAGCGGTCCGCCGGGCCGGCCTGTCCGTCCCCGACGAGGTCTCGGTGATCGGGTACGACGACTCCGCGATGATGAACTGCACCGACCCGCCACTGACCACTGTCCGGCAGCCGATCGACGCGATGGGCCGGGCCGCCGTCGACATGCTGGTCGCCTTGATCGAACGCGCCGCCGTGCCTGCCGACGAGTTGCTGTTCGAGCCGGAACTGGTCGTCCGGGCTTCCACAGCGCGCGCCAGGATCTGACCTACCACCCCTCCGCAGCCGCTGACCGGTCTCCGGTCGGCGGCTGCTGTCGTCCGCCCTGCGCGAGCCACCTTCCCATCTGAAGTCACGTTTTTGCAATCTTCTATTTGACTATTGCGCAGTGGTGTCGAGTTGCCTACGGTGTCCGCAAGATCGAGGGAGAGGGTGGATCGATGAGGACAACGCGGCGCGGGCTCAGCCTGCTGCTGGTCGCGGGACTCGGGCTGGTGGCCGCGTCCTGCGGGTCGGGGGACGACGAACCGAGTGCTCAGGCATCAGCGAGCAGCGACGGCCCGGTGACGATCACGGTCGGCTGCCAGCCGCCGAAGAGCAATCCGAAGGAGCGGGAAGGCTGGGACGCCGACGTGGCCGCGTTCCAGCAGCAGCACCCGAACATCACCATCCAGAGCAGGGACGCGTTCCCCTGCATCAACCCGGACACCTTCCAGGCGAAGCTGGCCGGCGGCAGTCAGGAGGACGTGTTCTACGTCTACTACACCGACGTGCAGAAGATCATCAAGGCCAAGCAGGCCGCCGACATCAGCCAGTACGTCGGTGACGTCAAGGCGGTCAATGATCTCCGGCCGGACGTGATGGGCGTGTTCAAGGACGGCGACAAGACCTACGGGCTGCCGCGCAACAACTACAACATGGGTCTTGTCTACAACCGCAAGCTGTTCACCCAGGCCGGCCTGAACCCGGACAGCCCGCCGAAAACGTGGGGCGAGGTGCAGGAGGCGGCGAAGAAGATCGCCGGGCTCGGCGCCGGGTACGTCGGCTTCGGTGAGTACTCCGCAGGCAACACCGGCGGCTGGCACTTCGCCGCCTCGCTGTACGCACGGGGCGGGTCGATGGTCAGCGACGACGGCAAGACCGCCGCGTTCAACAGCGCCGAAGGCAAGGCGGTGCTGGAGAACCTCAAGCAGATGCGCTGGAACGACAACTCGATGGGCAGCAAGCAGCTCCTCCAGTGGGAGGACCTGATGCGGATGATGGGTTCCGGCAAGCTCGGCATGATGATCGGCGCGCCGGATGTCGTGCAGGGCGTGAACAACGACTTCCAGGGCAAGTTCGAGGACTACGGCGTCACCGCCGTACCGGAGTCCGAGGGCAAGGCGTCGCTGAGCGGTGGCGACGGCTACATGTTCAATCCGAAGGCCACGCCGGAGAAGATCAAGGCCGGGCTGCTGTGGCTGAACTTCCACGAGCTGACACCGGGACAGGGACAGTTCAACTACGCGCGGGCGAAGGAGCAGGGGCGTCCGGTCGGGCTGCCGATCCCGGACCTGTACGGCGACTCCGGGCCGGGTAAGCAGATCGTCGACCTGCGCAAGCAGTACGCGACGGTCCCGGTCGACCACTTCTCGCCGTACGTCGCGGCGCAGTCGACCATCACCAACAAGCTCGAGCCGCCGAAGGCGCAGGAGCTGTACGCCGTCCTGGACGTGGCGATGTCCGCCGTACTCACCCGGAAGGACGCCGACATCGACAAACTCCTGTCCGACGCGGAAGGCAAAGCCAACAAGATCCTGGCCAAGAACACCTGATGGCAGTCACCGAAGAGCAGGTGCGCCGCCCCCGGTTGGAGGGGGCGGCGGACCCGCGACCTGACGACGATCACGGTGGCGCGCTGCGCCGGGCCTTCGGTCGGAATCTGACTGCTTACGGGTTCTTGTGTGCGGCTTTGATCTGTTTCGCCTTGTTTTCCTGGTATCCGATGGTTCGGGAGGTGGTGCTCAGTTTTCAGGAGAACAACTTCGTCGACCCGGGGAAGTGGGTCGGGTTCGACAACTTCCGCACCGTGATCGAGGATCCGGCGTTCCGGTCCGCGTGGCTGAACACCGCCGCGTTCAGCGGTCTCGCCCTCGTCATCGGGTACGCCGTACCGTTCGTGCTGGCCGTCGTACTCAACGAACTCAGGCACGCGAAGGCCTACCTGCGGTTCGTCGTCTACCTCCCGGTGATGCTGCCGCCGGCCGTCGCCGTACTGCTGTTCAAGTGGTTCTACGACCCAGGCTCAGGTCTGTTCAACCAGATCCTCGACGTCTTCCACCTCCCGCCGCTGAGCTGGCTGGACTCCACCAGTACGGCGCTCGTGAGCCTGGTGCTGGTGTCCACCTGGATGAACCTCGGCACCGGAACCTTGATCTACCTCGCCGCGCTGCAAAGCATCCCGGGTGACCTGTACGAGTCGGCGGAGCTGGATGGAGCCGGCCTGTTCCGGCGGGTGTGGCACGTGACGATCCCGCAGACCAAGCTGATCCTGCTGGTGATGTTGCTGCTGCAGGTCGTCGCGACCATGCAGGTGTTCATCGAGCCGTACCTGCTGACCGGCGGCGGCCCGGAGAACGCGACCGTCACGGTCGCCTACCTGATGTACCAGTACGCCTTCAACTTCGGCGACTTCGGTGGCGGCGGTGCACTCGGCCTGATGCTGATGCTCGTCCTGCTGGTGTTCTCCACGATCTATCTGCGCGTGTCCCGCGAGGAGGAGGCCCAGTGAGGACCCTGGTGTCGCCGCTCGCGCTGCGGACCCCGCGCGGCCGGCTGATCTACTGGACGATCCTGACGGTCGTCGTGGTCGGCTTCACCGGCGCGTTCGTGTTCCCGCTGTACTGGATGGTGACCGGCGCGCTCAAGTCCCCGGACGAGCTGGCCCAGATCCCGCCCAGCTTCTTCCCGAAGTCGTTCGATCTCGGGGTGTACGCCGATGCCTGGGAACAGCTGCAACTAGGTGTCTTCCTGAAGAACACCGCCCTGTACGCCGGTGGCGCGTGGCTGTTCACGCTCGCCGTCGACGTCACCGCGGCGTACGCGCTGTCGAAGCTCCGGCCGTTCTTCGGCAAGCTGATCCTCGGCGCGATGCTGGCCACGCTGATGATCCCGCCGATGGTCCTGCTGCTGCCGACGTACCTGGTGGCCAAGGATCTGCCGATCTTCCACCTGGATCTGCTCAACACGCCCTGGGCGATTTGGTTGCCGGCGGCAGCGAACGGCTTCTTCGTGTTCCTGCTGAAGCGGTTCTTCGACTCGATCCCGCGCGAACTGCTGGAGGCGGCGGAGATCGACGGCGCCTCACCGTTGCGGATCCTGTGGTCGATCGTGCTGCCGGTGTCGCGGCCGATCCTCGGTGTGGTGTCGATCCTGTCCGTCGTGACGGTCTGGAAGGACTTCGTCTGGCCGCTGCTGGTGCTGCCGGAGACGGACAAGATGTCGATCAGCGTCGGCATCGCGTCGCTGTCCGCGCAGATGCCGCAGAACGTGCTGATCGCGTCGCTGGTGATCGCCAGCCTGCCGACGATCCTGGTCTTCTTCGTCTTCCAACGAAGCATCATGGCGGGTCTGACCGCCGGAAGTCTCAAAGGATAAGGGGATTCGATGGCTGACGAGTGGTGGCGCGATGCGGCGATCTACCAGGTGTACCTGCGCAGTTTCGCCGACGGCAACGGTGACGGGATCGGCGATCTGGCCGGTCTGCGCGAGCGGCTGCCGTACCTGGCCGAGCTCGGCGTGGACGCGATCTGGCTGAACCCGTGGTACCCGTCCCCGATGGCCGACGGCGGGTACGACGTCGCCGACTACCGCGCGATCGATCCAGCCTTCGGTACGCTCGAGGAGGCCGAGGCGTACATCGCGGAGGCGCACGCGCTGAACATCCGCACGATCATCGACATCGTTCCGAACCACGGATCCGATCAGCAGGACTGGTTCGTCCAGGCGTTGCAGGCCGGTCCAGGCTCGCCCGAGCGGGAGCGGTTCCTGTTCCGCTCCGGCCGCGGTGAGCTGCCGCCCAACGACTGGCAGTCGATCTTCAACGGCCCCGCCTGGACACAGGTGGAGGACGGTGAGTGGTACCTGCACCTGTTCGCCCCGGAGCAACCGGACTTCAACTGGCGCAACCCAGAGGTGGTCGACGAGTTCCACGCGATCCTGCGGTTCTGGCTGGACCGGGGCGTGGACGGGATCCGGATCGACAGCGCCGCCGTACTGTTCAAGGACCTGGACAGCGTCGAGGAGTCGTACACCGACCACGACGAGGTGCACGACGTGTACCGCGGCTGGCGCCAGGTCACCGACTCGTACGAAGGCCGGTTCCTGGTCGGCGAGATGTGGATGCCGGACCAGGAGCGGTTCGCGCTGTACCTGCGTCCGGACGAGATGCACACCGCGTTCAACTTCGACTTCCTGTCCCGGCCGTGGCAGGCGGACGAACTGAAGTCGTCGATCGACCTGACGCTGACCACGCACGTCCCGATCGGAGCCCCGCCGACCTGGGTGTTGTCCAACCACGACGTCACCCGCCCGGTGACGAAGTACGGGCGTCCGGACACGTCGTTCTCGCATCAGGACCGCAAGCACGGGATGCGCACGGACCTCGTCCTCGGTGAACGGCGTGCCCGCGCCGCGGCCCTGCTCGCGATGGCCCTGCCGGGTGCGGTGTACGTCTACCAGGGCGAAGAGCTCGGTCTGCCGGAGGTCGAGAACCTGCCTGACGAACTGCTCCAGGACCCGATCTTCGCGCGTTCCGGCGGGACCGACCGCGGCCGGGATGGTTGCCGAGTGCCCCTACCGTGGTCGGGCAAGGAGCCGCCGTTCGGCTTCGGCACCGGTACGCCGTGGCTCCCGCAACCCACCGACTGGAAGAACCTCACCGTCGAGTCCCAGCACGACGACCAGAACTCGATGCTCACCCTCTACCGCACCGGCCTGGCACTCCGCCGTACCTGCCTCGGCGACGGCACCCTCACCTGGCTCGACTCGCCACCTGGTGTGCTCGCATTCCAGCGGGAGAACCTGACCTGCGTCACCAATCTGACGGCCGACCCGGCCGACCTGCCGCCGCACGAGGAGGTGCTGCTGACCAGCACCCCACTGGACGACGGCAGGCTGCCGAGCGACAGCACAGCCTGGATCAGGTGAGGGGGCGGAATCGCCGCAGTCGCAGGCTGTTCGAGACGACGAAGACCGAGCTGAAGGCCATCGCCGCGCCGGCCAGCATCGGGTTGAGCAGTCCGGCGGCGGCCAGCGGAAGTGCCGCCACGTTGTAGGCGAAGGCCCAGAACAGGTTGCCCTTGATCGTGCGCAACGTGCTGCGGGACAGGCGGATGGCGTCCGCCGCCGCGCGCAGGTCGCCGCGGACCAGGGTCAGGTCGCTGGCCTCGATCGCCACGTCGGTCCCGGTGCCCATGCTCAGGCCGAGGTCGGCCTGGGCCAGGGCAGCGGCGTCGTTGACGCCGTCACCGATCATCGCGACGACCCTGCCCTCGCCCTGCAACTGCTTGACCGCGTCGACCTTGCCGGCCGGCAGTACCTCGACGATCACCTCGTCGATGCCGACCTCCGCCGCGACCTTCTGCGCCACTGCCTCGTTGTCGCCGGTCAGCAGCACCGGCCGCAGCCCCAGCGCCTTCAGTTGGCCGATGGCCTGTGCTGACGTGGGTTTCACCGTGTCCGCAACCACCAGGACTGCTCGCGCCTCGCCGTCCCAACCGACTGCGACCGCCGTACTGCCCTCGGCCTCGGCGTGGTCCTTCGCATGCGCGAGGTCGTCGGGCAGGTACTGGCTCCACTCCTCCAGCAGCCGCGTGCGGCCGACCAGAATGGCGTGGCCGTCGACGATGCCCTGGACCCCAAGGCCCTCGACGTTCCCGAAGTCCTCGACGTCGGGCAGCTGACCGAGCTCGGCCTGGGCACCGCGGGCGATGGCCTGTGCGATCGGGTGCTCACTCGAGTGCTCCAACGCCCCGGCCAGACGCAGTACGTCGGCCCGCTCCTGCCCAGGAGTCAGCAGTACGTCGATCAGCTCCATCCGGCCCGTGGTCACGGTGCCGGTCTTGTCCAGGACGACGGTGTCGACGCGGCGAGTGGACTCGAGCACCTCCGGACCTTTGATCAGGATGCCCAGCTGCGCACCGCGGCCGGTGCCGACCATCAGCGCGGTCGGCGTGGCCAGCCCGAGCGCACACGGGCAAGCGATGATGAGTACGGCGACCGCGGCGGTGAACGCCACCTCGACCGGGGAACCGTTGCCGAGCCAGAAGCCCATCGTCGTCAGCGACAGCCCGATCACGATCGGCACGAAGAACCCGGACACCTTGTCGGCCAGCCGCTGGACCTCGGCCTTCCCGTTCTGCGCGTCCTCGACCAGTCGCGCCATCTGCGCCAGCTGCGTGTCGGCGCCGACCCGGGTGGCCCGGACGATCAGCCGGCCGCCGGCGTTCACGGTGGCGCCGACGACCGCGTCACCCGCGCTGACCTCGACCGGGACGGACTCGCCCGTCAGCATCGACGCGTCGACCGCGCTGCTGCCGGTCACGATCACGCCGTCGGTGGCGATCTTCTCGCCGGGCCGGACGACGAATTCGTCCCCGACGGCCAGCTGGTCGGCCGGGATCCGCACCTCGGCACCGTTCCGCAGTACGGCGACGTCCTTCGCGCCCAGCTCCAGCAGCGCTTTCAGGGCAGCGCCGGACCGGCGCTTGGCGCGGGCCTCGAAGTACCGCCCGGCCAGGATGAACGTGGTCACCGCGGTGACGACCTCGAGGTAGATCTCCTCGGCGCCGGTGCCGCGGGACGGGATCAGCGTGAACGGCATCGTCATGCCCGGCTCACCGGCAGAGCCGAGGAACAGCGCGTACAGCGACCAGAGGAACGCGCTGACCACGCCCAGCGAGATCAGCGTGTCCATGGTGGTGGCGCCGTGCCGCAGGTTGGTCCAGGCGGCCTTGTGGAACGGCCAGGCCGCCCACGTCGCCACCGGGAACGCCAGCGTCAGCGATGCCCATTGCCAGTAGTCGAACTGCAGCGCCGGGATCATCCCGAACGCGATCACCGGCACCGCCAGCACGATGCTGGCGATCAGCCGCTCGCGCAGCGGCTTCAGCTCGTCCGGCTCGTCCTCGTGGCCATCGGCAACCGCAGGGGCCGGGAGCGTCGCGGTGTAGCCGGTCTTCTCCACGGTGGCGACCAGGTCGTCGGTGGTGATGCCGGCCGGGTACGTCACCTTCGCCTTCTCGGTGGCGTAGTTGACGGTCGCGGTGACGCCGTCCATCCGGTTCAGCTTCTTCTCCACCCGGGCGGCGCACGAGGCGCACGTCATGCCACCGATGATGAGTTCGACGGAATCACTCATGGCAAGCCTCCTCAGTGGCCGTGCGGGGTCTCTTCGTGCCCCGGGGTGGTCGTGGTGGTCGTGGGGGTCGGCACCGGCGTCGGCGGCACGATCCTGGTCCCGTCCGGGCCGACCGTCACGGTGAACTCGGCGGTGTGTACGGCGCCCGCGTGCTGGAAGTCCAGGAACAGGCTGTACGTCGCGGCGGTCGGGAAGGTGGTGCCGAAGGTGATCTCCGGTCCGCCCTTCATCCCCGGCTCGGCGTGCTGTGCCGGGTGGTTGTGCAGGTAGGCGAGGTCGCCGCTGCGCAGTGAGACCAGGTGCCCGAAGGCGCCCAGGTACGGCTGCAGGTCCGTGACCGGCTTGCCGCCCCGGCTGACCCGGAACGTCAGCTCGGATTCCTTCCCCGCGACCGGAGTGCCTGACAGCGTCACGTCGTACCCGTGGAAGCTGTAGATGCTCGCCGGCTCGCTCAGCGGGACTGGGATGTAGAGACCGGAGACGTTGACGTCGGTGCCGAGCGTCAGGCCGCGGTCCAGTCCGGCGGGCTGGAAGTCGGCGTACAGCCGCCAAGTACCGCCGGCGGTGAAGGTGAACGGCACGCTCCACGTCCCGCTCGCGTCCCTGGTCGGGTGTACGTGGTGGAAGCCCGACAGGTCACGCCGGACCACGATCAGGTGCAGGTCCTTCTCGTGGGTCTTCGTGTACTGCGTGACCGGCTTGCCGTCCGGGCCCTGGATCGTGAAGCGCAGTTGGGTCTTCGCGCCGGACTGGTAGAACGTCGTCGCCGGCGCGAACGTGTAACCGGCGTCGGACACCGCCAGCCCGGGCAGCTGCCCGGAGGCATCGTGTCCGGCGCCGTGTCCTGAGGTCTGCTCCATGCCGCCCATTTCCTCTCCATGGGCCGGAGCCGCAGGGGTGTCGGCCGCCGCGATCGGGTCGACCGCGGAGCCGATCGCGTACGCCGCCCCGAAGGCGAGCGCCAGCGCACCGGCGAACGCGCCGAGCCGGAGCGCGACGGCCCGGCTCACGACGCCGCCAGTTCGTAACCCGCCTCGTCGACGGCCTCGCGCACGGCGGCGTCGTCGAGCGCGGACTCACTCGTCACGTGCACCGCGGAGGTGCCACCCGCGACGAGGTCGATGCTGACCTCTTTCACGCCGGCCAGCTTGCTGAGCTCCTCGGTGACCGCCGTGGTGCAGTGGCCGCAGGTCATCCCGGAGACGGAGTAGGTCGTGGTGGTCATAGCGGTGCTCCTCGCTCGAATGCGTTCAGGTGTGTCAGCTGCGGACCAGGCGGGCGATCGCGTCGGAGGCCTCGCGGACCTTCTCCTCGGCCTCGGCGCCACCCTTCTGCGCGGCCTCGACCACGCAGTGCGACAGGTGCTCGTCGAGCAGCTCGAGTGAGAAGGACTGCAGTGCCTTCGTCGCGGCCGACACCTGGGTGAGGATGTCGATGCAGTACTTGTCCTCCTCGACCATCCGCTGCAGGCCGCGGATCTGGCCCTCGATCCGCCGCAGCCGCTTCAGGTGGCTGCTCTTCTCGGCGGTGTATCCGTGCACAGGAGCGTCGGCGTCGGTGGTCATCTCAGGTTCCTCCAGCGGTCCGCGGCTACCCCTTGGGGGTATGTCGACAGGCATGAAGTTACCCCCTTGGGGTATCGAATGCAAGTCATCAGCGAATACGGGCGGGGGGTATCACGTGGAGTAGTCCGGCAACAAATCTGTCACGCTGTGCGTCTGCCACCAGACGAGAGGGGCATGATGCCGGAACTGGCGATCAGTACGCGCGGTCTGCGCAAGACCTACCGGACCCGGCTGGGCCGGAAGGTCGTCGCTGTCCAGGGTCTCGACCTGGACGTGCCGGCCGGGGGAGTGCACGGCTTCCTCGGGCCGAACGGTTCGGGCAAGACCACGTCGATCCGGATGCTGCTCGGCCTGATCCGCGCTGACGCGGGGACGATGACGGTGTTCGGTCGCCGCGTACCGGCCCAGTTGCCGGAGGTGGTCGGCCGGGTCGGTGCGATCGTCGAGTCGCCCAAGTTCTTCCCGGCGTTCACTGGTGAGAAGAACCTGCAACTGCTCGCCGAGGCGATCGGCGTACCCCGCCGGCGGGTCGGTGAGGTGCTCGAGCAGACGTCGCTCGCGGAGCGCGGTGACGACCGGTTCCGCTCGTACTCGCTGGGCATGAAGCAGCGGCTGGCGATCGCGGCCACGCTGCTCAAGGAACCCGATCTACTGATCTTCGACGAGCCGACGAACGGCCTCGATCCGGCCGGCATCCGGGAGATCCGCGAGACCATGCGCGGACTCGGCAACCAGGGCCGGACGGTGCTGGTCAGCAGCCACATCCTCGCCGAGGTCGAGCAGGTCGCCGACACCGTGTCGATCATCGGCCACGGCCGGCTGCTGTCCTCCGGCACGGTCGCGGAGGTGATCGGCGGCGGTACGGCGACCACCGTCAAGGTTGCCGTCGACAACCACGAGGCGGCGACCCGGATCCTCGCCGCGGCAGGGATGGCGGTGCGGGCCGACGGCAACTATCTGCTGGTGGACGGCGCCGGGCAACCGGCCGAGATCACGCGCCGGCTGGCGCATCAGGAGCTGTACGTGTCCGAACTCGTCCCGGTCCGCGCGGACCTCGAGTCCGTCTTCCTCGAGCTGACCGCGGAGGAGAAGATCTGATGGTCCGTCTCACCACCGTCGAGTTGCACCGGCTGGTCGCCCGGCGGATGACCGTCATCGGAGTGGTCGGCCTCCTGCTGATCACCCTGCTGCTGTTGTTCGCGACCTGGCTGGAGGCGCGGCCGTCGTCGGCGGTAGAGCAGCGCGCGGCCCAGTCGCAGTACGAGATCGCCCATCAGCAGTGGGTGGACGGCCACGTGGCGAACGAGGCCGCGTGCAACGAGCAGTGGGAGAAGCAGCCTGATCCGAAGCCCAAGCGCGAGGACATGTGCAGCTACCCCGAGCCTCGGCCGGAGGAGTTCGGCAAGCCGCCGGCGGTGTTCGCCGAGCTGATGCCCGACCTGCTGCACGGCGTGTCGTACCTGTTGCTGTTCGCCGCGTTCCTGCTGGGCGCGAGCTTCGTCGCGGCCGAGTTCAGTACTGGTGCCATCGGCAACTGGCTCACCTTCGAACCGCGGCGGCTACGGGTCTACGGCAGCAAGCTGCTGGCGGCCGCGATCGGGCTCGTGCCGGTGGCGGTCGTCGTCCTCGGTGTCCTGGTGGTCGGCACCTACCTGATCGTCGACCAGCTCGGCAGTACCGCGACCACGACCGGCAAGGTCTGGGGTGATCTGCTCGCGACCGCCGGGCGAGCCGTCGTACTGACCGCTCTGGGTGCGGCTCTCGGCGGGGTGATCGGCCTGCTGCTGCGGCACACCGCGGCCGCGATCGGTCTGGCGATGGGCTACCTGGTCCTGGTCGAGGCGATCTTCGGCAACCTGCTGAACAAGGTCCAGCCGTGGCTGGTGAGGCTGAACTTCGAAGCGTTCATCCGCCACGACACGACGTACTACGTCAACCAGTGCTCGTCGACGAGCGACGGCGGCTACCTGTGCAACAGCGTCGTGAAGACGCTGACGTTCGAGCGGGGTGCGTGGTACCTGGGCATCCTCGCGGTCGTCCTGGTGGTCTTCGGCGCTGCGGTCTTCCACCGCCGCGACATCAACTCCTGAGCCGCCGCATCCGCCCGAACAGCGCCACACCGACAGCGATCGCAACGGCGACCGCGGCCAGTGCCAGACCGCGCCGCAGACCGGGAGGCGTGTAGCTGCACTCGATCCGGTCGGCCGAGTCGCCGAGTGGTACGGCGATCAGGCCGCCGAAGTCCCGTGGGGTCTTGGCCGCGCCGTCCCCGGTGGAGCAGCTCCAACCCGGCAGCTTCGGTACGGCGACGACGGCGTACCCCTGGCTGCCCGCCGGGAGGGTCGCGCTGATCGAGTGACCGCCCGCCTCGACGTCCGTCGCCCCGGTGGAGCGCAACGTCTCGACGGCCTTCGCGAGCGCGGCTTCGTCGAGGCAGCCGATCGCACCCCGGGGCGCGATGCCGCGCTTCGCGTTCCCAAGGAACTTGACCTCCACGGACACCGCACCGGAGGCCGGCGTGGTGCCGAGGCCGACCACCCCGCTGTTCGTGGTCACGCCTGGCCGGCGGCTCGCGAGCAGAGGCGTCCAGGTGTCGTCACCGGTCTGCCGCACCTGTCCGACCGTGTGCGGCAGATTCAGGAAGACCTTGGAGCCCGGGAGGCACTGGCCGACGAGCACGACGTTTCCGCCGCCGGGCATCCGGCTGCCCTTGTACGCCGGCACCTGGTACACCTGGGTCCCGAGCAGCCGGTCCTGGGCGACGAAGACGTTCGGCGCCTGGGTCATGCCGAGCCGGCGCCGGACCGTGACGAGCGGCGGCACGGTGGCACGGGTGAACTCCGGGTCGCCGCCCTTCAGGTGCATCCGGGCCCCGACCGAGAAGATCGCGTCGACCACCGGGTTGTCCAGGTCGCGGTTGGCCCTGCCGTAGCCGGTCCAGCCGAAGCCGATATCGGTCAGCGTCTCGTTCAGCGAGTGCGGCAGCAGGCTGCTGTAGAGACCCGGGCCCTGCCCACCGAGCAACACCGGGTCGTTCGGGGTCACCGTGGTCCCCGGATCCGTCCGGTACGACGGCCAGTCGCCGGCTGCCTCGAGCGCGTCGAGCCGCTGGGTCTGCCGCTCGTTCCAGGGGCGCAGCGACGCGCTGAGGATCTCCTTGCGCTGCGCGTCCGTCACCACCGCCGACCAGGTGGTCTCCACCCCGACGACGGCCAGCACGAGCGCGAAGGCCGCGGCGACCGGCCATTTCGACCGTTTCAGCGAGGGTGAGCGTCGTACCGCCCAGATGATCGTGAGCGCTGCAACGGTGACGACGCCGGAGACGATCAGCAGGCTCACCGCGTGCTCGGTCAGGTACGGGCTCCCGTCCGACAGCACCGCGATCACGGCGACCAGGGCGCCGCCGCCGAGCAGTGCGATCGGCCCGGGCAGGCGGTACGCCACCGACAACCAGCCCATGACCACGATCAGGCCGCACAGGACGAACGCCTCGCGGTACTGGCTGCCGTTCGGCGTGTCGAAGCCGTGCCACATCGCCTGCGTCGGCGCCCACCAGAACGACAGGGTGACCAGGACGGTCGTGATCACCCAGACCAGCTTGGTGCGGATCGGCACCGCCCGGTTGAACGGCAGGGTGCAGGCGAGCAGCAGCGCGACCGTTCCGACGTACAGGCTGGCTGTCCGGCCGACGCCCTCGGACAGCGGGAGCAGGCGGGAGAGGAACTCGCTCCATTCGTTCGGCGTGAAGATCCCGGGCGGCGACGGCGTTGCGTCCCCGTTGGCCATCAGGACCGGGAGCAGGATGGGCCCCGACAGGGCGATCCCGAGAACGAACGAGATTCCGTGCCGGACGACGACGCGCAGCCGGTCCACCCAGCGCAAGTCGCTGGTCAGCACCCGGGCGATGAGATAGATTCCGCCGGCGATGGTGGCCATGTAGGCGGTGTAGAAGTTGGAAACCCAGAAGACCCCGACCACCAGCACGCTGAGCAGGCGGTTGGTCCGGCGGAGTGACCACTCGGCGACCAGGAAGAACAGCGGCAGGGCGATCAGACCGTCCAACCACATCGGCACGTATGCGCCGTCGTCGATGGCCCAGCCGCAGACGCCGTACGAAGCTCCGAGAATTGCTGCAACCCAACGGGGTCCTCGATGCATCTTGATGAGTAGCACCGCCATCGCGGCGGCGGCGAGGCTCAGCTTGAGGACGGTGATGACGTAGACGGCCAGATCGATCTGGTCGCGCGGGAACAGCCCCACCAGCAACGACAGGGGGCTGCCCAGGACGACGCCGTAGTCGCCGAGGAAGCCGACGCCGAAGCCGCTCTGCCAGTTGAAGAACAGGTCGCCCTGTGCGCGGCCGTGCAGGACGTCCCAGAGATGGGCGAAGAATGGGATGTACTGCGTGCCAAGATCATTGGTGCTGCGGGACACTGAACCGAAGGGATAGGTACCGCGGATGACTCCGGAGGCGGCGAACACCGCCGCCACCACTAGCCCGGCCACCAGCGCCGCTCTGCCCGCCTGGGCAGGCCGGTCCTGCACCCCCGCGCCTTGCTCCGATCCCACTACCCGCCCCTTTGCTCGTTCGCCCCGGCGTGCAAAGCTAACGCCTAGTTCAGGTCTAGACAAGAATCGCGTCGGCGCGGGCGGGTGGGATCGATGAGAACGACGATGCGACTGAGTCTGGTCGTACCATGCTTCAACGAGGCCGAGGTGATCGCCAAATTCCACCAGGCCCTGAGCCGGGAACTGACCGCCACCGGCCGTCCGTACGAGATCGTGTACGTCGACGACGGTAGCGCGGACGGGACCCTGGACGCGCTGGTCGAGCTGGCCGCCACCGACGAGTCGGTGCGCTACCTGTCCTTCAGCCGGAACTTCGGCAAGGAGGCCGCGATGCTGGCCGGCCTGCGCTACGCCAGCGGCGACGCCGTGGTGATCATGGACGCGGACCTGCAGCACCCGCCGGAGCTGGTCGGCCGGATGCTGGAGCACTACGAGCGCGGTTTCGACCAGGTGATCGCGCGGCGGACCCGGGTCGGCGACCCGGCCACCCGGACGCTGTTCGCCCGGACGTACTACTGGCTGATCAACCGCTGGGCCGACGTCGAGCTGATGGACGGGGTCGGCGACTTCCGGCTGCTGTCGCGGCGCGCGGTGGACGGGCTGCTGGAGCTGGGCGAGTACAACCGGTTCTCCAAGGGGCTGTTCGCCTGGATCGGGTTCGAGTCGATCCTGTTCGAGTACGAGAACGTGAAGCAGACCGACCGGAAGAGCCGGTGGACGTTCCGGCGGCTGCTCGAGTACGGGCTGGACGGGCTGCTGTCGTTCAACAACAAGCCGCTGCGACTGGCGATCTACGTCGGTGGAGTGCTTACCGCGATCGCGGCCGCCTACGCGGTCTGGGTGATCGTGGTGGCCGCCCTGAACGGGGTGAAGATGCCGGGGTACGTCACACTGATCGCGGCCATCACCGGACTCGGCGGGCTGCAGATGGTGATGCTCGGGGTGATCGGCGAGTACATCGGCCGGATCTACTACGAGACCAAGCAGCGCCCGCACTACCTGCTCAAGCAGACCAACATGGACCCGGCCGACCGTCTGGACAAGACACCGGCCCCGGGTGGCAGAGCCACCCGGGGCCGGCGTGTGATGTAGAGCCGAGGATCAGGCGGTCAGCCGCTCCTCGGTCGAGGTCGAGAACAGGTGCAGCTTGTCCGGCACCGCCGCGAGGCGGATCGTCGAACCCTTCTCGACCGGCATCCGGGCGTCGATCCGGGCGACGATCTGCTGGTGTTCGTTGTTGTGCTCCGCGGTGCCGTACAGGTACGCGTCGGCGCCGAGCTCCTCGACCACGGCGACCTTGACCGGCAGGCCGTTGTCGGCGACCTTGAAGGCCTCCGGACGGACACCGATGGTCAGGGTCTTGTCGCTGCCGGCCTTCGACAGGATGTTGCGCTCGATCGGGATCACGTAGTCCCCGACCTTCGCGCCGCTCTCGGTGATGTCCGCCTCGAGCAGGTTCATCGCGGGCGAGCCGATGAAGCCGGCCACGAACTTGTTCTTCGGGGCGTCGTACAGGTTCAGCGGGGTGTCGACCTGCTGGAGCAGGCCGTCCTTCAGTACGGCGACCCGGTCGCCCATCGTCATGGCCTCGACCTGGTCGTGGGTGACGTAGACGGTGGTGACACCGAGGCGCTGCTGCAGCTCGGCGATCTGGGTACGGGTCTGGACCCGCAGCTTGGCGTCGAGGTTCGACAGCGGCTCGTCCATCAGGAAGACCTGCGGGTTACGCACGATCGCGCGGCCCATCGCGACACGCTGACGCTGACCACCGGACAGCGCCTTCGGCTTGCGGTCCAGGTACTCCTCCAGGCCGAGCAGCTTCGCGGCTTCCATCACCCGCTTGGCCCGGTCCTCCTTGGAGACACCCTGCATCTTCAGCGCGAAGCCCATGTTGTCCGAGACGGACATGTGCGGGTAGAGCGCGTAGTTCTGGAACACCATCGCGATGTCGCGCTCTTTCGGCGGACGGTGCGTGACGTCGCGGTCGCCGATGTAGATGGAGCCCTCGTTGACCTCTTCGAGGCCGGCGAGCATCCGGAGCGAGGTGGACTTGCCGCAACCCGACGGGCCGACGAGCACCATGAACTCGCCGTCCTCGATCTCGAGGTTGAGCTTGTCGACCGCGGGGGTGTCGGAGCCGGGGTAGACCCGGGTTGCCGATTTGAACGACACAGTGGCCATGACGATTTACATCCCTTCACCGGCAGGAACGTGCCGGACGATCCGAGTAAAGGCCCCCGGGCGGGGGTTCGCTTATCCTCGCCCGCCCCGCTCGTCCTGACAAGGTGTACGGCGTGTGAGGTGCCCGTACTGTTCACGTTGTGGACACTTCCGCGCATCCTGCAAGTTCTTGCAGGATCTTGCTGCAAGATCAGCGGCGGGCTGGGTACAGTTCCGGGCGTGAGCAGCAGCGTGAACGGGAGGGCCCGGCTGGCGGACATCGCGGCCAAGGCGGGGGTCAGTGAGGCGACGGTCTCGCGGGTACTGAACGGAAAACCGGGGGTCGCGGAGGACACCAAACAGTCGGTGCTGACCGCACTCGACGTACTCGGGTTCGAACGGCCGACCCGGTTGCGGCGCCGGTCAGCCGGACTGATCGGGCTGGTGATGCCGGAGTTGATCAACCCGATCTTCCCGGCGTTCGCCCAGGTGATCGAGTCGGCGCTGTCCCAGCGCGGCTTCACCCCGGTGCTGTGCACGCAGTCCCCGTCGGGCGCGACGGAGGAGGAGTACGTCGAGATGCTGCTGGAGCGCGGCGTCTCCGGGATCATCTTCGTCTCCGGTCTGCACGCGGACACCGGCGCGGACCACGCGCGGTACCAGTCGCTGGTCGACCGGCGGCTGCCGGTGGTGTTCATGAACGGCTGGCTGCCCGGGGTGGAGGCGCCGTTCGTCTCGTCCGACGAGTACGCCGCGATGGAGCTGGCGGTCACCCATTTGGTTGCCCTCGGCCACCGTCGGATCGGGTTCGCGTCCGGGCCGGAGCGGTTCATCGTGGTGCAGCGCAAGCTGGCCGGCTACCGGACCGCGATGAAGGCCCAGCTCGGGTTGTCCGACGACGAGCTGGATCCGATGGTCGCGTTGAGCATGTTCGGGGTCGAGGGGGGCGCCGCGGCCGCTCAGCAACTCATGGACGCCGGCGTCAGTGCGGTCATCTGCGGCTCCGACATGATGGCGCTCGGCGTGATCCGGGTTGCCCGTCAGCAGGGCCTCTCTGTTCCCGGCGACATCTCGGTGGTCGGCTACGACGACGCCCCGATGATGGAGTTCACCGATCCTCCGATGACGACCATTCGCCAACCGGTCCAGGCGATGGGGCTCGCGGCCGTCCAGTCTCTGCTGGAAGAAGTTCGTGGCCACGCGACCCCCCACACCGAGTTCCTGTTCCGTCCCGAGCTAGTGGTCCGCGGTACGACGGGTCCCGCCCGCTGACGGCGAGGCGGCCTGCCCGGGCATCGGGGCGGGCTGCCCGGGCAGACCGGAATGACTCCGGCCCGGCCGCCCCCTGCCGGACGGTCGAGCCGGAGAACCGGATCAGTCGAGGTTGATCACTTGGCGACGTGGAATGCCGCGTTGGGCAGGCTGGTGATGCCGTTCGCCCAGAGCGAGTTCACCCGCGAACGCTCGGTCGAGTCCGGGTAGGGGTTGGTGCAGGACGGGCCGGGGCCGCCGCCGGACATCAGCTCGGAGCACGGGCCGGTGTAGTGGTCCGGCAGGCCGAGCACGTGGCCGGTTTCGTGGGCGGTGATCCGGGTCGGGTCGTACTCCTGGGCCTGGGCGTAGTCGAGGAACACGTAGCCGCTGCCGTGCCCGTCGGTGGACGCGTACGAGCCGCGTGGGTCGTTGCCCTCGGTGTAGTAGAAGTCGTAGTTGCTGCCCTCGACCAGTTGGACGTTGCTGACCGAGGAGTTCCAGATCTGCGTGCTCGAGTTGATCTGCGACTGGAAGGTCGGCGCGTCGACGGCGTACGTGACAGTGACCGCGGTCACCTTCCGGCCGGACTTGGCCTGCTGGGCCAGCTTGGCGCGAGCTGACTTCATCACCGCGTCGTAGAAGGCCTTGGTGGCGGCCTCGTCCTGCGGCGAACCGACGTACGCCGCCCGGGTCGCGGCGGTGGAGGCGGACGGGTTGGAGGCGGGAGCCGACGCAGTGGGGGACGCGGCGGCGAAGGCGGGGATGGCGAGTGCGGCGGCGGCGAGCCCCGCTAACGAACTCAAGACACGGCGATGCGACATGAGAGGGCCTCACTCCGGATATCTGTGGCGGATAGCGACCAGCGGGTTACTGTTCGCTACCCCCGGATGCTGCCAAGACTCCGGAAATTCCGCACCGGATCGCCCCAAACTCGGGGGTTAACCCGCGAGTGACGTCGACGGTCGTATGTCACCCATAACACCCCACCTATGTCCCCGGGCCGCGCCGGTGCCTGATCGGAAACTTTTCGTCTCCTGGCGGCACTTTGTTTTCCGATGATCGCTTCATCCCGAGTGCGGCCGGCTTCATGGCCGGGGTACGGCTGGTTACTCGCCGGGGATGCCGACGTTGAGGATGCGGGCGCCGGGGCCGCGTTCGGCCAGGCGGTCGGCCTTGTTGTAGAGGTTGCAGCGCTGCAGGCTGAGGCAGCCGCAGCCGATGCAGCTGTCCAGGTCGTCGCGCAGCCGCTCGAGCTCGGAGATCCGCTCGTCGAGCCGGCCGCGCCAGGTCTTGGACAGCCGGCTCCAGTCCGAGCGGGTCGGGGTCCGGTCCTCGGGCAACGAATCGAGCGCCCCCTTGATCTCGGACAGTGCCAGCCCGACCCGCTGGGCGGCCTGCACGAAGGCGATCCGCCGCAACGTGTTCCGCTGGTACTGCCGCTGGTTGCCGGCCGTCCGCCGGGAGGTGATCAGGCCCTGGTCCTCGTAGAACCGCAACGCCGACGCCGCTACTCCGGACCGATGTGCAATCTCCCCGATGGAGAGCCAGTGCTCCTTGCTGGGGACGTTCTCCTGCGCCATACCGCCACCCTAGAACGGTGCGCCAAAGACTCAAGTGGACTTGAACTGGACGGGGCGTTGACCGGTGTGGTCAAGGGGCGGTCCTGATTCCTGTACACTTGGGTGGTGTCGGTGCGCGCGTCGCGTCACCAGAGCATTTCCCAGGCGCTCCGACCCGTCGGTTTCAGCATCCCGCTGAAGGTTCCCGGCGACGAGGGTGCAACGCGATAGCACCCGCAGGTCGATGCCTATCTCCTGCCAGTTCGTCCAGACCGGCCAGTTTCTCCTGGCCGGCCTTTGCGCGCGGGTACCGGTCGGGTTTCGTCCGTGACGTTGAGAGAGAGATTGCGTGACCCAGCACCACCAGGACCAGCACGAGCCTGCCGCCGGTACCACGGCCGACGGCCGGATCAAGAAGCCGCGGCACAAGAAGTTCCAGACCCAGTCGTACGGCGAGCGGATGGCGGCCGACGCCGCGGCCGCTTCCCCGGCGGCCGGTGAGGTCCGGGACGACACCGCCCGCGGTGAGCGCCGGGGCGGACCCACCCAGTACTCGGACCGCGGTGTGCGCAGCTACGACCGCGCCCCGGTGAAGGGCTACCGCGCCGAGCGCGCGAACCAGCCGCGTCGCGAGGACGACCGCCCGCAGTACCGTCGCGACGACCGCCCGACGTACAAGCGCGATGAGCGTCCCTCGTACCAGCGGGACGAGCGTCCTCGCTTCGAGGGGAACGACCGTCCGTCGTACCAGCGGGACGAGCGTCCGTCGTACAAGCGCGACGAGCGTCCGTCGTTCCAGCGCGACGAGCGTCCGCGTAACGAGCGTCCGTCGTACCAGCGCGACGAGCGTCCGCGTTTCGAGCGGAACGATCGCGGTGAGCGGCCGACGTACCGGCGCGACGACAAGCAGTACAGCAAGCGGGACGAGGTTCCGGAGGACCTCGGGACCGTTGCTCCCGACAACCAGTTCGCCGAGCTCGGGCTCGCGCCGCGGCTGATCCAGCGGCTGGCGCGGGACGGCATCACCACGCCGTTCCCGATCCAGGCCGCGACCATCCCGGACGCGCTGGCCGGCAAGGACGTGCTCGGCCGCGGCCAGACCGGTTCCGGCAAGACTCTCGGCTTCGGTCTGCCGACGCTGATGCGGCTGTCCGGTGGCCGGACCGAGTCGCGGCGGCCGCGCGGGATGATCCTGGTCCCGACGCGTGAGCTCGCGATGCAGGTGCACGACGCGCTCGAGCCGCTCGCGCACGTGATGAACGTGTCGCTGAAGCTGATCGCCGGTGGCCTGCCCTACCCGAAGCAGATCGACGCGCTACGCCGTGGTGTCGACCTGCTGATCGCGACGCCGGGCCGGTTGATCGACCTGTGCGAGCAGGGTGCGGCCGACCTCGGTGCGGTGGAGATCGCCGTACTCGACGAGGCCGACCACATGTGCGACATGGGCTTCATGCCGGCGGTCACCACGCTGCTGGACATGACCCCGGCCAGCGGCCAGCGGCTGCTGTTCTCGGCGACGCTCGACAACGACGTCGACACGATCGTGAAGACGTACCTGAAGGATCCGGTCACGCACTCGACCGAGTCCGGCCAGGCCACGGTCACCACGATGGAGCACCACCTGCTGGTGATCGAGCCGGGGCACAAGCAGTCGCTGACGGCCGAGCTGGCCAGCCGCGACGGCCGGACCATCGTGTTCGTCCGGACCAAGCTGGGTGCCGATCGGGTCGCGACGCAGCTGCGTGACCGTGGCGTGATGGCCGCGGCGCTGCACGGCGGTCTGACCCAGGGCGCCCGGAACCGGACGCTGGACCAGTTCAAGGACGGTTCGGTACCGGTGCTCGTGGCAACCGATGTCGCGGCCCGCGGTATCCACGTCGACGACGTCGGCCTGATCGTCCAGGCGGATCCGGCGGCGGACCACAAGGACTACCTGCACCGGGCCGGCCGGACGGCACGCGCCGGTGGCAAGGGTGCGGTCGTCACGCTGGTGCTGCCGCACCAGCGGCGCGGCATGGTCCGGTTGGCCGAGTCGGCCGGCGTCGACGCCGAGCCGGTGCGCGCGCGTCCGGGCGACCAGCTGGTCACCGAGCTGACCGGCGGTAACAAGCCGTCCGGGTACCCGGTGAAGCTGCCGGCCCCGAAGCCGCAGCGCTTCGGCAAGGGCGGCGGCAAGGGTGGCAAGCGGTTCGGCAGCAGCCGGCCGGGTCGTGGCCACGACAGCCGTGGCGGCAGCGGACCGCGTCGCAGCAACGGACCCCGTCGTACTGACGGCAAGTCGTACCAGCACTGATCCAAGCGAGGCCCTGATTCCCTGTGATACAAGGGGATCAGGGCCTTTGCTATGTCAGGATCGCCCAGAGCCTGGCCAGGATGGCGGCGATCTCGGTGTCGTCCAGCGGGACCAGCTCGAACATCAGCTCATTGGTGTCGACGCGATCGGTCATCACGTAGATCGACGGTGACCCGGCCTCGAGTTCGGTGGCCACGCGTTTGGCGTCCGGCACCCTGAGCAGGGCTCGCGACACCTGCAGGCCGGTCGGATCCGGCACGACCTCGGCCACGACACCGGGAATCTTGCCGGCGGCATCGGTGAACGCGACCACCTTCGCCAGTTCGTCGGCCTCCCACTTCATCCGGTCGAACGCCTGCCACTCCTCGAGTGCGGCCAGGACGCCGATGACGGCCTCCTTGGTCGGCTTCATCCCCCGGCCGATGCCTCGCTCCTGGGCGCGGACGGCCTGGACCAGCGACCAGGTCCCAGCGACCAGCCCGGCCGTGGGCGAGCCGAGGTACTTCTGCCCGCTCACCAGGACCAGGTCCGCGCCGGTCGAGAGCAGGTCCGCGATCCGCGGGAACTGAGCGGCGCCGTCGATGATCGCGGGTACGCCGCGACGATGCGCAGCACGTACTGCGGCGATCAGATCGATCGGCTCGCCTGCGGTCAGCCGGGACGAGACGAGGAACAGACAAGCGACGTCCGGTCCGTCCAGCTCCTCCTCCAGATCCCCAATGGAACAACGGGTTTCGTCTCCTGCGAGGTCCACCTGCGCACCGGCCAGCCGGATGCCCTGCAGGTTGGTGTGGCCGTAGTTGACGACGTGACAGGCCGGCAGGACGACGCGGTGGTGCAGATCCGTTGTGTCAGGCAACGCTGCGATCCGGCGTGGGTCGCCGCCGGTCATCGTGGCCGCGACCGAGAGCGTGATGCCGGCCGCGGTGCAGTGCACGACGGCACCGGCCTGCGCACCGGTGAACTGCGCGATGGCCTCGCTGGCCCGATCGCCGAGCTCGTCCATCACGAAGAATTCAGGAAGTGCCTGTGCGACGGCCGCCGCCACCCCATCGGAACTGCGCGACACCCCGAGCGGGGTGTACGTCCCCTTGGCGTTGATCACCACACTCAACCGATATCGCTCATGGATGCTCATGGTGCCGCTGAGCCTAGTGGTCACGCACAGCAATTGGCGAGACCCCGAGCGCAAGATCTTGACCCGAAACCTACTAGTGAGTCATTCTCAGTTTCACTGAGCAGAGGAGGCTTCTTGTGCCCCGCCCCGCACGCCGAACCCACCTTCGTACGATCACCGCCGCAGTCGCCGTCACCGCCGTGCTGGCTGCCCTACCGTCGCCGAGTCAGGCCAGGCCCGAAGCGGCCGCCGCCACACCCACCGACTATTGCGCCGGGCAATGTCGCGACATCCTTCCACCCGGTCAGAACGGCAACGCCACCTTCACGGATCTCCTTCTTTTCAAGGGATTGGGCGTCCGTCCGGCGCACTTCAGCGATTCGCTGAAGCCGTACCAGGACCTGGTCTGGAACTCGCAGGGCATCACCGACGACGGCCTTGCGCCGTACTACGACGACGCCTCGTTCGGTGTGCAGCCGATCGACGTGGCGAGCACGATCCACCCGCGTGCGGATGTCACGATCGTGCGGGACAAGTCGCGCGGCATCCCACACATCACCGGGACCACCCGCCAGGGCGTGATGTTCGGCTCCGGGTACGCCGGCGCCCAGGACCGGCTGTTCGTGATGGACGTGTTCCGGCATCTCGGCCGCGGCCAGCTGACTCCGTTCGCGGGTGGTGCGGCGGCGAATCGCGCGTTCGAGCAGGAGTTCTGGCGCACTGCGCCGTACACGGAAGCAGATCTGCAACGGCAGTACGACGACGCCGACGAGTTGTACGGCGCAGACGGCGTGAGGATGCAGCAGGACATCCAGGCCTGGGTCGACGGCGTGAACGACTACATCAACACCGTCGGCATCGCCTACCCCGGTGAGTACGTCGCGCTCGGCCTGGATTGGCCGACCCAGCCGTGGAAGGTGACCGACGTGGTCGCCACCGCGGCCGTGGTGGCGGGCATCTTCGGCACCGGCGGCGGCCAGGAAGTCAACTCCGCATTGGCTTTGCTCGAGGCCCAGGCGAAGTACGGCGTTGCCGAAGGCACCAAGGTCTGGGAGTCGTTCCGGTCGCAGAACGACCCGGAGGCCAGTACGACGGTGCACAACGGGACGACCTTCCCGTACGGCGAGACAGGTCCGAACCCGGCCGGTCGTGCCATGCCGGACCGCGGTTCGGTCACCCCCGAGCCCGAGGTGATCAATCAGACCGTCGCTTCGGGGAAGGCGGCGAAACCGGCACCCGCGGGTTCGGAGGCACTGCGCGGAATCTTCGACGGTGGATTGTTCCCAGAAGGCTTTGGCAAGAAGGGGATGTCGAACGCCCTTCTCGTCTCCGGCGCGCACACCGAGAGCGGCAATCCGGTCGCGGTCTACGGTCCACAGACCGGGTACTTCGCTCCGCAGTTGCTCATGCGTCAGGAGCTGCAGGGACCGGGAGTCAGCTCACGCGGCATCGCGTTCGCCGGCTTGAACTTCTACACCCTGATCGGCCGCGGACCGGACTACTCGTGGAGCGCTACGTCCGCCGGACAGGACATCACCGACACGTTCGCCGTACCGCTGTGTGAGCCGGGTGGCGGAACGCCGACGAAGGACTCGCAGTACTACGAGTTCCGCGGTCAGTGCCAACCGATCGAACGGCTCGAGCGGCACAACGAGTGGTACGCCAGCCTCGGTTCGTCCGAACCGGCCGGGTCGTACACGCTGGTTGCCCTCCGCACCAAGTTCGGCATCGTCACGCACCGCGGCACGGTCGGCGGACGGCCGGTCGTGTTCACCAAGAACCGGTCGACGTACGGCAACGAGGCCGGCTCCGCGCTCGGGTTCATGCAGCTCAACGACCCGGACCGGATCCATTCGGCGGCCGACTTCCAGAGTGCCGCCAGCAACATCGGCTACACGTTCAACTGGTTCTACACCGACAAGTCGTCGATCGCGTACTTCAACTCCGGTGACAACCCGGTCCGCGCGGCCGGCGGCGACCCGAACCTGCCGACCTGGAGCTCGTACGAGTGGCAGGGCTGGAATCCGGCCACCAACCGCGCGACCTACACCCCGGCCACGCAGCACCCGCAGGTGGTCAACCAGGACTACCTGACCAGCTGGAACAACAAGCAGGCACCCGGGTTCTCCGCGTCGGATGGGCAGTTCGGGTACAACTCCGTCTACCGGAGCCAGCCGCTCGACGACCGGATCAAGGCCGTCATCGACAACGGGCAGAGGTTCACCCGCGGCAAGTTGGTCGAGGCGATGGAGGACGCCGCCACCGTCGACCTCCGTGGTGACCAGGTGCTGCCCTACCTGATCCGGGTCCTGAAGAGCGCGCCGATCACCGATCCGGCGGTGGCCGACGCGGTCGCCAAGCTCACGGCGTGGGAGGCGGCCGGCAGTCACCGCAAGACGCCCAACGCCTCGTCGAAGACCTACGACCACGCCGACGCGATCCGGATCCTGGACGCGTGGTGGCCACTGCTGGTCCCGGCGGAGTTCAAGGACCTCGGCCCCGACTTGTACGGCGCTCTGGTCGCGAACCTGAAGATCGACGAGCGTCCGAGTGCGCAGGGATCCGCGTTCCAGAGCGGATGGTGGGGCTTCGTGCAGCGCGATCTGCGCAAGGTGCTCGGCGATCCCGTCCAGGCGCCGCAACCGGTCACGTTCTGCGGCAGTGGATCGCTGCCGGCTTGTCGGCAGGCGCTGACTGACTCTTTGCTGGCAGCAACGAAGGTCCCGGCTGCGACGACGTACCCGGCTACTGCGGACTGTGCGGCGGGAGATCAGTTCTGTGCCGATCAGATCGCGCACAACCCGATGGGCGGCATCACCCAGGACCGCATTGCCTGGGTGAACAGGCCGACGTACCAGCAGGTGGTCGAGTTCCCGGCGCGACGCGGTGACGACGTCGGCAACCTGGCTGTGGGGAAGACGGCAACCGCCAGCAGTCACGAGACCGGGTTGTTCAACTCGCCGCCGGCGCAGGCGGTCGACGGGAAGCTGACCACGCGCTGGGCGAGCAACTGGTCCGATCCGCAGTGGCTGAAGGTTGACCTCGGCAACGAGCAGCCGGTCGGCCGGGTGGTGCTGCGGTGGGAGACGGCGTACGGGAAGGCGTACCGGATCGAGGCGTCGCGGGACGGGACGACCTGGCAGCAGGTGTACGCGACATCGACCGGTGACGGCGGGGAGGATGTGGTCCGGTTCGGCGCGGTTCCCGCACGGTATGTGCGGGTGACCGGGACGCAGCGGGCGACGTCGTACGGGTACTCGCTCTACGAGCTCCAAGTCTTCCGCCAATGACGACCGTGCGCCTGTCAGGATGAGGGCATGAACCAGAACTTTCCTCCGAACCAGCCATACCCGCCGCAGCAGGGCTACCAGCAGGGCCCGCCGCCCGGCTACGCCCCGCCGCAGCAGCAGGGATATCAGCAGGGTCCGCCGCCGCAGGGGTACGGGCAGCAGCCCGGGTACGGACAGGCTCCTGGCAACTACCAGCCGACGCAGCAGAACGCGCCGCACGTCGCGCCGCAGGGGTCGCCGTACCCGGTGCTTGTCTCGACGATGAACGACCTGCCCGGGTACACCGCGGACAAGGTGTTCGGCGAGGTCTTCGGGCTGACCGTGCGCAGCCGCGACTTCGGGTCGAACTTCGCGGCCGGCTTCCGGTCGCTCGGTGGCGGCGAGGTGCCGGAGTACACCCAGATGCTGGCCGAGTCGCGGCACGTCGCGGTGATGCGGATGTGCCAGATGGCCCAGCAGATGGGCGCCAACGCGATCCTCGCGATGCGGTTCGACTGCAACGAGATCGCGAACACGATGAGCGAGGTCGCCGCCTACGGTACGGCGGTCATCGTGCGGCAGGACGAGCCGCCGCGGCCGCAGGACACCACACCCGATGAGGATGATGCGAGTGACGGCTGATCTGTCTTTCGGACCCGGCTTCCGCTGGGGGGTCTCGACATCGGCGTACCAGATCGAGGGAGCCGTGGCCGAGGGCGGCCGCGGCCCCTCCACCTGGGACACCTTCTGCGCGGAGCCGGGCCGGATCCTGAACGGCGACACCGGCGAGGTCGCCTGCGACCACTACCACCGGTACGCCGAGGACGTCGCGCTGATGCGGGAACTCGGGGTGGACACGTATCGGTTCTCGTTCTCCTGGTCGCGGATCCAGCCATCGGGGACCGGGCCGGCCGTGGCCTCCGGCATGGACTTCTACGACCGGCTGATCGACACGCTGCTGGGAGCGGGGATCCAGCCGGCGCCGACGCTGTTCCACTGGGACACGCCGCAGCCACTCGAGGATGCGGGCGGGTGGCTGACCCGGGACATCTGTGATCGCTTCGCGGAGTACGCGTTGCTGCTGGCCGAGCGGTTCGCGGATCGGGTACCGATGTGGATCACCATCAACGAGCCGATGGTGCTCACGTTGATGGGCTATTCGCTCGGTGCGCACGCGCCCGGGAAGCAGTTGCTGTTCGACGCGTTGCCGGTCGCGCATCACCAGTTGCTCGCGCATGGTCGCGCAGTACAGGCGTTGCGGGCGGGCGGCGCGTCGTACATCGGGATCGCCGGCAACCATGCTCCGACCTGGACGGCCAGCGACAGCGTCGAGGACAAGGAGGCGGCCGGTCTCTACGACAATCTGATCAACTGGCTGTTCGCCGATCCGGTCCTGCTTGGTTCTTATCCGGCTGGGTTCGAGGCGGCGATGCCTGGGCCGGTTGCGGATGACCTGGCGGTGATCTCGACACCGCTGGATTGGTTCGGGATCAACCACTATTCGCCGATATGCGTCGGGGCGGCGACGGGACAGGCGGACACGGCGGCGACCGACGGGATCCTGCTGCCGCCCGGGTTGCCGTTCGAGCCGCGACAGCTGACCGGGTACCCGACCACCGACTTCGGATGGCCGGTGGTGCCGGCGGCGTTCGGCGAGCTCCTACGGACCTTCAAGGACCGGTACGGCGATCGGCTGCCGCCCCTCTACATCACCGAGAACGGGTGTGCGATCAACGACGAACCGGTCGACGGGGTGGTGTCGGATCAGCGGCGGATCGACTACCTCGACGGGTACCTGCGGGCGTTGAAGGCGGCGATCGACGACGGGATCGACGTCCGCGGGTACTTCCAGTGGTCGCTGCTGGACAACTTCGAGTGGGCCGCCGGGTACTCGCAGCGGTTCGGGTTGGTGCACGTCGACTTCGAGACGCTGGTGCGGACGCCCAAGGCGTCGTACCACTGGTTTCGTGACGTGATCGGCCGCGGATGATTCCCGAGCCCGGGGTCGTACCCGCCGCACTGGCGGAGCCGACCGTGCGGGTCCGGGCCGGGTGGACGTCGGCCGTCGTACTGGCGAACGTAGGAGTGTTCGCCGCGTGGCTCGGGCCGATCCAGGTGCTGCTGGCGCAGCAGTCAGAGGCGGTTGCTCCGGGCAACAAGGAGTTCGTGTTCGGGTTGGTGACGGGGCTCGGGGCCGCGGTGTCGGTGGTGGCCAATCCGGCGTTCGGAGCGATCTCGGATCGGACGATGTCGCGACACGGTCGGCGAGTGCCTTGGGTGCTGGCCGGGGCTGTCGGTGGAGTTGCGGGGTTGATGATCCTGGCGGACTCGCGAGCGGTCGGTTTGATGCTGCTCGGGTGGTGCCTGGTGCAGCTGTTCGGGAACGCGTTGCTCGCGGCAATCACCGCGACGGTGCCGGATCGGGTCCCGGTCGCGCAGCGTGGGGTCGTTGGTGGGTGGGTCGCGATCTCGCAGGTGCTGGGTGCGCTGGTCGGTACTGCGCTGGCGGCCGCGTTCGGTGGGTTCGCGTTGGGGTATGTGGCGTGTGCTGTCTTCCTGTTTCTGTCGGTTGTGCCTTATCTGTTGCGTAGTGGCGATGTGCGGCTGCTGCAGCGTTCGCCGTTGGTGGTGGGGGAGTTCCTGCGGGGGTTCTGGATCAGCCCTCGCCGCTATCCGGACTTCGGGTGGGCGTGGTTGACGCGGTTCCTGTTCAACGTCGGGAACGCGTTGGGCACGTTGTATCTCTTCTACTACCTGCAGGACGAGGTGAGGATCTCGGACGCGGACACCGGCGTACTGATCCTGACCGCGATCTACAGCGTCTGCGTCCTCACCACCGCGATCAGCTTCGGCCGCTGGTCCGACCGGACCGCGCGTCGGAAGATCTTCGTGACCTGGTCCGGCGTGGTGATGGCGGCGGCAGGCGTCGTACTCGCCGTCTGGCCGACCTGGCCCGGCGCGATCCTCGGCGCCGTGGTCCTGGGTGCCGGCTTCGGCGTCTACCTCTCGGTCGACTTCGCGCTCCTCACCGAAGTACTCCCCAACGCCCGCGACCGCGCCAAGGACCTCGGCGTCATCAACATCGCCAACTCCCTGCCCCAAGTCCTGGCCCCCGCCATAGCCGCCCCGATCGTCAGACACCTAGGCGGCTACCCGGTCCTCTACCTCCTGGCCTCCTTCGTCACCGTCCTGGCCGGCGTACTGGTCACCAAGGTCAGGTCGGTCAGGTAGCTCGCTGGCGGGTTGTTTGACCGCTGGCGCCGAAGTACCCCGCCAGCGGCAACATAAGCCGCCATCGACCCCTCAACCCTTGAGGGTTTGGGCCAGGGGGACAGCGGCGGGGCTGGTGGCGGTCACGCGGATGTGGGTGAGGCCGAGCCACTTGGCCAGGAGCCGGAGCTCATCCGCTAGGGGTTGGGTGAAGGCGGGGGCGTTGGGCTCGGAGGTGAGGCTGGGGACGAGGAGCGTGGAGGTGGAGCGGTCGGATTTGAGGTCTACTCGGGCTACCAGGCGATCCCCCAGCAGGAAGGGGAGGACGTAGTAGCCGTGGATGCGTTGCGGTGCGGGGGTGTAGATGCTGATGCGGTAGAAGAAGTCGAACAGGTGGTGGGTGCGGTCTCGGTTCCAGATCAGGGGGTCGAAGGGGGAGAGGAGGGCGCGGGCGTCGACGGGACGGTCGTCGGACTCGTGCCAGCGATAGCTCTGTTGGGTGATTCCTTCGACCTGCACAGGGATCAGTTCGGCGGAGTCGACCAGTTCGCCGATAACCTCGCGGGCGGTTGCTGTGGGCAACGGGTAGTGGCCGGTGCCGGCGCCGCAAAGGTCGCGGGCGGTAGCGATGCCTAGCCCGCGGGCGGCGATCCGAACCAGTTCACGGCGGGCGTCGGCGGGGTCGAGTGCGGGACGGGCGAGGACGTCGGCGGGCAGGACGCGTTCGGTCAGGTCGTACAGGCGCTCGAAGTTCCGCCGTCCCGCGATCGTCACACGGCCGGTGCAGAACAGGTACTCGATCGCGATCTTCGCGTCCTGCCAGTTCCACATCCGGCCGGTGCTCGGATCCGGGTCCGGCTCGGACCGCTTCCGTCGTACGCCGTCCGGACTCGCCTCGCCGGCGGAGATCGGGCCCTGCTCGGTCACCCGGGCCAGTACTTCGTCGACGAATCCGGGCCGCTCGGCGGTCAACCGCTGCATCCCGACGACCACGGACCACGGCGCGGTCACGTCCGGATCGAGCTTGGCGTCCCAGACCTGCCGCTCCGCCGCCTGCATCCGATACTTCAGCAACGGGTAGTAGCTCAACGGGAGTAGCGCCGCTTTGTGTCCCCAGAAGTACTCGAACAGTTCCCGCGGCTCACCCCAGCTCATCCGATCGAGCGTCGTCCGTGCGTAGTCCCCAGCGCGCGCGAACACCGGCAGATAGTGCGACCGGCACAACACATTCACCGAGTCCACCTGCAACACCCCGGCCCGCCCAACCGCCTTCCGCACCCGCCGTACGTCCCCCCGCCCGGCCGCCGGCCGCCCCCCAAACCCCTGAGCCCCCAACGCAATCCGCCGAGCCGCCCCCACCCCCACCGCATCCCCAACAACCCGCGCGCCCATACCCCGAACCTATCCGGCGGCGTGCAGATGAACAGGAAGTACCGGGCGGTTGGTAGTACACCTGAGCGGCGCCTGCGGCGTGTGTACGGCGTCTCACAGGTGCACTACCTGTCCAGCTGCACTCCCCGTCGGTCGTCTACTCGCGGGATTTCTGGTGGTTTGCGAGCCAGAGGATGGCGGTGAGGACGAGGACGGCTATGCCTAGGGGGAGGGAGTATTTGGCGAGGGCGCCGAGGTTGAGGAGGCCGGCGAGGGTGAGGGCGGCGCCGACGATTGCGAGGCGGGTGGTCATGAGGAGGCTCCCATCGTGGAGTAGGTGGTGCTGAGGGTGTGGAAGACGGCTTTGCGCGACCAGGTGTGGTCGGGGTTCAGCCGGATGACGCCGTACGACGCCATGTCCAGGTCGCGGCGCGGTTCGGGGTGGTGCGGGAAGTTGTAACCGGCGAACGTGAACCAGAACGCCGTGTCGACACCCTCCTCGTCGAAGACGGTGACGAGTTCGCGGAAGTACGCCGACTGCTCGTCCTCGTCGCGGACGTAGTCACCGTCCAGGCGCCACGGATTCTGATCGCGGTCGAGGATCATCCAGCCGCGCCCACCGCGGTCCCCGGCGCCGCGGTAGGTGCTGCAGCCGAACTCGGTCACGACGACCGGCAGACCGTACTGCTGAAGACCACGGACCTCCTCGCGAAACGTCGCCGCATTCTGCGCGCTGCGATAGGCATCCACCGCGACGAAGTCGAAGAGCGTCCAGTCGACGTTCTCGTACGGCAGTGACGCATACGTCACCTTGCCGCCGAAGATCGGCCGTACCGTCTCCATGACCTCACCCAGAAACAGATTCAGCTTCGTCGGGACACTGCCGAGCAACCACGGCAGGTCAGGACCGGCATCGGTCAGATTCGCGGTGCGCTCGAAGAGATCGTCACCGGGCAGGAAGCCACGCGAGAAGATGCTCAGCTCGCCACCGGCGATCAGTACGACGTCCGCCCCGGACTGGCGAATCTTCTCGGCCCGCTCCGCGCATTCCGCGAACAACGGCAGCATCTGCTCTGTGGTCAGGTCGCAAGGGAACGGCGACAACCACACCTCGAGCCCAACCGCGGCCGCATGCTCGCCCGCGATCGCCATCCGATCCGGATCGCTGCCGGAGATCCGGACGGCGGTGCAGTGCAACTCGTCCGCGATGACCTCCAGCTCGCGCCGTACCGTCGCCGAGTCGAACGACCGCCTCGTGCACCCACCGGTCAACTGAGCGCCGGTGTCGTAGTTGATTCCCTTACCGCGCATTCGCCTGCTCCATCGCTCGTTGCCGACGGCTCCGATACCACAGCGCCAGGCCGACCAGCACTGCCAGAGCCGCGACGTGCAGCACCGGCGACAGGTTCGCCATCAGGTCGACCGGCAGCGAGTAGATGAGCACCACCCGGACGATCGCGTCGGCCAGCAGCACACCGCCGAACACCGCGGTCAGCTTCATGAAATGCCCGCGGAACGCCGGTTCGGTACGCCACCGCTCGTCCCACTGCGCCAGCACTTCCGCCTTGCCGGTGTTGAGCTTCCGCCCCAGCGTGTAGACCAACGGCTTGCCGAGCAGGCACGAACCGACCAGGAGCAGGCCGGCCCCACCGGACAGCACCGACTCCTTCGCCAGCAGGATCCGGGGATCCCCGGTCAGCAACGACACGACTACCAGCACCGCGAACGTGCCACCCACCAGCGCCGCGACCCCGTCGAGGCGGCGCCGTACGACGGCCACGAACCCGACGCGGATCACCGCCGCCACGCCACCGGCCACCAGCGCCGGGAGTACGTCGTACCCCAGCGCGCGGGCTCCGTAGAACACCGCGGCCGGCAGGCCGAGGTCCCACAGCAACCCGATCAGGACTGCCTTCTTCTGCATCGTCATCTCCATCTCAAATAAGATACTGCCAGTAGCTTAAGCTGGTGAATGTGAGCGGAGAGGTGCCGAATGTCATGGGATACTCTGGGTATCTCTCAGGGGAGGTTGGGTGACAAGCGCAAGACCGACCCGCCGCCGGGGCGCGGCGCTGGACGAGGCGATCCTGCAGGCGACGATCGAGGAGCTGCACGCGGTTGGGTTCCGCAGCCTGACCATGGACGCGGTCGCCGCTCGCGCCGGGACGTCGAAGAACGTCATCTACCGGCGTTGGCCGAGCCGTGGCGCGCTCTGCGTCGCCGCCTATCTGCGGATGTTGCCGACCGACGCCGAGGACACGCCGGACACCGGCTCGGTCCGCTCGGACGCGTTGGCGCTCCTCCAGCGGGCGAACGAGCGGATGTCAACGCCGGTGGGGCAGATGCTGCGGGAGTTGATCGCGGGCATCCAGGCCGAGCCCGAGCCGCTTCGCGACCTCCGCGAGCAGGCCTCGCGCGCGGGCGTCGCCGTCTGGCTGAAGGTCCTGACCCGGGCGGTGAGCCGCGGCGAGGTCGACCCCTCCGCGCTCACCCCCAGAGTCGCCACCGTCGCGGTCGACCTGCTGCGGAACGAGTACTCGCTGAACGGCGCGCGATCGGTTCCCGACGCGGTCCTGGTCGAGATCGTCGACCAGGTGTACCTGCCCCTCATGCGCTCCCACGGCTGACTACGCCGGCACGGGCTCGGCGGCGTACCGGAGGTTGAGGCGCTGGTAGGCGGTGCTGAGGAAGGCCAGCAGTACGACGATCAGCATCAGCAGGCTCGCGACCACGAAGGCCAAGGCCATCCCGCGGGCCTGACCGTCGCCGAGCAGCCAGCCGAAGGAGGAACGGCCCGGGGCCGACTCCATGTAGGGGATCAGCAGGAACTGCGCAGCCGGGCCGATGATGAAGGCCGCGATCGGGGTGGACGCGGTCTCGATGCTCTGCGCGACGCCGAACACCCGGCCCTGCTGCTGGAACGGGACCAGCCGCTGGAGGATCGTCTGCTCGGCCGCCTCAGCGATCGGGATGACGAGCATGAACCCGAACATCCCCAGGACCAGTAGCGACTGCCATTCGCGGACCGCCGTACCCATGCCGATGATCGCGATCGCGACGTTCGCCACCAGCAGGACCCGCAGCGGTTGGCGGCCCAGGCCGAAGCGGGCGACCAGCGCACCACCGGCGATGAAGCCGATGCTGGTGATGCCGAGTACGACGCCCCAGGACTCCACCGAGAACAGGTTCAGGCCGTACGGGTCCATCAGCGCCATGAACACTCCCATGACGAGGTTGTTGAAGCTGCTGAACAGCACCAGCGGGAGCAGGCCCGGTACGCCGCGCAGGGTCTGCCAGGTGGCGCGGAGATCGAACCCCGCTTGGTGGTGTCCCTCGGGCCGCGGCTCGTCGATGTGGATCGAGGCCAGCAGGTCGACCAGAACGACGGCGGTGAAGACGACGGCGATGGCGACCGTTCCTCCCATGCCGAGCAGGCCGACCGAGAGTCCGCTGAGGATGCTGGTCACCAGGTGAGCTACCCCGTTGACTGTGCCGACCAGGCCGTTCGCCTTGTCCCGGCGATCCGCGGGGACCAGGAGCGTGACAGTCGTCGAGAGGGCGATGCTACGGAGTTGGCCGGCGATACTTCCGACGAGAATCAGTCCGGTGAACGCCCAGAACCACGGTCCGTGCCAGTTGCTGGTCCGCTCGCCGGCGACGACGTACACGGCGCCGGCGATTGCGAACGCGACTCCGGTGATGGCACTCGACAGCGCCATCGCGGTCTTCTTGCGGTGGGTGTCGACGACTGCGCCGACGATCGTGCCGGAGATGGCGCCGATCAGCATGGAGACGCCGGAGACGATGGACGCGGCCAGCACCGACTTGGTCTCCAGGTAGACCCAGAACGCCAGCGCGAACGACAGGAAGCTGGTCGTCACGTTCGCCACCAGCGTGTTCGCCAGCAACCGCCGGAATGTCCTGGACTTCGCCGCAGTCCCCGTCGCGCTCATCGGATCGCCCTTCGCCTCGGTGAGTTCGTGCTCTCACCTGTACGTCGAAGTCCCCGACGAGAAATTGACACGCCCCGATCAACAGATCATGACCGACCGCAACACCTCGAAGTCCTCGACCGCGAGCGGGACCAGCCCCCGGCGGAGCTGGTAACCCCAGTTCGGCTGCCGGGTGAGCGTCAACTCACCGCTGACCTCGGCGAGGGCGGCACGCTCGACCACCTCGAAGTCGACCGCCTGCCGCCACGGCCGGACGACGCCGTGAGCTCCCATCGACATCGGCTCGGCCTGGTACGGCTCGGAGTCGGCGACGATGCCGAGGGCGGTGAAGGCCCGGAGCGGCGCCTTCTCGCCGTACCGCTCGGTCGGCGAGTAGATGACGAAGCCGTCTCCGGGCCGCAACCGGTTCAGGTTGTGCCGCTTGCCGTGGTTGAGCTGGATGAAGCCGTGGTCGGTGGCGCGGCGGGTGTGGTCGGCGGAGACGACACCGAGCCAGGCGCGTTCCGGGGTCGCGGTGATCATGGCTCCACCGTGCTACCGAATAGCTGACACGTCTTGTCTTATTTTTCGGGAGCGGAGTTTGGCCAGGAGCGGCCAGGCGAGGAGGGTCAGGATGACGGCGTAGATGACGTAGGAGACAGGGCCGCCGATCAGGCCGGAGGGGTCGCCGTTGGAGAGTTGGAGGGACATCCGGGCCTGGCGTTCGGCGATCGGACCGAGGATGACGCCGATGATCAGCGGCAGGACCGGCAGGCCGAAGCGGCGCATGGTGAAGCCGAGCAGGCCCAGCAACAGCAGGAGCAGCAGGTCGAGTGGTTGCGCGTTCACGGCGTACGCACCCATCGAGGCGAAGAAGATGATCCCGGCGTACAGGTAGGGCCGCGGGATCTGCAGGAGCTTCGCCCAGGCCGGCGCCAGTGGCAGGTTGAGCAGGAGCAGCATCAGGTTGCCGATGAACAGGCTCGCGATCAGCGCCCACACCAGCGACGACTCCCGCTGGAACAACAACGGACCGGGCTGGATCCCGTACGACGTGAAGGCCGCCAGCATCACGGCAGCAGTCGCGTTGGTCGGGAGCCCGAGAGCCAGCATCGGGACCAGCGTCCCGGCGGCCGAGGCGTTGTTGGCCGCCTCCGGCCCAGCCACCCCCTCGATCGCACCGTGCCCGAACTCCTCCGGGTGCTTCGAGAGCTTCTTCTCCGTCGCGTACGACAGGAACGTCGGGATCTCCGCCCCGCCGGCCGGCAGCGCACCGATCGGGAACCCGTACGCCGTCCCGCGCAGCCAAGGCTTCCACGAACGACGCCAGTCGGAGCGCCCCATCCACGGCCGCCCGACCGGAATCACCGTGCCCGGGTTCCGCCACAGGTGCGCGGCCACCCAGAGCGCTTCGCCGACCGCGAAGATGCCGACGGCAACGACGACGACATCGATGCCGTCGGCAAGCTGCGGCAGACCGAAGGTCAGCCGTTCCTGACCGGTCACCTTGTCGATGCCGATCAGTCCGATCACCAGGCCGAGCAGCAACGCCGCGATCCCACGGATCCGGGACGAGCCGAGCACAACGGTGGCACCGGCGAACGCGAGCAGCATGATCGCCAGGTAGTCCGGCGCACCCAGGCTGATCGCGAACTTCACCACCTGCGGTGCGATCAGGACCAGCAGCGCCGTACCGATGGTGCCGGCCACGAACGACCCGATCGCCGCGGTCGCGAGCGCCTGTGCCGCGCGTCCGGCCCGGGCCATCTTGTTGCCTTCGATCGCCGTCACCACCGAGGACGACTCGCCGGGTGTGTTGAGCAGGATGCTCGTGGTCGAACCGCCGTACATGCCGCCGTAGAAGATGCCGGCGAACATGATGAACGCCTGGACCGGCTCGAGGCCGTAGGTGATCGGCAGCAGCAGCGCGACTGTCATCGCCGGACCGATGCCGGGCAGGACGCCGACAGCGGTCCCGACCGTCACTCCCAGCAGGGCGAGCAGCAGGTTCATCGGAGTCAGTACGTCGCCGAACCCGGTCAGCAGATTGTTCAGGTTGTCCATCACAGGATCCCTTGCAGTACGCCGGCCGGCAGGTTCACGCCAAGGCCGATCGCGAACGCGTAGAACGTTGCCAACGACAACCCGGCGGCGATGACCAGGTTGCGGAAGTGGTGCCGGCTACCCAGCGCGAACGCCGAGCCCCAGAACAGCAGCCCGCCACTGATCACCCAGCCCAGCGGCTCGATCAGTACGAGGTTGACCACGAACGCGCCGATCAGCAGCAGCACCGTCCGCCAGTCGATCGGCGAGGTCGGGTCGACGTCCTCGCCCTCCTCGGCCGCACCGGTGCCACCACGCGCGACGTCCACGGCGTACACGGCGGCGACCACCAGAAGCAGTACGCCGAGCACGATCGGGACCGGCTTGGGGCCGATCGGGTCGTTGCTGTTGGCAATGTGCCGGAGCCGGGCCGCGTCGATGATCACCAGAACACCGACAACGGCCAGGAACCCACACACGGCGTACTGCGCCCGATCCCGCCGAGTCTCGACCTGAGCCTCGGCGGTGCTCATCCACGTCCTCGCTTCGCTCCGGGCGCGGATGAGACACGAGATGCGCTGTGCTTGATGATGAGCTCGCTTCGCTCGCTCATGCCGCCAGCCCCAGCTTGGTCAGGATGTCCGCGACCGCCTTGTCCTGGTCGGTCAGGAAGGTGGCGAACGCGTCACCGGTGACGAAGGCGTCGGTCCAGCCGCGCTTGGCCAGTTCGGCCTTCCACTCGGGCGAGTCGTGCATCCTGGTCAGCGCGTCGACCCAGACCTGCTTGTCCTCGGCACTGATCTCCGGCGGTGCCACGATCCCGCGCCAGTTGGTGAAGACCAGGTCGATGCCGGACGACTTCAGCGTCGGCACGTCCTTCAGCGCCTCGATCGGCTGCTCACTCGTCACCGCGAGGACCCGGACCTGGCCGCTCTCCACCTGGTCCAGGAACTCCCCGAATCCGCTGGCGCCGAAGGCGATCTTGTTGCCCAGCAGGGCCGGCAGCAGTTCGCCGCCGCCGTCGTACGAGACGAAGTTGACGTCCTTCGGGTCGATCCCGACGGTCTGCGCGAGCTGCATCGGCAGCAGGTGGTCGGGGCCGCCGGGGGACGAGCCGCCGCCGACCGCGAGCCCCTTCGGGTTCGCCTTCCACGCGGTGACCAGGTCCCCGATCGACTTGTACGGGGAGTCCTTCGGTACGACGATCGCGCCGGCTTCCTCGATCAGCTTGGCCAGCGGGGTGGTCTGGGTCAGCGTCGCCTTCGACTTCGAGGTGTACGTCGCCCCGACCACGCCGAGGCCCATCTGCATCGCGAGCTTGCCGTTGCCCTTCTCGTTCACGGTCCGCTGCAGGCCGACCGTGCCACCGGCGCCGGGCAGGTTGAAGACCTGGACGCCGGTGGCGATCTTGGCGTCGTCCATCACCTTCGCCGCCACCCTGGCGGTGGTGTCGTACCCGCCGCCGGCCGTGTTCGGCACCATCAGGCGCAGACCGGTGGCCGGCTTGCCGTTGCCGGCGTTGGCGGTGTCCTCCTTGTCCGCGGTCGCGCCGCAGGCGGTCGCGGTGAACAGGGCGAGCATCGCTGCCGCGGTCGGTACCAGTAACCGGGGAGACCTCATCGGCGGAGTCCTTTCACGTCCAAGGGTTCAGAGGGCGTCTGAGAACCCTGCGCCTACTGCGGGGCACTCGGCACGGCACCTCGCCGCACGGGTGCAAAGGCCACGATGCTCCGCATCGAGACCTTCGCCCCCGCACGGCGATGCACCGCACCGAGCACCTCCTCGCGACGGCGCAGAGTTCTCAGACGCCCTCTCAGGGCGTTGATCGTGACCTTCCCGCGGGAGTGCCGTCTGCCTTGTGTCAGCAGCGGAGGTTGAGTTCATTGTGGTCACACGCCGAATTCCGCCGAGGTGTGGCAAAGCCGGCGCTCGACCGGTGATCATGCGACATGGCATGGAGACTGGGCAAGCGGCCGACCCTGGCCGGTCAGCTGCTGGTGCTGCAGCTGGCGATCGTGGTGGTGGTGCTGGTCGCCGTCGCCGCGGTCTCGCTCGCCCAGTCCGCGGCCACCTTCAACCGGGTCGAGGGACGCAGAGTGACCGCCCTGGCCGAGCAGCTCTCCGGCAATCAGACCTTGCGGTTCGGCATCCGGCACCCGGCGCCGGCCGAGGTCCTGGCGCCGTTGCTCCAGACCACGCTGACCCAGTCCGGCGTCACCTCGATCACCATCGCCGACGCGAAGGGCCGGGTGATCGCCGCGACCGAGCTCTCCGCGCTCGGCAGCGAGCTGACGCTCGGTGATCCCAGGGTCGCGAAAGGCCGCGGCTGGTCCGGCGAGCTCGGCGTCGACGACGGGACCGAGCTGGTCTCGCAGGTCCCGGTGCTGAGTCAGGGCACGAACGCGGACAACCAGCCGGACGGGACGCTCGGCGACCAGATCGGCACGGTGATGGTCGGTGAGCGGGCTCCGTCGATCTGGCAGCGGCTGCGCGGCGCATCGTCGTACCTGGCGATCTATCTGGGCATCGCGTGTGTGCTCGGGCTGCTCGGCTCGTGGTTGCTCGCTCGCCGGATCAAGCGGCAGACGCTCGGACTCGAGCCGCGGGAGATCGCCGGGCTGGCCGAGCACCGCGAGGCGATGCTCTACGGACTGGCCGAGGGAGTCGTCGCGCTGGATCCGCACCTGCGGGTGACGCTGGTGAACGACGTCGGCCGCCGGCTGCTCGACCTGCCGGAGAACGCGGTCGGTAGGAGCCTGCGTGAGCTAGGGATCGAGGGCCGGCTCCGCGAGGTTCTGGCCGGGGAGCACTCCGGTGACGAGGCTCGCGACGCGGTCGTCGTACGGCGTGGGCGGGTGCTGGTGATGAACCGGATGAGCGTCACCAAGGACGGGCACTCGCTTGGCTCAGTGACTACGCTGCGCGATCGGACCGAGCTGGCGCAACTGGAGCGTGAGCTCGGCTCGTTCCGCAGTTCGGCCGAGTTGCTGCGGGCCCAGACCCACGAGTTCGCGAACCAGTTGCACACGATCTCGGGGCTGATCCAGATCGGGGAGTACGACGAGGTCGTCACGTACGTCGGGGCCCTCAACCGTTATCGTGAGTCGCTCGACCTGACCGTGACCCGGCGGGTCCAGGACACCGCGGTCGCCGCCCTGCTGATGGCGAAGTCCTCCGTCGCGGCCGAACGCCGCGTCGAGCTCCGCGTGTCCGAACGCACCACGCTGCTCCGGCTCGACCCGGAACTGTCGGCGGACGTGGCTACCGTGATCGGCAACCTGGTCGACAACGCGATCGACGCCGCTGCCCAGTCGGGTACGCCGCTGTCGCCCGCGTGGGTCGAGGTCGAGTTGCGGCAGGACGCCGCCAGCGTGGAGATCGTGGTCCGCGACTCCGGTCCCGGGGTGGCGCCCGAGCTCGCACAGGAGGTGTTCGCGCATGGCTTCACCACCAAGGCCGCTGCCGGCGGTGAGCGCGGGATCGGACTGGCGATGACCCGGCTGGTCTGCCGGCGGCGTGGTGGCGAGGTCGCGGTCACGAACACCGAGGACGGCGGCGCCGCGTTCATCGCGAGGATGTCCGTCCAGCGCCTGCCCGAGGGAGCCCGATGATCTCCGTCCTGGTCGTCGACGACGACTTCATGGTCGCCCGCATCCACCGCGGTTTCGTGGACCGCGTGCCCGGTTTCGAGGTCGTCGGTACGGCGAACTCCGGGGAGCAGGCGCTGGAGGCGATCGGGAAACTGCAGCCGGACCTCGTGCTGCTCGACCTGTACCTGCCCGACATCTTCGGCCTCGACCTGATCGGGCGGATGCGGGCCGCGCAGCCGGACTGCGACATCCTGGTCATCACCGCTGCGCGTGAGGCGGACGCCGTACGAGGTGCGGTGCGGCAAGGGGTGGTCAACTACCTGCTGAAACCCTTCGGTTTCGAGGATCTGCGGTCGCGGCTCGAGGAGTACGCGCGACGGCGGGCGAGCGTACCCGACCAGGTGACGAGCCAGGCCGACGTCGACCGGGTGCTCGGACCGGTGCGACCGACGGTCAATCGGCTGCCCAAGGGTCTGAGCCAGGAGACTGCGGCCCTGGTCGCCGCGGCCCTCCGCGCCGCCGCGCAGAACCTGTCGGCCGCCGAGTGTGCCGAGAAGGTCGGCATCTCCCGCGTCAGTGCCCGCCGCTACCTCGAGTTCTTCTGCACCCGCGGCCAGGTCGAGGTCGCCCTCCGTTACGGCACGACCGGCCGTCCCGAACGCCGCTACCACTGGCGCCAGTAGGGTGCGGCGTATGCCGTTGTTCTCATTTGAGGGAAAGAGCCCGAGCGTGCATCCGGACGCGTGGATCGCGCCGACCGCCACCCTGGTGGGCGACGTCGTGGTCGAGGCGGGCGTGTCGATCTGGTACGGCGCGGTGATCCGGGCCGACCTGGGCACGATCACCATCCGGGCCGGGGCGAACATCCAGGACAACACCGTGATCCACTCCGGCAGCAACGGCTGCGAGATCGGGCCGAACGCGACCGTCGGCCATCTGTGCCTGGTGCACGACTGCACGATCGGCGAGCAGGCGCTGGTCGGGAACGGCGCGATCGTCCTGGACGGCGCGGTCGTCGGCGAACGCACGCTGGTCGCGGCCGGGTCGACCGTGACGCCGGGTGCGGTGATCCCGCCGGAATCGGTGGCGCTCGGCAGCCCGGCGAAGAAGATCGTCCCGCTCGACGGCACCGCCAAGCTGTTCGTCGACCACAACGCCGCCGTCTACCACAACCTCGCCGAACGTCACGCCGCGTCGATCGAGCAGGTCGGCTGAGTCTCTCGGGTCCCGGACCGATCCCGCCGGATGCCGGACTGATCCCGTCGTACGCCGGAAAGGAAAGTGAAAGGACCCGGTGCGAGGTTAGGTTTGGCAGCAGACCGAGGGAGGGTGCTCATGACCGATATCGCGAACACCGGCGCCGTGGTGATCAACCGTGCGGACGGGCGGGACGACGGCGAGGAGTGGACCGAGAACTACACCGAGTTGCCTGGTGGCGCCGGTGTCTCTCTGATCCTGGAAGCCACCACGAAGGAGGGCGCCGGCCCGCGGCTGCACATGCATCCGTACGCCGAGACGTTCATCATCCGGCGCGGTACGGCGACCTTCACCGTGGGCGACGAGCAGATCGTCGGCAAGGCCGGCCAGATCCTCGTCGTACCGGCGAACACGCCGCACAAGTTCCGTACCGGACCGGGCGGCTACGAGGCCGTCCACATCCACGCCAACCCGACGTTCGAGACCACCTGGCTGGAGTAGTCAGCCGGCGGTCCGCATTCGGTCGACGATCAGCTCGAGGAGTTCGGGGCCGGTGCCGAAGTTGAGGCGGACGAAGCCGGTGGCGCCCGGGTCGTAGTCGCGACCCGGGCCCAAGGCAACCTTCGCGCGGCGGAGGAAGAACTCGCTCGGCTCCTCGTCCAGCCCGAGCCCACGGCAGTCGAGCCAGGCCAGGTACGTCGCCTCCGGCGGAGTCCAGGTGATGCCGCCAGGCAGGTGGTCGCGCAGGTACCCGCGGTTCTCGTCGAGCTGTCGCAGTACGGCGTCGAGCCAGTCGTCGCACTCGGAGAACGCGACCTCTGCGGCAAGGACTCCGAGCAGTCCGGCCTGCTCGGCGGTGTAAGGCAGACGATCGACGACCCTCTGCGCCCGGTCGGATGCCGTCACGGCCATCGCCGCCTTCAGCCCTGCCAGGTTGAACGCCTTCGACGCTGACGTCAGCACGATCCCGTGCTCGCGGGCCGCGTCGGACACCTCGAGCCACGGCACATGTGACGCGCCGGGCAGCACCAGCGGCGCATGGATCTCATCGGCCAGAACCCAAGCGTCGTACGCCGCGCAGAGCTCCGCGATCGCCGCGAGCTCCTCGTGCGGCAACACCCGGCCGGTCGGGTTGTGCGGGTTGGCGAGGACCAGTACTTCGAGCCCGTCAGCCAGCGCCTCGCGGAGGCGATCGAGGTCGAACCAGCCGTCCTCACGCAACGGGATCAGCACGGTGCGAAGGCCGGCTCGTGGGATCTGACTGAGGAACGGCGGGTACGCGGCGGTCGCGAAGCCGACCGAACCACCCGGTGCGAGGGCGAGACAGAGCTCGATCAGTCCGGCCATCACGTCCGGTACCAACGTGATGCGGTCCGGATCCACGGTCCACCCGAGCCGCCGGTCGGCGAAGCCGGTGAAGGCATCCCGCAAGGACTTCGGCACCTCGAAGGCGTACCCGAGATCGCTGCGGTCCACCGCCTCGTGCAGGACCCGCGCGATCGGCTCGGCGAGATCGAAGTCCATCTCCGCCACCGTCGCCGAGATCACTCCCGGCGCGTGGCCGGACCATTTCTCGCCGCGTCGCTTCTGTAACTCCGCCAGCTCGGCAACCTTCAGCATGCCGAGGATGTACCCAGTTCGTCAGTCCGGGACGCGGTCGCCGGGTGGGGTGAAGGCGGCCAGGATGGTCGTGGTGATGTAGGCGGCGGCCTTGTCGGGGGTGACGCGGCCGGCGGTGATCTCGTCGGCCGCCCCGTGCATCACGTTGTGCATGACGCCGACCAGCCACGACGTCGGCAGGTCCTTCCGGAAAGCGCCCTGCTTGCGGCCGCGCTCGATCAGCTTCTCCACCCGTGCCATCGGGTCGGCGTGCAGCTCCCGCACCCGGCCCGGCGGGAGGGTGTTCTGAGCGGCGATCAGGAGCGAGCGATACCGGTCCACCAGGCGCCAGCTGGACTCGATCAGCTGGGTCAGCGCGTCGCGCGGATCCCCGGTCAGGTCGACCTGGGCGAGTGCCTCCTCGCCGTCCTCGATCGCGTGCACGAACACCGCGTCGAGCAGCTCGGCCCGGGACGGGAAATGGCCGTACAGGGTGACCCGCCCGACACCGGCCGCTTTGGCGATCTCGCTCGTACTGGCCGCCGGATCGCGGCCCAGGCACTCCGTCGCCGCGTCCAGGATCGCCGCGATGTTGCGCTGCGCGTCGGCCCGCTTGCCCGTCGTACTCGCCTGCTTCGCCGGCATCGGAACTCCCTTGTCGAACACTGCTGTACGAGTTACTGTACCTGCAATAACTCGAACAATGGTGTTCGATTTGACTAGTGAGGACGAGAATCATGGAAGAAACCGGAGCGGACCCGCGTCGGTGGCGACTGCTCGGACTACTCGCCATCGCGCAGTTCATGCTGATCCTGGACGTGACCGTGGTAGCGATCGCGCTGCCGCACATCGGCATCGACCTCGGCCTGGACCGCAGCACGCTGACCTGGGTGGTCAGCGCGTACACCCTGATGTTCGGCGGCCTGATGCTGCTCGGCGGCCGGGCCTCCGATCTGTTCGGATCCCGCGTCGTGGTGCTCACCGGGCTGCTGGTGTTCACCGCGGCCTCGCTGACCAGCGGACTGGCCAACAGCGCCGAACTGCTGATCGGCGGCCGGATCGCGCAGGGCGTCGGCGCTGCGCTGCTCTCACCGAGTGCGCTGTCCGTGGTGACCAAAACGTTCGACGGCGAGGAGCGGAACAAGGCGCTCGGCATCTGGTCCGCGATCGGTGGTGGTGGCGCGGCGATCGGCGTACTGATCGGCGGACTGCTGACCGCCGGACCGGGCTGGCAGTGGGTGTTCTACGTCAACGTCCCGGTCGGTCTGGTCGTGTTCGCGATCCTGCTCCGGATGCTGCCCGCCGACCGGCCGGCCGAGCGTCAGGGCGGGTTGGACCTGCCGGGCGCGATCCTGGTCACGGCCGGCACCGGTACGGCGATCTACGCGCTGATCAAGGCCGGAGACCGGGGCTGGTTGTCCGCCGCGACACTGCTGACCTTGGCCGGCGCGGTTGTCCTGTACGCCGCGTTCGCCTGGCTGCAGCGGGTCGTCTGGTCGCCGCTGATGGACCTGCGGATCCTGACCCGCCGACCGGTTGCCGCCGGCTCCTTCCTGATCCTGGTCGCGACCGCGCTGATGATCTCGATCTTCTTCCTCGGATCGTTCTATCTCCAGCATTACAAGGGGTACGGCGCCCTTCGCACCGGACTGTCCTTCCTTCCGATCGCCGTCGCCACGACCATCGGGGCACACCTGTCCGGACAGCTGGTCGGCAAGGTCGGTGCTCGTCCGGTCGCGATGGTCGGGCTGGCCGTCGCTGCGATCGCCATCGTTGTCCCAGCGGTCTGGGATGGTGCTCTCATGGTGGTGATCGGGACGACGATCGGGGGCGCTGGGATCGGTGCCGCGTTCGTCGCCGCGTCGACCACGACGTTCAGCCAGATCGACTACCGCGAGGCTGGGGTCGCGTCCGGGATTCTGAGCACGTTCCACGAGTTCGGTGGTTCGCTCGGGGTTGCGGTGGTGTCCAGCCTCGCCGCGGCCAGCCTGGCCGGCACCGTGACGACCGGATTCACCCATGGTTTCACCTTCGCCGCGGTCGTTGCGGCCGTCGCAGCAGTCCTCGCGCTGGCCGTCGTACCGGCCGCCAGGCCCACGACAGGAGCAGAAGCCCATGCCGCACACTGAGATCCGCCGCGCGGTCCCTGCGGACGCCGAGACCGTCTTGACCATGCTGCAGGAGCTCGCCGGGTATCAGGATCAGCTGGCGTACGTCACCGCGAGCGTTTCGGACTGGCAGGGCTTCCTGTCTCGCTCGGACGTGATCGTGCTGATCGCTTCGGTCGATGGGCAGGTGGCCGGCTATGTGTCGTCGCTGCGCCGGGCATATCTGTGGGTCGGTGGCGATCAACTCGCGCTGGACGACCTGAACGTCCGCGAACAGTTCCGCGACGCCGGCGTCGGTCGGGCCCTCATGCTCGAGCTGGCCCGGCATGCACTCCCCGACCGTCTCCCGATCGGCTGGGGCCTACGCCTCGAAAACAAGGCCGGCTACCGCTTCTACGAACGTTTAGGCGCCACCCTCACCACCAAAACCACCGCCAGCTGGAGCCCCGACATCTACGAGAAGCTGGTGGGCAACTAATGGTTAGGCCTCCACGCGTCCGCTCCGCTCGGTACCGCTTGCCCGCAGCCGCTCCCACCCACCCCGTTCCTTGCCTCGCGCGTGCTCCTACGTCGCCCGCTTGCTGACTACGGGTGGTGTCGCCGGCACGTACATCCTCAGCAGACACGATCTCGAGTGGTGGCCGCACGCCGCTACCGGCCTGCGGCCACCACAGGGGGCTGACTCGGCACGAGCCGGTCAGGTCCCGCGGTGGCCGCGTCGCGTGATGGCGCTGGGTTGTTGGGCACGGCGTGCCGGCTAGGTTGTGGTTCGGCGTTGGGGGCCGGCGGTCTTGGGGATTTCTCCGTGGAGGTGGGGGATGTAGACGAGCTTCTGGGTCTGGCCGTCGAGTACGGTTGACTCGACGAGTTCCAGGTCGAGCTCGGCGCCGTCGTGGAGGAGGGCAGCTGCGCCGGCGCGGCCGGATACGGCGGGGAACATGATGATCTCGAGGCGGTCGACGAGGCCGGCGGCGAGCAGAGCGCGGTTCAGCGCGATGCTGCCGTGCGATCGCATCGGGACGTCCGTGGTGCGCTTCAGGCGCTCGATCGCCGTCACCGCATCCTCGTTCAGAACCGTCGAGTTCTGCCACCCGAGCGGCTCTTCGAGTGTGCTGGAGAACACGATCTTCGGCAGCGTGTTCAGGCTGTCGTAGTAGGGCTCGTCAAAGTCGACCACGAACTTCCGGAACTGCCGGAACGTCGTCGCGCCGAAGACGAGTACCTGGTCCTGCGCGAAGGTGCGCACCCGGTCCGCGCGGATCTCGGGGCCCTCCTTCCCCCAATATCCGGGCCAGCCCGCGGCCATGCCGTAGCCGTCCACGCTGCAGAAGAAGTCAACGGTGAAGGTGGTGCTCATGTGGTGCTCCCTTTCCTGTTCTGCGCCGCCTCAGATGGGCCGGCGTCACTCCTTCTACGAACCCGACCGACCCGATCCGACATCTGTCTCGTACTAGGTTGCGTCGGTCTTCTGACTGAAGGCGCAGCGCCAGCGGCCGTTCACGTGTACGTAGAGCTCGGTGATCCACTCTTCGGCGGTGTACGGCGTTCCGTCCCAGGAGCCCGTGCTGGCCTTGCGGGCTGTGTATACGACGGCGTCGCCGACGCGTGCGAGCCGTTCGTCTCCGATGACCGTCATGGTGTGGTGCGCCAGCCTGCCTGAGGCGATCCATCCGAGGATGTCCGACCTCGGGGTGGCTCCGGACGGGCCGACGTACACCCAGTCGTCGGTCATGAACTGCCCGATCGCGTCGGCGTCGTTGTGTAGCAGGGCGGCGTCGAAGGCGGCTGAGACGGCGCGGACTTCATCCTCGACTGGCATCTGTCCTCCTTGAAGAAACTCGCTCCGGGGTGTCGAAAATGAGGAAGGTCGGTCGACGCAGGGGAGTAGGAAACCCCTCAGTCTGCTGGAAGGAACTCGGACCATGACCACCAACGATCTCACCGTCCCGACCACCACCCGGATCTCGACCCGGGCTCTGCTCACCGGCGGGATCGTCGCCGGTCCGCTGTACGTCGCCGTGTGGCTGGGCCAAGCGTTCACGCGCGAAGGGTTCGACATCACGAGGCACCCGGCCAGTCTGCTCGCGAACGGTGGGCCAGGCTGGATCCAGACACTGAACTTCGTCGTCAGCGGTCTGCTGTCGATCGGCGCCGCCGTCGGACTTCGCCGTACGCTCACCGGTCGCGGCAGCACCTGGGGACCGCGGTTGCTCGTCGCGTACGGCGTTGGGCTGTTGCTGGCCGCGATCTTCAAGGCGGATCCGGCCTCTGGTTTCCCGGCGGGTACGCCGGCCGACTACGCCGAGATCAGCTCGCGCGGCGTGGGACACTTCGTCGCTGGGGGCATCGGGTTCTCCGGACTGATCGCCGCGTGTCTGGTGTTGGCGGTGCACTTCCGCAGCGTCGGGCGCCGCGCACTCAGCCGCTTCTCCGCCATCACCGGCGTCCTGTTCTTCGGAGCGTTCGCCGGCCTCAGCGCAGGCGCCGGCAGCCGCCCAACCATCATCGCCTTCGACCTCGCGGTGACCCTCGCTTGGATCTGGCTCACCGTGATCTGCACCGATGAGCGCCGCGGCCATCACTGACCAGGGTCAGCACTCACCTCGGGAAGTTCACGGGTGAGTGCTGCCAGGAGGTCGCCGCAGAAGGAACGGATTGCGCGGTTGACCAGCTCAGGCCGCTCCCAGGGCATGAAGTGGCCGGCGCCCTTCACCCAGAACGGACCGACTGCTTCGGGGAAGGCGAGCGCACACCGTTCCTCGATGTGGTTGCGCATCGTCGCCTGGTCGGTGCCGATCAGCAGCAGTGCGCGGTGCTGGACCGGCCGGTCGATCATCTCCGGGGCCGACAGCGGCCGGGTGCCCATCGCGACCTCGTAGTCGGCGAAGGAGGCTCGAAGCCGGGCCGCGTCGCCGTACGGCTCGGTCAAGAACGCCAGGTCGTCCTCGTCGAAGGCATCGGGCGGGCACCACAGGCGGTGCCCATAGAACTCACCGATGTACCGCCGGCGCTGCTCAGGCGTAGCCAGCTCGGCGACCAAGGCGTCGGCGTCGTTGCCCTGGCGCCGCTGGTAGTCGTAGACGGCGGGCTTGGGATCGATCGGCGGGAGACCCGCCGCGGTGAACGCCTCACCCAGATCCGGCATCGAGTCGTCCAGGATCACCAGGCGGTCCACCCGATCCGGATGGCGGGTGGCCAGGTCGATGGCGATCATCGCACCCAGATCGTGCCCGGCGACCACTGCGCGGTCCCAGCCGAGCCGGTCGAACAGGCCGGTCAGGTCGGTGTTGAACGCGTTGAAGTCGTAGAAGTTGTCCGGCGCGAAATCGGATTCGCCGTACCCACGCAGATCCGGCGCGACCACGTCGAACCCCGCCTCGGCCAGCGGCCCGAGATTGTGCGACCAGATGCGGCTCGTGCACGGAAACCCGTGAATGAGCAGGAGCGGCACACCCCCGTCCCCACACCGCCGTACCGCCAGGTAATGCTCCTGGCCGACCTCGATCCGCACCGGCGCAACAACTTCAGCAGGAAGAACCATCCATCTGGTTTACACGATCAGCCGCCGGATCAGTACCAAGATTCCGCGCTCAACGGAGCTTGATGGTGACCAGGGTGGTCTCGATGTCGCTGTCCACCAGGTTGCCGTGGGCATCGAAGGCTCCGGGACCGTCGGTCATGCCGAAGTCGTTGTCGTTGATGACTACGAGCGTGTCCTGCGGCAGGAGTGCGACCCCCTCGATCTTCTTCGGAGCACCGGCAACGGTGTTCAGGTCGAGGAAGAGCTTCTTGGACAGCACCGGTACGCCGGCAGCCGCCGGGTCGGCGAGTGCTTCGTACGACGGCGTGGTGGTCGTCGAGTCCCACGCCGTACCCAGGATGTTGGCGGACGGTCGCAGTACGACGCGCTGCAGTCGAGCCAGCAGCGCCGCGGTGACCAGCACCGAGGTACCCACCAGAGCCAACCGGCCGATGACACGAGACACGTACGTGCTCGCCTCCACCAAGACGTCAGCGCGACGTTCGTCGGAGCAGGTGAACACCGGCTGACACCGTCGTGAACCCTGGCAGGCCGCTAGCCCAAGCAGTCGCGTACGGCGGTGATCAGGCGGTTGGCTCGGGCGTCGCCGTGGCCGACCATGCGGTTGGCGACGTACGCGAAACCGACGCCGTACTCCTCGTCGCCGAAGGCGAACTGGCCGCCGGCGCCGTCGTTGCCGAAGCTGCGTGCACCCAGCATCGGGCGGACGGTGGAGTCGAGGAGATAGCCGGATCCCCAGCGCGCGCCGGCGTCGAAGCCCAGGAAGCCTTGACCTGAAGAGATCTCGCGCACCGCATCGGTCACGGTGGCGCCAGAGAGCATGCGGTCGTGGCCGTCGATGCCCGTCACGGCCGCGGCGTACAGACCGGCGAGACCGGTGGCGGAGGCGACTGCGGCCGCCCCGGGAAGCTCCATCCCGAGAAGCGCCGGATCGTTCCAGCCGTGCGGTACGTCGAGGCCTGGGAAGACGAGCGCGCCGTTCATCGTGACGATCCGGGTGAGGAGATGCTCCGGCCCCGGCATCGGAGGGCGGCCCTCAGCTTCTGCGAGACGGGCCAGTGTCGGCAGTTCTGCGGCGGGCAGCCCGATCCAGGCCCGCAGCCCGAGCGGATCGCCGGCGACCTGGCGGAAGTACGCACTGGGTCCTTGCCCGGTGATCCGGCGTACCACCTCGCCGAGGACGAAGCCGAACACATGACCGTGATACTCGTACGACGTCCCTGGTTCCCAGAGCGGCTTCTGCGCCTCGATCGCCTCGATCACCGGCGTCCAGGCAGCGATCTCGTCGAAGGTCAGCGTCTGGTCCAGCACCGGGATCCCGGCCCGATGCCCGAGCACCATCCGGGACGTGATCTTCTCTTTGCCCTCTGCAAAGAACTCCGGCCAGTACTGACCGATCGGCGCATCGAGGTCGAGCCGTCCATACTGCGCGAGCAGATGCACGCAGAGGCTCACGATCCCTTTGGCACAAGAGAAAACAGGTACGACGGTATCGCGATCCCATTGGCGCCCGGGAGCCGCTTCACCGTCCCAGAGCTCGACCACTTTTCGGCCACCGACATAAAGAGTGGTGGCGGCTCCGAGCTCAGGGAACGCGCTGAAGTTGTCCGCGAACACATCGGCGACCGCGCCGAATCCCTCGTCTGCCCAGCCGCTGTTCATGCCTCCAGCCTAGGTGGCGGCCAGGTGACGACTCGAGTGATTTACGGCAGCACCCACTTCTGGTTCACCGCGACATGGCAGGTGTAGATGATCAGCTTCGTGCCATTGGCGCTGGACGCACCGGTGGCGTCGAGGCACTGGCCGGAGCGAATGTTCAGCAGCGAGCCGTCCGGGCGAGGCAACCACTTCTGCCCGGCGCTGCCGTCACACGTCCACAGCACCGCCGCGGACCGGATCGTCGTACCGCGCACGTCCAGGCACTTGCCGAGCGAGCGCACTGTGCCGTCCTCGTACTGCGTCCACTGCTGGTTCAGGGCGCTGTGGCAGGTGTAGAGGACGGTCGGCGTGCCGTTGTTCGTCCGTGCCTGGTAGATGTCGATGCACTTCCCGGCGATCCCGGTGATCGGGCCGCGGTCGCCGTACGCCCCGAACTCCCACAGCGCGTAGTAGTTGCCGGCCGCAACGCGAGCGGTCGCGTTGATCCGCACGTACCGCGCGTAGATCGCCCCGAACACGACGTTGTCGGTGCCGCCGTTCCCGCCGGTGGTCGAGTAGACGGTCTTCCAGGACTGCGCGTTGCCGGACACCTGGATCTGGTACGCCTTCGCGTACGCCGACGACCAGTTGAGCAGCACTTGGTTGACCACCTGAACCGAGCCGAGATCGACCCGCAGCCATTGCGGATCGCTGCGCTTGCTCGTCCAGGCCGTCGTCATCGAACCGTCGACCGCCTTCGATCCCTCGCGGCCGGCCGCATAGATGCTGGACACCGCGACTGCCCGCCCGCGGGCGAGATTGCGCTTCGGCGTGTACGTCGCCGTGTACGTCGCGGGCGCCGCCGGGGCGACGAAGTTGTGGTTGCGCGCACCGTTGTCCGACCAGGATGCGAACCGGTAGAGGTTGTTCGCCGATGACTGCAGGAGGCCCGCGGACAACGATCCGCTCGAGCCGACGATCGCCGTACCGGTCGACGGAGCGGCCGCGGTCTTGTTCAGGTACGTCAACTGCAGACCCGACGGTTGCGTGCCGAATGTGAGCTTCACAGTCTTCGGCTCCAGTTGCACGCTCTTGACGTCGGTCAGCCCGCCGGAGTCCTTCGCGGTCAGCCGCAGTTCCAGGTACGACGGGTATTCGTGATCGGGGGCGGTGAACGTGCCGCTCGCTCCGGTCATCGTCGTGATTTGGTGCGCATGGCAATCACTTGGGCAGTGGTGCATGATCAGCGCCCACGTCAGCGCCGGGCCGGGCAGCGTGCCCTGCTCCGGGTCCGTGGCAGTGCCGGCGAAACTGATGGTGTCGCCAACCTTCCACGTCGTCGCCGGACCGGGTGACGTGATCAATGCCGTCGGTGCGGTGTTGGCGACGTTGATCTGGGTGGTCGCCGTACCGGTCCCGCCGTGGCTGTCGGTCACTTTCAGCCGGGCGATGGCGGCGCCGCTGGTGGTGTAGGTGTGCTGGACAGTTGGCGCCGTCGAATCGTCGTACTGGCCGTCGTTGTCCAGGTCCCATGCGTACGCGAGGGCGTCGCCGTCGGCGTCGTTCGAGGCGGTCCCGTCGAAGGTGACGGTCAGCGGTGTCGGTCCGCTGGACGGATCCGCGTCGATCACCGCGGTCGGCGGGTTGTTGGTCGCGCTGTAGACGTAGCGCAGGACCCTGCCGTTGTCGTAGTCGACGGCGAACAGGTCGCCGCCCGGACCGTTCTGCAGCCTGGTCGTTCCGTAGCCCGAGGCGAAGTTGACGATCTTGGCGGGGTCCGGGAGGCCGTTGGTGCCGGGGAGCATCGCCCAGATGCACTGGCGGCTGTAGTCGGAGAAGAACAGGGCGCCGTCGTACTCCGGTGGGTAGTTGCCGTTCTCGTAGAAGGACATGCCGGACAGCGATGAACTGCCCGTGCTGCAGGTCTCGCCGGTGACGATGTGTGAGGTGTGATCGTAGGTGTAGTACGGCGTGGCGACCGCGCTCGCGCCGGCGGCGTACAGGTTCTCGCAGATGTTGAGGTTGAGGGCGTCGAACGCGGCCGTGCGGCCCGGGCCTTCGTAGCAGGGCCAACCGAAGTTCGTGACCCGTGCGGTCGGGTTGACGATGCGGTCGATCTCTTCCCACTTGGTCCAGCCGACGTCGCCGATCCAGAGTTCGTTGGTTCCTGGGCGGAAGTCGAAGCGCATCGGGTTGCGCAGGCCGTGCGCGACGATGCGGCGAGTGTTCGGATCGGAGCTACCCGCAGCCGGGTTGCCCGGTGCGGCGAGGCCGGTGTCCGGATCGATCCGGATGATCGAGCCGTCGAGGCTTGCGGGATCGCCGCCGGTCCGTACGTCCTGGGCGCGCAGCGCGCCGCCTTCAGCGGTTGGCGAGGTGAGCTTCGCGCCGACGGGTGCCTGGCCGTCGCCACAGGGGTTGTCGGGGGTCTCGTCCGATGCCGGGAAGCCGTCCTGGCCGTAGTCGGCGTACCCGAAGCTGCCGCCGTCTCCGCCGCCGGCGTAGATCATGCCGTCGGGGCCGAACTCGATCGAGCCGATCGAGTGGCTGGGGAACACCTGGCACCAGTCCTCGACGAGCACCTGCTCGGCGCCGCCCGGGGTGACGGCCGACAATCGAGCGCTCGCCTGGCAGCCGTCGCTCGTCGGTCCCGGCGGTGACGGGCACGGATCGTCGGTGGCGCCGGCGGTGCCCCATTTCGGTGTCGGTCCGCCGATCAGGCCGTCGTGCGTGTACAGGACGTAGATGCGCGGATCGGCGGGGAAGTCAGGGTGCAGCGCCATTCCGAGCAGGCCGCGGTCCCAGTAGTTGTAGACCTGGGTGCGCAGGTCGGCGAAGATCGACGGCGTCGGGTCGTCGAGCGAGTCGAACACCTTGATCCAGCCGCTCTTCTCCGCGACGAACACCCGCCCGTCCGGCGAGAACGCGACGTTCGTCGGGTTGCTCAGTCCGGTGAACACCACCTGCTCACTGAAACCACCCGGCACCGGCGCGGCGGCGCTCGCGGACACGGTCGTTGCCAACGGCACCAACAACAGCACACAGGCCGCAGCCACCCACCGGCGCAGTCCGGCGTAACGCCTCATGAAGCCCCCCAGGCTCACCTGTCCTCACCAGCCCTCACAGCCCCCCGTGAGCACCCAAGTGACCGCCAGCATGAAGCCAAGAACACGGCCCGCGCAATACCCCGTTTCAAACGCCTACTTGGCGTCAGTGACCGGTCACTCCCGCGACATCGAGCATCCGACGATGCTCGATCCCATCGCTGGGGCATGGAGTCGGGTACCGGGGCCGTATGCGACTTCGGCGGAGCCATCCTGACGAGCCGGGTTTCGCGCGCCGGCGGCGCGGGCGTGGGTTCAGCTATGTGGATGCCGACGGCAAGGTTCTCAAGGACACCGACGTGGTCGAGCGGATCCGGACGCTGGCGATCCCGCCGGCCTGGACCGATGTGTGGATCTGCCCGTACCCGAATGGTCACATCCAGGCGATGGGCACGGACCAGGCGGGCAGGCGGCAGTACCTGTACCACGACGACTGGCGCTCGGCCCAGGACGAGGACAAGCACGACCGGGTACGGCGGCTCGCGCGCAAACTGCCGGCCTTCCGGGAGGCGGTCGACGCGGACCTGTGCAAGCGCGGTCTCGATCGGAGCCGAGTACTTGCCGTGGCCCTGCGAATGCTGGACTACGGCGTCTTCCGGACCGGCAACACGGAGTACGCGGAGGAACACGGCAGTCGTGGTGCGGCGACGTTGCTGCGCGACGACGTCCGCGTCAGCAAGGGCAAGGTCGTGTTCGACTTCGTCGCGAAGGGCGGGCAGCAGCGCACGATCGAGTTGGACGACGATCGGCTGGTGACCGCCGTACGGTCGCTGAAGCGAGGCCGGCACAAGAATCCGCGGCTGCTGATGTACCGCGACGACGACGGCTATCACGAGATCGACGCGGGCACGATCAACGAGCGTTTTCAGGAACTGGTCGGAGAGGACTACACGGTCAAGGATCTCCGGACCTGGACCGCCACCGTGCACGCCGCGGTGGACCTGGCCGAGGCGGACCCGCCGACGACGAAGAAGGCCCTGAACACCGCGGTCAAGGAGATGCTCGAGGAGGTGTCCGACCATCTCGGCAACACCCCGACGGTCGCGCGTACGTCGTACGTCGATCCGCGCGTCGTCGAGCAGTACGAGCACGGCCGCACCATCACCGACGCCGTCGACCACGCCGGCACCGACCTCGACGACGACAAGACCCGCGCCACCCTCGAACGCTCCGTCAACCGCCTCCTGGACCAGGACACTCGCGCGTAGACAGGGCTTCAGGTCGACCCGGTCGGGTACTGGCTGTGTCGTGACTGACGACCGGCTCCTGGACCTGGCCCAGCGACTGGCGAGGACGCTGACTCCCGGCGACCTCGACCACACGCTGAGTCAGATCACGGCCGCGGCGGTCGAAGCCCTGCCGGACACAGACTACGCGAGCATCACGATCCTGCACGTCGACGGCCGGCTGGAGACGGTCGCTCCGACCGACGATCTGCTCTGGGGCGTCGACGCCGCGCAGTACGAACTCCGTGAAGGCCCCTGCTACCAGGCAGCCGCAGATTCCGTGCACATCACGTCACCCGATCTGGCGCACGACGAGCGATTCCCGCGGTACGCCGCGAGCGCGGTGGCAGCCGGTCTCTATGCCCAGGCCGGCATTCAGCTGTTCGACGCACCCAAGTCGCGTGGTGCGCTGAACCTGTATGCCCGTCAGGTCGGTGCCTTCAGCGATCTTGGTGGCCTGGGTGAACTGTTCCGGCACCAGGCGGCGATGGCCATCGACTACGCCCGCGAGATCCACAACCTGCAGGAAGCCGTCCGGACCCGCAGCACCATCGGCACCGCGGTCGGCATCGTGATGGAGCGCTACCACCTCACCGACGAGCGCGCCTTCGCCTTCCTGGCCCGCCTGTCCCAGGACGGCAACGTGAAACTGCGAGAAGTCGCCAGACGCCTGATCGCCAACGACTGACGGCGGGGCGAGGTAGTGCTCCGCGCCGAGCGCCGAACCCCAGTGCCAGGACGAGACCCGGCTCTCGAGCTTGGCTGCACTCGGCCCTGGCCGACGCTGCTCGACGCGAAGCGGTACGGCCGCCCGGTACCCGCGGCCAAACGCGGATGTCCGGCGTACATACGTCGGTGTGGCGGGGGTACCGATGGGCGGTGAGGCGAGCAGGGGAAGTGATTGCAGGCCGGTACCGGATCGTGGGGGTGATCGGTCGCGGTGGGATGGGGGAGGTCTACCGGGCGACGGATCAGGTGCTGGGGCGGGACGTGGCGGTCAAGCTGATGCTGCCGGTTCCGGGGACGCTCGCGGCGTCGGAGCGATTCCTGCGGGAGGCGCGTGCTACCGCGCGGATCCATGATCCACACGTCGTCGCGGCGTACGACTTCGGCGACCATGACGGCTGCTGCTACCTGGCGATGGAGCTGGTCAGCGGTCGTAGCGTCGGCGACGAGCTCCGGCGCGAGGGTCCGTTCGCACCGGATCGCGCCGTACACATTGTCAGGCAGGCTGCGGCTGGGTTGGCGGCGGCTCACCGGCTGGGCATCGTGCATCGCGACATCAAGCCAGGCAATCTGTTGCTGGCCGACGACGGGACGGTGAAGGTCGCCGACTTCGGCATCGTCCGATTTCTCGAGGACTACACCACCACGCTGACCTCGACCGGGCAGATCGTCGGCACGAGTCACTTTCTCGCGCCGGAACGCGCGCTGGGTCGTCCTGCGGAGCCGCCGTCCGATGTGTACGCGCTCGGCTGTGTGCTCTACCAGTTGGTCACCGGCCATCCGCCGTTCCTCGCCGACGAGCCGGCGTCGATCATGTTCCAGCACGTACGGCGAGAACCGGTGCCGCCGAGCGAACTCCGGCCTGAACTGGCCGGCGATGTCGAAGCGCTCCTTCTCTGGATGCTCACGAAGGACCCGGCTGAGCGACCGACCGCGGCCCAGGTCACAGACGGCGCGCGGCCGCCGGTTCCCGGAGTTTTGCCCGTACGTCGGGCAGTCGCGCGGCCGGTTCGCGCCGGGGTTGTCGCAGGACTGGCGTTAATGCTGTCGGCAACTGTCGGAATCGTCTTCGCTACCAGGGATGTGAAGCTTCCGACGACCAACGACCTGTCCCCGACCGACAGTCGCACCACCCCACCATCCGCCGTACCCACGACGACGTCTCGACCACCGAGCCCGGCCCCGACCCAGACGGTCACCCAGACGACCACGCTCCGGCCAGTGCCGCGGTCAGGTCCGAGCAAGCCGAAGCCGCCGGACCCCGGATCCACTGGTCGCCCGAAGGACGACAAGCCGGGCCAGGACAAGCCGAAGAAGCCAAAGCCCTGATGAGGCGGCCCATGGACGTACGTACTCCGATGGCACGGTGGTGGAGACCCAGCCCGCAGTTCTGGCCGCACTCCACCGACCGTGCCTTGGGCGCATCGGGTACCCGCGTTCCGGGCGTCCATGCATGCGATGGGGTACTGGATTGACGTAGGTAATGACCGTGGTCCGGAGGTGGGCTGCGCCGTGACTCACGTCGCGAGGTCAGCTTCATGGTTCCCACCGAATCCGCCATGGTCAGCCCGGTCCGCAAGGACTGCCTGACTCCCGAGGACAGAGCCCGCCGCGAGGCGGCAACCTGGGCGTTGTTCGAGGTCAGAGAGCGCAGTACGGACGAGGACGAGCGGCAGCGGCTGCTCCAAGAGATCGTCGAGTTGAACATCGAGATCGCCCGCGGGATCGGGCGGCGGTTCCGCGGCCGCGGTGCCGAGGACGAGGACCTCGAACAGGTCGCGTACCTCGGTCTGCTGAAGGCGGTGCACAACTTCCGGCTCGACCACGGTACGCCGTTCATCGGGTTCGCCATCCCGACGATCCGCGGCGAGGTGAAGCGGTACTTCCGTGACTGTTCCTGGACGGTACGAATCCCACGGCGGATGCAGGAACTCCAGGGCATGATCGCCGCCGCGGTGCCGATTCTCGAGCAGGAACTCAACCGTGAACCCACGCTCGCGGAGATCGCGGACCGGATCGGCGTCGAGGTCACCGAGGTCAACGGTGCCGAGGCGGCGCGAGGATGCTTCAACGTCCTGTCGCTCGATCGGCCCGCCACCGAGTCGGAGTCCCCGTTGGGAGAGACCGTCGCCGACGACAGTGACCGCCGGTACTTCGACCAGCTCGAAGCCGTCGACATGCTCGGCCCGGTCGTCGACGACCTGGACCCGCGCGACCGGCGGATCCTGGAGCTGCGGTTCGTGGAGGGGTGGACGCAGTCGGACATCGGCGACGACATCGGCGTCAGCCAGATGCAGATCTCCCGGTTGCTGAACAGGATCCTCAGGGATCTCCGCGGGAAGCTCGACCCGTTGCCGACGGCCGCGTGAGCGAGGTCAGGGCACGCGCCAGGCGTGCAGTGGCATCGGGCACTGCGGTTCGGTGGCGACGTCGTCGAGGTCGTACGCCACCAGCGGGCAGCGCCGGCAGTACAGGAGTCCGTCGTCGGGATTGGTGAACAGCTCGTGACCGTGCGTGTTCCCCGCGACCGGGCAGGAGGTGTTCTCGATCTCCAGCCGGTCGACGAAGTGGGCGCCGCAGCGGATGCAGACCGATCCCGCGCTGAGACGCGCCAGGGTCGTCACCCGCGACACAGCCACGACCCGATGGCCGTTGATCTCAACGACGGATTCGTTCACGGTCCTCTTCCCCGAAAACGCGGACAGATCTTCGGTGCCCCCCGCAAGGATTTCTACGCCTCCTACTCTGCGCCAGGTGGTGGCGTGTCTGTCGGTTGCCCGCTCGGTGAGTTGGTCTCGGGTGGCGGTGTGTTCGAGGGGGAGGTCGGTGTCGACTCAGTGGGTTCGCTGGTGGTGCTGGTCTCAGTGGGCTCGGTCGGGGTCGGCGTTTCCGACGGCGTGGTCGAGGGAGTCTCGGACGGGGTGGGTGACACTGACGGGCTCTGCGTGGGCTGAGTCTTCGTGGTCTCGTTCTGCTGATTCCCAGTTGCGGACCGAGACGGGTCGGTCGTGGTTGGCTTCGGCCTCGCCGTACTGGGCGTCGTTTGTGGTCCGACGTCAGTCGTCGGGGGCGGCGTGTCGTTGCCGTTGAGGATGAAGCCGGCCATGACCGCGGCAGCCGTCGCGAGGGCCGCGATCAGTCCGATCAGCAGGGCGTTCCGCCGTCTCTGGGTGGGCGGCGGCGGTTGCAGAGGCTCGAGTGGGCTGGTTGTCTCTGGCCCTACGGGTGCGCCAACGCTCGCCGTACGGAGATAGCCGGTGGCGACCTCCTCGGCGGACGGACGGTCAGCGGGATCCTTGGAGAGCATCCCGAGCAGGCCGATCTCGAAGGAGCCGCCGAGCTCGGGGCGAATCAGACTCGGCTGACCTGGAGAAGCGTCGACGTGCTGGTAGAGGATCGCGGTCGGATGGTCCGCCGTGAACGGCGGCCGGCCGGTGACGAGTTGGTAGAGCACGCAACCCAGCGCGTAGACGTCCGCCGGCTTACCGGACCGCTCGCCGCGCGCCCGTTCCGGCGCGAGGTAGTGGACGCTGCCGATGATCTGGCCGGTCCCCGTCAGCGTGGTCGCGCCTTCCTCGGGGACGTGAGCGATACCGAAGTCGGCGACCTTGACGGTCCCGTCGGTCGTCAGCAACAGGTTGCTCGGCTTGACATCACGGTGTACGACGTCCTGCTGATGCGCCGCCGCCAGCCCTGCGGCGCTTTGCTCGATGAGATCGATTGCCCGATCCTTGGGCAGCGGGCCCTTCTCGGCGAGCTCGTCCGCCACCGACCCGCCCTCGACCAGTTCCATCGCCAGGAAGAAGCCGTCGTCGTGGTTGCCGAAGTCGTACACCGCGACCACGTGCGGATCGTTCAGCCTCGCAGCGGCTCGCGCCTCCCGGTGGAAGCGCTCGGCAGCCCGCGGATCCTTGTCGGACGGCAGCAGCAGTTTGACCGCGACCGGACGCCCCAACTGCTCATCCGTGCCGCGGAACACCTCGCCCATCCCACCCCGGCCGATCGAGGCGCCCAACCTGTACCGCTCCGCTACCAACATCCTGACACCCGTACCCACCCCTACCGTCACCGAACCACTACGCACCGCCCAGCCTAACCAGCCACCACAGACACAAAACCGGATCAGCCGGTCCGGCTCCGCCATCAACCGATGGTCCTGCGCACTGGTGCTGTCTCAGCCGGTCGATTGAAGACGAGTGAGCAGGAGGCGTTCGATGGCCGCTCCGGCCTGGGGACCGTGGGAGAAGGCGATCGTCGCCTCCTGCGTCTCTTCGGTCCACAGTGCGCAGGTGTGGAAGCCGTGCCAGTCGCCCGTGTGCAGGAAGAAGCGGCGCTTGTCATCGGTGAACAACCCGAGGCCGTAGCTCACCCCGTCGTCTTCAGTGCGCGCGACCGGTGCGGAGAGCTGCGTCGCCGAGGTCCGCCTGCGCGGCTTCGTCGAACGGCTCCGCGATACCGGAGGTGTGGCTCAGGAGGTCTTGGAGCGTGATCGCAGGGTCCAGCCGCCATACCGCGTGAAGCTCAGGAAAGTGCTCGCGGATGGGCGTTTCCCAGGCGCCGGGGGACTGGCGGCAGGCCAGTACGACGGCTGTGGCGACGATGGGCTTGGTGACAGAGGCGAGCCGGGATCGCATCTTCAGGACGTCAACGTCTGCGGGCAATCCGTGGCGTGTGAACTCGTCCGCAGCCGCAGTGCTGATGTGCCGAGTGCCGTGAATGATCCAGTCGACCCCAGCCGGCAGGTCGTCGGCGGTCACGGGGTCGTGTTTGCGGCTTGGCGGAGTTTGTCCAGCACGACCGGGTCGAGCTTGCCGGGCACCAGCCGTTCTTCGTAGTTCTCCACGCCGGCCCAGGTTTCGAGGGCGTTAGTCATGGTGTAGCCGAGTTTCTCGAGGAGGGCGGCTACCTCGGTGGCCAGCTCGCCTTCGAGTGGGAGGAGGCTTGCCGGGTCTGGCTTGCCGAAGTACAGGTCGTGGAGGTCCAGCAGGCGGGCCAGTTCGTCGACCGGGGCTTGGTGGTCGTCGACGCGCAGGTCGATGGCGATGTCGAGCACACCGCCGTACGCCGCTCCCTCGCGCCACACCCGCAGTGCCGCACTTTGACGGCCGCGCCGGTCACCGCCGGCCTGGTCGCCGGCCGTCAGCGTTGCGAGCAACCGCCGCTCGAACGGATCTCCAGCGGCTCCCAGCCAGGTCTCGGCCATGGCAGCCACCACCTGTGGACCCACGAGGATGTTGCCCTGAACCGCAAAGCCCTCGCCCGCGATCCCACCCGCCCAATCCATGCACGAGCCACCGGTGAACGTAGCTCCCCGCCCCTGACGGTCGACCATCCCAACCTGCCGGTGCTCACGCTCGTCGTCCCCACCGGTCAGTCGCGCGATCACCTGCTCAGCCTCGATGCCCTCGGCAAGCAGATCCAGCCCATCCGGCCCAAACGAAAGCTGAGCCATGGCCTGCGTAGCAACCGCCCCGGCCCGAGCCCGCCCCCAAGGCACCACCGCCCCCACCGCCAAAAACTTGGACGCAACCGCAACCCCCCAAGACCCAGACCCCGAATCAAACCCCACAACCGAAAACGTCATCCCGCTCCTCCACTCGCCAGCGCAGCCTTCGGCTTAACCTACGCGGCCTGTCATGAGAGTTTGGCGGTGGAGTGGAGGGCTAGGCCGTCTTGGGGGGCGATGTCGGCTTTGAACCAGCCTGCTGCGTCGACTGTGTAGGACGGTCCTGTGCATTGGCCGGCGGAATAGTCGCCGTGGAAGACGTCACAGTACACGCCGGCGGGCAGACTGGTGTGGAAGCTGCGGCCTGTGAGCGCGGAGCCTTCGTCGTTCAGGATCAGGTAGCCCTTGTCGCCGCGCCCGAACGCGATCGCGTCGTTGCCGTTGTCCCACCAATCGGTCACCGGCGCACCGCGCGTGTTGTTGTGGAAGGCAACCATGTTGGCGATCACCCGCCATTCGTGTTCGCACCGCCAGCCGTTGCTGAAGCAGGTGGTGTCGCTCGTACGCCCGTCGCCGGCCGACGGCGGTCCCTGGTCGTTGGAGCTGTACTCGTAGCTCGACATCACCTTCGGCGTCCCGTACGTCCAGGCCAGCATGAACGCGTTCGCCATCGCATAACGCCCGTTGTCCCGGAACGTCAGCACTCCGCTGCCGCGCTGAGTGTCGTGGTTGTCGGTGAACACCACCGCCTGATCCGACGGCAGCGGCGAGGCGAACGTTCGCAGGTACGCGAGCTTCTCGGTGTTGAAGATCTTCGCCAGATCCTTGCCATAGCGGAACTCGAGCACGTCCCCGTTGCCGACGTACTCGTCCGGCGTGATCGGTTCACCCGCCCCGTAAATGACCTCTTGATACAAGTACGCCGATCGCGACAGCCGAGCCTGGATCGCGGCGATGTCACCGGCCGCCATGTGCTTGGAAGCATCCAGCCGGAAACCATCGACACCGATCGCGAGCAGATCGTTCAGGTACGCCGCGATCCGCCCGCGCACGTAGCCGGTATCGGTCGCCAGGTCAGCCAGATCGACGAGCTCGCAGTTCTGCACCTCGTAGCGGTCGCCGTAATCGACGATGTCGTCGTTCCCGTTCCGCCCGCAATGATGGAAGTCCTGGGTCTGGTACGTGCCCGGGTAGTCGTAGTGGCTGTACGACGATCCCGCGCTGCCCACCCCACCTGACGAGCCCCCGGTCATATGGTTGATCACGGCATCGACGTACACCTTGACTCCGGCCGCGTGACAACTGTTCACCATCGCGATGAACTCACTGCGCGTGCCACGTCGCGTGCTGTCGATCTTGTAGCTCACCGGTTGATAGTCCTGCCACCACGGATATCCGGCGCTCGGGAGTACGACGTGCTCCTGCGGCGGGGAGACCTGGACGGCGCCATACCCCTTCGGGCCGAGCACTTGACCGCACTCCTGCCCGACTGACTTCCAGTTCCACTCGAACAGTTGGACGATGACGTCGCGTTGCCCGGGCGGGGCGCCCTCGGCGGTCCGCGTACTAAAAGGCAGCAGGCACAGGCAGATGGCGAGGATCAGCGCTTTCCGGATCATCCCGAGTCCTTTCACCGGCTGAGGCCCATCGAACCATCCCCCTCCGACAAAGTCCGGACGCGCAGCGTGTCGGACCGATCCGCGACGCGGCCCACCCCGAACACCCCGGGAGGCCTGGGGGAGTGGACTGCGACGGCGGAGGGATCGGGATCATGCGAGTGCCCAAGCTCATCAAGGCACGCCAACGACGACGCCACGGACGGCATCGCCGCGGTCGGCCGGCGGCTCAGGGCCGCTGGCAGTTGGCGGGCGCGGGCGCCGCGGTGATCACTCTCGCTGCGTTGGCGGCGTCGTCGTTCCCGGACAGTCCAGTGACAGGCGGGCACGACGACGCCTCCGCCGGGATTGTGGAGTCACCAGCGGCCGATCCGTTCATTGAGGACGAGACGCTGGCCGAGTTCGTCGCTCCCGAGCAGTTGGCCGCGGTCCCCGTCGGGCCCGGTCGGGTGGCGAATCCTGTGGCGATGGTCCTCTCGGGCGCACCGGTGATCAAGACGCTCGGCGAGAGCGGGATCCCGGAGGTCGCCGTACGGGCGTACAAGCAGGCCGAAGCGCGGTTGGCAGCCAGTGACCCGGGCTGCGGAGTGCCGTGGACGCTGCTCGCCGCGATCGGACGAGTGGAGTCCAACCACGGCCGGTTCGGCGGCGCCCAGCTGCGCGACGACGGCTCGGCGACTCGGCGGATCCGCGGGATCCCGTTGGACGGCCGGCCGAACGTCGCGGTGATCCGCGACAGCGACGGCGGCGCGCTCGACGGCGACACCGTGTACGACCGTGCGGTCGGGCCGATGCAGTTCATCCCGTCGACCTGGCGCTCCGTGAACGCGGACGGCAACGGCGACGGCATCGGCGACCCGAACAACATGTTCGACGCCACACTGGGCGCTGCGCAGTACCTCTGCACAGGTACGTCGAACCTCCGCACCCCAGCCGGGGCGGCGCAGGCGGTACGGCGCTACAACAACGCCGACTCGTACGTCCGAGTGGTGCTTGGGCTGGCCCGGATGTACCAGTCCGGCCGCGTAGTCGGTCTGCCCTCAACCGGCGAACTGCTCCCGAACGAGCCCGCCGCCGACCCGCCGGCGCTCCTGCCTTGGCCAGCCGGCCCGTCGCCCGACGGAACCGTGCTCGCCAACCCAGCCCCATCGCAGCCAATCGAGCCCTCGGCTCCACCACGGACGACGGTTCCATCGCCGAACCGGCCGAAGCCAGTTGCACCACCGTCAGCCAAGCCGCCCGTCGCGCAACCACCGCGACCGACAACCCGCCCGACCCCGGCCGACCCTCAGCCGACGCAGACTCGCCCCTCCGAGCCCACGCCGTCAACCAGCCTCAGCCCGTCCGCGCCGGACACGAGGCGACCGTCCGAGCCGAAGCCGACTGAGCCCGGGTCATCCGAGCCCAAGCCGACTCAATCATCCGAGCCCGACCCGTCCGACCCGGCGCCATCCGCGCCGAAGCCGTCCGAGCCGAAGCCCTCGGAGACCGACTCTCCAACCCCGGCACCATCCACCAAACCCACCCCGACGCATGAGCCGACCACGGCCGCAGTCGGCTGGGCGCCAGCGATGCGCCAGGTGGTCGGCCGAGCCCTGACCCGACCCACCTGCCCCGAAACCACCACACCCCAATCCACCAAACCGGCGCAGCCCTCCGAGACCTGCCCCGACGACTCCGCAGCTCCTGACAACAAGAACCGTGCCAAGAAGAACCGTGACGACCGGAGCGGCAAGACCCGGACCGGCAACGATCAGGACGACAAGAAGCGGGACCGGTGCACACCGCAGAACGTGTGCAAGGCCCCGGGATCCCAACACACGCCGGGCGGATCCACCCGCTGACCGATCACGCGCTCCGGACTGCACCGTCGTACAAGAGCTGTGCACGCTACGCCAAAGACTCGACCGGGCCGGTTGACGAGACTTGCCGACATCAGTTCCGACAACCGTCTCGGGAGAGTCATGAACACGGGAAACATCCGCCGGCTGACCATCGGTGCCACCGCACTGCTCGCCGTACCGGCGTTGCTCACGGCAACGGCTCCGATGGCGTCTGCCCACTACAACTACGCGTATCAGGGCAAGGACTTCATCTCCGTGAGCGAGACGCACACCAGTGGCAGCGTCTGCGACCGAGAGGTCGACGGCAATGCCGTGTACGCCATCTGGACGCAGGGTCCCAACCGCAAGCCGGTAGTCGAGTGGGACGGCGGCGACCGTGGGTGCGACACAGCGCAGTTCCCGGTCGGCGCCATCTACATGATGCTGTGCGAGAACACCAACCACGGCACCGGCCCAGACACCTGCACCGACTGGATCCGCGTCTAGTACGCCGAGAGCCCCGCCCCTGACCGACGACTCCGCCGAAGCCCGGGCCTCACAGTTCCGCGGCGGTCTTGGCGCCGTACTCGTCGGTCAGGACGGGGGCCTGGCAAGCCGGTCAGTGACGCTTCCGGCGGTCCGCCTTCGACTGCTGACGCCGCCGCTTCCGCTCGCGCCGAGCCCGATCCTCCTCAGCATGACTAGGAGCGTTGCCGGCCGCTGCCGCGGTCCCCTCCCGAGCCTTGACCCGGGCATTCCGAATCAGAACCACAACCACACAAAGAATCGCCAGCCCAGCAAACATGAACAAGTACCACATCCCGACCCCTCCCGATCCCGGCCGATTCTCTACGGCCTGACCGATACGCGCCTCATCCGCCGCGGGTGACAGCCGGTCCGCGAAGCTGCGTGCCGCGACCCACATAGGGTGAGCGCGACGCGGGAATCACGACGGAGGATCGGCGGCAGTACATGGAGAACGGAACTCGAAGTGAGCTCCTTGGCCGTCTGGCTGCGGCGGTCGGATCCGTTGCGAACGCGCATCCGACGCGGGTTGCCGTGGATGGGCCGCCGGCTGCGGGCAAGACCACGTTGGCTGATGAGCTTGCCCTCGTACTGCGCGCGCAGGGCCGGGACGTCATCCGCGCGACGATCGAGGACTTCCTGACGCCGCGGTCACAACGGTATCGGCGCGGCGAGGACTCCGCCGAGGGCTGCTATCACGACAGCTTCGACTTCGATGCGATGCACAAGGCACTGCTCGATCCGCTCGGCCCAGGTGGAGACCGAAGGTTTCGGCAGGCTGTGTACGACAAGGTCACGGACACTCCGCGGTCCGAGCCGATCGTGACAGCACCCGCTGACGCCGTACTGCTCTTCGACGGCGTCTTCCTGATGCGCCCGGAACTGATCGACCGGTGGGACCTGCGCATCTTCGTCTCCGCCCCGTTCGAGAACACGCTGGACCGTGCCCGGACCCGAGACCAGACCCCGTCCAGATCCGCGACAGAGGTCGAACGCCGCTATCGCAGCCGCTACATCCCGTCCCAGCAGTTCTACTTCGACACGGTCCGCCCGACCGACCAGGCCGACATCGTCGTCCACAACGACGACCCCCACCACCCAGCCTGGGAAGCTCAACCACACTGACCCTTCTTGCACCTTCCGACAGCTCGGCCGGCCCGAAGCGCAGATCTGCGAAGCGCTCTGCTGGAGCACCGTGAATCTGGTCATGATCCGCATCGGCGGCTACGGCACCCTCGAGCACCTCGGCGCGAACGTCGACCGAGGTCAATGAAGGGCTCCGGTAGAGCACCACCGGAGCCCTTCGCGTGCGAGCTATCGACCGAGCGGAATGGCCAGGTCGACAACCTGGAAGTCACGCGGGAACGATCCGAGCCGTGTCGCCTTACCGGTGGTCAGCTCGATGTCGTACAGCCGCATCCGGTCGCCGGTGCTCAGTACTGCGAGCCCGCGGTTGCCGCCGTTCTGCGTGGAGATGTCGAACCCGGCCCACGGACCGGCATCGACCGTCAGCTTGCCGGTCGGCGCGAGCAGTCCGGCGTTCGCGGGCGACTGAATCACGACCTGGTCGAGCATGGTGTCGATGTCGAACAGGGTCGTCGCGGTGTTCGGATCGAGGTCGTTGTTCGTGTACGCCGCCGCCGTTACCCCGGTCGCCGTCGTCGCCGGAGCAGGCGGTACGCCCGGGTACGCCAGCGTGCCGTCGACAGCAGTCACGCCCGCCGCCGGCGCACCAGCGGGATCGTCGATGTTGTGGCGTAGGTTCTGGCCGGTATCACTGATCACGCGCAGCCGGTTCGCCGCCGGGTTGAAGTCGACGCCGAAGTTCTGCCCGGCCAGCGCCACGCTGAGCTGCGACACCTTCGAGGCACGCCCGAAGTACGCCCCAGTGTTGATCGTGTAGATCCCTCCGCGATCGCCAACGCCGTACAACTTCCCGTCCTGAACCCGGAAGTCGATCCCCACCAGCCGCCGATCATCCTTCAACCCCAGCACCCGCGCCGCGCTACGAATCCTGTCAGCCGACCGAAACTTCACCAGCCGCCCCTTGTCAGTCAGCCCGACCACATCAGAACTCTGGGACGGACTCTTGGCTGCCGGACCCGCCACAGTCGTGGCCACGCTGTCGCCGGCCGTCGCCTGCGTCGCACCGCTGAGCGCCAAAGCCGTAGCAGGCAACGCGATCGCCGCCAGCGTCGCGGCGACGATACGAACACGTCGTCGTGGTTGATACATGCCGATTCACCTCTCAGTAGCGGCGCCGTCCACCCCACGCGTCCGGTCGCCGGCAACACCACCGGCGGGCCCAACTCCGGAAGTGTCATCCCCACTTCGCCGCCGCCAACGAACCGGATGTGCGCAACCCCAACCACGTCCGACAAACGCCCGCCCCAGCCGCCTGACCCCACCGCAGTTCTCCGCCTAGCTCAACCGTTCAAGGAGTGCGCACCCCGGCCGTGCAGGGGATGAGAAGGCGCAGGTGAAGGGCAGGTCGGGAGCGCGAAGCGACCTCGACGGGGGAGCGGCCCCCTGCTATACAGGCGGGTCGACTCAACCCATCCGTGGTGGGATCGGTGGGTGTCAGCGGTCGGGGAGGTTGAGGCGTTTCAGGCGTTCGTAGGCGCCGAGGATGTGTTTGTCTATGCCGTCTTGGGCGGCTTGGGGATCGCCTAGGGCGAGAGCGTCTCGTAGTTCTTTGTGTTCGCTGTAGCCGACGTCGAGGAAGTCGGGGAAGCTCGCGTTGCGGGCGCGGAGGAAGACCGTCACTTGGCCGCGGATCGACTCCCAAACGCGTTGCACGCGGGCGTGGTCGCAGTAGGCGTAGATGATGTCGTGGAACTGGAGGTCCAGTCGTACGGCGTCCTCCGGGACGATCTTGGTGTCGACGCTCTTCATCTGCTCCAGGACCGCGTCCATCTCGGCGAATCCCCGACCCTGCATCCGTGTACACGCGCGGCTGACGGCCAGTCTCTCGATGGCGCCGCGGAGGGTGTGCACTTCCTCGACGTCGGTCTTCGTCAAGGTGCTGACGAACGCGCCGCGGTGCCGCCGCAGCTCGACGTGGCCCTCTTCCTCGAGCCGTGCCAGCGCCTGCCGAATCGGCCCGCGGCTGACCTTCAGCGCCTCGGCCAGCTCGGTCTCCTTGAGGTGCTGCCCCGGCTGGAACCTGGCGCCGGTGATCATCTCCCGGAGTACGTCGGTGACCAGGTCACCAAGAGCGCGCTGCGAAGGCAGCGAGGGCACGACGTCGTCGGACATCATGCCGACCACCTCCTCGAAGCAGTTACCGCCAGTATCCGAAGTAGGACGACTCTAACCCCTGTCAGGGCTATCTGTAGATTGTAAACAGTAAGTCATTGACAGTAAATCAATCGCAAGAGCAGACTCGGAACCTCCACTCAGGCACAGGGCCGGCGCCGCAGCCGGCCGACCGTGAGGCAGCCCGACCCCCAGGGCAGAGAGGTCACGACGACGATGACCACCGACACAGCGGTTCACACCGGACGCAAGTCACTCGGCCCGTTTCCGCCGGCCGCTCCCCGGAATCCCGATGCGCCGCACGTCACCACGGCGACGGTCGACGTCGACGCCGCGGAGATCGAGGGTCCGCTGACGCGCATCTGGGAGAGCTTCGGCTACGACGAGTTCAACTGGACGTACACGCCGACCGGCAAGCGGCTGCTGAAGACCTTCACCGACTTCTCCGGCGGCGGGTACTTCGTCCGGCCGCACTACATGTACTGCTCCGGCAGCGGCTTCGGGATCCCGCACTGGAGCAACGGCAACGTGTACCACGAAGACGCCGACGGCAATCCGTACTACGACTTCACCCTGCTGGACCAGGCGTACGACGCGATCGTCGGTGCCGGACACCACCTGCTGGTGGAACTCGGCTTCACCCCGCGCGATCTGCTGCCACCCGAGGCCGCTGAGCTGACCGTCGTACCGAGCCCCACGGCGTACACCAACTACGAGGCGGGGGCTTGGGGGTATCCGCCCAAGGACTACGCCAAGTGGGCGGGTCTGATCAGCGCCACGGTTCGTCACTGCATCGATCGGTATGGCGAGGCGGAGGTGAAGACCTGGCTCTGGGAGCTGTGGAACGAGCCGGACATCAGCTATTGGCGCGGCACTCTCGAGCAGTACAACGAGCTGTACACCGCAACCGTCGAAGCGATCCGGACCGTGCTGCCCGAGGCGAAGGTCGGCGGTCCGGCCGTCACCAGCGGCGGACTGGAGTTCCTGCGGGGCTTCCTCGACTACACGTCGCGCCGTGACGAACCGCTGGACTTCATCGCCTATCACACCAAGGGCTCCCGCTTCCCGACCCGCGACTACCGGCCGTTCGCCGAGCCCGCGGCCGAGCAGCTCAGCCCGTCGTCGACCAAGATGTTGTACGACCTGCGCGAGTTCAACCGGCTGATCGGTTCGTACGAGGCGTACGCCGACCTGCCGGTGATCGTCGACGAGTGCGACGCGGCGGTGCCGGCGCACTTCGGACGCTACGACAACCGCAACTACAGCTTCCAGAACACCGAGTACTACCCGGTCTTCCAGGCGAAGCTGATGAAGAAGATCCTGGACCTGAACGCCACCGAGCCGGCCAAGGTCGCCTACGCCACCTCGTGGAGCTTCTACTTCGAGGCCGAACGCTACTTCGAAGGCACCCGGTCCTTCCTCACCGCGGGCGGTGTCGAAAAGCCGTTCCTCAACGCCTATCGGATGTTGTCGCTGCTCGGTCCCAACCGGCTGCGCACAACCTCGGACGCGGCCTGGCAGGTCGGCGAACTCGAGCACACCGACGGCAGCAGCATGCCCGAGGAGGTCGACGCCCTCGCCTCGCGGGCGGAGGACGGGAGCGTCGCCGTACTGCTCTGGCGGCACATCGATGACCAGTATCAGACCAGCGAGGACCTGACACCGGTGAGCGTGACCGTACGCAACCTGCCGGCTGGGTCCTACCGGTTGCGGCATCTGCGCATCGACGCCGACCACAGCAATTCCTTCACCGTCTGGCAGCAGCTCGGCTCGCCCCAGGACCCAACCGCCGAACAGCTGGCCACGATCACCGGCCGGCAGGGTCTCGAGGAGTTCGAAGCCGAACGCAGCCTCAGGGTGGACGGCGACGTGTCTCTGGACGTCACACTTCCGTTGCCCTCGGCATCGTTGCTGATCCTCGAGCCGAGCAGCTGACGGGCGAGAGGGCTGACGATGGACCAGAATGTGATCACGCTGAACAACGGCGTACGGATTCCCCAGCGCGGCTTCGGCGTCTTCCAGGTCCCGCTGAGCGACACACAACGCGCGGTCGAGCAGGCGATCGAGATCGGCTACCGGCACATCGACACGGCGGCGGCGTACAACAACGAGGCCGGTGTCGGCGCGGCCATGCGGGCGAGCGGGCTGCCTCGCGAGGAGCTGTTCGTCACCACCAAGCTCCGCAACGGCGAGCACGGGTACGAATCGGCGTTGACGGCGTACGACGAAACGCTGCAGCGCCTCGGACTGGACTACGCCGACCTGTATCTCCTGCATTGGCCCAATCCGACGGCCGATCTCTATGTCGACAGCTGGCGTGCCCTGGAGCGGATCCACACCGAGGGGCGCGTACGGGCAATTGGTACGTCGAACTTCCTTGCCGAGCACCTGGACCGATTGGCCAAGGAGGGCGAGGTCGTTCCGGCGGTCAACCAGATCGAGCTCCACCCCACGTACCAGCAGGGCGAACTGACCGAGTTGTGCCGCGAGCGGTCGATCGCGGTCGAGGCGTACTCGCCGCTCGGCCAAGGTGGCGACCTCGATGATCCTGTCCTGGCGTCGATCGCGAGCAATCACGATGTGACGCCGGCCCAGGTCGTACTGCGTTGGCATCTGCACCTCGGGCACATCGTCATCCCGAAGTCCGTCACTCCCGAGCGGATCCGCGCCAACTTCGAACTCGGCGGCTTCGAGCTGACCGACGCCGAGGTCGCGTCCGTCACCGCGCTGGAGAACGGCAACCGGCTCGGCAACGACCCGCGCACGTTCGCGATCAGCCAGATCAGGTAGCCCGACGATGACGAGCAGATCTGTGCAACTCAGCCGGCGGCAGGACCGCCGATCGAGGTCCGCCACGGCGGCCGTCGACCGACCGCGTCACGGCTGGCAGAAGACCACCTGGATCTGGGTCTTCCTGCTGCCGACCGTGGTCCTGTACGGCCTCTACACGATCTACCCGATCATCGCGAGCTACTGGTACTCGCTGGTCGAGTGGAACGGATTCGACTCCGGCCAGAAGTTCGTTGGTCTGAGCAACTACCGCGAGGTCTTCGCCGATCCGCTGTTCTGGAACTCGTTCAAGGTCACGCTGCTCTTCATGCTGCTGGTGGTGCCGGCCCGGGTTCTGCTCACGTTGCTGATGGCAATGATCCTCAACTCGCCGAAGCTGCCGCTGATCGGCGTACTGCGATCGGCGTTCTTCATTCCGGTGGTGACCACGACGGCGATCATCGGCGTGGTGATGCGCTTCGTCCTGGACCCGGCCAGTGGCCCGGTCAGTTCCGTACTGGCCAAGCTCGGCTTCGGCGGCGTCGACTTCCTGGGCGACCAGCACCTGGCGCTGCCGGCCGCGGCTGTCCTGTACATCTGGAAGTTCTTCGGCGTGACGATGATCTACTGGCTTGCGGCGCTGCAGACGATCCCGTACGAGTTGTACGAGGCGGCGCGGATCGACGGCGCAGGCACCTGGCAGCTCTTCCGGCACATCACGCTGCCGATGCTTAAGCCGTTCCTGATCATCATCACCGTGCTGACGATCGAGGAGACGTTCCACAACTTCGATCTGATGTACACGCTGACCGCGGGTGGGCCGTACTTCCACACCGAGATCATCGAGATCTACATCTACCGGTGGGCGTTCGCCGCCCCGATCCCGCAACTGGGGCACGCGTCCGCGGCCGCCGTGGTCTTCGGGCTGCTGGTCGCGATCGTCGGCGCCCTCCAGCTGTGGGCCCTGTACACCGGCCGTCGGCTGAGAGGTGAACAGCGATGACCGCTGAACTGACCGTCGAACGCTCGGACCGGCAACGACGCATTCTGTCTCGACTGCCGTGGTGGATCGCCGCGCTGGTCCTGGTCGGCATCGCGCTGGTCTGGATCTTCCCGTTCCTGTGGATGCTGTCGGCATCGCTGAAGGACAGCATGGAGATGTTCTCCGGCGGCCTGCGGCTGTGGCCGGACAAGTTCGTCTGGGACAACTACGCGCGGGCCTGGAACGACGCGCACTTCGGCCGGTACCTGATCAACACAATCCTGGTCACCGTGATCACGGTCGTGATCGTCACCGTCCGCTGCGCCCTGGCCGGCTACGTCCTGGCCCGCTACCGATTCCGCGGATCGAAGCTCTTCCTGGGGATCCTGGTCGCGACGCTCTTCGTACCCACCGGCTACACGATCATCCCGGTGGTCAAGATCTCGATGCAGTTGCACCTGATCGACTCACTGAGCGGCATGATCCTGGCGCTCAGCGGTGGGGCGTACGTGTCCGCGATCTTGCTGTACTACGGCTATTTCCGGCAGATCCCCCGGGAGCTGGAGGAGGCCGCGCTCGTCGACGGGGCCGGCTTCGTCCGGACGTTCTTCTCGGTGATGCTGCCGCTGGCGATGCCGGTCACGGCGACTGTCGCAGTACTCACCTTCATCGCCACCTGGAACGCCTTCTTCCTGCCCTTGGTGTTCACCTTCAGCCGGCCCGATCTGCGGACGGTGAGCGTGGGCATGCAGGCGTTCGTCGGGGAGACCGCGACCGACTGGTCCGGAATGGCCGCGGCCGGCGTGATCTCGATCGTCCCGGTCGTGGTGCTCTTCATCTTCCTGCAGCGCTACTTCGTCGAGGGAATCTCCGGCGCAGTCAAGTCTTAGCAACACCCGAAGGAGTGGAACGATCATGACCGGAATGACACGTCGCAGTCTGCTCGGCGCATCGGTACTTGCCGTCGCCGGCGCCGCGGTGGGATGCAGCAGCTCGACCGACGAGTCCGGCAGTACGAGTGGCGGCGGCGCCACCGGAACGCTGGCCTGGTGGGATCACTTCAGTTCGTTCAAACGTCTCAACGACGACTGGGCGAAGAACCAGTCGTCGGCGCTGAAGGCCAACGTCGCGCACACCTATTACGACGCGTCCAAAGCACCGCAGGCGTTCCAGTTGGCGCATCAGGCGAACAAGATGCCCGACATCTACTCCAACGTGGTCGGGTTGCCGTTGTCGGCCCTGGTCAGTGGCAAGTGGGTGCACGAGATCACGCTGCCGGCCGACGTCAAGTCGAAGCTGCCCAAGGACGCGTTCACCGAGGGCATCACCCAGTTGGACGGCAAGCTCTACGGGTTCCCGATGTTCAGCCTCCGGCAGAGCTCGACGCTGGTGTGGGTGAACAAGGATCACTGGGGCAAGGCCGGGCTCGACCCGAACAACGTGCCCAAGGACTACCCGGGCTTCAAGGACGCCCTGGGGAAGCTGAAGGGGGCCGGGCTCCAGCCGCTGACGCTGGCGATCGGTGCCGACGGCGGGCGCATCCGCGACCAGATCGACGACATGGCGCAGACGGCCGGCTTCCCCGGCTACCAGGGTCTGCAGTTCACCACCGGTGAGTACGCCTACCACCACGACGCCTACGTCACGGTGATCGAGTTCCTCAAGGAACTGAACGACGCCAAGCTGATCATGCCGGGGTCGAACAACTTCGGAGTCGTCGACGCCCGTACCCGCTTCGCCTCCGGTGCGGTCGGGACCTTCATCGACGGCATCTGGTGTGCTGGTGGATCGAAGGCGCTCGCCCCGCCGATCGTCGACAAACTCGCCTCCGGGTGGGTGCTGGCGCCGACGGCCGACGTGCAGCCCTTCTGCTACCGCGGCCGGCCGTCCTCGGGGTACTTCGTTTCCGCGGACAGCAAGAATCCGGACGCGGCCGGGAAGCTGCTCGCGTCGTTCATGTCCGACGAGTACCAGAACGGGATGATCGAGGCGATGGACCAGCCGCCGCTCAATCTCGACCTGGTCGCGTCGTCGAAGGCGATCGACGCGTACAAGAAGGGCGTCGATTTCTGCAAGGCCAACGTGTTCCTGATGCCGCAGGCGATCGTGAAGAACCCGGCTCAGGCGAAGGTGGATGCGTACCGCAAGCCGGTCACCCCGCACGTCGGCAACATCGTCCAGGGCTACCTGGGCGGATCGATCAGCGACCTCAAGGCCGAGCTGAAGAAGCTGAGCGACGCCACGACCGCCGACCGGGCCCAGGCGCTGCAGAAGGCGAAGGCCGCCGGAGCCAAGGTCTCGGAGGACGACTACGTCTTCACCGACTGGAAGCCCGGACAGGACTACGAGGGAGCCAAATGAGTCTTACTGCAGTCGTCACCGGGGCAGCATCACCGCGGGGCATCGGACGCGCGACGGCCATGGTCCTCGCCGAACAAGGCTGGAACATCGGCATCCTCGACATCGACGTGGAGGGCAGCCGCGCTCTGGCCGATGAGATCACCGAGAAGCACAACGTCACGACCCACGCCGTAGCAGCCGACGTGTCCGACGAAACCCAGGTCCGTACGGCGATCGACGAACTGGAAGCCGCGCTGCCACCACTGGCAGCGCTGGCCAACATCGCCGGCGTCAGCTCACCCGTCCCGTACCTCGAACTGACGTCCGACGAGTGGCACCGCGTCATCAACATCAACCTGAACGGCGTCCACTACGTCACCCGGAGAGTCGCCGAATCCATGGTCCGCCACAACTACGGCCGAATCGTCAGCGTCTCCTCGACGTCGGCCCAACGAGGCGGCGGCACGTACAGCAAAACGCCGTACTCCGTAGCCAAAGCCGGCGTCATCGGCCTCACTCGAGCCCTCGCCCGGGAGCTAGGCCCCCACAACATCACCGTCAACGCCATCGCCCCCGGCCCCATCGACACCGACATCATGGGCGGCCCCCTGACCCCCGACCGCCGAGAAGCCATGATCAACGACCTCCTGGTCAACCGAGTAGGCACCCCGAACGACGTAGCCACGGCCATAGCCTTCCTGACCTCCGAAGCCTCCGGCTACATCTCCGGCCACACCCTCAACGTAGACGGAGGCCTCTACATGCACTGACGTCGGCGTCTGACCTGGTGACTGTCGTCAGCCGCAGCAGCTGGACTGTTGGGTTGGGGTGTCGTCGATGACGGTGAGGAGGCCGCCGCTGATGCCGGTGGCCAGACCGCGACCCGTCGGTGCGGAGAGCTCGACTGCTTGGGGTGCGGGGCCGCAGCAGCCGCCGGCCTCGTTGTCGGTGCCGCCGTAGGCGAGGTTGGAGGAGCACACGCCGGTTTCGGGGAGGTCGAGCTGGACGTTGCGGGCGGCCTCCCAGTCTCCGGCGAGCGCGGCGACTACGGAGCGGGCCTGTTCGTAGCCGGTCGCGAGGAGGAACGTCGGTGCGCGGCCGTAGGACTTCGCGCCGATCGCGTAGTACCCGGGTTCGGGATGCGCGAGCTCGTCGACGCCGTGCGGCGGGACGGTGCCACAGGAGTGCCTGTTCGGGTCGATGAGCGGTGCGAGCGCACGGGTCGATCCCATGATCGGGTCGAGGTCGAGCCGCAGTTCGGAGACGAACTCGTGGTCGGGACGGAATCCGGTGGAGTTCACCACCGTGTCTGCGACCACGTGACGATCGCCGGAGGTCAGTTCGACCCGGCCATCCGGCGTACTGGCGATCGTCTCGGTGCGGAACGCGCTGACGAGTTGGACGTGGCCGGACTGCACCAGCTTCCTCAGCCGGGTCCCGAGCGCGCCGCGGGCGGGGAGTTCGTCGGCTTCGCCGCCGCCATAGGTGCGGGCTTGGTCGGTTCCGCGCACGACCCACACGACCTCGGTGCCGGGGACCTCCTGCGCGAGCTGCCCGAGGTCGAGGAGAGTCGTCGAGGCCGAGTGACCTGCGCCGACGACGGCGGTACGGCGTCCCGCGTAGCGGTCCCGCTCGACGCCGAGCACATCGGGCAACGCGTGGGCGATGCCGTCCGCGCTGTCGGTCTCGCCCCGCGCCGGAATGCCGGAACCACCGAGCACGTTCGGCCTGCTCCAAGTACCGGCTGCGTCGATCACCGCTGAGGCGAGCAGCTCGCTGCCGTCGGACAGACGGATCAGGAACGGCGCAGCCTCGCGACCCGCGGTCCGAATCCGGTCGAAGCCGACCCGGGTCACCGCGGCAACCCGGGAGTTGTAGCGGATGCGGTCGTTGATCTCCGGGGTCTTGGTCAACGGCTCCAGGTAGGCGTCAATGAGGTCGCCGCCGGTCGGCAGGATGCCGAGGTCCGGTTCGGTCCAGCCCGCCTGTTCGAGCAGCCGCCGGGCCGCGGAGTCGATGTCGTAGCGCCACGGGCTGAACAGCTTGACGTGCCGCCATTCCTCGATCGCCGCTGCGGCACTCGATCCCGCTTCCAGTACGACGAAGTCCAGCCCGCGCTCGGCCAGATGCGCGGCCGCGGCCAGCCCGATCGGACCTGCCCCGATGACGACGACCGGCGCCGCTGTCTGCTCGCTCACGATCCCACTCCCTGTCTAGAAGATCATCTAATCAGCCATGCCCACCTTGCCTCGTGATTAGACAAGAGTCAAGATAGATATATGTCGAAACAGGAGATCGTGCTGATGCCGGTGTCGAGCAGTGGTTGCTGTGCGCCGATCTCCGACGCCGCACTCGATGCGGCCGGTGCGGCCGAGGGGGCGACGGTGTTCAAGGCGCTGGCCGACCCGATCCGGCTGCGACTGCTGTCGATGATCACGTCGGCGGGAGACGAGATCTGCGTCTGTGACCTGACGCCCCAGTTCGACGTCAGCGGCCCGACGATCTCGCATCACCTGAAGGTGCTCCGCGAGGCCGGTCTGGTCGACTGCGAGCGCCGCGGAACCTGGGTCTACTACTGGCCGGTGCCTGAACGACTGCAGTGGATCTCGTCCCTCCTCGCCGTCCCCGAGCCCATCCCGGCCCGCTGAGCATCCTCGTGAGCAAACCCGCCGTACTGTTCGTCTGCGTCCACAACGCCGGCCGCTCCCAGATGGCCGCCGGGTGGCTACGTCACCTTGCCGGAGACAGCGTCGACATCCGCTCCGCTGGATCCGAACCCGCCGACCAGATCAACCCCGTCGCCGTCGAAGCGATGCGTGAAGTCGGCATCGACATCACCGGCAACACACCCCAACTCCTCGATACCGAAGACGTCCGAGCCAGCGATGTCGTCATCACGATGGGCTGCGGCGACACCTGCCCGATCTATCCGGGAAAACGCTACGAAGACTGGGACCTCACCGACCCCGCCGGCCAACCCGTCGACGTCGTACGCCAGGTCCGCGATGACATCCGCGGCCGTGTCGAGAACCTCATCACGCTGATCACGCGACCCAGTTAGTGGGCGAGTTCGCGGCGTACCAGGTCGCCCATGCGATGGAGGCCGTCGACGAGGCGCTCGTCGGCGATGCCGGAGAAGCTGAGGCGAGCGTGGTTGGGTTCCTGCTGGGTCGGGAAGAAGGTGGTGCCGGGGACATAGGCGACCTTGGCGTGAGGGAGCAGCGTTTGTCGCATGAAGTCCGCGGTGTCGAAGGTGTCGGGGAACGTGAGCCAGGTGAACAGACCGCCGTCGGGTCGGGTGAAGCGGACCTCCGGCGGCATGACCTCGTCGAGTGTCTTCAGGGCAAGATCGCGCTTGTGCCGGTAGACCGCGCAGGCGTCGGCGATGTGGCTGTCGATGTCGTACTGGCCGAGGTACGTCGCCGTCGCCGCCATGTTGAGTGTGCTGCTCTGGGTATCGGCGGCGAGCTTGAGCAGGCCGAGCTTCTCGAGTACGTCGGGTGCTGCCACCGCCCAGCCGAGTCGTACTCCGGGAGCAAGGATCTTGGAGAAGCTTCCGACATGAACGACGCGGCCCTCGGTGTCCAGGCTCTTCAGCGTCGGGATGTGGGTGCCCTCGTAGCGGAGGTCGCGGTACGGAGTGTCTTCCAGCACCAGGAGTTCATGGCGGTTGGCCAGCTCGATCAGGCGCCGGCGACGGTCCAGGCTGAGCGTGACACCGGTCGGGTTCTGAAAGTCGGGCACGGTGTAGAGGAGCCTTGCTCCCGGGTGGCGAGCGAGTGTTTCCTCGAGATGGTCCATGTCCATCCCGTCCTCGTCGATGCGTACGGGCGCGTAGCGCGGTTCGTACGGCGCGAAGGCGATGAGTGCGCCGAGGAACGTGGGATTCTCGGTGACGACGGTGTCGCCGGCGTTGAGGACGAGTTTGGCCGTGAGGTCGAGGCCTTGCTGGCCGCCTTGGATGACGAGTACGTCGTCGGCGCCGCAGGTGGTGCCGCCACGGGTGAGCCGGTCAGCGATGCGTGCGCGCAGTTCCGGCAGCCCGCGGGACTCCGTGTACTGCAGGGTCCTGGCGTTCGCGGTGGTGAGGAGCTCGTGGAAGATCTCGCTCAATTCGTTCATCGGGAACAACGCTGGGTCGGGGTACCCGCCGCCGAAGGAGATGAGGTCCGGGTCGTCACCGAGCCGCAGGAGTTCGCGGATGGCGGACGGCCGGATGCCGCTCATCCGGTTCGCGTAGGGGATGGCCACGATCGCCTCCTGTCAGTCATGTCGAGTATCGCGGACAGGATGGCGTCAGTGTCGAGACCGTCCGGGCGTTGAACGGAGGCCGCGTTCAGAAGGTGGCGATCGGGTTGACGGGGCTGCCCGACGTACCGGCGAAGCGGACCGGCGCGACCGCGAGCTGGAAGTCCCACTGGCCGAGCTCGGCAGCCGTCGTCGCACACTCCTCCAGGTCGCAGTTGTCGAGCATCCACAGACCCATCGCGACGAGGCTCACGGCGTGCACCGGCATCAGTACGTCGTCGTACCCCGACGGCTGAACGTCCTGGGGCGTGTCAGCGCCGATCAGCGCGACCTCCCGTTCATGCAGCCACGGTAGGCAGGACGCATGCCAGCCGGCCTGCGTGATACCGCCGGCCGCACCGGCCTCGTGGCGAGCGCGGCCATAGCCGGTCCGCAGCAGCACCGCGTCGCCGGATTGCACCTGCACACCCTGGCGACGCTCGGCCTCCTCGAGATCGTCGGGAAACACACCCTCACCCGGCTCCAGCCACGGCACATCGCGGACCGCCGCAACGTCCAGCAGGACTCCCCGCGTGACAATCCCGTTCGCCGCCGCCGTGACGGCCGCCCACCCCGATCCCGCCGCGGCATCGACCAGCGAATGCGACCGCCCGTTGTACATCATGCCGTCCCAGAAAATATGGCACGGCGAATCCAGGTGAGTGATCGTGTTCCCGTGAAACATGATCCCGAGCCGCTCGTTCGAAAACCCCCACCGCCGATCCTTGTGAAACGCGGCCGGCATATGCTCCGCCCCCGGCATCTCCGCCGCACACGGACAAGCCGTAGTCGCCCGCTCCATCTCCTCCGGAACGCCAACCTCCCACCCACACGACACACTCCGCCCATGCCGCACCGCCCTCACACCCGCCAGCCGAACCGCATCAGTGACGAAGTTCAAAGTCCCAAGCTCGTCGTTCTCCCCCCACCGCCCCCAATTAGACAACCCCCTGAAATACCCCAACACCTCATCCTGCCCAGGCACCCCACGCCCCGCCATCACCACACCACCGCCTCCTCCACCACACACTCCAACGCACCAACCCCACCCAACCTGCCACAACACCAGCCCACCGCCCCACCACCCCAGCCGGCACGCGAGGGCGCACCTGCACCACCAACACCCGCGGATCCGGCAATGCCGCGCCGCCGCTGGCGATCCCCCCACACGCGATCCAACCGCTGACAGTCCTGACGGCATTGGATCTCGAGAACTCTGAGCGACGATCTCGTCGTATTGTGAGACTTGGGGGTAGGGCAGATGGTGGACACGGCCTTTGTGACAGCACCGGACGGAAGAAGCATTGCGTACGCGGAATGGGGTGTGCGTGATGGGTGGCCATTGTTCGTGTTGCACGGCTGCCCCGGCAGTCGGTACTTGCGGCACATCGGCGGTGTCTACGAGCGGCATCGAGTTCGCGTGATCACCTATGACCTGCCCGGATACGGACTATCGACGCGTCGTCCGGGCCATCGGGTCGTAGACGCCGCCGAGGACGTCGCGCTGATCGCGGACGAGCTCGGGATCGACGAGTTCGCCGTACTCGGAATCTCGGCGGGCGGCCCGCGGGCGCTCGCCGTGGCCGCCCGGCTGCCTGAGCGAGTCACGCGATGTGTAACCGAACTCAGCCCCGCCGAGTACGCCGCGTCCGACCTGGATTTCTTCGCCGGTATGCCCGACGCCGAGGTGGGCGAATGGGAGCGGCCCGCAGCCCACGACGCGGCCTGGCTCGCCGAACATGACTTTCGCGATCTGGCTGCGTGGCTCGACGGGCCTGACCCGGTGCCCGAGCTGTCCGGGGAGCTGCACGACATGCTCCTGCAGGCGCTTCGAGAGGGCGTCGTCAACGGGCCGGGTGGCTACATCGACGACCTCATCTCGCTGTCGGCCCCCTGGGGCTTCACGCTCGACGAGGTGAAAGCTCCGACCAGAGTGATGGCCGGAACCGAAGACGAAGGCATTCCCCGCCAGCACACCGAATGGCTCGTCGCGGGGATTCCTGACGCCGAGCCGATCTGGTCGCCAGGCGGCCACATCGCGGACCACTCGGGGGCCGAAGAGCGCTTGATCGGTTGGCTTGCGGGCGCACGTTCTTGATCGCTCACATTCGGCGGTGGTCTCGAGGGTGAGCGGCGGGCTGGAAGGGGCTAGCTCGGTCGGTTCGCCGGTGTCGGTCAAGCGAAGGAAGCGCGTGGCTGCGGCGAGGACTGCCACGCGGCCGGCGGGGGAGGAAGTCTCCGAGTGCGAACGCGTCAGCCCGGGCGGACGCATCCCGCGACGGCCGGACGGCATCGTGGGCGGGCTCGTGGTGCGGGTCGTGGTGCGAAGTGGTGTCAACTCAGCGTGGTTCGCGAGGTGTGGTGCGAGTGCTACCGCAACTAAAGTCGCGGTAGAGGCGAGATGAGGTGCTGTCGTTCCTCCTCGTAAAGACAAGGTCGTCAGTTCAAGCTCGACGTGTGACCAGCCGGCAGACTGGAGCGAAAGGATCCGATGGACGTGCGTGCAGCGGATGTCGACATTCCGTTCATATCGCTCTCGGATGGCGTGGTCACTCTTCGACCTTGGTCGAGAGATGACGCCGGGTTCATGGCGGAAGCATTCGCCGATCCAGCGATCCGGCGCTACAACGGGGCCCATGACCGACTCGGACGACCGGCTCCGCCAATGTCGATCGAGGACGCTGCAGCGATCATCGACGAGTTCGCGTCGAGCTGGCGGGCGCTCGTCGCGGCGGAGCCACCAACTGGTGTTGCATTCGCGATCACGGACGCGGCCTCTGGTGGCCTGGTCGGCTGCTGCGGCGTCGATGACTGGTCGAATGCAGACGTAGCGCAGTTCGGCTACTGGATCGGGCCGAGCGCGCGAGGACGCGGGTACGCCACTCGGGCGGTGGTTCTGCTCACACGGTGGTTGTTCGAACTCGGCGCAGCTCGCGCCTTCCTGACGGTCGAGGCTGACAATGAAGCGTCCGCTGCGGTGGCCCGCCGAGCGGGGTTCGTGCACGAGGGAACGATGCGCGCACACAGCGTGTGGCAGGGCGAGCGCATCGACGTGATGTGGTTCGCGGCGCTGCCGCTCGAATGGCCGATGCGCGAGCCGGACGAACCAGCGTGATGTGCAACGCGATCGCAGCCGGTCTGTCGAGTCCTTCGGGCGAGGGCAACGAGTCGGTGATGTACGCCATGGCCCGAAGGCACTGCCTGACCCCGGCGACCTGCACCGGCGAGCGACGATGAGCACCTGGTCGACGACCTCCGGAGCGCAGACATAGGCGGCTTGCGCCACCTTCGTCCGGCCGCCGGCTTCCTCGCCGACTGCCATCAGGCCGCGGCATTCGGCTTCCAGGCGCGTTGGCTGCCTGCTTGTCTGACTCCGCCAACCATGAGGCGTACATCCGAAGTGTGATTGTGCCGCCGTGACCGAGTCGGCCGGCCACAGTACGAATGTCTACGCCAGAGCTGATCAGCTCCGTGCTGAGTAGTGGCGCAGTCTTTGGAGATGGCTCCTGATGCCTAGGTCCGCGCACATCTTCGCGTACCGGTGGCTGACGATGCGGTTCCCTTCATCCGTCGTCGGCGGTTGCGGGTGCGGTTGTGCTTGATCTCGGACGTGAGCTTGCCTCCGCCTGTCTGGGATCGGAGCTCATTCTGGAGGACGTCGACGGGTGGACTCGGCGGCGCGTCAGTGAGGCTGGAACCCGACGAGATGGTCGCTGGGCAGCGTCAGGCGGTCGTCATGTGGACAGCTTGTCCAGAGGATCGGCGCCGGCGCGCGGCGGACAGGTGTCTTCAAGGGGGCGTCGGCGGGGTAGTCGGTCGCGCGCGGCAGCGCGCAAGGGAGGTATGGGTGGGTGGGAGCGGCGTAGCGGGCTCGACGAGGAGCGGAGCGACGAGGAGGGGCTGCGTAGCACGCGTGGGGTAGACCCCCAGTACGTGCTACGAAGCAGGCCTAAAGAGCCGGTGAGGGGACTCGAACCCCTAACCACCGCTTTCTACGCACTCACCCGCCGTTGGTGTTCGTTGATGCTCAGATCTCTTACTGGCTTGGGGTTCTGGCATATTGAGCATCGGGCAGGCTGGCGTCGTTGGGCATCGTCTCGCCTTGAAAACCATGGGCTAAACCATGGGGCCCCTCGGCGCCCGTACAACTGTTCCGAGTCCGCCTGCTGGCAGCTCATAGTGAAACCTGGTTTCTTTCACGGGCGGCTGCCTCGGGTGTCCAGTCAGCCAGCGGCGAACTTCCCCACCGTATGTCTTCAACCGACCCGTCCGCCGCCGAGATTCCACTCGACGCGGTCCACGACTATCAAATCCGTCGGCTTGAAATCTCGCGCGTTGCGCAACTCCCAGCTGTGAGCCCCACCTTGGCTGTGGCCCCCGACGATCTCTTCACTTCGACCCGTCGACATTCCCGTTCTTGGCGGCGAGCGGACCAGACCGCCTGGGACACGGTTGTTACCTGCAATACTCGGTGAAACCAGGTGAATCGCGGTCTCATTCGGTAGTGTTGGGGGCGCCTTCGCTCGGTACCACTAGTCGGCTGGAGGTTCATCTGGTGTCTGACCCCTGGCTGTCTGCTGACGACATCGCGACCCACCTTGGCGTCACGAAGGACACGGTCTACGCCTGGATCGCCGAGAAGGCGATGCCTGCCCACAAGGTTGGTCGGCTGTGGAAGTTCCAAGCCAGCGAGGTCGACGAGTGGGTTCGGAGTGGTAGCCCTGCCGCCTCGGCCGAGGACAAAAGCCCGGGTGCCACCATGTGACCAGCCGAAACTGTCGGTAGCTGCCGATAGCCTGAACGACTTTGCTGAGACCAGAGGGGAGGGACCACGTGAACGACGCACTGGCAACATCACCTCGGCGCTACGCCCTGTCGTTCACGACGGGCGCCCTCCTGGCACGTGAGGGCGCGCTGCTGGCTCCTGTCTACGTCGGGCGACGCGACTGGGAGCAGGTCCGCGACGATGCGGTTGAGGACAACCTCTTGCAGGCCCGGACCCACAGCACTGGTGTCCGGCTGGTGCGCGAGACGGTCAAGCGGCTGTCAGCTCTGACCGACGACGAGGTTGGGATGCTGATCGAGGCCACGGCGTCGGAGCGGGCACACCTCATGTGGGCTGCCGCCTGCCGCCGCTACGAGCTCATCGGGGAGTTCGCCGAGGAGGTGCTGCGCGAGCGGTACCTCACTCTCGCCTCGACGCTGGCCTATGAGGACTTCGACAGCTTCGTCCGGACCAAGGCGTTCTGGCACGAGGAGCTGGCGGCCATCAAGGAGTCGACGCTGCAGAAGCTGAGGTCAAACGTGTTCAAGATGCTGCAGCAGGCCGAGCTCCTGTCGGATGCGGGCTACATCATGCCTGCTGTGCTGTCCGAGCGAGTAGCGGCGCGGCTGAGCGCCCGCACGCCGAGTGACCTGCGCTTCTTCCCTACCCAGACCGATACGGAGCAGGGGGCTGCATGGTGATCCCGAAGACCCTACCCGAGCAGGAGGAGCACCTGTTCGCGGTGCTCAGTGGCCGGCGCTTCCTGCAGATGGAGGGCCTGAGCAACGAGGTTCCGTTCTTCATCTATCCGTACCCGCCGGAGGACGCTCTCACTGTCGCCGCGGCCAAGAAGCGGGTAAAGAACCGGCTGGCCGGCGCCGGGGTGACGGTCTTCGAGATCGACCTCTACGACCTGTCGGTCGAGCTGCTCAAAGAACGGAACGTCTGGGACCGGGTGATGGCAATCGAGCCGGACCAGGACAAGGGCGACTTCCGCGAGATGCTCCAGGGGATGCTCGACCCCCAGCTGCACATCGCCCCGGCGATCCGCGACCGGCTTGCGCAGGCGGACCTCGACATCTTCTTCCTCACCGGCATCGGTGAGGTCTTCCCGTACATCCGCTCACACAACGTGCTGAACAACCTGCAGTCGGTCGTCAAGGGCAAGCCGATGCTCATGTTCTTCCCGGGCCGCTACGAGCAGTCCGACACGTTGGGCTCCTCGCTCGTGCTGTTCGGCCGGCTCAAGGACGACCAGTACTACCGAGCCAAGAACATCCTCGAACAGGAGGCATGACCTCGATGCAGCTCGACCAGATCTTCGCCAAAGACATCCAGCGTCCGATCGAGGGCGTCATCAAAGCCGATGACACTACGCATCTGGGTACCGAGGTCGAGGAGTACGTCCTAACCAACGAGGCCGCCAAGGGGCTCGAGATCCTGCTGGAGGAGTACACCTCCTACACCAACGCCAACGGCGTGTGGATCTCCGGCTTCTTCGGCTCCGGTAAATCGCACATGCTCAAGATGCTCGCCCACCTGCTGGGCGACGTCGAAGGCCAGGATTACCCACGCCAGAACGTCTCGGACAGCTTCCGAGCCAAGACCCCCGACGCCTTCCTGCCCGGCCTGCTGAACAAGGCGGACCTTATTCCGGCCAAGAGTTTGCTGTTCAACATCGACCAGAAGGCAACCCTGATCTCCAAGGACCAGACAGACGCCTTGCTGAAGGTGTTCGTCAAGGTTCTCGACGAGTCCCGCGGATACTACGGCAACCAGGGACACGTCGCCCGCTTCGAGCGCGACCTCGACAACCGTGGCCAGTACCAGGCATTCCAGGAGGCGTTCGAACGCACTGCTGGCATCCCATGGACCCAGGGACGCGAGCAGAGCGCCCTGGAAGGACCGAGCATCGACCGGGCTTTCGCCGAGGTCAACGGCGGGAGTGCCGACGGCATCATCCGGCAGTACAGCGCCTCGTACTCAGTCTCGATCGAGGACTTCGCCGACGAGGTCAAGGCCTGGCTGGATAGGCAGGGCGACCCGGCCTTCCGGCTCAACTTCTTCGTTGACGAGGTCGGCCAGTTCATCGGCAGCGACACCAAGCTGATGCTCAACCTTCAGACCATCGCCGAGTCGCTCAACACCAAGTGCGGTGGACGGGCGTGGGTGTTCGTCACGAGCCAGGAGGACATGGAGAAGGTCATCGGTGACCGCACCCGCCAGCAAGGCAACGACTTCTCCAAGATCCAGGCCCGCTTCAAGACTCGCCTCAAGCTGACCAGCGCCGACGTCGAGGAAGTCATCCGCAAGCGCCTGCTGGAGAAGAACGACGCCGGTGTCGGTGCACTGTCGGTGATCTACGCCGAGCAGCACGCCAACTTCAAGACCCTGTTCGACTTCGTCGACGGCGCCAAGACCTACCGCAACTACACTGACGAGACCCACTTCGTCGGGACCTATCCGTTCGTCAGCTACCAGTTCCCGCTCTTCCAGGCCGCGATCGAGGGCATCTCGGACCACAACGTCTTCGAGGGGCGCAACAGCTCAGTCGGCGAACGCTCAATGCTCGGCGTCGTCCAGCAGGTCGCCAAGGACATCGGCAACGTCCAGGTCGGCCAGCTCGCCACCTTCGATAGCATGTTCGCCGGCATCCGCGCCTCGCTGAAGTCGGCCGCCCAGCGCTCGATCGACGTCGCCGAGCGCAACCTCGACAACGACCTGGCGATCCGGCTGCTTAAAGTACTGTTCCTGGTCAAGTACATCGAGAGCTTCCAGGCCACGCCACGCAACCTCACGGTGCTGGTCTACGACCGCTTCGGCCTCGACCTTCCGGCGCTGTCGGAGCAGGTCAAGGAGGCGCTGACCGTCCTGGAGACCCAGACCTACGTCCAGCGAAACGGCAACGCCTACGAGTACCTGACCAACGAAGAGCAGGTCATCGAGGAGGAGATCAAGAACGTCGACATCGATGCCTCCGAGGTGAGCGGTCGGCTGTTCAAGATCCTGTCCGGCGACGTCATCAAGACCAGCAAGATCCGCTACGCCAAGAACGGGCAGGACTTCCCGTTCGGCTTCAAGCTCGACGACCAGGCCCACGGCTCCCAGAAGGAGCTGGCGGTCCACTTCATCTCCCCGGAGTACCCGTATTCGCCCGAAGAGATCCGCATGCACAGCGCGGGCAAGGACGAGCTGCGCGTCATCCTCGAGGCGGACGCCCGGGTACCGTCGGACCTGCGGCTGCTGATCAAGACCGAGAAGTACATCAAGCGCAAGCAGGGCACCTCGCTCTCGGCTATCGAGGGCCAGATCCTGCAGACCAAGGGTGCGCAGAACATCGACCGCGAGAAGGAGCTGATCGAGCGGGTCAAGGCCTCGGTAGGCAAGTCCACCCTGGTCATCAACGCCGCCGACATCACCTCCAGCTCACAGGACGCCCTGGTTCGGGTGACCGATGGCTTCCAGGACCTGATCAGCCGCACCTACACCCAGCTCAAGCTGCTCGATGGCAGAACGTACAGCGAGCAGCAGGTCGCTGGAGCAGCCAACCCCGACAGTGGCCTGTTCGACGCTGCTGACGCCAGCAAGCTCTTCGCGCCGTCGGAGGAGGTGCTGTCGTTCGTCCTGCGCAAAGAGGCTCTCGGTGAGCAGGTCGCTGTGAAGACCATCGTCGACAGCTTCACGGCCAAGCCGTACGGCTGGGACCTGGCCTCGATCGAAGTCCTGATCGCCTACCTGATCGGCACCTCCAAGGTCACGCTCACCGTCGACGGCAACCTCCTCAAGCGCTCCGAGGTCGCCACGGCGCTACGCAACACCCAGAAGCACGCCCACGTTGTGGTGTCGCCGCAGAAGACCTTCGACGAGCGCAAGGTCGCGGCCTTCCGCAAGTTCTGCACCGACTTCTTCGACGAGGGCAACACCCCTAAGGACCCGCTGGAGCTGGCTCGGCACGGCGCCGACAAGCTGAAGGCCAAGCGCGACGAGCTTAAGGCCACGATCACCGGCTCGAAGTACCCGTTCGTGGCCCAGCTCTCCGCTCCGGTCGATCTGCTCGACCAGGTGGTTGGCAAGCCCGACGACTGGTATCTGTCCGACTTCAACCTGGGCGACGATCTGCTCGACGCCAAGGAGTCCACGATCGACCCGATCCAGGCGTTCCTCAGCGGTGGGCAGAAGGTCATCTACGACGACGCCGTCGCTCTGCTGACCGCCCACAGCAGCAACCTCGGCTACGTGCCGTCCGGCAGTGACGCCACGGTGCGTGCTGCTCTGGACGACCCGAACGCCTTCCGCGGCAACAAGATGGCCCAGCTCAAGCAGGCCACCGACCAGCTGCGTGCCCAGATTGACCAGGTCGTCGCCACCAACCGCGCCGGCGTCGTCGAGGCAATCGAGGGACGCAAGGCCGAGATCGAGCAGAGCGCCTTCTACGCCAAGGCAACCCCAGACGCCCAGGAGAGTGTGCTGCGCCGGGTCGACCAGACGATCTCCCGCGTCCGCACTCAGAACCAGATCGCCCTCATCCGTGAGACCGGCTCGAGCTTCGAGGAGACCGTCTACCCGGGTCTGCTTGACCAGCTGGCAGCCTCGCAGCAGGGAGACGGCGATGGAGATGGTGGTGCGCCACCGCCGCCGAAGCAGACCGTGTCGGTCAAGACCATCTCCGCTACCGGCGTCTCCGGAGTTCTGGAGACGGAGGCAGACGTCGACCGCTACCTCGACGCCCTGCGCTCTGCCCTCGTGAAGACCCTGAACGACGGAAAGCGAATCTCTCTCTGATGGAAACTGCACCGCTGAAGTCGTTCGCCACCTGGGCGCGCACCTCGCTCATCCGCGAGGTGACCGCCCGGATTGCCGTTGTGCTGGCTCCGGCGTCGCCGGAGCGGGTGGAGCAGCGCAAGGCCGTCGAAGCCCTGGAGAAGGCCGTCCGCGCGGCCGGTGGGGGCGACATGGGTAAGGCGGCGGTCGCTGACCGGGTCGCCTACACCTGGTTCAACCGGATCATCGCCCTGCGCTTCATGGACGCCAACGGCTACACCGGCTTCGGCGTCGTCTCGCCACAGGCCGGCATCGAGACCGGTCAGCCCGAGATCCTGGCCGCGGCCAAGCGCGGCACCATCGACACTGCGGTAGTCGGCGGCAAGACCCGCGAGACCGTGACGGCACTGCTCAACGGCACCCGACGCAGCGACGACGCCCAAGGCGAGGCCTACGCACTCCTGCTCGCGGACTACTGCCGCTACTGGAACCGCGCCATGCCGTTCATGTTCGAGCGGGAAGGCGACTTCACCGAGCTGCTCATCCCGGCCAACCTCCTGGCAGACGACTCGGTGCCGAGCCGTGCGGTCAACGTGCTGACCAGCGACGCCTGCCAGGACATCGAGGTGATCGGCTGGCTGTACCAGTTCTACATCTCGGAGCGGAAGGATGAGATCTTCGCGGGCTTCAAGAAGAACAAGAAGGCCGGCGCCGACGAGATCCCCGCAGCCACCCAGCTCTTCACGCCGCACTGGATCGTCTGCTACCTCATCGAGAACTCCCTCGGTCGGCTGTGGATGCTCAACCGCCCGTCCTCGCGCCTGGTCGACCAGATGCAGTACTACATCGCACCGGTCGATGAGGAGACAGACTTCCTCAAGATCGGCAGCCCTGAGGAGCTCAAAGTCGTCGACCCGGCCTGCGGTTCGGGGCATATGCTGACCTACGCCTTCGACCTGCTGTACGCCATCTACGAGGAAGAGGGCTACACCCCGGCCGAGATCCCCAGTCTCATCCTCACCAACAACCTCTACGGCGTCGAGATCGATCCGCGAGCCGGAGCGCTCGCTGCCTTCGCCCTGACCATGAAGGCTCGCGCCAGGCAGAGGACCTTCTTCAACAAGAAGGTCGAGCCCAACGTTTGCATCCTCGACCCGATCCGCTTCGCTCCGGGCGAGATCGACTTGCTGCTGACGCGCGGCGGCGACAAGCACGCTGAGTCCGAGTTCTGGAACCAATTCGAGCACGCCGACACGCTCGGCTCGCTAATCCAGCCCAACCCTGAGTTGGTCGCTCGCCTCGAGCTGCACGTTGCGCAGCTCGACGACGGCGGAGACATGCTGCTCGCTGACGTGCTCAGTTGGGCGAAACGTGTCGTGCAGCAAGCCGGGTACCTCTCGGGAGATTACTCGGTGGTGGTCGCGAACCCGCCGTACATGGGAAGCAAGAACATGGGGGCTCTCCTTGCCAACTTCGCAATGGAGCAGTACCGGGATTCCAAGGCGGATCTCTTTGCCATGTTCATCACGCGATGTCGAACCCTTGCGGGAAATCACGGGCTCGTCGGGATGATCACGATGCAATCGTGGATGTTCCTGCAAAGCTTCAAGAACCTGCGCAAGGAGATCGTCCACCACCGGGAAATCTGCAATCTCGCTCACTTGGGATCTGGGGCCTTCGACACAATAGGCGGAGACGTGGTCTCAACTTGTGCCTTCGTGTTGTCCGCCGCGCGTCGCGGTCGCGCAACGTTCATTCGGCTCACCGGCGGCGTGGACGAGGCAACCAAGCGGCAGCTTTTCCTCGATAGCCTCCAGGCGAATTCGTCGACAAGATACGACGTCGATCTTCAGTCGATCGAGGGCATCCCGGGCGCACCGATCTGCTATTGGCTCGGCGCGCCATTGATCGAGGCCTTCAGCTCAAACAAGGCGCTCGGCGACATCGCGCCCGTGTGCCAGGGTCTGGCGACCGCTGACAGTTCGCGTTTCGTCAGGGCCTGGGTCGAGGTCGCCGCATCCTCCATCGGCTTCAGCATGTCCAGCAGGGAGGAGGCCCAGGCGACTGGCCGACGGTGGTTCCCCGAGAACAAGGGCGGGCCATCACGCCGTTGGTATGGCAACCAATGGCATGTGATCGACTGGCTGAACGACGGAGCCGAATTGTTCGCCCTGCGCCCGAAGTCGGTGATCCGGAATCCTCAACACTACTTCAAGCCGTCCGTTTCGTGGTCGGCAGTCGGTGCCAGTGATGCATTTCGTTATTACCCGCGGGGCTTCATCTTCGACAACGCTGGAATGTCGGTGATCACGCCCTCCGATGACGAGGCGATGTACCTCTTAGGGTGCCTCAACTCAAGCGTAATAAGTGAGATCGTCGCTGCGCTTGCGCCCACACTGAACCTGAATGCCGGGACAGTCGCCGATCTGCCGATCCCCATGCCGGCGAGAAGTGAGATTGTGGAACTCGCTCGTAGAGCCGTATCGATTGCGCGCGACGAGTGGGTAGCGACAGAGACCTCGTGGGAGTTCGCTGCCAGCCCGTTCGTATCGAAGGGCAGGAGTCCCGTTGAGTTGAGGGCGCGGGCTAGCGAGATCCAGGAAGGCCAACGACGTAATGTGGCCGACCTCGACGACATTGAGTGTCGGATCGATCGGCAGGTTGCCGAGGCTTTCGGTCTGGCCGGTGCTGCCGGTCAGATCCCCAAGCACGAAGTGTCTGCAGAATCCCGAGTGCGACCGACGGCGGACCTGGCGAACGATCTCGTCTCCTACGCCGTCGGCTGCATGTTCGGGCGGTACAGCTTGGATGAGCCGGGACTCATCTTGGCCGACCAGGGCGCCACGGTGCAGGACTACCGTGCCAAGGCGCCGAGCCCGACGTTCGCTCCGGACAAGGACAACGTCGTCCCCATCGTGGATGGTGACTGGTTCGAGGACGACATCGTTGCGCGATTCCGTCAGTTCCTCCGCGTGTCCTTCGGTGAGCAGCACTTCGAGGAGAACCTGCGCTTCGTCACGGAGTCGCTCGGGGTGAAGGACATCCGCGACTACTTCGTGAAGTCGTTCTACAAGGACCACGTCCAGCGTTACAAGAAGCGTCCGATCTACTGGTTGTTCTCCAGCCCCAAGGGATCGTTCAACGCCCTGATCTACATGCACCGTTACACGCCGTCCACGGTCTCGACGGTGCTCAATGAGTATCTGCGCGAGTTCCGCGCCAAGCTCTCGTCGAGCCTGCAGCAGCAGGACCGCCTGGCCGCCGGCGGAGGTACGCCGCGCCAGCAGGCAGCCGCCCAGAAGGAGGCCGACCGGCTGCGCAAGGTGCTGCTGGAGCTCGAGGAGTACGAACACGATGTGCTGTACCCGCTGGCGTCTCGTCAGCTCGCGATCGACCTGGACGACGGAGTGAAGGCGAACTACCCGAAGTTCGGTGCGGCCCTGAAGAAGATCCCCGGGCTTGAGGCCAGCGATGAGTGACGCCACCGCTGTTCGCCCGCACCTGCTGCGCTGGTTCGATAGCCGTCGAGTCGTCTTCTGGCACGACCCGGAGGGTCAGTACGCCGCGGATCTCGACAGCCTCGATCTGCCTGGTATCCAGGCCATCTGTGTTGCCAACGACGAGTTCGCGGTCAAGAACCGGCTGTTGCACGATGAGCCGGAGGGCAAGTTCCTCGTCTACCGCTCCGGTCAGGTGCCGAGTGGCATCGGGGACTGGCTGCTCGATCTGGAGCTGGCCTATGGGGTCTTTACGGCCGACCGCGCCGCACTGGTGGCTCAGGATCTTGGCCTCGCGGGTAAGGGCATCGACGAGGTCGTCCAGGCGCACGAGAAGTTCTTCAACGCGGCGAAGCGCGTGCAGAGCCTCAAGGCAGTGCTGAGTCCGGAGGACGACGCTGCCCGGCTGCGAGCCAAGATCAGTGCCGTGGTCCTCGGTCAGCGGGAACACAGCCTGCTGGAGATCACGCGCGCGCTCCTGACCGAGAACGCGAAGGGGTCTCACGCCAAGTACGACGCTCTGATCGACTACGGTCTCGACGGCTTCTACTGGCAGGGCGTGGCCCGCATCTACGGCTACGAGTCGTCTACGCCGAGCATCGATGACCTAGTGCTGTGGATCTTCCAGCGGGCCATCGAGGGCTTCAAGTCGGACCGCCCAGGTGGGCTGCAGAACATCCAGCTCGACTTCGCCAGCCTGCGCAACGACCGGCGCAGCCAGGACGCCATGGCCACTCTCGCCAAGCGCGTGGCCGGCGACCTGGACTACAAGTCGAAGATCGAGGACGCCAGCTTCCGTGACCTAGTCGGTGTCGATCTGTTCGAGGAGACCGACCAGAAGATCATCAGCGACCTGGCACGGGCGGTGGCCGAGCAGACCGTCACCCCGCGCGAGGTGGCCGAGGTGGTGCGGGCACGGCAGAGCAGCGTGTGGATCGACAACTACAGGCGGCTCTATTCGGCCGTCGCCAGCGCCTCGGAGCTGCTGGGCGAGCTGGCCTCGCTTAACCTGACCATGCAGTCGTTCGACGACGGCCTGGAGCGCTACCGGCGCGAGTGGTTCCACATCGACCAGCTCTACCGCCAGTTCGTCTACGCCGCGCGCACCGCCGAGTACCCCAGGCCCCTCGAAGCACTGCGCGACCAGGTCGAGAAGCGCTACACGAACAAGTTCGTCTACGAACTCGGCAATGCCTGGCAGCAGCAGGTCGACCAGGCCGAGAAGTGGCGCTCGACCGCACTTCGCGCGCAGACCGCCTTCTACGCCCGCTACGTCGAACCGCTGGTGCGCGACGGAGATAAGAAGGCCGTGGTCATCATCTCCGACGCCATGCGCTACGAGGTGGCCGACGAGCTCGGCTCGCTCATCCGGCAGGAGGACCGCTTCGACGCCAACCTGGAGGCCGTCCTAGGTGTGCTGCCGAGCTACACCCAGCTCGGCATGGCGGCGCTGCTGCCGCACTCGACCCTCAAGCACTCGGCGGATGCCAAGACCGTGCTGGCCGACAACCAGCCGACCAACAACACCACCTTCCGGGGCATGATCCTGGAGGCGGTCGGTGGCTCGGCGATCCAGGCCGAGGACTTCAAGGCCCTCAACGCCGACGAGCGGCGCGAGCTGTACAAGGCCAACCGGGTCTTGTACGTCTACCACAACCGGATCGACGCCACAGGCGACAAGCCCGGCACCGAACGCCAGGTGCTCGAGGCCGTGGACGACACGCTGCGCGACATCGTCGACCTGGTGAAGAAGCTGGCCAGCGCCAACGCCACCAACATCTTCATCACCGCCGACCACGGCTTCCTGTTTCAGGACGAGGCTCTGGCCGACACCTTCTTCCTGTCGACCCAGCCTCAGGGCGACGACATCAAGGTCGTCAACCGACGCTTCGTGCTCGGCAACGGCCTCAAGATCGATCCCGCCTTCGCCACCTTCGAGGCAGCCCAGCTCGGGCTGGACAGCGAGCTGGAAGTCCAGATCCCCAAGTCGATCCACCGCCTGCGGCTGGCCGGCGGCGGCTCACGCTTCGTCCATGGCGGGGCAACGCTTCAGGAGATCGTCGTGCCGGTGCTGGCGGTCAACAAGAAGCGCAAGAGCGACATCCGGCTGGTCAACGTCGAGGTCTGGCCGGAGTCGGACAAGATCACGACCGGGCAGGTCGTCGTCCGGCTGTTCCAGACCGATCCGGTCAACGACAAGGTCCAGCCCCGCACACTGCGCGCCGGGCTGTACGTCGGCGAGACCCTGATCTCGAACCTCGTCGACCTGACCTTCGACCAGACCTCGAGTGACAAGCGCGACCGCTACCAGGGGGCCCGGATGCTGCTCAGCCAGGAGTCGAGCGATTACAACAACCGGGCGGTGGAGTTCCGCCTGGAGGAGCGCATCCCCAACACCAACCAGTGGCGGGTCTTCGCCAAGGCCGTTTACACGCTGAAGCGTTCGTTCGCGTCGGACTTCGACTTCTAGCAGGGAAGGGAGCTGAGATGAGCGAGACCGAGAACGAGGAAGCCGACGCCGGCGCACCGCAGCAGAGCGATCTCGACTTCAAGATCAACCTGCTGTTCCCTGGAGTCGTCGTCCGCAAGGACCTGGTCAAGGCCGTCAAGGGCAACGCCATCGTGCCGTCATACGTCCTGGAGTACTTGCTCGGGCAGTACGCCGCCTCGGACGACGAGGCCACCATCCAGGCCGGTATCGACACCGTCCGCAAAATCCTGGCCGAGCACTACGTCCACCGCAGCGAATCCGAGCTGGTCAAGTCGACCATCAAGGAGCGCGGTCGGCACCGGATCATCGACAAGGTCACCGTCACCCTGAACGAGAAGGCCGACGTCTACGAGGCCGAGTTCGCCAACCTCGGCATCAAGGGCGTGATCGTGGACTCGCCGGTCATCAAGGCCCACCCCAAGCTGCTGGTCGGCGGAGTGTGGTGCATCTGCGACATCGAGTACTTCCATACCGACGACCAGCGCCTTGTGCCCTGGATCCTCGGCTCGATCAAGCCCATCCAGCTGTCCAAGTTCGACGCCGACCAGTACCTCGAAGCCCGGCGCGGGTTCAACACCGAGGAGTGGATTGACCTGCTTATGCAGTCGATCGGGTTCAACCCGGAGATGTTCAGTAGGCGAGGCAAGTTGTTCCAGCTCGTGCGCCTCATCCCGTTCGTCGAGCGCAACTACAACCTGGTCGAGCTCGGCCCGAAGGGCACCGGCAAGTCCCACATCTTCTCGGAGTTCTCGCCCCACGGGATGCTGATCTCCGGTGGCGAGGTCACCGTTCCCAAGCTTTTCGTCAACAACTCCAACGGCCGCCTTGGTCTGGTCGGCTACTGGGACGTCGTCGCGTTTGACGAGTTTGCCGGCAAGAAGAAGCGCACCGACAAGGCGCTCGTGGACATCATGAAGAACTACATGGCGAACAAGTCGTTCTCCCGCGGCGTTGAGACGATCGGCGCCGAAGCCTCGATGGTCTTCGTCGGCAACACCTCACACACCGTGCCGTACATGCTCAAGAACTCAGACCTGTTCGACGAGCTTCCAGAGGCTTACCACGACCCGGCCTACCTCGACCGTCTGCATCACTACATCCCCGGTTGGGAAGTCGACATCATCCGTGGCGAGATGTTCTCCGCTGGCTACGGCTTCGTCGTCGACTACATCGCCGAAGTCCTCAAGTCGATGCGATCGAAGGACTATTCTGACCGCTACCTGCAGTACTTCACACTGTCGCCCGACATCTCAACGCGCGATCGCGACGGAGTCCACAAGACCTTCTCCGGTCTGATGAAGATTCTCTACCCAGGCGGCGAGGCCACCCGCGAGGAGCTTGAGGAGATCCTGCGGTTCGCGATCGAGGGCCGGAAGCGCGTCAAGGACCAGATCCTGCGCATCGACTCGACTATGGCCGAGGTCAAGTTCGGCTACCTCGACAACGAAGGCACCTGGCACCCCGTCGCCACGCTCGAAGAGGACGAGTACCCCGCGTACTACCACCGCGTGCACGAGGATGCCGAACCAGAGGAGGCGCCGGCAGATGCCGATCCGCTTGGTGGCCGTGCACCGTCGGGGGACGCGGCAGGTTCCGACGAGGTCGCAGGGCCGGAGCCTGAGCCCGAGCTGCTCCACGGACACCTGGAGTACCAAGGCGGCCAACGCGGTGTCTCGTACGACGCTCTGCTCGTTCCATACTTGCGTGGCGCCTCGCAGATCACGATCGTCGACCCCTACGTGCGCATGTTCCACCAGGCCAGGAACCTGATGGAGCTCATCGAGGGGATAGCTCGTCGCAAGGACCCCGCCGACGAGGTGGCGCTGAAGCTCGTCACGGTCGAGAACCAGGACGGCCCGGAGAAGCTGCAGAAGCAGTACGAGTACCTCCTCCAGATCAAGAAGAGCGCGGCCGTGCTCGGTATCGTCTTCGATGTCGAGTTCGCCGAGCCCCATACGATCCACGATCGGTCGATAACGACAGACACCGGCTGGAGGATCCTGCTCGGTCGCGGCCTCGACATCTTCCAGCGCATGTCCGACAGCCCGTTCGACCTCGCCACGAAGTACCAGAAGTACCGCGAGCTCAAGGCCTTCGGTATCACGTATCTGCGCGACTTTGACGAGTAGGGCCAGGTTTTTGAGCGACGAAAGTCGCAGTGATTTGGAGCGGCGCAAACAAAGCCTGCTGGATAACATCGCGGTAAGAGCGCGACATTCTAGATCCGTTTGAGGCGACTTGACGGCTACGTGTCAAGCGCGCGGGCAGTCCTCCCGCATTGCCCCGATAGCTGCCGACCTTAGGTTCGGTGCGGTGCGGGTCAAGGGTCGAAGATCCCGGAGGGACGCCGTAGGCGCCCTTGACGCGTGCCGTGCCGGACCGTCCCTTCCATGATTGCTAGCGGGGCGATGCGGGATCCCACAGGCAGACGGTCAGTGCGGGCAACGAGGTGAGGCGGCTAGTCGGCCGTTTCGGTAGGTGGTGCATCGACAGGGTGTCGATCGTTGACGGTGAGTTCTACTGTCTTCGACCCGGCACCCTGTTGGCAGCTGCGCGCCAAGCCAAGGGACGCGCCCAGAACGCAGCGAAGCGGAGTGGCGGGCAGGCGTCCCGCCCTCTGGTGGCGGCGCGCATTCGGCCCCTCCGGGGGGCCGTCTTGAAGACGTAGGGAAACTTGTCAGGGCAGCTCAACCAGGACAATGTCCTCCGTCGACTGATGTGCGACACCCGTCCGCCAGGTGATCTGCGACAGTGGCTGGTTCGGCCAGTCTGGGTTTGACGTTCTCCGTGGGGGCGTCG
>NZ_SJKD01000012.1 GCF_004331485.1 Kribbella capetownensis
ATCGCTCACAGAAATCCGTGAGCGATCACAGAATCGACCGATCCGGAGAGGTTCACCATGGCTCGTTCGACCATCGGACCCGCTGTCGGTCGCCGCAGCTTCCTGCGCGGAGTGGCCGGGGTGGGCCTCGCAGCCACTCTGCCGGCCGCCCTGGCCGCCTGCTCCGGCGACGACGAACCCGACGCGGCGCCGCAACCGTCCGGCGACCCGGATGCGCCCGCCAAGCTGACGTTCTGGACCTGGACGACCGGGATCGACAAGGTCGTCGCGATCTGGAACAAGAAGAACCCGAACCAGCAGGTGACGGTCAGCGCCCAGGCCCAGGGCGAGGAACTGCTCACCAAGATCGTCACCGCGCACCGGGCCGGCAACCCGCCGGACCTGATCCACGCCGAGTACCAGGCGCTGCCGGTGCTGATCACCAACGGCGTCACCGCCGACCTCAGCTCGCTGGCCGGCGAGGTCAAGGGTGCGTTCACCGACGGCACCTGGGGGCTCACGTCGTTCGGCGGCAAGACCTACGCGATCCCGCAGGACGTCGGTCCGATGATGTTGTACTACCGGTCCGATCTGTTCGAGCAACTCGGCCTGACCGTGCCGAAGACCTGGGACGAGTTCGGCGCGCTCGCCGAGCAGGTCCGGTCCAAGGACTCCAAGCGCTACCTGGCCACCTTCTCGTCCGGCGACCCGGGCTGGTTCGCGGGCCTGGCCGAGCAGGCCGGCGCGAACTGGTGGGCCAACGACAACGGCACCTGGACCGTGTCGATCAACGACGAGCCGACCAAGAAGCTCGCGAAGTTCTGGGGCGACCTGGTGAACGCCGGAACCTTGCAGGGCAAGCCGATGTACACGCCGGAGTGGAACAAGGCGATGAGTGACGGCACGCTGCTGGCCTGGCCGAGCGCCATCTGGGGTGCGGGCGTGCTCCAGGGCGTCGCGCCGACCACGAAAGGCAAGTGGACGATGGTCCCGATGCCGCAGTGGGAGTCCGGTACGGCGACCACCGGCTTCTGGGGTGGATCCGCGACCGCGATCGCGGCGAAGTCCAAGCAGTCGGCCCAGGCCCAGAAGTTCGTCAAGTGGCTGAACACCGACCCGGAGGCACTGGAGGCGTTCGTCTCCTTCGGTGGCATCTACCCGGCGGCGACCGCGGGGCAGTCGACGCCCGCGCTGGCCAAGGCACCGGCCATGATGCCCAACCAGCCGACGTTCTTCACCGAGGCGGCCGACATCGCGAAGACCGCCCGGGGCTTCACCTGGGCGCCGAACGTGAACGTCACCTACAGCCAGTACAGCGACCTGTTCGCGAAGGCGATCCAGACCAAGGGCGACTTCGGTGCGGCCGTCGATCAGTTGCAGGCGGCATCGGTCGCGGATCTGAAGAAGCAGGGCTTCCAGATCAAGGAATCCTGACCGTGGCTGTCCTGGCCGCAGCCAGGCCGCACCGGCCGCGGCAGCGAGGCGGCGCCGCGCCGTACGTCTTGCTGCTGCCGGCGCTGGTGCTGCTCGTGCTGTTCCTGATCATCCCGATCGGCTACACGATCTGGCTCAGCGTCCGCGCGTCGCGGGTCACCGGTGGCGGGCTCGGGTTGCGTACGGAGTCGTTCGTTGGCCTGGCCAACTACGTCGGCGCCATCACCGACTCGGCGTACGCGCATTCGGTCCTGCGGATGCTCGGGTACGGGGTGATCGTGGTGCCGACGATGCTCGGCCTGGCTCTGCTCTTCGCGCTGCTGCTGGACTCCCGCGGAGCCCGGCTGACGTCGTTCACCCGGCTCGGCATCTTCCTCCCGTACGCCGTCCCCGGCGTGATCGCCTCGCTGCTGTGGGGGTTCCTCTACCTGCCGGGAGTCAGCCCCATCCGGGCCGCGTTCGAGGCGGTCAGGCTGCCGGCGCCGGACTTCCTCGGCTCGGGCAGTGTGCTCTTCTCGGTCGCCAACATCGGCATCTGGGGCGGTGTCGGGTTCAACATGATCGTGCTCTACACCGCACTCCGCGGGCTGCCGGCCGAGCTGGACGACGCCGCCCGCGTGGACGGTGCGAGCGAGTTGCAGATCGCCTTGCGGATCAAGGTTCCGCTGATCGCCCCGGCGTTGGTGATGACGGGGATCTTCTCGCTGATCGCGTCGCTGCAGGTGTTCAGCGAACCGTCGACGCTGCAACCGTTGACCGACTCGATCTCGTTCACCTGGGTGCCGCTGATGACGATCTACCGCGACGCCTTCGTCAACAACGACATCTACACGGCCGCCGCCGCCTCGGTACTGCTTGCCCTGGGCACCTTGGCGGTCTCACTCGCGGTGCTGAGCTTCCTGCAGAAGCGCGCGTTCGGGGAGGACCGATGAGCACGGCTGTCCTGGAGCGGTCCGGGCCGACCGTGCGATCCGCGGATCGCACACCCCGCCGTACCCGCTATCTGTCCACGGGGATCTTGTTGCTCGGGGCCCTCTACTGCTTGCTTCCGGTGGCCTGGGTGGTCATCGCCGCCACCAAGGGACCGGGTGACCTGTTCACGACGTTCTCGTTCTGGCCCAGCGTCAACGGCGGCTTCGGCTACAACATTTCGCACCTGCTCGAGTTCCGCGACGGCATCTTCTGGAAGTGGGCCGGCAACAGTCTCCTGTACGCCGGGGCCGGATCGCTGCTGTCCGTGGCGATCTCGGTGACGGCCGGCTACGCGTTGGCGAAGTACCGGTTCCGCGGCCGGGAGACGCTGTTCCGGTGCATCCTGGCCGGAGTCCTGGTCCCGCAGATCACGCTGGCGGTGCCGCAGTACCTGCTGATGTCGAAGCTCGGCCTGGTGAACTCGTACTGGTCGGTGCTGCTGCCGAGCATCATCAGCCCGTACTGCATCTACCTGTCCCGGATCTACGCCGCCGCGGTGGTGTCGGACGACATGCTGGAGGCCGGACGGATCGACGGTGCGGGGGAGTACCGGCTGGCCTGGTCGATCGGCATGCCGCCGATGATCCCTGGCATGGTGACGATCTTCCTGCTGCAGTTCGTCGCGATCTGGAACAACTTCCTGCTGCCGTACATCATGATCTCCGACGACCGGCACTTCCCGATGACGGTCGGGTTGTTCTCGATGCTCAACCAGGGCGCCAGCCAGCCGGCGCTGTACTCGCTGGTGATCATGGGCGCCTTCTTGTCGGTGCTGCCGCTGATCGCACTGTTCCTGTTCCTGCAGCGCTACTGGCGGATCGACCTCGTCAGCGGCGCCGTCAAAGGCTGATATCAACCATCACTGGAGGACCCCTTTATGAGTGACGCGCCCCCCGTAGCCGATACCTTTCCCGACGGCTTCGTCTGGGGTGCGGCGACCGCGGCGTACCAGGTCGAGGGCGCGGTGGACGCGGACGGTCGTGGTCAGTCGATCTGGGACACCTTCTGCCGCGTCCCGGGAGCGATCGCCGGTGGCGACACCGGTGAGGTCGCCTGTGACCACTACCACCGGTACGCCGAGGACATCGGATTGCTGGCGGACCTCGGGCTCGGCGCCTACCGGTTCTCGATCGCCTGGCCGCGGGTCCAGCCCGACGGCTCGGGCGCGATCAACCAGAAGGGTCTGGACCACTACCGCCGGGTGGTGGACGAGTTGCTCGTCCGCGACGTCATCCCGTCCGTGACTCTCTACCACTGGGATCTCCCGCAAGCCCTGCAGGACAAGGGCGGTTGGCCCGCGCGCGACACGGCGTACCGGTTCGCGGACTACGCGGCGGTGGTGCATGACGCGCTCGGGGACGTTGTGAAGCAATGGATCACGCTGAACGAGCCAAAGGTGTCGAGTCACGCCGGCTACGGCAGTGGCATCCACGCGCCGGGCATCAAGGATCAGGTACTGCGTGACCGCGCGGTCCACCACCTCCTGTTGGCTCATGGCCTGTCGCTGCAGGCTCTGCGCGACGGCCGGCACGCGGCAGGACAACAGGTCGGCCTCACGCTGGATGTCAGCCCGGTCGCGCCGGCGACTGACTCGCAGGCCGATGCCGACGCGGCCCGGCGGGTCGACGTCGACAGTCACCGGTTGTTCCTCGACCCGGTACTGCACGGCACTTACCCGATCCACCTCGATGCCGTGCAAGACGGTGACCTCGGGCTGATCAGCGCGCCGATCGACTTCCTCGGGATCAACTACTACCGACGCATCCTCGTGCAGGCGGGCCCTACGGGTGACGAGACGGTCCTTCCCGAAGGCGTTCCGGTGACCTCGGTGAACTGGCCGGTCCAGCCGGACGGTCTGCGCGAAGTACTGGTCGACCTGCAGACCACCTACCCAACAATCCCGCCGATCTACATCACCGAGAACGGCGCGGCGTACGACGACGTACCGGCCGACGACGGAACTGTCGACGACCCGCAGCGGGTGGACTATCTGCATGGCCACCTGAGGGCACTCCGTACTGCGATCGCTGCCGGCGTGGATGTCCGCGGGTACTTCGTCTGGACGCTGCTGGACAACTTCGAGTGGGCCGAGGGCTTCGCGAAGCGGTTCGGCATCGTCCACGTCGACTATGCGTCCCAGACTCGTACTCCGAAGACCAGTGCGGGCTGGCTGGGCCGGGTGGCTCGCGCGAACGCCCTCCCCTCGGGAGACAGACCGGCCTGACATGATTGGGCCCGTGGCAGGCAGGGGGACGTCGAGCAGCGAACCCGCCGCTCACCCGAAATCGCGGGGAGCGGCGCGGCGGGCGATGCGGCGTGGCCCGACCATCGACGATGTCGCCGAACTGGCCGGAGTCTCGCGCGGCACGGTGTCGCGGGTCCTCAACGGCGGGCATTACGTCAGCGCCGCCTCGCTCGAGGCGGTCCGCCAGGCGATGGCCGACACCGGGTACACGGTCAACCAGAGCGCCCGCAGCCTGGTGACCAAGCGGTCCAATGCGATCGGGTTCGTCCTCTCGGAGCCGCAGGAACGGTTGTTCGAGGACCCGAACTTCAGTGTGCTGCTGCGGTCGTGCACGCAGGCCCTGGCCGATCAGGACGTCAGCCTGGTGCTGATGCTGGAGTCCAGCGACGCCGACCGGGACCGGATCCTGCGGTACGTCCGCGGTGGACACGTCGACGGAGTACTGCTGATCTCGTCCCACTTCGGTGACCCGCTGATCGCTGAGCTGGCCGAGGGCGGCGTTCCGGCTGTTGCCTGCGGCAAGCCGCTCGCACCCGGCGACGTCCTCCCGTACGTCGCTGCCGACGACCGTGAGGGTGCGCGGCAGATGACGCGGTACCTGGTCGAGCAGGGGCACCGGCGGATCGGGATGATCAGCGCGCCGCAGATCGCCGGGGGACAGGAACGGTTGCAGGGATACCAGGACGTGCTCGGGCGGAAGGCGCTCAAGCGGCTCGTGGTCTCCGCGACCGACTACAGCCAGGAGGCCGGCCGGCAGGCGATGGCGAAACTGCTCAAGGCCAGCCCGGACCTCGACGCGGTGTTCGCAGCCTCGGACCTGCTGGCGTCGGGAGCTCTGGTGGAGCTCCGGCGAGCCGGTCGGCGGGTCCCGGAGGAAGTGGCGGTCGGCGGGTTCGACGACTCCCGGATCGCCCGCGAGTCGGACCCGCCGCTGACCACGATCCGGCAGCCGCTCGAGCTGGTGGCCCGCGAGATGGTGGAGGTGCTGCTCCGCCGGATCGACGGAACGGACGACGGTCCCCGGATCCTGCCGACCGAGCTCGTCGTCCGGGCTAGCGGATGAACTGGTCCACGTAGTCGGCGCCGAGGCCGTTCGCGCCGTAGTGGTCGCGGCACAGCTGGATCTTCGTGAACGTGTCCTCGTAGCCGGTCTGGTTACCGGCCTCGTCGACGTAGATCATTGCGCCGGAGATGTTGAAGAACGTGATCATCTCCGTGCAGTCCTCCGGCACCCGCAGGGTGTGGATCTCGCCCGGCGGCTCGTAGACGAACGACCCGGTCTCCGCGACCCACTCGTGCTCGTCGTACTGCCACTTGCCCTTGATCACGTAGCCGAAGACCGCGCTCGGGTGCCGGTGCCGGGACACGATGCCGGCCCGGGTCACCTTCAGCAGGTTGCACCACTGGCCGGTGACCGTGTTCAGCATCAGCGGCCGGAACCACACGCCCTCGGCCTGTTGCACCCACAACCGGTCGTCGTCGGGCATCGCGGGTACGGCGATCTCCGCCGGAACTCCTGCTGAAACCGGGATCATCGACTGCTCCTTCACATGCTCTGGTAGCCGCCGTCCACGGGCAGGACGGCGCCGGTGACGAACCCCGCGTCCGGGCCGGCCAGGAAGGCGATCGCCCCGGCGACCTCCTCGGCCTTGCCCCAGCGGGCCATCGGCGTACGGGAGAGGATCCGGTCGGCGGCGGCCGGATCGGCTTGCAGTGCGGCGGTCAGGTCGGTGGCGATCCAGCCGGGTGCGACCGCGTTCACCCGGATGCCGTCGGCCGCCCAGGCGACCGCGAGGGACTTGGTCAGCTGGACGATCCCACCCTTGCTGGCGCTGTACGCCGGAACGAGCGGACCACCGAAGTAGCTCAGCATCGAGGCGACGTTGACGATGCAGCCGCGGCTCGCGGCGAGCAGGTCGTGTGCGGCCTCGGAGGCCCGCAGTGCACCGGTCAGATTGATCTCGAGCACCTCCCGGAACACCTCCGGCTGATGCTCGTCACCGCGGCGGATGATGCCGGCCGCGTTCACCAGGACGTCCAGCCGGTCGAGCGAACCGATCAGTTGCTCGAGTGCGCTCGGCTCACGCAGGTCGAGGTCCACCTCGGACGGCCCGGCGCCAAGTCCTGCCGCGACGACCTGCAGTCCGTCGGCGCTGAGTCGGCGGACCGTCGCCGCGCCGATCCCGCTGGTGCCTCCGACGACGAGAGCGGTGCGAGCGGGCATGTTCGGAATCCTGCACTGCCGGGCGGTCCGGGCATAGGAAGACCCGGACGGCGGATAGGGGTTATCCGCCGTCCGGGTCCGTGGGGCGCCCTGGACCAGGTCTGGCTCGTCAGTGGTCAGTCGCCACTGGTGTCGATGCGACGGTGGTACCGCTGACCGGCCTTGCCGCCGATCAACGCGGCGAGCAGCGTCACCACGACAGCCGCCACGACCGCGATCACTCCACCGGTGGTCAGGGTCTCGTTCGTGATCGGCACCGACGGCAGGTCCACCCGGTCCAGTACGTCGTACTGCGAACCGGCCAGCGCGGCGATCGCCGCGACGACGACCGTTACCAGGAAACCGATCAGCCAGACGCCGAAGCCCTGCCGCGCACCGTCGAAGCGGGCGAGCCGGCCGGCGACGTACCCACCGTTGTAATAGGCGACCGCGAGGATCAGCAGCAGGATCGCGCCGGAGGCGATGCCGATGGTGCCGGCGTCGGACTCGGCGGCGTTCCAGTCGATCGTGGTCGCGTAGTCGACCGCCGCGGCGATCGCGCCGACGATACCGGTCAGCAGCGCGATCAGCCCGACCGCGACCAGCCAGCCGAAGAAGGCCGAACCGCCCTTGAAGCCCCGGTACGCCGGGTCCACCTCGGTCGCGGCGGACGTCCGGACGTTCGCCCGGTGCAGCGGCCGCGTGTCCTGGTCCTCGTCGACGTGACCTGCCGGCCGCGAGTCGACGTGACCCGCCGGCCGCGAGTCAGAGTCGTGCTCGGCGCGGCGCAGCGAACGCGTCTCGTCGACCTGCTGAGTGTCCGTGTCGTCCCGATATTGCTGGACCATGGTCAGTTCTCCTCACCAAACAGGCCCCGTGTCGCCCCTCCGGTACCCGTCCGGGCCGCTGGCCATGCGTGGTGGATCGGTGACCGTCAGTCCAGCAGCGTGTCGATCTTGTCGTGGTAGCGCCGGCCGGCCTTGCCACCGAGGATCGCGAACAGCAGCGCGAGGACCACCAGGGTCGCGGCGGCGACGATCCCGCCCATGGCCAGAGTGTCGTTGGACAACGCCACGTCCGGCCGGTTCAGGTCGTCGAGCCAGTCGTACCGGCTGTTTCCGAAGGCACCGGCACCGGCCGCGAGCACCGAGAACAGCAGCGCGAGCATCCACACGCCGAAGCCCTGCCGGCCGCCGTCGAACCGCGCCAGCCGGCCGGCGACGTACCCGCCGGTGAAGAACGCCAGGGTCACCATCAGTACGACGACCGACGCCGCGGTGATGCCCGCGGCCCCGGGCTGGGCCTCGGCGTCAGCCCGGGAGTAGTCCAGGACCTCCGCCGTACCGAGCGCGGCGGCGGCCGCGGCTGCCAGCAGCAGCACTGACATCGCGATGGAGATCAACCAGCCGAAGAAGGCAGCGCCGAACTTGAAGCCGCGGTAGGCGAGCAGGTCGGGGTCGGTGATGGGCTCGGTGGCGGAGGTCGGTGCCGGCAGTTGGTCCGGAACGATCGTGACGTTGCTCATCGCACGGTGCGCGGCGGCGCGGGCCTCCTCGTAGCGCTGGGTGGTGGTCGCGTCCGAGTCGGGCGCGACCGAACCGGGGGCAGTCATGGTGGCGGTGTCACCGCTGTACTGCGCTGCGGCGGTGTCGCCGTACTGCTGAGCCATCTCCGCTTCTCCTCACTGGTCAGCCTCGCGCCAGACCTACCCCTCGGAGTCTGGTCCGACACTGCCGGAGGGCGGATTTAACCGGCCCCTGGCGTGGGCTCACTGTCCGTGACCGGATATCGACGGGGAGTGAAGACCAGGGGTCCGGCCGGGCGGGGCACGGTGCGGGTCTGGGACGACCCGATCAGTAACAGGCAGCGCATGTCAACCTGCCCGGGGTCCAGTTCGGCCAGCGTTGTCACGGTGATCGACTCCCCGGTACCACCCACATCCCGGCCGATCACGACGGTCGTGTTGGGCGAACGGTGTTCGAGCAGCAGGTCGCGGGTGGCGCCGACCTGCCAGGTCCGGGACTTCGACGCCGGGTTGTAGATCGCGATCACCAGGTCAGCCGCGGCGGCCGCGGTCAGCCGGCCGGCGATCACGTCCCACGGCTTCAACCGGTCCGACAGCGACAGCACGCAGAAGTCGTGCCCGAGCGGCGCGCCGACCCGGCTCGCGACGGCCTGCGCCGCGGTCATCCCGGGCAGCACGCGTACGGCGATATCGGCGTACTCCGGCTCGGACGCGACCTCGGTGACCGCACTGGCCATGGCGAACACGCCGGGATCGCCGGACGAGACCACAACCACCTTCGAGCCCTTGCGAGCCAGATCGAGGGCGAACGCGGCCCGCTCGGACTCGACCCGGTTGTCCGACCCATGCTTGCGCTGCCGAGCGCGGTCCGGCAGCCGGTCGACGTACGGGCCGTAGCCGATCAGGTCGTCGGCACTCGCGATCGCCGCCCGGACCTCGGGCGTCATCCACTCCGGTCCAGCCGGACCCAGCCCGACCACGGTGACCTCGCCGTCCGTGGCGGTCTTGGGCGCCGGTGCGGTGAAGGTTGTGTTGATCGGACTGGGGAGCAGCGCGAGCGAGAAGTACGGCACGCTCCCGGGATCGACCTCGCCCAGGGGTGCCGTGCGTTGCGCGTCCGTCGTCGCGCGCTCGACGTACCAGGCCTCGTCGGCCCGCCCGGCCAGCTCGAACGCCTCCCGGACGTTCTCGAACGTGCGCCCGAGCTTCATCACCGCGGCCGCATCCGTGTTCCGGAGCCGATCCGCGAGTACGTCGGGCGGCAGCGTGCCCGGCAGCACGGTGAGGATCTCGTCCCGCTCGCACAACGGTCGCCCGAGCACGGCGGCCGCCGCGCTCACCGATGTCACGCCGGGGACCACCTCGCACGGATACCGGTCGGCCAGCCGCTTGTGCATGTGCATATAGGACCCGTAGAACAACGGATCGCCTTCGGCCAGTACGACGACGTCCCGGCCGGCGTCGAGATGCGCGGCCAGCCGGGCGGCGCAGTCGGCGTAGAAGTCATCCATCGCACCCTGGTAGCCACCGGGGTGATCGGTCGTCTCGGTGGTCAGCGGGTAGACGAGGTGCTCCTCGAGCTGGCCATCCCGCAAGTACGGCGCTGCGACCGAGCGGGCGATGCTCCGGCCGTGCCGCGCGCTGTGGAACGCGATCACGTCCGCGGCACCGATCAGCCGGGCTGCCTTGACCGTGACCAGTTCGGGGTCGCCCGGGCCGAGCCCGACGCCCCACAATCTGCCGGTCACTCTTCCTCGCTTGCGATGGCGTTGACAGCGGCTGCGGTGATCGCGCTTCCGCCTCGGCGGCCGCGGACGACGAGGTACTCCAGGCCGAGATCGTTCGCCGCCAGTGCGTCCTTGGATTCGGCGGCGCCGATGAAACCGACGGGGATGCCGAGGATCGCGGCCGGTCGGGGCGCGCCGTCCTCGAGCAGCTCGAGCAGTCGGAAGAGTGCGGTCGGCGCGTTGCCGATGGCAACGACCGAGCCGGCCAGGTGGTCGTGCCATAGATCAACGGCCGCGGCGCTGCGGGTGGTCTGCAGTTGCTGGGCCAGCTCCGGGACACCCGGCTCGCGCAGTGTGCAGATGACCTGGTTGTCCGCGGGCAAGCGCCGCCGGGTGATACCGGCGGCCACCATCTGCGCGTCGCACAGGATCGGTGCGCCGTTCTGGAGTGCGGTCCGGGCGTTCTTGACCACGCTCGGCGACCAGGCCAGGTCGGCGACAAGGTCGGTCATCCCGCAGGCGTGGATCATCCGGACCGCGACCTGCGCCACGTCGGCCGGGAGGTCGCCGAGCGCGGCTTCCGCCCGGATCGTCGCGAACGACCGCCGGTAGATCTCCGCGCCGTCGCGCACGTACTCGAACCCGCTCACCACGTCCCCATCCGCTCACCGTCGATCACATATCCGTTGCCCACGGCAAGTACGTCGACGAACTCGCCGGCCGGCTTGCCACAGCGCCGTTCACAGCCGGACCAGTGGATCGGCCGCTCGTGCCGCGGCAGCCGCGGCGTCACCCGCCGCGCGTCGGCCCGCACATCCGCCAGCGCCTTCGCGCATCCCGGCTGCCCCGCACACGCTGTCACACCGTTCCACGCCGAGTCGGGATCTGTGACCAACCCAACCCGCTCCAGCTCTTCACCACTCACGCCCTGCACTACAACCGACCGCCAAGGCGTCACCCGGATCACACCGGCGCCACCCCGCGCCGCGGCCGCGACACCGGCCGCCTGTTCCTGGTTGAGACTTCCCAGCGGCACTGTGACCACCAGCCCCGACCCGTGCTGCCCGGCCTGCACCACCGAGCTGGTGCTCGGCAGCTCTTCCGCAGCGTGCAACCCCAAGCGGTCGAGGATCCGCTCCTCACCACGCTCGAGCTCCGTGATCCGCCACTCCTGCCCCTCACGCTCCTCCAGGAACGCCTCAGCCGCAGCGACCATCACCTCGGCCACCTCACCCCAGCCCACCCGCACCCCGCGAGTGCCAAGCCTCAACAGCCCGTCACGCTCATCTACTGCCCGGACCAACACGTCCGCCCGCACCCCGGCCAGATCCCCGCGCCCGTCATCCAGCGCGAACAGGAACCGCCGCGGCAGCTCAGCCAACCCAGGCCGAGCACACAGATCCCGGTCCACCGCAGCCGCGACTGGTAGTACGTCGTACCGGCTGTCCTGGTCCAGACCGGAGAGCGGCGACGCCAGGATGTTCCGCACCCTCTCGTGGGGCAGCGACGGCAACAGTCCGGCCTCGAACAACCGCTGCGACAGCTCAACCGGCGCATCCGGCGCCAGTCCGCGGATCTGCACGTTCGCCCGCGACGTCAGCTCGAGTCGCCCGTCTCCGAGTTCTGCAGCGGCCGTCCGCAGTACGTCGAACTGGTCGGCACGAACCACGCCACCCGGCAGGCGGACGCGCGCAAGGCCTCCGTCGGCCGCCTGGTGCACCGTCAGCACACCCGGGCACCGATCCGTCTGAGTCCTCGACACAACCGCGATGCTACGTCCCCGCCTCCTGTGCTCTGGACCACAGCAGCACTCCGGCGGTCAGCGCCGCGCACACCCCACCCGCGACCATGACAGTCGACACCGACCAGCCGTCCACCACCAGACCGCCCAGCAGTGCCCCGGTCGACAGCACCGCCTGGAACGAGCCGGTGAACAGCACAGTCGCCGCCTCCCGCGACGCCGGCGCGGCCTTGGCGAACATGCTCATCGAGCAGACCGGCACACCGCCGTACCCGATGCCCCACACGATCAGCAGCGCCAAGGCTCCCGCCGTACTGCGGCCCAGGACGGGCAACAGAAGGGTTGCAGTGGCGATGCAGGCGGCGGATCCGGCGAAGGTGAGGTGGACGCTGCGTGCGACCGCCGTAGCCGCGATGAGATTGCCGACCATGCCGGCGGCGCCGTACACCAGCAGGAACACACCGATCAGCTCCGGTCGCACGACCTCGCGGAGGAAGGGCGTCACGTAGGTGTAGGTGGCGAAGTGCGCCGTCACGAGCATGCAGGTGACGACGATCGCGCGCTTGCTGCGGCGGAGCGCATCCCGGAGTACGACGAGCCTGGTCACCTGCAGCGGCGGCAGCGGCGGCACGGTGAGATAGAGAGCGGTCAGCGCCACCAGCGATAGCCCCCCGAGTACGGCGAACGACGTACGCCAGCCGGCGAGCTCACCCAAGACGGTGCCTGCTGGTACGCCGAGCACCGAGCCGAAGGGCACCGCGGAGAAGATGACTGCGGTTGCGCGGACAGTCCACCGTTCGGGGACGAGCCGCGCGGCCAGTCCGGCGCCGATCGACCAGAAGCCGCCGACGGTCAAGCCGACGAGGAACCGGGCCAGCAGTTCGATCCAGTAGACCGGCGCGGCAGCCGCGAGGAGTCCGGCGACCGCGAGCAGCACCATGAGGGCGCACAGCATCAGCCGCCGGTCCAGCCGGGCGGTGGCGACCGTGATCACCGGCGCTGCGACGCCCGCCACGAGTCCGGGCATGGTCATCAGCCAGCCGGTGCGTCCGGGCGTGAGTGAGAAGGTGGTCCCGATCGGGGTGAGCAGTCCGATCGGCAGGATCTCGGTGGTGGTGATGGTGAAAATCCCCAACGTCACCGCAATGACCCCGAACCAGCGAACGGTCGGCGTCGGCGTTGTCACGACAGTCATGCCAACCAGCCAACCGTCCGCGAACCCCCCACACTGGCGACTTCCCGACACCGCCCTGCACGTCGCATTCCCGCTATCAAGCAAACTGTCGGAGGCCGGTGGCAGGGTCTGCACGCGGTTGGGGCGACGGGGGATGATTCGGCGCGAGATGATCTGGCAGTAGATGATCTCGCGTTACTCTGGAGGTTATGGCGAAGACTCCAGTCCGCACGGTTCCCGACCTCACCGGCTACCTCACGCATGCCGGCCATGTGCTCGAGACGCAGTTGTCCGCTGCGCTGGCGGAGATCGGACTGACGGTGCGCATGCAGTGCGTACTGCGGCATGCCTTGGAGGAGGAGCGCACCCAGATCCAGATCGCCGAACTGGCGTACATGGACAAGACCACGATGGTCGTCACCGTCGACGCGCTCGAAGAGGCCGGGTACGCCGAGCGCAAGCCCTCCGCCACCGACCGCCGCGCCCGCATCATCGCCGTCACGCCGGCCGGCGCCAAGATCGCCGCGGAGGGTCAGCGCATCGTCGACCGGGTCCACGCCGAGGTCCTCGACGCCCTCACCGCCAGCGAACGCAAGCCGTTCGTCGACGCCCTCGTCGACCTGGTGGACGGCCACCTCTCGGTCCCGGTCGAAGCCGTTTCCGTCCGCCGCGCCCGGCAACGCGCGAGGTAATCCACAAAAAGATCGTCTAGTACGGAACGATCTGCTACCGTCGTACTTGTTCTGCTTCGAGCTGGGCAAGGAGATGGGTGATGGCAGTGGAAACGGCGGTTCAGGCGGGGCGTTCGGTGGCGGCCGGGCGGACGAAAGCCCTGCTGGTGTTGTGCGTCATGCAGTTGATGATCATCCTCGACGGGACCGTGGTGACGGTCGCGTTGCCGACGATCCAGGGTGATCTGGGGTTCTCACAGGCCGGCCTCGCCTGGGTGATGAACTCGTACCTGATCGCCTTCGCGGGCTTGCTCCTGCTGGCCGGACGGATCGGGGACCTGATCGGAAGCAAGCGGGTCTTCCTGGCCGGGCTCGGGTTGTTCACGGCCGCGTCGTTGCTGTGCGGTACGGCGGGCAGCTCCGAAGTACTGATCGCAGGGCGTTTCCTGCAGGGAGTCGGCGGGGCACTCGCCTCGGCCGTGATTCTCGGGATGATTGTCGGCCTCTACCCGGCCCCTGGCGAGCAAGCCCGCGCGATGGGTGTCTACAGCTTCACGTCGGCCAGTGGTGCGTCGATCGGTCTGATCCTGGGCGGCGTCATCACCCAGACTGTCGGCTGGCACTGGTCCTTCCTCATCAACGTGCCGATCGGTCTCGTCTCGCTCGCGTTCGCCGTCCGGCTCCTGCAAGCAGACAAGGGCCTCGGCCTCACCAAGGGAGCCGACGTACTCGGCGCGGTCTTGGTCACCGCGGGTCTCTCGCTCGCCGTCTACACGATCGTCCAGACCGCCGAGCCGCGCGCGGAGCTCACGCGCACGCTTGTCCTGGCTGCCGCGGCGGTCCTGCTCCTGGCCGCGTTCGTACTCCGCCAGGCCCGCAGCATGAACCCGCTGCTCTCACTGCACATCTTCCGCAAGCGCCAGACAACGGTCGCGAACGTCGTGGTCGTCCTGCTGTTCGCGGCCGGCTTCGGCTTCCAGTTCACCACTGCGCTCTACGTGCAGCGGGTGCTGGGCTACGACTCGCTCACCACCGGCCTGGCCTTCCTCCCGGCGCCGATCATGAACGCGCTGATGTCACTGTCCATCGCGCCACGCCTGACCGTCCGCTTCGGCCCACGCACCATGCTGATCGCCGGGCTGGCAGCCTTCCTGGCCGCACTGCTCTGGATCAGCCAAGCACCGGTCGATGGCTCGTACGTCGTCAACGTCGCGCCCGTCCTCGCGGTGATGGGAGCCGGCATCGGCCTGGCCATCCCGGCAGCGATCATGCTCGCGATGTCGGGCGCCGACGCGGGCGATGCCGGACTGGCTTCGGGGCTGAACAACACCGCGCAGCAGGCCGGTGCCGCAGTGGGGACCGCCGTACTGGCGACTCTGGCCGCGTCCACCACGACCAGCAGGATGGCTGACGGTGCGAGCGACGCACTGGCACTCCGGGACGGCTACGGAGTCGCTTGGCTCGCCGCGGCAGCGTTCGTCCTCGGTGCGCTCGTGCTGTCGACCACTCTGCTGAGGGCTCCGCGGAACTGACCGGCCGCTACTGTGTCGGCCGTGAGTAAGACGAGGAACCCGGACCGGCTGGTCCTGTTCACCGACGCGGTCGTCGCCATCGCCATCACCCTGCTGATCCTGCCGCTGGTCGAGGTGGTCACCGAGTCCAAGGCGGACGGGCTGGACGCACCCGAGGTGATCACCGAGCACTGGCCTCAGCTGTTCTCGTTCCTGCTGAGCTTCGTGGTGATCGCGAACTTCTGGCTCGGCCATCATCGGGTGTTCGAACACGTCCGCGCGTACACCTCGGCGATGATGCGCCTGAACCTCGCCTGGTTGCTCACGATCGTGTTCCTGCCCTTCCCGACCGAGATCGTGGGCACCTACGAGAGCGACCGGTTCACCGCAGGGCTCTACACCGGGACGATCCTGGTGCTCAGCATCTGCCAGTCCGCGCTCACCTGGATGATCCACGACCATGCGGAGCTCGAGAACCCCGACAACCCGGTCGGCCCCCGGGAGCTCATCGGCTCCCTGGCGCTGACCGGGTTGACGCTGATCGCGTTCCTGCTCGCGGCTCTGGTCCCGGGGGTCAAGTTCTACGCGCTGCTCCTGCTGATCCTGTCCCCGGTGGTACTGCGGGGCTGGGACCTGGTGCGCAAGGTCAGCTGATCCCGGCCCAGAAACCGCAGTGGTGCTCGGTGCTGAGGTTCACCGGCCGGATGCCGGTCTGGTCCGTGGGAGCCAGTGAGAGCCCGGTGACGGTGCGACTCGTGGTGGGGGACCAGTGCGGCCGGTCGGGGCCGTTCGGGTTGCCGGTGCGGGCGAACGCCGTCCAGTAGTCGATCATCTGGTTCGACAGCCGCTGCTGGGGCTCCGGGAACGGGAAGTCGTAGTTGCCGAGGCCGAAGAGGTACGGCAACTCCGCGGCGTGGATGGCGCCCAGTCCGTCGTCTGCGAGGGGCGAGTGCTTGTCCGCGAACTCGTACGCATAGACCGGCACGCTGCGAGCGGCCTGCTGATCGCTGGCGAGCTGAGTACAGGACCAGATCCGGTCCGTGGTGACGGCTGTCCAGGCTGCCGCGGCAGAGTCGTACCGGTTGAGCGGGTACTCACGCAGTACCTTCGCTGCCTGCCGTGCGCCGACCATGTTGGTCACCAGTTGCGGGTAGTTCTCGGCCGTGACGTCGCCGAAGGCAACCAACCACGCTGCGGCCTCGTCGTGGTTGTTGCCGGACAGGACCGGCACGCGGTGGAACAGTCCGGCCTTCAGCGCCTTCGCGGGACTCAGTGGCATCGTCGCAGTACCGCCGTACCCGATCTGGGTGAACTGCAGTGTGTCCTCGAGCAGTACGTCGGACTTCGCGGCCTGGAGACAGGCGAGCATGGACTGGCCGGGCTTGCAGCCGAGTTTGTCCTTGTTGCCCTCGGCCCATTCCTTGCCGTTGGCCTGGACCCTGCTCACCGGAATGAAGGGGGAGTCGGCCGCCTGGCCCGGGTACTGGCTGTTGTCGTCCCAGTTGAAGTTGCACGAACCGCTCTGCATGATCGCCTTCGCGAACAGGCCCGTCGCGGTGGGCGAGGTGAGCTGCGCACACACGCTCATGCCGCCGGCGGACTCGCCGGCCACTGTGACGTTGCGCGGGTCGCCACCGAAGGCTCGCGCGTTCCGCTGCACCCAGCGCAGTGCTGCCTGCTGGTCCTGAAGACCGTAGGTGCCGGAGCCCGGCAGACCCGGGTAGCCGAAGAACCCGAAGATGCCGAGGCGGTAGTTGATCGTCACCACGATCACATCGCCGCGGGCGGCCAGCCTGGACGCACCGTAGTTGTAGCCAGCGCCGGAGAAGAAGCCGCCGCCCGGAATCCACAGCAGCACGCCTCGCGGCTTGGCCGACTTGGCTGCCGGTGTGGTGACGTTCAGGTAGAGGCAGTCCTCGGCCGACGCGCCGTCGGGCACCTCCGGGTTGGCCTGCTGCGGACATGGGTTGCTGACCTTCGACTGCCGTACGCCGTCCCACGGCTTCGCGGGTTGCGGCGCCTTCCACCGCAACGGGCCGATCGGCGGAGCGGCGTACGGGATCCCGTTGTAGACCAGCGCATCCCCGACGGCCGTGCTCTGCACGAGCCCGCCATCAGTCCGTACGACGGTCGGATCCGCAGCCGCACTGGGCTGCGCGGCACTCACCAGAAGCGCGGCCGGAGCAAGTCCAGCCGCAAGTATCCCCACGAGTTTCTTCGTCATGCCGAGACCCTCGCGCGGATCGGTCGTCAGGCGCCTCGCCCCGACGGCCAAACCACCTACATCTTTGGTCTAGGCGTCCTACGTAGTAGGTAGGTGTCCATGATCCAGCCCTTGCGGTCGCGGGCTTCGGCGCGAACCTTCTCGATCTCGGGTGCGACGTCGCGGAGCGGGCCGGAGATGAGGAGCTCGTCCGGAGTCCCGAGGTACGCGCCCCAGTAGATGTCGACCTCCTCATCGGCGTACGACGTGAACGCGGTCTGCGCGTCCAGCATCACCACCACATCGTCCACGTCCTCCGGCCAGGCCTTCGCCAGCCGCCGGCCGGTGGTGATCTGGATCGGCCGGCCCACCTGGTTGAGCCCGACCCGATGCCGCGCCGCCAGCGTCGACACGCTGCTGATCCCAGGGATCACCTCGACCTCGAACGCGAGCTCGCCGCGGGCCAGGATGTCGTCCAGGATCGCCAGCGTGCTGTCGTACAGCGACGGATCGCCCCAGACCAGGAACGCGCCCACCTGATCCTCACCGAGGTTCGCCGCGATCAGCTCCGCGCACACATCGGCCCGGCGCCGCCGCCAGTCGTCAACGGCCTCGACGTACGCCGTGGTGGTCCGGTCCCGCTCGGGGTCTCGCCCGACCACGACCCGGTAGTCCTTGTCCGTGGCGTACCGGCGCAGGATCTCCTCACGCAGGTCCACGAGCTCCTGCTTGACCTCGCCCTTGTCCAGCACGAAGAACACGTCGACCCGGTTCAGTGCCGCGACGGCCTGCATCGTCACCTGCTCCGGATCACCCGCACCGACCCCGATCACCACCAGCTCCCGCATGAGCCGCAGCCTAGACGTCCGGCAGCGAGACCAACGAAAGGGTCAGCCGGTCCTTGCCCGGCCGTTCCAGGAGGTGGGGCTCGAGTAGGGCCTTGAGGCCCACGCGCAGATTGGCGAGGTCGTCGGCGTCGACGTACAGGGCGAGCTGGCTGTAGCCGAGTTGGCCGAGCCGCGGGTAGAGGTCGCCGCGCTCGACGAAGCGGTCGAAGTCGGCGGCGAGCCGGGTCAGCATCAGCAGGAACGCCTGCCGGTGCTGCTCCGGCGTCATCGCGCGCGCCTCCCGCTCGTCGATCCGCCCGACCTTCGTCTGGTCCAGCGACAGCGTGCGCTCCGTCGTACCGCGGACCCGCCGCTCCCGCACCACGGTGAGATAGCCGGCCTCGATCAGTGCGGCGACGTGCCGGTAGAGGGTCGTGGCCGGGACGTCCGGCAGGTCGTGCTTGAGCTCCGTGGTGGTCAGCTCGCGGCCGAGCACCCGCTGCACGATCCGCCAGCGGACCGGATGCAGCAGCAGATCCGCCACCGGCGTCGGCGACTCCTTCATGGCCAGGCCTCCCATTGATACCAACTTTGGTAATAATATCTCGAACGGAAGCATTCGCCCTCGACCGAGGAGACTGCCGTGTCGCTCCGCTCGCAGCTCATCCACCGTTCGGACCAACCAACCACCCTCTCCCGGCGGACGGTGCTGCGCGCCGCGGCCGCCGCCGTACCGCTGGCCGCCGTACCCGCGCTGCCCGCCGTCGCCGGGAGCGTCCGTGAACCCGCCGCGATCGGCCGCCTCGCGGAGAAGATCGAGGCCGGGATGGCGAAGTACGCGATCCCGGGCGTCGGCCTGGGCCTGTGGTACCGGGGCCGGGAGTACGTCCGCGGCTTCGGCGTCACCAGCGTCGACACGCAGGCGCCGGTGACCGCCGACACCGTGTTCCGGATCGGGTCGACCACGAAGACGTTCACCGCCACCGCGATCATGCGGCTGGTCGAGCGCGGCCGGATCCACCTGGACGCGCCGGTACGCCGGTATCTACCGGACTTCACCACCTCGGACCCGTCGGTCGCCGCCCGCGTCACGGTCCGCCAGCTGCTCAACCACTCGGCCGGCTGGCAGGGCGACTACTTCCTCGACACCGGTCAGGGCGACGATGCGCTGGCTCAGTACGTCGCCGGCATGACGCAGGTCCCGCAACTCACGCCGCTCGGCAAGGTGTTCTCGTACAACAACGCGGCGATCGGGATCGCCGGGCGGATCCTCGAGGTCGTGACCGGCAAGCCGTACGAGTCAGCCCTCCGCGAGCTCGTCGTCGACCCACTCGGACTGGCCCACAGCCGGTACTTCCGCAGCGAGCTCGCGGGCTTCAGCATCGCGGCCTCGCACAACATCGTCGACGGCAAGCCTGTCGTCGAGCCGGCCTTCGACGCGATGCCGCGCAGTCTGCACGCGGCCGGTGGGCTGATCTCGAGCGCCCACGACCAGCTGCGGTACGCGCGCTACCACCTGGGCCACTCCGGGTTCCCGCACCTGCTCACAGACCGGTCCCGCCGTGCGATGCAGTCCGACCCGGGTCCCGGCGGCACGCTGTTCGTCGAGCTGAACGGCGTCGGGGTCAGTTGGATGCTGCGGCCAACGGCCGAGGGGCCGACCGTCGTACAGCACGGCGGCGACTGGTCCGGTCAGCACTCCGGCTTCCTGATGGTCCCGGAGCGCGACTTCGCCATCACGCTGCTGACGAACTCCGAGAGCGGTCCGTCGCTGGTGGCTGAGCTGTTCGCCGACGACTGGGCGCTGCGTGAGTTCGCCGACGTGAGCAACCTGCGCGCCGTACCTCGGGAGCTGCCGCCGCACCGGTTGGCAGCGTACCAAGGGACGTACGTCTCGCAGCAGATCGGGTTCGACGGGCAACCGAGCGACCTCGGGCTGGACCTGGTCGCCGACGACGGTGAACTGGTCGCCAAGGTCGACGGCGAGGACGCCCTCCGGCTCGTGTTCTACCGCAACGGTTATGCCCTGGCGCTCGACCCGTCCGGCCAACCCACCCACATCCGAGTCAACTTCGTCTTCGACGCGAACGGCCGGCCCCAATGGCTCCGCTACGGCGGCCGCCTCTTCCGTCACCAGGCCGCCGACCGTCGTACATCCGGCCTTCGCAAGGCAAACCTCACCCACCCACGGCTGCTCTGACTCTGGACTCCTGGGCCCTGTGCAGGCAGGGCCCGGGAGAGCACACTGAGCTCAACCGCCCCTGAAGTTCGCCGGTCCGGGGAGGAGCGCAGTCGCGATGGCTGTGTGGTGGGGGAATGCGTGGAAGCTCGTGGTCGTCGCCGTAGTGGTCGCTGCGGCAGGCGGCTGTGGTGAGAACGAGGCGGATGGGGGTGGGGCCGCGTCGTCGGACGTGGTCCGGATGCTCAGTGTGTCGAGCGAGAGTGGGGACTCTGAGACGATCGAGGTGATCGCGGAGGCGAGTGGGAGATACCGGCTCACGGTGGTCAGCGGTCCGGATGCCGGCGTGTTCCAGGTGTGGGACGGGAAGGCCCTGCTGATGCACCTTCCTGATGACTCCCCGCAGTACCAGCGGTTCGAGAATCCCGACCGGAACGAGGTTCCCGTCGCCACGTGGTTCTACCAGCCCGACAGCGACGAGTTCCGGAAGTTCTGTCCGGGAGCGAAGAAGCTGGGCACCAAGACACTGTTCGACCGGACCGCGGCGCGCTACCACTGCGACGAGACGGTGCCGTCCGAGACCGATCCGACCGAGCCGCAGGCGGCGCGAGAGATCGCCCTGGACGAGAAGACCGGCCTCATCATGGCCGACGGCACGGACACCCCGACGGAGGTGACCTTCGGCGCGGAGACCAAACCGGACACGTTCTCGACCGAGGTGCCGCCGGGTGAGGACGAGTTCTCGACGGAAGAACCGCCGGGCGGCGACGAGGAAGAAACGCACGGTATCTACCCCGCAGAGCTTCCCGCCGTCGGTGGTGGGTTCATCAACACGGCTCTCTACGCCACCAGACCGTACGTCGTCGTGGCGGGACCGGCGGACGGGATCCGCGCCACGCTCGGCCGGGTGCTGCCGATGACGCACGACGGCAAGCCGGCCGTGGTGGGCTTCTTGTTCGCGGCACCCGGCGAGGACTGGAAGGGCTCGTTGCTCAACCCCGAGGACGAGAAGGCCTTTGTCGATTCGGTCCTGAAGACGGTGGGCACGTTCCCCGCCCCGGTCGGCGTCGACATCAAGGGCGCGACGGCAGCATCCTTCGCGAGCAGCCCGACGGACGTCACGATCGCGCTGGTGACGGCCGCCGGACCGTTCGCGCACGTGACGCCGGCCAGTGAGGTGTCCGACGTTGACCTGCGCAAGTGGATCGCCGAACTGTCCTGATCCTCAGTCCGAGGGCGGGCTGACGATCAGCGGGAGACTCCTGTCGTGAAACGGGCGGCTGCTGGGCCGGTGAGGTGGCCGGGAGGGAGGGAGCGCCCGGACAGGATCAGCAGCAGGTCCTGGGCGGCGCCGGTGAGGGGCTCGCCGGCGCCGAACGTCCAGTCCAGGTCGGTGGCGTGAAGCTCGATGCCGGTGAGGTCGACGCCGAAGTACTTGAGCTGGCGTGGCTTCAGGTCGCCGAGGATGTGCCGCAGGCGATCGGCCGGTACGGTCCGGTCGATGCCGAGGGCAACGGTGATGTCGAGGCCGTGGATCACGTCGTGCGACAGTGCGCCCTCGTACCCACCGCCCGGCGGCTTCCACCCGTGGTCGACGTTGTCGCGCAGGCCGGCGGTCAGCTCCGCCGCGCTCAAGGCCGCCGCGTCACACCGGGCCGCCACATCGGCGAACCGGTCGAACTTCCCGCGCGCCTTCACCATCCCCAGCAGGAACTGCGGAGTCGAGTAGCGGAACGGCATGGTGATGTGGGCAACGACCTCGCGCACCCGCCAGCCCTTGCACAGGCTCGGCTTGTCCCAGTCGTCCGCAGGCAGACCCGCGAGGATGTCGGCGAGGTCGGCCCGCTCACCTGCGATGGCCGCTCGGATGTCAGTCATGAGCAATCTCCTTTCGTCGCACCGACGAACGGATCAGGCCCGGACAGACACCTCACGCAACCTTCTTCGCAGAAATCGGCGTTCCGCATCCGTCCCGGCCAGTTCGATCGCCTCCCGGTACGCCGATGCCGCCTCGGACCACCGCCCGAGGCGCCGGAGGAAGTCCGCGCGGGTCGCCGGGAGCAGGTGATAGCCGGTCAACGGCCCAGCGGCCAGGTCATCCACCAGCCGCAGTCCTACGGCTGGCCCATCTGCCATGCCGATCGCGACCGCTCGGTTGAGCGCGACCACCGGAGTCTGCTTGAGCTGTCCGTACAGTGCCGCGATCTGCGGCCAGTCCGTGTCGGCCGCCGTACGGGCGGTGGCGTGACACGCGGCGATCGCGGCCTGCACCTGGTAGGGCCCGGGTGCGCCGCGGCGGAGCGTCGCGTCGAGCAGTTGCTCGCCCTCGGCAATCAGTTCACCGTCCCACCGAGTCCGGTCCTGGTCCTCCAACGTGATCAGCTCGCAGTCGGCCGTCAGACGGGTCTCGCGGCGCGCGTCGTGGAGCAGCATGAGGGCGAGCAGCCCGGCGGCCTCCGGCTCGTCCGGCATCAACTGCACGCCCAGCCGCGTCAGCCGGATCGCCTCCGCGCTCAGGCTGCTGCGGACGACATCGGAGTACCCCTCGTTGAACAGCAGGTAGAGAACCGCCAGTACTGCGGGCGTCCGCTCCGGCAGGAGGTGCGACGGCGGGACCCGGTAGGGGATGCCGGCGTGCTGGATCTTCTGCTTGGCCCGGGTGAGTCGCTTCGACATGGTTGTCTCCGGCACCAGAAACGCCCGTGCGATCTCCGCCGTACTGAGGCCGGCCAGCGTCCGCAGTGTCAACGCGACCCGGGCCTCCATGGCCAGCGCCGGATGGCAGCATGTGAACATCAACCGCAGCCGGTCGTCCGGTACGTCGTACGGCGCCTCCGGCTCCTGCGTCATCACAGCCACCTCCTGCAGTTTGGCGGCGCCGACAGCCTCCCGGCGCAGCCAGTCGATCGCGCGGTTGCGTGCGGTGGTGGTCAGCCAGGCACCGGGCTTGTCCGGTACGCCGTCGCGCGGCCAGCGCTCCAGGGCCGCGGCGAACGCCTCCTGGGCGGCCTCCTCGGCGAGCTCCCAGTCACCGGTCACGCGGATCAGGGTGGCGACCACCTGGCCCCACTCCTGCCGGCAGATCTCCTCGAACGTCACCTCACCCCCGGCGGTGGCTCCAGCACCGGGCGGATCTCGATGGTGCCGTAGCTCGCTGCCGGGTGCTTGGCGGCGATCTCGATCGCCTCGTCCAGGTCGGCGCAGTCGATCAGCACGAAGCCGCCGATCTGCTCCTTGGTCTCCGCGAACGGGCCGTCGGTGAGCAGCAGTTCGTCGTTGCGGACCCGCACGGTCGTCGCCTCCGCCGGCGGCCGGAGCCCGGCACCGCCCGCGACCACGCCGCGCTCCTCCATCTCCTCCGACCAGCCGCCGCAGCCGTCGTTCGCGTGCGACTCGTCACCACAGATCATCAGCAAGTACTTCATGGTCCTCCTCCACAGCCCGTCTCACCCCACCGACGAACGGGTCCGACGCAAACAGACAGCTCCACCGTAGTCGTCCAGATCTGGCTGAAACGACCTGCCGGGACTAGCGTCGGCAGCAGTGGACCACCCGGGGAGGGGAATGGCTATGACCGGCAGAATTGTGCACTTCGAGGTTCCGTACGACGACGGTGAGCGAGCGCGAGCGTTCTACCGCGAGGCGTTCGGGTGGAACCTGATGGAGATGCCCGAGATGGACTACACGATGGCCTCGACCGGACCGGTGGACGAGCAGGCGATGCCGTCCGAGCCCGGCTTCATCAACGGCGGTATGTTCCAGCGCACCAAGGACCTCACCCGCCCGGTGCTCACCGTCGACGTGCCCGACGTCGACGCCGCGCTGAAGACCGTGGAGAGCCTCGGCGGCAAGCAGGTCGGCGAGAAGATGGCCGTCGGCGACATGGGCTTCGCCGCGTACTTCGAAGACCCCGAAGGCAACGTCCTAGGACTCTGGCAAACCGCCTGACGCCGGAGCGTCACCTCAGGCACCTACACTGCGGATGTTGGCTCCGGTGGCGTCCGTGGGAGGACTGAATGCCTGACCGTACCCAGACCATCGCGTACCCGGCACCGGGGTCGCGGCCCTCGCGGCGCGACCCGGCGCCGCTGGCGCCGCACGTGATCGTGCTGTTCGGCGCGACCGGTGACCTGGCCAAGCGCAAACTGCTGCCCGGTCTGGCGTATCTGCAGCAGTCCAAGTTCGCTCCCGACGTACGCATCATCGGGTCGGCGACCGAGGACCTGACCACGGAAGAGTTCCGGGCCCGGGCCAGGGAAGCAGTGGAGACGTTCGGCACGCATCGGATGAGCGACGAGGAATGCGCGGTGTTCGCCGACCGGCTCGAGTACGTGCCGGTGACGGCCGGGCCTGAGGCGCTCGCCGCCGCGGTCAAGTCGGCGGAGGCGCTGCTCGGCCCGGACGCCTGCCGGCTGCACTACCTGTCCGTGCCCCCGAAGGCGGCCCAGGCCGTGATCGCGATGCTGCGCGACGCGGACCTGGTCGACAATGCGCGGGTCGTGATGGAGAAGCCGTTCGGCGACGACCTGGCCAGCGCGATCGACCTGAACGACTTCGTCCACGAGACCTTCGACGAGGCGCAGGTGTTCCGGATCGACCACTTCCTCGGCAAGGAGGCGGCGCTCAACATCCTCGCGTTCCGGTTCGCGAACGGGTTGTTCGAGCCGATCTGGAACCGCAACTTCATCGACCACGTGCAGATCGACATCCCCGAGTCGCTCGGGCTGGACCAGCGGGCCACGTTCTACGAGCCGACCGGCGCGTTCAAGGACATGGTCGTCACGCACGTTCTGCAGGTGCTGTCGTTCGTCGCGATGGAGCCGCCGACCGCACTGGAGCCGCGGGCGATCTCCGAGGAGAAGAACAAGGTCTTCCGCTCGATGCTGCCGATCCAGCCCACGGAGGTGGTGCGCGGCCAGTACGGCGGCTATCGCAACGAGGAAGGGGTCGCGCCCGACTCCGACACCGAGACCTTCATCGCGATGAAGGTCGGCATCGACAACTGGCGCTGGGCCGGCGTGCCGTTCTACCTGCGCACCGGCAAGCGGATGGCCGAGGGCCAGCGGATCATCTCGATCGCCTTCAAGGAGGCACCGAAGACGATGTTCCCGGCGGGCTCCGGCGTCGGCTCGCAGGGACCGGACCACCTGACCTTCGACCTGGCCGACTCGTCCCGGGTCTCGCTGTCCTTCTACGGCAAGCGCCCCGGCCCGGGGATGCGGCTGGAGAAGCTCTCGATGCAGTTCTCCACCCAGGAGACCGAGAGCGCGGGCGACGTCCTCGAGGCGTACGAACGCCTGATCCTGGACGCCATGCGCGGCGACCACACCCTGTTCACCACCGCGGAAGGCATCGAGTCGCTCTGGGACCGCTCGGCCATGCTGCTGGACGATCCGCCGCCGGTGAAGCCGTACCAGCCGGGAACCTGGGGCCCGAACGCGATCCACCAGTTGATCGCGCCCCGAGCCTGGCGTCTCCCCTTCGAACGCGAATGGCGAGAGCACAAGCAATAGTTCCAGCCATTGCCGCCGCGAAAACCTAGGCGCACTATCGAGGCGTGATGTAGGTCACAAACGCCTCGAGCGGTTAGGGGGTAGGAGGATGACCGGGACGAAGACCCACCTCACGGGGGAGCGGGCGCCCTGTGGGCGGCTCGGCGATGCGGACCGGAGCCAGGAGGACGACTTCGAGGGCTTCCGGCTCGACGACATGCACTACGCCTGCGGCTGCCGGCACATGCAGCACGAGTTCCATGACGGCAGCGTGCGGATCCGGACCGTCCGGCACGACGGCAAGATCCTGTCCGACGAGCACAGCGGCGAGCACGAGGCCTGATGACCACCTTCCATGACGTCGTGGTCATCGGGGGCGGCGGCGCCGGGCTCCGTGCTGCTATCGCGGTGGCCGAGACGAACCCGGCGCTGCGGGTGGCGGTCGTGTCGAAGGTCTATCCGATGCGCAGCCACACCGTGTCGGCCGAGGGTGGCGCCGCGGCCGTTGCCGCCGACGACGACAGCCTCGACGAGCACGCGTACGACACGGTGTCCGGCAGCGACTGGCTCTGCGACCAGGACGCGGTCGAGGCGTTCGTCGCCGAGGCGCCACGTGAGCTGCTCCGGCTCGAGCACTGGGGATGCCCGTGGAGCCGGCAGCCCGACGGACGGATCGCGGTCCGGGCCTTCGGCGGCATGAAGAAGAAGCGCACTTGGTTCGCCGCCGACCGGACCGGCTTCCACCTGCTGCACACGCTGTTCCAGACCGCGCTCTCGTACTCCGACATCGTCCGGTACGACGAGTGGTACGTCACGAAGATCCTGGTCGACGACGGCCGCGCGTACGGCGTGGTCGCGATCGAACTGGCCACCGGGCGGATCGAGACCATCACCGCGAGCACGGTGATCGTGTGCACCGGCGGATGCGGACGCGTCTACCCGTTCACCACGAACGCGAACATCAAGACCGGTGACGGGATGGCCCTGGCGTACCGGGCCGGTGCGGCGCTGAAGGACATGGAGTTCGTCCAGTACCACCCGACCGGCCTGCCGTTCACCGGCATCCTCATCACCGAGGCGACCCGGGCCGAAGGCGGCTGGCTGCTGAACAAGGACGGCTATCGCTACCTGCAGGACTACGACCTCGGGACGCCGTCACCGACGCCGGTCCTGCGCAGCATGGAGCTCGGCCCGCGCGACCGGTTGTCCCAGGCGTTCGTGCACGAGGTGGAGAAGGGCCGGACGACCGATACGCCGTACGGGCCGGTCGTCCACCTGGATCTGCGGCACCTGGGCGCGAAGCTGATCGACGCCAAGCTGCCGTTCGTCCGGGAGCTGTGCACGAACTACCAGAACATCGACCCGGTGAAGGAACTGGTGCCGGTGCGTCCGGTGGTGCATTACATGATGGGCGGGATCCACACCGACATCCGGGGTGCCACGTCACTCGAGGGCCTGTACGCCGCCGGCGAGGTGGCCTGTGTCAGCATCAACGGCGCCAACCGGCTGGGGTCGAACTCGTTGCCGGAGTGTCTGGTGTTCGGCACCCGGGCCGGCCGCGCCGCCGCGGTGTTCGCCGGTCGCTACCGGACCGCCGTACCCGAGGCGGTGCTGGCGCAGGGCCGGGACGAGGAGCGGCGGCTGTCCGGGGAGTTGGCCCGGCGTGCCGAGGGTCATGAACGGATCGCCGACATCCGCACCGAGATGCAGACCACGATGGAGAACGGCGCCGGGATCTATCGCGACGGCGACTCGCTGGCCAAGGCGGAGCACGAGTTGGCCGAGCTCCGGCTGCGGTACCAGCACGCGGCGATCGACGACCACAGCACGAACTTCAACACCGAGCTGATCGCGTGGCTCGAGCTGGGATTCATGCTGGATGTTGCCGAGAGCATCATCGCCTGCGCGCTCCGCCGGGAGGAGTCGCGCGGTGCCCACCAGCGCACCGACTTCCCGGCCCGCGACGACGACCGTTTCCTGGCGCATTCGCTGGTACGCCGTCAACCGGACGGCACCGGCCGCGTCACGTACCTACCGGTGACCATCACCCGCTGGCCGCCGGGCGAACGCGTGTACGGGAGGTAGTGATGGCAGACGAGATCACCCTCGAGGTCGCGCGCTTCCGGCCCGGGGAGGACACCGAACCGGTCCTGCAGTCGTACCAGGTTCCGCTGCGTGAGCAGTGGGCGGTCCTGGACGGGCTCAGCTACATCAAGGACCATCTGGACGGCACGCTGTCCTTCCGGTGGTCGTGCCGGATGGGCATCTGCGGCAGCTGCGGGATGACGGTCAACGGCGACCCCCAGCTGAGCTGTGCCACCTTCCTCACCGACTACGCGCCCGGACCGATCCGGATCGAGCCGCTGCACAACTTCCCGGTGATCCGCGACCTGGTCGTCGACATCGGCGACTTCATGGACAAGCTGCCGACCGTGAAGCCCTGGCTGGTCCGGGACGTGCACAGCCCGCTCGAGGAGGGCGAGTACCTGCAGACACCGGAGGAGCTGGAGGACTACCAGCAGTACAGCATGTGCATCAACTGCATGCTGTGCTACTCGGCCTGCCCGGTGTACGCCCTCGACCAGGACTTCGTCGGTCCGGCGGCGATCGCGCTGGCGCAGCGCTACAACCTCGACTCGCGGGACGAGGGTGCCGACGAGCGTCTCGCCGTCCTGTCGTCGCCGGAAGGGATCTGGTCCTGCACCTTCGTCGGTGAGTGCAGTGCCGCGTGTCCGAAGGGCGTGGATCCGGCGGGCGCGATCCAGCGGTACAAGCTGACCGCGGCGACCCAGGCGATCAAGGGCCTGCTGATGCCGAGGAGCCGGCGGTGACTGTGTACGAGCGGCCGGTCCACCTGTTGTGGTGGCTCGAGCGCCGGTCCTATCTGCTCTTCGTGCTCCGCGAGTTGAGCAGCGTGTTCGTCGCGTGGACGGTGGTCTACCTCCTGCTGCTGGTCAACGCGGTCAGCGACGGGCCGGCGTCGTACCAGCGGTTCCTGGACCGCAGTGGTGAGTGGTGGATGGTCGCGATCAACGTGATCGCGATGCTGTTCCTGCTGCTGCATGTAGTGACCTGGTTCGGGCTGGCGCCGCGAGCCATGGTGGTCAAGGCGCGCGGACGGCGGGTGCCGCCGCGGCAGATCGTTGCCGCGCACTACTTTGCCTGGTTGGTGCTGTCGGCAATCGTCGCCTGGCTGGTGCTGCGATGAACCACCGTCGCTCGCCCGAACCCCTGCTGTGGATGCTGTTCAGCTCCGGCGGCATGGTCGCGGCCTTGATGCTCCCGATCCTGCTCTTCCTGTTCGGCGTCGCGTTCCCGCTGGACTGGCTGACGCCGCCGACGCATGCGCACCTGTTCGCCGTACTGCGGAATCCGCTCACCCGGCTGGTGCTGTTCGGCCTGTCCGCGCTGGCTCTCTTCCACTGGGCCCACCGCTTCCGCTACACCCTGTACGACGGCCTCCAGCTCAAGCGGTACGCCGTACCCATCGTGGTCTTCTGCTACGGCGGCGCGGTCGTGGGCTCCGTCATCGCCGCCGCACTCCTGCTGACACTCTGACCCAACCGGTGGCCTCGGTCGCGCCGACACTGCGTGGATCCATCGACCGAGCCAAGACTGCCGGCCGGATCGGGCCGCACGGACGAGACGCCGGTGCGCGGCCTGGCGGAGTAGCTCATCGTGCCGGGCTTGGACCAGCGCCTGGCTGACATAGGGGTGCATCTGCGTTCCTCCGTAACCGAGGGAGCGCCAGTCGCTCCCAGGTCGAGCGTCAAGCAGACGGACGGCATCGCAGATCGGCATCCGGCACCCAGGTCGGCGACCGATCCTCCTACCTTCCGCGCCGTGCTTACCCATTCCGGTGACGGGTGTTTACGGTGAGCGTGCGCCGGTCCCACACTGAGCCCATGGTCTTGCTCGAGCGCGACAGCGCTCTCGAGGCGTTGACGCAGTACGCCGCACAGGCCCGTGCCGGCGAGGGGCGAGTGGTTCTCATCTCGGGCGAGGCCGGCGCCGGCAAGACCGCTTTGCTGGAGCAGCTCCGACGAGATCTCGCCGACGTCAGCTGGGTCGGCGGCACCTGCGACGGCCTGATCACGCCCCGGCCGCTCGGCCCGTTGTTCGAGATCGCCGAGCAGTTGGAGGGTGAACTGCTCCAGGCGTGCCGCAGTGAGCGCGGGCGCGACGAGCTGTTCACCGTCCTGCTCCGCTGCCTGTCCGCCCCGGGTCCGCCGGTCGTCGTCGCGATCGAGGATCTGCACTGGGCCGACGAATCCACTCTCGACCTGGTCCGATTCCTGGGCCGTCGCATCCGGACGACGCGGTCGTTGCTCCTGGTCACCTTTCGTGACGATGCGCTCGGGTCGGACGAGGCCTTGCGCATCGCGCTGGGTGGACTCGCCGGCGAACGGGCGACGCGTCGGGTGACCGTTCCCGTCCTGTCGGCGGACGCGGTCGCGGTCCTTGCCGCCGGTAGCGGGCTCGCTCCCGCGGACGTGTATCGGCTGAGCGGCGGGAATGCGTTCTTCGTCCACGAGATCGTGCGGTCCGCCAGCGAGCTGCCCGCTTCCGCGCGCGACGCCGTACTCGCTCGTGTCGCGCGACTGAGCGTGCCGGCGCGAGCTGTGCTCGACGTCGCGGCCGTTGCCGGCCTCCGCGTCGAGCTGGGTCTGCTCGAGGCGGTGGGTACGACGGCTCGCGACCTCGACGAACTCGTCGTTGCCGGTGCCCTGATCAGCGAAGGGAGTTCGCTGCGGTTCCGCCACGAGATCAACCGGCGTGCTGTGGCGAGCGAGATCCCCGGATACCGCCAAGCGGCGATCCACGCCCAGCTTCTCGCAGCGCTGCTGCGCTCAGGTGGGGCTGACGAGGCGGTGCTCGCCTTCCACGCTGCCGGCGCGGGGGACCGCGACTCCGTCGTTCGCTATGCACCGGCCGCTGGACGGCGGGCGGCCGCCCTCGGCGCGCACCGTGAGGCTGTCGAGCACTTCGAGGCCGCAGTGCGTTTCGCCGGACACGTCACGCCGCGAACGGCTGCCGACCTCTGGTCCTGGCTGGCCACGGAGGCGTCGGTGGTCGAGCGCTGGCAGCTGGCTCTGGACGCCGGCCGGCGGGCGCTGGAGCTCTGGAGGGAGGTGGGCGATCCACCCCGGGAGAGCGCGGAGATGCGTTCGCTGTCCTCGACGATGTGGCGCCTGTGCCGGGGTCGCGAATCGATGGAGCTCGCAGTCGCGGCCGTCGACGTCATCCGCGACCGCGGCGCGACCCCCGAGCTCGCCCGCGCCTATGGGCACCTGGCGCAGTTGCAGAGTCACTACGGCGAGATCGAGGCGGCGACGTCGTCGCTGCGCCAGGCGGGCGGCCTGGTCGACATGCTGGACCTCCCGGACGTTCGCAGCGACCTGGCGAACACCGCGGCCGTCGTCGCGTGGACCTCGGGCGAGGAGTGGATGCCCCTTCTGGACCGCGCACTGGAGATCGCGCTGGATCTGGGTGCCCGCGAACCGACAGCGCGTGCCTACGCGAACCTGTGTACCGCGCTGTGTGACTTCAACCGGTTCGCCGAGGCCGAGTCGTACTACGCGCGGGGGGCCGCCTTCTGCGACGAGGCCGGCATGGTTCGGTTCGGCCTCTCCTTGCGCGCCACCTGGGGCGAGATCCTGCTGGGCGTGGGCCGGTGGGACGAGGCAGTCGAGGTGTGCCGGCAGGTTCTCGCGAGCGGAGCATCGCCGTTCAACCGGCTCTCCGCCGCGATCGTGATCGGCCGGATCCTTGCCCGGCGAGACGACGGCGACCCGTGGCCCTACCTGGACGAAGCGGTGGCCAGCGCCGACGCGACCGGGCGCCCGGATCTCGTCGGACTCACCCGATCCGCACGGGCGGAGGCCCATTGGCTGGTGGGGGATCGCGACGCTGCGCTGCAGGACGTCACCGTCGCAAGTGTCCACGCCGACCGGGCACACGAGTGGATCCAGGGCCAGATCGCGACCTGGCAGACACGCCTCGACGCCGTCGTGACCCCGTCGCCGGCCAGGCTCCCGGAGCCGCACGCCCGGTCTGCGAGCAGGGACTTCGATCGTGCCGCCGAACTCTGGGACGGTATCGGCAGTCCCTTCGACGCCGCACTCGCGCTCCTGGACTCCGGGTCGGAGGCAGGGATGCGGGAAGCGCTGCGCCGCTTCGACACGCTCGGAGCGGTCGCAGCCGCGAGGCTGACGCGCCGACGGATGCGCCGCCTCGGCCTGCGCGCGATTCCGTCCGGCGCGCATCCGTCGACCCGCTCGGACGCGGCTGGCATGACCCGCCGTGAGCGCGAGGTGATGACGTTGGTCGCGGCCGGGCAGTCGAACGCGGCCATCGCCGCGCATCTGGTGATCTCGACGCGGACCGTCGAGCACCATGTGGCCGCGGTCCTGACCAAGCTCGGGGTCGGGTCGCGGACGCTCGTCGCAGCCGAAGCCGGCCGTCGCGGCCTGCTCGACGCTCCCGACCGGCCGGGCGCGGCGAGCACCCCGGACGCAGCCGGAAACTAGGTGGCCGCGCTCAGAACCTAGGCGCTCACCACGGATCACCCGACGACTCCAGCGGCATACGTTCATCGCGACATCACCGATCAGCGAAAGAGAGCGATCATGCCGCTGTACATGGACATCCACAACATCATCGCCGGCGTCTCGGCCGAAGACGTCGCCAAGGCGCACGCCGCCGACCTGCAGACCGAAGCCGGCTACGAGGTGCGTTACCTGCGGTACTGGGTGAACGAACCGCTCGGCAAGGTGTTCTGCCTCGTCGAGGCACCGTCGGCAGCGGCGGCGTCGACGGTGCACCGCGAAGCGCACGGTCTTGTCGCCGACGAGATCTTCCAGGTCCAGGAAGGCGTCTGAGGTGGCCGGACTTGCCTTTCACCGAACCGGAACCGGACCGCCGCTGATGCTGTTGCACGGCATCGGGTCGTCGCACCGGGCATGGTCTCCGGTCGTCGCCGTACTCGCCGAACACTTCGACGTCATTGCCGTCGATCTTCCCGGCTTCGGCGAGTCGCCGCCGTTGCCAGTGGGGGTGGAACCACATCCGGCCGCGCTGGCGGGCGCCGTCGCCAACCTTCTCGACGGTCTCGGCATCGTTGCCCCGGCTGTCGCGGGGAACTCGCTCGGCGCATGGATCGCCCTTGAACTGGCCGCTGTCAGGCCGATCTCCTGCCTCGTGCTGATCTCTCCTGCCGGCCTGTGGCCGGGGCGGACTCCGCTGTACAACCGGTTGAGCCTGCAGGCTTCGAGATGGCTCACGCGTCGCTGGTGCAGGCCGCTCTCGCGGCTGGTGAACCACAGGTTCGGACGTGCTCTCCTGCTGCGCCAGGCCGTTGGCCGACCGTCCCGGATCAGCCCCGACCGAGCGCGTGAGATGGTCTGGGACATGGCGTCGGGCGCCGGTTTCGACGCTACCCTCGAAGCCACTCTCGATCGGCACTACCTGGCTCGTCCAGGGTTCGACGTACCGATCACGGTGGCCTTCGGATCGCGGGACCTCCTGCTGGGCCGGCGATCGCGCCACGTCGAGCAACTCCCGCCCGGCGCCCGACTCGAGCAGCTGGCCGGCTGCGGCCACGTCCCGATGAGCGACAGCCCGCAGGCCGTAGCCGCCCTCATCACCGCAGCAGCCCACCAGGCATTCTCAGCCGCCCCCTAGCGGGCGTGGGGGTCGCACCCCCACAAACACGACGGACGATCCCCACTCGCGCATTCTGCGAGCATGGATCGCCCAGATCGTCCGCGCCCCCGGCAGGATTCGAACCTGCGCACCCGCCTCCGGAGGGCGGTGCTCTATCCCCTGAGCTACGGGGGCTCAGGAACGTCAGAACAGTAGCAGGAAACTACGTGGAGTCCCGAATCGGGTGACCGCCGGTGCGTCTCTCCCCGCGCACCGGGTACTGGCCCCAGGTGGGTCACCGAGGTGGGTGCCCGGGGCACCCTGAGCGGACCCTGGATCGGCGGTGTGGAGGGATCGACTCGGGCGGATTCGGAGTCATAGTGGAGGTAAGTCCATCTGTGGAAAGGAAATCTGAACTCATGGCTAGCACACTGGTTCGCCCGTCGAGCGGTCGCTGGATCGGCGGTGTCTGTGCCGGACTGGCCCGCAGGTTCGGTATCTCGGCCAACACGATGCGACTGATCTTCGTGGTCAGTTGTCTGCTCCCGGGCCCGCAGGTCCTGATCTATCTGGTCCTCTGGATCCTGATGCCGTCGGAGTACTGACCCCCGGCGGTCCGCACCCCCGGTGCCACATGGCAACCTGGCTCGTCATGAGAGCAGGCAGGTGGCGCCGGGCGGGTGCGACGGCGGCCGCCCTGCTCCTCATGACGAGTGTGGTCGGCGGCTGCCAGGTGGGTCCGGCGCCGCCCGGTCCGGCCGAGATCCGGACCGGTCCGCCGCCGTGGGACGCGCCGCGTGACGGGGTGTCGTACATCGACAAGGCGGGGTTCGAACGTCTCCCGCTCGATTTCTCCGGCCCGTCGCCGTACACGGTGAAGATCGCGGTCTCGGTCGACGGCAAGACGGTGCAGGTCCCGGCCGGCGTCGGCGTCGACCGGGTCCGCGCCGAGCAGGCCGCCGTACACACCCACACCGCGGACGGCCTGGTGTACGTCGAGGCCAAGACCACCGCCGAGCGCCCCACCCTCCAACAGTTCTTCACCCTCTGGGGCGTCAAGTACGACGCCAAATGCCTGGCCGACGCCTGCACCACCCTCACCGTCACCGCCAACGGCAAACCCGCCGCGTGGGACGCCGAACTCACCCCCAGCACCCGGTTCCACATCACCGCCACCCACTGACAGTGGCGACCTGAGGACATTACGTAGCTGACGCGGGCGTGCGGGTTTGTGGGGTGCGGCGTGGGGGACCGGTGGCGGGTGAAGGTTCTGAGCGTGCGCTGGGTTGGGGTGGCGACGCGTGAGTACAGGCCGATGTTCGAGTTTCTGCAGGGCGTGCTGGGGCTCGAGGTGGCGTTCGAGGAGGAGACGACGGCGGAGTTCGCGACGTCGGATGGCGACACCGTGCAGATCATGGCTCCGGGGGATCGGACCTTCGAGCTGTTCAGCCGGAACGCCACGGGTCCGGTGCCGCTCTTCGAGGTCGACGACGTGCACGCGGCCGCCGAGGAGCTCGAGCGGGCCGGGGTGGAACTGGTGGGGGCGCCGGGACAGGACGAGAACTGGGAGTGGATCAACTTCCGGGCGCCGGACGGCAACCTGTACGAGCTGGCGGCCCGTCGCCGTGTACCGGGCTGTGGATGGTGAGTCAAGGGTTTCGGGGTGGGGCCATTAGGCTGAGGCGGTGACTCCGGAACAGCTCGCTGCGAAGATCCTCCAGGCCCTGGCCGCGCTCGCCGACGACGGGACCATCACCTTCGAGGGCGGGCTGCCGCGCGAGCTGAAGGTCGAGCGGCCCAAGAACCCCGAGCACGGGGACTACGCCACCAACGTCGCCATGCAGCTGGGCAAGCGCGCCGGGCTGAACCCGCGCCAGTTCGCGGAGCTGCTGGCCGGCAAGCTGCAGGACGACGACGCGATCACCGCGGTGGAGATCGCCGGTCCCGGCTTCATCAACATCCGGGTCGCGGCGGACGCCCAGGGCAAGATCGCCCAGGCGATCCTGGACGCGGGCCCGGCGTACGGCGGTTCCGACAGCCTGCACGGCCAGACGGTGAACCTGGAGTTCATCTCGGCCAACCCGACCGGCCCGCTGCACCTCGGCCACACCCGCTGGGCCGCCGTCGGCGACGCACTGGCCCGGGTGCTGACCGCGGCCGGCGCGAAGGTCAGCCGCGAGTTCTACATCAACGACCGCGGCGCCCAGATGGACAAGTTCGGTGCCAGCCTGCAGGCCGCGGCGCTCGGCGAGCCGATCCCCGAGGACGGCTACCACGGCGAGTACATCCTGGATCTGGCCAAGCAGATCGTCGCCGAGGTCCCCGGCATCACCGAGCTGCCCGCCGACGAGCAGCTGATCGCCTTCCGCGAGGCGGGGTACGAGCGCCAGCTGAAGGAGCAGCAGGCCCAGCTCGAGCACTTCCGGACCAAGTTCGACGTCTGGTTCTCCGAGCGCAGCCTGCACGAGCAGGACGGCGTCGGCCACGCGATCGAGAAGCTCCGTGAGCAGGGCCACCTGTACGACGCGGACGACGCGCTGTGGATGCGGACGACGGACTTCACCGACGACAAGGACCGCGTCCTGATCCGCTCGAACGGCGAACCGACGTACTTCGCCTCCGACGCGGCCTACTACGTGAACAAGCGTGAGCGCGGCTTCGACGTCTGCATCTACCTGCTCGGCGCCGACCACCACGGGTACGTGAACCGCCTGAAGGCGATCGCGGCCTGCGCCGGCGACGACCCCGAGCACAACATCGAGATCCTGATCGGCCAGCTGGTGAAGATCCTCAAGGGCGGCGAGGAGATGCGGCTGTCCAAGCGGGCCGGCACCATCGTCACGCTGGCCGAGCTGGTCGAGGAGGGCGGCGTCGACCCGCTGCGGTACACGCTGTGCCGCTACCCGGCCGACTCCCCGTTGACGCTGGACATCGAGGAGATGACCCGGCAGGCCAGCGAGAACCCGGTGTACTACGTGCAGTACGCGCACGCCCGGCTCGCGTCGATCCTGCGCAACGCCGACGAGCTCGGCATCAAGCTGGACGAGTTCGAGCCGGGCCTGCTGAGCCACGAACGCGAGGGCGACCTGCTCCGCGCGCTGGCCGAGTTCCCGCGGATCGTCGCGACCGCGGCGGAGCTGCGTGAGCCGCACCGGGTCGCGCGCTACCTGGAGGACACGGCGTCGGCGTTCCACAAGTTCTACGACAGCTGCCGCGTGCTCCCGCGCGGCGATGAGGAGGTGGAGCCGGTGCACAAGGCTCGCCTGACCCTGGTCGGCGCGACCAGGACCGTGGTCGCCAACGGGCTGGACCTGCTCGGCGTGTCCGCTCCGGAGCGGATGTGAGGGCGCACGAGGCGGGGGCCCTGCACGCGCAGGCCGGTCACCGCGGACCGGCCTGGCTGAGCACCCCGCGCGATGTCAACGACCTGGTCCCGCAGCTGTGGTCGTCCACCGCGAAGAAGTCGGCCGAGGGCTCCCTGGTGATCGGCGGGGTCGACCTCCGCGACCTGGTCGCCGAGCACGGCAGCCCGGCGTACGTGCTGGACGAGGACGACTTCCGCAGCCGCGCCCGCGCGTTCAAGCACGCCTTCAAGGACTTCGACGTCTACTACGCCGGAAAAGCCTTCCTCTGTACGACGATCGTCCGCTGGGTGATGGACGAGGGCCTGAACCTGGACATCTGCAGCGGGGGAGAGCTCGCCGTCGCGCTGCGGGCCGGTGCCGACCCGAAGCGGTTGGGGTTCCACGGCAACAACAAGTCCGAGTCCGAGCTGGCCCGCGCACTGGAGGCCGGGGTCGGCCGGATCATCGTCGACTCGCAGTACGAGATCAGCCGGCTGATCGAGCTGGCCCGGGAGCGGAACAGGACCGCGCCGGTGATGATCCGGGTCACCGCCGGCGTCGAGGCGCACACCCACGAGTACATCGCGACCGCGCACGAGGACCAGAAGTTCGGTTTCTCGATCACCTCCGGTGCCGCCTTCGAAGCCGTTGCCCGGGTCAACGAAGCCCCCGAGCTGGAGCTGCTCGGCCTGCACTCGCACATCGGCTCGCAGATCTTCGACTCGTCCGGATTCGAGGTCGCCGCGAAGCGCGTGATCGCCTTGCACGCAAGGGTTTCCGACGAGCTCGGCGTGGACATGCCGGACCTCGACCTCGGTGGAGGTTTCGGTATCGCCTACACCACTCAGGACGACCCCTCCGACCCGGCACAGCTGGCCACCGAGCTGGGCAAGATCGTCGAGCACGAGTGCCGCGCCTTCGAGGTCGAGATGCCGAGGGTCTCGATCGAGCCCGGCCGCGCGATCGTCGGCCCGGCCATGTGCACGGTCTACTCGGTCGGCACGGTCAAGGAGGTCGAGCTCGACTACGGCGCCTCCCGGTCCTACGTCTCGGTCGACGGCGGGATGAGCGACAACATCCGCACCGCGCTGTACGACGCCGACTACTCCTGCACGCTCGCCAACCGCTACTCCGATGCCGAGCCGGCGCTGGCCCGCGTCGTCGGCAAGCACTGCGAGTCCGGGGACATCGTGGTCAAGGACGAGTTCCTCCCCTCGGACGTGCGGCCCGGCGACCTGATCGCCGTGCCCGGGACGGGTGCGTACTGCCGGTCGATGGCGAGCAACTACAACCACGTGCCGCGGCCACCGGTGATCGCGGTGAAGGACGGCCGAACGCGGGTCGTCGTACGCCGAGAGACCGAAGACGACCTGCTACTGCTCGACATGGGGGCGGAGTGAACGACAAACCTCTGAAGGTAGGCCTGCTCGGTTGTGGCGTGGTCGGCACCGAAGTCGTGCGGATCCTGACCGAGCAGGCGGACCATCTCGCCGCCCGGGTGGGTGCCCGGCTGGAGATCGCCGGCATCGCGGTACGGCGGGCCGGTCGCGAACGGGACATCGCCGTCGACCCGTCACTGATCACCACCGACGCGCAGGCCCTGGTGTCGCGCGGCGACCTCGACCTGGTGATCGAGGTGATCGGTGGGCTGGAGCCGGCCCGTGGGCTGATCCTGTCCGCGCTCGAGCACGGCGCCTCCGTGGTCACGGCGAACAAGGCCCTGCTCGCGGAGGACGGCCCGACGCTGTTCGCGGCCGCGGAGAAGTATCAGCGCGACCTGTACTTCGAGGCCGCCGTGGCCGGGGCGATCCCGATCCTGCGGCCGCTGCGCGAGTCGCTGGCCGGTGACGACGTGACCCGGGTGATGGGCATCGTCAACGGCACCACGAACTACATCCTGGACAAGATGGACAGCACCGGCGCCGGGTTCGACGAGGCGCTGGAGGAGGCCCAGGCGCTCGGGTACGCCGAGGCCGACCCGACCGCGGACATCGAGGGCTTCGACGCGGCCGCGAAGGCGGCACTGCTGGCGAGTTTGGCCTTCCACACCAGGGTTTCCATCGCCGACGTGCACCGCGAGGGCATCACCGATGTGACCGCGACCGACATCGCCTCGGCCCGCGAGATGGGCTGTGTGGTGAAGTCGCTGGCGATCTGTGAGCTGGACGAGACGACCGACTCGGTCAGCGCCCGGGTGTACCCGGCGATGATCCCGGCGAACCACCCGCTCGCCTCCGTCCGGGACGCGTACAACGCCGTCTTCGTGGAATCCAAGGCGGCCGGGCAGCTGATGTTCTATGGTCGTGGTGCCGGCGGCGCCCCGACGGCCAGTGCAGTCCTCGGGGATCTGGTGTCCGCTGCGCGCAACCGGCTCAAGGGCGTGCCGGGGGTCGGCGAGTCGTCGTACACCCAGCGGGCCGTGCGGCCGATGGGTGACGCGGTGACCCGCTATCACGTGTCGCTGGACGTGGCCGACAAGGCCGGTGTGCTGGCGGCAGTGGCCCACGCCTTCGCTGAGCACGACGTGTCGATCCAGACCGTCCGCCAGGAGGGCCGGGGGAGTGACGCGCAGTTGGTGGTGGTCACCCACACCGCGACCGACGCAGCGTTGTCCGCAACCGTGGAGACCCTGCGCGACATGGACATCGTTCGTGAAGTCAGCAGTGTGATGCGGGTGGAAGGCGGATAAGGGCATGGCTCAGCAGCGGCCTCATCAGTGGCAAGGCGTGATCGAGGAGTACCGGGACCGGCTGCCTGTTTCGGCGGACACTCCCGTGGTCACGCTCGGCGAGGGCGGGACGCCGCTGGTGGCCGCGCAGTGGCTGAGCGAGCAGACCGGATGCGAGGTCTGGCTCAAGGTCGAGGGCAACAACCCGACCGGCTCGTTCAAGGACCGCGGCATGACGGTCGCGATCTCACTCGCCGCGCAGGCCGGTGACAAGGCCGTCGTGTGCGCGTCGACCGGCAACACCTCGGCATCGGCGGCCGCGTACGCCGTACGGGCCGGGCTCGTCCCGCTGGTGCTGATCCCGGCCGGCCGGATCGCGAAGGGCAAGCTGGCGCAAGCGATCGTTCACGGCGCACGCCTGGTGACCATCGACGGCGGCTTCGACGACTGCCTGCGGATCGTCCGCGAGCTCGGCAAGCACTACCCGGTCGCGCTGGTGAACTCGGTGAACCCGGTCCGCCTGGAGGGCCAGAAGACCGCGGCCTTCGAGGTGTGCGACGCGCTCGGCGACGCCCCCGACCTGCATCTGCTCCCGGTCGGCAACGCGGGCAACATCGCGGCGTACTGGAAGGGCTACCAGGAGTACGCCAAGGACAAGCTGGCCTCGAAGACCCCGCAGATGTGGGGTTTCCAGGCCGAGGGCGCGGCCCCGATCGTGCGCGGCGCGATCGTCGAGAAGCCGGACACTGCCGCGACCGCGATCCGGGTCGGGAACCCGGCGTCCTGGACGCTGGCGGAGGCCGCCCGGGACGAATCCGGCGGCCGGATCGAGCTGGTCACCGACGAGCAGATCCTGACCGCACAACGTGAGCTCGCCGCCCGCGAGGGCGTGTTCGTCGAGCCTGCGTCGGCGGCCGGCGTCGCCGGATTGCTGCACGCGAAGGCGAACGGATGGCTGCAGGGCGGTTCGACCGTCGTGATCACTGTCACAGGCCACGGCCTGAAGGACATCGACACCGCGCTCGAGCACGCGAAGGTGGACGAGTCTCCGGTCACCCCCGCCGACACCGACGCCGTCGCCCGCGTCGCCGGCCTCGCCTGATGCCGGACCAGGTCCGGGTCCGGGTGCCTGCGACCAGCGCCAACCTCGGCCCGGGCTTCGACACCTTCGGCCTGGCCTTGACCCTGTACGACGACTTGGTTGTCACGCCAGCTGGATCCGGGGTGACTGTCGAGGTGACCGGATCCGGCGAGGGCGAGGTGCCGCTGGACGAGTCGCATCTGGTGGTCCGTTCGATCCGTGCCGGCCTGGAAGCGCTGGGTGTGCCGGTGCCCGGATTCACGTTGCGGTGCGAGAACCGGATCCCGCACGGCCGCGGGCTCGGGTCGTCATCGGCCGCGATCGTCGGCGGTCTCGCGGCGGCGTACGGGCTGGCCGGCGTACCGGTGGATCGCGACCGGATCGTCGTACTGGCGAACGAGATCGAAGGGCATCCGGACAATGTGGCCGCGGCCGCGCTGGGTGGATTCACGATCGCGTGGACCGAAGGGGACGTCGGCCGGGCGATCAGATTGGACCCTGTGGACGGGCTCGCCGCGGTGGCCTATGTACCGGACAATCGCGTGCTGACAAAGGAGGCGCGCGGATTGTTGCCTGGCGTTGTTTCCCACATCGATGCGTCCGCGAATGCCGGAAAAGCGGCATTGTTGGTCGCCGCGATGACAACGCGCCCGGAGTTGTTGCTGATTGCGACCGAAGACCGGCTGCATCAGGAGTACCGCGAGCCCGCGATGCCGGAAAGCCTGGCGCTGGTGCACAAGTTGCGGGGGAGCGGACTGGCCGCAATCGTCAGCGGTGCCGGCCCGACGGTCGCCGTACTGGGCCGCCCAGATGAAACCTCTGCGCCGGCAGGTAAAGCCGCAGGTCAGCCCGCATTCTTCCGCGGTACGCCGGACGCCCCGGACGGTTGGACGCGGTACGACCTGGGCATTGATCCAGTCGGCGTACAGGTCTGGTCGATGGAGTCCGGATAGCGTGCCGGGGCCGGAGCGGAATGATCGGCAATTGACACGCGTTGTACCCCTCGAGTCAGCAGAACGACCCGCAGGGGTGCTAGTCTCGACTCACCCGATCCCCTCCAGGTGGTCGGTGAACTCTCGCCACGATCCGGGCTGTGCTCCCGGCACCCTGTGTTGTGTGGCGACCCTCCAGCGGACTGATCTTGCGCCGCCTGCGCCGGAAACGTCCGGAGGGACTCAGATCGAGCGAGAGCCTCTTGATACCCACGTCGCCGTTTCGTCGGTCGTGGGTGATGATTCCGGGCGATGAGCCTTTCAGGGACACATCGTCCATCCGTGTGGGAAGGACCTCACGTGACAGAAACTGTTGAAGCCTCCAGCGGAGCCGGTACCTCACCGGCCCCGGGTACCGACGCCGCGGCCACCACCGCCACGCGTCGCCGGAAGGCCGGAGGCGGCCTCGAGGGCATGCTGCTCCCCGAGCTCAAGCAGCTCGCCGGGACGCTGGGCATCAAGGGCACCGGCGCGCTGCGCAAGGGCCAGCTGATCGAGGCGATCAAGGCCGCCCAGGCCGGTGGCTCCACGGGTGGTTCGCGCCCGAAGTCGAGCCAGCCGACCCTGGACGAGGGTGCCGCCGAGGCACCCACGGCCGACGCACCGGCCGCTCGGGCCGGGCGCGCCGAGAAGCGCGAGGGTGGCAGTCGCCGGACCCGCGCCGCGGCCGAGAAGACCGTCGGCCAGAACGGTGCCGGCCAGTCCGGTGCCGGCCAGTCCGGTGCCGGCCAGTCCGGTGCCGACCAAGCCACGGCAGCGCCGGTCGCCGTCGAGGCGCCGGCCGCGCAGGCTCCGGCGCAGGACAGCGCCGCGCAGAACGGCTCCGCCCCGGTCGAAGCGGCCGAGCCGAAGACGGCCGAGCCGAAGGCCGAGCAGGGCGGTGAGAACCGCAACCGCGACAACCGCGAGGGTGACCGCAACCGCGACCGGAACCGCGACGCCAACCGGGACGCGACCCGTGAGCGGGACAACCAGAACCGTGACGGCAACCGCGACCGCAACCGTGACAACCAGGCCCGGGACAACCAGACCCGGGGTGGGCAGGACCGCGACAACCAGCGGGACAACCAGCGGAACCGGCAGGACCAGAACGACCGCGGCGAGGAGGGCGAGGGCCGTCGCCGGCGCCGCCGGGGCCGCGACCGCGACCGCACCCGGGAGAACCAGGGCGGTCGCGACAGCAGCCGCAACCGGGGCCGCGGCGAGCGCTTCGACCCGGAGCCGACGATCAGCGAGGACGACGTCCTCGTCCCGGCCGCCGGCATCCTGGACGTGCTCGACAACTACGCGTTCGTCCGGACCAGCGGCTACCTGCCCGGCCCGAACGACGTGTACGTCGCGCTGTCGATGGTGAAGCGCTACGGCCTGCGCAAGGGTGACGCGATCACCGGTGCGGTGAAGCAGCCGCAGGAGGGTGAGCGCAAGGAGAAGTTCAACCCGCTGGTCCGGATCGACACCGTCAACGGTGCGGACCCGGAGATCGCCAAGCAGCGGCAGGACTTCAACAAGCTGACCCCGCTGTACGCGACCGAGCGGCTCCGGCTGGAGACCGAGCCCGGTGTGCTCACCACCCGGATCGTCGACATCGTCAGCCCGATCGGCAAGGGCCAGCGCGGCCTGATCGTCTCGCCGCCGAAGGCCGGTAAGACGATGGTGCTGCAGGCGCTGGCGAACGCGATCACCACGAACAACCCCGAAGTGCACCTGATGGTGGTGCTGGTGGACGAGCGGCCCGAAGAGGTCACCGACATGCAGCGCACCGTGAAGGGCGAGGTCATCGCCTCGACGTTCGACCGCCCGGCCGACGACCACACCACGGTCGCGGAGCTGGCGATCGAGCGGGCCAAGCGGCTGGTCGAGCTCGGCCACGACGTCGTCGTCCTGCTCGACTCGATCACCCGGCTCGGGCGGGCGTACAACATCGCGGCGCCGGCCAGCGGCCGGATCCTGTCCGGTGGTGTCGACTCGTCCGCGCTGTACCCGCCGAAGCGGTTCTTCGGTGCGGCCCGCAACATCGAGGACGGCGGCTCGCTGACCATCCTCGCGACCGCGCTGATCGAGACCGGCTCGAAGATGGACGAGGTGATCTTCGAGGAGTTCAAGGGCACCGGCAACATGGAGCTGCGGCTGCGCCGCGAGTTCGCCGACCGGCGCATCTTCCCGGCCATCGACGTGGTCGCCTCCGGCACCCGCCGCGAGGAACTGCTGATGAGCAAGGACGAGACCAGCGTGGTCTGGAAGCTGCGCCGGGTGCTGTCCGCACTCGACGGCCAGGCGGCCCTGGAGCTCCTGATCGGCAAGCTCAAGGAGAGCAAGTCGAACATCGAGTTCCTGCTCCAGGTCAACAAGACGACCCCGTCGGCCGGCGGCGCCCGCAGCACCGACGACGGGAACTGAGCAGCAGTCGATTACCAGTTTGCCGCCCTCGGGTGGCAAACTGGTCTGTCGGTTCCGGTTCACGTCCGCATTCGCGGGCGACCCGGGGCACCTGAACCTAGGAGATCCTTTGAAGAGCGACATCCACCCGACGTATGTGGACACCACGGTGACCTGCACCTGTGGCGCCACGTTCACCACGCGCTCGACCGCGGAGAACGGCGTGATCCACGCCGACGTGTGTTCGCAGTGTCACCCCTTCTACACCGGCAAGCAGAAGATTCTCGACACCGGTGGCCGGGTGGCCCGCTTCGAGAAGCGGTACGCCAAAAAGTAGCTGGCGAAGGCGATGGGCGAGGTGTGCCTGCGGACAGCGCAGGCCACCTCGCCTTCGCGTGTTGTGCGGCTGCGCTTCGCTTGCCGCGAGCGGGGGCTTCGCCACCCGCACCCCCTTGGCGCGGGGCTGGCGCGGTTCGGATAGCGGGGCGTTGCGAAGGGAGGAGTGCGGGATGTTCGAGGCGGTTCAGACGCTCAAGGCCGAGTACGCCGAGCTGGAGCGGCAGATGTCGGACCCGGCGCTGCACTCCGACCAGGCCAACGCCCGCCGGGTCGGCAAGCGGTACGCCGCGCTGGCGCCGGTCGTCCGCACGTACGACGAGTGGCTGCAGACCGCGGACGACATCGGAGCGGCCAAGGAACTGGCGGCCGAGGACCCCGCGTTCGCGGAGGAGGCGGCCAAGCTGACCGCTCGCCGCGAGGAGCTGGCCGAGCGCCTGCAGGTGCTGCTGGTGCCGCGGGATCCGAGCGACGACAAGGACGCGATCCTCGAGATCAAGGCCGGTGAGGGGGGCGACGAGTCGGCTCTGTTCGCCGGCGACCTGCTGAAGATGTACCTGAAGTACGCCGAGTCGCAGAACTGGAAGACCGAGGTGCTCGACTCGGCCGAGTCCGACCTGGGCGGGTACAAGTCGATCACCGTCGCGGTGAAGGCGAAGGGCACGCCGGAGCACGGTGAGGCGCCGTACGCGAAGCTGAAGTTCGAGGGTGGCGTGCACCGGGTCCAGCGGGTGCCGGTGACCGAGTCGCAGGGCCGGATCCACACCTCCGCGGCCGGCGTCCTGGTGCTGCCGGAGGCGGAGGACGTCGACGTCGAGATCGACCAGAACGATCTGCGCATCGACGTGTTCCGGTCGTCCGGTCCGGGTGGGCAGAGCGTGAACACGACCGACTCGGCCGTCCGCATCACCCACCTGCCGACCGGCATCGTGGTCTCGATGCAGAACGAGAAGTCCCAACTGCAGAACCGTGAGCAGGCGATGCGCGTCCTGCGGGCCAGGCTGCTCGCCGCCGCGCAGGAGGCGGCCGACCAGGAGGCGTCCGACGCCCGCCGGTCGCAGATCCGGACCGTCGACCGGTCCGAGCGGATCCGCACCTACAACTTCCCGGAGAACCGGTTTTCCGACCACCGCGTCGGCTACAAGGCGCATAACCTCGACCAGGTCCTCGGCGGCGACCTGGCGCCGGTGATCCAGGCGCTGACCGACGCCGACCTCGCCGCCCGGCTCGAGGCCGTCGAATCCCAGTGAGCACCAAGACCCTGGTCGCCGACGCCGCGGCCCGGCTGCGCGACGCGGGCGTCGCCTCGCCCGACTTCGACGCCGCGGAACTGCTCGCCTTCGTCACCGGCACCAGCCGGCTCAACCTCGGTGACCCGACCGAGGATCAGGTCCGCCGGTACGACGAGCTGATCGCCCGCCGCGCGCAGCGCGAACCTCTCCAGCACCTGACCGGTACGGCGGCCTTCCGCTACCGGGAACTGGCGGTTGGGCCGGGTGTCTTCGTGCCGAGGCCGGAGACCGAGGTGATGGTCGGCTGGATCCTGGACCGGCTGGCCGACGTACCCAAGCCGCTCGTCGTCGACCTGTGCTCCGGCTCCGGCGCGATCGCGGGTGCAGTCGCGACCGAACGTCCCGACAGCACGGTCCACGCGGTCGAGCTGTCACCGGAGGCCTGCGTCTGGGCCCGCCGCAACCTGGCCGGCACCGGTGCGACCCTGCACGAGGGCGACATCGACGGCTGCCTCCCGGAGTACGACGGCCAGGTGGATGCGGTGATCGCCAACCCGCCGTACATCCCGTTGACCGCTTGGGAGTCCGTCACCGCCGAGGTCCGCGACCACGACCCAGCTCTCGCCCTGTGGTCCGGCGACGACGGTCTCGACGAGATCAAGGTCGTCGCGACCACTGCGGCCCGCTTGCTCAAGCCCGGCGGTTGGTTCGCCTGCGAACACGCCGACGTACAAGGCGAATCCGCTCCGGCCGTCTTCACCGCCACCGGGTCCTTCGCCGAGGTCCGCGACCAACTGGATCTCTCCGGCCGCCATCGCTTCAGCACCGGCCGCAAGACCTAGTCCTACTCGTAGACGACGAACTCCGGGCGGGGTCTGAGAGCGAGCACCTGCGGCGGCGTCATCAGCGGACCGTGCCGCGTGTCTTCGGTGTAGAAGAGTTTGAAGCCGGCGTGCACGGCCGGTGGCAGGGTGGCCGTCAGCTTGCCCCAGGTCTCGAGCTTGTCGGCACGTGCGCCGATGCCGTCGACGGATTTGATCGTGACGACCCCGGGGTGTTTCGTCAGCGCCTTCTCGTTGCTGACGATGCGGGTGGAGAGCTGGTGGAAGACGAAGACCTTCTCCGGCAGGTTGTTCGCGCGGACCAGACCCGACAGGTACGACGCGATGCTGTCGAGCTCGGCGCCGGTCGTATGACCGAAGACGCGGCCGGGGACCTGACCGGGACCGACCGCCCACTCAGGGTCGAACGCGAGCCCGACGTCGGGTTCCTTCAGCCAGCGTTCGAGCCGCTTCACCTCGGGCAGGATCTTCGCCCGGCCCGGCTGGATGTCCAGCAGCAACAGCATCTTGTGTTTCCGCGCGACGGTCAGGTACTCGTCGATCGCCGCGTCCGCCAGCCGTCCGCGATACAGCCCGTCCTTGCCCGGCGATCCCTTCGCGACCACCGCGATGAGCTCCATCACCGGCTGCGGTGTCCGTCCGTCGGCGTACGACTTGGAGAGCTTCTCCAGCGTCGCCGTCTTCGTCTCCAGGTCCTTGTCCAGCGGCCCGAGTGCGGGTGATCCGGGCAGGCCGACGTACCCGACGAGCTGGTACTTCGGGAAGATCACGCGCCCGCCCCGCGGCAACTGGTTGCCCGCCGGGGGAGCTGGAGGTGGCGGTGGCGTCGCGGGTGCAGAGGGACTGTGCTCTGTCTTCGTCGGGGCAGGGGTAGGTGTGGAGGCGACCTTGGCGGGTGTATCGGCGCACGCGGTCGCGCCGACCAGCACGCCGGCCATCGCCAGCACCTCACAGACTCTCCGCATCGCTCCAGACAACCACGAACCGCTCAGGAACCAACCCACTCAGGCCGCCGCGCTGGTCCGGGCCAGGCCATCGGCCGCGCGGGTGATGACGGACTCCTGCCCGTCGTCGAGAGCGAGCTCGAGCGCCCGCGCGAAATGCGGCCGCGCCTGGACCGGATCGCCCTTGGCCAGCAAGGTTCCGCGAGCCGGAGATGCGCGTTCTGCTCGGACTGCCAGGAGTCGCTCTCCAACGCCGAAGCCAGCGATCTCCGGCCGACCTCCAGCGCCTCCGCGCACTGCCCCCGCCGCGTGTACGCCATACTGAGGAACGCGTACGTGTAGATCAGGCTGTAGTCAGAGCCGCGTTCGATCCCTGCCTCCTGCGCGGTCGTCAACGCGGTCACCGCCTCGTCCACGCGGTCGAGCTCGAGCAGACATTCGCCGATCCCGTTCAGTACTTCGGCCTGCACCGCTCGGTCGTCCACCTCCTGCGCCAACCGCAGCGATTCCTCGTACGCCGCCAACGGGTCGCCCGTCACGCCGCAAGGACAACGCGGAGCGATTAACCGGCTACGTACGCGTCGATCTCCTGCAGCAGGGCGTGCTTCACGGAGTCCTCGGCGAACGACACGCGCACGGCGGTCTTCGCGAGTTCGGCGACGCCGGCCTCGTCCAGCTCGAGCAGACGGGCGGCGACCGCGTACTCGTTCGTCAGGTTGGTGCCGAACATCGGCGGGTCGTCGGAGTTGATGGTGACGACCAGGCCGGCGTTGACCATCGCGCGCAGCGGGTGCTCGTCGTACGACGCGACCGCGCGGGTGGCGATGTTCGACGTCGGGCTCACCTCCAGCGGGATCCGGTGCTCACCCAGGTAATCGACCAGCGCCGGGTCCTGCATGGCCGACGTACCGTGGCCGATCCGCTCGGCCTTCAGGACCCGGACCGCATCCCAGATCGTCTCCGGACCGGTCGTCTCGCCCGCGTGCGGCACGCTGTGCAGTCCGGCAGCGAGTGCGGCCTCGAAGTGCGGCTGGAACTGCGGCCGCGGTACGCCGATCTCCGGACCGCCGAGGCCGAATCCGACCAGTCCCTCGGGCCGGATCTTGGTCGCGATCCGCAGGGTCTCGTCGGCGCCCGGCACCCCGTCCTCCCCGGAGATGTCGAAGATCCACCGCAGCGTGATCCCGAGTTCCTTCTCGGCCGCGACCCGTGCGTCCTCGATCGCCTCGCAGTACGCCTCGGGCGCGATCCCACGGACCACCGACGTGTACGGCGTACAGGTCAGCTCGGCGTACCGCAGGTTCTGTGCGGCCATCTCGCGGGCGACCTCGTAGGTCAGCAGCCGGACGTCCTCGGGCGTCTTGATCAGCTCGACGACGCTCAGGTAGACCTCGATGAACTTGGCGAAGTCGGTGAACTGGAAGTACTCGGCCAGCTCGGCCGGATCGGCCGGCACCGGCGACCCGGGGTGCCGGGCGGCGAGCTCGGCGACGATCCGCGGCGACGCCGACCCGACGTGATGGACATGCAGTTCGGCCTTCGGCAACCCGGCAAGGAACTCACGCGACGCGGTCACGGGGCCTCCAGACCTGGACTGAGGAGCGGAGGGAGCGAAGCGACTGGAGGGACGAGGGAAGGACGGGAGCCAAAGCCCCGTGACCCGTCGCGCCGGCGGCGCGACCATTCAAAACAGTCATGCCGGGATCCTAGGGAGTCGCGGCATGATCCGCTGGAAAGCTCACATTCGCTTGTCAGGATCCGCCAGGCCGTGGCCCGGCTGGAGTCGCAGGGGTCGCGGGTGGCACGATGCGGTGCGTGAGTGAGCGCTTCGACTTCACCGGCGATGAGCTGGCACCGGCCTATCGAGCGGCCGTGGACGCCATCGAGGCCGGCGACCTGGTCGTCCTTCCGACCGACACCGTCTACGGGATCGCCGCGGACGCCTTCAAGGCGGACGCCGTCCAGCGGTTGCTGGATGCCAAGGGCCGCGGCCGGGACATGCCGCCGCCGGTGCTGATCTCGGTGGTGGAGTCGCTGGACGCGCTCGCCACCGACGTCCCCGACGACGGCCGCACGCTGTGCCAGGAGTTCTGGCCCGGCCCGCTGACGGTGATCTGCCACGCGCAGACCTCGCTGATGTGGGACCTGGGGGAGACCAAGGGCACGGTCGCGCTGCGCGTGCCCGACCACGAGAACACCCGCGAACTGCTCTCCCGGACCGGTCCGCTCGCGGTCAGCTCGGCGAACAAGAGCGGCCGCCCGGCGGCGCTGGACGTGTACGACGCCGAGGAGCAACTGGAGGACACGGTCGCGGTCTACCTCGACGGCGGTACGGCGACCGGCGGGCAGCCGTCCACCATCGTCGACATCACCGGCGACACCCCTCACGTCGTACGCCTCGGTGCCCTGTCGCTGGAGCAGCTCCGGGCGATCGTCCCCGGCGTCACCAGCTACCTGGACGACGACAAGCCGGACGACGAGCCGGAAGCGAAGCCGGACGAGACCGAAGAGAAGCCAACCGAAGAACCCGTCGCGGCGTCCAACAAGGAGGACGACGAGAAGCCGCCGTCCCCAGCAAAGGACGACGCGAAGCCGTCCGACCCGGATGATGTGAGGCCTGCGGACTAGTGCGCGAGTATCTGCTGGTCCTGTTCGTGGCGATGGCCACGACCTTCCTGCTGACCGGCGTGGCCCGGCAGATCGCGCTGCGGTACGGCGCCGTCGCGAAGGTACGGGCCCGCGACGTGCACAAGGTCCCGATCCCGTACTTCGGCGGCATCTCGATCCTCGGCGGCCTGATCGCCGCGTTCGCGGTCGCGTCCAGCCTGCCGTTCCTCGGCAACAGCCTGCAGGTCGCGCACGACGCCCGGGCGATCCTGATCGGCGGCGTGGTGATCTGCGCCGTCGGCGTCGTCGACGACCTGTACGAACTGGACGCGATCACCAAACTCGCCGGCGAGGTCCTCGCGGTCGGCGTGATGGTTGTCCAGGGCATCCAGTTGTACTGGCTCCCGTTGCCCGGCGGTGTGGTGTCGCCATCGCCCGCGCAGCTCGCCGTACTGACCGCCGGCATCCTGCTGGTGTCCTGCAACGCGGTGAACTTCGTCGACGGCCTGGACGGCCTGGCCGCAGGCGTCACCGCGATCGGGGCGACGGCGTTCTTCATCTACTCCTACCTGCTGAACTTCGAGCAGAACCTCGACCGGGCGACGACCTCGACGCTGATCACGGTCGCGCTGGCCGGTGCCTGCCTCGGCTTCCTGCCGCACAACTTCTTCCCCGCCCGGGTCTTCATGGGCGACTCCGGTGCCCTGCTGATCGGCCTGATGCTCGCCGCGTCGACGATCAGCCTCACCGGCCAGATGGATCCGAACGCGGTTCCGTACGAGGTCGGCGGCTCCAGCCTGCTGCCCGCGCTGCTCCCGCTGGTCCTGCCGATCGCCGTGCTGGCGATCCCCGCGCTGGACCTGACGATGGCCTACGTACGCCGGACCAAGGCCGGCCGGTCGCCGTTCGCGGCCGACAAACTGCACCTGCACCACCGGCTGATGCAACGCGGCCACTCGCATCGTCGCGCCGTCTTGCTGATGTACCTGTGGACCGCGCTGATCGCGTACGGCGTGGTCGTCCTCGGGCTCGTCCTGTTCTGGTGGACCGCCCTGATCGTGCTGGCCGTCGCGGTCACCGCGGTCCTGCTCACCACCGGTCTGCCGAGGCGATCGCGGAAACCGCTCGCCAAGGTCTGAACCGGAACTACCAGGGACCAGACCACTCGTCGGGGTGGCCTACCGATAGGGTGTTCGTGTACAGCGGCAGGACCGCTCGTTTTGCTGACCACGCAGACTTTGTGCTAGTTTTCACAAGCACCAGCAAAGAACAGCGACACCCCTGACCCCGCCCACCCGACGGCCGAGCCGCGAGACCCGGTCGCCAGCAGGACGGAACCAGCAGATGGCTCCCTCGGCTCACAGCCCGAAAGTCGCCGGCCAGGCCACTCGGCACCCGGCGCTGGCAATGCTGCGTGGCGCTCTGATCGCCGCGCTCGTCGTCGGCGTCAACGCGGCCGCGGTGTCCACCGTCGCGGCCGGTCTTCCCGGCCTGTGGGGCGCGTTGCTCGGGTTCTTGATGGTCGTCATCTTCTCCGGCGGCGGCCTGCTAGCGCTGCACCTGTCCCGCCGTACCTCCCCAACGATGCAACTCGCTGTCGCGATGGCGTCTTACACCGGCCGGATCGCGATCTTCGGCGGCCTGCTGGCCGTCGCGCTGAGCTCGGACGGCCTGGCCCGGCACGTGAATCTGACCGTGCTCGGGATCTGTGCCGTGGTGGTCGTGATGGGCTGGATGGCCGGCGAGATCTGGGCCTGGTCGCGGCTGCGCATCCCGATCTACGACCTCGACGGCGAGGTGACCGCATGACCACCTTGGGTAACGATTCCCTTGCTGTGGTGGGGGTTACAGGAGCCGGTGTGACCGGTCGTGTCGCGGACTGGTACCTTTCGGGTGCCAATGAGCGAGCACGAGGATCCGAAGCCATCACCCGGGAATTCGGGCGACGGCTGGCGGGTCCTGTCCTACTTGATCGGCGGTGTCGTCCTGTACGGCGGCATCGGGTTCGGGTTGGATCGCCTGCTCGGCACCCAGTTCTTACTCCCGGTGGGCATCGTCCTCGGTGCCGGGCTCACCGTTTTGTTGCTGCACTTCCGGTACGGGTCGCGGTCCTGACCCACGCCGGGTCTGACGTTGTTGACCGCCATGCCCTGAGCCGCCCTGCCCTTAGCCACAAGGCGTCCGACTTGAGCACGACGCGAGAGGAGACCCGGTGATTGCCGGCGTTCCGACCGAGTTCACCCCGCCCGGTCCCGAAAGCTTCGACCTTCCGCCGATCATCGACGGCGTGAGCTGGTTCACCAAGCCTGTGCTGGTGTCCGCGCTGTCCGTCGTCGTGATCATCTGGTTCTTCTGGGGTGCGTCCCGCAAATCGGCGATCGTCCCGAGCAAGCTGCAGTTCGCCGGTGAGCTCGGGTACAACTTCGTGCGCAACTCGATCGCCCGCGACGCCATCGGCAGCGCGGAGCACATGAAGTACGTGCCCTACCTGTGCGGCCTGTTCTTCTTCATCCTGCTGAACAACGTCGCGGCCACCATCCCGCTGATCCAGTTCCCGACCTTCAGCCATATCGGCTGGGCGTACGTCGCCGCGATCATGAGCTGGGTGATCTACAACACGGTCGGCATCCGCAAGCACGGCGCGTGGGGCTACTTCAAGCACCAGACCATGCCGGCCGGGGTGCCGGTCTGGTTGATGCCGCTGATGATCCCGATCGAGTTCATCTCCAACATCGTGGTCCGGCCGATCTCGCTCAGCCTCCGTCTGTTCGCCAACATGTTCGCCGGCCACATCCTGCTGGGTGTGTTCGTACTCGGTGGCGAGTACCTGGTCTTCGAGACCGGCAACATCGCCCTGGCCGGCGTCGGCATCGTGACCTGGCTGATGGGCCTCGCGATCGCCGGTCTCGAGCTGTTCGTCCAGGTCATCCAGACTTATATCTTCGTCGTGCTGACCGCGCAGTACATCGGCAGTGCCATCTCGGAAGAGCACTGATCCGAAGAGCACTGAACCGCAGCACCCTAGACCCGTAGTAACGGAAATCCGGATAGCCGCTATCCGTACCGAAAGGAACACACTGCAATGACCGCACTCGACATTTCCGGCAACATCGCAGTACTGGGTTACGGCCTCGCCGCGATCGGCCCGGGCGTCGGCGTCGGCCTGATCTTCGCCGCCGTGATCAACGGCACCGCGCGGCAGCCGGAGGCGCAGAGCAAGCTGCAGTCGATCGCCTGGATCGGCTTCGGTGTCACCGAGGTGCTGGCGATCATCGGTATCGCGCTCGCGTTCGTCTTCCGTACCTGAGCCATTTCCCTTCTGACTGACAGGATTCAGACATGTTGACGATGGTGCTACCGCTGGCGACGGAAGGCGAGCAGCCGAACCCGCTGCTCCCGCACACCGCCGAGATCATCTTCGGCTTCGTGTTCCTGGTCCTGCTGGCCATCGCCTTCGCCAAGTTCTTCGTGCCGAGGTTCGAGAAGGCGTACGCCGATCGGACCGCGGCCATCGAAGGCGGGATGGACGCGGCCAAGCAGGCTCAGGCCGAGGCGAAGGCGGCTCTGGACAAGTACAACGCGCAGTTGGCCGAGGCCCGGCAGGAGGCTGCGAAGATCCGCGAGGACGCGCGTGAGCAGGGTGCGCAGATCATCGCGGAGATGCGTGAGCAGGCGAACGCCGAGTCCGAGCGGATCGTCACGCACGCGCGGACCCAGATCGACGCCGAGCGGGCGCAGGCCGTGGCCTCGCTGCGGGCCGAGGTCGGCACGATGGCGACCACGCTGGCCGGCCGCATCGTCGGGGAGTCGCTCGAGGACGAGGCGCGTCAGCGTCGCACCGTCGAGCGGTTCCTGGCCGACCTGGAGGCTTCGGAGTCCGCACGTCAGGCCGTCGGAACGGACGGCTGATGCGCGGCGCATCGAACGAGTCACTCGCCAAGGCCCAGGAGGCCCTGGCGAGTGTCACGGTGACCGATGAGCTCGGCACCGAGCTGTTCTCGGTGGCCAAGCTGCTGGACGGCACGGGCGCGCTCCGGCGCGCACTGACCGACCCGGCCCGGCCGCGGGAGGCCCGCGTCGCGCTGGTCCAGCAGTTGCTCGGCGGCAAGATCTCCACCCCGGCGGAGGAGGTCGTGACCGCCGCCGTGGCCGGCCGCTGGGTCAGCAGCCGCGACCTCGCGGACGCGCTGGACCAGCTCAGTGTCGAGGCCGAGGTGGCCTACGCCGACACCCGGCGCAAGCTGGACGACGTCGAGGACGAGCTGTTCCGGCTGGACCGGATCGTCGCGGTGGAGCGGGGATTGAGCGACAAGCTCAGCGACCACAACATCCCGCTCACCGCCCGGCAGCAGCTGCTCGCCGGACTGCTGCAGGGCAAGGCCGACGCCGCCACGATGCGGTTGGCCGAGCGTGCGGTGGACGGACGCGGCCGGAGCTTCGCGGCGTCGCTGCGGTCCTACCAGGTCGCCGCGGCGGCCCGGCGCAACGCCAGCATCGCCACCGTCCGGGTCGCGACCGACCTCTCCGAGGCCGAGCGCACCCGGCTGGCAGAGGCACTCGGCCGTCAGTACGGCCGGGACATCCAGCTGAACGTGATCGTCGACCCGGCCGTGGTCGGCGGCGTACGGGTGGACATCGGCGACGAAGTGATCGACGGAACCATCGCGGCCAGGCTCGACGAAGCGCAACGGCGCATCGCGGGCTGAACCCCCTTAACGACAGATGACATGGTGCTAAGGGCCTCGACCAATCACAGCAAAGCCTTTAGAGCCACAACAGGCCAGCAGGGTCAAGGAAGCAGGAAACACAATGGCTGAGCTCACGATCAGGCCGGAGGAGATCCGGGACGCCCTGGATCAGTTCGTCACCGACTACCAACCGGCCGAGGCGGCCCGCGAAGAGGTCGGCACTGTGGTCGACGCGGGTGACGGTATCGCGCACGTCGAGGGCCTGCCCTCGGCGATGACCAACGAGCTGCTCGAGTTCGAGGACGGCACCCGGGGCATCGCGCTGAACCTGGACGTCCGCGACATCGGTGTCGTCGTCCTCGGTGAGTTCGACGGGATCGACGAGGGCCAGCAGGTCCGCCGGACCGGCTCGGTGCTGTCGGTGCCGGTCGGCGAGGGCTACCTCGGCCGCGTCGTCGACCCGCTGGGCAAGCCGATCGACGGCCTCGGCGAGATCAAGGACCTCGAGGGCGACCGTGCGCTGGAGCTGCAGGCGGCCGGCGTGATGGACCGCCAGGAGGTCCGCGAGCCGCTGCAGACCGGGATCAAGGCGATCGACGGGATGATCCCGATCGGCCGTGGTCAGCGCGAGCTGATCATCGGCGACCGCAAGACCGGCAAGACGGCGATCGCGGTCGACACGATCATCAACCAGAAGGCGAACTGGGAGTCCGGCGACCCGAAGAAGCAGGTCCGCTGCATCTACGTCGCGGTCGGCCAGAAGGGCTCCACGATCGCCGCCGTCCGCGGTGCGCTCGAAGAGGCCGGCGCGATGGAGTACACCACCATCGTCGCCTCCCCGGCGTCGGACCCGGCCGGCTTCAAGTACGTCGCGCCGTACACCGGCTCGGCCATCGGCCAGCACTGGATGTACCAGGGCAAGCACGTGCTGATCGTCTTCGACGACCTGACCAAGCAGGCCGAGGCGTACCGCGCGATGTCGCTGCTGCTGCGCCGCCCGCCGGGCCGCGAGGCGTACCCGGGTGACGTCTTCTACCTGCACAGCCGTCTGCTCGAGCGCTGCGCGAAGCTGTCCGACAGGCTCGGCGCGGGTTCGATGACCGGTCTGCCGATCATCGAGACCAAGGCGAACGACGTGTCGGCCTTCATCCCGACCAACGTCATCTCGATCACCGACGGCCAGATCTTCCTGCAGTCCGACCTGTTCAACGCCAATATCCGGCCGGCCATCGACGTCGGTATCTCGGTCTCCCGGGTCGGTGGCGCCGCGCAGGTCAAGGGCATGAAGAACGTGTCCGGCTCGCTGAAGATCGACCTGGCCCAGTTCCGTGCGATGGAGGCGTTCGCGATGTTCGCCTCCGACCTCGACGCCACCTCCCGCCGCCAGCTCGACCGGGGTCAGCGGCTGGTCCAGCTGCTCCGGCAGCCGCAGTACTCGCCGTACCCGGTGGAGGAGCAGATCGTCTCCATCTGGTCCGGTACGACCGGCAAGTTCGACGAGGTCCCGGTCGACGACGTACTGCGCTTCGAGCGGGACTTCCTGGACTACCTGCGCCGGGAGAGCAAGGTGCTCGACAGCATCCGCGAATCCGGTCTGTTCGACGACGACTCGGCCCAGGCCGTGACCGAGGCGCTGAACGCGTTCAAGCCGACCTTCCAGACCTCCGAGGGCACCCTGCTGGGCACCGAGGCGGAGGCCGAGGCGATGGACGAGGCGGACGTCGAGCAGGAGCAGATCGTCCGGCAGAAGCGGGGCTGATCGACCGTGCCAGCCAATCTGCGGGAGCTACGCGATCGCAAGGCCTCGGTCTCGACGATCAAGAAGCTCACCCGGGCGATGGAGCTCATCGCGGCGTCCCGGATCGTCAAGGCGCAGCAGCGCGCCCAGGCGGCCGGTCCGTACGCGCGTGAGCTCACCCGTGCCGTGTCGGCGGTGGCGACGTTCTCGAACGTCGACCACCCGCTGACCACCGAGAAGGCCGACCCGAAGCGGGCCGCGGTGCTGCTGATCACCTCGGACCGCGGTCAGGCCGGGGCGTACTCGGCCAACGTGATCCGTGAAGGGGAGCGGCTGAACCAGATGCTGCGCGAGGACGGCAAAGACGTCGTCCCGTACCTCAGCGGCCGCAAGGGCATCGCGTTCTACACCTTCCGGCAGCGCGAGGTCGCGCAGTCGTGGAGCGGCGACTCCGATGCTCCGTCGTTCGCCCGTGCGCGGGAGATGGCGGACGCGCTGATCGAGGCCTTCCTGACTCCGACCGAGGACGGCGGTGTGGACGAGATCCACATCGTCTTCACCCGGTTCGTGTCGATGCTGACCCAGCGCGCGGACGTGATCCGGCTGCTGCCGCTGGAGGTCGTCGAGGGCGAGGAGGCGCCGGCGGCGGACGACGTGCTGCCGCTGTACGAGTTCGAGCCGTCCGCCGAAGAAGTGCTCGACGGGCTGCTGCCGAAGTACGTCGCCAGCCGGATCCACTACTGCATGCTGCAGGCGGCCGCGTCCGAACTGGCCAACCGGCAGCGGGCGATGAAGTCGGCCACAGACAACGCGCAGGACCTGATCGAGAAGCTGACGCGGGACCTCAACCAGGCCCGCCAGGCCCAAATTACCCAGGAAATCAGCGAGATCGTCGGTGGTGCCAGCGCGCTGGCCGACGCGAATGCCGGGAGCGAGTGAGAGAAATGACTGCCACGGTTACCGAGAAGAACAACGAGGCTGGCTCTGCCGGCGTTGGTCGCGTCGCGCGAGTGATCGGCCCGGTCGTCGACATCGAGTTCCCAGCCGACGAGTTGCCCGACATGTACAACGCGCTCGAGGTGGACATCACCTTGGGCGACACCACCCAGACGATCACCCTCGAGGTCGCGCTGCACGTCGGCGACAACATCGTCCGGGCGATCTCGATGAAGCCCACCGACGGCCTGGTCCGCGGCGTCGAGGTGCGCGACACCGGCGCGGCGATCTCCGTGCCGGTCGGCGACGTCACCAAGGGCCGGGTCTGGTCCGTGACCGGCAAGTGCCTGAACCAGGACGAGTCCGAGTTCGAGATCACCGAGCGCTGGCCGATCCACCGCAAGGCGCCGGCCTTCGACCAGCTCGAGTCGAAGACCGAGATGCTGGAGACCGGCATCAAGGTGCTCGACCTGCTCACGCCGTACGTACAGGGCGGCAAGATCGGCCTGTTCGGCGGTGCGGGTGTCGGCAAGACCGTTCTGATCCAGGAGATGATCTACCGGATCGCCCACAACTTCGGTGGTACGTCGGTGTTCGCCGGCGTGGGCGAGCGGACCCGTGAGGGCAACGACCTGATCAACGAGATGGAAGAGGCCGGCGTCTTCAAGGACACCGCGCTGGTCTTCGGTCAGATGGACGAGCCGCCGGGCACCCGGCTGCGGGTCGCGCTGTCGGCGCTGACGATGGCGGAGTACTTCCGCGACGTCAAGGAGCAGGACGTGCTGCTCTTCATCGACAACATCTTCCGGTTCACCCAGGCCGGTTCCGAGGTCTCCACGCTGCTCGGCCGGATGCCGTCGGCCGTTGGTTACCAGCCGAACCTGGCCGACGAGATGGGCGTGCTGCAGGAGCGGATCACCTCGACCCGGGGTCACTCGATCACCTCGATGCAGGCGATCTACGTGCCCGCGGACGACTACACCGACCCGGCGCCGGCCACCACGTTCGCGCACCTGGACGCGACCACCGAGCTGTCGCGTGACATCGCCGCTCGTGGTCTGTACCCGGCCGTGGACCCGCTGACCTCGACGTCGCGGATCCTCGACCCGCAGTACATCGGCCAGGACCACTACGACGTGGCGGTCCGGGTGAAGCAGATCCTGCAGAAGAACAAGGAACTGCAGGACATCATCGCCATCCTCGGTGTCGACGAGCTGTCCGAAGAGGACAAGATCACCGTCGCCCGCGCGCGCCGGATCGAGCAGTTCCTCTCCCAGAACACCTACATGGCGGAGAAGTTCACCAACATCCCGGGCTCGACGGTGCCGCTGAAGGACACCATCGAGTCGTTCAAGAAGATCACCGAGGGCGAGTACGACCACGTCGCCGAGCAGGCGTTCTTCAACGTCGGTTCGCTCGAGGACGTCGACCGCAAGTGGGCCGAGCTGCAGAAGGAAAACTGACATGGCCGACGAATCTGCCAAGCACCTCGAGGTCGCGCTGGTCGCGGCCGAGCGGACCGTGTGGCAGGGTCAGGCCAGGATCGTCATCGCCCGCACCACGGACGGTGACGTCGGAATCCTGCCCGGCCACGCGCCGCTGCTGGGCCTGTTGCAGGGTGGAACCGTCCAGGTGCGGACCGTCGACGACGAGTACTTCGTCGCGGCCGCGCCGGACGGCTTCATCTCGGTGGCCAACGACCGGGTCTCGATCCTGGCCGAGAACGCCGAGATGGGTCACGACATCGACCTCGAGGAGGCCCGGCGCGAACTCGAGGAAGCGCTGGCCACCGGTAGCGAGACCGATGCCGACGCCGACGAGGTACGACTCGCCGAAGCCAGGGTGAGGGCCGCCGAGAAGACGGCCTGACCGGGGCGGTGGGGTGGGGCCGCAATCGGCACCGCCCGCACCTGTCATAATCGAACATCGTCACTGACAGTACGGTTCTCCGGGGTGCCCGGGGCAGTACGCTATCGGGCACCGGGAATGAGGTCGGCAAGGTATGAGGACAGTCCTCGATGTCGTCGGGGTCTGTTTGCTTGCCGCCGTACTGCTGATCATCGCGTTCGCGTGCCGCCGTCGCTGGTTGTCCAGGGACGGCGGCACTTTCGATTGCAGCCTCCAGCTGGCCGAGAAGGACCACGGCCGCGGCTGGGCCCTCGGCCTGGCCCGCTACGTCGGTGACGAACTGCAGTGGTTCCGAGTCTTCAGCCTGGTCTGGTGGCCGAAGCTCGTCGTCAACCGCCGCCAACTCGAAGGCATCACCACCCGTCGCCCGATGGGCAACGAGCCTCTGGTCACGTACGCCGGCCACGTCATAGTCGACGCCGCCCTCCAGGACCGCACAGTCCACTTCGCCATGACCGAAGAGGCCCTGACCGGCGTACTCGCGTGGGTAGAATCCGCCCCGCCCAGCAGCCAGACCTACCACTGACCCGCTCAGCCGAGGCTGAAGTGGAAGTGGTGGGGTTGGGGTCGTAGGTCGTGGGGCGGGAGGATCGGGGCGCCGCTGGTCGGGCTGCCTAGGCCGTGTTGGAGAGCGTCCAGGGTCATCCAGAGCTGATCGGTGGGCTTCAGGTCTTCTCGATGACTGGCGTCTGCTAGGTCGGCGACTGTCCATCTGCGGAGAGTCAGGGCCAGGTGTGGCTCGGCAGTCAGGCTGAGTTTGCCAGCGGTTCCGGACAGCTCGGCCCAGCGGACGTCGGCGCGGGCGCCATTCTCCTGGGGATAGATGTACGGCACCTGGAAGTCGTCGATGGTCGAGGTGTAGCGGCCGACCCGGGCCGCGGCCCGGGAGTCCGGGTACGCCTGCCCGGGGCCGAGCCCGAACCACGTCACCCGCTCAAACCCAGCCGGCAGACCGAACGTCACCCCGAGCCGCGCCCAAGGCACCGTCCACTCGCCCAGCGGCTCGACCTGCACGTCCGCGGTCACCCGGTTGCCGTCCGAACTCCACCGGTACGTCGTCAGCACCCGGGCATCCGTGGCCGCGGCACCGACCATCGTCACCACGACCAGCTCGTCCCCGTCCTGCTCCACCGACACCGTCCGATACCGCAGCCTGTGCAGCCCAGCCGAAGCCCACCGAGCCTTCCGGTCTCGCGTCGTCGCATCCCAAGTCCGGGCATCATGCTGAGTAGGCGCCCGCCACAGTTCCAACGGCACATGCTCCACCTCCCACCCACGCAACCCAGTCAACCGCCCAGTGCGGGGACAGAACCGCCCGGGTCCGACCCACACCTCGCCGTCTGTAGTTGTGACCTTCGCCGCCGGCGACGTAGCAACCCGTGGTGTGCTCGGGGTGATGGATGCTTGTGTGAACGCTACTTCGTGGCCGGCTTGTGCCCAGGCTGTGTCGGCCGCGAGGACTGCTCGGATGGTCAGCCAGCGTTCGCGGTTCTGGGCTGGGGTGCTGATCGTGGGTAGTTGGACGGTTGCCTCACCACCTGGCGGGACCGTTGGTAGCTCGAGCGTGCCTTGGGCGATAACGTCGCCTTCGTCCGCGGCTGTCCACTGGACTGACAGGTGCGAGGTGTCCAGGACGTCGTATCTGTTGGTGAGGTGGAGGGTGTTGACGGTGATGGTCAGGTGGACAGGCTCGTAGGCTTTGCGGACTTCCAGGAGGACTGGCTGGGGTGTGAGGTCGGGGAAGACGAGGCCGTCGAGGACGTAGTTGCCGTCGTGCAGTTCTTCGCCGAAGTCACCGCCGTACGCATAAGTGCCGTCCGGGCGCAGGATGCCGTGTTCCATCCACTCCCAGAGGAATCCACCCTGGCACCGCTCGTACCGGTGAAACAGTTCCTCGTACTCCGGCAGCCCACCGGGACCGTTGCCTCCGGCATGCGAGTACTCGCACAGCACGAACGGCATCGCCCGCCGCCGCGCGTCCAGCACCGGATCGTCCAGCGGCGGCTCGGCTCGCTTCCCGATCTCCTCCACTTCGGCGTGAGCGGCGTACATCCGGCTGTACACATCCACGTCCGCACAGCTCGGATCGCCTTCGTAGTGCAGCGGTCGTGACGGATCCCGCTCCCGCGTCCACTCTGCCATCGCCGTGAGGTTCCGCCCGGTCCCGGCCTCGTTGCCCAGCGACCACATCACCACGCACGCGTGGTTCTTGTCGCGCTCGACCATCCGCCGCATCCGGTCCTCCGACGCGTCCAGGAAGCGCGGATCGTCGGCCGGGTTCCCGCGCCAGTCGAGCAGGAAGAAGCCGTGGGTCTCGTAGTCGCACTCGTCCATCACCCAGAACCCGAGCTCGTCGCACAGCTCCAGCAGCCGCGAGTCCGGCGGGTAGTGGCTGGTCCGGATCGCGTTGATGTTGTGCTGCTTCATCACCAGCAGCTCCTGGCGCAGTCGCTCCTCGGGTACGACGCGACCCAGCACGGGATCGTGCTCGTGCCGGTTGACCCCGTGGAACAGCACCCGCCGGCCGTTGACCGTGAGCACCCCGTCGACGATCGCCACGGTACGGAACCCGATCCGCAGCGCCACACTCTCACCAGCGGTCTCCACCACGGCGTCGTACAACCGCGGCACCTCCGCCGACCACGGCTCGACCTCCGGGATTGTCACCGTCTGGCCGGCCGGCGCCTCGACATCCAGCTCCGGGATGCGCACGACCGCATCCGGGCCGGCCTCGACCCTTAGGATCCCGGCACCATCCAAGTAGTCAGCGTGCACGAAGACATCGCCCACTCCGTCGGAAGGCCGTGCGATCAGCGTGACGTCGCGGAAGATCCCCGGCAGCCACCACATGTCCTGATCCTCGAGATAACTCCCCGACGACCACTGATGCACCCGGACCGCGAGCACGTTCCGCCCCGGCCGCAGTACCTCGCCGACGGCGAACTCGGCAGGCACCCGACTCCCGCGAGTCACCCCGAGCTCCACCCCGTTCAGCCACACCCGCGCACACGAGTCGACCCCGTCGAAGCGCAGTACCGTCGGACCGCTCCACGACGGCGGCAGCTCGAACACCAGCCGATGGTCGCCGGTCGGGTTCTCCGTCGGCACGTACGGCGGATCGACCGGGAACGGATACGCCTGGTTCGTGTACGCCGGCCGCCCGTGCCCATGCATCGGCCAACTCGACGGCACCGGAAGGACCACCCAGTCCGAGTCGTCGAAGTCGTCCCGCTCGAACCCGTCCGGCGCCTCGGCCACCGACTCCGCAAGGTGAAACCGCCAACCCCCGTTCAGATTGATCAGTGGTGCATCCGTACGGATCGCCGCCCGCGCAGGCAGCACGCCGTACCCAGGCCCGGGGTCTTCGAAGTAAGTCATTCAAACCATCCGATGCGGTTAGCATGCTGAGCATGACGACGGCGAGTGCGGGAGAGGGCCCACGCCACGGGGTCCGGCGGCAGCCGTCGGCTGAGCAGCTGCGGCTGCTCACCAAGGTCGCGAAGCTGTACCACGAGCAGGGCGTACGGCAGCCGCAGATCGCGGCGCAGCTGCACATCTCCCAGCCGCGGGTGTCCCGGCTGCTGAAGCAGGCCGTGGTGGCCGGCATCGTTCGTACGGTCGTGATCCCGCCGAGCGGCGTACACACCGAGCTCGAGGACGCGATCGAGCAGCGGTACGGGGTGCGTGAGGTGATCGTGGTCGACGCCAGCGGTGAGGACGACGCGCACATCATCCCGGCGCTCGGCGCGGCCGCGTCGGTGTACCTGGAGACCACGCTGACCGGCGGTGACCGGATCGGCATCTCGTCCTGGAGTTCGACCTTGCTTGCCACGGTCGAGTCGATGACACCGCGGCCGACGCAGGTGGCCGAGGAGGTCGTTCAAGTCCTCGGTGGCGTCGGCAACCCGGCCGCTCAGGCCCGCGCGGCCCGCCTGGTCGGCCGGCTGGCGGATCTCACCGGCGCGTCGCCTGTACTGCTGCCAGTGCCCGGTCTGGTCGGCAGTGTGAGCGCGAAGCGCACGCTGATGAAGGACCCCGTGGTCACCGAGGTGATGGACGCGTGGTCGCGGCTCACGTTGCTCCTGGTCGGGATCGGCAGCCTCGAGCCGTCTCCGCTGCTGAAGGAGAGCGGTAACACGATGACCGCCGAGGACCAGAAGGTGCTGCGGGACCAGGACGCGGTCGGCGACATCTGTTTGCGGTTCTTCGACGAGGCCGGCAAACCGGTCCGCTCCGAGCTCGACCAACGAGTGCTCGGTCTGTCGGCCGCGCAGGTCCGCAGCGACGACCTCCGCAGCGTCGGCGTCGCGGGCGGCATGCGCAAGTACGCCGCCATCCGCGCGGCGCTGCTCGGTGGCTGGGTCGACGTACTCATCACCGATCGCTCGGTCGCCGAGCGGCTGGCTAACGAGCATCGACCCACACCGTCATAGGACCGACCGTCCGATTCGCCCAGGCGTAGTAGGGGATCGCGGTCAACGTCTGCCCGTCCCGCGCCGGAACCTCGACCGTCGTCACTCCACCCAGGAGCTCAGGCCGCTCCCGCGAGACCAGTTCGCCCGCCACCACAGCCGTCTCATCCAGTACGACGTCCTGGTCGACCTGCTCGAAGCAGTACACCAACGGCCCACGCTCGATCGCCACACAGCCACGCACCGAGTCGATCCGATCGTCAGGCTCGGTACGTCGTGCCTGCACCGGCAACTCCAGCACCACCTGGTCGCCAACCGACCACTGCCGTCGTAGCGGACCGGCAACGCCGGCACCATCTGCCCAGGCAGGGATGCGCAGACCCAGCGTCCACGGCTCCGACGGCGTCTCGGTGATCGTCACCGTCACCCGGCCGTGCCACGGATAGCGCGTCGCCACCTCGAACCCGACACGTCCAAGGGGCAACTCAGCGGTCACCACAGCCGGTGCGTAGAGGTGCACCTGAACACCTTCGTCGTCCGACGTCGCCACGAGCTGGTCGAGTGAGGAGAGCGTGCGCATCACGTTCGGCGGGCAGCACGCCGTCCCGTACCACGGCTGCCTCCCCGCGACCGCGGAGCGCTGGTCGTCGGCGTACGCATGCTGCCGCACCTTCAACGTGTTGACGTAGAAGAACCTGTCACCGCTCAGCGAGACCCCGGAGATCACCGCGTTGTACAGCGTCCGCTCGATCAGGTCGGCGTACTTGCTGTCGCCCGTCGCGAGCAGCAATCGCCAACTCCACTGCACGCTGGCGATGGCCGCGCAGGTCTCGCAGTACGCCGTGTCCGGTGGCAGCTCGTACGTGTCGCCGAACGCCTCGCCGTACCACCGGGAGCCGACGCCACCGGTCAAGTACGTCTGACTGTCGGCCATCGTCTGCCACGTCTCCCGCAGCGCATCGAGCAGCTCGGCGTCGCCGGTCTCGACCGCGACATCGGTCGCCCCGGACGCCAGATACAACGCCCGCACCGCGTGACCAGCAAGCGTCCGCACCTCACGCACCGGCAGATGATCCTGGAAGTACGCCGGTCCGTGATGTCCCGGTGGCATCAGCAACCCACGCCCCCGCGCCTCGACGAAGTACGACGCCAGCTCCAGGTACGACGCCGTCCCGGTCTCGCGGTAGAGGTCGACCAACGCCATCTCGATCAGCGGATGACCGTCGACGCCTTCCATCCGCCCAGGACCGAAGGTCTTGCAGAGCAGATCGGCGAACTTGCACGCGACATCGAGCAACGTGCGATCGCCGGTAGCGCGAGACTGGGCGACCGCAGCCTGCAGCAGGTGGCCCGCGCAGTACAGCTCATGCCCCTTCTCCAGATCTCCGAACCGCTGGCCGTCGAGTGCTAGTCGCGTGTGGGTGTTCAGGTAGCCGTCCGGTTCCTGTGCCTGCGCGACCAGTGCACTTGCTGTCGTCTGCCAGGAGGCGAGATCGTCGGCCGGCTCCCGCGCCTGTTCCCAGGCGACCGCCTCGAGCCACTTGTAGACGTCGGTGTCCGCGAAGAGCTTGCCGACGAACCCGGGCTCTTCACCGGCCACGCGACGGAAGTTGCCGAGGGTCCCCGCCTCCTCCAGGCGCGATCCCGCGGCGGGAATCGTCGACGTCCGGTTGGTCTGCTGGCGCTCCCGCCAGAAGCCGCTGGTGATCCTGGTGGCACCGAGGGGGAGTGGGCGAAGGGGCATGGCTGACAGGAAACCATCCGGGCGAAGCCTCCGGCAAGACTTCGGTGCAAACGATTGCCACCGCACGATCCCGTGACTGCAAACGATTGCAAATCATCCGCGTCATGCTCTTGACACTCCTTCGTAACCTCGGCAACCATGAGGCCGTCGATCCATTCGATACCGACTAGATATTCACATCTGGTGCTCAAGCGGCAGCCGCCCCTGCGAAAGTGAGGCCCCAAAGTGAGGCGTGGACGATGACCGAAATCTCCTCCGGCTGGACCCGGCGCACGTTCGTCGGAACGACCGCCGCCGTCGGCGCCGCTGCCTGGATCGGCAACGCCCCGGCGGCCTCCGCCCAGACCGTCCCGGCGGCGCGCACCGCAGTCGCCGACGATCAGCTCCCCGCCTTCCCCGGTGCCGAGGGCGCCGGCAAGTGGGCCAAGGGTGGCCGCGGCGGATCCGTGTACGAGGTGACCACGCTCGCCGACTCCGGTCCGGGATCGCTCCGCGAGGGCGTCTCCGGCTCGGACCGGACCATCGTGTTCCGGGTGTCCGGCACGATCGAGCTGAAGTCCCAGCTGCTGATCGCCGGCAACAACCTCACCATCGCCGGCCAGACCGCACCCGGCGGCGGCATCTGCGTCTCCGGGTACGGGACCGGGATCAAGGGCAGCGCGCACGACATCGTGATCCGCTATGTCCGGTTCCGGCTGAGCGACCGCAACGAGATCGCCGACGACGCCTTCAACACCAACGTGCCGGGCTCGGTCAGCCCGGAGATCCGCAACCTGATCATCGACCACTGCTCGTTCAGCTGGGCGGTCGACGAGTGCCTGTCGCCGTACGGGAACTTCGACGTCACGATCCAGTGGTGCATCGTCTCCGAGGGCCTGGCGCTGTCCGCACACCCGAAGAACCGGCACGGGTACGGCGGCATCTGGGGTGGCGAGCGCAACACCTACCACCACAACCTGATCGCCCACCAGGGCGGCCGGCAGCCGCGCTTCGGCTACACCGAGGGCATCAACCTGGAGGTCGACCACTTCAACAACGTGGTCTACGACCACGGCTACACCTCGGTGTACGGCGGTGAGTGGGCCAACGGCATCAACATCGTCGGCAACTACTACAAGCCCGGCCCGACCACGCTCGGCGAAGTAGCCCCGGTCATCGTGAGCGCCAACCGTGGCGGCCAGTGGTACGTCGCGGGCAACCATGTCGACGGCCATCCCGACGTCACCGCGCACAACCGGCGCGGCATCCGGTACCCGATCGGCGGCATCGTCGAGCTGTCCGAGCCGCAGCCGATCCCAGGCACGTTCGAGCCGCAGCCGGCGGCCAAGGCGTACGACGCCGTCCTCGCGAACGCCGGTGCGATCCTGCCGCGGCGGGACGCGGTCGACGAGCGGGTCGTCAACGACGTCCGCAACGGCACCGGCCGGTTGATCAACTCGCAGAAGGAGGTCGGCGGCTTCCCGCCGCTGGTCCAGACGGAAGCACCGCTGGACTCCGACCACGACGGCATCCCGGACTGGTGGGAGCAGGCCAACGGCCTGGACCCCAACGACCCGTCCGACGCGCAGAAGATCGCGCCGAACGGCTACACCTACCTGGAGAACTACCTCAACTCGATCGTGCCCGACCCGGTCGGCAATCCGAGCGTGCGGATCACCAGCCCGCGGCAGAACCAGACGATCCCAGGCCGGACCGCTCCGACCGTGACCGTCCAGGCAGACGCCGCCGCGGACAAGGGTGGCGAGCTCGCCACCGTCGAGTTCTTCGCCGGCGACCAGCTGATCGGTACGGCGACCAAGGCGCCGTACAAGATCCAGTGGAAGGGCGTTGCTGACGGCACCTACTGGCTGACCGCTCGGGCGACGGACCGGAACGGCACCGCCACCCAGTCGACCGCGGTGCCGGTGCACGTCAACATCCAAGCCGGTACGCCGGGCTGGACGTCGGCCTCGGTCGGCAAACCGGTGGTGCAGGGATCGGGCAGTCTCGACGGCGGGATCCTCACGATCAAGGGCTCCGGCCGGATCCTCGGCCGGTCCAGCAACTTCCACTACGTCTACCGCAAGCTCCAGGTCGGCGGCGCGGGGTCGGTCGCCCAGATCACCACGCGGCTCGACAAGCTTGCGAAGGTTGCCAACGGCATCACCGCCGGCCTGATGATCCGCGACAGCCTGGACCCCACCGCCCCGTTCATGTACGGCGGTGTCGGGTACGGCGTGGCCGGCGGGATGGGCACGGTCGGCGACAACGCGAGTGGAGCGCCGGACGTCACCGACGACGGCGGCATGAAGGCGCAGGCGATCCGGATCCAGACCGACGGACCGAACCCCAGCGTCGGTCCCTGGCCATGGGACGACAGCTACCTCGACCCGACCAAGCAGTACTGGCTCCGGTTGCTCCGGCGTGAGCGTCCGCAGGCGCGTGAGGTCGAGTTCGAGGCCTTCATCGCAGTTGCAGATGGCATCTCCACCGACAAGACCACGTGGGACCGCTTCGGCTACGAGAAGCTCGTGATGCCGAGCCGGACCTTCTACATCGGGTTCGCGATCGACGGCGGCAAGGTCGACAACGACCTCGTCGACTACGGGACCGCGCAGTTCAGCAACATCTTGGTCGAGCAGTGAGGCAGGAAGCGAAGATGTCCCGAGAGCAACGAACGATCGGCCGGCGCGGGCTGCTGCAAGGCGGCCTGGGGCTGCTGGCAGTGGCGACAGTCCCCGGCTGCGGCTTCTTCGACACCAAGCCGGCCGGCTCCGGTGCGCAGGTTGCCGCGGCCGGCGAGAAAGAGTCGCCGATGCTGAAAGCCCTGGTGGACAAGGGCTCCCTGCCACCGTTGGAGCAGCGGCTGCCGAAGAACCCACCGGTGATCAAGCCGCTGGAAGGCAAAGCGCAGTACGGCGGCACCTGGCGGTCGGCGATGCTGACCCAGGAGGACACCCAATGGCTGTGGAACGGCCTGGCCTATGAGCCGCTGGTCCGCTGGCAGTCGGACAAGACCGGCAAGCCGGGGTACGACGAGATCGAGGCGAACACCGCCGAGTACACGGTCGATGCCGACAGCAAGGAGATCACCTTCACGCTGCGCGAGGGCCTGAAGTGGTCCGACGGCAAGCCGTGCACCGCGGACGACCTGCTGTTCACGCTGCTCGAGGTGCAGTGCGACACCGGGCTGCACCCGGACGGCATCTACGACGCGTTCGCGTCGCCCGACACCGGCAAGCTCGCCAAGATCGAGAAGGTCGACGACCGGACCGTCAAGCTCACCTACACCGCGCCGCAGCCGTCGCTGCTCAGCCAGATCGCCGACGGCATCTTCCTGCGCGAGGGCGCCTACGGGATGCTGCTGCCGAAGCACTACTTCCAGCAGTTCCACCTGAAGTACAACAAGAATGCGAACGCGCTGGCGAAGAAGGCCGGTGTCGGCAGCTGGACCGACCTGTTCGCGCAGAAGCAGAACCCGTGGACGAACCCCGACCAGCCGACGCTCGCGCCGTGGAAGGTCACGACCGCGCTGGGCAAGGGCTCCGCGGTCACGCTGACCCGGAACCCGTACTACTGGAAGGTCGACGACCAGGGCCGGCAACTGCCGTACATCGACGCCTGCCGGGTCGAGGTCGTCCAGGACGCCCAGGTCGAGTTGCTCAAGGTGATGAACGGCGAGTTCGGCATGCAGTACCGCAACTTCGGTACGCCGCAGAACAAGCCGGTGGTGGCGCAGAACCGGGACAAGGGCGGCTACAAGATCTTCGAGGTGCCGACCCAGCTCACCAACACGATGATCATCGGCATCAACCAGACCCACAAGGACCCGGTGAAGCGGGCCCTGTTCGCGAACAAGGAGTTCCGGATCGGGCTCTCGTATGCGATCAACCGCAAGGAGATCATCGACGCTGTGTACGCCGGCCAGGGTGAGGCGTGGCAGGGTGCTCCGCCGAAGGATTCGCCGTACTACAACGAGCAGTTGGCCACGCAGTACCTGGAGTTCGACGTGGCCAAGGCGAACCAGCACCTGGACGCCGCCGGGCTGACGAAGAAGGCGGCCGACGGACGGCGGCTGGGCGCGGACGGTAAGCCGGTGTCGGTGACCGTGCTGGTCAGCGAGTCGTTCCCGGACCACGTCGAGGCCATCGAGTTCGTCAAGAAGCGCTGGCTCGCGGTCGGCGTCGAGCTGCGGACGCAGGCGGTCAGCGAGGACCTCTACAAGGAGCGGGTCAAGGCGAACGACCACGACGCCGGCACCTGGACCAGTGGCACCTTCGTCCTCCCGACCGGCACCGGCGGTGACCACTATTGGGTGCCGACCAACGACGGCAGCGCACGGTACGGCGTCGGCTGGGCCCAGTGGTACCAGACGCACGGCAAGGAAGGCATCACGCCGCCGCCTGAGGTGCAGAAGCAGCTCGACCTGTTCACCAAGGCCCGTAACGAGCCGGACGCCGCGAAGACGCTCGACCTCGGCAAGCAGGTGCTGCAGATCGCGGCCGACCAGTTCTACTACATCGGCACCAGCAGCGTCCCGAACACCTACGGCGTCGTGAAGAACGACTTCCACAACGTACCGGAGCAGATGATCGAGGCCGTTGCCCCCGGCATCGTCCACCCCGAACAGTTCTCGATCGGGGCATAATGCTGCGCTTCCTCGTCCGGCGGCTGCTGTGGATGGCGGTGACGCTGGCGGCCATCTCGTTCGTCACGTTCGTCGTCATCAAGCTGCCGCCGGGCGACTACACCTCGACGGTGATCGCCAACGCCGAGGCCCGCGGCCAGGACATCCCGGACTCGCAGATCGCCGAGCTCAAGCGGCACTACGGGCTGGACAAGCCGTTCATGGTCCAGTACCTGACCTGGATCTCCGGCGTGGTGCTGCACGGTGACCTCGGCCAGTCGTTCGCCTGGAACCAGTCGGTGGCCAGCCTGATCGGCAACCGGGTGCTGCTCTCGATGGTGCTGTCGATCGCGAGCCTGTTGTTCGTCTGGGCGATCGCGTTCCCGATCGGCATCTACAGCGCGCTGCGGCAGTACTCGCCCGGCGACTACGTGGCGTCGTTCCTCGGCTTCATCGGGATGGCCGTGCCGGAGTTCATGCTCGCACTGGTGATGATGTACGTCGGCTTCCGGTACTTCGGCCAGAGCGTCGGCGGACTGTTCTCACCGGAGTACGCCGATGCCGCGTGGAACCTGGGCAAGCTGCTCGACCTTGTCTCGCACCTGTGGGTCCCGATCGTCGTGGTCGGCGTGGCCGGCACCGCGGGTCTGATCCGGATCACCCGGGCCAACCTGCTCGACGAGTTGCACAAGCCGTACGTCGCGACCGCCCGGGCCAAGGGGCTGCCGGAGTGGAAGCTCCTGCTCAAGTACCCGGTCCGGATGTCGCTCAGCCCGTTCTTCAGCACGGTCGGCTGGTTGCTGCCGGGCCTGATCAGCGGCGAGACGATCGTGTCGGTCGTGATGAGCCTGCCGACCAGCGGTCCGCTGCTGCTCGGCGCGGTGAAGAGCCAGGACATGTACCTGGTCGGCAGCTTCGTGCTGATCCTCAGCACGCTGACGGTGATCGGCACGATGCTCAGCGACCTCGCACTGGCCTGGTGGGATCCGCGGATCCGCGCCCGGTTCCAGAAGGGATAGGCCGGATGCTCCAGCAGAATGCTGCCCAGCAGACCACGGTCTCGCAGACGCAGTGGCGGTTGATGTGGCGGCAGTTCCGCCGGCACAAACTCGCCCTGATCGGGCTGATCGTCCTGGTCCCGATCTACTTCGTCGCGGCCTTCGGGGGGTTCTTCGCCCCGTCCGGCAGCGACACCGCCCACACGTCCCTGCCGTACGCGCCGCCGCAGCGGCTGAATGTGTCGACCGAGCACGGCCTGTTCGTCTACGGCTTCTCGTCCACCCGCAACGACGAGACATTCGAGCAGACCTTCACCGTCGACAAGTCCAAGATCATCGACGTCGGGTTCTTCGTGCACGGCGACGAGTACAAGGTCCTCGGCGTGATCCCGTCCGACATCCACCTGATCGGCCCGACCACGGCGAGCCAACCGTTCTTCCTGCTCGGGGCCGACCAGTCCGGCCGGGATCTGCTGTCCCGGCTGATCCTCGGCGCGCGGGTCTCGCTGTCGATCGGCCTGGTCGGGGTGTTCGCCAGCTTCCTGCTCGGCATGCTGATCGGCGGCATCTCCGGATACCTGGGCGGCCGGGTCGACAACGCGATCCAGCGGGTCATCGAGTTCATCATGTCGATCCCGACGCTGCCGCTGTGGATGGCCTTGTCGGCCGCCCTGCCGGGCAGTTGGGGACCACTGACCCGGTACTTCGCGATCACGGTGATCCTCTCCCTGATCGGCTGGACCGGACTGGCTCGCGATGTGCGCGGCCGGTTCCTCAGCCTGCGCGAGGAGGACTTCGTGATGGCCGCGCGGCTGGACGGTGTCGGCCGCGGCGGGATCATCTTCGGCCACATGGTGCCGTCGTTCGCCAGTCACATCATCGCGTCGGTGTCGATGGCGGTGCCCCGGATGATCCTCGGCGAGACCAGCCTGTCGTTCCTCGGCCTCGGTCTGCAGCCGCCGGCGGTGAGCTGGGGTGTTCTGCTCGAGGGCGCGCAGAACATCCGGGCCGTCGCCACCGCCCCCTGGCTGCTGACCCCGGGCCTCGCGGTCGTGGTCGTCGTACTGGCCATGAACTTCGTCGGCGACGGTCTCCGCGACGCCGCGGATCCCTACAAGTAGGAGGACTCCGATGGCTCTGCCTTTGCTGGAGGTCCGCGACCTCAGGACTCATTTCGAGCTCGAGGACGGTGTGGTCAAGGCCGTCGACGGTGTCGACCTGACCGTACGGCGCGGTCGCACGCTGGCCGTGGTCGGCGAATCGGGTTGCGGCAAGAGCGTCACCGCGCGATCGATCCTGCGCCTGGTGGAACGCCCGGCCCGGATCGTCGGCGGCGAGGTGCTGCTGTACGGCGACGAGTCCGCCGGCGATCCGGAGGACCTGCTGGCCGCGAACGACAGGCGGCTGCGGCAGGTGCGGTGGGCCGACATCGCGATGGTGTTCCAGGAGCCGATGGCATCACTCAGTCTCGTGCACACCATCGGCGACCAGATCGTCGAGGCGATCCGGCTGCACGAGAACGTCAGCAAGGCGGTCGCTCGCGAGCGCGCCATCGAGTTCCTCGGCCGGGTCGGCATCCCGGACCCGAACCGCCGGGTCGACTCGTACCCGTTCGAGCTCAGCGGCGGCATGCGGCAGCGCGCGATGATCGCGATGGCGTTGTCCTGCCGGCCGCGGCTACTGATCGCGGACGAGCCGACCACCGCGCTCGACGTGACCACGCAGGCCCAGATCCTCGACCTGTTGCAGGATCTGCAGGAGGAGTTCGGCATGGCGATCATGCTGATCACGCACGACCTGGGTGTTGCCGCGCAGGTCGCCGACGAGGTCGCGGTCATGTATCTCGGCGAGGTCGTCGAGCACGGCCCGGCGACCTCGGTGCTGACCGAGCCCAAGCATCCCTACACCCAGGCGCTGGTGCGCTCGGTGCCGCGGCTCGGGCAACGCGGTCAGGACCGGCTGGCCGCCGTACGGGGGAGTGTGCCGCCGCCGTACGAACGGCCGTCGGGGTGCCGGTTCCATCCGCGCTGCGATGCGTTCATGGCCGGTAAGTGCGACGAGATCGTGCCGGTCCGGGTGCGGACCGACGACACCGACGTTGCCTGCCTGCTGTACGGCGAGGGGGAGCGATGAGCCTGTTGACGACTGAGGGCCTGACCATGCACTTCCCGCTGCACAGCGGGTTCTTCGGCGGGAACCGCGGTGTGGTGAAGGCGGTCGACGGTGTCGACCTGTCGATCCGGGCCGGCCGGACGCTCGGCCTGGTGGGCGAGTCGGGCTGTGGGAAGACGACGCTCGGCCGCTGCATCGTGCGCGCCTACGAACCGACCTCGGGCAGCATCATGTTCGACGGCGTCGATCTGGCCCCGCTCTCCGAGAAGCAACTGAAGCCGTACCGCGCGCAGGTGCGGCTGATCTTCCAGGACCCGCACTCCTCACTCAATCCACGCAAGACCCTGCGCGACATCATCGCCGAGCCGCTGCGAGTGCATGGCGGCGGCAGTCGCGACGAGATCGACGACAAGGTCGGCGCGCTGCTGCGCCGTGTCGGGCTGCGAGCGGAGTACGCGCACCGCTACCCGCACGCGTTCAGCGGCGGTGAGCGGCAGCGTGTGGTGATCGCTCGAGCACTGGCGACGGACCCGCGGCTCGTGGTCGCGGACGAGGCGGTCAGCGCGCTCGACGTGTCGGTCCGGGCCCAGATCCTCAACCTGCTGAAGGACCTGCAGGAGGAGTCCGGCCTCACCTACCTGTTCGTCTCCCACGACCTCGGCATCGTCGAGCACGTCGCCGACGACGTCGCGGTGATGTATGTCGGCAAGCTCGTCGAGAGCGCGTCGACCGAAGAGCTCTACACCAAGCCCCTGCATCCCTACACCGAGGCGCTGCTGAGCGCCGTCCCGGATCCCGATCCGGCCTCGCGCGGACAGCGATCGCGGATCGTCCTGCGCGGCGAGATCGCGGATCCGTCCAAGGTGCCGGCCGGCTGCCCGTTCCATCCACGGTGCGGGTACGCCGAAGCGCGGTGCCGCACCGAAGTACCTCAGCTGCGTGAGGTCGGCGGCCGGCGGGTCGCCTGTCACTTCGCCGAACAGCTGGAGCTGAAGGGCGTCCTCGCGGACGCCACCGCCCCTTAGAAAGGCTCACCATGTCCGACACTCAGAACACCCCTGAGGACAAGACCCCCGGGTTGTCCCGGCGCGGCTTCGTCCGGAACACCGCCCTGATCGGCGGTCTCGCCGCCCTCGGTGGTGCGCTCCAGGCGGCCCCGGCCGCAGCCAGCTCGACCACCGCCACCCCGCGCGCCGGCGCCCGGTCCGCGGCCGGCACCGTCGAGATCCCGAACAAGTACGGCAAGCCGTTCTCCGTCGACGACGACGAGGTGTTCGTCTTCGCGGTCAACTTCAAGCCGTTCGAACTCGGCGGTGACGACGACGGCCGGGAGGCGACCCGGTACTTCGACGCCGTCTTCGGCGACGCGATCCGGGCCAGGTTCCCGGACGTGAAGCTCAAGTACGCCACCTGGGACTACCCGATCCGGTACGAGGACATCGCCAACGCCGGCCGGGTGCCGGACCTGGTCATCGACGACCCGCGGACCCGGATCGACCGCGACCTGGAGCCGCTCGGCTGGGTCCAGGACATGACCTCGATGGTGCAGCAGGCCGGGATCGACCTGTCCGCGCTGAACCTCGGCTCGGTCGAGCTGGTCAAATCACGCTCCGACGGCGGCCTGTACGGCGTACCGCTGTTCATCGACGAGCACGTGCTGCTCTACAACAAGCAGATCTTCGACAAGTTCGGCGTCCGGTACCCGCGGGCCGGGTCGACGTACGACGAGATCTACAAGATCGCCAAGCGGCTGACCCGGCAGGACGGGATCCACCACTACAAGGGCTTCATGCAGCACCCGGACAACTACCTGGCGCTGAACCAGCTCGGCCTGTACCCGTTCGTCCCCGGCGACAGCGAGCAGCCGGCCCCCGAAGACATCAAGGTGAACCTGACCAGCGTGGAGTGGAAGCGGGTCGCGGACAACATGAACCGCTTCCTGCAGCTGCCGGGGAACGGCTTCACCACGGTGGACGACTTCTTCAAGGGCGACATGAGCTTCCCGGGCCACCTGGCGATGGCGGTCAACACGCTGTCGAAGCTGAACGCCTACGCACTCAGCTCGCTGTACGTCGAGGAGGACGACGCGGCGGACTACGCCGAGTGGGCCAAGAGCGTGAGCATCGGCGTCACCTCGATGCCGGTGCTGTCGCGTGGCTCGACCGCGATCTACCAGCCGAACGCCCGGGCGGCGTACATCCCGCCGCAGTCGCAGCATCAGGCCGAGTCCCTCGACATCCTCAAGTACCTGGTGTCGGAGGAGGCGCAGACGCGGCTCTCGTCGTACGGCGTCAAGGCGGTGCTGCAGACGGATGCGGTCGTGAACGCGTTCGGTACGGCGATCCCGGAGCTGCAGGGGATCGACACGTCGGGCGTGTACTGGGGTGACAACGCGGTGGTGAAGGACTACCAGAACACCGAGTACTGGGACATCCCGCTCTACAAGGTGTTCCGGCAGCACGTGCTGATCGACGGGATGGACGTCGACTCGGCGCTGCAGGTCGCCGAGCAGCAGGACATCCCCAACTACATCAAGGCGCAGGTCGCCGCAGGGTTCACATGGTGATCGATCCACGCTTCGACGGTCGCCTCCGGGACGGTGTCGCGCTGCTGCCGACACTTCATCCGGGCGACAGTCACGCGGCGACCCTGGTCGAGACGCAGGCCGGCGATCTGTTGTGCGCCTGGTTCAACGGGCCGGGGGAGGGGGAGCCGGACACGAACATCGTGCTGTCCCGGCTCCCCGCCGGGTCGGACACCTGGACGGTGCCTGTGCCGATGTCCGCGGACCCGGACCGCTCGGAGCAGAACCCGGTGCTGTTCGTCGCGCCGTCCGGCGAGGTGTGGCTGCTGCACACCTCGAACGAGCCGCACGACCAGAGCACCTCGCGCGTGCTGCGCCGCGTCTCGCGTGACGGCGGGCTGACCTGGGGGCCGAGCGACGTTCTGTTCGACCACCTGGGCAGCTTCGTCCGGAACCCGATCGTTATGTTGAGCAACGGTGATTGGCTGCTTCCGGCGTACGACTGCGACAAGAACGGCGAGACCACTGTCGTCCAGCTGAGCAGTGATCGAGGGCGCAGCTGGACGAAGGTCGACATCCCCTCGGGACTCGGCCAGGTGCAGCTGAGTGCGATCGAGGTGGCGCCCGGCGAGCTGCTCGGGTACTTCCGCAGTCGCGCGGCGGACCGGATCCACCGGTCCGTGTCGAAGGACAGCGGCCGGACATGGTCGGCGCCCGAGCGCACCGCCTTGCCGAACAACAACTCGGCGATCCAGGTGCTGCGGTTGTCCGACGGCCGGCTCGTGCTCGTGTTCAACGACTCGTCGGCCGAGCGGGACCAGTTCCGCTGGGTGCCCGACGGGAAGGGCGGCGTACGGCGGAAGACGCTGCGGACTCCGCTGACACTGGCGCTGTCCGAGGACGACGGCGCGTCCTGGCCGTACTGGCGGAACCTGCAGGTACAGGACGAGGAGTACCGCGACAACGAGTTCGGCTACTCCTACCCGACGCTGCTGCAGACCCGGGACGGCCGGCTGCACGTCGCGTACTCCTACCTGCGCAAGACCATCAAGCACGTGATCCTGACGCCCGAGTGGATCGAGGCGGGAGACCGACTGCCATGACTGTGGAGCGGTGGGGAGTGCACGAACTCACCCTGACCGGACCGGCCGACGGGAATCCGTTCGCCGACGTCGAGTTCCGGGTCGCCTATCGGTACCGGAACCGGGTGCTGACGGTGGACGGCTTCTACGACGGCGACGGGATGTACCGGGCGCGGTTCAGCCCGGACCGGGAAGGGGAGTGGTCGTACGTCACGAGCAGCTCCGCACCCGAGCTGGACGGTCATCGCGGTACCTTGCTGTGCATTCCGCCCGGCCCGGGCAACCACGGGCCGGTCAGGGTGCGCGGCGCGCATCACTTCGCGTACGCCGACGGCAGCCGGTACGACTGCATCGGTACCACCTGCTACCACTGGACGTACCAGTCCAAGGACCTGCAGGAGCTGACGCTCGCATCGTTGCGGTCGGCACCTTTCGACAAGGTGCGGATGTGTCTGCTGCCGACCGACGGCATGCGCCCGGAGCGGACGCCGTTCGCCGGATCCACGCCGGGGTCGGTCGACGTCAGCCGGTTCGATCCGGCGTTCTTCGCTGACTTCGAGGCGCGGGTCGCCGATCTGCTGTCGCTGGGGATCCAGGCCGATCTGATCCTGTTCCACCCCTACGACCGTGGCGTCTGGGGGTTCGACCGGATGACGGCCGCGGAGGATGCGGCGTACCTGCGGTATGTGGTCGCGCGGCTGGCGGCGTACCGGAATGTCTGGTGGTCGCTGTCGAACGAGTACGACTTCAACCGGGAAAAGACGATCGCGGACTGGGATCGGTTGCTGCAACTGGTGCAGCGGTACGACCCGTACCAGCGGCTGCGGTCGATCCACAACGGGACCAAGATGTACGAGGTCTTCACGCCGTACGACTTCGGTAAGCCATGGATCACGCACCAGAGCGTGCAGCACTGGGACGGCGCGGAGGTCGCCGCGTGGCGGGCGTGCCCGAAGCCGGTGGTGATCGACGAGATCGGCTACGAGGGCAACGCCGGGCGGCGGTGGGGGAACCTCACCGCGGACGAGATGGTGCACCGCTTCTGGCAGGGCATGACGGCCGGTGGGTACGTCGGTCACGGCGAATCGTTCGTCGATCGCGAGACGCGGGCGTGGATCTCGGTCGGTGGTCGGCTGTACGGCGAGAGTCCGGCGCGGATCGCGTTCCTGCGTTCGGTGTTCGCCGAGCTGCCGCGGGGTCGTGATGGTGAAGTGGACGCCTCTCGGTGTGTCCTTCACTACCTCGGCGACCGCCAGCCGTCGGCGGTCGAGCTGGACCTTCCGCTCGGTGATCCCTTCCGCTTCGAGCTGATCGACACCCGGACGCTGACCGTCACGCCTGTCGCCGGTTCGTACTCCGGCTCCTGTCGCATCCCGCTCCCAACTCATCCCTACCTAGCCCTGCGAGGCACGCGATGACCGAGGTTGAACGCTGGGGCGTACTCGAGCTGCAGGTCGACGGCCCGGTCTCGACGGTGTTCCGGCACGAGTCCGGCGAGTCTGCCTACGCGGAGTCCTTCCAGGACGGCGACCGCTGGCTCATCCGCTTCATGCCGGGTTTGGAGGGGGACTGGGCCTGCGCCCTCGCCGGCACCTCCCACGCCTTCACCTGTGATCCGGCGACCACACCCGGCCCGGTCCGCCGGGTCGGTACCACCTTCCGTCGCGCGGACGGGACGGCGTACCACCCACTCACCACCACCTGGTTCGACCACCCGACCGGCGACTCGGCCGACCGTTGGGCCGCGGCCTGCCGCGCTCTCGCCGCCTCCCCGTTCAACCGGGTCCGACTGCGCGCCGGCAACCCGCAGCACCTCGAGACTCAGGTCCGTGACCTCCTCGCAGCGGGCATCGACGCCGAGATCTTGTTGCCATCCGACGAGCCGGCGATCCGCGATCTGGTCAACCGACTGGCCGCCTATCGCAACGTCAGTTGGTGTCTGGACGCATCTTCGGACGCGCGCCATCTGGCTGAGCTGATCGCGGAGTGCGACTCCAGCAACCACTTGATCTCCATCCACACGGCACCAGAGGCCGTCGACCCCGGACCTCCCTGGTTCACCCACCTCAGCGTGCCGCTCGAGAACCTGCGCGGTGTTTCGGCCCTCCGCCGCGACTACGCCAAGCCCGTCCTCGTCGACGCGTGCGGCTCCGAGGGAGACGGCTCCACGCCAGACACCAGCCTCAGACCGGAAGAGTTGCTCACCCGCATCTGGGAGGGCACCGTCCGAGGCGCCCACGTCACCCACGGCGAGTGGTACGTCGACTCCGACGGCGGACCGTGGTCGGCAGGCGGAACCCGCCCGACCGGTGTGGTCGCGCAGCGCCTGCGCCTGCTCCGGGAGGTTCTCGACGAGCTGCCCGACGGAGTGGAGCCCATCGACGACTACCGCGACGCCCCGACGCTCGCCGTACCTGGCAGCTACTACCTGCAGTATCTCGGCGAGCACCAGTTCCCCAAGCGCACCTTCACACTCCCGGCCGGCACCTACCAGGTCGACGTACTCGACGTCTGGAACCACACCGTTCGTAGCACCAGGGAGACCGTTGCCGACACGCTCACCGTCCGCCTCCCTGGCACGCAGTACCAGGCCATCCAGATCCGTCGAGCGTCCTGATGCCAGCCCTCACGTCCGGCCCCCGCACCGCCGAACTCCGCCGCACGTCCGACGGCGTAGTCCTCCACCTGGGCGCCGGTACGCCGTACTTGGAGCGACCGGTCGCCGAACTGCTCACGTGCTCGTCCGGGCGACCATGGCAGCCCAACGTCATGCAGAGGGAGGGCTGGTGGATTTCGCGGCGGCCGGGTGAGCATCGGGCCGGCTGTCGCACCGGACCCGTCGCGGTCGAGATCCGACTGTCCTTCGACGCAAGCGATCGGCTCAAGCTGGAGCTCCGGTGGCGCAACACTGGCCAACGGCGGTTGGGCGATCTGGCCGTCGGGTTGATGCTCGACCTCGGGCGCGTCACCGATAGCCAGCTCACAGTCCCCGGTCTGATCTACAACGACAACCCGTCGGCCGACCCGGCGCGCGCCGTACCCCGGATCGGTCCGGAGCCCGGCGGCGGTTTCGTCGCCGAGGAGGACCGGCTCCCGATCCCCGGCGTGAACCTGGAGTGGCGGGCCGGGCGCGAGCGCCGTTGGCTGAGCGTCTTCTCCCGCCCGGAGCCTCGGCGATCCGGCGACGGCCAGGTCCGCTACGGCTCGCTGGGGGTCATCCGCCAGGAAGGGCCTGTCATCGCGGCGCTGAGCGGCGTACTGATGTTCGACGGCAAGCAGGACGTCCGGTACGTCAGCAAGGCCGAGACGGAGTCGGCCGAGGACGGCTACCTGACGCTGCGGCCGGGGGAGGAGTACGTGCAACAGCTGGTCCTCGACTGGGGACCGCAGGAGCATCGCGGGCATGCCTTCCGCGAGCTCGTCCGGACCGGGCGCTCGCTCTTCACCGAGCCTGGTGGCCACCCGCTCAGCCTGGATGAGGTCGTCGCGCGGAAGACCATTGCCTTGGACAACAGGTGGTATCGGGACGGGACGGTGGCCGGGTACACCAAGTTCAGCGACGTTGCCGGCAACGGTCCGGCCAAAGCGCGGCACTTCATGTACGGCTGGACCGGTCAGGCGCTGAAGCTTGCCTGGTGCGACGCCCGGCTCGGCTTCGAGACCGGCGACCGGACCAGGATCGACCGCTGCCGAGCGGCCGTCGAGTTCTACCTCGCGGGCAGCTCGACGCGGACGCCTGGGCTGCGGCACAACGCCTACCAGGTCGGCAGTCGTCGCTGGACCAGCTTCCGCAGTGGCGGCCGCGCGATGGTGTCGAGCCGCGCGTACGGCGAGACGATCGCGGACCTGGCGGAGATCATCACACTGTTCCGCGCTGGGGGTGAGCCGGTGCCGCCGTCCTGGCCGGATGCGCTCGCCGGTGCACTGAAGTTCCTCCGCGGTGCGCTGCTGCCGGACGGCACGTTTCCGATCGGCTGGCGCCTCGAAGGCAAGCCCGCCGCGTCCATGCTGTCCGCGGCCGGCATCCCGTGCGTGCTGGCGGCGCTCAAGGCGTCCGTCGTACTCGGGGACGACTGGCTGTTGTCGGAGGCAACGACGTGGCTGACGCGGTATCACGGTCAGCACGCGCGGACCTTCGACCGCCCGTTCGCGCGCTCCACCCTCGACGCCGCGTGCGAGGACAAGGAGGCGGGGATGTACTACTTCCTCGCCGCGTACGAGTTGTTCCGCCTGACCGGAGACGACCTCTATGCGCAGTGGGCCGAGGTCGCTGCCGACTGGCTCCTCACCTGGGTCTATGTCTGGTCGCCCGAGCTGGACCTCGACTCTCCGCTGCGAGCGGCCGGGTTCAACGCGATCGGCTGGCCGGCCGTCAGCGTCCAGAACCATCACCTGGACGCGTTCTTCCCGACATACGAGCTCTTGGAGTTCGGTCTCACCACTGGCCGGCCAGAGTTGGCCGCCGCAGCTCGCATCACGATGGGTGCGATGGGGCAAGGCATCTCCTCGGGCTCTGGTGGTTGGGGCTTCCAGATCCCTGGTGAGCAAGGCGAAGCGTTCTTCCAGACCCACTGGCAGCGCCGGGGCCACAGCAACACCTGGAACCCGTCCTGGGTGATCGCCGTCCCGCTCGCCAACGCCCTCCGCATCCGTTCCCTGGAGACGCATGAGTGACCACGTCATCACGGAGTACGGGGCTCATGAGGGCATGGATTGTACCGGTGCTATCGAACTTGCCATCAAGGCGTGTGAGCTGACCGGTGGCCGGGTCGTCGTGCCCGCCGGCCGGTTCCTGACCGGCCCGATCCGGCTGCGGAGCAATGTGGACCTGCACGTGTCGGCGGGAGCGACGTTGCGGTTCTCTACCGACCGTTCGGCGTACCCGATGGTGCGGACCCGCTGGCAGGGGATCGAGTGCTGGAGCTACTCGCCGCTCATCTACGCGTACGACGAGGTGAACGTCGCGGTGACCGGGACCGGGACATTGGACGGTGGCGCAGGCCCTGACAACTGGTGGCGGGACACGAAGCCGGTCGACGACTGGAACCGGCTGCTGCGGATGGTGGACGACGGCGTACCGGTCGACGAACGGATCTTTCCACCCGGGCACGGGTTCCGGCCGAGTTTCATCCAGCCGCACAGTTGCCGGCGGGTGCGGATCGAGGACGTACGGATCGTGAACGCGCCGATGTGGGTGGTGCATCCGGTGTTCTGCGCCGACGTACTCGTCCGCGGCGTCACCATCGACAGCCGCGGCCCGAACAACGACGGCTGCAACCCCGACTCCTGCCAGGACGTCGTGATCACCGGCTGCTCCTTCGACACCGGCGACGACTGCATCGCGATCAAGTCCGGCCGCGACGCCGACGGCCGCCGCGTCGCCCGCCCGTCGGCGAACATCCTGATCGAGTCTTGCCGCTTCGGCACCGGTCACGGCGCCGTCACCATCGGCAGCGAAACCTCCGGGGGCATCCACAACATCCACGCCCGAGACCTCCACGTCACCGGGCCTGCCGTCGACCACGCCCTCCGCATCAAAACCAACTCCCACCGCGGCGGCACGATCGAACACATCACCCTCCAGGACACCCAAGTCGACTCGGTCACCACCTCCGCCATCCACATCACCACCAACCACGCCACGCCCACCCCGCCACCTACCCCCTTCCCCCCAACCGTCCGCCACATCACCATCACCAACCTCCAAGCCCGCAACACTCCCCAAACCCTCGAACTCCACGACACCCCAACCTCCCCCGTCACCGACCTCCACCTGCTCTCATGAGCGACGGTCCCCGCAGCCCCACCACCTACCGTGCGCTCCACCGCCTACCGTGTGCTCCACCAGCTGCCGTTGCCCGCAGCAACATCCACAACCTGCGTCGACCTGTGGACAAGCTCGTATCTCTGAAACCCCTTGTGGATAAGGCCTTCTGGGTTTGAGAACTGTCGGTGGGCGTGGTTAGTGTTGTCGGTATGGAACTTCTGGGCGAGCGGCCGATCTGGTCGATGAGCGGCAGCGAGATGCTGACCACTCTCGACCACCTCGAGGCCGACCTCGCCCGCCGCCAGACCTACCGCCTCCAACTCATCGCCGCCCTGGACACCACCGGCCACGCAGCAGACCTCGGCGCCCACGACACCGCCCAACTCCTGGCCTTCCGCTACCGCCTCGACCGCTCCACGGCGTACCGCGACGTCCGCCTGGCCCGAGCCCTCCCCAAATACCCCACCGTCACGACAGCGCTGACAGATCCTGTCGACACCCGGGTGCCAGCCGCCGACCCTGACCCCGCTGGCAAGGCCGAAGGCGACAGCACAGTCCCGATTACCGAGTCCGGCACCGACCCCGACCGCGCCGACGCCGACCACACGGGCGCCGACCACGCGGATGCGGACCGCGCGGATGCCGACCACGCGGATGCCGACCACGCGGATGCCGACCACGCGGATGCCGACCACACGGGCGCCGGTGTTGGCGAAGGCGAGCGCGACGGTGACCGGAGAGGCGAGGGCGCTGCTGCCTGGCTTCTCCGCCCAGCCCAGGCCGAAGCCATCGTCTCCGCCCTGGAACGCGTCCCCACCACGGTCCCGGTCGAAGACCTCGAGGTCGCCGAACAACAACTCGTCAACCTCGCCCGCCACCTCACCCCCAGCGAACTCCGCAAAGCCGGCAAGCAGATCCGCGACCTCCTCGACACCGACGGCCCCGAACCCGACGAACACAAGGCCTACGCCCGCGAATCCCTCGCCCTCATCACCGCCGAGAACGGCGTCAAGTTCCGCGGCTACCTGGCCAACGAGAACGCCGAACTCCTCCGCGCCCTCATCCACACCGGCGCCCGCCCCCACAAAACCCTCGACGGCGAACTAGACCCGCGCCCCCGCGAAAAGCGCCAAGCCGACGCCCTAACCACAGCCCTAACCCTCGCCGCCACCGCCACAGACACCAACCGCACCACCACAGACACCAACCGCACCACCACCCCCCCCCCGACACGCCCCACCCCCACCACCACCGACACCCCCAACACCCCCCTCGCCACCACCAACCTGGCCGACAACCCCGATGCCCCCACTGCCGAACCCGGCACGGCCGCAGCCACCACCGGCAACCCCAACACCCCTCTCGCCGCCGACGACCCAGATGCCACCGCAGCCGAACCCAGCACCGCCGCTCCCACCACCGGCAACCCCAACACCACCCTGGCCGCCGACAACCCCGACGCCACCCTCGCCGCCAACAACCCAGATGCCACCACAGCCGAAGCCGGCACCGCCGCACCCACCACCGGTCGTCCGGAGGGCACGGCCGGCGCGGAGGGAGCGACTGCTGCTGGTGCATCGGCCGCGGATGCTGGGGTTGTTGCTGGAGGCAGGTCGCCGGCTTGGGTGCCGGGTTTCGGAGCGAAGGCGAACATCACCGTCACGATCGACCTGGAGGACCTGAAGTCGGCCGCCGCGGACGCCACCGGCGGGCTCGTCTACGGCGACAACCTCTCCGCCGCTGCGATCAGACGCCTGGCCTGCGACGCGAACATCATCCCGCTCGTCCTCGGCTCCAACTCCGAACCCCTGGACGTCGGCAGATCCGAACGCCTAGTCACCCGTGCCATGCGCCGCGCTCTCAACGCCCGCGACAAAGGCTGCGTCGTCTGCGGCGCCCCACCAGTCCAGTGCGACGCCCACCACCTACGCTCCTGGATCGACGGCGGCCCAACCGCCATCTGGAACCTCGTCCTGCTCTGCCGCCGCCACCACATCGACCTCCACGCCGGCCACTGGACCATCACCATCACCAACGGCAAAGTCCACGTATACCGCCCCACCTGGGCTGACCCACCACCCCCAACCCCCAAACACCACTCAACAGCACCCCCCAACCCCCGCACCGACTCCTCCCGCCGACGCCCACCCGCCGCCCGCCCGCCCGACGAGCGCGCACCCGACGAGCGCCTGCTTGACGAGCGTCCGCCTGACGAGCGCGCACTCGACGGGCGCCTGCTTGACGAGCGCCCACCTGAGGAGCGTGCACCTGAGGAGCGTGCACCCGACGAGCGTCCGTATGACGAGCGTCCACCTGAGGATCTCGCGCTTGACGAGCGCCCACCTGAGGAGCGTGCACCCGACGAGCGTCCGTCTGACGAGCGCCCGCCCGACGAACTGCGGGCAGGCTGGCCCCAGCCGGAAGAACTACGGTCAGATCGGTCCGAGCTAGATGGGCCCTGGTCAGGTGACCCTTGGCCGGATCGAGTCCGATCGGACGGGCTGTGGGCAGAAGGATTGCGGCCCGACGATGCCGCGCGCATGGACAGTGGGCGATCACAAGGTCGACGTACGGCTGCCCCGACAGGAGTGACTGCCTGCGCGGTCAATCGCCCCGCCGATGCCGCGGCTCGCCGAGAAGCCGCACGCCAGGCGATCTGGGGCGACACCTCGACGAGCAGTTCGGGCGTCCCCACCGGTCCCCGCGGCACCTCGCGCCCATCCGCGGAACCCGCCCATCATGATCCGTGGGCCGAACCCACACGCCCGACAGCCGTCCGCCCGCCCAGAAAGTAGACCTCTGCTCGGAGCCCCCTCCCACTCCGCCCTCGAGCCACCTCACACCAGCATCCGCACTCACCGCACCGCTGGGAGCGCGCAGTCGCCGTACATCGGCGGGTGCCCCACAACCATCGGTTCTGCAGTCACGGCACGGTGGCGGCATGCGGTCGCTGTGCGGGGGTAGATGTGGCGTAAAGCGTTGGTTGTGCAGGTGGTCCGCGGTGGCGGCCTTGCGGTGGCCGTGCGGGGGTAGATGTGGCGCAAAGCGTTGGTTGTACAGTCACCGCGCGGTGGCGGGCATGCGGTCGTCGTGTGGCGGCGGGTGCGGCACAAGCATCTGTTGTGCAGACGTCGTACGGAATGTCATGGCGTCGGTGTCGTCGGCTGGATGTTGTCTCGTCCAGTTCTTCCCCGAATAGCTTGATGTCCTTGCCGGCAGTGTGCTCCGAGGAGGCGTCAGCGAACGCTGCTCCGGACTCGATCTGCGGGCACAGGGTGGGGTTGGTTCTCGAGGTCGGGTGCGGGCTGGTGGGTCGGTCAGATGTGGCGTAGAGAGTCGAAGAGGTTTGGGTCGCCGATCTGGCCGCCTTTGAGGAGGAAGTGGAGTCCGTTGAGCTGCGGATCCGCGGCGATCGCGGTGCAGAGGGCGAGCCCATGGCTTAGGTCGGACGGGGTGGTGGGGAACGGTTCCAGGCCGGTGAGCCCGAGCTCGCGGAGTATGCGTCCGGATGTGTCGCCGCCGGCTACCACGACCCGTCGTACCTGCGTGGTGTGGACGACTTGCCGCACGACTGCGGCCAGGTCTTTGCTGAAGGCACCGAGCAGCTCGCCCGTGGCTTGGCCTGTCGCCTCGCCTGTGTGCACCACGACCCCAGGTGCGCCAGCGTTCAGTGCGCGAACTGCTTCGGTCGCGACGGCGGGTGAGCCGTCGGACACCGCGGCCGGTGGGTAGGTGAGCGGCAGTGAACGCCAGCCGGCCGCAACCGCGTGGGCGATCTGTTCGGCGGTTCGAGGGGACTGGCTGCCGGATACGACGAGGACTTGGTTTGCGGGCGGAGTGGTCGTGAGTTGCGGCGGTGCGAGAACGGATGCTGCGGCGTTCAGGTCGGGCCGGTCGCAGGGGAGGGCTGGACTCGCCTCGGTGTAGTTCGACGTCTCGCCGGTCGGTGTTGCGAGTACGACGTCGGCGTCTCGTCGTTCACGATCAACGAGGTCAGCGTGACCAAGTCGTTCCATGCCAGCGCGGTCGTGAGTGGAGGGCGGGTCGGTGAGGGCCAGAGCGAGCGCGCGGGAGAGGCCGCCGGAGCCTATGGCGAACGCGGGGGTGGTGGGTGGGGTGAGGATTGTGCGGGCGATGGATTGGAGGTCGGCGTCGGTGAGGGCGTCCAGGACGAGGGCGTCGTACGTCGAGTGGGTGTCGTGGGTTGGGAGGTCGGGGTAGGACGGTAGGTGGAGGGCGCCGATTTGGAGGTTGGTTTGGTTCGCCAGGTGTACGCGGAGGTCGGATTCGTGCATGGGGGTGGCGGGGTGGGAGGACATAGTGGGTTGGCGGTCGAGTCGGTGGGTGGTGCCTGCTTCGGCGGCGAAGTGGTGGCTGAAGACTGTGTAGCGGCCAAGGTCTGGTTGTGCGATGAGGATGGGTACGACGGCTGGGCCGAAGATCGAGCGGCCGACTTCCAGGGCGCGGCCGATGCTGCCGACGGTGGGGGAGGAGTCGGCGGTCGAGCAGACCTTGTACTGGACGAAGCGTGGACCCAGGTTGCGCAGGGCCTGGAGGATCGGGCGGATCTCGGCTTCCTGTTCGTCGGGCGGCAATGAGCGTGCGATCCCAGCCACCCCGATCACGTCGTACTGCCGTGCCAATGCCTGGAGCTCGTCCCACGCAGGCATCGTGACCAGGAGGACCCCGCGAAAGCCAAGCCGGGTGAACTGGGCCAGCGCATCCGTCGACCCAGTGAAGTCGTCTCCGTAGAACGCAACCTCAACCACGGCCGCCGCCCCCGTCCGCGCCTGGCGGGCCGAAGGTTTCCAGGGCTTGTTGGAGGGCGGGGTTCTGTTGGGCGGTTTCGGTCAGGGTGCGGCCGGAGGTGGTGGATTGCCAGGCAGCTCGCATGGCGGTGACGCCGGCCGCGGGGCCGTCGGGGTGGCCGTGGATGCCGCCACCGGCGAGGACGAGGAGGTCTGTGGTGGCGGTTCGGCGGTAGGTTTCGGGGGCTAGGCCAGGCGTCTGGCCTGATGAGAGGACCGGCAGGGTTTCGTAGCCGCCCAGGAGCGGTTCGCGGACTGCGGCGATTGAGCGGAGGACTTCGTCGTCTGTTTCGTAGAACTTGTTGGACAGGCCGTTGGTGTGGAGGTGATCCGCGCCGGCCAGGCGGGCGAGTTTGGACCAGGCGACGAAGTCGATGCCGAGTTGTGGTGCTCGCGTGAAGACACCGGTCATGGCACGGTGGGCATGGATGGGGAGGGCGCAGCGCTCGCGGAGCCAGGCGAGGCCGGCCAGGCCGATGAGGTTGATGCAGGCCATCACACAGGTCCCGCCAGCGGCGTGGACCAGGTCGTGGTTGGCGGCCATTCGGTCCAGGTCGTCGGTGATGTTGAAGGCGTACATCGGGCGTCGTCCGGTGCGCGCGGCAACCTTGTCCAGTTCCTCGGTGACCACCCTGACTCGGTCGGCGAGTGGTGAGTGGGGTGGGTTGCCCATCAGTTCGTCGTCTTTGATGAAGTCGATGCCGGCCTCGGCGAGTTCGCGGACGAGGATCCGCAGTTCCTCGGGTGGCAGTCCGATGCTTGGCTTCACGATGGTGCCGAGCAGTACGCCGTCCGGTCGGTCGAGCAGGCGCCGGGTCCCGGTGATGCCGTACTGCGGACCTGGGTAGCGTTCCGCGAACGCGTCAGGCAAGGACAGGTCCAGTAGTCGGATGCCGGCGAGTTGGCGGAGTTCGAAGAGGTTTCCGGCGACTGCGGCGAGCAGGTTCGGCAGGGATGGGCCGAAGTTGTCCAAGCCGAAGGCGATCCGCACCAGCCCGCTCCGCCGCCGCGCCCCCGCCGGCCGGATCGCACCTGGCAGGTCTGCGCCGGCCACAGCAGCCTCGGGCAGATCTGCGCCGGCCAGAGCAGCCTCGGGCAGATCTGCGCCGGCCAGAGCAGCGTCGGGCAGATCTGCGCCGGCCAGAGCAGCGTCGGGCAGATCGGCAGTCGAGGTAGTCGGCTCGATCGCGACTACTCGGGCTGCGAAGCGGTCGCGGAGTTCGGGTGTCTCGCGGGCGACTGCCACGAATGTGCCGGTTGACTGTTCGCCGGCGATCACCTCCGCGGCCTGCTCCAACGGGAGGTAGGAATCCACCCGGTACGTCGCGACGACCTCGGCGCCGCTCATCGGGTCGGGTCGATCTGGGTCTTGATGTGGTCGGAGCCGGCATCGATGGCCTCGAGTACGTCGGGCGCCTCGCCCAACCCGACCACCGACGTGATGTAGGGCCGGACGTCCAGCACACGATGGTTCACCAGCCGGGCCGCAGCAGCGAAGTCTGCCGGGGTGTAGATCGTCGACCCCTGGATCGTCACCTCCTTCAGTACGACGGGATTCAGGTCGACCGTCAGGGCGGCACCGAACATCGGCAGCAGCACCACCTGCCCCCGCGGCCGGCACAACGCCAATGCCTCCGCCAGACAACTCGGATGCCCGGACGCCACCACGACCACGTCGAACCCATCCCCGCCACTGACCGCGACCCCCACAGCCTCCAACTCAGCCGGATCCACCACCGCATCAACGCCCTGCAACGCAAGGAAGTCCCGGTTGTGCTGCTTGATGTCACTCACCAGCACCGCACGAGCCCCACGTTGACGCGAAACCGCAGCCGCCAGCGCCCCGATCGCCCCACCACCGAGCACGGCGACCGCATCACCCGCCCGCACCGCGGACGTCGAACGCCACGCCACCGCGACCGGCTCGATCATCGCGCCCTCGTCGTACCCGATGTCGTCGCTCAGCGGCACCAGCACCCGCCCGGGCGCGGCGAAGTACTCACTCAGCATCCCCGGCCAGCCACTGCCCGGGACTCGTTTGTGTACGCACAGATGTGGGTTCCCAGCCTCGCAGCGCGTGCACTCCCAGCACGACAACGCAGGCAGTACGGCGACCCGATCGCCGACGCTGAAGCGCGAGTCGCCGGACGCCACCACCTCACCGGCACCCTCATGCCCGAGCACGACAGGCGGCTTGCGGAACGGGTGATGCCCGAGCCAGGTATGCAGGTCGGACCCACATAACCCGACCGCGCGCATCCGAAGCAGCACGTCTCCACCGGCGTCCGGATCCGGCACCTCATTCACCGAGACCTGTCGCGGTGCCTCCAGTACGGCTGCCCTCATCAGCATTCTCCTTCGATCGGGTCCCGCCAGTCTCCGCCGGAAAACCTCAAGAAAACAAGGCCGATCGGCCAATCTGTGGATAGCCCGTTGACATCACCCCGCCTGGGGGTAAAGGTTTTCCTCATGGCGACGATCCCGGCGACCCTGCTACTCGAGGAACGGGCCGCGCTGGCGATGAACGCGGTGACCGGTCTGGCCGACGAGGACCTGGACGGCATCCCGTTCTTCAGCGCGAACCTGCTGGCCCGTCCGGCCCGGCTGGACCACGGCGACTGGGACTACGGCTCCAGCCACGGCCGGCTGACCGACGCGACCGTCCTGGCCCGCCAGATGACCGGCGGCCAAGCCGGCAACCTCGGCGGCAACCCCCACTGGGACCCACACTGGGACGCAGTCGCCGACCGCTACCGGAAGACCCTCTTCGCACTGCTAGGTGACGATGGACTGACCTACCGCCGCGTCCACCCCCGCGGCCACTGGCTGTCGAACGCCAATCTGATCGACCAGCGCGCCACTCTGCTCGCTCTGACGACCACAGTCGTCGCCACCGGCGATCCCGAAGCACAGAAAGCAGCAGACGCACAGGTCGCGGCGCTGAAGCGGATCGCGATCAAGGAGCGCGACGTCTGGTTCTACCCGGCCTCGGAGTACACCACCGAAGGGTGGCCCTCCTCGAACGCCGTCGACCTGCACCTTGCGCCCGACCCCGCATCGTTCTCCGGCCGCCTGATCATGCCGCTGCTGCGGTACCACCAGGCGACCGGCAACAGCGACGCTCTCGAGCTCTGCGAGTGGTTCGCCCGCCTGATCATCGACAAGAGCGGCGTGTTCCTCCCAGATGGCAGCTTCAACCCGGCCCGCGCGTACCGCAGCGGCCACTTCCACACCCGCGTCGGCACGCTGGAAGGTCTCGCCAGACTCGCCAGGCACACCGGCGACCACGGCCTGACCGAGTTCACGAGGCGCAGCTACGACTGGGTGCTCACCCAGGCCACCAGGTTCGGCTGGACGCCGGGTGACCTGGCCGACCAGCGCTACGAGCACGAGACCTGTTCCCTCGTCGACCTCATCGGACTGGGTACGACGCTCGCCGGCAACGGACTGACGTCGTACTGGTCGGTGGTGGAGCGGTTCGTCCGCAACCACCTGGCAGCGTCGCAGTTGCGCGACGTGAGCTGGGTGGAGTCCGCTCCGGACCGCTCAGGTGACGAGCCGGGCTGGCGGACGTACGTCGATGTGGGCGGGCGGGTCCTGGGTGCGTTCTGCGGGTACGGCGCTCCGAACGACTACGTGTCCGACGTACCACTCGGCCGGGGCCACACCAACGACGTACAGGCGTGCTGCGTCGGCTCCGGCGTTCGCGGACTCTTCTGGGCCTGGAACAGCATCATCACCGGCGACGCCGATGTGACCCGCGTCAACCTGCTCCTGACCCGCGCGCACCACGCCGTCGACGTCGTGAGCCACCTGCCGGTAGAAGGCAAGGTCGAGCTCCACATCAACGAGCCGGTGGAGGAACTGCGTGTCCGCATCCCGGAGTGGGCCGGGTACGCGCGGCTGACGCTCAACCGGGGCGACGAGACGCGCACCGGTGCCGAGCGCATCTGGGCGCCGGACGGCTACCTCGCGATCCCGCAGCCGCAGCCGGGGGAGCGGATCACCGTGACGTTCCCGATGGTCGAGCAGAGCACCACCGAGTTTGCCGCTGGCAACGAATTCCGGACCACCTGGCGTGGCGACGACGTTGTCGCGATCGACCCGCCCGGCCGGTCCCGGCCCATGTACGGCGATCGGCCGGAACACGCCGGCGGTCTGCGCGACTACGAACTCCACCGACCCGAGACGGAGTGGTCCTGGTGACAACTGGCTGGCTGCTGACCGATCCACCGACAGTGGAAGCGCTGACGCCGTACGACCTGCGCTGCGAGCACCGGACAACACCGCTGGGCATCGGGACCGCGAAGCCCCGACTCAGCTGGCGGCTCGCGTCGCCCGTGCGTGGCGACCGGCAGGAGGCGTTCCGGGTCCGTCTGCTGCGTGACGGCGTGCAGGTGTGGGACTCCGGTTGGCGGACCGAGGACCAGACGTACGTCGACCACGGTGGCGCACCGCTGACGTCGCAGACCGACTACGTGTGGACGCTGGAAGTCCGGGACACCGGCGGCCACCAGACCGAGGTGTCGGCAACGTTTGCCACCGGTCTCCTCAACAAAGAGGAGTGGGAGGCGCACTGGCTAGAGCACGACTACGACACCGATCCGAAGTTCGAGCCACCGGTCGACCGCGCAGAGCCGCGGTCGGTGCGCCAGGCCACCATCGCACCGCCGCGCTACTACCGCCGTTCCTTTGAGCTGAGGCAGCCGGTCGCGAGAGCTCGCGTCTACGCCACAGCGCACGGCCTCTATCAACTCAGCGCCAACGGCCAGCGGGTCGGAGCGGATGAGCTGACACCGGGCTGGACGGACTACCGCGAGCGCCTCGCCTATCAGACGTACGACGTCACGCACCTCCTGCGTGAGGGCGAGAACGTCATCGGTGCGGTGCTCGGCGAGGGCTGGTGGTCCGGGTACGTCGGCTGGGACACCCGCAGTCACGCGCACCACTACGGCAAGAAGCCGCAATTGCTTGCACAACTGGTGGTCGACCACCCGGACGGCTCCCGCACCGTCGTTGCAACGGACGCCGCCTGGGTCGAACGCCCCGGTCCGATCCGCTTCGCCGACCTGCTGATGGGCGAGTCGTACGACGCCCGACTCGAGCTCGGCGACTGGTCGAGCCCCGGCTACGACGCTGCGGACTGGGCTCCCGCGGGCGACATGGGAGCCGACCCGTCCACCCTGATCGCCGCAACGACTGAGCCGGTCCGCGTCACCGAGGACCTGCCGGCCAGAGAGGTCACCGCGCGCGGCAACGGCCGCTTCATTGTCGACCTCGGCCAGAACATCGCCGGTCGCATCCGGCTGCGCATCCGCGGCGCACAGGCCGGCGACCGCATCCGCCTGAGACATGGCGAGATGCTCGAGTCCGACGGTGAGCTCTACACCGCCAACCTCCGCACCGCGGACGCGACCGACTACTTCGTCAGCGCCGGCGCAGCCGAGGAGTACTTCGAACCGATCTTCACCGTCCATGGCTTCCGGTACGTCGAGATCGATGGCTACCCGGGCGAGCTGACGACGGAGGACGTGACCGGTCGGGCCCTGCACTCCGACACTCCGGTCGCCGGGCGCTTCGAGTGCTCCGATCCGGGCGTCAACCAGTTGCTGAGCAACATCCGCTGGGGCCAGCGCGGCAACTTCGTCAGCGTCCCGACCGACTGCCCGCAGCGCGACGAGCGACTCGGCTGGACCGCCGACGCACAAATCTTCCTGCCGACCGCGGCGTACCAGGCCGATGTCCTCACGTTCTTCGACAACTGGCTCGCCGACCTCGCCACGGCCCAGACCGACGACGGCGCGATCCCCGATGTGATCCCGCACGTCATCACCGGACGCCACGGCACACCGGCCTGGGCCGACGCGGCGACCATCGTGCCGTGGACGCTCTACCGCATGTACGGCGACGACCGCGTACTGCGGAAGGCCTGGCCGTCGATGCGTCGCTGGGTCGACTACGTCCACGGCGCCAACCCGGACCTGATCTGGCGCAACCGCACCAGCGGCCACTACGGCGACTGGCTCCAGGTCGGCGTCCGCACTGACCGGGATGTGCTCGCGACCGCGTACTTCGCCCGCAGCGTCGAGTTCACCGCCGCGGCCGCCCGGGTCCTCGGACTCGAGGAGGAAGCCGCGGCGTACGGCGAACTGTGGGAGCGGATCGCGGAGGCGTTCCGGAAGGAGTTCGTCGATGCCGAGGGCAAGGTCCGTGGCGACACCCAGACGGGCTATCTGCTGCCACTGGCCTTCGGACTGCTGCCCGAGGAGGATGCGGCCGTCAAGCACCTCGTCGCTGATCTGGAGCAGAGGGACCGATCATTGACGACTGGGTTCGCCGGAGTCGCACTGCTGTGCCCGATCCTGACGAAGTACGGGCACTCCGACCTCGCGTACGACCTACTGCACGACGACCGGTATCCGTCCTGGGGTTACTCGATCAAGCACGGCGCGACGACGATCTGGGAGCGCTGGGACGGCTGGACCGAGGAGAACGGCTTCGGCCCGGTCGCGATGAACTCCTTCAACCACTACTCGCTCGGCTCGGTCGGCGAATGGCTGTACGCCGACGTCGGCGGCATCAGTCAGGCACCGGAGTCGGTCGGCTTCCGGGACCTGGTGATCAGACCGCGCCCCGGCGGCCGCCTGACCTGGGCACAAGGCTCCTACGACACACCGACAGGCCGAGTCTCCACTCGCTGGGAGATCACCGACGGCGTACTGCGCCTTGACGTCGTCGTACCGCCAGGAGCCACCGCGACGATCCACGTCCCGACCCCAGACCCGGACTCGGTCCGCGAGTCCGGACAACCACTGGGTCAGCAGGTGTGCAGAGTCGGCTCTGGCACCTACAGCTTCACCGCGACGGCTTGACCGTACGACGCCGTCGCGGCCGGGCTGTCGACCCTCGGACCACAAGCTCACCCGAGAGATGAGTTGTCGCCGTCGAGGCGGTGGGGCTGAAGTGCTGCCACGCCTGGCGGCCCAGCTCCACCGTCGAGACGGCGTACGTCGTGAGGCCCGGATCGGTGTGGGCGCTCATCGGAGCGTCGTCGACGCCGACCACGGACAGGTCGTCCGGCACCGTGATCCCCAGCTCCCGCAGCCGGCTCAGCACGCCCACCGCAACGTGATCGTTGAAGGCGATCAGCGCGGTCGGTTCGTGGGTCAACGCCTCGTCGACGGCCGCGTACCCGTCACGCAGGGACGAGCCGCACGCCACCCGAGTCACAGGCAGACCGGCCGCGCGGAAACCACGCTGCCGCTGCTGATCGGACCACGCGGTCGACGGCCCTTCCAAGTAGACGATCCGCTCGTGCCCGAGCGACGCCAGGTGGGCACACAGCTCCCGGACGCCGTGGTGGTAGTCGACGACCACGGCTCCCACTGACGGGTGCCGCAGCACCCGGTTGATCAGCACAAGCCGACGGCTGGCCTCGGCGACCTCCTTGAGCTGCGGCGCGCTCATCCGCGGCGCGCACAGCAACAGACCGTCGACCCAGCGGGCCAGCTCGATCGCGGATCGGTACTCCTGCTCCGGATCCTCCTCGGTCCCGGCGACAAGCGTGTGATGCCCGTCGCCGGCGGCCTCGGCCGCGATGCCCTTGAGGATCTCGGCGAAGTACGGGTTGCCCAGATCGGGCACCACCACGCCGATGGTCTGGCTGCTGCCGCGCAACAGCGTCTGCGCCGCGGGGTTGGGCCGGTAACCGACCTCCTGCGCGGCGGCGCGCACCCGGTCCGCCACCTGGGGTGAGACCGGCTTGCCGCCGCTGAGCACCCGGGACACGGTCGCCGTCGACACCTCCGCGAGCCGGGCCACGTCGTGGATCGTGGCCCGGCCGGCGGAGGTACGGTCGCTGGTCGGCTTTCTCACCGGATCATTGGACCATGTCCGCGGCACGATCGCTGCCACCACAGCGATGTAAACCTTTTCCCGTTTCCAGCGGATTCTGTCCGCCAAGGTCTTGACGCAGGCCCGAAGCGCTGCGACGGTAGCCGAGGAAAAGGATTACCCGCCCACCGCCCCGGGCAGCTGCCACGGCGGTCCGCGCGAGGAGACCACCGTGAGAAACCGCCTGTTGAGCCTGTGCCTGGCCGTCCTGCTGGGCCTCGCCACTCTGACCGTGCCGGCCGGTACGGCGACCGCCGCCGACAAGTCCGCGACATTCGGGCCGTTCGATCCGCGGATCGAGCTGGACGGTCACTGGGGCCGCGACGACGACGTGGCGATCACGGTGAACTCGGGCTCGTCGCTGCGGTTCCGCTTCACCGGTGATCGGCTCGGCGCCTGGTTCGACACCGAGGCGATCACGAACCCGGCCCAGCTGTACGTCGCGGTCGACGGCGGCGATCCGGTGCTGGTGAAGGTCGACGAGGACCACAAGGTGTTCGTCGAGGGACTCGATCCGGCGTTCGCGCACACGGCCGAGATCGTGGTGAAGGACGTCGACGAGTACGCGAACCGCTGGACGGTGCCGCTGCAGTCCGGCGTCGTACTGGAGAAGGTCGAACTCGCCCCCTTGGCACAACTGGTCCCGCTGCCGACCACGGCCGAGCATCGCATCGAGTTCTATGGCGACTCGATCACGCAGGGCGTGATGGCGCTGTGCGCCGAGCTGGGCAGTGACTGTGCCGACGGGAGCAAGAGCTACCCGCACCTGGTCGGCGAGGCGTTCGGCGCGGACACGAACCAGGTCGGCTTCGGCAAGCAGGGCATCCTCCAGCCTGGTCACGGCAACGTCGGTACCGCCGCAGACTCGTTCGGCTGGAACCTGGCCGGCTCCCAGGCTGAGCCGACCGACCCCGGCGCGGTCGTCGTCAACTTCGGCACGAATGACGCCGCCTACGACAGCGCCGAGTTCACCCCGGCGTACCTCGCCTATCTCCGCAAGATCCGGGCCGCCGATCCGCACACCCTGATCGTTGCTCTACGCCCCTTCAACGGCACGCACACGGCCGACATCGCCGCCGCGGTCCGCGCCGCGAAAGACCGCAGAATCGTGTACGTCGACACGACCGGCTGGCTCGGACCGGACGACTACAACGGCAGCACCCATCCCAACGTCCAGGGCCACCAGGTCGCAGCCGCCAAACTCACCACGGTCCTCGAACACCTCACCGGCTGGCAGCCGACCCTCTCCGGTGACACCGCCAAGCTCTCACCGAGAGGTACGGCGAATTCCACCTGCTCGGACACGCCACTGACGATGACCTTCCGCGGGCCGGTCCGACTCGGTGTCCGCGGCAAGCTCCAGATCCACAAGGCCGGCGGCGAGGTCGTCGACACCATCGACCTCGCGGACCTCACGTCGTACCAGCGGTCGGTCGGTGACGCGCGGACCGACTTCGGCGAGCTGCACACGTGGAAGTACCAGCCAGTGGTCGTTGACGGGCGGACCGTCTCGATCCATCCGCATCAGCGGCTCGCGCCCGGGCAGGTGTACTCCGTGACGGTCGATCCAGGGTTCGTCGTCGGCCATCCCGGGATCACCACGGGCTGGACGTTCCGGAGCCGGCAGGACCCGAGGACCGACAGCCGCTTGAGGGTCGACGGCAGCGGTCACGCGGACTTCTGCACAGTCCAAGCGGCGATCGACTTCGTGGCCGAGGGCGACAAAGCGACGATCGACGTGGCGCCGGGCCTGTACCGCGAGCTGGTCTGGGTTCCGCCGACCAGGCCCGGGATCACCATCTCGGGTGCGGGCGCCGGCCGGACGGTGATCGGCTACCCGAACAACAACCTGCTGAACGGCGACTCCGCGATGGCGAACGTGCCGATCGAGCAGGCGTACTGTCAGCGTCGCGTCATCCCGCAGTCGGACCGTTTCAACTGCTGGCGCGCTGCGATGGCTGTGTTCGCCGACGACTTCACGATGACGGACGTGACCGTGCAGAACCTCACGCCGTACCGCGGGTCCCAGGCCGAGGCGTTCTTCGGCAACGGCAACCGGATGGTGCTGGCCCGGCTCCGGATCCTCGGGTATCAGGACAGCCTGCGGCTACAGGGTCAGGCCTTCGTGACCGACAGCTACATCGAGGGCGATGTCGACTTCGTCTGGGGGACCGGTGGCGTCTTCATGCAGGACTCGGAGCTCAAGGCGCTGCACGAGGGCTACTACAACCAGGTCCGCAACATCGACAACGGTCCGGGCAACATCTTCGTCCGGGTTCGGCTGACCAGGGCTCCCGACCTACCCGATGACAGCGTGTTCCTCGCGCGGGCCGAGCTCAGCCGGTTCCCGACCAGTCAGGTCGTGTTCATCGACTCGGCGATGGACAGCCACGTGAAGACGACCGGCTTCCAGATCACCAGCCCCAACGACTGCGCGGCCGCCGGTCAGATCCGGTTCTGGGAGTACCACAGCACCGACCTCGCCGGCCGCCCGATCGACACCAGTGCACGACTGGCGTGCTCCCGGCAGCTCGGCGACGACGAGGCGGCGCAACTGCGCGACCCGTCGTACGTCTTCGGCGGCTGGCACCCGGTCGTTCCCCGCCCCGAAAGGTGAACCAGAATGAGCATCGTCAATCGCAGATCCGTGCTCGGAGGAGCTCTCGCCGTGACCGCCACCACCGCAACCGGCTGGCCGGCCGCGGCGTCCGCTGAGACACCCGCTGCGCCCGCGGGCGCTCCGGCACCGCGCCCCGTCGCACCGGTGAACGCCGAGATCGCCGCCGCCCACGCTGCGGTGTACAAGACTCTGCCCGAGGTGGTCGTCGGGGTCGACGTCGAGGACCTGATGAAGATCCACACCGCCGCGGACGCCGACGCACTCCGCCCCCAGTTGGTCGCCCAGGTCTGGAAGGACACCGGCGTCATGCCGACCGGTCTCCCGACGGTACGACGCGACGTCGGTGTGCCGGCCGAGTTGCCCGCGTTCACCGGCGTACGTCGGTATGACCGGCTCGAGGTGGCGATGCCGTTCGGGTACGTCGCAACCGTGTTCGTCCTGGAGCCGACGCGGAGCAAGCACCGCCGGGTCGCGTTCTACCACAACGGGCACGGCGAGCCGCTCGACACGATGCAGCGAGTAGCGCAGGGGCTGCTCGACCACGGCTACACGGTGCTGTTGTTCGCGATGCCCTTCTACCACTGGAATCCGAAGACCATCCAGGACCCGGCGGACCCCTCCGTGCAGCTGCAGCCGTCGCACAATGATCTGCCTCAGTGGGAGTCCCTGTCGTACTCACCGCTCGCGCTGTTCCTCGAGGCGCTCGCGGTGTCGATGAACTACGTCCAGAAGACCTACCGGCCGTCGTCCGTGCAGATGGTCGGGCTGTCCGGAGGTGGCTGGGCGACGACCATCTACCCGGCCCTCGATCCACGCATCACCCGGTCGTACCCGACCGCCGGATCGCTGCCGTTCTTCGTTCGGCCGGGCTCACCGAAGCCCAGCCCGACGCGCGGGGACTGGGAGCAGCGGCAGGACATGCAGCCCGGGTTCTACGGCCTGGCTGACTTCCCTGACCTCTACGCGCTGGCCGCGGTCGGGCGGCACCGCCGGCAGATGCAGATCCTCAACCGGTTCGACGAGTGCTGTTTCAACGGTGTCGGCCACCGCTCCTACGAGGCCGCCGTCCGGCAGCGGATCGCGATCATCGGCACGGATGCCGTCAGCAACGAGTCGAACGGTCACTGGGAACTGCTCGAGGACGCCACCCACGGCGAGCACACGATCAGCCCGTACGCCTTGTCCGTCATCCTCTGGGACCTCGACGTCCACTGCGCCCACCTCCCGTGATGTCAGGGCGTGTCTCCCAGACCCGCCCTAGCGGAGCTGGTGGACGTCGGTGATCGGGTGCCCGTTGACCGTGACGTTGTCGAAGCTCAGCGCCGCGTGCTGGACGGTGCTGGGCGCGTCGACAGTGAAACTGCAGTCGATCAGCCGGAAGTCCTGGATCGGTGAACGCCGGTAGCCGCGCAGCATCAAGGCGTTGCGAGCACGCTCGACCTTGATGCCGCGCAGCTCCACGTTGCGCACGTACGGCGTGAGCGGCCCGGTGTCGCCCTCACCGCGGAAGAAGTTGCACTGGACGACCTCCTTGGTGAGGTTGGAGATCGTCAAGTCCTTCAGATAGACGTTCTCGGCGAAACCGCCGCGGATCGCGTTGGTCTTGATGTACAGACCGAAGTACAGGCTCGGACCGCCGATCGTGCAGTCGCGGACGAACACGTTCCGGATCCCGCCGGTCAGGTCCGACCCGAGGGTGATCGCGCCGTACTTGACCCGCATCACGCACTGCTCGATCAGGACGTCCTCCGTCGGCACGTTCACGAGCAGCCCGTCCGCCTCCCGGCCGGACTTCAGCGCGACACAGTCGTCACCGGCGTCGAACGTGCAGCCGCGGATCACCACCGAGCGGCAGGATTCGAGGTCGACGCCGTCGTTGTTCGGGCCCTGGCTGTCGATGACGACGCGTTGGATCGTCACGTTCCGGCACAGCACCGGATGGACCTGCCAGAACGGCGACCGGACGATCGTGACGCCTTCGATCAGGACATTCGTGCACTCGTACGGCTGGATGAAGCTCGACCGCAGGTGGTGCCCGCCGCCGTACACCCGCTCTGTCACGGGGATGCCGAACGCGGCCTGCTGGCGGAGCTGCCCGAAGTCCTCGTCACAGCTGTGGAACCAGCCCCACCAGTTGTCCCAGCCGGCTTGGCCGTCGAGCGTGCCCGTGCCGGTGATCGCGATGTCGGTGCAGCCGTTGGCGTAGATCAGCGGCGAGTAGTTGTAGACCTCGAGCCCTTCGTACCGCGTCTTGACGACCGGGAGGTACAGCGCCGGATCGGTGCTGAACAACAGCGTCGCGCCCTCGGACACATGCAGGTTCACCCCGGACCGCAGGTGGATCGCGCCGGTGCGCCATACCCCGGGAGGTACGACGACCCGGCCGCCGCCGGACTCGTGACACGCGCGGATGGCGTGGGCGAGGCCGGCGGTGGCGTTGTCGGGCGTCGCGCCGTACTCGGTGATCGGGAAGTCTCGACCGGGGAAGGTCGGTGGTCGGACGTCGGCCAGGATGCGGTCGGCGTCCGACCAGCCGTCCGTCACAGCAGTTGCGCCGGGTCGGTGATCTTCTGGCCGTTGACCGTGAAGTTGCGGAACGACATGTCGACGTCCTGGATCTCGCTGACGTCGTCGATGCTGGTGAACGTGCAGTCGATCAACCGGAAGTCCTGGATCGGCGAGCGCGGGTAGCCGAACATCGAGAACGCGTTCCGGGCGTGGCCGACGGTGATGTTGCGCAGTTCGACGTTGCGCACCCTCGGCGTCAGCGGTCCGGTGTCGCCCTCGCTGCGGTAGAAGTTGCAGGAGACAACCTCTTTGGTGAGGTTCGAGATCTGCAGGTTGTCGAGGTAGATGTTCTCGGCGTAGCCGCCGCGGACCGAGTTGGTCTTGATGTAGAGGCCGAAGTACAGGTTCGGGCTGCCGACCGTGCAGTTGCGGACGAACACGTTGCGCACCCCGCCGGTCATCTCGCTGCCGATGGTGATCGCGCCGTACCGGATGTTCAGCGTGCAGTTCTCGATCAGGATGTTCTCCGACGGCACGTTCACCCGCAGACCGTCGGCGCCACGGCCGGACTTGATCGCGATGCAGTCGTCGCCGCAGTCCAGCACGCAGTCCTGGATCACGACGTACTGCGAGGATTCGGGGTCGATGCCGTCGTTGTTCGGACCGCGGCTGTCGATGTGGACGCCGCGCACGGTGATGTTGCGCGACAGCACCGGGTGGATCTCCCAGAACGGCGACCGCAGAATCGTGACGTCCTCGATCAGCACGTTGCGGCAGGACTGGGTCTCGATGAACGCCGCGCGCAGGAAGTGGCCGGCGCCGAACACGCGGTCCTTCACCGGTACGCCGTCCTCGGCCATCTGCTGCAGCGTCTGTGCGTCCGGGCTCGAGGGACCGACCCAGGACCACCAGTCGTCCCAGGTCGCGCCGCCGTCGAGCGTGCCGGTACCGGTGACGGCGATGTTCTCGCAGTCGCGGGCGTAGATGAGCGGCGAGTAGTTCATGCACTCCGCGCCCTCGAAGCGGGTCAGCACGACCGGCAGGTACTGCGCCGGATCGGTGCTGAACACGAGTGTCGCGCCGTCGGAGACGTGCAGGTTGACGTTGGATTTGAGGTGGATCGCGCCGGTGCTGAAGGTTCCGGCCGGTACGACGACCCGTCCGCCGCCGGAACGGTGACACGCCTCGATCGCGGCGGTGATCGCCGGGGTCGCGTCGGTTGTGCCGTCTGCGATCGCGCCGAACGCGGTGATCAGGAAGTCGCGGGGACGGAAGCGGGGCGGGCGGGTGTGGCGGAGGATGTCACCAACGTGTCCCCAGCCGGGACCGGTCTCCGGCCCGGGAGCCCCAGGCCCGGCCCAGGCTGTTGAGGCGGGACCCAGGGCGGATGCGAGGGCGACGCCGGTGCCTAGGCGGAGGAAGTTCTTCCGGCTGAACTTGTCGTGCATGCGGGCTCCTTCAGTTGTCCGCGCGGGTGCCGTTGATCCAGACCTGGTCGAGTCGCAGCCCTTCGACGTCCTGGATCACGTTCTCCTCGCTCATCGCATCGAAGCGGCAGTCGTACAGCCGGATGTCGCGGAGCGGGTCGTCGGGCAGGCCGAGCAAGTTCAGCGCCCGCGGCGCCGCGGCGGCGGTGAGTTGACTGATGCTGATGCCGTGCACATCCGGCGGGTAGGCGCCGGTGGTGACGTTGGCATAGTTGAGCACGATCTCGATCACCGAGTCTGCGGCCTGCCCGACTGTCACCCGGCGTACGTCGATGTTCGCGATCGTGCCGCCGCGGTCGGGATTGCTCTTGATCCGGATCGCGCGTTCCAGCCGCGGACTGCTCATCGTGCAGTCGCGGACGAAGATGTCCATGATGCCCCCGCTGGTCTCGCTGCCGGCCGTCACGCCGCCGTTCCCGTCGGCCATCTCGCAGTCGCGGACGACGGCGTACCGGGTCGGCACGTTCACCCGCCGGCCGTCGGCGTCCTTACCGGACTTGAACGCGATGCAGTCGTCGCCGGTGGAGATCGTGCAGCGTTCGATCAGGACGTCGGTGCACGACTCGGGATCGATGCCGTCGTTGTTCGGGCCGTTCGGGCTGTCGACGACCACGTCCCGGATGGTGACGTTGCGGCAGAGCACCGGGTGAATGTTCCACATCGGTGAGTCCTTGACCGTGATGCCGTCGAGCAGCACGTTCGTGCAGCGGTTGAACTGGAGCAGGTTCGGCCGGAGGTAGTGCCCGGCGCCGAACACCCGCTCCTTGACGGGTACGCCGTCCGCTGCCATTTGAATGAGCAGCGTCTTGTCCGGCGACTCGTTCGGAGGCGGTCCACCCGTCCAGTCCCACCAGTGCGTGTCATCAGCCCGACCGTCGAGGACACCGCCGCCGGTGACCGCGATATCGCGCTGCCCGTACGCGTAGACGAAGGGGGAGTAGTTGTAGCACTCGGTCCCTTCGTAGCGCGTCGCGACCACGGGCAGGTACGCCGCCGGGTCCTGGCTGAACGCCAGCCGAGACCCGGCAGCCAGGTGCAGGTCGACGCGACTGAGCAGGTGGATGGCGCCGGTCCGGAAGTTGCCGGCCGGTACGACGACGTGACCGCCGCCGTGCCGGTGACACGTCTCGATGGCGGTCCGGATCGCCGCCGTACAATCCGTCGCGTCGTCGCCGACCGCGCCGAAGTCGGTCACGTCGTACCACCGATCGCGGAACCGCGGTGGCCGGATCCGGCGCAGGATCGCGTCCACCTGGGGATCGGGTGATGGTCGGCCGGCGGCGGCCGGGGCGGTACCTCCGCCGACGATCGCAAGCGCTCCGCTGGCCAACAGGAGAGTACGGCGACGAACTGGGGCGGACATGCTCAGCCTCCTCGACAGGCAGTGCAGAGTGCAAACGATTGCAACCGATCGTGCCGTCGTCGGCCGGTGCTGTCAACGGCTGGCGCGGACGAACTCTTGACCGGTCCGGAATTTCTTGGATACTTGCGGGCAAAGGTTTGCCCGCACAGGTCGAACGGAAGGTGCCGCCCATGCATCCCACTCGCCGTCAGATCCTCGGCGCCGGCCTCGGCGGAGTAGTTGCTGCAGGCATCGGGGTTCCCGCACTGGCGTCGAGTGCCCGCCTCGCGTCGGGTGTCGCCCCTGAGCAGGCCGTCCGGGCACGGATCCGGCCGCCTCGGTTCCGCGACGCGTGGTTTCCAATCACGCCGTACGGCGCGACGCCGGAGGATGCGACCGCCGGGATCAACGCGGCGATCCGGGCCTGTCACGATTCCGGCGGCGGCCATGTCGTCGTACCTCCCGGTGTCTGGCAGACCGGTGCGATCCAGTTGCTGAGCAGGGTCGACCTGCATCTGCAGCGCGGTTCGACGCTGCGGTTCAGCACCGACCCGGTCGACTACCTGCCCGTCGTCCGGACCCGGTGGCAGAGCGTGGAGGTGTACAACTACTCGTCGCTGATCCGCGCGGAGGGCCAGACCGACATCGGTATCACCGGCGCGGGCGTGCTCGACGGCGCCGGCGACAACGAACACTGGTGGTACCTGATCGGCAGTGGTCAGTACGGCTGGCACACCGGCCTGCCGAACCAGCGCGAGGACTGGGGCGAGCTGGAGCGGATGAACAACGAGCAGGTCCCGGTCGAGGAGCGCGTCTTCGGCGCCGGTCACTACCTACGGCCGAGCTTCATCCAGCCGTTCCGGTGCACGAACGTGCTGATCGAGGGCGTGACCGTGCTCAACTCGCCGATGTGGACGATCCATCCGCTGGAGTGTCACAACGTCACCGTGCAGGGCGTGACTGTGCGCAACCTCGGCCCGAACGGCGACGGCTGCGACCCGGAGTCGTGTACGGACGTCCTGATCCGCGACTGCACGTTCGAGACGCACGACGACTGCATCGCGATCAAGTCCGGCCGCGACGCGGACGGCCGCCGGCTCGGCCTGCCCTCGCGCGGGATCCTGATCGAGGACTGCACCTTCGTCAGCGGCGGTGCCGCGGTCGCGATCGGCAGCGAGATGAGCGGCGGGATCGAGGACGTCTGGGTACGCCGCCTGCAGATGCCGGCCGACCCTGCCGCGGAGGAGGCGTACATCCAATGGGTGCTGTGCGTGAAGTCGACCTCGACCCGTGGCGGGTATGTACGCAACGTGGACTTGTCCGGCGTCGACTCCCGCGCGTGGATGTATCGTCCCCTCGAGATCACCTTCAGCTACCAGGGTGGTGGCGACCAGTCGCTGTTCCCCGACGTCCGCGACATCCGGTTCGACCGGGTCCGGGTGGCCCGGGCCGAACGGGCGTATCGCATGGTAGGAGCACAGACGCAGCGGATTCGTTCCGTGGCGATCACGAACAGCCAGTTCGACCAGGTCGCGGCGGAAGCTGTCGTACAGTACGCCGACGATGTGACGATCCGGAACGTCTGGATCGCGGGCACGAGGGTGGGGTGACCAAACCCCGTCCCGCAGAGGCGAGAGGTGAGTGGTGGCGGAGCGGGTTCGGCTGATCGACGTGGCGCGCGAGGCGGGCACGTCGGTGTCGACGGTGTCGCGGGCGCTGAACGGTTCCGACCTGATCTCTCCCGAGGTGGTCGCGCATGTGCGCGCGGTGGCCGGGGAGCTGGGCTACCGCGCCGACAAGCGGGCGCAGGAGTTCAAGCTGGGCCGTCCGTTGACGGTCGGCGTGACCGTGCCGGACCTGACGAACCCGTTCTTCTCCGAGGTTCTCAAGGGCCTTGCCGCGTCAGCGCGGGCCGGCGGCTACCGCTTGCTGATCGGGGAGAGCGGTGAGGATCCGGCAGAGGAGCTGCGGCTCGTCGAGGAGCTCGTCGACCACTCCGGTGCGCTCGTGCTCTGCAGTTCGCGCCTGACCCGCAGCGGCCTGGAGAAGGCGCTCGCCCTGCCGGTGCCGGTGGTGTGCATCAACCGGACCGTGAAGAACGCGGGCGCGGTCGCGATCGACTACCGCGCGGCGAGCCGGTTGCTGCTCGAACACCTCACCGGTCTAGGCCACCGCAGAGTCCTGTACGTCGGCGGTCCGGCGACCTCGTGGTCCGACGGCGAACGCCGCCGGACATTGCGTCGTACGGCGCGATCACTCGATGTGACGCTGGACGAGATGGACGGCGGCTGGGCCGGGAACCACGGGTACGACGCCGGGCCGACGGTGCTGAGCAGTCGCGCGACCGCGGTGATCACGTTCAACGACCTGGTCGGTGTCGGGCTGCTCAGCTGGATGCACGACAACGACGTCGACGTTCCGGCCGAGTTGTCGGTCGCGTCGTACGACGACATCCCGATCGCCGCGTACGCACGGCCGCCGCTGACGTCGTTGCGGAACGAGCGGGCCCGGCTGGGGGAGTTGGCCTGGGAGCAGCTCGCGACGCGCCTGGCCGGGAACGACTGGCCGCGGCCGGATCTGCTCACGCCGGAGCTGGTGGTCCGGGCCAGCACCGGTCCGGCGCGGCGGCGGGCCCGGATCCGAACCAGCTGATAACCCCAGGATGGGATTCCCTGTGTGCAAACGATTGCACGGGGATCGCAGCATGAGTTAGCGTCTACTCATGCTGCCGCCACGTGTTGTGCTCGGGACGGCCTACTACCCCGAATATCTGCCGCGGGACGTGCCCTTTGATGAACTCGCTCCGCTCGTCCATGGCGGCGACCGGATCGCCACCGACCTGGAGCTGATGGCGGCGGCCGGTATCACCGCCATCCGGGTCGGTGAGTCGGTCTGGTCGACCTGGGAACCACGGGACGGCGTGTTCGACCTCGAGTGGATCCTGCCCGTGCTCGATGCGGCCGGTCAGCGGGGGATCGACGTCGTACTGGGGACTCCGACGTACGCCGTGCCGCCGTGGCTGCAGTGTGCTCATCCGGAGATCGCGGCCGAGCGCCGTACCGGGGAGCGGGTGCCGTGGGGGATCCGTCAGGAGGTGGACTTCGGGCAGCCGGCGTTCCGGTTCCACGCCGAGCGGGTGATCCGCCGGATCGTCGGGCGGCATCGCGACCATCCGGCCGTGATCGGCTACCAGGTCGACAACGAGCCGGGCGTCTTGCTCGCGCACAACTCTGCGGCGTTCTCCGCGTTCGTTGCTCGCCTGCGGGCTACCTATGGTGATGTCGAGGCGCTGAACGAGGCCTGGGGATTGACGTACTGGTCGCATCGGTTGAGCGACTGGTCCGACTTGTGGCGGCCGGACGGGAACAGCACGCCGTCGTACGACCTGGCCTGGCGACGGTTCCAGGCGGACCGGACGACCGAGTTCATCGGGTGGCAGGCGGAGTTGGTTCGGGAGCTGCGGCGGCCGGAGCAGTTCGTGACGACTTGCCTGGCCTACGACCGGCCGGCGGTGGCCGACGGACCGCTGACTTCTCGGCTGGACGTTGCGGCGGGCAATATTTATGTCGACGTCCAGGACGGGTTGGAGCGGCCGGCGCGACCGTCGCGACTCGAGGTGGGGTGGATCGGGCGGAGTGTCGCTGAGCTGTATCTTGCCGCGGATCGTGTGCGGGGGTCGCGTGGTGAGCCGTTCTTGGTCACGGAAACGAATGCGACGTCGATCGGTAGTTCGCATCAGAACAGTCCGCCGTACGACGGTCAGCTGCGGCAGCTCGCGTGGGCTTTCGTGTCGCGTGGGGCGCAGATGGTCGAGTACTGGCATTGGCACTCGATCCACCACGGTGCGGAGACGTTCTGGGGCGGAATCCTCGGCCACGACCTGCAACCGGGCCGGGTGTACGACGAGATCGCGGTGATCGGTGACGAGCTGGCACGAGCCGGCTCGTCGGTCGTCGGGTTGCGGCCCGACGTGGATGTGGCGGTCGTGTGGTCTGTGGAGAGCGACTGGGCCCTGCAGTTCCAACCGCCGCTCGCGCATCCGGGTGGTGCGCCGGACAGGTCGTCGTACCGGACGATCGTCAGTGCCTTCTACACCGGCATCCTCGACGCCGGCCTACGCCCAGGCGTTCTCCCCATCGAGCGCCTAGGCAACGATCCTGCGGCCCTGGTCGCGCAGTACCCGACCCTCGTGGTCGCCGCCCTCTACATCGCGTCCGACCAGCAACTGGAGTTGTTGCGCGAGTACGCCCGAGCCGGCGGCCACCTGATCCTCGGCCCACGGACAGGCTACGCAGACCCCGAAGCCCGGCCCCGCCTCGAGCCCGCCCCACCCCGCCTCTCTGATGCGGCCGGCCTCCACTACCAGGAATACGAGAACCTCCACGACGACCTACCCGTCACCGGCCTCCCCGGCCACGCAACCCGCTGGGCAGAAACCCTGACCGTCGACGACGCCCAGACCCTCGGCTGGTACCACCATCCCGGCGGCACCCAACGCCCAATCATCACCACCAAGTGCTGTGGAAAGGGTCGCATCACCTACGTCGGCACAGTCCCAGATCCTGTACTAGCTGCTGCGCTCCATGGACGAACCGGTGCGTGGAGTGGACTGCCAGCGGCTGTTACTGCTTTGTCTGCGGTGGATGGGATGGGGGAGCGGTTGTGGTTTGTGCACAACTGGTCGGGGGACGCGGTGGTTGTTGAGGTGCCGGGGGAGATGGTTGATGTGTTGGGTGGGGGATTGGTGGCGCGGATTGAGTTGGGGGCTTGGGATGTTCGGGTGTTGCGGGAGGGGCCGGCATGAGTTCGTACTACGAGGATCTGGCGCCGGGGAGTGGATGCCGGGAGCCACGGGCTTGGCTGAGGTCTTCGCGGCCGCGGATGAGTTTGAACGGTCGGTGGGAGTTCAAGCTGTGGAGTGGTCCGGCTGAGGCGCCGGCGGATGTGATGCGGCCTGACGTGGACGTGGACTGGGATGAGTTGGAGGTCCCGGGGCACTGGGTGCTGCAGGGGCACGACCGGCCTCGGTACACCAACACCGCGTTCCCGTTCCCGATCGACCCACCGCGGACGCCGGACGCGAACCCGACCGGCGACCACCGACGATGGTTCGACCTCCCGGACGACTGGGAGCGGGACGGCGCCGTACTGCGCTTCGAAGGCGTTGACTCCTGCTTCAAGGTCTGGCTCAACGGGACCGAGGTCGGGACGGCGAAGGGCAGTCGGCTGCCGAGTGAGTTCCACGTCGGCGAGCTGCTGCGGCCGGGGCGGAATCTGCTCGTCGTACGAGTGCACCAGTGGTCGTCGGGCAGCTACCTCGAGGACCAGGACATGTGGTGGCTGCCGGGAATCTTCCGCGACGTGACGCTGCTCAGCCGGCCGCTCATCGACGACGTGTTCGTCCACGCCGACTACGACCACCTGACCGGCGCCGGCACAATGCGGGTCGACGTCGAGCCGTCGTCCGCGCAGATCACGATCCCGGAGCTCGGGCTGGAACTGCAGGCAGGTGAGAAAGTCACGATCGCAGGCGTTGAGCCATGGACGGCCGAAGTACCGCGGCTGTACGACGCGCAGGTCGCAGTCCACGGCGAGACCGTGGAACTGCGAATCGGCTTCCGGACCGTCGCGATGACCGACGGGCTGCTCACGGTCAACGGGCAGCCGCTGTTCTTCCGCGGCGTGAACCGGCACGAGCACGACGAACGCCGCGGCCGGGCGATGACGGTCGAGGCGATGCGACAGGACCTCGTGCTGATGAAGCAGCACAACCTGAACGCGGTCCGTACGGCGCACTATCCGCCGCATCCCGCATTCCTCGACCTGTGTGACGAGCTCGGGCTGTGGGTCGTCGACGAGTGCGACATCGAGACCCACGGCTTCATCTACACCGACTGGCGCGGCAACCCGGCCGACGATCCGGACTGGGCACCGATGATGCTGGACCGGATGCGGCGGATGGTGGAACGCGACAAGAACCACCCGAGCGTCATCGTCTGGTCGCTCGCCAACGAGAGTCACCGCGGACGGAACTTCGGCACGCTCGCCGAGTGGACGCGGGGGCGCGACCCTGGGCGCGCGGTGTTCTACGAGCGGGACCGCAGCTACGAGTTCTCCGACTTCTACAGCCTGATGTACACGCCGCTCGAGGACCTCGAAGCGATCGGCACCCGGACCGAGGACGTACCACCGGAGACCGAGGACGACCCCGAGCTGGAGACACGCCGTCGTGGGTTGCCGTTCGTGCTCGCGGAGTACGCCCATGCCATGGGCAACGGTCCTGGTGGGCTGGCCGACTACCAGCGCATTCTCGAACGGTATCCGCGGCTGCAGGGTGGGTTCGTCTGGGAGTGGATCGATCACGGGTTGCTGTTGCCTGGAGCAATCGATCATGTGTACGGCGGCGACTTCGGGGAGCGGGTCCACGGCGCCAACTTCTGCATCGACGGACTGCTGTTCCCCGACCGCACTCCGTCTCCCGGTCTCACCGAATACAAGAAGGTGATCGAACCCGTCCGCATCACCGGCCCCGACCCCCTCACCATCCACAACCTCCGAACCTTCGCGTCGCTCGACGACCTCGAGTTCGTGTGGTCGGAGGAGCTAGACGGCGAGCAAATAGACGCCGGCCGCCTGGAAGTCCCCGAGATCCAGGCAGGCTCCACCGCCGCGCTACCCCCACCAGTCGAAACGCAACCCCCAACCGAGATGCCGGGTGACGAGCGGTGGTTGACGGTGCGGGCGGTGCTGGCGAAGGACGAGGCCTGGGCCGCCGCAGGACATGAGGTGGCTTGGGCCCAGTTCCGCCTAGGCGGCGGAAGTGCAGAGGACCGGCACGACGCGCCAAGCCCGCCCCAGCCGGAGGCGGTTGTGTCGGGCGGGGTGCAGGAGCGGGGTGTGGGGCGCGGGGGTTTGGGGCGGGTTGTTCTTGGGGTGGGGGAGTTTGAGGGGAGTACTGGTCGGTTGGTTCGGGTGGGTGGGGTGGAGGTGGAGGGGCCGGAGTTGGATTTGTGGCGGGCGCCTACGGATAACGACTGTGGGCAGGGTGGGCGGAATGGGGTTGTGGGGGAGTGGCGGGCGGCTGGGTTGGATCGGTTGTTGCATCGGGTCGACGGGGTGGAGGTGGGGCAGGACGAGTTGGTTGTTCGGGCGCGGGTGGCGCCTGATGGGCTTGGCGTGGGGGTGCGGGCGACGTACCGGTGGGTGAGTGCGGACGATGGGCTGCGGCTGACGGTTGAGGTGGAGCCGGAGGGGGAGTGGGGTGGGACGGCGGTGTCGCCGCGGTGTGGGAGTTGGCCGCGGGTGGGGGTGCGGATGGTGGTGCCGAGCAACCTGGACACAGTCACGTGGTTCGGAGGCGGACCAGGGGAGGCGTACGCCGACAGTCGCGAGGCGGCGCGGGTCGGGCGGTACACGAGCACGGTCGACGAGTTGCAGACGCCGTACGTCGTACCGCAGGAGAACGGATCGCGGATCGACGTGCGTTGGGCAGAACTGACCGATGCCCAGGGCAACGGCCTGCGCGTGGAGGGAGCGCCGTACTTCCAGCTCACGGCACGCCGCTGGACCACCGAGGATCTCGAACGCGCCCGGCACCGCTCCGACCTGACACCGCGCGACCACATCTACCTCAACCTCGACCTCGCGCAGAACGGCCTCGGCTCCGCGTCCTGCGGGCCGCCCGCGACCCCGCAACACACCCTCGAGCCGGGGCACTACACCTTCTCCCTCACGTTCCATCAATTCGGTCGCAGCCCCGGACACGCTGTGGGAGCATCGGACACATGATCATGAACTTCTTCCGACTGAGCTAGCTCCCCGCTGGCCAGTCCGAGGCTGTAGGGCTCGTGTTCGGCACGACCCGCCCGAGGCCGGCGATGCGGGAGCGGACCATCTGGCCGCTCCCGACCGCTGACCGGGAGACCTTTCATGCGATCTGTGCGCAGAGTCGCGGCAGACTCGATCACCCAAGCCCTCCGCACCGGTTCGCCGCCGGTGGTACTGGTGCGAACCGTCACGGGCTTGGAGCAACTAGCGGCCGAGGAACTGGCCGCGGCGAACCACCGCGTGATCGACCTGTCCAAACGACAACTCATCGTCGAACCCACCGCGGCGACGATCATCACCAGCCCACCACACCTCGCCGACGACCTGTTCGTCGTCCAGGCCGCCGCTCCCGATCCGGGGCGCACCAAGCAGGAGCTGGCAGCGGCCGTCACCGAAGCCTGCGCCCAACTGAACGGTGCAGGGGACTTCGCGGTGACCGCGTCGTCCCTCGGCCGGCGCACTTACAACCGGTTCGACATCGAAGACCTGGTCGGCGGCCTCATCCAGCAGCGTTCCGGCGCCAGGTACCACTCGCGCCGCACCGGCGAGGCTCCACCGATCGACCGCGCGGAGTGGCGGGTCATCCTCGACGGCAAGACGCTCTGGATCGGCGTCCGGCCGTACGACGTCCCGCTGCACCGCCGCGTCTGGCGACGGCAGACGGTGACCGGCAGCCTGCATCCGCCGGTGGCCGCCGCGATGGCCCGGCTGGCACGCATCGCTCCGGGTCACAGAGTCCTTGATCCGTTCTGCGGTGCAGGGACGCTGCTTCTCGAAGCACAGGCTGTCGAGCCGGCAGCGACGTACGTCGGGATCGATCAGGAGCCGATCGCCGTCGCGGCCGCGCAGCTGAACTCACCGCGCGAGTCGTCCATCGTCTGGCGCACCGGCGACGCGGCGCGACTCGACGGTCCGGTGGATCGCATCCTGACGAATCCACCCTGGGACGTCCGGCTGGGGATCGGCAGCTTCACGCCGTACCTGGCCCAATGGCGCGAGGTCCTCGCACCGGACGGGCTCGTGGTCGCGATCCTCAATCACCAACAGGCGGCCACAATGATCGGGGATGCTGCCTGGCGGGTCAGTGACGTGTACGACGTCGCAGTCGCCGGGCAGCATCCCCGGATCGTGGTGGCTAGCGCGAGGTGACGAAGGTGAGGTAGGTCGAGTTGCCCTTGTCAACGATTCCGGAGTTGGCCCCGAGCGCCAGTTGCCCGGCCGGTACGTCGCGCTTGAACAGGATGAGCCGTTGGTCGGTCGTGCCAACGGTCTCGCCAGTCCGAGTGAAGGAGCTGAGCCACTCCGGCCACCAGTCGCCCTCGCCCCGCGGGTCGAAGGCGACGTACACGGTGGCCGGCTGGCTCAGCTCCAGCGTGATGTAGTCCACGGGACCGGTCGACTTCGAGTCATCGTTGGCGCCCGGTACCAACGCCTGCCCAGCCAACTGCGCCGGCAGATCGGTGATCGTGTAGCTGCGATCGACATAGATCGGCGCGCCCGTCTGAGCCTTCACGAGGTTCGACAACTTCTCCGGCGTCCGCACGCTGACCAGATCGCTGGCCAGCGGCGGCTCACTCGCAGGTACGCCGAGCATCCGATTGCCGACCGTCTTCACCGCGTTGGCCGGCGCACCGGTCAACGGCACGAACCGGAACGACGAAAGCGGCACAGCCACCCGCTCCACGACGTACGACGCATGCGCCGCCACCGGCACCGTCAGGACGTCAGCAGTCGTCGGCGCCACGACAGCCCGACCGTGCTCATCGATCACGCGCACCTGCTGACCCGGCCAGGGATTGCGCACCCGAAGCGTGTCCTTGCTCCCGGCCTCGATCCCGACCAGGTTCGGCACGCCGTCCTTCACCTCGGTGCTGATCCGGTGACCACCCTCGATCTGCACCGCCCCGGACACATCCCAGTCACTCGGCCACGCCGGCGCGACGTCGACGACACCGTCGTACGACTGGACCAGCGCCTCCTGCAGACCGGTGGTCACGACCCCGCCCCACTCGTTGTAGAAGCTGTGGTTCCGCACCGCCTCCTGACCCGGGCGGTGGACAGTGAAACCGTTCGGGTAGATCTGGAAGTCCGCGATCCCCTTCAACAGCAGGCGTTTCACCTCATCGGACTGCCCAAGACGCGCGGCCCACGTGGCGTCCATCCCCCAGTCCTTGTCCTGCGGGTAAACGCGCTGCCGGAACGTCGCCTGCATCAGGGCAGAGGTCTCGTCGAACAGACCCCACGGCCACAACGCCTCCATCTCCGGGTTCTGCGTGTTGTGCGCCTCCTCATCGGTGCCGGACCACGCGAGCACCTCCTCGCCACCACGCTGCACGGTCCGGAACGGCGGCAGCTTGCCGACCGCCTCGCGCAGCTGACCGGCAAACGCATCATCGCCTCGCGCCGAGGCGAGGTCGGCGACGATCGGGAAGATCACCCGCATTCCGGCGAGGTCCGGTGTGGGGTCGTTGGTGTCCCACTGCACCTCGAGTGCATTGACGTGCTCGAGATGCAGGTAGCCGTCCTCGCCCGGTGTCAGCGCCGACAGGTAGAAGTCCGCGACCTCCCGCATCAACGGGTAGCTGCGGTTGAGCAGCGCCCGGTCGCCGGTGTAGCGGTACTGCTGCCAGATGTTGTTCACCAGCTCGGCCCCACTGCTCAGAATCCGGGTCGTGTAGTTCGGCTCGGAGGTGTTGTCACAGCCATCCGCCGTCCCGTCGTACCGCAGGAACTCGGGCACGCAGATCCCGCGGGCACCGGTCCAGTGCGTGCTGGTCCACTCCTTCATCGCCGCGGCCTGGTCGAGATAGAAGTCGAAGTACGGCGCGTTGAGATCGCCGATATCGGCACCGAGATTCGCGGACACGAGCATGCGCAGGTTGAAGTGCCAGTACGCATCCTGATCCCAGTCGGCCTGGTCCTGCGACGAGGAGAACATCCGGACCACCGCGCCATGCGTGCTCGGCACCGGGCCACGCATCGACGCGGCCATTGTGTAGAGCTGCAGTGTGCGGAGGTTCTCGACGTACTCGCCGGTGCCGTCGGCAGACGTGATCCGCATCGGCGCTGCCTTGGCCCAGAAGTCATGCCACCAGGCGAGATGGTTGCTGTGGGCCTCGACCACGGCATGGCGAGCGGCAGTCTTCACATCACCACCCTTGTACGACGGTACGCCGACGACGAGCCGGAAGCTGCCGTCACGATTGGGCCGGAAGGTCAGCCGGACAGTCAGCGGATCGACGACGGAAGCGGACACGTCCCGAGCCCGCGCGGTTACTGCGGCAACCGCACCGGCGACACCTCCGGATGCGTCGTCTTTGAAGGTCTCCGCCAGCGCGGCGACCGCACCGGCTGCGCTGGTGGTCGGCGTACGACCCGGCCAGAGCTTGAGATCAGCAGTCTGGGTCTTGCCAGGATCGGCGCCGGTGACTTCGAGCACGAACTGATCCGCGTCGGCCCGCACGTACGAGCGGGCTGACATTCCGCCACCGCTCTGGACGAGTTGGCCGTCGTACAACGCCAGCCGGCCCTTGTAGTCGGCCGCGCGCATCAACGGATCGAGGCCGGGTACGACGAGCCGTCCGGCGGACTCGAGATCGGGGAAGGTGTCGACGCGGTTGAGCTGGGCGCTGAAGCCCTTCTCGGCCCAGACCGCGGCGCCGAGGACGCCGTTGCCGAGCGGCATCGCCTGGTACGCACGCCAGGCAGGTCCTTCCTGGACGAGATCGGATCGGCCGACGAGACCGGCCGGGCCGGTGCGCAGGGCGCCGTCATGCCAGGCGGTGGTCGGGCTGGGTTCGGTCTGGGGGATCGGGCCGGCCGCGGCGACCGAACCGGCGCTGGTGGCGAGCAGGGTGATGAGTATGGGCAGGGTCCATCGACCAACAGGCATGCTGGAACCTTTCGGGGGCGGTGGCGAGAGGTCAGGGGCGCGGCTCGACGAAGTAGTCGACGCCCCGCCGGGTGCGGAACTCGACCACGCCGTCCTCGGGCCGCGCGAAGGCGACCGGACCGGCGCTCGACTTCACGTCGACCAGTACGCCGGTGCGCAGCCGCAGCCGGTTGCCGAGCAGCGAATGAATGCGAGCCCGGGTGAGCTTGCCCTCGGACCAGGACAGCTCCAGGTCGAAACCGCCACGGGCGCGCAGACCCCGGATCCGTCCATTCGCAAAGGCAGTGGGCAGACAGGGAAGGAGGGCGACCTCGCCGGAGTGGCTCTGCATGAGCATCTCGGTGATACCGGAGATGCCCCCGAAGTTGCCGTCGATCTGGAACGGCGGGTGCAGGTCGAACAGGTTCGGCGCGGTGCGTCCGGGAGCGAGGAGTTGGGTGAGGTGCTTGTACGCGTTGTCCGCTTCGAGCAGCCGCGCGCGCAGGTTCAGCTTCCAGGCCAGCGACCATCCGGCGGTGACCGCAGGACCACGCAGTTCCAGCGACTTGCGGGCCGCGTCGGCGAGTTCCGGCGTACGGCGTGGAGTGACCTGGTCGCTCGGGAAGACGGCCCACAGATGTGAGACATGTCGACTCGTCTCCAGGGCGGCCTCCTCCCAGTCGATCAGCCACTCCTGGATCTGGCCGAGGTAACCGATCTGGATCGGCGCCAGCCGAGAGCGGGCTTCTGCGACCTGCGCGGCCATCGCCGAGTCCTTGCCGAGCAGCGCGGCGGCCTGGCCGAACACCTTGAACAGGTCGTGCAGGATCTCGGTGTCCATCGTCGGACCCGCACACATGCTCACGCCGACGTCGTCGTAGTCGTGGTGCTTCAACTCGGGTGAGTGCGACGGACTGGTCACCAGCCAGCCCGTCTTGGCGTCGGTCTGCAACTGGTCGAGGAAGAACTCCACCGATCCGCGCAGCACCGGGTAGTACTGCCGCAGCATCTCCAGGTCGCCGGTGTACTCGTACCGCTCCCAGAACAGCAGCGACAACCACGCGCCACCGGTCGGCCAGACACCGTAGAACGCGAAGTCGACCGGAGCCGTGCCTCGCCAGCCATCGGTGTTGTGGTGCGCGACCCACCCGGGAGCGTCGTACATCGTCGCGGCCGTCCGGGCGCCTGACTCGGCGAGCTCGGAGATCATCTGGAACAGCGGATCCCAGCATTCTGCGAGGTTCGCCGGACCGGCCGGCCAGTAGTTCATCTCGCAGTTGATGTTCAGCGTGAACTTCGACTGCCACTCCGGCAGCATCTTGTAGCTCCAGATGCCCTGCAGGTTGGCCGGTTGCCCGGGGCTGCGCGAGCTGGAGATCAGCAGATACCGACCGAACTGGTAGTACAGCGCGGCCAGTTGCGGGTCACCGCCGTCGCGGAACGCCTGCACCCGTTGGTCAGTGGGCAGCGAGACGGCGTCCGACGTACCGAGATCGATGTCGAGGCGACCAAACAGGCGGCGATAGTCCTCGACGTGATCGTGCCGCAGTCGCCCGTACGCCGGGCGATCCTTGGGCAACGGTGCTACGGCGCGCGCCACCTGGTCGGCGCTGACGTCCTGGTAGTTGCGGTAGCTGGTGCCGACAGAGAAGACCAGGGTGACCGCGTCCGCGCCGACGACCGAGAGCTTGCCATCGGCAACAGCTAGGGCACCGCCTTCGGCGAACCCGCGGAGGAGGGCGCAGAACTTGACCGAGCCGGTCAGCCCTTCGGCGTCACCGCTGATGCCGTTGAGTGCCAGCGTGCGGTCGTCGAAGCGGTCGACGGTAGCGGCCTGTTCGGTACTGAAGGTCGCGTCGAAGGTGAGCGTGGCGCGCGTGTCCGCCGTCAAGCGCATCACCAGGAGCTGGGCCGGATGAGTGACGAAGACCTCGCGCGTGTGGCGGATGCCGGCATGGACGTAGCTGACGGACGTGATCGCGGTGGTCAGATCAAGCTCTCGCCGGTACGACGAGACCCCGGCGTCGGTGATGCCGGGGAATGTCAGGGTCAGATTGCCGACCGGCTGGTACTGCATCTGCTCGGTCGGGCGGCCCATGAAGTGTTCGTCGGCCAGGTTCTGGGCGTCGAGGTACTGCTCTTCGGCGATCAGCCGGCGGATCTCCGGCAGTACCTCGCGTCCGACCGGGTCGTCGTACTGGTGCGGGCCGCCGGCCCAGATCGAGTCCTCGTTGAGCTGCAGTTGTTCGGTCGCGGTCCCGCCGTACACCATCGCGCCGAGCCGGCCGTTGCCGACAGCAAGTGCTTGCAGCCATTCGGTGGCGGGCTGGGTGTACCAGAGCTTCAGCGGATTGGTGTCGCTGCCGGGAGTCGGCGGAGCGGCAGCGGCAGTGAGCGGATCGGTGAGTGAGCCGGCGACGACAGCGGTGCCGGCCGCGGCGCCGGCGGTCCGCAGGACCTGGCGTCGGGTGTATTCGGTCATGGGGCGGTCTCCCTGGGGCGGTAGGTGCGCTGGGCGGTGCCGCGGAACACGTCGTTGTGCGTGGCGGAGGGGAGCAAGTCAGCGGTACGGCGGACAACCTCGGAACGCCCGGCCGACAGCGTGCACACGGGCCAGTCCGAACCGAACATCAACCGGTCGCTGCCGAAGAGGTCGAGGGCCACGTCGACGAGCTCGGCGAGGTCGTCGGGCGGCAGGTGGGCGGTGCCGGAGAGCTTCACGGCCACGTTCGGCGCGGCGGCGAGGGCCTTCATCCCGGTGCGCCAGCTGGTGTCCGCGGCCTGCGGGTTGCCGAGGTGGTCGAGCACCAGGCGTGCGTCGGGCACGGCTTCGGCCAGGCGTGCGGCGCCGATCAGGGCGGGTGGTCGAAGCAGGAGATCGATGGCGAGGCCGGCAGCGGTGGCGGCCCGTACGCCACGCACGTGCGCAGGATCGGTCAGTAGGTCGGGATCGGTCTGGTCAGCGGGCGGACTGCGGATGCCGACAAGCCGTGGGTCTTCGGGGAAGTACTGCGGAGGATCACGCAGGTCGAACCAGCCGACGACACCGAGAACCGATGGAGTGCGTGAGGCCAGTTCGAGAAGGTCGGTGACTTCGAGGGGATCCGCATCCGCCTGGATCAGTACGACGTCGTCAGTGAGGTCCTCGAGCGTGAAGTCACGGCGGAGCGGATGACCTGCGGGCAGCCACGGCAGTTTGCGTCGTGTGATGTCCCAGACGTGGACGTGAGCATCAATCATGGCGGCCCGCGGGTCTGGTGATGGAGCTCTCGCCGCGGGCGTGGGCGGAGAAGAGGCGGGCGGAGTCCTCGGGGTCGGTGCCGGACAGTACTTCGATCAGGTCGAGGTGCCGCCGCGCCATCAGGCCCCAGTCGCCGGCGTACATGGCGTTGGAGACCACCTGCAGGTTCCACAACGCGGGCTCGAGGGTGCGCCAGACGCGGAGCAGCATCGAGTTGCCGCTGGTCGCGAGGACCTGGCGGTGGAAGCGCAGGTCGGCCTCCCGGAACGCGCCGATGTCGTGGTGGTCGGCGGCGTCGGTCATCCGCTGCACCTCGATCCGCAACAGATCCAGTTCTGTCTGCGGGACGTTCCCGGTCGCACGCCGGGCGGCCGCGCTCTCCAGCAGCACCCGGACCTCGCGCGCCTCGCGGGCCTCGACCTGCGAGATCTCGGTGACGAAGTTCCCCAGCCGCGGCCGGTACGTCACCAGTCCCTCGTGGGCGAGGCGCCGTACCGCTTCCCGGGCGGGTGTCTGGCTGGTGCCGAGGACACGGGCGATCTCGGACTCGACCACGCGCATGCCGGGGGCCAGTTCGCCGGACAGGATCCAACCGCGGATCGCCTCGTAGACACGGTCGGACAGCAGTTCGTTCTCACTCGAGGGCGGGGGAGCGGGTTGCGTCGCGTGCAACGCCAGCCCACCGCCGCCGGTGCGATGCCGGTGCAACTCCTCCCGGCGACGGCGCGAGACGGTCGACTGCGAGACGCCGTACGTTGCTGCGATCTCGCGCGTCGACGGCAGGTGTCCGGAATCGGCCATCGATGTTGTCGCCGTCGCGCCGAGCTGGATCCGGTCGACCATCCGGGGCCGGCCGCTGCGCATGCCGTCGTCGAGACCGGCCATCCCCATCCGCAGGAACCGCCGCCGCCACTTGCCGACCGTGCCGGGGGTGACCGCGAGCAGGTCCGCGACGTCCTTGTTCGACTCGCCCTCCGCGCAGGCGAGCACGATCCGGCTGCGCAGGCGCATCGCCGCACTGGTCTGGGGACCGGAGGCAAGATGGGTCAGCGCGGCCCGCTCGGCTGACGACAAGGTCAGCGGCGACTTGGGTCTTCCGGCATCGGGCATGGCTGCATGGTGACCCCGCTCACGTGGTTCTGTCGACCCCATATGGCACGGACTTCTGACTCGGAACGTCCAGTTTGCCGTTTATACGTTGACACTTGAGCGCGGTCCTCTGCATCGTCACTCGATAACGACGCCCCGGCCGCCCCCGATGCCGGGTTGATCTGAGGAGGACCCGGAATGTCTCGTTCGGTTCGGCGGAAGCTCGGTGTGCTGACGTCAGTCGTGATCCTGGTGGGCGCGGCGGGCTGCGGTGGTGGCGGGTTCGACGATGAGGGTTCGGCCGGTGCCGCCACCGGCGAGGTGCGGATGCTGGTGAACATCACCCCCAACCTGACCAAGGGGTACTGGGAGGGACTGGTCAAGCCGTTCGAGGACGCCAACCCCGGTGCCGACGTGAAGATCGAGGCTCCGACCGGCTCGGGCGTGAAGGATTCGCTGCCGCAGCTGCTCGCGGCCGGAAACGCTCCGGACGTGGTCGAGACGCTGATGGCCGACAAGGTGCTCGCGCCGCAGCTGCTCGAGCTGACCGACCAGGCCTGGACCAAGGACACCCCGCTGGCGCAGCAGGCCGCGCTGGACGGCAAGGTCTACACCGTCGGCGTCGGCCAGCAGGCGCAGTCACTGGTCTTCTACAACAAAGACGCGTTCACCAAGGCCGGCATCTCCTCGCCGCCCAAGGATCTCGACGAGCTGACCGCCGCGATGGGCAAGTTGAAGGCGGCGGGCTACCTGCCGCTGCAGACGGCCGGCGACTACGTCACCGGGTTGCAGCTGCTGCAGCTGAGCGACCCGTCGATCGCGACCAAGCACCCGGACTGGTACCAGCAGGTCGGCTCCAAGCAGCTCGGCGTCGGCCAGAGCATGCTTCCGCTGCTGCAGCGCTACGAGTCCTGGATCAAGAGCGGGTACGTCGACAAGAACGCGCTCGGCCTCGATGACGTGAACGCGCAGACCAACTTCCTCACCGGCAAGTCCGCGATGTACATCATGGGCAGCTGGTTCGTCCGGACCGCGGAGAGCCAGAATCCGACCTTCGATCTGGGCGTGTTCGCCGCGCCGACCGAGGCCGGCCAGCCGTATCCGGGACCGCAGGGCGTGACGATGGCAGCGCCGTACATGGTGCTGAAGTCGACCAAGCAGCGTGACCTCTCGGTGAAGCTGGTCCAGTTCCTGGTCACCGACCAAGCCGCCGTGCAGAGTCAGCTCGCGCAGGACGGCAACTTCCGGAAGGGCTTCACCGACAAGCTGACGCCGCTCGGGAAGCAGGTGCAGGACATCCTCGACCAGGCGCCGAAGGGCGTCGCCCAGGGCGAGGGGTACGGCGCCAACACGCTGCCGTCCGGGTTCAACGGCGAATGGAACAAGGCGGTCCAAAGCCTGTACACCGGCAAGAGCGCCAAGGACGTGGCCACCCGCATCGACAGCTGGATGGGGTCGAAGTCGTGAGAGCGCGACTGACCACGCTGAGTATGGTCGGTCCCGCCCTGGTGCTGTTCGTCGTCATGCTCGTCGTGCCGGTCTGTCTCTCGGTCTACCTGAGCCTGACCGACTGGAACGGGTACAGCGCGAACCCGGTGGTGGTCGGCCTGCGCAACTACCTCGACCTCACGAAGAGCGAGGAGGCGATCCGGGCGGGTTGGGTCACGCTGGTGATCGCCGCGGTCGGGACGGTACTGCTGAGCGTGCTGGGTCTCGGGTTCGCGCTGCTGGTGAACGGTGCGTCCCGGCTCAACGCGCTCTTCCGCGTCATCCTCTTCTATCCGCATGTGCTCAGTGCGCTGGTCGTCGGCTTCTTGTGGAGCGCGGTCCTCGGTACGTCGGGTGTCGTGAACGGCTGGCTCACCACCAGGGGCGCTGAGGTGTTGCCGTTCCTGTCCAATCCGCACTGGGCGCTCGCGAGTCTCATCGGCGTACTGGTGTGGGCAGGGTTTGGTGTGAACGTCGTGCTCTACCTCGCGGGGCTGCAGACGGTGTCGAAGGATCTGCTCGAGTCCGCGCGGATCGACGGCGCGTCGGCGCGGCAGACGTTCCGCAACGTCACGCTGCCGGCGCTGGCGCCGGTGGTCACCGTGAACCTCGTGCTGTCGCTGGTCACGCTGCTGAAGACGTACGACCTGGTCGTGTCGCTGACCGGTGGTGGACCGGCTGGTTCGACCCAGACGGCGGCGTACCTGATCCTGTGGGACTCGTTCCACAACAACGCGCTCGGGTTCGGGTCGGCGCAGAGCGTCGTACTCATGATCGTCACCGCCGGACTCGCCCTGACGGTCGCGCGGCTGCGATCCAGGGCCGATCAAGGAGTGAAGGGATGAGCGCCATTCGCATGCCCCGAGTGGCGACAGTGCAGTTCAAACCGCTGCGCACCAAGGGCGCCGGCCGGATCGCGTTCCTGATCGTGACCAGCGTGCTGATGCTGGTGCCGATGTACCTGCTCGTGGTGAGCGCGTTCAAGTCGCAGCAGGACATCCTGGCCCACCCCTTCTCGTTGTCGCCCGACCAGCTGACGACGCAGTACCTGGAGAAGGCCTGGACGAACCCGGACTTCAACATCCTCAAGGGATACGCCGTCACCGCGCTGTTCGTGGTCTCGGTGAACGTCCTGTCCGTCGCGCTGGCCGGCCCGGTCTCGTACGTGATCGCGCGCCGCAGTGAACGCCGCTACCGCATGCTCCTGCTGCTGTTCGTGGCCGGCACGTTCATCCCGAGCCAGGTGCTGGTCATCCCGGTCGTCTACACGCTGAAGTTCCTCGGGCTGATGGGGACCATCCCGGGCTTCGTGCTGTTCGAGACGACGCTGACGCTGCCGTTCTCGATCTTCCTGTACGCCGGCTACATCATGACGATCCCGGCCAGCCTCGACGAGGCGGCCGCGGTGGACGGAGCCGGCAAGCACCGGACCTTCTGGTCGATCGTGTTCCCGCTGATGAAACCGGCGGTGGTGACGATGGTCATCCTGAACACGTTCTCGGTGTGGAACGACTTCGTGAACCCGCAGATCATCCTCGGCCCGGGCAGCGGTCTCTACACCGTCACCACCGGTGTGTACGCCGCCGTGAGCCAGTACTCGACCGACTACACGGTCGTGTTCCCGACGCTGCTGCTCGCGGTGGCTCCGTTGCTGGTGGTCTTCGTGCTGCTGCAGCGGCACGTGATCAGCGGCCTGACTGCGGGGGCGACCAAGGGATGACCGAACCGATTGTTGCCGAGACACCCATCGGCACACCGCCCGCGTGGGCGATCATGCAACGCCGCCTGTTCGACGTGATGGACGAGGGCTGGTGGCTGTTCCGCGAACGCTACTGCCTGCCCGACGGCAGCCTCCGGTACGCCGGACCGGTGCAGAGCCGCGACGGCGCGGACGACTTCTACGAGGCCTTCGTGAACTGGCCCGTGCTCTACCAGCTCGGCGGCGCGGACGACCTGATCGACGTGGCCAAGTGGCACTGGGAAGGCGTCACCCGCCAGCTCACCGACCTGGGCTTCCTGGTCGACGAGTTCGAACGCGGGTACGACTGGTTCCACATCGGCGAGTCGATGATCTTCTTCTACGCGTTGTGCGCGGCCGATCCGGGCGACGAGGTGTTCCGCGAGCGGGCGTACCGGTTCGCGGAGCTTTACCTGCCCGGCTCGCCCGCGGGCAACTACGATCCGGCGACGCGCACGATCCGCGCACCGCACAACGGCGGTGGTGGTCCGCGCTGGGGCATCAACGACGAGTGGCGCTCGTACGGCGCCGACCTGACGAACATGCGCATCTTCGGGCTGCCGCTGTCCGGCGTACCGGGGATCACCAGTTGGGACGACCTGAAGGATCCGGCGAACGCGGACCTGATGGGCGCCGAGATGATCAGGCGTCAGGGAGCCGGCGACACCGCGGTCAACCTGGCCGCCACTACCCTGACTGCGAACGCGTGGCTCTACGACCACAACGACCGGTTCGCCGCCTGGACGCTGGAGTACCTCGACGCCTGGCAGGAAAGGGCCGCGGCCAACGATGGACTCGTCCCCGACAACGTCGGGCCCAGCGGGATCGTCGGCGAGTTGCACGACGGCCGCTGGTACGGCGGCAACTACGGCTGGAACTGGCCACACGGTGTCTACAGCGTCGGCTCGGCCGCGTGCATCGCAGCACTGAACGGCGCTGTGCTGACGGGTGACTCCCAACGGCTCGACATCGCCAGGAATCTGCTCGACCACCTGTACGAGCGCGGCATCACGGGCGCGGTCGACGAGACCGAGCTGAGTATCCGCGACCGCTGGCAGGCTGAGCTCGGCGACGACTGCGCCAAGCCGACCCTGCTGATCCCGAATCGGCATGGAGACGACGGCTGGTTCGACTACCAGCCGCCGCAGCTCGGACTGCCGATCTGGTTGTGGCAGGCAGCGTTCGAGTCCTCGGATCGCGACCGGTTGCGGCAGCTCAGGGAACGCAGCGGCTACGACTGGCGAACCGTGCGCGACTTCCGCAACAAGGAAGACGCTGGGCACGAAGCACCGTGGCTGGCCTACCTCGCGGGAGACAACCCCGGCTACCCGGAGGCGATGCTGGGCGTCGCGCTGTCGCAGGTGCAACGCCGGATGGATCTGATGGCCGTCGACACCACCGATCCGGCCGATCTGAACATCCATCACTGGCAGCGGCACAACCCGGTCGCGACCGAAGCCCTGCTGCAGTTGACCACCGGCACACCACAGCTCCTGTACAACGGCGGACTGCTGCCGCTCCGGGTCCTGTACCTCGACCCCGATCGGGGACGGCCCGGTCTGCCGGCCGATGTCGCCGCACTGGTCGACACGGTCGAGCCGGACCGGACCTGCCTGCAGTTGGTCAACCTGTCCGCGACCCAGACCCGTCGCGTGATCGTCCAGGCCGGCAGCTTCGGCACCGACCGGATCGACGAGGCCACCGTGTCCACCGCGACGGGCGAGTACCCCGGACCGTCCCCGGCGTACACCTCACCACCGCCGACCGCCGGCACCCGCACGGTCGTTGTCGACAGCAACAGACTCGAAGTGACGATGCCGCCGGGCCGGACCATCCGGCTCGAGCTCCGGCTGACCAGAAACACCTACCGCGCCGCACACCTGGCGCTTGACTGAGGAGACATATGAGCAGCACGGAACAAGCCCCGGTCGTACCGGTCTGGGACCTGCCGGTGCGCGGCGACACCCCGCCGCCATCGGATCCCGGCCTGGTGTCCCGGCTGGCCGAGATCGGGTCGGCGACCGCCTGTGCCCGGTTGCACGGCCAGGGCATCCGCCGGACCTTCGTCGACGGACCGACCAGCATGTTCCCCGGCAAGAAGGTCGTCGGCCGGGCGCTGACCCTGCAGTTCATGCCGCAGCGGGAAGACATCGCCGACGGCCAGACCCAGGAGTACATCGAGCGCAGTACGGCGCTGTGGGCCGTGCTCGACGAGGTCCAGTCCGGCGACGTGCTGGTGGTCCAGGCGTACGGCAGCCACACCACCGGCTGCTTCGGCGACATGCTGGTCCGCTACTTCAAGCTGCGTGGCGGTGCCGGCATCGTGATCGACGGCCGGATCCGCGACGTTCCCCGGGTGTCGCAGCTCGACGTACCGATCTGGTCCACCGGAGCCACCCCGCACTACGCGTCCCAGGCCGAACTGTTCCCGTGGGCGTACAACGTCCCGGTCGCGGTCGGCGGCGTCCTCACGCTGCCCGGTGACCTGGTGCTGGCCGACGACGACGGCGCGGTCGTCGTCCCGCGGCGGCGCGCGGAGGCCGTCGTCCAGGCGGCCGCCGAGCACGACGCGTGGGAGAAGTTCAGCCGGGCCCGGATCGACGAGGGCGCCCCGCTGCGCGACTACTACCCCCTGACCGAGAAGACCCGCCTCGAGTACGAGCGCTGGCGCAGCCAGAACGGCAACGCCGGCGACTGACCCTCCGAGAGAGGACCCCGCCCAACATGTCCAACAGAACGAGGCCGCGTCTGGCGCGTACGGCGCTCAGCGTCGGCGCCGGGGTGGTCGCGGCTGCCCTGGTGGTCGCCGCGGCCGTCCAACTCAACGCCCAGCCCGCCGGTGCAGCCCGGTGCGACAGCTTCTATGTCGCACCCAACGGCAACGACGCCGCCAACGGCACCGAGAAGAACCCGTGGAAGACGATCACCCGGGCTCGCGACGAGATCCGGAACAAACACCTCAACGACCGGATGAACTGTGACATCACCGTCAACCTGAAGGCCGGCGAGTACCCGGTCGCGTCGACGATCGGCTTCGACCAGCGCGACTCCGGCAAGAACGGGCACCGGGTGATCTACCGCAGTGCCGACGGTCCGGGCAAGGCGACGCTGCGAGGGGCCGAGGAGATCACCGGCTGGGAGCCGTACAAGGACGGCATCTACAAGGCGAAGGTGGATGCGTCCAAGCCGTTCTACACGCTCTTCGAGGACGGCAAGCGCGCCACCAACGCCCGGTACCCGAACCGCGGCAGCGACGAGCAGTGGTCGCCCTACCTGAGGTCGATCCTGTTCGAAGAGGACAAGATGGATGTCCACAACTGGCTGTGGGGTAAGCCCGGCGACTGGGACCCGAGCTGGGACATGAGCCAGGCCTCGGTGACGATCTGGTCGGGCGGCTCGTGGTCGTGGTTCACCGACACGATCCCGCTGCTCGACACGAACTTCAAGAAGACCCAGACGACGCTGAAGTACTGGACCCGCTACGCGATGGTCAACAGCAACGGCGGCTCCCGGTACTTCTTCCAGAACTCGCTCAGTTTTCTGGACCAGCCGGGGGAGTACTACCTCGACGCCAAGGCCGGTGAGGTCTACTACAAGCCGCGCGGCGGAACGATGGACGGCATCAAGGTGCTGCGGCCGACCGTGAAGACGGTGCTGAACCTCGCGGGTACGTCGCCGCAGGACCGGCTGCACGACGTGAGCTTCGACGGGCTCGGGGTGCAGTACTCCGACTTCGTCAGCTGGTACCGCAACGGCTGGGTGGCCGGCGGCGACGCCGGGGTCGAGCACAAGTACCCGGAGTACGATCGGCAGATCGAGCTGCCGCGGAACCGGTTCGGCGCGATCACGCTGACCAACACGAGCAACATCGACCTGTCCCGGTTGCACCTGTCCGACACCGGCTTCACCGGCGTCTACCTGTTGTTCGCCAACGACCACACCAGGATCACCGACAGCCTGCTGGAGAACATCGGTGCCGACGGCATCAAGGTCGAGGGCGGCTGGCCGGGAGAAGGCGACCTGAGCAACCATCACACGATCTCCAACACGTTCATCGACCACATCGGCGAGCTGGTCCCGGGCGACGCGGCCGGGATCGAGTTGATGGACACCGGCAACAACACCATCTCGAACATCGAGGTGAAGCACAGCGCCCGCTACGGCATCAGCCTGGAGTCGCGGCCGGAGGTCACCGACGGCGACCAGTACGCGTCCGGCAACAGCTTCTCCTACATCCGGCTGGAGCAGACCGGCCTGGACAGCGGTGACATGGGCTCGTTCTACACCTACGGCGTGGACAACCAGGAACCACATCCGGTCACGAACACCGTCGACCAACTGGTCATCGGCGACGTGATCCCGGATCCGTCGATGCCGGATGCGGGTGGCACTCGCGGGGTACACATGGACGCCGGCGGTTGCGGGTTCGCGTTCAGCAACGTCCAGGTCGGGAAGGTGACCGACCAGAAGTACCAGTCGTACCAGTGCAACGAGGTGACCAACGCCGACTGGGTCGACGGGTTCGACGCCTCGAAGATGGAGTACGACAAGATCGGCGTCCTGCCCACCTTCCCGTACGACGTGTCGGGCCGGTGATGACGATGCGTGGATTCGTCGGCGGGGTGTTCGCCGGGCTCGCTCTTCCCGCGCTCGTCTTCGGCGGCGCGGTGGCGGCGCGAGCCGCAGGCCCGGCCGTGGAGCAGGACAAGTGCGCCGCGTTCTGGATCTCGCCGGCCGGCGACGATGCGGCGCCGGGGACGGAGCGCAAGCCGTGGCGGACGATCGAGCATGCCCGCGACACCATCCGGGCGCGCGGCCTGAACCAGCGGATGTCGTGCGACCTGGTCGTCAACCTGAAGGCCGGCACGTACCAGGTGGCCAAGACGATCGGTTTCGACGACCGTGACTCGGGATCGAACGGTCACAAGGTCGTGTACCGGAGCGTGGACGGTCCGGGGAAGGCGGAGCTCGAGGCGGCGCAGGAGGTCACCGGCTGGACGCCGTACCAGGACGGGATCTTCAAGGCCAAGGTCGACATCGACCAGCCGTTCTACACCCTGTATGTCGACGGCGAGCGGGCCACCACAGCCCGGTACCCGAACCGGCAGGCGGACGACGAGTGGGCGCCGTACCTGAAGTCGGTCCTGATCGAGCCGGAGAAGGAGGCTCTGCGCGACCAGGTCGGCTACACCGAGGGTGACTGGAAGGAGACCTGGAACCTGAACAGCTACACCGACTGGCCGGCCCAGCTGATGATCTGGTCGGGCGGCTCGTGGAGCTGGTTCACCGACACCGTGCCGATCAAGAACGCGGACTGGAAGGACAACAAGGTCATCCTGGACTACTGGACCCGGTACGCGATGATGAACTCCCGGTCCGGGTCGCGGTACTTCGTCCAGAACTCGCTGGATCTGCTCGACGCCGAGGACGAGTACTACCTCGACTGGGCAAACAAGGAGCTGTACTACAAGCCTCGCGGCGGCACGATGGACGGCAAGCGGGTCCTGCGTCCGACGCAGACCCAGGTGCTGTCGCTGGCAGGGGTCTCGCCCGCGCGCCGGCTGCACGACATCGCGTTCGACGGACTCGGGATCGCGGCCACCGATTTCATGCAGTGGTACCGATCGGGCTGGATCAGCGCGGGAGATTCGGGCCAGAAGCACAAGTACCCCGAGTACGACCGTCAGATCGAGATGACCCGCAACCGTTTCGGTGCGGTCACCCTGACCAACACCCGCAACGTCGATCTCACCGGGCTGCACGTGCGCGACACCGGCTACCACGGTGTCTACCTGCTGACGGCCAACGACCATGTGACGATCGCCGACACCCTGCTGGAGAACATCGGCGGGGACGGCGTCAAGGTCGAAGGCCCGTACCCGGGCGAGGGCGATGTGGCGAACCACAACACGTTCACCAACCTGTACATCGACCACATCGGTGAGCTGGTCCCGGGCGACGCGGCCGGGATCGAGCTGATGAACACCGGCGGCAACAAGGTCTCGCACGTCGTGGTGAAACACAGCGCGCGGTACGGCATCAGCCTCGAGGGCCGGCCCGAGGTCACCGACGGCGAGGGCTACGCGCTGGACAACGAGTTCTCCTACATCCGGCTGGAGCAAACCGGTCTGGACAGCGGTGACATGGGTGCGTTCTACACCTACGGCGTCGACAACCAGGAACCGCACCCGATCCGGAACACGGTGAAGCAGATGGTGATCACCGACGTGATCCCGGATGCCTCGATGCCGGACAGCGGCACCCGGGGCGTGCACATGGACGCCGGTGGCTGTGGCTTCAGCTTCAGTGACATCGAGATCGGGCAGGTGACCGACGACAAGTACCAGTCGTACCAGTGCAACGAGGTGACCAACGCCAACTGGGTGGCAGGCTTCGACGCCGGCCGGATGGAGTACGACAAGATCGGCGTGCTGCCCTCGTTCCCGTACGACGTGGCGGGGCGGTGAGCCGGATGAGATTGGTCGGTGGTTTGGTCATCGGTGTCGCGCTCGCTGTGGTAGGTGCAGGCTCGGCGCTGGGTGCAGGTCCGAAAGAACAAGCGAAGTGTGAGGCGTTCTGGGTATCACCCACCGGAAGTGACACGGCGGCCGGGACTCAGCGGAAGCCGTGGAAGACGGTCGAGCATGCGCGGGATGCCGTTCGCACTCGGCGAGGGTCTTGTGCTCCGGTGGTGAACCTGAAGGCCGGGACGTACCAGGTCGACAAGACGATCACCTTCGACGACCGGGACTCCGGAGTGACCTTCCGGAGTGCGGACGGGCCGGGGAAGGCCGTGTTCGAGGGCGCCCGGGACGTCACCGGGTGGACGCCGTACAAGGACGGCATCTTCAAGGCGCCGGTGGATGTCAGCCAGCCGTTCTACAGCCTGTACGCCGAGGGGAAGCGTGCCACCACCGCGCGGTACCCGAACCGGCAGGCGGATGACGCCTGGGCGCCGTACCTGCGGTCGATCCTGTTCGACTCGACCAAGGAGGCGGTGCGCGACCAGCTCGGATTCAACACCGGCGACATCGACCCGTCGTGGGACCTGCGGCTCGGGACGGACTGGCCGGCGCAGGTGACGGTGTGGTCGGGCGGGTCGTGGTCGTGGTTCACCGACACCATCCCGATGCTCGACATCAACTTCACCAAGAAGCGCACCACGCTCGTCTATCCGGCGCGCTACGGGTTCATCAACTCCGGTGGCGGTTCGCGGTACTTCGTGCAGAACTCACTCAGCCTGCTGGACCAGGCCGGTGAGTACTACCTGGACTACCCGAACAAGATGCTGTACTACAAGCCGGCCGGCGGCACGATGGACGGCGTGACGGTGCTGCGGCCGACGGTGACGCAGGTCTTCTCGGTGGCCGGTGCGTCAGCGAACCGGCGGGTGGAGAACCTGACGCTGGACGGGCTGACGATCCAGCACACCGACTTCATGGAGTGGTACCGGTACGGCTGGAACCAGACCGGCGACTCCGGGGCCAAGCGCAAGTACCCGAAGTACGACACCCAGATCGAGCTGCCGCGGAACCGGTGGGGTGCGATCACGCTGACCAACACCCGGGGCGTCAAGCTGACCCGGATGCACCTGCAGCAGACCGGATTCACCGCGATCGAACTGCTCTTCGCGAACGAGAAGACCACGGTGTCGGACAGTCTGCTCGAGCACCTCGGCAACGACGGTATCAAGGTCGAGGGCGGTTGGCCGGGTGAGGGCGACGTTGCCCACGGCAACACGTTTACCAACAACTACATCCATCACATCGGCGAGCTCGTCCCGGGCGACTCGGCCGGCGTCGAGATCATGAACAGCGGCGACAACGAGATCAGCCACACCGTCGTCGAGCACGGTGCCCGCTACGGCATCAGCATCGAGTCCCGGCCGGAGATTCCGAACGCGGACAACTACACCAGTGGCAACACCGTCCACCACGTGCGGCTGTCGCACCTGGCGCAGGACAGCGGTGACACCGGTCCGTTCTACGCGTACGGCGTTCGCAACCAGCCGCCGTACACGCCGGACGCTGCGGTGTCTCAGCTGATCATCGACGATGCGAACGCGGATCCGTCGATGCCGGACAGCAAGCCGTACGGCGTGCACATGGACTTCGGCGGCTGTGCGTTCGCGTTCTCCGACATCAAGGTGACCAACACCGAGAGCGACCCGTACCACGGGCCGTCGGCGGGACCGTGCGACACCTTCGCCAACGTCAGCTGGGAGCCCGGGTTCGACGACTCCCGGATGCAGTACGACCAGATCGGCGTACTGCCTTCCTTCCCCTATGAGAAGCCCTGAGGTTCCCGGATCACTTATGGACAAGGAACGGTTTGCAGGCAAGGTCGCGCTGATCACCGGAGGTGCCTCCGGGATCGGCGCGGCCACCGCCCGCCGGATCGCCGCCGAGGGCGGCGCCGTGATCGTGTGTGATCGAAACGGCGAGGCTGCCGTTGCGTTGGGCACCGAGCTGGGCGGGCAGGGGTATGAGCTGGATGTCACGGACCTCGCTGGCACAGCCGACCTGGTCTCATCGCTGGGTGCGGTCCATGTCTTGGTCAGTGCGGCCGGGGTCGATGTGTGTGACACCGTGCCGAACACGTCTCCGGACGAGTGGCAGACGATCCTCGCTGTCGATCTGACCGGCGTGTACAACTCGTGCCGCGCCGTCCTGCCTCGCTTCGTCGAGCAGGGCGGCGGGGCGATCGTGACGATCTCCTCGGCGATCGGCACGGTGGGCGAGCGCAACCGGTCGGCGTACTGCGCGGCGAAGGCCGGCGTGGAGAACCTGACCCGCGCGATGGCACTCGATCATGGCCGGGCCGGCGTCCGCGCGAACTGCGTCGCGCCCGGGCTGATCGACACACCGCTGATCCGCAACGGAAAGGTCAGTGGGGCGGACGATCCGGGCGCGATGCAGGCGATGGTCGACCGGCATCACGCGCTCGGCCGGATCGGGCAGCCGTCGGAGGTAGCGGCCGCGATCGCATTCCTGGCCAGCGACGACGCGTCGTTCATCACCGGTGCGGTCCTGCCGGTCGACGCGGGATGGACGGCGCAATGAGCGTTCTCGAGGGTTATCGCGTTCTGGACGTGTCGGTGGCGATGGCCGGCCCACTGGCGGCGATGCGGCTCGGCGACCTGGGCGCGGACGTCGTCAAGGTCGAGCCGGTGACGGGCGAATGGCAACGGCACACGGCCGCCGGCGGCGCCACCGGCAATGAGGTCAACGCGTCGTTCCTGTCGCTGAACCGGAACAAGCGCAGCCTCGCGGTCAACCTGAAGTCTGCTGACGGCCGGGAGCTGGTTCATGAGCTGGTGAAGTCGGCCGACGTGTTCCTGCAGAACTACCGGCCCGGGGTCGCCGCCCGGCTCGGCCTGGACTACGAGACTTTGCGCGGACTGAAGCCCGACCTGATCTATGTGTCGATCTCCGGGTACGGCGAGACCGGTCCGTACGCCGACTGGCCGGGGCAGGACCTGTTGGTGCAGGCAATGAGCGGTGCGTTGTTCAGTGCCGGTCGTCCGGACGAGCCACCGGTCGCCGCGCCGTACTTCCTTGCCGACGCGGTCACGGCGTACAGCGCCTTCGAGGGTGTGCTGGCCGCGCTGCTGCACAGGGAGCGGACTGGTGAGGGTCAGCTCGTGCAGGTGAACATGCTCGACGCGGTGATCGCGCTGCAGATGCAGGAACTGTCCGTGCACACGGTCGGCGGCATCCCGCAGACACGCTCCGAGGAGGTGCATGCGCACAGCTACATCCGTGCGCCGTACGGCATCTTCACGACCGCGGACGGCTATCTCTCGCTGGCGTTCGCCAACCTGCCGGTGCTGGCTGAGGTGCTCGATGCGCCGCAGCTGGCCGGGCTGGATGCGGAGCGGGACGGGTTCGCCCGGCGTGACGAGATCGCCGCGGCGGTGTCGACCGCGTTGCGGCGGGAGTCGACCGACCACTGGTTGCACAAGCTGCGCGAGCGCGGTGTCTGGTGTGGGCCGGTGTTGTCGTACGCCGACGTACGCACGGATCCGCAGGTGCTGCACAACGGCTCGTTCGTCACGTACGAGCACCCGACCGAGGGCGCGGTCACGACGCCGGGGTTCCCGTATCGCTTCAGCCGGACGCCTGCGCAGGTTCGGCGACCGGCACCGCTCGTCGGCGAGCACACCGATGAGCTGCTCGCCGAGCTGGGACTGTCGCCGGAGCAACGGCAGGCATTGCTCGAGCAAGGCGCGGTGGTCTCGCCGTGACCGTGCAACTGCGCGGGCTGACGTGGGATCACCCCCGTGGCTACCGGCCGTTGGAGGTGTTCGAGGAGTCCGGCGTACAGGTGGTGTGGGATCGGCAGCCGTTGTCCGGGTTCGAGTCCACGCCGTTGGCTGAGCTGGCCGAGCAGTACGACCTGCTTGTGGTCGATCATCCCGGGCTAGGGGCTGCGGTCGAGGCGGGCGCGATCCTGCCGGTGGAGGACGTGTTCGCGGCGCGGGATCTCAAGGTGTGGCGGTCGCGGGCGGTCGAGCCGACGTGGGACAGCTATCGGTTGCACGGGTACGGATGGGCGATTCCGATCGATGCGGCGACGCAGACGTGTCTGTACCGGCCGGACCGGTTGGGCACGCCGCCGGCCACCTGGTCCGACGTAATGGAGCTGCCGGGCGTCGCGCTGTGTGTCGCCGGGCCGCATGCCGGGTTGATGCTGCTCGGGCTCGCCGGAGATCGGACTGGGGCGCAGCTGCTCGATCGGGATCGAGCGATCGAGGCGATCCGGGTGCTCCGCGCTGTCTGGCAGCGGAGTGATCGGAGTATGGCGGAGCTCGACCCGATCGGGATGCACGAGCTGCTTGCTGAGAGCAACGAGCTGGTGTGCTGCCCGCTGGTGTACAGCTATGCGTACTACGGCGCAGTCGGGGAGGACCGGCAGCCGCTGGCCTGGTCGGCGGCGCCGCGGTTGCGGCCGGCTGATCGGCTGGCCAACAGCACGCTGGGTGGGACCGGACTGGCTGTGACTCCTCGGGCGTTCCGACACGTCCTGGCGGTGACGAAGTACGTGCGCGGGCTGCTGGATGTCGGCACTCAGTTGGATGTCGTGTCGACGGTCGGCGGCCAGTCCGCGACCGCGGCCGTGTGGGCCTCCGACGTGGTGGACAAGGCGTGGAACGGGCACTACTCGGCCACGCTCGGCACGCTCACGACGTCGTACGTCCGGCCTCGGTTCGACGGGTGGATCGCCTTCCAGGACGAACTGTCGGAGCGGGTGCGGGAGTTGCTGGACGATGCGCAGGATCCGGGGGCCGCGGTCGATCGGATCGAGGACGACTACCGGAGGGTGAGTCATGGATGACGGCCGGATCGCCTTCGAGCAGGACGGGTACGTCGGGCTGCTCACGCTCGACCGGCCGGCGAAGCTGAATGCGGCAACCCGTTCGATGAGTGCGGAGCTGCTCGAGCTGATCCCGCGGATCGACGACGATCCCTCGATCCGGGCCGTGGTGGTGACCGGTGCGGGCGACCGCGCCTTCTCCGTCGGCAGCGACATCGGCGAGCTCGACCGGTACGACGGACCCTGGCACTTCCGGAACCGCCGCGACTACTGCGATGCCTTACGCGCTCTGCGTACGCCGGTGATCGCGGCGATCAACGGCTACGCGTACGGCGGCGGCCTGGAACTGGCGCTGTCGTGCGACATCCGGCTCGCGTCGTCCTCGGCGAGTTTCGCTGCGGCCGAGATCAAGCTCGGATGGATCGGCGGCGGTGGGGTGACGGCGCTGCTCACGGCGTCCGTGCCGGCCAGTGACGCGGCGATGATGCTGCTGACCGGTGATCCCATCGATGCTGCAAAGGCGTTGCGGGTCGGGCTGGTCAGCCAGGTGCTGCCGCCTTCCGAGGTGTTGCCTGCTGCAACCGAGTTGGCGCACCGGATCGCCGCCCGGCCACCGATCGCCGCGCAGGCGGCCAAGGCGAACCTGCGGGCCGCATGGTCGATGGGACTCGAACAGGCCATCCAGTACGAGCGGGAGCTGCAGGCCATTGCTCTCGGCACCCGCGACGCAGCCGAAGGCCGGGCGGCCTTCGCGGAGCGTCGTACCGGCGACTTCGAAGGACGGTGAACTGTGCCCGTTGAGATCGCACCGGGAATCCATCGGCTGGCGACGGACTACCCGCACGTCTGCGGGCTGCCGTTGTGGCTGCACGTGATCAACGCGGGTTCGGAGCTCGTGCTGCTCGACGCGGGGATCGCCTCCACTCCTGAGGCCGCGACGGGACCCGAGTTGGCTGGACTGGGGCTCGGGCTGGCCGACCTGACGCTCGTCGTCAACAGTCATGCGCATCCCGATCACATGGGTGGGAACGCCGTACTGAAGAGGGCTAGTGGTGCGCGGGTGGCCGCTCCGGCGGCTGAGGTGGGCTGGCTCGAGGACAACGAGCTGTTGCTGACCGAGCTCTGGGGTTCGGATCCGGCCGCGATGGACTTGTCGTCGGCCGAACGCTGGGAGCTGCTCGAGATGCTCGACGAGCGCGTCCGGGTCGACGTACTGCTGCGCGATGGCGATTACCTTCCGCTTGATCGTTCACTCCGCGTCATCACGACCAGCGGGCACAGCCCCGGCCACATCGCCGTACTGGATGAGTCGTCCCGAACCCTGTTCGCCTTCGACGATGTGCAAGGGCGCGGTCAGCCTTACCTGGACAGCTCCACCTGGCTGGCTCCGCTCTACACGGACGTCGAGCGGTACGTCGGGGGACTGAATCGCCTGCTGGGGTTGGACTTCGACGCCCTCGTTCCGTCACATGGCGACGTACTGGACTCGGATGCCGGGCGCAAGCGCATCAGCGAAAGCCTGGAGTGGGTGGCTGAAGTCGAAGCCCTCACGGTGAAACTCCTGCGGGCGAAGGGTTCGCTCACCGTCCGTGAACTGGCCACGGCCATCGGCACCGATCTCGGCACCTACGGAGGTATCAACCTCCAGACCGTCCGGATGGCACGCGCCCACCTGGAACACCTGGCTCGGCAGGGCGACGTCGAGCCGCGCTGGCACCGTCGCGGCTGAATCGCCGCTCATCTGAGCGCCTGATGCGCGGCTGAATCGCATCGGGCCGGCCGGATTCGCGGATGACTCTCCGGCTGGAGCTGCGCCACTCCCCAAAACACGACAGCATCGAACAGGGGGGAACGGAAAGCGCTCTCCCAGTGGGAGGGCGACGTTCACCGACGACGCAGGGAGTGTCGCGTGGCTCGAGCAGACGAAATCCTCAGCCCCGAAGCGAAACGAACCATGTTGATCGATCAAGCCCGGGCTACCGACTCGGGACCACCGGGTACCCCGACCGCGGAGAGATCCGCACCGCCCGCCGGCGGCCAGCAGCTGTCCTGGTGGGCGCGGGCTCGCCGCGACAAGGTGCTGCTGCTGATGGCGATCCCCGGTCTGGCCCTGATGCTCGCGTTCCACTACCTGCCGTTGCTCGGCAACCTGATCGCGTTCCAGGAGTACCTGCCGTTCGTCCCGTTCGGACGCAGCGCCTGGGTCGGGCTGGACAACTTCTCGGTGATCTTCAACGGTGACGCAGAGTTCCTGAACGCGTTGAAGAACACGCTGCTGATCACGCTGGTCCAGGTGATCTTCGTCTTTCCGGCACCGATCGCGCTGGCCCTGCTGCTGAACAGCCTGCTGTCGGAGCGGATCAAGCGCGTCGTGCAGTCGGTGCTGTACCTGCCGCACTTCCTGTCCTGGGTGATCGTGATCGCGATCTTCCAGCAGATCCTGGGCGGCAGCGGCCTGATCAACAACACGTTGCGGGCCCGGGGCATCGACACGATCGACTTCCTCGGCAATCCCGACAGCTTCATCGCGCTGCTCACCAGCCAGGTGATCTGGAAGGACTCCGGGTGGGGGACGATCCTGTTCCTGGCCGCGCTGACGCAGATCGATCAGGGGCTGTACGAGGCGGCCCGGGTCGACGGAGCGTCGCGCCTGCGGCAGTTGTGGCACATCACCGTGCCGGGAATCCGCGGGTTGATCATCCTGCTGCTGATCCTGCGGCTCGGTGACTCGCTCACCGTCGGTTTCGAGCAGATCATCCTGCAGCAGAACCTGGTCGGCAGACCGGCCAGCGAAGTCCTGGACACCTACGTCTACAACAACGGCGTACTGGCCGGCCAATGGGGAGTCTCGGCCGCGGTGGGTCTGGTCAAGGGCCTGTTCGGCGTCGCCCTGGTGATCGGCGCCAACAAGGTCGCACACATCTTCGGTGAGGCGGGGGTGTACCAGAAAGCATGAGTACCCAGACGAATCTCCTCGCAACTACGCGCCGGTCGTCGACGATCGACGACGTACCCACGATCCCGACGCGGGTCCTCAAGGGCATCATCCTGCTGCTGTGCTGCACGGTGGTGATCGTCCCGTTCATCGGAGTGATCTCGACCAGCATCGCCAGCCAGGCCCATGTCACCGAATCCGGCGGCTTCGTGCTCTGGCCGGACAGTCTCAACTGGGCCTCGTACCGGGCGATCTTCAACGGCGGTGTGGTGCAACGCGCGCTGCTGGTCAGCTTCGTCATCACCCTCGGCGGCACCCTGGTCAGCCTGGCCGGGTCCACCATGCTGGCGTATGCGCTGAGCCGGCCTGGCTCGTTCGGGCAGCGGCCGATCCTGATGATCGTGCTGTTCAGCATCTTGTTCAGCCCGGGCCTGATCCCGAACTACCTGGTGGTGAAGGAGTTCGGGCTGCTCGATTCGCTGCTGGCGCTGGTCCTGCCGACCGCGATCAACGGCTTCAACGTGATCGTGCTCCGCTCGTTCTTCATGAGTATCCCGGCCTCGGTGATCGACTCGGCCCGCGTGGACGGGGCGGGCGACTTCCGGATCTTCTGGTCGATCGTGCTCCCACTGTCGCGGGCGGTGCTCGCGGTGATCGGGCTGTTCTACGCGGTCGGGTACTGGAACGCGTTCTTCAACGCCATGCTCTACATCAGCGACACCGCGAAGTGGCCGCTGCAGCTGGTACTGCGGACGTACGTGATCAACAACACCGAGCTCAGCAGTGGTGATCTCGGTGGGGCGTCGGCCGACCAACTGCCGCCGCAGGAGTCGATCCAGATGGCGATCCTGGTGATCTCGCTGGTGCCGATCCTGATCGTCTACCCGTTCCTCCAGCGGCACTTCACCAAGGGCATGCTGACCGGCGCGGTGAAGGGATGACCATGATCAGCAGAAGAAGACTGCTCGGCGGCTCACTGGCCGCCGCCGCGGGCATCGGCGGACTGAGCGGGTGCGCGACCGTGACCAGGTCGACGGACATCGCGGCGCTGAACAAGCCGGTCGGGCTGCCGACGTACCGGCGGTTCGACGGGCCGAAGCCGGACCTGCCGCGGAGCCATCCGTTGATGCCGGACTGCTTCTACCGGTTCCCGGCCCAGCCGGTCCGGGTCACCGAAGGCAGACCCGGCGACGGCAGTGACGTGTCCGGAACTGTGCCGACGTCGAACCCGATCCCGCCGACCGCCGATCGCAATCCGTACTGGCAGGAGCTGAACCGCAGGGTCGGCTCACCGCTGGAGCTGACGATCACCTCGGCCGCCGGTTCCGATTACACCAACAAGTTCGCGACCTCCGTGGCAGGAGACACGCTGGGTGATCTGTTCAACGTCGACGGCAAGTTCTCCTATCTGCCACAGTTCCTCGAGGCTCGGGCCCAGGACCTGACCGAGTACCTGTCCGGTGACGCGATCCTGGAGTACCCGTTCCTGGCCAACCTGTCGACCGACTCGTGGCGCGGGTGCGTGTTCTCGGGCGGCATCCGGGCGGTCCCGATCCAGCGCGGCGTGATGTCGTCCAACCTGTTGCTGGCCCGTCAGGACCTGCTCGACCAGGTCGGTGTCGAGCTCGGGTCGCCCACTGTGGACGAGCTGAACAAGGTCGCCAAGGCGGTGACGGACGGGAAGAAGAACCGCTGGGCGTTCGCGGTCCCACCCGCGGCGGCGCTGAGCGCGATGCTGGGGCTGCCGAACGGCTGGGAGGTTCGCGACGGTCGCCTGGTGCACAGCCGCGAGCTCCCGGAGCACAAGGAGATGCTCGCGATCTCCACGAAGATGCAGGCCGACGGGCTGATCCATCCCGACGGGGTGGCGAAGAACAACCAGAAGGTCTGGTTCACGCAGGGGTCGGCGGTGATGACGCAGGACACGTACTCGTCGATCCAGAGCTTCTACCGGCGCGCCACGGTGAAGACCTTCGCCATCGGGCTGCCGGTCGTCCGCGACAGCGCTGGAAAGGTCGGCCGGTTCCTGCTGGGTTCGCCGAACAACTCGATCGCGGCGATGCGGCCCAGTTCGCCGGAGCGGACCAAGATGCTGTTGCGGGTGCTGAACTGGATGGCCGCGCCCTTCGGGACCGAGGAGTATCTGTTCCGCAAGTTCGGCCTGCCCGAGCGGCACTACAACCTGAAGGGCACCGACCCGGTGCTGACCGAGGCCGGTAGCAGTGAGGTCTGCCTGGGCGAGTTCCCGATCCAGTACCTGTCCGACGGTGGATATCCGGTCTACTTCCCGGGCCACCCCGAGGCGGTCGATGTTGCATACAGCCACCTCAGAACGATCCTGCCCACGGCGATCCTGCAGCCGACGTACGGGCTCTACTCACCGACCGACTCGACCAAGGGCAAAGTCGCCGACAAGGACTTCGACTCGCTCACGAAGGAGATCCAGCTCGGCCGCTCCGATCTGTCCGACTGGGACAAGGCCGTAGCCAACTGGCGCAAGTCAGGCGGCGATGCAATCCGCCACGAGTACGAAGAAGCCCTAGCCATCAAAGGCAACAAGTAACACAAGCGGGCGCACCCACCGCAAACCTCTGGGGGTGGACCCGCAGCGTCTCTCCGCCGCACGCACCGCCCGCAGGGCGGTGCGTGCGGCTGCTTTTCAGTGACAACGAAGAGTGTTGAGGTCGGCCGCGTTACCCATGGCGTGGTTGCCTGCGTCGTTGGGGTGGAGGCCGTCGCCGCCGTCGTACGCGGCTTGGAGGCGACTGGGGTCGGCGAGATCCCGGGTGGCGGCATCGAAGTCCACCACGCCGTCGAACTCGCCGCTGCTACGGATGAAGGAGTTGACGGCCTGCCGCGCCGCCTCCTTCTCAGGCGTGTACACGAACGAACCACCAACAGGCGTCAGCGTCCCCCCGACAATGCATCGCCCACTGGCATGCACCCGCGCAACCAACTGCCGATACCCATCGATCAACTCGTCAGCAGTAGCACCCGCGTAGATGTCGTTGATCCCTTCCAGCAACAACACCGTCCGTACGCCGGGCTTCGTCAGCACATCCTTGTCCAGCCGCGCCAACGCACTCGCCCCGGCACTGCCTGCCTTCGCGACCCCACCAAGCACCCGGTTCCCCGAGATGCCTTCGTTGGAGATCGCCAGCCGCCGGTGCTCAGGCAGTTGCCCGTACCGATCCGCCAGCACATCCGGCCACCGACGGTTCGTGTCGATCGTCGTACCGACCGACGACGTGATCGAATCGCCCAGCGTCGCCACCGTTTCGACCTGCTGCGGCGCGGTCACGATCGCCGCATTGACGAAGTACCACGCGGACGACTCGGTCTGGTACGTCGCCGCCGACTCGTCCGCCGCGTGATCACCGGACGTCGACTTGTAGCTGTGCTGCATCGCCCGGTTGTGCGCCGTGATGATGCCCGTCGTACCGACCACATGCAGACTCACGGTCAGACTCGTCCGCGCCGGCACCGGTCCCGTCAGCGGATCACTGATCGCCATCGCCCCCGGCGGAATCGTCACCGACGTCTTCCCGCCGAACGTCAACCGCCGGCTCGACCCCGGGACGACGCTCGCCCCGGCCGCCTGCCGCCCGACGTACACCGAATCCGTCACCAACGGCTGGTCGCCGTTCGCGTTCGATACCCGGATCCGCAGATCCTTCCCGCCGACGCTCGTGCGCACGACGTTCCGCACCGTCATGTCGTGCAACGTCCCGCCGGCGATGTCATCACTGGCACCCCACGTCGTCACCACCTCCGTCCCACCCGGTCCCGGGCCGTCGTCCGGTCTCGCGGCCGCCACCAGACCCGCCGCACCCACCGCCGTCATCAGCAAACTCGCGCCCATCCGGCGCCACGCATGAGAAGTCATCTTCTGAGTCAAGCCTGAATAGACATGCCGTGCAATCGTTTGCGTGGCGACCAGCGCCGGACGGTCGCAACCGGCGGCCGAACGGTTCCGGCCGTCAGGGACAATGGGTGGTGATGACGCTGACTGAGCAACTGCCGGGGACGACCGAGCCTGACGACCTGTACGACGCGTTCGCGCGGTGGGTGGGGGAGCAGGGGATCTCGTTGTACCCGGCGCAGGAAGAGGCGTTGATCGAGGTGATGACGGGGTCGAACGTGATCCTGTCGACGCCGACCGGGTCGGGGAAGAGCCTGGTGGCCACCGGCGCGCACTTCGCGGCGCTGGCGGACGGGCGGCGGACGTTCTACACGGCGCCGATCAAGGCGCTGGTGTCGGAGAAGTTCTTCGCGCTCTGCGACGTGTTCGGCGCCGACAAGGTCGGCATGCTGACCGGCGACGCGTCGGTGAACGCCGGGGCGCCGATCATCTGCTGCACCGCCGAGGTGCTGGCGAACGTCTCGCTGCGCGAGGGCTCGGCCGCCGACGTCGGCCAGGTGGTGATGGACGAGTTCCACTTCTACTCCGAGCCGGACCGCGGCTGGGCGTGGCAGGTGCCGCTGCTGGAACTGCCCGACGCGCAGTTCATCCTGATGTCGGCGACGCTCGGTGACGTCGAGCGGTTCAAGATCGACCTGTCCCGCCGTACCGGCCGCCCGACCGCGATCGTGTCCTCGGCCGAGCGCCCGGTCCCGCTGATCTACAAGTACGTCACCACCGCGCTGCACGAGACGCTCGAGGAACTCCTCACCACCCATCAGGCGCCGGTGTACGTCGTCCACTTCACCCAGGCCGCCGCGCTGGAACGCGCCCAGGCGCTGATGAGCATCAACGTCTCTTCGAAGGAGGAGAAGGAGAAGATCAACGAGCTGATCGGGAACTTCCGGTTCAGCAAGGGCTTCGGCCGGACCCTGCAGCGCCTGGTGAAGCACGGCATCGGCGTCCACCACGCCGGCATGCTGCCGAAGTACCGCCGCCTGGTCGAGCAGCTCGCGCAGGCCGGTCTGCTCAAGGTCATCTGCGGCACCGACACGCTCGGCGTCGGCATCAACGTCCCGATCCGGACCGTCGTACTCACCGCACTGAGCAAGTACGACGGACGCCGGCAGCGGATCCTGAAGGCGCGCGAGTTCCACCAGATCGCGGGTCGCGCTGGCCGGGCCGGCTACGACACATCAGGCACCGTCGTCGTACAGGCGCCGGATCACGTGGTGGAGAACGTGAAGGCGCTGGCCAAGGCCGGCGACGACCCGAAGAAGCAGCGCAAGGTGCAGCGGAAGAAGCCGCCGGAGGGTTTCGTCACCTGGGGCGAGGACACGTTCGACCGCCTGGTCGCGGCTGAGCCCGAGGCGCTGCAGTCGCGGATGCGGGTCAGCCACGCGATGCTGCTGAACGTGATCGCCCGCGACGGCAACGCGTTCGAGAGCATGCGGCACCTGCTCCGCGACAACCACGAGGACTCGAAGGTCCAGGTCCGGCTGATCCGCCGCGCGATCCAGATCTATAGGACACTGCTCACCGCCGGCGTGGTCGAGCGGCTGGACGAACCGGACGAGAACGGCCGCACGCTCCGCCTGACCGTGGACCTGCAGAAGGACTTCAGCCTGAACCAGCCGCTGTCGACGTTCGCACTGGCCGCGCTCGACCTGCTCGACCCGGAGGATCCGTCGTACGCGCTGGACGTGGTGTCGGTGGTCGAGGCGACGCTGGAGGATCCGCGCGCGGTGCTGTGGGCACAGGAGCACCACGCCCGCGGCGAGGCCGTGAACGCGATGAAGGCCGAGGGCATCGAGTACGACGAGCGGATGGAACTGCTCGAGGACGTGACCTGGCCGAAGCCGCTCAACGAGTTGCTCGAGGCAACGTTCGAGATGTACCGGCAGACGCACCCGTGGATCGCGGACTCCGGCCTGTCGCCGAAGTCGGTGGTCCGGGACATGTTCGAGCGGGCGATGACGTTCGGCGAGTTCATCGGGTTCTACGGGCTGGCGCGGTCGGAGGGCGTCGTACTGCGATATCTGAGCGACGCGTACAAGGCGCTGCGGCAGACGGTGCCGCCGGACAAGGTGAACGAGGATCTCACCGACCTGATCGAGTGGCTCGGCGAAGTGGTCCGGCAGACCGACTCCAGCCTGCTCGACGAGTGGGAGGAGCTGACCAACCCGACCACCGAGGAGGCGGCCGAGCCGGTCCCGGCCGGTCCGCGCCGGATCACCTTGAACAGCAGGGCTTTCCGGGTCTTGGTCCGCAACGCCATGTTCCGACGCGTCGAGCTGGTCGCCCTGCACCGCTGGGCCGAGCTCGGCCAGCTCGACTCCGAGTCGGGCTGGGACGCCGGCCGCTGGGCCGAGGCAGGTACGGCGTACTACGCGGAGCACGACGTGGTCGGCACCGGTCCGGCGGCCCGTGGTCCCGCGCTGTTCATGATCGAGGAACACCCGGGCTACTGGGAGGTCCAGCAGATCATCGACGACCCCGAGGGCAACCACGACTGGCGCATCTCAGCCAGCGTCGACCTCGCCGCCTCCGACGAGGCCGAAGACCTCGTCCTGGAAATGGCATCCTTCAAGCCGCTGTAGTCACCGGGGTCTCGAGGGTCCTGACCTCGCGGACGAACATGGGCAGTGCGGACAGGGCGATGCCGATGGATCCGACCGCGACGGCTGCGGTGGTTCCGAAGGTGCTGCCGAGTACGCCGCCGAGCGCGGCGCCGATCGGGAGGACGCCGAAGGTGAACGTGCGGTAGGCGCCGTTGCTGCGAGCCAGTGCGGTGCGGGGGATCAGCAGCTGGCGGATCGTCACGGACAGGACGTTGGCGCTGCCGAGGCCGATGCCGGACAGGAACTGCAGTACGCCGAGGAGGACGCCGTACTGGATGCCTCGGCCCGGGAGGAACGCCAGCAGGAGTGGTAGCCCGGTCGACAGGACCAGAGAGGTGCCGAAGGCGCGGCCGTAGCCGAGGCGTTTCGCCAGCCGGAGACCGAGCATCGCACCTACGAAGGCGCCTGCGCCGCCGGCGCTGAGGGCGATGCCGTAGCCACCCGCGGACAAGCCGCGTTCCTTGACCGCGAGGATGACGAGGTTCACGACCAGGATCTGCGCGGAGGCGTTGTAGAGCGCAGCGTGGGCGGTCAGCGAACGCAGGAACGGGCTGACCTTGAGCTGCCGAACGCCTTCCCACAGACCCGGCCGATCGTCAGTGGTGTGCGGGGCGATCTCCGGCCGTCGCGCCGATGCGATACCGACAGCGCTGGCCAGGTAGGAGGCGGCGTCGACGAGGAGGGCGACGGCGGGTCCGAGCAACTGGACCAGGATTCCGGACAGACCCGGGCCGCCGACCTGTGCTGCGGTGGACGAGCCCTGGAGGGCGCGGTTGGCAGCCGGCAGCTCCGCCTCGGGGACGAAGTCCGGAAGATACGCGAACGACGCGATGTCGAACACCACACTCGCCGCCCCGACCAGGAACGCCACCACGACCAGCAGCGGCAGGCTGAGCTGGTCCATCGCCCAGGCGATCGGGATCACGATCAGCGCCGCGGCGCGGATGATGTCGACGGCGATCATCACCCCGCGCTTGCGCCGCCCTTCGAGCCAGTGCCCGGTGAGCAGTGGCAACGCCGCGCTGGGCAGGTAGGTCGCCGTCGCGATGGCGCTCACGCCCGCTGCTCCCGCGTCGAGGGTCAGCGCTGCGGTCAGCGGAAGCGCGACCGCGGTCACGTGCGTGCCGACCGCGGAGACCGTCTGTCCCGCCCAGAAACGCTTGAAGTCGCCGTCCACCGTTACCAGTACCTCCGCCTCATCCAGTAACTTCGTTACCGGATCATGCCCCATGGCCGGTAACGTGGCAACTGTGATTCAGCCCGGCGAGCGCACCCCTGCCCCTGAGCCGCTGACGCTTGTGCAGGACCTGGTGAACACCGTCGACCTGGAAATGGAGCAGGACACGCTGACGAAACCCGCTGACCTGAGCGCGTTCTGCGCCGACCACGGCTTATCCGGTCTGCGGTTCGATCGGACTGGCCTCGCGGAGGTGCTGACCCTGCGTGAGGCGGTGCGGGATGTCTGCCAGGCACACGCCGGCATCGACGTACCGGCGGAATCCCTCACCGTGCTCGATCGGCTGCTCGCCGCAGCGCCGCTGACGCTGGCGCTGTCAGCCGACGGAGGCGCGACGGTCCGTCCGGCGGACGGCCTGACCGGCGTTCAGGCGTTGGTCTCCCGCCTCGCGGCGGACATCGCGACGTCGGTTGCTGTCGGCAACTGGCCGCGGCTGAAGGCGTGCGCCGCCGACACCTGCCGCTGGGTGTACTACGACCGCAGCCCGGCCGGTCGCAGCCGCTGGTGCACGATGTCCCTGTGCGGCTCCCGCAACAAGATGCGCAAATACCGCGCCCGCGCCTAGCCTCCCCGAGGCCAGGCTGGGCAGCGGGGGTTAGGGCCAGGTGATGTCGACCTCGGTTGGTGCCTCGTAGTCGACTCCTGGTACGTCGAAGCCGTACAGGCGCCGTACCTCGGCCAGGAACCACGTGGTGTCGGCAACGTCCGCGATGTTGTCCTGCGTTGCGGACTCCCACTGGGCGCGGACGGCGGCTTGGACGTCGTCGGCCAACTCCCAGCGGTCGAGACGAATGCGGCCCTCGTCGTCGAGGTCCAGCGGTGTCTCGCCGGTCAGCTGATCCCACAGGGCGACCGACTGCTGCACGGGAGTCTGCAGTCCGTCGCCGAGCACCTTGTGCAGCAGGCTGACGTACAGGCCGATGCCCGGGATCGCCGACGAAGCCTGGGTCACCGCCGCGCCGTTCACCGACGTCATCGCCTTCACGCCGTCCTTGGCGAGGGTGACCGCGGTCTGCTCGAGGTCCGCCTTCGCGGCGCCGATCGAGCCCTGCCGGTAGATCGGCCCGGTCAGCTCGGACCCGATGTAGGTGAGCGCGACCGTGTTGAACCCGGGCTTCAGCAGCCCGCGCTCGTCGAGCGCCGAGACCCAGCGAGCCCAGTCCTCACCGCCCATCACCTTGACCGTCTGGGCGATCTCGTCCTCGGTCGCGACCTCGATCCCGACCTCCTGCAGAACCGGCTGCCCGTCCTCGTAGGCCAGGCTCTTGGTGGTGTGTGGTGCACCGATCGCCTTGATCGCCGACTGGAACGTCTCCTCGGTCCTCGGATCGACCCGCCGCGGCGCGGCGACGCTGTAAATCAAGTGGTCGATCCCGCCGAACCGCTCGGCGATCAGCCCGAGCACCTCGTCCTTGGTGGTGTCCGCGAACGCATCGGCGTTGAAGAACCGGAAGTCTCGACCGAACTCAGCGGCGAGCACAGCGGTCTCCGCCGTCCGGTACCAGCCCGCGGTCGCCGTACGCCGAGCCGTCGGTGCCTTCTCGAAGGACACACCGATCCCGTCGATCCCGTAGCGTGCGAGTCCCGCGATCGTCGTGGCCAGGCCGTAGCCGGAGCTGGAGCCGATGACGAGCGCGGTACGGCGTTCTGGTGCTCGGCGTTCGACCTGACCGGCCAGGTCACGAACTATCCGGGCACAACCGGCCGGATGCGAGTCCAGGAAGAGGAATCCACGGCCCAGGGGCTTGATCACGCGCTCACTCATGCCAGGACCCTAACCCGGCCCAGAGCGCGGACGGGGGAGAGTGCCAGAAAAGTGCGTGGAAAAGTCCGGTTCAGTTCCAGTACAGTTCCGCGTCGTCCGGCTCGACGGTGACGTCGGCGCCGAGGCGGCGCAGGTTGCCGGCGAAGTCCGTGTAACCGCGGTGCACGTGGTGAGCCGCCGAGACCAGGGTCTCGCCTTCGGCCGCAAGCCCGGCCAGTACGAGCGCCGCACCGGCCCGGATGTCGCTAGCCACGACGGGTGCCCCGGACAAGCGCGGTACGCCGCGGACCACGGCGTGGTGTCCGTCGGTCTGGATCTGCGCACCCAGACGGGTCAGCTCCTGCGCGAAGGTGAACCGGCCCTCGAACAGGTTCTCGGTCACCATCGCAGCGCCGTCACTCAGCGCGTTGAGCGCGATCACGAACGCCTGCAGGTCGGTCGCGAAGCCCGGATACGGCAGCGTCACCACGTCCACCGGCTTCGGCCGGTCGTCCATCCGGACCCGGAAGCCTGGGTTGAGCACGGTGATCTCGGCGCCGGCCTTGTGGAGCTTGTCGAGCGGAAGCTCGAGGTGGTGCGCGTGCCCGTTGGCGATCGTCACGTCACCCTTGGTGATGGCAGCCGCGAATGCCCAGCTCCCGGACACGATCCGGTCCGCAACGACGGTGTGGTCGACCGGGTTGAGCGGACCGGCCACACCGCTCACCTCGATGCGCGGTGTGCCGGCGCCGTCGATCTGGGCGCCCATCTCGACCAGCATCGCGGCAATGTCCTGGATCTCCGGCTCGCGGGCCGCGTTCTCGATCACTGTGGTGCCCTTGGCGAGCACTGCGGCCATCATGATCGTCTCGGTCGCGCCGACGCTGGGGAAGTCCAGCCAGACCTCGGCGCCATGCAGGCCCTGCGGTGCTTCGGCGATCACGAAACCGTGCTCGATGTGCACCTTCGCGCCCATCGCCTCCAGTCCGGCGACGTGCATGTTCAGTCCGCGCGAGCCGATGTTGTCACCACCGGGCAGCGCCACCTCCGCCTGACCGCAGCGGGCCAGCAGGGGTCCGAGCACCGAGATCGACGCCCGCAGCTTGCGCACCAGCTCGTAGTCACACTGGTACCTGACCTCATGCGGTACGGCGATCGTCGCCAGCCGCGCGTCCGCGTCGACCGCGACCTCGCAGCCGAGCGTCTCCAGCAATTGCGCCATGAAGACCACGTCGAGGATGCCTGGCACCTGCCGCAGCGTCGTCGTACCTTCTGCCAGCAGGGCGGCCGCCATCAGCTTGAGCACACTGTTCTTCGCTCCAGCGACCTCCACAGCTCCCTCGAGCCGTGCCTCACCCGCGATCCGAAACCGTTCCACCCGCCGACTGTAGCGAACCGGTGTCCCCGGACCTGCGTAGAGTCCTTCCATGGCTGTGAACTTGACGCGGATCTACACCCGGACCGGTGACGCCGGTGAGACCCGCCTGGGCGACAATTCGACGACCTCGAAGACCGATCCGCGGCTGGCGGCGTACGGCGAGGTGGACGAGGCGAACTCCGCCATCGGCGTGGCCATCGCGGCCGGTCACCTGAACAGCACTCTGGTCGTGCTGCTGACCAGAGTCCAGAACGACCTCTTCGACGTCGGCGCCGACCTGTGCAACCCGATCACGCCGAACCCGGAGTACCCGCCGCTGCGGATCACCCAGGAGTACGTCGACCGCCTCGAAGGCTGGTGCGACGAGTACAACAACCGCCTGACCAAGCTCCGGTCGTTCATCCTCCCCGGCGGCACGCCAGGCGCCGCATACCTGAACGTCGCCCGCACCGTGGTCCGCCGGGCCGAGCGCGCCGGCTGGGCCGCGGTCGAAACCCACGGACCGTCGGTCAACCTGCTCGCCCTGCAGTACCTCAACCGCCTGTCCGACCTGCTCTTCATTCTCGGCCGCGTCGCGAACCTGTCCTCCGGCGGCGACGTCCTGTGGGTCCCCGGAGGCGAACGCAAGTCCTGAGACCTACCTCAGCTGCCAGTTGAGCGGCATCCGGAGCAGACCGGCGGGCGGCAGGCCCAGCGCGCTGTAGAGGCTGGTGGTCAGGCCGTCGAAGGTCAGCGGTTGCGTGGTCACAGCGAGGTCGTCTGTGGTTGTCGGCGGGCGGAGGCGTTCCAGCAGGTTGCGATGCGGGACGGTCGCCAGGGCGACCTCGTCGCGGTCCAGACCGGCTCGGTCGCAGGCCAGAGTGAGCGCGTGCTGGAAGCCACCGAGCTCGTCGACCAGTTTGCGGTCGTGAGCGTCGGCGCCGGTCCAGACCCGACCGCGGGCCAGGGACTCCAGCTGCTCCTCGGGCAGACCGCGGTCCAGTGCGGCCTTGGCGACGAAGTCCTTGTAGATGCGGTCGAGGGTCTCCTCCAAGCGCGCCCACTGCTCGTCGGTGAACTCCTCCTGCGCCGAGTACATCCGCGCGTTCTCGCCCTCCGACACGGCCTCCTGGGTGATCCCGATCCGGCCCAGCGCATCCCGTACGACGCCCTTGCCGGTCAGTACGCCGATCGATCCGGTGATCGTGCCGGGCTGCGCGACGATCACGTCGGCCGGCATCGCGACGAAGTACCCGCCGGACGCGGCTACTGTGCCCATCGATGCGATGACAGGCTTCCCCGTGGACCGCAGCCGCAGTACCTCGTTGCGGATCGCGTCTGAGGCGATGTACGAGCCACCCGGACTGTCGACGCGCAGGATGACGGCCCTCACCTTGTCCTCTTCGGCCACGGCACGCAGCGCGGCGCCTACCGTGTCGGAGCCTGAACTGGGACCACCGAGCGGGCTGCTGGAGTTGCGGCCGACGTTGATGCCGCCAGAGACGCGGACGACAGCCACCATCGGCTTCTGCGGCCAGGGGAGGACCTTGCGGAGGTCCTCCAGCGTGCGCGGACCACGGCGGATGTACCGCTCGGCAAGCAGTCTGGTGGTTTCGCCGAGGCCCTTCTCCAGGGCGTCGTACACGTCGGATCTGTAGCCGAGGCGGTCCACCAGTCCGGCGTCCAGCCCAGCCTGTCCGGACAGCGGTGAGCTGTTCACGAGCTCCCGCACTCGGGCCGTGTCCAGCCGTCGTCGTACGGCGACGCCCTCGACGATCTGCTCGAACGCGGACTCGGCCAGCCGGGACGCCATCTCCCGCGCCGGACCGGTCATCTCCTTCTCGGTGAAGGTGTCGGCGGCGGTCTTGTACTCACGCCGCTTGCCGAACTGCGGGATCACTCCGGCCTTGTCCAGCGCCCCGCGGACGAAGACCGCCTGCACGGAGACGCCGGTGATGCCGAGCTCACCGGACGGCTGCACCCAGATCTCGTCGAACGCGGTCGCCAGGTAGTACGGGACGGTCCCACCGCCGGCCTCGCCGAACGACTCCGTCCACGCGAGCGCGGTCTTGCCCGACGTCCGGAAGTCGGCGACCGCCTCCCGCAGGTCCTGCACCTGGGCCAGCGACAACCGATGCCCGCCCAGGTGCGCGACCAGGCCGACGACTTCGTCGTCCCGCGCACCCTTCCGCAACGCCGCCACCAGCTCGCGCAGTGTCGGCAGATGCCGCGCGCGGAACGCGGCCACCGGCGAAGCAGGCGGCGTCTCGAGAACACCCCGGGTCAGATCCAGCTCCAGCAGAATCCCCATGGTTCGACCCTAGTCGGTCGCCGCAAGCGACTGACAGGACCGAACGACAGGAGGTAGTCGGGGTATCCGGACTCCGTGTCGCGAAGTTGAGCGTGCGGAACGCCCTGATTGCCGACTACCTCCTGTCCTTACGTACTACTCGCCGACGAGGTGCGGCCCGGTCAGCGGACGGCCGGCGGAGGGGGCTTCGGATTCTGGTCGGTCCAGCCGGACTCGAGCACGACGGTGGAGCCGCCCTTCAGGCCCTCGATCGTCGAGCTGAGCAGCCGGCCGGTGGTGGTATCGATGATGTAGGCGCTGCGGCCGCGCGTCAGTGTCGTGGTGGAGCCGCTCGGGATGGCCTTCGGAAGGAAGATCGTGATCTCCGTGCCGATGCGGCCGATCGGGTCCTTGACCCCGGTGCGGATGCGAGTGCCGGGCAGGGCGGCCAGCACGCGGAGCGCGGCGCCGCGCAGCTTCGGTGGCGACGGGGTTTCGAACAAGAGCTGACCGGCGGCGGCGAACACGGCGTAGTCACGATCGGACGGTGTCGGTAGCAGACCGACCGCCGTGACGAGGTAGGCGTGGAGGAGCGTCGGGTCGGTGGGCAGCGCCGCGATCTGCTGGGCGCTGAGGGGCGTGGTTCCGGTCAGGAAGTAGCCCGGGGGAACGTCCCGGAACGACATCTCGTGGATGACCGGTGCCATGGCGCTGCTGGTCAGCGGGTCGCGCTCGCCCGGCACCTGCCAGGTCGTCGGTGAGCCTTGGGCGCGCCACTTGGCCACGTCTGTCGGCGTCGCCGGGCCGTACCCGAGCCCCGCCCAGCCGAACCACGACTCGACACCGGGCTTCATCGGCATCCAGCTCTCGATGATCGACCGCCCTTGCACCGTGTACTTCGGCTCACCCACGCGAACGTTCGCTCCTACGTGCAGGCTGCGCACCCGGAAGAACTTCCCGGACAGCTTCTCGTTCTTCTCCTGCTGCACCGCGGCCGCGATCAGCACCTGACTGGCGGTGGCGAGCCGAGGGGTCGTCGGGGTCACCGTCGCGGGCGCCACTCCGACGTCACTCCCACCCCCGGTGCCACGCACCAACGGGACACCGAGCCCGATCACAGCAACCACTGCCGTCGCGGCAGTCACCGCAGTCCCCACCCAGCCGGCGCGCGCAACCACCAACCATCGCCTGGGTCTGTGCTGCTCGCGGATCAGGCCTTCGAGTTGCTCGCGTGCGGCGGTGGTCGCTTCCGGGGAAGGGGCGTCAGCCGACGGGAACGCCTTGCGCACCGATTCGAGCTCGTTCATCAGGCGTCACCTCCGGTCGGGTTGTGGCCGAGCGCGTCCCGGACGATCCGGCGGGCCCGGGACAGGCGGGAGCACACCGTGCCATACGCGATCCCGAGCGCCGCGGCCACCTCGTCGTACGTGAGCTGGCCCAGAGCGACGAGCAGCAGGACCTCGCGGTCCTTGGCCGAGACCTTCGCCAGTGCGGCGGCCAGTTCGCGCCTCGTGCCTTGTGCGGTGACCTGCGCGGCGATCAGTTCCTCGGCTCCGGTCACCGGAAGGGGCGGTGGGAGTTTCGCCAACGCCCGCCAGGCGCGGACCTCGTCCCGCCGGTGCCGGCGGATCAGGTTGGTCGCGATGCCGTACAACCAGGCCCGCACCACCCCGCTGCGGCGGTCGAACCGATCCCGCTGCCGGAACGCGATCAGGAATGTCTCCGCCGCCAGGTCGTCCGCGACATCGGGGCCGAGCCGGCGGGCGACGTACCCGTGCACTTGCGGGAAGTACTTGTCGAAGATCAGCGTGAACCGGTCCGGCTCCCGCACCGACGCCTCCAGCAATCGCCCGTCCTCGTCAGCTTCCGCGGGTACGGCGGCAGCCGGCAGCCGGCTGGGGAACGCAAGGGTGGCCAGGGCCACGTCGGGCGTCATCGAACTCCTCGCGTCTGGTGTGCTGCCGGTCGGCTCACCCACTTCTTGCCCGATGTCCCCAGACCCCTTCTCGCGATCCCGCCTCGATCTCCTGACCCCGGCGGATAGACGCGCGGGAGCGCTCTCTGGAGGACAGGTCGGTGCGAGAAAGATCAGCGAGAAAGATCAGTGGGTGTCGAGCAGCCCGCGGGCGGCGGCCTCGTCGTTCGGCCAGACGTAGACGGTCCAGCCGTCCTTGGTCCGGGCCGCGGTGGCCTTGATGCCGAAGTCCTTCAGCATCGACACCTTGATCCGCGCCTCGTTGTAGGTCCGCACGGTCCGGACATCGATCAGCAACCCGAACGCGTCCCGCTCGGCGGGACGGGAATCGACCCGCCGAACCAGCGACCCGCCCTTGGCCTTCGAGAACGCCCAGCGACAAAGCAGTACCATCAACCCGGCCAGGGCGATGGCCACGACCGGAAAGACGAAGTACTCCTCGGTGAACACGGACACCATTGTCTCGCGAAATAAAAGGTCGCGAGGTCTTGGCAACCTTCCGTGTCCCCAGGGAGTCTTTACGATCACAAGCTGGACACGCTGCCACGCGGCCGATGACTCGGGGGCCGCCGGAAGAGCGGAGGGCACGGACATGCTCGCACCGACCCCGAAGAACGTCGTACAACTGACCGGCATCCTGGACGTCCGCACCGTCGGCGACGTCCGGCAGACCCTGAACACCATCATCGACACCTCGGTGGGCGACGTCATCGTCGACCTGGAACGGGTGGACGCCGTCGACGCGACCGGTCTCGGCCTGCTCGTCGCCACCCACCGCCGGACGCAGTCGCTCGGGCGGCAGCTCGTCCTGTGGCACCCGATGCCCTCGGTCATCCGGATCCTCGCGGTCACCCGGCTGCACCGGGTCCTGCGGGTCGAGCGGAGCCCGCTTCCCGTCGGCGCGTGAATGTGACCCAGGCCCCTGGTGACACCGGTCACGAGGTCGCGACTCACAAGGGAACAGAGTCCTACTCTCGGGTACATGGCGACCGAGAAGGATCGACCGTGGGTGATGCGGACGTACGCGGGCCACTCGTCCGCTGCCGAGTCGAACGCGTTGTTCCGGCGGAACCTGGCCAAGGGCCAGACCGGTCTGTCGGTCGCGTTCGACCTCCCGACCCAGACCGGGTACGACGCCGACCATCCGCTGGCCAAGGGCGAGGTGGGCAAGGTCGGCGTACCGGTCGCGCACCTGGGCGACGTACGGGCGCTGTTCGACCGGATCCCGCTCGCGCAGATGAACACGTCGATGACCATCAATGCGCCGGCGATGTGGTTGCTCGCGCTGTATCAGGTCGCTGCCCAGGAGCAGGGTGCGCTGCCCGATGAGCTGACCGGGACGACGCAGAACGACATCGTGAAGGAGTACCTGTCCCGTGGCACGTACGCGTTCCCGCCGGACGCGTCGCTGCGGCTGACCACCGACGTGATCGCCTACACGGTCGCCACCATCCCGAAGTGGAACCCGATCAACATCTGCAGCTACCACCTGCAGGAGGCCGGCGCGACTCCGGTGCAGGAACTCGCGTTCGCGCTGTCGACGGCGATCGCCGTACTGGATCGCGTTCGCGACGCCGGTCAGGTGCCGCCCGAGCGGTTCGGCGACGTGGTCCAGCGGATCTCGTTCTTCGTGAACGCCGGGGTGCGGTTCATCGAGGAGACCTGCAAGATGCGTGCGTTCGTCCGGCTCTGGGACGACCTGACGCTCAACCGGTACGGCGTGACGGACGCGAAGGCCCGGCGGTTGCGGTACGGCGTCCAGGTGAACTCGCTCGGCCTGACCGAGGCGCAGCCGGAGAACAACGTCCAGCGGATCGTGCTCGAGATGCTCGGCGTCACGCTGTCGAAGAACGCCCGCGCCCGTGCGGTCCAGTTGCCGGCGTGGAACGAGGCGCTCGGCCTGCCGCGGCCGTGGGACCAGCAGTGGTCGCTGCGGATGCAGCAGGTGCTCGCGTACGAGTCCGACCTGCTCGAGTACGACGACATCTTCGACGGATCGCATGTGATCGAGGCGAAGGTCTCCGAGCTGGTCGACGGTGCTCGCGAGGAGATCGATCGCGTGCAGGCGATGGGCGGTGCGGTCGCCGCGGTCGAGAGCGGGTACCTGAAGCAGGCGCTGGTCGCGTCACATGCCGAACGCTGGCAGCGGATCGAGTCCGGTGAGCAGGTCGTCGTCGGGGTGAACAAGTTCGAGAACACCGAGCCGTCACCGCTGACCGCGGACCTGGACACTGCCATCCAGACCGTCGATCCCGCTGCTGAGAACGCAGCGCTGACCTCATTGCGCGAGTGGCGGGCCAGCCGTGACGGAGCAGCGGTCGAGGCCGCCCTGACCAAGCTGCGCGCGGTCGCGAAGACCACGGACAACCTCATGCCCGTCACCATCGAGTGCGCCCGCGCGGGCGTGACCACGGGGGAGTGGGCCGGAGTCCTGCGGGAGATGTACGGCGAGTACCGCGCGCCGACTGGGGTCACCGGGTCGGTCGGCGTCTCCGGTGGTGGTGAGGCGATCGCCGCCGTACGCGAGAAGGTCGCCGCTACGTCGGACGAGCTCGGCGGCCGCCTGCGCTTCCTGGTCGGGAAGCCCGGCCTGGACGGCCACTCGAACGGCGCCGAGCAGGTCGCGGTCCGTGCCCGCGATGTCGGCTTCGAGGTCATCTACCAGGGCATCCGTCTCACACCTGAGCAGATCGTCGCCGCCGCGGTCGCCGAGGACGTCCACTGCGTCGGCCTCTCGATCCTGTCCGGCTCCCACATGGAACTCGTCCCCGCGGTCGTGTCCGGCCTGCGCGCAGCCGGCCTCGACGACGTACCGGTCGTTGTCGGCGGCATCGTCCCCGACACCGACGCCCGAGAACTCCGCTCCGCCGGAGTAGCCGCCGTCTACACCCCCAAGGACTACGACCTAACCACCATGATGTCCGACGTAGTAGACGTCATCCGCCACGCCCACAAACTGTAGGCGTGGTAGAAGGAGTACATGACGGCGAATAGTGCTGAGGCGACTCTTGGGCTCTCTAACGGTACGGCTATTCCGGTGTTTGGGCTTGGGGTTTGGCAGGCTGCGGACGGGCCGGAGACGGAGCGGGCGGTCGAGTGGGCTCTCGAGATGGGCTACCGGCTGATCGACACGGCTCAGGCGTACCGGAACGAAGCGAGTGTGGGGCGGGCGATCCGCAGTAGCGGCGTCCCGCGGGAGGACATCTTCCTCACCACGAAGTTCTACCCGGGCAACAAGGACCCGCGGGCCGAGGCGGAGAAGAGCCTGGAGCGGCTCGGCACCGACTACCTCGACCTCTACCTGATCCACTGGCCGCAGAGTGGCCCGACGTGGGCCTGGCCGGGGATGGAAGCCTCCGTTGAGGCCGGCCTGACCAAGGGCATCGGGATCTCGAACTTCAGCGCGGCCGAGATCCAGGAGCTGCTGAAGACGAGCCAGATCCAGCCGGCCGTGAACCAGATCCAGTTCAGCCCGTTCGAGTACCGCGCTGCCCTGCTCGCGGCGTGCGCGGACGCAGGTATCGTCGCTCAGGCGTACAGCCCGCTGGGAACCGGCCGCCACCTCGGCGACCCGGTGGTCGCGCGCATCGCGGCTGCCACCGGCCACACCCCGGCACAGGTCCTGATCAGGTGGGCAGTCCAGAAGGGCCTGTCGGTCATCCCCAAGTCCACTCACCGGGACCGCATCGAGGAGAACTTCGCCGTCTTCGACTTCGAACTCGACCACGAGGCCGTCTCCGCACTGGACGCCCTGGACACCACCGGCCAGACCGACGAGGCGCTCGGCCAGAAGTGGTGGTCCTGACTCTTGAAGGTGTTCCTGTCGACTGACATGGAAGGTACGGCGGGGGTCGTCGACTGGGGGCAGGTCCGCGGTCCCGCACAGGAGTACGAGTACTACCGCGGACAGTTGCAGGCGGAGGTCAACGCCGCGATCGACGGTGCACTGGCCGCCGGCGCGACCGAGTTCCTGGTCAACGACTCACACTCCACGATGCAGAATCTCCGCCCGGACGAGCTGCACGGACGTGCCAGCTACCTGTCCGGGCGGCACAAGCCGCTGTACATGATGGAAGGCCTCGACGACTCCTTCGACGCGGCCCTGTTCATCTCGTACCACGGGTCGGCCGACTCGACGTCGTCGGTGCTCTTCCACACGTACAACCCCAGGGCGATCGCCGAGGTGCGTCTCAACGGTGAGATCGCCGGCGAGGCCGGAGTCAACGCACTGGTGGCGCTCGCCCACGGGGTTCCCGTCGTACTTATCTCGGGCGACCGGGTGACGATCGACGAGGCGCAGCCGTTCTGCCCGGACATCGAGTCGGTCGTCGTCAAGGAGTCGGTCTCGCACAACGCCGCCCTGTCCTTGCACCCGGACACGGCCCGCGAGCTGATCCGGGACGGGGCGCAGCGGGCAGTGGATCGGTTGACCGGCTTCCGGCTGCCGACCATCACGCTGCCGGCCGAGCTGACCATCCGGTACCGCAACCGCGCGCTGGCGGAGCTCGGGTGTGAACTTCGCGGCGTCGAGCGACGCGACGAGAAGATCGTTGCCCTGCGCAATGACGATCCGCTGCGACTGTTCCGGATCTTCATCGCCGCGGTGTTCCTGAGCCGGGGCGTCAGCGAGTGATCACGACGACTTCTCGTTGATCAGATCCTCGACCGCCTTCGGGATGGTGGTCTCGAAGTCGAGGAGCTTCGCCCAGGTCGGGGTGACGGTGATGACGACCATCTCGTCGTACAGACCCTTCACCCCGGCCTCCCAGTCCGGGTACTGCTCGTCGGTCATCACCTTGTGGCCGGCCTTCAGGTAGCCTTCCGGGACACCGGGCACCAGTTCGACCTCGGCGGTGCCGCGGATCAGCAGGACCTTCGGCGGGAAGGCTCCCTTGTCGATGGTGAGCGCGACCTTCGGGTTCTTCCGCACGGCCGCGACCTTCGCCGCCTTCGGCACGGTGGCCATCAGGATCCGGTCGCCCTCGATCCAGAAGCCGATCGGAATCACCCTGGGGTCGCCGTCGAGTCCGTCGTAGGCGAACCGGGCCGGCTCGGGGCCGGTGATCAGGGCCTGTGAGTGGGGCTTGGCCAGTACCGCTGCGATCTCGTCCTTGGTCATGATCGGATCCTTCCGTTCGGAGGTGTTCTCAGCAGGGGGACGAAGCCGATGCGGTGAGCTCGACATCGATAGGTTGGGAAATCGTGGAAATCTTCGCATTCGGTCCGGGCACGGTCCAGGTCGGCGACGACGGGGCGGTCGAGCAGGTCGCGCACCCGGACGGACGGCGGGTCCTGCTCGATCCCGGACCCGTGCACGACACCCTGCACGCGTGGGGCAAGGGCTTCGTGATCACGGACCGTGGCAGCCACCGCTTCGACAACCCGGCGCTCGTGCGCTGGCGGCAGACCGGCCTCGACCTGCTCTACCAGGTCGGTGAGCTGGAGTTGCGCGTCGGCCGCCGCTTCGGCGACCAGTGGACGGAGACCTACGAACTGCGCAACCCCGGGTCCGAGCCGACGACGGTCGGGTCGATTGCGATCAGTACGCCGTACCGCGACATCTATCGCTCGAGCCGGGAGAGTCTGACGGGAGCCGTGCATGCGCATGTGTGGACCGGTGGCGCGGATGCGTGGGTGTGGGCGGTGCCGATGGACGGCAGCGGTCCCGGGCTCGGTCTGCAGTTGAAGGAAGGCGAGCTGTGGGCGTACTCGGTGGAGTCGCGCGAGCCGGGGACGAGCAGCAACGTTCGCGGGCACATCTACCTCCACCCGACCGACCACGCCCGCGCGCCGCACGCGATGGGTGGTCAGCCGCCGATCACGCTCGGGCCTGGAGCGTCGTACCGGTGGACCTGGCAGTTGGCCTGGTACGACAACCTGCCCGGATTCCATGCGGATCGGCAGCCGCTCATCGGCGCTGACCGGCTGGCCGCTGAGTTGGGGGAGACGATCGAGCTCGCCGGAGCCGGCCCGAGCGAGGTGACGAGCGACGAGCCCGGCGTGGTGCACGTCGAGGCGACGGACGGGAAGCGGACCGCGCGGATCGCCGTACTGTTCCATCGGCCGCTGCGCGAGATCGCCGAGCGGCGAGTGCGGTTCGTCCTCGACAGGCAGCGCCGGCCGGAGCTGGCGGACAGTCGGCAGTACGCCTTCGTGCCGTACGACAATGACAGTGGGCTCACTGTGTTGTCGGGTGCGTGGGCGGACTGGTCTGATGCGCGCGAACGGATCGGGATGGCTCTCCTGCTGCAGGAGGTCCGTGATCGCGGCTGGGGTGATCGGACCGAGCTGGAAGCGGCGTTGGCCGGGTACGAGCGCTTCGTCCGCGAGCATCTGGTGGACGAGGATGGCACGGTCCAGGACGACAGCATCCATCAGGACCGCGTCCGGCTGTACAACTTCCCGTGGTTCGCGAGGTTCCTGCTCGGGCAGGGCGATCGGACCGGCGCCGCGCGCATCCTCGACCGGTACTACGAACTCGGCGGCGATCACTTCCTCGCCTTCGACCTCGGTCCGCTGCTCAGCGAACTCGGGATGCGCGATCACCTCATCCGGCATGCACGCCAGTTCATCGAGTACGGCGATGAGTTGCCGCCGCACGAGGTGAACTACGAGCAGTCGATGGTCGCGCCCTTGCTCGAGCTACTCGTGGCGGCGTACCGGATGGCACCCGACGAGATCGACGGCGCGGAGCTGAATCGACGGCTGCCGTGGCTGACCGCGTTCGCCGCCGATCAGCCCGACGTACGACTGCGGCAGGTGGCGATCCGGCACTGGGACGGGTACTGGTTCGGCCGGCTGCGGCTGTGGGGCGACGTGTTCCCGCACTATTGGTCCGTGCTGAGTGCGGCCGTGTACGCCGCTTGGCCACGGGAACTGGTCGAGCCGTCGACGGCGGCCTGGCTGGACGCCGCGACGGACTCGATCCTCCGTGCGAACCTGGTCAACTTCTCCCCGGACGGCGCCGCGACCTGCGCTTTCGTCTACCCGAGCTGCGTCAACGGACAGCCCGCCCATGTCGCCGACCCCTTGGCCAACGACCAGGACTGGGCCTTGGTCTACGCCATCAGGGCCTTAGGCAAGTGAGGGGAGCAGGTCGCGCAGGTTGTTCATCAGGTGGGTGTGGATGCTGGTGCCGTAAGAGATGCGGTGGGCGCCGGCGGCGATCACCTCGCCAGAAGTAGGCCCGCCGATCGCGGCGTGGGCATTGATCGGGCCGCCGATGCCTTCGACGACCTCGGCCAGGACGTCGGTCGGGGCCATGATCGGGTAGACGCAGTCGGCGCCGGCCCGGCGGTACGCCCGGCCGCGGGCAATGGCATCGGCCACTCCGCCGCCGCGGATGAACACGTCGACTCGTGCGTTGATCACCAGGTCCGCACCCGCGGCGGCGCGAACCTCGGCCAGGTAGTCGGCCTGCCGCGCCGGGTCGGTGAGCACGCGGTCCACCGAGTCCTCCAGGTTGCAGCCGACGACGCCGGCGTCGAGCACGCGCTCGACGAACTCCTTCGGCGCCAGGCCATACCCTGCCTCCAGATCGGCAGTCACCGGTACGTCGATCGCTCGCGCGATCTGGGCGACCGCGGCGAACATCTCCGCCGGTGGGGTCAGCTGACCATCGTCGTACCCGAGGACGCGGGCGACCGCGCCGCTGCTGGTCGCGACCGCTGCGAAGCCTGCCTCGGCCATGATCCTGGCACTGACCGGATCCCAGGCGTTGGGCAGGATCAGCGGCGGACCGCCGTGATGCAAGGCCCGGAACTGCTCCGCTCCCGATGTCATCGCGCGGCTCAGCTCGGCTTGTAGTGGCCGGGCTCCATCCGCCCGGTCACCCCGACCCGGGTCCACATGTTGATCGTGATGATCAATGCGATCAACTGTGCCAAGTCCTTCTCGCCGAACACGCTCGCTGCCAGGTCGTACACCTCGTCCGGGACGTGGTCGACGCTGATCAGCGTGATCGCCTCGGTCAGTGCCAGCGCGGCCTGCTCCTCCTCGGTGTAGAACTTGCGCGCCTCCCGCCAGACCGGCAGCAGCGAGATCCGCTGCTGGTCGGCACCGAGGTGCAGGAGGTCGAGCGAGTGCATGTCGGTGCAGTAGGAGCAGCCGTTCAGCTGGGAAGCACGGATCCTGATCAGGTTCGCCAGCTTCGGATCGATGCCGGCGTCGGAGACCCTGTCCAGCGCGATCATCGCCTGGTAGAAGTCGGGAACCAGGTTGGCGAGCTTCACCCGCCGCGTCGTTGTGCTCATGCCACCAACCTAGGCCGGGATCGGCCCAGGGCGCTGGTCCACTTCCAGACAGGATCCGGGAGCCAATTCTGCCGCTCCTCAGAGGCGATGGTCGGAAACGTGGCCGAATCTGAGGGGTAGCACTGCATTTCTGAGGGGTTACCCCCGATGTGGCCGACGGCACCTGAGGCCGACCGTGAAATGAGAGCGGCGATCCCGCCGCCGCCGAATTCACGGAGGAATCATGAACCGCCAGTACACAGTCCTCGCACTGTCCGCAGTCGCGATGGGCACAGTCGTTCTCACCACGCCGCAAGCGTCCGCCATGCCGAAGGAGCCCGCCTCCGCATCGGTCTCTCAGAACGGCCCGGCGGCGCCACCCGACTGGCCGGACGAAGGCAGCGGCTATCCGGGGTCCGATACCACTGGTCCGGAGTACAACTACCCGAACTACGACCCGGCCTACGAAGTGCCGGCCGTGAAGACCGTGTCCGCGCAGAGTCTGTCGGACGACAACGGTGTCGAGGCTCTGCAGGCTGGTGTCTCCGCACTCGGTGGTGCGGCCGTCGCCTTCGGCGGCATGTGGCTGTACCGGCGTCGTCACGCGCTGGCCGGCTGACGAGGCCGTCCGGAATCCGCGGGATGAGGCACAGCCGATGTGGATGATCGCAGTGCTGACAAGCGTCGGGCTGGCTGTGGGGGCAGGGCTTCTGGCCCTGATCAGCCAGCCCGACACCGGGCTCGACGATCTCGAACGCGAGTCCGCGAACTGGCGCCAGGTGGACGCCGAGGTGCTCTCGGTACTGCGGGCCGGTAACCGTACGTTCTTGCTGGTCCGCTTCCCGGTAGGAACCTCGCTGATTCGCAACGATGTCCGGTACCCGCTGCCCGGTCCGGTCCCGTACGCCGGGCAGCGGGTCCCGATCAAGTACGACCCGGTGGCTCCGGCGCGGGTGGTCTTCGACCTGCATCCGGAGACCCGGAGAACGCCGAACCCGGCCGGGCAGTCGCATTGATCGTGTGTACACAGATTGATCCACGTTGATCGTGCACACGGGTATTTACAGCGACAGCCCGGCGTCACGGGCGCAGACTGGGGGATGTGGGAGGGGCGGGGGTCTTACGCTCACCCCGAATCGCCGGTCGGGGCGAGGAACGAAGGATCCTCGGAACGGCGATCCGGGCGGCTGCCGAAGGACGGCCGTGTGCGGTGTTCGTACACGGAGAGGCGGGCGTGGGCAAGACTCGCCTGGTCCGAGTCGCCGCTGACGAGGCCGCGGCCCGCGGCGTGGCGGTCCTGTGGGGCAGATGCGTTCGCTTCGGCGCGGTGGATTCGCCGTACGGCCCACTGATCAGCGCACTGGAAGGGTGGGCGGAGTCGGCCGATCCACGCGAGCTGGCCGACGTACTCGCTGATGTGCCTGCTGCCGGCGGATTGTTGCCGTCACTGAATGCGTATACCTCCAGCAGTGCGATCCGGCTTCTGTCCGTGGTCGATGCACTCGTGATGGCGATCGCTTCGCATCGTCCGGCGGTTCTCGTCATCGACGACGTGCAGTGGGCCGACCTTGCGTCGCGCGATGCGCTCTCGTATCTGATCGCCGGTTTCCGTGGACAGCAGCTGTCGATTCTGACCACCTACCGCGATGAGGAGCTTGGCACCGGTGATCCGATCCACAGCTGGCTCGCGGACCTCCGGCGGATGCCGTCGGTGACCGGCCTGCGGCTGGACCGGATGACCTGGGAGGAGACCGAGCAGCAGCTTGCGCACTTGCTGGGCGATCACCCGCACCATCACCTGGTGGACGACGTCGTACTACGGTCCGACGGCAACCCGTATCTCAGTGAACTGCTCCTCGAGGGGGTCACCGTGGGCGACGAGGAGTTGCCCGCCGATCTGCCGGCGGAGCTGAGGGCGGCCCTGCTCGCCGCCTGGCATCGGCTGTCGGCGCCGGGCCGTGAAGTCATGCGGGTGCTCGCGGTGGCCGGACGGCCGACGTCGATCGACGACCTGCGGGAGGTCGCGGCGACGCGTGGGATCGGCTCCGATGCCCTGACGAACGCGCTGGTCGAGGCAACCGACTCCGGGATCTGCGTGGCGCAGGGCGCGGACATGTGCTGGTTCCGGCACCCGCTGCTGGCGGAGGTGCTGTACGCGACCTTCGTGCCGGGCGAGGCCGAATCCGTGCATGCCGCCTGGGCCAAGACGCTCGAGTCCCGCACCGCCACCGGCCCCGACGAGGTCCAACGGCAAGGCGACCTGGCGCTGCACTACGAGGGCGCGCACGATCTGGAGTCCTGTCTCGAGGCGTCGCTGAGGGCAGCCGGCCTCGCGAGCGGGATCAGAGCGCGGCGCGAGGAGGCGATCCATCTCCGCCGCGCAGCCCGCCTGTGGTCCACGGTGTACGGCCCCGACTCAGCCGGCCGTGCGGATACAGCCGGCCGGGCGGATGAAGGCGGCCGGGCGGATACGGCCCACCGGGCAGATGAAGGCGACCTGCTGGAGCGCGTCGCGCGAGCCAACGAACTGGTCGGCGAAGGCGAGGCGAGCTTCGCGGCGTGGAGCCGCGCCCTCGAACTCGTGGACGAGCGGACCGACCCGCTCCGCGCAAGCAGGCTGCGGCGGCGATGGGCCGACTCGGCCTGGGCAACCGGCAGGCTGAGCGACGAGGCGATCGTCGAGGCCAGCCGAGCGGTCGAGCTGAGCCGGCCGTATCCGGACAGCGCGGAGTACGCCGAAGCCCTGGCCGGCCTCAGTTGGCGACAAGCCTGGAACAACGATGTCGAGCCGGCGCGCGAACATGCCGAGGAGGCGGTCCTTGCTGCGGAGCGTGCTGGATCCAGCGCTGCACTCAGCCTCGCCTACGCAGCCCGCGGCTGCGCGGATCTGCGCAACGAGCGTTCCGACGGGGACACTGCGACGGCGTTGCGCTCGGCCTGGAAGACCGGCGATCCGGATGTGTTGTGGCGGACCCTCGTGGCCCGGCGCAACTACTTGCTCCAGCGCGGTGGTGTCGCGGAATGCGTCGAGCCGGCAACGGAGTTCCTCCGGTTCGCGCTCGACGTCGGGGCGTTGTCGTCGGCGGTCTTCGCGGCCGGAATCCTGGCGAAGGACCTGTTGATCCTCGGACGCTTCGCCGAGACCAGCGACGTGACGCGGCAGGGGCTCGCCCTGGCTTGTCTACCGAGCCCGAGTGCGATGGTTCGGCTGAGCGCAGCGTCGTTGTCGATCCGTCAAGGGAGCCTGGACGTGGCGGGCATGCACCTGCAGCGAGCCAACGAGCTGATCCCGGCGCTGGAGGAGCGTCTCGGGCTGGTAGCGCCGCCCGTCCTGGCCGAGTACCTGCTCGCGACGGGTCACGCAGAGGCGGCCCTCGACCTGCTGTCGCGCACGTTGACCACGCACATCGCCGATCCCCGCGACGCGGACGAGATGCTGATGTGGGGGGCACGTGCGGCCGCCGATCTGGCGGAGTCCGCTCGAGACCGGCGCGACGGCAGAAGCCTCCGGACGACTCGCGCGCAACTCGATGACCTGGTCGTCTTGCGCGCACGGCTGTCACCGCCGCCTTTCGAAGTCATCACCACCGAGGATCTGATCCAACCGGCGATACAGGCGCTGTTCACCGCCGAGACGGCACGATGCATGGCGAAGATGCCGACCTCAGGTGCCTGGGAGGACGCTGCACGTCGCTGCGGTGCCGCGGGACTTCGGTGGGAGGAAGCCGTCGCGTCCTGGCGGTGGGCACAGGCCTTGCTTGCCGAGAGAGCCCCTCGGGCCGTCGTCGCCGTACCGCTGAGATCGGCGCACCACTTCGCCGTCGAAGTGGGCGCGTTGCCCCTGCAACAGCAGGTGGAGACGCTGGCCGGCCTCGGCAAGATCCAGCTCGGCGAGCCGTCGGCACCGACCTACGACGAGCCCGCGGGACCGTTCCGATCCTTGACCAAGCGGGAGCAGGAGGTGCTCGCCCACCTCGTCGCGAACCGGACGTACGCCGAGATCGCGCAATCGCTGTTCATCAGCGAGAAGACGGTCAGCGTGCATGTGTCGAACCTGCTGCACAAGACCGGTACGACGTCCCGTCGCGAGGTGGCTGCCCTCGCCATCCGACTTCGCCAGTCGCCGACCGACGTCGACTAGCCGTCCGTCAGCCGGTCGAGCCCTCGGCGGGCGGTGCGGTCGCCGGGCGTCGGGTGGCCGATCGCCGTTGCGTACAAGACGATCTCGGACTCGGCGTCGAGGCCCAGCAGCCCAGACAGCTCGTCGTCGAAGAAGCCGCCGAGGTTGACCGAGCCCAGTCCGAGCCCGGTCGCGGTGAGTACGACGTTCTGCGCCGCGTGCCCGGCCTCCAGCAACAGGTAGCGGTAGCCGCGCTCGCCGTACTTGCCGAGGCTGCGTGCGCAGACGGCCGAGAACACAAGGACCACGGCGGCTTCGGCCGCCCACGGTTGACCCAGGAACAGCGAGCGGATCAGCCGCACGGGCACCGCTTCGTCGCGCACCCGCTCCAGACCGTCCGCGAGAGGAACGTAGTGGTAGATCCCCGCCGGTACGCCGTCCACCGATCGCACCAGCAGGCTCACCTCCAACGGATAGAGCCCGCCGCCGGACGGCACCGCCCGGTCAAGTGTTGCGGTGACGCCGTACCCAGCCCGCAGCAGGGTGGCCAGCTCCGCGAAGCCGATCAGCTCGTCGCGGAACACGCGGCACGACACCCGTCCGCGCACAAGGTCGGCCAGCGGAGCGGCGACCCGCAAGCCTGGCGGCAACCGGATCCACGGAGCCGACGGGTCCTCACGCCCCGGTTCCGGCCGCGGCTGGAGGACCTGCGGGTTGTCGGATCGCCGGCGGACGGTACCGCGGTGGAAGGTCCAGGCCAGCGGCTGAGCGGTACGGAAAGCAGTCATCGTCCTCACGCCATGGGATGCGGGTCGAGGTTCAGGTGGTCCAGTCGCGCCGGCCGCAGCCCGATCCGGCTCGGCATCTCCAGCAGTCGCCGCCCGCCGAGCCGCGCCTGGTTGACACCGAACCAGATCGGCACGAACCCCGGCACCAGCCCTCGCACCACCCGCACCCCGAGTTCGGCGACGTCCGGCGTCGTGACGTCGACAGCGAGTACGTCGCCCGCGACCTCGGCCAGCGACTTGATCAACACCGCCGAGTCGGCAGGCCCGGGTGACGCGATGTCCGGCCACGGCTGACGCGGAGCCTCGCGGAGGAAGCGCATCCCACCGACGGCCGAGTCGGCGTACAGCAGGCTGTGGTCGCCCAGACTCCCGACCTTCGCCGGCATAGCAACCAACCCCGCCATCCGCGCCCGAACCCCCGGTTGGCGCAGGCGGGCGCGCAGTAACGGTCGCGCCTGCCCGACTTCAAGCACAGCAGACCGGGCAGCGGCGGCCGGGTCCATCCCCGCTCCGAGCCCTACAACCGCGGCCGGCATCCGATCCGACCATGCGACGGCGAGGGCGACAGCCGCCACGGTGTCGGTCGGCAACAGGTGCACCACGATCTCGATCCCACGCCGTGCATGCGTCGCGGCGATCCCGCGCGTCTGTTCGTCCGGTACGTCGGCCGCGGCCACGCAGCGACCCGGCAGCCGATGCGACCACGCGATCATGAACGCATCTCGCTCGATCACCTCGAGCAACGCGCGCAGCGTGGCGCCGTCGAAGTCCGGTCCGGCCGCGAACCCGTTCGACGTCGTCGGGAACAGCCCGGCGCTCGGCGGCGGCCGATAGCCCAGATGCGTTGCCAGCAAGGGAATCCAGACCTCATCGCCGCTCACCAGCGACAGTCCCGGCACCCACTCGACTTCGGTCTCCGGCCGCCACGGCTGGAACGGCACTGTCCCGTACTGATGATCCGCGAACAGGACCAGATCCCGCGGATGCAGGCCCGGCCGATCCAACCCGTCGTACGTCGAAGTGATGGTGCGCTCAGGTCGCCACGTCATGGCGGCGTGCCGTTCGAGGGCCTCACCGAGAGCGCTGTCGCGAGCCTGCCGCCGGGTCCAGCCCTTGCCGGAGCAGACGACGAAGGGATCGCCGTCGGTGCGGAAGCCGGCGTTCGCCAGTTCAGCCTGGACGACGTACGGCCGCTCGGGCTCATCGATGTCCTTCGGGAAGGGAACGAGCCTGCGCACCACACCGCAGAGCGAGTCGACCGCGCGCCCGGCGATGTCTTCGAAGTCGGTTGTCTCAGCCTCTACCGGCGGACGATCATTCTTTGCGCAGGCCGGGCAATCCGGGTGTGGGATCACCGGATGCAACTCCTCGCCCCCTACGAGCGCATCGAGTGTGAGCACGTTGGCAGCCAGCCGCGGTGCCGCGATCGACAGCGTCAGCGCGAACACCTCGGTCATCAGCGCCGCGGTGACCATCGGCAGAAGTGCTGGTAGCACAGGCCTCGCCGCAGCGTCCACGAACCGGCGAGCATCGAGAGCCTCCTCGAGTGCCATCGCCGAACTGAAGTCGTCCACACAGGACAGCGCCCGCATCCGCCAACACAGGTAACACGGCCCGCCGTCGGGCAGTACCAGCGGGCCGACCGTCGCCCCGGCGGCCTGCAACTCCACATGCAACGTCGGTACGCCGAGCTCCAGGCCGACCGCGTTGACCCACTGATGCAGGACCGGCAGCGAGCCATCACCAGCCGCGACGACGAGATCAGCACCCGCCATCAAGGCGGGCAGCTCTTCGCGCCGAGACGGGTACGGCGCTCGAATCAGGCCTGGGATCCCGGCTCCCACAAGAACCTCCACTTGCCCGACCACAGCAACTCGCATCGTGGCCAACCGTCTGGCGAGCAGGTCGTCGTCGCGCGAGGGCACCGCATACAGCCAGTCTGGCGCCGCGCCGTTCTCCTCCACCAAGACACCCGAATCGAGCAGCGAGCCGACCAGTCGATGGATCTCGGCTGCCGGCAGATCGGACAACTCGTCGAGCAGCTCCGCACGGCTGAGTGGCTGTGCGAGCGCCGGCAGGATCCTGTCCCGCACCACCCGCGCGACCCCGCCCTCCAGCCGCAACGTCGTCGACGGCGTCCTGAGAATGACGTGGCGTGGTCCGTCCGAGGAATCGAAGTCGACGACGTCCAGGCCGGGAACCGCTGTGATGAACGGTCCCGGACCTGGCCGCCGCGAGGTCATCCGCCGAGGTCTCCGAATCGCCCGACCGCACCGCCGCCGAACCCGCCCGGGGCGCAGCCAGAGCCGCCGACGTCGTCGCCGGGGCCGATCACGCCCGGCGCGCAGCCGGTGCCGCCGGCGGCGACGCCGCTGCCGAACCGGCCCGGCGCGCAGCCGGAACCGGGGCCGATCAGCTGCGCCAAGATGTCGCGGACCTTGAGATAGATGCGGAACTCCTCCGCAGTGATGTCCTGGATATCCGGCTCGGACCGCGTCGTCACCTGTTGTTCCAGCCTGACGATCCTGCCCTCGAGCTTGTCGTACTCCTCCTGACCTGGCATCGCTTCCCCCTCCAAGCATGGACGGCGAGGTGACGCCAAGTGATCCCCCTGCGCCCCGTTGTGTGTGCGGCGCCCCCCACCACGAATCGGCCGGTCACAGCCGATCTTTCGAGTATCGTCCCGGCGGCAGCAGGCCTCAAGGGGTCCGGCGTCCGGTGGTTCGCGTGGCTGAGTGATTCGGTCGAGGCATAAGGTCCAGAGCATGGAGGATCGAGGGGCTGCCGGTTCTGACTTGCACCTGGACCTGGCGGCGTCACGGGGCCGGAACGATCTGGTTCAAGCGTTGCATGCATCGATCCGGAGCGGGCGGTTGCCGGCCGGCACGCGGTTGCCGTCGTCGCGGACATTGGCGAAGGATCTCGGCATTGCCCGCAACACCGTTGCGGACGCCTACGGTCAACTCGTTGCCGAGGGCTGGCTGACCGCCCGTCAAGGCTCCGGCACCGTTGTCGCCAACCGTGCCACCACCCCACCGGCTCCCGACGTGTCGTTGCCTGCGGCAAGGGCGTACCGCTACGACCTGACTCCCGGCGCTCCTGATGTCTCGACGTTCCCGCGCGGCGAGTGGCTGACCGCCGCGCGGAAGGCGTTGACCGCGGCACCCAACGAGGCGTTCGGTCTGGGCGATCCGCGCGGCCGGATCGAACTGCGCCGCATGCTCGCCGAGTATCTCGCCCGTGCCCGCGGAGTCCGTGCCGATCCCGAACGGATCCTGATCTGCTCCGGCTATGTGCAGGGCGTGAGCCTGCTCAGCGAAGTACTGCGGAATATGGGCGGGACGACCGTGTCCGTGGAGGAGTTCGGGTACGCCTTGCACCTGGACGTGATCCGGTCGCGGGGTCTCACGCCTGTGCCGCTCACGGTCGACGAGCTGGGTGCGCAGGTGTCCCAGCTGACTGGTGACGGTGCACTGCTCACACCCGCACACCAGATGCCGATGGGCGTGCCGCTTGCGCCTGAGCGTCGTACTGCGGCGGTCGAGTGGGCACGGGACACCGGGGGAGTGCTGATCGAGGACGACTACGACGGTGAGTTCCGGTACGACCGGCAGGCGGTGGGCGCGCTGCAGGCGCTTGACCCTGAGCGGGTCGTGTACACGGGGACGACCAGCAAGAGCCTCGCGCCGGGGCTGCGGCTCGCGTGGATGGTGTTGCCGCAGCGGTTGATCGAGCCGGTGGTTGCGGCCAAGCGGACGGCCGACTTCCAGACCGCGACCCTGGAGCAGCTCACCCTCGCCGAGTTCATTGCCTCCGGCCACTACGACCGGCACGTACGGCGATCCCGGCTGCACTATCGCCGACGCCGGGACCGGCTGGTCGAACTGCTCGCCGTCCGCGCCCCGAACGTCAAGGTCGCCGGCATATCGGCCGGTATGCATGTCCTCCTGGAGGTCCCCGGCGACGCGGAAGACATGGTCGCCCGGGCTGCCCGCCAGGGCCTGGGTCTCGCCACCCTGAGCAGCTACCACTTCACTCCGACCCAGGCCACCCGGCAAGCAGTCATCGTCGGCTACGGCACCCCACCCGACCACGCCTACCCGGGCGCCTTGGACCTCCTCTGCCAGGTCCTAGCCGTCTGACCGAAACCGTCGGTGCCGCCAGCTAGCGTGCGGACATGGTTGATTCGCCTGGAGGTTCGCCGATCCACAACCGGATCGGCGCTGTGTTCGTCCATGTCACCGACATGCAGCGCGCCATCGATTGGTACGGCGCCCTGCTCGGAGTGCCCAGGCAGGAGACCAGCCACGAGGGATTGATCTACGACGTGCCGATGGACGGTCCCACCGGCCTGACCCTGGACGGGCACGCCTACGCCAGGGGGACGTTCCGGCCAGGCGGGCCGTTGCTGATGCTGCACGCCGACGACATCCAGGCGGCGCACTCGTTCGCCGCCGAGCACGCCACGGAGGTCGGGGCGGTTGAGGACATCGGAAGCATCAGCGTCTTCCACCTGGCCGACCCGGATGGTAACAAGCTCATCGTCTACGCGGTGAACTAGCTGTACTGATCAGGCACGTTGGTTGAGAAAGTGTGACGACACGCGGTGAGTGTGGTTGATGCGTGAAGGCCTCCCGGCGTGGAGTGGAGCTGTCT
>NZ_SJKD01000013.1 GCF_004331485.1 Kribbella capetownensis
GGGTGCCCCCGGCAGGATTCGAACCTGCGGCACATGGTTTAGGAAACCACTGCTCTATCCCCTGAGCTACGGGGGCCGACCGCGCGGAGCCTAGCGTATCGGACGCCGTCGTCGCCCGGTCCGCGCCGTGGGAGCATTCGAGGCGACCGGAGACGCAGCTCAGGAGGCAGCATGGTCGAGCCCATCATCCAGCGCGGCATCAAGGTCGCCGGCGAGAATCCGATGATCATCCTCTACCGCCCCGGCAGCGACGACATCGTCGTACTGGTGAGCATGTGGACAGCGCGCTACTCCCCCGTCGGCTCGGGCCGCGCACTGCTGATCTGGGCCGATCCCGACGGGTCGGGACTCGGTTCCGACGCACCGATCGGGATGTACGCCGACAACCCTGAGCTGGCCGAGTACGTCTGGGAGCACTTCTACCGCGACTACGACACGATCCGCGGCCTCGGCATCGAGACCAGCCCACCGGTCCCAGCCCGCTTCGTCGAGGTCTCCGACGGCGACCGCTTCTACCGCATCACCTGCGTCACCGCCACCACCACGATCGACCTCGAATGGCGCGACGTACTCGACACCTTCCAGGTCATCACCCACCTCACCGGCTTCGAAACCTCAGCCATAGCCCGCCCCTGCGCCGCAGCCTCGGTCCGCGTCAACGGCACCCCCGCCCACGGCGAACCCCACCACCCAGAAGGCTGGTTCGGCAGCTCCGCAGCCCTAGCCTTCGCCGAAACCTGGCGCGAAACCTAAGGTTTCGGCGCCCCGGTAACGATCTGTGTTTGGGGTCAGGCGATGTCTGGACTGGGTTACTACGCTGTGTCACCATCTCGGCCAAGGGGAATGCGAGCAGGTCTGGGGAGATCTGCTCGCGCACGTTCATGAGGGGGAGTCATGACGGTTGAGATCATCAACGGATTTTCCATGTCGGATCGGCCGACGCAGGTGGCGGCGATCCGGGCAGCGATCGCAGCTCAGCCTGCGCAGGCTGCCGAGGTCGCCACGGCGGCCATCGACCAGATGACTGCGGAGCAGCGGAAGGCCTATCTGGACAGCCTGATGCCGCAGGAGTCGAAGGACCGGATGCTCGTCTATGTCGCGGGCTTCGCGGCGGTGGCGTTGGTGCTCGTGGCAACGATCATCACACTGGCATTCAAGACCACAACGCTCGGCTCGGAGATGATCCTCTTGGTCACCGCCTTCGTCAGCGGCGTCATCGGCGGCCTCTTCGGCAACATGAAAGCCGGCTGACAGGCCGGGAGGACACCTACGGGGACTCGTGGTCGGGTAGGGGTTTTACGTAGACCCATAGGCCGTTTTCGCGGGTGAAGTGGCTGGTTTCTTGTTGCGTTTCTGGGGTGCCGTTGTGGGTGAAGTGGGCTTGGAATTCTACGGTGCCCTCGGTGTGGAAGGGGGTGCCGGCGGTGGTGGTGAGGATTTCCAGGCCGGTCCATTGGACGTCGTCGGCGAAGTTGAGTGTTGGTGGTCGGGTGTCGGCTGACCAGGTTTGCAGCAGGTAGCGGGCGTCGCGTACGACGAAGGCGGTGTAGCGGGATCGCATCAGCTGCTCGGCTGTGGCTGCTGCCTTGCCTTGGTGGAGGGCACCGCAGCAGTCGCCGTACGTGGCGTCCAGACCGCAGGGGCAGGGCGACAGCGGAGTGACCGCCGGCTGACGGTCGCGACGTTTGGCCATCTCCCGATTGTCGCCTGTCGATGGACACACCCACGGCAGGGGCACATGCTGGGGCCAGCGCGGCGGGAGATGACGCATGCTGGCGGCATCGTGGACGTGCTGGGGGGCGGGTTCGCATGGCCACATCGATGGTTGGGAAGACCGTACTGATCACCGGCGCTACCGGAGGCATCGGGAAGGCGACCGCGCTCGGCCTGGCCACGATGGGTGCACACGTCGCGATCATCGGCCGGGACAGCGCGCGGACCGACGACGCAGTACGGGAGATCCGCGCGGTGGGCCAAGCGGATGGGTTCGTCGCGGACCTCTCCTCGCAAGCTGAGGTACGGCGAGCGGCCGATGAAGTACTGCGGAAGCTGCCGCGGCTCGACGTACTGGTGAACAACGTCGGCGGCTACTGGAAGACCCGTCATGTCACTGCCGACGGCCTGGAGCACACGTTCGCCCTGAACCACCTCGCGCCGTTCCTGCTCACCAACCTGCTGCTCGATCGACTGCGGCAGAGCGCCCCGGCCCGAGTCGTCACAGTGGCGTCGAACGCTCAGTCGATGGGGCGTATCGACTTCGACGATCTGCAGAACGAGCGGGACTATTCCGGGTCCCGCGCCTACAACCAGTCGAAGCTCGCGAACGTCTTGTTCAGTTACGAGTTGGCGAGGAGATTGCAGGGCACTTCCGTGACGGCCAACGCACTGCACCCCGGCTTGGTGAGCACTGGGTTCGGCGGCGAGGATCCCGGCCGAGCCCAGCGACTGCTGGTGCCACTGCTGCGGCCCTTCATGAAACGGCCGGCTCAGGGCGCCGCCACTTCGATCTACGTCGCATCCGATCCGCAACTGGAACACGTGACAGGCCGCTACTTCGCCAAGTCCGCGACCACGAAGTCCTCCGACCGCAGCTACGACGAAGCCACCGCCACCCGGCTCTGGCAGGTCAGCACCGAGCTCGTCGGCCTCCGCACACCTACGGCAGAGTGATGACGACTTTTCCGCGGGCGTGGCCGTCGAGCAGGTACTGAATGGCCTTCGGGACCTCGCTCAGCGGGAAACGCTGATCGATCGGCGGTACTACGGCGCCGGATTCGAGCAGCGGCGTGAGGTCGAGCAGGTGTTGGGCCTTCTCCGAGTTGATGAACGTCCGCAAGCGCTGACTGACGAACGGTGACAGCACCACCGCCCGCATCTGGCGATCGGTGCCGCCGAGCCACCGTCCACCGTTCTCGCCACCCATGATGACAACAGTCCCCTTCGGCGTGAGAGCGCGCCGAAGTCGTGACAGGGAAGCGTTTCCGGCGATGTCGAGGATCACGTCGTACCGCTGCGGTCCCGCCGCGAAGTCGTCGCGCCGGTAGTCGACCACGTGATCCGCGCCGAGCGACCGGACCAGATCCATCTTGCTCGCACCGGAAACTCCGGTGACCTCGGCCCCGAACGCCTTGGCCAGCTGCACTGCATAGGAACCAACGCCGCCCGACGCACCGGTGACCAGCACCTGCTGGCCCGACGCGACCTCGCCCTGATCACGCACGCCCTGCAGGGCAGTCATGCCGGAGATCGGTACGACGGCCGCCTGCTCGAAGGTCAGGTTCGCCGGCTTCGGCGCGAGCTTGCGCTCGAAGGCAGCGGTGTACTCCGCGAAGGCGCCCTTGCCGACCCCGAACACCTCGTCACCCGGCTGGAACCTGGTCACGTCGGCGCCGACCGCCTCCACGATCCCCGCTACGTCCATGCCCAGTACCTGGTTCTTCGGCGCCCGAACGCCGTACCCAGCAAGGCGAACCGGGTACGGCAGGCCGGCCATGACGTGCCACACGCCACGATCCACGCCGGCCGCGCGGACGCGGATCAATACCTCGTCAGCGGCGATGGCGGGCTTGCCGATGTCGCGCAGCTCCAGAACATCGGTCTCGCCGTACGTCGTCTGAGTGATGGCCAACATGTGTTTCCCCCTGCTGAAGACGCCGGTTCCGACCGGCTCGCCGCATACTTACGTTGTATGCTTACGTTGTAAGTTACCTCCATCAGTGCGTTTAGTCCAGAGGGGTAGGCTGGTGGGACTCCGGAACGACGGCATTCCAGGCGGCATGTCAGGAACCGGCTGGCGATAGGGCGATGCCCGATGACGACTCGATCACGACCTGTGTTCGCCGGAATCTCGCGCCGTACGGCCGAGGATCACGACCTTTCGCACCTGCTCGCCGAAGTCAGGTCCGCCCGGGCAGCCAATCGCGTGACTCGAGGAGCTCCACGCCGCGGCAGCGCGCCCAGCAGCGACGCCGACCGTCTCGCCGCCTCACTGACCGCCTACGCCAGAGCGCTGGAGTCGTACCGACTGCCCGTGCCGCCCGCCATTCGCGATGAGCTTCGCCTGCGTCGCGCTCTGCCCTGATGCCGTTGGCGGTTGAGTAGTTCAGCGCATGTGGCGGGGGTCGGATGCGCTGACGATTGCCGCATGACGAAAACAATTCAGCCTTCGCAGACTGCCGCGTTCTACGGGCAGGCACTTCTTTCGTTCGGCGCCTCACTGACGGCGATGGCGCTCGGGCTCGTCTACCTGCCCGCACCCGGGTGGATCCGGGCGTTCCTGGCGATCGGCCTGCTGTACGTCGTCACGTCGACGGTGACCTTGTGCAAGGTGGTGCGGGACCGGCACGAACTGTCCGAGGTGACCACCCGGGTCGACCAGGCGCGACTGGACAAACTGCTGGCCGAGCACGATCCCTTCAAGGTCGACGCTCAGTGATAGAGGAGGCCGGTGGCCAGAGCTGCCAGGGAGCTGAGGAAGTACAGCGACCAAGGGCCGAAGTGGCGGTCGCGGGCTCGGAGGTGGGCAGCGAAGGCGCCGACGAAGTACAGGACGAGACCCGCGGCCGCGAGGGTGCCGAGAGTCGGTACGACGAAGCCGGCCAGCAAGCCGAGGGCGCCGGCCGCGAGGAGCGTGCCGAGCGGGAGCATCCACGAATACGGGACGCCGACCACGTCGGCCTGGGACTTCGGGTAGTCGTGGCCGATGAGATTGGCAACGGCCGCGCTGCCGGTCAGGGCGGCGGCGAGAAGCGTGGCGGCGAGGTAGGCGGCGAACACGATGGCTCCGTTCCGTGGGGTGATTGGGGCGCCCCACGGACGAGACAGCGTGCCGAGACGTGACAGTGAATCAGCTCACGCCGGTCAGCTTCTCCGGGTTGCTGACGACGTGGATGGTGTCGATCGCGCCATCCACCAGGTAGAACGTCGCCGCGACGACCGCCGTACCTCCTGAGGTGATCACGAAGCCCGGTGCGCCGTTGAGCTGACGGATCTCGACCCGGGAACCGTCGGGGCGGCGCCGCGACAGCACGATGAACGCCTGCGCGACGTACGCCGGGCCGTGGATCGGCTTGCGTGGCGCACCGGTGAGTCCGCCGCCGTCGCTGATCAAGGTGACGTCTGGTGCGAGCACGTCCATCAATGCCTTCACATCACCGTCCAGGCAGGCCGCGAGGAACTTCTCCGTCACCTGCCGCTGCGTGGATTGGTCGGTGTCGTACCGGCGTCGGCGGGCCGCAACCGCCTTGCGGGCGCGGTGCGCGAGCTGCCGTATGTCGGCGTCCTGGCGACCGAGGATGCGGGCTATCTCGGTGTGGCTGTAGCCGAAGGCCTCGTTCAGAACGAAGACTGCGCGTTCGGTCGGCGACAGTGCTTCCAGAACCAGCAGCATGGCCGTCGACACCGAGTCGTTGCGTACGACGTCGTCGGCCGTGTCCGGACTGGTGAGCATCGGCTCCGGCAACCACGGTCCGACGTAGGACTCACGACGTACCGCTGCACTGCGGAGGCGGTCGATGGCGAGACGCGTCGCTACCCGGACCAGGTAGCCCTCGGCGTCGTCCACGGTGGCCGGGTCGACGCGACTCCAGCGCAGCCAGGAGTCCTGGACGACGTCCTCGGCCTCGGCGACGCTGCCGAGCACGCGATAGGCGACGGCGTACAGGAGGCCGCGGTAGTCGGCGAACGTCTCGGTGGTCACGCGGGGAGGCCGGTGAGGTCGGCCATCAGGATCATGTGGTGGTCGAAGTACTCCGCGCGAGCCTCGATCATCTCGTCGAGGCGGCCGAAGACTTCGAAGTTGAGTACGCCGTACAGATGCGTCCAGGCGACCAGGACACGGTCGAGTCGTTCCTCGAGCATGGTGCCCTGGCGTTCCCGGATCAGGCGGCGGAGGTCGGCGCGGAGCGGTGCCGTCAGCGGCGAGGCGGTCAGCGAGCGGATGCGGTCGCCGGCGTCGGTGACGATCGCGGCGAGGAGCAGGATCACTTTGGTTGCCGGCTCGACCGTGTCCTGGGGCGCGGCGTACCCGGGGACAGGGCTGCCGTAGATCAGGCCGTACTCGGCCGGGTGGGCCAGCGCCCAGGTGCGGACGCCGCGGCAGACGGCGAGCCAGCGGCCGCGGAGATCCTCCCGGGGTACGGCGGACTCGGCGGTGGTCGCGGCGGCGGCGAGGGCGTCGTACGCGTCGATGATCAGCGCGGTGAGCAGGGCGTCGCGGCTCGGGAAGTAGCGGTAGAGAGCCGACGCGACGATGTCGAGGTCCCTGGCGACGGCGCGCAGGGAGAGGTTGGCGCCGTCCGTGGCGAGGTGCCGACGGGCGACGTCCTTGATCTCCTGGCTCATCTCCGAGCGGACCCGGGCGCGCAGGGACGGTGCGGACATGGGCTCAGTCTGACACAGGATGGAGTACAGTGAACTCATTAGAGAACACTGTTCTCGCTCAAGAACATCTGTCTCACTCAAGAACATCAGTCACGAAGGGTTGTCCGCCATGTCCCTGCACGTCGTTGTCGGCGCCGGTCCGGTCGGCTCGGCCACCGCTCGGTTGCTCGCCGCCAAGGGTGAACAGGTCCGCCTCATCACCCGCCGTGGCAGCGCTCCCCAACCCAGCCCTTTTCAGGAGAACGGCGAGACGGCCCAGATCGAGCGAGTTGCAGCAGATGGGAGCGACGCCGAAGCCCTAGCGCGGCACACAGAAGGCGCAGTGGCGCTGTACTCGTGCGCAGGCCCGGCGTACCACCGATGGCCAACCGACTGGCCTCCATTGGGAGCCGCCTTGGTGCATGCGGCCGAGGTCAGCGGAGCCGTGCTGGTGACGACCGGGAACCTGTACGCCTACGGGCAGGTCGACGGACCGGTCACCGAAGACATTCCCCTGCAGCCCAACTCCGTCAAGGGACAGGTCCGGGCCAAGCTCTGGACCGACGCGTTGGCCGCGCATCAGGCGGGCCGGATCCGGACGGCCGAGGTGCGCGGTTCGGACTACCTAGGCGCCGGCGCGGCCTCGCCGTTCAGCATTCTGGTGCTGCCCAAGGTGCTGCAAGGCAAGCGCGCATCGGCGCCCGCCGACCTGGATGTGCCCCACAGCTGGACGTACGTCGGCGACGTTGCTCAGACCCTCATCGCGGCCGCAGCGGACGAGACCGCCTGGGGACGAGCGTGGCACGTGCCGACACCGGACCCGATGTCGATCCGCGCTCTCGCGACCTGCACGGCCGAGCTCGCCGGAGCACCGGCGGCCCGGATCTCAGCGATGCCCACCATCGCGCTGCGCATCGGCGGCCTGTTCAACCCGGACGCTCGCGAGATGATCGAAACGCAGTACCAGTGGCGCCGCCCGTTCGTCGTCGACTCCACCGCCGCGACTGTTGCCTTTGGCATCAAACCCACCGCGACCGACGACGCATTGCGCGAAACCATCGCCGGCTTTCGCGCGACCGACGCCAACTGAATCCGCGTCCCGAACGTCTGCCCCTAGTGCCCTGCATCGGGGAACTACGCTGTGCGGACGACGGATCCGCCGTTGTCGGAAGGGCAGGAATGAGATCCAGAGGATCGGGCCGCTGGTTGCGGCGGTTGGTGGTGACGGTGATCGTGCTGGGCGTACTGGCGGTCGCGGTCGACCGGGCCGCGGAGTGGGCGGCCGAGAACCGGCTCGCCACGATGGCCGAGAACCAGGCGGCGAAGTACGACGTGGAGGCCACCGAAACCTCCGTCGAAGTGGGCGGCTTCGGGTTCCTTCCACAGCTGGCCAAGGAGAAGTTCTCCTCGGTCACGCTGACGATGAAGCAACCGACCTTCTCGAACGACGTCGCCGCTGAGGATCTCGTGGTGGAGATGTCCGGCGTGCACGTACCGCGGGCGCTGCTCCAGCAGAAGCCCGGTACGGCGGTCACCGTCGACTCGACCGCCATGCGGGTGCACCTGTCGCCGGACGAGCTGACCAAGCTGGCCGCTAGCACCACCAGCATCAAAGCTCTGAGCTTCCGCATCGTCGACGGCAAACTGCACGCGCGGCTGACCGCCGGCGGCCTGAACGCGGAGGTGACCGTCACCCCGCAGGTTAAGGGTCGCCGGATCACGCTGGCCGTCGGCGACATGTCCGACTCCATCCCGTCGGTGGTGCGCAACGCGGTGAAATCGCAACTGGCCCGTGGATTGACTTTTCCACAGCTGCCGTTCGACGCAACCTTGAAGCAGGTGTCCGTCGAGGGTGACTCGTTGCTGCTGGTCGCCACGGTGGCGGATCTCAAGCTCACGTCCTGAGCCAAGTCCCGAGGCACAAGCCCCTTGGGTTGCGATGTGTCGCGATATATCGTCGACGTATCGCATTCTCTCCTGAGGGACGGGTGGTCGGGATGACCGGATCGACGTACGCCGCGGGCTGGCCGTGGCAGAAGCTCGCACAGCACTGCTCAGTCTTCGACGACATCAAGGACGAACTGCAGGCGGCCATGACCGGACGGCGCGGTCACCGCGGACACCACCAGCCGTTCTCCGGGCAGTGGGGGATGTTCGGCGGTGGCGGCCAGATGTTCGGCCCGCCGTGGGGTCCGCCGCCGCGCTGGCGTGGGCCGAAGGCTCGGCGTGGTGACGTGCGCGCCGCGATCCTCGCCGTACTGGCCGAGCAGCCGATGAACGGCTACCAGATCATCCAGGAGATCGCCGAGCGCAGCGGCGGGGTGTGGAAGCCCAGCCCGGGGTCGATCTACCCGACCCTGCAGCAACTCGAGGACGAGGGCCTGGTCACCGCCGACGCCGAGGTCGGCCGCCGTACCTTCACGCTGACCGACGAGGGACGCGCGTACGTCGCCGAGCACTCCGACGAGGTGTCCGCGCCGTGGGAGGCGATGAGCGCACCGAGTGACGACGACGAGAACGGGCTGAAGCCGCTGCTCGGCCAGGTGGCGACGGCGATGTGGCAGATCCTCGCGACCGGCACGCCGGAGCAGCAGGCGAAGACCAAGGACGCGCTGGCCGAACTGCGGCGGAAGCTGTACGGGATTCTCGCGGACGAGCGACCGGACGACGAGCAGGACCGGTCATGAGCTCGCCCCTGCCGGAGTGGCGCGACCCCGACTCGCGCGACACCGACCGGCGCGGCCGCAACCGTCGCCGCCACGATTGGCACAACCGTGACTGGCAGGACCGCGACTGGCACGGCCGCGACTGGCGTGGACCCGACTGGGGCGGGCCGGACTGGCGCTCGCTGGATCCCCGCGAGGACGATCGGCGCGAAGCCTCTGACCGTACGCCGGAGCGGCGCCGCGGCCCGGTCCGGATCGGTGACACCGAACGCGACCAGGCCGTGGCCGTGCTCAGCGACCACTTCGTCGCGGGCCGCCTGACGCAGACCGAGTTCGAGGAGCGCAGCGAGCAGGCGACCCGAGCGCGGTACGCCGACGACCTCGAGCCACTGTTCGACGACCTCCCGGACCCGGCCGACCTCCAGGGCGCGCAGGGACCGTGGTCGCCACGGACCGCCAAGCGGCAGCGGCGCCAAGGTCCGCCGCCGTTCGTGATGCTCGCCCCGATCCTGATGATCGCCCTGGTGATCACCGCGATCACCTTGGCCGCACCGTGGCTGTTGTGGGGCATGTTCTGGATCGTCCTGATCAGCGGCGCGCACCGCCGCCGCTGGCAGTACCAGAACCGGCACCGCTGATATAGTTGCCCCTGACAACCAATCTCACACGCGGCGGCCGCGCAGCCGCGGGATCTCCTGGGCGAACTCGACCACGAACCCGTCCGGATCCGCGACATGCGCGGTCCGGTGGCCCCACGGCCGATCGGCCGGCCCGCTGAGCACCTCGACTCCGCGGGCCGCGAGCCGATCGGCCCACGCGTCCACGTCGTCGACCATCACCACCACCTCGCCGGCCGCCCCCGGCGAGACCGTCCGCCCGGTCAACCACTCCGCGCGCCGCCGCTCGAACAACGCGAACCGCGTCCCCTCGGTGCCGAACTCCGCATACCCCGCATCGGTGAACTTGTACGGCAACCCGATCACGTCCCGGTAGAACTCCACCGACGCCCCGAGATCCTCGACGTACAAAATGACATACCCGATCCGCTCCACAACCCCACGCTAGACGCGCTCCGGGTGGTTCCGGTGGCCGGGCCGATGCTGGTGTTGCTGCTGCTCAGCTGACGGTCGTCTTCGGCCTCGGCCAGCTCTTCGCAGAACTGTCGGCGGGTGCCCCTAGCCTCCTCTGCAGAAGTCGGGAGGAGGCTGGGTGTTCGAGGGTGCGTTGATTTTGGAGAGTCTGCGCGTTGGCGTGGAGATCGCGGACGTGCCGCTGGTGGTGCGGAGGATCAGTCGGTACGCCGTGGCGAGTGCGACACCGAGTCAGGCGCCGGTGTGGTCTGTGCTGGAGTTCGGCGTCGAGGACGAGCGGGCCGAACTACTGGCGGAGACGCTAGCTGAGACGTTGGATCAGCCGGGCTGGTACGCCGACTTCCATGACGCGCGAGAGGTGTTCGTCGTGTTCCCGGGCCGAGTGTTCCGCTACGAGCGCGGTGACACGGCGGCGCGCGCCGAGGCGCAGGAGTTTGGGCGGGGCTTGGGGATTCCGGAGGGGCAGTTGGATTGGACAGACTGACCATGTCAAGGCGGTCGGGGCGGTTCCGACCTGGGGGTGCAGGCAGGACCGCACGCAGACTGAGGAGATTGTCATGGCACGGGTTCGGGTCCACAACTTCACGATCACTCTCGACGGGATCGCGGCCGGTCCGCGTCAGCGGCTGGACGCGCCGTTCGGCGACGGCATGGACAAGGTGCACGACTGGATGGAGGTCGCGCAGGCAGACCAGGCCGCCGGCAAGAGCGGGCTCGGGGCGGACCGGATCGACGGGTACGCCGAAGGTGTCGGCGCCACGATCATGGGACGCAACATGTTCAGTCCGCAGCATGGTGCGTGGGAGGACGAGTCGTGGACGGGCTGGTGGGGCGACAACCCGCCGTACCACCACGACACCTTCGTCCTCACCCACCACCTGCGGCCGTCGATCCCGATGGAGGGCGGTACGACGTTCCACTTCACCGATGAGCCGATCGAGGCCGTGCTGGAGCGCGCGCTGAAGGCCGCCGGCGGCGGGGACGTGGTCATCGCAGGTGGCGCCCACACAGTCCAGCAGTACCTGCGGGCCGGTCTGATCGACGAGCTCAACCTCGTCGTCGCGCCGATCCTGGCCGGCGCCGGCGAGCGCCTGTTCGACGGCGTGGACGACGCGCTGGGCGCGTTCCAGGTGACCGAGATGGTCAGTGACCCGAGTGCGACTTTCGTCCGGCTGGAGCGGCAGTGATTGGATGACCGGATGACAGTGCTGCGGTACACGGCGTTCACGTCCGACCCGGCCGGCGGGAACCCGGCCGGTGTGGTGCTCGACGCGAGCAGACTCACGTACGCCGAGATGCAGGCGATCGCCGCTGACGTCGGGTACTCCGAGTCCGCCTTCCTGACCAGCGGGACCGGCGGCAGTGACGGGGTGATCCCGATCCGTTACTTCTCCCCCAGGGCTGAGGTGCCGTTCTGCGGGCACGCGACAGTCGCCACCGCGGTCGCGCTGGCCGAGCGAGTCGGTCCAGGCGAGCTCGTCTTCTCGACCCAGGCCGGACTCGTGCCGGTCGTCGTCGAGGAGTCACCGGACGGGCTGCGGGCCACGCTGACCAGCGTCGAGCCGCACGTCGAGGAGATCGACGACATCAGCGACGTACTCGAGATCCTCGACTGGCATGAGGACGAGATCGATCCTGCTCTGTCGCCCGCGATCGGGTACGCCGGGGCGCGGCATCTCATCGTGAGTGCGTCGACCAGGCAACGACTTGCCGACCTGAACTACGACTTCGACCGGCTGCTCGCCTACATGCTGCAGCGGGATCTGACCACGCTGCAGTTGGTGTGGCGAGAATCCCCGACGGTGTTCCACGTACGGGATCCGTTCCCGGTCGGTGGCGTGGTCGAGGATCCGGCGACCGGGGCGGCGGCTGCGGCGTTCGGCGCCTATCTGCGCGAGCGCAGGCTGGTCGAACCGCCAGTCGTGCTGACACTGCACCAAGGTGACGATCTGGGCCGCCCGAGCCGCATCCAGGTCGAGCTGCGTGCCGACGACACCAGAGTCCGCGTGAGCGGAAGCGCCGTAGCGATTACGGGACTCGGGTGAGCCACTCCTCCGTGCCGAACTTGGTGGTGACGCGTTCTTCGGCGAGGTCCACCGTGGCCTTGTCGATGCTGCCTGGCTTGAGGCCGTAGCGGTTGCCGAAGGACGCGGCCATCCGGTCGATCACCTCCGCGCGATCGAGGCCGGTCTGGCTGCGCAGTGGATCGACCCGCTTGTTCACGCTCGTCGTTCCCTTGTCGGACAGCTTCTCGCGGCCGATCCGCAGTACCTCGAGCATCTTCCCGGCGTCCATGTCATAGGCCATCGTGACGTGGTGCAGGACGGCACCACCGGCGAACCGCTTCTGCGCGGCGCCGGCGATCTTGCCGGCCGGCGAGGTGATGTCGTTGATCGGCTGGTACGTCGCTGCGATGCCGAGATCGTTCAGCGCGCCGATCACCCAGTCGTCGAGGAACGCGTACGACTCGATGAACGACAGCCCCGAGACGAGTGACTCGGGGACGTAGAGCGAGTACGTGATCGTGTTGCCTGGTTCAACGAACATGGCTCCGCCGCCGCTGATCCGCCGTACCACTGTCACGTCGTGCTTGGCGGCGCCCTCCAGATCGACCTCGTTGCGCAGGGACTGGAAGCTGCCGATGATGACCGCGTTCGAGGCCCACTCCCAGACCCGCAACGTCGGCGGACGCTCACCTGAACCGACCTGCTCGGCCAGCACCTCGTCGAGTGCCATCTGCAGCGCGGGCTCCCGCGGTACGTCGTGCACGAACTCCCACTGGTGATCGCGCCACCCGGTCGCTCCGGTCAGCGCCCGCCGTACGGCGACGGCCACGGCCTCGGGCGAGAACCCGAGCATCTCGACCCCATCCCCCAGCACGGCACGCACGCGGGCAGCCACCTGGGCCGCGGGCGTCGCAATTGCGAGACCGGCAAGCGCACCGTTGATCCGCTCCAGCGCATCATCGGGCTCGAGGAAGAAGTCCCCACTGATCTGCGCCCGCCTGATGTGATCATCGATCACATCCAGGTCGGCAACCACCAGCTTGCCGCCCGGAACCTTGTACTCACCATGCATATCCAGCGACAACCGGCGCCGGGCTACGGTTGTTCCCGCTGCAGGACGACCTCGACGTCGTCGCCGACCCCAGCATCCGCCGCCTTCAGCGCAGCCTTGCTGACCCCGACGCAGAATCCGCCGCCGGCGACCAGCATCGTGCTGCCGGCGAACTCCGCACCGTTCAGCGTCCCGGTCACCCGTCGCTGCTTGCGGCCGCCTAGTTGCGTCACGCAATCATCTGGTACGTCGACCACGGCCAGACCACCCGGTTTGTCAGGGTTCCAGCGGCGTACGGTCCCGGAGAATTCGACCGTCGTACCCATCCGAACACCCCCACTTCAAGCGTCCTTCAGCCTACACTCCGAGCTATGGCTGAGATGAGCATGAACAAAGCGATTCACGCGGCGTTCCGCCGGGATCTGCAGCGGTTCGTCGACGCGCTGGGGGCGTTTTCCGCGGGGGATCAGGCGCGGGCCGAGCAGCTCGCGACCGCATGGGCCAACTTCGACGAGCAGTTGGTCCGGCACCACGAAGGTGAGCACGACATCGCCTGGCCGGCCTTGGAATCGGTCGGAGTGAGCCGCGACGTGCTGACCCAGATGGATGCCGAACACGACACGATGGCAACCGCGCTGGCCAAGGCCCGCGACGCGATCGCGTCCCTTCGCCGTACTGCGAGCGCCGAGGATGCGGCGACCGCACTGGCCGCGATGCAGGAGCTGCAGCGGGTCACCGTGCTGCATCTGGATCACGAGGAGACCGAGATCGAGGGGGTGTACCTGGCGAACAAGGACACCGCCGAGATGAAGGCGATGGGCCGGCAGTTCTCCAAGGTCAGCCCGGCACAGGGGGGCACGTTCTTCGCCTGGGCCCTCGACGGCGCCGATCCCGAGGCGTCCGCCGCCATCACCGGAACCGTCCCCAAGCCCGTCCTCACCATCATCAGCGGCGTCTTCGGCCGCAACTACCGCAAGTCAGTCGCCCCGGTCTGGCGCAGCTGACCTCACCACGGCAGGACAGCCGCGCGCTCGGACAGGCGCGGCTGTTCAGGCGCGGCTGGTCAGGCGCCGGGGGTGGGGCGTTCGGCCGGGGTGAGGCGGTAGGCGACCTGGAGGACTCGTTCGCGGACCTCGGCGACCTCGCCATGGCCGTCGACCTCGTGCACGAGGCCACGGTCGCCGTACAGCTCGATCAGCGGGACGGTGTGGTCGGCGTACACCTTGAGGCGGCGCCGGATCACGTCCTCGGTGTCGTCGGAGCGGTGCTCGGTCTCGGCTCGCCGGAGCAGGCGGCGGACCAGGACCTCGTGATCGACGCGCAGCACGACGACCGCGTCGAGGCGGCGTTCCTGCGCAGTGAGGAGCTCGTCGAGTACTGCGGCCTGTTCGAGGGTGCGGGGGTAGCCGTCCAGCAGGAAGCCCGATCGGGCGTCGTCCTCGGTCAGCCGCTCGCGGACCATCGCGATCGTGACGTCGTCGGGGACGTACGCCCCGGAGTCGAGGTACTGCTGGGCTCTCCGGCCGAGGTCCGTCCCGGCGGCGACCTGGGCGCGGAAGATGTCGCCGGTCGAGATGGCCGGTATGGCGGCTTGCTCGGCGAGCTTGTCGGCGTGTGTGCCCTTGCCGGCACCCGGTGGACCCATCAGGACGACAGTCGTCACAGCTCGCCCCTCCTGACTCTCGGTAAGTTCAATCAGGGTAGGCGAGCCGGACGCTTGGCGGTACGTCGTACGTCACGTCTCGCTGAGCGAGACCGCAGCGTGACCGGCGCGAGAGCTGCGGCCGTGACCGGAGTCACTGCGTGGGCGGGACATAGGCCGGATCGTTTTGGAAGTCGACCCGGCCCCCGGGCCCGTCCACGGTCGCCCAGACGTCGTCGGAGCACGCGATCCGTCCATCGGTGATCTCCGCGTAGAACGCCGCCAGTTCGAGGGCGTTCGGGCAGTTGATCGCCGGCGAGCACAGGCGAATCCCGGCCATCGTCACATCGCCGGACGCAACTCAACGGTGTCGCCGGGACCAGCGAAGCGGGATGCCAGTTCTTCGGCCCGTTCCCGGGAGGCGACGTCGAGCACGAAGAAGCCGGCGAGTTGCTCCTTGGCCTCGGCGTACGGCCCGTCCGTCGCCACCCGGCGGCCCTTGGAGCCGACGCGATAGATCGTCGACGTACTCGGAGCCGCCAGCGCCTCGGCCGTCACGAACTCCCCCGACGCCGAGATCTCCGCCAGCATGTCCTCGAACTCCTTGTGCATCGCCGCCCGCTCGTCCTCCGGAATCGCCCGCCCCACCTCGGTGAAGTCGATCGTCGGATGCCCCCACGGCTCCGGATTCGAATAGATCAAGACCAAGTACTTCATCACAACCTCCTCGCACACGACGCACCCTGCGCCGTCACCCCCAACGTCGGAACCCCAGAACAGCCCTCGACATTTGGTTGTGCATCCGAGTCTGGCCTAATCCGATTGCGCACCCGGTCAGGACACCGGCAGGGTGGCGGCCATGTGGCCCGAGAATGTGGCGGACGAATGGCGAACGCGCGGGTTTGTGATCCTGCCCGGGTTCTTGTCAGCCGAGGAACTGTCACCGGCGCTGGGCGAACTGCCGACGATGTTTCCGACCTCCGAGGGATTCCACGACGGCACTGACGCGCGGCGCGAACGGTACGTCGACGACGAGTTCGACGGAATCGACACGTTTCCGTTCGCCAGTACGGCGTTCAGCCTGCTCGCCGTCCACCCGAGGATCGTGGGACTCGCGGAGACACTGCTCGGCCAAAGAGATCTGCGGCTCTCGTCGGCCGAGGCCTGGGCGAAGTACACCGGTGCCACGTCGTACGACCAGGAACTGCATCGCGACTACCTGAACCAGACCATCCTGGTGCCGTCCACCGCGGATCGCTACCAGCATCTCGAGCTGTTCGTCTTCCTCGTCGATGTCCCGGAGGAACTCGGACCGCCGCACCTGGTGCCGTACGACCACACCGCAGACCTGCCGATGAACCCGAACTTCTACCCACGCAACGGCGGTGCCGGCGACTTCGTCTCCCCTGACGACAACACCCACTTGTACGACGCCGAGCAGTCCGGCGCCGCGCCCGCGGGGACGGTGATCGCGTTCAACACCCGTACCTTCCACCGCGGCACCGGACTGTGGAAGCATCGCGGGGCGCGGTACTCGATGCAGCTCATCTACCGGCCGGCTGAGGCCGATTGGGGCCAGCGCATGGCGTGGGCGCCTCGCAGCCACGAGCCGGCGTGGTACGAGTTCGTCCACCGGGCAACTCCTCGCCAGCTCGAGCTCTTCGGTTTCCCGGCACCCGGCCACCCGTTCTGGACCGGCGAAACCCTGAGCGGCATCGGCCGGCGCTACCCGAAGCTCGATCTCACTCCTGGCGAACCTAGCGTCCTGAGTCGGACGTAATGCGACCGCGAGGCCGTCACATCTGCCCGTCGGGCTACGTCAGAGGGGTGGGGCCCGGTGGTGGGTCGTGATGAGTGGAGGAATTGTGGGCGTGATGTTGGTGACGGGTGGGACTGGGACATTGGGGCGGCTGGTGGTGCCGTTGGTGGCGGAGGCGGGCTGGAAGGTCAGGGTGCTGAGCCGGCATCCCAAGGACGACGGGGTCGAGCATGTCGCGGCGGACCTGCTGCAGGGGGACGGGATCGATGACGCTCTGAACGGCGTGGACGTGGTGATCCATCTCGCGGGTGGGCCGAAGGGGGACGACGTCGGCACGCGGAATCTGGTGCGAGCGGCCGAGCGGGCCGGAGTGAAGCACTTGGTACACATCTCGGTGACCGCGGTGGATCAACTCCCGCTGACGTACTTCAAGTCCAAGCTCGGCGCGGAGCAGGCCGTGCGGGAGTCGTCGGTGCCGTGGACGGTACTGCGGGTCGCGCAGGTCCACGACTTCGCCTGGAACACCGCGCGCATGATGGCGAAGCTCCCGGTGCTGCCGATCCCCGGTGGCGTACGGTTCCAGCCGGTGGACGGGCGCGACGTCGCGGCGCGACTCGTCGAGCTGGCGTTGGGCGAGCCCGCCGGCCTCGTCCCGGACCTGGTCGGCCCGAAGGTCTACAGCCTTGGCGAACTCGCACGCGACTACCTGCGCACCACCGGCAAGCACCGGCTGTCGATGCCGGTTCGCGTTCCAGGCAAGGCCGGCAAGGTCTACCGGGCCGGCGGAAACCTGACCCTGACCGGCGCCACCACCGGCCACCGAACCTGGGAAGCATTCCTCGCCGAAAAGGCCTGAAGGTCAGACCGGCAGATACGGATCGAGTAGCGCGGTCAGGGCCGGGACCGGCGTCGGGTCGGTGGCGAGCCAGCGGGCGATGCCGGCCAGGAAGTCTGCCGCCTGTACTCGAGGATCGTGCCGGGAGTCGACCTGCCTCAGGCTGAGCAGTGGCGGCGGTGCGGGCGCGACGGCCTCGGCCAGGAAGGCGCCGAGCCGCGCCATCCGACCTCGTGTCAGCGCGCTCTGCTCGTCGTGCACCACCGCGACCGACCGCTGCCCGGCGCTCCAGAACAACACCGTGTCGGCCACCGCGGGCACCATCGGTTCGAGCGGAGGCGGGATCGAACGATCGTCGTCGATCAACCGCAGCAGCACCTTCTCGACCCGCGCCCGCGTCACCTCGCGGAGGACCGCCACATCAGTCGGCAGCAACGCGAAGAACCGGTCGATCGCGGCATGGTCGAGCAGCCGCAACCGCTTGGTCCGCGTCATGACGAGGAACGCGTCCAAGAAGTCGGTCCGATGCCGGAACAGCGCCACGGCCTCCCCGTGATCCCGCGCCAGCCGCGTCCCATCGCCGTACGACGGCTCGTCGACGAGCAACTCGATCACCCGGCCGGCGACGTACGACGTCTTGTCGATGACGTGGACGTGGGCGTGTCCGCGCAGCGTGGTCAGGAACCACTCGAGCGCGGGTCGCTGCTCGGGCCGAAGCAGCAGGTTGGACTTGTACTCGGTGGTCCCGCGACGCCGGAACCGGGACTGCAGGACGGCGACCAGTTCGGCGGCCTCCGGTACGTCGAGATCCACACTGGCGTGGGTGATCACGGGCGACTCGGGGTCCAGGAGATTGCTCCCGGAGAACCCCGATTCGTCACACGCGATCTCGACCGACGCCGATGATGACGTGGGGTGCATGAGAAGAGCTCCAAGGCTGGTGGACTGCACGCTGAAGGGGCCCGTCGCAGGGACGGGCGTGATCAGGCGGGGAACCGCGTGATCAGTGAGCGGCAGCAGCAGCCTGAGCAGACATGTGACCCATCATCGGTGCGACCCGGGTCGATCCACCAGTGAATTGTCAGGGTTTGCGCGCGAGAGCGACGTACAGCAGCAGGGCGGCACCGGTCGGACTGAGCGTCTGCTCGGCGGGCGGCCACCAGCCGGTCAGGTCGACCAGACCTGGCTCGATCAGCTCGAGACCGGCCACGATCTCGGCGAGTTCCACCGGAGCGCGGAAGGTGAGGTCCGGGAAGGACTCCTTCAGCTTGTCCTCGACCGCGGTCGCGAACTCGCCCAGCCGGCTGCCGTCACGGGCGTTCACCGGATGCGTGAGCGCCAGGTACGACCCGGGCGGCACCGCGGCCAGGTAGCCGGCGACCAATCGCCGGACCTGTTTGGTGTCCGGGATCCTGTGCAGCACCAGTCCGAGGATGATGCCGACCGGCCGCTCCAGGTCGAGGGCCTCGGTGACGACTGGATGCTCGAGCACGGACTCGGGGTCGGTCAGGTCGGCGTCGGCGAAGAACGTGCTGCGGTCGTCCGCGAGCAGGGCCTGACCGTGCGAGATCGCCATCAGGTCGTTGTCGACGTACACGACCTTGGCCTGCCGATCGGCCTTCAGTGCGACCTCGTGGGTGTTCGGCGGAGCCGGCAGACCGCAGCCGAGATCGAGGAACTGATGTACGTCGTCGCTGACCATCCAGCGGATCGCGTCGCCCAGCCAGCGCCGGTTCTCCCTGGCCAGGGCCGGTGCCTCGGGCGCGATCTCCAGGACTTCCTGGAACAGCCGGCGGTCCACCTCATAGCTGTTCTTGCCGCCGAGGAACAGATCGTAGAGCCGGGCTTCGGAGGGCCGGTGGAGTTCGACGTCAGGCAGCACCTGGCGCGCCTCGTTCCGCTCCGGCATCGCCCCGATCCACCTCGTTCCCGAATCCGAAAAGGTCGATTACCGGAAGGCTACCGGCGCTCCCCGAGGCGATCGCACCGGGGCTGTGTCGCGGAACCCGGCACCCATTCGTCCCACCCTGCGGGAGATCCGGAGACCACAGTTGGCAAACGCTTGCCAGCGCCAGCGATCGCCCACAGACTGGGCAGCCACATCCGGACCCCGCCCCGAGTCACCCCCGGAGGACGCCATGCATCGCCGTACCTTCCTGGCCACCGCCCTCGGCGCCGGCCTCACCGCCACCGCGCTGCCCGCGACAGCCACATCCACCGCCACCACCCAGGCCCGCGCCGTCCGGGCCCGCACGCTCGACGAACTCCGGAAGGCGATCGCGGCAGCCCACCCCGGCACCGAGATCGTCGTTGCCAACGGCACGTACGACGCTCCCGGCGACGAGACCATCGCGATCCAGGGCAAGCGCGGGACCGGCGGCGCACCGATCGTGATCCGGGCCGAGACCGTGGGCGGGGTGACGCTGACCGGGAACCGCGGGTTCGTGTTCGGCGACTCGTCGTACGTGACCGTCAACGGGTTCACGTTGAAGCAACGGACCACGTTCGAGATCCCGACCACCTGTCACCACGTGACGATCAGCCGCAACGACCTTCAGCTCGCCGACATCGAGGGGATGCACTGGCTGATGGTCCGCGGCGACTCGACCACTGTGGAGCGCAACCACTTCCACGGGAAGTCGACGCTCGGAATCTTCCTCGGCGTCGAGGGACCCGGGTCGGACGGGATGGCGCGTGGTGTGCGGATCGTCCGCAACTACTTCTCCGACCACACCTTCGCCGGCTCCAACGGCGGCGAACCGATCCGGCTCGGGCTCAGTGGGCGCTCGCTGAGTGACGCCGGCGCGCTGGTCGAGCAGAACCTGTTCGAGCGCGCCAACGGCGATCCGGAGGCGATCTCTGTCAAGTCGACCGGCAACACGATCCGGCAGAACACGATCCGCGACAGCCTCGGCGGCATCGTGCTCCGGCACGGCAACCGATCCCGGGTCGAAGGCAACTTCATCCTTGCCGGAAGCAACGGGATCCGGATCTACGGCAACGATCACCTGATCGTGAACAACTACACCGAGCAGATCGGCGGCTCCGGCATCGTGCTCGGCAGCGGCAGCGTGCGTGACCACAAGCCGGAGGACTCACCGGAGAGCCGCCAAGGCAACGACGCGCCGGACCGGGTGACGATCGCACTCAACACCGTCCTGTCCTGCGGTACGGCGATCAGCGGGGAGTCGCAGCGGACCCTGCCGCCGCTGGATTGCTCGATCACCGACAACTTGCTGATCGGTGACTCCGGCAAGCAACTGGTGTCGATGCCATACCTGGATGGCATCGCGTGGTCAGGCAACCTCTGCTGGGGCGCCGCCGCCGACGGCAACATTCCGGCCGATGGGTTCTCCCGCAAGGACCCGAAACTCGCGGCCGGGTCCGACGGCATCCGCCGCCTCACGTCCTCGAGTCCCGCGATCAACGCCGCCAGCAAGAGCTACCCGAATGTGCCGAAGGAACTCGACGGTCAGCCGCGCATCGGGAGGGCGGATGTCGGCGCCGACGAGTACAGCAAGGCCGCTCCGATCAACCGCCCGCTCACTCCGTCGGACGTCGGCCCGACGTCCCGATGAGTTTTCTCCTGCTCGCTCGTCTCAACAAGAACCAACCAACGAGCGAGCAGGAGGCCTCATGGCGAAGGTGCTGTACTCGGTGACGATGTCGGTCGACGGCTTCATCACCGGCCCGGACGGCGACATGCAGTGGATGCGCCCGTACCTCGGTCCGAACCCGGAGGTCGACGACCTGATCCCCCGGATCGGCTCGATCCTGGCCGGGCGCCGGTCGCACGACGGGGACGACCCGCACAAAGGCGAAGCCGGCGAGGGACAGGCGTTCGGCGGCGGGTGGAGCGGCCCGCTCTTCGTGCTCACGCACCGCCCGCCCAGCAGTCCCGAGCCAGGCGTCACGTACGTCGACGAGTTCGCGAAGGCGATCGCGATGGCGAAGGAGGCAGCCGGCGACAAGTACGTCAACGTGATCGGCGCGAACGTCGCCAAGCAGTGCATCGAGGCCGGCGAACTGGACGAAGTACTGCTGCTGTTCGTCCCCGTCATGCTCGGCGACGGCACACGCCTGTTCGACCAACCGGGAGGCCGGACCGTTGGCCTCGAACGGCTGAGTGCGGCCGAGAACGAGCTCGCCACCAATCTCTGGTTCAAGGTCGTGCGCTAGAAGTCCGCGGCGGTCGAGTGCATCACCGCGCGGATCTCGACGGATCGCCCCGCACTCTGGCAGTCCGGCAGCAGGCGCGCGAGCTCGACCGCCCGCTCGCGACTGTCCACGTCGATCAGGTAGTAGGCGTCGATGGCGGCCGGAGCCGCTCGATCGGGCATGTGTACGGCCAGTTGTGGGTCGGCCAGCACCTCACCGCAGACCAGTTCGCCGGCGTCGTACGCGGCCCGTTCGAACTCGTCGCGGCGCAGCGGCTGCTCGCCGTCGCCCTGCAGGATCAGTAGGAACTTCATCGGCGCACTCCTCTCACTGGTACGACGGAGCCGAGGGCGCGGTTTTGACATGATGGCCCGATGTTGGTGCGCACCGAGCGGTTGAGCCTGCGTCGCTTCAGCCCCGACGACGCGGAGGCGTTCGCGGCGTACCGGTCGGATCCGGACGTGGCGCGCTACCAGTCGTGGGACGCGCCACTCCCCTTGGCCGACGCGCTCAAGACGGTCGAGGACTTCGCGAACGGAGATCCACTGAAGCCTGGCTGGTTCCAGTACGCCGTCGACCTGGACGGCGTACTGATCGGCGACATCGGTTTCAACCTGCACGAGAACCTCAGGCAGGCCGAACTCGGCTTCACCCTCGCGCCCGAGCACCAAGGCAAGGGCTACGCGACCGAGGCGGTCCGCGGCCTCCTCGATCAGTTGTTCGTCGAGCGCAAGCTGCATCGCGTCTCGGCCGAGTGCGACGCCCGCAACAGGGCATCGGCCCGGCTGCTCGAACGCCTCGGCTTCCGGCAGGAAGGTCTGCGACTGTCGAACAGTTGGTTCAAGGGCGAGTGGACCGACGACCTCCTGTTCGGCCTGCTCCGGTCCGACTACCTCAGCTGACGGCCTGCGCGGCCCACGCCCGAGCGGTCAGCCGGATCGAGCCGTCCGCTTCGATCGGCAACCGCGCGCGCACCGCCTCCCGCAGCGTCTCCTGATCTGGCTCGGCCAGGCTGCGCAGGTACGCCGGCGCCGGACCCTGCCCACCCAGGAACGGCTTCCAGTAGTCGTCGAACGACGTGAACTCCGTCGGTACGACGATCTCCCGCGTGCTGACCGTGGTGAACCCGGCCTCGGTGAACAGTCCTTCGAGGCCCTCCGCCGTACAGAACGGAAAGCGGACCGCTTCATCGTGGTCACGATCCTGTGGACGGACTTCGATCATCGCATCGAAGAAGTTCCGCATCAGCTGCATGCCCTCGGCGTAGTCCCAGACGTACGCGCCGACGGTCGCCCCGATCTCCCGCATCCGGCGCAACGCCTCGACCCGCTCGGGGACGAAGTTGAGCACCAGTCCGGCGACCACCACGTCGTACGGGCCGTCCGGCAGTTCGGCCGCCGACCTGACCTCGAAGCTCGCTCGCTCGTCGCGGACGTGCTGCCGGACGTGTTCGATGAAGCCGGTCGACGGGTCGACTCCGAGCACCGAGGCTGGATCCGCCGTACGCAGGATCGTGCTGGTCAACGCCCCGGTGCCGCAGCCGACGTCGAGCCAGCGCAGGCCGGTGGGCTGGTCCAGCCAGCTCACGAAGTCGGTGGCGACCAGCCGGCTCCATCGGCCGACGTACGACTCGTAGATCTCACCGCTCGCCCACTGGGTCACTTGCGCAGGATAGGGCCGGACTGCGGGAGCGCAACACCTGTGAGCTGCTCGGCCACCGACCACAGTCGGGCGTTGGCCTCGACGTCGAGGGACCGCTTGGGTGCGGCGGCGAGCTTGGTCGGTCCGACCAGGCCGAAGAAGTTGGCCGGGCCGTAGTACGCGCCGGACTGGGCGTCGGGGCTGGTCGCGGCGAACAGAAGTGGCTCGGTGCCGATCTCGACGCCCTGCGACGGGAGCGGGTTGAGACGGTGTGCGATGCGGGTGGCGAGCGGAAGCTGCTCCCGTCCCAGCAGGGCACCGGCGGCCAGGAGGTTGGTGCGCGTGAAGCCGGGGTGAGCGGCCGTGCTGAGCAGGCCCCAACCGTGGTCGTCCGACAGCTCGGCCAGGTGGTTGCTCATCATCAGGTCGGCGAGCTTCGACTGCGCGTACGCCAGGTTCGAGCGGTACCGCTGTTCCCACTGCAGGTCGTCGAAGTGGATCCGGCCGTAGTTGGCCGTGCCGCTGCTCATGGTCGTGATCCGCGGCGCCGGCGCGGCCAGCACCAGCGGCAGCAGCCGCACGGTCAGCGCGAACGGGCCGAGGAAGTTGGAGCCGAACTGCAGCTCGAAACCGTCCTTGGTGACGTTGCGGGTCGGCGGGTTCATCACGCCGGCGTTGTTCACCAGCAGGTCGAGGTGCGACTCGTCCGCACTCAGTCTGTCGGCGAACTCCTGGACCGACGCCAGGTCGGCGAGGTCGATCCGCCGTACCTCGAGCTGGGCGTTCGGGTGCTCGGCCAGGATCTCGGCCCGGGCTGCCTCGCCCTTGGCGACGGTCCGGACCGCCATCACCACTCGCGCACCGGCGGCGGCGAGGCGCGTGGTGGCCTCCTTGCCGGTGCCGCTGTTGGCGCCGGTGACGACAGCGAGCTTGCCGGTCTGGTCGGGGACGACGTACATCGGTTCCTCCATAAAAGACTGCTGGTCTGTTATGGCTTCGACGTTATCAGACCGGCGGTACGATAACAACAGACCAGCGGTCTGTAGACTGTGAGCGTGACGACATTCCAGCGGGCCCGGAGTGAGGAGCAGCGAGCCGTCCGGCGGGAGGCGATCCTGGCGACCGCGGCAGCGATGCTCGCGGAGATGCCGGTCAGCGACGTCAGCCTGAACGAGCTGAGCCGTCGCGTCGGCCTGGCGAAGTCGAACGTGCTGAAGTACTTCGAGTCACGGGAGGCTGTCCTGCTCGAGCTCAACAGCTCCGAGCTCGCGGCCTGGGTGGAGGACCTCGCGACCGCGCTCGCCGCCGTACCGCCGGACGCGTCCGCCGATCAACGGGCGGAGGTGTTGGTGGATGCCATCGTGAGCACGCTGGCCGGGCGTCCGGTGTTCTGCGATCTGATCAGCACGCAGGCGTCAGTGCTGGAGCGCAACATCTCGACCGAGACCGCCATCGCGTTCAAACGCGCGGCGGCGGTCGGCTACGAACGGATGGTCGAGCTGACCGTCGGCGTGCTACCGGAGATCGGCGAAGAGGGCGCGCGGCGCTTCATCCCGCCGGCAAGCATGCTGGCCGGGGCGGTCTGGACGCACGCCCATCCCACCCCGGCCCTGCTCGCCGCCTTCGAGACGGATCCGTCGATCTCGGCGCTGCGGATGGAGTTCGAACCCACCCTGCGCCAGCACGTCACGACTCTGCTGCAGGGAGTGCTCCCCCGCTCCGCCTAAGCCCGCGAATACCCCGGAAGGGTCCGAGAAGCCGGCGCGCTGGCGGGTTATCTGCTCGCTGCCCGGCTATCAACACGCAACCGGTGACATAACCCGCCACCGAACTGCGCCGATCAGACGGCGGGGCGGATCAGCAGGTGGTCGCCTCCGCCGAATTACACGGGGCCTGTGATCTGGTCAACGCATATCACTGAGCGTTACCTTGTTGCGGGAATCCCGAGGGGGCTCGGGGATGGGGGAGGAATTCAGCATGTCTCAGCATTATTCACGCGGCCAAAACCAGCCGCAGCAGCCGTACTATCCACAGCAGAACCATCAGCCGCCGCAGCATCCGCCGGTGGCGCCGCAGAAGAAGCCGATGACCCGCAGCGCGAAGATCGGCTGGGGTGCCCTGGCCGGCTCGGTCGTCTTCGCGCTGGGCGCTGCAGCCGGGAACGCCGGAGCCAACGGCATGCCGACAACGTCTGTCGCCGCCGGCGCGTCGACGCCGACCGTGACCGTCACCCAGCCGGGAGACACCGTCACCGTGACGGCACCACCAGCGCAGCCGACGACCGCCCCGAGTTCAGCCGCGAAGCCTGCGACCAAACCAAAGGCGACAGTGGCACCCAGGACGACCGCGAAGCCCAAGCCGGTTGTCTACAAGAAGCTGACGGCGCGACAGTGGGCGAAGATCGCGAAGAGCCCGGACGACCACCTTGGTGAGGCCTACGTCGTGTACGGCGTAGTCACCCAGTTCGATGCTGCCACGGGCGAGGACACGTTCCGGGCCGACGTCGACGGCGTACGGCACAGGGTGGAGTACGGGTACGTCGACTACCCGACCAACACCTTGCTGACCAACGTTTCCGGGGACGTGTCCGACCTCGTACAAGACGACCTGTTCCAGGCGAACGTGCTGGTGCTCGGGTCGTTCTCCTACGACACCCAGATCGGTGGCGAGACCACTGTGCCGAACCTGTCGGTCATCTCGATCAAGGTCACCGGCAGCACCAAGTGAACCAGGGCTTGGTCACAGCTGGTCGGCCGGATCAGTGAAGCTGATCCGGCCGAAGCTGCGAGTCACGGCAGGTAGTAGTTCGGGTTCGGCAGCTTGAAGGTGCGGTCGGCGAAGCCACCCTTCAGGTCGGAGAACTGGTCGCCGAAGTTCGCGACGATGTCGTAGCCGAGCGACTCGATGTGGGCCCGGGTCGCGGACTTGTAGTGGATCGTCGTACAGGATCCGTTCGGGTCGTTCGCGCACGCCTTCTGCAGGTAGTCCGGGTAGTCGGCCACGGCGGGCTTGGTGAACAGGCCGTCCTCACCGTCGCGCAGCGCCGTCGGCTTCGGGAAACCGGCGTCGACGCCGATCCCGTCCTCGGTCAGGTTGCCCAGCGTCGCCTGCTCCTGCGCGGCACCGCGACCGGTCAGGAAGAAGATCGCGTAGCCCTCCCGCTCCGCGGTCTTCACCAGGTCGACCATCCCCGGTACGGCGGGGAAGCGCTGGTTCAGCACGTAGTCCGCGTTGGTGGCGGGGTTGAACGCCCAGTTGCTGAAGATCTCGTAGTTCCAGGTCGCCAGCGAGGTGTCGTCGACGTCCAGCAGGATCGCCTTGGTCTTCTTGGTGTGGTGCGGCGCGGAGATCCAGCGCTTGCCGGACGCGGCCGCCGACCTGGCCTCCTTGGCGTAGTTGCTGTCCGCCGCGAACGTACCGGTGCCGAGCGGATCGCCGTAGTAGTTGCGCAACTGCTGCCGCAGTACGTCGATGTTGGTGACCTGCCGCTCGGTGCGCGGCGTCGACGTCTGAATGGCCGGCTGCTGTGAGGCGGCCCCGGCCGAGTACGCGACCCCGCCGGCGACCGACGCGAGCGCGACGGCGGCGACGCCGGTGAGAACCAGCCGGCGCGACGGCCGGCGCCAGGAACGGATTGCCATGGTGACCTCTCCAGGAACGGGAACGCTTGCCAAGGCAAAGTAACTCCATTCGGAGCCGATACACCCGCCGTACACCCCAAGTGCAGGGGAATCCTCCGCGTCAGACCTGCTTGACGTACCGATGACACGGCACCGGAATCGCGCGGTCTCCCACAGTGGCGGGGTAGTCGAACGCTCCCCCGTCGCTCCAGCCGCTGCGCTCGTAGAAGCGTCGCGCCCGAGCGTTGCCCGTGGCCACGGCAAGCCACGCTTCGCTGTGCCCGTTGGCTTTCACCTGCCGCTCGGCTTCACTGAGTAGTGTCCCGGCTACGCCCGATCCACGGTGGTCGCGCGAGACGTACACCTGCTCGACCTCGTCGTTCGCCACCATCACGAACCCCGCGACGTCGTCCCCCACCACCGCGACCGTCGTGTCGGCGACCTGTTCGGCCGCGCGGCTCCAGAACGTCTCCTTGGTCCGCACCGCAACCAGTTCGTCCGGGACATGTCCCAGATGCCCGTCGCCCCACCCGGCGTACCAGACCGTGGCAACGGCCTCGACGTCGGCGGCGGTGGCGGGGCGCAGGGTGACCGTCATCGCGTCAGGCCGGTTCGTACGCCAGGTTCGGTCGGAGCCAGCGTTCGACTTCCTCGACCGACAACCCGCGGCGTACGGCGTAGTCCTCGATCTGATCGCGGCCGAGGCGTCCGACGCTGAAGTAGCGCGACGCCGGGCTGGCGAAGATCAGGCCGCTGACTGCAGCCGCCGGGGTCATCGCGAACGACTCGGTCAACCCAAGGCCGAGCTTGTCCGCCTCGAGCAGGCGGAACAACTCCTGCTTCTCGCTGTGATCAGGGCTCGCCGGGTAGCCCAGCGCCGGCCGGATACCGCGGAACCGCTCGGCGTGCAGGTCCTCCAGCACCGGCTCGGCGTCCGGCTCGAACCACGCCCGCCGCGCCTCCAAGTGGATCCACTCCGCGAACGCCTCGGCCAGCCGGTCGGCCAGCGCCTTCACCATGATCGCCCGGTAGTCGTCGTTCTTCGCCTCGTACGACGCAGCGAGCGCCTCGGCACCGTGGATCGCGACCCCGAACCCACCGAGGTGGTCACCGGACGGCGCGACGTAGTCGGCCAGGCAACGGTTGTGCCGCCCGGCCGGCTTCTCGGTCTGCTGACGCAACATCGGGAACGACACGTCCAGTCCGTCGAGGATGATGTCGTCGCCCTCGCTGTGCGCCGGCCAGAACCCGTACACGCCCTCGGCGGTGAAGGAGCCGTTGGCAACGATCTCGTCCAGCAACGTGTTCGCGTCGTCGAACAGTTCGCGCGCCACCGGCTGGTCCAGGATCGCGGGGTACTTGCCCTTCAACTCCCAGGCCAGGAACAGGAACTGCCAGTCGATCATCGCGCGCAGCGTCTCCAGGTCCGGCGACACCCGGCGCAGGCCGGTGAACGCAGGCACCGGGAGTTCGCCGTACTCGACCGGTTCGGCGTTGGCGCGCGCTTGGGCGAGCGTGAGCAGCGGACTGCGCTGCTTGTTCGCGTGCTGCTCGCGCAGCCGGTCCTGCTCAATACTGTTGCTACGGGCAAGCTCTTGCGAACGCTCGTCGTCGAGCAGGTCCGAGACCACACCGACCACTCGCGACGCGTCCAGCACGTGCACGGTGGTCTGCTCGTACGCCGGGGCGATCCGGACCGCGGTGTGCTGCTTGGACGTGGTCGCTCCACCGATCAGCAACGGGAGCTTCAGTCCGCGTCGCTCCATCTCGGCGGCGACGGCAACCATCTCGTCCAGCGACGGTGTGATCAGTCCGGACAGACCGACCGCATCGGCGCCCTCGGCAACGGCCGTGTCGAGGATCCTTGCCGCCGGCACCATCACGCCGAGGTCGATCACCTCGTAGTTGTTGCAGCCGAGTACGACGCCGACGATGTTCTTGCCGATGTCGTGCACGTCGCCCTTGACCGTGGCCAGCACGACCTTGCCCTGGCCGCGCACCATCTCGGCGCGGCCCTCGCGCCGGGCCTGCTCCTTCTCCGCCTCCATGAACGGCTCCAGGTAGGCGACCGAGCGCTTCATCACCCGGGCGCTCTTCACCACCTGCGGCAGAAACATCTTGCCGGCGCCGAACAGGTCGCCGACGATCTTCATGCCGGCCATCAGCGGACCCTCGATCACCTCGAGCGGACGCGGCAGCTGCTTGCGCGCCTCCTCGGTGTCCTCCTCGATGAAGTCGACGATGCCGTGCACCAGCGCGTGCGACAGCCGCTCCTCCACGGTGCCCTCGCGCCAGGTCAGGTCGACCTCGCGCTGGGTGCCCTTGCCCTTCACGTTCTCCGCGAAGCTGACGAGTCGGTCGGTGGCGTCGTCGCGCCGGTTGAAGATGACGTCCTCGACCAGCTCGAGCAGGTCCTTCGGGATGTCCTCGTACACGGCCAGCTGACCGGCGTTCACGATTCCCATGTCCAGGCCGACCTTGCCGGCGTGGTACAGGAACGCCGAGTGCATCGCCTCGCGGACGATGTCGTTGCCACGGAACGAGAACGACAGGTTCGAGATCCCGCCACTGATGTGCACGCCCGGGCAGCGTTCCTTGATCAGCGGCAGAGCGTCGATGAAGTTCTTCGCGTAGCCGTTGTGCTCGGACATGCCGGTCGCGACGGCGAGCACGTTCGGGTCGAAGATGATGTCCTCGGCCGGGAAGCCGATCCCGGTCAGCAGGTCGTACGCGCGGCCGCAGATCGCGACCTTGCGCTCGACGGTGTCGGCCTGGCCCTGCTCGTCGAAGGCCATCACCACCGCGCCGGCGCCGTAGTCGCGGATCCGCCGGGCCCGGTCCAGGAACTCCTCCTCGCCCTCCTTCAGGCTGATCGAGTTGACCACGCCCTTGCCCTGCACGCACTTCAGCCCGGTCTCCAGCACCGACCACTTCGAGCTGTCGATCATGATCGGGATCCGGGCCACCTCGGGCTCGGTCGCGATCAGGTTCAGGAATGTGGTCATCGCCTGCTCGCTGTCGAGCAGGTCGGCGTCCATGTTCACGTCCAGCAGGTTCGCGCCGCCGCGCACCTGCTCCAGCGCCACGTCGACCGCGGCCTGGTGGTTGTCGCCCTCGATCAGCCGGCGGAACTTCGCCGAGCCGGTCACGTTGGTCCGCTCACCGATCATCACGAAACCGGTGTCCGCACCGATCTTGAACGGTTCCAGCCCGGAGAACCGCGTCGTGTGATCGGCCGGTGCCACGGTCCGCGGCGGGAGATCGCGCACGGCCTCGGCGATCTTCGCGATGTGGGCGGGCGTCGTACCGCAGCAGCCACCGACGATGTTCACCAGCCCGGCCTGCGTGAACTCCTCCAGCATCCCGGCAGTTTCTTCGGGCGTCTCGTCGTACCCACCGAACGCGTTCGGCAGGCCGGCGTTCGGGTGCGAGGCGACGTACGTGTCGGCGAACCGCGCCAGGTCCACCACGTGCGGGCGCATCTCGGCGGCGCCCAGCGAGCAGTTGACGCCGACGACCAGGGGCTTGGCGTGCTCGACCGAACTCCAGAACGCCTCGACCGTCTGGCCCGACAAGGTCCGGCCGCTCAGGTCGACGATCGTCACCGAGATCCACAGCGGCAGGTCGGGAGCGACCTCGCGGGCCGCGGTCACGGCGGCCTTCGCGTTCAGGGTGTCGAAGATGGTCTCGATCAGTAACAGGTCCACGCCGCCCTCGGCCAGCGCCGCGATCTGCTCGGCGTACGCGGCCTTCACCTGCTCGAACGTCACCGCCCGGTACGACGGGTCCTCGACGCGCGGCGACAGCGACAAGGTGACGTTCAGCGGGCCGATCGAGCCGGCCACGAACCGGCCACCAGCCTCGTCCGCGGCCTGGCGGGCGATGCGCGCGGCGGCGATGTTCATCTCGCGCACGTATCCCTGCAGGCCGTAGTCGGCCTGGCCGATGCTCGTCGCGGTGAACGTGTTGGTCGTGGTGATGTCGGCGCCGGCCGCGAGGTACTGCCGGTGGACGTCGAGGATGACGTCGGGCCGGGTCAGATTGAGCAGATCGGGATCACCGGTGACGTCGTGCGTGTGGTCGCCGAACCGGTCGCCCTGATAGTCCTCGGGCTTCAGCTTCGCGCCCTGCAGCATCGTGCCCCAGGCGCCGTCGAGCACTGCGATCCGCTGATCCAGCAGTTCCCGTAGCGCAGTTTCCGTCATCTGCCGTCCCCTCCAGAGTGACTCCGGAGGCGCCCTTGCAGTCGAAGCCACCAGTCGAGCGTGGCGGACCCCGCGGTCCGTTGCAGCGCCTCTCGGACTGGCCGAACCATGCTAGCGGCGTCGTTCGCAGAAATCAGGACCATTGCCCACATAGCGAGATGTCTGTCCGGGAAATGACTTCGTGACGCTCAGTGGATCAGGGCCTGGATGCCGGGAGCGAAGAGGTCGGCGATCGTGTCCGGGTCGGCGGTGGCGACCGGGCCGGTCTTGTCGATCGACATAGCGGCACCAAGGCCGAGGAGCTGGCCGGTGATCAGGCCGGCGCGGATGTCGATGTCGTCGCCCGTGAGCCGGGCCGCGAAGCCGCGGGTGACCTGATCGCGGAAGTGCTCGCGGATCAGGGCTCGCTCGTTGCCGCTGCCGGCCGCGAACACGACTCGGACCAGCAGGTCGAGGCCGTTCGTCCGGCGGTAGTTCACCAGGGTCAGCACGGCATGCCGGCCGAGTTCCTCGTCGGGTGCGCCGAGCAGCAGCTCGGCGGCCTCGCTGAAGTCGGCCACCCGGTCGAACAGTGCTTCCTTGCTGCCGAAGTGTTTGACGATCAGCGCGGCGCTCACGTTCGCGTCGGCGGCGATCCCGCGGAGCGTGACCGCGTTGTAGTCCTGCAGCGCGAACGCCCGGCGCGCTGCCCGCAGGATCGCGATCCGCCCCGGATCGGTCACGTCGTACTGGCCGTCGTACTGGCGGTGGGGCTCGCTGTTGACTCGAGGTGGACCGGTGTCTGGCGACGGGCCGGGATGAGCGTCACGAGACCGGCCGCGACCACCGCGGCCACCCCGGCGATGACGAACACGATCAGGTACGCCGACAGCGCGGGCGCGATCTGGCCGTCCTTGGCGATCGTCACGCTCGCCAGCACGGTCGCCACGATCGTGCTGCAGATCGCGGAGCCGATCGTGCGCATCAGAGTGTTGAGGCCGTTCGCCGCGGCCGTTTCGGTCACCGGCACAGCATGCATGATGAGGGCCGGGAGTGCCGAGTACGCGACCGCTGTCCCGGCCGAGACGACGGTCGCACCGATGACGATTCCCGGGATGTTGCTGCTGGTGAAGAACCGAACGACGTACCCGGCCGCCATCAGGATCGACGCGACGATCAGGGTGAACCGCGGTCCGCGAGCGGACGAGATGCGGGCCGAGACCGGCGAGAGCAGCACCATCGCGACACCACCCGGCAGGAGGCAGAGGCCGCTGACCACGATCGATGCTCCTAGTCCGTACCCGGTCCATCTCGGCTCCTGCACCAGCTGCGCGGTCGACAGCGAGTTGGCGTAGAACGAGAAACCGATCAGCAGGGCGCCGAGGTTGGTGAACAGTACGGCGGGGCGCGCGGACACTCGGAGGTCGACCAGCGGGCTGCGGGTCCGAAGCTCGAACGTTCCCCACAACGGGACGAGCAGTACGGCGACGGCGTACAGGGCGACGATGGTCGTCGTACTCCAGGTGCTGCTCTTCGACACGGCGAGCAGGAGGCAGACGAGGAACGCGCTGAGCCCGAGGGCGCCGGGTACGTCGAAGCGTCCGCTGGTCCGGACAGCGGACTCGGGGACGATCAGCAGCACCAGGAGGACGTCGAACAGGCCGATGCCGACGCAGATCCAGAACATGGTGTGCCAGTTCGAGTACTGCACGACCAGGGTCGCGGCCGGGATGCCGAAGGCCGCGCCGACGCCGAGGGTCGAGCTCATCAGCGCGATGGACGGGATCACGCGGCTTGGTGGCAGCTCGTCGCGCAGGATGCTGATGCCGAGCGGTACGACGGCGACGGCGGCACCCTGGAACGCGCGGCCGACGATCAGCACCGTCAGGTCCGAACTGCTTGCACAGAGCAACGAACCGATCACCATGGAGCCCAGTGCGATCAGCAGCACTCGGCGCTTGCCGTACATGTCGCCGGCCCGGCCGAGCAGCGGGGTGAACACCGCGCCGGTGAGCAGAGTCACGGTGATCAGCCAACTCACGTCCGACACCGGACTGTGGGTGATGCCGGGGAGCACAGGCAGCAGCGGTACGACGATGGTCTGGCTGACGGAAACGAGAACGCCACACGATGCGAGCGCGGCAAGAATCAGCCGCGGACGGGCGGCAGGACGAACGCTCAAAACACATCCTCACAGCAGTGAACGCATGTTTACTTAGCAAGACTAACGAAGTTCCGTCGCCACCGAAAGTTGTTTTCCCCAAACACCCATCTCCCACGGCCGCCCTATGAGCTCGCTCACAGCAAGGCACCCGGCGCCGTGTGCCCGGGGTGGGTGGGTTTGGGACATGCCGCTCGCCCCGGTCCCTTTCGGGAACCGGGGCGCGGGAAGGAGGATCGGACCCGGTCCTCTTGAGGGGAGAGGGAGGTGCCCGGGCCCGATCGGGGTGGTCCGCCCGGCAGCTAGGGGTGCACCGCGGGCGGACCGGCTTGAGGGTTGGTCAGCAGACTGGACCGATCGAGCCCGGGTCCTCTGGAGGGAGACGGACATGCCGGGCCCGATCGGGGTGGTCCGCCCGGCAGCTAGGGGTGCACCGCGGGCGGACCGGATTGGGGTTGGTCAGCGGACCGGGCCGGTGATCAGTTCGATCGTGGCCTTGTGCTGCTGACCGGACTGGTCGGTCCAGCCGACCTCGACCTTGTCGCCGGGGTGCTGCTTGTTCAGCAGGCTCGACAGGGCGTCGGCCGAGTCGACCGCGTGGCCGGCGAAGGAGGTGATGACGTCGCCGGCGGTGATGCCGGCCTCGTCGGCCTTGCCGTCCGCGATCACATCGCCGACTGCCGCGCCGGTGACGTCGGCGTTCGGGACCACCGAGATGCCCAGCATCGGCGAGTCACCGATGTGTACGGCGTCCGAAGCCTTGCCGTCCTCGATCTGGTCCGCGATGTCCATCGCCTGGTTGATCGGGACCGCGAAGCCTTCAGTCGTGCTCTGGCCCTGCCCGTTCCCGCTACCACCGTTGCCATTGCCATTGCCGTTGCCGTTGCCCGAACCGTCACCGAAGCCGTTGCCGTTGCCCGAGCCATCGCCGAAGCCATTGCCGCCCTGGCCGTCACCGAATCCGTTGCCGCCGGACCCGTCGCCGAAGCCGTTGTCCCCGCCGTTCCCGGTGCCGAACGGGTCCTGGGAGCCGTCGCCGAACGGGTTGTCGTTGCCGTTTCCGGTCCCGTTGCCGTCCGCCACCTGAGTCGCGGTCGCCGGGGTTCCGTTGGTCGCCGCGGCCTGGATCGCGCTCGTGGAGCCGCCGGTGATTGCCGCCGCCTGGCCAGGTCGGCCCTGCCCGCCGTTGTTGCCGCCGGACCCAGCAGTGTCGACGCCGATGACCTCGCCGGACGCGTTCGCCAGCGGTCCGCCGGAGTCGCCGGCCTGGATGTTCGCGTCGGTCTGGATCAGCCCGGTGAGGTTCTCCGGGTCCTGCCCGTTCTCGTCGGTCGCGGTGATCGCCTGGTTCAGCCCGGTCACCTTGCCGGCCGCGTAGCTCGGCGTACCGCCGGTGCCACCCGCGTTGCCGATCCCGACAACCTGGTCGCCGAGCGCCACCTTGTCCGAGTTGCCGATCTTCGCGGTCTCGAGTCCGGACGCGTCCTTCAGCTTGAGTACAGCGATGTCGTGCTGATCGTCGTACCCGACGACACCCGCCTGGTACGTCTTGCCGTTCCCGATGTCGGTCACGGTGATGGACGTCGCGCCCTCGATCACGTGGTGGTTGGTCAGCACCTCACCGTCGGAGCTCAGCACGATCCCGGTCCCCGCGGCGCGAGCACCTTCGAATCCGAGCACCGTGTTCACATCCACCAGCCCGGGCGAGACCTTCGCCGCGACCGCCGACGCATCGAACTGCTGCTGCGAAAGCTGCGACCCGTTCCCGCCGGCCTGCCGACCGATGCCCCAGGCAACAGATCCGGCCACCAGTACGGCGGCCAGTCCGAGTGCGCCCGCACCCAGCAACCGACGCCCCCGCCGTCCCGGCCGCGGTGCCTGCGCCCCAAACGGGTAGTACGGCCCCTGCCCATACGGCGGCTGCCCCGCGTAGCGCGGCCCCGGGTACTGCTGCCCATACGGCGTCTGCCCCGCAAACTGTCCCGCCGGCTGCTGCCCGTACGGCGCCTGCCCCGGAAACTGCTGTCCCACGTGCTGCTGCCCAAACGGCGTCTGCCCCGCAGACTGTCCCGCCTGCCGTGGCGCGTTCTGCTGCCCCGCAAACTGCTGTCCCGCCGGCTGCCGCGGTCCGTCGTTGTACTGCTGCCCCGGCTGCTGCTGTCCGGCCTGCTGCTGCGGTCCGTCGTTGTACTGCTGCCCCGGCTGCTGCTGTCCGGCCTGCTGCTGCGGCGCAGTCTGACCCGCGTACTGCTGTCCGGCCTGCTGCGGCCCGGCGTACTGCTGCTGCCCCGGCTGGTGCGTCTGCGCCGGCTGCGGCATTTGCTGCTGCGCGCCCTGCTGTCCCGAGCCTTGCGGCTGCGCTGCTGCCTGCTGTGGTTCCGGCTGGTGCGGGGCCTGTGATGCCGCTTCGTGCGGACCGGCCTGCCAGCTGTCCGGTTGCTGCGTAGGCTCTTGTCCAGCTTGCTGCCGTTCCGCGCCCTCGTTCATTCCCGTTGCCCTCCTCAGCCAGTTCTCTCTGCAATCGAGTAGAGCGCGCCAGACTGAGAAGACCATCGGGCCAGCCAATGAATCAGCTAAGAATCTTTTCCACGGCCTCCACCACCGCCCGGCGCCGCAACGCCCGGCTCGGTACGCCGGTGCCGTACTCCGGATTCATCGACGACCAACTCGTCGCGATCGCCTGGATCAGCGACAGCAGACTGACCGCAGCGAACTTCCCCGGTACGGCCCGTCGCCGCTGAGCCCGCACGAGATCGTCCAGCCGGCTTCGGTTGACCGCGAGAATGGCGTCCAACGGCTGCCCTTCCGGCCGCTCCAGCCGGTACCAGACCGACAACCGCAGGTGCTCGGGATGCTCCTCGAAGTAGTCGAACACCCGCCCTGCGTACGCCGGCAAGTCCATCGCGTCGAACCCCACCTCCTCGAGGTAGGTGTCCACAAACGCAGTGAACACCGCGTCGAACAGCCCGTCCTTGTTCCCGAAGTACGCATAAAGCATCGCCTTGTTGCACTCGGCGACCTCGGCGATCCGCTGGACGCGCGCCCCGGCGATCCCGCGCGCCGCGAACTCCTCGGTGGCGGCCGCCAGGATCCGCATCCTGGTCCGATCGGCGTTCCGTTGTTGCATGCCTCCAGCGTACCAACCAACCGGTTGGTTGATTTCTCGTGGATCGCGAGGTTAGCTTGGTGAAGTATCCAACCGTTTGGTTAGTTAGGAATGAGCATGAGCAAGATTTGGCTGATCACCGGCAGTTCCCGCGGGCTCGGCCGCGCCCTCACCGAGGCAGTCCTGGCCGCCGGCGATCGAGTCGTCGCCACCGCCCGCAAGCCCGAACAGCTCGACGATCTGGTTGCGAAGTACGGCGATCAGGTGCGGGCGGTTGCCCTGGATGTGACGGACGCGGCTGCGGCGCGGGACGCCGTACGGACCGCGCTGGACGAGTTCGGCGGCCTCGATGTGGTGGCGAACAACGCCGGCTATGCGAACAGCGCCGCGATCGAGGAGACGCCTGACGAGGACTTCCGGGCGCAGATCGAGACGAATCTCTTCGGGGTCGTGAACGTGACCAAGGCCGCGCTGCCGGTGTTCCGTGAGCAGCGGAGTGGGCACTTCCTGCAGTTCTCGTCGATCGGTGGACGGGTCGGTGGTACGCCGGGGATGGGTGCGTACCAGACCGCGAAGTTCGCGGTCGAAGGGTTCTCGGAGGTGCTGAACAACGAGATGAAGCCGTTCGGGGTGAAGGTGACGATCATCGAGCCGGGCGCGTTCCGGACCGACTGGGGTGGTTCGTCGATGGCGATCGCATCCGTCGGAGCGGACTACGACGCCACGGTCGGCGAGCTGAACCGCTTCCGGCTGGAGACCGACGGCAAACAAGCCGGCGACCCGGTCAAGGCTGCCCACGCGATCCTCGACATCGTCGCGCTCGACAGTCCGCCCCTTCGTCTCCTCCTCGGCAAGGACGCTCTCACCCACGCAGACCGCGCCTCCCGCTCCCGAGCCGAAGAAGCCGCGACCTGGGCCCACCTCACCACCTCAACCGACTTCGACTAACCACCGCCCACCCCGACCGAGCCATCAGAACGCCGGGACGCCGGAGCCGGATCCCCACGGGCCTAGCTGCTGGGCCCGATGGCTGGGGTGGCAGCTGGGGGTGACGGCTGAGGCTGGCGCTGGCGGCTGAGGCTGGGGGTGGCAGCCAGGCTCGGCAGCTGGGGGTGACGGCTGAGGCTGGCGCTGGCGGCTGAGGCTGGGGTTGGCAGCCAGGCTCGGCGGCTGGGGTTGGCGGCCGGAGTTAACTGCTGGGGTTGGTGGCCGGAGTTAGCGGCTGGGGTTGCTGGCCGGAGTTAGCGGCTGGGGTTGCTGGCCGGAGTTGGTGGCTGGGGCGCCCTACCGACTCCACTTACAACCTGCTGGCCGTGGTGGCCGGCGCCGTCTAGGGCGACGGCGCCGGCGGGTGTTCGGTCTCGGAGTGCGGGTGGTGGTCGATGGGTTAGCGCAGGTTGCGGAAGAAGTCGCGGACGTCGGTGAGGAGTACGTCGGGGATTTCCAGGGCGGCGAAGTGGCCGCCGTGGTCCAGGTCGGTCCAGCGGGTGATGGTGTTGTCGCGCTCGGCGTAGCGGCGGATCGCGACGTCGTGTGCGGTGGCCAGCACTGCGGTCGGGACGCCGGAGTTCTCCTTGTGCGCTCCCCACGGCTCCTGCTCGGCGTACCCGACCAGCGCTGCCGACCCCGCCGTCCCGTTGAGCCAGTAGAACATCACGTTGGTGAGCAGCCGATCCCTGCTGATGATTGCATCAGGCAACGTTTCCATCGGGTGGGTCCAGGCGCGGAACTTGTCCATGATCCAGGCGAGCTGCCCGACCGGCGAGTCCACCAGCCCGTAGGCCAGCGTCTGCGGCCTGGTCGACTGGATCGCGATGTAGCCGAACTCCTCCTGCATGAACTCGCCGATCCGCGCGATCCGGTCCTGCTCCAGCGGCGTCAGCGTCTTCAGTTCGTCGTCGCTCAGCGGGAACGGCGGCAACGAGGGCCCACCGTTGGTGTGTACGCCGACGACGTGGTCGCTGGCCGCCCGCGCCACCTCGGGTGATACCGCACCACCGATGTCACCGCCCTGTACGCCGTACCGTTCGTAGCCGAGGCGATCCATCAACCTGGCCCAGGTGCGGCCGATCTGCTCGCGCGTCCAGCCGCGCTTCGACACCGGTCCGGAGAATCCGAAGCCCGGCAGCGACGGGATCACCAGATGGAACGCGTCCGAAGCCACCCCACCAAACGACGCCGGGTCGGTGAGCGGCCCGATCAGGTCCAGGAACTCGACGACCGATCCGGGCCAGCCGTGCGTCAGGATCAGCGGAAGGGCGTCCGGCTCCGGCGACCTCACGTGCAGGAAGTGGATCTGCTGATCGTCGATCACGGTCGTGAACTGCGGATACGCGTTGAGCTCCGCCTCCGCCGCGCGCCAGTCGTAGCCGGTTCGCCAGTAGTCGACCAGTTCGGCCAGCCAGGAGACCGGTACGCCGGTGTCCCAGTCGTCACCCGGGAGCGCGGCCGGCAGCCGGGTGTTCTCGAGGCGAGCAGTCAGGTCGTCGAGGGTGCTCTGCGGGATGTCGATGCTGAATGGCTTGATCATGCTTCGACTCTCTCACCTAGTTAGGACAGCTTCAGTCCTAGCTGGATGGCAGAATCTGAGCATGCTGGAAACCTCCGCTCGACTGCTCAAGCTGCTGTCGCTGCTGCAGTCCCCACGGGACTGGAGTGGAGCCGACCTGGCCACCGAGCTCGGCGTCGGCGTCCGGACCGTCCGCCGGGACGTGGACAAGTTGCGCAACCTCGGATACCCGGTCGACGCCGTACCGGGAGTGGCCGGCTACCGGCTCGGGGCCGGCGCCGCGCTACCGCCGTTGCTGCTCGACGACGACGAGGCGGTGGCGGTCGCGATCGGACTCAGAGCGGCCGCAACCGGCAGCGTTGCCGGCATCGAGGAGTCGTCGGTCCGGGCGTTGACCAAGCTCGAACAAGTGCTGCCATCGCGGTTGCGGCATCGGGTCAAGTTGCTGCAGGCAATCGCCGTCATGCCGTCGGGCGGAGCGACTGTGCGGCCGGAGGTCTTGCTCGCGGTGGCGGAGGCCTGTCGCGATCGACAGCGGCTGCGGTTCGACTATCGCAGTCATGACGGTACGGCGGGACGTCGTACGACGGAGCCGCATCGGATGGTGCACACCGGGCGGCGGTGGTACCTGGTGGCGTGGGACCTTGACCGCGACGACTGGCGTACGTTCCGGCTCGACCGGCTGGAGCCGCGGATCCCGACCGGGCCGCGGTTCACGGCTCGCGAGGTCCCCGATCTGGACGCGACCGCGCGTGGGGTGGCGTCGGGTGGTTATCGCTACCAGGCGCGCTTCGTCATCGAGGCGCCCGTGGAGGTGATCGCGGATCGGCTGGCGCCGAGCGTCGCGACGGTGACGCCGATCAACGCGAGTACCACGCAGGTCGACACCGGCGCCAACGCGCTGGACGAACTAGTGCTGCACATCGGCCTGCTCGGCTATCCGTTCCAGGTCCAGTCGCCGCCGGAACTCATTGCCCACGTCAAAGAGTTGACGACTCGCCTGACTGCCGCGGTGCCGCCGAGCTGAGCGGTAGCGTTCAGTCATGCTGCTCGCGGGGGTGGAGGATCGGTACGTCGAGACCGTGCTGGGGCGGATCCGGTTGCGGGTCGGCGGCGAAGGGCCGGCGATGCTGTTCTGGCCGAGCCTGCTGATGGACGGCACACTGTGGTCGGCCCAGGCAGCACACTTCATCGACCGGTTTCAGGTCGTGCTCGTCGATCCACCGGGACATGGCGGGAGCTCGGCACTGACCGGACCGTTCAGCTTCGAGCAGTGCGCTGACGTGATCCGCGCGATCATCGACGAGCTCGGCGTCGGCCGAGTACATGTCATCGGCAACAGTTGGGGCGGGATGATCGGTGGCACGTTCGCCGCACTCCACCCGGACCGGACCGGCATCGCCGTACTCATGAACGCGACCGCCTCACCGGCCGGCCTCAGGCAGAAGTTCGAGTACGGCGTACTGACTCGGTCGGCTCAGCTGCTCGGCGGGATCCGCGAACCGCTGAAGAACCCGGTCCGCGACGCTTTTCTCGGCCCGACGGCCAAACGAGACATGCCCGAAGTCGTTGCCGCGGTCAATGAGCTTGCCAGTCGGGTGAACATCGACTCCGGCAGGCATGCGGTGACCAGCGTCGTTCCGCGCCGGCCCGACCAACGCGACCTGTTCGGTCGCATTCGCACTCCTGTGTTGGTCGTTGCCGGCGCGGAAGACGCGACGTTCCCGGTGTCAGAGACCGAGGAGATGGCGGACTCGATTCCCGGTGCGCGTTTCGTCGTACTCGAACAGTCGGCACACCTGGCTGCCCTCGAATCTCCCACCGAGGTCAATGCACTGATCGACGACTTCGTCGCCGATCACCTTTAGTGGTTGCTGACGACGGCCCCGGTCGTCGCGTTCAGGATCAGCTTCTGCTTGCTCGGGTGCCGGAAGTCGAACATGCCGCTCAGGCTGCCGGCGCGCTGGTCGAACGAGTGGTCGCCGATCCGGCCGGTCTGCCAGTTGTCCTCGATGAACTTCAGGATCGAGGTCTGGTCGGTCACCGAGTGGTCGACGTGGTTCGTCTTCGCGTACGGCGAGATCACCAGCAGCGGCAGGCGCGGGCCGTAGCCACAGCGGTCGGCGTACCCGCCGGACACCGGAGCCTTGCCGCACAGCGCCGACTGGTCGAGCGCTGCGTCCTTGGAGCCGTTGATTGTCGGCGACTTCACGTGGTCGTACCAGCCGTCGGAGTCGTCGTAGGCCACGACGACCGCGGTCGACGACCATTCCTTGGACTTCTGCAACTGGTTGATCTCCTTGACCACGAACGCCTGCTCGTCCAGCGGGTCGGAGTATCCGGCGTGACCGTCCTGGTACTCGCCGGCCTTCAGGAAACTGACCGCCGGCAGGTTGTTGGCTGCCACGGCCGCGTCGAAGTCCGACGTGTCGTACTGGTGGTTGGCCTGGTCGGTGCGACCGATGGCCTGCACCGAGCTCGGCGGCAGGTGCTTCGGGTTCGCCGTCGACTTGTAGTACTCGAACGGGTTGTGGTGCGGGCTGTAGTCCAGCGCCGCGATGCCGCCGACGTTGGGGTGCTGCGCGCCGCAGACGGCCTTGCCGTTGGCGGTGCTGGTCGGCTTGAAGCCGCCCTGGAACCAGCCCCAGGTGACGTGCTTCTGGTTGAGCAGGTCGCCGATGTTCTGCCCGTGCATCGCGGCCAGGTTGTTCGTCGACTTGCCGTTGCTGTTGGAGCAGTCGTCGTAGAACGGGTCGGGGTCGTTGGTGACGGTCCCGATGCCGTTCTTGTCGGGCGACTGTACGGCGTACGCGTCCGTGGTGGGCTTGCCCGTCTTCGGGTCCATCGCCTGCACGCCGTGGGTCTGGCCGGAGATCAGGTTCAGCGCACCCGGCGTGGACGGTCCGTACACCGTGTCGAAGGAGTTGTCGCTCAGCGCATAGTGCTGGGCGTAGTTCCACATCGCGGTGACGGTGTTGCCGTCGTAGTAGTCCATCACCAGGCCCGGCTCGCCGAACAGCACCGGCTGGCCGGTGCACTTGTCCGTCTCGGTGTTCTCGACGAACTTGTCCATCTTGCGGCCGTCGACGGCCTTCTGCTCCGGACCGTAGCCGTGGTTCTGGTCGCAGGTCAGCGCCTGCGACCACCCCAGCCGCTTCGGGTCGTACGCGTTCGGGTTGTGGGTCAGCAACTGCTTGGACAGACCGTTCACCTTGGGCGTGTGCCGGTCCGCCTTGAACGGCGTACCGTCGGTGTTCGTGGCGTTCGGGTAGGTGCCGAAGTAGTGGTCGAACGAGATGTTCTCGCCGAAGATCACCACCACGTGCTGGATCGGAGTGGCCGGGTGGGCCGGCTTGTACGAATAGGCGGCGTTGGCCACCTGGTTGGTGTCGCCGCCGCTGCAGCCGGCCAGCAACACGCTGGCCGCGGCCACTGTGGCCGTGGCTGCGACACGAAGTCTTGCACGCATGCCTTCTCCTCTGAGTAACTCATGCGAGCAACGACCGCCCGAAGTGGTCGTTGCTGTCCCGTACACCGGGAAGTGCGAAGAAGTACCCGCCGCCGACCGGCCGGATGTAGTCGACGAGGGGTTCGTCGATCAGCCGGGTCTGCACGGCCTCGAACTGCCGGGCGATGTCCTGCTGGTACGCGCAGAACAGCAGTCCCATGTCCAGGTCCCCGACCGAGTCGGTGCCCTTGTCGTAGTTGTAGCCGCGGCGCAGGAACTGGCTGGCCGCGGTGTCCGGGGTGCGGGGGTCGGCCATCCGGATGTGGCTGGTCAACGGGATCGCGCCGCCGGTCGGGTCGGCCGAGTAGTTGGGGATGTCGCTCTCGCTGTTGCCGTCGAGCGGAGCGCCGGAGTCCCGCCGCCGGCCGAACATGTTCTCCTGCTCGCCGACCGACACCCGGTCCCAGAACTCGACCAGCATCCGGATCTGGCGCAGTACCTGGTAGCTGCCGCCGTCGGTCCAAGCCGGCTCGCCGTTCCCCTGGCCCACCCACACGAGCTTGTCGTGGTCGGCCGGCTCCGGCTTCACGATGCCGTCCTTGAAGCCCATCAGGTTGCGCTGTGTGCCCGACGGCCGCGGCGGGCTCTGGAAGCCGTCGACGCGCCAGCGCAGTTGCATCGCGCCGCGGGTGTGCCGAGCGATGTCCCGTAGCGCGTGCAGCACGGTGTCGGTCTCCGACGCGCACAGCTGCAAGCTCAGATCCCCGTGGCACAGGCTGTCGTCCAGGCTGTCGTTGGGGAACTCCTTCATCGCCGTCAGCTTCGCAGGCTTCCGGCCTTTGAGGCCGTACCGGTCGTCGAACAGCGACGCCCCGACTCCGACGGTGATCGTCAGGTCGTCGCCGGGCATGTCCGGGCCGAGTACGCCGGAGTCGGCCGGCGGGGCGGTGATACCCAGCGGCGGCAGCGCGCCGCCCGCGGTGAGCAGCCGCGCCCGGTCGGTCAGCGTCGTGAACAGCTCGGCGAGCTCACCCTTGCTGGCGGCGATCACGTCGAACGACGCGAAGATCGCCTGCTTCTGTGGGTCAGTGGTGATACCGGCCTGGTGTACGCCGTGGAACGCCACGGCCGTCGATGTCGCCGCGTCGGCGGACACGGTCAACCCGGTTACTGCAGCCGCGCCGGCCCCGGCCAGCGCGCCGCGCAGGAAGGATCGACGCCCGACGCCGGTCATGAACTCCTCCGTACTTCGCAAATGGCCGCGACGGGGGCGAGCAGCTCCAACAGTTCGCCGACCGCGCCGTTGAGCTGTTCCCGGGAGGTCTGGTCCAACCGGGCGACCGGGGTACTCCGGTGCGCGGTCAGCAGCGCGCGCACCCGGCTCTCCCACTTCTGCACCTGGGCCAGGTCCGGGTCACGGGGCTTGAGCACCGGGTCGAGGATGGCGAGCACCTTCGCCGTACCGTCCAGGTTGGCCAGCGCGGTGTTCAGCGACGTACCGCTGCCCTGGTCGTTCTCGCCGGTCAGCTCGAACTGGAGGGCGTTCTCCATGACCTCGTGGGCGCGCAGCCCGAGATCGTTCGGATCGACCTGTTCGTTGGGCAGGTCATGCTGCAAGCCCTGGACGTCGGCGGCCAACTGATCTGCGATCGGCTTCAGGGCGGCGACGGAAGCGTTGTGCCACAGGCCCTTCTCCAACGGGTGGAAGCCGGCGGATCCGTCGATCTTGTCGGCGAAGTCGCCGAACGCGTCGTAGGCCGCGCCGAGCGAGTTGTACGCCAGGTGCGCAGGCAGCCAGTCGGTCCGTGCGGCGGCCAGGTTGCCCGCGTCCACGTCGGCGCGCAGCTTGTCCGTCTTGACTGCCAGATCGGCGACGCCGCCCGCGACCGCGGCCTCGTACTGCTTCACCAGCGGCAACATGTCGTTCTTGGTGACGGCGACCGCGGCCGGACCGCCCTCCCCATCGCCCGCAACAGTCACCGTCGGTGCGGTGATCGCGTCGGTGTCCTCGATCAGGCAGCGGATCGCGTACCGCCCGGCGCCGAGCTGCACGTCCATCGGCGCGCTCGTGTTCGGGCCCAAGCCCTCCACCTCGCCGTACACCTTGTTGCTGCTCATCTCGACGAGGTCGACCTCGGCCGCCGCGTCGCCGGTGTTGTGGACGACGATCGTCTGCCGACCGGTCTTCGCGCCGGTCCAGCCCTGGCCGCACTGGCTGCGGGACACGGTGATCTGGGCCGGGCCACCGACCGCGTCGGCGGAGCCTGACCAGGGCCGCCACACCGCCACCGCCACCACCGCACCCAGTGCCACCAGTGCGATCGCCGCCGGCAGTGGACGGGGAGTGCGCACGAGAGATCGCTCCTGGGTGATCGGCAATTTCCATTGGCGGGTAATGCTTCGCGGGCAATGCTAGGGCGGGGGTTGCCGAACCCGAGCTGTGTTTGCCAGCTCGTCATGCACTGTTCGCCCTAGCGGCGGGACGGGACCACGGTCCGGCTGAGGTCGGAGGCGACCACGATCTCGCCGGAGAACTCGGCGGCCGCTTCCTCGTGGAAGCGTTCGGGTTCCAGGTAGCGCTGCGAGAAGTGGGTGAGGACCAGCTTCCGCACACCACATTCGGCCGCGACCCGGGCGGCTTGGCGGGCGGTGAGGTGGCCGAAGCGGCGGGCCAGCTCCACCTCCGACGACAGGTACGTCGACTCGATCACCAGGAGGTCCGCACCCTCCGCCAGGCGGAGGACGTTGTCGCAGAGCCGGGTGTCCATGACGAACGCGAAGCGCTGGCCCGCGCGCGGTTCGCTGACGTCCTCGATCCGGACCACCCGTCCGTCGACCTCCAGCGAACCGGCCTGTTGCAACCGGCCGATGGCGGGGCCGGCAATGCCGGCGGCAGCGAGCTTGTCGGGAAGCATCCGGCGCCCATCGGGCTCGATCAGCTGGTAGCCGAAGGACTCGATCGGGTGTTCCAGCCGCCGCGCCCAGAGCTGACCGAACGACCCGACCGACAGCAGTCCGTCGTCTTCGACCGGCTCCTCGAGCAACTCGGCTCGCTCGAAGAACGAAGCGGCGTACCGGAGTCGGGTGAAATACGTCTGCCCGGACGCCGGGTAGTGCGCGTGCACGGGATGCTGTACGCCGTCCAGTGACAGCCGCTGCACGATCCCCGGTACGCCGAGGCAGTGGTCGCCGTGGAAGTGCGTGACGCACAGTCGTGTGATCGCACCGGCCGAGACCCCGGCGTACAGCATCTGTCGCTGGGTCCCCTCGCCCGGGTCGAAGAGGAATCCCTGGTCGTCCCAGCGCAGGAAGTATCCGTTCTGCGTGCGTTCGCGAGACGGCACCTGGCTTCCGGTGCCCAGCACAACGAGTTCACGCACGCGCCCAAGCTAACGCAGCGCCGCCTCGAATGCCGACAGGAATACCTCCACGTGCGACGACTCCCAGATCAGCGGCGGCCGGATCTTCAGCACTCCCCCACCAGGCCCCGTGGTCCCGACGAGTACGCCGTTGTCCCGCAAGCGCTCGGCGAACTCAGGGGCACCCGGGATCTCCACTCCGACCATCAGCCCCTGCCCACGCACCCGCAGATCCGGCACCAGCGACTCCAGCCCGGCCCGCAACTGCGCACCGACTTCTCCGGAGCGAGCGACCAGACCGGTCTGCTCGATCACGTCCAGCACGGTCAGCGCAGCGACGCACGAGACCGGGTTCCCGCCGAAGGTGCTGAAGTACTCGTCGACCTCGACGAACGCCTCCGCGATCTCCCGCCGGGTGATCAGCGCCGCGACCGGATGCCCGTTACCCATCGGCTTGCCGAGCGTGACGAAGTCCGGCGTCAGCCCGAAGTCCTGGAACCGCCACAGGTTCTGCCCGCCACGACCGAACCCGGCCTGCACCTCATCGGCGAGGAACAACCCGCCGGACGCCCGCGCCTCGTCCTGCAACCCACGCATGAACGACGACCCCGGCGTCAGGATCCCCGCACTGCTGAACACACTGTCCACCGCAAGCAGCGCCAGGTCGTGGCCCGCCCGCCCCAGGTCACCACGCGCGCTCCGGACTCGCTGTGCAGCTGCCATCCCGTCATCCGACGGGTCTCGAGGCGCCTCGAACACAGCCACATGGGCCGGCCGCGCGGACGCCGGGTACGTGTTCGTCGAGAACGCCGCCGTCGCCTCGCTGACCCCGTGATACGAGAGATCCGCGACGACCGCGCCATCACGACCGGTCACCACCCGCGCCATCCGCCAGGCCAGGTCGTTCGCCTCGCTCCCCGAGTTCGCGAACACACACGTGTCCAACCCAGCCGGCATCGATGCGACCAACCGCTCCGCCAACTCGACCACGTTCGGATGCAGATACCGCGAGTTCAGATTCAGTACGGCGGCCTGCCGCGAAAGCGCCTGTACGACGGCCGGATGTGCGTGCCCGACGACGGGAACGTTGTTGTAGGCATCGAGATAACGCCGGCCGTCGGCCGTGTGGATCCACGCGCCCTCACCGCGCACGACCTGCAACGGCTGCCGGTAGAACAGCGGCGACAGCTCACCGCCGAGCGCGGCCTCACGTCGTACCTGCAGGGTCGGATCGGCGGCCTGGGCGGACGCGACCCGCGAGGTGCCGCACAGGCGATGGAAGCGCCGCGCGAGGTCGGCTGGCTCCACAGCGCTCAACAGGTCGAGGATCCGCCAGCTCCCTGCTACCAAGCTGGTCAGGTACTCCTCGTTGTCCGGATAGAGCGGTGCACGCCAAGCCGAGATGAGCACACTGGCCGCGGACCGAGCGAGCACCAGCTCGCCGATCAGCTCCACCTCCGCCGGCTCGAGCGGAAGCACTCGCTGATACCCGTCGAGGAAGCGGCCGGCGTCCGCCCACAGGTCGTCGGACTCCCGCAGCAACGAGGTCAGACTGATCGCCAACTCGGCGACACGGGCGGTGTGGTGCATGTCGCCGAAGTCGATCACGCCCGTGATGCCGCCGTCCTGCATCAGCACATTGCTCAACGTCACGTCGCCGTGCAGCACGGATCCGGGCAGTGCCCGGGTTGCCGCATCGAGTCCTTCGAAGCGATCGAGCAGTCTCCGCATCGGTTCCCGGCGATACTCTTCCGGCAGCCGATCGGCGTACGCGCGAAGGCTTGTGACGATGCGCGGATCCCAGTCCAGCCGCCGGTACGCCGCTGGATGGCCGAAGCCCTGCAATGCGCGGGTCAGCTGAGCAGCGACCGCACCGAAGTCGGCCGCGAACCACTCGGGCAGCGCGGCGAGATCGGCGACCTGGCCAGGCATCACCGTCATCACCCGGACCTGGTGCTTGCGGCCGTCCGCGGCGTCGACCATCACCACCGGGCGACCGTCGATGCTGGTCACCACACGCGGGATCGGCAGGCCGGGATCGACCACCGCGACGTGGTCCATCGCGGCGCACTCCATCGCGATCTGCTCCGGATCGTCGCCGGAGTTCGACACCTTGACCACGAGCCGCTGCCCGCCGGCCTCGGCGAGGAAGTTCCGGTCCCGCTCACTGCGCAGCTCGGTCACCTCGGCGTCGAGGCCGTACTCGGACCGCAGCAGTCGCGCCGCCGTACCGAGGTCGACCTCAGGCGGATCCTCGAGCATGCTCGGCGTCCGCTCGGGGATGGTGTCCACGGCAACTCCTCTGCTCACGGGACCCTGAATTCCAACGGCTTCGGCTCCTCCGCGTAGGAGAACTCGCCGTTCTCGTCGACGCGGATCGCCTGGTCATGACCCGGGAACACGACGTCGGCCAGCGCCGCGACGCGTTCGACGGAGGCATCCGCGCGCTCTTGATCGTACGGCCGGCCGGACGCCCGGCAGGCTCGAAGGACGGCCAGGGTCGGAACCGCATCGGCCGCGAGTACGGCGGTTCCCTCAGCGATGACGACCGACAGGCCGATCGAGCCCGGAGTGTGCCCCGGCAGCTCCACGATCTCGACGCCCGGCATCAACTGATGCCCCTCGACCGCCTCGCGGAGATCCAGGCCGTCGAACATCGCCTTCGTCCAGCGCGGAACGATCGGAGTGTCGGGCAACTGTTGCAGCTCAGCAGGATGGATGAAGACCTGCGCACCGGTGAAGAGGTCAACGTTCTGCGCGTGGTCCCAGTGCGCGTGGGACAGCACCACCTGGTCGAGGTCGCCTGGCGCCAGGCCCCGGTCCGCCAGCGCCTCGAGCAGGTGCCGGCGACGGCCGACGTGCCCGAAGTCGAACAGGATGCACTGGTTTCCGTCCTCGACCAGGAGCACCGAGCAGAATGCCGGATTGCCTTGGTTCGAGGTCAGCAAGTGACCGGTCAGCAGCGTGGTCACCGTCGGCATGAAGCCTCCAGGAGGTGGAGCAGCAGCGCCCCGCGGCTTGAGCACGTACGCACAACGGGGCGCTGCTGGATCAGGTGAGGACGAGCGGTCCGGCCTCGATCAGCAGGGACGGGGCGACCACGCTGTCCATGAAGGTCTGGTCACCGATCTCCCGGACTGCGCCGACCGCCCGTACGGCGTTCAGCACCTCGTCCATGCGGAAGGTGAACCGCAACTGCGGATGCCATGCAACCACCTTGCCGTCCTCGGCCCAGTAGGTGGCGTCTCGGGTGGTGCCGGTGACGAGAGTCTGCTTCGGATGCAGCACCCGCAGGTAGTCGAGCCGGTTCACCACCAGGCCGCTACCGCACTCGGCGAGCAACTCGTCCTCGGTCGCGTCACCCGCGTCAAGCAGCAGGTGCGACGGAACCGGGTCGCCGCCGAACCGCCAGCCATCCGGTACGGCGTGACCAGTCGGGATTCCACCGGTCAGGCCGGCCCGGCGCCGGTCGGACACCAGTCCGGTCAGCACCCCGCGCTCGATCAACGGCGTCCGGCGCCGAACGTTGCCTTCAGCATCGAACCCGCTGAGCAGCCCAGCCGCATCGGTGGCGTCGTCGACCAACGTGAGGTTCTCGCTCACCACCTGCTCGCCCAGCCGACCGGTCAGCACCGACCGCCCGCTCGCGTAGTGCTGCGCACCGAGAGCCCAGAGGCCGAAGGTCGCGATCAGCGTGTTCACCGCGGACGGCTTGAGCAGCACCCGGCAGCTGCCGTGGAACTTCTCGCGCACCGGCAACGGACGCAACGCTTCACGCAGCCGGCCGGGGATGTCGCCGACCGGGATGAGGTCGGCGTCGCGGTGCACCAGCTTGACGCTCGCGGACTGCCCATCCTGCTTGGCGATCGCCTGGATCGATGCCTTGGTCAACGTCTCGGACCGGAACAGTCCGGTCGAGTCGGCAACGACACGGTCCAGTACGTCGTACCGGATCGCACCGCCGAGGCGCGCGGCCGGATCGAGACCGTCGCGGACGGTGCTGAACCACTCGTGCCGTACGGCGGGGTCGCAGTCGACGATGGACTTCGCCGGCTCGACCGGCACCTGCTCACCATCTCCCACTGGCTGATCGGACGCGCCGTGCGTCGAGTCCGAAGTGGGGAGCTCCGCGAGGGCGGCGTTGAGCCGATCGGCGAGGATACGCACGGCTTCGGGGTCGAGGGTCTCCAGGGTGCCACCGGCGATCCGGCCGTCCCGGTTCACCTTGACCCGGACGCGCAGCCTGCGCTCGCTGTGCTGTGCGGTGATCTCGGACTCGGCGTACCGGAGCAGGTCGGCGTTCTCGCCGAGCACGTCCAGCCGGCTGCCCGGCCCGAGGATCTCCAGCGCCTGCTCGATGTCTGTCCGCTCGATGCTCATCGTCCCACCTGCACGTTCTGGAAACGTCCCGGCACGGTGCCGTGACCGACATGAGCCACCTGCAGCGGCTCGCCCTTGTTGCACGACGGAACGCCGTGCAGCTTCCACTCGTCCGGTCCGCCGAGTGCGTCCAGTCCGGCCCAGAACTCCGGGGTCACGCTCTGGTAGCTGCAGTTCTTCAGCAGCCGGCCGAGCTTGCCGTCGCGGATCTCCCAGCCGAGCTCGGTGGTGAAGCGGAACGACATCCGCTGGTCGTCGATCGAGAAGCCGCGGTTGGTGTCGACCAGGATGCCGCGCTTGGTGCCGGCGATCATCTCCTCGAGCGACGACTCCCCCGGCTCCAGGCAGATGTTCGTCATCCGCACCAGCGGCAGCCGCTGCCAGCCGTCGGCCCGGGACGCGCCGGTCGGCTGATCGCCGAGCGCCGCCGACGACTCCCGGCCGGACATGTAGCCGAGGAAGATCCCGTCCTTGACCAACTGGGTGCGCTGGGCCGGCACGCCCTCGTCGTCGTATCCGAAGGAGCCGAGTCCACCGGGGATGGTCGCGTCCGCGTACGCCGAGACGATCGGCGAACCCCAGCGGAAGTTGCCCCGGCGCTCGGGCGTCGCGTACGTACCGCCGGCCAAGCTGGCCTCGGTGCCGAGTGCGCGGTCGGCCTCCATCGGGTGGCCGGCGCACTCGTGCAGCACCATGGCCAGCTGGTTGCCTCCGGCAATGAGTGTGGTGATCTCGTCCGGGCACTGCGGCGCGGTCAGCAGCGCGACCGCCTCGGACGCGACCCGGGCCGCGTTCTCCACCAGGCCGAGCGACTCGACGTGCTCCCAGCCGGCGGTGGCGAAGTCGCCACGCTGGCCGCGGATCTGCCGCGGGACGCCCTGCGGGAAGGACCGGCGCTGCAGGTCGTCGCCGTTGCCGGCGTTCACCATCAGGCCGCCGCCGCTCTCGGTCAGGGTCTGTTCGATCAGCGCGCCCTCGGTGTTCGCGAACACCTTCTCGTCGCGGTACAAGTCGATCGAGGCCTCGATCTGCTGGACCAGCGGACCCGCGGTCGACGCCTCCTTCACGGTGGCGGACAGCAGGTCGAGCTTGGTGCTCAGCGGGACCTCGAAGGGGTCGATCCGCATCGGCGACGACCAGGTGGCCCGGGTCGTCACCGGCTCGCCGAGGTTCACGTGGCCGCCTCCGCCGGTCGCCCGCGCCTGGCCGACCGCCTGCGCGATCACGGCGTCGAGGCCGCGGGGGTCCAGCCGGTGGGTGGCGGCGAAGCCCCACTGGCCGCCGATCAGCACCCGGAGCCCGAGGCCGAGCGAGTCGTCGTACCCGACCTCGCCCGGACCGTCCAGCTCGACGAGGACCTGTTCGTGGGTGCGCCGGACCACCCGGATGTCGCCGTACTGCACGTCCGTGGGCAGCAGGGCCAGCACGGTCTCGGCGGTGTCGCGCATCACGGCACGCTCACCTGCTCAGGTTGGGAAGGAGTCACGGTCGGACCTCCGGTTCGGGGACGGATGGATCGGCGCCTCGCCTCACCGTAGCAGATACTACGAGATTTTGAATAGATGTTGTGATTGCTACAGAGCATCGTTTCCGGACGTACGACGGCCCCGGTCGCGCACAGGCGCGGCCGGGGCCGATCGTCAACAGGGCTTGGGTTTTCAGCGCTTCTTCGGTCGTACGTCGATGGCCAGGCTGATGCTGAACGCGACGACGATCAGTGCGCCGCCGAGCAGGGTGAGTCCGGTGTCACCGAACACTCCGGCCGTCATCGCGGCGAACAGGACGACGAGCGACAGCACCACGGCCACCGCGATCTTCCAGTCGTCACCGATGATGAAGTCGTACCAGAACTGGCCGAATGCCTTGAGGAACCTCATTTCTTCACCTCCACAGGGATGTCGCCGGCCAGGACAGGCGCCGGTACGGCGGGCTTGCGCAGCACGGCCACGAAGATCCGGCTGAGCAGCAGCCAGGCCGCGATCAGGACCAGGATCATCAGGTCGTGGCCCGGCCAGTCGAGGCTCTCGCGGCCGTCGCGGAAGATCCCGATGCCCTCGACGGCCCAGTAGGTCCCGAACGACGCGAGCAGCAGGCCGACGCCGTACTTGAGCAGGTTCTCGTTGATCATCGACAGCGGCCGGCGCAGCGCGATCGCGATGCCGAGCACGATCACCACGGCCGCGGCCGCACCCAGGCTGGCGCCCGGGATGTTGTCCGCGTTCAGGCCGAAGGTGAGCACGATGAACACGACCTCCATGCCCTCCAGGAAGACGCCCTTGAACGAGACCATGAAGGCGAACAGGTCCAGGCCGCCCTTGCTCTCACCGGCCGCCTTCGCCGCCTCGACCTCTTCGCGGTAGATCGCGTCCTCGTCGTGGACGGCCTTGCGTCCGGACGATCTGAGGATCGCCTTGCGCAGCCATTGCAGCCCGAAGATCAGCAGCAGGCCACCGATCGCCAACTGTAGCGCCGACTCCGGCAGCCAGTTAGCCAGCGCGTAGCCGGCCGCCAGGGTGACCACTGCGAGCGCACCGAGCGCCGCGAACGTCCCGACCAGCGCCGACTTCCAGCTCCGCGTGTAGCCCATCGCCATGACGATCGTGGTGGCTTCCACCATCTCCACGAAACACGCGACGAACGTTGCGACGATCAACCCCCACGTTGCCGCGTCCATCTCTCACCATCCCTCTGTCAGTTGCAACATCTGTTGCACGCAACGATAGTTACACAGATCCGGAGGTGTCAACGGAACGTCTCGTACACCGGCCCGCACCCGGCCGCGGCCATGCCGAAGCACCCGAGGTGATCAGGGAGTCACCTCGGGTGCATCGGCAGGGAGGGTCAGGCCAGCGCGGCCACCAGCGTGGACGGGGAGATGTTGCCGCCGCAGGACACCACGGCGACGCGCTTGCCCTCGAGTTCGGTACGCCGGGCCCGGGTGGCGGCGAAGGCCATCGCGGCGGACCCTTCGATCAACTGGTGCTCGGTGTCGATCACCATCCGCAGCGCGGCACTGATCGCGTCCTCACTGACCAGCACCCAGTCGTCGACCAGTTCGCGGCACAGCTCGAACGTGATGCTGCCCGGTTCGACGCTGCCCGCCGTACCGTCGGACAGGGTCGCCTGGGCGTCGACCTGGACGATCTCGCCGGCTCGGACCGACGCCGCCATCGCGTCGTCGCGGACCGGCGAGGCGCCGTACACGCGGATACCGGGCAGGTTCTTCTTGAGCACCGACGCGACGCCGCTGATCAGTCCGCCGCCACCGACCGCGACCACCACCGCGTCGAGCGGCTCACCACCGAGTTGCTCGAGGATCTCCACCGCGACCGTACCCTGCCCGGCGATGATGTCCGGGTCGTTGTACGGCGGCACGTAGGTCAGCCCGTGCTCGTCCGCGTAGGCCCGGGCCTTCGGTTCGAGCACGCCCGAATCGTTGCCCTCGGCCCGTAGTTCCAGGCCGAGCCGGCGCAGCGCGGCGACCTTGCTCGGCGACGCGTTCTCCGGCAGGTAGACGATGCCGTGCCCGCCGAGGGTCGCGAGTGCGTTGCCGACACCGAGTCCGTGGTTCCCGGTCGAGGCGGTCACCACACCGGCCTGGCGCTGCTCGTCGGTGAGCGTCAGGATCTTCGCCATCGAACCGCGTGCCTTGAACGAGCCGGTGCGCTGCAGGTGCTCGGACTTCACCAGCACCTCGGCGCCGAGCTCGTCACTGAACGCGCCGTAGCGGACGAACGGCGTGAGCGGCAGGTGTTCACGCAGCTTCGGTGCGACCCGTTCCGACCGCTCGGCCGCTTCCGCGGGGCTCAACGTCATGCAGTACTCCTTATCCGGTTGCGACTGGGCTGCGGCCAGGTGCCGTGCCGAGTGCCGCGCAGTAGGCGGGAGACCATCAGGCACAGCCCAAGAGCTGGGCCCGGAGGCCGGCTCGCAGCGGGATACACATCGGCTTGCCACTGACCGGGTGCGGGACCACCTTCGACTCCACCCCGAACACGTCCCGGATGGTGTCGCAGGTGAACACGTCCTCCGGCGTGCCCTGGGTGACGAGGCTGCCGGACTTCATCACGAACACGTGGTCGGCGTACTCCGCCGCCATGTTGAAGTCGTGCAGCACCATCGCCACCGTCTTACCCTGCTCCTGATTGAGCTGGTGCAACAGGTCCAGCACCTCGAGTTGGTAGGCGACATCCAGGTACGTGGTGGGCTCGTCGAGCAGGATCAGGTCCGTACCCTGCGCGAGGCAGAGCGCGATCCAGACGCGCTGGCGCTGACCACCGGACAACTGGTCCACGTGCTGATGCCGCAGTTCCGCCGTACTGGTCACCTCCATCGCCCACTCGACGGTCTCCTTGTCGGCCTGACTGGGCACCTTGAGTGACGTGCGGTGCGGGTGGCGGCCGAACCAGACCAGGTCCTCGACCGAGATCGACTCGGGCGTGACCAAGACCTGCGGCAGGATCGCGAGCAGCCGGGCCACCTCCTTCGTCGGGGTGTCCTGGATCGACTTCCCGTCCAGGATCACACTCCCCTTGGCCGGCGGCAGCAACCGGGCCAGGGCTCGCAGCGCGGTGCTCTTGCCGGAGCCGTTGGGACCGATCAGCACGCTGACCTTCCCGTCCGGGATGGTCAGGGTCAGGTCCTGGGCGATGACCTTCTGGTCATAGGCGAGCTGGACGCCTTGTGCCTGCAGACGCATGGCGGTTCCTACTTTCCGGTCTTCACGAGCAGGTAGAGGAAGTACGGGCCACCGACGACCGCTGTCACCAGGCCGGCCGGGATCTCGAGGGGAGGTGCGAGGCCGCGGCCGATCATGTCCGCGAACAGCATCAGCAGTACGCCGAACAACGCGGCAGACGGGATCGACGCCAGGTGCCGGCCACCGAACACGCGGCGAGCCATGTGCGGGGCGATCAGTCCGACGAAGCCGATCGTGCCGGACACCGCCACCGCGGCCGAGGCCAGCGCGACCGCGAACAGCAGCAGAACCCGCCGCGTCTTCTCGACCGGTTCGCCGAGTCCGGCGGCCAGGTCGTCGCCGAGACCGAGGACATCGAGCTTGCGGGCCCAGATCACGATCAGCGGCACCAGTACCAGCACCCACGGCAGGATCTGCAGCACCGAGCTCATCGACCGTCCGAACAAGCTGCCGGTCAACCAGATCAACGCGGCACTCACGTCCAGCGGGTTGCGCACCAGCAGGAACCGGATACCGGCCTCGAAGGCGGCGCTGACCGCGATACCGACCAGCGCGATCCGGACCGGCGTCGCTCCGCGGCGGTAAGCCAGCAGATACACCAAGGCGGCCGCGACCAGGCCGCCCACGAACGCGGCCGGGACGACTGCGAACACCGGGATGCCGGGAATCGCCAGCAGCAACAGCATGCCCGCGAATCCGGCTCCCTTGGTGACACCGACGACATCGGGTGCGGCGAGCGGGTTGCGAATGACACCTTGCATGACGCCGCCGGACACCGCCAGCGCGATGCCGACCAGCCACGCGAGCAGCACCCGCGGCAACTGGAACTGCACCACGATCTGCGCCGCCTGGTCGCTGGTGTTACCGATGACCGCGTTGAAGACATCACCCATCGAGACGTCGGTGGCACCGACGCTGAGGCTGTAGAAGCTCAGCACAATCGCGAGCACACCGAGCGATCCCATCAGGATGGCCGGATGCCGCTTGGCCAGCGAGGTACGGCGTACGTGCTGCGCCAGAATCGCCGTACTCGTCATGAGGTCACCTTCTGCCGACGGGCCAGGTACACGAAGATCGGTGCGCCGATCAGGGCGGTCACCACGCCGGCCGGTACTTCGAACGGCGGCTTGACGTAGCGGGACAGGATGTCGGCGTACAGGACCAGCACGCCGCCACCGACCGCACACAGCGGCAGCAGAACGGTGTAGCTGGAACCGACGATCCGGCGCATGATGTGCGGCACGATCAGACCGATGAACGCGACTGGACCGGCCACGGACACCGCCGCGCCACACAGCACGATCACGAGCGCCGACCCGATCATCCGGGTCCGCTCGACGTTCTGGCCGAGACCACGCGCCATGTCATCGCCCAGCGCCAGCAGGTTCAGCGGCCGTGCCATCGCGAACGCACCGATCAAGCCCAGCACCAACCACGGCAGCAGGTTGCGAACGTCCTGCCAGGTGCCGAAGTTGACTCCACCGACCAGCCAGAACAACACACTGTCGGTCGAGTTCTCGTCGAAGATGATCAGCACCTGTGTCAGCGAGATCAACAGGCTGCTGGCCGTGACACCTGCCAGCGCGAGCCGGACCGGACTGACCCGGCCGCTGCCTGAACCGGCCAGCAGCATCACCGACACACCGGCCACGGCCGCGCCGCCGAACGCCAGCAGGATCGTCGGCGCACCGCTCAGCGACGGCACCACAGTGATCGCCAGTACGACGACGAAGACCGCGCCGGCGTTGACGCCCATGATCTCCGGCGCCGCCAGCGGGTTCGCCGCGACGGCCTGCATCAGCGCGCCCGCCACCGCCAGGGCGGCGCCGACGCACAGCGCCAGCACCACCCGCGGCAGCCGGATCGACTGGAGGATCAGCTCATCGGGCTGGTCGGCCTTGATGAGCGCTCCCGGCAGCCGCGCCAGCGAGATGTGCTGACTGCCGATCGACAGTCCCCACGCGACGCCGGCCACGACCACCACCAGCAGCACCAGAGTCACCCAGGTGACCCGCTGCTTGTTGGTGACGATCTTCGGACGCTTGTGCGCGGCGTCCTCGGAAGATTTGGGCGCAGTGCCCACCGACAAGGACATGTCACTTCCCGTAGAGGAGTTTGACGGCTTCCTGAGCGACCACTTCAGAGGCGATCAGACCGCGCGACCGGGACCACTCGTTCGGGTCGACGTCGAAGGTCGCGTTGTTCTTCACCGCGGGGATCTCCTTCCACAGCGGGCTCTTGGTCCACTGGTCCCGCAGCGTCGGTCCGTCGTTGGGGGCGATGAACATCACGTCCGGCTTGTTGGCGACCAGCGTCTCGAGGGTCAGCGAGACCGACGCGTCGCCGGATTCGTCCGGCAGCGACGAGTTGATCCCGATCACCGACAAGACGCCCGGTGTGTAGCCCTTCGGCGGGAAGCCGGTGAAGCCCTTCTCCGACGCGCGGACGAACAGCGCCTTGCGGTTCTCACCCTCGGGCGCCTTGGCCTTCAGGTCGGTCATCAACTTGGCGTGCTCGGCGAGCCGGGTCTTCATCTCGTCACACTTGTTCACCGCGATGGCGGTCGACATCTCGCTGTCCAGCACCTGCTGGTAGTTGCCGTTGAGGCTGGCGTAGGCGATGGTCGGCGCGATCTTGGACAGCTGGGCGTAGATCGCCTTGTGCCGGCCGCTGTCGGCCACGATCAGGTCCGGCTTCAGCGCGGTGATCACCTGGATGTTCGGCGTCGCCCGCAGGCCGACCGACTTGTACTCGCCGACCTTGTCGCGCAGAGCGGGGATGATCCGCTTCGGCTGGTCGTCGTCGGCGACACCGACCGGCGACATCCCGACCGCGACCAGGGCGTCGACGAAGGAGTACTCCAGCGCCACCACCCTGACCGGGTTGCCCGTGATCGTGGTGGTGCCCAGGTCGTGCTTGACGGTACGGGTCGCCTTCCCGCACTGCTCCAGGTTGACATCCGGGCTGACGCCTTCGGCAGCCGCGGCGCGGTCGGCGTTCGGCGCCGCACCGGTGGAAGATGAGGCCGCGGCGCCGCAGCCGGTCAGGGCGACCGCGGCAGCTGCGGCGGTCAGAGTGACGGCGGCGAGAACGCGCCGCAAGCTCGAGGATCGGTGGACCATGGCATTCGCTCCTGATGTCGACAATGCCTTGCAGGGGTGGGTTTCATCCGGCCACGGCGAGGGACAGCGCCGGGTCGTCGACGTCCGGCCGGTCGGAGAGACCGGGTCCGTCGTAGAGGTTCCAGGGAGCCTGCTGGTAGCTGTTGCTGCAGGGCAGGCCGGGGGTCAGCCGGTAGGTGCCAGTGGTCAGATCGACCAGGCTGGACACGATCGTGGCGTAACGGTCGAGCTCGTGCCGGCGCGGATCGACGTGCTGGCAGACGGCGTTGGGGTGACTGAAATGGTCGCTCATCGTCGTTTGCACGATGGTCTCGACAGCCTTCTCGGTGGTGCCGTCGCGGCGGACCTGACGCAGGCCCTCCTCGACGCGCGGCACCCGGTAGAGCGAATCCACCGAGAACGGTTTGTAGGTCTCGTTGAGCTGGGGTGGGACGAAGGCCTGGAAGTGGTTGCCGTGCACCAGCAACCCGTCGGTCGGATACATCCAGCCGTGCCGGCCGGGCGTCGTCTCCACGTCGATGGCGAAGCCTTCGCGATGGGTGAGGAGCAGGTTGCTGGACAGACTCTGCCGGGCGTTGAAGACCACCTGCAGGGCGTCGTACATGTCCCAGCTCTCCAGCACCATCCGGCGCACGAACGTGCCGGGGACGCTGAGGCCTGAGCCGAACCCGGCGCCGAGGCCGTTGGCGTTCAGCGCGAGGCCGGCCGAGTTGGCACCGTGCCGAGCCAGCTGGCCGGCCTCGACGTGACCGATCACGGTCGGCTTGCCGGGCTGCGAGACCCGCAGGAGTACGACGGTGTCCGCCACTCCGGCCCACAGGTCCCAGTTCTGTCCGGCCCAGACATGTCCGAGCGGGTTGGCCTGCTGGAGGATCGCGAACGACGTACAGCCGTCGTCACGCTCTTCCTTCGCGGCGGTGTCCTCGAACGGGTTGCCCCGGGTCAGTTCGCCCCGGCTGTTCAGCGCGAGGATCTCCGCGAAGGTGCGTCCGGACCCCTCGGCGATGCCACGGACCTCGTCCAGCAGGCCGGGCGCGATCGGCTCGATCACCGGGACCCAGCGCGGCGCCCGCTCCAGCACCTCGGCCCAGGGCAGCCCGGTGGCACGGGGGACGGACTCGGCATAGAACGCCAGCGAGCGCTCGATCAGCGAACGCGCGCCCTCGCCGTACTGCCGGCCGCGGTCGCGGGCGTCGGCGCCGGAGATGTCGATCGTCGGAAGCTGTGACACGGAAGTCGCTCCAGGGAGTGGACGGGACTTGACTCGAACCGTTTGTTCGTTGTGTTCACTACGAATATTCGTCTGACGGTAGTGATTGCTACAATCGCTGTCAACGGGTCGCGTCATCGTTTACCTGGCGGTGACAAACCGATCCGGGTGACATGATCTGCGTACTGACAGGCACAACTGGGAGCCGGAGGACCACCGTGGCCAAGACCAAGGCACCCACCCTGCCGGAGCGGGTGGCGAGCCGAATCGACGCACTGACCGCGACCGAGCGCAGGATCGCCGAGTACCTGTCGGCCCACCCGCAGGAGGCCGCGTTCTCCTCGGCCGAGGAACTCGGGCGCGCCACCGGCACCAGCGACGCCAGCGTCGTCCGGACCGCCAAGGCGCTGGGTTTCGACGGCCTGCCGGGCCTGAAGCGATCGCTACAGGGCGAACTGCAGGCCCTGCTGACGCCCGCCAACCGGCTCAGCAACAGCCTCGAGTCGTTCGAAGACGGCGCCGAAGGGATCCTCACCGCGACCCTGCGCGACCACGTCGAGCGGCTCCAGCAAGCCGAACGCTCGATCGACCCGCAGGCGTTCGAGCACGCCGTCGAACTGATCGACCAGGCCCGCGAGACCGTGATCTGCGGCTTCGCCGGCCTGGACGGGATCTCGGCGTACACCGCGACCCACCTGACCCGCATCGGCCGCCGCGCGCGGACCGCGACCGACACCGGCTACCGGCTGGCCGACCGGCTGCTGATGCTCGGTCCCGAGGACGTGGTGATCGTGATCGCCCACAACCGGATCATCGTGGAGACCCGCGTCATCCTCGACCTGTGCGCCGAGGTCGGTGCCCGCGCAATCCTCATCACCGACACCCTCGGTGAGGCGTTGCGCGACCAGGTCGACTCGGTGCTGTCGGCGCCGATGAGCCGTCCGGGGACGTTCACCAGCCAGGCCACCGTGCTGATCCTGCTCGAGGCACTGGTGATCGCCGTGGCGGCACGGGACCAGAACCGTTCGCTGGAGACGACCGACCGGATGAACCAGTTGCGTGAGGAGCTGATGGGCTTCTCCCGCGCCGACGAGGTGGCCCTGAACCTGCCGGCCCAACGGCGCGCTCGCAAGCGCACCAACCGGACCGAGAGCGCCTGAGTGGGCTCTGGTCAGACCGTGCCCTCGGTGCGTTCGTAGACGTCCGCCTCGAACTCCTCCAGCAGACGCTCACAGTCGGCCACCTTGGCCCGGGCCAGGTCCTTGCCCTCGGCATCCATCCAGTCCCGGCCCTCCACCTTGGTCAGCCACCGGCGGAGCTTCTCCAGGTCCTGGCGGATCTCCTCGGCCTCCTCGAAGGTGTAGTTCTCCCGGAACCGCTCGAACTCGATCTCCTTGACGAACTTGGTCTCGCACTCCTCGACGATCTCGGCGTACTCCTTCGCGGACTGGCCGCGGAAGCCGTCCACGAACTGCTCGCGGGCGTCGTCGTCGACATCGGTCAGGGTGAGGAAGACACTCGAGCCACCCAGCTCGGTCACCTTCTCCCGCACCTTCTCCATGCCGGCACGCAGCTCGTCGCGGTCCGGCAGCACGCACACGGCCTGCTGCACATAGAACCCGCCGAGCCGCTTCAGCTCCCGCCACACCGCCACCCGCGCCCGCGAGGATTCGCTCGGCACCTTGTAGATGAGCAGCAGCCAGCTCTCCGCTGCGGGACTCTTGGGCTTGGTACGACGGGTTGCCATGCCGGACAGGTTATCCGCTGACACGACTCCGGATCCCCTCGACGAGAAACGGCATCACCTCCCGCCAGTCCGCGACCAGACCGACGTCGCAGTGCGCGAAGACCTCCGCCGCCGGATCGGTGTTGATGGCCACTACCGTCCCGGCCCGGCTTGCGCCGGCCAGGTGGTTCAGGTTCCCGGACAGTCCGACCGCGACGTACATCCGCGGTGCGACGCTGCGTCCGGTGATGCCGATCTGCCGGCCGTGCGCCATCCAGCCTTGGTCGGTGACCTTCCGGGTGGCGGCGAGCTCGGCGCCCAGGAGGACGCGCATCGGCTCGAGTTCGGCGTACGTGTCGGGTGAGACGCCTCGGCCGACGCTGATGACGACCTCGGCCCGGTCCAGCGCGTCACCTTCGTTGCCGGTACGGCGTTCTGCGCGTCGCAGCGCGGGGTCCTCGGCCACGGGGAGCGTGTGCTCCTTGAGCGTGCGGTCGGCTCTTGGCGTGCGCAGCGGGAGCAGGCCGGTCCGGAGGGTGGCGATCTGTGGTGAGCCGTGGCTGATGATCTCGGCGAGGGTGCCACCGCCTGACGGCTTCAGTCCGGCCAGGCGTGGCGTCGTACCATTGGTCACGCTCAGGCTGATGAGGTCTGACATCAACCCGGCACCGGAGGCGACTGCGACTCGGGCGAGCACTTCACGGTCCCAGGGGAGCGCGGCGCCGAGTACGGCCCACGGCTCACGGTCCGCGATCCATTCGGCGAGTGCTGCGGCGACGGGACGGGGCTCGTCAGCGGTGAGCATGACCACCGAGTCGGCTCCCCAGCGAGCGAGGTCGTCGGTGCTGTCGGCTGTTCTCACTGCGGTCACGGTTCCACCGACCTCGGCAGCGAGAGCCGCCGCCGCACCCAGCAACGCCCGAGTCCCTGCCTCCGGCCCCGGCCCGACCAACACCACCACCTCAGCTCCCGCCTGGTGGAGTGCGTCTGGGACGGGGGCGGAGGGGGCGGCGGGTTTGGGGGTGAAGGAGCCTCGGGAGAGGAGTTCTGTGATGGCTCGGGTGGCTTGGGTTTGGGGGTTGCCTCGGAAGATGACGGGGTCGCGGGTGAGGGGGGCCGGGTGGACCTGGGCGACCTTGGTCGGGCTGCCGGTGAGGCCCCAGTCGGCTGGGGCGAGGTCGGCGGTGGTGACTTCGCGGATGACGGCCGTCGGCGACCAGGTCTCGGGCGGCGCCTTGCACGGGTCGCACGAGCGTTCAGCGACCGCGACAACGGCAGGCAGATCTACTACGACGGACTCAGTGCCTGTGTCGTATTGGACGGTGGTCCGCAGCTGCTTCCCGCTGGAGTCCGGCTCTAGAGTCAGAACCGGACCAGTGAAGGGCAGACCAAGGATCTCCGCGAGCATCGCACCGACCGCGCCGGTGCTGCCGTCGACCGAGCTGGCTCCGACAAGGATGAGGTCCGGCGGCTCGTCCAGCAGCGCAACAGTCGACGCCAGAGCCCGAGCCGTGACAAGACAGTCCGATCCGGCCAACGCAGGATCCGTCAGGTGCACGGCGTCGTCGATTCCCCAGGCCAGAGCCTCACGCAGTACGTCGGCCGCCACGGGCGGACCCATGGTGACCGCCGTACTGCGACCGCCGGACTCCCGGGCCAGCCGGACCGCCTGCGCGACGGCCCGGCGGCACCAGGGGTTCATCTCGGTGACCGCGCCGGCCCGTTCGAGCCGGCCGTCGGCGTCGAGGCGCCCACTGTGATCACCCTTCGGCACCTGCTTCACCAGGGCCGTGACGAACAGGTTCATGACAATCCGGTCCCGACTGCCAGTCCGATCGCGAACGTGACCGCGGCCGACAAGCCACCCAGGAGCAGTTGCCGCCCACCGCCGTACCAGAACGGGCGGGCGGTGATCTTGCCGACGATCCCGCCGGTGACGACCAGACCGATCGCACTCAGCAGCAGCGCAGGCAGCACGGATCCGGCACCGAAGATGAACGGGATCAGCGGGACCAGCGCCCCCAGGGCGAACGCGGCGAACGAGGACCCGGCCGCCACCCACGGCGACGGCAGGTCGTTGGGGTCGACACCGAGTTCTTCGCGCACGTGGACTTCGAGCGCCACATCCGCGTTGACGGTCAGCTCACGAGCCACCTGGGCGGCGAGCTCCGGGCGCAGGCCCTTCGCCTCGTACATCATCGCGAGCTCGCGCTCTTCTTCCTCCGGGTGGATCCGCAACTCGCGCCGCTCCACCTCGATCTCGGCCTTCATCAGCTCGGTCTGCGACGAGACCGAGGTGAACTCGCCCGACGCCATCGAACAGGCCCCGGCGACCAGGCCGGCCAGCCCGGTCATGATCACGATCTTGCCGGTCGCCCCGCCGCCGACCACACCGGCGACCAGGGCGAAGTTCGACACCAGGCCGTCCATCACGCCGAATGTCGCCGGCCGCAGCCAGCCACCGGTCACGTCGCGGTGCGAGTGGTGGATCTCCGACTGTGTCTCCGCAACTTCCGCGGTCATCTCCATACGTCCTTCCGAGTGAGGTGAGCGCAACCTTAGTTAATCTGCATCACCTGTTACATAAGTCTATTCGTTACTTTCCTGAAGCGGCAACGGCTCCGCGGTCCGCTGCTGAGAGGTGCGCCACGGTCACGCCGGTCGCGGTCATCGTCCGGGTCACCGCGCGGCCGCCGTACACCCAGTAGATGGTCAGTTCGCCGTCGCCGCGGTTGATGAACTGGTGCGGTACGCCGGCCGGCACCCAGGTCGCGTCGCCGGCCTCGAGGTCGATCCGCTCGTCCCCGATCACCGCGGTCGCCTGACCCGCGAACACCAGCACCGACTCCTCGACGTTGTGCGAGTGCAGCGGGATCCGGGTGCCGACCGCGAAGACCGTCGTACCGGTGGTGATCTTGTTCGACTCGCTGTTCCAGGCGCCGACGTACGGCACAGTCCGTACGCCGCTGCCACGGTCGAAGACCTCGACGTCGTCCGGCTTGATCACCAGCCGCGGCGCCGGATCGGCCGACCAGACGGTCTTGAGGTTCATGAACTCGCGCATCCCGTGCGCACCGAGCTCCCTGCCGTACCCGGACCGCTTGATCCCGCCGAACGGCAGCCGCGGATCCGACGCGACCATCGCGTTCACGAACACAGCGCCGGCATCCAGCCGACGGACCAGCTCGGACGCCCGCTCCTGCGCGGTCCACAGCGACGCGCCCAGCCCGAACTCGGTCTGGTTCGCCAGCCGGATCGCTGCGTCGGCGTCGCGCACTCGCGTGATCGCCGCAACCGGCCCAAACGTCTCCTCGTCGAACGCCGCCATCCCCGGCAGCACGTGGTCGAGCACCGTCGGCTGGTAGTAGAAGCCGGCTCGATCGGCTACTTCCCCACCACGCACGAGGGTCGCTCCGGCGTCGACGGTACGGCGTACTTGATCGTGCAAGGTGTCGCGGAGACCGGCCCGGGCCAGCGGACCGATCGTCGTCCCGTCGTCGACCGGATCACCGACGACCAGCCGGCCGACGGCAGCAGAGAAGCGGGTGACGAACTCGTCGGCGACAGACTCCTCGACGATGAACCGCTTCGCGTTGACGCAGCTCTGCCCGGTGTTGAGGAAGCGTGCGGTGACCGCCGTGGTCGCGGCAACCTCCAGGTCGGCGTCGGCCAGGACAATGAACGGGTCCGAGCCGCCGAGTTCGAGCACCTGCTTCTTCAGCGCCCGACCGGCCTGCTCGGCAATAATGCTGCCGACCTCGGTCGAACCGGTGAAGGTCACCGCGGCGATCCGGTCGTCCGCGATCAGACCGGCCACCTGGTCGGTCTCGACCAGGAGCACTCCGACGAGACCGTCAGGTACTCCGGCATCCCGCAGTACCGACTCGATCGCCAGCGCACAGCGCGGCACCGAGTTGGCGTGCTTGAGGATCGCGCCGTTGCCCGCGGCCAGCGCCGGAGCGATGAACCGGAAGAACTGCCAGAACGGGTAGTTCCACGGCATCACCGCGAGCACGACGCCCAGCGGGTCGACCTCGACCCGGCCTTCCGCGGTGATCGTCTCCGCGGCCAGGAACCCGGGCGCGTTGGTCGCGTAGTACTCGCAGTTGATCGCACACTTCTCGATCTCGGCGGCCGCCTCGGCCAACGGCTTGCCCATCTCGCTGGTGATCAGCGCGGCCAGCTCGGCCTTGCGGTCCCGGAGCGTGGCGGCCAGGGACTCCAGCAGTTCGGTACGCCGCTGGACCTCCGACCACCGCCAGTTGCTCTGGGCAACCACCGCGGCGGTGACCATCCGGTCGACACGGTCCGCGTCGTACGAGTCGAAGGTGGCGAGTTGCTCGCCGCTGGCAGGGTTGATCGAGACGATCACTGGGCATGTCCTTCGCTCAGGCGGTGCAGCACGTACGGCAGCACACCGCCGTGGAGGTAGTAGTCGTGTTCGCGTGGCGTGTCGAGACGGATGCGCAGGCGATAGGTCTTGCCCGCGGAAGATGCGGTGGCGAAGCCGTCCTCGCCGAGGCGGATGTCGATCGGGTCATCGCCCGTGAGGTCGTCGCCCTCGCCCGGCAGGAACTCGAGCGGCAGGATGCCGAGGCCGACCAGATTCGACCGGTGGATGCGTTCGAACGACTGAGCCAGCACCGCCCGCACGCCCAGCAGAGCCGGACCCTTCGCCGCCCAGTCACGGGACGATCCGGTGCCGTACTCCTTGCCGGCGACAACGACGACCGGTACGCCGGCCGCACGGTAGGCCTCGGCGGCGTCGTGGATCGAGGTCAGCTCGCCGTCAGGTCCACGGGTGATCGGGCCTTCGGTGCCCTGGGCGAGCTGGTTGCGCAGCCGGACGTTGCCGAAGGCACCACGCATCATCACCAGGTGATTGCCGCGCCGCGACGCGTAGGTGTTCAGCTGACCGCGCGGCACGCCATCGTTGATCAAATATCGACCCGCAACGCTGTCGGGCGGGATCGCCCCGGCGGGTGAGATGTGGTCCGTCGTGACCGAATCGCCCAGCCGCACGAGTGCACGGGCACCGATCAGATCACCAGGGCTCGCCTCGATGCCGAAGTACGGCGGCTGCTGCAGGTAAGTCGAAGAGCCCCACGCGAAGGTCTCACCAGCCGGCGCATTCAGTCCCTGCCATCGCTCGTCGCCCGCGAACAGATCGTCGTACGCGTGGTCGAAGAGGTCGGGAGTGACGGTCGCGCCGATCACTTCGTCGATACCGGTCGGCCAGATGTCCTTCAGGAAGACAGGCTGTCCCGACGGGTCGGTGCCGAGCGGTTCGGTGAGCAGGTCGATGTCCATCCGGCCCGCGAGTGCGTAGGCGATCACGAGCGGCGGCGAGGCGAGGTAGTTCAACCGCACGTCGGACTGGATCCGGCCCTCGAAGTTGCGGTTCCCGGACAGCACGGCCGCAACGGTGAGGTCCTGCGAGCGAACCGCCTCGCCGGCCTCGTCGATCAGCGCACCCGACGCCCCGATGCAGGTCATGCACCCGAACCCGGCCAGGTGGAACCCCAGCTTCTCCAGGTACGGCGTGAGTCCGGCGGCGCCGAGGTAGTCCATCACGACCCGCGAGCCGGGCGACAAAGTCGTCTTCACCCAAGGCTTGCTGGTCAGACCACGCTCCACGGCGTTGCGGGCCAGCAGCCCGGCTGCCACCATCACCGAAGGGTTGGACGTGTTCGTGCAGGAGGTGATCGCCGCGACGACGACCGCGCCGTGTCCCGGGACGTCCGTCGTACGCGGACCGGCGGGGAGTTCCAAGGCCGCCGCCTGCTTGGCGGCGGTCAGGGCAACACGCTGCTGCGGGCGGCGCGGACCAGCGATCGACGGAACCACAGAGCCGAGGTCGATGTCGACGTACTCGTCGTAGCGAAGCTCAACCGACGGATCGTGCCAGAGGTGTTGCTCCTTGGCGTAGGACTCGACCAGTGCAACCTTCTCGGACGAGCGGCCGGTGAAGCGTAGGTACTCCAGCGTGCGATCGTCGATCGGGAAGTACGCCGCGGTCGAGCCGAACTCCGGGCTCATGTTCGCGATCGTCGCCCGATCCGGCACCGGCAGCCCAGCCAGCGCGGGACCGCCGAACTCGACCAGCTTGCCGACGACACCGTGCGCGCGCAGCGTCTCGGTGATCGTCAGCACCAGGTCGGTCGCGGTCGTCCCGACCGGCAGCGCACCGGACAACCGGACGCCGACAACCGGTGGCAGCATCATCGACACCGACTGCCCGAGCATCGCGGCCTCGGCCTCGATGCCGCCGATCCCCCAGCCGAGTACGCCGAGCCCGTTGACCATCGTCGTGTGCGAATCCGTGCCCAGGCAGAGATCCGGGAACACCCAGCCGTCGCGCTCCTCGACCACGCGGGCCAGGTGCTCGAGATTGATCTGGTGCATGATCCCCGCACCCGGCGGGACCACCTTCAACTGCTGGAACGTGCGCTGACCCCAGCGCAGGAAGCGATACCGCTCGGCGTTCCGCTCGTACTCCAGCGCGACGTTCAGCGACATGGCGTCCGCCCGGCCGAACGCATCCGCGATCACCGAATGGTCGACTACCAACTCGGCCGGGATCAACGGATCGACGAGCGCCGGATCATTGCCACGAGCCACCATCGCGTCGCGCATCGCAGCCAGGTCGGCCAGCACCGGCACGCCGTTCGTGTCGTGCAGGAACACCCGAGACGGGAACACCTCGAGCTCGCCGACCGCGCCCGGCTCCCAGTTCCGCAGTACGTCGCTCGCCGTGCCGTGCCGCAGTGCGTTCTCCAGCAGGATGCGCAGAGTCCGCGGCAGGTGATCCGGAGCGACGCCCCGCAGGGACTGGGTGCGAGTCATGCCGACTCGTTGATCGCAGCAACGACAGCGTCGGTGAACTCCGCCGTACCGGCCGTGCCGCCGAGATCCGCCGTACGAACCCCACTCGCGACCGCTGTCCGGAGTCCGCGATCGACCAGCGTCGCGGCCTGCTTGGCGTGCTCGCTGCCGAGCCAGTCCAGCAACATCGCGCCGGAGGCGATCATCGCGGTCGGGTTGGCCAGGCCGCGCCCGGCGATGTCGGGCGCCGAGCCGTGCGCGGCCTGCGCCATCGCGCGGTCGTACGAGGCGTTGATCGACGGCGCGATGCCGAGCGAGCCGGCCAGTTCACCGGTCAGGTCGGACAGGATGTCGCCGAACATGTTCTCGGTCACGAGTACGTCGAAGTCGGCGCCGTGCCGGACCAGGTGCACGGTCATCGCGTCGATGTGGAAGTCGTCCACCTCGACCTCGGGGTACCCGGCCGCGAGCTCGCGGCAGATCTCCAGGAAGAAGCCGGTGCTGGTGCGCAGCACGTTGGCCTTGTGCACGATCGTCAGGTGCCGGCGCCGGCGGCTGGCCAGTTCGAGGGCCTGCCGCGCGATCCGCTCGATCGCCGGCCGGGTGAAGATGCCCATCGCGATCGCCACGTCCGCGGTCGGCATGAACTCGCCGGTGCCGCGATAGGTACTGCGATCCGCGTAGAAACCCTCGGTGTTCTCCCGGACCACGACCAGGTCGAGGCCGGGCACCAGCGCGGGCGTCCCCTCGAAGGCCTTGGCCGGGCGGATGTTCGCGAACAGGTCGAAGTGCTTGCGCAGGAACCCGCTCGGGTTCAGCTTGGCCCGGTGCTCCGCCGGGTACGCCGCGCTGTCGTGCGGGCCGAGCAGCCAGCCGTCGAGCTTGTCGAGGGTCTCGACCGTGACGTCGGGCAGCGCGCTGCCGTGCGTCTCGATCGCCGCGGCACCGACCGGGAGCGGGACCCATTCGACGGGTTCGGCACCGGTGGCGGCCAGCGCCGCGTCGAGCACCTGGACGGCGGCGGGAACGATCTCGGGTCCGATGCCGTCGCCGGGCAGCACGCCCAGCCGGTAGTGATCAGCCATGAGAAGGAGTGTGAGTCGTTATAACCTTCTACGTCAAGATCTCCCCAGGAATCGTCTCAAGGCTTGATCTCAAGGTATTCTCTGCCTCAGCCTTGTTATAACCACGGAGGTTCGCCTGTGCCCGAGGTCAAGACGGCCACCAAGGCCGAGGTCGCCTACGAGCTCGTCCGCGACCAGCTCCTGCGCGGCGACCTGGTGCCCGGATCGGTCATCCAGCAGGCCGCCCTGGCCCGCGACCTGGGCATCAGTACGACGCCGCTGCGCGAGGCACTGCGCCGGTTGATGACCGAAGGTCTGGTCGAGCTGGACGCGCACCGGGACGCCCGGGTCACCCGGCTGACCGCCGAGGAGGCGCGCGACCTGGTCGAGATCCGGCGGTCGCTGGATCCGTTGGCGGCCGGCCTCGCGGCGGAGCGTCGTACCAGGCAGGACCTCGACCGGATCCGGGAGACGGCCGACAAGCTGTTGCCGCTGCGGGCCGACCCTGAGTCGTCCGAGCTGGCGACCCACCGGCAGTTCCACATCGCGATCTACACGGCCTCGCACAACCAGTTACTGGTCCAGAGCCTGGACGGGCTGTGGGACAAAGCGGACCGGTACCGCAGGCTTGCCCTCGAGGACGGCCGGACCGAGGAGGACCTCGACCGCACCCACGCCGAGCATCTTGCGATGGTCGACGCGATCGCGGCCGGAGACTCCGGCACGGCCGCCGCGGTCATGCTCGCCCACGTCGATGCCAGCCTCGGTGCGCGCGCGGTCGCCCGCCTCACGTCCGCCGCAGCACAGCCTGTCGCCCGGTCACTCCGGGGCATCCGAGGAGCGCGTACATGACCGAGGCCCTTTGGACCGGTTACCAGCATCGTGAGGTCGACTCCGACGGCTGGACGACGTTCTGGCGCCTCGACCCGCGCGGCCACGACTTCCATCTGACCGACTGGACCGGGTATCCGGACCGCGAGGGCCACCGCCTCTGGGACCGTGCCGCGACGCCCGCCGGCGTCCGGGCAGCCTGGAGTACGACGGCCTCCTCGGTGCGACTGGAGATCCGGGCGGCGCTGGGCATCTACGCGAATCTGGCACCGGTCGACGTCCTGGTCGACGGTGAGCTGCATCGGCGCTGCGACGTCCGGGAAGGCGAGCAGACTCTGACCGCCGACCTGCCTGGGCGGCCTGCCGAGGTGGAGATCTGGCTGCCGCAGGCCGGGATGATCGGCTTCCGCGGGCTCGGGTTCGACGGCGACGCCGAGCCGGTGGCGCCGAGCGGTCCGCGCTGGATCACCTACGGCAGCTCGATCACCCAGTGCAGCGGTGCCTACGGCCCGTCAGAGACCTGGCCGGCGTTGGTTGCCCGCCGGCACAGCTGGGACCTGGTGGCCCTCGGCTTCGCCGGCGAGTGTCACCTCGATCCGATCGCGGCCCGCACGATCCGGGACACTCCGGCGCGACTGATCTCGATGTGCCTCGGCGTCAACATCTACGGCGGCGGGACCTTCAGCGGACGCACGCTGCCCGGCCAGGTCGAGTCCTTCGTCTCGACCGTCCGCGCAGGTCACCCGAAGACGCCGATTGCCGTCATCACTCCCCTGCTCGCCCCCAACCTCGAGGGCAAACCCAACGCGGTCGGCCTCACCCTCGACGACATCCGCGACTGCGTGGAGCGCGGCGCCCGCGTCGATCCCGGTCTACAGCTGATCGACGGCCGCACTGTCCTCAGCGAGGACGAGGCTCGGGCCCTGTACGCAGATGATCTGCATCCAGGGCCCGACGGTTACCGCCTGATCGCGGAGCGGTTGGCTCCGCAGCTCACTCTCCCGGCCTAAGGCTCGTCCCCAGCGCCTGCCAGTCGAGGACGGGCGCCGCGAGCTGGCTGATGGTAGCCAGGAGGCCGAGACGAGCGGCCCGGATCTCCGGGTCATCGGCCATCACCAGGATCTCGTCGAAGAACGCGGTGACCGGCTCGACCAGGACCGAGGCCGCGGTGGCGAAGTCGGCCAAGCCGGTCGGCGCCTGGCCGACCTTCTGGACGGCCTCGTGCAGGACGACCTCGGCCGGCTCGGTCAGCTTGGCCGGGTCGTACGACGCCTCGGTGCCCTCCGGGACGATCCGCCGTACCCGCTGCAGGACCGCGACCAGGTCGGCGAAGTCGCCGCTGCCGACCAGTTGCTGCAGGCTCGCCAGAGTCTCGTCGGCCACCGCCGGAGCAGTTGCCAACGGCAACACCGCGGCCACCTGGTGGTGGTCGTCACCGCGGTCGATCAGCTGCTGCTCGTACCGCCGTACGGTGAACTCGGCGACCTCGTCCAGCGACTCCGCCGGTACGTCGATGCCCTGGGCACCGATCTCCGCGGCGGCAGCCTTCAGACCGGTGTCGAGGGTGATCGCCTTGAGCGACGGGTGTTCACGCAGGATCGCCACCACACCGGCGGCTGCACGCCGCAGTGCGAACGGGTCGGAGCTACCGGTCGGCTTCGCGCCGATGCCGAACAGACCGGCCAGCAGGTCGAAGCGGTCCGCCAGTGCGAGCAGCGCACCCGGAGTCGTTGCCGGGACCGGATCCCCGGCCGACCGCGGCAACTCCATGTCGTACAGCGCCTGCGCGACCGCTTCGGTCTCGCCGGCCCGGCGCGCGTACTCGCGGGCCATCGTCCCGGCCAGGCTCGTCAGCTCGACCACCATCTGCGACCCGAGATCGAACTTCGCCAGCTCCGCAGCGCGCTGCAGCGTGGTCAGATCGTCGCCGTCCAGCCCGACCGTCGACCCGAGGCTGAGCGCGATCCGCCCGATCCGCGCGGCCCGGTCGGCCATCGAGCCGAGCCGCTGCTCGAAGGCGAGCTTCTCCAGCTCGCCCTTCATCGACTCCAGCGAGGTGTCCAGGTCGGCCCGCCAGAAGAACGCGGCGTCCTCGTAGCGCGCCCGCAGGACGGCCTCGTTGCCCTCGCGGACCACGTCGTCCTTGACCGAACCGTTGGCCACGGCAACGAAATGCGGGAGCAGCTTGCCGTCGCCGTCGCGGACCGGCAGGTACCGCTGGTGCTTGCGCATCACGGTGGTGAGGATCTCGCCCGGCAGCGTCAGGTAGTCCGCCGAGAAGCCACCGAGGATCGCGGTCGGCTCCTCGACCAGGTTGACGATCTGGTCGATCAGCGCGGTCTCGCCCTCGAGGTCGATCATGCCGCCGGCCTCGGCGGCCAGCCGCTGCGCCGCCTCGACGATCTGCGCGCGCCGCTTCGCCGGATCGGCCTCGATGCCGTGGATCCGGAGCAGGTCCAGGTATCCCTCGGCCGCCGCGATCTCCACCTGCGGCGGGGCCGCGTTCCGGTGCACCCGCGTCGTCCGGCCGGAAGCCAGCGTCGACACCGACACCGGCACCACCTGGTCGCCGAGCAGCGCAACCAGCCAGCGCACCGGCCGGGTGAACGACAGCTTCGCGTCGTTCCACCGCATGTTCTTGTCCGACCGCAGCCCGCTGACGATCTCGCTCAGTACGCCGCTCAGCACCTCGGCCGCCCCGCGACCCGGGTCCGGCTTGGTCACCGCGACGTACTCGACGCCGTCCACGTCCAGGTCGTGCAACTCACTCACGTCGACGCCTTGGCCGCGAGCAAACCCGGTCGCGGCCTTGGTCACGTTGCCGTCGGCGTCGTACGCGGCCGACTTCCGCGGACCGCGGACGACTCGCTCGGCATCCGGCTCGCCGGCCTGCACGCTCGCGACGAACGCCACCACCCGGCGCGGCGTCGCGTACGTCGTGATGTCGCCGTGGCCAAGGCGCGTCGCGGCCAGCTTCTCGGTGAGGGCCGTCTTCACCGCCTCGGCGGTCTTGGTGACCTCCGACGGCGGCATCTCCTCGGTGCCGATCTCGAAGGTCAGCTGCCGGGTCCCGCTGACCACCGGGAACTCGGTCGGCTCGGGCGCCGGTGCGGGCAGCTCGGCGATGCCCAGCGGGTGGTCGAGCTCGGTCCGGCGCTCGGCCCACAACTGGGCCACCTCCCGGGCCAGCGTGCGCATCCGGCCGAAGGCCTTGGCGCGTTCCGTCGTACTCACGGCGCCGCGGGAGTCGAGGATGTTGAAGGTGTGCGAGCAGCGCAGTACGTAGATGTGCGCGGGGACCGGGAGGCGGGCGTCGAGCATCCGGCGGGCCTCGTGCGCGTACTCCTCGAACAGCCGCTTCTGGGTGTCGACGTCGGCGTCGTCCAGGTAGTACCGGCTCATCTCGTACTCGGCCTGGCCGAACGCCTCGCCGTACGAGATGCCCGGCGCGTAGGCGATGTCCTTGAAGTGCGAGACGCCCTGCAGCGCCATCATGATCCGCTCGATGCCGTAGGTGATCTCCACCGACACCGGGTCCAGCGTCATCCCGCCGGCCTGCTGGAAGTAGGTGAACTGGGTGATCTCCAGGCCGTCCAGCCAGACCTCCCAGCCGAGGCCCCAGGAACCGGTCGCCGGGTTCGCCCAGTTGTCCTCGACGAACCGGATGTCGTGGGCGTGGATGTCGATGCCGAGCGCGGTCAGGCTGTCCAGGAACAGCTCCTGCGGGTTGCCCGGGTCCGGCTTCAGGACCACCTGGAACTGGGTGTGGGTCTGCAGCCGGTTCGGGTTCTCGCCGTAGCGGCTGTCGTCCGGCCGGACACTCGGCTCGACGTACGCGACCCGCCACGGCTCGGGACCGAGCACCCGCAGGATGGTGGCCGGGTTCAGCGTTCCGGCTCCGACCTCGGTGTTGAACGGCTGCACGATCATGCAGCCCCGATCGGTCCAGTACTTCGTCAGCGCGAGCAGCGCGTCCTGCATGGTGAGCACAGCAAACCTCGAGCCATTGTTCGGAGGGGGTCAGGAGACGAAGTCTATTAGCCGTGCCCGGGTGCTATGCCCCGGATGACCAGGTCGAGCAGACGGTCCGCCTGATCGGTGTCCGGGTCGCTCGCCAGGCAGATGCCGTTGACCAGTTTCAGCAGGTCCTCGATCGTCACCTCGCCGGGCACCGCGCCGTCCTTCTGAGCCCGGACGAGCAGGCTGTCGCCGGCGTCAAGGATGCGTGCGTGGCACTCGGAACCTCGCTCCGCGCTCATCACCAGCGCGGGCCCCAGACCGCGGGTGCCGGTGATGTGGCCGACCATGCTGTGCAGCCAGATCGTCAACGCCTGCAGGGGTTCCAGGTGATCGCGGAGTTCCTCGCCCTGCGCGCAGACTGTGTCGATGCTGCTCTGGAACACCGCTTCCAGCAGAGCACCTCGGCTGCGGAAGTGCCGGTGCAGTGTGGCGGACCCGATGCCGGCGCGGCGCGAGATCTCCTCGAGCGAGGCATCGGCGCCCTGCTCGGCGACCACCTCGGCGGCGACCGCGACCAGCCGGTCGTAGTTCCGCCGCGCATCGGCTCGCATCTCGAAGTCCCTTGCTAACTGGGGTGGTCCCCCATATCGTAGCAATTCTTGACCGGGGGGCCACCCCACTTACCTGAGGAGCTGCGGGATGCGGATCGGACTGGCATTCGGGGACGTCCGGGGACAACGCGATCTCGCCGAGATCACCCGGCAGATCCGGGCGACGAGCGGCACCGCCTGGATCTCGCAGGGACCGAACCTCGACGCCCTCACCACCCTCGCGGTCGCCGGCGATGGCCCTGCGGAGATCGGCACCGCGGTAGTGCCGGTGGCGCAGCGGCATCCGCTGGTGCTGGCGAGTCAGGCGCTGACCGCGCAAGCCGCGACTGGCAATCGTTTGATTCTGGGGATCGGCGCGGGCATCTCGCGGATGGTCGACTCGGTGTTCGGGCTGCCCACCGACCGGCCGGCTCGACGGCTGCGTGAGTACCTCGAAGTACTACGGCCACTCCTCCGCGGCGAGCCTGTCGACCATCACGGCGAGACGCTCACCGCAGTCGGCGCGGTCAGCGTGGACGGTGCCGTCGCACCACCTGTCCTGGTCGCGGCGCTCGGCCCGGCGATGCTGCGGGTCGCGGGCGAGCTCGCCGACGGGACGATCACCTGGATGACCGGCCCTCGTACTCTCGCCAGTCACGTCGTCCCCTCGATCACCAGGGCGGCCAACGGGCGCACACCCCGGATCGTGGCCGGTCTCGCGATCTGCGTGACCGCCGAGGAGGACGCCGTACGCGGCCGGTTCGCGACCGACTACGCGCTGGCCGGACAGGTCCCGGAGTACCGCGCCATGCTCGACCGCGAAGGCGTCAACGGACCAGCCGACGTACTGCTCGCGGGAGACGAGGACGCAATCGCCAAGCAGCTCGACCAGCTACGCGACACCGGCATCACCGACCTGATGCTCGCCCCGATCGGTCCACGGCCCGAGCAAGCCCACACCGTGGAGTTGCTTAGACTGATGCGGTGACCTCGCCGAAACATGCGGCGGTTGTCCGCTAGCTGAGTCGTCTGCTCCCCGGGCGCCGTACCGGCCCTCGGGTGAGCCGTGCTGCCCAACTCGAACTCCTGGCAGGGACGCCTCATGGCCGTCATCACGGTGAACGACACACTCTCCGCGGATCGGGCGCTGCGCCTCATCGACCGCGGTTCCACTCTTGTCTGGGACGGTGATTTCCAGAACGCGAAACAGCTGCTGGCCGCGCTCGGCCGCCGACTCCCGGCAGCCGATGCCGGCAGCTTCCACGTGCGGCGCCGTCGTCAGGCCCGGCGCGCGCAGGTGCTCAACTCCTTGCTGATAGCGACTCACGACCACACCATCCATCTACGCCGGGCACCCGACGTTCGGCAGGCCTGCCTGGAGGCGTACGGGCCGCCCGACGGCGAGCGGCTCGTGCCGTTGCGGGAGTTGCTCGGCGTCATCGGTGCGCACCAGTTGCGCATCGAGGGAGTCCAGGTGCCGGCCCTCGGCGCCCGGATCCATCCGCACTACGGCGTCTTCGCCCCGACGCGATCGGAGTACGTCGACCTGGTCGGCGACCGCCCGTTGCCGCGACCGGCGGTCGCCTTCGACATCGGGACCGGAACCGGGGTGCTGGCCGCGGTACTGGCTCGGCGAGGTGTTCCCAAGGTCGTTGCCACGGACAACAGTGTGCAGGCGGTCGAGTGCGCGCGGGACAACCTCCGGCGGCTCGGGCTGCAGGGTCGCGTCCAGGTGGTCGAGACCGACCTGTTCCCACCCGGACGGGCCGATCTCGTGGTGTGCAATCCGCCGTGGATCCCGGCCCGGCCGATCACGCTGCTGGACCACGCGGTGTACGACGAGGACGGGCGGATGCTGCGCGGCTTCCTCGGACAGGTGCACGACCATCTGAACCCGGGTGGCGAGGTCTGGCTGGTGTTGTCCGACCTGGCCGAGCACCTCGGGCTCAGGTCGCGCGCCGAGCTGCTGGACGGGTTCCGGTCCGCCGGTCTGCGGGTCACCGGCCGGGCGGACGCCGTACCGCGGCATCGGCGGGCACGGGACAACGAGGTGACTTCGCTGTGGCAGCTCTGTCCATCCGGCGGATCGCCGTTCGTGGAGGGGGCATGAACAACACATTGGTAGTTGAGGATGCTGAGTTGTACTACGAGGTGCGTGGAGACGGGCCGTTGGTGGTGCTGGTGGGGGCGCCGATGGGGGCGGACTCGTTCGCGCCGTTGGCTGACCTGCTGGCCACGGACCACACGGTTCTGACGCTGGATCCGCGTGGGGTGGGTCGCAGCACGCTCCGGCCTGGTGGGACGTCGACACCCGAGCAGCGGGCCGACGACCTGGCGCGGCTGATCCGGTACGTCGGCGACGGGCCGGCGGCGGTGTTCGGGTCGAGCGGTGGGGCGGTGAGCGTACTGGCGCTGGCCCAGGCGTACCCGGAACTGGTGAGCACGGTGATCGCCCACGAACCGCCGCTCGACCGCCTGGTCGAGGACGGTGACGAGCTGCTGGCCAAGTCCGAGCGGATGATGGCCGGCTACCTGGCCGGGGATGTGGTCGGCGCCTGGAAGCAGTTCTTCGCGCTGGCGAACATCCCGGTGCCGGACGGCATGGTCGAGGCGATGTTCGGCGGCGAGCGGGATCCGCAGCAGGTCGCCGACGAGCGGTTCTGGTTCGCCCACGAGCTGCGCGAGACGGTGACCTGGGTGCCGGACCTGGACCGGTTGCGCGAGAGCGGCGTACGGATCGTGGTCGGCATCGGCGAGGAGTCGACCGGTCAGCTCTGCGACCGGACCTCGACCGCGCTGGCCGGCCGGCTCGGCATCGCCCCGAGCCGGTTCCCCGGCGACCACACCGGCTTCGCCGACCGGCCGGAGCCGTTCGCCACCGCCCTGCGCGCGGAACTGGCCGTCGAGGTGAGGTGAGACTCCCCGTAGGCCGTCAGGAGGAGTATGTGAAGCTGGAGGTGTCCGGTGCGTGCGGTGGTGTGAACGCGGTCGCATCGGGCACCGGTCGGAGGTGCCTGGCGGGTTCCGTTCACCGCGTGGCGCCTTGACCTCAACCGTGGTTGAAGTTTCAAGCTGGTGCCGCTGAAACAGGACATCGGAGATATCGGCCCTCGCGGGCCCCGACGAAGGAGCAGAGTTGACCACGTACACGCTTCCCGACCTCCCCTACGACTACGGCGCACTGGCGCCGAGCATCGCCGGCGAGATCATGGAGCTGCACCACTCCAAGCACCACCAGACCTATGTGAACGGCCTGAACGACACCCTGGAGAAGCTGGCCGCGGCCCGCGAGAAGGGCGACTTCGGCGCGATCGTCGGGCTGGAGAAGTCGCTCGCCTTCAACCTCGGCGGGCACGTGAACCACTCGATCTTCTGGAAGAACCTGTCGCCGGACGGTGGCGACAAGCCGGACGGCGAGCTGGGCGCGGCGATCGACGAGTACTTCGGCTCGTTCGACGGCTTCCAGTCCCACTTCACCGCCAGCGCCACCACCATCCAGGGCTCCGGCTGGGCGATTCTCGGCTGGGACGCGCTGGCCGGGCGGCTGCTCGTCCACCAGCTGTACGACCAGCAGGGCAACCTGCCGGCCGGGCAGATCCCGATCGTGATGCTGGACATGTGGGAGCACGCGTTCTACCTGCAGTACAAGAACGTGAAGCCGGACTACGTCAAGGCCTGGTGGAACGTGGTGAACTGGGGCGACGCGCAGGCCCGCTTCGACGCGGCCCGCGCCGGAGCCGGCAACCTCATCGCCGGCGCCTGATCGCCGTCCGGGGTCCGGCGTGGTGTCGCCGGACCCCGGAGCTCAGTTCGTGAAGAACCCGGTCAGTACCGGGGCGATCGCGGTCGCCTTGATCAGGTGGTTCTGACCGGGGACCTCGCGGTGCTCGGCACCGGGTACGGCGTCCGCCAGCGCACGCACCGAGGTCTTCATCCAGGCCGGGCTCTTGCCGCCGTTGACCACCAGGGCCGGTACGCCGATCGCCGCCCACTGGGACGCGTCCAGCGGCTTGCCGGCCACATTGCCGCCGACGACGCGGGCGTCGTACGGAAGCGTGGGGGCCATCGCCTTCAGGTGCTTCCAGGCCGGCACCAGCTTCATCATCGTGACCATCGGGCCGGGCAGGCCGATCACCGTGGTCATGAAGTACCGGACCGCGTCGGCCGGCTCGCGATCCTCGAGGTCCTGCACCCAGGTCACCGGGATCTGCTTGCGGCTGTCGTCGACCACGAACGGCGGCTCGAACGCGACCACCTTCTCGATCGCCAACCCTGCCGCCGCGGCCCGCAGTGCCAGCGCCGCCCCGGACGACGAGCCATACACGTACGCCGAACCACCGGCCGCCTCGATCACCGCGGCCAGGTCCTCGATCTCGCGCTCCACCTCGTAGGTCTCCGCGTTGCCGGAGTCGCCGCGGCCGCGCCGGTCGTAGTTGTAGACCGTGAAGCTCGACGCCAGCGCCTCGGCCAGTCCGGGCATCGGGCCTTGCGACCGACCGCACAGCGCGCCGTCGACCAGGACCAGCGCCGGCCCTTCTCCACGCTTGTCGTAGGCGATCGTCGTACCGTCCTTGGAGACCACTGTGCTGCTCATGCGAAGAACTCCTTCAGCGCGGGGGCCAGAGCGGCCGCGTCCACATTGTGCTGCTGATCCGGGACCACACCGGCCGTGGCGCCCGGGATCGCGTCCACTACAGCTTGGTTGCCTTGCTTCATCCATTCCTCTGACGCTCCGCCGGTGAACACCCGGGTCGGAACGGTCACCGAGCTCGCGGCGGCCGGGATCGAGTAGTCGCCCATCACGGTCGCGTCGTACGCGAGGGTGTGTGCGATCGCCTCCTGAGCCGGCCACCACGGCGACTCCTTCGCCATCGCGACGAACTCGGCCGGCAGCCCGACCACCTCGGCCATGAAGTACTCGGCCGCCTTGTCCCGGCGGCCCTCGGCCACGAACGCGCGATAGATCGACGCCGTGTCGGCGGGCGGCCGCTTCCGCGGGCCTTCGAGGATGTACGGCGGCTCCCAGAGCGCGAGCTTGGTCACCGGGCGGCCGGCCGCGGTCGCGAGGAGGGCGAGCGCCGCACCGGACGACGTTCCGTACAGGTGGGCCGAGCCGCCCGCGACCGCGAAGATCGCGTCCAGGTCCTCGAACTCACGCTCGATCGCGTACTGCGGTGCGTCGCCGGAATCGCCGCGGCCGCGCCGGTCGTAGTTGTAGACGGTGTGGTTCTCCGCCAGCAGGGCTGCCAGCGGGGCGTTCGACATCCGGTCGACCGAACCGCCGCAGACGAGAACCACCGCGGGTCCCTCGCCGAGCCGGTCGTACGCGATGGCGGTGCCGTCCGCCGATGCGACCTTCTCCATGACGTTCCTCCTGAATCGGTGCGGCCACTCAGCTGGCCTCACCCACTGCGTCGAACATCGGCAGCCCGGATCGACCGCCTGTGATCCAGATCACACTGGTCGCGGATCCGTCTGCTGGGCCTTCCTCGGACGGGCGCATATTTCTCGCTCGTGAAATGGATTTCCCAGCGGGGCTGAACGGCCTAAGGTGGCCATCCAAGAGATCCCGGCCGCCCCCTTGGAGATCCCATGGACCACACGCCCGACCTCAGCGAATGCTCCAATCCGGCCTGCGGTGGATCCTGCCCACGCGCCGGAGTGGGACGACGAACCTTCCTGTCCATCAGTGCGGCCGGTGTCGGCATGCTCGCCGCGCCCGGGATGCTGCAAACGGCCCAGGCCATCACACGGATGCCAGCGCTGACCCCGGAGCGGATCGCGGAACTGACGGACCGCGGTACGCCCACGGAGTACACCTGTGCTGCGCTGGCGAAGATCGGGATGCCGGTCGGCGGCGGGTGCGCCGGCCAGGTCTACCTCTCCGGTGACGGTCGACTGTGGGCGTGGGACGTGTCCAACGCGCTGACCTTCCCGTTGGGCGGCGCGGACTTCGCCGGGACCCACTACGCCGTACCGCTGTCCGCGGACGCCGACGGCGCGACCCGCTTCCGGCAGGGCTTCGTCCTGCGGGTCGGCGGCCAGACTCGGACCGTCGACGCGAAGGGCTTCGACGACGTCCGATTCACCGGGCAGTATCCGCTCGGCCGGGTGTCGTACAAGGGGTCCGACAGCCCGGTCGACGTGACGCTCGAGGCGTTCTCGCCGTTCGTCCCGCTGGCGACGGCGGACTCGACGCTGCCGGCCACGATCATGGCGTTCACGCTCCACAACACCTCTGCGCAGCCGGTCGAGGCGACGCTGCTCGGGTACTCCGAGAACCCGGTCTGCCTGGACAGCAGGCGCAGCCAGCCGACCACGCAGCGCGCGACGGCGTATGCGTCCGGGATCGAGTGGTCGGCGGCGGACCCGGCGGCTTCGAGCAACGACGACATCCTCTTCGAGGAGTGGGACAGCGACACGTACGACGGCTGGACCGCGACCGGGGACGCGTTCGGGACCGGGCCGGTGCGACCGGCCGACACTCCCCCGCTGATGCAGCGCTTCGGTGACCTGAACATCTCCGGCAGCCGCTTCGTCACGTCGTACAACTTCCGGCTGAGCGGCGGGCCGGACGACCGCACCGGCACGTTGACCAGCACGCCGTTCGAGATCACCCGCCGGTACGTCGCGGTCGCGCTCGGCGGCGGCAATCACCCTGGCAAGGTCTGTGTGAACGTCGTGGTCGATGGCGCGGTCGTGGCCACCGCGACCGGCAGCGACAGCGAGCCGCTGGTCGGGCGGATGCTCGACATCGGCGAGTACGAAGGACGCACCGCGCAGATCCAGCTGGTCGACTCGGCGACCGGCGCGTGGGCGCACCTCAACTGCGGCAGCATCACGTTCACCGACCGCGCCGACATCGTCTTCGAGGACTGGGAGCGGACGGACTACACCGGTTGGACGGTGACCGGTACGGCGTTCGGCGCGGGTCCGGTCACGGTGGCCGAGACGCCGGAGAACTTCCGCCGGCCGTTCGGCAACCGCACTGAGTTGAACGTCTCCGGCAGCCGGTTCGTCACGTCGTACGACTTCCGGAGCGGCTCGTACGACAGCCCGCAGGGATCGCTGACCAGCCGCGTCTTCACCATCGACCGCGCGTACATCACCGTGTGGACGGGCGGCGGCAGCAACCCTGACACCACCGTGGTCAATCTGCTCGTCGACGGCGAAGTAGTTGCCTCAGCCAACGGTAGTGACATCGAACCGCTGGACGCGATCTGCTGGGCGGTCGGCCCGTGGGCCGGACGGTCGGCGCAGCTCCAGATCGTCGATCGATCCAGCGGTGGCTGGGGTCACGTGAACGTCGACCGGATCATCTTCAGCGACCGCCCGATCCGCCGGCAGCCGGTGGCCGACCGCACCGACGCCGGCTCCTTCACGATGGCCACGCTGGACAAACACCCCGTCGTCCGTCGATCGGTCGCGGCCTGGTCGACCCCGGACGAGTTGTTCGACGCCGCGGACGGACCGGCCGAGGTCGATGGTGCCGCCACCCAGGTCGGCACGGTCGCCGTGAAGGTCGCACTGCGGCCCGGTGAATCGCGCACGGTGCGGTTCGTCCAGGGCTGGTTCTTCCCGACGCCCGAGCGCCGGCTGTTCAGCAGCCTGGTCGGCGGATCCACGCTGATGCGGCACTACAGCACCCGCTTCGGCTCCGCGCGCCAAGTGGCGCAGTACGTCGGCACGCACATCGAGCGGCTCGAGTCCGGCACACGCGAGTGGGTCCGGACCTGGTACGACGACTCGACGCTGCCGCACTGGTTCCTGGAACGCACCCTGGCGACCGTATCGACACTGGCGACGGGCACCTGCCACCGCTGGCAGGACGGGCGGTTCTACGCCTGGGAGGGAACGTACTGCTGCTCGGGCACCTGCGAGCACGTCTGGAACTACGCCCAGGCGATCGCTCGGCTGTTCCCCGACCTCGAACGCGACACCCGCGAGCGGGTCGACCTCGGCATCGCCTACAAGCCGACCGGCGAGATCGGGAATCGCGGCGAGTCGCCGGACGCCTCCTCGTCGTTCGCCGACGGTCACTGCGGCACGATCCTGCGCATCTACCGCGAACACCAGATGAGCCGGGACTCCGCCTTCCTGACGCGAGTCTGGCCGAAGGTCAAGGTCTCGGTCGACTACCTCGTCTCGGCCCGCGACGGATCTGACCAGGACGGCATCTTCCGCGGCGGACAGTGGAACACCCTCGACACCGAGTGGTTCGGCGAGATCCCCTGGCTGAGCGGGCTGTACGTCGCCGCCCTGCGCGCCGCGGCCGCGATGGCGACCGAGATGGGTGACGGCGCCGCGGCCTCGAAGTACACCACGATCGCCAACCGCGGATCGGCGTACCTGAATGGGCCGTTGTGGGACCAGACCTACGGGTACTACGTGCACAAGGTCGACCCGGCACATCCGGTGCCGAGCACGAACAGAGGTGTGTTCGTCGATCAGCTGTACGGGCAGACGTACGCCGCTCAGCTCGGACTGCCGCGAGTGTTCGAGGCAGGCAAGGCGCGGACCGCGCTGACGAGTGTCTACCGCAACAACTTCCAGCCGAACCCGTCGGCGTACCGGCCGCCGGGGATCGGGACGGGTCGCGTGTACAGCACCGACGGTGAGGCCGGCACGGTGATGGTGGCCTGGCCCAACGGCGGGTCCACGGAGAGCGGCGGGCACCCGTACTTCAACGAGGTCTGGACCGGGCAGGAGCACCAGTTCGCGGCCCACCTGTTCGCCGAGGGGATGGCGGCCGAAGGGCTTGCGGTGACGCGGGCCGTGTACGACCGGTACCACGGCGAGAAGCGGAACCCGTACAACGAGATCGAGGCCAGCGACCACTACGCGCGGGCGATGATGAGCTTCGGCACCTATCTGGCCGCGTGCGGGTACGAGTACCACGGTCCGCGCGGTCATCTCGGGTTCGCGCCGCGGCTGACGCCGGAGGACTTCGCCTGTGCCTTCACCGGCGCCGAGGGCTGGGGGCGCTACAGCCAGACGCGCGGCACCGGAACGCAGACCGCCGTCCTCGACATCCGCCACGGCCGCGTCCGGCTGAACAGCCTCTCCTTCGAAACCGCTCGCCCCGCCACAGCCGTGACCGTCAAGCTCAACGGGAAGCCCCACCCAGCCACCCTCACCACCACCGGCACCCGCACCGTCATCACGCTCACCCGGACGGCGCTGGTCACCCCCGGCAAGCCACTCACCATCACTCTCACGACGGAGTGAGTGAAGGGTTTCCAGCATCAGCAGGCTGCGGCTCGTTCCAGGAGGAGGGTGCGCTCGCGTTCGTTGCGGGTCAGGGCGGCGGCCTTCTCGAACTCGGCGCGCGCCTCGTCGAACCGGCCGAGCTTGAACAGCAGGTCGCCGCGGACACTCGGCAGCAGGTGGTAGTCCTTCAGCGACGGCTCCTCGGCGAGCGCGTCGACAGCCGCCAGACCGCGCTCCGGGCCGAACGCCATCGAGATCGCGACCGCCTGGTTGAGCTCGACCACCGGCGACGGGGTGACCTGCGCGAGTACGGCGTACAGCCCCGCGATCCGAGCCCAGTCGGTGTCCTCCGGGTCGGCGGCGCGGGCGTGACAGGCGGCGATGGCGGCCTGGAGAAGGTACGCACCGGGCGGTTTCTCCAGGGACCAGGCGCGGTCGAGGCCTTCGAGACCGCGGCGGATCAGCAGTCGGTCCCACCGACGGCGGTCCTGGTCGAGCAGTAGAACCGGCTCACCCTGGGGACCGATCCGTGCGTTCGCGCGGGAGGCCTGCAACTCCATCAGGGCCAGGAGACCGAGTACTTCGGGCTCGTCAGGCATCAGCCCCACCAGCAGCCGGCCGAGCCGCATCGCCTCGTTGCAGAGCGCCGGCCGCATCCAGTCGTCGCCGGCGGTCGCGGAGTACCCCTCGTTGTAGATCAGGTAGACGACCTCGAGCACGCTCGACAGCCGCTCGAACAGGTCCTCGCCGGCCGGCACCTCGAATTCGACGCCGGCCTTGGCGAGATTGCGCTTGGCCCGGACGATCCGCTGGGCGATCGTCGCCTCCGGGGCCAGGAACGCGCGCGCGATCTCGTCGGTCTTCAGGCCGCCGAGCAGCTTCAGCGTCAACGTCACCCGGGCGTCCGTGGTCAGCACCGGGTGGCAGGCGGTGAACACCAGCCGGAGCAGGTCGTCCTCGATGTGGTCCTCGAGAATCGCTTCCACGTCGTCCTCGACACTGTCGCCGTCGATTTCCAGCTCATGGCCCATCTCGGCCAACTTGCGCTGGTACGTCTCCTTGCGCCGGATCAGGTCGATCGCGCGGCGCTTGGCGATCGCCATCAGCCAGGCACCCGGGTTGTTCGGTACGCCGGACTGCGGCCACTGCTCCAGCGCCGCCACCAGCGCGTCCTGGGCCAGCTCCTCGGCCAGCCCGACGTCCCGCACGATCCGGGCAACACCCGCGATGATCCGCGCCGACTCGATCCGCCATACGGCGTCAACCGCCCCGCGCGCCTCCGTAACCGTCACCCGCCGATAGAACAACACCGGCAGGCCAACAGCAACCCACCCCCAGCTCAGGCCTGGGAGATGTCGGAGTCGGGACCGAAGTCGGATTCCTCGACCACGCGGCGGACCTCGACCTCGCTGCCGAGGGCTTCGGCCAGGCGAGCGGCCCATTCGACCGCCTCGTCGCGGTTGCGGACCTCGACGACGACGACGCCGCCGATCAGCTCCTTCGTCTCGGCGAACGGGCCGTCGGTGACCGTGCGCTTGCCGGCGTCCACTTTCACCCGCGCGCCGAGCGAACTGCGGTGCACACCCTCCGCGAACAGCAACACACCCGCCTTGGACAGGTCCTCGACGACCTTGCCGACCGCCCCGGCCACCTCCGGCGGCGGGAACTTCCCGGCCTCGGTCTCGGCGTCCGCCTTGTTGATGATCATGTAGCGCATAGCTGCTGCTCCTCGTCGTCTCGATCGATCACTTACTCTCACGTCGAGCGGGCCACCACCAGATCGACACACGCCGAGAGCAGATTTCCTTGACCTCAAGATTGGTTGAGGTAACAGACTCAACCCATGACTTCGACGACGGAACTGACGAGCACGGACGAGCGGGAGATCCGTGATCTGGTGGCGCGGGCCGATCAGGCCCAGTCGGACGCGGTGGTGCTGCCCGGGTTGCACACCGACGAGATGGTGATCGTCAACATCGCGGGACGCCGGCTGTTCGGGCGGGAGGCGTTCACTCAGGCCATGAGCGCGGCGCTTGGTTCAGCACTCAAGGACGTCCGGACGAGTGTGGACATCCTCGACGTCCGGCCCCTGACCGCGGACGCCGTACTGGTGAGTTGCCTCAAGACTGTGCACGACAACCGGCCCGACGCTGAGCCCGGCGCCCTCCCGGCGACCGGCGCACTGACGTACGTCGCGCTGCGGACAGCCGCCGGCTGGCGGCTCGCCTTGGCCCAGACCACGCCGATCCAGTAGGCGGGTCAGTTCGGCTGGTCGCCGTTCGGCTGGTAGGCGCAGGCGTCGGCGAGGTTCTGCGTCGGGCCCGGCGGGGTCGTGGTCCTGCCCGAGGGCTTGCGGGTGGCCGGCGGGGCGCTCGGCGGGTCGGCCGGCTCCTCGAGGGCCTTCTGGATCGTCTCGCGCATCCCGTCGTAGTCCGGGTGCAGGTACTTCATCCGCAGCTTCGACACGTCGAGGTTCACGTTCGAGACCGTGCCCGACTTCACCCTGAGCGCCAGTTCGACCAGCGCGGGCAGGAGCTCCTGCGGGATGTCGGTGCGGAGCAGGTGCTGCCCGGCCGTCGCGATCGCCTTGTACTTCGTGGCCAGCGTGGTCGGGTCGGCCGCTTCGACCATGGCGTTGATCGTGCAGCGCTGCCGGATCTGCCGCTGGTCGTCGTCGGCGCCGTACCGCCCGCGGGCAAACCACAGCGCACGCCGGCCGTCGAGGTGCTGGCGCGGTCCCGGCTCGATCCATTTCTTCGGCGGGATGCCCGCACTGCTGATCCCGCCCATCGCGACGCGCTCGTTGACGTTCACCGTGATCCCACCGAGTGCGTCGACCATCTCCGGGAAGCCGGTCAGGTTGACCTGCAGGTAGTAGTCGAGCTTGAGCCCGGTCGCCTCTCCGACGGACTGCTTGAGTACGTCGGCGCCCTCGTTGTCCGACGGGCCGAGGATGCCTGGGTGTGCGTCCGGGATGTTCTGGTACATCGCGGTCAGCATCCACTCCAGCCGGCCCTCCAGGCTGAGGCCCTCCTTGCCGAAGCCGTCCGGGTAGAACTTGTGCAGCGGCGAGTCCTTCGGGAACGGCATGAAGGTCAGCTGCCGCGGCATCGAGATCAACGCGGTGTTGCCGGTCTTGGTGTCGATGCTCGCGACAATCACCGTGTCGGTCCGGACCCCTGGCCGGCCCGGCTCGTCGTCACCACCGAGCAGCAGCAGGTTGAGCCGCGGCTTGTCCTCCCACGGGTCCTTGACGTTGGCGATCGACGGCCGGGTCGCGCTCTTGCTCTCCTCCTGCGCGACGAACACGGCCTGCACCAGGGCCCGCTGCGCCAGCACACTCTGGACGCCGAGTGCCGCCGGAGCCGCGATCGCCAAGCACAGCACGCCGACGAACAGCGCGCCGACCACCCGGCCGCCGGCGCCACCGGTTGCCGGACGCAACGACCGGTGCGAGGCCACGATCACCACGATCCAGAGGAACCCGAGCACCGCGATCGCCACTGCGGCCGCCAGCAGCCGGCTCGGTACGACGGCCGCCGCCAGCACCTCGTCGCGCCGGGTCAGGCCGACGTACACGCCGAGTCCGACCAGGACGAGGGTGAGGGTGAGAACGAATGCGCCGATGATGCGGCGGCCGCCCGCGATCAGTCCGGTGCCGGGCAACAGGGCGCCCAGTAGCGTCAGGCCCAGCAGGTTCGGCACTGATCGTGGCCGAGTCCCTACCGGGCGCGAACTCGTCCCCATAGCTCCCCTGTTCGCCGTCCCCAGGTCCAGTGTGCGTCAACTTCCGCACCTGCACCTCTTCAGACGTGTTACAGGGTCAAACGGTTGTCATACGGGGAGCTGACCGCCCGCGAATCCTTCGGTCTCGACGAGCGTCCGGACGACCACGGCGACCCGAGCCGGCGGGCTCCACTTGCCCGGGTCGGCCTTCGGCATCGCGGCGCGGTTGGCGGGGGTGTCGATGGTCGCGGGGATGATGGTGTTCACCCGGATGCCGTCCTGCGCGTACTCCGCGTGCAGGGCGTCGGCGAAGGCGAGTACGCCGGCCTTCGCGGTGACGTACCCGGCGGCCCCGGAGAACGGTCGGAGCGCCGCACCGCTCGCCGTACACACGATCGCTCCTCCGCGGGCGGCGAGCAGGTGCGGCAGCACCGCCTGAGTGATCAGGTACATCGGTCGCAGGTTGAGCCGGAGTTGCTCCTCGAAGTCGTCGATCGGGGTCTCGTGCACCCGCGCTCCGGACGCGAAGCCGCCGACCAGGTTCACGAGCGCGGTCAGTGGCGCGGCCTCGTCCGAGGTGGCCAGCGCGACGACGTCCGCCGTACCGGCCGGGTCGAACGGGTCGGCGATCACCGGGTTGAGCGCCGGATGCGTACCGAGCCGGGCCAGTGACTCCTCGGTCCGGCCCGGTACGACGACCCGCCAGCCGGACTGCAGGAACTCCGCCGTCACCGCGGCCCCGAGCGCACCGGTGCCCCCGGCAACCACCACAGTCTTCGTCATGCGCCGAGCTTAATCGGGTGCACAGGGGAGACAGCAGGGGCTACGGTCGTCGGTTGTGCGGATTCTGATGCTGGGTGGGAACGGGTTTGTCGGGCGCGCGATCCTCATGGACGCGCTTGAGCAAGGCGCCGAGGTGGCGTCCTTCAGTCGAGGCAAGAGCGGGACCACCGAGCTGCCGCCGGAGGTGACGCAGCTGGTCGGGGATCGGGACTCGGGCGACTACGAGGCGCTGCGCACCGGCGAGTGGGATGCGGTCGTCGATCTCAGCGCCTTCCAGAGCAAGCAGGTCGACGAGGCGATGGACGTGCTGGGCGACCGGGTCGGGCGCTACGTGTTCGTCTCGAGCCACGCGGTCTATGTACGCGATCTGCCCGCGGGTACCGATGAGACGGCACCACGGCGGGCGCCGATGCGGGCGGCCGACGTACTCACGAACGACACGTACGGCCCGTGCAAGGTGGCCTGTGAGGACGACGTACTGGAGCGGTACGGCGAGCGCGCGACGATCGTCCGGCCGGGGAAGGTCACGGGTCCCGGCGATTATTCGGACACAGCCCTCTACTGGGTACGACGGGGTGCGCGGGGCGGCCGGGTCGCGTTGCCCACGCGACCGGAGCAGCCGCTCCAGCTGATCGACAGCCGGGATCTCGGCCGGCTCGTGGTGCAACTGATCGTCGACGAACGATCCGGTGCGTTCAACGGGATCGGTCCGGACAGCACGATCGGCGAACTGATCGAGACCGCAGCCGCCGTCGCCAACACCTCGGTCGAGCTCGTGCAGATCCCGGCGGACGCCGTGCCCGAGCGCTTCCCGCTGATGGAGCCCGAGGCCGAATGGCCGTCCCGCCAGCGCGACCAGTCCAAGTCCCGCGCCGCCGGCCTGCCCGTCACCCCGCTACGCCAGACGATCGAAGACCTCCTCACCTGGGACCACGACCGCGGCGAACCACCCCTCAACTTCGAACTCTCCCCAGAAGCTGAAGCCCACATCCTCACCCAGAGCTGACAACGGCGAGGTGGGTCTCGAGCTGCTGCGGTTTCAGGCCTTACTCGGGGAGGGCTAGCGTCCTGCCGGCGTCGCGGGCCGCGTCGATTGAGCGGGTGAGGGTGTCTTTGAGGGCTGCGGCCTCGTCGGCGAAGCCTTGCACTACTGAGGTGTCGCCAACGGGTTCTGTGCGGGCCAGGAGTTCGATGTAGCGGTCGCCGTCCTCCAGGGCGGCCTCGGCGCGGAGGGCGGCGTCGGCCGAGCGGACGCGGTCGGCGTACCGGTCGAGGAGGTCGACCTTGCGCCTGATCGCCTCCACCGACAACGCGAGCGCCCGGCGCTGCGGCCCGAGGACTGCCTCCAGCTCAGCCGTCGCCATCCCGCGCGCAACCTCGCGCTGCCGAGCACGCAGCACAGTCTGCTCGCGCAGCACCTGAGCGATGTCCCACAGCTGCTCCGGCAACACCAGCTCGTTCTTCACGTCATCGAGCAACCCACGCCGGGTAACCGTTGCCTCGAGCACCGTTTTGACCGCACGTTGCGCCCGGCCCAGCAACCGGCTCGCGTCCTCGTCGAAGTCCGCCGGCAGCAGGTACTTCCCATGCTGCAACCGCACCGCCTTGTGCCCGCGGTCCTCCACCGCCGACTTCACGAAGACACCACCGGTCGCGAGTACGGCGACCCCGGCCAGCGCCACGGCACCCCACGCCGCAACAGCCGTCGGGAGGAAGCCGGCCATGAAGATCAGCGCGAGGATCCAGCCGCCGACACACACCGCGATCCAGACCAGCAGGGTGCCAAAGGTGTTGCCGGGCGCAACCGACCACGACGTCTGCCGCTTCGGGCGCGGTGCGTCGGCCGGGACGAACAGCTCGGGCCGGTGCTCGGACAGACGCCGTACGCCCTCGGGCACGTCAGGCGCGAACACAGGCTCCACCGGCCACCTCCCGCAGACCTCGACACTGTCAGCACTCAGCGTAGCCGGGTGAGAGTCTTCTCCAGACCGTCCAGGACGAGGTCGAGACCGAACTCGAACAGCCGGTCCAGGTCGTAGTCGAACTCGAAATCGTCCGCGAGCAACTCCCGGAACGCGGTCAGGTTCCCCGCGCTGATCAGTGCGGCCAGCTGATCGCCCAGCCGGTCGGCCCACTCGTCCGCGGTCAGCCCGGTGTCCTGTTCGGCGTACGCCTCGGTCTCCATCGCCAGCGCGACACCACGGACGAACGCGAACACACTGATCGCGGCGTACAGCGCGTTGCTCTTGTCCACGCCGAAGCCGCTCACGGCCCGCAAGACGGCATCGGTGTGCGGGAGCAGGTTCGGCACCAACTGCGGCCGGCCGAGACTGACCGCACTCGCCAGCCAGAGATGACGCCGGTACGCCGCCCACTGCAGCCGCGCCGCGACAGCGATCCCGTCCCGCCAGTTCGCCGGCGGCTCGGCCGGAAGCGGGAACTCCGCCATCGCGGTGTCGACCATCTGCAACACCAGCGCATCCTTGCCGCCGACGTACCGGTAGAGCGCCATCGTCGACACCCCGAGCTCGGCCGCGATCCGCCGCATCGACAGCGCCGCCAACCCTTCGGCGTCCGCGATCGCGATCCCCATCCGCACGACTTCGTCGCGATTCAGATCCAGTACCGGCCGCTCGGGTACAGCCGCGTGCGCAGCCCGGTCCTGGCGACGGACAGCCCGAGGAGGACCCACGACCGTACCGACGCCAGGTCGCACATGGACCACACGCTCCTGCTGGAGCACCTGCAACGCCTTCGTCGCGGTCGCCATCGCGACACCGAACTCCCGGACCACAGCCCGGGTCGACGGCGCCCGCTCCCCCGGCGCCAGCTCGCCCGCCTCGATCCGCCGCCGGATCTCGGCCGCGATCCGCAGGTACGGCGCCTCGTCCATCAACCCTCCTGAGCTAGAGCGTGTACATCGTACGCGCACTACCCAGCCGCGGACCTGATGCTGACAGGTCGGCGCGAACTCGACCTGCTCGCGCTGGACGACGACGTACCGCGGATTCTCGGCGTACGGCTCGAGCGGACCCGGCTGCTGGCGCTGCTGTGCGCGGCGTTGCTGACGGCGGCCGCGGTCTCGGCGATCGGAGTCGTCGGTTTCGTCGGCCTGGTCGCGCCGCACGCGGCCCGGGCGCTGGTCGGTGGACGGCACACCCGGATCCTGCCGGTGGCCGCGCTGCTGGGCGCGATCCTGGTCAGCCTCGCGGACAGCCTCGGCCGGACCCTGCTGGCCCCGGCCCAGATCCCGGCCGGCCTGCTCACCGCGCTGATCGGAGCGCCGTACTTCGTCTATCTGCTCTGGCGGACCCGCACTCCGGCCCGGTGATCGGGGCTCGATGGACCTCGCGGTTCGTGTCAAGATGGGCGTCATGCTGCGCGAACTGCACCTCACCGGCAACCCGGCCGCGGACAAACTGCTGAACGACGACCCGTTCGCCCTGCTGACCGGGATGCTCCTGGACCAGCAGTACCCGATGGAGCACGCGTTCTCCGGCCCGCAGAAGATCGCCGACCGGATGGACGGTTTCGATCTGCACAAGATCGCCGCCACCGACCTCGACACCTTCGTCGAACTCTGTGTGACCCCGCCGGCCATCCACCGGTACGGCGGTTCGATGGCCCGGCGCGTGCACGCGCTCGCCCAGCACATCATCGACAACTACGGCGGTGAGACGGCGGGAATCTGGACTGCCGGCCGGCCCAAGCCGGACGGCCCCGAGGTACTCAAGCGGTTGAAGGCCCTGCCCGGCTTCGGCGAGCAGAAGGCCAAGATCTTCCTCGCCCTCCTCGGCAAGCAGCGCGGCGTCGAGCCCAAGGGCTGGCGCGAGGCCGCCGGCGCGTACGGCGACCGCGGCGCCCGCCGCTCGATCGCCGACGTGACCGACGCCGAGTCCCTGCTCGAGGTCCGCTCGTTCAAGAAGGCCGCCAAGGCCGCCAAGGCGGGCTGACCGCCCCGCCGGGAGCGCCCGCCGGCCGCGCGGGTTGTCCCTTGCGCCCCACCGATGTCCCTGCCGAAACAGGTTCGTCCGGCCTATGCTCGCCTGGGCAGGCAACGGGAGGAGCACGGATGGACATCCGGGATCTGGATCGGCGGGCCGGCGCAGTTCTGGGCGAGGTGGTGATGCAGATCCGCCCGGAGCACATGTGGTTCCCGACGCCCTGCCCGGACTGGACCGTCCGCGGCCTGCTCCGCCACATCGTCAGCGAGAACGAGGGCTTCGCGGCCGCGGCCCTGAACGGCTCGGCTCCGGTCCAGGCGTGGAACGGCGGCCGCCTCGGTGACAACCCGGCCGGTGCGTACCGGCGGTCCAACGTCGGGGTGGCGGACGCCTTCGCCGACGGCGGGGCGCTGGACCGGCTGATGGAGGTCCGCGAGTTCGGCTCGTTCCCGCGCCGGATCGCACTGACCTTCCACCAGCTCGACTGCGTCGTCCACGCCTGGGACCTGGCCAAGGCCATCGACGTGCCGTACGACCCGCCGCCGGACATGGTCGAGATGGCCCTCGGCCTGGCCCGCCGGATCCCCGACACCGACGTCGCCCGCGGCCCGGGCCTCGCCTTCGAGCGCAGCGTCAAGGTCCCCGGCGACGCTTCCGACCTCGACCAGCTACTCGGCCTCCTCGGCCGCAACCCCGACTGGATCTCCCCCTTCGACTGAGTACTCGGGTAGCTGGATCGCGTCAGGCTTCGCGACGGCCAGCTTCGCCAGCAGGCCGGCGAACAGCCGGGACATCGTCAGCCGGATCGAGGCGTCCCGCAGGCGGATCCCGAGAGCCGTCATCGGCATCGCCATCGTGATCCCGCCGGGCGGCAGTTCCATCCGCTGGTCGACGTACGCCTGCATCCGGGCCTGGTACGCCGGGAACGCGCGAGCGTGATCGCCGTCCGTGATGGCCAGCTCCCCGGCGAGAACGTACCCGCCGACGAGTGACAGCGCGGTCCCGTGCCCGGCGAGCGGCGAACCGCAGTACCCGGCGTCCCCGACGAGAACCACCCGTCCGCGCGACCACTTCGGTACGACGACCCGGCTGGTGCTGTCGAAGTAGAAGTCGTCCGCATCCCGCAGTCCGGCCAGGATGCGCTCGGTGTGCCACCCGAGACCCGCGAACCGCTCCATCAGCAGAGCCTTCTGCGCGTCGATGTCGCGCCGGTCATAGCTGATCACGGGCGAGCGGAAGCTCAACAGCGCCCTTGCGACGCCCGGGTCGTGGTCGGGCCGCAGCCCGACCCAGCGCCCGCCGGGTGCGGAGTAGATCTTCATCCAATGGTTCAGCGGCTCCGGCGCCTCGACGGTGAAGTACGACGTGTAGCCGCCGAGGTGCTGCACGAACTGCTCCTCGGGCCCGAACGCGAGCCGGCGGACTCGCGAGTGCACCCCATCCGCCCCGACGACCAGATCGAACCGTCGCCGCGTCCCGCTCGTGAAGGTAGCGAGCACGCCCGTCGCGTCCTCGTCGAGCGCCGCGATCGAATCGCCGTACAGGTATTCGACGTCGTCGGTGGTCGCGTCATGCAGGATCTGGGCGAGGTCGCCGCGGAGGATCTCGATGTCGGCGACAGGTCCGGCGCCGTCGAGCAGGTCGGCCGGCATCGCCGCCGCCGTGCGCCCGGTGGCCCGGACGTACTCGAGACCGCGTTCGTGCAGCTGCCGCGCCTCGACCGCCGGCATCAGCCCCATCCGCTCGGCGACCACCTTGGAGATCCCGCGGAGATCCACGGTCTGCCCGCCGGCCGGCGGACCCGGCGCGATCTCGACGATCGCCGGCGTGAAACCGTGCCTGCGCAGCCAGTAGGCCAGCGCCGGTCCCGCGATCCCAGCACCGCAGATCAGCACAGTCTTCGTCATCTCGTCCACCCTCTCGTTGGCTAGTGCGCGTACGCCGTACACAGTGCACTGGGTCGGACGGCCTGGGCCAGCGCGCACTAGGGCACTCGGGGGTGGCGCCCTAGTACGCCGCGAGACTGGCCGACGCAGTGAGATAAGGGCCTCGGGCAACCAATCGGCGGCGCGGGTGGGCAAGATTTTTCGGCTGGTGTTGAACCGATCCCGCAGAGCGCACGTGTTCCGCCGTGACACAGACAGACAACAAACGCCTTACGGTTCGGAGGATCTGATGAAGAAGTACCTCGCCGCGACGTTGACCGCCCTTGCTGCCGTCGTGTCGCTGTCGGCCTGCGAGTCGCCGATCTACGGCGCGTTCACGGAAGACAAGCCCGCGGCCGGCAGTACGTCACCTACTCAAGAACCCCAGCAGAACCAGCAGAAACCGGCGAATGGTGCCCAAGGCATCAGTCAGGACGGCGACCAGGAACAGAAGGTGCTGAAGGTCTCGCGGGTACCGGGGCTGACGCCGATCGTGACCAGTGCGACCGGTCGGACCGTGTACAGGTTCGACAACGACTCGGCGAATCCGTCGCAGTCCAACTGCGGCGGCGACTGCCTGAAGTCGTGGGAGCCGGTGCTGGCAGGATCCGGTGTGGTGGTCGAAGGCGGCGGCATCGACGAGCGCCTGTTCGGCACCCTCGACCGGCCGGAAGGCCAGCAGGTCACGCTGAAAGGCTGGCCGCTCTACTACTTCAAGAACGACCTGAGGCTGGGCGAACTCGCCGGTCAGGGTCTGCGCGGACTCTGGTTCGCGGCCAACCCTGAAGGTGGCAAGGCGAAATCGACCAAGCCGGCCGAGACGACCAAGCCGGTGCAGAAGGATGTGCAGACGTTGACGGTCAACGTGGTGGACGGGTTCATGCCGTTCGTCACCAACGAGGCCGGGCGCACGATCTACCGCTTCGACAACGACTCCAACAGCCCGTCGCGGACGACCTGCACGGGTGAGTGCACGAAGAAGTGGGAGCCGGTGCTGGCGGGCAAGAAGGGCGTCAAGGTCCTGAGCTCGAAGATCAACCGGGCGTCGGTCGGCACGATCGACCGGCCGGAAGGCAAGCAGGTCACGCTGAACGGCTGGCCGCTGTACTACTTCCACAAGGACAAGAAGCTCGGCCAGACCGCCGGCTACGGCGTCGGCAACCTCTGGTTCGCCATCGCCCCCGACGGCAAGAAGGCCGCGCGCTGTCTCTGATGGCGCACCCCACAGGTGGCCGGACACCACTCGGTGTCCGGCCACCACCTTGGGTCGCTACAGGGTGAGGGCGAGGCGGGTGGCCTGGTCGATGGCTCGCTTGGCGTCGAGTTCGACTGCGAGGTCGGCGCCGCCGATCACGTGGACGGGGCGACCGGTGGCCACGAGTGCCTCGGCCAGGTCGCGGACCGGCTCCTGACCGGCGCAGACGACGATCGTGTCGACGGCCAGCACGCGGGCCTTCTCGCGCTGCGGGCCGAACGTCACGTGAAGGCCTTCGTCGTCGATGCGTTCGTAGTTCACTCCGCGGAGTTGCTCGACCTGCTTGTTCTTCAGCGCGGCGCGATGGACCCAGCCGGTGGTCTTGCCCAGCCCCGCACCGATCTTCCCGGCCTTGCGCTGCAGTAGATACACCTGCCGCGGTGACGCCTCTGGCTCTGGCGTCGTGAGTCCGCCGCGCGCGATCGTCGGATCGGCGACGCCCCACTCCGACTTCCACACGTCCAAGTCGAGTGTGGGTGACGACTCGGTGGTCAGGAACTCGCTGACATCCACACCGATCCCGCCCGCACCGATGACCGCGACCGTCGCCCCGACGGGCTTTCCGTCGCGGACGACGTCGACGTACGAGAGCACCTTGGGATGGTCGATGCCGGAGATCGCCGGGACGCGCGGTACGACGCCGGTCGCGAGGATGACCTCGTCGAACCCGGCCAGGTCCTCGACGGTCGCGCGCCGGCCGAGATGAAGCTTCACGCCGGTGAGCTCGATTCGCCGCCGGTAGTAGCGGATCGTCTCGGCGAACTCCTCCTTGCCAGGGATCCGCCGCGCGATCCCGAACTGCCCACCGATCTCGTCGTCAGCCTCGAACAACTCGACCTGGTGTCCACGCTCGGCAGCCGTCACCGCCGCGGCCAGCCCGGCCGGCCCAGCACCGACGACAGCGATGCTCTTGGTACGACGGGTCGGCAGCAACTGGAGCTCGGTCTCGCGGGCGGCCCTGGGGTTGACCATGCAGCTCGCCTTCTGCTTGGCGAACACATGATCCAGGCACGCCTGGTTGCAGGCGATGCAGACGTTGATCTCGTCGGCCCGGTCGGTCGTTGCCTTGAGCACCCACTCCGGGTCGGCCAGGAACGGGCGGGCCATGCTGACCAGGTCGGCGTCGCCGCGCGCCAGCACCTCCTCGGCGACCTGCGGAAGGTTGATCCGGTTCGAGGTGACCACCGGGATGGTGACGTGCGGCTTGAACGCCGCCGTCACACTCGTGAAGGCTGCGCGCGGCACGGATGTGACGATGGTCGGGACCCGCGCCTCGTGCCAGCCGATGCCGGTGTTGATGATCGACGCACCGGCCGCCTCGATCTCCTTGCCCAGCGCAACGACCTCGTCCCAGCTCTGGCCGCCTTCGACCAGGTCCGCCATCGACAGCCGGTAGATGATCAGGAAGTCGCGACCGACGCGTTCGCGGGTGCGGCGGACGATCTCGACCGCGAGCCGGCGCCGGTTCTCCGGGCTGCCGCCCCACCCATCCGTCCGCTTGTTGGTGCGCTCGGACAGGAACTGGTTGATGAAGTACCCCTCGGACCCCATGATCTCGACACCGTCGTACCCCGCCTCACGAGCCAGGGCGGCACAGTCGACGTACGCCTTGATCTGTTGGCGGACGCCGCGGTCGGACAGGGCACGCGGCTTGAACGGGTTGATCGGGGCCTTGAGTGCGGAGGCGGAGACGCTGAACGGGTGGTACGCGTAGCGGCCCGCGTGCAGGATCTGCAGGGCGATCCGGCCGCCCTCGGCATGCACGGCGTCGGTGAGGAGGCGATGCTTCCGCGCTTGGCGGCGGCTCGTGAGCATGGAGCCGAACGGGGTGAGCCAGCCGGTGCGGTTCGGGGCGTAGCCGCCGGTCACCATCAGCCCGGCGCCGCCGCGCGCCCGCTCGGCGAAGTACGCCGCCAGCTTCGGCAGGTCCTTCAAGCGGTCCTCGAGGCCGGTGTGCATCGAGCCCATGATCACCCGGTTCGGCAGTACGACGTGACCGAGGTCGAGGGGCTCCAGCAGATGCGGGTATGCGGTCACGACTTGTCCTTCCGCAATGCGTCGATCACTTCGTCACACCAGGCCACGAACGACTCCTCAGCCCGGATCCCGCCCCGGAGTACCAGGTACTGATGCAGGTCGCGCCCGTGCAGCTTGGCCGGCTTCGGGAAGTCGCGGTGCGCGATCCCCCGGTACAGCTCGAGCCGGGTCGCATGCTCGGCCCGATGCCGCTCGACCTCCTGCCGCACCAGGCCAGGCGCGGTGAGTGACGCACCGCGCAGTTTCACGCCCAGACTGTCCCGCAGCACGGCGGGGTCGTCCGGCGTCGCCAGCCAGCGGGAGAGTTCGGCACGACCGGCCGCGGACACGCGGTAGATCTTCTTGTCCGGGCGGCCGTCCTGGGCGATCTCTGTGTGCTTCACCCAGCCGGCCTCCTCCATCCGGCGCAGCACCCGGTAGATCTGCTGGTGGGTGGCCGGCCAGAAGTACCCGATCGAGCGGTCGAACCGCCGGGCCAGCTCGTACCCGGACCCGGCCCGCTCGGTCAGTGAGACCAGAATCGCGTGCTCCAACGCCATGTCCGGCACCCTACCTATGCAACTGGTTGCAGTGCACCTGAGTGCACCAAAGATCACATCCCCGGTTGCACCGGGCTAAGGAAGGAAGGAAGAACGGAAGGGGAGGGGGAAGGTCACCATCAGACACCGGACAGAGGGTTTCGGGGTTTGGGACAATGGTTGCAGACGCCAGCTATTGCGGATCGGAGCATCATGGACCAGCAGGCCCGCCCGACCAAGACGACGTTGCCCGGGATCGGTACCCGGTACGACCTGATCACCGAAGGCGGCAAGCACGTCTCCGTGGTGGTGCACAACGACGGGCGGAGGTTCCTCGGCTTCCACGATCCCGAGGACGACGACAACTGCAAGGACTCGGTCCCCCTCGACCCCGGTGAGGCGGCCGCGCTCGCCCAGCTCCTGATCCCCGCCCCGCTCGACCCGGTCCGCGGTGAGATCGAGATCGACCTCGTCACCGAGCACATCCCGATCACGGCCAAGTCGCCGTACGGCGGCCGCACGCTGGGTGACACCCAGGCGCGCAGCCGGACCGGCGCGTCGATCGTCGCCGTCCTGCGGCGGACCGGCGCGACCCCGTCGCCGACCCCGGACTTCCGCTTCGCGATCGGCGACACCCTCGTCGTGGTCGGCACCCGCGAAGGCGTGGACGCCGTCGCAGACCTGATCGCGGGAGGGTGAGATGCACGAGAACCTCACCGCCCTGCTGATCGAGCTGGGCGCGGTCATCCTGGCCCTCGGCATCCTCGGCCGGATCGCCGGCCGGCTCGGGTTCTCACCGATCCCGCTGTACCTGCTGGCCGGCCTCGCCTTCGGGCATGGTGGTCTCTTGCCGCTGGCGGCCAGCGAGGAGTTCGTTGCCACCGGCGCCGAGATCGGCGTCATCCTGCTGCTGTTGCTGCTCGGCCTGGAGTACACCGCATCTGACCTGGTCGGCACGCTCAAGACGCAGTACGTCTCCGGCGTGGTCGACTTCCTGCTGAACGCGATTCCGGGCGCGGCGGTGGCGCTGCTGCTCGGTTGGGGACCGACCGCCGCAGTCGCGCTGGCCGGTGTCACCTGGATCTCGTCGTCCGGCGTGATCGCGAAGGTGGTCGGCGACCTCGGCCGTCTCGGCAACCGCGAAACGCCTGTGGTGCTGGGGATTCTGGTCCTCGAGGATCTGTCAATGGCCGTCTACCTGCCGATCCTGACCGCGCTGCTCGCGGGTGTCGGGCTGGCAGGCGGCAGCATGACCCTATTGATCTCACTCGGCACCGTCAGCATCGTCCTGTTCCTCGCACTGCGCTACGGCCGGGTGATCAGCCGGGCGGTGTCGTCGGACAACCCGGAGATGCTGCTGCTCGTCGTACTCGGACTGACGCTGCTGGTCGCAGGCATCGCCCAGAAGCTCCAGGTGTCGGCGGCGGTCGGCGCGTTCCTGGTCGGGATCGCGCTGTCGGGCGAGGTGGCGCACGGCGCGCGGAACCTGCTCAGCCCGCTGCGGGACCTGTTCGCCGCGGTGTTCTTCGTCTTCTTCGGCCTGAGCACCGATCCGGCGAAGATCCCACCGGTGCTCGCGATCGCCCTCGCCCTCGCGCTGTTCACCGCGCTCACGAAGATCTTCACCGGCTGGTACGCCGCGCGCCGGGCCGGGGTGGGATCGGCCGGCCGCTGGCGCGCGGGCGGCACGCTGGTCGCCCGGGGCGAGTTCTCCATCGTGATCGCGGGTCTCGCGGTCGGCGTCCAGCCCAAGCTCGGCCCGCTGGCCACGGCGTACGTCCTGATCCTGGTCATTCTCGGCCCGATCGCAGCCCGCTACACCGAACCCATCGCCCGCCGCCTCACCACCCGCAAGCCCACGGCCACCGAAGCCCCCGCCGCCGAACGCCTCGACGACCCCGCCAACACCCCCACCTGACCCCACCCCACCCCGCTCCACCCGACAGCCACTCCCACCGAAACCCGCCGCCTGCTGGGCTGACCCATCAGACGGTGGGTTAACCCACCCGAATCCGATACGCCAACCCACCGTCTACTGGGCCAACCCAGCAGACGCGGCGGCGGGTGCTGAGCGAACTGCGGGGGATGCGGCGGGGTTAGCGGGCGCGGTGGTTGTGGGTTGCTTGGGTGACTGTCTGCGCGATGCGGCCGGCGCGCGTCTCGGGGCGCTTGGCGAGGGTGATCCACTCGAGGATCGCTCGGCGGGACGACGGTGGGAACGCCTGGAAATGCTGGTCCGCCACCGGGTCACCGTCGAGCGCGGCGCGGAGGTCCGCGGGGACGATCAGCTTCTGCGCGTCGGCGAGCAGATCCCACGTGCCGGTCCGCCGAGCGCGGTCGACGAGTTCCTGACCCGCCGGCGTCATCAGCCCCGCTTCCGTCAACCGCTCGACCCGCCCGCGGTTGACCTTGCTCCACGTACTGCGTGGGTTCCGCGGCGTGAAGCACTGGTACGTCGTCCGGTCGTCGCGCCTGATCGTCTTGCTGTCGATCCACCCGAAACACAACGCATGCTCGACCGCCTCCGCCAGGTTCACGCCCGCCGCATCCCGGTGGACGATCAGCCAGACGGACCGCTCGCCCCGGCCGTTCGTCGCCAACCAGGTGCGCCATTCCTTCATATCCGAACAGTTCAGGGCCGCGTCATCGTTCATACCACCGAGCATGCGCCCGATAAGTGCTCACCGATTGAGTACTTATCTCAGAAGAGCGCGTCGCCCCGCTCGTGGTCGAGCAGCGCCTGCTTGCGTTCGAGGCCGCCGCCGTACCCGGTCAGGCTGCCGGTCGAGCCGACCACGCGGTGACACGGGACGATGATGCTGATCGGGTTCTTGCCGTTCGCGAGCCCGACCGCCCGGGACGCCCCCGGCACGAGGCCGAGGATCGCCGCGAGCTCGCCGTACGTCGTCGTCTCGCCGTACGGGATGTCCTGCAGCGCCGTCCAGACCCGCTGCTGGAACGGCGTCCCGGCCGGCTGCAGTGGTACGTCGAACGTCGTCCGCCCGTGCTCGAAGTACTCCGTGAGTTGCTCGGCAACCGCGGGCAGCACCGAGTCGTCGCGCTTGCCGAAGGTCTCCAGCGGCGGGCGATGCCGGTGCTCGACCATGTAGAGGCCGGCCAGCTCGCCGGCGTCGCCCTCCACCAGGGTGAGCGGGCCGACCGGGCTGTCCACCACGGCGTACGTCACTGCGACGCCTCCCACTGGGCGCGGTTGATCCGGTAGAGCACATGCCGCTGCAGCCGGTGCCCGGCAGGCAGACGGACGTGGTCGAAGTCGCCCGCCTCATCGTGCGTCATGCCGATCCGCTCCATCACCCGCTGCGACTTCACGTTCGGGGTCGCGGTGAACGAGACTATCTCGTCCAGACCGGCCGGGCCGAAGCCGTGGGCCAGCGCCGCCCGGGCCGCCTCGCTGGCGTAACCGTTGCCCCAAGCGCCCTTCGCGAGCCGCCACCCGATCTCGACGGCCGGCATGAAGTGCGCCTCGAAACTCGGCACCGACAGCCCGGTGAAGCCGATGAACTCGCCTGTGTCGCGCACCTCCAACGCCCACAGACCCCACCCGCGTTCGTCGATCTCGGGCCGGATCCGGTCGATGAGCGCGTCGCTCTGCTCGCGCGTCTGCGGTGCCGGGAAGTGCTCCATCACCGCCGGGTCCGCGTTCAGCACTGCGAACGGCTCGCGGTCGCTGTCACGCCACTGGCGCAGCAGCAGGCGGTCGGTGGTCAGCTCGGTCATGCTCTCTCCGTCGAGGTCGGTTCCGGGATCTTGTTGATCGCGTGGTCGCCGGTCGCCCAGAGGTACTGCACCGCGTAGGCACGCCACGGCCGCCACGCACGCGCGTGGTCGATCAGGAGTTTGGGGGCCTCGGGCAACCCGAGGTCGCGGGCGGCGTACCGGATGCCCAGATCGCTGGCCACAAAGGCATCCGGGTCACCGAGCGCCCGCATCGCGATCGACTCGACTGTCCACGGACCGATGCCCGGCAGGGCGGTCAGTTGCTCGCGCGCCTTGTCCCAGTCGGCACCGGCGCCGAGGTCGATCTCACCGGCCGCGAGGGTGCCGATCAGCGCGGTGAGGGTCGTACGGCGGGACTTCGGGAAGGCGAGGGAATCGGGATCGAGCCCGGCCAGCGCCTGCATCGTCGGGAACAGATGCGTCAGCCCGCCGCCGGCATCCTCGATCGGATCGCCGTGCTGCACCACGAGCCGATGCGCGTGGGTCCGCGCGGCCGCCGTCGACACCTGCTGTCCGAGCACCGCCCGTACGGCGAACTCCTCGCCGTCAACGGTGTGCGGAACCCGGCGCCCCGGGGCTTTCGCGATCAGCGGCGCGAGGACGGGATCGGTCTCGAGCAGATCGTCGACCGCGATCGGGTCGGCGTCGAGGTCGAGCATCCGGCGGCAGCGACTGATCGCGATCGCGAGGTCGCGCTGGTCGGTCAGCGAGAGTTGGCAGGCGATGTGATCAGGCATCGGCTTCAGCGCGACGACGCCATGCCCATGTGGAAGCCTCAGCGTGCGGCGGTAGTGACCGTCGCGCCACTCCTCGACGCCGGGCACGCCGGTCGCGATCAGATGACCGAAGAGGTTGTCCGGAGTCAGCGGTGCACGGAACGGGAGGCGCAACGAGATGGTGCCTGGGGCAACGGTCGTCGTACCGCGCCGGGCTCGGCGGCGCAGCTCGGTCGGCGAGAGCGCGAACACCTCCTGCACGGTCTCGTTGAAGGTCCGCACGCTGGAGAATCCGGCCGCGAAGGCGACATCGGCCATCTGCAGCTCGCTGGTCTCGACCAGCAGCCGCGCGGTCTGCGCACGCTGGGCACGAGCCAGCGCGAGCGGACCGGCGCCGAGCTCGGCGTGCAACTGACGCTGGACCTGACGGACGCTGTAGCCGAGGTGAGTGGCCAGGCCCGGCACGCCGTCGCGGTCAACGACACCATCGGCGATCAGCCGCATCGCGCGGGCGACCAGGTCGGCCCGGTCGTTCCACTCCGGTGAACCCGGGCTCGCGTCCGGTCGGCAGCGCTTGCAGGCCCGGAACCCAGCCTGCTGGGCGGCCGCCGCACTCGGGTAGAACCGCATGTTCTCGACCTTGGGCGGCACCACCGGGCAACTCGGCCGGCAGTAGATCTTGGTGGTCAGCACCGCGGTGAAGAACCAGCCGTCGAACCGGGCGTCCTTGGACTGGACCGCGCGGATGCATCGCTCCCTGCATTCGTACACGTGCTCCAGCATCCCTGGCCGCACCGACAGTCGCTAGCGAATTTGCGACATCGAGGTGTGGCGGAAAAACGACGCCAGGATCCCGGGTCGGATTTCCGCCAGCTCCGCTCCAGCTGCCCGGCTGGACTGGAGGGCATGAACGAACTGGTTGGCATGAAGGCATTGGTGACAGGCGGAAGCCGCGGGATCGGCGCGGCGACCGCGATCGCGTTGGCAGCGAGTGGAGCGGATGTTGCGGTGACCTACCACCGCTCCGCGGATGCTGCCGCCGAGGTGGTGAAGAAGATCGAGGACCTCGGGCGGCGGGGGTTCGCGTTCGAGGTCGACGCCGCGGACGCAGTGGCCGTGGCCGACGGTGTGCAGCGAGCCGCGGATCAGCTCGGTGGCTTGGACATCCTGGTCAACAACGCGGGCGTCGGGGCGGTCGGTCCGATCACCGACCTCACCCTGGCCGACGTCGACCACGTACTCGCGGTCAACGTCCGTGGGGTGTACGCCGCCACGCAGGCGGCCGTACCGCGACTGTCCGATGGCGGACGGGTGATCCACCTGGGCAGCTGTGTCGCGGCCCGGACCGCCCTACCCGGGATGACGCTCTACGGGATGAGCAAGGCCGCGTTGGTCGGTCTGAGCAAGGGCCTCGCCCGCGAGCTCGGACCGCGGGGCATCACGTCGAACGTCGTCCAGCCCGGACCGATCGACACCGACATGAACCCGGCGGACGGCCCGTTCGCCGAGCCTCAGGCCGCCTTCGTCGCGCTCGAGAGGTTCGGCACCACGGCGGAGGTCGCCGCGGCCATTACCTACCTGGCCGGCCCGCAGGCGGCGTACGTGAGCGGCGCGGAGCTGACCATCGACGGCGGCTACGCGGCCTGATTTGTCGGTGGCCCCGGTTACTGTCACCGGCATGCGATTCTCGGTGACGGTCGGGGCAGTCGGGCACGGACGGGATCCACGCGGTCTCGCCGACCTCGCGCGAGCCGTGGAGGACTCCGGCTGGGACGCGTTGTTCCTGGAGGACTACCTCGTCTACCAGGGCGACGCGACCGAGCCGACGTACGACCCGTGGATCTGTCTGGCCGCGATGGCGGCGGCCACATCACGGATCACGATCGGTACGACGGTCACACCACTGCCTCGGCGGCGGCCCTGGAAGGTCGCGGCCGAGGCAGTGGCGCTGGATCACCTGTCCGGCGGGCGGTTCGTGCTGGGTGTGGGGATCGGAGATCCCGGCGACCCGTTCCTGGGCCGCGTCGGCGAACCCACCGAGCCGAACCAGCTCGCAGAGATGCTGGACGAAGGCCTCACAGTGATTGCCCAACTGTGGAGCGGCGAGCCGGTCAGCTTTGCCGGCAAGCACTACCGGCTCGATGACGTGCAGCTCACCGCACGGCCGGTGCAAGCACCGCGCATCCCGATCTGGGTCGGAGGGAACCTGCTCGTGCCCGCCGTCCGCCGGCGGATCAGACGGTGGGACGGGAGCTGTGCGTACAAGGGCAGCACGGACGCGCCACAGCAGATCACGCCCGACGACGTCCGCAGATTGCTCGCGGAGGTCAAGGCCGAGCGCGGCACGAGCGACGGGTTCGAGATGAAGGTCAGTGGCGGCGACCCCGCGGCTTTCGCGGCCGCGGGGGCGACCTGGTGGGGGCGCTGGATCCCGCCGCTCCCGGCGGACGAGACGTTGGCGATTGTCACGCAGCGTCCACCAGTGCTGTGAGCCGTTGACACGGCCGAGGGTGCGCGGGAGACTGCCGATGTTTTTAACGTTCAAAACATCGGTGGGAGGTCTTCGTGGCTACGTTGAAGCAGGTCGCTGCGCACGCGGAGGTCTCCGTGCAGACCGTGTCGAACGCGTTGAACGCCCCGCACCGACTGCGGCCGGACACCCTCGAACGGGTGAACCGGTCGATCGAACTGCTCAACTACCGGCCCAACCGTAATGCCCGCAGTCTACGCACGAGCGCGGTCGAGCTGATCGGCTACTGCGTTCCCAACTGGCCGAACCAGACCCATCTGGTGATGGACCAGTTCCTGCACGCACTCTGCGCCGCGGCCGAGCGCACCGGCCGCCACATCCTGCTGTTCACCGCCCCACCCGGTGTCGACGGCATGCCGGTGTACGACGACCTGCACGCGCGCCGGCTCGTGGACGGGTTCGTGCTGTCGCAGACCGAGACCCACGACCCACGGCATGGCTGGCTGAAGGAGCAGAAGATCCCGTTCATCTCCTTCGGCCGAGTCTGGAAGGAGACCACGCAACCCGGGCCATGGGTCGACGTCGACGGCGCGGCCGGCTCCGCGATGGCGGTCCGGCACCTGCACGAGGCCGGTCGCCGCCGGATCGCCTTCCTCAGCTGGTCGAAGTCGTCCGGGCTGGCCGAAGACCGCCTCGGCGGCTGGCGCAAGGCCTGCAAAGAGCTCGGGCTGCCCACCTCCGGCCTGGCCGTCCGCTGCCGCGAGGACAGCATCACCGAAGGCGCCCGGGCCACCGCCGAGCTCCTCGACGCGGACCCGTTCCTCGACGGAATCGTTGCCCTGAGCGACATTCTCGCCCTCGGCGCGCTGCGCGAACTCGGTCGCCGCGGCCTCACCCCGGGCGTCGACGTCGGCGTCACCGGCTTCGACGACTCCCCGCTGGCCGACGTGGTCTCCCCCGGCCTGACCAGCCTGCGGCAACCGATGGACGACATCGCCGCCGAACTGATCTCCATCCTCACCGACCCGGACGGCCCGCCGGACGCGTCAACCGAACGCCTACTGCACCCCGAACTGGTGATCAGGGGCAGCTCAGCCCCTGGCTGATGCGGCAACCGCGCCGCGAGAAGGAGGAACCGCCATGACTCCCCGCCCGACCGTCCGACGCAGCACCGCCCCGCCACGCCAGGTCAGACGCCGTACCGTTGGCGTCGCCCTGCTGGCCGCTGCAACAGTCCTCGCCGGCACCGCATCCGCGACCGCCGGCTCAGCACCCCGCAGCACCGGCGGCTCACCGCAGAGCGTCGTACCGTCGGAGCTGTCCGAATCGACCCGGCTGGCGGACCGCCGGTCGCTCGTCGTCGGTGATCGCGCCTACGCGATGGGCGACGAGACCGGTCTCTACCCCGCCACCGGCTGGCACATCCGCGGTGAGATGGGTGGCTTCTGGACCCAGCCGATCAAGATGCTCGACGGGCTGTGGTTCGGCCTCGACGGCGCCTGGCTCGGCAAGGACGTGGCCGCCGCGAAGTACACCAGCGGCCACGGCTACAGCCGGATCGACTACTCCGGTGACGTGAACGTCCGCCGGACCGACTTCGTCCCCGACGGCATCCGCGCCACGCTGGTCGGACTGACCTTCAAGTCCGGTACCGCGAAGACCGTCAAGCTCGATGTGGACGCGCACTCCGAACTCATGGCGTCGTACCCGTGGGGCGGAACGACACCGAACACGGCCGCCGCCAACCTGGCCGACACCGGTGCGTACACCGACGGCTCGCTGCGGTTCCGCGAGCAGGGCACGCCGTCGTACCCGAACGCGACCGCGCACGACTACGCCGCGTTCGTCGGATCGTCCCTGCGTCCGACGGACCACGCACTGGGTCCGGACCATCGCGGCCCGCAGGACCCGGCGGTAATCTGCCCGGCCGACGGTTTGACGCCCGCACGGTGTGACGACTCGCTGGTCGGGAAGGGCACCGGCGGCCGGCTGACGTACGACGTACAACTCGCACCGGGCAAGGAGAAGACCGTCTGGTTCGCGGTAGCCGGATCCGACACGGGCGTGTCCTCGGCACAGCGTGAGTACGGCCGGGCGTTGAGCAACCCGGACAAGTTGCTGAAGGCAAAGGCTGACGAGCGGCGGCAGATCGACAGCATGTCAGTGGTGGAGCTGCCTGGTGATCCACTGCTGCAGCAGAGCGTCGAGTGGAGCAAGCAGAACCTCGCCGACTCCGTGCAGGAGGCGCGCAACCTGCGCGTCCGCGACGTCAACGAGGGCAAGGACTACCCGGCACCGGCCGGCACGGTCAACACCGCACGCTGGTTCGGCGCCGGCTTCCCGGACTACCCGTGGCTGTTCGCAACCGACGGTGAGTACACCGCGTTCGCCGCGGTCGCGGCCGGTCAGTTCAGCACGGTGAAGGACCACATCAAGGCGTTGCGGGATGTCAGCGACATCCTCAACGACCGCAGCGGCAAGGTCGCGCACGAGGTCGTCCCGACCGGTGATGTGTACTTCGGCTCGAACCAGAGCGCGGGGAACACCGACGAGACGGTGAAGTTCCCGAGCATCGTCGCGCTGCTGTGGAGGTGGACCGGCGACGACCGGTTCCGCGACGACATGTACGACTTCAGCGTCCGCAACTTGCAATACGTCTACCGCGTACTGGACAAGGACAGCGACGGCTGGCCCGAGGGTCTCGCCAACGTCGAGCGCGCCGGGATGGGCGTGGAGAAACTCGACAGCACCGTCTACCTCGCCCGTGGGCTGCGCGACCTCGCCGACCTGGCCGTGTCGAAGCACGACACCAAGGTCCAGCAGTGGGCGACCACCCGCGCGAACGACCTCGAGTCCCGCTTCGAGGCGCAGTGGTGGGTCTCGCAGGCGATGGGGTACGCCGACTCCGTCGACGACCCGGCGAACCCCGCGAACGACAACACGCCGATCTTCCAGCGGCACTGGATCGGCGTCACTCCGATGGAGGCCGAGCTGGTCCGGCCCGGCAAGCCGGTGTCCCCGCTGGCTTCTCCGGAGCACGCGGCCACCGCACTCGACCAGCGCGAGAAGCCTTGTTACACAGGCGAATTCGGACTCTTCCACACCGGCACCGGACCGACGTCGGATCCGGCCGGCAACCCGGGTGCCTCGTGTGACCCGATCGTCTCGCAGGTGAAGAGCGAGCGCAGCATCTTCTCGCTGAACACGTCGATCATGGCCGTTGCGGAAGGCAACTACGGCCGTCTCGGCACCGGCCAGCAGCAGGTCTACACCACCGGCAACGCCCGCATCCAGCTCGACCCGAACGTGTGGGAGACGCCGGGGGCGATGCCGGAGATCGCGCCGTCACCCGACTCGGCGGCGAACATCGGCCGGCCGTTCTACGACCGCTCGATGGCACTGCAGGCGTGGGGTACGTACGGCGTACTGTGGCCGGTCGTGCACCAGCAGCTCGGCGTGGACCCGGACCTCGGCCACGGCCGGGTCTCGATCGTTCCGCAGCTTCCGGAGGGCCAGCAGAAGGTGGCCGGAAGCAACATCCAGCTCGGCCGTGGATCGGTCGATGTGTCCGCACGCCTTACAGGCAAGGAATTGCGGACCGATGTCAAGGTGAAGGGTGTCGGGGCAAAGGTCACCATCGGCGCCGTACTTCCGGCCGGTGCGAGCGTGAAGAGTGTGTCGCTCGACGGCCACAAGGCGCAGTACAAGCTCGTCACCACGACACGTGGAGTGGAGGTGCAGGTAGCGACCCGGGGATCGTCCTCGGCGCTGAAGATCACCCTCTCCTGACCCACTGACTCCGGGGTCGTGGCCGAGGCGGGCACGACCCCGGATCGCCGGCCGGCGCACAACCGTTCTGTGCGCCGGCCGGCTTTCGTGTGTCTGTTTTTCGGCACCTGCGAGTGCCGTTAGACGGGGTCCCGAACGTGAAGCGGGGCCCCTCCGAGTATGAGTCGGAGGGGCCCCGCATTAGCTGAAGGAAGGTGACGTCTCCAGCCTCCCGAACGAGTCCGTAGGACCGGCAGACCCCGTCACCGGTCTACCTCAGTGGGGATCCCCACTGCGAGGGGCCCCGGTTTTCGCTCGACCCGCCGCTCCTGTGCAGAAACAGCGTGTCGACATTTCTACCGCCGTCGGCCAGGGTCGCACAACCCCTTCCTGCCAACAGTTTGCGCCACTTTGCCACCTGCCGCCTGTTCTCCACAGCGACCCGGCAACCGTCCACAGATATCGTCCAACTTATGCACACCCCCTGTGCATAACATCGGTCGTTCGATCAACCCTTCGCCGGCTTGAGCGCCAGCGGTCGCACTACGAGATAGCCGGCGTACAGCCCGAGAGCGGCGACCGCGAGGATGGAAGGAACAGCGACGGCCAGTGGCGGGCGCTGGTACCCGATGGAACTCAGCGGGTCGGCGAGCCATTGGGCGATGAGGAAGAACTCGGCCGCCGCGGCCGGGATCACAGCCAGCGGTAGGAGCAACACACCGCGCCAGAAACCGAACCGGACGAAGGTGATGCCGAGCAACCACCCGGCCACCTCGTGCGAGAGGATCAGCAGGAAGAACTCGGCGAACACCAGCCCGACCTGCGACGTAGTGGTGAACAGATGCGGGTTGGTGAACGTCTCAGGCCAGTCCTGCCAGCTGTAGAGCAAGTGCTCGATCTGGTAGGCGGCCACCCACAGCACCGCGGTGGCGACCGCGGCGAGCGTGAGGTAGATGCCAGCAGCAACGGAGAACATCCGCCGGGTGACACCCTGGGCGACGAGCAGCGGGAAGTACGCCGGTGTGAGGGTGATGCCGAGTGCCATCGAGAAGTACTTCGGCGACTGGGTGCCGTAATCCCACACACTGTGGTCGACCGTCCCGGTCGCCAGCTGGATGATGAGGCTCACGGCGAGGAACGCCACCACCATCACGATCCAGTAGCCGACCAGCATTTGCCGCATCCCGATCACCATCGACAGCAGCACCTGGCGCAGCCGATGCAGGCTGGTGACACCTCTCGGCAACACGGCCGTTGCCGGCGCGGTCGTCGTACTGCGGTTGTCCAGTGCCGTGCTCATGCGCGAACTCCGGTCGGGGCGGTGAGGTGGACGAACAATTCCTGGAGTCCGACCGGGCCGATCTCGAGACCGGCCGCGGTGGCCCGCGTCACCAGGGCTGGATCGAGGTCGCCGAGGACGGTGGTGGACTTGGTGCCGCCGAGCCGTTCCTGCGCGAGGACAGTGAAACCGGAGGTGAACTCGTCGACGGCCGCGGCCGGACCGACGATCGACGCACCGCGACCGCGCAGGGTGTCCACCGGTGCCTGGGTCACCAGGCGGCCGTTGTCGAGGATGACGACCTCCTCGAGCATCGCGCTGACCTCGCTGACCAGGTGTGTCGACAGCACGATCGTGCGCGGCACCTCGGCGTAGTCGGCGAGCAGCGCGTCGTAGAAGAGGGTGCGGGACGGAACGTCCATCCCGAGGTAGCTCTCGTCGAAGATCGTCAGTGGTGCACGGCTGGCCAGGCCGAGGACGACACCCAGCGCGGACTTCTTGCCGCGCGACAGCTTCTGCACCTTCTTGTTCAACGGGATCTCGAAACGGTCCATCAGATTGCCGGCGAGCTCGGAGTCCCAGTACGGACGCAGACTCGCGGCGAGATCGATCGCGCGCCGGACCGGCGCCGCGCCGACCAGGTCACCGGACTCACGGATCAAGCAGACCCGGCTGGTGGCGACGGCGTTCTCGTACGGCTCGTGCGCCGCACCGATGTCGCCGGATCCGAGCAGCACCCGGCCTTCGTCCGGGCGCCGGAAGCCGGCCAGGGTCGCGGCGAGCGTGCTCTTCCCGGAACCGTTGCGGCCAAGCAGACCGTGGATCTTGCCCGGCGCCAGGCGCAGGTCGAGCCGATCGAGTGCCGGCACGCCGCCGAACCGGACCGACAGGTTCTCGGTCCGCACAGACAGGGCGGTGTCTTCGAGCGTGCTGGTGGTCATCAGGCTTCTCCGTAGGTGCGGATGTGCTGGACGACATCCTTGAGCGGTACGCCGATCGCCTTGGCCTCCCGGATCATCGGGTCGACCACGTCGGCGAAGAACGAGTCCTGCCGGCCGGTGCGGAGCAGGAGGCGGGCGTTCGGGCTGACGAACATCCCGATCCCGCGCTTCTTGTAGAGCACGCCCTCGTCGACCAGTTGGGCGAACCCCTTGGCCGCGGTCGCCGGGTTGATCCGGTAGAACGCGGCGTACTGGTTGGTCGACATGACCTGTTCGTCCTCGGCGAGGGCGCCGGTCACGATGTCGTTCTTGATCTGCTCCGCGATCTGCAGATAGATCGGACTCCGATCGTCGAACACCACGGCCCCCCTCTCTCTCTACGATCGCTCGGTCCACCGGTTCATTACTTGAGTAACGAACCATAGCACCTCATGAGGGTCAGCCGGCTGCGGCGTACGACGACTGCTGCAAAGACTTCTTCAGCGCCGGTACGACGGGCCCGACCCGGACGCCGAGTTGCGCCAGCCGGTCCTTGTGACGATTGCGCTGGTCCTTGGTGACGACCGTGCGCAGATCCGCGGTCGCGGCCAGGACGACGACCGCCGCGTCACGGAGGTCGACACGTGTGACCAGCCGGGACGGGCGGAGGGTGTCCGTCGCACTCTGAAGCACCTGGCGCCGGATCAGCGGATGCCGGAGCGTGATGCGATGGGCCGGGAACAGACCGAGGACGCGGTACGACTCGACCCTGATCAGGTAGGCACGCTCCAGGTCGCTGCGGACTTCGCGGACGATCGCGCGCTGCCGACGGTCGACCCAGGTCTTCCACTTGCGGGGACCTCGGCTGCCGATGTCGGCCAGGATCCCTGCCAGGACCTGATCGTCCGGTACGGCGAGCTTCGTCAGCCGGGCACGACCGTTGTCGTCGGCAAGGTTCCCGGCGAGCTGGAGGTCGACCAGCGCGGCCGCGCGGAGCAGCTTGCCAAGCTTCGAGGTGTTCGTCAGGCGACCCTTCATCGGGTCGTAGGCGAGCAGGAAGACCCTTGCTGCCAAGGCATCCGGCGCCTTCGCCTTGCCGAGGGCAACAGTCTTCCGGGCACGTGCCGGGCGTCGGGTCGGGACACTCCGGGCGGGCCGCCGCAGCGGCGTCACCACAGCTCTACTCATGGTCTTCCTCCTTGGCCGGACGGCCCGGGCGGCGGATCTTGCCGACACCTGACGGCAGCCGGCCGGCATCGGCCAGCGCCCGCCGGAGCAGGTACTCGATCTGTGCGTTGGTGCTGCGCAGGTCGTCGGCCGCCCACCGGGCCAGCGCGTCATGCACCACGGGATCCAGCCGGAGCAGGATCTTCTTGCGTTCGACGGCCACGGCGCCCGCTCACTGGTAGAGCGAGCCGGCGTTGACCACCGGTTGGGCATCCCGGTCGCCACACAGGACCACCATCAGGTTGCTGACCATGGTCGCCTTGCGCTCCTCGTCCAGGTCGACCACCTCGTGCTCGGACAGCCGGGCCAGGGCGAGCTCGACCATGCCGACCGCGCCCTCGACGATCCGCTGCCGGGCCGCGACGACCGCGCCGGCCTGCTGGCGGCGCAGCATCGCCTGGGCGATCTCCGGTGCGTACGCGAGGTGGGTGATGCGCGACTCGATCACATGCACCCCGGCCGCCTGCACCCGCGCGGCGATCTCGGCCGACAGCGTCTCGGTGATCTCGTCGGTGCTGTCCCGCAGCGACAGGCCACCCTCGTCGGAGTGCACGTCGTACGGGTAGCTGTTGGCGATGTGCCGGACCGCGGTCTCGGTCTGGATCGCGACGAACTCGACGAAGTCGTCCACCTCGAACATCGCCTGCGCGGTGTCCTCGACCTGCCAGACCACCACCGCGGCGATCTCGATCGGGTTGCCGTCGGAATCGTTGACCTTGGCAACGGCCGTCTCGTGGTTGCGGATCCGGGTGGAGATCTCGCGCCGCTGGGAGATCGGGTTCACCCAGCGCAGACCGTCGGTGCGCAGCGTCCCGGCGTACCGACCGAGGATCTGCAGCACGCGAGCGCGGCCCGGCGAGACCGGCGTCAACCCGGCGCCCACGATCAGGCCGGCCAGGAAGATCAGCACGGAGACGGCGGTCAGCACGCCCTGGTCCTGGCTCACGCCGATCACGAACAACGCCACGGCGCCCACCACCAGCACGAACGCCAGCCCGGCCATCGGCCACCCGTTGACCTCCCAGGCGCCCCGCTCGGTCACCTTCGGCTTCGGCATCTCCACCGCAACATCCACGTCCGCCATCACCAGCTCCTCTCGAATATCCCCAAGGTAGCAAAGTGATATCACTTTAACAAGCGATCGAGTCGCTGGCGGGTTCTGTCACCGCTGGCGGGGTTCTATCCGGCCAGCGAGCAAACAACCCGCCGGCGAACCTGCCTAGAGGGGTTGGGAGAGGGCTTCTAGGTGGGATTGCCAGTGGGGGGCTTGGGAGTTGGGGAGGGGGTCTATGGCGGAGTCGGACCAGGCGTGGATGGGGCGGATGCCGTGCAGGGCGTTGACGAGCCAGGCCTCGGTGGTGTTCTGGAGCTCGGTCGGGGTGATGGGGTGTTCGGAGACGGGCGTGCCTTGGGCGGTGGCGACGCGGCGGAGGAGTTGGGCGGTCACGGACGGCAGGAGCGGGCGGTCGGGCGGTGGGAAGCAGAGCGTGTCGTCCTCCCACCAGGCGAGAGCCGAGTAGGCGGCCTCCAGCACGGTGCCGTCCTGGTCGAGCAGGAGGATCTCGTCGGCACGATGCGCGGCGGACTCCTTCAGCTTGCCCAGCAGCTCCAGGTCAGGGCCCTTGACCCGCGGCTCGGTGCGTGGATCCGGACCCTCGAGTACGGCGACCCGGAGGCGGCCGCCGGTCGGCGGAGCGGGCCGGCGCTGAACCGCCAGCTCACCCGACTCGTGCAGCTCGAACCTGGGAAACCAGCGACCGAAACCCGGCAACCGGCCGACCTGTTTGTCCCAGTACGCCGACGCATCCACCCCCGCCGCAGCACACGACCCGACGAACCGCTCCCGGTGCAGCTCGATCCCCCGAACCTTGCTATCAGCAACCAAGAACGAGTCCGCCACCCGCAGACCACCACTCATGTCCCCCACCCTTCGGCCGCGGCGTTCCCGCCCACGGCTGCCATTGCCTTCAGCACCATTTCGTCGTACTCCGCGACCGGGTCGGAGTCGAGCACGATCGCACCCCCCGCGCCTACTACCGTTCCGTCCGGCGTCAGTACCGCCGTACGGATCACCACACTCAGATCCGCCCGCCCGTCCACGGTCAGATAGCCGAGCACACCCGAGTACACGCCACGGGCACTCGACTCCAACGAGTCCAGAATCTCCATCGTGCGGATCTTCGGCGCGCCCGTCATCGATCCCGGCGGGAAGCACGCCTGGACCGCGTCGATCGCACTCACCCCGGAGCGCAACCGGCCGCGGACCGTGGTGACGAGTTGATGGACGGTCCGGTAGCTCTCGACCTGCATCAGCTGCGGCACGTGCACCGTGCCTGGCTGGCTGACCCGGCCGAGGTCGTTGCGGATCAGGTCGACGATCATCAGATTCTCGGCCCGGGTCTTCTCGTCCTCGGCCAGCGCCTTCGCCGCCAACTGGTCCTGCGCCGGGTCCGAATCCCGCGGCGCGGTCCCCTTGATCGGGCGGCACTCGGCCCACCCGTCCGCGTCCACGGTCATGAACCGTTCCGGCGACGAGCTGGCCACCGCCAGATCGCCGTACCGGAGGAAGGCGGCGTACGGCGCCGGGTTGGTCGCCCGCTGCCAGCGGAAGAACTCGAACGGGTCGGGTACGGACGGCAGGCGGACCCGGTTGGTCAGGCAGATCTCGTACGTCTCCCCCGCCTCCAGCGCCGCCATGCACGCCTCGATCCCGGCCAGGTACGTCGGCCGGTCCTGCTCGAGATGCGCCTCGAGGTCGAGCCGCGCGATCGCCGGTACGCCGTCGCCGGCCATCCACCAGTCCGACGCGGTCCGCACCGCCCGGTCCAGCCACCCCGCGCCCGCGTCTCGTTCGTCGACGGCGACGAGGTACGTGATGTCCCGGTCGTGGTCGATCACGACGAACCGGTTCGCCCAGATCCACAGCGCGTCCGGTGTCGGCGCCTCATGCGCCGCGACTCCCCCGGTCAGCGCCTTGAGCTCGTAACCGAAGTACCCGACGTACCCACCGTTGAAGAGTCCGGTCAGCTCGTCCGGTACGGCGTCCAGCCGGCCGGCCTTCTCCGCCAGCCGCTCGCCCAGCTCAACGAACACATCGCCATCGGCGGCATCCCGGACGACAACCTCGGCGTCGGGCCCGGCCGTCGTACCGAGCACGGAGACACGTCGTATCGCCCGGTCCGTCAGGCTGCCGTCGAGCCAGAACGCAACAGGTTCTTCGGCCAGCAGCTCGCGGTAGACAGTCTCTCCGTCGAGCGCCCGGTCGACCGTCCGGACGGACCAGCTCAGCGCACCCACAGGCACACGCTACCTACCTGCGGGCGGATCCACGCCCCTTGATCGTCAGGCGGTCAGAGCGAGCTTGGTGCGCATGGCTGTGATCCGGCGGATCGGGATCGCGACCTCGAGGCCGTCCTTCGACTCCGCGCGGTCCGCCAGCCATCCGGCCGCGGTGTCGCGACGGGCATCCGGCGTACCGGGAAGGTACAGCGCGTTCACCAGACGGTGGGCGTCGTCGCGGCTGCGGATCATGTAGACGTACCGCTCCCGCTGGCTCTCCATCACGTCGAACCCGGCGTGGTGGAGCTGGTCCTTGAGCTCGGTGATCTCGCCACCGGCCGGGAACTGCGGGGTCGATCGCAGCCGCGTGGTCAGACCGCTCAGCGTGCGGATGTCACCGCGGCGGAGCGGTCGTACGGCGGGCACGATCGCGGCCAGGACACCGCCGCGACGCAGTACCCGGGCCGCCTCGGCCAGGACCGCCGGCAGCGGCTGCAGCACCATCAGGCCCATCGAGCAGGTGACGACGTCGAACACCTCGTTCGCGAACGGCAGGTGCAACGCGTCGGACTGCACCCGTGGACCGGGCGCACCGGCCAGCTGAGCCGGGTTGTTGTCGACGCCGACGACCCAGTGGCCGTGCAGCTCGCGGGAGACCGGCCCGTTGCCGCAGGCCAGGTCGAGGACGCGCCGCGCCTCGCCGGAGACGGCGCGAACCAACCAGCGGTACGGCGTGTGGTCGCCGGCCACCGCGCGGGAGAGCAGGGCTTCGGTGCTACCCGGAGTCGCGGTGTGGAACTCGCGCAGGTACTCGGGCCAGTCGATCAGATTCTCGGACATCGCGCAGTGAGGCTACCTCGTGACCACCCGCCGTACACCATCGAGCGCACAGCGTGGGTGGTCTCTTAATACAGCTTTGAACTCAGACCCGGCTGACGAAGATGTGGCCGGCGGTCTCGTCGCTGATCACGCCGCCCGCCTCGCGGCTGCCGACCAGGACACCCTCGGAGTCCATTGTCGAATCGACCTCGCGGCCCGGCAGCGCGCCGGCCCGGCGCAGTACGGCCATCGCGCCGTCGTCGGTCTGGACCGGCTCGGCGATCCGGCGGACCAGCACCCGGACACTCTCGCCGGTGGACGCGTCGAGCACCTTGTCCAGCGGCTCGACGCCGATCCGGAAGTCCTCGATCCCGCTCGCCCGGCCGCTGGTCTCCAGCTCCTCCAGACCCGGGATCGGGTTCCCGTACGGCGACTCGGTCGGGTTGTTCAGGATCTTGAGCAACCGCAGCTCCACCGCGTCGCTCATCACGTGCTCCCAGCGGCAGGCCTCCGCGTGCACGTCCTCCCACTCCAGCCCGATCACGTCGACCAGCAGCCGCTCGGCCAGCCGGTGCTTGCGCATCACCCGGACCGCCTGCTTCCGGCCGACGTCGGTGAGCTCCAGGTGGCGGTCGCCCTCCACCTTGATCAGCCCGTCGCGCTCCATCCGGGCGACTGTCTGGCTGACCGTCGGACCGGACTGGTGCAGGCGTTCGGCGATCCGCGCGCGCAGCGGCAGGATCCCCTCTTCCTCCAGCTCGTAGACGGTCCGCAAGTACATCTCGGTGGTATCGATCAGCTCGCTCACGACAACCATTCTCACCTATGTAGGCAAGCCTGACCGAATTCCCGGTGAACACGCGGATCGAGTAGGTCATCAGCGCAACTGCACGCAGGATGGACCGATGGCGCCTGCGGTGATGTGGTTCCGGCGGGACCTCCGGCTGACCGATAATCCTGCGCTGCTTGACGCAGTCGCCGCGGGTGACGGCCGGGTGCTCGGCCTGTTCGTGCTCGACCCGCAACTGTGGGACCGCGCGGGTGATCCACGCCGTGAGCAGTTGACGGCGTCGTTGCGGCAGCTCTCCGATTCCATTGGCGGCCGGCTCGTCGTACGACGGGGTGATCCGGCAACCGTCGTACCGGCGTCGGCCGAGGAGATCGGCGCGGCCAGTGTCCACATCAGCGCGGACTACGGCCCTTACGGACAGCGCCGGGACAAAGAAGTTGAAGCCTCATTGAAGTGTCCGCTGGTGGCGACCGGATCGCCGTACGCGATCGCTCCCGGGCGCATCCTGAATCAGCAGAATCGCCCGTACCAGGTGTTCACGCCGTACTTCCGTGCCTGGCTCGAGCACGGCTGGCGTCGCCCGGTCGCTGCGCCGGCGAACGTCAGGTGGCTCGAGGCAGGTGGTGAGGATCTTCCGAAGAGCACCCTGGGCAGCGCCGCGCTCGACCAGTGGCAGGAGTACCTCGACGACGTCGCGCGGTACGACGACGAGCGGGATCGGCCGGATCTCGACAGCACCTCACGGATGTCGATTCCGTTGAAGTACGGCGAGATCCACCCGCGCACCATGCTCGCCGACCTGGCGCGCAAACGCAGTCAGGGCGCGGAGGCCTATCGTCGCCAGCTCGCCTGGCGCGAGTTCTGCGCGGATCTGCTCGCGCGGTATCCCGATGCCGCCTGGAAGCCACTACGGCCTGAGTTCGAGCGGATGGAGTACGACGAACCCGGCGCGCTGTTCGATGCGTGGCGCGAAGGCCGGACCGGGTATCCGTTCGTCGATGCCGGGATGCGGCAGCTCGCCGAGACCGGCTTTCTGCACAACCGGGTGCGGATGGTGGTCGCGTCGTTCCTGGTCAAGGACCTGCATGTGCATTGGAAGTTCGGCGCCCGCTGGTTCATGCGATCGCTGCGTGACGGCGACCTCGCGTCGAACTCGCTGAACTGGCAGTGGGTGGCCGGCTGCGGAGCCGACGCGGCGCCGTACTTCCGGATCTTCAACCCGGTCGGCCAGGGCAAGAAGTTCGATCCCGACGGCGAGTACGTCCGCCGCTGGGTGCCCGAGCTGCGCGATCTCGACGCCAGCGCGGTCCACGAACCGTGGAAGCACGGCTACCCCGATCCGGTCGTCGACCACGCCGAAGCCCGCCGCGAGGCACTCCGCCGGTACGACGCCATCCGCTGATCCCCGGATCTCCGCCACTCACCAACCACTCAGTGCCCGCCGCCACCCGCTCACCGCCGGTCGAACCCGGCGAGTGAGCAGGGGTTGGTGAGTGGCGCACGTCCGCACCCTTGACGCCCACCTCACCCATACATCTATAGTGCTAGGTAACTAGATGAATGGGGTTTGGTTGATGATCGAGTTCCATCTGGACGGGCGGTCGGGGGTGTCGCCGTACCAGCAGATCGTCCAGCAGGTCCGGAACGCGCTGCGCCTCGGACTGCTGCGCAAGGGCGACCAGTTGCCGACGGTGAAGGACGTCGTCGCGGCGCTGGCGATCAACCCGAACACGGTGCTCAAGGCGTACCGCGAGCTGGAGCACGAAGGCCTGGTGCAGGCCCGGCCGGGACGCGGCACGTTCGTGACCCGGACGCTGACCGACAACACGCTGGCCGCGCACGGCCCGCTGCGGCAGGACCTGCGCCGCTGGCTGGCGAAGGCACGCAAGGCCGGCCTCGACGACGAGAGCATCGAGGCGTTGTTCCTGACGACCTTTCGGTCCGCCGCTCTGGAGGACTTAGCATGACCCCCGTCCTGCAGGCTCGCGGCCTGGGTAAGAAGTACGGCCGGCGCTGGGCGCTGACCGACTGCGATCTGGAAGTGCCGGCCGGACACGTCGTGGGGCTCGTCGGCCCGAACGGCGCCGGCAAGAGCACGCTGCTCAACCTGTCCGTCGGGATGCTCACGCCGAGCGCCGGATCCGTCGAGGTGCTGGGCGGGCCGCCCGGCGCACAGCAGGCCAAGGTCGGGTACGTCGCTCAGGACGCGCCGACGTACGCCCGGTTGAGCGTCGCCGACCACCTGAAGCTCGGTGCGAAACTCAATCCCGGCTGGGACCACGCCGTGGCCCGGCGGATCCAGCGACTCGGGCTGGACCCGAAGCAGAAGGCCGGCAAGCTGTCCGGCGGCCAGCGAGCCCAGCTCGCGCTCACTCTCGGCCTGGCCAAGCGGCCCGACCTGCTGATCCTCGACGAACCAGTTGCCGCGCTCGACCCGCTGGCCCGGCGCGAGTTCCTGCAGGACCTGATGGAGGCTGTCGCCGAGCAGGAGCTCAGCGTCGTGCTGTCCTCGCACCTGGTCTCCGATGTGGAGCGTTCCTGCGACTTCGTGATCGTGCTGGTCGACTCGCGGGTCCAGGTCAGCGGCGAGATCGACACCCTGCTGGCGACGCACTTCCGGCTGACCGGTCCACGCCGCGCCGCCAAGGATCTGCCTGGCGATCAGCACGTGGTGACCGAGAGCCACACCGACGTGCAGTCGACGTTCCTGATCCGGACCGAGAAGCCGATCCTCGATCCGGCCTGGACCGTCACCCAACTCACCCTCGAGGACCTGGTACTGGCGTACATGGCCAGCAGCGTCCCCGCTCAACCCGAACGTCCGGTCCTGGAGGTGCAGCGATGATTTGGCTGACCTGGCGGCAGTTCCGCGTCCAGTTCCTCGTGGTCGCGTCCGTGCTCGCCGCGGCCGCGGTCGTCCTGGCGGTGACCGGCCCCGGCCTGCTCGACGACTACCACCGCCTGGCCGACGACTTCATCGCGAATCTCGGCTTCGAGCGCCTCAACCCGGTGCTGTACAACGCCGGGCAGGTCCTGCTGTACGCCGTTCCGCCGGTGATCGGCGCGTTCTGGGGCGCACCCCTGATCGCCCGCGAACTGGAGACCGGCACCCACCGGCTGGTGTGGAGCCAGAGCGTCTCGCGGTGGCGCTGGCTGGCCACCAAGGTCGGATTCACCGGACTCGCCGCGATCGGGATCACCGCCCTGCTGAGCCTGGCGGTCACCTGGTGGTCAGACCCGATCGACGACGCGATCAACGCCGGCCAGCAGTCGAACAGCTACCTGCCGCGGATGTTCCCGCCGGTCTTCGGCGCCCGCGGTCTGGTCCCGATCGGGTACGCCGCCTTCGCCTTCGCGCTCGGGGTCGCGATCGGGCTCGTCGTCCGGCGTACTGTCGTCGCCCTCGCGATCACGCTGGCCGCGGTGATCCTGGTGCAGGTCCTCACCCCGACCTTGATCCGGCCGCACCTGATGGCGCCGACGGAGACCTATCTGACCGTCAGCCTGGACAACATTCGTGGCTTCATGCTGACCGGGGACGGCAATCCTCCAACAGTGAAGCAGATCGAGGTGGCGAGCGGGTCAGTCGGCGCCTGGAAACTGTCCGACCGCACCGTGGACAAGGCCGGCAACACAGTGGGCACGCTGCCGAGCTGGGTGATCGGGTGCGAGCCTGGACCGCCCAATCAGACCGCCGCCGAGCGACCGGAAGCGGCCGCTTGCTTCCAACGGATGGCGGACGAGGGCTACCGGCAGCACATCAAGTACTTCGATGCGGACAGGTTCTGGGCGCTGCAGTGGCGTGAGTTCGGGCTGTTCTTGCTGCTGGCGCTGGGACTGACCGGGTTCAGCTTCTGGCGGATCCGCCGCGACCTGTCCTGAGTTTCCTGACGATCAGGGCGATCGCGAGGAGTCCGGCGCCCACCACCGCTGACGTCCACGGGAGGGTGACGGCGAGAACGACGCAGCCGATGAGGCCGATCACGTTGAGGGCACGGGGCCATCGACGCTGATCGGCCGGCTGTGTGAAGGCCGAGGCGTTGGCGATCGCGTAGTACAGCAGGACGCCGAACGACGAGAAGCCGATCATGCCGCGCAGGTCGGTGGTCAGGACGAGGATGCCGACGACCACGGCGAGCGCGAGCTCGGCGTGGTGCGGGACCTGGAAGCGTGGATGGACGGCGGCCAGCCAGCCGGGGAGATCGTGGTTGCGGGCCATCGCGAGCGACGTACGACCGATGCCGGCGATCAGGGCGAGGAGCGCGCCCAGGCTCGCGAGCGCGGCGCCGATCCGGACGACGGGACTGGCCCAGGCAGCGCCGACGGTGTCGACCGCGGCGGCGAGCGGGGCGATGGTCGTCGCCGGATCGAGCACGAGCAGCAGCGCCACGCCGACGGCAAGGTAGATGCCGATAGCAACGATGACGGCGGTACTGATCGCCCGCGGGATGGTCTTGGCCGGCTCCCGGACCTCCTCACCCATGGTCGCGATCCGCGCGTACCCGGCGAACGCGAAGAACAACAGTCCCGCGGCCTGCAGGACGCCGTACGGCGAGGTGCCGGTGAGCTCCAGGTCGCGATGTGGCTCACCGGTGAGCAGCACGATCAGGACGAGCGCGAGGACTGCGAGCGTGCAGGCGACCAGGATCCTGGTCAGTCGCGCGGTCTTGGTGACACCTCGATAGTTGACCGCCGCCAACCCGCCCACGGCAGCCAACGCAACCAGCCTGCGCAACCATCCGCCACCCGGTACGGCGTACGTCGCGAACGTCAACGCCATCGCGGCACACGACGCCGTCTTCCCCACCACGAAACACCAACCGGCGGCGAAGCCCCACCACTCCCCCAGCCGCTCCCGCCCGTACACATACGTCCCACCCGAGACCGGATAGACAGCCGCCAACTGAGCCGAGGACACCGCGTTGCAGTAGGCAACAACCGCGGCAATCGCCAACCCGATCAGCAGCCCCGACCCGGCGGCCCGCCCAGCCGGGCCCCACACCGCGAAGACCCCGGCGCCGACCATCGACCCGAGGCCGACCACGACGGCGTCGCCAACGCCCAACCGCCGGGCCAGAGCGGGTTGAGGCTGGGCGGGTTGACGCTGGGCGGGTTGAGGCTGGGCGGGTTGAGGCTGGGCGGCACTCACGTCAGTCGCCCGCCGCCATCGCCGCGGCGATCTTCCGGTCGGCATCGGCAACGTCCTCCTCGGGCGCCGGCGGCATCAGGTCGGCCCACAGCGGCAGCATCTCCCGGCGCGCCTCCAGCATGCCCAGCGGCCGCGGGTAGAACCACACGTGGAAGTGGGCCGAACCGTCGCCCCAACGATAGACGTGGACCCGGGCGATGCCGCCGAGCCCGAGGATCGCTCGCTCGATCCGGGCGACCACCGGACCGTAGCTGGTCGCGTGGGCGGCGGGTAGGTCGGCGAAGCTGTCGTGGTGACCCCGGCTGGCCAGCCAGACCACTCCGGGGATGGTGACGTCCTTGGCCGGGCACAGCGCCCAGTTGTCGTCCATCCAGAGCGGCGGCCGGTGTTCGGACTTCTCGAACGACGCCAGCCAGTCGCAGAGGCCGCACGGATCCCCACCGGGCTCGCCGACGCGGGGTGGTTCGGGGATCACGCGCGGCGGCGGGTCGCGGCGGATCAGCGGTTCGGCGTAGGGCAGTGTCATGGCGGTCCCTCCAAAGCTGTCGGTCCCGTCAGTGAAACATGACTGTTGCAGAAATTGCAACGACCATGTTTCAGAAGTTCAGGACTCCGCGCAGCGTCAGGTCGAGGGTGAGCCGGCGGACCCGGGCCTTGGACCAGTGGTGCCGGCCGCGCATGTGCACGTAGGTGAAGATCGCCGACACCATCAGCACCTCCGCCACGTCGCTGATCCGGCCGTGCGGATGCAGCGAACCGTCCTGCTCGCCCTCGCGCAGGAACCGCTCGAACGGATCGATGAACGAGACCGGGCCGTTGCGTGCCTGCTCCTGGTGGAACACCAGGTCCGAGGACAGGATCAGCGGCAGATGCCGGTCGATCACGTCGAACAAGGCCTCGAGCGTCTTGACCAGGCCTTCTCGGCCGGTGCCGGAGCCGGCCAGGATCGGCCACAGCGTGTCCCGGTAGTCCTCGGCCAGGGCGTCGAGCAGCGAGTTCAGCAGCAGTTCGACGGTCAGTCCCTGCCGCCACAACGTGACGCGGGACCGGCCGACCTTCTCGGCGACCCGCTCCAGCGTGACGCCGGACCAGCCGTGCTCGGCGAGGACGGCGACGGTCGCCTCGCGCAGCGTCTCGTCCACCGCGATGGTCATCTCCGGCCACTCCTCACCGAGGGCTCTTGTGCAACACGGTCGTTGCACTGCACGATGACTGTACCAAGAACCGAAGGAGCGACCGTGGACACCAGGACGGAGATCCGGTTGCGGCTGACCCCGCAGGAGGTGGCGGGGCTCGCCGCGCTCGCGGTCGGGCTGCGTGGGGTGACCGAAGCCGAGCTGACCGAGGAGGACGCGGCCGTCGCGGCGCTGGAGCTCGCGCTCACCCGGCTGATCGAGGACTTCGAAGTGCCCGATGAGACCGCTCGGGTGCGGGTCCAGCAGGCCCGCGACGAGCTGCGGGCCAACTGGGTCCGGGGCGGCGCATCACTCTGAGGACGTGGCCCTGAGGATGATCAGCAGGCGGGCCACCTCGGCGGCTACCTCGTCGCGGGCCGGGCCGAGGTACTTGCGGGTGTCGACCAGGGCCGGGTTGCCCCCGAGGACTTCGCGGACCTTGGCGGTGAAGACGTTGTTGAGGTGGGTGGCGATGTTGACCTTGGTCATGCCTGCCTCGACGGCTCGGCTGAGGTCGGGGTCGGCGACGCCGGAGGATCCGTGCAGGACGAGGGGGACGGGGACGGCGGCGTGGAGTTCGGTGATGAGGTCGAAGTCGAGGGACGCCGTACGTTCGGTCATGGCGTGAGAGGAGCCGACGGCGACAGCCAGGGCGTCGACGCCGGTGGCTTCGGCGAAGGCGAGGGCGTCGTCGGGGCGGGTGCGGGCTCCGGGCGCGTGCACGCCGTCCTTGCCGCCGACCTCACCGATCTCGGCCTCGACGAACACGCCGTGGTCATGGCAGAACGCCGTCACCTCGGTGGTCGACGCGACGTTGTCGGCGTACTCGAGCTTCGACGCGTCGTACATGACGGAGGTGAAGCCGAGTGAGACTGCCTCGGTGACCAGGTCGCGATCCATCGCGTGGTCGAGGTGGACGACCACCGGGACCGTCGCGGCGGCCGCAGCGGCCAGGGTGGCGACACCGATCGGTTTGAGGGCGCCGTGGTACTTCACCGCGTTCTCGCTGATCTGCAGGATGACCGGCGCACCGACCTGCTCGGCGCCGGCGATCAACGCGGTCGCGTGCTCCAACTGGATCACGTTGAACGCACCGACCCCGCGACCGGCTTTAGCGGCAGCGAGGACGACCTCTGCCCCAGACACCAAAGGCATTCGACTTCTCCTTAAGAGTTGACCGTGACCTGGGGGTGCCAGCGGCGGTAGGCGGCCAGGTCGATGTCCCCGGCAACCGGTGTCAGCACCGCAGCGGCCGATGCGGCCACGGCGGACTTCAGTACGACGGACCAGTCGGGCTCCGGCGATTCCGCGACGGCCGCCGCAACCACCGCCGTACAGGCATCGCCGGCACCAGTCGGGTTGCCACTCACCTTCTCGACCGGCAGCGCGCGCCACACACCATTGTTGCTGGCAGCAACCATGCCGCGCGACCCGTCGGTGATCACGGCCGCGCTCGCGCCCAACCCGACCAACTGCCGGGCGCCGTCCTCGACCGTCGTATCGCCCAAGGCGTCACGTAACTCGGCCGCGTTGGACCGCACCACCGCACCAGCCTTCGCAGCCGCGGTCAGCGCGGCACCGCCGGCGTCGATCACGGTCAGTACGTCGTGATGCCGCGCGCGGACCGCGAGTTCGGCGTACGCGTCAGCAGGCAGACCCGGCGGGAGGCTGCCGGAGCACGCCAGCACGCCCAGCCGCGACCACGGCATCCGGTCCCCGAACGCACGCCACTCGTCGGCGGTCACCGAAGGCCCGGTCTCGTTGAAGATCGTCGCGTCCCCGTCGGCACCGTTGACGATGGCAACGGTACGCCGGGTCTCGCCGGCGATCGGCGTGAGCAGTGCGGTCAGGCCGGCATCGAACAGCTCCTCGGCAACCAGCTCACCGGTGACCCCGCCGACGAACCCGAGCACCAGTACCTGGTGTCCTAACGTCGACGCCACTCGAGCGACGTTCACACCCTTGCCACCGGCCCGCTGTCGGACAGTGCCGACGCGGTGACTGCCACCGACGACGAGCTCGTCGACCTCATACGTGACGTCCAGCGCGAGGTTGAGGGTGATGGTCCCGATCAGTCCAGCCACGACCCTGCCCGCATCACCTTCTGAACGACGTACCCGTCGTCCAGCAGCACCAGATCCGCCCGTTTGCCGGTCTCGATCCCACCCACGTCGTACCAGCCGAAGGCCTGCGCCGGCGTGGTCGACGCCATCCGGGACGCGTCCACCAGGGACACCCCGGCCTTCACCGCGTTGGCGTAGGAGACATCCATCGTCAACGTGCTGCCGGCGATCGAATGCTTGCCGTGAGCAAGCGTCACCAGGCCTTCCTTCACGTCCACCTCGAGACTGCCGAGCTTGTACCGGCCGTCCGGCATCCCGGTGGCCTCCATCGCGTCGGTGATCAGGGCGATCCGGTTCACTCCAGCCGCCGCGAGGGCGACCCGGACGACCTGCGGATCCAGGTGCAGGCCGTCGTTGATCACCTCGAGCAGCAGCCGTTCGTCGTTGAGCGCGGCACCGACCGGCCCGGGATCGCGGTGGTGGAACGGCCGCATCCCGTTGAACAGGTGCGTGGCCACGGTCGCCCCAGCGTCGGCACCGGCGATCATCTGCTCGTACGTCGCGTCAGTGTGCCCGAGCGCGGCGACGGCCCCCGCGTCGACCACCTGGCGGATCGCGTCCAGACCGTGTTCGAGCTCCGGCGCGATCGTCACCATCTTCACCGCGTCGCTCAGGACCTTCGTCACGTCGTCGGCGACCGGGTCTCGTAGGAGCGTCGGCTCGTGCGCACCACACCGTGCCGCGGACAGGAACGGTCCTTCGAGGTGGACACCGGCGATCACGCCGTCGGTGATGAGGTCCGCGAGACAGGCGGTCTGCGAGACGATGTCATCGAGCGGCGCCGTCACCAGGCTGGCGAGGGTGGTCGTCGTACCGTGCCGGGCGTGGAAGGCCGCGACCTTGCGCGCCTCCTCCGGGTCGGTCGTCGAGTACGTCGATCCGCCGCCGCCGTGAGTATGGATGTCGACGAAGCCCGGGACGACGGTGACGTTGCCGAGGTCCTCGGGCCGCTTGCCGTCGGCCGGCATCCCCTCCGACCTGCGGCCGAACGCGACGATGTCCGCGTCGACCACCTGGATCCAGGCGTTCTCCAGAACGTCGTCCGGCGTGACCAGCCGGCCCACGCGATACGTCGTCATACCGTCTGATCTCCACTCTCGTCGGTGGTCACGCGGTCCCAGGCCATCACCGCGGCGCCGAGGCAGCCCGCGTCCTCGCCGAGTACGGCGGCCACGATCTCGGGCTCGCGCTGGAAGGTGAGCCGCGCGTGGATGCCGTCGCGCAGCGGTTGGAGCAGAGTCTCTCCCGCGCCCACCAGCCCGCCGCCGATTGCGATCCGGGTCGGCGCGACCAGAGTCGTGTAGAGGACGAGCGCGTCGATCAGCGCCCTCAGCGCGTCGTCCCAGACATGTGCGGCGTCCGGATCTCCTGCAGCCAGCAACTCCAGGACCTCGCGCGCGCCGTCCACGGTCCGGCCGGTACGGGCGCCGTACCGACGGGCCAGGGCGGCCGCGGAGGCGACCGTCTCGAGGCAGCCCCACTGACCACAGGCGCACTGCTCGGCCGCGTCGCCGTGGACGAATCGGGTGTGGCCGAGTTCGCCGGCCCAGCCGTCGCCGCTGACCAGGGAGCCGTCGATCACCATCGCGGCGGCGATGCCGGTGCCGAGCGGCAGGAACATCGAGTTGGTAGTGCCGGTGAGTGCGCCCTGGCGGAGCTCGGCGTATCCGCCGGCGCGGACGTCGTGGGCGAGCACGATCGGTACGCCGTCACCGATCGCGGTCTCGAGTTCGGCGCGCACCGGCGTACCGACCCATTCCAGGTTCTCGGCGCCGACCGTGCCGGACTCGGCGTCGATGACACCGGGCACGACGACACCGATCGCACGCACTCGGTGACCGTCCGCAGTCGCCTTCTGGCTCAGCTCGACGACGGTTTCCAGCAGGGCATCGAGCACGGCGCGGCCCCCGGCCTCCCGGGGAGTCGGCCTGGTCTCGCGGTGCAGCACGGCACCGTCCGCGGCGACCAGGCCGCACTTCATCCGGGTTCCACCGAGATCGACGGCAACCACGACTTCACAGGGGTCCACGGAGCGCCATTATGCAGCGTTACCGGGCAGTCCGAACATCCGTGAGCAATCTCTGGACAACCTCGACCAGACCACTGGTGTCCCGCAAGCGATGTAGCTCGAGCGATGGCGGTGTCCAGGTGCGTGCATCGCTTGCGGGACACCGGCGACTCTGGTTCAGTTGCGTCCGAAAATCCGCGGGCAGGGCGCCGCGGGTCATCGGCCGCCACCGGATCAGGTCCGGAGGCCCCGGTCGAAGGCGGCGACCAGGAACGCGACCAGGTTCTCGGCCAGCTTGCCCGGGTCCTCGGCATCGTCCACGCCAGGCGCGCGGGACAAGGCCTGGGACTGGTGCAACGCGAGCAGTCCGAGCATGTTCACGTATCCGAAGGCGACCGCCTCGGGCGAGGCGTGTGGCAAAGCCGACTGAAGCGCGGCCAGGTACCGCGATTCGATCGGGTCGGACTCGGCGGCGTACAACTCCCGGATCCGCTGGCTCGGATCGAACGCGATCCGGCCGATGAAACGCGCGACCACCGCGCCACGCTCACCCCGGCGCAGGACCAGATCCAGCCCGGGCTCGATGAATGCGCGGATCACCTGCTCCGCGCTCGGCCCGCCGCGGGCCTCCAACTGGTCCAGCCGGCGCCGGCGCTCGGTGTTGACCGGCGCCATCGCGCGCGCGACCGCGGCTCGCAACAACGCTTCCTTCGAGCCGAAGTGGTAGTTGACCGCGGCGATGTTCGCCGCCGCCGCGACCGTGATGGCGCGCAGCGACGTTCCCTCGTAACCCCCTTCACCGAAGCGTTGCTCGGCGACATTGAGCAATCTCTCCCGGGTCGATTCGACCGGTGTTTCCACAAACTTCTCCTTCCCCCCGGCTACCGCTCGCTCAGGCACCCCACCTGCTCACTCGCCGTAGCCTGCAGTCAGCATAGTTCAAACGGTCGTTTGAACTGGAGGGCTCAGCTCCCTAATCTCCGAGAATTCCTCAGATTTATCTGAAAACTCCTTCCTTCCCACGGTTCACAGCCCTCACACTTCCCGATCGCGGTCCGGTTGCCGCCGTGATCGGGCGTCTGGTTAGGGTCGTGCGGTATGAGTCTGGTTCGGGTGGAACGGCGGTTTCAGGGACCCAAGCGGTCAGGCAATGGCGGGTACGTCGCAGGACAGGTGGGTACTGCGCTGGCCGAGCGGATCGGCGCAGGTGTGGTGCCGCGGGTGACGCTGCGGATGCCGCCACCGATCGAGAAGGACCTGGCGCTGGACGCCGACGTCGAAGGGGCGCGACTGACGGACGGGGAGGCCGTGGTCGCCGACGCCGTACCGGTGGACGCCGCCTTCCTGGCCGACGCGACCATCGACCCGGTGTCGCCCGATGAGGCTCGTGCGGCCGAGGCGGCGTACAAGGGTCTGAGCAATCATCCGTTCCCGAGTTGCTTCGTCTGCGGGCCGGAGAACCCGGACGGCCTGCAGCTCAAGCCAGGACCGCTCGGCGACGGACGAACGGCGTGCACGTGGCAGCCGAGCGGCGATCTGGTGACCGACGGCCTGGTCGACGACGTGTTCGTGTGGTCCGCGCTCGACTGCCCCGGCGGGTGGACGATCGATCTGGAGGGCCGCCCGTCGGTTCTCGGTCAACTGACGGCCTGCATCGACGCGCGCCCGCAGCCCGGCGAGCAGTGCGTGGCGCTCGGCCGCTACCTCGGCGAGGAGGGCCGTAAGACATTCACCGCGAGCACCCTGTACGACGCCGACGGCCGCGTGCTCGCTCGCGCCCGGCACACGTGGATCATGGTCGACCCGGCGCTCTTCAACTAGCGGGCGCGGGCCGCGTGGGCTCGGACCTTGGCCCGGTTGCCGCACGTCGCCATGGAGCACCACCGCCGGCGCCCGCGCGGGTCGAGGAACAGCCAGCCGCACGACTCCCCCGGGCACATCCGGACATGCGCCCGCGACGGTCCGGTCAGCAGCTCACCCGCGAGCAGAGCCAGGTTGTCCAACGGGAGCGCCAGATCCTCCGGCAGCTCCCACACCGGGCCGTCGTCCGACAGCACCAACTGCCGTCGGCCTGACGCCCGTTCGATCACCAGGGCCACGGCTTCGAACGACTCAGCGGTCGCCTGCCCGGTCAGTACGTCGTACAGCTCGGTCCTGAACTCGAGGGTCGTGTGCAGCCGCCGCGTCGCCTCGGTCGGCTTGCCACCGGCCTGCTCGATCAGCCGGAACACGGTGGCCGGCGGCACCAGGCCGACGTACGAGTTCCAGATCAGGAAGGCCTCGTACGAGGTCAGCCACTCGGTCCGCGCCGGGCCACGGGTGGTCCAGTCGGACCGAGTGTTGACGAAGTCGAGGACCGGGTCCGCGCCGACCGGCTTGGGCAGGACGACGCCCTGCACGAGCTCGAGGTGCGACGGCAGCGCGGACATCACTCAGCTCAGCTCAGTTGCCCGGCTGCTGGGTCGTGGTGGCCGGCGTCGGCACCGGGATGCTGACGTTGCCGTTCTGCGGGATGACCATGAACTGGATCTTGCCCGATTCGATCGCGGTCTTCAGCAGGTAGCCCTGCGCGCCGAGCATCGCGACCTGTGCCTTGACCGACTGCAGTTCGACGTTGACCTGCTGGTTCTTCTGCTCCTGGGTCGCCTTGGCCAGCTCGGCCCGCTGCTTGGCCTCGAGGCCGTCGATGATGCCCTTGTCCAGCGGCGTCGGCTTCTGGATCGTGAAGGACAGCTCGCCACAGTCGTTGGTGCCGTTGTACGACGGGCCGCAGAAGTAGTCACCGCCGACGGCGGCCGGCAGCAGCCGGGTGAACTCCTTCGCCGCGGCGGACTGGAAGGCCGCCTTCTTCGACTCGTTGTTGTAGAGCTCGGCCCAGCCGTAGTCGGCCGCGACCGCCGCCAGCGCCCGGTCGATCTGGGGCCGGAAGTAGCTCTGCAGCATCTGGTCCCAGCCGTCGTCCTCGTACGCGTCGGTCTTCAGCCCGATCCGCTCGTGGAACGACTTCAGCACGGCCTCGTCCCGGTTCAGGGTGAAGTACACCTGGACCCGGACCCCGAGCCGGACGTTGTCCTTGCTGACCACGGTGACCTCGTCGGCCGCGTCGGTGTCGGCACCGTCGCCGCCGATGATGTACGAGCGCTGGTCGACCGGGTAGGTGTAGACCGTGTCGCCAGGGCCGATCAGCTTGTTCGTGGAGCCCGGCGGGATGACCGACTTGAACTTCTTGTCCTCGATCACGCCGCCGCCGTAGTGCAGACCGATCCGGTTCGCGTCGGTGTCGGCGAAGTTGAAGATGTTGAACAACGCGATGATCACGATCACGGCCGCGATCAGGCCGCCGATCACCTTGACCTTCGTGCTCCCACCCTTGGCGACGGCGGTCGCACTCCCCAGTTTGGCCATCAGTCGTCGAGCTCCTTGCGTTCCACCAGTCGCCGGATGTCGGCGAGGGTCAGGTCTGCGGTGACCGCGACATCGCGCGGCACCGACGGATGCGAGCTGAGCGTACGCAAGCCCTGCTCGGCAGCCGCGACCGCCCGTTCCAGCGTCCTGACCTCGTGCATCAATGCCCGGTGCTCGGCGTTGACCTCGGCCAGGGCCTGCTCGGCCTGGGCAGCCCGGCGGTACGACGCCCACGCCATCCAGGCGGTTCCGACCAGCAGGATCACGATGACCGGAAGTCCGAGTCTCAGCATGTCTCCTATGGGACCACGGCACCCCGTTCGTCTGTGCGCGAAAACTGGTTGAACGCCGGGCCTTCGAACAGTAGGTTTTCAGTACACGCGAAGGGAGGTGGTCCAACGCATGAATTGCTATCGGACTCGTGAGGTGGCGGCGGGCTAACCGCCAACCACTAACAAGTGGGCATGTGGTCGGCCAATTCAACGCCAGCCACCGGGCCCGCGGGCAGTCAGGTCAGTCCGCCTGACCCAGAGTTCGGCCACCCGGTCGCGTTCTGGAAGCGCTCGCGGGCTTTTTTCTGCCCTCACTCCGGTGGTGGGCAGTCCAGGCCGAGTTCTTCGCCGATCTCGCGAAGTTGGGCTTCGAAGTACGCGCCGGCATCCGGCAGCACCCAGTGCAGCTGTCCGAAGACCTCCATGCAGATCAAGCCGTAGAGCCTGACCCAGTAGCTCAGCGCGAGGTAGATCGCACCGGCCGGCATGCCCTGGAACTCCTCCGTCTCTTGCTGCAGCTGGGCGAGCAGCACCGGTCCGAGGTCCTCGTCGGCCGGGTACGGGAACGGCTTCCAGTGCCAGATCTGCGCGACCAGGTCCTTGAACACGGCCCCGAAGCGCATCGCCGCCTGATGCCCAGGGGTGTCCGCGTGGTCCTTGGCATCCGGGTTCGGAATCGCCGTACCGAACAGCAGCGCGAACTCCGAGGGATGCGCGAGCGCCCAGTCCCGCAGTCCGTTGGTCAGCAGGAACAGCCGGGCACCGAGATCCGCGTCGGTGTCGGCGGCCTGCAACTCCATCAGCGCACCGGTCAGTTCGTCGTACAGGTCGGCGATGAGGGCGGTGACGAGCGCCTCGTGGCTCGGGAAGTAGCGGTACAGGGCCGGTGGGGTCAGGCCGAGCTCGCGCGCGACCGCACGCAGGCCGACCGCGCCCACGCCGCCGCTGACCAGCAGCCGCCGCGCGACTGCCTTGATGTCGGCCAGTGTCGCGGCCCGCTGCCGGTCACGCCGGGTCGCACCCTCATCCATCGAAATTCTCCTTGACAGGCCGGCCTCCCGGATGTCTAGAGTTAACACCGTTAACAGTTAACGCTGTTCACTGAGACACCCGCCGCTCAAATCTAACGCCCTGGGGAGAGTTTCGTGTTCGAGACGCTCGGCCACTTCACGTACCGGCGCCGTCGCCTGGTGCTCGCCCTGACCGGAGTCCTCGTCGCCGTCGGGCTGGCCTGGGGCACCGGCGTGTTCGGATCGCTGGCCAACGGCGGGTTCGACGCACCGGACACCGAGGCCGCCAACGCGGTCGCGACGATCGAGCAGAACGTCGGCCGCACGGGCACCGACGTGATCGTGCTCTACCGGAGTTCCACGCAGACCGTCGCTGACCCGTCGTTCCGGCAGTCCGTCGAGCAGCACCTGTCCGGGCTGCCGTCCCAGGACGTGCTGAGTACGACGACGTACTGGAGCACTCGCTCGCCCCTGTTCGTCTCCAAGGACCAGCACAGCACGTACGCCGTACTCACGCTGGCCGGCGCGGATCAGGAGGAGCGGCTGGCGACGTTCCACCGGATCGCCGACCAGGTGCGTACGGCGCCATCCGGGCTTGATGCGAAGGTGGGCGGCGAGATCGCGGTGTTCGACGAGGTGAACACCCAGACCGAGCACGACATCGTGCACGCCGAGACGATCTCGACGCCGATCGTGCTGGTGCTGCTGGTGGTCGTGTTCGGCGGCCTGGTCGCCGCCAGCCTGCCGTTGTTCGTCGGCGCGCTGGCGATCCTGGGCGCCTTCGTGCTGCTGCGTGCGCTGACCGCGATCACCGACGTGTCGATCTTCACGATCAACATCGTCACGATGATCGGCCTCGGGCTCGCGATCGACTACGCCCTGTTCATCGTCACCCGGTTCCGCGAAGAACTTGCCAAGGGCAATGATGTGGAGACGGCTCTGACCGCGACCATGTCGACCGCCGGCCGGACTGTCGCGTTCTCCGGTATCACCGTCGGCGTCGCGATCAGCAGTCTGGTGCTGTTCCCGGTGATGTTCCTGCGCTCGATGGCGTACGGCGGTGCGGCCGCTGTACTGGTCGCGATGGCGGCGGCGCTGACCGCACTCCCTGCTCTGCTGGCGGTTCTAGGGCATCGGGTGAACAGCTTGCGGTTGCCGTTCCTCAAGCCTCGCGAGGCGCGCGCCGGGCACGGAGCGTGGTACCGGCTCGCGCACAGTGTGATGCGGCGCCCGGTGCGGTATGTGCTGGTGCTGGTGCCGGTCTTGCTGGTGCTCGGGATCCCGTTCCTGCAGGCGCAGCTCGGTGGCGTCGACCACCGGTCGTTGCCTGCCGGCGCGACCTCCCGCACCGTGACCGAGACGCTGCAAAGTGACTTCGCTGGTGCGGGTGGGTCGGACATCGTCGTGGCCGTCCGGTTCGACTCCCCGCCATCCGATCCGTCGACGGCACTGGCGCCGTACCTCGCGAAGTTGCGTCAGGTCGCCGACGTCGAGAATGTGCGGGTCGGTGGGTACGAGAACGGCGTCGCGGAGTTGGTCGTGCACACGCACTTCACCGCGCAGGAACTGCCGGCGCGCGATGTCGTCCACGACGTACGGGCGATCGCACCGCCGGGTGGGACGCAGACCCAGGTCGGTGGTGAGACGGCCGCGGTGATCGACCTGCTCGATGTGCTGGCCGGGCGAGCGCCGTACATGGCCGGGTTCATCGTGCTGGTGACGTTCGTGCTGCTGTTCGTCGCGTTCGGATCGTTCGTGCTGCCGGCCAAGGCGCTGCTGATGAACGTGCTGTCGCTGTCCGCGGCATTCGGGGCGATGGTCTGGATCTTCCAGGACGGTCATCTGTCCGGGCTGCTCGACTTCACCCCGGCCGGATTCCTGGACGCGACCAACCCAGTGCTGTTGTTCGCCGTACTGTTCGGGCTCTCGATGGACTACGAGGTGTTCCTGCTCAGCCGGATCCGGGAGGAGTACGACCGGACCGGCGACAACACACAGGCGGTCGCGCTCGGACTGCAGCGGACCGGCGGCATCATCACGAGTGCGGCGCTGCTGCTGATCATCGTGGTGGCGGCGTTCTCCACCTCGGGCATCGTGTTCGTGAAGATGATCGGGGTCGGGCTGGTGATCGCGATCGCGCTGGACGCGACGATCGTGCGGGCGCTGCTGGTGCCGGCGACGATGCGGCTGCTCGGCCGGGCCAACTGGTGGGCGCCGGCTCCGCTGGCGCGGTGGTGGCAGCGCAACGGCTTCCGCGAGACCTCGGAGGCTCCTCAGGGCTGGAGCCGGAGCAACTCCCAGTCGTCCGAGGAGGAGTTGGTCCGCCGGTAGGCCAGGCGGTCGTGGAGCCGGCCGGTCCGTCCCTGCCAGAACTCGAACGCGTCCGGCCGGACCAGATAGCCACCCCAGAAGTACGGCGTGGAGATCTCGGTGCCCTCCGGCCACTGACGCTCGTACGACGCGTACTGCAGGTCGAGCTCCTCGCGGGACGCGACCGGCTGGCTCTGCTGTGACGCCCAGGCGCCTAGCTGTGACTCGCGCGGCCGGTGGACGAAGTACGCGTCGACCTCGTCGCCGGGGAGCTTGGTCGCACTGCCCTCGATGCGGACCTGCCGCTCCATCGCGTGCCAGGGGAAGGCGAGCGCGCAGTGCGGGTTCGCGGCCAGGTCGCCGGCCTTGCGGGACTGCTGGTTGGTGAAGAACACGAGCCCGCGCTCGTCGAGGCCCTTCAGCAGCACGGTCCGCGCCGACGGCCGGCCGTCGCCGTCCGCGGTGGCGAGCACCATCGCGTTCGGCTCCGGCAGGCCGGCTTCGGTCGCCTGCGCCAGCCAGGTCCGGAACTGGACGATCGGGTCGGGATCGACCTGACTCTCGAGCAACTCCCCCAGGCCATAGGTCTGCCGCATCTCCGCAAGATCCACGGTCCGAGCCTACTGGGGTCCTACTTGCTGAGGCTGCGCCAGGACCGGCCGAGTTTGCTGGTGCGGAAGGTCCGCCACAGGACCGTCGACGCCAGCATCCGGGCGGCCGAGTTCCGGACCAGACGGCGGTTCTTCGGGATCACGACCGGCGCGGGCCGTGGTTTGGCGATCCGAACGACCGGGCGGGTGTCCTCCGGCAGGTGCCGGTTGATCTCTTCGAGATGCTGGTCGAACGTCGCCCGCCAGAGCGCCTGCCGCAGGGTGGCCTCGCCGCCCGCCGAGCTGGCGCCGGCCGTGGACGCCGCCCATAGCGTGCTGAGCGACCCGGGGTCGAAGCCGTCGACCTCGGTCAGGAGTCGCTCGATCAGTTCGCGGTCGGGCGCGTCGGCCAGGCAGCGGACGGTGCTCTTGGCCGGCCGAGGTGTCGCCGGGGCGACGACCGGCTTGAAGAACGGTACGTCGGCCCACTCCGGCACCAGGTGCCGCACCAGCTTGCGGTGCAAGGCGTTCTCGACCCGCTGACTGGGATCGAGCGCGAACGCGGCCCGGACGAACGCCGGGATCAGCAGCGGCGAGACGACACCACTGCGCTCCCCCGTCGTCCCCCAGCGACGCAGTCGTTCGACCACGTAGAAGTAGTCGATCATGGTCGCGTTCTCGATGCCGCCGTGCACCGCGTCCCGCAGTACATGCTCGATCTGGTCGGCGACGGCGGTCCTGGATCGCTCGGACGGACCCGCGGTCGGGGTCAGCCGGGTCTGCAGACGCTTGCCGAAGGCCTGGAGCTTGTCGTGCAGCGGGAGTGCGTCCAGCGCGAGTACGTCGTTCGGGTAGAAGTGGCCGTGGGCAACTTCACCGCCGGCACCGCCGATCGCCAGGTGGGCGACGTTGGCCAGAGTGGCGGGCGGCGCGTGGAACAGGTAGCTGGCCGGACGGAGGCCCTCCGCGTACCGATGCCAGCGCAGCGCGCGCTCCACCAGCGCCGGCGGCTTCGGCGGCTGAGCCGATACCTTCGCCTTCACGCCCACGGCCTTGCGGGTGGTGAAGTGCTCGACCTGCTGCGGGAGCATCTGCACCAGCGACTCGGCGACGTCGAGCTCGCCCGGCACTGCGTCGTAGCTGTTGAGCTTCACGTCCACACCGGCGGCCAGGAAGGATGCGGCGACCACTCTGGAATCGCGGCCACCACTCAGGTCGACGGTCGGCTTGCCGGGCCACAGGCGACCTACTGACCGCGCAACATCCTGCAGCGCCTCGGCCGTCTCCTCCACCGTGTCCGGGCTGTCGGTCGACCACACGCTGGTGGTCTCGATCCGGCTGACGGTCTGCCGGCGGCGCCTGCCGTCAGCAACGATGTGGGTCGCCCCGGGAACCGAGAGCACTCCGTCGTACGGCGTGCTGTCGTCCATGAACCAACCGCAGGCCGCGGCGAAAGTCCAGCCGCGCAGGTTCGCGGCGGCATGGATGCCGCCGAACAGCAGCGCGGCCACCGGGCGGTTGCTCCACACCCAGCCGTCGGCCAGCCGCAGCTGGAACAGCCGGCCGACACCGATCGAGTCGGTGAACAGGTCCAGGCGGTCCTCGTCCGGGTCCATCACCGCCATCGTGAACGGTGGGGCCAGCTCCAGGAAGCCGGCCGGATTCCGGCGGACCGCGTGCGCCAGCTTGGCCGGCGCGTCGTGCGGCGGGACGTCGCCGATGACCCGCTGATAGCCCAGCGGTGCGTGCTGGGTGGCGATCCGGAGTTCGCCGGCGTCGTGCCAGGACGGCCAGGACGAACCGCTGTCGTCCCGGTCCCAGACGTGCAGGCCGATCGTGCTGCCGTCGTACCCGCTGTGCTTGCCCTGACGATCCCAGAGACCGTCGTAGTACGCCTCGATCCGCGCCCGCCCCGCGGCAGCCCGGGAGGCGCTGTCGTTGTTGAAGGCGTAGGCGACCAGAGTTTCCATGCAGAGCCAGATGCACGCTCCGCGCGGAAAGTTACGATCTATTCCGGAAATTTACCGAGGCGGTTGCTGACCGGGGAAAGTGTTGCCGGGTGGCTGCTGGCCGGGGTACGCGCCGGGCTGCTGCCGGTCCTGTTGCTGACCGGGTTGATAGGCCTGTGGCGGTTGGCCCGGGTAGGTCGATGGGGGCTGCTGTTGCTGGCCGGGGTAGCCACCCCACTGCTGCGGCTGCGGGGCGAGGGCCGGGTTGTAGCCGCCACTCTCGCCGCGGAGCGCTCGCGCGGTCTTGGCGTCACTGACCCACCGGCCGATGCCACCGACCAGCAACACGATGCCGAGGAACAGCGCGGACCCGTCGGTGAGCATGTAGGCCACCGTCCGCGAGCCGGGGAGCTGGAACAGCTTGATCACGTCGTACGCGGAGCGGATCGGCGCAAGCAGCACGACCAGCCCGGCGACCGTCATCAGTCCGCCGGCTCCGACCATGACGCCCGCCCCGATCGGCCGGATGGCGATCAGCAGACCGACGATCACCGCGATGGCCGCCAGCATCAGGAGCCACTGCAGTCCGTGCTCGATGATGCTGTCGAACCGGACCTGGCGCGCCAGGGCCAGCCGGGTGCCGGCGTACGAGCCACCGACGATACCGGCGTAACCAACGATGATCCCGAGCACGAGGCCCAGGGCGGGATTGGGCTTGGCTGGCATGTGTTCCACCGTAGACCTCGAACCGGTCACAAATCTGTCCGGTCGCCGAGCCGGAGACATATGCTGCCTGGGCGCCCAACGGTGCGCGCGGCTCTCCTGGTGGGCTTCGTGCGTCGATCACGAGGACGAGGGAGTCGCATGTCAGATCCGAGGACCGAGGTGCAGCACGGGCTGGAGGGCGTGGTCGCCTTCGACACCCAGATCGCGGAGCCGGACAAGGAAGGTTCGGCGCTGCGCTACCGGGGCGTGGACATCGAGGACCTGGTCGGCCGGGTGCCGTTCGAGAACGTCTGGGGTCTGCTGGTCGACGGTGCGTTCACTCCGGGTCTGCCGCCGGCCGAACCGTTCCCGCTGCCGGTCCACACCGGTGACGTCCGGGTCGACGTGCAGTCCGCGCTGGCCATGCTCGCGCCCGCCTGGGGTCTGCGGCCGCTGTACGACATCGACGACGTCCAAGCGCGCGAGGATCTGTCCCGGGCGGCGGTGATGGCGCTGTCGTACGTCGCCCAGGCGGCTCGTGGCATCGGGCAACCGATGGTGCCGCAACGCGACGTGGACAAGGCGACGACGATTACCGAGCGGTTCATGATCCGGTGGCGCGGCGAGCCCGATCCCAAGCACGTGAAGGCGGTCGACGCGTACTGGACGTCGGCGGCCGAGCACGGCATGAACGCCTCCACGTTCACCGCGCGCGTGATCGCGTCGACCGGCGCGGATGTCGCCGCCGCACTGTCCGGTGCGGTCGGTGCGATGTCCGGACCGCTGCACGGCGGTGCGCCGGCGCGGGTGCTGACGATGATCGAGGGCGTGGAGCGCGGCGGCGATGCGCGTGCTTATGTGAAGGGTCTGCTGGACGCGGGCGAGCGCCTGATGGGCTTCGGACACCGCGTTTATCGCGCGGAGGATCCGCGGGCACGGGTGCTTCGTCGTACGGCGCGGGAGCTGGCTGCACCGCGGTACGAGGTGGCTGAGGCGTTGGAGCAGGCTGCGCTGGCCGAGCTGCGGGAGCGGCGGCCGGATCGGGTGCTGGAGACCAACGTGGAGTTCTGGGCGGCGATCGTGCTGGACTTCGCCGAAGTACCGCCGCCGATGTTCACGTCGATGTTCACCTGTGCGCGGACGGCCGGGTGGAGCGCGCATGTGCTGGAGCAGAAGCGGACCGGGCGGCTGATCCGGCCGTCGGCGATCTACTCGGGTCCCGCGACCCGCCCCGCAACCTCGATCGAGGGCTGGAAGCCGGGCTGGGCCTGACGCGCCTGCTGCTAGCGGTCCTGGCTGGGTGAGCGGCCGGTGCGCTGCTTGTACTGGCGGCTGAAGTACGGGACGTCGGTGTAGCCGAGGGCAGCTGCGGTCTGGGTGACCGTCAGGCCGGTCTCGGTGAGCAACTCGTGGGCGCGGTCGATCCGGCACTGGATGAGGTACTGCGCCGGTGACATGCCGAGCTGTGCGACGAACCGGCGGGTGAACTGCGCTCTGGAGAGCGCAGCGCGATGTGCCATCTCGGCGACAGTCCAGTCATGTCCTGGGTCCTGGCGGAGCTGGCGTGCCACCTCATCGACCGCGGTGTCGGTCGCACTCCGGCCGGGGTTGTGCACGGCGTCCCAGACGAGCCCGAGCACCTGTTCCAGGCACAGCTCCGCCTGCCGTCTGCCCAACGGATCCTGCCGCCGGTACGACGCATCACTGGTCCGAGCGAGTACGCCGAGCAGCTCTCGGTCCATCACCTCGCCCCACCGCGGGTCCGGCACCACTCCGCTCCGGTCGACCTTGAAGTGCATCCCGAACACCAGCAACCGCCGCCGCGGATCGTGCGTGGCTCTTGGCGCATCACCTGGTGCGAAGACCGCGCACACACCGGGATGCAGCTCTCGCCGTTCCCCGGCCAGCTCCATCGATCCTCGTCCGTCCAGCACGCACCACAGCAGGTGGTCCGGCAGCGGACGCGACACCCACGACCAGCTGGGCTCGCAGCGCCAGAACGTCGGCGGCGACAACAGGTCGAGCCTCAACGGCGCCGGGTAATGCGACAAAAGTTCAACTCCTCGCGCGAATCATCCGTGGCCGGCCGCACTGGACTTCAGGAGAATAGTGCTGTCTGGAAGACGGTAGACGACTCCGGGCGCCGATGACGGATCTCTTGTGGGAGCTGTGCATGAGCGTTTCGTACAAGGAAGAGTTCGAGCAGGCGGGCTACACGCTGGTGCGTGGGCTGTTCGAGGTCGACGAGGTCGAGCGGCTGCGGGACCACTACATGGAGTTGCGGCACCGGGGGTCGTACCAGGGCGACTTCGCCGGTCACACCTCGGCCGACCGCGATCCGCTCCGCCGGTACCCACGGATGGCGCAGATGCACCGCTGGGACGACACGTCGCTGCGCTGGATGATCGATGCACGGCTCGACAAGGTGATGACCGAGATCCTCGGCAGGTCGCCGTACGCGGTCCAGACGATGATCTACTTCAAGCCGCCGGGGTCCCGCGGGCAGGCGCTGCACCAGGACAACTTCTATCTGAAGGCCGAGCCCGGCACCTGCGTAGCGGCGTGGATGGCGCTCGATCACGTGGATGAGGCGAACGGTTGTCTCGAGGTCGTTCCCGGCAGCCACCGCTGGCCGATCCTGTGCACCGAGAAGGCGGACACTACGGTCAGCTTCACCGACGTGACCGTTCCGCTGCCGGAGCAGGGCGCCGCCGTACCGATCCAGATGACACCAGGCGACGTGCTGTTCTTCCACGGCGCCCTGGTCCACGGCAGCAACCCGAACGTCACCACCGATCGCTTCCGGCGCGCGCTGATCGGGCACTACATCGAGGGCGAGGCCGAGAAGGTCGCCTCCTACTACCACCCGGCGCTGCGGATGGACGACGGCTCGGAGTTGACGCTCGAGGTCGCCGAGGGCGGCGGTGAGTGTGGCGAGTGGACCGACACCCCGGACGGGCCTGTCGCCGTACTGACGGGGACCCAAACCATCACCCGCAAGCACGAGTAGCCGCGCGTCAGGTTGGTTGAGACCCGGGGTGGGGCGGTTGGTGGGATGTGGGAGGATGGGGCCTGCTGACAGCGTCGTCGGCTCAGGAAAGGCAGACGACGAAGGGAAACGCTGGTGACCAGCGACATTCAGATTCCTGCAGAGCTCAAGCCCGCCGACGGCCGCTTCGGGGCCGGACCGTCGAAGGTGCGCCCGGAAGCCGTTGCCGCGCTGGCAACCGAGGGCGCCAAGCTGCTCGGTACGTCCCACCGGCAGGCACCGGTCAAGAACCTGGTGGCTCGGGTGCAGCAGGGCGTGGCGGATCTGTTCCAGCTGCCCGACGGGTACCAGGTGGTGCTCGGGAACGGCGGATCGACGGCGTTCTGGGACATCGCGACGTTCGGGCTGATCCGGGAGAAGAGCCAGCACCTGAGCTTCGGTGAGTTCTCCTCGAAGTTCGCGAAGGCCACGCAGCTCGCGCCGCACCTGGGCGACCCGACGGTTGTGAAGTCCGACCCAGGGACGCGTCCGGTCGCGGTCGCCGAGGCCGGCGTGGATCTGTACGCCTGGCCGCACAACGAGACCTCCACCGGTGTGATGGCGCCGGTCCAGCGCGTCGCCGGCGCCGATGAGGGTGCGCTGGTCGCGATCGACGCCACCTCGGGTGCAGGTGGTCTGCCGGTCGACATCAACGAGGTCGACGTGTACTACTTCGCGCCGCAGAAGTGCTTCGCGTCCGACGGCGGGCTGTGGATCGCGGTCATGAGCCCGGCGGCACTGGCGCGGGTCGAGGAGATCACCGCGTCCGGGCGGTGGATCCCGGCGTTCCTGGATCTGGCGACCGCGATCGACAACTCGAGCAAGAACCAGACGTACAACACGCCGTCTTTGGCCACGCTGTTCCTGATGGCGGAGCAGACCGACTGGATCAACAACCAGGGCGGGCTGGAGTGGAGCGTCGGGCGGACGACCGACTCGAGCAACCGGCTGTACACCTGGGCCGAGAAGTCCGACTACGCCACGCCGTACGTCGAGGACCCGGACGCCCGCTCGCTGGTCATCGGCACCGTCGACCTGGATGACTCGATCGACGCCGCCGCGGTCGCGAAGACGCTGCGCGCGAACGGGATCGTCGACACCGAGCCCTACCGCAAACTCGGCCGCAACCAACTCCGCGTCGCGATGTTCCCCGCAGTCGACCCCGAAGACGTAGAAAAACTAACCCAAGCCATCGACTACGTAGTCGACCACCTCAAGTAACCCCCACACCCAACAGCCGCCGATCCTCTCGCGAGGTCGGCGGCTGCTCGTTTCCTGAGGGTCCGCTACTGCTGCCGCCGCTGGGCGGTGCGGGTAGTTGGCGTTGAGCGCGCGCTGGTTGTCCCGTGGAGGATGCGGGGGCCGAGGGCGGCGGGGCCCTCGCCTACATCCTCACTGTTAGGTGCGGCGGTGGGGGGTGGGTGGGGATTGGCCGGTTAGGCGGGCGTTTTCGGCTTGGCGGTCTCGGCGTTCCCGGCGGCCTGGGGGGAAGGTGAGGATGGTGATGAGGAGGGCGAAGGCGGCGGCGCCGATCAGGATCCAGCGGAGGCTGTGGCTCTTCTTGGACTCGGTTCCGGCGTCGTCGGTCGTGCCAGGCTTCGGAGTCGCGGTCGCGGGCGGTGGCGAGGCGGCCTTCTTCACCGGGACCGGGACCTGGTAGACGGGCGAGTCCTTGGCGTCGTACCCGACCAGGAGCGTGCTGTCGGTCTTGCCGAGAGCGACCGACTCGCCCTGACCCAGCGGCGTCGCGCCCTTCGCGACGACCGTCGGCGTCTCACCCCAGGCAACGGTCTGTACGTCGGTGTACGTCCGCAGCACCGCCTGCTGGCCGTCAGACAGGAACACGCCGTCGGTGAAGACTCCCGGCGGCGCAGGCGCGAACTTCGTGAGCTCGTTGGTCCCCTCGCGCGACGGAGCCGGCGGAGCCGCGTAGATCGCGGCACCCTTGGTGGCCTTCGTCACGATGTACAGCTGGTTCGTACCGGGCTCGACCAGCAGCGTCTCGGCGTCGTGGGCACCATCGGGATAAGTGAAGTCGTACCGGTGGTAGGTCATCTTCTCCACGTCGCCGCGCTGCTTGGGCTCGGGCATCGTGTAGATCGAGACCATGTCCCGGTCGGCCTTGTTGTCGCCGATGTCGGCGACGTAGATGAAGCCGTCCTTGTCGACCGCGATCGCCTCGACGTCGCTCACCTCCGCGTTGAAGTTGAGCACCATCTCGACCTTGCCGGACAGGTCGATGCCGAACACCCGGGCGCGATCGCCGGAGTCGTTGATCGTCCAGTAGATGTCGTCGAAGTTGTGCGACTTCGCCAGCCCGGACGACTCCTCGACCCGCGGGTCCCCGATCGTGAACAGCTTCTTCGGCGCCCCCGGCGTCGGATCCGCGATCGGCACCCCGGCCGAGCCCGCCGCGCGCGACGCCGCCGCGGCCGACGTGGCCCCGGTCGCGATGGCTCCGGCCGAGGTCGCCCCGGCCGATGCGGTGGTCGCCGAGGGTGCCGCTGCCGACGGGGCAAGCGGGAGCACTCCGAGGGTGAAGAACGTGGCGGCGGCCAGGGCAAGGGGACGGAGGAGGGTCACGAGCGAACCTCGCGGTCGCCGGGCAGCACGAGTTGGGCGAGCCGGGGTGTGACATGCCACTCGTCGATCAACGTCCGGTACTCGGACTCCAGCTCCGGCGTCGGCTTCGCACCGGTCCGGGCGGCACGGAGCAGCAGGTTACGCGGAGTGTGCTGACTGTCCACGAACTGCACGACCTCCACCCGGTATCCGACCTGTCGCAGGACCGCCGCCCGAAGGGAATCCGTCAGGACGTCGGCGAACCGCTCACGAACGATGCCATATCTGGTCATCAGCGCATAAGGCGCCGGTGGTGAGACGCTCTTGAGCTGCTTTTGGATGTCGTGATGGCAACACGGAGCCGCAAGCACCAGTGGAGCCTCCCACCAGACCGCCCGCGCCAGCGCGTCGTCGGTCGCTGTATCGCACGCATGCAACGCCAGCACCACGTCCGGCCGTACGTCGAGCTCCGCATCCTCGATGGTCGCGTCGACGAACCGCAGATGGTCCTGCCAGCCGAGCGCCTCCACCCGCCGCGTGTTTCGCGTCCGCGCCTGCGGATTGCGGTCGATCCCGGTCATCCGTACGTCGTGCCCGGCCTCGGTGAGCAGGTGGTACGCCGCGAGCGTGAGGTACGCGTTGCCGCAGCCGAGGTCGACCACCTGCAGCGGCCGCCCGGTCGCAATCCGCCCAGCCGCGACCGCCTCGTCCAGCGCCGGTGCCAGCAACTTGCAGAACTCGTCGATCTGCTTGTACTTCGACTGCCGCGACGGCTTCACCCGGCCGAGGTGGTCGCTGATTCCGAGCTCGATCAGGAACGGCGCATCCGGATCGAGCGCCCGCTGCTTCACCCGGTCGTGGCCGGTCTCCTGCTCCCGGCCGTCCTCCTGCCGGTGCAGCAACTCCTTGCCCTTCTTGGTGTAGCGCAGCCGGAGCGTCTCGGTCGTGGTCTCGAGGTGCCACGACCCGTACGGCACGTCCAGCAACTCGTCCACCGCCTTCGCGGCGTCCGGTCCGGCGGCCAGGTTGCGAGTGTGCGCCTGGCGCTCGTCGTACTCGGTGATCTGCAGGTGGCGGTGACCCTTCAGGTCGACATACCGGAGCTCGACGCGCTGGTACTGCGGCTGGTCGTGGCCACGCCGCCGCCCGGATCCGAGCGCACGGACCAGGGACGCCTGGTCCACCAACGCCGTGCGAATCGCCTCCCGTGCGCCGGGCTGCTGATCCGGGTCCACCTCTGCCTGCATCGCGCCATTGTCGCCGACCGCTCCAGCCGATCCCAAAAGGGTCTCGTCGACAGTCGGTCGCGGTGGGTGAACTCATTGCAGTTTCTGGTCGTCGGCGAGCAGCCCTAGCGAGCGCAGCCGGGTCGCGATCCCGCCCACCTGACGGCCGAGCGCCTCGACCAGTTCGTCCTTGCCGGCGCCGCCCTTGAACAGGTCGGACAGCGTCTGCTCCTCGTCCGGCGTCCAGGGGCGGAACGCGTTCGGGTGCTTCTTGCGGGCGGCCTGGATCTTGCGGGTCATCGAGCGCATGTCCAGCAACTCCAGGGACCGGATCCGCGCCTGGCGGTGCCGGCCGACCTCCTCGCCCTCGCGCCAGAAGACCACCGCCCCATCGTCGAACGTCATCAGGTCGGCCGGGACGTCGCAGTAGTCGGCGTCGTCGAGCATCACTCGCAGCATGGTGGTTCTCTCCGTTTCGTGGTGCGGACCGGCCGGACGAGCCGCCACTCCGGTCCCGTGTCACCGGAGAAGATGCCGCGATCCAGCCCCTCCCCGACGACCACTTCGCAGCCTGTGGACAACCAATCGCAGAACTTCTTTGCAAAATCTCTTTGCAGAGAGCCTTTGCAGTCCTACGATCGACATCATGAGCGACGAAAGGGACGACCTGAAACCGGCGCCTCCGGGCAAGACGGTCCACCTGGACCGGCACCTGGTGCGGGCGCTCGCGCACCCGATGCGGAACCGGATGCTCGGGCTGCTCCGGATGTACGGACCACAGACCGCGACCTCGCTGGCCGGCCGCCTCGGGGTGAACACCGGCGCCACCAGCTACCACCTGCGCCAGCTGGCCGATGCCGGGCTGGTGGTCGAGGACGACAGTCGCGGCAACGCGCGAGACCGCTGGTGGAAGGCGGCACACCAGAGCACCCAGTTCGATCCGGCCGAGCTGCTGGATGAGGAGCCGGAGCTGGCGATGGGCTTCCTGCACGGCATCGGGCAGACGTACGCCGAGAGCATGTTCGGCTTCATCGATTCGATGCAGACGCTGACGCCCGAGTGGAGGGACGCCAGCCTCCTGTCGGACTACATGTTCCACCTGCGTCCGGAGGAACTGAAAGCACTGCAGGTCGAGTTGCTGGCGGTGCTGGACAAGTACAGGACAGCCGATCTGACCGCACCGCTGCCGGAAGGCGCGGAGCAGGTGTCGGTGCAGATCCAGGCGTATCCACGCGAGACCGCTGAACGACCAGACGAAGTGAGGTGAGGGGTGTGGGCACTGTGAGGCAGGCGGATCGAGCGCCGCTGGTGGCGTTCCTGGTGGCGAACGTCGTGTCGATCTGCGGGACCCGGGTCAGCGCGATCGCGATCCCGTGGTTCGTCCTGATGACGACCGGATCGCCGGTCAAGACCGGTGTGGTCGCTCTGGCGGAGATGGGCCCGCTCGTCCTCAGCAAGGCGTTCGGTGGCCCGTGGATCGACCGGGTCGGGCCGAGGAGGATCAGCGTCCTGGCAGATGCCGCGAGCGCTGGAGTTGTGGCGCTCATCCCTGTCCTGCACATGCTGCACGCGCTGTCGTTCCCGATGCTGCTGGTGCTCGTCGCGGTTGCGGGAGCGCTCCGTGGACCGGGCGACGCGGCCAAGGGGACGTTGATTCCGGACATCGCCCAGGCGGCCAAGGTGCCGCTGGAGCGCGTGACCGGACTGGAGAGTACGACGGAGCGGCTGGCCGGGTTCATCGCGTTCGCGATCGCCGGCGCACTGATCACGCTCGTCGGCGAGGTGAACGCCCTGTGGATCGACGCCGCGTCGTTCGGAGTCTGCGCCGTACTGATCTACCGCTGGATCCCGCGACGGCACCAGGCCGCCGAGAACGCAGCGGATGACGAGTCGGAGGGCAGCTACGGGCAGCGACTGCTGGAGGGCTGGCGATTCCTGCGCAAGGACAAGCTGATGATGCCGCTGGTGCTGATGATCGCGGTCACCAACCTGCTCGATGCCGCGATCGCCGCCGTACTGCTGCCGGTGTGGATCAGGGACCACGGCTTCGGGCCTGGGCACACCAGTCTGATCCTCCTGTCGTTCGGAATCACCGCCACGGTGTTCGCACTGGTCGCGTCGGCCGTCGGCGACCGGATCCCGCGCAAGCTGGTCTTCACGCTCGCGTTCCTGATCTGCGGTGCGCCCCGGTTCGTCGTGATGGCGTTCGACGCGCCGGTGTGGATGGTGATGGTGATCTACGCCGTCGGAGGTATCGGTGCCGGCTTCATCAACCCGGTGCTCGGCGCCCTGTTCATCGAGCGGATCCCGCGGCAGATGCTCGGGCGGGTCAACTCGCTGGCCGACGCGGTCTGCTGGACCGGCGTACCGCTGGGTGGCGTCGTGGCCGGCGCTGCGATCGCCGGCATCGGCCTGGCGCCGGCACTGCTCGCAGCAGGAGTGGTGTACCTGGTCGCGACGATGTCACCGGTGCTGATCGGCCGGAACGAGCGGTGGAACACTACACAGGATCCGACGGGTCCTCTGGAAACGGAGGCCGGCCTGAGTCCGGTGGCAGTCCCCACGTCTTAGCCTTCGCCGCCTCGGTCTCCTGGCGCCGCATCCGGTCGCGCTCGGCGCCCAGGAGCCCGAGCAGCACCAGATCGAGCAGCATCCCACCGACCGCCGCGAACTGGGTCCCGGCGAACTGGAACACCTGGGTGACCAGCAACGACACCAGCACCGCCAGCTCGAACAGCCGGATGGCCCGGGGCCGGTTGCCCTTCCGCAGCTGCAGCCAGCCGCGCAGCGTGAAGGTTGCCGACAGCAAGCTCCCGGCGGCCACTCCGAGCACCGGGAAGTCGGTCACCAGCCCGTCGTCGAAGCGGATCCCGGCCGCGATGATCGGCGCCCCGATCGCCTGCACCACCAATACGCCGACCGCCACGCGAGGTGCGTAGCGATGCGTGGCCAACCGGTCGAAGCCACGCTGGACGGCCTGCCACGCGGCGTCCACCGGCGCGGCCAGCTCGACCTCGTCGGCCGGACACGCGGCCAGCAGCTCCCGGGTCTCCTGGCGACCCGCGACGTCGAGGCCCACCTGGCGAAGCTGCTGCGACGCCTGCGCGAGCCGACGGCGGGACAGACCGCCCGCCACACCCTCTACGGCGTGGTCGACCACGTTGGCCAGCTGCTCGCGTGGATCGATCGGCCGCCGGGTGGCGATGAACCGGGTCCCCAGCACGATCAGCACGAAGATCACGTACACGATCGCGGCGGTCGGTTGGTAGAAGTAGTCGTTGTCGGACGTCACGAACTTCCCGACCTCGTCGATGAACAGCCCGAACCCGACCCCGCCGACCAGTGCGGCCGCGGGCCGGACGACCGGACCGACGTACCCGAGCAGCAGGACGATGGCGACCAGCATCAGCAGTCCGCCCGGGAGCACGTGGGCGATGTGCAGGCCCTTGCCGCCGATCTGCGGGTAACCGCTCAGACCGAGGATCAGACGGGTGATCAGCACCGTCGCCACCCCGGACACCACGAAGGTGGTCAGATGCTCCCCCGATCGCACGTTGCGGACCAGGCCCGCCCGCAGCAGGTACGACGATCTGGCGGTCGAGGTCATCATGCGCCAGAACGTTAGTCGCCCAGGCTTCAGCGGACGAGTGCCGCCACGATCACGATGACGACCAGGGCGGCCAGTACGAGCGAGGTCACCAGTCGGCGCGTGCGGGGGTCCACCCCGTCAGGGTAGGCGGCACTTGCCGAGGACCGTGCCGAGGGGTCGGCCCCGGCACGGCACAGCCCCGGTCTAGGGCCAGGTGACCAGCGGCTCAGGACGGTGGACGCCTCGTGGGCGGTAGCCGAGGGCGTCGGAGAGGCCGAGGTAGTCGGACAGCAGCCAGATGATGGCGAGCCACATCTCGGTACCCTGCAGACCGGGGATCGCGCGGTCGTCGGTGCCGTCGGGCGCGAAGGCGAATCCTTCACCGTCGACCCAGCGACCCAGGATCCGGCTGAGCTGATCCTCGGCCCAGCGCTTGCCCTCGTCCAGCCCGGCGCTCGTCTGCTTGCGCGCCAGCCACAACGGGTGGATCACGTCCAGCACGTTGCAGGAGTTGTAGTTGTCGCCACTGAACATCCGACGATCGTTGCTGTGGGCAAGCACCGTCCTGACGGTCTGCTCCGGGTACGGCAGCGGGAGGCCGAACTGCGCATAAGTACCGCGGGTCAAGCGGTAGAACCCGTTGACGACCTGCAACCAGCCGTCGTCCGGATGCGGCTGACCCCAGGCACCGCTCGACGGATCGGCCCGGACCGTCAGCCAGCCAAGCAACGTCATCAAGGGCCCGGTTTCCTTGTGGTCACGGAGATTCCGGGCCAGAGCGGTGCCCAAGGCATCGATCGCGGAACCCGCCGACCAGGCGTGCCGCGCCCACGGCAGGCGGTCGAGTTCGTCCGGCTCGAAGTCGGTCCGGATCGGGTGCTCGAAGCTGCTGTCCAGGACCTGCAACGCGTACCCGACGCACAGGATGTGGTAGCTCGCCGGCCCTTCCAGCACAGCGAGTTTGGCGTCGGACGGGACCTCCTGACCGACGTCGGCGAGGTCCCCGGGCGCGACCAGACCGGTCTTCGGGTCCTGCCGCGCGCGGAGGCGGCGTACCAGGTCGTCGCGGGTGTGACCTGCGGGCGTACGACGGAGCAGTACGTCGGCGAGCTCGATCGCGTCGCACCACGGGCGAACCGCGGGCTCGTGATCGAGCCCCGGGCGGTCGACGAAACGCTCGCCGTCCCAGCAACGGGCCAGTACGTCGTCCACCTGGTCGCGCGCCTTGGCGGCAAAGGCGGTCAGGCGCGCGCCAAGGTCAGACGTGGAAGCCACCGACACGCCGGGCTCGCGCGACCGCAGCACCCGGGCCGGGTTGCCGGCCACGACCGTGCTGGCCGGAACGTCCTTCGTGACCACAGCGCCGGCGCCGATGATCGAATGCGGCCCGACCGTCACCCCGTCCAGGATCGTCACGTTCGAGCCGATCCAGACATCGTCACCGACCGTGATGCCGAGCGCCGTGTGCGGCTGCCGGAAGATCGGCTGACCCGGCGCGGTGCCGTGGTTGAACGCGAGCAGCGAGGTGTGCGCCCCGATCCGTACACCGTCCCCGATCGTGATCCGGCCGCGCACCGCCGAGAACGGATTGATGGTCGAGTCCGATCCCAGCGCGATGTGGCCGGTGACGTAGGCGTGCGCCGCGATGTACGACCGCTCCCCCATCTCGAGCTCGTCGCAGTACACCGCGGCCGACTCCGCGACGTACGCCGTCTCGGCGAGCGTGACCGATCCGCCCAGCCGCGCCTGTCGCTCGGCCTGCCGCTCACGCTCCTCGTCGGTGGCGATCCGGTGGTACTCCCAGGGCAGGAAATCGAGTCGCAGCGGCTCAGCAGATGTCATGGGATAACGCTATCCAAGACTTGCGATCCGCGCCTGGCCAAAACCGGCGCTGCTACTCTCCCGTCTGTGCGGGGTAGGGAACAACCATGACGACACCCGGATCTTTGGCCGGCGGCGAGACCGCTGACGACGGTCCGGCGAGCAGTGGTGGGCGCCGGAGTCACCGAGTCACGATCAGCGATCTCGCGCGCCGTCTGCAGATCTCGAAGGCCTCGGTCTCGTACGCGCTGAACGGCCGGGCCGGCGTCAGCGAGGAGACCCGGCAGCGGGTCCTGGCCCTGGCCGACGAGCTCGGCTTCCACCCCAACTCGGCCGCCGTCGCGCTGTCGGCCAGCCGGACCCGGACGATCGGCATCGTGATCGCCCGCGACCCGGCGCTGATCTCGACCGAAGCGTTCTACATGCGCACCCTGGTCGGCATCGAGCAGTACCTGAACGAGGTCGACTCGTCGCTGCTGCTCCGGCTGACCGGCGAGTACGGTGAGGACCTCGACGTACTGCGGCGATGGTCGCGGCAGGGGCGCGTCGACGGGTTCATCCTGTTCGACGAGCACGACGACGACCCGCGGATCCCGCTGCTGCAGGACCTCGGGGTGCCGTGCGTGGTGGTCAGCTCGAACGCGCCGAACGACCACGCCGGCCGGTTGATCAGCTCGCCGGAGGAGACCGTCACCCTGCTGCTCGACCACCTGGCCGGGCTCGGGCACCGCGACATCGCGCACATCAGCGGGCCGTTCACGTTCGTGCACGAGCAACTGCGGGTGCGGATGCTGAACGAACATGCCGAGCGGCGCGGGATCCGGGTACGGCACATCGAGGGCAGCTACCGGTACGACGACGGCGCGGAGCAGACCCGGCTGCTGCTGACCGGGCCGAACCCGCCGACCGCGATCGTGCTCGGCAACGACCTGATGGCGGTCGCCTCGCTCCGGGTGGCGATGGACCTCGGTACGGCGGTTCCCGGCGAGGTCTCGATCCTGGCCTGGGACGACTCGCCCCTGTGCGAACTGGCCCGGCCCGGCATCACCGCGATCGACCAGAAGACGATGGAACGCGGCCGCGCCGCCGCCGATCTGCTGTTCCGGGTCGCGGCGGGCGAAACCGACCTGCATGAGGAAGCGCCGGCCGGGGAACTGCGGGTCCGGGAGTCGACTGGGCCGGCCGGCTCTTGACGGGGTCTTTGAAGACTCTGTGAATTCGGGCGGATCCGGTGTGTGTCGGATTGCGCTTGCCCCACCGGAGGTGAAGGTTGGTCGGGTCACGAGGTAGTAACGAACACGCCTCTACTGAACCGGTTAGGGTTTCGAAACTTAACCGGTTAGGCCACTATGGGGCCGATCCGCCTTCACAGGTCCGTGGAGGCTCGACGGGACGAGGGAGTCCGACGTGAGACTGCGTTCGCTTGTAGCCGCGGCAGCGGTGACCGCCCTGGGAATCAGCCTGGCCGCCTGCGGTGGCAGCGACTCGGGTGATTCCTCCGACGGGGGTTCGGGTGGAGACCAGACGCTGACCTACTGGGCCAGCAACCAGGGCACCAGCCTGGACAACGACAAGGAGGTGCTGACCCCGGTCCTGCAGAAGTTCACCCAGGACACCGGCATCAAGGTCAACCTTGAGGTGATCGGCTGGAACGACCTCCAGACCCGGATCCAGACCGCCATCACCTCCGGCCAGGCGCCGGACGTGGTCAACATCGGCAACACCTGGGCCGCCTCGCTGCAGGCGACCGACGCGTTCCTGCCGTTCGACGGCGACGCGATGAGCGCGATCGGCGGGAAGGACAAGTTCGTGCCGACGGCCCTGGCGACCGGCGGCAAGGAGGGCACCGACCCGACCTCGGTCCCGCTCTACGGTCTGGCCTACGGCCTGTATTACAACAAGGCGATGTTCGCCGCGGCCGGCCTGCAGCCGCCGAAGACCTGGGAAGAGATGGTCACCGACGCGCAGAAGCTGACCAACCCCGCGAAGAAGCAGTGGGGCATGGCGCTGGCGGCCGGCAGCTACACCGAGAACGTGCACTTCGCCTTCATCAACGCCGCGCAGAACAAGGCCGACTGGTTCAACAGCGACGGCAAGCCGACCTTCACCGGTGACGGCAACGTGCAGGGCGTCCTGCGCTACCTCGACCTGATGCAGAAGGACAAGGTCGCGAACCCGTCCAACGCGCAGTACGACAACGGCACCAAGTCGGTGAACGACTTCGCCACCAAGAAGGTCGCGATGGTCATCAACCAGAACAACGCCGACTCCTCGATCGTTGCCAACGGCATGAAGGCCGGCGAGTACGGCGTCGTGCCGTTCCCGGCCCCGGCCGGTGGCGAGCAGGTGGCCAGCCACGTGGCCGGCATCAACCTGTCGGTCTTCAAGAACACCAAGCACAAGGACGCGGCGCTGAAGTTCGTCAAGTACATGACGGACGCGACCACCCAGACCACGCTGGGCAAGCCGTTCTCCTCGCTGCCGGTACTGAAGGACGCCAAGCCGGTGTTCACCACCGACGCGACCGAGGCCGCGACCTTCGCCGACGTCTACAACACCAAGTCCAAGCCGCTGCCGCTGGTGCCGGCCGAGGACCAGTTCGAGAGCACCGTCGGCAAGGCGATGAACACCATGTTCGCCAAGATCGCCACCGGCGGGACGGTGACCGCCGACGATGTGAAGGCGGCCCTGAAGACCGCCGAGGATCAGGTGGCCGCGAGTAGCTGACGCCACGCCCAGTGGCCCGGACGACGCCGTCCGGGCCACTGCCCGCGTCAGCCCACCACCGATCCCGACAAGACAGGAGGCGACCAAGACGATGTCCGTCGCCACATCCGAAGCACGGCCGGCAGCCGAGGCGAAACCCGCGAAGAAGAAGCGCGGCCCGGAGCACCGGCCCGGTCTGAACCGGTGGCTGCCCTACCTTCTGCTGGCACCGGCGGTGCTGGCGGAACTGCTCATCCACATCGTCCCGATGTTCGTCGGCATCTGGATGAGCTTCGTCAAACTGACCAAGTTCTACATCGCGAACTGGTCCGCCGCGCCCAGCGCGGGGCTGAACAACTACAAGGTCGCCCTGGACTTCAACAACGCGGTCGGCGAGGGCCTGCTGAAGTCGTTCGGCGTCACCGTCGCCTTCTCGCTGATCACGGTCGGGCTCTCGTGGGTGTTCGGGATGGCCGCGGCGGTCGCGCTGCAGCCGCAGTTTCGCGGCCGCAGCCTCGTCCGCACGCTGTTCCTGGTCCCCTACGCGTTGCCGGCGTACGCCGGGATCCTGACCTGGAACTTCATGCTGCAGCGGGACACCGGCGTGGTGAACCACGTGCTGGTGGACAACCTGCACCTGACCTCCGACCGGCCGTTCTGGCTGATCGGCGGCAACGCACTCGTGTCGCTGATCACGGTCGCGACCTGGAAGCTGTGGACGTTCGCGTTCCTCACCCTGATGGCCGGCCTGCAGAGCATCCCGCGCGATGTCTACGAGGCCGCCGCGGTGGACGGTGCCGGCAACCTGCGGCAGTGGCGCAACATCACGCTGCCTTCGCTGCGGCCGGTCAACCTGGTGCTCGTGCTGGTGCTGTTCCTGTGGACGTTCAGCGACTTCAACACGCCGTACGTGCTGTTCGGTACGGCGCAGCCGCCGGCCGGTGACCTGATCACCTTCCACATCTACAACGCGTCGTTCCTGACCTGGAACTTCGGCACTGGTGCGGCGATGTCCGTGCTGCTGCTGATCTTCCTGATGATCGTCACCGGCGCCTATCTGCTCATCACCGGAAGGAGGTCGCGCCGTGGGTGAGACCAGAGGCTTCAAGGTCTACCGGGGCGTCGTACTGGTCGTCCTCGGGCTGTTCGTGCTGATCCCGCTGTACGTGATGGTCACCTCGTCGCTGAAACCGCTGAAGGACGTGCAGGGCGCGTTCACCTGGTGGCCGTCGAACCTGACCATCGCACCGTTCGTGGACATGTGGAAGACGGTCCCGCTGGCCCGGTACTTCGTGAACAGCACGGTCGTGTCCGTGGCCGCGACGGTGCTTTCGGTGGCGCTGGCGATCCTGGCCGCGTTCGCGGTGTCGCGGTTCAAGTTCCGCGGCCGGACCGTGTTCACGACCACGGTGCTGTCGACGCAGATGTTCCCCGGTGTGCTGTTCCTGCTGCCGCTGTTCCTGATCTTCGTGAACATCAACAACTCGTTCGGGCTGCAACTGGTCGGCACCCGGCTCGGGCTGATCATCACCTACCTGACGTTCAGCCTGCCGTTCTCGATCTGGATGCTGGCCGGGTACTTCGACAGCATCCCGAGGGAACTGGACGAGGCGGCGCTGGTGGACGGCTGCGGTCCGATGGGCGCCCTCTGGCGCGTCGTACTTCCGGCCGCGCGACCCGGTGTGATCGCGGTCGCGATCTACTCGTTCATGACCGCGTGGGGTGAGGTCCTGTTCGCGTCGGTGATGACAACAGAGGCGAACCGCACCCTGTCCGTCGGCCTGCGGCAGTACTCCACCCAGACGAACATCTACTGGAACCAGATCATGGCTGCCGCCCTCGTGGTCAGCGTCCCCGTGGTGATCGGCTTCCTGCTCGCCCAGCGACACTTCGTCGCCGGTGTCACCGCGGGTGCGGTCAAATAGACCGCATGTACTTCGAGGATTACGTGCCGGGTGCTCGCGTCGAGCACCCGGCCACCGTCACCGTCGAGCAGTCCGAGGTCATCGATTTCGCCCGGCAGTTCGATCCGCAGTACTTCCATGTCGATCCGACCGCGGCTGCCGACGGCCCGTTCAAGGGCCTGATCGCGAGCGGCTGGCACACCGCCGGCCTGATGATGCGGCTGTACGCCGATCAGTACCTGTCCAAGGTGGCCAGCCTGGGCGGTCCCGGTGTGGACGAGCTGCGTTGGCTCGCACCGGTCCGCCCCGGCGACGTACTGCGACTGCGCACCGAAGTACTCGAGGCGCGGGTGTCGCGGTCCAAGCCCGATCGCGGCCTGGTCCGCACCCGGACCGAGCTGCTCAACCAGGACGACGAAGTCGTGTTCTCCTGCATCGTCCTGAACTTCCTCGCCGTCCGCCCCTGACCCAGCGCCGTCGGGTCAGGGTCGTCTGGGCTACTCGCGGCCGAAGATGGAGACGTCGGCGGACCAACTGGTGGCGGACTTGTTCCCGATGCTGATACTCAGCTCGGTCGGCTTCGAGCAGCTGACCTCGTAGCCGGAGATCGTGGTCGGCGCAGGACAGGTCGTCAGGTTCTGCTGGACCCACGCGTTGACCTGCGTCCGGACCTGCTGATCGGGGAACATCGCGGCGAGGACGAACGGGAGGTCCGCCCGCAGCTTGGCGAGGCTCTGCGCCCGGCCCTGCGGGAAGGTGCCGTTTCCGGTGCTGTACGTCGCGAACGAGAAGTTGCCGACCACGGTGTTGTCGCGCAGCGACCCGTGCAGCGACAGCTCGTACTCCGACCGGCCGGTGACCTTGCTCTTGGCGCACTTGTAGCGGTTGGAGCCGTCAGGCGAGCACTTGTACCCCTTGGCCTTGGCCTGCGCCATGACCCCCGTCATCTTCACGCCTGGGAAGCAGCCCAAACAGTCCTCGGCTTGGCCGCTGGGCGACGGTTCGCTCGACGTCGACGTACTGCTGCTCGGCGTCCAGACGCTCGGCGACGCCGGACCCGACCCGCCGGCCGAGTCGTCAGAACCGCCGGCCAGGCGAACGACGACGAGACCCAGACCGACGACGAGGACCACAGCGCCCGCCACGGCCAACGCGATCAGACCACCACGCCCGCGCCGCGGCGGCGGCCCTGGGTACTGCGGCCCGGGATACGCCTGCCCCTGGTACGGCGGCTGCGCAGGATAAGGCTGCTGCCCTTGATAGGGCGGCTGCCCTTGGTACGGCGGCTGCCCGCCGGGATTCTGCCGGTCGTCCATCGACCTCAATGTACGAGGCCAACGGTTCAGCTCAGGTGAAGAGCTTCTCGCCCCAGTAGGTGCCGGGGGTGACGCCGGCCGGGCAGGCGAAGATTCCGGAGCCGACGTGGTGGATGTACTCGTTCATCGTGTCGGAGCGGGCCAACTGGTTCTGGATCGGGATGAACTGTTTGCGCGGATCCCGCTGGTAGGCAAGGAAGAACAGTCCCGCGTCCAGCCGGCCGAGCCCGTCCGAGCCGTCCACGAAGTTGTAACCGCGGCGGAGCAACTCAGCACCCTTGTTGAACTGCGGATGCGCCAGCCGGACGTGTGAATCCATCGGAACCTTCGGTTCGCCGTCGGAGGTCTTGGCGGCGAAGTCGATCGCGTCGAACTCGTCCGCCTTGCCCAGCGGCGCGCCGGTGCCCTTGCCCCGGCCGATGATGGTCTCCTGCTCGCCCAGCGACGTACGGTCCCAGATCTCGATGTTCATCCGGATCCGCCGCGACACCAGGTAGGAGCCGCCGACCATCCAGTCCGGGCCGTCCTCCGGCTGCACCCACAGCTGCTGCTCGAGCTTGTCGGTGTCCTCCAGCTTGAGGTTGTTCGTCCCGTCCTTGAAGCCGAAAAGGTTGCGCGGAGTCGCCTGCGCCTTCGACGTGGACGACGTCCGGCCGAAGCCGAGCTGGGAGTAGCGGACCGCGACCCGGCCGAAGCCGATCCGGGCCAGGTTGCGGATCGCATGCACCGCGACCTGCGGATCGTCGGAGCAAGCCTGTACGGCGATGTCGCCGCCGGACCGGTTCGGGTCGAGGTCGTCACCGATGAAGTGCGGCAGATCGACCAGCGCCTTGGGACGCTTGGCTGCCAGTCCGAACCGCTGGTCGAACAGCGAAGGACCGAATCCGATGGTCAGCGTCAGCCGGGCCGGCGGCAGGCCGATCGCCTCACCGGTGTCCTCCGGCGGTGCCTCGTCCGGTCCGTTCACCGCGCCGTACTGGCCGATGTCGCGACCGGCCGTCATCAGCGCGGCCGCGGCCGTCCACTCCGTCAGCAGAGCGATCAGGTCGTCCCGCTTGGTCGTGGTCACGTCGAACGCGGCGAAGTGCAGCCGGTCCTGGACCGGCGTGACGATCCCGGCTTGGTGCGGTCCGTGGAACTCGACCGGACCGGTGTTGTCCGCGGCCTGCGACTCCTCGCCGGTCAGCACCGAGTGCGCGGCGTATCCAGCGACTCCGGTGGCCACGGCGGCACCCGCCGCGCCGAACAGGCCGCGGCGGGAGATGCCTTTACCTTCGGTCATTTCTTCGCGATCACTCCTGCAACCTTGCTGACCGGTTCGGCCAGCCCGTCGACGACCCGGCTGAGCTCCTTCTTCTCCGCCTCACTGACCTGGTACGGCTTGAAGCCGTCGCCTTCGCGGTACTTGTCGACCGCGGCGAAGACCGCCTTGAAGTTGGTGTCGAGCGAGGTGACCAGCGCCGCGTCCCGGGCCTGCAGGGCCGGGCGGAGCGCCTGGACCGCGGCCTGCGAACCCTCCACGTTGGCCTGGAAGTCGTACAGGTCGGTGTGCGAGTAGCGGTCTTCCTCACCGGTGATCTTGCCGGTGGCAACCTCGTCCAGCAGCTCCTTGGCGCCGTTGGCCAGCTGCAGCGGGTTGAGCTTCACGACCTTGGCCTTCGCCACCACCGTCTTGACGTCGGTCAGCAGCTGGTCGGCGTACTTCTCCATACCCTTGGTGGTGTTGGAGACCCAGAGCGCCTGCTCGATCCGGTGGTACCCGGTCCACTCAGTGCCCGGCTCGACGTCGTTCACCCGGGCGTCGATCTTCGGGTCCAGGTCGCCGAACGACTCCGCGACCGGCTCGATCCGCTCCCAGTACGTCCGCGACACCGGGAACAGCGCCTTGGCCTTGGCCACGTCGCCGGCCTTCACCGCGGTGACGAACTCGGTGGTCTTCTGCTCCAGCGCGACCGCCTGCGAGTTCACGTACCGCTGGTAGCTGTCGGTGGCCTGCTTGAGCAGCGTGTCCTCGTCCACCTGGGCCGCGGCGCCGCCGGCGACGGTGAGGTCGCCGCGGATGCCGTCGCCGACCATGCCGGGCTTGCAGACGGCCTGGTACTTGCCGGTCGGCAGCTCGACGATCAGGTCGCGCTTCAACCCGGGGCCGATGTTCTCGACCTCACCCATCACCCGGTCGCCCTCGGCGTACACGTAGAACTCGGTCACCTTGCTGCCGCCGTTGGAGACCGAGAACGTGCTGGTGCCGGACTTCACGTCGCGGCGGCTGAGGTCGCACGCGGAGTCGGTCGCCTTGACCGACACCGGACCGGTGCCGTCGTCGGCGGAGGCGGCCGGCGTGTCATCCGCACAGCCGGTCAGCGTGGCGAGCCCCAGTACTGCGCCGAGAGCGATGACCCCGCGGGTCGTGGACGTGAACATGGTTCTCCTGGACGGTGAGGTGGGATCAGGCCGCTTCGGCGGTCTTGGCCGGTACGGCCGGCGGCGTGCTGGTCCTGACCGGGCGGAAGTACAGCACCAGCACGGGGACGAGGTACGCCAGCCACGCGAGCGCCTCGAGGACGGTCGGCGCGGGGTTGAAGTTGAAGATGCCCTTCAGCAGTACGCCGTACCAGCTGTCCGGCGGGATCACGTGCGAGATGTCGAAGGCGAGGTGCTGCAGCCCGGGCAGGATGCCCGCCTCCTGCAGGTCGTGGAAGCCGTAGGCGAAGATGCCGGCCGCGACCAGGATCAGGATCGCGCCGGTCCACTTGAAGAACACGGCCAGGTTGATCTTCACCGCGCCGCGGTAGATCGCGACCCCGAGCAGGACCGAGGTGGCCAGGCCGAGCAGGACGCCGACGAACGGTACGGCGGTGGTCGCGGTGGCGGCCGAGGCGTACACGATGAAGGCCGTCTCGATGCTCTCCCGGAACACCGCCAGGAAGGCCAGGATGACGACGGCCCGGGCGCCGACCTCGAGGGCCTGGCCCATCCGCTCGCGCAGTTCCTTCGCGATGCTGCGCGACGCCTTGCGCATCCAGAAGATCATCCAGGTGACGAAGCCGACCGCGAGGATCGACATCACCCCGCCGACGGTCTCCTGGGTGGTGAACGACTTCGCGGTCAGCGCGGTGACGAACTGCAGCAGCCCCCAGGCGGCGGCCGCGACGGCCAGCGCCGCGCCCACTCCGATCCAGACCAGTTTGAGTCGATCCCGATGTCCCGACTTGACCAGGAAGGTGGCGAGGATGCTGACGACCAGCGATGCCTCGAGGCCTTCACGGAGTCCGATCAGATAGTTCGCGAGCATGGCGGGACTCTTTCACATCATTAGGTACGGCTAACCTTCCTGAGGTTAACCTAAGAAGTCCCATTCGCCTACTGTGGTGTACGCCGCACTGTGGCCAGGCCCCTCGCCGAGCCGGGACTGGATCAGGCGCAGCGATCCGGCGGTCCAGAGCGGTCCTTCGTAGGTGTCGAAGATCCGCACCCACCGGGTCACGTCGACCGGCCGCCGCAGCCGGGCCAGGGTCAGATGCGGTGTGAACTTGCGTCCCTCGACCGTGACGCCGGCCCGGTTCGCCGCCGCCCGGGTCGTCATCGACAGGTGCTGCAGCGAGTCCGTGTCGTCGCGGATCCCGGCGTACAGGACCCTTGCGTCGGGCACGCCCGGGAAGGCGCCTGCTCCGGTGACACGCAGTTCGAAGGGCTTCTGCCGCTTCGCGGCCGCCTCCAGCCGCTCCCCCAGTTCATCGGTCTTCCAGTCCGGCACGTCGCCCAGGAACGCCAGCGTGATGTGCCAGTGCTCGTCCGCGGCCCACCGGATGTCGTCATCCGGATGCTGCCGCCTGGGTTCGACGAACTCGCTCAGATCCTCCACTACCTGCACAGATGGCACCACGGCCACGAACAATCGCATCCGAAAACTCTATCCGTGGTGGAAACTGCTTTTGTGGACGAACGGAAGCTGCCGTCGCCGTGTGTGGTGATTCTGGTGGGGCCGGGGGCGGCGGGGAAGTCGACGTGGGCGGCGGAGCGGTTCTCTGATGGGCTGATCGTGTCGAGTGACCGGCTGCGGGCGCTGGTCGGGGCCGGGGAGGACGACCTGGCTGCGAGTGCGGATGCGTTCGCGCTGCTGGAAGAGGTGGTCCGGCAACGGATCGGCCGGCAGTTGACAACCGTGATCGACACGTTGGGCCTGGACAAGGATCGGCGGCTGCGGTGGCTCGAGTTGGCCCGTGCGGCCGGCATCCCTTGTGTCGCGGTCGGTTTCGACACCCCGGCCGCGGAGTGCCGGCGACGGAACCGCGAACGGCTGAAGCGCATCCCCGCCGATGTGCTCACGAGTCAATTGCGCTCGTGGACGGCCGTGAAGAAGGAGCTGCCGCTCGAGGGGTACGACGACGTACTGCAGCCGACCGCGCTGCGCGTCGTACCCGAGGCGTTCGTGGATGCGGGCGCCGCGGCAACCAGACAGACGCAGGCTCCGGCTGGGTTGCGATTCGGACTGCAGTTGAGCAGCTACACGCACAAGGCCGGTCGGGCCGGGACGGCCGAGTGGGTCCGGGATGTTGCCGGCCGGGCTGAGGCGGCCGGGTTCGACGCGATCTACGTGATGGACCACTTCCGGCAGATCCCGCAGGTGGGGCGCGCCTGGGACGACTTCCTGGAGAGCTGGACGACGCTCGGCTATCTGGCTGCCTGTACGACGCGGATGCGGTTGGGGACGCTGGTCTCAGGGATCACCTATCGGAACGTCGCGCATCTGGGGAAGATCGCGGCGACGCTCGACGTACTGAGTGGCGGACGGGCCGTGTGTGGCGTCGGGCTCGCGTGGTTCGAGGCCGAGCACAAGGCGTACGGGTGGACGTTCCCACCGGTGGCGGAGCGGTACGCGCTGCTCGAGGACACCTTGCAGTTGCTGCCGGTTTTGTGGGGACCAGGCAACAAACCGTTCCATGGCAAGGTGCTCGACGTACCGGACACCACTTGCTATCCGCGCCCACTGCAGGAGCATCTACCGCTGCTCGTCGGCGGCAGCGGACGCCGGACACTGCGGTTGGCAGCGCGCTACGCCGACGCGGTCAACGTGTTCGGCGACGCCACCGCAGTCCGTCGGCACGCCGGCTACCTTCGCGAACTGACGGACCGTCCGATCGAGGTCACGCACCTGTCCACAACCCTTGTGGGTAAGGATTCCCGGGCTGTGGACGACCTGGTGGAAAGGCTCCGGCCGCGCAACCAGAACCCGGCTCGGTACGCCGCCTCGGTCAACGCCGGCACGGTCGACGATCAGATCGGGCGCTTCCGCGAACTCTCCGAGGCCGGCGCCGCCGAGGTGATGATCAGCCCGCCCGACCTCGACACGCTGGACACGGTCGGCGAGGTGATCTCAGCTTTTCGGGTCTAGCTCGAGGTGCAGCAGCGCGTTCTCGATCAGCTCGGACATCGCCGGGTGGATCCAGTACTGGTTGCGCGCCATCGCGTAGGCGTCCAGGCCGAAACTCATCGCCTGGATGACGGGCTGGATCACCGAGGACGCCTGCGGGCCGATGATGTGGCAGCCGATGATCTGGCCGGTCTTCGGGTCGGCCAGGATCTTGGCGAACCCGCTGGTGTCCTCCATCGCCCAGCCGTACGCGATGTCGGCGTAGTTCTCGCGACCGACGACGTACTCGATCCCGCGCTCGCGGGCCTCCTCCTCGGTCAGGCCGACGGACGCGATCTGCGGGGAGCTGAAGACGGCGTGCGGGACGAAGCGGTGGTCCGCCTTGATCCGGTCGGTGGGGTGGAGCAGGTTGTGCTTCACCACGCGGGCCTCATGGTTCGCGACGTGCTTGAGCTGGTGCGGGGTGGTCACATCGCCGAGCGCGTAGATGCCGTCGACGGTGGTCTGCTGGTACTCGTCGACAACCACCCGTCCGTCGTGGTCGACCTCGACGCCGGTGGCATCCAGGTTCAGTACGTCCGAGTTCGGCGTACGCCCGACGGCGATCAGGAGCTCATCCACCTCGATCTTGTCGGCGCCGTCCGGGTACAGCGTCCGGATCAGGATCGACCCGTCGTCGTTGCGCGCCACCCCGATCGTCTCGTGGTCGATGCGTACGTCGTACTTGCCGCGGGCGAGCTCGGTGAAGCGCTGGGCGATGTCGCCGTCCTCATGGCGCAGCAGCAGCTCCGACCGGGCGATCAGCGTGACGTCGACGCCGTACGACGAGAAGATGTGGGCGAACTCGGCGGCGACGAAACCGCTGCCGATGATGCCGAGCCGGCGCGGCAGCTTCTCCAGTCGCATGATCGTGTTCGACGTGTGATACCCGGCATCCTCGAGGCCGGGGATGAACGGGATGATCGGCCGGCTGCCGCCCGCGAGCACGTACCGGTCGGCCGTGATCACGCTGGTCTGGCCGTCCTTGCCGTCGACCGTCAGCTCCTTGGTGCCGGTGAACCGGCCGGTGCCGTCGTACACGGTGACGTTCGCGTTGTCCGCGTGGTGGTGCCGGTACTCCGAGCCGGACGCGGCGATCGGGTCGATCCGGTCGAAGATCCGGTCCCGGACCTCCGGCCAGCGCACCCCGATCAGTTCCTCGTCGACGCCGTACCGGGAACTGATCGACGGGGTGGCGGCCAGGTCGGCGGTGTGTACGAACATCTTGGTGGGGATGCAGCCCACGTTCAGGCAGGTGCCGCCGAACGTGCCACGCTCGACGATCGCCACCTTCCAGTCCGCGAACCGCCGGTTCACGATCGTGTTGCCGGAGCCGGTCCCGATAATCACCAGGTCGTAATGGGTCACACCCTATTGTGCGCCTGTGACCCCAGCTCCCGCCGTCAGGCGACTCGGGGGCCGAGCTCCTTCGTGTCGTCGAGTGGCTCGGACTTCAGCCCGACGACCTCGGTCTGCGGGCCGGCGTCGACCACGGCCTTCTCGCCGAGGAGCTCGGTCTGCGGCAGAACCTCCAGCCGCGGGCGGGGCAGCAGACGCGGCCGGATGGCGAGTCCGCGCCGGCGGGAGAAGTACAGCACCGATCCGACCGTGCCGAGCACTGTCAGTCCACCGCCGACGATCAGCGTGTAGCGGGCGCCGAACTCCTGCCCGACCCAGCCGATGAACGGCGACCCGAGCGGCGAACCGCCCATCAGGACCGTCATGTAAAGAGCCATCACCCGGCCGCGCATGCTCGGCTCGATGCTGAGCTGCATGGTCGCGTTCGCCGAGGTCAGCATGGTCAGCGAGGCCAGCCCCACCAGCGGCAGCACGACCGCGAAGGTCAGGTACGTCGGCATCACCGCGCTGATGATCTCGAACGCACCGAAGGCGAGCGCCGCCCCGATCACCAGGCGAGCCCGGATCCGGACCCGGCGGGCCGCCAGCAGCGCACCGGACAGCGAGCCGATCGCGAGCACCGAGCCGAGGATGCCGTACTCCCCGGCGCCCTTGTCGAACACCTGCGTCGCCATCAGCGCCGAGGTCAGCTGGAAGTTCAGGCCGAAGGTGCCCGCGAAGAACACCGCAACCAGCACCATCATCAGGTCCGGCCGGCGCCACAGGTAGCGCATGCCGTCGCGGATCATGCCTTTCTCCCGGCCCGCGGGAGCCGGTGTGTGCAACTCATGGACCCGCATCAGCCGCAGCGACAGGATCACGGCCGCGTAGGTGAAGCCGTTGATCAGGATGACCGGACCGGTGCCGATCCAGTTGATCAGCAGGCCGGCCAGCGCCGGGCCGAGCAGCCGCGCCGCGTTGAAGGACGCCGAGTTCAGCCCGACGGCGTTGGACAGCTCGTCGCGGCCGACCATCTCGACCACGAAGGACTGCCGGGTCGGAGCGTCGAACGCGGTGCCGACACCGAACAACAGGGCCAGCAGGTACACGTGCCAGGGCTGGACGACCCCGGCGATGGTGAGGCTGCCGAGGACCAGGGCGACGGAGGCCATCGCGATCTGGGTGCAGGTCAGCACCGTCCGCTTCGGCAGGCGGTCGGCGACGAGGCCGGCGTACGGGCCGAGCAGCAGGGCGGGCAGGAACTGCAGTCCGGTGACGATGCCGAGCGCCGTACCGGAATGGGTCAGCTCCAGGACCAGCCAGTCCTGGGCGACGCGCTGCATCCAGGTGCCGACGTTCGAGACGATCGCACCGGAGGCGTAGAGACGAAAGTTACGGACTTTGAACGCGCGGAAGGTCGGACTCATGTGGCCGCCAGGCGTTCGAGAACAGGGGCTGCTTTGCGCAGGATGTCGCGCTCCTCGTGGGTCAGTTGCTTGAGCTTGGTCTGCAGCCACTCGTCGCGGCGCCGCCGGTTGGCGTGGATGAGCTCGCCGGCCTTCGCCGTCAGTTCGACCATGATCTGGCGCTTGTCGGTCGGGTGCGGGCGGCGGACGACCAGGCCCGCCTCCTCCATGTTGGTCACGATCCGCGTCATCGACGGCGGCTTGACCTGCTCATGGGCGGCCAGCTCACCGATCGTCATCGCCTCGTGCTTGGACAACGCGCCGAGCACGCTGAGCTGGTTGGCGCTGAGGTCGTGACCGGGCTCGCGCTGCCGCCGGATCTGCCGGGACAGGCGCAGGGTCGACGACCGCAGGGCACTCGCCAGCCCGACGTCACTCTTCACCTGCTGTGCTACGACTTCGGGCATACCGTTACCTTAACTCATTACCTTTGCTAAAGAAAACGCATTACCACCGGATGGTATTCCCGGTGACTCGGTGACGGGCCCCGGGCGGCCGGCGGGGCGCTAGAGTTCGCGGGCATGGGGACGAGTGCTGAGCTGGCGCGGTTCGAGCAACGGTTCCGGCGCGCGGGGCTGCCGCTGTTCATCGAAGACTTCTCGCCGACCCACGACATCTTCACCCGGGCCACGCCGCTGCTGGTCCTGGTCTTCCTGGCCGAGGTGCTCGGGGCGATCTCGCTGCAGTGGCCGGTCTGGGTGAACGTGCTGGCGGCGCTGGGCGCGATGCTGGTGCTGATCGCGGGCTTCGGCCTGCTGAACCGCTTCCGCGACCGGCCGTTCTGGTCGCTGCCGACCCGGTTCGGCGTACCCGAACTGGCTTTCTTCGTGCTGCTCCCGGCCCTGCTCCCCGTGGTCACCCAAGGCCAGTTCCGCCAGTTCTTCGGCGTTGCCATCGGCAACCTCCTGCTGGTCGGCGTCGTGTACGTCGTGATCGGCTACGGGCTGATCGGGACGATCTTCTGGAGCCTGCGCCGGCTGGCGAGCGAACTGGCGAACTCGGTGGCCAGCCTGGTCCGGGCGCTGCCGTTGCTGCTGGTGTTCTCGCTGGTGCTGTTCGTGAACACGGAGATGTGGCAGGTATTCGCCGGGATGCCGATCGCGTTCATCGTCGTCTCGGTAGTCGCGTTCACCGTGCTGAGCGCCCTGTTCCTGCTGATCCGGCTGCCCCGGGAGGTGGACGCGATCGAGCGTGACGCCGGTTCCGGTCCGCCGCTGCGCCGGATCCAGCGGATGAACATCAGCATCAGCCTGGTCATCCGGCAATGGATGCAGGCGCTGGTGGTGAGCGCCGGGGTCGGGCTGTTCTTCGTCGCGTTCGGCATGCTCGCGATCAGCGAGCACATCTACGACCAGTGGGGCATCACTCCCGGGTCGTGGTCGTACCACATCGATCTATTGGACCACCAGATGCTGATCAGCGCGTCGCTGGTGAAGGTTGCCATCGGCATCGCCAACTTCACCGGGCTGTACTACTCCATCGCGCTGCTCACCGACTCGACGTACCGGACCGAGTTCCTGGACCACGTCAGCACCGAACTGCGTGAGCTGTTCGCCGCGCGGGCGGAGTACCTAGAGCTACGGCGGACCACTGCCTAGGCCGGACCCTTCGATCTAGAGGGACTCCTTGAGGAAGCGCAGTTCGTGGAGCATCAGGCCTTCGACGGTCGCCGCGTCGGTAGGCATGTGGGTGGCTCCGGACAGCGGGAGCACCTGATGCTGACGGCCCGCCGCGAGCAGTGCGGCCGACAACCTGAGGGTGTGGGCGGCAACCACGTTGTCGTCGGCCAGGCCGTGTACTAGCAGCAACGGACGGCGGAGGTCGGCCGCGTAGGTGAGCAGTGACGAGCCGTCGTAGACCTCTGGGTTCTCATCGGGATGCCCCAGGAACCGTTCCCGCCAATGCGTGTCGTACATCCGCGAGTCGCTCGGCGCAGCGCCGGCGATCGCCGCGTGGAAGACATCCGGCCGGCGAAGGACCGCTGCCGCCGAGAGCAGGCCGCCGTAGCTCCAGCCCCGCATGGCGACCTTGGTCAGATCGAGGACACCGGTCTGCTGCGCGACCGAGTGCAGCGCCATCACCTGATCCTCGAGCGGAGCCGACATGGTGTCGAGATAAACCGCCTTCTCCCACACCGGACCGCGTCCCGGCGTACCCCGGCCGTCGGCGATGATCACGGCGAACCCGGCTTCGGCGTACCACTGGGCGGTGGCGAACCACGCACCGGTGACCCGCACCGCCAGCTGGCTGGCAGAACCGCCGTACGGCGACATCAGGACCGGCAGCGGTGCGTCGCCGGGCTGATGCCAGGAGGGCAGCAGCAGTGCGGTCCTGATCTGCAGTTCGCCGGTCCGTAGCCAGGTGATCCGCGGTGTGAGCGCCGGTTTGGCGTTGAGCGCCCTGATCGCTTGGTCCGGTCGGCCGTCCCGCTGTACGACGAACGATCGGCCGGACTCGGTGTTGGAGACCATCAGGAGCGCGCCCGGTACGCGGCTTCCGGTGTGAATGCCGGCGCCTTCGCTCAACCGACGCAGGCCGGTCTCGTCATACAGCCAGAGGTGACGCTCGGTCGGCTCGTCGTTCGCCTCGAAGAGGACTGCCTCGCCTGAGACATCCAGTACGGCGCGGACCTGCAGGCCGCCTGGGGTGACTGCCTGGCCGCCGACGGTCAGCCGCCGAGTCTCTCCCGCGTCCTCGGTGTGGACGAGTCGGCCCGACTCGGTGCGCGCCGGGGTCCCGGCGATGAGCTCGACCCACGCAGGATCCCGCTGCTCATGCACGAGCCGCGTCTCACCGGTCTCCGGATCGGCCGATAGCACCTGCACCGTCCGCTGATCCCGAGACTGCACCCCGATCAACGGCCCCTGTGAATCCCACCCCACCGAAGTCAAATACTCATGAGCCGCCCGATCCCACCGCACCTCGACACCACCAGAGCCTTCGGTGCCGGAGCTGCCGGACAGGTCGAACGCGTGCAGGGTGACGATGGCGTTCGGCGTACCGGCGGCAGGGTAGGCGATCTCGCGGGGCGTCCGGCCCGGGTTCGCCGGGTCGGCGATCCACCAGCGCTGGACCGGGGTCTGGTCGACCCTAGCCGCCAGCAACCGGGTGCCGTCAGGGGACCACCAGTGGCCGCGATTCCGCTGCATCGACTCCGCAGCGACGTGCTCAGGCAGACCCCAGGCGACCTCGGGATCCGGATCCGCGGCCAGCTGCCGATCGTTGCCATCAGCAAGCTCCACCACCTGCAGTGCGCGGCCGGTCACGTACGCGACCCGGCGCCCGGTCGGGTCGATGCGCGGATCGACCACCGGTCCCGCGGTAGGTACAGCTACCGGCCGGCGCTTCGAGCTGTCGAGGTCGAGCTGGTACAGGTCGCCCTTGACCGCGAAGACCACCCGGCGGACCGCGCGGTCAGTCGAATACGCGACAACACCCGCCGTACGCTCGCGACTCCGCTCCCGCCGGATCAGCTCGGCCTCAGGCACCGGGCCGTCGTCGCCGAGGTTCTCCGGTGCAACCAGGAGAATCTCCTGACCGTCGTTCACATCGAGCAACCAGAGACAGCCAGTCCGGTCCTCCGGCCCACGCGTCCGCAAGAAGAGCACACGCTCCCCATCCGGAGACAACGTGAACGCCCGAGGCAAGCCAAGCGTGAACCGACCCGTACGAGCAGACTGCCCAGGAAACGCCTCAACAGAATCCACCCCGAGACAGTACGCCGCCCCAGCTCACCTAACCCAGCCGATATCCCCATCACCACCCACAGCCCGCACCCCGCCCCAGCTCGGGCCCCGGCTCCGCCTCAGGCCAGCCAGCCCAGCTCCAGCCCAGCACCAGCCAGCTCCAACCCCAGCTCAGACTCCTGCTCCGCCCCGGCTCCTGCTCTCCGGCCCGGCTCCTGCTCTCCGGCCCGGCTCCTACTACTGCACCGGCTCCGGCACTGCTCCGGCTGCGGCTTCGGCAGGGGTATGTGGGTTGGGCTGGTGGAGGGTGCGGATGATTCTGGCTGGGGAGCCGACTGCCAGCGTTGCCGATGGGATGTTGTGGGTGACGACTGCGCCTGCGCCGATGACGGAGTTCTCGCCGACGGTTACGCCCTGGAGGATCATGGCCCCCGCGCCGATCCAGACGTTGCCTTCGATGGTGATTGGTGCGGCGGTGATCCCAGAGCGACGTGACGACGGGTCGACTGGGTGACCGGAGCTGATCAGGCTGACGCCGGGACCGATCATCACGTCGTCCCCGATCTCGATCCCGCCGATGTCGTTGAACCGACAGCCCTGGTTGACGAAGACGTTGCGGCCGAGCCGGATGTTGATCCCGTGATCGGAGTACACGGGCGGAATGAGGTGGAAGGTCTCGTCGACGGGCCGGCCGGTCAGCTCGGACCAGGTCGCCCGGATCGCGTCCTGGTCGTCGTACCGCAGTGCGTTGAGCCGTTCCGTCGTGCCGATCGCGCGCATGACCCGTTCACGGAACTCCCGGAAATCCATCTGATCCGCCTTTCATACAACCGGTTGGTGAGTACGCCGATGCAACCAACTGGCGGACAGGCGATACAAACAACCGGTTGGTTGGCGCGCCACAACGTGTGGTTGTGCTCCTAGAGTGACGGCGTGGATCTCGAAGCCGTCCGGACGTTCGTGGCAGCGTCCGATGCCGGGCAGTTCCAAGCCGCCGCCGACGAGCTGGGCATCACGCAGCAGGCCGTCTCGAAACGCATCGCGGCCCTGGAACGACAACTCGGCGTACTGCTGTTCGCCCGCTTACCCAGAGGTGCGCAGTTGAGTGTGGACGGGCAAGCGTTCCTTCCGCATGCCCGGGAACTCCTTCGGGCCGCGGACCGTGCCGCCGCCTCAGTGCTCCCGGGTCAACGCGCGCTCCGAGTCGACGTACTCAACCGTCGTACGGCGCCCGCGACCGCGCTGCATGCCTTTCATCAGCTGCACCCCGGCATCGACCTCGACGTGGTCACGCAGCCCGATGCTCACGTCGACTCCGTAGTGGATGCCGTTGCCGTCGGCATCGTCGACGCCACGTTCCGCGCGATCACGGATCCCCGGCGCCAGATCAGCCCGCCGGTGCGGTTTGCCCGGGTGATCGAAGACCCGCATCAGCTACTGGTCGGACCGCGACATCCACTGGCGAACGCAACCAGCCTCACGCCTACGGACCTCACGCCGTACCGGATCTGGATGCCGGGCATGAGGGCCGACACCGAGTGGGGCGCGTACTACGACGAGCTCGCCAGGGTCTTCGCACTCGGTATCGACACCGTCGGACCGAGCTTCGGGGTCGAAGTACTCCTCGACCAACTCGCCGAGTCCGCCGACCTGGCCACCTTCGTCGGCGAGGGCACTCGCTACCTCTGGCCGGAGGCGTACGACTTGCGCCGCATCCCGATCGTCGATCCCACGCCGATCTACCCGCACTCGGTCGTCTGGCGCGACGACAATCCACACCCCGGTCTGGCGGCCCTCCTCGACCACCTTCACGCCGTCAGCGCGAGCACCTCCATAGGCGAGACCTGGGCGCCGGCCTGGGCTAGGTGTACTGCCCAGGGAGGTTGGTTAAGCGGGTGATGGGTGGGGTTTTGCCGATGGCGGTGTGGGGTCGGTGGTGGTTGTAGTGGTGGAGCCAGCCGGGTA
>NZ_SJKD01000014.1 GCF_004331485.1 Kribbella capetownensis
AGACAGCTCCACTCCACGCCGGGAGGCCTTCACGCATCAACCACACTCACCGCGTGTCGTCACACTTTCTCAACCAACGTGCCTGATCAGTACAGCTAGGTGAGCCAGTCGGTGAGTGGGCCGATCGCGAAGTACACCACGAAGAGCGCCGACACGATCCACATCAGTGGGTGGATCTGGTGCGCCCTGCCCCGGACCAGCTTCAGGATGACGTACGCCACGAAGCCCGCGCCGATGCCGGCCGAGATCGAGTACGTGAACGGCATCAAGATGATGGTCAGGAACGCCGGGAACGCGATGTCGAAGTCGTCGAAGTTGATCCCCTTCACCTGGGTCATCATCAAGAACCCGACCAGGATCAACGCCGGCGTCGCCGCTTCGTACGGCACCAGCGTGACCAGCGGCGCGACCACCATCGAGATCAGGAAACAGATCCCGGTCACCACGCTGGCCAGCCCGGTCCGGGCTCCTTCACCGACACCGGACGCCGATTCGATGTACGACGTGTTGCTCGAGACCGAGGCGGCACCACCGGCCGCGGCCGCGACGCTGTCGACGATCAGGATCCGCTGCGCGTTCGGCGGGTTGCCCTCCTTGTCGAGCAGCCCGGCCTCGGCGCCGATCGCGGTCATCGTGCCCATCGTGTCGAAGAAGTCGGCGAGCATCAGCGTGAAGACCAGCAGCAGCGCGGAGATCACGCCGACCCGCTCGAACGCCCCGAACAGGCTGAACTCGCCGATCGTGTCCAGGTTCGGCTTGGTGAACCAGTCGTCCGGCAACTTCGGCACGCTCAGGCCCCAGCCGCCCGGGTTCTTGTCGCTGCGGGCCCCGATCCCGGCGATCGCCTCGATCACGATCGACAGCACGGTCGCGCCCAGGATGCCGATCAGGATGGCGCCCTTCACCTTCCGCGCGTACAGCGTCACGATCAGGATCAGGCCGACCACGAACACCAGCACCGGCCAGCCCCGAAGGTTGCCGGCGACACCGAGCTCGACCGGCGGCCCGGTCAGGGCGGCCGGGCGACGGACGAAGCCCGCATCGACCAAGCCGATGAACGCGATGAACAAGCCGATGCCGACACTGATCGCGACCTTCAGCTGTAATGGCACCGCCTCGAACACGGCTTTGCGGAACCCGGTCAGCACCAGGACCAGGATGATCAGGCCCTCCAGCACCACCAGGCCCATCGCGTCGGCCCAGGTCATCTTGGTCGCGACCGAGAACGCGATGAACGCGTTCAGGCCGAGGCCGGTGGCCAGCGCCAGCGGGAAGTTCGCCACGAGGCCCATCAGGATCGTGACCACGCCGGCGACCAGTGCGGTGGCGACCGCGATCTTCGCGATCGAGGCCGCCGTACTGGTGCCACCACCGACGAGCTGGCCGTCGCCGTCCGGCACGGTGCCGATGATCAGCGGATTCAGCACCACGATGTACGCCATGGTGAAGAAAGTGACCAGCCCGCCACGGATCTCCCGGCTGAGGGTAGATCCACGTTGGCTGATCTTGAAGAACGAGTCGACGACATTCGATCCGGAGCGGGCCGTCGCGGCCTGGGGCGAGCTCATGCCCGCATCGTGCCAGTTCCTACCCGTCGGTTGCGAGCACTGACGCAAAACCGTTCCGCTGCGGGATACGTCGGCGGTGGGTACTAAGGTGGTGCCGTGGCAGACGAACGGGAGGCGTCGAAGAAGCGGAACGACCCCACGAGCCAGCTCGCCCGCGGCGAACTGGTCCACGCCGAGGTGAAGCCGCTCGACCTGTCCGGCATCCCCAGCGTCATCGTCGGGATCATCGCCTGGGCGATCGCGTTCGTCGTTGTCCTCATCTTCCGCGACGACCTCAAAGAAGACGGCCTCGAATGGTGGCTCTGGGTCACCGTCGCCGGCTTCGGCCTAGGCCTCATCGGCCTCTGGTACTGCCGCCGCCGGTGGGCCGCCATCCAAGCCGGCCACCGCCCAGAACAAGAAGACTGACGCCCACCAAAGGACACCGCCTCCGGCCGTTCGCGGACTGGGGTCGCGGGCACATGTGATCGGCGGGTATGACTGCGAGTGGTGACTACCCCACCGCGCCACCTGCGACTCGTGACCGGCCGAACGACACCTCTTCGGTAAGCCATGGGTGCTCAAGGAACTGCGTTGCGCGGAAACAAGTTGCCACCAGGCGGCGAAAAGGTTCTGGGTAATGGACCGGCGAAAGGAGCGGGTGCGTCAGGCGGCCAACGGTCCACAGGTCCGCGCGAGTGTTGGGACGGCGCGTGGTCGGGCGCTTTGGCGGCGGACTACTTGAGTTCGTCGTCTGATTCTGGTTCGGCGGCGGCTTCGACTTCGGATTGGACTGCGTCGGCTAGTTCGAGGGTGTCGTAGCCGGTGGTGTCGAAGGCGTGTTCGGCGGACGGTTGGTCCGGGAGGTCGATGACCGTGTCGGAGTGGGCGCCGCAGCCGTAGTCGTACGCGACGACGCGGCCCTCGCCCGGGGCCATCTCGTTCGCGCAGATGCCGAAGGCTTGGCCGAGGCTGTCGGCGAGGCGGATCCAGTAGCCGCACGAGTGGCACTTGTACGGGACGGCCTGCGCGATCGGTGCGCTCGGGCCGAAGTCACCGGCGTACCAGCGCTCGGCTGCTTCTTCCCGGCCGAACGGCGAGAGCACGCGCTCCCGGCCGAGGCCGAGCTCGTCGACGACCGCGCGTACGTCGTCCGGGGCGCCAACCTCGGTGAAGCCGGCCTCGAGGCGCGGGTCGTCCGCGTGGGTCGGGAACAGGTCGCCGGGGCGGAGGTCGCCCGGCTGGACGCGCTCGGACCACGGGACCCACTCCGGTGCGACGACTGCCGCCTCGCCGGGGAGCATGACGACCTCATTGACCGTGACCGTCTTCGCCCGGGAGGCGCGGGTCACCGTGACCGCCCACCGCCAGCCCCGGTAGCCCGGGTGGGTGGAGGCGAAGTAGTGGGTGACGAGGCGCTCACCCTCCACCGAATGACCGAGGTACTCCCCGACCTGCGCAGTACCGGCCTCGTCGATCGCTGCCTCACGGGCAGGGTCGACCGCCGCGACACTGACCGCGTCGGCCTTGGCACGCACCGGTTCCGGAGTTCTGACGGGAGTCACAATCGCCCATTCTCGCACGCCCGCGGCAGTGTTCCGAACGCGCCGTGACTACGGTCTGTCCCCTGCAGGAGGCAGGATGGTTCCATGCACAGCCCAGACCCCGCCGACCCGAAGTCGACGCCCGGCGGAAAGCCCGCCGGCGAGCGACCGACCGGCGGTCAGCCGAGGGCGGGACAGCAGGCTGGCGGCCAGCAGACCAGCGGGCAATCGGCGGCGGGGAAGACACCCGGTGACCGGTTCAGTGACGCGCGGGACAAGTTGGGTACTGCGAGCAAGAAGGTCGGCCACGCCTCGAAGGTCGGCGCGACCGGGTTCGCGACCGCGTCGAAGAAGACCGCCGTCGTGGGTGGGAAGGTCGGCCGGGCCACCGGCCGCCGGATCCGCGGACTGACGGGCGCTCAGGGCGCCCGCGAATCGGGGCTGTCCCGGCTGATCGAGCTGGGCGCGGTCAACGCCGCCGGCGACACCGCGTTCGCGGTCTCGCTGGCTGGGACCGTGTTCTTCACCGTGCCGAGCGACCAGGCCCGTGACCGCGTCGCACTGTTCCTCTTGCTGACGATGGCGCCGTTCGCCCTGATGGCACCGCTGATCGGACCGATCCTGGACCGGTTCCGCCACGGCCGCCGCTGGGCGATCGGTGCGACGCTCGGTCTGCGCGGCTTCCTGGTCTGGAGCCTTGCCGCGTCGATGACCGGCTCGAGCTCGGCCTGGCTCTACCCGGCCGCGCTCGGCTGCCTGGTCGCCTCCAAGGCGTACGGCGTGACCCGGGCGTCCGCCGTACCTCGGCTGCTGCCGAAGGAGATCACGCTCGTCACCGCCAACTCCCGGATCTCGCTGGCCGGCGTCGTGGGTGCGACCGTCGGCGCGGGCATCGCGGGAGCGTTCGCCGTGATCGGGCCGCAGTGGTCGCTGCGCTGGGCTGCGGTGGTGTACACGATCGGCCTGATCCTCGCGATCCGGCTGCCCAGCGCGGTCGACTCCCCCGCGGACGAGGAGATCACCGGTACGGCGGGACGCGACGCGCGGCGCCGGGCGATCACGGCGGCGGTGGCACGCGGCATCCGCTGCAACCTCGGACTCCGGTTCGTGTCCGGCTTCCTCACCATGTATCTGGCCTTCCTGCTCCGGGACAAACCGATCAGTGGGGTCGACGGCGCGATCGCGGTCGCCGCGGTGATCGCCGCGGCCGGGATCGGCAACAGCCTCGGCACCCTGACCGGATCGTTGCTCAAGGCACGAAAACCCGAGGTGGTCGTGCTGGTGGTGCTGATCGTGGACGCGACGCTCGCGGTCGCGGTGGCGGTGCTGTACGGCTTCCCGAGCCTGATCGCACTCGGCCTGATCGCGGGGCTGTGCAGCTCGCTCGGCAAGCTGTCGCTGGACGCGATGATCCAGCGTGACGTCGCGGAGTCCGTGCGTACGTCGGTCTTCGCGCGCTCGGAGACAGTGCTGCAACTGGCCTGGGTGATCGGCGGTGGCTGCGGCATCGTGCTGCCGCTGATCCCGCGGCTCGGCTTCGGCTTCCTGGCGGTCGTCCTGCTCGCCGTGGTCTTCCTGGTGATCCGGATGAAGCCGTCGAAGCCACTGCCCACCGGCCTGCGCGCAGAGGGCGGGCCTGGTCACAGACCTGGTGGCGGGGAGCCGCACCGGCGGTCCGGCGAGGCGCCACACCGGACGAGCGACACGGAGCCGGAGCATCCGACCAGCACGAGCCGCACAATCCTGACCACCAGCGTCGCCGAGCAGCGGGCGAACCGGGCGCAGCGCTCCGGCCGGTACGACGAGCCGACGGTGGAGCTGAGGATCGAGGACCAGAAACCACCTGGCGACCCCCAGCAGCCGGTCGGACGGTGGTGGAGCGGACAGCAGGACGACGAGGACGAGGACACGCTCGAGGACCAGGCGCGGTGGGCCGAGGAGCCGACCGAGGAGCGGGCGCCTGAGCGCGAGCGCGGCCTGTTCAAACGGCGCCCAGGCGGCGACACCCCACGCCGCCCACCACGCTGAAGCGACGGACCTGCGGGCAAGCGCAGAGCAGCCCCGGCGGGTGCGCCGGGGCTGCTCGGTCGAGGGGTTCAGGCAACGGGCTGGAGTGCGGGGTCGTCCTCTTCGCCGGAGACGGGAACCGGCTCCGGCGAAGGAGCAGTGCCGCGCAGGGTTGTGGTGGCGACGACCGCGGTGACCAGAAGAAGGACGCAACCGACGACTGCGACCACGTTCATGCTGTGGGTGAAGGCGTGCCGAGCGGTGGCCAGAACGGTCTCGGCAACCTGGGCCGGCAGGTGGGCCGCCGCTGCGGTCGCCGCCGGCAGACCCTCGCGGACCGGAGCCGCCACATCCGACGGCAGGTCCGAGCGGTAGGCCGCAGTACCGATGGAGCCGAGGACCGCGATGCCCAGCGCGCCGCCGAACTCGCTGCAGGTCTCCATCACCGCGGAGGCCGAGCCGGCCCGCTCCGGGGCGACCGATCCGACGATCGCCTCGGTCACCAGCGACATCACCATCACCAAACCGGCGGCCAGCAGAGCAGCTCCAGTCAGGACGACCGCCAGCGAGGAATCCGGCCGCACCTGGGTCAGGACGCCGAAACCGGAAGCCGCCAGGACGAAGGCACCACCGATCACGTACGCCCGGTCGATCCGCCGAGCCAGCGAGGTCGCCAGCGGCGCCGCACCGCCAACCACCACCGACGGAGCCAGTGACCACAGCGCCGCCTTGAACGGGCTCAGACCGTGGACCAGCTGCAGGTACTGGGTCATGAAGACCGCGTTGCCCACCAGGGCCAGAGTCCCAACAGTGTTGGCCACCAGCGAACCGCTGAACGCCATGTTGCGGAACATCCCCAGCTCGATCATCGGGTACGCCGCGGTCCGCTGACGCTGCACGAACATCACTCCGAACATCAGGCCGGCCACGATCGCGACCACCGGCAGCGCGGACGCCCCGTTCGCCGCCAGCTCCTTGATCCCCCAGATCACCGGCAGTACGGCGGCCAGCGACAGCAGCGACCCGAGCAGGTCGAACCGGCCGCCGGTCGGCGCCTTGAACTCCGGCAGCAGCATCGGCGCGAGCACCAGCAGCAGGAGCATCGCCGGGGTGTTGATCAGGAACACCGAACCCCACCAGAAGTGCTCCAGCAGGAAGCCGCCGAGCACCGGGCCGAGCGAGATCCCGCCCATCATCACCGCGCTCCAGAACGCGATCGCCTTCGCCCGCTGCTCCGCGTCGTGGAACATGTTCCGGATCAGCGCCAGGGTCGACGGCATCAGGGTCGCGCCACCGATTCCGAGCACCGCGCGAGCCGCGATCAGCTGCTCCGGGCTCTGCGCGTACGCCGCGGCCACCGAGGCCAGACCGAAAGCGACGGCGCCGAAGATCAGCAACCGGCGGCGGCCGATCCGGTCACCGAGCGAACCCATGGTGATCAGCAGGCCGGCCAGCACGAACCCGTAGATGTCGAAGATCCACAGCTGCTCGGTCGCCGAGACTCCCAGGTCCGCGCTGATGTACGGGACTGCGAAGTACAGCACCGAGACGTCCATCGAGACCAGCAACAGCGGCAGTGCGAGCACGCCGAGCGCGATCCACTCTTTGCGTCCCGCTCGTTCTGTCGGACCCATGATGCCCCTCCGAAGATCTGTTTACGCCGCACACTGTGTGCGCCATACACAGACCATAACGACATCTGTCTATGATGTAAACAGTCAATCCGGAAGAACGCCGAGGAGGGCCACATGGACGAGCAGGTCGAGCTGCCGCGAGTGCTGCAGCAGCTGTGGGGGATCGAGGGCCCGGCCCGGCCCGGGCCGAAGCCGGCGTTCCACCTGAGTGACATCGGCCAGGCGGCGATCCGGCTGGCGGACACGGGCGGCCTGGCCGCGGTCTCGATGAGCAAGGTGGCGGCCGAGCTCGGCTTCACCACGATGTCGCTCTACCGGTACGTCGATTCCAAGGACGACCTGTACGCCGTGATGCTGGAAGAAGCGTTCGGCGAGGCACCCGAGCCGGTGGCCGGGCAGGACTGGCGCGGCCGCATCACCAGGTGGGCCGAGGCGTTCCGCGACAGCCTGCGGCAGCACCCGTGGATCCTGCAGGTGCCGGTGTCGGAGCCGCCGCTGTCACCCAACCAGCTGGGCTGGATGGAGTCGGCGTTGCAGGCGTTCGACGGTACGCCGTTGACGGCGAACGAACGGCTGTCGTCGATGCTGCTGGTGAACATCTACGTCCGCGGGACCATGCAGCTGACCTTGAGCATGCTGACGCAGACCCCCGAGGAGGCCGCGACCGCGGGCCGGCAATACAACCAGCGACTGCGCCTGCTCGCGACCGAGGATCGGTTCCCGGCGATCGCGGCCGGCGTCCAGCAGCCGAACTCGGTGGCCGACCTCGACGTGGACTTCGAGGACGATGGATTCCGCGACGGCCTGGAGACCGTCCTCGACGGCATCCAGGCCCGGATCGACCGGCAGCCCTCGACTGATCGCGAGGGCTGAACTCAGATGTCCAGCTTGTCGGCGACCCCGCGCAGCACGGTCGCGACCTGACGGGCGGCCTTGTTGTCGGGGTGGCGGCCGCGGCGGTAGCCCTCGCCGAGGTTGTCCAGCAGCTTGATCAGGTCCTCGATGACGAGCTGCATCTCCTCCGGCTTCGGCCGCATCGCCTTCGCCACCGACGGCGGCGGGTCGATCAGCCGGACCTGCAGAGCCTGCTCACCCTTGCGGCCCTCGACGACCCCGAACTCGACCTTCTGCCCCGGCTTGAGGTTGGTCACTCCGGCGGGCAGGGCCTCGGCCCGGACGTAGACGTCACCGCCCTCTTCCTTGCTGAGGAAGCCGAACCCCTTCTCGGAGTCATACCACTTGACCTTGCCAACGGGCACGGGAACCTCTTCAGTCGTCAATCGTCGGAACCGACCGGGCGGGCGGCCTGATCGGGAACCCAGCGTACGTGAACCGGCGCCGCGGCGCCTCCGGGAAACCATCTGATCCGGCAGGCTTCCCGCAGAGACCAGGACCCACACCTCATCGGTACTTCTCCGGATTCTTCAGACGCTCGTTCATCGAGCCCGAGCGGAAGCCGCGCGGGTCGAGCCGGGCGGCCGGGAAGCCCTCGGCGACGACCGCGGCGATGAGTGGCTCGTGGTCCACCCGGTCCAGCAGGTCGCGATCGATCTCGATGCTCCCGGCGTCACCCAGATCCCGGACACGGACGTTCTGGACGCCGTACGGCGTGAGGCGGGAACGGACTGCCTGCTCGGCCCGGTCGACCCGGGCCAGCAGGTTCGGCGTGATGCGGATGCCGTACGCGATCCGGCTGGACAGGCAGGCCGCGGCCGGCTTGTCCGAGGTCTCCAGACCCCAGCTACGGGAGGCCTCGCGGATCTGCGCCTTGGTCAGCCGCGCGTCCTTCAGCGGCGTGAGCGCACCCCGCTCGAAGGCGGCCCGGATTCCCGGCCGGAAGCCGGCGATCGCGTCATCGGCGTTGGTGCCGGTCGCGATCGCAGTCATGCCGAACTCGTCCGCGATCGGCTGCAGCGTCTCGACCAGCTCGGCCTTGCAGAAGTAGCACCGGTCGCCCGCGTTGGCCTGGTAGCCCTCGCGATCCATCTCGTGCGTGTGCGGCGTGAGATGCCGGACGCCGAGGCTGTCGGCGAACCGCGCCGCCGGCTCGAGCTCCGCCGCCGGCAACGAAGGCGAGATCGCGGTCGCGGCGACCACGTTGGCCGGGCCGATCGCCCGCGCCGCGGCCGCCAGCAGGAACGCCGAGTCGGCGCCGCCGCTGAACGCGACGACCATCTTGTCGTAGCCGGACAGCCGCTTCATCAACGCTTCCAGGCGCTGCTCGAGGACGTACGCGTCCAGCCAGGCCGGGAACTCGGTCAGATCATTCAGTACGACGTCCGCGCCGTACGCACGCAACTCGTCCGCGGTGAACGGCCCGGTCGCCACGGCCACCGCGACTGCTCCGGCGGCACGGGCTCCCTCGATGTCGGCGGTGTGGTCACCCACGTAGATCGTCGCCTTGTGCTCGCGCAGTGCCGTACCCTTCTCGGCGCCGTGCAGGTCGCCGACCGGCTCGTCGATGTCGAGGCCGAGGTGCTGCATGTGCAGCAGCACCGATGGCGTGTACTTCGCCGACACCACCATGGTCCGGCCACGCAGGGCGCGGACGGCGGCCAGCGACTCGGCCGCACCGGGCAGCGGCAGGCTCCCGGTGATCGCGTGCGACGGGTAGTGCTCGCGGTACCGCACGACCATCGCGTCGATCTGCTCCGGCGGGAACCAGTTCGCCATCTCAATGGTCAACGGCGGCCCGAGCCGACTGACCACCAGGTCGGAGTCGATCGGTACGCCGGTCTCCGCAGACAGCAGATCCCAGACCGCCTGGATCCCCGGCCGCGAGTCGATGAGCGTCATGTCCAGGTCGAAGCCGACCACCAGTTCCGGCACATCGGCGGTGGCGGGCGCGGGCTGGATCTCGGCGGTTGACACGTCCCCAACCCTACGTGTTCCGGCGACGGGACCGCGCGCGGATTCCGCGATCAGTTGACAATCCAAGATCTCATGTCCTGCTACTTGACACTCAGGACGAAAATGTAAACCATCGGCCCCATGGACTCGTTCGCCGACCGGACCAAGCGCCGACTGCGTGAGGAACTGCTCGATGCGGCATACGACGCGATCGTGGCCGGCGGGTACGACGGACTCCGGATGGCCGAGGTGGCCCGGCGTACCGGCGTCTCCCGCCAGACCGTCTACAACGAGTTCGGCGACAAGTGGAGCGTGCTGCAGGCGGTCGTGGCGCGCGAGACCGAGAGGTTCCTGGTCGAGGTGAACGTGGCGCTCGCCGAGCAGTCCGACCCGATCGACGGTCTCCGGGCCGCGGTCGAGGGCGCGCTACGGCAGGCCGCGGACAACCCGCTGCTGAAGGCCGCGCTGGGACAGCCGGGATCCGACCAAGCCAGTCAGCTGCTGACCACACGGGGGCAGCAGGTGCTGGAGCTGTGTCATCAGCGGCTCGACGCACACGTCCGTACGCACTGGCCGCAGATCCCTGTCGACGACGCGACCGCGTGTGTCGACGTCGCACTGCGTCTCGTGATCAGTCACATCGTCAGTCCCGGTCCCGCGCCGGTCATGGTCGCCGACCAACTCGCCAGGGTGCTCGGTCCGTTTCTCAGCACAACAGGAGGTCGCGCATGACGAATCCTTTGCACCGGCAGGGCTTCACTTCGCTGCGGTCCGGAGGACTGAACTGGGAGGCGCTGCCGCTGCGATTGTTCGACAAGGGCAATCGCAAGTTCTGGAATCCACGCGACATCGACTTCAGCCAGGACGCGAAGGACTGGAAGGAGCTCAGCGACAACGACAGGCACAACGCGTTGATGCTGTGCTCGCAGTTCATCGCCGGCGAGGAGGCGGTGACCGAGGACCTGCAGCCGTTCCTGCAGGCGATGGCGGCCGAGGGACGCTTCGGCGACGAGATGTACCTGACCCAGTTCTGCTTCGAGGAGGCCAAGCACACTGCGGTCTTCCGGCTTTGGCTGGACGCGGTCGGCGTCACCGAGGACCTGCACCACTTCATCGAGAACAACCCGGGCTACCGCGCGATCTTCTACGAGGCCCTGCCGGTCGCGCTGAAGTCCTTGGCCGACGACCCTTCGCCGGCCAACCAGGTCCGGGCCTCCGTCACCTACAACCACGTGGTGGAAGGGACTCTGGCCCTGACCGGCTACCACGCGTGGAACCTGCTCTGCACGTCCCGCGGAGTCCTGCCCGGCATGCAGGAACTGATCCGCCGCATCGGCGACGACGAACGACGCCACATGGCCTGGGGCACGTTCACCTGCCGGCGGCACGTCGCCGCGGACGAGTCGAACTGGAAGGTCGTCACCGACACGATGGAGGAGTTGCTCCCGCACGCGCTCACCCAGATCCAGTGGGCGATGGACAACTCCCCCGCGCTCCCGCCCGAGATCAACCCGACCGCCCTGATGGCGTACGCCGGCGACCGCGCGACCCGTCGCCTCGGCGCGATCGAGTCGGCGGTCGGCGCGGACGTGGCCGGGATCGACCTCGACTACTCCCCCGAGCAACTCGAGGACACCTTCGGCGAGGAGGACTCAGCCGCGCTGGCGGCGGTTCGCTAGCACCACGATCAGCGCTGCCGTGCCGAGGACTGCCGGTAGCCAGGTGACGGTCGTCGTACCGAGGTGGTCGGCTGCTTGGCCTCCGGCGAAGGCACCCAGTGCGATCGCGCCGTTGTAGACACCTACGAGTACGGCGGACGAAGCTTCGGGGGCACTGGGTGCTGCGGCGTGGCCCCACGCCTGCGTGCTCACGCTGGTGCCGCCGTGCGAGAAGCCCCAAACAACCAGCAGAACAAGGGCTCCGGCGAGCGTCGTACCGAGGAGAGGCATGAGTACGGCGACCGTCGCGATGCCGAGGGCAATCATTCCGAGGGCACGGGTCGGGCGGAGCGATCCCGCGACGAAGTTTCCGATGACGCCGGCCACGCCGTACGCGAGGAGCAAGGTGCCGATGAGGGCGGGTGTGATGCCGGCCTGCTTCTCGAGCAGCGGACGCACGTACGTGTAGGCGGCGAAGTGGCCGGTGACGAGGAGTGCGACCAGGGCCAGCCCGACGCGCAGTTGCTTGATCTTGAGGACTTCCGCGACGTCGCTCAGCCGGACCGCCTTCTCAGCGGATAGCGGAGGCAGGAAGAGCGCGAGAGCGGCGGCGAGCGTTGCGGACAATACGCCGACGGCGGCGAAGGCCCAGCGCCAGCCGACCAGTTCACCGACGTACGCGCCGGCCGGGATCCCCAGTACAGAAGCGATTCCGATGCCGCTGAAGATGAGCGAGGTCGCCGGTCCGGCCGCGTGCGCCGGTACGACGCGACGCGCGAGGCCGATCGTGAACAGCCAGACACCGCCGAGCGAGATGCCGAAGACGACGCGGGCGATCATCAGTACGCCGAAGGTCGGGGCCGCCGCCGCGAGGAGGCTCGCGGCGGCGAGGAGCACCATCAGCCCGACCATCACGATGCGGCGGTCGAGCTTGCCCAGCACCAGCGGGAGGATCGGCGAGGCCAGCGCGGACACCACACCGGTGACGGTCAGGCTGAGGCCCGCCGTACCTTCACTGACCTGCAGGCTCGACCCGATCGGGGTGAGCAGACCGACCGGCAGCATCTCGGCGGTGACCACGGTGAACACGGTCGCCGCCATCACCACTGGAGGCGCCCAGCCGCGGGTGGCCGGTGCGACCTGGTCGGCGCAGATTGTCGTCATACATCCACTGAACGGCCGCGCACCGGTGCGGAACAACGGCGATGTGATCATGCTTGTATTAGTTGAGCTCATCGATCGGAGGAGGCGCCGTGGCCGTCGAGATCCGCGAACTGGAGTGCTTCCTGGTGCTCGCCGAGGAGCTCCACTTCGGGCGTACGGCGGAGCGCCTCTACCTCTCGCAGAGCCGAGTCAGCCAGTTGCTGCAGTCGCTGGAACGCCGGATCGGCGGACCGCTGTTCGAGCGGACCAGCCGCCGGGTCGCGCTGACCCCGCTCGGCAAGGAGTTCCTCACGTCGCTGCGACCCGCGTACGCCGCGCTGGAACGGGTCGTCGAGAGCGCGCGCGAGTTCGCGAACGACGTGAAGGGGACGCTGCGGATCGGCTTCCAGGGCTCGGCCGGCGACGAACTGCTCGGCGCGGTCTCGTCGTTCCAGGCGCAGAACCCGAACTGCCTGATCAACACCTGCGAGCTTCCGCTGAACGATCCGTTCGGCGCGCTCCGGCGCGGTGGCGTCGACGCCGCGGTCGTCCTGCTGCCCATTGCCGAGGACGACCTGGTCATCGGGCCGGTGTTCTCCCGGCAACCACAAACCCTCACGGTCTCCTGCCGCCACCGCTTTGCCGACCGGGACAGCCTCGACGTCGAGGACCTCGCCGATGAGGTGCTGATCGCTGTCGCGGGCCCGGCGCCGAGCTACTGGCGGCAGGTCCAGGCGCCGACGCAGACACCGGACGGAGCCCTCATCCACCGCGGTCCCGAGATCCACACCCGGGAAGAAGGCCTGTCGCTGATCGCGGCCGACCGCGGCGCGATGCTGCTGTGCCGAGCCACCGCCGAGAACAACCGCCGCGCCGACATCGTCAACATCCCCATCGCCGGCGTCCCCGACTCAGCCCTCGCACTCATCTGGCGCCGCGGCGAGGACACCCCCGCCCTGCAGAAGTTCGCCGCCCACCTCAAGGGAGCTTGAGATGTCCAGCTGGGACGAGGTCGGCCGGATCGCGCTCGGGTTGCCGGAGGTCGCCGAAGGCCAGGCGCACGAGGGCTCACCGGCGTACGACGTCTCCGGCAAACAGTTCGCCCGGCTTCGCTGGGAGGACGACGGCCGCGAGATCCTGCAGTTCTGGACCGGCGACGACCGGAACGCCTTGATCCAGAGCAATCCGGACGCCTATTTCATCGTCAGGGCCTTCCCGTCCGCCATCTTCGCCTACCTGGGTGCGCTCGGCGTCGATGAGTTGCGCGAGATCGTCACCGACTCCTGGCAGGTGCGTGCACCCAAGCGGCTGGTCAAGGCGCACCCTGAGGTCAGCTGAGGCCCAGCATCTCCACGGACTTCTCGCGCATCTCGACCTTGCGGACCTTGCCGGTCACCGTCATCGGGAAGTCGTCGACGAGCAGGACGTACCGCGGGATCTTGAAGTGCGCGAGTTTGCCGTTGGCGAAGGCACGAACCCCGGCCGCGTCGAGCGGATCGGCGCCGGGCTTGAGCTTGATCCAGGCGCACAGTTCCTCGCCGTACTTCTCGTCCGGTACGCCGATCACCTGGACGTCGGCGATGTCGGGATGGGTGTAGAGGAACTCCTCGATCTCCCGCGGGTACACGTTCTCGCCGCCGCGGATCACCATGTCCTTGATCCGGCCGACGATGTTCACGTACCCGTCCTCGCGCATCGTCGCCAGGTCGCCGGTGTGCATCCAGCGCGCCTGATCGATCGCCTCGGCAGTCTTCTCCGGCTCATCCCAGTAACCGAGCATCACGGAGTACCCGCGGGTGCACAGCTCACCCGGCTCACCTCGGTCGACGACCAGCCCGGTCGCAGGGTCGACGAGCTTCACCTCGACGTGCGGCATCACCCGGCCGACGGTCGACGTACGCCGGTCCAGATCGTCGTCGCGACGGGTCTGCGTCGACACCGGCGACGTCTCGGTCATGCCGTAGCAGATCGCGACCTCGGCCATGTGCATGTCGGCGACGCAGCGCTTCATCACCTCGATCGGGCACGGCGATCCCGCCATCACGCCGGTCCGCAGGCTGCTCAGGTCGTAGTCGGCGAAGTCCGGCAGCCCGAGCTCGGCGATGAACATCGTCGGTACGCCGTACAGCGCGGTGCATCGCTCGTCCTGCACGGCCTTCAGCGTCGCCGCCGGGTCGAAGGCCGGGCCGGGGATGACCATGCACGCGCCGTGGGTGGTGCAGCCGAGGTTCGCCATCACCATGCCGAAGCAGTGATAGAAGGGCACCGGGATGCAGAGCCGGTCCTCGGCGGTGAACGCGATCGTCTCGGTGACGAAGAAGCCGTTGTTCAGGATGTTGTGGTGGCTGAGGGTCGCGCCCTTCGGGAAACCCGTGGTCCCGCTGGTGTACTGGATGTTGATCGGGTCGTCGAAGGCCAACTCCGCTTCGCGTTCGTGCAGCTCGTCCACGGTGACGCGACCGGCGGCGTCCCGGAGTTCGTCCCAGTCGCCGGTGCCGATGTAGACGGTCTCCTCGAGCGACTTGCACTCCGGCCGCACCTGGTCGACCATCGCGCGGTAGTCGCTGGTCTTGAACTCGGTCGCCGAGATCAGCAACCGTACGCCGGACTGGTTCAGCGCGTAGGACAGCTCGTGCGTCCGGTACGCCGGGTTGATGTTCACCAGGATCGCGCCGATCATCGCGGTCGCGTACTGCGTGATCGTCCACTCCGCGCAGTTCGGGGCCCAGATGCCGACCCGGTCACCCTTCGCGATGCCGCGACTGAGCAGGCCGCGCGCGACCACGTCGACCTCGGCGCCCAGTTCGGCGTACGTCCAGCGTCGTCCGGTCTGGACCTCGACCAGTGCGTCGCGGTCGCCGTACTCGCCGACCGTGCGTCTCAGGTTGGCGCCGATCGTCTCGCCCAGCAAGGGAACCTCGGACACTCCGGATGCGTACGACGGCAGGCTCATGACTGTCATCGTCGCCCTAGTCAGATGCCCCTGCAACTGCACGTGCGGCAGGAAACAGGGGGTGGACGGCAAGCAATGTCCTTACCAACTCTCCGTCATCACGGTCGCACAGCGTGGTTGCCCGGTTACATTGGTGCTGAGAGGTGTGAGGCGATGGGCCGAACCGTTGAAGGTCACGCCCGCAGCGACCGGCCACCTGGGCGTACCGCCGAGGCGGCTCAACGTACCGTTGCGGTGGAGGAACGCGTCCGGATGCTCAGCGGGATCCTGTCCGACGCCCTCGCGATCGATGTCCACGGCACCGACCTGCAGACCCTGAAGCGGGCACCCCGGCGAGCGCCACCGAGCGCGTCGCCGAGCGATCTCGAGCCCCATCCCGGGCCGGTCTGGGACGCGTTCGTACCGCACCCGCCGGGCCGTTTTCGTTGGTGGGGAGCCGAACGCCGGTACAACCGCCGGCTGGCATGCGCCGAGGATCGCTTCGCCGAGGCGATCGAACGGCACTGGGCGTCCGAGGAGAGCCGCCGGGAGCGGGTGGCGCGCGCACTGCGGGACCAGCTCGAGCAGCAGCGCCGGCTCGACGAGGCGACCGCCGAACAACATGCCCGGATCGACGCGTACCAACGGGCAGTGCAGAACCGGGACCGGGCGGCGGTCAGCCGGTACTTCCAGAAGGCGCTGGAGCGGGTGGCGGAGCCACTCGACTTTCGCCGCCGTCGACGGGTTGGCTACGTGCCCGAGTCGACGTTGCTCGCGGTCGAGTGGGATCTGCCGGACGTGAGCGTCGTACCTGCTGAGGCGTCGTACCGGTATGACCGTTCGCTCGACGCTGTGCTGGCGGTGCCGCGGCCGGAGAAGGAACTGCGGTTGCTGTACCAGCAACTCGTTGCACAGTTGGCGTTGCGGGCGTTGCACCTGATCTTCGGGAGTGACCGGTACGGCGTGGTGGACACGGTGGTGTTCAACGGGATGGTCGAATCCGTGGACCTGCCGACAGGGCAGATGGTGCGGCCGTGCCTGATCACGTTGCGGGCGACGCGGGAGCAGTTCAAGGCGCTGGTGCTGGACCAGTTGGATCCGGTCGCGTGTGTGCGGCACTACTTCTCCGCGGAGGTGTCGCGGCATCCGGAGGAGCTGCAGCCGGTCGAGCCCGTGCTGGAGTTCGACCTGGCCGATCCGCGGACGATCGAGGCGGTCGACGTGATCAGCGAGATCGACAGCCGGCCGAACCTGCTGGAGCTGAGCCCGGAGTCGTTCGAGCACCTGGTGCAGAACCTGCTCACCCGGATGGGCCTGGACACCAGGCTGTTCCGCCGCGGCACCGACGGCGGGATCGACTGCGTCGCCTACGATCCCCGCCCGATCACCGGCGGGAAGTTCGTCGTCCAGGCCAAGCTCTGGACCCGCACCGTCCCACCGTCGGCCGTCCGCGACCTCTTCGGCACCGTCCTCGACGCCGGCGCCACCAAAGGCATCCTCATCACCACCAGCGGCTTCGGCCCCACCAGCTACCAGTTCGCCACCGGCAAACCCCTCCAACTCATCGACGGCACCGCCCTCCTCTCCCTCTGCCACCACCACCACATCCCCGCCCGAATCATCGGCCGCGCCAGTTAGCTATGTTCTGAAAAGTGGGCATGTGGCTGATATAGTGGGCGATTGGAGGTGGTCGGCGTGCAGTTTCCCGAGCCGGTGTCGACCGTGATTCCCGGCGTGCACGGCCGGGTCCTCGGCGTGCTCGCGCGGACCGATCAGCCACTGACCGGACGCGCGGTGGCCGGGCTCCTGCGAGCGCCCGGAAGTCCCAGCGGCGTACAGAAGGTGCTCGACGACCTGGTCAGGAACGGTGTCGTGACCGCACAGCCGGCCGGTCGTGCTCGGCTGTACACGCTGAACCGGGATCACGTTGCCTACCAGGCGATTGACCACCTCGCGCGACTCCGGGAGCTTCTGCTCGAACGCATCAGAGCAGAAGCAGAGTCGTGGCAGCTGCACGCCAAGGCAGTCTGGCTGTTCGGCTCGACAGCTCGCGGACAAGGCGGCACCGACAGCGACCTCGACCTGCTGATCGTTCGACCGGATGACATCGACGAGTCGGATCCCCGCTGGGTCGAGCAGCTCGCAACCCTGGCCGAACACGCGAGCCAGTGGTCCGGGAACTCGTGCGAGCTCGTCGAATACAGCGCCCAGGAGGTTCGTCAACTCATCGCAAGTGACGAACGCCTGGTCACCGAACTACGCCGCGACGCCGTGCCGATCGCCGGCACCTCACCCCAACAAACCCTCACCCGAAAGGCCAGCTAATTGTCTGCACTCGATGAAGCCCGAGCACACCTGGCAAAGGCTCGCGAGTTCCTCGAGGCCGTCGAACTGACCAACGATCTTCAACTCTTCAACGCCGCGGCTTCGAACGCGGTCACCTCCGGGATCAACAAGGATGCGATCTGCCTTGCCTTGACCGGCAGGACCAAGAAGTCCGACAACCACGCGGAGGCAGTGTCCGAACTGAAGGGCGCTGGGCCCGTCGGCCGGGAGAGTAGTACGACGCTCTCCCGGCTGCTCAAGCTCAAGTCGAAGGCTCAGTATCAGGCGGCGGCTGTGTCTGCTGCCGATTCCGCGAAGAGCGTCGACTGGGCGGGCCGGCTACTGGCCGCCGCGCAATCCGTCGCACCCGACTAGCTCAGTGGGGATTCGTAGATTTGGAGTTCGGTGCCGCCGGGGGTTTCGCCGTCGTCGGGGGCGGTGAGGAGGCGGAGTTTGTTGTTGGTGGTTTCGAGGGCTACGGGGTTGCGGGTGGCGGAGTGGTTGGTGGTGGGTGAGAAGTAGGGGAAGGGGATCTCGTGGAGGATGCGGTTGGTGCGGAGGTCCAGGAGGGCCAGGCCGCCTAGGTCGTAGGTGGTGTTCGCCGGGCCGGGGAGGGTGGTGACGCCGCCGCAGAGTTGTTTGCCGCGGGCCACGTAGTCGCAGTCCTGGTAGTCGAGGATGTGGCTCTCGTTCGGTACGGCCTCCAGGCGGCGTCCGGTCGCGGTCCACTCGTAGAGCGTCCGGGAGCCCCAGCTGACCCCGTGGACCAGGCCCGTGGTGCGGTCACGGACGACGCCGCCGACGTGGTCGTTCGCCCGGAAGCGCTCGGTCACTCGGTAGGTCTTCGGGTCGACGGTGTAGATGATCGCCCGCGAGTCCGGGCGGTACTCCGCCGCCGGCACCCACAGGTTCTGCCCGTCGTAGTCGATGCCGCCCGGGTGGTACGCCGTACCTTCGCCGAGGTGGATGTCCTCCTTCAGGTTGCCCTGCCGGTCGATCACGAACAGGTGCCCGATCCCCTTGCCCGGGCTGCGGTCGTACCCGTCCACCGGCTCCGGGTACTTCACCGGCGCCTCCAGCACCTCCACGCTGGTCATGAAGATCAGATCACCCACCAGTGCGAACCCCTGCGGGTGGTACGTCGGGAACTTCAACGGCACTCGCGCCACCTGGGTCCACGCAGTACTGCGCGTGGTCGCCTCGAAGGCCCGGGCGACGCCGGAGTCCTTCCCGGACGCGTCGGCGGTGGTCAGTCCGGTGAGCAGGACACCGGCGAGAGCTGTAGAGATGAGGATCCGGCTGCGCATCAGAGTCTCCTTGGGCGTGAAGTCGATGGTGCAGTGTGCCGCGGCCGGATGACGGCGCGGCCGACACCAGATGATCAGACCCCGATGACCGAGGGAAGTGTCAGACTGCAGCAATGGACGCTGGGGTGCGGGTTGTCGGGTCGGGGCAGGCTGGTGCGGCGCCGGATGTACTGCGGGTGTCGTTCAGCGTGGAGCTTGTGGCTCCCGACGTGGCGGCCACGGTGTCGCAGGTGGCACAGCGGACGGATGCGGTCACCGCGGCACTGCGCGGCCAGGGCGTCGAGGCGGACGACATCTCGACAACCACCGTGAACGTCTACCAGGAGTACAAGGGTCAGGACGCGGTCGCGGGGTACCGCGGTTCGCACGTGTTGACGGTGACGACGAAGGACCTGACCGGGTTCGGCCGGCTGCTCAACGCCGCGGTGGATGCTGCCGGCAACAGCCTCGGACTGCAGGGACTCCAGTTCGACATCGAGGACAAGACCGAACTGCTCACCCGTGCCCGCGAGCTCGCCTTCCGGCAGGCCCGGGACAAGGCGCAGGAACTCGCCGCCCTGGCCGGCTACTCCCTCGGCTCGGTCACGTCGATCTCCGAGACCAACCGCCACTTCCCGATGGCGGAAGGCATGGCGCCGAGCGGCGGCGCGGCGAAGTTCGACGCGGCCCTCAACATCACGCCCGGCGAGCACACCGTTCAGGTCTCCCTCGAAGTCCACTTCTCCTGGGCCTGAGCAGGTGCTCGAGCTGTAACTCCTGTCTCACAGCGTGTTCGAACTGTCTCAAAGCGAGATCAGGGGTATGCGCTGTCGGTGCTGTCATGGAAACTTCTTCCATGTACGCACCGGCACCGCTGCGGCGGCAGTTGAACCGGTCCGGGCTGCTCCTGCTCGGACCGGCGTTCGTTGCGGCGGTCGCCTATGTCGATCCCGGGAACTTCGCGACCAACATCGCGGCCGGCGCGACGTACGGCTATCTGCTCTGCTGGGTCGTGGTCGGGGCGAACCTGATGGCTGTGCTCGTGCAGTATCTGGCGGCGAAGGCGAGTATCGCGACCGGCCGGACGCTGCCGCAGTTGTGCCGTGACCACTTCAAGCGGTCCACGTCGACCGGGTTGTGGTTCCAGGCCGAACTGGTGGCGATCGCGACCGACCTGGCCGAGGTGGTCGGCGGCGCGATCGCGCTGAACCTGCTCTTCGGGATCCCCTTGCTGCTCGGTGGTGCCATCACCGGCGCGGTGTCGTTCGGGCTGCTGGTCTATCAGTCGAAGCGCGGGCAGCGGCCATTCGAGGCCGCCATCATCGGACTTCTCGCCGTGGTTCTGGTCGGATTCGTCGTCTCCACCGTCCAGTCCGAGCCGTCCGCGGCCGGAGTGGTGGGCGGACTGGTGCCGCGGCTCGACGGGACCCAGTCCCTCGTCCTGGCGGCCGGCATGCTCGGCGCGACCGTGATGCCACACGCGATCTGGCTGCACGGCGCACTGGTCACCGACCGGCATTGGAAGACGATCCGGTCAGCCGCCGGCAAGTCCCGCGTACTGCGGGCCACCCGGATCGACGTGGCCGTCGCGATGGCGCTGGCCGGCGCGGTCAACCTCGCCATGGTCGTCGTGGCCGCCGCCGCGCTGAGCGGCACCGGCGCCGACTCACTGGACGCCGCCCACGCCGCCATCGGCGACCGTCTGGGCCAGCTGCCCGCGCTGTTGTTCGCGCTCGCCCTGCTGGCCAGCGGATTCGCGTCCTCTTCGGTCGGCACCTACGCCGGCTCGGTCATCCTCGACGGTTTCTGGCAGCGCCACGTCCCGCTGGCGGTCCGCCGCCTGATCACCCTGATCCCGGCCCTGCTCATCCTTGCGATCGGCATCGACCCGAGCCGCGCGCTGGTCGTGTCCCAGGTCGTGCTCAGTTTCGGCATCCCCTGCGCCCTGTGGCCGCTGGTCCGTTTGACCGCCTCCCGGCGCGTCATGGGTGACTTCACCAACCGGTGGGCGACTACCCTCCTGGCATGCCTGGTCGCCACCGCTGTCTCCGTCCTCAACGTCGTACTGGTCGTGCTCACCGTCCGGGGATGACATGACGGCGGTGTATGCCGTCAGCGACATCCACGGTCATCCGGAGAAGCTGACGGCATCGCTGCAGGAGGCCGGGCTGACGGATGCCGACGGCAACTGGTCCGGCCAGGACGCGCGGCTGTGGTTCCTCGGCGACTTCTTCGACCGCGGCCCGGACGGGATCGGCGTACTGCGCTATGTCCGTGGGCTGATCGAGCAGGCGCCGGACGGGGCGATCCGGATGCTGCTCGGCAACCACGAGATCCTCGCGCTCGGGATGCACAAGTTCGGCGACGAGTTCGTACCGCACGAAGGGATCACCACCCGCAGCTTCGAGCGGTCGTGGACGCTGAACGGTGGACGGGACCGCGACCAGGAACTGCTCACCGAGGACGACGTCGCCTGGCTGCTCGAGCAGCCGATGCTCGCGTTGGACGCCGGGCACCTGCTGATGCACTCCGACACCGCGGAGTACGTCGAGTGGGGCGACAGCATCGACCAGATCAACGAAGCGGCCCGGGCCGAGCTGCACACCGACGACATCGTGGTGTGGTGGGAGATCTGGCGCCGAATGACGTCGCGGTACGCGTTCCGCGGCGCGAGCGGTGGCGAGGTGGCGACCATCCTGCTGCAGCATCTCGGCGGCCACCGCATCGTCCACGGTCACAGCATCGTGGCCGACCAACTCGGCATCGATCCGGCCAACCTGACCGGCCCCAACCTGTACGCCGACGGCCTCGTCCTCGGCATCGACGGCGGCGCCTTCGACGGCGGCCCCTTGTTACTGGTCGAACTCGAACAGCTCTCCGCGGAGTGACGCGACCACGTCATCCACGACCTGAGGACCTACTTGTCAGCGGTGAGCGTGCCGCCGACGGCCCAGCTCTCCGGTGGGGTCTCCTGGATCCAGACCTGGACACTCTCGGCCGGCACGCCGAGGCTGTCGACGAAGGCGTCGGTGATGCGCTCGACCAGCGCGCGCTTGAGCTCGACGGTCCGGGGGCCTTGCTGAACGGTGACGACGGGCATCGGATTGTCCTTTCCTGGTTCGGCTGTTGGTCCTATTCCAGTCGTCCCGGCGGGCCGGAGCCAGACGCAGATCCGATGCCCAGCTATCACTCGAACTGATCGGACGCTGCCCGGCAGGCCTCCAGCAGTACGGCGAGGTCGCCGCTCACCGTAGACCCGGCCGGAATGGCCAGGCACGTGGTCAGAGCAAGCCGCGGGCTGGGCCGACGGAACGCCACCCGCCCCTCGCGGAGGACTTGTGCGTGCGACTCGTAGATGACGGTCCAGCTGGGCGGGCCGGCACCGATCGACGCGTGCGTGTCCTGCAGATTGCTCGACCGCGGACCGAGTACCGGTTCGAATCCCTCGGCGCTGCAGGCCGACATCACCAGATCGACGAGCGGCGGATTGTCCCGTCGTGAGGTGATCCGCAGCGGCAGCGTGCGCAGTTCCTTCAGCGGGACCTCGCCATCCGGTGCGACGGCGGCGGGCAGCGCGATCAGCAACGCGTCCTCCCAGACCGGGATGAACTCCAGACCGGCCACCTCGTCCTGGCCCCGCACGAACGCAGCGTCCAGCTGCCCGCCCCGAACCCGGTCCAGTCGCGCGCGGGTCGACGTACTGACGAGGTCGACCTGCAGGCCACGCCCGCTGAGCTGAGAGACGACGGTCGTCAGCCGCTCCCCCAGTCCGGTGCTGGTGCCGAGGCGGAGACGGCGGCCGGTGGTTCCGGTGGCGGCGGCACGGGCATGGTCGACCGAGACCAGGACGGCCCGGGCAGCGGGCAGGAAGCGCTGGCCGGCTTCGGTGAGCCGGATCGCGCGCGCCGAGCGGTCGAACAGCAGCACGCCCAACTCCCGCTCCAGCCGGGCGATCTGCTGGCTGACCCCGGGCTGGCCGATGCCGAGTTGCTCTGCGGCCCGGCCGAAGTTGAGTACCTCGGCGACGGTCACGAAGTACTGGATCTGGCGCAGCTCCACACCACGATCATCGCCGATCGCGGGAATGCCGGCGGGGACGGGGTGGTTGTTGAAAAGTTGATGGTGAGGTCGACTCTCTGGGAGCTGAGATGGCGGAGAAGACAGTGAAGATTCCTGGTCCGGACCACCCGATCACGGTCGGGAAGAACCCGGATCGGGTCGTGGTCAGGCTCGGCGAGCAGATGATCGCGGACACCCGCGAGGCGCTGTCGCTGCAGGAGGCGAGCTATCCCGCGGTGCAGTACATCCCGCGCGAGGACGTCGACTTCGGGCTGCTGGAGCGCACCGACCACGCGACGTACTGCCCGTACAAGGGTGACGCGTCGTACTACAGCATTCTCCCCGCCGGGGCGGACGGGGTGAACGCGGTGTGGACCTACGAGCAGCCGTACGACGCGGTCGCGGACATCCGCGAGTACGTCGCTTTCTACCCGAACAAGGTCGCGATCGAGATCATCGCGGACTGATTCACCGGCTGAGGAAGTCCCGCAGCACCGGGGCGAGGAGCTCCGGCGGTACGACGTGGTCCTGGTCAGCGAGCTCGGTCAGCCGGGCCGCGGGCAGGATGCCGACGATCCGGTGGGCCGCGTCGACCATGAACGGCGGCGACGCGGTCCCGGCGACGACCAGGGTCGGTTGCATGATCTTGCGGAGTACGTGGACCGGCGTGCGGCCGCCGGGCGCGCCGTGGTCCATCACGGCGAAGTCGTAGGCGAGCGTCGGCGCGACCTCCGCCATGCCCGGGAAGGCCGCGGTCTCGACGGCGGCCTCCTTCGGCATGCCCGCCATCATCAGGAACAGCTCGACCGCCTCCCGCCCGTGACCCTCGCGGATCAGCTCCAGCACCCGTCCGCCGTCCTCGCTCGAGTCGACGTCGTCGGGCCCGTACGGCGGCTCGTGCAGCACGACCTTCGTGAACGGCAGTCCGGTGCTCGCCGCAACCGCGGCCAGCCCGGCTCCCGACGAGTGCCCGTAGACAGCCGCCGTACCGCCGACCGCCGTCAGCAGTGCCCCGAGGTCGTCCACCTCGCGCTGCACGGAGTACGGCGTACCGTCGCCGCTGTCGCCGCGGCCGCGCCGGTCGTAGGTCACCACGTCGAAGTCGGCGGCCAGCTCCACCGCCAACGGCTTGAGCGCGTTCCGGTCACAGAGCGCACCGCCGACCAGAATCACCCGCGGCCCACTCCCCATCCGCTCGTAGGCGATCGCCGTACCGTCCGCCGAGCTCACTTTCTGCATGCCACGTCCTCCCTCGATCATCACTGACATGCGGTACGTCGGAGCCGGTCCGCGCGGTTCGACATAATCCCTGGCGCTCGATCCGGCCTGGTGATTCACTGCGTCGCGATGATCACCAGAGTCGACGACTACCTCCACGCAGCCCCGCTGTCCGGTGCGATCCCGGAGCAGGCCGGGCCGTTCACCCTCTTCCGCAGTACGACGGCCTGGCCGTACTACGCCCGTCCGGTGCCGGGCTCGTCGACGGTCATCGAGCCGGCGGACATCGACGTACTGCGGGCGCGGTGTGCCGAGCTCGAGATCCCGCTGAGTCTCGAGTGGGTCGTGGAGACGTGTCCGTCGCTCGGTCCGGCGGCGGCTGCGGCCGGGCTGACCTTGGTCGAGCACCCACTGCTCGTGCTCGAACGCCACGAGTTCCGCCCGGTGTCCGCGGACGCCCGCTGCGAGATCCTGCCCGCGGACGACGCCGTACTGCGGCAGGCCGCTGCGGTGGCGTCGCTCGCGTTCCACGACCCGGGTACGGCGATCGGCGCGGGCGGACCTGCGGAACGGGATGCGGAAGCCGCTGCGGTACCGGACGACCGGCTCGCGGCGATGGTGGAGCGGGTCGCCAGCGGCATCACCGTGAGCGCCGGCGCCTTCACCGACGAGGGCATGGTGGCCAGCGGGCAGCACCAGGCGGTCGGCGCCACGACCGAGATCGTCGGTGTCGGCACGCTGCCGTCCATGCGTCGCCGTGGCCTGGCCGCGGCAGTCACGTCCACGCTGGCCGAGCACGCGTTCGCGAACGGTGTCGATCTGATCCTGCTGTCCGCCGCGAACAAGGCGGTCGCGGCGGTCTACGAACGCGTCGGCTTCCACCGCATCGGCAGCGCCGGGGCCGCGGAGTGACACGGTTCGTCGTGGGTAGGGCTGGGGCCGTACCGTTGTAGGGATGAGCACATCCGAGCGCAACCGCCCACGCACCCTCGCCGAGGCCCTGCGTACCTGGGACGACGCTGCGCTCGGTCTACTGCTCCAGCGTCGCCCGGATCTGGCGATGCCTATCCCCGCGGACACCGGCCAGCTCGCGGCGCGAGCCACGACGAACGCGTCCGCCGCGCGGGCGATCAACCGGCTCGACGAGTTCGGCGTCGATCTGCTGGAGTCGCTGTCGGCGCTGCCGGAGCCGGTGAACCTGGCCGCGCTGGCGACCGGAGTGGCGCAGCCCGTCGAGGTGGTCCGGCCTCGGGTGGACGAACTGCTGAAGCTCGCGTTGGTGTGGGGCACGGAGGACGACCTGCGTCCGATCCGCGCCGTCCACGAGCTGCTCGGTCCGACGCCGGCCGGGCTCGGACCGGTAACCACGAGGCACTTCGGCGATCTGGACCAGCTGATCGAGGACGCCGGGCCGGACGCGCGTGAGGTGCTCGCGAAGCTGACATGGGGTCCGCCGACCGGCTCGGTGGAGAAGGCTGAGCGTCCGGTGACGATCGCCTCCGCCCGTACGCCGGTTGAGCGGTTGCTGGCACGCGGTCTCGTCGTACCGAAGGATGCGAACACCGTCGTTCTGCCGCGGCAGATCGGACTGCACCTGCGGGGTGGGCGAGTGCTGGCGTCGACTCGGCCAACGCCGCCGCCGCTCGATGGCAAGACCGTTTCTGCGTCGATCGCGGACCGGGCGGCTGCTGGTGCGGCGCTCGACCTTGTCCGGCAGGTGGATCGGGCTCTGGAGCAGCTGGGGACCGAGCCACCGCCGGTGCTGCGGACCGGTGGCATCGGAGTGCGTGAGCTGCGCAGTCTGGCCGGGAAGATCGGTGCGGACGAGCAGACGACCGCTGCGGTGCTGGAGTTCGCGTACGCCGCCGGACTGGTTGCTGCGGCTGAGATCGGGACGAGTGAGTTCTGGCTGCCGACAAGCGCGTACGACGACTGGCTGGACCTGAACCTGGCACATCGGTGGGCTCAGCTGGTGTCGGCCTGGTTCACCGGGATGCGGGCGATCGGACTGATCGGCCGGCGTGACAGTGGTGGTGCGACGGCTGCTGCGCGCGAGCGGCTGATCAACGCGCTCGCACCGGATCTGGAGCGGTTGCTGGCGCCTGAGGTCCGGGTGCTGACACTGCAGGCGCTGTCGAAGGCCGACGCTGGTTCGGCGCCAGCCCCGGAGTCAGTGGTCACCTGGGTGGCGTGGCATCGGCCCCGACGTGGCGGGCAGTTCCGCGACGATCTGGTCGAGTGGACGATCACCGAGGCCGCTCTGCTGGGTCTGACCGGTCTTGGTGCATTGGCGCAGCATGCGCGGCCGCTGCTCGACGCGGAGCCGACGGTGGACGATCTGGCCGAGGCGATCAGCCCGCTGGTGCCGGAGCCGGTGTCCGAAGTGTTGCTGCAGGCCGATCTGACCGCGGTCGCGCCCGGTCCGCTGGTGCGGGTGGTGCAGGACGAGCTGTCCGCCATGGCTGACGTCGAGTCGCAGGGCGGTGCGGCCGTCTACCGGTTCAGCGAGGCGTCGGTACGGCGTGCGTTCGACCTCGGGCGGACCGCGGATCAGCTGCACAAGTGGCTGGCTGAGCACTCGCGTACACCGGTGCCTCAGCCGCTGACGTACCTGATCGACGACGTTGCCCGGCGGCACGGCGTACTCCGGCTTGGTACGGCGTCGACGTACCTGCGGTGTGATGATGAGGATGTGCTGACGCAGCTGCTCAGCTCCAACCTGCCGGGTATTCGGTTCCGGCGGCTGGCGCCGACGGTGGTGGTGTCGCCGTCACCGCCGGACATGGTGCTGAGCCGGCTGCGTGAGGCGGGGCTGGCGCCGCTCGCCGAGACGTTCGATGGGGTCATCCATGTGACCAGTGGTGGGACACGTCGGGGTGACACGCCACGGCGCCGTTCCAGCCGGGACTTCGCGGACAGCGCGGTCGACCTGACCGACGAGCAGGTCAAGGCGGTGATCGAGAAGGTCCGCGCCGGCGACCGCATCGCCGCTGAGCGCCCCGCCGACGAGGGTCTGATCGAGCCAATCGCCCCGGCCGAGACCATCGCCGTACTGACCAACGCGGCCGAGTCCCACACCCGCACCTGGATCTCGTACGTCGACCACAACGGCACCGCCTCCGAACGCATCGTCGAGCCGGTCCGAGTCGCCGACGGCTGGCTCACCGCCTACGAAGACACCACCGACCACCCCCGCACCTACGCCCTCCACCGCATCTCCACAGCCCGAGTCGTGGAGTGAGCTGGCCGCCGTCCTTTCATCTCTTCCTTCGGACGCATGTGCCGCGGTCAGTCGCCCACTTGCAGGACGAGGCACAATGGAAGGTCGGACACCGAATGGGAGATGCAGTGACAGACGGTCCTTTGATTGTGCAGTCCGACAAGACGCTTTTGCTGGAGACTGCGCATCCGGACGCCAACGACTGCCGGAAGGCCATTGCGCCGTTCTCCGAGTTGGAGCGCGCGCCGGAGCATGTGCACACCTATCGGCTGACGCCGCTGGGGTTGTGGAACGCTCGGGCGGCCGGGCACGACGCCGAGCAGGTAATCGACGTACTGCTGCGCTACAGCCGCTACCCCGTCCCGCACTCCCTGCTCGTGGACATCGCGGAAACGCTGGACCGGTACGGGCGGCTGCGGCTGGAGAAGCACCCGCAGCACGGACTGGTGCTGGTGACGACCGACCGGCCGGTTCTGGAGGAGGTGCTCCGCAGCGCCAAGGTCAAGCCGATGCTGGGCGATCGCATCGACGACGACACCGTCCTTGTGCACCCCTCGGAGCGCGGTCACCTCAAGCAGACACTGCTCAAGCTCGGCTGGCCGGCCGAGGACCTCGCCGGGTACGTCGACGGCGAGACGCACAAGATCGAGCTGGTGCGTGACGGCTGGGACGTGCGCCCGTACCAGCAGCAGGCGGTGGACTCGTTCTGGCACGGCGGCTCCGGTGTCGTCGTACTCCCCTGTGGCGCCGGCAAGACGATCGTCGGCGCGGCAGCGATGGCGCAGGCGTCCGCGACCACGCTGATCCTGGTCACCAACACGGTGTCCGCGCGGCAGTGGAAGGACGAGCTGATGCGCCGCACCAGCCTGACCGAGGACGAGATCGGCGAGTACTCCGGTGCCCGCAAGGAGATCCGCCCGGTCACCATCGCGACGTACCAGGTGATGACGACGCGCCGGAAGGGCGTGTACTCGCACCTGGAGCTGTTCGACGCGCGCGACTGGGGCCTGATCGTGTACGACGAGGTGCACCTGCTGCCGGCGCCGATCTTCCGGATGACCGCGGACCTGCAGACCCGGCGACGGATCGGCCTGACCGCGACCCTGGTCCGCGAGGACGGGCGCGAGGGTGACGTGTTCTCGCTGATCGGCCCGAAGCGGTACGACGCGCCGTGGAAGGACATCGAGGCGCAGGGCTGGATCGCACCGGCCGACTGTGTTGAGGTGCGAGTGGACCTGGAGCAGACCGAGCGGTTCGTGTACGCGACGGCTGAGCCGGAGGACCGCTACCGCTTGGCCGCGTCGACCCCGGCGAAGTCCCGGCTGGTACGGCGGATCGCCGACCACCACGCGGGTGAGCCGCTGCTGGTGATCGGGCAGTACATCGACCAGCTGGACGAGCTCGGCGAGCGGCTGGAATGCCCGGTGATCAAGGGCGAGACGACGGTCCGCGAACGGCAGCGGCTCTTCGACGCGTTCCGCAAGGGCGAGATCGACCGCCTGGTGGTCAGCAAGGTCGCCAACTTCTCCATCGACCTGCCCGAGGCCTCCGTCGCGATCCAGGTCTCCGGCACGTTCGGCTCCCGCCAGGAGGAGGCCCAGCGCCTGGGCCGGGTCCTCCGCCCCAAGGGCGACGGCCGCACCGCGCGCTTCTACTCCATCGTCGCCCGCGACACCGTGGACGCCGAATTCGCCGCCCACCGCCAGCGCTTCCTGGCCGAGCAAGGCTACGCGTACACGATCGTCGACGCCGAGAACCTCTTCGCCTGAGGGCCGTACAGCTCGACAGGTGGTGTGCTCGGGTGCGTCGATCGAGCAGGCTCGGCGAGGCGTCACCGGCTCATGCAGCGGGTGACACCTCCTGTCCGTGTGCACGGCCTCGCTGCGCCAACGCAGCACGGATCGTTGCGACGACCCAGGCCGGGTCTCCGATGATGTGCTCATAGGTGAGCCGGAGCACCAACCACCCGGCCGCCACCAGCTCGTCGTACCGATGGCAGTCAGCAGCGAAGTCCCGCCGGGACCCGTGGAACGCGAAGCCGTCCGCTTCCAGCGCCACCCGCGCCACGCGATGTCCCAGGTCGACCCTTGCCCGGAACAACCCGTTGGTCACCGGTACCTGCGGCTCGAAGCCGTCGATGCCCTCGGTGATGAGGAGCGCCCGGAGCATGGACTCCAGAATGCTGCCGGACAAGCCAGTCGCCGCGAGGGCTGTTCGGCGAGCGTTCGGGGATCCTGGCCCGCGCATCGCGATGGCGGCGGCGAGGAGCTCTTCGCGATTCAGATACCCGGTAGCGAGCGCCGCGTCAGCGACGGCCAGCGCTTCGCCGAACGGCAGAACTCGGGCGCAGTCGACCACCGTCCGCAGTAACGAGGTGCTCCGGTTCCGTCGCTCGTCCGCGTCGACCGCCGCCCAATGCAGAACGGCCGGCGGCCCCGGACGCGGATGACGGTTGGGCGGAAGGGTGACATGCGGCTTTTCCGGCACCACCAGGAGCGGAAGCTGCCATGTTCTCGCGGCACTCAGATGCGAGCGCACACCGTCGTACGCGAGCGCTGCCGCCAGATCCGCCGGCAGCTCCGGCAGGGCGTACATCCCCAACGCGATTCGCCGCACCTCTCCACGCTCGAGCGCTGCCGCGACAGCTCGTCGAGACGTCAGTGCCGACAACTCGGCGAAGGTAGCCCACCCACCGAGACGGGCAAGGACTTCAGCGGGCGATTCCACCCTGGGATGGTGCCTGAAATCGGTCGGATCGTGACGTGGGTTGTCCACAGCGGGCATCTCGACAGGAGGTGTCACCGCCGAGCGAGCCGATGCACGCTCGGCCGACCCGCGACAGGCCCCTGAGCAGCCGAGACGTCCTGTCGAGCTGTACGGCCCTATTCGCCTAGACGGGTGTGGATTCCGTTGAAGTGGCTTTTCATGGAGCGGGCGAAGGCGTCCGAGTTGCCGGACTCCAGGGCGAGCAGGAGGTCTCGGTGCCAGGCGGCGGCGTCCGCAGGGGTGTAGCGGGCGCCGGGTAGGCGGGCGTCGACCTGGGCGAAGGTTCGCCAGAAGACGGACAGCAGGTCGATCACGAGCGCGTTGCCCAGGGGTTCGTAGAGGGCCTGGTGGAAGGCCCAGTCCTCGTCCGGGAAGTACTCGCCGGACCGGGCCTTCGCCTCCATGCGTTCGACGATCGGCTCCAGCGCGTCGTACCCGTGCGACTTGAAGTACGCGACCACGTCGTCCGCCATGCCGACCTCGATGGCCTGGCGGACCTCCAGCACGTTCTGTACGTCGCGCAGGTCGCCGGCCATCGACTGCGACATCCGGAACGCGAGCCCGTCCTCCAGCGACTGCAGTGACACCTCGCCGACGTACGTCCCGTAGCCGTGCCGGATCTCGATGATCCCGACCGCCTGCAGTGCCTTCATGGCCTCGCGCAACGGGTGCCGGCCGACACCGAGCTGAGCCATCAGCTCCTGCTCGTTGGGTAGCGGGTCACCCGCCTTGAGCCCGCGTTCCAGGATGTACGACTTCATCTGGTCGCGAATGAAGGACTGATTCCCCGCCGCACCGCGTGCCCGGCTGAGCCCACCCGTTGTCACTGCCGGCCTCCTCGTCTAGGACCGCTCAGTGTAATCCGGCACGATCAAGTAGAGGGCGGATCGCGGCGATCTCCTCGTCGTTCAGGGGGATCGAGGGGAAGGCGGTCAGCGGGCAGTCGATGACGCCGAGCAGGTATAGCCCGGCCTTGAAGGCGCCCAACGCTGCCGAGCTCGCGCCCATCCGCGAACGGTCCGCCACGGTGATGATCTCGAACAACCGGAACAGCCGATCCTGCTCCGCCCGTGCCGTCGCGGTATCGCCCGCCGACGCCGCGTCGAACAACCGCACGTACCCGGACGGATCCACATTCCCCAGCCCTGGTACGACGCCATCGACGCCGAACGCCAACGCGGAGTCGACCGTCAGCTCCGCCCCGGTCATGATCGCGAACCCGGTCAGCCCAGCGCCCCGCCGGTCCAGCACCAACTGCCGCAGGCTGGTCTCCTGACCACTGGAATCCTTCACTCCCGCGATGATCCCGCGCTCTCCCAGCGAGATCATCAACGACGCGGGCAGCTTCGTCCCGACCCGCGGCGGGATGTCGTACGCATACATCGGCACGTCCCCCGCGATCGACGCCAGCCGCGTGAAGTGCTGCTCGATCTCGGCCGGATGCGTCGCCGCATAGAACGGCGCCGTCGCGACAACGGCATCGACGCCGGCTTTCAACGCCGCAGACAGATGCGCACCGGCACGGGCTGTCGACGTGTCGATGACACCGGCCAGCACCGGCACCTGCCCGGCCACTTCCGCGACGGTGGTCTCCAGCACCACCTGGCGCTGTTCGTCGGTCAGGAACGTTCCTTCGCCGGAGGTGCCGAGCACGAACACCCCGTCCACACCCCCGGTGAGCTGGTACTGGATCAACCGGGCCAGCGAGGCCGTGTCGACGTCGTACTCGGGGGTGAACGGCGTGACGAGCGGCGGTACGACGCCGGTCAACTGGGCGGAGTCGGTCAAGGGGTCTCCCAACGTCAAAGGGCGAATGTGGCGAAGCGCAGGGTCGCGAACGACGAGGTCTCACCGGCTTCGTAGAAAATCCCGACCGCGCCATCAGGCAGCAGGACCAGATCGGAGTACCCGGCCATGCCCGGGTGCACGACCAGCGCGGGGCGCCACGACTGACCGGAGTCCGCACTGACGAAGACGGTCAGCTCCCGGCGACTCGACGGGTTCACCGGCGTCGACATCAGCAGCCGGCCGTCGGGCAACGTGAGGACGCTGCCCTGGATCCCCGGCGCCGTGACTTCAGGGATCCCGGCGTACGGCGCATCGAGCGTCGTACCGCCGTCGGACGACCACGCGTGGACGCGCGCCGGGCCGGTGCCCTGGTGGTTGCGCGCGTTGAAGTACAACCGGCCGTCAGGCAGTTCGGCGACGGCCGTCTCGTTCGCGTTGATCTCCGGGCCATCGTTGCGATCGACGAATCCGACCGACCATGTGTGCCCGCCGTCGTCACTGACGATGCAGTGCCCGCCGTTCAGCCGGATCAGATCATCGACAGGTTCCGCAGGCACGAAGGAGTGATTGGCCGGTACGACGAGTCGCCCGCTGGTCAGCGCGATCGCGTGACACGGACCGGTCGCGTACCAGCCCCAGTCGGACGGCTTGACCTGCGCGGTGATCTCCTCGGCCCGACTCCAGGTCGCGCCGTCGTCCGCAGACCGTTGCACGAACACTCGCCGGCCGGACTCCGGATCGGTGCCGCGGGCAAGCGACAGCTCGACCGCGTCAGCGCCGTTCTGCACCGTGACCAGCACGATGTCGCCGCTGGCCGGGTCGATCACCGGGGCCGGGTTGCCGCACGTCTTGCCGGCTACCGCCGACACGACCTGCAGCGGCAGCCAGGTCCGCCCGCCATCGAGCGAGCGGCGCAGTACGACCTCGATCTCGCCCGCGTCGCCGGACCCGTGCAGCCGGCCCTCGCAGAAGGCGAGAACCACCTCGCCCCGTGCCAGGACCGACGGGATCCGGAACGTGTGGTAGCCGCTGCCCGCCGGGTCGAAGACGACCGTAGGAGCGATTTCCAGCGCGCCGACTCTTGAAGACATAGGACGTACTATGTCATGGTGTGGCCCTCCGATGGAAGTGAGGCCTCATGCCAGTCAGCAGAAGAAGATTCCTCGGCGGTGGTCTGGCCGCCGCCGCTGTCGCGGTCACCGGTACGCCGCTGCTGGCGGGGTGCGCGTCGGACAAGAAGGGCACCGCGGCCGCCAACCTGGCGGTGAAGCTGCCGACCTACACCAGGTACGGCGAGATCAAGCCGGACCTGCCCGGCACCGACGTCGTCCTGGACGGCTTCCTGAAGTACCCGGCCAACCCGATCAAGGCGATCAGCGAGGCGCCGGGTGACGGCAAGCCGATCACGTTCCTGACCAACATCCCGGGCGCGATCCCGCCGTCGGTGGACAAGAACCAGTTCTGGCAGAAGCTGAACGAACGGCTCGGGTCCGAACTGCAGATCAGCATGGCGTCCAACGACGAGTACAAGGACAAGTTCGCGACCCGGATCGCCGGCGGGGACCTGCCCGACATCATCAACATCCCGGTCGACACCGTGCAGATCCCAGGCCTGGTGAAGGCCAAGTGCATGGATCTGACCGAACAGTTGTCCGGGGATGCGGTCAGCAAGTACCCGTTCCTGGCCAACATCCCGACGGAGTACTGGAAGGGTTGCGTCTTCAACGGCGCCATCTACGGCGTCCCGGTGCCGCGCGGCATGTCGCGGACCTCACTGCCGCTGTACCGCGCGGACCTGCTCGCCGCCAAGGGGATCAAGGATCCGGCGCCGAAGACCTTCCAGGAGTTCTTCGACCTGGCCAAGGAGCTGACCGCGGCCAAGCAGAACAAGTGGGCCTGGACCCGGGTGCCACTGTCGACGATCCGGCAGATGCTCTCGATCCCGAACGTCTGGAAGGAGGACGGCGGCAAGTTCACCTCGATGTACGAGCACGAGGCACAACTCGACGCGCTCGAGGCCGGCCGCAAGATGGTCGCCGCCGGCGTGGTCAACCCGGACGCGTTCAACGACAAGGCCAGCGCCCGCAAGCAGTGGTTCAACGGCGGCATCGCCGCGTTCGACTACGACAGCTTCGTCGCCTGGAACCAGTACTACTCCGACAACACCGCCGGGCCGGCGTTCTCGGTGAACATGCTCGACGTCCCCGGCTTCGACGGCGGCGCGGGAGCGCCCTGGATGGGTGCGGCACTGAACAACGTCACGTCGTTCAGCAAGAACAGCAAGCACTCGGCCGACACCCTGCTGAAGATCGCGAACTGGATGGCCGCGCCGTTCGGCACCGAGGAGTACCTGTTCCGCAAGTACGGCATCGCCGGCCGGCACTACACCTTGCAGGGCACAGACCCGGTGCCGACGAAGGTCGGCGTGGTCGAGACCGGCATCGGCGTGCAGTACATCAGCGACTCCGCCCTGGCGCTGTACTGGGCCGGCAAGCCCGACGTTCCGCAGAACCAGCACACGATCCAGACGAAGGTCGCGCCGCGGCTCACGTACGACGCGTCGTACGGGCTGTACTCCGACACCCAGTCGAAGAAGCAGACGCAGCTCTCGAAGACGATGCTCGACCTGGAGAACCAGATCGTGCAGGGCAAGAAGCCGGTGTCGGACTGGACGGCGGCGGTCCAGACCTGGCGGTCCTCCGGCGGCGACACGATGCGCACCGAACTCGAGCAGGCCCACACCGAGGCGGCAGGCAAGTAGATGCTCCAGCGCTCCGCACCGCGATCGCAACAGCTCAGCTTGGGGCGCCGTCTGCTCCGGGACCGGGTGCTGTTGCTGTTCGCGCTGCCCGGGATCGGGCTGATCATCGCGTTCCACTACGTGCCGCTGCTCGGCAACGTGATCGCGTTCAAGGACTACCAGCCGTTCCTCGGCATCGGTGGCAGCGACTGGTCCGGCTGGGCGAACTTCGCGGTGATCTTCAACGGCGACCCGGCCTTCCTGCGGGCGCTGAAGAACACGCTGATCCTGACCTGCCTGCAGTCGGTCTTCGTCTTCCCGGCACCGATCCTGCTCGCGCTGCTGCTCAACTCGCTGTTCTCCGAGCGGATCAAGCGGATCGCGCAGAGCATTCTCTATCTGCCGCACTTCATGTCCTGGGTGATCGTGGTCGCGCTGTTCCAGCAGATGCTCGGTGGCAGCGGGTTACTGAACAACTACCTGCGCTCACACGATCTGGGCACGCTCGACATCATCGGGAACTCGGAGTTGTTCCACGTCCTGCTGACCTCGCAGATCATCTGGAAGGACACCGGCTGGGCGACGATCCTGTTCCTGGCCGCGCTGTCCCAGATCGACTCGCAGCTGTACGAGGCGGCCAGCGTGGACGGCGCGAGCCGGATGAAACAGATGTGGCACGTCACGCTGCCGGGGCTGCGCGGGATCATCATCCTGCTGTTCATCCTGCGGCTCGGTGACTCGCTGACGGTGGGCTTCGAGCAGATCATCCTGCAGCAGCAAGCGGTCGGCCGGGACGTCAGTGAGGTGCTCGACACCTACGTCTACAACAACGGCGTACTCGGAGGTGCTTGGGGCGTGGCGGCCGCGGTCGGGCTGGTCAAGGGCCTGGTCGGCGTCGCCCTGGTGCTGGCCGCGAACAAGGTGGCCCACATCTTCGGGGAGCAGGGGGTGTACAGCCGATGACGCAGACGATTGTTGCGCGAAGCCGCGCGCCCCGGAAGATCGTGCAGGGCGTGCCGATGGCGTCCTGGCCGATGCGGGTGTTCAAGGGCCTGGTCCTGCTGGTGTTCTGCGCGGTGGTGATCATCCCGTTCGTCGGGGTGATCTCGACCAGCGTCGCGCCGAACAAACAGATCAACGAGTCCGGTGGTCTGGTGCTGTTCCCCGACTCGGTCAACTTCGGCGCCTACGAGTCGCTGTTCGCCGGTGGCGTGGTGACCCAGGCGCTGTTCATCAGCATCTTCGTCACCGTGGTCGGCACGCTGCTCAGCCTGACCGTGTCGTGTCTGCTCGCCTACGCGTTGTCCCGGCCGGGGTTCGCGGCCGGGCGGCCGATCCTGCTGGTGGTCCTGTTCAGCATGCTCTTCTCCCCCGGCATCATCCCGACGTACCTCGTGGTCAAAGGCGCCGGACTACTGGACAGCATCTGGGCGCTGATCGTGCCGACGATGGTGAGCGCGTTCAACGTGATCGTGCTGCGTGCGTTCTTCATGAACCTGCCGAACGAGATCACCGAGAGCGCCCGGATCGACGGCGCGGGTGAACTGAAGACGTTCGTCCACATCGTGCTGCCGCTGTCCAAGGCGGTGCTGTCGGTGATCGGGCTGTTCTACGCGGTGGCGTACTGGAACGCGTTCTTCTCCGCACTGCTGTACCTGAACGACAGCAAGCTGTGGCCGTTGCAACTGGTGCTGCGGACGTACGTCATCAACGACACCCAACTGGGTAGTGCGGAACTCGGCACCGAACTGCTCCCACCGCAGGCGTCGATCCAGATGGCGATCCTGGTCGTCTCGATCGTGCCGATCCTGATCATCTACCCGTTCCTGCAGCGGCACTTCGCCAAGGGCGTGCTCACTGGCGCCGTGAAGGGATGATCGCAATGGCGTGACGGGTGCGTCACGAACGGTCGCCCTGAGCATGACCAGGGGTTGCCCAGGGCAACGCCAGGGTTGCGCCTGGGCAAATCCTGAGCAGACGGCAGGTACCGTCGACAGGTATGGGGACGCAGGCGCTGGAGCGGGTGGGGCTGGGTGGGGAGAACGAGAACCGGCGATCGGGGACGGGGCCGGTCGTCTGGCGGGTGGTACGCGAAGCAGTCCTGCTGGCGACCTTGTTTCTCGTCTACAGCGCCGGACGCCAGATCGCGGCCAAACACACCGGCTCCGCGTTCGACCATGCGCACGACGTACTCGCCATCCAGAGCTGGCTGCACCTGCCGAACGAGGCCTCGATCCAGCACGCGGCGCTGAAGCTTCCGGACCTGGTCGAGGGCGCGAATCTGTACTACGCGTCGGTGCATGCCCCACTGACGGCCGTCGTACTGCTCTGGCTGAGCATCTGGCGGCCGAAGGCGTATTCGCACGTTCGCTGGACGATCGTGGCACTGACCGGCCTGGCGCTGGTCGGTCACATCGTGTTCCCGCTGGCACCGCCGCGGATGATGCCCGGGTTCGTCGACACCGGGCTGGCGTTCGGTCAGTCCGTGTACGGCGTGGAGCGGTCCGGCGGGATGGCGAACCAGTTCGCCGCGATGCCGAGCCTGCATGTCGGGTGGGCCGCGCTGATCGCGCTCTCGATGATCCTGATCACCCGGACGAAGTGGCGCTGGCTCTGGCTGGCGCACCCGATCATCACGTTCGCGGTGGTCGTGGTGACCGCGAACCACTACTGGATGGACGGCATCGTCGTACTGCTCCTGCTCGCGGCCACGCTGCCGCTGCTGCTCCGCCCCGGCCTGCACGACGACATGCCTCGGACCCGTAATTCGGTTTCCCCGCGCCGGGTGCTCAAGTAACGTAGCTGGGCTTCCCCACCCCTTTGCCGGAGGTTCCGCATGCCCCCCGATTCGTCCGACACCCTCCAGGCCGAGAAGGACTATCTGAAGAGCTCGCGCGCCGCGCTCGCGGTGATGCGGGAGAAGACCGGCGCACTGGAGATCCACAGCGCGGACCGGGTCAACGAGGAGTTCCTGAAGGCCGCGATCTGGCGGCGGATGAAGGAACTGGAGGACGACCCGGAGGTGCCGCTGTTCTTCGGCCGGCTGGACTACCTGGAGCCGACCGACGAGACGTTCCACATCGGCCGCCGGCATGTGAACGACGAGCTCGGCGAGCCGCTGGTGGTGGACTGGCGAGCGGACATCTCGGTGCCGTTCTACCGGGCCAGCAAGACCGAGCCGATGGGGGTCGGCATCCGGCGGCGGTTCGGCTTCACGCACGGGGAGATGACCGCGTTCGAGGACGAGGATCTGACCTCCTCGGCGGCCGCCGAGCAGCACAGCAACATCCTGGACGCGGAGATCGAGCGTCCACGCTCCGGCCCGATGCGCGACATCGTGGCCACGATCCAGCCGGAGCAGGACGTGATCGTCCGCGCCGGCGTCGACGACACCATCTGCGTGCAGGGAGCGCCCGGGACCGGGAAGACCGCGGTCGGGCTGCACCGGGCGGCGTACCTGCTCTATGCGTACCGCGACCAGCTCAGCCGGTCCGGTGTGCTCGTGGTCGGACCGAACGCGAGCTTCCTGCGGTACATCGGCGACGTACTGCCCGCGCTGGGCGAGATCGAGGCGAAGCAGACCACTGTCGAGGAGCTGGTCGGACGGGTGCGCGTGGCCGGGCCGGGTCCCGCGGCGGTCGACGTACTCAAGGGCGATGTGCGGATGGCCGAGGTGCTGCACCGGGCGGTGTGGTCGCAGGTGCAGCTGCCGAAGGAGGCGCTGGTCGTGCCGCGGGGCGCACACCGCTGGCGGGTGGTGACGTACCAGGCGGAGGAACTGGTCAACGAGCTCCGGACGCGCGGAGTCCGGTACGGCGCCGGGCGGGCGATGCTGCCACAGCGGCTGGCCCACGCCGTGCTCCTGCGGATGGAGGCGGCGGGCGACTCCCCGGACGACCGGGTGCAGGACGCGGTCGCGCGCAGCCGTCCGGTCAAGCAGTACGCCGAGGCACTCTGGCCGGCTGTGGACCCGGCGAAGCTGCTCTTCCGCCTCTTCACCGACCCGGCTCTGCTGGCCGAGCACGCCGACGGCATCCTGACCCAGGAAGAGCAGGAGCTGCTGCTCTGGGAGAAAGCGCCCCGCTCAGCCGGTGCGGCGAAGTGGTCGGTCGCGGACGCCACTCTGATCGACGAGGTCGCCGATCTGGTCGACCGGACGCCCTCACTCGGCCACGTGGTGCTGGACGAGGCGCAGGACCTGTCGGCGATGCAACTGCGCGCCGTCGGGCGCCGCTGCTCGACCGGCTCGATGACAGTCCTCGGAGACATCGCGCAGGGCACCACTCCGTGGGCCACACCGTCTTGGGACGAGGCACTGAAGCACCTGGGCAAGTCCGGCGCCCACACCGAGGAGCTGACCGCCGGCTTCCGCGTCCCCGGTCAGGTGATCGAGTACGCCGCCCGCCTCCTCCCGTCGATCGCTCCGCACCTCACACCGCCGACCGCCGTACGACGTGCGCGCGGTGAGCTCACCATCACGCGAGTGCCGGACAGCCTCGCCGCAGCCATGGACACCGTCGGCGAAGTGTCGACCCGGCTCGGCTCGATCGGTCTGATCGTTCCGGACGCCCTGGTGCCGGCCACCCGCAAGGCCCTGCTGGCCTTGCAGATCCCGTTCTCCGTGCTCGGCGACGAGGACGATGTCGACGCGCACCTCGACGTCGTACCCGCGTCGCTGGCCAAGGGTCTCGAGTTCGACCACGTCGTACTGGTCGAGCCGGCCGGCATCGTCGCAGGTGAGGCCGACGAGCGCACCGGTCTGCGCCGCCTCTACGTCTGCCTCACCCGTGCGGTCACGTCGCTGGCCGTACTGCACAGCCAGGACATACCGCCGGTGCTAGAAACCGCGGGAGCCGCCTGAGCGTCGCGACGAACGTCGCGAGGACCCGCCACCGCTGGAGCGCGTGCGGGACGACCAGGAGCTGCGCCGACGACGACTACTGGAACCGCTGGACCAGCCGTCGCTGTCGGAAGAGCCCGAGGACGCCGACCAGCTGCTGACCGAGCTCCCGACATCGGAGCTCCATCGACCCAGGCGTGCACCGGGCCGGCGAGAGTGCCAGCGAGCCCGCATCCGGTCCCTCGTCCGGCGAGCGTCGTCGTCGGGGAACCACCACTGGCGCTCGTCGCCCTGCGACCAGTAGCCGTCGATGTACGCCGACATCTTCTCGCCGACCATCCAGTACGGCCGCAGGTTGCCACTCCACTGCTCGACCATCCGGACCTGCGGCTCCTCCCCGGCCACGGCCCGCTCCTTGCAAGCCGCACAGACCTGGACCTCGCGGACCGCTCCGCGCTCCGGTTGCCACTCGACGGACGCCGTACTCGGACCGTGTCGCGGGTCGAAGAAGCAAGGCGGCGTCGGCTCCGGGATCGGCTCGCCTGCGCGCGCCGCGTCCAGACAAACCAGTCCGTACCGCGCAGAGCCCAGCAGCGTCGTCACCGCTTGGACATCGTCATCACCCTCGGCGGCGTCCAGCCGGTGCCGCGCCTTCTCGACCGCGTCGAGCACGTCCTTGGACAGCTTGGACTGCTGCGCGTCGGACGTGGTCGGCAGGTCGGACACCTGCTGCGACAGAGCGATGATCTCCTCGTTCAGCAGCGGCTTGGTGAGCTCCAGGTGCTCCTTCTCGTCTTTGCGGCGAGCCCGGCGAGCCCCAAGTGCCGACAGACCCCACCAGAGCCCGGCCAGTCCGGCAGCTCCACCGGCGTACGGCGCAGCGTCGATGTAGAACGGCTTGTCGACCTGCTGAGCCCGCTCGATGAACTTGGCCAGCATGTCCTCGTAGTCCGGCGCGCAGCAGTCGACGGCCTGGTTCACCGCGTCTTCCACGTGGTACGTCGGCCCACGGTCAGCCCGCTGTACGGCGTGGAACCCGCGGCCGTCGGACTCCGACGACGCGTCCACCAGGACGGCGTACACACCCTCCACACCGACGCGGTCGTACAGCTGGTCCGCGATCTCCTCGCCCTCCCAGGCCAGGTTCACGGAGAAGCCGCTGTCCGAGGTGTTGATCTTCTCCGCCGGGATGACTGCGATCCGGATCGGTGCCACTGCGCTCTTGGCCGCTGCGTCGAGCTGCGAGACCTCGGCCGGCGACAGCTCTGTCACCTCCGGGTCGACCCAGATGCCGACGTCGCCGAGGTGACCGGCCACGGTGCTCATGTAGGCGTCGGGGTCCTCGGCCGCGTGCGCCGGCAGTGCGGGCAGGACCGAGGCCGCGACCAGCGCGAACGCTCCCAGCAGACGTTTCATCGTTCTCCTCCCGAGAGGCGGTTCCGGCAGGCGGCGCAGACCGGGACCTCACGGGACCGGCCACCGGGTGGCTTGTACATCCAGTCCGTCACGGAGATCCCGTGACCGGGGTCGAAGAAGCAGAGCGCTCGCCAGGGCGGCGCGATCTTCCCCGCGATCCGCGCCTGTGCACAGGCCAGCCGCCAGCGGCCGTACCCGACCGTGGCACGCACCCCGCGCAACTGTTCGTCGTCGGGCTTGCCGTCGACGACGCGGCCGGCGGCGGCGTACGCATCCATCGCAGCCTGCACGTCCGCCGTGGTCGCGGTCCCGTCTCCATGGCCATCCAGACGCACGTCCGCCGCATCCAGTTCCTCACCGAAGCGCGTGACGTCCTCGCGGGCCAGCCGTCTGCGCTCCTCCACCGTGTCCGCCTCGTCCGGCAGGACGTCGTACGACGGGCGGTAGAGCGCAGGGCCCTCGTCCTTGCCCGGCCGGGACCTCCACCAGCGCAGCGCGAAGGCACCGGCGATCAGTACGACGAGGACGATCACCAACGGCCAGAGCCAACCAGGCGGACCACTCGGCGCCTTGGGTGCGCCGAGCTGGTCCAGCACTCCGTTGAGCGTGCCGACCGGATCGGACCGGCTGTGCTTACCCAGCTCGTCGGTCAGGATGCTCGCGATCGGGGTGTCGACGCCGACCGCACTCCCCCAGGTGATCAGCCCGCCGAACACGATCACGTAGATCCCGTCCGCGGACTGTTTGTCGACCACGGAGTCCAGGAAGGCCTGCGCCGAGTCCTGCTTGTCCCGCCGGCCGTCGTTCAGCGCCTCCGCCGGGAGTACGGCGATCCGGATCGCCGGGCTCTGGTCCTTGATTCGCTCGGCCAGCTTCGCGGCCTCGTCGTCCGGGACCAGTGCGCGCTGCGACGAATCGACGTACACGGGTGACGTCCGCCAGCCTTCGACGACCGCCGCGGGGTCACTGGAGCCCGACACTGTGGACGTGAGCAGCAGGAGGGCGGCCAGAAAACGCATGGCCGCTATCCTGCTCTATCCCGGGTGCGAACCGTCAGTCGGTCGTAGTGACAGTGACGCAGTCCTCTTCGGGCTCCAGATGCTCGATCTCCTCCAGCTCCGGATCACGGCGCAGGGTGAACACCAGACCGAGCACGATCAGCGTCAGTACGGCGGACATCGGCGGCAGGAAGCGCAGACCGGCCATGTCGATGACCAGACCGCCGACCACTGCGGCCAGTGCGGCACCCAGGTAGATCGCCGAGGCGTTCAGCGAGATCAGCAGACCGCCACCGAGCTCCAGCAACAGGTTCTGGATGGGCGGGTTGAAGGCCCAGGTGAACAGACCCAGTACGAACAGCGCCGCTGCGGCGCCACCGATCGAGTTCGCGGTGAGGTCGAGCGTGGAGACGACGGCGATGATGCCGGTCAGCAGCACGATCAGCGTGCGGATGCTGCCGAACCGGTCTGTCGCCCGGCCACCGATCACGTTGCCCAGTACGCCGCCTACGCCGTACAGGAGGAGCAGGATGCTGGTGGCGTTGCCGGCCAGGCCCGCGGTCTCCTTCAGGAACGGGATGATGTAGATGTACACGCTCAGGGCCGCCAGCACGCCCAGGATGGTGATCGCCAGCACGGTCTGCACGCGCCGGTCCGTGACGCCGGCGAACCGCTCGCGGAGTCCGACCTGTGGTGGCGCATCGACCTTCGGGAGTGCGGCACGCTCGACGATGGCGACGAGTACGGCGACGGCTGTGATGAGGGCGAACACACCCTTGTAGCCGAGTGTCGGACCGAGCAGGCTGCCGGTCGGTACTCCGAGCACCAGCGCGAAGGTCAGGCCACCGAACACGATGGCGACGGCCCTGCCGCGCTCCTCCGGCGGCAGCAGACCCGTGGCGAACAGAGTGGCGGCCGGGGTGTAGATGGCGGCTCCGAACGCGGCCACCACCCGGCCGACGATCAGCACGGGGTAGTTGGTGGCGACGGCGGCGATCAGGTTGCCCAGCGCGGCCAGGACGAGCGCGGCGATGAGCAGAGTACGGCGCTCCCACCGGCCGGTCAGCGTGGACAGGATCGGCGCACCGACGGCGTACGCCAGGGAGAACGCAGTGGCGAGCTGGCCTGCGGCGGTCAGGGAGACATGGAGCTCGGAACTGACGTCGGGCAGCACACCGGACACGACGTACGCGCTGGTGCCGACCGCGAACGCGCCGGCGCCGAGCAGGTAGATCCGTGCGGACATCGAGGACCTTCCGGACGAGGGTTTCTTATTTCGACCGATATCGTACTACGAAGATCATCGAACTTCGATGGGCGTCGTATCATGGACACATGACGAGGAAGGCGCTCCCGCAGCCGGAGCGCGACGAGATCCGGGTCGAGTCGGTCCTGCAGGCCCTCGGCGAGCCAGTGCGCCTGCAGATCATCCGCGCCCTCGCGGACGCCCCCGAAGGCATCGCCTGCGGTGAGATCGAGCTCCCGGTCACTGCCTCCACCCGAGCCCACCACCTGCGCATCCTGCGCGAGGCCGGCGTCTTGTCCACCCACACCGAAGGCACCCGCCGCATCAGCACCCTCCGCCGAGAAGACCTCGAATCCCTCTACCCCGGCCTCCTCACCGGCATCCTCACCGCCCGCCACTAACCGTGGTGGGCCTGGGCGGGAAACGTGAGGTCTTGGTGGGGAGATCGAGCGTTTGCTGTCGAGGTGGGGCTGGCAGACTGGGGCGGTGGTGGAGCTTCGTGGGCGGTGGAACGAGCTGGCGCCCGGCTCGGCATCGTTGGCGGACGAGCTGGTCGGCAGGTACGTCGAGCGCACCCGCCGCGCCTACCGCGACCAGTACCTCGAGATCGTCCTGACCGCTCTCGACTCACTCATCCAGCTCTCCACTGACCCCACGTCCGTCCGACTGGCGGCCTGGTTCCACCGCGCCGTACACGAACCAGGCGGCACCCCAGCCGAGGACGCCGAGGCATCCGCCCGCTTGGCCGAGCACCTCCTCCCGCGGTACGGCGTACCGCCGATCCGCATCGCCGAAGTCGCCCGCCTGATCCGCCTCACCGGCGAGCTCGTCGCACCCCCGCCCGACTCCTACGCACCACCTCGCCGCGACGCGAACGGCGACGTACTGCTCGACGCCGTCAACGCAGTCCTCGCCTCCGACCCCAGCCGGTACGCCGTCCACACAGCAGAGGTACGCCGGGACGCCGGCGACCGGAAGGTAGCGCTGGAACGGCGGTACGACGAGGTCCGCCAGCTCCTCGACGGCCACCTCTACCGGACCCAACTGGCCAGGCAGCGCCTCGGCCCGGTGGCCCGCATCAACCTCGAGACAGAGCTGGCCGGACTCGACAGCGAGCTGCCCGCACCGTGGCGCGGCTGGCAACAAGCAGCACTCACCGCCATAGCTACCTTCACCGCGGTCGGAGCCGTCGTCGCTTCCATCGCCGCATCGGGCGCGTCCTGGCAAGTCCCAGCGACCGAGGACGAGGTCGGCTGGCCTCCCGTCGTACTGGCCGTGGTCGCGTTCTTCAGCGCACCAGTGCTGTTCCGTTGCGCCCGCAGCGCCAGCCAGCGCTCACGCCTCACCGCAGGCGCAGTCCTGGCGGCCGCCGTGACCGGACTGCTCGTCGCGTGGGCCCGAGTCCCCAGCATCAACCCAGCAGTCGGTGTCGGCCTCAGAGTGCCGCTGCTCATCTCCGCTCTGGTCTTGCTGCTCGTGGCCGGCACAGCAGCGCTGGTCGCCTCACTCCTCCGCACCCGGACAGCCCGCTTCCTGCCGCCCCGCAACCTCGGACAGCAGCTCGCCTGGCTCGCCGTGCCAGGGGTGATCGCACTCATCCTCTTGCTGATCATCCAGCCGCTGGCGCGCAACTATGTGATGACCTCCAACGAGCGAGTGGACGGTCCACGCGAGCCAGCCGGCAAGGCATCGCCCTCCACCCTGGACGGCGGTGTCGCCTGGGTCAGCAAGTCGCTGCCGGGATCCGGCGCGGAGGAGGCGATCGGCACTCGGTACGGCATCGCCATCCCACGACAGAGCGGTGTGGTCGAGATGCTGGACGCCGCCACCGGCGAATTGCGCTGGCGCTACAGCCGCTCCGACTCCGACGAGAAGCCCAACATCACCGCGACCGGCAACGGCGACTACGTGCTCGCCGAGTTCGCCGACATCGGCTACCTGCTTCTCGACGCCAACACCGGCCGCCGCAAGGCCACCTGGCCTGGCGGCACCCGCGACCACCTCATCCAGCAGTCCGAACCGCTGCTGACCGGCGAGCGCGTCGCCCGCGGCTCCGACAAGCTCCACGGTGTCGACCCGGACGGCCACCAGCGCTGGACGTTCGAACCGGGCAACTGCACCGACATCGGCGCGGTCGCGACCATGGACACCGTCGTCGCATTCCTCGGGCAAAGCTGTGGCAACGAGAGTGACGAGATGACCGGCTTCGATCTGAAGTCCGGCAAGGAGCTGTGGTCCAAGCCGTCGACCGACATGTACCGCCGTCCCGTTGTCGTCGCCGGACTGGTCGTGGTCGCCGAGCCCGCGGGGGACTCCGACGTACCCGAGGCCCTGACCGCCATCGACCCGCGCTCCGGCGAGATCAAGTGGCGCTGGCCGGTGCCACGGACCTGGGCGTGCCGGACGCTGCTCAACCCAGTCGGCCGGTACCTGGTCGTGGTGGACTGCCCCGGCCCGAGCACGCTGGAGAACCGCCGGACCGTCGTCACGGCTATCGACGCCAGCACCGGGGAGACCGCCTGGCAGAAGACCGCACCGGTCAGCCCGAGGGTGAAGGTCACCGTCACGGCGGACGCCCGAGTGATCTCCCTCGGCCGCGGCGTGGACGGCTGCCAGGCCAACGTGATCAGCCGACTCGGCTTCCGTCAGGTCCGCCTCCCGACCGGCATCTCCTGCAGCCGAGACGCCCGCGCCATCGGTAACCTCGTCCTCACCTCAGGCAGCAACACCGTCATCGCCCTGCGCTGAGTCAGAAGCGATAACGCAGTACGACGTTCTGCGGCTAGCGGGCGAGTTGGGCTTCCGCGGATGCCAGCAGCTCGACGACGCGGACGCCGAAGGCGACATCAATCGGGTGCGATTCCCCTGACTCCGCCGCTTGGACCAGCTCCTCGACCGCCACCTGGTACACCTCGACCGGTGCCGTGTACCCGTCTGGCATGAGCGCCGTACCGGACTCTCCCCAGACGCCGGTCTCGAAGCTGGAGCCGGACGGCGGGGCGGACAGCGTCAGGCTGGCGGTGCTCGTCGCGCCGGACTCGTGCGTCACGACCAGATGGACCAGCCCGCCCGCGCCGCCGACAGCGCTCAGCTCAACGATCGGCCCGAGCAGTGCACTCAAGTTGGACAGTGCGTGCGGCCCGACGTCCCAGAGCGCGCCTCGCTCCTCACGCCGCCATGGCGACTCGGCGTTCGGGTCCATCGCTGCCAGCATCCGGGCCCAACCGCCCTTCCACCCCTCCTGAGCCTGCACCTCCGCGAAGAACTGCCGCATGATCGGATCGAACCGGCCGGTGAAGAACACCAGCGTCGCGATCCCCTCGTCGGCGGCCTCGTCGGCCAGCGCGCGGGCATCGTCGAGCGAGTCGGCCACCGGCTTGTCTAGCAGCAGATGCTTGCCGATGGCAGCAGCCTCGAGCGCCATCGACGCCTGCACCTTCGGCGGTACGGCGAACGCGACCGCATCCACCGTCTCCAGTAACTCCGCGTAGTCGCCGTACGCCGGAACCTCCAGCTCGGCCGCGAACTCGGCCGTTTTCGCCGCGTCCCGGCCCCAGACGCCGGCCAGTTCGGCCCCGGACGCGGCTCGCAGCCCTGGTCCGTGCGCCAGCCGAGCCCAGGGACCGGTGCCGACAAGACCGAAGCGCATGGTGTCCTCCCGAGCCGGAAATGTGACTTGCACCGCAATTTCATCGATGGGATTCGATGCCTGACGCACCCATCGAAGCGGTCAGGTGACGAGCCGATATCGCTTTGGCCACGACCCTATCCGGGAACGCCGGATCGGTCGGCCGAGGCCTCCACCGAGTGCGAGACTCCGTAGCCATGGACCTGCGCGACCAGTGGAATCGCCTGCTGCCGCACGCGCAGCCGTTGGGCGACGATCTGCTGGCTCGTTACGCAGAGCAACACCGTCATTATCACGACCAGAGGCACCTGACCGAGGTGCTGCAGACCGTCGACGTACTGGCCGGCGCCGCGGATGACCCGGACACGGTCCGGCTCGCGGCGTGGTTCCACGACGCGATCTACGACCCGCAGGCCGACCCCGGCGAGAACGAGGAGGTCTCGGCCCAGCTGGCCGAGCTCGAACTGGCCGCGTACGGCGTCGACGCCGCGCGGGTCGAGGAGGTCGGCCGGCTGATCCGGCTCACCGCCAAACACGACTGCGAGCCGGACGACGCGAATGGAGCGGTCCTGTGCGACGCCGACCTGCGCATCCTGAGCATGTCGCAGCAGCGGTACGACGAGTACGCCGCGGGCATCCGGCAGGAGTACGGGCACATCGGCGAGCGGGACTTCGCGCGCGGCCGGATGTCGTTCCTGCAGAGCCTGGCCGAGACGCGCCTGTACGCGACCGACCGCGGCCACACCGATTGGGAGCAGGACGCCCGGGAGAACCTCCATCGGGAGGTCGAGTCGTTAGGCCCTAAGGCCGCCCGGCCGATCGGCGGGCTGATCCCGATCGTGTACTTCGGTGCTGCCCTCGGAGTCATCGTCGCCGCCTCGGTCCTGCTCGGCCGTGGCCTGGGCGCGGCCGCCAAGTGGCCGGTCGGTCCGGACGACACCACCGGCTTCCCGGTCTGGACACCGATCGCGGGTACTGCGCTCGCCGCCGGACTGTCGTGCGCATGGTTCCGGCGGACACAGCAGCGGCTCGTCACCGTCCCAGCTCTGGTCTTCGGAGTGATCGGGCTGATCGCGGTCGGCATCTGCTGGTGGCGATGGCCCGCCGCACAGCCTGGTGCGGCGATGTCGGAGCGCTGGCCGTACCTGATGCTCGCGTCCGCGGCTCTGGTGGTCGCCGGTGCGCTGCTGGCGTTGGCGAGACGTCTGCGGCTCGCACCGCCGTACGCACAAGCCCCACCGCGACTGCTCGGCATCGGTGCGATCGTCGTGTGTGGCGCAGTGCTGGCCTGGATCGTGGTGTCGGCGGGCGAGCCATTCGTGCAGGCCCGGCTGGAGACCGCCAACACGGTCAGCACGACGACTACGACCAAGCCCGACCAGATGCCGGTGCAGCTCGACGGGACCCTGGCGTGGAGCCGTGAGGTCCCGGCAGCCGGCGCCATCGCCGGTACGGCGGGCGGCATCGCGGAGCTGCGGCCGGACGGCGTGGTCATGTCAGACGCGACCACCGGCCAGATCCGGTGGCGGTACTCGCGGGCCGACGTCAACGACGCCGCCTCCAGTGGTTCCAAGGGGCTCCTGATCTCCGGCGACGGGCGGACCATCGCCGCGCACCTCCCGTACGCCGGCAACCGTGCACCGGCGGGCATCGACCTGCCGACGTACGCCGTACTCGATGCGGTGAGCGGAGAGGTGCTGACCGAGGTCCACACCGACGGTGTGGCGCTCGCGGTCGACGCGAACCAGCTGCTGGTGGCGGAGGGGAACTACGTCGTCGCCCACGGCGTGAGCGGTCCGACACATTGGCGCACCCAGTTGCGGTGCACCGTGACGCAGGGCGAGCTCATCGGCGACCTGGCGGTGGTCGTGGACGCGTGCGGTGGGAACGGTGCCGTCGTACGCGGACTGGATCTGAAGGACGGCGACCAGCGGTGGGAGGTCGACCTCGGTCTGCGGTTCGACCTGAGTGCCGAGCTGGACCCGACCACCTGGGTCGGCGACCTGGTCGCCGTACCGGACACGCGTGAGGTCTCCGGACTGATCTGGACCGGCGCGGCGGGCGGCACGCTCTTCCAGTGGTCCGTCGATGTCGGCGAGGGCCGCGTCATCTGGACGACCCCAGTGCCCGGTACGCCGCGGCCGCGGCTCGGGCCCGCCTCGTGCGACGCACAGCTCGCCGCTACCCATGCATCGCTGGTGCTGATCACCTGTCGGAACGCGACCGACCCCGGCCAGCCTCAGACGTACGACGTGTCCGCGGTGAGCCCGGCGGACGGCACACCGCAGTGGCATCACCTGCTGCAGGTGCCACCGAAGTTGCAGCAGCCGGAGTACCCGCTCGACGGCTTCGGACTCCTGCCGGACGGGCGTGTGGTCACGCTGATGCCGCAGCCGAACGGCAGCTGCTCCCCCGTCCTGATCGGCACCACCGGCGTCCAGCCCCGCCCGATCCTGGCCGGCCCGACGGCCACCTCGGTCGCCGCCTCCGAAGAAGTCACCTGCAACAAGCCGGCCGTGACCGTAGCCGGGGCCCGCCCCGCCTTCTCCGACGGCACCCGCCTCTTCGCCCTCAACTAGGCCGCCGGGAATTCTGTTGCCGGGGGCAGCGTTCCTACCTATCGTGACGCACATGTTCCCCGTGGTTCTCGAGCACAACCTGTCAGGCACCGGCCTGACGGGCGCTCCCACGTGGGCTGCGTCAGTCGATTCAGCAACCTTCACCGGCGCGCGAATCCGACCCTCCTCCTGCTGAGCAGGACCCGCGGAGGAGGGTGGACCGCTCACCGGCCCCCTCCCGTGCGGTGACAGCGCTGCGGAAGGCCTGCCGGAGGGTCCTGGCTCTTCGAATCTTCTGACCAGCAAAGGAAACTCATGGCCAAGAGCCAGTTCGTGCGGACCAAGCCGCACCTCAACATCGGAACGATGGGTCACGTCGACCACGGCAAGACCACTCTGACCGCCGCGATCACCAAGGTGCTCGCCGAGCGCGACCCGGCCGTCAACCGGTTCGTCGCGTTCGACGGCATCGACCGGGCGCCGGAGGAGGTCGCGCGCGGGATCACGATCAACATCTCGCACGTCGAGTACGAGACCGCGACCCGCCACTACGCGCACGTCGACATGCCCGGGCACGCCGACTACGTCAAGAACATGATCACCGGCGCCGCCCAGGTGGACGCCGCGATCCTGGTCGTTTCCGCGCAGGACGGCGCCATGCCGCAGACGCGTGAGCACGTGCTGCTCGCGCGCCGGGTGGGCGTGCCGTACCTGGTGGTCGCACTGAACAAGGCGGACACCGTCGACGACCCCGAGCTGCTCGACCTGGTCGAGCTGGAGGTCCGTGAACTCCTGTCGGAGTACGGCTTCCCGGGCGACGACGTACCGGTCGTGCGTGTGTCCGGACTGCGGGCGCTGGAAGGCGACCCGCGCTGGATCGCCGCGATCGGCGAACTGCTGGACGCGGTGGACACCTATGTCCCGGTGCCGGACCGCGAGCTGGGCGAGCCGTTCCTGATGCCGATCGAGAACGTCCTCACCATCAGCGGCCGCGGCACTGTGGTCACCGGTGCGGTCGAGCGCGGTTCGCTGAAGCTCGGCGACCAGGTCGAGGTGGTCGGTCTCGGTCCGACGGTCACCAGTACGGCGATCGGACTCGAGACGTTCGGCAAGTCGCTGGAGTCCGCGGACGCCGGCGACAACGCAGCGGTCCTCCTACGCGGTGTGAAGCGCGACGAGGTCCGTCGCGGCCAGGTAGTAGCCCTGCCGGGCAGCGTGACGCCGCACCGTAAGTTCCGTGCGACTCTGCACGCCCTGTCCACAGCCGAAGGCGGCCGCCACACCCCCTTCGCCGCGGACTACCGCCCGCAGTTCTACTTCCGCACCACCGACGTCTCCGGCGGCATCAACCTGGGCGAAATCACCCTGGTCATGCCAGGCGACACCATCGACCTGTCCGTTGAACTCGAGAAGCCCATAGCCATGACCCCCGGCCTAGGCTTCGCAGTCCGAGAAGGCGGCCACACCGTAGCCGCCGGCACAGTCACAGAACTACTCGACTAACGAACGGCCCCAACCGCCACCACGGTTGGGGCCGCTCTGCTGCGCGGCAAAGCGCTGGCGTGAGTCAGGGGCGTTTGCGGTGGCGGAGGCCGGCTTTGGTTAGGCGGTGGACCAGTTCTCGGCTGGAGACTGGGACTGCGCCTGCGGCGATCAGGGAGTCGTATTGGTCGCTGGGGACGTCGTAGTGGTCTCGGTCGAAGCCTCGTGCAGGGATGCCGGCGGCTTTGGCGAAGGCGTGGAGTTCTTCGTAGGACTCGTCGCTGACGAGGTGGGACCAGACGCGGTCCCAGGCCGGCCAGGCCGGGGGGTCGATGAGGATCATTCGCGCGGATCCCCGGAGTCCAGTCCGCCGGCATCGGGGGCGGATGGTGCGGGTGAGCCGGGATCAGCCTGTGGGTCTGGGGTGCGGGCGTCTCGGGCGTCCAGGAGGTTGCGCCAGGAGCGGACGAAGCCGGAGTTCACGTAGGCCTTGGTCCAGGAGCCGTCTTGGCGGACGGAGGAGCCGACGTGGAAGCGGCGTACGCCGGACTGGTGGAGCCACGGAACGTGCTCGGGGCGGAGAGAGCCGCCGGCCATCATCACGCTGGCGACGGCTGAATCTGCTGTGGCGAGTTTGCACAGGTCGTCGAGGCCGCGCGTGACACCGAGAGCTGATCCAGCCGTGAGTACACAGTCCAAACCCGGCAGCGATCGCAACGCACGCCACGCCAACGCTTGCTCCAGTACGGCGTCAATCGCGCGATGGAAGGTCCACGGCGTACCGGCGAACGTGCTCGCCAGCGCGGCGACGGACTCGACGTCCACCTGGTTGTCCGGGGTGAGGAACCCCAGCACGAAGCCGTCGGCGCCGGCCGCGAGGTAGGACTGTGCGGACGCGGTGAGGCGGTTGAGTTCGGCGCCGTTGGTGACGAAGGAGTCGGACAGGCGCAGCATCACCCGCAACGGGAGGTCGGTCGACCGCCGGATCGCGCTGACCGTCGACACCGACGGGGACAGGCCGTCGGCCTCCATCGACGCGCACAGTTCCAGCCGGTCCGCCCCACCCTCCTGCGCCGCCTCCGCATCCGCCGGATGCAGCGCAATCACCTCCAGCAAGGAACCCATACCCGCCATCATCCCGCACAGCCCGGCCCCTCCCCCATCAGTCCCACGTGCTAAGGACAGGAGGTAGTCGCGTCGGCCGCCCCGCGTTCACGCGGGCGCGAGCGCGGGGCGGCACCAAACTGGGCACTACCTCCTGTCCTTAGCGCGGAAGCGGCCCCAGAAATAGGTCTTGCACTCCCGCCAGGTCTTCTGTATCGTTTTTCTAGAACGATTTAGAAGAACGATACAGAAGACTGTCACCAGGCAGTCCACGACCGGGAGGCGGAGAGATGGCGGGAGTCACGCTCAAGACTGTGGCCAAGGCTGTTGGTGTGTCGCCGTCGACTGTGTCCAACGCTTACAACAAGCCGGATCAGCTGTCCGTCGCCCTGCGCGAGCGGATCCTGAACACGGCCCGCGAGCTGGGGTACTCGGGACCGGACGCATCCGCACGCGCTCTGCGCAGCGGCAAGGCCGGGGCGGTCGGGGTGCTCTTCACCGACAAGCTCGCCTACGCGTTCTCGGACCCGTACGCGGTCGGCTTCCTGGCCGGTCTGGCCGAGGTCGCCGAGGAGTTCAGCACCAGCCTGCTGCTGATGCCGCTCAGCTCGACCGACATCGCGGGTGGCAGCAACGCAGTGCAGCAGGCGGCCATCGACGCGGCAGCGATCTTCTGCGTGCCGAGCGGCAACCCGGCGCTGGACATCCTCGCGAACCGCGGCATCCCCGCCGTGTCCACGGACCGAGGCGACCACCCGGACCTGTCCTGGGTCGCGATCGACGAGGTGGAAGCGGCCGCCCAGCTGGGCGAGCACCTGGCTCGGCTCGGCCACCGGGACGTGGTCGTGCTGGTCGACAACGCCGAGGCGGCCGGCGGCAATCCGGTCGAGCTCAGCGTGGACCAGGTCGGCTACACCGACTGCGAGCTGCGGATCCAGGGCCTGCAGAAGGCGATGCCCGACGCCAGGCTGCGGATCATCTCCGGCGGCCACAACGCGTTCAGTTCCGGCCGCACGGGCGCCGAATGGGTGCTCGACTCGCAGGACCGGCCGACCGCGATCGTCGGACTGAGCGACGTCCAAGCGCTCGGCGCGCTGGAGGCGATGAGGGTACGCGGACTGATCCCGGGCCGGGACCTGACGCTGGCCGGATTCGACGACATCCCGGCGGCCGAGGCGGCTGGACTGACCACGGTCCACCAACCGATCAGGGAGAAAGGCCGTGCGGTCGGCAGGATCCTGCTGGACCCGACGGCCACCGAGCGACAGCTCCTGATGCCGACAGAGCTGATCGTCCGCGCCAGTAGCGGACCAGCCCCGAAGGCCTGACAACCACACATCACCACCCAGGACCCACGCGGGTTCCCGGGCCGATACCGCACGACTTCCGACGGCCGCCCGGCCGCCGGCCGACCCAACACGCTCTCAGGAAGGGAGCAGAACCATGACGTACTTCATCGCCGGCAACACCGCTGTCGAGAACGCTCGATCCCTGGCGCAGTCGGCACTTCCGAACGCTCCCCAGCAGCCGTACGACGAGCCGGTCGCACGCCACGGCATCGCGGTCCGGATCAGCCAAGTACTTCGGTCCGCCGCCCAACGCCAGCTCGGTCTCGCGGAGCGCCTCGACCCGACCCCGACGTGCCCGACCACCGGCTGACCCCGGACCTGCAGCACTCACCAAGCAGGCGCGCCGCGAGCGGTTCACGCTCATCGGCAGGCTCGCACGACCCGGAACTCCGGGTTGGTGAGTGCTGCAGGTCCGCCTCCACAAACCCCACGCCCGGCGCCGGGCGTGGGGTTTTGTCGGTGTGGTCTGGCACTCTGTAGGGCGATGAATGAGCCAGGGGTGTTGCTGACCGCCCGTGCCATGGTCCTGCACGACCTGGCCGTGCGGGGGTTCGACGACGCGGTGATGGTGTCGGTGCTCGAGGACGCCGTGGCCGGCCGTCAGTGGTGGCTGGACCAGTGGCCGGACGGCGCCGAGCACATTGCCGGCCTGGTCGCGCAGGATGTGCAGGACCGCCTGGTCGACTCCGGGGTGCGCTGGCCGCGGTGTACGGCGTGCGACGACCTGCACGATCACGAGCTCCGGATCGAGCCCGAGCTCGGCCCCGACCCGCACTGGGTCTGCGAGCGCGCCGGCATCTCGGTCGCGCCGCTCGGCCACCTCACCTGACCCCGCTCCGCCGAGCGCTGACGGCCCGAACCGTCGCTTGACCTCAAGAATGCTTGAGGTTTGACGATCAGGCCCATGACTTCACCCGATCACACCCAGAGTGGTACTCCAGGGATATACCTGATTGCACTACATGTAGACAGACTACTATTGTCTGTCTACATGAAGGCTCCCGTCTCTCTCCGCGTGGTCGCCGCCCTCCACGCTGTCGCGATCTGCCTGCAGCCCGTCCTGGCCGGCGCGTACCTCAACGGCGCCGGCCCCGCAATGCGGATGCACGAGCCGATCGGCCTCTCGCTCGCCGGCATCGGACTCCTCCAGTTGCTCATAGCAACGGCCTGGTGGCGTACCGGCGGCCGCTGGATCGCCCCGGTGGTGGCCCTGCTGATCCTGGCCGGCGAGGTGTTCCAGATCGCGATGGGCTACACCCGTCAACTGGCCGTCCACATCCCGCTCGGCGTCGCCCTGGTGGCCGGCACGATCGCGTTCGCCGTCTGGATCAACCGCAAGCCCGCGGAGGTGCCGGCATGACCACACTCGCCGTCGAGAAGCAGGTACGACGCCCGCACGCAAGCCTGTGGGCACTCCGGATCACGCTTCTGCTGCACGCCGCACTCGCGATCGCGCAGCCGATCTTCGCCGGTTACTTCCTGTCCGGCGACGTCGACGCGATCAACACGCACGCCGCGATCGGCGGGACGATCTGGATGGTGGCGATGATCCAGATCGTCGTCGCGATCCTCTACTGGCGCCCCGGCGGTGGGCGGTTCTGGCCGACCTGGTTCACGGTCCTGCTGTTCTTCGCCGAGTTCGCGCAGGCCATCTTCGGCTATCAGCAGAACTTCTCCTTCCACGTCCCACTCGGCACCGCCATCGTCATCAGCATCGTCTGGATGGCCGTCTGGTCGTTCCGCCCCACCGCACGCCTGAGCCGCCAGGAGGCCAAGAAATGAAGCTGTCCCGCCGTGGTTTCCTGGCCGTTGCCGGCGGCACCGGTGCGGCGCTGACGCTGACCAACTGCGGCCTCGAGGCGAGCCCTGGGCAAGCCGGCGAACTGCTCCGCAGCAAGGCACCGCTCCCCGAGCCGTTCAAGGTCCCGCTCCCGATCCCGCCGGTGAAGAAGCCGGTCCGCAGCGACGCCCGCGCCGACTACTACCGCGCCGTACAGAAGAAGGCGATGGTCGAGATCCTGCCCGGTCTCAAGACCGAGGTGATGGGGTACGACGGCCTCCTGCCCGGGCCGACGTTCGACGTACGGAGCGGCCGGAACACTGTGATCGAGCAGGTCAACGAGCTCGACGTCTCGACCGTCGTCCACCTCCACGGCGGTCATACCCCTGCCGCGAGTGACGGCTGGCCCCTCGACCTCCTGATGCCGGCCGGCGGTCAAGGGGAACACGAAGGCCACCACGCCATGACCGGCGGCGACATGAAGATGGGCAGCCGGACGTACACGTACCCGAACACGCAACGCGCCGCCATGCTCTGGTACCACGACCACACGATGGACTACACCGCTCCACAGGTGTACCGCGGCCTGTTCGGACTGCACATCGTCCGCGACGACGAAGAGGACCAACTGCCTTTGCCCACAGGCGATCGCGAGATCCCGCTGGTGATCGCGGACCGCGCGTTCGACGACAACGGCGGGTTCCTCTACCCCATCGCCAAGGACGGCGTCGGCGTCGAATCGCAGTACATGGAAGGTGTCATCGGTGACGTGACGCTGGTGAACGGCGCACCGTGGCCGGTGCACGAGGTGGACGCGGTCCGCTACCGGCTGCGCTTCCTCAACGCGAGCAACGCCCGCCGGTACGAGCTCGCCTTCGACAGGGGGCCGGCGAAGTTCGTCCAGATCGGCAGCGACGGTGGGCTGCTGGACAAGCCGGTCGAGCACAAGACTCTGGTGATCGCGCCCGCGGAACGCTTCGACGTGATCGTGGACTTCTCGCAGTACCAGCCGGGTGACGAGGTCACGCTGGTCAACAAGCTCGACGGCAGCGCGAACGTGATGCGGTTCAAGGTCGCCCGCAAGGCAACCGACGACAGTCGCATCCCGGACAAGCTCTCGTCGTACGCCGCGGTCCCCGAACCCACCGGCCTCACCCGACGGCAGTGGCGGTTCCGTCGCGGTGATGCGGGCGGGCACAAGGGATGGACGATCAACGGCAAGGCGTTCGACCCGAAGGTGATGCAGGCGCAGGTGAAGCTCGACCAGTACGAGGTGTGGTCGTTCGTCACCGACGTCCACCACCCGGTGCACGTCCATCTCGCGCCGTTCCAGGTAGTGCGGCGTGGCGGCGGCCACCCCGGCGCGTACGACGGCGGCTGGAAGGACACCGTCGACATCCGGCCCGCCGAGGTGGTCGACGTACTGGTCAAGTTCACCGCCCACAAGGGGAAGTACCTGATCCACTGCCACAACCTCGAGCACGAGGACATGGCGATGATGGCGGCCTTCGAGACGATCTAGGTACGCCGGAGCTCGCGCACCGCCAGCGCCACCAGCCACGCGGACCCGATCGTGACGGTGAGTCGCTGGAACAGGCCGGCGAGGTCGACGAATGCCGATGCCTGGCTGAAGCCGGCGCTGGCGAGGAAGAAGAAGACCAGGAAGGCCGTTGCGCTGAGCAACGAATAGATCATCCACCGAGGACCGTGGCCGCGAGACAGGACGACCTGGGCGGCGGCCAGCAGCAGGAAGGCGGGCAGTGAGAAGGCGTCATGCACGGCGCCCGAGGTGGTGTAGTCGGACGAAGCCGGCGTACCAAGGGGGAAGCCGCTGACCGGGTCAGTGGTGAAGAGGCCGGCTCCGATCAAACCGACGCCCCACAAGGCGATCAGTACGGCGCCCGCCCTCAAACCTGGCCGCCAGAGGCCCACGGCGAAGGCGATGGTGAGCAAGCCGACGACCAGGAAGTTCGCCACCTGGATCCAGCCGTGGGCGCCGAGCTCGAGCGAGCTCACTGGATGACGGAGAGCGTCGTACCCGGATCCCTTGAGGGCGCCCTGGAGCAGGAAGGCGAGCACGAAGAGCGGTCCGGCCACCACCCCGCACCACAGGAGGCGATCCCGAGCGGCCGGGGGTCTGGTCATCAGTGTTCGCCTGCAGCGAGAGCGTCGGCGGCGCGGGTGCGGAGGGCGGCGCGATCGACGCCGGCGGCTTGGAGCGCGCGGGCGACCCGGCCGCGTTCGGTGTCGAGGATGCCGACCAGGATGCGCAGAGGGCCGAGGCGACCGGCGCCCAGCTTCGGGGACGCGTCCATGGCGCGCTTGAGCAGCAGCCGGGTCGAGTCACCGATGTGGGGGTTGCGACTCCCATCCGGCGTTGCCTCGGGCAACAAACCGATCCGGACCGCGATGCCGGCGACCGCCAGGCTCTGCTCCCACTCACGATCCAGGGCGGCCCGGATCGCCTCCTCGGTCAGACCGGCCTCGGCCAGCATCCGGGCCGCGGACGTGGTCCGGGTCGCGGCCAATGCGAGCAGCACATGCTCTGCCTCGATCGACCGGGAACCGTCCCGCCGCGCCACTGTGCGGGCTTCGCGCACCAGCAGCGCGCGTACGTCTTTCGCATCCGACGCCATCATCGCCTCCTCAGGGCGACGCCCGCGGCGACCAGCCGCCGGGCGTGTTTCTTGTGCACGGCCTGCCGGGTGACCCCCAGCACCTCGGCCACATCGGACCAGCTCCAGCCGGCCCGCATCGCCTGCTCCACCTGGCTGTCCTCCAGCCGGTCGGCCAGCCGGCGCAACGCGACCACCGCGGCCAGACCCGCCGCGGGGTCCTTGGGATCCACCAACTCGGTCATATAAGCAACTTAGGTTGACACGATCGACTTGTCAACCAAAGTTGCTAAAACCCGGACCTTGACGCCCGCGCAGCTCATCTCTATATTCAACATATCGGTTGATCAAGGGAACGGTTGATAAAGATGTCAGTTGACGACGCGCAGCTCGACCGGGCGTTCACCGCCCTCGGTGACCCGGTCCGGCGAGCGATGATCGCGCGACTGTCCCGCGGCCCGGCCACCGTGAACGAACTGGCCGAACCGTTCCCGATCACCAAGCAGGCGGTGTCGCGCCACATCCAGGTGCTCGAGACCGCCGGGCTGATCACCCGGACCCGGGACGGCCAGCGCCGCCCGTGTCACCTGGTGCCGGCCGCCCTCGAAGCACTGACGAGCTGGATCGACGAGTACCGGCTCGAGACCGAACGCCGCTTCCGCCGGATGGACGCCTTGCTCCAGACAGTGCAAGAGCAGGAGCAGTGAAGGAATGAAAGCACAAGAGAAGTGATGAGAGACAGTGAAGGAGCAGGAGAGATGAGCACCACGATCAACACCCCCGCAGGGACCCCGTTCGTCGAGGTCACCCGCGAGTTCGACGCCACCCCGGCACAGCTGTTCACGATCAGCACCGACCCGGACCTGGTCGCCCAGTGGCTGGGCCCGCGCAACCTCGAGATGACCGTCGAGAAGTACGACGTACGCCCCGGCGGCAGCTACCGCTACATCCACCGCGACGACAACGGTGAGTACGCCTTCCGCGGTGTCTTCCACACCGTCGAGCAGGACAGGCTGGTCATCCAGACCTTCGAGTGGGAAGGCGCTCCCGGCGAGGTCTGCCTGGAGAAGATGACCTTGGAGCCGACCGAGACCGGCGTACGGCTGCACCAGCGGTCGGTGTTCCCGTCGGTGGAGGCCCGCGACCAGTCGATCGAGTACGGCATGGAGGCAGGCATCCGCGACTCGATGGACCGGCTGGCCGAGCTGCTCGCGAAGGGGGCCTGACCGATGAGCCAGGTCGTCATCGACATCTCGGTGTCCCTGGACGGCTACGTCACCGGGCCCAATGTCAGCATCGACAACGGGCTCGGCGACGGTGGCGACGCCCTGCACTACTGGGCCTTCCAGGGCAACGCCGAAGACAACGCCGTACTGGACTCCGCGTTCGAGGAGACCGGTGCGGTCATCCAGGGCCGGAACCTGTTCGACGTGATCGATGCCCCGCAGGGCTGGAGCGACGAGCTCGGGTACGGCGCGAAGCCCACGGGTGAGGTCAATCCGCCGGTCTTCGTCGTCACCCACTCGGCGCCGGCCAAGCCCCGGCTGGGCGATCGGTTCCGCTTCGTCGGCAGTCCGGAAGAGGCCGTCGCACAGGCCAAGGAAGTTGCCGGCGACAAGGATGTCTTCGTGATGGGCGGCGGTCAGGTCTGTTACGAGGTCCTCGCTGCCGGGCTGGCCGACGTACTGCAACTGCACGTGGCACCTGTCGTCCTGGGCGGCGGGGCCCGGTTGTTCCCGGCGGAGCCCGCACAGGCCATCGAGGTCGAGTTGGTCGACGCGGTGTCCACGCCGGCCGCGCAGCACCTGACCTACCGAGTCGTGAAGGGAAAGTAGCCATGGGCAACGTCATTGCCTCCGCCGTGGTGTCGCTCGACGGGTTCGTCGCGGACACCGAGGACGGCGTCGGGCCGTTGTTCGACTGGTACGGCAACGGTCCGGTCGAGATCTACGGCACCGACCAGGGCCGCCCGTTCCATGTCAGCCAAGCCAGCGCGGACTACATGAAGTCGACCTGGCCGAACATCGCGTCGTGCGTGATCGGGCGACGCCTGTTCGACATCACGAACGGCTGGAACGGCGTACCGGCGGTGGGTGACCACGTCTTCGTCGTCACCCACGAGCCGCCGACCGACTGGCCCTTCCCGGACGCGCCGTTCACGTTCGTCAACGGGATCGAGAACGCGATCGCGCAGGCCAAGGAGCACGCCGGAGACCGAGACGTCAGCGTGACCGGTGGCAACCTCACCGGCCAGGCGATCGCGGCCGGACTGGTCGACGAGATCGCGTACAGCCTGGTCCCGGTGCTGTTCGGCACCGGCCGCAAGTTCTTCGGCGACTACGTCGGGCCGCAGGTCATGCTCGACGACCCACGCGTGGTCCAGGGCGACCGCGTCACCCACCTGCACTACCGCGTGAGCAAAGGATGATCCGCGATGACGGTCCGGGACCCGGGCTCCACTTCGGTGAAGCCCGCGTCCTGCACCACCGGTAGTCCACTGGCCAGCAAGCTCTCCCATTGAGCAGCGCTTGCAGTGCGGACCGCCAGCGCGAAGTCCGCAGCAGCCCAGGCCTTCCGCCCGACTGTCGACAGCGCCCACCAGGCGAGATGCGCACCATGACCGCACTGCGCCATCGCCTTGCCGCTTGACATCTCCAGCTCCGGATTGATCCACAGCACGGGTACGCCGGGCTCCGGCGCCGCTGGGTCCTCGGGGTCTTCGAAGTCGGTGCCACTCACCTGCAGGTTGGCGAGCTCCGGCGGTACGGCGTCCACCGGGGTCGGCGGGAACACTCGGACCTCCGCGGTCACTCCGGTCATGGTGATGCCGGGAACGGATTCGGCCCGGCGCCACTCGATACCCCGGCAGCGTTTGACGATCTTCCGGATCCGATCGTCCTGCCAGGCGGTCATCGCCTCGGCCCACTCCCCCGCACCGCTCGATCGGTCGTCGGCCAGGATCGCGAGGACCGCCCGCGCCGCGGTTTCCAGCGCGTCGGTCTGCGCCGGCCGGGCGTTCTTCTCCACCCGCACCACCAGCGTCATCACATGCTCCACGCTGTGAGTCTTTCAAACTTCTTGTCGGTCGATGGGGGTAGGTTGGCGCCATGCAGCAGTACCTGGATCTTCTACGGCACGTGCTGGACAACGGGGTGCAGAAGGGCGACCGGACCGGGACCGGCACGCTGAGCGTGTTCGGCCACCAGTCGCGCTACGACCTTCGCGCGGGATTCCCGGCGGTGACGACGAAGAAGCTGCATCTGCGGTCGGTGATCGGCGAGCTGATCTGGTTCCTCAGTGGCTCGACCAACGTCAAGTGGCTGCACGAGAACAACATCTCGATCTGGGACGAATGGGCCGACGCAGACGGCGAGCTCGGTCCGGTCTACGGCTACCAATGGCGGTCCTGGCCGACGCCGGACGGCCGGCACGTCGACCAGATCGCCGGCGTGATCGAGTCGATCAAGAACAACCCGGACTCCCGCCGGCACATCGTGAACGCCTGGAACGTCGCGGACGTGGACAGCATGGCGTTGCCGCCCTGTCACACCATGTTCCAGTTCTACGTCGCCGACGGCCGGCTGTCCTGCCAGCTCTACCAGCGCTCCGCCGACATCTTCCTCGGGGTGCCGTTCAACATCGCGTCGTACGCGCTGCTGACCCACATGGTCGCCCAGCAGACCGGACTCGAGGTCGGCGACTTCGTCCACACGCTCGGTGACGCACATCTGTACCTGAACCACCTGGACCAGGCCCGTCTGCAGCTGACCCGGGAGCCCCGCGCGCTGCCGACCTTGAAGCTGGCGGCCCGCGACTCGATCGACTCCTACGAGATCGCCGACGTCGAGCTGATCGGCTACGACCCGCACCCCGGCATCAAGGCCCCGATCGCCGTCTGACCAGGTCCCTGAGCCGTCAGCGACAACGACTACGCAACGGGACCGTCACTTGGGCCTGGAACCGCGTAGATTGTGTGCGCGTCACGGAGGTGACAGTGCGCGCGGGTGACGGGGACGCCGCGCGGAGGCCACCGGAGGGGAACGACGATGACCGAAGCCGACAACACACCAGGTACGCCGGCAGCCGCGGCCGCCGCACAGCCGGCGATGTCGCCGCTGCAGCCGCCGACCGCGACCGCGCCGGGGCTGATACTGACCGCGCCGCCGCCGTCACAGCCGGTTGCCGCGACCGCCGCACCGAGCCTGGCGCCCGCGGTTGACGCTGCCGCCCTGCCCGGCCTCGACGCCAAGGTGGACACCTTCCTGACCGCGCTGATGTCGGCCGAGCCGCGCTCGCCGGAGTTCGCGGCCAAGGCCAGTGACGTCCGCAGCATGGGCGACGTCGACATCCGCGCCGCCGCCGACAGCTCCAACCGGCTGCTCAAGTCGCCGGTGCGGGCGCTGCAGGAGGGCGGCCTGTCCGAGGGTTCGACCGTCGGCAAGACGCTGCTCGAACTGCGCCGTACGGTCGAGGACCTGGACCCGAAGGAAGCGACCGGGCCGAAGAAGCTGCTCGGGATGATCCCGTTCGGCGACAAGATCGAGGACTACTTCCGCAAGTACCAGAGCGCGCAGAGCCACCTCGAGGGCATCCTGCACGCGCTGCGCAACGGCCAGGACGAGCTCGGCAAGGACAACGCCGCGCTGAACCTGGAGAAGCAGCAACTCTGGGACGCGATGACCCGGCTGAACCAGTACGCGTACGTCGCCGAGCGGCTCGACTCCAGGCTGTCCGCGGCCATCGCCGAACTGGAGGCGACCAACCCGGACAAGGCGAAGGCGTTCCGCGAGGACGTGCTGTTCTACGTCCGGCAGAAGCACCAGGACCTACTCACCCAGCTGGCCGTGTCGATCCAGAACTATCTGGCCATCGACATCGTGATCAAGAACAACATCGAGCTGATCAAGGGCGTCGACCGCGCGTCGACCACCACGGTCTCCGCGCTGCGTACGGCGGTCATCGTGGCGCAGGCCCTGAGCAACCAGAAGCTGGTGCTGGACCAGATCAGTGCGCTGAACACGACCACCAGCAACATGATCGAGCGCACCTCGCAGATGATGAAGGACAACTCGGTCGCGATCCAGCAGCAGGCCGCGTCGGCGACGATCGGGCTGCCGCAACTGCAGGCCGCGTTCGCGAACATCTACGCGACCATGGACGCGATCGACACGTTCAAGGTGGAGGCGCTGGACAACATGGCGGCCACCATCGGAACGCTGGAGACCGAGGTGACCAAGTCCCGCAGCTACCTGGAGCGGGTCGCCCAGCAGGACCAGCGAGTCGTTCACGGCAGCCTCGACCTCGACCTCGGTCGCTGAGTCGCGGACGCCGGCTAGCGAGGGGACTGCATGGCGCTCGGTGCCCTGTTCTCAAGACTGAGTGGCTTGGCGCGGCTGACCGGCCGCAAGCAGGAGCCCGAGCCTGCCCCGACCCCCCGCGCGCCGACGAACGACGACCTGCTGGCGGCGCTGGTCCGCGTCGAGCAGCTGGTCGCGGACGGCGCCGTACCGGCCGTGGTCGCGTCGCGGGTCGGGCGAGTGGTCCGGGTGGTGCGGGAGACGATCCCGCGGCTGGGGAACCTCGGCGGGAGCGCCCAGGCGTACTCGGTGATGGCGACCGCGACGGACTATCTGCCGGAGGCGATCGGCGGCTACCTGCGGCTGCCACGGCAGTGGGCGGACACGCGGCCGGTGGACCGGGGCAAGACCTCGCTGATGATCCTGATCGACCAGTTGGACCTCCTGGGCGCAACGATGGACAAGGTGTTCGACGCGGTGAACCGGGCCGACGCGGCGGCGCTGATCGCCCACGGCCGGTTCCTGCAGGAGAAGTTCGGCACCGGCTCCACCGGCGGAGGCCTGGCCCTCGGTCCGACGGCCTCGACCCCGCCACCCGACATCACCGGACCACTACAACCACCACCCGGACGAGGAGAGGCATGAGCGGCGAGGGGGGACTCCGCGAGGCGCTGACCGAGCTGCTGGTCGTGGCCGGCCGGGCCGGTGTCGCCGAGGACCGCGCCCGCTCCGAGGCGCTGTCGCTCGCGGCCGCGCTGGCCGAGTCGGCGCCGGGCGCACCGGCCGACTGGAGCAAGGTGGTCGAGGGCGCGACGACGCAGGACTTCTTCGACGCCGCCGTCCGCGGCCGCCGGTGGCGCGGCGCACCGACCGGCGCGCTGAGCGAGCTGATCGCCGACGGCTCGGCAGAGAAGGTCGCCTACGCGGAGGCACTCGCGGAGGTGGCATCGGCGGCATGCACGCTGGGCGAGCCGACGATGCGGGTCGTGGGCAACGCCTCGGTCGCGGCGGCGGCACAGCTGCAGGCGGCAGGTGCTCGCCCGCTGCAAGTAGGCACGACGCCGACCATGCCCCCGACCGGCAATCTGGCCTCACCCGCCGCGGGCCAAGCACAGGCAGCTGCGCAGACGACGACGCAGCCGGCTGTGGAGGCCGAGCCGGCGAAGACGGTGGAAGAGCTGCTGGCTGAGCTGGACGACTTGACCGGTCTGGAGCGGGTCAAGCGGGAGGTGCACCGGCAGGTCGCCGTACTGCGGGTTGAGAAGCTGCGGACCGAGGCTGGGCTGAAGAGTCCGACCATCACGCGGCATCTGGTGTTCGTTGGCAACCCTGGCACGGGCAAGACTACGGTCGCGCGGCTGGTGAGCGGGATCTACAAGGCGCTCGGCCTGTTGTCGAAGGGGCAACTGGTCGAGGTCGACCGGTCCGAGCTCGTCGCCGGGTACCTGGGCCAGACCGCGACGAAGACAGCCGAAGTGGTCGCGTCCGCGGCCGGCGGAGTGCTCTTCATCGACGAGGCGTACAGCCTCACCGCGGGAGACACCGGCGCCGATCAGTACGGGCGTGAGGCGGTCGACACGCTGGTCAAGGAGATGGAGGACCGGCGCGACGACCTGGTCGTGATCGTTGCCGGATACCCCGAGCCGATGGAGACCTTCATCGCCGCCAACCCCGGCTTGGCCAGCCGCTTCCGGACCACGATCGCGTTCGACGACTACAGCGACGACGAGCTGACCGACATCCTGACCGGGCTGACGGAGGGCGCCGACTACGAGTTGGTGCCGGAGGCACTCGAGCGGTTCCGGGAGATCCTGGCCGGCACGCCGCGGGACCGGTCGTTCGGCAACGGGCGGTTCGCCCGGAACGCGCTGGAGGCAGCGATCGGCCGGCATGCCTGGCGGCTGCGCGACGTGACGGCACCTACCAAGGACCAACTGCGTCAGATCCTCGCCGAGGACCTCAGCGACGAAGCCGCGGACCTCAGCGACAAGGCGGAGGACCTCAGCGACGAAGCCGAGGATCACACCGACGTACCTGAGCAGGTCGAGCAGGACGAGCAAGGAGATGAGGCGTGACCCAGACACAGAGTGCGCCGCAGCCCGCGACCTGGTCGCCGCCGGCCCAGCAGCCCGGTACGCCGGCTGTGCAGCCGCCCGCCTCCCAGACCGCGAGCCGGCGGAACGCGATCGCCCGGTGGTTCGACGGCACACCCGGCCGGATGCGGGCCATCCTGATCCTGGCCGCGGCCATGAGCGTCGTCTTCGGCCTGTGCGCCGCGCAGGGGTTCCGTCAGTCCGACGGTGCCCTGACGCGCGCCGAGGAGAACGCCGCCCAACTCGTCCGGATCCAGGAGATCCACACCAACCTGGTCAGCGCCAACGCCGACGCGACGAACGCCTTCCTGGTCGGCGGTCTCGAGCCGCCGGCGCAGCGCCAGCACTTCGTCGACTCGATGGCGTCGGCCGCGGGCCTGATCGCCGAGGCTGCCACCGCGCAACCCGCGGATCAGGAGGCGCTCGGCGCGCTCAACAAGACGCTGCTGACGTACCAGGGCCTGATCGAGCAGGCACGGGCGAACAACCGCCAGGGTCTCCCGATCGGATCGCAGTACTTGAGGGACGCCAACGCGGTCCTGCAGAACGACTCGCTCCCGCTGGTTCAGGCGCTGGTCCAGGCCAACGAGGACCGGACCGCCGACGAGTTCGGCGCCGTCAGCGACGGCACCATCTGGGTCCTCGTGGCCGGCGTCCTCACGCTCCTCGTCTTCGCCTTCGCCCTCCGCTGGCTGGCCCGGCGTACGCATCGCTACATCAACGTGCCGATCGCGGCCGGTGCTCTCCTCGTCCTGGTGACTGTGATCGTCGGCAGCGTCGCCCTGTCCTCCGCGGCCGGCGACGCCTCCGACACGGAGGCCGATGCGTACGCCGACACCCTGGCGATGTCCCGGGCCCGGATCGCGGCGTACGACGCCCGATCGAACGAGAGCCTCACGCTGATCGCCCGCGGCTCGGGTGATGCCTTCGACAAGGCGTACCAGGCCGCGGCCGGCCGGGTCGAGGAGCAACTGAGCAAGCTCTCGGGTACGGCGGCCGACAGCATCCGCACCGACTGGGACGCCTACCGGACCGTCCACGCCGAGGTCCGGAAGCGGGACGGGGCCGGTCAGTGGGACAGCGCCGTGGACCTCGCCATCGGGACCTCGAAGGACCCGGCGAACTCGGTCAAGACGTTCCAGGCCTTCGACCAGACCTCGGCCGACCAACTGACGAACACCAGCGCGGCGGTCACGTCCAATCTCTCCGACTCCCGCAACGGTCTGCCGCCGATCGGCTGGCTCGGCCTGCCGATCGGCATCGCGGCGGCGTTGCTCGTCGCCTGGGGCATGTCGCAGCGACTGGAGGAGTACCGATGAAGAAACTCACCCCGGTCGTGGTCGTGGCCGCTCTGCTCCTGACCGCCTGCGGCTCAGGCAACTACGAAGCCACCCAGATCCCCGCCAAGCCGGCCCCGAAAGTAACCACCGCGGCACCGCCGGCGCCCGCCAAGCCGTGCGCAGACGGCCAGGACCCCTTGGCGTCGTATGCACCGGACGCCAACGTGCCGGCACCCGGAAGCCAGATGCCGGCCGGGACGATCCTGGAGAAGATCCAGAACCGCGGCCGCCTGATCGCCGGAGTCTCCGCGGACAGCCTCAACCTCGGCTCGCGGAACCCGATCACCGGCCGGATCGAGGGCTTCGACATCGACATGATCAACATGGTCGCGGACGCGATCTTCGGCGCACCGGCACCAGGCCAGCCGCACAAGGTCGAACTGCGGGTGATCTCCAGCCCGCAGCGGATCCCGTTGCTGATGGACGGTTCGGTCGACATCGTCGCCCGGAACATGACCATCAACTGTGCCCGCTGGGATCAGATCGCCTTCTCCGCCGAGTACTACCGCTCCGGCCAGAAGACGCTGGTGCAGTCCGACTCGACGGCGAAGGGCGTCGCCGATCTGTCCGGTCAGACGATCTGCGCGCCGGCGGGGTCGACCAGCCTGGACAACCTGAAGCGCAAGAACCCGGCGGTCAAGCCGGTCACCGCCGACTCCGACACCGGCTGTCTGGTTCTGTTCCAGCAGGGCAAGGCGGCCGGGATCTCCGGCGACGACACGGTGCTGGCCGGCGATGCGGCACAGGACCCGTACGCCAAGATTCTCCCGGAGCGGTTCAGCGACGAGCCGTACGGCCTCGGCTTCCAGAAGAACCATCCCGAGTTCGTGCGCCTGGTGAACAAGGCGCTCGCGGACATGAAGGCCGACGGCCGCTGGCAGGCGTCGTACACCAAGTGGCTCGGCAAGCTGGGCAAGACGAATCCGCCGGCACCGATCTACGGCCGGACCCAGGGCCTGTCGTCATGACCGTTCGTACGCCGACTGCCTCGGCGCCGGCACCGCCGGGGAAGATGGGGAGCAGCGTTCCGGCGACGGAGCTACTCTCGTTCCTCGACGCGCTGGGGACGTGGCGCGACCGGCGGAAGGCCGAGCTGGACGAGCTCGACCAGGCCGCCCTGCACTCCCCCGAGTCCGACGCGCTGAGCGCGGACGTCGTACTCGCGATGGCGGTCTGGAAGGCGGTGTCGGATCGGTACGAGCTGATCCTGATCACCTGGGACTCGGGCCGGGTCGGGACGAAGGAGACCGAGCGGATCAGCACGTTGATCTGGGGCGGTCTGGACACCGGCGGCGCCGGTGGATCGCTCGCGGTTTCGTTGCCCGAGGCATGCAAGTTGTCGGACGCGCTGGCGTCGAGCCTGCGAGCCAAGCTCGCGCTGGAGCCGGGCGACGCCGACCTGGCTGCCCGGCTGCGGCAACTGCGCGCCCAGGTCGAGCGGATCAACGACCTCGTGAAGCTCGAGCCGGCCGGCACCCGCAACGCAGCGATCGCGGAGCACCACGACCTCGATCGCCGGGTGACAGACCTGGCCGACCGGAACAAGCGCGGCGCGGACATCGGCGGGCTGATCGGTCCGCTGGAGATCGACCTGGCCCGGAGCGAGCGAGACCTCATCGTCGGCGCCGCGACCCGCAAGGAGCGCGCGGCCGACGTCGCGCGCGCACGCTCGCTGCGCAGCGAGCTGGAGGCACAGGGTCAGGCGGTGCGCAGTCTCGCCGACAAGGCGGTTGCCGCGGTCACACCGGCGCCGCGTCTCGCCGTACCTGATGTGACTGCGCTCGGACCGGTGCCGAACACTCCGTCCGAGCTGGAGAAGTACCTGACCCGGCTGGACGCCGTACGACGGGCGCTCGGGCAGGCACAGGCGGCGTACGGCGCCGTACTGGAACGGCGGGACGAGTTGGCCGCCCGGCTGGACGCGTACCAGGTGAAGGCGGCGAGTGTTGCCCCAGGCAATGAAGATCTCGCCGAGCTGTACCGGCGCGGCCGTGCGGTGATCGAGTCGGAACCGGTGGAGCTGGCCCGGCTGGGTGCACTGGTGACGGCTTACCAGGCCTACCTGGAAGCCACAGGAGGGACGAAATGACCACGACCATCGCCTGTACGCAGCCCGGCTGCACCGGGAGCATCCAGGACGGGTACTGCGACGTGTGCGGCTCGCCCGCTGCTGCAGCGGCGACCAGTGTGAGCCCGTCGACCGGCGCCTGCACACAGCCCGGCTGCACCGGCACGTATGTGGACGGCTACTGCGATGTCTGTGGCTCACCGGCACCCTCTGGTGCGGTCAGCCCGTCCGCTGTTGTCGGAGCTCCCAGCGTGACCGCGCCGGACCTGCCGGACCCGATCAGCACCCCTTCAACGGTTTCGCGCGCCTCCAACCGGCTCGCATCAACCCCACTCGGCTCGGCTCGAGCGGGCGCGGCCGGCTCGAAGCTGACCCGCAAACTGGGTACGTCGTCCACACGGCTGCGCGGAGCACGACTCGGCGCCGGCCTGACCCATGTACCGTCGATCCCCGCGATCGACGCCAGCAAAGCGATCCTGGTCAACCCGATGGTCCCCGAGGACCGCCGGAACTGCCCGAGCTGCGGCCATGAGGTGGGCCGCGCCCGCGGCGACCAGCCCGGCCGGACCGAGGGCTTCTGCCCGAAGTGCCGGAGCAAGTTCTCGTTCTCGCCGAAGCTGCACGCCGGTGACCTGGTCGGCGGCCAGTACCAGGTGGCCGGCTGCCTGGCGCACGGCGGCTTCGGCTGGATCTATCTGGCCCGGGACAAGAACGTGTCCGACCGGTGGGTGGTGCTGAAAGGCCTGCTCAACTCCGAGGACCCGGACGCGGTCGCCGCCGCGATCGCCGAGCAGCAGTTCCTGGCCCGCGTCGAGCACCCGCTGATCGTCGAGATCTACAACTTCGTCACCCACGACGGTGCCGGCTACATCGTGATGGAGTACGTCGGCGGCACCTCGCTGAAGACGTTGCTCAAGCAACGGATGGCCGCGAACCGCGGGCAGTACGACGCGCTGCCGATCGACCAGGCAATCGCGTACATCCTGGAGATCCTGCCCGCGTTCTCGTACCTGCACGACCTCGAGCTGCTGTACTGCGACTTCAAGCCGGACAACATCATCCAGGTCGGCGACGCGGTCAAGCTGATCGACCTCGGCGGGGTCCGGCGGATCGACGACCTCGACTCGGCGATCTACGGCACGGTCGGCTTCCAGGCTCCCGAGGTGGCCGAGGTCGGGCCGTCGGTCGCGTCCGACATCTACACGCTCGGCCGGACGCTGTGCGTGCTGGCGATGGAGTTCCGCGGCTACCAGTCGCGGTACGTCGATTCGCTGCCGCCGGTGAACGACGTACCGCTGTTCCAGAAGTACGACTCGGTGTACCGGCTGCTGGCCAAGGCGTGCGCGAAGGACCCGGCGGACCGGTTCCAATCGGCCGACGAGTTCCGCGTGCAGCTGCTCGGCGTACTGCGAGAGGTTGTCGCGGACAAGCAAGGCGTCAAGGCCGCGCAGCACTCGGCGTCGTCGTTGCTGTTCGGCACGCCTGGTGACAAGTCGGCAGGGCTGGGAGATGCCGCCGAGCCTTGGCAGCAGCTGCCTTCGCTGGCGCCGGACGACAGCGACAAGATGGCCGGCTGGCTGAAGACCGTGAGCGTTCCGGACGCCGGCAAGCGGCTCGAACTGCTGGTGGACGCGCCGGAGTCGTCGGCGCAGATCCTGCTGGAGATCGCAGCGGCCGCGCTCGAGGTGGGCGAGGAACGGTACGACATGGTCGACACCGCGGTGTCCGACCTGCTCGCCGAGGACCCGTGGGAGTGGCGGGCGGTCTGGATGGCCGGCCTGGTCGCTCTTGCCCGCGGCGACTCGCCCGGCGCGCAGTCGGCTTTCAACGCCGTTTACGGCCAGGTGCCGGGTGAGCTCGGGCCGAAGCTGGCACTGGCGATCGCCTGCGAACAGAGCGGCGAGTACGACGTTGCCGAGGGCCTCTACCTCACCTGCGCCCGCACGGACGCCAACTACATCGCCCCCTCGGCCTTCGGTCTGGCGGCCATCCGCACGCAGCGGAACGACCTCGACGGAGCCCTGGCCGCGCTCGACCTGGTGCCACGAACCAGCGGCGAGTACGTGCGGGCTCGTCGCCAGCGAGCCGGTCTGCTGGCAGGATCGGGGCGTGGCCTGCCCGCGCTCGCTCAGGCGATGGACAGCATCGACGCGCTGACCATCGACCCGGTCGACCGGGCCAACCTGGCCGCGGACGTGTTCCGGACCGCGCTGGCCGAGGTCCAGCAGTCCGGTCCGCAGGAAGGGCTGCGGATCGACGGACGGGAGGCGACCGAGCCGGCCCTGCGGGACGGGCTCGAGGCCACCTACCGGCAACTGGCCGACCAGGCCGAGAGCCGGCCGGAACGGATCGCCCTGGTCGACCAGGCCAACGAGGTTCGAGGATGGACGTTGCGATGACGAGTACGACCCAGACGGTCTGCCCCAACTGTGGCGGGCAGGTGTCCGAGGCCGATCGCTTCTGCGAGGCCTGTGGCGCCGAGCTCAACCCGACGGCCGCCGCCCCCGCCAGTCCCGCGTTGGACACCGACACCGAGCCCACGGTCGAGATCAGCACCGACCCTGCGGCGGAACCGGTCGGTCCGTGCCGGTCCTGTGGTGGTGCGATCGGGGCAGAGGGTTACTGCGAGACCTGCGGTACGAAGGCGAGCAAGCCGCGCGACCACTTCGACGAGCACCCCGCACCGTGGGTGGCCGGCGTATGCGACCGCGGCATCCGGCACAGCCGCAACGAGGATGCGCTGGCCATCGCGGCCGACGCGGAGCCGGGCAGTCGGGCACTCCTGGTCGTCTGTGACGGTGTGAGCTCGTCACTCGACTCGGACGTCGCCAGTCTGGCCGCAGCACGTGCCGCCCGCGAGGTGCTGGTGGCCGGGCATGCCCAGGGCATCGGCACCGAGTCGTCGCACAGCAACGCGATCGTGGCCAGGCTGAAGGCGGCTGCCGATGCGGCCAATGACGCCGTACTGGACAACACGAGTCCGGACAGTCCGAACCCTGCGTCGTGCACGTTCGTGGCCGCCGTTCTGGAGGACGGTCTGCTGGTGGCTGGTGCGGTCGGCGACAGCCGCGCCTACTGGTTCCCGGACGAGGACGAAGCGGTCGCACTGACCGTGGACGACTCGTGGGCCGCGGAGTTGATCGCGACCGGCATCCCCCGCGCCGAGGCGGAGTCCGGTCCGCACGCGCACGCGATCACGCGCTGGCTCGGCAAGGACGCACCGGACCACACACCCCGGACCACCACGCTCCGCCCGGCCGGACCGGGCTGGATCCTGGTCTGCTCAGACGGGTTGTGGAACTACTGCTCCGAGGCGGCACCGCTGGCCGACCTCGTACGTCAGACCGCTGCGGCGCACGGTGGCGAGCCGCTGGCCACCGCGTCCGCCCTGGTCGACTGGGCCAACGCCCAGGGCGGTCAGGACAACATCACCGTCGCGCTGGCGCGGCTCTAGCTTCAGGAAAGGACGCCGAGATGGCTGAGTTCTCCGCCACCGTCTACCAGAACGAGTTCCTGCCCGACGGCGGGACCGACGTACACGCGATCGTCACGGTGAACTGCAGCGGCGCCGGTGCGGCCGGGCAGTCCGGCAGCGGTGACGCCGGCGAGATCATCATCGTCGACACGTCCGGCTCGATGGGCGCCGACGGCGTTCGGGCCGCCGGAGTCGCCGCGCAGACCGCGCTCGACCAGATCCTCGACGGCGTCTGGTTCGCGGTCATCTCCGGCAACGACCGCGCGCAGCTGGCGTTCCCGCCCTCGCCGGAGCCGGTGATGGTGAAGATGGACCAGTTCACCCGGCAGGCGGCCAAGGACGCCGTGGCCCGGTTCTATGCCGACGGTGGGACCGCGATGGGCACCTGGCTGCGGCTGGCGTCGCGGGTGTTCGCGACCGTGCCGTCGCTGACCCAGAAGCACGCGATCCTGCTCACCGACGGCGAGAACCAGCACGAGACGCCCGAGGTACTGACCGAGACCATCAAGGCGGTCACCGGCCAGTTCCAGTGCGACACCCGCGGTGTCGGCGTGGCCTGGCAGGTCGACGAGGTACGGCGGATCGCTCAAGCGCTGCTCGGCACCGTCGACATCATCCCGGCGCCGGACCAGCTGGCGGCCGAGTTCTCCAAGCTGATCCGGAACGCGATGAGCCGTGGTGTCGCGCAGGCCGACCTCCGGGTCTGGGCTCCGCAGGGTGCCGAGGTGCTGTTCGTCCGGCAGGTCGCGCCGACGGTTGAGGACCTGACATCCCGTCGTACGGCGATCAATCCGCTGACCGGCTCGTATCCGACCGGCTCGTGGGGTGACGAGTCACGTGACTACCACGTGGCGATCCGGCTCGCTGCGAAGGGGATCGGCCAGGAGCAGTTGGCCGCTCGGGTGCAGCTGGTCCTCGGCGCCGACGTGGTCGCACAGGGCCTGGTCAAGGCGCTGTGGTCCGCGGACGAGGCGCTCACCACGCGCATCAGTCCCGAGGTCGCGCACTACACCGGGCAGACCGAGCTGGCCGACGCGATCCAGGAAGGCCTGGCCGCGAAGGCCGCCGGCGACACCGAGACCGCGACCACCAAGCTCGGCCGGGCAGTCCAGCTGGCCGCGCAGACCGGCAACGAGGAAGCGACCACCCGGCTGCGCAAGGTGGTCGACATCGACGACCAGGAGGCGGGTACCGTGCGGCTGAAGCGGACCGTCGAGAAGGCCGACGAGATGGCCCTCGATACGGCCTCCACCAAGACCACCCGGGTGAAGAAATGAGCACGGTCAACTGTCCGAGCGGACACCCGTCCACCTCGACCGACTACTGCGACGTCTGCGGCCTGCCGATCGGCACCGCGGCGACCCCGGCCGCAGCCTCTGTGCCGGCGCCGGCCGTAGCTGCGCCTTCGCCTGCCCCCGCGCCGACGGCTCAGACGTGCCCGAACTGCTCGGAGCCGGCTGCCACGGACGCCTTGTTCTGCGAGAGCTGCGGCTACGACTTCACCACCGGCACCATGCCGCGGGCCGCGTCCTCGCTCGACCTGTCGGCGCCCGGTGCGCCGGTGCCGCCGATGCCCCCAGCGCCTGCCGAGGTCGCTGAATGGGTCGTCGAGCGGTGGGTCGATCCGGACTGGTACGCCGTACAGCAGAGCGACGACCCATGTCCGTCACCCGGCCTGCCGGTCGTGATCCCGCTGAACGACAAGAGCGTGCTGGTCGGCCGCCCATCCCGCAGCCGCGGCATCACGCCCGAGGTCGACTGCGGAGACGACACCGGGGTCAGCCGACGGCAGGCCCAGCTGACGACTGACGGTCAGCGCTGGTGGGTCGAGGATTTGCAGTCCTCCAACGGGACCTACGTCGGGCCCGCGTCCGGACCACTTCCCGAGGACCCGATCTCGCCTGGGCAGCGGCGCGAACTGAACCCGGACGACCGCGTGTACGTCGGCGCCTGGACTCGCCTCGTCGTACGCAAATCCACCCCGGAAGAACGCGCCGGCCAGGCCTGAGGTTTGGGTTCAGCCCCGACGCGGCCGCCACGCGCGCTCCTATCGTCGCGTGCTCGCAACCGCTCCCACCCGTTACCTTCTTCCATGCTTGCGCCGGACTCCTCCGTCGTCCGGCTTGTCGACTGCCCCGGTGGACACGCCAGCCGTGAGCCCTCAGCCCACCGCGGATCGCGGGCGGTCCACACCATTGATCGGGAGGTGGTCCGCAGAGGTCAGGGGACCAGAACCAGCTTGCCGCGGACGCCTCCCGCTCTCAGCAGTTCAAGGGCGTCGGCGGCCTCAGTAAGGGCGAAGGTCTTGGCTACGGTCGTGGTGATCTGGCCGGCCTCGGCGGCGCGCACGATCTCATCCAGGCGCCGGCCGTCGGGCTCGGCGCGGACGATCGTGGGCTCGATGCCACGCTCAGCGGTGAACTGACCGCCAGGGACCCAGAACTCCGGGACAGCCGTGACATACCTGCCGCCGTCGCGGACCGCGGCGAACGCCGCACGTGCCCTCGGACCTCCGACGACGTCGAGGGCGGCGTCAACCGAGGCGGGTGCGGGCGTGGTCGTCCTGTCCGGCGTGAGGACGCTGATTCCCCGGGCGACGGCTAGCTCAGCCGCGAACCGGCCGACCGCACCACGTGCTCCGTTGACTACGAGCGTCTGCCCGGCGTCCAGATCGAGGAGGTCGAGCGCCTGGTGGGCGGTGAGTGCGGCCAGCGGCAGTGTGGCGGCCTCGACCCAGTCGAGGTTCGCCGGCGCCGCAGCCAGGTGTCCCGCCGGGAGCGTCACGTACTCCGCATAGCCACCGACCTGCGTCCGAGAATGACCGGTGCTCGCGATCACCGCAGCCCCGATCTCCCAGTCGCCCGCCTCGACCACACCGGCCACGTCGTACCCGGGGACGAGCGGCAGCCGGAGTTCGTCGTACCAGCGGTAGTTCCCGGCCACCATGCCCAGGTCGGCCTGGTTGACCGCCGCGGCCATGACCTTGATCAGGACCTCGCCGTCAGCCGGTCGCCTCACCGGCAGGGTGTGCGGTCGCAGGGCCGCTCCGGGGCCGACTCGATCGGTTGCCATCACGCGCATCGTCGTCATGTTCCCGACCGTAGGCAGTCTCGGGTCGGTCGTCGTTGATCGAGATCAATCGCCCCCGGATCCGGCTCAGCGCCTCAGGTGTGACACCGACGTACGACGCGATCTGGCGCTGGGTCAAACGGTTCGCGAGTGCGCCGTGGTCGGCGAGGAACTGCCGGTACCGCGCGGTCGCGTCGGTCAGCAGGAGCTCGCTCTGCCGTTGTTCGACGCGAAGGTAGAGCTCTTCGGTCAGCCGGGCGACGAGCCGCTGCCAGCCCGGATTCGCGGCGACCATCGCGTCGTACCCGGACCGCGGGGCGACCATGAGTTCGGCCGGTTCGAGCGCCTCGATCGTGAGCTGCGAGGCCTCCTTGCGCAGTGCTGCGCTGTACGCACAGACAAGCTCGCCCTCGGCGCGGAATCCCATCGTCCGCTCGGTCCCGGCCGGGTCGGTGGCGTACAGCCGGAACAGTCCACGCTCAACGAATCCGACCCGATCGGGCCGATCGCCGGCCCGGACCATCAGCTCACCGCGCTCGACCCGCGCGGGCCGAAACACGTCGCGCCCACGAGCCGCCTCGGCCGCGGGGAGCTGAGCCAGGAAGCGCTCGAATTCACTCATGCCTTCACAACACCATCCACCCGCCGCAGTCGACAACCCGAAGGACGACGCGAACGGCGGAAGCGAGGACCGAGGCGAGGTGAGGTGAAGGCCCTCCAAACCTCTCAGGCTTTGTGCGGAAGCCGACGGTACGGCACCGGTCTCTTCGGTCGTTCGCCGCGCGTGTCACCTGACTCGGTCGCCGCAACGCGCTCGTAGTCGGTGAGCACCTCGAACACTCGTGGTGCCTCGAACATCCGATAGCGCCGCTGATCCCCCACGGGCCGAATGACATCAGCTGCACCGAGGCTTTCGATTGCTGCGAACGCTGCTGAGCGGCTGACGCCGGGCGTGCTGAGTTTCTGCGGGTGTGCGACTCCACGGGGCAGTCGAAAGCCGGGCGACGCAGGAGCCCGGCGCGAGCAAGCGGTCGCGAGCACGCGTAGCGGACGTGTTGGGCTAACACCTCTTCAAGAAGACCTTCCTATTGCGGAAGGGAACTCGCCGCAATGGTTCGTAGCGTGTGGGTATGACGACGAACACGGACCTCAGGCCCTTCCGGATCGAGATTTCGCAGGCGGAGGTGGACGACCTCAAGGCGCGGCTGACCAACGCGCGCTGGCCGGCCACGCCGCCGGTGGACGACTGGAGCCGCGGGGTTCCTGTCGGCTACCTGAGGGAGCTCGCCGAGTACTGGGCCAACGACTACGACTGGCGCGCCGCTGAGGCTGCGCTGAACGAGATTCCGCAGTTCATGACCGAGATCAACGGTCAGCGGATTCACTTCTTCCATCAGCGGTCCGCGTCGCCGGATGCGTTGCCGCTGATTCTGACCCACGGGTGGCCGGGGTCGCCGGTTGAGTTCCAGCAGATGATCGGCCGGTTGACCGATCCGGCGGCGTACGGCGGGGATCCGGCTGACGCGTTCCACGTCGTCGTACCGTCGCTGCCTGGCTACGGGTTCTCAACTCCCCTCGGACCCGGTGGGTTCAACCTGTTCGGGGTGGCGCAGATGTGGGCCGAGCTGATGAGCCTGCTCGGGTACGAGCGGTACGCCGCCCATGGCACGGATGCCGGATCGGGTGTCGCGGGGATGCTGGCGATGGTGGATCCGGCACACGTGGTCGGCGTACACCTGGCTGGAGTGACAGCCGGTACGCCGTTCGGTGAACCGCTGCCGTTGGACGGGTTGTCGGAGTCCGACCGGGCGCGGGCGGAGCGGTTCAACACGATGCTGGACGAGGGGTTCGGTTACCTGGTGCTGCAGTCGACGCGTCCGCAGACGCTGGCGTACTCGCTGAACGACTCGCCGATCGGGCAGCTCGCCTGGATCGTGGAGAAGTTCGCTGAGTGGACCGACCCGATCCACCCACTGCCGACCGACGCGGTCGACCGGGATCAGTTGCTGACCAACATCAGCCTGTACTGGTTCACCGGTTCCGGCGCATCGACGGCACACGCGGTGTACGACGGCATGCGGGCCTGGAAGGCGATGGTCGCGCAGCAAGCACAAGGTGACTCGGAAGGCTGGGGCGGCCACGAGGTCACCGGGCCTCCGACCGGGGTCGCGGTGTTCGGTGCCGAGAGCGCGATCCGCAGCCTGGCGGACCCGGCCGGCAGGATCGAGCACTGGAACGAGTACGAGCGCGGCGGCCACTTCGCCGCGATGGAAGTCCCCGACCTCCTGACCGCCGACCTGCAATCCTTCTTCAAACCGCTTCGCTGAGCCAGTTGGAGGATGCGTGACCGAGTCGGATCTGGATGTCGTCACCACCGCGCGCTTGACGGTACGCCCGCCCCGGGAGGCCGACCGCGCTCGGTTCGTCGAACTCTTCTGCAGCGACGAGTTCATGGTGTTCTATCCAGCCGTGCTCACCGAGCCGGAAGCCAATGACCGCTTCGACCACATGGTTGCCATCTGCCAGACCGTCCCGTTCGGCAAGCAACCGGTGGTCGAGCGGTCCTCTGGCGACATCGTGGGATACACCGGTGTCGACTACATCGACCTCGAGGGCGAGACCTGGCTGGAATGGGGATACCGGCTGGTGCCGGAGCGCAGAGGTCTCGGGTATGCGACCGAGGCCAGCCAGGCTCTACTGGCCAAGGCCGATCGGACTCAGGAGTTGCTCGCGATCATCGCCCCGGACAACCTTCCCTCGCAGAAGGTCTGCCTGAAGCTCGGGTTCACCTTCTGGAAGCAGGCACCGGTGTACGGCGATGTCCGCAACCTCTACAAGCGGGCTTAGTTGCCGGGTTGGGGTTCGTGGGTCCAGCCTGGTGACGGCTTGAAACAGAGCCATTCGATGACGGCGGAGCCGACCACGATCGGGATCGCCCAGGACCAGGCCTGATGCGGCAGGCTGACCACCACAATCGCTGTCCACAAGGCGATCCAGCCCCCGCCGTACCCACGCAGCACCCCGCGGTACCACAGACCGCCGGGTGCTTCGGCGGCCCGCTGGCCGAGGTACACGAACAGGTACGTCGCGACCGAGAGCGGCCAGAACACCCACAATTGCGACCAGTCGTACGGCACCAGCACGAGCGCGGTCAGGCAGACCAGCGCGATCGCCCAGTGGTAGACCTCGCCGGCCCAGGTCAGCCCGTGCCGCCGCAACGTGAGCACGATCGCGAGCGGGCCGAACACCACGGCCACGACTCCCGCGACGACGTGCAGGATGAGCGCGATGTCACGCATCGCCGGGCCTCCCCGGCTCCGGGCAGGCACCGGAGCTCTCTGACATGTCACGGAGCATAGGGGTCGGAACGACGGCCGTCTGCCCCTCGGCGCACCCAGTTGGGAACGCCGAGGAGCAGTGCTCAGACCTCCGGGAAAGACAGCACTCTGCGGACCGCGAAGTTCCGATATCCCAAGCGTTCGAAGCTCTTGGCCATCGGGACGTTGCCGAAGTCGGTGTCCGCGCGGATGTGTTCCGCACCGGTCTCGGCCAGCAGATCGGTGATCTCGGCAAGCAAGTCATCGATGTACCCGTGCCCGCGGTGCTCGGGCACCACACCCAGGTAGCCGACAACAGGACCGCCGGCGTTGGCCGACGGGATCGCGAACCCGATCAGCTTGCCGTCGGCGTCGTACGCGAGCCGCCACCAACTCCGGTCGCCCGGCATCGACTTGTACACGGCGAGGTCGTCGCGGGCCGCACCCTCGACCCCGAGCCGCGCGATCTCCCGCGCGGTCGCGGCATCCAGGCTGCCCTCGCTGACGCGGGCGAACACCTGGATGAACGCCTCGTCGTCGGCCGGTTCGAACCGCAGCCGGGTGGACCGCACGGGCAGGCCGTACTCCGGCTTCCACTCGTACCGCAGCCGGTCGGTGATCTGCGTCAGCCCGAGCGCGGCGACCGCACGCGAGCGGGGCTCGAGCGCGGCGACGACGTCAGGCTGGTCCTGCCAGTCGCTGTCCAGGAAGAAGTGGTACTCCGGCGGCTCGGCATCGGCCGGCCGCGCCTTCAGGCCTTGCTCGATCAGCGCCGTCCAGACCGGCACCGGGTCGCCGTCGCCCGCGTAGTACAGGCCGTCGATGCTGAACGGGTGGTCCTCGTCAGGCGCGCCCCACCAGATGACGAGCGCCTGGATCTTGCCGTCCTCCTCGACGACCCAGGTCCAGTCGTCGCGATACATGCCTTCGGCAACGTAGTCGCTGTAGCGCTCGGCCGTCACGGTGTTGACGGACTTCTGCTCAATCAGAGTGCGGATGGTGTCGAGGTCGGCCTCGACGATGGTGCGGATGGTCACGAATCCTCCAGCAGGAGGCGCGCTTCCGCTCAGTGCGAGTTGTGCGAGCGGATCGGTCGCGCCGGGAAACAAGTCGGTGTGTTCATCGGTCGCTCCTTCCGCTCCGGAATCTACTCTCGCCGGGCCAGAGACTAGAGCCTGGACGGGGTCATAGTCCAACTGTTATTCACAGTTGGGATGTACTGCGGTTGCCTGAGCAGGGAAGCCTCCGGGCATGAGAACCCTCATCGCCGCCCTCACGCTCCTCACCGCGACCACCCTCGGCTCCACGGCGTACGCCGAACCGGCAGCCTCCCCGTCGTACGCCGTCTCCACGCAGTCCGTGGCAGCCATTCCGGACTGTGCGCTCAGTTCGTTGCCTTCGCAGGCTTCCGACACGCTCGAACTCATCCACTCCGGTGGGCCGTTCCCGTATTCCCAGGACGGCACCGTGTTCCAGAACCGGGAGGGCATCCTGCCGGACGAGTCGACCGGCTACTACCACGAGTACACCGTGAAGACGCCCGGCTCCCCTGACCGCGGCGCGCGCCGGCTGATCGGCGGCGGCGCAACCACCGACCCCGCGCACGTCTACTACACCGCCGACCACTACGCGTCGTTCTGCGAGGTCGACGAGGAGAGCTAGTCCCACCTCCGACGGTACTGTCGTCGACACGTTGAGTAACCATCCCGCCCCTGACGGAAGGACTCATCCTCGATGTCGACCCTGCGCACGGTCGTGATCGGTCTGCTCGCCGTCGGACTGGTCGCCGGCGGCCGGCCCGCACCCGGGTTGGCCGTCGCGACCGGCAACCCACTGAAGCTGACCAGCGGTTTCTACGTCGATCCGGACTCCAGCGCGGCCCGCTATGTACGGCGGCACCCGGGGGCGACCGAGATCAAGACCAAGATCGCGGATCAGGCGGGTGCGCGGTGGTTCGGTCGTACGAGCGGCGACGTCAAGCAGGCCGTGACGGCGTACACCGCAGCCGCCGACAAGGTGGACAAGCTGCCGGTGCTTGTCGCGGGCAACATCCCGGGCCGCGACTGCGGTGGTCGCTGGAGTGGCGGTGCTGAGTCACCTTCGGCGTACCGGACCTGGATCAGCCAGTTCTCCGACGGGATCGGTGCCCGCCCGGCGATCGTGGTGATCGAGCCGGATGCGCTGGCACGGCTCGACTGTCTGCCGAGGAAGGACCGACCGGCGCGGATCGCGCTGCTCAAGTACGCCGCCAACCAGTTCGCGACGAGGAACCCGAACACCTGGGCCTACCTGGACGCCGGTACGGCGACCACGCTCGACACCAAGGAGATGGCGCGGCGGCTGCGGCTGGTCGACATCGGCAAACTCCGCGGCTTCGCGCTGAACGTCTCGAACTACTACACCACCGACGAGTCGGCGGCGAGGGGCACCGCGATCAAGGCGGCGCTCGGCGGCGCCGGTGAGTTCGTCATCGACACCAGCCGCAACGGCAACGGCTCCAACGGCGCCTGGTGCAACCCCACCGGCCGAAAGCTGGGCGCCCCAACGCAGGTAGGCGCCGCGCCCGACCAAGCCGCGCCCACGACCGGCACACCCGCCGACCTGCTGCTCTGGCTCACCCCGCCTGGCACCTCCGACGGCCTCTGCGGTCTCGCCCCAACCATCCCCCTCGGCACCTTCTCCCCCATCCTCGCCACCCACCTCATCGCCGGCACCTGAACAACAGCAAGCGGCCCCGGACCGCAAGGCCCGGGACCGCCTGGATTACAAACTGCTGTGCTGCCGAACTTCCTACCTCAGAAGTCCATGCCGCCCATGTCGGGCGCGCCACCCGGAGCGGCCGCGGCCTTCTCCGGCTTGTCGGCGATGACGGCCTCGGTGGTGAGGAACAGGGCCGCGATCGACGCCGCGTTCTGCAGCGCCGAGCGAGTCACCTTGGCCGGGTCGATGATGCCGGTCGCGATCAGGTCGACGTACTCGCCGGTCGCGGCGTTCAGGCCGTGTCCGGTCGGGAGGTTGCGGACCTTCTCCACCACGACGCCGCCCTCGAGGCCGGCGTTGATCGCGATCTGCTTCAGCGGGGCCTCGACCGCCTGGCGCACGATCTGCGCTCCGGTCGCCTCGTCACCCTCGAGCTCCAGCTTCTCGAACGCCGCCACGGACGCCTGCAGCAGAGCCACGCCACCACCGGCGACGATGCCCTCCTCGACGGCCGCCTTCGCGTTGCGAACGGCATCCTCGATGCGGTGCTTGCGCTCCTTCAGCTCGACCTCGGTGGCCGCGCCGACCTTGATCACCGCAACGCCACCGGCCAGCTTGGCCAGCCGCTCCTGCAGCTTCTCGCGGTCGTAGTCGGAGTCCGATTTCTCGATCTCGGCGCGGATCTGGTTCACCCGGCCGGAGATCTGGTCGGCGTCACCCTCGCCCTCGACGATGGTCGTCTCGTCCTTGGTGACGACGATCTTGCGGGCCTGGCCGAGCAGCTCCAGGTCGACGGAGTCGAGCTTGAGGCCGACCTCCTCGGAGATCACCTCGCCGCCGGTGAGGACGGCGATGTCGACCAGCATGGCCTTGCGGCGGTCACCGAAGCCCGGCGCCTTGACGGAGACGGCCTTGAAGGTGCCCTTGATCTTGTTGACGACCAGGGTGGCCAGGGCCTCGCCCTCGATGTCCTCGGCGATGATCGCCAGCGCCTTGCCGGTCTGCATGACCTTCTCCAGCACCGGGACCAGGTCCTTGATGCTCGAGATCTTGCTGTTGACGATCAGGATGTACGGGTCGTCCAGGACCGCTTCCATCCGCTCCGTGTCAGTCACGAAGTACGGCGAGATGTAGCCCTTGTCGAAGCGCATGCCCTCGGTGAGCTCGAGCTCGAGGCCGAAGGTGTTGCTCTCCTCGACGGTGATGACGCCTTCCTTGCCGACCTTGTCCATCGCCTCGGCGATGATCTGGCCGACCTGGTTGTCAGCAGCCGAGATGGACGCGGTCGACGCGATCTGCTCGCGGGTCTCGACGTCCTTGGCCAGCTTGAGCAGCTGCTCGCTGACCGCCTCGGTCGCCTTCTCGATGCCCTTCTTCAGGCCCATCGGGTTGGCGCCGGCGGCGACGTTGCGCAGACCCTCGCGGACGAGAGCCTGAGCCAGCACGGTGGCGGTAGTGGTGCCGTCACCCGCGACGTCGTCGGTCTTCTTGGCAACTTCCTTGACGAGCTCGGCCCCGATCTTCTCGTACGGGTCCTCGAGCTCGATCTCCTTGGCGATGGAGACACCGTCGTTGGTGATCGTGGGGGCGCCCCACTTCTTCTCCAGGACGACGTTGCGGCCCTTCGGGCCAAGCGTCACCTTGACGGCGTCGGCGAGGGTGTTCATACCCCGCTCGAGGCCGCGGCGCGCCTCTTCATTGAAAGAAATCAGCTTGGGCATTCTCCGCGAGTCCTCCCGCGTCGAGTCTTGGTGGTTCAGCCGGCCGGATGCCCGCGACGGACGGCGCCGGCAGCGCGGCGGTCACGTCCCGCCACAGTCCCAGCACCTCATCGAGGCCGTCTTCTGTCCCACTCCGTGGGCACGAGCCTTATCACTCTCACCCATGGAGTGCTAACCAAGTATTAGCACTCGCCCCAAACGAGTGCAAGCCAGCCCCCGCTACGGTGAGCCCATGGCGGAGGTGCGACCGGCGGGCCCGGACTCGTGGCGGGACGTCTCGACGGTGATGGGTGAGCGCGGCGATCCGTCACGTTGCCTGTGCCAATACTTCCGCCTCCGCGGCCGCGCCTGGTCCGACGCCACCCCGGATGAGAATCGCGAGGCACTGCGCACCCAGGTGTGTCACGGTGAGCGACCGCCCGGCGTCCTTGCGTACGACGGCGACACGCCGATCGGCTGGTGTGCGGTCGCCCCACGTACGTCGTACCCACGAGTCCTGGCCTCACCCCACTGGCGCACGGACCACCCCGACTCGTGGGTGATCACCTGCTTCGTCGTACCGGTCGGGAAGCGCCGCAGGGGCGTTGCGGGTGAACTGGCAGCCGGCGCCGTCGCCATGGCACGCGAGTACGGCGCTCCGTCCGTGGAGGGCTGCGCGGTCGACACCACACTGGCCGGCCGCACCCCGTCAGCCGACCTGTACCGCGGCCCGCTGTCCGTCTTCCTGGACGCCGGCTTCAGCGAGGTCAGCCGCACCAGCCCGCAGTGGATCCTGGTCCGCAGAACGCTCAGACCTTCGCGACGAGCTTGATCTCGAGGAGCTGCTCCGGGAACGCCAGCCGGGTGACGCCGACGAGTGTGCTCGCCACCTGCGGGTCCTCGCGCCCGTAGGCCTCCTTGCGAACCGGTCCGGCGACGGCGAAGGCCGCGTCCACGTCGAGTACGTAGAGGACCTCCTCGACCACGTTGTCCAGCGAGGCACCGTAGCGGCCCAGCAACTCCTGAGCGTTGACGTAGGTCTGCCGCATCTGGTCGCCCATACCGGAGTAGTCGGTCACCGCGCCCGACTCGTCAACCGGAGCCGGTGCGACGAGCTCAGCGCCCTTGTTGGCCAGTTGGCCGGAGATATAGATGGCGTCGCCGGACCTGATCGCCTGGACGTAGCCATAGGCGCTCTCCCACGGCACTCCGAAGTTCTCGCTCACGATGCACTCCCCCGGGGGACGAAGATTAAGATTCAATCAACCTAGGGAGTGGCCGACGGCAGCCACCACCGGCAGCTGTGCCAGAACCCGCCGGGATCGTGCCGGTGGCGACGGAGAGGGTGCACCGATGGCTCCACTGACCGTGGCGATCCTGGCCGTGCCGGGCGCGATCCCGCTTGACATCAGCATCCCGGCGCATCTGTTCGGCACGTCCGACGGCTACCAGGTCATCGTCTGCGGCGAGCCCGGCTCCGGACCGATCACCCCCACCCACCCCCTGACCGCCGCGGTCGACGCCGACCTCATCGTCGTACCGGGCTACGAAGAACCCGAGCAGCCGCTACCCACGCGCTACCTGGACCTTCTCGCAGGCAGCAGCACGCGGATCGTCGGCATCTGCACCGGGACCTTCGCCCTGGCCGCCGCCGGCTTGCTCGACGGCCGCGACGCGACCACCCACTGGCAGTACGTCGCACCGCTGCGGCGACTGCATCCGCGGATCAACGTGCTCGAGAACAGGCTGTACGTCGAGGACGGCAAGATCCTCACGTCCGCCGGAGGCGGGGCCGGGATCGACGCGTGCCTGCACGTGATCCGCACCGACTTCGGCGCGACCGCGGCGTACGAGGCGAGCAAGGGCATCGTCGCCGCGCCGGCGCGCGGCGGCGACCAGCACCAGTACGTCGACGTCCTCACGCCGCCACGCTCGGACCTGTCCGCGACGCGGGCGTGGGTGATGGAGCACCTCGGCGAGCCGATGACGGTGCACCGGATGGCTGGGCACGCCACGATGCCGCGGCGGACGTTCATCCGGCACTTCGAGAACGAGACCGGTCTGCCGCCGATGCGCTGGGTCATGCTCCAGCGCGTGCTGAGCGCCCGGCGACTGCTGGAGAGCTCTAACTGGACGATCGAGCGGATCGCGGCCGCCACCGGATTCGGCACCGCCACCAGCCTCCGCACAGTCTTCCGCCGCGAGGTCGGCACCACCCCATCGGCGTACCGAAAGGAACGGCATACGAGGCTCTGACGCGATCGGAGCAGCGGTGCTGGCGGGCTAGGGCTCGAGTTGGGCGATCAGGAACTTCGGTGCGGTCAGGCGCCAGGCCTCGGTGATCAGCTCCTGCACCTCATCGGTGTCAGCCGCGGCCAGATCGATCTCCAGCCAGGCGAACTGGCCGCCCTCCCACGACGGTGAATAGACCTCCGGGCTCTCCGCGACCAGAGCCTGTTGCTCTTCGCGGAGCGCCTTGAGCATCAGCCTGCTCTCGTCCTCGGACATGTAGGCGAAGCCCTTCTTGCGGACCTTGAAGGCCGGCTGGCCGGCCCAGCCCTCGTGCTCCTCGGTCCCCGGCAACCCCTGCATCACCTTCAGCACCGTCTGCGCGTCCATCCCCCGACGGTAAATGCGGCCACCGACAGTCCGAACGTCCCGCTGCTCCGGGCCGAAAGTGGTAAGGGCCGCCGGATCAGGGACACCGGGGTCAGGCCAGGGGTCAGGTCGGTACCGATCCTGATGTGGCGGACCGCCCCCGGGCAGGAGAGTAGAGCCATGACGAACTCCAACGCACCGTTCCAGAACCTCTCCGGCAAGGTCCTCCGCCGGTCCAACTCCCAGCGGATGCTGTCGGGTGTCTCCGGCGGACTCGCGGAGTACTTCAACATCGACGTGACCCTGGTCCGTCTCGCCATCGTCGGCCTGACTGTGATCACCGGCGGCACCGCGCTGCTCGGCTACGCGGTCGCGTGGATCGTGATCCCTGAGGCCGACGGCAAGGCGGTCTGGCAGAACGTCCAGCAGTCCGTGAACCAGCCCAGCTCCCCGGAGTCCGACATCGCCTCCCGCATCTACGACGACAACAACAGCAAGCCCCCGGCGGCGTGACCCGCCCTGCGCCGCACCCCGGCGCAGCCACCGCGGGACCCAGCACGGCAGGGTGACCACAACCACCGTCACCCTGCCGTCCTGCATCGGCGGCCGACTCCCGTCATGACGAGTTCTCGCCAGCCGGATCGATTGCCGGTGTCCGTCCGGGCTCCTTACGTTCCATTCGGCGAGCGGCACCTGGACCGCGTCAGACGAGAGATTGGTTGGGTCGAACCGTTCGGCGTCAGCTTCTTCACGCGGTTCCTGAACGCCACGGTCGGCGTGCTGGTGCGGGGCATTGCCTGGCTGCTGGAGCGGCTGCAGCTTCGGAGCGGGCAGCGCGGCGAGTACCTGGCCGATCGAAAGGCCGGAGAGATCGCCGGCTCGGAGGCGGCGGCACAGGCGTTGGAGCGGCTGCTGCTGGCGGGGGCATCACACCGGGCGATGGTCCGGGCGCTCCGTTTCCCAACCGAGGTCGAGCCGTTGGACGCCGTACGCCGGGCGGTGACCGAAGTACCCGCGCGAGAGATCGAGCGGCAACTGCGCGCCAGCCGGGTCCGCGAGACTCGGACCGATGCGACGCATCCGCCGACGTACCTGCGGACCAGACTGCTGCGGGCACGGCCTGCCACGACGGCACGCGTCGTCCTGGGGACAGACGAGAGCCGCGCCATCGACCGCGAACTCGAACCGGCCGCCACGACGGTTCTGGCCGAGCTGCGGATGGAGGGTTAGACGTTCAGGGCTGTTTGTTTCAGGGTGGCGGTGGCTATGTCGGGGTGGTCGGCGAAGACGCCTTGGATGCCGAGGGCGGCGAAGCGGCAGAGTTCGGCGGGGAGGTCGAGGGCCGTGGGGAGGAAGCGGCGTTCGGCGCGGAAGGTCCAGATCTGGACGTTCAGGCCGACGCGGTGCGCCTGGTCGACCAGCGTGGTGGGCTCACCCAGGTTGCCGGCTGCAGTGCGCGGGATGACCAGGTCCTTGTGCGGCGCCAGCACCTGCGCGTACGTCGACACCTCGCGCAGACCGGCCGGCTCGATCAGGTCCGCGAAGGTGCGGCCGTCGCCGGTACGGCGGAAGTCGTTCGGGGCGCCGTCAGCATCCACCAGCTGCACCAGCGGCACCCTGGTCATCACCGACAGCCGGCGCAGACTGGTCGGCTCGAACGACTGCACCATGACCTCGTCGTCGCGCAGCCGCAGCGCCAGGATGCGCTCGGTCAGCAGCTCCTCCAGCGGCAGTCCGAGCCGCCGGAAGTACGCCGGGTGCTTGATCTCCGGGATCACACCGATCGGCCGCCCGTACCGCAGCGACTCCTCGCGGACCAGCGCCACCACATCGTCGAACGTGGGGATCTCCTCGTGCCCGTCGTACGCCGTGTTGGCCGCACGCAGCCCCGGCATCCGCTCCCGCGTCCGCAGTGTCCGCAGCTCGTCGTAAGTGAAGTCCTCGACGAACCAGCCGGTGACGGCGGTCCCGTCGACGATCTTGGTGATCCTCCGGTCCGCGAACACCGGGCGGTCGGCGACGTCCGTCGTACCGGAGATCTCGTTCTCGTGCCGGCAGACCAGGACGCCGTCGAGAGTGACGACCAGGTCGGGTTCCAGATAGTCGGCCCCTTGGGCCGCAGCCAGGCGGTACGCCGCCGGCGTGTGTTCCGGGCGGTAGCCACTCGCTCCCCGATGCGCGATCACCAGCATGAATCCAGGACAGGCGGCGGACATGGCCCGTCGGGAACTCGTTGCCCAACGCAAGGTGAAGGTCTTTTGATGCGCGGGCAGATACGAAAGCTGTACCGACCGTCACCATTCAGGCGGGCTAGTGCTGCGGCACAGGCTCACGCACCGGCAGCAGGCTGCTGGCCAGCAGGTACTGCGCGACGCAGTACGTCGCCATGACCAGATAAGGACGCGCGGCGAACTCATGACCGGCCATGCCCGCACCGATCAGACCGTCGGACACCAGGAAGAGCGCACCGCCGATGCCGGAGCGCCAGCCGTGCCAGCCACTGGTGATCGCGGTCGCAGTCACCAGCAACGAGTACGCCGCCACCGGGATCCGGTTGTCACCCAGCCCCGGCCACAGCAGCGCCAGCGCACCGGCCCAGAAGACGATGTACGCCACGAGCACAACAGGCGAGCGGTGCGTCGTACGGCGGGTGAACAGCACGATGTAGCAGACATGTGCGACACCGAACGCCGCCATACCCGGCAGCAACTGATCGATCTGCAGAAGGAAGTCACCGGCGAGTGACGCGGCCAGTGCGACGAGCAGCGCAACCGGTCCACCCTGCATGCGAACCCAGACCGCGAGTGTCGGCATCAGGGCGACCTTCGTCAGCACCATCGACCACGTCTCGTCGATCGCGATCGTGATCAGATGCACCACCGACAGGACCCCGTACGCGACCAACCAGCCGGCTCCCTTTCGCATGGGTCTGATGGTGCCGTCCCGAGGGGTTCACAGACGCGATTAATTCGCATGCGTTCTGTCGGTGGCGGCACCTAGCCTGAAAGCGTTATGAGACAACTTCCTGTCGCCGATCCGGGCGTCCCCGATCACCGCTCGCCGACCCGCTATCTGTTGTGGGTCGCGCGCGGTCAGTCCCGCACGCTCGCGGGCGGGATGGCGTTCGGCATCCTCTGGATGGGCGCGCAGGCGTTCATCCCGGCGATCCTCGGCCGCGCGATCGACGAGGGCATCGCGGCACGCGACAGCGAGCGGCTGCTGCAGTGGACCGTGGTGCTGTTCGTGGTCGGCGTGGTGCAGGCGCTGGCCGGCATCATGCGGCACCGGTTCGCGGTGACGAACTGGCTGACCGCCGCGTACCGCACGGTCCAGGTGATCACGCGGAAGTCGGCCGACCTCGGCGCGACGCTGCCGAAGCATCTGGCCACCGGTGAGGTGGTCAGCATCGGTGCCGGCGACCTGTCGTACATCGGCAACCTGATGGAGATCTCGGCCCGCTTCACCGGCTCGATCGTCGCCTTCGTCGTGGTCGCGTCGATCCTGCTCTCGTCGTCGACGACGCTCGGTCTGGTGGTGCTGATCGGCGTGCCGGTCATGCTGTTCTGCCTCGGCCCGATGCTGCGGCCGCTGCACAAGCGACAATCCGCGCAACGCGAGGCTGTCGGCGAGCTGAACTCGCTGGGCTCCGACATCGTGGCCGGTCTGCGGGTGCTGCGCGGCATCGGTGGCGAGGACTCCTTCTCGCGCCGGTATCGCGGCGAGTCGCAGCAGGTCCGGCAAGCCGGTGTGCGGGTGGCGCGGATCCAGTCCGTGCTGGACGCCGCGCAGGTTCTACTGCCGGGCATCTTCGTGGTGCTCGTGGTCGGACTCGGCGCGCACTTCGCGCTGCGCGGCGACCTCAGTGCGGGCTCGCTGGTCGCCTTCTACGGCTATGCGACGTTCCTCGTGCTGCCGCTGCGCACCGCGACCGAGTTCGCCAACCAACTCATGCGCGGTCTGGTCGCGGCGGGACGAGTCATCCGAGTGCTGGAGCTGCGGTCCGACATCACCGAGCCGAAGACGGCGGTGCGCCTGCCCGAGCACGGTGATCTGGTCGACCCGGTGTCCGGCATCCGCGCCCGCGACGGCCTGCTCACCGCGATCGTGTCCGCTGAGGCGGACAGCAACGGCGGGCTGGCCGACCGCCTCGGCCGGTACGACGACACGAGCGAGGTGCGGTACGGCGGGGTCACCCTGGCCAGTGCGACGCGCGAGGACGTGCGTACGCGCATCCTGGTCAGCGACACCGGCTCACAGCTGTTCACCGGCACACTGCGCGAGGAGCTCGACCCGGACAACCGTCGTACCGACGAGGAAGTGATGGCAGCGATGCGGACAGCGTCCGCCGAGGACGTCCTGGTCGCGCTGTCCGACGGGCTCGACTCCGAGGTCGAGGAGAAGGGCCGGTCGTTCTCCGGCGGGCAGCGACAGCGACTGGTGCTGGTGCGTGCACTGCTGGCCGACCCATCCGTCCTCGTGATGGTCGAGCCGACGTCGGCGGTCGACGCGCACACCGAGGCGCGGATCGCAGAGCGGTTGCGTGAGCAGCGCGCCGGCCGCAGCACGGTCGTGCTGACCGCGAGCCCCTTGCTGCTGGACCACGTCGACGAGGTCATCTTCGTCGCCGCCGGCCGAGTGGTTGCTTCCGGCAAGCACCGCGAGCTGCTCGCGACCGAACCGCAGTACCGCAGGACAGTGACCAGGCAGACGGAAGAGGAGGAGGTGCTCACATGAGGCAGATCCTGCCCGTGGCGGGCCCGACCGAGATCCGTCGGCACGCGCGCCGGCTGGCCCGGCGGCATCCGCGCACCCTGTCGGTCGCGCTGGTGCTGCACGGGCTGGCGGCGATCACCGGTCTGGCCGCGCCGCGGCTGATCGGCGGCCTGGTCGAGGACGTCCAGAACGGCACGACCGTGGCCGAGGTCAACCAGGTGATCCTGGTGATCGCGGTGTTCATCGTGGCGCAGTCGCTGCTGACCCGGTGGGCCCGCTTCAAGTCGTTCGCGCTCGGCGAACAGGTGCTGGCCGAGCTGCGCGAGGACTTCGTCGACAACGCGCTCGCGTTGCCGATCGGCACGGTCGAGCGAGCCGGCACGGGTGACCTGCTGTCCCGCACCTCGCGTGACGTCGACACGCTGTCGCGGACCGTGCGCTTCGCCGTACCGGAGACGATCATCGCGTTCGTCACCGTACTGTTCACGGTCGCGGCGACTGTGCTGGTCGGCGTCTGGGTGCTGGTGCCGCTGCTGGCGATGACTCCACTGCTCTGGCTCAGCACGAAGTGGTATCTGCGCCGTGCGAAGGACGGATACCTCCGTGAGAACGCGGCGTACGCGCAGATGACCAGCTCCCTGGCCGAGACGGTCGAGGGTGCGCGGACCGTCGAGGCACTGCAGCGGTACGACGAACGCGTCCGCCGCGGCGATGCCGACATCAGGGGCTCCTACCTGGCCGAGCGGTACACGCTGTTCCTCCGCACCGTGTACTTCCCGGTCGCCGAGGTCAGCTACCTCGTGCCGGTCGTCGGGACGCTGCTGTTCGGCGGCTGGCTGCACCTCAACGGCCACGTCTCGCTGGGTGCCGTCACGGCTGCCGTGCTGTACGTCAACCAGCTGATCGATCCGGTCGACCGGTTGCTCTCCTGGCTGGACGAGTTGCAGTCGGGTGGCGCCGCGTTCGCCCGGTTGCTGGGCATCAGCGACGTACCGGACGACCGCACACCGTCGGGCCGGATGCCATCCGGTGACCTGGTCGAGGCACGCGACGTACGGTTCTCGTACGTCGACGGCCGTGACGTGCTGCACGGCGTGGATCTGACCGTCCAGCCCGGCGAGCGGATCGCCATGGTCGGGCCGTCCGGTGCAGGGAAGTCGACGCTGGGCCGGCTGGTCGCGGGCATCCACCCACCACGGACTGGTTCGGTGACAGTCGGCGGCGTCGGGATGACCGAGCTGCCGCTGGACGAGCTGCGCAAGCAGGTCGCGCTGGTCACCCAAGAGCACCACGTCTTCGTCGGGACATTGCGCGACAACCTGTCGATGGCTCGACCCGACGCGTCGCATGCAGAGTTGCTGGATGCTCTTGCCGCCGTTGACGCACGAGAGTGGGCTGATGCGTTGCCGGACGGCCTGGATACGCGAGTCGGATCCGGTCAGCTCGCGCTGACGCCGGCGCAAGCGCAGCAACTCGCGCTGGCACGGTTGGTGCTGGCGGACCCGCACACCCTGGTGCTGGACGAGGCGACCTCGCTGATCGACCCGCGGGCAGCGCGGCACATGGAGCGTTCGCTCGCCGCCGTACTCGAGGGCCGGACGGTGATCGCGATCGCCCACCGCCTCTACACCGCGCACGACGCCGACCGCGTCGCGGTGGTCGAGGACGGCCGCATCAGCGAGCTCGGCAGCCACGACGAACTGGTCGCCCGGCAGGGCTCGTACGCGGCGCTCTGGACCTCCTGGCACGGGTAGTAGTTGCCGACAGCAAAGACCCCGTACCGGTCACCTCTGACCGGCACGGGGTCTGCCCTTTCTACCGTTTGCGCAGCAGCAGTACTGCGGAGTCGACATGCGGAGGTGGGGTGAAGGCCTTGCGGGGAAGGCGTAAGCCGATCGACAGGTCGTAGTGCCGGAACCACCGGTTCGCCCCCGGCGCGTCGCCGCGGATCCACCGGTTCGCCACCTGCCGCTGCAGCACGAGATCGGCCGACACGAGGCGTGAACCTGGCGCCAGCAATCGCTTCAGCAAGGCGGTGGAGACGTTGTACGGCGGGCTCGACACCACCCGGAACGGCCGGGACGGCAACCGCAGATCAGCGGCATCGGTCCGGACCACCGTCACCGGTGCGTCCGCGAACCTCCGCCGCAAGCGGTCGGCCCGACCAGGGTGGAGTTCGACAGCGACCACCCGGGCTCCGGCCCGGACCAGCGGCGCGGTCAGCGCACCGAGTCCGGCTCCGACGTCGAGGACGAGTTCGCCGGGCTCGACCCCGGCGGCGTCAACGACCCGTTGGGCCCAACGACTATCGAGCGGATGCCATCCCCAGGCACCCCTCGCCTGCCCGGAGCCGGGCACGACGGACCATCACAAAGTACGTAATCATGCGGCCGACGATAGACCGTCGCACTGCAAGCCCTCAAAGCATTTTCTCACCGCGCGACCGGGCCCGGCACGCAGTGCAGGAACTCGCCCAGCCAGTCGATCTGGTCGTGCTTCGGGTTCACCAACGGCTGGCCGGGGACGAAGTTGCTCTCGTCGTCGGTCGAGCCGGAGCCGTCATACTTCGCGACCAGCGGGTACGGGAACACAGGCCGCGTCAGCAGGATCCGACTGGTGTTGTCATGTCGGGCCGGACGTTCGCCTGCGCGATCCAGGCCAGATACGTCCCGTCCAACGGACCCATCGCGCGCGCCGGCGCCGAGGCGATGGTGCCGTCGAAGTCGTGCGGGTAGCGCTGCGCGAGCGCCGGTGAGAGCACATGCGGCGCGCGGTAGAGCAGATCGTCACGCGCGTGCCGGTTGTGCCTCGCCCACTCGGTGTCGAGGAAGGGGAACTGGCCCTGGCCGACGTGGCCGTTGTCCGTCCCGGCGATCGCGACGTCACCCGGCGCGTTCGCACCACCGTCCGGGAACGGGAGGTCCGGGATGACGCCGCAGTACCCACCGCAGCCGATCTGGAGGTAGCGACCGGAGTACGTCGTGGTCGGGAGCTTGAGCTGGAACTGGATCGCCGGCTCGATCACGCCGCGGACGTCGCAGTACTCAGGGGCGGTGGCAGTCGCGGGTACGACAGAAGCCTGAGTGACCGTCGTACCCGCGGACGCCTCCCTGCCACCCAGGCGCGGTGGCCGTTGGCGCTCACTCTTCCAGCGCCTCCGGAGCAGGCAAGCCTTTCGACAGAGATGGAAAATATCGTTGTCTTACAGGGATTTCGGGGTCGCGCCGAGTGATCGGACCGTCACCGACGTACGGCGCTCGGCCAGCTCGAGGCGCTCCCGGCGAGCTGCCGTGACACCGTCCTTGGCGAGCTCACGGCGTACGTCGAGAACGCGGACGGGCAGCGCATCAGTCATCAGCAACGGCGTGTACTCGGCCTGGTCGGTCTTCCACCGGTCGCCGTCGCGGGTGAAGGTGAAGCGGACCAGGAGGCCTTCGGCCTTGGCGCTGTTGGGCTCGCGATGCGCGGCGACCAGGTTGCCGAGGCCGTATGCGACCCACTTGCCGTTGCGCTGCTCCATCGGCTGCACCACGTGAGCGTGATGACCGATCAGCAGGTCGATGTTGCTGTCAGCAAGCAGTTCGGGTGCGACCTCGCGCTGCTGGTCGTTGAGCTTCGGCGAGTACTCCGTGCCCCAGTGGCAGCTGACCACGACGATCTCGGCACCGCGGTCGCGGGCGTCCTGCGCTCGCAGCTTGATCGTGGGAACGCTGATCTTACCGGCGCGCCAGGTTTCGCCGTTCGGGTACGGCAGGCCGTTGAAGCCGAACGTGAAGCTCAGGAACGCGATCTTCACCCCATGTACGTCGACAATCGTGGGGGTCTCTGCCTCGACGCGGGTGCGGGCTGTGCCTGTGTGCTTGAGGCCGGCCTGTTCGAGGGTCTTCAGGGTGCGATCCACACCGGCGGCGCCGCCGTCGAAGCTGTGATTGCTCGCCGTGGTGCAGACGTCGTACCCGGTCTGCTTGAGGGCGGCGGCCATCTGCGGCGGACCCTGGAAGAGCGGGTAGCCGTGGTACGGGCCGCCGAGCGGCGCTAGTGGCGTCTCGAGGTGCGCGACGGCGATATCGGCCTGTTGGACGAGCGGCTTGACACTGCCCATCAGCGGGGCGAAGTCCCAGGCACCATCTCGGCCGTCGCGGCGGGCTGTTGTCCAGAGGCGTTCGTGCAGGAGTACGTCGCCTGTGGCGACCAGGGTGATCCGGTCGGGTCCGTCTGTCGGCTTCGGCTTCTGTGGGGGCGCTTCGACTGGGTCGTTGCCAGGTTGGTCGTTGCCAGTGCCTTGGCCTGTGTCCGCTGCGGTGTCGGCGATGCAGCCCGCCGTTGCCACCGCTCCGGCTCCGGCCAGCATCGCGCCGAGCACCGTCCGCCGTCGTACCGCCATCGCAACCCCCAAGCCCTCAACCCCAGTCGGACAGGAGACGCCCCCATCCCAGGTTTGGTTGCCGCGGTAGCTCGATCGTGTTCTACGCGCCATGTCCGGCGTTTAGTTGCCGGTGGCTCTAGGCGATCAGGTTCTTGCTGTTCGGGCGATCGGCCTCGGCCGCCGGGCTGTCCTGGCAGGCGCCGACGAGGGCGTCGAGGGACAGGTCGAGGGTGGCCGCGACGGCGGCGACGGTGAAGAGAGCCGGCGTCGGGATCCGGCCGGTCTCGATCTTGCGGAGAGTATCGACGGAGACCCCGCAGGCCGCCGCGACGTCGACCATGCTGCGCTCACCTCTGGCTTCGCGGAGCAGGCGGCCGAGCTGCCGGCCGCGTTCGCGATCCCAGCTGGACAGAGGTGGTCGGACCATAAGCGTGATAATAGTACCGGTATAACTATCCGGGAAGACGAAGGAACCACCCTCATGGTCGAGCTGAAGACACCGGCAGAGATCGAGCGGATGCGCGAGGCCGGCCGGGTCGTCGCGAACGCGCTGGCCGCGGTGAAGAAGGAGGCCGCGGTCGGGGTCTCGCTGCGCGAACTCGACGACGTGGCACGCGACGTACTGCGCTCTGCCGGAGCGGTCTCGCTGTTCGAGGGCTACCAGCCCGGGTTCGCCGGCAGCCCGTTCAGCGCCGTCATCTGTACGTCGGTCAACGACGCGGTGCTGCACGGACTCCCCAGCGACCTCAAACTCGCCGACGGCGACCTCCTGAACGTCGACTGCGGCGCCTCGATCGAAGGCTGGTGCGCCGACGCCGCCACCAGCTTCTGCGTCGGCACGCCGCGACCCGAAGACCTCGAACTCATCGCCACCACCGAAGAGGCCCTCGCAGCCGGTATCGCCGCTGCCATCCCCGGCAACCGCCTCGGCGACGTCGGCGCCGCCATCGGCCGCATCGGCCGCGCCGCCAACCTCGGCACCAACCTCGACTTCGGCGGCCATGGCATCGGCCGCCGCATGCACGAAGACCCCCACATCCCCAACGGCGGCCGCCCCGGCCGAGGCCTCAAACTCCGCGCCGGCCACGTGTTCGCCATCGAACCCTGGTTCTGGTCCGGCCCCGGCACCACCTACGTCATCGACGAAGACGGCTGGACCCTCCGCTCCGCCGACCAGACCCGAGGAGCCCACGCCGAACACACCGTCGCAATCACCGAAAACGGCCCCGAAATCCTCACCATCCCGTAGTAGTCCCCACACGCTCCTCGGCGGACCGGCCCTGCACGTTCGCAGCAGGCCGTGGACCGGGTCACGTGTGGTGGTGGACGGGGTGGCGATGGTGGCACGGTCAGTGCGTGGTTTGTCGAGTGCGGGCGCACTGCAGGCGCACGTTTGGGCGTCGGTCGCCGCGGGGGGTTGTTAGCATCTCGGGGATGTCTGGCGAACCCACCGATTCGTTGCCGGAGGTTGCCCGGCGGTTGGTGCGGACGACGTACGGGCGACGGGCGACCGAACCAGTGCCGCTCGCGTCGGGGGCTTGGTCTCAGGCGTTTGCGCTGACTGTCGACGGGGCGGAAGCGGTACTGCGTATCGGTGCCTACGGGACGGACTTCGCGAAGGATGAGCTCGTCGCGGGGCTTGCCGGGCCTGGCCTGCCGGTTCCGGCTGTGTTGGCGAGAGGCATGGTTGAGGGCTGGCACTACGCGATCTCGGCACGGGCGCACGGCAACGGGTTTGACGACCTGCCTGCCGGCGACGTTGTGTCGGCGCTTCCGAGTTTGCTGGCTGCGGTCGACGAAATTGGCAGGCTCGATCTCGCGGGCACCACCGGTTACGGCAGCTGGACAGTTGATCGGCGGGCGCCGTACAGGTCCTGGGCGGAGGCGCTGCTGGCGATCGGCACCGAGACAGCACGGGTGCCGGGCTGGCGGGCAGCGTTGGCCGACTCCGAGATCGGGCTGGAGCCGGTCGAGGCCGGACTGAGCGCGATCGCCACGCTTGCGCCGTACCTGCCTGCCGAGCGTCGGATGATTCACGGCGACCTGCTCAGCCGCAACGTGCTCGTTGCCGACGGCAACGTGAGCGCCGTGCTGGACTGGGGCAACGCGATGTACGGCGACAGTCTGTACGACGCCGCCTGGCTCATCTACTGGTGGCCGTGGTACCCACAGTGGGGCGCCATCGACATCAACGCCGCCCTGCTGGCCCACTGGCGCGCCAACGGATCGCTCCCGGCCAACCTCCGCGAGCGGTTGCACGCGTACCTCATCCATATCGGTCTCGATGCCATCGCCTACTGCACCTTCCAGCGCCGTTGGGACGAGGTACGGACGAACGCCGAGACCGTGGTCGCGCTGACGAAGAGAGCGCCGGGCGAGATCGGGCTCGACTAGCGCTTCCCGACGGGTTTGGCGATGCCGGGTCTGGGTTGGACTTCGTGGCGAACATGTGTTCGACTGTAGTGCATGAGGTGGGCAGGTCAGCAAATCGATGTGGAGACCCCGGGGACGTTGCCGGGGCTCGGTTCGATCGCGGGTCTGGTTCGGTCGGTGACGACGCCGGAGTTCCGCGGGATCACGTTCCACGAGGTGGTGGCCCGGTCGGCGCTGAACTCGGTGCCCGGGACGATGCTGCCGTTCAACTGGACGATCAACCCGTACCGCGGCTGCACGCACGCCTGCCGATACTGCTTCGCCCGACCGACACACCAGTATCTGGAGCTCGACCAGGGCGAAGACTTCGATCAGCAGATCGTGGTGAAGACGAACGTCGCGGACGTACTGCGGCGAGAACTCGCGCGACCGTCGTGGGCACACGAGCCAGTTGCCCTAGGCACCAATACCGACCCGTACCAGCGCGCCGAGGGCCGCTACCGATTGATGCCCGGGATCATCGAGGCGCTCGCAGGTTCGGGTACGCCGCTGTCCGTGCTGACCAAGGGCACGCTACTGCGGCGCGACCTCGATCTGCTGACGGCGGCCGCCGAACAGGTGCACGTCGGCGTCGCGATCTCCCTTGCACTGCTGGACGAGGATCTGCGGAAGACGCTCGAGCCCGGGGTACCGTCGGTCCGCGGACGGCTCGACCTGATCCGTGCGGTGCGCGAGGCCGGCTTGCCGTGCGGTGTGATGGTCGCTCCGGTGCTGCCGTGGCTGACGGACTCGTCCGAGCAGTTGGATCATCTGTTCGCCGAGCTCGCCTCGGCCGGCGCGACCGGCGTCACGCCGCTCGTCCTTCACCTCCGGCCTGGGGTGAAGGAATGGTTCATGGGCTGGTTGGCGCGCGAGCATCCCCAGTTGGTCGGCCGCTACGAATCCCTCTACGGCCACGGCACCAACGCCTCCCCCAGCTACCGCAACGCCTTCGAATCCAAGGTCCGTCCCTTACTCAACAAGCACGGCTTCGGCCGTAGCTCGAGCCACCGGTCGCACGAGTCGAGCCGCCCGCCCCGACGCACGGCCAAACGATCAGACAGCCAACAGGAGGCGCTGTTCTAGCCATCCCGGAGTGTGGCCGTGCGCCTCGCCGGGGCGGGCGGATTGAGATACTTCGGCGGTGGATGGTGAGGCGACGGGGGTTGGGGTGCGGCCGGACGTGCTGCTTGGGCAGGGAGCGCTGGCGGATGTTGCCGAATGGGTGTTGCGGCCGGCGGTGGTTGAGGACGTCGAGGTGATCGCGGACCTGCGGGCCGAGGTGATGCGTCCGGATCTGGAGCGCCTCGGGCGCTACGACGAGCACCGGGTTCGGCAGCGCTTTCGCGACTCCTTCTCAGCGGAGTACACGTCGATCATCGTGGTCGATCACGAACTCGCCGGCTGCATCACCATCCGGCCCGCCGAAGACCGGCTCTGGCTCGAGCACTTCTATCTGGCTCCGCAACTTCAGGGCCGAGGGCTCGGGTCGGCAGTCTTGCGCAGATCACTGCAGCAGGCCGACGCCGAGGGTGAGACCGTGGCTCTGAATGTCTTGCAGGGCAGTGATGCGCGTCGCCTCTACGAGCGCCACGGATTCGTCCTGGAATCCGAGGACCCGATCGACGTCTTCATGATCCGCCCGCCAAGCACGCCCGCACACGCCTGATCGGCAGACCTCCGGTCCACGCGGGTAGCGGACGCGTGGGGCTTTCAGCGGAAGGTGTTGGCGTTGGCGGCGGCCCATTCTCGGTAGGTGCGGGCGGGGCGGGCGAGGAGTTGGGGGACTGTGGGTTCGGGGGTCATGGGGTGTTCGGCCATCATGCGGAAGCCGTCGAGGAGCCATTGGGCTGTTTCGGGGCCGATGAGTGGGGTTAGCCGGTCGAGGTAGGCCTGCGGGGGTAGCTCCTCGTACTTGAGTTCTCGGCCGATCGCCGCAGCAATCTGCGAGACCTGCTCGGGTGCGGTCAGGCCTTCAGGTCCACTCATCATCAGCTTCTGGCCGGTGTAGGACTCGTCGAGGAGTACGACGCGGGCGACCGCGGCGATGTCGCCGAGGTCGATCGGGGTCTGCACGGCACCGGCGTACGGGGTGCGGACCACGCCCGTGGACTTGATCGACTCGGCCCAGTCGAGCGTGTTGTTCATGAACTGGCCCGGTCGCAGGAACGTCCACTCGAATCCGCCCGCCTCGATCGCGCGCTCGATCCGGTGGTAGTGCCACGTCGACGGATCCCCCTGCGCCTCGTACTCCGCAGGTTCGCCGGACAGTACGACGACCCGCCGTACGCCGGCGTCCTGTGCGCACCGGACGAAGTCGTCGACGTACGCCGGAAGCGGCGCGAGATACACGGTGTCGACACCAGCCAAGGCGGCAGACAACGTCGCCGGCTTCCCCAGATATCCGCGAGCGACCTCGACCCCATCGGGCAGCGCGGCTCGGATCGGATGGTTGGTGAGCGCCCGCACCGGAGCGCCCGCCGTCACCAGTTCGTCCACGAGCAGCCGCCCCACGCTCCCAGTCGCGCCAGTCACCAGGATGGTCATGCCGATCTCCTCACCTTCGGGACCAATTTCCGTAGGGTATACGAGAATTGTGCAGAGCGCCTATGGTTGGCCTGTGACGGAGCGGCGAAGCGGTGAGGGACAGCCAGAGCGGACCCTGGCGCTGCTGTGGCGGAACCACCGCAAGCCCACCGCAGACGGCACGCGGCCGACCGTCCTGCGCGGACGTGGTGCCGGGCGGCGGCCCTCGCTCGACGTGAACGGAGTCGTCGCGGCGGGGATCCGGCTGGCGGACACGCAAGGTCTGGCCGCCGCGTCGATGGGTGGGGTCGCGAAGGAGCTCAACGTCGGCACGATGACGCTCTACACCTACGTGCCCTCGAAGGAGGAGCTACTCGACCTGATGGTCGACCAGGTGCTGGGGGAACGCGAGCTCCCCGGCCCCGGCGCGCCCCGACCGGACGACTGGCGCGACCAAGTGGAGATGTACTCCGACCAGACGCGGCGGATGTTTCAGCGCCATCCCTGGCTGTCGCAGGTGTCCACGATCCGCCCGCCGGTGGGCCCGGGCATGCTGGCCGGCCGCGAGTACCTGCTGTCCGCGCTGCTGGAGATCGGACTCACACCCCGCGGGACCAACCTCGCCGCGCTCGCCATCACGACGTACGTCGACTCGGCCGCTGGGCTGGAGGCGGAGAGTGAGCTGATCGAGCAGTCGACCGGTCAGACGAACGACGCCTGGTGGTACGAGCGCAACGACCTGTGGGAGACGTACTTCGACGTCGACCAGCATCCCGCGATGACGACGATCTGGAACGCGAACGGGTACCAGGGCACGACCCGCGAGGCCGCTACCGAGTCGTACCGCTACGGCCTGGACCGCCTCCTGGACGGCATCCAAGCGACGGTCCTCGAGAGCTGAGTCAGCGACGCCGGAAGATGCCCCTTCGTTTCTTCGGCACCTCAACCGGCCGCTCGACCGGGCGCCCAGCCGGCTGCTCCGCCGAGGGCCCAGCGGGCTGATCTTCAGGAGCGTCGTCGTCTGCGGTGAGGATGTCGCGGGCCAGAGCCGCCACGTCCGGGTTGAGACCAGGCGTGGCGAGCGTGACGGTCGCAAGCGATCCTAGGATCGTCACCGGCCGCTCCCGCTGCGCCTCCACCGCAGCCAGCAAACGCCAACCCATCAACTCGGCGACATCAGCCCGCGCCGACGGGTCGACCCAAGCAGTCGTCGCCAACGCGAACAGAGCCGACTCAGTGATCCAGTCCTCCGGACCATAAGCGAGGTCGGCTAACACCTGTCGCCGAACCGACTCCACCCAAGACTCGTCAGTCCGGTGATGAGCGATCCCCAGACAGGCCCACGTCTGTACAGCCCGGATCCACCCCGGCCAGTCACCCGCCGCTCCCGTCGGCGACGCCGGCGGATGCACCAGGACACCCAGCAGGTCTTCCAGCGGAGTGCTCGCCAACAGGACCGCATGGTCGTAAGCAGCCGGCACGCTCACCCACCCTGAACGAGCCCTGACGCCGGATGACTCACCGAAGTCGGCAACGCGAGCAATCGCAGCAGCGCCCTCCGCACCTGGCGGTGCGACCGCGGGTCGCGAGACGCTGCCGTCGTACTGCCAGACGACGGTCTCGATCGGCCGACATTGAGAACCCCGCAGAGACACCGGGAGTCGCGGATCCGGCGGCAGGATCTCGCTGACCGTCACCTCGGAGCCCGGCACTGCCAGGCCGAATGCGAGGAAGGCACTCGGCGGCTCGAGCGCGGACACAGTTAGCGATGCGCCACCCGCACTCACGGCCTCGGCAGCCAGCAATTGGTCGAGGACGTTGATCACAGCCTCGGTCGGGTCCGGGATGCCCGCGAGCCAGACCTGCCGTGACCGGTCGCTCAGCTCCGCGGCGTGCTGCTTCTCGTGGCTGCCCGGCTCCGCCAAGCGGAGCAGGTCAGCGATCGCGACGAGGTCGTCGACAGCACCGTCCCGCCGGAACAGCAGGCTGTGCCGCTCGACCAGTGAACAGTCGTGGACCGGATCGATCGCGAGGCTCCGCTCGGCCCACGAGATCCCCTCGTCCAGCCGGCCCGCATCGCCCAGCATCCCGGCGATGTCGGCGTACACGGCGACGTTGCCGGGCTGATACCTGAGTGCGCGTTCGAACGCGGCCAGGGCCTCATCCGTACGCCCCTGGCTCCGCAGGGCGTAGCCGACCGCGATGGCGGCGCGGTCGGTCGGTTCGACCCGTTCCGATTCGATCGCGTACGACGTTGCCTCGTCGAGCAATCCGAGTCGCCGGGTCAGCACCGACGCCAGCCAGAGCAGGTTCCCGGAGTCTGCATGGACGGCGACGAGGCTCCGCACCAGTTGGACGTACGGCGCGAAGCCCGGGGCCAGCTCCTCCGGGCAGGGATCGGGGACGGCCTTGAGCAGCTGGACGAATACGTTCAGCAGCTCAGCCGGATCGAGTTTCGCGGCCAGCTCGGAGTCGAGCACCCACGGCACGTCGGCCCAGGCCATGCCCGGTTCGTACCCCTGGACCGAGACCAGCAGGCTGAGGGCTTCGGCGTACTCACCGTGGAAGGCGAGCGCGTGCGCCCGCGCCAGCGCAGTGCCGACGTACACCTCGCCGTCCACCGTCCACAGGTCGACGCCGCCGTCGGGATGGGACAGCAACATCGCCAGGACCGCATGTGCGTCCGGCAGCGACGGTGCCGTCGCCAGCGCGTTCGCCACGTGGTCGGCCGCATGACCGACCTCGTTGTCGTCCAGCGCCAGCCGGGCCAGACTCAGTTCACCCTCGGCCGCCAGCCGCGGATCTCCCACCCCTTCGCTCATCGCGCCAGTATTGCGGCCGGAAGGTCACTCCAAGCCGCAGTAGGCGTGGGGCTGCCGGGTCACTCCCACTCGATGGTGCCGGGCGGCTTGCTGGTGATGTCGACAGTGACGCGGTTGATCTCGTCGACCTCGTTGGTGATCCGGGTCGAGATCCGCTCCAGTACGTCGTACGGCAGGCGGGCCCAGTCGGCCGTCATCGCGTCCTCGCTGGTGACGGGACGCAGTACGACGGGGTGCCCGTAGGTGCGGCCGTCACCCTGGACGCCGACCGAACGGACATCGGCCAGCAGCACCACCGGGAACTGCCAGATCTCGCGGTCCAGGCCGGCCGCGGTCAGCTCGGTGCGGGCGATCAGGTCGGCCGCGCGCAGGATGTCCAGGCGCTCCTTGGTGACCTCGCCGATGATCCGGATGCTCAGGCCGGGGCCAGGGAACGGGTGCCGGTAGACCATGGTCTCGGGCAGACCGACGGCCAGGCCGAGCTCGCGGACCTCGTCCTTGAACAGCGTCCGCAGCGGCTCGATCAGGCTGAACTGCAGGTCGTCCGGCAGACCGCCGACGTTGTGGTGCGACTTGATGTTCGCCGCACCCGCACCGCCGCCGGACTCGACCACGTCCGGGTAGAGCGTGCCCTGAACCAGGAACTCGATGTGCCGCTCGGCGTCCACCTTGCGCGCGGTCGCCTCGAAGGTCCGGATGAACTCCCGGCCGACGATCTTCCGCTTCTGCTCCGGATCGGTCACTCCGGCCAGCGCCGACAGGAACTGGTCCTCGGCGTCGACCACCTCGAGCCGGATCCCGGTCGCGGCGACGAAGTCCTTCTCGATCTGCTCCGACTCACCCGACCGCTGGAGACCGTGGTCGACGTACACGCAGGTCAACTGGTCGCCGATCGCCTTGTGCACCAGGGCCGCGGCGACCGCGGAGTCGACACCGCCGGACAGCGCGCACAGCACCTGCTTGTCGCCAACCTGCTGCCGGATCAGCTCGACCTGCTCGTCGACCACATTCGTCGTGGTCCAGTCGCCCGAGCAACCCGCGATGTCGTAGAGGAAGTGCTCCAGCACGGCCTGCCCGGCCTGCGAGTGCAGCACCTCCGGGTGCCACTGCACGCCGGCCAGCCGCCGGTCCAGGTCCTCGAACGCCGCCACGGGCGCGCCGTCGGAGGCCGCGAGTACGGCGAACCCTGCGGGCGGGGCGTGCACCGCGTCACCGTGGGACATCCAGACGTTGAGATCCTCGGGGATCCCGGCCAGCAGTGTCCCGGCCGAGCTCACCGTCACCGGCGTACGACCGAACTCGCGCAGCCCGGTCCGGCGCACCTCGCCGCCGAGCGTCTGCGCCATCGCCTGGAAGCCGTAGCAGATCCCGAACGCCGGTACGCCGGCCTCGAACAGCCCGGACTCGACCCGCGGCGCGCTCTCGGCGTACACCGACTGCGGACCGCCGGACAGGATGATCGCCTTCGGCCCCCGCGCCAGCATCTCCTCGACCGGAATCGAGTGCGGCACGATCTCGGAGTACACCTTGGCCTCACGGACGCGGCGCGCGATCAACTGCGCGTACTGCGCCCCGAAGTCGACGACCAGGACCAACTCATGCTCAGTCACCTGCAAAGGGTATCGGTGCAGGTCAGCCGGGCTGTAATCCGACCAGCAACCGTTTCGGCGCGCGGAACGACAGCAGCGCGATCATCGGCGGCTCCTCGACCAGCCTGACCGTGGCCAGCAGGTCCGCCGCACACTCCAGCGCCACTCTCGCCTCCAGCCGAGCCAGCCCGGCGCCCAGGCACCGGTGGATCCCGGCCCCGAACGCCAGATCCGCCGGCCCACCGTGTCCAGACAAGCCCAGCAGCACCGGCGCTCCCGCCGGAAGCTCAACGTCGCCGATCGCGGCAGGTCTGGAGGTGATCCGCCGCCACGTCGGCACCGACGAGGCCTCCCGCAGCACCTCCTCCACAACATCTGCCGGACGCCTGCCGATCGTGCGATGGAGGGCAGTGGAGATCAGTTGGGTGGTGGTCTCCTGGCCCGCGATCAGCAGGAAGTACGCGACCGCGCACACTTCCTCATCGGTCAGCCCCAGCCGGACCAGTACGCCGAACAGGTCGTCCTCAGCCGCCTGGACGACCCGCTTCCTCAGCCAGCCGTAGAACTCCGCGGCACTGTGCGCGAGTTCCAGCTGCCGGTCCTCGTCGGGCCAACCCCAGAACAGCTCGAGCGAATCCAGACTCCACGCCTTCAACGCCGGTACGTCGACATCTGCCAGCCCGAGCATGTCGAGCACGACCAACGCGGGCGGCTCCGCGGCGATTGCCTGCACGAGATCCACCTGCTCACCCTCGGCGAGGGCTGTGGTCGCAGCAGCCACCCGCGCAGCTGTCAGCTCCCGGGCGAGGGGCTCGACGCCGGCCACTCGTGCCGGGCTGAAGAAGCGAGCGACCGCGGCCCGGATCGGGCGGTGCGACTCCCCCGCGTTGTTGGCCAACGTCGGCGGCAACGCGAACCCGACCGCCGACAGCACCCGCAACGCCTTCACGGACAGCGGTGTGTGCGCCAGTACGGCGTTGTCCGGCCGGAACGTCGCCGGATCCAGCAGCACCTCACGCGCCTCAGTCGGATTGTCGACAATCCAGTACCCGAGCTCCCCGTCGTACCGCGCCGGGCAACCGCTCATCCGAACCAGCCGGGCGCCGCGGCCAGGAACGCCTCCCGGTCCAGTCGCCCTGCGCCGGCCGGGATCCGTCCGATCACCGGCACTCCGGTGGTCACTGGAAGGTCCTCCAGGTTGCACTGCTCGGCCAGATCAGGCTCCGCAGGCCAGGACCCGATGATCAGCCCGTCGATGGGAAGGTTGCGGCTCCGGAGTGCCTCGACCGTCAGACCGGTGTGATTCAGCGTGCCCAAGCCCGAGCGTGCAACCACCACAAACGTGAACGGCGCCGTGAGGTGGGTCGCCAGGTCGGACAGGTCGTTTCCGTCCCCGTCGAGCCCGACCAACAGACCACCGGCGCCTTCCACCAGCACGCTGTCGTGCGAGCGGGCGAGGTCGTCGATGGACTTGGCCTGCGACTCCACGGATGGGAGGGGCACCCGGGCCCGGCGGGCTGCCGTCGTCGGAGCGAGCGGATCGCGCAGGCGGATGCCCTCGTGCAACTCCGTGAGCCCGGTCAGCCGGCGTACCTCAGCCAGGTCGCCTGGCTCATCCGGCCCCACACCGGTCTGAGCAGGCTTGACCACGGCAACGGTCCCAGTTGCCCGGGCTGCCAGCGCGGCGGTGGCGATGGTCTTCCCTACTTCTGTGTCCGTGCCGGTGACGAGGATGATCACGAGACCTGGCCGATCGCGGCGAGGACGACGGTGCATGCGCGATCCAGATCCTCGTCGGACAAGCCGGCGTGGGCGGTAAGGCGGAGGCGGCTGATCCCGTCGGGGACGGTCGGCGGCCGGAAGCTCCCTACGCGTACGCCGTTCTCCAGACAGAGCTCGGCGGCACGGACCGCCTCGCGCGGACCCGGCATCGGGACCGACACGACCGCACCGGACGAGGGCGGCACACCACAAGCCAACGCCAACCGGGCCGCTGCAGAATGGATCGCGGCGGGCCGATCGGGCTCGTCCTGAAGCACCCGGAGAGCAGCAAGCGCAGCAGCACACGCAGCCGGATTCAGACCCGTGTCGTAGATGAACGGCCGCGACCGGTTGATCAAATGGTCGCGAAGAAGCGCAGGCCCAAGGACGACGCCCCCTTGCGCGGCGAGCGCCTTGGACAGCGTCATCGTGACGATCACATGCTCGAGACCAGCCAACCCAGCCGCATGGACCGAACCACGACCGCCACCAGTCACCCCGAGCCCATGCGCCTCATCCACCAGCAGTACGGCGTCCTGCTCGCGAGCGACCGCAGCCAACTCGATCAACGGCGCCTCATCGCTGAGCACACTGAACACGGACTCGGTCAGCACCAACGCATGCGGTTCGTTGCGCTCGGCAAGCACCTTGCCGACCGCGTCCACATCATTGTGCGGAACAACCTCGACCCGTGACCGCGACAGCCGGCTGCCATCGATGAGCGATGCGTGCACGTGATCGTCCGACACCACGAGCGTTCCCGGACCACCGAGCGCCGTGACCACACCGAGGTTGGCGAGATAGCCCGATGAGAACACGAGCGCAGTCTCCTGGCCGACGTACGTCGCCAGCGACGACTCGAGTTCGTCGTGCAGGGCCGTCGTACCGGTGACCAAGCGCGAGGCTGTCGATCCGGTGCCCCACTGGCAGACGGCGTCGGCCGCGGCCTCGATCACGCGCGGATCGGACGCCAGGCCGAGGTAGTCGTTGCCCGCGAGATCGATCAGCCGCTCGTCGGCGGCGCGAACCCGGAGCCGGCGGGTCAGACCGCGCGCCTCCAACGCAGCGGCCTTCGGGCCGAGCCAGTCCTCGAGCATCAGCCGGCCTCCTCCACTGCCGCGGTGATCGCGGCCGCGATGGTGGCGATCTCCTCGTCGGTGCACACGTACGGAGGCATCGTGTAGACGAGATCGCGGAACGGCCGCACCCACACCCCGCGCCGCAGCGCCGCCTCGGTCATCCGCGGCAGGTCGACCGGCCCACCAAGTTGTACGACGCCGACCGCACCGATCACTCGCACGTCCTTGACCCCAGGCAGCGACGCCGCCGGTGCGAGACCGGCGGACAGCCCTGCGGAGATCTGAGCGACCCGGCCGGCCCAGTCCTGGGACAGTAGGAGGTCGATCGACGCGAGGGCGGCCGAGCACGCCAGTGGGTTCGCCATGAAGGTCGGGCCGTGCATCAGCGCACCGCCGGGTCCGTTCGACACCGTGTGCGCGACGTCCGTCGTACACAAAGTGGCTGCCAACGACAGGTAGCCGCCGGTCAGTGCCTTGCCGGCGCAGAGGATGTCCGGGTCGATGCCCGCGTGCTCGGAGGCGAACAGCGTGCCGGTCCGGCCGAAGCCGGTGGCGATCTCGTCCAGGATCAGCAGGAACCCGTGCCGGTCGGCGAGCTCACGCAGCAGCCGCAGGCAGGCCGGGCTGTACGGATACATGCCGCCGGCTCCCTGCAGGATCGGTTCGACGATGATCGCCGCGATCTCGCCGGCCAGCTGCTCCGCCAACGCCGACACGGACGCCGCCCAGGCCAGGAACTCCGGATCGTCGTCGGGGCGGTCGAAACCAGCCGGCGGCTGCGGGCCGAACACCTGCTCCTTCAGCGCGCCGGTGAACAGCGAGTGCATCCCGTTCACCGGATCGCACACACTCATCGGTGCGAACGTGTCGCCGTGATAGCCGCCACGGACGGTCAGCATCCGGGTTCGGCCGTTGTTGCCCCGGGCAACCTGGTACTGGAGCGCGAGCTTGATCGCGACCTCGACCGACACCGAGCCCGAGTCGCAGAAGAAGACGTGCCGCAACGGCTCGGGGCTGATCTCCACCAGCCGCTCGGCCAGCCGGATCGCCGGCTCGTGGGTCAGCCCACCGAACATGACATGGCTGAAGTCGTCCACCTGGCTCTTCACCGCCGCGTCCAGCACGGGGTTGCGGTAGCCGTGGATCATGCACCACCAGGACGCCATCGCGTCGATCGCCTCGACGCTGCCACCGTCCCCGTCGTCCAGTTGCAGACGTACGCCGGACGCGCCCCGGACCATCCGCACCGGTGACGGATCACTCAGGGAGGAGTACGGATGCCACAGCAACTCCGCGTCGCGCGCCAACATGCCGGCCATCAGGACGAGACCTCACCGTGCACCGAGCACCTGGCGGTCCAGCCCATCGGGTGGACCTGGACGACCATGCGGCGGCGGCACTGGTCGCAGTACCGGGGCGGCTCCAGCATCAGCGCTTGGCGGCAGGCGTCGTGGTCCCCGTCTGCGCTCTCGCGGCCACAGCGTCCGCAGTAAAGGAGTGTGGTCATAGCGTCTTCTGGAGCTCCTTGACCGGCATCTTCAGCTCGGCCAGCAGGTCCAGGTCCGCGGTCGCCGGGCGGCCCAGCGTAGTCAGATAGTTGCCGACGATGACGGCGTTGATCCCACCGAGCAGACCGTCGCGGGTGCCCAGGTCTCCCAGGGTCAGCTCGCGGCCGCCGGCGTACCGCAGCACCGTGCGCGGCATCGCGAGCCGGAACGCGGCGATGGTCCGCAGCGCGTCCTTGCCGGCCATCACCTCCAGGTCGCCGAACGGCGTCCCCGGGCGCGGGTTGAGGAAGTTCAGCGGCACCTCGTGCGGGTCGAGCTCGGCCAGCTGCGCGGCCAGCTCGGCGCGCTGCTCCAGCGTCTCGCCCATCCCGACCAGACCGCCGCAGCACAGCTCCATGCCGGACTCCCTGATCATCAGGCAGGTGTCCCAGCGCTCCTCGAAGGAGTGGGTGGTGACGACATCACCGAAGTACGAGCGGGCCGACTCGAGGTTGTGGTTGTAGCGGTGCACGCCCATCGCGTTGAGCTCGTCCACCTGCTCCTGCGTCAGCATGCCGAGCGAGCAGGCGATGTTGATGTCGACCTCGGAGTTGATCGCCTCGATGCCGGCCTTCACCTGCGACATCAGCCGCTCGTCCGGACCGCGCACCGCGGCCACGATGCAGAACTCGGTCGCACCGGTCTTCGCGGTCTCCTTGGCCGCCTCGACCAGCTCCGGGATGTTCAGCCAGACCGAGCGCACCGGCGAGGTGAACTGGCCGGACTGCGAGCAGAAGTGACAGTCCTCCGGGCAGCCGCCGGTCTTCAGCGAGATGATCCCCTCGACCTCGACCTCCTCGCCGCACCACTTGACCCGTACGTCGTGGGCCAGTGCGAGCAGCTCGGGCAGCCGGTCGTCGGGCGATCGGAGAACCTCGACCAATTGCTCCTGGCTCAGTCCGACGCCCTGTTCCAGAACCTGCTCACGTGCCACGTCCAGGATGTCGCCCATGGTTCTCCCTGCCTCATCGAACGGTCGGCTCACAGTAAGGGTGTGCCTGGCGATTCCGCGCCGTAGCGATTCCGCGCCGTAGCGATTCCACGCGGTAGGCGGGGAATCGCCAGGCACACCCTAGGACAGGCCGGTACGCCGTCTCTGCGGTGGGCGTCACGTGAAACACGTGGAGGCGACCTGCTTCAGCACTCTCCGCACACTCGGAGAAACTTCTTGGATTTTTCTACGGAACCTCGTAACCCCCCGTAGAAGGGCTCGTTGATGTGTACAGAGGCGGTTACCGCAAAGAAGACCGCCACTCGATTACAGGCAGCGACGAAAGCCGATCATCACGATCAGCACGCAGAGTGGTCACAACCACTCGCAAGAGCTCGAAACTCCTGGAATCGGATGTAGAGTGGGGTACCAAGAGCTCGGGTCGCCAGCTGTGGTTGGTGACCCGATCCCAAAGCGCCGGGCGCCTCACCCCGGCTTGAGTGGGTCCCTCGGGAAACGATTTGGGCGGAAACGTTCCCGAGGGACCTGCTCCCTTTTCTGGGCTTTTTCAGAATGCCCCACAAACCTCAGCAGCCACACAAGTGCTGAGGTTTTCTCATTTCACCTGATCACTGTCCGAAGTATTGTCGTTACGTTACGGCTCCGTCACAGACTGCCTCGGCACGATCGGCAGCCGCAGCGCCCCGGGCGCCTCCGCCGGTACGACGGGATGCGCCGGCCGCACTGGCTGGATCCGCTCGTACGCCGATCCGGGGGCCGGACGCGTGTCGTCCTCACTCTTGTTCGGCCAGAACGCCAGCGCTCGCTCGGCCTGGGCCGTGATCGTCAGCGACGGGTTGACGCCCAGGTTCGCCGAGATCGTCGACCCGTCCAGGATGTGCAGGCCGTCGTACCCGTAGACGCGGTGGTACGGGTCGACCACGCCGGTCTCCGCGGAGTCGCCGATCGCGCAGCCGCCGATGAAGTGGGCGGTCATCGGCACGTTGAACGGCTCTCCGATCGTGCCACCCGGCGTACCGCGCATGAGTTTGGCCATCCGCCGGACCACCTGGTTCGCGACCGGGATCCACGACGGGTTCGGGGCGCCGTGGCCCTGCTTCGAGGTGAGGCGCCACCGGCCCAGCCTGTCTCGTTTGCCGAAGGTGGTGATCGAGTTGTCCGCGGTCTGCATCACCAGCGCGATCACGGTCCGCTCGGACCAGTGTTTGAGGTCGTACAGCCGGCGGATGTTCTTCCGCTGCACGCGGAGCTCGCGCAACCAGGTCCGCCACCGCGGCCGGTCGCCGTCGCCATCGGTCAGCACGGTCTGCAGCAGCGACATCACGTTGCTGCCCTTGCCGTACCGGACCGGTTCGATGTGGGTGATGTCGTCCGGGTGGAACGACGAGGTGATCGCGACGCCACGGCTGTAGTCGACGTCACGGTCCCGCGCGATTGCCCCCAGCAACGACTCCGAGTTGGTCCGGGTGAGCACACCGAGCCGGTCGGACAGCCGCGGCAGTTTGCCCTCGTCGCGCAGTCGGTGCAGCAGTTTCGCCGTACCGAGGGCCGATGCTGCGAACACCACCTGCTGGGCCGTGAATCGCTTGGTCTGTTTGCGATTCGAAGTACGCCGTACGTCGACGGCGTACCCGCCGCCCGGAAGCGGCTCGACCGAGGTCACCGTGGTCATCGGATGCACCACGGCGCCGGCCTTCTCGGCCAGGTAGAGGTAGTTCTTGGTCAGCGTGTTCTTCGCGTTGTGCCGGCAGCCGGTCATGCACTCGCCACAGTCGATACAGCCGGTACGCCGCGGTCCCGCGCCACCGAAGTACGGGTCGTCGACCTCGACTCCGGGCTCACCGAAGAAGACACCGACCGGGGTCGGGTGGAACGTGTCCCCCACGCCCATGTCGTCGGCGACCTGCTTCATCACCTTGTCGGCCGGGGTGAAGCCCGGGTACGTGGTGACGCCGAGCATCCGTTTCGCCTGGTCGTAGTACGGCGCGAGCTCGGCCTTCCAGTCGGTGATGTGCGCCCACTGGCGGTCGGTGTAGAACGCGGGCAGCGGCTCGTACAGGGTGTTGGCGTAGACCAGGCTGCCGCCGCCGACGCCGGCTCCGGACAGGATGATCACGTCCCGGAGCGCGCTGATCCGCTGGATGCCGAACCAGCCGAGCTGCGGCGCGAACAGGAACCGCTTGGTGTCCCACGAGTTCTTCGCGAACCCGGAGTCGTCGAACCGCGCGCCGGCCTCGAGTACGGCGACCTTGTACCCCTTCTCGGTCAGCCGCAGCGCGCTGACGCTGCCGCCGAACCCCGATCCGATGATCAGGACGTCGTAGTCGAAGCTCATGCACGTCCTCGCTTCGCTCCGGGCGCGCATGAGGCACAAATCGCGCTGTGCCGTTTGATGACTTCGCTTCGCTCAGTCATGCACGGCCCAGTTTCTTCAGCACGCGCAGTGCGCCGGTCATCAGTTCGGCGTACGTCTGGTCGGACAGCCCGTGTGAGGCAGCGATCGGCAGCACCCGCTGGGTCGCGATCGCCTGCGGGTCGACGTACCGGCGGATGCCCTCGACGCCCTGGCGGCGGCCGAGCCCGGAGGACCGCATGCCGCCCATCGGGGTGTCGAGCGAACCGAACGTCGCCGCGTAGCCCTCGTTCACGTTGACCGAGCCGGCCGTCAACTGGGCCGCGACCGCGCGGCCACGCTTGCCGTCCCGGGTCCAGACGCTCGCGTTCAGCCCGTACTCGCCCTCGTTCGCGCGCTGGATCGCCTCGGACTCGTCGGAGAACCGGTAGATCGAGACGACCGGGCCGAAGGTCTCGTTGTCGAAGCACTGCATCTCCGGCGTCACCCCGGACAGCACAGTGGGCTCGTAGAACAGCGGCCCGATGTCGGGCCGCGCCCTCCCACCAGTCAGCACGACCGCGCCCTTGGCCCGTGCGTCGTCGACGTGCCGGGTTACGGTCTCGAGTTGCGCCTTCGAGATCAGCGAGCCCATGTCGACGTCCCAGCCCGTGCCGGCGGACAGCCGGATCTTCTTCACCCGGTCCAGGAACGCCGTCACGAACGCGTCGTACAGCTGGTCGGCGACGTAGAGGCGCTCCGTCGAGACGCAGAGCTGCCCAGCGCTGGCGAAGCACGCGCGGACGGCGCCATCCGCCGCACGGTGCACGTCGGCGTCACGCAGTACGAGCATCGGGTTCTTGCCACCGAGCTCGAGGCTGCAGCCGATCAGCCGCTCGCCCGCCTGCCGAGCCACCAGCCGGCCGGTCTTGGTCGAGCCGGTGAAGCAGATGTAGTCGGTGTTCTGGATGATCGCGCCGCCGACGGTCGGGCCGTCACCGTTGACCGGCTGCCACGCCCCCCGCGGCAGACCCGCCTCGTAGAGCAGCTCGATCGCCCGGAGCGCGGTCAGCGGGGTCTGGCTGTCCGGCTTGTGTACGACGGTATTGCCCGCGAGCACGGCCGGCAGACCATCGGCCATCGCCATGCTGAGCGGGTAGTTCCACGGCGAGATGATGCCGACGACACCCTTCGGCACGAACCTTTGCTCGGCCCGCGTCAGGAGCGGGAACATGCCCAGCTTGCGCTGCGGCTCGAGCAACTCGGTCGCCTTACGCCCGTAGTACCGGGCGGTCAGCGCGACGTGCGCGACCTCCTCGAACGCCTGCTTGCGCGCCTTGCCCGACTCGCGGATCACCAGATCCACCAGCTCGTGCCGGTGGTCGAGGACCAGATCGTGGTACCGCAGCAGGATCGCGGCCCGCTCGTCCAACGGCACCCGCCGCCAGGTCTGCTGGGTCTTCCGTGCCGACCGGACCGCGGCTTCCACGTCGTCCGGGGCAGACACGGGCAGATCCGCGATCGGCTGACCCGTCGCCGGGGCGTACGACGTCCGGGTGCCGGCGGTGGCCCGCAAAAGCCCCGAAAGCCGCCGGATGACCGACTGATCGGTCGCGTACGACGCGGTCGGATCGAGCTCCGGATCCGCGGGAATCGAGGTCTGCTCACTCATTGATCCAGGCTACCTGCCGGTAATAGCCATGTCAGCCCTAGGGAATTCCCTCGTGTCTGCCCTCCATCTGCACGTGCATCGACCAGTAGGGTGATCCGTTGAACCTGCGAAGGGGTGGAACGTCAAAATGGTTGACAGCGGGGGGCTTTGGACGCCTCCTGAGGACGAGCTCGGCGAGGCTCTGCAGACTGCTCAGTTGCTGATCGAGGAGGGTCGCGCCGACGAGGCCGGGCCGTATCAGCAACGCGTCATCGAGCTGGCCAGGGAGCGGGCCGGGGAACACCCGGACCACTACGAGGCCAAGCACCTGATGGCGGCGACGCAGTACGAGTTGGCCGGCTCCCTGAACGCATCCGGCCGGCACGAGGAAGCGCTTGCCGCGTTGCACGAGGCCCAACTCGGCTACACCGAGCTCAGTGACGCCGGCGTCCTGGACGCGACGTCGTTCCTGGCCGACGTGCGCGCGCGGCGGGCGATGACCCAGGCGCATCGCGGTCACGGCGCGACCGCCGTACTGGAGATGGACGGCGCGGTGATCGCGTACGGGCAGCTGGTCAGCGGCCCGGACGGCCCGAAGTACCAGCCGGACTTCGCCCGGGTGCTCGCGATGAACGCGCTGATCCTGCGGCGGTACGGCGATCCCGCGCTCGCGGTCGCCTCGGCCGACGCGGCGACCCAGCTGTTCCTGCAGCTGGCCGACCAGATCAACGACAGCCCGCAGTCGCTGTCGTACGCGCGGTACCTCTGCTCGGCGACCGCGGTCTCGGCCGACGTCCACGCCGCGGAGGGCAGGCTCGACCTCGCGCTCGAGGCGGACGAGATCGGCCTGACCACGGCCGACACGCTCGCGGACTCCGAGTCGGCGACGGACCTGCGCACGCTCGTCGCCGCGCTGACCCGGAAGGGCAAGCACCTCGGCATCGTCGGCCGGATCATGGACGGCGAAGCCTGCCTGCGGACGGCGTTCGACACCGACGCGGAGACGGCCGCACGGGTGACCGAGGAGCTGGACCGTGGACTGCCGCTGAACCTGGTCTCGGCGCTGGAGAACGCGGAGATCAAGCTCGGGCCGTTCGAGCAGTACCACCGGCTGGTGGCGCTGAGCGAACCGGCGCCGGGGATGACGCTGGCGACGGTGTCCGGGCGGACCGATCCCGAGTCGGCCGCGGTACGCGCGAGTGAACTGGCTGAGCTGGTCGGGCCGTTGCTGCTGCAGGATGTGGACGCGGCGCTGACGCTGGGCTTGGAGTCGCACTACCTGTTCGCGATCTCGTCGGAGCGCGAGTCGCACCGGATGCGGTACGAGACGAGCACCTACGCGCCGACCTGGGCGAAGGTGCTGCTCGACATCTCGGCGGCGTACCACCAGGCGGGCCGGAGCGAGATGGCCCTCGACCTGGCCGGCTGGTGTGCGGAGGTCGCGACCGCGCTGGTCCCGTTCACCGACGACGACACCGTGATGAAGGACCTGGCCGGCTCCTGCTACCGGCATCACGGCGACCTGCTCGCGGCCACCGGCGACCTGATGGCCTCCCAGCACGCTCACGACGCCGCCGAGCAACTCCAGTTGGGCCGGTAACCGCCGGGTAATTGACGGCCCATCTCCCCGGGCGGACGCTGACGCTTAGTGCACCCTCACGGAGCACTCAAAGGGGGAGATGGCCATGGATGTTGTGGAACTGCACCGGCGGACGACCGACAACTTCGTCCGGCTGGTCAACGAGGTACGGCCCGACCAATGGACGGCACCGACTCCGGACGAGGACTGGGACGTGCGGACGCTGGTCAATCACGTCGTCGGTGAGGCGCGCTGGACCGTACCGCTGATGGAGGGCCAGACGATCGCCGACGTCGGCGACTCGCTGGACGGCGACCTGCTCGGCGACGATCCCGCCGCGGCCGCCACTGCTGCCGTGCGCGCCGCCAAGAGCGCCGCGAACCGGCCGATCGACAAGGTGCACCTCTCGTACGGCGAGGAGGATTCGTCGGAGTACCTGCACCAACTGGCCGCCGACTACCTCGTCCACGGCTGGGACCTGGCCGCGGCGCTCGGTGCGGACGCTCAACTCGACGCCGAGGCGGTCGACGAGGTCGCCACCTGGTTCGCGGAGCGCGAGGAGATCTACCGCTCGTCCGGCGCGATCGCCGACCGGGTCGAGGGGTTCACCGAGCCGGCCGACGTACTGATCGGCGCGTTCGGGCGCGATCCGCGCTGGTCCACGGCCGGTGGCACCATCGCTCGCTTCGGCGCGGCGTTCGATCGGCAGGACCTGGACGCGGTGATGGCGCTCGTGACCGACGACTGTGTGTTCGAGTCCACCTCGCCGTCGCCGGATGGCGCGCGGTTCGAGGGGGCGGCCGCCGTACGGGCGGAGTGGGAGAAGCTGTTCGCCGGAACCGACGATCCGCGGTTCGAGACCGAGGAGACGGTGGTTCTCGGTGATCGCGCCGTGGTGCGGTGGCAGTACTCGTGGCGGGAAGCGTCCGGTGAGCGCGGTCACGTGCGCGGGGTCGACGTACTGCGGCTCCGGGACGGGAAGGTGGCGGAGAAGCTGTCCTATGTGAAGGGCTAGCTGTCCTGGGTCTCGGTCTTCAGGGCGCCGACGAAGAGGCCGGCTTCGACCTCGGTCATGCCGGTCTCGGAGACGACCAGAGCGGTCGCCTGATGGAGCTCACCTGCGGCCTTGAGGGCGCGGGTGCGCTCGGCCAGGTTCGTGCCGGGCCTGCGGACGAGCGGCGTCCCGGTGGTCGGCGGCACATACCGGCCGAGGCGGATGTCGTCGACGAGTTCCTTGGCCGCCTTCAGGTCCAGGCCGGTCCGGTCCCGGATCAGCTTGACCGCGTGCACCGTCTTCTTGGTGGTGATCAGGAATCGCACCTGGTCCACGTCGTCTGCGGAGAGTCTGGCCCGCGCGGCGGCGAGGGCAACGTTGTCTGCGTCCTGGCTGCTCCGTCGGCTGAACAATCCCATGCCGCAATCCTTCCAGAACTTGTCTGGCGACGAGCACCCGGCGCACGTCGCCCGGCCGTGGTCAGCCGGCCAGAACCTTGCGAATCTCCGGCCAGGCGAGGGCGCCGAGCTCGCGATCCGCCTCCTCGGTCCCGCCGCGAGCCATCCGTTGCCCGGCTGTCTTCGGCTGCTCCCCGGGCAGCACCGTACGATGCCCGGCCGCGGGCAACGCGACCACCCGGGTGGTGCGTTCGCCACGACGCCGCACGATCTCGTCCGCGAACTCCGTCGAGGGCCACACCTTGTCGTCCCCGCCGGCAATGAGCAGCACCTCGCCCCGGATCCGCTCGACCGGGATCCGGGCCGCCTCCGCCTCCGCGGCGTACCGCTTGAGGCTCTGGCGGTACCAACCGACGAAGCTCGGCGGGTCGTCGTACGCCTTCCAGTCCGGGTCGGATGGCACGAAGGGCAGCGGCTCACCGTGCCACGTCCATGCCGGCCGTTGCGATCCGTTCTCGACGAACCGCCCCCACACGTAGGCACCGGGGGCGAACGCGATGACCGCGTCCACACGTTCGTCCAACGCGCCCAGCAACAACGCGGCCTCGGCGCCCCAGGAACTGCCCATCACGACGAGCCGGTCGTTCCGGGCAGCGAGTTCGTCCAGCGGGAACGAGTCCAGCGCAACCTCCTCGCGGACGGTCCACCGCGGCGCCAGTACGTCGTACCCCTCGGCTTCGAGAATCCGGGCGCGCTCCAGGTCCGGCGTACCGCTGGATCCGTGCAGGAGCAGGACGCCCGTCGTCACCCGACGACGACCTCGACCCGCTGGAACTCCTTGAGCTCCGTGTAGCCGGTGGTGGCCATCGCGCGCTTGAGGGCGCCGACCAGGTTCATCGTGCCGTCCGGGACCCAGGACGGGCCGAACAGGATCTGCTCGAGCGTCCCGGTGACGCCGACCTCGACCCGCTCGCCGCGGGGCAGGTCCGCGTGCCAGGCCTCGGCACCCCAGTGGAACCCGCCGCCCGGCGCGTCGCTCGCGCGGGCCAGCGGCGAGCCGACCATCACCGCGTCGGCGCCGCAGGCGATCGCCTTCGCCACGTCGCCGGACCGGCCGACCGACCCGTCCGCGATCACGTGCACGTAGCGACCACCGGACTCGTCCATGTAGTCGCGCCGCGCGGCTGCGACGTCAGCCACCGCGGACGCCATCGGAACCGCGACACCGAGCACCTTGCGCGTGGTGTGCGCCGCACCGCCACCGAAGCCGACCAGTACGCCGGCCGCCCCGGTCCGCATCAGGTGCAACGCGGCTTGGTGCGTCGCGCACCCACCCACGATCACCGGTACGTCGAGGTCGTAGATGAACTGCTTCAGGTTCAGCGGCTCGGCCTGGCCCGACACGTGCTCGGCGGAGACCGTCGTACCGCGGATGACGAACAGGTCGACACCGGCGTCCACGACATGCTTGGCGAACTGCTTGGTCCGCTGCGGCGACAGCGCGCCGGCCACGGTGACACCGGAGTCGCGGATCTCCTGCACCCGCTGCGAGATCAGCTCGGGCTTGATCGGCGCCGAGTAGATCTCCTGCAACCGGGTGGTCGCTTGCTGCAGGCTGATCGAGGTGATCTCCTCGAGCAGGCTGGTCGGGTCCTCGTACCGGGTCCAGAGGCCTTCGAGGTTGAGTACGCCGAGGCCGCCGGCCTTGCCGATCGCGATGGCGCTGGCCGGAGACATCACCGAGTCCATCGGCGCGGCCAGGATCGGCAACTCGAACCGGTACGCGTCGATCTGCCACGCCACCGAGACCTCCTCGGGGTCCCGCGTCCGCCGCGACGGCACGATCGCGATGTCGTCGAACGCGTACGCCTGCCGCCCCCGCTTCGCGCGGCCGATCTCGATCTCGGTCATGCCCGCAGCCTACCGGCCACCCTCCCCGCTCCGGGCACCACTCTCACCTGATTCCCAAACCCCAGGGGCTCCAGGCTGCCAGGCTCCGCGCCTAATCCGGCCAGTGCCGTTGGCGTTCCAGTTCGGCTCGCAGCTTGGGGCCGAGCAGCGTCTCGATCTCCACGCCGGGCGTACCCGGATCCGGCAGCATCTCCACGAATGAGGCTTCGATCACATTGTCGACATCCGCGTCCCCGCCGAACTCCGCTTCCAGGAAATCGAGGAGCGGCCGGACGAGGTGGGCTCGGCCGGAGGCGACGAGGCCGGGTGCCTCGAGGGCGACCTCGCTGACGAAGGAATGCGCGGAAGGCCGACGGCGGTTCGCCTGGAAGTGCTCGTCGAGCCGCCCGCGAAGGGATGGCACGGCGTCCGCCATCCGGTAGAGGAACTGAACTGTCGAATCCGGGGCAGCGGCGTCCTCCTCGCGCAGCTTCTCGAATCTGAGCGCGTGCAACTTCGGACCGAGCCAGTCGAGCACTTCGTCGCCGCGATCCCCCGGCTCCGGAAGACAACCCGCAAAAGCGTCACCGATCAACGCATCGTCGTCAGGATCCCGACCGAGTTGGTCCTCGATGAACGCCAGCAACCCACGCAACTGCTCGGCCTCCGCTGTCCCGCCGACCAGATAGCGCTGGACAGCACTGAAGGCCAGGTCGATCAGGAAGGACTCGGGGGTCGGCGGCTCCATGTACGCATCCGCCTTGTTCTCCTGATAACGCCGGCGCGCCCGATCCAGATCGCCCGCAAACACGGGCAGTGAGCCCAGCAGTTCACCAACCAACCTCTCCCCCGGCTCACTCATCCCGGCCTCCTAGTATTCAAGGCGTTGCTCAGTCGCTTGATCAGGCTGTCTGCGATGTCATACTCGCGCTTGGGCGCGTCAGGGTTCGCCTTGATCCACCGACGGAGGCTTGCTCTACACCGTATTGCCTTGTCGGTGTGCCATACGCCCTTGGTTGGACGACCCGTCAGTATCTCGTTGCGTACCGCATCCATCGTGGTTCCGTCGCCGACGCGTGTCGGACTCTGATATCCGTGCCACAGCTCGTCCACGATGTTCGGCAACTTCCCGGTGCTGGCCACCGGCTTCTCTGCTGGAGCCCGCTGTCTGATTCCAGATGGCTCCTGCGCGCCCGCGGGACCGGAGCCGGACGGGCCGCCGGAACTGCCTCCGCTGGTACTGGTGCGGCCGCGGGCGCCGGCGGTCATGAGGAGGATGCCGGAGAGGCCCAAGGCGGTGGCGGCTTCGGTGGTGATGGCGGTGGTGACGATGCCGCCGGTGGCCAGGGCCAGGCCACCGGGTGGGAAGAGGGCGAAGAGGGCCAGGACCGTGAGGGTGAAGCCCAGGACCAGGAGTGCGTCGTCGAGGGAGTCCAGGAGGTGGGCGTTGAGGGGGAGGTGCTCGTCGAGTTGGGTGCCGGTCAGGTGGAGGTAAAGGAGGAGGGCACCGATCGGGAGTGCGCCCAGTGCGACTAGGACGCGGAGGCGGGCGGCTGCGATCAACTCGCCGCGCGGTGACTTGGCAGTACGGCGTACTTCGAGCAGCCCGGCGATCAAGCGCCAGAGGATCCACAGGAGGGCGACGCCGGCGGAGGCGAGCGTCAGCTTGGCACCGGTGCCGGTGCTCAGGGACTGTTGGAGTCCTGCTCGGGACGGGAAGGAACCGACGATCGCGACCAGCAGGGCCGGAGTCGTCAGGCCAGCCAGAGGACGGCCAGCAGCGCACGGCGTTTCCATCCTCCAATGGCCGGGAGGAGGATTGCGCGGACCTGAAGGCCGCGCCAGGCCTGCCGGTTCCCGGCCGCCTGCATCTCGGTGACAAGTTCAGCGACGACGACGCGCAGGGGCTCGGCCACAGCAGGCGTGGTTCGAGCGGTCAGGAACCAGAGGGACCGACGTACGAGGATGAACCGAAGAGCGATCCAGACGGTCCACGGGACGGCAGTCAGGCTGAAGCGGAGTACGGCGGCGGGGCCAGGTCGCTCACCTGGGAGCAGGACTTCGGGTACGACGGACTTGGCCCGGTGCAAGGTCTTCAGGTCGAGGGCCATCGCGACCGCGAGACCGATGAGGGGTACGAGCCAGAGGAGGTTCTCCAGCGCGCTGCTGAACGGCTCGGCTGCAGAGTCCGAGTTGACGGCCACGTAGTTGTGAAGGGTGTGCAGGCTGCAGGCGAAGCCGATCGGAAGTAGACCCAGCAGCTTGGTCCAGCGCCGTTCGCGAAGTAGGAGTCCGACCCCGAGGCCGGCCAGCGCTGTCCAGGCCAGGTGGATGCTGGTGCCGGAGGACAAGCCGGAGGCGAGTTTCGCCAGGTCGGCGATGTCCAGAGAGCCCGCCGGGGCTGGGAACGCCGTCGACAGGAACTGCTTGACCCCCGGGATGTACGGCGAGCTGAAGCTCGGCAGGATCCACCCGCCACCAGAGATCGGGATCGCGTGATCCGCATCCATGCCGAACCGCCCGACCGCTTCCAGCAGGCCGAACCCTGCACCCAGGCCGGCGCCGAGGACCACGTAGTCCGTGAGGCCGTGCTGGAGACGCGACCGGACGTTGATGCCGATCAGTAGCAGCGGCACGATCTTGACCAGCTCTTCGATGATCGGGTCGATCGTGGGGCTCGCCTGCCGGATCGCGTCCTGCAGTTGCAGGTCGGAGCTGGCGGCGAGCCCATGCGCCACAAGCAGCTCGAGCGTCAGCCCCAGGGCACCGCATGCGTAGACGCCGACCGCGATGGCGAGCAGCGCTGTCGGGAGGCGAACGGTGCGGGTAGGCCAGGCGAGGACGACGAGCTGGAGGACGCCGTACAGCGTCGCGGCCAGCATCAGCAGAACCATGAAGCCCCAGCCATCCGGTACGCAGGGTCACCGGGCAATAACCGACTGGAGGGTCAGTGGGCGTAGAACAGCCCCGCACGGTCTGTGCGGGGCTGTTCGGGGTTTGCTAGTGGCCGGAGTAGTTGGGGGCTTCTACGGTCATTTGGATGTCGTGGGGGTGGGATTCTTGGAGGCCGGCTGAGGTGATGCGGACGAAGCGGCCCTTGGTTTGGAGTTCGGGGACGGTGCGGGAGCCGCAGTAGAACATCGACTGGCGGAGGCCACCGATGAGCTGGTGGGCTACAGCTGCCAGCGGGCCGCGGTAGGGGACCTGGCCCTCGACGCCTTCGGCGATCAGCTTCTCGTCGCTGCCGACGTCGCTCTGGAAGTAGCGGTCCTTGGAGTACGACTTGCGCAGCCCGCCGGCCGACGACATCGCGCCGAGCGAACCCATCCCGCGGTACGCCTTGAACTGCTTGCCGTTGATGAAGACCAGGTCGCCCGGCGACTCCTCGCAGCCGGCCAGCAGCGAACCCAGCATCACGGTGTCCGCGCCGGCGACCAACGCCTTGGCGATGTCACCGGAGTACTGCAGGCCGCCGTCGCCGATCACCGGGACGCCGGCCGGCTTGCACGCCAGCGACGCCTCGTAGATCGCGGTGACCTGCGGGACCCCGACGCCCGACACCACACGCGTCGTACAGATCGAGCCCGGTCCGACGCCGACCTTGACGCCGTCCGCGCCCGCCTCGACCAGCGCCGCCGCACCCTCGCGAGTACCGACGTTGCCGCCGACGATGTCCACACCGCGGGTCGCCGAGTCGGCCTTCAGCCTGCGGATGATCTCGAGCTGCGCCTGCGAGTGACCGTGCGCGGTGTCCACGACGAGTACGTCGACTCCCGCCTCGACCAGTGTCATCGCCCGCTTGTACGCCTCGCCGAAGAAGCCGATCGCGGCCCCGACCATCAACCGGCCGGAGCCGTCCTTGGTGGACAGCGGGAACTTGTCCCGCTTGACGAAGTCCTTCAGCGTGATCAGGCCGGTCAGCTTGCCGGCCTCGTCGACCAGCGGCAGCTTCTCCACCTTGTGCTTGCTGAGTAGCGCCATCGCGTCGTCGGCGGAGATGCCCTGCTTGCCGGTGATCAGCGGCTGCTTGGTCATCACCTCGCGCACCGGCCGGGACAGGTCGTTCTCGAACCGCATGTCGCGGTTCGTCACGATGCCGACGAGTACGCCGGCGTTGTCGACCACCGGGACGCCGGAGATCCGGTACTGCGCGCAGAGTGCGTCGGCCTCGCCGATGCTGGCGTCGGGGCCGATCGTGATCGGCTGCGCGATCATGCCGGATTCGGAGCGCTTGACCAGATCGACCTGCTGGGCCTGGTCCTCGATCGAGAGGTTGCGGTGAAGAACGCCGAGGCCGCCCTGGCGGGCCATGGCGATCGCCATCCGCGCCTCGGTGACGGTGTCCATCGCGCTGGACAGCAGCGGGATGTTCACCTCGACGTTGCGGCTGACCCGGGACCGGGTGCTGGCTTCGGACGGGATGACGTCGGACTCGTTGGGCTGCAGCAGTACGTCGTCGAAGGTGAGGCCGAGGGCGGCGAACTTGTCGGGAACTCCAGCTGGTGTGATGTCCATGAGGGAAACAGGCACCTTTGCACGGCGAGATCGGAACCCCATCGTAGCCGCGCATCCCCGGACGCCCGAATCGCCCGTCAACAGGCCACCGCCGCCGGACAGTACAGCCGGCGGCGGAGCGGGACCGGTCCGGGTCGACCCGGACCGGGGTGTCGTCAGTTCGTCTGCTTGTTGACCACGCCCAGGATCTGCAGGACGGCCTGGTCCTCCAGCGAGCCGTGGGTGCGCTCGATGGCGGCGTGCTTGCCCTCGGCGTACTGGCCGGTGGAGTGCTTGCCCTTGACATAGCTCGACTTGACCGAGCCGGTCGAGACCGCGCCGCTGGAGTGCTTCGCGTCCGTGCTGGAGCTGAAGAACTCGTCGGCACTCTTCAGCTCGGCCGGAGCCCCGGTCGGGGTCGGCAGCACCGGCAGGATCTTCTCCAGCAGGTCGCCCAGGCCGCCCGCAGGCGTCTGGTCGTCACCGGACTGGCCGTCACCAGGCGCGTTGTCGCCAGGTTGGTCGGTGCTCGGCTTCTGCTCGTCACCAGGCTGATCGGGCGCCGGGTTCGTGTCGCCCGGGACCGTCTGGCTGCCGTTGCCCGAGCCGGCGTCGCCAGTGCTCGAATCGCCGGAGCCCGTGCTCGAGTCGCCCGCGCCGGTGCCCGAGTCGCCGCTCGGCGGCGTCGTCGGGTTGCCGGTGTCCGTGCCGGTCTCGCCGTTGTCCGGCGTGGTCGGCGGCGGGTCGGTCGGCTCCGTGGCCGGCGGCGTCGTCGGATCCGTCGGCGGCGGCGTGGTCGGGTCCGTCGTCGGGTCCTGGGTCGGATCCGTCGTCGGGTCGGTGGTCGGGTCCTGGGTCGGATCCGAACCCGGCTCGTCGGCCTGGCCGTCGCCCGCCTGGTCCGGCGGCTGCGTCGTCTGCGTGTCCGGCGGCACCACCGGCTGCTGGATGATGCTCGGCAGCTCCTTCGGGAGCGGCCGGGCCAGCGGCGGGTTCACGTCGGTGGTCGCCTGCGGGAGCTGGTCGGCCGCGACGGTCTCGTCGGACTTCGCCTTCTCCTCGGCGGCCTTCTCTTCCTGCTTCTTCTGGTAGTCCTTGGCGACCTTGACGATCTTGGTCTTGTCGACCACCGGCATACCGTCGAGCTGTTCCTTCGGGAAGCTGGTCTGCGGGCGGACCGCGTCGACCATCTTCTCGATGACCTTCTCGTACGGCGACAACGGGTCGCCGGTGACCGCGGCGGCCACTCCGGAGACCGACAGCGCGGCCACCGCGGCGACACCGAGTGCCAGACCGCGGGCCGCCACCTTGCGGGCGAACGGGTCCGTCACCGGGTTCAGAGCCGCGCAGCGCGCCAGGAAGCTCTCCGGGTCGTCGATAGTCTCGACCGGGAGTTCGTCCTCGACCTCCACCGCGAGCCGTAGCTCGGCCAGCAGCTTGACGGCCGGGTCGTGCTCTCCCGCGCCGAACGCGGTCTCCCCACCAGCGGCCAGCAGGTCGAGTAGTGCGTCATCAGCGTCGATCGCGTCGAGGTCGAAACGGTCAGCCATGATGCCCCTCCCCTGCTCCTCGTTCCAGCTGTGCCTCATGCCCCACAAACCCCCTGAGCGTGTTCAACGCTCGATGTTGTGCGACCCTCACCGCCCCCGGTGTCATTCCCAGTGCCCGGCCGGTCTCCTCGGCTGACATCCCCGCTACCACCCGGAGCCGCAGGATCTCCCGCAGCTTCTCCGGCAACTTGTCCAGCAGGCCCATGATGTGCTGGACCTCCGAATGCCGGACCGCGTGCTCCTCCGGCGTCGGTGACTCGTCCGCGCCGTCGGGCAGGTCCGGCGTCGAAACGTCGGCCACCGCGAACGCGCGCTGGGCATCGGCGACCTTGCGGGCCGCGATGCCATAGACGAAAGCCTCGAAGGGCCTCCCCTCGTCGCGGTACCGGCCGAGTGCGCCGAACACCGCGACACAAACCTCCTGCGCGACGTCGTCGACCATGTCGGCGCCGCCGGGGTAGGTCCACAGCCTCGACCGCACATAGCGGTGGGCCACGGCACGCACCCTGGTGAGCAGGTCGTTCAGAGCTGTCCGATCGCCTTCGCTCGCGCGCGCGGCAAGATCTCGAAGCTCGACCCGATCGTGGGTGTGCGGTACTTGGACCTCGGTCACCCCTCGCCCCCCTCGTGTCGGACCGGTCAGCCTGAAAGATGGTACGGCTCTCACCTTCCCTTGCCTAGTGGCAATTCGTGATCACCTCCAGTTTCTGGTCACGATCTGTCACTACTGGCCCGTACGAATCCCGTCCTCCGCCCACTTCGTCGGGTACGGCGATCCTTGCCGCTCAGTTGGGGCTTCGAAGTGGATCAGTTCGGAGGCTTGGTCGCCGGCCCAGTCGATCGGGGTGCGGCCGGTCTCCAGCCATCCGGCCCGTCGGTACAGCCGCTCGGCCGCGCCGCGGTTGGCCACGACCTCCAGGGACAACTTCCGGTCGAGCTCGGCCGCTGTCTTCACGGAATGGTCCAGCAACTGCCGTCCGATCCCCGCGCGGGTCGCCTTCGGATCCACGAACAACCGCTCAACCGACACTCCGTCGGCTCCGTTCACGGTCAGCGCCACGTGCCCCACCACGCGCCCGTCGCTGACAGCAACCCAGCACCCCAGCCCGTCCTCCGGCGTCAACCACTTCCGCGCATCCGCCGGCCAGTTCACCGGATACCCAGCCACCTCATGCACATCCCGCAACAACTCGACACAGACCCCAAGGTCCCCATCCACCCGCACCCGAATCTCAGCCACGCACCCCATCCCACCACCCGCCCCGTGCAGCCGGCATCTCACCCAGCTCGCCGCCCTCTGCGTCCCCCAAAGCAAGCACCGCCCGGCGAGTCCGAACAACCTGCCGGGCGGTGCTCTGTGTTTCTGGTACTTCTAGCCTGAGGATCAGTGACCGTGGCCGTGGCCGTGACCGGCTGCGGCGGGCTCCTCGTCCTCGGGCTTGTCGACCACCAGGGTCTCGGTGGTCAGCAGCAGCGCGGCGATCGAGCCGGCGTTGGCGAGCGCGGACCGGGTCACCTTGACCGGGTCCAGCACGCCCTGGGCCAGCAGGTCGCCGTACTCGCCGGTGGCGGCGTTGAAGCCGCTGCCCGACTCGAGCTCGGCGACCTTCGAGGTCACCACGTAGCCCTCGTAACCGCCGTTCTCGGCGATCCAGCGCAGCGGCTCGACGATCGACTTGCGAACGATCCGCACGCCGGTGGCCTCGTCACCCTCGAGGTCGAGTTCGCCGTCCAGCACGGTGGCCGCGTGCACGAGAGCGGAGCCGCCGCCGGCGACGATGCCCTCCTCGATCGCGGCCCGGGTCGCGGACACCGCGTCCTCGATCCGGTGCTTCTTCTCCTTCAGCTCGACCTCGGTGGCCGCGCCGACCTTGATGACGCAGACGCCGCCGGCCAGCTTGGCCAGCCGCTCCTGCAGCTTCTCGCGGTCCCAGTCGGAGTCGGTGCGCTCGATCTCGGCCTTGATCTGGTTGACCCGGCCCTCGATGTCGTCGGACTTGCCGGCGCCCTCGACCACCGTGGTGTTGTCCTTGGAGACCACGATCCGGCGCGCCGAACCGAGCACCTCCAGCCCGACCTGGTCCAGCTTCAGGCCGACCTCCGGAGCAACGACCTGCGCGCCGGTCAGCGCGGCCAGGTCCTCCAGCATCGCCTTGCGGCGGTCACCGAAGCCCGGCGCCTTGACGGCGACGGAGGTGAAGTTGCCGCGGATCTTGTTCACCACGAGGGTGGACAGGGCCTCGGCCTCGACGTCCTCGGCGATGATCAGCAGGGTCTTGCCGGACTGTACGACCTTCTCCAGCAGCGGCAGCAGGTCCGCGATCGCGGAGATCTTACCCTGGTTGATCAGGATGTACGGGTCCTCCAGCACCGCTTCGCCGGCCTCGGCGTCGGTGATGAAGTACGGCGAGATGTAGCCCTTGTCGAACTGCATGCCCTCGGTGAACTCGAGCTCGGTGCCGAACGTGTTCGACTCCTCGACGGTGATCACACCGTCCTTGCCGACCTTGTCGAAGGCGTCCGCGATCAGGGCGCCGATCTCGGCGTCCCGGGCGGAGATGGTGGCGACGTGCGCCATGTCGCCCTTGTCGTCCACCGCGCGAGCGGTGTCGACGAGCTTGGCGGAGACGGCCTCGACGGCCGCCTCGATACCGCGCTTGAGGCCCATCGGGTTGGCGCCGGCGGCGACCGCCCGCAGGCCCTCGTGCACCAGCGCCTGCGCCAGCACCGTCGCGGTGGTGGTGCCGTCACCGGCGATGTCGTTGGTCTTGGTCGCGACCTCCTTGGTCAGCTGCGCACCAAGGTTCTCGAACGGGTCGTCCAGCTCGACCTCACGGGCGACGGTGACACCGTCGTTGGTGATGGTCGGGGCGCCCCACTTCTTGTCCAGGACGACGTAGCGGCCCTTCGGCCCCAGCGTCACCTTCACCGTGTTCGCGAGCTTGTCGACGCCGCGCTCCAGCGCGCGCCGCGCGTTCTCGTCGAACTCGAGGATCTTCGGCATGAAAAATCCAGTCCCTCTCTGAAATTCGCGCTTCGTAACAGCAGTTCCGAGCTCGCTGTCCCGGACCGACTCCGCCCCGGCGCCGGGAGGGCACCAGGGCGGTGTCAGTCAGGAACAGCGAGCGGCCGTCACTTGCTGACGACTGCGAGGATGTCGCGGGCGCCCAGGATCAGGTAGTCCTGGCCGTCGTACTTGACCTCGGTGCCGCCGTACTTGGAGTAGATGACCTTGTCGCCGACGGCGACGTCCAGCGGGACGCGGTTGCCGTTGTCGTCGATCCGGCCGGGGCCGACGGCGAGGATCTCGCCCTCCTGGGGCTTCTCCTTGGCGGTGTCCGGGATCACCAGGCCGGACTTCGTGGTCTGCTCGGCTTCGAGCGGCGCGACGAGGACGCGGTCCTCGAGCGGCTTGATCGTGACCGACACTTGCTGACCTCCACGGTCGATTTGCTTGTCTGCAGTTCAGGGTGGTCGCGCTCCTCTGCCGTCGCGGGGGTCAGAGGCCGGACCGCTGGCACCCTCGGGTGGAGAGTGCCAACACCGAATCTAGGCCGCGATTAGCACTCGGTCAACTCGAGTGCCAGACTTCCTCTGCCGGCGGAGCCTGTGACCGGCCGGGTACGGATTGTGGCCGAACGCTGGGCCTGACCCCGCTCGCCGTGCGACCGTTTCCCCAGGAGGGCTTCCCAGCGGGTCCGAGGAGCGACCATGGCCATCAGCTTCCCGTCTCTACCCAAGCTGTCCGGGCGCACCATCGCGGTCCTTGCCGCGGTGGGCGCGGTGGCCGTCGGTGCGGTCGCCGCCGGCGCGTCGAAAGACCAACCGGCCACGCCGAGCGTTGGAGCTCCCGCCGCAGATCAGCCGGCGGCGAATGCCCCGGCCGATCAGTCGACCGACTCCACCCGCACATCCGCCGAGGCGGAGACTAAGGCCGCGGCTGCACTGCCACAGTGCCGCGGGGCCGTCCTGGTTCCGGTCAACAGCAGCTGGGGCATCCCGATGCCGTCGATCTACGCGAGCAAGAGCACCACCTGCAACCTCATGTACGGCGACGACCCGAACCGCGGCTCCACGGTGTACGGCGAGCCCGACACCGCCATCCAGGTCCTGCAGCGCAACCTGAACTTCTGCTATGGCACCCACCTCGAGGTCGACGGCATCTACGGCAGCAACACCCGTGCGGTGGTCAAGACGGTGCAGCGCAAGCACAAGCTCGTCGTGGACGGCATCTACGGCCCCAAGACCCGCTCGGCCATGAACTGGCGCCTCTACTCCTCCGCCACCAACAGCTGGAGCAGGAGCTGCTCGAGTCCGCTCTAAAGTTGCGGGGTGACTGTCACCGCGTTGCTGGACGGGCCGGGCGCTGAGGTGCTCGTGGAGGCCTGTGCGGCGTACCAGCCTGGCAAGGAGTTGCAGCTGGTCGAGAGGCTGCGACGCCGGTACGACGCGACGCTCGTGACGATCGCGGTCACGCAGGCTTCGCTGCGGCACCGGGCGGTCGCCAAGTTCGGAGCGGATGCGACCCGGATGTACTTCACCCCGGACGGTCTGGAGCAGGCCACCAGGACCACAGTCGGCACGCACCGGGCCGCACGCATCGCAGCGGCCTTGCCGGGGAGCAGTGTGGTCGATCTCGGCTGCGGAATCGGTGGCGACCTCATCAGCGCGGCCCGCGCCGGTCTGCGGGTGACCGGCGTCGAACGCGACCCGGAGACCGCAGCCACAGCGCGCGCCAATCTGGCCGCGCTCGATCTGCCCGGTGAGGTCATGGTCGGCGCCGCCGAAGCCACCGAGCTCACGCCGTACGACGTGGTGTTCGCGGATCCTGCACGGCGGGCTGATGGCCGGCGCGTGTTCGACCACAATGCCTACTCACCACCGTGGACCTTTGTCACCGAGATCTTGCAGCGCACCGCCTGTGTGAAGGTGGCGCCTGGCATCCCGCACGACGCCGTACCCGAGGGAGTCGAAGCGGAGTGGATCTCTGACGCGGGTGAGGTGAAGGAGGCCGCTCTCTGGTCAGGGGCGCTCTACACCGGTACACCGCGGCGGGCGACGTTGCTGCCCAGCGGCGTGAGTGTGGCGGATGCGCCAGAGGCTGAGAGCGGTCCGGTCGAGCAGTACATCTATGAGCCGGATGGAGCCGTTGTGCGGGCCGGTCTGGTGACCGCAGTGGCCGCTGCGGTCGACGGGTGGCTGCTGGACCCGCGGATCGCCTATGTCACCGCACCCAAGCTCGTGCCGACACCGCTCGCGTCGGCGTACGAGGTGGTAGAGGAGCTGCCGTACAAAGAGAAGGCGCTGCGGTCCTGGGTCCGCACGCAGGGCATCGGCACGCTCGAGATCAAGAAGCGCGGAGTGGATGTCGACCCGGCGCAGCTCCGGAAGAAGCTCGCTCCCAAGGGTCCAGGCACAGCCACCCTGATCATCACCCGCATCGGCCGCGACGCCGTCGCCTACTCCTGCCGCCGCGTCAAGCTCGAGCCCTGAGCCATTCGAATGCGAACTTGCATTCTGAGTGCATTCGAACATATGATCGATCTCGCGAGCGGGTCCCCGGGTGACCTGCCGGTAGGCGAGGTGCTGCGTCTGCTGCTGCACTCCCCGGGGATCCGCCACTAAACGGGCGACGTCCGGTCTGAGGAGGCGGACGTCGACTGAGCGTCATCGGGGTGCAGTCGGGCGTTCACCTGGGTTCGGCAGGGTGGGTGGCAGAAACCGGTTGGCCGCTGACCGTTCACCTGGGGAGCAGGCGGCGAAGTCACCCCAGGTCTCTGCCCGCTGCCGTGCTCTTCCCCGCACTGCAGTGCACCTCGAACCGTTCCACGACCGGCAGCCGGAAGCGTGCCACCGCGATCGACCCGACCGCGATCGGCAGCAACGCCTTCGCGCCGTACTGCGGGAGTGGCTCGATCGGCGGGCCATCCATGCCAAGGGCGGGTGCTGTGGAGTTGAGGGCACCGGTGGTGAAGTTGGCGACCACGGTGTTCCAGTCGGTCGGCCGGCGGAGCATGGCGTGCCCTTCCCCGGCGAGCGCATACATCGTGACCGGAGTACCTGCAGCGCGAAGACGTTCGGCGTAGGCGGCGGTCGCGCGCGGATCGGTGATCGTGTCGTCCGTGCCATGCGCGAACGTCACCGGCGGACGCAGGCCAGTCAGCGGCTCGCCTTCGGGCAGCCAAGGAGCCAGCGCCAGTACGCCGGCCACCCGAGGATGATTGCCTGCGGCCACAACCGCGCGACCACCCATCGAGTGCCCGATCAGTAGGACCCGGCGAATCACCGGCGGCAGCTCGTCGAGGACCGCCCGCAGATCAACAGCAGAGTCGGCGGCGGAGCCGTTCCACCCGCGATACCGATAGCGCAGCAACCCGACCGCCGCAGCGGGAACAGCCGTCCGCGCAGCCAGAGCGAACGGCCACATCCGCAGGATCGGCGCTCGCCACAGATGAGGAACCGCGGTCGAATGCTCCTGCCCGCCATGAGCCAGCAGCACCAGATCCGTCGCCCCGGCAGGATGCCAGACCAGATCGACAGCAGGACCGGTCATGGACGCCCGTAGATGTCCGCGGGATCCCGGCGGATGCCCATCATCCGGCCGTCGGCGGCGAGCTCGGTGAAGCCATGCCGCCGGTAGAGCTCGTGCGCGTCCTCGGTCCCGAGCATGACCCGACGGACACCTTGCAACTCGGGATGTTCGAGCAGCGTCGCCACGACGAACTTCCCCAGCCCGTGCCCGCGCTGCTCAGGCACCACGAACACATCCGCGATCCACGCGAACGTCGCGCGATCCGTCACCGCGCGAGCGAACGCGACCATCGCCCCGTCCGCCGTGAACACACCGACGTTCAACGACCCCGCGATCGACCGCGCCACGACCTCTCGCGGAATCCCCGGCGCCCAGTACGACGTACTCAGGAAGCCGTGCACCACGTCGACGTCGACCCGGGTCGCGTCGTCGTCCGCCTCGAAGCCTTCCGGGTGTGTCCACTTCATTTGTTCAGCACCTCAGTGATCGGCATCGACGAATCGGCAGGCAACCCCAACGGCGACGGGGCTTTCCCGGCCCGGACCAGCTCCGAGCCCAGCGCCGCCACCATCGCACCGTTGTCGGTGCACAACCCCGGCCGCGGCACCCGTACGGCGATGCCGGCCGCCGAGCAACGTTCTTCGGCCATCACGCGGAGCCGAGAGTTCGCCGCCACGCCGCCACCGATCAACAGATGCTCGAAGCCCCGGTCCTTGCACGCATCGATCGCCTTGCGGGTCAGTACGTCGCAGACCGCCTCCTGGAAGGCCGCCGCGACATGGTTCACTGGCACGTCCTCACCGTCGCGACGCCGCGCCTCGACCCAGCGCGCGACCGCGGTCTTCAAACCGGAGAAGGAGAAATCGAACCGGTGCCGCTCAAGGTCTCGCTGCGACGTCAGCCCGCGCGGGAACGTGACGTAGAGCCGGTCGCCGCCGTCGCGTGCCGCCTTGTCGACATATGGACCACCCGGGAACGGCAGCCCCAGCACCCGCGCGACCTTGTCGAACGCCTCACCCGCGGCGTCGTCGATGGTGCTCCCCATCGGCAGCACGCCCTCGGTGATGTCCTCGACCGCGAGCAGCGACGAGTGCCCGCCGGACACCAGCATGGCGACACAGCCCTTGGGCAGATCGCCGTGTTCCAAGGTGTCGACGGCGACATGCGCCGCGAGGTGGTTCACGCCGTACAGCGGCTTGTCGAGCGACAGCGCGAGCCCCTTGGCCGCGGCCACGCCGACCAGCAGTGCGCCGGCGAGGCCGGGCCCGCTGGTGACCGCGACCGCATCGACATCGGTCGGTTTGATCCCGGCGGTCTCACAAGCGCGCCGGATCGTCGGCACCATCGCCTCCAGGTGCGCGCGACTGGCCACCTCAGGTACGACGCCGCCGAACCGCGCGTGCTCCTCGACACTGGACGCGATCGCGTCGGCGAGCAGTGTCTGCCCGCGGACGATCCCGACCCCGGTCTCGTCGCACGACGTCTCGATCCCCAGGATCAGGGGCTCGTTCGCCATCACCGCATTTGAACTCACACTGACTCCCGCCACCGCATGATCACCGCATCCTCGCCACCGGCGTAGTACCCGCGCCGCCGGCTGATCTCCTGAAAACCAAAGCTCTTGTACAGCCCGCCGGCCGATTGATTGCCTGCAGCAACTTCCAGCAGCACGGTCCGGCCGGCGCAGCGCGCCAGCGCCGCCGTCGTCAACTGCCCGCCGATCCCGGTCCGCCGCTCGGCCGGGGTCACCGCGATCCGCAGCAACTCGACCACGTCCACCGTGACCGGCGGGACCAGCAGTACGACGTACCCGACGGCCGCGCCCTCGTCCGCGACCAGGATCACCCGATCCTCGGACAGCCGCTCGAACTCGGTCGTCCACGAGACCGTACTCCAGGCCTCCGGCCCGAAGCACAGCTCGTCCAACGCGACCAGAGCGGGCAGATCGTCCGCGGTCGCCGGTCGAATGGCAGGTCTCACTTCGGCAGCACGCTCTTCGGCCGGGCAGACATCGTCACGTCGGGCCGACGCAGGTACAGCGGGTCAGGCTCGACCACGTCGAGCGTCCCCGTCGCGACTCCGGTCGCGAGCACCTCGGCCGACGGGTACTCGGCGACGTCGACCTCCGTCACACCGAGCGCCTCGGCGTACAGGACCGCGCCCCGGCCGATCACCGGCAGACCCGACAGGACGTGCGCGACCTCGGCCGGGCGATCCACCGCCGGTCCTTCCAGGCGACGCCGGCTCCCGTCGGCGGCCGGGCCGTCGTACAGGGCCCAGTAGATCTCTTTGCGTCGCGCGTCGGTTGCGACGGCCACCGGCAGTGTCAGCGACGACTGCCGCGCCAGGATGTCCAGGCTGCAGACACCCGCGACCTCGATCCCGAGTACGTCGGCCATGGTCCGGGCAGTCACCAGACCGACCCGCAAGCCGGTGAACGGACCCGGGCCGACACCGACCGCGATCCGGGTCAGGTCGCCCGCCGTACAGCCGGCGGTCTCCAGCGCCGCGGCGATCGCCGGCGCAAGCAGCTCGCCGTGCCGCAAGGCGTCGACGGTCGTCGAGGACGCGACGATCTCACCGCTCAGCGGATCGGCCAGCGCCACGGTGACGGCCGCACTCGAGGTGTCAAAGGCAAGCAACATGTCAGTTCTTCTCCAGTACGGACACCCGGACGCCGGACGCGGCCCAGCGCGGCCCCACCGGGATGATTCGCAGCTCGCGTGTCTCGTCGGTGTCGTCGTCGCCGCGGGTGACCACGATGTCCAGCCGGTCCGGCGCCAGCGACTCGGCCAAGCCGTGACCCCACTCGACCACCGTGACCGCGTCGTCCAGGCTCGCGTCGAGATCGAGGTCGTCCAGCTCGGCGATCCCACCCAGCCGGTACGCGTCAACGTGTACGAGCGCAGGACCGCCGGCCAGCGACGGATGCACCCGCGAGATCACGAAGGTCGGCGACGTGATGTCACCGCGCACCTTCAGTCCCGCGCCGAGACCTTGAGTGAACGTCGTCTTGCCCGCGCCGAGGTCGCCGGACAGCACGAGTACGTCGCCCGCGCGGAGCTGGCCCGCGAGCTCTTCACTGATCGCCCGCATGTCGTCGGCCGTCGGCACGGTCAGCTCGATCGGCATCGCCTTTGCCAGGATCAGGTTGTGGTCCTGCCGCTCGACCAGCGAGTACCCGCGACGCCGCCAGAACTCCACGGTGTCGGGCAGTTCGACCCGAGCGATCAACTGGACCCGATTCAGCCCGCGCTGGACGGCGACATCCTCAGCGCACCCGACCATCGCGGACGCGACCCCGTGGCCCTGGTGCCGTGGGTCGACCGAGACGCGGCGCAGGTTCAGCACGTCGCCGGCCTCCTTGAACAACATCGCGCCGGCCGGGATGCCGTTGCTGCGAACGAGCAGACCGCCGTACTGCGCGATGGCAGCGGCCACTGTGGTCGCGTTCTCGGACAAGGCGGTGGACGGCGGGTCGAGGACGCGCCGGGCGGAGAACGCGTGGTGGATCACCGCAAGGATCTGGTCGACGTGATCGGACGTCGCGTCCACTAGGTGCAGGTCGGTCATGTGTGTCCCAGGGATTGTTCGGCTCGCTCGATCATGCCAAGGAGGGCCGCGGTGAACTCATCGTGGTGCTCGATCAGGCCCAGGTGACCGCAGTTCTTCACCTCGACCAGCTCCGCGCCGGGCACCCGCCGGACGATGTCCTCGGCGTGGACGAACGGGGTCAGGTGGTCGCGGTCGCCACCGATCACCACGCACTCCACCTTCTGCAACGGTTCCAGGGCGTCGAACTTGTCGTGCAGCGCGAAGATCGGGTAGAACTCCGCGATCACCGAGATCGGCGTCGCCGCGATCATCTCGTTGACGAACTCGGTGTACGCCGGCGGCACCTCGGAGCCGAACGAGTACTTCCGGGTCAGCAGGTAGCTGATGTCCGTCCCGGCCTTCCGGCTGCGCTCCACCACATCGGGGATGCGCGCCAGCACCGAGACCGTCGGGGTGGCCAGGGTGCGGAGCATCATCCCGAGCTTGCCCGGAACGATGATCGGGACCTGGTCCAGGCCGCCCGCGCTGGTCGAGCACAGGCCGACCCCGATGATCCGGTCACCGAACAGCTCGGGATGCTGCTCGGCCAGCGCCATGATCGACATGCCACCCATCGAGTGACCGATCAGGATCACCGGACCGGTCGGCGCGAACTCCTCCAGGATCCCGTGCAGGTCGCGGCCGAGCTGCTCGATGCTGACGTGCTCCTTCGGCGACCGTCCGGACCGGCCGTGCGAGCGCTGGTCGTAGAACACCATCGTGCCGATGCCGGTCAGGTCGCGGCGCTCGAAGTGCCAGCAGTCCATGTTCAGCCCGTAGCCGTGCGCGAAGATGACGGTCAGATCCTCCGGCGGGAGCGGCAGCTTGCTGTGCTGATTCTTTCCCCGCCCCACCGCCCCGGTCAGGCCAAACCGGCGCTTCGGCTGCGCTGGCCGGCGGGACCGCTTCAGCTCGTCGACCTCGACGTACAGCTCGACGCCGTCGTCGGCCGTGAAGATGTGTGGAGTACCGCGCATCGAGCCGAACGGCTCGGCCTCGAGCTGCGCGCGCTGCCCGGACCGGCGGCCGATCACCTGCCGCTCGACGGCGACGCCGGCCGCCGCTCCCGCGGCGAGCACTCCGACCGCGGCCCCGATCAGACCAGCAGTCCGTCCCGCTTTGGACATACCGGTCTACCTTTCGCTGTCCATGTACCGGCGGGGGATCCGGGCGCCCAGCCGGGTCACGATCTCGTAGTTGATGGTCCCCGCGGCGTCGGCCCAGTCGTCCGCCGTCGGCTCGCCGTTGGTCCCAGGCCCGAACAGCACGACCTCGTCGCCCGCGGCCGCCTCGTCGTCCTCGAGGTTGACCATGCACTGATCCATGCAGATCCGGCCGACGACCGTACGACGGTGTCCGCCGAACAGGACCGGTGCTGCGTTCGAAGCGTGCCGGGGCAGGCCGTCGCCGTACCCGAGCGGAATCAGTCCGAGCGTCGACGGCCGCGGCGCCGTCCAGGTCAGGCCGTACGACACTCCCGCACCGGCCGGAACCCGCTTCACCATCGCGAGCCGCGCCTTCAGCGTCATCGCCGGGCGCAGCCCCAATTCCGCCGACGGCAGCGCATGCCCGAACGGAGACAACCCGTACGTCGCGACGCCCGGGCGGACCAAGTCGAAGTGGGTCTCGGGGAGCGCGAGCGTGGCACCCGAGTTCGCCAGATGCTTGAACTCGGCGTCGATGCCGAACGACTCGGCGACCTCGATCGCCTCCTGGAACGTGGCCAGCTGGGCCTCGTTCGCCGGGCTCTTCGGCTCGTCCGAGGACGACAGATGCGACCAGATGCCCCGCACCTCGATCCGGCCCGACTGCTGCTCGCGGACCGCGGCGCGGATCAGCGCAGGCCACTCCTCGGGTACGGCGCCACCGCGGCTCATGCCGGTGTCGATCTTCAGATGCACCCGGGCCGGCCGGTCGGTCACCCCGGCGGCCAGCTCGTCGATCTCCCAAGGCGCGCCGGCGGACAGATCGATGCCGGCGGCGATCGCGTCGGACAGCGGCTCGCCCGGCGTGGTCAGCCAGCAGAAGATCGGACCGGTGTCGCCGGCCTCGCGCAGGGCGAGCGCTTCCTCGAGTACGGCGGCGCCGATCCAGTCGGCACCAGCCTCGCGGGCGGCCCGCGCGACCGGGATCATCCCGTGTCCATAGCCGTCGGCCTTGACCACTGTCATCAGCTGCGCGCGGTCGGCACGAGCACGCAGCGTGGCCACGTTGTGGCGGATCGCGGCCAGATCAACGACCGCCTCGGCGCGGACCGGGCGGTCGTCGCTAAGTGACTGGAGGGTAGACATAGCCCTTCCAGTGTCTCAGGCGCCGTCGATCAGGTCGGCAAGGGCGGCCATCTCGTGGAAAACCGCGTCCGCGGCGGCCAGCTTCGCGGGGTCTGTCATCCCGGCGTACCCGAAGACCTTCATGCCGGCGGCGTTGGCCGCGGCGACACCGAGCGGGCTGTCCTCGACGACCAGGCAGTCGGCCGGTTTCACGCCTTGCTCCTGGGCCGCATGCAGGAACAGATCGGGCGCCGGCTTGCCATGGGCAACGTCCTCGGCGCTGAAGATCCGGCCCTCGAAACGGTCCAGGAACCCGACCGCGGTGAGCGCCGTACGGATCCGGCGATGCGTGCCCGACGAGGCGAGGCAGTACCTGATCCCTTGTGCGTCGAGGTGGTCGAGGACAGCCTCGACACCCGCGATCGCCTGCAACTGCGCGAACCCGTCGAACAGCCGCTGGTGGTACCGGTCCTCCAGGTCCGCCGGCAGCGGCCGTCCGAGCTGCGCCTCGGCCTTCTGCCGCATGGACGCCATACTGCCGCCCATGAAGTCACGCACCGCCTCCTCGAACGTGTAGGGCAATCCAGCCTCGGTGAGCAGCTCGGCCAGGATCGAATTGGCCAGCCGCTCGGAGTCCACCAGTACGCCGTCGTTGTCGAAGATCACCAGACCGATCACCCCAGCACCCTACGCAATGCGGCCGCCGCGACCTGGGGGGTCGCGGCGGCCACGTGCTTCGCGCGAGGGCGGATCGTGTTCCTGCTCAGTTCTCCTGGATGGAGAAGTCGGTGAAGTCGAACCGCTTCTTGGCGTTGCCGGTGGACACGACCTCGATGCCGTAGTCGACCTGCCAGGTCGTCGCCTTCGGCGCCCAGCCCCGGTTGACCATGTCGCTGAAGAAGCTCGCCAGCGGCATCGTGCCGGACTTCTGCGTCACCTGCGACACGTAGGCGGTGTAGCCGTTCTCATGCCACACGTCGTAGGTGAAGCCACCGAAGTTCACGGTGCCCACCTTACGGCCGGCCGGGACCTGGCCCTTGTTCTCGGTCCAGATCATCAGCTCGTTGTTCAGGCCGTCGCCGATCCACGCGTCGAACGCGACGTTGTAGATGCAGCCGTCGCAACTGGCCGGGGTCGCCGCCGCGAACTTGGCCGACTGGATCTTCGACAACGCGACGTCGTCGTAGTCCTTGTGCACGTTCGGGTAGGCCTGCACACCCTTGTCGCCGGGCAGCGGCTGGGTGACCTCGACGTACCAGCTGTTGTAGTTGCAGGCGCCCAGCGTGTAGGTGCCGTTGTCGTTGTTCCACATGTTGTTGTGGACGTAGTACGCGCCGAAGTTCCGTCCGTCACCCTGGTTGTTCGTCGAGGTGGTGAGGAACGACGGCTTGGTGCAGGTGCCCGCCGGCGACGAGGTCGGTGTCGTCGTGCTGGGCGTGGTCGTCGGAGCCGTCGTCGTGGGGGTCGACGTCGGCGGCTTCGTCGGGGTGGTGGTGGTCGTCGGCGTACTCGTCGGCGGCTTGGTCGGGGTCGAGGTGGTGGTCGGCGTCGGGGTGGTCGGCTGGGCCGGAGCCTCGACGAAGTCGTAGTGGGCGGTGTAGGTCAGCTTGGTACCGGCCCGGTACCGCTGGCCGTCGTAACGCAGTGCGCGCAACCGGTAGGACTTGTCGTCGGTTTTGCTCGGATCGATCGACAGCATCGCCGGTCCGGACGCCGTCGCGGTGATGGCCGTCGGCTTCTTGCCGAAGCCGTGCAGCACCGTGCAACTGGAACGGTCGTCCAGGACGCAGGTCTCGACGCGTCCGACGCTGGGGAGATCAGTGACCGCGCTGTCCGCGGCGCTGGCTGTGGTCGCAGCGACTGGTGAATCCTTGGCCGCCTGAACGGCGATCGGTGCGGCGATCAGTGCACCGATGGCAAGGAACACCGCTGGGACGACCACGCGGCTCCGGGCAGTTCGGATGGGGGGCATGCGAAAAGATCCTTTGGTTGTGTTCGACGGACCGTCACTGCCTGCCCCAGAGCTCCAGCGAGGTCCTCAACTGTTCGATTGAATCCCCAGAAGGGCCAGGCTGACCCGGCCTTGTCGTGCACAATTTCGCTCTCGCGCTTACGGCGCGCCTGACGTTATCCAACCGTGATGTGAAACGCCAACCCCACATCACGATTTAACCCAGCGTTAGGGTGCAACGCCGGCCGCGGGACCGGCGTCCATAGGGTTGTGAAGATGCGGATGATCGCGGTGGCCGGCGCCGGTCTGCTGCTCGCCCTGACCGCCTGCGGGAACGAGTCGAGCGCCGGTGGAACGCTCACCGGCAAGTCGTGGCTGTCGACCACTGTGACCGAGAACGGCGCCCCGAAACAGCTCGCTCAGAACACCCGGGTCCGGTTGCAATTCACCGATGACGGACGTTTGATTGCCGACGCGGGCTGCAACTCCATGCAGTCGAAGGTGTCGACCGGTGACGGCAAGCTGACACTCAAGGACGACCTGGTGATGACGGACATGGGCTGCCCCGGCCGGCAGGACCAGGACGGCTGGCTGTCCGGCATCCTGTCCAGCAAGCCGTCCTGGAAGCTCGACGGCAACACCCTCAACGTGACATCCGGCGGTACGACGATCGCTCTGCAGGACCGCGAGGTCGCCGAACCGGACCTGGCCCTCGACGGCACCAAGTGGGCTCTGAACACCGTGATCACCGGCGAGGTCGCCTCCCACCAGGTCGGCTCGGAGAAGGCGTGGATGACGCTGAACGGCGAACGCGTCACCGGATCGACCGGCTGCAACGACTTCCAGGGCGTGGTGGCGCAGGCTCCCGGCAAGCTGACCTTCGGGGAGCTCGCGACCACTCGTCGCGCGTGTGCCGGTGACGCGGCGAAGCTCGAGTCCAGCCTCTTGAACGGCCTCAAGGGCGAGGTCTCCTACGAGATCGACTCCAGCAAACTCGAGCTTCGCAACGCCGCCGGCGGCCTGGATTTCACCGCCGTCCGCTGAGTTCGAGGTCGAAGGCCTGGACCTCGTTCTGCGGCGTCTCGTAGGAGACGAGCAGGCGACCGTCCTTGGCCAAGGTCGCCCGCTGCGCTGCAGTCAGCGGGATCGACCAGTGCTGGACACCGTGGGTGACACTCTGCGTCGCCTGTTTCACCAGGTGACCACTCATGTCCGGTGACCACGGCGGGATGCCACCGTCGGTGACCGCACACGGTGTCAGACCGTAGTCGGGCGGCGGGTCCGCCGCGAGCGTGCAACTCGTCGTCCACAACGGGATCGCCCCGAGCTCACCGGTGGTCAGGAACGCACGCGCCGTACCGCTGCCTCGGGAGTTCGTCACCACGTCCACGCTGCTCGCGCGGAGTGCGGCGGACAGGATCTTCAGGTCGGTCGTGGGGACGCGGCCGGAGATCGGTACGCCGTTCCGTGCGGACTGGGCAATGGTCTGCGGTGACAGGGCGCCGTTGAGGTTGGGGTTGGACACGTTGGGCGGCGCCGGTGTGGTCGGACGATCTGCCGGTGGCGCGTAACCCGGCAGTGTCGCGAGACCCCAGCGGTACGGGTCGGACTGGACCGACCCGAGTGCGGACCATCCCAGTCGTGTGCTCATGTCGATGTGCCTGAGCGTCGTCGTACCAGCTGCTGACGTGTCGTCGTTGTCGTACGGCGTGATGTTCAGACCCATGCGCGACGGGTCGACGGCCGCGGGCAGGTCGGCCAGCGGGATCTTGACCTCGAGGTCGTAGCCGCCACCGGCGTACGCGTGTGGCACGGTCGTCTCGTTGCTGCCGACCCACTGTGCGGTCGACGCGACCTGTACGCCGGGTGCGTTGCCGGTGTCGAGCGGGCCACTGGAGTAGCCCTGGTGGTTGTCGGCGTCGCGCTCCCAGCACGGCCCTCCGCTCTGACCGAACGGGAAGATGCCGAGCTTGAACGTGTTCGCGGTGTCCATCAGCGCCTCCGACGCGTTACCGCGCGGGTCGAGCAGGATCTCCACCGAGTCCGCCTGCCAGTGGCCGACACACTCGGCCGGCGTGACGGCGTACGACTGGTAGTCGTCACGGACATGGACGAAGAAGTACAGCGCGTCGTCCGACCAGCTCACCTTGGCCGTACTGCCTTCACCCGTTGGGGAAACGCCACAGTCGTCGACACCGGTGCAGGTGGACGCGCCCTGCCAGATCCGGCCGAGGTCGAGCGTCGGGCCCGGGTACTCGCCGGGATCCGCCGTGCCGTCGACGACTGGGGTTGCCTGCGGAATCACGGTGGTCGGGACCAGCGTCAGTGTCAACGTCTCGCCACCGGCACCACCGGCGTACGTCGTCTTGATCGGGATCGACACGTTCTGCTGCGCGGGCAGGGCGGTGTCGGTGTTGGTGACCTTGAACGTGACTGTGGTGTCCGCACCTGGTTGCACGTCGTACGGTTTCGAGGCCGCGTCGACGGTGAAGTTGGCTGGCAGCTCGAGCGACACGGCGCCACTCTGCGGCTCGGCGGACCAGTTGTGCACGACGACCGGTACGTCGAGTGTCTGGCCGATGCCCATCGACTGGATCGCCGGGGACCGACCGAGGCGGTTGGCCTGCGGTGCGGTCGTCGCGAGCCATTCGTCGTACTCCTGCCAGTTGCCCCAGCGCTGGAACCGGCCCTCGGCTGCGGACACGATCCGTACGACGTTGTCGGTGTAGCCGGTGGCCTTCTTGGTGGTGTAGGTGGCGGCGACCTTCGCGTTCTGGTCGACCGTCGCGGTGGCGGACGGGGTCACTGTGAAGGTGATGTCCGCGCTCGGCCTCGCCGGCACGGGCTTGGGTCCGTCGGTCGTCCAGCCGGCCGGGACGCTGAGCGTGACGTTGCCTTTGGCAAGCTTTCCCTTGGGTGCCTTGAGGTGCACGGTCGCGTGGAACGGTTCGCCGGCGACGTTGTAGAAGCGGTCGAACGTCAGGTACTCCAGGGTGCCCAGCGGGAGTCCGCCCGGATCAGGTTCGGTCGCGCCGAACAGGATCGCGTCGTCGCGGCCCGCCTGCGGGTTGGCGTTCGGCTGGAACGGCACGAAGGACTGCGTCATCCCGAACCGTGGGCAGGCCGGGGTTGACGTTCCCTTGAACATCACCCGGCTCTGCGTCGGGTATGCCGCGCGACCCTCGTCGGAGACCTGCTGCCAGATCTTCGGGGTCCCGGCCGGCTGGCCTTGGACGTTCCCGGCCGGCCACTTGTACGGCGAGTCGTACCCGGTCCACACGCCCGCAACGGTGTCGAGGCCGGTCGGCGTGAACCCGGTGGTGCAGTTCGCGGCGGCCGTCGTACCGCCGGTGCCTGCTGTGGCGCCGCCGGAGAAGACCTTCTTCACCTGCCACGTGCTGAGCGCGTTCGGGCCCTTCAGTTGCTCGGGGAACTTGGTCGGGTCGGCGGCTGCGAGCACGCCTTCCCAGATCAGTCGGCCCGCCTGCTGGTGGTTGCCGTGTCCCGCGGCGAGCGTCGGCGTGAACCCGATGTACACCTCGGGCTGCGTCTCCCGGATCACCCGCGTCACCCGACGCAGCGTCTCCTCCTCGTCCCAGAAGTACTGCGTCAACGGCGCACTCTGGTTGTAGAAGAAGTCGATCCGGTCCAGGTTGAAGATGTCCACGGTGCCCGAGCGGTAGTGCGCGACCCGGTCCTCGTTCTCGCGCCGCAGCCCCAGCTCCGGGCCGAGCTCGGTGCCGGCCGCGTTCCCGCCGCCTTCACCGCGCGTCACCATGATCACGCCACACTTCACGCCGTACTGCTGATGCCAGACACCACACGGCCCGATGATGCTCGTGTCGTCGTCCGGATGGGCCCACTCCCCCATCACGTCGATCTTCGTGTTCCGATCAGCCACGTACGGCTTACCCGCCGAGTCCGGGCCTTGCGCCTGGGCCGGCACCGGCAACGCGGCAATGAGAGCAAGAGCAGCAACCACAACAATTCGCTTCACGAGCACACTCCAAAGGCGGCGGAGTTCACCAGCAACCCCTTACCTACCCACAACCGAGCGATCCCACCCCGCCTCCCGGGTGAGCACCGGCGGCGTGCGTAACGACAGGAGGTATCCGGCGCTCCGTAGTGCACCTGTGCGGAAGCGCGTCTCCGCGTACGGCGTCTCGCAGGTGCACTACCTGTCGTCCCGTACATCGTGTGCCCATGGGTGAGGCGAAAGAGGTGCTGCACGGGGGTATCTGCAGTGCTTCCGTCGCGTGCTCGCCGCCGCCCGAGGCTCTCGCGACGCTCATGTACCTCGATCAGCAACTGGGCACCGACCATGCCCAGCGTTTCCTCACCGACGACGGCCCCTGGAAACGCTGGCCAGGTTCGGCAGACATCTCGTTGCCGGACCTCCAGAGCACCGTCCGCGCCGAGGTCACCTTCGCCGCCGGCGGCAACCCAGCCATCCGCCGCACGGCGAAGAACCAACGCAGATGAACAGCCGGGATCAGCCGGCGAGGATTTGGCGGGTGGCTTGGGGGAGGGCAACGGCTACTGACAGGGCTGTGATGGGGCCGGAGGCGGAGGCGAGGGTGGCTGCGGCGGCGTGGAGGTGGGCGCCTACGGAGGCTGCGTCGAGGGGGGTGAGGCCGCCGGCCAGGAGGGCGCCGCAGAGGCCGGCCAGGACGTCGCCGGCGCCGGCCGTGGCGAGCCAGGGGGTGGCGTTGGTGTTGACGCGGACCTGGCCGTCGGGGGCGGCGATGACGGTGGTCGCGCCTTTGAGCAGGATCGTCACGTCGAAGCGCTCGGCCGCCAGGCGGGCGTGCTCGAGGCGTCGGGCCTCCACCTTCGAGCGTTCGACGCCGAGCATCCGGGCCAGTTCACCGGCGTGCGGAGTCGCGAGTACGCCGGTGTGGTCGCCGGAGTCGTCGAGTGCCTTCAGACCGTCCGCGTCGAGGATCACCGGCTCCTCGGCGTCGAGCAGCTCGCGGACACGAGCGACGTCCAGCTCGTCGCCGAGGCCGGATCCGATCGCCCACGCTTGGACCCGGCCCTCCCCGGCCACCACCTCCGGATGCGCCGACCGGACCTCGACCGCGACCGCGTCCGGGCCGACGTACCGGACCATGCCGAGCGGACCGGCTAACGCTCCGGCGGTGGCTATGACTGCGGCACCGGGGTACTGCGTGGAGCCGGCGATGAGGCCGAGTACGCCGCGGGAGTACTTGTCGGACTCGCCGGCCGGGACGGGGTAGAGCGCGCGGATATCGGCGGGTTGGAGGACGGAGACGGCGGCGGGTGGGAGGTCGAGGCCGATGTCGACCAGGTGGACCGGGCCGCAGGCGCTGGCGGCGGGGTCGATGAAGTGGCAGATCTTGTGCGTGCCGAAGGTGACGGTGAGGGCGGCGCGGACGTGCGGCGCGGGAGTCTCGCCGGTGTCGACGTCGACGCCCGAGGGCGTGTCGACGGCAACGATCGGTACGCCGTACTCGTGTACCAGCTCGACCGCGGCGAGGGCGTCGGGGCGGAGACCCGGGCGGCCGCCGATGCCGACGATGCCGTCGACCACCACGTCGGCGTCGGGAATGTCATCGGTCGAGCCGACGCGTCCGCCGGCTGTGAGCAGTGCGTCGAGGCCGGCTTGGTGGGCCTTGGAGGAGAGCAGTACGGCGGTCACCCGTGCACCGCGACGCGCCAGGTGGACACCGGCGTACAGGGCGTCGCCGCCGTTGTCACCGGAGCCGATCAGGAGGACGACGCGGGCGCCGTACGTGCGACCGAGGAAGTTGCTGATGGCAACGGCGAGGCCAGTGGCGGCGCGTTGCATCAGGGTGCCTTCGGGGAGGCGGGCCATCAGGTCGGCCTCGGCGGCGCGGACCTGCTCGACGGTGTGTGCGCGGCGCATGCGTTCAGCCTTCCAGGACGACTACCGCTGAGGCGATGCCGGCGTCGTGGCTCAGGGAGAGGTGCAGGCTCTGTACGCCGAGACGGCTGGCCTGGGCGGCGACGGTTCCGCTGATCTCGAGCCAGGGGCGGCCGGTCTCGTCGGTCTGTACTTCGGCGTCGTGCCAGTGCATTCCTGCTGGTGCGCCGAGAGCTTTCGCCAGGGCTTCCTTGGCTGCGAACCGCGCTGCCAGTGATGCGGGCGGTTTCACTGCCTCGGTCGCCGTGAACACGCGGTCCCGCAGACCGGGCGTGCGATCCAGCGTCTTCATGAACCGCTCCACGTCGACCACATCAATACCCACGCCGACGATCATGTTCCTCACCCTAGCTGGAGGGTGAAGCCGTGGATTGGCGGACTCGCATTTCTACGGCCAGGTCCATTCGGAGGGCTGCGGGGGTGATGCCTCGGGCGAGGTCCAGGACCAGGCGGGTGGCTAGTTCGGCCATTTGGCGGAGGGGTTGGTGGACGGTGGTGAGGGTGGGGCCTACCCACTGGGCGACCGGGAGGTCGTCGTAGCCGACGACTGAGAGGTCGCGGGGGATGTCGAGACCGAGTTCGCGGGCGGCCTGGTAGACGCCGAGGGCCTGCATGTCGCTGCCGGCGAAGATCGCGGTCGGCCGGTCCTTCAGACCCAGCAGCGCAGTGGCTTCCCGATGCCCACTCTCGACCCCGAAGTCCCCCGACCCGATCAAGGCCGGATCGACCGGCACCCCGGCCGACCGCAGCGCGTCCGTGTAGCCGTCGACCCGCTGGCGTGAGCAGAGCGTCTCCACCGGCCCACCGATCATCCCGATCCGCCGGTGCCCGAGCTTGAGCAGATGCATCGTCGCCATCCGCCCGCCGTTCCAGTTGGCCGAACCGATGGACGGTACGTCGTCCCCCTCGTCGCCGACCGGATCGACCACCACGAACGGGATCCGCCGCGCCTCCAACTGCGCCCGCTGGTCGGGGTCGAGATCGGAGAACACCATGATCACGCCGAGCGGCCGCCGGCTCAGTACCGACTCGATCCACTCCTGCCGCGGCCGCCGGGAGGCGCCGCACTCGGACAGCACCAGCTCGACACCCTCGGCGCGGACCACTCCCTCGACACCGTGGATCAGCTCGACCGCCCAGTCGCCACCGATCTGGTGGAAGACGAGATCGATCATCGGACTACTCGCCGTACCACTGGTACGCCGCCGATACCCGTGCTCCTGGATCAGGCTCTCGACCTTCGCGCGGGTCTCCGCGGACACATCGGCACGACCGTTGAGCACCTTGGACACGGTGGGCACGGAGACCCCGGCCTGCTCAGCAATCTGCGCAATCGTCACCCGGTCGCCCACAACGAGCACGATACAACCCGACCCGAAACTTTCGACCTAGTGGTAGATCGTGCGGCGCTCGGAGTCGGGGATCCCGCTGAGGCGGTAGAAGTACGTGTTGACCTGGTCGCGCCACTCGCGCGCGTTGGCGAGCTGTCCCTCGAAGCGAGTGCTGATGTTCTCCCGCGTGACGGGCTCGAACCGGTCGGCGATCGCCTTCCACCGCGTCAGCATCGTCTCGACCTCGTCGTACCCCTGGAAGTGGGTGTCGTAGATCTGCTGCAGCACCGTCCGCCCGTTCTGCAGCACGTGGTCGTACGGGACGTGATGGAAGAACAGCAGCAACTCCTCCGGGCAGGTGTAGACGCTCTCGTACCGGCCGGCCAGCGGCTCCGGATACTGCCCCGTGAACCCTGACCCGGTGGCGACCGTCCGATCGACGCCGACGCCATTGCGATCCGCGAAGTGGTACGTCCCCCACGCCGAGTACTCGTACCCGTTCACGCTCGGCCCATAGTGCGACCCCGGCGACACCATGAAACCGACACCGAGCGGCGCCGTGTACCGCTCGTACGTCCGCCACGAATCAGCCATGATCGCCACGAGCTCCGACCGAGTCCGGTCGTCCATCGCGAAGGTCGCCGCCGCCCACTCGTGCAACAGACTGACCGGATCCGCGGACGGATCCCACGCCAGCCGCCCGTATGCATACAGGTTGCTCTGGGCAAGTTTGTGCCCGGTCCAGTTCGCATCGTCACCAACGTTGGACACGGCAACGATCGCCTTGGTGCGGTCGGCAACAGTCGCCCCACCGGCGCCGGTCGTGTCGAACTGCAGGATCTCCCGCCACCACGGACCCAGATAGCACAGATCCTTCTGCTGCCCGGTGTACTCCTGCGTCACCTGCAACTCGAGCGCGAACCGCGTCTCCTGCAACTCCCCCAGCAACGGCGACACCGGCTCGCGCGCCTGGAAGTCCAGCGGTCCGTGCTTCACCTGCAGTACGACGTTGTCCTCGAACCGTCCGTCCAGCGGAATGAAATGGTCGTACGCCGCCCGCGCCCGGTCGGTACTGCGATCACGCCAGTCCTGGTGAGAGTCGTACACGAAACACCGCCAGAACACGGTCCCGCCGTACGGCGCCAGCGCCCGGGCGAGCAGGTTCGCACCATCGGCGTGGGTCCGGTCGTAGACATGCGGTCCCGGCCGGTTCTCCGAATCCGCCTTGACCACGAAACCGCCCAGATCCGGTACGACGTCGTGCACCCGGCTGACCGCGGCCGACCACCACCGGATCACGCGCGGGTCGAGTGGGTCGGCAGTGTCGAGATCGCTGAGCTCCATCGGCGCTGCGAAGTTCACCGAGAGGTACAGCGCGATCCCGTACTCGCGGAACACCGCAGCCAGCCGGGACACGTCCGGCAAGTGCTCGGTGATCAGCCGGGTCTCGGCCGCGTGCACGTTGACGTTGTTGATCGCCACCGCGTTGATGCCGATCGAGGCCAGCAACCGGGCGTACCCGCGGACCCGGGTGAGGTCCGCCACCACCCGCCCGTCGCGGAAGAATATCGATCCACCCGAGTACCCGCGCTCGACCGCGCCCATCCGCGGATGCGGCACCAGGTTGTCCCAGTGGTCCAGCATCCGGATCGCGATGGCCGGCCGCTCGACCACGACGAACTCGCTGGTCATCCACTCGAAGTACCGCAGCACATAGAAGTAGCCGTACAGCAGGCCGCGGCCGGCTTCGGCGGCGACGACGAGATTGTTGCCGCGTCGCGCCACTACGAAGCCCTCGGCCCCTAATCCCTCGTCGGGGAGCGCAGCCTCGACCTCTTGCCACAAAGGCGTCTCGCGCACCCGGCCAAGGGTGCACAGGGCAACTTCCACGTCGTTGCGGATCCGCCGGGTCTGCCGGAGTTCGGCCCGGATCGTCTGCGCCAGCGCGCCGGACGCATGGATGGTGACCTCGGGCAGCCGCTGGGTGCCGAGCCAGCAGGGGTCAACCGTCATGCCTCGACCACGCTCCCGAGCGACCCCTCACTCATCCCGAAAGTTTCGATGTCACTTCCGGTGCTGGACTGCGAACACACCGTACGGACCGCGCCACGGACCGTCAAGAGCCGAGTAAACGGTTTCCCGGCACTCCGGCTGCGGCCTGGTTGAGACGAAGCCCACTCCCGCCCGGTGTGGGTGCACCGTCCGCGGGTGGGAAGAATGGGGCTCATGCTGCAGCCGTCGCGGGAGGTGACTCCCTATACCGAGCTGGACCGGGCCGCCTGGGCGCAACTGGCCGAGACCACCGTGTCCCCGCTCACCGCCGAGGAGATCGAGCGGCTGCGCGGTCTCGGCGACGAGATCGACATGGACGAGGTGCGCGAGGTCTATCTCCCGCTGTCCAGGATCTTGTCGCTGTACGTCCGGCACGCCCGGGCACTGCACGCGGACACCGAGAGCTTCCTCGGCAAGCCGGCCGAGACCCGGACCCCGTTCGTGATCGGCATCGGCGGCTCGGTTGCCGTCGGCAAGTCGACCACCGCCCGCTTGCTGCGCGAACTGCTGGCCCGCTGGCCGGAGCATCCCCGGGTCGCGCTCGTCACCACCGACGGCTTCCTCTGGCCGAACGCGGAGCTCGAACGCCGCAACCTGATGATGCGCAAGGGCTTCCCGGAGTCGTACGACCGCAAGTCACTGCTGCGCTTCGTGGTCGAGGTCAAGTCCGGGATGGACACGGTCGAGGCGCCGGTCTACTCCCACCTGCACTACGACCGGATGCCCGGCGTCCGGACCACCGTCGAGCAGCCGGACATCCTGCTGCTCGAGGGCCTGAACGTCCTGCAACCCGCCCCGCGGCACGCCGACGGCAAGAGCGGCCTGGCGGTCAGCGACTTCTTCGACTTCTCCGTGTACGTCGACGGGGCCGCCGACGACATCCGCAGCTGGTACGTGCACCGCTTCCTCAAGCTGTGGGAGACGGCCTTCCGCAACCCGGAGTCGTACTTCGTCCGGTACGGCGAGCTGAGCCGCGAGGAAGCGATCAAGAAGGCCGAGTCGCTCTGGGACGGCATCAACGGCCCCAACCTGCGCGAGAACATCCTGCCGACCCGCTCCCGCGCCACCCTCGTCCTCCGCAAGGGCGCGGACCACGCCGTCCGCTGGGTCCGCCTCCGCAAGCTCTAACCACCCCTCGCCCTCTCTCCCCACTTTGAGCACGCACCACCCGCCTGTCGCCGACTTTGAGCACGCCTCAACCATTTCCGGGGGTGGAAAGTGGTTGGTGGGTGCTCAACGTGGGGGTTGGCGGGTGAGGTGGCGGGCGAGGACGCGGAGGGTTTCGGCGGTGGCGACCGCGTCGCTGCGGGCGTTGCCGTGGCGGCCGTCCGAGCTGTAGAGGCTCGGATCCGTCGACAAGGGATGGTCGGTCAGGTGGACGTGGATCGTGCCAAGCTTGTCCGCCAGCGATGCGGTCCGGTCGGACAGTGTCCGCATCCGTTGCCTCAGTCCCGGCCGCAACCACCCGACGACCGCGGGGCTGTAGGAGACGTCGAACATGCCGAGCGTCATCACGTCAGCGCCCGAGTCCTGCAGCGCCGTGATCATCAGCGTCAGCTCGCGGTCGACTCGCTCCGGGTCGTACGTCGCCGGGAACGCATCGTTGCCACCGCCAACGACCAGTGCAAGATCCGGACCGAACACCAGCGCCCGCTCCAACTGGGTGCTGAGGATCTCGCGAGTGCGCAGACCGCTGGCTCCAAGGTTGAGATACACCAGCTCGGGACAACTCTGCTGCAGCTCGTGTGCGATCCGATCCGCCCACTGGAGCTCGCTGTAGCCCTCGACCGGTTCGCACAGCCCTTCTGCGACGCTGTCACCGAGTACGACGAAGCGCCGCCACGGGTGACCGGCGAGCAGTTCAGCGCTCTCGCCGGACGCAAGACAATAGGGATCGGTCTCCTCGTTCATGTCGCCTCCACCGCGGTCGTCGGTGCATCGAGGACGCGGCCCGGCCCTCGGCGTACGAGTGGGAAGACGCTGACGATCAGGCACACGATCCCGGACAGGACCAGCGACGGGATCAACCCGAACCAGCTGACCAGCTCGCCGGCGAGCAGTGCGCCGAGTGGGAGTCCGGCGAACGACGTGGCCGCGACCACTCCGATCACGCGCGCCTGCAGATCCTTCGGGACGTGTTCGTAGAGAGCGGCGCCGAAGACCGGGTTGATGGCGGCCATCCCGATCCCTGACAGGAACGTCACCGCCACCACCAGCAGCAGGTCGTCGCTCAGCCCCAGCACCAGCAGTCGCGGGCTGCCGCCGATGACCGCGCCGAGCGCGAACGTGAGGTACCGCGGCAGCTTGGTTGCGAGGACGGCGAATCCGATGCTGCCGAGCAGTGCACCCGCCGAGAACGCGCCCAACGTCAGACCGAGACCGGCAGCCGTGCCGAGCTGCTCTTTCACCCACAACGGGATGAACACCGCCGTACTCGCGCTGCTGAACACGTTCAACGTGAAGGTGGTGATCAGCATCGTCGCGAGCAACGCATCCCCGCGCACGAATGCGAAACCCACACGGAGCGAGCGGAAGTACTTCTCCCGTACGGCGGACTCTGGCACCGCCGGCGGGTTGACGAATCCGGCGACCAGCACGCCGCAGACGAGGAAGGTCACCGCATCGATCCACAGCACTGATGCGGCGTCGGTCCAGTAGATCAACAGACCGGCGAGCGGAGCAGCGAGCAAGGTGGCGCCCCGCGCGAACGCCTCGTGGAGTGACGTGATCCGGATCAGTTCGACCTCTGCGGCCTCGGCCATCGGCCGGACGAGCAGATCCTTGGCGCGGTCCGCGGCGCCGCGCAGGCCACCGGCAAGCGCGACGAGGACGAGCAGGGCGGCGAACCCGAGCCCGGTGGTGGCCGCGATCGCCGCCACCGCGACGGCGCTCGCGAGGTTGGCGAGGACCGACGTACGCCGGGCTCCGAGGTTGTCGATCACAGGACCGGCCATGATGCTCGCCACGATGTACGGGATCATCTCGACCGCCGCGACGATGCCCATCCGGGCGGCACTGCCCGTGGTCACCAGCACCAGCCACGGGATCGCGACCATCGAGATCCGGCTGCCCACCGCGGACAGCACATCCGCGGTGAACAGCACCACCAGCCCACGACGCGGCGTCATCACACCGTCAGCCCCTCCGGGTGGAGTTCCGCATGGAGCTTGCGGAGGGCAACCTTGTCGACCTTCGCGATGCGGGTCAGGGGAAGTTCGTCGACGAAGTCGATCGTGGCGGGCGCCCACATCTCGTTGAGCGCGGCGGTGACGTGGCGCTGCAGCTCCTCGGGGGAGACCGGCGTACGGGCGACGACGAAGGCGTGCACGGCTTCGCCGACGACAGGATCGGGTACGCCGATGACGGCAGCGGTCCGGACGGCGGGGTGGCTGCCGAGGACATCCTCGATCGGGCGGCAGAAGATGGCCCAGTTGCGGCGGGTGGTGACGATCATGTCGTGCACGCGATCGACCAGGAACAGATACCCGTCCTCGTCGACGTACCCGAGGTCGCGCGTCCGCAGCCAGCCGTCGACCAGCGTCTCCGCGGTCAGCTCGGGCTTGCCGAGGTACCCGGCGAACGTGAGGTTGCTCCGCACCCACACCTCGCCGGTCTGTCCCGGCGGCAACACCTTGCCGTCGTCATCCCGGATCTCCAGCTGCACGTCGCCGTACGACGTACCTGCCGAGGCCAGCCGCTCGGGATGCAGGGGATCCTGGGTGAGGCCCGGTTGTGTAGTGACGACGACGGCTTCGCTCAACCCGTACACGATCCGGAGCACAGGCCCGAAGCGCGCGATCCCCTGGCGCAGCCGCGCGGGCGTGGCCGGCCCGGCGCCGACGTTCAGCATGAACAGACTGCTGCAGTCGAAGTCCGCACCACCGGGATGATCGAGCACCTCGTAGAGCATCGGCGGTGTCACGTACGTCGACGTGATCCGCTCGGTCGACACGATCCGGTAGAACTCCTCCGGTGACCAGGTGTCGGTGAGGAACAGCACGCCGCCGGTGAACAGGTTGAAGAAGCTGGTGATCTGCCCACTCGCCAGCCACAGCGGCGATCCCGAGTAGTGCCGCAACAGCGGGAAGCCGTTGCCAACAAACACCGATGCCAACTCGAGGATCTGGTCGTAGAACGCCTGCGTGTGGTGCACCAGCTTGGGATCGCCGGTCGTACCACTCGTCTGCAGCACAGAGTCCGGCGCCGGCACGCGGGCATCGATCTCGTACGATGCTCCGTCGCCGAACAGTTCGGCGACGCGGAACACCGGCATCGGTGCGAGCGACGCCGCGAGCTCACGACCCAGATGCCCCGTGCCATCCGGGTCGTACACGAATGCGTCCGCGTCGGCGAGCGTCGCGAACCGGTCGATCTCGCGCCGGGACGTGATCGGCGCGCTCCACAGCACGCGGCAGCCGTGTAGATGCGCAGCCAGTTGAAGGGCGGGGGCGTCGAAGCAGTTCGCCGCCATCACCAGCACCCTGCTGCCCGGCCGGATCCCTGCGTCGCGCAGCCCCGCCGCGATCCGCAGTACGTCGGCGATCAATTCGCCGTACGTCGCCTTCCGGTCGCCGCGAACCAGCGCGAGCCGGTCGGCGAATCGACGGAACAGCGTGAACACCTGCAGCACATAATTGCTGCTGTTTTCGGGCACGGCGAATTCAGGCGGCATTTCGTCTGCTTTCCCTCGACTCCGGCCACCCCCAGCCGTGGCGGCGACTCTACCGGAGCCGCGGACGGCTGCAAAGAGCCTGGAAACCGCTCTACAGTGGCGGATCCGTCGCTCTCCGGAGTCGGTCGGTCACTTCGTCCGCCAGGTGAAGGAATACCCCTGCGAAACCGGGGTGCGAGATCTCGGCTAACCGTTGCCCATGAATTTCCGGAAATGCAATTCCGGTGCATTGACCGGATTCCTCGCGGCGTATTACGTTCCGTCCGCATCCATTCCGCCGGGAGGTCCGTCCATGCACATTTCCAGGCACATTTCCAGCAGTTGGCGCACAGTCGCCGTGACCGCCGCCCTCACACTCGCAGGCTCGACTCTGGCCGGCGCGAGCTACGGAGGCGATCGCGACAGCGAGTGGGTCGGCACCTGGGCGACCGCGGTCACCCACGGCAACGCCACCGGCTCGACCAACCTCGGGCTGACCGACCAGAGTGTCCGGCTGGTGGTGCGCCCGACCGTCGGCGGCAGCAAGATCCGGATCCGGCTCTCGAACATCTACGGCGAGAAGACCGTCACCGTCGGCGCCGCGACCGTTGCCAAGTCCAACAAAGCGACACCTGAGCTGTCCGACATCGACCCGAACACCCTGCGGACGTTGACGTTCGGCGGTTCGGGCAGCGCGTCGATGGTGACGGGCAGCGAACTGCTGAGTGACCCGGTCAACCTGCGGCTGGGCACTCTCGACGACCTCGTGGTCAGCCTGTACTTCCCGGAGAACACCGGCCCGACGACGTTCCACGGCTCGTCGATCCAGGACAACTTCGTTGGCCCGTCCAACCTCGTCACCCAGCCCGGCGGCGCGGCGTACACACTGACCCGGCGCTGCTGCTGGTTCTTCCTGTCCGGCGTGGACGTGCAGACCGATGACTCGGACGGCTCGATCGTCGTACTCGGTGACTCGATCACCGACGGCACCAACAGCACGCCGAACGCCAACAACCGTTGGCCGGACCAACTGGCCGAGCGGCTCGCCGCGAACGCCGGGCACAAGTCGTTCCCGAGCGTGCTGAACGCCGGGCTGGCCGGCAGCCGGCTCAACCACGAGGGCAGCGAGCCGTCCGACAACGGTGCGTTCCCGGGGTTCAACGAGGTCGGCGTCAACGCACTGGCCCGGCTGAACGAGGATGTGTTCGCCCAGACCGGCGTACGGACCGTGATCACCGAACTGGGCGTCAACGACATCTGGATGTCGGACGACTCCGCGGCCGAGATCATCGGCGCGCTGCGCCAGGTGAACGCACAGGTGAAGGAGCGCGGACTGCGCAGCCTGGTCAGCACGATCACGCCGTTCGAGGGACTCAGCGGCACGGACAGCTGGACCCCGGCCAAGGAGGCCACCCGGCAGGCCGTGAACAGCTACCTGCGGTCGAGCCACGAGTTTGACGGCGTCCTCGACTTCGACAAGGTCGTCCGCGACCCGGCCCACCCGAGCCAGCTGAACCCGGCGCTCGATTCGGGCGACCACATCCACCCGAACGAGGCCGGCTGCCAGGCGATGGCCGTCTCGGTTCCGCTCAACCTGGTGCGCTGACCGGTGCGCACCGCCAACGAGATCCTCGCCGCTCTGGGATCCGAGGACGGTCGCCGCGATCCGATGCCGCTGTTCGCGGAGCTGCATCGGATCGGCCCGGTCTGCCGGCTCGCCCCCGGCAGTTCGCCGTACGCCGTGGTGGTGAACGGGTACGACGCCGCCCAGGAGGCACTGAAGGACACCAGGTTCCACCGGTTGCTGTCGGCGGATCCGAATCCGAAGGAGCTGGTACTGCGCCGGCTCGGTGGGTCGATGATGTTCCGCAACGAGCCGGATCACCTGCGGATGCGCAAGGTGTTCCAGGCCGTGCTGACCCCGCGCCGGCTGACCGGGTTCGAACCGGTGGTGGACGCGCTGACCGAGGAGTTGCTCGACGAACTGGGCAAGGGCGGCGCGGACCGGAAGGTGGTGGACTTCGTCGACTTCGCCTACCGGCTGCCGATCACGGTGATCGGCACGTTCCTCGGCATCCCGCGCTCCGACCTCGGCTGGTTCCGGGATCGGACGCAGCGGATCGACGAGTACCTCGACCTCGGCGGCAAGGCGCCGGAGAAGCTGGCGGCTGCGAACCAGGCGGCCGGCGAACTGAACGACTACTACGCCCGGATGATCGCCGAACGCCGGATCCGCCCGCGCGACGACCTGGTCGGATCCCTCGTGCACGCACTGGACTCCGGTACGTCGGGGATCGACGAGCAGGAGCTGATCGACAACCTGCTGGTGCTGGTGAACGCCAGCTTCGTCACCACGATGAACCTGCTCACCAACGGGCTCGAGCTCTTGCTGAACCAGTCACGGCTCGTCGATGCGCTGCGTGACGATCCTGGCCTGGCATCGGACTGCGTCGAGGAGATCCTCAGGCACCAGAGCTCGGTCCAGCTGATCAGCCGGAAGGCGTCGACCGACATCGAACTGGCCGGCGAGACGATCACCGAGGGCAGCCTGGTCCTCATCCTGCCCGGCGCGGCGAACCGCGATCCGGCCAAGCACCCCGACGCGGACACCTTCGATCCGGGGCGCGACGACCTCCAGCATCTGTCTTTCGGCGCCGGACCGTTCTACTGTGTCGGCGCCGCACTCGCCCGGATGGAAGGACGCGCGGCGTTCGCCCAGCTGTTCCAGCGGTTCCCCGGTCTGCAACTCGCCGGAGAGCCGGTGCGCAGCCGCAGTCTGCTGCTGCGAGGGCATCAATCCATGCCGATCCGAATGGGGTGATCCGGATGCCGTTGGACCCGCAGGTCGAGGCAATGCGCGCCGAGCGCGAGGCCGCCAACGTGCCCCAGCTGTACACCCAGACCCTGGCCGAGGCGCGCGCCGCCGACCTGGCCTCTATCCAGGCCGCGGGTGGTGAGGTCGAGTCGGTCCACCATGTCGAGGACCTCAGCACCGATGCCGGGCTGCCGCTGCGCGTCTACCGACCCGACCTCGCCGGCCCGCTGCCGACGCTGGTGTACTTCTTCGGCGGCGGCTGGACGCTCGGCAGCATCGAGACCGCCGACGGCATCTGCCGCAAGCTCGCCAACGCCGTTCCCTGTCAAGTCATCACGGTCGGCTACCGGCTGGCGCCGGAGCACCCGTTCCCGAGCGCGGTGCACGACTGCCGCGACGCCACCCAGTGGATCGCCGCGAACGCTGACAAGCTGCAGGTCGATCCGGCGCGGCTCGCGGTCGGTGGGGACAGTGCCGGTGGCAACCTCGCGATCGCGACCACCTTGCTTGCCCGTGACAACGGCCCGGCGCTGGCCGCGCAGTTGCTCGTCTACCCGAACACGCTCTACGGCTCGGACACGATCTCGATGCGGAACGGCGACGACCCGTACCTGTTCAACAAGACGTCGGTGGGCTGGTACTGGGACCACTACCTGACCGACTCGGCCGACGGTCTCGACCCGCTCGCCTCACCACTGCTGGCCGACTCGCACGCCGATCTCCCGCCCGCGCTGGTGATCACCGCGGAGTACGACCCGCTGCGTGACGAGGGCGAGTACTACGCCGAGAAGCTGCACGCCGCCGGCGTACCGACCACGCTCAGCCGGTACGACGGGATGGTGCACGGCTTCTTCGCGATGTCCGGCATCCTCGACGGTGGCAGGAACGCGATGGCCGAAGCGGCGACCTGGCTCGGCGGGATCTTCCGCGATGCGTGACGCCTGGCGGCACGATGGCTGAGTCGCTGGCCGACTACGAACGGCTGGCGGCAACTGCCCTGCCCCGGTCGGTCCACGACTTTGTCGCCGGAGGTAGCGGCGCCGAAACCACGCTCCGGCTCAACCGTGCTGCCCTCGATGCGCTGACCCTGACGCCACGCGTTCTCGCCGGCGTCGACGAGCCCGATACCTCCACGACCCTCCTCGGCACCGAGCTCGCACTACCTGTCGCTGTGGCCCCGATGGCGTACCAGCGCCTGCTCCACCCTGACGGCGAGCTCCTCCTCGCGCAGGCCGCCGCTGACGCCGGGATCCCCTACGTCATCAGCACCTTGAGCAGCTACCCACTGGAGAAGATCGCGGCGATCGCACCGTCCTGGTTCCAGCTGTACTGGCTGCGCGATCGCGGGCTGGTCGAGTCCCTGGTCGAACGCGCCGTCACCGCCGGCTGCCAAGCGCTCATGGTCACGGTCGACGTACCGGTGATGGGCCGTCGGCTCCGCGACGTACGGAACTCGTTCACCCTCCCACCCAGCGTGGTTGCGGCGAATCTTGTCGACATGGTGACAGAGGCACACTCCGAGGTGCCAGGGCTGTCGGCTGTCGCCGCGCACACCGCCTCGGCCTTCGATCCCGCTTTCGGTTGGTGCGATGTGGAGTGGCTGCGGGCGCGATGCCCGATTCCCCTACTGGTGAAGGGGATTCTCGATCCAAGAGACGCGCGCCGCGCTGTCGAGGCCGGCGCCGACGGATTGGTGGTGTCGAACCACGGTGGCCGCCAGTTCGACGGAGCACCGGCCTCGATCGATGCCCTCGGCCCGATTGTCGATGCGGTTGGCAAGGACTGCCCCGTACTCCTGGACAGCGGCGTCCGCAGCGGCACCGATGTACTCAAGGCGCTGGCGTTGGGTGCGTCCGCCGTACTCGTCGGGAGACCGTTGCTGTGGGCATTGGCTGTGGAAGCGGTGGACGAGGCGCTGGGCTTGTTGAGACACGAGTTGCGCGATGCGATGCTGCTGGCCGGATGCGCGGAGCTGGCTGCGGTGGCAGAGTTGACGACGGGGAGAACGCCGTGGCAGATCTCAGGTTGACCGAGTTGCACGGTTCGCTCACCGACCGGGCGCTGAACTCGATGAACTTCCTCAACGAGGTCTCGCATCACTACCCGGACGCGATCTCGCTCGCCGCCGGCCGTCCGACCGAGGAGTTCTTCGCGGTCGACGATCTGCACCGCTACCTGGACCTGTTCGCCGAGCACCTGCGTTCGCAGGGCTACGACGAGCCCTCGGTGCGGCGGACCATCTTCCAGTACGGCCGGACCAAGGGGATCGTCCACGACCTGGTCGCCCGCAATCTCGCCGTCGACGAGGGCATCCACGTCGACCCCGAGGCGATCGTCGTCACGGTCGGCTGCCAGGAGGCGATGGTCCTCACTCTCCGCGCACTCCGCGCCGACCCGTCCGACGTACTGCTGGCAGTCTCCCCGACGTACGTCGGAATCACCGGCGCTGCCCGACTCCTCGACTTCCCCGTGCTGCCGGTCACCGAGGACGACGATCTCGCCACCGTGGTCAAGGCGGCGCGGGCAGACGGTCTGCGACCACGGGCGTGCTACGTGATGCCGGACTTCGCCAATCCGTCCGGACTCAGCCTGGATCTGGACGCCAGGCATGAACTGCTTCAGGTTGCCGCCGAGCAGGACCTGCTGCTGATCGAGGACAACCCGTACGGCCTGTTCCCGGCCGAGGGCGTCGACCGGCTGCCCACACTGAAGGCGCTCGACACCGAACGCCGCGTCGTCTATCTCGGCTCGTACGCCAAGACCGGGCTGCCGGGCGCCCGGGTCGGGTACGTCGTGGCCGACCAGACCGTCGAGGCGCCGGACGGGACCACTGGACTGCTGGCCGACGAGCTGTCGAAACTCAAGAGCATGCTCACCGTGAACACCTCTCCGGTCGCCCAGGCGGTGATCGGCGGCAAGCTGCTCGCGAACGACTTCAGCCTGGTCGCGGCGAACCGGCGGGAGCGAGAGTTGTACGCCGCCAACCTGCGCGCGATCACCGACGGCCTGGCGGCCCGGTTCCCAGCCGGCGAGATCAGTTGGACCGTGCCCTCCGGTGGGTTCTTCGTCGTCGTCACGGTGCCGTTCGGTGTCGACGACGTACTGCTGGAGAAGTCCGCCCACGAGTATGGCGTGCTCTGGACCCCGATGGGCCATTTCTACGACGGCGATACCCCGATCCACGCGCTGCGGCTGTCCTGCAGTGCGGTCACCCCGGCGCAGATCGAGGCGGCGCTGAACCGCTTGGCCGCCTTGATCACTGATCAACTGCCGTAACTGGTCCTCTCGCGCGGGCTGAAACTGGATCTGTAGGGGATACCGGTCCGGCCCTAGCGTGAAGGTATGACCACCGCATGCGAGTTCCCCACAGTCCAGGTGACCACCGCGCCCCGACTGGTGACCGGCCAGTTCGGACGGTTGCTGGTGATGGTGTTCGGGTCCGGGTTGAGCATGTACCTGCTCACCTCGGTGGTCCCGCTGTACCTCGCCGCGAACGGATCCGGCGGGATCGGCGCCGGGCTGTCGACCGGCGCGATGATGCTGGCCGCCGTCGGGACCGAGCTGCTGGTCCCGCGGCTGCTGGCGCGCTGGGGCTACCAGGTCGTCCTCGGTCTCGGACTGATCCTGCTGGGTGCACCGTCACTGCTCCTGCTGGTCACCGCGTCGCTGCCTGTCGTTCTCACGATCTGCGTGGTGCGCGGCGCGGGGCTGGCGATCATGGTCGTCGGTGCGGTCGCACTGGTCGCCGACGTGACTCCCGACCGGCGCCGCGGCGAGGCGTTCGGGATCTACGGACTGGCCGTCGGAGCGCCGGCCGTCATCGGACTGCCTCTCGGGGTCTACCTCACCAATCTGGTCGGCTTCGGTGCCCTGTTCGTGCTTGCCGCGGCCAGTTCCCTGCTGGTCCTCGGCATGCTGGCCGGGATGCCCAAGGCAACCAGCGAGGAAGAACAGCACGTGAAGGTGCTGGGCGGCCTGCGCGGCAGCGGTCTGATGATGCCGACGTTCGTGTTCGCCGCCGTCACCGTTGCCGCGGGCATCAGCGTGACCTTCCTGCCCCTGGCTGTGGCCGAGGACAAGCACTCCCTCGTCGCCACCGCCCTGCTGATGCAGGCGATCACCGCTCCCGCCGCACGCTGGCTGGCCGGTCGGTACGCCGACCGCGTCGGCCCGGCCAAGCTGCTGGCACCGGCGTTGATCCTGGCGGCGGCGGGTGCGGGCTCCCTCGTCCTGATCGGCAGCACGGCCGCGATCGTCGTCGGCTCGACCCTGTTCGGTCTGGGCTTCGGCGCCGCGCAGAACCTCACGCTGACGATGATGTACGACCGAGTCCCGAAGTCCCGCTACGGCCAGGTCAGCGCCCTGTGGAACCTCGCGTACGACGGCGGCTGGGGCGTCGGCGCCATCGTCTTCGGCGCCGTGGTCGCGGGCACCGGCTACTCCGTCGCCTTCGGCCTGACCGCCGCCATCGTCGCGCTCGCGATCGTTCCGGCGGTCAAGGCGTCAGTAGCAGCCCGCTCGTCAGCGCGCCCTGCGCAACGTTGACCACCGGCCCGGCCCCGGGTACGGCGAACCGGACGTAGGCGCCGGCCGGCGTACCTCCGAACAGATAAGGGGCGATACAGATCGGTACGGCGTCCTCGTGGACCTCGCCGGTGGCGATCTCGACGAACTGCATGGTGAGCCGGTCGACCGAGACGTACCGCTGCAGGATGTGCCCGCCCTCGACCAGCGCGGCATCCAAGGCTTCCTGCCAGGTCTGCGCGGACACCTCCGGCCCGACGACGACGCCGACACCGCCGTAGGAACCGGACGGTTTCAGGACGAGCCTGCCCTGGTCCGCGATCGCCCGGTCGCGCAGGTCCGGCGACAACACCTCGGTTCGCGGGACATGCCGTCGCACGACCTCGGCATCGTCGGCGGACATCGAATCCAGGTCCGCCCAGAGCCAGGCGAAGATCGACTTGCTCGCCAGCAGCCAACTCGCGGTCGGAGTGAAGACCCGAACTGTCTTGGATCGGATGGCGGCGCCCAGGGCGTCGAGGCCGGGACCAGGGGTGGTGCCCTGGGGGACGAACATCCGCAGTACTGCGTCGATCGGCCCGTCGTCGACGAGCAGCCGGCCGGCGTCGTCCAGAGTCAGCCACTCGACCGGAAACACTCGCATATCCAGGCCCAGCTCGCGGCCGCGCTCGCTGAACGGCTCGAGCAGTTTGATCATCGCCAGCCCGTCCTGCGAGCCCGGATACGTGCCGCCGGTGGTGAAGATCATCGCCAGCCGATCCGTCCCGGTCAGCTCGAGCGCCGACCGGAGCGCCTCGTACCGCGCGTCCACCGCAGACGGCGGCGCCGCCAGCCCGATCCCGTCCAGCACCGGATCCCCGTCGTACGCCGCCAGGAACCGCTGGGCGACCCCATCGGAGTCATGGGCACCACCGAGCGCACTGTCGATATTGGCCTCGACGACGTACGGCGTTCCGTCCGCGAGCAGGATGTCGGCCCGGACACCACCGAGCAGGTCCTCGGTCACCGGGAGGTCCTCGTCGAGCAGGTCGATGTAGCCGGCCGGCATACCGAGCGCCTGCCGCAACTCCCCGGCGGTCGACGCACGGTGCAGGCACGCGGCCAGGATCAGCCGGGCGACAGTCGCCGAGATGTCGGTGAACCGGCGATACGCCGCCGCGGACATGATCGGCGGCCGCAGCGGCCGCCACTCCTTGTTGTGCGTCGCCACGCCGTCGTACACCTGCTGCCACGCATCAAGCCCCCGCGCGACCAGTGCCGTACGCACCGACTCCGGCAACTCGTTCCACTGGTCCGTCATTGTTCCTCCAGTACGGCGTGGATTGCGGTGACCAACTGGTCCCGGCCGGGTTGCACGGCTCGGTCCAGCGCGAGGGCGAAGGGAAGCACGGCGCCATCCGGCCGGGTCACGCGGCGGGGAGGCGCGTCGAGATCGAAGCGTTCGGCAGCGATCGCCAGGATCTCCGCCGCGAATCCGCTCGTCCGGTTCGAGTCGTCGATCACCACGAGTCGCCGGGTCTTGGCGGCCGATGCGGCCAGACCCTCCACGTCGAGCGGATAGACCGTGCGTGGGTCGAACACCTCGACGGAGATCCCGAGCCCGGCCAGCTCGTCGGCGGCCGCCAGTGCGTCCTGCACAAGGTGGCCGAGGGCAACGACCGTGACGTCGTCGCCGCCGCGCACGACCCGGCCGACGCCCAGCGGGACTGGTGCCAGGGTGCTGAAGTCGACGTCGTCGCGGACACCGAGCGCCCCGGACGGTGCGAAGAAGACGACCGGGTCATCGTCCCGGATCGCCGAGATCAGCAGACCATACGCATCGGCCGGAGTGGCTGGGACCACGGTCTTCACACCGACGTGCGCGAACAAGGTGTACGGGTGGTCGGAGTGCTGGCCGGCCCACCCGGTCCGGGAACCCGAGCCGGGGACGACGTACGTGACCGGGACCTTGCATTGACCGCCGGTCATCAGCGAGAACTTGTGGGCCTGATTCGCGATCTGTTCGAAGACCAGGAACAGCAAGGACGGAATCTGGAACTCGATCACCGGTCGCATCCCGGCCAGCGCCGCGCCGGTGGCGAAGTTGGTGAACGCCTGTTCGGACAGTGGGGTGTCCAGGACCCGGTCGGGACCGAAGCGCGCGAACAGTCCGGCCGTCACGTTGGACGCCGCGGCCCGGATGTCCTCGCCGAGCACGAAGACCGTCGGGTCGCGCTCAAGCTCATCCCCGAGCGCGCGGTTGAGTGCCTTCAAATAGGACAGTTTGGGCATCAGCGCAGCACCTCCGGCGAGGCGTACAGAAACTCGAGAGCGGCCGCCGGATCTGGGTGGGCGCTCCCCAAAGCGATCACGGCGGCCGCATCGAGCAAAGCCTCGACCTCGGCATCGACCACGGCCCGGTCCTCGGCCGCCAGTCGTGCGCCCTGAATCTCTACTGGGTCCCGCGACCGCCCAGCGGAGATCTCCTCGGTCGAGCGGTAGGTGAGCCGGGCTCGGTGCTCGAACGTGTGGTGCGCGTCGAATCTGTACGTGGTGCATTCGAGAAACGTCGGTCCCTGACCGGAGCGGGCGCGCTCGACCGCGACGGTGGTTGCCTCCAGCACCTTTTCCGGATCCTGGCCGTCGACCGTGACGGCCGGGATCCCGAAGGCTTCGGCACGGGCGGTGATGCTGCCGGCGACCGCGGACGCCACCGGCATCGTCGTCGCGTACCCGTTGTTCTCACAGACGAAGATCACCGGCACCTGCCACAGAGCGGCCAGGTTGAATGCCTCCAGCAACATGCCCTCGTTCATCGCACCGTCCCCGAAGAAGGTCGCGGCGACGGTGTCCCGGCCGAGGCGGCGATGGGCCCAGGCAGCACCGGTCGCGATCGAGCCGGCCGCGCCGACGATCGCGTTCGCGCCGAGGATGCCCAGGCCGAAGTCGGCCGCGTGCATCGAACCGCCGCGGCCCTTGTTCAACCCAGTCTCCCGGCCCATCAGCTCGGCGAGCAGCCGGGCCGGGTCCGCACCCCGGGCGAGCACATGTCCGTGACCGCGGTGCGTGCTGGTGATGACGTCCGTGTCCGTCAGCGGCGCGCATACCCCGGCCGCGATCGCCTCCTGGCCGATGTACGGGTGGATGCCACCGACGATCTCCCCGGACCGGACGAACTCGACCGCCCGCTCCTCGAAGCGGCGGATCAGGCGCACAGTCCGGTAGAGATTCATCAGCGGTCGGCCCACAGGGTCGGGCAGTAGTCGGGGTCGGCGTAGTCGGGGTGGCCGGCAGCGGTACGGCGTACCAGGACGTCGTGGTTGTACGCCGCCAGGGTCCCGTCGGAGAGGGGGAACTCGCGGTAGTGGTTGGCGCCGTCCTGCAGGTGCAGGGAGACCGCGCGACGCGGGCGGTCGCTGACGTTCGCGCCGCTACCGTGGTAGGTCCGGCAGTGGTGGAAGTTCATGTGCCCGCGCGGGATGGTGATCGGGACCTTTACCACCTCGGCGTTGTTGTACGCCGCGTTCTCGGTCAGCATCTGGTCCAGCTGCGACCGGTCCCGCTCGGCGAAGTGGCGTACGACGGTGTCGTCGGAGCCGATCTCCTGCCAGCGGTGGCTGCCGTCGACCATCGTGATCGTGCCCATCTCCGGTGGGCAGTCGTGGAACGGGATGAACGCGGTCAGCATCCGGTCCGAGGCCGAAGACGACCAGTAGTGCTTGTCGAAGTGCCAGGGCACGATGTTCGACGGCTCGCCCTCGATCGGTGGCTTGTAGATCAGAGTGGACTGGAAGATCCGGATTGCGGCGGTCTGCGCCAGCCGGGCCGCGACCGCGCCGATCAGCGGCTTGCGCAGGATCTTCGCCAAGCCGTCGTGCTCGTAGTGCACGTAGTCGTTGTGCCGCTGGACGTCGCCCTTCGACGGGTCCCAGTACGCCAGCTTCGACGGGGCTGTCGGCAGAGTGCGGTCGCGTTCGCCGGCGTAGTACCGCTCGCTGGCGTTGACGAGCTCGTCTGTCTCATCGTCGGTCAGCAGCTTCTTGGACAGGTACCAGCCGTGCTCGTGGTAGAAGGCAACATCCTCGTCCGTCGGCAGCAGCTCGAGCTCCTGCTCCGACAGCTTGAACTCCAGGGTCATGCGTCAGCTCCCGCCAGCTCGCGTTCCTTGGCTTCGTAGAGGGCCTTGATGTTGCCGCTGCCGAACGTCATCGCGCCGCGCCGCTCGATGATCTCCAGGAACAGCGTGCGGCGGACGTGCATCGACTCGGTGAAGATCTGCAGCAGCTGACCCCAGTGGTCCCGGTCGACCAGGATCCCCAGTTCCTGGAGCTCCTCGATCGGGGTCTCCACCTCGCCGACGCGCTCCGGCAGAGCCTGGTAGTAGGTCGACGGCGTACCGAGGAAGTTGACGCCGCGGCCCGCCAGCGTGCTGACCGCCTCGACGATGTTGCTGGTGCGCAAGGCGATGTGCTGCACCCCGGCACCGGCGTGCCAGCTGAGGAAGTCGTCGATCTGCCCCGGACGGCGGCTCGCGTCGGGCTCGATCAGCGTGAACGTGACGTGCTTCGACGGGCTCTGGACGACCTTCGACTCCATCCCCTGGCCGGCCACCTCGATGTACTCCTCGAAGATCCGCGGGAAGCCGAACACGTCCTCGTAGAACTTCGCGGTCGGCTCGAGCTCGCCGGACGGCACACAGATCGCCAGGTGGTCGATCTCGCTGAACAGCTTCTCGTCCGGGCCACTCGTCGGCTCCGAGATGTGGATCCGGCCGGGCAGGAACTCGTGTCGCGGTCCGTGCCGCTCGACCAGCCGGTGGATCACGTCCCCGAATCCGCCCACCTCCGCGATCACCACGGACGCCTCGCCGCCGTCGTACCGGACCGGCTCTCTCAGGCCTTCGGCGCCGCGGGCCACGAGTTCGCCGTACGCCGCCGTGGCGTCGTCGACCTCCAGACCGACGATCGCGACCCCATCCCCATGGCGCTGCACGTACTCCGCGGCCGGATGATCCGCGGCCAGCCCGGACGTCAGCACGATCTGTACGGCGTCCTCACGCAGCAGTAGCGACCGCTGCTCCGGCAGACCGGTCTCGGGGCCGCCCTGGCCGTGAATCTGCAGGCCGAACGCGTGCCCCAGGTAGAACGCGGCCTGCCGAGCGTCGCCCACATACAACTCCACATGGTCGATCCCGTGGATCTCCATCACACCCTCACCTCACTGTTGGTCTCTCGCCGCTCCGGCGTGGTGGTGGTGCCGAGGAGCAGGCTCACGTTCTGGCCGCCGAACCCGAACGAGTTCGACAGTGTGTACTCCGGCCGCAGGTCGCGGGGTTCTTTGCGGACGTGATCCAGCGGGCAGGCCGGATCCGGATCGTCCAGGTGGTACGTCGGCGACACCAGGCCGGTCGTGATCGCGAGGGCCGCCGCGGCGGCCTCGACCACTCCGGAGGTGCCGAGCATGTGACCGGTCAGCGCCTTGGTCGAACTGACTGCCGGGGTGTGGTCGCCGAATGCGAGCCCGATCGCGACCGACTCGGCCACGTCGCCGAGCTTCGTGCTGGTCCCGTGTGCGTTGATGTAGCCGACCTGGCTCGGTTGTACTCCGCCGCTCGCCAGAGCTCGACGCATGCACTCGGCGGCACCCATGCCGTCGGGCCGGGGAGCAGTCGGGTGGTGTGCGTCGGAGTTCACGCCGTAGCCGGCCAGGTCGGCGTACCCGCGTGCTTGACGTGCGGCCGCATGCTCCGTGGTCTCCAGGACGAGTAGTGCGGCGCCTTCGGCCAGCACGAATCCGTTGCGACGTAGGTCGAACGGGCGGCTCGCCTCAGTGGGGTCGTCCCAGCCCCTCGCCAGCGCTCGTGCATTGGCGAAGGTTTCGGCGAAGGTCGGGAACAGCGGCGCCTCGCTCGCGCCGCACAGCACCACGTCCGCTTCACCGGATCGGATCAGCCGGACCGCGTCCGCGATCGCCTGCGCTCCCGAGGCGCACGCCGTACCGACCGCGGAGGTGTAACCGCGAAGACCGAACCGGATCGCGATCCGAGCGGCCGGCATGTTCGGCAGGATCCCTGTCAGCAGGTAGGGACTGACCGCAGCCCGGCCACGTTCGGCCCGAGCCAGCACCTGCTGCTCGAGCGTCGCCATCCCGCCAACCCCGCCGACGATCACCCCGATGCGGTCGGGGTCAACGTTTTCGCCGATGACCAGGCCGGCGTCGTTCAGTGCGTCCTCGGCGGCCAACTGAGCGAGGATGACGGTGCGGTCCATCACCTTGCCGTCGGGGCCGGAGGCAATCTTCCCGGCGTCGATCGGCGGGAGAATGCCCGCCAGCTCGATGGAGTTCGCGATCGGGTGGTCCGCCGGTGGTTTGACGATGCCCGATCGCCCGTACAGCAAGGCGTCGTACACCTCGGCGACACCGCGTCCGACCGGAGTGATCAGGCCCATTCCTGTGATGGAGACAGCGCCGGTCATGCGTCTGCTCCTGTCAAGCAGGTCCGCAAGGCGACCTTGCGGACCTTGCCGGTGACTGTGACCGGGACCTCGTCCGACCCGATCGCGGTGACTTTGCGAATGATGGCTGCTACCTCCTCGCCTACTGCCGACTTCACGGCGGCTGTGCGATCGATGGGCTCGGCGTCGGAGGTGAGTTCGATCAGGACGTCGGCGACGTACCTGCCGTTGTCTGGCGTGATGATGACCGTGCAGTCGAGTACTTCGGGGAGGGCGGCCAGGATGCGTTCCTCGGAGAGCGAAGTGAAGAGTTGCGGGCCGTCGAAGCCGGCGACCGCGTCGGGGATGCGGTCGAGATGGAAGTAGTGGCCGGTGTCGTCGCGGTAGGCGAGGTCGCCGGTGAGGAACCAGCCGTTCAGGCGGAAGCGGTACGTGTTGACCGAGTCGTTCCAGTAGCCGGGTGAGACGCTCGGGGACCTGAAGCCCAGCAGGCCAGGCTTCCCCGGTGGCAGCTCCTCACCGGTCTGCGACAGTACGGCGGCCTCGGCGAACTCGTACGGCTTGCCGATGCACCGGCCGTAGTGATCGCTGTCGATCGTGTGCGTGATGTGGAAACCGTTGTGGCCCATCTCGCTGGACCCGAGGCCATCGATGAAGTGCGAGCCCTTGACTGTCACGCGACCGTCGCGGGTGACCGTCTCCCGGGTGCCGACGGCAACCAGTTTGCGGATGTGCGGTTCGTGGGCGCAGTCGCCGGTGTTGAACCACATCCGGACCGAGTCGAGGTCGTGGCCATTCAGATCCTCGCGGGCAAGACCGGCCCAAGTCACGGCGAATCCGTAGACAGAGTGGGGTTTCCAGCGTTCGATGTGGTGCAGGACGTTCGGCGCGTCCTGGCTGGACAGCAGCAGCATCTCGGCCCGGTTGCCGAGAACTTGATTCACCATCAGGACCGTTGCGGTGTGTGGGATCGGCAGGGCGTTCAGGATCCTGTCGGTGCCCTGCGCCTGCGGCATCGTGAGCAGGTGCTTCAAGGCGGCGTACAAGGTGGTGTGGGTGTGCATCACTGCCTTCGGTACGCCGGTTGTGCCGCTGGTGTGCGTGATCACGACAGGGTCGTCGGCGTGGTGGCGACAGTGCTCCGGCGCCTTGGCCGGGTCCGCCGTACCCAGCTCTCGTGGCTCCGCGAGGATCGGTGCCTCGTGCAACAACCCGCGATGTGCTGCATCCGCGAGTACGCCGGTGGCGCGGAGGCGGCGGATGAACTCCTCGGCGATGGGTGGGCTCATCCTGCCGTTCATCAGCGCGGGGATCGCGCCGACGCGGGTCAGCGCGAGGAAGCTCAGCACGATGTCCTGCGCCTCGGTGGCCCAGATCGCGACCACGTCCCGGCGTCCGATGCCGTGCTCGTGCAGCCACGCCGTACGGGCCTGCACTCGCTCGTCCAGCTCGCCGAGGGTCAGCGGGTGCTCGGCCGGGTAGTGGTCGACGGGTGTGTCGAAGGTCAGGCCGGGACCGTTCAGGTCGGCGCCGTGGGCGATGACCGTGGCCAGGACGTTGCCGGTTCCAATCGCCGGGTCTGCGGCGAGGCGGGCTCTGAGGCTCTTCATGTCGGGTCTCCCCCACTCACGATCCGGGCGGAGGCCTGGTCGGCGCCCACCTCCACGATCAACACCTGGTCGGCGTCCCCATCGCCGATCAGCAACGCGGCCTCGTCTTCCCCGCCGTCGGTCACACACACGACCGGGCCGCGCAGGTCCCACTTCGCCGCGATCCAGCCGGCGATGCTGTTCGGCACCGACTGGAAGAAGAACAGCGGGCCGATGCGCTTGCCCTCAGCAACGGCCTGCCGGACGTGGTCCGCACTCACACTGTCCCCGTCACACACCAGCACGATCCCGGTCCGTACCGTGCGCGGTTCCGTCAATCGGCTCAAGCAGCGCTCCGCCACCACCGCGGCCATCGGGTTGAACGCCGACACCACGAACCCCGGCACCACCGGCGGCCCTGCCGCGATGTCATCACCCGGCTCCGGCCAGTAGCCCTCACCGCGCACGACGAGGTCATGAACTTCCAGCAACTCGCTCATCCCGCCCGCACCACCAACGCGGTATTGGCTCCACCGAACGCCGAGTTCACCGTGATCCCGTACGCCGACGTGGCCGGCCGCGGCGCATCCAGAATCAGATCCACCGCACACGCAGGATCCACGTCCAGGAACCCCGCATTCACGGGCAACTTCCCTTCCCGCAAGGCCTGCACCGTCACCACGAACTCCACCAACCCCGAAGCCTCCAACGCATGCCCATGCAACCCCTTCGTAGAACTCACCGCCGGCCCGCCCCGCCCGTCCTTCCCCGTCTGATGGGCTGACCCATTCGATGGTGGGTTGGCCAGCGGGATTCCGGTGGGCAAACCCACCACCTCGTTGGCTGACCCACCAGACGGGGGTTGATGGTTGCGGGTGGAGGCGGGGTCGAAGACGTGGGTGATGGCGGCGGCCTCGGCGGCATCGGCCAGGGGGCTGCCGGTGGCGTTGGCGTTGAGGTAGGTGATGGCGTCTGGTGGTACGCCGGCCTTCGCCAAGGCTGATCGGATCGCGGTGGCCAGGCCTCGGCCATCTGGGGATGGTTGGCATGGGTGGTAGGCGTCGCCGGTGCGGGACCAACCCAGGAGTTGGGCCACGCCTTCGCCGGCTTGGAGAACTACTGCGGCTACTCCGTCGCCCAACAACAAACGGGACTGCCCCCGGTTCGGTTGACTCCTGATCTGTGAGGACTTGGTCCTTGCTGGAAGGATGTTTGTCGTGCCGAAAGCGTTCCCTGAGGAGTTCCGAC
>NZ_SJKD01000015.1 GCF_004331485.1 Kribbella capetownensis
GGTCCACATCGAAGGCGGCGCCCGCCACAAATCCACCTGATATCCAGTACGACAGCTGAGTGAGTCAGGTGAGCTCGGCGCGCAGGATCGATGCTGCGCAACAGAATCCGAGATCTCGACGTAAGGAATCCGAATGAACCCAAATGCTCGCGCGGTGTGCGCATTCTTGTGGATATTGACGTTTGTTGGCTTCCTGATCATCGGGTGGCTGGTGATTTCCCCGCCTGCCTCGGGATCGGCGACGGCCACCTGTGATTCCGTGCTGGGTGCGGAGGCTTATCGGATTCATGGCGAGGTCACCAAGACGGCGATCGAGACCTGCGCGGCCGGGCAGACGAAGCGTTCGGGATGGGCAGCGCTGCTGGCTGTGCCGGTCGCCGTACTCGCCTCAGCTGCCATGACGAAGGGGAGCCCGAGCGCCGGCTGAACCGAACCCGGTGCGGTCCCGGCTCTCGGCAAGCCACCTCAGATAACACCTATCCGTGCGGCAGTCCCCGACGAGCGTCGGGCCCGGTGGGGACTGTGCGTGGTCAGTTGACAGTCGGAGTGAACCCACCGTCGATCCGTAGGTTGGCTCCGTTGATCGAAGCGCTGAGTGGACTCGCGACCAGCGCGGTCAGGGCGGCGATCTCGTGGGGTTCGGCGAGGCGGCCTGACGGGTTGGCCAGTGGGCCGCTGATCAGCGCACGAGTAGCGGCGTCGGCATCGTCTCCCATTCCGTGGTGCCGGGCAAAGGTGAGGGCGAGGTCGCGGAACCCGTCAGTCAGGGCGGGGCCTGGGCTGATGGTGTTGGCGGTGACCCCGGTGCCGGCCAGTTCCTTTGACAGGCTCACGGTGAGATTGGAAAGCGCGGCCTTGGTCGCGCTGTAGGCAGCCCTCATCGGTAGCGGGCACGGGTGCGCGGCGCTGCCGATCTGGATGACCCGACCCCATCCGGCAGTTCGCATCGCCGGGGTCAACGCCCCGATCAGCCGGACCGCGGACGTCACGTTGGTGTTGTAGAGGTCGAGCCACTCCGTCGGGCCGCCCGCCATCCAACCCTCGTCACCGCCCGTCGCGGCGGCGTTATTGACCAAGATGTCGACGTCGCCGGAAGCCTCCACCGCGGCGACGACCATTCGCGCACCAGCTTCATGGGCCAGGTCGCCCAGCACGATCGTCGCCGCGCCGCCGATGGCGGCAATGACGTTGGCCGTGGCCTTCGCCCGCTCGGCATCACGTCCGTGCACCACGACGGTGGCGCCCTCGGCAGCCAGGGCGATCGCGATGGCCTGGCCGATCCCGCTGGTACTGCCGGTCACCAGGGCACGCTTTCCGTTCAACTGCAGATCCATGGGTGCTCCTCGGTCGTTGCTGCATTTTCATCGGACATTCTGTCTTTCGCTGAACATGCTGTCTTCCGATGGACGCTCTGTCAAGCCAAAGGTAAGGTGTGAGTCATGGCCAACCGGAAGTACGAGCAGCGGCTGCGTGCGGACGCGGCTGAGCAGACGCGCCGCAGCATCTTGGACGCGCTCTACCAACGGCTATGCGAGGCACCGACCGAGCCGGTTAGTGTCGAACGGGTCGCGGCCATGGCGCATGTGTCGCGATCAACGATCTACCTGGTGTTCGGCTCACGGGCGGGACTCTTCGACGCACTCGGCGACGACCTGCGACACCGCGGCGGCTTCGACCGGGTGGCCGACGGTTCTGGCGACTCCGATGCTCTCCAGGCCCTGCAAGAGTCGGTCCGCGCCGCCGTGCCGACCTTCGCCGAACACCGTCAGGTACTGCGTGTTCTCTACTCGATGGCGGCACTGGATCCCCAAGCCGTCGGCGGAGTGGTGGATCGTATGGCGAAGGACCGCGCCACCGGGCTGGCCTGGCACGCCGAGCGCCTGGCCGACCAGCGCGTCCTGCGTTCGGGCCTGGCCCCTGCCGACGCGGTCGATCTGTTGTGGGCGGTCACCGGTTTCGAGTTCTTCGACCAGCTCTACGCCGGCCGCGGGCTTCCTCTCGCCACGGTCGCCGACATCATGGTGACCGCTGCCGAACGCCTGGTAGTGCGAAGCTCCTGACATCTGACCACACCGGCCGAGCGTTGGCGGTCAACGTCCGCTCGTGCCGCAGAGCGCGCCTCTTGAACGCTCCAGACGTGCGGCGGGAGGAGATCGTTGCCTCATGGGCCTCCGGAATCAGCGCCGTCACCCTTCTGATGCCGGAGGCAACAATGGGACAAGGGATGTGCCGAGCGACGTCCACATTCCGTTGGGCAGCCAGACACCAGGAAGATGGCTAGCAAATGTCGCCGCCGGCTCCAGAAAACCTGCGGTGTGGGAAATTCGAGAACCTGCGCCGCTAGAATGCGGAGATAACTTGCGAACGCTCCCTACGGGTAAGAGTGCTTATCACCGCTGACTGACCATTACGGCGCACGGCTAAGCGGACCAGCAGGTCGCGCACGGGCGCGAAGACTTCCTCCGGGAATCGCGGCGTCGGGACTCCGACACTCAGCGCGAGGTCGTCGGTATGAACGACGATCTCCAGCATGCGGGTCAGCAAGAAGTCATCTCGGCGCAAGGACCAGCCTTGCCAAGGAATCAACACCACGTCAGCAGTGGTGTGGCTCGCAAGCAGCGTCGTCAGCGTAGCGAGTGCCTTGTCGACTCGAGTCCTGAGTGCGGCTACGCCAAGCGCAGCCTCGGCCTCGGCTGCGGTGCGGTCATTGGGCGGGTCATCCGGAGAGCTGGTCATGACCCATGCAGCCCGATGGTAGTGCTCGTCAACCGAATCCAGCGGTGGGATGGCGGTTGTAGCCTGCAGGAGCTCTGCGGCGAGCGTCAATTGCCGCCCCAGGTGACAGGCTAGTTCTCCGACGGACATCTTTGGCAAGACGCTCGGCCGTAGCCATCGATCGGACACCTGGGCTTGTTGGACAAAATCCTCAACAAATTCCCCGGCGATCGGAAACACCGCATCCCAGCGGTCAGAAGTCGAATACACGTGGCAAGTCTGCCACCATCGCTGGGAATCGCAACCAAGCCAGAGCGTTTACACGGTTTGTAGGGCTATTTGCTGAGCCGCTTCATCCGGACGAGGAGAGCCTGTTGGGAGCGGCCGTTCGATCCTCACAGAGCTGTGGGGCCCACCGACGCCTCGAGGACACGCAGAGCGCGCAGCCCTAGGTGGAAGGTGAGCCGGTCATTGCCGTCGGCAAGGTTCAGTCCGGACAGCTCGCGAATCCGGCCGAGGCGGTAGTAGAGGGTCGTGCGGTGGACATGCAGCGTGGTTGCCGCCGCGGGTGGCGATGCGGCGACGTCGAGATAGACCTCTGCGGTCTGCAGCAGTACCCCGGAAGGGTCGGCGGCCTTGAGCGCATGTATGCCACCGGGGACCAGGCGCTGGAGTGTCCGGGCGCTCATGTCGAGGAGGACGCTGTAGACACCGAGGTCGTCCCAATCCACGATGTCGGCCCGGTCCTCGAGGACCAGGGCTCCGCGTGCGGCTGTGACGGCCCGCTCGTAGGCGACGCTTGCGTCGGTGAGGCCGTCAGGGCCGTGCGCGTAACCGACGACAGCTCGCTTGACGTCAGCATGTCCTGTGAGTCGGTCGATGACACGTTGCGCTGTGAGTTCCACTTTTGTGGAGGATTGTGCCAGAGCGAGCAGCATGACGCCTTGCCCATCTCGGCTGAGGTAGGCACAGAGCGCTGACCCAGTCATGGCGGCGACAGCGGTGAGCGCGGCGCGCATGAGGGCATCTGCTTCGGGGGTGGACATGGCGTGACCGGCGACCGTTTCCACGACCACGACCTGAACGGGAGAGCTCGCGGCAACTGGGACACCGTCGGGAGCTGCCCGGGCAGCTCGTTGTGCGGTTTCCTTCTCGGGCGCCAGCAGATCGGCCAGCCAGTTCTCTTTCGCTTCTTGCTGTCCAGCCTGTTTCTGCGCGATGCCGCTGAGAATGACGGCGATGGCGGCGGCTGCATGTTCGGCTCGCTCAAGTTCCCTGGTGGTGAGGGTGCATGCTTCGTCAATCATCATGAGGTAGCCGAGGAGTTGTCCTTGCCAGCGGACGGGGGTGCAGGAGCGGCGCTTCATACCGATGTCGTCGTTCGACGGGATGAACCCGGACTCACTCCAGGTGGAGACGCGCTGTGCCTTGATGTGCTCGATGGCAGCAGGCTCAGCCTGGCGTTGCAAGATGCCTCTGACACGGACGGTGTCTTCGTCGCCGAGGTGGGCGCTGTGGGTGATGACGCGGATTTCAGGTGTCACGACCACGATGGACCGTGCGACTTCGGCGGCAAGGGTGTCGACGATGTGCCGGATGTCCTCAGTCATGTGATTGATCCCCGCGTCAGGCATGCGGCTGGAGTTGGCGCGCAACGCACGTGCGTCTCAGCATACTGCCGCCGTCGCGCAACCTTGTGCGAATTGTGACGGCCGGCCCCGCGATTGTGCGCGCCCGGGAAGCCGGCCGGGCTTTGGCTCAACGCGCGTTCATCCTGATGCCCCCGTCGAGCCGGATGGTGACGCCGTTGAGCATCTTGTTGGTTGCCGTGTAGGCGACCATGGACGCGAACTCTGCTGGGTGTCCGGGTCGCTTGGGGAAGAGCAGTTGGCTTTCGATGCCCGCCCTCGCCTTGCCTGACACCTGCTCGTTGTACATCGGAGTTGCGAAGACACCTGGTGCGATGCTGACGACTCGGATGCCCCGGTCGGCGAGGTCGCAGGCAGCTGCCAGCGTCATACCTGCGACGCCGGCCTTGGATGCCGCGTAGGCGACCTGTCCCACCTGGCCTTCGGTCGCCGAGACTGAAGAGGTGAGGACGCAGACGCCGCGGTGACCATCGATGTCGGGCTTGTTCAGCGCCATGACTGCGGCGCCTGCGCGGAGGAGGTTGAGGGTACCGAGCATGTTGATGTCCAAGACGCGCGCGAAAGAGTCCGAAGCTTGCGGCTCCCCGGTCTTTGGCAGGAGTCGTTCAGGCCCCACGATGCCCGCGCAGGCGACCACCAGGCGGAGCCCGCGGGGCGCTTGGGCGGCCGTTTTGGCAGCAGCCAGACACGCGTCGAAGTCTCGGACATCGCCGCCGACGTGCTGAGCGGAGGGATGCCCGTTCGAGGTCAGGTCGAGGATCGTGACTTGTCCTCCGTAGCTGGTCATCAGATCGGCGACTTCGGCGCCGAGGCCGGACGCGCCGCCTGAGATCAGCACGCCGTTCCCGCGCAGAGCCGACCCCACTGGTTCGGCTGTCATGACTCCCGTCCGATGTGGATACCGGCACCGATGCGATCCCATTCGGCACCGGTGACGCCGCGCTTGCGGATTTCGGCCTTCGTGATCTTCCCGCTTGGCGTCTTGGGCAGCTCCGGGGCGAACTCGACGTAGCGCGGAACGGCGAAGTACGGCAGGTGGGCTCGACAGTGATCAACGAGTTCCTGCGCGGTGACGCGCTGGTTGGTGACCACCACGACCTTGATGTCGTCTTCACCTTCGTCTGCGGGAACGCCGACGGCGGCACATTCGATGACGGCTGGGTGGGAGCCAACGGCAAGCTCGATCTCGAAAGAGCTGATGTTCTCACCTCGTCGACGAATGCGGTCTCGGATGCGGTCGACGAAGTAGTAGTAGCCGTCGTCGTCGACCCGAGCCGCATCCCCGGTGTGGAACCACAGGTTGCGGAATGCTTCGGCGGTCACTTCAGGCATGCCGTCGTAGCCGGCGGCGATTGTCCACGGGTGGCGAGGCCGGACGGCGATCTCACCCACCGCCCCGCGGCGCACCGGCTGGTCGGTGTCCGGGTCGAGAAGAGCGATTTCGAACATGTCGCCGTACGGCTTGCCGGAACTTCCGGCGCGAACGGAGTCGCCGTCGGGGCGCCAGAGCACCAAGGAGATCTCGGTCATTCCGTATGCCTCGACGCAATCGAACCCGTAGCGCTGGGGAAAGGTCCGTGCGAGTCTTGCCGGCATCGGGATTGCCAGGACGCGTCGCAGGGAGTGCTCGGCGTCGCTGACTTGCGGCGGCTGCGCATCGAGGAACTCAGTCATGACACCGAGGAGGCTGGAGACGGTCGCGCCGCTGGTACGGATGTCATTGAGCCAGGCTGACGCGCTGAACCGATTGGCCAGGTGCACGTGGGCGCCGGCGATGAGTGAGGCGTACACCTGTGCCCATTGGGCATTGCTGTGGAACAGCGGCAGGCACACGTAGTAGGTGTCGTCGCCGGTCAGGGCGAGCCGGTCGGCGACCTGGCGTCCGAGGAGGTACGCCAGACCGTGAGGAGCAAGGACGCCTTTGGCCGGCCCGGTCGTGCCGGAGGTGTACATAATGCAGGCCAGATCGCTATGGGTGACGGGGACAACCTCGGCAAGTCGTGGTGCGGCGGCGATGTCAGCGAAGTCGATGCTCGTCCAGCGGGTGGGCGCCGAGAACTGGCCATGCACGATCACCGTCTCCAAAGACCTGAGGTCATCGGCGACCTCTTCGAGTCGTGCCATCAGGGCGGCGTCGACCACGGCGACCTTGGCTCGGCACAAGTTGACCGGGTGGACCAGGGAGTGTCCTCGATTCGAGACGTTCACAGGGACCTCGACTGCCCCGAGCAAATTGACTGCGAACCAGGTCAGAACGAATTCCGCAGAGTTCTGCATCAGCAGCAGCACCCGGTCGCCGTGCCGTACCCCGCTGGCTCGGAGTCCGGCAGCGACACGCTCAGCACCAGTCAGCGTCTGGGCGTAGGTGAGGGTCTGGCCGGTCACGTCGGACAGGAACACGGCATCGGGTCGCGCGGCTGCCTGGCTGCGCAAGACGTGTCCCAGGACCCACTCGTCCGGGTGCGGCTTGAGCCCCGTATGAGGCGTCGGTCGACGCAGATTGTCGATGGCGAGGTCGCTCACTGGCCTGCTCCCGCGACGGAGTACAACGTGTAGTCACCGTCGTGGCTCACAGCTGAGACAGGCGTTCCGATGCGTACCGGGATGTCGGCGGCAGCATCGAGCCGCCCGGTGATGAGTTGGGCACCGTCCCGGATCACGCCGATGACGTAGGGGGCGTCGGGAACGCCGACGCGGATGACCGTGTACGACTCGAGGGTCTGCATCACGCGGCTCCAAGAATGGTGACGGTGGCGGTGGCACCAGCGCCGCCGAGGTTGTGGGCCATCCCGACATGCGCGGCGGGAAGCTGGTTGGCCGCGGTTCCGCGGAGCTGGCCAACCACCTCGTGAACTTGGGCGAGGCCGGTTGCTCCAACAGGGTGGCCGCGCCCGAGAAGCCCACCGCTGGGATTCACGACAACCCCTGGGCTGCCGTTCGTGGTGAGCCCCTCGGCGATCGCGGTATGCGCTTCGCCGTGAGCAAAGAAGCCCAGGTCCGCGACGTTGACGAGCTCGGTGATGGAGAAGCAGTCGTGCAGCTCCACGACGTCGATGTCCCGAGGGCCGAGACCCGCACTCTTGTAGGCACGCTGAGCCGCGGTGACAGTCGCCGGGAAGCTGGTCAATGTCTCCATGTGCCGGATGCCCACAGGTCCGGACGTCTGCTCGCACGCCAGCACGCGCACCGCACCGTTCCGCGAGCTGGTTGCGTGGGCCCAGTCGGTGACAACGACCGCGGCGGCACCGTCGCTGATGGGTGAGCAGTCGAGTAACCGCAACGGGTCCGCGATCAGTTTCCCGGAGGCGATCTGATCAGCGCTCACAGTTTCACGGAACATCGCGTTCGGATTCGCGACGGCGCAGGCACGGTTCTGCATGACGACAGCTGCCAAGTCGTCGCGCGTGGAGCCGTATCGGGCGGCGTGCGCGTTCGCGACCAAGCCAAAGAACCCGGGAAATGTCAGGCCGGCCGCGCCGTCGGTGGCCATCTCCCCCGCTTCGGTCAGGAGCTTCGTGATGGCTTGCGTTCCCGGACGCGTCATGTGCTCGGCGCCGATGCACAGAGTGGCAGTAGCTGCGCCGGCGGCCACGGAGAGAACGCCATGACGAAGCGCGATGCCGGCGGACCCGCACGCGCCCTCCACATTGGTGGTGGCAACGCCGGCGAGCCCAAGCCTGAGCGCAAGCAGGGATGCGATGACGCCCTGGCCGTCGATTCCGCGGCCAAGGAAGTTGCCGAAGTAGACAGCGTCGATCTCAGACCGCTCAAGGCCTGAATCTGCGATGGCCATCTCCCCCGCCTCCACGGCGAGGTCGATGAGGGTCTTGTCGGGATGGCGACCGAACGTTGTGGTGGCGGTGCCGGCGACGTAGGTGTGGCGCACGTGGACTCCCTGGTCGTGGAGCTGATTCCCTGCTCCGGCCGCACTGAGACTGCCGGGAGAGGCTGGCAACCATCCTTCGCGCTGCGATCCACTGCGCCTACCGCCCTGTGTTGCAAACCCCTGCCCCGGTCTTTCTCTCTCCGTCGTGCAGTTGCTCGGCGAAGAGACGCGACCGCCGTCCACGACGCGGAGGACCAGGCCGAAGTTCAGCTGACAAACTGCTCGACCAGATCGATGAGCAGTACCACCCTCAGAGCAGGATCCTGGTCAGCACCGACCATGCGATACGCACAACCCGGCGTACCAGCTGCCCCTTCTCGTGCCGCCGAGAGCCGGGTGTCAGAGGTTGGGCAGCACCTGCTCGAAGAACACGCGGTCGGAGCTGAAGATCGGCTGGAGTTGGGAGAACTCGCAGGCCGTGACCCATCTGGCGTCGCTGACCTCTCCGGGGTGGGTGACCAGGTCGCCTTCTTCGGGTTCGGCGGTCCACCAGTGGAGGATGAATGCGGCGTCCTCAGTCTGTGATTCCCAGACCTTGGCGATGGGTGTCACCTTCAGGCCGACTTCCTCGCGTACTTCCCTGACCAGGGCTTCCGCCTGCGTTTCGCCGGGATCGAGCTTGCCGCTGAGGGGTGCCCAGTAGCCCGGCAGCCGGGCGGCTGGGCCGCGCTGAATGACCAGCACCCGCTCGCATCGTCGCACTACGGCGACAATCGCCTCTCGCTTATTCATCAGTTACCTCCGTTGGCTGCTTGGGGCTTACCGTGGGTTGTCCGTTCGGACTTCCTCCAAGTCACGACTTCTGAGCACTCCTGCGCGTCGAGGCCAGCGGAGCCAGAGCAACGAGGTCGCCGTGACCGCGCCGGCGACCACGAAAGCCACCTGCGGGCCATGAAAGCGTGCGACCAGGAGACCGGCGATCCATGAACCCAGCGCTTGCGTAGCCGCGGGAATCGCGACCAGCAATGTATTCGCCTCACCGCGGACGTCGGCGGGAACGGCTGAGTTGGCCAGTGTGGTGTAGGCAGCGACGGCGGGTGCGACCGCAAGTCCCCCGAGTCCAAGGACCACGCCCATCGCTGTCGGTCCTGACGTTGCGGCCAGCAACAACGTCGACACGGCGATCAGACAGAGCAGAACCGCGAGCACGGTCTGGAGCGCACGCCCCGGTGGGCGCCGTGCGAACAAGCCGCCTCCGATGATCGAGCCCAGGCCCCAGAGGGCCAGCAGAAAGCCTGCAGTCCCGGAGTTGGCTGAGACTCGGTCGGCGAACGCAGTCACTGCCACTGTGACGGCACCAAAGGTGATGCCGAGAGCACCGGATGTCGCGACCAGTGCGCCGAACCCAGGCATCCGCAACGGGCCCAGCGGATGAGTCCTCTGGCTCGGGGGTGTCGAGCGCGAGCTCAGCAAGGGATTGACAGCGACGAGCAAGCTTCCTGCACCCGTGACGAAGGCCGCGAAGACCAAGGCTGCCCCGGGCGGAGCGAACGAGACGATCGCTGACACCAGTGCCGGACCGAGGAGGAAGACCAACTCGAAGGTCACGGCATCCAGCGCCAGCGCCGACGCCCGGAGGCGGGCGAGGGGCACCGCAGACCTTTCCTCGCCGAACAGGCCGGCCCAACTGCCCCGCAGGGCCGCGGTCAGAGGTGGGTACGTGACACCGGCAAGGCCACACGCCACATACGTCCAGGCCAATCCGGACCTGGATGCCAACCAGATGCCACTCGTCAATCCCATATTGAGCGGACCCATGATGCGCAGCAGCAGGCTCGGGCCGAGCCGGTCCATCAGACGCCCGACCAGGGGTCCCACGCCCGCGCCGGCGAGGCCGTAGACGCCGGTCGCCACTCCGGCTGCACCGAACCCGTTCCCGGTCCTGATCACGGAGAGGATCAAGGCGAGCGGCGTCATTCCCATACCAAGCCGGGACATTGCTCCGATGACCAGCAGGCGGCGCCCACTCGGCACACTCGCCAGGTACGACGGAACCCGGCATTGTCCACTGCGAGCGCGGTCCATACCGCGGTTGAACAGGCTGCTCACACGATCGAGTCCTCTCTGGTCGCCGGTGCTGGCGCCTTCATGCCCTGGTCCAGCGCCGCGGGTTCCTCGCAGGAGAAACAGGATCGACACTCTACCTCTAATCGAGTTAGCGTGACCATTGTGTTTCATCAGTGACGGAGTGGTTTGCTCCGGGGTGTGGGTGACAGTGAGCCTGGGCGTTCCGTTCCTGTTGATCGCTGAGGCCAGGAGTTGAACGGCGCCGGCGCGCTCCTCTTGGCGGCGGTGAGTTACGCGGGCGGGAACCTGCTGGTCCGCAGCCGGATCCGTCAAGCCGACGCCTTCACGCTGACCTGCGTCCAGATGGGCGTCGCGACTGTCGTGTCCTGGCCTTTCGCCGCGGCTCACGCTGCGCGCGTCCGATGGCAGGCCGGTCCCTGGCTGCCGGTGGCGACTCTCGGCGTCGTCTGCTCAGGGCTGGGCTGGTTGGACAACACCGTATTGCTCGATGCGGCTGGCGGCCGCGGTGATGGTACTGGCATCTATCGCTACGTCTGGCCTCCTGACCCGCTCGACGATCCGGCCCAGCCGGTCCGGGGAGGTACCTGCACGCCGCCCCGAACCCGGATCGAGCGGACCACCCCGCCAGGTCTTCGAGCTCACCGACGCGGGCCGCGCCGACCTCAACCGCCGGTTGAGCGAACCCAGCGAACTGGACATCACCGACCGCAGCAAGTACTTCGTAGGCCTCGCCTTCCTGCACCTCTTGCCTTCGCGGGAGGCACAAGCCGAAGTTCTTCGGCGACGGCTGGACTTCCCGCGAGATCCTCAGCGCGGGTTCGTCGTCGCGAACGGCCACACACTGCCCATCGTGAACGCGCGTCACGGTGCCCAACTTGTGGGCACAACATCATGCTCAACAACCCGGATGGATTCGTGACGGCCACGGCGGCAGCTGTGCCGGGGACAGACGGTGCAACATCCGACTCCCCCGGCATAGCTCAGTCGGATCGCTTGGTGCCGATCAACTTCTCAGGGGCATCGAGGACGACCTCGAACAGGCCGGGAAAGCAAGCATCCAGATCGTCACGGCGCACGGTGAGGATGCGTTGCTGGCCCTGGATACGTGCCTGGATGACGCCCGCCTCGCGCAGCACCTTCTGGTGATGGGAGAACGTCGACTTTCCGATCGTCAGACCCGCAGCGTCCTGGAGCTGCGTGCATGGCGACTCACCGTTCCTGGCGAGTGTCCGCACCATCGCCAAGCGGGCGGGGTCCGCCAGTGCGGCCAGGACCTTGACCAGCCGAAGTTCGGATGCGGCCGGGTGCAGGCCGTCCACCATCACCGTCATGCGTCGAGCATAGGCCAGATCGATCGATAGTTCGACAAACGACGTACAGTTCGATACCTTTCGATCTAATCGATGCTCGTCGAACTAACTGGGGTGTTCTGAGCATGTACGAGTCTCGTCGTTGGGCGATGCTGCCGGTCGTGCTGGCAGGGATGTTCATGTACGGCTTCGACCTCAATGTGGTCAACGTCGCCGTTCCCTCACTGCAGCACGACCTGCACGCGGGCCAGGCTGCCCTCGAACTGGTCGTTGGTGGCTACGCCTTCACCTACGCCGCCGGTCTGATGACCGGAGGTCGGCTCGGTGATCTCGTCGGCTATCGGACGATGTTCCTGCTGGGCATGGCGGGATTCACGCTCGCGTCGACGCTGTGCGGCCTGGCTCAGACGCCGTCCCAACTAGTTGGCGCCCGATTGATCCAAGGCCTCACGGCGGCCGGCATGGTCCCGCAGATCTTGTCGCTGATCACAGTTGGTTTCCCCTCCGACGAGCGCTCACGGGCACTGGCCTGGTTCGGCATCACCGGCGCGGTCAGCGGCGTGTTCGGTCAGGTACTTGGTGGGATATTGCTGGTGGTCAACGTCTTCGGGCTTGGCTGGCGGGCCGTCTTCTTCCTGAACCTTCCGATCGGATTGCTCGTGCTGGCGTTCGCGGCACGCCTGCTCCCCCGCACCACGACCGAGCGACACCGCTCGCTCGACCTGCTGGGCCTCATCGGCATCACCGGCTCACTCGCACTCGCGCAAGCGCCGCTCGTGCTAGGCCGGCAGGAGGGCTGGCCGTTGTGGTCCTGGGTGCTGCTCGCGGGGTCCGTGCCTGCGGTGCTCCTGACTCTCAGCTACGAGCGGCGGCTGGCTCAGCGTGGCGGCAATCCACTCCTGGACCTGGCGCTGTTCGCCAGCAGGACATTCAGTTCCGGACTGTGCATCAGCATCGCCTTCATGGCGAACTTCGCCAGCAGCATCTTCGTGTTCAGCATGCTGCTGCAGAACGGCCTCGGCCTCACTGCCTCGCAGGCGGGCCTGAGCTTCCTCCCCATGGCGCTGTTGGGCACCGTCGCGCCGATGTTCGGTAAGCGGCTCATTCTCACCCATGGTGCGCCCACCGTGATCCTCGCCGGCTGTGTCATCGACGGCGTCGCCGACGTGCTCCTCGCCCTGGCGCTGCATATCCACGGTGCCTCGATCACGGTTCCGTGGCTGGTGATCGGACTTGGCCTGATGGGCCTGGGCAACACCCTGGTCCTGCCCGCACTCATCGGCGCCACCCTCGCCGGCATACGACCGACACAGGCGGGCATCGCGTCGGGCACCCTCAACACGGTCCAGCAGTTCGCGGGTTCAGCCGGACTCGCGGTCATCGGCACCATCTTCTTTGCCGTCCTGAGCGCCGCCCCCACGACCTCGCAGTACGCGCATGCCGCCGAGACCGCGACCTGGATTGGGCTCGGGCTGGTGATCATCATGGCGAGCCTCACCGTGCTGTTCCTTCGTGGGTCGGCGACCCCAGGGGTGCCAACCACCTCGGACGCGTCGACGCGTAGGAGTGAAGACGGTGTGAAGATGTGAGCCGGCATTGCCCAGCAGCCGCGCGGCACACCGCCGGTACGGCGATCACTCGTCCACCTCTGGAGGCTTCTGCCTGATGACCCAGCAACGATTCGGGGAACTGGATCGGCCGGACTCTGACCGCTCCGCGGCACTGCGCGTTCTGGCGCTGATCGTCGGCGCGGGCTCCTGGCTCCGGTGATTCAATGACCTTGGCGCCCTGGCCAGATGAACCGTCGATCAGCGACCTGATTGACGAGGTGAAGCAATCCGCCCGCCGTCTCGTCACGACGGCCGCCGGCCTGACCGATGCCGACATTCGCGGCGCGTCGATGCTTCCGCGCTGGGCGCGCGGCCACGTACTTGTGCACGTCGCGCGGAGCGCCGATGCCTACAGCTGGCTGCTGCGTTCGGCGCGCGGCAGTACGCAACTCGGCAGCAGGCCGACCACGGCTCCCCCGTCCGGCGCCACAGCCCCCGCTCTGGAGGTCACCAGCGACTTGCGAGTCAGCCTGGAAGACTTCGCGGCGGCGATGAGTGAGATGCCCGCAGATGCCTGGCGCCACACGGTCACAGCCCTTGCCGGGTGGCCGCACCCTGCCTGGTTCACCCTGAGGCGATGCCTACGAGAAGTGGAGGCTCACCACGTCGACCTGTGCTGCGACTACCAGATGCGGGACTGGCCCACCTCGTACGTGGCCTGGGCCCTCGACGACACGCTGGTCACGATGAAGGCGCGAGGCTTCCCGCTGGGCTCGGCCGAGGCAATCGATCTCGGCCGCACGTGGACCGTCACGCCGGGCGGACCGGCGGTCGTTGCCGCCGGGCATGAACTGCTTGGCTGGCTCGCTGGCCGCAGCGCCGCACCGAGTGTCAGCTCGGCCGCCGAATTGCCGGTCCCGCCGCCGTGGCCACAGCCGCCCGCCTGGTCGATCCGCATCACGTAGTCGGTTGATACCCGCCAACTGCGCTACAACCTCGCGGCGCAGGCGGGTCGTGCGGCGCCACGGTCCTGGCGGCCATGCCGGCATTGCCGCCGATCCCGCTGCACCTGGGCTGGCGCAACAAGATCCGCCTGGGACGCGACTACGACGTCCGCCTCGACACCAACGACTACACCGTCGACCCGACCGTGATCGGCCGGACGGTGGACGTGGACCTCGAACGTGTGCGGTCCGCTGCGAGGGCCGGGTTGTGGCCGAACATCCCCGCGTGTGAGCCAGAGGAACCACCATCACCGAGCCAACCTTCCGCCGCCGCGGTCTGGCCAGAGCGGGCGTCACCGCGCTGATGGACTGGTTCCGCGCCCCCAACAACCTCCGGCAAGAATCCGGCCAGTTCGGTTGCGACAAGCATCCGATTCGCGGCCCGCCGAGAGCCCGGATTGTGTCGGCGTCCGCCTGTGGAGCACAGGTCATGGTGTCGAGCAGGGTGCCGTCCAGGTCGAAGACGACCGCCTTCATCATCGGTATCCGCCTCGAGAATGTGCCGCAGGACTGCCGTGTAGTCCTCTGTGCGAGGCCGTCGCTGCCTGACTTGGCGCCGGCTCGGACTCCGCGACATCTGCACCGGTCAAGGCGTCGTAGACGTAGACCTCCTCGCCGGCCCGCGGGTCGCGCGCGTGGAGGAGATGGAACGTCGGTGCAGTCGGCTCGGTCACGTCGACCACGGTGGCGCCAGCGCCTAGCACACCGCGCACCAGATGGCGCTCTGCCGTCGTGTCGATCCGGGTGACCACACCCGGGGTCACCCAGAGCGGCACTCCGCCGAGGAACCCACTTGCCTGGAAGTGTAGGTGTCCGGTGAGGATCGCACGTACGTCCGTGCCGCTGACGACGTCCTCGAGCTCGTCGATGTTCTGGAGGACGACCCGCTTGACGTTGGGTATCGCCGGGAACCGAAGGGGCGGGTGGTGAAACACCAGCACCGTGCCGACTTCGGTCGGCGAGGAGAGGAGACCTGACAGCCACCGGAGCTGGCGTTCGTCGACAACTCCGTGAGTCTCTCCGGGAACGAGGCTGTCGAGGGTGATGACTCGCAGACCACCTACCGGGGTGACTGCGGCCCGGAGGTCACCTGCGTTGTCGATGAGCTTGCCGATGTCGGTGCCGTCGGCGCCGATGTGGCCGCTTCCGAGTGCATCACGGAAACCCGTGCGGTCGTCGTGATTCCCCGTGCTGTAGATATGCGGGATCCGCCGCCGGGCCGCGAACTCGCCGATGCGTGCGCGAACTGCGGCACATCCAGCAGCGCTGCCGTCGTCGGCGATGTCGCCGCTGACCACGACGAGATCGAGATCGGGGACATGCCGCAGGTCGTACAGCATGCGTTCCAGCGCAGCGATGGCGTCCACGCCATCGCCGTCACGACCGGTGGCGGACACGTGGGTGTCGGACAGGTGGAGGATCCGGGTCATTGACGCTCCTGGGCAGTCGTCGTGACGAGCACCCAGGCGGTCGATGCTCTGACGTTCACTCCCCGGTGGTGTCCCACCTTCGCCAGTCGTGTGCGGCGAGGTTACGCGCTAGGAGTCCCCGCCGTCCAGGCGCATGAGCGCGCCGAAGGTCGTCAGGGAGCGCCTCGCGGGCGATTTGGCCGTCCTCGGCCTGCCAGCACCAGCCGCGAACCTCGACGGGTACGACCAGTTTCGTTGAAGATACCGGTATCGAATCCATACCCTCAGGTCCGATCCGCGAAGGAGATCCGAGGCAGTAGTTGTTCGAGGCTGGCTTGACATGGCAGAACAACGTTGAAAACAAGGAGAATCGCTATGACCACAACTAGTGTCTTGAGTCATTAATTCGGGGTTAGTTGGTAGTCTGGCGTGATGCCGGGCCCGAAGGTTGATCCGGTGGTGTTGTCCGACGAGGAACGGTCGGTGCTGGCCGGCTGGGCTCGGCGGCCGAAAACGTCGCAGGCGTTGGCGTTGCGGTCCCGGATCGTGCTGCGGTGTGCGGTCGGCGGCACGATCGGCGAGGTCGCTGCGGACGTCGGGGCATCGCGGAACATGGTGTCGAAGTGGCGGTCGCGGTTCCTGGCCGACCGGTTGGACGGGTTGTCGGACGAGCCGCGTCCGGGCCGGCCGCGGCTGATTGGTGATGAACAGGTCGAGCAGGTGATCACCAAGACGCTGGAATCCCAACCACCCAAGGGTGATACGCAGTGGTCGACGAGATCGATGGCTTCGGCGACGGGGATGTCGCAGAGCGCGGTGTCGCGGATCTGGCGGGCGTTCGGGCTGAAGCCGCACTTGGTCGAGACGTGGAAGCTGTCGACCGATCCCCCGCCACCCCAGCACGGATGACCCACGACTACGTGCGGCACGGCACCACCAGCCTGTTCGCCGCGTTCGACCTGGCCAGCGGTTCGGTCATCGCCCAGCACTACCGCCGCCACCGCCACCAGGAATTCCTGCGCTTCCTGAAACTGATCGACGCCGCAGTCCCCAAAGACCTCGACCTGCACCTGGTGCTCGACAACTACGCCACCCACAAAACCCCCAAGGTGAATGATCGGCAGTGGGCTCAGTCGTAGAGTTCGCCGCAGGTTACGTTCGCGATCTCTGCTGTGATCGCGGCGGCATGGTCGGAGGCCAGTAGTACGGCGACGTTGGCCACGTCAGCCAGCATCGGCAGGCGCCGCAGGGCTGTCTTCTCGGTCATCCTGGCCCACCACTCCTGCTTCGTCACGCCCTCATTCTCGGCATGCTGGGCCCAGGATTCTTCGACGCCGGGTGTGTCCGGCGAACCGGCCGAGCGCAGGCAGACAGCTCTGACGCCGTGCGGGCCCAGCTCGGCGGCAAGCTGACGCCACAGGCCTTCGATCGCCGCACAGATCACGCCGAATCCTCCCGTGTTGAGGTACGGCAAACGACCGGCCTGCGCGGTCAGCGCCAGGAGCACCCCCGAGCCGGCCGCGATCATGTGCCGCCCCGCAGCGGTCGCGGTGTTGAAGTGCGCCTCCATCGCCGTACTGACCGGCCCGATGAACCGCTCCCGCCCTGTCTCCACCAGCGGCGCCCCTTGGGTGTCGCCGTAGCCGATCAAGTTGAACGAGATGTCCAGCCGACCCGCTTGTTCGACGATGCGCGCCGTATGCCGCTCGACCGCATCGGCGTCCAGCACATCAACGCCGGCCACCTCGACCGATCCACCGGCAATGGAAACGTCACCGGCCACGGCTTCCAACGGACTCAGCGTACGTCCCGCGAGAAAGATCCGCGCACCGTCGCGAGCAAACGCACGTGCCACCGCACCGCCCACCGCTCCGCCACCGCCGTAGATCACGGCAACCTTGTTCTCCAGCAGCACGATCATCTCCTTGTCCTAGTGGTCAATTGGAACTCGTCTGACACCCAGAAATGCCCGGCAGTCTGTCGCCTGCCGGCGGCGTCGAAACCCCGCGGGCGGACACCAGCATCATCCACATCCACCGCCAGATCATCGGCCCCACATCGCGACCGACGACCCACACCAGGCGCCTGCCCTCGTCCTCGACGATCTCACGAACGCCTGAATCTGCCGCCCACACAATTCGCTGGCACGGTCACGGGACCTTCTGACCGATGTCGTCGACCGATCGGCGCAGCAACCGTTCCAGGCTGTTGACGGCGGCATCAGCGTCGGCGCCGGCTCGCCTGGCGATCGCGATCTCGACCGCCGGTGCGGGCGGAAGGCCGCCCCGCTCGGACGCTCGTCGCCCGGACGGCGGAATGTTGTTCGTCAGCAGGGCACCCAGCCCGATGCCGGCGGCGATTGCAGCCTGTACGGCGTGCACGCTGGTGCTCTGGAACGCGATCGTCCATCGGCGGCCGGTCCGGCTGATCGCGTCGATGACCGGCTGTCGCCACCGGCAGGGATGGGAGAACAGCACAAGAGGCAACGGGTCGGCCGCCGTATCGAAGGACGGTGTGAAGGCCCAGTCCATCGGAACGTGACGCTGCCATCGCACGGAGGCCGCCGGCATCACTGTCGGGTCTCCGAAGACGAGGTCGAGGCGGCCACGGTCGGCGAGTCTGCGCAGTGCGGCCGCGGAGCTCACGATGACCTCGAGGCTGACCTGGGGGTGCAACGTCGCGAAGTCGGCGAGGGCCTCAGGCAACGTAGTGATGGCCAGATCCTCGAGCAGGCCGATGGTGCGCTGCCCGGTCAACTGATTTCGCCGGCCGCTCAGCGCGGCCTGCGCTTCGTCATGCAGAGCGAGCATCCGCTCCGCGTAGGCCAAGAGCGTCTCGCCCGGCGGCGTAACCCGCGCTCCGCGTTGCTCTCTGAACAGGATGCGCTCCCCCACCGCCCGTTCCAGGCGCTGGATCCGCTGACTGACGACGGGCTGGCTCAGCCCCAACGCCACGGCTCCGCGCGTGATGCTGCCGGCGCGCACCGCCGCCGCGAAGGAGCGTAGGTCCGTGAGGTCGAAGTCAGACGCCATAGGGAAACCTTATGTCTGCCATAGCCACATGCCCATATCCAATAGCTGGGCTCCTACGTACGCTCAACTCATGTCCACAAGCCCCCAGGCGTCTGGTTTGGGGTACCACCACGTCGATGTCTTCTCCAGAACGGGATACGCGGGCAACAGCCTTGCCGTCTTCCTCGACCCGCCCGAGCTGACCGCGAAGCAGCTGTCCCGGGTCACCCAGGAGCTGCGGCACTTCGAGTCGATCTTCGTCACCCACACCGCGGACGCACGTGTGTTCGACGCGCGGGTGTTCGATCTGGAGGGCGAACTCGATTTCGCCGGGCATCCGCTACTCGGCGCCGCGGCTGTGCTCCACCTGGCTTCCGACGTGGCGATGGGAATAGAGACGTGCTGGACGTTCCAACTCCCCGCGAGGACAGTCCGGGCCCAGACGCATCAACATCCTGACGGTCACGTTTCCGCGCTGCTGGACCAGGGCCGCCCCGAATTCATCCGGACGCTGTCGCCTGAACAAGCCCCCGCGATCGCGCACGCCCTGGGCCTCGATCGCGGCGATCTCGATCCCACGCTGCCGCTGGAGGTCGTCTCGACCGGGCTGCGCTACCTGATCGTTCCCGTGAGTGACGGTGACGCCTTGGCTCGCGCTCATATCCAGCACTCGGACTTCGACCGGTTCCTTCGAGACCTCGGTGCCCAGTTCGCGTACGTGCTGGACGCCGAGGCTCTCGAGGGCAGGCACTGGAACAACGACGGCGTGGTCGAGGACGTGGCTACCGGAAGTGCAGCGGGCTGCGTGGCCGCGTACCTGCTCCGTCACCGCCTGGCCCGCGATGGCGTCGAGCTCGGCTTGAAGCAGGGCAGATTCGTCAAGCGGCCCAGCGTGATCGCTGTCACCGCCCACGGCACCACGAACGTGGTGGAGCGAGTGACCGTCGGCGGGGACGTTGCCGTCGTCGGGGTCGGATTGTTGCTCGAGGCACCAGCTCTGGACGTCTCGTGAGCGAAAGATTCGAGACCTATTCTCCCTCAGCTATTCGGGACGTGGTCGGCTTCGCCGATCTTGTCGAGCCCGTCGAGAGAGCGTTCGCGGCCTTCAGCCAGGGACTCGGTGAGTCGCCGATCGTCGTATTCGCACCAGCCGGATCCGATGGCGACGTACACGTCAAGTCCGCATTCGACAACCAGATCACGCTGGCCAAGCTCGTCGGACTCGGCGTTCAGGATCTCGCCGCCGCAGAAGTCACCTTGCGGTTGTTACGCGCCGGACCGCCCTACGGGCGCCGACCGCCCCCGTCTGCGCAGGATCTCCGATGATCGTGCGCACCTGGAAGGGTCATGTCCCCCGTCGCCATGCCGACGGCTTCGAGAAGCATCTGCTGTCGACTGGAGTCACGGAGAGTGCCGCCGTCCCGGGACACGTCGGGGCCCAGATCCTCTGGACTGACACCGCGGATCACACCGAGTTCGTCTTCATCACGTACTGGAGGACCTGGGACGCTGTACGTCGCTTCGCCGGCGAGGACATCACCGCTGCAGTGCTCTATCGCGGTGACGAGCAGGACGAACTCACACCATCTACGAAGGTCGATCACCATCGCGTCGCCTTCTCATCAGAACCCAGGAATCCCTGATCACATGCTCGAGCACGCAGACACGGTCGCCATCACAGGCGGGTATGTCGTTCCGGTCGACGGAGATCCCATTGATGAAGGGACGATCCTGATCCGAGACGGCAAGCTCGCCGCGATCGGTCCTATGGCCGACATCCCGGTCCCGCCGCACACGGCGACAGTCGACGCGACCGGATGCTGGGTCCTTCCCGGCTTCGTCGAAGCACACACACACCTGGGAATCGGTGAGGAAGGCGAAGCCGGCGATCCGATCAACGAGGCCACCGACCCGAACGGCGCCCGATTGCGGGCGCTCGACGGGATCAACCCGTCCGACACCGGCTTCACCGACGCGCTGTCCGGCGGGGTCACCACGGCGGCGATCATGCCGGGGTCGGCCAACCCGATCGGCGGCCAGACCGTCGTGGTCAAGTGCTGGGGACGCACCGCCGACGACATGGTGTTGCGTGAGCCCGCTGGCGTGAAGAGTGCACTCGGCGAGAATCCGATCGGGTCGTACGGCGGTCGCGACAGGCTGCCCTCCACCCGATTCGGATCGGCCGCCGTGGTCAGAGACACCTTCGTCACAGCCCAGAACTACCGCAGGCAACGCGATACCGCGCTCGAAGCCCACCTGTCGTTCGACCGCGACCCCACCCAAGAGGTGCTCCTCCGGGTGCTCGACGGGGAACTTCCGTGGTGCCAGCACGCCCACCGAGCCGACGACATCGCCACCGCAATACGACTCGCCGAGGAGTTCGACTACCGGCTCGTAATCCATCACGGGACCGAGGCCCACCTGCTCGCGGATCTGATCGCACAGCGCGGCATTCCGGTTGTCAGCGGCCCACTCATCAGTCCCGCTCCAAGGTGGAGACACGACAGCTGGACCTGCGCAGCCCCGGCATTCTCGCGCGGGCAGGCGTGGAGCTGGCAATCACCACGGACCACTCCACCGTCCCGGTCCACCTGCTGGTCCATCAGGTCACCCTCGCAGTCAAGGAAGGCCTTGACCGTGAGATCGCACTGCGGTCGATAACTGTCAATCCGGCCAGGATCCTCGGCGTAGACGACCGCGTGGGCACTCTGAAGCCCGGCCTCGACGCAGACCTGGTCCTGTGGTCCGGAGACCCGCTCGACGTCATGAGCCGGGCGCTGCGCGTCCTCATCAACGGTCGCGAGGTCTACCGCTATGACAATGAGAGCCGCGTCGGCACAGCAGCTAACCCGTTTCAGTGAGGGCGATGATTCTCTGGCGACCCCTTCGATCTCGAAAGTGACGGGGCGACACCGACTTCGAGAGTTGCCGTTGGCGTCTCGCGCGCGAAGAACCAGGTGGCGACCTCGACAGTGAGGACCGTGCGTTCCTTCAGCCATGCGGATTGACGTGTACGTCGCCGCCGAACCCGGCAAGTCCAGAGCTGGTGCCTCAAGCAACCATCCGGCACGCAGGATGGCAACCTCGCCGCCGACTGTCACTCGCTCGACTGCGCTTGCGGTGCGCCTGGCGGCGACTGCGGTCTCGCTGGGTCGTCCTACGAACCGGCCCATCCACCTGACAGAATCAACACAGGACGGTGGTCTGCAGACCTAAACGGCAGCGAGCGACGAGATCACGAACGATCTGGGTTAGCAAGCGCCGCAACCATCGAACGTGATCAGGCAGGATTCCCCCGAGCGCCGATCCTCGCTGGCTGTGTCGCGCTTGCGCGTTGCACGATGACGTTTCGTCGACCGTGTGTCAACGGCGAGCGGAAACTCGGGTCACAACATCTGGACCGCGGAGTCGAGCACGCGGTGGTCGGTGGTCAGGCTGCGCTCGTACTCGGTCCACGCTTCCTGCAATCGGTTCACGGCTACGGCCAGGTCGGCAGGCGCGGCGACGAACGACAGACGTAGGTGGTGTGCGCACCCGCCGTCCGGGGTGGCCCGAACGCCGGCGAGGACGCGCGCACCCCGTGCTGCGCTCCTCACGAAGGGCTCGGTAGGCACCGATCACCCCCGCCGAGCCGGCCACGCCGAGCGGCGAGATGACCGGGCTGGTGCACACCCGGAGCGGCTCCTGATCTATCCCGTGATCGCCGACTACCCAGCCCATCTGCACATCGATCTGCTGCCGGAACACCAGCGAAAGGGCCACGGACGGGCACCCATGAACCCGCTGCTCAACACGATGCGCGAGCAACCTGTCCACGCTGTGCACCATGGCATGGTAACTGCCACCACGTGCACGCTCGTTCTACGACCGGCTCGCTTCCATGAGATCCCGGTTCCCCGACTCTGTCCCGCTCACCTATCTCGGCCTGCGCCTGTATGCAACCGCGTGTCATCTGCGAGGACTACAGGGGCTGGCGGCTCGCGTCACTTCAAGGCGCAGGGCTCAGATTATGCGGTGGAGAGCGGCGTCGACGGCGTCGAGGAGGGGGTCGCCCTCGGTGCCGGAACGGCGGATCAGTCCGATCTCGACGGTGGGAAGGGCGGGCAGGCCGGGATGGTTCCGGGGAGCGCGGAGCTCGGGGTCGACGTTGGCGGGCAGCATCGGTGCGACGCCAAGTCCGGTGCGTAAAGCGGCCTGGACGGCGACCAGGCTGGTGCTCTCGAAGGCGAGCCGCCATGAGCGGCCAGCCGCGTCGAGGGTCTCGAGGATTGCCGACCGCCACAGGCAGGGCCGAGAGAACAGGATGAGCGGCAGGGGCTCCGTGGAAGGGTCGAGGCTGGGATCGACGGCCCAGACCAGGGGAAACGGCAGGACCAGCGCGGTGGTTCTTGCATGTACCTGACGTCGCATAGCGCGATCTGGATCCGGTTCTTCTTGAGCGCCTGCCGCAACCCTGGGCCACTGGCCACCATCACCTCGAGTTTCGCGTGCGGGTGCAGCATCGCGAACCGGGCGAGAAACTGTGGCAGGTGTGCAGCCGCGATGTCCTCGGCGAGTCCGACGCCGCACTGGCCGGACAGGTCTTTGCCGACGTCGGAAAGAGCCTCGGAGGACAGCGACAGAATACGCTCGGCGTACGGAAGCAGGGCCTCACCGGAGTTCGTCAGGGAGACACCAGAAGTTGCCCGGAGCAACAACGGCTGACCTATCGTGCGTTCCAGTCGTCGCAGCTTCTGGCTGACGGCCGGTTGCGTCTGCCCGAGTGCGGCCGCGGCACGGCTGATGCTGCCCGCTCGGGCAGAGGCGACGAAGGCCCGGAGCAGCGCGATCTCAAGGTCTGGGGGCATAACGATTCATTATGCCCCATCCTCGCAATCGGCCGGTTCCAGAGCCGGCAACCCGCGGATAGCGTCGGCAGCATGCGAATCGCTGCTGCTCAGGCCCGGCCAGTCTGGCTGGACCCAGTCGCCACCACCAGCAAGGTGACGGCCTGGCTGGAAACGGCGTCCCGCGACGGTGTGGACCTGATCGCCTTCCCTGAGACCTTCCTGTCTGGTTACCCGTTCTGGCTGGAGTTCACCAACGGGTCCGCGTTCGGTGATCCTGTGCAGAAGAAGGCGTACGCCGCCTACTTGGATGCCGGGATCGAGGCCGGTGGGCCTGAGATCGCGCAGATCACTGAGGCAGCCCGCGATCTCGACATCTTCGTGTATGTCGGGACGACGGAGCGCGGGTCGGGCCCGGCGCGCGGGACGATCTATTGCTCCCTGTTCGCCATCGACCCGCGGAAGGGCGTCGTGGGCCGCCATCGCAAGCTGGTGCCGACGTACGAGGAGAAGCTCATCTGGGGCTACGGCGACGGATATGGGTTGCGGACGCACCAGGTCGGGCACGCACGCGTCGGCGGGCTGAACTGCTGGGAGAACTGGATGCCGCAGGCGCGGCATGCTCTGTACGCGGACGGTGAGGACATCCACGTCAGCGTCTGGCCCGGGAATCCCAACAACACCGTGGATCTGGCCCGCTTCATCGCGATCGAGGGCCGGGTCTGGTCGCTGGCCGCATGTGGGTTGCTCGCGATCGACGACGTACCACCGGACTTCCCGCTGCGACCGGCACTCGAGGAGACCGGGATCACCGCTATCAGGCGCGGTGGATCCGCGATCGCCGCACCGGACGGCAGTTGGGTCGTCGAGCCGGTGCTCGATGAGGAGCGAATCATCGTCGCCGACATCGATCTCGACATGGTCCGCGCCGAACGCCTGGCACTCGACTCCACCGGTCACTCGAGTCGTCCCGACGTCTTCAGGGTGACCGTCGATCGGAGCCGTCTCGACGCAGCCGAATTCGCCGGGTAGCCGTGGACCTCGAGGAGCCGCATGTGGAGACACTCGTGGTCCATGGCGGTGCGGGCGTCGATCCGCAGACTGGTGCGGTCGTCGAGCCCATCATCATGTCGACGACCTTCGAGCGTGATCCCGACGGCGGTCACAGCCGCGGATACTTCTACAGCAAGGCGGGAAATCCCAACCAGAGCAGCCTCGAGCGGACGGTGGCCACACTCGAGCGTGGTGCCGGCGGAGTCGCTTACGCCAGTGGCTCGGCTGCGGTCCTGGCGGCGCTGAGCATTGCCGGCCAGGGCGGACATGTCCTCGTGCCCGACGACGTCTTCCAGGGCACGATCAGGCTGCTGCGTCTGAGCCTGTCGCGGTGGGGCATCCGGTTCAGCACGGTGGACATGACTGATTCTGCAGCCGTCCGCACGGCCCTCGAGCCTGACACCCGGCTGGTCTGGGCGGAGGGTCTGTCCAACCCGCTGCTGAAGGTGACGGATATCGCGCAGGTCGCCGAGATCGCTCACGAACATGGCGCCTTGTGTGCAGTCGACAACACGTTCGTCACCCCGGTCTTCCAGCAGCCGGTGCGGGCTGGCGCCGACTTCGTCCTCCATTCCGCGACGAAGTACCTGGCCGGCCATGCGGACGTACTGGCCGGTGTGTTGGTAGTTGCCGAGACGTCCCTGCTTGACCAGCTTCGAACCCTGCAGTGGATCGAGGGCGCGACACCCAGTCCGTTCGACTGCTGGTTGACTGCCCGCGGCCTGAAGACCCTCCCCGTCCGCATGCACGCCCATGCCGACCACGCCGCCGAGGTCGCCGCCTTCCTGGAGCAACATCCTGCGATCGACTGGGTCCGCTACCCGGGACGCCCCAGTCATCCGCAGCACGAGCTGGCCAAGGAGGTCATGAGCGGATTCGGCGGCATTCTCTCGTTCACGATCCGCGGGGGCGCGGACATCGCGACGAGGGTCGCCGCACGCACTCGATACTTCGTCAATGCCACCAGTTTCGGTGCGCCGGAGAGCCTGATCCAGCACGTCGCCAGCGCACCTACCCACGGCTCGGGGCACCTGCCCGACAACGTCCTGCGGCTGTCTGTGGGGCTCGAGCACCCAGACGACCTGATCGCGGATCTCGACCAGGCTCTCGACGTCGTTACTCAGAGGGCGTGACATGAGCACGACTTCCGAGGTGCGCCGCCGACTGGCGGAGCTCGGACTGTGTTTGCCGCCTCCGTCGCACAGGCACGAGTACCTGCCGTTCGTTGCCGAGAACCATCTCATCTATGTCGCCGGTCACGCCCCGTTCTCCGGCGGGGATCGGCAGTACCGTGGCAGGGTCGGCGACACCCTCGACTTGTCCGACGGGCGGGCTGCCGCCCGACTCGCGGTCCTTGGTTGCCTGGCGAGTCTGGAAACGGCGATCTGTAATCTGGATGCGCTGACCCGGATCGTCAAGGTCAATGGCTACGTTCACTGTGTTCCCGGGTACGAGCCGCTGCCCGAGGTCATGGACGGCGCCTCGGAGCTCCTCGTCGAACTGTTCGGTGAGCGGGGACGTCATGCGCGTACCACGGTCGGCGTGGCCTCGCTGCCCGGTGGAGTTGCGGTCGAGATCGAGATGGTGGCCATGTCGGCACAGCATGGCGCCCTCGGTCGCGTGAACACTGCCGGCACAACCCCGACAACGGAACGGATCCAGGAGGGCTTCCGCCAATGAGCCAGCTGACCAACCACCTCTACCGACTCCGGCGTCGTCCTGATGGACTCGTGACGCCGGATGATCTCGAATTCGTCGAGGAGCCTGTCCCTGAGCTCCGGTCCGGCCAGGCGCTCATCCGCACACTGTGGCTGTCGCTTGACCCGACCAACCGCATATGGATGAGCGAGGTCCACTACAACCTGCCGCCAGTCGCGGTAGACGGAGTGATGCGAGGCATCGGTCTTGGTCAGGTCATCGAGTCCGGGCGCGACGACCTGAAGACTGGCGACCTGGTGTCGGGACTGACCGGCTGGTCGGAGTACGTCATCGCTGATGTCCGCGCCGAAGACGCCCCCGTTCACAGTCGTACAGTCGGCGCCAGAGCCGATCACCGCGCTGCTGGGGGCGCTGGGCCACACTGGCGTCACCGCCTACCTCGGCGTCCACGACATCGGCAAACCCCAACCGGGCGAGACCATGGTCGTTTCCGCAGCCGCCGGCGCCGTGGGTTCGGTGGCAGGCCAGATCGGGAAGGCACGCGGTGCTCGAGTCGTCGGCCTCGCCGGAACAGCCGAGAAGTGCCGCTATGTCGTCGAGGAACTCGGCTTCGATGCCTGCATCAACTACAAGAGCGGCAACTGGCGCTCTGAGCTCGACGGCGCCACATCCGGCGGCATCGACGTCGACTTCGAGAACGCGGGCGGGCAGATTCTCGATCACATCGTCACTCGGCTCAACGTCGGTGCTCGCATCGTGTTGTGCGGACTGATCGCGGAGTACAACGGCTTCGGTTCGACGGCCCCGAGCCACCAGTCCAGCAACATCAGCCAAGGCCTGATGGTCAGCCGCGCCCTCATCCAGAGCTTCCTTGTCCTCGATCATGCGGATCGATTCCCAGAGGCAACTGCGTACCTCGGCGCCCTCATTGCCAACGGGAAGCTCCGGTATGACCAGACCGTCGTCCAAGGCCTCGAGCGCGCACCCGCAGCCCTCAACCAACTCTTCGATGGATCCAACACAGGCAAGCTGCTTGTCAAGGTCGCCGAGCCGATAGGGACATGACCCAGTCGTGACCCCCTGACCGCCGCCGCGACCGACGCCTCGAGGCCCGCCCCACGTCAGTCCGGCCCGCTCAGCGGTGGAGTTCCGCAGCGGTCGAGCGCTGATGGCGGCGGACGACGGTGCTATCAGCACCGAGATCTTGATGTCCGCAGATTCAGGCCCGGCCAAGCGGCCTCCTCGTGAGCCGTCGATGCCACTGTTCATGGCCTCATGCAGATCGGTTCGTCGGCGCAGCACCATCGGTCGGAGACAGGAGTCCAGAGCCGTCACGGACACCGTCCACAACACAGACGCCCAGGTCACGACCCCATCCCGGATCCGAGCTCAAGGGAACCACCGATGTTCTAGTCGAGGTATGAGCTGCCGCGAACCAGCTGGGGGCGGCGCACGACGTGCGGGTGACGTCGTCCAGCGTGAGTTTGTGCATGAGCCCCAGCAGGTGGGCAACCTCGATCAGTTCCTGGCGGCAGATCTCGCAGCTGTTCCAGGTCGTCCTACTCGCCCTGCTGGTTAGGCTTGTCGTACGTCGTCTGCTGCCGGTCTGGAGCCGGTCCTGGTGGCCGACCACAACCTCTCCGGTATCGACGCAGGCGAGGCCGCCCGCGCAATGCAACAAGGTCGACTTGCCTGAGCCCGAGGGACCCATGACGGCAGTGAAGGTTCCGGGAAGAAAGTCCAGTGTCACATTCGTCAGAGCGGCAACCTGATTGTCACTCGACCCGTACTTCTTGCCCCAGTCACGACGTAGTAGTCGTCTGGACCGTGAGCCAACCCGGGCGCCTCACGGCCCACGTGGCTGGCTCCCCGATAGGCGTTCAAGCGATCAGCGGGTTCTCGAGTCCGCTGGCGCGGTCGAGATGGTGACCTTCTCGGTTATGACGATATCGGCTAGCTGATCCGGCGTCTCGATCCTCACCGTCAGGGAGCCATGTGCAGGATGGAGTACTTGAGTGGGGAACCAGACCCGATCCTGGTCGACGATGATCAGCAGACCGTCGTGATCGCCCACGGGGGCGAAGTCTCGTTCTTGTGGCGGGAAGGTGGGTAGTCCCGTCGCTGCAGTAACCACGCCGACGGCTGCCGAGGTATCGGGGACACTGATGCCGATCTCGCTGATGGAGACCGGCCGCGGAACATCTCCATCTGCTGCTGGGACTCCGGCGTCGGCTTGACGGGCGATGAACTCCAGAAGGGTGTCGTCCGGACCGAGAAAATACACCGATTCGGAGTCCCAACCGGCCGGTCCGATGATCACATCATCGCCACCGGCGCGTATGAGAGCTACACGACTCTTCAGCCAGGCATGCGCATGGTCGAAGGCATGTGGCGAGATACCGAAAGCTAGGTGGTGGACGCCGTCAAACTGCTCACCGCGAGCGATGACGAGTCGGCTACGGCCGATCGTGACCAGTACGCGAGCAGGTTCCTTCTCGACTGGCATCTTCAGCACATCACGATAGAAGGTGGCGGCTGCGTCAAGGTTGTGCGATGTGACCACGACCTCGCGGATCTTCATGGCATGCGCCCTCTCTAGGTGTTGAAACACCGACGCTAATATTTCAAGTCGGGTTGAACTCAACACCCGGTGGCCTTGCCTACATGCATGTCCTGGGGTGACCTCTGCGAACTCAGCGCCCTCGCACGGGGTAGTGGACGCCGACCGACCCGTCACCCCAGACTCCACGACGATGACACCCACCCGCCGCCCTCACACCGATCGGCGGATCGAGGCTAGGTCATCGATTCCGGACGTTCCTCGGAGATTGACGTGTGGGATCAGGCCGTGTCGCACTGGAGTTGCTCGAACCGGCCGCGAAACCTCACCTCGCACTGCATCCTTGGCCCTGACACCGACCGTCGTACGCCGGCATCTCGCCCAGGCCGCGACCCAGTCCTGCGCCGGGTCCGGAGGCCACCCGTCCGAGATCGGCTGCCGTGACGCGAAACTGAGCGCCGCACGTCACACCGGCGTCACCCCTCCGTAGGGCGAACGCCAACCAATTTCTCCAAGAAACGGTCGACCTGCTCCTCCAGCGGAGGCCAGGGCAGTCCGGGTTCGTTGACGCGCAGCGAGACCGCACCGTGGACGGCCGTGCGCAGATCCAGTGAGACGATCTCCGCGTCGCCGCGAGTCGCGAGACCGGCGTCCATGCAGCGGCGGATCGCAGTGGTCGTGCGCTTCGCCATTTCCTCCTTGAAGGACATATCCCTGCGCCGGTTGAGCGTGCTCTCGTGCAGCACCTTGTACAGCCCCGGGTGCTCTCGGGACCACACGCCGAGCAGCACCGTTCGCGCGCGCAGCGCGGCCACCGGGTCGGCGGCGCCCGACTCCGCGTCGTCCACCGCGCGCAGCAGGTCCGCACAGCAGTGCTCCAGCGCGGCCAGCACCAACGCGTCGCGATCGGCGAAATGAATGTAGATGGACGTCGTGGCGATGCCTACCTCGCGCGCGACCGCTCGCAGCGACAACGCCTGGTCGTCGGCGAGTTCGTCCAGCAGTCGCAGCGTCGCGTCAACGATCTCGGTCCGCAGCCGCTGGCCCTGGCCACGCGGGTTGCGGCCACGCGGCGCAGTGCTGGCGGTGCTTCGGGCTGGAGTGGTCGCATCCATGCTCAGCAATTGTATTAGAACGCACATAAGGCTACAGTAGTAGCCCTACAAGCATTCACTTAAGGGGAGCCATCATGACGTTGCCGACCCAGAAGGCGGTCGAGGAACTGGACCCGGTGTTCGCGGAGATGGCCGCCGCAAGCTTCCAACTCGCCGAGTCCGCAACGCAGCTCACGCCGCGCGAGCTCACGCTGCTGAGCCTGGTTGCCGACGTGTGCGAACAGGTCCTCGGTATGCCGTTCGAGCTCCATGTCCGGGCTGCCCTCGACACCGGCCTCGATGCCGACGACCTACGCGAGTTGCTGCGTTTCATCTCCTACGACAGCGGCTACCCGGCGGCGCTGGCCGCCCTGGAGCGGCTGGCTGAGGTCGAGCACAAACACGGCCTGCCCGGGCCGACTGGCCAAGGCCACCAACTGAACGCCGACGGCGCCGGCAGCCCCATACCCCCGGCGATGCGAGCTGAGGTGCGTGCCCTCGACCCGGGTTTCGCCGACTACATGGACCTGCAGTCGCGGATGCGCACCGACATGTCTCGCATCAGTGTCCGCGAGCGGGCCTTCGCGACAATGACGGTGGACATCCTGTATCAGACCCTCCACGAGAGCTTCCGTGCCCACGTCGGCCGTGCGCTGAGGGCGGGAGTGACGCCCGACGAGGCCCGCGCCGCCGTCAGCGCCACCGCACCGTACGGGATGACCCGGACCTGGCGCGCCCTCAACGTCCTCGAAGCGCTGCTGACCGAGCACGAGGAACTGCAGGGAAAGCAGACAGCCAGGGACGCCTGAACGAACGCCTGTCGCCTGCACCCGGCACACGACTGTGCAAGCGCCTGGACCAACCCCGCCCACGATGAGGGCTCCCGGCGCTAGGCTCTCGTCGAGTCATCCGAGGCCGCGGGTCGGCGGCGGCTGTGGGCGATCGTGCGTCAACTAGGCTGGACGTGTCAACCGACACGATGATCCTCCCGCCGAAGGTGGATCTGGTGGGGACCTTCAATCCTGGTACCGCGGCCCAGTTGCCGCGCGAGACCGTCGCCTACAGCGCAGTGATCCGGGATCGTGCCGCGGCGGAACGACGCAGCACACCGTTCCGAGACCGCGGCTGCGAGCTGCGAGCTGCGAGCTGCGAGCTGCAGCTTCGACCGCGTCATCAACAGGACTTGATGTGGGCATGACGAAGTCCAGCAACGACACCGCTGCACTCTTTCAGTGCCGGTCGGCATGAAGACGGTCTCCGTCTCGGTGCTCGTTGAGAAGTGCGCACCCCCGGCAGGACAGGTGGCCCCTTGACCACATCTAAGTGCGTTCTCCGACACCGGACGATCCGCCCAAGTTCGACCGCACCGAGGACTCGTATCGTCGAGGCGTTCGCCCCGTTCAGAGCCGCTCCGATATCGTCCAGCCCATCGATCCAGACCTTCAGTTAGGCCCTGGTGATGGTCACCTGAGTCGGCAGCGAAGCGATCGCCTTCTCGGCCACCCTGCTGCTCCGCCGCAACCGCGTTGTAGTCTCGCGCAGCTCGACCGGATCCAGCGCCCGGTCCATGGTGATCTTTGCCGCGCGATGCGCCTACGAAGGTCCTCGGCCGGCCCGGAACGAATCAACGCCCGCAGCCCGGAGAGTCGACATGTCAGCGTCACGTGCCTTCTAGATAGAGCCAGTTTGTGGTGTCGACGGTGCCGGTGGTCGGGAGCGCGTTGAGGGTTTGGAAGATTCGGACGTGGGACGTGGTGGCGGGGCCGAAGTCGCCGTCGATGGCGGTGGGGATGCCGTGTGCGGTCAGCTCGCTTTGGATGGCTCTGACGGCGCTGCCGGTACTGCCCTGTTGGAGGGGTACAACCAGCTGCTCCCAGGTAAGCCGTCCGACCTGACCATCGGCCGGGAGCGCCGAGCTGGTCGCCCACCGGGTGGTGCAGGAGGCTCTGACCAACGCGCTCAAGCACGCGCACGGCAGCTCGACGGCGGTCGACGTGCGCTACGACGACAGGGAGATCACCCTGGAGATCAGCACTGCCGGGACCGGACCTGAGCCGGCCCTCGTCGGCGCCGGCCCTCGCTCACCCGGCGGGAGCGGGCGGGGGCTCGTCGGGCTCCGCGAACGGGCGAACGCCCTGGGCGGCGAGTTCGACGCGGACCGCGAGGCCGACGGCAGATTCGTCGTCCGCGCGCGCATCCCTACCGGGAGCCGGGCATGAGTGCGCCGATCCGGGTCCTGGTGTGCGACGACCAGGCGCTGATCCGCACCGGGTTCGCGACGATCATCGACGCCCAGCCCGACCTCGAGGTGGTCGGCGAGTGCGGGGACGGGCGGGCCGCCGTCGACCTCACCCGCCGGCTGGACCCGGACGTCGTGGTGATGGACGTCCGGATGCCGGTGCTCGACGGCATGGAGGCGACCCGCCTGCTCACCGGCGTCGGGGTCGCGCACCCAGTCAAGGTGCTCGTGGTGACGACGTTCAATCTCGACGAGTACGTTTACGAGGCGCTGCGCGCAGGGGCCGGCGGGTTTCTGCTCAAGGACGCCCCTGCGGCCCAGCGGCTGCATGGCATCCGCACGGTCGCGACCGGGGCAGCCCTGCTGGCTCCCGAGGTGACCCGGCAGCTCGTCGGCAGGTACGCGGCGCGGATCCGCCCCGCCGAGAACGCGGCCGACACCGCGCTGACGCCGCGCGAGCTGGAGGTGCTGCGCCTCATCGCCGATGGCCTGTCGAACAGTGAGATCGCCGCGGCGCTGGTGATCAGCCAGGAGTCCGTCAAGACGTACGTTTCACACATTCTGGCCAAGCTCGGCCTGCGGGACCGCGTGCAGGCCGTGGTCCACGCCTACCGCAGCGGACTGGTGACCTGAGGATGGCGCAAGGCGAGGAGGGCGATGGCCAGGACCGCCGCGAGTTCCGTCCACGGGACAACGACGGCGAGCTGGCCCACCTCGGTCTCAGCGCAGTTGGCGGAAGAACTCGGTGATGTCGGCGGCGAGCAGTTCGGGCTCTTCGTGGGCGGCGAAGTGTCCGCCGCGTGGCATCGACGTGTACCGGGTGATGTTGTAGGTGCGTTCGGCCCAGGAGCGCGGGGGCTGGGTGAGGTCGGCGGGGAAGACGGCGACGGCGGTGGGCACTTCGACCTTTTCGACGCGCCGGGTCAGGCCGCGGGCGTACTCGTAGTAGGGCCGGAACGACGTCGAGATCGTGCCGGTGAACCAGTACAGGGACGCCTGGGTGAGGACGAAGTCGTCGGTGAACCGGACCGACAGGTCGCCGCCCGAGTCGCTCCAGGCGCGGTACTTCTCGACGATCCAGGCCAGCAGGCCGGTCGGAGAGTCGGACAGAGCGTGGGCCAGGGTGAGCGGGCGGGTGTTCTGCTGGTGCTGGTAGCCGCCCTCCTCCGCGCTCCAGGTGGCGACCTGGTCGAGGTAAGTCTGTTCGTCCAGGGTGAGGCTGGCGGCGTCGTACTCCGGGGGTGCGGCGACGGCGAGCAGGTGGATTCCGGCCAGCGACTCCGGATAGGCCTCACCCAGACGCGACGTGATCCCCGCGCCTAGGTCGCCGCCGTGGGCGGCGTACCGGTCGAAGCCGAGCTCGTCCCGCATGAGCCGGTGCCAGACCTGGTGAGTCTGGAGCGTCGGCGGGAGGGCCAGGCGTTGCGGCGAGAACGCGTAGCCGGGCAGCGAGGGCACGACGACCGTGAACGCGTCGGACGCGTCGCCGCCGTACTTCGACGGCTCCGCGAGACGCCGGGCGAGGTCGGTGAGCTCCAGGAAGGTGCTGGGCCAGCCGTGGGTCAGGACGATCGGCAGGGCGCCGGGCTGCTCACCGTCGAACCGGAGGTAATGGACGGGCGTGCCGCCGATGGCGGCCGTGTGGTGCGGCAGGGCGTTGATCCGCGCCTCGTGGGTGCGCCAGTCATAGCCTGTGGCCCAGTACTCCGCCAGGCGGCGCACCTCAGTGGTGTCGGCGCCCGCCTCCCAGCCATCGACGGGCCACCGGGTGGGCCACCGGGTGGCGCGTAGCCGCGCGCGCAGGTCTTCGAGTTCTGCATCGGTCACCGCGATCAGCGGCGGGTGGTCGGTCATGTGCCTCTCCTGGTCGTGCTCGCGCGGCCCGCGCCAACTTGCGGTTACCGTGTTGCGGTGGCCAGTGCCGCGCGGATCGCGTCCTGACCGACCGGCTGGCCCTTCTCGTTCGAGGCCGGCCCGTAGGGGGTTCCCCACACCGGCGTGCCCGGCGCCTGCCGCCAGCCGTCGGCCAGCGGTCCCGCGTCCACCACGCCGTACCCGATGGAGTCGATGAACTCGGTCACCGCCGCCTTCGCCGACGCAGAGTCCCCGGCGATCGGCAGGTACGAGCGGTCGGCCGCCCCCGCCGGGCGGCCGAGCGACAGCAGGTGCTTGAAGTAGATGGTGTTGAACGCCTTCACGAGCCCGGCGTCCGGGATGTACCGCAGCAGCAGCTCGCTCGAGGTGAGCGATGTGCCGTCGAGCTCGGGGATGTGCCCGTCACGATCGGGGCCGTAGTTGCACGTGTCGATGACCGTCTTCCCCGCCAGTGGCGCGGCGGGCAGGGTGGGGAAGGCCTTGACCGGCACTGTCACCACGACGATGTCACCGGCCGCCGCGGCCTCTCCGCTCGTCGCCGCGGTCGCCGCCGGCCCCAGTTCAGCGACCGTGTCCGCGAGCGTCTCGGGACCGCGCGAGTTGCTGAGCACGACCTGGTGGCCGGCCTCGACGGCGAGCCGCGCGATGGTGCTGCCGATGGCTCCGCTTCCGATGAATCCCACAGTTGTCATGTTCTCGACCGTCCCTTCAGAAGAACCTTGTCCCGCACAGGCGGGACCCGTTGCCATGAGGTCCCTGCCCTCAGATGGCGGGGACGTCGGTCGACGGGAAGTAATGACCGTTGTCCAGATCGGCGAGCAGGCCGGGCTGAGCGGGCTCCCAGCCCAGGACCCGGCGGGTGATGAGGTTGGACGCCGGGTAGTTCTGCGTGATGACGTTCGTGAGGAACCCGAAGTATCCCGGCAGCATCAGTTCGTCCAGGGGTACGCTCACGGCGGGCAGGCCCAGGCGGCTGCCGATGGCCTCGGCGATCTCGCGGACCGGGATGGCCCCGTCCCCCACGGCGTGCCAGTACTTGCCGGCCGGGCCCTTCTCCAGCGCCAGGCGGAACAACGAGGCGGCATCGCGGGCGTGCACGGCGTTCCACAGGTTCGCGCCGTCTCCCGGGTAGCCGGCGAAGCCCTTGTCCTTCGCGAGCGCGATCAGTGTGGGCAGGAAGCCGGCACGATCAGTCGTGTCGTGCGCGATGTTGGCAATCCGTACGACCGACGACCGTACTCCCTGCTCGGCGAGCCCGATGACGGCAGTTTCCACGACGTTGCGAGCCCGCAGAGTGCCCTTGTGCTCGTCGCCGACGGGAAGGGCCGGGTCGTCCTCGGTGGCCGGCCGGCCCAACTGCCCGGGCGAGCCGATGCTCCCCGCCGCGACCAGCGGCTTCCCGGTTCCCGCGAGCGCCTGGCCGTACGCGAGCATGATCGGGAGCTCCGCGGCGGCCACGGCGTCGATCCCGCCGGACGGGAGCAGGTCTTGCCGGTGCGCGACGTGGATGACGCCGTCGGAGTCCGCGGCCGCCTCCTTGAGCCCGTCGAGGTCCTGGAGGTCGCCGCGGCGTACCTTCGCGCCGAGCGCGGACAGTGCCGCCGCAGCGGTGTCCGACCGGGCCAGGCCGGTGACCTCGTGCCCGGCGGCGATGAGCTCGGGGATGATGTGCGAACCGGAGTGGCCGGTCCCGCCAGTGACGAAGACGTGCACGTTGCTGCTCCTTGTCAGTGATGCGGCGTGAGTGATGTGGCGGAAGAAGCGGTGGTGCGGGGTGCGCTCAGCCGGGGAAGTCGACGCTGAGGGCGACGTCGAAGGTCCCCGCGCCGTTGCGTGCCAGGCCCATCAGCAGTGGCCCGACCCCTTCCAGCCAGCGAGCCATCTCCAGGTCGCCGACATCGAGGGGACGCAGTCCGAGGCTCTCGATGAACGCCGACACGCTCGCCTTGGCCTGCGGGTCATCTCCGGCGAAGAACACGTCCAGCGGACGATCCTGGACCAGGACGTGGCCGAAGACGGTGTTGAACGCCTTGACGACGTGCGCGCTCGCCGGGGCCGCTTTGGCGATCTCCTGCGCACCGGACGTGCCATCAGGCACGACCAGCGCGGTGGCGTCGGCGTTGAAGGTGTTGGAGATGTCGATGATGACCTTGCCGGCCAGGGCATCGCCGTACTGGGTGACGACCGGCACCGCGCTGGCGTACGGCACGGCCAGGACGACGATGTCGCCGGCGGGTACGGTGCCGAATGTCCCCACCGTGGCCCCGACGCCGAGTTCGGCAGCCAGGCCCTTCGCCTTGGCCGGGTCGCGGCCGATGAGTTCGATCGAGTGGCCGCCCGTGACCGCTCGTGCGGCGATGGCGTGGGCCATGCCACCCAGTCCGATGAAACTGATGCTGCTCATGGTGAGTGCTCTCTTCCTAAGTGGTCGTGTCTTCGGTGGTCGTGCCTTTGATGGCTGCTTCTTCGGTGGTCACAACCGGCCGGTACGCGCGATCACCTGGCCGGCGAAGTCGAGCAGCTGGTCAAGGCTGGTGAACATCGCGAAGGCATCGAAGTACGCCTCGTCGACACCGGACTCGGCGTATCGCTTCAGCTGGTCCGCGACCGAGTCGACGGACGTGCCCGGCTCGAGGTTGATCCGCATGGCCGTCTTCAGTGCGTCGGGATCCCGGCCGGCGTCCTGCGCCGCTCGACGCGCGATCGACCACAGACGGCCGGCGCCCTCGTCCTGGCTGCTGGCCGACGCGGCAGGCGCGGGCCCTTCGACCCCGAGCCAGCCGACACCGCTGCGGCCGACCCGGCGCATCGCGGCCTCGCTGGCACCGCCAACCCAGATGGGCGGGCCGCCTGGCTGGACCGGACGCAGGTCGGCGTGGACCGGTGGCATGGTGAAGAACTCGCTGTCCCAGGACACGGGATTGGTCGTCCACCACGCGTGCAGGAACGCCAGCATGTCATCGAGCATCTTGCCGCGCCGGCGCCAGTCCGCGTTGCGGGCCACGTCGTACTCCTGCTTCATCCACCCCAACCCCACACCAACGCCGAGGCGACCCTCACTGAGCACGTCGAGCGTCGTCAGCGACCGCGCCAGGTGCGGCGGTTCGTAGTAGAACGTGCTCAGCGTGCTGGTGTTCAGGCGCATCCGGCTGGACGCCGCCGCGGCGACCGTCAACAGCAGCACCGGATCGAAGGAGCGGGCCATCTGCGGCCCTCGGGCGAGATAGTTGCTGCCGACATCAACCGGCGTGACCAGTCGATCGCCGACCCACAGGGCGTCGTAGCCAAGGTCCTCGAGTCCGCGGACGAAAGCGCTCAGGGCGGAGGCGTCGCTGACGGAGGGCCCGACAAGGGGAATCATGAAACCGAGCTGCATTGCGATGAGCCTCCTCAGGCGAAATTTCGCCATTGTTGATTTCCGACATCTGCGAGTCGGTGGTCCAGCAACCCGTCAGAGCGCACGGCGTTCTGTTCGCCGACTGCTAAGCCTGGGGTCAGTCCGTAAATTCGTTGACGCCGATGGCGAAGTTCCCGTGGCCGATCCCGTTGCCCGCGAGGCCTACCGTGAGCACACCCGCTCCTTCCAGCCAGTGCGCCATCTTCAGGCCGCCGACGTCCAGCGGGCGCAGTCCGAGGCTCTCGATGAAAGCCGCCACGTCCGCCTTGGCCTGCGGGTTGTCACCAGCGAAGAAGACGTCGGGCCGGCCCTCCTCCAGGACGCTACGGAAGATGGTGTTGAAGGCCTTGAACACCATGGCGCTGGGTGGGGCGATCTTGGCGACCTCCTGCGCGATCGAGGTCTCGTCGCTGTGGGCCAGTCCGTCGAACGTGGAGTTGAAGGGGTTGCTGATGTCGACGATGATCTTGCCCGCGAGGGCCTCTCCGTACTCGGCGACGGTCGAAACGACACCGGCGTACAACATGGCCGTGATGACGATGTCCCCGGCCGGGACGGCGCCCCACTTGCCCGACGTGGTGCCGCCGCCCAGAACCTTGGCCAGGGCATCGGCCTTCGACTGATCGCGTGCCATGATCTCGACGGTGTTGCCGCCCGCCACCGCAAGCACGCCGATGGTACGGGCCATGTTCCCCGCACCAATGAAGGTGATGCTGCTCATGAGTTGTGCCTCTTTCTGTTCTCGAGCACCTGTTTCAGGCGCCGCTCTGACTCGTTCGTGTGTGGCTCAAATGGCGGTTGTGCCGCCGTCGGCGACTAGTTCCAGGCCGTTGACGTAGCTGGAGTCGTTGGAGGCGAGGAACAGGGCGACGGTGGCGATCTCTTCGGGACGACCCATCGTTCCGCGGGGGATGAGGGACTCGAATGCGGCCCTTGTTGCCTCGTCGAACAGCTCTTCCTGCTTGGCGGTGCCGACCTGGCCGGGGGTCAGGACGTTCACCCGGATCTTGCGGTCGCGCAGCTCGTTGAGCCAGACACGGGCCCAGGCCTGCTGGACGGCTTTGCTTCCCGCGTAGAGGCTCCAGCCCGGGAAGGCGCCGAGTGAGGCGTTGGAACCGGTCATGAGGATCGAGCCGTTGTCGTTGATCAGCGGCAATGCCTTCTGCACGGTGAACAGGGTGCCGCGCGCGTTGAGCGAGAAGGTGCGTTCGAACTGTTCCTCGGTGATCTCGCCGAGGACACCGGGTTCGCCCATCCCGGCGCTGGCCCACAGCACGTCGATCGAACCCCTTTCCCGCTTGACGGTGTCGTACAACCGCTCCAGGTCGTCCAGATCGGACGCGTCACCCTGGACGGCGGTGACGTTGCGGCCGATCAGCTTCACGGCGTCGTCCAGCGCTTCCTGCCGCCGGGCCTGGATGAAGACATACGCACCTTCCTCGACGAACAGTTTGGCGCCGGCCAGCGCCAGGCCGGTGGATCCACCGGTGATCACTGCGACCTTGCCATCGAGCTTTCCCACGATCACTCCGTTGAATTTGAGGGTCTCCGAAACAGGAACGGAAGAGGCCCAATTCTTGATGTGCTCATCGTGGTTTTTGGGCCTGCTATCAAATACCGATCCGGAATTCTTGTACCGAGTTCTCTCGGCCCCATGAACGATGCCACCGGCCTGAGCGGGTGTCCAAGACCTGTTTCAGCCGTGGTGATACCCTCGAGGCATTGCCGGACCGGGAGGCCCCATGGATCTGGACCTGCGGAAGCTGCGCTATTTCGTCGCCGTCGCCGACAGGCTGCATTTCGGCCGCGCCGCCGATGAGTTGCACATCGCGCAGCCGGCGCTCAGCCGGCAGATCCGCGCGCTGGAACAGGATCTCGGCGCCTCGCTGTTCACCAGGGACAGCCACGGCGTAACGCTGACCGACGCGGGCCGACAGCTGCTGGAGGACGCCGGTCCGCTGCTCGCCTCCGCGCACGCGGTCCGGCGCCGGGTGTCCGTGGCAGAACGCGGCGGCCAGCGGCTGGTGGTCGGCTTTCGGGCCGGCATCCCGGTCATCCCGGCGACGCGGGCGTTCGAGGCCCAGCACCCGGACGTGGTCGTGGACGTGCAGCGGATGGAATGGGACGACCAGGCCCCGATGCTGCTCGACGGCCGCGTCGACGTCGGCTATGTGCGGCTGCCCATCGACGAGGCCGGCCTGCGCCTGACGCCGCTGTACACCGAGCCGCTCATGGTGGCGCTGCCCGCAGGCCACCGGCTGGCCGGCAAGGAGGAGGTCACCGAGGCCGACCTGGCCGGTGAGCCGCTGGTCTGGCATGCCGACCCGAGCACGCAGCCCACCAGGCGCCCGCACCCCGACTCCGGGCTCCGGGTGCGCGGGGTGGAGGAGAAGCTCGAGCACGTCGCGGCCGGCCGGGGCATCTCGTTCGTGGGGCGTTCGGAGACCGTGTTCTACTCGCGTCCGGACATCAGCTACGTGCCCGTCCCAGACCTAGCGCCCGGCCAGGTATTCGTCGCGATGGCGGCGTCGCGCACCTCGCCGCTGGCCGACGCCTTCTTCGGCGCGGCCCGGGCGACGGCTGAGATCACGGCAGAGTGCGGGAACTATGAAATGTGGCAGCTTGCGAACGACGCCGCCTCAAAGCGCGGTTGAGCAGCTCGGCTGACAACAGCCGGACCCGACCTCCAGTACCCGCATGCCCTGTTCGATCCTGGCCTGATGCAACATTCTGGCTTGCAGCCACGGCGCGCTGATCGACGACGTGGTGCGCCTGGTCTCGTCACTCCGAGTGCGGACCACAGAGTTCGCGCACGCCTTCCCAAGGGCGTGTCGGGCGGGCAGAACAGGTGCCGTGGCACCGTCCGCAAGGCTCGCAAAATGTCCGGCGACACCTGACGGGGATACGTATTCGCCTCGTCGGGCCAGGGCCGCACGCAACCTTCTGGAACTCGACGTGCCCCAGTTATCCCACTACGGAAAGGACTGGAGCCGGCGGGATCTACCTTTGTTTCTTGGGAGATAGACCAACTGACAGCGACGACGCTACCGCACCCACGGTGGTAAGGCTTGGGGTCAGAGTGGCACGTCTGGATTCAATCTGTTGCGTTTCTGTAGCGGTGCTCAAGTTCTACAAACCTCTCAGGCCCGGAGATCCGCAGATCTCCGGGCCTGATTTCGTAGCGGGCAGGATTTGAATCTGCGACCTCTGGACCTAATCGGCCGAGAAATCAACGCTACGAGAAGTCGGTGGGATTCGGGCGGAAGCCTGAATCACTAGGGCGAACGGCTGCTCGCCGAGTACATCATACCGGATTCCATCGGGTTGGTAGCAGGCTCATTCGGGTGCCAAATGGACGGGCGGCGTCGCGTCGATGGAACTCGGCCCAGTCGGCGTCGAAGCGCAGAGCGTCGAGCCAAGCCGCAGTACCCCGTATGCCCAGGTGCTCGGCGAAAACGCGCGGCCGGTGCACACCACTGTCGGAGTCTGCCCTTCGGTCTCAATATCGAGATGACGGCGGTGACTTACCGAGGTGTCGATTAGCTCGCCGGGCACCTGGCGTGCTGAGACCGCCGCGATCGGCCCCGCCACCCTCACTTAGGTTCTAGTGGTCGTCGCAACACCTCAGTTCGAGGGGTGCGATGGACTTCGAGATTCGGGAGGACCGTAGGCCGCAGGGGCCGAAGAAGCTGACGCGTGAGCGGCGGCGTATTTCGAACTCCTGCGGCGGGGGTATAGCAGCCGGCAGGCCTGCGCGATCGTTGGTATCGATGTGCGGACCGGGAAGAAGTGGCGCAACGGCAGCCATGCTCACAAAGGCAATCCGAGGGCGGTTCCTCCCATCAACCGGGAGGAGCCGCCCTCGGGGGTTTGCCGGTATCTGTGCGAGGACGACAAGATCGTGATCGCTGACCGGTTGCGGGAGAAGGCGTCGGTCCGGGCGATCGCTGCCGAGCTCGGCAGGAGTCCGTCGACGGTCGGCCGGGAGATCCGCCGCAACCGGCATCCGGTCAATGGCCAGTATCGTCTGCACGCGGCCCAGGCCCGCGCGGATGCTCGGCGGCCACGACCGAAGACCGCCAAACTCGCTGACAACCCCGAACTGGGTGCCGTGGTGCAGGGCTGGCTGAGCCTGGAATGGAGCCCGGAACAGATCAGCCGTAGCCGGCGCCGCAAGTACGCCGACCGGCCGGAGCTGCAGGTGTCGCACGAGACGATCTACCAGGCCCTCTACGTCCAGGGCCGCGGCGAGCTGCGCCGCGAGCTCACCCGGGCGCTGCGCACCGGCCGCACGTATCGCAAACCCCACCGGCGTCCCGACCAGCGCCAGTCAAGGTTCACCACTGCGATGGTGATGATCAGCGACCGCCCGGCCGAGGCCGCCGACCGCGCGGTCGGCGGCCACTGGGAAGGCGACCTGATCATCGGCAAGGACCAAAAATCCCAGATCGCCACCCTGGTCGAGCGCACCACCCGCTACGTGCTGCTGGTCCACCTACCCAACGGGCGTGACGCCGAGACCGTCCGCGATGCCCTCACCACCACCATGGCCACCTTGCCGGCCCACCTGAAACGCTCCCTGACCCGGGACCAAGGCGCAGAGATGAGCCTGCACCACCAGTTCACCCTGGCCGCCGACCTCCCGGTCTACTTCTGCGACCCCCACTCCCCCTGGCAACGCGGCACCAACGAGAACACCAACGGCCTGCTGCGCCAGTACTTCCCCAAAGGCACCGACCTGTCCATCCACACCGCCGACCACCTCGCCGCCATCGCCGCCCGCCTCAACGGCCGACCACGCAAAACGCTCGACTGGGAAACCCCAGCCGAGCGCCTCGCTAAACTCCTAACAACCGCCAGCTAACTCACCTGTGTTGCCACGACCCCTTGAAACCGCCACCACGGTTGGGGCCGATCGCGTTGCGGGAGGACGAACTGCGTCAGCTAGGCCGTCCGCTCACCCCTTCGCGATCGGGTGCGGGTCCTCCAGAACCTTCAGCGTGCTGAGTATCGGGTCGGATTGGCCGGTGTTGCCGGCCAGCTTGACCGTCAGGTCACCGCCGGCGTGCTGGACCGTGACGGTGTGCGTATCGGCGGTGAGCCTGCCCACCTCTGCCTGAACATCGTGGTCGTAGAGCACCGGCGCGCCGTCGACCAGCACATCGAACTGGCGCTTTCCGGCCTTGACGTGGTCGATCTCGGCGAAGCCGAGCCCGATGACGTAGCTTCCCGCAGGTGCGTTCTTGAACACGTACGAGAACGTCTTGCCGGTCCGCTGGGTCTGGAACAGCTTGTCGTCCTGTGTGCTAGCGATGCCGGCTCTGGTGGACTTGGTGGCACCACCGACATAACCCCACGAGCCATGGGACCGCTGATCCGCGGACCAGGCAAAGCCTGCGGCGTCGGTGAACGCCGCGCCCGCGACGTTGACCCCCACCCAGTAGGCCGAGGCCGCCAGCGTGACCGGCACTAGCTGAGCCGGCTTCCGTCCGTCGTTCGACGACACGAGTCACGGACACCGTCCACACCACAGACGCCCATCACGGCCCCATACCGGTTCCGAGCTCAAGGGAACCATCTATCTTCTGTCGAGGTATGAGCGCGCTTCCCGAGCAGCCACGCCAGAGCGAGTTGCGCCGGCGAGAGTCCGCGCTCCACAGCGATAGCCCTGACCACCTCGACGACACGGCCAGGCGAACTCGCTTGAGGCCCGGAGGTAATGGACCTTGGATCTGAGCGGTCTCGTCTTCCAGCGCGCTCTGTCACCTGCCGTCGGCGGTCCGCGTCAGGCCTGCTGCAAGACGATCATGTTGCCGTCGGGGTCGTGCAGGACGGCTTCGGTGGCCCATGGCTGTTGCTCGGGTGGGCCGTCGAACGGTACGCCGTTCGCGCTGAAGGTCTTGTAGTCCGCGTCCAGGTCGTCCGTTCTGAGCACCAGGCCTTGCACGCTGCCCGGTGGCATCTGTTCGAACCAGTCGACGAGTGTCAACGCGGTGCCGCCGCCGTCGGGGGCGACCTGGATCCAGCGCAGGCCGGGAATCGAGTCGTCCTCACGAACGAGTTTCAGGCCCAGCTTGTCGACGTAAAAGGCCTTGGCACGGTCCTGATCCGAGACCGGTACGGACACCACGGCGACGCTCTGTACAGTCATTTTCTCCTCCTGGGTGAAGTGGCGGTTGACCGCCACTTCGAGGGTCTACCGTGGTCGGCATCGTGAACAGAGCCACGGAATCAGCCTCCGACGAGGCCAGCGGCGGGCGGGATCTCTTTGTGGATCTCGTCCTACGGCGGGGTCGCATGCGTCAGTCGCTCCGGGAGTCGCTGCGGATCGCCATCCAGGAGGGCAGGCTGACGGCCGGAACGGTGCTGCCGTCCTCGCGGCGACTTGCCGCCGATCTCGGTGTGTCGCGAGGAGTGACCACCGATGCGTACGAGCAATTGGCCAGTGAGGGCTACCTCGATGTCACGGCGCGGGCAGCACCGGTGGTGGCAGCGGTCCTCACCGCCGCGCCGGCCGCTCCGGATCCGCACGTTCCGGCATGGCGGTTCGATCTGACCGCGATCACCCCCGACGTTCGGCTCTTCCCACGCAGGGAGTGGACCCGCGCCGTCGGCAAGGCTCTGCGTAACACTCCGGACGCCGCGCTGGACTACGGCGACCACCGGGGGCGGATCGAACTGCGCACGGCTTTGAGCTCCTATCTGGCAAGGGTGCGCGGAGTCCGGGTCGATCCGCGTCGCATCGTCGTGACCCAGGGCTTCACCCAAGCCCTGGATCTGATGTGCCGGGTCCTGGTCGCTCGCGGCGCCCGATGCGTCGCAGTGGAGAGCCCGACGCATCCCGCCCTGTCCGCGGTGATCGAGCAGTCGGGTCTGACCGTGGTGGGCTGCGCGGTCGACTCCGAAGGCCTGCGCTCCGACGACCTGTCGCCAGGTCGGGCCGACGCGATCATGGTGGCACCGGCCCATCAGTTCCCGACCGGCGCGGTCATGTCGTCCCGCCGCCGGGTAGCGCTGCTGGGGTGGGCTGCCAGCCACGACAGTGTGATCCTCGAGGACGACTACGACGCGGAGTTCCGCTACGACCGTACGCCGCTCGGCGCCGTCCAAGGACTCGACCCCGGCCGGGTCGTCCACGTCGGTACCGCGTCCAAGACCCTCGCGCCGGGGGTTCGTCTCGGATGGATGAGTCTGCCCGCCGGCCTGGTCGACGAAGTACGCATCCGCAAAGGGCTGGCCGACTCCGGCTCACCCACCTTCGACCAGATCGCGTTCGCCGAATTCCTGACCAGTGGCGACTACGACCGGCACATAGCGCGGGCTCGCCAGACCTACCGTCGCCGCCGCGACCGTCTCGTCCAGGCCCTCGCGACAGCGTTGCCCGAACTGCCCATCCAGGGTTCCGCAGCCGGCATGCACATCCTGCTCCGGCTACCCGATGGCACCGACGACATCGCCATCGCCGCCGCGGCCGCAGCGGTGGGCATCGGCGTCAAGGCACTCTCGCCGCTCCAGCGCGCTCCGAGCCTCGAACGCGGACTCGTACTCGGATACGGCCGCCTGCCCGAGGCCAAGATCGACGAGGCAACAGGAGCGCTCGCATCCCTGCTGACAAAGGCCGGAGTCTAGGGCCCCGTCGCACCGCCGCGCAGCATGCGCAGCGCCGACAGGATGGCCGCGGTGGTCGCGATTGCCGTGCAGACGGCGAAGATCTCGCCGAGCAGAAGCCAAGGGATGCTCAGCGGAACATTCGCGGCGAGCCGAGACAGGGCTGCGCGCTGGCAGGCGATCACCGTGGCTGCCGCGCCAGCGGCCAGCATCGCCCCGATCAGCACAACCAGGAGAGATTCGGCTGCGATGAACCGCGTTATCTGGCGGCGGGTGGCACCGGCGAGACTGAGAGCGACGATCTCATGCCGGCGGCCCGAAGCCGCAATCACTACTGTGTTGGCCACCGCGATGAAGGAGTAGACGAGCGCGATACCCAGGATGACGGCAATGGCTTGTCGGGTCTCCTGCTGCTGTTCGCCGCGAACAGCGTCGAGATATACCCCAATGGGTACGACCTGAACGTCGTGACCGCGGACAGCGGCGCGCAGAGCGGCTCCAACGTCTGCAGGAGTGGCTCCTGGATGCGCCATGACGTCGACCCGCGTGGGGGATTCGCCTACGGCGTGAACAGCAGACAGATAGACGGTCTCCCCCGCCACGCCGGTCTTCGTTTCTGCGGCGATCCGGAGGATGACGCCGCTGCCATCCGGTAGATAGGCCTTCACCTGATCCCCGACACGCAAGCTGTTCCTGCGGGCCAGGCCCTGGTCGATGATCAGAGAGTCGTCGGCAAGCTGCGACAGCGAACCGGCAACGAGGGCGACTTTCTGTATCGCGGACAACGTGGCCAGATCCACCGTTCGCGCGTCGAGGGTGTCGATGTAGGTGTCGGAAACGGTGGCCAGGTGGATCAACGTGGTGGCCCATACCATGACGTCGGCCGCTGGAACGCTACGGATCGCGGCCACGGTCTGCGGATCGATCACGGCGGTTTCACTGGGTACGACGGTGAAGTCGGCGCGGGTGGATCGTCGCAGCTCGGCGGTGACCGTATCGTCCGCGGTCGCCTGCACGGCGAGGATCGACGCGGCCAGTCCGAGTCCTACCACTATCGGCGCCACCATCCCTGCGGTACGGCGTCCGGCCGTGAGCGCCGCTGCTCTCACTACCATGGAGCCGGCCCGCAGATGGCCCAGCGGCCAAGTTGCCAGGCGGGCGACCGGTCCGAGGATGACAGGCGTCAACAAGGCGAATCCCGCAATGAGCACGAACGTCGGCAGGTAATGCTTCACGCTCAATGCCCGGCTGGGTTCCCCGACTATCGTCGTCCCGGCGGCGTACGCACCGGCGGCGAGCAGACCGATGCTGAGCAGCCAGCGTGCAACAGTCATGACCCGCTGCTCCACCGCTGCATCGTGGAGCGCCGCTGTAGGTCGCACCCGGGCCGATCGCCAGGAGGCGACCGACGCACCCAACAGCGCCGAGGTCAGCCCTACGGCGAAAGCGACCAGAAGCGGCAGAACAGCGAAATCAATGGTGAACCACGGTGGCGCCACTCCGTGGTCGATCATCCAGGTGTTGAGCGATCGCGACAACAGCGAGCCCAGCACGCATCCGAACGCCGATGCCACTGCACCGACAACGGCCGCCTCGGTCATGACCATTTGGCGCATCTGCCACGGCGTCGCCCCCACGGTGCGCAGCAACGCCAGCTCTCGCCGTCGCTGGTCGGTAACAACGGTGAAAGTGGCGATGACGACGAAGATGGCGACACCGACGCCCAGAACAGTTGAGGTGCCGGCCATCGCCTCGGCGTCCGACAGTTGGTCTGCGCCTCCGCTGGCGTCAGGCTCCGCGGCCTGCCTAGCGTCACCAGTCAGCACCTGGGCCGCGCCGCTCACGCTTGTGCGGACGACGTCGACAGGACCGTAGGCCACGACCGCGTCGACCCGCGGGGAGATGCGGGCTGCCTCCTCATCGGTGAAGAAGACCGCGTGTTCAAACCACACCGGCGCGGTAACACCTGTGACTGTGTAGGCGGACCTGCCGGTATCAGTCCGCAGGAGGACCTGTCGATTGACCAGCGCAGAGTCGCCGCCCCCTACCGCGATCTCGCCGGCGGTCGACGGGGCCCGGCCTGCGACCAGCCGATACGGCGTGAACGCTGCCGCTGACCACGCGTGCCCGACCTGATCGGACGGCCCTCCAGCTACTTGCGCAGAAAACGTGCGGTCTGCGATGACCTTGCCTGTACTGGCAAGGGGTGCCACCACATCTGGGGTCAGACCGCCCGGTCGCCGTACCGTCAGATCAACCGGGCGACCGTCCGTCGTCAGTCGAACCGTCTGCCGCGGTATCACTACGATCGGTGCCGTCGCGAACCGTTGCGGACCGGGGAAGGGCGTGGTTGAGGTGGCCGCCAGAGCGGTCACCATCGCTGCGATCACCGCTGATCCCAGCATCAGGGCAAGAAAGGCTCCGGCAAAGCTCACCCAGCGGGTTCGCAGGGTTGCCACCGCGATACTCAGCACGGTGCCTGTTCCAGTTGGGTCAGGTGCGCGGCGACCGCCTCGGGCGTTGGATCCAGCAGTTCGCCGACCACACGGCCGTCGCCGAGGAAGACGACCCGCCCGGCGTAAGCAGCGGCCGCCGGGTCGTGCGTCACCATGATGATTGTCTGCCCGGAGCGTTCGGCCATATTCCTCAGCAGAACGAGGACGTCACGCGAAGCACGTGAATCCAATGCCCCGGTGGGTTCGTCGGCGAACAGCACCTTTGGTCGTGTCACCAAAGCCCGAGCGATAGCGACGCGTTGCTGCTGTCCGCCCGACAGCTGATCTGGCCGATGCCGGACTCGATCGGTCAAGCCCAAACCCGCCAGCACCGCAGTGACCTCGGCTTGCGGAGCGCGGCGTCCGGCGAGGCGGATCGGCAGCTCGACGTTCTGCCAGACGGTGAGCGAGGGCACCAGGTTGAATGACTGGAAGACAAACCCGATCCGTTCACGACGCAGACGGGTCAACGCGTTCTCGCTCAAGCCATTGAGCGCCGTACCGGCGACCACGACCTCTCCGGTATCGACGCAGGCGAGGCCGCCTGCGCAATGCAACAAGGTCGACTTGCCTGAGCCCGAAGGACCCATGACGGCCGTGAACGTTCCGGGAAGAAAGTCCAGTGTCACATTCGTCAGAGCGGCAACCTGATTGTCACCCGACGCGTACGTCTTGCCGACCGAGCGGAGCTGCACTATGGCCTTGGTGTTCACGTGTGCGACTCCCGGTGGGCCGAGGGGGGTACCTACGTCCATCCTGGTGATCCGCCTGCTGCGCGCCATCGCCGTCACGGGGGATTTCTTGGCTCAGCCAAGCGACCGAGAGCGGCTCCCTTCTCCCCCACCCGAGGGACTGCGTGCGATCACCTGACTTGGCCACAGTCCCACCCCGCGTCCGCCAATCACAGGCGCCGAAGTCGACTTCGCCGAGCCAGCTAACGCTGACGGACCACCGTCACGGTAGGCCGACTCGTCGATACCCGGCTGAGTTGGTTCACCCGTTTACACACGTGAATCAACGAGAACCAATGCACAGCCACACGAGTCGATGGGCCGAAGAACGCCGCTACCTCGGACTCGACATCCTCACCCGATGCCGCCTCACCACCGACCCCGAGATCGGAGCCGACCACATGCCCGCACTCACCGCCTGACCCCGACAGCGGATCACGCAGCACTACACCACTTCCACGGACTTGACCCCGGCCACTGGACGATGACGAGCAGGCCGCGGTCCGGTCGCTGTCTCCCCGGGCATGCAAATCCCCTTACGCAGTAGTGGTTTCCCTCTGGTGCGAGCGCCAGTCTCAAGCACGAACCTCGATGGGCTGAGACATCACCAGACGTCCACTACGACGCGCCCGGACCCGCTGTTCGACGAGTCCTGTCAGACCGTCCTCCGTCGCCTTCCACCACTTATACGTTTCTGTTTGTTACTAGCGGCATGAGGTGCACATCTCGCGCACATCTGCCCACCTTGAGAGCGCTTCCGGGGCAGCAGTCTGCGCTCCATGGGAGCGATCTGCTTCAGCAACACCTCAGGCTATTGCGAAACGATACTAGAAATGCATACTGTACCGGCAAACGCTTACCGCTCGATGTGGATCCACGGTGTCACGGAAGGGAAGGGAAGGGACGAATCGTTGTGAAGAGGATCGCGGTCAGAGTGGGCTGCCTGATCACGTTGCTGGTGACAGTCGTGCCACTGTTCATCACCCAGCAGGCTGCGCATGCAGGCGGCCGGAGTGTTCTGCAGCACTTCATCACAAGGACCGGGGACAAACTCATGGAAGGGCCGGGCGAGTTCCGGTTCGTCTCGACCAACATGCCCGACATCCTGCAGACGATCACGAACAAGCAGTTCGAGTCGGACTCAGCGATGCGCCTGCCGAACGAGTACGAACTACGCGACGCGGTGGCAACGGTCAAGCAGATGCACGGACAGGTACTGCGTACCTTCGTCGTCACAGTGACCGACGGCTCCGATCCGGTCACCGCGCCGTACTCAATGGTGAACGCGCCGGCAGGCAGCGACGACATCAGCTTCAACGAGAACGCGATGCGGGTGCTCGACAAGCTCCTGCAGATCTGCAACGAGGAAGGTATCCGGCTGTACATCCCGCTGGTGAACTACAAGGCCACCTTGCGCGGCGGTACGTCGACGTACGGCGAGAACTTCTTCACCGTGGGCAGCCGCACCAACGTGCGATTCAAGGACATGGTCGGTCGGCTGCTGAACCGCACGAACGTTTACACCGGCGTTCCCTACAAGGCGGACAAGGCGATCATGGGCTGGGAGTCCGGCAACGAGATCGTCATCGACAACGAGCCGGAACGGGCCGCGTGGCTGCACGATCTCGCCCGGTTCGTCAAGACGACAGCTCCGGAGCAACTGTTCATCGACGGGCGGAACAAACCCGACGACGTGGTCAAGTTCGCCAACGGCAGCATCGTCCACGACTACGGCGAATACCTCGACGACCCGAACATCGACGTGCTCTCGTACCACACCTACGTCGGTCTCACCGGCCCTGCGACCGACAGCAGGCTGCCGGCCGGCATCCGAACCCCGACGACCGGCGACATCGGGAGCACACCGACCCTGAAGATCATCCGCGAGCTGACGAAGAGCAGGACAGCTCTGGTGGTTGGCGAGATCGCCATGTACACAGCACCGGCCACGCTCAACAGTCTGCTGGACGAGGCGATCGCGGACGGAACCAGCGGTGCCAACTGGTGGGGTACTCGCTTTCACAGCCGGGACGGCGGGTTCTACAAACACTCCGACAGTGACTCACAATACGAGGATCTCAACTGGCCCGGCTTCCCCGGATCGGCGGGCTACCTGCCAGAGATCCAGACCGAGATCACACTCCAGCAGATCCTGGTGGACAAGGCGTGGAAGATCGCCGGAAACACCAGCGCGCCACCCGCGTTGAACGCACCCGCGGCACCATATCTGCTGCCGATCTCCGACGTCGGCCATATTTCCTGGCAGGGGTCGACCGGGGCCCAGAGCTACACCCTCCAGCGCAGCGAGTCCAAACGCGGCCCGTGGACGACTGCGGGGGTGACGTACGACAACCTGCCGACGTACAGCAGTCTCTTCCACGACGCAGGAGCACTGCCGGGCCGTTCGTACTATTACCGAGTCATCGCGCAGAACAGCGGCGGGTCCTCCGCACCGTCGAACATCTCGGCCCGCGTGCTCGTCAATCGGCAGTGGATCGTCGACGATCTCTTCGATTTCTCGAAGACGTACGATCGGGAACCGAATGCGGTGATGGTGAAGTCGTACGGGAACTCTTCCCAGCAGGAGGATCTCGGCGTACTGAAGAGCAGGAACGGTACCTCCACCAGCGTGCAGTACGCGATGGGCGGCACCCTGACCAGCGCCGCGGTCTACGCCTACAACAGTCCCGCCGAGGTGACGCTGTACGGCTCGACGGACGGCGTTGCCTACTACGAGCTGCCGACCACCCGGACCACCTACGCCGACGCCACCAGGACGAAGTACACCTACTCGGGATCGTCCAGGTTCAGGTTCTTCAAGCTCGAAGCGAGCGGCAGCGCCGTCATCAGCAGGCTGCAGCTCGAGTACAAGCCCGGTGGCCCCCCGGCCCCTGCACCACGCACGGTTCCTGCTTACCGCGAGCCGAACCCGGCCATCGAGGCCGAGCTACTCCGGTACGACGAAGCCGATCCCGCCACCTCAGACGTTGTCACCAGCAGGCCGGGCGTCGTCAAGGTCAACCAGACCGGAGGCTCCAGTAGTACGGCGAGCAACAAGCGCTACAGCATCGTCGACTTCCTGCAGACCGGTGACTATGCAGTCTTCTACGCAGCGGTCGAGGCGGGCACCTACGACCTCGGCCTGGACTACGACGCACGGGCGGCTCGCGGAATGTTCCGATCGTCGCTCCTCGGCCCGTCCGAGGCGGCCGACTCCGACGGGACACCACTCGGCGGAGTGATCGATGCCTACGATCCGGGCAACGGTGTGATCAGGTCTGCTGATCTCGGCCGGGTGACGTTCCCAGTGAGCGGACGCTACGGGTTCAAGTTCGTCAGCACTGGCACCAACCCGGCCTCGTCGAATCCGAAGATCGGTCTCGACCTGATCAGGCTGACCAGCGACAACGTCGCGCCAGTTGCCGCCGACACGGCGTACTCGACCGATCGGTTCACGCCGATCACCGGGGTGCTGCCGGCCGAGGACGGCAACGGTGACGCGCTCGACGTCATCGTCGTCAACCAGCCGGCCCAAGGAAGCCTGGAGATCCGGCCCGACAAGACGTTCACTTACACGCCGGCCAGAGGACGGGCTGGTCAGTTCACCGTGAAGTGGAAGGTCAACGACGGCTGGGTCAACTCCCGCACCGCCGTGCTCACCCTCGACGTACGGCGCTGAGCGGACGAACCAAGGCCTGCCCGCGTCCTACTGAGCAGGATGGTGGGACGCGGGCAGCGGCCGGACCGACGCGCGGATCACGATGTGAGTGCCGAGCAGTTGACGTTCCCGGCCGGAGCCTGGCTCGGGCCGTTCGAGCGCGAGCCGAACCGCGGCTTTGCCCATCTCCTCGTGCGGCATGTAGACCGTCGTGAGCGGCGGGGAGAGCTCCTGCGCGACCGGGATGTTGTCGTACCCCACCAGCGAGATGTCACCCGGAACAGTCAGTCCGCTCTCACGCAGCGCGGCAAGCGCACCGGAAGCCATCACGTCGTTGTGGGTGAAGATCGCGGTGAACTCGAGACGATCCGCCAGCGCCTGACGGCAGCCCTGGTAGCCGCCGCTGCGATCCGCGCGGCACGGGATCACCAAGGACGGATCGAGCTCGACGCCGAAGTCCTCGTGGGCCGAACGGTACCCCGCCATCCGGCCGATCGTCGTCGTCGACCGTTCGGGGCCGGTCAGGGTCAGGATGCGCCGGTGTCCCAGCGAAAGCAGGTGGCTCGTCGCGGCGTACGCGCCACCTCGGTTGTCGTATTCGACCACGAGTGCCGGCACTCCGGCCGGCAGCGGCGGACGCCCGCAGAGGACGAGTTGCGCACCTCGCGCATGCAGCGCCCGGGCATGCGCGGACATCCGTTGCTCATAAGCGTCGGTGAGCTCGACACCGCCGACCAGGATGACGGCATCGAGATCGTCCTGCTCCTCCAGGCGAGCGAAAACCTGTTCCTCGCGCTGCAGATCACCACCGGTGATGTACACCGAGCACAGCCGGCCGGCGTCACCCGCGGCCTCCGCGACACCGGTCGCCACGTGGCTGCGCAGAGGCGAGACGACATCCGAAACCACCATGGCGATGTGCGACGCGGCCTGGTTGCGCTTCGGCGGACGGGACGTGACGGCGTAGTTGAGGTCCTCGACCGCACGCAGCACTCTTGCCCGGGTTGATTCGGCGACCGGATAGTCACTGGTCAGCGCCCGCGAGGCGGTAGCAACCGAGACCTCTGCACGGCGCGCCACATCCCGCAGCGTCGGTGCGCTCCGCCGCGTCGGCTCCGCCTCGATGTCGTCCATCGGGTCCTTCCTACCTGATGCCTGCAAAGATCGAATCGAGATCGAACACCTGTCGCGTGTCGTCCCACTCGACCGTGACCACGCCCCGGTCGACCGTGCCTGCGACCGAATCCTCGACCGGCACGCCGCTCAACGACGCCATGGCAACATACACAGTGCGATCCGGCGAGGTCGTGCCCAGCAACTCCGGCACGACTGCCCACTCTCCGTACGCCGTTCCGTACGACGCAGACGAGGTACCGGCCGTCTCCCATCCGTGCAAACCGGCCACGGCCGATCGCAGCTCACCGGTCGCGACCACACCGGTCGCCCGCTCGACCCGGACATCGACCACTCCCGGATGCGGCGCAGCCACGGCCCACCCCGAGAACCGCACCGGTAAGTCAGGCGGGATCCTGACCAGTCGATTGATCCGGACCTCGAGCGCACCGCGGACCACCGTCAGGCTCTCGATGCGCGCGGACGGCAGCACCGGCCCTCCGTCCGAGGTGTCGCTGGCACCCCAGGGTGAGAACCTCGGGAAGCGCGGCGCATGCCAGGACGCCACCCAGTTCTCCCCGGCCGCGACGCGATGGATCCGCCGGCGTGCGCTCCACACACGTCGGATCCCGACCTGGATGTCGTTGTCGGCCGGATCGTGCAGCGAGGTCGGACCGGTGCGGGTCGAGTAGCCGAACCTGGCGTACAGCGGGTCCGGCGCACCGCTGTCGGCCGCGTCGGTCTTCAGATGGTCGCTGCCGTGGTTGTGAACCCGGACCAAGCCGTCCGCCGCGGTGCTCTGGATCAGCAGGCCGACATCAAGTGCCCGCGTGTAGTCCGCAGTGTCGCCGGGGAGTTCTGTCTCCGTTGCCGTCCACACCGGATGGTCGGCCGGCAGCATGAGAGCGAGGAAGCCCTTCGACGCCCAATACGGCGATCCCGGACCGGAGTACCGCTGCACGGTGGGCAGATGTTCACCGTGCCACCCCAGCGAGAGCACTCCGTTGTCCGTGATCGAGCCATGCTCGAGGAAGTACCGCAGTCCGGCCGAGAGGATCCGCCTGGACTGGCCGGAGGTCAGGGGCGTCCGATCGACCGCCTCGCCCAGCGCGACGGCCGCCAGTGTCGCCGTGCGGTACGTCATACTCCGACCGTAGTACAGCGGAGAGCCGTTCCGGTCGAAGGTCCGGGTGAAGGTCTGCAGGAACTCCTCCAGGCGCCCACCCAAGGTGTCCAGTTCCGGCAGGCCATGCAACCTGGCATGCAGCACCGGGTACAGGTGCATCGCCCAGCCGACGTAATGGTCGTACGCCTCGCCGGCACCGTCGGAGTACCAGCCCTGGCCGCGATACCAGACCTCGATCAGCTCCAGGGCTCGCTCGATCACGAAGCGGGTCTGGTCGTCGGCCCGGCCCACGCCTTCCAGGAAACTCGCGATCGTCGCCGGGAAGAGATACCAGTTGTTCGGCGACGGCTCGCGGGTGATGGTCGCGCGGAACCAGTCGGCGAGCCGGTCCTGCTCGTCCGGAGCGAGTCGGCCCCACGTGTCCGCCTTGGTCAGGTGCAGGCTCAGGGCGATCCCGGCCGCCTCCACGTGCGGTTGACCATCACGGCCGACGTGACCGACGACCGGCCACGACTCGTTGTCGTCGGCACCGACCGTGCGGGTACCGGCAATCAGGCCGTCGACGTACTCGGCCAGGTGGTTGTTGCGGTCCGCGTCTCCGGCGTGCAGGAACGCCGCCAGCAGGAACGTACGCGCGAAGCCCTCCAAACCATCCGTCGCCGGACCCTGTTGCGACGGACGGCCCGGGAAGTTGATCCGGGCCCCCTTCGGCGACCGATACGCGGCCGCCGAGGTCAGCAGATGGTTCGCGACCGCGATCCAGTGCTGCCTGGTCAGGCCGGTGTACGGACTCAGCTCGCGGTCCTCGTCGGGCAGCACCGCGGCGAGCCGGCCGGCGACCTGGAGCTGGGGCAGTACGGGAATCATCGATCACCTATTCGTTGGCAGTACGGTCGGGTTCCGGGATCAGCCTTTGATCCCCGAGGTGGCCATGCCCGCGATGAAGTATCGCTGGCCGAAGACGAACAACAAGATCATCGGCAGCGTCGCCAACGCCGACATCGCCATCAGGAACGGCCATTGCACGCCGCCCTGTCCCTGCGCGAACGTCGCCAGGCCGAACTGCAGCGGCCGCAGGCTCTCCGAACTGGTCGCTACCAGCGGCCAGATGAACCCGTTCCACGACGACTCCACGTTGAACAACGCGATCGTGACGAAAGCCGGCGCAGCCAGCGGCGCCATGATGCGGACGAAGATGCCGATCTCGGACACGCCGTCGACGCGGGCCGCATCGGCGAGTTCGGCCGGTAGCGAGACGAAGAACTGGCGGGCGAGAAAAGTGAACAGCGGGGCGGACACGAACGGCACGATCAGCGCGGCCCACGTGTTCAGCCAGCCAGTGCCGCCGTTGCCGAAGATGTCATTGCCACCGGCGAGCGGAATCCGCCGTACCACCAGGAACAGCGGAACGATCAGCACCTGGAACGGCACGATGAGCAGGATGATGAAGTAGTTGAGGATCCCACGCGCGCCGCGGACCGGCAGCTGAGCGAGCGCATAGCCGGCCGCCGTTGACAGCAGCAGCACCGGAATGGTCTGGCCGACGACCACGATCAGGCTGTTGCGGAAGTACGTCGCGAACGGCGCGGCCTTCAGGGCGTTCACGTAGTTGAGCCACTCGATCCGCTGCGGCAGCCAGGAGAAGTGGTTGACCTCGTTCAGCGACTTGAACGAAGTCAACACCATCCACACGAAGGGCAGGACCATCAGGAACCCGCCGACGGTGAGGAAAGCGACCAGGAGCGCCTTACCGGCCTTCGGCCGCGGCACCCGTACGACAGTACTCACGAGCCCTCCCGGTTACGCACGCTGAGCCGGCCGAGGCCGATCAAAATGCCGACGAACACCAGCATGATCACGGTCTCCGCGGACGCGTAGCCGATATGCAGCCGTTCGAAGGCGTTGGTGAAGATGTCGAAGGTCAGCACGTTGGTCGCGTGCGCCGGCCCGCCACCAGTGGTGACGTAGATCAGGTCGAACACCTGGAACGAGCCCGCTATCGAGGTGACCAGGACGAAGAAGTGCACCGGCGCGATGCCTGGCCAGGTAACGTGCCGGAAGGCCTGCCAGCGGGAGGCCCCGTCCAGCGTCGCCGCCTCGATCAGGTCCTTGGAGATACTCTGCAGCGCCGCGAGATAGATGATCATCTTCGCGCCCAGACCCTGCCACACACCCACCACCATCAACGCCGGCAACGCGACGTCCGGGTCGGTCAGCCAGCCCGACCGGGCCATCCCGAAGAACGACAGCACCTGGTTGCCGAGCCCCGCCGCAGGGTTGTAGATCCACAGCCACACGGATGCGACCGCGACGGTCGATGTCACCACCGGGACGTAGAACAGTGTCCGGAACAGGGCCCGTCCGGGGATCTTCTGGTTGAGCGCGATCGCAACCGCCAGCGACAACGCCATCGCCACCGGAACCACGGCAACGGTGTAGAGCAGGGTCCGCAGTACGGCGTCCCGGAACTGCGCGTCCCCGAACAGCTCAACGTAGTTGCCCAGGCCGATCCACTTGCCCCGGCCGGCCACCCGAGCGTTGGTCAAGCTCAGGTAGACAGCCATCAGGCCCGGCAGCGCGACGAAGATCACCGAGTGCACCAGGGCCGGCGAAAGCAGCAGCCAGCCGGCTCGCGCCTTGGCCCGTTCGACTCCCCCGCGGCGGCGGCGGGCAGGGAGTCGGTCGACGCCGCCGCCCGCCGGCCTCTCGAGGGTCTGAGTGGTCATTTGCGCGCCACCGAGTCAAGCTCCTTGAGCACGTCCTGAGGCGACTTCCGTCCCAGAATCACTTCGTCCAGCGACGGACCGAACTTCGCCCGGAAGTCGAGGAAGGTCGCGCCGCCGTATTCGAAGATGGCCTTGTCGAGATTCTTCCACGCGAACGAGCCCGCCGGGTTCGACTTCACGAAGGCGCTGTCCCCAGCGTCGTTGCTGATCGGGACGCCGACGTCGAGCTTGGAGATCGCCTCCTGCGACTTCTGGTCCTGCATGGCCTTGACGAACGCGAGCGCGGCCTGCGGGTACTTCGTTCCCTCGCCCACCGCAGCGACCCGCCCACCGACGTACATGACCTCTTTGGTGTCCTTCAAGTTGAAGTAGACCAGGTCCTTGCACTTGTCACCGATCCCGTCCCCGCCGGTCGAGCAGTCGACGTACGGGCTGGCGAACCCTATCGCGGCCTCACCAGTGGTCACGAGAGCCGTCTTGGCCGAGTTCTGGTATCCGTATCGCGACGACTTGTCGACGCTGACCATGTCATGGATGAGCTGCAGCGCCTCGACGCCCTGATCACCGTTGAAGGCGGGCTGCCCATCGGCAGTGAACATCTCGCCACCCTTGGCGCCCAGGAACGCAACGAACTGCTGACGGTAGTTGCTGGCCGGCGCCCAGAAGTCGAAGCCGGTCCTGGTGATCTGTCCCTTCGCGTCGCGCTTGGTCAGCTTCTTCGCGTCCTCGCGCAACTCCGCAAGGCTCTGCGGTGGGTTCGCCGGATCGAGGCCCGCCTCGGCGAACGCACTCTTGCTGTAGGCAAGCAATCTCGGGTTGGCGACGACCGGGACGGCGTACAACTCGTCCTGGTACTTCATCGGCGCCACGAACGCCGGGTACACCGACTTCTCCAGGTCCTCGGTGCTCACCCCCAGTTTGGTCAGCGACTGGATCGCGCCCAGGTCGGCCAGCGGCTGCACCCAACCGATGCCGGCGCTGACCACGTCGTAGTTGTTACCGGCCGCCAGCGAGGTCGAGATCTTCTCGTTCAGATTGTCGTACGGAACGAAATCAGGCTCGACCTTCATCTGGGGGTACGTCTTGTGGAAGATGTCGACGATCCCCTGGAACACCGCCTGCCCCACGTTGTTGGCCGGGAAGTTCGGCACCACGACGCGCAGTGTGCCGGTCGCGGATGCGGGGTCCTGACTCTCCTGGACCTCGGAACCGCCGGACGAACACGCGGCGATCGCCGTCAGCCCAACGGTCAGCGCCGTCGCTGTCACGGCCTTCAATCCTCGCTGCATCATCTCCACCACTCCTGTCGGTCGCTCCCCAGCCTCAGTGGTAAGCGTTTCCCGCAGAGGGTACGCATTTCTAGTATCGTTTCGCAATATCTCGCACGGATCTCTGAAACGTGCTCTGCGCATCAGGCCATCAGGTCGTAGGTGCCGGGCAGCACCTCGTATCGCAGATCGAGGCCGGCCAGATAGCGCCTGATCTCGTCGACCACGATCGCCCCTTGAGTCCGGCGGGAGTGCCAGGTCCGGGCGCCAAGGTGCGGCGTCAGCAGGACGTTGGGCAGGCGCCACCACTCCGAATCCGCCGGCAGCGGCTCCTCGTCGAACACATCGACCGCCGCACTCAGGCGTCCAGTGCGGAGTTCGGCGAGCAGAGCCGCCGTATCGACCAGCGCCGCTCGGGCAGTGTTGATCAGAATTCCGCCATCGGGAATCATCGCGAGCCGGCGTGCGTCGAGCATGCGTCTCGTCTCCTGCCGCACCGGCGCATGCAGTGCCACGACCGCCGACTGCCCGAGAAGCGTGTCGAGCGGGACGAGCCTGGCTCCCAACTCCTTGCCGTCGCGCTCGCTCAGATAGGGATCGTGAACCAGGACGTCCGCGCCGGCCGCGACGACCAGCTTGACATAGGCGCGCCCGACCCGGCTCGCTCCCACCACACCAACCGTCGCCCCTGCCAGGGTGCGCCCGAGACCGAGGTCGGCCGCGCTCCACCCGTGTTCGGCGTTCATCCTCCGGTCGACTCGATCAAGGTCCCGCAGCCGCGCGATCGTCATGTACAGCGCCAGTTCCGCCACCGACTGCGCCATCCCCGCCGACGCCTGGCTGACCCGCACGCCGTGCGGTAGCAGCGACAACGGCACCAGCGAACGGATCGAGCCCGCGCTGTGCACAATCAGCCTCAGCCGGTCCGAAGGACCCGGCCTGGCCGGCAATGGCTTCGATCCCCACCCTGTGATCAGGATGTCGGCCAGCAGTCGCCGATCGTCCCGATCGTCCGATTGCGGCGCACCACGCCGGATCAGTCGACCGAACCGCTCCAATCGCTGCAGCGACTCGCCGGCGAACAGTTCGGACTCGAGCTCGGGCGACAGATCGACATAGACAATGGGCGTGACCATGAGAGCCTTTCGACACAGTAACAACAGAAACGTTTCTATACGGTTGCTCTCAGGGTAGGCAGGGGCGTTTCTCGGTGCAACCGCTTACCCCGCGTCGATCGCTCGCCCTAGTCTCTCCATTGCCGCCTGCGCCGCTCCTACCCGTTCTCGCAGCTGCTGCACGCGCTCCAACTGTCGGCCGGCTGAGTCCCGCCTCGGCACGTGCTGCCACTCAGACTTCGACAACCCACCCGTGATCGTCATCGCCATGTCGTGCACCGTGTTTGAACCACCCGGGTTTGATGCGCACCTCCTTCGTGGGGAAGGTGGCACTCATGCCGAGGAGGTAGGACGAGCAGACCAAGGCCAAGGCGGTCGACCCGCGACAGCGGTGCTCTGGCGGGTTCATCGCCGAGCACAAGACTCGGTTCGGGATCGCTTCGATCTGTCGTGCGCCGAGCACGCACGACTGCACGATCGCTCCGAGAACCTACTACGCCTAAGCCCGGGGGGCGAGGCAGTCGTCGGCGCTGTAACCGGGTCAGCCGAGCACGGAGATCCGCTCGGATTCGCTCAGACCCAGGAGTGCCGTCTCCACAGACAGCGGTGACTGCGGCCGTCTGGCGCGTGGCAGCCGGCGCAGTGCTGGGGTGTAGCGCGCGAATGTGCTGAAGTCCGCTGGAAACGCCGACCGCTCCACCGCCAGCAGACGCCCGCGCCGCCGGGCACGGTTCGCGAGCTGCTGCCAACAGTCGACTTCCGCAAGGCCGCGGGAGCGGGTCCCGTGGCTGAAGAGCATGATGCCGATTTCGTCGAAGGTGTGGCCGTCGAGGTAGTCGGACAGAGCGTGCGCGCCCTGGCTGGTGGGAAAGTAGGTCCAATACGGGACTGACGCGGTGTCGACGGTCTGCCAGGGGTCGAGGACGATGAAGGAGCTGACCAGCAGCCGCCTCGGCTCGATGTCATGTCGTCGAAGCCAGGCGGCGTAGGTATCGGCTACCGCAGCCGCCGGATCCTGGGGATGGTGGTAGCGCAGCTCGACGACCGGATGATCGTGCTTGTCGGCGTACGCGCGGATGTGCTCCAGCAGTTCGTCGTCGAACCCCCACTCCGCTTCTGCCACCTCTTCGCTGGTTTCCGGGGCCCCAGGGAGTGCCTGGTACTGGTCCGGGCTCATCCCGCCCTGGGCGCCGAACTGGAAGACGTGGTGGTCCGTGACGCGGGTGACTGGCCATGTGGACGCGTCACGCGTCACGATGATTGGAGCGTGCGGCTGAAGCCGGTGGGTGAGGAAGTGCTGGTACGCCGGTGGCAGCCCACGCCATTTGATGCGGAAGTAGGCCATCTGTGAGGCGCTGAGGGCGTCCTGGTTCGGGTCGTGCATGTGGTGGAGTCCGACTGTCGCGTTGCTGCGCAGCAGCGGCGGCGCATGCTGCACACCGAAGTCGAGAGCGCCGCGTACGTCGTCTGGGTCGGCCCAACGACGGCGTACTGGCACGAGCCATGTCTGGGGTAGCCACGGGATGCCGCAGGCGGCGTACAGGTGGGTGAGCGCTCCGTTGGAGGAGCCCACGACGACCGCGGGGTATTGCCGCTCGGGATACTGATGAACCGCCCAGGCGGCCACTTGGTCCAGTTCCACTTCGCGGAGGCGTCTCGGTGGCAAGCCCTCTGAGCCGGTGACGAAGGCGTAGACCCGACGGCGGAGCGGGAGCGGAAGGAGTCGGCTGGCGTAGACGAGCGGCGCCGTGATCGGGGACTGGCCGAGGTATTCGAACGGCCTTTCCGCCAGCGCTCGCGACAACGCCAGGAGCATGGCGGTCGCCGAGTCGAACGCCGCGATGGAGCGCTGGGGGCGCACGGTCACGGCCGTGATCCTGCCGTGCGTCTGGCGAGCCGCTGGAGTGGCTGTGACCAGGCGTGCGGGTCGACCCAGGTGAATGTGTGCGGTCCTGGGACTGTCGCGACCTCGCCCTCCACGGCGGCCTGGCACAGCTCGTTGACCCAGCGGTCGGTGCTGATGCGGTCGTCCGTTCCCTTGATGATCAGCACCGGCATCGAGAGCTCAGCCACCTGCTCCTCCAGCTTGTCCGCCAGGTGCACCCTGAGCAGATGCGCGATGCCGCGGACGCCAGCGCGCTTCCATTCGGGCACATGATTCTGCTGCAGGCCTGGCGTCGGGTAGCGCCCGTCGAGGCGCCACCGCAGCAGCAGCCGCGGCAACGAGCGCGCGACCGGATCCACCGTGGGGCTGGCCAGGCAGACTGCCGCCACCCGCTCAGGACACAGGACGCCGGCCCAGGCGGCGACCTGGGTGCCGCTGGAATGCCCCACGACCACGGCGTGATCGAGGGCGGCGGCCTCCAGCCAATGGGCCACCGCCTCACCGTATCCGCGGACGTCGAGGTAGTGCGTCGGCTGTCCGCTCCCGGCGTAGCCGGGGAGGTCAAGAAGAAAGATCTGCGTCCACTCGCCCACAGCCGCGCATGCCGGCAGCAGGTAGTCCGAGACGGCCATGCCCTGGACAACCACGACCGGCGGCGTGCCCGCGCGCGGCTCTCCGAGTACCCGGCTGCGCATACGGCCCTCGGGTACATCGGCGTACCGCATCAGCATCTGCTCAGGCATGCGTGGCGGTGTGTGCATACTCGAGAAGTACCCAGCACTGGCGGAACAAAGCCGGGTTCAGCGGGCCGGCGAGGTAAATGCTGCGCGCACCCGACCACCCGGACTGCCGCGATCCGGTCGTTCCACGCGGTCACGGCCACCCTCCGAGCGCTGTGTCTGCCGAGCCAACGGGCGGCTTGGACCAGGCTCTCCGTCGGTTGGCTACGGAGACCACTGGTCGCACGACACCTCGAGGAGCTGTCTGGTCAGGTGATCGTCGCGGGCGACCAGCAGAACGTAGACCGCACCCCACCGCCGGCCGTGATTGTTCGGTTGATGATGCTGCCGGGGATCCGGCTCGGGCCACCGCACGGTCGAGGAGGCGCTGGTCGTAGTGACCGGTGCCGCGTACCTAAGGGGTGACCATGACCTGGGCGGCGTTCGACTTCAGCATCGCGTTCGCCCACCGCATCTGCCGCAGGGTCTGGGGGTGACACTTCATCGACAGCGACAGGAGTTCGTCGTCCTTGAGTGCCTGCGCGGTCTGGGCAAGGATCTCCCAGTCCAGCGAGACCCCGGCCGCCTTGCGGTGAATCTCGCGCAGATCCCTCAACAACAGCAGCGCCGGATCGTGGCGACGGCCTATCAGCTCCGAACTCTTCTGCCGGATCATCGCCACCAGGGTCGTGTCGTCCTCAGGTTCGGCATCGAGCTCGACACCGTAGTTCTTGCCGTGTGCCGCGAGTTCCCGGACGTGCTCCTGTGACCACCGGGCCAGGTCCCTGCCGAGGTAGAAGATGTCATGATCGGCCTTGTGCCGCTGCGATGCGTGCAGCAACTCGGCCGCGAGATCGTTCTCGGCGCTGTGCAACTCGGCGATGGCCATTCCCACCTTGTCGCTCATTGTCTGCTCTCCTCACCGGCGAGCTGCTCGGTCACCATGGCCTGAGCGCCGCCTCGGGTGTCCGGAACCGAGCCGTGGGCAAAGGGTTTGGAGCCCGTGGTAGTCGGCGCCGCCGACGGACCGTCGCCAAGGCTTATCCGCTCGACACGTGCGGCGGCAGACTTGAACAGCGGCTGCTTCGACGCCGGATCCCAGTCGGTGATCGTCAACTCGTTCGCGGCGCGATGATGATCGCCATCCGCAGCGTCCCAATACCCGTAGTGGAACGGCAGGAAGAGCGTCGACGGCCGGATGCTGCTGATCCGCAGTCGCGCCTCGACGCTCTCACGCGGCGTGGACACCCGCAGCCGGTCACCCTCGCTCCACCCGAGTTGCTCGGTGTCCAGCGCGGACATCTCCACCCAGACATCCGGCGCGGCGCTCTGTAGTTGCGGAACCCGACCTGTCTTCGTGCGAGTGTGGAAGTGGTACAGCGTCCGGCCCGTGATCAGCAAATAGGGGTACTCAGGCGTCGGCGGCTCATGCGGCGGCAGGTATTCGGCTGCCTTGAGCACCGCCTTGCCGGAGGGGTTCATGGCCTTGTACTCCACCGGGTCCAACGGCGCGCCGGTGAGCAGGTCCTTGCCGTAGCTCTCGCAGTACGACGGTGAACTCCAGAACTCACCATCCAGATAGATGCGCTCAGTGCCGTCCGGGTGCTCATCGTTGCACGGCCACTGGATACCGCTCCCGCCACGCAGCTTCTCGTAGGTCAGCCCGGTGTAGTCACACGGACGGCCGGCACTGCACCGCTTCCAGCCCTCGAAGGCACCCTCGGCATCGGTCCACTTCACCAACGGCTGGCCGTCCTTGTCTTTCAGGTCCAGTCGCCGTGCGTAGTCGATGAATATGTCCAGATCGGCCCGAGCCTGCCCGGGCGGATCGACCGCCTTGTCCGACAGATGCACGGTCCGGTCGGCGTTGGTGAACGTGCCGGTCTTCTCACCCCACGTCGCCGCGGGTAGGACCACGTCGGCCAACTGCGCGGTCTCGGACAAGAAGATGTCCTGCACGACCAGGAACAACCGCTCCTGGGACAGGATCTCGCGGATCCGGCCCAGCTCGGGCAGCGAAACCGCCGGATTGGTCCCGCTGACGTACAAGAACCGGATCGAGCCGTCCTCGACATAGCGCATCATCTGCATCAAGTGAGTCGGCTCGGAGTAGTGCGGGATCTGGGCCGGCTCGACGTTCCAGACCTTGGCCAGATCGCTGACGTGCTGGTCGTTGGCCCAGTTCCGGAAGCCCGGAAGGTCGCCGTCGGCGCCGCATTCGCGAGTGTTCTGCGCGGTAGGCTGACCGTTCATCTGCAGGATCCCACAGCCGGGTTTGCCGAGCATGCCCCGGACGAGGTTGATGTTGTTGACCTGCACCGAGGCCGCAGTCGCCTGGTGTGACTGGTAGAACCCTTGCAGCACGGTCGAGAGCAATCGTTCGGCCTGGCCGAGGATCCGGGCCGCGTCCCGGATGTCCCCTGCCGGTACGTCGCAGACGGCAGCCGCCCAGTCCGGGTCGCAGTCAGCCACCTGCTTCTCGAGCTCGTCGTACCCGACGGTGTGTCGGTCGATGTAGTCGCGGTCGATCAGGTCGTTGGCGATGATCTCGTGCAACAGCGCGTTCACCAGCGCGAGGTTCGTTCCCGGCTTGGGTGCGAGGTGGACTGTGGCGGCGGCCGCGACGGGCGTACGGCGTGGGTCGACGCAGATGACCTGGGGCGGATTCGGGCCGGCAAGGCGGTCCAGGATCCGCGTCCAGAGAACGGTTTGGGTCTCGGCCATGTTGTGGCCGTACAGCGCGATGACATCGGCGTGATCGATGTCGGTGTAGGAACCCGGCTGACCATCGCTCGCGAACGACTCCTTCAGGGCCTCCGCGGCTGTCGCCGTACACAGCCTGGTGTTGCCGTCCATATGGTTCGTGCCGATGCCGCCGTGACCGATCAGGGCCAGGGTGTAGTACTCCTCCAGAAACAGCTGACCGGTGGTGTAGAAGCCGACCGCGCTCGGACCGCGCTCGGCCAGCAGTTCCTTGGTTCGCCCGGCGACCGCTGTCATCGCGGTCTCCCAATCGGTCTCCACCAACTCACCGTCGCGGCGAATCAGCGGAGTGGTCAGCCGATCCGGCGAGTTGTTCGCCTGATACCCGAACAGGTCCTTCGGACCAAGCCGGCCGCGATTGACCCGATCCACGGCCCGACCACGCACCCCGACGATCCGCCCGGCCTTGACCGCGATGTCCAACCCGTCACCGTTCGAATGCAGGATCGTCGCGGACTGCACCCACCGATCGACGTCAGCTTCGCCCAACCCATCGTCCAGCCGGGTATCAACCCGGACCGGCCACTCACCCCCCGAGCCGTACGGCGTACGCGTACCCCAGGGCTCCGCTATCCGGTCGACACTTCCCATGCGCGCGCAGTACCCCGGCGAATCAGCCTGAAACCGTCCGAGAAGTGAGGGCGCGCAAGCCTCGGGGCGCCCTCTTCCTCATCTCGGACGCCCTCATCGGCACCGAAGTCGCCGGCCACGACTTCTCCACCCGACTCGCCCTGACTTGCGCATGCATCGTTTCTCTCTGGGTACCGCAGAACACGCTCTGCATACCACTGGAGGCGAACAATGAGCACCGATCCGACAACCCGGTACGCCGGACCAGACCAGCAAGCGCCTCAGAAGCAGGAACACCCTGGACGCAGCGGTGCGATGAGCCCAGAACCCGACTACGGCGAGCAGACCTACCGTGGCAGCGAAAAGCTGGCCGGCAAACGGGCGTTGATCACCGGCGGCGATTCCGGCATCGGACGTGCAGTCGCTCTGGCCTTCGCCCGGGAGGGTGCGGACGTGATGATTTCTCACCTCGAAGCCGAAGAGCAGGACGCTCGCGAGACCTGCCGCCTGGTAGTGGACTCCGGTCGTACGGCGGCATCCTTGGCCGGAGACATCCAGGACGAGCAGCACTGTCAGCGGCTCGTCGACCGGTGTGTGGAAGAACTCGGTGGCTTGGACATCCTGGTCAACAATGCGGCTTACCAGATGTCCCGCAGTGGCATCGCGGCCATCTCCAGCGAGCAGTTCGATCAGGTCCTCAAGACCAATGTCTACGCCATGTTCTGGCTTTGCAAAGCCGCGCTCCCCCATCTGTCGGAGGGTTCTGCGATCATCAACACGACCTCCATCCAGGCCTACGAACCGTCGCCAAACCTGCTCGACTATGCGACCAGCAAGGCTGCGATCCTCAACTTCACCAAAGGCCTCGCACAGGAGCTGGCTCCGAAGGGCATCCGGGTCAACTCCGTCGCTCCTGGCCCGGTCTGGACACCCCTCATTCCAGCCACCCTGCCGGCTGACAAGGTCGGCGAGTTCGGTGTCGACACCCCACTCGGCCGCGCAGGGCAGCCCGCCGAACTGGCGCCGGCGTATGTCTTCCTCGCTTCTGACGACTCGACGTACATCACCGGCGAGCGCATCGGCGCCACGGGCGGGCGTCCACTCCCCTGACTCGGGTGCATTGGCCCCGCGAAACCGGGCACCAGACGGAGTTTATGGAGGTACTCACGCCTGGAAAGTCGTCGAACGCGCGACGTCTCAGGAGAGCGCTGCCGGGGCGCTTTCGGAGACGTCGTGGAGCTGGCGGCGTCGCTGGCTCAAGACTTCGAGCACCTCGGCACGGTGTGCGTGGTTGCGCTCGTACCCGATCAGCTGTTCCACCTGTTGGAGATCCAGGGCGGCGACCCGCGACATCACCGAGCCGGCCTGCAGGTCATCGAAATCGGACACCGGTAACGCGGCCTGTTTCTCCGTGATGTCGCGGAAACCAGAGCGAACAGCAAGAACTCCGAGAAATGAATGTCTGGAGCTCGCTTCGCGCCGGTATGGCCGCAGGAGCCGCGGGAACAACCGCGTTGAACGCCGTGACGTACCTCGACATGGCTGCCCGCGGTCGACCGGCCAGCACCGTACCCGAAGATGCGGTACGGGACCTGTCCGACCGCAGCGGCGTAACCATCCCGGGGGACGACGAGGCCCGGGAGAACCGCCAAACCGGTCTCGGCGCGCTGCTGGGCATCAGCACAGGTGTCGGCATCGGCGCCGTTCTCGGCATGAGCCGGGCCTTCGGCCTGCGGCCGCCGGCGCCGGCAACGGCCCTGATTGCCGGCGTGGGCGCGATGGTCGGTACCGATGCATCCATGGTGGCCCTCGGCATCACCGACCCCCGCTCCTGGAAAGCCACAGACTGGCTGGCCGATGTTGCTCCTCACCTCGCGTACGGCGCTGTCACCGCAGCCGTACTGCACGGCCTGGAGCGCCGGTAACCGCAACTGAAAGGCGAGATCACCGTGAAGGCTGTTGTGTCTCCCTCTCGGCCCCGATGAGAACGGTCGCTGGTTCGATCCTGGGTGGCCGCCGGCGAACCGCCCGTGGGGAGTCAAACCCGGTAGGCGGCGGCGGTGTCCGGCAACCAGACAAGGCCGTGACCGAGTGCCTTGTCGGACGGGCCGACCTGGCCACCCGACGGATCGGGAAGTCCGCCGAACAGCATCGACTCGATCCGGACGTGATCGTGGAACCACTCCAGATGACGGAGATTGGGGATCGCGGCCAATGGCGCCAGGTGAAGGCCCGGTGCGCAATGCCCGGAGACGTCGAGACCATGCGCGTCCGCCACCGCCGCAATCCGCAGCAGCTCGCTGACGCCGCCACAGCGAGTGATGTCGACCTGAAGGCAGTCGACGGCCTGGGCCGCGCACATCCGCTCGAAGTAGACCAGGTCATAGCCGTACTCTCCCGCGGTCACGTCGGCGGTGGCGCGTTCACGTACCGACCGCAGCCCGCTCAGATCGTCCGACGACACCGGCTCCTCGAACCACGTCACGTCGTACGACGCCAACCGCTCGGCGACCCGTCGCGCCTGGCCGACGTTGTAGGCGCCGTTGGCGTCGACGAACAGCTCCGTCGCCGGGCCGATGATCTCGCGGGCCAACGCCACCCGCCGAAGATCACGCTCCGGATCGGAACCGCCGGACTCGCCGATCTTGACCTTCACCCGCGGGATCCGGTCGGCGTGCACCCACTGGGACAGCTGCCGTTCGAGCTGCCGATCGTCGTACGTCGTGAAGCCGCCGCTGCCGTAGACGGGGACGTCGTCGTGGACGGCGCCGAGCAACCGCTGCAACGGTAGGCCGAGAAGCTTGGCCTTCAGGTCCCACAGCGCGCAATCGACCGCCGACAAGGCCATCCCGGCGACGCCCGGGCGTCCGACGTTCCGCAAGGCGGACCGCATCGCGGTCCAGCATCCGCCGACGCCCGAGGCATCCCTGCCCTCGACCACACCGGCGAGCTGGCCTTCCACCACGTCGACGCAGGCGGCGGCTCCGTAGGTCCAGCCGATTCCTGTCTGCCCACCTGCATCGGTCTCGACCAGAACCAACGTCGTGCTGTTCCAGGCGAACGTACCGTCGCCTTCGGGTGAATCGGCCGGAATGGTGTACGCCGATGCACGCACGTTCTCGATCGTGCCGAGGCCGACGGCCGGACGGCGGTGCGATCCGTCGCTCCGCATGATCACGAGTCGTCGTGGCCCTGATCCGCCGGGTGCTTACCGCCTGGCAGGAATTCCTGGACCTTGGACTTGAAGCCTTCCTTGATCATGCCGACGCGGTCGCTGTCACCACGGATGATCGACTCGAGCGCCTTCTCGATCTGGTCCCAGCTCGCGTGCGGCGGGATCGGCGGCACCGCCGGATCGGTACGGAACTCGACCACACACGGACGATCCGAGGCGAGCGCCTCCTCCCACGCCGGTACGACGTCTTCCGGCTTCTCGGCCGTGACACCGCGCAACCCGAGCAACTTCGCGTAGCCGGCGTACGGAAACTCCGGCAACTCCTGTGACGGCAGGAACTGCGGCGAACCACCCATCGCCCGCAACTCCCAGGTGACCTGGTTGAGATCGTTGTTGTGCAGTACGGCGACGACCAGGCGGGGATCGTCCCACTCCTGCCAGTACTTCGCGATCGTGATCAGCTCGTTCAATCCGTTCATCTGCATCGCGCCATCGCCCACCAACGCATACGCGGGTCGATCCGGCAGACCGAACTTCGCGCCGATCACGTACGGCACCCCAGGCCCCATCGTGGCCAGCGTCCCGGACAGAGAGCCGCGCATCGACCCCCTGATCCGGACATGCCGCGCGTACCAGTTCGCGGCCGAACCAGAGTCCGCGGCAATGATCGCGTCATCCGGTAAGCGCTGGGACAGCTCATGGAAGACCAGCTCGGGATTGATCGGATCCGCGGAGGTGTAGGCCCGGCGCTGCATGACCTCCCACCAGCGCGCCACCTTGGCCTCGATGTCGTCGCGCCACGACCGATCGTTCTTCGGCCGCACCAAGGTCAGCAACTCGTGCAGCGTCCGGGCCGAGTCACCGACCAGGTTCACCTCGAACGGGTACCGCATCCCGATCATCGTCGGATCATGATCGATCTGGATCGCCCGCGCCTGCCCGAACGGCGGCAGGAACTGCGAGTACGGGAAGTTCGACCCGACGACCAGCAACGTGTCGCACTCCATCATCAGCTCGTACGACGGCCGCGTGCCCAGCAAACCGATCGAACCCGTCACCCACGGCAACTCGTCAGACAGCACATCCTTGCCCAGCAACGCCTTCGCCACTCCGGCACCGGCCAGCTCTGCCAACTGCGTGATCTCGTCGACCGCGCCGCGCGCACCCTGGCCGACCAGGATCGCGACCTTCTCACCGGCGTTCAGAATCTCGGCGGCCCGCTCGAGCTGCTCCGTCGGCGGAACCGGCGCGGACCACGCCAGATCCAGGCTCGACGGGATCATCTTGAACGCATGCGACGGCGGTGTGTACTCCAGCTCCTGCAGATCCGCCGGCACGATGAGCGCCGTCACGGTACGCCGGGTGGCCGCGATCCGGATCGCCCGGTCGAGCACGTTCGGCAACTGCTCCGGCACCATCACCGTCTGGCAGTAGTCACCCGCAACGTCCTTGAACAGGGTGTGCAGATCGACCTCCTGCTGGTAGCTGCCACCCATCGCGCTACGAGCTGTCTGACCGACGATCGCCACCACAGGGACGTGGTCGAGCTTGGCGTCGTACAGACCGTTCAGCAGGTGGATCGCGCCAGGACCGCTGGTCGCCGTACAGACACCGACGCGTCCGGTGAACTTGGCGTAGCCGACCGCCTCGAAGGCCGCCATCTCCTCGTGCCGCGCCTGCACGAAACGCGGTTGGTCCTCGGCCCGTTCCCAGGCCGACAGCAGTCCGTTGATGCCGTCACCGGCGTACCCGAAGACGTGCTCGACGTCCCACTCGCGCAGGCGCTGGAGGATCTGGTCGGCGACGGTCGTGGTCATGAGTCCTCCCGAAGGTGGTCGGTGATGGTCTGTTCAGGTCTCGAGCCGAGCCGGGCCGCATGCAGTCCGGCGGCGAGCGCCTCGGCGAGGTGCATCGCCTTGCGGTCCGTGCCGTGCTCGATCTGGGTGCGGCAACTGAAGCCGTCGGCGAGGACCAGCGTCGTGTCCTCGGCCGCACGGACGCGAGGCAGCACGACACGCTCCGCCGCGGCCATCGAGACGTCGTAGTGGCCACGCTCGAAACCGAAGTTCCCGGCGAGCCCGCAACAACCCGAGTCGAGCTGCTCCCGGTCCATCCCGGCCCGCTCGATCAGCTTGGCCTCGGCATCGGCCCCCAGGACAGCGTGCTCATGGCAATGGGTCTGGACCATCGCGTGAACGTCCAGCCGGGGCGCCGTCCAGTCCGATGCCCTGTCCTGGAGCACTTCTGCGAACGTCACGAACTGCTTGGACAATCGCCGGATGTCCTCGTCGTCACCGAGAAGCTCGTGGGCGTCAGACCGGAAGACCGCGCCGCAGGACGGCTCGAGGCCGACGATCGGCGTGCCGGCGCGGATGTCATCGCGGAGCACGCCGGCAGTACGCCGGAGAACCCGCCGGGCGACGCCGAGTTGACCGGTCGAGATCCAGGTCAGGCCGCAACACACCGACCGCGCAGGCAGCGTCACCTCGAACCCGGCGGCCTCGAGCACCTCGACGGCTGCTCTACCGATGGACGGACGGAAGTAGTTGGTGAACGTGTCCGGCCAAAGGACGAGCCGGCCACGCTCCGCCCGCTCGGCTCGGCGTGGGCGAGTGCGCCACCAGTCCGTGAACGGCTGCTCCGAGAAGCGAGGGAGTGCTCTCTCCGGCGCGATCCCACCGGCTCGCTTCACTATGCCGGACAGCGGTGCTCGGTGTGTCGCGGCGTTGACGAGCCTCGGAGCACGCCGGGCCGCAAGCGCCCAGACCGGCAGCCAGCCCATCGAGTAGTGCGCCGTCGGACGGATCCGGTGGGCGTAGTGATGCGAGAGGAACTCGGCCTTGTACGTCGCGACGTCGACGCCGACCGGACAGTCGACCTTGCACCCCTTGCAGGCCAGACAGAGGTCGAGCGCGTCGCGGACCTCGGTCGACCGCCAGCCGTCCGGGATCACCTCGCCGCGCACCATCTCGAACAGCAGCCGTGAACGGCCCCGCGGCGAATGTTCCTCCTCCCGCGTGACCAGGTAGGACGGGCACATCACCTGACCGTTCTCGGAGGCCGATGTGCGGCACTTGCCGATGCCGACGCACCGCAGCGCCGCGTTCGTGAACGTGCCGTCATCCTTGGGATAGCTGAACTGGGTCTTTATCGGCGGATGCGCGAAGCCGGTACCGAGACGCAGGTGCGAGTCGAGCGGATTCGGGTCCACGACCTTGCCCGGATTCATCCGGTTGTCCGGATCGAAGATCGCCTTGACCGCACCGAACGCCACAACCAGATCCGGCCCGAACATGATCGTGAGCAGCTCACCCCGGGACTGGCCGTCGCCGTGCTCCCCCGACAGCGAACCGCCGTACCTCGTGACCAGCTCGGCCGCCTGCCGCACGAAGTCGCGGTAGTGCGCGATTCCGTCTGCGGTCCGCAGCTCGAACGGAATCCGAGTGTGCACACAGCCTTGTCCGAAGTGTCCGTACAGTGAGGTCTCGGTCTCGTCGTACCCGAACCGCGACAGCAGCTCGCGGAGATCGTGCAGGTACTCCCCCAGGTCGTTCGGATGAACGGCGGAGTCCTCCCACCCCTCCCAGTTCTCGTGCCTGGCGACCGGATGCGCGGTCGCGCCCAGACCTGCCTCCCGCAGCTCGATCAGCTCGGCCTCCCGGCCCGGATCGTCGAGGTAGACCATCGATGGGATCGGATCGTCGCCGGTCTTCAGATCGTCCATCAGCCGGTGCGCGGCCGCGTCGACCTGGGCGAACGTCTCGCCCGCGAACTGCGCGGTCAGCCAGGCCCGCCCCTCCGGCAGCCGCCGGATCGCTGTGTCGACCAGGTGCTCGCCATGCTCGAGGCCGATCAGTATCTCGTCCAGCCCCTCGAGCTGCCATGGCTCGTGCGGCAGGATCCGCCGTACTGCCCGGCCGGCCGCCTCGAGATCGGGGTAGCCCAGCAGCACCATCGTCTGGTACGCCGGTACCGTCACGAGCTCGAGCTCCGCGTGCAGAACGGTTACCAGGGTTCCCTCACTGCCGACCAGAGCCTTGGCCACGTCGAACCCGGACTCGGGCAGCAACGCGTCGAGGTTGTATCCGGAGACCCGGCGCGGGATCTTCGGATAACCGGTGCGGATCTGGCCGAGATACCGATCCCGCAGGCCGACCAGCCGTCGGTAGAGGTCAGCCCGCGCATCGTGGCCGGACGTGATGCGTTCCAGTTCGTCAGTGGGCGTTGGCCCGACCCACATCCGATCGCCGGCGTACGTCAGCACCTCGAGCCGGCGAACGTTGTCGACCGTCTTGCCGTACGCCTGCGCGCTCGCGCCACACGAGTTGTTCCCCACCATCCCACCGATCGTGCAGGTCTGATGCGTCGAGGGCTTCGGCCCGAACATCAGCCCGTCGGGCGCCAGCGCCCGGTTCAGGTCGTCCACAGCGATCCCCGGCTCGACGACACAGGTCCTGGCGGCCGCCTCCACCGACACCATCCGATGGCAGTATTTGCTCCAGTCAATCACGACCGCCGCGTTCGTCGCCTGCCCGGCGAGGCTCGTACCACCGCCGCGGGACACTACCGGGACTCGCGCTGTTCGGCAGACCTCGACGGCCCCGACGCCGGCCTCCACCGTCCGCGGTACCACCACAGCGATCGGGATCTGGCGGTAGTTCGACGAGTCGCACGAGTACGTCGCCAGCGAACCCCGATCGAAGCGGACCTCACCGTCGACCCTGCCGCGCAGGGCTCGCTCCAGCCACTCCGGCGCGGCGGGAACATCGACTGTCCGCTCCAGCTCCAGCGTCACGGTATCCCTCCCGGGGTCGCGGTTCGGCAGCACGGCTGAACCGGCCCGCCGGTACCCACGGCTCCGACGGTGCAAACTCCGATCAGTGATGGAGGTCAACTCTTGATCTATGACAACTACCGTTGCCGGGAGGCGGATCCTGCGGCTGGTATCGTCGGACGATGAGTGACCAGGTGACGGCCACCAGTGCGCGCGATCGCAGGGACGCGGCCGCGTCGGCGCCGGTGATCGAACAGGCGTCGATCGCGCTCTTCGAGGTGACGCTGGGTGCGTTGAGCACGTCCGCACAGCTGTCCGTGTTACAGATCCGGATGCTGCTCACGCTCGACCAGCACGGACCGCTGCGCCTCAGCGATCTCGCGGGTCAGCTCGACGTCTCCGCCCCCTCGGCCAGCCGGATCATCAACCGGCTGGCCGACGACGGCCTGGTTCTTCGCCGTACCCCCGACCACGATCGACGGACGGTAGAGCTGAGGCTGTCCGCCAAAGGCCGCCGGGGCCTGGCCCGCATTCGCAGCGCTCGCCGAGGCGGCATCGCCGAGATCCTTGCTCTCATGACGGAGGACGACCGCGCCGCCCTCGCCGCCGGCCTCATCTCCTTCGCCCACGCGGCCCAGCTCGTCCACCATCCAGCCAAGGCCTGACATGTCCACGGCGCACCGATTGATTGGCTTAGGGGCGCAGACTGGCAGCGGGTGACCAGTCGTCTCGCGTCCCGATTTCGTCCGTTGTTCGGGGCGAGGCGCCCTGGCGGCTGGTCGCCGCGAGGGTGTGTCCGGTCAGCTCGCGAGCCTTACTGCTCGTTTCGTTGCGCGGTGCGGGCCGCGTCGGCCACGATGCGCTCGGCAACTTGGTGGAGTTTGATGTTGCCGTTCTGGGAGGTGCGGACCAAGAACCCGAAAGCGCGGTCGGGGTCGAGGCGGTAGCGCTCCATGATGACGCCGACTGCTTGTCCGACCGTGGTGTGGCTGACGACGGCCTGGCCCAGGGTCTGGTCGCGGCGTGCCCAGCCCATGGCGACTGCGACGAGCGCGGCGAACATAGCGCTCAGTTGGCGGCATTCACCGTCGATGGCGTGCGGCTGAGTTGCGTAGAGGTTCAGTGCGCCGCGGACGTGCGGGTCGGCGCGGAACTGGAAGGACAGTTGCGACTTGACTCCGAGTGCTGCGGCTTTGGGCCCATAGGTGGGCCAGCGCAGATCGCTGGTGAGGTCGTCGACCTCGACCACTGGCTCGGTAAGGGCGGCCTGAAGGCACGGCCCTTCGCCGAACTCGTATTGCAGTTCGTCGGCCTGGATCGCTATGGCACCGGTCGGTGCGAGGGTACGGATCTGGCCGCCGCGGGTCGTGACCGAGACGCTGGCGTAGTCGACGCCAGGAATCGTCTCGGTGACGCTGGCGGTGATCCTGTCCAGGGTTTCGTCGAGGTCGATCGGTACGAGCAGCGCCGCCGCGACCTCGGTCATCACCTCGATGAGGTGGGTGTCGCGCGGCAGATTCACGATCGGGCTCCTTGATGGTGGCGGCAGGTTGTGCCGGCTACCTCAGTGTGACCCTGAAGTCAGCCTCGAGAGCCTCGAGAGCCAAAGTAGTTCGCGGAGTGTCCAGCGAACGCGCACCACCGGGGTAGTCGGCGATTCACCCTGCCGGTGGGGAGGTCGCTGCCACGTCGACCCGGCTGGCCATCGAACTGGATGAGGCCGAGGGCGTTGAGGAGACCGTGCCCGCGTCGCGGGCGTCCATGCATGCCAGCCGGGTTCGGACGCTCCGGCCGTCAGCATTTGTCGAGGTGCCATCGCCCGACCGCATGCCGGGAGTACGGTGACAGGTAGAGACGTTTGATCCCTAACCGTCAGACAAGGCGCCACCCGGCCACCGGAGGAGTCCTCATGCAGCATGATCCGGTGGGAAGTCTCGCCGCAGCCATGACGAAGGCTGTCGCCACCATGCAGGCACCGATCAACCTGACCGAGACGGTTCAGACCCCACTCGACGCACCCGTCGTTGCCTCAACTGATCACGACGCCGGCTTCGACTGTCCGAGGTCGGATGGGCTGGCTCCGAAAGGAGCGCTTCGTGGCGACGCTTGACAAGACTGGCCTGCTCGCCCGGCTGGCGCGCGCGATCGCCGAACCGAGCGGCGAGCCGCTCGAAGTACGCCTGTGCCATGCGTACCTTCGCATCCTCGGCGGCAACGGAGCCGCGCTGACCCTGTCGAACACCCGAGCCGAGCGGGTGACGCTGTGCAGCACCGACGATGCCGCGGCCCGGCTCGAGGACCTTCAGGAGGTCCTCGGCGAGGGCCCTGGCAACCAGGCCTACCGCTCGGGAACCATCGTCACCCTCGACCTGAATGCCCAGGGCAGCGCCTGGTCGAACTTCACCGCCGCCGCCCAGGCCGCAGTCGGTGAGTTGACGCTCCACGCCGTACCGATCAGGCCCGCCGGGCAAGTGCTCGGCGTACTGACCACCCACCATTCCGCTCCCCCGGTGCCTGATGCCGCCACCGCCCAGTTCTTGGCCGACGCGATCGGCACCGCACTGTTGCAGAACCCTGAGGGATACCTGCACGATCTCGACAGCCGGACCTGGGCCGACCGGGCCGCGATCCATCAAGCCACCGGCATGGTCCTCACCCAACTCGGCATCACCGTCACCGACGCCGTGGCGCTGCTGCGCGCCCATGCGTTCGCCCACAACGCCAGCATGACTGAGGTCGCCCGGCTTGTCGTGGACCGCAGGCTGCGGTTTGCCGATCCCGACACCTCGCTTCGCCCCGATCAGTTGCCGGGGTCGTCCCGCGAATCCGACCGAGACACCGACACCGACGGGGGAACCCAGACCTCATGATCGCCGCCAACGCCTCCGAAGCCTTCGCCAACGCGGCCGCCGCGATGGTCGGCCCCCACGATGTGGTCGGCACGATCACCGGGTTGCTGGAGGACTGCGGCGCTCTCACCGGTGCCGCCGCGCTCGGCATCCTGGTCCACGACGGCCAGAACGGGCTCGAGTTGCTCTCGGCAACCTCCCACACCGCCGCCGAGCTCGAGCTCTACCAGATCCAGACCGACACCGGCCCCTGCGTCGACACCTTGAGCACCGGTCAACAGCTTCATGTCATCGGATCGGAGCAGATCATCCAGCGATGGGGTGAGATCGGGAAGGCCATCGCCGCCGCAGGTTTCGCCCAGATCCACACCAGTCCGCTGCGCTGGCACGGCAACGTCATCGGCGGACTCAACGCCTTCCACCGCACGACCGAACCACTCGACGACAGCGCATTGCACCTGTCCCAGGCCTTCGCCGATGTCGCAGCCGTCGTGATCCTGCACAGCATGGATGTCGGCGACAACGAGATCGCGGACCGTATCAACAACGCGCTCCAAGGCCGGATCGTGATCGAACAGGCCAAGGGCGTCCTGGCCGAGCGCCACGATATCGACATGGCCCAGGCATACCAGCTACTCAACTCGATGCCCCGCAACACCGGCGAAACCCTCACCACCATCGCAACCCGAATCATCCACCACGCCGAACAACCCCACTGACCGCGGTACCCGCCGAAATCGGCTGAGCCGTGGCACCCATCCGGCCGGGTGGTCAACGGACGCAAGCTCGGCCGGCCTCGTGGCCGCGGCTGTCAGACAGTGGTTGGCAACCCTACGGCGATCGTCACTCTCAGCTGTCATCGAAATCACGCTCGCCGCCGCCAGCGTCGGTACCGGGTCAGCGCCGACCCGGTACCGACGGGCCGACCCGGCAGGTTTCGCCGCGAGCGACAGGGTACCGGTCGGGTGTGAAGCATCGCGCTGGTCGCTTGGTCAACCGACTCGAGCTCGGTGGCTTGCTGTCGATGGGGCATTCACAGGACACGGGTTGGGCGGCTGCCTACTGGGGTTGCGCAATGGCCCATGCTGTCGGCCATGTGCTCAACGTCCCTGTCTTGCGGGTCGTCTCGAAGAGCGCACTCATGCCGACCCTCGCGGCATGGTCTAGACGCAGAGGATGTCCACGCCTCCTCGTAGCCGCCCTCCTCGCCTCGGCCACGGGTGACACCCTGATGGAGCAAGGCCTGCTGTACCCCGGCATGGCGACGTACGCCGCTGCACACGCCTGCTACGTGACACTGTTCGCGCGCGGCCTCGAGCGAACTCGCTGGCAGGTCCTCGCGGCGTACACCGGCGCCGGTTCCGCGATCGTGGCTGTCCTCTGGCCGCGCCTCGGCCCGCTCCGGAGACCCGTCGCCGCCTATTCCGTGATGCTGACGGCGACTGCAGTGACCTCTGGCTGGTACGACCGGCGCACTGGGTCCGGCGGCGCACTCTTCGTCATCTCCGACGCTCTGATCGGTACCCGCCTTGCCGGCCACGACTTCCCGAGCCGCGCTCCGCTGGTCGGCCTCACCTACACGATCGGCCAGTACCAATTGGCCTCCGGAGTCGTCGCGCACCATGGCCAACAGCGTATCCAGGTGGCTGCCAAGGGCAACGGCGCTGCATGCCTCAAGCAATCGTGACAGGTTCCGACCGCGAGATCGGCCAGGCCAGCGGTGGATGACCTGCTCGGTTCCCGTGCCGTGTCCGGACCCGCCAACCCGCGCACGAACCAATGCTGGGTGTCGGCCCGGCGGATAGCGGGTACCGCGAAGGACACAACGCAGTACCGAAGGCAGACCATGAGCACCGATCCGAAACCGGTACGCCGCACCCATGCCACCCAAGTGAGTCAACCATGATTCGATCCGGCCCCCTGACGTACGAACGCGATGGCGAGACTTCCGGCGAGCGACTCGATCGCCACTGGAACGAGCTGCTCCAGGAGCTACGGCTCGCCCAAACCGGCACCCAGATCCTGTTCGCCTTCCTGCTGGCCATCGGCTTCCAGAGCAAGTTCCATACCGCCGATCAATTCACCCACGCCGTGTACGCCGGCACCCTGATTGCCTCGGCACTTGCCGTCGCACTGTTCCTCGCACCAGTCGCCTTCCACCGCATGCTCTACCAGCTGGGACTCCGCGACCGCTTGGTCACCATCGCGGATCGCCTGGCTTGCGCAGGGCTGGTCTTCCTCGTCGCAGCGATCTGCGGTGGAGTCCTGATCGCGCTGGACGTCGTACTCCCCCGCCTGGCCGCCATCGTCCTGGTCGCGGCCGTCCTCGCGTGGTTCGTCGCCTTCTGGCTCGCGATCCCCACCTACATCAGACACAGCCACAAGACCACTCGCCGAACTGAACCCTCTCGGACACCACCGATCGTCCCCGGCCACCGGGTCGGCCGCATCCAGGAGAACCACCGCCGTCCGGCGTCCGAGTGAGGACACTCGCGCTGATCCGCTCACCGCGCAGGATCGCTGGTCCGACGGACGACCCGCTTGACCGAGTGCGATGACCGCATGGACCTTGGTCTGCGAGGTATGTCACCCACGCCGCCGTTCAGATCGTCACCAGCACGGTCGACAGCGCCTGCAGCGCGGCGATGGTTGCGAGCTCCACTACCCGCGGTGGAGCGCCGTCGAACCGATGCTGGGCGACTTGCTCTTCCGAGCCCGAACTGACGGCGAGAAACACTGTTCCGGCGGGGTGGCCTTCGTCCGGACCCGGGCCACCAACTCCCGTCACTGCCACGGCGAGATCAGCACCCGTCAAGCGGGCAACACCACGAGCCATCTGAGCAGCGCACTGCGCCGTCACAACAGGTCCCGGCTCAACGTCCAGCACCGTGAACTTGACCTCCGACGCGTACGCCACCACGCCGCCGGTGAACCACGAACTGGCCTCCGGAGCTGCACCCAAGCGGGACGCGATCTCACCGCTCGTCAGAGACTCGGCGACCGCGACGGTCAAACCCTTCTCCTGAGCGAGACCAGCAATCTGTTCCGCAATCGTTGCAGCCTCGCCGGACGACTCCTCGACAACAGCCATCCCGTCATTCTGCACCCACCTCACAGAACGGCGGATGTACCGAGGCATGGCAGCGTGGACGTGGGGTCATCACGAACCAGCAGCCGCTGCGGCGACGCGGACAGGCTGCCTGAGACTGCGAGCAGTTGCCACGCGCAGGCTCAGACGCGAGCCCGCGTTCGCCGTCACGGATACCACTCATCCCCTGCGCCGTGAGCGGTACGAAGGCGAGTCCGGTCTGCAGAGCGGAGTACCCGAGCACTTGTTGCAGGTAGAGCGTTGCGATGAACAGCATGCTGCCGAACCCACCGGACGACGCTCGACGGCGACGGACCCGACCAGCAGAGCGACCGCACCCAGGAGCACCGGAATCGCGGTCACACCGAGCTGGTCGAACCGTGAGATCCCGAACGCCAACGTCCCGAATCCGGCCGCAGCCAGCGCCGCTCCGAGCAGGTCGAGTCGAGGTGCTGTCTGATCCCGGCTCGTGGGCAGCGCTGCTGGAGCGAGCCCGGCCGCGACGAGGCCGATCGGTACGACGATGAACAAGCACCACGGCCAGCCCACAGTCGCGGTGAAAGCCCGCCGACGACCAAGCCGACCACCATGCTGATATCCATGGCCGCCGAGAGATCACCGAGCGCGCGTTGACGCTGCCGTTCCTGCCGATACATAGCCGACAGCAACGCGAGTGCCGCAGGCACAGCCAAGGCCGCGCCCAGGCCCTGAACGGCCCGGGCCGACAGCAGAAGCGCCGTACTGTGCGCGAACCCGGCAACACCGTACCGTCCAACGTCACCAAGACATCCGCGGCACACAGCAACAGCAAGACAGGCCGCCACTGCGGGCGGCCAAGACGACCTCGGCGAAGACGCCTACACCGTCGACCCCACCGCAAGTCATTCGCGTCACGCCGTCCTGGCACGCCCAGCGGTTGTCGCAAGCACGTTGTTCGCCACCTCGCCAAGTACGCCGTCTGCGCGGCATCGAAGGCTGATGGCCGAGCACCAGTGGATGTGGAGGCGTTGCGGTCGTCCAGCTGCTTGCGGATCTTGGCCTCGAGACGCTCCGGACCCGACGGACCGATCGTCAGGGTCGAGAGACATCCTGGACGACGTCACCGGTATCCGACTTGCCGAGGCTGCGGGCGACGTCGGCCAAGGCCAGCATGCCGACCAGGTCATGGCCATCGATCACCGGCAAACGCCGTACCTGATGCTCGCTCATCGTCTGCATCGCCTCTTCGGCGCTGTCGTCGGCACCGATCGTCACCGGCTTCCCCTGGGCGAACTGCCCAGCGTTCGCTGCTGCCGGATCACCACCGTCCGCAATGCACTTGATCACGATGTCACGGTCGGTCAGCATCCCCTTCAACCGGTTGTCCTCGCCGCAGATCGGCAAGGCACCGACGTCCAGTTCCCGCATCTTGCGGGCGGCCTCGACCAGGCTCTCGTTCTCACCGACACACTCGGCACCGGCCGTCATCAAGTCACGTGCGGTCGTCATCACCGAACACCTCGCTCAGTCTCACAGTCCACGATGCTTCGAGTATCCAGCCGGTGCCCGGACCGGCACTCCGCATTCGTAGGTTCACCGTTTCGTCCCGGGGAGGGGAGCAGTCAGGGAGTCACCATGATCTGTCGCGACTTGTCCGGTGACGAATAGTCCGGAGGATTCAGGCGGCATCGCCGGTTGCCGCGGGGTGCGGCGGGGTACAGCGCAAGGGTGCCGGAGTTGCCGGATGTCGAGGGTTTTCGCCGGGTGCTTGCCGATCACGCGGTCGGGCGTCCGGTCCAGTACGTCGACGTGCTCGACGCCGGCGTACTCCACGGCATCGGTGTCCGGCGCCTACGCGGTGTACTGCGGAGACGGGAGTTCGGGCAGCCGTGGCGGCACGGCAAGCAACTGTTCGTTCCGGTGGTGGGCTCGCGCGGCGGCGGCGCCGTACTGCTGCACTTCGGCATGACCGGGTCATTGCACTGGGCAACCAGTCCGCACCGCCACGACCGGATCGTCTTCGGTTTCGGCGACGGCGAACTGCGCTATCGCGACATGCGTAAGCTCCACGGACTCGGCTTCGCGCGCGATGAGAACGCCGTACGGCGTGTACTCGCCGAACTCGGTCCGGATGCGGCAGACCTGTCGGCCTCCGAGCTCAGGGACGGACTGAGCGGGCTGCGCCGACAGGTCAAACCGGCGCTCGTGGACCAGTCGGTCATCGCCGGCCTCGGCAATCTCCTGGCCGACGAGATCCTCTGGCGCGCCTACATCCATCCCCGCCGATCGTGCGCCGATCTGCACGGCCAGGACTTCGCCCGCCTCCACGCCAGGATGCGCACCGTGCTACGGAAGTCCATCGAACAAGGGCGCGTGCCACCGCGCAAGACTTGGCTCACCGGCCGTCGCGACGAAGCCTCGGGAGTCTGTCCGCGCTGCGGCACCGCGCTCTCTCACGGCCGCGTCGGCAGCAGGGGCACCACTTGGTGCCCCCAATGCCAACCAAAGACGGCCACGTGAAACGGCCGATGCCTACTCTCGCGGGAGTTGCTCGTCGGGGTCTTCGTCGGGATCGGGTTCCGGAACGGGCTGCTCCAGCGGGCTGTCGTCACCGGGCCGTGTCGTGACGTCGGGCTCGTCGGGACTGCCTCCAGGCACCACCGGTGGAACGGGCGGAACAGGAGAGGTGCTCATCGCCATACCTCCTCAGGTGTGATCCAGTCGCAGTCGGTGGGGGTTCGGTGTCGTCCGGATCAGGCGGACGGGACCGGCATCACGGTGACGTTGGCAGGCTGTGTGACGGTGGGCTCGAGCACCTCGACAGGCTGCAGAGAATCGAGCGTGAGTGGCTGCTCCTGATGCATGACAGTCTCGAGATGGTGCAAGATGATGCCTTCCCGCAGCGCCCACGGCGACACGTCAACCGATGTGATGTCGAGCGTCGTCATCACAGCGTGCGCGACGATGGCCCCGGCAACGACCTGCCGGGCACGAGCCTCGGAGATACCGCGGAGTCGAGCTCGCTCGGCCGCCGGCGCCTTCGCCAACCGGGGGATCCACGCCGCTACATCGGAGCGACGCAGGCGGCGCTGTGCGAACGGTCCGGTCCGTTGCGGCGGAGCACCGGTCAGCCGAGCCAGTTGCTTGAAAGTCTTCGAACTGGCGATCACCCTCTTCGGATCGCCCTCCCATCGGAGCCGGTCTGAGATCTCTCGCAATGTTGACCGGCTGTGGCGGCGCAGCTCACGCAACTGTCGCTTGTTCGGCGGATCGTCGGGCAAGAAGGCTCTCGTCAGTCGACCCGCGCCCAGGGGCAGCGACACAGCCAGCTCAGGCTGCGCGTCGCGACCGAGGGCGATTTCCATCGAACCACCACCGATGTCCAGCACCAGCAACCGCCCGGCCGACCAGCCGTACCAGCGGCGGACCGCCAGGTACGTCAGCCGAGCCTCGTCCTCGCCCGTCAGGAACCTCGGCTGAATCCCCGCCTCGTCCCGCAACCGCGCCGCGATCTCCGCGCGATTCGAGGCATCACGCACCGCCGACGTCGCGAACGCGAACAGCCGATCCACCTGCAACGACCGCGCTGCGGCCACCGTGTCGCGAACCGCCTCGATGACCCGGTCGACGCCCTCCTGCGCGATCGAACCGTCCGGCTGAATCGCCTCACCGAGCAGGGTTGCGTGCTTCACCGCATGCGTCGGCAGCGGCGGCGCACCGGGTGACGCCTCCACTACCTGCAGCTGGGCCGAATTCGACCCGACATCCAGCACACCGATTCTCACGCGACACCAGTTCCCACACCCGAAACACCGTCCATCGCGTGCCGATGCGTGCCCGCGGCTCTTGTCGTTTCATGGCACCTCCTGAACAGATTGCCTGATGCCACCGACCCGTCACACGATGCGAGCGACGAACCCGCGACTACGCTCACGTCGCCTCGATGCCGTCTTCCGACTACAGCACGCGTTCCGGCTTCGCCACCGGGTTCGCGCCGTACCCGACACCTCCGGTACCTCGCCCACCGGGGTCAACGGCCTGGCGGCGGCCGGGCGAAGGGCGCCTGCTCGGTTGCCTTCACCTCCACACGCGGCAAAGAGCTCGTGACAGCCGCCGACTTTGCCGTCGGCACCAGGGGTCTCGATCCGGATTCCGGCACCTTCAGGTTGGTCGTGCCGACATCCACCCCAACCAGGCCGCCTTCGAGCCCCGCCGGGAACGGTCGGTACCGCGAAATTGACCCCGCACTGCGAAGCAGGTAACGTGCCCCACCCCTAGCGACGCCTTCGGAGTGACGGGGTGGGGTTGTCCACCCACCCGGCTCCACGGAGGTTCGCGTGTCTGACAGCCAGAGATGGCGGCAGCTCGACTTTCGGCTACTGCTCATCGGCCAGACCATAAGTCAGTTCGGCGCCCAGGTCAGCGGCGTCGCTGTGCCACTCCTCGCAGTACTCGTCCTCGATGCGTCGCCGGCGGCACTCGGCCTGGTGACGGCCGCCGGGACCGTCGCCTTCACGCTCGTGGGCCTGCCGGCCGGTGCATGGATCGACCGCCGGCGACGTCGCCCTGTGCTGATCGGCAGCGAACTCGCTCGTGCCGTCGCCCTCGCGACGCTTCCTCTCTCGGCAGTGTTCGGCCTGCTGACGATGACGCAACTGATCATCGTCTCTTTCCTTGTCGGGGTCGCCCGCGTCTTCTTCGACGTCGGCTACCAGAGCTACCTCCCCTCGATCATCGGCAACGACCGGCTGCTGACAGGTAATGCTGCGATCGAGACAGTACGGGCGTCAGGCCAGGTCCTGGGCCCCGGCATTGGTGGCTGGCTCGTCGCGACAGCCGGCGCCGTGAACGTCGTACTGATGCAGGCAATGACCTCTGCACTCTCCGCGGGATCACTGGTGGCGATCCGGACATCGGAGCTTGCACCGGACCAGTCGCCAGAGCCTCCACGGTGGCGCACGGAGATCAAGGAAGGCCTGGTATTCGTGGCACGGTCACCGAGTCTGCGAGCGATCGCTCTCACCAGCGCCACAGGCAATCTCGCCTTCGCGACAGCGGCCTCGGTCTCCTTCATCTTTCTGGTGCGGACCCTCCTGCTGTCGCCTCGGCTGATCGGCTTGCTGCTCGCGGCAGGGTCTGTGACGGCCATGGCGGGCGCGGCGCTGACGCCCCTGCTCGCTCGCCGGTTCGGCTCAGCTCGCATCATCTGGTTGGCTTTGGCCGCAACCGGTCCACTCGCCTTGTTGACGCCGCTCGCACAACCCGGCTGGTCCGTGATCCTCGTCGCGGTCGGCACCGCAGCAGGGGAGTTCGGTCAGATCGTGTATGCGATCAGCAGTCTGAGCCTCCGGCAGCGGTTCTGTCCGCCACAGCTTCTCGGCCGCGTGAACGCGACGATGCGCTTCCTCATCATGGGCCTGTTTCCGCTCGGGGCAGCGCTGGGCGGTATCCTCGGCGAGCTGGTTGGCATCCGGGCCACCCTGCTGATCGCCGGCGCCATCGTCGCCGTCTCGCCTGTTCCCGTCTATCTTGCCCTGCGCGGCGTCCGCGACGCCGACGAACTCCACGCCGACCGACAGGCGGGATCGACCGGGTAGCCTACCGGTGCCGCGCTCTCCCGACGCGCGTCGGCCCCACAGCTGTACGACGACTGATCGGCCAGGACTCGTCCACGCAGTTGGCGCAATCGTCTGGGTGGATGCTGGTCGCCGCCCTTGGTTTCGCAGTCGCCGGAGCGATCCGGGCGTGGCAGACGGTCATCAGCGCTCGGCCGCGAGCGCTGTCAGTGAGGCAGTTCGCGGGTATCGACCAACTGGTGGGCGACGTCGCGCAGTTTGGTGTTGGTGTCTTGGGAGTAGCGCCTCAGGACCGCGAACGCCTGATCAGCAGTGATGTCGAAGCGTTCCATCAGGATGCCCATTGCCTGTCCGACCAGCTTGCGGGCATCCACAGCCTGAACCATCGCGACTTCATGCCGGGCCGTGGCGACTGCGACCGAGGCGTGCCGGGCCAGGATGTGCAGGCTCGCTTCATCGTCGACGGTGAACGCCTTCGACTGGGTGTTGTACAGCGACAGGACGCCTGTTTTTCGGTCGCCGGCCGTCATCGGGACATGCAGCGCACTTCCGATCCCGGCGTCCGCGGCTGCGGATTGCCGCGCGGCCAGCGGTGGTCGGTGGCGACGTCGGGAACGACGATCGTGGCGCCGGACAATGCGGCAAGCGCCGGCCTCGATCTCGACCCGGTACAAGGTACCGAGGATCGGATCGGTGACCAGGCCGATCTCTGCGCGGCCCCCTCGGACCGCTAGCACGACGCCGGCGTGACTGCAGTTCTCGGCCTGCAACGCGAACTGCACCACCGTCTCCAGCGTCTCGTCCACTCCTGGGGCGTCGTGCAACTCGATCGCCAACTGCGCGAACATATCGGCGTCGAATGACTTGGCGGGATCCAGCAGGGCCATCTCGGTCTCCAAGCGAAATGTGGTTGCCGTGGGCACCCGGGGCCTGACCCCGCCGACACCATGGTGCTAGCTCCGGCCCCGCAACTGTTCGTTGATACGCAGGGCTTCGGCGAGCTGATCTTCCAAGATGATGATTCGACAGGCTGCCTCGAGGGCAGTGCCCTCATCGACAAGTTCGCGCGCTCTGGCCGCGAGACGCGTCGACGCCACCAGCCGGGTGAACCCTGGGACGAACAGGAACCCCACGGTGAAGCCGGTCGCGATCCACACCGAGATGCAGAACGGGCAGGTCAGGAGTTCTCCTACTGCGGCGACGTCGTACGGCAGACGCAGGAACCCCTCTGCAGCTCCTGGTCGCCGGTCCCGTCGCCATCGGTGTCGAAGAAGGTCGCCGGATCCAGCTGATAGATCACCCACCCGTCGAGCCCACGAGCTTCAGACACACCCACCGCCGCGGCACGCCGGACGGGAGCTGCAGTAACCCCATCAGCAGGAACGCCCCGGGCGAAGGGAGAGATGAACCCCGAAGCCGACCACAGCGAACCGATCTACGGCGGTAGCGGCAATCGCACAGGACGCCAGGCCAGGATCACGGGCGGCGACTGCTCTCCACCGTTATGTGCCTGTGGGTCAGCGGGCCGGTGGGATGCTTGCCCGGATGATCACCACTTCCTCCTCGTCGACGTCGGAAGCGATCGTCCCTGCGGCTTGCTGGGTTCGCATGAGGGGGCCTAGCGGACCCCGCTCACGCGCTCGCACTTCCACGTCGACCAGGCCGGCTCGTTGCAGCCGATCCAGGGTCGCGTCCGTATCGATCAGGGACGAATGTACGAGAAGAAGGACCCCACCAGGGCGCAGGTGGGCGGGGGCCTTGTCGCACAGTGCGTCGAGGACGATCCGCCCGTCATGGCCCGCTTCCCATGCCCGGCACGCCCCACGGCGGGGCACGTCGGGCCGGGGCGAGGGTACGTACGGCGGGTTGCTCACGATCAGGTCGAACCGCTCCCCGGCCACAGGTGAGAACGTCCGTCCCCTCAGCGTCCGGATGCGGAGGCCGCACCGGAGCGCGTTGAGCTTGACGGTCAGTAGCGCTCGCCGGGAGACGTCGGTCGCGGTAGTGGCCGCGCCGCACGCCGCCGAGGTGAGTGCGAGGACACCGCTCCCGGTGCAGACGTCGAGCACCCGGGAGCCAGGCCCGATGGCCTCCTGACGGATGGCGCGGGCCAGCATCCACGAGTCGGAGATGGGAGCGAAGACGCCCGGAAGGGTCAGCAGCTTCATTCGGTGAACACCTCCGCGAGCCAGGGCATGACCCGTTCGGGACCGAGCGCTCGGAGGTGCTCCACCACTGGGTTCTCCACCATCGCTCGTACGTCGTCCAGGCCGTCGGGAGCGTAGGACTCAGCGGCATCGATCAGGTCGTGGAGGCAGCGGCGGGCGGGTCGGGCCTCGCCGGTGCGCAGGTCGAGGAGTTCGCCGCGGACGCCGTCACGGAGCGCGGCCCACCGGTTCTCCGCAATCCGCCAGGTCGGCGCCGGCGGTTGGAGCTCGCCGAGGTGGTGAAGCTCTGCGAACCGGGCGGCGAGCGCGTGCACGAGCCTTGCCACCGCGCTGGTCCCGTCCACAGTCGGCTGTACGTCGAGGACGCGCAACTCGAGCGTGCCGTAGCGCAGGTGCGGTCGCAGCTCCCACCACCACTCTGACGTGTCGGAGACCGCGCCCCCTCGGACCAACCAGGCGAGGTCCCCGGCGAGCTGTTCCCAGGAGGCGATGATCGGGGGTATGCCCTGGCGAGGCAGCTCGGAGGCGATCACAGGACGCACCGAGCACAGGCCCGTGTCCCGTCCGGCGGCGAATGGGGCAGCACCCGCCAGCGCCGCCAGCTCCGGGAGAAGATCCCGCAGCGCGTGGTAAACGCCTAACGTGCAGTCGGCATCGCCGAAGGCCAGGTGCACCTGCAGCGAGGACACCAACTGCCGCTCGATGATCTGGCGATAGCGGGCACCGAGGTTGGCGGCCCGCGCCGTGGCCGACAGTGCGGTGCGTCCGTCGAGGAGCGGATGGACAGGAGCGGCTGCCACGGCCAGGTCGGGGCCGCAGGCGGCGGCGAGCAGTGCTCGGCATGTGCGCAGCTCGTCGATGGCGACCGCCACCTCCTGGTGGACGGAGGTCGCGATCTCGAGCTGGCACGCCGGCAGCTCCGGCTTGACCCGAGGGTCACCGATGTCCGCCACCACGGCGGCGGCGTCGGCCGGCAGCCAGCTCCCCCGGTACACCACCAGGAGCTCTTCCTCGAACCCGACCGTGCCGGGAACAGTGCTCGAGAACAGCGACTTAAGCGTCGCGGCATCGAGCGGCCTCGCGTCCAAAGGTGCGGCGTCGAGCGGGGCGTCGTCCCACGAGCCAGATGTCGGAGTGCCGGTGGAGTCCTGCGACCCGTTCCGATCGATCACGGGCGCGCTCACCGGATGGCGCACACCTATCGAGGTGGAGGGGTGGAGGGATTCGGCGTCGGCCATGGGAGCCTCTCGTCCGCGCCGGGCGCTCCGCGCGACCCGGTAGTTCCTGAGGCTGCCCCTTGAACCTCGGCCACCCGATACCCGCCGCCTCGTGACCCAATCCTCGGCGAGGCACGGCCGGTCTGGCCGATCGCCGGGTGTACAGGCCGTGTCGCGAGGTACCTCCTCGCACCCATTGGTCCCAGCGGTGAAATTGCAGTTCGGCCCTGTCGCCTGACCGTTGGGTGCCGCTTTGCGTCGGACGATTGGGGCACCGCCTGGCACAGCACCCTGTCGTCGACCTCGATCGGGCTGTACGGACTCGGCGCGGCGAGCTGGACACCAGGCGGGCTGCACGACGCAGCGGCCGGCGTGCTGGTTCCCAACGCCGGCGGCCTCGCACGAACGAGCAGTCCCGTGGTGGGGTCAGGCGGACGTGAGGTGTGACCGGACGTCGTGGACTCCGGCGATGCCTTCGATGGCGCTGACGATCTCGGTTTCCACGTCGCTGTTAGGGATTTCGCCGTGCAGGATCACGGTGCCGTTCTCGACCGTGACGAGCACCCGCGGCACGTGGAGCCGCTTCTCCAGCGGTCCGATGCTGGAACGCACGCGGTCGGCCAGCGTCGCGTCGTCCACGTTGGCGTCGGGATGGCGCCGCAGCGCGTGGTAGGCCATGCCCTTCGCCTGGCCGACCCAATGGCGGCCTCGGCGGCGCAGATCCGCGATCGTGCTCTCGGCACGGCTGGAATTCCGCAGCTTGTCGATACCGATCTTCGCGCCGACCGCGGCACCGACCACCGCGGCGGTTGCGAGCAGTTTGCGCATAGTCATCATCGCCTCCAGCGCCGCTCCACTATCACCATGGTTCACCTTGTCGGGCTGTGATGGAACCCGAGTACCGCCCTGACCCCTGCGCAGGGCGGTACTCGTTTGTTGCGGAGTGGTTCTACCGGTCGTCGGAGGAATCGCGACTGCCGGACTTGGCGAGGCCACGGCTGACCATGTAGCCGATCGTCAGCAAAGTGACGTCGAACCAAGCCTCCTTCGCCCCGAACGCTCCGTCGTCGACCACCGCGGAAGCGATCAGGACGCCCAGCACGGCCAGCACGTAAGCGACCAGTTCGGTGGTCTTGAAGGCTGGCTTGGTGCCGGTGCCGATACCGCGCTCGGAACGGATGGCGTGGTTGGCGTTGGTCTCAGAATGAGCAGACATGAGCGTGGTGCTCCTTAACTGGATTCAGCGAAGCACCTGGCGTCTCAAGTGCGGAAGCGGGCTGATCGAGCGCCGCTGCCAGCGCGGTGCCCCTCCGAGCCACCGCGAAACCTCTGACGACGAAGCAGGACCTGTTGCCACGCCTGCATCAAGCCTGCAACGTCGACGAGTTGCTCGAACTCAGGCGGATGGTGGTCAGGGCCAAAGACCTCGCCCCATCCCCGACCCTGCATGTCCACGTGAGCGCGCAGAGTCCGGGTTCTCCGTGGCAAGGAGTCCGGCAACCGGTCGGCCCGGCGTCTGAGGCGGAGCCGAGCTGCCGTGAGGGATGATGTGGGGTATGGATCACACCGTACGCCGGGGTGCCGACACCGAGCCACCGCGGGAAACCGACCGGCAGGCGATTCACCCGGCCGATGGGGAGGCCGCGGCTACGTTCGCGCGGCTGGCCGTCGAGTTGCATGAGGCCGATGGCGTTGACGAGACCGTTGAGGCTGTCGTCCAGTTCGCACTCCAGGCGTTGAACTGCACCTACGCCGGCGTCGCCCTCCACACCCGGGGCTCCAGGCCCGAGATCGCCGCCGTGACCGATCAGGTCGTTGCCGACGTCTACAACCTGCAGATCGACGCCCAGGCCGGGCCCCTGGTCGAGTCGCTGCGTGACCGGACCATCGTGCTGATTCGCGACACCACCTCGGACAACCGCTGGCCGGACTGGGCCGTGAAGGTCGCCGGTCTCGGCGTCCGCAGCGTGCTGGACGTACCGCTCGCCGTCGGCGCCAATGGACAGTCCGTGGGTGTGCTCGGGCTCTACAGCCCTGATCCGGACGCGTTCGGAGCCGACGACGAGGCGATCGCACACATCCTCGCCCGGCACGCGTCGGTCGCGCTCGCGACGGCGCGCCGCGAGCAGACCATGACGCGAGCCGTCGACGCCCGCAAGTTGGTCGGCCAGGCGATGGGGATTCTGATGGAACGCTACGACCTCGACGGCGACCGCGCGTTCGCGATCCTCAGGCGGTACTCCCAGGACACCAACACCAAGCTCCGTGACGTCGCCCAGCAACTCATCGACACCCGCAAACTCCCCGGCACAGCCGAACCCAGGACTGAACGCCGTACCCGGCCGTGATGACGAGCCGGCGGTCGCGCACCCTGGTCTGCTCACCGCGCGCGACCTGAGCCGTTCCAGCCCAGACCTGACGGCGCGGGCAACGAGGTCCGGGCGAGATCGGCCAGGGCCGACGCCAGCCGATCCGCGCGGTCCTGGTCGTCGGCGAAGGTGAACTGGGCCAGGATCCGGCGGTGGTCGGACAGCCCGACGTTGATCGCCCGCACCGACCGCAACCAGTCGGCGGCCTGGAACCCGAGATGCCCGCGTCCAGAGTGTCGATCATGATCTGCAGCCGATCGAGGTCGTGCGAGGCCTCTTCGGCGGGCAGCCGTTCCTCGAAGACCCGGAGCCCTGGCAGATTGTCGATCTCGCCACGGGTCGCCCGGGCCAGCTTCAGCGCAGACCCGAGCAGCTCCCCACCGTGCAGCACCATCTGCCACCGCGTGTCCTCGGGTCGCGCGCGGGTCTCGTCGCTGCCGGAACCGGCCAATTCCGTGGACGAAGGCAACTACCTTCTCGTCGCGACGTAGCGCGTCCGGACGAGCTACGCCGCCGGGTAGCACCACAGCCGCGAGGTCATCGACCGCCAGATCGGCGAATGACCTCGTCGATCGGCGCTGTCTCCGTCGCCGTCAGGTGGTCGAAGGTTTGGGGTTCGAAGGTGCGCATCGACGGTGCTTTGCGGGGTACCGAGGGCCGATCGGCCCTCACGTGGGTCCAGTCAGGAACCGCGGTGGCCAGTTGTCAGAAGTCGACCAGGGAGTCGCCATGTTCCGTCATACGAAGCGATTACAGTTCGAGGCCAAGCCCGAGCGTTCCGATCCCGTCTATGCACGCAAGTTGCAGGAGCTCATCGGTGGCGCCTTCGGCGAGATGAGCGTGACGATGCAGTACTTGTTCCAGGGCTGGAACTGCCGGATGGAAGGCAAGTACAAGGACCTCCTGATGGACACGGCGACCGAGGAGATCGGTCACATCGAGATGCTGGCCACCATGGTGGCCCGGTTGCTCGAGGGAGCACCTGCGACGATGACGGCCGAGGCCGTCCAGGATCCCGTGATGGCGGCGATGATCGGCGGGATGGACCCGCAGCAGGCAATCATCGCCGGCGGCGGAGCGCTTCCGGCGAACTCTCAAGGGGTGCCTTGGAACGGCGGATACATCGTGGCCAGTGGGAACCTGCTGGCCGACTTCCGGGCGAACGCCGCCGCCGAAGCGCACGGCCGGCTGCAGACCGCGCGTCTTTACAAGATGACCGACGATCCTGGCGTCAAGGCGATGCTGCAGTTCAATCTCGCCCGCGACACGGTGCACCAGAAGCAGTGGTTGAAGGCGATCGAGGAGCTGGAGTCCGATGGGCTCGAGGCACCGATCGTGCCGAACGCCCTGTTCGACGAGGAAGACCAGGAACACAACCACACCATCTGGCGGCTGTCCGACGGCACCGACGGGCGCAAGGGCGGCTGGACCGACGGTGACGACCCGCTGGAGTACCTGACCGATCCCGAACCTCTCGGCGGCCCGGCCTCAGCGCCTGCACCGGACCCGGCGCTGTTCGGCACGTACTCGACCAGTCAGGATCTGAAGGCGACGGTGAAGTCCAAGGCGAGGTCAGCCGCCCAGAAGGCGACGAAGAAGGCCAAGAAGTCGTCGACCCGACGATCAGCCAACTGATCGATCCCCCAGCCGACCACTACACGGCGCATGCTCAGCTCAGGCAGTCGGGTTGAGCACCCGCGCGCGGAGTCCGGCATTCGACCGAAAGACTACTGGGTCCCTACGAGGAGGCCGCATCACTCGTCGCGAGTGAGATTCAGGCGACTAGTACGTCGGCAACGACAGCGTAATGGTCGGACGGCGGCAGACCTCGGTCCTCGTCGAAACCGAGCACGTGTGACTCGCGCGGCACCAAACCTCCCCTGGTGAGGATGTAGTCGATCCGGTTGTCCTCGAGCCACTCGCCGCGGCCCAGATAGCGGTTGTGCGAGCTATACGTGACGCCAACCCCATCCTCTCCCGGCCGCCAGCAGTCCTCCAGCACATCCAGGAGAGGCTCGAGCTCGGGATGGCCGGGCGGTGAGTTCAGATCGCCCGCGAACACGACTCGGTCGCCGGAACCGGAGAGCTCGGACACCAGCGTCGCCAGTGCCTGGGCCTGGGCCAGCCGTTCGCGTTGGCGGTCTTCCTCCCAGTCCAGGCAGCTGGTGATGAAATGGAGACTGCGCCTACCGAGGCGGATCTCACCGCGCAACGCAACGGTGTCGCCCGACAGCTTGTGCCGCTCGACGGCCCGGAACGGAAACCGACTCAGAATGCCGAGGCCGAGACGTACGCCGGGATGCGCGTCCCGCGGCATCCGCGAGGGGGCAAAGGCCGATGCCATCCCCAGCTCGGCTCCGAGAACCGTCGCCTGCGTCAACCCGTCAACCCGCCAAGTCTCCTGCAAGGCAACGAACTCCGGTCGCTGCGCACGCACCGTAGCGGCGATCGCCCGCTGCCGCCGCAACCATCGGTCTCCGAACCGACCCCAGACGTTCCATGTCATGAACCGCATGCCGGCCCAGTACCCGGACCTCCCCGCGACACTCGGACACCCTTCGGCGATGCCGAGTTTCTCGGATGGTCAGGATCACGTCACCGGTCTGACTGTGTACGACGCCAGTCGCCCGGCTGGTCTGCCGAAGCACGGTGAGAGTCTCCACGGTGGGTACCGGCAGCACGATGGACCACACACCTCGTGGAGGTACTGATGCCCGGAAAGTCATCGAACGTGAAGAACGAGAAGCAGTACGAAGCCCTGAAGGACAAGGGGATGTCGAAACAGCGCGCGGCGAAGATCGCCAACTCCCCGAAGTCGAGCGAGCACGGCGGTAAACAGGGCGGCAAGGGCGGCAACAGCAGCCAAGGCGGCAGCACCGCCCAGAAGAAGAAGGCCGGCCGCAAGGGCGGCAAGGCAGCAGCGAAGAGCTGATCACCGAACACCGGCTACGCGCTCGTCTCTGCACGGCACAGCCTCAGGAGCTTCCACGGTCAAGGGGCGGGTACCGGCGCGGCATCATCCCTGCGAACGAAGGAGAAGCTGATGGCTTCCACCGGCGGCAGCGCCGACCAGGACGTGATCGACGTTTTGACGGAGGACCACAGGGAGGTCCGGGAACTCGCGAACCAGATCAGCGCATCCAGCGACGCCGACGAACGGCGGGACCTGACCGATCAGCTCATCGCGGAACTGGTCAGGCACTCGGTCGCCGAGGAGATGTATGTCTACCCCGCGCTGCGCGACCACCTCCCCGACGGCGACCAGGCCGTCGAACACGACACCGAGGAGCACCGGGAACTCGAGGCGCTCATGAAGCAGCTCGAGAGCGCGGACGCGGGAACCACCGAGTTCGAGGGCGCGCTCCGGCAACTGCAACAGGTACTCGTCGACCACGTTCAAGACGAGGAGACCGAGCAGTTCCCGCAGCTGCGAGCCCACCTCCCCGCCGCCACCCTGGTCGAACTGAAGGAGAAGGTCGAGCACGCGAAGAGGCTGGCCCCCACCAGACCGCATCCCGCCGCACCGAACGCCGAACTCTTCCACAAACTCGTCGGCCCGGGCGTAGGACTGGTCGACCGCCTCCGCGACAAACTCACCGACCGCTCGACAGAGAGGTCTTGAGCACCAAGCCTGGACGGCCCGGTGTCGCCTGGCAGATCACGGCTGCGACGCCGGTTCGCGAGGAGCTGGGGAGTCGGACTGACGCTCCTCGGCGTCCTTCTCCGCGCTCGTGCCGGACAACTCCGAACGTGAAGACTTGAGGCGGACCGGGCCGCCGCCCAGTCGGCGGTACTTCCACTGCTGCTCGTCATAGTCGTAATACGTGTCTACGCCACCAACGGTGATCATGGCCACCCTCCGTGAGCGCCAATCTCGAAACGCCGCCGCTGCTGGACGGCCGAGTACAGGTACCCGAATTACAGCAAATACCACTCACGCGGGCAGATCGCTCGACGTCCCCCGATGATTCAGTCGCGTGGTACCTGGCGTCGCGTAAAGGATGTTCTTTGACCTGGGGTGGCGTGGTCGAGGATGTCGTCGGCGGTTTTGGTCCAGGTGAAGGGTTGGCAGCGATCGTTCCAGCCGTCGATGAACCGGCGGATCGCGGTGGTGAGTTCTTTGACGCTGTTGAAGCTGCCGCGGCGGATCGCTTGGCGGGTGATGATCCCGAAGAAGATCTCGACCAGGTTCAGCCAGGAGCCGGACGTCGGCGTGAAGTGCAGCGTGATCCGCGGGTTCTTGGCCCGAATCCCCTGCAATACATCACCATCGTGACCCAAGGCCGTCCATCCTCGACTTTACCTTCGACTCCTTGGTGGCCACTGACGGACACGTGCTTACTGTGCGAAGAGCGCGACGCCCTGACTGCGCCCGACCCGGACCGGATCCGGGACAGCTGCTCGAAGTTGTGCCGCGGCGTGTGCTGCACCAGGAACGTCGTGTGGAACCCGATGAACAGCAACCAGAAGTAGTAGCCGACGCCGACGAGATCCACGAACTGTCCGAGGACACGGAGGCCTACCGGGAGAGGTCACCAGCGACACCCCACGCAGTCGGTGACCAGCGTCCGCCGGCGAAAGTGCGCACAGCGCATCTCTGCCACTGTCAACCAGCAGTTGTTCCAGGCATCTGCTCCACAAGCTCCGATGTCTTCTGAAGGAACTCATCGCGATCGAGATGGCATTGGCACAAGTTGCTGGGAGCCTCGCCGACGAAGATCCGGGAGCACAGCAGTGAGGGGCGTGTCCATCGCCTCAGCGATGAACACGCCCTCCGGGGTTATGGACTCAGGCGGTAATAGTGCGCCGCGGCAGCACCCAGTTCGGGCGCACGAAGTGGCAGGTGTAGCCGGCCGGGTACGTGATCAGGTAGTCCTGGTGCTCGGGCTCGGCCTCCCAGAACGGTCCTGCGGGCTCGACCGTGGTCACGGCCTTGCCCGGCCACAGACCTGACGCGTCGACGTCGGCGATCGTGTCGCGAGCGACAGCGTCCTGTTCGGGAGTCAGCGGAAAGATCGCCGAGCGATAGCTCGTACCGACGTCGTTGCCCTGACGGTTCAGCGTCGACGGGTCGTGGATCTGGAAGAAGAACGCCAGGATGTCACGGTAGGTCGTCTGCGCCGGATCGAAGACGATCTCGACCGCTTCCGCGTGCCCAGGGTGATTGCGGTACGTCGCGTGGTCGTTCTGCCCGCCGGTGTATCCAACACGCGTGTCGAGCACGCCGGGCTCACGGCGAATGAGATCCTCCATACCCCAGAAACACCCGCCGGCGAGAACCGCGGTCTCAGTGCCCGGCTTGCGGGTGATCTCGCCGGTGTCGTGAATTCCACTGGTCATGATGCGTGCTCCTCCGTATTGGTGGCCTCGAACAGTGACCGATACTCGCCGTAGCCCTGTGCCTCGAGCTCCGCGACCGGGACGAAGCGCAGCGCGGCGGAGTTCATGCAGTACCGCTGACCGCCGGCGTCGACCGGACCGTCACCGAAAACGTGGCCGAGGTGGCTGCCTGCCCCGGTGGACAGCGCCTCCGTGCGGATCATCCCGTACGACCTGTCCGACTCCGTACGGACGGCGTCCGCCGCGATCGGCCGGGTGAAACTCGGCCAGCCGGTGCCGCTGTCGTACTTGTCGGTCGACGAGAACAGGGGCTGTCCGGAGACCACATCCACGTAGATCCCGGCCTCATGGTTGTCCCAGTGCTCGTTACGGAACGCGGGCTCCGTCCCGCCCTCCTGAGTGACGTGGAACTGGTTGTCGGTGAGGCGGCTGAGCGCCTCCGAAGTCTTCCGGTAGTCGTGAGACACGATTTCTCCTTCTCTGACGTCGCTGGCTGCGCCGTCACCATGCACAACACCACGGGCAGTTGAATTGGTCCCGAGTTCCGCAGAACCCGCTGTGACTGCGATCTCAGTCCGGAGGAGTGCATCTTCCTGCACAGCGGCCAGTAGTCCGTCCACATCCTCCGCGCATGCTCCACAGGCAGCGAGGTGTGCGGCCACTCCCGGCTTCTGCTCCGCGGCGGTCGATCTGTGATCAGTAGCGGTGGCGGCTCATTCTGATAACCATTAGTGGTCGTCCGCGGCGGGACCTTACGCCCTGCACCGAAGTCGACCTGTGTGGAAAGAGCCCGAGTGTGGAGCCGCCAACGCATGTGAGCCGAAAGGCTGTGTAGGCGGGAACTGGATAGAGGGAGGTGCCGTATGAGGGCAATCGTGGTGGCGGACGAGACTGCGGGGAATCCTCCGCGTCCGCCACGCTGGCCGCGACAGCAGCACGGTTCGTGACACTCGCCCGCAGAGAGTGAGGAGAACGATCAAGCCGACACGAACTGGGAGCGATCGACAACGGTCGGGTACGGAAATCGTCGGCAAGGGACCTGACAATGAGTTCCTCGTGCCACGGATACTCGTCACCGAGCAGCGCCACGACGGGGGCTGTACACAGACAGAGGCGACGGACGAAGGCGATTGTGGTAACGGATCAGACCGCCGGAACCAGTGCGATGACGCTGGCGGAGCAGCCCGAGCCGGAGCCCGCGGTCAACGAGGTCTTGGTCGAGGTTCATGCCTCAGGATTTACCTCCGGTGAACTCACGTGGCCCTCGACCTGGACCGACCGCCTCGGCCGCGACCGAACACCGTCGATTCCGGGACAGGAGTTGGCGGAGTGGTGACCGCTCTTGGCTACGGCACAACTGGGTTGTCAGCGGGACAACGGGTGTTCGGCCTCACGGACTCGTACCGTGCCGGCGGGCTGGCGGAGTCCGTGGCGATCGACTTCGTCGTTCTGCCCGACCGCGCCCAGTTGGGCGAGATCGTCCAGCGGGTACGCGGCGGTCGGCTACAGACGAACATCGGCCAGGTCGTGACACTGGACGACGCCGTCGCCGCCTTCAATCGGACCGAGCGAATCAGTGGACAGACGATCGTTCAGATTCGCAGCTGAGTCGCATCCGGCAAGCTCTCCCAAGGCTCCGGACGGGGACCCACGCGTACGGCGCGGGTCCCGTCGTTCCGTCTCGGGATCAGTTGCGGCCGGCCATGACGCCGCCGTCGACGTTGAGGATTGCACCCGTGGTCCAGCTCGAGGCCGGCGAAAGGAGGAACATGATCGCCGCAGCCAGGTCCTGCGGAGTACCGACTCGGCCGAGCGGGTGCAGGCCAGCCATCTGCTGAAGCGTGGCTGCGCGCTGGTCGGCCGGAAGCCAGTCGAAATGGGGCGTCTCGGTGACGGCGGGGGCTACTGCGTTCACACGGATACCGTTGCCGGCCAGTTCGATAGCCAAGTTGTGGGTGAGTGCGTGGAGGCCCGCTTTGGCCATCGAGAAGGCCGATGACGGCGTCGCGGCGAGGGCCTGGTGCGCCCACATCGCGCCGACATTCACGATCGCGCCGCCCTGGCCGCCGTCGATCATGCCTCGGACGACGGTCTGGGTGAGGAAGTACGTGGACCGGTTGAGGTCGTGGTACGAGTCGTAGTCCGCGACGTCGTGGTCGAGGAACGTCTTGAGCCGGACCAGGCCCGCTGAGTTGACGAGGAGCGTGGCATCGGCGTGGTTCTCCGCCAGTTGTTTCTGGGCCTCGACCACTTGGTCCCAGTCGGTCAGGTCGGCTGCGACGGCCCACGCGGTGCCTGAGCTGGACAAGCCTGCCACGGCCTTGTCGAGTTTCTGCCCGGGACGGCCGACGATCACTGCGGAGCCGCCCGCCGCCATCACATTCTCCGCGGTCTTGAGACCGATACCGCTGGTACCGCCGACGACTACGATCTTGCGGCCTTCGAAGCTCTCACTCATGACTGTTGGCCTTTCCATCGGATCGCGAATATGTGGTGGCAGACCCAGTTCTCGGACATCGAACCTAGTCCGACAGAAGTGGTCGGTCAAGTCCTCTTTGCACATCACGCCGAAGCTCGGCCTGGAAGAGTTCGCACATCGACGCAAGTCGCTCAAGAGCGGCTCTTGACCTCGTCTCGACGCAGGATGGGTGCCGCACTATCATCGCAAAGGCCCTTATGGAACCGGACATCGCCACCCAGTCGGGCTCGATCACACAGCTGGTCGGCAGAATCTGTGCAGGCCGAGTCGTCGTCCTTGAGTACGGATCGATCTACGCCAGCCGAGACCAATCCGATTGGGACTATATAGTCCATTTTGAGCGATGTTTACCTGCGCTCGAACATCGCCAACGCCGACTGGAGCAATGATGACCGAGGTAACCTTCACGAACCGCCGGGCCGACAGTTCGGCCAATGAGGACCTCACCAAGCTCGCGCGCCACGGCGCCGATGCCTTCGGCTACAAGGCCCACCTGCGCATCGACCGACAGTTGGCCCAGCTACTGCGGTTGCGCGTAGCGCAGATCAACAACTGTGCCTACTGCCTGAACCTCCACTACGAGGCAGCACGTGACGCCGGCGTCCCCCGACCAGTCGTCGATACTCTGACCGCCTGGTGGGAGACCGGCTTCCACAGCGACGCGGACCGCGCGGCGCTTGCCTATACGGAGGCCATCACGCGCGTCGCGGATGCAACCGTCGCCGACGACTTCGGTGCCCGGCACGACGCTCTCGCCGAACACTTCTCGCAGGAGGAAGTCCTCGAGATCATCGGGATCGTCATCAACATGAACGTCTGGACCCGGCTCAAGCTGGCCGAGGGCGCCGTCCCCGGTCTCACCGAGCAGGCACCTTCGTGAGCCGGTACGACCGGGATGATCCATCGATGCCAACGGGTCCGGGAGCGATCTCGAGCCTGGTGATGAGGCCGTCGCCCGGGGTTTTCAGGCCGCGAGTAGGACCGGTTGACTCATCTCAAACTCGATGGGTGTGAGTCGGCCGAGCCGCCGTTGCCGGCGTCGGCGGCTCGGTCTGGGACGGTCCACGGCGCCTGAAAGCAAACTGGCCAAGCCGGGCCAAGGTCGTTGCCACCAGGGGGTCTTCCAGCGACGGTTCGTCTCAGCCCTCCTCCAGGGCTCGCTGAAAGGCTGACCGCACCGGGAAGTACACGGTGTACCGCTCGTCGCGGATCTCGGCGAGCGGGACGAAGCGCACGCCGCTGGACTGACCGACGGTCCGATAGCTTCCGGGCTGCCACCAGCTGTGGTGTCTCTCCCGGTCAGGTGTGAGGAACGACGCCGGGTCGGCGGGGTCGCCGGACAGCACGGTCTCCTGCTCGGTGAGGCCGGCCAGGACGACCGGACCGTCGAGTACGGCGACCATCTCCGGCCGGTCGGGCAATGGCATGGCGGACAAGCCCGCCGGAACAGTCAGCCGGATGCGTTGGCTGCTCCACGTCCGGGCCAACACGATCCACCCGTTCCGGACCTCGGCCGCAACGGGCTTCCCGTCGATCTCGACCGTCGGCGAGCTCGTTGCCCACAGCGGCACCCGGAGCCGCACGTCGAAACTGGCCGGTCGCTCGCATCGTACGTCGACGACGTGAACGCGGTCGTTCGGCCGGCGGCGCGGCAACGGCCGCGACAAGAGCTCCTGAATTCCGGCGGCAGCATGGGCGGTCTGACGTTGGCCTAGGGCGACACCGGCGTCGGTGTCCGCCCTGATCGCGAGTTCGATGCGGCTGCCGAACAGGTCGGGCCAGGATGTGTCGGACTCCAGATACTGGCAGACGGTGATTCCGCGGTCGTCGACGTACGTCGCTGCCTCGCCGACTGCGCTCTGCGCCTGCAGCAGGGTTCCGTGACAGCACCAGAAGTCCTCGGTCGGCCGCCCCCATTGCTTGCGGCTTCCGGTTGCCAACGGCAAGAAGTACGCCGGCATACCGGTGTCCGGATGTTGCTGCGCCCAGATCCCGTTGACCAGATTCCGCTCCCAGTAGTCTCCGTAGCGGTGATCTCCGGTCCACCGGAACAGCACGGCGGCAAGGCGCATCAGGTTGTAGACGAGGCAATGCTCCTGAACAGCGTGCAGACGCGCGGACTGTTCACCGGCCGGCTGCCACACCTCTCCGCAACTGCTGCCACCGGTGCAGTACGTCCCGCGGGTATGCACCGCAGAGTCCCAGAAGGCTTCGACGACGTCACGCCAGCGTCGCTCCCCCGTGACCTCCCATGCCCTGGCCGCCCCCAGAATCTCCGCGATCTGGGTGTTGGCGTGCTTGTTGGTCAGTACGTCGGCACCGGCGAGGAGAGGCTCGAAGAACCGGCGCCGCTCGTACCGCTCGATCAGAGCGGCAGCGGTCTGATCGCCGGTGAATGCGAAGAGGTCTGCCCAGACCTCCAGCATCCCGCCCGTCTCGCGGTCGAGAATGTCATCGAGCTGCTGGCGCGACAGTCCACTCGTCCAGGTGTGGAACCATCCGGCGAAACCCGACGCGATCTCGAGCGCCTGTTCGTTGCCTGCGATTCGGTACTGGTCAACCAACCCCACCAACGTCTTGTGTACGACGTACTGCGGAGCCCACACCGCACGGCCCGCGGCCAGCCGTTCGAAGTACGCCGGTGGAATCGATCCGGCCCATTGCCCGCCGTTGGCCCGCTGGCAGGTCGCGAGCTCGTCGACGATGGTGGCAGCTCGTGCTGCCACCTCACGGTCCTCCTGACCGACCCGCGCCGCCGCCGAGAGCCAGTGCCCGAGGATGTGGCCCCGCAGATCAGACGTCGGCGACTCCCATCCCCAGTGCCAGGTCTCCGGACCATCGGGCGAGTCACCGCCCACTGTCGTGGCCCAGGAGCCCGAGTAGCTCCACAGACCGGCCTCGGCCAGGTAGGGCCGCAGCAGGTTGTCCGCGCTGAGACCGCGAAGATAGCGGGCGTTCAGCAACCATCGGTCTCTGGCCGGCCCTTCCGTCAGTGTTGTCCGGCCGCCCGAGGCACGAACCGTGCGCAGCATGTCAGGCGCCGACCTCGACGGCGAGGCAGTTCGCGACGTCGACCGGAGCAGTGTCGGGCAGCCGGACGACGAGGATCCCGTGGGCCTGTTCGAAGGGGACGGGACCGTGGCCGAGGAGGCGGACGGTGGTGACTGTCTCGTGGTCGGCGAGGCTGCGGATGACGGCGCGGCGGTCGTCCGGCCAGGCCAGCTGGAATGCGTAGAGAGTGTTGGCGCGGCGGGTGAAGCGGTAGTCGGAGCTCGTCCAGCTGACCCGGTCTTCGGTGAAACCCTTGATAACAACGGTTGACGGGCCCTCGCCGAACACGCGGAACGGTCTCGTGCCGTAGATGCCCTCGCCGCAGACCCGCGTCCAGGCGCCGAGGTCGTCCAGGAGTTGTGAGCACTCGAGGTCAATCGTGCCGTCCGGCAGTTGCGGCACATTCAGCAACAGGTTCCCGTTCTTCGACACGATGTCGACCAGCATCTCGATCACGTGGCCGGCGGTCTTGTAGACATCGCGAACGTTGTAGAACCAGTCGCCGACGGACGTGTCGGTCTGCCAGGGCGAGGGGTGGATGCCGGGCGTCTGACTCCGTTCGATGTCCATCACCCCGACCGAGCTCACCTCGGGCCGGCGATCCTTCTGCTGGTAGACAGCGCGGTTCGTCCCGTGGATCCGCACGCTGGTGTTGTAGAGGTGAGACACCGCCTGCAGACCGGGTGTGTAGTCGACCTCGCCGAACGGCAGCGGTCCATCGGAGTACAGAAGGTCCGGCTGGTAGCGGTCGATCATCTCGGTCACCGCGTCCAGCCAGTGCCTGTGCCACTCGGGATCATCGCTGTACCACGGGTCCTGGACTTCGACGTCCTGGGCCGGCAGGTGCCGGCTGTTGTCGAGATAAAAGTCCTGGTTGGCCGGGTCGGTTCCGTCGTACGGTACGCCGGCGAACGGCCCGTGCTTGTCACTGCCCTTGTTGACCGCCGTCCATCCGAGCGTGGCACCGAGATGCTCGGTGAATCCGAACGGCAGTCCGCGCTGGTCTGCGGCAGCCTTCCACAGACCCACGATGTCCTTGCCCGGCCCCATCTTCACCGAATTCCACTGGTTGACGGCCGAGTCGTAGTTGAAGAAGTTGTCATGGTGCACGGCCTGGGCCACGAAGTACCGGGCACCGGCAGCCACGAATCGATCCATCAGCTCGTCCGGATCGAACCGCTCCGCCTTCCACAGCTGTACGACGTCCTTGTAGCCGAACTGCGACGGGTGCCCGTAGGTCCGCAGGTGGTAGCGGTACTGATCGCTGCCCTCCCGATACATGTGGCGCGCGTACCAGTCGCCGTATCGGGGGACCGACTGTGCTCCCCAGTGCGACCAGATGCCGAGCTTCGCATCCCGGAACCAGTCCGGGCACTCGAACGTGGCCAGGGACTCGAACGTTGCGTCGAACGGCACTCTTTGCTCCTCGTCGCTGCCACGGGGTGAGGGCCGGCCGGATCACTCCCTCCGGCCGGCCCGGGTCGGCCTACTTGTTGGGCACCTTGTCGTACGCCGCCTGCTGGATCTCCAGGTAGCGCTTCAGACCGAGACCGTCCAGCCCCTTGACGTAGCTGTCCCACTCGGTGTCGATGTTCTTCGAGCCGGTGATGAACTGCAGGGAGTTCTGCTGGATGTAGTTCTCGAGGTTGGTCTGCAGGGTCGCGACCTCGTTGGCGAGCGACGGGTCGATCCAGACCCGCCAGAACGGGTAGATCTGAGCCTTGTCCTCGTGGCCGGCGTACAACTTCGTTGCGTCGAACAGCTTGCGTTCGTACCCCGCCTGCGAGGAGGTGTCGGTGTCGATGACCTCGGAGTTGCGGTACTTCGCGGTGTTGTTGTACTGCGCCAGCGGACCCCAGCCGCTGTTCCGCGGTTTCGACCCGGGCTTCAGGGGAATCTGCTTGAAGCTCGGCTTCAGCGACTTGTCGAGCGCCACATCGCCGGGACCGGGCTTGGTCCAGGCCTTGCCCTCCGAGCCGAACTGTCCATTGTTCTGTCCCTCATCGGTGAAGATGTAGTCGAGCATCTTGATCGCCTGGATCTGCTTCTCCGGTGTGGCCTTCGACGTCAGCACGAACGTGGCGCCGGGAATGCTCGGGAAGACGTAGCTGGCGTAGTTCGCGCCACTCGGACCGGTCAGCGGCGGTACCGCGTCGTACTGCTTGTCCCGCCCGTCCGCCGAACCGATGGTGACGAAGATGCCCGAGTGCATGACGGTGCCCGAGCCGAGGATGACCGAGCCGCCGTGGTTGCCCTGCTGCTGCATCGCGTCCGGGTTCTGCGTGAAGGCGCCTTTGTCGATCAGGCCTTCCTTGTAGAGCGAGTTGATGTACCGCAGACCTTCGCGCCAGCCGTCCTTGTTCGCCTGGACGTCGACCTTGCCGTTGTTGAGAACCAGTGTGGTGTTGTTGCCGCCGCTGTTGTTCTGCCCTTGCGGGTCGTAGATGAAGGCGTTCATCAAGTACGGGATGAGGCTGTCGCGGAGGTTCGCGCTGAGCGGGATCTCGTCGGCCTTGCCGTTGCCGTTCGGGTCCTGGGTCTTGAACGCCTGGAGCACCTTCCGCAGGTCCTCGGTGGTCTTCGGCTGCTCGAGGCCCAGCTTCTTCAGCCACGCCGAGTTCATCCACAGCTTGTCCGGGTACGAACAGTGGAAGCAGTCGACCCACTGCGGCATCCCGTAGATCTTGCCGTCCGGCGCGGTCGCCATCGCCTTCCAGTCCGGCGTGGCGTCCAGGGCCTTCTTGATGTTCGGCGCGTACTGGTCGATGAGCTGGTTCAGCGGTACGACGACACCCTGATTGGACAGCTTCAGCAGGTCCGCCGTCGTGAACTGGTCGACCCAGGGAATCAGCAGGTACAGATCGGGATAGTCGCCGCTGGCCAGCGAGATCTGCCGCTTTTCCTTGGCCGGCCCACCGTCGAACGTCGTGGTCTGCCACTTGATGGTGATGTTGAACTTCTGCTGGATCAGCTTCGTGAAGTCGTTCGTGGCCAGGTTCGTCTCGGCCGACTGCGGCGCGAAGACGTTCAGGGTGACCGCGGGATTCCCGGTGATCGTGGGCAACGGCTTGCCCTGCTGGTCGTCCGAGCCACCGCCTCCGGAACAGGCCGCGAGGCCGAGTGCCAGGAGACTGATACCGGCGATCGCGGCACGCCTCCGCCTACTGATTCGTACAGACATGGTTCCCTCACAGGGGTCGAGGTGATACGGGGTGATACCGGGTGGTGCCGGAGGATCAGCCCTTGACGGCGCCGATCAGGATTCCCTTGGTGAAGTAGCGGGCGACGAACGGATAGATCAGCAGAACCGGAACGCTCGCGACCACGATCAGCGAGTACTTGAGCAGGTCGGCGAGCTGCTGACGCTGGATGACGACGGACGCGTCTACGGCCCCGCCGCCGGTCGTGTTGAGGATCAGGATGTTCCGCAGGACCAGCTGGAGCGGGAACAGGTCCGGGTTCTTCAGATAGATCAGCGCGTCGAAGTACGAGTTCCACTGCATGATCGCGTACATCAACGCGACCACCGCGATCATTGGCTTGGCCAACGGGATCACCACCGACCAGAGGAAGCGCAGGTCGCCACACCCGTCCAGCTCCGCGGCCTCGACCAGCTCGTCGGGGATCGCGGTCCGGAAGTAGGTCCGGGCGATGATGACCTGCCAGACCCCGATCGCCTGCGGGATGATCAGCGCCCACCGGGTGTCCAGCAGGCCGGCCGACTGGACCACCAGGTACGTCGGGATGAGGCCGCCGGTGAACAGCATCGTGAACAGGATCAGCGTCATCACGACATTGCGGCCGACGAGCGTACGCCGCGACATCGGGTAGGCGATCGCGATCGTCATCGTGACGCTGACGATCGTCCCGACCACGGTGTAGAACAACGAGTTCAGGTACCCCTGAACGACCTGTGGGTTCTGGAACACCGCGTGGTACCCGCGCAGCGAGAACTCCACCGGCCAGAACAGCACCCGGCCGGACGAGACCGCCGCCGGGCTGCTGAACGAGCTGGCCACGATGTACAGCAGCGGGAGCATGACGACCAGGAGGAAGACCGCCAGCAGCAGATACACACAGAACAGGAAGATCCGGTCCGTGCGCGGCTCGCGGATCCGGCGGGCCCGCGCCGCTCGGCGCTCGTCACGCTTGCTCGGCACCGTTCGCACTTCAACCTGGGCGGTCATGACCACAGTCCGTTCCCGGTGATCCGTTTGGCGATCATGTTGACCATCAGCAGCAGGACCAGGTTGATCACCGAGTTGAACAGCCCGACCGCGGTCGCCAGGCTGAAGTCCGCGTTCAGCAGACCGGTCTTGTAGACGTACGTCGCGATGATCTCGGACTGGCTCAGGTTGAGTGGGTTCTGGAAGAGGAACGCCTTCTCGAAGCCGATCGCCATGATGTTGCCGACGGCAAGAACCAGGATGATCACCGCGGTCGGCATGATGCCCGGCAGGTCCACGTGCCGGATCCGCTGCAACCGGGTGGCACCGTCGATCTTGGCCGACTCGTGCAGCGCCGGATCAATGCCGGACAACGCGGCCAGGTAGATCACCGCGGAGTACCCGGTGGTCTGCCAGACGTCGGACCAGACATAGATGTGCCGGAAGTAGTCCGGGTTACCGAGGAAGTCGACCGCCGGTACGCCGAAGAACCCCAGTCCCTCGTTGACGATCCCGAGCCGTGGCGACAGCACCAGGATCGTCATCGACACGACCACCACGGTGGAGATGAAGTACGGCGCGTACGTCACCAGCTGCACAGTCTGCTTGAACAGGCCGGTGCGGATCTCGTTCAGCGCCAGCGCCAGGATGATCGCGATCGGGAAACTCGCTGCCACGGTGTAGACCGAGAGCACGAAGGTGTTCTTCACCAGGGTCCAGAACACCGGGTTGTGGAAGAACAGCTCGAAGTTCTGCCAGCCGATCCACGGGCTCCCCCAGATGCCCTTGGTCACGTTGAAGTTCTTGAACGCCAGGACGGCGTTCGACATCGGAATGTACTTGAAGACCGCGAACCAGATCAGCGGCACGACCATCAGCAGATACAGCGTCCAGTGCCGTTGAAGGCTGCGCCGCAGCCCCTTGATCCCGGGGCGCTCGCGCCGCCGTCGTCGCTTGGGCCGGTTGGGTAGCTCACCGGCCGGTGGCCGGACGGTTGTCAGCGTTGCCATGAGACCTCCTCGTCCACGCCGGCGATCAACTCGAGCTCACGCGGTGGCCGATACCGGCCGTCAATCGGACCGGTATCCGTTCGTCGCCGCGCCGCACGACCCGTTCCTGGTCCCGATCGGCGGTCAGGACTGCCTCGACGCCGTGCGGTGTCCAGGTGATGTCGACGACGACCCCGCCGCGAGCTCGCAGGCCGGTGACTCGTCCACTGGTCCATTCGGCGGGTAGCGCCGGCAGCAGTTCGACCTCGCCGGTGTGACTCTGCAGCAGCATCTCCGCGATTCCTGCCGTCGCCCCGAAGTTGCCGTCGATCTGGAACGGCGGATGCGCGCAGAACAGATTCGGGTAGACACCTGCGCCACTGCCGACGTAACTCGTGCCGGTGTCGTCGGCCGGAGTCAGGAACGCACGAACCAGCCGGCGCGCGCCGGCCGCGTCGCGCAGGCGAGCACGCAGGCAGATCTTCCAGGCCAGCGACCATCCCGTTGCCTCGTAGCCGCGCAGATCGAGCGTCCGGACGGCCGCGGCAGCCAGACTCGGCGTGCCCTCCGGCGTGATCGCGTCGCCAGGATGCACGCCGATCAGATGGGACTGGTGGCGATGCTGCGGATCTTCCTCCGGCAGGTCGGCCGCCCACTCCTGCAGCTGGCCCTGCGCGCCGATCGACGGTTCGAGCAGTCGCTTCCGGGCAGTCGCCAGGTCACCCACGATCGGGTCCACGACATCGAGCAGTTCCGCCGCCTGCTCAACCCGGTGGAACAGATCGGAGATGAGCGCCAGGTCCATCGTCGACGACTCGGTGACCGAGGCCGGTTGCCCGTCGCCGGCGATGTAGTCGTTCTCCGGAGACGTCGAGGGCGCCGTACCGAGACTGCCGTCCGGCATCTCCACCAGCCAGTCCAGGCAGAACTCTGCCGCTCCACGCAGGACAGGCCAGGACTTACCGAGGAACTCCGCATCGCCGGTGAACTCGAAGTGATCCCACAGATGGCGGACCAGCCAAGCACCTGCCATCGGCCAGTTCGACCAGCGCGGATCCCCCTCGACCGGCAGCGTCCAGCACCAGGCGTCGGCGTTGTGATGCGCGGTCCAGCCGCCGCATCCGTACCGCTCCCGAGCCGTCTGACGGCCCGCCTGGGCAAGGTGATCGATATACCGGAGCAAGGGTTCGTGGCACTCGGACAGGTTGGTCGTCTCGGCCGGCCAGTAGTTCATCTCGGTATTGATGTTGACCGTGTAGTTACTGCTCCACGGCGGCCGCAGGATGTCGTTCCAGATCCCCTGCAGATTGGTCGGCAACCCACCTGATCGCGAACTCGCCACCATCAGGTACCGGCCGTAGTTGAAGATCAGCGCCGCCAGGGCCGGATCCTCGACCTCACGCGCCCCGGCAACCCGCACATCGGTCGCCGGCCCGGACTGCTCCGCCGAGCCGGCCAGCTCGAGCGATGCACGCCGGAAGAGTCGCCGGTGATCCGTCTGGTGATCGGCGACGAGCTCGTCGTACTCACGATCGAGTGCCGCGAGTACGGTCTGATCCGCGGCGAACCAGCACTCCGCGGCCGTCCGGGTCGGTGTGCTGAACGGACCGTCGTACCCCGTGGCCGTCGAGAGGATCACGGTGATCTCTGTTGCGCCTTCGACCGCGAGCTCGGAGTCACTCGCCTCGACCTCGCCATCGGTCCTGGTGCGCAACGCGATGGCGGCTGCCATCCCGCGATCCGCACCATCGGAGTACCGGATCGGCTCCGGCACGTCGCGATGCGGAGGAGCGACATCGGCTGGAGCCTGAAGGAGCAGCCCGACCCCGTCCTCGACGGCGTGCGCGCGCGACTGCAACTGCGACGTCAACCGGCAGGTCAGCGCCAGCACCGGCTCGGACGCGGTCATCCGGTGGACGAGTACGCCGTCCGGTGCACTGACGAAGACCTCCTGTCGCACCACGACTTCCCCGAGTTCGTACTCCGCCGTGGCCAGCGCGGCGTCGAGATCAAGCTCACGGCGATACCGCGTGACCTGGCCGGCCTCGGGGGTAGCGCCATCGACGCGAACCTCGAGAAGGAGATCGCCCAGTGGCAGGTAAGCCTGCGAGTAGCCGGAGTGAAAGCCGCGGGCCAACTCGTGTGCCCGCCGGATATCACCGGCCCGGAGCGCGTCGCGCACAGCCTGTACGGCGTCCGCTCCGGTCGCACCCAGCGGAGTCGACAGCAACCGGGCGGTCTCCGGACCGCCCGACCACAACGTCTCGTTGTTCAGCCCGATCCGGTCCCTGCCGACTCCACCGAAACACATCGCACCGATCCGGCCGTTGCCGAGCGGCAGCGCCTCCAGCCACGTTGCGGCCGGGCGGTCGTAGACCATCCGCTGCGCGCCGGAGCGGTCAGAGCTCACCAGATTGCCCATACCACTGTCCTCCGTCGAGACGACGAGGTATTAATCCTATGAATTGTCGGGATCGTAGCGCCAGCGCCACCGCCGGTCCATACTGAACGGCATCAAAAGTTAGATAGAGATCCCATCTATCACTGATCGTGGGGGCCCGCATGCCATGCATCACCTCGGTGGACGTCATCGACGTCCGGTTCCCGACCTCGCTGACCAGCGACGGATCCGATGCGATGAACAAGGACGGCGACCACTCGGCGGCGTACGTCGTCCTGCACACGGACGACCCGGGCCTGGCCGGGTACGGCTTCACCTTCACCATCGGGCGCGGCACCGACCTGTGCGCGGCTGCCGCGGCGCAGCGCGCCGAGCCACTGGTCGGCCGGGACGTCGACGAGCTGTGCGGAGACCTCGGCGGGACCTACCGGCAACTGCAGTCGGACAGCCAGCTGCGGTGGCTCGGCCCGGACAAGGGCATCATCCACCTGGCTCTGGCCGCGGTGATGAACGCGGTCTGGGACCTGGCCGCCCGGCGGGCCGGCCTGCCGCTGTGGCGACTGCTGTCGGAGATGTCACCCGAAGAACTCGTCGACGCCGCCGATCTGCGGTATCTCACCGACGTACTGACGCCGGCCCAGGCCGTTGACCTGCTCGCCCGGCAAGAGGAGGGCCGTAAGCAACGAATCGCTGAGCTCGAGGCGTCCGGCTACCCGTGCTACACCACCTCGGCCGGATGGCTCGGGTACTCCGACACCAAGCTCCGCAGGCTCTGCGAGGAAGCCGTTGCCGCCGGCTACAAACACGTCAAGCTCAAGGTCGGCGCCGTACTGGCCGACGACATCCGGCGCTGCGGGATCGCTCGCGAGGTTCTCGGGCCTGACGGCAACCTGATGATCGACGCGAACCAGGTGTGGGACGTCCCGCAGGCGATCGAATGGGTCAAGGCGCTTGCCGAGTTCAACCCGCTGTGGATCGAGGAACCGACCAGCCCCGACGACATCCTCGGACACGCCGCGATCCGCAGGGCGGTCGCACCGATCGGCGTCGCCAGCGGCGAGCACGGGATGAACCGGGTCCTGTTCAAGCAGATGTTCCAGGCCGGCGCCCTCGACTACTGCCAGCTCGACGCGGCCCGCCTCGGCAGCGTCAACGAGGTACTCGCGGTCTACCTCCTCGCCGCCCGCTTCGACGTACCGGTGTGCCCCCACGCGGGGGGAGTCGGTCTGTGTGAACTCGTTCAGCACCTCTCGATCTTCGACTACGTCGCCGTATCAGGCAGCCTCGACCACCGCGTCACGGAGTACGTCGACCACCTGCACGAACACTTCGTCGAGCCGTGCGAGATCCGCAACGGAGCGTACGTACTCCCGAGATCACCCGGCTACAGTGCCGAGATGCACACGGATTCACTCCAGGCCTACCGGTACCCGGACGGCACCTACTGGGCGCAGCACGCAGACGGGCCGGCACTTCCATGACTCCCGGCAAGGTGTCGGAGCAGACTCGTGTCCCCGGCGTCTCGCAGACGGACGTCGTGGTCCAGGGCATCCGCCAGTTGATCATCGACGGCCGCCTTCGCCCCGGCGATCGGCTTCCCGTCGAGAAGGACCTCGCCGCAGCGCTCGGCGTCTCCAGGAATCCCCTGCGTGAGGGCGTCCGCGCGCTGTCGATGATGGGAGTTCTCGAGACGCGGCAAGGTGACGGCACCTACGTCACCAAGCTGGACTCCTCGATGCTGCTGGCTCCGATGGGCTTCGTCGTCGACCTGCAGACCGGCAGCGGCACATCTCACCTGCACGCGGTGCGCCGGGTCCTCGAGACAGAGGCCGCCGCCTTGGCGGCGCAGCACATCGGCCCGGCAGAGCTGGACGCCGCCGGCGAACTGTTGCGCCACAACGCCGCCGAACTCACAGCCGAGGAGCCCAACCACGAGACGGTGATCGAGAACGACATCGCTTTCCATCGGATCGTCGCGGCGGCAGGCGGGAACCCGGTGCTGGCCGCGCTGATCGACGCGCTGGGTGGACGAACGATGCGCGACCGGCTACGCCGATCCATCTCGCAGCCCGGCGCCGACGACACGGCGCACCGCGAACACCTGTCCATCCTCGCCGCGCTCACCGCCCGGGACTCCGACCGGGCACGGACCCGCATGGCGGCCCACCTGTTCACGGTCGAGGACTACCTGCTCGAGCGAGATGTCGTAGATACGACTACGGAATGAGAGCTGGATGACCCTGTTGCGCTGGAGCACGCCCGATCTGAGGCTCACCTTTGCCCTCGACGCCGGCCCGGTGCGGCTGATCGGCGTACGCGAAGTCTCTCAACCAGACGGCGCTGAGCCGGACACCAGTCAGCCGCTGGTCGAGGTGTCCGCCGTCGGGTACGGACTTTCGCCAAGCACCAGCCGGCATGTCGACACCAGTCTCGGGCAGCAGTTGCGCTACCTCGGCCACGAGGACACCGGGACAACGCTGCGCATCACTCAGGAGGAGCCCACCACCGGCCTGCGGGTCACCAGTGTGTTCGAAGCAGGGGCCGGTGTCCGTGCCTGGTCCGAGGCCTCGATGGCCGACCCGGCGACGCTCGAACTCACGTTCCTGTCGTCCCTGGTCGTAGGGCTCGCGTCGATCGACGTCGAGCTGTATTCCGCCGCCAACAGCTGGATGGCGGAGAACCGCTGGTCGGCCCGTTCGGTGCGCGCCGAGGCGGTGGCGCGGATCGACCGCGCCCCACATCATCCAGTCGGCAGGAGCCGGTACGCCGTGACCAGCACGGGCTCCTGGTCCAGCGGCGAATGGCTGCCCGTCGGCGTTGTCGTCGATCGAAATACGCCGTACGCCCTCGGCTGGCAGATCGAGCACAACGGACCCTGGCACTACGAGCTCGGCGAGACCCGGCGCGGCGGCTACCTGCTGCTCAGCGGTCCCACCGACGCCGAACACCAGTGGAGCGTCGAACTCACCGCCGACAAGTCCTTCACGACCGTGCCCGTGTCACTCGTCACCGGAACCGACCGCGACAGTGCGTTCGCGGCCCTCACCCGGCAACGGCGCGCGCTCCGTCATCGACGGCCGATCGACGATCGGATGCCGGTCGTCTTCAACGACTACATGAACACCCTGATGGGCGATCCGACGACCGAGAAACTCTTGCCGCTCGTCGACGCAGTCGCGGACGCCGGTGCGGACTACTTCTGCATCGACGCCGGCTGGTACGCCGAAGGCGACTGGTGGAACACCGTCGGAGCCTGGCAGCCGTCGACGACCCGATTCCCGAACGGGCTCGGCGAGGTGATCAACCGGATCCACCAGCACGGCATGGTCTCCGGGCTGTGGCTCGAACCCGAGGTGATCGGCGTCCGTTCGCCGATCGCCGACGCACTGCCCGACGAGGCCTTCCTGACCCGCCGCGGCATCCGGGTCGCCGAGTCCGGGCGCTACCTGCTCGACCTGCGCAGTACGGCCGCCCGCAAGCACCTCGACGACACGGTCGACCGGCTGGTCGGCGAATTCGGGGTCGGCTTCTTCAAGTTCGACAACAACACGATGACCGGCCCCGGCACCGACAAGGGCGGTACGTCCCTCGGCCACGGACTACTGGAGCACAATCGGGCGCTGCTCGACTGGATCGACGGTCTCCAGGCCAGGCACCCCGACCTGCTGATCGAGAACTGCGGCTCGGGTGCGATGCGGATGGACTACGCCATGCTCTCCCGGCTCCACCTGCAGTCGACCTCGGACCAGCAGCATCCGTTGCTCTACGCACCGATCGCGGCCGCCGCGCCGGCCGCCGTACTCCCCGAGCAGGCCGGCCACTGGGCGTACCCGATCAGCGGAACCACTCGCGAGGAGTTCACCTTCGCCCTCGTCAACGGGATCCCCGGCCGGCTCTACCTGTCGGGTCACCTCAACACAATGACGCCTGCCGAGCTCGACCTGATCCGTTCGGCACTGACCGCTCATCGGTCCATCCTCGACGAACTCGACTCGCTCGTACCTGCGTGGCCTCTCGGCCTGCCGGCGTGGACCGATGAATGGATCGCCCTTTCACTCGACGGCGCGGACGCCTCCTACCTGACCCTCTGGCACCGCGCTCCCGGCCCGTCCACCATCACCCTCCCCCTCAGCCGGGCAAGCATCGCCCCCCACTTCCCCACCGACGACACCGACTGGACCTACACCTGGACGGACGACGCACTCACCATCACCACCAAGACCGCCGAACCCTCCGCACGCGTCCTCCGCCTGACCCCCACCACGGCAGACTGACGCAATCCCAGCGAGGCTCGTATCCAAGTAAGCACGGCGGCTGACTGACCGGGAGCGGCCGGATCCTTGGCCACATGGTCGCGTCCACCAGCGGCTTGCGGATGCGGTGTCCTGGTCATTGGGGTCGATCTCACGACGGACGGGTCGGCGGGGCGCGACGTTCGCGACTTGGGCCGGTTATCTCGGGGCTTCGTCGACGTCGGATGCGGAGCCCGCGCACCTGTTGATGAGGCTTGGGGTGTCTCGAGCATGGCCGTGGGTACCGGCGCCGCACCAGACCCAGGCGAAAGGACAGTGTGATGGCGGGCGACGTTGTCGATCTGATCATGCAGGACCACCGTGAGGTCGAACGGCTGTTCGACGAGCTCAAGGACAGCCCGGAGAAGCGGCCGAACCTGCTTCCCGTGCTGACCACGCTGCTCACCGCGCACAGCCGCGCCGAGGAGGCCGAGGTCTACCCGGTCGCGGCGTCGGAGGCCGGGGAGGAGGACGAGGTCAAGCACAGTCAGCAGGAACACATCGAGGCCGACCAACTCCTCGCCAAGCTGGCCTCGACCGATCCTGCGTCGGCCGACTTCGAGAAGGTCCTGCAGAACCTCATCGACGCGGTCTCACACCACGTCGACGAGGAGGAGACCAATGTCCTCCCCGGGATGCGCGCCAACCTGTCGGACGAACGTCGTACCCAGCTCGGCGAGGCATTCGTTGCCAGTCGCAAACAACATCTCGGCGAACAGCCCGGAGACATGACCCGCGACCAGCTCGCCCAGCAGGCAGCCAACGCAGACATCTCCGGGACTTCCGGGCTCAGCAAGGACAAGCTCGAGAAGAAGGTCCAGAGCCAAGCCGACCTGTGATCCCGGCCTCGAGACCGAATACTTCCAGCGCGAGGCGGAGCATGTCGTGGTCAACGCACAGAATCAACCGTCGGCTGCGGCGAAGCGGCCGAGGAGCATCCTCGCGGGGCCACACGGCACGAGCTGCTTCAGGAGCTTCGGCTGGCTCAGATCGGAACACAAGTCTTCTGCCGAGGGGTGCCGGGTGCTCAGCCTTCGATGCTGGTTGAGGCGTGTGAGGTGCCGACGGGCTTGCTTTCGGGCGATCCGCGCTCGCGCAGATAAATGCTCAGGACCGCCATCGATCCGACCGCAAGAAACTCTGACTGCCAGTTCTGCAGACTCCGGCTCCAGAAATCCGCCGAGCCGACATAGCCCACCCAGGACTGTGGATCCTGCAACTGCTTCAACTGCTGTTCATTGAACGCCGACCAGCCCGCAACCGATTGCACCAGCCAGCAGGCCAGGAACACCGACCCCATCACAAGGCCCAGCGACGAGGAGTAGATCTTCGTGCGCCAGCCACCAACTCGCGCCCAGCGCGGTGAATCAGGCCCCGCAAACGGGCCGAGCTTCTGCTTCTCGTCCGATTCCCGGCCCTGCTCGTCGAGCTTCTTCGACTCAGGCGAACCACGCTGAACCAGCCAAACCGTCAGCACGATGTAGAGCAGGAACTGCAGGTACTCGCTCTGCCAGTTCTCGGCGACATCCACGGCGAAATCAGCCGACGTCACATACCGGCCGAATGTCACCGTCGCCAGACCGTCAGCCACCTGCTGATTGTTGAACTCCGCGAGGCCGGCGAACGCCTGCCCGACCAACGCACCAAGGAACAGCCCGCCGAAGACAAGACTCAGAGAGTTGCTCCGCAGGAAACGCCGAACACGGCTCATCGACGGGTCACCCCGAGGCTGAGAAAATACGCCAAGCCGATGATGACGACCGCGAGGTAGGCGACAAAGACAAACCGCATCAGCCAATCACCCCTTCACCTTGCACTGGTAAGGCCGTTGCCCCTGCGACACACAGGCCGCGGCAACTACCCTCCAGCCGTCATCGAACTCCGCAAGAAACGCCGTGTCATCACTCATCCGCGCCTGTGCCTGAGTGCCGTACTGCCGCAGCGCGATCACCTCACCGCCGGCCGGGATGCCCTCGTCCAGAATCGCCGTCTCACACTCACCCTGCGCTGACTCCGCCACCTCCTGAAGAGTCTGCGGTGCCAGGAGAGCACAAGCCGCGGCACCATCGTGGACCTCAAGAGCCTGATAGAACCGCCCCGCCGCACCCGACGCGGCGGCCGGCAGGTCGGAGCCACACGCGGGACACGCAAACACCACAATGCCCACCAGGGCACCAAGAGCCGACGTTCTCATGATCAGCAGGTTCCCAGACCAGCGCCACCCATCCCTCGCAGACGCGCCGCCCCGCCGCGGTCTCAAACGCACTCGCGCAACGTCAGGCGTTCTGCTCGTCACGCCAGGAGATCCAGCGACGAACGGTGTCGAGGTCGTACTCGGGTCCGCTGGTACTGATGGTGAAGAGACTGACGCCCAACTCACGCAACGCCGGACCGTTCTCCCAAGGGTCGCCTCCAACGTGCACGGAGACCTCGATCGCGGCCGGGTCACGGCCGATCTCGGCGCAGTAGCGTTCGAGCAGGCCGAGCTTGCGCACCAGGTCGTCACCCTCGGCGAAGGTGTTCCAGATATCAGCGTGCCGGGCAACGATCCGGAGCATTTTCTGCTCACCGCCGCCGGCGATGAGGATCGGCATCGGACCCATCGGCGGTGGGTTCAATACGGCGAGCCGGTTCTCGATGCGAGGCAGTGCCGCGGCGAGATCAGCGACCCGACGGCCGGCCGAGGGAAATTCGTAGCCGTACTCGAGGAACTCACGCTCCTTGAAACCAGCGCCGATGCCGAGCACGACTCGGCCACCGCTGATGTGGTCGACGGTCCTGGCCATGTCTGCCAGCAGATCGGGATTACGATACGTGTTACAGCTGACGAGTACGCCGAGACCGACGCGGGAAGTCTGCTCGGCCCACGCTGCGAGGATCGTCCAGCCTTCGAAGTGCGCGCCGTCGGCCACCTTGCCCAGTGGAAAGAAGTGGTCCCAGGTGAAAAGCATGTCCGCGCCCAACTCCTCGACTACGGCCGCGGCACGCCGGATGTCGGCGTACGCCGCGGCCCTCTGCGGGGCGACCTGAGCACCGATACGAACAGGTTTCATGAGCGCTTCTCCCATCGGAACAGATGATCGAGATTGTCGAAGCTTGCAGTGTCACCGGTTCAGATCCTGAAAGTCCCAGTCCCCCTGACCCGATGCGGGGGTCAGCAGTCGTCGCGGTGGCAGACGCCGGCAGAACCGGCCGGCTAGGTGCGTTTCGCGGGCTCGCTGATCGGACGTAGCAGGCGGGCGAGGAACTCCTCGACAGCGGCCTCGGCAGTGGCCTGGGCAGCCGGTACGTCCTCGGCCAGCGCGATGACCAGCGCCAGTTCGTTGCCGGCCGCAAGCAGGATGTGCGCGAAGGATTCGACCAGGTTCGCCGGCACGTGGCCGGTGTCGGCCGCCTGCTGGAGAACGGTCTTGAGCATGCCGAGGCCGTACTGCGCTTCGAGGTCACGCCAGCGTCGCCAGCCCAGCACGGTCGGCGCGTCGATCAGCAGGATCCGGCGTACGACGGGTTCGCTGGCGAGGCGGATCCAGGCCAGCTCGGCCGCCTTGAGCAGGTCGTGCGGTTCGGTCGCTCCGCTGGCGGTGACGGCCGCGAGCGCGGATTCACCGACCTGCGTGTGGACAGACTCCACCACCGCCTCGAACAGGCGGTCCTTGCCCGGGAAGTGGTGGTACAGCGATCCGCGGCTCATCCCGGTCCGCTCCAGGACGGCCTCGATCGACGTGCCCTCGTAGCCACGGTCGGCGAACAGCTCGGTGGCCACCTCGATCAGGTGCCGTCGGGTGGCCTGGCCCTTGTCGATGCGTCGATCCACACAATCCTCCATTGACAAACCGACGGTCGGTTTACTAACTTCTAGACCGACAGTCGGTTTCTTCAGATGTCCGGCACCACTCTACGATCATGGAGGCGAACGATGTTCCAGCCCGGGTTCGACGATCATCGCCATACGGTGAGCACGCTGTCGGGCGAGATCAGCTACGTCGAGATCGGCGCCGGCGCGCCCGCGCTGTTCGTGCACGGCATCGCCACCAACGCCCACATCTGGCAGAACCTGATCCCGCTTCTTGCCGACACGCGTCGGTGCGTCGCCATCGACCTGCCGTTGCACGGGCAGAGCCAAGCCGCCGCGGAGCACCAACTCACTGTCGGGGCGTTCGCCGACACACTTGCCGAGGTCTGCGCGAGCCTGCGCCTCGATCGCATCGACCTGGTCGGCCACGACACCGGCGGCGCGATCGTCCAGGTGTTCGCCGCCCGCCATCCCGAGCTGATCCACACGCTGACGCTGACCAACTGCGAGACGCAGGACAACATCCCTCCGGAGGCAATGGCTGCCACCGTCGACGCGGCTCGCGCCGGCCAACTCGGCGCCACCGCTCCGGCACTTCTCGCCGACCCGGCCGCGGCCCGGTCGTTCTTCGCCCCCAGCTTCGAGAACCCCAACCTGCTGAGCGCAGAGATGGTCGACTCTTTTCTCCGGCCCGTCATCGGTACGCCGGCGACGGCCGCGCGCTTCCAGGAATTGATCGCCGCGCTGGGACCGGACGACCTGCTCGCCGCGGAGCCGTCCTTGCGCGACCTGCAGGCCGCAACGCTGATCGCCTGGGCCACCGACGACGAGTTCTTCGATCTCAAATGGGCGCACTGGCTGCATCACCTCCTCCCCGGCGCACGCGACGTGGTCGAGATCGACGGCGGCAAGCTCTTCTTTCCCTTCGAACGCGCCGACGAGCTCGCCTCCCACATCCGCCATCACTGGACCACCGCAGACGCATCGGTGCCGAAGTACTAGGTCGACCAGGCGTCGTTCCAGGTGGAGGGGCCGCGACTCAGCCGTCGAGGACCTCGCGCAGCCGGACGGCGAACGAATCCGGGTCGCCGGTCTGGCCGTACTCCCCGCCCAGGAAGCCGCCGTGGTCGCTCGGGAACGCCGTCGGCTCAACTCCAAGGGCATCAGCAACGGCCAGCGCGGCGCGTTGCGTGATCAGACCCTCCGACTCGATGCCGTAGGCCATCACTACCTTTGTCGGAGCAGCTTTGATCGCGGCATAGTTGGGCTCGTATCCGGTGACATTGACGATGTGGCCGTGACCGAGCATCGGATCGTCCCGTGAGCCGTCATCCTCGGTCGGCAACCCGAACTGGGCCGGATCGGGAGCCGGGCGATCGGACCAATCGGCGGGGACCTCGCCGCTGTGCATGATCAGAGCCAGGAACTTGGCCATCCCCGGGCCCAGGCCATCACGCTCGTAGGTGTCCCGGACATCGCGGACGGCTGCCAGCGCTGCCGTGCGGTCAGGCAACACCGACACGAGCGGCGGCTCGTGGGCGACGAGCGTGTGAACCACGCCCGGATGCGCCGCGACGAACGCGAGCATGTTCACCGCGCCACCGCTACTCGCCAGCACATCGACAGGGCCGGGGCCCACGGCGGCCTGAATCACCTGGTGGATGTCGTCGGCGTGGGTCTCCGGGGTGGGATCCGCATCGGTGGTGAGTTTGCTGCGCTCGCTCTGCCGCGGGTCATAGGTGACCACGATGCGGTCGGTGAAGTGGCCGGCTAATGTCGTGAACCCGGCGGCGGCCATCGGCGAAGCAACCATCACCAGCGGGAGCTTGTCTGCAACGCTGCCGGCACGGATGTCGTAGATCAGTACGGCGCCTGGTACGTCGATCGTTCGGGTCGTGGCCTCGGTCATCTGGATCTCCCTCTTCCGGGTCGGCTCCATGCTCCCGCGGCACCCCGGTGACGTCGAGGCGCAGGCGGCGGACTGATCAGATGTCGGAGTTCGCCGCGACCGCGTCAAGGTCAAGTACGGCGCAACGGTGGTCCTCCCACTCATCGGCAAGTTCGGTCTGGGAGCCTGGTCCATCAGCGGAACGATCACGAGGGACGGGAAGCCGGTGTCCTGGGGCGAGGTCGACGACGACGAGTCGATCCGTGCGATTCATCGCGCCCTCGAGCTGGGTGTGACATTCTTCGACACCGCCGACGCCTACGGCACCGGGCGCAGTGAGCGTGTCCTCGGGCGCGCCTTCGCCGGCCGGCGGGAGCAGGTCGTCATCGCGACGAAATTCGGCCACATCTACGACGAAACCCGGCGCACGCTCGCCGGCACCGACACATCACCCGACTACATACGCCGCGCCTGCGAGGCGTCCCTGCGGAGGCTGGACACCGACTACATCGACCTCTACCAACTGCACTGCGGCACCGACTCCGACGCGGAGAGCCTGGTGATCCGTGACGTGCTCGAAGAACTGGTCGAGGCGGGCAAGATCCGGGCGTACGGCTGGAGTACGGACGACGTCGCGCAGGCCGAGCTCTTCTCAGGCGGCGTCTCAGCCGAGGCCGGACCGGGCGATGACCTTCGCGATGCTGATCCGAACTGCGGTGAAACCTGTCTGCACGAATGATTCAGCGATCTCCTCTGCGGGTTGCGAGGGGTAGTAGCGGTGAGCGATACCCACGCCGATGTGTTTGATCTCGTCTGGTTCGGCGGAAATGCGCGCTTCTCCTTCAATGGTGACGAAACTGTAGGGTTGCTGCTCATCGCTGACGCAGATTGCGACGCGCTGATCACGGGCCAGGCTTTCGCCTTTCACACTGCCAGCGGACAGGGCGAAGGCGAGTTCGTCGCCGTCGAGGATGAAGCAAACCGGGGTGACATGGGGTCGCCCGTCGACGCGGGTCAGGGCCAGGTGGGCAAGCCGTGTTCCCGCCGTAACGAAAGATCGCCATTCATAGTCGCTCATCGTTGTCATTCGCGTATTTCCTTTCATCTCGACTCGCGATCCGCGTTAACCGTGACGCTGGGTGGAGCGGCGAGAGCCGGTGTGACGGTCGCGCTTCCTCGGTTGTCGTACGTCGCGTGTTCCTCACGTTAGATCCGCATTCCGATCGAGAAAAACGACTCTTTCCGATCAATTCGATCGCCAGCACTGATACTGGGCTCGGACGACCCGACCAGGCACCTCGGCTGGCGGCGCCCGAGGGCCCTGCAGCCAGACCGGTTGGAGGCCTGACATGCCGAGACCCCTCTGGCGATCGGAGCTGGGGGAAGGTCTCCACCCTGGGTCGCTGAGACCGACGACCGCGGCGAGCCGCTCAACCACAAGGCGCAAGCGAAGTAGAGCGCTGCTGGACAGGCTCCACGTCCCTCCGCTCTACGCCGCTTTTAGGTCGAGGCCGATGCCGGATGGGGTTAGGAGGGTCAGCTGGTTGTGGTCGATGGTGTAGGTGACTGCGGGGCCGAGGGTTGCCAGGATTGCGGCTTGCAGCGGGGCGGTTTCGGGTGGGCAGGCGCGGTTGGTGGTGGTGAGGTTGGCGAAGGTCAGTTCTGTGTTGTTGCGGGTGACGGTGCCGGAGAGTTCGTTGCATCCGCTCCAGCCGGTCAGGCGCCCGCCGTCGAACCTGATCCATGCTTGCTCGGCGTGATGGTGGTGTTGGCGCAGATCGGCGTTGGTGATGGTGGTGACGACCTCCCACCTGATCCCGTCCAGCGGGAAGTCGGGTTCGGCGATCGTCCGGTCCAGCAGCGTGATCGTCGTACCGCCTGAGGCGAGGGTGAGCTCGTCACCGTTCAGCCGCCAGGAGGGTTTGCTCGTCAGGAACGTCTTCAACCACTCCTCCTGGTCCCGAAGCGGCGGTTGGCAGCCGACCTGGGTGCCGCCGAGTCCGTCGATCCACAGGCGCCCGTCGGTCAGCAGTTCGCCGGCCGCGACGGCTGTGCCCATGCTGTTGCAGCCGACATGCGCCCGTACGACGTCCCACACCCGTGGCCCGTCAGCATTCTTGTTGGGCGCTCGCGCGAACCCGAGCCGGATACGCGTGTTCGGCACCAGCCGCCTGGGTTCGCCATCCTCAGTGACTGCGGTGGACAGGTACGCCTCGCCGATCGGCGTACTGGTTGATCCGTCCAGAACCGCGATCGCGGATCTGAACTCGTGCAGTCGGTCCAGGAGTACGTCGGGTCCACCCGCCGCCTGGTCCTGGATACCCGAGCGATGCAGGCTCAGCCGACCGTCCGGCTCGACGCGGACCATCGTGCTGGCTCCGTATGCGGCGGCCGGCGTACGGAGGTGGTCGGCGTCGATGATCACAGTGTCGGTCGGAAACCGCGCACGGGCTTCGCTGGCAGAGGCGGCCGGAGCTTCGCTGGTTCGGTTGGCGCTACTTCCGTACAGGAAGGGAAAGGTCAGCCAGAGCAGCGCCAGTGGACCCCAGTATCCGTCGAAGAACACCACCCAGCCGTCCTTGATGGCCGGCGCCAGCCATTCGGGCATCGTCGGGTCCGACCGGATTGGCGCCAGTACGGCGATTCGCTCGGCGAGCGCGAAGTCGATCGCGGCGAGAGTGTCGGTCCCGAGGTCGAGGTAGCGGAACAGCTGATCGTGCGCGGCTTCCGAGTGGACCGAGATTCCGACCGGCTGGTCGACGGGGCGACCTTTCAGGAGGTTCACCGCACGGGCATCGCGAGCCACCACGCCGTACGTCATCGGACTGGGATTGGTCACGACGACAGCCCCACCCCCGCGCAGCACCTCGATCGCGTGCAGTTGCGCCCGATCGAGCTCAGGCAACGACTCCATCATTTCGCAAGTATCCGCCGGGTGACGGCCGGCGGCGAGATTGCAACTTGATGCAATCGAGTGGTGTCCGATAGTCACAATGTGTCACTATGCGGCTTGGCGTTGGCCAGATCACACACAGATTGTCAGCGAATGGTAACCCTTAGCCATCTATAGTCAGGTGCTGGCAGTCGACACGGGGGAAGACGAACATGTCGGTCGGTCGAACGTCGGTCGGTTCGGCGCCTGCAGCGGGACTGATCCTGGGATCGGCCGCCTGCGACGGTGCGGGCGTGCGGTACTCGGCCGCCGCGGAGACTGAGTCCGCGGCGTGCACGGTCACCTACGACAGGGCCCCGGCGCGCTGACATGGCCGAGGCATCAGACACGGCTGGTGGCGGCAGTGTGCCGCATCCGCTGCACGCCTACCTCACCACGCTTTTGAAGCGGGTCGGCACCATCCAGACCAGGCTGCAGAACAAGCAGCAGAAGCCGGCGACCGCGATCTCCGACGGCACCGCCTGGGTCAGTACTGCGGCGACCCTGTGGGCCGGCGAGTTCACCCCACGCTCCACCACGTACATCACGGGCGTGGGTTCCCTGGACGACGACCTGCAGGATCTGCTGCGCCGTACGCCGGCCACCTGCACCGAGGACGAGGCCACCCGGTGGCGGGCCAAGCTCGGCGGGCACCATGGCGCGTAAGGACGAAGGCGGCCGCCACTCCAGCCTCGCGGACGGCTTCTGCATGATCGACCCCGTTGTTCTGGGCGGCGTCATCAACGATCTGGCCACCATGGAGGCGGCGATCGGCACCGAACTCAAGGGATTGAAAGCCGAGTTCGACAAGGTCGGAGTCTCCACCCACCCGATCACGAACCTCACCAACGTCGGCCTGTGGCTGCACGACCAACTCCCGATGCTGCGCCGCCGTCACGCGGCCGCCGTACTGCTCGAGTCCCAAGGCATGCAGGTCTCTGCTGGCACCACGATGCTGTCGATGCCTGAAGACCCGACCACCGCGACGAAGCAGGCCGTCGACCTGGCGGTGAAGAACGTCCGCGCCGCGCTCAACGGCAAGCCACCCGGCCGCGACAGCGTGGTCGCCGCGATCAGGGCGATCGAGCGGATCCGCAACACCAAGGGGCGGCTCAGCCCCGACGACCTGCTGTTCCTGCAGAGCTTCTACACCGGTCTCGGCAAGGACGTCTACAAGGTCCCGGACTACCTGAAGGACGACAAGAACTGGATCGCCCCCACCAGAACGACGTACATGCCGGGCGAGATCGTCCCGACGGCGATCGATGCGAAGACCCGCGCTGCCCTGGCCGCGTCCGTGGTCGGCGGCCTCCTGACGCTGTCGGACGAACGCCGCGGCGGCGGCTGGAACCGGCTGCCCGAGTTCGTTCGTGAGGCGGCGTCCGACCCATGGCACTATCCGATGTCGACCTCGGCAATGGGTGGCCAGAAGGCACAGGAACTCGCGGCGTTCCTTGCCAACAGCAATGGTCAGGATCAAGCCGGTACCGTGCTCAGCAAGCGCCTGGCCATCACCGTCTCCGAGTCGGCCGAGGCGCTGCGGTCGATCCATCCGCCGGTCAACGACGAGATCGGCAAGACGTTCCTCACACTCGCCGGCCGCAACGAGAAGGCGATGCACGATCTACTGACCAACCAGGGTATGGGGGTTCCCGCCGACGGCGACGCCGATGTCTTCGCCGGGTACAAGGGCGCGAAGGAATTTCTCACCCCGCTGGTCACCTACGCATGGAGCGACGACGGGAAAGCCGCATCCTCGGTCTTCGACTGGATCGCGGACGCGAAGCAATCGACGGATCCCCAGCGACGGACTCTGGCCACCGAGGCGATGCAGGGCCTGGTCACGACCCTGGCCGATCCGGCCGTCCTGAACCAGGCTCTGGACACAGAGTGGTCCGGGCGCGAGGCGGTGGGCGTGGTCAATCCAGAGATAGCCCGCAGCCTCGCTCACGACACCGCGGCCTTCCTCAAAGAGTTCTCCGACCCCGCGGCCGACCTGTTCACCACCGACGCCAAAGGAATGACGGACGGTCAGAAGGTCACGGCCCGATTCTTCACCTTGGTCGCGACCGACCCGACCGCGGCGGAAGCTCTGGCCGCCTCGATCTACAGGTACAACGTCGACGGTATCCACGACGAGTTGGCCCACCCCGGCCACGTCCTCGATCACGCCCACCGTGCCGCGCAACTCGACATCATGCTCGACTCCGCCCTGAACAACGTGGCGCTCGAACGCACCGACGACAAAGAACTGGCGGCCGCGGAAGCCAACGCCATTCGTGGCAAGGCGCTCGGCATCGTCAGCCAGTTTCTCGGCAAGGGCACTGACCAACTGCTCGGCGAGGTGAAGAAGGAACTCCCCAGCATCCCAGGGGTGGATCCTGTCGACATCGCCGACCGCATCCTCGGCCGCTTCATCGGATCCGACACCGAGCCTGTCGAGCCACAGCAGATCAAAACCGAGGGTCTCAACACCCGCGCCACCGGAGCGCCACTGCTGCTGATCCGCTACAACATCACCCAGGCCCTGGTCGAGTCAGGACAACTCGATGTCAACGACCTTCCAGAAGCCATCCGGTCGTCCGATGTCCCACCCCGGCTCAAGTCGCCCGCAGAGTTCCGGCCGAGTCAGTACAACGATCTCGCCGACACCTACAAGACAGCGACCGGCACGCTACCTGGTGGGAAGAGCCTCGAGGACGACTATCTGAAGGCCTACACAGAAATTACTGCGCTGGACCAGGACAAGTATCGTGCCGACAGTCGTGATGGGCTCAAGAACAAACTCGGGATCAGCTGACCATGAACCTGACCGAACTGCGGGCGGCGGGCCGCGCCGTTGCCCTGGCTGTTGCTGTCGGCGCGGCCCTGAGTGGATGCTCGCTGTTCGCGTCCGACAAGGCAGCTGAAGAAACACCGGTCGGCTACCCGCGGTCCTGGATCTGGCAGACCGCGACCGGGATCTCGGTGCAATCCGACCAGGCCAAAACAGTCCGGGGCTGGGTCGAGTCGCAGACCCTGTATCAGGACTCCCTCGTCTCCTACCCAGGCTTCGCCGACGCGACCTCGCCCGAACTCCTCAGCGGTATGACGGCGGCGGCGAACGGACCCGCAAAAGGTGGGGGCACCGATCGCTACCTCATCCGAACCCTCACGGTGCGAGACGGCGAGCTCCGCGCCAGCCTGTGTTCGGACCGCTGGGACGAGTTCGGCTTTGACGCCGACGGCTCCTTCGTCGACGCCGGCACCGCTCTCGCAGTACGCGATCTCGTCATGCGCAAGTCCAACACCAGCGGCGCCACTCCGAGCGCGGCCTTCGCCCAGAGCCTGACCGACGACCAGCCGACGCCTGCCCCAGTGGGACGACTGCCCTACGACACGTGGCTCAAAGGGCCCACCACCAACGTTTTCGGCGGATGGATCGCTGTCGCCTGGGACGTCAGCGTGACACCACCCAGCGAATGCATTGCATGGTTCAAACGCAACCATCCTCAACTCGGCTACCCCACCGGCTACACCGACGACAAGCGACCCAACCGCCCCGCAACACCCCCTCCCCCAACGCTTCCAGCCAGCCCGGGCTGGTAGCCACCGCGAGCGGACGCCCGCCACGGTCAGCCGCGAATTGTCGCAAGGTCGGAACAGGAGGGCGGGCGAATGCCGGCGTCGTGGCGCCAGTCGTGGCGCCAGATGGAATCAAGTAGTGGTGGCACAGCGGCCAGCTTGGGTCCAGATGTGACCTCACCGTTCTCGACAATCCATCGCAGGTCGTAGCAGGCGCGGTACGACGGCGGCCCACGAGTCGCTCAGGTGCCGCTCCTCTTCTCGACCGTGAATCCCAGCTTGCCGAGGACCTTCACCGCACCGGTCTTTCCGCCTTCGAAGTCGGCCGGGGCGAGACTTGTCCCGGTGGCGAGCTCGTACGCGGCACCGGATTCCAGTCGATCGAGTACGCCATTCAGCCCTCCAACTGCTCGTTCCATCTGACCAAACATGGCGGCGCACGGACCGGAGCGGCGGCTGACGGAGATTACGAGCCGGACTGGCGACCTCGCTCGATCCCGTACAGGTGCATTGCGAGACCGCGATAGTGCTGCACGCCGGGCGCACGGGTCATCCCGATCCGCTCGAAGGTCGCGGCCCCTCGCCTGTTGCCGGGGAGCACGAGACCATGGATCGCGGTTGCCCCGGTCAACTGGAACGCGTACTGGATCACAGCCTGTCCGGCCTCGGCAGCCAGGCCTTGCCCAACCGCTTGCGGCGCCAGTGCGCCCGATATGAGCAGGCGGCGGGTCCCCGACCACGTCAGCTCGAGCAGGGCGACTCCTCCGACCAGAGCGCCTGAATCGACCAACTCCACCGCCCAGCGGCCCTGCGGGTGCCGAAGCTGGTCTGCCTGAGCGATCCAGCTGTCGAGGAGGCGCGTCATGGACCGCTGGTCCTCGACCTTTCCGGTGGCGGGTCGCATCAGGCAATCCACGGCCTCGTCACCGTAGACAGACAGCGCGCTGCCGGTGTCGCTCAGCATCCACGGACGCAGCCGCAGCCGATTGCTGACGATCTGCTCGACCGCGATGGCAGACTCGCCGGCGATCGGCGGACGGCCATGTCGTCTCGGCGGCCGTGGCCGGAGGGGCGCGGAGGTCCTGAGATCGTCGTACGCCGGGTGGTCGCGAAGGAAGGCACTGACGAAGCTGCAGGACGATGTCACGGTCCCGCCCGCGCTGCGAATGGCATCGAGCGCCGCGGCCACCAGCCCACCCGCGACACCCCTGCCGCGCCGTTCGGGCAGCACGAACGTGTGTCGAAGGTCGAAGTGCCGCCCGGCCCGAGCGTAGGCAAGGATTCCTATCGTTTCACCGCACCCGACCGCTTCGAACTGGGACGAGATCGAGTTGATGAGCACGTGTACCGAGTCGTTCGATGCCGACTGGGTTCGCTTTGTCACCTGGGCCGCCCTCGACGCCCCGGTCACGTTCTCAGTAGTCATGGTGCTCGCGGCGCTCTGCTTCGTCGACCGTCAACTCGGCGGCTGGGTCGATCTCGAGGCGTTCGTCCGGGATGGGAAGACCGCTCTCGACCGACAGCTGGTACGTGCCATCCGCCAGCCGCTGCTCAGCTCGCGACAGGGCGTCGAGTCGTTCCCGCAGACTCTTCTCGACCGCACTGTCGACCTCCTCGTGCTCCAACGGCTGCGCGCCATCGGCGTCGCCATCGCCGGCATCTTGTTCGGCGGCGTTGTCATCCAGGCGTTCGCCCGCAGCGGTCCTCAGCAAGTTGGTGACCCGCTCGCGCTCCGCCACGATCAGTTCTTTGGCCCGTTCGAGGTCCATAGCGTTCTCCTGTGTCTTGTCCGTGCCGGGCGAGTCCGTTCGATGCTCGATGCGCCTCCTCGTCACCGGCCGGCGAGGTAGGCGTCCACCCGCGCACGTACATCGCGGCGCGCTCGAGCGAGGTCCCGTTGGAGCCGGGCGGGTTCTCGGTCGAGCAACCCACCGGCCGTCTGGAACGAGTGGCCTTCGATGTCGACCAGATACAGTGCGTCGCCCAGATCCTGCGGCAGCTCATCGAGGGCGGCGTCGACGACGGAGTACAGCTCCGAGGTTTCCACCTCCGCGTCCGGTCCCAGGAGCCTGGTGACCGACGGCCACGCACTCGGCGGGCTCGTCCACTCGCCCTTGTCGGGTCCGTCGCTGTAGAGGTCCGGGAACAGGAGTTCCGCCTGGTCGGCATCCGGATCGAGTGCATCGAGATCGGCCAACTCCCGGAGGGAACCAAATCCACCCGGATCAGGGGGCAGGTCCGACTCCGCGAGATCGGCCGCGTTGTGCGAGTGATGCCTCAGCAGGCTGTCCGCCCACTCACCGGCGGTGACATCCGCCTGCTTCTGACGGTCATCGATGCGTCGCAACAAGTACTCGACGAGCTCGTCGCGTCCGGGCACCGCCACCGGCTTCGCGCTGAGAAAGTGATCCCAGGTCTCTTGCACCAGGTCGTCTGCGTGCTCTGGGTCCGCCGCACGCGCCAGCGCCGCGAGAATCCGCTGGCTCTGGTCGACCGTCGGCGCCTGGGTCGCGCGTGCGCCGGCCCGGCCGTCCGCTGAGGCATCTGCCGATCCGATCTCTCGTGTCCTGGGGCGGGCGCCGAGCACGGCAGTGGTCGCGGCCATCTGGCCGACGTGTGCTGCGCAGGCACCGCAGTCCTGAAGGTGCTGCGCTACAGCGAGCACATCCTCGCGTGGCAGACAGCCATCCAGGGCGAGGCTTCCATAGCGCGCAACGTCTCTGCAATCAGCCAACTCCTCGTAGGCATCGGGAACTCGATGACCGATCCCGACGCCACCTCCCTTCGGGTGCGGATTCGTCGTCGAAGGTTCGTGGCCGCGGGCAGGGCCGTTCTTTCGGATCCCCTGCCGATCACCTCTGCGCATCGACCCATCCCCGGGCAGAGTGGCCGGCGCGGGTCCTGCCGGTGAGTGATCTCGGCGTTGCCGGTCGACGGGACCTTCGGAACAGATCACTTCGGCGTCACAGCCGACGTCGAACAACCCGAAACACCGATCGGCAGCTAACGAGGCCCGACGGGGGCCGGCACCGGCCTCGCGCCGGGTAGGCCTCAGAGTCCGATGAGGCGGCGAAGTACCTCCGCCGCCTATGAGACGTACAGGACTTCGGCGATGTCGCCGGACGCTGTTCGGATGATGTGTGGCAGCCGGTTCCAGCGCGCAACCTGAGAGCCGAGTGCGATCTGATCCAGCTCGTCATCGCCACTGGCGAAGGGAACTCGGCTGTCATGGCGGCGCGAGTGCCAGGCGCCGTCGACGTAGTAGGTCTCGACGAACTCCGCAGGTACTCCGCGTGCCAGGTCGCTGCCAGGTGCGGGCCGGCGGGGCGTTTTGTCCGACAGGGCGGGAGTACTCACGTCTCGATACCTCCTGGTGTGGTTCGGCGGGCGAGGTCGGCGTCGCGGATCTTGTCGGTGGCTCTGGTCAAGGTGCTGATCTGGTCGGCCAGGTCCGGGTGAGTCGCCCGGAGGCATCGGGCCGCGTCGGCCAGGGGTTGCACGAGTTCTGCGGCATCGTCGCTGCCGAGGACCGCTCGCACCCGATCGATGGCGTCGTTGACGGCGGAACGGTTCGCCGAATCTCTGGGAAGAGCCGTGATCAGGCCGGCCACCTGGCGCAGCGACGCGGCGTTGCCGCGGGCCCAATCGGCCACGGCGCGATCAGCCGAACGCAGGTTGCGGGTTGCGTCGACGCGATGCTCCCGCGTCGTTCCGGGGCGGTCGGCGGCTTGCGGTTTGAGCCGCAGGTACCGCCGCTCGGCGGCCTGCCGACTGGCCAGGCCGAGCGCCGGCGCGATCTGCGCCCACGTCAGGCCGCGGAACCGAGCCGACTCGATCAGCGCGGGCTCCCAGTGATCAAGGCTGGTGCGCAGCCGACTCAGCGCACCGAGGGCAGCCAGCAACTCTGGGGCTTCCGCCTGCTCCAATTCCTCCGGCGCCTCGAGAAGCTCGAGGCCGTCGAGAAGGCCGCGCAGCTGACTGTTCTCCATGAAGTCCACCATCCGTCATCCGCTGGATGACGATCCGTCTTGTCATCGATTCGATGACATGCTACAACGGTTCTGCGTGTTGACGCCACCGATGTCTGTGAATCAGGAGGTGTACGACGATGTTGATGCGCACTGACCCGTTCCGGGAACTGGACCGTCTGACCCAGCAGGTCCTGGGCAGCGCGAGCACCCCGGGCACCTGGTCGAGGCCGAATCCGATGCCTCTGGACGCGTACCGCGCGGGCGATGAGTACGTCGTGGCGTTCGATCTTCCCGGTGTCGCTCCGGACGCGATCGAGCTCGACATCGAGCGCAACGTGCTCACCGTGAAGGCCGAGCGCCGACCGCCCCAGCTGGCCGACGACGTCGAGATGCAGGTTGCCGAACGCCCCCTCGGTGTGTTCTCGCGGCAACTCTTCCTCGGGGAGACCCTCGACACCGACCGGATCGACGCCGGCTACGACGCCGGCGTCCTCACCTTGCGGATCCCGATCGCCGAGAAGGCCAAGCCACGCAGGATCGCGATCACCGACGCCGATTCGCACAAGCAAATCAACGCCTGAGCCAGACCCGGATCGGTGCGGTGCGCAACTGCACCGATCCGGGAGGTCGGCGTACGACGACCCAGTAGATGACCCAGCAACGGGATGCGAGGAAACCGATGGCGCTCAACGATTACGCCGATCAGCCAACGGCTCCTGCCAACGGCGTACCGGATGAGTCTGTTCCGCCGATCGGCCCGGTCGAGACAACGCAGGCGAAGATCTTCGCGCGACTGGCCGTCGAGATGCACGAGGCCGAGGGAGTGGAGGAGACCGTCGGCGCCGTGGTGCAGTTCGCGCTCCAGGCGCTGGATTGCAGCTACGCCGGCGTCGCGCTGTCCACCCGTGGCAGGCCGGAGATCCCAGCTGTCACCGATCCGATCGTCGCCGAGATCTATCGGCTTCAACTCGACACCCGCGACGGTCCCCTGACGGCATCGATGCGACATCGGGCCACCGTGCTGGTCCGCGACACGACAACCGACACGCGGTGGCCCGCGTGGGCCGCAATGGTCACCCGTCTCGGCGTGCGCAGTGTGCTGGACATCCCGCTGATGCTTGGCGACGAGTCACGCACCGTCGGCGTACTCGGTCTGTACAGCCGGATCCCTGACGGTTTCAGCAGCGACGACGAGGCGATCGCGCACATCCTCGCCCGGCATGCCTCGGTCGCCGTCGCGACCGCACGGCACGAGGAGAACATGGCGGCGGCCGTCGATGCCCGCAAACTGGTCGGCCAGGCCATGGGCATCCTGATGGAACGGTTCGACCTCGACGGCGACCGGGCCTTCGCAACCCTGAAGCGCTATTCCCAGGACACCAACACCAAACTCCGCGACGTCGCCCAAACACTCATCGACACCCGCAACCTCCCCCGATGACCGCACGCCGAGCTGAGCCAGTACGGCGTACCCGAGGAGAACCTGACCGACAAACCAGCGTCCGTGGACATCACATCCAGAGGTCGAGTCGGACGTCGAGGGACTGGAGCCAGGTGTTGAGGTCGAGGGCCATCTCGAGCGCATACCGGCTCACCGTCGAGGTGGTCTCGCCTGCCGGCGTCGTCGCGGCCTGTTCGACGGCGGTGCGGTTGAGCAGGGCGTGAATGGGCGTGTCGCGATCGCCAGACCGGCCAGGTGCCTGGCAGGCACGGTAGGCGTTGGTCAGCAGCTGAGCGCAGCCGGCATCGGTCCAGTCCGAGAGCACTAGCCGAAGGCAACCACCTCGCCGCTGGGCAGTTCGTCGGTGAAGAAGTCACTAGCTACGAAGTCGAGCCGCTCGGCCAGGGCGTAGGTGCGGTAGAACGTCTCGAAGGGCGACGGGAGGCCTTTGTCGACTTCAGCTTTGCCGTGGTCGAGATAGGCGGTGAGACGTGTGATCTGGTCGGATGTCTCGTTGACCAGGTGGTCGACGAAACCGCCGATGTAGCGGTCGTCGGAGGGGTCGAGGTAGGGGCGCATCTTCGTCCTGAGTCCGTACCGGCCCTCTGCTGTGCGGTCGAGGATCCCGAACGCTGTCAGCGCCAGCAGGATCCGTTCCAGTGTTTCCGCGTCTGCCTGGAGTAGTGGCCGCCTGCGCGGCTGGTGACGGCCACGCTGGGCAAGACCAGAACGGGCGTCATTACCGCGGACGCCCCCTGCTTGCGGATCCCTGCCAACTGTCTTGACCCTCGCTGTTCGTGTGTTTAGCATACTGAACATGAGTTCAGTCGACGAAGACGGCGACCTGACCGCGAAGGCCGTGATCCGGAACGCCGCGCTCCGGTTGTTCGCCGAGCTTGGGCACGATGCCGTCACGATGCGGCAGATCGCCGCGGCGGCAGGCGTGTCGCCCGCGCTGGTCGTCCATCACTTCGGCAGCAAGGACGGGCTGCGCGCGGCGGTGGATGCGTACGCCGGGCGCGCCTTCGACTCCCTGTTCGCGATGGACGAGCACGATGTCGCCGATGCTGTGGCCGGGGACAACTGGATGTCCGTCGCCGAGATGTTCGCGCGTGCGTTCCCGCCGGGATCACCGTTGCCCGCATACCTGCGCCGCCTGCTTCTCACCAATGACCCGGCGGGCGCCGCGTTGTTCGGCCGGTGGTTCAACCAGACCCACCAACTGCTCGACTCCCTGACCGAGATCGGCGCCACCCGCCCCAGTGAGGACCCAGCGGTCCGCGCTGCCTTCCTGCTGGTCAACGACCTGGCGCTGCTCCTCCTGCGGAACCAGGTTGCTGCCGCGATCGGGGTCGATCCGCTCACGCCGGAAGGCATGGCCCGCTGGGCCAAGGAGGTCACCGCCGTCTACCAGCAGGGCGCGTTCGTGTCCGCACCCGAGGAGGAGCAATCGTGAGTGAGGTCGTCCACATCCGCGAACTCACCAAGACGTTCGGAAAGGTCCGCGCCCTCGACGGGCTGAGCCTGAGTGTTCGTGCCGGCGAGGTCCATGGCTTCCTTGGTCCCAACGGTGCGGGCAAGTCGACCACGATCCGCATCCTGCTCGGACTGATCCGGGCCGGCGGCGGTACCGCCGAACTGTTCGGCGCCGATCCCTGGCGGGAGGCGGCCAGGCTGCACGGGCGACTGGCCTATGTCGCCGGAGACGTCGCGTTGTGGCCCGGCCTGACCGGGGGCCAGTGTCTCGACGTCATGGGCGCGACGCACGGCCGCGTCGACGAGAAGCGCCGGGAACAACTGATCGAACGCTTCGAGCTCGACCCTGGCAAGCGGATCCGCGACTATTCCAAAGGCAACCGCCAGAAGGTGGCCCTCGTGGCTGCCTTGGCCGCGGACGTGGACCTGCTGGTACTCGACGAACCCACCTCCGGCCTCGACCCGTTGATGGAGCAGGCGTTCCAGCAGTGCGTGCGGGAACGGAGAACCGACGGCGTGACGGTGCTGCTCTCCAGCCACATCCTCGGCGAGGTCGAGGCGCTGGCCGACCGGGTGAGCATCGTTCGCCACGGTCGCACGGTGACCACCGGCAGTCTTGCCGACCTGCGTCGGCACACCCGTACGTCGGTCCACGTGGTCACCGCACGGGAACCCGAAGGGCTGGCTCGTGCCGACGGGGTGGCCGAGTGTGTGTCCGAACGGCTGGACGGGCAGGTCGACACCCGCTTCACGATCGACGCGGATCAGCTCGACGCGACGATCGGCAGGCTGCACGCCGCACAGATCCACACCCTGACCGTCACTCCACCGAGTCTCGATGCACTGTTCCTGCGAAACTACGGCGAGATGCCCGACGCCCCCGACAGCCGTGAGTCGCTGGCCGGGGCCCCGCAATGAACGCCGGGCTGGGCACCATGGTGGGGATCGTCTGGCGCACTCGGCGCCGTGGCATCGCCGTCTGGGTCGTCGCCCTCGCCGCAAGCATGGTCGGGACGGCCGCGAGCATCGCCGGCCTGTACGACACCCCGGCCAAGATCCACAGCTACGCCGAGGCGGTCACCTCCGGCAGCGCGCTGGCCGCGATCAACGGCCACGTCGAGGGAATCGACAGCCTGGGCGGGGTGATCCAGGACGAGTTCGGGTTCCTGGCCTCGTTCCTGCTGCCGTTGCTGGGCATCGGCCTGGTCGCCGGATCGACCCGGCGCGAGGAGGAGTCAGGCCGGCTCGAGACGATCCTCGGCGGGCGGATCGCGCGGCACCAACCGGTCCTCGCGGCCCTTGCGGTGGCGACCGCGGCGATCGTCGCGACGTCGGCCATGTTCGCAGCCGGACTGGACGTCGTGGGGGTCCCGGTGTCCCGAGCGATCCTCTACAGCGCATCGCTCGGCGGGATCGCCTTCCTGTTCGCCGCGTACGCCGCGCTGATGGCGCAACTCGTGCTGCATGCGCGTGGGGTCTACACGTGGAGTCTGATCATGTTGACCGTCGCGTACGTGGTGCGGGGAATCGGTGACACGACCAAGTCCTGGCTGACCTGGCTGTCGCCGCTGGGCTGGGCAGAGAAGGCCGCACCGTTCGGAGATCAGCGCTGGTGGGCGCTCGCCGTACCGATCGTCGTCGGTGCCGCCCTGGGCGGTGCTGCCGTGTGGCTGGCCGCCCGCCGCGATATCGGCAGTGTCCTGTGGCGAAGGGCCGCAGGATCCGCACGGTCGACCTCGCTCCACCGGCAGCCGATCGGCTTCGCGATCTGGATCCATCGTCCGGCGATGATCGGCTGGCTGGCCGGCGGTGTTCTGCTCACCGCGATGATGGGCTCATTGGCCCAACAACTGCTGGACGCGATGGCCGGCAATCCCGCATTGGCCGAGGCCATGGGGATCCAGGACGGGCGACCGCTGGACGGTTTCGTTGCTGTGACCCAGCTGTATCTCGCCGTCCTCGCCGGCGGGTACGTCGTACAGGCACTCGGCACCCTCCGCACCGAAGAGGCCGAAGGCCGCCTGGAGGCACGGCTCGCCGGCACGCTGTCCCGGACCCGCTGGCTCGCCGCTCATGCCGGCGTCGTACTGGCCGGACTGGTCCTGATCGTCGTCGCCTCGTCCTCGGTTCTCGCGCTGTCGACCGCCTGGTCGGTCGGAAGCAACGACGACGCCGGCGTGGTCATGACGGCCGGCCTGGACTATCTGCCGGCCGAACTGGTGTTCGCCGGTCTCGCGCTGGCACTGTTCGGCTTGTGGCCGCGCGGCTTCGGGCTCACCTGGGCGGCGTACGCGGTGGTGACCTTCATCGCGTTCCTCGGCCCCGGGCTGAAGCTGGCGCGATCGGTCCTCGACCTTGCTCCCACAACGCACGTCGGCAACCCCCCGCTGGGAACGGTTGATCCCGGCAGTCTGACCGCACTGGCCGGGGTCGCCATCGCGCTGCTTCTGGTCGGGTTCATCGCCTTCAACCGTCGGGACGTACCAAGGGCATAGCACGGTCTTTGAGAACGAGCCTTGTCAGCATTGAATGTTAGTGACTAACATTTGGGCTGTGGGTGCCAGGGCGGAGCGGACGCGTGAACGGTTGCTGGCCGCGGCGCTGGAGCTGTTCATCGAGCGCGGGTACGACGGAACCAGCGTCGGCGAGATCGCCGCGCGCGCAGGGGTCACAGAGATGACGTTCTTCCGGCACTTCCCCGGCAAGGCGAGCCTGCTCGTGGACGATCCGTACGATCCCGTGATCGGTGCATCGATCCGTGCGCAGCCGGCGAGTCTTGATCCGATCAGCCGTGCGGCTCGCGGAGTCCGGGCAGCGTGGCGCGAGATTCCGCCAGCGTCGGTCGAAGACGTACGGGTACGGCTCCGCATCGTTGCCCGGACTCCGGCACTGCGTGCGGGCATCGCTGCCGGTACTGCCGCGACCGCGGCGATGATCGCGGAGGCTCTGACCGACGGCACGACCACCCGGACGGCGGCACTGATCGCGGCGAACGCCGTCATGGGTGCGCTCAACACCGCCCTGCTCGAGTGGAGCATGACCGACGACGATGACCTCGGCCAGGCGATCGTGTGCGCGCTGGACGTCTTGGAAGGCCGCCATGGCTGACGCGGTCGATGCACGTGGTCTGGTGCGCACGTTCGACGACGGCACCGGCGTACGGGGCGTCGATATCCGGGTCGCGCCGGGCGAGATCCACGCGCTGGTCGGCCTGAACGGTGCCGGGAAGTCCACACTCATGCGGCTTCTGCTGGGAATGCTCAAGCCGGACCGCGGCACCGTCGCGATCGCCGGCCGCAGTCTCGAAGGAGCCGACTGGACGACTGTCGGACACCTCGTCGACTACCCGTTGGCCTACGGCGAGCTGACGTGCCGGCAAAACCTCGCCCTCGGCGCCAGACTCCACGGCGTCGCCCCGGCCGCCATCGAAGGCATCGTCGACGCCGCCATCGAGGAGTTGCATCTCGGCCAGTACGCCGGACGCCGGGCCGGCAAACTGTCGCTCGGCAACAAGCAGCGCCTCGGCCTCGCGTCCGCGCTGCAACACAGCCCCAGATTCATCGTGCTGGACGAACCGACCAACACCCTCGACCCGGCCGGCGTGATTCTGCTCCGCGAGGCACTGCTGCGCCGCTCGGATACAGGAGCAGGTGTGTTCGTCAGCAGCCATCACCTCGACGAAGTGGCCCGGGTGGCCGACCGAATCTCGGTCCTGAACGCTGGGCGGATCATCGGAACACTTGATCCACACGGCATCGACATCGAGCGCTCCTTCTTCGAGCTCGTTCACAGTGACGACGTGACCGCATGATCACCGGGCTCGTCACAGAGTTCACCAAGCTCGCTCACGCGACCGTCGTACGCGTCACCTCGGTGCTGATCGTGCTCGGGATCTCCCTCATCTGCTCCTCGATGCTGTTCGCCGTCCATACCGACGACCCTCAGCTGGCCGCGAAGCTCGGGCCGCTCATCGACCCGGGCGGATGGGCCGGGTACTTCGCCGTCGCCGTGCAGGTGACCGGAGCTGCCGGGCTGGTCGGGTACGGCGTCGTACTGAGCTGGCTGTTCAGCCGCGAGTTCGCTGACGGCACCATCGCCGGCCTGTTCGCCATCCCGGTGTCTCGACGGACCCTGGCCGCAGCCAAGCTCGTGGTCTACCTGACCTGGGGAGCCGTGACCGCGGCCGCACTGCTCCTCGCCCTGATCCTTCTCGGGCTGGCGGCCGGGCTCGGCCCGATTCCCGCCGACGTCGTGCCATGGATGGGACGCCAGTTCGCTCTGTCCCTCTTCAGCATCGTCATCGCCACACCGGCCGCGTGGGCGGCCACCGTCGGCAGATCGGTCCTCGCCGGAATCGCGACCGCCATCGTCATCCTGGTGACGTCCCAGGTCTCCGTGCTCACCGGAGCCGGCGGGTGGTATCCCTTCGCCACGCCGGCCCTGTGGGCAATCCACAGCGACATGGCGGTCACGCCGCTCCAACTCAGCCTCATCGCCCCGGTTGTCGCCGCCGCGGTCGCCCTCACCCTCCAGTCCTGGAAGAACCTCCAACTCGACCGATAGCAAGGTCGGCCTGCCCTGGTCGCCCGTGCGCCGCGTGATTGCCGCGGACACAAGTGGTTGCGCTGTCATTGAACACTCGTTTAGGCTTTGAACGTGCGTTCAACGCGAGCCTCGGAGAGCGAGCCGCCCGTCGGTACGGCGGTTCGGATCCGTGATGCCGCGATCCGGCGGTTCGGTCGGGACGGGTTCTCGGCCGGGCTGCGGGCGGTGGCGGCCGATGCCGGGGTGACCGCAGGCCTGGTCGTGCACCATTTCGGGTCGAAGGACGGTCTGCGCGCGGCCTGCGACGGGTACGTGCTGGAGTTCATCCACTCCGAGAAGATGAAGGCGACGACGCGGAGCGTGAATGCGATCGCGCAACTCGCCGAGGTCGAGCAGTACGCGCCGTACGCCATGTACGCCCTGCGCAGCATCCAGGCCGGTGGCGAGCTCGGGAAGGTCTTCGTCGACCGGATGGCCAAAGACGCCGAGGACTACCTGGAGGCCGGCGTACAGTCCGGCATGATCCGGCCCAGCCGCGACCCGGCCGCCCGGGCCCGGTGGCTGACGTACCAGCACACCGGCTCGATGCTGTTGTGGATGTCCCTGCACGGCAGGGCGGTGGAGGTCGACGACTTCCGGGCGGAGCTGCGCCGGATGTCCGACGAGGTCACGTTGCCCGCGCTGGAGCTGTTCACTGACGGCTTGTTCGTCGACCGGACGATGCTCGACGACTACCTGATGTACGTCCCTGACCCGCCGGCCGCCGGCCAGCAGTAGCACGCGCGGACACGGCGCCGCGACGTCGGCGCCCTCTGACGACATCACGCCGGGAGCACCCCGGAAAACTCTGGAGAGGTTCAGCAATGCCTGCTGCCCTGGAGATCTCGCAATTGCACAAGTCCTTCGGTCAGGTGAAGGCCCTGGACGGACTCGACCTGTCCGTCCCGACCGGTCAGGTGGCCGGGTTCCTGGGCCCGAACGGGGCCGGCAAGTCCACCACGATCCGGGTCCTGCTCGGTCTGCTGCGCGCCGACTCCGGCGACGTCTCGGTGCTCGGCAAGCACCCGTGGATCGACGCCGTCGCCCTGCACCGCCGGCTCGCCTATGTTCCCGGTGACGTGAGCCTGTGGCCGAACCTGACCGGCGGCGAAGCGATCGATCTGCTGTCCCGCCTGCGCGGTGGGCCGGACAAGGCCCGCAAGAACGAACTGCTGGAGCGGTTCGAACTCGACCCGACGAAGAAGGGCCGCACGTACAGCAAGGGAAACCGGCAGAAGGTCGCCCTCGTCGCGGCACTCGCCGCCGACGTCGAACTGCTCGTCCTCGACGAACCCACCTCGGGTCTCGACCCGCTGATGGAGACCGTCTTCCAGGACTGCATCGGCGAGGCGAAGAAGGCCGGGCGTGCGGTGCTGCTGTCCAGCCACATCCTCGCCGAGGTCGAGAAGCTCTGCGACACCGTCACCATCATCCGCAACGGCCGCGCCGTCCAGTCCGGGACGCTGGCCGAGCTGCGGCATCTGACCCGTACGACGATCACCGCCACCCTCGACCATCAACCGGCCGCGCTGGCGGCGCTCGGCGGCGTCCACGATCTGCGGTACGACGACAGCCAAGCCACCCTCGCCGTCACCTTCGACGTCGACGCCGACGAGATGCCCGCCGTGATCCGGCAGCTCGGGCAGTTCGGCGTACGCACGCTGCACAGCGCGCCGCCGTCGCTGGAGCAGCTGTTCCTGCGCCAGTACGGCGACGACCTGGTCGGAGCCGACTCATGAACTCAGTCATGAACGAGGACCTGACCGCCACGGGCACACTGGTGCGTTTCGCGCTCCGCAGAGACAGGGTGAAACTGCCCATCTGGATCGGCGCCATCGGGCTCGGCATGCTGTACGCCGTCAGCGCCCTGCCGACCGTCTACAGCACACCCGCGGAACGACAGGTCCGCGCCGGACTGATGGACTCCCCCGCGGCCAAGATGATGTCCGGCCCCGGCTACGGGCTCGACAACTACACACTCGGCGCCATGATCACCAACGAGATGGTGCTCTACCTCGCCATCCCGGCCGCGATGATGAGCATCTTCCTCATCACCCGGCACACCCGCGCCGAGGAGGAAACCGGCCGCGCCGAACTGATCCGCTCGACCGTCGTCGGCCGGTACGCGGCCACCACGGCCGCGCTGATCGTCGCCGTGATCGCCAACACCGGAGTCGCGCTGCTCACCGCCTTGGCAATGCTCAGCGGCGATCTTCCCGCGACCGACTCGTTCGCCGTCGGAGCAGGTATCGGACTCACCGGGTTGTCGTTCGCCGGCATCGCCGTCGTCACCAGCCAACTGACCGAGCACTCGCGGGCCGCCTCGAGCCTCGCCATGGCCGCCGTCGGCGCCGCCTTCCTGCTGCGCGCTATCGGCGACGTCTCCAGGCCTGGCGGAAACCTGCTGTCCTGGCTGTCACCACTGGCCTGGACACAACAAGCCCGCCCGTTCGTCGACCTCCGCTGGTGGCCGCTGCTGCTCTCGGTCGCGGTCCTCGTCGTGACCGTCGCGATCGGCTATGCGGTGTCGGTACGGCGTGACGTCGGCGCCGGCCTGCTTCCGCCGAGGTTGGGCCGGGCCGAGGCCGCGCCGTCGCTGTCGACGCCCTTCGGACTGGCCGTTCGCCAGCAGCGCGCCGGTCTCATCGGCTGGGCGATCGGGCTGTTCGTCTTCGCCGTACCGATGGGCTCTCTCAGCGACTCCGTCATCGACGCCGTCGCGGACAACCCACAGCTGGGCGAGGTCTTCACCGCCAACGGGCAGGATCCGGTCGACGCCTTCTACTCCACGATGGCTCTGTTCTTCGCGCTGCTCGTCGGCGCGTTCGCCGTGATCTCCGTACTGCGACTGCGATCCGAGGAACGCACCGGCCACACCGAGGCGGCGCTGGCCACCTCGGTCGCCCGCCGGCACTGGTTCTTCGCGTGGGTCGGGTTCACGACGCTCGCGTCCGCCGCGCTGCTGATGATCAGCGGTGTCGGCGTCGGGCTGGGAGCGGCGAGCGGCGCCGCCGGACCCAGCACGATCGCCGAGCTCGCCTTCGGCACACTCGCGTTCCTCCCGGCCGTCATGGTCGTGGCAGGCGTGGCTGCAGCCCTGTTCGGCGTACGCCCGTCGGTCTCGGCGCTTGCCTGGATCGTCGTCGGGTACGCCGTCTTCTTCGGGATGTTCGGCGCCCTGCTCGACCTGCCGGACTGGATCAAGGACCTGTCCCCGTTCGCGCACACCACAGCGGCCCCACTCGCCGACCTGCCCGTCGTACCACTGCTCGTCCTCACCGGATTGGCGGCCGGCCTCGCCCTCGTCGGCAGTACGACCTTCCGCCATCGCGACATCGAAACCACCTGACGGCTCGGCACACTGCTAATCGGGTGCAGGGCGACGACAGTGCGGTGTACGGTGACCGTGGTGTGCCGGGAAGCCTGGTCGGCGTTGTCGCCGACGTTGGAGGTTCCCGATGGTGGTTCAGATCCTGCTTGCCGTGGCCGGCCTGGTGGTGCTGACCTTCGCAGCTGATCATCTCGTGCTTGGCTCGTCGCGGTTGGCGAAGCGAATCCGGATCAGCCCGGTCGTGGTCGGTGTCGTGGTCATCGGCCTCGGCACGTCGGCCCCCGAGTTTCTGGTCTCCGGCGTCGCCGCGGCGCGTGGGGACACCGGTCTTGCCGTGGGCAACATTGCAGGGTCGAACATCCTGAACCTGACGCTCGTCCTGGGGATCGCGGCGCTGGCCGGATCGGTTGCAGTGACGTCACAGGTGATCCGGCGCGAGGTACCGCTCGCGGTCGGCGCCGTCGTCCTGTTCTCGTTCCTTGCCTGGGCAGGCCTGCGCCCCATCACCGGCGCCGCTCTCGCCGTCACAGGGGTGGGAGCGATATTCCTCCTGCTCGGCTGGGCACGGCAGGGCCGCAGCAACGAAGAGATCGCCGACGACGCCGTGGAGTTCACGCACGCGGCAGCACAAATCGACGTACCCGTTGCCCCGTCGAGATTGCCGGCCTGGTTCGAACCGATCCGGGCCACACTGGGCCTGGCGGGTGTGCTGGCCGGCGCCCAACTGCTGGTCAGCAACGCGTCGGCGATCGCTGAGGATCTCGGGGTTCCGCAGGTCATCATCGGATTCACCTTGGTCGCCCTCGGGACGTCGTTGCCGGAGCTGGTCACCACTGTCCAGGCCCAACGCCGTGGCGAGTCGGACCTGGTCGTCGGCAACTTGTTCGGCAGCAACCTGTTCAACAGCCTGATCGGCGGCGCGGTGGTCGGATTCGCATCCGGCTCGGCCGCCCCGGCCAGGGCCGCTGTGGCACTGAGCGTCACGATGATCCTCACCGCCGGCCTCGCCTGGGTGCTCCTGCGCCGCGGTCTGGCCTTGACCCGAGTCGAAGCGCTAGCCCTTCTCGCCGCCTACGCCCTGACCATGCCGCTCCTGCTGTCCACGTAACGCCGGCCCGGGTTGTGGTCGGTCTACTCGGTGAACTTCTCGTGTGCGGCCATCGCTGCACCGACGATGCCGGCGTTGTTGAGTAGCTGCGCCGGCTTCACCGGGGTGGAGAGCTCGAGCAGCGGCACCCACTTGTGGGCGTTCTTGCTGACCCCGCCGCCGACCACGAACAGGTCGGGGGTGAACAGGTTCTCCACGTGCCGAAGGTATCGCTGCACCCGCTTGGCCCAGTCCTTGTACGACAGGCCCTCGTTGTCCTTCGCCGCCGAGGATGCCTTCTTCTCCGCGTCGTGCCCGTCCAGCTCGAGATGACCGAGCTCGGTGTTGGGCACGAGTTGGCCGTCGAGTAGCAGCGCGCTCCCGATCCCGGTGCCAAAGGTGAGCAGGATGACCACGCCGTCGACGCCTTTGGCCGCGCCGAACCGAGCCTCGGCGATACCGGCCGCGTCGGCATCGTTGAGCACGGTCACGTCGCAGTGGGTGGTGTCGGTGAGAACCTTGTCGACGTCGGTCCCGATCCAGCTCTTGTCGACGTTCGCGGCGCTCCTGGCCACCCCGTTCTTGATGACGGCCGGGAACGTCGCACCCAGCTCACCGGTCCACCCGGCCTCCTTGACCAGCCGGGCCACGACCGCGGCGACGAGCTCCGGGGTGGACGGGTTCGGCGTCAGGTACTTCACCCGTTCCGTGGCCAGGTCGCCCTTCTCCAGGTCGACGATGGCGCCTTTGATCCCGCTGCCGCCGATGTCGACCCCGAAAGCGGTCGAACTACTCATCCTGGGCACCTGATCTCTCCCCTCGCTCGCATGCTCGCCAGCCTGCCACACGCCTCGGACGCCCTCGGCGCCCGCTCCGCCTCATTCAGGCGCCTCGCTGAGGGTCTTCGATTGGTCGACGATCACCAGGTGGTCGGCGATCGAGTCCGGCAGAGGCTGCGGCAGCAGGCCTCGCTGACTCAGATCCTCCAGAGAGGTGAACGGGCCGCGCTGGGTCCGGTCGATGACGATCAGCGCGGCGTGCTGGGAAGAGATGCCGGGAACCCTGGCGAGAAGGGCGGCGGGGACGTGGTTCGGGTCGACCAGGCCGCCGTCGTCGAATGTCCGCGGGAGATCCGGGCGGCCGATGCCGAGCCGCTGCGCGTCCAGCGGCGAGCGAGCCGCGATCTCTCGGGCGACCCGGCGATGCGCTCCGGCAAGGCGGCGCTCCGCGGCGCTCGAGGCCGGTGCGACGATCACGGCCGCGTGCGCCGAGCAGGCCAGGAAGGGGAAGATCATCAGTGACATGCCGATGTCGTCCTGGATCCCGCTGAAGTCTTCCGGGCTCTGACTGAACAGGACAGCGCCAGTCCACTGCAGAGCGAAGTACGCGATCGCCGCGAGCCCCAGTAGACGGCTGCGACGCCGCCAGGCGAGCACGCCCATCATGGGTCCGCAGGCGAAGCCCCAGGTGAGGATCGGCAACGCCGCGGCCAGGATCTTCCAGCGGATGCGTTGTCCGCGGGTCCGTCTCGGAGCCGCAGCTCGCTCCCAGGAGGCGTCCGGCAATGCGGACGCCGGAATCGCTGGAATGGAGTTGCCTCCCTGCGACCTCTCGTCGTCAAGCAGCCTGGCGTACAGACTCTGCAGGTCCTGGCTGGGCTCGATCCCGTACTGATCGACCAGCAGCCGCCGGATCTCGGCGTACGCCGCGAGTGCCTCCGCACGCCTGCCACTGCGGAACAGCGCTTCCATCTGTACGGCGCGGAGCCGTTCACGGAGCGGGAACTCGTTGATCTGCGCAGGCAGCGACTCGATCAGGGCGTCGAGTCGTCCCAACGTCAGCAGGATCTCGGCGTGATCTTCCAAGGCGGATGCGCGGTCGTCGTTCAGGCGGTCCCGGGCGCTGTCGAAGACCGGCCCGACAAAGCCGCGCAAAGCCTCCCCGCGCCAGAGCCTGAGCGCCGACTCCAGCTCCTCAGCCGCCCTTTCCAGCTCACCACCGACTCGCAATTCGCGTGCTCGGGTGATCCGCCCGGTGAACTCGTCGAGATCGGAGCCTCTCGGTGGTACCTCGAGCCGGTAGCCGGCATCAGTGAGCGTCAGCACCTCCCCGGCACTCCGCGGAGCCCGGTCGGGGTCGAGTGCCTTCCGCAGACCTGCGACGTACTTCTGTACGACGTTCGACCCGTTGTCCGGTCGAGCGTCGTCCGGCCAGACTGCGGCCAGAATGCGCTCCGGCGTCACGGTCGAGTTGGCAGACAGGAGAAGCGTCGCCAGCACCCCTTGCTGCTTGCTCGAGCCGAGGTCGATCGGCTCGCCGTCCCGGCAGGCTCGGAGCGGACCGAGTACGTCGATGCGCACACAACCACCTGAGGTGAGTTGCTGGGAGGGGTCCGGCGTCGGAAGGAGATCCGGGGAGTTGTTGAGCAGGCGGTTGTGAAGGGTCTGCAGCTGAGCCGTCGGGGTCAGACCATGCATCTTCAGCAGCTGGGCGGTGGCGCGGTACGCCTCAAGCGCCTCGGCCTGGCGACCTGTGCGGTAGAGGGTCAGCATCTGCGCGGCGCGAAGGTTCTCACACAGCGGATGGCGCTCGATCAGACCGCTGAGGTCGGGCAGCAGACTCGCCTGGCGGCCTAGGTCCAGTTGAAGGTCGGCCCAGGTCTCGGCCGCATCCGCGTGGCGGCTCTCGAGCTCCAGGCGGACCTCGTCGAACACAGGCCCGCTGATTCCGGCCAGGGCCTCACTGCTGCGCCAGAGGCTCAGTGCACTGCGAACACTGGCAGCCGCCTCCTCGAGGTCTCCCATCGCCCGCTGCTGGTGCCCTTGCCGGACAAGCTCGTCGAATCGGTGGACGTCAGTGTCACCCCGTTCGACCGCGAGAACGTACCCGGCCGCCGTCAGTGTCAGGAGCTTCCCGCTGCTGCGCGGCGCACGCTCCGGCTCGAGCACCCGTCGCAGGCCGGCGATGTATTTCTGGACGACATTCGCGCCGTTGGCCGGGGGCGCACCCTGCCAGACAACGTCGACGATGCGCGCCGTCGACACGGGCCGATTCGCCGAGACCAGCAGGGTAGCGAGGACTGCGCGCTGCTTTGCCGCGCCGAGGTCGAGCGTCTCTTCGTCGCGCCGGGCACGAAGCGGTCCGAGGAGCTCAAACCGAATGACGCCCACGCCCACACCCCCCAACCTGCCGACTCGGCGCCGGGACAGCCCGTCTTCCGGCGGCTGCGCGACGTCCGGCCGCAGCACAGCAGTCTATCCGGCAGTGGGGCCGCAGTAGACGGCAGTGGAACCGCAGTACGGCGCACCAGAGTGTTCTCGTCACCGCTGCTCGTGGACATCGAAGAGCACCCGCGGCAGCAGCCGGACGTCACCGGCCGTCCCACCCCCGCGCCGGTCGTCACCGGCGAGAGAAAGCGAGAACTTGTCATGTCCTTTCCCTGGATTCGAGGCGGAGCCTGGGCAGGTACCGCGCTCTTGGCCACCGCACTGATCGCGTGCGACCCCGTCGGGAACACGATCACAACATCGACCACGCCATCGACCACCGCGGCTGCCCCCGCGAGCTCCCGGACGCCCAGTACGACGCCCGCGCCGCCCGACCTGTCCACCTTGCCCGCAGCCACTCTCCTCGCCCGGGCGAGAACAGCAGCGAGCGCCGCGTCGGGGCTGAGAGTCAAGGGCCTCCTGGTGGATGACACCGGAGACCTGCGACTCGATCTCCAACTCACGAAGAGCAGCGGTCAGGGCGCCTTCCTCGTCGCCGGGACGCCGGTCACCTATCGCGTCATCGGCAAGGACGTCTACATGCTCATGTCGGAAGCAACCATCCGGGCGATGGCGAAGACGGAGAAGGCCAGCGCAGCCGAGATCCGCGCGATGCTGTCCGTGCTGAAGAACAAGTGGATCAAGCCGTCCAAGATCGACGAGGACGGACAGAGCCTGATCGACCTGACCAAGCGGGACACGTTCTTGCAAGGCTTCTTCGGCGACATCGGTCACCCCGCGAAGACCGGAAAGAAGGTGGTGGACGGCGTGACCTCGGTCGGGTTGAGGGCGCAGGGCGCCACGCTCTGGGTCGACGTCCGCACCGCGCGACCGGTCCGCTTCCAGAACGACGCCGGCCGGGACTTCCTCACCTTCACCCAGTACGGCAAGGTTGCCGCTCCCAAGGCGCCGAAGCCGGACCAGATCCTCGACGGCAAGGACTTCGGGTTCTGATCCCAAGCCAACCTCGACGAAGGGCGAACGGACCTTCACAGGGGAAGGAGAAGGGGCCCAGCTGACGACTGGGCCCCTTCGTTCGTCGTCAGGGCCTGGTCAGAGCCACCATTGGCGTTTACTGGGGTCGATGAAAGCGCAGTGGCGTGTCCTGGCCGACCATCGGAACTTCCGGCGGTTGTTCGGCGGCGACTCGATCTCCCTGCTGGGATCGAGTGTGACGACCGTAGCGTTGCCCTTGACCGCGGTCCTGGTCCTCGGCGCATCGCCGGTACAGATGGGTTTGCTGGGAGCAGTCTCGTTCCTGCCGCACCTCGTCCTTGGCCTGCCGGCCGGGGTGTGGGTGGACCGGTTGTCGTATCGCCGAGTCATTGTCGGTGCTGACCTGTTGGCCGCCGCCGCGCTGACCGCCGTACCGATTCTGGCCGCGACGGGAGTGTTGCGAATGTGGCAGCTGTACGTCGTTGTCGTGATCACCGGGACCTGCAGCCTGTTCTCCGTGATCGCGGCCCAGTCGTTCGCGCCTCTGTTGGTCCCCCGCCGCGAACTGCTGACAGCCAACAGCGCGTTCGCGCTCAGCAATTCGGTCGTCGCCACCAGCGGCAGTGCCCTAGGCGGCGTCCTCGTCCAGCTCCTCACCGCCCCAGCAGCGATCGCTGTCGACGCTGCCTCGTTCCTGCTCTCGGCCATCTCAAAGGCGCGGATCACCGTCACGGGCCGATCGACTGCCGCCGGCCAGGCCAAAGAGTCGCTCTTCAAGGGCATCCGGGGCGGCTGGCGGGCAGCGCTCGAGCACCCGGCGCTACGGGCGACCACTGTCGCCGCCACTGTCGGCGCTTTGGCCGGTCAGATGCAGGTCGTGATCGTGGTGCTGTTCCTGGTCCGTGATCTCGGCTTGTCGGCTGGACTGGTCGGCCTGGTCATCGCGGTGGCCGGGGTCGCCGGAATCGTCGGCGCCAGCATCGGAGTACAGATCACCGGCCGGCTCGGTAACGGGCCCGCTTTCATCGTCGGGACGACGCTGTCGAGTCTGGCCGGGCTGGTGATGGCCGCGGCCGGAGGGCCGACGGCGCTGGCGTTGACGGTTGTGATCATCGCGCAACTCCTCCGCGGCTGGGGCCCAACGCTGTGGGGGATCAACCAGCAGACCATCCGCCAGATCCTGATCCCACCAGAACTCCTCGCCCGAACCCAGGCCACCTGGCGCTTCCTGGTCCACGGGATGCAACCGATCGGCGCCCTCCTCGGCGGCACCCTCGGCGCCCTGGCCGGATTCCGCGCCACCCTGGTGATCAGCAGCCTGATCATGCTGACCAGCACCACCCTCGCACTGCTCAGCCCACTACGAACCCTGCGCCAACTCCCGGACACCGAGACCCCGACACCCTCCCGTCACTGACCGCAGACGACGTACAGGATCCGGCAGGTGGCCGTGTAACGTTTCCGGTCCCTCGCGACACAGAGCCCATGTCGCAGTCGATGTCGGGCGCCGCAGAGGGGATCGCAATCATGGAAATGCTCGTCTATCGCTATGACCTCGACCGGCAGCCGCTGCGCCCGCTCTTCCGGGAGGCCGACGACTCCGAGCAACAGATCGACACCTACCTCGAGCTCGGTACCTTGTTCGTCGCCGAGGACGAAGGCGAGATCATCGGCCACCTTCAGCTGATCCCCGACAACGACACCGCCGAACTCAAGAGCATGGCGGTCGTCGAGAGTCGCCGCGGCGCGGGTGTCGGCCGGGCGCTGGTCCGGGCGGCGCTCGAACACTGCCGGCAGAACGCGGCGAAATGCCTCCTCGTCGCGACGGCTGCGGCCGACACCGGCAATCTGCGCTTCTACCAACGTCAAGGCTTCCGCATGCTCAGCGTCGAACGCGACGCGTTCGTCGCCTCGACCGGCTATCCCAGCGAAATCATCATCGACGGCATCCCACTGCGCGACCGGGTCTGGCTGGGGCAGGACCTGTCAGGAGAGTCATGAACACCCAACGGACACCTTTGTTCTGCGACGCTGACCTGGCGGAGCGGATCGAGCGGGTCGAGACCCAGCTCATCGAAGCAACCGCTCGCGCCGCACACCTCCGCCTCGCGGACGACCGCGGATTCCTGATCCCGGTCGCGGGCGGGATCGCGAGCTTCGCCACCGACGACTCGCCGTTCAACAAAGTCGTCGGGCTCGGATTCAGCGGCGTACCGACTGCTGACGAGCTCGAGGAGATCGAGCACGCGTACGCCGCCGTCGGCGCGCCGGTGCAGGTCGAGCTTCCGCACCTCGCCGACCCCGACATCGGCATCGCCCTCAGCCGGCGGGGATACCAGCTGGAGTCGTTCGAGAACGTGCTCGGCATCGTCGTCGAGGCCGAGTACGACGTCACACTGCCCGACGGGATCGAGGTCCGGCCGAGTGCCGACGAGGAGCTCGCCGTCTGGCTGAACCTGATGGCCGACGCGGTCGCCGTACCCGACACGCAGGGAGTCCCGTGGCGCGAGGAGTTCCCGCGCGACACCTACATCGAAGCCGAACGCGACGCGGCCTCAGCCGACATCATCCGCTACATCGCGCTGCTGAACGACGAGATCGCAGGTGGAGCCGGACTCCGCACAGCCGAAGGCGTCGCCCAGTTCGCCGGCGCCGCGACACTTCCCGCGCACCGCCGCCACGGCATCCAGTCCGCTCTGCTGTCCACCCGCCTCTCCGACGCCGCCACCGCGGGCTGCGACGTCGGTGTGATCACCACCCAACCCGCCTCGAAATCCCAGCAGAACGCCCAACGCAGCGGCTTTGACCTCCTCTACACCCGAGCCGTCCTCGTCAAGCACACCGATCCGTCCTGACCAGCCACCTGCCCACGCCACACGACGCACTGCCGACGAGACTCTCGATCCGGCCCTGCGCTACTTGACCGCGATGACGTCGATCGGCCGGATGTCCGCGTCGGCCGCGAGCAGCTCGGGACCGACCTGTCCGAGGGCGGCTGGGATCTGGCCGTTGACGTGGGCCTGCCGACCGTCCTCGTCGGCGAACGTGTCGAAGATCCCGAACGTCGTCGGCCCGAGCCGGAACGCGTACCAGGTGACGGTCCCCTCTTCGGCGACCGCGAGCTCCCGCCCCTTCTCGAGGAACGCGCGCAGTTCCTCTTCCTTACCCGGCTTGGCCTCCAACGTCGCCAGCAGCCCGCGGTCAACACTCATCTCGGTCGTCCTCTCGTGAGTTCCCTCCTCCGACCGTACTGCGCGCGAAGCCGTCAGGGTTTGTGGGCGATGACCGCGCCGTTTGCGCCCGGCGCCTCGAAGGCCACGGTCTGGACGTCTACGAAGCCGGTGGCGTGCAGCCAGTGCTCGTACTCGGCCGCGGTGTAGTTGCGACCGACCGTTTCGACCAACATGTTGAGGCTCATCAAGGCGGCGGCGGGTGGGCCGGTCTTCTCGTCGTTGACCAGCAACTCGCTGATCACGATCCGGCCGCCGGACGGCAGGGCCGCGAAACACTTGCGCAGGATCGCCAGGTCCTGCTCCGGCGTCCAGTCGTGCATGATCATGGACAGCAGTACGACGTCATGGCCCGCCGGGAGCTC
>NZ_SJKD01000016.1 GCF_004331485.1 Kribbella capetownensis
ATCAAAGGCCAGCGGCCACGGACCGCTACCTCAATTTCCTAGACCACATGTCGCACATCAGTTGGCGGACATGTGTCGCGGATCAGTTGTCGGATCACAGCGAACGGGTGGGGACCGCGAGGTCGACGGATCCTGGACTACAGGCGGTCTGCGGTGAGGCCGAATGGCTCCATGACGGCCGGCGAGGTGACGAGTGCCTGCGCCAGCGCCAGAATTCCCAGATAGGTCGGTGAGTACTCGTCGACAGTCATGGACCTGGCGATGCTGCCTTCGAGGAACTCGAACGCCTCGTCGCCCTTCCGATTCCGACTCGGGTCGAAGTGGACCCCACCCATCACCCTCCGGGTCTACGCGCACGTCATCCGCCAGCACGCGGACGAGGCTGCTAACACCTTCGCCGCCGCTATCGACGGGGACGACCAGGCCGACACTGCGGAGGGTGACGGTGGAGCGACCGAGTAGGACCCTGTTAGCAAATCCGTTAGCAAAACCCCGGCTCAGAACCCTTCGAGCCGGGGTTTTGCGCTGCTCCCCCGCCAGGTTTCGATCCTGGTCTTCGAGATTCAAAGTCTCGCGGGCTGCCGATTACCCCACGGGGGATCGTGGTCGCCGGGACAGTTTGCCATGGAGTGGGGTGGACGACACGCTGAGGGGTTCCTTACCTACGGGTCCGTAGGTTACGGTAGCGTAGGTAAGCCGTCCTCCAGCCGAGGGAAACCACCATGACTCCACCCCCCGTTGCCGCGCCCGAGGCGCCCACCCGCCCTGCGCAGGCCGACGACCTCGACGTGCACACCGGGACGCTGGGTGGGGAGCAGAAGCGGCCGTGGGAGCAGGTGGCGCTGGCGTTGTTCATCGGGATCCCGTTCCTCGCCGTGCTGGCCGCCGTACCGATCGCCTGGGGCGGGTTCCTGGGGTGGCGCGACGTGGTCCTGGCGGTGGTTTTCTACACGCTCGCCGGCCACGGCATCTCGATCGGTTTCCACCGGCTGTTCACGCACAAGTCGTTCAAGCCGAACCGCCCGATGAAGTACGCGCTGGCCATCGCCGGCTCGCTGGCGATCGAGGGCCCGGTGATCCGCTGGGTCGCCGACCACCGCAAGCACCACAAGTTCTCCGACCGCGACGGCGACCCGCACAGCCCGTGGAAGTACGGTACGAGCCTCGGCGCGCTCACCAAGGGTTTCCTGCACGCGCACATCGGCTGGCTGTTCGACACCGAGCAGACCCCGCAGCGGCAGTACGCGCCGGATCTGCTGAAGGACAAGGACGTCGTGCACGTGTCCCGGATGTTCCCGATGCTCGTCGCCGTCTCGCTACTGGCGCCGGCCGTCATCGGCGGCCTGTGGTCCTGGTCGATCGAGGGCGCGCTGACGGCGTTCTTCTGGGCCAGCCTGGTCCGGGTCGCGCTGCTGCACCACGTCACCTGGTCGATCAACTCGATCTGCCACACGATCGGCGACCGGCCGTTCAAGAGCCGGGACAAGTCGGGCAACGTGTGGTGGCTGGCGATTCTGAGCCAGGGCGAGTCGTGGCACAACCTGCACCACTCGGATCCGACCTGCGCGCGGCACGGCGTACTGAAGGGCCAACTCGACACGTCGGCTCGCTGCATCTGGTTCTTCGAGCGGATGGGCTGGGTCAGCGACGTCCGCTGGCCGGTGCGCGAACGCCTGGAGGCCCGCCGCGTCGATGCGACCGCGAAGACCCCTCTGAAAGCTGCTGCCTGAAACAGTGCGCAGCGGTAAATCGGCCACCGGCAACACCGAAGTACGGCATGATGCTGACGTGATCTCGACGTGACGGAACCCAAACCGCGGCGGTCCGGCCGGATCCGGATGACGAGTGCCGAGCGTCGCGAGCAACTCATCACCATCGCCCGCGGCCTGTTCGCCCAGAAGGGGTACGAGGCGACGTCGGTGGAGGAGATCGCGGCCCGCGCCGAGGTCTCCAAGCCGGTCGTCTACGAACACTTCGGCGGCAAGGAAGGCCTGTACGCCGTGGTCGTGGACCGCGAGGTACGGGCGCTGCTCGACGGCGTGACCCAGTCGCTGACGGCCGGACGGGCGCACGAACTGGTCGAGCAGGCCGCGCTCGCGTTGCTGGACTACATCGAGAACAACTCCGACGGCTTCCGGATCCTGGTCCGGGATTCGCCGGTCGGGTCGTCCACCGGCTCGTTCATCTCGATCCTCAGCGACGTCGCGACCAGGGTCGAGCACATCCTCGCCGAGGAGTTCAAGCGCCGCGGCCTGGACCCGAAGAACGCCCCGATGTACGCCCAGATGCTGGTCGGCATGGTCGCGCTGACCGGCCAGTGGTGGCTGGACGCCCGCCGCCCGAAGAAGCCGGACGTCGCCGCCCACCTGGTCAACCTCGCCTGGAACGGCCTGTCCGGCCTCGAAGCCAAGCCGACGCTGTCGACCCGCCCGCACAAGTAGCAAGCACAAGTAACAACCTCTGGTCGTACGCCGAGATCCGCCCGCGGCATGACCCCTGCGCCGCGACCGGGCCGTACCCTGGCCCGCATGACGGGGATCCTGACCGCGCGGCCCGTGCCTGCCCGCAGCAAGGCGTTCGACCTGCTGCTGGCCGGCAGCCTGTGCATGGTCTTCGGCCTGCTGTCGATCGCGCAGGCCGGTTTCGAAGGCATCCTCGGCTTCGGCATGCTGGTGCCGCTGATCTGGCGCCGCACCCATCCCGCACTCGTCTTCTTCGGCGTCTCCGCGGTCGCCTCGGTGCAGTGGCTGTTCGGCGCCCAGCTGATGCCGGCCAACGTCGGCCTGCTCGTCGCCCTCTACACGATCTCCGTGTACGGCGAGGTCCGCTACAGCCGGATCGCGCTCGGGATCGGCGGCCTCGGCGTCCTGATGGCGACGTCGCGGTACTGGACGAACTCCGACTGGCGCCAGCAGGTGACCATGATGGTTGCCCTCGGCGCGCTGGTCTTCGGCGTCTGGGCATTCGGCGAACGCCGCCGTACCCGAGGCCTGTACGTCGCCCAGCTCGAGGAACGCGCGGACCAGCTGGAACGCGACCGCGACCGCGAGGCCAAGCTGGCCGTGTCCAACGAGCGGACCCGGATCGCGCGGGAGATCCACGACGTGGTCGCGCACGGCCTGTCGATCATGATCGTCCAGGCCGACGGCGGACTGTACGCCGCGGACAAGTCACCGGAGCAGGCGAAGAAGGCGCTGGCCACGATCGGTGACACCGGACGCGCCAGTCTGACCGAGATGCGCAAGATGCTCGGCCTGCTCAAGCAGGACGAGCAGCCTGGGCTCGACCCGAACCAGCCCCGCCCGCAACCGGGCGTCTCCTCCCTGCCCGAGCTGATCGACAACGTCCGCGACGCCGGGCTCACCGTCGACTACGAGGTGACCGGCGAGCCGCGTGACCTGGAGGCGTTGCTGGGCCTGACGGCGTACCGGATCGTGCAGGAAGGCCTGACCAACACGCTGAAACACGCCGGGCCGGGAGCGCGAACCTCCGTCCTGCTGGACTTCGGTCACGAGATGCTGACCGTGGTGGTCACCGACGACGGCCGGGGTGCCGGGGTCGCGCCGAGCGCGGATCCGGGGCACGGCCTGGTGGGGATGCGGCAGCGCGCCTCGATCTCGGGCGGTACGGTGAGCGCCGGACCGAAGGCGGGTGGCGGTTACGAGGTGATCGCCAAACTCCCGTACCACCTTCCGACTGGAGGCGACCAGTGAGCGAGCGCAGCGAGTGAACAAGAGGAACGGCACCCTTATCGGTCACGCCGGAACCGAGCGAAGCGAGGTGGAGGTGTGACCGATGACGTGATCAGGGTCTTCCTCGTGGACGACCAGGAGCTCGTCAGGGCCGGGTTCACCATGCTGGTGGACTCGCAGCCGGACATGCGGGTGGTCGGCCAGGCCGGCGACGGCGGCGAGGCGGTGGAGAAGATCCAGGTGACCGCCTGCGACGTCGTACTGATGGACGTCCGGATGCCTCGCCTCGACGGTGTGGAGGCCACCCAGCGGCTCCAGTCGTTGCCGCAGGCACCGAAGGTGATCGTGCTGACCACGTTCGACCTGGACGAGTACGCGTTCGCCGCGATCAAAGCCGGCGCGGCCGGCTTCCTGCTCAAGAACACGCCACCGGCCGATCTGTTGTCCGCGATCCGCCAGGTGTACTCCGGTGACGCGGTGGTCTCCCCCAGTACGACGAAGCGGCTGCTGGAGCATTTCGCCGGCGCGCTGCCCGACGCCGAGACCGAGCGGCCGGATCTGGCCGAGTTGACCGCCCGCGAGCGCGAGGTCCTGCTCGAGGTCGCCCGCGGCCTGTCGAACACCGAGATCGCCCAGCTGTTCACGTTGTCCGAGGCAACGGTCAAGACGCACATCGGCCGGATCCTGGCCAAGACCGGGCTGCGCGACCGGGTCGCCCTGGTGGTACTGGGCTACGAAACGGGACTGGTCCGGCCGACCAAGTAATACTCAGGTAGTACTCCGACTCCAGCCTGCGGTCCGACGAGATCCGGTGCTGGAATCACTAACTTCTTGACCAACGTCAGGTTCAGTTGAATCAAGGAGTGACATGAGTTTGCAGACCGGTGACCTTGCGGTCGGGCGGTTGCCGCAGGACGGGACGCCGCGGACCGCGATCCGGGCGCACGAGTTGCGCAAGGTGTACGGACAGGGCGACACGGCGGTCGCCGCGCTCGACGGTGTGTCGGTCGACTTCGGCGTCGGCCGGTTCACCGCGATCATGGGTCCGTCGGGCTCGGGCAAGTCGACGTTGATGCACTGCCTGGCCGGGCTCGACACGCCGACCAGCGGTCAGGTCCTGCTCGGCGAGACCGAGCTGACCCAGCTGCCGGACGCCGAGCTGACCAAGATCCGCCGCGACCGGGTCGGCTTCGTGTTCCAGTCGTTCAACCTGCTGCCGATGCTGTCGGCGAAGGACAACATCCTGCTCCCGCTCGAGCTGGGCAACCGCAAGCCCGACCAGCAGTGGCTCACCACGCTGGTCGACGTACTCGGACTGCAGGACCGGCTCACGCACCGCCCGTCGGAGCTGTCCGGCGGGCAGCAGCAGCGCGTCGCGGTCGCTCGCGCGCTGGTCGGACGGCCGGAGGTCGTGTTCGCCGACGAGCCGACCGGCAACCTGGACTCGCGCTCCGGCGCGGAGGTGCTCGGGTTCCTGCGCCGCTCGGTCCGCGAGTTCGGCCAGACCGTGGTGATGGTCACCCACGACCCGCTCGCCGCGTCGTACGCCGACCGCGTCGTGATGCTTGCCGACGGCAAGCTCGCGGGCGAGCTGCACAACCCGAAGCCGGAGACCGTTCTCGACGCGCTGCGGCAGCTGGGGGCCTGAGGTGCGACGTTCGATTCTCTCCTCGCTGCGCGCCCACCTGGGCCGCCTGGTCGCCGCCTGTCTGGCGATCGTGCTGGGGGTCGGTTTCGGCACCCTGGCGATGACCGCGCACGGGTCGGCGTCGCACGGCGTCGACACGACGATCGGGGCGCAGTACCGCGGGGTCGACGCCCTGGTCTACCCGGAGAACGCCGAGATCACCTCGGCGGACCTGGCCAAGGTCCAGAAGGTGCCAGCGGCCGCGTCCGTGGTCACGCTGACCACCGCCTACCTCGATGCGTCGTACCCCGGGCTGGTCCGGGACGAGGCCCTCGAGATCGACGCGCTGTACGACACCACCAAGATCGCCGGGCCCGGTGCGTCCTCCGGCCGGTTGCCGACCGCAACGAACGAGATCGCGCTGCCGGCCAAGCTGGCGGAGAAGCACAAGGTCTCGGTCGGCCAGAAGCTCCGGCTCACCTCGTGGAACAACAAGTCGTGGAACGTCACCGTGGTCGGTCTGCTGGACGACGAGAACTCGGTCGGCCAGGCGCATGGCGTCGCCACCCCGGCGGCGGTGAAGATCTTCGAGCCGGACGGCTTCACCCGGGCGGTCGCGATCGCGGCGAAGCCCGGCGTGGACCAGGAGGCGCTCGCCGCCGCCGTCCAGAACGTCGTCCCGCACGCTCTGAAGGTCTACACCGGTGACGAGTGGATCGACCACGAGGTGAAGGGCTTCACCAACGGCATCGACGTCCTCGGCGGTGTGTTCGGCATGTTCGCGGTGATCGCGCTGTTCGTCGCCTGCCTGGTGATCGGCAACACCTTCACGATCGTGATCGCCCAGCGCACCCGGGAGATGGCGCTGCTGCGCTGTGTCGGCGCGTCCCGCCGGCAGGTGTTCTCCTCCGTCCTCGCGGAGGCGAGCGTGGTCGGCGTGGTCGCGTCCGCGATCGGTGTCGTGTTCGGAGTCGCGCTCTCCGCGTTGGCGCTGGCGCTCGCCCGCGAGTTCGACTGGGGCATCCCGCCGGTGCCGCTGCACCTGGACGTGTGGTCGGTGCTGCTACCGCTGCTGCTGGGGACCGTGGCAACCATCGTGGCTGCCGTCGTACCGGCTCGCCGGGCGACTCGGGTCGCGCCGCTCGCGGCGCTTCGTCCCGAGGCCGCTCCGGCCGCCGGGTCCAAGGCCGGCGTAGTGCGGTTGGTCCTCGGCTTCCTGTTGCTCGCGGGTGGCGGCCTGCTGCTTGCTGCCGGGGCGGGGAGTCACCAGGTGATCGTCGGCGTGGCCGGCGGCGCGCTGTCGTTCCTCGGCGTCCTCGCGGTCGGTTCGCTGCTGGTGCCGGCGCTGATCCGAGTGCTCGGCGCGCTGCCGGCCCGAACCGGCGTACCGTCGCGGATCGCCGTCGCGAACGCGGTCCGGAATCCGAAGCGTACGGCGGCCACTACCTCGGCACTGCTGATCGGTGTGACCCTGATCAGCCTGACCTGTGTCGGGATCGCGTCGGTGCGCAAGACGTTCGACGTGTCGATGGACAGTCAGTACCCCGTCGACCTCGTGGTGCGGGCATACAACGACAAGATGCCGGCCAGTGCCGAGCAGCAACTGCGTGACATCAAGGGCATCACGCAGGTGGTCCCGGTCAGCCAGGTGACGCTCAAGGCGGGCGCTCAGCAGGTGCCGGTGACCGGGATCGACCAGGCCGGAGCCGGCGCGGTCATCCACGACCCGACGCTGGTCGGTCAGCTGAAGCCGGGTACGGCGCTGCTCGACTACCAGACCATGAACGGATTGGACATCAAGAGCGGTACCCCGATCACGCTCGTCTCCGGCAAGCACAAGTTGACGGTCACGGCGCAAGGCGCCACCGGGCTGGACCCGATGACGATCACGGCCGCGGACCTCGCGAAGCTCGTCCCGAACGCCGCGGTGAACGGATTCTGGGTGGCGTCCGACCCGAAGGCGGACGGATCGCAGGTGATCGACTCGGTGGAGCAGTCGATCCCGACGGTCAAGGATCTGTCCGTCAGCGGCGGCCTGGCCGAACGGACCAGCTACACGAAGATCTTCGACGTCCTGCTGCTCGTCGGCATCGGTCTGCTCGGGGTCTCGGTCCTGATCGCCCTGGTCGGTGTGGGCAACACGCTCAGCCTGTCGGTGCTGGAACGGACCCGGGAGAACGCACTGCTCCGGGCCATGGGTCTGACCCGGCGCCAGTTGCGCGGCATGCTCGCGGTCGAGTCGTTGCTGATGGCACTGGTCGCGGCCGCGCTCGGCATCGTCCTCGGTCTCATCTACGGCTGGACCGGGACCAGCGCCCTGATGGGCGGCCAGACCGTCGACGGTGGCGTCGAGTACGCCGTACCCGTCACGCTGCTGGTCGCGATCGCCGCGGTCGCCGCCGTGGCCGGCCTGCTCGCGTCGGTCCTGCCGGCCCGGCGGGCTGCCAAGGTCGCTCCCGCCGGCGCTCTGGCAACCGAGTAGTCAGACGATCTCGACCCGATTCCCGTGGCCGTCGGCGGTGTGGAACCGCCGGCGGCCCGGGATCGTCTCGTTGTCCCAGGTCACCGGATAACCGAGCTCGGTGAGCTTGGCAGCCAGCGCATCCAGGTCGTCCACCGCCAGTGCCGGGTGCGCCTTCTTCGCCGGGCGGAAGTCCTGCTCCACGCCGACATGCACCTCCGCAGCACCTTCCTTGAACCAGCAGCCGCCCCGAGCCTTCAGCAACTCCGGCTTCTCCACCTCGGCCATCCCGAGCGCGTCCCGGTAGAAGGCCCGCGCGACGTCCTCCCCGTCAGGCGGACAGGACACCTGCACATGATCAAGCCGCATCCTCAGCTCTCCTTCTTCTGAGCCACCGCGAAGATCCGCCGGAACGGCAGCAGGGTCCCGTAGTCCCGTTGCGGGTACGCCTCCGCCAACCGAGCGCCGTACTCCGCCTCGAACTGCACCCGCAGGTCGTCCGGCAGCGACTGCAACACCGGCCGCGCGCCGGTCCCCTTCACCCACTCCAGTACGGCGTTGTCGCCCTGCAGCACGTGGAAGTACGTCGTCTCCCACGCGTCGACGACACACCCTTCAGCACTGAGTACGTCGATGTACTCCGCCGGACCGGGGACGTCGGGGCGCAGCGACGTGTCCTTCGCGTACTCCGCGTACGGCTCGGTGGCAGCAAGGTCGCGCAGGATCGAGTGCGACGGGGCGTTGCCGTTGCCGGGGATCTGGATCGCCAGCCACCCACCCGGTCGCAGCGCGTTCACGAAGCCGGGCAGCAGGTCCACCTGCTCAGGGACCCACTGCAGGGTCGCGTTGGTGACGATCACATCGATCGAGCCGGCCGGCGCAGACCATTCGCGTACGTCGCCGAGCTCGAAGGTCAGCCGGTCGTCGGCGTACTGCTGTGCCGCCTCGAGCATCGGGGGCGAGTTGTCGATGCCGACGATGGTTGCCTCCGGCCACACCTCCCGCAGCGTGACGGTCAGGCCGCCGGGACCACAGCCGAGATCGACGACCGTGCGGACGTCCTCGGCCCGGACCCGGCCGACCAGATCCGCGTACGGCCGGCCGCGTTCGTCGGCGTACGTGCCGTACTGGACTGGATTCCACACCGGTGACGTGCGCATGGCGATCACCTCTCTGACGCATTTATCTTGATGTCGAGATACTCTAGTCCTCCCACTTGTCTTGATGTCAAGACTCTTGATGCCGTAATCTCGAAGCATGGATGACGAGGTCGACCGGCTGATCGAGGCCTGGCGCAGGGAACGCCCCGACCTCGACGTCGCGCCGATGGAGGTGCTGTCGCGGGTCAGCCGGCTAGCCCGGCACCTGGACCGCGCCCGCAGCCAGGCCTTCGAGACCCACGGCCTGGAGTCGTGGGAGTTCGACGTACTCGCTGCCCTTCGTCGCGCGGGAGCGCCGTACCAACTGTCGCCGGGACGGCTGCTCAAGGAAACCCTGGTCACCTCCGGCACGATGACGAACCGGGTCGACCGGCTCGCGGCGCGCGGACTCGTCGAGCGACTTCCGGACCCGGGCGACCGGCGCGGTGTGCTGGTCCAGCTCACCACTACCGGCCGCGACGCGGTGGACGCCGCGATGGCCGACCTGCTCGCACACGAACGCTCGCTGCTCGGGACGATCAGCGAGCGCGACCAGGCCAAGATCGCCCGAGTACTGCGCGAACTCGTCCGGCCGTTCGATCTGGAAAAACACTGACCCGCGCCGTTTTGTATACATTCACGCGTGATTTTTCTGGCCCCGGAGAAACCCCGGGAATTGTGCCGGAATAATCCGAAAAGACGACCCGTCACTTCACCGGGGTTCCGATCGTTGCTAGTTGCAACGAGATCGAGAGGCTGCTGTAGCGGACGGCTATCGAAACTGAGTGAGCACGCGGACTAGGGTCCTCACTGTCGGTGTCGAACCGACCACGAAACGTCAAGAATACGGTGACTTCGGCGGCAAGAGGTGGTCCGCCGAAAGTGGCCGCGCGGTGTCCGGGGCTCGGGGCCCGAACAACGCCGGCCGGCACGGGGCCCGCTCACCCGGTAGGCGCGGTGCGCCCTCCGAAGAACAGGGGATCGGAGGGCGCGCCGCGACTCGGTGGGATTTGATCACCCGGCGATTCCGCGGTTGAAAACTACACGGGATTAGCGCTCATTCGGCGCGTTCGGCCGCCTCGAACCACGCGGTCTCCAGTTCGCCGCGTTCCTCGGCCAGCTTGCGCAACTCCGTGTCCAGCTCGGCCAGCCGCTCGTAGTCGCTCGCGTGCACGGCGATCTGGTCGTGCAGCTTGGCCTCCGCCGAGGTGAGCTTCGCGAGCTGGCGTTCGATCCGGTTGAGTTCCTTCTTCGCCGCCCTGGCCACTGCCGCGTCAACGACCGGCTCGTCGGCAGGCGCCGAGCCGCTGGACACCACAGGCTCGGAGGTCGACGACGTGTACGTCGTACGACGAGGACCTCGGTCGGCGAGCTCCTCGATGTACTGGTCGACGCCGCGGGGCAGATGCCGGACGCGGGCGTCGCCCATGATCGCGTAGACCATGTCGCTGACCCGCTCGAGGAAGTACCGGTCGTGCGTGACGGTGACGACGACACCCGGCCAGCTGTCGAGGAAGTCCTCGAGCACGGTGAGAGTCTCGACATCCAGGTCGTTGGTGGGCTCGTCGAGGATCAGCACGTTCGGCTCGTCCAGCAGGAGGCGCAGCAGCTGCAGCCGCCGCCGCTCGCCACCGGACAGGTCCGAGATCCGGGTCGTCAGCTTGTCGCCGGTGAACCCGAACCGCTCCAGCAGTTGCGACGATGTGAGTTCACCGCCGCGCCCGGCGAGGGCCGCCGTACGCCGGATGGCCGTGATGTGGTCGAGAACGGTCGCCATACCGTCGACCTCTTCGAGGTTCTGCGACAGGTTGGCGGTCCGGACCGTCTTGCCCTGCTTGACCTGGCCGTGGTCCGGGGCGAGCTGACCGGTCAGCAGCCTCAGGAACGTCGTCTTGCCGGCGCCGTTCGGTCCGAGCAGGCCGATCCGGTCGGCCGGCCCGAGGCGGAACGTGACGTGGTCGAACATCAGCCGGTCGCCGAAGCTGAGGCTGACGTCCTCGGCATCGAACACATCCTTGCCGAGGCGCGCGGTCGCCAACTGGGACAGCGCCAGCTTGTCGCGCGGCGGCGGCTCGTTCTCGATCAGGGCGTTCGCGGCATCGATCCGGAACTTCGGCTTGCTGGTCCGCGCCGGAGCACCGCGCCGCAGCCAGGCGAGCTCCTTCTTCAGCAGGTTCTGCCGCTTCGTCTCGCTGACCTGGGCGCTCCGGGCACGTTCCGCCTTCGCCAGTACGTAGGCGGCGTACCCACCGTCGTACGACGTGATGCGGCCGCCCTGCACCTCCCACGTGTCGGTGCAGACCGCGTCGAGGAACCAACGGTCGTGAGTGACGACGATCAGCGCACCGGCCCGGTCGACCACGTGATCGGCCAGCCAGTTGACTGCCTCGATGTCGAGGTGGTTGGTCGGCTCGTCCAGGATCAGCAGGTCGACCTCGATCAGCAGCAGCCTCGCCAGCGACGCGCGCCGGCGTTCACCACCGCTCAGGGTGCCGACGAGCGCGCCGTGGTCCACTCCGCCGAGCAAGTGCTCCATCACCGACCGCGCCCGCGGATCGGCGGCCCAGGTGTACGTCTCGACATCACCGAGCACCGCGTGCAGCACGGTCTGCCCGGGGTCGAGGTCGTCACTCTGACCCAGGTACCCGAGCCGGAGGTCGCGATTGTGAGTGATCCGGCCGCTGTCGGGCTCCTCCCGCCGGGCCAGGAGCCGGAGCAGCGTCGACTTACCGTCGCCGTTGCGCCCGACCACGCCGACGCGCTCGCCCCGGCCTACGCCAAGACTTACCGAGTCGAGCAGTGTCCGGGTCCCGAAGCCCTTCGAAACAGCTTCCAGATTGACCAAGTTAGGTGCCGCCATAACGCGCCCCAGGGTAGCCGACCGGTCCGCACGTGCCAGGATCGTCCACGTGCTGAATCCCGCCTGGCTCGACGGCCTCTCCCTCGGCGACGCCGTCAGCGCCGCACCGGTGGACGGCGGGTACGCGAGCAAGACCTACCGCGTCAGTACGACGCTGGGCCGTTCGGTGATCGTGAAAACACACGAGGACGTACCGGTTGACCTGTATCCGCTGGAGGCAGACGGCCTCGAGGCACTCCGCGGTGCGTTCACCATCCCTGACGTGTTGCGGGTCACGCCGAAGTTCATCGTGCTGTCCGACCTCGGTACGTCGGCGCCGTCGCCGACGTACTGGGAGGACGCCGGCCGCGCGCTCGCCCGGCAGCACCAGCGAACGGCCGACAAGTTCGGCTACCACCACGACAACTACCTCGGTGTCCTCCCGCAGCGGAACCCGTGGACCGACGACGGTCACGCGTTCTTCGCCCAGCACCGCCTGCTCCGCTACCTGGAATTCCCCACCTGCTACAACGCGCTCGAGGAAGCCGACCGTCGCGCTCTGGAGCGCCTGGTCCACCGCCTCCCCGACCTCATCCCGGCCCAGCCCGCGTCCCTCCTGCACGGCGATCTCTGGTTCGGCAACCTGCTGCCCGCCCAGGACGGCTCTCCCGCCCTGATCGACCCCGCAGTGTCCTACGGGTGGCCCGAAACCGAACTCGCCACCTTCCTCACCTACGGCCGCGTGGGCGACGCCTTCCTCGGCGCCTACCAGGACCTCCACCCCCTCACCCCCGGCTGGCAAACCCGCTTCCCGATCCTCCACCTCCGAGAACAACTCTGCGTCCTGGCCCACGCCCATTCCGGCCTCACCACCGTGACCGAAATCCGAACCACCCTCAAACCCTTCAGGACGTCACAGACTTGACGAGGCGGCTCCGATAACTGCCGTCAGTCACGAGTCCCCGGCCAGCGGCAAGGATGGCATCGACACCGGGCTCACGGACGCTGATCCCGTCGGTGCAGGAGAAGTACGCCGCGGCGCCGTACTCCTCCCCGGCTCGCCTTTGCGCCAACAGCCGCCCGACCTCGGCCAGACTGAAGAAGGTCGCCGCCCACCACCCGTCCCCCGGCACCTCGACCCAGCCGTCGACGTTGCAGACCTCATCCAGCGGTTCGTCGTCCTCCAACACCAACCGCAGCTTGAAGGCTCCTTCATCAATCGTGTAGAAGGGGCCGTCCAGTTCACCGTTCGTCACAGGTCTTCCTTCATTGGCGGTTGAGGTGGACTAGGTATTCGTTGTGGTTCAGGGGGTTTCCGTCGGTTCGGGGGCGGGTTGGGGCTGGGGTGGGGACGGGGTGGTGGGTGTGGAAGGTGGTGGTGAGGAGGGCCTCGCCGTGGGTGAGGGTGGGGAGGTGGGACTCGAAGGGGTGGGTGGTGGCGGCGGGGATGGTGCCTTCGAGGTGGGCGTGGCCGGGGTGCGGGGCGGTGTGTTCGACCAGCCCGCGGGATTCGGCGAGGTGGCCGAGGACGCGGGAGATCGAGTCGGGCGGGATGTCGAGCTCGAAGTGGTTGATGGGCTCCATGACCGTGGTGCCGGCGTCGTGGATCGCCTGCATCAGGACCGGCGGGACCAGGCGACGGAAGTCGGCGGCGACCGTGCCCGCGCTGGAGTAGTCGGTGTACGTGAGGTCGATCCGGCAGTTCGGAATCTCCCAGCCGGACAGGCCCTGCTGCAACGTCACCCGGGCTGTCTCCTCGATCGCCGTGTGGAACGCCCGAGGTAGCGCTCCCAGTTCGACGTCGAGCCGGTAGTCGATGCCCTCGGCAATCGGTGAGACGCGGAAACCGACACCGGCCGTCCAAGGATTGTCGGCAGCACCGATCTCCCGGTACGACGTACCCACGCCGTCCACCCGTTCGATGTAGATCGGACTTGTCTGGCTGAACGTGACCGCCAACCCGTACTCGCTCTCCAGCAACGAGGCGATCACCTCCTTCTGCACCTCGCCGTACAGGCTCACCGTCAGGTCGTCCGCCTTGCGCACGCGGATCAGCGGATCCTGCTCGGCCAGCTGAGTCAGCGCCTGGAAGAGCCGCATCCGATCCGGCGCGGAGACAACGGTTTCGAGCGTCGGCGGTGCGAACAGTTGCCCGACCCCGGACGACCGTACGCCGAGCTGATCGCCGATCCGGACTTCCTTCAACCCACGCAACGCCACGATCTGCCCAGCCTCCGCCCGCTCGACGGACCGCCGCGAACCGTGCTCGAAGACGTCCACAGCCGTCGGCCGAGCCTGGTACGACGGCCCGTCCGCAGGGTGTACATCGACGTACGCCCGGGACGACAGCGATCCCGCGAACACCCGAGCCGACGCGATCTTCTGCCCGGCCACACCTCGCTCGACCTTGAACACCCGGGCCCGCAGGTCGTCCGACGAGTCAGCCGTTGCTCGCGGCAACCACGACCGAATGCCCTCGATCAACTCCGGTACGCCGTCGCCGGTCATCGCCGACCCGAAGTAGACCGGATGAACCTGCGCCGCCGCCACCTGCCGCTGCAGCTCAGCCGAGTAGTCGTCGACCGACAGCGCGTCATCCAGATAACGAGCCATGAACTCATCGTTGCGCTCAGCAAGCAGTTCCCCAAGGCCCTTGTTCTGCAGGGAGAACGGCAAGAATCGCCCCGCCCGAGTCCCGAGGTCCTGCACCGATCCCATCGGTACGGCGGACGTCGTCAGCAACCGCGCGGTGTCGGCGAGCAACTCGTCGTACCGGGCACCGACCCGGTCGATCTTGTTCACGAACAGACAGGTCGGGATGCGCAGCCGGGCCAGCGTCCGCATCAGCAGCCGGGTCTGGACCTGCACACCTTCGACCGCCGAGATCACCAGCACGGCGCCGTCCAGCACGGACAGCGCTCGCTCGACCTCGGCGATGAAGTCGGAGTGGCCCGGGGTGTCGATCAGGTTGACACTCAGGTCGCCCAGCTCGAACGACACCACCGCCGAGCGGATGGTGATGCCGCGCTTGCGCTCGAGGTCCATCGAGTCGGTCTGGGTGTCCCCCGCATCGACCCGGCCGACCCGGTCGATCACACCGGCGGCGTACAGCAGCCGCTCGGTCAGGCTCGTCTTACCGGCGTCGACATGCGCCACAATGCCCATCGTCAGAGAGTTCAAGGGTCCTCGCGAATACGTCGAAGTGATCAGTCCTGTCGAGGTAGATCACTGCGCGGCGCATCCCGGTCTCCTGTCACTGGTCGTGGTCATGGGCATGGTCATGAGGACCTTCGATGGCAAACGCTTGGATGGTAACCCCGGGCCCGGCACGTCGCGAGCGATTTTCCCGTCAGCCCTTTCAGAAGGCGATCGGCGCCGATTAACCTGCCGCCCACGCAGCCGCCCAGGTCCCGTTACATACTTCGCGGAACGGGACTTCCAGGGCGGGTGCTGGGGTTGACAAGGAGTTCTCATGTCTCTGACGGACGACTATCTCGCCGCCGCCATCACCCGGGGTCCCACGCCGAGCGCGATCCGCGTGGCGGTCGACCCGAAGCTCGACGCCACCACGTTCCTCGGCCGGTCTCTGAGCCGCCCGGCCTTCCTGGACGCGGCCGAGTACGGCCGCCTGACCACCGACCTGGATCTGCTGCACTCAGCGCTCACTCGGCTCCCGGAGCGCGTGTTCAACGGCGACCTCGGGGCGTTCGCCCGCGCGGTCGGCCTGACCGAGACCCAGACCGAGGCCGTCGTGCGCGGTCGCGGGCCGGCCCCGAGCCGGATGGGTCGCGCGGATCTGTACAAGGACGAACAGGGCTTCCATCTGCTCGAGATCAACATGGGCAGCACCGTCGGCGGGGTGGACAACCCGGTGCTGAACCGGGCGCTGCTGGAGCTGCCGTTCTTCGCCGAGTTCACCGACGAGCATCACCTCACCTTCACCGAGACGATGGAGGAGGTCGTCCGGACCATCCTGACCGAGGCGAAGGTGCCGACCGGCGTACGGCCGGTGATGGCGATCGCCGACTTCCCGGACAGCTACCCCGACCTCGAGCGCCAGTTGCACAAGAGCGCCGCGATGCTGGCGCCGATGGGGATCGACGCGCTGCCCTGCCCGGTGGACGCGCTGACGTACCGGGACGACCGGGTGTGGCTGGGCGATCAGGCGATCGACGTGGTGTTCCGGTTGTTCATGATCGAGGACCTGCTGAAGCCGGGTGCGGTCGAGATGCTCGACCCCGTCCTGCAGGCGGCCGAACGTGGGCACGTCGCTATCTTCACCCCACTGGACTCCGAGCTGTACGGCAGCAAGGGATCGCTCGCGCTGCTGTCCGACGAGGCGTACCGCGATCGCTACCCGGCCGACGAGCTCGCCGTCCTCGACCGCATCCTGCCGTGGACGCGGATGGTCCGTGCCGGTCAGGTCACCATCGACGGGCAGCAGATCGATCTGCGGGAGTACGCGATCGCCAACCAGCACGAGCTCGTCCTCAAGCCCACCTCGCTGCATGGCGGGGACGGCGTACTGCTCGGCTGGCAGACCGACGCGGCGACGTGGGCCGGCCGGCTCGACAGCGCGATGGGCAACCCGTGGGTGCTGCAGCGCCGGATCCGTCCCGTGCCGGAGACGTTCCTGACCGATGACGGGGACGAGCAGTGGTTGCTGACCTGGGGTGCGTTCCTGGTCGCAGGCGGCCTCGGCGGGTTCCTGATTCGCGGATCGCGTGATCTCGACGGCGGCGTGGTCGGCATGTCCACCGGCGCGACCGGCGGCTGCTGCTTCTTCCAGACACCGTAGTCAAACGTTCGCTTCGCCCGCCGGTCTGAAAACCCCTTGTTTTCAAGGGTTTTCAGGCTGGCGGGTGACGGCTCCGGGGAGTAATCTCGCGGACTGCGACCGGCCCTGTGAGGAGAGTGATCGGGGCTCGGCCGCACACACTGCCGCCCCGAGGTAGGAGCCGCCGCATGACCACCTCCACCGGTGTGACCGTTGTCGTCGTGCCGCCGGCCACGGCCAACGGGCCACTGCACGTCGGGCACCTGTCCGGGCCGTACCTGGCCGCGGACATCGCGGCCCGGGCAGCGCGGGCGCGCGGTGAGCGGGTGGTGACGACCGCCGGTTTCGACGTCCACCAGAACTGGGTGCTGACCCGCGCCGAGAAGGAGGGCGTCGACGTCGAGAAGCTGGCCGCCGCCTACCGGGACGAGATCGTCGAAGCACTGGATGCCGCCAGAATCCGGTACGACGTGTTCCTCGACCCGCAAAGTACGGCGTACCAGCACGGCGTCACCACCCTCGCGGCCGACCTGACCGAGGCCGGCCGGTTCCCCCTGCGCAAGCTGACGTTGCTCGCCTGCGAGGACTGCGGACGCACCCTGCACCAGTCGTACGTCGTCGGCACCTGTGCCTGGTGTGGATCCGAGGCCGCGGGTGGCGGCTGCGAAGGCTGTGGCGGTTACACCTCGGCGGACAACCTCGTGGACCTGGTCTGCAACCGCTGCGGTGGCGCGCCGAAACCGTTCCAGGCGAACGTCCCGGTGCTGTCGATGGAGGACTACCGCCAGGAACTCATCGAGATCTGGTTGCGCGCCGAACTCCCGGACCGCGCCCGCCGGATCGTCACGCACTACCTCGAGCACCGGCTTCCCGACGTACCGATCGCGTATCCGACGAACTGGGGACTGAAGGGCACCGGTCCGCACGAAGGCCTGCGACTGGAGGTGTATGCCGAGGTTGGGTTGTCCACCGTGTACGGAGTCGCGCAGTCGCTGCAACCCGGGGCCTTGGGACTGGAGGAGACCTCGCGGGCGTGGTCCGAGGTCGGCGCGTTGTGGCATTTCAACGGGATCGACAACGGGTTCTACTTCGCACTGTTCTGGCCCGCGGTGTACCTGGCCTGCGGGGTGCCGCCGGAAGCGATCGGCGGGGCGCAGGTGAACGAGTTCTACACGCTGGACGGCGCGAAGTTCTCGACCAGCCGGAACCATGCGATCTGGGCGAACGACTTCCTGCACGACGAGGACGTCGACATCGTGCGGCTCTACCTCGCGTGGGACCGGCCCGACCGCTACGCGAGTGACTTCACGGTGGCGTCGTACCGGGAGTTCGAGGCATATGTGCGACCACTGCTCGACGGTGCGGTCACGACGTCGCCGGTGCCCGCTGTACTGGCCGAGGAGGACGTCAGACGGGGTGCGGCGGCGCTGCGGCCGCGTGGGTTCGATCCGGCGCTCGCGGTCCGGGCGACGCTGACCGGGCTGGCGGCGGGTGCACCCGGAGTGGACCAGTTGCTGTCGATCCTGATCGGGCGGTGACATGGACGTCCCGAACTACGACGGCCGGATCTTCCGCCCGCTCGGCAACCCGCCGGACGCGCCGACCGGCCGCTACCACCAGAACGGCAAGCTGATCTGGGCCGAGTTCGGCGGTGGTCGCCTGTACTTCGGCCGCCTCGTTGGCATGTGTGACGACGAGGGCGTCATCACCGCCACCTACTGCCAACTCGCCACCGACGGCACCGTCACCGCCGGGCAGGTCACCAGCACCCCCGCCTACACCCCCGCCGGCACCCTCACCCTCACCGAGCACTACCACCGACTCGACGGCGCCACCGGCACCTCGGTAATAGAAGAGGTACCCCCCTCCCTAGCCCCACCCCCAGCAGACTCCCTCCGCGGCTGAGCACTACGGCGGAGATCACGTCAGGCGATCGAAGTCTTCGGCGATCGCTTGACTGGTCTCCGCGGAGTCCCAGTCATCCGCGAGCACGATCCGGCCGGCGAGCGAGCCACGACCGGCAGCCTGCGTCCAGCCAGGATTCTCTTCCTGCAGTTCGTCCATGAGTGTGCCTAGCGGTTGGCGGGGGCCGGGAGGATTCGGGCTCCGGGGACGGGGGCTTCGGCTTGGCGGACCATGCGGCAGAGGCCGGATTCGGCGAGTTCTACGGCCAGGTCGACGGCGCTGCGGCTGTCGGCGGCGAGGAACAGGCAGGTCGGACCGGAGCCGGAGATCTGCGCGGCCAGGGCGCCTTGGTCGAGGCCGAACTGGAGGGTGTCGCCGAGCTCGGGACGCAGCGAGAGAGCGGCTGCCTGGAGGTCATTGCTGAGGGCAACTGCGAGTGCGTCGGGCCGGCCGGAGAGTAGTGCGGTGAGGAGCTCGGGGCGTACCTCGGGCGACTCGACCCGGCGGAGCGGACGCAGCCGGTCCAGCTCGCCGTACACGGCCGGCGTCGACAGTCCGCCCTCGGCGATCGCGAAGACCCAGTGGAACGTGCCGCGCGACATCACCTCGGTGACCTGCTCGCCGCGGCCGTGGCCGAGCGCGGTGTGGCCGACCAGGCAGAACGGTACGTCGCTGCCGAGCTCGGCCGCGAGATTCTGCAACTCGGTCTGCGACAACTGCAAGCCCCACAGCCGATTGCACGCCACCAGAGTCGCTGCCGCGTCAGTGGATCCGCCGGCCATCCCACCGGCGACCGGGATGGTCTTGCGGATCGTCAGCGCGACGCCTTCCTCGACGTCGTACTCCGCCTGCAGCAACCGCGCCGCGCGGACCGCGAGGTTCGTCTCGTCGGTCGGTACGTCGGCCGCGAAGTCTCCGACCGCCTCGACCGAGACCGCCGCGTCGTCGTCCCGCACCACCGCGGTCACATCGTCGTACAGGGCAACGGCCTGGTAGACCGTGGCGACGGGGTGATACCCGTCCGGGCGCGGCGGACCGACCGACAGACCGAGATTGATCTTGGCCGGCGACCGCACCGTGACCTCAGCAGAAGGTGACACGCGGACAGGCTAGGGCATCAGGCAGGTGACTGGTCGCGACCTGCACTTGCGATGGCAGCGAACTCGGTGATTCCGAGCATCTCGCCGCGCAGGCCCGGATCGATGCCTGTGACCCGGAACACCTCGTCGAGGCGAGCGCGGTCCGGCATCCAGCGCGCGAGTGCCGAGCGCACGGTCTTGCGCCGCTGCGAGAACGCCGCCTCGATCACCGCGAACACCTCCTCCCGGCTCGCACTCGTCGCCGGCGGCTCCCGCCGTTCGAAGGCGACCAGTCCGGAGTCGACGTTCGGCGCCGGCCAGAACACGTTCCGCCCGACCGGGCCGGCCCGGCGGACCTCGGCGTACCAGGCGGCCTTCGCAGACGGTACGCCGTACGTCCGCGAACCGGGTGGAGCGGCGAGCCGATCAGCCACCTCGGACTGGACCATGACGAGCCCGTGCCGCAGCGACGGCGACACCTCGAGCAGATGCAGCAGCACCGGTACTGCGACGTTGTACGGCAGATTGGCGACACACGCCGTCGGCGACCCGATCTGCTCGGGACCGACCGTCATCGCGTCGGCCTCGACCACCGTGAAGTCGGCGGCCTGGTCCGGGGCGTACGTCGCGATCGTCGACGGCAACGCGGACGCGAGCACCGGATCGATCTCGACCGCGGTGACCGGATGCCCTGCGGCGAGCAATGCGAGCGTCAGCGACCCGAGCCCAGGACCGACCTCGAGCACGGTCTCTCCGGCCGTCAGCGCAGCGGCCTTGACGATCCGGCGGACCGTGTTGGGGTCGATGACGAAGTTCTGGCCGCGCTGCTTGGTCGGACGGACGCCCAGCGCGGCGGCCAGTGAACGCACTTCCGCCGGACCGAGAAGTCTCGGTCCGGCGGAAGTGGATGAATCAGACGAGGTCACCCCGTCAGTGTGTCAGGCTCGCTTGCCACACACCGGCCAGGCGCCGTACCCGCCGCGGTCGGCCTTGACCTTCTCCGCGATCGCGATCTGCTGCGCCTTGGACGCGCCGTTCGCGTTGTTGGCGTAGGCAGTACCGCCGTAGGCCGCCCAGGTGCCGTGGTCGAACTGCAGTCCGCCGTAGTACCCGTTGCCGGAGTTGATCGACCAGTTGCCACCGGACTCGCACTCGGCGATCCGGTCCCAGGCACCGGTGTTGCCGCTGGCCGGCGGCTCGGCGTCGGTGGTCGGCTCCTCGGGCTTCGCCTTGGTGCCGACGAGGACCTTCTCGTTGACCGCGGCGGTGACCACCTTGGTCGCGAGCACCTTGCTGGTCGACAGCTTGCCGTCCAGGTAGGTGTACACGTAGGTGACCGCCTTCGAGCCGTCGGTCCCCTTCGTGGTGGTCTTCTTGGTGCCCTCGAGCATCGTGGCCGACTTGGTCTGGTCGGTCCCGTGCGCGATCGCCAGGGTCTTGGTGACCTTCTTGACGTCGACCTTCACGTACCCGACCCGGTTCACACCGGGCTTGAGAGCGGTGGTCGCCGCCGGGCTGATCCGGTCGTCGGAGTCCCAGGCGATCTTCGCGCCGGTGAGAGCCTCACCGACGGTCGAGGCCATCGACTTGACGGTCGCGACCTTGCCCTGCCGCACGATCTGCACGGTCTTCGGGGTCTTCACCACGAGCTCCAGGCCCTGGCGCCCGATCGGCGCGCTCCGGCTGGTCGAGAACACCGCGGCGCTGTCGTAGCGCAGACCCAGGTCGGCCAGCGCCTCGTTCACGCTGTCGGCCGTGGTCCAGAACGCCTTCTTGGTGCCGTCGGCGTTGACGACCAGCTGGCGGCCGTACTGCACCGCGATCTCCTGGCCGTCCTTCAACTTCGAGTCCGGCGACGGGGCAACGACGTCGTGCTCGCCGATCTGAACCTTCTCGGCCTTCAGGGCGTCTGCCACGGTGGAACCGAAGGTGTGCACCTTCTGCACCTGGCCGTCGACGGACAGGCTCACGGTCTTGCTTTTCGCGGCATACGCCACGGAACCGCCCGCAACAGCGAACGCAGCCGTCGCACCGACGGCCGCGATGATGGACTTACGCACTAACGCTCCCAGGTAGGGCCTCCCGGGCACGGGGTCGGACAGCGCTGGCGTAAGGCCGCAAACTCCGGGTAATTCAGGGCCCGGGGACCACGGTCATCGCCGAGGGGCGCGCTGCCCGGAACCTTCCCCGATCCCGGCCAACATCACGAGACAGTAACGAAGATGTCCCGGAAGCGCCAATCCTCTCGTCGGCGAGTCGCAAAATAGTGTAATGGGCCAGTTACGCCAGGTGATGGCCCCAGTGCCCTCGATGCACCACTTCGGCGGTGTTCCGGCGGCCTCGTTTGAGCGAGGGCGAGCGCTTGTCCGGGGCCCGGTGGCCGACCGCCAGCAGGCCGATGAGGTCGAACCCGGCAGGCACCCCGAACTCGTCGTACAGCTTGCCCACCTTGTCCGCAGGAGGCCCGAAAAAGCACGCTCCCAGGCCCTCGTCGACGACCGTCTGCAGCATCAGCAGCACCGCCATCCCGGTGTCGACGTACCAGTACGGCGCCGTCCAGTGGGACTCGTCGCGGTCGGTCCAGCCCTTGTCCGCCTCGGCGTACCGATCGAGGTACGCGTCCTTGTGTGCGAAGGCGAAGATCAGCAGCGGCGCCCGGCGCAGTCCTGTGAGCCATCCCACATACTTCTCGTCGGGGTCGGCGGCCGCGATTCCCCAGTACCGCTCCCGCTCGTCACCCTCCAGCGTCAGGAACGCCCACCCCTGGCTGAAGCCACCGGACGGGGCATGCAGACCGTTCTCCAGGATCCGTTCCCGGACCTCTGCCGGCACCGGCCGGTCGGGGTCGAAGTTCCGCACCATCCGGCGCCGCCGCACTACCTCACTGAACTCCATGGGCACTGTCTACCAGCCGCGCCAGCAGGTAGGCCTCAGTGCCCGCGAGCCCGACCGAGCAGAAGATCACCGTCTGCTCCGCGCCGGTCCGGCCCGGAGCGTCCCCGGCGAGCACCGCACCGAGACTGGTCAGGCGGTCGTGTTGCGGACTCCCGACCAGGATGAACGGCGGGTCGTACGCCGACGTCTGCGCGATCGAGTCCGTCACCGCGACATCCGCCCGGGCAACCAGGTCGGGACCGAACTCGGCCCGCCCGACCTGCTTCGGCCCGAGCGTCGTCACATAAGCACCCGGCGCGATCCACTCGGCCTCGATCACCGGCACCGGGCTGTTCGTCGCGAGTACGACGATGTCCCGGCCCTCGACCGCGTCCCGGGCCGACTCCACCGCGACCGCGGGCAGTCCCAACTCGGCGGAAACCCTTGCTGCAAAGGCGGTCCGGCGTACCTGGTCACGACTGAAGATCGCGACGGACGACAGCGGACGGACCGTGGCGATCGCCCAGAGCTGGGTCCATGCCTGGGCGCCGGTCCCGATCAGACCGAGGGTCGTCGCGTCCGGATTCGCCAGCGCGTCGACCGCGACACCACCGATCGCACCGACCCGTCGCGGACCGAGTTCGTTGCCCAAAGCAATGCCTCGGACTGCGCCGGTGCTCCAGTCGTGCACGACGACAACCTGACTGCCGGGCTCGGTGTCGAACGAGTCGTACGACCGGTAGCCGAACCACTCCCCCGTCAGCGCTCCGGTGGTGAACACGAGCCTGCCGTCGCCCAGGTCCGTGCTCACCCGCGGCGGAGTGTGCAGCCGGCCCTCGTGGGCGGCCAGGATCGCCTCGCGCATCCAGCCGACCGCGGCGGCGGGCTGGAGCCGGGCCGTGATGTCGGCGTCGGTGAGGACGTCTACCACGAGCCGCCGAAGGCCCGGTCTGCGTTGTCGCTCAGGGCGCCGCACAGCTCGGCGACAGAAATGTTGAGTACGCCGGCCATCTTCCGGGCCGTATGCGGGATCAGGTAGGACGCGTTCGGCTGGCCGCGATGGGGAGACGGCGTCAGGTACGGCGCGTCGGTCTCGACCAGGATGCGGTCGAGCGGGGTGACGGCGAGCGCGTCACGCAGCGACTGGGCGTTCTTGAACGTCACCACTCCCGCGAAGCTCAGGAACGCACCCCGTTCGACGCATTTGCGGGCGAACTCGGTGTCGCCGGAGAAGCAGTGCATCACCAGCCGGTCCGGCACGCCCTCGCGGTCCAGGATCTTCAGGATGTCGTCGTGCGCATCGCGATCGTGGATCATCAGCGTCTTGTCCAGCCGCTTCGCCAGCTCGATGTGCGCGGCGAACGACTCGTGCTGCGCGGCCCGCCCGTCCTCGCCGGTGCGGAAGTAGTCCAGCCCGGTCTCGCCGATCACGCGGACCTTGTCCGACGTCTGCGCCAGCCGCTCGATCTCGGCCAGTGCGCTGTCCAACTCCCCTGCCGCCTTGAGTTTCGGCGCTTCGTTGGGGTGCAGGGCGACGCCCGCGATGAGGTTCGGGTACTGCTCTGCGGCCTCGACCGCCCAGACCGCGCCCGGCAGGTCACAGCCGACCTGGACGATCCGGGTGACGCCGACGGACGACGCCATTCGGATCGCCTCGGCCGGGCTCAGCCAGGCGCCGTCCTCGCCGTCGGCGATGTCGAGATGGCAGTGCGCGTCGACCACGCTCATCGGCAGCGGGTCGGGCAGCGCCGGACGACGCCGGTCGCGCGACCGGCCGTCCTCCCCGATCGCCGCGCGTTCCCGGGTCGGCCGGTCGACCTCCACACCATCAGCAGACATACGGCCCAGGTTACTGACCTTCCGCGGCCTCCTTGACCTTGGCCACGAGCATCTCCCACATGCCCTGGGAGTGCTTCGCCTCCTCCTCGCTCGCGTTGTTGTCCTGCGTGAGCTTGAGGTGGGTCGCGTCGTCACCGGTCAACTCGTAGGTGAGCGTGTGGTAGTTCTCGGGCACGTCGGGCTGTCCGGTCAACGGGCTGAAATGCGTCAGCCGCAGCAGGCGGCCGGACGCGATCTCGAGGATCTCGCCCTTGTCCTGGTACGGCTTGCCCTCCCACTCGCCACTCCAGGTGATCGGGCTGCCAACCTGCCAGTCCGTTTCCACCTCGGCACCGAACCACAGCTGCTTCAGTTGCTTCGGATCGGTCAGCACCTCCCAGACCTGCGCAGGAGTCGCCGCGATGTCGGTCTCGGCAGTCGCCAGGTAGCCGGTCATTGTCATCAGCTCCTTTCTGCTTCGACCGTACGACCGTCGTCGCCTTCGCGCTTGTACAAACGCGTCAGTTCCGCGTCGACCACTTCCGGCCCCAGCTTCGTGAAGACCGGCGTAGGCGGCCGCACAGCTGTTCCCGGTACGACGGGCTCTGACTCCCAGCGTGGTTGCGCGGTGTAGTCGCCGGTGATGATCGGGTACGACGGCCCGCCGTCCAGATCATCGACCTCGCGAACCTCCGGCTGCGGCTGGAAGGCCCCGGTCCCGCCCAGCGTTTCGTGCACCTTCTGCGCCGAGTGCGGCAAGAACGGCGCGAGCAACCGGTTGCTGTCGGCCACCACCTGCGCCGCGACGTGCAGGATCGTTGCCTTCCGCTCCTGATCGGACTCCTTCCAGGGCGCCTGCTGGGAGAGGTACTGGTTGGCGTCCGCGGCGTTCTTCATCGCTGCCCCGATCCCGAGCCGGAGCCGATGGTGTCCGAGGTGATCGCCGACCGTGCCGAACGCTTCCTTGCTGCTGGCAAGCAGTTCGCGATCGACCGGGGTCAGCTCGCCGGCCGCCGGGATCGCGCCGAAGTCCTTCGCGATCATCGACGCGGTCCGGTTCACCAGGTTGCCCCAGGTGCCGACCAGTTCGTCGTTGTTCCGGCGGACGAACTCCGACCAGGTGAAGTCGGAGTCGTGCGTCTCCGGCCCGGCGACGGCGATGAAGTACCGCAACGCGTCCGGGCCATATCGCTCCAGGACGTCGCGGACGTAGATCACCACCGACCGGGAGGACGAGAACTTCCGCCCTTCCTGGGTCAGGTACTCGCTGCTGACCACCTCGGTCGGCAGGTTCAGGACGCCGTACGGGCCGGGCGAGGCGTTGTAGCCGAGCAGTTCGGCCGGCCAGATCTGCGCGTGGAAGGTGATGTTGTCCTTGCCCATGAAGTAGTAGGACAGGGCCTCCGGATCGGACCACCACTTCCGCCAGGCCTCCGGATCGCCTGTCCGCCGGGCCCACTCGATACTCGCCGAGAGGTAGCCGATCACCGCGTCGAACCACACGTACAGCCGTTTGTTCGGGTTGTCCTCCCAGCCAGGGAGCGGCACCGGGATGCCCCAGTCGATGTCCCGCGTCATCGGCCGCGGGCGTACGTCGTCCAGCAGGTTCAGCGCGAACTTGAGGACGTTCGGCCGCCAGCCGGTCCGAGTCCGCAGCCAGGCTCCGAGCGCGTCGGCCAGGGCCGGGAGATCCAGGTAGATGTGCTCGGTCTCCACGAACACCGGCGTCTCACCGTTGATCCGGCTGTGCGGGTTTCGCAGGTCGATCGCGTCCAACTGGTTGCCGCAGTTGTCGCACTGGTCGCCGCGCGCACCGTCGTACCCGCAGATGGGGCAGGTGCCCTCGATGTAGCGGTCCGGCAGGGTGCGGCCGGTCGACGGCGAGATCGCGCCCATCCCGGTCCGTGGGACGAGATATCCGTTGCGGTGAACGGTTCTGAACAACTCCTGCGCCACGGCGTAGTGGTTGCGCGTGGTGGTCCGGGTGAACAGGTCGTACGACAGCCCGAGCGACTGCAGGTCCTCGACGATGACCCGGTTGTACCGATCGGCGAGTTCCCGCGGGGTGACGCCTTCCCGCTCCGCCTGGACGAGGATCGGCGTACCGTGCTCGTCGGTCCCGGACACCATCAGTACGTCGTTCCCAGCCATCCGCTGGTACCGGCTGAACACATCGGACGGAACGCCGAAGCCGGAGACATGGCCGATGTGCCTGGGACCGTTCACGTACGGCCAGGCCACGGCGGACAGGATGCTGGTCATGCGCCCGACTGTAGAAGCCCGACCACCCGCCAGCGACTGGTTTACCGCGGTGGTCAGCACACTGGTCGGTACGGAACGCCCGGCAGGTACTTCGCCCATTCGTCCTCGGACACGGAGTCACCGCCGGCCGCGCAGAGCTGCTCGACCACCTCCGTGGGATCCATCTCCCAGAGTCTGACCGTACGATCCGAGCCTCCGGTGACGACGGTGTGGCCGTCGGGGCTGAACCCGACCGCCCACACCGCCGCATCGGACGCTTTGAGAATCGCCTGTGTCTCGGGGTGCCGCGGGTTCCCGACGTCCCAGAACCAGACCTGACCACTGCGTGTGCTCGCAGCCAGGGTCCGGTGGTCGGGTCCGAAGGCGACTGCGGTCACGGTCCCGTCCGGCCCCTGCAGCGCGTCGCCGAGCGCGCTCAGGGCGGCGGGGTCGGTCACGTCCCACAGCTGCACGGTGCCGTCGGCGCTACCGGTAGCGAGCAGCTTGCCGTCGCGACTGAAGGCCGTTGAATACAGCAGATCGGCCGAGCCTTTCACCGTAGCGAGGGCGCGCAACCGCTGCGGATCGGACATGTCCCACAACCGGATCACCCCGTCCGCCGTGACACCTGCGAGCGTCCGGCTGTCAGGGCTGACAGCGACCATGTACACGTAGTTGTTCTCCGCACCCGGCGCGACGGGGAGTGCCTTCGCCTGCCCTGGAACGCTGAGATCCCACAGGTACACCCTGCCGTCGTCGGAACCAGCCACCAGGATCCGGCTGTCAGGGCTGAAGGCGAGGGACTCGACCACGGCCCCCGGCCCCTTCAACGGGGAACCGAGCGGCTTCGGATCGGCCGGGTCGGTCACGTCCCACAGGACGACGGAGGTGCCTGTGGTCCCGCCGGCCAGAATCTTCCCGTCCGGGCTCAACGCCCCCGCCCCGCCGATCGGCTCGTCGGCCAAGGGGGACGACAGGGCCGGCCCGAGCGCGACCGGCGCATGTGGCTGCGAGACGTTCACGAGGAAGCCACCGCCACCGAAGGTGGCCAGTGACCGGTTGTCGGGGCTGAAGGCAACAGCCGCCACCGTTGCGGTAGGGCCGGTGATCACGGGGCCAGGAATCGACCACAGCCGCGCGACCCCGTCGTACCCGGAGGTCAGGAGAGTCCGGCCGTCGTTCGTGAACGCGACCGAGGACACCGGTTCCGCATGCGGCAACGTGGCGACCCGGCGCCCGGTGGCCAGTTCCCAGACCTGAGCGACGTTCTCCGAACTGCCGATCGCCACCAGCTTGTCGTCAGGACTGAAGGCGATCGCGTTCACCCAGTTGTCCGGCGCCTGGATCTGCGACGTGGTGCGGACCGGCTTCAGCGGGTTCGTCAGGTCCCACAGCTGGAGCAGTCCCTTGACGCCGCCGACGGCCAGCAACCGTCCCCGGGTCGAGAACCGCAGAGCATTGAGCTGTGTCGATCCGGCCTGCAGGTGGTTCAGCGAGCGAGGGTTCCGCAGGTCCCGGACGTCCCAGAGCGACACCGTGCCCGCCGCGTCCCCAGCGGCGAGGACGACTCCGTCGGGACTGAAGACGACGCTCTGAGCGAAAGCCGCCAGCGGCGGCAGGGACACCAACGGGACGACCTCATCCGGGTCGCCAACATCCCACAGCCGGACCGTACGGTCGGAGCTGCCTGCCGCCAGAGTCCGGCTGTCAGGACTGAACGCCAGTGAGTAGACAGTGCCGGCCGGACCGGCAGGGAGTACACCGAGCGCGACCGGCCGGCCGGGATCCTCGACGTTCCACAGCCGCACCCGCTGGTCTCGGCCACCGGTCGCCAGCAGGCGGCCGTCCGGGCTGACGGCCAGGCCGAAAACCGGCAGCGTGTGGTCGGTGAGCGGCCGTCCGACCAGCCGTGGATGCCGGGCATCGCTCAGGTCCCACGTCAGGATCGCGGTGTCACTCGGTCCGGTGCCGGCGGCCAACATGGTGCGGCCGTCCGGGCTGAGTACGACGCTCTGCGCGCCCTTCGACGGACGCACGATCCGCGTCACCGGCGGAGTACCGGTCGCCCCGAGAAGACTCGATCTCGCCTCCGTCGTCGGAGCGATCGTGTACGACGCCAGCGACAGGCGCGCGGCCAGTGCCGGGTCGGTCGCCCGCAGACGGTCCGCGGTGATCGCGACCTGCCGCGACATGGCCAGGTCGCGTTCTCTGTCGGCCGCGCCGCGTTTCCAGAAGGCGTAGCCGGCCAGCGTCGCCGTCGTGAGCGCCAGCGCGGCGAGCGCGGCGACCATCTTCTGCAGCCGGTGCGTCCGGCGCCGGGTCGCCGCCTGCTCGTCTCGCTCGGCGGTCAGACTGGCGCCGAGGAACTCCCGCTCGAGCGCGTTCAGATCGCGAGCCGACACCCCCGGGGCCGCCCAGTCACGCACCGCGGCGAGCTTGCCACCGCGGTAGAGGCCGCCCTGGTCGTGATCGAGATCCCGCCACTGCTTGGCGGCGTCGGCGAGCTGCCGATGGCGCCGGATCCCGTCCCGGTCGCTGTCGATCCAGCGTTGCAGGCGTGGCCAGGCGGTGAGCAGAGCTTCGTGACTGATCTCGACCGTGTCCGCGTCCATGGTGAGCAGACGCGCTCCGACGAAGTGTTCGATGACTTCGTCCAGCTCGGCGACGGCGTCACCGGCGCCGCTCAACTCGGCGCGTCCCACCTTGCGCCGGGTGTCGGCGGTGTCGTCGCCCAGGTTGACGAAACGCAGGAACATCCGCTCGGCGACAGCCTGCTGCTCCGTGCTGAGATCGCGGTACACCGCCTCGGCGGTCTCCGCGACGGCTCCCTTGATCCCACCCGTGGACAGGTACCCGCGGATCGTCATCCGACCGCGCTCCGCACGCTGCCAGGTCGCGAGCAGCGCATGCGACAGCAACGGCAGCGCGACGACCTCGGACTGCGTCGCCCCCACCTGCGCCGTACCGGGCGCCGCCTCCCTGATCAACAGCTCGACCAGTCCCTCGTCGAGTTGCACGTTGGCCTTCGCGGCCGGCTCCGCGATCGCGCGTCTCAGCTCGCGCTCGCTCAGCGGCCCCACCACGAACTGCGCGTTCTGCAGGGCGTTCGCCACCGCGGAGTACCGCAAGGCCTGTGGGTAGAAGTCCGCGCGCAGACCGATGAGGACGACGGTCGCGACGGGAAGTGCCACGTCAGGCGCGGGCCGCGGTGCCGGTGCGTGCGCCGCCGCGACCAACTCCGCGATGAACTGGCGACGTTCCTCCTCGTCGAGGCACATCGTGAACAGCTCCTCGAACTGGTCCACGACGATCAGCAGACGATCCGGCGCGTTGTCCATCGCAGTGGTCAGTGCGGAAGTCAACTGCCGCAGGGGTTCGGCCCCGGGCGTCAGCAGGGCCACCTGCCACGCGCGCCCGGCCCGATTGTTCAGCGCCGGTACGACGCCGGCCCGCAGTAACGAGGACTTGCCCGAGCCCGATGCTCCGACGACGATCTGCAGTCCGCCACCGCCCGCGTGCAGACTCATGACCTGCCCCACCACCTCCTCGGTCAGAGCCTCACGACCGAAGAACCAGTCGGCGTCCTGAGGCTGGAAGCTCGCCAGCCCCCGGTACGGTGTCGTTCCTCCTCTCGGGCCCGGTGCCTGCCGGACCCGGCGCCAGGCCTGAAGCCAACGCTCGACCTCACTGTCCGACGTGACGCCGCACTCGCGCAGAACCCTTACCAGCAAGGCCTTCGAAGCGTTTGATGGAACACTCCGTCCGGCGAACCACTCGCCCAGGGTGCTGTGCGGCTGACTTCCGTCGATCGCCTTCGAGATGTCTCGTACGGTCAGTCCGGCCTGGCTTCGCAGCACGGTCAGTTCGTCGGAGAACTGCGTACGCGTGTGGACGTGATCCGGATTCGCTTCCCGTGGCTCAATTGCCCGATCCCCCATCGCGGCCCCCTCAAAGCCCCACTCCCACAGGGAGTGATCACGACGTTACAGCACGAGTCCGCCCGGGTCAGTACGTCGGCGTACGGGTTTGTACGGACATCTGCGCGCGGCTACCCACGTGAGCCGCGCTGCTCGACTGTTGGTCGTATCGGAGCACCATCGGTGGGCTCGACCCGGCGATCCCGGATCGGCCCTGGAGGGGGACCAGTGAACACACAGCAGCCACGTGGGGCCAGACCGGCACCCACACCGAATCGACCTCGCCGCTATCCCGTCGCCTACACCGGACCTGCAAAGGTGCGCCCGTCCGGACCCGACATCCGCCTGCACGTCGGACCGCTCCCGATCAGGGGCATCCGGGCTGTCTGGCTAGTCCTTCGACGGATGTTCGGGGTGCCGGCGGTGCCGGAACCGATCTGCGTGCCGGCGCCCCGGTCCCGCACTCGGATGGTCCGCGCGATCGGTCAGCCGGGCGGGCCCCGGTGCCTGCACTGCAAGATCCCGATGGCGGAGAAGGACCGCGCACTGCCGGAGCCGAACGGGGTCTGGGCGGTCTTCGCCTGCCGCGCCGTCGCGTGCGCCATCTGCCAGGGCATCTGCCGCAACGAGGCGCGGATGTTCCTGCCATCGCATTGGCAGTCCGGACGTCCGGGTGAGATCACCCGTCTCTGACGTCCTGGGTTCGGAGGGAGATCCGGGCCGGCGGTGAGGCGGAGTCCCGCCTCACCGCTTCCACTGAGCGGGACAAGGGCGACGAGTTCGCCGAGGGCGTGGCCGGGCTCCCTGCCTCGCGCCGGCCCAGGGCGGGTCTCCTAGCTCTCTTCGAGGCGCGGGAAGAGAGCGTCGCCCTTGGTCAGGGTGGCGCCGGCGGGGAGTTGGCCCCAGGTGGCGGCGTCCTGAACGCGCTGGTCCTTGAGCGCGCCGAGCTTCTCCTCGGCGCCGAGCAGGGTCCACAGCTTCGCGGCCGACTTCGGCATCGTCGGGTTGTGCAGTACGGCGACCGCCCGCAGCGCCTCGGCGGCGGAGTACAGGATCGTGGCCAGGCGGTCCCGCTGGGACTCGTCCTTCGCGACCTTCCACGGCTCCTGCTCGGTCACGTAGCCGTTGACCGCGCCGACCAGCTCGTTGATCGCGGCCAGGGCGTCCTGGAACGCGAGCGTGTCCATCGCCTTGTCCGCGGTCGCGACGGTCTGCGCGAGCTTGTCGGCCAGCGCCTGCTCGGCCGGTCCGTGGTCCGTCGGCTCCGGCAGCGCACCGTCGAAGTACTTCCCGACCATCGCCGCGATCCGGCTGGCCAGGTTGCCCAGACCGTTCGCGAGCTCGGAGGTGTAGACCGCGCTGAGGTGCTCCCACGAGAACGACCCGTCCGACCCGAACTGGATCGTGCGCAGGAAGTAGTAGCGGAAGGCATCCGAGCCGAAGTGGTCGGTGATCTCGTGCGGCGCGATCGCGGTCAGCTTGGACTTGCTCATCTTCTCGCCGCCGACCAGCAGCCACCCGTGCGCGAACACCTGCTTCGGTACGGCGACCTCCGCGGCCATCAGCATGGCCGGCCAGATCACCGCGTGGAACCGGAGGATGTCCTTGCCGACCAGGTGGACGTTCGCCGGCCACAACCGCTCGAACCGCTCCGGGTCGGTGCCGTAGCCCGCCGCCGTCACGTAGTTCAGCAGCGCGTCGATCCAGACGTACAGGACGTGGTCCTCGTCCCACGGCACCGGGATGCCCCAGTCGAAGGTCGACCGCGTGATCGACAGGTCCTGCAGACCCTGCTTGACGAACGCGATCACCTCGTTCCGGGCGCTGGCGGGAGCGACGAAGTCCGGCTGGGATTCGTACAGCTCGAGCAGCTTGTCGGCGTACGCCGAGAGCCGGAAGAAGTAGTTGGTCTCGGAGACCTTCTCCAGCTCGGTGCCGTGGATCATGCACCGCTGGGTGCCGTCCTCGTCGGTGCGGATGTCGGTCGGCAGCTTGAACTCCTCGCAGCCGACGCAGTACAGGCCTTCGTATTCGCCCTTGTAGACGTCGCCCTTGTCGTAGAGCTTCTGCCAGAACTCCCGGACGCGCTCGGTGTGACGCTGCTCGGTGGTCCGGATGAAGTCGTCGTACGCGATGTCGACGTCGACCCAGGCCGGCTTCCAGGACTCCTCGACCAGCTTGTCCGTCCAGGCCTGCGGGGACATGCCCTGCGCCTCGGCGCTGCGCATCACCTTCTCGCCGTGCTCGTCGGTACCGGTCAGGTACCACTTCTGCTCGCCACGCTGGGCGTGCCAACGGGTCAGGACGTCCCCGGCCACCGTCGTGTAGGCGCTGCCGATGTGCGGCGGTGCCGTGACGTAGTAGATCGGGGTGGTGACGTAATAGGCCTTCTCGGACATGCCTTAAAGGGTAGTGGGCCGGGCTAGTGCCTCTGACCAGGGTCTCGAGCGGCCAGGACGGCGTCGTACACGGTCCGTTTCGGGACGTTGAAGCGCTTGGCAACGTCCGAGATGGCCTGCTTGCGCGGCGTACCCGCCTCCTCGTCGGTGGCGACCTCCGCGGCGAGCTCGGCCGGGGTGAGGACCTTGTCCGGGTCCGCGCCGGACACGACGACCGTGATCTCGCCCCGGACGCCGTCCTTGGACCAGGTCACGAGCTCGTCCAGCGGGCCGCGTTTGACCTCTTCGTACGTCTTGGTGAGTTCCCGGCAGACCGCCGTACGACGATCCGCGCCGAAGGCCTCCGCCATCGCCTCGAGGGACGCGGTCAGCCGGTGCGGTGCCTCGAAGAACACCATCGTCCGCGGCTCGTCCGCCAGGTCCGCCAGCCGCCGGGCGCGCTCCCCCGGTTTCCGCGGCAGGAACCCCTCGAAAGTGAACCGGTCCACCGGGAGACCGGACAGCGCGAGGGCGGTCAGCACCGCGGACGGCCCCGGTACGGCGGTCACCTCGACGCCGGCGTCGATCGCTGCGGCCACCAGCCGGTATCCGGGATCAGAGACGCTCGGCATCCCCGCGTCGGTCACCACCACGACGGTCTGACCCGAGGTCAGCGCCTCCAGCAGCTCCGGTGTGCGCTCCCGCTCGTTCCCCTCGAAGTAGCTGATCACCCGCCCGGCGATCGCGATCCCGAGGTCGGTCGTCAGCCGCCGCAACCGGCGGGTGTCCTCCGCAGCCACCACATCCGCCGCAGCCAACGTCCGTCCGAGCCGTGGCGACGCGTCCTGCACGTCCCCGATCGGAGTTCCCGCCAACACCAATCGCCCGGTCATGCCGCTGAGTCTAGGGCGCGTGCATCTCGACAGGAGGTAGCCGGTTTTGAAGGCCGAGCTCCCGCCTAAGCCCGACTCGGCGGGCGCGATTTCGGCCGCTACCTCCTGTCGATCTGCACCTTCATTGCAGCGGGGTGACCGGCGCGTCCGTACCATGGCGGGCGTGACTGCTGTGATCGAGGACGGAACCGCGCGCCGTGCGGACGCTACCGCCGGGCGGGAGACGCTGGGGCGGGACGTGCTCGGGAGACGGTTGCCACCGCTCAAGGAACGGCTGTACCCGCCGATGCCGCGCGACTTCGAGGGCGGCTGGATCGCCACCCTGGCGATCACCGCGCTGGCCGCGTTCATCCGGTTCTGGCACCTCGGCGACCCGGCCAAGTTCGTCTTCGACGAGACGTACTACGCCAAGGACGCCTTCAGCCTGCTGAAGTTCGGCTACGCCCGGCAGTTCATCGACCAGCCGGAGGGCGCCGCGGACAAGGCGATCCTGGCCGGCAACCTGGACGTCTTCAAGGACACCCCGAGCCTGACCGTGCACCCCGAGGTCGGCAAGTGGATGATCGCGGCCGGCGAGCAACTGTTCGGGATGAACACGTTCGGCTGGCGCTTCATGCCGGCGTTGTTCGGCGCGCTGACCGTGCTGCTGGTGATCCGGACCGTACGGCGGATGACCCGGTCGACCCTGATCGGCAGCATCGCGGGCATCCTGCTCGCGGTCGACGGCCTGCACTTCGTGATGTCCCGGGTCGCGCTGCTCGACATCTTCCTGGCGTTCTGGCTGGTCGCCGCGGTGTCCTGCCTGGTCGCCGACCGGGACTGGACCCGGCGCCGGCATGCGAAGTCCCTCGACACCCCGGTCGCCGACGGCGAGCGCCGCGGGCTGGGCCGCTGGTTGCTGTTCCGGCCCTGGCGGATCCTGGCCGGTGTCTGCTTCGGCCTCGCGCTCGGCACCAAGTGGTCCGCGGTGTGGGTGCTGGCCGGCTTCGGCATCCTCGTCTTCGCCTGGGACTATGGTGCCCGGCGCGCGCTCGGCGTACGGCTGGCGTTCCTGAAGTCCGTGCTGGTCGACGGCATCCCCGCGTTCATCAGCATCGTGCTGGTCGCGGGCGTCACGTATCTGGCGACCTGGACCGGCTGGCTGCTGCACGACAACGCCTACGACCACGACTATGCGTCCAAGAATCCGGCGACCGGGGTGATGAAGGTCGTCCCGGACGACTTCCGGTCGCTGCTGCACTACCATCAGGAAGTGCTCGCCTTCCATACCGGCGACTACATCAAGAACGCGACCCACCCGTACGCCTCGAATCCGGCCGGCTGGCCGATCATCGCCCGCCCGATCGGGTTCGACGCGGTCAACGACATCAAGCCGGGAACGCCGGGCTGCAACCCGCCGGCCGGCCAGAACTGCCTGTCGGTGATCTCTGCCCTCGGTACGCCGATCCTGTGGTGGGGCGGAGCGCTCGCCTTGATCGCGGCTCTGGTGCTGTGGATAGGCTCGCGGGACTGGAGATTCGGGATACCGATCGTCGGCTACGTCACCTGCTGGGTGCCGTGGTTCGCGTTCGACGACAGACCGATCTTCTTCTTCTACGCGGTCACGATGATCCCGTTCACCGTGATGGCGCTGGCGCTGGTGCTCGGCAAGATCCTCGGCCCGGCCAGATCGGCGTTCGGCAACGCGACACCACGCCGCCTGATCGGCAGCGCGGTCGTCGGCGCCTTCGTCGTCCTGGTCGTACTGAACTTCGCCTACATCTGGCCGATCCTCACCGACAAGGTCCTCCCCCACGCCGACTGGCTCAGCCGAATGTGGTTCAAATCCTGGATCTGACTCACCGGGACGCGTAGTCGATCGTCTCGAACGGCCAGAGCGTGGCCAGCCAGGAACTGACGGCTTCGTAGACAGCCACATCCAACTCGGCTCGCTCGACGCGGACCCAGGAACGAACATCCGCGATCTGCTCGTCGGCGCGGGACGGATAGATGTACACGCAACCGATCACGTCGCCGCTGCCGGTCTCGAGCACGGTGTAGGTGAATCCCCGGCGCCGGGCGAAGTCGTCGGCGTGACGCTGCAGGTCGCCCAGGTTCGCCTCCAGGCTCATACCGTCGGCCGGCGGCCAACGGCCCTGGAAGCCCGGGGTCGAGCGGATGTGGTCGATGCTGCCGGTCCACGCAGCGTAGTCGGCGGCGTTGTGCTCGGGGCCGAGCGGCTCCAGCCGGAACTGCGGCCTGATCAGCTCAGTGGGGACGACGAAGTCGGAGGGGACGAACGGCCGGCCGGTCATGCGCGAAAGGCTAGCCCGGATGGTGTGACAGTCAGTGGCCGAGTTCGCCGTGGTTCTTGAAGCGCTTCTTGTGGCGTTTGGCGGAGGACTGGCCGCCGACGCCGCCGAAGAGGGCCAGGCCCTTGACCACGACGACGGGCGCGTCGGGGTGCGGGTTGTCGCTCCCGCGGGCTCCGAAACCGCCGAAGACGCCGACGCCCTCGTTGCGGACGGAGACGCCCTCGGGGACGGTGATGTCGATCCCGCCGAACACGGCGAACGCCCAGACCGTCACCTCGCGGCCCTCGAACACCGCGTCGGTCATATCCAGGTCGTGCCCGCCGAACACCGCGACCGCGTTGGTACGCCGCTTCACCCGCCAACGCCCCGTCCGCTCACCGCCGCCGAAGATCGCCAGCATGGTGTCGAAGCTGTCCTGCGGGTTCGCCGGCTCCTCGATCGGGACTGGACTGTTCGACGTCGCCGGCTGGGCCATCGGCGTCGGCAGCGGTGTCGTCCCGCCCGGGATGACCAGATCACTGGTGATCGGCTCCAGCTCGCCGAGGGTCTTGGCCTGCAGCGTCTGCTCCAGCCGCTCGGCATGCTCGTCCTGAGACAACCGCCCCGACATGAGGGCGTCCCGCAGTACGTCGACGACCTGGTCGCGATCGGTGTCGGACGCACGCAGGCGCGCATGCGGGTTCTGGCGGTCGGGCAGGTTCTCCATAAGACCGAACGATATATCGAGACAGGACCGAAACGGAGCCTGAATTGTCCGGATCGGCTCCCTGACCGCCGGGGGTCAGGTCAGGTCGGTGTACGGCGTACTCGGACGGCGAACAGGATCGCGATGAGCGTGATCGCGGAGAACGCCACTGCTGTGCCCGGGTAGCCGCCGAGGCCAAGGCCGAGACCGCCGATGGCCGCACCGAGGAACGTGCCAAGGCTCATCCCCGCGGCGTTGACACTGAGGGCCGAGCCGCGGAGGTCGCCACTGCGACGGACCAAAAGAGTCGTGATGCAGGCGGCGACGGTCGCGTGGCTGGCGCCGAGAAGTGCGGTCAGGAGAAGAGTCAGCGGAAGGGTCGGGGAGAAGTAGAAGAGAGCGACGCTGGTTAGCGCGACAGTGAGGCCGATGAGCAGCATCTTCTCCGGGCCGATCCACGGACGTTCGAGCGCGATGTAGCGGCCGGCCAGGAAGTTGCCGAGGAAGAACGACGCGCCGCTCAGCGACCAGACGAGTGCGAACCAGCCTGGTGCGAGGTCGAACTTCTCGTCGTAGAACGCGGCGAGGTACGCCAGGTATCCCATGAAGGCAGCCGTCCGCAGCATCGCGACGACGAGCAGCGGGAGCGCGCCGGGGATCCGGGCCAACTCGCGGTACGTCGTGAGGTAGCTCATCCGCTGGCTGTCGCCCACCCGCAGCGGTGCCTTCCGGCCACGACCACGCAAGAAGAACGCGGCCGACAACGCGAGCGAGACGATCGAAGCGGCGAGCAGGTTTCCCCGCCAGCCCCACAGCAGCCCTGGTACGGCGAGAACCGGCGCAGCCAGCATCGCCATCATCGAGGTGGTCGCGGACACGAGCGTCGCGGCCCGCCCTGCCGCCGCTGGAGAGGTGAACCGGTCGGCCGCCGCCGCACCGATCGACGGCGCCAGGATCGAGGTGGATGCCCCGATCAACAAGCAGAACGCCGCCAGCGCAAACACGTTGCCCACAGCACCAAGCGCCGCCGAGACCCCCAGCAGCGCCAACCCGCCCGCAGCCACCAACTCCCGCGCCAACCGGTCGATCAGCGGCGCCACCAAGAACCCGACCACCAACGCGGCCAATCCACCCAGGCCGCGCAACCCTCCAACCTCGGCCACATCGCCACCAGCCGCGGCCGCGATCGGCACCAGGTACATCCCGAACACCGTGAACGGAATCAAGCTCACCGCCGAAGCCACCAGGAACGGCCACAACCGCCGTACCATCCACAAATCCCCAGGCACTTCCGTCGGCCGCCCGCCGACGACTCGGTTCTGACTGGTGCTGCTCATGTGTCCGTCCTGGAGGGGTAGCGATAGAGGGTGGTGGGGCGGGAACTGAACTGGGAGAAGGGAAAGGGCTCGGCCGAGAGGGCGGCGACTCCGAAGCCGAGAAAGGCGCGGACAACGGCGCTGCCGGTCTGCGCATAGATCGCCAACGGCTTCGATTGCTGGCGGCAACGATCCAGGAGGACGTCGAAACTCCCGTTGGACAAGGTCATTCCGGTTGCCACGACCGCGTCGGCGGCGTCGATGACCTCGGTCATGTCGCGAGAGACCGGCAGCCCGGACGCCGTCTCGCGCAGGTTGAAGTCGCAGGGCAGGCAGATCCCACCTCGCGCGGTGATCGCGTCGACGAGCGGATTCACCACTCCGATCAGCGCGACCTTCCAGCCCGGTCGAACGTCGAGCAGCCCGGCAACAGCCGCATCCCGAGCCCGTGCGCGGACGTCCGGCGTACCGGCGGGGAGCACGATCTCCTCGGCTCCGGCTGCCGAATGATGCGGGTCCACCGAGGCGAGATAGGCGTCCAGCGCTGCGATCCGCACCGGCAACGGACCATCGGCGATCAACTCGTCCAGCGAAACCCCAGACGCATCCGCGCAGTACGACGGATCGAGTTCGCCCGCCTCGAAGGAGCAGGCGCCGAACACCTCACCCACGCGGAGCAGGACGTAGTAGTTCCGGTACGTCACCTCAGCGCCCGGCAGCCGAGTCGTGTGGTGCAACCAGAACGCGCTCGTCACGGACAGCGTGGATGGAGCCGGACCGAGCGAACCGGCGAGGACGGAGGAGGTGAGCGCAGCCACGGAAGCGGTCATCGGCCAGCCTTTCGGTCGTCGGTCAGACCAGAGATTAATGCGACGGAGTCGCAGATGGAAACTCCTCGCGCCGTGTCCAGGCGGATTCCCGGCGGTCCCACGACATCGCCGACCACGGCACCGCGAGCTGGTCCAGCGAGTCGATCTCGCGCGGCCGCATCGACTCCATCGGCCGGGCGTCGGCATGACGGGCGAACGCGGACTCGACGTACCGCGTCCCGGTGTCGGCGGCCAGGAACACATGCTTGCGGCTGCTGTCGCAGTTGTGTTCCCACAGCGCCGAGAGGTACGCCGCGCCCGCGGACAGGCCGGCGAACACTCCGGACGTCCGCAGCAGGTCCACCGCGGCCGACATCGCGTAGTCGAACGACACCCAGTGCAGCCGGTCGTACAGCTCGTGCCGGACGTTGCGGAACTCGATCGAGCTGCCGATCCCCGCGATGATCATCTCCGGATCCTGGGTGTGCCCGGCGCCGAAGGTGATGCTGCCGAACGGCTGCACGCCGACCAGGTTCACGTCCCGGCCGCGATCGCGCAGGTACTCCGCGATCGCGCCGGTCGACGCGCCGGTCCCGACCCCTCCGACGAGACACAGCGCCCCGGCCGGCACCAGTTCGGCCACGAGATCCGCCACCGCGCCGTACCCGAGGTAGTGGATGTCGTCGTGGTACTGCTGCATCCAGTGGTACGACGGGTTGTCGCGCAGGATCTCGCCGATCCGGCGGACCCGGAGGTTCTGGTCGAGCTGCAGGTTGTTCGACGACGGCACCTGCTCGACCGTCGCACCGAGGATCTCCAACTGGATCTTCAGCGTCCGGTCAACGGTGGTCGAGCCAACGATGTGGCACTTCATCCCGTACCGGTGACAGGCCAGCGCCAGCGCGTGCGCGTAGATCCCGCTCGAGCTGTCGATCAGCGTGTCGCCGGGCCGGACCGCGCCGGTCTCCAGCAGGTGCCGTACGGCGCCGAGCGCGGAGTACACCTTCATCGTCTCGAACCGCAGGCAGATCAGATGATCGCCGACGCGGATCGGATCCGGGTCCTTGATCGCCTCCGCCAGGTGGTCGTGCAGTCGCGTCATCGGCGCGGTTCGCTCCTCGTGTCGAGTGTCAGCACGGGCGGAGATTGTGGGTGACCGATCGAGGCGGCCCTCACCAGCCGCCGGGTCAGTTCGTGGTGTGGTTCGGTCATCACGGTCGCGGGTGGTCCTTGCTCGACGATGCGGCCTGCGTCGATCACCAGGACATGGTCGGAGACCGCCGCGACCAGGCCGAGGTCGTGACCGATCCAGATCAGCGCGGTGCCGCGGTCCTTCAGCTCGGTCAGCAGTTCGACGACGAGCGCCGTACCGTGATCGTCGAGCGCCGTGGTGACCTCGTCGCAGATCAGTACGTCGGGATGCGCGAGGACAGCCCGGGCGAGTGCGGCTCGCTGCAGCTCACCACCGGACAGGCGGCTCGGCGTACGGGCCGCGGTCATCGCGGAGACGCCGAGGCGAGCCAGGGTGGCGACGGCTTCCGCATGGGCTGGCTCGGGGTCGAGGCCACGGAGTCGTTGAGCTGTCCGGGCGACTTGCTGGTCTACCGGGCGACGTTCGTCGAACGAGCCGCGGACCTCCTGCCAGACGTACTGGACCCGGCGGTTCTGGGTGCGTGATCGCTTGCGCAGGATGGGCAGAGGTTCATCGTCGAGGAAGAGCCGGCCGGTGTAGCGCTCGTGCAGGCCGGCCAGGCAGCGGGCCAGCGTGGTCTTGCCACTGCCGGAACGGCCGACGACGCCCACGCACGCGCCCGGGCCGACGGCGAGGTCGATCTCGTGCAGGATGGGGTCGCGGCCGCGGGGACGCTGCGACGCGGACAGCTTCATTGCCTGGAGCAACGGATGCCGGGTGGCAGTGGTTCCCGATCGCTCGAGGTCTGGTGCTTCTGGGAGTACGTCGGGACCGCCGGAGTCGATGACTCGGCCGGCCGACAGCACCACGACGCGGGTGGCAAGTGCTCGAACCAGGTCGAGATCGTGACTCAGCAACAAGATCCCGAGTCCGTCGGCGGTCAGTTCTCTCAGCTCGTGGACCAACTGCAGGCGGGTGATCGAGTCGAGGCCGGTGCTCGGCTCGTCCAGCACCAGCACCTTCGGTCTGCAGGTCAACGCCTGTGCGAGTGCGATCCGCTGCCGCTGCCCACCCGAGAACTGATGCGGAAATCGCCGCAACGTCTCCCGATCGCCCGGCAGCTGTGCCGCCCTGAGTGCTCCCGGGACCACCGATTCCCCACGATGATGCAGCCCCTCGAGCTCCCGCAACGTCGTACCGATCCGCCGCGCCGGATTGAGCGCACTCCCCGGATGCTGAGGCATGTACGCCACCACCCGCCCTCGAACCCGCGCCGCCGCCCCCGTCACTCCGTTGCCATCAACAACAACCTCTCCCCCGACCTCCACCCTGCCCTCCAGCCGGACCCCCTCCCCGACCTCCCCCAGCAACGCCAGCGCCGACGTAGTCTTCCCCGACCCCGAAGCCCCCACCAACGCCGTAACCTCCCCCACCACCACCTCAAACGAAACCCCATCCACCAGAACGGCGTCCCCAGCAAACGCCCCAAGCCCGCTAACCCGCACCACCACCTCCACCCCGGCCCCATCCGGCTCCTGCGGCGTCTGCTGGGTTGACCCAGCAGATGGTGGGTTAGCGAGCCGGATTCCCGGGGGCAAACCCACCGGCGGGTGGGTCAGCCCAGCTCCCTGCCGCATCTCATGGGTTGACCCATCAGACGGCGGGTTGGCCAACCGGAGTTCGGGGGGCAAACCCACCGACGGGTGGGTCAGCCCATCAGATGTCGGATCGGCAGGCCGGTTGGTGGGCGTATCGGCGGGTGGAGTGGTCATCGGGTTGCCTCGACTGGCCGGCGGCGGGTGTGGTGGAGGAGTCGGTCGGCTAGGAGGTTGAAACCTAGGGTGAACGAGACGAGGAGGAGGGCGGGGGCCAGGACGGACCACGGTTGCAGGAGAAGGCCTTCGCGGTTGCGGGAGATGCTGACGGCCCAGTCGGGGGCGGTGGGGCTCAGGCCGAGGCCCAGGAAGTTGACCGAGGCAACCAGGAACACGGCGAGCGTGATGCGGGTGCCGAGGTCGGCGGCGACCGGGCCGAGGACGGAGCGGCCGACGTACCCGAGGTGGATGTTGATCCAAGACGCGCGCTGCATACGAAGGGCTTCGACGACCGGACTGCTCGCGGCATCCAGCGCCGCGGCGCGCACCAGCCGAGTGACCGTCGGGACGTTGACCAGAGCAACCGCCAGCGTGATCGCGAGCGCCGACGCCCGCCAACCGACCGCGACCACGCTGATCACGAGCAGCGAAGGCAACGGCAGCAGTACGTCGAGCGGCCGGATCAGCCCTTCGTCCAACCACCGGTGCCGCGTCGACGCCGCCACCAACCCGATCAACCCGCCGATCAGATACGCGATCACCACAGCCCCGATCGCCATCCCCAGCGCCGTTCTCCCACCAACCAGCAGCAGCTGAAGCACATCCCGCCCCAACCCATCCGTCCCCAAAACCCCAGCCGAGGCATACGGCAACCCCGCCTCCACCCGAACCGGCACCAGAGGCCCAAACACCGCCACCACCACAGGAACCCCAACCAGCCCCACCCCAATCCCAACCGACAACCACCCACCAAGCCGCCGGTTCATCGGAGGAGTTCCGTTCGGGGGACAAGGCGGTTGCAGAGGAGGTCGGCCGCCAGGTTGAGGAGGAGGGCCGCTACTGCTAGGACGAGGGTCAGGCCCTGGACTACCGGGACGTCGCGGGTTTCGACGCCGTCCACCAGGGCGGTGGCGAAGCCGGGGATTGCGAAGATCGCCTCCACCACCAGGACTCCACCCAGCAACGTGTCGCCGGTCCGCGCCAGCTCCTGTACCCCGGGGACCGCGGCGTTCGGCAGCACGTGCCGCAGCAGCAACCGCCGCCGCGGGACCCCGAGTCGCCGTGCCTGTACGACGTACTCCGCGTGCAGTGCCGTGATCGTCCCCGCACGCACCTGGCGTGACAACAAGCAGACCGTACGCCCGAGAAGCACAGCAACCGGCAGCACGAGCAACACCGGGGAAGCGAGCAGAGACCCGCCGATCCAGGTCGCCGGCAACCACCCGAGCTTGAGCGAGAACACCGCCACCAGCAGCACCGCGATCACGAAGTCCGGAATCGCACTCAACGCCAGCGTCACCGAGGTGATCGCCCGATCGAGCCGCCCGTTCTCCCGCGTCCCCATCACGATGCCGAGGGCAACTGCCAGCGGTACGACGACCGCGAGCGTCGCCAGCGTGAGGACCAGCGTCGCCCCCACCGAGCTCTTCACGATGTCGACCACCGGCCCACCACTGATCAACGACGTACCCAGATCACCCCTCACGACGTCGCCGAACCAATCGACAAACCGCGACACCAAGGGCTGATCGAGCCCCAGCTCAGCACGCAGTCGCGAGACCTGGTCCGGCGTCAGCGTCTCCGTGAACCGCATGTCCGCCGCATCCCCAGGCAGCAAAGCAGTCAACACGAACACCAGCACCGAGAGCACACCTAACTGAACGACGGCGAGCACCGCCCGCTGTCCGGCGTACGTCCGCATTCAGGCCAGCCACACCTTGTCGAACCGGCCGGAGTCCAGCGTGTTCGGCGGCACCGCCTGCACCCCCTGCACCGTGGCCGAGACCGCGACCAGATAGTCCGGCAGCCCCCACGCGAGAATGCCGCCCTCGTCTCGCAGCGTCCCCTGGAGTTCGCCGTACTTCGCCGACCGCGCACCCTCATCCGTCAGCCGCTGCGCAGCCGCAAACCCTGCGTCGAAACCGGCCCGGCGCCAATGCGTCACATTGAACGGCGACTTGGTCAGCAGCCGATCCGTGACGTACTGCGGAATCGGCATCGCACCGGACCGATGGTTGCCGATGACACCGTTCGTGAGCAGGTCCTTCGCATACGTCTGCGCACTCCCCGGGACCACCTTGAGCTTCACGCCCGCCTCGGCGACCTGCTCCGCGAACAGCGTGGCCGACTCGACGAACCCAGCCGAGGCATCGGCGGTCAGGAACTCGATCTCCTTGTTCAGCAGCCCGGCCTTCCGCAGAAGGTCCTTGGCCTCCCCGACGTTCCGCTCCCGCTGCGCCAGGTCGGCCGGATAGTACTGATATCCCTTGCCGAACAGGTCGTTGCCGACCTCACCACGACCGGCGAGTACCACGTCGACCAGCCGCTGCCGGTCGGTGAGCAGCTTGAACGCCATCCGCACGTCCGGATTGTCGAACGGCGGCCGATCCACCTTCATCACGAACGCCTGCATCGTGCTGGCCTTCGCGGCCACGATCCGCACAGTCCGACCGGCCGACGCGGTCCGCGCGAAGGTCGCGGTCATGTCGTTCGCGTACTCTGCCTGTCCGCCTTGTACGGCGTTCGCTCGAGCCTCGGAGTCGGCGGAGAGGATGTGCAGTTCCTCGATCCGGGCCGGCTCGTCCCAGTAGTCGTCGTACCGGTTGGCGATCATCGACCGGCCGGCCTCGAACGAGACGAACCGGAACGGGCCCGTCCCCACCGGTTTCGTCGGATCCTTGAATCCGTCCCGCACGATCTGGGTCCCGATTCCCGCCAGCAGGGCCGGGAATTCCGCGTTCGGCGCGGTCAGCACCAGCTCGACCGTGCGCGCATCGACGGTCCGGCTGCGCCGCAGGTCCAGGGTCGCGAGCGACGACTGGGCGACGCGCTCCGGCACGGCCGGGTCGGCGATCCGGGCGAGGCTGTAGAGCACGTCCTCGCTGGTCAGCTTCCCGCCGTCGTGAAAGGTCGCATCCCGCAGGCTGAACCGCCAGGTCGTGGCCTCTCCGTCGTGCTCCCACTTCTCGGCCAGCCGCCCCACCGGCTTCAGATCAGGCCCGAGCTCGACCAGCTTCTCGTACGTCGCCTTGTGCCGCGCGATGTCCACGAACAGGCTCTGGACGTGCGGATCGAGGACCTCCTTGGCGCCGCCACCGGCGTACACGGCCCGCAGCCGGCCGCCGTTCTTCGGTTGGGCCGCGGCCTCGCCATCGGCGCCGCAACCGGTCAGTCCGGCCAATGCCGACGCACCGGCCAGCCCCAGGAACCCGCGTCTGTTCAGAGCATCGGACACACGCCACATCCTCACGTTAGTGAAAACGATTGTCAAATCCAGCGCGCATCCGAACCCGACGCCATCATTCTTCCGACCCCGCCCCCCGACTGCTCTCCGTGACGGCGTGTCACTTCCGCATACCGGGAGTCACCACCAGAAAACGAAAGCCCGCCCCGGCGCAGAACACCGGGACGGGCGACAGAAGCAGGACGGCTCAGGCAGCGGCGGGGACCCGGACGCTGGCGAGGGCGTTGCTCCAGCTGATCACCTGGTCGAGCATGGCGTGGACCTCGGGCTCGTGGAAGTCGGCCGGCGCGAACTCGGAGTAGTTCTTGAAGTCGGTGGCGAGCGACAACGTGACCTGGTTGCGGACGTCGGCGACCTTGAGCTCGCCCATCACCAGACGCAGGTGCTCGACCGCGCGGGCGCCGCCGACCGCGCCGTAGCTGACGAAGCCGGCCGCCTTGTCGTTCCACTCCTTGAACAGGAAGTCGATCGCGTTCTTCAGCGCGCCGGAGGTGGAGTGGTTGTACTCCGGGGTGACGAAGACGAATCCGTCGAAGGAGGCGATCTTCTCGGCCCAGGCGTGCGTGTGCGGCTGGCTGTACTGGCCCATTGACGGCGGCATCGCCTCGTCCAGGTGCGGCAGCTTGTAGTCGGCGATGTCGACCAGCTCGAACTCGGCGTCACTGCGCTGCTTGGCCAGATCCAGCACCCATTGCGCCACGGCTTCGCCGTTGCGGCCCGGGCGCGTGCTGCCGAGGATGATCGCGATCTTGGGCATGGCTGTTCCTTCACGAAGAGAGGGGCGCCCGGAGGCTCTTTGGTGATGCATCACCAAAATAGCTCATCGAGATGACATGTCAACCCACGGGGTGAGCTCCCAGCTGCTGGGACCGCCGGCGATCTATTCCTCGCAGTCCGGGGTCGCGCAAGGGTTCGCGGGCACCGCGGTGAGGACGCGCTCGAAGAGGACGCCGAGCTGGCCCTGCTCCTCGGGACTCAGGTGGTCGAAGAAGTAGCTGCGGACGGCCTCGACGTGGTCCGGTGCGGCCGCCTCGATCGCCTTCCGGCCGAGGCCGGTGAGCCGGACCATCGAGCCGCGGGCGTCGGACTCGCACTCCTCGCGAGTGACCAGGCCACGCTTCTCCATCCGGCTGACCTGGTGCGACAGCCGGCTGCGCTCCCAGCCGACCGACTTGCCCAGGTCGCGGGTGCGCAGTACGCCGTCCTCCGCGACGGACAGCGGATGCAGCAGGGCGTAGTCGGCGCCGGACAGCCCGGAGTTCGCGATCAGCCGGGCCTCGAGGGCGCGCATCAGCTCGCGATGCGCGTCACGGTACGACTCCCAGAGGCGCGCCTCGTGCGCATCCAGCCACCGTGGTTCCGTCATCCACCCATTGTACGGACATCTGTTGACATATCACCGAGTCAGCAAGTCACGGCGTGCGCGAAAGGGCAACGGCCAGGCCCACGGTCCCCGCCATGATCAGCAACTCGACGATCGCCAACCGCCGGAATGCCCCCGGATCCCCGGCCGCCAACTCCGGGAGCGTCGTACGCCGATGCCACCATCCGACCAGCACCAGAATCGCGAACGCCACGGTCTTCGCGAACACCAGAGCGCCGTACCCGCTGGTGACCCACTGAGTGATCAGCGCCCAGCCATCCTCCCGCCCGCCGAGGTGGATCTCAGCGGTCACCAACCCGGTGACGCCCATCGCGATCGCACAGACCAGCGCGAGCCGGCTGAAGCGCTCGACCGCCTGCCGATTCCGGGCATACCGCAGTACGGCGCCCAGACCGCCAATCCACGCCGTCGCGGCGAAGACGTGGACGACCAGTGAGCTGGTCGCGAGGACGGACCAGACGTTCGTCCGCTCGATCGCTCCGTGCCCGGTGAGGAGCGGACCGGTCAGTGCCGCTGCGGTGAGCACCGCCGCGAACCGCGCGCCACGGACCGTCCGGCAGCCGCTCAGAACCACCGCGAGAATCGCCGTCAGTACGACGGCCACCGCCAGAGCCCTGACCTGCAAGAGCTCCCCCGCCGCGGACGCGTGCTCGGCAAGGTGCGACAACGGAATCCCCAGGATCACCGCGGCCGAGGTGACCAGCCCCCCGATGCTCGCCACCGCCCAGACAGCGGCCGCGATCGCCGCGTCCTGGCAGGCTCGCAACGCCTTCGGCGACAGCCTCCCATCAGTTGCTGGAAGCAACAGTACGACGGCCACCAGCGCACCGCCCGTCGCCACCGCGGCAATATCGGCGACGAAGCGCAGGACCGGAACCGACCAGGACAAAGGCATTCCGGCGCCGATGAGACCGTCCGGCAACGGTTGTGGCGCACCACCGGCCGCGAGCAAGGCGGCCACCATCACCACGATGCCAGCGGCAACCATCCCACCCGCGACGGCCGGTTTCGCCGACCTCATTGCGAGGCGGGCCGGCGGCGGACGATGACGATCGCGAGCGCCACCACGACGAGCATCACCAGGCACAGCGCCACGATCGTGACCGTGTTCGAGCCGCTGTCCTGACTGGCGGTCGGCGTACCGCCTGGCTGGGTGGCCGGGTGGCCGGAGTGGGTGACGGTGAACGATCCGGTGACGGTGATCGGGTGACCGTCGGCCGACACCACGCGGGCGTCGACCTGGTAGCGGCCGGCGTCGACCATCGCGCCGACCGGCTGGGTCACCGTGTTGTCGATCACCTGCACATCGCCGGTGGCGACGTTCTTCCCGGACGGCGACTTGACCTGCACCTGCGTGCCGTTGCTGCCGACCGGCTCGTTGAAGGTCAGCACCACCTTGGTCGGCGGTGCGGCCATCGACGAACCGTCGCCCGGGGTCATCGACTCGAGCTTGGCGTGCGCCGCCGCCACTCCGGTGGAAACCACCAGAGCGAGCAGCGACGCCACCAGTACTGCGATCAGTCGGCGCACGACTACGCCTTCTCGGATCCGGCCGGCTTGCGGGACCGGAGCCCCAGGCCCAAGCCGATCAGGCCCAGCAGTAGGCCGGCGCCACCAAGGACGCGAGCCAACGGATCCGACGAGTTCTCCGACTCCGGCGTCGTTGCCGCGACCGGTGTGATCGCGGCTGCCAGCTTGAGCGTCGGCGCCGGGTGCTCCGGCTCTTCAGCACCCTCCTTGGCGAGTTGGTCCCACTTGACCACCTCACCGTCGCTGTAGGACTGCACTGCGGGGAAGCTCAGCGCGTCGACGCCGTCCGGAATGCGCCCGACGGACAGGGAGAACTCGTCGAAGTTGCCGGCCGGGACCCCGCCAGCCGTGGCCGTCCAGGTCACGGTGGTGATCGCCTTGGTCAGCGTGACGTCGCCGACCTTGACCGGCGCAGGCAGTTGCTCGGTCGTCTTCACCACCGTCCAGCCGGGCTTGACCTGCGCGCCGACGCTGGCGAACGGGTGGTCCTTGGGCAACGAGACGACGAGCTTCGTGGTGGCGGCCGTATCGGACTCGGTCGGCACGCGGAAGACCAGCTTCGCGTACCCACCGGGCTTGGCATCCGGCGACGACACCGTGACGTGGGCCGACGCCGAGGTGGCGGCGCCGGCCAGCACAAGCGTGGATGCGGCCGCGATCGCGACAGCACGCAGGGCGAACTTCTTGGACATGGGAACCTTTCGCGGTCACACGGGACGACCCGGCCGCGAAGGCACGCGGCCGGTCAGGACATCGCTGGGATCGCCCGGATGACCGGCGGCCCGCGCCGCGAGACGTTCGAGGTGAGCCACCGCTGAACCAGTCGCGGTGACGGCGGTACGACGAGCAGTACGGCGGCGTACCGGCGTACTGGGGTCAAGATCGGCAGGCGGGGCAGGAGACGGGCGAAGATCCGCAGTACCCGGTGGACCCAGCGATGTGCGCCGGTGATCGCGACGACGCCGGCGAGCAGGACGGTCAGGTGCGCGGCGGTCATGACGAGACTGCCGCCGATCCCGCGCGGCATCATCTCGTGGTGCATCGGCATGGCCATCGGCTCGTGGGCCGCGTCGAGGGTGACGTGGACGAAGAGCTGGATCGCGGCGAGCACGACCACGGACAGTGCGCGTTCGCCGGCGAGGTACTCACCCAACAGCCAGCAGACCGCGGTCAGGGCCAGCAGCGGCGAGACCAACTGCAGCGAGACTGTGCCGCCCGCGAGCGCGTGACCGCCCACCGCGACCACAACGCTCAGCGCCGCGACCACGGGCGTCACACTGCTCTCGGCGTGCATTCCCGATCCCCTCGAGTGTCACTCGTACCAGACACTCTACGGACACGGCCGGGCAAAGTGTGGCGCACCCTGTTGCTGTCAAGATGAGCGGATGGACGTAGCTGTGCTGGAGGTCGGGGGCAGTCACGTGACGGCGGCAGTCGTGTCGCCGGACGACTGGTCTGTGCACGTGGTGGAGCGGGCCAAGCTCGAGTCGCAGAAGGCGGCCGAGGTGGTCGTCGCGCAGTTGGCGGCGGCGGCCCGGAAGTTGCCGCTGGCAAACGGTCTGGCGGTGGCGCTGCCCGGTCCGTTCGACTTCGCCACCGGCGTCGCCTGGTATCGCGGCCAGGACAAGTTCGACCAGCTGTACGGGTACAACCTGGGCGACAGTCTGCGTGCGGAGCTCGCCCTGGACCGGCTGATGTTCATGAACGACGCCGAGGCGTTCGCTGTCGGTGAGTGGACCGCGGGCGAGGTCCGCGGTGTCGAGCGCTGCGTCGGCGTCACCATCGGCACCGGCGTCGGTACGGCGTTCCTCGCCGACGGCCACGTGGTCCGCGAGGGCGACACCGTCCCGCCCGGCGGTGAGCTCTACAAGACGGAGTACGACGGCAAGCCGCTGGAGGACTCGATCTCCGGGCGAGCGATCCTGCGCAGGTACTTCGCAAGCACGGGCACCGAAGCGCCCGGGGTCAAGGAGATCGCCGACCAGGCACGAGCCGGTGACGCCGCCGCGAAGGACGCCCTGCTGACCTCCTTCGGTGATCTTGCGACCGCACTCACCGCTTGGCTCAATCGCTTCGGGGTGACGAAGACCGTGCTGGGTGGCTCGATATCGGGAGCGTTCGACATCGTGGCGGAGGTGTTCAGCTTCGACGTCGCGCCCACCAAGGACACCGAGCACTCGGCGCTGATCGGCGCGGCAGCGCACTACCTGCGCTCGAACTGAATTGTCCGCGGCTCTGGTTACGGTCGCTCCATGAAGATCGCCGCGCCCCGGCTGCGCACCCAGCTCGAGTCCGCGTCGCCCACGCCGGACGACCTCGACGACGAGACCCGGTTGCTCGACCTGTCCCTGGAGGACGTGGACCTGAGCGATCTCGTCGCCGAGCATCTCGAGCTGAGCGGATGCCGGCTGACCCGCGCCAAGCTGGCCGGGTCGGACCTGGACAAGCTGATCCTGGTCGACACCGAGCTGGCCCAGTGCGACGTTGCGAACGCCCGCTGGTCCGATGGCGCCCTCACCCGGGTGGCGATCACCTCGTCCCGGCTGACCGGGTTCGCCGGGCCGGGGATGAGCATCCAGCACGCCACGATCCGTGACAGCGTGCTCGACTTCGGCTCGTTCCGGTTCGCGAAGTTCGTGAAGGTCGAGTTCTCCGACTGCCGGCTGCAGAACGCGGACTTCGTCTCCGCGGATCTGACCGGAGCCGTGTTCCGCTCCTGCGACCTGACCGGGGCGGAGTTCTCCCAGGTCAAGGCGTCCGGCGCGGTCTTCGTCGACTGCACCTGGGACGCCGCCCGCGGCCTCACCGCCCTGACCGGCGCGACCGTGGCCTCCTCCTCCCCGATCGACACCCTGACCTTCACCAGCGCGGTCACCACAGCGGCCGGGATCACCCTGACTCACCCGGACGACCTCGACTAGCCCCACACCCACCCCCGCCACCCACCCCCGCCACACTCCCCCCGCCCCGGCCCGGAGGTGGCATTTGGACGGATATCCCTTCAGGTTGCGGGTTCTCATACGTTATTGCGGCCGCAGAACCCGTCAGTTGAGGGGATATCCGTCCAAATGCGCCTCCGGGCCGCCGGGGGAGGGCTGGGCCGGGCCGCGGGGGGAGGGCTGGGGCGGGGCGCGACGGAGCGTGAGCATGGACACGTCCGGTCTGGACGGGGCTGACCGCCTATTAGGGTGGGGGCGGAGCTTGCCGACCTGAAGTGGAGCACGTGGTGACCGACTCGACCATCATCTACACCCACACCGACGAGGCTCCGGCGCTCGCCACGTACTCGTTCCTCCCGGTGATCCAGGCGTACGCCGGTCAGGCCGGGGTCGGGGTGGAGACCCGGGACATCTCGCTGGCGGGCCGGATCATCGCCCTCTTTCCGGAGTACCTGAAGGACGACCAGCGGATCGCGGACGCGCTGGCCGAGCTCGGCGAGCTGGCCCGGACGCCGGAAGCCAACATCATCAAGCTGCCGAATGTCTCGGCCTCGATCCCGCAGCTGAAGGCGGCCATCGCCGAACTGCAGGCCCAGGGCTACGCGCTGCCGGACTACCCGGACGAGCCGAAGACCGACGCGGAGCGGGAGATCCAGGCCCGCTACGACAAGGTCAAGGGCTCCGCGGTGAACCCGGTGCTGCGCGAGGGCAACTCGGACCGGCGCGCGCCCGCCTCGGTGAAGAACTACGCCAAGGCCCACCCGCACCGGATGGGCGCCTGGTCGGCGGGCTCCAAGACCAACGTCGCCACCATGGGTCAGGACGACTTCCGCTCCACCGAGAAGTCGGCCGTGATCGAGGTCGACGGCTCGCTGCGGATCGAGCTGGTCGGCGACGACGGCACCACGACCGTCCTGCGCGAGTCGGTGCCGGTGCTGGCCAACGAGGTCGTCGACGCGTCGGTGATGCACGTCGCCGCGCTGCGTGAGTTCCTCACCGCGCAGGTCGCCCGGGCCAAGGCCGACGACGTCCTGTTCTCGGTCCACCTGAAGGCCACGATGATGAAGGTTTCCGACCCGATCGTCTTCGGCCACGTGGTCCGCGCCTTCTTCCCGAACACCTTCGCGCAGTACGGCGACCTACTGGCCAAGGCCGGCCTGACCCCGAACGACGGGCTCGGCGGCATCCTCAACGGCATCGCGTCACTGCCCGAGGGCGCCGAGATCAAGGCGTCGTTCGACGCCGAGCTGGCCGCCGGACCGGCGCTGGCGATGGTCGACTCGGACAAGGGCATCACCAACCTGCACGTCCCGTCCGACGTCATCGTGGACGCGTCGATGCCGGCCATGATCCGCACCTCCGGCCACATGTGGGGACCGGACGGCCAGGAGCACGACACGCTCGCGGTGCTGCCGGACAGCAGCTACGCCGGGATCTACCAGGTCGTGCTCGACGACTGCCGCGCGAACGGCGCCTTCGACCCGTCCACCATGGGCTCGGTCCCGAACGTCGGCCTGATGGCGCAGAAGGCCGAGGAGTACGGCTCGCACGACAAGACCTTCGAGATCCAGACCACCGGCACGGTCCGGCTCGTGGACGAGGCCGGCAACGCCGTACTCGAGCAGGTCGTCTCGGCCGGCGACATCTTCCGCGCCTGCCAGACCAAGGACGCGCCGATCCAGGACTGGGTCAAGCTGGCCGTCAACCGGGCCCGGGCCACCGGCGACCCGGCGGTGTTCTGGCTGGACGAGACCCGCGCTCACGACGCTCAGATCATTGCCAAGGTCCAGAAGTACCTGTTCGACCACGACACCGAGGGCCTGGACCTGCGCATCCTCGCGCCGGTGGACGCGATCAAGTTCTCGCTGGAGCGGATCCGCCGCGGTGAGAACACCATCTCGGTGACCGGCAACGTACTGCGTGACTACCTGACCGACCTGTTCCCGATCCTCGAGCTCGGCACCAGCGCGAAGATGCTGTCGGTTGTGCCGCTGATGGCCGGTGGCGGGCTGTTCGAGACAGGTGCGGGCGGCTCCGCGCCGAAGCACGTGCAGCAATTGGTCAAGGAGAACTACCTGCGCTGGGACAGCCTGGGTGAGTTCTTCGCCCTGGCCGCGAGCTTCGAGCACCTGGCCCAGGCGACCGGCAACGCGCGCGCCCAGATTCTCGCCGACACGCTGGACCGGGCCACTGCGACGTTCCTCAACGAGGACAAGTCGCCGACCCGTCGCGTCGGTGGCATCGACAACCGCGGCAGCCACTTCTACCTGTCCCTGTACTGGGCCGAGGAGCTGGCCAAGCAGACCGACGACGCCGATCTGGCCAAGGCGTTCGGCCCGCTGGCCGAGGTGCTCACGGCCAGCGAGCAGACGATCGTCGGCGAGCTGATCGCCGTCCAGGGCAGCCCGGTCGACCTCGGCGGCTACTACCAGCCCGACCCGGCCAAGGCCGCCGCCGTCATGCGGCCCTCCAAGACCTGGAACGACGCCCTGGCCTCGCTCTGATCTGAAGTTCTGAGCGCCCGGTGACCTCTCGGTCACCGGGCGCTCGGCTGTAATTGGGCGGCGGCGTACGACAACTGCTCCTAAACTCACAGCACATGACCACAACCCGATCCGTGCTTGCCGCTCAGGCCACGGACTTTCCCCGATGGTTCCAGGATGTGATTGCCAAAGCCGAGCTCGCCGACAACGGGCCGGTGCGGGGGACCATGGTCATCCGACCGTATGGGTACGGGATCTGGGAGCGGTTGCAGGCGGCGCTGGACGAGCGGATCAAGGCGGCCGGCGCGGCCAACGCGTACTTCCCGCTGCTGATCCCCGAGGGTCATCTGCGCCGCGAGGCCGAGCACGTGGAGGGTTTCAGTCCCGAGCTCGCCGTGGTGACGCATGCCGGAGGCAAGCAACTCGAGGAGCCGGCGGTGGTCCGCCCGACCTCGGAGACCGTCATCGGTGAGTACATGGCGAAGTGGATCCAGAGCTATCGCGACCTGCCGCTGCTGCTGAACCAGTGGGCCAACGCGGTCCGTTGGGAGCTGCGGCCACGGTTGTTCCTGCGGACGACGGAGTTCCTGTGGCAGGAGGGCCACACCGCGCACGCGACCGCCGCGGACGCCCGCGCGTTCGCCACCAGGATCCTGACCGACGTCTACCGCGACGTGATGGTGAACGTGCTGGCGATCCCGGTGCTGCCCGGCCGGAAGACGCGGCGGGAGCGCTTCGCCGGGGCGATCAACACGATGACGCTGGAAGCCATGACCGGTGACGGCAAGGCCCTGCAGATGGGCACGTCGCACGAACTCGGCCAGAACTTCGCCCGCGCCTTCGACATCGGCTTCCTGTCGAGCGACGGGCAGCGTGAGCTCGCCTGGACCACCTCCTGGGGCAGCACCACGCGCATGGTCGGCGGGATGATCATGGTGCACGGCGACGACGCCGGGCTGCGCGTCCCGCCGCTCGTCGCGCCGACCCAGGTCGTCGTACTCGCGGTCAGGGACGAGACAGTCTCGGCCGCTCGACGGATCGCGGACGAGCTGACGGCGTCCGGTCTGCGCGTCGAGGTGGACGATCGCACCGACCAGCCCTTCGGCCGGCGCGCGGTGAACTGGGAGCTGAAGGGCGTCCCGGTCCGCATCGAGCTCGGCCCCCGCGACCTGGACGGCAACGTGGCAACGGTCGTACGCCGGCTGCGGAGCTCCGGCAAGGAGACCGCCGGTCTGCCGGACCTCACCTCGACCGTGGTGGCGGCGATGGAAGCGGACCAGGCTCAATTGCTGGCGGAAGCGACCGCGCGCCAGACCGCACGGACCACGGCGGTCTCCAGTGTGGACGAGGCGTTGGAGGCGGCGACGACCGGCTGGGCGAGCCTGCCGTACGACGTCGTCGGCGAAGACGGCGAGGACAGACTGGCCACGGCGGGGGTCACGGTCCGCTGCCTGCAGCGTCCGGACGGCACGCTCCCCACCGAAGACGACGAACGCGGCCTCACCGCATTCGTCGCCCGCTCCTACTAGTTGTTGTTGTAGGGCTCGGCCTCCAGCTTCAGGCCGGAGGCCGAGCTCGGAGTGGTCACGGTGATCGTCCGGGACTCGCCCGGCAGCAACCACAAGTAGTTGTCGGAGTAGATCGCAGGCAGGACGCGGCTGCGCGATCTCGAAGCGGTCAGTCTTGTTGCTGGCAGCAACCACCACGTTGTCGGTGTGAGTGGCGAGTCGCGCACCCGTGAGGTCATACAGGTAGGAATAACCGGCACCCGGAAGTCACTTCATGCCATCAAGGATGTCGAGAGGTCAGCGGGCCAGGTACTTGCGGACGTCGTCGGCGACCTGGGCGCGGTGAACCATGCCGTACTTGCGCAGGATCGCGCTGAGGTGGGTCTTGACCGTGTTCAGGCTGATCCCGAGCTCGGCCGCGAGCTGGTCGTTGTCGAGGCCGTCGACGAGCAGGACCGCGACGTTCTGCTGCGCCTTGGTCAGGCTGGTGAACCGGCGCTCAGGACCCTCGTCGGTGTCCATCAGCATCTCGATCAGCTCGGACTGGATGTGCTCGGTCGCGTCGACGATGCGGTGCAGATAACCTTCCACCGCCACGGCCACCTCGGATTCGCTCAGCGCCTCCGTCGCGATCTCGCGGATCGACGCGACCCGGTGGGTCAGGTACTCCATCACGTGGTCGGAGGTCAGCAGGTTGGGTCCGGCGTCGCCGGCCGGCAGCATCCGCAGCGCCTCCCGATCCTCGCCCTCGCGGGTCAGCACCCGCTCCACCACGCCGCCGAGCCACTCGAACGCCCGGACGGCGTTGTCGTCGTAGCTGTCCGGCTCGTAGCTCTGCATCGACAGCATCCCGAACAACTGGTCCGGACCATCCTTGGCCGGCCGGAAGATCGGCACCGTCACCGCGTCCTGGGACTGCCGCCCGACATCGCCGATCGGTACGCCGGCATGCAGCGCGGCACCGTTGTCGTAGGCGTAGCGGTACGTCGTGCGCCGCTTCAGCAGCCACGCGGTCTGGCCGTTCGGCCCGAAGTTGTGCGTGTCCGGGTCGACGTACTGGCCGTCGTCGTGGCCGTAGGGATAGCGGACCCGGCTGCTGCCCTGGAGGAAACCGACGAAGAACGTGTCGACCCGCGCGACCTTGCCGGCCACCACCCGCACGTAGTCGTACAGGCCGTAGTGATCGGCCCGGAACAGCGCCTCGATCTTGTGATATGCCTCGCGCAGGATGATCGCGGTCTCCGCGTCGACCCTCAGCGGGGCGGACTTGTCTGCCTCCACGATGTCGACCCTTCAATCGATCACTCGACTATGACGCCGCCGCCGGGATATTGCCAGGTGCCAGTCCGCCAGGCGGACCCCAGGCAGGCCAGACCGACGCCTTGTCGAGGTACGGCGCCAGCAGGGCACTCACCTCCGCGTCGTCGGCGCCCCGCAACTGGTCGGAGGCCATCTTGCGGGTGATCCCGGCCAGGAAATCGGCGATCTGGATGCGATGGTCGGTGAACGAGTCGACCTGCTCCAGCGCGACGAATCCCTCGGTCGACTCCTGCAACCGGCCGACTCGCCCGGCCGACAACGTGGTCTGCCGATCGTGCGCGATCGCGACCGCCCGGCCGCCGTCGGTCCAGAACTCGACCGCCCGGACGATCGCCGGCATCAGCGGGTCCAGCCGGGGGATCGGCGACTCGTCGGCGGCCCGGACGAAGTCGTTCGCCGCTTCCAGGAAGCCCCGCGCCTCGTCGCTCCGACGGCCGGCGTCGTACAGGAACCGGATCGTCTCGGATCGGGCACCGAGGAAGTCGACCAGCCCGGAGACGAGGAAGTAGGTCTTGTCGACCAGGAACACGTGCGCGTTGCCCTCCAGCGGGCCTTCCGGCCCGAGGAACCACAGCAGGACCGCGCGCTGCTTCGACCGGAGCAGGTGCCCGGCCTTGTACATGGTCGCGGGCGACTTGATCCGGGCCCGGATTTCGGCGACGCAGGCCGCCGCGGTCTGCTCGTCGAGCCGCACGCTCGCGTGCGCGAACACGTCGGTCACGCCGCCGACGAGCTTCTCCCCCTCGTACCCGGACTCGTCACACGCGATCTCGACGGCCCTGGGTTCCGTTGGCGCGGTGGTCGGCACGGCCCGACTCTCTCACCGCAGGCAAGACCGTGCACGCCGATTACACAGAGAAGTCGCGGGTGGTGGGGTTCCGAGTTCCCGAGTCGCCCTCCCAAGCCTCGGCCGAACTCCCCGCACCACCCGCGACCAGATCAGGACGCCAATTCCTGTGAGCCCCCGCGTCTGCCGATCTCGCAGCCCCCTGTGAGATCGGCGACCCCCCGGCAGTTCTTCTGGCGTCCTCTCCCTCCCCCCGTTGACTACACCGTGCCACCTCGTGTCAGGACCTGCCTATCGCCCACGGCATGAGGTTGTTGTGCCCTCAATCTCATCCCGGGGATGATGTAGTCATTGACGAGTCTTGCGCCTCGGGAAGAAAGTTGCGGTCGTGCCTGCTCAGCGGGCCAGATACCGGCGTACGTCGGCGGCCACCTCGGCGCGGCTCGCCAGCTCGTACTTGGTCAGGATCGTTCTGAGGTGGGATTTGACCGTGTTGACGGAGATGCCCAGCTCGGTCGCGATCCGGGTGTTGCCGGGGTCCTCGGCGAGGAGCAGCGCAACACTCTGCTGGGTCGGAGTCAGCAGCGCGAACCGTTGCTCGGGTCCGTCGTCCGCGTCGAGCATCATTTCGATCAGCTCCGACTGCGTCTGCTCGGCCTCCTTGATCAGCTTGCCGAGCGAGTCCCGAGCCGGATCAGCCACACCTGTCGTTGCCATCGCCTCGTGCGCAAGCGCTCTCAGGATGGCGATCCGGTTCGACAGATACTCCATCACCGAGTCCGACGTGAGCACGTTCGGGGACTCAGCCCCGGCCGGAAGCAGCCGCAGCGCCTCCCGGTCCTCCGCCTCCCGGGTGAGCACCCGGGCAGTCATTCCAGCGAGCCATTCAAACGCCCGTACGGCGTTGTCGTCGTAGCTGTTCGGGCGATAACTGTGCATCGACATCATGCCGAACAGCTCGTCCGGTCCACCGTCGCGGCCGGGACGGAACATCGGCACGGTCACCGCGTCCTCCGACCGCTTGGACACGTCGCCGGCCGGGACACCAGACTGCAGTACGGCGCCGTTGTCGTACGCGAAGCGGTAGGTCTGACGCTGGCGCAGGAGCCAGGCAGTCTGCCCGTTCGGCCCGTAGATGTGGCTGGCGGGATCGTCGTACTGTCCGCTGTCGTAGCCGTACGGGTACCGGACCCGGTTGGAGCCGTGCAGGAAGCCCACGTAGAAGGTGTCGACCGTGGTGATCTTCCCGGCCACCGCGCGGACATAGTCGAACAGGCCGTAGTGCGACGCCCGGTAGAGCGACTCGATCTTGTGGTACGCCTCCCGCAGGATGATCGCCGTCTCCGCGTCCACCCGCAGGACTCCCGGCGACCTTTCCTCCCCATCAACTGGCATCCGCAACCCACCCCAGGACATCGCATTGACGTCAGGTCACCGAGTATCCACCGTTCGGCCCGCCGGGGAGACGGGATTCGGTGCGTCGGTCACCAGCTGGTGTCGAGCGGCTTGCCCTCGGCGTACCCGGCGGCCGTCTGCAGGCCGACGACCGCGCGCTCGTGGAATTCGGCCAGGTTGGCGGCGCCGACGTACGTGCACGAGCTGCGGATGCCGGACACGATCGAGTCGAGCAGGTCCTCGACGCTCGGCCGCTCCGGGTCCAGATACATCCGCGCGGTCGAGATGCCCTCGCCGAAGAACCCCTTCCGGGCCCGCTGGAACGGTGTGTCGTCGGCCGTCCGGGAGCGGACCGCGCGGGCGGACGCCATCCCGAAGCTCTCCTTGTAGATCCGGCCGTCGCTGTCCCGGTGCGGATCGCCGGGCGACTCGTACGTCCCGGCGAACCAAGAGCCGATCATCACGCTCGAGGCACCCGCGGCCAGCGCCAGCGCGACATCGCGCGGATGGCGTACGCCGCCGTCCGCCCAGACGTGCTTGCCGAGCTCACGAGCCCGTTCCGAGCATTCCAGTACGGCGGAGAACTGCGGACGACCGACCGCCGTCTGCATCCGCGTCGTACACATCGCGCCTGGTCCGACGCCGACCTTCACGATGTCCGCGCCGGCTGCGACGAGATCGCTGACTCCCTCGGCGGTGACCACGTTTCCGGCGACGATCGGAACGTCAGGGCCCAGGGCACGGACCCGCTCCAGGACCTCGAGCATCCGCTCCTGGTGACCGTGCGCGGTGTCGATGACCAGTACGTCGATCCCGACGTCGAGCAACGCCTTGGCCTTCTGCTCGGCGTCCCCGTTGATCCCGATGGCCGCCGCGACCCGGAGCTTGCCGTTCGCGTCGACAGCCGGCTGGTAGAGGGTGGCGCGGAGCGCGCGCTGGCGGGTGAGGATGCCGACGATGTTGCCGTTCGCATCGACAACAGGCGCGAGCCGGTGCCGGCCGTCGTGCAACTGGTCGAACGCGGTCTCCGCGTCGGTGCCGGCCGGCAGGGTCAGCAGCTCCCGCGACATGATCCCGTCGAGCTGGCTGAACCGGTCCACGCCCGCGCAGTCGGCCTCGGTCACCACGCCGACCGGACGGCCCTCGTCGACCACGATCACCGCACCGTGACCGCGCTTGGGCAACAGGTTGAGCGCCTCGCCCACGGTCCCGGTCGGCGGCAGCACCAGCACGGTGTCGTGCACGGTGTGCCGTTCCTTGATCCAGGCAACCACCTCGGCGACCACGTCGACCGGGATGTCCTGCGGAATCACGGCCAGCCCACCACAGCGCGCGATCGTCTCCGCCATCCGCCGGCCCGACACCGCGGTCATGTTCGCCGCGACGACGGGGATCGACGTACCGCTGCCGTCAGTCGTGGACAGGTCCACATCCAGCCGGGACGTGACCGCGGACCGGTTCGGCACCAGGAACACATCACTGAACGTCAGGTCCCCCGCAGGCTCCCGATCATGATGAAACCGCATGACAGACCCCTTCCACCCGACAACAACCCCGCCAGCCTGACACGCCCCTACATCCGTCACAAGGCACCTCACACAAGACCGGCCCCCACGCACGGGTGGGAGCCGGTCTTGTGTCCAGGTGCGGGTCAGGCGACGTCGAAGCGGTCCAGGTCCATCACCTTGGTCCAGGCGGCGACGAAGTCCTGGACGAACTTGGCCTTGGCGTCGTCGCCGGCGTAGACCTCGGCGACGGCGCGCAGCTCGGAGTTCGAGCCGAAGACCAGGTCGGCCCGGGTGCCGGTCCACTTGGTCTCGCCGTTGACGGTGGCCTCGAAGGTTTCCTGGCTGTCGTCGACCGGCTTCCACTCCGTGCCCAGGTCGAGCAGGTTCGCGAAGAAGTCGTTGGTCAGCACACCAGGAGTCTCGGTCAGTACGCCGTACGACGAACCGTCGTAGTTCGCCCCGAGGACGCGCAGGCCGCCGACCAGGACGGTCAGCTCGGGCGCGCTCAGGGTGAGCAGGTTCGCCTTGTCCAGCAGCAGGTACTCGGCCGGGAGCCGATTGCCCTTGCCGTAGTAGTTGCGGAAGCCGTCCGCAGCCGGCTCGAGCGCGGCGAACGAGTCGACGTCCGTCTGCTCCAGCGACGCGTCCGTGCGGCCCGGAGTGAACGGTACGGCGACGTCGTGGCCCGCGTTCTTCGCGGCCACCTCGACGCCCACGCCACCGGCCAGCACGATCAGGTCGGCCAGGGAGATCTTCTTGCCGCCGGTCTGCGCGGAGTTGAAGCTGTCCTGGATGCCCTCGAGCGTCCGCAGTACCTGCGCGAGCTGGTCGGGGTTGTTGACCTCCCACCCGCTCTGCGGCTGCAGGCGGATGCGGGCACCGTTGGCGCCACCACGCTTGTCACTGCCGCGGTACGTCGAAGCCGACGCCCACGCGGTCGAGACCAGCTGCCCGACCGGCAGTCCGGAGGCCGCGATCTGCGCCTTCAGCGCGGTGATGTCGTCGGCACCGACCAGCTCGTGGTCCACGGCCGGAACCGGGTCCTGCCAGATCAGCGTCTCGGTCGGAACCTCGGGGCCGAGGTACCGCGCGATCGGGCCCATGTCGCGGTGGGTCAGCTTGAACCAGGCGCGCGCGAACGCGTCCGCGAACTCCTCCGGGTTGTCCTTGAAGCGACGCGAGATCGGCTCGTAGATCGGGTCGAACCGCAGCGCCAGGTCGGTGGTGAGCATCGTCGGCTTGTGCTTCTTCGCCGCGTCGTACGCGTCCGGGATGACATCGTCGGAGTCCTTGGCGACCCACTGGTTCGCGCCGGCCGGACTCTTGGTCAGCTCCCACTCGTAGCCGAACAGGTTCTCGAAGAAGTCGTTGCCCCACTGCGCCGGCGTCCGGGTCCAGGTGACCTCGAGGCCGCTGGTGATGGTGTCGGCACCCTTGCCGGTGTTGTACGTGTTCCGCCAACCCAGGCCCTGGTGGTCGATCGGCGCGCCCTCCGGCTCGCTGCCGACGTACTCCTCCGGGTCGGCCGCGCCGTGCGTCTTGCCGAAGGTGTGGCCACCGGCGATCAGCGCGACGGTCTCCTCGTCGTTCATCGCCATCCGGCCGAAGGTCTCGCGGATGTCGCGGGCCGAGGCGATCGGGTCCGGGGTGCCGTTCGGGCCTTCCGGGTTCACGTAGATGAGGCCCATCTGGACCGCACCCAGCGGCTTCTCCAGGTCGCGGTCACCGCTGTAGCGCTCGTCGCCCAGCCAGGTGGTCTCCGGACCCCAGTAGACGTCGTCCTCCGGCTCCCAGACGTCCGGGCGACCACCGGCGTACCCGAAGGTCTTGAAGCCCATCGTCTCCAGCGCGACGTTCCCGGTCAGGATCATCAGGTCGGCCCAGGACAGGCTCTGGCCGTACTTCTTCTTCACCGGCCACAGCAGCCGGCGTGCCTTGTCCAGGTTCGCGTTGTCCGGCCAGCTGTTCAGCGGCGCGAACCGCTGCTGACCGGCACCGGCACCACCCCTGCCGTCGCTGATCCGGTACGTGCCGGCGCTGTGCCAGGCCATCCGGATCATGAACGGGCCGTAGTTGCCGAAGTCGGCCGGCCACCAGTCCTGCGAGGTCGTCAGGACCTCGGCGATGTCCGCCTTCACCGCGGCCAGGTCCAGGGTCTTGAACGCCGCAGCGTAGTCGAACTCCTCGCCGAGCGGGTTGGCCACCGCCGGGTTCTTGGCCAGGATCTTCAGGTTCAGCTGGTTCGGCCACCAGCCGCGGTTCGCGTTACCGCGGGTCGGGTGAGCACCCTGACCGTGCGCGACCGGGCAACCCCCTGTCGCCTGCGCGTTCTCTTCGCCGCGGCTCTCCTCACTGCCCTCGCCGGGCAGTGGTTCATGAATCTCGGACATCGGATTCCTTCCAGGACTGGACGTTTTCAACAGGAAGTCAGGTACTGCGTGTGGACGAGCAGTCGGCGCACAGGCCCCAATAGATGACCTCGGCCTCGTCGATGACGAACCCGCGGTCGTCGCCCGCGGTCAGGCATGGCGCGTGCCCGACCGCACAGTCGACGTCGGCGATCGCCCCGCACGACCGGCAGACGGCATGGTGGTGGTTGTCCCCCACCCGCGACTCGTACCGCGCGACCGACCCGAGCGGCTGGATCCGTCGTACCAGGCCCGCCGCCGTCAATGTGTGCAGCGAGTCGTACACGGCCTGGTGCGACACCTCGGGCAGTTCGTTGCGCACGGCCCCTATGATCGAGTCCGTGTCGGAGTGCGGATGCGCGTACACCGCGGTCAGCACCGCCACCCGCGGCCGGGTCACCCGCAACGAGACGCCCCGCAACAGTTGCTGGAGCTCGTCGGTCGTCGGCACGTTGAGCAGTCTTGCGCCTTTTCTGGAATGAGTCAAGATTAGTTGATGTCGCAGAATGAGACGATGGTCGACGTACTGCACGAGGTCGAGCCCGACCGTCTCCCCGAACTGCTGACCCTCTTCCACTCCACCTGGTGGATGTCGGACCGGACCCGATCGGACACCGAACGCATCCTGCGCGAGTCCGACATCGTCGTGGCCCTGGTCGATCCCCCGTCGGACCTCCTCGCGGGCTTCGCGCGCGTCCTCACCGACTACACCCACATCGCTCTGATCCTCGACGTCGTCGTCGCCCCGGAGCACCGCACCGCTGGCCACGGCACCACCCTGATGAACGCCATCGTCAACCACCCCCGCCTGCAGACCGTCCGCAGCCTCGAACTGGTCTGCCAACCGGACCTCATCCCCTTCTACCGCCGCTGGGGCTTCACCACCGAAGTAGGCCAATCCCTCCTCATGCGCCGCACCAACGACCGCCGCCTGACGTCGCCTACTGCAGCTGCTGCGGTCCCGTCGGTAGAGTGAATGCATGCCTGTGGGTGGGCTGCTGTGGAAGCATCCGAGGGTGTCGATCGGCGTGGGCGCGGTCGCGCTGGCTGCTGTCGTCGCCGTGGTGATCGCGCTGGGCGGCCGTGGACCTGAGGCGCCGCAGACATTTGGCCCCTGGTATCCGTTGACCAATCAGAGCGGCGATCCGGCCGTCGCGGACTTCGAGAACCACGTCCCCTGTGCGATCGACGATCCCCCGGCGGCGGCCTGCCAGCGAGTGAAGCTCGGGATCGTCCTGTACCGCGACGCCGCCGGCGCGCCGTCGACGTACCTCATCTCTGTACTCCGGGTCGGCGTCGACAACGATCGCGAGACCCACGAAGGAACCTGGACCGTCGCGCGCGGCACCGGCCTCGACCCAGAAGAGACTGTCTACCAACTCGACACGGGCGCTCCGGAACACCTTCGGCAGTTCTGGCCGGTCGGTGACAACATCCTGTACCTCCTCGACAAGGACAAGATGCCGCGCGTCGGCGACGCCGCGTACGGCTACGCGCTGAGCAGCATCCCCATCGGCCAGACGGTCCAGGCACCAAGGTAAGAATCAGAACCGGTGCTGCGACATCCAGTCAGTAGCGAAGTCGACGACTGCCCGCTGCGACATCAACCGTGCCGTGGCTGCACCAACCATGCCGACCCGTGCTCCGCCGGCGGCCTCGAACGCTTCCCCGATCTGGCCGAAGTCCCCCTCGTCCTCATCAACGTCCTCCCACTCGCGCCATACGGCAGTCCCGTCCGCCAGCTTGATCGCTGATCCGACAACGTGCCGAGGCGCCTTCGGGCTGCGCCACTCGGACAAGTGCATGGACGTGTTGCGCTCATGTCCGCACCCGAGCAACAGCACCGACCCGTCCAACCGGTACACCGCACCCAACGGCGAAGACTCCCCCAGCCCGTCATCAAGCCGATGTCCCTCGACGACTTCGTCAGCCCGCGCTCCCAAAGCAGCAAACGAAACCTGCGGATGACTACTCCGCCGCGCCCCAGGCCACGTACGCACCAACTCCGCCAGCCGCCCCAACGCCCGCCCAGCAGGCGTCAACGCCGGATCAAACCCCGGCGCCTCCTCCCGAATCACCGACCACCAAGCCTCCGGCACCGGCGGACTGACCCAATGCGCCGGATCCGTGTTGTCAGGCGTATGCGTAGGCACCACCAGCGTCCCCTCCGGAGTCAGCACCTCCAGCAACGCCTCCACCACAGCCTGAGGCCCACCCACCACAAACCCCAAACTCCGCAACGACGAATGCATCAACACCAGCCCACCGGCCCGCACCCCCAACCCCCGAAGATCCCCCACCAACGCCCCACGCGTAACACACCCATCAACCATCCCCAGACCCTAAACGCCCCCGACACCCCACGCCCGGCAATTTCCACCGCCCTCGAATGCGTACGATGTGCCACAGCATGACCACGCGACTAACCGTCGCCACCCTCAACACCCGTGGCCTCCCTCTGAAGGGCACCCGCCTCGCCGAGCGATTCGCCGCGATCGCCGCCGAGTTCGATGCCGGCGACATCGATCTGGTCTGCCTGCAGGAGGTGTTCACCTACTACCACCTGGCCCGCCTCCGAAGAGGCATGCGGTCCTTCCCGCACGTGGCCTATCGACCGTCTGTCGCCGGCCCGGCCGGCGGACTCGTCACATTGTCGCGGCTGCGACTGACCAGTACGGCGTACGCACGCCTGCCGCGATCGTCGCGCCACTCGGGACTACCCGCTCGAGCCCGCTTCAACGCCCTCCACAGCGGAATCCTCACCGTCCGCCCGGCCAACAGCCGAGTCCGCGTACTCAACATCCACCCAACAGCCAACACCGACGGCAATTGGTCGAACCACAACCGCTTCCATCAACTGCAACGCGACCAACTGCTCGCCCTGGCGCACGCCGCCACAGCCGACAGCTCACCAGCCGTGGTCTGCGGAGACTTCAACGTGGCGCGATCGAGCACACTGCACCAAGAACTCCGACAGTTGTCCGGCCTACACGATGCATTCGACGGCCAATGCCCACCAACCTTCCATGCCGACTACCTGCCCCAGGGCAGCACAGCCCATTGCATCGATTTCATCCTCGTCGCCGAGCCAATCGACGTCGCCGACACAGCTCTGATGTTCACCGACAAGCGCCCCCTCCCCAGCGGCCCGGCCCACCTGTCAGATCACATCGGACTCTGGCCAACCTCCGCATCCCCTCCCCAACCCCTAACAGCCGAGATACCAGCCCCGCCGCCGAGCGAAGCGAGGCACACCCACCGCGGCGACCAACCACACACCCGAGCGAAGCGAAGGCGCACCCGTAGCGCGGCGACCAACCACGCAGCCGAGCGAAGCGAAGGCGCACCCCACCGCGGCGGGCGGCCACAGCCGCCGAGCGAAGCGAAGGCGCACCCCACCGCGGCGGGCGGCCACAGCCGCCGAGCGAAGCGATGGCGTGAGGGGGTGCGGGTGGCGGAGCCCCCGCTGGCGGCGAGCGGAGCGCTGCCGCACAAATGACGAAGGCGACCCCGTCCGCGCTTTCCGCGGACACGAGTCGCCCATCGACTTCGTGGAGCTGAGGGGATTCGAACCCCTGGCCTCTTCGTTGCGAACGAAGCGCGCTACCAACTGCGCCACAGCCCCGAGTTGGTCGCCGGTTTCCTGGCGACCGCGAAACTCTAACACGCCTATGGTCGCGGGTTAAAACCCAGGTTGTCGAGTGGGTTTCAGTCTCCGACCGCTCGCTTGACCTCGGGTTCGGCGGGCTGCTCGGCGGGCTCGGGGAGGGCGGGCCGGTCGGCCGGGTCAGTGGTTCGGGCCGAGGAGAAGACCTCGTCGTCGGACAGGGAGATGGTGCGGACGGTGCGGTCCGGAGCCTTCTCCTTCATGACGTACGTCGGCAGTGTCACCGGCACCGGATCCCACAGGCCCTCAGCCGGCGCGGGCTTCTCGACTGGCGGCTCGGGCAGCTTGACCTCGATCGTCAGCTCCTGGTCGGGAGAGGGAGTGGGCGCCGGCTTCCCGGCCGGACCGCGGTCGTGCCGCGCCTGGGCCTGTACCCGCCGCTTCTCGGCCAGTCGGGCCCGCGATCGGGCCTGCCGCCGCAACTGGATCCGGGTGAGTACGACGAACCCGACGATCAGCGCACCAGGGATCGCGACGGTCCACCACAGCAGCATCCGCAGACCCGCCAGCGCGGTGACCGACAACAGCGAAAGGGTCAGGATCGACAGCACCCGCCGGCGGCGCATGGCGGCCACCCGGCGGGCTCGGTTCGGAACGTACCGCGTCGGTGGCGGCAGGTCCTCGGCCGAAGCCGATCCCTTGTCGTCCACGGCACCCGCGGGACGTACGACGTACCTCGGCCGGGACGGGTCTCGGGAGAGCACGCGTGCGTCGGCGGACGACGACACCGGGCGGCGCCGCGCCTCGTCGCCGCGCTTGAGAATCATGGGGACGAGGTAAGCGGCCCACGCGGCGACGATCGCCACATAGATCAGCCCTGTCGTCCCCATGCGACGACGCTAAGGTGCACGGGGGGCCAGATGAGGTACGTGAGACGGTGTGTCGCAAGAAGACTCGTGTGACTGATGTGAACAGTACGCAGCGTAGTCAGGACAGACGCGATACGAGACCGGTCCCGACCTCCTCGATGTTCAACGCGAAGATGCGATGGTCGCGCCAGTCCCCGTCGATGTGCAGGAACCGCGGCCGCTCCCCTTCGTACCGGAAGCCGAGCTTCTCCACGACGCGCAGACTTGCCTTGTTCTCGGGGCGGATCGCCACTTCGATCCGGTGCAGCCCGAGGGTGAACCAGCAGTGGTCGGCGGCGAGCGCGACCGCGGCCGGCACGATGCCGCGACCGGCGTACTGCTCGTCGACCCAGTAGCCGAGGTTCGCCCAGCGCGCCGAACCGTAGGTGATTCCGGAGACGGTCAACTGCCCGACCAGCGGCCATTTCGACCGCGGGCCGACACCCGCGGCGGCGCCGTACGTGATGACGAATGGCAGCATCCGCCCGTACCTCGCTTGCCGGTTCCAGTCTCGCGCCATCGCCCGAAAGGTCCGCGCACCGTCCTCCGCACCGGGCGGCTGGGTGGCGTCCCACGGGCGCAGCCAACTGACGTTGCGCTGGCGTGCGGCCGCCCACTCGCCGCCATCACCCGCGCGCAACGGACGAAGCGCGACCTGCCCGTGCTGAAGCTCCACAGGCCAGTGCACGATCGCCATCAGTCGGTGTCCGTCCTGACATGGTCGCCGCCGTGCACCTGGTCGACGGCGTGCCGCAGCAGCGGCTGCAGTACGGCGAGTCCGTCCTTCACACCGCCCCGGGACCCTGGCAGATTCACGATGACCGTCGCACCAGCGACTCCGGCGAGCCCACGCGACAGAGCAGCCGTCGGTACGCCGTTCGCGACGCCATACGCTCGGATCGATTCGGCGATGCCGGGCACGACCTTCTCGATCACCGCAGCGGTCTGCTCGGGTGTCTCATCGGTCGGCGAGATGCCGGTGCCGCCAGTCGTCAGCACCACGTCGTACGACGCTTCGACCGCGGCACGCAACGCATCTCCGACCGGCGGACCGTCCGGCACGACCTGCGGACCGGACACCTCAAAGCCCCACTCAGCCAAGCGTTCGGCGATCACCGGACCGGTGGTGTCGGTGTAGACGCCGGCGGCGGCGCGGTTCGAGACGCTGATGACGAGAGCCCTCACGGCCGCTCCCAGTGCCCGGTCTTACCGCCTTCTTTGAGCTCGACGCGGACGTCGGACAAAACAGCGGCAGGGTCGAGCGCCTTCACCATGTCGATGACGGCCAGCCCGGCGACGGCGACCGCGGTCAGCGCCTCCATCTCCACGCCGGTGCGGTCGGTGGTCTTCACCGCCGCCGTAATCAGTACGGCGTCGTCGGCCACCTCGAGGTCGACCTTGGCTCCGGTGATCGCGATCGGGTGGCAGAGCGGAACCAGGTCAGGAGTCCGCTTCGCGCCCATGATCCCGGCGATCCGGGCGACGCCGAGTGCGTCCCCCTTCGGTACGCCGTCGCCGCGCAGCGCGGTCACCACCTCGGCCGAGACGAGAACCTTGCCGCTGGCAACAGCCCGGCGACTCCCCGCGTCCTTGGCCGAGACGTCGACCATCCGGGCGGCCCCGGTCTCGTCGACGTGGGTCAGCCCCGTCGGGTCCTCCGTCATCCGGTCTCCTCGTCCAGCAGCAACAGCTCGACCTGATCGCCGGCCCGGACCGACGTCACGTCCTCGGGCACCACGATCAGCGCGTTCGCACGGCTCAACCCACCGAGCAGGTGTGAACCGTGCCCGCCGACTGTACTGGCCATCCAGCCCTGGTCGCCCGACCTGGCCGCGGCGCGGACGAACTGCCGCCGTCCCGGCGGCGAACTGAACGCGTCCAGCGACACGCCCTGGACCGTGGACCGCCGGTACGGCATCTGCCCCATCAGCTTGCGCAGCGCCGGCCGGACGAACACCTCGAACGACACGTACGCCGACACCGGGTTGCCCGGCAGCGTGAAGATCGGCACCTCGTCCTCGCCGAGCACACCGAACCCCTGCGGCTTCCCCGGCTGCATCGCGACCTGCGGGAAGTCGACCGTGCCGGTCTTGCTGAGGATCTCCTTGACGATGTCGTAGGCGCCCATGCTCACGCCGCCGGTGGTGATCACCAGGTCGGCGCGGACCAGTTGGTCGGAAAGCGTGTCCATGATCTTCTTCGGATCGTCGTCGACGATGCCGACGCGGTAGACGACGGCCCCGGCATCGCGAGCCGCGGCGGCCAGCGTGTAGCTGTTCGAGTCGTAGATCTGGCCCTCGCCCAGCCGGCTCCCCGGCTCCTTGAGCTCCGCTCCGGTCGAGACCACAACCACTCGCGGCCGCGGCCTCGCCTTCACCCGCGCACGGCCGACAGCGGCCAGTACGGCGATCTGCCGCGGTCCGAGCACGGTGTCGCGCTCCAGGACCTGCTCCCCCGCCTGCACGTCCTCACCCGCCCGGCGGACAGACATACCGAACGACGGCTGCTGAACGATCCGCGCATTCACCGTCCCGCCGTCGGTCCACTCCACCTGGACGACGCTGTCCGCACCCCGCGGCATCGGTGCGCCGGTCATGATGCGGACGCACGTCCCCGGTGTGACCACGATCGGCTCGCTCCGGCCGGCTCTGATCTCACCCACCACCGGCAACGTGATCGGGTTGTCCTGCGACGCCCCGGCCAGGTCGGCCGCCTGAACGGCGTACCCGTCCATCGCCGAGTTGTCGAACCCGGGCAGGCTCACCCCCGAGACGACGTCCTCGCAGAGCACCAGCCCCAGCGCCTCCATCAGCGGCTGATCGAACGCCGGCAGGGCCGTCACCCTGCCGAGCACGGCCTCGAGATGCTCATCCACACTCCGTCTCACGAGCCCGACCCTAATCCACGGGTGCCGCGATTCCGCGGCCAGTTCCGGAAGGATGCCGTGAGAATGCCGACTGAGGGCTAGGTAAGGGCCTCGGGATGATGGCCCCAGGTCATCCGGATGTCCGGTGCCCGCTCCTCGTTCGCCACGCCGTCGGTACGACGTACTTCGGTGAAGCCGTGCCGGGCGTAGAACGCCTGAGCCCGGGTGTTGCTCTGGAAGGTCCACAGCGCCAACCCACCGGGCCGGAGGTCCTTCGCAAGGTCGACGAGCGTCGACCCGACGCCTTGACCGGCCGCGTCCGGGTCGACGTACAACTGGTCGAGGTCGTCCCCATCCAGCGTCAGGACCGCGACGATCCGGCCGTCGTCCAGGCCCACCCAGGTCTGTGCGTCCGGGAGCAACACGTCGGCGAACCAGGACGCGACCTGCTTCGGGGTGTGGATCGCGGGCGGCAGCAGCGAGGGATCCGCGTGCCGCGATCGCCACCAGACCTGCGCGGCCTCGTCCGTGTCGTACGGCTCCAACGGCCGGATCAGCAGGTCGTCCATCCAGTTCCCCCCAGCTCGTGGTGTCAGGCGCGGAGTTCGGCCCCGTCCGGGATCACCCGGCGCTCCCCGGCCGGCGCCTCCAGCTCGACGTCGCCGACCACCACCACATCCTTGCCGAAGGCAACGTCACCGCGCACCTCGAGCCGGTCGGCCCGGACCAGCGACGGCGGCCCGGCCGGGAACCGGACGTCGAAGTCGGCCAGGATCTTGAAGTACTCCGGATCCAGATCGACGTACGGCTCGTCGCCCTCATGCGTGGTGGTCAGGTCGCCTGCCTCGTCCAGCTCGTAGACGTCGGAGCGCAGGACCAGCAGGTCGTTCGTGGTCTTCACCGGCTTGAAACGGCTGCGGTCGACCAGTACCGCCTGCGAGCCCTCGAAGGTCTCGATCGCCGTCCCCATCCCGGTCTCCAGCTGGATCACCTTGGGCGAGGACGGGTCGGCCGGGTCGACGGTCTTGCGGTTCACGATGATCGGCAGCCCGAGGATCCCGTCGTGCCCCTCCATCAGCTCGGCCAGCCGGACCAGGTCGATCCACAGGTTGTTGGTGTTGAAGGTCCTGTGCCGAGTGACGTCCTGGAAGTACTTCGTGTCCTCGGGCGCGACCTGTGCGCTGTCGCGCAGGATCAGCCGCCCGTCGGACTTGCGCACCGCGACGTGCCCGCCCTTGCGGTCGGACCGGGTCCGGCGGCAGACCTCCATCCCGAACGGTACGTCGTGCTCCGCCATCCAGGCCGCGATCCGTGGGTCAGCGGTAGCGCCGAGATTATCGGCGTTGGAGATGAACGCATGCCGGAAACCGTGTTCCCGCAGCGCGTCAAGGGTGCCGGAGGCAACCAGTGCGGTGAACAGGTCGCCGTGACCCGGCGGGCACCAGGCCAGCTCCGGGTCCGGCTCCCACTCGGCCGGCGTCAGGTCGTCGGCGAGCAGCTTGGGCTCCATGTTCTGCTGGAAGTCCAGCGGCAGGCCGTCGATCGCCAGACCGTCGTACTCGCTGAGGATCTGGCGCGACTCCTCCGTGGTCCGGAACGAGTTCATCAGCACCAGCGGCAGCGGTACGTCGTACCTGCGCCGGGTGCTGAGGATCTGCCGGGCGATGATGTCGAGGAAGCTCAGTCCGTCCTTGACCGGCAGTGCGGACTTCGGACCGGTGACACCCATCGACGTACCGAGGCCGCCGTTGAGCTTGATCACCACCGTCTCGGCCAACGCGGCCCGCAGCGCCGCCGGGTCGGTGTCCAGATGGTCCAGATGCGGCAGGTCTCCCACCGGCTCGATGTCGTCCTCGCGGATCGTGCCGTGCTGACCGGACTCGAGTAACCGGTAGTAGTGGGTGAAGACCCGGATCGCGACGTCGGCAGTGCCGGCCGCGCGCATCTTCTCCTGCGCCTGTCGTAGACCTGCCTCACTCATGTCCCAACACTAGGGGACGCGTGGTGATCACAGTGTTAACCGCGTCACGCCGCCTACGATCAGTAGGTGTTCGCGTCCAAGGCCGCTGCGCGGTCCCATTTCCTCGGTGCCCGCAGCACTCGATCGTCAGCAGGGGACCTGCTGGCCGGAGCCCGCTCGTTGCAGGCTGTGCACAGCGCCCGGCGGGTGGCTCTGTACGTGTCCAGAGGCCCCGAGCCGCAGACCGGCGCTCTGATCGACTGGCTGCTCGCTACCGACCGTGACGTCCTCCTGCCGATCCTGTACGCCGACAACGACCTCGGATGGGGTGTCGCACCCGGAGCGGCCGATCTGGTCCCCGGCCGGCTGGGGCTGTCCGAGCCACCCGTGGACCTGGGACCGGACGCCATCACCGCCGCCGATCTGGTCATCTGCCCGGCTGTGGCAGTGGCCCGTGACGGCGTACGACTCGGACGCGGTGGTGGCTCCTACGACCGGGCACTTGCGCGAGTGAGGCCCGGTACGCCGATCTGGGCGGCGGTGTACGACGTCGAGGTCGTCGACAAGCTTCCAGCCGACGACCACGACCATCCGGTGCACGCGGCGCTCACGCCGAACCACTTGGTCCTGCTGCGAGGATCTCTGGATGACTGAGACCGCGGTAGAAGCCGCAGCCACAGCCGGACGTGACCTCGGCCTGACGGTCACCGACCCGACAGTCCTGTACAGCGCCTTCTCGGTGGTAGTGCACCTCAAGCCGTCCCCGGTGGTCGCGCGCGTGCCGATGAACCTGCCGGACTACCTGATGGAAAGAGAGGCCACCGCAGTACGTCAGCAGCGCGAGCTGGACGTGGCCGGGTGGCTGGTTGACCAGGGCAAGCCGGTGACGTCACCGAGCGCGCTGGTGCCACGGAAGCCGGTGCAGAAGGACGGCCTCTCTATGACGTTCTGGCAGTACGTCGAGGAGGACAAGTCGGTCGAACCCGACTACGTCGCCTGGACGGCCCGGGCCGCCGAACTGCACGCCATCCTCGCGGGCTACCCGCGGGAGCTTCCGTGGCTGACGCCCCTGCTCGCGGTGCCGTCGGGCATCGAGACGCTGGAGGCGGTGCCCGGGCTGCTCGAGCAGGAGGACGTGGACCGGGCGCGGGCGGAGTGGGCGGTGCTGGCACCGGTGCTGACGAGCCGAGCCGGCTTCGAGGCGGTCTTCCCGTCGGCCACGATCCAGACGATCCACGGCGACGCTCCGTCGTACAACGTGATCCCGACCAAGGACGGAGTGCTGTGGTCCGACTTCGAGGACACGACACTCGGGCCGATCGAGTGGGACCAGGCAGGCTTCGGCCCGGAGCTCGGCAGGGTGTACGACCAGGCAGCGGTCGCGCTGGGACGCCCCCAGCTCGATGAAGCCGTGCAGCGGGTGATGGACGTTGCCCGGGTGATGCAGGTCCTCGTGTGTACTCCGCTCGTGCCGCGACTGCCAGACCTGGCGGACGGCATCCGGATGTTCGCCGCACAGTGGCGGGACATGCCGTTCGCTGGTGGACTGGGCTGATGCTCAGCGAGTACGTCGACACCGGTGTCCTCCCAGGTCTCATCTCGCTGGTGAGTCGCGGCGACGAGACCCGGGTCGACGTACTCGGCAAGCTCGCCTTCGACGGTCCGGAGCTGCAGCGGGACAGCCTGTTCCGGGTCGCCTCGTTCACCAAGCCGATCGTCGCCGCGGCAGCGATGATCCTGGTCGACGAACTGCGGCTGTCCATGGACACACCGGTCGACGACCTGCTGCCTGAGCTGGCGCATCCCGTCGTACTGCGGCAGCCGGACGGACCACTCGACGACACGGTCCCGGCCGAGCGGCCGATCACTCCGCGGGATCTGCTCACCTTCCGGCACGGACTGGGTGAGTCGGACCATCCGGCGCTGCGGGAACGCGAGCAGGAACTGGAGCTGCGGACGTTCGGACCGCCGGTGCCGCGTACTCCGCTCGAGCCGGACGAGTGGATGCGGCGGCTGGGGACGTTGCCGTTGCAGTTCCAGCCAGGTGAGCGGTGGATGTACTCGACTGGCTCGCACGTGCTCGGCGTACTGATCGCGCGGGCGACCCGAGAGCCCTTGGAGACGTTCCTGCGGGAGCGGATCTTCGAACCGCTCGGGATGCGGGACACCGGGTTCACCGCGTCGGACCCGGCACGGCTGACGACGGCGTACCTCGGGGAGGACGTCCTGGACGCAGCGGCTGACAGTCAGTGGCTGGAGCCGCCGTCCTTCCCGGATGCGAGTGGCGGGCTGATCTCCACGGTCGACGACTTCCATGCGTTCGCCCGGATGCTGCTCGCCGGCGGCGCCGGCGTGCTGTCCCCTGCCGCGGTCGCGGAGATGACGACCGACCAGCTCACGACAGCACAGCGCACGGCCGCCGCCGACTTCCTCGGACCGGACACCGGATGGGGCTATGGGCTGTCCGTCGGCGGCGGACGGTACGGCTGGGCCGGCGGTCTGGGGACGCTGTGGTCGACGACGCCGGCCGACGGGACCATCTCGATCCTGCTGACCCAGCGCGCTCTGTGGACGTGGCCGGAGGCCCTGTTCGCCGAGGCTAACGCTCCGGCTTGGTGAAGGTCAGGAGATCCTTCCTGCTCTCCTCGACCGCGCCCTTGGTGTAGGCCCAGGGCAAGGTCTCGCCACGTGCCCACAGCTCGGTCTGGTCGGTGTAGTGGGACGAGAACGCGTGCCCGGACACACCGGTCAGGTTGATCCAGCGGGACTTGTCGAAGTCGGCCAGGTCGACCACCATCCGCATCGACGGCGTCGACGTCACCGTGTAGCCCTCGGCGGCATCCCATGAGGTCGCGTCCACGAGCGACGTACCGCCGCCCAGCTCGTACGGGCCACGGTTGAAGATCCGCTCGACCACCCCGATGCCCGACGTACCGAGCGTCTGGTTGGTCAGCGTCAGCTTGTGCAGCTTGCCCCACTGCCAGTTCGCCGGCTCCCGGGCCATTTTCTGGGTGATCTCGGACCGGCCCTCGACCAGCGCCTCGCGCAGGATGTCGTCGCGGCTCTCCAACTGCGGCGTCCCCACCTTGTCCCACCACTTGCTGTTCGGCTGGGCGAGCAGTGTGTGAATTACTTCGAACCAGCGCGAACCACCGTCCGGCCAGGTGCTCTCCGGGAGCTGGTCGTGGAAGGTCAGCGCGAGGATGTTGCGCCAGACCACGTTGAAGTAGGCCGCCGCCGCGGAGTCGGCCGGCTGGGTGAAATCCCAGTTCCTCAGAGTGTCCTGGCCCTGCCGGTCGAAGCTGTCGTCGATGCCGATCCGGAGCAGATACGGCACCAGCATCTCGGCCACCCGGTTCTTGGTGTCCAGCTGGATCGACGCCATCGCGTTCGCGTCCAGCTTCCCGGCCGCCTTGATCCGGTCCGTGATCTGCTGCGACCGATAGCCGTAGTCCCAGTTGTCGGTCAGGAAGTACTTGTACGTCGGCGGCACCACCGCCTGGTTCGCGGTGACGATCACACCGTCGGACGGATCGAACTCACTCGGCAGCGAGTCGAACGGGATGTACCCCTTCCAGTGGTACTTCGGGTCCCAGCCCGGCACCGGCCAGTCGCCGCGACCGGAGTTGCGGATCGGGATCAGCCCGGGCGCCTGGTAGCCGATGTGGCCGTCGGTGTCGGCGTACACCAGGTTCTGCGAGGGGACCTGGAACGACTTCGCGGCGGCCCGGAACTGGGTCCAGTTCTGGGCGCGGTTGATCGCGAACAGCGCGTCGGCGGTGCGGCCCGGGGTCAGCGCGGTCCACTGCAGTGAGACGGCGTACGCCTGCGGCTGTTTGCCCCGCTTGGCGACGATCTCACCGATCTCGCGCTCGTCGTCGCCGACGTCGGAGATGAGCGGACCGTGCCGGGTCTCCCGGACGGTGATCTTGACCGGTTCGTCCTCGCCGGCGACCTTGAACGTCTCCTCGCGCGTCGCCATCGCGCTCCACCGCTTGTTGTAGAGCACCTTGTTCCCGTCGACGCGCTCCAGGTACAGATCCTGGACGTCGGGGTCGAGGTTGGTGAAGCCCCAGGAGATCGCGTTGTTGTGGCCGATCACCACGCCGGGCAGACCCGAGAAGCTGAAGCCCGAGACGTCGTACGGACAGGCCCGGCCGAGGTTGTTGCAGTGCAGGCCGACCTGGGTCCAGATGCCCGGCATGGTCGCACCGAGGTGCGGATCGTTGGCCAGCAGCGGCTTGCCGGTGGTGGTGTGGTCGCCGGAGACGACCCAGGAGTTCGATCCGATGCCGTCGCCCTGGCCGAGCAGTTGCGGGAGCCCCTTGGCCACCTTGTCCACGGTGTCGAGTGACTTCAGCAGGTCCTTGGTCAGCATCCCGCGCCGTAGCTCGGAGTCGACCGGCGCGGTGGTGAACTGGCCGTCGCGGCCTACCGCACCAGTCGAGAGGATCGGCTGGTTCCGGTCGAACGGGTAGTCCGGGTACAGGCTCTCGACGTTCTGTGCGGGGAACGACGCGAGCAGCTTGGTCTTGGTGATCTCGTCGTCCATGTTGCCGCCGAGATCCCACGCCATCGCCTTCAGCCAGGCCAGCGAGTCGGCCGCGGTCCACGGCTCCGGGCGATAGTCGGTGCCCTTCAGCGACAGTACGGCGTACTCCAGGCTCAGACCGGAGCCGCTGTGCTTCGAGAGGTACGAGTTCACTCCGCGCGCGTAGTCGTCGAGGTACTGCCGGGTGGACGGGTCGAGCCGACCCAGCTCCTTCTCGGCGACCCGGCGCCAGCCCAGCGTACGGATGAACTTGTCGGTCTCCAGAGCGCTCTCGCCGAACAGCTCGGACAGCCGCCCGGCGGTGACATGCCGGCGGAAGTCCATCTCGAAGAACCGGTCCTGCGCGGCCACGTACCCCTGCGCGGCGAACAGATCGGACGGACTGTCGGCGTAGATCTGGGGGATGCCCTGGGCATCGCGGACGACCTCGACCTCCGCATCGAGACCGTCCAGCTCGATCGTTCCGTCGTAGGTCGGGAAGGAATGGCGCACGACGAAGACGACGGTCCCGGCGATCACCAGGAGGACCGTGGCGAGGGCGATTCCGCTGATGACGAGGACTCGAAGCAGGCGACGCACGGACCCAACCGTAGAGAATGCCGCCGTCCACCCAAAATGGGGTCCCTCACAACTTTGCGTTGCTCTGCGTTCCATCGCCATGAACACAGAGTTGGAATACGTCGCCGTCCCGGCCGCCGACCTGGAGCGGATCCGCTGCAACGACCACGACGACTTCGGCAATCCGATCGTTCCGCTGACCTCCGGCGGTGGCGAACCGCTGCGGTGCTGCCTCACGATCGCTCCGGCCGGCGACCGGATCGCGCTGGTCTCGCACCGGCCGATGACGGCCGGCGGACCGTACGCCGAGGTCGGACCGGTCTTCGTCCACCTGTCCGACTGCGGGGGCCCCGCATCCGACAGCTACCCGGCCGACTTCCGGGACCGGCGGTCGGTACTGCGCCCGTACGACGCCTCGGGTCAGATGCTCGACGGGGTGCTGGCCGCGGCGGGCACCGCTGAGGTCGAGCTCAAACAGCTGTTCGACGACCCGGCGGTGGACACCGTCCAGGTGCGGAACGTGATCGCCGGCTGCTGGAACTTCACGGTCCGCCGACAGGCCTGAGTTGGAATACTTCGGGCCGCTGGCGCATTATTAGCAGTCGAGTGGTAGGAGTGCCAGCGGCCTGAAGGGAACCGAACGTGCCGACGTATCAGTACCAGTGCACCGACTGCGGTGAGGCGCTCGAGGTGCGACAGAGCTTCACGGACGACGCGCTGACCGTCTGCCCGGCGTGCCAGGGCACGCTGCGGAAGGTCTTCAACGCCGTCGGTGTCGTCTTCAAGGGTTCCGGCTTCTACCGCAACGACAGCCGCTCGTCCGGCAAGGGCAGCGTGCCGGCGGCCAAGTCCGAGTCGTCGACGTCCTCTTCGTCGTCCTCGTCTTCGTCCTCCTCGTCGGAGTCCGGCTCCTCGTCTTCCGGCAGCTCGTCGTCCAACGGCTCCTCCGGTGGTTCGTCGACCTCGTCCTCGACGAGCACCAGCGCCGCCTGACTCGCTGCCTGTGGATAACTGAAGGGCGGCCGCCGGGGAAACTCGTATCTTCCCCGGCATGAAACTCCCTTCGCTCCTTCGTGACCTGTTGCGTGCCGCTCGGTGGCATCGCCGGCTTCTCGCCGGCGCGGCTGCCGCGGCCGCTGTGTACTTCGGCCTCGTCGCCCTGTCCCCTCCACCACCGCCGACCGTCGCCGTGCTGGCCGCGGCGCGCGACCTGACCGGCGGAGCCGTGCCCTCCGACGGTGATCTCCGAACACTCGACCTGCCCGTCGGAGCCGTGCCCGACGGTGCGCTCAAACCTGGCACGGATCTGACCGCGCGCGTTCTGAGCGGACCCGTCAGATCCGGTGAGCCGCTGACCGACGCGCGCTTCCTCGGCCCTGTTTCGGTCCCGCCGGGATCGCTGGCCTACCCGTTCCGCATCGACGACGCCGATGTCACCGCACTCCTCCGGGTCGGCGATCGCCTGAACCTGTACGCCGCGACGAGCAGCGCAGCCGAGTCCGCGGATCTGCTCGCTCGAGCTGTGCGAGTGGTCGCTCTACCGAGTCCGCGGACGACGTCCTCCGGCGCTCTCATCGTCGTCGCCACCGCGCCGGACGTCGCGACCAGACTGGCCCAGGCCACAACCAATTCGCGCATTACGGTCGCACTGACACCCGACACGAGCTGATCACCAATCGGACAGGTGCCGGCACGATGCGTGGTCATCCCGGCGCGCTCCCTCGCCCTCGCGGCTGTGCGGTCCTACCTTGTCTCGGGTACATCACCTGCTTCGTGGAGGCACCCACATGCTCAAGGGCTTCAAGGAATTCATCATGCGCGGGAACGTCGTCGACCTCGCGGTCGCCGTCGTCATCGGCGCCGCGTTCGGCGCTGTCGTCAAGGCGATCGTCGACGGCCTGATCAATCCGCTGATCGCCGCGATCTTCGGCAAACAGGACATCAGCGGTGTCTGGGCCTTCACCATCAACGACGCGGACTTCTCGATCGGCCTGATCCTGCAGGCGGCGCTCAACTTCCTGTGCGTGGCCGCAGCCGTGTACTTCGTCATCGTGATGCCGCTGAACAAGCTGGCCGAGCGCCGGGCGCGGGGCCAGGAGCCGGAGCCGGACCCGCTCACCACCGACCAGGAGCTGCTGACCGAGATCCGCGACCTGCTGCGTTCCCGTTCGGTCTGATCTCTGCGGAGTGGGTAGGCGCACCACCTCAGCCCCTGAGCTCGCCAGGCGCCTACCTTCTCCCCGGTTTCGTCAGTCCCGGTTTCATCCGCCCGAGCGCTGTCCGTCCCGGGTCGTCAGTCTCCGGCGTAGCGCATCCAGCGGTAGGCCACCGGCTGATCCGCGTTCCACTCGTCCATCAAGCCCGCCGGCACATCCACGAACCCCGACCGTTGGTAGGTCGCGATCGCGACCGCGTTCTCCGGCCGCACCCGCAGGAACACCTCGGAGAACCCGGCTTTGCCGGCCGGCTCGAGCAACGCCCGCACCAACTCCAGACCGATCCCCCGACCGCGGACCGCCGGGTCCACGATGATCCGCGCCAGCTCGACCTCGTCCTCCTCCTCGTCGAGCCAGACCTCCCCGTAGCCGACCGGTCGTTCTCCGTCGAAGAGCAAGTACGACTCGATGTCCGGGTCGGCCTTGCGCCAACTCGCCGTCAACTCCGCCGGGAACGGGTACTCGGGCCGCCCGGACAACAACTCCACTTCGCTCGCATCCACAGCCCAGCTCGCGACCAGACCGTCGTACCCGCTGGTGAACCCCCGAAGCTCCACGCCCGTCCCCTCAGTTCACGAACTCCACGATCGTTCGCACCAGTTGGTCCAGGTACGGCGGGAAGGTGGGCAGCGGCGGTTCCGCGCTACCGGCCAGCTCACGACTCCCCTGGATCAACCGCAGCAATGCGTCGACCGTCTTGCGCTGATGCGAGGGATTCTCCGGCACTGACGGAAGCACCGCCACCGGGATTCGTGCGAGCCCGGTGAGTTCGGCGTCGGTCACACCGCGCAGAGTCCCACCGGCCAGCAACCCGTCCACGACCTCAGGAGGGCAGCCGAACCCGATCAGTCCCGCACGTGTGCGCGCATCCACGACCGCATCCCCACCGGTCGCCGGCCAGGCCAGCAGCAGCCGGTCGACGAGGTCCGGATGCTCGATCGCCAGCCGGGCCGCGACCGCACATCCGTTGGATGCTCCAACGATCGTCAGTCCGCTGTCCCCTGGCGACAACCGGAGGTTCCGGAGATGTTCACCCAGCGCCGTGACCTCGGCGTCCCATCCACTCGGCCGCTTCAAACGGTCCGGCGCCAGCACGGTGACGCCGTGCGAGGCCAGTCCGTCGATGACCCCCGTCGTACCCCAGAAGGCTTTCGCGTCCATGGCATCCCACAGGCCGCCGTGGATCAGCAGGACGGTGTTCATTCGTGGTGGGGCGGGACCTCGCGGAGGATGCGCTCGTCGTCGTCGCTGCCGAAGTCGTTGTCGCCCCAAGTGCGCGGGTCGTCGTCGCGGGTCTGGTCCGGCAGCAGCGGCTCGTCGTCTTCGTACGGGCTCGTCATGCCGCCAAGATTACCGGGCCGGCGCAGGCCCGGCCCCTGGAATTCCGGGGATCCGCAGAGCGGCGGTCCTCAGCGCGGGACGGGCGACCAGCGCGTGCACGTTACAGGTCTGCCTCGGTTGCCGAACGATCCGGCGGCGTGACCGGAACGACGCGCCGCCGTGATGTTCCGGCACGCATGACGTGACCCCGGTCGACCATCATGGGTGACCTTGCCAACCCGGAAGGACCGAGTCGTGAGTGCATTACGGACACGGGGCCTGATCGGTGCGACGCTTGTCGTGGCTGTACTCGGCATCACCGCCGCCTGCGGTGACGAGAGCTCCACGTCCCCGCCCGCCGCCCAGCCCAGCGATACGCCGACCACCCCCGGCAGCCCAACCCCGTCGCCCACCTCCAGCGGCACACCCAGCCCCGAATGCCCCGACACGATCGCGGCCGTGCGCGCGGCCGCCGACAAGGTCGTGTGGGGCAAGGGCGCGGCGACCTCACTGTTCCAACCGGTCAGCGTCACGATCTGCCAGTACGACGCGAAGGCGTCGGGGCAGGCCTACGCGACCGGCACCACCAAGCGCACCGCCAAGCAGGCGACGGACCTGTTCGCCCTGGTGAACGCGCCGAAGCCCGTGGCCAAGAAGCCGGCCTTCTGCACGAAGGAGCTCGGCCCGACCTACGTCCTGCGGTTCACCGACAACGACCGTGGCGTTCTCTCCTACACCGCGGAAGCCTTCGGCTGCCGCCGCCTGGTGGCGACCTCCCTGGAGGGCCAGGGCAAGCCGGGCGTGCTGCCGGCTCCACGCCAAGTGACACCCGAGCTGATCAAGTCGCTCGGCCTGCGCTGACCCTGCGCCGGACGTGCACCCCGAAGCCGTCCGGACCGGGGTCAACCCGCGCCTGCCTTGCGGGTCCCTCCCTGGGGTCGACCCGCAAGGCAGGCAGCGGCGGCTTGTCAGCGCCCTCCCGAACCTGCACGCTGTTCGTTCCGGGAGGGGTGCATGCGACTGCTACGACTGCTGTGCGCGCTGCTCGTCGTGTGCACGGCCTGCTCGTCGGAAACCCCTTCATGCGCAGGAGTTTCCGGCTTCGCATGTACGACGCTCCGAGTACCGCTGGACCATCAACGGCCGGACGGTCCGTCGCTCGACCTGGCCGTAGCGGCTGCGGACAACGTGGACGCGCCGCGTGGCGTGCTCCTGATGCTCACCGGCGGCCCCGGCCAGCCCGGTGTCCCGCTCCTGGCTCGCGTCCGCGCGTACCTCGCTCCTGAGGTGCTCCGCGAGTACAGGCTGGTCATGTTCGACCAACGCGGCACTGGCACGCCCGGCATCGATTGCCCTGCTCTGCAAAGAGCTGTGGGCGGCTCGGACTTCCTGACACCACCCGCCGAGGCTGTGGACGAGTGCGCCCAGCGGATCGGCCCTGGTCTCGGGTACTACGGCACGCCTGACACCGTCGAAGACATCGAATTGCTCCGGCAGCACCTCAACGTCGATCGCCTGACGCTGGATGGTACGTCGTACGGGAGCTTCACGGCAGCGCAGTACGGATTGAAGTACCCGGACCGCGTGCAGTCGCTAGTGCTGGACTCCATCGTCCCGCACAAAGGCTTCGACCCACTCGCCGTCGACCTGATGGCAACGACCGGTACGGTCCTGAGGGCCGCTTGCCGCCAAGACCCTGCCTGTACGACGGATCCCGTCGCCGACCTGGCCTGGCTGGTGCAGCACGGCGTAAGCGGCGCGGACTTGATGGAGAGCCTGTCCGTCTCCAGCCTGAACACGGTGAACCCTTCGTTGAAGGGCATCCCGGCGATCCTGCACGCAGCCCGCAACGGCGACGATGCCGGCTTGAAGGAGTTCCTCCAGCAGGCGACCAGCAGTGGCCTCTCGTACGACACTCTGTCCGCGGGACTGCACATGGCCACACTCTGCTCGGACCTGCGCTTCCCCTGGACCGGCCAGTCCACGCGCAGCCAGTCTGCGCGCGGCGAAGCACTCGAGTCAGCTGTCCGCCGTCTGGATCCGAAGAGCGTGTATCCGTATGACCTGCGCACCGTACGCGAGCAGCAGATGATCCAGGGCTGCCTGCGCTGGCCGGCCGCGCGCACGTCGACGTACCCGAAGGCGCAGGCGTTGTTGCCGCGCACACTGATCCTCCAAGGCAGCAATGACTTGTTCTGTCCGGTGGAGTGGGCCCGCTGGGAGCAGGCGAACGCACGCTCGGCGCGACTGGTCGTCGTTCCGGGCAGTGGGCACGGTGTGCAACGCGATCCACGTGGGCAGGATGAGGCCCGCAAGTTCCTGCTGGGCTAGGCGGTCTAGTCCAGCAGACGCGGTGAGATCCAACTGTGTGTGAATGGTTGCAGCACCCTGAGCCACTCGATGCGTCTAATAGGTGTGAGGTGTTGTACGCCCGGCCAGGGAGCGGCGAGTGGAGTTCGAGGAGTACGTGTCCGCCCGCGGACAGGAACTGGTGCGGCTCGGTTTCACCGTTTCCGGCGACTACCAGCGAGCGGAGGATCTGGCGCAGATCGCGCTGATGCAGGCGTTCCGGGCCTGGCGCAAGGTGCGGACGGCGGACGATCCGCACAACTACGTCCGGCGGATCCTGATCAACGCGTACCTGTCGATGACGCGGCGGCGCTCGTTCACCGAGGCGCCGACGGCCGAGCTCGACGCAGAACGCACGGTGCCCGACCCCGCCACCGACATCGTGAACTCCGACGACCTCTGGCGCTCGCTGGCCAGGTTGTCGGCCCGGGAGCGGGTCGTGCTGGTCCTGCGCTACTACCAGGACCTGGACGACCACACGATCGCCGACCTGCTCGGCATCAAACCGTCCTCCGTCCGCGCGACCGCCAGCCGAGCGCTAGCGACGCTGCGGCGGACCAGGCAGTCCCACCGTGTTGATGAGAGGTTGTCGTGAGCAACACCGATCTCGAGGATGACCTGCGGGCAACCCTCGACCGTGCCGCGGCCTCGGTGCCGCCGGTCACCGACCTGACCGAGCGGGCCACCACCGGCGCCCGGCAGGCCCAGCGCCGGACCTGGATCGCCTCCGGAGCCGCCGCCGTCGCGGTGGCCGCGATCGCCATCGTCGGCGTGAACGTGGCCGGCCGCGACGCGCCTTCTCAATCGCCGGTCGCGGCCGGCACAGCCTCGGCGACACCGAGCGCGAAGGTCCAGTCGCAGGTCTCACCCCAGAGTGTGGCCGGGACCTGGCGACCGGTCGAGATGGACGGACTGAAGACGCTGAAGGCGGCGCGACCCGAGGATCCGGTGCTCGTGCTGCTGCCGGACGGGACCTGGAACGGCTCCGACGGCTGCAACGGGCTCCAGGGGACGTACACGATCGGCCAGCGCGGCGAGTTCACCGCCACGGTCGGTCCGCAGCGCATGGTCGGCTGCGAGAACGTGCCGCACACCGGCGTACTGAAGACGGCCAAGCGGGTTGCCCTGGACGCCGACACGCTCCGGTTCTTCGCCACCGACGGGCGTCAACTTGCGAGTTACGCTCGCGCACGGTAGTCGAATTTGCTTGCGGACGGTGATCGGCTATTGACTGAACGGAGTCCCGGACCGGACGATTTACCGAGGCCGTCCACCGATTGGGAGCTCTGTGCGACTCACAGCAACCGTCCCGCTGCTCGCGCTTGGCTCCGTTTCACTCTTCGCAGTCGGTCTCACCGCCACAGCCACTCCTGATGCGGTGACCGAAGCGGCAGCCTGTTCGCACGCTCAGCCAAGCGTGAGTTCGGTCGAGTCCAAGCGCCTGGCGCAGCCGACATCCTCGACCGACGCCCGCCCGCTCGGCGAGGCGCTCGGCGACGGCATCTCGGTCGCCGTGCAGTCGCTGGAGCCCTTGGACGCCACCGGCCGGCCCAAGTCGGGCCTGCCCTACGGGCTCAGCGCAGGCGTGATCGGGGTGGTCGGATCCGCCACCACCGGCTACAAGGTCGTGGTCGACAGCTCGGTGCTGGACTCGAAGAAGTACCAGGCCGCGATCGCCCGCAGCGTCCCCACGGCCGGCAAGCAGCTGGTCGGCCTCGAGCGCAGCTGCCGCTCGGTCCGCGCGATCTCCGACGCCTGGAACGCGGTTGGCGCCCGCTCCTGGTCCTCCGACGCGAGCCGTACGACGTTCGCCGCCGACCTGGATCCGGCCACCGAGGACATCGTCGTCGAGTACGACCAGGCGAGCACCTCCCCCGCGTCACTCGACGGCATGCGCGGACTGAATGGCGTACAAGCCGTCGCGAGCTCATTGGAGCGGACGACGCGGCTGAGTGACACGCCGAAGGGCGGCCACTGGGGCGGTGCCCGGATCACGTCGACCCTGAAGAACTGCTCGGCCGGATTCTCCGTCGTACGACGCTCCAACGGGCAACGCGGCTCGGTCACCGCCGGCCACTGCGGCGGCGTCGGCACGGTCTGGAAGTCGGGCGGCAACTATTACGGCACCACGTCCGTTCGGACGAACTACCCCGACTACGACCAGTCCCTGCTCACCGGCAGCACGTACGGCCCGAAGATCTGGACCGACGGCCCCGGCGACCCGGTCGACACCCGGACCGTCACCGGCGGCGCCGACCCCGGTGTCGGCACGGCCGTCTGCCAGTCCGGCAGCTTCAGTACGTCGCTGTGCGGTCTCAGAGTCCTCTCGAAGTCAGCGAAGTACTGCGACACCGACGGCTGCACGACGTACGTCATCCGTGCCACCCGAGGCGGTCAGATCGCGATCATCGGCGGCGATTCCGGCGGTCCCGTCTACACCGCGCCCGGCCGCACCACTGCCACCATCCGCGGCATCACCTTCGCCGGCTCCGGTTGCGCGTCCTCCCGCTGCACCACCCTGTACGCCGAGCGCTACGCCTCGATCGCCGGTCACCTAGGCGTCCGCGCCCTCACCGGCTAGCCGCTGGGGCTCGTGCTGGGCGAGGTCGCCGTTCCTCGACAGGCCGATAGCTCCGCCCACGGCGAGGACGAACCCCAGTGTCGCGACCCACCCCCAGCCGGGCCTGGGCATGTCGCCCAGCATGATCAGGCCGACCAGAGCAGGGGCGACCGTCTCACCGACCACCAGCGGCGCCGTCGCCTGCGTCACGCTGCCGCGTTGCAGGGCCGTCGAATACGTGAGGAGCGCGATCCCGCCGGCCAGGAGCAGCGCATAGATCGACGGATCGGTGAACAACGTGCCGAGATCGCTGACGAACGTGTCGAGATGGATCGACCCGGGCAGCACGCGGGCGGCCACCGCAACCGCCCCGAAGGCAAGGCCGGCCAGCGCGCCGAGGGCGGCGGCACCCGAGGCGCCTTTGATCTGAGCCAGCGGCACCGCCAGGACTCCGAGTACGACGGCCGCCACCAGCACGCCCCAACGTTCCGCCTCGCTGACCGAGACCGTGCGGTCCTCCGCCGCGGACAGACCGACCAACATCAATCCGGTGAGGACCACCAGCAGAGCGATCCAGTCGGACCGGGCCAGCGGCATGTGCAGGAAGATCGCGCCGAGAACCGCGGTGACCGCCAGGAAGCTCGCCACGATCGACTGCACAACGAACAGCGGGAGCGATCTGAGCGCCGCGATGGACAGCAGGAACGCGAAGGCGTCGAGCCCGGTCCCCAGCAGGTACGGCCAGGAGCGGAACAGCCGGATCGCCAGCCGCGGGTCGAGGCCCTCCACGGTGTCGGTACGGCGTGCGGCGACTGCCTGCAGTACCGATGCCACGCCATAGCAAACGGCTGCTGCAAAGGCTCCCAGCAGACCGGCGATCATGTGCCGAGGCTACGCCGGAAATCCCCGGGTCAATACGTTTGACTAAAAGCACCGTCACCACACGTGCTCGGGCGGGGCCGGTCGGGTAGGTATACGTCACCAACGGTCTCGTGTACCGTCGTGATCGGGGAAAGCGATGCGCACTGTGCATTGCCGCGTTGTACAAGGGTAGGCGATGAGCACAACGGTGGATACTGCTGCGCTGCCAGCAGAATCGCGTGCCCGGACTCGCTCGGTTGGTGTTCTCAAACCGCTCGACGACCGCTGGCCGGACCGTTTCGCGGCCACCATGTTCGTATTCGCCGCGCTGGCCGCAATTGTGGCGCTCGTTCCGCCGTGGCGGAATTACTTCGCGGGTGCCGAGGACATCGTTTCGATGCTCACGATTCCCATTGTGCCGAGCCTCGTTTACGCCGCATTACTCACTGCTATGGGTGTCGCACTGCGACGCAGGCTGCGCGCCGCGTGGTGGCTCCTGGTGCTGTGGTGGCTGGTCCTCCCGGAGCTCGCGAGGATCGCCTCGCTGATCGACGGCGGCTCGCTGATCCAGATCGCCGGCTTCGTACTGATCCTCGGAGTGCTCGTCATCGCGTGGCGGGCCCGGCCTCAGTTCGCGGCCAGGCGGGTGCCAGGCAGCCTGCTGCTGGCGATCGTCTCGTTCCTGGTCGGCGGCGCGGTGGTGCTGATCGGCGGCGCCGCTCTGGTACACCGGTTCGGCAACGCGAGCGACTTCGCGAGCGCGGCACAGTTCGTCTTCTCCGAGATGCTGACCGACGTCGGCTGGGCGGCTCCCGACGAGGCGGTGACCGCACCGTTCTGGGTGCACGGGCTGATCGGGATCTCGGGCGCCTCCGTCGTACTGATCTCGGCGCAGCTGTTGTTCCGGGCGCCCAAGCAGACCCGGACGCTGGACATCGCCGACGAGGCCAGGATCCGCACTCTGCTGCGCGACTTCGGCGACGCCGACTCCCTCGGGTACTTCGCGACCCGCCGCGACAAGTCGGCGATCTGGGACACCGGCAGTCCGGCGACGGCCCGGGCGGGTGTGTCGTATCGCCCGATCGGATCGGTCAGCCTTGCCAGCGGTAATCCGGTGGGCGACCCCGAGCACTGGCCCGCGGCCATCGCAAAGTGGCGCGAGGACGCGAGGTCGAACGGTCTGTCGCTCGCGGTGATGGGCGCGGGCGAGGAGGGTGCGGCCGCGTACGCGGAGGCCGGGCTGACGGCGTACGAGATCGGCGACGAGGCGGTCCTCGACCTGCGGACGTTCTCGCTGAACGGGCCGGGCATGAAGGCGGTCCGGCAATCCGTGTCCCGCCTGCAGCGTCGCGGCTACACCACGAGGGTCATGCGTCATTCGGCTCTGACCGCCGACGAGTTCGCGGCCCTCACTGTGGCGGCCGGCTCGTGGCGCGGCGACGGCGGGGACGAGCGGGGGTTCTCGATGGCGCTCGGCCGTCTGGAGGACTCACTCGACGGTGCGTGCGTTCTGGTGCGTGCGGATGACGCGGACGGGAACCTCCGCGGATTCCTCAGCTTCGTCCCGTGGGGCCGGACCGGGCTCTCGCTGGACCTGATGCGTCGCGACCCGACCGCGGACAACGGCCTCGTCGAACTGATGGTCGCCGGGCTCGCAGAGCAGGGCGCCGCGCTCGGCATCGGCCGGCTGTCGCTCAACTTCGCGATGTTCCGGGAGGCGTTCGAGCGCGGCGAGGAACTCGGCGCCGGTCCGGTTGCGCGGCTGTGGCGTCAGGCGCTCCTGCTGGCGAGCCGCAACTGGCAACTGGAGTCGCTGTACCGCTCCAACGCGAAGTACCTCCCGGTCTGGCAACCACGGTTCATGTGCTTCGAGTACACCTCGGATCTGCCCCGAGTGGGGACGGCCGCGGGCAGCGCGGAAGGGTTCCTCACTCGTCCCAGCCTCACGATGCTCCGCGGCAAGTCAGGGCAGAACGGCGAGAGCACTCTGGACACCGCCGACGCCGACCACGCCGCCGCGGTCGCCGCCCTGATCCCCGCGCCGCCGGATCCGCTGGCCGAGGCGATGTCCTTGCAGAAACTGCCAGAACAGGTGCGGGTACGGCGGGAGAAGCTCGAGCGGATCCGGGCCAGTGGCATCGATCCCTACCCGGTGACATATCCGCGGACGCACACGATGGCCGAGGTCGAAGCCGATGCCGGAGTGCTTCCGCCGGGAACGTCAACGGGAACGCGGGTCTCGGTAGCGGGCCGAGTCATCCTCAAACGCGACCACGGACGGCTGGGTTTCGCCAAGCTGCGCGACGGAAGCGGCGACCTGCAACTCATGGTCGACCTGGCCGCCGTCGGCCAGGAGACCTTCGACTTCTGGCGTCACGAGATCGACCTCGGTGACCATGTGGGCGCCACCGGCGAGATGATCACGACCTTGCGCGGAGAGCTCTCGGTACGCGCCGAGTCCCTGCGACTGACGAGCAAGGCGATCCGCCCGCTGCCAGACAAGTTCAAGGGAATGGTCGATCCGGAGGCACGGATCCGGGCTCGCTATGTCGACCTGATCGTTCGTCCGGCCGCCCGCGACATCGCGTACACGCGGGCGACCGTCGTACGCAGTGTGCGTGAATCCCTGCATGCGCGTGGATTCACCGAGGTGGAGACGCCCGTCCTGCAGTCGATCCACGGCGGCGCGAACGCCCGTCCGTTCGAGACCCACATCAATGCCTACGACCTCGATCTGTATTTGCGGATCGCCACCGAACTGCACCTGAAACGACTGCTGGTCGGCGGAATGGAGAAGGTCTTCGAGGTGGGCCGGCAGTTCCGCAACGAGGGCGTCGATTTCAAGCACAATCCGGAGTTCACCTCGCTCGAGGTCTACGAGACGTACGGCGACTACAACACGATGCGGATCCTGACCCAGGAGATCATCCAGGAGGCCGCGACCGCCGTGTACGGTTCGCCGCTCGCACGTCGTACCGATGCGAACGGGAAGACGGTCGAGTACGACCTGTCCGGGGACTGGCCGGTCAAGAGCATCTGCGAAGCCGTGTCGGAGGCACTCGGCGAGGAAGTCACCGCGGACACACCGATCGAGAAACTGCGCGGACACGCGGACAAACTCGGACTCGAGTACGCCGGCGACACCACCTGGGGACCCCTGCTCGAGGAGATCTACGAAGAACTGTGTGAGAGCACGACGACGACACCTGTGTTCTACCAGGACTTCCCGAAGGAGAACGCGCCACTGACCCGGCCGCACCGGTCGGACCCGCGGCTGGCGGAGAAGTGGGATCTGGTGATCTTCGCGGCCGAGCAAGGTACCGCGTACTCCGAACTGGTCGATCCGGTGGACCAGCGCGCGCGGCTCGTCGCCCAGTCCTTGCTGGCCGCCGCCGGCGATCCGGAAGCGATGCAGGTCGACGAGGACTTCCTCGAGGCGCTGGAGTACGGCATGCCGCCGACCGGTGGGATGGGGATGGGCATCGACCGTCTCGTGATGAATCTGACCGGCCTCTCGATCCGTGACACCATCCTGTTCCCGCTCGTCCGGCCGAGCGGCTAGGGCGTGAGGCCGTTGTGACCACCCGCCACGCGAGCGCAAGCGCAGTCCAGAAGGTCTCGGTCCTCACCCTGACCGGCATGGTCGTCGGCTCGATGGTCGGTGGTGGAGTCTTCACGCTCCCCGGCGAATTCGGCGAGGCGACCGGCGTACTGGGTGCCGTCATCGCGTGGATCATCGCCGGTACGGGCATGCTCATGCTGGGCCTGGTCTTCCAATCGCTCGCCGTACGCCGGCCCGACCTGGACAGCGGCGTGTACGTCTACGCGAAGACCGGGTTCGGCGCGTACGCCGGGTTCAACGCAGCGTTCGGCTACTGGGCCAGCAATGTGGCGGGCAACGTCTTCTTCATGGTCTTCACGATGACCACGCTGGGCACCTTCTTCCCGGGCCTCGGGCAAGGAAACACCTTCCTCGCCGTCGTGCTGGCGTCGGCGCTCGTCTGGTTGTTCCATTTCCTGATCGCGCGCGGCGTACGGCAGGCGACCGTCGTCAACCGGATCGTCACGATCGCGAAGCTGCTACCGATCCTCACCTTCATCGTGATCGTTGCCGTGGCCTTCGAAGCGGGGACGTTCGCGGACAACTTCTGGGGCGGTGACGAGCGCTCGGTCGGCGCGGTGTTCGACCAGGTCAAGCAGACGATGCTGGTCACCACGTTCGTGTTCCTCGGGATCGAGGGGGCGAGCGTGTACTCGCGCTTCGCCCGCCGTCGCGAGGACGTCGGGCGGGCGACGGTCCTCGGCTTCCTCAGTGTGCTGGCCGTGTTCGCATCGGTGACGCTGCTCTCGTACGGCGTACTGCCGCAAGCCGACCTGGCGAAGGCCAAGCAGCCGTCGATGGGCGGCGTGCTCGAGTCCGTGGTCGGATCCTGGGGATCGACGTTCATCAGTATCGGCGTGATCATCTCCGTCCAAGGCGCGTACCTGGCGTGGACTTTGATCAACGCGGAGGTTCTCTACATGCCGGCGCGCGGCGGGGTGATGCCGAAGTTCCTGACCCGCGACAATGTGCACGCGACGCCGATCACCGCGCTGCTCACGACGACCCTCGCCGTGCAGTTGGTGCTCGTCCTGGTCTTGTTCGTCAACGATGCGCTGGACTTCATGCTCAAGCTCGACACCGCGCTGTCGTTGGTGCCCTACCTGCTGGCGGCGGCGTACGCGCTCAAGCTGACCATCACCGGGGAGACCTACACAGCGGCCGACGAGCCGGAGCGACACAAGCAACGGGTGATCGCAGCAGTCGCGGTCATCTACTCGATCTTCATGCTGTACGCCGCGGGCCCGAAGTACTTGCTCCTGGCCTCGATCGTGTACGCGCCGGGGACGCTGTTGTACCTGCTCGCCCGCCGCGAGCAAGGCCTGCGGGCGTTCAACCGGACCGAGGCCGTTGCGTGCGTGGTGCTGATCGTCGCGGCGGTGGTCGGCGTCGTGCTGCTGGTGACCGGCTCCAGCGATGTGTGACGGGTGATGTAGGTGAACTGGTATCGGGATCTCGTCGACACTGGCCGGGCGCAGGCCGCCTGGGCGCTGTTCGCCTTCCTCCTCACGTTCACCGTCGCCCGGGCCATCACCCGGCGCATCCGCGCCAAGCAGGCTTCCACGCAGCCCGATGACGGTGGCCTGTCCGACGTACACATCGGTGGCATCCACATCCACCACCAAGTCTGGGGAATCCTGCTGGTGCTGCTCTCCGGGCTCCTCCAGTTCCGCTACGCCCCGGCGTCTCCCTGGGCCGAGGTGCTCGCGGTGATGTTCGGGGCGGGGGCGGCTCTGACGCTGGACGAGTTCGCGCTGTGGCTCCATCTCGACGACGTCTACTGGGGGCCGGAGGGACGCAAGTCCATCGACGCGATCCTGCTGGGCGGGGCGCTGGGGGTGGTGCTGCTGATGCAGACCAGTCCGATCGGAGCCGAGCCCGAACGGGCCGGCGGTGAGCTCGCACGCTGGACCTACTTCGCGAGCGTCGGATTCCACCTCGTGATGGCAGTCCTCTGCTTCCTCAAGGGCAAACTAGCCACCGGCCTGATCGGCATCGTCGTACCGGTGGTGGCCTTTGTCGGAGCGCTCCGCCTGGCCAAGCCCGGCTCGACCTGGGCCGTACGCCGGTACGGCGAACGCAAGGCCGAACGAGCCCGCAAGCGCTTCGGCGCCACCTACGACAAACGCTGGAACCGAATCCGCGACGCCCTCGGCGGCCAGCCAAGCCGCCACTGAGATCTCACGAGGGGTTGTGGTTCAACACAGAGGCGACAGATGTCTCAAGACAGAGGCGACACCTGCCTGGGGTGATCGGCGACAGGGCTGGTGGGCTGAAGAGTCAGACGCCCGCCGAGGTGGCCCTGCGGTACGGGGTCCATCGGGCGTGGGTCTACCAGTTGAAGGCCAGGTATCTGGCCAAGGGTGCGGCGGCGTTCGAGCCACGCAGCAGGCGGCCGAAGACGTCGCCGCGGGCCACCCCGCCGGCCACGGTCGAGCTGGTACTCGCACTGCGCGAACAACTGGCCGAGCAGGGGCCTGGATGCCGGTGCGGACACGATCGGCTGGCACCTGGAGCACCACCACCACCAGACCACGAGTACTAGGTGATCGACGCGCGATGAGGGCTGCGGCTAGGTTCGCGCGTTGCGTACGGCCCAGTCGAGCGAGTAGTCGGCCACCTCTTCCCAGCCGTCCTGGGAGAAGGTGGAGTGGGAGCGGTCGGGGTACTCCTTGAGCTCGGTGAGCGCGCCCGTCTTCTTCTGGATCTTGTAGGCGGCGCGGGTCGACACCGCGGGCACGGTGTGGTCCTTGCCGTTGGCGAGAAACAGCAGCGGCGCACGGCTCGAGTTGTGCCGGTTGACCCTCGTCACTGCGTGCGGAGTGAAGTTCGCGAGCGCCGCCTGGAACAGCGGGCGCCCCGGCCCCGGCACCGCGAGCCGGTCGTAAATCGGCCTCGACTCCTCGAGTGTGCGCGTGTTGGTGAAGCCGTAGTGGAACTCCTCCGGTGTGAGCATCTGAGTCCGGTGGCGGTTGGCCGGGTTCTTCAGCGCCACCGACGCGACCTTGGCCTGGGCGCGGGGCAGGACGTACACGCCGTGGATCTGCGCCGGGCTGATCGCCACGGCCGAGGCGCCGAGGCCGCGGTCCAGCAGGAGCTGCGTGATGAGGCCGCCGAACGAGTGGCCCATGATGATCGGCGCGGCGTCGAGACCGCGGATGATCCGGTCGTAGTGATCGGTGATCTCTTTGATCCCGAGCCGCTCGTACCTGGAGGTGTTCTGGCGAACCTCCTCCACCGTTCCCTCGAGTCCCGGCCAGGCCGGCGCGAGCACGGTGTAGCCCTTCGACTCGAAGCGCTGCTGCCAGCCTTCCCAGCTGAGCGGCGTGAGCCACAGGCCGTGAATGAGGACGATGGTCGGCTTCCGCGCCTCCGGGGTGCCGTCGGGTGTGTTCGTCGTCATCTGGTTGGCCTCATTCCTGTGCCCACGCTTCTCGAGCCCGCCGCAGCGCCCGGGTACGCCGACCAGACTGGTCCGGGCCGCCGCGACAGGCATCACCCGGTGCGGGTGAGACGACGCGCAACCCGCAACCTCACCCGAGAACGGCTGTCCGCGGCGGCAGATGGATACACGAAGGCTACTTCCGCCCGATCATTGGAAGGAGCACTCATGTTCGTGATCATCGCCGCTGTGATCATTGGGCTGGCGCTCATCCTGGACGGGATCCAACGGGCGCCGGTGCGGCGGCGAACCAGCTGGCTGCCCCAGCAGCTGTCCCGTCGGCTCACCGCGGGCTAGGTTCGGATCCGTCGGCTCTTTCGCGGGAGGACAACACATGGTCGATCGGATCGTCGTTGGCATCGACGGATCACAGCAGAGCGCCAACGCCCTCGAGTGGGCGGTGGCCCGAGCGAGCCTCGGAGGCGAGCAGCTCGAACTGCTCCACGCCTACAGCTTTACTCCCGACCCCAACTTCTACGGCTACCACGGCCCGGTCAGCCAACCCGTGGACTGGCACATCGAGTTCTCCGAGCACGTGCTCGAGGCCGCGGCTGCGCGGGTACGCGAACTCGCACCCAACCTGGCCTGCACCCTTACTTCGAAGCTGGGCCACCCCGCCTACATGCTCGCGGAGGCCTCCGAGGCCGCAGGCGCCGTCGTCGTCGGCCGGCGCGGGCTCGGCAGCGTCGCGAGCACCCTGCTGGGTTCGGTGAGCAACCGGCTGACTGTCCACGCCAAATGTCCGGTGGTCGTCCTCGGTGAGGATGAGTTTCCGACGACAGGCCCAATCGTCGTGGGCGTCGACGGGTCGGAGTTCGGCACCAACGCACTGCGCTACGCAATCACCGAGGCCGCCGTGCGCAACACCTCGGTGAGAGCGGTCGCCGCCCACGACGTTCTGCACCCAGCGTTCCGCGACGACCCCGAGCTCCTCGCGCGGATGGGGGCAGACGTCGAGGCGCAGGCCACCGCAGCCATCACCCGCGCCCTCGACGAGGTGACCGGGACGGACCCCGGCTCAGTGAGCGTGGACCACGTCGCGGTGGAGGGCCCCGCCGCTGAAGCGATCCTGGGCCACGCCGAGGACGCGCAGCTGATCGTCGTCGGCACCCACGGCAAGGGCCTGGTCCGCCGGATCCTGCTGGGTTCGGTGAGCCGGCAAATCCTCAACGATGCCGGCCAGCCTGTCGCCGTCGTCGATCTGCCAGCCACCTGATCCCCGCCGGACGCAGCCTGGCCAGCGTCTCGACGGAGGTGTGGTCAGCGCTCCTGAAAGCCGCTTGCCGATCGGCCGACAGCATGGCGACCCTGTTCCGCCGCGAGGTGATTGACGCACACCATCTCCGCGGCGCCGAGCGCACCACGCGCCTGTCATCCATGCTTCGCTCTCGCGAAGAAGAAGGCGCGTTGCCTATCGTGACGGGTTATGGATGAGTTGTTGACGCAGCAGGTCGCGTACTACCAGGCGAGGGCGGGAGAGTATGACGAGTGGTGGCTGCGTCGTGGCCGGTACGCGCTGCCGGCCGACCTCGACAGACGCTGGTTCGAGGACGTCGCGGAGGCCGAGGCAGCGCTGCGTGAATTCGCCCCAAGGGGGCGCGTGCTTGAACTGGCGTGCGGCACCGGCCTGTGGACGCAGCACCTCGTCGGGTACGCCGACCGAGTGACCGCCGTAGACGCCTCGTCCGAGATGATCGAACTCAATCGAACACGCCTCGCGGGAGCGCCGGTCGACTATGTCGTCGCCGATGTGTTCGAGTGGAGACCGCCGGCCGCGGAGTACGACGTGGTGCTGTTCTCCTACTGGCTCTCGCACGTTCCCGACGACCGCTTGGACGCGTTCTGGTCCACCGTGCGCACGGCGCTGCGACCCGATGGTCGCGTCTTTCTTGTCGACAGCACACCGCACCCATCCTGGGGAGGGCAGCGCATCAGCAGTCGGACTGAACGCCGGGAGCTCAACGACGGCCGCACCTTCAACATCTTCAAGCGGTACTGGACCGCCAGCGAACTCCAGACCGACCTCCGGGCGCGAGGCTGGCAGGCCACAGCGCGAGAAACCACCAACGAGATGATGCTCGTCGCCGCCGCGTCCGTATGACCAGCACCAACCGCCAGCGTCAACCGAACTGGCCTGGAGCGGCGTTGCGGTCCCGGATCGTGCTGCGGTGTGCGGTCGGCGGCACGATCGGCGAGGTCGCTGCGGACGTCGGGGCATCGCGGAACATGGTGTCGAAGTG
>NZ_SJKD01000017.1 GCF_004331485.1 Kribbella capetownensis
CGGCAAGCTCACACCCATCGAGTTTGAGATGATTCAACCGGTCGCACTCGCGGCCTGAACCACCACACCCCGCGAGTCAACTAATCCCGGGGCAGTCCCCGACGTGGATTCACTGGCGTTGGAGATCGTCCGCGGAGTCGACCAGGCGGCTGACAACATCATCGGACTCACCGAAGGCATTGCTCCCGGACCGGCTGGCACGTTGAGTGCCAAGCTCGTCGTGGGCGGCATCGCCGCAGGCGCCGCCCGGACGCTCACGTTGTGGACGTCCGATCTGGATCGGGCCGCCGGAGCGTCGGTGAGAGTCCGAACCGAGGCACGCCGCGGTTGTCGGGTTTGGAGCAACCCGCCCGATGTCGGCGCCGCAGAACCAATTTCCGTCCCCTCCAGTCTCGTCCGCCGCGACCTGCGCGCAACTCTCGCACCTACGGCGCCGGCCGTACGACGAGCAACTGCACCGCGGGCGCAGGGCTCTCTCGTTCCGGTGAAGTTCTGCGCCGCCCGAGCGGTCCCGGGAATGGCGTAACGTCTTGCCGACGCAACGCGATCTATTGCACATACTGCAAGGCGGTGTCTGCTCGCCCGCCAAGTCGACCAAGCTGGAGATGTGGCGTGAGAGCCCGGAGATGGACGCACCGATCAGCACTGGCGAGTGGACTCGGTGGCACAATCGGCTTGCTGGCTCTCACCTGGTGGCTGCTCTCGCACACCAGCCGATCGGATGGAGCAGGCGTAGCGAACGTGCTTGCTCTACCCGTGGGAGTTATGGGACTCGCGCTCACGGTCTACGGACTTAGAGCCAGGCCGCGAGTAGACGATCCTGCATACCTTCGGCAGCAGGCTCGCAACTTGGTAACCGCGATCGCCACGACTGAGGCCGGCGCTCTGGCACAGTTGTTAGGAGATACGGGTGAGCCTCGGCCAGCAGACCTGGCCTATACGAAGCCGCCTTCTCAAGCGATCCGATGGCGTTCCGACGGTGGACCTGATACGGGCTCCCTTTCGACGGTTGCAGAATACTACGGGCTTTTGAACCGTGGCAGACTGGTCGTACTAGGAGAGGCGGGCGCTGGAAAGACGGTCCTCGTCCTCCGCCTGCTACTCGACCTGGCAGCAGCAACTCTTGACAGCGGTCACGACGATTCAGCAGTAAAAGTTCCGGTTCGGCTCAGCCTACCCACCTTCAGAACCAAAGAGACAGTAAATGGTGAAGTCCGCAAGGAGCTTGACAAATGGATCATCGCGCACTTCGTTAAGATCTATAACGCCGACTCTGCGACCGCGGCTGCCTTAGTTCGCAAAGGCTGGGTAATCCCAATCCTTGACGGGCTCGATGAGATGGATCCTGAAGATGATCAAACCGGCCGATCGGGCCAGGTCCTTGCTGCCCTGAACATCGCGGTCGGGCCTAGTCTGCCTCCGGTAGTGGTGACATGCCGAACGGCTCGATATTCACAACTAGTCGACACCGGTCTTTCCGACGCCAAGCCGCTCGAAGATGCGACTGCTATAACGTTGCAGCCTCTGAGCGCCAACGAGATCGTTGACTGGATTGAGTACCGATTTCCGCACGACGCCGACCGGGCGCGATGGCGCGCAGTAACTTCCAATATACGCTCTCATCCCATTGGCCGATTGTCACGATCTCTGTCATCGCCGCTCCGGCTGTATCTGGCCGTCACGGTCTACCGGGATCCGGCGAGCCGCCCAAAAACTCTTTGCGACCTCCGGAGGCGCGATCTCGATCATCACATTCTCCGGCAACTGTTGCCTGCGGTCGTTGAGCACCGGTCCCGCCCGAATGGCGATCGGTACGCTGCGGAGGATGTGGTCCGATGGTTCCGGACCATCGCGTCGCATTTGGCTATCATGGGCCGCCAGGGGCGCTCTAGTACCGATTTCCAGATTGAGGACCTGTGGAGATCTATCGGCAATCCGCCAGGCTGGAAAATACGCATCCGTGCGGCGGTATTGGCCGTACTGATGCTCGCTCTTCCATGGGCGCTCACGGATATTCTGCTCAGTGTTCAAGCTGCCCGCCTGGATATCATTGCCGCAGTGATACTACAGAGCTTGGTAATCGCATACGGCGCGACTCTTGCCTTCTTTGCTCCTGGGCGTTTCCTTATTCGTGTTGACTTGAGTCAACTACGCACCCGGCAGACCCGGGTGCGATTGTGGCGCAATGTTAAAGAAGGGTTGCTGGCAGGCCCATTTATTTGCGCCATACTTCTCGTACCTGTCTTGTTGGCTGCAAACAAAAAGGATATGCCAAGCCTTAAGATAATGCTAGTTGAAGCATTGGCCGCCGTGGTCGTCTCGATCGTAGGCGGGGTCATAATTGGGCCAGTTTTAGGATTGATTGCTGGTCTGGCGGCAAGCATGAAAGCCATTCATGGGTCCGCCGGAACTCCGAGCGAGCCGTATCGTCAGGCGGTAAGGACCATGATCTTATTCGCCATCCCGATTGGATTCTATGTTGTTATCGTGGACATTGCTGCAAATCATTATGCCATGGCGATTGTTGACGCTCTAATAGCCGGGCCAACCCTGGGATTCGTCGCGTCCGGCGCAGTTGGCTGGTACCCCCATTATCTGCTTGCTCTAATAAACAAGAGGCGGACGAACGATCTTCCGCGCGCGCTAATGGACTTTCTCGACTGGGGGTATGCTGCGGGCCTGCTTCGCATGTCAGGGTTCGCGACGCAGTTTCGACATCGCGAGCTTCAATCGTATCTAGCCTCCGAAACCGATGAGACAGTTACCGGGCAGGCACGGGTAGTGCCTCTGACGGCAGATAGACGAGGAGGATCCCAGGATGGTTGAGCTGCATGGCGTGGGTGGTGGAGGCCAGCCGCCGAGTCTCTCTCAGCTGTGTGAAGGATCGAAGATCCGCGCGGCGGTCCAGGTCGTTGCGCTGGACCCGACCCCGGGCGGGAGCAGCGACTCGGCTGTCAGTGGCTCTGTCAATGAACCCCAGGCATTTCGGGCAGATCAGGCACTGCAGACAGGGCAGGCGCAAGAAGATCCCGACTGAGACACGCTCGCATATGACGGCCCTCGCACTTGTAAATCTGCGGTTTGCTATTAGCTCGATATTTGCGGAGCGCGGCGACGATGCTGCAATCGGGTTGCCGGACCTGTCGCTTTCCATGATTCTGTTGCCTCTACATGGCGTTGTTCGAGCAGATTCCTCATGTTGGTCTGGACGAGTCGAACCTTGGCGAGGATCTCGCCGGCGGTGGCGACCGAGGTGAACGGCACTGGATTGGTGATTTCAGTGGGTGACGTCGAACCTGCCCCCGGTGCTCCCCGACGATGGTCGCGGATCTGGTTGATCAAGGCGTTCTCGGCGGTGAAGGTGCCGCGGCGAACGGACCGCCCGGGGGTGAAGTCGAACTGAGCCCGCGGGTTCTTAGGCAGCCAGGCCCGCCCGCACAGGCAAGCGTGATCGGGAGGTGGGTGGGCAGCCTGCGGTTACGAGCTCGAAGCTTCTGTGGATCGGGATCGCCGTCACGTGACGAAGCATTCCAAGACGACCGGGACATCCTGTTGTCGCCTCCGCGAATTCCGATGGTTTTCAATAGAGGGTCGAGTCAGCCGAACCGGGCCTCACCAGGGAATCGAGACGAGCGCCGAGTCGGTATATGCCTGGATGGAAAGAGATGATCAGGGTGACGCCTGTGCCACCGGGCGGCGGGCCGCCGGCGCCACGTCTCCGCGCTGCCTCTTCCGCCGCACGCTCGGCATCAAACTGGTAACTCTGCGGCGCAGATGGCCTCGGTAACTCTGAAGGGTCGAGTGGAGTGAACGGGTGGAAGTAGGCCGACAAGAGCCGCGCAATCACAGCGATGATGCGCCCAGCGTTACCCAGGCCCGCTTCAAGGATCTCGACAGGCCCATCGATGCTGGCACCCCGGCCAGCTTCGCCGCGGTCTCGACCCTCCCCGCGCATGGCTTCGCGCGCGGATTCGTCGGGAGAGTCACCCGCTCTCCCAGGAGATAATGGCCGTCCTTCGACGAGGATTTCGTCCCCGATCAGAACGCCGTCATCTATCCACACACCCTCTATCCACCTAAGTCCCGCCGGGTCAAGCCGGTTTATCGGATCCGACTCCGTGTACGTGTACGCATTGTTGCCCTGCGGTTGGCCCAGTTGTATTGCGGTCATACCCAGCGGATCGGGTTGAAGAAAGCGCCCCAGCCTTGGGTCGTAATGTCGATTGACGGCATAATCAAGGTCAGTGATCGGGCTGCGGTCGTAGCTGGTGAATATCGGCGTTCTGGCGGGGATACGGTCGCCGTGCAGGCGCGTGCCGTAAGGAAGTGTGACAAGTTCTGCGATTTCTCCGGTCTCGGGTGTCGTGATGAGGCGGGTGCCCAGACGGCCAGGGTGGTGGTACCGGACGAGTTCCCCCGCGCCGTTTGCCGGGCGGCCGGCGGGTGAGCCCCGGATGGCGTCGACTCGCGTGTGCGTGCAGAGCAGCCTTTGGCCGAGGTAGACGAGGGCGCGGGACCAACGCGGCTGTCGGCTGGTTTGCTCGTATTCAGTGAGGACTGTCTCCGCGCGCCAGATGTAGAGGATCTGAGTGCCAGCTTGGTCGTTACGGGTGCGGATGCGTCGCCTGTCGGCAGCGTAGGTGTAGGTCTCCAGAGCGGTGCCTGCGTCGTCGGTGACGCGCACCAGGCGGCCGGGCGCATCATAGTGGCAACGCAGCCAGGCGCCGTTGGAGCGTTGCATGCGGGTGAGGTTGCCGGCCTCGTCGTACGCGTAGCCAGCGCTGGTGATCCGGTTGTCGGTCCGGGAGCGGCCATCTGGCAACGGTGTGCTGAAGCTGAGGGTGCCCTTGCCGTCTGGTGGCATGGGTGCGCCGTCGGGATCGGTGCCGGACGCGGCCACGTTGGTGCGGTTGCCGTAGCGGTCGTAGGTGTAGAGCTGGTTCCACAGCGGCGAGTCGGGGGGGCCGCCGCTCACCTGCCGCAGCCGGCCAAGCGTGTCGTATTCGTAGGTTGTGGTCCTGCGTGTGTCGAGGTTGTCAGTCAAGCGGAAGAGTTGCCCGGTGGTACCCGGCTGGCCCGGATGCTGGTAACCGTTGGACAGGTCGAGCAGCGTTTCGCCGTCGCGGAGAATCCGCTGATTGGCCGGGAGTCCGTTGGCGGGGTTGCACTCGTAGATCTCTGTTATGGGCTGCCGGCCTGCGCCGACGGTCATGCTGGCAGGGAGCCCGCATGGTGCGTAGGTGATCTCTGAGGCTTGATCCCGCCCATCTAAGGTGAGGTGCCGGACCCGGCCCGCAAGGTCGTATTCGAGTTCGACCTGTTTGCGCGGGGAGCCGTTGGTGCCGTACTGAGCGGGGTAGGTGATGCCGAGCAGGCGGTCGAGACCGTCATAGCCGTAGTCGATGGCGAAGGGCCGGCGCGGCTGATCGGGAAGAGTCACCGTCTTGGAAGCCAGCCGACCGTGGTCGTCGTACCCAAATTCTTCGACCGCGTCGTCGGTGGTGACGCGGAGCAGTCGGGCCAGGTCACCGGTGGGGACATACTCATACCGGACCGCCGAGGCGGGCTCCGGCGGGTTGGCGGGATCTGGATTCGCTGGATGACCGACGCTGGTGAGCTGATAAGTCACGCCTTGCAGCCGGCCCAGGCCATCGTCGCCGTAGTCGAAGACCACCCGAACGCCACGCGCATCCACCGACCACGCCAGACGTGTGCCGTCTGTGTAGGCAAAGACATCAGTCCACCGTGCCCCGGGCCCGCGGTACTCGCCAGCATCTGTGAGCGTGCGGCTGCGTCCGGGCACGAACTGATGGGTCAGACGCCCGAGCCCGTCATAGACGAACGAATGAATCTGATTCAGCGATGCTGGCGAGCGCTGAACGATTCCCACCACTTGGCCGAGCGCGTTGTAGATGTAGTACGTGGCCGCGGTCCCCGGCGTGAGCACTGAGCCGTCGCTGTCCGGATGGGGCTCGACCACGGCTTGCAGTTGACCAAGGGCATCGTGCGATGTCCAGCGCTGCCTGCCCCAGGCGTCCACCAAGCGGGTCGTGTACGCGCCTGCCGAGGTGGGAGGCGCGTCGTCGGGTCGCGGACGCTCGTCGTAGAAGGCCGATGTCTCGCTGCCGTCGCCTGCGCGAGTGTGGGTGACTCGGCCCAAACTGTCGCGCAACATCTCGGTGAACACGGGAACGTGGCCGTTTCGATATGGCCTGCTCTGTCTCCAGAGCCGACCGAGCGCGTCGTATTGCCTGTCGGTAATATCGACGACGTCGACCGTGAGTTCGCCCAGCTCCGGGTTCTCAAACCTCTGGATGTCGGTAAGGGTTGCCTCTCGCTTGACGAGTCCGAGGCCGTTGCGCACGGTGGTCTGCTGACCGGCGAGGGAGCCGTCAGCGGCCCGGGTGGTCTGGGTGACAGCCACTTGCTCATCGTCGTAGCCGAAAGCGGTCATCGCGGCGGTCGGCCAGATGATCAGCTGGGGGCGGAGGCTGCTGGGCTCATATGAAGCTTGCGTCGTGCGCCCGTTGGAGTCGGTGGTCGATGTGGCAAGCCCTGTCCCGAAGTCGTAGGTGGTGCTGGTCAGAATCTGGGCTGACGCCGGCGAGGCCGGGCCGTGCACCTGGCGCTCCGGGTACGCATACTGCGTCGCTATTGTGTATTCGTACGCTGAGCGCTCACAGCGGCCACTCTCGGCCGAGACGAGGTTGCCGGTGATGTCGTAGGTCCGCCGCTCGATCACCGGGTCGCGAGGCTGGAAGGGATTGGCGTACCGGCGGATCTCAGTAAGATTGCCGCGAAACTCTGTCCGAGTGTCGTATTCGGTCTGCCAGTAGCCGGCATGGTGGATCGTCCGGCACCGCTCAATACCGTGCTGGTCCTCGATGCAAATGAGCTCATCGTGGGATGGCACCCAGACCCGCGGTGCGTATGGGTTGTGGGTCTGGGCGTGACCGGCGACGCCGGGCGTATCCCGCAGCGGCTGGGAGTCGTAGACGTATTCTGTGCGGGCCGTCGGCAGCGGGTCAGTGCCGTGGAAGACCTCGACGACTGTCGGAAGTGCGAAAATGTGGCGCGCTAGATAGCCGGGGTTCTGTGCATATTCAGTCCGGGTGCGGCGCAGCACGGCGGTTCCGCCAAAATCGAGCTCGCGGATCTCCGTCACGCGGTTGTAGGGCCCGTAGTCATACTCTGTTGCGGTCATCAGGTTGCGGCCGCGTGTTGCTTCGACCCGGCTGAGCCGGGGTGATCGGTAGTCGCCCTGCTGCCAGATGTTCGTGGTGAGTTGCACGAGCTGGCCGCCGTCGTAGACTTCCTGCTGGTAGGGCAACCCATCATCAAATTGTCCCGGCCTGTTATACGCGAGGGTGACGGTTCGGGTTCCGTTCGGGTAGGTAGCCTCCACGCGGCGCGGACTGGCGTCAGGCTGGCCGGCGAACCGAGTCACCGCCGCCGGAGAATCCATGCCGTCCCAGGTCTCGGTCATCGTCGTATACGTCGGCACATCGGTCAGCGCCGGATCGGCGGCGAGTGGGTAGTTGTAGCTACGCTGCTGTGTCATGGTTCCCGGGATGATCGACCCCGCCTGCGTGAGCGAAGCGTTGTCAAACCCCATCCCACGATGGCGCGTCACCCGGGTCGCCATCCCGTAGGCGGAATAGGTCCATGGATCCCCGAACCAGTAGCCGGTCGCGTCACCCGGATAGTAGATGGCCCGCAGGACCAGCGGGTCGCGGCGGTCGCGGCGTACTATCTCGAGTCCGGCGAAGGCCGGCTCGAGCCGCATGCGAACCCAGTTCAGCCGAACCAGCGTGCGACGTGTGCCGTCCAGTCCAGGACCGGTGATGGCGGTCAGCTGGCCCAAGCCAGCGGCCTCGTAATGGAAATTGATCGTCCGGCCGAGCGTGTCCACGATCGTATCGATCTCCGGGCCGACGTTGTTCCGGTAGCCGATCGTGATGACATTGCCGCTCGCGTCAGTGACGCGCGTCGGGAACAGTACACCCCAGCTCGGGGTAACCGTGCCTATCACCGGGCGCACATGGTCGTGGCCGCGGGCGGTGTACTCGATTGTCATCCCGTCCGGATACCGCGCCTGCGCCCATTGGAATCCGCCCGAAAAATCATCGATGTGCTGATAGTCGATGAAGCTGCCATCGGTCGTGCGCCCGGTGAACTCGAGCCGGCGGTCCTGATTGCCTTCCATGCGCACCACTTCGTATGGATGGCGGGTGCCGTCCGCGTCGACCAGCATGCTGCCCTGCCGCCCAAGCCGCACGATGTGTCCGAAGCCAAGCGACCAGCCCGGCGCAGGCCAGCCCTGATCGACATCGAAGTCGATCTGATCTTCGATGCGGTTCCACAAGCGGGAGTTGTAGGTCAGATCCAGCCGCCGATCCATCCCCCGGCCCTCAAGCCTGAGAATCGGCGCCGAGAACGTGAAATTGGCACTGCCGACGGTAACCGCCTCCATCAGCTCAGCGCGCCGCAGGCCCAACCAGGGGCGGCCTTGCAGCGCGCTCGCAGACGGGCCGGATGGGCGGCCAACCCGGTTAACCGGCGCGACCGCAGACGCCGCATTACCATCGTTCCACCTCGGGCCGACCTCACCATCCTCAGCCGCCAGCGCCGTGGCCGATGGCGTGGCGCCAGGGCCGCGGACAGTCACCTCCGCCGCCCCTTCTCTCCCGCCGCCGCTCGCAGTGATCCTGTACACGCCGGGCAACCGGCCAACGAACTCCCCACCGGTGGACACGGGGACTTCCTGTCCGTCGGCATCTTGGGCCCTCCACCCCATTCGCACACCATCCACCGGAACGCCGCCGCCGTCCTGCGCCTCGGCGAGCAGCACGAGCCGAGCGCCCAGCGCCACCGTCACCTGTTCAGGCACGACCCGAAGCCTGGCGACGTCGGTCCTGATCTCCGGAGGCTCGGCCGCCTCACGCGGAAGAGCGAACGGAACAACAACTGTGACGGTGACCGGCGAATCTGGCGAATCAATTGTGATCTCCTGTTCCAGGGCATGGATCAGGTCGAGGCGTCCGTCGAGCACCTCAAATCGCAGCCGCAGGAAGTCCCCAGTCGGCGACGTCTCCGACCAACCTGCTTCCAGCGAGAATGAGCCGTCCTCGTCTGCGGTCCCGTAGCCGAGCGACAGGATCTCGTCGTCGCCACCGTACGCGTAGCCACAAACGTTGAACCCCCCAAGCGGCCCACCATCAGATTCGCTTACAAGCTGCCCAATCAGTCTCATGACCCCCCTTATCGGGCTCATCGCAATCGAGGATGTAGTTTTGATCTGAGCTGAATCCGCCGGCTTCGGAGCGATCGGGAGCTCGTCAAGGTGTTTGAGCTGGTCCGCAGCCTTGTCAACCAGCTCCCCAGGACTGGCGCGCACATATCCGCGTCGTCCTCGTCACTACCTCCACCACCGGCGGGCCGCCGCCAACAGCGTCCAAAGCCACCAGTTCCTTACCCCCAGCGCTCCCGATGCCGACACCACACCACGGCACGTTCACATCTCACATCCAGAATGGGGCAGGGAGCAACCTCTGGAAAGGGCTGACGCTAGCCCGCCCCATTTCTGGCTGATCAGCAGGTATTTCAGTCAGACGCTCGTTTATGCATTGCCGCTGCGGCCAGTGACGAGCGAGGAGAGATCCGTGAGTTATAACCATTCAGACGGCACAGGTCGGTCTGGTCAGCCTGGCGCCACTGTTAAGCGTTCGTCAATCTGGCCGCGTTCTTGGCGGTGGCGGGCTTCGCGATCTGCTTAGTCTTCGCCGGCTTGAGGCGACCGCCGCGATGGGTGCCGCGGCAGCCATCGGGTTGAGCGCTGCCGAGGCAGGACGCCGCTTGAACGGCAGCTCCTGCGCGGTGAAGACATGCAGCCAGTGCGGTAGCGCCGAGAACCCGTCACAAGGGGCCGAGGCTGCGGTGCCCCGTCGCGAAGGAGCGGTCGCCTTGACGAGCGGTCTGCTGAAGGTTTCGCAGTGCGCCTCCGTTTGAGAGGCGGTCCGCCGGCTTGACCTATACGAAGCTCGCCCAACGTGTGCTCTACTCCCATGTGCACCTTGTGCGCGCTGCCCGCGTGACCGCCTTCCTACCTGGCAGGTGACCGGCCCCACAGGTTGGCGTATCGCCGGCGCGGACCGAAACGAGGCACAGCCAAGCTGACGTACGCCGACGCATGGCGAGATGGATCGAAGTTGCCGAGTAGGACCAGCGGTCTGTCAATGGATCTGTCAATGAAGCCCAGTCATCCCATGGCAGATCTGGCAGCGGAGACAGCCTCGATGCAACGGTTTCCGCCTATAGACGGCCCCGCCCAGGCAGACCCTCGCACTTGTAAAGCGGTGGCTTGACTTCGGTGTCCGTAGGGGACCGATAACAGATCTCACGTCAGGTGCTATGAGTGCTTTGCCACTTACTCACTACCAGGGCTTCCAGCCGATCCACGCCAGTACACCGGCGATCCCGCCCACAACTGTGAAGAGAGCGACCAGCAGCCCGCGCTTCCGCAGCCTGCCCCAGAAACCCTCCGTTTCCGCCGGCACGGCGGATGGTGCGCTGTCGCGCCCAGTCACCGTTGCGTCGTTACCGTGCACGACCTGGGCTCCGACGACTGTCGAGTCCTTGCCGTTCGCCGTCTGACTACCGACCGCCGTGCTTCCTGACGCGACCGTTGCCGACTCCGCCCCCGGCGCGGCGATGTTGGTGCCGCTGTCAGTCTGCTGATGCGTGACGTACACCGTGGGATCACCTGTGAAGACGAGTTGCATCGCCTGGTCAGCCGCAGCCTTGGTCGGCGTCTCCTGGCCTTCTGGAGTGAGTACGGCCAGCTCGGCGACCAGTTCGGCGAGGGCGGTGCGCACTTTCACCAACACACCTTGCAGGGTCGACAGCGGCACGTCCCAGTAGACCATCGCTACCCGGCTGACCGCGTCGACGCCGTTCTCGTTGAGATACTCGGCCAGCACGTCACCGAACGGTGGACTCATTCGCGTCGGCTCTCCACCCTTCTCCGCTTCGGCAATCAAGGCCTCGATCTCACCGATTCCCGTACCTAGGTTCAGCCGCTCGATGTCCACCGCATCATTGATCGCCTTCGGCAACATGGACGCAGGGATGCGCTGCGTCAGCCCGTTGTAGCCGGAGCGGTTGGTGATCCGCGCGAACACGGGTACCGCCAGCTGACGGTACCGGGGGACGTCGATGCCATCGAGGTAGCCGTTGAGCTCGTGCCGAGCCCACTCGCGCATCTTCTCCGATCCAGCTTTGCCACCGAGCACGATGACGTTCTGGAGCAGCGACGACAGCGGCACCGAACTGTCCAGCACGCCAGCTTCGATCTGTGCGAGGAGGCTGTCAGCCGTGGAAGACATGGCGGCATCCTCGCAGATAGCAGCGCCGGCGAGAGGCTGACGCGATGCGCAATGCGCAATTCAGGGTCTTTGGCCCGGCGAGCTTCAGTAGTCGTCGGCCTCGATCGTCCAGTGTGGATAGTTCTTCTGCAGTGCGGCTCGTACGACGGCGAGATCCGCGGCTGAACGCCGCGCGTGGTGCGGATCGTGGTGCGAAGTGGCGTTAACTCCTGCGAGATGTGTTGCTGTGGTGCGAAGCGAACGATGGCAAAGTTGCTGGTAGAGGCCAGATGTGGCGGTGTCATTCCTCCTCGTAATGAGAAGGTCGTCGGTTCGCTTCGGAAAGGCGGTCCGGAGGCGCGTGTTCCTCGGTTCGTCAGGCCGGCAGTAACCGCACCGTGACGACGTAGCTACTTTCGGGGCCGGTCGGAGTGTCCTCGACCCACTTCAGCTGCTTGATCTGCCGGTCGTTGTGGAACAACCAGACTCCGGCCAGTGCCCCGAGGTGGTCCACGGACACTCCGCGGCACGATTTGTCCTCCAGCACATCACCGATTCCGCCCAAATAGTTCGTGGCGTCCCATCCCTCGATCCCGGCCGCCAGCCGCATGCGCACCTCCAGCGCGACCCGGCGGCCGGCCTCGATCGGGGTGAACTGGGGCTCAGCGGTCAACGCAACCTCGGCTGCGGCCAGCAGGGCACGAACCCGTGGGGCGTGCTCGTGGCTGGCGGACAGCAACGACGTCGCGGTGTTCTTAGCGGGTGGTAGCCCCGCCACCGTGAAGCGGAGTACTGGAGTCGGTGTCGCTGGCATGGGCCGCCCCGGCTGCTGGACCTGGCCGAGCGGGCGGCTGGTGCCGGAGGCGAGTTCGGCCTTGCAGTAGCCAATCACGCCGTTGTCCAGCAGCTTCGCCAGACCGGTCCGCCACGGCTGACCGGTTAGTTCGGCGTCTAGGTCGACCTGTGTTGCAACGTCACGGTAGGCGCGGAACAGGCGCAGGAAGGTGGCCCGCTGCTGGTGGCCTTGCCATTCTGGAGCGTGAAGTGAGAAGAACCTTCCGATCCACTCGCGGTCTATTGGAGGAACCAGGTCCGGCAACAGATGATGGAGCGTCTTGGTGCCGGCGACGATTTTCGCGTCATTGGCGACCACCCCGAGCCCGTCGATGAGCCGCCATAGCTGCTCGTCGAGGTCCGTCGGCAGAGTCTGTTGGTCGATTCTGAGCCCATCGAGGACCGCGAGCAGCGGCGCCGCCGCCGTGAGCGCGGCAGCGAACTCGGATTCCTCAGCGAGCCGGGAGGCGCGAACACCGAGTCCCCAAGCGAGGAGGGTTCCCCGCAACACTCGAGCGAACTCGGGGTCGCGGGCTGCGTCGGCCGCTGACCCGGCGGCGTGCCGGGCCTGCAAGGCAGCGCGATGAGCGGACAACTGAACACCGCTGAATGGAACCGTGCCGTCGTAGACAGCGAGGTAGCGATCGAACCCGGCGACAAGCGCCCGGATACGGTCGGTCATTACGTCCTTGCGCGTCACGCGTTTCACCTCCACGCCGCCTGGGCGGCCCAGGCTGCTGCGATGTCTCACTTGGCCCGTACGCAGAGATTCTCGACGATCGCTTGCGAGGGAGGAATGACTCTTACTCGGACGCTGCTTCATATCCATAGCCAGTAGTGGGTGCGAGCGATACCAACGCATCCAGCGTGGGCAGTGTGTTTGTTCCCCACATCTTGCTCAGCACCCATGTCCGAGTGTCGTCAGGAATTGGTTCGTCGAGGAACCAGCGACGCTCATTTCCTCGTGCACGAGCGTGTGTCTTGACGAACGCGTCGACGAGGTCTGATCCTGCAAGGCTGCCGTCGACTGCCAGGAACCTGCGGCCCGGGATGACCGCCTCGATTTCCTCCGACGGCACGCCAGCCATGCGAAGCGCCTGAACCAGGGCGAGTACGGCGCGTCGCTTGCGAAGCGGTTGAGAGTCACCCGTCGGCGTCTTGATGATGTATTGCGTCCAGTCGGCGCCACTGCTGCTGGCGGCAGCGCGAACCGCCGACTCTCGCTCGCGCAGCCGAACCATGAGCTCCTCAGCCTCTGGCAGTGGGATCACTTGCTGAACGTCCAGCAGAAGGCGGTCATCGACCCGATATGGAGTTAGTCGGATGCATGTGATGTCGAGCCCATAGATGTCATTCAGCCACAGCACCGTCGTCGTGATCTGCGGATCGAAACCACCGGAGACGAGCATGATTCGGACACGTCGCTCGAGGATCGCATCCTCGCCGCCTACGTCCTCCAAGAACTCGGCGAGGCGCTGCCGCGCCTCCTTGGCCTGATCGGGAGCAGTTTGGCGCAGATGGCGCTCGTATGTGTTGGCCAACTGGTCGAACGTCATCGTGGAGACCATCGCGGCGTACCGGAGAGCTTGGAGCTCCATATGGCCGCCGTCTTCCGTGCGCTTCAGCTCCACGACGACCAACTGTCCACCGTGGTCGACGCATAGCAAATCAATCCGCCGACGCACGTCCGCGAAGTCGCCGAACTCCTCGGCAACCACGAGCAGATCTGGATCCAGGAGTTCAATCCGGTCGCGCAACGCACGTTGTAAGTCAGCTCGCTCCAGCACCATCTCAGCAGCGAAGTTGGTCGACGGAACCACCGCTAGCTCGCCGTCACTGGTCAGTTCAAACAGCGCCATAGAACGAGTGTGCCGCATGTCGTGGCTCCGTGTTCCTCGGTGCCGCGGGGGTCGGGGTCGGCAACCGCCGGACAACGGGGCTGAGCCCTGACCCGCGAGCGTCGGGCGCCATCTGCGGGATCTGCGGAACCTCGGAGGTCGCGCCCGCCGCGGATTCTCGAGGCCCGCCGTCGCCGTGAGGGCGGCGTATCACCGGCGCCGCGGAAGCCAGATCAAGCGGGTCGCCTGACGCGGGTGAATCGGCCCCACGTTTGTCAGGGCGAGCGTCTACCATCGCCGGAGGTCTAACAAGCGACGGGTGGTTACATGGCTGTGCAGCAGTTTGCACTCGGGGCGCTTCCCGCAGCGCCCACTGGCAGGTGCCCCGAGGTCCGGAGGGCTCGCAAGTACCTGGAGGCCACGCACGAGAGCGTCAGTGGACTCCTCGACTCGTTCAACGTCGTGCATGAGAAGACAGTCACAAGTCGCGCGAACGCGCAAGGCCGCCTCGGCCGCGATGAACTCGATCTGCTGCGGGCGGCCCTCGTATTCACTTCGAGCGGGCTAGACGCGTCCTGTCACACGCTGGTCGGCGAATGCCTCCGGGTTCTCGTCGACCGCCCTGGGTCCACGGCGGCCAAGAAGTTCGACCTTTATCTGGACGAGGAGAGCGCCAGGCGCGCCGATGAGTTCCGGGCGGCGCTCAAGGATCCCAATCCGCGAGCGAAGTTCATCGACCTCTACGCCGAGGCAAAGACCAAGGCGAGCTACCAGGGGACCGACGATCTGAAGGACCGTGTCAAGGACCTCTTGGGCATTCCGAACAAGACGGTCGACACGAAGCGGATAGCCAGCCTCAGCGGGTTCTTCGTCGCGCGTAACGACATCGTGCATCGCCTGGACTACGTCGATCCGCGAAGCACGTCTGTGAAACGGCACCACCGCTCACCCGGCGACGTCGTTGCGGAGTGCGACCTAGTTCTCGGGCTGGTGGCCGACCTGATCGGTGGGGCGGCCGAAGTCGTGCGCGGCAAGTAGCCCCGGCGTCGCCAGCACGCCCGCGCAGCAGATGATCGAGGACCCGACCGCGATCGACCGGAGTATCGGGCGTTGGGAATCGATCATGACGACCAACGGAGCGTCCGTTTTGAACGGTTGCTCCTATCGGCCAGACCAGCGCTCGGAACGATCGACTCTGAACGCTTCGTCGCCTTCCAGCCTCTCCTTACCAGTACGCTTCCCGCTGGCTCAGCGGGACTTTGACGTTGGTCGGAGCTAACTCGCGGTCGTTTGGCTCAGGCCACCAGGTCGGACGCGACGATTGGTGTGTCGGGCCTACCGGGTAGCGAGCAGCTCAGGCGCCATCGCATTGTTCCGTTCGTTGCCGCCGCTGCTTCGCAGGCGGCATGGGCCTCGCTGGGATTCAGACGTCCCTCGTCTCCAGCGCCGTGCCCCTCATCTCCACACGCGGCGCGTCAATCGCTTGGCTGTACTCAGCGTCGACTATGGCCTGGGCTCGCCGGAGCGCTTCGGTGGCTTCCTGCGATGTGCTCTCGAACCGGATGAAGGCGGTGTCGGCTTGAACGACGCGGGCCTTCTTTGCCCGGCGCAGCCACCAGACCACCGTGCCGATGAGCGCCACACCGGTGACGGCGATGACTACAGGCCAGACGAGCGTGGACGCGGCCACTGCACCGGCTCCGGCAGCGCCGGCACCTCCAGCGCCGACAACAACGCTCGCGGTGGCAGTCCCCCCAACCTCAGCCAGCGTTGCGACGCCCACGATTTGACCGCCCATAACCAAGGTGGTGGTTGCGCCGGCCGCGGTGGACATGAGAGAGATCTCTCCAGCGGCGAAGGCGGCGAGAAACCTCGCCGGAATGATGAGCTCGTAGGCCATAGGAATCTCCTCTCTTCACCCGTCCGAGCCCGCGGCTCGACTCCCCGGACGAAACCAGTCCAGCGTACGGGTCGGGACAGACAACCGCCGGACAATGGTGCTGAGGCGATCGATTGGCGGACTACGCGGGCGGCTGTGTCCGCGCGAGGAGCTACTCTGATTCACTTGCTTTGGCTTGCGGCGGCCAAGGTGCTGATCGACCACCTGTACTCGCTCGCCCACGAGTGGGGATATGGGCGCCGCGCGGGTGCCCGCTCCAGGACGCGTCGACTTCGCTAACGACGAGGCAGCGAAACTCGCACCTTCACTGGATTGCTTGCTGCCGGCCGTGACACGGTTCGTGACGCGAAGTGGAGTCAAATAGCGCGGCCGCTGCCTTCCACCGGGGTCCGTGGAGTCAGGTCTGACGCCTAGAGATGCCAGAGTCGACGCAGACGGGCAGCCTTTTAATCCGCAGCACCGTGGTTCGATGTCTTGCTCGTCGACCCGTCGCGAGGGTGCGTGTCAGGCCGGGGCCGCATGTTCGCCACGACCGGGACCGGCCGCTGTCCGCAGGATGCTTGCCGCCTCAAGCGGTTGATTGGATTGATCGACTGACCCAATACCGTTGTGGCCTAGGGTCTTGCTCGCGGGCTACGACCAGCTGTTGGTGGCAGCCCGGTTGAGCGGATCCGCTGCACCACGCGCGCCACGTCGGCCCTCAACGACCGGGCACGTCGAGCAAGTAGCTACAACTCCCGCGGCAGGGCTCCGGTCCGGCGAGGCGTGACGTGTGCGTGGGCAGCCTCCCACGGATCAGAAGGTTGCCTGGTGCCACGGCCGAGGCGCTGGTGGGCTTGATTTCGCGCCCGGAGCGATCGCTTCGCTGGGAGTGCGAGATGTCCTCTGGCTGGACTTCGGCGGATCTTCAGTCGAGCCCCGGCAGGTTCGCTGCAAGACCCGCCGCTGGGGATGCATCTGGGGATGAACTCGGGGCTGGTAGAGGCAACCAGAGTAGTCTCTGAGCGCAGCAGAGTTGCCCAAGGATGGCTCAGCTAAGCGGAGTTCGGGCGGTCCAACGGCTTCCTAAACCATGTGCCGCAGGTTCGAATCCTGCCGGGGGCACCCACCAAACGTGCAGGTCAGGGGCTGATTGGGCGCAGAGTAGCCCATGAAGGACCGGCGACCGTGGGGCCAAACGTGGGGCCGAAGTCGTGGCGACTCGTGTTGCCTGCAGTGGACGCAGCTCGAGGTCGCTCCTTCCTTGTCCGTGGTGGCGGATAGCTTGGAGAGGTGGAGTGACCTTTGGACCCGGGCCGACTGGGAGGTCGTACGCCAGCTCGTGTCCTCGAAAACGACGTCGGCCGCGCGTCCGGCCGGCGTAGAGGCGGTGGTTGTGGATCCCCTCATCGATCGAGTCCCGGGTCTACGCCGGGAACTCGATTGATGGGTTGGACCCAGTGCGTCTGAACGACACGTTCACTGTGGCTGCAACCGGTTCCACCGTGCGAATGGTTTAGGGGTGATGCGGAAGGCGTGCCAGCGCCTGCCACAGCTGTTCGAGCCTGGAGGCGGCTAGTGCCTCTCCCAGAAACGTTGGGGTCGTAACCGTGTCGGGTTAACCGGTCTGGTGGTGGTCTGAAGGCTGGCTGTCGGAGGTGGTGATGGCTCGGCAGCCTGAGGTGTTCGTGTGGTCGTTGGAACCCGAGGAAGCGCAGCGTCTGGTCCGGATCGCGCGGACCACGAAGGATCGGGTGCGGTTACGCAGGGCGGGGATTTGTGCTGGCGTCGGCGCAGGGTCGCAGTGCCGCGGACGCGGCGGGCATGTTCGCGATGAAGCCGCAGTACGCGCGGGAGGTGATCCACGCGTTCAACGAACAGGGGTTCGCGGCGTTGGACCCAAAATGGAGCGGGGGCCGGCCGGCGAGGTTCGGTCCCCCGGTGCGTGAAACGGTCTGCCGGGTCGCCAAGACCCCACCGCAGCAGCTTGGCCGCCCGTTCACCACGTGGAGCCTGTCGAAGCTGGTCGAGTACCTCGCGGAGTACAAGCACATCGCGATCAGTACCGAGTCCGTCCGCCAGATCCTGCACCAGGCTGGCATCAGGTGGCAGGCGACCAAGACGTGGAAAGCCAGCAAGGACCCGGATTTCGCCGCGAAGATGGCTCGGGTCCTGGATCTGTACGATCACCCGCCGGGCGACGGGAGGGTGATCTGCGTCGACGAGTTCGGCCCGCTGAACTTGCAGCCCCGCCCGGCCAGAGGCTGGTTTCCCACCGGACGCCCGGCGCGGTTGCGGGCCACGTTCAACCGCACCGGCGGCATCCGGCACATGTTCGCCGCGCTGGATCTGGCCACCGGGCAGATGTTCTACCGGTTCCGCGGCCGCAAGCGCTGGACCGAGTTCCTCGGCTTCCTCAAGCAGCTCCGAGCCCGGTTCCCAGCGGGCAAGCTCTACGTCGTGTGCGACAACTTCAGTCCGCACAAGAAGAGCGAGGTCGTCACTGGTGCGATCTCAACGGGATCGAGTTGGTGTTCACCCCGAGCAACGCGTCCTGGCTGAACTGGATCGAGTGCGAGTTCACCGCGCTGCGGTACTTCACCCTCGACGGCAGCGACTACCCCAGCCACAACGCACAGGAGGACGCGATCGCCAGCTATGTCCGCTGGCGCAACAAACGCGCCCGACCCAAACGATACTTCGCCATCGACTCCAAGATCCGCCGACCCGATTACCTACCCAACGTTGCTTGACGAGGCACTAGTACCGGCCACGTGTGTCACGGTCGCACGGGACTCGGTCGGACCTGGCTAACCGTAAAACGGTGGAGACGCTGCAATCCAGGACCCTCGCCGCGGACTTGGCGTTCAGCTGCCCGGCCCGTTCGTCGGGCGGGGGATGCGACTCGGCGTAGCTCTCAACGTCACGCCGGAACAGCGGAAACGTCGCGTTGGACGATGGGGGCAGTTCATCTGCCGCGATCAGATCGCGGACTGCGGCCGACGGTCGACCGAGGATCCTGGCTGCCTCACCGATCGAGATCGCTTCGCCGCGATCACGCAAGGCCTCGAGCGCTGGACGGTGATACCTCCGATACCCAGACCCACGCTGGATCAGGCCCCGGTGCGCCATCCGGTGAACGGTGCTCTCACCCACACCGAGAATCTCGGCCGCCTCCTTCGCCGAGACCCACTCGTCCTGATGCAGGTCATAGGCCCGGCGGTCGTCTGTGGTCAAGACGCCGGGAGGAGGGCGAGCAGGTGCGGGCCGTTGTTGCGGCGCACGTCATTGACGGCGGTGGACACGGCGTAGATCTCCAGACCTGTCGGTGGCGTCATCAGCCGGATCCATCGTACTGACCCCGGCTGCGGCGGTCGTTGTCCTCCTCGCCGCCGGCTGTGACGGCGGCGAGGAGGACAACTAGTGCAGCTCGGGGACTACCTGGTGTGGCGCAGGCCGAGGCCTGTGGTCTGGCTCAGAAGTGCCCGTTGTACCAGGGTTCGCAATCGACGTAGTAGCCGTATCGGCCGTTCTTGCCGAGGGAGACGCAGAACTCGGCCGAGATGTCTTCGTAGAGGTTGTGGCCTGCCGTGGCCGCGCTGGTGACGGCGCAATTTCCGTTGCCGCCGACATGCATCTGGTAGGAGAGTGCCGGACGGCTGCCGTACGCATCCTGCGTGACGATCACTTGGACCGCCCAGCCGTCTGCCTCGATGTCACAGATCTCGACATAGTCCCCGTCAACCGCGAACTTGACGATGCCGCCGGGATCGCCGTCATCGGTCTTCATCGAATAGTCGTATGTGACAGCCGAAGCCTGCGGTGGCGCGACGACGAAGAACGCCACGCACGTAACCACGGCCGCGGCGACCGCCCCGAGTCTCCGTGTCAGCATCATCAACTGCTCCTTTTCTCGTAATCTGATGGTTTGTTACCATCGATCTTAACAATTGGGCGGGGTCAAGGCGCGTGGATTTCCGGTTCCGGCTGGGCGCCGGGACTGGGGAGCAACACCCTTCGGTGGAGGCAGACATTGTCCGAGCCGACCACGAGCCGAGCAGCGGCCAGGAATGGACCGACGCTGAGGGTGTAGTAGTTGCGTGCCCCTCACCCGGGGCAACGCGGCAGTGGACGTGATGAGTCACCCTGGGCCGGGTCGAGGGCGCGATCCCGTCCAAGGCGCAGCCCGAGGGCGTCAGCCTGCCGGCACCGAATCGCTCGCCGTACGGCGACATGAGCTGAGTTATGGGCGCGTTCTGGTGCAATGGCCAGGGTCTGGCGGTGCGGGAAATGCGACGGGGCCAACGTTCCGGAGCATCACCGGTTCTGCCCGCACCGCGACCCCCGGCTCAAGATCCGACAGGTGAAAGTCATCGTGTGGCCGCCCTTCCGCCGATCACGAAACAGGAGCGGTGATGACTCCGGGCAGGCGACGCACTGAACCCACCGAGGTTCGGTTCGCATCTCGGCCGACCTTGTCGGACCCGTCGACATCGCTCTCGCGCGCCCGATCGATCAGATTCCCGGACCGCGTGCTCTGCCGGGTGGATCGCGCTATGAGGTGAAGTGGGACGGTTACCTTTACTGAACTCTGTCAAACCGGATCACGACTGGCTGCTGTCGGGGTTCTCTTCGGGTGTCAGTCTTGTTTGCGGAGTTGTTCGTTGATGCGGAGGGCTTCGGCGAGTTGGTCTTCCAAGATGATGATCCGGCAGGCGGCCTCGAGCGCGGTGCCCTGGTCGACGAGTTCGCGGGCGCGGGCGGCCAGGCGCAGTTGGTACCGGGAGTAGCGGCGGTGGCCGCCCTCCGAGCGTTGCGGGGTGATCAGCTTGGCCTCGTCCAGGCTGCGTAAGAAGCCGGGGGTGGTGCCGAGCATCTCGGCGGCCCGTCCCATGGTGAAGGCGGGGTAGTCCTCGTCGTCGAAGTTCGCTGTGCCGGTTGGCGGGGTTGAACTCATCGGTGTCTCCGTATGCAGGTCTGGGCTCATCGGGCCTCCATGCCGATGGGCCCCGGTGCCGTAGCACCGGGGCCCATAGGGGTTTTGGGATTGTCACCATCTACCGGCTGTTGGGCCGGCCTTGCATGTCCGCAGCAGACCGCTTGGAGGCGGACGCTGCTGGGATCGCTGAATGCGTAACCGAAGACCACCTTCTCTCTGATGGAACTACGGCACCCGCCCGGCGAAGTACTGGCACTGGCGGGCGATCCGACGGTGTGAATCCTCACCCTTCTCTCTCGAACAACACGTACGTGCTGCAACTGCAACTACAAGTACGGAACTGCGAACTGCCTACTGCCACTACGAAGTTGCTGACTTCAACTTCAACTGCGAACCGCTACTGCATCCGGTCTGCCTGGAGCCCTTCTCAACCACTGGCCCCTGGCGACCCGGATCCTGGCGTGAAACCCGCGCCCGTTCACTGATCGGCCCGGCGGAGTCCGCCGTCGTACCACTTCCACAACTTGGGACAGATCGGTAGCTGTCCACGTCAGCTTCGCTGTTCTCCTCTGTCAACACGAAGGACACTACACAACCCGACGCCGAATGTCTAATCCCGCCACCATAGATATTGGGTGTGTCTCGGGGCGGTCTCAGTTCCCCGCTGAGGAACCGCCGTACACCACGTCTACTGGACGCCACTCCGTTCAGCCGGTGAATGGCCTGCCAGCGGAGGGGGATGTGCGCGCCGAGGATGTCGAGGCTAGTGACTCGCTCGTTTGTCAGGAGCGGTTCCGGGTTGGCGCACCTGTGACAGCTCCATAACCGGTTCCCTCAACGTCACCGACGGCGTGCCCACCAACTCGGCCGTTGTACCCATCAAATCCGGCGCCTTGCCGCCCGCGCAGAGCAGTTGCGCCCTCCGCCTTCGTAACGTGCCCGGCCGCCGGCGCGATGAGAGTACGAGGAGGGGGCATGACACAGGCGAGACGCTGCGGCTACACGCGGATGGCTGCGCAGGCGATCAGCGGCGATCAAGTGGTCGTCGCTGGCCTGCTTGCGCTGCTCAAAGCGGTCACGACGGCGCCACCCGCCACCGGCCCGCAGGCGGTGCTGGATGACGATGCGCTGCTGGATCGGCTCGCAATCTGCGCAGCCGTCTCCGCACGGCGAGGTGGACCGGTGCTCCGTACGCGCTACCGACGACGGCTGACCGCCTCCGCGGCGCGCCTCTGCTTTCCCTTGTGACAGTGCACGGGCGACACTGTGGCCGTGGGCAAGTTGTCGCCCGATCTGACCGGGGCCCGGTTCAGCTGGACCTCATCGTCTCGGGTGGTCAGGGCGACGCCGACGTGGGAACAGTGCAGGGCTTGCAGCGCGAACTCGACCACTCCCTGAGCGGTCCCTCAAGATTTTCCGACTCGTACAGGGCCAGCGCCAGGTGCGCGAACTTGGCCGCTTCCCCGGCCGCGACGTGGTCGGTCTCTTCCCGGTCCGGCTCCTGGCCTGTCACCCCAGATGGCTTCTCGATGGCGTCAATCATGCCTTCGCCGTGGCCGGTTCGCGCGTGGCGACGCCAAGGGTGACCAGGCGCGGCCGGCTGGCCGCAGACGCGCAACGGCGACGCCTGCGACCCACCTGCCGCGGCGAACGCGGAGCTAAGTCGGAGTGTGCGGTGGCCGTTCTACCTCCAGAAGTTCTGCTGCACTCCGCAGAACGGCGGCGTCAGGTCGTTCTCGCATATCTGTACGCGGATGCGGTCGATTCCTCCGACCAGGTCCGGGTCGCCGATCGTGAAACCGATCGACATGTTGTCGTCAGCGGTTCGCAAGGTCCGGGTCTGGGTGTCGACCTTCGTGGTACCGGCGAAGGCGTCGAAGATCGCCGTCACCGAATAGTCGACGCCCTCTTCTTTGAAGACGGAGCCCGACAGCGTTGCGGTTCGGTTGAGCCAGGTGATGGTGCCGGTTGTCTGTGACCCCGTGCAGGACTCCCAGACGCAGGCCCAGAATTTGTTGTCGGTCGCGTTGGCGGGCACGGCATTGATGGTGGAGCCGAGGAGCAGGGCGACAGCGGAAGTCAGGGCAAAGGTCCTCTTGCGCACAGGCAGTCCTTCCAAGGGGGCGGAGTGCTCCCTTGGACACCTTGCCGGGAGCGGTTGAACGCTAACCCAGGACCGTGGCTGGCGGTAGCTGCCATCTCACCGTTCGCGGTCCGTGGACGGCAACGTGCGCATGCCATGCGCCCATCAGCGCCAAGGGCGAGGCGAGCACCGCATCGCGCGCCACGGGTGAGAGCTAGGGCCGTCGGCGATTACTCGAACTGGTGTTCTGGTCTGAAGGAATGGGGACGAATCGCCGGTATCCGCGGGAGCCGCCGCCGGATGGCCGGCGCCGGCATTGCTGGGTGATGCGGACGGCTCGTGAGCGGGGTCCGTGGCCTGGGTTGATCCTCGAGTGGCGCCGTACCTCGTCGGGGGAGTGGCAGGCGCGGTCGTGTACGTGCCTGACCTGCGCCGACCCGAATCTGTCGAGGGTGGTTCGCCGCCGCCAATCTGCGGCCGCTGGACCCGAAGGCATAGCCGGCTGGTCCACGCGACGCGCGTTGCCGATCACGGCGCGCTCAACGCATGGTGGACAAATGGAGACCGACGCCGCGATGGTCGAGCTGTACGGGTTGATACCCGAGCAGTTCATCGCCGCCCGGAACCAGCTGGCCAAGGCGGGCCCGCGATGCACCAGCAGACCGCGTCTGCCGTAGCGGCCTTGCGCAAGCCGACGGTGTCGCCTGGCTTGCCAATCAACTCGTCCGCGCCGATCCCGACGGCATCCATGCCTTGACCCAACTCGGCGAACAGTTGCGCGAGACCTATCTGTCGTCTGACAGCACCCGACGGCGCGAACTCACCCGGCAACGCCACGACCTGGTCCGCAGCCTGGTCCGGGTCGCGTGCGACCGGGCCGCCGGCGGCCGCCGCGTCACGCCCGCAACCACGGAACGACTCACCGAAACCCTCGACGCCGCTCTGGTCGACCCCGCGGCCGCGCAACTGCTCCGCTCCGGACAGCTGACGAGCGCCCTTCGGCGCGTCGGGTTCGGCGTGGTCGACGAGAACGGCGACCCGGTGGGGTTCGCCCCGATCGGGCCGCGCGTCGTACGCCGCGTCGCCCCGCCGCGCAAAAGCCCGACTTCGACGACCACGCGGCGCCTTCCTGCAAAGGCTGGCCACTCGCCGGTGGACCACACGCTGAAGCAGCGCCGAGCCGGCCAGCGGAAACGCCGCGACGAGGCGCAGGCGGACTACACACTGGCCGCGGCCGAGCACGAGCAGGCCGGTCATGTGCTCGACGCGCACCAGCATCGAATCGCCGACCTGGAAGCCGACCTTGTCCGGCTCAACGACCAACTTGAACAGACCCGTCAGACGCTGCGCGAAGCGCGCAAGCAAACCCGGCGCCTCGAACGCGCCTTCCACCAGGCGGCTCGCAACGCCGCCGCCGTCAGAAAGCGGTTCGACACCGAGGAGCAGCGTCTGACCGCAATGGAGTGATAACCCTGTGTACTGTCATGTCTCAGGACATCGGTGACGAATCTGTATCAGGACATCGGTGACGCTTTCCGGGGCGCTTGGTGGTGACACTCCTTCGGCCCGGCGTGCAAGGCATGTCCTTCCGGATCTGCCGATGAGCGGTCGTGTCACTTCGGCTCGCCCAGATGGACGCAATCTTTGTATCGGGGCTGCCGCGTGGCGGGAACGGTTCCTAGGCAGCGCCGACCTTCCTGGGCGTCAGAACCAGCCGTACCCCGGTCACCAGCAGCCACACGAGCCAGGCGGCGTAGCCGAGCAGCCCCACGAACACGATCGGCGACCCGTCAGCGATCGCGAGGTTGGCCACCCCGGCGGCGATCAGCAGGCCTCCCCCGGCCACGCCGAGCACACGCTGCCACGGCGCCGCCAGCCGACTCGCATGCGCCGCCAGCGCCGCGCCGATGAAGGTGGTGCCGAGCGCCGACATTGCCAGAGCGAATGCTCCTGCATGCAGCTGCCAGACCAGCTCGAACAGCGGGCTCGGCTCGGCGAGACCGCCGGCGGACAATACGACTCCGTTCCACAGAACGGCGTAGAGCGCGAGGACCGCCGCGAGAGTCGCGCCCGCGGCCACCGCGAGGCGCGACCAGTCGGCGCCCGCACCCCCGCGACGCCCGACCAGCCCGTGGAGACCGGTCACGAACACGAGCAGCAGCGGCAGGTTCAGCGCCTCTGAGCCGACCGCGATCGCGACCGCGGCCCGGTTCTCCGCGTGGAAGGCGAGCACCTTCTCGATCGGGTCGCCGTAGCCGGGCGCTCCGGCCCAGACCAGCACCGCATTCTGGATGACCAACGACGCTACCAATGCGATCGCCGCCGCGCCCACGACCCGCTCCCCGAACGCAGGGGTCGGGATCGGCAGCGGAACCTTGTTCACGGCCACAGCATGCGCTTGTGTAGCCGCAATCAACATAGGGATCACCCCGATCTACGCCCGGGCCTACCCTGCCGCTGCTGTGGCGCTACTAAACGCTGACTCGGGAAACGCACTCATCTGCCGCGATCCGCGCAGTCGTGCCGACGAGCTCGACCGTGCGGCGATCCCTGGCAGTATCGGCGCCGTGAGTGATGCTGCCCGTTTGCCAGTCCTGCTCGATGACATGGAACGACGCTTTCTACGGGCCGCCTTGCTGGACTGGGGCGGCCCCGCGCAGCCCACGGATGAACTCGCCGTCGCCATGGGCTTCACAAGCGCCGACAGCCTGTCGAGCGAGGCCTGGGCGCTTTGGAAGCGGATCGAAGCAGGCCAGACGATGACAGCAGAGGACTGGAGACGAGTCCTGCTATCAGTCGAGATCGCGTTTGCGAGCGATGTCGTCGGTTCCGGCCTTGACTGGCGGATCACGTCCGGCATCTCAGACGAGGAGTCCGTCGGCCTTCTCCGAGGGCTTCAGCGCAAGTTGCCCAGATGGCGCGGCAGCGTGCAGTTCACAGTGCAGGAGAGCGGCAGCGTCGATATTACGGACCCCGAACGCCCCGATCTCTAACGCACTGACATGCCGCTGAGCGAGCGCGTCCGGGTCGGGCCGAGCAGATGCCTTGGTTGGCCATGAGTGTCACCGATGTCTTGAGAGATCGAGTGTCACCCATGTCCTGACACAGAGCTGTCACCGATGTCCTGAGACATCACAGATGACCCTATGTACGGTCGCCTGCTGACTAGAACATAGGTTCGAATAATGCCATTTTGGAGGCATGGTGGGACGGTTCAACGTGCGCAGCGGTGCCGGGGACCAGGACTGGACGGTCTGGGACAACGCGGCCAACGGCAACCGCGGATCCGGGCTGACCGAGGAGGCCGCCCAGAAGCTGGCCGCGGATCTGGAGTTGCAGTACGACGTGTACGGGCCACGGCCAACCGGCCACGCCCGCCGCGTTGATCCACCGGTCGCCGTCGAGAAGGCCTCGCAGCAAGCGGGCTGGCTCGACGCGTGGATCTTCGAGCAAGGAACCTGGGTCGGCCGCGTCCGCGGACCAGGCGGCGGTCAAGTCCCTGGAAGTGGTGTAGTGCTGCGTGATCTTGGGTTGGGGTTTAGGCGGTGAGTGCTGGTAGGTCGTCGGTTTCGATCTCGGGTTGGGTGTTGTTGATTGTGGTTAGGCGGGAGCGGGCGAGGACGTCGAGTCCGAGGTAGCGGCGTCCTTCGGCCCATTCGTCGGTTTGTTCGGCCAGGACGGCGCCGACGAGGCGGACGATGGCGTCGCGGTTGGGGAAGATGCCGACCGCGTCGGTGCGGCGCCGGATCTCCTTGTTGAGGCGTTCGGCGGGGTTGTTGGACCAGATCTGGGTCCACACGTCTTTGGGGAACGCGGTGAAGGCGAGGACGTCTTCGCGGGCGGCGGCGAGGTGGTCGGCGACTGCGGGGAGCTTCTCGCCGACGTAGTCGAGGAGCCGGTCGAACTGCGCTGCCACGGCGTCGGCGTCGGGCTGGTCGTAGACCGAGTGCAGCATCGCTTTCACGGCTGGCCACATGCTCTTGGGGCAGATCGACATCAGGTTCGCTGCGTAGTGGGTGCGGCAGCGCTGCCAGCTGGCGCCGGGAAGATTGGCGGCAATTGCCTCGCGCAGGCCGGCGTGGGCGTCGCTGGTGATCAGCCGGACTCCGGCCAGGCCGCGAGCAACCAGATCGGCGAAGAACTCGTTCCAGGCTGACCCGGTTTCGCTGGTGGCAACGCGCAGGCCGAGGACCTCGCGGTGGCCGTCGCCGTTGACTCCGGTCGCGAGCAGGACCACGGCGTTGACCACGCGGCCACCTTCGCGGACCTTCATCGTCAACGCGTCCGCGGCCACGAACGTGACCGGACCAGCCGCGTCGAGCGGCCGGTGCCGGAAGTCCTCCACGATCGCGTCCAGGTCGGCCGCCATCCGGGAGACCTGGGACTTCGACAGCGAGTCGATGCCGAGGGTCTTGACCAGCTTGTCCATCCGCCGCGTCGACACGCCAGCGAGGTAGCAGTCGGCCACGACGGTGATCAGCGCTGACTCGGCGCGCTTGCGGCGCTCCAGCAACCACTCCGGGAAGTAGGTGCCCTTCCTCAGCTTCGGGACCGCGACATCGACCGTTCCGACGCGGGTGTCGAGATCGCGGTGCCGATAGCCGTTGCGCTGACTGGTTCGGCTCGGAGACGGGCGTCCCCACTCCGCACCCACGACGGCGTCGGCATCGGCCGACAGCAGCGCGTTGATGATCGTCTGCAGCAACGAACGCATCAGGTCCGGGGATGCCTCAGCCAGGGCTTCGCCAAGCAGGCCGGCAGGGTCGACAATGTGTGGTGCGGTCATCGTGATGGTCCTCGAGGATTCTGTGGAAGGTTGACTCGAAGGATCACGCGATGGCCGCGCCCTCGTCCACGACGAACTCGGCGACCGCGCTAAACCACTATCGGGGGCTCAACTGGCGGGCTCTGGCCGAGCGTCGCCTCGATGGGGGCGCCATGACGGGGGCTTCGTCATGGCAGACCGGGTGGTATGCCCAGTGGCAGTCCGGAGTTGTTGTGTATCCGGACCCAGGCTCCGGGTAGCCGGATCCTTCGTCCGGCCAGTCATACGCGGTTGCGGGGGAGCCGCGGATCCGCGGACCGGATCCTTCAGCATGGCCGGCGCATCGGCTGCGGTGAGAACGACGGCGCCCATCGCAAAGAAGCACATTGCGAGAGCTGAGTACCTGCGGTTCATGATTCCTCCCGAACGGGGTCCGGACTGATCCCGGACGTGCCCGCTGCGGAAACGGATCAAGGGCACAAGTGCCTGTCGAGGTGCTCGACGAGAGCCAGAGTCAGACTTCTCGAAGGACCAAAACAACCTCGTGCTCTCGCAGTCCCCTGGTTATGGGCGCCCGATCTATATGCAGGCGCTGGCCGCCAGGGTTCGTCGCGGCTATCCAAGACTGCCAAGCACGGTCGCATGATAGGAAGCCCTGATAAGGACCGCTCCCCGACCACTAACCGCGGCCGCGGGCCGGATCTCGCGCAAACTTCCTCACCAGTCCGGCGCTCTCATAGGTACCACGCAACAGCTGGTGGGCCTCGCTGTAGAAGCAATGACACAGCCGGGTCGCGGCTGCCCGCAGCTGCCGACAGGCCATTGTCATACAGGCCCGAGTCGCCAGGTCGTTCGCGAACAGGTCATCCCAAGCAAGGCGGGGAGCGGACTCCACAGCCGCGCCAAGCAGCTGCATCGCTAGGCCATCGGTCGGCAGTCCTCGCTGGTCTCGACGAACCGGATCGACGGTCCGAAGGGGATCTCGTGGTCGATGTGAGCGGTCGCCTCAGCCATCGATCTGCTTCCGGCCGCCATCTAGCTTCCAGCCATGTCAGGATGCCAGCGGAGGTCGGATCAGCAACCTCGCAGTAGACGGGATGGACGTCGGTGGTCGACCGTTGCGAACGGATTTGCTGACAGGGAGTTGGGAGGCTGAACGCGTGCGCGCCGGCGCATGGGTAGCACGCGCATCCGTAGACGAATGCCTGCACGCAGCGGTCTTTGACCGTGTCGCGTGTTCAGGGCATGAACTCGATCTCGGGGTAGCGGGGGGATGGCCTGGACAACAGGTGGTGGTCGTGGTGGCGCAGGTGAAGGTCGAAGAAGGCGCTCAGGTAGGCGCGTTCAACAGTGACGGCTCGGTCGGCGTCGATCGTGCCGATCCGGGAGGTCAAGCCGGCGACCACCTGGGGTGGGATCGGGAGTGCCTGTTCGAGCTGTTGTGCCAAGGGGGCCAGGTCGGTGAAGGTCTGGTGCTCGGAGCCGCTCAGAAGTAGGTGGCGGCGCCAGCCGCGCAGATGCGACCAGAACTTTGCCCAAGACGGGTCCTTGTCGCGTCCGTGGTGGGCGTTGCCCAACAACAGGAAGGGACGGTCAAGGCCGGTGATGGCGACCGCGCCGCTGATGCTGCCGTCCAGGTCGACGCCGGCCAGAATGCGGTGGTCGAGCGCCATCGTCTCTGCGGCGGTGTCGCCGCCGAGCGAATGGCCGAACATCCCGGTGTTCGACAGATCGAGAGAGCCTGGCAGGCCGTGGGGGAGCCGGCGGTGCTCGGCGTCTGGGTTTCCCCCCGCGTTCAAGATGGCGAGTTGGTTCAGTACGAACCGTGCGTCGTCTTGGCGGACTCGCAACGCGGCGGCGTAGTCGTGATCGGTTGGCTCGGTCGGCTGCCGGTTCAGCTCCAGCCGGCCGCTGGGGAACTCCACGACCTGGGCCTCGTGGGTGTGGTCGATGGACACGACCACGTAGCCTCGGCTGGCCAGATCCTCGACCAGAGCTGTGCCGAGTTCGCGGATCGCGGCGTAGCCCGGCGAGAACAGCACCACCGGATGGCCGTTCAGTCGCGGCTGGACGGGAGCGTCCTGGTAGCCATGGGTGACCGGGAAGTCGACGGTGTCCAACGGCGTTTGAAGGTCTTGGCCGGCCTGTTGCCGGTACAGTTCCGTCGCTGCCGGCGGGAGCCAGGGAGCGCGCCGAAGACCGCGGGTGTTCCGGGTCGGGTACCACAGGCTGATCATCAACTCGCGCTGAGCCCGGGGCGAGGTCCAGGGATCGCGACGTGACCTGTCGATCAGGTGCAGCGACGTCGTTCCGATCCGCCGCGGGCCGGTCGGGGCCGGCAATGTCAGCTGCAGCCGCCCTTGGCGATTGACGGCGCCAGTCGGCGTGGCCCTCAGCACGGTCTTCGCCGACGGATCGGCACCGGGACTGTGGCCACCCGCCGCGACCAGCCCCGCGGTAGCCAACTGGAGTCCCGCGGTCCCCGCCGCGACCAGCACCGTACGGCGCGTCAGGCGGCCCGTCGTTGCGCTTGTCCATGCCTTCGTCGACAGAGTCGAGCGTTGGGAGATCATCGTCTGAGACTGGCATCACGACAGCCGCGTCGACAGGCCCGGGACGCGATCTCAGGGCACGACCGGGGACATCCACAACAGGGTCTCAGGGTCGAACGTTCGAGCCGTCTCCCGGGGCCGTTCGACAGACAGTCATGTTTCCGCGTGAATGGTATTACCCAGTGCAATTCATTGGCTGTCTCCTGCGGCTTCAGCGACGCGCGCAGCGAACTCCGCCTTCAGCGCGGCGCATGAGCAGCCGATCCAGTCCTGGATCTTTTCGCGCAGACCTCGCCTTAGTCGACCACGTGCACGAGGCACTCCAGCCTGTCGGCGCCCTACGCGCAGATTGCCTCGATCCGGCGGCGGCGTTCATCAGCAGCATGCCGAACGCGAAGCCCTGCAGCTCAGCCGGGCAAGTGCCCTGCGGATTAAAGGGGCAATGATGCCGTAGCTAACAGCCTCTCCAGCCGTCAGAAGTTCGGGTTCGAATGGCTTCTGGCCTCGCCAGTCGACCCTCTATGACGCTATTTCGCACCACGTTTGATCCCACGGCGTCAGCCCTGCAGACGACATCGCACAAGCCGGCGAGCCACGCCGAACCCAGCCTCTCCTCGGTCCAAGCGGGCGCGGCCGGACCTGCGATGCTCCTTTGGCTACGCAGAAAACCCCGGGCGGGCACGTCACCACGATGGACTACGACACCGCAGGCGACTTGGTGTCGAAGACGAGTCCGATGGGCTTCGTCGAGCGGTTCGAGTACGACGCCGTGGGCCGGGTGGTGTCGAGTCGCGATCCGCGTGGGGAGGGCGGCACTCCGGAGGACTACACGACCCACTTCACTTACGATGCCGCAGGCAACGTTTTGACCACGACAGCGCCTGACGACAGCGTGACGACCAACGTCTATGACGAGGTTGGGAAGCTGTCGAGCACCACGGTCGAGAACTCCGCCGGGTCGGTGTTGTCGAAAGCCGGTTCCAAGTATGACGCGGCCGGCCGGACCGTCGAGACGTCCGATGCGGCCGGCGTGACGGCAACGACCAAGTACGACTCGCGCGGGAACCTCGCTGAGTCCACGGATGCGACCGGCGCGAAGACGACGTACACCTATGATTCGATGAACCGTACGGCGTCGATGACGACGCCGCGCGGCTACGAGACCGGTGCGGATCCGGCCGCGTTCACTTGGTCGTACACCTATGATGCCAACGGCAACCAGTTGACCAGCACCGACGGCGCGGGGCGGCAGACCAAGCAGACCTTCGACGTGCTCAACCGGGTCAGCACCGTGACGTTGCCGTCCGGGGCCGTGACGACCACGACCTGTTTGCAACGCGGTCGGATCACTCAGGGCGCCCGACTACATCGCTGTTGACTTTGGCGGCGTCGCTCCGATCTGGGGAGAAGTAGGCCTAGGGGTAGGAATCAACGTCACATCAGCCGCCACGGACAGATCTACGCCGGGCCGACCGTCGGAGGTGGGCTCTCCGGAGGATCACTGTCTGTGCGTGGCGGTTACCTCAACCAAGGCCAAGCGCCGACCCCGGCGGAGTGCGACAGCTTCTTGCAAGGGCCGGCGTTGAACGCGAACGGATATGTCCCGACTCCGCTAGGGGTCGGACTGGCTAGTGGGTACACCTGGGCCGAGACCGGTGGGCTTGCTCCCCATGCGTTCGCGAGCGAGATTGGGATTGCAACCGGAAAAGGTCATAATCTCTCGATCAACCAGGGATACTTGTTCAAGACCCCATTTCACCTGACGGGCTGGTGATGATGTCAACTGTCGCTTGGGCGGTCGTCCTCATGGCGAGTGGCCTCGTTGTGACCGCGACGTCTCTGCTGCTTCGACGCGACCGCTATGTCGATCCTATGGTTGATGGAGTGCGGAAGCTGAGCTTCTACAAAGATGAAGACCCGGCGATGGTAGCCGCGCAGTACAAAGCTGTACTCACCCTGGGCGCTGTGTTTGGCGGGCTGATCGTGGCCCTCGGAGTGCTTGGCCTCGCCCAGGGCTGAGTCGACTCCTGATCTGGACGAGTTGGCGGATAGAGCTGTCGGCAATCATCGGATGCGCCATGACGGTCCTCGTCAGCCTCGGTAGGTCGTGAGGGTGTCGATCAGGGCTTGGTCGATCGGTGTGGCGTGGACACCGAGCTTGTTGGCGATCTTGGTGCTGTCGACGACGAATGGTTCCTCGAACAGGTATTGCATTTCGGTGAGTTCCCGGACCGCTGGATTGAACAGACCAAGAGCGCGGAGGACCAGCGATGGCATGGCGCGGAGCTTCGTGTGGGGCTGTCCCGCGTGCTGGTAGATGAGGTCGACCAGTTGTCGCGTGCTGCGAGTGTCCGGGTCGTTGGGGAGGTGCCAGACCTGTCCGGGGGCATCGGGGTGTTCGCCGAGTACGGCGAGTCCTTCGCCGATGTCGGGGATGTAGGTGTAGGTGTGTGGCTGGTCCGGATCTCCGAGCACGCTGGCGGTTTTGCCGGCCAGGGCGGCGGGGAAGACGCGGTCGCCGAGATTGGATTGCGCGCCGCCGCGGGGTCCGAAGTAGTCCGACGCCCGGCCGATCGCGACCTCCACGCGGCCGGCGATGTGGGCGGCAAGGAGTTCGCGTGCCATGCGTCCGCGGAGTTGGCCCTTCTTGGTGTGGGCGTCGTAGGTGTGGTTCTCGGTGAACGTGTGGCCCGCAGGACGCCCGTACATGTAGACGTTCTCCACGCTGACCAGCCGTGCACCGGACGCTTCGGCAGCGGTGAGTACACCGGCCTGCAGCGCAGGAAATTGCGCCGTCCACTCGGTGTAAGGCGGGTTGAGTGTCTGATAGACGACGCGGGCGCCCTTGGCGACGGTAGTGGTGAAGTCTGGGTCGCGGGCGTCGCCGCCGATGACCTCGACCTCGTCGGGAACGCGTGCGTGTCCGGAACGGTTGACGAGGCGGGCGGTCTCGCCGCGGCGGCGGAGCGCGTTGAACAATGCGAGGCCGATTGCGCCGGTGCCGAAGATGACGTGCCGCGGGGCGGTCATGCCTTGGTCTCGATTCGGGTCTGCGTTGACGTCGGGCCGGCCTCGGCGCGGTACGGCAGCAGGTAATGGAGCAGCAGACCGGACAGGGCGGAGAAAGTCACCGCTCCGTAGGCACCGAAGATCGTGAACTGGTTTTCGACGCTGATCCCGCCAAGGGTGGTGACGGTCCAGCCGAGCGCCCACAGGATGGGCATCGCGGCGGCCCATGCCCACCGCAGGTGGGTTCGAGCCGGCAGCGCCACGGCCTGCGTCGGCCCGAGAACGACACCGGTGAGAGCGCCCATCAGCGCCAGGTCGCCCAACGAGGTGCCGTACCCGACAGTGACGGCGCCAAGGAGTAGCCCCACCCCCATGCCGATGGTGGTGGCCGGAATCCACCAGCGCGGGTCCAGCCGTCGGCGGCTGACCAGCGACTGTCCGATGCCGAGAACGAGCCCCGTCGCCAAGCCGCCGAGCAACGCAGCGAGGGCGTCGTCGACGCGACCGACGATCAGGTCGCCGGCAATTCCAGCGATGGGGAAGGCGACGAAGCCTGCGGTCCAGAGCAACCAGGTACGAAGGAAGACAGGTTGCGATGGTGCTGAGTGGGTCATGGTGTTCAACTCCTGAGCTCGGCAATGGCCGGCTGGGTTGTGGTGCTTGTGCGCGCTGCGAGGAGGACCAGGACGTGGCTGGTGTTCCTCGCGTAGGGATCTCTCGGCGCGGGAGGGTCGCAGTACGGCGACTCGACTTGTTAGGCAGTGGCCGCTGGAGCGGTGAGCCCGACCCGGTCGGCGCGCACCTCCCACAGTCGTGCGGCGACCGACTCGTCGTAGCTGCGTTCGGAGGATCTCGTGGACTTGCCTTCGGTGAAGTAGCGAGCCGTCATTCGATCAAGGTTGGGTGCTGAGGCAGCTCCCAGATTGGTCGCCACTCGCAGCGCGGCGTCCCCACGACGAGCCAACGCCGTCGGCAGCAACAAGATCGGAACCGCCAGTACGGCGTACGTCCAGGCGACCGCGAACCAGGTCCACACCAGGCTCGCCCCACCGGCCGCGAACTCAGGCAGCACCACGTCCGCCGGCTCCCACAGAATGTCAGGCCAGTCGAGCGTCATTGACAACACCGTCGCCGCGGTCATGAACGCCGCTGTGGAAGCGATGAACAAGCTTCCGGTCACCACAGCGGTTCTACGCCAGGACGCAGCCGGCGAAGGTGCCGCGCTGGATCGCTCTGTTGCCTTACTGCTGTGATGTTGACTACCTATTGTGCCCATGCGGACAGCCCCCGGCACGGCAGGAAACTGTGGCAACCCCCGACGGGTCACTAAGCGCAAGATCTGACCGCGCTGCCCCCAGCGTGCGCCTGTCCGGGCGCCCTGTCTATGACCAGTAGGCGGTAGACGGTCTGGTCGCCGGACTAGGCGACGGAGATCAACGTTGACACGGATTGTTCTCGCGAGGATGGTGGGCAGCACGGGGCGTGTGCGGGTGGGGGGTGTCGGGCGTGTCCGTCGTTGACGGATATGGGGGCCGGGGTCTTGCGCTGCCTGCAGGGGGAGCTGAGCCGCGTGCCGAACGTGAGCACTTTGAGACGTACTGCGATTGTCGCGGGCCTGTTCTACTTGGCCACCGAAGTCACCTCGATCCCGGCGCTGCTGCTGCACCAACCCGTGCTGCGTAACGGTAACTACATCGCCGGTGCGAATGCCGACAACAGTGTGCTGCTCGGAGGATTTTTCGAGCTCCTGCTTGTGGTCGCTTGCATCGGCAGCGCCGTCACCCTCTATCCCGTGGTCAAGAGGCAGAGCCACAGCATCGCGCTCAGGCTCATCGCCGCAGGCTTCAACGTGTCAACGATCACAGCGATCAGTTCTCCCGAGGTGAAAGGACGCACACCGCTACCTCTGGGTTGAGAAAGATGGCCCAGGCTTCATTCATTGAGCAAACCCTCTGGAGATGGTTCTGATGACGACATCTGTGGCGTACCCGGTGCACGTGAACGCCGCGCGGGATGCGAAATCGTCCAGGTGGCTCTGGCTGGTCAAATGGATCCTCGTGATCCCGCACTACCTCGTACTGCTGTTCCTGTGGATCGGCTTCATGGTCAGTTCGGTCGTGGCGTTCTTCGCGATCCTCTTCACCGGGCGCTACCCGCGCGCCATCTTCAACTACAACGTCGGCGTACTACGCTGGTCCTGGCGGGTGACGTACTACGCCTACGGAGCACTCGGCACTGACCAGTATCCGCCGTTCACACTGGCCGAGGTCGAGGACTATCCCGCGCACCTGTCGGTCGACTACCCCGAGCACCTGTCCCGAGGCCTCGTGCTGGTGAAGTGGTGGCTGCTCGCGATCCCGCACTACATCATCGTCGGCGTTTTCGTCGGCGGTGGAGCGTGGGCCGCAAACCGATCCGACAACTGGCAGTGGAACGTCGCAGGCAGTGGTGGCCTGGTCGGAATCCTGGTGATCATCGCTGCGGTGATCCTCGCGTTCACCGGCGTCTACCCCCGGCCGCTGTACGACCTGATCCTGGGCATGAATCGCTGGGCTCTGCGGGTCGCGGGCTATGCGGCCCTGATGACCGATGCGTATCCTCCGTTCCGCCTCGACCAAGGCGGCAGCGATCCCGTTCTCACCGTCCCTCCACTGTCGGGTGGCGCACCGGGGCCGGTCGACACGACGACGCAAGCCACACCCACCGGACCCGCCGTCGCAGCATCGCCAGAGCCGGAGGGGTAGGGGGCGGGGGTCAGATGGACACTGGCACAGATCGCCGGAGCATCAGCACGGCGTACGCAAGGAAGATTGCTACCCTGACGGGTTGGCTGATGGTGGTCACCTTCGTCGCCTCGATCCCGGCGTACTTCATCCTGTACGCCCCGGTTCGGGATCACCCCGACTACATCACCGGAACCGGCGCCGACCCCACCGCGAGCGTGGCTCTGGGCGCCGTCCTCGAGCTAATCGTCATCATCGCCAATATCGGCACCGCCGTAGTGCCGTACGTGGTCTTCAAGCGCTATAGCGAAAGCCTCGCACTCGGCTACGTCGCAGCGCGCCTCGTCGAGGCAACATTCATCGCCATCGGTATCGTCAGCCTTCTGACGTTCCTGTTGATGCGGCAGGAAGGCACGGCTGGCACCGACGCCGCTCTCGGCCAGGCTTTCGTCGCGATCTACGATCGAGCGTTCCTGATCGGGCCAGGCTTCTGTGCCGGCATCGCGAACGGAATTGTCCTCGGCTACCTGATGTATCGGTCCGGTTTGGTGCCACGACCCATGGCGCTGCTGGGGCTCGTCGGAGGCCCGCTGGTCGCCGCCTCGGGAATCGCCGTCATGTTCGACGTCATCGAGCGTGGAGGCGCGGTCCAGGGCATTGCGACGATTCCAGAGTTCTTCTGGGAGTTGTCGTTCGGTATCTACCTCATCGTCAAGGGATTCAAGCCGTCTCCGATTCTGGCTGGGGTCGATGGCGAACCCGTCCCACCCGGCGCGGGCTCGTAGTTGGTCAGGCTTGATCTTGAACCTGAAGAACTCGCTGGCTGGCCAGCGCTGCGCCTGCGCGGTGGGCGAGCACCGCATCGCCCGCCATGGTGACAGCTAGGGCCGTCGGCGATTACTCGAACTGGTGTTCTAGTCTGAGGGGAAGGGGGCGAATCGTCGCTGTGATGTCTCTGGACATGGGTGACGGTTCTGCATCAGGACATCGGTAACAGTTGATGTGTCAGGACTTTGGTGACGCTTCCGGGCGTCTTGTGGCGCGGACCGCGGGGTTCAAGTTCGGACGTCCTGGTCGGCGAGAGCCCGTCATTGCAACTCTTGCCTGTTCCCGTCTCCTGGACACACGGTGAAGGTCGCGACGGCTGAGCTGGACACGGCTCGGAGTTCGGCGTCGCCTGTCGCCGTCAGGGCTCCGACGAGGGCATTGAGCCCCAGCGCATCGCCTCTGGAGACCAGGCACGACGACTGTCGCGTCCGAGCCGATCTAGTACCTCGTCAAGCAACGTTGGGTAGGTAATCGGGCTACTGGATCACCCGGTGTCAGCGTCTGTTGGCACAGGACCATCGGGGACCGAAGGATTCGTGAGGAAATCTAGCCGAAGGTGTCTGATTGGCGGCGGGCTCTTCGTCGTAGGTGTGAACCGACCGCCCACAAGGGGTGGCCAGATCGGGCAGGGATCTGCAGCAAGATCCCCAGCAGGAGAGGCGCCCAATGACAGCGAAAATCGTCAACCCGGTTACACCGCCGATTGTCGACCGGGAAACCTGGCTCCAAGAGCGCGAGGCACTGTTGGAGCGCGAGAAGGCGCACACCCGTGAGGGTGACGCGATCGCGGCCGCGCGTCGCCGGTTGCCGATCACCGAGGTCGGACCGGTCTCCCTCGAGGGGGCCGGCGGGCCTACGCCGTTCATCGATCTGTTTGACGGCCGCGACCAGTTGGTCGTGTACAAGCACATGTTCTATCCGGGCGAGCCGATCGAGAAGCAATGCGAGGGTTGCACCCTGTTCACCTGGGGCTTCCACGACGCCTCCTACCTCAACGCCCGTGGCATCAGCTTCGCCTTCTTCGGCGAAGGGCCCTACGACGAACTCGCCCGGTTTCGTGAATTCATGGGCCACAACCAGCCCTGGTATTCCAACTAAAGGGTCGGTGATCCCGCCATATCGGCCGGTGGCGGCGGACATATCTCCTGTTACCTCCGCCGGGGTGACCGGGCATTTCTGACCTGGGAAACCACCGACCGTGGCGTCGAGGCGATCTCCTCGTCCTTGCAACTGATCGACCGGACCGTCTATGGACGTCAAGAAGCCTGGGAGGACTCACCCGAGGGCTGGCCGCAAGGGCCCAACGGCGCCTTCTGGCGCACCGATGATCACGGCAACCTGACCGGCTGGAGCCAGGGCGGGCGACCGAATCGGCCGACCAACTGCCCAGTGGTCCCGACCCGGCGCGACACCGGTCGGACCGCCCCAGGAACCGACAGGTCACCGCCCTGGCTGCTGCGGTGGACAGACCTCGTAACCGACAACCAGCAGCCCCACAGATCGTTCCGGGTCGCCCTGCCGGCCACCCTGTAGCCAGTAGGGGGTCGATGATCAACAGTCGCCCCGCACCCCGACACAAACTTAAGGAGAGCTTCCTATGCGCCCGCTCATTCTTCGCCACGGTCTGTCCCTCGACGGTTACGGCTCGCCGCCGGCTGGTGTGCCAGAGGACTTCTTTCTCGAGTACGAGGACGAGGAGTTTGTCGCTCACATGGCCGAGGTTCTCGGCAGTGCTGGCGTGCACGCGATGGGATCCCAGGCGTATCGGGACATGGCCGGCCACTGGCCCTTCCAGGACGGCCCCGAAGCCGAGGCGATGAACCGGATCCCGAAGGTCGTCTTCTCCCGGAGACCGATCGACACCCCATGGGCGACGACCACGGTCTGCTCCGGCGATCTCGTCACAGAGGTCCAGGCTCTGAAGGCGCAAGACGGCGGTCCGATCCTCGCCCACGGCGGCGTGCGGTTCGCGCAGTCGCTCGTGCGGGCCGACCTGGTCGACGAATACCACCTCTTGGTCAATCCGGTCGCACACGGTGGCGGTGGGCCGTTGTTCACCGAGTTCACGAGGCTGACGTTGGTCGATGTGAAGTCATTCCCAAGAGGCAACCTCGCCCTGACCTACACCCGTCCGAACCCGCCCGTAGCCTGAGCGGTATCACGCAATCAGCCGACACAGCGCACAATGCGCCGAAACCGAATCCGATTCACCGAACCGGTCAACCCGAAAGGGTTACAACCCCGACATTCCTTGGTGAGGCAATAGCAGCGCATTGCCCTGCTGGGCGCTGAGCGCCACCGGTGGTTGCGGCGTCGGCGGCTACGAAGTCGAGGTGTGCCGCGAAGGTGAAGTTCCGCTCGCGCCCGCTCAGGTGCATGTCGTCGACGTCGATGACGTCGCGGAAGCGAGGCTTGAGGAGCAACCGGTAACCGTTGTCACGCGCGTACTCGTCGAGCACACGGTCCACTTTCGATTCGCCGTCGGTGAGGATCTTCCGTAGTCCCGGCACGCTCTGCACGATAGCTGGCGCGGCCGTCGCCTGCGGGCTCCAGCGCCGCACCCGGCCATCGGGCCGGGTCCTGGCACGGATCGCGAGACGGACACGAGAGGACCAGCAGGTTCATTGGTGGTCGGCACCGCTCAACACAGCCAGGAGTGTCACCACCAAGCACCCTGATGTGTCACCGATGTCCTGACACAGAACTGTCACCGATGTCCTGCGACATGACAGGACGAATCGTCGCTACCCGCGGGAGTCGCCGCCAAAGGTCGTTGCCGCAATGACCTCTGGCCTCTCCGTGCGGAGGACTGCGCCTCTGTGGGCCGCAGGTGGCTCCTGTCCACCCCGGTTCCACGGCCGCGCCGGTCGCGGCGACGCCGATAGGGGATCTTGCGTAAGGTACAACACGTCCTGATGGCCCTTACCGCGTCCCCATGGACAGCGGCCATTCGAAGTCGTCCTGTCTCAGTTGAGTTGGCGCAGTCTCACTCAAACTGACGCATTCGACCTTTCGTCTCCACCGATCCTGCCTTGACGATCCTGACCTCGACCGGTGGGCACGTCCAGTCCGCCGAACGCTTCACCATCACCGGCGTGCGCTGACCGCCGATCGGAGCGCGGGTCAACCGGGCGGTAGTCGCGCGGTGATCACAGCGCCGCCAAGCGGCTCGCCGTTGCGTGCCTGGACAGTGCCACCATGCGCGGCAACCACCGCGCGCACGATCGCCAGACCCAGACCCGCCCCGGACGAGCCCGGCGTCCGGGCGTTGTCGCCGCGGACGAACCGTTCGAAGGCTGAGTCGATGACGGCGGGTGGGAACCCGGGTCCGTCGTCGGAGATCTCCAGTGCCGTGGCTGTCGCATCGCTGGTCGCCCGCACTTGTACAGTCCTGGCTCCGGCAGCGGCGCTGTTGTGTAGCAGGTTGGTCAGCACCTGGCGGAGCCGATCGGGGTCCCCGTCGACGACCACGGTCTCGCCGAGAACCTCGATCCGCGGTCCGAGCACCGGGCCAAGGCGCCGCGCCTCGCCAGCGGCCAGGTCCAGCAGGTCGACCGGCTCACGGCGGATGACGAGAGAGCCGGCTCGCTCGCGTGCGAGGAGCAGCAGGTCCTCGGCGAGCCGGGTCAGTCGTTCGGTCTCGCCGAGCGCCGCGACGAGCGAGCGCTCGACCTCTGCCGGTTCGCCGAGTGCGGACAAGGCGAGCTCGATCTCCCCCCGGAGCACCGCGATCGGAGTCCGCAACTCGTGGCTGGCGTCGTCGACGAACGCGCGCTCCCGCTCGAAGGCGACCCGGAGCCGGCCGAGCATTCCGTCGAGGGTCCGTGCGAGCCGGGCGATCTCGTCATTGCCGGGTACGGCGGGCAGCCGGCGATCGGTTTCGACCGACGAGATCGCGGCCGCCTCGCGGGTCAGGATGTCGACCGGCCGTAGTGCGGTCCGGACGACTAGCCATCCGCCGAGGCAGAGAAGGCCGATGAGCAGTGGCGCGGCCACGAGCAGGACGGCCGCCAAGCGCTCGCGGGCGGCCTGCAAGGGTTCCGCGGAGACGCCGACCACCAGGACCTCACCCGATCCCAGCCGCCGCGGCAGGATCCGCACCTTCGACCGATCAGCCTTGCCGCCGATCGAAAGCGATCGCGTCTCGGCGACCTCGCGCTGAAGGTCCCTGACGTCCGCCGCGCTGAGCAGTCTGCCCTCGCCCAGGGATGGCGAGCCGGCCAGCAGAATGCCATCGGATGCGTACAGCTGGGCCATCGGGTCACGGGCGACCGCCCCGCTGTCTCCCGCGTGCAGGGCGGCCGACATGTCGGAGCTGCGCGACGACAGGTCCTCGTCGAGAGCGGACGTCAGTTGGTTGTCCAGGGCGACGTACAACATAGCCAGGCACAGACTGAGCACGACGGCCGCGCCGACCGTGAACACCAAGGTCACCCGACCCCGCAACGAGCGCGGCAGCAGTCGCATCCCCTTTCACCGTCCTCTCATCCTCTCGGCCCGATCCTGGCACCGTGACCCCGGACATCACCCACTCGCCTCGCCCGGCCCGACTGCGCGGCCGCAAACCGACCTGGAGTCTGCACCCCGGGGTCCGGTCGCACGACGGGCTGCCCCGGCGCGAACGGGCCGCGGACCTGGCGCGCGGGCTGCTGGGATCATGGACCGCCGCCACGGTAGGCGCGGGTCTGGTCGGGGCGGGGATAGTGCTCACCGTACGACGCGACGCCGCCACCGGCATGACCGTCGTCCTGTCCGGTCTCGTGGTGGTGGCGCTGTCCATCGTGCTGATGACCTCGAAACGCCTCGACGACACCGCAGCCGAAGTCGCGCTGTACGCCCTGGAGTCGGACCGCCGGGCCGCTGTTGCCATCGAGGAACTCCGGGACGAGGTCGAGCGACTGCGTGGTGACCTCGCGCGGCTCACCGCCCGGGGGCAGATCTCCGTGCGGCCGCTCGACGAGGCGGGTGAGCCGCAGCCATGAGGCAACCGAGTTCTACGCTGGCAGGTATGCGGCTGCTCGTGGTGGAGGATGATCCCGGCATGGCCGCCTTGCTGGTCCGCAGCCTGCAGCGGGAAGGGTACGCCGTCGATGCCGCGGCCAACGGGGCGGACGCACTGTGGAACGCGCTCGAGAACGACTACGACGGCGTGGTGCTCGACGCCATGATCCCCGCGCCGGACGGCTTCGAGGTGTGCCGCCGGATGCGTGCCGAAGGCCGGTGGGCGCCCGTACTCATGCTGACCGCGCGGGACGCCGTGCCGGACCGTGTCCGTGGCCTGGACTCCGGCGCCGACGACTACCTCACGAAGCCGTTCGCGCTGGCGGAGCTGTTCGCCCGCGTCCGGTCGCTCACCCGGCGAGGACCGCTGGAACGTCCCGTCGTCCTGCAGGTCGGCGACCTGATCCTGGATCCGGTATCTCGGATCGTCCGGCGCGGCGAGGTCGAGGTCGCACTGTCCCCGAAGGAGTTCGCGCTCCTCCACGAACTGATGCGCAGACCCGGCGAGGCGCTCAGTCGGACCTACCTGATCGACCATGTCTGGGACTTCGCGTACGACGGCGGGTCGAACCTGGTCGACGTCTACATCCGCTACCTTCGCGACAAGGTGGATCGCCCGTTCGGCCGGGACACCATCCACACCGTCCGTGGCGCCGGGTATCGACTCGACCCCGGCGCCGAATGAGCAGCCTGCTCGGCGAACTGGCGAGAGTGCCGCCCTGGGTCCTGCTCCTCCTGGTCTTCGCGTTGCCCGCGCTCGAGGCCTCGACCCTGCTGGGTGTCGCGATACCCGGCGAGATCGCCGTACTGCTCGGCGGAGTCTTCGCACATGAGGGCCGAGTACCACTGCTCGCCGTGATGGCGGTCGCGGCGCTAGGCGCGGTCGTGGGCGACAGCATCGGATATGCCGTCGGCACGAGGTTGGGACCGCGCCTGTTCTCTCGGGGGTCCGACGCGACGAGAAAGCGTCTGGACCGTGCGCAGGCGTTCGTCCAGAGGTACGGCGGTCCCGCCGTCCTGCTCGGTCGTTCAGTGGCGCTGCTGAGGGCGCTGGTCCCGTCGGTGGTCGGCGCGAGCGGGTTGCCCTACCGGCGCTTCGTCGCATACAACGTGGCCGGCGGGACGCTATGGGCCGTCACCGTAGCCGGCGTCGGATTCCTCGCCGGTGCGGCCTACGCGCGAGCCGAACGCTACCTCGGCTGGTCCGGCGTACTGATCGCGATGGTCCTCGTGATCGTTGCGCTGATCATCAGACGCCGGCACCGCCGATGAGGTAGCCGCCCTACGCGGCTCGGGGTGGGATGACCACGACTGGGCACGGCACCCGGAACACCAGTTGGGGCGCGAGCAGGCTGGCCTTGGCGCGGGTGAGTTCGGTCGGGCGAGGCGGGTCGAGCACGAGCAGGTCGGCATCGTGAGCAGCGGTCAACAAGACCGGCAGCTTCGCTCCGTGCACCGCGAGGCAGCAGGCCGCGTTCCCGGGGCCGAGCGCGTCGGCGACAAGCTTGGCGAGCTTCGCATCGGCGTCGGTCTGGGCGTCCGCGGGACTGAGGCTCAGAGTCACCGGTGGCCGGGCGGCAGGAGCGGCCGGTGGCCGCGCGGCCCGCCACGCCATCACGGCGTGCAGGCGCGCTTGGCGGAGCCTGGCCTCGTCGGCGGCCCATCTCAGTGCCGCCTTCGAGCCTGTCGCCGGATCGACCGCGACGACGATGAATCCACTCATGACGTGACCTCCCGATGGTTCGTGGTTGCCGACAAGGGGTGGGCGATGTCCTCGAGCGACCGGCGTTCGGCGTCGACGCCGAAGTACCAGGCGATGACTCCGCCGGCGATCATGATCACGGCTCCGATCACGTAACCCCAGGTCAGCGGATTCCGGTCCGGGACCGCGCTGTCGCCGCTGCCGATGAGATGCCCGAACAGGAACGGCGCGACCACTCCGCCCGCTCCTTGCGAGATGGCGAAGAAGAACGAGATCGCCTGCGCGCGCAGCTCCAGCGGGAAGATCTCGCTCACGGTCAGGTACGCCGACGAGGCGCCGGCCGAGGCGAGGAAGAAGATCACGCACCACAAGGCGGTCTGCGTGGTGGCGTTGAGCAGTCCCGCCTGGAACAGGTACGCCGAGGCCAGCAGCAACAATCCCGAGACTCCGTAGGTGAACAGGATCATCCGGCGCCGGCCGATGGTGTCGAACAGGTGCCCGATCAGCAGCGGCCCGAGAAGGTTGCCGAGTGCAAACGGGAAGAAGTAGTAGCTGGTGTGTGCCTTTGGCACGCCGTAGAAGTGCTGCAGGACCAGGGCGTAGGTGAAGAAGATCGCGTTGTACAGGAAGGCCTGCGTCACCATCATCGAGAAGCCGAGGAAGGATCGCGAGGGATAGTCGCGGAAGAACACCTTCGCGATCTTCAGGTAGGAAACTCTGTCGACGGGCGTGATCTCCAGCGCCAGCCGCTCCGGAACGGGCGGGAGCTCGGCGCCCCGGGACGTTGTCCGGCGTTCGATCTCCGCCACCGTGTGCTCCGCCTCCTCCTGCCGTCCGTGGGTCATCAGCCAGCGCGGACTCTCCGGGAGGGTCCGGCGCAGGAAGATGATGACCAGGCCGATCACCGGCCCGATGAAGAAGCCGATCCGCCAGCCAACGTTGCTGGGCAGATGGCCGGACAGCAGGTACAGGTTGGCCACGGCACCGAGCGCCGCGCCGCCCCAGTACGTCCCGTTCACCGCGATGTCGACCCGGCCGCGGTAACGCGACGGGATCAGCTCGTCGATCGCCGAGTTGATCGCGGTGTACTCACCGCCGATCCCCATCCCGGCGATGAAGCGGAAGACCAACAGGAACCACAGACTGAACGACAGCCCGCCGATCCCGCTCGCGACCAGATAGACGCCCAGGGTGATCATGAACAGCTTCCGGCGGCCGAGCCGGTCGGTGATCCGCCCGAAGAACAGCGCGCCCAGCACCTGTCCGGCCAGATAGACCGAGCCGACGGCGCCCACCGCGCCGGCGGAAAGACCGAGCGTGCTCTGGTAGCCCGCCTGCGACACGATCTGGATCTCCAACCCGTCGAGGATCCAGGAGACGCCGAGGCCGATGACCACCAGCCAGTGGAACTTCGACCATGGCAACCGATCCAGCCGGGCCGGGACCAGACTGCGAACCGGGCTGGTGGCTGTCGTTTCCGCGATACTCATCTCGCTCCTCTCTACGGCCGACTCAGGCCGAGGTGGCAGGGTTCTGCGGCTCGGGTGCGGCGAGTGGTCCGATGGCTGTCCGAACGGTCACCGGAGTCGCGTGCGCGAACCGCAGGGTCACCGGGACGTACGTGCCGGGAATGAGCGACGTACGCAGACCCTCGAGCTCGACACCCGTCCGCCACTCGAGGTCGACGAAGCCTGATGCCGGCAGCGCAATACCTGCTACCGGGTGACCGCCCTGCTCGAGCACGACTCGCTCGGCGATCGGGGTCGAGACACCGACCAGGGTGTCCGCGGTCGGGGACTCGTTCGTGATCGCCAACCGCAACGGCGCGCTGCCCCCGGCAGTGATTCCGTGTGGCCCATCGACCCAGATGTCGTCGATGACGACCCGGCCTGACTCGGCATCGACCCCGCCCGCGGGAAGGTCCTGGAAGGGCGGAATCGAACCGCATCCAGCCACCGTGAGCAGTGCCAGCAGGACCGGCAGCCAGCGGATCGCCGTTCGGCCCCGCTTGATGATCGTCATGGTTCCTCCGTCGGGTCGACGCCGGGTATGTCGTCGCAACAACGCTGCCGACGAGTTCATGAGAACTCGGTGAAAGCACCAGACCCATGCAACTTCCAGCGCGAGGCCTTCCTTCACCGCCAGCGCGACCGGCGTCAGACCGTGCTCGACGTTCCCGTACGGCGCTCCGTCTGGAGGCCCAAACCTCGCCCCGCTGTCCCACGTCGCGCTCGCGGTGATGGGCGAGGGCGTGGACCGTGATGCCGAAGGCAACCTTCTGGACGCGCAGTGGCGCACCAGTCATTCACCATGCCGTCTGCCGATCAAGGCGAAGCCGCATGACGAACCGCGCCCTGGCTGTTCTCATCGCCACGCTCTTCAATGCCCAACGGACAGTCCGAACTCCGGGCGCAGCCCGACGAGATCGCGGACGCGTTTGGCCGGGACGCTCGACGACCTGCGGGAGATCCCGCGGCATCCACCCGAGAACCCTCTCCGGAGGCGCGATCGCCCCAGCCTCCGAATGCTCGCCCGGCGGCCCGCGATCCATGTCGACCCGGCCGGCGGCAACCATGCCTCGCCTTCACCTGGCGTTTGAGATCTCGAAAGCCGGACCTATAGGCGTACTTCGGTGCTGAGGATGACGGTGCGGTCATCGGGCAGGTGGAAGAACTCCGGCTGAGTCGCGCCGTTGCGCCACAGCACGAGGAACAGTTGTTTCCGCCACCCGGCGAGTCCGGGGGCACGGGTACGGCGGAGCGCGAGGCGAGACACGAAGTACGAGGCGGCGTCCGGATCGAAGTCCGTCTCGGGACCAGTGCCGGCGACACGCCGCACGACCTCAGGAAGGTCGGTGTCATCGTGGAACCCGAACCTCGCCGCGACGTACACGATGCCGTCGTTCGGGTCGCGCAGCTGGTCGACGCTGAGGCGGCGGTCCCATGGCACATGAGGAACTGGCGCGGTCAGGCTCGAGATGATCACGATCCGCTCATGCCGCACGTGATTGTGCGCGACGTTCAGCCGAAGGGCCAAAGGCGTCGTTGCCTTGTCCGCGTGCGGGAACACGGCAAGTCCTGGGACCCGCTTCAGGTGGGCAGCCCTCATTTCGCCGATGAAGTCGGGCAGCGGGCCTTCCAGCTTCGCGCGGCGCGAGCTGACGATCTGGTGTCCGCGCCGCCAGGTGACCATCACGGTGAACACCACAGCCGCGATCAGCAGGGTCAGCCACCCGCCGTGTGTCACCTTAGTGAGGTTGGCGGCAAAGTAGCTGAGCTCCAGGCCGCCGAGCACCAGCCCGACGAGCACGCACTGCCAGGTCGCCCAGTGCCATCGGGTCCGCGCAACCACCAGGAACATCGTCGTGGTGATCAAGAACGTGCCGGTGACGGCGACGCCGTAGGCGGTCGCAAGCCGCGCCGAGGAACCGAAGGTGAGCACCACGATCAGTACCGCCGCGAACAGCAGCCAGTTCACACCCGGAATATAGATCTGGCCGTACTCGCGGCCGGAGGTCTGCCGGATGCGTAGTCGTGGGAGAAGGCCGAGTCCCAGTGCCTGCCGGGACACGGAGAATGCGCCGGAGATGACGGCCTGCGAAGCGATCACCGTCGCCGCGGTGGCGAGGAGGACCATGGGCAGCCGCGCCCACGCCGGCAGCAGCAGGAAGAACGGGTTCTCCCGCGTGCCCGGGTCGTGCAGGATCAGCGCGCCCTGGGCGAGGTAGTTCAGCGTTAGCGCCGGGAAGACGATGACGAACCATGCTCGGCGGATAGGGTTCCGGCCGAAGTGCCCCATGTCGGCGTACAGGGCCTCGGCGCCGGTTATCGCCAGTACAACGGCGCCCATCGCGACGAACGCGGTAGACGGGCGATCGACGACGAAGGCGACCGCGTACGTCGGAGACAGTGCCCACAGAACACCCGGATACGGCACGATTCCCGCCACGCCGGCCGCACCGATCGACACGAACCACACGGTCATGACCGGGCCGAAGAGGTTGCCGATCCGCTCGGTTCCCCGGCGCTGCATCGCAAACAGCAACGTCAGCACGACGGCAGTGACTGGCAGCACCAGGTGCGACAGACCGAGCGAGGCGACCTCGAGTCCTTCGACCGCCGACAGCACCGAGATCGCCGGGGTGATGATGCTGTCGCCGAAGAACAAGGCCGCGCCCAGGATGCCGAGCCCCAGAATCAAGGCCACGCCGCGACGCCCAATACCGCCGAGCTGGCCTCCGAGGAACGCGGCCAGCGCCATCACGCCGCCTTCACCGTCGTTGTCGGCGCGCATCACGAAGACGACGTACTTGACCGACACGATCAACGTGATCGACCAGAAGATGAGCGACACGATGCCGAAGACATCACCCGCTGTCGGGGCTACTGCTCCGCCGCCGATCGAGAAGACGGTCTGCACCGCGTACAGCGGACTGGTCCCGATGTCACCGAAGACGACGCCGACCACACCCAGGATCACGCCGACCCCGGCCGGCCGGAATCTGTTGCCCTTGTCAAGCATGCGGTCGCCTCTTCATCATCAGGTACGTGCGGGACTGTTGTGTCGTCACGGGCCAGCGCCGATCTCCGCATCCTGCCAGCGGGAGGTCGCCGTACCTGCTGGCGGTAGTCAGCGGCGTCGCCAGGATGCGGCGGGAGCGGTCGTGCTCAGGATGGCGGGCCAGGCCCGCAGCTCTTGCTCGGCCAGCCCCACAGCTGCAACACCGCCGGCGGCAAGGTGATCGGGCAACCTGTGCCGCCGACACCGGCCAGCCCTACGTCGTACGCCGTCCACGATCCTCCGAGCGTTCGACGAAAGACGTTGTAGGAGCCGTTGTCTTGAACCGAGACCGCAGCGGCGGAGGAATCGTCGCGGGGAAGAAGCGAAGCTGCCGCCCAGTACGTCTCTGTCGCGGGGTCATACGCATAGTGGCTTCCTTGCGGCTCGAGCCCCTTGAACTCCGACACCTGGACATTGCCATTGATTTTGGCCGCTGCTGCGATCAGCTGGTTCCGCACACCATTCGTCATCACGAGGTTGGTTGCACTCGTGAAGGGCGGCGGATTGGCCGACTGAGCCGACGCTCCGGACGCTGACGGAGACCGGTGCGCTGCCCGGGCACCTGATGCCCGGAGCGAATGAGCAGCAGCTCCGAAACCTGCCAGGGCCAGAGCGGCCAGGAAAAGAATCACAACGCGTCTGCGCACGTTTTTGACAGTACAACCCCTTATCCAGCGGGGTTGTTCGCGTAGCTGAACCGACGAGTCGCTCTCATCTCGCTCTCATCGGCCGTGCCCGAGGCTGGACGAGTACACGACCGGCAAGCTCGGACAAGGAGTGCCGCTGCGCGACCTCAGAAACGAATCGTTGGCTGAACTCGACCGCTTGCAGGCGGCGCGCGGAGTGACTCCGCATGAGGGTGCCCACGTTGCACCGAAGCGTCGGGAGACGATGCTCGCACTGACGGTTCGGCCTGGTCAGCAGGGCTCGTCGAGCCTGAGGCAGATGGCTGAGCCGCACCCTGACGAAGGCTCGCTGCTGGTCCAGTCACTGGTGGTCGGCCTGTGCGGCACCGACTCGGAGATCATCAACGGCGAGTACGGCGAGACGCCGACGGGCGAGGATTTCCTGGTGCTCGGTCACGAGAATCTGGGGCGCGTCCTCGAGGCACCGTCGGGCAGCGGCATGTCGGTGGGTGATCTGGTGGTCGGCATCGTGCGCCGTCCCGATCCTGAGCCGTGCACAGCCTGCGCCGCCGGTGAATGGGACATGTGCCGCAACGGCCGCTACACCGAGCACGGGATCCGAGGACTGCACGGGTTGGCCCGGGAACGGTGGCGGGCTGAGCCGGACGCCGTCGTACGGCTGAGCCCCTCCGTCGGACGTCTCGGCGTTCTGCTCGAACCGACGACCATCGTGGCGAAGGCCTGGGAACAGGTAGAACGGATCGGCAAGCGTGCCTTCTGGCAGCCCGGGGTCGTCGCTGTCACCGGCGCCGGACCGGTCGGCCTGCTCGCAGCGCTGCTTGGCGTCCAGCGCGGCCTGAGCGTGCACGTCTTCGACCGCGTCACCGCTGGACTCAAACCGGATCTCGTCCGCTCGCTCGGTGCCACCTACCACTCCGACTCGTTGCCCGACTCCGGTCTGCGAGCCGACGTGCTGATGGAGTGCACGGGGGTGCCGGAGGTCGTCGTCGATGCGATGAGCAACGGCGCACCGGCCGCAATCGTCTGTCTGACCGGCGTCTCCGGACCCGGCCGTCGACTGCCGCTCGATGTCGGGGACCTCAACCGTCAGGCAGTGCTCGGCAACGAGGTCATCTTCGGCAGCGTCAACGCCAACCGGCGACACTGCGAACAATCGACCTGCGCCCTGGCAGCTGCCGACCCCAACTGGATGAGCCGACTGATCACCCGTACAGTTCCGCTTCATCGTTATCCAGAAGCGTTCGCCCGGCAGCCCGACGACGTGAAGGTCGTCATCGACATCGAGGCAGCCGGGCAATGACAACCATCGAGGACTACGCCCTGCTGGGAGACCTCCATACCGCGGCGCTGCTGGACACGGCTGAAGCCGGCCGGTGGCTGCTCGCTCCCGGGGCGGGCGGGCCCTGCGCACGCAGGCGCTACCGGGGCGACACCCTAGTGCTGGAGTCGGAGTGGGACACACCCGAGGGCACCGTACGAATCATCGACTTCATGCCTCCACGCGGCCAGGCTCCCGACATCGTCCGGATTGTGCAAGGTGTCAGCGGAGCCGTACCGATGGTCGGCGAGCTGCGCCTGCGATTCGACTACGGGCAGATCATCCCGTGGGTCCGCAACGTGGGCGGCGCCATCGAGGCCGTAGCCGGGCCCGATTCGGCGTGGTTGCGCACGCCGGCACCCCTGGAAGGCCGGGACAATCGCACCATCTCCGAGTTCACAGTCCGAGCCGGGGACACCGTGCCATTCGTCCTCACCTGGGCGCCGAGCCACCTCAGCAGACCGAAGCCCGTCGACGCCGACCGCGCATTGGCCGACACGCTCGACTTCTGGGAGCGCTGCTCGGAACGCTCAACAGTCACCGGCCGCTGGCGCGACGACCTACAGCGTTCGCTGATCGTGCTCAAGGCGCTCACCTACAGGCCCACCGGCGGCATCGTCGCAGCGGCCACCACCAAAAAGACACCGACAACGGGTTGTGGGAGATGCGCGGACCACGGCGCCACTTCACGCACTCCAAAGTGATGGCCTGGGTCGCCGCCGATCGCATGGCCCGCGCCACCCATGACAGCGTGCTCCCCGGTCCTGTCCGCCGATGGGAATACCTGCGCGGTGCGATCCACACCGACGTACTGACCAACGGATACGACGCCAGGCGCGGCACCTTCGTCCAGTCCTATGGCAGCACGGACCTGGACGCCAGCCTGCTGCTCATCCCCCGGGTCGGATTCCTTCCAGGCACCGACCCCCGGGTCGTCAGGACGGTCGAAGCGATCCAGCGGGAACTCCCAGGACGGGCTCGTGCTGAGGTACCGCACCGGGACGAGCCACGACGGCCTTCCCGCCGGCGAAGGCGCCTTCCTCGCTTGTTCCTTCTGGCTCGTAGACGCGCTGAACCACGACGGACGGACCACGGAAGCAACCATCCTCTTCGAGCGATTACTTGCCCTACGCAACAAGGTCGGACTGCTCAGCGAAGAGTGGGAACCCGTGACGCGACGCCAGCTGGGAAACACGCCCCAGGCCTTCAGCCACTTCGCCCTCGTGGTCAGCGCACTCCAGCTGGGCCGCGAGCACCCGCAGCGCAGCGACCAGCCGATCCACCCCGCCGCCACGCACCGCAGCCGTGCGCCCCGCCGAGGAGCTTGCCAGACCCACGCACACATGCGGCTGGCACATTCGACGACATGCTCGGCAGTCGGCTGGGCGTGGGGGAGAGCAGGGGGTGGACTTGTGCTCGTCGCAGAGATGGGGATGGCTGGTGCGGTGATCAACCTTGATCCGCCGCTTCTTACAATGCGCCCGGCACTTGCGCAGTTGGGCGTAGAGGCTGTGCAGGGGTTCAGAGCTTTGCAGCTTCGTCAGTGGCAGCTGCCCCAGGTGCGGTTCGATGTGGTTCCTGTAGTTCGACTCGTAGCCACGGAGAGTCGACACCTCGACGTCGAGTAGCTCGAAGTAGGTATCGAACACACCGAGAGCTTGGCGCGGGTCTTCGGAGTTCGCTGCTCATCGACTTGGTTCAGGAGCTTGGTGCGGACCTGCTCGGCTGTGCGCTCCTGACGTGGGCCGGGCTTAACAGTCTCGGTGAGGTAGAACTTCTTCCCCGTCACGGGGTTGATCCCCGCATACACCTTCACCCGCAACGACCCGGATGGGAGGTGCTCGATCTCGCCGCGCGACCGCTTCGATGCTGTCGTCACCATGCAAGCATTGTAGGCGATCTCGTGGGGCCAAACGTGGGGCGAAATACGGTCAAACAGAGTGTTCTGAGGCGTCTGCAGATGGCGATTCAGCAACAAAACAAGGCTCAAGTGGAGCAGAGCTGTGCTGTCGAATGTTTTCCTGAACCATGTGCCGCAGGTTCGAATCCTGCCGGGGCACCCCTTCCTGACCTGCGGAAACAGGTTTCGAGGTGGGGGTGCCGGGAGCTCGCTGGGGATGCTCTCGGGGATGAATCGGTTCTAGGATTCGATCTGTGGTACGAGAGAAGAGGGCTCGGGGATACGTCGAGGCTCGCCCGGGTGGCACCTTCCGCGCTGTGGTCTACGCCGGCAAGGACACCTTTACCGGCAGAATCGGTACCTGCGTGAGGCCGCAGCCTCCGAGGAGGCCGAGAAAGGCGGACGGTCTAGTGGAGGCAAGCCGCGGCAAGCGAGCATCCGTGGTGTAGCCGGCCATCGATGCCTCTAGCCACGTGTGCGCGGGTCAAGCCGTCGAGCTGTTCGATGGAGCACCTGCGGCTGCGCGATGCCATGAACTCTGCCACCTCTAGGCGTCAGGAGTGTCTCCGTAGGCACCTCTAAACACCAGTTGGCTTCAGTTCGCGTCATGAACCGCGTCACGTGAGGAGACGCATCGCTCGTCGTGTAGCTAGTCGGAACCTAAGGCCTCGGCAGTGGGATCTTCTGGCGGTGGTCAGAGTCGCCAGCAACGAACTAGGAGCCTGCCGAGGGTGTCGGCTACGTCGGCGACCGTGGTTGCAGACAAGGAGGTGGTCCAACCGACTCGTCTGCCTCGACTCGCACATTGTCACCGGGCCGTCCAAAGCCGGGCATTGTGGCCTGCGGGCGAGTTCCGAGTTGGGCGACAGACCCCAATCATGTCGATCGGGCTGATCTCGCAAGGCGGAGCGACTCGCCCGTCCACGGCCAGCAACGATGACCCGATCTCAAGGCAAGCTCGCACGTCCTGCTTGAGCTGCCCTTCGTCAACGACGGCGCCCATCCGGTTGGCCGGCAACGAGTACCAGACCGATACCTGACCATCGCGGAAGATGCGACAGCCGTGGAATCCACCAGCCCGAACGTCAGCCCACCTCGCACGCCCTGGCGAGACTGTAACTGCGGTGTAGTCGTGGCCGTCGACTTCACCCACCCCGACCTTTTCGGCAGCTTCGACGTTGCTCGGGCGCAGCAGCCTTCCCCCGCTGAGGCATTGCGCGCCGGGTGCGCGATACTTCCGGTGACGGGACGTGCCGTGTACGCCAATCCGGAAGCCTCGTCGTGCGGTCGAGATCGGAGACGCGATGGGGCAGGCACTGCTTCAGCTGATACCGCTGGCCCTCGCGGCGGCGCTGAGCAGCGTCCCCATCACTGCCACCATCTTCATCTTGCTGGCGGAGAGCCGCAGCCGCTCCGGCCTGGGCTTCCTGGTCGGCACGGTGCTCGGCACCTTCGCCACCGTCGCGTTGGCGACTGTGGCCAGCCAGGCGCTTCCTGGGCGACCGCGCGAACATGAGGCCCTCGTCGGCAAGCTGGAGGTGGTGATCGGGATTGCCCTCGTGCTGCTGGGCGTCGTGGCCCTCGCGCGTCGGTCCCGCGCAGGGAGCGGACGTGGACCGGGCTGGCTGGACAACATCGGTACGTTCGGCATCCTGCCCGTGTTCGGCATCGGCCTGGCGCTGAACCTTCGTCCGAAGGCGATACTCCTGGCGGCGGCCGCGGCGCTGGCGATCGTCGGGGTGGACTTGATGTTCGGCGACAACCTCGGCCTGGTGGTCTTCTACACCGCGATCGCCACCTGCACCGTAAGCGTTCCTATCGTCGCGACGATCCTGTTTCCGCGGCGGATGGAACCTCGCCTCCTCGCGGCGAAGGGGTGGATCGCCGCTCACTCCAGCACGGTTGGTGCCACGATGATGATCCTGATCGGCGGCTTCGTCATCGGCATCGGGGTGAGCGGCTGAGCGCGCCGAGCGACTCGGTCACACACCACGCCGCTGCTCCGTGTCGTGCGGTCGCGGGCATCGCAGGCAGCATCGAGCGCATGCATGACGCTGGCGCTAGAGATTCCAGCGTGATGAGGCCTCAGCGAGGAGATGCCTCGCGGGTCGGTTCCAGCAGTTGCTGAGGCTGAGGGTCGCGGCCGCGGCACCGGGACGAGCCCGGCTCCGACAAGCCCGCCGATGGCGGGGGGACCGACCGTACCGGCGAGATCGCCCACCGCGTTCGCACCGACCGCGGCGACGCCGCCACCGCTTCGGCGGCCTCATGACCCGGGATGACGGGGCCGATTGGGCGCCTAGGTCGGAGCGGAGTAGGTGCGTCCTCCCGCCTGTCGCTCATCGCAGGTTCGGGGAGGTGCCTGGTCAACGGAAGAGATAATCGGCAAGGCGCTCGTTGACCTCGAGGGGACAAGGGTCCATCGCATAAGGCGCACGATCGTTCATCCTTGCCGGATGATGCAGGGCCTACCCGCTGGCGGGATCGTCGGATCGAGCTATGGAGACAGGAGAGCTCTCATGACCGATTCGACGTCGGTAGAGCGTCGTGTGCTGCCGAATCCTGATCGTCCGTACGACGGACCGGTGTTCGTGGACGCGAAGGATCCTGCGGCGCAGTTCCCGCCGATCGAGCCGCTGCGCCCGCCGACGGGCGCGCCGAACTTTTGATCATTCTGCTCGATGACGCGGGGTTCGGTTCGTCGAGCGCGTTTGGGGGTCCGTGCCAGACACCGAGGATGGAAGGTCTGGCGAGTGAAGGGCTGAAGTTCAACCGCTTCCACACGACGGCGCTCTGCTCGCCGACGAGGGCGGCGCTGCTGTCGGGCCGGAACCATCACACGGTTGGGATGGGCGGGGTCACCGAGCTGGCGACCTCGGCGCCGGGGTACAGCTCGATCTTGCCGAATACGTGCGCGCCGTTGGCTGAGACACTGAAGCTGAACGGCTATGCGACGGCGCAGTTCGGGAAGTGCCACGAGGTGCCGGTATGGGAGACGAGCCCGCTGGGGCCGTTCGATTCGTGGCCTACCGGTGGCGGAGGCTTCGAGTACTTCTACGGTTTCCTCGGCGGGGAGACGAACCAGTACTACCCCGCGCTGTACGAGGGGACGACAGCGGTTGAGCCGAGCAAGACACCTGAGGAGGGTTACCACCTCACCGAGGACATCACCGACCGGACGATTGGCTGGATCCGGCAGCAGAAGGCGCTGATGGGCGACAAGCCATTCTTCATCTACTACGCGCCCGGCGCGACCCATGCTCCGCACCACGTGCCGGAGGAGTGGTCGGCGAAGCACAAGGGCAAGTTCGATCAGGGCTGGGACATGCTGCGCGAGGAGACACTCGCGCGACAGAAGGAACTCGGCGTGATCCCGCCAGAGGCCGACCTGACCGCGCGACCGGACGAGATCCCCGCCTGGGACGACATCGCCGACGACCTGAAGCCCGTGCTCGCGCGGCAGATGGAGGTCTATGCGGGATTCATGGAGCACACCGATCACCACATCGGCAGGGTGATCGACGCTCTCGGTGAGCTCGGGATCCTCGACAACACTCTCGTCTTCCTGATCACCGGCGACAACGGCGCCAGTGCGGAAGGGACACCGCACGGTTGCTTCAACGAGATCGCCGTCCTGAATGGGGCCGCCGCGCTCGAAACCACCGAGTTCATGGTCTCCAGGATCGATGACTTCGGGACTACCGCCGCGTACAACCACTACGCGGTCGGATGGGCGCACGCAATGGACGCGCCCTACCAGTGGACCAAGCAGATCGCCTCGCACTGGGGCGGCACGCGGAACGGCGCGATCGTCCACTGGCCGAACGGGATCAACGCCAAGGGCGAGGTGCGCAGCCAGTTCCACCACGTGATCGACGTCGCGCCGACGGTGCTCGAGGCGGCCGGCCTCCCGGAACCGCAGGTGGTGCACGGTGTCGAGCAGAAGCCGATCGAGGGCGTCAGCATGCGTTACACCTTCGACGACCCGAACGCGGTCGAGCGTCGACAGACGCAGTACTTCGAGATGTTGTGCAATCGCGGCATCTACGACAAAGGCTGGACGGCGGTCACACGACACTCCATTCCATGGGTGTTCAAGGCGGAGGAGCTGCCATTCGCAGACGACATCTGGGAGCTCTACGACACGAACGCCGACTGGACTCAGGCCCACGACCTGGCCGCCGAGATGCCCGAAAAACTCGAAGAACTGAAGACGCTGTTCATGGAGGAAGCACGTAAGTACAACGTGCTGCCGCTGGACGACCGGCGCGTCGAGCGGTTCAACTCCGACCTCGCCGGGCGGCCGGTCCTGATCGGCGGCAACTCGCAGCTGCTTTTCTCGGGCATGGGACGGCTGACCGAGAACGTCGTGATCAACACCAAGAACAAGTCGCACTCGATCACCGCGGAGCTGCAGGTCCCCGACGGCGGCGCTGAAGGCGTGATCGTCGCCCAAGGCGGCGCGTTCGCCGGCTGGAGCCTGTACCTGAACAAGGGCAGACCGAAGTATTGGTACAACATGCTCGGCCTGCAGTCCTTCGCCATCGAGGGCGACGCGGACATCCCACCCGGGTCGCACCAGGTTCGAGCCGAATTCGCCTACGACGGCGGTGGACTCGGCAAGGGCGCCACGGTGACGCTTTATGTCGGCGGTACGAAGACCGGCGAAGGGCGCGTCGAGGTGTCCGTGCCGATGCTCTTCTCAGTTGAGGAGACCTGCGACGTCGGCAGAGACACCGCATCGCCGGTCAGCGACGACTACACACCGCAAACCAGCCGCTTCACCGGATCGATCAAATGGGTGCAGATCGACATCGCAGAAGCCGCCGAAAACCTCGACCACTTGATCACACCGGAGGAGCGCTTCAAGATCGCCATGACGCGGCAGTAGTAGCCGGCGACCCGCCTGAGATCCAGCGGCCTATGCAGAACTTGCGCAGTGCGCGTCGATCTTCCGATCTGCAGTCGCCTGGGTCGGCTACGCGACGACCATCCTCCGTGCGCTCCGATACGTCACCGGCGGCGGTCTGCCTCGCAAGCCTTGCCCGGCCCTACGTGGGCGGGGACGCGCCGGGTGCGGGCAGCTCCGCCGGGAGCGTTTGGGGCGCGCGGATCCGGCCGCCCGCTCGGAGGACCCGCACTCTCGCGTCCCAATAGGTGTAGGCCATGACGAGCCCAACGAAGGGCATGAGGAACGCAAACGCGAGGCCGGCAACCACATTGGCCAGCAGGAACGGAGCGTCGGTTGCCAGAATCAGGACCGTGCCCAGAACCGGGCCGACCGCCGACGCCACCAAGACGCATACGCCAAGCACTACCGCGACCTTGGTGACCTCATGGCGGACCAGCTGGGAACTGCGGCGGAGTGACGCCATCGCCGACGTCTCCTCGAACACTGCCGCCGGCAGATGCAACGAGAACGCCACGATCGGCACCAGCGCCACCGGGATGAGCAGGATGGTGAGTCCGGCCGAGCCGACCAAGGCCGACAAGATCAGGAACGCAGCGACGAGCGCGCGCCATCGTGAACGCGTCAATCGGTACGCCTGGCGAATGGTTACGTTGTGACCTCCGTCGATTTCCGCGAGCGCGCGGGTGGTGGCCGCGAGCACGGCCACGACGGCGAAGCCCAACAGCAGGTACCCCACACCCGCTGCTGCGGCGATGCGGTACCCACCGGCCTCTCCACCTGATCCCGGACCCCCCGGACCGGGAGCGAGCACGATCAAGCCTTGGACTGCGGCGGCGAGGAGCGAGACCGGCAGCGTGAGTAGGCCGATACCGATGAAGGTCGGCCACCGGGAGCGGTAGATCCGGGCTGCGGCAGCCATGATCTGCCCGCCGGAACGGCGGCGAGCGATGCGAAGTGGGGCTGAGGGCTGCCACCTCGTCTTGCGGATCAGGTAGGAGGTCAGCAGCACGAGGGCGGCCAAGATGACCAACCACAGTGCCGGGTTGTTTGTCATCAGGCGCACGACATTGGAGCCTGCGGCGACACTGCTGCAGAAGAAGTCGGTGGCGCCCGTGCCGAGAAGACCTCCGGCGGGTACGGCGTAGGTGCGGTCACGATCTTGCTGTTGCTGGAACGTGATCGGCGCGCCCCATGCGGCTTTCGTGTTCGGGCCGGTCGGTCCGTTGTAGAAGGCAACTTGTTTCTCGCCCCAAAGTCCTTGGTAGGTGATCCACGGGAATGCCTTCCGCGCAGCCGCCGGGTCGTTGGGGATGACGTCGACGACGGGGCGTAGCTGGTTCGTCGGGGCACGGGTGTCGTCGCAGCCGAAGCCCTCTGTTGAGGAACGCCCGAGGAAGAGCGCGGAGTCGTAGTAGCTGGCATGCGAACCGGACGCCACGAAGACCACCGGATGGGTGCCATCGATCAGTTCGAGCTTCGGGTCGTCCCAGCGCGCGACCTCCGCGCCGGTGTGCTGGCTGTAGATCACCTGGATCGGCTTCTGGTCGAGCGCGGCTGCAGGGTCTCCGGCTGCGAAGAGGAGCTGGATCATCTCCCAGTCCCCCTCGTGCTTGTTGTTGTAGTCGTTGAACGGGTAGAAGAACCAGTACTGCAGCGCCAACCGGTCGTCACGGCCCGCCTCTGTCGCGACGTGGGCGTAAATGGTCGGTTCAGTGCCGGCCGTCGCTTTCCGCGCCCAAAGTTCGTACCCGCAACCCGGCCTGAGCGGGTTGCCGGGGAAGTCGAGGTAGTAGCCATCGAGTCCCTTGCCCAGGTCGGATGCTGTCGGCCCGATCTTCACCAGGTCGGCGCGATCCCAGGGTCCCCTCAGCGCAACGCTGTCATTGCCTAGGAAGGCGTCCACGCCGCTGGGCTCATAGGGCTCTCCTGGCCCGCACTGACCGTCCTGGTGCACGAGCGCAACAACCGGTGCAAACCGCTGGGCGAGTGCCCGCTCGTCGGAGATGTCGGCGGCGGCAGGTGCTGCCCCGACGAGGCCGGGGACCAAGGCCAGGGCGACCACGACCGCCGCCCATGACCTGCGATGGCGCGATCCGATGTGCATCGGCCGTCCTCTCGTCGTCCCTCGACAGCGCAAGCAGACACGCAAAAGGGCCGCACGAGCAAGGTCCACGGATCACTAGGCCCCGCCCCCGCCATTCTGCGACCCCTTCCGGTGGCATGTCTAGCGCCGCTTCGCGGCCAAGAGGCGCGAGGGCTCCGCCGCCGAGTGGGTACGATCGGCAGGTGTCAACTCTCATCAAACAGGTTCGAGTCTTCGATGGTGTTGACGTCTTGGACGCGGACTGCGTACTTGTTCAGGGCGATCGAATCGTCAAGCTGGGCCGGGATCTTTCCGCTCCGGCTGGCTGCGTGGTCGTCGACGGGGCCGGCGGCATGCTGTTACCAGGTTTCATCGACGCCCACGTCCACACCCCAGACCAAGGCACCCGCGACGAAGGCATCTCAGCGTTACGGCAGGCCCTTCAATTGGGGGTCACCACGATGCTGTGCATGGGCTGCCGCTACCCCGACTTCGTTGCGCACCTGAAGGCGCTTCAGCAGCCAGACCTAGCCGACCTTCGATCTGCCGGGATCGCCGCATCCGTCGAAGGCAGCCACCCAACCCAGCTCTTCGATTACTACCCAACCCTGAATGGGGTCGAGGACGTCGCACCGTTCGTTCACACCCGAGTCAGTGAAGGCTCTGACTATCTCAAGATAGTCATCGAAGACAGTTCGGTGATCGGAAAGTCCACACCGTTCCTGCCTCCAGAGGTTTCCGCTGCAGTGACGGCCAAGGCACACTCCCACGGCCTGTTGGTGGTCGCCCACGCGCAGTCTCGCCGCTTTGTGGCGCAAGCGATTGAGTCAGGTGTCGACGGTCTAGCCCATCAGTACGTCGATCAGCCACTAACTCCAGAATTTGCCCGATTCCTCAAGTCCGCCGGCGTCTTCGTCGTCATGACGCTCGCCGTCTATCACAGTCATGAAGGTGTCGAGCTGGCGAACGATCCGCGGGTGAGACCGCACATTGACAGCAGATGGATGGACATACTCTGCAGCAGCGTCGGGGGACAAGAGCAATTCCAGGAGTACGGCCTGGCCGCAGTACGTCCCCTGCGGGACGCAGGCGTACCGATCTTGGCAGGCTCAGACGCAAACAATCCAGGCACCACGTATGGCGCGAGCCTGCACCATGAGCTGGACCTCCTAGTCCGCGGAGGACTCACCCGCACCGAGGCCCTCACCGCAGCCACCGCCGCACCTGCCAAACACTTCCGGCTGCCCGACCGAGGCCGGATCGCCCCAGGACTGCGAGCCGACCTGATCCTAGTTGAAGGCGACCCCACCGTAGACATCGACGCAACGAAGTCAATTGCACGCGTCTGGCGAAGCGGGGTCGCAGGACGTGGGGCAGCACCAGCTGCCGGAGGCGATGTCTTGATTCAACGGGCCCTTGACGTTGGTGTATCGATTCCTCCTTGACACATCGCCGAGGGACTAGAAGCGGTCCGCGGTCGCATGCACGTGATGTTACGGACTGCCTGATCCGTGGTGCGCCTCACGACCTTGGTGTCGCCGTCGGGCAGCTCGACGGCACTGCGAGACAGACTCGGCCTCGGCCCTGCATCCGGCGAACCGGCTCACCGGGTTCTGGTCCGTGCGCGGCCACTTCTCCGAAGGCCGACGGCGCCAGGGCTCGCTCCTCGCACTGGTCCAGGATGACGACCCGGAGTGGGTCGACGCCGTCAACGGCGCTGCGTGGTTGGCGACGGACCAAGGAGACCGTAGGTCGGCACTCGGACTGCTCGAGCAAGCCAGGGAACATGCCCGTGCCACCGGCGACCGTGCCCGCGAGGCCACCGGCCTGTGCTACCGCGGGCGCGCGAAACTGGTCATCGGCGACCCCACCGGCGGTCGGGATGACATCGAACGCGCGCTCCAGCTGCAGACCGAATCGGGCGACGAGACCGGCCTCGCGCGGGCCCTGTGGCTGGCCGGAGCGGCAGCATCCCCATGGGTGGGCAGCGCTGGCGCCTGATCATGCCCACCGCGGGTGACCACGGAGGTCGGCCGCCGTCGTTGGAGGAGATCCGGGAGGCCGTCGCGCAACGCGCCCCCTGGCCGATCGAAATCTCAGACCCGGTGTGGCTGGCGTCCTTCCACTGCCATCTGCGCTCGACGTCGACGTACCGTCGCCGTCGAATCTTTCTCGCCGGCGATGCCGCGCACATCCACTCACCGGCCGGCGGCCAAGGCATGAACACCGGGTTGCTGGCCGAGCGCCGGGCCGCCGGGCGGCTCTCGCAAGTTTCGATCGCCTACCCCGCGGGGCGGTTCATCCTGCCCCGCGTCGGACTGATCCAGACCGTCGTCGGCTGCATCGGCGTGTGCACCGTGGCACAGTCCGTCCGGACGGGGTAATCGCCGCACGCGGTCGCGCAGACGTCACCGACTACCTGCACGATCTGGTTCGTGACGCCGTTCCGGCGTAGCCGCCCGATACGCATCGGATGCACGGCCGCGGCTATGTGGCGATGCGCGAGTACCGGCGGCGGAGTGCGACGGGCCCAGGGCATCCACAGTCCTGCGCCAATCACGCCCCGACCTACAACCGAATCTCGGGGGGTGATTGCAAAACTGCCTCCCGCAGTGTTCGGCAGGTGCCGCTCACAGCCAAGTTCCATCCGAACCATTGCTGATCCGGCGGCTCGACGACCACGTCGGTGACCTCTCCCGGAAGAGCGCGACCAGATCATCGAGGCGATCGGCATGCTGCGCGCGACCCGCTGCGCGGTCGGTCACCTCGGCATGCCGACGGCGCCAACGCCCTGCTGAAACGCACCTGGAAAGCACTCGAACGAGTCACCCTCAACCCCCGGCGAATCGGCACCACCACCACCGCCGCCCTCGTCCTCCTACACCTTCAACGGCCAACCCGGTGAGAAAACCTCACTTGTTATTCGAGCCATTCGGTGATCATCGTCGGGCTGGCGTGGATGCAGATCATGTGTGAACGGCCGGGACCTTGGTTGATGAACTTGTGGGGTATCCCCGGGGGTGCGATCACGATATCGCCCGCCATAATCTCCAACTGGTCGTCGGCTAGGTAGAAGGTGAGATTTCCTTCGATGACGACCCATGTTTCGTCGTAGGGGTGGCGGTGTAGTCGAGGGCCGTGTCCGGGCTCGCTGTGGTCGACGATCAGCGAGATCGTCGCGTCATGATCGATGCCTTTGATGTTTCCGGTTTGAATATGTTTCGCGTTGATGACTGGCATGTAGAGCGCACCTCCGAATGGTTGGCAGGATGAACATCACGAAGTTCGCGTGCGGCCTATAAAGCTGGAACAGTTGGCGCACTTCGACTCCGGCCTCGCGCAGGAGCAAATGCCCAGCGGTCTCATCTCGACGGACAGGGCGACCGCGCACCGCCGTGTACTTGTGTTGGCCTCCAGCACCCACGATCGGCCCCCGAAGCCCGAGGCGCCGATGTCTGGCGCCGAGCTGATCGCCATGATTGCCGCTGCGATCAGCCGGCGGGAGTGGCCAGAGCCTGACCTCGTCCGCGGCGCTGGCGAAGGGAGATTCGGTTGCCGTCTGGGTCTACTGCTTCGATGCGGACTCCGAAGGGGTACTCCTCTGGTTGGGGACTGTCGAATGTCACGCCACGGCTGCGCAGCACCTCGAAGTCTGTCCACAGGTCCTCCGACTCGAGGATCACAGGACCGGGCACGGTGCCAGGCTCGGCCCCGACGGGTTGGCCCGCAGTTCGACCGTGCTTCCACAGGATGAGCTCGACTACGCTGCCAGGAGGTCCCACGGTCAGAAATCGCCCATCCGGACCTGAATAGTCGAAGTGCTTCTCCAGGCCGAGTCCCTCCGTGTAGAACGTCAGCGCGCGATCCTGATCGCGGACGTACAGCGTCACGTACATGATGTTCGTCAACATGTGCTTTCTCCTCCATGGGTGCCAGGCTCGTCACATCGGCTCGTCGGCCTTCGTCATCCCCTATGACGGATACCGACGGAGAAACCTGACATGGACGACAAGTATCTGGCCGAGCGTTTCCAAGATCACCGGAGTCACCTGCGAGCAGTGGCTTACCAGATGCTCGGCTCGCTCAGCGACGCCGACGACGCGGTACAAGAGGCCTGGATACGGCTTGACCGTTCCAATGCCGGGGCGATTCGAAACCTTGGCGGCTGGCTCACGACCGTCGTTGGGCGGGTCTGCCTGGACATGTTGCGCACACGCGTTTCGCGCCGCGAGGAAACGTTCCCGTCACACCTGCCGGACCCGATCGTCAGTCGCGCGGACCATGTCGACCCGGAGCAGCAGGCGATGCTCGCGGACTCGGTCGGGCTGGCGTTGCTGGTGGTGATGGAAACCCTCACACCCGCCGAACGGCTCGCCTTCGTCCTCCACGACATCTTCGGATTGCAGTTCACCGAGATCGCGACGATCGCCGACCGATCGCCGGGCGCCGTGATGCAACTGGCGAGCCGGGCACGCCGCCGCGTACGGGGCGTAGCCGTAACACCAGACGTGGATCTCGCACAGCAACGGGAACTGGTCGGGGCATTCCTTGCGGCCACACGCGACGGGGACCTCGGCGTCATGATCGCGACACTCGCCCCGGACGTCGTACTGCGAGTCGACCGCGATGGCGGGATCCGCGAGGTGCGTGGAGCCAGCGCCGTCGCCGAAGGGGCGTTGACATTCTCGTGGCTGGCGTCGTACGCCCTTCACGTGACCGTCAACGGTGTCGCGGGAATCGTCACCGTACTCAACGATGAGCTGATCTCGATGACCGCCTGCACGGTACGGCTCGGGAAGATCGTTGCACTCGACATCTTCGCCGACCGCAAGCGCCTAAGCGACCTCGAGCTGACCTGGTCTTCCCCTCGAACCTGCGATGTCGCGGAGATTTGTAGCTGAGTATGGAATCGGTTGATGATTGAGGTTTCTCACCAGGCGTTAGCAGGGTTTCGCAGCGCGGTTGCTTGAGGCAACGGTGTGGTGAACGGGGTGTGTCGTGGCATGGCGTGGGGTCCTGAACCGGTAGGCCGGTTCTCGCGCAGGCCGGCCACCGTGATCTCTGGGGTGCCTCGCGGAATGTCATATTCCGCCCCGCAGGAGATGGGGTGTTCTGAGTCCGCCGTTTGCGGTAGCACGCCCGCGAGAACGTCCGTCCATTGCCCACTACGCGTGGAACGCCGACAACAGGATGGAGGAGGATGGTAGCCGCGCGACTATTCGGCGTTCGGAGGACCGCCTGGCGGCTTGGAAAGACTCAGGCTTGTCTTGATTTGGTATCGATCACCGCGGTAGGTGGCGCGGGTGAACTCGAACCTGCGGCCGTTCTGGTCGCGGGTGGTTCGCTCCAGGATCAGAATCGGAGCTTCCAACGCGAGGCCGAGCAGGGCGGACTCGGTGGCGTCGGCCGCTGCTGCCGCGAGGGTCTGTTCGGCGTCGGTCGGAATCACGCCGTAGCGTTCTTCGAGCAACGCGTAGAACGAGTTCTGCTCGATCGCCTGCACGTCGAACTCGGGGACCATCTCCTGCAGTACGTGGATCGTCTCCAGGCAGATCGGGTCGTCGTTGACGAAGCGTTGCCGGGCGATCCGCAGTACGGCTGTGGTTGGTGTGACCCGGAGCCGGCTGCCGATCAAGGTGCCGGCCTGGATCGTGGCGTGGCTGAGAACCCTGCTGGTCCAGGTTCCGGGTGCTGTCGGGTACGTCGCTCCATGGGTGCCGCTGATCTGTTGAGCGACCTTGGGGCTACCGACGAACATGCCGCGGCCATGTTCGCGAACCAGCCAGCCATCGCGAACCAGGCCGTCGACCACTGCCCGGAGAGTGGGTCGGGAGATCTCGAGCTCGGCAGACAGCTGGCGCTCGGACGGGATCGCCTGACCGACCACTCGTGACTCGACCAGCCCAAGCAGGTGCTCGCGCGCCCGATCTCGCTTTTGCAGGCTGCCTGCCACGAGGACCCATCCTTTGTTGTGCCGGAAGGTCTCGTATTTTACGCCGCTCGCCCATGTCGGCTCACTGCCCGGACACGGTTCCTGCGCCGCAGTTCTCAGGGGAGAGCTCAGTGTTCCGGTGGCTGGTAGTTCTCGCAGCTCCCGGCGTTGCTCAAGGAGTCCTGGTAGGTGGTGTCGTGCTTGCGATACTTCTCCACGCGGGCGTCGGCCTGCGTGGGCGAGACAGTCTCGTTCTTGGCGTAGTAGGCCCAATCGACCTGCTCGCGGTACTCACTTGTCGCCGTGCCCTGGTGCCCGTCCAGATCGATGAACCACAGGTTCCAGTTCATGCTCATGTCCTGACGCGGCAGGACGGTGTTGCCGTCCTGGTCGACGGTGTGGTCGGCAGTGAGCTTGCCGTCGATGTAGTACCTCGCGTGGCCGTTGCCGACCTGCGTGACATACGTGTGCCAGCCGTTGAGCGACCTGTCCTGGCGGCTCTCCGCGGTTCGTGCGTCCCACGGGTCCTCTCGGAAAGTGTGCCAGCTCGTCTGGAAGTTGACGGGGCCGGTCTCTCCCCAACCTCCGTTGGGCAGGTACTCGGTGAAGTCGAGCTCGCTGTAGATCGGGTCGTAGTCGAACTTTGTCGGGCCGATGGCGAACGCGGTCTCGTTGATGTGGTCGCCATCCGGTCCGGTGGCCGGCGCGTCGGCGTACCGGACGCGGGTCGCGTAGGTCCCGTTCCGCAAGTTCATGGTTGTTCGGCGGAGTTCGGCGTTGGTCGTACCAGGGACCGTGCCGTCGGTCGTCGCCCGGAGCTGAGCGACCTTCTGGCCGCCGGTGGTGACGAAGGAGACGTTGCTTGCCGGCCAGGCAGTGCCCGGCACGCCCGGGCCACCCATCTCACTCCGCGCATTCCAGCCGTGGTCGGCGAGAGCAGGGTCGGTGGCCGACTTGTACTGGAAGTCGTCGAACAGTACGCCGCAGGTGCCTGTCCCGCGGTCGGCCTGATCGGTCGAGCCGACAGCAGCAGAGGCGCCGCTCACCATCGAGACGATCGACGCGGCGGCGAGGAAGAGGGTCGTTCGCTGACGTGACATGGCTCTTCGGGTCTCCTTCAACGGCAAGGATGGGCGGAAGCCCGCATCACGGTCGAGCATGAATGCCACCGGAGTGAACTGCAAGAGTTCTGCCGAACTTTCGAAGGGACCCAGCACAAGCAGTACTTGGCGGGAGTTTCTTGCCTGATCACTGGTAAATACCAACAATTTAATGCTGGCAACATAGGCCGAGTAGTGGGTTTGAATCCGGCCATGTGCTCCTGATGGCACCATCAAAGGGAGTTTCGCCTGCCGGCTCCGTGGTGAGGCTGCGACGGCCCCACCGGTCAACTTGCCCCGCTGCCGGGCAGGATGACCAGATGGTATTTACCACCTGGCCGCTCCTAGCTAGATACAGAACTGATGGAGGTTGTTGACAGTTGGGTCTTCCAGATGGAACGAAGACGCGATGTCATCGATCACTGCCTCAGCCGAACGGGAGCTCGAGCGCCGGGCCAAGCACCAACTGGCCGTGGGCCTGACCTGCTCGGCCTTCCGCTCTCGGAGGAGGGCTGGGGGATGGGGCAGCACCCCCGGAAGGACCTAACTTGCGAGGACCGCAACCGCTCGACTCGGCACGCCTGTGCGCGCTCGAGCGGTTACTCGCCCCGGCCCCGCAGAACAGCCACCAGCCGCGCTTAGACGAGGAGACGCCGTGCAGAAGGACGTGATGAAAGACAAGGCCGCGGTTGCCGAGATCGCGCGGCGCGACAAGGCGTCGGCCGCGCTGGCCCGCAAGGTCGAAGAGGATTCGGCCGAGCGGCCCGGCAGATGCCGGCGCTGGTCAGCCCACGGCTCGCCTGGACGGTGTTGCACCACATGATCCGCGCCGGGGCGGCGCAGGCCGATGCCCTCGGGTCGACCACGGTCGGTCTCCAGCGGCTGAATGAGCTACCGGTCGACCTGTTCATCGACCCCAGCGAAGACCCCGAAGACGTGTTCGCGCGGGTCAACGACCACCTGCACCAGGCGGCCTCGCTGATCCGGAGTGCGGGAGCCGCGCTCGGAGAGGCTTGTACGGAGGTTGTTGAGCGGGAGACGCAGCGGTGGGAATGGCGACTGAACCGGCAGAAGTAGACCTGTGGATAACGGCAGACGTTTCTTCTCGGATGGATCAGCCTCGACCGCTGACACGGCGGCGGGTACTTACACCGCCGTCTTCGAAGCCACCGCGACCACCGCGGGCGGTGCGGCGATCACCACCGGGCAGAAGACCAACAACTTCACCGTCCAGCCGTAACCGATCAGGTCCCCCAGGCCCACAGCACGGGCCTGGGGGACCACACGGACCTAGACCGGGCGTCGCCTCAAAAAGACCCGGCTGCGTCCGTTCCACTCCTGCTTCACGTTCTCGATCACCTCGTATCCCTGGCGGCGGTAGAAGTCGATCGCCGGATGGTTGTCGGTGAGAGTCCGGATCAGCACCGTCATGGTTGCCGAGGGCAACCCTTCGTGGACGTGTTCGAGCAGTCTGCTCGCGATACCTTGGCGGCGAACGGTCTCGTCCACGCCGAGTTCGGCGAGGTACTCAGTGGTGGCGGGGTCGATCTCCAGCTCACCCAGCAGACCGTCCAACTTCCCGTACGTGCTGATCGGCAGAGACACGCAGTACCCGACCGGCGTCTTGTCGAGCTCGGCAATCACGGTCAGCCGCGACGCCGCGACCAATGGTGGCACCCACTGACTCGCCGGCCGAATCTCACCGGCTCGATACGAGTACGGCGGACTCTGCTGAATCCGCTCGATCAGGCTCAGCAGCGCCTGGTCACGCCGACTCGACGTGAGCTCGGACACCTCTGTCAGTTTCAGCTGAGTCATGACAACTCCTCGTTGAAGGCGGTGGCGATGGCGGACGTCCGACCGTAGTCTGGAACGACTATCATTTTCAAGAAAGCTACGGGATGTGCGATGAGCGAATCGACCGGTGGTTACTTCTATGACCGCATCGCCGAGTATGTCGCCGTGTTGCTGCCGTGCGCGTGGGTGGGACTGCGGCCTGCGCTGGTGGCAGCCTTGGCGGGACTCGACGCCACGGCGCGCCCTGTGGTCGACGTCGGCGCCGGCACGGGCGACGGTGTGGTCGTGCTGGCCGATGCATTGCCGGAGGTCGAGATCATCGCGGTCGAACCGCATGCGGCGCTCCGTACCGCCTTGCTCACCAGGATCTCGAGCACCAGCGCCCTGAGCGAACGCGTGACCGTGCTCGCGGACGACGTGTTGTCCGCCAGGCTGCCCGACCGGATCGCGGGCCTGACCGCGATGAACGTGATCGGCCACCTTGCGCCGGGGGAGCGCCGGGCGTTGTGGGCGCTTCTGGCGGCGAAGCTGATCCCCGGCGGCAGAGCGGTGTTGAACCTCTATCCGCCACATCTGCCGGAGGCTGTGCCGGATGCTCCGATGGGTGCAGCCGTGATCGGGCGTCGTCGCTACAGCGGATCCGCCGCAGCCGAACCGGCCGGACCTGACTCCGTGACCTGGCACATGACGTACCGGGTCGAAGAAGAAGGTGAGGTCGTGGCCGAGTTCACCGCGTCGGATCACTGGTACGTGCTCACTCCGGCCGAGTTGGCCACCGAGGTGGCAGAACACGGACTCCGGGTCAGGGCCGGAGATGCCGCACAGGGCTTGCACATCATCACTCGGTGAGGTGCCTGGCCGTCGAAGCCTTGATGCTTCCCTGGCTATCGGGTCGGGCCGCGGGATGTTACGGTGAATGCGGAATGGTTTTCATTATCGGTTTGTCGTGAGGGAATGGGTGCGCTGTGAGGCTGCGTAGTTCTGTTGGGTGCATGGCTGGAGTCGCGGCGGCGATGGTGCTGGTCACCGCGTGTGGTTCGTCCTCGGGAGACGAGGCTGCCGCTGGTACTGCCTCGACACCGAAGGCCGGGATTCAGGTCGTTGCATCGACCAACGTGTACGGCGACATCGTGAAGCAGATCGCGGGGGACAAGGTCGAGGTGACGTCGATCATCTCCGACCCCGATCAGGACCCGCACTCGTACGAGGCGAACACGCAGACGCAGCTGTCGCTGTCGAAGGCGAAGGTCGTGATCGAGAACGGCGGTGGCTACGACGATTTCATGGACAAGATGCTGAAGTCGGCGGGCAACACGTCAGCCAAGGTGCTCAACGTGGTCGACATCTCCGGCCAGAAGGCACCCGCCGGCGGTGAGCTCAATGAGCACGTCTGGTACGACTTCCCGAGCATGGAGAAGCTGGCCGCCCAGCTCGCGACGACCTTGTCCGAGGTCGATTCCGCGAACGGCTCGACGTACTCGGCCAACGCGGCTGCCTTCACCGAGAAGGTGAGGCAACTGGAGGCCACGGAGGCCTCGATCAAGGCGACCAGCAACAGTGCCGGTGCCGCGATCACCGAGCCGGTGCCGGTGTATCTGCTGACCGCCTGCGGGCTGGTGAACAAGACGCCGGAGGAGTTCAGCGAGGCGATCGAGGAGGGCACCGACGTCCCGGCGGCGGTGTTGCAGGAGACGCTGGGCTTGTTCAGCTCGAAGCAGGTCAAGCTCCTCGCCTACAACGAGCAGACGTCCGGTCCGGAGACCCAGAAGGTGGTGGACGCGGCGAAGGCGAAGAACGTCGCCGTCGTTCCTGTCACTGAGACGTTGCCGACTGGCAAGGACTACCTGGGCTGGATGACCGGCAACCTCGAAGCGATCCGTTCGGCCCTGTCCTGAGCTGACCGATGCTGAATCACGCGAAGAAGCCGGAACCTGTCCTGCAGTTCGAGGACGCTGCGTTCGGTTACGACCGCCGCCGGCTGTGGGGCGGGCTGACGATGGAGCTGAGAGCCGGGGAGTTCCTGGCGATCCTCGGCGCCAACGGATCGGGCAAGACCAGTCTGCTGAGGGCGGTTCTCGGCCTGCATCCGTTGATGTCGGGGATCGTTCGAGTTGTCGGTGCGCCGCCCCACCAGGGGAGCACGGAGATCGGTTATGTGCCGCAGCACCGGCGCATCGACACACTCACGCCTCTGCGGGCTCGAGACGTGGTCGGTCAAGGACTGGACGGCCACCGCTGGGGAATCGGGCGACCTGACCGGGCGCGGCGTCGGCGGATCGACGAGATGCTCGAGTCGGTCGGTGCACGAGGCTTCGCGGACCGGCCGATCGGGCTCCTGTCGGGCGGCGAGCAGCAGCGGGTCCGGATCGCGCAGGCCCTGGTGGCCGATCCGAAGCTGCTGTTGTGTGACGAGCCCCTGCTGTCGCTGGATCTCAACAGCCAGCGCACGATCTCCGGTTTGGTAGACCGGCGCCGCCGGACGCATGACACGGCGATCGTCTTCGTCACGCACGACATCAACCCGGTGCTGCCGTACGTCGACCGGGTGCTGTACCTGGCCGGTGGACGCTTCCGGATGGGCACGGTCGACGAAGTGATGACATCGGCCACGCTCAGCGACCTCTACGCGTCTCCGGTTGAGGTCGTCCGTTCCGGCGGCAGGGTCCTGGTGGCCGGGATCCCTGAGGGAGCGGATCCGCACCATGCCCCCGAGACTGCGGCGACGTTGCGGGCCGGGTGAGGTCACCGATGCTCGCAGCAGACGTATGGCATGACATCTTCAACTTCGCCAACTACGGTGAGCTGTTGGCGCTGGTACGGAACTCGATCATCGCCGGTGTAGTGCTCGGGATCGTGGGCGGCCTGATCGGTGTCTTCGTGATGATGCGCGACCTGCCGTTCGCGGTCCACGGCATCAGTGAGCTGTCGTTCGCGGGGGCTTCGGGCGCGTTGCTGCTGGGCGTGAATGTGGTTGCGGGCTCGCTGGCCGGCTCGATCATCGCCGCCGTACTCATCGGTGTGCTGGGGAGCCGGGCGCGCGATCGGAACTCGATCATCGGGGTTCTGATGCCGTTCGGCCTGGGTCTCGGAGTGCTGTTCCTCGCCCTCTACAAAGGGCGCGCGGCGAACAAGTTCGGGCTTCTGACCGGACAGATCGTCGCCGTGGACACTCCGCAGTTGTCCTGGCTGATCGTCACGGGCGCCGTCGTCCTGATCGGACTTCTGATTGTCTGGCGCCCACTGATGTTCGCCAGTTCCGACCCCGAACAGGCCGCGGCCCGAGGGGTGCCGGTGCGCGTTCTGTCGTTGGTGTTCATGCTCCTGCTGGGGATGGCCGTCGCCATCTCCGTGCAGATCGTGGGGGCGCTGTTGGTGCTCAGCATCGTGGTCACCCCGGCGGCCGCCGCACTCCGGGTCGCGCGCTCGCCCTGGCTCGTCCCGGTGCTGAGCGTCCTGTTCGCGACCTTGTCGCTCGTCGGAGGCATCCTGCTGGCACTCGGCGGCAGCCTGCCGATCAGTCCGTACGTGACCACCATCTCGTTCGCCATCTACGTCGCCTGCCGCATCGTCGACTCCCGCCAGGGGAGCCGCGGTTGGACGTCTCTACGTCACCTACGGCCGGCCGCACGCGTCGGCTAGGAGCTCCATCAGCGAGGGAGTCCGCTATGCAGGAGACCAGAACGGAGGATGCACGGCAGGCCGGCGGGACCGGCTTCCGCCGGACGCGTCAGCGCGCCGCGGTGCTAGCGGCGTTGCAGACCAGCGCAGACTTCGTGTCGGTCCAGGAGCTTCACCGCGTGATCTCGACCGGAGACACGACCGTCGGCTTGACGACCGTGTATCGAACGGTCCGTGAGCTGGCCCAGGCCGGGCGGATCGACACGATCCGGGAGAAGGACGGCAGCCGCCTGTATCGCCTCGCCGTCGGCCACCGCCACTATTTGATCTGCCATCGCTGTCTGCGCAGCTGGCCGGTCGACTCCGAGGTCGTCGAGATCTGGGCCGAGGCGGCGGCCGAAGCAGCCGGTTTCACCAGCGTCGAACACACCGTCGAACTGACCGGGGTCTGCGCCCGCTGTACCGCCGAGTCCATGGCAGAACGCCCGTGAGAGGTGCGGTGCGGGGGGTGGGGTGGGGATCGTCCTGCTGGTGGCGGGACTCGGGCTGCTCGGGTGGGTCGGCTGGCAGTACGTCGGCACCGGCATCACCTCGAACCAGAAGATGGGCGAGGCGCAAGAGGCGCTGCGGGACCAGTGGAAGGTGGGTGAGAAGACGCCGCCGGCCAGTGGCGATCCGATCGTACTGTTGCGGATCCCGAAGCTCGGTGCCGACTGGGAGAAGCCGGTCGTGGAAGGCATTGACACCGCCACGACGTCGATGATCACGCTGACAACCTGCGAGGACCTACGCCGGACCGCTCGGTTGCGTTCGGCCAGCTGGTGCGGATCAGCAAGAAATGATGACGCTGCTACTTCGTCGCCATTTCACCGGGCGACCGGCGTACCTGTCGTCGTCGGCTGGGTGAGCTACTCGTAGGGGTTGGTCGGGGCCGTGACCGTTTTGATCGTCTCGACGGTCAGCGCGGCGACATCGCCGTCGATGCGTTTGCTGGGCTCGGCCCATTGGCCGGTGACCGTGACCCACTGGTTCTTGGGTGGGGCGATCTGGCCGCGGGCTTCGACCATGAACGCCGTACCGTCGGCGACGCAGCAGGTCAGGCCGATGCGGGTCACGTACCAGGTGCCATTCTTGGCCGGTGTGACGAAGCCGGTGAGC
>NZ_SJKD01000018.1 GCF_004331485.1 Kribbella capetownensis
GGGAGGTCGTGGGAGAGTAGGACGCCGCCGGACATTCACACTGTTAAGGGCCACCCCACAAAGGGGTGGCCCTTAACATATGTCCGGACAACTTCGGCACGCGAGCCGCCTGCAGGGAAGCCCTCGATGGGGCTGATCGTTGTAGGTGGCGGTACGTTTGTCCGATTACTGCACTTCAGCATCGTTAGGAGTCACCGTGGCGACGCCACCTCGCAATCCTCACTCCGGTTCAGGGGACCGTCGCGGTTCCTCCGGAGGCAGCGGCCGTTCCGGCCGTGCCGGTGGTGGGCGTTCGGACTCCGGTTCCGGTCGTTCTGGGTTCGGTTCGGGCCGTTCCGGCTCTGGTGGCCCTCGCTCTTCGGGCGGCGGGCGCGCCGGCGGGACTGGCGGTTCCGGTAGCTCTGGTGGGTCGCGTTCCTCTGGTGGCTACCGGGGAGCCTCGAGTCGTGGTGACGGACCGCGGGCCGGTGGGCCGCGTGGCGGTTCGCGTTCTGGTGGGTCTTACCGGGACGGGGATCGTGATGACGCACGTTCCGAGAACCGGCGGGGTTTTGCCGGCGGACGTGGCGATGACAAGGGTGAGCGGGATCCGTTCGGTGGTCAGTTGTCCGGTCAGGGCGGCGGTGGACGCGGCTCCGGTCGAGACGACCGCTCTGGTGGCTACAACAGAGACGATCGAGGCGGTGCGGGCCGTAGTGCCGGCGGTGGCCGTGGTGGTCCCCGTCGAGACGACCGTAACGAGCGGTCCGGTGATCGTGGTGGCTACCGCCGCGACGACAGGTCAGGCTCCGGCGACCGCGGCGGCTATCGCCGCGACGACCGTGGTGGTGACGATCGCGGCGGCTACCGACGGGATGATCGTGCTGGCGGCGACCGTGGGGGCTACCGACGGGACGACCGCGCTGGGCGCGACGACCGTGGTGGCTTCCAGCGAGACGAGCGTTCCGGGTCAGGCGACCGCGGCGGCTATCGCCGTGACGACCGTTCCGGGGGCGGGGACCGCGGTGGGTATCGCGGGGATGACCGTTCAGGCGGCTCGGATCGTGGTGGTTACCGCCGTGATGAGCGTGGTGGCGGTCGGCGCGACGACCAGGGGTTCCGGCGTGATGAGCGTCCCGGCGGTGGCGATCGCGGTGGCTATCGCCGTGATGAGCGTGGCGGTGACGACCGCGGTGGCTACCGGAGGGACGACCGGTCCGGACGCGACGACCGTGGCGGTGCCCGGCGGGACGACCGTTCCGGCTCTGGCGACCGAGGTGGCTTCCGTGGAGCTGACCGGTCTTCGGCTGGCGACCGGGGCGGATTCCGGCGTGATGAGCGTGGAGGGTCGCGGTCTGACGACAGGTCTGGGCGGAGCGGTGCTCGTGGCGGCGCGCCGGCTCGTGGCGAGCGTGGCGCGTTTCGGCGAGATGAGCGTGGGGGTGACTCGCGCGGCCGCGGTGGTTCGCAGCGGGACGGGCGGGATGATCGCCGCGGCGGTTTCCGCAGGGACGACCGTGGAGAGGAGAAGGCCGGCCCGCGTCGGGACGACCCAGCGATTCCGGAAGGGATCACCGGAGCCGAGCTCGACCGCGGTGTGAAGGCGGAGCTGCGGTCGTTGCCGCGGAGCCTCGCCGACCTCGTCGCACAGCACCTGGTGGCGTCCGGGCGGCTCCTCGATGACGACCCCGAGCTCGCGTACAAGCACGCCCGTACCGCACGGCGGTTGGCCGCGCGGCTGGGCGGCGTACGGGAGGCTGTGGCAATCACGGCGTACCTGGCTGAGCACTACGACGAGGCGCTGACCGAGTTCCGGGCAGTACGGCGGATGACCGGGAACCACGAGGTTCTCGCGATGATGGCCGACTGCGAGCGGGCGCTCGGGCGGCCGGACAAGGCGCTCGCGCTGACGCGGGACAAGCACGTCCACGACGTCTCGGAGGCCACGCAGATGGAGCTGCTGATCGTGGCCGCCGGTGCGCGCCGCGACATGAAGCAACTCGCGGCCGCGATCCAGACCCTCGAGGTGCCGGAACTCACGAAGCGCACGCGCGCCGAGTGGTTGCCGCGACTGCGCTACGCGTACGCCGACGCCCTCGAAGCAGCCGGCCGCACCGAAGACGCCCTCGAGTGGTTCCACCGAGCCGCCGCAGCCGACGCCGACGGCTCCACCGGCGCCGCCGAACGAGCCGCCCAACTAGAAGGCCTAGAGTTCACCGACCTAGACGAAGAAGACGACGACTTCGAACAGCAGCCCGCTGACTCCGACCAATCAGCCGAACCCGAGCCCACAGACGAACCGGAGCTCACGGACGAAGCCGACCTGACCGACGAATCCGAGCTCATGGACGAATCCGAGCCGGAGCTGGCGGACGAAGCTGGCGCTGCCGACGAGGCCGAGCTCGTGGACGACAAGCCCGTCGACGAGGCGGAGCTGGCAGACGAGCCGGCCGACACCGAAACACCCGACAAGCCGGAGAACTAACCGCGTAGCCGCCGACCGGCGCCCACGCGGTGGTGGGGGAGCGGCACGGCAGGCGCTGGAATGTGGCGCGGCCGCGCTACACGCGTTCGAGCGGTGGTAGGGCCAACACGGCTGCGAGACAGCCCGGCGGCTGGCCGGCGGTGATGAAGGCGTACACGGCGCGCGCTGGATCGTGATGTGCTGCACGCGTTTGCGGGGTGGGTCGGGAGCGGCACGGCGCCTTGATAGCGCTGCGCCTGGCCGGGCGGTGGTGAAGGCGCGCTGGACGGGAGCGTGGCGTGCTGCCCGTTTGGGTCGTGGTGGGAGCGGCACGGCCGCGAGCAGGGTGGTTGGGGTGAGGCGGGTGTTGGGGGTTGAGGGGGAAGACGTGGGGGTGGGGAGGTTCTCCTTGTTGGTGGGGGTCGGGAGAATGGGGTAATGGGTGACAACTTGGGTGGTTGGGGTGGGGGCTTGAGTGCTGAGGCTCCGGTGGGGGTGTTGGTGGGGAATGCGCTCACCAAGGGGGCTGCGCGGTTGCAGGGGGCGGTTTTGATGGTGGAGAAGGGCGAGGATGACGCCATCCATCAGGTGCGGGTCTCGTGCCGGCGGTTGCGCAGTGATCTGAAGCTGTTCCGGAAGTTGCTGGCGGGGGACTGGTCGACGAAGCTGCGGAGCGACCTGTCTGCGTTGGCTAACGCGTGTGGGGAGGCGCGCGATCTCGAGGTGATCGCGGCGCTGGTTCGTGAGACCGCGAACAGCGAGGACGACGAGGAGCACGTCGAGACGATCCTGACGACGCTGACTCTGGGGCTGGATCGGGCTGCCAAGCGGTCGGCTGAGGTGGTGACTGGTGAGAGTACGGCGGAACTGTTGCAGACCCTCGAGGTGGTCGCGGCCGCTCCCGAACTGAAGCCGGAGGCGAGCAAGCCCTGCGGCGAGGTCCTACCGGAGCTGCTGGCCGCGGCCAACGAGACGTTCACTCAGGAAGCCGACAAGCTGAAGCCATGGACGGTTGACGACGACTGGCATGAGGTACGTCTGTTGGCCAAGAGAGTCCGGTACGCCGCTGACACCAGTGCAGCTGTGCTGGGGGATGAGGCGAAGGCGACCGCGGCCCAGGCTGCGAAGTACCAGGAGTTGCTGGGCCAGCACCAGGACCACTGTGCCGCCGCAGACGCTCTGACCGCGATGGCAGCGGATGCGGCTGCCCAGGACGACCCAGAGCTCTCGTTCACCCTCGGCCGACTCACAGAGCGCCAACGCGCCGCCCGCAAACCCCTGCGCGAAGAGTTCCTGAGCCTCTACCACCGGCCCTAGCCCCTCAGGCGGCGCTAGGCGGTTACAGCGTGCGGAACAGGAGGCCGACGCGTGGCTTGGGGCCGAATGAGGTTGCTTTTTGGGGCATGACGACGCCTTGCGCGGCGGAGCGTAGTACCTGGTCCATTCGGGGCGCTGTGAGCTCTACAGCCGCCTGGTGAGGGCCAGCGAGCGCCAGAGCGTCGGCAAGGGCGTGGTGGAAGGTGATGTCTTCCTCGATGACGCCCCACGCCGGCAGCAGCTCTCCGTGCAGCATCGAGACTGTCGGAGCCTCCTGCCCAGCCGTCGACCGTACTGTCACCCAGCTGGACCCGTCCGTCACCGCGATCCGGTCTGGCACACCCTCCACACGTCCAGGCAGCACCTGCCAGCCGGCCGGCGTACGCGAGCCGACCGTGGCCAGGTCCAGCCCCGGTATGACGCGGTGGATCGGGTCCAACGTGAGCGGGTGCCGGCTGTGGTCGACGAGCATGGCCAGACCGACCGACGTCCCCTGCCGGCCAGGCTCACGCTTCTGCCGTTCCAGGTACGCCGCATAGCGGTGGTGGCCGTCGGCAATGAGCGCCTCGTGCTTCGACAGTTCGTCGGAGATGGTTGCCAGCACAGCTGGGTCCTCGATGCGCCAGATGCGGTGCAGGGCGGTGCCGTTCTGCGTCTCCGCCTCGACCCACGGCTCTCCGGCCCGTGCCGCGTCGACAGCGTCGCTGGCCGCGCCTCCGTCGGCGTACGCGAGCAGGATGGGCTCCAGGTCGGCGTCCGTCGCCTCCATCAGCTTGAGGCGGTCGTCGACCCAGTGCGGCATCACATCCTCATGGGGTAGCACCACTCGGCGGGCCGGATCCAGGCTGAGGGACCCGACCAGGCCGCAGAGCACGGCACTGCCGAGTTGCTGCTCGTACACGTAGAGCGCGGGCCGCGGGTCCTGCACAACCACGCCGGCATCTTGCCAACCGGCCAGCCGTCGTGCGGGCTCGTCGTACCGGCCGGAACCGAGCTCCGGATCGCGTGGAAGGATGAGCCTCACCATGTTGTGCAGATCAGAGTCAGTCAGCCGCCGGACGATGGCGGGTTCGAGTACGTCGTACGGCGGCGAGGTGACCGCGCCGAGCGCACTCACCTTCCCGGCCACGAACCGCCACGCCCGCAGTGGGTCGAGTCGCAGCACGCTCCTCCTCGAATCCGGCATGGGCGGCATCGTACGGCGGGAAGCATGAGCGCGGAACGAAATGCACCCGCGCCGCTGTCGGCGTGTGACGAACCGCTCGCCAGCCGGTACGACGTGGCGCTGCTCGACCTGGACGGTGTCGTGTACGTCGGGCCGGACCCGGTGCCGGACGCGCCCGAGAACCTGCGCAAGGCCTCCAAGGAGGGCATGCGGATCGGGTACATCACCAACAACGCGAGCCGGCCGGCGCGGGTCGTTGCCGAGCACCTCGCATCGTTCGGCCTGGAGGTGATCGCGGACGACGTCGTCACGTCCGCGCAGGCGGCGGCGAAGCTGGTCGCGAACGACTTCCCGCAGGGATCGCCCGTCCTCGTGGTCGGCGGAGAAGGGCTGTACTCCGCGCTGGAGGAGTACGGGATGAACCCGGTCCGGAGCAGCGACTCGCACCCGGTGGCCGTCGTCCAAGGGTTCCACCCGGAGGTGAACTGGGTGATGCTCGCGGACGGCGCGCACGCGATCAACGAGGGCGCGAAGTGGTACGCGACCAACCTCGACCTGACCATCCCGACCGCGGCCGGGATGGCGCCGGGCAACGGCACGCTGGTGCAGGCGATCCGGGCCGCCGTCGGCGTGGACCCGATCGTGGCCGGCAAGCCGGAGCCGCCGCTGCTGGAGACGAGCATCGAGCGGCTCGAGGCGAAGCGGCCGTTGATGATCGGGGACCGGCTGGACTCGGATATCGCGGGCGCGCACGCGGTCGGCATCGCGAGCCTGTGGGTTGCGACCGGTGTGAATGACCCGCACGACTTGGCTCGCGCGCCGAAGAACCAGCGTCCGACGTACATCGCGCCCGACCTGAGTGCGTTGGCGGAGAAGCAGCCGGGCGTGACGATCGAGGGTGGCAAGCACACCTGTGAGGGCTGGACCGCCGAGGTTGTGAACAACGCCGTGTCGGTGAAGGGCGAGGGGGCGCCGTACGACGGCCTGCGGGCGATCCTGTCCGCGGTGTGGGCTGCGGTCGACGCGCCGCCGAAGCCGGCCGCCAAGACGGCCAAGGCTGCCGGCCGCAGTCGCCGGCCGCTGCCCAAGCCCGCCCCGACCCCCGACTCGATCGCCATCGACGCCGCGCTCCACCGCGTGGGCCTGGAATCCTGAGGCGCTAAACCGCTCAAGGGCGGTGGCTGGGTGGTGTTCGGGTGGGGAGGCGATACCGTTGCTGGGACGAAGCGAGGAGGCAGTCATGGTTCTGGACGCACTGCGCGGCTACGTACAACTGGCGAGCGGACTGACCGAGGTCACCAGGCAGAGAGCCCAGGCGGCGGCGAAGGCGCTGTTGCAGCAGACCGGCGCGGACACGCTGACGACCGGGCTGACCAGCAAGGTGAGCGAGCTGACCGACGAGATCGTTGCCACCAGCAAGAGCAACCGTCAGCTGCTGCAGGCGATCGTGTCGAACGAGGTCGAGGGCGCGGTGGCGCGGCTCGGGTTCGTCCGCTCGGAGGAGGTCGCAGGGCTGACCCGCCGGGTGCAGAGGCTGGAGCAGGAGCTCGCCGAGGAGCGTGCAGCCCACCCGGCCGCCGATGTCGACGCACACGCACCGAAGCATCCGGCCAAGAAGGCCGCGGCGAAGAAGGCTGCGAAGAAGGCTGCCGCGAAGAAGGCGGCGGCCAAGAAGACGGCGAAGAAGGCGTGACGTGACCGAGCATCCTGGCGAGCAGTTCCCGCCGGACGTCGACCCCGACGTCGAGCCCGGGTTCGAGCCCAGCCCGGCCGAGGAGGCGCCGGCCGCCCCCGATTACGACGCCGAGCCCGGCTCACAAAGCTTCGAGTCCGGCGAGGGATCCGGCGACGAGTACGCCGAGGCGCCAGGCGAACCGACTGGCGACGAGCCGGCGCATGTGGATCCGGCCGAGGTGGAGTTCGGGCCCGAGTTCGCGCGTGAGCCTGGGCAGGAGTACGAGCACCCCTACGAAGCCGAATCCGCCGAACCCGAGCACCAAACCGGACCCGAGCACCAAGCCGAGCCCGAAGACCAAGCCGAACCCGAGCACCAGGCCGAGGCTGAGGAGCACGAAGGTGAGGCGGGGCATCCGTTGGTGGACGAGGTGATGGGCCGGTTGGACGAGTTGCGCGAGCGGCCCGTGGACGAACATGCCGACGTGTACGCCGACCTGCACGAGCGACTGCAGACTGCCTTGGTGGAAGCGGATGCCGAGCACGGCGACCGTGGCTGACCGGAAGGTCTGAGTGGCCAAAGGAGTCAAGCGATCCCGGCTGGACGCCGAGCTGGTACGGCGCGGCCTGGCGCGGTCCCGGGAGCACGCGAGTGAGCTGATCGCGGCCGGCAGGGTGAAGGTGTCCGGCACCGTCGCCTCCAAGCCCGCGACCGGTGTCGGTGCCGACGCGCCGATCGTCGTCGACACCTCGGAGACCGACGACCCCGGGTACGCGAGCCGTGGCGCACACAAACTGGTCGGCGCACTGGAGGCCTTCAGCGCCGTTCAGGTGAAGGGCCGCCGGTGTCTCGACGCGGGCGCGTCCACCGGCGGATTCACCGACGTACTGCTGCGCAACGAGGCGGCGCACGTGATCGCCGTCGATGTCGGGTACGGCCAACTGGTGTGGTCGTTGCAGACCGACGAGCGGGTCACGGTGATGGACCGGACCAACGTCCGCACGCTCACCCTCGACGATATCGGTGGTGAACCGGTTGATCTCGTCGTCAGCGACCTCAGCTTCATCTCGCTCACGCTCGTCCTGCCCGCGCTGATCGGGGTGGTGACGCCGGACGGCGACCTGATGCTGATGGTGAAGCCGCAGTTCGAGGTCGGCAAGGAGCGGCTCGGCAAGGGCGGCGTGGTCCGGGACCCGGAGTTGCGCGCGGACGCGGTCCGGGGCGTCGCGGCGAAGGCCGCCGAACTCGGCTGGGGTATTCAGGCAGTGGCCGCCAGCCCGTTGCCTGGTCCGTCAGGAAATGTCGAATACTTCCTGTGGATACGCCGGAATGCACCGCCTCTCGATGAGACGATGCTCCAGACCGCCATCGAGCGCGGTCCGCAGTGAAGGAGGCAGGGTGGTAGAGCACGAGCCGCGGCGCGTGCTGGTGGTGACGCACACCGGCCGGGAACAGGCGGTCGAGGTGGCCCGGGCGGCGCACCGGCTGCTGACCGGCGCCGGTCTGCAGGTCCGCCTGCTCGGCGACGAGGCCGAGGCGCTGAAGCTCGAGCCGGCCGAGGTGGTCGACGACCACGAGAAGGCTGCGCTCGACGTCGAGCTGATCATGGTGCTCGGCGGCGACGGCTCGATCCTGCGCGGTGCCGAGCTGGCCCGCCCGCACGGTACGCCGGTGCTCGGCGTGAACCTGGGCCATGTCGGGTTCCTGGCCGAGGCCGAGGTGGACGACCTGGAGCGGATCGTCCAGGTGGTGGTCGACCGCAGCTACACGGTCGAGGAGCGGATGACGCTGGCCGTCGAGGTGCGGCTGGCCGGCGAGCTGATCTTCGACACCTGGGCGCTGAACGAGGCGAGTATCGAGAAGGCGGCCCGCGAGAAGATGCTCGAGGTGCTGGTGGAGGTGGACGACCGCCCGCTGTCGCGGTGGGGTTGCGACGGCGTCGTGGTGGCGACACCCACCGGCAGTACGGCGTACGCGTTCTCCGCCGGCGGTCCGATCGTCTGGCCTGAGGTCGAGGCGATCCTGATGGTGCCGCTGAGCGCGCACGCACTGTTCTCCCGGCCGATCGTGGTGGCGCCGACATCTCGCCTGTCGATCGAGCTGGTCCCGTCCTGGCACGGTCGCGGCGTGCTGTGGTGCGACGGCCGCCGGATGGTCGAGGTGCCACCGGGCGCCGAGATCGAGGTCCGGCGCGGCAAGACCCCGGTCCGGCTGGCCCGGGCGCACGAGGCGCCGTTCACCGACCGGCTGGTGGCGAAGTTCGACCTCCCGGTGCTCGGCTGGCGCGGCGCCGCCGAGCGCAAACGCAACGGCAACACCAACACCAGCGGCAACACCAACGACAGCACCATCAGCAACAGCAGCGACAACGGCAACGGCAGCAACAGCCAACAGGAGACCTGATGCTCTCTGAGATCCGCATCACCGGGCTGGGCGTGATCGAGGACGCCACGCTGGACCTCGATCCGGGCTTCACCGCGGTGACCGGCGAGACCGGTGCCGGCAAGACGATGGTCGTGACCGGCGTGAACATGCTGCTCGGCGGCCGAGCGGACAGCGGCCTGGTGCGGCACGGGACCCGTCGCGCACGGGTCGAGGGCCGGGCCAGTGCTGTGCCGAAGTCGATTGTCCAGCAGGCCGAGGACCGCGGCGGCGAGCTGGATGACGACGAGTTGCTGATCGCTCGCGAGCTGTCCGCCGAGGGCCGCTCCCGTGCGTTCCTCGGTGGTGCCTCCGTACCGGTGTCCGTGCTGGGCGAGGTGTCCGGTGACCTGGTCGCGATCCACGGCCAGGCGGACCAATGGCGGCTGCTGCAGCCTGCACGGCAGCGTGAGACCCTGGACACCTTCGCCGGCAAGCCGTTGCTCGTGCCCCTGCAGGAGTACGTCGCTGCCTACAAACGCCACCGTCAGGTCGAGGCGGAGCTGACCGAGCTGACCACACGCCAGCGTGATCGCCTGGCCGAGGCGGACCTGCTGCGCTTCGGTCTCGACGAGGTCGCCAAGGCCGAGCCGCTGCCGGGCGAGGACACCGAGCTCGCCGCCGAGGAGGACCGTCTGGCGTACGCCGATGGCCTGCGTACGGCGGCCACCACGGCAGCCGATGCACTCGCCTCCGAAGCGGACCAGGACTCCACCCGGCCGAACGACGTACTCGGGCTGCTGGCCCTCACCAAGCAGGTGCTGGACGCGGAACGCGAGCACGACCAGAAGCTCGCGGATCTCGCGGACCGGGCCGGTGAGCTCGGTTACCTGGCAGCCGATCTGGCCGGCGAGCTCTCGTCGTACGCCGCCGATGTGGACACCGATCCGGCACGGCTGGCGGTGGTGAGCGAGCGGCGGGCGTTGCTGACGAGTCTGGTCCGCAAGTACGGCGCTGAGCAGGGCACTGTGGACGAAGTGCTCGAGTGGACCAAGCGATCCGCATCCAGGTTGGCCGAGCTGGACGGCAGCGACGAGCGCGTCGAGCTTCTGACCGGCGAGCTGTCCGAGCTGGACGCCAAACTCGCGGAGCTCGGCCGGCAAATGCGGGAAGCCCGGATCGAGGCGGCCGAGCGGCTGGGTGTCGCAGTGTCCGAGGAGCTGACCGGACTGGCGATGCCGCACGCGAAGCTCTCGGTCGAGGTGCACGAGACCACGGCCGGGCCGTTCGGCATCGACGAGGTCGAGTTCTGCTTCGCGGCGAACCCGGGCAGCCCGGCCCGCCCGCTGCAGAAGGCCGCGTCCGGTGGTGAGTTGTCCCGCGTGATGCTCGCGCTCGAGGTGATCCTGTCCGACACCCATCCGGTGCCGACGCTGGTGTTCGACGAGATCGACGCGGGCATCGGTGGCCGGGCCGCGGTCGAGGTCGGCAAGCGGCTGGCCCGGCTGGCGGAGAAGGCGCAGGTGATCGTGGTAACACACCTGCCGCAGGTGGCCGCGTTCGCGGACCGTCACGCTGTGGTGCTGAAGAGCGACGACGGCTCGGTCACCACGAGTGGTCTGGTCGCGCTGGACGAGGACGCGCGGCTGAAGGAACTCTCCCGGATGATGGCCGGCCTGGAGAATTCCGACGCCGCGCAAGCGCACGCCGAAGAATTGCTCGCGCTCGCCGCCGAACGGCACAAACCGCGCAAGAAGAATCGTTCCAAAGGATGATTTGACGCACAGTCACCGTTAATTCAGTGCGTGAAGGGGGCCCCGCCCGGGTAAATGGCCTGGGTAGGGGCTCTTGACATGGCAGGATGAGAGCGCGATGAAACTGCCCAGCCTGCGGAGAGCACGACCCACTGAACTGCCCGGTATCGCCGGTGTGGTCCGGCTCGATCGCCGTACCAAGAATCTCACCAAACGGCTCAAGCCGGGCGAGATCGCCGTCATCGACCATGTCGATCTGGACCGGGTCAGCGCCGAGGCGCTGGTCGACTGCCGGGTCGCCGCCGTCGTGAACGTCGCCGACTCGATCAGCGGCCGCTACCCGAACCTCGGTCCGGAGATCCTCGTCGAGGCCGGCATCCCGCTGGTGGACGGGGTCGGCCGCGAGGTGTTCTCTGTCCTGCACGAGGGCGAGCGGGTCCGGCTGAACGAGGGCTGCCTGTACCGCGCCGAGGAAGTCGTCGCGAAGGGTGTCACGCAGGACAGCCAGTCGGTCGCGGAGCTGATGGACGACGCCCGGTCGGGCCTGTCGACCCAGCTGGAGGCGTTCACTGCCAACACCCTGGAGTACCTGCGCCGCGAGCGCGATCTGCTCCTCGACGGCGTCGGCGTACCCGAGATCCACACGCCGATGGACGGCCGGCACGTGCTGATCGTGGTCCGCGGGTACGACTACCGCGAGGACCTGGTCGCGCTGCGGCCGTACATCCGCGAGTACCGGCCAGTCCTGATCGGCGTCGACGGCGGCGCCGACGCTCTGGTCGAGAACGGCTACGTCCCGGACTTGATCGTCGGCGACATGGACTCGGTCAAGGACGAAACGCTGAAGAGCGGCGCCGAGGTCGTCGTGCACGCGTACCGCGACGGCCGGGCACCCGGTTCGGAGCGGCTCGAGCGGCTCGGCGTCGACTCGATCGAGTTCCCGGCCACCGGCACCAGCGAGGACGTCGCGATGCTGCTGGCCGATTCCAAGGGTGCGTCGCTGATCGTCGCGGTCGGCACCCACAACTCCCTGGTGGAGTTCCTCGACAAGGGCCGCTCCGGCATGGCGAGCACCTTCATCACCCGGTTGCGGGTGGGTGCCAAGCTGGTGGATGCCAAGGGCGTCGGCCGGCTGTACCGCAGCCGGGTCTCGACGCTGCAGGTGGTCGCGCTGGCTGTGGCCGGCCTGTTCGCGCTGGGCATGGCGTTGGTCGCCATCGGCGCCGACGACGTGCTGTGGTCGATCCTGCGGGCGCGCTGGAGCGACTTCGTCTACTGGATCCGGGAGCTGTTCACGTGATCGACTTTCGCTACCACATCGTCTCGATCGTGGCGATCTTCTTCGCCCTGGGCGCCGGTGTGGTGCTGGGTGCCGGACCGCTGAAGGGCACCGGCAGCGAGCTCGTCCAGAGCCAGGCCGAGAAGGACCGCCAGCAGCTCGCCGACGCGCGGGCCGAGCTGGTCCAGGTGAAGGCGCTGGACAAGTACCGCGACGACTACGTCGCCAAGGTCACCGCCGGGCTCACCGACGGCAAGCTGGACGGCAAGCGGATCGTGGTCGTCACCATGCCGGGCGCCGACGGCGACCTGACCAACGGGCTGCAGGACGAGCTGGAGCAGGCCGGCGGCCAGGTGACCACCCGGGTCGCGCTGGACGCCAAGCTGTTCGACCCCGGTCAGCGTCAGCTGGTCGAGCCGCTCGTCACCGATCTGGTGACCGCGGACAACCCGTTCCCGCCGGACAGTACGACGTACGAGCGGGCCGGGCTGATCCTGGCGCGTGGTGTCGCGGCGAAGGAAGAGGGCATGCCCGCCGACGCCGACTCCACCAAGATCATCAGCGGCCTGACCGGCGCCAAGCTGTTGTCGCTGAAGCCGGCGCAGATCAAGGACCGGGCCAGCCTGATCGTCGTGGTCGCCGCGAAGCCGCCGACCCCGGCCCCGGACAACTCGTCGTACAGCGATGCCGTCGACTTCATCACCGGCCTCGACCAGGCCAGTGGCGGGGTCGTGGTGGCCGGTACGCCGGAGACCGCGCAGAACGGTGGCCTGCTCAAGGCCTTGCGGAGTGACTCCGAGGCCACCAAGATCGTTTCCTCCGTGGACGTGGCCGACATCCCCTCCGGGCGGATGACTGTCGTCTTCGCGCTGGCCGAGCAGGCGACCGGGAAGGCAGGGCAGTACGGCGCCATGGACGCCAAGAACGGCGTAGCGCCGCCGGCCGTACAGACGAAGGACAACTGACGTGGGAATTCTGAGCGCTGCCGTCGCGGCAGCCGCCACCGCTGCGCTCGAGCGTGCCGCGGAGAAACTGCCCAAGGAGAACCGGGAGCCGTTCGAGCGGACCAACCACCGGGGCGAATCGGTCACGCTGCTGGAGGGCCCGATCGCGGTCCTCGGCGCGTTGGCCGGCGTAGCCGCGGCTGGGAAGACGCCAGGCAAGGTGAAGGCCGCCGCGATCCTCGCGGGATCGGTCTCCGGCGCGGTCGGTGCGTACGACGACCTGCGCGGGACCACGCAGGCCAAGGGCTTCCGAGGCCACCTCAGCGCGTTGAAGCGCGGTGAGGTGACCAGCGGCGCGGTCAAGATCCTCGGCGTCGGTGCGGCCGGTCTGGCCGCCGCCGCATTGCTGCCGCGGAAGTCGACCGGGGTGAAGGCGCTGGCCGGTGTTGTTGCCGACGGCGCCTTGATCGCGGGTACGGCGAACCTGACGAACCTGCTCGACCTACGGCCCGGCCGCGCGCTGAAGGCCGTCGCCGCGGTGAACGCTCCGCTGGCGGCCGTGAACGGACCGGCCGGCGCAGTCGTCGGTGCGGCCGTGGTCTCGGCGCCTTCCGACCTGGGTGAGCGCTCGATGCTCGGCGACTGCGGTGCGAACGGCCTGGGCGCGATCACCGGGACGGCGCTCGCCGCGTCGTTGCCGCGGCCGTTGAAGACGCTCGCGCTGGCTGCGGTCGTCGCCCTGAACCTGGCCAGCGAGAAGGTCAGCTTCACCAAGGTCATCGCGGAGAACCCGGTGCTGGACAAGATCGACCAGTGGGGCCGACGACCCAGGTGAGCACGGGCGGTCGGGTCGCCCGCGCCGCACTGCTGATCGCCGCGGTGACCGTGCTGGCGCGGGTAGTGGGATTCGGCCGCTGGCTGGTGTTCTCGAAGACTGTCGGTGCGGGCTGCCTGGCCGAGGCCTATGCGACCGCCAACCAGCTTCCGAACATCCTCTTCGAGGTCGTCGCCGGTGGAGCTCTGGCCGGTGCGGTGATCCCGGTGCTGGCCGGCCCGGTCACGCGCGGCGATCGTGTCGCACAGGGCCGGATCATCGGTGCGCTGCTGTCCTGGTCCCTTCTGCTGCTGGCGCCGTTCGCTGTGCTGTCGTGGGTGCTGGCGTCCACCTACACCGACGCGATGCTGGACCCGGGCACGGACTGTGGCGGCTCGACCGCGACAGCGACCCGCATGCTGGTGATCTTCGTGCCGCAGGTGTTCGGCTACGCGATCGCCGTGATCGCGACCGCGGTTCTCCAATCCCACAAGCGTTTCGCGGCCGCCGCGTTGGCGCCGCTGATCTCGAGCCTCGTGGTCGTTGCCACCTACCTCCTGTTCGCGGCCGCGGCTCCCGACGCGGACGCGGCCTCCACTGATGCCACCAATCTGCTGGCGTGGGGGACTACGGCCGGTGTGGCCGCGCTCGCCCTCACCGTGCTGATCCCGATGCTCTGGATGCGCCTGCCGATCAAGCTGACACTCTGGCTGGATCCTGGCGTCGGTCCGGTGCTGCGGAGGCTCGCGCTCGCCGGTCTCGCCGTACTGATCGCGCAGCAACTCACGTTCGTCGTCACCACCTATCTGGCCAACCACAGAGGCGTTGCGGGCAGCATCGCCGTCTACTCGTGGGCGAACGCGATCTACCTGCTGCCGTACGCCGTACTGGCAGTCCCGATCACCACAGCGGTGTTCCCACGACTCGCTGCGGCCTTCGACGCGGGGGAGCGGTTCGAGACGTACGCCGCGGCGTCGACCCGGGCAGTCATGCTTGCCGGTGGAGCCGGAGCCGCCTTGCTCGTCGGTACGGCGATCCCGGTCGCGCGGATCTTCGCGTACGACGACGGTGCGGTGCAGGAGTCGAGAGCGGCCTCGCTGGCCAACGCGTTGTTCGCTTTTGCGCCCGCTGCCATCGGATTCGCAGTCCTCATGCATGTCGGCCGGATCCTCTACGCGCGGCACTCCGGTCGTGAGGTCGCGGTGGTGACTTCTGCCGCGTGGGTGCTCGTGGCCTTGTCCGGTGTGGTGCTGACGGCGTCCTGGGATGCCGTGCCTGCCTTGGCGGCTGCCATGTCGATCGGAATGGTGGCCGGAGCGATCGTGCTGCTGGTCGTCCTGCGCCGGGAGGCTGGCGCTGATGTGCTCGCCGGATTGACGCGTGCCACGCTGGCAGCGCTGATCGGTGCTGTGCTTGCCGGTGCTGCGGGCTGGGCCGTGTCGTTGCCGTCCGGAGACGCCGGAGTGGGGAAGGCAGTCGTGTTCGCGATCCTCTCCGGCCTGGCCGTCGTCATCGTGTACGCCGCGGTCGCGGTGGTCCTGGATCGCGCAGGCACCCGCGCACTGCTCCGTCGGAATCTCGTAGAGGAGACGCAATGAGGATCGGCCTGCTGCTCGCGGAGTCGCGGGGTGGCATCGGGCAGCACGTCGCCTCACTCGTACCGCGGTTCGTGGCGGCTGGCCACGAGGTGGTGGTCTGTGCACCGCCTGGTACCGCGGAGCACTTCGACTTCGGCGCTGCCACGGTCGTGACCCAGGCGCCCGCACTCCGCGGGTCCGATGTGATCCACGCGCACGGCTACCGCGCCGGGATGGCTGCGCTGCGGGACCGCTCCCGGCTGCGGCCGCTGGTGGTCACCTGGCACAACGCGGTGATCGCACCCGGACCGCGTGGACTGGTCATGCGGCTGGGCCAGCGGCTCGTGGCCAAGGGCGCGGACCTGACTCTAGGAGCCTCTACCGACCTGGTGGACCTGGCGAAGAGCCTGGGCGCTCGCCAGGCTCGGCTGGCGCCCGTCGCGGCTCCAGCGATCCCAGAGGTCCGTACGCCGGCCGCCGACGTACGTCAGGCACTCGGACTCGGTGACCAGCCTCTCGTGGTCACTGTGGGTCGCCTGGCGCCGCAGAAGGACTATCCGACTCTGCTCACCGTGGCTGCCCGGGTGCACGAGTCCACTCCGGATGCCGTGTTCGTGGTTGTGGGCGACGGACCGCTGCGTGACAACCTGCAGGCGCGGATCGACGCTGAGCGACTGCCGGTGCGGCTGCTGGGACACCGGTCCGACGTGGCTGACCTCCTCGGCGCGGCCGACGTCTTCCTGCTCACCTCCCACTGGGAGGCCCGTGCTCTGGTCCTCCAGGAGGCGATGCAGGTGGGCGTACCGGTGGTGGCTACGGCGGTGGGCGGCGTACCCGAGCTGGTCGGCGACAGCGCCGTACTGGCGTTCACCGGGGATGCGGACGGGCTGGCCGACGGGGTCCGGGCGGTGCTGGCGGAGCCCGACACGGCGAACGCTATGCGGACGCGGGGCCGGGAGTTGGCCGCCAGATGGCCGGACGAGGACGCCGTGGCGAAGAATCTGCTCGACATCTATGCGGGTCTCGTTTCGACCAGCCCTTGACAGCAGGTAGGCTGAAGGCCCGTGGACAGGGCTTCGAACTCCCAGCAGACCAAGCACGTTTTCGTCACCGGTGGTGTGGCGTCCAGCCTCGGCAAGGGGCTGACAGCGTCAAGCCTCGGCAGTCTGCTGACGGCACGGGGCATCCGGGTCACCATGCAGAAGCTGGATCCGTATCTCAACGTGGATCCCGGCACCATGAACCCGTTCCAGCACGGCGAGGTGTTCGTCACCAACGACGGCGCCGAGACCGACCTGGACATCGGGCACTACGAGCGATTCCTCGACCGCGACCTGTCCCAGGTCGCCAACGTCACGACCGGCCAGGTCTACTCCAGCGTGATCGCCAAGGAGCGCCGCGGTGAGTACCTCGGCGACACCGTGCAGGTCATCCCGCACATCACCAACGAGATCAAGGAACGGATGCTGGCGATGGCCGGCGCCGATGTCGACGTCGTCCTGCACGAGATCGGCGGCACCGTCGGCGATATCGAGTCGCTGCCGTTCCTGGAGGCGGCCCGGCAGGTCCGCCACGACGTCGGCCGGGACAACGTCTTCTTCCTGCACATCTCCCTGATCCCGTACCTGGCGCCCAGCGGTGAGCTGAAGACCAAGCCCACCCAGCACTCGGTCGCCGCGCTGCGCTCGATCGGTATCGCCCCGGACGCGGTCGTCTGCCGCGCCGACCGGCCGATCCCGGACGGCGTGAAGCGGAAGATCTCGCTGATGTGCGACGTCGACCAGGAGGCCGTGGTCGCGGCCGTCGACTCGCCGAGCATCTACGACATCCCCAAGGTCCTGCACACCGAGGGTCTCGACGCGTACGTCGTACGCCGGCTGAACCTGCCGTTCCGCGATGTCGACTGGACCCGCTGGGACGAGTTGCTGCGGGTCGTGCACCACCCGAAGGACGACGTCACGGTCGCGCTCGTCGGCAAGTACATCGACCTGCCGGACGCGTACCTCTCGGTCGCGGAGGCGCTGCGGGCCGGCGGCTTCGACAACGACGCGCGGGTGAACCTGCGCTGGATCGCCTCCGACGAGTGCGCCACCCCCGAGGCGGCCGCGCGGTTGCTCGGTGACGTCGACGCGGTCTGCATTCCGGGTGGCTTCGGCGTCCGCGGTATCGAGGGCAAGATCGGCGCGATCCGGTACGCCCGTGAGCAGGGCATCCCGATCCTCGGCCTGTGCCTCGGCCTGCAGTGCATGGTGATCGAGGTGGCCCGCGATCTGGCCGGCTTGGTAGAGGCGAACTCCAGCGAGTTCGACCCGGATGCCGAGCAGCCGGTGATCGCGACGATGGAGGAGCAGAAGCACATCGTCTCCGGCTCCGGCGACCTCGGTGGCACCATGCGGCTCGGCCTCTACCCGGCGAACCTGGCCGACGGCTCGATCGTCCGCGACCTGTACGGCGCTCCGTCGGTGCAGGAGCGGCACCGGCACCGGTACGAGGTGAACAACGCGTACCGGGACAAGCTGGAGACTGCCGGCCTGGTGTTCAGCGGACTGTCGCCGGACAACGAGCTGGTCGAGTTCATCGAGCTGGACCGGTCGCAGCATCCGTACTTCGTCGCCACCCAGGCTCACCCCGAGCTGCGGTCCCGGCCGACCAAGCCGCACCCGCTGTTCTCCGGCCTGGTCGCCGCGGCGCTCGTCCGCCAGCGCGAGTCCCGACTGCCCGTCGAGGAGCCCGCTGTCGCCAAGAAGCCCACGGCCAAGGCCAAGCCCGAAGCGGTCAAGGCTCGATGAAGGAGCACCCCGAGCTGCGGTTCGGCGGCGGGCTGGAGGACGTCCCCGAGCGGTGGCCGGTCTCCTCGTCCGAGGTGGTGCACCAGACCGGCCGGGTGATCTCGGTACGGCGGGACACCGTGCAGCCGGTCGGACGCGACTCGTTCGTCCGTGATGTGGTCGTCCACCCCGGCGCCGTCGGGGTGGTGGCCCTGGACGGTACCAACCGGATGCTGCTGGTCCGCCAGTACCGTCACCCGGTCGGCTACCGGCTGCTCGAGCCGCCTGCGGGGCTGCTCGACGTACAAGGTGAGCAGTACCGGCTCGGTGCGGAGCGGGAGCTGTGGGAGGAGACCGGCACGAAGGCCGCCGACTGGCGGGTGCTCGTCGACGCGTTCACCTCACCCGGCCTCACCGACGAAGCAGTCCGCATCTTCCTGGCCCGCGACCTGTCCGAGGCCCCCGACGCCTTCGAACGCCGCCACGAGGAGGCGGACATGGAGACCGTCTGGGCCCCCTTGGTCGACGTCGTTGGCGCCGCCCTGGCCGGCCACCTCCACAACCCCATCCTCGTGATGGGCTCCCTAGCCGCCTGGACCGCCCTCAACGGCCCCGGCCTCGACTCCCTTCGCCCCGCCGACACCCCCTGGCCGCCCAAGGACCGGTAGGCCCGCTGGCGGGTTGTTTGACGGATGCCGGGACATCTTCCGGTCAGGCGTGACATAACCCGCTAGCGACCCCCTGGTTCCGGAACCTGCCGGGGGTTGACCGGCGGGAGCGGCCGGGGTATTTGTTGCTGACAACGATGTCACCTCCTCCGCCCAAGGGGTCCGCCCATGCGTCGTTCTGTCCTGTCTGTGTTCGTTACCGGTGTCCTGGTCGTCGGGGTTGCTCCAGCCGCCCAGGCGATGCCTTCACCGCCGCCTGATCCCACCACGCTCCGAGTCCCGGAGGAGGTCGGGAGTAGCCGGATCGCGGTGGTGTCGGGGGATCCGGTTGAGCATGTGGATCCTTTGATCGGTACGTCGAATCTTGGGGATGTGTTCCCGGGAGCGGTGACGCCGTTCGGGATGTTCTCGTTCAGCCCGGAGACGAGTCGGGGCAATGCGTATCGCACGGCCGCGCCCGGTGGATATCTGTACTCCGCCACCACGATCCGCGGGTTCAGCCTCACGCACATGAGTGGCACCGGCTGCGCCGGCGGATCGGGCGACATCCCGATCTTCCCGTACGTCGGTGACGTGACCAGCTCGCCGCAGTCCGACGCGAAGGACGCGATCTACGCCAGTACGTTCGACCACGCCAACGAGGTCGCCAAGCCGGGCTACTACAAGGTGGGCCTCGACTCGGGCGCGACCGCCGAGTTGAGCGCGACCACGCGCACCGGCTCGGCCGCGTTCACGTTCCCCGCGGACACGGCGAAGACGCTGCTGTTCCGTACGTCGAACTCCGAGGTCGGCTCCAGCGACGCGGACATCAGCATCGACCCGGCCAGGCGAACAGTCTCCGGATCGGTGACCAGCGGCAACTTCTGCGGCTATCTCGCCAGTGTCGGCCGCCGCAGCTACTACACCCTGCACTTCGTCGCCGAGTTCGACCAGCCCTTCAAGAACCAGGGCACCTGGACCGACACCACCGTCACCCCAGGCAGCACCAGCGCCTACGGCGGTACGTCGTACGGCGTCGACGGCTGGATGCCGCCGGACAAGGGCTCCGGCGGGTACGTCGGGTTCGACAGCAGCAAGGTGACGATGCGCATCGGCATCTCCTACGTGAGCACAGCGAACGCGCTGGCAAACCTGCGAGCCGAGAACCCACGCGGTACGTCGGTCTCGGCGACGGCCGCCAAGGCCAAGCAGGCGTGGCGGAAGCAACTCAGCCGGATCGAGATCACCGGCGGGACCGCGGACCAGCGCACCACCTTCTACACCGCGCTCTACCACGCCCTGCTGCACCCGAATGTGTTCAGCGACGTCAACGGCCAGTACTGGGGGTTCGACCAGAAGCCGCATCGCCTCGCCCACGGCCAGCAGGCGCAGTACGCGACCTTCTCCGGCTGGGACGTCTACCGCTCCCAGTTGCAACTGCTCACGTTGCTCGAGCCACGCAAGGCCGGCGACATCGCGCAGTCCTTGCTCAACCAGGCGTCGCAGAACGGTGGGATCTGGGATCGCTGGACGCACGCGTCCGGGAGTACGTCGGTCATGACCGGCGACCCGTCCGCTCCCGCGGTCGCAGGGATCTACGCCTTCGGTGGCACGAACTTCGACGCCCGGGCGGCGCTCAAGTCTTTGGTGAAGGCAGCGACCGTCCCGACCGAGAAGGACCTGAGTTCGGCCGGCAAGCCGGTGATGTCGATCGGGCAGCGGCCGTCGCTCGACAAGTACCTCGCGCTGCACTACGTCCCGACCAAGTCGAACGCGTGGGGCGGTGCGGTCGAGACGCTCGAGGACGTCACCGCCGACTTCGCCCTGGCCCAACTGGCTCAGCGCACCGGCGACAAGGCGACGTACCAGCGCTTCCTGGACAGGTCGCAGTACTGGCAGAACGTGTTCAACCCGGAGAACGGCGGCTACATCCAGAACCGGGACGAGAACGGCGCATGGCCCGCGTTCACGCCGTCGACGGGTGATGGGTTCGCCGAGGGGAGCAGTGCGCAGTACACCTGGATGATCCCGCACAACCGGGCTGGGCTGGTTGACGCGATAGGTGGCGTGGACAAGACCAACCAGCGGCTGGATGCGTTCTTCAAGAACCCGGACGGCACGTGGGCGCTGACCGGCGCGGGCGAGTTGCACGCCGAGATGGACAACGAGCCGTCGATCAACACGCCGTGGATCTACAACTACACCGGCAAGCCGTACCAGACGCAAGAAACGTTGCGCCAGGCAATGAACCAGCTGTGGAACACCAGCACGGGTGGCATCCCCGGCAACGACGACCTCGGCGCGATGTCGTCCTGGTACGTGTGGACCGCGCTCGGCCTCTACCCCGACGTACCGAGCCGCGCGGAACTGCAGGTCGCGGCGCCACTGTTCCCGCGCGCTGTCGTCCACCGCGACGGCGGCCGAACGATCCGCATCAACGCTCCCGGCGCGGACGCGCACTACGTGCAGTCCCTGAAGGTGAACGGACGTACGACGACCAAGCCGTGGCTGCCCGAGTCGTTCGTGCAACGCGGAGGCACCCTCGACTTCCAGGTAGGCAACACCCCCAATACGAGCTGGGGTGCAAGCGCGGCAGACGCACCGCCATCGTGGCGGACCGGTGAGATCCCGTTCCAGACCTCAACCGACACGAGCCGAGTGGTCGTTGCCCCCGGCACCACCAGCGCACCGATCGCGCTGAAGGCACACCGGCTCAGTGGGACGGCGCAGGACGTCACCTACACAGTCACAACCCCCACCGGGCTCACTGCCTCGCCAGCCAGCGGCACTTTCCACGTGGACCAGGACGGCAGCGCACCCGTGATGATCACGGCGGCCGCCGGCACACCCAACGGCCGCTATCCGGTGACCGTGTCGATGAAGGCAGCCGATGACACGCCACTTCCGCAGGTCGGCTTCACCGTGGTCGTCGGCCAACCCAACTCGTTCTTCGTACTGCGCGAGGGTGTCGCCATCTCCGACGACACTGGCGACCACACCGAGGCCGACTTCGATGGTGGGGGCGTGAGCTATTCGCGACAGGCGCTGGCTGCGGCCGGGCTGGTGCCCGGCGGTGCGACCACTGTGCAGGGCTTGAGCTTCACCTGGCCCGACGTACCGACCGGAGATCCGGACAACGTCCCGGCCGACGGGCAACTACTCAACCTGGACGTCCCGGCCGGTACCACGAAGCTGTCGTTCGTCGGCAGCGCGGTCAACGGCAACCAGGAGGGCACCGCGACGCTGAACTACTCCGATGGCACCACCAGCCAGCTCGACCTGTCCTTCAGCGACTGGACCCTCGGCGGGGGTGGCGACACGGTCCACTTCGGCAACGTGATCGTCGCGACCACGCCGTACCGCAACGAGGCCGGCGGGGGCCGGGACAACGTCAGCACGCACATCTTCGCGACCGCGCCTGTGACCTTGACGAAGGTCCCGGTCAGCATCACGCTTCCGGAGAACCGCGACCTGCGGATCTTCACACTGGCCACCGCCTGAGGGGATTGACCATGAGACTCGCGAGTGTGATCGCCTGCGCAACGCTGACCGTCACGTCCTTGCTCGTCGCCACGGGTCCAGCGAGCGCGGCACCACCGAGCACGAATGGCCCTTGCGGCTACACGAGTACGCCGGACGACCCGCCCGCGCGGCCTGTCTCGCTGCCGCCGGACCCGAAGCACACGCCGGACAAAGGCATCGTGAAGGTCGTGGTCGCGACCAACCAGGGTCCGATGCTGCTGTCGCTGGATCGTGCCAAGGCACCATGCACCGTGCAGAGCTTCCTGCACCTGGCCAAGAGCCGGTTCTACGACTTCACCACGTGCCACCGCCTCACGCTGTACCCGACTCTCCAGGTCCTGCAGTGCGGTGACCCGAGCGGCACCGGCGAAGGCGGACCCGGCTACTCCTACAAGGACGAGTTGCCGACCGATCTGCCGAACTGGCCGACCGACCCGACCGGGACCAGCAAGGTCTACGCGCGCGGGACCGTTGCGATGGCCAACGCCGGTCCGGACACGAACGGCAGCCAGTTCTTCCTCGTGTTCGCGGACTCGCGACTGCGCCCCGACTACACCGTCTTCGGGTCCGTGGACCGGCTCGGCCTGAAGGTCCTGGACCGCGTCGCGGCCGGTGGCGTCGTACCGACACCGGACGACCCGGCACCGGTCGACGGCACCCCACAGCGCAAGACCGACATCCTCATCGCCCGGTCGCTCGGCGTCAGGTAGTCAGCTCCAGGCCGATGCCCATGGCTTCGCCGCCGTCCTCCACCAGGGCGGCGGCGACCAGCCGCGCGTTGGCCTCGAGTTCCTCGGCGGGGATCTTCGGCAGCATGTCGTCCCAGGCCGCGATCATCGCCCCGCGCAGCTGCATCATCCCGAGCGGCCGCGCCAGGAACCACAGATGGAAATGCTCGCTCCCGTCACCCCACCGGCTGAAGTGGGTCCGCCCCACGCCGTCGATCCGCCGGATCGCGTTCGCCACCCGCTGGATCACCGGCCCCAGTGTCGCGGTCAGCTCGGGTGGCATGTCGTCCAGCCGGTAGTGCTCCGCCGGCTCCAGTATCGCGACGAACGGCAGCCCACCCGGCTCGAAGGTCTTCAGCTGCCACTGCTCGTCCCGCCAGATCGCGAACCGGTCCGGATCCGAACACTTCGGACACGGCTCGCCGCCCTCCTCACCCCGCCTCGGCGGTTCCGGCAACACCGGATCGGCCAGCGGGACGACCTGGAGATCTCCCTCGAACGGAAAGAACGGCCCACCCAGCAAGGGGTCGGCCGACAGGCGTTCGCCGTACGGAAGCCGGCGGTGGTACTCGGACGGAAGCTCGGTCATTCCCGCATTCTGCCCGACCGGCCGGGCCGGGTCAGCTGGGTTCCTTCGCGGCGGCGATGACCCGGGTCAGGCGTTCGTGGAGTTGCATCAGCTCGTCGACGTCCATGCCCAGGCGGTCGACGATTGCCGGCGGCACCTTCAGGGCCTCCTTGCGGAGTGCCCGTCCCTTCTCCGTCAGGGAGACAGCGAGTGAACGCTCGTCCCGGCTGTCGCGATCGCGGCGCAGCAGGCCCGCGCTCTCGAGACGCTTCAGCAGCGGGGACAGCGTCGCCGGCTCGAGCTGCAGCATCCCGGACAGGTCCTTGACCGAGACCGGCTCGAACTCCCAGAGCGCCAGCATGACGAGGTACTGCGGGTGCGTCAGCCCCATCGGCTCGAGGACGGGCCGGTAGAGGGCAATGACGCTGCGGGCGGCGATCGCCAGGGCGAAGCAGACCTGGTGCTCGAGTGCCAGTGGGTTCTCGAGGTCGGTCTGTCTCGTCTGTCGTTCGGCCACACCGTGAGTGTACCAATCTTGCGTACGCTAACGGTTAGCGCACTAACTAAAGAGGAGTAAGGCCCGAGAGCATGTGCTGGTCGATGGCGACTGGCTCGAGAAGCAGCTGGACGACCCCGCGGTGGTGGTCTTCGAGGTGGACGAGAACGCCAGCGCGCACGCAGCCCGGCACATCCCGGGTGCCCTCGCACTCGACTGGCGGACCGATCTGCAGGATTGCCCGAAGCAGCCGGTGCCGCGCGACGGGACGTCGTACCGACAACACGCCGTCGGATGACAGTTCGACGGCGTCGTCGGGTCCGGGTCGCTGGCACAAGCCCGGCTGGAGAAGACCTGAGAGGTCGAAGCCGAAGTACGTCGGTCGCGCGTCGTCCTCGGCGAACACCAGGTCGCGCAGGGTGCTGGCGCCGCCCAGTACGAGCATCGAGTCCACGCCGGCCGCACTGGCGCCGGCGATGTCGGTGTCCAGGCGATCGCCGACCATGATGGTTTCGGAGCGCTCGGATCCGAGCCGGGAACGGGCGAGGTCGAACAGCGCCGTACCGGGCTTGCCCGTCACGGTCGCCTTGAGGTTCGTGGCGACACGGTGCACGGCCGGCTCGGCGTACCGGTGGTGGCGACCGACGACGAGCTGATAGTCGGCGACCGGCGGATCCTGGTCCTGCGGGCGAACCACCCGGGGACCTGCCGTGGTCGTCGCTCGGGGTCGACGTGATCGGCGACCCGCGGTCGTGTCCCTGCAAGACATCGAGTCGCACGGCGACGCTGTCCGCGTGTTCGGCTGGTACGACAACGAGTGGGACTACGCCAACCGGCTGCTCGACCTGGTCGAGATGGTGACGCTGCGCACCAATGTCAGGCGTCCCGTGGCCGACCTGTGGACGCCCGCTCCGCTCTGGTGCGGCGATCAGTTCCGGCGTTCGGGGAGCGACACCCACACTGCCTTGGTGGCGCGTCCCGACGGGGTGCGCCAGGAGTGGCTCTCCTCGGAGCGGAAGTGCAGCGAGTCTCCGGCGGTGAGGCGGTAGGTCTGAGCTCCCACCGTCAGCTCCAGCGAACCCGACTGCACATGTACCAGGGTCTCGCCCGCCGAGCGCCGTTCGTCCTCGGCCGACTGTGCGCCCGCTGCGATCTCGATGACACTCGCCGTCAGGTCGAACGGCCCGGAGTCCGCGGAGATCGATCCGAGCACCACATCCCCATCGTGTGAGGTGTGGATCCGGCGCTGGTCCTTGGGGGTGAACGTCACCGGCGTGGCCGGAGCGTCGGTCTCGTCGATGAAGTGCGCGACCGGCACCTGGAACGCCGCCGCCAGCTTGAGCAGTGTGGTGATGGTCGGAACCATCGTGCCCTGCTCCACCTTGTGAATCGCGGCCGGCGACACGTCGGAGCGCTCGGCCAGTTGCTGCAGCGACAGGCCGAGTCGCGCGCGCAAAGCACGCAGCCTCGGACCGATGCCGGAGACGACCTCGGAGACGGCCGACTCCGGCAGCGGGGCCCCGGTGGGGCGCTCGGCCGGCTCGTCGTCGCGGATCCGTGCGGACCGCTGCGATGGAGGTGTCACTGGTCGCTCCTTCGTCGTCTGCCCCGGCGTTTAGTAGACGCAGTCTATCCGATGGTTGACGCCTGCCTGTGTCTCTCATAGTATTTCATATATCCGATAAGAGATTCGGGGTCATTCCACTGCTGAACAAGTACCGGCGTCCGTTGCTCGGGGCAACCATCAAGCCGAAGCTCGGGCTGTCCGCCCGCAACTACGGCCGGGTCGTCTACGAGGCCTGCCGCGGCGGCCTCGACCTGACCATCGGCTACACCGTAATGCAGTCGATAGCGCACTGGGCGCGACAGAACGGCGTACTGCTGCACCTGCACCGGGCCGGGCACTCGACGTACACCCGGCAGAAGACGCCGTGAGCTTCCGGGTGATCTCGAAGTGGTGCCGGCTGATGGGAGTCGACCACGTCCACGCCGGGACTGTTGTCGGCAAGCTCGAGGGCGACCCGGCCACGACCCGCGGCCGGGTCGCGCTCGAAGCCGTCGTCAAGGCCCGCAACGAAGGCCGTGACCTGCTCCGCGAAGGACCCGACGTACTGGGAGCACCGAGTCTCCGGGTCCGTTCACAAGCGCACAAGGCTGATCTTCGGCTCACCCCCGCATTCACCCATCGGGCGAAAGGGAGGCGGGGAGAACGCTTGTAGATGTAGGTGGTGGACATCAGGATCAGGCGCGGCGCGGGCGAACTCGAAGGCGCGGTACCGGCCCACACCATCCTGACCAGGCTCGGCCGGAAGCGTCTGGTCGCCAGCGTGCAGGCGCGCTATCACCCGACCAAGGACGCCGCGGAACTCGTGGCGGAACAGATGCGCGCGGCGCTGGAACTCGGAGCCGATCAGGCCGAGGTCCTCCGGCCCTTCGTCCGATCGCTGGACGACGCCGACGTGGCCGCGGTGCGAGCCTTGCCGGCCCGAGAATGAACGCATGGACAAGCCTGCGTTGGCGGAACTGCTGGGCCTGGAGCCGCATCCCGAGGGCGGTTGGTATCGACAGACGTGGCGGTCGGAGGTGGAGTTCGAGCCCGAGGGGTACGGCGGAACGCGCGCCAGTGCGACCGCGATCTACTTCCTGCTCGCGCCGGGCGAGGAGTCGCGCTGGCACCAGGTCCGGTCGGCGGAGATCTGGCTGTGGCACTCGGGCGGCCCATTGACACTCGAGTACGGCGACACCCCCGAGACTGGCGAGGCAGTCACCCTGGGACCGGACGTGCGCTTGGGTCAGCAGCCCCAGGTGGTGATCCCACCCGACGCGTGGCAAGCGGCACGTCCGGCCGGCGACGAACCTGTCCTGGTGTCCTGTGTGGTCTCACCAGGGTTCGACTTCGCGGATTTCAGGATGCTCTAGGCACTTAGGTCTGCGGTACGACACCCTCGCCGGCGGTCACCTCCGGAAGGTGTTCGCGCACCATGTAGCCGCCGGCGCAGACCAGCCAGACCGACGACAGCAGCAACGGGACCGTGGTCATCAAGGTGCCACCGGCAACGAACGTGCCGTCGGAGACGAACACCCCGAAGGCGCCGGCGAAGGACACCACCGCGGCCAGCAGGCCCAGGTACCCGAGCCAGTTCGGCATCAGCCGGGTCCGCAACACGCCGATGCCTGCCGCGGCCAACGGCAGCGCGGCGGCGAACCCGATCATCGTGGTCATCACCGCGGTCACCTCGAACAGCATCAAGGAGAAACCGGCGTCCCGGCCGTCGACGCCGAAGGCGGTCGCGCCGGTCAGTGCGGCGTTCACGAAGATCGCGCTGCCGACCAGCACCGAGCCGGCCAGCAGGGCCAGGTGGACGTCACTGCGTTCGGCCCGCTCCCGCATCGCCTCGGCGAACGCGGCGGCGAACCAAATGATCAACCCGGCCGCAGCGCACCACATCAGCGAGCCGATCAGGATCGAGTTCCGGTGGTCGGTCAGCCAGCCAGTGATGGTTCCGTCCGAATCGCCGACCGTCGGAGGGGTGCCGGGCAGGAATCTGCCCAGGAGAGCCAGGACGACGAAGGCCAGTCCGGCGAAGCCGCCCCAACGCAACTCATGTCGCTCAGTCATGGGGAAACACCTCCACAGCGCACCGCACGATGTGGTGCGTCTACTGCCGATGTTCCCTCGTTCCGGCCGGGATTCAAGGGGTGCCGTCCGGCGAACAGGCGCGTCGTCGGACGGCTCCGTCGGCCCCTATCCGAGAACCGTTGCCAGCGCCTCGTATCCGGGCAGCAGATCGACCCCCTCGGGCCCCAGCAACTGGATCGCGACGTGGTCCGCACCGGCCTCAAGATGCGCGTTCAGACCCTCCGCGACCTCCACCGCCGAACCGTGCAGCACCATCGCGTCGACCAGCCGGTCACTGCCGCCGTCGGCGATGTCGTGGTCGGTGAACCCGAACCGCTTGAAGTTCGAGGTGTAGTTGCTCAACTGCAGGTACGACGCCAGCCGGTCGCGGGCCGTGGACCGCGCGATCTCGTCGTCGGTCTCCAGCACGATCATCTGCTCCGGCGCGAGCAGCACCCCGCCGCCGAGGGTCCGGCGTGCTTCGCGGGTGTGCTCCGGCGTGGTCAGATACGGCAGCGCGCCGGCCGTCCGGCTGCCCGACAGCTGCAGTACCTTCGGCCCGAGCGCGGCCAGTGCTCGCCGGTCGGCCGGCACCTTCGCGTCGTCCAACTCGTCGAGGTAGCTCACGATCGTCTCGTACGGAGACCGGTACGTGCCGGTCCGCTCCGGGTGGCCGATGCCGACCCCGAGCAGGAAGCGCCCCGGATGTTCGTCCTCCAGCCGGTGGTACGACGCCGCCACCTCCGCCGCCGGCGACTTCCACATGTTCACGATGCTGGTGCCGACAGCAACCGAACTCGTTGATGCGAGCAACACTTCCGCGTCGCGCAGGTCCGCCTCGGGCGATGCGCCCAGCCACAGGGTCCCGTACCCGGCCTGCTCCAGCCCGGCCGCCAGTTCCGGGCCCCAGTGCAGCGATCCGTGCCAGACCCCGAACCGTCCCAGTTCGACCGCCACGTCGTTCTCCTCTCGTCGACCGATCTCAGGGTGCAACCCGGGGCGGGCGGGCTCCATGGTCAAGCATCCCCGACGACGCGGAGGGGGCGTCAATGATGGTTGTCACGTCAAAGGTGGGCGGCGATCTCCGGGACCCGTCGCTGCAGGTCCTTCAGCCGGTGTTCGGTGCGCTCCGGTTCGCCGACTGTCGCGAGGTTGAGCATGCCCGGATCGCCGGCCAGTTGACCGGCGCGGATGACGCGGGCAGACCGTTGCGCGCGCAACGGAGCGCCCTCGAGGATCTGCAGTGGCGTGAACACGTCACCGCCGTACGCCGTCGCCATCAATCGCAGCCGGGCGGCCTGGTAGGCGGGGTCCATCGGCATCGCGAGTGGTGCGGTGTTCCAGGCGGTGAAGGCGATGTCGTCCAGCGGTACGCCCGGGCCGGCCATGTCCCAGTCGATCACGCCGCTGAACCCGTCCTCGGTGCCGATCCAGTTGTAGTACCCGTAGTCGTGCATGCAGACGATCTGATCGGCCGCGAGTTCACCGCGACTCGTCCGCCAGACGACCTCGCCCACAGGCCGGTACGACGCGACTACACGGTGGTACTGCGCGAGCCATCGCATCGCGTCGGCCAGTACGTCATCGGGCACCTCGGGGCCGTACGACGTACCCGGCAGGAAATCGAGGATCTCGCGTCCGCGGTCGTCGAAACCGTGGACCCGAGGTACGCCGGTCAGGCCGGCGGCGGCGAGGTGGTCGAGCAGCCCATGAACGGCCGGTGTCCACGGCCCGGTGGCACGCCGCACGGTGTCGCCGACGCGGACGGCACCACCGACGTTGCCGCCCGGCAGAGCGATCTCCTGATCCATGTCACGACCTTCCAACGGGCGTTTCAACTGGGGTACCGCAGGTGCGCGGAGGTCCGCCCTTCGGGGCAGTGCAAAACTGGCGTTAAGACAGAAATGGAGATTGCGTCAAGATTGCGCAAAGCCTGCGGGCAAAGGGGATTCCGGCGTCAACGTCACCGGGTGCCACGGCGTCTTACATGAGTGTAACCGAACCGCCGCGCAACGATTCAGCGAGTCGTGTCACGATCAGACCATCCGATCAGGTGGTATGAACTTCGCGGGCTTACACTCGGCAGCGACCTGGCAGCACACCCCTCACCGCCGGGCCGCGGACACAACGACGTGGGCCGCACACCTGGAATGTGAAAGAAGGGCGAGTTGTGAAGGTCGGAGTTCCGAAGGAAGTCAAGAACCACGAATACCGGGTGGCCATCACCCCGGCCGGTGTGCACGAGTTCGTGCGCAGCGGACACGAGGTTCTGATCGAGCGGGATGCGGGGGCCGGTTCACTGATCCCCGATGACGAGTTCGTGGCGGCCGGAGCACGGATCCTGCCGACCGCGGACGACGTCTGGGCCGAGGCCGAGCTGGTGCTCAAGGTGAAGGAGCCGGTGGCCGAGGAGTACCACCGGATGCGCAAGGACCAGGTCCTGTTCACCTACCTGCATCTGGCCGCCAGCCGCGAGTGCACCGACGCGCTGCTGACGTCGGGGATCACCGGTATCGCGTACGAGACGGTCCAGCTCTCGGACGGGTCGCTGCCGCTGCTCGCGCCGATGAGCGAGGTGGCCGGCCGGCTGGCCCCGCAGGTGGGTGCCTATCACCTGATGCGCAGCGGCGGTGGCCGCGGCGTGCTGATGGGTGGCGTCTCCGGCGTCCACCCGGCGCGGGTCGTGATCATCGGCGCGGGTGTCGCCGGGATGAACGCGGCCGCGATCGCCCTCGGCATGCAGGCGCAGGTGCAGTTGTTCGACCGCAACATCGCGCGGCTGCGCGAGGCCGACCGGATCTACCAGGGGCATCTGCTGACGATCGCCGCGAACGCGTTCGAGATCGAGAAGGCCGTGCTCGAGGCGGACCTGGTGATCGGCGCGGTGCTGGTCCCAGGCGCGAAGGCACCGAAGCTGGTCAGCAACGACATGGTCAGCCGGATGAAGCGGGGCAGCGTGCTCGTCGACATCGCCATCGACCAGGGCGGCTGCTTCGAGGACTCGCACCCGACCACGCACGCCGACCCCGTGTACCAGGTCCACGACTCGCTGTTCTACTGCGTCGCGAACATGCCCGGCGCGGTCCCGAACACCTCGACGTACGCACTCACCAACGTGACCCTGCCGTACGCCGTCGAGCTCGCGAACCTGGGTTGGCGGGAGGCGCTGCGGCGGGACCACAGTCTCGCGCTCGGTCTGAACACCTTCGACGGCCAGGTCACCTACGGCCCGGTCGCCGAGGCGCACGACCTGCCGCAGTTGAAGCTCGACGAGGTGCTGGTCTGAGCATCGGCCGGGCGGTCAGCGCGTACCTGGACCACCTCACGGTCGAGCGCGGCCTGGCCGCGAACACGCTGGCGTCGTACCGGCGTGACCTGCGCCGGTACGACGGTTACCTCGCGGCGGCCGGGATCGACGATCTCGGCCGCGTCACCGAGGCAGTGGTGAGTGACTTCCTGATGCGGCTGCGGGAGGGCGACGCGGACCACCCGCCGCTCACCGCATCGAGTGCCGGGCGCACTCTGGTCGCAGTCCGGGGCTTTCACCGGTTCTGTCGGCGTGAAGGGCTGACCGCTGTGGATCCGGCGGCCGCGGTGAAGCCGCCGGCGCCACCGCAGCGGTTGCCCAAGGCACTCTCCGTCGACGAGGTCACGCGCATCCTCGCTGCGGCTGCAGGAGCCGAGGCGGAACCCGCCGTACTCGCAACGCGGGACGCTGCGCTGCTGGAGTTTCTGTACGGGACCGGCGCCCGCATCTCTGAAGCGGTCGGACTGGCTGTCGACGACATCGATCTGGAAGCCGGTGCGGTTCTGTTGCGAGGCAAGGGCAGCAAGGAGCGGGTCGTCCCGGTCGGGTCCTACGCCCGCGACGCGTTGTCGGCGTACCAGGTCCGTGGTCGTCCGGATCTGGTGCAGCGCGGGCGCGGTACGCCGGCGCTGTTTCTCAACGCGCGGGGTGGTCGGTTGTCGCGGCAGAGCGCATGGACCGTACTGCGCCGGGCCGCACAGCGTGCGGGGATCGCGAAGGAGATCTCACCGCACACGCTGCGCCACTCGTTCGCCACCCACCTGCTGGACGGTGGTGCCGACGTCCGCGTGGTGCAAGAGCTCCTCGGCCACGCGTCCGTCACCACCACGCAGGTCTACACGCTGGTCACCGTCGACAAACTCCGCGAGGTCTACGCGACGTCACATCCCCGTGCTCTGTCGTCCTGACGCTTAGTGTGAGCGCCGTGACCGAGCAGACGGAGACTGCTGAGGAACGGCATGCCAGCTGGTTGGAGCTGTTCTTCGACCTGACTGTGGTGGCGGCTGCAGCGCAGATCGCGCACCGGTTGCATGGTGCCGAGAGTGTCGGGCAGATCGCGGCTTGTGCCGCCTTGTACTACGCGGTGTGGAGCGTCTGGACGACCACCAGCGTCTACGCGAACGTGGCGGGGGAGCGGACCCGGCAGCGCGCCGTACTGCGGACCATGCTCGGCATCGCGATCATGGCCGCGGCAGTGCCCGGTGTCTGGCCTGAGCTGCTGGCCGGCGAGCATGACGACGTACCTCATGGACGTACGGCGGTCTTCGTCGTCGCGTTCGTCCTGTGCCGGCTGATCGCAGCTCGGTCGGCGGCACGGGACGGGCAGGTGGTGACGTTCTGGCCCGCCACGCAGAGTGTGGCGGTGACGCCGTGGATCGCCTCGATCTTCGTACCGCAGACGGTCGCCTACTGGCTGTGGGGTTTCGCGATCACCGTCGACCTCGTCTTCTCGATGTTCGGCGCGCGGAATCCCCGCTCGGTCGCGCGGATGACCGAGAACGCGCGGCGGCGGCAGGACGAGCGGGACAAGCGCACCGCTCGCAAACTGGCCCATCTGATCCGCCGGGGCGTCTCGCCGGACCGGCTGCCGGACGCGTCGCCGACGCTGATCTCGGTCGCGCAGGTGGAGCGCGGTCACCTCACCGAACGGCTCGGGCTGTTCGTGATCATCGTGCTCGGTGAGGCACTGGCGCAGGTGGTGGCCGCCAACACCGAGCTGGACTGGACCTGGGCTGTCATCGCGTCGTCGTTCGCCGCGTTCCTGATCGTGGTGAAGTTGTGGCGGCTCACCACGCTGTACGGGTTCACTCCGGCACCGCTCATCGCCAAGCCGCTGGAGCCCTGGCAGGCGCTGCCGGCGCACCTCGGCGTGACCGCAGCGATCGTGGCGATCGCGTCCGGCCTCGGTGTGCTCATCCCGGACGCGACCGAACGCCTGCACGCCACGGACCGCTGGTACCTGTTCGGCGGACTGGCGCTCTACCTGCTGACCAGCGTCTTCGCCGCACTGGCCGGACGCGCACCGCTCAAGTGGTACCTCGGCTGGGCCTTGCCGAGCCTGGTTGTCTCGGTGCTGGCCGGCGTACTCGGGCATGCGGTGCCCGCGTGGTCCCTGGCCGTTCTGGCGTACGCCGTACTCGTCTGGTTCGCGTCGTACGACCGGCTCGTGAAACCGTAGCCCCGATGCGGTCGTTGCAGGGACGGTGTGCGATCATCTGACTACGGTTGGTCATCCTGGCGCGGTGATCGACCGCGCTTGGAGCCATGTCGACAAACCACCCCACCCCGGTGCGGAGTGGCTGGTTGAGAGTGCTTGAATGCACGCTTACAGTCGCTGGGATCGCCCGTATCGGTTGAAAGGTTTGACGAGTCATGAACGAGTCGACATTCCCGGGCACCGAGCAGCTGCCGACGCCTGCCCAACCGATCGCGCCGCAGCGGAATCTGACCGTACCCGACAACTATGCGGAGATGCCCCGGCCGACGGCCAAGCTCACCGCGGAGGACATCGCACCTGTGACTGATGCGCACGGCCCGAGGAACAAGATCGGGCCGACCGGCCGGCCACTGCCGGACCTGCCGGTGCCGCAGCGGCCGGAGAAGACCGGCCCGGCCCAGGTGATCGCGATGTGCAACCAGAAGGGTGGCGTGGGTAAGACCACCACCACGATCAACCTCGGCGCGGCGATCGCCGAGACCGGGCGCAAGGTGCTGCTGATCGACTTCGACCCGCAGGGGTCCGCCTCGATCGGCCTCGGCGTCCAGCCGCACGACCTGGAGCTGTCGGTCTACAACCTGCTGATGCAGCGCGACATCACCCCGGCCGAGGTGATCCGGCCGACCCGGGTGGAGAACCTCGATCTCCTGCCGGCCAACATCGACCTGTCCGCGGCCGAGGTGCAACTGGTCCAGGAGGTCGCCCGGGAGTACACCCTGCAGCGGGTGCTCGAACCGATCATCCCCGACTACGACGTGATCCTGATCGACTGCGCACCGTCGCTCGGTCTGCTCACGGTGAACGCGCTGACCGCGTCGAACGGCATCGTCGTACCGCTGGAGTGCGAGTTCTTCGCGCTCCGCGGCCTGGCCATGCTGACCGACACGATCGGCAAGGTGCAGGACCGGCTCAACCCGAAACTGGAGATCGTGGGCATCCTCGGCACCATGTTCGACGGGCGTACGACGCACGCCCGGGAGGTCCTCGACCGGGTGGTCCAGGCCTTCGACGAACGCGTCTTCCACACCGTCATCCGGCGTACCGTGAAGTTCCCCGAGACCACGGTCGTCGGCGAGCCCATCACGACGTACGCCCCGTCCTCGTCGGCTGCCACGCAGTACCGCGATCTTGCCAAGGAGGTGCTGGCGCGTTGTCCCGCCGGGTGAGCCTGCCAGGTGCCAGTGAACTCTTCGGGGGTGCGGCACCGAAGCAGACCAGACCCGAGAAGCGCACCACCACAGACAGCCCGACGCCGGCCGGAGTCCGGTCGCGCACGGCTGTTGTCGACGACCGCAAGTCCAGCGGTCGGATCCGGCACGACACGAAGATCACCGTGTACGTGACGGAGGAGGAGCTGATCGGCCTGGAGAAGACCAGACTCGCGTTGCGCGAGGAGCACGGCCTGAACGCCGATCGCGGCCGGATCGTCCGGGAGGCGATCGACGTGCTGCTGGCCGACTTCGTCGACCACGGACCGGACTCGGTGCTGGTACGGCGGCTCAAGGCCTCGGAGTGACCGTGGTTCCCGAGTCGCTGCCGTTGGATCTGCCGTCCGGTGAAGGTGGGGCGGCTGTTGCCGAGGGCAAGGGCTTCAGTGTTCACCTGGTCAACTTCGAGGGTCCGTTCGACCTGCTGCTGCAGCTGATCAGCAAGCACAAGCTCGACATCACCGAGATCGCCCTCTCGGTGATCACCGACGACTTCATCGCGCACATCAAGGCGCTCGGGTCGGAGTGGGACCTGGACCAGACGTCGGAGTTCCTGCTGATCGCGGCGACACTGCTGGACCTGAAGGCGGCGCGGCTGCTGCCGAAGGGCGAGGTCGAGGACGACGAGGACCTGGCGCTGCTCGAAGCCCGGGATCTGTTGTTCGCGCGGCTGCTGCAGTACCGCGCGTTCAAGCAGATCGCGGCGCTGATCCAGGAGCGCATGGCCGCCGAAGCGCGCCGGTTCCCGCGGGCGGTCGGGGTGGAGCCGCGGTTCGCCGAACTGCTGCCTGAGGTGCTGCTCGGGATCGATCCGGCCGGGCTGGCTGCGCTGGCCGCTCGTGCGCTGGCTCCGAAGGACAACCTGCCGGAGGGCGTGTCGCTGGCGCACCTGCACGCGCCGACCGTCACAGTCCGCGAACAAGCTCTCGTCATCGTCGACCGCCTACGTCGGCAGCGGAGCACCACCTTCCGCGCGCTCGTCTCGGACTCCCCGGATACCGTCACCACCGTCTGCCGGTTCCTGGCGTTGCTGGAACTCTTCCGCGAAGCCGCCGTCTCCTTCGACCAGGTCACTCCGCTCGGCGAACTCACGATCCGCTGGACCGGCACCGACGAAGGCGAGATCGACGTCAGCGACGAGTTCGACGAACTCCACCCACCCGACCCCGAAGACGGTGAGGCCCCCGAGGTCCCCGACGACCCAGACTTCCTGGAACCCGCCGAACCCCCCACCGACCCAGAACCAACCGAGACGGTGACCCAGTGACCAACCCCCAAGACCCACCCCTGGCCACCGCCCCCACCTCCGACCAAGCCGCAACCGCAGCCAACACCACCCCGACCGCACCCACGGGAACAGCCGAACCGACGCCCACCACCCCCACGGCAACCGAAGAACCAACCGCCGCATCACCGACCCCCGAGGCCAGTGGCGCGGATGCCGGTGACCCCTACGCCGAGGACACCGACTACGCGACCGCGGTAGGTGAACCCACGGACGACGGTGCGGCTGGGGAGGACGCTGGCTCGGATTCGGTGGAGACCGGGGACCTAGCGGGTGAGGTTGCGTCGGACACCGGGAATGCAGCGGGTGAGGTCGCGCCGGACGCCGAGGACGCAGCAGGTGTCGCGGCTCCTGGGGAACCAGGTGGTGGGGACGAGGATTATCTGGCGCCGGGGCAGACTGAGGTGCCGGTGGGGGATGAGGTTGTTGTTGATGACGACACCATGCGGCGGGCGTTGGAAGCGATTCTGATGGTGACGGACGAGCCGTTGCCCGTCCTGACGTTGGCGCGTGCCGTCGGCCGCCCGACAGGCGACATCTCCGCAGCACTAAACACCCTGGCCGAGGAGTACACCGAGCAGGGTCGCGGCTTCGATCTCCGTGAGGTGGGTGGCGGTTGGCGCTACTACACCCGCGTCGAGGCAGCGCCGTACGTCGAGCGCTTCGTCCTCGACGGGCAGCAAGCCCGCCTGACCCAGGCAGCACTCGAGACGCTCGCGGTCGTCGCGTACAAGCAACCCGTCAGCCGGGCGCGCGTCTCCGCAATCCGCGGCGTGAACGTCGACGGCGTCATGCGCACCCTCGTAGCCCGCGGCCTGGTCGAGGAAGCCGGCGCCGACACCGAATCCCAGGCGACCCTCTACCGCACCACGACGTACTTCCTCGAACGCATGGGCATGCACTCCCTGGACGACCTCCCCGAACTCGCGCCGTACCTCCCCGAAATGGACGACATCGAGGAAGAACTAGCCGCCCAAACCATCCCCACCCCCGCCAACCAGCCATCCGACGATTCCCCCGAACCACCCGCAGCCGACGCAGACCCCACCGAGCCCGCCGCGGACGCGGCGACCGCGGGGGATTCAGAGGATGAGCTCCCCGCATACGTCGACGCTGGCGAGGTCGTCGAGCGAGACCCCGACGAAGAAGCTCCCGAGCATCCCGCCGACGCGGATGCCCAAGCCCCCACGTACGCCAACCAGGAGGCCTCCGACCAGCCGGCTGAGCCGGCAGATGAGCCTGCCGCCGATTCCGACGATGCGGGTAAGCGGGAGTCCGAGGACGGGCCTGGTGCGAACGCGGCGTACGACGCCGATCCCGCAGACGCGGGCGAGCGGGAGTCCGAGGATCAGACGGATCCCGGGATCGACGGGGATCTGGACGCTGCGGATGGCGGGAGCCCGGGGGTTGACGGGGATCTGAGCACCGCGGAGTCGGATGAGTTCGGTGAGGGCAGCGCCGACGCCGGTGAGGCTGGAACGGATCCTGTCGACGGATACGACGGGGAGCCCGCGGACGAGACCGACGCTGGGATTGACGGCGACCTGAGTTCCGTCGGCGCGGATGAGCAGGACCCCGGGAACGCCGGTCCGAACGCTTCAGACCAGGCGGATGAGCCCGAGGACCAGTCCGCCGCGAACTCGGCGTACAACAAGGATCCTGCGCACGCGGGTGAACGTCAGTCCTCGGACGACGCGGATGCGCTGGATGCGGGGATTGACGGGGACTTGGACACCACGGAGCACGACGACACCACTGAGCACGACGACGCCGCGGAGCAGGCCGGGACCTCGGATGAGGACGAGTGGGCCGGCGGTGGGGCGGGTGCTGTGGATGGCGTGGTTGGCGGGGATGGCGTGAGTGGGTTGGGGTCTGGGGTGGTTGGGGTTCGTCGGTCTGATGGGTGAGGACGGGGTTCGGCTGCAGAAGGTTCTGGCTCAGGCGGGGGTGGCGAGTCGGCGGAATGCCGAGTTGCTGATCGAGCAGGGGCGGGTCGAGGTCGACGGGGCGGTGGTGACCGAGTTCGGGGTGCGGGTGGATCCGGAGGTCTCGGTGATCCGGGTCGACGGGGAGCGGATCCCGCCGGTCGGTACGCACGTGTACCTGGTGCTCAACAAACCCCGCGGCGTCGTCACCACGATGGCGGATCCGCAGGGCCGGCCGTGTATCGCGGACTACGTGCAGGACCGGCCGGAGCGGCTGTTCCACATCGGGCGGCTCGACACCGACACCGAGGGGCTGTTGCTGCTCACCAACCACGGTGAGTTCGCGCACCGTCTGACGCATCCGTCGTACGAGGTCTCCAAGACGTACGTCGCCGAAGTCGAAGGCAACGTCAAACCGGCAGTACTCCGCACGCTCCTCGACGGGATCGAACTCGACGACGGCCCGGCCCAGGCGGACACGGTGAAGGTCGTCTCCAGCGTCCGCGGCCGCACCCTGATCCAGATCAGCCTGCACGAGGGCCGCAACCGCATCGTCCGCCGCATGTTCGACGCGATCGGCCACCCGGTCAAACGCCTCACCCGTACCGCGATCGGCCCAGTACGCCGAGGCAACCTCCACACCGGCGAACTCCGCCCCCTTGACCCGAAAGAACTAGGCCAACTCCTAGACCTAGTCGACCTCTGACCCCACCACTCGAGCCGCCCACGCCCAAGACGTTCGACCGTCAACACCCACTGATGCCTGTGAACAGGTCACGTCCTGTCGACAGCCCCCAGAACCTGTCCAAGGCCCCGGCCGCCCGCCCTCGCCTGCCGACGACCTCAGTCGCTGACAGACCACGGTGCGCCGGCGGCCTCGGCGCTGACAGATCAGGGTGCTGGGTGCGACTTGTGCACGGGTCGACCACATGAGCGGGCTTGGCCTCAACCGGGCGTTTGGTGGTTGATCGGTGCACAAGGTCCTGGACGTAGGCGCATTGGCTGGGTGGGCTAGTGGCGGGCGAGTGCTACCAGGTGGCGCAGGGTGTGTAGTTCTGAGCGTTCGTGCCAGGCCAGGCGGCGGAGGACCTTGACGGTTGTCCACAGCTCGCGGTCGACTCGGCGTACCAGGTCCGGCAGCATGGCGGCGACGGTACGGCGGACGTGGTCCGCGGACTGGTCCAACTCATCTGCCAGATCCGGCAGCGAGTCCCGGTAGGGCAGGCCGAGTGACGGGAGGTAGTACCGGCTCTCGGTGTCGACGATGTGCCAGGCGAGCTGCCGCACCGTCTGCCAACCGGCGAACGACGGCAGCACTCGATCAGGATCCGCGAAGTCGAGCATCGCGCCAGAGCAGGAAGCGATCAGCCCTGCCGTCTCCTCCCGGCACCGCGAGAGAATCTCCAACGTGGCCGCCCGTTCGGCCTCAGAAGCAGGAACCAGATCACGCTCGAACGCCTGCTCGTCACCCACCACCCGCTCCACCACCACAAACCGCAGCTCGGACCCAAGCTCCGCACCAAGCGGGTCGGATTCAAGTTCCGTAGCGAGGTTGTCGAGGGCTGCAGGCTCGTCTGGGCCCTGGCCGCAGCGGCCCCAGTGCGAGGTTTCGAAGGCCCAAGCGGCTGTTCCGTCGTCCATCGCCATCTGTACGCCGGTCTCGACGTACGCCCGCACGTCCACCACCCACCGGATGCTAACCACGAGCTCCGACAAAGCAGACTGCCGCTGCCCAAGACACATGGGCAGCGGCAGTCCGGTTCCGCTGCCCGGTGCCCCTCAACGCCGGTCAGCGGCTGATTTCACTCGCCGAACAGGTCCCCGCCGTGCTCCTCCGGGTGGTACCGGAAGTACGTCGGGTCGGCGAACGTGGTCGGCACCTTGCCGAGGCCCTTGATGACGGTGCTGGCGCCAGTTGCGTGGCTCACGGCGTACAGATAGCCGGAGTGGGTGTCCTTGTCGATGCCGACCAGCAGAGTGCTCTGGGTCCCGCACTTCTCGGCGATCAGCGTCTCGAACCCTTGCCACGTGGACGACCGGACCAGCTTCACCACCGGCGCGCCGGTCTTCGGCACCCGGATCGTGTAGAGCGAACCGCCAGTCATGTTGGCGAGGAAGGTGTCGTACGTCGCGGTCTGGCTGATCAGCGCCATCGTCTTGACTGCGCCGAAGCCCGGGTACGTCGCGTGGGCGCTCCAGGTGCCGGCGTTGACGTTCCACCGGTTGAGGGTGTCGCCGTAGAGCGAGTACGTGTGCCCCGTCGTGCTGCCCGAGTACCGGGATTCCTCGAGGTACCGCGGGCCGTTCCGGTACCAGCCGCCACCGATCTTCGTCTTGCCGAGCTCCTCGATCAGCTTGCCGCTGGTGGCGAAGTAGCTGGTGGCGAACAGTTCCTGGCCGATCACCACGTAACCGGTCCGGCGGACAGTGTCGCCCGTGTAGTCCTGGTAAGCGAGCGACCCCGCGAGCCAGGCCTGACCGTCGGGAAAGAGATCCTTCGGACCTTGGGACACCAACGCCGAGGCCGGCGGCGCGGACGAGATCCAGTTGACGTTGTGGTCACCTCCGGCCGTGATCGAGCCGAGCTGCAGCAGGCAACCGCCGGCCACAGCCGACGGTGTCGGCGTCGCACTCGCTTGAGCCGGCACCAGCGCCGCGGCCAGCAACCCGGCCCCGATCAGCGCGGACAGACCACCCAGCAGTTTCCTTCGAGACATTCCCCAGGCCCCCAGTTCCCCCGCGGGTGTCGCGGGTCACACGGTTCGACGCCGGCACCCGCGAAAAGGTTGGGGTCAGTCGCCGTTCAGGTTGCCGGAAGAGTCGAGGGTGTTGACGAAGACACGGGCGTGCGCGACGCCGGTGAAGTCGGCGCCGGTCACCTTCCCGAGGCCCTTGATGACGGTGGCGGTCCCGTTCGCGTGGCTGACGGCGTACAGGTAGCCGGAGTTGGTGTCCTTGTCGATGCCGAGCAGCAGTGTGCTCTGGCTGCCGCATTTCTCCGCGATCAGCGTCTCGAAGCCCTGCCAGGTCCGCGTCCGCACCGGCTTGACGACCGGTACGGCGTTGCTCGCGATCGGGATCCGGATCGTGTAGAGCGAACCACCGGTCAGATTCGCCAGGAACGTCTCGTACGTCGCGGTCGTACTGATCAGCGTCATCGTCTTGACCGCGCCGAAGCCGGGGAACAGCTTGACCTTCCAGCCTGCGCTCCAGCGCCAGAGCACGCCGTCCCAGAGGGCGTAGACGTTGCTCCGGGTGACGGTCCCGCCGGTGTTGTAGTACAACGACGAGTCGAAGTACGTCATCCCGCGGGTCCAGCCTCCGCCGATCTTGGTCTGCTCGTAGGAGCCGGGTTCGAGCACCTGGTACGAGCCGTCGGTGCGGTAGTAGTACGAATAGAGACTGGTGTCGTTGGTGACGAGCCCGCGCCGGTGCTGGCCTGCCGCCACGGCCTCTTCGGTGGCGACCGAGCCGAACAGTCTCCAGTCCTCGTCCTGGTAGAGACCCTTCGGCCCGTCCCAGGTGCTGGTCACGCTCGGCGGGGAGGTGGCAGCGATGTGCTGGACCCGGAGGTCCCCGCCGGCAGTCACCGATCCGACGCTCAGGCTGCAGACGGCGGCCGCCGTACCCTGTGGCGTTGCGGCCGCCGACGGCACGAGTGTCGCAGCCAGGAGTGCTGTCGCGGCGGCCAGTGCGGCCGCGACGGGTATCCGCTTCATCTATCCGTACCCCCAGGAAATTGTTCAACTGTCCTACCTACCCCGATGCCAATGGCTTGCGGAAAGTTGGGTCCGTTGACATCAAAGGGGTAACGCCGGGAAACGGCGCGCCTGCGACATGGCCCGGTTGTCGGAGCGGCACCGTACTGTGGGTGTGTGAACCGGCGAATCTTCGGTCTGGAGAACGAGTACGGCGTCACCTGTACCTTTCGCGGTCAGCGCCGACTGACCCCCGACGAGGTGGCGCGGTACCTGTTTCGGCGCGTCGTGTCCTGGGGGCGGAGCAGCAATGTCTTCCTCCGCAACGGGGCCCGGCTCTATCTCGACGTGGGCTCCCACCCGGAGTACGCGACCGGGGAGTGCGATTCGGTCACCGACCTGATCGCGCACGACAAGGCCGGTGAGCGGATCCTCGAGGGTCTGCTGGTGGACGCGCAGAAGCGGCTGCACGACGAGGGCATCTTCGGCGACGTCTACCTGTTCAAGAACAACACCGACTCGGCCGGCAACAGCTACGGCTGCCACGAGAACTACCTGGTCAGCCGGCACGGCGACTTCGCCAAGCTCGCCGACGTACTGATCCCGTTCCTGGTCACCCGGCAGCTGATCTGCGGTGCCGGCAAGGTGCTGCAGACGCCGCGCGGCGCGGTCTACTCGGTGTCGCAGCGCGCCGAGCACATCTGGGAGGGCGTCTCCAGCGCGACCACCCGGTCCCGGCCGATCATCAACACCCGCGACGAGCCGCACGCGGACGCCGAGCGGTTCCGCCGGCTGCACGTGATCGTGGGCGACTCGAACATGTCCGAGACCACGATGCTGCTCAAGGTCGCGAGCACCGACCTGGTACTGCGGATGATCGAGGCCGGCATCGTGATGCGCGACCTCACCCTGGACAACCCGATCCGCGCGATCCGCGAGATCAGCCACGACATGACCGGCCGCCGCGAGGTCCGGCTGGCGAACGGTCGCGAGGCCAGTGCCCTCGACATCCAGACGGAGTACCTGACCAAGGCGCGCGACTTCGTCGACCGCCGCGAGCTCGGGACGCCGGCCGTCGAGCGGGCGCTGTCGCTGTGGGAGCGGACGCTGAAGGCGATCGAGTCCGGCGACCTGAGCGGGATCGAGCGCGAGATCGACTGGGTGATCAAGTACCGCCTGATCGAGCGCTACCGCCAGCAGAACAACCTCGGCCTGGCCAGCCCGCGGGTCGCCCAGCTCGACCTGGCGTACCACGACATCCACCGGCCGCGCGGGCTGTACTACCTGCTCGAGCGCAGGGGTGCGGTCACCCGCGTCGTCGACGACCTGCGCGTCTTCGAGGCCAAGTCGGTGCCGCCGCAGACCACCCGGGCGCGGCTGCGCGGCGAGTTCATCAAGCGCGCGCAGGAGCGCCGCCGCGACTTCACCGTCGACTGGGTGCACCTGAAGCTCAACGACCAGGCCCAGCGCACCGTGCTGTGCAAGGACCCGTTCAAGTCGCACGACGAGCGGGTGGAGAAACTGATCGCTAGCATGTAGCTGTAAGTTCGCAGGATGCGTCATCTGCTCCAACTGGACACCTGGGCAACTCCCGACATCGAGAACGTGTTCGAGCTGGCGCGGGAGTACGCGGCCGGTGGCGGCCCGCGCTTCGACGGCGCCGCCGCCTTGTTCTTCCCGGCCTCCAGCCTCCGCACCCGCGTCACGTTCGAGCGGGGACTGGCCGTGATGGGGTTGCAGCCGATCCTCTTCCCGCCCGAAACTCTCGACAAGTCCGAGGCACTCACCGACGTCGCGAGCTATCTGGCGCAATGGTGCGACATCGCCGTCGTGCGCCACGACGACCTCGCGACCCTGACCGGGCTCGCTGCTGCTGACGCACTGCCCGTGGTCAACGCGATGACCAGCGTCAATCACCCCTGCGAAGTGCTCTCCGATCTCTTCGCCATCTCCGAACTGGGACGCGACATCACCGCGCTGAGGTACGTCTTCGTCGGGGCCGACGGCAACATCGGTCGAGGCTGGGCCGAAGCGGCTCGGGCCCTCGACCTCGACCTCGTCCAGTCCTGCCCACCGGAGATCGCCATCCCCGGCGTCGAGCTCCAGCCCGATCTGGACAAGGCGATGGCCGGAGCGGACGTCATCCTGACCGATCCCCCCGGCCGTCATGACGAAGTCTTGGCCGCCTACCGGATCACCGCGGCCCACCTGGCGCTCGCGGCCGACGGACACCTGCTCAACCCCTGCCCGCCGTTCGTGCGGGATCGCGAGGTCGCGGCCGACGTCATCGACACTCCCGGCGCCTGGGTAGGGCACGAGTTCAAACGGGCCCTGCTACCCGTGCAGCAAGCCATCGCGGCGATCTGCATCGGCACGCCCTGACCTGGCGGCGGCTCTGAATGCACTCGCGGTGGCCACGCCCGTCCAGCAGTCACCGGCCGCGTGACTGTGCGTGGCGTGACCGAACGGTGACGCGGCCGGGCGGTGGTGGGGTTGGTCACGCAGGCTAGGGTGGGCCGCGTTGTTGCCCCCTGTGTCGAGCGGCGCGGACCGCGCCGGGATGTTTCGAGGTGCTGGTTTCGTGCGCAAGTTGTTGAGTCTGGTCGTTGTGGCGGTACTGGGGTCCTCCCTGGTTGCCTGCGGCTCGGATAAGCCCGACTTCGGGGCGGGCGGGATCAAGGTGACCTCGGACTTCGGCCAGAAGCCGACCGTCACCCACCGCGACGGCGGCCCGGAGAAGAGCCTGGTGACCGATGTCCTCAAGGAGGGCGACGGTCCGGAGGTGAAGAAGGGCGAGTTGCTCACCGCGAACTACCTCGGCCAGATCTGGCGCGACGGCAAGGTGTTCGACAACTCCTACGACCGCGGTGCGCCGTCGTCGTTCCCGATCGGGGTCGGCGGGGTCATCGGCGGCTGGGACGAGGGTCTGGTCGGCAAGAAGATCGGCAGCCGGGTGATGCTGTCCATCCCGTCCGACAAGGGCTACAAGGAGCAGGGCAACGAGCAGGCCGGGATCAAGGGTGACGACACGCTGATCTTCGTCGTCGACCTGGTCAGCGCGGCCGGGAACGACACCCCGCTGGACGCGACGCCGGCCACGTCGGCGGCGACCAAGATCAAGATCACCGGCGGGCTGAACGCGGAGCCGAAGGCGACCGTCCCGGCCGGATTCAAGGCGCCGGCCAAGCCGGGCAAGCCGGTCGTGATCGCTCTCGGCAAGGGCAAGCCGATCGAGAAGGGCAGCCAGCTGATCACCCGGTACGTCGTGTTCGACTACGCCGGCAAGAAGCAGGCCAGCACCTGGGACGGCCAGCCCGCCACCCAGACCTCGCCGGCGCAGCCGCCGGCCCCGACCGACCAGCTCCAGGTCGGCCCCGGCCCGAACGGTCAGGCCGGTCCGGTCGACGGCCTGGCCGGCATGCCGGTCGGCAGCCGCGTCCTGGTCGAACTGCCCCCGTCGAAGGACGCCTCCGGCAAGTCCATCTCCGCCTTCGCGGTCATTGATGTCCTGAATGCCTTCCCGGCTCCCAAGCAGCAAGGCCAGTAACCGGCCTTCGGCCGGGAGGTAGGGGAGGGTTCCCGCACCCAGTAGTCGTTCACATCAAGGCCGGTCTCCCCAGGTGGGGGACCGGCCTTGGTTTGTTCAGCGGTGGAACCAGCGGGTGGTGTCGGGGTGGAACGTCAGCGCCAGGGCAGTCACCACCGCGGTGATGTGCACGCCGCGAACCGCAGCTGAGGCCACGAACTCCACCGACCACTGCAGCGTCGTGAAGTCTCCGCCGTCGAGCAGCCAGGTCACCGGCCCATAGACAAGAGACGCGATCCCGACCGTGCCCAGCAACCCGGCCAACAGATAGCGGGACCAGGGGACACCGTGGCGGAAGAAACGGTCGATGACGACGAACAGTGCGCCGTAGATGAGGCTGCGGACGGCGATCTGCATCACCAGGGCCGACGGTGACACACCATCCGCGATCGCCCCGGCGACTCCGACCACCGACTCCGCAACCCCGGCGCCGACCGCGAGCAGCCACATCAGAGTGGCCCACCGAGCGGTCAGCGGGGCTTCAGGAGCAGCGATGATTGCCATGCTCCCAGCGTGACCGCCGCAGCCGCCCGGATCAGGAGTACTGAGACCCCACTCCAGGTGGTGGAACGTCTACCAGCCCCGCCGCGTGCCGCCCGGCCGCCGCCGCTGCCTCGAAGTACGCGCGGTCGCTGTCGAGATCACGTCCCATCGTCGACAACTTCACCGGTGCGGCCCGCAGAGCGTCGTACAGGCCGTCCAGCCCGACCCGGACGACCCGGTGCCGGGCCTTCAGCGGCTCGGCAGCGTCCCGTACGGCGTCCCCGAAGTCACCCGGCAGGTCGGGTACGACGACGTCCGCCGGCTGCAGAGCGACGCGACCGTACGCCGTCAGGCTGTGGTGTGAGATCCCCCGGTGCCGCGGCCGCGGGTCCGCCTCCGAGATCCGCAGTGACGCCACCGCTCGCCCGCGCAGCGTCCCGATCGCGTTGACCGCTTCACCTGACTGCACACCAGAGAACCCCCAGCGCGTCCCGGTCCCGAGGTTGCCAGGGCCCTGCGTGAGTACGACGAGCTCCGCCGCCAGCACATGTACGGCGGTCAGCAGCCCGGTGTGCACTGTGACAGCCTCCCGATCGCCGCCGTACGCCTGGCCGACCGTCACAGTCCCACCCAGCCAGCCACTGTCCCGCAGCGAGGCCACAGTGCGCGAGAACGCCATCGGCAGCGCCCCGCCGTCCGTCATCATGTACACGACCCGCGTGGTCGGCCGTGCCTCGTACACCCCGGCCAGTACGGCGGGTAGCGCCGAATGCAGGTCTGCCACCACGACCGGCGTACCGAAGAGGTCGTCGGCATCACGCAGTACGTCGTGGTCCGGTGAGTCCTGCTCATCCGCGCCGAGCACCATGGTCTGCAGCGGCGTGTACCGGGCCTTGACGAGGTGACCGTGCTCCGGAGGGTCGGCCGGCAGCCGGTCCGGTACGGCGACCACCAGCGCATAGCCGCCGGTCCCCAAGCCCTTGTCGAGCGCACCGACGTTGAGCAGCACGCGGTCCCCGGCCTCCGGCGCACCGACCAGATCGGGGTAGGCGAGGGCGCGCACAGACTGTGCGCCGACCGTCACAGTCAGCTCAACCGCACCGGCCCAGCTCCGCCCGACCGCACTCACCACACCGTCCCGCCATCGAATCACGCGCCGAGCGTAGCGGGTCGAACCGGTGTTCGAAGATTTCGGTGCGGGAGGGCGGGATTTGACGCTCTCAGGCCGTAAGGTGGTCGGGTGTCGGCGCGCAAGAGTGAGCGACTGCTCAATGTGGTCATCTGTCTACTGGTCGCGCGCACCTACGTGACCAAGGAACGCATCCGCGAGGTCGTCGAGGGGTACGCGGGCCAGACCGACGACGCCTTCGAGAAGATGTTCGAGCGGGACAAGGACGAACTGCGCGACCTCGGCATCCCGATCGAGATGGGCACGATCGACAAGTTCTTCTCCGACGAGGTCGGCTACCGGATCCGCCGGGACGTGTTCGAGTTGCCCGAGGTCCACTTGGAACCGGACGAGGCCGCCGTACTGGGCGTGGCCGCGCGGGTCTGGCAGCACGCCAGCCTGGCCGAGGCGACGACCTCCGCGGTGCTGAAGCTGAAGGCGGCCGGGATCCAGACCGACCAGTCCGCGCTGAGCGCGATCGAGCCGCACGTCGGCGCGTCCGAGCCGGCCTTCGACCCACTCTGGTCGGCGGTCGTGAGCCGGACTGTGGTGCGCTTCCAGCACCTCCGCAGCGGCGCCTCGGAGCCGACCACCCGGACGCTGGAGCCGTGGGGGATCGTCTCCTGGCACGGCCGCTGGTACGTCGTCGGCCGGGATCGCGATCGTCAGGCGACGCGGATGTTCCGGCTGTCCCGGATCGGTGGAGACGTGAAGACGGTCGGCGAGCCGGGCGCGTTCACCGTGCCTGAGGGCACCGACCTGCGTTCGCTGGTCTCCGAGCTCGGTCCGCCACGTCCGACGTCCGAAGCGAAGGTCCGCGCCCGCACCGGGTCCTGTGTCAGCCTCCGCCGCCGTGCCAACGCCATCGAGCCGTACGAGGAGGGCTGGGACCTGCTGCACGTCCCGTACGCCGACTCGGGCGTGCTCGCCGAGGAGATCGCGTCGTACGGCCCGGACGCGGTCGTCGAGGGCCCTGGGGACGTGCTGGACGGCGTGCTCTGGCGGCTGCGGACGGTGGCCGGCGCATGAGCAATGCTCGTGATCAGGTGCAGCGGCTCTTGGCGTTGGTGCCCTATCTGCGGGAGAACGACGGTGCCCGCGTCGACGATGTCGCGAAGGAGTTCGGCGTACGGCCGAAGCAGATCATCGCGGATCTGAAGGTGCTGTGGTTCTGCGGTCTGCCCGGCGCGCAGATGGGCGATCTGATCGAGATCGACATCGAGGCGGCCGAGGGCGACGGCGTCATCCACATCAACAACGCCGACTACCTGGCTCGCCCGCTGCGGCTGGCCGCGGACGAGGCGCTGGCGCTGCTGACCGCGCTGCGCACCTTGCGCGAGGTGACGGCCGGGAACGACCGGGACGCGGTCGACCGCGCGATCGGCAAGCTGGAGCGTGCCGCCGGAGAGGCTGCGGCGGCGAGCGAGGGCGCAGCCGCTCACGTGCACGTCGAGCCGGCCGATCCGGCGATCGCCGACACCGTGAACCGCGCCCTGGCGGGGAAGCGTCGCCTGCACCTGACGTACGACGTACCGTCGCGGGACGAAACCACCGAGCGGGACGTGGACCCGATGCGCTTGGTCGTCTCGGAGGGCCGCACGTACCTCGAGGCGTGGTGCCGGCTGGCCGAGGATGTGCGACTGTTCCGCCTCGACCGGATCGCGGCGGTGAAGCTGCTGGACCTGGCGAGCGAACCGCCGCCCGAGGCGACGCCACGGGATCTGTCCAACGGGATGTTCCAGCCGTCCGAGTGCGATCTGCTGGCGACGGTGAAGCTGGACCCACCGGCCCGCTGGGTCGCCGAGTACTACCCGAACGAATCCGTCGAAGAAGGCCCCGGCAACTCCCTGATCGTCAAGCTCCGCGTGGCCGACACCGGCTGGCTCCAACGCCTCGTCCTCCGCCTGGGCGGCGCCGCCACAGTCCTCGACCCACCCGATCTCACCACCCAAATAGCAGCCACAGCTCGAGAAGCCCTCTCGGCGTACGACGACTAGCTCTGGCTCAGCTGCTTCTCCAACGGGGCGCGGAACCGAGGCGTGACCCGGACGCCGGACAGCCAGGCGGTCCAGCGGGCGGCTTCGGCCTCGATCAGTTTGGTGGTTTCGCGGCCGACGTCCTCGAGGAGCTGGAAGCGGACCTCGCCGGACTCCGGCTGCCCCCAGCCGCCGACGATCCGGCCGTCCGCCCAGATGGTCGGGCCGATGTTGCCGGTGGTGTCGAACAGCTTCGCCTTGTGCTCGCCGAGGTACCAGTCACGGTCCTTCCAGCCCATCGGCGTGGGGTCCAGCGTCGGCAGGAACGCGACCCACGGCTCAACCGGCACCTCAGGCGCCTCGTCGCCCGGCAGCACGTACCCGCCCTGGCCGTCCAGATCCACCGCGACCGCCTCGACCGCGGTCAGCGCCTTCTTCGCCTGACCGGCCGTCCACCCACTCCACCACTGCAGGTCCGCCGCCGTACCCGGTCCGAACGTCGAGAGCCACGCCCGCGCCAGCGTCACCCGAGCCTCCTCAGCCGCCGGCTTGTCGCCCAACCCGCCAGGCAGCCAGTCCTCTGCCGGCGACCAGTGGTGCTGTCCGCTCAGCCATGTCCCCAGCGGCCGTCCGCGCACGATCCGGCCCTCGGCCGACAGTTGGAACAACACCCGGCTGGTCACATACGGCTGAGCGGCGTACGCCTTGCCGGTCGCCATGTTGAGCCGGGTTCGCAGCCGCGGCTCGTCCGCGGACAGCTCCTGCGCCGTAGCCGATCCGCGCAGCGTCAGGGCAGTCGCGGCCGACTCCTCGACCGCCCGCAGCCACTTCCCGGATGCGTCCGCATCGGGCCCGACCCCGGATTCGGTCAGGTGCTTGACCAGCAGCTTCCGCTGCTTGACCGCGATGTCGTCGGTGCACGCGGCCTGGACGATCGGCGCGAACGGCGTCGGTACGACGAACACGGTCCGGCGCATGCCGAGCATCCGGATCAGCGTGCGGTCGTCGTACAGCGCACGCTCCGTGCTCAGCACGTCACTCCCTGGCACGCGAGCGGCCACGGACAGGTGCACGGTGGCCGGATCGGTGGCGTGCAAGGCGACCATCGCCGCCGCAGCTTCCACCGGATCCGCCGCGTGGCAGGAAGACAGCAGCCGGTGCCGCCGGCCCAACCGGGTCCGCCGCTCCTCGACCCCGATCCGCAACATCAACTGCCCCCTCGTCTCGCCGTACCGCAGCCTCGTCCCCGCGGAGCCTGCCCACTGGCAGGGCCGGGCATGTCCCGCTGGAGACACTCGGTTTTACCATCACGTTCCGACACCGTTGTCCGCCGAGACGCCACGCGGGGCGTGGGCGATGGCCGGGAACCGGCTAGGCTCCTGGGTATGTACTGGTTCCTGCTCTTTCTCGCAGTCGCGGCGGTGTGGCTATCCGTCCTGGCTCTGCTTGCGAAGAAGGTATGGGGCCAGGCCAAGGCGCTGACGCGTGAGTTGGTCGCCGCCCAGTCCAAGCTGGAGGCAGCGCAGTCCACGGCCGGGTCCGGACAGACCCATCGGGGCGAGCACGTCCCGGCGTAGTATTCGGCCCACGACTCAGCGTTGAGCCACCAGGCAAGTGTGTGTGAAAGGGAGATCGACATGGCAGCACCGCTCATCGGTATGCCGCAGGGCGCGGAGTGGCTCGTCATCCTCGCGATCGTCGTGCTGCTGTTCGGATCGGCCAAGCTGCCGGCGCTGGTCAAGCAGCTCGGCAAGTCGAAGAAGATCTGGGAAGAGGAGGTCGGCCCGAAGAAGAAGGACTCGGAGCTGACCGAGGGCAGCAACGAGTCCGCCCAGGCGCCGACGCAGCAGGCGGCCCCGCAGGCCCAGCCGGCGCAGCAGCCGAACCAGGCCAACGGCCAGGCGCCGGGCGACGGCTTGCCGCCGACGCACACGGCGAACTGAGCCGAGCGCTCCAGCTGTGTCAATGGTGAGGTTCGGGCGGCGTAAGGAGAAGCAGGAGCGCCGCCCGAAGGACGACGAGGGTCGGATGACCCTGCGCGAGCACATCATCGAGCTGCGCAACCGCCTGCTCATCAGTGTGCTCGCCATCGTGGTCGGGACCATCGTCGGCTGGGTCTTCTACGACCAGGCCTTCGAGTTCCTGACCAAGCCGTTCCTGACCAGCGTGACCGAGCTGGCCAAGGAGGCCGGCAGTACGAAGCTTCCCCAGCTGACCTTTCCTGGGGTCGGCAACCCGCTGACGTTCCGGATCAAGATCTCGGCGCTGTTCGGGCTGCTGCTCGCTTCGCCGGTCTGGCTCTACCAGCTGTGGGCGTTCATCGCGCCCGGCCTGCACCGCAACGAACGCAAGTGGGCCTATCTTTTCTCCGCGATCGCCGCTCCGCTGTTCGCGGCCGGCGTCTGGGTCGCGTACTGGACCCTGCCGAAGGGCATCGAGATCCTGCTCGGCTTCACCCCGCTCGACATCCAGAACCTGGTCGAGCTGCCCGACTACCTCGACTTCGTGATGCGCACGATGCTGGTGTTCGGCGTCGCCTTCCTGATCCCACTCGTGGTCGTGCTGCTGAACATGCTCGGCGTGGTGCCGTCGTCCGCACTGCGCCGGTTCCGGCCGTACATCGTGCTGGTGATCTTCGTCTTCGCCGCGGTCGCCACACCGTCGGGTGATCCGTTCACAATGTGCCTGCTGGCCGTCCCCATGTGTCTGCTGTTCTTCATCGCCGAGGTGATCACGCGGATCCTCGACAAACGCAAGGCACGCAAGGCCGAGGAACTGCTGGCCGACTGATGACCAGACGGATCGCGCTGGTGGTGAACCCCACCTCCGGGCGCGGCCTCGGTGCCCGCGTGGCCCCGGTGGTCCGCGAACGGCTCGCGGCCGCGGGGATCACCGTCGACGTGCACGCCACCACCTGCGCGGAGGACGTCGGCCGCATCTCCGCCGAGGTGGTCGCGTCCGGTGCGGACGCGGTCGCGCTGATCGGGGGCGACGGCACGGTCCACCTCGGCGCCCAGGTGCTGGCGAAGTCCGGGATGCCGTTCGGCGTGATCCCGGCCGGTACCGGCAACGACTTCGCCCGCGGGATCGGCGTACCGCTGAAGGATCCGGCCGCGGCGGCCGACCTGATCGTGGCCGGCAAGACCCGCGCGATCGACTTGGCGGTGGCCAAGGACGAGTTCATCACCACGGTCGTGGCCGGCGGCTTCGACTCGTTGGTGAACAAGCGCGCCAACGCGATGAGCTGGCCGAAGGGCAACTCCCGCTACACGGTCGCCACCCTGGCCGAACTCCGCACGTTCAAACCCCTCGAGTACGTCGTCACCGTCGACGACGAGGTGATCGAGACCAAGGCGATGCTGGTCGCGGTCGGCACCGGGCCGACGTACGGCGGGGGACTGCAGATCTGTGCCGGCGCGGAGATCGACGACGGACTGCTCGACGTGACGATCATCCAGCCGGTGTCGCGGTTCACCCTGCTGCAGATGTTCCCGAAGCTGTCCAAGGGCACCCACGTCGGCCACCCGATGATGCGCACGGCGCGCGGCCGCTCGGTCCGGCTCGAGTCGCCCGGGATCACGGCGTACGCCGACGGCGAGGTCCTCGGCCCGCTCCCGGTCGACATCGGCATCGCCCCCGGCGCACTCACCGTTTTCGGCTGAGACACAATCTTCACGGAGTGAGGTGTTCTCAGTTCTGCCTCCGGTCTGATAGGAAAGCTTCCTAACAGTAATCCTCGGACGCCCCTCGGAGGAACCATGCAGACCCGCCCCACGCGCAGGACCGCGCTGCTGCTCGGACTGACCCTCGCGGCCGCCCCGGCGACCGCCCTCGTCTCCCGCTACGCCTCGCCCGCCGACGCCGCGGTCCAGGCCACCGGCCTCGACGATCCGGCGAAGAAGGAGATCGCGATGCAGATCGTCTGCAGCGCGGAGAACTCCTCGCTGGACTGGAAGGCGCAGTACAAGTACATCGAGGACATCGACGACGGCCGCGGCTACACCGCGGGCATCATCGGGTTCTGCTCGGGCACCGGCGACATGCTCGAACTCGTCGAGCTGTACGCCGACCGCAAGCCCGGCAACGTGCTGCAGAAGTACCTGCCCGCCCTGCGTGACGTCGACGGCAGCGACTCGCACGACGGCCTGGACCCGAACTACACCAGTGACTGGAAGACCGCGGCCAAGGACGCCGCGTTCCAGCAGTGCCAGAACGACGAGCGTGACCGGGTCTACTTCAACCCGTCGGTGTCACGAGGGAAGTCGGACGGCCTGCGCACCCTCGGCCAGTTCTGCTACTACGACGCGATCGTCATGCACGGTCCCGGTAACGGCGGCACCAGCTTCGGCGGCATCCGCAACCGCGCGCTGCAGAAGGCCATGCCGCCGGCGCAGGGTGGCAACGAGACGACGTACCTGAACGCCTTCCTCGACGCCCGCGTCTGGGCGATGAAGCAGGAGGAGGCGCACAGCGACACCAGCCGTGTCGACACCGCCCAGCGGGTCTGGCTCCGCGACGGGAACCTCGACCTGAACACGCCGCTCGACTGGAAAGTGTACGGCGACCCGTACCACATCGGCTGAGGCCCGACCGCCGCCCGACCGCCCTGCCCGGCGGTCGGGCGGCGGTCATCTGCCGTAGGCAGCCAGGAAGATCCGTACTCCGCTGCGCACCAGGTGATCGATCTCGTCCTGATCAAGGGGGACTGCGCCGTACCAGCTCCGGTTCTGGACGGGTCCGGTGACGAGCACGCCGAGGAACTCGGCCGCTTCGACCGGATCCGGTACGTCGAGCAGGCCGCGCCGGTGCAGTGCCTCGAGCCGGTCGGCCAGGGCGGTCCTGGTCGGCCGGTCCGCCAGTAACCGGGGGAAGTGGGCCGCCTCGGCGATCATCAGCCGCAGGATCTCGGTCCGCTCGGCCGACTTCGCCACCTCGGTCGCGAACACCCGCCCGAAGCGGAAGAGCGCATCCTCGAGGTCGGTGACGTCGTCGATGGTCTCCTGCAGCAGTGCCTCGAAGCCCTGCTCGTGGCCCGCGCGCGTCTCCGCGATCGCCGCCAGGAACAGCCGCTCCTTGTCGCCGTAGTAGTCGTAGATCGTGCGCTTGGAGACACCGGCCTCGGCCGCGATGGCGTCGACGCCGGCGCGGGCGTAGCCCTCGGCGAGGAAGACCTTCAACGCCGCGCGCACGATCGCGGCCCGTTTGGCCGGCGACCCTTCCCTGACCACCGCGGGTGCTCCTCCCGATCGACTACACCGTGCAGTGTAGCGCTACTACACTGCACGGTGTAGTGTGCTGGGAATGACCGAAGTCGCCCTGGATCGATCGATTCTGAAACTCGGCGGCGTGGTGATGGTCGGAGCCCTCACCCCGCTGCTCGACATGACGATGGTGACCGTCGCGCTGTCCCGGATCGCGGCCGGTTTCGGCGCGTCCGTGGTCACCGTTCAATGGGTCAGCGCCGCGTACCTGCTGTCGATCGCGATCACGATTCCGACGACCGGCCGGCTGGTGGAGCGGTTCGGTTCCCGGACGATGTGGCTGACCGCCCTGGCGGTCTTCTGTGCCGGCTCGGCGCTGTGTGCCACGGCCTGGTCGGCGGGCAGCCTGATCGCGTTCCGCGTCCTGCAAGGGCTCGGTGGCGGCATGATCGTCCCGCTCACGATGATGATCCTCGCCAAGGCCGCCGGTCCCGACCGCCGTGGCCGGGTGATGAGCCTGGTCGCGATTCCCGCCCAACTCGCGCCGATCGCCGGTCCACTGCTCGGTGGCCTGGTGGTGGACACGATCGGCTGGCAGTGGATCTTCCTCATCAACCTGCCGATCGGACTGACCGCGATCGCACTCGCCTGGAGAACCGTCCCGTCCGACGCCGTACGTCGCTCAGCCGGGCTCGACCTGGTCGGGCTGGCGCTCGTCTCACCGGCGATCGCACTCCTCGTCCTGTCCCTGAGCGGTACGGCGACGTGGCCGTCGGCGATCGGTGGTCTGCTGCTGCTCGCGGCGTTCGCGGTGCATGCGCTGCGAACGACGATCCCTCTGCTTGACCTGCGACTGTTCCGTCACCGTCCGGTGACAGTGGCGACGGTGCTGAACTTCCTGTCCCGCTTCTCGGTGTTCGGCGCGATGCTCCTGATGCCGCTGTATCTCCAGCAGGTTCGTGGTCACAGTGCACTGGAGGCCGGTCTGCTGCTCGCGCCGCAGAGTCTGGGCACGGTGCTTGCCCTGCCGTACGTCGGCAGGTTGACCGACCGCGTAGGCGCCCGGCCCGTGGCTCTCGTCGGAGTCGGAATCACCGTCGTTGCGACGGTCGCCTTCACGCAGGTGACGGACACGAGTTCGTTCGTCGTCCTCGCGATCGCCTTGCTGGTCTGGGGGATGGGGATCGCCGCGGCCACCGTGCCGGTGTCGGTCGCGGCGTATCACGGCCTGGATCCCGCGGCCATCCCCGGTGCGACGAGCCTCATCACCACGGTGACGACCCTCGGCGCCTCGGCCGGGGCCGCCGTGGTGACTGCGATCCTGCAGTCGCGTCTCGGTCAGCACGCCGGCGATCCCGCCGCGGCGTTCGCGGACACGTTCTGGTGGGTGCTCGCCTTCACCGCGGTGACGTTGCTCCCGGCAACGATACTTCCGGCGCGAGATGCCGCCTAGAGCTCGGGCGCCGGCTTGGGCTCAGCGCCGTTGGTGCGCGGGTCGATCTCGGCGCGTTGGCGCAGCATCGAGAGCATCGCGGCGAGCTGTTCGAGGTTCTCGGCCGGCAGCACCGAGCCGAGCCAGGTGTTCAGCTCGGCCTCGACCGTAGGCGTCGCCGCGGCGAGGATCTCGGCGCCGGCAGGGGTGATCTCGACCAGGGAGGAGCGGCGGTCGCCCGGGTTCGCGATCCGGCGGCAGCGGCCGGCGGCCTCGATCCGGTCGACGGCCTTGCTGGTGGCGCCGACCGTGATGGCGATGTCGTGCGCCAGATCGAAGACGCGCGCGGTCCCGCGGGCCTGGATCACCCGCAGGAACTCGAACTGGCCGAGCGGAAGGTCGTGCTCCGCCTTCAGTCGGGCATCGAGCACGTTGTAGAGCCGCGTCTCCAACCGGACCAGGTCCGTGAAAAGCTGTGTGAGATCAGTCACAGCCAACGCTCTGATTCATGGGAATTAGGTTCCTTGGAATGTAGTTATCAGGAACTGTATTCCTTGGAATCTATCACCAGTGGAGACTGACCATGAGCCAGGAACAACGCGCTGCGGCGCGGTCCATGATGAGCAAGGGCGAGCTCGGCCGGACGGCCGACGCCGAGCGCGCGGCCTACGACGCGCTGTTCGCCGAGCGCCCGCTCGGTGACGACGTCACCCTCACGCCGCGATCGATCGCAGGCGTGCCCGCTCTGGACGTCCAGGTGGCAGGGGCGGACGGCGACGGGCTGATCCTCTACCTGCACGGCGGCGGGTACGTCGTCGGCTCCGCGCGGACCGGAGCGAACCTCGCGGCCCCGCTCGCCCGGCGCACCGGCGTACCGGCGGTGTCGCTGGACTACCGGCGCGCGCCGGAAGATCCGTTCCCGGCGGCGGTCGAGGACGCGCTGGCGGCGTACAAGGAGCTGCTGGCGGGTGGTCGGCCGATCGCGCTCGCGGGAGAGTCCGCCGGCGGTGGGCTGGTGCTCGCGACGATTCTGGCGGCTCGCCGGGAGGGACTGCCGCTGCCGGCGGCTGCCGTCGTGTTCTCGCCCCTGGTCGACCTCACGTTGTCCGGCGAGAGCATGGACACGCGGGGTGACTTCGACCCGCTGTTCAGTCGCGACCACATCGCGGAGTACGCCGCTCACTACCTTGCCGGACACGATGCTCGCGACGAGCTGGGCAGCCCGTTGTTCGCGGACCTGACCGGCCTGCCGCCGCTGTTGATCCAGGTCGGCTCGGCCGAAGTCGTGCTCGACGACGCCCTCAGGCTGGCCACCCGGGCCGCTCGGTACGACGTGGACGTCAGCCTGGACGTCGTGGCCGGCGCTCCGCACGTCTTCCAGTACATGGTCGGCGTCATGGACGAGGCCGACGAGGCCCTCGACCGCGCCGCCGCCTTCCTGGGCCTGCGACTTCCTGTAGGTGCTGTCGCATAGCCTGTTGGCATGAGCACCCCGTCCGAGAAGTACGCCGTCTTCCGCTCGGACCAGGAGCATCCTTCGGTGAAGGAGTTCAGGGCGCTCTACGACTTCGCGCTGGACGAGTTCCAGTTGCGGGCCTGTGCCGCCCTCGAGGACGGTCACCAGGTGCTGGTGGCCGCCCCCACCGGCTCCGGGAAGACGCTGGTCGGAGAGTTCGCCGTCCACCTGGCCCTGCAGCGCGGGCAGAAGTGCTTCTACACCACCCCGATCAAGGCGCTGAGCAACCAGAAGTACGCCGACCTTGTCAGCCGCTACGGCTCCGACAAGGTCGGCCTGCTCACCGGCGACAACTCGATCAACTCCGAGGCGCCGATCGTCGTGATGACGACCGAGGTCCTGCGCAACATGCTGTACGCCGCCTCGACCACCCTGCTCGGACTGTCGTACGTGGTGATGGACGAGGTGCACTACCTGGCCGACCGGGCTCGGGGCGCGGTGTGGGAAGAGGTGCTGATCCACCTGCCGGACTCGGTCTCGGTGGTGTCGTTGTCCGCCACCGTGAGCAACGCGGAGGAGTTCGGCGACTGGCTGGAGACCGTCCGCGGCAACACCGTCGTCGTGCTGGAGGAGAAGCGGCCGGTGCCGCTGTTCCAGCACGTGATGGTGGGCAAGCGGCTGCACGACCTGTTCGCCGGTGAGGCACCGACCGCGCGCGTCGGTGCGCCCAAGCCGGCGAAGTCCGGCAACCCTGCGAAAGCCAACCAGGTCGACATCAAGGACCTGGTCAACCCGCAGTTGGTCCGGATCGCGCGGGACGACAACCGGATCTTTCGTGACGACTCGCGCAAACCCCGTCGGCGCCGGGATCTCCCGAAGGGCAGGCCGACTCGGACGCACTTCACGCCGTACCGGTCGGATGTGGTCGAGGAACTGGACGCGGGCGCATTGCTGCCGGCGATCTACTTCATCTTCTCCCGCAAGGGCTGCGAGGACGCGATGCTGCAGTGCCTGCGGTCCGGCCTGCGGCTGACCAAGCCGAGCGAACGGGACGAGATCAAGCGGGTGCTGGCCGAGCGGACCGCGGACCTGCCGGACGAGGACCTCGGCGTGCTCGGGTACCACGACTTCTCCGAGGCGCTGAGCCGCGGCATCGCGGCGCACCACGCGGGCATGCTGGCGGCGTTCAAGGAGGTCGTCGAGGAGCTGTTCGCGCGCGGCCTGATCAAGGTCGTGTTCGCCACCGAGACGCTTGCCCTGGGCATCAACATGCCGGCGCGCACCGTCGTACTGGAGAAGTTGAGCAAGTGGAACGGCGAGGCGCACGTCGACATCACGCCGGGGGAGTACACGCAGCTCACCGGTCGCGCCGGCCGTCGTGGCATCGACGTCGAGGGTCATGCGGTCGTCCTGTGGCAGCCCGGGTTCGATCCGCGCGCGGTCGCCGGTCTGGCCTCGACCCGTACGTATCCGCTCCGTTCGTCGTTCTCCCCGTCGTACAACATGGCGGTGAACCTGGTCCGCCAGGTCGGGCGGACGCGGGCACGCGACATGCTCGAGCTGTCGTTCGCGCAGTTCCAGTCCGACCAGGCTGTCGTCGGTCTGGCTCGCCAGGTCCAGCGCAACACCGAGGCGCTGGAGGGGTACAAGGAGTCGATCGACTGCCACCTCGGCGACTTCCTCGAGTACGCCGACCTGCGCCGGCGGATCGGTGAGCGTGAGGCCTCCGGATCCAAGCGGCGCAAGCTGGACCGCCGGGTCGAGGCGCAGGAGTCGATCGAGAAGCTGCGGATCGGCGACATCATCCGGATCCCGGCCGGCCGGAGTGCGGGCTGGGCGCTGGTGCTCGACCCGGGCATGCGATCCGAGCGCGAAGGCCCGCGGCCGACCGTGCTGACGCTGGACCGGCAGGTCCGCAAGCTGTCCATGATCGACTTCCCGACCCCGGTCGAGGCGATCGGCAGCCTGCGGATCCCGAAGAAGTTCAACCCGCGCAACCCGCAGCAGCGGCGCGAGCTGGCGCAGGTACTGCGCACCCGCTCCGACATGCTCGGAGAGGACGGCCCGCCGTCGCGCGCCCGCGGCCGGGATGTGGTCAGTCACGCCGACGATCCGGAGCTGCAGGAGATGCGGGCGCAGTTGCGCGCACATCCGTGCCACGGGTGCTCGGACCGGGAGGACCACGCCCGCTGGGCCGAGCGGTACTTCCGGCTCGACCGGGAGAACCGTGACGTCCAGCGCAAGATCGAGCAGCGGACGAACACCATCGCCCGCCAGTTCGACCGGGTCTGCCAGGTGCTGGACGCGTTGCACTACCTGGACGGCGACAAGACCACCGAGGCCGGTGACCGGCTGGCCCGGATCTACACCGAGCTCGACCTGGTCGCCGCTGAGTGCCTTCGGCAAGGAGTGTTCGACGACCTGACCGTCCCGGAGCTGGCCGCGTGTCTGGCCGCACTCGTGTACGAGGCGCGGTCGAAGGACGAGCCGACCTCGCCACGGTTGCCGCGCGGCGACGTACGGCTCGCACTGGAGCGGATGGGGTCGATCTGGCGGGACCTGTCCGCGCTGGAGCGGGACATGCGGGTCGACTTCCTGCGGTCGATGGACCTCGGGTTCTGCTGGCCGGCGTTCCGGTGGGCGTCCGGTGCCTCGCTGGCCGAGGTGCTGTACGAGTCCGACCTGGCCGCGGGCGACTTCGTTCGTTGGGTGAAGCAACTGATCGACCTGACCGAGCAGGTCGCGGACGCGGCCGGCCCGACGCCGTTGCGCAGTACGGCGCGGGCCGTCGTCGACGAGATCCGCCGCGGCGTCATCTCGTACGCCTCCATGGTCGACGAGTCCTAGAGAAGAACCTTTGCGGTGAAAGACTCCTCAGGCCCTACACACCTGCCTTGAACACCCGAAGGAGAACACGTTCGTGGAGTTGACGCGCCGGAATCTCGGCAAGCTTGCGCTCGCAACCGGTGCGGTCGCCGCCGTCGGCACCGGAGCCGGGACGGCCCTGAGTCGTTCGGCCGATGCCGCCGCGACCTGGAAGACCACCGGCACCGCGGTGTCGGCGCTGGCCGGCTTCGACAACCAGATGAAGACCTTCATGCAGGCCCGCGGCGTGACCGGCGGTCAGCTTGCGGTGACGTACAAGGGCCGCCTGGTCCTTGCCCGCGGCTACAGCACGTCGACCGCGCTGACCGTCCAGCCCACCTCACTGTTCCGGATCGCCAGTCTGTCGAAGTCGATCACGGCGGCCGCGATCCTGAGACTGGTCCAGGACGGCAAGCTGAGCCTGTCCACGCCGGTCACCAAGATCCTCGACATCACCCCGCCGGCCGGTCAGACCCGGGACGCGCGCTGGTCGTCGATGACGCTGTGGCGGCTGCTGCAGCACACCGGCGGCTTCGACCGCGACGTCTCCGGTGATCCGGAGTTCAAGGACGCGGTGATCTCCAAGGCGCTCGGCGTACCGATGGAGCTCGACCACGCCGACGTGATCAAGTACATGGCCGGGCAGAAGGTCGACTTCGCCCCGGGCAGCAGGTACGCGTACTCGAACTTCGGCTATCTGCTGGCCGGCCGGGTGGTCGAGAAGGTCAGCGGCATGAAGTACGCCGACTACGTGCAACAGAAGCTGCTGACCCCGTTGAAGATCAAGCGGATGGCGCTCGGCTGGAGCATCGCCAAGCACACCGGTGAGGTGCCGTACGAGTCGCAGTACACCGGTAAGACTGTGTTGAACACCTCCGGTACGACGGTGCCGTCGCCGTACGGCACCTTCAGCATGGGCATCCACGACGCCAACGGCGGCTGGATCGCATCGGCTCCCGACCTGGTCCGGTGGGCGAAGATGTTCGACGCGTCGTCGAGCGTGCTGAACAGCACCTCGCTCGGCCATGTCTGGGCCAAGCCCGAGATCGGCATCAAGGACGGCTGGTACTACGGTCTCGGCTGGCAGGTGCGTCCGACTACCAGCGGAGGCACCGGCCGCAACACGTGGCACACCGGCAGTCTGCCGGGCACAACCAGCATCGTGGTCCGGACCTACAACGGGCTGAGCTGGGCTGCGGTCTTCAACCGTCGCGACGACCCGAGCGGCAAGTCGTACGACGACATCGACGCGGCCCTGTGGACCGCAGCCAACGGCGTCAAGACCTGGCCCACGACCGACATGTTCCCCCAGTACTTCGTCTAGAACATCAGTGCTCTGAAGTGCGGCGCACTGACCTGGGCCTCGCCGGCCATCTCGGTCAGTACGCCGCGCACTGTGTCGATGGCGTCGTCGCCGAATCTGCGGCGGAGCTTGCGTTCGTAGGACTGGTGGAACTTCCGGGCCGCCTGCAGCGCGGCCTCGCCTCGGTCGGTGAGGTGCAGCAGGCGGGCCCGCGCGTCGGACGGGTCCGTGCGGCGCTCGATGTAACCACGCCGCTCCATGTCGTCGGCAATCTGGCTGGCGCCCTGCTTGGTGATCTCCAGCCGCGCCGCCAGCCCGCTGATCGTCGTCAGCCCGGCGCCGAGCGTGCGCAGGACGAAACCGTCCGACCGGCCCTGGTCGTCGAACCCTTGCTCAGCCGTCGCTGCCCGCAGTGCGCCGACGAACTCCTGGTCCGCCAGCACCAGCAGAATCCCGAAATCAGGCTTGCCCGAACGCGTCATGAGCGCCATGATAGTCAAGCCGACTTGGTCAAGTTGGCTTGACTATCTGTGATTGGGGGAAGCGATGCAGGTCATTCGTGCCGCCGAGGCGCCGCGGTTCCGGTTGCCCGGGGTCGAGTTCGCCGGACTGGCCGCGCCGAGCCGTGGGTCGGCCGGTCTGTGCACGTGGAAGCTGACGGTCGATCCCGGAGTGCGCGGCGATGCGCCGCACACCATCGACCGCGACGAGGTGTTCATGGTGCTCAGCGGCACTGTCCAGGTCACCCCGGACGGCGAGAAGCTCGCGGCCGGCGACGCGGTCGTCGTACCGGCCGGCGAGCCGATCTCGCTGACCAACCTCGGCGAGGACATCGCCGAGTTGCACGTCGCCATCACCGCCGGCTTCACCGGCACGATGGCCGACGGTACGACGATCCAGCCGCCGTGGGCACAGTGAGTCAGCACCGCCGCAGCGGTGTCGAGTAGGTGGTGTTGCTCGTCGTGGCGACGTAGTAGTCGGTGACGTAGGAGCCGTCGCTCAGCCGGTTCCACACCGACGTCGTACCGACCTTGGAGCCGGGGCGCTGGCAGGTGATCCACGCCAGCGACCCGATCGGCAGCAGGCCTGGGTACGTGGTGTACGACGTTCCCGGGCCGTGCCGGCGGCTCAGGTTGTCGACGGTCGTCTGGAACGGGTTGCTGCAGCCGGGAATCGGTGCGCTGTAGCCGGGCTTGGTCGGTGTCCTGGCGTAGTAGTCGGTGATGTAGGTCCCGTCGATCAGCTTGTCCCAGACCGTGGTGACGCCGATCTTCGGACCGAACGTCTGGCAGACGATCCGCACGCCCGAGTTCAGGGGGATCGTCCCCCTGATTGGATAGGAGGTCCCTGGGCCGCTGTAGGTGTGGATGGTCGTACGGACCGTGTAGGAGTACCAGACCGAGGCGACCGGTGCGTCGAAGCTGTCGTTGTCGATGTTGAGGGTGACACCGCCGTACGTCTCGGTGTGATCGCCCCGGTACTGCTTGGCTCGCTGCCCGATCAGCCAGTAGCGGTTGGAGATCAGCGGCCAGCCGGTCAGTGACGAGCTGCCGTCCCAGCGGGCGATCCAGACGGCGTCCGGCCGCGCGTACGCCGTCGAGTTGTAGACCTCGGCCAGGTGTCGGGCACCGGAGTCCTGGTGTGCGTAGACGCCGGAGAGGAAGCCACGGCGGTGCAGTTCCTTCGTCCACGACGACAGGAACCGCAGCACTGTGGCCCGGCAGGTCGCATCGGCGGTGTTGTAGTGCTCCATGTCGGCGTAGATCGCGCTGCCCGCCAGTAGCCCGATCGCTCTGGCCTTGGTCACTGCGTCTCCCGCCAGGAGAGTTCCCTGTGCGGCCGCGGACGCCGGGGTGATCTTCACCGCGTTCGGGCGGAACGTGCAGGGGGCCTGGTAGCCGAGGTAGATCGGGATGAGGCGCCAGCCGATCCGGGTCACACTGCCGACCCAGCTTTGGGTGAGCTGCGGCTGTGCACAGCTCCGGTTCACCCCGCCGACGTAGATCCCGATCGCCTTGTACGGCGATCCTTTCCAGGCGGTCATCTGCGCGACGGTCGGCGCCGTACAGGTGTCGAATGCGAGTCCGGTGTACCGGGTGGCCGTCGTACCGGCGCCATAGGTGAGCGGCGTCGTGGGCTCGGCCATGGCCGGCGCTGACGGGCCTAGTAGTAGTAGTACGGCAACCGCCGCGGCGGCCACCTTGAATCTGATCCGCTTCATTAGCGGCACCCCCCAGTCTCAGTAGACGGCTGCGGGGTCGGCCTAGGCAAGACCTCTGAAGATGATCGCCAGCGTCCGCTCTTGGAGGTCTGTCGACCACGTGCTGTGCTGTGCGGCCTGTGTGGTTGCTGTCAGCAAAGCCATCACCTCGTCCGCCCGGACAGCCGCCCGTACGTCGCCCGCGTCCTTCGCCTGCTCGAGCAGCCGTGCGATCTCGTCGGTCAGCCCGCGCAAAGCGTCGCCGATGTCGAGTTCCGGGCCGGCGAGCGCGGCGACGACGGTCCGGGTCCGCACCGCTTCGTCGACGACCGCGGTCAGGAACTCGAACAGGGTGGACTCGGCCGCGAGTTCCGTCAGTCGCTGGAGCGACTCCTTCATGATCGCGACCAGCAACGCGTCCTTGGTCGGGAAGTGGCGGAACACCGTGCCGACCGCGACGCCGGCCCGGATCGCGACCTGCTCGGTGGTCGCCTTCGGCCCGTGCTCGGCGAACGCCTCGGTCGCGGCGGCCAGGATCGCCATCCGGTTCCTCCGCGCATCGGCCCGCGCCATCCAACCTCCACGACTAGAAACCTGAGTGCACACTCACTATAGTCGACCTAATCTGAGTGATGACTCACCTTCTGGAGGATGCTCATGTCGGAACTTCGCGCGGTGATCGAGCGGATGGGCCAAGGGTGGTTGGGCGATCCGGGCGCCATGGACGACCTGCTGGCCGACGACGTGGTGATGGAGGTGCCGTTCGCGCCAGGCGGGCCGATGCAGTGGGACGGGCGGGAGGAGTGGCTCGCGTTCGCGGGACCGGCGCGGGCCGGGTTCCCGGTGCGGTTCGACCGGTTCACGACGCTGGCCTTGCACGAGACGCTCGATCCGGAGGTCGCGGTGATCGAGTATGAGCTGGCCGGGGAGACCACCGCCACCGGGGAACGGGGTGCCGCTCGGTTCATCGGCGTACTGCGGGTGCGGGACGGGAAGATTGCCGGGTGGCGCGAGTACCAGAACACCGCCGCGATCCAGCAGGCGTTAGGTTGACTCTGACATCGCGTTGCCGAGCCGGGAGGACTGTGGAATGCCGGACATCGTGGAGTTGGGGGAGCGGCCGTACGTCGCGCTGCGGGGCAAGGTCGCCATGAACGAGATCAGTGCGTTCGCGGACCGGATGCGCGAGGTGATCGACTGGCTCGCCGCCCGGGAGATCGCGCCGAACGACGCACCGTTCTTCAAGTACGACGTGGTGGATATGGAAGCCGGCCTGGGCCTGGAGATCGGGTTCCCGGTCGACGATCTGCACAGCGGTGAGGGCGAGATCGTCACCGGCGTACTCCCGGCCGGGCGCTACGCCAGCACGACGTACCACGGCCACCCGGACGGTCTGGTCGACGCCACCCGCGACCTGCTGGCCTGGGCGGACGAGAAGGGCCTCGAGTGGGACGCCGACGGCGATCGGTGGACCGCGCGGCTCGAGATTTACAAGTCCGACCCGCGCGAGGTCCCGAACATGGCGGACTGGGACACCGAGCTGCAGTTCAAGCTGAAGGACTAGTTCCTTGGTGAGCTGCTAGGTGCCCACCGTTCTCGCCGGCCTGAGCCGTCTCGACCCTGAGCGGATCCGCCACGTCGCCTCACCCCTGATCGAGCTCGGCTGCGCCCTCCACGTGCTGGCCGAGCCCGCCCACCACGACCGCGTCGAGTGGGCGGCCGCCGTACGACTGCCCGACGTACTGCGGTCTGAGTTGGCGCAGTGGGCGTGGACCGTGCGGGCGGTCCGGGCGCGGTTCTTCGCGACGTGCAGTGCGACCGGGATGCCGTCGTGGCAGGACGAGCTGGCGGCACTGCGGGCTCGCGCGCCGGAAGAGCTCGCGGCTGACTTGGTGCGGCCGTTGCGGGGCCGTCCGCTGAGCAGTCGGACCACCGACACGGACGCCGTACGCCACTGGGCGCGCAGCCGGGGTCGTGCGGTCGCTGAGTTGGTTGACTCGTTGTTAAGTGATCCGGAGGAGCCTGTACGGCGTTTCCTCGACCTGCTGGATGCTTGTTGGGCGGAGTGGTTCGCTGCGGTGTGGGAGGAGTCGCGGGAGGCGCTGGCGGCCCGTGGGCGGCAGGACCGGGACCTCGCGGTGCGGGACGGCGTACTGGCGATGGTGCGGTCCTTGGATGGTTCGGTGTTGGTGCGCGACGCGGACAGCGCGGTGGTGCAGAAGGTGCAGAGCAAGCGGATCGATCTGTCGGAGCGGTCGCTGTTGCTTGTCCCTAGCAACTACATCGCACCGCATCTGTTCCTGGGGGAGATCCCTGGGGAGCCGCTGACGGTCATCTATCCGGTGGCTGGGGCTGGGGCCGCCGTGCCCACAGCCCAACAGATGCTCGGTCGCCTGGAAGCACTCGCCGCCCCCGACCGCCTCCAGGTCTGCCGAGCCGTCGCCAGCGAACCACGCACGGCCGGCGAGATCGCTGCGTTGTGGGGCCTCCACCCGACCCAGGTGACCCGCCACCTCCGAGCCCTCACCCGAGTCGGCCTGGTCACCGCCGAACGCCAGGGCCGCTTCGTCGCCTACCGCCTGAACGAAGCCACCCTCAACCACCTGGGCACAGACCTCCTCAACCTCATCATGCGGTGAGGGCGTTTGAGCCGCACATGAGTTGGACGTCGGTGATCAGCATGGAGATCGGGACGTGCTCACGTACCTCGCGTTCCACAGCTCTCATCTCGGCTGGTGTGCCGTCTCTTGCCACGGTCAGGTGGGGCATCAGGTCCTCGAACTCGCCGCCGTACGGCGGGAAGTCGGGGAACGACCGGAACACGGCCAAGGTCAACGCCCGGACGGCTCCGCAGGATCCGGCGCCTGATTCGACGGACCGCCGCACAGGAATGCTTCGGTGGCTGATGCATTGACGGGATCTGTCAATCCAACGACCGGATGGCGTGGGGGATAGTTGGGTGAGGGGGTGACAGCTTCTCTTCCGCCTGCCGTACGTCGGTTGATCGGCGCGACCCTCGTCAACACGTTCGGGAACGGCGTGTACGCCGCCGTCGGCGCGCTCTACCTCACGCGGGCAGCCGGCCTGTCCGTCGGGCATGTCGGCATCGGCCTCACCATCGCCGGTCTGGTCGGACTCGTGGCCAGTACGCCGCTCGGTGTCGTCGCGGACCGTCTCGGACCGAACCGTGCGTACGTCGGCTTCCTCCTCCTGCAAGCGATCACCATGGGTGCGCTGACGCAGGTCCGCTCATTCCTCCCGTACGTCGTTGTCGCTGGGATCACCGCGATCGCCGACTCCGGTCAACGTGGCGCGAAGGGAGCGTTGATCGCGGGACTGTCTCCGGCCGACCAGCGGGTGCGGACGCGGGCGATCCTTCGCGTGACGACCAACATCGGCATGGGCGTCGGCATGGCCGTCGCCGGCGTCGTGCTCGCGGTTGACCGGCGCGAGGTGTACGTCGCCGCACTGCTGGCCAACGCGGCGACGTACGTGATCACCGCGGCTCTGGTCGGCTTCGGCATGCCAAGGGTCGAGAAGGTGCCGCCGGCAACCGGTCCGTCCGGACTGACCGCGTTGAAGGATCGTCCGTTCCTCGCCTTCGTCGCGCTGGACGGCGTACTGAGCATGCACAACGCGATGGCGCAGATCGCGATCCCGCTCTGGGTGGCGACCGCGACCGATGCGCCGCGCTGGCTGATCTCCGTCCTGCTGGTGATCAACTCGGTTGCCGTGATCCTGCTCCAGCTCCGCGTTGCCCGAGGCACCGAACACCTCCCCGGCGCCGCACGCGCCGGCCGTCGAGCCGGCGTACTCCTGGCCGGAGCGAGCGTCGTCCTCGCCCTCACCGACGTCACCTCGGGCGCCGTCACCGTCGGCCTCCTGATCCTCGCAGCCCTCGTCCACGTCCTCGGCGAGATGCTGCAGTCCGCCGGCGGCTGGGGCATCAGCTTCGAGCTCGCCCCGCCCGGCGCCCAAGGCCAATACCAAGGCGCCTACGCCATGGGCCACCAGGTCGGCGACCTCATCGCCCCCTTCATCCTCACCACCATCGCCGTCACCTGGGGCTGGCCCGGCTGGTTGCTAACAGCCACCATCTTCCTCCTCGCCGGCACCCTCCTCCCAGTAGCTGTCCGCAAACACCCCCACTGGCCCACCCCCACCAAGCCCCTCGACCAAATCCACCTACCCGCCACCACCCCAGCAACACGCTGACTGGTGCCGGGAAAGGGTTGGACGGGGTGGTGAGTGGGGTTGTAGTTTGCGGTGGACTGTGACGCGGCTGGAGGAGGTGAGACCCATGAACGGTGTATCGAGGTGGGTGCTCCGCCTTTCCGCAGGACGCCGCTGAGCCGTCGTTCATGTTCGACGTGATCATTGCCGGGTGTGGGCCGGCTGGCGCGATGCTGGCCGCCGAACTGCGGCTGCACGACATGCGGGTACTCGTTCTGGAGAAGGACACCGAGCCTGTGTCGTTCGTCCGCATCGTCGGTTTGCATATTCGCAGTCTCGAGCTGATGGCCATGCGCGGGCTGCTGGAGCGCCTGCTCGAACACGGAAGACGGCGTCCGGCCGGCGGATTCTTCGCCGCCATCAACAAACCTGCGCCCGAGGGCCTGGATTCCGCGCACGCCTATCTGCTCGGCATCCCGCAGCCGGTCGTCGTTCGTGTGCTCGAAGAACATGCGATCGCACTGGGTGCCGAGGTACGGCGTGGTGGTGCGCTGGTCGGTTTCGAGCAGGATGACGAGGGTGTGACCGTCGAGCTGGCCGGCGGGGAACAGCTGCGTTCGCGCTATCTCGTTGGTTGTGACGGCGCGCGCAGTACGGTGCGGAAGCTGCTCGGCGTCGGCTTCCCCGGCGAGCCCTCGCGCAACGAGACGCTGATGGGCGAGATGGAAGTGGGTGTGCCGCCGGAGGAGATCGCCGCCAAGGTGAGCGAAGTCCGCGAGACCGATCTGCGATTCATGTTCGGGCCTGCAGGGGTTGGGGTCTATCGCGTCGTCATCCCCGTCGCGGGAGTCAGCGAGGATCGCGCGGAACCCACGCTCGAGGACTTCCAGCAACAGTTGCGCGTGATCGCCGGAACCGATTTCGGCGTGCACTCCCCGCGGTGGCTGTCCCGTTTCGGAGATGCGACCCGGCTGGCCGAGCGTTATCGGGTCGGGCGGGTACTCCTGGCCGGCGATGCGGCGCACATCCATCCACCCACCGGCGGACAGGGCCTCAACCTGGGCATTCAGGACGCCTTCAACCTCGGCTGGAAACTGGCCGCACAGGTCCGCGGCTGGGCGCCGGACACATTGCTGGACACCTACCAGGCCGAACGTCATCCGGTCGCCGAGGACGTGCTGGACAACACCCGCGCCCAGATGGAACTGCTGTCCACCGAACCAGGCCCGCAGGCCGTGCGCAGGCTGCTCACCGAACTGATGGACTTCGACGAAGTGAACCGCTATCTGATCGAGAAGATCACCGCGATCGGCATCCGCTACGACTTCGGCGAAGGCCCCGACCTGCTCGGCCGCCGCCTACGCGACCTCGAACTGAACCAAGGCCACCTCTACGACCTGCTGCATCGCGGCCGCGGCCTGCTGCTGGACCGCACCGAACGCCTGACCGTCGGCGGCTGGTCAGACCGCGTCGACTACCTCGCGGCTCCCACCGCGGCCCTGGATGTCCCCTGCCTCCTCCTACGCCCCGACGGCCACGTCGCCTGGATCGGCAACAACCAACAGGACCTCAACCACCACCTGACCCACTGGTTCGGCAACCCCACCAACTGACCCCGCCCGAGGGAGTCCTTCAGGCGGCGGCTGGGTTTAGGAGGGTGCGGAGGGTGCGGGCTGCGGTGAAGCCGGCTCGGTTGGCGCCGATGGTGCTGGCTGAGGGGCCGTAGCCGACCAGGTGGACTCGGGGTTCGACGACTGTTTGGGTGCCGTCCATGCGGATTCCGCCGGAGGGCTCGCGGAGGTGGAGCGGGGCGAGGTGAGCCAGGTCCGCGCGGAAGCCGGTGGCCCACAGGATCGCGTCGACCTGCAACCGTCGTCCGTCGGTCCATTCGACGCCGGTGGGGGTGATGCGGGTGAACATGGGGAGGCGGGTGTAGACGCCGCGCTCGAAGGCGGCCTGCTCCTGGGGGCGGAGGTGGAGGCCGGTGACGCTGACGACGCTTCGTGGCGGGAGGCCGGCGCGGACGCGTTCCTCGACCTTGGCCACGACCTTGCGGCCGTACTCCGGGTTGAAGTCCTCGCCAGTCCGCCACTCCGGCGGGCGTCGGGTGACCCAGGTGGTGGAAGCGACCTCAGAGAGCTCGGCAAGCAACTGCACCGCCGACGCCCCACCGCCAACAACCAGCACATGCTGCCCCTCGAACTCGGCCGCCCCGCGGTAGTCCGCCGTATGCAGCTGCCGCCCGCGAAAACTCTCGATCCCCGGATACCAGGGAATGAACGGCCGATTCCACGTCCCCGTCGCGTTCACCACAGCGTCCGCACGATACGTGTCACCAGACGTCCGCACCTCGAACAGCCCGTCGACCTTCCGCACGCTCTCGACGCTGACAGGCCGTACGACGGGCAACCCGAACCGCTTCTCATAGTCCGCGAAATACCCCGGCACGAACTCGTTCGCCCGCGCATCGGATGCACTCGGTGGCACCGGCACCCCGGGCAGGTTCGCGATCCCGTGGACGTCGTGCATGGTCAACGAGTCCCACCGGTGCTGCCACGCGCCACCCGGCGCCGGATTCCGGTCGAGTACGACGACCTCGTCGTACGGTGTGAATCCCATCCGGACCAGATGGTAGGCAGCCGACAGTCCCGCCTGCCCGGCGCCGATCACCACCACCTCGACCTCTTGCACACCACGTCCAACGTCCCGGCCGGTCGGCGTCTTCCCCGCTAGCGTTTGTGGCATGGATCTCACCGCCGCGTACGGCTTCCGGATGGACTGGATCGTGAGCTTCGTCGCGGTCGCCCGCCACGGCGGCTTCTCCGCAGCCGGCAAGGCCGTGTTCCGCGGGCAGTCCCGGATCAGTGAGCACGTCGCCGACCTGGAGCGCGCCCTCGGCGTCCAGCTCTTCGACCGCACCGCCCACCCGGCACGCCTCACCCCGGAGGGACGCGCGCTGGTACCGCACGCCGAAGAGATCCTCCGCCGCCTGAACGACCTGACGTCCGCCGGGGGAGAGGTCCGGTTCGGCACCTACCCGAGCGCTGCGGCCTGGTTGTTCCCGCAGGTCGCGCAGCGCCTCCCCGCGGAGGTTCGGCTGCATCTGGTCGAGGGGCCGAGCATCGAGCTCGAGGGCGCGCTCGGCCGGGGCGAGGTGGATCTGGCGATCCGCCCGGTGCATCCGCTGGTCGCCTCGGAGTCGCTGGATCACGAGGTCCTCTGGACGGAGCCGCTGGTCGCGGTGTTCCAGCAAGGCCATCCGTTGGCGTCGGCGGAGTCGGTCGGACTGGACGAGTTGGCGGACCTGCCACTGATCTCCATCGGGGAGACCTCCGGTGGACGCCAGTTCGAGTCGCACCTGGCCTTCGCGTCGGCCGGGCTCAATCCGGAGAGTGTCTACCGCACCAACCAACCGCAGACACTGCTCTCGCTGGTCCGCCACGGCTTGGGCACGGGGGTCACCAACGCGCTCGCCGTCACCACCGCGAACCTCACCGGCGTACGCCTGGTCCCGATCAGGGACGCGGGAGTCGAACGGCAAGTAGCGATCTTCGTCCATCGCGATCGCCCCCGGACGCCCGCCCTGGACCAGGTCATCGCGGCAGCCCACGCCGTGCAACCGCCGACCTGGCCCTAGGACAGCGTTGCGTCACACAGCTCGAGGCAGCGCGTGAGCAGAGCGTCCTGCAGGTCGACGTCGTACGCCTGGGGGTTGACCTCGATCGCCTGGCGGTCCTGGAAGAACGTGCCGGTGACGAGCGCTTCCGGATCGTCCGACCCCGCCAGCCAGGCGGGAGTATCGGCGCCCTGGGCAACGGTCAGCGGCGCCGCGTAACCGCTCATCTTCGTGCTCACCCAACCGGGATGGACCGCGTTCGACAGCACGTCCGGCCACCGCCGGGCCAGCGCGAAGGCGAGCGCGGTCATCGCCAGCTTGGAGTCCGCGTACGCCGCGTCCTGCGTCCACTCCTGCTCGTGCTGCAGATCGTCGAGGCGAATCCGGCCACGCGAGATCGAGTCCGAGCTGACGAACACGATCCGCCGCGGCCTCGGCAACAACGCTGTCAGCAGCAGCGGTGCCAGCGCATTGATCTGAAACGTCTGCTCCAGACCGTCCCCGGTCACAGGCCGGCTCTCGTCCTTGGAACCCCATCCTGCGTTGTGTACGACGACCTCCGGCGCCCCGAGCCGCAGTACGTCGGCCGCCATCTCACGCGTCGACTGCAACGACGACAGTTCACCGACCACGAACCCAGCACCCCCGGCGCGCTCCACACTTCGTGCGTGCCGGATCACGTGGTGCCCCTGCGAGTCGAGGACCCGGGCGATCTCCGCGCCGATCCCGTCGTTCGACCCGGTGACCAGAATGCGGCTCAACGTGAGCCTCCCATCGTGACAGGCACCCCATCGGGCGCGACCAGTTGTTGCCTACCCGGCGCATCGAGGACCAACCGGCGCGGTCCCAGAACAGCGGGACCGGCAGCCGACAGATCGTTCGGCACGATCGGTACGTCGAAGCTGAACACCTCGAGCACCGCCGGACCGGCCTGCAGATACGTCATCAGGAACCCCCGTGGATCCCCGTGATGCCTGATCTCGCCGATCACCTCGAACCCGAACCGGTCCCGCCAGAAGTCCAGCGCGGCCGGCAGGTCCGACACCGTCACCGCAACATGATCGAACCGTGGCTCCACACCGGCGACCTGTGCAGCCTCGGCTGCGGCGAGTACCGGCGACGAGATCCGTTGATAGCTCAGATTCCCCTGGATGAACTCCAAACGCGCACCATCGGGGTCGAGGAAGAACGCGATCCGTACGTCGCCGAGGACCTCGAGCGGCTGTGACAGCACGGTCACCCCGGCGTCCTCCAGCCGCTTGATCTGCCGGTCGACGCCGGCCACCTTCATCCCGAGGTGCCGGATCCCGCCCTGCAGATCGTCGTTCACCCAGCCGCCTTGGTTGCCGTCGGCCCCGACCTCGACCAGCTCCAGGACCACGGTGCCGTGGCTGAGGAACCGTCTGCGGTCGGCCGGTCGCGGAGCGTCCGGCAGTGGCCGGAAACCCAGCAGGGCTTGGTAGAAGTCGAGGGAACGGTCGAGATCGCGGCAGCCGATCTCGACCCGGCGCAGTCCGGGCAGCAGCGATGCGGGCATGGCAGGGAGAGTACCGTGACCGCTCACAGAATGGCAGCCCCGAAGTCTTGACAGCC
>NZ_SJKD01000019.1 GCF_004331485.1 Kribbella capetownensis
CGTCGGTGCCGGCGGCGTTGGAGCCGCGGACCCGGGAACCGTAGGAGGTTCCGGCGGCGGCAAGGTCGTCGCCGGTGAGCGTGCGGAGCTTGACGAGAGCCAGGACCCGCTCGACCTTCTCCTCGGTCGCGTATTTGACGCGAGCGGCTTTGGCCAGCACCTGGCCGCGGCGGATGATGCCGCACCAGCCCGGTTCCGGGGGGAGGCGCCGGAGGTCGATGCTCTCGGCGGTGCTGGAGCCGGTGAGCATGGCGGCGGTGCCTTCGCCCGGGCGGTGGCCGATCATGGTGCCGTTGCCGGCCATCAGGCCGCGGGCCTTGCGGCCGCCGATCAGGTCGTCGCCCATGGGGTCCTGGGTGATCTGGATGACGCGGACACCGAGTTTGCGGCCCTCGCGCAGGATCTCCATGACCTGGGCCTGGGATTTCTCGGACAGTTCACCCTTCGCCGTGGTGGCTTCGTCGATGACGAGGGTGAGCACCGGGTCGGTCTCAGCCCGGCCGCGCCACTTCGAGACCTTCGCGGTGGCGCGGCGGCTCTTACGGGAGCGCATCACCGAGTGCGCGGCAGCGATGGCCTGCTCCCACTCCTGCTTGCCCTCGACGGCCCACCAGTCGCAAGCGCCGGCGAGGTGCGCGGCCGAAGTGCCCTGTCCGCCGTCGACGTAGAAGACGACCTCAAGGCCTTCGACGACACCTGGAAGCACCAGATGGACCAGCGTGAACGACTTGCCGGTGTTCGAGGTGCCGACGATCATGGCGTGCTCGACGCCGCTCTCGTTGTACAGCGCCACGCCGATCTCGCGCTGGTCAGCGGTGTCCGCGATGGGTATCCCACCGGTCTCGGTTAGGACTGGGCCGTTCCAGACCGCCGCGACCTTCTCCAGGTGCCGGGTCGGGGTGAGGGTGACCTGGATCTGTCCGGAGTCCTCGCGGTTGGCATTGAGGTCGACGGTGCCGATACCCATGTGCAGGGCACGCTCGAGGTGCTTGCGGAGCTCGCTACTGACGGCATCTTCGGCGTGGACCTCGTCGGCCAGGTCGAGCGCGAACGCGATCGTGCCAGCCACCGGCTCGCGCAGCGTGGCCACAACGATCCGGGAGCCCTGTAGTTGCTTGGGGCCGCTCGGGCCGCCGACCGTGTGGGGCCAGGCCGTCAGCAGCGCTTTCGCCTCGTCTGACAGTTCGACGAGCTCGTCCTTGGGTTCGCGGATCTGCCGGGAACGTATCCACGCGAGGGTCTGCGGTCCGGTTGCGGCACCCAGTGCCGCCGCGGCGAAGCCTGTACTGAGCCCGGTCCAGTGCATGCCAGCCGAACCGGCGACCCACACGCCTGTGCTCCATCCGGCTGCCCCGGCGAGCCATCGGGTGGCGATGAGCCGCTCGAGACGGCTCAGCCAGGTCCGGCCACCGATCGTGTCCGGACCCTTGTGGGCGGCCAGCAAAGCGAGCGCGGCCGCGATGCTCATGCTGATCGTGGCCGGTCCGGGCACACCGGCAGCAGCCCCCATCGTGACTGCCGTGGCCACCGCCGGCGTCAACTCCCAGCGGTGCTGCCACGCGGCCCGCCGTACCGCGCGGATGGCAGCCGCGGCTTCGTCCCCGCGTCGCGGCGCCTGATCAACCACCTGGCCGGGAACGACCTGGCCGGTGTCTGGGTTGCCGAGCCGAGGCAGTGCCGGGAGCTGAGTGTGAGTGGAGGACCGCCTGCCCACACGGCGGCCGGTGCCGGGGTTCGGGGCCTGGGCGGCGAGCTGGTGGGCGGTGAGCAAGGCCTGCAGGTGTTGGAGGTAGCCCGGGGAGAGCTGGGCTGGTGTCTGGTGGGGAGGTTTGACTTTGCTGGTGAAACGAGACGCCTTCCGTGGGGCGGGCTGCCGCTTGATGACCATCGGGCTGTGCTCCTTCGGGAGTATCCGGTTGCCGCGTCGTTGGCGGTCCTGGCTGGCTCTGAACCGTGCCCCTCGTCGATCAGGGGGCCAGGACCTTTCGGGGTTAGTGGGATAGGAAGCCGCTTAGGTCGCCCTTGGCGCGGGCCTCCGCAGCGGCCTCGCCGACGGTGCGCGCCTTGGCGATCTCCTCGCCGATCGCCGTCAGCTGCTCCATCAGGCCCTCAGGGCCCTTCAGCTCCGAGGCCGCCTCGGCGATCGCGCTGATCGAGGCGTCCAGGCCGTCGGTGCTCCAGGACGTTCCAGACCAGCGGTCGGGCAGACCGCCACCCCAGCCCTTGATCTCGCTCAGCGCCTCGATGAGTGCCTCGATCGCGTTCTTGGCGGCGTCCACTTCGCCGGAGACCTCGTCGAGGGTGGCCAGCTCTGTACCTGCGATTGACATGGCTGTCGTGTCCTTCCGGGTAATGGTGTTGAGGTCGGTGTTGCCCATGGCCGGGTAGGCCGTGGGTGTCTGAGAGGCGGCCGAGTCGGCGGGCTCGCTGGAGCCCATGAAGGGTTCAGCAAGCGCGTAAGGCGCTAGATCGTTCCGCGTAGCCAGCTCGTTCCGGCTGTTGTAGAAGCTGGCCACGAAGTCGGCCTCGTGCTTGTCCTGGGCACGTATCGGCGCGTCCAGGTTCATCCGGTCGAACACGAAGAAGTTGCCCGTCTCCGGGTTCTTCCACGTGTAGTACCGGTCATCGTCGACTCGCGGTTCCTCGAGAACCTCGCTCGCCGACTCGCTGGTCTTCTGTTCCTGCAGCGCCGAATCGCCGACCGCGGCACCTAGGTCGTCGGTCTTCGAGCTGAATAGCAACTCGCCATCCTGCTTCGGGTCGGTCTCGCTCACGGCAGCTTGCGGGCCGCTGGCAGCCCGCCTGAAGGACGCGGGCCAATCCGGATGGTCCGGGTGCTGATCGAGGCGTTCGTGGACCTCGTCGCGACGCGTCGGTTCGGCGGTGGGATCTGCCACGACGGGCTGAGTATCTGGTGTGGGCGTGCTGCTGTGGTGGCGACGGTCGCGCCGGGTGCGGACCGTCGTACGAACGCCACCAACGAGGTTGCGGGTTCCGCCGGCGGCTCGACCGGATATCCGCGAGCCATGCGACCACAGGTCCCGGCCTTCCTCGCGGGCCTGTCGAGCCGCGGTGACGCCTTCGCACCATCCGGCCAGCAGCGGCCGGCGCCCGTTGCTCTTGCTGTTGCTGGCGGACCCCTTCTTGGAGCGGTCACGCGACGGTCTGGGAGGCATCCCCAGTACCGCGCGGAGCGCGCCCGCGGCGCCGCGGGTGCCGGTGAGGGTGGCTTTGTCCGGGGCCACGAACAGGTAGGCCACCAGGAGGATCACGACCAGTGTCATGAGAACCAGCCCCCGACGAACTTGACCAGCTCGTGGCTGCCGCCCAGTACCACTGTCTGCAGTCCGTCACCGGCTTTGCCCGGTACCGAGGCCAGCAGCGAGGGCAACGGGAACCCGGCGAAGATCAACCAGTCCGGGTAGTCGTAGCGGAAGAGCCTCTCGGGAAGCAGCGCACCGACCCACAGGGCACCGACGAAGGCTGACAGCAGCCACATCAGCGGTGTGCCTACGGCGCCCTTGCTCAAGTAGTTGACCAGGTCGGCGAAGCTGCTCAGAAGCCAGGTGAAGGCGTCGCCGAGCCAGCCGGTCACGCCGAGTGCGCCGGCGCCCGCGACCAGCAGCGCCGAGACCCTGATCAGGATCGCGTCGAGCCAGTTCGGCGTGAACTTCATCAAGAACATCGCGGCGACGCCGAGGAGGAGCGCCGAGATCCACGTCATCGTCGTCACAGCGGCTCACCGCCTCGGGTTGTGGTGTGCAGGAACGTGCTGTGCATCGGTTCAACCCCTCTCGGGACGGTGGAAGTCATGCGGGTTGGGGCCGCCGGGGAGGTCTGCGGCCCGGTGGGTTGCAGTACTCATGCCGCCACCGCCTGCAGACGGCCGGAGGCCAGGTCGGCGGCGTACGCGTGATCGCCGCATAGCCGGTCCGCCAGCCGCACGCAGTGGTCGGCCACGTGGCCGGCAGCGCAGGTACGGCGGGCCTGCATGGCCTTGTTCCAGGCTTCTTGTTGCGCCGGGGTTTGGATCCGCGACGGCTTCGCGTACGCGGTGACGTAGACCCAGGCCCAGTTCCGGCCGGCCTTGCCCCATCGGATCCGTCCGAACGGCTCGTGTCCTCCGGGAGACAGACCGGCCTCTCGCAGCTGCCGGCGGGTGGACAGCCCTGGGGGCGCGCAGCGGAACTCGAACTCGGGGATCCCGTCGACCAGGCGGCCGGGCCAGCAGGCGTGCGCGCTGCCCTCCCACAGGTCGACGTTCACAACTGTCGCCATGGTCACTGCACCGCCTGCAGCCAGGTGCCCGTCAGCGCTTCGAGCCGCTCGCTGTTCTCCGGGGCCAGGGGGAGCTTGTTGATCGGGGATCGCAGATCGGCCAGCACCTGGTAGGCCTGGTGCATCAGGCTCCTGTGGTGTCGGATGAGGCCGTCGACGAGGGCGATCTCGTCGCTGAGGGCCAGGTACTGCCTCGTTCCACGGCGGCAGGCCTTCCGTTCGGTGCGCAGCTGCTCGATGTCAGCCAGCAGTTCGCACACCTTGGTGTAGTGGCTGGGGCCACTGGTCATGACGTCGGTGGTGTTGGTGGTCATCGCTTCTCCTGCGGGCAGTAGTGGTCGAAAGTGGCCAGCTCGGCCGCGAGCTCGAGGCTGTGGCCGGCGGCCTGGTCGGCTTCCACCTGCAGGGCCTCAGCCGGGACTCCCCAGGTGAAGGCCGGCCCGAATCGTTCGTCGGCGGGGGACTCGACGACGTCGCCTTTCGGCTGTACGCCGTACCGCTCGCACAGGAGCCGGGCCGCGGTCGGCGATAGCGGCGGCCGGTCGGTGTTCACGACTTCTCCTCGAGGTCGCCTGGGTTGCAGCCGCGGGTCACCACTGGCTGCGGGCAGCAGCGGTGCCGGCGGGCTGCGGTCCGGCCGGCGTGCTGGCGGCGGTAGAACCGTGACCACCCGCATGCCGGGCACTTCTTCGAGGCGCTCATGCCGCCTCCTCGACGTCGGCGGCCGGCGCGTCCGCGGCGTGGCCGCCGCCCAGCACGCGCGTTCCGGAGAGGTTGAACTGCTGCCCGCCCAGGACCATGGAGCCGCGCTGGGACTCTGGCAGCGCGTCGGCGATGAGTGCGCACTTGGCCAGGACCGGGCACCACGTGCAGGCCTCAACCAGTTCGGCCGCCAGGGCGATTCCGCGGGCATCGTCGAGCTGCGGGGACGTGAACAGCCCGGGCCACTGCCGGCATGCCGTGCGGCCGCCGACTGCATCGATCTCCCGGCCGAGTTCGCCGTACAGTTCGATGCCGAGCTCTACCTCGGCCTTGTTGCCAGATGGGATGGTGCTCACCACTCCACTCCTTTGCCGAGCTGGATCCGGGCCTCGTGCACCAGGGCTGCGACCTGGCCGACGATCACCGCACTGCCCAGAACCAGGGCTGCGAGCTGGAGCCAGAGCCCGGACCAGGCGGCTGTCGCGAGCGCGGCCAGAACGGCGGCGATGGCCGGCGACAGGTCGCGGCCTCGGGGCAGGTGCCCGTCGCGGGCGTCGTTGAGGATCTCGACCACCGGTCCGGCGGCGATCGCGATCGTGCCGAGGGTGATCGCGACCCCGGCCGCGGCCGCGAGTTGTCCGGAAGCCCGGTCGCCGAACAGCCAGGTCGACGTCGCGGCGGCGACGGTTACACCGGCGGCAGGCGTGATTCGGGCCTGCATGTGGTCCAGGGAGGGTCTGGAGGACCGCGCGTACGGTGCGGGTCGTACGTGCGGCGTGTTGATGGTTGGGGTGCTCATGCTGCAGACCTCCCGGTCTGTCCGTGGCCGGGCACTGGGGCCGGGCCGAACTCGCGCGCCACCGTCTGCCGTGCAGTTCCAGACGGGGGCAGGGTGAAGGGCTGCACGCTCAGCTCGTCGCGAAGCGGCAGCAGCGGGTCCGGGGCGCCGGTCTCAGCGGCGGTCACAGACGCGCGGGCAGCGGCCAGCAGGTCGCCGTACTTCTGACAGGTCAGTGCATGCAGCAGTCGCAGCCGCTGCAGTTCTCGCCCTGTCTCCGCCGGACTCGTCATGGGAAGGTTCCTCTCTGGTCACTCACTGTGCGGGAATGGAATAGAATGGAATCAGTCTGCATATTCCGGTATCACTCGGTCAAGGGGACGGCGGAATCATTTGGTATCGATCCGGGGTTTCTCATCGCCGGCTGGTACGGCCGCGGGTCACACTGAGGGAAGTGATGCGGTCACGGGGTGTGTGGGCTACCGCGCCGAGCGAGGTCTCTAGGTCATGTCACCAGGGAACCAACGGCGGCCGGGTCTGACCATGAACTGAACCTGCACTGAACCTGCACTGAACCGCACTTTGACGGCGGCCGGGCGCGCGGCGCGAGCTCGGGGAGGAGAGCTGATGAGCACGGTGGTGACAACTTGGACGGGTGCCAAGGCGAGGGCTCTTCGCACCGCGCTCCGGTTGACCATCGACGAGATGGCCGAACGGCTCGGCAGCTCTCCGCGTGGCATCGCGAAGTGGGATAGCCAGCCCGATCTCCACCCGGGCGTGGCGAGTCAGCGGGATCTGGACGTCCTGCTCGGCGCCGCGACTGAAGCTGAGCAGGCGCGCTTCGCGCTGTTGCTGAAGGATCTCGGGGACACCGGTAGCGCCAAGGCCACCGATCAGGGCGTTGTCGTCGGGGGCGAGGGTTGGGTTCCAAGCGATCAGCAAGGCGAGGACCTGGCTGGCATTGGCGCCCGTCGGCCATCGGCTTCGGTCTTAGCTGACCCGATCCAGATAACGGTCCAGGCTGCTGCGGCATCCTTCGAGTTCCTGGCCTGGGCGGAGGACCAACTGCCTGGCGCGGTGGTCGATTATGTGATGTCGGAACTTCAGCGGCTCGCGACGGCGTACGTGCACCAGCCGGCTCTTCCGATCTTCGTTGACCTTGTTCAGCTGCGCGACGTCACGTTCCGGCTGCTCAAGAACCGGCCGCACCCGCGCCAGTCCCGCACGTTGTTCTTCACGGCAGGCTCCGTCTGCACGCTCCTGGCACATGCTTCGCAGAACCTGGGCAACTCGTCCGCGGCTCGAACGCAGGCCGCGACAGCGTGGGCGTGTGCTGAGCAGGCTGATCACGCTGGCCTTCGGGCATGGGTGCGAGGAACTCAGGCGCTGATCGCCGAGTGGACCGATTCTTATGCTCAGGCGGTTTCGTTCTCTCAAGACGGCCAGCGCTATGCCTCGGGCGAGCAGTTGGTCCGGCTTGCCGCGATCGAGGGTCGCAGCCTGGCACGCACTGGCGATGCTGAGGGAGCCATCGACGCAGTGGCGCGGGCTACCCAGGCGAGGGATGCTGTCGACGGCCCGGACGAGCTGGGGGAGCTCGGCGGCATCTTGACGTTCCCGGAAGCGAAGCAGCTGTACTACGCCGGCAGCACGCTGAGTTTGGTTGGTCGGCATGCCGATGCGGAGAAGGCCGCGCGGGATGCCATCTCCCTGTATGTGGCTGGCTCGCCTGCCGATCGCTCCTATGGTGATGAGGCTCTGGCCCGCGTCGACGTCGCGGCGGCCCGGCTGGCTGACGATGATCTCGACGGGGTGCGAGAGTCCCTCGCCCCTGTCCTGGCGCTGCCGGCCAACCAACGAATCCGGCAGATCGGCGACGGCCTCTCGCGGGTTCAGCAGGTTCTCGCACGTCCACGCTATGTCCGGGCCGCGCCCGGCATGGAGCTGGCCGAGAGCATCGCTGGTTTCTCTGCGACTGATGCCTTTCCCCACCTACGCTGAGACCGTGCTAGCCACCGATGCGTCCACAGTCCACGCCGCCTGCACTGAAGCCGATCTGACCAGCACCAACGCTCTCCCTCTGCACGAGCACGCAACCAGTGTCTGGTGGTTGCCGGACGTCGATGCTGTTGCTCGGATCAGCCCGGGGGAGATGCGAGCCGATCTCGAGCGCACCATCTCGGTCACACGCTGGCTCGTTGACCATGGATTTCCTGCGACCGCGCCCTTGCCGGTCGACCAGCCCATCGCAGTCAACGACAGCCAGGTCACTTTCTGGCGGTACTACAGGCCACCGTCGCCGCTCCCGGCGGCTGAGCTGACCGCAGCTGCGCTCGGCCAGATGCTGCGTCGTTTGCATGATCTCCCCGCGCCCGACGTGCAGCTCCCGGTGTACCGGCCTCTTGCAGGCCTGGGAGATCTACTGACAGCCGATACAACGCTGCCGGCCGTTGATCGTGACTGGTTGCAATCCCGCCGCGTCGAGCTCCTGGAGGAGTACGCGGGGATCGAGTCAGCCTTGGGGGTTGGGTTCATCCACGGTGATGCGTACCCCGGAAATGTGTTGTGGCACGACACGCACGCTTTGCTGGGCGACTGGGACGAAGTCGCGCTCGGCCCCCGTGAGCTCGACCTGGTCAACACCCATCAGGGAGCACGCGTCGGCCGGTCGGCCGCGGTCCGCCGACGTTTCACCGAGGCCTACGGCTGGGATATGACGACGTGGCCCGGGTTCGGCGTACTACGAGAGATCCGCGATCTCCACACTCTGGGTAGCTTCATCCGGAGGGCGGAGCGGGGTGATCAGGTCGCTTCTGACGAGCTGACCCACCGCATCAGCACCTTGAAGGCTGGCGACATCTCTGCCGCATGGCACATCTGCTGATTCGCAGCCGGACGCGCTCGTTCAAGCAGACAATTGGTCGGCGAGGGCTCGGCACAGTTCGGCTGCTTTCTCGCCGGTGAGGGCCTTCGCGAGCCATTGGCTGTGCAGATCGGCGTAGAGCTTTAGGTCGTCCTCACCGGTGACGGTGGCTTCGCCGTGGGTCAGCTCCGCGGTTACAACCCTGCTTCCGTCGCTCAGTTCGTAGAGGTTGTAGCCGCTCCATGGAATCGCCGGCCACGGTGCGCTCTGGGGCACAACTCCGATCGTGAGCCAGTCCCCGCGGATGGCGAGTTCAGCGAGGTGCTCCAGTTGCCCTTGTGTGACGAACGGCGCGTGCAGGACTTGCTCGAGCATGACGAAGGAGAACTGCCGTGCAGAGTCGTCCAGGAGCTTCTGGCGCTCCAGGCGCGCGTCGAGCGCGGCCTCGTGGTCGAACATGTGCTCAGAGTCGGCCAGCTCCATGATCGCCATGGCGTACTGCGGGACTTGGAGCAGCCCGTGGATCGTGATCGGGTCGACGGCGTACAAGACGCGGGTGTCGCCCTCGATGTTTGTAACGTGGGTCTGCAGGTGGGTTTGATCGCGCAGCTGCAGCCGGTAAGCGACCGTCTCGGAGTGGCTTGCTTCGGCCAGTGCGAGGACGTTGTTGCGGGTGGCGGTGTCTGCGCCGACGGCGTCGAGCCAGGCGCGCGTCAGCTGGAGGTTCAGGAGACGCGCGCCAGACTCGGCTCGACTGATGGTCGGCTGGCTCACCCCGAGGCGTTCCGCCATCGACCTGCCGCTGATGCCGGCCTGCCGGCGGAGCCGGCCAAGCTCGACAGCGACCTGTCGACGTGCAGGAAGAGATTCGGTGGTGGTCAAACCCATCAGCCTCCAGGGCTAAGCGCTCATCTGTTGCGCGCTACGTGCTGCTTCGAACGTGGTCAGGTAGTTGTTCAGGGTTGGGGCGGTTCGCCACAGTTCGATGACTGCTGCGAGGTCGGCCAGCTGGTCAGCTGGGGCTTGGTCGGTGCCGTGGAAAGCGCCGTGCTCGTCGTACCGCATGAGATAGCCGACGGCGGTCGGCGTGCCGGCGTCGAACAGCCAGAAGTCCTGATGGCCGGCGAGCTCCGGATGCTCCGCGCGATCGAGCAGACGGATTTGTTCGCCGCATGCCTGCGACTCGACGTACCGGCCGACCTCCCAGGACTCATAGAGCGTCGGCGTGGCGCCGATCAGGCGTAGCCGTTGCCATTGCTTGCCCTCGGCGGTTGTGGCGGCCATCTGGGCCAGCCAGGGCATGGTCCGGACCGAGCGCTCAGCCAGCGGGCGGCCGTCGCGGTATGCCTCGAGCTCAGCCGCTTCGTCGGGGACGTCATAGGTGGGCAGCGTCTCCAGCCGGAAGGCTGAATGCTGGAAGTTCTGGAAGGCGTCGACGAGCGTCACGGCTGGGCCTTTGTCAGCTCGTCGTAGGCGCTGATGATCAGCTCCCGCGGGATGCGGAGGAGGCCCTCGTGGACGGGAATGTCACCGACAGCCGCCGTGCTCGTGGGGTCTAGATGGTCGCCCTGGATGATCACGGTGTCGGGCGCTTGATCGTCGACGTAGACGGTGGGGCAGTTGCCGTTGGAGCAGCCGGGGTCGCCGCCGGCGATACGAGAGATCATGGGCCAACACCTTTCGTGGTGATTCCAAATGATGCCACCACGGTCCCGGACTGCTGGCCCTTGGTCAAGAGCAACAGGCCTGGAGCTCGGTCAGAAGGCGCCCATCCTGTAGGTCTTGCTGGTTCGGCCTGTCTTGACGGTGAGTTCGCAGTCGGTGGGCTTGAGGCCGTGCCGTTTGGCCATCGCTCGAAGGAGGTCGAGGCAAGCGTCGGAGTCCTTGACATCGACGTCGATGTCGGGTGCGGACTCGACGGTTCTGGTGCCGCGGCGAAGCAGCTCACGTAGTGCGACGTATGACGTCAAGGCGCTGTCCTTCCGATGGTTCAGGTCGGTCTCTCAGCCTGCACCAGTCGTGACTGAAAGTCCCGCCGCGAAGGCCCCGGCGTGCCGACGACAGCGGCAGGTCTATTCCGCGCGGGAATCACGGGCAGCGGAACACGGCGATAGGGGCGACGCCATGGGCGTCACCCCTATCGCTGGAGGAGGCGTGGGTCAGATCGAGGCTGGAGCGGGGTGGATCTCGGCGGGGGTGTGTGGCGTGGTGATCGTGGTGGTGTGTGCGCGAAGGCTGGGTCCGACGAGGTCGGCGATGATCTTCTGGGCGGATCGCTTCTGCTGGGTTTCCTTGTCGGTCCAGGTGTCGGTGGTGATGGTGCCGTGGACGATGACGAGGTCGCCTTGGGTGAGGCTTTCGATGATGTTCTCGCCGAGTTTGCGGAAGGCTTTGACGCGGTGCCAGGTGGTGTCTCCGTCTTGCCACTGTCCGTCGATCTGGCGGCGTTCGTTGACGGCGACGGTGAACTCGACGATGTTCTTGCCGCCTGGTGTGATGGTCAGTTCGGGGTCTGCTGCGAGCCGGCCTTCGAAGGTGACGGTGGTACGCATGGGGTCCTCCTGTGAGGGTGTTCGGGTGTGGTGGTCTTCGGGGTGTGGGTGTTGCGGGGCTGCGGTGGTCGGGGTGGGCGACCATGGCGCGCAGCTGCGACCGAGAGGCTCGATGCCCTGAGGTCGCATTCCTGAAGGCGGCAGGATGGAGGCGGGTCGGCCTCGATTCGAGCGAGGCCGACCCGTCTCCCGTCGTTAGCCGTTGTGGGCGGTGAGGTAGGGGTTGAAGGTGGCGTAGTTGGCGTGTGTCGCTGCCTGGTGACGCCAGCTCGGGAGCGCGTCAGCCCATGGGCCGTTTGGGTCGGTGTTGTCGGCCAGCTCGGTCAGGCCTTCACACGCGAACTGGTGGATCGGTGCGGTGAGCTCGCTTCCGATGTGGATCCGGCGGATCTCGTCGAACCCGCCTCGTGTCGCCTGGCGGCCGCGGCCCCAGACGGTGAGTTCGGCGGTCCAGCCTTCGCCTGTCGTGATGCTGCGTAGTTCGTAGCGGTAGCTGAGGTCGCCGGGGTCGAGGTCGTCGACGGGGTAGGACTCGGTGAAGTGGTCGCCGGTGGGGTCGGCCTGGGCGTGGTCCCAGTAGTTCTGTGCGCTGGGGGCCTGGCCGCGCCAGCGGCATGCCTCGATCCAGCGGGCGAGGGCGGACAGTTTGAACTGCGGTGTGGCCCATTGGGCGTAGAACGCTCCGGCGTGGTCGTCACTGTAGATGCGGAAGACTGCTCGTTCTCCCATGGCGCTGTGCTCCAGACACCAGGTGACGGGCCGTCAGTCCTTGGGTTGGCCGACCGTTTTCCGCCCCCTCCTGGCAAGCGGAATCCCGACCCGTAAGCGACTGGAGTGCACCCGCTGAAACCCGCAGGGTCACCGCCAGGTGGGCGGTTGCGCGAAAGGCGCGTCGGGTCATGATGAAGTGGCCAGGAGGGGGCGAAAGAGCGCCTTTTCACTGCGCCGGCGGAGTCGGCTCGATCATGCGGCCGCAGGCCGGCCGGATCATGTCCCTGACCGGTCGCCGAGTGAGCTACAGAACGCCGATGACTCTAGAACGCATGTTCCCTTAGGGCCTCGCAACTGTGTCTCTGATGTAGTCGACGCGGCGTCCTGGCGCGTAGCACGCGCGACAGAGCGTGGTTATCTGGAGTGTTGTCAACGCTCTGGAGGCGCGCCGGAGCTCCTTCCGGGCGGCCGTGAAGGCGGCCGGATGAACCCGATCAGGAGCCCCCTCCAAGCCGGCCGTCGTCGCGACTTCAGGCCGGCCGCGGGTGCAACTGAACGTCGATGCGCCCAGATCGCCAGGGTCTATGTGGGTGCGCTGTACCTAGCGGTGCGCATCAGCGGTCGGTCGAGGACCTCCAGGTACTCCAGTACGTGCTGGATGCCTCGGTCCGGAGCAGTGGACGTCACCTGGAAGATGGTGGGCCGGTTCTGCGATTCGTGGTTCAAGCGCTGACCTGGGTCCCCTACGACGGCGTCTCGCGGGCGTCTGCTGCAGCCATGGCCCGCTCTTACTGCGGAATTGGTCCCGAGAAGGTGAGTTGGTGGCCTTCGGGAAGGATGAGGGTGAAGGTGCGGCGGTACCAGGGGGTGTTGGCGGGTGGGGTGGCGGTTAGCCCGGCCGCGACGGCGGCGTCGTAGAGGGGATCGACCAGTACGCCGACTTCGAAAGTGATCGTGCTCGGCGAAATCTCGCTGGTTGCCGACTGAAGATCGATTCCGCTGCCGCCGTTCCACTGGGTGAGTTCGAGTCGTGCGAAGGAATCGTCGTCGCTTTGGAAGCGAAGGTGCAGGCCGAGCAGGTCTCGGAGGAGGGCCGCAGTGGTGGTCACATTGGGGACCTGGAGGATTGGACGGATCGCGAAGGTGGTTGGGTCGGAGGGGGTCGCGGCGCGGGCCATGATGATCGATTGGACGATCTCGCCGGGGTTGGTTCTGGGGAGGCGGCCGGCCAGGTCGAGACCGGCATTTCGGGCCACCCCGATCGAGCGTGTGTTGCGGGAATCGATCCAGGCCTCGACGCCGGTGATGTCGGGTTGCGCCAAGAGATGATCGACAACGACCCGGGCTGCTTCACTCATCAGCCCGGCGCCCCAGTGTTCGCGGCTCAGGTACCAGCTGAGTCCGCGGATCGTCGTACCTTGGTCGGAGAAGACAGCGATCACACCGATCGCCGTCTCGTCCGGCCGGAGTCGTAGGACCCACGTCCGGCCGCCGTTGTCGCCGAACTCCCGGTCAAGGCGTTCGACCGACTCGGCCTCGGAGCGACTCGGTGTCGAATAGCCGCCGCGTGCCCACTCGGGGTCGGCGAACATATTGTGCAGAGCCTCGAGGTCGCGGTCCAGATCGTACGGCGCCAGGTCGAGCCGGCGCGTTGTGAGCAGCTGCATCGTCCGATTGTGCCTGGATCCAGCCGGTGCATGGCGTTCACCGGGTCGCGGCGCGAGGATCATCCGCGATGAGCCGACTCGGCTAGGAGCCTTCGCTGTCGCCGGCGAAGTCGGCCGGCGCCTGGCGGCGGTGACGCCACCGGAAGTGCCTGAAATATCGGCAGGACGCCGCGGTCACCGATTCCGATGCCGACAAGTGGTACTGCAATGACACACCGCCCTGCGTCGAAGACGCCGTCCACACCGCAGACTCCCAGGTCATCGCCACATCTCAACCTCGAAGCTCAAGGGAACATAGGTTCGAATGTGTGGCATCCTGGCGGCATGGTGGGACGGTTCAATGTGCGCGAGGGTGCCGGCGATGCGGACTGGTCGGTGTGGGACAACGCGGCCAACGGGACTCGCGGGGCCGGCCTGTCTGAGGAGGCCGCGTGCAGGTTGGCTGCTGACCTCGAGTTGCAGTACGACGTGTACGGGCCGCGGTCACCGGATCATGTCCGCCGGGTGGATCCGCCGGTGCCGGTGGAGAAGGCCTGGGTGGCGGCCGGTTTCGTGGATGCGTGGGTCTTCGAGCAGGGGACCTGGATCGGTCGGGTCAAGGGCAGGGACAACAAGTACTCCTGGATCCCGGGCATCGAGCTTCGCCAGGCTGACCAGATCTGATGGCCGGCTCGACGGCGACCAGCAGGGGACCGGTGATCCGGCTGCAGGGCGGTCCGCGGGACCGGTGGGAGTACTACGAGCAGGACTTCCTCGACTGCGTCCGCTCCGCCCAGGTGATGGGCCAGTTGCACGGTCGGCCGATCGATCACCCGTCGAGCTGGCCGCTGTCGTACGAGCGGCCGATGTCGGGTCTCATCTGGGTGTGGCGCCCGGGTCAGAACTGTCATCCGAACCCGATCGGCTGATGCTGCCTCTATAGCCCCGGTTATAGCTTCGGTTGTAGCTGCTGGCGCAGCTGCGGCTGCAGAACCTGCGTCGGCGGGCGGAGTGCAGCGGGCAGAACACTGCGCGGCAGGCGGGGTTCTGGCAGGTCACCTCGGTGCCGTAGCGGCCGGTTCCGGCGCGGGCGGTCCGGTTGCTGGCGCGCGCTGCGGCGGTCCATGTGAGTGGCTGGCTGAGGCGGGCGGTCTGGGCGCGTTGCGGATCTCGTGCGGCCGCGAAGGCCTGTCCGGCGGGGGTGGTCATGCGGGCTTTCGCGTTGGTCTGGATCCGTTGCCGCAGCTGACTGCTGACCAGGCCGCGGCTGCGCTGGAGGCCGTGGGCCTCGCGGTACTGAGCGGCGGTCATGCCGTGGCCTCGCCAGGCGTGCAGGCCGAGGCTGGGGAACGCGCGGCCGCAGTCGTGGCACACCAGGCCGTCGCTGGTTTCGTCGAGCATTCCGTAGCGGCCGTGGCCGTCGGTGTCGCCGAGTTCCATCCGTGTCCTGCGCCTTCCGGGTCCGGTGGCATGCTGCCACAGCTCGCTGATGCCGGCGGAATCACCGGTCGAGGTCGGCGAGGCGCTGCTGTCCGGCGTCGCGTCGCTGCTGGGCGATGGTCGCGTTGCGGGTCGTGCGGTTCAGCTCGACCTGAAGGGCGCGGGTACGGCGGCTGGCGTCGCGCAGCAATTGCCGAGCCTGCTCAAGCTCCTCGGTGAGCCGGTCGATGGTGGCCTTGAGGTCGGCGAGCTGGTGCTCGTGCGCGTCGAGCTCGGCCTGGGCCTGGGCCCGTTCGGTCTCGGCTGCGGCGTACTCGCGTTCGGCCTGCTCGGCGCGGGTTCGGAGCTCGGCGCGGCGACTGCGCGCCGCGGTCGCCGGCGCCGACTGCGCCGTACGACGGGTGGTGGCCTTGCGCGGCGGCTTCGCCGGTGGTTTCCGCGGGGAGCTGCGGACGACGCGGGGTTTCACCGGTGTGAGCTGGGCGGGGTCGCCGGTCTCGTCGACGACGCCGAACCCGACGTGCCGCAGAGCGCTGGTGAGTTGCCCGGTCCGGAGCAGTTGCGCGGCGCCGGGGTCGATGACCGCGGCGTCGAGTGTCTCGATCAGCCGCTGCTCGGTCGATGGGCTGACGGTGTGGCCCTGGGCGCGGGCCTGCGTCCGAGCGGCGATCACGAGCTTGTGGACGAGTCCGTGCCGGCGCAGCGTGAGCTCGCGGAGGCTGCGCCCATCGCGCGCTACATGCGCCTGGCGTAGCTGTTCGCCGAGGTCGGTGAGTTCGGCGATGCCGTCGGGGTCGGACCGGACGAGCAGGTTGGCCAGCCAGGCCGCGAGTGTCGGTTTGCGCAGTGCTTTCAGCGTGGCGCTGCTGCCGTTGTCGCCGGCGTCTTTGGCCTGTTGGGCGACCTGGTTGCGGGCAGCGGTGAACTCGTCGGGTGGCAACCCGTAGAGCTCGAGCGCGGCCGCGGCGACGTCCACGTCACCCACCATGCGATCTGTGAGCGGCCTCGGGCAACGCCCGTACGGCAGGCCGCAGGGCCTCCCGGTCGCGGCTCTGCGGCACGCCGGATCCGGCGTGCTGGCGCATGCTGGTGTCGTGGCCGAGTGGCACTGCGGAAAGTGTGAAGGGGCTGCTGTCCCGGAGCATCATCGGCTGTGCCCGAAGCGTGATCCTCGCCTGCGGATCAAGCGGATCGTCGTGGTGGTGTGGCCGCCGTTCGTCCGCGAGGACGGCGGGTCCGATTCGACCCGCTGAATCGGGCAGTGACTACAGCAGGTTCTATAGCGTCGACTATCGCTGCGAGGTCGGGGCTCAGCCACTGGCGGGCCGAGCGCGGGAGGTTCACCTCCGTGATCCGAGCGGCTGGCATAGTCCAGGTGCTATGGGACGCTCGGTCGCGGAGTCGTGGGGTCAGATCATCGGGTGGCTGGAGGAGCATCTGCCGCAGGCGTTGGATGATCTGCAGCCGCCCGCTCGGGGGAGCGACATTACCGCCCTGCGTACCGCCATGGACCGGCGGTTGCCCAGTGACCTCGTTGCCTGGTTGACGTTGAACAACGGGTTCGGCCGGCGGGCCGGCTTCGGGAGTCTCATCCCGGTGCTCTACGTCCCGATGTCGGTCGAGGACATGCTCGGTGACCGCGAAATGTTGCGGTCCGTGTGGGCGACGATCGTTCCCGACGAATCTGGAACTGGCGAAGGGGAGCCGGCCGGTACCCCGACCTTTCCGTGGCTTGATGCCTTCCTCCCGATCGGTGACGCCGGCACCGACTGTCATCTGTTCGTTGATCTGCGCGAGGGCGAGCATTTCGGTTGCGTCGGCACCTTCGACGTCGAGATCGGCGGCTTCACCGAACCGGAGTGGTTCAGCGTCAGCGAGATGCTGGCCGATGTAGCGGACTCGCTGACTCTCAACCAGCCGGCTCTGCAGGCTCACGCCCGCCGAGTCCACGCCGCCACCCAGTTCCCCACGTCCCCGCCCCGGGCATGGACACCGCACGTTGACGACGGTTATCTGGACTGGAACCTCGTCGACCTGTGATTCCGCACCGACCGGCGGGACTGCGGTCCGCTGACGAGTCGACGGACTCGGCGATTCGCTGCGACAGGGCTCCGCAGCTGGTGTCAGTGCACAGGGGTGGCCGGCCACCGGCGGCAGCATCGTGTCTGCGGGCTCGATGCCCTGCAGATTCGACTCTCGCGCGGCGCCGACCCCGGGAGGCGCGGATACGGGTCGCGTCTCCCGGGGCCGGCTTCGTCACGCGGTGGCGGCGAGTTCCATGGCCTTGATGCCCTGGGCTTCGACCTCGTTCGCGACGTCGGCGCGATGGTCTGCGCGTACGACGTGACGGCCTGCAGGACACCGCCGGCGGTGCGCTGACCGCCTGCGATGAAGTGGTCGAGGATGCCGTCGATCTGGTCCTCGGAGAAGGCGAGCTTCTTCCCGACCGCCCGCACGACCTTGTCCGCGCTGCCGATCGGCTTGCTCGCAGTCGCCTCCAGGTCGGCGATCGCGCGGGTCACGTAGTCGACGTCCAGGAAGGTCGTCACGGCGTCCTTGGTCTTTGAGCGGATGAGCTCGATTTCCTTCTTGCGGGTCTCGTCCGACCACCGGATCAGGCCGTCGGCCAGCGGGCCGCCTCGGTGGATCTCGCGGCGGATCTCCTTGTTGATCGTGAGGCCGTTGTCGCAGACCTGCACGACCAGCTGGGGTGCCAGCGTTAGGGCACCGGCGCCGACCTCGCTGTTGGAGAACACGAACCCGGCGAACATGGTCGGGTTGTCGTCGCCGGTCGCTCCGCTGAACGGTGACCGTAGCCCTTCAGCAGGGTCGGCGCGTAGGCCTTGATCTCGTTGGCCAGGATCCGCACGTACATCCGCGACTCGGTCAGGTCGCATCCCCGGATGTCGACGTGGATGCCTGCGGCGTCGACGCCTTCGAGGATCGCCATGAGGACGTCGAGGTGGTCCATCAGCTTGTACCCGTCGGACAGGAACGCGCGGCCCAGTCCCGGGCCGTCGGTGCCCTGGAAGGTCCGGACGAGGTAGGAGTCGTTCTTGCCCGGTACCGCCGGGCGGGTCAGCTCGTGCTTCCCGTTGCGCAGCCGGGCCTTGGCCCTGGCGCCGTGCAGCCAGCCGTTCACGTTGGCGTCGAACAGGTCCGGGCGGGTCTGGTGCATCCGCTTGAGGTAGCCCACCGGCACGTCGAGCTTGCTGGCGATGCCGTTCAGGAACGTCGAGGTCGGCCGGTACGCGCCGTCGACCTGGGTCACGCCGTCCTCGGTGAGCTCGGCCTCGGCGCCGCTGACGATGATCAGGCCCTCGTCGGCGCGGATCGCGGGTGCCGGGGCCACGAAGTCGACCTTTCGGGTCTGCTGGGTCTTCAGCATGTCCACCAGCGACGTCAGGTCGCTGTCGCGCAGGGTGGTCTCGTCGGGCGTGGGGAAGGTCTGCTCAACGGTCATCACACCCTCCGGTTCCTGCCAGGCGGCGGGCCGTCGGTCCTTGGGTTGGCCGACTGTTTCCGCCCCCTCCTGGCAAGCGGAGTCCAGACGTGTCGGGTCATGATGAAGTGGCCAGGAGGGGGCGAAAGAGCGCCTTTCACTGCGCCGGCGAAGTCGGCTCGGTCGTGCGGCCGCAGGCCGGCCGGATCATGTCTGGCACAGTCACCACCGCGCCGTTCGGCCGCCCTAGTCTGGGGTCGATCGCAGTAGTGGCGCGCTGGGCCGCGGTTGAGGGCTCGATGCCCGATGACGCGGGAACCGACCCGCGCGCGGCGGCACCCCTGAACCTGCCCAGGGACACCGCCGGGGCCCGGGGGTCAGGCCACGAACAGGTGGCCTTGCGTGGGCCGGTAGCGGCACTCGACGGGCTCGCCGTGGTGCAACCCGGCGCACTCGATCCCGGTCAGGGTCCGGTCCTTGCGGGTCAGTCGACGGCGGGTGTCGGCCGCGATGTCGTCGATCGCCGCGCCGTGCAGCGCCTCCACGTGCTCCATGTACGCCCCGTCGCGGATCTCCTCGCCGGGGAACTGCTGATCGGGAAAGACCACCCTGAACGCGCGGGCGTACAGCCCGAACGCGGGCGACGTGAGCGGGGCCTTTTCGCTTGCCTCGCTCGCGACACAGCAGATCTCGGCCGCCGTGCCGGGCCGGGTGTCGGACCCGGCTGCGACCCTGTCGAGGATCTCGCGGCAGTACGCCCGGAACAGCGGCTCGCTCCGCTGCATCAGCGGATGCACCGGGGTGAGGAGACTGAAGCTGTGCCAGATCGCGTCCGTCGCGCCGGGGTGCCGCAGCTGGGCCTGTTCGATCTCGTCCTCGGCCCACCCCATCGCCCCGAACACCGACTCAATCGACTGCACCTCCGCGAACAGGTCGGCGATCGTGACGGACGTGGTAGCGGTTGTGGTCGTGCCTGCGCTCATCGCGAAGACTCCGGTTCTGCCAGGTGGCGGGCCGTCGTCCTTGGCTTGGCCGACTGTTTTCCGCCCCCTCCTGGCAAGCGGAATCCGGATCCGTAAGCGACTGGGGTGCAACCACTGCGAACCCGGAGGGACCGCCGCAGGCGGGGTGGTTGCGGGCCAGGCGTGTCGGGTCATGATGAAGACGCCAGGAGGGGGAGGAAACCCAACCGGTACAGGGCCGACGGCAGTCGGCTCGATCGCGCGGCCGCAGGCCGGCCCGGATCGTGTCTGTCGTCGAGCACCGGGCAGGTCAGGCAGCTCGCGCGCGGCAGCTCGTGGTTGAGGGCTCGATGCCTGAAGACGCGGTACGGCGTACGAACCCACTGCGGTGAGGGGCGCGCCTGGAATCGGCAGGCGCGCCCCTCGGTCTGTCCGGCGGTTGGGTTAGTACTGGTAGCGGGCCACGATCACGTCAGCGACGGTGTCCGGTACGGCCGGGCCGATGACGGCGAACTGTGCGGAAGCTGGGTCGGTCCACAGGTGGGTTCGTCGTTCTCCAATTCGCCGGCCAGGCGCCGCGCTTCGGCCTCGTCGGGTCCCCCGCAGTGGAACGGTGATGACTGTTGTTGCCGTCTTCAGGCAGCGTGTAGGGGCCGCGATCCGTAGATCGATGAGTTCGCTGGAGGGTTCGACCGAGAACTGACAGAGGCCCCGACCTAGTTGCAGGTCGAGGCCTCATTGCTGTGCCGCTGGTTCTGTTACATACCGGAGCGGTTGGTCACCCGGGCGCCGGCGCATACAAGCTCCGCCGAGGCTACGGATGCCTCTTCAGCTACTGCCGTGGTGGCTGCTAGCCGAGGTGGTCGATGGTGAACGACCGGCCAGTGGACACCCTGGACAGGTTGACCAGCGTGTTCGGCTGGAAGACGTAGGGCGAGCATCGAACGTAGAGGCCGTCCTGCCAGCACGCGCTGGCCCAGTAGGCGCCGGTGTAATAGCCGGTGCGGTTCGCCCAGCTTCCTGAGATCGTTCCCGGCTGGCCGTAGAAGCCTTGGTTGTAGTTCGGCGGATTCGCGCGCCAGCAGCCGTCTGAGGCCTTGCACGAGTTCGTCGTGCTGATGGCCGGTTGCATGATCGGGCCCTCGTTGACGGACAGCACCTTTCCGGTGTGGACGTCGACGGTGAACGTGCGTGGGCCGGGCTTGGCGATGAGCTCCCGGACCTCTGTATCGGACAGTGGGCTCCCGCTGATTGCGGTGGTCCCAGTGACAGCAGAGCCGACAGTGGCGACGGCTGTTGCCGACGTGAACGAGCCGATTGCCAGGACAACGCCCAACACGGCCGTAACGACAGAACGTAAACGCAAGATTCCTCCCCAGGACGGATCGCTGCCTTATGTAACGCAACGAATAGGAAGAACACTATGCGTGATGCGTCAGGGACCGTGTGTGATGCGGCGAGTCGCGCCAGATCTGCGGCTGCAAGCTGGATGCAACTTCGGGCTGCGTTGCATCCGGTGACTTAGCTCCGGCTGATTGCCAGAATTCCGCCGGTATGGGCGTCTTGCGTGTAGTGCTTGGCTCCCGGCAGGCGGTCGAACTGCTCGACCACCGCGGGGGGCAACGGCTTGGACGACGTCACCGATAACAACTCGCCGGAGTGAACATCGACGATGACCGTCGATCCGCCGGTCGGTAGGGCCGGCTGGGCTCCAGCGGGAGCCGCGGAGGCCGGCACCAACTGCACTGCCGCACAGATCGCGGCACCGATGGTGACAGCAGTAATCGAGCGCAGACGAGTCATCGTTTCCCCAGAGGTCAGTACGGTCCAGGCGGCCGCCCAGGAGACCAATCTAGTTCTGATCAGGACGCAGCTGGCGATCCAACATCCCATCTGTGTCCCGGAATCGTGCGAGCGATTCGATCGTCGAGCAACCGCCGCGAGATTCGCATCGTGGTTGCGTCCCAGACCTGGGGGCTGCCGACATCAGCGCGGCACCGGTGGCTAGTCGAGGCCGGGGGAGTTGTCCGGTGCGGTCTCCGGCGCGATTCCGGGGGGCCGCGGCGGTGGAGGATCTGCTGCCGTCGGTGGGTCGGTCAGCGCCGAGCGCGGGGTCTGGGCGCTCAGCGTGCCGATCGCGTCCTGGATGTCCGGGTCGAGTGTGCGGGGTGAAAGAGCGGTATGGAGCTGTTCGCGGACGAGGTTCTCCGCAGCGAGCTGCACAGGTGTGAGCTCGGTCCGACGTGCGGCTTCGGCCGATACGTCGTCGAGCCTGCCGGCGTTCGCCAGCCGTGCGTGCAGCTGCTCGTCGGCCTGCAGGCGCAGTGGGAGGTTCGGCTGGAGCGGTTCGTCGACCAGGGCCTGGAGCAGGAGTTGTGCTGCTTCGTAGCCGCTGCGCAGATCCCCGTCGGGTCGAGGGGCGGCCATGGACATGATCCGTGCCGCGTCCTGGTGGGTGATCCGGACCAACGTGGGACGGGAGGTCTCGTCGATCGCGTCACGGCCGGCGTAGGTGAGTACGGTGTCGCGTTGCCGTGCCATCCAGGAGTTGGCTTCTTCTGCCGGCAGTGGACGCCCCCGGACGAACTTCAAAGCGGTCGCGGCCTTGTCTGCGGCGAAAGGAGTGGGGTTCGAGGATTTGTCGAGGACATACAGGTCTACGCCGGTGCGGTCGGTGATGGTGATCCGTCGTACCGCCGGGCTGCCGGCCAGGACCCGGATGGTCTCGGGCATCATCCGGTACGACAGGTCGTGGAGTTCAGGCGGTGTCCACCGCCCTGATTCCAGGAACCGGTACTCGCCGTCGAGGCGGCTGACCTCCTCGCGGACGGCCAGGCCGATGACCTCGACGGTGTGGCTGCCGGCGAACGCCTCGGCGGTGGCAAGCGGCATCTGCGGGTCGCGGAAGACGCCTTCGAGGATCAGGCTGTAGTTCGCCCGGCGGGCGTGCTCGATGCTCCACTTCACCCAGTGGGCAGTGGCCTGTCCGGTCGCCTCGAGGAACAGCCAGGGCTCGGTCTCCATGATCGTGTCGTGCTGCGGATGCAGAAACCGCAACGCGTCACCGGTGAGCGGCACCAACTGGCTGTCTGCGTGCCGGTGACGGGCCCGGGCGATCGTCTGGCTCTTGCCGGCGGCCTGCTGCGCACCGACCAGCACGAGCACCGGACGGTCCTGCGGCTGGTACGGCCCGAAGACGTAGTCGATGACCCGTTCCTCGAACCGGGTCCTGAGCTCGTCCTCGCTCAGGAAGTAGTCGCTGGCCTCAGCCACGCGCCCGGGTTTCTAGGGTTTTCAGCTCCGTCCGCCACCGCTGGATGTGCTCGATCAGCGCTGCGCGGTCGTCGGCGGGGACGTCGCGCTGCGCGTCGCGCAGCGCGAGGACCTTGGTCCACCAAGCCTCGGTCTCTGCGGTGGTGGTGGACTCGTCGGACAGTCGCATGTAGCGGCTGCTCAGCGAGGCCGCCGTCTCGGTGAACGCGTCGAACACCATCGCTGTCGGAACGTTGTCGAAGTTCTCGCCGAACGCGGAGTACCGCGAGGCCGGTCCGGCGGCTGGGTCGGTCACGTAGGTTCCTTTCTCGTCGTCCTGCGGTTCGCGGTCAGCGGGGGACCTTGCCGAGGGACCACACCCGCACGGTGTCGTCGCTCACCTCGTACATGACCCGGTAGTCCTCGATGTGCAGCCGGTAGATCAGGCTGCCGCCGAGGTGCACGCTGTCTTCTGGTTCGGGGTCGCGGGCGAGTGAGTTGACCAGCGCCATCACCCGCCGCGCCATGATCCGGTCTGTTGCGATGAGGTCTTTGAACCCGGCCAGGTAGCCCTGCTCGAAGAGCAGGTGCCGCTCCTGGCTCACCGAGTCTGGTCCGCGGCGGCGTCAGCCTCGTCCAGCCACTGGTTCATCTGGCGCTGCGCGTCCTCGTTGCTCACCCACACCGGTCCTCTGGCCTTGATCGCCTCGATCTCGGCCAGATCGGCGGCGTCCTCGAGTGCCTGGTATCGCGCCATGGCCTCCGGAGAGATCACGATCGCGGCCGGCTTGCCGTGGTCGGTGATGACCACCGGCTCCCCGCCGTACCGGGCCTCGTTCACCAACTCCGCCGTACGCCGCGTGGCGTCGGTCATCGTGTACGTCGACATGACACCAGCATATCCCGCAAGGTGTGCAAATTTGGGAAATTTCGAACCTCTATCAATGGGTAGCAAAATTGGCACGGCGTGTCATGTTTGGCACTGTGCCATTTGTGCCATGCTGTGGATATGACTCCTCCGATTCCGCTGTCTGAGTGGGCCGAGCAGAACGGCATCCCGCGCCGTACGGCGTACAACTGGGCCAAGAACGGGACGCTCCCGGTTCCGTTCCACCGAAGCATCACAGGGCGGATCACGGTCCTGGTCGACGACGAGGACCAGGCCGATGCCGACCGGCTGCACCCGTTCAGCCAGGCGTACGCCGAGGCACTGAATCTGCCCGCCAGCGTCTACACCGGCGCCAACTACTACTCGCAGGTGCTCGAGGCGTGGGGACGCAACCTGTACGACACCGTCGATCTCGAGCTGCGCCCGGCCGTGCTGCACCTGGCGCTCCCGGCGGCCTGCAACCGGCCGAAGCGGGACGTGTTCTTCCGGCTGGCCGACTGGCTCGGCCGGATCGAGCCGGCGGCCTGGTTCGCCGACACCGGTTTTCTGCGGGCCGCCTGGATGCTGCGGGACCGGCCGGTCATCAAGGACGCCGACAGCTTCCTGCGCGGCTGGCCGACTGGTGCGCACTCGTTCAAGTGGCGCGACGAGCTGGACCGGGTGGTGGAGGAGTACGCCGAGCAGAACGCAGCGAGTCCCGACGACGAGGAGCCTGCGCTGGAGCTGGTCGCCGAGTACGGCCTGATCGCGCTGGACAACTCCGGGTTCGTCTGGCGCCGCGAGTCGATGCGCAACGCCATGGAGCCGCTGGCCCGGGAACGCGCCGGCGACAAGACCGTGAAGGTCCTCGGCCCGGATCGGGGCGACCTGTGGGACCTGAAGGCCCTGCTCAACGAGCCGATGTACACAGCGGTCCGTCCGGCTGCCCGCGCGACCGCGCGCCTGCTGTGTGCTCAGACCGGCGTGGCTCCGGACGACCCCGCCCCGGCCGATGGGCATCCGATCTACGAACTCGCCTACCCGGCGTGCAAGGCCGCCGTCCGGGCCGCGATCGCACCCCTGGTGCACTCGTCGCACGTGCGAGAGATGGACGCGTTCCGGCTGATCGCGCTGGGCAAACCGTTCCCCGAGCTGCCGACCTGGCTGCGGCCGGCCGAGCAGGACATCTCATGACTGCGACGGCATCGGATCACCGGGTGAGGCTGTCCCGGGTAGCCGGTGCCCGGCTCCCGGCCGATGCCGCGTCGGTCGCCTGGCCGACGAAGTGGCACAACCCGCACAAGCCCGCTCGGCGGTCGCCGGAGGCAAACGCGGCCGCCGTCGCGGCGTACCGCGGGCACCTGCGCGAGCATCCCGAATTGGTCGCGGCCGCCAGGGTCGAGCTGGCCGGCAAACGGCTGGCGTGCTGGTGCCCGCTCGAGCTGCCGTGCCACGCCGACGTCTTGGCCGAGGTCCGCGACGGCCTCGACCCCTGACCCGTCGTCCGGACTGTCGGTCCGGTGCGACACCGTGAACGATGAAGCAAGGCGGCCGGGACCGCCAGTAACGGCCCCGGCCTCTCGACAACACTACGAGAGGACCACCGATGAGCAGTGATGAAGAGCTGGTGAAGCTGGCTGACGACGTCTACGAGTGCGTGCGGGCTCTGAACCACGGCACGTTCCGGACGACGCCGGCGCCGCTGGTGTATTCGCTGACCGGCAATCTGAAGGCGGCCGGGTGGGGACTCGCCCAGCTCGCCGAGCAGCTCGGCGCCGGCCTGCGCCGGTCCCTGGACGAGTACAACGTGTACGACAACAACCGAGACCCGGCCGCCAGCGTCGACCAGGCTCAGGCGCACCTGGAGCGCGCCGCCCAGCTCGCCCGCGAGCTGGCACAGGCCTTCGAGAACGCACAGGCCGCGATCAACCAGCAGGGCTACAACACGGAGGATAAGGCGTGAGCGAGCTACCGACCTGGAACGAGATCGCCGGGCACGCGTTGGCCTCATTGAACGAGGCCCGGCTCGGGCTCAGCAACGCCCGAGACTGGATGAACTCCGACTGGTCCGACGGGCACGGACCAGCCGACCACGAGAAGCGGCACGAGGCCGCCCAGCTGATCCGCGAAGCGAAGCAGCTCATCGAGCAGGCGAAGGACGCCCTTCGCGCAAGCGCGGAGCGGGTGGCCCGATGAGCCAGGTCATCGCCCGCGCCACGTACCGGAATCCGTGGGCCGACGCATACCGCTCCCTGGTGACCGAGCAGCCTGGCCGTGATCACCGCTTCGAGCTGGTGCGTGTCGCGAGCGCCGTCAGCTGGGACAGCGGAGAACGGCTGACGGAGGACGAGATCCGGGAACGAGTGGAGGTGCTCACGCGATGACCGGCAACCCCCGCCGTACCGGGCTGCTCGTGCTTGGAATCTGGATGCTCGGGATCAGCGTGCCGGCGCTGTTCATCCGTGGTCTGCACGGTTGGCAGGTCTGGGGCATCCCCGGCCCGGTGCTCTACATCGCCGTCATTGTCGGCGGCCTGCTCACACTCGTGCTGGCAGCCCGGGCCCGGCCGTCACGAACGGCCGAGAATCCGGGGACCCCGGAAGGCGACTGACAGACCGTCACCACCGCGAGGCCCCCGAACCTCAAGCTCGGGGGCCTCACTGATCAGAGGTCGTCAGATCCCGCCTTGTCTCACCGACGGGCGAGCAGCTCGCCCTGGAGCAGTTGGCGGCCTTCAGCTTGTTGGCGCGCTGGGTGGATCAGGCCGACATCGAGCAACCGTAACCGAGTGGCTCCCACCGACCGACGCCTTCCAAGAGATGCCGCAGCCGTTCACCATGATCGAGGCCGCGTTCTATGCCGATCCCTGGTGTTTGACCAGCGCAGATGGCCAGATCGCCCTGAGTACCGTCCAGCGGTACCTGCGCGACAGCGCGGCCAGGTTCGACCGTGGGCATCCATCCCGATGATCGGTGAAGACCGAGGGACCTGCGCCAGATCTCGTCCTGGGTGGCGATCCCCGCGGTCCCGACCTGTTCGTGCGCTAGATCGCGGAGGCGATCAGCGGCAGCCGCGGCACGGTGCGCCGCGCACTCACCGTCACTTGACGCCGTACAGCGAAGGACCCCGACCGCATTGGTCGGGGTCCTTCCGCGCAGGGCGCAGAGGTCACCAGGTGACGCGCAACTCGGTCAGGCCGCGGAAGAAGTAGTCCGGGCGCCATTCCGGATCGCCAACGAGCGTGGCTTTGGGGAGTCTGGTGGCCGCGACGCGTGCCGCGGTGCGGATCTCGTAGCGGGCCATCGTCGCGCCGGGACAAAGGTGGGGACCCTTGCCGAAGGCAACGTGCTGCTTCGCGTTCGGCCGGTCGACGACGAACTGGTCTGCGTTGGGGAACACGTGCTCGTCGCGGTTCGCGGAGGCGAACATCAGCAGTAACGGTGTGCCGGCCGGGAGGTCGGTGCCACTGATGGTGACGGGCTTGGTGGTGACGCGCATCAGGCCGCGGTGCGGCGCCTCGAACCGGAGCGCCTCCTCGGCGATGTGCTCGGCTTCCCGGGGATCGGTGGCACGCTCCCACAGGCCGGGGTGGCGAAGCATGAGGTGCAGCGTGGACAAGATGCCGTTGCGGGTCGTGTCGTACCCGGCGACCCAGTGCAGCAGCATCGCGTACAGCAGCTCGTTGTCCTGCAGCGGTTCGGCTTCCCCACCTTCGCCGGCGGCGAAGGTGGAGAACACGTCGTCGGTGGGCGACGTACGGCGCTGGTCGCGCCACTCCAACGCGAACGCCTGGTAGTCGTGCAGCTGGCGCGCGGCCTGCAGCTTCTGTTCAACCGGCACTGTCGGGGTCAGGATGGCGGCCATCGAGTGGGCCCAGATCTCGTACCGGTCGTGGTAGTCCTCCGGTACGCCGAGCAGCATGCTTGTTGCCCGGCTCACCAACGGGTGGGCATACGCCGCAAGCAGGTCCGCCTGGCCGTCGCCGGCGATCCGGTCCAGCAGGGCGTTGGCGTGCTGTTCGACGTCGGCCGCCAGCGCACTCACGCGGGGACCGCGGTAGGCGCGCTGGATCGTTGTACGCATCCGTTCGTGGCGGGTGCCGTCGACCTCGACGCCGCTGGCGACGTCGGGATCCGTCGCGAACTCCGGCAGCGCCGCGATCACCTCCGGCACGTTGGACGCGACCGGAACCGGCAGCGAGCCGACCGACGAGTACGTCTCTGGATCGGACGCGATCCGCTCGATGTCGTCGTACCGCGTCACCAGCTGCACACCACCGAGCGTCTGGTTCGGGGCGACAGGGAACCGTTCGCGCATCTGCGCGAACAGCGGGTACGGATCATTGCGGTGTGCTTGGAAGGGGTCGAACTCCGGGCAGCCCACGGCGGGCATAGCAGCGTCGCTCACTGCGCTCCTCCACAGATGACGATCGCCCTCCGACGCGCCCCGCTGGCAACTCAGGTCGCCGCCCGACCGAAGGGAATTGCCAGCCTACGCTCCGCACACGCCGCCGAGCCATCAGTCACCCGTGGCGCGGCTGACGGGAACCAACCAGGTGCTCCGCCCTAGCCCCCCCGGCACCGGCGGGTCCGTGAAGCAGCGGTCACACAGAAGCGGTCGGACTGTCGACGTACCCCTGCCGGGAGTGTGTGCGCCTGCCGGGAGTGTGATTCTGCCGGCATCACAGCTGTTGTCTGTGTCGCGTGGCAGGCTGGCACACATGTGCGGTCGATACGTCTCGGTGGCCAGCCGGGCCGAGCTTCTGGAGCGGTTCGTCGTCGACGAGAACAGCGCCGATGAGCTGCGTGGCCAGGATTTCAACGTGACACCGACCAAGGACAATCCGGTGGTGATCGCCCGTGTCCCACAGGACGCCGGCGAGAACGCAGAACCGGCGCGCGAGCTCCGCGCCTTCCGCTGGGGATTGCTTCCGTTCTGGTCGAAGAGCATCCAGTCCGGCGCGAAGATGATCAACGCCCGGGCGGAGACCGTCCACGAGAAGCCGGCCTACCGGCGCGCCTTCAAGTCGCAGCGGGCGCTGATCCCGGTCGACGCCTTCTACGAGTGGCTCGAGACCGACGAGGTCGGAAAGGCCGGCAAAAAGCTGAAGCAGCCATTCGTGCTACGCCCGGCGGACAGGTCGACGACGCTGGCGCTGGCCGGGTTGTACGAGGTCTGGTACGACAAGTCGCTGCCCGATGACGACCCGAACCGGGTCGTGCCGACGTACACGATCATCACGACCACTGCGACCGACAGCGTTGGCCGGATCCACGACCGGATGCCCATGGCAATCGCCCCCGAGCACTGGGCCGAGTGGCTCGACCCCCGCAACCACGACGTCGACCAGCTACGGAGCTTCATGGCGCCGCCGGTCGACGGCAGTCTCGACATGTACGCCGTGTCGAAGGCCGTGAACAACGTGAAGAACAACGGACCTGGCCTGCTGGAGCCTGTTCCCGCCGAAGGCTGACCGGTGTCGTCCTCCCGCGCTGGTGGCTAGAAGCACCTGTATCTTTTGCGCGGTTTCGCGTATCTGACAGATGAGGAGCAGCCTCGGGCGTGGGCTGGGGGACCTCGGGCCCTGATCGGACAGCCAGAGGGGGCGAGGGGGACATGTATCTGACAACGTCCCCCGCGATCTCTGGGCTCGACCGGCCATGCGGTCCTGGACAGCCTGCGGCGATGAAGGCACCGTGAGTGGGGAGCGGCTTTCGCTCGGGGCATTCACAGGGGGACTGGTGTCAAACGAGCGGGGCAGGCGTGTCCTCGGGGTCACACCCAAGATGATGCCGCTGGTGCTGCAGGCGACCGTGGCCGTGGCGGCTGCGTTGCTCGGTGCGGTGGCGCTGTATCTCTTGCTCGCCTGGCTGCTTGAGCTACCCCGTCGACCGCAAGCCGACCAGGTCGATCAACAGAAACTGTTGGCGGACATGGTCAAGATCGCCCTCGGGCTGGCGGCCGGAGTCGGGGCCGCGGTCGCCCTGATCGTTGGTTACCGCCGCGCCCGTGTGGAGGAGTCTGCCAGTCACCGCGACGACCAGCGGCTCTTCAGCAGCCGCTACCAAGACGCCGCGGATCTCATCGGCCATGACAAGGCCGCCGTTCGACTTGCCGGCATCTACGCTATGTCGCGCCTTGCTGATGTCTGGGAAGACCAGCGGCAGCAATGCATCGACGTGCTCTGCGCCTACCTTCGGCTGCCCTACGACCCCGACCCGCAGAAAGGCGAGCCCGGCGAGCGAGAGGTCCGCCTCACCGTCATCCGACTCATCACCGCACACCTGCGACCCGGCACGACAACCTCCTGGTCTGGGTACCACCTCGACTTCACCGGGGCCGTCTTCGACGGTGGCGACTTCGGCGGCGCCGAGTTCTCCGGCGGCACCGTCACCTTCAATGACACCGAGTTCTCCGGCGGCACCGTCCACTTCAACGGCGCAACGTTCTCCGGCGGCACCGTCACCTTCCACGGCGCCAAGTTCTCCGGCGACGCCGTCGATTTCCACGGCGCCACGTTCTCCGGCGGCGACGTTGTCTTCGGCGGCGCCGAGTTCTCTGACGGCACCGTTGTCTTCGGCCAGGCCAAGTTCTCCGGCAGTACCGTCACCTTCAGCGGTGCCAAGTTCTCCGGCGGCACCGTCACCTTCCACCGCGCCGCGTTCTCCGACGGCACCGTTGTCTTCGGCCAGGCCAAGTTCTCCGGCAGTACCGTCACCTTCGGCGGCGTCGAGTTCTCCGGCGGCACCGTCTACCTCGGCGGCACCGAGTTCTCCGGCGGCACCGTCGACTTCGTCATGGCCAAGTTTTCCGGCGGCACCGTCGACCTCCACGGCGCCAAGTTCTCCGGCAGCACCGTCACCTTCCACCGCACCACGTTCTCCGACGGCACCGTTGTCTTCAACGGCGCCAAGTTCTCCGACGGCACCGTCACCTTCGGCGGCGTCGAGTTCTCCGGCGGCACCGTTGTCTTCAACGGCGCCAAGTTCTCCGGCGGCACCGTCCACTTCGTCATGGCCAAGTTCTCCGGCGGCACCGTCGACTTCCACGGCACCGAGTTCTCCGGCGGCACCGTCGACTTCAGCGTGGCCGAGTTCTCCGGCGGCATCGTCACCTTCGGCGGCGCCAAGTTCTCCAGAGGCACCGTCGCCTTCAACGGCGCCAAGTTCTCCGGCGGCACCGTCCACTTCAGCATGGCCAAGTTCTCCAGCGGTAGCGACATCGTCAGCCGTGGCGGTGACGAAACCAGCAGCCGAGGCGGCGCTGACTTCTCCGGCGGCATCGTCGCCTTCAACACCGCCGAGTTCTCCGGCGGCATCGTCGCCTTCAACACCGCCGAGTTCTCCGGCGGCATCGTCACCTTCAACGCCGCCAAGTTCTCCGGCGGGACCGTCACCTTCAACGCCGCCGAGTTCTCCGGCGGCATCGTCACCTTCGGCGACGCCGACTTCTCCGGCGGCACCGTGGACTTGGCCGACACGATGGTCAGGAGCACTAAGGTGCTACGCGATCTTCCGGACGGTCCCGTCTCCGGCCTGCGGGTTCCAGAGGATCGGGGATCCGCTCAATCATCTGCGGAGCCGTAGGACCGGGCTGGATTGGATGTCCGGCCGATCGGTTCGCCAGCGCCCTTTGTGCGACTGCTACACAGCTCACGACGTCGCGATCCGGATCGCGCACGACTCCTACTGGTGCTGGCCGCACATCCAGTGCTCGCCGCGGCGAGTCCAGCCCCGGCCAGCAAGCCACAGCACGACCGCGTCGGATTCGTACTTCGCGTCGACGGCCGCGAGCTCGCCGCCGAGCATGACGGTCGAGCCGCACATATCGCACATGATGATGCGAGCCTGGTGCGGTTGGCACCGTTCGCAGTGCCAACGCTCGACGACGGCCGTGGCGGGCTGGGCAGGATCCGGCAACAGCCAGACGGTTTCGAGGCCTTCGCGGTGCAGCTGCAGTTCGTGCTTGCTCGAGGGACGGTGCCGGCACGTCGGGCAAGCCCTCGCGTGTGGTGGCGTAGGTACCGGCAGCGGTTCGTTCGCCGTACCGTGAGTGCCTGCGGCCTCTGGTAGCTCGAGGGGAGCTGCGGCTACGCGCAGCGCGGGCGAGCTCAGTTCGGGGACGTACTTGTAGATGGTGGCACGGCTGACGCCGAGCAGCCGCGCGATCGAGGACACCGTGTTGTCGGGGTTACCGAGCAGGTCCCGGGCGTGCTGGACCTGTTCTGTGGTCATCGCCGGCGGCCGGCCGAGGCGCGCGCCGCGGGCGCGGGCGGCGTCGAGGCCTTCGCGGGTGCCCTGGACGATCATCTCGCGTATGAACTCGCCGAGGGCCGCGAAGACGTGGAAGACCAGCCGGCCGCCGGGCGTGGTGGTGTCGAGTGCCTCGTGCAACGACTTGAAGCCGATCTCGCGCCTGCGGAGGTCACCAACAATGGCGATCAGGTCCTGGAGGTTGCGACCGAGCCGCCACAATTCGGTGACAGTGATGGTGTCGTTGGGCCGGGCGAACTCGAGGCACTTCCGCAGCTCGGGCCGTTCGGCGTTCTTGCCGCTGAGCTTCTCCTGGAAGATCCGGCTGCATGCGGCCGCGGTCAGGAGGTCGAGCTGGCGGCCCAGGTTCTGATCGCGAGTGGAGACCCTGGCGTAGCCGAGGAGCATGCCACCGCCGATGACACCGAGCGGGTCCGGATCGAGCAGCAGCGCGGCGCGGTGGTCGAGATCGGTAGCGGTCACACCGCTGACTGTACGAAAAAGGGTAGGCGTGAAGTTGTTGGACACTCCGACTTTGCAACACGTTTTACGACAGTCCGGCTGCGGCGCGTCGAGGTCCTGGCCGGCCATCTGTTGGAAGTGTTGAGAAACGATCGATTCTCAACACCTGACCGCCGCACTTTCAAGCGATCGATGCCCCCACCACGTTCACTGGTACGTCCTGGTTGGGTTTGGCAGCCCCGGGCGCCAGGACGGGCCTTACCCGAATCCCTGGCCACTGTTCGACGCTCCGATGCGGTCAGGCGGTACTACGATCGCTCATTTCGGTCGGCACTCGCCGCCGCGGCATCCCATAGGCCATCAATATCCGCAACGTTGACGCCGCCTATCTGCTCTGCGGCAGCCAAAGCAGCAGAAGTGATCTGCTCCTGCGGAACCTCGGCAAGCAAGGGAGCCGCCAAGCCGGCCACCAATACCAGGCCACGCGCGAGCTCGTTGAGGGCGAGCAAGAACCCTGCCTCGTCGAAGATGCCGCCCATACGTGGTCGAGTACGCGGATCGTGATGCTGCGGTGTCCGACCTGGGTGGCTGCCGAAAGAACTGAGCTGGCGATAGCGCTCTTCGGGCGTTGGAATCGGCGCCCCTATCGCTTCTAAGGCGATGCGAACGCGTACAGCGGAGAAATCTCGCCGCCGAGTGCGTTCGTCCGCTTGCCGCCACCGCTCCATCGATACCGGCTGCGTCCTGAACAGCGCGAGCAGGTTCGCGCGCTCGCCAACAAACCTGCTGAGGCTGAGCGCCTCGTCGTAGAACCCGAGATACGCCAGTCGCAGGCCGGCGCGCGTCGTCCCGCACGAGCCCCCAACTGCATGCTCTACGAGGTGGTCGCCTTTAGCACATCCCCACCAGCAGCTGCCTGCCCGGTCCAGCCACGACAGCAAGGTTCCCAGCTCACTCACCAGGGCGGGCGCCTTCTGGCCCATGAAGGGCAATCGCTGCCTCGTCACCCCGTCACAAGCATCTTCCTGACCGCGAACGACCTGCATGAAATCAGTGCCAACGGGGAGATCTGGGGTCTTGTCGAAATCACTCACGGGAGGAGTCTTCGCCCGAACCACGCGTCGCGCCAGTAGCTACCGAGGCGATGCCCAAACCGTCTCGGCATGAACTGCGACGTGGGGCAATAACCGTAGCCCAGGGACCCGTGCTGGTGGTTGTCGGTCGGCCGGGGACGCGGCGGGCCGTTCATCGATTCTCAACACCCATGCGGCCAGAGCCTCGACTGGCAAGGGCTGAGAGTGGCCACAGCGGCGGCGGACATCAGACCGGCCTCGGCACGGTCAGCGAGCAGCCATCGGCAAAGGCAACAGGTGGTCATCCCACTGGATGACCACCTGTGCCCTCAAGCGCACGGAGAACGTCGTGTGTTACACCGTGCGCCCTATCGCTTGTTGCTTCTTCTTTTCCTCAGCCACATTACGAGTGAGATGACTGACTTTGTCAACTCAATCGCGATTAGGATGATGTGAAGCATCGCAATGAAGATGTCCACGCATGTCCATCTCCTTTCATTTGAATTTGCAACCTCACCTCCTACCTTTTCTTAGGATACGATTCGAGCTTACTGTTCTATTATATTCGCATTCTTGTTATGATGCCAAATTCAAGAATGCGCTCTCCTCCGCCTGTTCTTGCCCGGCCTGACCGTACTTCCAAGCCACTCTTCACATTGGTCAGAACTCTCGTATTGTCGTGTATCTCCTCCTCTTACTCGTCTATGAGGAGTGCGGCCGTGGTCAGCGCCATCGCCGTCAAGGTGACCGCAACCATGTCCAGAGCGCGGCGTAGGTGTCGCGTTATCCGCTTGCGGATCCGGACCAGATGCCCCCGTCGCATCTGATGTCCCGGCAGCGGGGCGCTACCCCTGCGATTGACAGAGCCCGCTGCGCTCCGGTCTTGAGGTTGGGAGTGTCCCGTGGTCAGCTCCCGACATTGCGGGCGGCGCTCAAGGGCTCGACGTTCCACATTCTGGCAACTTCCAAGATCCCTGATGAAAGATGCCCAGGGGTCCCCCTCATCCTTCGCAAGCACGAGCGTGAGCCAGGACCTGGATACGAGGGGTACAAATCTGCTCTCAGAGATACATGTGGTTCTATCTTCCCTTGCGCTGCGATCCCAACTCGATGTTTCACCGAAGAAGTCAACCGTTTCCATTGCCTGGGTGCAGGCGCGTAGGAAGGCGGGCGGCATCCTTCTGTGGGGCTCGAATGCGAGATGAACGAGCATGCGTGCAATGTCGGGGCGGATCGTCGCGAAGAGGTTCTCTTCCAGTAGATCCGCGACGACCGCGTTAGCCGTAATGGGGTCGCTGTACTCAACAAATGACACCAATTCGCGAGAGCGCCACTCGGGGAGATAGTGCAGGTAGATAACAGCGTCGCCAGCACGATCGACAACCCAGTTGTCGCTTGTGTCGTGGATGATCCAGGTAGGCCGTGATGGAGTTCGGCCGTGGCTCGGCTCGGTGCAGGCCGAGGCGCGGTCGATAAGTTGGACGAGTGCGTCATCGACGTCACCTCCATAGTTGTCTTCTCGGTCGAACGCGCGCCGCTGTCTGAGAGCTTCGTCCAGACGCGCGTGGGCGCTCTCGGGAGCGCCGCCGTAGTTGTCCCAGTTGCGCGGCGTCGCCGCCGCCAACAGTTCGGCAAAGCTGTCCTCGCCGGCACCCCCGGCCGCCCCTGAGGGCGGCCGGGCCTGCTCGTCGATGGCAGAGATGTTCTTGGTCACGTGTTAGCTCCCTAAGCCTCGGGCGCGGTCGACCTGGTCGGCCTGCTCGTCGTCCAGTAGGGCTTCGGCGGGCGAGTGGGCGGCCGGGGGTGTTGGCGCGCCTGATTCGGCCCCTTGTTGGAGAAATCGTTGGTGCTGCTTCTTCCGGGTCTTGACCTTGGAGATGCTGAGGCCCGACCGCTTCCGGGCCTCCTCCTCGGAGAAGCCGGCGGCTTTGCACACCTCATGCGTTACGTAGTCCTGGAAGTCGTCGACCGGTGCCGGTGCCAGTGCTCGTTCGATCTCGATGTTGCGGATCGCCAGGTCATCTGGACCTGGCTGGCGCTCAGCGATCTCGACTCGGTTGTCCCAGTCCGGGATCGCATCGTAGTGAACGACTTCGACGTACTCGCCCCCTCGCTCGGTGATCGACTCGGAGAACCGTGTCTCTCGGACCCAGCGGTTGTACGCGTCGGGGAAGAGCATCTTGCAGGTGTTGATGAAGTAGGTGAGCAGCCCGGCGCGTTCCGGAGCCCACTCCTTCAGTCCCCTGCGCTCGAAGAACGTGCACGCGTCGGTGATGGTCTCCTCGATGACCCGGATCTGGGCCTCCTCCGGCCAGTACGGCGGAGGAACCGGCCGTTCGAGCGGGCGCCGGCTGTACTTGCGGGCCTCGGAGAAGATCTTCTTGCTCCGTGCCAGATCCAACAGCGGGCCCCGCGTCTCGTCCAGCGCCCAGTGCGCGAACTGGTCGATGCGCCGTTTTCGCTCCTGCGGAGTCGGGGCGTGCAAGATGTTGTGGACGATCTGTACTTCAGCTGATCGCCGTCTTGCGATGTCCTCCGGAGTTTCATCCGAAGCACGTGCCGGCGGGGGCCGCTGGGCCCACGGTTGCTCTCCTGCGGACACCTCGTCGTGAGGATCCTCGGCAGCCGGCCAGGTGAAGCTCATGGTGGCTCCATGTGGTCAGGGGATGGTGGGCACCCGCAGCAGCGAGTACCTCTGGGCAGGGGCCCGGCGGAAGGGCCCACTGCCTTATAAGCAGCCGGATCCGCGGATTGGTCATCCAGATCGTGGACAACCCAGAAATTGTTCCAGCGCTTAACCGGGTAACACCAGGAACGCACTGGTCTGAACCGCACTCAGCGCAACGGACACCGTTTGCCGCGTGCCGGCGGCCGCCGGTAGCGGCCGCCGGCGGCGCTCAGCGGCCGCCCCGGTTGCCGGACCACAGGGTCCGCGCGAGCCGAATCAGGCGGTCGAGCAGTTGCAGCGTGTAGGCCTGCTCGCCCGGAGACAGGCGCACCGACCGCCACGCCAGCGCACAGATCACGATCACGAAGATCGTCACCGGCAGCAGCGCCCCCACAGCGGCCACGGCCGCCCAGTCCACGGCGGCCCTGGCCATCGTCGTCGGCTCGCTGAGCTGGACCAGCACCTGGTAGTACGTCGTACTCTGCATGTGAACCCGCCTCCGTGTGGGTCTCACAGAACGGGTCCCTCGGTCGCATCGAGGGCCCGTTCGTCTGTTCGGATCTCTTCGACGTGATCGGACGTGTCCAGTCACTGATCCGTGTCCGAGATCGACCGACCCGGTGGGCCGGCAGAGCACTTATATGCAGTCCGAACCAGGAGTTGGCGACGCCGAGGCTCACCGGTATCTGGGCATGAGGCAGGCCGGGCATTTTGCGGCGTCGACGGCGTCCGGCGGCAGGCGGTCGAAGACCGCCATGATCTAGCTCAGAGCAGCTGACTCAGACGGCGTACGGCATCCGAGATCAGAACGGGGCGGTCGTCGTTCAGCACGATGTCGATCTGAGGGACCGGAAGAACCTGTTCGGGGTCGATGCTGGGCGACGGAGGCGTGGTCATCGTGCCTCCCTTTCTACTCCTGCACCTGTAGCTGGCTGATCTGCCACGGCGCCTTGGCGCTGGCCCTGGTCAGGGTGATGTACAGGGCGTACCGCTGGGGTGTGCCGCGCCAGCGGTCGCGGCCGACCGGCTGCATGGTGACCGCGATCGTGCGATCCGCGCGGGTTGCGGTGTCGGCGGGGGCGCCGTCCTCGGTCGCGTCGACCGCCGTGCTGGTGGTGTAGGCGCGGTGCTGCACCCATGTGGCCCATTCCGCGCCGGCAGGTGCAGCGGGGCCGCCGTCGAGCTGGGCGGCGAGCGCGGGGGCCAGCCATGGTTTGGCGCGGCGCTGTGCGTCGCTGGGGGAGTTGTCGATCGCGGTGTCGTACCGATACGTCACGGCGGCGACCACGGCGGCGACCGTGCTCGCGTCGAATCCGTTGACCTGCGATGGCCGCGGCAGTCCGCCGGCCGGTGTCTTGGTGGCGTTGCCCGGCGGGATCGGCTGAGGTGTGATCGGCGTCGACGACGTACCTGGCGTCCCCGGCGTCGGCTGCGCCCCGGTAGGAGGAGGCTCGGGCTGGCGGCCGGCATCATTGCCGCCGCAACCGGCGGCGAGGAGTACGACGGCAGCGGACGCGACGACGATTCGTGTGTTCACAGGAATCTCCGGACGGTCCAGGGCAGCTTGGACCAGTAGGCGTCGGTGAGGTCGACTGGCTCGACGTTCTTGCCGGTGCGTGGAGCGTGGATCATGGTGCCGTTGCCGGCGTAGATGCCGACGTGGTCGATGCCGCCGCCGTGGATCGAGAAGGCGATGATGTCGCCGGGGGCCATGGCGGCGAGCTTGGGTTCGACGGGTCGGCCGGCGGTGGCTTGGGCGCTGCTGACGCGGGGGATCTGCACGGTGCGCCCGGAGGCGATCCAGATGGCGTGGCGGGTGAGGCTGGAGCAGTCCCAGCCTGGTCCGCGGCCGTCGCGGCCGAGGCCGGTGGGTTGTTCGAGGTCGCCGCCGCCCCACACGTACGGCGTACCCATCCACCGCGTGGCCGCCTTGACCGCGGCGACGTTGCCGGTGCCGCCGGTGGGGAGGGTGACGTCGGCGTACTTGGTCATCAGTTTGCGGATCCGGCTGATGTATTGCTGGGTCTCGACCGGGAGCTGACCAGAGATGCCACCAGCGGTCAGGACGCGGCCGATGCCGGCGTTGTAGGCGGCGAGCATCAGGTCGGTTGGGTCGCCGGCGATCCGGCCGGACTTGAGGTAGGCGTTGACCTGGGCGAGGAGTTGGCAGTCGTAGCGGGCCTGGGCGTTGATCGCGTCGGCCGGGTCGAATGGGCTGTTGATGCCGTTGCCGTTGGCATCGCGTCCGAGCTCGGCCCACGTGCCTGGCATGAACTGCGACAGACCTTGCGCCCCGACCGGGGATTTCGCGTCCGGGTTCCACCCGGACTCCTGTTCGATCTGGGCCGCGATCAGCGGAGCCGATACCCCTGGGCACACCTTGCCTGCAGCAACAACGAGCTCCTGGTAGGCGGTGGGGACTGTGCCGATCTTCAGCGCGGCATCGATGATCGAATCCAGCACGCCGGGTTGGGTGACGCTGGGTGGAGCGCATCCTGCGGCTGCAGCGACCGCTGCCACCGCCGCCGCCAGGCTGGTCAGTCGGCGGCGGAACCGTCCCCCGTGCATGCCTCGTCTACTCCTTGCTGCCGGCGGTGGCCGCGACGGTGGCTTGGGGGTCGAGGTGTTGGTCTTGGTTCCAGCGGGTTCGCAGTACGGCGATCACTTCGGACTTCACCAGCCGCCACTGCGCCTTGGCTCCAGTGCCGAGCCGGTAGCCGGGCAGCTCCGCGGCGCGCAGCTGCCGGCGCACCGAACTGGCCTCGAGTCCGAGCGCTTCGCCGACTTGTTCCGGAGTCAGGCACTCGTCGCCGTAGCGCTCGAAGAGCTTCTCGATTCCGGGGTTCACGGCAACCATCATCGTGCCCATCGGGTCACGATGGGGGCTTTCTGCAACAACATGCACCATTCCGCTCACGCGGCCTCATGGCTAGGTATTGTGACGCCCGGTGAGCAACAAGGGGTAATCCGGTGATTGAGGAGTCGATGACCGAACCGGGTCACAACCCCTGGCTGGATCCAGGGGAGAACGTCGCCCCGCAGCCTGAGGTAGCGCGACCGCGGATGGTCTCCACCGGACCGACGCAGCCGCATCCTGGGCTGCAGGCGCAGCTGAGCGGCCTAGCCGTCTCGGCGCCCTCGCCTACCCCGACGCAGCCGGAACCACCGTCACCTGGCGTGTGGATCGTCGGCGTCCACGGCGGGGCGGGGGAGTCCACAGTTTCCGAGCTCAGCCCCCACTTCCGTGAAGCACATCACCGGTGGCCGCAGCCGCCGTCGTACGGCAGCGTGCTGTGCCTGATGGTGGCCCGCACCAATGCGGCCGGCCTGCACAACTCCCGGGCCGCGGCCCGGGAGTGGGCCGCCGGTGCGCAGCCGCACGTCGTCCTGCTCGGCCTGGTGCTCATCCCTGACGCGCCTGGCCGGCTCCCGAAGGAGCTCGCCCGCCAGGTCACGTTGACCAGCGGGGGAGTGCCGCGGGTGTGGCAGCTGCCCTGGGTCGATGACTGGCGCCTGCATGCCCCCGGCTACACCGCGCTGGACACCACCGATCTGCCCCGCCCGGTGAAGAAGTTGCTCGTCGACCTGGACGAGTTGACCTCGCTCAACATCTCGAAGGAGAACCCCTCGCTATGAGTGCGTTGCTCGCTCTGCACGAGGCCATCGGGCATCTTGCCCCGCTGGCCGATCCACCTGCCCCGATCCCGAGCGTCGGATCCGGCGCCCCGCCCGGGGGAGCGAAGCTGTCCACGATCCTCGGCTGGGCAGCGTGGATCGCGACCGGACTGTGCCTTCTGGGGATCTTCATCGTGGCCGGGACGATGGCCGTGGCGCACCGCCGCGGTGGTGCCGGTGAGCACGCCGCAGGCCTCGGATGGGTCCTGGTCGCGTGTGTCCTGATCGGTTCGGCCAGCACGCTGGTCGGGATCCTGGTCTGATGTCGTCGAGGATCACTCCGCCCGGCGCCGACAACGACTCGACCTCGAGGCGCCGCTGGACTCTCGTCCTGGCCGGCCTCGTCCTGGTCGTCGTCGTGGTCGGCGCGATCCTTCTCCTGGTCAACCGCGACGACCAACCCGAAGCGACCCCGCCACCTTCACAGCCCACCGACACGACGTCGACGTCGACGCCCACCGAGCAGCCGTCGGCCACGACCAGCGGCCCGCAGACGTGCGACCTACCGGCTGGCAGCCAGACGATCCCGTCGACGCCGATCCACGGCGCAAACTGGGACCTAGTCAATCGGTACGCCGTGCCCTCCGCGGAGAAGTTCGGGCCTCAGATCACCGACCCGGACAGCCTGCGGCGGTGCTTCGCGCACTCGCCCGTCGGCTCGGTCTTCGCTGCGTACAACTTCTTCGCGGCGATGTCGCCCCCCGACGACCCGACCGGCGCGAAGACGTTCCCGATCCTGCGCCGGATCATGACCACTGGCCCTGACCTCGACAGCTACATCCAGTTGTTGAAGAACATGGACGACACCGGCAGTGGCGGCGGAGGCGTTCAGCTCGTCGGCTTCAAGGTCCTCGACGCCACCACCGACCGTGTCACGATGCTGCTTGCGGCGGAGGCCAACGGAGGCTACGCCTCGTCGACCTGGACCCTGGTGTGGCAGGGGGACGACTGGAAGGTCGTCGCGCCCCAGCCAGGTGAGAAGGCCGGCGACCCGTACACCACGCTGCAGGACCTGACCGGGTTCGTGCCGTGGCGGGGCGCCTGATGCTCCCGCTGATCCCGAGCCCGGGGGACTGGGCCAGTAACCAGGCGAGCCAAATCGCAGCGAACTGGCTAGTTGACCTGGCTGGCAAGACCGGGCAGTCCGCGCAGGTGTTCATCGAGAAGTCAGCAACGTTCTGGGTCACCGGCATCAAGACGCCGCAGCTGACGACGGCGACGTCGCAGGACGCCTATGCGCCGGCCAGCACAGTCGGGTATCTGTGGTCGCACCTGCATTGGTACGTGTCGGCGCTGGCGATCTTCTCGATCATTTTCGCGGCCGGGAAGATGGCCTGGCAGCGCAACGGCGCACCCGCCCGTGAGCTGCTGCAGTCGATCCTGACCCTGGTGGTTGTGTCGGGAGCCGGGGTCGCGGCGATCTCGCTGCTGACCACGGCCGGCGATGAGACCGCGTCGTACATCCTCAAGGACGCGACGAAGACACCGGACGGTCAGCCGACGACGTTCCAGACCGCGTTCGGGGCCATGTTCAGCCAGCCGGCCGCGACCGCTCAGACCGCGGTGCTGCTGATCGTCTTGTACGGGCTGATCCTGATCAGCACGTTCGTTCAGATCGCGCTGCTGCTGGTCCGTGGCGGCATGCTGTTCCTGCTCGCCGGGGTGTTGCCGTTGGCGGCCGCGGCCACCAACACCGAGACCGGGCGGCAGTGGTTCCGCAAGTCGGTGGCCTGGGCGGTCGCGTTCATCCTGTACAAACCGGTCGCGGCGATCGTGTACGCGACGGCGTTCCAGCTGACCCGCGAAGGCTCCGCAGGCACAGCGTCGGGCGCGCTGGCTCCGGCGTCGGGCGACCAGGTGCTCAAGGTCGTCACCGGCCTGGTGATGTGTCTGCTCGCGGTGTTCGCGCTGCCGGCGTTGATGCGGTTCACCAGCCCGGCGGTCGCCGCCGTCGCCGGTGGCAGCGGCGGTGCCGTCGCCACGCTCGGTGGCGCGCTGGGGATGGGCGCCAAGGCCGCGATGGGCCGCTCGGCCGGTTCCAGCTCGAGCAGCGCCGGAGGCGGCCGTTCAGGTGGGTCCGGCGGCGGCCGCGGTGGCGGCGCGGAGTCGGCGACCGGCAGCAAGGCCGCTGGCAGTCGCCCGGCCGGATCCGGATCGAGTCAGGCTGCGGGCAAGACCGCGGCGAAGGGTGCTGGCGGTGGCCCGGCCGGGATGGTGGCGGCCGCCGTTGCCCAGGGCATCAAGACTGGCCCGAAGGCCGCCAACAGTGCGGTGAACAACTCCGGCGGCGACTCCAGTGCAGGCGCCTCGACCGCCAAGACAACCGCCTCGGGCGGCGGCTCGGGTGCGGCCCGGCCGGGCCCGCAGCAACCGGTCGCCGGTAGCACCGGCCGTGGCACCCCGCCGTCCAGCCCGTCGACGAAGGAAGGACCGTCCGGTGGCAAACGTAAGTAGCGTTCCTCGCACCTACGGCAACTGGCGCAAGCCGCTGTCGACCGGGCTGGGCAAGCTCGGCCTGCTCGGCACGATCGCGCTGTTGATGCTGTGTGTTGCCGTGGTGTTGGCCCAGCAGCTGGCCGGGCTGGTGTGGGCGATGCTGGTCGCCGCGATCGGCGGCGGCCTGCTGCTCGGCCTGATCCTGAAGGACAAGCACGACCTGTCGTCGGCGCAGCGCATCGGCCCGCGCCTGGGGTACCGGGTCGCTGCCCGGACCCGGGGGCGTCTGTACCGGTCGGGGCCGATCGGCAAGGCCGGCTGGGGCACTTATCAGCTGCCGGGGTTGCTTGCGTCGACCCGGCTGATCGAGGCTAAGGACTCCTACGACCGGCCGTTCGCGATTGTGTGCTGGCCGCGGCTCGGGCACTACGCGATCGTCATCGCCTGCGAGCCTGACGGCGCCGGTCAGGTCGACCAGGAGCAGGTCGATAACTGGGTCGCCGGCTGGAGCGCGTGGCTGACCAGCCTCGGCCACGAGGACGGCGTCATCGGTGCCTCGGTGACCGTCGAGACCGCCCCGGACACCGGGTATCGGCTCGGCGCCGAGGTCCGGCACAACGCGGCGCCGGACGCGCCCGCGGTGGCACGGCAGATGCTGGCCGAGGTCGTCGACTCCTACCCGCGTGGCGCGGCGCAGGTGAAGGCGTGGATCACTCTCACGTTCTCGGCGCAGACCCGCACCGGGCGCCGCGTCGACGCCGACGAGATGGCCCTCGAGCTCGGCACGAGGCTGCCGAACCTGACCCAGGGCCTGGCCTCTACCGGCGCCGGGCATGCCCGGCCGGCGGCCGCGCAGGAGCTGTGCGAGATCATCCGGACCGCGTATGACCCGGCCGCCGCGTCGATGATCGACGAAGCAAAAGCGACCGGTCAGCGCGCGAAACTGCGCTGGAGTGACGTCGGCCCGGCCGGCCACCAGGCGTTCTGGGACAAGTACCGCCACGACGGCGCGTGGTCGGTGTCGTGGGCAATGACCATGGCGCCGCGCGGCGAGGTCTACGAGACCGTGCTGCAGCCACTGCTCGCGCCACACAAGGCGATCGACCGCAAACGCGTCACAGTCCTCTACAAGGTCCTCGACCCGGGGTTGGCGGCCCGGATCGTCGAGGCCGATATCCGTGCGAGCACGTTTCGGGTGAACTCGACCGACCGGCCGTCGGCGCGGCTGCAGAACGACCAGGCGGCCGCGGAGAAGACCGCGCAGGAAGAGGCGCGCGGCGCCGGCCTGGTCGACTTCGGGCTCCTGGTCACCGCGACCGTCACCGACCCGGCCGCGCTGCCGGACGCGGTCGCCGCGGTCGACCGGCTCGGGTCGCAGTCGCGGCTGCTGCTGCGCCCGGTCTACGGGTCGCAGGACTCGGCATTCGCGGCCGCGCTCCCGCTCGGCATCGTCCCGGAGTCGCACCTGATGGTCCCCGACTCGATCCGCGGGGCGCTGTGAGCATCTGGCGCCGCAGCAGCGCGGCGCGCACCGGCCAGCTGGACCTGGTCGCGAAGCCGCCGCGCCGCCCGCTCGATCCCGGCGGCCGCGGCTGGGCCGCGCCCGGCGCCGGGGCGGCGACCTACGTGCAGGCGCCGCCGCGGTGGCGCGGCACCTCGATCCAGGTGTGCGGTCTGTGGCCGTTCGCGGTCGGGTCCGGAGCGCCGATGATCGGCGTCCCGCTCGGGCGCAGCCTGGTGTCCGACGCGACGATCTGCTGCGACCCGATCAGCTGGTTCATGCGCGCCAAACTGATCCTCAACCCCTCGGCCACGATCCTCGGCAAACCCGGCCTCGGGAAGTCGACCGTCGTACGCCGCATGGTGCTCGGCCTGGCCGGGTTCGGTGTCCAGCCCCTCATCCTCGGCGACCTGAAACCCGACTACCGCGACCTGATCGACGCCCTCGGCGGCCAGGTCATCGACCTCGCACCCGGCCGCGGCTACCTCAACGTCCTCGACCCCGGCGAAGCGATGGCCGCCGCCGACCGACTCACCGGATCGCAGCGCACCTGGCTGATCTCCGACGCGCGTCAGCGCCGCGCCAACACCGTCTCCGGGCTCATCACCATCCTGCGCGCCGGCACGCCGCCCACCGACCGCGAAGAGTCGGTGATCGGCCGCGCGATGGAGATCCTCGACGACCGCCACCACGGCGTACCGATCCTGCGCGACCTGCTGCAGGTCGTGAAGGACGCACCCGAAGATGTCCGCGCTGCCGCCCTCGACCGCGGCGACCTCGCCAAGTACCGCGACCTCACCGAAGGCCTCGAAGCCACTTTGACCAGCCTCGCCGAGGGCACCTCCAAACTCGGCTCGATCTTCTCCCGCCAGACCTCGCAGCCGATGCGCCGCGACAGCCCGGTCGCGTTCGACCTGTCCGGCATCGACGACGGCCAGCTCGACCTGCAGGCCGCCGCCTTGTTGGCGTGCTGGTCGAACGGGTTCGCCACCGTCAACGTCTCCCAGGTCCTGGCCGACGCCGGCCTCGAACCCCGCCGCAACTACTTCGTCGTCCTCGACGAACTGTGGCGCGCGCTGCGGTCGGGGCGCGGGATCGTGGACCGGATCGACGCCCTGACCCGGCTCAACCGGCAACGCGGCGTCGGCCAGGTGATGGTGTCCCACACCATGTCCGACCTGCTCGCGCTGCCGGCCGAGGAGGACCGGATGAAGGCCAAGGGCTTCGTCGAGCGCTCCGGCATGGTGATCTGCGGCGGACTGCCCCGCTCCGAGATGGAGCAGCTGAACGAGGTCGTGAAGCTGACCGAGGCCGAGATCGACATGATCACCTCCTGGCAGGACCCGGCCGCCTGGTCGGCCAACGAGGACGGCGAAGGCGACCCGCCCGGCCTGGGCAACTTCTTGATCAAGGTCGGCGGCCGCACCGGGATCCCGATCCACGTCGATCTCACCCCGGTCGAACGCGCCCTCAACGACACCAACAAACGGTGGCGCGACGCCGACGCCGTCGCCGAGCTCACCGACGAGCTGGCCGAGACGCTGTCCGAAGAGACCGGCGACGACCAAGCCGCCGACCTCGAGGAGGTGCACTGAGCGGTGGTGCAGCGCGAACGCGAACCGAACAGCCTGCTCGCACCACAAAATCTCGCCGTCGTACTCCTCGTCGGGATCGTGTTCGTCGCCGGCGCGATCGCGTGGGGAGCACTGAAACTCGGCATGGCCTGGGCCGGTACGACGGCCGACGTACCGACCAACCCGCTCAACCTGCTCCTGGAGCTCGCCGCCGGCGACATCGCCTGGCCGCGGCAAGCCACCTATTCCGCCGGAATCATCGGCGCAGTCGTCACCCTGGCCGCGACCACCGTCGTGGTCGCGGTAACCCGGGCGCGGCGCCGCCGGACCCGGGTCGATGCCGCTGCACGCCACCTCGGCCGCGGCCGCGACATCGAACCGACCTCACGGGCCGCGGTCACGGCCACCGCGCAGCGCCTCGGCGTCATCGCCGACACCCCCGGGGTGTTCCTCGGCCGAACCGTCGCCTCCAACGCCGACGTGTACGGCTCGTACGAGGACATGCTGATCGAGATCGCCGGCCCCCGGACCGGAAAGACCACCTCGCGCGCCGTACCGGCCATCGCCGACGCCCCCGGCCCGGTGATCGTCACCTCGAACAAGCGCGACATCCTCGACGCCACCCGCGGCCTGCGCGAAGCAGGCGACCACGGCAAGGACGGGGTCTGGGTGTTCGACCCCCAACAGGTCGCCGCCGAGCAACCGACCTGGTGGTGGAACCCGCTGTCGTACGTCGTCGACGACGACACCGCCCGCGAACTCGCCCAGCACTTCGCGTTCGCCTCCCGCGAGACCGGCGCCCGCGCCGACGCCTACTTCGACGGCGCCGGCCTCCAGCTGCTCGCCGGGCTCCTCCTCGCGGCCGCACGCGGCGTGCAACCGGTCGGTCGGGTGTACTCCTGGCTCACCGACGTCAACAACACCCAACCGGAGAACCTGCTGCGCGAGCACGGCGATGTCGCGATGGCCGAGACCGTCGAAGCCGTCCGCGCGGCGCCGGACAAGCAGCGCGGCGGCGTGTTCGGCACCGCCCAGCAGATGGCCGGCTGCCTCGGCTCCAGCCGTGTCGCCGCGTGGGTCAATCCCGGGCCCACCCCGCGCCCGGAGTTCATCCCGCACCAGTTCGTACGCCGCGGCGGCACCCTCTACAGCCTCTCCAGGGAAGGTGCCGGGAACGCCGGGCCGCTGGTCACCGCGCTCACCGTTGCCGTCGTCAAGGCCGCCGAGGACTACGCCACCACCTGCCCCGGCGGGCGGCTCCCGGTCCCGATGATCGGCGTCCTCGACGAGGCCGCGAACGTCTGCCGGTGGAAAGACCTCCCCGACCTGTACAGCCACTACGGGTCCCGCGGGATCGTGCTGCTGACGATCCTGCAGTCCTGGGCCCAGGGCGTGGACTGCTGGGGCGAACGCGGCATGGAGAAACTGTGGTCCGCGTCCAACCGGCGCATCTACGGCGGCGGCGTCTCCGACGCCGCGTTCCTCGACCGGCTCAGCAAACTCATCGGCGACCGCGAGCTGCTCCGCGCCTCAACGTCGACGTCCAAGCAGGGCACGTCGGTCAACCGGCAGCTGCAGCGCGAACAGATCCTCGACGTCGCCGAGCTCGCCGCCCTCCCCGCCGGCCGCGCGATCGTGTTCTCGTCCGGGTCCCGTGCGACCCTGATCAGGTCCATCCCCTGGATGGAGCGCCCGTACGCCGACAGGATCCGCGCCTCCCTCGCACGCTTCGACCCCGGCACACGGACCGACATCGCCCCAACCGCCATGCCGCTGCAGGAGCCCTCGTGACGTTGCCCGACACCGAGTGGGACGACGACCCGCAACCAACCGCGGCCGAGACGCCAGTCGACCCGGCGATGCTCGCGGCCGCGCGCCAGGCTCTCCGCGAGCTCCAGGCCGAGCAGCTCGAGGAGCAGGCCGCGGCAGCCGGCGACGCACTCGAAGCCGAGGCCTCCGCCGAGACGGAGCCGCGGCTGTACTTCGAGAAGCTGCCCGACTTCGTCGACCAGTTCCTCACCAAGGCCTACCGCCGCGAAATCCCCGCCAGGTCCACCTGGTGCGCCGAATGGTGGAAACACCCCGAAGCGGTGCTCCGGCTGTCCGCGCTCTGGCGCGCGTGGGAAGCACTCCGCCTCGAACCCGGCACCGGGATGAGCGTGTGGTGGCGCGACCACGCCGACCCCCACATGGCCCGGCTCCTCGACACCAACGGCCCGTTCAAGGGCTGCACCCGCGACCAGCACCAGCAAAACGGCAAGCTCGAACCGCTGCCCTTCGACACCCCGCCGCCGGAGCTGTACGACCCGCTCACGTACGCCGGTTGAGAGGACGCGGTCCGACGAGGCGCCGCACGACGACCGTCATTTGCGTAGGGGGCGACTGCCGGTTTCCACAGACCACCTACCGGACTGGTCCATTGGTACAGAAGTGCGCCGGGTGTCGCAGCTCGGCCAGCACACCCAAGGTGAATTGTTGCCTCCAGCAACGAGGCCAGGCATGACCGGTCCGATAACGACCGTATAACGGAGTGTCACGCTCCGTGACAAGGAGCGCTGTGCGTGACGGGAGGTTGGTGTTAAGCACGTATACGCTTTGGTACAGACGTTGGTACACGGCGATGAGCTCAATCGCCTCTTGACCTGCTGATTCTCGCAAATCTCTGTCCGAGGGAGTCCGTCAGTTCTACTCCGTACTGCCGGACAGATGCGGTCTTCACTTTGACCAATGGTGGTAACTGGTAGTCAACTGCAGACAGCGGCTGACGTGTCGAACCATACAGCCAGCGAGCGAGTCTCCCGAGCGACCGGCCATCTGGAGTGTCATCGTCTCGGGTTTGAAGCCGGGCCCCTGTTGCACCAGAGGCCCGGCTTTTGCTTGTCCGACGGTGCATCTCTGTCCGGTGGCCGTGAGGGGGGAACTTGCGATCGTGACGGTGACCAGCCGTAGGCTTCTTCTTCGGCAGGTAGTTACATCGTTCGGATTCAGTGGGTGCAACCACCCGGACGGCAGCTCCCGGCCAGACACTCCACGCTCCGCCGTCGGCGGAGAAGACCAAGACCGGTGGCCGGTCGCTCGCTCGAAAGGGGCACACCAGTGCTCGCTGTACCCGAAATGCAGCTGAAGGTCGGGGCCGACTTGGTGGTGGCCGGTGCCTTCGTATCCCTGGGCGCTGCCGCGATCGCTGGCGATCGCGGCAAGGCGGTCTGATGCCGCGCAAGGAGAAGGACCTCGACCCGGACGGCGGGCCGGTCGTCTGGTTCGCCGCTCGGCTGCGCCAGCAGCGCACGCGCGCCCGGCTCACCTACCGTGAGCTCGCCGCCCGTACGCCGTACTCGCACGCGCACATGGTGCGTGCGGCGAGCGGAGACGTGCTGGCCAGTTGGCTCGTCGTACGGGCGTACCTGGTCGCGTGCGGGGTCACCCATCCACCGGTACTCCGGCTCTGGGAGCAGCTGTGGATCGCCACGAACGACGCCATACGGGCCGACGCCGGCGATCCCGGGGTCGACCTCGCCAGTGCGCTGCACCACATCACCACCCCGAAGGGTTTCGGTGACCACCTGCGGGCCTTCAGCAACCGGAAGAAGCGTCACACGCTCCGTGCGCTTGAGCAGGTGACCGGCGTCCCGCGCAGCACGCTCGCGGACTGGTTCTCCGGCCGGCGAGTCCCGAGTGTGGGCCGGCTCTATCAGTTCGCCGGATCGCTCGACGCGACGCAGAAGGAGCAGGACGAGCTACGCCAGGTCCGCGACCGTCTCGACGCTGACCAGAAGTCGGCGACCGCCCTGGAGAACTTCACCCTGCAGGTGATGGCCGGGTCGACCGCTGACGCGTATGCCCGGCTCCACGTCGCACGCGCACTGCTTGGCGCCGGCGAACAGCGCCTGCACAACGACGGTGAGCTCAGTACGTGGAAGGAGACGGTACGGCCGAGCCGGTCCGTACTGAGCAAGCAGGGGTCCGGCAAGACGATGACGGCGATGTGGCAGATCCAGGCTGACCTCCTAGCTGAGGCCGAACGCCGTACGACCAACAACCGGGGCCTCGAACCCGGCAAGCTGCTCCAGACTCTGGACGAGCTCGAGCTCCCCACTGTCCCGACGCCGACGACAGAATTCCCGCAGGAGTAAGGCATGGTGACCACGGACGAACACGACGGCAAGGAGTACCAGCGCCTTGTCGAACGCTTCCTCGCGTTGTCGTACAAGCTGTACGACACACCAGGCTTCGAAGAGACCTGCACGGTGCTGTTGCACATGGCCCGCGAGGTGATCGGTAGCCGGCACGCCGGCCTGCTCGTTCACATACGGTCGAACCGTCAGGTGGGACTGGAACTGATGGACCCCGGGGACGACCTGGTTAAGCAGGTGCAGCTTGACGAGCTGCAGTTGGGTGAGGGGCCGGGCTGGACGGCGGACAGTGGTGAGGAGTTCGTCCTGGTTCCGGACGTGGCGTCCGACAGTCCATGGCCATCTTGGGCCGCCAAGGCAACCGAGCTCGGGATCGGCAGTGCCCTCGCTCTCCGGCTACCGCGTCCACAGGACCCGGACCGTCCGCGGCCTTGGGGACCGCTCGGCGTCCTCGAGTTCTTCCACCCTGAGCCGAACGCGTTCGGGCAGCGCGCCCGGGAAGCGGCTCCGCTCCTGATCGGGCACGCGTCCGTTGCTTTGGCCGCCAGCCGGCACGAGGAGAGCATGGCGCAGGCAGTCGACGCGCGGAAGCTCATCGGCATGGCGATGGGCCGACTGATCGAGCGCTACGGGATCGATGGGGATGCGGCGTTCCAGATCCTCAAGAAATACTCGCAGGACAACAACATCAAGCTGCGTACCGTCGCCGCGATGGTCGTGACCGGCGAGCCACCGTTCGCCCCAACACCCACCGTGAAGTGATCGCCCCGCCGCTGTCTCCCGGTATAGTCGGTCTCTGCACGGGGAGACAGCTCGATGCCTCGCGGCGTTCAGAAAATGTGCGCGCGGGAGCCCGAATCGTGCTGTCCGGGACAATACGGCGATCACTGAGCACGATCACGATCCTCGTCCACGCAGATCGGGCCTGCAGGACACGAGGTCTGTCGTGACAAGTGCTGGCTCTCCCAAGCCCTCCCGCTTCCCGAAGCGGCTCTTCCTGTGGATCCCGCTCGCCGGTGTTGCGGCGGCTGTGGGGTACTGGCTCCAGATCAAGGCCGACGACGCCCAGGGCCAGATCGACTGGTGGATCCTGGACGTCTCCACCAAGGGCCTGCTGGCGGGGATCGGTGCCGGTCTCACTTTCCTATCGGTGGTTGGCCTCGCGTTGGTCGCGGCGTACGAAACCGCGGCCGCCGAAAGGGTGCGGGCGGCGATCACGGCTCAGCAGCAGCGCCAGTTGGAGCTGAGCCAGGCGGTGTTGCGCCCCCTGGTCGATGCGGTCAACTCGGCCACGCACCTCCGCGCGAACTCCCCCCAGCGAAGGCACCTGCCCGGCGAAACTCGAACCGCCGTCCTGGCCGTACTGTGCAAGCTCGCAACCGGAGCCGCCGAACCAGTAGCCCGCTACTACGAGCTGACTAGGGACGGTGGGGGCAAACGGGTCCTTCAGCCGGTGAAATGCTGGGGAGGCGATGCTGGCCACGTCCTGAAGGAGGGCGACCCGATCGCCGCGCCCGCCTTCGACGCCCTCGACAAGTCCGAGGCCAAGTACTGGGTCGCCGGCGACCCAGAGGCTCCCACCACCGGCTGGAGCGAGGCCAACATCATCGTGCCGGTCGCCGGCTCCCGGCCGTACGGCGTACTCACCGTCGAGTCGAGCGACACCGACGCGTTCCTCCTCCAGGACGTAAACACCGCAGCCCTGATCGGGCAGCTCTACGCCGCTACTCTCGGTGCCCTCCCACCAGGATCCTGACGAACATGGAGATCAGCGTCGGGACGGCGTCGAACATGATGCTCGAGACGCTCCGGAGGCGTGAGACGAGACGGTCAGCGTCCTCCGCTGCCTCTCCTCGAACCTCGTCACGCACGTTCGACAGATAGCCATCCGGATCGCGAACTAGGGCTTCGAGACTCGCGCCCTGGGTGGGTACCGGAACTCGCCTCACGGCAACCACCTCCATCTCGGCACAGTCAAGAGTTGCATGCTGCCCACATAATCGCCATGACGACGGCCACGCCGATATCCGGCGTGGCGTCACTTTCCGCTGGTCACACCGAAGACGGGTTTTCCGGCTTCGGTGCGTTCGCGCCTGGATCGGCGGGGTGATCCGCGGATGCACCGTGCGCTCGGCGCCGCTGATCGTCTTGCCAGCGGATCTCCATGTTGGTTTCCTCGGCACGATCGGCGAGGTACTGGGCGAAACCGGGACTCTGCTTCAGGTAGTCCACCAGGGTCCCGTCGGTAACAGTCAGGTTGTTCCACAGGTCGTCGGGTCCGGGTTGCAGGTTGATCGACTTCAGCCGCCGGGCGATCTGCTCGGCGGCGGCGACGACGTCGTCCGGATCGGCCGACGTTGCGGCTGCCTCGCCGGCGGCGCCCGCGGCTGCCTCCGCTCCCCCGACCGCTCCAAGGGCGTAGGACCGTGGATCGATCTCGTTGTCGCCCACCTTGACCCGTGGAACCTGGCCGGTCAGCGCGACCACGGCGAAGAAGATCCCGGACGCCCAGGCCGCTGCCGTACCAACCTCGTTGTCGGTCATGAAGATGGCCACTGCGCCAATGCTGCCGCTGATCACCGAGCCCAGCGTTGCCGCGACCGACGCCCAGGTAGAGAGCTGGCGAGTCGGGCGCCGCCATGCGGAAGATCTCTTGAACGCCATGCGTATCAGTGTGGTGCGGGCAGAGGGTCTGGTCGGGTACGACGTTTGCGCAGGTCACACCGGAAACGGGTTTTCGGGCTCCGGTGCCCGGGCGCGCCGGTGGTGGCTCTCATCGCGCCGACGGCATTGGCCCTTGCCACGACTGGACGACGCGGGGTCCTCGAACTCCCCGCGAATTGCAGAGCCACGACAACAACTCGGTACGTCGGGCTCTGGGGTACCGGTCCGGCGCGGGCGAACTCCTCGGGTCAGGCGTGGGGCTGGATATTCACAGTTCCGGCTCGGCGCTGTCGAGTTGGCCGCTGTTGCCTGGGCTGACCGCATCGGTTGTTCCGGTTCCGGTGACAGCAGCTCTCGGTGGAAGCGGGTTCGACATGGCGGCCAGCTCGCTCACCTCATCCGGACTATTGGGCCAGGCGGTCTCTGATTCCGCGGCTTGGTAGGGGTTGTCCTTGATGAACTGCCGCGTCTCGTCGTACGCGCGCTCAATGTACTGCTCCAAGTCGTCGCGTCCGACGCGCCACTGACCGCGGCCACCGATCTTGATCGCGGCGAGCTTTCCTTGCCGGACAAGTGCGTAGATCTGGTTCTGGCTGGTGTTCAGTTCCTCGGCGACGTCGTCGAGGGTGAGGAAGCGGCTGTTCGGTGCGGGAGGCATCTCGGGACCCTACTGTCAGCGGCCGTGCTCGAGGTCGCGTGCTGCTCCCTGTCCGGGCCGTGTTGTCCGGGCGCGCGGGTGCCGGCGTCGGCTAACCGCAGCGCTGGGCGGCAGCGCGTTGCTGATGTCGTCGAGCATGCGCCCTTCGACCGCGTCGGCATCGGTACCGGTCGCCTGCAGGGATGCCTGGACTCGGTCGCGGCGCCGGGGGTTGTCGTACTCGGCGAGCGCCTGGTCGACGTCGATCTTGAGCTCTTCGATGATCCGGGTGGCGCGGGCGCTGTCGGCCTGGTGGTGCATCTGGGTGACCCGGGCGTCGACGCGCGCGGCGTGTTCCACCGCTGTCCGGTCGGCGGCTGCGGCGGCGGCCAGTTCTGCCTCGGCCAGCGGCACCTTCTGCGGCCCGTGCTGGTCAGCGGACTGCGCTGTGAGGAGGCGCCGGCGTGCTTCGATCGCCTCGTTCTGGGCCGTGATGCTCTCGGCCTCGGTCCTGGCTTCGAGGACCTGCAGCCCGATCCGTTCGGACAGTTCCGGGTCGGCCGCGGCGAGGGCGCGCTGGGCGTCCAGGTATGACACTCGCCGTTCGTCCGGGGTCATGTCGTCGAGGGCTTTGCCGACCGCGGTTTCGCGGGCCGTCCGGGCCCCGTGCGCTTCGCGGGCGAGCGTGTCGACGGCGACACCGTACCGTTCGCGGACCTGGTCGCGGATCCGCTCGGCCGCCTGGCGCGCGACCGTGTCGTACGGCTCGAACGCGGCGGCTGTCTCGTACGTCGTACCGATGCGTTCCGGGGTCGCGTGCTTCCACCAGTCGTCGCGCAGGACGGGCTGGACCTGGGCGCGCATGGCGGCCAGCTCGGCGTCGATCCGGCGCTGGTCTTCGGCGCTCCGTTGAGCCGCTTGCGCTTCGTCGATTCGGGCCTGGCGTTCGCGGACCCGCGCGATCTGTTCGAGCAGCAGCGTGGCTTGGGCGACTGCCATCCGCACCAGCGCTGCCAGTTCCTCGTCGATGCCGTCGCTGTGCTCCATCAGGACCTCAGTCTCCGATCTCAGAGTCCGCGCTCGAGGACGCGGCCGGGGTGGTGGATGGTCGGGTTCGCGCACCCGCTGGTCCGGTCGTTGCGGGCGCGGGGAGCGGGTTGGGCAGCGGCGATGTGACCGCCTGTTGTGGCGCCTGTCCGCTCGCCGCGCCGAGTGCTTCGAGCGCGGCCGCGAGGTCTGGATCCGCGGCCGTCGATGCCGCCGGGGCGTCGCCGGTGTGGACGAGTTTGTCAATGCGCCACGTCATCACCTGCACGGCGGATTCGGCGGTGTCGAGACTGCGCATCGCGTGCGCCTGGCGGAGCGTGCCGACCGGGTCCAGTCCTTGACCGGCCAGCTCGACGATGCGTTGTTCGAGCGCCGGCCAGGCTGGGTCGTTGCGCCACGTGGCGGCGTCTTCCGGGCCGATCGCGGCTGACACTGCGGCGGTCGCGGCGGACTGCCCTGGTGCCTGTGATGGCTGCCCGGTCTGCTGCACCGGCGCCGTCTTGTCCTCTGGCGCCGCCGTCTGGGCGGTGTCGTTGGCCGGTGATGCCGCCGGCATCGGTACGGCGGCGGGGGTGGTCTGCAGGATCTGGGCGAGCTGGCCGCGGACGGTGCTCTCCAGGACCAGCGCTTGCTTCAGTTCGCCGCGGGCGACGTGTGCGTCGTGGACCGCCTTCAGCGTGTTCGCCAGCTGCCGCAGCAGCACCAGGTCGGCGGCCGGGCCGGTCTTGCTGGCGTGCATCAGCAGCATCGCGGTTCCGGTCAGCGCGGCTGGCTGGGTGTGCTTCGGGCGGGGCTGCCGGTACCGCATCTGTGCGCTGCGGGCGAGTGCGTCGGCGGTCGCGGCCAGCGGCCCTGGCGTGTGCTCGGTACGGCGCGACCAGGCCGCGAACACCCCGGCCGCCTGCCGGGCGACCACCGCCCAGCTGTGTCGGTCGTCGAGCGGCACGCTGCGCAGCTGCTCGCGCAGCTCGGCGACCTCGTTGGCCTGCTCCTCCCACGTCCCCGCGGGCATCGACGTACGGGGTCGGCTGGTGCCACCAGGGGTGCGGCGGCCGCGTTTGGCCGCGGTCCATTCGGCCACCGCCTCGGCCGCGAGCTCCGGCGTCGACGGCCACAGCTCCCGCAGCCGCGGCAGCGCTAGGTCCTTGGCCAGGCCACTGCCCCGGTAGTACAGCGGCCGCTCCCCGCGGACCGGCTTCAACGCGACCGAGTAGCCGACGACGACGTCGCCGCGGCCGTCGGCGAACCGGGCCCGCAGCAGCAGGCCCTCGTGCCGGCAGGCACGCACGAACTCGGCCTCGGTCGCCGAGGCGGCCGCGCACGCACGGACAGTCCGGGCGATCGTCAACCGCTCCGGCTCGGGCAGACCGAGCCGGGCCGCGCGCTGCTGCTCGGCCGGTTTCACACCGGGCATCCCGGCACCGGTCTCCCGCGACGCCAAGACCCGCAGCCCGTACTTGCGCTCGAGGTCGTTGCACACCCTCTGTGCCCGCGGCTGGTCCATGTGCGTCGACACCTTCGTGCCGTCTTCTCGCACCAGCGACGCCGCGATGTGGATGTGGTCGCCGCCGGCCGTGGTGAGGCCGTGGTGGATCGCCGCCCACCGCGCCGGCGCCTTCCCACTGCCCAGTTCGGTGAAGCCCATCGCGTCCATGAAGTCGGCCGCGATCGCCTGCCACTGTCCGTCGCCCAGTGGCCCCTCCCCCGGCTCCAAGGCCAGCGAGCAGTGCCACACATGCGCCGGTTTCCGGGCGACCACCTGGCCCGAGTCGTCCCGGGCCGGTGCGGTGACCTCGACGCCGTACAGGCGTCGCGGCTTGTCCAGGTAGCCGGCGATCGCCAGCGCCGAATCGCGGTGCAGCTCGGCGTCGTCGTACCACGACTGCAGGAACCCGTCGCCGCCGACCAGGTGGGGTTCGGTGTGCTCGTTCGCGCGGCCCGGCCCACACAGATACACGAGCAGGCCGGCCATCCGGCCGCCCTTCACGATGTTCGGCATCACCGGGCACCACCACCCGGCGTACCGAGCTGGTTCAGCGCCTGGTCGATCCGGATCAGCAGCCGCTGAATGTGCGCCAGCACCGGCGTCGCATTCTCCGGGAACTCGTCGGTGGCGTTCGCCTTCTTCGCTAGCTGGTTGACGTTGTTCGCGATGTTCCCGCCGAGGCGCTGCAACCCGAACAACGCAGCCATCAGGTCGCGCCGATCGGTCGCCGTCTCCTGCTCGGCGAGCGCCGACTCGACCAGCAGCCGCGGCACCGACACTCCCAGCCGGCGGGCCTTCAACCGCAACGCCGCCGCCTCCTCCGCGGTGAGCCGGACCTTCTGCTCCACCGACCGGCCACCAGCCGCGTTCGGCTGCCGCCGGCGACGACCGGAGCGGCCTGGCAACGCAGTTGTCATGCCCGGCCACTCCCCTCTCGTTTAGCCCAGCGCAGCGCCCCGCCGAACCGGCGGCGACAGACCCCAGTCTGTCCGGGTCGCAGGTCACCTGTCGACCATCAAAGCCATTTACGGGCCCGTAAATGTATAGCTTGCTCGGTATCGAACGGCGTTTGCTGCGAAGGTCCGGCCTGGGCGCTGGTTCCGGGCGTCGTTGACTCCGGCAACCTCTAGGGTTGCGGCCATGACGACACGACGTGAGGACCTGGTCGCAGCAGCGAAAAGGCTGGCTGCCGCCAAGGACGAGTCCCTCCACGCACTGATTGACGCGACCGAGAAGGTCGCCGACATCGACGACCAGCTGGCCGAGGCCAAGCGTGCCGCGGACCTGCGGGTGCGCGATGCATTGAAGGCCGGCTGGACCGAGAAGGAGCTCGCGACGATCGGGTTCGATCTCGGTGACGGCGCACCGAAGCCGGCCCGCAAGACACGGGCCAAGAAGACCACCTCTACTCTCTCTGCCCCGGCCGCCTCATCGAGTCAGGCGGCCTCCGCAGCGGCTGACGTCACTACCTGATTGGGAGCGGCCTTCGGCCGCGCTGTAACCGGCACCTGCGGTGCCGGGTGGTGACCTGCCTACCAGGCCGCCCCCTCCACGCAAGCCCTTCCACACAAACTTCTCGACGCGTGAGCGCCCGGGCAAACAGCGCCCGGGCGCTCTCTTATTTCGCCGAGAACTTTGCGCTCCGGAGCTTGCGCGGAGCCTCTAGGCGGCCCGGCTTGACGGCAGCTGCCGGCAGGCACACAACGCCTGCCGTCACCCAATCGGTCACCACGCTGGGGAGCCGCAGATGCCCACACGAACCGAACTCGCACAGATCGCAATCAACGCCAAACACGACGGCGCCACGCACGTCTTCGTCGCCAGAAGCCGCCGCGACGACCACCACTACGCCGTACCGGTCCGACCGGGCACGGACCCACACGACATCATCAACACCAGCCGCGATCCGCTCCTGTACTGCATCGCTCTGCAGCACTCGAACCTGTCACTACGCGACCAACTCACCGAGCACCGTCCCTGGCATCCCGAACCCTCCCCCGGCATCTCCAAGACCAGCGTCGTTCGCCTGGCGCCGGCCAATCCGGCCGACCGGTTCCGCGGCATCACTGCAGAGGCCGGCGCCCCAGCCGACGCCGACACCCGCGCCGCGCTGCGCCTCCTCGCCCTGGCCAACGCGCGCCCCGCTGGCGACGCCGCACGGCCGCCGCAGTTCGTCACCGTGGAACACCTCGAGGCAGCCCGCCGCTCCGTCGACAGCGCCAGGGATTGGACCTTCTCTTCGGCCAACATCCGCGCCGACTACAACCAATACGAGTCCGCCCGCAGCCGACTCACAGACCTGACCCATGCGGCGTACGAGCAGGCCCGGATCGGGTCGCACAACGTGCACCGCATCACCGGTCTCCACCGCGAAGACGTCGCCCCGGTCCTGCCGGCAACCGGGCGCTCTTCTCGTCAACCGCCGCTCGGCGTCCCTGCAGTAATTGGCTACTGATCAGGATGTGCCGTGGGTGAACCGGTAGATCCAGCGGGACCACAGCGCGACAGCTCGCGGCCGAGGGCTCGATGCCCGAGGACGCGACACACCGCCGCCGCTGACACGGTCCGCCGACTCACGGCAGCGATAGGGTGGAGACACCAAGAAGGGCCGGGACATTACGGGTGTCCCGGCCCTTCGGTCTGTCACACGGCAGCTAAAGATCCACCGGCAGATCAGCTACACGGCTCAGACTGCCGTGTCTGCCTCACCTTCGCCCTCGTCAGCGTCGTCACCCTCGGCCTGGTGGTCGGCGTCGTCCCCGGCCTCTGGTTCGCTCTCGCCCTCTTCACCGGTGGGAAGTCCGGCGGCCAGTAGCTCGACGCGGCACGGCTGGTACCCCTGGTCGATGATGAACTGCAGGTACTCGCGCTGCTCACACCCCGACGTCTTGTTGTAGGGGTCCTTGCGCCAGGACTGCCGGTTCAGGGCCTTCTCGTTCCCGCCCAGCACGATCGCGAGCAGGATCACCAGGCGGCGCTTGTCGCTCGCCTCGTCGGCCGCCTTCCGAAGGCCCATCGTGGTTCCGTCCCGCCAGTGACCGGCGACGTACTCGCTGTCGGCCGGGGTGATGCCGAGCAGATCGGCGGCAAGCGGGTGGTGGTCGCGGAACGCGTCGGTGACCGCGTAGTGGGCGGTCAGCATCTCGCTGGCCAGGAACGCCACCGCACCGGCAGGCATCGTCTTGCGCTTGAGAAAGTTCCGCAGCCACTCACGCCGCACGTCCACAGCAGCGTCCCACTCCTTGTTGCCCGTGATGACGGCGGCGCGGTCCTCTCGCTTCTGCTGCCGGGCATCCGCGGCCTGCTGCGTGTTCTGGCTCGGTTTCCCGGAGCCGTGACGGGTCGCCTTGTCGCAGACCGGGATCGCCGTCCAGCGGTACTCGTCGTGGACCTCGTCGCGGATCTCGTCCGGTACGTCGTCGTCATCGTCGAAGACCTGTCCATCCGGTGCGACCCACACCATCGACTGCTCGATGCGTACCGCGTGACCGGGGCACGTGCGATGCGCCTCCGGATCGACCGGCGAACCGTCCTCATCGGTCAGGTACTCGACGTACCGCACCGAATCCGTCGAGCCCGGCACGGTCTGTATGACCCGCAGCCCTTCAGCCTCAACACCTTCGACGTAGGCACGTCGGGCGGCCTGGTCCTCGTCGGCCTGCCGGTACCTGGCGGCGATGTGTTCGAGGCTGCGGCCACTCCGTGCGGCCCACACCAGTTCGTCGACCCGTCCCTGGTCATCGGCGAACTCGGCGACCAACGCCGCCTGCATGATGTCCAGGTCGTATAGGTCGAGCGCGGAGCTCGCAGCCTCCGACGACACAACCGCCTTGGCCGCCTTCACCTGCGGCCGCGTCATCTGCAGCCGCTTCCCGATCTTGGTGTCGCTCAGCCCGAGCCCACTCAGCTGGACCGCGACGTTCGCGTTCTCGCTCGGCAACATGACCCGGCGGTACTTGTTCTCCGCGTGCTGCGACACGATCCGCTCGATCTCGGCCTCGGTGGTCGTGTCCTCGTCACCCACCACGATCACTGGCACCGGCTTGTCCGCTTCGATCGCGCACAGCGTGCGGTGCGCCCCGCGCCTGACCTTGATCCTGCCCTCGGCGGTCCGCACTGCCGTGACCGGCTCCAGCACCCCCACATCCCGGATGCTGGCGACTAGCTCGGGGTCCGGCTTGACCTCCCAGATGTTGTCGCCCAGCTCCAGCTCGGTCGGGTCCATCACCTGCACGACCCATGTCTGCTCAGCGCTGACATCAACCATCGAACGTGCTCCACCTCTGCCAGGTGACGGGCCGCCGGGCCTTGGTTGGCCGACTGTTTTCCGCCCCCTCCTGGCAAGCGGAGTCCGGACCCGTAAGCGGCCGGGGTGCAACCGCTGAAACCCCGCAGGGGCCGCCGTAGGTGGGCGGTTGCGTCCCGGTTGTGTCGGGTCATGATGAAGTGGCCAGGAGGGGGCGAAAGAACGCTTTTCGCAGCGCCGACGAAGTCGGCACCGCAGCCCGGCCCCAGGGCCGGCCGGATCATGTCTTGAACCCCAGGCCTGGTCCCGAAGGTCTGCTGGGCTCACGGGGTAACGCCCGGAACCACTCCACCGATGTCGGTAACCCGCTGAGTCACCCGGGCGCGGGAACCCTCGAGCTTGCGGGTCGCCCAACAGTGAGTGGCGACCGCCGTGCTACTCGGCGGCCGCCACTCGGTCTTGATGTCTGGGTTGTTCAGTCGGCGTGTGGTTGCAGGAGCTCAGTGAGGGCTGGCCACAGCACGTCCTCGCGGCCCCACTCGGGGTCGATCAGGGTGACCTGGTGCGCCTGGTTCACCACAGCTCCTATCTCGCGGGAGCACCACGACCCGTACGTCATACGAGTGTTGCTGGGCGGCAGCCAGACGCCGAAGACGGTGTATGGCCGTCCGGCTCGCGTCGTCACAACGACCGCGTCCTGCCGAATCCGATCGCTCGGGTCGTGGACGACGTACAGCAGCCCGTGCGTCTGGGCGGTGAGTGCTAAGACCCTCCGCAGCGTCTCGTCGGTCACGTAGCCCTGAACGGCGGCCCGCTGCTGCCAGCCGGCGCCGTCGTACCCCGGGTCGGTGGCGCCGGGCTGCGAGGCCTCGGTGAGAAACCCGATGCGGTTCAGGTCGGCCAGGACTGGCAGCAGCTCGGTCGTCTCCGGGTCGGGTTCGTCGTACCCGCCCGGGTGGAACGCCAGCTCGCCCTCGAGCCACTGCGCGGTCAGCCCACACAGATCCTCGAAAGTCGCGGCCTCAGCCCACCGATCCGCAGTCGCTGCGCGAGCGCGCCGGTTCGCACACCGCGCTCTGACCAGCTCGGCCAGGGAGTGGCGCGATGCGCGTCGTTCGCACCGGTCGCAGACCGGGGCGTCCTGGTCAGGGCCGTCGTCGGGTCCCTCAGCGGCCAGGTATGCCCCGCACAGCGCCCGCGGGACCTTCAGTCCGAGCCGGTCGAGCCAGTGCTGCCAGTCCCCCACGATGTGGACTACCGCTTGGCGTGAGGCCCGGGCTTCAGTCGGTGCGGGCATCACTGCTCACCGCCCGCAGTGCGGGCGCGGGCGGTCAGCGTCGGCGTGCTCCAGACATCGACGTCGGTGACGGCCTCGGCGCTGGTGCCGGACACGCTGCGGAAGAGCGAGTCCAGGTGGATCCGCACGTCGCGGACCATCTCAGCGTTGGTGGCGAACCCCATCCGCTCGTTGGCGACCCTGAGGCGCCGGTGGTACCGGCCGACCGCGCGCCGCCGGGCCGCGGTGTCGGGCTTGGTCTGGTGCACCCGGTACGCCAGGGTCGCGAGCCGGGCCGCCGTGCGCGACCGGGCGGCCTGCTCGTCGTCCTGGTCGATGTCGTCCAGCAGCCCGAACCGAGCCAGGGCACGTCGTCGGATCCGGGCCACAGGGCCTTCGTGGTTCGTCAGGTCCCTGCGCTCGCCGCGGATCAGTAGCTCGAACATCACTGCCGCGACCATGGGCGCGAGGAACCGGATCCAGGCCTCGCGGCCGTCGGCGTCGCTGGCCGACACGACGCCGGACAGGACCGCGAACACCCATACAAGGGCGCCCTCGGCGCCCATCCGGCCGTTCTGCAGCCGGTTGATCCGTCCTAGCCAGGCGCAAGCCACGGCGGCGGCGTCGAACAGCAGGAACATCGCTGTGACCATCGGCCACGGCAGCCTGCCTAGATCGTTGAGGAACGTCCACATGCCCCACCCCGACGTCGTCATCGCCGCCGCGCACGCCACCAGGACCAAGACCATGCCGACCTTGCGGCGCCGCTGGGCCTGCTCCGTGCTCAGCGCGGCTGCCTGGATCTTCATCGCGTCGACGACTCTCGTGTGCTCGGCCTGCAGCGCAGCGACCTCCTCGCGGTGAGCAGCTCGCTCGGCGTCACGGCCGTGGGCCAGCGCCGAAGCCTCGGCGAGCAGCTGCTCGACCCGGACCTCCAGCTGGCCACCGCGGCCGGTCTCTGCCGCCAACTCGACGCGGCGCTGACCCAGTTCCGCGGTCGTAGTCGTCGCCGCACTCTTGGCCTGCCGGCGCGCCGTGTCCCGCTCGGCATGCGCCGGCGCCGCGCCGGCCGCCTGGACAGGACCACTCCCCCGGGTCTGGTCGCCTTGGACCTGCTCATCGCGGAATTCGCGAATTTTCCCGCGGCCCCAGCTCTCCCCACGCCGGAACATCTCGCCGAGCGCTTTGCCGCTCAACGGCTGGTGGTCGGCGACCGACTTCTTGTACGCCCTGCGCGCCAGCTCGTGTAGCTGGGCAGGATCTTCAGGGATCTCGACCAGGGCCACCGGAGCGACCTGCAGGCGACGGTCTGTTGCTAAATCAGTCATGATTGAGGTGTTCTCCATCGGTTCGTCTCAGGATTTGATGGGGACCGGCCGTCGCAGATGTGCAGTCTGCGGCGGCCTTCGTCGTTCACTGGCCGCGGATGCGTGTCAGGACGGCATGGGCCAGGTCGGGGTTGGCGAGAAGTTCGTCCGACAACGCTCGGTAGATCTTCGCTAGAGCCAGGCCGGGGCCGTTCTCGACCGACCACAGCTTCATCTGTCGGTGCTGGTTGCTCTCAAGGTCGAGCGTCACGCGCACGGTGCCTCGGTGTGCAGTGGCGGTAGTCATAGCCTGACTATAGCTGTAGTTACTGCATTGTGCATAGCAGTAACTACAGCATGTTCTATAGCATCGAACTCCGCTGTTGAGATAGCAGCTTTAAGTGCAGTAGTAGAGGCATTGAGGACAGCATCTGCTCAGCATGCTTAACACTGCTTGGCTTAGTGCATTGGGAGGCAATGAGGGGGTCCGATGATGTCTGGCAATGTGGCGAGCTGCTGTTGCTTCTAGCGGGGGTAATCGCGACAGTTACCGGTGTGGTGGGTCACTATGGGGTCTAGGGCATGACTTCATACAGTTCACCAGCAGGGGAGTCCGGGGATGGATTCGCAGGAGCTTGACGCACTACGCAGCGTCCTGAGCCGTGTTGTGGCGTTCGGCAATGGCAAGGGCGGGTCGCTGAAGACCACTCTGTCCTCGAACGTCGCCGGCCTGGCGGCCGACAGCGGTATGCGGGTTCTGGTGGTCGACCTCGACCCGCAGGGGAACATGTCGGAGGACCTGGGGCTGACGCAGGTCGGTCAGGACAAGGACGCTGGGGAGTCGTTGTACGAGGCGATCGCGCGTCGTAAGACTCTTGTGCCGTCACATCCGAATGTCCGCGAGAACCTCGACCTGGTGGGTGCCGATTCGACGAACACGGAGGCACTGGTCAGCTGGCTTCAAGCCAACATGCTCAGGGACGAGGACGCCGTCTACGCGTTGGCGCGTGCGCTGCAGCCCATCGCGGACCAGTACTCCCTGATCGTGCTCGACCTTCCGCCGGGGCAGGAGCAGTTGATCAGGGTCGCGCTGGCCGCGGCCAGGTACCTGATCATCCCGACTCAGGCTGATATCTCCAGCTTGAAGGGGATGGAGCTGATGGGTCAGCGGTTCGCGAAGGCGCGGGCTAACGACAATCCGGACCTCGAGCTCCTGGGCGTCGCGGCGGTGTGCATCCCGGAGGCTGCCAAGGTGCTGCGGAACGAGACCGTCGCCGCCATCCACCGGTCGTTCGGGGGAGAGGCTCCGGTGTTCGGCACGATCGTTCGGCACGCCGCGGTGCCGGCGACGGACGCTCGCAATCGGGGGCTGCTCGTGCACGAACTGGAGACGTTCGTCCCGAGTCAGGCCGAAACCTTCGCTCGCCTCCGCCAGCGGGCAGCTGGTTCTCAGGTCGAGCGAGCTGTGTCCAGTACGGCGGTGAAGCTCGCGAGCGATTTTGCCGGAATCACCGAAGAGATCTTTGCTGCGATCGCTAAGCGAGAGGCGGCGGCATGAACGAGAAGCTTCCCCCCAGCGGCGGGCTGCCGCCACGGCACCTCGAGCAGGTTTTCACGCCGCCAGCAAAGCGCAGCGAGAATCTGCAGCGCATTCTGTCTGCGGTCCCGCCAGCTAAGGCCCGGGTCGTGCCTGCGCAGGACCCGGCGCCCTCGGTCGAGGCCGAGGCCGACGCCGCTCCGGCGACCATTGAAGAAGTCAAGACCGAGCCCACCGAGTCGAGCAGGCCAGATCCAGTGGATCGCGCTGCGCCACTGCCCGGCGGTTCTGACGCGCGGAAGATGATCATCGTGTATATGCCGGCCAGTCAGCGGGAGTGGCTGCGCAAGGCTGCGGTCGGTTCGACGCAGTTGTATGTCGTCCTGAGCGCCGTCGATCAGGTCGAGCGTGCAGGCAAGCTGGCCGAGGCCATCGCGAAGGCTCAGCAGCCGGATACGAGCGGTCTCTTCGTGCTTCCGCAGACAACGCGTGGCGGGTCTACGAATGTCCAGGTCAGCCTGTGGGCGCTCGAGTCGCATATCAAGGTGCTCGACGATCTCGTCAGCAAGTACGCCGCCCCGAGCCGCAGTGCCTTGGTTCGGGCGGCGCTCGCCTACAAACAGCACCACCGACACTGATCCGACAGTCCGCCGGTGCTGGCTCACTGTCGCCCGCTGTCGCCTGGGTCCGGCTGAGTGTCGCCCTGGGTGTCGGACGGCCGGGTGCGACAGTCACGGGCTCACGGGTCCGACAGTGCCGACACACTCTGCTGACCTGCGACAGTGTCGGCGCCGCTGGTCCGAGTCACCTCCGCTGACGTTGTGTCGAGTGACGGCTGTCGCGGGTTCACAGCCCAGACACCGCCAAATCCCGCTCCGAAGGGGTCGTCGAGCCGATCCTGTGGCCGCAGAGCGGTCCAGGCATCCACTGTGCACCCGTTCCTGGCCCCCCGGGGCACTGGGCCACCCCCGGCCCGGCTGTCGCCTTACAGGGCCTCCAACCCGGAATCCCGATCTGTGCAGTGTCGCGCCACACATCCGGGTGTCGCGGCCGTGGAGCCGTGGAGGCGACACTTCAATTCGGCGTCGGGCGACAGCCGCGACAGTGTCGGAGTGTCGCCCCCGAGGTCTTTCCGCTGTCGGTGCTCGACTCTTGCGACAGTCGATCGGGGATGGGCCGGAGGTCCGACACCCGAACCGCCTACACCGCGTGCGCGCCAGCCAGCGTGGCCGGGGCACGCGAGCCTCCCACCTGTTCGCCGGGTGGAACGTCTGAATCAAGTGGAGCCAACCCAGACGGTGGCTCATACCTCGGGTGTGAGCCACCGTCGGCTCTCAGGGAGGCTCAAACGGGGGCTCGTATGGCTCTGACCTGCGGAAACGTCGGATCGCTTCGGCTCACACCTGACCGCGACTCCCTGAAGTCAACGCGCAGGCGCGCGCGCGCGGGGCGGACGGCGAGCCGGTGCGAGCCGGCAGTCGGTGATCACGCGCAGCAGCCTGGTCTGTCGCAGCGCTGCCCGCGGGCGTGGTGGACTCGGGCCTCGATGTGGTCGGCCAGGGTCTCGAGCCGGCGTGGGTCTGTGACCTGCTGGTGAGCAACTCGAACGGCGTACTCGCGTGGGGTCAGCTCGCCGATGCCGAGGAACACGTCCAGGCGCGGGTGGTCATTGTCCGGGTCGGTGTCACGCAGGTACTTGCTCAGTAGTCCGTACGCCGGTGCCCGCAGGTCGTCAGGGGAGTGGACAGCTGACCATCCGCGCCGGCTGTTGGTGGTGTCGATGTGCCTGGCGATGTCTTCAGCGGTCCAGGGGTGAGCGGCTGTCGCAAAACGGTGCAGCAGACCTGTCAGACGCTTCGCGGGGGCCTCACGGGCCCATGGGAGCCGTTCTAGGACTTGGCAGGCCAGTTTGTAGGCGGCCTTAGCTTTGCGCCGAGTCTTGACGTTGAGGGCAGACGAAGTCTGCTCCTTCTTCCCCTGGGGGTTGAGGGTTAGTTGTGGCTTGCTGTGGGTGGAAATCTGACCCTGGCCAGCACCTCTAGGTAGGTATGACATTGTGCACAGGCGACGCAGCAGCTTGGGGATAACGAAGGCCGATTCGGCTGCCTCGCCCCGCTGCGCCGAACCAGCGTCGCGTCGCGGCCAGACTTCCTCGACCTTGAGCATGCGGCCGGTGTAGACAGTGGCGTACAGGCCCAGCAGACGTGCGGTAGCGCGGCAGCGCTGGACGGTGCGGGTGGCGACCTTCATCACCTCGGCCACCACCTTGGGCCGCACGATGACCCCGCGGCCGGTGCGTGGGTCGGCCCACATCGACTCGGTCTTGGCCCAGTGCAGGAAGGTCTCGGGGTCGACGTTCTCGGCGCGCAGGATCCCGGCGGCGTCGGGGAGCCTCAACCGCTCCTTTATGTAGACCTGCAGGTAGACGCCTCGTGACGACCAGCACGCTCGGGAGCTGGTGCCTTTCCGGACCGCCTTAGGGCACTTCTTCTGGTCGTCGTAGACCCAGACGAAGGCGTGGCCGGTGTCGGCCCGCATTTCCTGGTATTCCGGAGTCTTCCGGAACTCCTCGGTCGCCGTGACGTCGCGGACGGAGACCCGGTGCCAGCGGGGGAGGTTCTTGCGGAAGCGGCGGTGGTCTTTGTCCATCCACTCGCGCAACTGCTCGGCGTGGTGAAAATCCACCTGGCGCCACCATTGCGACGCGGCTGCAGATGCATGCCGGCCGTGCCGAACGATGCGGTTTGGCAGGGGGTGAACGGTGAGACTCGCCGGAGAAGCAGCGGTGGTACTTGCAGAAATGGGGGGGGTACGTCGTACCTTGGACACAGCGAGAGACCCCTTTCGGGGTGTCGTTGGTTGGCCCTCGCGCGGTCGCCGGCAAGCTGAGCGCGAAGGTTGGCTTCAGGAGGCCCGTCCTAGTGGCGGGCCTCGTGCGTTGTATGGAGTTGTCGGGTGGCGTTAGGCCGCCTGCGTCGCCCCCTCCTGGTCGACGAGTGCCATCTGGGCATCGCGCTCGTGCTTGGCCGCGATCTGGGACGTGATGTAGTCCGGGATCGCGAAGTGGGCGCGCTCAGCGTTGCTGGTCGCGCCGTTCGCGAAGATCTGGGCCATGCACATGGCGACAAAGTCACCGACCGGGATGCCCAGCTCCTGCGCGCAGGCCTCATAGACCGGCGCGTGGTCGATCGGGAGCTTGAGGGCGATGGTCGGTCCGCGTTTCCCCTTGGCGGGGCGACCACGACCAGTCCGCTTCTGCATAGCGACACCTTTTCGATTCGCGAAAATGAATCGGTGGAGGCGCGCCGTACGTCACAGAGGTTTTTCATGCTGTGACGCCCGCATCGGTGATGGTCACCCTCTCGTACGCGCCGCCGCAGTGCGCGCATTGGCGCCAGAGGTGATCGCAGGTCGGCTCGGCGGTGTCGGTGTTGGCGCGGCACCAGCAGGTCTTCCACGACGTCATCAGATGGCCGTTGCGGGCGCAGTCTTCGTCCTTGGAGCAGTCGGGGCACAGCTGCTTGCCCGGCTCGATCCGCCAGCCCAGCTCGTTGGCCAGCTCGTCGTACGCCTCGGCTTCGGTCGGATAGTGAGGGACTCCGACGAACTCATCGCCCTCACGCCACCAGGCGTCGCCGCAACCGTCGCAAAGCACTGCGATGCAGGCGTGGGTATGGATGCTCATTCGATGGCCTCCTTGCGGCCGCTGGCCTGTGGGGCGGGGGAGGGTGGCTGCTCACGCTGCGTCTTCAAGTAGCCGGGCGCGGCCGTCGCCGCCGCGGGCGACCTGGCCCTCTCCGATGAGCGCTCTGATGTGCCGGTTGACGGTGGCCTTAGGTAGCCCGAGCCGGTCGACGAGCTCGGCGGTGCTGACGCCGGCGGCGCCGGCTACCCGGAGTTCACTGATGATCGCGATCGCGTTGGTCTCGCGCTGTGCCTGGCGGAACCGGGCAACGGCGTTGGTAACGCCATTGATGCCGTTTCCCTTCGCCGCCGGCTGAATCGGTGCCGGGGCCGCCGAGGTCTCACTTGTGGGCGCAGCAGCTGGCTGATGGGTGTGGGGAGTGGATGGACTCGACGCCGAAGTCGTTTCCGGGGCCTGCTCGACGGTGTTGTCGTCGGTGCCGGCGGCGTTGGAGCCGCGGACCCGGGAACCGTAGGAGGTTCCGGCGGCGGCAAGGTCGTCGCCGGTGAGCGTGCGGAGCTTGACGAGAG
>NZ_SJKD01000001.1 GCF_004331485.1 Kribbella capetownensis
GGTCCACATCGAAGGCGGCGCCCGCCACAAATCCACCTGATATCCAGTACGACAGCTGAGTGAGTCAGGTGAGCTCGGCGCGCAGGATCGATGCTGCGCCGGCCATGGCGCGCATCTTTCCCTCCGCACTCGCGCGCGGGAGGTACTTCATCCCGCAGTCCGTGGCGATGGTGATCCGGTCCGGCGAGGTGTAGGCGAAGGCACGGCGGACCCGATCAGCGACCAATTCGGCGGACTCGACCTCGTGGTCCGCCAGGTCGATGACGCCCAGGATGACGGTCTTCTCGCTGAGGTCCGTCAGGACGCCGAGATCGAGACCCGACTGTGCGGTCTCGATCGAGATCTGGTCGGCCGAGCAGCCGGCCAACTCGGGGAGGAACGAGTACCCCTCGGGCCGTTCGTGGATGATCGCGGCGTACCCGAAGCAGATGTGTACGGCGGTCGTGCCGGTGACGCCGTCGAGCGCGGCGTTGAGCGCGGTGAGGCCGTACTCCCGGGCCGCCTCAGGCCGTGCCTGCATGTACGGTTCGTCGATCTGGACCAGGTCGGCGCCGGCGGCATGCAGGTCCTTGATCTCGGCATTGACCGCGGCTGCGTACGCCAGAGCTGCCGACGCGAGGTCGGGGTAGTGGTCGTTCTGCGCCTGCTGCGACATCGTGAACGGACCCGGCACGGTCATCTTGACCGTGTGATCGGTGTTCGCCTTCAGGAACTCCAGATCGCGTACGCCGACGGGGTGCGACCGCACGATCGGGCCGGCGATCCGCGGCACCGGGTTGGGATGCCCGCTGCGGTCGAGCGCCGTACCAGGGTTGTCGAGATCGATTCCCTCGAGGGCGGTGGCGAAGTGGTTGCTGTACGACTCGCGCCGCATCTCTCCGTCGGTGATGATGTCGAGTCCCGCCGCCTCCTGGGCGCGGATGGCCAGCAACGTCGCGTCGTCTTGCGCCTGCGCGAGGTACTCCGGCTGCACCCGCCACAGCTCTCTCGCCCGCACCCGCGGAGGGAAGCGGCCGGCGAGCTTGGCCCGGTCGATCAGCCAGTCCGGCTGGGCGTAGCTGCCCACCAGCGAGGTCGGCAGGATCGGTGTCGCAGTCATTCTCGTGACTCTAGACCTGCCGATGCCCTCTGAGGAGGGCGTCCACTGCATCTCGTCCGGGGCGGGTGAGGCGAGGGGTCCGGCCGGCGAATTAGCGTGACCGGATATGAGTGAGGCCCCGACTCAGACGCGCGCGACCGGCGTGCTTGCCGCCACTTGCCTGTCGACGCTGGTCGTCAATGCGAACACGTCCGCCGTCAGCATCCTTCTTCCCGCGATCAGCGAGGACACCGGCATGGGCGTCACGACGCTCCAGTGGGCGGTGACGGGCTATTCACTGGTCGGTGCCGCGGTCATCGTGACGTCGGGCTCCATGGGAGATGTCTTCGGTCGCAAGAGGATCTTCCAACTCGGTCTGCTGGTGTTCGTCGCATCCTGCGTGCTCATTGCGCTGTCGAGCAGCGGTGGAATGGTGATCGCCGGGCGAGTCATCCAAGGAGCCGCCGGCGCGACCATCCTGGCGTGCGGACTCAGCCTGCTCTCGGTGGCCAATACTGGTTCTGAACAGCTACGTGCGGTGTCGCTGTGGGGAGCAGCCGCCGCGGTGGGGGCGGCGCTGGGTCCGCTGCTCGGCGGCGTACTCGTTGACACCACCGGGTGGCAAGGCCTGTTCTGGGTCGACGCGGTCGTCGCCGTCCTCTGCATGGTTCTTACCTACTTCACCGTGTCGGAGTCGCGCGATCCCAACCGCTCCCGTTCGATCGACTATGCGGGCACCCTGCTCGTCGCCCTGACGCTCGCCCCGCTGATCCTTGCCCTCAGCAAGGGCAGCGCTTGGGGATGGGCGTCTGTCGCCACCATCGGCTGCTTCGTGATCTCCGTTGTCTCCGGCTACCTCTTCGTCGTCATCGAGGGTCGCGTCAAGGTTCCTCTCCTCGATCTGGCCCTGCTACGCAACCGCATCCTGGTCGGCGCGACCATCGCCATCCTCATCGGCGCGGGCACCATCAACGGACTGATGTACCTGCTCAGCCTCTACTTCCAGGATCCCGCCAGCTTGGGCTTCACGCCCCTGCAAGCTGGTCTCGCCACTCTCCCGGCGACGGCCGGGCTCGTCGCGATCGCGCCCCTGGTCCCGCGACTCGCTTCGCGCGTGGGTGGCAGGCAGGTCATCGCGGCGGGATTCCTCCTCACCGCCATCGGGTTCGCCGCCGTGGGGTTCGTCCAGTCGGACTGGAGGTACGCCGCTTTCATCCTTCCGCTGATCGCCATCGCCGTCGGTATGGGGCTGTCCAACGGACCTGCTTCGTCGGCGTCGACCGCCTGCGTGGCGGAGAACCAGGTGGGCGCTGCCTCAGGCGTCTCCAACATGGCCCGGTACGTCGGCGCCGCCGTGGCCACGGCCCTCGCGGCCACCATCTACGGCAGCGTGATAGCTGATCAAACCGCCGCAGGTGCCGCGAAGGGCGATGCCCTGGCTTCCGGGCTGAGCGCCGCATCGTGGGTGATGGCGGCGATCAGTGCCGCAGGACTCCTGATGGCCGTAGTCATGGGACGGCACTCCACTGCGCGCGGCACCCTGCAGGACGCGGCCGCCGCAGCCGCGGCCCACACTCACACGCTCCCCACGTCGGCGACCCCCGTCGCCGATCGAGCCACCTGACTTCGCCCGAGCAGGCCAACGCATGAGCCCGCCCGAATCGTTCGCGGTGACAGTCAGGATCGCCAAGCTCCTGCTGGCATCCAGCGGTGAAGGTGTCGAGATGCTCGAGAAGTACGTCGCGTGCGTCTCAGGAGCGTTCCGGATCGACGTCACACTCCTGGTCCTGCCTGAGCAGGTGCTGCTCGCCTCGCCGGGCGCTCCAACGGTCGCCGTCGTACGCTCCGCGCCGGGCCTTTCCCGGCTGGACCAGGTGGCCGACCTCAAGGTGCTCGTCGCGGACATCGAGGCGGGACTGGGCCCGGCGGACGCCCTGCGTCGCGTCGACGAACTTGCCGCCCGCCCGCCACGATGGCCGGCCTGGTTGCGCGTCCTCGGTGTCGTGCTCTTCGCGGCGGGCTTCGCGCCCAGCGTCGTGGCCACCTGGTCCGAGCTCGCCACGTCGGCGCTGCTAGGTGCCGTCATGGGCGTGCTCATGGTGTTCTTCGAGCACCGCCGCTTCGAACCGTTGCTGCCGTTCGTCGCGGCGTTCCTCCTGACGGTCCTCGCGGCGACCCTGCTCGACGGGCTGACGTCGGTGTCCGGTGTCGTGCTGGTCGTCGTACCGGCGCTGTTCGTTGTCGTTCCCGGGGACTACCTGTCCGCGGCCGCCGCCGAGCTGGTGAGCGGGCACCTCAGCGCCGGCGCCGTACGGCTGGTGTACGCCGCGTTCGTGCTCGGCATGCTCGTCGTCGGCATCGTCGGTGCCGCCCAGCTGACCGGCCGCGAGCAGGCATTGGCCGAGACGGTCGTGGTGCCCGAGCTGCCGTTCGTGGTGGTCGTGCTGGCCTGGATACCGTTCTCGTGCGGCCTGGTGCTGGCCTTCAACGGGTACCCGAGCATGGTGCCATGGCTGGTACCGACCGTCATCGGCACGTACCTGCTTCAGCAAGGTGTCACCAGGCTGGGAGGCGACGTCACCGGAACGCTCATCGCGGGGATCGCGCTCGGCGCCGTCGCGAACCTCCTGTCGGCGCCGAACCACCGGCCACCGCGCCTGCTCCTGCTGGTCGGTGGATTCTTCGTGCTCACTGTCGGCGGGCTCGGGCTCCGTGGCTTCACGGCGATGGTCGGTGGGGACGTCATCTCCAGCTTCGACGACCTGCGGGGTTTCCTACTTCAGGTGCCGACAGTGGCGATCGCCATCGCCATCGGGGTACTGGCTACAGTCCGTCGGTCCGGGCCGACGGTTTCACCCGGCGTACGGCGTCGTTGATCTCACCGCTAGGCCACCTTGACGATCTTGCATTCAATGCCTGCCGCTCCGATCGGAGCCTCCGCCGGAGTGGTTCCTCCGAAGGTCGTCGTACCGCGAACCTCGAAGGTCTGACCGCCGATCCTCTGCTGCGAGGTTGCATCCAGGACCTCGACGGTCACCGAGTAGCTCGTCGCGTCACCTGAAATCGTGCCGTTGATCGTTACCGTGCCCTGCGATCCGACGGTGTTCACCTGGCAGTCGACGCTGGTCTTGTAACTCTTCAAGGCGCCCCCTCCCACCACACCGGTCAGGTAGAGCACGACGGCAACGCCCATCAACGCCACCAGACCAAAGCCGATGAACATCCGAATGCGCCTGGAGCGCGATTGCGAGCCATAGTCATCGTTGGCCAAGGTCCACTCGCTGGTCGGCATCGCTGTCCCCCGTAATCCTGATGCACGCTAGGCGCCGGTCGGTGTGCCCAGCCGACGAGACAGCCTAGGCAACTGTGAGCCAACCAGGCTGTGATCCGCGTCTCCCGCCGCCAGATTTGTCGTTGCGGAGGGCCGGGGCCGGGGCTGATACTGCGTCACGGTGCCGGGTGGCCAGCTCGGCGGAGTGGATTGGAGGCGCCGCTCGTGAACACCGCATCTGTGCGGTGCGCCTTGCTGTGCGCGCCAGAAGCTGACCACTTCGCTTCGCCCACCGGCTGACCTGCTTCGTTCACGGTGGGCGCGTTCCCTCATGGGAGACCACCTTGATGTACGAAGACTCCTTCGCCCGTAGTCGCCGCCCGCTGACCACAGTCCTTGCCGCCAACATCGTTTCGATCACCGGGAACTGCCTGACGGGCATCGGCGTGCCGTGGTTCGTACTGCAGAGCACCGGCAGCGCCACCAAGGCCGGGATCGTCGCGTTCTGCACACTGCTGCCCGTCGTACTCGCCGCGATCGTCGGTGGTCCGGTCATCGACCGGATCGGGCGCCGGCGGGTGAGTGTCACGTCGGACCTCGTCTGTGGCGCGGCTGTCGCCATGGTCCCGCTGCTTCAGCTCGCCGGGGTACTGCAGTTTTGGATGCTCTGTGGGCTGATGGCCGTGACCGGGCTGTTCCACGCTCCTGGCCAGACGGCCCGCGGCGTACTGTTGCCCTCACTCGCGAAACGTGCTGCGATGCCGCTGACTCGGGCAGCCGGGCTGTACGACGGCGCCTCGCGGTTCGCGGGACTGATCGGCTCGGCACTCGGCGGCATCCTGGTCGCGGTACTGGGATCCGAGAACGTCCTGCTGCTGGACGCCGGGACCTACGCGGTGTCCGCGTTCATTCTCTTGTACGGGTTGCGCGACCTACCCGAAGCCGGGCCTCAGTCGCGCGGCGAGCCGACGTCGCTGCGTGTGTATCGCCGCGAGCTGGGTGAGGGATACCGGTTCGTGGCGGCGACGCCGCTGCTTCTGGGCATCTGCCTCATGACGCTGGCCACCAGGGGCCTCGACCAGGCGTGGAGCGCCGTACTCCTCCCGGTCCACGCACGCGAAAGGCTCGGCGGCTCAGTCGATCTCGGGTTGCTGGAGGCATCGTTCGGGATCTGCGCGCTGACGAGCGCGCTGGTCTACGGAGCGGTGGGCAGCCGCTGGCGGCGGTGGCCGGTGTTCACGGTCGCGTTTCTCATCGTCGGTACGCCGCGCTTCGTCGTGGCTGCCTGCACCGACCACTTCGCGCCGTTGGCCGTGATGATGTCGATCGAGGGCCTCGCCTGCGGTGTGCTCAACCCCATCATGGCCTCGGTCATGTACGAGACAGTGCCGGAGGAACTGCGCAGCCGGGTGCTCAGCGCAACAACCGCCTCGTTCCTGACGATCACTCCACTCGGCGGCCTCGCCGCGGGATTCATGGTCGACTCGGCCGGCCTGTTCACGGCGATGCTGACTGTCGGCGGTGCCTACCTCCTCGCCACACTCTGCCCCGTCATCTTCCCGACCTGGAGAAAGATGGACCACACAAACACTCCGAAGGCAGCCGTGAGCGCGTGACCGATCGCGGCCGGCAGAGGTCCCGTGAGATTTCTGCCGGTGGCCTGTCGGATCCACGGTGCGGCGTTCGTTGCACGGGTGACAGGCAGCCGGAGACTGGCCGCCGGGACAAGGAGTCATGAGATGCCGAAGTACCTGATCTCGTTCGAGAAGGACGCGATGGACCATATTCCCGAGGAGGACTTCGCTGAGGTGGGCGCGGCCGCCCGCGCGGTGTGCCAGGAGGCCGAGGATGCCGGCGTGTTCGTCTTCTCCGATGGTCTGAGTTACGACGACGGCGACGTGGAGCACGCCGTGGTGGACGTTGACGCGATGGTCATCGACGGCCCGTACCCGGAGAGCAAGGAGCTCATCGGTGGCATCTTCATCGTCGACGTACCCACCCGGGAGGCAGCCCTGGAGTGGGCCGCAAAGGTCGCGGTCGCCTGCCGCTGTGCGCAAGATGTCCGCAAGTTCCGCGGCCCAAACGCCGTCTGATCGAACCGTGGTCGATGGCGGTGGTAGTTGCAGACCGGCCGTCGTCGTCTCGGAGCCGTTCGATGTCGGCGCCACCCCACGACACGGGGTGGCTGGCGGTCGAGGCGCCGGTGAGCTGGGATTGACCTACGGTGGGACGACGCCGAAGGGAGATGCATGGCCGACGAGATCAACAGTCCACGTCTGCAGAAGCTTGATCCGGCCGGAACTGAGGAGTTCTGGGCCGACGTCACCGAGCAGGGTGCACCACTGGTGGAGCCTGTGCTGGATGACGACGACGATGTATGGCTGACATTCCTCTACCGTTCGAGCGAGCCTGTCACCGGCGTCTCGGTGTTCGGCGGCCCAGCAGGATGGGATGCGCCAGACAACCAGATGCACCACCTGGACGGCACCGACGTCTGGTACCTGACCTGCCGGGTCCGCGCTGATCTGCGCTGTACCTACCGGCTGGCGGTCGATGACGTGGACAGTGCTGCGGCCAAGGCGGAGGACTGGCAGGAACGTACGGCGAAGTGGTTCACCGATCCACTCAACCCGGCAACGTTCGTCTATCCCGCGGACGAATTCCTTGACTCCGACGAGACCGTGGTGTCGTTGATCGAGCTATCGGCCGCGCCTGCTCAGCCGTGGCTCGCGCCACGGCCCGACGTCAAGCCCGGCGAGCTCGTCCAGCATCTGCACCGGAGCGAGATCCTCGGCAACGAGCGCCGCATCTGGGTCTACACCCCGCACGGCTATCGGCCGAACGACGAACCGTATCCGTTGCTCGTGCTGTTCGACGGCGACGTCGTACGCGGCCCGATCCCGTTCCCCACGATCCTGGACAACCTCATCGACGACGGCCGCATCCCGCCGACGGTGGCCGTCCTCGTCGACAGCCTGACCCAGGAAGTCCGCAACCGGGAACTCCCCTGCGGCAAACCCTTCCTGAAGTACCTGACCGACGAACTGCTGCCCTGGGCTCGCGAGCAGTACCGGATCACGACCGATCCCGCGCGCACGATCGTGGCGGGTCAGAGCCACGGCGGTCAGGCGGCCGCGTTCGCGGCACTCAACCGCCCGGACATCTTCGGCACTGTGATCTCGCAGTCGGGATCGTTCTGGTGGAGCCCCGACGACGACCACGAACACGAGTGGCTGACCCGCCAGTACGCCGAGACCGAACGACAGCCCGTGCGGCTCTACCTCGAGGTCGGCCTGCAGGAACGCGGTTCAACCCCTGACGACGGCCCCTCCATGGTGGTCGCGAACCGCCACTTTCGAACCATCCTGCGCAGCAAGGGCTACGACGTGACGTACACGGAGTACAACGGCGGCCACGACTACGTCTGCTGGCGCGGCTCACTCGCCGACGCACTCACCACTGTCACGGCGGGGTCAGTTGCCGGCGTAGCTGATGGACACGGCGGTTGAGCTGCTGCTGATCTTGCCGCTGTCGACTTTCTTGCCGCTGACAACCAGTACGACGGAGAGGCCGTCGGCGCCCTTGGTCTTGTGCAGGTTGACGGTGTAGGAACCGTTCGAGGCCTTGACCTGGAACGTGGCGGATCCACAGCCCTTCTTGCTCGTCGCGCCGATCCGGCCCGCCCAGCAGGTCTTCTTCGACGCCGTGATCCGGACGGTGGCACCCGACTGCGTGCTGGTCTTCCCCTTCCCCTTCCCCTTCGCACTCCCGCTCCCGCTGCTGCTGCCACCGGTGCTGGTGCCGGGCGTGGTCTTGATCGGTTCGCAGCCGGTCAGCACCAGCGGGACCACAAGTGCGACCGCGAGGGCGGTCCATCGGCGGGCAGACATCGGGGGCCTCCGGTCATCCGGTTTTGACGGTCAGTTGTGGCTTCAGGCTGGTCGGCTTCAGCTCCTTGCGAACCAGCGCTTCGATATCGGCAAGCCCACCGCTGTTCTTCGTCGCGGTGAGGCGCGCCGCCTTGCTGCCGGTCGAAAGCTGGGCCTCGAGTTCTCGCGCCATCGCCTCGAGCTGTTGCCGGCCGTGCCGCGAGAACGCGCGGTGCTTGCTGGTGACAACGACGATCTGCACCGCGACGGCCGAGGTCGTGCAGCCGGAACAGGCCGCGTTGACCGCGAAGGCACGGTTTCGAGCCGTGACCGTCGCACCGGGACGGACCACGACAACCTGCACGGACACGCTGGTCGCTCGGCAGTTGCTGCAACTCGACCAGGCGTTCGCGACGTTGTCCGCCGTACGCTTCTTGGCCTTGTTCACGTAGATGACCTGCACTGCCGAAGCGCTGGCGCTGCACGAGTCGCAGGTCGCCGTTGCGGTGGCCACGGCATCTGCCTGGGCTCGCTTGCCGCGGGCACGTTCGAACATGGCGGTCCGGTCGGTGTCCGAGCTGCCGGCCGTCGCAGGGTTGGCGGACGCGACCAGGTCGAAGTCCTGGCCGCTGCGGAACGTGAGGACGCTCGCGCCCATGACGAGGGACGCAACGACGGTGATCGCTTGGAGTCGCCGGCTGAGGTTCATGAGGCTCCTTCGCCTGTCAGGGACGGATCAACCACCGACACGGGACTCCAGCGGTTCGTGGTGAAGCCGCCGGCGACCAGTTCGGCCAGTTCCAGGTACGCATCGCGGGTTGCGGAGCGCAAGTCGTCGAGGCCGACCGCTGCTCCGCTGTCCAGCGCCGGGTCCCACGGGATGCGGACCGTCCCGGCGCAGCGACTGTTGAAGTGGTTCTCGATCTCGTCGAGCTGGAGCCAGCGCGGCTTGCCTCTGGTCGTGTTGATCACGGCCACCGCGGACGACACCAGGTCGGCGTGCCCGTGCTGGTCCAGCCAGTCCAGCGTCCCGGCCGCGACCCGGGCGCCGTCGAGTGCCGGTGGCATCACGACGACGATCTGGTCAGCCTCCCGCAGGATGCCCTGAATGGCGCCGTCCAGGATGCCGGTGCCGGTATCGACCAGGATCAGGTTGTAGTGCTGGGTGAGCAGGTCGAGCACGGCGCGGTAGTCCCGGTCGCCGAGCGCCTGGCTGATGGTCGGGTCGTCATCGGACGCGATCACCTCGAGCCGGCTCGGTGCCTGCGAGGTGTACTCGCGCAGATCGGCGTACTTCGTGATCAGATCGCGCTCGCCCAGGAGGTTGGTCACCGTGGCCGGGGACTCCCGGCGGACCCGGTAGATGAGCGAGCCGGCGTCAGGGTTCGCGTCGAGCGCGACCACTCGGTCGCCTCGGTGCATCGCGAGCGTGTGACCCAGCATCAGCGTAGTCGTGGTCTTTCCAGCCCCGCCCTTGCGGCTCAAGGTGACCACTCTGCGCGGGCCGCGCAGCGCCGTACGGACCCGGTCGATCCGCTCCAGCTCGCGCTGCTCGGCGAGGCTGGGCCCGACGTTGATCCGGCCACTCGAGACGAAGTACAGGCTGTGCCGCCATCCGTTCCGGGGTGGCGTCACCCGCCGGCGGAGCATCTTGTCCTCGGTGAACAGGGCAGCACCGGTCGCGCCGCTGATGTGGTCCATCGGTTCCTCCTCGGCCGGCGACGGCGGGGTCTGCCGGGTTCGAACCGCGCGTACGACGTGCAGCAGGGATCGGACGAGTACGACGCTCAGCCCGACGATCGGGAGCGCGATCGCCAGCAGAGACAGCAGCGCGAGCGTCGCTGCGCCGATCTGCCCTGCCGCGACGAGTGTTCGTACGCCGGCCCACAACTCACTCGAGCGATCCCAGAACCCGGCGAGGTAGCCAGGGGCGTTCCAGGTCAGGAGGCCCAGACCGATGAGCAGGGCGGGGACGGTGACCAGCACCCAGGTCGTGACCACGATCCGGGTACGGAACCGCAGCGTCGCCACCCCGGCATCGTTGCGGCGACCCGGCAGAAGGCTCACCAGAATGGGCCGGACATGCCCGAAGAGATTCGGTACGCCGGCCAGGTCGCCGAGAATGTAGTACCCGTCGAACCGGACCACCGGCAGCAGTTGCTGGATGATCTCCAGGTGGGACAGCGCGATCACCGCGAGCAGGGGCGCCCATCCGGTCCACAGGTACATCCCGGCCGCGACCACGATGTAGACCGCGTTGAAGTAGACGCCGCCCAGATCGGTCCGGAGCCGGCCGGCCCGGTTGAGCCGGTAGGCGCTGGTCACGTTCGTGTAGAACGCAGGGATCCAGAGGTAGAGCCCGACGCCGATCTGTCCGGGCTTGGCGCCGCCGTACCGGCAGCCGGCCGCGTGACCGAACTCGTGGAAGAGCGTGGCCAGTAGCAACAAGATCAGGACGGCCAGCACCCCGGCCGGATCGACCAGGGCGGCGAAGACGTCCGAGGCCGCCAGGGTGGTCAGCACCCAGACGTCGAAGGCGATCACGGCCGCCAGGACCGTGAAGATCACGGGCCGGTGGAACAACGGTGCGAAGATCCGTGCGATCGTGCGGACCGCACCGGGCGGCAGCAGCACGCCGCGCACGCTCAACGCGAGCAGGGGATCCGCCTTCTCCTGTCCCACCGGGGCGCCGTTCCAGAGCGCGACCAGGCCGGACGGACCGAGCTTGTCGTTGATCAGGCGGACCAGATCGTCGGAATCGAGACGCTGACCGTACGCGCGGCTCACCCGCTGCGCCAGCAGATCGGTCGACGAGCGTCCGTCGGCGTTGTCCACGATCAGGTAGAGCAGCTTGGTCAGCAGAACCATCTGCCGGTCGGCGCGTTCGACCAGATAGCGCTCGTCCCGGAACCCGGACCCCTCGTACCGCCCGAGCAGGCGTACGCCGCCGACCCGGCTCGGCCTGGGTCCGCCGCGCACCGGGACCGCGCGGAGGTGGTCTTCTGTCGTTGTCACGATGCGGTTGTCCCCCCAGTGCGGGGGGCGCAGGCCCCCCGCCAGTTCCGTGCGCCGAAGAAGCTAACGCTGGAACGCAGCCAGGTGCTGCAGTGCGGCGGCCGTGGCGGTCGAGCCGATCGTCCCCGCATTCACCGCGATCGCCAGGTTGACGGCCGTGATGTTGGTGATGTTGATCAGTGCCAGTGCCTCGCGCATGGGCAGCAGCTCGGCCGACTGGCCGGCGACGTCCGTACCCGAGATCCTGCCGAGATCCGTCATCGAAACCCCCTCGTTCCCGCGGCGTGCGGACGGCGCACTGGGTCAACGCCGCCCGCACACCCGATTCGGCGGCTAGTGCTGGTGGACGAAAATCGTCTGCACAGCCACGGCCTTCGCCGCTGAGAAGTGCGATGCTGCGTTGAGCGCCAGCGCCGTGTTGTTCGCCGTGATGTTCGCAAAGTTGAATGAACCCAGCGCCTCACGTTCGGGGAGAACCTGGACTTCTTCCAGGTCGAGCTCCACCGTTGTCACCTTCTCGTTCATGAGTCACCCCCTCCGCCCTTGTCGGTGCTCACAGCCAGTGGATGCCTGTTGGCATCCTCAGGGTGTTGTCACAGCGTTGTCCCGGCGTTGTCACAGCGTTGTCAGAAGACGGTGGTCGACGTAACGGCGTACTTCGGGGATCGTTGGGCTCATCGTGAGTCTCCCCGTGGCCCGAGCCCGAACGACGCCAGGCAGCCGGCCGGATGACTCCCGGGGGAGTGGATCATGACCGATCACGCGCAGTCCGAGCCCGTGCCCGACGCGGCGGCACTGGTCATCCGGGTCTGGCGGGAACCGACCGATTTGGCCGGCATCAAGGCGCGCATCACCCGGCGGCCCGATCTGGGCGCCGACGCCGAGACGACCGCTGTAGTGACCTCACCGGACGCCGTCTACAGCGAGGTCCGCGCCTGGCTCGAAGAGTTCGTCAACCGAACGGGCGGCCAGTCTTGACATCCGGCCATTCCTGTCCCATGTTTCAGAGAGTGCGTGGCAATTGGTGGTTCAGCCGTCACGCACAGCGGGGACATCTGCGAGCAACACAGCCGGGGGGCAGGCTCGACTGACGCGCGCCGTCGCATCCCCGAGGGGGAGGCCGTGCGGTGCGGACGTTCTTAGAGAGCGAATTTCGACTTCAGTTGCTCGGCGACTGGCTCCTGACCGTTGCCGACGAGCCGGCCGACGCGGCCGAACCGATCGATCTGCCGGCCGGTCCGCAGCACCTCATCGCGCTGCTGGCCCTCAACGGCCGCTGCGCACGGACCCACACGGCGGCGACGCTCTGGCCGGACTGCACCGACGAGGTCGCGGCCGCCCGTCTTCGCGCGGTTCTGTGGCGGCTGCGGCACCGGCATGTCGGCGTACCGCCCGTACTCGAGATCGGCGACTCCTCGCTGTCGCTGGCGGTCGACGTCGATGTGGACGTCGACCGTTTGCTTGACTGCGCCGAGCTGCTGATCCGCGACCACCCCGACCGCGGCACCGACGAGGCCGAAGACGCCGCTCTCGTCGTACTGCACTCCTCGGAACTTCTCCCCGGGTGGTACGACGACTGGGTGCTGGCCGCCCGCGAACGACTGCAGTACCTGCGGCTGGGCGCGCTCGACGCCCTCGCAACTAGGCGCCGACGGCAACGACGTACGCACGAAGCGCTCCAGGCCGCGCGGGCCGCGATCAGCATCGAACCGCTGCACGAGAGCGCGCACCGCACGATCGTCGAGACCCACTTGGACAATGGCGATCTCGTTGAGGCGATCAACCATTACCAACGATTCCAGGAGATGCTCGGCCGCGAACTGGGACTCCCACCCAGCGACCTGTTCCGCGAGGTCGTGAGCCCCTACCTGGCCGTTGCCTCTCGCAAGGTGGCCCGAACTCGCTGAACCCGGTCGGCCTTCAGGTCAGGCCGGTTGCGGCGGCGGTCAGGTTGATCTGGTGGGGGTCGGGGTTGGCGGGGAACAGGATCAGCTCGTCGCAGCCTGCGGCGGTGAAGCCGGTGACGGCGTCGGCGACTGCTTGTTCGGTGGTCAGGGCGTTGCCGATGATCCGCTCGGCGTACGGGCCGGCGAAGCTGTAGTAGTCGCCGAGGTAGCGCCGCGCGTGCTCCTCGGCGTCGTCGCCGAGACTCACGTAGCCGATGGCGACCAGGCGCGGCTGTCCTTCACGTCCCGCCTCGCGCCAGGCGCTCCTGGCCGTGTCGGCTGCGGCCGCGAAGGCGTCCGGACCGCCGGCGCCGAGGATCCAGCCGGCGCCGTACTCCGTCATCCGGCGGAAGGCGGCGGGAGAGCCACCACCGATGAGCAGCGGCGGGCCGCCTGGTTGCACCGGGGCCGGCCCGATCGCACCGGCGTACCCGCGCGGCTCACCGGCCCACACCGCCCGCATCTCCGCGAGTTGCGCGTCGAACGCCTTGCCACGCTTCTCGTACGGCGATGCCGTCGCCTCGAAGTCGTCCGGCCTCGCTCCGACCGCGATGCCGACCGTCAACCGGCCGTCGGACAGACGATCCACGGTGGCCAGTTGCTTGGCCAGCAAGGCGCCGTTGCCACGGAACGGGCCGATCATGATGGCCGTCGTCAGACCGATCCGGCTGGTCACCGCCGCCGCGGCGGCCAGCGCCGGTATCGCGTCCAGATTCCCGTACACGAGCCGGTCGAGCGTCGCCAGGGTGGAGAACCCGGCCTGCTCGGCGGCCTGCGCCCAATCCAGGATCAGTCGAGCGCGAATTCCCGGAATCGTGGACGGCAGACCGACACCAACATCCATGAGAGCTCCTTGGTTGAAATGTTCGCGACCTCACCAGACTGCACCGTCGTCTTGACTCTGTCTTGGGTGGCGAGGAGGGTCGACAGCAGGGGTGGGGATTCCAATGGATATCCGACGAATTCGCAAAGTACTGGCCGTCCTGGGTTCCGGGTTGCTGGTGTCGACGACATTCGTGTCGGCGGCACAGTCCGATACTGCGACCTCGCCGTACCACATCAACTTCGCGCCTTGTCCGGGATCGGCTGTGGTCCGGTGCGGCACGTTGCGCGTGCCCGCGGACTGGTCGGCCCCGAGGGGTCCGAAGATCACTGTGGCGGTGGCTCGCCGTCCCGCGGACGACCCTGCGCACCGGATCGGCACGCTGTTCTACAACCCCGGTGGTCCGGGCGACGGCGCGGTCGACAACGTCATCGCCGCCGAGACCTACTTCTCCGCGACGTTGCGGGCTCGGTTCGACATCGTCGGCCTCGATCCGAGAGGCGTCGGTGGCAGTACGCCGATCCGCTGCGGCGTACCGGCGCTGACCCCTGACTACGCGTTCTTCCCACGCACGCAAGCAGAGTTCGACGCGATGGTCGCGCACAATCGCGCGCTCGCGCGGAGCTGCCTGCAGCAGACCGGACCGCTGTTCGTGCACGCGGACACCGTGAGCGTGGCCCGCGACCACGAGGCGGTCCGGATCGCCCTGGGCGTCTCGAAGGTGAACTGGCTCGGGCTGTCCTACGGCACGCAGGTCGGAGCGCAGTACGCCCAACTGTTCCCGAAGCACACCCGAGCAATGGTTCTGGACGCGGCTCTCGACCACAGCAGCCCGGACGTACAACTGATCGCCGATGCGGCCAAGACCGTGGAGGAGGCGTTCGAGCGGTTCGCCGACTGGTGTGACACCGCTCCCGACTGCGTCCTGCGGGGTCAAGACGTCCGTGCGGTGTACGACAACCTCGTCCGGAGCGCCGACCGGAATCCGATCCCGGTCGAAGGAGCCCTGCGCCCCGTCACCGGCGACGACATCCGGATGAACACCCCGAACTGGCTCGTCGCGAAGACACCCAACGTCCTCGCGGGAGAGCTGTCCTGGCCCGTCTTCTCGGAGGTCCTCAGGCGGGCCGTCGCCGGGGACGCGCAGTTCTTCGCCTTCCCGCCGCCCGGAGGTCCGACCGACTTCCTGTTCTCCCGGATAGCAAATCACTGCGGTGACTACGTGTCCGGCATCCACACCTTCGCGGAGATGCGGCAGCGCGTCGAGATGGGCCGGCAGTTGGCGCCGCACCTGCAAGGCGCCTCGGAGTTCTGGCAGGGCGGCCTGTGCATCGGCTACCCCTTCAAGGTCGCCAACCCCCAGCGCAGCCTGAACGTGAAGGGCGTGCCCACCCTCATCGTCCACGCGACCCACGACCCGTCCGTCTCCTACCAGTGGGCGTTCGGCCTGGCCGCCCAGATCCACGGCAGCAGCGTCCTCTCCCGCCTCGGCGACGGCCACACCTCCTACTACACCTCCGCCTGCGCCCGCGAAGCGACGGACCACTTCCTCCTCACCAAACAGTCCACCCCAGCCCCGGTCTGCACCACCTAGGGCTTAGTCCAGGCAGAATTCGTTGCCTTCTGGGTCGGTCATGGTGATGGTGCCGAGAGCCAGGGGCGGTTGGGGGTCGAAGCGGCGTACTCGGTGGGCTCCCAGGGCGACCAGGCGGGCGCACTCGGCCTCGAGGGCTGCCATGCGTTCGTCGCCTTCGAGGCCGGGAGCTGCTCGGACGTCGAGGTGGACTCTGTTCTTGGCGGCCTTGTCCTCGGGCACCTGCTGGAAGAACAGCCGTGGGCCGTTTTCGTCCGGGTCTTCGAGGGCCGAGCGGGTGTTGCGCTGATCCTCCGGTACGCCGACGCGCTCGAGGAACTCGTCCCACGCCGCCAGCGGGTCGGCGCCCTCGGGCAGTTCGACACCAGGCGGCCCGGGGTGAACGTAGCCCAGTACGTCGCGCCAGAAGTACGACAGCGCCCGCGGGTCGTGCGCGTCGAAGGTGACCTGGAATTCGCGGCTCATCGCCATACTCCATCCGTCGCGGTTCTCATGTCCCACTCTGACGCCGCGGGCGCCCGGACCTGTCAGCAGGTGCCGTTCAGCACCGGAAAGTGCATGACGACCACACCACCGGTGGCGTAGTTGGCGACATCGGCAGTCACCTGCCGGCCCTGCGGAGACGACCTCGCCGCGGTCATTGCCGCAGCGTCAGCGAAGTCGGCCTCGAAGACCGCGAAGTACGGCGTCTGTCCCTGCGTCGCTGCCACCTCGAAGCTGTAGCGGTACGCGAGCAGGCCCGGCATGCGCGTGACCAACGGGAGGTGCTTGCTCACGTAGTAGTCGCGGAAGTGGTCGGGATCGGTGGGCTCGGGATACAGGACCAACAGCTTGTGCATTACAACCCCTCCAAATGCTTCGGAAAACGAATCGGCGGAGGCTACGATAGTGTGTCTGATATCGAAGCGGCAAGAGGGGACGGAACGACGGATGGCGACACCCAGGCCAGGACGAGCGGTCAGAGGTTCGAGCACCGGCCGGCCGGTGATGGCCGCCCTCGACCTGTTCGGCCGTAGGTGGAACCTGCGGATCGTCTGGGAACTGCGAGACGGGCCGGTCGGGTTCCGTGCATTGCAGGAGCGCTGCGACAACATGTCCTCCAGCGTGCTGCGGCAACGGCTGACCGAACTGCTCGACGCCGCCCTCGTCGAGCAGCAGCCGGACACCACCTACGCCCTCACCGAACTGGGCCACGGCGCCCGCCGCGCGCTGCGCCCGCTCGTCCGGTGGTCCGCCGAGTGGGCCGAGACCCTCTCCGCCGCCTCAAACCACAGCGGGACATGGCGGTCAGGTGGTGCCGAGGAGGGGTAGGCGCTTGGTCAGTTTGGTGACTTTGCTTCTTGGGCCGGCGATGACGAGGCCGATGATGTTGCTGTCGGCGGCGTTCGTGGTGGCCAGGGTGGTGAGGTAGTCGTCGTACGTTCGGGCTTGGCGTGCTGTCTCGGTGAGGCAGAGGACTGTGAGTTCGTCGTCGGAGTTCGCGGTCCGGAACAAGGACGTCAGCTCCTCTGCGGGGGCGTGCAGGATCGGCACGGGGGTCGTGACGATGCCGGGATACCGGGTGCCGGAGGCATCGTTGCCGGCCGGGCCGAGGGGAAGACTCGCGGCGGCACCGACGCTCGCGCCCAGAACCGTGGCGGCGTTCACCGCGTGCACGAGTGGGAGGCCGGTCTTGACGGTGAGAACCACACGCACCGGCGTCACCTCAGATCGTTGAATTGATTGATGCATGGGCATGACCGTTGCACAGACCCAGCCGGTACGGCGCGGATCGGCGATATGTTCGGCAGATGGCCACAGATTCGAACCTCGATCGAACGGATCGGGACATCGTCCGGGAGTTGCAGCGCAACGCCCGCGTCCCGATGCGCGACCTTGCAGAGATCGTCGGCGTCGCTCCATCGACCTGCTCCGAACGCATCCGCCGGCTTCAGTCTCGCGGGATCATCACCGGATTCCATGCCGCCGTGGACCTGCCGAACCTCGGCCGCGCGGTCCAGGCCATGGTCTTCGCCCAGGTCCGCCCACTCAGCCGCGATCTCATCGCCACGTTCCGTCGCGACGTACTGGCGATGCCCGAAACGATGGCCGTCTTCGTTCTGGCCGGCGGAGACGACTTCCTCGTGCACGTCGGAGTGCCGGACATCCAAGGCCTGCACTCGTTCTTGGTGGACAAGCTGAGCAGTCGACGTGAGGTCGTGCAGTTCCGCAGTTCGATCATCTACGACCACGGCGAGAAGCGCGCCCTCGAGGATCTCAGGAGCTATGACTGAGAGCGCCCGCGCGCGAGGTGAACGGTGATGTCGGCGGCGATCGCGACTGTCTCCGGCAGCACCCGCAAGATCTCGCGGTATACCTGCTCTCGGACCGCGGCCGGCAGTTCGAGGTACGCCGAGATCGTCGACAGAAGGCCGACGTAGTCACCCGCACTCATCGTCCAGCGCCGCTCGATCACCACCTGCCGAACGTCGCTGAACCACTCAGACCGTTGGAGCTCCGTGCCCGGCCACTGCATCTCATGGTCGGGAGGCGTTCCATCCGGAGACGGAATGTCGTCGGCCTCCAAGAACGGCGCCCGGGCCGCGCGAACCGCTTCCTCCACCGCCGGCTCAGCCAGCCCGACCGGCCCCGCGAACGACGCGAAGACGCCACCCGGCTCCAGTAGCCCGGCGATGCGCGACCACCGGCCGTCTGGGTTCGTCCAGTGCAGCGCCGCAGCCGCATAGACAAGCCCGTACCGCTGCCCCGATCTCAGCTCCTCGAAGGCGGCTCGCACAGCCGTGACGTGCGCCGGCACATGCCTACGCAGCTCGGCGAGCATGGCATCGTCGGGCTCGGTCGCGGTGACTGCGACCCCTCGGTCGGCAAACAAGCGCGTCGCCTTGCCGGTCCCAGCGCCGATCTCGAGGGCAGTCCGAACCGGCTGGCCGGCGTACGTCATCACCAGGTCGGAAAGCTCCACGGGATATCCCGGCCGGAACCGTTCGTAGGCTTTCGCCATTGCTCCGAAACTCAACGCGCGACCAGACATGCCGAGCATCCTGGCACGAGCGTGCCGGCAATTCATGGTCTTTTCGCGGGACCGGAAGGCGACCCGCGGGCGTGTCAGAGTGAGTCACTGTGAGCTGGCGCGCGGATTTTGCGGTCTTACGGCATCGCGAGGTGCGGCTGTTTCTGGGCGCCCGGTTCATCTCGTTGCTCGGTTCGGCGGTCGGACCGATCGCGTTGGCGTTCGCGGTGCTCGATCTGTCCGATTCCGCGCGGACATTGGGCCTGGTGCTGGCGTCTCAGAGTGTGCCGATGGTCAGCTTGATGCTGCTCGGTGGAGCGATCGCCGATCGGCTGCCCCGCCGGTTGGTGCTCGTGGTGGCGCACCTCGTCTGCGGTACGACGCAGGCGACGGCGGCGGTTCTGCTGCTGAGCGGCCAGGCCGAGATCTGGCACCTGATGGTGCTCGGGGCAACAAACGGCGTCGCGACCGCCGTGTCATTACCCGCGTTGTCGGGAATCCTGCCCGAGCTGGTGGACGCGGCCGAACTGCCGCAGGCCAACGCGGCCTCAGGGATCGCTCGATCCACCGGGACCCTCCTCGGCGGCGCAGTCGCCAGTGTGATCGTCGGTTTCATCGGCCCTGCGCCCGGGCTGGCCGTCGATGCCGCCGCCTTCCTGCTGGCCGCGGCACTGCTGTCGCGCCTTCCGCTGACCCGCCTCGCCCGTACGTCGAAGTCGTTGCTCAAGGACCTCGTCGAAGGCTGGTCGGACTTCATCAGGACTCGGTGGGTCGTCGTGATCAGCCTGGTGATGTTCGCGAATCAGTTCGTCTGGGTCGGCTGCTGGGTGACCCTCGGCCCGGTCATCGCCGACGAGTCGTTCGGCCGGGCCGGCTGGGCGATCTCGAGCGTGTTCCTGGGCCTCGGCTTTCTCACCGGCGGATTCCTCGTCCTCAGGGTGAAACCGAGCCATCCCCTGCGCTTCGGCATTCTCGGCATCCTGCTGATGATCCCCGCTCTGCTGTGCCTCGCGCTCGCACCTCGGCTCCCCCTGGTGGCCCTGTGCGCGCTGGGCGTCGGCATCGGATTCCAGGCCATCAGCGTCGGCGTCGACACCGCACTCGGTCAGCACATCCCACTCGGCAAGCTGTCCCGCATCTCGTCGTACGTCATGCTCGCCACATACGCCGCGATGCCGCTCGCCCAACTCACGGTGGGCCTCATCGACACCAGCCCCCGCACAGTCGAACTCGCGGCGGCCGCCGCCTTCACCACAACCCTGCTGCTAGCCCTCTGCGTCCCCAGCGTCCGCAACCTGCCCCGCCTGACCTGACGAGATGGCGTCGAGGTCGCGAACGGCGTAGCGGTGGTGTTCCCACTCCTCTTGGAGGATTACGTGCAGGCAGGAGAGAACGGTCTCGGGGTACTCGGGGGCGTGCGGGTTCTTGCGCGCCTCCGCCAATGTCTGCGGTGTCACCGCCGCCACAAACTCGCGCACCGTGGCGACGTGACCCGCGCGGACCTCGAGGACCTCGGCGTACGTCGGCTCGGTCTTCGTGAGGGCCGACGTGTCCGCGCCGTCGTTCTTGGTGGCGGTGTCCATCTGACCGATCGGATGGAACGGTTGTTCGAGCTCGAGGATCGCCCGGCCGAGCCACACGTCCGTGGCGTGAACCAGGTGGCGGAGCGTCTGGGCGAACGACCACTCGCCGTCCACCGACACGTCGACCGTGCCGGCCGGCATCGCCGCGGCGCGGTCCAGCGTCGCCGCCCAGGTGCGCTCGAGTGCGGCCCAGGCCTCGCGCAGGCCGTCCGGATCCCCGGCCCGCCGGAGCTCGCGGCCGGGAAAGCGCCGGTCGAGCTCGGCCTCAACGTACGGGATCACGTCGATTCCGTTCAGGCGGAAGAAGCCCTCGCCGTCGGAGAGCCAGGGCGCGTCGATGTCAGCCTTCCCGATGTCGACACCGCGCATCACGACGCCGGACAGGTCGGACTCCACGAACCGCGCCCCGTGCAGATCCGTCCCGACGAACTTCGCGCCCCGCAGGTCGTCGGACTGGGTGAAAGTTGCCATGACGTCTCCTCGTCGAGCGTCTGCTGCCGGTGGCGAGAGGTTAGCCGTTGAGCCGGGCAATGGCGAGAATGCGGACATGGATCTGCATCTGCATCTGGGCGGGGAGGGCGGACTGGCCGAGCAGATCTATGCACAGTTGCACGAGCGGATCCGGACCGACGCCTTGCCGGCGGGGACCGTGCTGCCGTCGTCGCGTGAGCTCGCGGAGCGATTGTCGGTGTCGCGGGCGACCGTGGTCGCGGCGTACGAGCGGCTCGCCGCGCATGGGTTGATCCGCTCGCGGGCCGGGATCGGAACGTTCGTCACCGGGGCACGTGTCCCCGCCACGCCCGCGCCACCCGCGTCCCCGCTGCAGCCACGGGCGATCTGGAGCGCCGAGCAGTTCGCCATACCGGATCTGATCGTCGACGCCGAGTTCGATTTCGCGCCTGGTATCCCCGGGCGGACCCAGTTCCCGTTCGCACGGTGGCGAGCGTTGATCAATGATCAACTGCGGACTCGGACCGATGTGGGCTACGCCGATCCGGCGGGCTCGGCCCGGCTGCGTGATGCGCTCGCGCGGCATCTGGTCGTCAGCCGAGGTGTCCGGATCGCGCCCGAGCAGCTGGTGATCACCACCGGTGCACAGCAGGCGTTCGACATCGCCGCGCGGGTCCTGCTCGAGCCGGGCGACACGGTGGCCATCGAGGATCCCGGCTACCTACCGGCGTACCGCGGATTCCTTGCGCATGGAGCCCGCGTCGTCGGAGTGCCCGTCGACAGCGAGGGGCTGGTTGTCGAGCGGCTTCCGGCCGAGACGCGGTTGGTGTACGTGACGCCGTCGCACCAATTCCCGCTCGGCATGCCGCTGTCGGAGTCGCGCCGTACTGCGCTGCTCGCGTGGGCCGCCGAGCACGATGCGGCGATCGTCGAGGACGACTACGACTCGGAGTTCCGCTTCACCGGACGTCCGCTCACTCCCCTGCAGGCGACCGACAAGGAGGGTCGCGTGCTCTACGTCGGTTCCTTCTCCAAGACACTGTTGCCCGCGCTGCGGGTCGGGTTCCTCGGCGTACCGGCACCGCTGGGTGAAGCCGCCCGCCGCGCGAAGTTCGTCGCCGACTACGGCACCGCCGGTCACGTGCAGGCCGCTCTCGCAGCCTTCATCGAGGAGGGCGATCTGGCCCGCTACATCCGGCGGATGCGGCGCTCGTACGAACGTCTGCACGACCTGTTGTCCGGCACTCTGCGTGCGGACTTCGCGGACGCACTCGAGCCGATCGAGTCCAGCGGCGGGACGCACATGGCCGCATTGCTGACATCCGGACAACCGAGCGACACCGTACTCGCCGCGCGCGCCCTCACCGCGGGCGTGAACCTCGGGACGATCTCGCGCTGGGGCATCGATCGCCTGGGACCGAACGGCTTCGTCTTCGGGTACGGCGCCGTCCCGGCCGACCGGATCCCGGCTGCGCTGGCCGCGCTGCGCCGCGTTATCTGATCGAGATTGGACTGGCGCAGAACAGCTCGAATCGGCCCCGCCACCGGACCGGCACCGTTCCTAGGCTGCCGCGGACATCCATCACAGGAGGCCTGATGAGATCCCTGCGCATCGCCGCAATCGCCATCGCCTGTGCCGGCGTCATCGCCGGCACCTCGCTCGCCAACGCATCGCCCCGCTGCGAGGAGGTCGAGGCGACGATCTACGACAAGGTTGTCGACGTGGGGTGCCCGCCGCCGACCCAGGTGTGCGTGGCCGGCTTCGTCCGCGGCAAGCACGGCTTCGACGGGACGACCGTGTTCATCCTCGGCTCCCGCGGCGTAGCACCGGCGACGGCTCCCGACCAGCGGCCGGTCAGCGGCGCGCTCACCTACACCTTCAAGGACGGGGCGACGCTCACCGCACTCGAGACGAGCATCGGCAACGTCGACACCACCACCGGCGCCGGACACGCCGGCGGCACCCAGCAGTTCACCGGCGGCACCGGCCGCTACGAAGGCGCCACCGGCTACGCCTACCTGGGCCAGCACTGGGAGGTCGACCACTTCGTCACCCAGATCAAGGGCGAAGTCTGCCGCTCCAAGCACTAGCCGGGCCACTGGCGGGTTGTTTCACCACTGGCACGCAACAACCCGCCAGCCGGCACACAACCCGCCATCCGCCATGTGACTGGGTCAGTCGGGTTCCGTGCCGGTGAGGAGGGCGGCTAGCTGGGTGGGTTTGTAGAGGACCTGTTTGCCGGTGCGTTGGGGTTCTACCAGCCCGGTACGGCGGAGGAGCTGCAACTGCTGGCTGACGGCTGAGGGGGTGACCTTGAGCTCGGCAGCGACGTCGGTCGTGGTTCTGGGGTGGGTGAGGAGTTCGAGGATGCGGGTGCGGGCGGTGCCGATGAGTTGGGCCAGGTCGCGGCGCGACGGTGGGTCGACGACCGACCAGAGGTTCGCCTGGCCGCGCGGCGGGTAGCCGAGGATCGGTTCGGCGCCGACGTCCATCGGGATCACGGCGTGCGGGCCGAAGAGGGTCGGCTGGAGGACAAGGCCACGGCCGTCGACACTTTCGGTGCGGCTGACCTCGCTGACGCGGTCGACGCGCAGCAGGCCGTCGCCATAACTGATGGCCGGCCCGAGTTCGTTCAGCATCACGCCCGTACCTCGCTGAGTGACGACATGCCCGCGGTAGCTGATGTCTGCGGTCAGCAGCGTGCGCATCCGATTCCAGTACGGCGCTATCGCGGACTGCCAGTACTCGCGGAGAGCGTCGACCACCTTCGTCACGCCGTCGGCCCCGACCAGCTCAGCGGGGACCTCACCGTGGACCCCGACGAGCTGGCGTTCGAACGTCTCGCGGTCCACCGAGCCGATGAGGTCGAGCTCGTCGGCGATCTGCGTGAGCGGAGAGGTGGGCCGCGGCGTCAGGAAGTCCGGACTCCCCATCGTGTCGTTGACCAGCCAGCGCAGCACGCTCCAGTCCAGCGACTCGAGCAACGGCTGAACCGCCCGGACCCATGGCAGTTGGAGCGGGAACCGGCCGGGGTCCTGCAACGCGCGCAGCGACAGCACAGTCTCGGCCGCGGGCGAGACCGCGAACCGGACATCCTCAAGGTCCCGCGAGGTCAACTCATACGTGAGCACGCCTGCCCCCCTTGTCGATGTAGCCCAATCCTAAATCGTTCGCAGGCCGCTGCGGCGCCCGGCAACAGTCGGGGGATGAGTATCGAGGTTGCCGTCGACGCGCGCCCGCGCACGACGTTGCTCGGCGTACTGGCCGTGTGTTCGGCGGTCGGCGTCGGGACTGTCTACTTTCCGCAGGCGCTGCTGCCCTCCGTCGCAGCATCCCTGCACGTGCCGTTGTCGGACGCGGCGCTGGTCGTGACCGCGCCACAAGCCGGGTACGCCGTCGGCATCCTGACCGTCGTACCGCTGGGTGACACCGGTGTGCAGCGGCGGCTGCTGACCATCTTGTTCGCTAGTGTCGCGGTCTTCGCGATCGCAGCCGCGGCCGCACCGTCGTTGCCGGTCCTGGTGATCGCATCGTTCCTGATGGGCTGTGCGACGGTCGCGTCGCCGGTGATCGGTCCGTACGTCGCGGGGATGACCGGATCGCGCCGCTTGGGCAGCATCAACAGCGTCCTGCTCAGCGTGGGCATCCCCGGGATGATCCTGTCGCGCGCGATCGCCGGGTTCCTGGGCGAGGAGTACTCGTGGCGATACGCCTACCTGGGTGCGGCCGTGCTGGCGCTGGTATGCGCCGCCGTCGCGTGGACTCGCCTCCCCGTGCCGGTGCACGTCGAGCCGGCGGAGTTCCCGCAGTACCTGCGCCGGCCCTTCGACCAACTGAGGTTACGTAGCGGTCTGCGTCGATCGGCGGTCTACCAGGCCTGCACGTTCGCGGGCTTCACCGGCACCTGGGCGACCCTGGTCCTCGTCCTGCAGGATTCCTTCGGCCTCGGAGCGGGCGCACTCGGCTGGATCAGTCTGGTCGCGATCGCCACGATGGCCGTCGTCCCGTGGACCGGTCGCATCGTCGATCGCCGTACGCCGGACGCCGTGACGGCCTGGATCCTGGCCGGAACCGTTCTCGCCGCCGTACTCATGCTGGGTGCGTACGCCGGTGGTGCGCTGGGACTCACGCTCCTCGTGGCCGGCGTACTCGTCCTCGATGTGTCGATGCAGTCGGGGATGGTCGCGAACGTCACCCGGATGTACCAACTCGACCCCGGCCGGCGCAGCGCGATGAACACGGCGTACATGGTCTGCGCCTACTCCGCCGGCAGCCTCGGCTCCTGGACCGCCGTACGCCTCTACCACGCCCTCGGCTGGTGGACAGTCCCCACCTTCGTCGCCGCCCTCGCAACCCTCGCCCTCCTCCGCCTGGTCCTGAAGCCTGACAGTTCGGGGAGGAGTCTCGTCGTACATGTATGACTACGACGACGGTATTGAGGCAACTGACCGGGGACTACGCGGTGGATGTGGCGCGGTCGCGGTTGGGGTTTACGGCGCGGCACACGGTGGGGCCTCGGGTGCCTGGGGAGTTCGAGGTGTTCAGTGGGGTGCTGCGGCTGGACGGGGAGGATCCGGCGCGGTCGACAGCGGATCTGACGATTCAGGCGGACAGCATTCAGACCGGCGACCGGCGGCGGGATGCGGCGCTGCGTGAGCACTTCCTCGACGCCGAGACGTATCCGTCGATCAGGTTCCGGTCCACGAAGGTGAGCCAGACAAGTGTGACGACGTTCACGGTGACGGGAAATCTCACGATCCGCGGCGCCACCCGGCCGGTCGTCGTACCGCTCGAACTGGTAGGCACCGACGATGGAGTCGCCTTCACAGGATCGCTTCCGCTGCTGCGCAAGCGCTGGTCGGTGAGCTGGAACGCCGCCATCAACCTCATGGTCGCCCAGAAACTCGACCTCCACCTGGAGCTCACGGCCAGCCGCATCGCCTGACCGCCTGGGTTGTCTCGATCGCCTTGGGTGGTTAGTGTCGAACTGCCGCGGGAGCTCGCACCGGAGCGGGCTGAGAGGGCGACTGTGTACGGCGTCGCCGACCGCTGAACCTGAATCGGGTAATTCCGGCGTAGGGAGGAAGCGATGCAGGAATCCGTCTGGGTGAACGGTACAGAGACCACGGTCGCACCGGGGAAGTCCGTTGCCGACCTGATCCAGGAGTTCTCCGACCGCACCACCGGGATCGCGGTCGCGGTCAACCAGACCGTGCTCACGCGCAGCGAGTGGGCCGGTACGACGCTCGAACCGGGCGACCGGGTCGAGATCGTCAGCGCCGTCCAGGGAGGCTGACATGGACGACCCGTTGGAGCTCGGCGGGCGGACCTATACCTCGCGGCTGATCATGGGCACGGGCGGTTCGGCCAACCTGGAAGTGATGGAGGAGGCATTGCTTGCCTCCGGCACCCAACTCACCACGGTCGCGATGCGGCGGCTCGGGACCGGTCACGAGGGCTCGGTCCTCGACGTCCTGGCGAAGCACGGCATCGAGGTGCTGCCGAACACGGCCGGTTGTCACACCGCCGCGGAGGCGGTGCTGACCGCCCGGATGGCCCGGGAGGCCTTGCAGACCGACCTGATCAAGGTCGAGGTCGTTGCCGACGACCACCTGCTGATGCCCGACCCGGTCGAGTTGCTCGATGCCGTGGACACGTTGGTGGCCGACGGTTTCATCGTGCTGCCGTACACGAACGACGACCCGATCCTGGCCCGCCGCCTCGAACAGGCCGGCTGTGCGGCGGTGATGCCGTTGGCGGCACCTATCGGTTCGGCGCTCGGGATCCGCAACCCGCACAACCTCGCGCTGATCGCCGAGGCCGCGAACGTCCCGGTGATCGTCGATGCCGGGATCGGTACGGCGAGCGACGCCGCGCTGGCCATGGAGCTTGGGTGTGACGCGGTCATGCTCGCCACCCCGGTCACGCGCGCGGAGAAGCCGGCCTTGATGGCGGCCGCGATGCGCGACGCGGTCTCCGCCGGCCGCGCTGCCCGCCTGGCGGGCCGGGTCCCCCGCCGCTGGCACTCCGCCCTCGCATCCTCTCCGGTGACGGGCCTCGCGTCCCTCTCCTAGAGCAGGCGACCCATCAGGGTGCGGGCTTGGGACAAGTCCAGCGGGAGGTCGAGGAGCAGCGCGCTCAGGGAGAACGAGACCGCTTGCTCTGGCTGCAGGTCCAGGGGACCGTCCCAGGCCAGGGCAGGACCGGCTCCGACGTAGTCGGTGGAGCGGAGGAACCACGGACGGACATCACCGGGCTGGAACAGCAGCAGCGTGGTGAAAGCGTCGGCGCGCTGTTGGATGAAGGCCAGCCAGCGGCTGGTCGATCCGTAGGCGGCATCGGCTCCCTCACCGGAATCGCTGAGAACAGTCGTGGTCTCGACGGTCGGAAGGCGCCAGAAGATGCCGCCGTACCCGGCACCGGCGCGTCCAGTGGTGGCCGGGCTGTCGATGCGGACCGGGCCGTACCGGGCGGTGAAGACGCTCTCCCAGTCGAGGCGCCAACCGCCTTCGGCCAACGCTCCGCGGAGGAGCCTGCGCTCCGCGAGTTGCGGGCGGCCTTGTTCGTCGTACCAGGTGACCTCGTCGGTCAACGCGTTGCCGGCGACGGTGACGCCGCGGCTGCGTTGCTGACCGTGATTCGGGAGCAGCGTTGGTCCGCGGTCCGGGAGGAAGGTCCGGCCACCCCAGTGCGACGTACCGTTGACTCCGGCAACGGCCAGCGAGACGCCGTAGTGGTGCCGGTGGTCGACCGGGCTGACCTCGGTGAGCGGGTGACCGCCGAGCGTCCGCACCGGATGCAAGTACGGCCGGGGTGAATGCACCTGTGGCATCCGCCGCCCGAACTCGTAGTGCGCCAGCGGCACGGAGTCGCCGCCAAGCACAAACCTGTCCCCCTGCTGCTGCCATCGGACCCGCTCACCTGGAGAATCCCCGGTCAGCTTCGTTGCCTGCGGCACCGGTCCGGTGCTCGCACGCACCGCCAGCCGAAGATCCGGTACGCCGTCCACTTCGACATCCGCACCGGAGATCGCGGCGTACAACCGACGCCAGGCCAGCTCCCCCAACTCCTGCTGCGGAACCCGCACTGTCGTCAGCGAGGGTACGGCGAACCGCGACAACCCGATGTCGTCCATCCCGGCGACCGACACATCGGCCGGTACGGCGACGCCCACTTCGTTGAGCCGGGCAAGCAACCCGAACGCGACCAGATCGTTGAAGGCGACAACCGCCGTCACGCGTGACTCCAGCACCCGCTCGACCGCGGCGTACCCGTCCTCGATCGACCAGCCGCAGTCCAGCCGGACGATCTCGAGATCGGGGATCTCTCGCTGCGCGACGTCCAGCGACCGCAGCCGCGCCTGGTTGGACGAGCTGGCCGGCGGACCGGCGAGGAACGCAAGCCGACGGTGCCCAAGGCCGACCAGGTGGTTCACCACGATCCGCACCGCGCGGCCGTAATCGACCGCGACGCTGGCGACGTCCGCCGGGCCTGGCCGGTTGACCAGGATCACCGGCTGGACCTGCGGCAGCAGTTCGAGCAGGCTCTCCTCGTCGAGCCGCGGCGACACCATGATCAGCGCGTCGCATCGCCGGCGCGCCGCCAGCGCGATCCCCGCCTCGGCGGTCGGGTCCTCATCGGTCTCGGCGACCAGCACCCGGTAGCCGGCGGCGGCCGAGGCGTTCGTGATGCCGCGCAGGACCTGCTGGAACAGCGGGTTGGCCAGATCCGGAACGACGAGCGCGACCATGTTCGTGCGCCCGAGCGACAGGCTGCGGGCCAGGTCGCTGGGCCGGTAGTTCAGCCGGTCGGCGGCGGCGCGGACGCGTTCGGCGATGTCCGGAGCGACGGTCAGGCGCCCGTTCATCACCCGCGAGACCGTCGCCCGCGACACTTCCGCCGCCCGTGCGACATCGGCGATCGTGATCGAGTCCTTCGGTGTCCTGCCCATGCGCCGTCTTCCGTTCGTCCCCGCCCGGTTGGGAAACCGCCTTCCGAAGCCTATTCGAGCCTCGGCCACTGTGTTACCTTCTCAGGAAAGAAACCGGTTTCTCAACCCTGTGAGGTGGCGTGAGACCCAGCGCACTGGGCGGGTACGACGACTGGCCGGACTTCGTCCGGGACACCCTGCCACTGACCGGCGACGAACTGACCACGAAGGTCGCCGGGCTGCTCGGCGTACCGGAGCCCGGTGCTGCGCCCGCCGTGCGGACTGTAGACGAGTGGCAGTCCGACGGCGTCCAGACCAGTGAGTTGCAGTGGACCACACCGTTCGGACCGCCGACGCGTGCGTGGTTGCTCCGGCCGGCCGGGCGAGCGCCGCGGGCCGGATTGCTTGGACTGCACTGCCATGCCGGGGTGAAGTCGATCGGTGCCGAGCGACTGGTCGACGTACCGCGGCCCAGCCGGGTCGCGGTCAGGGTCCGCGACGATCTGTACGAGGGCCAGGCCGCCGCCGGTGTGCTCGCCCGCGCCGGCTTCGTGGTGCTGTGTCATGACACGTTCGCCTGGGGTTCCCGCCGCTTCGAGCTGCCGGCCGAAGACGACGAGTCGTACGACGTCGCCGCGGCCCTTCATGAGCACACGGTCGCGAAGGCGGCCGGAATCCTCGGTACGTCGCTGGCCGGCATGGTCGCGTACGACGACCTGACCGCGCTCAGCGTGTTGCGCGGAATCGACGGCGTGGACAAGGTCGGCGTCTTCGGACTGTCCGGCGGTGGTGGCCGGGCCGCGATCCTCACCGCGCTCGCCCCCGGCATCGAGGCGTCGGCCGTGGTCTGCATGATGACCACCTTCGCCGGGCTCATCCCGTCGTACGTCGACGTCCACTCGTGGCTGTTCTCGACCCCCGGCCTGGCCCGGCACCTCGATCATCCGACCCTCGCCGCCGGCCGCGCCCGCCACCAGCAACTCGTCGTGTACGCCGAGGACGACGAACTGTTCAGCCCGGTTGGCATGCACGACGCCGACCGCGAACTGACCGAACACTTCCACTACGGCCCCGGCAGCTACGAAGGCGTCTTCCTCCCCGGCCGGCACCGCTTCGACGCCGGGATGCAGCGGCTCGTCGGCGACTTCCTCACCAAGGCGTTGTATACCTGAGTGCGGACGACCCGACTCTGGAGGAACTCTTGAGCAAGCTCTCACACCCGCAACCGGAAGGTGTTGCCCCAGGCAACGGTTACAGCCACGTCGTGACCGGCCCCGGCCAGTGGGTGGCGATCGCCGGGCAGGTCGCACTGGACGCCGACGGCGCGTTCGTCGGCGTCGGCGACCCGGCCGCCCAGGCCCGGCAGGTGTTCGCGAACCTGGACGCCTGCCTCAAGGCCGCCGGCGCCACCTTCGCCGACGTGGTCAAGCTGAACTTCTTCGTCACCGACATCGCTTACCTGCCGGCGATCCGCGCCGCCCGCGATGCGTACGTCGACACCACCAATCCGCCCGCGAGCACGGCCGTCCAGGTGGTCGCACTCTTCAGCCCCGACGCCCTGCTGGAAGTCGAGGCCTACGCGATCGTCTGACGCAGCAGGTCGACGGCGACGCGCGCGGCCTCGCCGATCGCTGCGTCGACCCGAGGCTGGCGGAAGTCGCCGCGAGCGGCGAGCGTGAACACGGCGATCGCAAAGGCAGCGCCACCCGGCAGCGTGACGACCCCGACCTCGTGCCGCAAAGCCCCGAACGTCCCGGTCTTCCCCGCGACGCGCACGCCGTCGTGCGGGAAGCCGGACGCCAGCCGATGCATGAACAGTTGCCGATGCATCGTCGCCCGGACGAACGCCGTCTGCTGCTCGGACAGCAACTCCCCCGTCCACAACCGCCGCAGCAGCGTCGTCAGGTCACGCGGGCTGCTCGCCGACGCGTTCGCCGCCTCGTACACGCCGACCGGATCGGTCTGATCGTTGTCGGCCAGTACGGCGAGCGCCGCGTCCGGATCGTCCGCCCCGGTCCGGCTCTGCAGGTCACGCAGGTTGCCCGCGGTCCCCCGTCGTACCCAGGTCCGTTTCAGGCCGAAGGATTCCAGCAGTTCCGCGAGCCGTTGCAGACCGACCACATCCAGCAGCGCATCCGCGGAGGCGTTGTCGGACACGGTGATCATCGACACCGCCAAGTCCCGCAGCGACATCGTCACCGGGTCCGCCAGGATCGACACCCCGGTCGGTCCAGCCGTCCGCGTCGACGGATCCAGCGTCAACTGCCGCCGCGGATCCACCTCGCCCAGATCGACCAGCCGGCAGAAGCCCGCGAGCAACGGCACCTTGTAGACCGACGCCATCGGTACGACGGTGTCCGCGTCGACGTCGACCGTCGCTTCCGGCGCGTCGAGCGCGACCGCGTGCAGCCAACCGCGAACGCCGGCGTCCTCGAAGACCGCGCGGATCCGGGCGCTCATGACGCCACCATCGCATCGGTCAACCGAGCCATCACATCCGCCGGGCGGAGGAACGGCGTACGGGTCCTGGACCACACCAGCCGAAGACGCACCGGCAGTGGATTGTCGACAATCCGATGCCTGCCGACTCCAGGCGCCGTCAGCGAAGGATCGGCAGTCACCACGATCGCCTGGCCGGCGGCCGCCATCGCGAGCCCGGCTCGCTCGTCCGTGACCACGACCGTGCCACCGTCCGGCCGATGCAGTGCGAGCGTGTCCAGGAACAGATCCCGAGCGGCCGGTGCCTCGGCCCGCGGCCGAACGGCGATTGGCACCCCGGCCAACCGCCGCAGCGCAACCTCATCCCCGTCGTTCGCGCCGAGTCCCTTTGGTGCGAGTGCCCACGTCGGCAGCAACGTCACCGGCCCAGCCTCGAGCCCGTCGAGTACGGCGGGATGCAGTACGGCGGCCAACGTCAGCCGACCCGCGGACACCTGGCCCACGAGCGAGCTGGTCGGCGCAGACACGACAGTCACCCGGCTACCGGGAATCGCAGCACCACAAGCCGCGGCCACCGCCGCGCCCGCCGACGGCGGAACCTCCGGCGCCAGCCCAAGCCGGATCTCGGGACCTTCCGGATCACGGGACACCGCGGCCTGACGCAGTTCCTCCATCGAGGTCAGCGCGCGACGGGCGTACGGCAGCAACGCGGCGCCGGCCGGCGTCAGCTCGACCCGGCCCTGCCCGCGCTCGAACAGCTTGGCGCCGACCAGCGCCTCGAGCCGCCGCAGTCCCTGGGACAGCGGCGGCTGGGTGATGCCGACCACCCGGGCGGCGTCGCCGAAGTGCTGCTCGTCGGCCAGCGCGATGAAGATCTGCAGATGCCGTTCGGTCAGCATTGACCTGGCTGACCTGCGGCGATATCTCCAGACAATCGATTCATGCGCAAGAGCATATTCGACAGGCTGCAGCGCCCTCGCCTTGACTGAAGGTCCAGTACGACGAGAGGAGACAGCGTGAAGGTGAGTCGTCGAGGCATGCTGACCGGCGCAGCCGCGGCCGCGGCCGGAGCCACCGGGGTCATCGGAATGGACACCCGCGGCGAAGCGGCACCAACAGCGAGTGCACCGACGGACCGGACGCCGGTCGAGTTCACCTGGCTCGGCACCCACGCGTGGCAGATCCGGTGCGGCAAGCACATCGTGCTGACCGATCCGTGGCTGACCCGCTTCGAGACCGGGACGTTCACACCGGACGGCGTGAATCCGAAGACCAGACTGGTGATCGACGAGGCCGTGATCGATCGCCACCTCACCGCGGCCGACGCGATCCTCGTGCACCACGGGCACTACGACCACATGGCCGACGTACCGTACGTCGCGCAGAAGACGCAGGCGACGGTCCTCGGCACCCACTCGCACGTCAACCTGCTGCGGGCGATGCGGACGCCCAAGGACCTGCTGTCACCCGTGCGCGGCGGTGAGTACCTCGCGTTCGACGGCTTCACCATCGAGGTCTTCCCGTCACTGCACTCGTGCGGCGGGAAACGGCACGACTACGCGTTCGCGGGCTACCGCCTCGACGCCGTACCGCCCAGGCCGCGGGTGATCGAGGACCTGGTCGAGGGCGGCACGCTCGCGTACGTGATCACGATCGGCGGCCTGCGCATCCTCAGTCTGAGTACGGCGAACTTCGACCCGAACGCACTGCGCGATCTCGAGGTCGATGTGGTCCTCGCCGCGCCCGGCGGCGAGCCCGGCATCACGGACCGACTGCTCCGGACGATCAAACCGGTGCGCACGGTGCTGGCAACGCACTGGGACGACTTCGGCAAGCCCCTCGATCAACCGGCCGTGCCGTGGACCGACCTCACCCCGCTGCGCACGTCGGTCGAGCGCACCGGGGCGAAGTTCGTCGTACTGGAGTTGCTGGCGAAGGTCACGCTCTGACGCGGTAGTGGTACTGCGAGACCGTCCGGAAGCCAAGGCGGTCGTACAGCGCACGGGCTGGGGTGTTGGCCTCGACGACGCAGAGGAAGACGCGCTCGACACCCCGGCTCGTTGCCTCCTGCAACAAGGCGCGGATGACCGCGCGGGCCAGGCCCTGGCGGCGGAAGGCTTCGTCGACGGCCAGGCAGTAGAGGCCGGCCCAGTCGTCGACGAGTGCGAGCCGGCCGATCGCCTTGACGTCCTCGGCTTCGCCCGGCAGGACGGCGTAGAGCGCGCGGCCGCGCTCGAGGATCTGCTGGGCGGACGCCTGCTCGGCCGGACCGCCGCCACGACCGTCGACGGCCCACCAGCACTTCATCCAGCGATCACTGGGCACCGAGGAAATATTCACGTCGGCGTCCGACTCGGGGAGCTTGGCGAGTACGTCGGCGATCTCGGCGCACTGCACCAGCGTCGGGTTGCGGACCTCGTAGCCGCGCGCCTCGAGCTGGGCGTCCAGGTCGGTCGGCTGGGCCGCCGGGCTGATCTGGAACGACGGCGTGATGCCGTGCGCCTGATACAGGTTTTCCACGTAGTCCAAGGCTTTTCCGAGGTCGAACGGCGCACCCGCGGGGAGCACCGAGTTGGCTCGGAGGGTGACACCGTCGTTGCGTCGGACCAGCCAGCCGTCCAGCTCGGTGCTGTGCGCGGCGGGCCAGCCCTGGTTCATCAGGTTGTCGATGCAAGCAGCGGTTATCACCCGTCCGAGCCTAGAACCAATCGGATCGAATTGCAACCGAATGGAAGTTTATTCATCGAATGCGTAGGGATCCGATCGCGTCCGCGAGCAGGTCGATGCCCTCGACAACAGCCTTCTGGGTCAGTCCGCCGTACCCGAAGACCAGTCCGGCCGGCCCAGGTGACGCGACCCAGTACGGCGTCAGTCCGTAAACACCGAGGCCGCGTTCGAGCGCCGCCGCCTGGACGTCAGCCTCGGTCAGATCCGGCGGCAGCAACGTCATCACGTGCAGCCCGGCGGAGATCCCGGCCGGCACCAGCTCGGGCAGTCGCGCCGCGAGCCGGTCGACCAGCGTGTCCCGCAGCAAGCGGTACCGCGGCCGCATGCGGCGTAGGTGCCGATCGAACTCACCGCGAGCGACGAAGTCCGCGAACGCCAACTGGTCGAACACCGGCGACCCGCGGTCGTCCATCAGCTTCGCCCGCGACATCGGCTCGACCAGCCGGGTCGGCAGGATCAGCCAGCCCAGCCGCAGCCCCGGCGCCAGCGTCTTGCTGGCCGTGCCGGCGTACGCGACCCGGTCCGGCGCCAGCCCCTGCATCGCACCGATCGGCTCGCGGTCGTACCGGTACTCCGCGTCGTAGTCGTCCTCGATGACCAGCCGATCGCCCTCGGCGGCCCACGCCACCAGCGCCGCCCGCGTCTCGGCCGACGCGACCGCGCCGGTCGGGAACTGGTGCGCGGCGGTCACCAGTACGACGTCCGCACCGGACCGCTCGAGCGCGTCCACGTCGATGCCCGACTCCAGCACCGGTACGCCGACCGCCTCGAGACCGGCCGCTCGAGCCACCTCGCGCAGATCGTTGTCGGATGGATCCTCGACCGCCAGACAGCGATACCCCTGCTCGGCAAGGACCTGCAGGAGCAACCGCGATCCCTGCGCGAAGCCGTTGCAGATCATCATGTGTTCCGGGCGAGCCGCCGTACCGCGAACCCGATTGAGATAGTCGGACAGCGCCGTCCGCAGCTCGATCGTGCCGCGCCCGTCGAGATAGGCGAGGCTTTGGTACGGCGTCTCGTTCAGCACCCGGCGGATCGAGCGGAGCCACGCGGCGCGCGGGAACTGCGAGACGTCCGGACGGCTGTAGCGGAAGTCGATCCGCGGCTCCCCGGCCGGCGTCGCGACCGCGCCGTCCGGCTCGACGATCTCCACCGGCGCGACCTGCGTGTACCCGCCGCCCCGGCTGACCAGATAGCCCTCCGCGACCAGCTGTTGGTAGGCCTCGACCACGACACCACGCGACAACCCGAGGTCGTCCGCCAGCGCGCGGGTCGATGGCATCACGGTGTCGGCGCGCAGCAGGCCCTCGCGGATCCGGGCCCGGATCCCGCCTTCGAGCTGCTGATGCAGCGGTACTCCGGCGTCCCGGCGGAGCTCGACCAGCAACTCACCGGCGCCTGAACTGGTCCTGATTCGACTCACGAAACTGGACCTTATCGGAGTACCGCTTCGCTGTCAGGGTGGTGAACACAACCCGCTGCGAAGGAGCCAGAACGATGACCACCCTGCTACGCGCCGGCGACGCCGGCTACGACGAGGCCCGCACCGTCTGGAACGCGATGGTCGACCGACGCCCCGCCGTGATCGCCCGGTGCCACGACACCGCCGACGTGGTGGCCGCGGTCCGGTTCGCCCGGACGGCCGGACTCGAGATCGGGGTCCGCTGCGGCGGCCACAACATCGCCGGTCTCGCTGTGCCGGACGGCGGCCTGATGATCGACCTCACGCCGATGAACGCGGTCCGGGTCGATCCTGAGCGGCAACTGGCCTGGATCCAGGGTGGCGCGTTGCTGGGTGAGCTGGACCGGGCCGCGCAGGAACACGGCCTGGCGACGACCGCGGGCAACGTCTCGCACACCGGCGTCGGCGGCCTGACCCTCGGCGGCGGGATGGGCTGGCTGGCCCGGCAGTTCGGTCTCGCCTGCGACAACGTGGCGTCGTACGAGGTGGTCACGGCGGACGGCGAGGTGGTTCGCGCGAGCGCCGAGGAGAACCCGGAACTGTTCTGGGGACTGCGCGGCGGTGGCGGGAACTTCGGGATCGTCACGTCGTTCGAGTTCCGCCTGCACCAGGTCGGGACGCGGGCATTGGTTGCCGAGTTCACCTATCCGGCGTCGGCAGGTTTCCCGGTACTGCGGGGCTGGCGGGAACTCAACGCGCAGGCACCGCGCGAGGCGACGTTCACCGCGACCATCAAGGCGGACACCGTCACCGTTGGGTACGTGTGGGTCGGGAGCGGCGGCTACAACCTGCTGCCGGCGTTCCGTGCGCTGGGTCCGGTGCTGGAGGAGTCCATCGAGGAGATGCCGTACCTGACCTTGCAGAGCCGCGACGACAACGTGCAGGGACACCGCTACCGCCGCTACTGGAAGGGCCACTACTTCAAGGCGTTGCCGGACGACGCGATCCGCGCCCTGCTGCAGACTCCCGGTGTGGCTGCGAGCCTGCAGGCGTACGGCGGTGCGATCGCCGACGTACCGGACGAGGATGCCGCGTTCAGCCACCGGCACACCTTGTTCGAGTTCGTCACCGCGACGCGGTGGGAGGACCCGGCGGAGGACGAGGCACGGATCACCCAGCTTCGTGAGTACGCCGCGACGCTGGAGCCGTACGCGAACGGGGCCTACGTGAACACGCTCAACGGTGACCCGATCAACCGTGCCTTTCCGCCGGCGAAGCTGGCCCGGCTGGTCGCGCTCAAGACGGCGTACGACCCGGACAACGTCTTCCACCTGAACCAGAACATCAACCCCGGCGAGCCAGCCACCACCGCGGCCGCCTGACTGATACCTGTGGACGGTGGACTTCGAGGCCGTGTTCGCCGACGTGGCGCGGGTGATCGAGGGCGCCGGCGTCTTCATCATGGCGATCGGCCTCGCGGTCGTCCTGATCCGCTACGTGTACGACGTACTGCACCATGGCACCAACACCTACCAGCGTCTGCGCGTCAACCTCGGCCGGGTCATCCTCCTCGGTCTGGAGATCCTGATCGTCGGCGACATCATCCGCTCGATCCTCGTCGACACCTCGGTCCAGTCCGTCCTCGTCCTGGGCCTGATCGTCGTCATCCGCACCGTCCTCAGCTTCGCCCTCGAGGTCGAGATCTCCGGCTCCTGGCCCTGGCAGCAACACCGCACGACGGAGGATCGGCTGGACGCGGCATGATGGAGTGGTGACAACAGAACTGACGCCGGAACTGGCAGCGACGATCGAGGAGGCGTTCGGGCGGCGGGACCGGTCGAACATGCAGCCGACGATCGACTACTTCGAGCGGCTGCTGATCGAGCATCCGGGCAACCCGTACGTGCTGTACGAGGTTGGCGGGTCGTACGACAGCGACGGCCAGGAAGCGAAGGCGATCGAGTACTACGAGCGCGCGCTGCCCGGGTTGAGCGGGGAGACGCGACGCAAGTGCCTGCTGCAGTACGGCAGCACGCTGCGCAACCTCGGCCGGTTCGACGACTCGCTGGACGTGTTCAAGAAGGCCTGCGCGGAGTTCCCGGAGTCGGACTCGCTGCGGGTGTTCAAGGCGCTGACCCTGCACGCGGCCGGGCAGAAGGACAAAGCACTGGCGTCGTTGCTGCTCGTCATCGCCGACCGCGTGGACAGCGCGGAGATCAAGCGCTACGAGGCCGCCATCCGCGGCAACGCCGACTACCTGGCCGGTCTCTGAGCCCGGTCAGCAGGCGCAGGCGATCCCGAGCGGCGCGGTGAGCGGATCGGTCGCGCGGCGTTCGATGCCGCCGGCCGTCTGCACCGGCAACCCTTCGCGGGTCCAGTACTCGAACCCGCCGATCATCTCCTTCACCGGATAGCCGAGCCGGGCGAACTCGAGCGCCGCCTTGGTCGCCCCGTTGCACCCCGGCCCCCAGCAGTACGTCACCACCGTCACACCTTCGGGTACGACGGACGCCGCGCGCGCAGCGATCTCGCGGGTCGGCAGGTGGATCGCGCCGGGCACGTGACCCTGGTCCCAGCTCTCCTGACTGCGACTGTCGATCAGCACCCAACCGATAGCCCCGGCACCGATGTCCGCGGCCACATCGGAGACGTCTGCCTCGAACGACAACCGGCCGGCGAAGTGCGCGACGGCTGCGTCGCGGCGCGCGGCCGGCGTCTGCAGGACAACCGAGGTCAGAACGGTCATGGCGGGCTCCTCAACACTGATCGGAGCCACCAGCGTCAGGCATCCGCGCCATCCCGCGACAGTGGCAGAAATGCCCTGGTACCACAAGATCCAGTCAGCCCCGACGGTTGATCTTCGCCCGCGCGCGGGCCACGTGGATCGCGGCCTTCAGCGTCTCGACGTCATACGCGCCGTAGTGCCGCTGCCCGTTGATGAAGAACGTCGGAGTTCCCGACACGCCACTCAGATCGGCTGATTCCACGTCCTGCGCGACCCGGGCCGCCGCGACGTGCCGCTTCACCTCGTCGTGCAGCCGGTCCGTGTCGAGTCCGAGCTGAGCGGCGTACCCGAGCAGGTCGGCCGGCTGCAGCTTGTCCTGGTTCGCGAGCAGCAGGTCGTGCATCTCCCAGAAGGCCCCCTGGGCGGACGCCGCCTCCGACACCTCGGCCGCGATCTGCGCCTGCGCGTGCACGTCACTCAGCGGCAGGTGCCGCCAGACGTAGCGCAGGTCGTCGTCCAGGAGCAGCTTGCGGACGATGGGCTCCGCCCGCCCGCAGTACGGGCACTCGAAGTCGCCGTACTCGACCAATGTCACCGACGCGTCATGCGGACCGCGGATGTGGTCGCGCTCGGGATCCACCGCGTCGATCAGGTCGACCAGCTGCTCGGCGTCGCCGAGGAGCGCCATCGCCTTCTTCGGTGGCGACAGCAGCTTCGCGGTCCGGAACACCAGCCAGGTCAGGACGGACGCCACCACGACCGCCGACAGCAGGCCGAGCTTGGCCTCGACCAACTCCTGTCCATCGAAGGCGATCGTTGCTATCAGCAAGGACACGGTGAAGCCGATGCCGGCGATCGTCCCGCTGCCGATCACGCCGGCCCAGCCGACCTGCGGGCGGAAGCGGCCGCCGGTGGCGCGGTCCAGCAGCCAGGACGCACCGGTCACCGCGACCGGCTTGCCCACGACGTACCCGATCAGGATGCCGAGCGTGATGGGTGCGGTGTACGCCCGGCCGAGGAAGTCCAGGTCGATCGGGATGCCGGCGTTGGCCAGCCCGAACAGCGGAACGATCAGGTAGCTGGCCCAGGGGTGGTACAGGAACTGCAGGCGCTCGTTCGGTGAGATCGTCGCGGTCAGTCCGACCGTCGCGGACCGCGCCAGTTCGGGCGTCGGCTGCTCACGGAACAGGCGGACCAACCCGGTCGCCTGCTCGAGTTCCTCACGCCCCGGCGTGTACGCCGTTGCCGTCAGGCCGATCGCGAGTCCGGCGACCACGGGGTCGACGCCACTCGTGAGCAGCGCGGCCCACATGACCAGGCCGAGGACGACGTACAGCCAGGCGATGCGGACGCGGTAGATGGCCAGCGTCAGGACGACGGCGAACGCGACGATCGCCGCCGCCAGCATCGTCAGGTCGACGTCCTCGCTGTAGACGACGCCGATCACGACCAGCGCGAGGAGGTCGTCGACGACGAACACCGTCAGCAGGAAGACCCGGATCCGATCGGGGACGCCGCGGCCGACCAAGGCGAGCAGGCCGAGCGCCAGCGCGGTGTCGGTGGACATCGCGACTCCCCAGCCGTGCGCGCCGTCGCCGCCCAGGTTGAAGGCGAGATAGATGAGGACCGGCACGATCATTCCGGTGACGCCGGCCAGCACCGGCAGCACGAAACGGCTGCGCTCGCGCAGGTCGCCGAGGTCGAATTCGCGGCGCGCCTCCAGACCGACGACGAGGAAGAACAGCGTCATCAGGCCGCTGTTGATCCACTCCCGTAGGTCGAGGCTCAGGACGTGGTCTCCGAGGCCGACGGACAGTTCGGTCCGCCAGAAATCGTCGTACAGCTCGGGAGCGACGTTGGCCCACAGCAGGGCGACCACGATGGCTGCGGCGAGGACTCCGGAACTGCCCGCTTCGGTCCGCAGAAAGGCACGCATCGGTGCCGCGAACTCCCGCCGCCAGCTGGTCTGGCCGCTCAGCAGAGCGGAGAAGTCCGTCATGGGGTTCACTCTAGCGTTTTGGGTCCAGCGACCCAGAAAATTCCTCGGCGGTCCAGCTAACAGATTCCGGGCAGTGGGCTGCATCATGTCTCCTGAGGATCACTCCAGCCACGGGGTGCCCGATGGCTCGAGCACGACTGGAGTCCCTGTGATGACCGATCAGGATCTCGCCGCGACGTCGGCGGACGCGTTCGCGCGTCTGGCGATCGAGCTGCACGACGCCCCAGGGGTGGACGAGACGGTCGACGCCGTCGTTCAGTTCGCCCTGCAGGCGCTCAACTGCACGTACGCCGGTGTGGCGTTGTATTCCCGTGGATCACAGGCGGAGATCGCCGCCGTCACCGATCCGGTTGTCAGGGACGTGTACGACCTGCAACTCGGCACCCAGAACGGTCCGTTGGTCACCGCGTTGCGGGACCGGTCCACGGTCCTGATCCGCGACACCACAACCGACGACCGCTGGCCGGAGTGGGCCGCGAAGGTTGCCGCGCTCGGGGTGCGCAGCGTGCTCGACGTACCGCTGGCGACTGGTGGTGCGGCTCGTGCGACGGTCGGCGTACTCGGGCTCTACAGCCCGTTCCCGGATGCGTTCACGGAGGACGACGAGGCGATCGCCCACATCCTCGCCCGGCACGCATCCGTTGCTCTCGCCTCCGCGCGGCACGAGCGGTCGATGGCGCAGGCCGTCGATGCCCGCAAACTCGTCGGCCAGGCGATGGGCATCCTGATGGAACGCTTCGACGTCGACGGCGACCGGGCCTTCGCCATCCTCAAGCGCTACTCCCAGGACACCAACACCAAACTCCGCGACGTCGCCCAGCAACTCATCGACACCCGCAAACTCCCGCGGTAGCGCTACACCGCGGTGCCGGTCACGCGGCTGATCAGGGCGTCGAAGGCGCGGTCCGGGAGAACGCGGCGGAGGGTGATGAGTGGCTTGGCGGCGAAGCCGGCGGTGTAGCGGGTTCGGGGACCGCGGGCGGTGACGGCTTTGGCAATGGCGTCGGCGATGACTGTGGGCGGGGAGTTCCGGCGGGCGTTGGCTTCGGAGGCCATCGACGCGGCCATGGCGCCGGCCCGCTTGGCGTACGGGCCGTCGGCGGAGACCTTGCGCAGGTTGCCTGCGGCAATGTCGCCCCACTCGGTCTGGATGCTGCCCGGCTCGATCACGACCACGTCGACGCCGAAGGGCTTGGTCTCCAGACGCAGGCAGTCGCTGAGCGCCTCCAGTGCGAACTTCGTGCCGTGGTACCAGCCACCGAGCGGCGTGTAGATCCGGCCGCCCATCGAGCTGATGTTCACGATCGTGCCGCTCCGCTGCGTCCGCATCCCGGGCAGCACCAACTGGATCAGCCGCGCGGCACCGAACACGTTCACCTCGAACTGGTACCGCGCCTCGTCCAGCGGCACCTCCTCAACAGCGCCGTACGACCCGTAGCCAGCGTTGTTGACCAGTACGTCGATCCGCCCTGTCTCACTGAGGATGCGGTCGACTGCGGTCCGCAGCGAGTCGTCATCGGTGACGTCCATGGCGATGGTCCGGATGCCGTCGGCGGCCAGCTGCTCCATCCGGTCGACGCGGCGGGCGGCGCCGTACACGACATACCCGAGCGCGTGCAGTTTCCGCGCGGTGGCCTCGCCGATACCGGACGAGGCGCCGGTGACGAGGGCGATCCTGGCTGTCATGGCACTCCCAGGGGATAAGCTGAACGCTGGTTCACGCCTATCATGAACCTGCGTTCACGATCTTGCAACGCCCAGCCGAGGAGGCCCATGAGCCCGCGCGCCGACGCGGTCCGGAACCGGACGAAGATCCTGGACGCCGCCCGGGAGCAGATCACCCTGCACGGCCCGGACGCCGGGATGGACGAGATCGCCGCGGCCGCCGGGGTGGCGGTCGGCACGCTGTACCGGCACTTCCCGAACAAGACCGACCTGGTCAGCGCGGTCCTCACCGAGCACCTGGATCGCGTCGCCGACGACATCGAGGCGGCCCGGGAGCGGACGGCCGGCGGCGCCAAGGCGATGGACGAGATCCTCGGACTCGTCGAGCGCGTGCTGGAGGCATCCGCCACGGATCACGCGGTGAAGGCCGCGGCCCGCCTGCTCGGCGCGTATCCGACCGACGAACTCGTGGAAGATCGCACCGGCACGGCCTTGGCGGAACTGATCCAGGCCGCCCAGGCCGACGGCGAGCTGCACGACGACGTGACGGTCCAGGACTTTTATCTGCTGATCAACACAGCCCCCACCGACCAGCCTCCGGCGGTGCGATCCCGGTGGCTCACTCTGGTGCTACCGGGCCTGACGACCCGCGGCCGCTGATCGGCCCGACGCTTTTATCCGTCCTGCGGGCGAAGGCCGGGGTTACTTTTCTGACAGCGTTGTCCCCGATCCTTTCTGGCCGAGTAGGGGCATACTTCGTAAAGAATTGGGTACGGCGCCGTTGGTGCGTTCACCATTTCGAGGGGTGTGGACACCTACACGACGTTGGGTTGATCTCGACGCCGGGGCTTGTGCGGCCAGAACCGCGGACCGGGTCACGTCCCGGCGTCCATCCCCAGCGTGCGCGGATACCCTGTCGAAATGGGTGAGTGGCGTCCGCTGACCGGACCGTCGCGGCAGGTCGCGTTGGAGATCCTGCTCGACGGGCCGCTGTCGCGTGCCGAGTTGTCACGCCGCGTGGGCCTGTCGCCGGGGAGTCTGACCCGGCTGACCAAGCCGATGGTGGAGTCCGGTCTGCTGGTCGAGGTCGCCGGAGGACCCACAGACGCCCGGGTCGGCCGGCCGTCGCAGCCGCTCGATCTCGACCCCGGCGCACACCACTTCGTCGGCATCAAACTCACTGGTGACACGGCAATCGGCGTACTCACGACCTTGCGTGCCGAGGTGATCGCGAGTGCCGAGCGCCCGCTGACCGATCCGACGCCGTCCGCGGTGGCTGCGCTCGTTCTCGAGCTCACCGACGACCTCGCTCTCCAGGCGCCTGGGCCGATCACCGGGCTCGGTGTGGCGCTCGGCGGCCGGGTGGCGAACAACTCCGAGGTCCGTTGGGGGCCGTACCTGAACTGGGTCGACGTACCTTTCGGCGAGATCCTCGCCGCCCACACCAGTACGCCGGTCGTGATCGCGAACGACCTGGTCGCGCTGACCGAGGCGACCCATTGGTTCGGCGCGGGCCGCGGCGTCGACCGCTTCGTACTGCTGACGATCGGCGCCGGAGTCGGGTACGGCCTGATTGTCCACAATCGGATCGTGGACAGCCCGGACACGAGTATCGGCACGATCGGCCACTACCCCCTGCTGCCGGACGGACCCCGTTGCGATCGCGGGCACCACGGCTGCGCGATCAGTCTGCTGACAGTCGGCGCCATCACCGAACAGGTCGGTGCGGCGCTCGGCCGATCGGTCGACTACGAGGAATGCCTCGACCTCGCAGCCAAAGGCGATCCGGCCGCGAGCCAGGTGATCAGCCGCGCCGGCCGCGCATTGGGCCGGCTGATCGCGGCGGCCGCGAACTTCACCATGCCCGAACTCGTCGTCCTCGGCGGCGAGGGCGTCCGCCTGGCCGACGTCGCGCACGACGATCTCTTGGCCGGGCTGCACGCCGACCGGCACCCGTCCAGCGTGGAACTGCCGATGGTCCTCCAGCCTGCCGACTTCAGCGAGTGGGCCCGCGGCGGCGCGGTGGTCGCCATCCAGACCTTCGTACTCGGACGCGAGTAACTGACTATCGAACAATAAACAGTTACGATCCTCCGTATGGACGATCTCCTCAGGCGGTGGGTGGACGGCTGGCGGCGCTGCCGTGGCCTCGAGCCGGCGATCGAGTACGACGATGCGTTCGCCGTCGTACTGCGGTTGCCCGGACGAGATCGGGAACTGTTCGCCCGCGCGGATGACCCAGCGGTGGTCGACCATCTGGTGGCGCGGACGTCCGAGGACGTCTGGCTGACTGTGACCACCCAGCATGGCGACGAGATCACGCGACGCCTCAGCGCCGCCGGGTTGGAACCGTTCGCCGAGCAGAAGGTATTGATGTCGATCGAGCTCGCCGATCAGCCGCAGCCGGAGCCGCCCGCGTCGTACCAGGTGACGACGCAGACCGACGACGCGCTGGAGTACGTGCGACTGCTCCACGAAGGTGAGGTCGCGGCTCGCGGCATGGTGGCGATTGTCGACAATGATGCGGTCATGCATGACATCCACACCGATCCGGCGCATCGGCGACGCGGACTCGGCAGTGTGGTGATGGGTGCGCTCAGCCGGCGGGCCATCGAACGCGGCGCACGGACGGGTCTGCTGATGGCCACCACCGAAGGCGTTCGCCTCTACACGAAGCTCGGCTGGTTGCCGGAAGCAACGATGGTGACGGCGACCGGGTCAGGCGGTGCGGGCCCGGTGGGCGGCGACCTTGGTGCGGTTCTGGCAGGCCGTTGAGCAGAACCGCTGGGTGCGGTTCTTGGTCGCGTCGAGGAAGAGGTCCTCGCACCGCTCCGCCTCGCACCGACGGAGGCGATGGGCGTCGTCACTGCCGAGCAGCATCGCCACCGCGGTGGCGAACTCGGCCAGCCAACCTGTCGCCTCGGACACGTCCGGACCGGCGAAGTGCAGATGCCACGGTGCGCCGTCGTCCCGGACGAGCTGCGGCGCGGCCTTGGTTACCCGGAGTAAGTTGTTCACCAGCTCGACCGCCGGATCGACCTCCGGCAGGTGGCTGAGGGCGTCGTACAGGGTCTTGCCGCCGGACGCGTACTCCGCAGGATCCGGGGAGCCGACGCGGTTGGTGGTCAGCCGCAGCACGTCGGCGACGGACTCCGTCGAGGGCGCGGTGGCGGGCCGTCCCTGGCGCCACGCGGAGCCGAAAGTGTTCGCCAGCGCGATCGCCGCGAGGAGCGACGCCTTCAGGTGATCGGTGGCTTCCACTCGTCCATTATGACGAGGCAGGTCAGCCCAGGGCATGCCAACTCGTACTACCAGGGTCGTACACCCGGCCCGGGCAACATCGTTCCTTACTCCGATGATCCTGATGGTTGCCAGAAACAACAATGGCGGTCATGAACCTGGTTCAGGCCGTGTCTGATGGTCGGGCAGCACGTGGGATTGCCGGACTCTCCGAGGCGGTCGTCGATCTCTCGGCCGTCCGCGACAACGTCCGGACCTTCCGGCGGCTCGTCCCGCAGGACGTGATGGCCGTGGTCAAGGCCGACGCCTTCGGCCACGGCGCCGTACCGGTGGCCCGCGCGGCGGTCGAGGCCGGGGCGACCTGGCTCGGTGTGGCTCGCGCCGACGAGGCGCTGCAGTTGCGCGCCGGCGGACTGACAACTCCGATTCTCACCTGGCTGTACGACGCCGCCGAGCTGATGCTGCTCGGTGACGTCGACGTGGACGTGAGCGTCTCGACGATCGCCGAACTCCAGCGCGTCGCTTCGATCCCGTCCGTCCACTGCGTGCACCTCAAGCTGGACACCGGACTGCACCGGGCCGGCAGTGCACCTGACCAGTGGATCGAGCTCACCCGTGCGGCGGCGCATTACGAGGCGCTCGGCGCCGTCACGGTCCGCGGGATCTGGTCCCACCTCTGGCACGGCGACTCCGCCGACGCCGTGCACAGCCAGAGGCAGCTCCGGCTCCTGCGGACCGGGGTGAGTCTCGCACGACGGGCCGGTCTGCGGCCCAGCGTCGTACACCTGGCCAATTCGGCCGGTGCGATCACGCTCGACGCGCCGGACTGCGATCTGGTCCGGATCGGCGCCGGTCTGTACGGCATCGACGAGACAGGCATCGGGCTGCGGCCGGCGATGCGGCTGATGAGCAAGCTGGCCCAGGTACGCCGGATCCACGCCGGTGAAGGGGTTTCGTACGGCCATGACTACATCGCGCCGCGGGACACCACGGTCGCCTTGGTCCCACTTGGGTACGCCGACGGCATCCCGCGGGTCGCGGCCGGCCAGGCGAGTGTGCTCTGCCGGGGCGTCCGGATGCCCGTGATCGGGCGGATCGCAATGGACCAGTTCGTCGTCGACGCCGGTGACCTGGCGGTCGAACCGGGCGAACCGGTAACCATCTTCGGCGACGGCTCGCAGGGTGAGCCGACCGCCAGGGACTGGGCCGGCTGGGCCGGCACCATCCCGCACGAGATCTACTGCGGCATCGGATCCCGGGTGCCCCGACGCTACGAGGAAGGCAACCGATGAAGGTCGCGGTAGTGATGGGCGGCGTGAGCCCCGAACACCAGGTCTCGCTGGCGAGCGGCAGAGGCATCGCGAAGGCGGTCGAGATCCTCGGCCACACGGCGATCCCGCTGGTGATCGATGCCAAGGGCAACTGGATCGACGGGCAGCACGAGGCGATCGAGATCCTGCAGGCCTGCGACGTCACCGTCCCGGCCCTGCACGGCGAGGGCGGCGAGGACGGCACCCTCCAGGGATTCCTCAACCAACTGAAGGTCCCGTACGTCGGCAGTGGCGTCGCGGCCAGCGCGGTCGGTCTGGACAAACACCTCACCAAGGCGGTCCTCAGAGCCCACGGAATCGCGGTTACTCCAGGGGTGACACTCAGCGGACCGGATCTCACCGACACCGAGGCCGCGATGCAGACGATCAAGGCGGCCGGCCTGGACTTCCCGGTGTTCGTGAAGCCGGGCAACGGCGGCTCGAGCTACGGCGTGACCAGAGCGACCGACCTGACCTCGCTGGCGCGGGCGATCGCGGACGCCGCCGACGTCGATCCGCACGTACTGGTCGAACGAGAGATGGTCGGCCGAGAGATCGATCTGGCTGTGCTGCAATTCCCTGACAGCCACGTCGACACCGCGCCCGCACTGGAGATCCACAGCGATCCGACCCAGCCGTTCTTCAACGCGACTGCCAAGTACGACAGCAGTGCCACGCGTTTCGTCGTACCCGCGCCGCTGGAGCCTGCGTTGGCCGAGCGACTGCGGCGTACGGCGATCGAGGTCTTCGAGGTGCTCGGGTGTGAAGGGCTGGCCAGGGTGGACTTCTTCGTCCCGGCCGAGGGCGCGCCGGTGGTCAACGAGATCAACACGTTCCCCGGGTTCACCCCGGCCTCGCAGTTCCCGCGGATGTGGGCGGCGGCCGGCATGAGCTACGCCGACGTGGTCGACACGCTGTTGCGAACGGCGGTGGCGAACGGATGACCGTCCTGCTGAGCGACGAGCGGATCACCACGATCCCGGTGGCCGAGACCGGCGAGCCGCTGGTCGACCTCTACACCCGCGGCATCTCGACGCCGAACCAGCAGTTCGCCCGTGAGAGTGTGGCCGACCGACTGGCCGTGGCGGACACCTTCCTACCGGCAGGGATCCAACTGCATGTGGTGGAGGGGCTCCGACCGATCGAGAGCCAGCAGGAGATCTACGACGGCTACCGGGCCGAACTCGAGCGCCTGCACCCCGGCATCTCCGATCACGACGTACATGTCCTGGCGAGCCGGTTCGTGTCCCCGGTCGAGGTGGCGCCGCACGTCGCCGGCGCCGCTGTCGACCTCACACTGATCGGCGCCCACGGCCCGCTCGACCTGGGTACGCCGATCGACGCGACACCCGAGCAGAGCAACGGCGCGTGCTTCTTCGATGCGACCAACATCAGCCGGGACGCACGGACCAACCGGGCGTTACTGGCCGACGTACTGTCCGCGGCTGGGCTGGTGAACTATCCGACCGAGTGGTGGCACTGGTCCTTCGGCGACCGCTACTGGGCCTTCCTCGAAGAGCGCGGGGAGGCGCTCTACGGACCGGCCCACGCCGGTGCGGCCGCGGTCGTGATGCGGTCCGGACGGGTGTAGACGTTCATACTGCCGTTGCGGATGAAACCGGCCAGGGTGATGCCGGCCTCCTCCGCCAGATCGACCGCGAGGGACGAGGGCGCGGAGACGGCGGCGAGAACCGGGATGCCTGCCATCACAGTCTTCTGCGCGAGCTCGAACGACGTACGCCCGGAGACGACCAGGATGCAGCCGGCGGCCGGGATCATGCCGCCGAGGACAGCCCAGCCGACCACCTTGTCGACTGCGTTGTGACGCCCTACGTCCTCGCGGACGACGAGTAGTTCGCCGGTCGCTGTGAACAGGCCGGCCGCATGCAGTCCGCCGGTCCGGTCGAAGACCTGCTGCTTGGCCCGCAACGCGTCGGGCAGCCCGGCCAGTACGTCGAACGGCACGGTCATCGGATCGTCTGCCGGGGAGAATCGCGTCTTCACCCGGACGGCGTCCAGGGACGCCTTGCCGCAGACGCCGCAGGACGAGGTGGTGTAGAAGTTGCGCTCTACACCGGCGAGAGGCGGCGGTACGCCGGGAGCCAGGCCAAGGTCGAGGACGTTGTAGGTGTTGCGGCCTTCGTCGTCAAAGGAATCGCAGTACCGCGCTTCGCGGATGTCGTCGACACTTCCGATCACGCCTTCGGTGTGCAGGAAGCCGTGGGCCAGCTCGACGTCGTGGCCGGGGGTGCGCATCGTGACGGCGAGCGGTTTGCCGTCGACGCGGAGCTCGAGAGGTTCCTCGACGGCGATCGAGTCCGGGCGCTTCCGCTCGCCTCCCGGGCCGAGACGCAGTACCGGACGGCGCGCGATCACACGGCCCATGGGCGTGCTCCTGGATCGAGTGGCAGCAGTCGTGCGGCGATCGCTTCGGCCGGTCCGGGGTCGACGACGGCCAGTGCGTCGGCTGCGGCTGGGCCTCGGAGCATTGCGGATCCGCCATGCCCGACCGGTACGGCGCCGTACGGCTCGAGGCGGACCGGGACGAGGCGGGTGCTGTGGGGGTGGCACTGGAGGCCGCCGGGGATGGGGGTCAGCGTGAGGCCTGGGAGTGAGAGGCCGCGCATGCGGAGGAGAGCCGAGACGCCGAGGGTCAGGAAGGCGACGAGGGCGGCGAAGGGGTTGCCGGGGAGCCCGAGCACCAAGCGGCCGTCGGGCAGCTGGGCAAGGGCTTGGGGGTGGCCTGGGCGGCAGGCGACTCCATCGACGATCAGGTCGGCGCCGAGGGCGGACAGCGCCGGGCGGAGATGGTCGGCTGGACCGGAGGCGGACGAGCCCGAGACGAGGATGAGCTCGGCGTCTGCTGTTTCGAGGGCGTTGATCAGGCTGGTGCCGTCGTCCGGCAGATGGCTGATGGGTGCCGCGGTTGCGCCGGCGCGGGTGATCAGGCCGGGGAGCATCGGGCCGATGGCGTCGCGGACGCGGCCCGGTCCGGACGGGCCGCGGTGGACGAGTTCGTCGCCGGTGACGAGGGCGGCTACGCGCGGTTTGGGGATCACGGTCAGCCGGTTGAGGCCGACGCTTGCGGCTAGACCCAGTACTGCGGGATCGACGGTCACGCCGGCCGGCAGGAGTTGTTCACCGGCCTTGCACTCTTCTCCCGCCCGCCTGATGTGTTTGCCTTCTTCACTTGGGCCGTCGAGGCAGTCGCCCAGGAGCACGCTGTCCTCGGAACGCATTACCGACGTTGCATCCGCCGGCACTGCGGCTCCTGTCACGATGCCGCAGGCTTCACCTTCCTCCAACGTCACAGGGTCGGCGCACCCGATCCCCACGTGCCCGGTCACCCGCCAGGGTCCGGTGCCTCGCACTGCAAAGCCATCCATGGCCGAGCGATCCACCGGTGGCACGGCGACCGTAGATACCAACGGCGCGGCCAGCGTGAGCCCGTCCGCGTCACTCAAACTCCGCGAGACCGCCCCCAGTGGCGTCCCCGCGGCATGAGCCATCTGCCGAGCAAAATCCCAAGAAACATCCACCCGCCGCCCCCGAAGCACACGGCCAGTACCGTCCGCTACCCGGCCGGGATCCGGTGCCGCAGCCCCGCCCTCCTCCACCTGTTGGAGGGCGGGGTCGTGGTCTGTGGTCACTTGGCGGCCAACTGCTTGGCTGCCAGGGCGGCGATCGGGTCCAGGTCTTCGGCGCCTGACTCGACGTGGGCTATCAGGGCCTGCTTCATGCGCGGGTCCCAGACAGCATTCATGTGGGTGGCGACCGCGGTGGCGGCGTCGGTGGGTGAACGGTGCGCGAACTGGGCCGCGATCTCGTTCGCCAGCCGGACGTGCGGCGGCACCCCGGCGCTCATCGGTTGCCGCCGGCAACGACAGGCTCACGCTCGGCCTGGCTGTCCACCCGGCCGGGCAGCAGGTCGACCTGGACCGCGGTCACCTTGTACTCCGGGCAGTTCGTGGCCCAGTCGGAGTTGTCCGTGGTGATCACGTTCGCCCCGGTGACCGGATGGTGGAACGTCGTGTAGCAGACCCCGACCGGCATCCGGTCGGACAGCTTGGCCCGCAGTTCGGTCCGTCCGACCCGGCTCGACAGCGCAACCTGGTCGCCGTCCTCGATCCCGCGGACCTCGGCGTCGTGCGGATGCATTTCCAGGATGTCCTCCGGGTGCCAGGCGACATTCGCCGTACGACGGGTCTGGGCGCCGACATTGTATTGCGACAGGATCCGCCCGGTGGTGAGGATCAGCGGGAACTTCCGCGTCGACCGCTCCGTCGTCGGCACATAGACGGTCTCCATGAACCGGCCCTTGCCGCGGGTGAACTCCTCCTCGTGCATGATCGGCATCCCGTTCGGGAAGTCCACGTTGCACGGCCACTGGATCGAGCCCACCTCGTCCAGCTTCTTGAACGAGACGCCCATGAACGTCGGCGTGGTCTGCGCGATCTCGTCCATGATCTGACTGGCCGAGTCGTAGTGCATCGGGTAGCCCATCGCCTGGGCGATCTCGCAGACGATCTCCCACTCCTGCTTGCCGGTCTCCGGCGCCATGATCGGCCGGACCCGGTTGATCCGCCGCTCGGCGTTGGTGAACGTGCCGTCCTTCTCCAGGAACGATGTCCCCGGCAACAACACGTGCGCGAACTTCGCGGTCTCGTTGATGAACAGGTCCTGGACGACGAGCAGGTCCAGAGCGCCCAGCGCCGCGAACACGTGCTGCGTGTTCGGGTCGGACTGTGCGATGTCCTCACCCTGCACGAACAGCCCTCGGAACGATCCCTCGATCGAGGCGTCGAACATATTCGGGATCCGCAGACCTGGCTCGTTCAGCAGCGGCGTACCCCAGAGCTTCTCGTAGACCTCGCGGACGCCGTCGTCGGACACGTGCCGGTAGCCGGGCAACTCGTGCGGGAACGAACCCATGTCGCACGAACCCTGCACGTTGTTCTGCCCACGCATCGGGTTCACGCCGACGCCGGGGCGGCCGATGTTGCCGGTCGCCATCGCGAGGTTCGCCATCCCCATCACCATGGTCGAACCCTGGCTGTGCTCGGTGACGCCGAGCCCGTAGTAGATCGCGCCGTTGCCGCCGGTCGCGTACAGCCGGGCCGCCGCGCGGATCTCCTCGGCCGGTACGCCGCTGATGTCGGCAACCGCCTCGGGGCTGTGCTCGGGCTGCGCGATGAACGCCTCCCACGTCTCGAAGTCCTCGCACCGGTCCGCCACGAACGCACGGTCGACCAGGTTCTCGGTGACCACGACGTGCGCGATCGCGTTGATGATCGCCACGTTCGTGCCCGGCGCGAGCCGCAGGTGGTGCGCGGCCTCGATGTGCGGCGAGCGGACCAGGTCGATCCGGCGCGGGTCGACCACGATCAGCTTCGCGCCCTGCCGGAGCCGCTGCTTCATCCGGGACGCGAAGACCGGGTGCGCATCGGTCGGGTTCGCGCCGATCACCAGGATCACGTCGGCCTCCTCGACCGACTTGAAGTCCTGGGTGCCGGCGGACTCGCCGAACGTCTGCTTCAGGCCGTACCCCGTCGGCGAGTGGCAGACCCGCGCGCAGGTGTCCACGTTGTTGTTGCCGAACACCGCGCGGACCATCTTCTGTACGGCGTAGACCTCCTCGTTGGTCGTCCGCGACGAGGTGATCGCGCCGATCGAGCCCGGCCCGTACTGCGCCTGGATCTCGCGCAGCCGCCGTGCGGTGAACGAGATCGCCTCGTCCCAGGAGACCTTCCGCCACTCGTCCGCGATCGTGTCGCGCACCATCGGCTCCAGCACCCGGTCCGGGTGGCTGGCGTACCCGAACGCGAACCGGCCCTTGACGCAGGAGTGGCCCTCGTTCGCGCCGCCGTTCTTGTACGGCACCATCCGCACCAACTCGTCACCGCGCATCTCGGCCTTGAACGAGCAGCCGACACCGCAGTAGGCGCAAGTGGTGATGACGGACCGCGTCGGCATACCCAGCTCTACGACGGACTTCTCCTGCAGCGTCGCGGTCGGGCAGGCCTGCACGCACGCCCCGCAGGACACGCAGTCGGACTCCATGAAGGACACGCCGGCACCGGCCGCAACCTTCGAGTCGAACCCGCGACCCTCGATCGTCAGCGCGAAAGTTCCCTGTACTTCGTCACAGGCGCGGACGCAGCGCGAACACGCGATGCACTTGGACGCCTCGAAGTCGAAGTACGGGTTGGAGGAGTCGGTCGGCAGGTCCAGGTGGTTGGCGCCGGCCTCGACGCCGGAGCCGTACCGGACCTCGCGCAGGCCGGTGACGCCGGCCATGTCCTGCAGTTCGCAGTCGCCGTTGGCCGAACAGGTCAGGCAGTCCAGCGGGTGGTCGGAGATGTAGAGCTCCATCACGCCCCGGCGGAGTTTGCCGAGCCGTTCGTTCTGCGTCCGCACGGACATTCCGGGTGACACCGGTGTCGTGCAGGAGGCCGGCGTACCGCGGACTCCGTCGATCTCGACCACGCACAGCCGGCAGGAGCCGAACGCCTCCAGGTTGTCGGTGGCGCACAGCTTCGGGACGTCGACCCCGGCCTGCTTGGCCGCGCGCATGACCGAGGTCCCGGGTGGGACGGTCACCGCGATCCCGTCGATGGTCAGTTCGACGGTGGCTTCGCCGGGGCGTTCCGGCGTACCGAAGTCGGGTTCCTTGAGCAGGGTCATGCGCCGAAGTCCTTTCCGAAATGGCGGACGGCACTTTGTACCGGCATGGGTGTCAGCCCGCCCATCGCGCAGAGCGAGCCGTCGGTCATCAGTTCACACAGGTCGTCGAGCAGGACGAGGTTCTTCTTCCGGTCCTCACCGGCCACGATCCGGTCGATCGTCTCGACGCCGCGGACGGCACCGACCCGGCACGGGGTGCACTTGCCGCACGACTCGGCCGCGCAGAACTCGAACGCGAACCGGGCCATCGAGGCCATGTCGACGGTCTCGTCGAACACCACGATCCCGCCGTGCCCGACCATCGCACCGGCCGCCGCGAACGCCTCGTAGTCCATCGGCAGGTCGAACTGTTCGACCGGGAGGTACGCCCCGAGCGGGCCGCCCACCTGGACGGCCCGCACCGGGCGGCCCGACGACGTACCGCCGCCGAAGTCGTTCACGAGTTCGCCGAGAGTGATGCCGAACGCGGTCTCCACGATTCCGCCGCGGGCCACGTTCCCGCCGAGCTGGAACACGCTCGTGCCGAGCGATCGCCCGGTCCCGTACGCCGCGTAGGCCTCGGCATCCTCGGCCAGGATCACCGGGACAGTTGCCAGCGACAACACGTTGTTCACCACGGTCGGACGGCCGAAAAGCCCTTCCAGCGCAGGGATCGGGGGCTTGGCCCGGACCTGTCCGCGCTTGCCTTCGAGGCTCTCCAGCATCGACGTCTCTTCACCACAGATGTACGCGCCCGCACCGACACGGACGTGCAGATCGAAGGCGAGCCCGGAGCCGAGGACGTCGGCTCCGAGCCAGCCCTTCGACCGGGCGATCTCGATCGCGGCCCTGAGCGTCGCCACCGCGTCGGGGTACTCGGACCGCAGGTACACGTATCCTTCCGAGGCCCCGACGGCGTACGCCGCGATCGTCATCCCCTCGATCAGCGTGAACGGATCGCCCTCGATCAGCATCCGGTCCGCGAACGTCCCGGAGTCGCCCTCGTCGGCGTTGCAGCAGACGAACTTGAGGTCGGACTCGGCGCCGAGGACGGTCCGCCACTTGATGCCGGTCGGGAACCCGGCGCCGCCACGGCCGCGCAGCCCGGAGTCCACCACCGTCTCCACCACTTCGGCCGGCGTCCGCGCCAGCGCCTCCCGTAGTCCGCGCATCCCGCCGTACGACGTGTATTCCTCGGCGGAGAGTGGATCGGTCACCCCGACCCGGGCGAACGTGAGTCGTTGCTGCCGCTTCATCCACGGCAGCTCGTCGACGACGCCGAGGTGGGCGCCGATGTCACCGCCCTCGCCGCTGAGCATGCCGGCCGCGAGCAGGCCGTCGACCTCCTCAGGAGCGACCGGGCCGTAGCCGACCCGGCCTTCGGCGGTCTCGACCTCGACCAGCGGCTCGAGCCAGAGCATGCCGCGCGAACCGTTGCGGACGACCTGCACGTCCTGGCCGTGCGCCGTGGCCGCCGCGGCGATCCGCTCGGCGACCTCGTCCGCTCCGACGGAGCGTGCGGCCGCGTCGCGCGGGACGTAGACACGGATGGTCATCGGGCCTCCCCGAGAAGGGCGTCGAGCCGCGCCGGTGTGACGCGACCGTGCAGCTTCTCTCCGACCTGGACCGCGGGTCCGAGGGCGCAGTTGCCGAAGCAGAAGATCTCGTCGAGGGTGATCCGGCCGTCGTACGTCGTCTCACCGAAACCGCAGCCGATACTGCGCTTGGCATGCTCAGCCAGGTCAGCCGCACCGACCGATCGGCAGGCCTCCGCCTGACAGATCGCGACCGTCGTCCGCCCGGCCGGTGCCCGGCGGAAGTCCTTGTAGAAGGTGACCACGCCGTGCACCTCGGCGACGGCGATGTTCAGTACGTCGGCGATGACCGGGATGTCGGTCTGGTCGACGTACTCCAACTCCTCCTGGACGGCGTGCAGGATCGGGATCAGCGCCCCCCGGAGCCCTCGCAGTTCGGTGGCTATCTCGCGTACTCGCTGGGCACGCCCGGGGACCGGGACGGGGGCTGCGGCCACGACCTCACTCGTCATGTATACAACATTCCGTCGCCAGCATCGCAGGGTCAAAGCAAAGCTGCCTATCACCTGATAGCCGGCGTCTATCAAGGCCGCTGGCGAAATGTCGAGGCCGACTGGCCGGGTACGACGTCCGGGGCATGAACGAACACGGAGTGACCGGTGCAAGCACCGAAGTCCAGGTGGTGTTGAGGGTTCCCGTCGAGCAGGTGTGGGCGGGAATCACGGCCGTCGATCGGTACGGCGAGTGGAGTCCGGAGTGCTACTACGGTGCCTGGCTCGACGACGACCGGCTCGCGGCCGGAGCGCGGTTCGAGGCCCGGAACAGGTTCGCGGACGGGTTCGAGACATACGTCACGTGCGTGGTCACGGTCGCCGACGAGCTGACCAGGTTCGGCTGGGACGTGTACGGCGACGAGGACGAGCCGTTAGCCCATTGGGAGTACGACCTGCGGCCGCAGGGTTCGCAGACGTTGGTGCACCAGACCTTCACCCACGGTCCTGGTGACAGCGGCCTGCGGGCGGGTGTCCGCAACGACCCCACCCAAGCGGCGCACGTCATCCAGGGCCGGCTCGATCAGCTCGCCGGCAACATGCGCAAAACCCTCACCGCGATGGAGGCTGCGCTCCTCCCTGGCTGACCCAGGTCACGGACACGGATCTGCCAGGTCCTGGGCGGGGACCTTGACGGACTGCTTCAGGGTGCGGATGCGCTCGATCTGCGCCTGGGTTTTGGCATCCTTCGCCAGTTCGGCGTACACGGGCTGGACGGCCTTGGTCAGCGCCGCGAGATCCGCGGTGCTGGCCGTGACGATCTTTCCCCCGAGGTTGCAGAACGCCACGGCATTGGCCGTCTCGGTGGTCCGGTTCGCGAGCACCCAGACCTGCAGGGCCTTCACCGAGTTCTGCAGGGCCGTCCGGTTGGCCTCCGACAACCCGGCGTACACCTCGGGGTTGATGACGAGGGTGTTCACCTTCTCGTTGAAGACGACGTTCCCGGCCGCGGTGGACGACGCCGGGAAGCCGCGGGCCAGCAGGAATCCCGCCTCGACGCCGGCCATCGACCCGTCCTGGACACCCTGGACGAAGGTGCTGTCGGTGACGTCGACCGGCTTTCCGCCGAGTGCCCGGAGGGTCGCCTCGGTGAGCACGGAATGAGGTGTCCGGATGGTCTGGAGGTTGTAGTCCTCGACCCGCACCAGCGCGTGCTTGAATCCGAACGTGTGCCGCGGACTCTCCGGCAGCAGCGTCAACCCCGTGACACCGGCCTTCTCGAGATCCGACATGAGCTCGGTGGACAGGTCGGAACTGGTGACGATCTTGTCGGCCAGCGCATCCGACGTGACCAGGAACGGAGCGTTGAGAGCACGGAAGGTGCTCACGCCTTCGGTGTCCCAGGCTCTGGCCGGGACCATCCCCATCCCGAGTTGCTTCTCCTTGACCATCCGGGCGATCTTCTGGTCCCACTCGACGGATTCCGGTCCGGACGCCTGCCAGACCGGATAGAGCAGCAGGTTCCCCTCGGAGCCTGTTCGGACCAGTTCGACCAGCTTCATGATCGCGATCCCACCAGGACTGTCCGGATCGTCGTCGGCCGTCCCGATCTGGATCGTCACCGGGCCGGCATCGGCCTCGGCGGCCTTGGTTTCAGGTGCATCGTCGCTGCAGGCCGCCCCCGCTCCCACCAGCATGAGTACCAGCGTGAAAATCCCCAGACGTCGCCTCGGATTCATGGCTCCCCCCACGAACCACAGTGGCACGGCGCAGGCCGATCCGCCAGGCTGTGCTGGGGCTCAGGAGGCGGCTGAGGTATCGGTGGGGCCAGGCGCTACCCAGAGGCAGTCGGCGGTGCCCTCGTCGAGACTCTCGGTATAGATGTCGACCTTGTGAGTGATCACGTTCAGGCACTCGTTGAGTTCCTGGATCTGCGCGCTGACGTAGTCCTGGTGGCTGCGAAGCAACGCCAACCGGTCCTGCTCGTTGCCCGGCCCCTGGCGCACGAGATCGGTGTACTTGCGGATCGTGTCGAGCGGCATACCGGACGAGCGGAACTTGATGCACATGTCCAGCCAGTCGACGTCGTCCTCGGTGTAGACGCGCCGCCCGTTCGACTCTCGCCGGACCGGGTCCGCGAGCAGCCCCTCCCGCTCGTAGAACCGCAGCGCGTGCACGCTCAGCCCGGTCCGCTCCGCCACCTGCCCGATGCTCAGACCCATGGGCCGCACCCTAACCCGGCGCCTGGACCCACCTCTAGGTCGTGGATGGATTGCCGGACACGGCCTAGCTGTTAAGCAAGGGCTTCAAGGCTGTGAGGGCCTGATGTACGTCGGCCCGTGTGGAATAGATGTGGAAGGACGCGCGGAGCTTGCCGTCGCGGACGGCGGCACGGATGCCGGCGGCCGCGAAGGCGTCCTCGGCTCCGGGGAGGTTGGTGCTGACGATCGCGCTGATCGACGGCGGCAGACCGAGGCCGGCGCGGAACTCGTTGGCCAGATCGACGTTGTGGCGGTTGATCGTCTCGATGCCGATCTCCTCGACCAACTCGAGTGCCGGAGCGGCACCGACGAAACAGAACCAGGCCGGCGACTGGTCGAACCTGCGCGCGCCGTCGGCGAGGTCCATCCGGGTCCCGTAGTACGAGCCGTGCACGTCCTGACCGGCGTACCACCCGGCGGCCATCGGGCGGCACCGCTCCTGGAGTCGCGGCGAGAGGTAGCCGAGCGTGGCGCCACGCGGCGACATCAGCCATTTGTAGGTATGCGCGATCAACGCGTCGACGCCGTCAACGGTCAGCGGCAGCCAACCGAGCGCCTGGCTCGCGTCGATCACCACGAGCGCACCGATCTCCTTGCTCGCGGCAACCACCGCGGGCAGGTCGAGGACGACGCCGGTCGACGACTGGACCGCACTCACCGCAACCAGGTCGACACCCGGACGAATCGAGGCGACCAACTGATCTCCTGGTACGCCGACGACCTCGATGCCACGGTCCTCGTGCACTTTCCACGGGAACACGTTCGACGTGAACTCGACATCGTCGGTGAGAACCTTCGCGCCATCCGGCAGTGCGGCCGCGATCGGGACCAGCGCGGCCGAAACCGTGCTGCCGACGAAGACATCGCGTACGTCGGCTCCGACCATGCGCGCGAACGACTCCCGCGAGCGGGTCGTGGATTCGTCCCACGGTTCCCAACTCGTGGCGCCGACCCGCCAGTCGGACAGCACGGCCTGCAACGCTTCCCAGGCCGGCCGCGGCGGCAACCCGTAGGAGGCCGTGTTCAGCCAGCCCGGCTCCGGATCCCACAACCCCGCGAACTTGTCGACACCGCCCACGTGCACTCCTCAACTCGGCTCTCGCCCCACCTTATGCGGGCTTGACCTAGACAGCGGTCTAGCTCCTAGCGTCCGGACATCAGGTCACGACACAGGAGGAGTTCGTTCATGCGTTATCGCACGCTGGGTGGGACCGGGATCGAGGTCAGTGTGCACTGCCTCGGAACCATGATGTTCGGTGCCGTCGGCAACCCCGACCACGAGGACAGTGTCCGGATCATCCACGCCGCCCTGGACCAGGGCATCAACTTCGTCGACACCGCGGACATGTACTCCACCGGTGAGTCCGAGGAGATCGTCGGCAAGGCTCTGAAGGGACGCCGCGACGACGTCGTACTGGCGACCAAGGTGCACTTTCCGCTGCACGACGGGAGCCGCAACCAGAGCGGGAACTCGCGGCGGTGGATCACCCGTGCGGTCGAGGACAGCCTGCGCCGGCTCGACACCGACTGGATCGATCTGTACCAGGTGCACCGGCCGGATCACACCACGGACATCGAGGAAACACTGTGGGTGATGAGTGATCTCGTCTCCCAGGGGAAGATCCGCGCGTTCGGGTGCTCGGCGTTCCCGGCCGACGAGATGGTGGAGGCATACCACGTCGCGGAACGGCGTGGGTACGGGCGTTTCCGCACCGACCAACCGCCGTACTCGATGATCAGTCGCGGGATCGAGCGCTCGGTGCTGCCGACCTGCCGGCGACTGGGCATGGGCGTGCTCACGTACAGCCCGCTCGCGTGGGGCTTCCTGTCCGGCAAGATCCGCAAGGACCAGCCGATCGACCTCACCACCGGCCGCGCAGCCCTTGCGCCGCACCGTTTCGACCCGTCACTGCCCGCCAACGCCGCGAAGTACGACGCTGTCGAACGACTGATGGAAGTTGCCGAGGGCATCGGAGTGACGCTCCCCGAGCTGGCGCTGTCGTTCGTCACCACGCACCCGGCGGTCACCTCGGTGATCAACGGCCCGCGCACGATGGAGCAACTGGAGGGCTTGCTGAAGGCCGCCGACCTGATCCTGGACGACACGGTCCTCGACCAGATCGATGAGATCGTCCCACCCGGCACCGACCTCTACGAAGCCGACGCCGCCTGGCAACCCCAGTCGCTCGCGGACCTCGCCCAGCGCCGCCGGCCCGCCGCGGACCGGTGAGGTCCGGCCCGCTGGCGGTCCATTAGTCCTGAGCTGAGTGTGTGCGGATCTTCGTCACCAGGGCGTGCAGCGTCGCGCGTTCGGCTGCCGTCAGCGGCTGCAAGGTCGCCTTCTCTACGTCGCGGACTGTCCGCTGCGCTGTAGTCAGGGCAGTCCGGCCTCTGGTGGTGAGCGTGATCCGGTAGCGGCGGCGGTCGGCCGGGTCGCGCTCCCGCTGGACCAGCCGCTTCTCGATCAGCGCGTCCATCAGGCGGACCATGTCGGCGGGGTCCATCCCGAGCGCGGCCGCGAGCATGTTCTGCGCCGACGGGCCGAGCTCGGCCAGCTCCGCCAATGCGGCGTACTCCCACAACGTGAGGCCGGGGCGCTCGGCCAGCCGGTCGGCGATCGCGCGCCGGCCGGCCACCGCCACCTTGTGCAGTACGAAGGTGGTCGTCCCGCTGAGCGTCTCCATCGCGCTATTGTAGGCTCGAACCAACTGTTGGTTATGCCCAACTAATTGGAGATGCTCATCCATGGACGCGCTCTACCCACGGCTGCTGGTCCGCGACTTCCCCGCCGCCGTCGACTTCTACCGGCCGGCACTGACTGAGCTGTACGGCGTTCAGCCGGTCAAGGTGATCCCCGAGGCGCAGTACGCGAACTGGGATCTGGACGGCCAAACCGGTCTGGTGCTGTTCGGCCGGGCGATGATCGCGAGCACCATCGGCACGGACGCACTGCCGGCCGAGGCGGAATCCCAGGACGCGTCGATGCTGGTGCTGAAGGTCGACGCCGTGGACCCCGCGGCCGAGATCCTGGAGAAGCTCGGCGCCACTGTTCTGGCACCGGCCCAGGATCGCCCGCAGTGGGGTCCGAACCTCCGCACCGCCCACCTCCGCGCGCCCGACGGCACCCTGATCGAACTCCAGTCGTACTGACCGCACTTTTCAATCGTTGGAAATCGGGCACCGGGGTGGGGTAGATCGGAAGAAAGAGTGAGGTCGATGGCACCCCTGCCGCAGTCCATCCGCAACGCCGCGGAACCCTGGACAGCACAAGAACTCAGCAAGCTCAAGGCACTCGCCGCAGAGAACCTGCCACCGTCGGTGATCGGTCTCCGGCTCGGTCGGCCGGAGGGAGCGATCCTCACCAAGGCGCTCCAGACCGGCATCACGCTCACCCCGCTGAACCGCCCGCCATACGGCACCTGACCGCCGGCGTCCCTGCGGCAACGTACCGTGGTGCTGCACGAACGGATCCCAGGGAGGGTGCCATGAGTTTCGACAGGCCCGGTCTGCCGCACGCCGGCCACGAACTGCCCGCGGAGGTCGACGAGACGCTGGCCGAGGAGGGCGTCGAGCTGACCGGCCACGAGGCCGACATCCCGGATCACCCGGGCGGCCCGTCGGCCGGGCCGCAGCCGAACCCGCCCCGGCGCCCACCGCACAACGTGCCGCCGTCGACCGACGACTGAGCGGTCCGGGCTGTCCCGTGCATTACCGTGTGTGCCCATGACCGGTGGTAGGGGGTGATGCCGTGGCAGTGACGATGCGTGACGTGGCCCGGCATGCCGGGGTGTCGCCGAAGACGGTCTCGAACGTGATGAACGGGTATCCGTACATCCGCGAGGAGACGCGCACCAAGGTGCTCGCCGCGATCGATGCGCTCGGCTACCAGATGAACATCTCGGCGCGGAACCTCAAGTCCGGCCGGACCGGCATCATCGGTCTGGCCGTGCCCGAGCTCAGCCTGCCGTACTTCGGCGAGCTCGCCGACGCGGTGATCGAGGCCGCCGAGCAGCACGGACTGACCGTGATGATCGAGCAGACCGGCGCGGACCGCGACCGCGAGCTGACCGTGATCAACCGGCCGCGCGGCCACCTGGTCGACGGCCTGCTGTACAGCCCGCTCGGCCTCGGGCAGGAGGACATCGGGCAGCTCACCACGTCCGCACCGATGGTCCTGCTCGGCGAACGGATCTTCCACAGCCCGGTCGACCACGTGATGATCGACAACGTGGCCGGCACCAAGGCCGCGGTCGAGCACCTGCTGCAACTCGGCCGCCGCCGGATCGCCGTCCTCGGCGTCCATCCCGGCGAGAAGGTCGGCACCGCCGCCATCCGGTACGACGCCTATGCCGAGGCGCTGACCGAGCACGGCGTACCGGTGCCCGAGGAGCTCGCCTTCAGCGCGGGCAAGTGGCACCGCTCGACCGGCGCCGAGGCAACCCAGGCCCTGCTCGCCTCCGGGCGGAAGTTCGACGCCGTCCTCGCCCTCAACGACACCCTCGCGCTCGGTGCGATCCGCACCCTCACCAAGCACGGCCTGCGCATCCCGGACGACGTGGCCGTCGCCGGCTTCGACAACATCGACGAGGCCCAATACAGCACGCCGACCCTCACCACCGTGGACCCCGGCCGCACCCAGATCGCCCGCACCGCGGTCGATCTCCTCGTCCGCCGGATGACCGGCGACGACTCCGAACACGAGGAGATCGTCGCGCCGTACGAGCTCCACACCCGCGAATCCACTCTCGGCACAGCCTGAGCCCTTGACGGTCCCAAAGGGTCCGGGCATCATCTCTACACCGATGTAGTACACCGATGTAAAGTAGGCTCGCATGCTTGACGACCGCCCTCCTCGTCCACGGCGCAGAGCAGTACTAGGTGGCATGCTCGGCGCCCTCGCGCTCACCGGTTGCGGCAGCCTCGGATCCCGGCCGCGGGTCCGGGAATGGAACCTGTTCGGCGGCGGTGACGGCGCCCGGCTGCTGCAGATCCATCAGCAGTACGTCGCCGAGCACCCCGACGTCGACTTCGAGGCGCACACGCTCGCCTGGGGTCCGCCGTTCTACACCAAGCTCGCGATGTCCGCGGCCGGCGGCCGCGCGCCCGAGGTCGCGACCCTGCATCTGTCCCGGCTGAAGGGATTCAGCCCGACCACGATGCTCGATCCCATCCCGGTCGACCTGCTCGAGGAGGCCGGCGTCCGCGAGTCCGACTTCCTGCCGGCGACCTGGAACCGCTGCATCGTCGACGGCAAGCTGTACGCCGTACCGCTCGACCAGCATCCGTTCGTCCTCTACTACAACACCGACGTCTGCAAGAAGGCCGGACTGCTCGGCCCGGACGGCAAGATCAAGCCGGTCAAGGGCGTCACCGAGTTCCTCGACATGCTCAAGGCGGTCAAGGAGACCACCGGCAAGTACGCCGCCTCGGTCGAGACCACGAACCCGTGGCGGATCTGGTGGACGCTCTACGGCCAACTGGAAGGCAAGTTCTTCAGCGACGACGGCACGCGGCTCGTCCTCGACGACGCCAAGGCGCTGGAAGCCCTGGAACTGATGGCGAAACTCGCCACCGACGGGCTGACCCCGAAGTCGTCGAACTACGCCGCCCTGGTCGCCCAGTTCACCAACGGCGACGCGGGTCTGAGTTTCAACGGTGAGTGGGAGGTGACGACGTACCAGACCGCGAAGACGCCGTTCAGCATGGCGCCGTTCCCGGTCGTGTACGACGTACCGAGTTTCGCCGGGGACTCGCACACGTTCGTGCTGCCGCACCAGGCCAACCGGAACAAGGACGACACCAAGGCGACGATCGAGTACATCGCCTGGATCCTCAAGCACAGTGCGGACTGGGCCGCCGGCGGCCACATCCCGGCGTACCAGCCGGTGGCGAAGAGCCAGAAGTACCTGGATCTCAAGCCACAGGCGGAGTACCGCAGCGTCGCGCCGGACGTGCTCTACGACCCGGACGGCTGGTTCAGCGGTTCGGGAGCGCAACTGGAGAACGAGGCCGGCGCCGCGTTCAGCGGAGTGTTCTCCGGCCAGGCGACCCCCAAGGCGGCGCTCGCGCAGTTCAAGGCCGCCACCCAGAAGCTCCTCGACACCCCGTCCCCGGTCTGACAGGAGGTCACGTTCATGGCCGTACAGACACAACCTCAGGTCACCACGAGTACGCCGCGCACCGCGGCGAAGCCGGCGGCGGGACAGCCCTGGAAGGAACGCTGGGGCGGGCTGTTCTTCGTCGCGCCGTTCCTGCTGCTGTTCGCCGTCTTCATGATCTGGCCGATCATCTCCGGCCTGTGGAACAGCTTCTTCAACACCAGTCTCGCCGGGGTGAAGCAGGAGTTCCTCGGGCTGCAGAACTGGCGGGAGATGTTCGGCGATCCGGCCGTCTGGTCGTCGCTGAAGAACACCCTCGTCTTCACCGCGATGAGTACTCCACCGCTGGTCATCATCGCGCTCGTGATGGCATTGCTCGCCAACCGCAAAGGCCTGCTCGGCTGGCTGCTGCGCTTCTCGTACTTCGCTCCGTTCGTCCTCCCCGCGACAGTGGTCACCCTGATCTGGGTGTGGATCTACCAGCCCGGGTTCGGTCTCGTGAACGGGCTGCTGACGGCCGGTGGGTTCGCCGAGATCGACTGGCTCAACACGGAGAACCGGGCCATGCTCGCGGTGGTGATCACGACGGTCTGGTGGACAGTCGGATTCAACTTCCTGCTCTATCTCGCTGCCCTGCAAGGGATTCCAGCCCAGGTCTACGAAGCGGCTGCGATCGACGGTGCGAACGGCCGGCAGCAACTGTTCCGGATCACGCTCCCGCTGCTGAGCCGGACCACCGGGCTGATCGTCGTACTGCAACTGGTCGCTTCGTTGAAGATCTTCGACCAGATCTACCTGATGACCAACGGCGGGCCGAACTTCGCGACCCGGCCGATCATCCAGTACATCTACCAGAACGGCTTCACCAACTACCGGATCGGCTACGCCTCCGCGATCTCGTACATGTTCTTCGCGGTCATCGTCGTGGTTGCGGTGCTGCAGTTCAGACTGTTCTCCGGCCGGAAGGAGGCCGGCCAATGAGAACGACCTGGACCTTCCCGAAGGTGGCGACCATCGTCGGCGCAGTACTGCTGGCCGTGCTCTGGCTGGTTCCGTTGCTCTGGGCCCTCGACACCTCGCTCAAGCCGGAGCCGGAGACGACCCGCTCGCCGATCACGTGGTTGCCAGCGGCACCAACCATGGCCGCGTACAGCAGCGTGCTCGACCAGGGCGACCTGATCCGATGGTTCTTCAACAGCACCGTCGTCTCGGTGCTGGTCACCGGGCTGACCCTGGTCGTCTCGGTGCTGGCGGCGTTCGGGTTCTCCCGGACCAGGTTCCCCGGCCGGCGGGTGCTGTTCGGCCTGATCATCGCGGGCATCCTGGTCCCGCCGCAGGTGCTGATCGTGCCGTTGTTCCAGGAGATGACCGGGCTCGGCCTGGTCGACACCTACTGGGGCATCGTGCTGCCGCAGGTGGTCGCGCCGGTGATGGTGTTCGTACTGAAGAAGTTCTTCGACGGTATCTCCCGCGACTACGAGGACGCCGCCCGGGTGGACGGCGCGACCCGGTGGCGGATCGTCTGGAGCGTGATGGTGCCGATGTCGCGGCCGATCCTCGTTGCCGTCGGCATCTTTACGTTCATCGGGGCCTGGAACAACTTCCTCTGGCCCTTCATCGTGACCACCGACCCGTCGATGATGACGATCCCGGTCGGACTCGCCAACGTGCAGGGCTCGTACGGCCTGCGCTACGCCCAGATCATGGCGTCCGCCGTGCTGGGCGGCCTTCCCTTGCTGATCGTCTACGCCTTGTTCCAGCGCCATGTGGTGCGTGGGGTCGGCGACGCCGGCATCAAGGGATGACCTCACCTCTGACGACAGGAGCCACCTGGTGACCTCTGCCCGCATCATCATCGACCCCGTGTTCACGGTTGCCCCGGTCAACCGGCGTACGTTCGGCACGTTCGTCGAGCACATGGGCCGCTGCGTCTACACCGGTATCTACGAGCCGGGGCACGCGACCGCCGACGAGGACGGCTTCCGCAAGGACGTGCTCGAGCTGACCCGGGAGCTCGGGGTATCCGTGGTCCGCTACCCCGGCGGCAACTTCGTCTCCGGCTACCGCTGGGAGGACGGCGTCGGCCCCCGCGAGGGCCGGCCGCGGAGGCTCGACCTGGCCTGGCACAGCGTCGAGACGAACGAGTTCGGCCTGGACGAGTTCATCACCTGGTGCGCGAAGGCCGGGGTGGAGCCGATGATGGCGCTGAACCTCGGCACCCGCGGCGTCCAGGAGGCGCTCGACCTGCAGGAGTACTCGAACCACCGCGGCGGTACGGCGCTGTCCGACCTGCGCGAGCAGCACGGCGCGTCGCCGTACGGGATCAAGTTGTGGTGCCTGGGCAACGAGTTGGACGGGCCGTGGCAGATCGGGCACAAGACCGCGGCCGAGTACGGGCGGCTCGCGGCCGAGACGGCGCGGACGATGCGGATGATCGAGCCCGATCTCGAGCTGGTCGCGTGTGGCTCGTCGTCGTCGCAGATGCCGACGTTCGGCACCTGGGAGCGCGAGGTGCTGCGGGAGACGTACCAGTTCGTCGACTACATCTCGTGCCACGCGTACTACGGCAACGACGACGGCGACACGGCATCGTTCCTGGCCTCGGCGGTGAACATGGACCACTTCATCGATGCCGTCACAGCGACCGCGGACCACGTCGGCGCGGAGCTGAAGAGCAGCAAGAAGATCGGCATCTCGTTCGACGAGTGGAACGTCTGGTACAAGGACCGGTCCCGGCTCACCGACGGACCACACGACCAATGGGAGGTCGCCCCGCGCCGGATCGAGGACGAGTACAACGTCACCGACGCCGTTGTCGTCGGCAACCTCCTGATCTCGCTGCTGCGGCACAGCGACCGGGTCGCCGTCGCCTGCCTGGCACAGCTGGCGAACGTGATCGCGCCGATCATGACCGAGCCGAACGGCCCGGCCTGGCGGCAGCCCACGTTCCACCCGTTCGCGATCACGTCACGACTCGCGTCCGGCCAGGTGCTGCGGCTCGAGACCGATTCGCCGACAGTCAGCACCGCCAAGTACGGCGACGTACCGGCAGTCGACGCGGTCGCGACATACTCCGAGGGTGAGCTGGCCGTCTTCCTGGTCAACCGCTCGTCCGAGGACACGATCGACGTCACCGTCGACGTCAGTCGCTCCGGCGTCACCACGATCCAGGAAGGCGTCATGGTGCACGACGCCGATCCACTCGCCACCAACTCCGCCGAGCACCCCGACCGCATCACCCCCAAGCCGGCCGACTCCCGCCTGCAGGACGGCCAACTGACCGTCACCCTCCCGGCGATCAGCTGGGTCGCCCTAAGGTTGTCGACCGACTGAGTTCGCGGTGTCAGACTGGGTGACCGTGGCCACCCAGTCTGACCTTGCGGACACCTCGCGGATCGAGGCCTTCAGCGACGGCGTGTTCGCGATCGCGATCACCCTGCTCGTCCTCGAGTTGCACATTCCCGAACCCGAACCGGACGAGCGGCTGTGGCCGGCGTTGGTGCAGGAGTGGCCGCAGTTCGCGGCGTACCTGACCAGCTTCGCGGTCCTCGGCATCATGTGGGTCAACCACCACTCGATGTTCCGGCAGATCCGGCGGGCGGATCGCGGGCTGATGTTCCTCAATCTGCTGCTGTTGCTGTGGACCGCGCTGCTGCCGTTCCCGACGAACCTGTTCGCCGAGTACCTGCGCGACGACACGATCGATGCCCATGTCGCGGCCGCTGTCTACAGCACCAACCTGACGCTGGCGGCGATCGCGTTCAGCCTGATCTGGTGGCACGTACTGCGGTCACACCTGGTCGACCACAACCTCACCCCGTCGGAGCAGCGCGCATCGGTCCTGCGCTACTCGATCGGCACGTTGTTCTACGCGGCCTGTATCGGACTGTCGTTCATCTCGGCCCCGGTCACGTTGCTCGTCCAGTTCGTCCTTGCCTTGTACTACGGCTTCGAGCAACTGCGGACCCGGTCGTCAGCCGTGGCCTGATCCGTTGTCGCTACCGGACTTGCCCTTCCCGGAGTTGCCGGAGTCGCCACCCTTCTCGTCACCCGGCTCGGTGGTGTTCGAGCCCTTGGTGGTCGTCGACGGTGCGCGGGTGCGATCGCCGCCCTTGTCATCGCCGCGCTCGATCGTCTTCGTTGCCGACGGCGTACGGGTGCGGTCGCCGCCGTGGTCGTCGGGACTCGGTGTCGGCGTCGGATTGACTGTGGCGCTCTGCGGGTTCACGGTGACAGGCGGCGGCAGCCAGAGCTGGGCCGGTGACTCGTTGGGGGTGCCGGGGTCGAAGGCTGTCCAGACGGCGGTGCCGCCCGCGACCAAGCCGGCGGCCGCGGCCAGGCCGAGCAGTCCGGTGCCGACCCAGGCCAGGTAGCGGGCCGCGCGGCCTTCGGGTCCAGCGGCGATCCGCCGGCCATCACCTCGCGGATGCCGGCCAGGATCACCTCGGGCTCGCTGTGCTTGAGCAGATACCCCTCGGCGCCCGCCTGCAGCGCGTCCAGGATCCGCGTCTGGTCGCTGAACGACGTCAGCACCACAACCCGCACCGACGAGTCCGCAGCCACGATCCGCCCGGTCGCCGCGAAGGCCGGTCCGGACGATCGCGTGATCGTCGGCGATCAGCACCCGGATCATCAGACCGGCACCTCGACGCGTCCCCCGAACAGGAGGCCTGCGCCCCGGTCTCCACCGCCATGGACCTCTACAGCCTGGGATGCACTCTCGCCGAGTGCCTGAGCCCTGGCACGGGCAGGGTCTGGCAGGTCGTCAATCGCCTGACCTCGACGGACCCAGCCGCCCGCGGCACCCGCACCGAAGCGTTGCTCGATCTGGCCGACGCCGCCGGAGATCTTCGACCCTGGCCGCAGTGGCTGGACCGCTTCTATTCCGGTGGCGGGAGTGCGTGACCGGGATGCCGTTGAGCCCAGAGCGCGGCCTGGGTCCGATCGGAGACGCCGAGGCGATGGAAGATGCTCGTCACATGAGCCTTGACCGTCCGTTCGCTGATGCCGAGGCGCTGGGCGATCGCACGGTTCGGCAGGCCGGAACCGAGCATCTCGAGCACCTCCTGCTCACGGGTCGTGAAGATCACCTCCTGGGGCGCCTGGCGTCGGCTGGTCAGGAACTCCCTGGCCGCCTTCGGATCCAGCGGTGAGCCACCGGCCACCAGGTGACGGATGCCCGCGAGAATCGCCTCGGTGCTGCTGTTCTTGAGCAGGTAGCCCTCCGCCCCCGCGTCCAGTGCAGCCATGATGCGGTCGTGGTCGCTGAACGAGGTCAGTACGAGAACGTGGATGCCGGGGTCGGCCGCGACGATGCGCTCGGTGGCGGCGATGCCGTCGGTGCCTGGCATCGACAGGTCCATCAGGACCACGTCCGGACGCAGCCGGGCCGCCATCGCGATTCCCTCCTCGCCGTCGGCGGCACCGCCGACCGGGTCGAGGTCTTCGGTGCCGGACAGCAACTGGCACAACCCGGTCCGCACGATGTCGTGATCGTCCACCACCAGGACGCGGATCATCCGACCGGAACCTGGACCTTCACCCGGGTCCCTCGGCCCGGTGTGGCCCGGACCCACAGCACGCCGCCACAGGCGGTCATCAGATCGCTGGTCGACCGCAGACCGAAGTGCCCGGCGTCGCGCCGTTCCCGCAACAAGGCCTCGTCGAACCCCTGTCCGTCGTCCTCGACGAGCAGAGTTGCCTGCCCACCCCGGCGCCCGGCCCTGATCAGTACTTCGTGGGCGCCACTGTGGGTGGCCACGTTCCGGACGGCCTCCTGCGCCGCGCGGAAGATGAGCGCCGAGGTGACCGGTGGCAGGCGCTCCGCCTGCGAGACCTCGAGCTGGACCTCCATTCCGGCCCGCTCGAGTCTCTCGGCCAGACCGGTCAAGGCCGAGCAGAGCCCCTGGCCGCCCAGATCCGGCGGATAGCTGTCGATCAGCAAGGTCCGGAGCGTGCCGATGCTGCGCCGCAACGAGGCGGCGCTGTCGGCGACGACCTCGCCGCGCTGGTCCGGGGACACACACCCCAGTCGCAACCGCTCCAGCGCGTAGTTGACGCCGGCAAGATCCTGCACCACTCCGTCGTGCAACTCACCGATGAGGCGGCGCCGCTCGGCCTCGCGAGCCCGCTCTTCGTGCCGGCGCAGCCGCTCCCGCTGCAGGCGCTGGTTCCGCCTGAGCAGTACGTAGGTCAGCGGGGCCGATCCCAACGCGATGGCCAGCAGGCCGCCGAGTACCGACCTGGCCGGTGTGCCCAGGACGTTCCGGCTCGCATCCACCACCCGGCCGTACCTGAAGTAGGTCTGGAAGAGCAGCCACTCGCCGGTCCTTGCCCGTACCGGCACGTGCACCTCGATCAATCGGGGGCCGGTCGACTCGAACCGGCTCTCGGACCGATCGAGGCCGCCCACCCCGGACCGGTCGCGATTCCCGGCCCACAACGCCTCGAGCTCGTCGGCCCGGAGCGGGATCCGCGAGCCGATCAGCCTCGACTCGTCGGAGTAGACGATCCGGCCGGCGGCGTCCCAGAGCTTCAGCCGAACAAGGTCGCCGATGAGAACGTAGCGACGCATCGCCCGGTCGAACGCGGCCAGCGCCGACCGTTGGCCCTCGATCACCTCGGCGCCCAGCCGCGGTTCGACGACACCCCGGGCCGTCGCCACCGTTTCTCGCTGCGCCGATCCGGCGGCTTGCAGCTTTCCGGCCTGCTGGGCAACAAATACGGCCGCTGCAATTCCGACTACGAGAATGACGAGTACCACAATTGCGGCTCGGCAGAGCAGACCTACGACGGGCGACGCCATCGGATCTCTTCGCCTGATACGGCGCAACTCCCCCATTGTTCCCCCATAGTCCCCAATTCCGGATCATAGGCGCTTTCGCGCCGGGCGCGCAGGTCTCAGGCATTTCCGGCATTCGCAGTAGTTAGGGGTGCACGGCAAGCAACCGAATGTCAGGTGCTAGCCCAAAAGTGCAATAGCGCAACAGTGGTCGCGCCGCGATGGTGGAACCATGAAGGCGCCGCTGAGCCTCAGCGTCGCGGGCCCGTCGGTCCGTCAGCATTCCCCGGCGCTGGCCGCCGCGGCGACCCTCGTCGTGCTGCAGGTGGGCGTCACCCTGCTCCGTCCGTGGCCGTTGGCACTGGCGGTGGACCATGCCCTCGGCGGCAGACCCCTGACCGGCCGCCTCAGCTCCCTGGCGGGGATGGAGCCGGCCGAGCTGCTGATGCTGGCCGGAGCCGCCTCGATCGTTCTCACCGTGGTCGACGGCCTGCTCGAGCTGATGATCCTGCAAGTTGCCGAAGGGGCGGCCGAACGGATCGGCACCGAGCTCAGGGCGACGATGTTCGAGCGGGCCATGACCCGATCGCTGCGCTGGCACGACCGAATGCGCAGCGGTGAACTCGTCTCCCGGCTGACCACCGACGTGGGCCGGGTGCTGGACGGCGTGGTCGCGCTCACCACCTCCTTCCTGCCCGACGCGGTGACGCTGGTCGGCGTCCTCGTCCTGCTGCTGGCCTTCGATCCGAGTCTTCTGCTGATCGGTCTGACCGTCGTGCCGGTGCTGGCCGGGCTGGCCGTGCGGCAGCGAGCCCGGATCAGAGCCGCGCAACAGGCTGCGCGCACGGAGTCCGGCCGCCTGGCCGGGGCGACCACCGACCTGTTGCGCAACGTTCGCGCGGTCCAGGCGTTCGGCCGGATCGATCACGCCTGCGGCGAATTCGCGGATCGCAACCGCGCGGTCCTCGAGGCCGAACTCAAGGCGGTCAGGGTGGACGCCCGCTGGACTCCGGTGGCCGACATCCTGCTCGCGATCGGCTCCGCGCTGGTGCTGGTGGTCGGCGGCCTGTCCGTACTGGACGGCACGCTGACCGTCGGCGAACTCCTGGTGGTGAGCTCGTACCTGCGGAGCCTGTACGCCCCGGTGCGCGGACTGACCCGCCTGTCGGCCGTGCTGGCCAAGGCCGGAGCCAGCGCGACCAGGGTGCGCGAGGTCCTGGAGTGCCCCGAAGCCGTCACCGATCGCGCCGGCGCCTGGGTTGCACCACCACTGGCGCAGGACGTCCGTTTCGAGAAGGTCGGGTTCCGGTACGAGCCGGACCAGCCGGTGCTCGACAACTTCAACCTCCGGATCGCCGCCGGCGAGACGGTCTGCCTGATCGGTCCCAGCGGCATGGGCAAGAGCACGGTCCTGCACCTGCTGCTCCGGTTGTACGACGTCAACACCGGCAGGGTTCTCATCGACGGAGTGAACGTGCGCTACTGCCGGCAACTGACGGTCCGGAGCCGGTTCGCCTATGTACCGCAGGATCCTTGGCTACTGGACGCGACAGTGGCGGAGAACATTGCCTTCGGCAACCCGGCGGCCACACGCGCCGACGTACTCGAGGCCGGCCGGAACGCTCAGGTGGACGAGTTCATCGGCCGGTTGCCGCACGGGTACGACACCTCCCTGGGAGAGAGCGGGATCCGGTTGTCGGGCGGCCAGCGTCGCCGCATCGCCATCGCCCGGGCGGTGGTCTCCTACGCGCCGATGGTCCTGCTGGACGAGCCGACGGCCTCACTCGATCCTCGGTCCGCGGCCGCCGTGGTCAACGCGATCCAGACCGCCACAGCGCATCGCACCGTACTGCTTGTCACCCACGACCGGGACCTGGCCGCCATCGCGGACCGGGTCGTCAGCCTGGCCGGCCCGGAGCTCCGGGACCGGCCGGCGAAGCCACCGATCGTGACGGATCTCCGACAGACGACGGCAGGAGGAAGGGGGTGAACACCATGCCTCGGATCGCACCGACGATGTATCACAAGCGGCACCGACGGCACCGGAAGCACAGCCGCTCCTGGAGCCGCAGCTGTAGCCGTAGTCGCAGCCGTAGTCGTAGCCGCTGCTGAGGCCCGGAAGTCCACCGGCCACCGGGGTCCGCCCGGCGGCCGGTGGTCGGCATCCGGGCTGGGGAGGAGGGGTATGGAACTGGTCGTCGACGCCGAGGACGGTCTGGCCGTGTGGGAGTTCGCGGAGGGCTCCACGCTCCCGGGCGGGAACCTCGCGATCGAACGCCTCGGTGTCGGGGTGCGTTGTGAGACCTGGCTCGTCTGGAGTCCCGAGCTCTGGAGTCCGGCGGTGCTGAAGCTTGCTCGGCCGCACCAGGTCGCCCACCCGCGAGCGGTACTGACTCTGCGCCGGGAAACCGCCGCGCTGACCGGGAATCTGCATCCCGCCCTGCCGCGGATTCTGGCCGACGGCACCGGTGATCCGGTGCCACACATCATGATCGAGTACGTCGACGGCCCGGCGCTCGACGAGGAGATCGACCAGAACGGCGCGCTCGCGGCGGAGCAGGCCGCCGTACTCGGCGCCCAGCTCCTTCCGGCGGTCGCCTCGTTGCACCGCCGGGGTCTGGCTCACCTCGACCTCAAGCCTGAGAACGTCGTACTGCGCGATGCCCGCCCGGTCCTGCTGGACTTCGGGACGGCCCGGCCGATCGGGTCCACGCAGCCCGCCGGTCATCCGGTCGGCACCACTGGGTACGTCGCGCCCGAGCAGGAGACCTGCGAGCCGGTCTCGGCCGCGATGGACCTCTACGGGCTGGGAATGGTGCTCGCCGAAGCGGTGACCGGCGTACCGATGGCGAAGGGTGCCGAGATCCCACCGTCGCCGCTGGCTCCTGTCATCCGGCAACTGCTGGCCGAGCGCCCTGATCGGCGCGGCACAACGGCTGAGGTGCTGGTTGCCCTGGCGGAGGTCGCCGGCGAGCTCAGGCCGTGGCCGCAGTGGCTGGATCGCTACGCAGGCGATGGAAGTGCGTGAGCTGCACTCCGGGGGCGATCGTGGTGCGGGAGGTCTCGGCGTATCCGCGGGACTTGTAGAGGGTGACGGCCGGGGTGTTCGCGCTGCCGGTCGAGACCAGGCTGGTCGGCCGTCGCTCCTGCTGATCGAGGTGGTCGAGCAGGGCTCGTCCGTGCCCGCGGCGGGCGTACGACGGATCGACGATCAGGCGGGAGATCTCGACCGTGTCGTCGTCCGGGAACTCGTACGCCACCGCGCCGACCAGGACGTCGCCGTCGTACCGGCCGAGCCAGTGTTCGGTGGACGACATCAGACCGGCGAGGTCCTCCTGCAGTGGCGGGATGCCGTCGAAGCCGATCAGCTCGGCCTCGACGGCGTACGCGGCGTGCTGGATCGCCAGCAACCGTTCGACAAGCGTGCGGTCGCTGAGGTCGAGTGGGCTGATCACGCCGGCCAGGCTACGCGGCCTTCCAGTAGCCCAGTGCCTTCACCCGGTGCTTCGGTACAGCGAGATCCTTCAGGACGTACGTCGTGAGCGCGCGGGTGGTGGCCGTGTCACAGGCTATCCAGACGTACGCGTCCGAGGCGTCGCCGAGGAGCTTCGGCAGATCCGTCTTGACGCTCGCGACGAGTTCCGGCCGTGGGATCGGACGGAGCTCGTGCCGCTCGGGATCGATCCGGAACGGCAGCGAGTGGTCGGCGTCGTGCGAGGTGCCGGCACCCGTCACGGTGAGGACGAAGTCCTTCCCGCGGAACAGCTTGAGCACCACACCTTCCCAGCCGTGCCCCACGAGATCCTCCCCTAGAGTCGATGCCATTGCGGCCGAAGAATCTGACTTGTAAGTTAGCGCAGCCTAACTAACTGAAACGAGGCCAGGAGTGAATGCTCGGGTGTTCCGGGACGCGTACGGCGTACCGCATCTGCGGGCTGGAGACCCGCTGGCTCTCGTCTACCTGCAAGGCACCAACGCCGCGGCCGACCGCGCCTGGCAGCTCGAGCTCGAGCGCCGCCGGTTCCTCGGCACGAGCGCGGCCTTCCTCGGCCCCGAGGCGGCGGGCTGGGACGTGTTCGCACGGCAGGCCCGGCTCGCCGACACCGCGCAACGCTGCTTCGAGGCGCTCGACGAGCAGACCCGCGAGTGGATCACGGCGTACGTCGAGGGCGTCAACCACGCGCTTCCCGGTGGAGCGGCCCGCGCCCCCGAGTTCGCCGAGACCGGGCTCACGCTGCAGGAGTGGGAGCCGTGGGCGCCGCTCGGCATCTGGCTCGCGGTGCACATCCTGTTCGCCGGTTTCCCGAGCAAGCTCTGGCGCACCCACGTCGCGCGGACCCTCGGCGACGACAAGATCGACCTGTTCACCTCGGAGGGGCCGCGGACGGCAGGCAGCAACGGCTGGATGATCCCGGGGTCGCTGTCCAGCAGCGGCCAGGCGATCGTCGCCGGCGACCCGCACCGCTACATCGAGAGCCCCGGCGTCTACCAACAGCTCCGGTTGTCCTGCCCCGAGTACGACGTACTCGGGCTCGCCGTTCCCGGGATCCCCGGAGTCGCGCACTTCGGCCACACCGGGGAGGTCGCCTGGGCGATCACCAACGCGATGGCCGACTACCAGGACCTGTACGCCGAGCAGCTCCGGCCGGCCGGGCCGGGACTGGAAGCGCTCGGCCCGGACGGCTGGAAGCCGGCCCAGGTCCACACCGAGGTCGTCGAGGTGGCCGGCGCGGATCCGATCGAGGTCGAGGTGATCGAGACCGAACGTGGTCCGGTGATCGTCAACGACTCGGCCCAGACGATCAGCCTGCGATACCCGCCGCGCGTGACCGGGCGGCTCGGCTTCGAGGTCATCCCCAGGTTGCTCCAGGCAACTACCGTGGCGGACATCGATGCAGCCGTCGGCGACTGGGTGGAGCCGGTCAACGTGATCCTCGCGGCCGACACCGCGGGCGGGTTGCTCCATCGCACCGCCGGGCTGGTTCCGCGACGTCACGCCGACAACATGCTGCGCGTCGTACCAGCGTGGGAAGCCGAGCACCAGTGGGACGGCTGGCACGACCCGATGCCGCGGGCAACTGTTGACGGACCGGCCGTGATGGCGAACGCGCGGGAACTCGCGGCCCCGCTCGGCGTGGAGTTCGCCGCGCTCCATCGATCTCACCGGATCCGTGAGCTGGTGACGTCACAGTCGAACTGGTCGGTGGCGGAGATGCCGTCGATCCACAAGGACACCTATCTCGGGTCTGCGGGGTGTCTGTTGGCCCTGCTGGTCGGCATGGAGGATCTGTCACCGGAAGCAGTTGCCTTGCGCACTGAACTGCTCGGCTGGGACCGGCGGATGGACGCGACGAGCAGCACGGCTTCGTCGTACGCCGCGATCCGGAAGGCACTGGTGTCCCGGCTGGCCGACCACTTCGGCGTACTCGAAGATGCGCAGGTCCCCGAGGTGTTCGTGCCGTGGATGGACGTGCTCACGCATGTCTCGTACGCGGTGGAGAACCTGCTCACGACCGAGCTGATCCCGGACGTCAACGTGTCCTGGCTGGCGCGCGAGGCATTGGAAGAAGTTGCCGCACGCAAGCGCCGCCCGCCGTGGGGTGAGACGCATCAGCTGTCGCCGTTGCACGCGTTGCGCGGCCCGGTGTTCGCGCCGGGCGAGGAACCGTTCGACCTCGGTCTTTCCGGTGACCATCACTGTGTGAGGTGTACGTCGTCCCTGCCGGGACTCACCGATGTGTGCGTGCGCGGCTCGGCTGCGCGCTATGCCTGGGATCTCGCGGATCGGTCGGCCAGCCGATGGGTGGTGCCACTGGGTGCGTCCGGCGTACTCGGCGAGCCGCATCATCACGATCAGCTGCCGTTGTGGTTGCGTGGTGAGCTCGCGCCGATCGTCACCGACTGGGATGCGCTCGAGCGGGAGGACCGGAGTTTCACCCACGAGATCGAGGGTTTCGGCACGGTCCGCATCGTCGAGGCGGATCCGTCGCGGGACCTCGACCTCATCCACGGTTGGGTCACGGCCGAGCGCGCGAGCTTCTGGGGCATGGGCGGGTTGTCCCGGGACGCGATCGCGGCGACCTACGAGTTCCTGGACTCGGTGCCCACGCATCACGTGTACGTCGTGCAGTTGGACGGCGTACCGATCGGGTTGCTGCAGACCTACGATCCACAAGCCGATCCGGTCGGGGCGGCGTACGAGATCCAGGCCGGGGACATCGGGGCGCACCTGCTGGTTGCGCCGGGCGATCCACGCCCGGGCTTCACCGGGAACCTGTTGCGGGCACTGGGCCGGTTCGTGTTCGTCCACCTCGGACATCCGCGACTCGTCGCCGAGCCCGACACGCGCAACGAACGGGCGGTCGACCGCTTGTACCGGTCCGGTTTCACCATCGGCCCGGAGGTCAAGATCACCCTGCCGGACGGCACCACGAAAACCGCACAACTCGGCTTCCTCACGGCGGAACGGTTCCTGAACTGACTGGCAGGTTCAGGTCCCGGCGCCGGGTGGCCACACCATGAGCTGGGGAGTTCCGAGCACGGAGGCGTACATCAACGAGGAGGTCGTGCTCAAGGGCATTCACGACCTCCGAGCCAGGTCGGCCGGTGTGCAGATGGGCTGCGGCAGCGTCGGCGTTCCCGGCGAGGGTCGCATGCTGGTCGACGACCGGTTCCCGTGCAGTGCGGTCGGGCAGAAGATCCGGGTGACCGTCATCGGGCCGGAAGACACCTACACGTCGAACCTCTTCGTGGGGAAGTCGGTCTGATCAGTCCCTGACCCCTGACCCCTCAGTCCTTGACCGCGAGCACGGCGGCGATCAGCGGCTGGTAGTCGGTGAGGTCCTCGACCGGCTCGCGGTTGCGCCACCTGACCGCCGGGACCAGGCCGGGCTCGAGGACGGTGAACCCGTCGCCGTACAGCGCGAGGATCTGCTCGTCGGTGCGCCAGCGGCCCCGGCCGAGTGAGCCCTGCAGGACCTGTTCCAACTCCTGGCTGCGCGAGTCGTTCTCGCTGCGGAAGTGGCTGATGAAGACGTGGCTGCCGGGCGCGATCCGGTCGTACCAGAACCGGACCAGGCCGGCCGGGTCCTCGTCGTCGTTCACGTGGTGCAGCGTCGCACTGAAGATGATCCCGACCGGCTGGCCGAAGTCGATCAGCGCGTTGGTGTCCGGGTGCTCGTAGATCGCCTTCGGCTCACGCAGGTCGGCCTGGATCACGGTGGTGTTCTCGTTCTCGGCCAGCAGGGCGCGGCCGTGGGCGAGCACGATCGGGTCGTTGTCGACGTACACGACCTTCGCCTCGGGCACGTACCGCTGCGCGACCTGGTGAACATTGTCCGCGGTCGGCAGGCCGCTGCCCAGGTCGATGAACTGCCGGACCGGCGTGTGGGTGATCATCTGCTGGACCGCCCGCACCAGCGCCCCGCGGTTGTCGTGGGCGATCACCGACGAACCGGGCAACTCCGTGATGAACCGGTCCCCGAAGGCGCGGTCGACGGCGAAGTTGTCCTTGCCGCCGAGCAGGTAGTCGTAGGTGCGGGCGATGCTCGGCCTGCTCACATCGAACTCCGCGTACGAACGCTTCCCCTGCTGGTCTGCATCGGCCATCGCGGCGGGTCCTTCCGATCCGGTGGTGACCTCAGTCACTCTATGCGACGCCCGATCTGTCCCGCTCTCACCCCGGCCAGTCTTCGCGGGCCCTGTGCGATCAGGTCGAAGTACGACGTGAGCGGCGGACCTGCCGCGGGATCGAGCTGATGGTCGCCTCCGGCAACCATTCGGCCGGTGATCAGGAGCAGCCCGGACGGGCTGTAGTTCTCGAACCCGACGGTCTTGGAGAACCGCGACGCGAGTCCCGGGTGGGTTCGAGCGTCTCCACCTACGTCCCGGCGGCGTTCGCGACCGTCGCTCCGTCGGGCGCTTCGGGCAGCGCGGAGCCGATGGTCGGACCGGCTCCGGGACAGCCCGCAGCGGCCGTCGGGTTCCGGCACGACGGCCGCTGTGGTGACTTCCGGCTGCTGTCGGTGACCTGATCTGGCGGGCCCTGTCACCGGTGTGTCAGCCCGGTTTCTCAGGCGAGGGCGGTCGTGGTCTTCTCGTGGTCGCGGCCGGCCGGATGCCGTTCGCGGGGTGATTCGTGCGCCGCGTGGTCAGCGGTTCGTGGGGCCGGGCACACCGGGCCGCGGCGGATCGGTCCGCCTCCCAGCCGCCGGCTCTTCCACTGCTTCTCTTCGTAGTCGTAGTAAGTGTCGACGCCTCCGACTGTCATCCAGATCCTCCCGTCAACCCCCCGGCTACACCCCTGGCGGTTACACAGTCCGCCTCCAGCGCGCCGGAGGCAAGCGATCCCGGAAATCACCATCGACGAACAGGCTCGAACGCCGGGTTGTGTTGGATTGCGCCGGAAATCGGGCCGTTGGAAAGTCTCAGACGATGACGATCGCGACGCCGTGACCCGCCAACCGGACGCCCTCGCCGACCGGTTCGGCCGGCAGGAACGCCATCAGCTGGTACGCCGGAACGCCGTCGACCGGGACCACGGACTCGGTCGCGGCCAGATTCACCACGACCCGCAACCGGCCCCGCGTGACCACGATCCAGTCCCCGTCGGCGTCGTACGCGATGCCGACGGACTCCATCCGGTCGTCGCGCAGGTCCGGGGTGCGGGCACGGAGGGCCAGCAGGTCGCGGTACCAGGCCAGCAGTTCGCGGTGCGGCGGCTCGTCGACCTCCGTCCAGTCGAGGACCGAACTGCGCCACGTCGCCGGATCCTGCGGGTCCGGGATCTCGTCGGCGTTCCAGCCGTGCGCCGCGAACTCCCGCCGGCGACCGGTCCGGACGGCCTCGGCCAGCGCCGGCTCGTCGTGGTCGGTGAAGTAGCGCCACGGCGTCGACGCTCCCCACTCCTCACCCATGAACAGCATCGGCGTGTACGGCGACGTGATCACCAGAGCGGCGCCGATCGCAAGCTGGCCCGGCGTCAGCGCCGGCCGGTCGCCCAGCGCGCGGTTGCCGACCTGGTCGTGGTTCGACGTGTACGCGAGGAATTCACTGCCGCGGTGCTTGGCCGGGTCGACCGGGTGACCCCAGTCCTTCCCGCGGAACGTCGAGTACGACCCGTCGTGCAGGAACACCTGGGTGAGCGTCTTCGCGAACACACCCGGCTCAGCGAAGTCCACGTAGTACCCGGCTCGTTCGCCGGTCAGCAGCGTGTGCAGTGCATGGTGGAAGTCGTCGCTCCACTGTGCAGTCATCCCCAGACCGCCCTCGGCCACCGGCTCCACCATCCGCGGGTCGTTCAGGTCCGACTCCGCCACCAGACCGAGTGGCCGTCCGAGCTCCCGCGACAACTCCGCGGTCTCCGTCGACAACTGCGCCAGCAGGTGCGTCGGGCTCTCGTCAGCCAGCGCATGTACGGCGTCCAGCCGCAAAGCGTCGAGGTGGAACGACCGGAACCACCGCAGTGCGTTGTCGCAGATCCACCGCCGTACCTCGGTGCTCCCGGTGTCGTCCAGGTTGACCGCGCGGCCCCACGGCGTCGTATGCCGGTCGGTGAAGTACGGGCCGTACATGTCCAGGCGGTTCCCGCTCGGACCGAGGTGGTTGTAGACGACGTCGAGGCACACGGCCAGACCGACCTCGTGACACCGGTTGACGAACCGCTGCAGCGCCTCAGGCCCGCCGTACGGCTCGTGAACGGCGTAGAGGTCCACACCGTCGTACCCCCAGCCGTGACGGCCGGGGAAGGCGGCGACGGGCATCAGCGAGACCACCTCGACGCCCAGCGCCACCAGGTAGTCCAGATGGTCGGCGGCCGCGTCCAGCGTGCCTTCCAGGGTGAAGGTCCCGACGTGCAGCTCGTAGAACACCGAGCCGCGCACGCCCCGGCCGGTCCAGTCGCCGTCGGTCCAGCGGAACCGGTCTTCGTCGAACACCCGGCTGAAGCCGTGCACGCCATCGGGTTGCCAGGGGCTCCGCGGATCCGCGAGCGGCTCGCTGCCGTCGACGGCGAAGGCGTAGTCGGTGCCGTGATGTGCCTCGACCACATCCCGCGTCCACCAGCCGTCCGCTGCCCAGCGCAGGGGCAGTACGCCGTCGCGCAACACCAGGTCGACCGACGACGCACTCGGCGCCCAGACACGGAAGGTATGCATTCAGCTCCTCACGAGCAGGGCCACCGGGAGGTCCTCCAGCAGCTCGTGGATCCGGGCTGCACCACTACCCACCTCGCGCCCGGTCAACACGTTCTTCCACTGACCGCTCGGCAGCACCACTGTGCTGTCGCCCCAACCACCCAGGCGATGCAGAGCGGCCGGCAGCCGGGTTGCCACCGTGATCACCGCGTCTCCCCTCGCGAAAGCAACGGCGTGACCGTTGGAGGTGGGCAGTGGGGTGTAGCTGCCCGCGAAGGCCTCCGGGTACTGCCGGCGGATGCGGAGTGCTCGCGAGGTGACCAGCAGCTTCTCGTCGGACAGGTCGTCCGGCTTGCCGCCCTCGTCCAGCCGCAGCAAACGGGCGATCCGGTCCTCGTAGTCGACCGGCCGCCGGTTGTCCGGGTCCACCAGCGACAGGTCGACCACCTCGGTGCCTTGGTACACATCCGGTACGCCGGGCATCGTCAGCTGCACCAACTTCTGGCCGAGCGTCGCCGCCCGGACGAATCCGGATTGCTTGGCGGCAAACCGTCGTACCGAGTCCAGCACTGCGGAGTCGGCCAGGATCGCCGTGGCGAAGGCGGCGACGGCCTGCTCGTACTCCTCGTCCGGTGAGGTCCAGGTGGTGTGGCGCTTCGCTTCGCGGATCGCCTTGAGCAGATAGGCCTGTACGCGATCCTCGGGCAGCGGTCCGTCGTCCCAGGTGCCGAAGAGGGTCTGCCAGAACAGGTACTCCGTGCTGCCGTCGAGCAGCGGGCTCCGGTGGTCCTCAGACAGCCGCCGCCACTCGCGCACCGCCTCCGACCAGGCTGCCGGCTGCTCGGACAGCACACCGAGCCGCGCACGCACGTCCTCGGACCGCTTGGTGTCGTGGGTGGACAGTGTGGTCATCGTCTTCGGCCAGTGCTGGTTCAGCCGGGCCGCGAACGCGTGGAACTCCTCCGGGGTCACGCCGAAGTGCTCGGGGTCCCCACCGACCTCGTTCAGCGACGTCAGCCGGAACCACCGGTAGAACGCGGTGTCCTCGACGCCCTTCGCCATCACCGGACCACAGGTCTGCTGGAACCGGACGATCAGCTCGTGCCGCGCATGCTCGTCGATCCGGCTCGTCTCGCGACCCAGCAGCAGATGCAGGACGACATCCAGCGTCTCCCGCCGGTCGTCGTCGAGATTCTCCCGCGCCTTCTCGGCCGCCCGCTCCAACGCCTGCACCGCGGTCGGCGAGGGCGGCTCCCCTGGGATGACGTACGCCCGATAGATATCGAAGTGGACCAGCAGTTCGACGACCACCTCATGGAACGCACGCCTCGTGTGGTCACGCAGCCGTACGTCGTCCTGGCAGATGCGAGCCAGCAACTCGACCAGCCGGTGCACCTCGGCGTACTGCCCGTGCTGGACGATCTCGCGCTTCGCCTGCTCCACAACGGGTGCGAAGTCGGCAGGCTCACCGGTCAGCTCGGAGTGGAGGGCAGACAGCGGCGCTGCACCCGCCGGGTCGACGAAGAGACCGCCGACGCGGAGCAGGGCGTCGTACCCGGTGGTGCCCGCGCAGGGCCAGTCGCGTGGCAGCTCCTCGTCGCCTTCGAGGATCTTCTCCACCACGACCCACGCGCCACCGGTCCGCTCGGCCAGCCGGCGCAGATACCCGCGCGGGTCGGCCAGCCCGTCCGGATGGTCGATGCGGAAGCCGTTGAGCTCGCCGTCGTGCAGCAACTCCAGCAGCAGCTCGTGCGTGGCTTCGAAGACCTCCTGCGTCTCCACGCGGACGGCGGCGAGCGTGTCCACGTCGAAGAAGCGCCGGTAGTTCAGCTCCTCGTCCGCGACCCGCCAGTGCGCGAGGCGGTACCACTGCTCCGTCACCAGCTCCGCGAGCGGCAGATCCTCAGTGCCCGGCCGCAGTGGGTACTCATGGTCGTAGTACCGCAGTACGTCGCCGTCGATCGACAACTCGCCGTCCGCGAGCACCCTGCCGATCCGCTGACCCAGCACAGCCATCAGCAACGGCTGGTTCCCCGAACCCCAGTCGACGTCGAACCACTCCGCGTACGGCGACCCCGGTCCGTCCCGCAGCACCGACCACAGCGCCTTGTTGAGCCGCGCAGGCGTCGGCACCGCGACATGATTCGGTACGACGTCCGCCACCGCGCCCATGCGATGGTCGCGCAGCCGTGCGGCCAGCCTGTCGAACGCGGCACGGCCACCGGCCGCGTCCGACAGCCGGCTGTGATCCACTACGTCGTACCCATGGGTGGAGCCGGGCGCGGCCTGAAGGATCGGGGACAGGTACGCGTGGGAGATCCCGAGGCTGTGCAGGTACGGGACCACCGTGGCGGCATCGTCGAACCCGAAACCGGCGTACAGCTGCAACCGGTAGGTGGCCTGCGGGGCCGCTGTCATCCCGCAGCCTGCCTCGGGCGGGTCAGGACGAGCGTGCTGCGCGCCTCCAGCCGCATTGTGCTGCCGGCGGCATGCGGCTCGTCGCCCGCGCCGCCCTGCGCGGTCGTCGTGTCCACGACCACCGTCCAGTTCTCGCCGTACTCCTTGGGTGGGAGCAGGAAGTCCTGCGGTTCGTAGTCGCTGTTCAGCAGGACCAGGAACGAGTCGTCCACCACCGGCTCACCGCGCTGGTCCGGCTCGGAGATCGCGTCGCCGTTCAGGAACACGGCGATCGCGCGGGCGTCGTCGCGCTGCCAGTCGCCGTTCTGCATCTCGGTGCCCATCGGGGTGAACCAGACCAGGTCGCCGAGTCCGTCGACACCGGTGTCGCCGTGGAAGAAGCGGCGACGACGCAGTACCGGGTGGTTGTTGCGCAGCTTGACCAGCAGGCTGGTGAACTCCAGCAGGTCCTTCTGCGGATCGGACAGCTCCCAGTCGACCCAGGCGATCTCGTTGTCCTGGCAGTAGACGTTGTTGTTGCCGCGCTGGGTCCGGCCGAGCTCGTCGCCGTGGGCGATCATCGGCACGCCCTGCGAGATCAGCAGCGTGGTCAGGAAGTTGCGCTGCTGCCTGCCCCGCAGCTCGAGGACTTCGGCATCCTCGGTCTCGCCCTCGACACCGCAGTTCCAGGAGCGGTTGTGGCTCTCGCCGTCCTTGCCGCCCTCGCCGTTCGCCTCGTTGTGCTTGTCGTTGTAGGAGACCAGGTCGCGCAGCGTGAAGCCGTCGTGCGCGGTGATGAAGTTGATGCTCGCCAGTGGCCGGCGGCTGTCGTCCTGGTACAGGTCCGACGAGCCGGTCAGCCGGGAGGCGAACTCGGCCAGCGTGTACTTCTCGCCGCGCCAGAAGTCCCGCACGGTGTCGCGGAACTTGCCGTTCCACTCGGTCCACAGCGGTGGGAAGTTGCCCACCTGGTAGCCGCCGTCGCCGACGTCCCACGGCTCGGCGATCAGCTTGACCTGACTCACCACCGGGTCCTGCTGGACCAGGTCGAAGAACGCCGACAGCCGGTCGACTTCGTGGAACTGGCGGGCCAGGGTGGCGGCCAGGTCGAAGCGGAACCCGTCGACGTGCATCTCGGTGACCCAGTAGCGCAGCGAGTCCATGATCAGCTGCAGCACGTGCGGGTGCCGCATCAGCAGGCTGTTCCCGGTGCCGGTGGTGTCGTAGTAGTGCCGCTTGTCGGCATCCACCAGCCGGTAGTACGCCGCGTTGTCGATGCCCTTGAACGACAGGGTCGGACCGAACTCGTTGCCCTCCGCGGTGTGGTTGTAGACCACGTCGAGGATGACCTCGATGTCCGCCTCGTGCAGGGCCTTCACCATCGTCTTGAACTCGGTCACCTGCTGACCGCGGGTGCCGCCGGCCGCGTAGTCGTTGTGCGGCGCGAAGAAGCCGATCGTGTTGTAGCCCCAGTAGTTCGACAGGCCGAGCTCCTGCAGGTGGCCGTCCTGGGCGAACTGGTGGATCGGCATCAGCTCGATCGCCGACACCCCGAGCTCCTTGAGGTGCTCGACGATCGCCGGGTGCCCGATCCCGGCGTACGTGCCGCGGATGTCCTCCGGCAGCGCCGGGTGGGTCTTGGTCAGGCCCTTGACGTGTGCCTCATAGATCACCGTCTGGTGGTAGGCGTGCTCGGGCGGCCGGTCGTTGCCCCAGTCGAAGAACGGGTTCGTCACCACCGACAGCATCGTGTGCTCGCGGTTGTCCATCGTGTTCAGCTCGTCCGGGTTGCCGAACCGGTAGCTGAACAGCGACTCGTCACCGTCGATCTGCCCGTCGATGGCCTTCGCGTACGGATCGAGCAGCAGCTTGGAGGGGTTGCACCGGTGGCCATCGGCCGGGTTGTACGGGCCGTGCACCCGGAACCCGTACCGCTGACCTGGCTGGACCGCCGGCAGGAACGCGTGCCAGACGAACCCGTCCACCTCGGTCAGCTGCACCAGTTGCTCGGTCCCGTCGTCGGCGACCAGGGCCAGGTCCACTCGTTCCGCTACCTCCGAGAACACCGCGAAGTTGGTCCCGGCGCCGTCGTACGTGGCACCGAGAGGGTAAGGACGACCAGGCCATTTCTGCACCCGACGACAGTAGCCACCCCCACCCCCGGACACGCCATGCCGGGGTCCCTCGATCACCGGTAGCTCTCCGACGCACCCCCTGCAACTAGTCGTAGTTTTCTCACCAGGCCTTGCCGACTCCGGGATGGCGCGCTTGTGAAACCCGAGCCTGTACGCTCCCGCGAGCACTGAAGGTTTTCCCTAGACCGCGGGAGATTCGCCGGCGATCGCTTCCGGAGAAGGGACCTGGTGCGGAGGATGCCGAGCAACCGGCCGCCCGCCCAGTGGCCCGACCCGGAGGAACGCGCCGCCCGGGAATGCCACGGCCAAGGGCGGCCACGGCCCGGACACCCGGGACATCTCCGCTGCCGAGCAGAAGGCGATCGAAGCCAGGACCGCACAGATCCTGAAGGCCCGTGGCACCGCAGTACCGAAGGGTGCCCTGGCCGCGGCGACCGTACCGGTCTACGTGAACGTGATGCGTGACGCGGCCGGCAACGGCGACGTGACCAACTCCCAGATCTCGCGGCAGATCGCCGTTCTGAACAAGACGTTCGGCGGTCAGGAGTCGTCACAGGCGGCCACCGACGTGGCCACCCCGGCACGCGTGGTCGGGGTGGCCACCTTCCGCTGTCGACTGCTTACCTGGAGTAAGTTCGTCGGCATGTTGCGACGGGCTGCTGTGCTGGCGGTGATTCTCGTGGTGGTGTCGGCGGGAGCGGTGTCGGCGTCCACGGGGAAGAAGTTGATTGTCGGGGGGACGCTGGCGAGTGTCAGTGAGGCTCCGTGGGCGGTGGCGCTGACCAACACCGCGTCCGTGCGGCCGACCGGACGGTATTGCAGTGGGGTGCTGGTGCGGCCGGACAAGGTGCTGACCGCCGCGCATTGCATGGGCCGGGCGGTGGCGTCGTACACGGCGATCCAGGGACGGGCCGATCTGCGGGACGACTCGGTCGGCCGGGTGTCCGGGATCAGCAAGGTGTGGATTCATCCGGAGTACAGCGCGAAGACGAACCGCAACGACTTCGCCGTCCTGACCCTGGCCAAGCCGTTCACCGGTGTGCCGATGATGCGACTCGAGACGAACCCGAAGGCCGACCGGCGGGGCGTTGTACCGACTGTCTACGGCTGGGGCGACACCGCGGGGACGGGACCCGAAGACACGCTGCAGAAGCTGGCCGTGCCCGACCTCGGCGACGACGTCTGCCTGGCGAACAGGGAGTACGTCGCCGGCGGTTACGCGGCCGCGTCGAACGTCTGCGCCGGCTACCTCAACGGCACCGGCGACGCCTGCCAGGGCGACTCCGGCGGACCGCTCGTCCTCAACGGCCGCTTGCTCGGTCTCGTCTCCTGGGGCAGCGGCTGCGCCGAGCCCAACTACCCAGGGGTGTACGCCGAGATCGCGCCGGTCGTGAAGGCTTTACGGCCCCAGCTCCAACAGGTTCGTTAATCCGAAACATACCTTTCAGTATCGGTCTCAGGTCGTCACCGCCCGGACACAGAGCGAAAACATCAAGTCTTTACCTTTCTGGTCAGCTACCCCGTTGCCCAGTGAGGAGAAGGCATGGCGCAGACCAGACGTCAGTTCCTGCAGCAGGTCGGTATCACCGGTGGGGCCGGTGTCCTGTACTCCACGATGTCGGCGCTCGGCCTCACGAGCGTCGCCGAGACCCCCGCGTACGCCGCTCCGTCGCGCGTCGAGCTGAACGGCCGCAACACCAAGCACATCGTCGTCCTCGGTGCCGGGATCGCCGGCCTGACCTCGGCGTACGAACTGCTCAAGGCCGGTTACAAGGTCACGCTGCTGGAAGCCCGCAATCGCCCGGGCGGCCGCAACTGGACGGTCCGCGGCGGCACCACGGAGACCGATCTGGTCGGCAACACCCAACGGGCGACGTTCTCCCCCGGCCAGTACATGAACGCCGGGCCGGGCCGTCTCCCCCAGCACCACCTGACGCTCGAGTACTGCCGTGAACTCGGCGTCGCGATCGAGCCGTTCGTCAACCAGAACGCCGACGCGTACCTGTACCGCGAAGGCTCCACTGCCCTTTCCGGCAAAGCGATCCGGCACCGCACCGCCAAGGCCGACGTGTACGGATACGTCTCCGAACTGCTCGCCACGGCAACCGACCAGGGCGCCCTCGACAGCCTGCTGACGGCGACCGACAAGGAGGCGCTGATCGGATTCCTCAGCAGCTTCGGTGCGATCGGGAACAAGGCGGCCGGCTTCGCCTACACCGGCACCGACGGCCGACGCGGCTACGAAGTCGAACCGGGCGCCGGGATGGAAGGCGGTACGACGGCCGCGCCCTACCCGTTGAGCGATGTCTTCGCCAGTGGCGTCGGCAACTACTTCTCGTTCGAGTTCGGCTGGGACCAGGCGATGATGATGTTCCAGCCGGTCGGCGGGATGGACCGGATCCCGTACGCGTTCGAGAAGGCGATCGGCAAGGACAAGATCCGGTACGGCGCCGAGGTGACCGCGCTGCGCAACACCGGCGCGGGCGTCGAGGTCACCTACAAGACCGGAACGTGGAGCCGGGTGCTCACGGCGGACTACGCGATCTGCACGCTGCCGCCGCACCTGGCAGCGAAGGTCCCGTCCAACCTGCCGGCCCCGATCCTCGAGGCCCTGAAGTACGCCCGGCCCACGAACGCGGGCAAGATCGGCATCGAGTACGGCCGCCGCTGGTGGGAGGAGGACCACCGGATCTACGGCGGCATCACCAACAGCAGCCTCGACACGGTCAACACCTGGTACCCGTCGACGGGCTTCCACGGCGAGCGCGGCACAGTCATCGGCTACTACAACACCGGCGCCAACGCCACCGCGTACGGCGCTCTGACGCCGGCCGCCCGGCTGGAACGCGCGCTGATGCAGGGCGCCAAGATCCACGGAGACGTGTACACCAAGAACGTCAAGGCGGCGTTCTCGGTGAACTGGATGGGCACGAAGTACTCCGAGGCGTCCTGGGTCAGCTGGCCGTCCCAGACCGACGGGATCTACGCCCGGCTCCTCGATGCCACCGGCAACATCTACTTCGCCGGCGACCACCTGTCGCACACCATCGCCTGGCAGCACGGTGCGATCGTCTCCGCCCGCGCGACCGTGACCGCCCTGCACGACCGCGTCGTGGCGGGCCGATGAAGACCCGCGTGATCGCCGGCCTGGTCGCCCTTGTCGTGTCCTTCACCGCCGGAGCGTCCACCGCCGCGGGCTGGTGGGACAGACCGAAGCCGCCGAAGCCGGGCACCGTCGTTCCCGCGCTCCCGGCCGGCCAGTCCAACCCGATGATCGCCACCGGTGTCAGCATCGGGGCCAACACTCCCGTCTACAAGACCAGCGGCATCGGTCCGACCGCCCTGAACACGGACGCTCCCGCCGGGTCGGAAGCGTCGTACGTCGACACCACCGTCTTCCCCGGCGGCGCCCTGCCCGCCGGGGTCACCATCACCGAGGCCCAAGGCATCAACGTGCTCCGCCGCATCGGCGAGAACCTCCAGGCCGCGGGTCTGTCGTACGCGGACGTCTACACGATGCGCGTCTTCCTGCAGAACCCGGCCGGCGCCACCACCGCCGACTTCGCCGGCTGGAACCGCGCCTACCGCCAGTACTTCGCCAACACCGACCTCACCACAGGTCGGTACGTCCCGGTCCCACTCGGTACGGCGCCACCCGCCAAGCCGTTCGTCGTCAACAAGTCCCGGCCCTCCCGCTTCGCCCTCGAGATCGAGAACCTCCCAGTGACCGGCTGGCTTGTCGAGGTCGAAGTCGACGCCGCCTATCCCGGCAAGCGCTGAACGGATCCGGATGCCCTGGCGAGCCGGCGCCAGGGCATCACTCCGCGGTTACAGGACCGCACCCCGCGGCGCGACCTCGATCGCGGCGACTCCGCGCGCGTACAGCACGATGTCCCGGTCGCCATGCCGGCAGCGCAGGACGCCGGGATCACCCGCGAGTTCGGCGATGGCGTGTTCGACGACCTCGTTGTCGTCGGCCGCGGCAGCCTTCTCGTAGGTGACATCCAGCTGATCACCGCTGGTCAGCCGGACCCGCAACACGATGCTTGCCATGCTTCGCAGCCTAGGCGCATCACGCGTGGTTGACCGCGCGCCCGGCGGGTTGCATCTGCCGGCCCCCGGTGGCGAGTGCGCCCGGGGGACGTCAGACTGCTGGTATGAGCGAACCTGTTCGCGTCATCAAGGCAGGCGACCTGGTGGCCGCCGACCCGACCTCCGGCATGCTGCGGATGCGGGCGTTCGAGCTGCCGATCCTCTGGGCCGGGAAGGTCATCACCGACCCCGGAGCGATCTCCGGCTGGCATCACCACGACAAGAACGAGAGCAGCCTCTACATCGTCTCCGGCGTACTGCGGCTGGAGTTCGAGGGCACCGACGAGTACCTCGACGCGGTCGCCGGCGACTTCGTCCACGTGCCCGCGTTCACGGTGCATCGCGAGAGCAACCCGAGTAGCGAGCCGTCCCTGGCGATCATCGCCCGGGCGGGCGGCGGCATCCCCACAGTGAATGTCGACCCGCCCACCCGCAACTAGCCCGTTCGGGGAGTGCAACCCTCCGGATCCGGTGCGCTGCGCGCTCCCCATACCCATCACTCCCGTCGCCCGGCAGCTCAGTCGAACCGCTCGCACGCCGGCGACGTTTCGGGAGTTATCCCTTGAAATGAACGGTTATGCCCCGAAAATTTGACCGTACAACCGTGCAGCTCAACGGATCACCAGCTGACTTGGACCAACCGCCGTACCCGCGAGCATCTCCACGGGCAGCCCAGCTGGGGCGGGCGTAGCGCCCGCGCCGACCTGTGTCTCAGGTGTCAGCCAAGGGGCTGGCCTCAGTCGAACCGTTCGTAGGCGGGCAGCGTCAGGAAGTCGACGTACTCTTCTGAGTTCGCAACCTCCAGGAACAGAGCCCGGGCGGACTGGTAGCGCAGGTACTGGTCGAGCTTCAGGATCTCTTCGTCGGCGATCCGCTCGACCAGCTCGGTCGTGACGGTCTCCCCGGTGTCCAGTACGACGCCGTTGAGGCGCCACTGCCAGATCTGCGACCGGGAGATCTCGGCCGTCGCCGCGTCCTCCATCAGGTTGAAGATCCCGACCGCGCCGGTCCCTTCAAGCCACGCCGCCAGATACTGGATCGCGACGCTGACGTTGTTCCGCAGGCCGGCCTCGGTCACCGCACCCGGCGTCGACGCGACGTCGAGCAACTGCTCGGCCGTCACCTGGACGTCCTCGCGGAGCTTGTCCAGCTGGTTGGGCTTGTCCCCGAGCACCGAGTCGAAAACGGTCCGGCAGGTCTCGACCATCCCGGGGTGCGCCACCCACGAGCCGTCGAACCCGTCGCCGGCCTCGCGCGTCTTGTCCGCCTCGACCTTGGTGAACGCCTGCTCGTTCACCGCCGGGTCCTTGCTCGGGATGAACGCCGCCATCCCGCCGATCGCGTGTGCGCCACGCTTGTGGCAGGTCCGCACCAGCAGCTCGGTGTACGCCCGCATGAACGGAACTGTCATCGTGACGCTGTTGCGGTCGGGCAGCTGGAAGTCGGCGCCCCGGGTCCGGTGCGTCTTGATCACGCTGAACATGTAGTCCCAGCGCCCCGCGTTCAGACCGGCCGAGTGCTCGCGCAGCTCGTAGAGGATCTCCTCCATCTCGAACGCGGCCGGGTACGTCTCGATCAGCACGGTGGCCCGGATCGTCCCGCGGGGGATGCCGAGCTCTTCCTGCGCGGTCACGAACACGTCGTTCCAGAGCCGCGCCTCCAGGTGCGACTCCATCTTCGGCAGGTAGAAGTACGGACCCTGCCCACGATCGATCTGCAGCTGCCCGGAGGCGGCGAGGTAGAGCGCGAAGTCGACCAGCGCCCCCGACGTCTGCTCGCCGTCGATCAGGAGGTGCTTCTCCGGCAGGTGCCAGCCCCGCGGCCGGACGACGATGGTGGCCAGTTCGTCGTCCGGCTTCAGCGTGTAGCTCTTGGCATCGGTGCTGAAGTCGATCTGCCGGGTGATCGCGTCGAGCAGGTTCAGCTGGCCGCCGACCACGTTGTCCCAGGTCGGCGTGTTCGCGTCCTCCTGGTCGGCCAGCCACACCTTGGCGCCCGAGTTCAGGGCGTTGATCGTCATCTTCCGGTCGGTCGGCCCGGTGATCTCCACCCGCCGGTCGACCAGCCCCGGCGCGGCCGCGGCGACCCGCCAGTCCGGTTCGTCGCGGACGTCCTTGGTCTCCGCCAGGAATCCCAGCGATGCGCCGGCGGCGATCTCGGCGACCCGCTCGCGGCGACGGTCGAGCAGCTCGCGCCGCCGCCCGTCGTACTCGCGGTGCAACCGCTCGATCAGGCCGAGCGCCCGCTCGGTCAGGATCTCGTCGTACCGCGCGCGTCGTGCACCGATGACCTCGACTGCCACGAACTCACTCCCTCTCAGTCACAACCACGACCTCGTGATCGGCGATCCTCGCCACCTCGACCGTAATCCAGCCGTCGTCGGTCTTCACCTCCGCCTCCCCGCCCGCGACCAGGAAGCGGGCCCGGTCGCCGGTCCCCCGGATCCGGACGGTGAACGGCCCGGCCGGCGTCAGCTCCTCCAGCCGCCCGCGCCACGCACCACCTTGATCGAGGTTGACCAGGTGCAGCACGAGCGCGTCGTCCTGCCGGTAGACCTGGCAGTCGAGTACGCCGGCTCCTTCCACCTGCAACGGGATGTCGTCCCGGGCGGCCCACCGGACCAGGTTCGCCAGCAGCCGACCGTGATCCGGATGGTGGTACTGCGCGTACATCCGGTCGAGGTCCGCCGCCAGGTACGCCGTCCGCTCGCCGAGCACCACCACGGGTACGTCGGTCCGCGGCTCGGACATCCACGACTTCTCGGGCGGATAGATCGGGAACGGCGGAACGTAGGTCACCGCTGCCCCGGATGCCGCGACCATTTCCAACTGCCCGCCGAACGGCAACACATCGGTGTCGTCGAAGCCGTCCGCGATCACCCGGTCCTCGATCCGCAGGTACGAATGCGCGGCGTACGTCTCCCAGTCGACCGTGCCGGCCTCGAGCGACTTGCCCTCGTGATGGACGCCGAGCAGGTCGGCCAGCGCGAAGTCGTCGCGCCGATCGCCCCACTCGTCGTACAGGCTCGACTCACCGGTGACCACGAGCCGCCCGCCACCATCGACGTACTCGCGTAGCGCGACGCACTGCTCGTCGGTCAGGACTCCGACGTTCGGTACGACGATCACCGCGAACCGCTGGTCGACCTCGTGCACCGGCAGGTACGGGATCCGGGCCCGGACCAGTGCGTCGACCCAGCCGCGGTACGGCAACCAGCTGGTCGTCTCCGGATCGGCCTTGCCATGGAAGTCCACGCTGCGCTGACTCCACAGCAGCCCGACCGTGGCGACCGGCTCGCGGTTCACCAAATACCGATCGTTCTCCTCGTGCCACCGGAACAACGGCTCGGCGGTCGCGTACTGCCGCCGATCCTCGTGCACCGAACCGATGTGGTGCCACCACGGCTGGATGCCGCCGGCGAATCCCTCGACCGCCCACATCCGGGCCTCCGGCGCGGGCTTGCTCCCGAGCCGGAACGTCGGCGTCCCCGCGTCGTACATCGCTGTGCTCTCCGGGATCAGCGTGTCCCAGCCGAGCAGGCCGTGCAGCCGCTTGCCGCTGTCGGAGTTGGCCTGGAAGCCGGACTCGTCGTGGCGCCACTGCGAGTCGAGCATGAAGATCGAAGCGCGCTTGCAGATCTCCACGTCGTCACGCAGCCGCTTGCTCTGGGCAACGACCTCGCCGCCGTTCATGCCGATCCACAGGCAGTCCGGACCGCCGGCGCGGCGGGTCACCTCGTTGTTCAGGTCCCACACCGCCAGCCGCCGGTCGTAACTCCACCGGATCCACTGCCGGTAGGTCGGGTCGGCCCAGTCCACCCTGGTGGGGAGGTCCTGGCCGAAGCTGTCCCGGCAGTTCGGGCAGTAGCAGATCGTGTCCCGGCCCAGACCGCTCCAGCTGTTGTCGGTGATCCCGTCCGGCGCGGTCCGTTCGATGATCTCCTCGAGGATCCCGGTCAGGAACTCCCGGTAGTACGGCCCGGTGACACAGGCGACGTACAGCTCCCCGGCCCGGTGAGGGTTGCCGTCGGCATCGACCGCGAACCAGTCCGGATGGGCGTCGTACAAGGGCTGGTGGGCCCGGTTGGAGTCCATCCGTGCGAGCACGGTCAGCCCGTCCTCCTTGGCCAGCTCGACGATCTCGCCGTACAGGTCGCGATCGCCGAGGAACTCGGCCCGGTGCTGCAGCTCGAACTTGCTCGGGTAGTACGCGACGATCCCGCCCGCGTTGACGATCACGCCCTGCACCCGGGTACGACGCCAGTGCTCGCGCCACCAGTCGGCGTCGTACCGGGCCGGGTCCTTCTCGGTCAGGTTGGTCTGCGCCCACCGGAGTGTGCGCTGATACCAAGGCTGTGTCACCGGCTGGGTCACTTGAGACTCCGGATCGCGTCGCCGGCGCCGGACAGGTTCTCCAGCAGCATCTCGGAGTACTTGCGACTCAGTACGACGCCCTCTGCGCCTCCCTCGAACGCGGCCAGGGTCGCGTCCCGCACCGACTCTCGGGTGCAGGCGGTCAGCTCGCCCTCGTTGTCGTCCCAGTTGATCTTGGTGCCGACGTCACGCGGCTTCTCCAGCCCGCGCTGCTTGGCGACGCCGACCGGGATGTCGATGTCGATGCCCGGGTAGATCGCGCTCTGCCCGCCGACTCCGGCCACGGCGCGCTCGGTCTCGCGGCGTACGTAGTCCGCGGTGAAGCCCGTCTGCGGCAGCTTCTCGTACGCGCCTTCGTCGAGCTGCAGCAGCTTCATCATCAACGGGTAGACGTCCTCGGGCTCCGCGTCGGCGAACAGCGAGCCGCAGATGCTCTTCACCCAGGTGAAGAAGCGCGGGCCGGCGCAGTTGTTGTAGATGACCACCTTGATGAAATCGGAGAACTTCGCCATCTCGGTGTAGTCCTGATCGGCGCGATAGAACGGGCTGAACGAGATGTTGTGGTAGACGTGCCAGCCGACCTGGACCTCGGGCGAGATCGCCTTGGTGACGCCGTAGATGTCGCGGTACAGCTGTCGCTGGCTCTCGGTCCACAGGTTCTGCCAGGACAGCACCTCGGGGAAGTTCAGCAGGATCCGCCAGAACGTGACGAACGCGCCGTCGACCGGACGCTCACCGGCACCGACCCGCTGGTTCCACTCGACCAGCTCACGGTAGCCGCGCATCGCGCGGTCGACGTCGATGCCGCGGTCGCGAGCGATCTGCTGGCAGTGCCGGCAGAAGCAGCCGATCTCGGCCACCTCGACGGTGCCCTGCATCAGCATGTTCAGCGGGCCGGGCCGCTCCGAACACCACGCCAGACCGTCGAGCTCATAGCTCTGCACGTAGTCCTCGACGAACCCGAGGTGCCAGTTGCGGTAGTCCGGGTTGTTGAAACACGGCCGGCGGCCCGGACGGCCCCACGCGTCCACCTCGAGCACCTTGGCGAAGTTCGGGTAGGTCCGCAGTTCGCGGGCGCCACCGCTCTCCTCCATCCAGGCGAACGACTTGATCCCGCGCTCACGCGCCTTCGGGATGACCTCGCCGAGCAGGTCGAGCTCGGGGTGTTCGGGCGCCCGGCCGACCGAGCCGAGCGCGGTGTTGGCGTAGTACTGCGGATGCGGCGTCGCGTAGTTGCCGCCGACCCAGCCGAGGTCGTACTCGGAGACGCCGTGGTCGGGAATCGGGTGCCCGGGGATCTGGCGGCCGCCGGTGCCCCGGGTCCAGGTCGGTGTGGCCAGGAAGAGCGCGTTGACCGCGCCCCGGTCGGCCAGGATGTCGAGTGTCTGGTCGACGCCTTCGTCGACGAACGAAACCGCTCCGATCTGCATGGCAACGAGCCGCTCCGGCACGGTGCTCACCCCTTCATTCCTGTCATCGTGATGCCTTGGATGAAATAGCGCTGCGCAAAGAGGAAGACGACGATGACGGGGACCACCGAGACGGTTGCCCCGCACATCAGCAGACTGATCTGGGTGAAGTACTCGCCCTGGAACTGGGCCAGCGCCACCGGCAGCGTCTGCAGGTTCTCGGAATTGATGTAGATCAGCGGACCGAACAGGTCGTTCCACGACTCGAGGAACGTGAACACCCCGATCGCGGCCAGCGCCGGCTTGGTCTGCGGCAGCATGATCCGCCAGTAGATGCCGAACGTGGACGCCCCGTCGATCTTGCCCGCGTCCTCGAGTTCCTGCGGGATGGTCAGGAAGGACTGCCGCATCAGGAACGTCGCGAACACCGGTGTGAGCACCTTCGGCACCCACAGCGGGTACTGCGTGTCCACCCAGCCGATCTGGCGGAACACGATGTACTGCGGGATCAGGTAGGCGATGCCCGGGATGATCGAGGTCGCCAGTAGCACCATGAACGCCGCGTCCCGGCCGGCGAACCGCAACCGCGCGAACGCGTAGCCCGCCATCGACGCGACGATCAGGATGCCGACCACGTTCAGCCCGGCGAGTTTCACGCTGTTCCAGAGGAACACCGGGATCAGCTCGAAGACCTGCCGGTAGTTGTCCCACTGCGCGTCGGTGGGCAGGAACTGCGGCGGCACCGACAGCACCTTCGCCTCCGGCCGCAGCGACGCGCTGACCATCCAGACCAACGGCGCCAGGAAGATCACCGCGAACAGCGACATCACGACGTACTGCGAGGTCTTGCTCACCAGTCTCATGAGTAGAACACCCACCTCTTCTGGAACTTCCACTGCAGGAACGTGACGGCCGCGATCACCGCGAAGAGGATCCACGCCATCGCCGAGGCGTAGCCGACCTTCCCGAAGCCGAACGCGTTCTGGTAGATGTTGAAGATGTAGACGCTGGTGGCGTGGCCGGGCCCGCCCTTGGTCATCACGTAGATCAGGCCGAACACCTGGAACGACGTGATGAACTGCGTGATCAGCAGGAACAGGAAGTGCGGTGTCAGCAGCGGCAGCGTGATGAACCGCAACCGCTGGAACGCTCCGGCGCCGTCGATCTTCGCGGATTCGAAGTACTCCGCCGGCAGCCCTTGCAGACCGGCGAGCAGGATGATCATCGGGTACCCGATGCCCTGCCAGACGCTGACCATGATCACCGCCGGCATCGCCCAGGTGGAACTGGACAACCATTGCGGTCCGGGGATGCCGACCTGGTCGAGCAGCCCGTTCACCACACCGTTGTCAGGCTGGAAGAACCAGAACCAGACGAACCCGATCGCGACCACGTTCGTCACGTACGGCGCGAAGTACGCCGTCCGGAAGAACGCCACCCCGCGGATCGGCCGGGCACACAGCAGTGCCAGCACCAGGCCGATCCCGATCGTCAGCGGAATGCTCGCCAGCGTGAAGTAGATCGTGTTCTTGAACGTCTGGATGAACAGCGGGTCGTTGCCGAACAGCTCGGTGAAGTTGCGGAGCCCGACGAACTTCGGCGCCGAGATGCCGTTCCAGTCGGTCAGCGAGGCCCCGATCGAGACCAGGATCGGGAAGAACTGGAAGGCCACCACTCCGACCACGATCGGACTGATGAACAACCACCCGACCAGGTTCGCCTTCCGGCGGGCCCTGCGGATCTCGGGCTGGTGATTCGGTATCGGGGCCTCGGCCACCGGGGTCCTTGTTGGTGTTGTCGTTGCCATCGACATCAACCCTTCAAGGCGTTCTCCACCTGTGGTTTGATCTGACTCAGCACGTCGCCGACAGGCTTCTCACAGTTGTAGGCCTGGTCCAGCGCGGGCCGGTACAGTTCGCGGGCGCCGAGCGTGTTCTTGGTCTGGTTGGTCGCGGTCAGGTGCTTGGCCGCCTCGGCGAACAGCCCGATGTGCTCGGGCATCTTCCCGTTCGGCGCCAGCTCGGCCGCGGCCTTGTTGTTGATCGGCGTGAACGCCCCGCCCTGCAGCAGGGTCTTCCCGCCTTCCTCACTGGCCAGGTACTTGAGCAGCTCCCACGCCTGGTCCGGGTTCTTCGCCTTCTTCGGGATGCAGAACACGATCACGCTGGACTCGGTCTTCTGCTCGATGTCGGCCGGCGGTGCCGCCACATCCCAGGTGAAGTCCTTGACCGTGGTCCGCAGGTACGGCACGGTGCCGAAGGTCGCGAACATCATCGCGAGCTTGCCCTGCGCGAACATCTGCGTCTCCGCGTTGTCCTGCTGCAGTGCCGACCACGGCGGCTGCACCTTGTCCTTGCAGGTCAGATCCGTTGCCCACTGCAACGCTTCGACCTCCTTGGCGTCCGGCAGGGTGAACTTCGTCCCGTCCTGGGAGAAGATGCCGGTCTGGCTGCCGTGGTTGACCGTGAAGGTCTGCTCGTAGCCGGTGTCCAGATAGACCAGAGCGCCGTACTGCTTCTTGCCCGGGTCGGTCAGTTTCTTCGCTCTGTCACCGAAATCGGCCCAGGTCCAGCCGTCCGGTGACCAGGTCGTCGGCGGCAGCGGTACGCCGGCCTGCTTGAAGAGATCGGCGTTGTAGAAGATCAGCCGGGGTTCGTAGCCGAGCACCCAGGCGGTGTGTGAACCGTCCGGCTGCTTGGGGAACTCGTAGGTCTCCTTGGCGAACGCCGACGTGTCGAGTTTGTCCTTCTCGATGTACGGGTTCAGGTCCAGCAGCGCTCCCTGGGTGGAGAAACCGCGGACGAAGTCGTCGTTGATCCGCATCACGTCCGGCGGGCTGCCACCCGCGATCAGCGTGCGCATCTTGGTGTCGTACTCGGTAGTGACGGCGGGCTGGATCGTGACCTTCGTCCCCGACTCCTTCTCGAAGGCCTGGATGGCCTGCTCGAGCGGATTGCCCTTGACCTGCTCCCAGTTCAGGAAGGTCAGGCCGTTCTTGCCTCCACCACCACCTGCGTTGCCGTTGCCACCACAGCCGGCGAGTACCCCACCGGCAGCGAGTCCCGTCAGTCCGGCGAGAAACCTGCGGCGGCTCAGGTTGGAGAGTTGTGTCTGCACCGGAATCTCCCATCCACGAGGGATGAATACGTATACAATGAATACGTATACACAGTGCTGAACCAGAGGTCAACGGCGAGTGGCGACACTCTTGAGTAGGGTTCAGCATTTGGACTACGAGGGGAGGCGGGGTCATGACGCGACCACCGACGAGCAGGGATCTGGCCCGCCTGGCAGGGGTGTCCCAGGCGACAGTTTCACGGGTGCTGACCAACAATCCGAAGGTCAACCCGGAGACCAGGGCGCGAGTGTTGCAAGTACTGAAGGACGCGAACTACACGCCGAACGCGTTGGCCCGCGCGATGAAGACCGGGCGGACCGACACGATCGGCGTCTTCATGACCCGGGTGACCAGCCCGTTCCACGCCGAACTGCTGGACGAGATCGGACGGGTGCTCAGCTCGGTCGGGCTGCACATGATCCTGTGGAACATCGAGCACGACCCTGAGGAGACGATCGCCGACGTCCTGCACCAGCGGCTGGTCGACGGCTTCCTGCTCACGTCGGCGACGTACGACTCGAAGCTGCACACGATGGCACTCGCCTCGGGGACACCGACCGTGCTGCTCCACCGCGGCATCGACGGCCTCGACTGTGATCAAGTGGTCGGCGACAACTGGCAGGGCGCGTACGACGCCGGCCGGTACCTGGTCGAGGCGGGCCACACCGACATTGGTCTGGTCACCCTGACCCACACCGGGAACACCTCACGGGATCGCGACCTCGGCTTCCGCGCCGCGCTGACCGACGCAGGCGTCAAGATCAAGCCCAGCAACGTCGTCTCGGTCGGCGTTCCCCATGCGGACGGCCACGCGGCTGCGCGCAAGCTGCTGTCGAAGCGCAAGCCGCCGACCGCGATCTACACCGTCACCGACCTGCTCGCGTTCGGCATCCTGGACGGTGCGCGGGCGATCGGCGCGAACGTGCCCGACGACGTCTGGCTGATCGGCTACGACAACACCGAGCTGGCCGCGTGGGAGTCGTTCGACCTGACCTCGGTCGAGCAGCCGGTGCACGCGATCGTCCAGACCGGGATCGACCTGCTCCGCAAGAGGATCGCCGAACCGGACCGGCCGACCGAGATCATCAGCCTTCCCTGCCCACTGGTGATCCGCGGCTCGACCGCGAACACTCCCTGGGCTAGTGCCCCGCGTCGCACTAGCTGAGCCTCGGCAGGACGCCGGCCAGGACCTCGGCGTGGTCTTCCGGCTTCGACAGGCCCATGTTCATCGTGTTGACGGTCAGGTGAGTCGCACCGAGCTCGCGCCAACTGTCGACGTACGTCCGCCAGTCCTGCTCGGGCACGTTGCCGAGCGTGAGCCTGGCCTCGAAGCCGATCTGCGCGGGGTCGCGACCTGCCTCCACAGCCGCTGCCCGGATCGTCTCCAACTGCGCACGCGCCTTGTCGTCCGGCGGGCCCTGCGGCATCCATCCGTCCCCGATCCGCCCGGTACGACGCAGTACGGCGTCCGCACTGCCGCCGAACCAGATCGGGATCTGCCGGCGCGGCAGCGGATTGAGCCCCGCTTCCACGATCTGGTGGAACTTCCCGTCGTACGAGATCACCGGCTCGGACCACAGCTTGCGCAGTACGTCGACCTGCTCCTCGAGCAAGGCGCCCCGCTGCTTGAAGGGCACACCGAGGGCTTGGTACTCGACCTGGTTCCAGCCGATGCCGACACCGAGCCGCAACCGGCCGCCGCTCAGGACGTCCACCTCGGCCGCCTGCTTCGCGGCCAGCGCGGTCTGCCGCTGCGGGAGCACCAGCACGCCGGCGACGAGCTCGAGCTCGGTGGTGATCGCCGCGAAGTACCCGAACAGCACGAAAACCTCATGGAACAAGGACTTGTCGGTGTATCCGGTCCAGCCCGGCCTGTTCGCCGGATCCGCGCCGAGCACGTGGTCGTAGGCGAGCACATGGCTGTACCCGGCCCGCTCCACCGTCGTCACCCAGTCGCGCACCACCGTCGGGTCCGCGCCGATCTCGAGCTGAGGGAACACCGCACCGATCTTCACTTCGTAGCCTCCGGCAACAGGTTGATCAGGCCCTTCACCGCCAGCTCGAACGGCTCCACGGAACCCGCCGCCCGGGCCAGCACATAACCACCCTGCAGTACGGCGGCGATGGTGGCGGCCGTCTGCTCGGGGTCCAGTGAGCCAGGGTACTCGCCGTTGCGCTTGCCCTCAGCAACAATCTCGGCGAGGCGGGCGCGCAGCCAGGTGAAGGTCTCGTCGATCGGCTGGCGCAACTCAGGGTCCGCCATCACGTCCGGGTCCGAGGTCAACCGCCCGATCCGGCATCCCCGCAGTACCTCACGATCCCGCTCGAGGTAGTCAGTGATCCGCTCGGTTGCCGTACCGCTGCCACTGAGCTGATCCTCGGCTGCCTCACGCAACTCGGCGCCCGAACGCTCGATCGCCGCGCGGGCCAACTGAGCCTTCCCGGTGAAGTGGTGATACATGCTCCCCTGCCCCGCATCAGCAGCCCGCTGAATCGCCTTGGGACTGGTCCCGACGTACCCCCGCTCCCACAACAATTCCTGAGTACTACGAATCAACCGCTCCACCGTCTCCACCCCACCAACTGTACTTCCAGGTACAGCTGGTCTGAGAAACCCCACGCGTCCGCTACGCGATCTACTCCGTCGCGTGCTACGCAGCCGCTCCCACCCACCCGGGATTGCGCGCTGCCGCGCTTCACCGACTACAGCGTGGCGTCGCCAGCGCGGCGTCGCGTTCCTCGTCCAGGACGAGGTCATTCAGCACGCCGCGGCACATGATCGCCTCGAAGCTACCCAGGGCTCGACCGGGTCGGTGATCAACGCGTCGTAGGCATCGGCATGGAGGTCGTAGAAGGGTCGCTCCGTGGTGATCCTGGCCGATCGAGAAGTCACCGGAGCAGTGTGTCATCGATCGACCAGTAGGTCAGTCGTATTAATGATTCTCGCCCATGAGCGCCGGGATCGGAGGGTTCACGAGTGCACTCTGCGTGACAGTGGTTCGCGGGGTGTGGTTTACGTGTTTCACACGCTGGTTGGATGGTGGTGGGTTGGTGGGGACCGATAGTCTCGGGCGCCATGAGCACCAGCGTCGCCATTGCGGTAATCACCTTCAGGCGACCCGCTCTGTTGCACGCGCTGCTGACCAGCCTGCAGGCCCAGGAAATTCCGGCGGAGTCCGATTACGGGATCCGGATCGTGGTGGTCGACAACGACGCGGACGGGTCGGCTGCTCGGGTGCTCGAGGAGTTCGGCGAGGGGACGCCGTACCCGATCGAATCGGTGGTTGAGCCGGAGCCGGGGATCCCCTTCGCCCGGGAGCGGTCGGTGGAGTTGTGCTGGAACGACGACGCGCTGATTTTCGTGGACGACGACGAGGTCGCGCCGCCGGGGTGGCTGGCGTCGCTCCTGCGCGCCTGGGAGGCCACTGGCGCCGACGTCGTCACCGGTCCGGTCAAGGGCAACCTCCCGGACGGCGCGCCGCCGTGGAACCACTACAGCGACGTACACGACTCGACGGGCCGGCATACGACCGGTGAGGAACTGCGCAAGGCGTACACGAACAACACCCTGGTCAGCCGGCGGGTCTACCACACGGTGACCCCCGGCTTCCATCCAGCGTTCCGCTACACCGGCTCCAGCGACCTGCACTTCTTCCTCCGCGTCCATCGTGCCGGCTTCCGCATCGTCTGGTGTGAGGAGGCGGTGATCTCCGAGGACGTGCCCGTCGGCCGGACCACTCTGCGCTGGCTGGTACGCCGTGCGTTCCGGTCCGGCAGCGGCGACACGATCAGCAGGCTCCTGATCCGCCCGGGTGCGATCAGCTACGTGCTGGTGCTGGCCTATGCTTCAGCCCGGGTGATCTCGGCGATCGGGTTCGCCCTCGCCGGGCTGCTGCTCGGCCGGAAGACGCACCTGCTGAAGGCGGTCCGCCGGTTCTTCTCGGGCGTCGGCAGTCTCGCGGGCATAGTGGGGATCAACCATGACGAGTACCGGGAACGGCACGGCGCCGGGCGTGGGTCCGACGGTGGCGAGTCTGTGCCGGGCGATCTGGCAGATGGAGCGGGACCTGAGTCTGCTCGAGTGGCGGATCAAGGGCGCGCACCCGTGGCCGATCATCCGGATGCGCGTCTTCCATGAGCTGACCCGTCGCAGCGGCATCCACGGAGCACCTCATCCGGTACGGCGGTCGTCGTACGACAAGGCCCGTCTCGTCGCGAAGCACATGACCGGACTGGTCACCCGTAGCCCGTTCGTCGGGCACTACGACTCGCTCGTCGTACCGCACCCGCGGAAACCGAACGGTGTCGAGATCTACACCGACGAACTGCGCGCCGCGCTCGGCCCGTCGGCGCTGATCCTGGACTCGGGCATCAACGGAACACCCCTGCCCGGCAGCCGGAACCTCGACTTCTTCACCTCCGCCGCGGGAGCACTGCACGGGCGATCGGCCGACGACCGGGGCGTCACCGAAGCGCTCCGCGACCTGACAGGCATCTCAGTGCCAGTGAGCTCTCTCGTGGCCCGCGAGGTCCCCAAGCATCTCCGACTGCGAGCCCTCTACCGCACCTTGTTGCGGCGGCATCGGATCCAGACCGTGTACGTCGTGGTCGCGTACTTCCACCAGCACATCGTCGGCGCCGCGCGGGATCTCGGGATCCGGGTGGTCGAGTTGCAGCACGGCGCGATCAGCCCGTTCCATCTCGGCTACAGCTACCCCGGCCGGCCAGCGGTTGCCGATCAGCCGGACGAGCTCTGGTGCTTCGGGTCGTACTGGACCACCGTCGCCGATCTGCCCGCCGGCATGAGGACTGAGGTCGTCGGAACGTCGTACCTGCCGCCGGCGACGGACAAGAACCCCAACCGGGTCGTGTTCCTGTCGCAGGGCACGGTCGGCGCGGAGCTGCTGCATGTGGCCGAGTCGGTCGTCAAGGAGCACCCGGAGCTGGAGGTGCTGTTCCGGCCCCATCCCAGTGAGCATGCGTCGGACTACACCGTCCCGGCCGGCGTGCAGTTGTCGACCGGCGGCAGCACGTTGGATCTGTTGGCCTCTGCGACGTACCAGGTGGGTGTGTCGACGACAGCGCTGTTCGAGGGGATGGCGCTCGGCTGCCGGACTGCCGTGGCCGACCTGCCGGGCCACGAGTACCTCGAGCCGGCCATCGCGCAGGGACACGCACTGCTCATGTCGCACCCCAGACAGCTCCTCAGCGCGCCGCTGTGCACGACTCCGGAGGTCTACTACGCCCCGAGCGACCTGCTACGGCTGACGGCCGATCAGAGCCAGTAGACGGTCCTGGAGCGGCGCGTCGACGGAGACCTCGACCTCCGGGCCGAACACCTCGATCCCCTCCCCGAAGGCGCCCGGCGTACGGAACTGCTCCATCACCTCGGCCGGGATAGCCGCCGTACTGGCCCAGATCCGCTCCACGTCGACGGGATCCATGGTCTCGTCCTGACCGGTGGACCGGGCCAGGTCCCAGCCGTGCAGGACCAGGTCGTCGGAAACCACCTGGTCGACGTGCCGCTCGGCGGTCATCCGGCCGCTCGGGGTGTCGGTCTCGGTGAGCGCGAGGACCGGGTCCTCCAGGACGTCCTCGACCGCCGCCCGCGCCTCCTGGAACGCCGTCAACGGGTCGTCGGACGGCTCGAGCTTGCGGGCGACCGGGATCAGCATCACCCCGTGCATCGTGACGATGTGGTCGACCACGTCCTTGGCCGTCCACAGCTCGCACGGCGACGGGTTGTCCCACTGTTCCGGCCGTACCGCCGCGACCTTCCGCTCGAACGCCTCGGCGCGCCGCCGGTACCGCTCCGCGATCTCACCCATCTCCGCATGGTGCCGTGCGGACCGGCCACGGGGAAGACCCGGTTCTGTCGGCGGCCGCTCCTAGGGTCATCGGCATGCGGAGTGTGGAGCTGGGGCGGACGGGGTTGATGGTGAGCAGGCTGGGGCTGGGGCTCGCCTCCATCGGCGGGATGTTCGCCGCGGTTCCGGAGTCGCAGGCGGTCGCGACCATCGACTGTGCCTGGGAGCTCGGCGTCCGGCTCTTCGACACCGCGCCTGTGTACGGGTACGGCGTCTCGGAGCAGCGGGCCGGACTTGCGCTCCGCGGACGGCCGCGGGACGACTTCGTGCTCTGCAGCAAGGTGGGCCGGCTGATCGAGCCCGGAGGCCCGGACATCCAGCCGATCTGGGCGGATCCACCGCCAGGTCTCGGTCCGCGACTGGACTATTCGTACGGCGCGGTGATGCGCTCGTTCGAGGCGAGTCTGGAGCGGATGGGGATCGACCGGATCGACGTCCTGCACATTCACGACCCGGACCTCGACTACCTGACCGCGTCGACCGAGTCGGTGCGGGCGCTGGCCGAGCTACGTGGGCGTGGCACGATCCGCGCGATCTCGCTCGGGGTGAACCACGCGGACGTCGCAGCCCGGTTCCTCAGCGAGACGGGCGCGGACGGCGCAGACTGCATCCTGCTGGCCGGTCGGTACACACTGCTCGACCAGTCCGGCGCCAACGAACTGCTGCCGCTGTGCGAGAAGTACGGCGTGAGTGTGCTCGCGGCCGGCGTGTTCCAGGGCGGCGTACTGGCCGACACGGCGGACGGTGCACCACACGGGTACGCCCGAGTGCCACCTGCGTTGCTGGAGCGGATCGCACGGCTCCGGGACCTGTGCCGTGAGTACGACGTACCGCTGCTGGCCGCTGCGGTCCAGTTCCCGCTGACGCACCCCGCCGTGCCGGCGGTCGTGGTCGGGGCGCGGAGCCCGCGGGAGATCACGGAGGTCGCAGGGTGGATGGAGCATGAGATCCCGCCGGCGTTCTGGACGGCACTAAGGTCTGCCGTATGAGGTACATGCTGCTTCACAAGACCAACGACAACCTCGAGGCCGGGAACCCGCCGGACCCGGAGATGCTGGCCCGGGCGGACGCGGTTCTCGAGGAGATGCGCCAGGCCGGCGTACTGCTCGTCGCCGAGGGGCTGATGCCGAGCGCCCGCGGTGCCCGGGTGACGTTCCCTCGCCCCGGCGAGCCGCGCGTCATGGACGGGCCGTTCACCGAGACCAAGGAGCTCGTCGCCGGCGTCTCGATCATCCGCGTCGACTCCAAGCAGGAGGCGGTCCAGTGGGCCCTCCGCTTCGCCGAGGCCGACCCGAACACCCCGATCGACATCCTTGAACTAGCTGGCTAGTTTCATGTGCAGGATCGGGTACGGCTTGTTCGTCGTGTCGTGCTTGCTCCTGGACCCTGCCCGCGGTACGCCGGGTCCAGGAGCAGCATCTCGACGTTCCCCTCGCACTGTCAGGTGGATTACGCGAGCGTGCCTTCCTCGGCGGTGACCAGTGAGTCGATCGCGGCGAAGAAGCGGGCGATGCCGGGCAGGTTGCCGCCCTTGTCCCGCGACGCGGCGAAGTCCTCCGGGCTCGCCCACTCGACGATGTCGAGCCACTCGTTGTCCGGGAGTTGCACGAGGCGCGCACCAAGGAACCCGGCGCGATCGGCCGTGAAGTCCGCCAGCATGTCCGCGCGGGCGGCGAGCAGTTCCTCGGTCTTCTCGGGCCGGACCCGGAAGCGAGTCAGCTCGACACTCGTCATAAGGCGTTCCTTTCAGGACAGGTTGGTGGCAGCCCACGTGGTGATGTCTTCGTGGCGGATGGCGGCGGCCATCAGGTCAGGGAAGCGGTCCGGAGTACAGGCGAAGGTCGGGATGCCGAGGGCGGTCTGCGCGGCCGCGTTCTCCGGGTCGTACGACGGCGTACCCGAGTCGGCCAACGCCAGCAGGGCAATCACCTGGACGCCAGACTCGGTCAGGGTGCGAGCGCGACGAAGCATCTCCTCGCGTACGCCGCCCTCGTACAGATCCGAGATCAGCACCAGCACGGTCTCGGCCGGCTTGGTGACCAGCTCCTCGCAGTACGCGAGCGCACGGTTGATGTCGGTCCCGCCGCCGAGCTGAGTCCCGAACAGTACGTCGACCGGGTCCTCAAGCTGATCGGTCAGATCGACCACTGCAGTGTCGAAGACGACCAGACTGGTCCGCAGCGTGCGGATCGACCCGAGCACCGCACCGAACAGCGACGCGTACACCACGGACTCCGCCATCGAGCCCGACTGGTCGATCGCCAGCACGATGTCGCGCTGAACGCTGTGGTTGCGCCGCGCGTACCCGACCAGCCGGTCGGGCACGATCGTGCCGAGCGCCGGCGAGAAGTGCTTGAGGTTCGCGCGGATGGTCCGGTCCCAGTCGATGTCCGAGTGCCGCGGCCGACCGGTCCGCCCGGCCCGGTCCAGCGCACCGGAAATCGCGGCCCGGGTCCGCTCGGCCAAGCGTGCCTCCAACTCGGCGACGACCCGCCCGACCACCTCGCGCGCAGTCTGCTTCGTCTCCTCCGGCATCACCTCGTTGAGCGCGAGCAACGTGCTGACCAGGTGCACGTCCGGCTCGACCGCACCGAGCAGCTCCGGCTCCATCAACATCCGGGTGATGCCGAGCCGCTCGACGGCGTCCCGCTGCATCACCTGTACGACGGTGCTCGGGAAGTACTGCCGGATGTCCCCCAGCCACCGCGCGACCCGCGGCGCCGACGAACCGAGCCCGGCCGACCGCCCGGGCCCCTGCTCGCCGGGCTCCGCGTCGTACAGCGCGGCGAGCGCCGCGTCGACGGACCGGTCCTGCGTGGACAGCGTCGTACCCGTCTCCTCCTCGGCGTCAGTGCCCAGCACGAGTCGCCAGCGGCGCATCCTTTCGTCGTTCATGAAACCCCCAGCAGCTGCGCGACGACGGGCAGCACGGACGCGGCCAGCTCAGTGTCGAGATCGTTGTCGTCAGCAACAACCAATGCGGCCGGGTCGGCGAGGGCGCGCGCCCGCGTCCCGATCGACCGCCGCTCCGGCGACGCGAACGTCCCGAACGTACGGCGAAGCAGCGGCAACACCTCGACGAACGCGTCGTCCGGGATCTCGCCCAACCACGCGTCCACCAACGCCAGCAGCCGTTCGTCGTGCACCAGCAGCAGACCGCCACCCGCAAGGAACCCCTCGACATACCCGGCTGCACCGGCGGTCGGCGTACCTGGGGACAGCGCTCGCCCCAGCCGCAACGCGACCTCGTGATCCGGCAGCCGCGACGTGTCCAGCATCAGCCGGGTCAGCCGCCCACGGATCAGCGGCGGCACCGAGGTCCGGTCGCTCAACCCCTCCAGGGTGTTCAGCCACTCCGACCGCACGTCCTCGGCCAGCAAGGCAGTTGCGTCCTGCACGCCGTCGATCAACTCCTGCACGGCAGCAGCCGCATCGGGATCGAGACCATGAACGGTCCGCCCGAGACCGGCACAGATCCGCGAGACCATCCGCCCGGCAACAGCACCCAGCCCGGCCGTGTCAGTCCCGCGTACGTCGCCGTACCGCGAAGAACGCGCCAGCGCAGGCAACGCGGCCATCAGGTGACCGACATCGGCATCGGCCGCCGCCCGAGTGTCGACGCCGCGCAGCAGCTCGGGGAGCGCGTCCTCGAGGTCGGCCAACAGGGACTTCTCCAGGGCCGCGGTGACATCGGCCAACGTCGACGCGTCGCCCGCCACGCGCAGCATCACAGTGGTCGCGGCGCCGATCACCGTCGTACCGTGCGCACCCGCGGCGACCAACTCGACCTCGAGTCCGGGATCCCAGGTGAGCCGCCACATCTCGCGGAACGTACCCTGCGCGCGCCGCTCATCGATGGCCGGAACACCCCAGTGCACGCCGAGGATCCGCAAGCGGTGCAGCAATCGCGACTTGTCCAGGTCGTTCGGCTTCCGCAGGTCGAGCTCGATCACCCGCTCGGTCGCATCCCGCTTCATCCGCAACCGCCGCGCCTGTGCCGCAAGGTCCGCCGCCACCGGCGCCTGCGGAGTCTCCCCAGGCACCGACCCCAGCAACTCACCGACCACGGCTTCCCGGGTGACCAGATCAAGCAGTACGTCGTTCCCACCGCACAGCACCGCCCGTGTCCCCTCGGTGACCTCGCTCAACCCGGCCAGCGGACGTCCGCGCAAGGCCGCCAAGGTGTCAGCGAGCCGGACGGCCTCGATCACGTGAGCGCTGGAAACAGGCAGGTCCTCGTCCCGCAATACGCGAGCGACCTTCGACAGCCAGCGGGTGGTGATCTGGTCCGGCGCGGTGAACAAATGGTGGTACCAACCGGGTGACGTGATGCCGGCGCCGTACCCGCTCGCCGCCGACAGCCGGCCGTGCGTCCACGGCACCCAGGTGCACGCGACCTTCCGCTTCGGCAGGCCCTTCAGGATCCGCTGGTCATGAGTTGCTGGAGGCAACGGAATCTCCAGCGCGGGTACGTGCCAGGCTCCGCAGACCACGGCGATCCGTTCGTACCCCTCGCGCAACGCCTTGCGCAGCACAGTCCGCATGTAAGCCTCGCGTTGCGCCTCCCGGCCGGTCGCCTCCTCGCCGTGCCGCAACTCGCGCATCGCGTCGGCGATCACCGTGAACGGCTCAGCCCCCTCGCGCCGGGACTCGATCACGTCGTCCCACCAGCGCTCGGGATCGTCGTACCCACCCGCATTCGCCAACGTGGCCAGCGGATCGATCGACATCGCCCGCCGCCCGTCACCACCGGATGACGCGAACTGCTGCGCGGCGGGCAGGTCGCAGAACCGCACCGGAACACCGGCATCCAACCCGTACTTGATCGCCTGCCACTCGGGACTGAACACGGCGAACGGCCAGAACGCCGCCCGGGTCGAGTCGTCGACCGCGTAGGCCAGCAGCGCGACCGGCGGCTCCATCTCCTCCGACGCGGCGAGCTCCACCACCTTGTCGGCCTCTGGCGGTCCCTCGATCAGCACCACGTCCGGCTGGAGCTCGCCGAGCGCGGTCGCCACCGCCCGAGCCGACCCCGGCCCGTGATGCCGAATCCCCAGCAGGTGAACGGTCATCCGTTGATCTCTCGGCAGGCTCGGTAGAACGGTGCCCAGTCATCCCGCTCGCGCACGACGGTCTCGAGGTACTCCGACCAGACGACGCGGTCCGCCGACGGGTCCTTGATGACGGCTCCGAGGATGCCGCCGGCCACGTCGGTCGGCCGCAGCACGCCGTCCCCGAAGTGCGCGGCGAGCGCGAGACCACCGGTCACGACGCTGATCGCCTCGGCGGTGGACAGCGTGGCCGACGGGGACTTGACCGCGGTCCGGCCGTCCTCGGTCCGGCCCGATCGCAGCTCACGGAAGATCGTCACCACCCGGCGGATCTCGTCCAGCGCATCGTCGGGCTGCGGCAACTCCAGCGCCGACCCGAGCTGCGCGACCCGGCGGGAGACGATCTCCACCTCGTCGTCGGCCGAGTCCGGCAGCGGGAGTACGACGGTGTTGAACCGGCGCCGCAACGCACTGGACAGTTCGTTGACGCCCTTGTCGCGGTCGTTGGCGGTGGCGATCACGTTGAAACCCTTGCGGGCTTGGATTTCCGTGGCCAGTTCGGACACCGGCAGCGTCTTCTCGGACAGGATCGTGATCAGCGCGTCCTGGACGTCGGACGGCATCCGGGTCAGCTCCTCGATCCGGGCGATCTTCGCCTCGGTCATCGCCCGCTGCACCGGACTCGGCACCAGCGCCGCCTCACTGGGACCCTGGGCAATCAACTGCGCGTAGTTCCAGCCGTAGCGGATCGACTCCTCCGCCGTACCCGCCGTCCCCTGCACGAGCAGGGTCGAGTCACCGCTGATCGCCGCCGCGAGATGCTCGCTGACCCACGTCTTCGCCGTCCCCGGTACGCCGAGCAGCAGCAACGCACGGTCCGTCGCAAGTGTGGCCACCGCGACCTCGATCAGCCGGCGCGGACCGACGTACTTGGGTGAGATCTCCGTGTCGCCGGCCCGTCCACCGAGCAGATACGTGACCACCGCTGCCGGAGACAGCCGCCAGGCCGGCGGACGGGCGCGATCGTCCGCGGCTGCCAGTGCGGCTAGCTCGTCGGCATACTCCTCTTCCGCGTGCGGCCGCAGTACTTCAGTCGTCATGACAGCTCCTCGTGCATCTCACGTCGGAAGATCAGGGTCTCCACCAGCCGGCGGCGCCAGGTGTCTTCCTCGCCGGTCGGCTCCCGGGTGATCGGATGATTCAGTACGTCGGCCGGCGCGGCGCGGGCCGTGATGCTCGCCAACCGGGCCCACGCTCGGGCGGTGCCGACCTTGGCCAGTTGGTCCAGGATCATGGTCGCGAGAGACGACGGCCACGGCACAGGCAGCCCACCCACCAGTTCGGCGACGTCCACGGTGGTCCGGAGCGCCTCCACGGCCCGCGCCCACTCGTCCGGCGGCAGCAGTCGCAACAACTCGGCCGGACTCCGGCTGCCGGTCGATGCCTCGGACCGCAACAAACTCCGGGCCCAATCCGCCGAACTCTCCCGGATCGCGGCTTCCGTCCAAGCTGCCTGCAGTACGTCGGGCGAACAGCCCTCCACCGGTGTCTGCAACCAGCTGAGATCCATCACGGACAAGGGGGTGCTGGCAACGATCTGCAGAAACCACCACGCACGCTTGCCGACTCCCTCGGGGTTCTCCGAGGTGATCCCGTCGCGCTCCATCGAGGCGCTCAGCCGCCGCGGCAGGTCGACCGCGATCACACCCTGGCTGACGGTCAGATGCGACCACATCCGCTCCGCCATGCGTTCGCCATAGCGAGAACCCGGGACGCGCGCGAGCAGCCGGGACGCGCCCCGGCGTACCTCCTTGGAACGGTCGTCGAGCGCGGCCTCGAGGAATTCCTCGTCGTGCTTGGACAATCCATCCGCGAGCAGACCGAGGAAGTCCGCCCGAGTCGCGGCGGACTCGGTCGTCCAGACCTCGCTCAGCGCCTCGCGGGCGGCCTCAGGATCATGCTGCCGAAGACCACGCAACCAGCTGCGACGCTGGATCGCGTTGCCGTGCGTCCACAGCTCGGGATCGTTGCCCTCGACAACCGCTGCGTGCAGGAACCGCCACTCTGGATTCAGATCAGCCAACCACGCGGCTCGCCGACCCGCGGCGGCGATCACGAGCGGCCGGTACTCCGCTCTGTTCCGGGCGTAGTCGGCCAACGCGGGAAGGTGCTCCGGCGGCACGCCCCAACCGCGTGCGTCGGCGGCACGCAGCCACTCGCCGAGCGCCGTCGTCTGGAACCCACCAAGCATCGCGGCCAGCCGCCGGATCGCGACCGGTCGAGGTAGCGGCCTGTCCTCACCTGGTGCCGCAGGCAACGGTTCGAGCTCCTGCAACGGTTTGCGTCCCGCTCGCTTGTAGACAGTCGCCAGCGCTGCCGCGTCGAGGAGACCGCCATCGCCCAGCCGTTCCTGGATGTGCTCCGGCAACTCCTCGAAATGCACCGGCCGCCGGTCCGTACCCAGCAACGCCGAACTGACCAACCCGTCCCAACCCTTCACAGGATCACCGGCCGATCGCCGTGCCAGCAGGTCATCGGCCGGAAGCCGGCACGGTTCCACTCGCCGGCGACGGTGACCGGATCGCCAGCCGACACCGCCAGCAGCTTCCACGGATCCACGCCAGGCAAGATCTCCAGTCCGTCACCCGCATCGTCCACCAGCGCCCACCCCTCGCCGTACCGGGCCGGACGCACGTCTTGCAGGACCAACGGCCAGCGCTCGTTCCACGGGTCGGCGGCGACAGATTCGACGTACGACGCCAAGGCCTGGCGGATGGTGAATCCGGTCGGCTTCGGTGCGGGGAGGCGCGGCGCGGTCTGGGTGAGCAGGGCGCGCATCGGGAGAGCACCGGGGTAGAAGGACAGGGCTCCGGGGACATACTCGCCAGGTCGGGCCGGCAGCGGGTCGAGGGGGCGTCCGGCGGCGGCGAAGGTGAGGATCAGGCCGAGCCGTCCCGTTGTTGCCCCACGCAACCAGACACGTCGCACTGTGAGGCGATCGTCGGGTTCGATCACGCGGCCGAGTACGAGCCAGTCGTCCTCGACCTTCTCTCCTTCGACCAGCACGCGAGCCGTCTCGACGGTCCAGCCGATCCGCGACTGCACGGTGTCGGCCAGCGACGGCGGGAGGTCGGCGAGGCGGGCGTGAGCCGAGACGATCAGATGGATGAGGGACAGCTCCTCGAGCAGCTCACCCGGCCAGCCGTGACCACGGCCGACGACCCCGGCGGCTCGGCGTACCGCTCCTGCGACTCCTGGTGCCTGCGCGTCCACCATGCGCGCTGCCAACCGGCTCAGCTCGGTGTACGCACGTTGGTCGAATCCGCCCAGCCCCTGCCGGACCTGGTCGTCCAGCCAACTCGACAGCTCGGCCATGCCCGCCGATACGCGGTCGGCGCGTCTCGAGGCACGTTGTTGGGCAGCCAGAGGGTCGGCGACCTCGCCCGGCTTACGCTCCGGCCTCTCCGCCCGGGCTGCTCGCTGATCCACCCACGAGCTCACCCACTCCGGCTCGTCGCCGGCCTGGATCTCTCCGGTCGCCCACAGCAGCAGCAACCCGAGCGCATGCTTGCACGGAAACTTCCGGCTGGGACAGGAGCACCTGTACGCCGGCCCACCCGGATCAACAGTGGTCTGGTACGGCGCCTTGCCGCTGCCCTGGCACAGTCCCCACACGGCCCGGTCGGATGCCCCGGTCCCGGACCACTTCTCCGCCCGAGCCTGCGACTGGCCGGCCTTCGCGGACGCAGAATCAGGCGCCAGTCCCAGCACCTGCTCCACGTCCCACGGCCCCACGGCACTCCTCTCTCCAGGCTTCTCCCGGAAGCATGCCATCCGCATCCGACATCGACCGGGGGTGGTGGGTACCTAAGGACAGGAGGTAGTCGGCTCCGCGACCGGCGCCGCCGCCTGAGCCGCACCCCAGATCGCCGGCTGGAGGCCACTACCTCCTGTCGTTAGCTCACCGAAGGTCGCGGCTCACCGAAGGTCGCAGCTCACCCGAAGGTTGCCGCTCAGCCGAAGGCCTGGCGTTGCTGAACCTCTTCCTCCGGGTAGCCGTTGCCGGTGGGGCCCGGGGTCGGCGGCGGTGGCGGCGTGCTGGAGAGGCCGTCGCGGATGGTGCCGAGGAGGCGTTGTTCGACGGCTTCCAGTTCGGCGATCCGGGCTCGGACCTCCTGCTCTTCCGCGCGGGCCTCGGCAAGCACCTGGTCTGCCTCGGACTTCGCGGCCTCGCGGACCTGCTCGGCCTCGGTCTTCGCGGTTTCGCGGAGGTGATCGGCGGTGCGCTGGCTCGCGCTGAGCACGCTCAGTTCGTAGCGGCGCAGTTCGTCGACCAACTCGCCGGCCGGACGCTGGGAGTCGAGGATGGCGGCGGCCGGTTGGGGAACCGCGTCGGGAAGGGCGGACTCCAGGTCGGCGATCTGCTGGTCGACCCGGGTGAAGAGGTCGGCTACGTCGGTCCGCATCTGACGGATCACCGTGGAAGCCGCCTGAACCCGCTCGTTGGCCTCGCGCTCACGCTCGCGGGCGATCCGCTCGGCCGACGTGATCACATCGAGCGCCACCACAGCCGCCCGCTCCGCCGGATCATCCGGCACCGAGTCCGCCGTGCCGACCGCAGTCGGGCCATCCTCCTCCGAGGTCATGCCGACCGTCCGCCGCAGCGGCACCTCGCGGATGAACAGGACGGCGAGCAGGCTGACCACCGCCGAGCACGCCGCGATCACGAAGATCCGCCCGGTCGCATCGCCGTACGCGTGCCGCACGATCTCGGCGACCGGCGCCGGCAGCGAGTTGACGTCGAGCACACTCCCGCCGCCCCCACTCTGCGCTGCCGCGGCGGCCTCGGGCCCGAGGGCGCGCAGGTTCTCGGCGATCAGATCGGTGACCCGGGTCGCCAGCACCGCACCGAGCACCGACACACCAACCGCACCACCGAGGCTGCGGAAGAACGTGACGGTGGCACTCGACGCACCGACCTGGCTGACGTCGACGGTGTTCTGTACGGCGAGCACCAGGTTCTGCATCATCATGCCCATGCCGATGCCCATCGACAGCATGCCGCAGCCGACGTACCAGTACGGCGATGTGTGGTCGATGGTCCCGAGCACCGCAAGCCCCGCGGTGAGGAGCAAGCCACCGAGCACGAGGTACCGCTTCCACTTGCCGAACCGGGTGATCAGCTGCCCGGACCCGACCGACCCGAGGAACGAGCCGAACATCATCGGGATCGTCAGCAACCCGGCCTCGGTCGGGCTGTAGCCGCGGGCGACCTGGAAGTACTGCCCGAGGAAGACCGCGCTGCCGAACATCGCGATGCCGACCGCGAGGCTGGCCAGGATCGCCAGCGCCGTGGTGCGTTCGCGGACCACCTGCACCGGGACGAGCGGCTCCCGCGCGTGGGTCTCGACGATCACCGCCAGGATGGCCAGCAGCGCCGTACCACCCAGGTAGGCGCCGGTCTGCCAGGACCACCACGGGAAGTGCTCGCCCGCGAAGGACACCCAGATCAGCGGCAGGCTCGCCGCGCCCGCGATCAGGAAGGCGCCGAGGTAGTCCAGCTTCACCTTCCGCTTGACCACCGGCAGGTGCAGGTACCGCTGCAGCACGATCAACGAAAGTACGGCGAGTGGCACGCAGACGTAGAAGCACCAGCGCCAGCCGAGCCACGAGGTGTCGACGATGACGCCACCGACCAGCGGCCCGGAGACAGTCGCGACCGCCATCACGGCACCCATGTAGCCGGAGTACCGGCCTCGGCTGCGGGGTGGGATCGCGGCTCCGACGATCGCCTGCGCGAGAGCCATCAGGCCGCCCATCGCCAGCCCCTGCAGAACCCGTGCACCGATCAGGAACGGAACGCTGTGCGCCGCGCCGGCGAGCGCGGACCCGGCGACGAACATGATGATCGCGAGCTGGACGAGCAACTTCTTGCTCATCAGGTCGGACAGCTTGCCCCAGACCGGCGTCGACACGGTCATCGCGAGCAGGCTGGCGGTGACGACCCAGGTGTACTGCGTCTGCGTGCCGTGCAGGTCGGCGATGATCGTCGGCAGCGCGTTGCTGACGATGGTCGAGCTGAGCACCGCGGTGAACAGCGCCGCGAGCAGGCCGGCCAGGATTTCCAGGATCTCGCGATGCGTCAGCCCCGGATCCATGGTGGCGGCCGGTGGTGGGCTGGGCGGCGCCGGGCGGTCCTCGGCGTACATCGAGCGGTAGCGGGCTGTGGGGTGCTCGGGAGCGGCGGGATGGGCCGTCGCCGAGTCGATGGCCTCGGTCCGGGTGGCAGACATCGGGTTCCGTTCGTACGCGGGGTCGCTTCGGGGCCGGGGCAGCGGGTCAGCGCTGCTCCGGGGCGGAAACGGCCGGCACGTGTCCCGGCGTACTGCGCACGTCGGGACACCGGGTCCTCACCCAGGCCTGGTTATGGTTGCAAGAACCAACGATAAGCCCGCTCCGTCAGCGACCGCTCACCGGGCGCCACCATTCGCGCTCGTCTTTTCCTGAGACAACCCCTCCTCGGGAGAGGGTTTTCCGCATACGATCCGGGCTGTTGAGAGATCAACAGCTACCCCGGCGGTGCTGTCAGGGCCCGCCGGGGTTCTCAGCCGAAGGCCCGCACCAGTACGTCGAGGCAGACCGGCGCATCGCCCTCAGCGATCACCAGGTTGCCCGGCGCGGACAGCGCCGGCGCCAACGGCCCCATCCACAGCGCGCCCTCGGCCGGTCCACACGACGTGCCATACACGACGGTCCAGGCCGGCGCACCGGTCGACATCTCGACGACCGTGTCCTCCAGGTTGTCCACCGGACGACCCATCAGCGGTTCGAATCCGGCCTCCCGGCAGGCGCCGACGATGTGCTCGAGCAGCCAGGGATCAGGCGGCAACCGCAAGGGCAGACCCGCCAGATCGATGAGTTTCACGCCGTCGTCGGCCCGGTACGCCGATGGCGCCAGGACGGACAGCGGATCGCGCCAGAGCTCGACCACCTGGAGATCGGCAGCGGCCACCTCGCCTCGGACGAATGCGACGTCGAGTTCACCCGCGCGCAGCGCCTCGACGTGATCCGCGGCCGAGCCGGAGCTGAGCTTGATCTCGATCCCCGGAGTGTCCGACCGCAGCACGGCCAACCCACGCTCGAGTCGATCTCGCAGGCCCTGCGCGGTCCCGATCCGCAGTACGCCGCTCCGTCCGGACACCAGCTCCGCCGCGACCTCGGTGGCGCGGTCGGCGGCGGTGAGGATCGTCCGTGCCTCGCGCAGCATCCGCTCGCCGTCACCGGTCAGCCGGACATGGCGGGAGGACCGGTCGAGCAGCTTCAGGCCGAGCTCGCGTTCCAGCCGGGCCACCTGCTGGCTGACCGCGGGCTGCACGATGTTCAGCCGCTCGGCGGCCTTGCCGAAGTGGAGTTCCTCGGCGACCGTGACGAAGTACCGCAGCTGCCGCAGCTCCATCGGGGACCTCCAGCGATCACGAGTCGTTATCGCTGCCCAGCGTAATCGAGGCTTGGTCACCGGTCCCCGGGCTCGTTGACTGATGGACATGAGACTCGGACTTTGGATCGACGAAGAGAACCTGCGCATCGACCAGGTGGGCGCGGCCGCGAAGGCGGCTGAGGAGCACGGCATCGACCGGATCTGGTTCAGCCAGCGGCTCGGGTGGGACGCACTCACGCTGATCGCCGGGGCGGCACCGTTCACCTCGACCATCCAGTTCGCGGTCGGCATCGTGCCGGTCTATCCGCGGCACCCGCTCGCGCTGGCAGCGCAGGCGCTCAGCGTGCAGGCGGTGATCGGCAACCGGCTCACGCTCGGGGTCGGGTCGAGTCATCCGCAGATCATCGAGGGCATGTTCGGACTGTCGATGGAACAGCCGGCCCGCTTCATGCGCGAGTACGTCGAGGCTCTCGGCCCGCTGCTGTCCGGCGAACCGGTCGCGTACGAAGGCGAGAAGCTCACCGCCCGCGGACAGATCGAGATCCTCGGGACCGAGCCGCCGGAACTCATCCTCGCCGCGCTAGGTCCGAGGATGCTGAGGATCGCGGGTGAGCTGACCGCTGGTACGACGACCAGCTGGGTCGGACCGGAGGTGATCGAGAGCTTCATCCGGCCGACGATCGACCAGGCCGCGACGGCGGCGGGTCGCCCGCGGCCGCAGATCATCGCCGGCGCGTGCGTCGCGCTCACCGACGATCCGAACGCGACCCGCGAGTGGATTCGCGCCCGCTTCGGTCCGGCAGGCGACATGCCCTCCTACCGGGCGGTTCTGGATCGCGGCGGCAAGGCGGGGCCGGAGGACACCGCCGTACTGGGTGACGAGTCGGCCGTCGCGAAGGAGATCGAGCGGTTCGCGGAGGCCGGAGCGACCGAGTTCCTGCTCTGTCCGGTCGGCACCGATGAGGAGCGGGAGCGGACGATCAGGTTCGCGCACGACTATGCGCGCGGGCTGAAATGAGTTCGGATGCGTTGGTGTTCGCGTGCTCCCGCCAGCCGGGTACGGCGACGTCGAGACTGGCGATTTGGCGGGAGACCGCGTCCGTCGGGGTGAAGCAGTAGCCGCTACCGAACACGAGACGGTCGGCGCTGTCGGGCGGAGGTGCTCCGGCGGCGTCGTACCAGAGGGTGTGCAGCTGGGAGGCAACGCTGGGCAGACCGCCGGACGGGGGTGTGAACGTTGACTGGAAGAGATCGAGGCGGTCGGCGATCATCGGGAGAGCACCGGCGGGCGAGACGATGAAGCGGATGCCGAGGTAGCGAGCGAACACCCCGGTGAGCGCGAGGTCGGTGACCGCCCGGGCGCTGTCGAAGACGAACTCGATCATCGGTCGCGGCCGGTCCAGGGAGACCTGTCGCCACTGCGGCGGCGAGGTCGGGTGCAGCAAGACCACCGCCGACCTGTCGTTCAACGCCTGCCACAACGGTTCCCACGACGGCTCTCCCGGATACTGACCGCCCGCGTTGCTCATCAGTACGACGCCATCCGCGTGCAGTACGTCGTACGCGTAGTTCAGCTCGACCAGCGCACCCTCGACGTCCGGCAACGGCAGGCTGGCGAAGGATCCGAACCGTCCCGGGTGATCCCGGCCCAGCTCGGCTGCGGCCTCGTTCATCCGCCGGGCCAGCACCTGCGCCCGGAAGTCGTCGCCGAAGTGCACCCCCGGCGACGACACGGACAGCAGTGCGGTCGCGATCTCGTTCTGGTCCATCAGGTCGAGTTGCTTGCGGACGCTCCACTCCGGCCAGCCGGGCATCCCGTCTGGACGGAGATGCCCGGCGCGTTCCGCCGCTGCCACGTACTCCGGCAGCAGGAAGTGCGAGTGGACGTCGATCAGGCCGGTCATGGGGCCTCCCGGCCTGGACTGAGGAGCGGAGGGAGCGCAGCGACTGGAGGGACGAGGGAAGGCCAGGAGTCGAAGCCCCATGACCCGCCGCGCCGGAGGCGTGGCATCGATACGGTCATGGGGCCTCCCGGCCTGGACTGAGGAGCGGAGGGAGCGCAGCGACTGGAGGGACGAGGGAAGGCCGGGAGTCGAAGCCCCATGACCCGCCGCGCCGGAGGCGTGGCATCGATACGGTCATGCCACCGGGTGGAGGAGGTCGTCCAGATCGATCCGCCGGAGCAGTTCGGCGCGGACTCGGTCAGCCACCCCGTTCACCACCGCGGCGCCGTCGTCGGACGGGTCGATGTGCACCCGGAACGGCCGCCGGCCCTTCTCGGTACCGACCACGGTGACGATCTCCTTGGCCACCTCGGCGACATCCGCCCAGGACGGCTCGAGCTCGGCGAGCTTCTGGCTGACCTGCTCCATCAGACCGGCGTACTTCGTCTCGTACGCGGACACGATGTCCGTGTCGGCGGGCTTGCCGCTGTGGGCGAAGTGGTTGGTGCCGTGGGTGAAGGCACCCGGTACGACGATCGTGGTCTCGATCCCGAAGCGCGCGACCTCCAGCGCGTAGCTTTGCGCCAGCGCGTCCATCGCCGCCTTCGCCGCGAAGTACGGAGCCAGGTACGGCGGGGTCCCGCCGCGGGTGCTCGAACTACCAACCCACACCATCAGCCCGTCCTGCTGTCCACGCATCTGCGGGAGTGCGGCGCGGTTGAGTCGCTGCGTTCCCACCACGTTCGTGTCGTACAGGTCGGCCAACTGCTCCGGCGTGAATGCTTCGGCAGGGCCGGTGACCATGTGGCCGGCGTTGTGCACGAGTACGTCGAGCCGACCGGTCTCACTGACCACGGTGTTGACGGCCTGGCGGCTCGACTCGTCCGAGCTGATGTCCAGCTCGACGGGCCGGAGGTCGACGTTGTGCTCGGTCGCGTACTGCTTGGCGTCGGAGGCGGCGGGCGTGTTCCGGCCGTTGAGGTCGCGCATTCCGGCGTACACGATGTGGCCGGCGTCGGCGAGGGCGCGGGCAGTGAGGGCACCGAAGCCGCTCGACGCACCACTGATCAGGACTGTCGTGCTCATCACGGTTTTCCTTTCAGAATCAGGGGTTTACGCGGCCGAGCCGCCGTTGGCGTAGATGACCTGGCCGTTGATCCAGCGGGCCGGGCCGGCCAGGAAGGCGATGATCTCGGCGATGTCGGACGGCTCGCCCAGGCGCTCCAGCGGCGGCTCGGCGGCGATCCGGTCGATCAGTTCCTGGGGCTTGCCCTCGAAGAACAGCGGGGTCGCGGTCGGACCCGGGGCGACGGTGTTGACGGTGATGTCGCGGCCGCGCAATTCGCGGGCCAGGATCAGGGTGATGGCCTCGACACCGCCCTTGGTGGCCGAGTAGGCGGAGTACCCGGGCCGGGCCAGCTTGGTCAGCGAGCTGGAGATATTCACGATCGCGCCGCCGTTGCGCACCCGCCGGACTGCCTGCTGGTCGACCACAATGGTTCCTCGCAAGTTGGTCCGCACGACCCGGTCGAACACGTCCAGGTCGAGATCGGCCAGCGGCGACAGCGGCATGATCCCGGCCGCGTGCACGACCACGTCGACGCCGCCGAACTCCTGCTCGGTCCGGTCGAACAGCGCGGCTACCGCGGTCTCGTCGCCGACGTCGGCCTGGACCGCGATCCCGCGGCCGCCGGCCTGCTCGACCTCCTTGACGGCCTCTTCGCCCGCCGCCTGGTTGCCGCTGTACACGATCACCACCGCGTAGCCGTCGCGGCCCAGGCGGGCGGCCGCCTCGCGGCCGATGCCACTGGATCCGCCGGTCACGATCGCGACCCGCTCGGTGGTGGTGTTCTCGGTCATCGTCCTGCTCCTCGATCTCGGTGCCTGGTCTTGCTGACACCTCGATCGTGCTCCGCAGGATGGATCAAGTCCAACGACTCAAGTCGATGGGTGAATCAATTCTATTGATGTACGTCGGCGCCTGATTCGGTGCCCGACGGATGCCGCAGATGGGTGCTGACCAGACCGAGGAGGGCCCGCAGCGCAGCGGTCGGTTTCCGCTTCTTCAGCGTGGCCATGTACAGCGACCACTGAAACGATTCGCCGGTGATTGCCACGACCCGGATCGCCTGCTGATCCGCCACGGCGTACCCGGGCAGGATGCCGAGGCCGACGCCGTGCCGGACGAACTCGACGCCGTTCTCGATACCCAGCGCCTCGACCACCACATGCCGCCCGATCCCGGCCGCCTCGAAGGTCTGGTCGATCATCGCCCGGGTCCCGAACCCGGGCGGGAAGTCGACGAACGCCTCGTCGGCGAGGTCGGCCAGCGTCACCGAACGCCGGCGCGCGAGCCGGTGCCCGACCGGGACAGCGAGCACCTGCGGGACCCGGAGCAGTTCCCACGCGGTCAACTCGCGCGGCACACCGCCGGCCGCGATGCCGAGGAAGCCCACGTCGATGTCGCCGTTGCGCAGCGCGACGATCACGCCGGCCGATCCTTCGGCGTCGACCCGCAACTGGAGCTCGACGTTCGGGTACCTCCGGCGGAACTCGCCGGCCGCCGCGGGCAAATCGATCAGCCCGAGACCCGGCAGCAGACCGACCCGCACGGATCCGCGCATGCCCGCACCGAGTTCGTCGACGACGTCACGCGCGCCCTGGACCGCGTCCATCACCGCGAGCGCTTCCGGCAGGAACGCCGTACCCGCCTCCGTCAGCAGCACCCGCTGGGCGCTTCGCTCGAACAGCGTGACCTTGAGATCGCGTTCCAGCGCGGCGATCGCGGCACTCACTGCGCTCTGCACCACATGCAGCCGCCGAGCGGCCAGCGTGAAACTGCGCTCGTGCGCCACCGCCACGAAGTACTCCAGCTGCCGCAACTCCACAGCCGAAGTCTGCCGCACCGCATGTCAAGAACGCCGGGCCCGCTCCGACCTGGCAGTGACCGAACTCCGGAGCAGTAAGGATGGCAACGTGACGAATCTCCAGGAGCAGGTGCAGCAGCGCGTCGACGAGCTGGCCGGGACCGAGCTCGGACTGCAGGTGGCGGCGTACCAGAACGGCGTACTGGTCGTCGATGCCGTCGCGGGCGTCGCCGATCCCGCGACCGGCCGACCGGTCACCGCTGACACGCTGTTCTTCAGCGCCTCCACCGGCAAGGGCGCGTCCGCGACTGTCGCCAATGTGCTGGTCGATCGTGGCGTCCTCGAGTACGACGCTCCGATCGCGGACATCTGGCCCGAGTTCGCGACGCACGGCAAGGAGAAGGCGACACTGCGCCACGTCCTCACCCACTCGGTCGGCCTGCCCGCGCTGCCGCCGGACACCACAGCCGCGGACCTGGCCGACTGGACGAAGATCACGTCGTACCTCGCCGCGGCCCAGCCGTGGTGGGAGCCAGGCACGAAGACGGGCTACCACTCCGAGACGTTCGGCTTCCTGGTCGGCGAGATCGTCCGCCGCAGCACCGGCCGCACGATCTCCGACGTACTGCGGGAGATCGCCGAGCCGCTCGGGATCGCGGACCAGGTGTACTTCGCCGTCCCGCCGGACCAGCAGCACCGCGTCGCCACACTGGTCGAGCCGGACGGCGCAGAGGACACCTTCGCACGACTGGCCGACATGTTCGCCCAGGTCGAGCCGCCGGCCGTGATGCCTCGCGCGGCAGACGTCAACACCCCTGAGTATCTCGCCGCTGAGCTGCCGGCTCGCGGCATCCTGACCGCCCGCGGCATCGCCAAGCTGTACGCCGCTCTGATCGGTGAGGTCGACGGTGTCCGGCTGGTCCGGCCGGAGGCGGTCGCGGGGATCACCGGCCCTGCCCTGGTGGCGAACGACGAACTGCTCGGGAATCCGGCGACGTGGGCGCTGGGCTACCCGATCGGCCGGCTCGGATCGACAGCTGAGGAGAGCCCGGCGTCGTTCGGGATGCCGGGCATGGGTGGCAGCGTCGCCTGGGCCGATACGCGCTCAGGCGTGGCGTTCGCGTTGACCCGGACCTCATTCGACCCGGCGCAGTCGGCGTCCGCGATCGAGATCGGCAACCTGGTTGCGAAATCTCTCTGCTGAAATCCCTGTCGGGACCGCATTCCCTGGTAGGACTGCATTCCCTGCTGGGTAAGGGCTTTCAGGACCCGCGGACCGACTGCTGGTCGACCCAGACCAAGTGGCCGTGGTGGCTGACGAGAACCTCGTCAGACCCGGTCACACCGGTCCGGCGGCCCAGCTCCTGGCCGGCGATCCAGCGACCGCCAATGCGGACCTGGACTGCCACGGGCCGGGCCGGGGAAGTGGCTACTGGCATGGCACCTGACTTCTGGACAGGGGCGGAAGCGGTGGGGTGGCGTCGTACTGCTGTGGGGTGGTGCTGAAGTCCGGTCATCGTCGCCCTCGCAAGGACACACAACCATCATCTGGGGGGCTGGTTGCTCAGCCAAAGGCCACCCTACAACCGAGAGATGACCCGCCGTTAGCTGTAATTCGGATTGATCCGGAACCCCGGACCACCAGTCGGCGCGAGCCCGGAAACTAGTCGGCGCGACCGACGATCTGCTGCAGCGCCCAAGTGTTTCCGTCCGGGTCGCTGAAGAAGACGAAGCGGCCCCACGGCATCTCCTGGACATCCGAGACGTCCACGCCACGACCCGCCAGCTCGGCCCGGGCGGCGTCGGCGTCGGACACCACGATCTGCAGCCCGCGCACGGAGCCGGGCTCGGCCTGACCCATGCCGCTGCCGATCGCGATCGAGCAGGCCGACCCGGGCGGAGTGAGCTGAACGAACCTCAGTTCCTCGCTGACCTGATGGTCGTGATCGGCGACGAATCCGACCTTGTCCGTGTAGAACGCCTTGGCCCGGTCGACGTCCGACACCGGGACCGACACCAGCTCGAGCTTCCAGTCCATGGCGGCAACCTACTGCCTGCCGAGATGCATAACCCAGGGTCGGTGGGGTAGAAATGTGACCAGAAGTTCCTGACCGCGGTCCAGACATGTGCCGCGCCGTGACTCAGAGTCGCGAGGTCAGACATCATGAACACCGTTGCCAGCACCACCGCCGAAGCGCGCCAAGCCGATCGCAAGCAGCGCAGAGACGGCGAGACCAGGTCCCTGCTGAGCCGGCGAGCCGCCAGCACCGACGAGAATCTCCGGCAGGCCCTCCTCGATCAAGCGATCGAACTCCACCTCGGGATCGCGCACAGCATCGCGTCGCGGTTCCGTGGCCGCGGCGTCGAGGCCGACGATCTGGACCAGGTCGCGTACCTGGGCCTGGTCAAAGCTGCCCGCAGCTACAACCCGGACGCGGACACGCCGTTCCTGGCGTACGCCGTACCGACCATCCGGGGCGAGGTGAAACGGTACTTCCGGGACTGCTCCTGGACGGTCCGGATCCCGCGCCGCCTGCAGGAACTGCAAGGATCCATCGCCTCGGTCCGGCCGCGGCTGGTGCAGGAGCTGCACCGCGAGCCGACCCAGCAGGAGCTGGCCGACGAAATAGGGGCCCAGGTCAACGAAATCGAGGACGCCATCGCCGCCGACGGCTGCTTCTCGGTACTGTCCCTGGACCGACCGGTCGACGACGACTCGGCCGCGAACCTGGCCGACACGATCGCCGACTCCGACGACACCGCGTTCGAGCGGACCGAGGCGGTCGCCGTCCTCGGGCCGGTGCTGAGCGGGCTCGCGCCGCGCGAGCGTAAGATTTTGGAACTACGGTTCGTCGAGGGTCACACGCAGGCGGACATCGGTGCCGAGATCGGAGTGAGCCAGATGCAGGTGTCCCGGTTGCTCCGCGGCATCCTCGACCGGCTGCGCGACCGGATCGAGCCGCCTGCGGCAGCCGCCGCTTGACCGACAAGCCGATCTTCGTGGTGCAGCTGCACGACGCCCGGCGGCTGCACTACGACGTCCGGCTCGAGGTGGACGGCGTACTCAAGTCGTGGGCGGTCCCGCGTGGGCCGTCTCTGGATCCGGTGGTGAAGCGGCTGGCCGTCTTCACCACCGACCACGACCTGGAGTACGCCTCCTACGAAGGCGTGCACGCCGACGCTCAGTACGGCAGTGGTGCCGTGATCGTCTGGGACGCCGGGATCTACACCAACCTGACCCGGGACGACCGGCACCAGGTGGTGAACCCGGCCCAGGCGATCGAGCGCGGTCATTTCAAGGTCCAACTGCACGGCGTGAAACTCAACGGCGCCTGGGCCTTCACCCGCACCGGTGACGACTGGCTGCTGGTGAAGGTCCGCGACGCGGCGGCCGATCCCGCGGTCGATCTGACCGTGACCGAGCCGCGGTCGGTTCTCAGCGGTCTGACCATCCAGGAGATGGCCGCGTCCTGACCGTTGCCGTTAGCAACGCTTACCAGGTGTCGAGGTGCAGGATGCCGTCGAGCGGCTGCCGCGCCGCGGGCTTGAAGTCGGTGCCGATCGTGTACGCGGTCGGGATCAGCGCGGTCTGGCGGATATCCTCCGGCAGACCGAGCAGTTCGCCGACCTCCTGCTCGTAGTTCAGGTGCAGGGTCGTCCACGCCGTACCGAGTCCGCGGGCGCGTGCGGCCAGGCAGTAGCTCCACGCAGACGGCAGGATCGAGCCCCACAACCCGGCCTGGTTGCCCGCCGGCAGGTTCTTCGCCTCCAGGCACGGGATCACGAGGACGGGGACCTGCCCCATCCGCTCACCCAGATAGGCCACGCCATCGCCGATCCTGCGCTGGATCGGCCCGCGGACCGGGTCGTCGGCGTACAGCTTCCCGGCGGCGCCGGACCCGGCCAGGTACTTCTCGACCGCGAGCCGGTAGTACTCCCCGATCGCCGCCCGCTTCTCCGCGTCCGTGATCACCAGCCAGTGCCAGGTCTGCCGATTACTCCCCGACGGTGCCTGCAACGCAACCTCGATGCACTCCCGGATCAGCTCTGCCGGAACCGGCTTCTCCAGGTCCAGCCGCTTGCGCACCGTCCGGGTAGTGGTGAGCAGTTCGTCGGGCGAAAGGTCCAGTGTCGTCACCCGTCCACTATGTCAGCAGGTGTACAGCGAGCTGGGGTGGACCTTCTCGCAGAAGCGGACGTGAAGGTGGTTGTCGTGCGCCGGCCACTCAGTGGTGAGGCCCTCGCTGATCAGAGTCGGGTCGTTGAAGAAGATGAGCCGGACGTGGCCCGGAGCGGCGGCGTGGATCGCCTGGATGAGTTGGCGGGTCGCGGCCCGGTCGTACGTCGCCGACTGCCAGGTGATGCGGCCCGCGGTGCACTGGGCGCTGTCGGTCCGGATCGGCCAGATGTCGATGTCCAGCCCGACGTCGTGACTGCCGTGGCCGGGGATGTCACCACCGTGCTCGAAACCGGCGTCGCCGTACGGGAGCTGGCCTTGGTTCGTGCTCGCGAAGGATCGGGCCGCCTGCTCGAGTTGGGCGACGGCCGCGGACGTCGCCCAGTTGGCCGCCGTACCGTTGCCGTCGGGGTCCTGGTCGCAGAGGTTGGCGGTGAAGTCCGGGTAGTCGTAGTGCCAGGCGAGGTTGCGCCAGGTGACCGGACCGACGATGCCGTCCGCGCCGATCCCGGCATGCGACTGGAACGCGGTCACCGCGTCGCGGACCGCCGTACTGAACACGCCGTCGACCGGGAGACTCAACCGCCGCTTGGCGTTCAGCTCGACCTGCAACGCCTTCACCGCGGCGTTGCTGTCACCTGACCGGATCGTCGGCGCCAGCGCGGTCCAGGTCTGCGGGCCGACGATCCCGTCCACACCGAGACCCTTTGCTGTCTGGAACGCCTTGGCAGCCGCGACAGTCGTCGTACCGAACACTCCGTCGGCAGTCACCGACTGCCCGTTGTGCTGCAGCAAATACTGGACGGCCAGTACGTCGGCCCCCCGATTCCCACTGCTCTGCGTCGGAAAGAACGCATTCGCATAAGCCTGCGCCGACCCAGGCAGCAACCCGGTCAAAAGCAGCACAGCCAAGGCAAGCACCACAACACGCTTCATGTTCCCTCCGGGGCGGAAGAGGTAACTGACTAACGTCTCCCCGCCACCATCCGGCATCCGTTTCCCACCCGCAAGACCCGGCGCAGTACTATGCTTGCAGATAATCCTGAAACGGATGATCTTTTACCGGAAGGGTCGCGCTCTGATGTCACTGAACCTGTCGGCCGACGAGGTGTTGTCCACAACGCGTGCCGTGCGCAAACGCCTCGATCTCACCCGCCCGGTGCCACGCGAGCTGATCGAGGAGTGCGTCGATCTCGCCACTCAGGCGCCGACCGGCCGCAACCGGCAGCGCTGGCACTTCCTGATCGTCACCGAGGAGGGGCAGCGGCAGGCCGTGGCTGACGTGTTCAGGCGTGCGCTGCCACTGGCGACCGGCCACCCGCTGACCGGCCGCGACGTGTCGCGGATGAACTACCACGCAGCCTCGACCGAGCGTGTCTTCGACAGCCTGCGCTACCTGGTGGACAACATCCACCGGGTGCCGGCCTTCGTCATCCCGGCCGTCGAGGGCCGCACCGACCGAGCCACGGTCGACGTGCAGTCGGGGGTCTGGGGATCGATTCTGCCTGCCGTGTGGAGCTTCATGCTCGCCGCCCGCGAGCGTGGTCTCGGGACAGTCTGGACAACCGCGCAGGCACCGCTCGAATGTGAGCTTGCCGAGATCCTCGGCGTCCCGTACGACGACGTGATGCTGGCGGCGTTCATCCCGCTCGCGTTCACGCTCGGTACCGACTTCCGGCCGGCCAAGCGGGTCCCGCGCGACCAGGTCCTGCACTGGAACAACTGGTAGTTCCTACTCGAACAGCTTGGGGTCTCCGGCGCCGACTCGGACTATTTCGGGGAAGTCTTCGGAGAAGTCGATGACTGTGGTGGGTTCGGTGCCGGCTTCGCCGTCGACGACGGCGTCTACCTGGTGGTCGAGTTCTTCCTTGATCTCCCAGCCTTGCGTCATCGGCTCCTCGTGATCGGGCAGGAGGAGGGTGCTGGAGACCAGTGGTTCACCGAGCTCGGTGACCAAGGCCTGCGCCACGACGTGGTCGGGGATGCGTACGCCGACCGTCTTCTTCTTCGGGTGCAGCAACCGGCGCGGCACCTCCTTGGTGGCCGGCAGGATGAACGTGTAGCTGCCCGGCGTCGCCGCCTTGATCGAGCGGAACACCGCGTTGCTGATGTGCACGAACTGCCCGAGTTGGGCGAAGTCCTGGCAGACCAGCGTGAAGTGGTGCTTGTCGTCGAGGTGCCTGATGGCCCGGATCCGGTCGATCCCGTCCCGGTTACCGAGCTGGCAGCCGAGCGCGAAGCAGGAGTCCGTCGGGTACGCGATCAGCCCGCCCTCACGGACGAGGTCCACCACCTGACCGACCGCCCGCCGCTGGGGATTCTCCGGATGTACGTCGAAATACCTGGCCATGACCGCCGAGCCTAGCGCTGAAGAGCAAGCAGGTACCCGTCGACCGCAGCTGGTTGGAGGGCATGCTCGACGACCATCATGGCCGCGCCGTACAAACCGGCGTCCGGCCCCATGGTCGCGGGCTCGATCCGTACGTCGCCCGCTGGGCCGGACTGCGCCGACTTGGCGATGCTCTCGCGGATGCCGGCGATCAGCTGCTCCTCGGCTTCGGCGAGGTATCCCCACAAGCTGATCACTCCAGGGTTGAGCAGATTGACCACACCGGCCAGGACTTCGCCGATGTCGCGACCTGCGATCCGAACCGCGTGCCCCGCCTCGACATGCGCGGACCGGGCCAGGGTTGCGACGGCGCGAGCGTTCGGCGCATCCACCCCCTCGGCCCGCAACCGACGAGCGAGGGCGCCACCACTCGCGACGGCGTTCAGGCAGCCGAGATTGCCGCAGCTGCAGGGCACTTCGGACGCACCGACCCGGGTGTGACCGATCTCCCCGGCCAAGCCGGAGACACCTTGGATGACCTTGCCATTGACAACGACCCCGCACCCGATCACCGTGCCGACCTTCACGCAGACCAGCACCTCGGGCTCGTCAGTACGCGCGCAGTGCTCGCCGAACGCGAGCAGGTTGACGTCATGGTCGACGAAGATCGGCACGTCCATCCAGCGATTCAGCACCTCACACACCGACTCTGCCGTCCAGTCCGCGCCGCCACCCTGCGACGCCAGCTCGACCCGCGCCGGCATCCCGAAGCCGATGCCGTGCACCCGGGCCGGATCCGCGTCCAGTTGCTCGAGCATCCCGTCGTACGTCCGGGTGACCTCGGACAGCACCGCCTCCGGGCCGTCGGCCAGGTCGATGTCGATCATCGTGCTGGTGAGGATCTCGCCGGCCAGGTCCGTCGCGGCCAGGCGGATGCCCGAGATACCCAGCTGCGCGGCCAGCGTGAGACCAGCCCGCGGGCTGAAGCTCAGCGTCGCCGCAGGACGTCCGCGGGATCCGTCCGCGGCCGGTCCGTCCAGGGACAGCAGCCCAGCGGCCAGCAGTACGTCGACCCGGTCGTTCACGGTGGACCGCGCGATGCCGAGCTCGTCGGCCAGCTGACCGGTCGTGTTCGCCCGGCCGTGCCGGACCAGCTCGAGGATCTCGCCGGACCGCGCGATCCGGGACTGGGATGCCGGACGGCGGCGGGAGCGTAGTGGCGCGGTGGTCATCGTGATCCCCCTCGTGGTCCGACGCTGCTCACACAGTATCAATTAGAACTTCGGTCGACATCTTTCTGTTGACGGTCGACATTAAAGACCATACGCTCGCCGAAAAGCCTCCCGGGACCAAGGAGTTCGCATGACCAGTTCAGGACTGACCCGGAGACAGTTGCTCCGGACCGGCGGGGTGGCCGTCGCTGCCGCCGGACTGGGGCCGGCCGTGCTGGCCGGGTGCGGCGGCTCGGACGACGCCGGCGGGACCGGCGGCCCGCTCAGCTTCATGTACTGGGGATCGGCCTTCGAGAAGAAGGCGATCGACGAGATGCTGAAGAAGTACGGCAAGGAGCACGACGGCGCGAAGGTCGACCCGATGTACGTGCCGGTGTCGAACTACCCGACCAAGGTGTCCAGCCTGGTCGCCGCGAACACCCCGCCCGACCTGGCCTACCTCGGCACCGGGCAGATGTACGACCTGGCCCAGAAGGACCTGATCCTCAACCTGTTCCCGTACCTGGACAAGTACCCCGAGCTGAAGGACCGGCTGCCGAGCAGCTACTTCTGGTACGGCAAGGACAAGCTCGCCGCGAACCAGTTGGCGATGGGCGTGCAGATCCTCTACTACAACACCGACGCGTTCAAGGCGGCCGGTATCGACCCGGCGCCGTTCACCGCCGACACCGCCTGGAGCTGGGACGACTTCGTCCAGGCGGCCGACAAACTGACCGTCGACCAGAACGGCAAGCACCCGTCCGAGGACGGCTTCGACTCCGGCAAGGTGAAGCAGTTCGGCACCATCGCGCCGATCGGCGGTGCCCCGCTCTACAGCCTGCTGCGCTCCAACGGCGGCGACATGGTGAACGAGGACGGTACGAAGTTCGCGCTCGACTCGGCGGCAGCGATCGACGTACTCAAGAAGGTCCAGGACCTGATCTACGTGCACCGGGTGGCGCCGAGTCCGGCTCAGCTGGGCAAGAACGCGCCGACCACGTCGGTGCAACTGCAGACCAAGCGGGTCGGGATGATCATCGACGGCAACTGGACGCTGCTCGACCTGATGGAGAGCAAGGTGCCGTTCGGCGTCGCCGTACTGCCGAAGTTCAAGGAGCCGCTGACGATGACCGGCGGTGCGGCCGGCGCGATCTTCGCCAAGACCAAGCACCCGGAGGAGGCGATCGAGCTCTACCTGTACTACAACGACCCCGAACATGTGGACCTGTTCAAGGACGGGCTCTGGGCGCCGCTGCAGAAGAAGTACTACACGGACCAGGCCGAGATCGACAAGTGGGTGCTGAAGGACAAGTACCCGGCCAACTTCAAGACCGCGGTGGTCGACACGACGCTGAAGAACGGCGTCACCGACTGGGGCCAGCAGATCAAGAACGCGGACCGGATCCACCAGGTCCTCGACCCGGCGCTCGAGCAGATCAGTCTGAACAAGGGCGCGCCGGTCGACATCGTCAAGGCGCTGAAGCCGAAGATGCAGGCGCTGCTGCAGGGCAAGTGGCCCCTCCAGGAGCTGTGATGGCTTCGTCTCCGATGAAGCAGGAGGCACGCTGGGGCGTGCTGCTGGCGCTGCCCGCGATCATCGGCTTCGTCGCGTTCACGTTCCTGCCGATGATCGCCTCGGCGGTGATCAGCCTGACCGACTGGACCATCGGCGCGGCACCGAAGTTCGTCGGTTTCGCCAACTACACAAGGATGTTCACGGCCGATGACAGCTTCTTCAAGTCGCTGTGGGCCACGCTGTACTACACGCTGGGCGCCGTACCGCTGCTGCTGATCGTCGCGTTCGCGGTCGCGCTGCTGCTCAACCAGCCGGTCCGCGGGCAGGGCGTTTTCCGGGTGATCTACTACCTGCCGGCGATCGTGCCGATCGTGGCCAACTCGATGCTGTGGATCTGGCTGTTCAACCCGGACTTCGGGCTGCTGAACACGCTGACCGAGAAGGCCGGGTTGCCCCGGTCGCAGTGGATCTTCGACGAGAGTACGGCGATCCCGTCGCTGATCCTGATGTCGGTGTGGGGCTTCGGCAACGTCGCTGTCATCTTCCTGGCGGGACTGCAGGGCGTGCCACGGCAGCTCTACGAGGCGATCGCGGTGGACGGCGGCGGGGCGTGGCGGAAGTTCCGGCACATCACGTTGCCGATGATGACACCGACGATCTTCTACAGCCTGGTGACGAGTGTGATCGGTGCGTTGCAGGTGTTCGTCCAGGCCGCCGTGATGACCGAGGGCGGCCCGAACGACTCGACCCTGTTCTACATCTACTACCTGTACCGGACCGCGTTCACCAACAACGAGATGGGATACGCCAGCGCGTTGGCCTGGGTGCTGTTCCTGGTGATCATGGCGGTCACCGTGGTGCTGTTCCGCAACTCCAGCCGCTGGGTCTACTACGAGGCCGGGAGTACCCGATGACGGCCGTACTGGAGAAACCCGAGGTGGCGGCGACCGCGCCACCGGCATCGCGGCCGCTCGCGCCGCGGGGCGTGGGGAAGAAGCTTCTCGTCTACCTGTTGCTGATCGCCGGTGCGATCCCGACGCTGCTGCCGTTGGTCTGGCTGGTCCGCAGTGCGTTGATGGACTCGGGGCAGATCTTCGTCTCGCCGCCGCAGTGGATCCCGAAACCCTTTGCCTGGGACAACTTCTCCGGCGCGCTCACGCAGGTGCCGTTCGCACGGTACTTCCTGAACACACTCATCATCGAGGCCGGCGTACTGGTCGGGACTGTGCTGTCCTGCTCGCTGGCGGCGTTCTCCTTCGCCCGGCTGCGCTGGAAGCACAAGAACCTGGTGTTCGGCATCCTGATGTCCGGGGTGATGCTGCCGTACGCCGTGACGCTGATCCCGACGTTCCTGTTCTGGCAGAAGCTCGGCCTGGTGAACACCTACGTGCCGCTGATCCTGCCGCACTGGTTCGGTACCGGGGTGTTCAACATCTTCCTGCTCCGCCAGTTCTTCCTGTCCATCCCGTACGAGCTGGACGAGTCGGCGTACATCGACGGAGCGACGCCGCTGCAGGTGTACTGGCGGATCATCCTGCCACTGTCGAAGCCGGCCCTGGCCGTGGTCAGTGTGTTCACATTCCTCGGGGTCTGGAACGACTACCTCGGTCCCCTGATCTACTTGAACGACTCGGACAAGTACACGCTGGCAATGGGGCTGGCGTCGTTCCAGGGCACCTACACCGCACAGTGGGGGTACCTGATGGCCGCGGCCGCCGTGGTGCTGCTGCCGATCGTGCTGTTGTTCGCCTTCGCACAGAAGTACTTCGTCGAGGGCATCGCGCTGACCGGACTGAAAGGCTGACATGTACAAGGTGACCGTGCTCTACGGGCCGCCGGACTCGACCGAGGAGTTCGACCGGTACTACGACCAGACGCACATCCCGCTGGCCCAGGAAATGACCGGACTCAAGCGGTGGACCGTGTGCCGCTTCGAGCCCGCGCCGGACGGGACGCCGCCGGAGTACCACTACCAGGCCGAGCTGTACACCGACAGTCGCGCCGACCTCGAGCTCGTGCTGGAGTCCCAAGCGGGCAAGGCGGCCAACGAGGACGTCGCGAACTTCGCCAGCGGCGGCGCGGTGTTCCTCTTCGGTGAGGAGCGGGAGGTGCCGGTCCGATGAGCATCGATGTGATCGTGGTCGGCCTCGGCTTCGGCGCCGACTTCGCCCCCATCTACCAGGCCCATCCCGACGTCGGCCGCGTCGCGGTCGTCGACGCGGATCCCGTCCGTACGACGGCCGTCGCGGACCGGCTCGGGATCACCGACAGGTTCCCGAGTTTGGACGAGGCGCTGGCCGCACCCGGCTGGGACGCGGTGCACTTGCTGACGCCAGTTCGCTTCCATGCCGAGCAGGTCCAGCAGGTGCTGAAGTCCGGCCGGCACTGTGCGTCGGCGGTGCCGATGGCAACGACCCTGGAGGACCTGGACGCACTGATCGCGGCCCAGGACGATGCCCAGCGCAACTACATGATGATGGAGACCGCGGTGTACTCCCGCGAGTTCTTCCACGCGCGGAGCCTTCTGGACAGTGGCAAGCTCGGACGGCTCGCCTACTTCAAGGGCGACCACTTGCAGAACCTCGACGGGTTTCCGGACTACTGGCTTGGCTACCCACCGATGCACTACGTCACGCACGCCCTCTCACCCGCCCTCGCGCTCGCGAACACCCGGGTCGAGTCCGTCCGCTGCCTCGGCTCCAGCAAGCTCACGCCGGACCACATCGGTGTCGCGGGCGCAGGGTTCGGCACCGAGGCGGCGCTCTTCAAGCTGGCCGGCGACGATCTGGTCGCGAACGTGACGATGTCGTTCTTCCAGCTGGGCCGCAGCTATCTCGAAGGCTTCTCTGTGTACGGCGACGAGGGCGCGCTCGAGTGGCCGCAGCTCGAAGGCGGTCCGATGAAGGAGTTCAAACTCGAGCAACTCCCCGACGGGCGCCGGGGCCGGCCGGTGACCGAGGCCGACGTCCGGCCGCCCGGCGCACCCGAACTGTTGCCCGAGGCACTGAAGCGCTTCGCCGATGGCGGGCATGGCGGCTCGCATCCGCATCTCGTCCATGAGTTCGTGTCCAGCATTGTCGAGAACCGCAAGCCGAGGGTCGACGCCCGGACCGCGGCGACCTGGACCGCACCCGGGATCTGCGCCCACCAGTCCGCCCTGCAGGGCGGCGCCGAGATCCAGGTGCCGGACTACGGGGCTCGCTGATGGCCGTCATCGCGCTCGTCGGTGCCCTCGACACGAAGGGAGCGGAGTACGCCTTCCTGGCCGATCGGGTCGCTGCACTCGGTGCCACGCCGCTCCTGATCGACGTCGGGGTGCTCGGCGTACCGGCGCTGACGGCACGGATCGGTCGTGACCTGATCGCGGAGCTCGGCGGTGGTTCGCTCACCGAGCTGCGTGGTCGCGGCGACCGGAATGCGGCGATGACGGTGATGGCGCGTGGTGCAGCGTCGGCCTTGTCGGATCTCGTTGCGTCCGGCGATGTTGACGGCGTACTGGCGGTGGGCGGGTCCAATGCGGCGTACGTGATGGCGGAGATCTGCGGGCGACTGCCGTTCGGCTTCCCGAAGGTCCTGGTCTCGACCATCGCGGCCGGCGACACCCGGTCGTACGTCCGCGAGACCGACCTGACCCTGATGTACCCGGTCGTCGACATCAACGGCCTGAACCGGCTCAGCCGGCCCGTCCTCGCCAACGCCGCACAGGCCTGCGTCGGGATGGCAACGAGCCCGTACGCCGAACCCTTCCGCAGCGCACCGTTGGTCGGAGTGACCATGTTCGGGGTGACGACCGGCTGCGGGTCGTCCGTCGTCCGTGGCATCGAGGACCGTGGCTTCGAGGCATTGACGTTCCACTGCACCGGCGTTGGCGGCCGCACCTTGGAGGCGCTCATCCGCGGCGGCACGATCCAAGGTGTCGCCGACCTGACCACCACCGAGCTCGCCGACGACCTGGTCGGCGGGGTCTGCTCGGCCGGTCCCGACCGCCTCACCGCCGCCGCCGAGGCCGGCGTACCTCAGGTCGTCAGCGTCGGCGCGCTCGACATGGTCAACTTCTACGAGACCGTGCCGCCGGAGTTCTCCGGACGGCTGCTCCACCCGCACAACCCGGCCGTGACGCTGATGCGCACCACGGCCGCCGAGTGCGCCGAGCTCGGCCGAGGGATCGCGGCCCGGCTCAATCCCTCCATCGCACCTGCTGCCGTCCTGTTCCCGCACCGCGGACTGTCCCAGCTGTCCACGCCCGGCGGGGTCTTCCACGACCCGGCCGCGGACGACGCGCTGTACCAGGCCTTGCGGGACGGGCTGCGGCCCGGCATCGACCTGCACGACTTCGACACCGACATCAACGACCCGGCGGTGTCTGCCACCGCTGTGGATCTGCTGGCCACCTGGCTGGAGAAGGAGACACCGTGAACACTTTGACCCGCGCCGAACTGCTGGCCGGCTTCCGCCGCAAGGTCGCCGAGGGCCGCCCGATCATCGGCGGTGGCGCCGGCACCGGGCTGTCGGCCAAGTGCGCCGAGGCCGCCGGCCTCGACTTCGTGGTGATCTACAACTCCGGCCGCTACCGGATGGCCGGCCGTTCCTCCATGGCCGGCTTGATGCCGTACGGCGACGCGAACGCGATCGTGATGGAGATGGGCACCGAGGTCCTGCCGGTGACCGACAAGCTGCCAGTCATGGCCGGAGTGTGCGGGACCGACCCGTTTCGCGACATCCCGCGGTTCCTGGACCAGGTGAAAGCGGCCGGGTTCGCGGGGATCCAGAACTACCCGACCGTGTGCCTGTTCGACGGGATCATCCGGGCAAACCTGGAGGAGACCGGCCTGGGTTTCTACCGCGAGGTCGACCTGGTCCGGGCCGCCCGGGAGCGCGACCTGGTGACGCTGGCCTACGTACACAGCGAAGCGGAAGCGGCCGCGATGACGGAGGCCGGCGCGGACGTCCTGGTCCCGCACATGGGGCTGACCACGTCCGGGATGATCGGTGCGCAGACAAGCCTGAGCCTGGACGACTCTGTCGACCTGGTGTCCCGGCTCCGCGACGCGATCTTCGCCGTCAATCCCGATGCGCTGGTGATCTGCCATGGCGGACCGATCGCGACCCCTGAGGACGCCAAGCACATCTTGTCGAAGGTCGACGGCGTGGTCGGCTTCCTCGGTGCCTCCAGCATGGAACGGCTGCCGACCGAGGTCGCCATGGTCGATCACATGCGGAGCTTCCACGCGATCAGGTGACCGCCGAGGTGAGGGTGACGTCGACGGTCGCGCGGTTCAGGTAGTCGGTCCAGGCCTGGGCCAGCCGGGTGACGCCTTGACTCATGGTGGTTGTGGGCAACGAGTACGGCAGCCGGGTGTGGTCGTCGGTGCTGCCGTCGGCCGAGAAGACCGCACCCGGCAGCAGCGCAACGCCGTACCGCAAGGCGATCTGGGCGAAGTGGGTCGCGTCGCCTTGCGGCAGCCGGACCCACAGCGAGGCACCGGCCTCCGGTTCGCGCCAGGTCCAGTCCGGCAGGTGCCGGCCGAGCAGCTCGGTCAACGCGCGCAGTCCGGCCGGCAGCGCCGTACGTCGCTCGGCCTCGGCGGCATCACGGTGGTCCATCAACCGCAGTGCGACCTCCTGGGCGACGAGGGAGCTGCCGAGGTCGGTAATGCCACGGACCTGCGCGAACCGCGAAACCGCCTGCGGGACTGCACGAATCCAGCCCAGCCGCAGGCCACCCCAGAACAGCTTGCTCATCGACCCGATGGTGACGAGCCGGTCGTGGGTGGCCAGCGCGGGCGCGGTCGGTCGGCCGTCGAACGACGTACCGGACAGCGACGTGTCGTCGACGAGGACGACCTCGTGCTGGTCGAGCAGCCGCGCGAGCCGTTGCCTGCGGTCGTCGGACAGGACGACGCCGGTCGGATTGTGCGCGGCCGTCTGGACATAGACCAGCCGCGGCGACTCGGTGGCGAGGAGCTTCTCCAACGCGATGACGTCGAGCCCTTCGTCGTCGATCCGCACAGTCCGCAACCGACTGCCCGTCCGCCCGAAGGCCTCCAACGCGCCCCGGTACGTCGGTTGCTCGACGACCACGCCGTCACCTGGCTGCAGGCAACCACGGGCGACCAACTCCAAGGCTTGCTGGGCGCCGGAGGTGATCAGGATGTCCTCGGGTGCGGTCGGCATCCCCGCATCGCTGTACCAGCGAGCGATCCGCTCGCGCAGCGCCGGCAGGCCGCGCAGGTGGTAACCGTGATGCGTGCCGGTCAGGCGGAGGTAGTCGTCCCGGGTCAACCCTGCCGCGACGTCGGCGACCAGGTCGAGACTGGGCAGTGCCGCGGTCGCGAAGTCGATTGTTGCCAACGGCCCGTTCAGGAACTGGCTCGCCGCGTGATCGCCGGCCAATCCGGAAACGGTCTCCCGCGCCCGGTCGGCACTGACCCTGGTCCCGCTCCCCTGCCTGCGCTCCAGCAGCCTCTGCTCCCGGAGTGCCTGGTACGCCGCGACCACCGTCGTCCGACTCACGGTCAGCGCCTGCGCCAGTGCCCGCTCGGGCGGCAGCGCGGCACCCTGCGGCAGCTCGCCACGCTCGATCAGCTCCGTGAGGCTCTGGCTCAACTGGCGGTAGAGCGGACCGGACCGGGCGCCGGTGCCGACGAGCATCCGGGCGAGATCATCGGCCGAGAATCTGAGGCCATTGGCGTCCTGAATCACAAACAGAGTCCAATTTCGTCGATGTGGCTCTAGAGATCACCACTGTATGGAGGCCAATCTATCGGCCATTGAGCTTCGTGGGAACAAATTGGTCTGTGAGGTGAGGCGCAATGAAGTGGAAGCTTGGTGCCTTGCTGCTCGCCGCCACCACCGCGGTCGCGCTGCCGGGATGTGCCACGGTCGCCGCACCGGGCACCGGATCGCTGAACGCCGGCGGCCCGCAGGACACGTCCCGCTCGCTGCGCATCATGGGAGCCGACTTCCCCTACACCGATGCCACCGTCGCGGCGTTCGAGCAGCAGCATCCCGACATCAGCGTCGAGTACGTGAAAGGAGCGATCTCGTTCGAGGCGGGCAGTGTGCAGACGCTGCTGCGATCCGGCAGCGGACCGGACCTGTTACTGGTGAACTCAGGTCCGGGCCGGGTCGGCCTGCTCGCCGACGCCGGGCTGATCTGGCCGCTGGACGAGGTGTTCGCGACCAACGGCCTGGCCGGGCGGTTCGACCCCGAGGTGGTCCGGCAGACGAAGGCCGGCACCGACGGCAAGGTCTACGAGATCGTCGAGGGCCTGGACGTGTTCCAGGTCTATTACAACAAGAAACTCTTCGCCGCCCACGGTCTGCAGGTCCCGACCGACTGGCGGGGGTTCCTGGACACCTGCCAGACGTTGCACGACGCCGGGGTGAAGCCGATGCTGGCCGGCGCGCGCGACAACTTCGCCGGTGGCTGGCTGCTCGGCGCGCTGGTGCAGGCGTCGGCGGGCCGGGACAAGATGAGCGACATCATCAACGGCTCCGGCTCGTTCGATGATCCCGCCGTCGTCCAGGGCGGCCAGATGCTGGCCGACCTGATCCAGCGCGGCTGCCTCGACGGCGGGCAGGCGGCGGCTCTCGACGGTGGTCAGGCCGAGTCCGCGTTCTGGAAGGGTGGCGGCGGCATGATCGTCGTACCGCAGGGATCAATGGCGAACGCGCGGCAGGACGGTGTGGACGTGTCCGGGTTCGGCTCGTTCCCGATGCCGCCGCGGGAGCCAGGCGCCGAGGCACTTCCGACGTCCGGGCTGGCGCTGAGCTGGGTGGTGAACAACAGCACCAAGTCCCGCTCCGCGGTGATCGAGTGGCTGCGCTGGCTGGCGAGTCCGGAGTACCTGGCACTGACTGCCGCGAAGGGCCGCACGCTCGTCCCGGCCCAGGTCGTGCCGGCCGGGACCAAGCTCGACCCCGCGGTCGAGGACGGTTTGGAGAAGGTTGCCAAGGGCACCGGATTCAATCCGAGCGTGTACCTTCCCGACGCTGCCAAGGAAGCGTGGTACCAAGCCGTGCAGGGGATCCTGACCCGGCGACTGTCACCGGAGCGCGCGATGCAGGGCGTGCAGGACAAGCTGGCGGCGGGCCGATGACCAGCACACGTCGTACGGCGTTGATCGCCGTCATGCTGCTGCCGTCGCTGCTGCTGCTCGCGGTGTTCCTGTTCCTGCCGCTGCTGCGTGGGATCGAGCTCAGCTTCTACACCTGGAACGGCGTCGCGCCGGTCATGCACCGGGCCTGGCTGGACAACTACGCCCGGGTCTGGTCGGATCCCGCGTTCCTGAAGGCGTTGAGCCGGACGGTGATCTGGTGGGCCATGCATCTCGGTCTCGCTGTTGGCGGCGGTCTGGTGCTGGCCGCGCTGATCAGCGAGATCCGTTGGCGCCGCGCACAGACCCTGTTCCGCGGTCTGGTGTTCGTGCCGCACATCATGTCGCTGGCCGTCGTCGGCGTGATCTGGAGCCAGCTCTACCACCCGACCATCGGGCTGCTGAACGGGTTCCTCGACGCCATCGGCCTGGACAAGCTCGCCGAACCGTGGCTGGGCAGTACGGGGCTCGCCCTGCCGGCGGTCGGGGTCGCGAGTGCCTGGCAGGCGTACGGCTTCTACCTGGTGATCTTCCTGGCGGCGATCCAGGCGGTTGATCCCGCACTGCATGAGGCCGCCGCGATCGACGGCGCCGGCCCGTGGCAGCGGTTCCGCAACATCACCGTGCCGTCGCTGCACAATGCGATCAGCCTGGTCGTCGTACTCGCCTTCATCAACGCTCTCAAGGGATTCGGCACGGTCTGGTCGATGACCGAGGGCGGACCGGACCGATCCACCGAGCTCGTCGCGGTCTATGCGTACCGGCAGGCGTTCAGCCTCGGCGACATCGGTGCGGCGAGCGCGGCCGGCCTGAGCATCGCCGTGATCGCCGTCGTCATCACCGTCGGCTTCAACCGCTGGCGCGACCGCGCCGCAGTGGGGAGGTGAGCACGATGCGTACCGTCACCCGTTGGCACCACGCCCTGGTCGTACTGGTCGCCGTCATCGCCGGAGCCACGATGGTCCCGGTGGTGTGGGCCGTGTTCAGCGCGTTCAAGAACGACACCGAGATCTTCGGCGAACCGCTCGGCCTGCCGGGTCAGTGGCGGTGGGAGAACTTCCGCACCGTCTGGACCAGCGGCGACTTCAGCACGTACTTCGTCAACAGCGCGGTGATCGCGATCGCGGTCACCGCACTCACCGTCGCCGTCACCTGCCCGGCCGGCTACGTCTTCGGCAAGCTGGCTACCGGCCGGAGCAACGGCATCTTCTACGCCTACCTGCTCGTGATGACGCTGCCCGGCGAGGCGATCATGGTGCCGACCTTCTACCAACTGCGGGAGATGTCGCTGGTCGACAGCCGGGTCGGCCTCGGGCTGATCCTGGTCGCCGGCGGCGTACCGCTCGGTGTCTTCATCGCCCGGAACTTCTTCCGGGACCTGCCGAACGAGTTGATCGAGTCCGCCCGGGTCGACGGTGCCGGTGACTGGCGGATCTTCCGCAGTGTGATGCTGCCGCTGGCCAAGCCGGCCGTCCTGGCGGTCGGCGTGTTCAGCTTCCTCGGCGCCTGGAACGAGTACCAGCTGGCGCTGTTGCTGCTGTTCAGCCAGGAGAAGCGGACGATCCCGCTCGGGCTGGTGCAGTTCCAGGGGCAGTACAGCGCCGACTCAGGCGCGTTGTTCGCCGGCATCGTGCTGGCGATGATCCCATCCATCCTGGTGTATGTCGTGTTGCAGCGATCCTTCACCCGTGGCCTCGTGGCTGGAGCCTTGCGATGACCGTGACCTATCAGTTCGAGTACTCCGAGCGGCTGCGCTGTGCCTTCATCGGCGCGGGCGGGCACTCGTACCGCAACGTCTATCCCACCTTCCAGTACGCGCCGGTCGAGCTGGTTGCCGTCTGCGACGTCCAGCTCGAGCGCGCCCAGACCTACGCCCGGGGCTTCGGCGCACCCTCGGCGTACGACGATCACCACGAGATGCTTGCTCGGGAACGGCCAGACGCGGTCTTCATCGTCACCTCCTACACCGCGGAGGGCGACGTACAGGCGACTGCGCTCGCGGAGGACTGTCTGCGCGCCGGAGCGCATGTCTGGATGGAGAAGCCGACGGCAGCCGGGATCGCGCAGCTCGACCGCCTGCAGGCGGTGGCCGACGAGACCGGGCTGACGGTGATGACCGGGCTGAAGAAGATCTTCACGCCGGCGATGGAGAAGGTGAAGGCGATCCTGAGTACGCCGGAGTTCGGCACGGCGAGCTCGATCTCGGTGCGGTACCCCCAGTCGCTGCCCGCACCGGACGCCCGGTCCGACGACGTCGCGATGATCGGGTTCCTGGACCACATCTTCCATCCGGGCGCGATCCTGACCTACCTGATGGGACCGGTACGCCGCATCGGCTACGAATGGGAGCCGCGGACCGGGTCGAGCGTGTCGAGCCTGCTGTTCGAGTCAGGAGCCGTCGGGACACTGCACCTCGCGGCCGGCTCCGCGACCGGAGCACCACTCGAACGTGTCGAAGTGATCGGCAGCGGAGCCAACGTGGTGGTCGACAACGGCGTACGGATGACGTACTACCGAGCCGGTGCGGAGTCGCCGTACGGGCGATCAGCCTCATTCATCACCGGCGACGACGTGGCGCCGTTGCATTGGGAGCCCGAGTTCTCCCTCGGCCAGCTCTACAACAAGAACCTGTTCTACCTCGGCTACGTGCCCGAGGTGGTGCACTTCTGCGAGAGCGTGCTGGCCGGCAAGCCACCGGAGAAGGGCACACTCGCCGATGTCCGGGAGATTCTCAAGCTGTACGAGTTGTACCGCCGACTGCCGGCCGGCGAACCGGCAACGATCGAACCAAGGAGCTGACGGATGGGACAGATGACCCCGGCCGACGAGGTGCTGGTCGAGGACCAGCCGTGGGGACGACTGGAGTGGATGGTTTCCGGTGCCCTGGGCAACTCCACCACGATGACCATCGGCCGGTGCTACATCCGGCCCGGCGAGCAGAACCCACGGCACTACCACCCGAACTGCGACGAGGTGCTGCACATCCTGCAGGGCACCATCGAGCACAGCGTCGACGACGAGCGGGTGACGATGGGTCCGGGCGACACCATCAGCATCCCGTCGGGAGCGCTGCACAACGCCCGCAACATCGGCACCGACGAGGCGGTCTTCGTCATCTCGTTCTCGGCGCCCGACCGGCAGACGGTGGGTGAGTGAGATGCCGTCCGTGGTGCTGCTCGGCACGCTGGACACCAAGGGCGACGAGTACGCCTTCGTCCGCGACCGCCTGATCGCCGCCGGCCTCACGGTCGTCGTGGTCGACGCCGGCGTCCTGGGTACGCCGGGACTGACCGCCGACGTCACCCGGGACGAGGTGGCCGCCGCGGCCGACGTCGATCTGGCCGCGTTGCGTGACGCGGCCGATCGTGGTGCGGCCGTGAGCGCCATGGCGGCCGGTGCGGCTGACGTCGTACGGCGGTTGTACGACGAGGGCCGGTGTGATGGTGCACTGGCGCTTGGAGGGACCGGCGGTACGTCGATCGCGGCCGCGGCGTTCCGTGGTCTGCCGTTGGGCGTGCCGAAGGTGATCGTGTCGACCGCGGCGGCCGGCGCGACGTCGGCGTACCTGCGGGAAACCGATCTGGTCCTGATGCCGAGCGTGGTCGACGTGGCCGGGGTGAACCGCTTGTCCGCCCGGATCCTCGCCAACGCGGCTGCCGCGGTCGCGGGGATGGTGACCGCCGAACCGGTGCATGATGCTGCGGACCTTCCGTTGCTGGCGGCAAGTATGTTCGGAGTGACGACGCCGGCCGTGGACATGGCGCGCGGTCGGCTGGCAGACCTGGGCTACGAGGTCCTGGTGTTCCACATGACCGGGACCGGTGGGCGGACGCTGGAGTCGCTGGCTGGATCGGGCCAGCTGGCAGGGGTTCTCGATCTCACCACCACCGAACTGGCCGACGAGTTGGTCGGCGGGGTGTTCTCGGCCGGACCGGATCGGCTCACGGCAGCAGGTTGCGCCGGGATTCCGCAAGTGGTCTCGGTCGGGGCCCTGGACATGGTCAACTTCGGCCCGCGCGACACCGTGCCGCCGCAGTTCGCCGACCGGAACCTCTTCGTGCACAACCCGAGCGTCACGCTGATGCGGACGACGCCCTCCGAGTGCGCGGAGCTCGGCTGCCGCCTCGCCACCAGGCTGAACGGGTCGACCGGCCCAGTGGCGTTGCTCCTGCCGTTGCGCGGGATCTCGGCGATCGCGGTCGAGGGCGGCCCCTTCTACGACCCCGCGGCCGATGCCGCCCTGTTCGACGCGATCCGTGACACTGTGGACCGCTCGGTCGTCGAGGTGGTGGAGCTCGACGCCGCCATCAACGACGAGAGTTTCGCGCACGCGGCGGCCGATGCACTGAACGCCTTTCTACGGAAGGAAAGTTGAGGATGGAGCGCGACACGATCCTGGACCGGCTGCGGGCCAAGCGCGCGGCCGGTGAGCTGATCGTCGGCGGCGGTGCGGGCACCGGGCTGTCCGCCAAGTGCGAGGAGGCCGGCGGCATCGACCTGATCGTCATCTACAACTCCGGCCGCTACCGGATGGCGGGCCGCGGCTCGCTGGCCGGATTACTTGCCTACGGCAACGCCAACGACATCGTGCTGGACATGGGTCGCGAGGTGCTCCCGGTCGTCAAGCACACCCCGGTGCTCGCCGGGGTGAACGGCACGGACCCGTTCTACCAGCCGACCGAGTACCTGCGCCGCCTGATCGATCTCGGCTTCTCCGGGGTGCAGAACTTCCCCACGGTCGGCCTGATCGACGGCACCTTCCGGGCGAACCTGGAGGAGACCGGGATGGGGTACGCCGAGGAGGTCGCGATGATCGCCACCGCACACGAGCTCGGCCTGCTCACGACGCCGTACGTGTTCTCCGCCGAGGACGCGACCGCGATGACCGAGGCTGGTGCCGACATCGTCGTCGCCCACCTCGGCCTGACCACCGGCGGCGCGATCGGCGCCGGGACGGCGCGGACGCTCGAGGAGTGCGCCGTACTGATCGACGAGTGGACGGCCGCGGCGCGGGCGGTCCGGCCGGATGTGTTCGTGCTGTGTCATGGTGGCCCGATCGCCGAGCCGGCCGACGTACAGCGGATCCTCGAGTTGTGCCCGACGATCGACGGCTTCTACGGCGCTTCGTCGATGGAGCGGTTGCCGACCGAGCAGGCGATCACGGCCACCACGAACACGTTCGTGAACCTGCGACGCAGGTCGTAGCTACTTGGCCAGGCCGATCGCGGTGGCCATGACGACGAGGTTGTCGGCGTACCCGCCGCGGGAGGCGTTGTACGGACCGGTGCAGGTGATCAGCACCAGGCGGTGGTCGACCTTCTGGTCGAACGCGCCGCTCTCGGTGGCGAGCGCGTTCTTCGGCACCGACACGATCGAGCTGACCCGGTACGACGCCGCGTGGCCGGCACCGTGGAGTACGACGGTCTCACCCGGCTGGATGTGCCGCAGCCGGGCGAAGAAGCCGAGGCCCTCGGTCTTGGTGTCGACGTGGCCGGCCACGACCACCGAGCCGAACGGGTCTCCGGCCTCGGCACCGCCGTCCCACCAGCCGACATTTCGTGCCCCTTCGGGCACTATCAACTGCCCGGAAACCGTGCTGGCGGGCAGTACCGGAGCATGCGCACCACCCGGCAGCACGACCTGGGTCGGCACGAACCGGATCCGTTGACTCGGTGCGGGCGTGCCGATCCGGGCCGGCGGCGCGGAGGCCGCGCCGTCCGGACCGGAAGGAGTCGGGATCGTCGGTGTGATCACCGTCGAGAACCCGGGAACGCCCGGGAGGGACGACGGCGTCGACGCGCCGCCGTCCGACCCGGGGCCCGGCGATGCACCGTCGGCCTGCGCGGAGCACCCCTCCAGGCCCACGCAGAACATCAACAGCAGCAGTCCGGGCAGGAGCCTCCTCAGCGGCGGACCACCTTCCGGACCGTCACCACAGCGGCCAGCAGACCGACCAGCAGTGCAACGACCCAGAGACCGGACTCGTCAGCGGCAGAGCTTTGCGCCTGGTCAAGCCCTGCTGCCTGTCCGCCGGTCCCGGTGTTGACCAGACCCGGCTTGCCGGATCCCGTGCCCGGGAGTTTGATCGTCCCGGCCGCCACCGTCATCGTCTTCTGCGTCGGAGCACCGACCGCGAATACCCGGGTCAGATATCCGGCCTTGATCGGCAGATCCATCGGACCGAGAACAACAGGTGAACTCGCCCCGGCCGGCACGATGTCGACCTTGTAAGTCGCCGCCGGAACCACCGCTTCGAGCGATTCTCCGTTGGCCACGTTGGCGAACGCCACCTTGCCGTTCACCCGGATGTCGGCCGGGCCGACGGCCGCATCGTGCGCGACCCGCAGCCCACCCTTGTCGGCCGGCACCGCGTCCAGCTTGTTCGCGTACGTCGTGATCAGCGGCGCGCCCGTCGGCGACACCGGCTGATGGATGACGACGTCGATGCTGGCACCCGGGCCGACCGTCACCTCACGCTGGATGACCAGCTTTCCGCCTTGCTTGGCAGTGACCATCCGCTTGCCTGCAGCAACACCGAACGGCCCGACCAGCTTCGCGCCCGCCACCGCGCCGGCCACCGGCTTGCCGTCGATGCTGATGTCCAGCGACTTCCCCGGCAGTCCCTGGACGACGTACAGATTCCCCCCGGCGGCAGCATCGGCGGGTGCCGTCAGCACTGCCGGTGCGGCCGCGACCGTCACCGCCAGCAGCAACGGAATCACCCTTCGAATTACCGGACCCCGAATTCTCGAAAATATCCCTTGGGATACTGCCCGGAATTTTCCGGACACGCTCTGTTCCTGCATTCCGAACCCCCTCGAAGTGCGCCTGAAAAATACGGCAGTAATTGCCGCACCCCACTAATTTCGGCGTATCGTAAGCGCAAGTCCGATCCGGCGCCAGAGGAAGCGCCCGGATCCGTTGTGGGGGGCGGTGGCTCATGTCAGGACGGCGTTCTCCGAACACAGCACCGGCGGTGGGCCAGGAGTTCCTCCCGAGCGACGCATCGGGGGTGGAGGACCTCCGCCGACGGCACCCAGGGATACGGGGCCTGGTTGCGGTCGCGCTGACCCTCGGGCTCGGCGCGACCGCTGCATGTTCAGGCACCGGCGGCACACCGGTCGCCCCCAGTCCAGGGCTGACCGGATCCGTCAGCGTCAGCCCGGCCGACGGCGTACCGGTGACTCCCGGTCCCGGAGTGACCATGCCAGGGATCCGGCTGACCGCCGTACCGCGCAACGACGGGTCGTTCGACGTGACCGAGGACGTGATGTTGCCTGAGGCCACAGACATCGTCCAGCTGCAGCTGCCGGACTCCGGTGAGCACCTGCCCGGGTTGATGGCCAAAACGGAACCGCGGGCGACGAACCTGCAGGTCGTCGCCGACGGCGAGCAGGTGCCGGTGGAGCAGACCAGTCTCGCCGCACCCTTGGACCTTCCGTTGACCGTGGCCGCGTCCAAGCTCCGACTGAGCTACCGGCTGTCCGGCTCGTCCGTGCAGCGCACGCCGTCCACCTCCCGCCGCGCCGGCGCGGCGATCCGGCCACTCACCGCGGGCGCCGACGGCACCCTGCCGACCACTCTCACCGTCACCCAGGGACTACTGAACGCCGTCTGTCCGCTGCTGACCGAGACCCGATGCGCCGTCGGCAATCCCCCGAAACTCGGCATCCTGCCTGACATCCCGGCCAACAAGGCACTCGTCGTCCTGCAACTGGATCTGCCCAACTGATTCCGGACCACGCAAGGCCTACGCTGAGCTCATGACGGATGAGCGGATCGCGTTCGGCACCGCCCGGGCGCGGTGGGTGCTGGCGGCCACGGCCCTCGGATCCGGGATGGCGTTCCTGGACGGAACGGTGGTGAACGTCGCACTGCCGGCGATGGGCGAGGACCTGAACGCCGGCATGGGCGGGCTGCAGTGGATCGTCAACGGCTACATGCTGCTGCTCGCGTCGCTGATCCTGCTCAGTGGTTCGCTCGGCGACCGGCTCGGCCGGCGCCGGATGTTCGTCACCGGGGTGATCTGGTTCGCGCTCGCCTCGGTGATCTGTGCGGTCGCGCCGAACCTCGAGGTGATGATCGCCGGCCGCGTCCTGCAGGGCATCGGCGGCGCGCTGCTCACCCCGGGCAGCCTGGCGATCCTGCAGACCACGTTCCAGCACTCCGATCGCAGCAAGGCCGTCGGCACCTGGTCCGGCCTCACCTCGGTCGCCGCGGCGGTCGGCCCGTTCGTCGGCGGCAGCTTGGTCGACAGCGGCTCCTGGCGGCTGATCTTCGTGATCAACGTGCCGATCGCACTCGTCACCGTTCTGGTCACGGTGCGGCACGTCCCCGAGACCCGCGACGAGACCGCGGCCGGGAAGCTCGACCTGGCCGGCGCGGCAGTGGCGACGATCGGTCTGGCCGGCCTGACCTTCGGCCTGATCCAGGCCGGCGAGGACGGCCTCGGCAGCCCGCTCGTCCTGAGCACGCTGGCGATCGGCGTACTCGCCTTCGTCGCGTTCGTCGAGGTCGAGCGCCGCAGTTCGCACCCGATGCTGCCACCCGGCATCTTCAAGAACACCCAGTTCACCGGCGCCAACCTGGTCACGGTGGTGGTGTACGGCGGGTTCGGCACGGTGACGTTCCTGCTCGTCGTCTATCTCCAGACCGCGCTCGGGTACGACGCCCTCTGGGCCGGGGCCGCGCTGTTGCCGATGACCATCCTGATGCTCGCCCTGTCCGGGTACTCCGGTGCGCTCTCGGAGCGGATCGGCGCCCGGCTGCCGATGACCATCGGGCCGGCACTGATGGCGGTGGGCTTGCTGTTGATGCTGCGGATCGAGCCGGGTTCGTCGTACGTCGAAGCGGTCCTGCCGGCCGTCGTCGTCCTCGGATTCGGTCTGGTCGCGACGGTCGCGCCGCTGACGGCGACCGTGCTGTCGTCGGTCGAGGACCACCACGCCGGGATCGCCTCCGGCGTGAACAACGCGGTCGCCCGGTCGGCGCAGCTGATGGCGGTCGCCGCGATCCCGATGGCGGCCGGGATCACCGGCGACTCCTACCGCGACCCGAGCGCCTTCCAGGAGGGGTTCGATCGGGCGGTGTGGATCTCAGCGATCCTGACCGCCTCCGGCAGCGTGGTGGCCTGGTTCACGATCGGCGACCGGGCCGCGCAGCGGGTCCATCTGCACCACCACCGGCACTGCGCGGTGGAGGCCCCGCCGTACGCCCAGACCCGCGAAGGCTGATACCTGTTCCCAGTCTGTCTGTTGCCGGCCTGTCTGTTGCCGCCGGCAATCAGCAGGCCGGGATGTCGCGGCCGGAGTTGTCCTTGGCCTCGTCGTTGCCCCAGCGGGACAGGTAGTAGGCCGACACCCACTGGTTCGCCGGGCCGACGTCCAGGTCGGTCTTCAGCCACCAGTGGTTGAACGCCGTGCCCACGCGGACCTCCGGGCCCCAGACCCGGCAGAACACATAGTTGGTGCCCTTGTTCAGCGTGCCGGTCTGCGTACCGCCAGGGGTGCTGTAGCCGGGCGCGTTGGCGAACGTGTCGACCCAGAACTTGCCGTCGCCCGCGCCGCAGTTGGCGCTGGTCTCGTAGTGCTGGTTGTACGACCAGGTGAGCGGCACCGCATGACCGTTGAAGAACGCCTGCTGCACGACTCCGTTCAGCTTCTGCTCGAAGTGCAGGTGCGGTCCCGTGCTGTCGCCGGTACTGCCGACGATGCCGAGCTGCGTGCCCTGGCCCACTGTGTTGCCGACGGCAACATCACGCCGATCCATGTGCAGGTAGCGGGTCTGCCAGCCGCCGCCATGGTCGATGACGACCATGTTTCCGCCGGTGGAGGACAGCAGTGACGCACTGACCGTCCCGCCGGCCGACGCAAGGACCGGCGTACCGCGGGTGTGGCCGCCCGGGTCGACCATGTCGATCATCCACTGGCTGGCGTGACCGCTGTGGCTCGCGGTGGTCCAGCGCAGTCCGCACGGGATCGGCATCTGGAAGCCGGGCGCCGCCATCGCGGTCGTCGGTACGGCGATCAGCCCGGTGGCGACGAGTGTTGTCAGAACCAACGACATGAGGATGCGCTTGAGGTTCATCGGGGCGGCCCCTTCGCGAGCGGTTGGGCTCAGGGTAGGACCGCGTCCCCAGGTCCGGCACGCCTTTCGACCTGCACTGAAACGTCAGCGCAAGGCTCGGTAGCGCCGGCGAACGTCGGGAGCGAAATGCTCGGTCGCGTAGCTGAGCATGGTCCGCGGCATCGCCGCCGCGTACTCGTCCAGGAAGGCGCGCAACTCTTCGTCCGAGACCCGTTTGCCAGCTTCGCGCAGCATCCAGCCGGAGGCCTTGTGGATCAGGTCCTGCGGATCGTCGAGCACTTGCGGCGCAAGCGCGTAGATGTCCGCGCTGTCGCCTCGCCTGATGAACCATTGCGTCGCGACGAGCGCGATCCGCCGCTCCCATAACGACGACGACCGGATCAGGGTCTGCAGTTCGTCCCGCGGCTTGTCGGACAGGTACCCGCCGACGATGTCCGCCGCACTGCAGTCGACCAGATCCCAGTTGTTGATGTACGCCGTACTGCGCAGGTAGAGATCGTGGATCGCGGTGACTTCCGCGGGGTCCGCCGTACGCGGCTTGACAGCGCGAGCCGACCGATCGGCCAGCAGGCAAAGGATCGCCAGCCGGTGCTCGTGGACCGGGCTGGTCAGCGCCTGCTCGAGCTCGGGCAGCGGGAGGCCTGCGCGGAGGTACGGCTTGAGCAGTCCGCGGATCGTGGACAGCTTCACCCCGATCATTTGGTCGCCGTGGCCGTACCCACCGGGCTGCAACTTGAAGTACCGCGACAGCACCTCCGCCGCCGCGGGATCAGCCGCGGCGTCGATGTCGGCGAGCAGGTCTTTGGTACTCAAATGAGGAGGCCGCCGGTGGCACGGAGGTTCTGGCCGGTCATCCAGCGGCTGTCGGGGCCGGCCAGGAACGCGACCACGTCGGCGACCTCGGCCGGCTCGCCCATCCGGCCGAGTGCGGTGATCCCGACCAGCTTGTCCTTGGCCTCCGGCGGGTTCTCCCGGTGGAACATGTCGGTGTCGGTCGCACCCGGCGACACCGCGTTGACGGTGATCCGGCGGGCGCCGTACTCGCGAGCGGCGACCTTGACGAAGAGCTCCAGCGCCGCCTTGCTGCCGGCGTACAGGGAGATGCCCGGGCCGGGGACCGCGGTGTTCAGCGTGGACAGGGCGATGATCCGGCCGCCGTCGGGCAGCACCTGGCCGGCCCGCTGGATCGCGAAGAACGGACCCTTCAGGTTGGTCGCGACGGTCTCGTCGAAGTCGGCCTCGGTCACGTCCGCGATCCGCTGCACCTTCGCCTGCGCCGCGTTGCAGACGAAGATGTCGAGAGTGCCGGTCGGCTCTGCTGCCCGCTCGAAGAGCTCGTCCACACCAGTCAGGTCGGCCTGATCGGCTTGGACCGCAATCGCCTCACCGCCGGCCGCCTTCACCTCCGCGACCACGTCCGCGGCCGCGGCCTCGCTGCTCAGATAGGTGAACGTCACCACGGCACCGTCGGCGGCCAACCGCCGGACGATCGCCGCTCCGATTCCGCGCGAGCCGCCGGTGACCAGTGCCGCCTTGCCGTCGAGTACGCCCATGTCCGCTCCTTCAACCGTGTGTTTTCCTCCTGTCTACCACCGGCCCGGGGGCTGTCGGCTTCGTCGGGCGGACTGTCCGGATCGCCGCGCGGCTTGACGCTTCGGATAGGCACACCTACGTGCTGGCAGCGCTTACATCCGGTCAAGGTCACGCTCCGAGGTCATCCGCGTCAGACCCGTTGTGACGTTAAGCCGTTGGGGCATACGGTGAGAGCAGGGCAGTTCCATCCCGCCAGGACCGACCGGCGTTCGTGGCGCTACCCGGGGGAGAGACCGGCGTGACAAGCCACCCAGAGCCGCGGGACGGCGAGATGATCAGAACGACTTTCGACGCTGTGACCGTGGAGCTGGAAGCCGGCGTACTGCTGGTCCGGATGTCAGGTGAGATCGACATCGCCACCACCGACTTCGCCTCCGAGTCGATCCGGGCCGCGGTCGCACCGCCGGCCCGGCTGATTCTGATCGACGTGTCAGCCGTCACGTTCTGCAGCTCCGCCGGCCTCGGCAACCTGGTCGAAGCCCGCAACCTGGCCGGCCAGCACAACATCACGCTGGCCCTCGTCGGCGTCGGCCGTCCGGTCGACCGCCCGCTCGCCGTCACCGGCCTGGGCGGTCAGTTCCGGATCTACTCCACGGTCGCCGAGGCCCTCGCCGACATCTGATCCGGTCGCGGCCGGATCATCGGCAGGGGTGGAATCGATTCCAGTTCACCGTCTAGGGTGCTGCGTGTGATGCTCGGCGACGACCTCCACGCCATCGAGGACACCTGTGTGGTCTACCTGCTGGTGGACCACACCACCCGGTCCGCGGTGGCGATCGACGCGGGCAGCGGGCAATGGCTCGACCACTTGGCGTCGTACGGCGCCGACCGCGTGACCGACGTCCTCGTCACGCATCATCACCGCGATCAGGTCGAAGGACTGCCGCGGCTCGCGGCCGGCGGCACGCGCATCTGGGTGCCGGAGAACGAAGCGGACCTGATCGCGGACGTCGGCCGTCACTGGCAGCAGCGACGCGTAGTCAACAACTACGACCTGCACACGGACCGGTTCTCGCTGCTCGAGCCCGTCCCGATCGCCGGCGTGATGAAGGACTACAGCAGCAGTCGCATCGGTCACGTCGACATACGGACCCTGCCGTCACCCGGCCACACACCTGGCAGCGTGACGTACCTGGTGGACGGCTACGCCTTCACCGGCGACCTGCTGCACAGCCCGGGCAAGGTGTGGTCGGCCGCAGCGCTGCAGTGGTCGTACGTCGGCATGCAGGGAGCCGCCATGACCATGGCGTCGCTGATGCAACTGCTCGATCATCAACCGCGGGCCCTGCTGCCCAGCCACGGTTCGCCGATGACCGATCCGGCCGAGGCAGTCCGGCGTACGTGCGATGCACTCGGCGAACTGGTCACGGTCCGGATGGGCAATCCGACCGGTTTGCTGGACAAACTCGAGGATCCGTACGTCGAGCTCAGTCCGCACCTGTTGATGAACCGCACCAGCGAGTCCCGCAGCTATGTCCTGCTCAGCGATTCCGGTACGGCGCTGCTGATCGACTACGGCTACGACCTGACCACGGACATTCCGACCGGTGGTGGGCGGCACACGGTCCGTCCGTGGCTGCCGAGCCTGCGGGCATTGCAGCGCGACTACGGGATCGAGCGGGCCGAGGTTGCGATCCCGACGCACTACCACGACGACCACGTTGCCGCGTTCAACCTGATGCGCGATGTCCACGGCACCGAGGTGTGGGCCTCGGCGCCGGTGGCGCATGTCCTGGAGAACCCGACGCACTACGACCTGCCGTGTCTGTGGTACGAGCCGATCCCCTGCGCGCAGCACATTGCCGACGGCACCGGAGTCCGCTGGCGCGAGTACGAGATCGATCTGCACGCTCTGCCCGGTCACACGCTCTACGCGTCGGCCATCGGGTTCGAGGTGGACGGACGGCGCGTGCTGGCGACCGGTGACCAGCAGACCGGCTCCTGGGTGCCGGGCGAATCGGCGGAGATCCCGAACTTCCAGTACGCGAACGCCTTCAGTGCGGACGACTATGTCGCGTCGGCCGCGCTCTACCAACGGCTCCGGCCCGAGCTGATGATCTCGGGTCACTGGGACCCGCGGACCGTGTCGCAGGACTACCTGGACGAGCTCAGCCGCCTGGGCGACGAGGTCGCGCGAGTGCATCGCTCGGTGTTCCTGCCGGAGGATCCGGTGTTCACCGGCGCCGTGCGGATCACACCGTACCGGGTCTCTGCTGTGGACGGACGGCCGTTCGAGGTGCGGGTCAGTTGCTTGGGTGCACAGCTGGTGGTGCCGCCGGGCTGGGACTGCGAGCAGGCCGACGAGCACACCTTCGTCGTCGTGCCGCATGTGGATCAACCGGTACGGCGGGCGCGCATCGCGGCCGCTGTCACCCGGAACAGCCGGTACCTGGGCCAGTTGGCCGAGGCACTGGTCGACGTACGCCTTTCCTGAGAGGACCTTCGTGAAGATCGGCGACTACACAGTCGACATGCAGGACGCCAAGGCCTACGCAGCGGTGGAGGGCCTCGACGGGCGGCGCTGGTTCAGGCTCCGCCTGTTCGCCTCACTCGACACCACGAGCGGGTACGACGAGAGCTACGGCGACCTCGTCGTGGAGTCCGCTGAGGAAGACGGCGGGCTGGTGGTCACGGCGACGGCCCACAGCAGTGTGTGGGAAAGCCGGGTGACCACCACCCGGTTCCTGCCGGACCGGATCGAGACGCAGACGGTGGTGACCGGGCAGGGCCGGCTCACGGAGGTGCATCTGCTCGGCGGTCGGCGTACGCCGCGTGGGTTCCTGCCCAGCGGGTCGGAACTGCAGAAGGCGTACTCACCGAACCCGGATCATCCGACCCGGGTCATCCGGGACGCGCTCGAGCCGGCGACGATCAGTGTGTGCGGTGAGGGCGGCGAGCCGGGGATCCAGCGCTGGCTGTTCACTCCGGCGCCCTGGTGCTTCGCGGCGGCGGTCGACGGCCAGTGGGCCGGCTTCAGTGTCGTGGCGCCGATCGAGGAGCAGAACTTCACCAGCTATCACTACCTGCCCGTGACGGGCGGATTCAGTCTGCGGCTCGACTACGAAGGGCAGACCGTCGTCGACGGGACGTTCCGGACGCCACAGCTTGTCGTACACCTCGGTGGTGACGGGCCGGAGGACGTGCTGGTCCGACACCGGGAGCTGCTCGACGCGGCCGGCGTCGTACCGCTGCGGACTGCGGAGAAGGCGGAGTGGTGGTCGGGCACGATCTTCTGCGGATGGGGCGCACAGTGTGCCCTCGGCGTCCGGACGGACCAACCGCCGCAGCCGCTGGCGACCGAGGAGAACTACGACCTCTTCCTGGAGCGCCTCGCTGCGCAGGGGATCGTGCCGGAGACCGTGGTGATCGACGACAAGTGGCAGGAGTCGTACGCGACCTGCCGGCCGGACCCGGCGAAGTGGACCGACCTCAAGGCGTGGATCGCCGCACGACATGCGGCGGGTCAGCGGGTGCTGCTGTGGTGGAAGGCATGGGATCACGAAAGCGCACCAGTGGACGCCTGCGTCACGGATGCCGGAGGCGACCCGGTCGCACTGGATGCCCAGGCGCCGGCCTGCGTCGAGCTCATTACCGAAGCGGTCGAGTACATGCTGTCTGCCGACGGACTGGACGCTGACGGGTTCAAGGTCGACTTCAGCGCCCGTACGCCGTCCGGATCGTCGCTGCGGCACAGCGGGTCGCGTTGGGGCACCGCCTTGCTGCACGAGCAGTTGCGCCTCGTCCATGACACCGCCAAGCGGGTCAAGCCGGACGCTCTGGTGATCACCCACACCCCGAACCCGGCATTCCTCGACGTGACCGACGTGATCCGGCTGAACGACGTACTGCGCGACGACACCGCGGACCCCGGGTACGTCGCTCGCCACATGATGTACCGGGCCGGAGTCGTGCAGTCGGTCGTCCCCGAGCTCGGTGTGGACACGGACGGCTGGATGATGCCCAGCCATGCGGAGTGGCGCGAGTACCTGACCGTGCAGGACCGTCTCGGCGTACCTGCCTTGTACTACGTGGACGGAACGGACACGGACCGCTACGACTTCGGTCCGGAGGACTACGAGGCCGTCAGGGAGACGTGGAACCGGTACAGGTCTGCAGGCAACCTTTAGACTGCGGCCCATGAGTCCCCGGGCGCAGGCAGCAAGGGCGTCGGTACCTGCACCGACACCACAGCCGGCTGTACGACGTCCGACGGTGCAGGACGTGGCGCGGGAGGCCGGCGTCTCGCCGTCCACCGTGTCGCGCGCACTGCACACCCGTGGGTACGCCTCCCCCGCGGTCCGGGCCCGGGTGCGGGCAGCGGCCGAGCGGATCGGGTACGTGGCCGACCACAACGCCCGGAACCTGCGCAGTCGCACGTCCACCTCGATCGGTGTGCTGATCTCCGACCTCCGCAACCCGTTCTACGCCGACCTTGCGGCCGGGATCGAGGAGGAGCTGCGGGCAGCGGAGTACCAGATGGTGCTCGTCAACGACAACGCTGACCCTGCCGAGGAGATGCAGGCGGCGGAGACGCTGCTCGCGATGCGCGTACCCGGTGTGATCGTCACACCGGTGACGGCCAAGTGCCCACAGGTCCTGCAGGACAACGGTGTCCATGTGGTCTGCGCCGACCGCGAGCTCGGCCGCTCCAACGGTGACGTCGTCCTGAGCGACAACAAGGCCGGCGCGCGCGAGCTGACCGAGCACCTGCTCAACCTCGGCCACACCCGGATCGGACTGCTGATCGACGAGACCAAGTGGTCGACGGGTGCGGGCCGGCTGGCGGGCTTCCGCGCTGCCCACCTGGACAACTTCGTCGATCTCGACGAGGACCTGGTCGCCTACACCAGCTTCGACGCCGGCGCTGCCCGGCAGACGACCCGCAAGCTGCTGAACGACCACGAGGTCACCGCGATCATCTCCGCGAACAACGTGCTCGCCCAGGGCGCACTGACCGAGCTCAAGGAACGGCGGCTGAAGATCCCGCGCCAGATCAGCCTCGCCGCCTACGACGACGTGCCCTGGATGTCGCTGGTGCAGCCGGCACTGACGACCGTCGACCAGAGCACGGTCGAGATGGGCCGCAGCTGCGCGCGGTTGGTGCTGGCCCGGATCCGCGGCGAGCTCCCGCCGCGCCGGCGGATCGTCCGGGTGCCGGCCCGGCTGATCGTCCGCGGCTCCACCGGCCCGGCCCCGCGCTGATCCCTCCGCTGATCGTGCGCTGGTCGTCGCGCCGTTCGTCCACAGGGCACACCGCGACGCCTTGACGATCCCCGAGTCACGACCGTACGGTTCCTCCAACCTGGAAATGTGGCATCGATGCCACATTCCGGCACTCGTCCCCTGTCGAGGTTAGGAGCAACCCCATGAAGCACCTGCGCCTTCCCGTGGTGCTGGCCGCCGGCGCGCTGGCGCTCACCGCCTGTGCCGGCGTCGGGAACAAGGACGCCGGCGGTGGGAGCAGCGGTCAGGACTCCGCCGAGTCGACACCGTCCGGGACCCTGAGCGTGATGGGTTTCAGCGGTGAGGACGAGGTGGCGCAGTCCCGGATCGCCGCGTTCAAGGCGGCGTACCCGGGGGTGACAGTGAAGAACAACAAGGGCGACTTCGACGCCCAGCAGTTCCTCACCGCGGTCTCCAGCGGCAACGCGCCGGACGTCGTCTACATGGCCCGCAACCTGATCGGCACCTACGCGGCCAAGGGTGCGATCGTGCCGCTCGACGACTGCATCGCGACCGGTGGAATCGATACCACACAGTATCGGGACGCCGCGATGAACGAGGTGAAGTTGAAGGACAAGACCTACGGCATCCCGGAGTTCTACACGGTCTCGGCGAACCTGATCAGCGGCAAGGCGCTGACGTCGGCCGGAGTCGCGGTCAGCGACATCCAGACCGCCGACTGGGACAAGTTGGAAGCGACCGCCAAGAAGCTGTACGTCGCGAAGAACGGCCGGCCGGCCCGGATCGGCTACGACCCGAAGGTGTCGGACCTGTTCCCGCTCTGGGCGATGGCCAACGGCGCCGAGCTGGTCAAGCCCGGCGGCGAGCCGAACCTGAACGACCCGAAGGCGGTCGAGGCGCTGGAGTTCACGATCAAGCTGATCAACGACCAGGGCGGCTGGTCCAATTTCAAGACCTTCCGCGACACCTTCGACCTGTTCGGCGCGAAGAACCAGTTCACCAAGGACCAGCTGGCCGCGTTCCCGATCGAGAACTGGTACGTGAACGTCCTGCTCGACTCGCGCTCCAGCGGTCTGCAGCTGCAGTCGACGCCGTTCACCGACCGCCAGGGTCAGCCGATCAGCACCATCGGCGGCTCGGCCTGGGTGGTGCCGAAGGGCGCGAAGAACGCGAACGCCGCCTGCCAGTGGGCCAAGACGATGACCTCGCTGGAGACCTGGCACAAGGCGGCCGAGGCACGCATGCAGACCGTCACCAAAGACAAGAGCTTCTTCACCGGCCTGTTCACCGGCAACAAGAAGGCCGATGAGGAGATCAAGGCGAAGTACCTCAAGCCCACCGGTGACGCCGGCTTCGACCAGGCGATCAACAACTACTACGACGTGCTGGACAAGGCGAAGTCGATCAACCCGTCGGCGGCCGGTGCGGAGATCGACGCCGCCTGGAAAGCCGCGGTGGGCAAGGCCCTGGCGGGTTCGGCGACGCCGAAGGCCGCGCTCGACCAGGCGCAGAGCGAGGCCAAGGCGGCCTTCGACAAGGCTCCCCAGGGCTGATATGACGACGACCGTCGAGCGTGCGGCGGCACCCGGGCAGGCTGAGCCCGAGCGCCGCCGGCGCCGCCCGAAGCGGAGTCCGCTGACCCGGCGCGAGGACCGTGCCGGCTGGATGTTCATCGGGCCGTGGGTGCTCGGGTTCCTGATCTTCACCGCCGGCCCGATGATCGCCAGCCTGGTGCTGTCGTTCACCGACTACCAGATGATCCAGGCGCCGCGCGCGGTCGGCCTGGACAACTACCGGGAGCTGTTCGACGACCCGCGGGTGCTGAAGTCGCTCAGCAACACGTTCGTCTACGCCGCCATGTTCGTCCCGCTCGGCACGATCTTCGCGCTGGTCCTCGCGTTGATGCTGCAGCGGGTCGGCCGGGCCGGCGGGTTCTTCCGGACCGCGTTCTACCTCCCGGAGATGACGCCGGCGGTGGCCGCGGGTGCGATGTTCCTGCTACTGCTCAACGGCCAGCAGGGCCTGGTGAACAAGGTCCTCGGCTGGGTCGGCATCAACGGCCCGAACTGGACGGCCGACCCGAACTGGCTGAAGCCGTCCCTCGCGATCGTGAGCCTGTGGACGCTCGGTGGCACCGTGGTGATCTACCTGGCCGCGCTGAACGGCGTACCGCGGCAGCTGTACGAGGCGGCCGAGCTGGACGGTGCCGGGCCGGTGACGCGGTTCTTCCGGATCACGGTGCCGATGATCTCCGGTGCGCTGTTCTTCACCGTCATCACCAACACGATCGCGTCGATGCAGATGTTCGACCAGGCGTACACGATGTTCTACGGGCCGCAGCAGAAGGCGGCGGCCTCGGAGGAGTCGCTGGTGTACATGGTCTACCTGTTCCAGAACGCCTTCCAGTTCTTCAAGATGGGCTTCGCCTCGGCGATGGCGTGGCTGCTGTTCGTGATCATCCTGACGATCACCTTCCTGCAGGTGCGGATCGGCAACCGGTACGTCTACTACCACGGGGAGCGCTGATGACCATCCCTTGGCGGCGGCTGCCGTTCCTGTTCTTCCTGACGCTGGCGACGTTCGCGTTCGTCTATCCCCTGGTGTGGCTGGTCTCGGCGTCGCTGAAGCCGCGCGCTCAGGTGTTCGACAACCGGCTGATCCCTGAGGTGTTCCAGCCGTCGAACTACGCGCGGGTGTGGGACACAGCGCCCGTACTGCGCTGGCTGACCAACTCGCTGACGGTCGGGTTCATGGCCGCCGCGACCGTGACACTGTCGAGTGCGCTGGTGGCGTTCGGGTTCGCGTACTTCCGGTTCCGCGGCCGCAACATCGCCTTCGGCGTGCTGCTGTCGACGATGATGCTGCCTGGCGCGGTGACGATGATCCCGGTGTACCTGATCTGGAACAAGCTCGGCATGATCGACACCCAGATCCCGCTCTGGGCACAGAACATGTTCGGCTCCGCCTTCTACGTGTTCCTGCTGCGGCAGTTCTTCCTCGGCATCCCGCGGGAGCTGTTCGAAGCGGCCCGGGTCGACGGGTGCAGCTACTTCGGCATGTTCCGCCGGGTGGCGTTCCCGCTCTGCAAGCCGGCCCTGGTGATCGTGTTCGTCTTCGAGTTCAAGGCGAGCTGGTCGGACCTGATGAGACCCCTGATCTACCTGCAGACCCCGGAGTACTTCACGATGCCGCGCGGCCTGAAGCAGATCATCGACGCCTTCGCCCTGTCGGGCCACTACGAGTGGGAGATCGCGGTGGCCGCCAGCGTGATCGCCGTCGTGCCGATGATCATCCTGTTCGCCTTCGGCCAGCGGTACATCCTCGACGGCGTGGCGACGACCGCGCAGAAAGGCTGAGCGTGAGCTCGCATCCCCCATCGCAACCCGTCCTGGCCCTGGACGTCGGCGGCACCAAACTCGCCGCCGGCGTCGTCGCTCCGGACGGGATGCTGCGCTCGCTGTGCCAGGTCGAGACCGGCGTCGGCGAGGGGCCGGCCGCGGTCGTCAAACGCCTGATGGAGCTGGGCGAACAGGCGCTCGCCGAGTCGGGTGTGCAGACCGGGCCGTCCGGCGAACACGTGGTCGCTGTCGGGGTGGGGTGTGGTGGTCCCCTCGATCCGCGGACCGGGGTGATCCTCGGGCCGCCCGGGCTCCCGGGCTGGGACGAGGTCCCGCTGGGCCGGATGGTGGCCGAGCGCTTCGGACTACCGACGTACGTCGAGAACGACGCGACCGCGGCCGCCCTCGGTGAGTACCGCTGGAGCGGCTGGGACGTGCGGAGCCTGGTCTATCTCACCGTCTCGACCGGGTTCGGCGGCGGTGTCGTTGCTGACGGCAAGCTGTTCCGCGGCGCGGCCGCCCAGGGTGGCGAGCTCGGCCACGTCGTCGTCGACTGGCAGGGCCGCGCCTGCGGTTGCGGTGCCCGCGGCTGCGCCGAGGCCTACGTCTCCGGTACGTCGATCGCCCGGCGAGCCACCGAGGCCGTCGCGGATCGACCGGACTCGAGCCTCGCGAAGCTGACCGCGATCACGGCCAAGGACGTGGCCGACCATGCCCGCGCCGGCGACGATGTCGCCCGGGCGACCTGGGACGAGACGACCGCGATGCTCGGCCGGATGGTCGCCGTACTGATCAACGTCTGCGAGCCGGAGCTCGTCGTCCTCGGTGGAGGGGTGACGCGGGCCGGGAGCGAGCTGCTCGATCCGGTCCGCGAGGCCGCGCTGCGGCAGGCGATGCCGCCGGCCGCGAAGGCCTGCGACGTGGTGCTGAGTCGTCATGGCGACGCGGTCGGAGTGCTCGGCGCCGCCGCCATCGCCTACGAGCGTCTGGGGGCATTGTGACGACCGGACTCGGCGGACTGCTCGACGGGCAACTGGAGCGGCATTCCGAGGTGGCGGCGGCGATGCGGGAGCAACTGCCGAATGTCCAGGCGGTCGCTGACGAACTGATCCGCCGCCTCGCCGGCGGCGGTGTGCTGTACACGTTCGGCAACGGTGGGTCCGCCGCCGACGCCCAGCATCTGGCCGGTGAGCTGATCGGGCGCTACCTGCGCGAGCGGCGCCCGCTCCCAGCGGTCGCCCTGATCGGCGACTCCGCTGTGGTGAGCTGTATCGCCAACGACTACTCATACGACGACGTGTTCTCGCGGCAGGTCACCGCACTCGCGCGCCCGCAGGACATGGTGGTGGGGTTCAGTACGTCGGGGACCTCGCCTACGGTGGTGAACGGGCTCGCAGCGGCGCGGGCCAACGGAGCCTGCTCCGTCGCCTTCACCTCGACGCGTGGGAAAGACCTCGCGGCCGCGGCCGACCTGGCCGTCGTCGTACCGGCCGAGGAGACGGCCCGGATCCAGGAGATGCACGTCCTCGCCCTGCACCTGGTCAGCGAACTCGTGGACCGCTGGGCGTCCGACACCGGGGAGAACCGATGACACAGCCGGCGGCCAGAGGCCCGCTGCACATGATCGGCAACGCCCACATCGACGCGGTGTGGCTCTGGCAGTGGCAGGAGGGGTACCAGGAGGTGCGTGCCACGTTCCGCTCCGCACTGGACCGGATGGACGAGTATCCGGACTACGTCTTCACCGCGGATTCGGTCGCGTACTTCAGCTGGGTCGACGAACACGACCCTGAGTTGTTCGAGCGGATCCGCAAGCGGGTCTCCGAGGGCCGCTTCGAGATCGTCGGCGGCTGGTGGGTCGAGCCGGACTGCAACATTCCCGGCGGGGAGGCGTACGTCCGGCACGCGCTGTACTCGCAGCGCTGGCTCGCCGAGCACCTCGGCGTGATCGCGACGGTCGGGTGCAACGTCGACCCGTTCGGACACAACGCGGCGCTGCCGCAGTTGCTCAGCAAGGCGCGGCTGGACTCCTACGCGTTCCTCCGGCCGCAGCGCCACGAACGCGAGCTGCCCGGCCAGAAGTTCTGGTGGGAGGCTCCCGACGGTTCCCGGGTGCTGGCCTACCGCATCCCGCACGAGTACTGCTCGCCGGGCGGTGAGATCTCCGGCCACGTCACCAAGGCGGTCCAGCAGTTGCCGGTGACAACGGAACCGCTGATGGTGTTCTACGGTGTCGGCAACCACGGCGGCGGTCCGACGATCGAGAACATCGAGTCGATCAAGCAGCTCGCCGAGCGCGATCTGTTCCCCGAGATGTTCCCGTCCACGATGCGCCGCTTCTTCGACGAAGCCCGGAGCTTCGACGGCATCCCGGTGCACGCGACCGAGCTGCAGCCGCACGCGATCGGCTGCTACGCCGCGCACTCAGGGGTGAAGCGGCAGAACCGGTTGGCCGAGCAGGCGTTGCTGGCCGCGGAGAAGTGGTCGACTGTCGCGGCCGAGGTGAGTGGCATGCCGGACGCCACCGCGGAGCTCGCGCATGCGTGGAAGCAGGTGCTGTTCAACCAGTTCCACGACATCGCGGCCGGCACCGCGATCGAGCCGGCGTACGACGATGCCCGCGACCAGCTCGGTGAGGCGAAGTCGATCGCGGCGCGGCTCGCGAACCGGTCGATCCAGTCGATCGCGCGGCAGATCGACATCCCGGCCGAGACCGCGATGGTCCCGGTCGCGGTCTTCAACCCGCACGCGTGGCCCGTGACAGCGACGGTAGAGCTCGAGCTCGGGTACCCGGCGCCGCTGCGCGGTGCGATCGCGCTGTCGGAGGGACGCGACGGGCATCTGGTCGACGTCCAGGAGGTGCGGTCGGCCGCGACGGCGAACGGGCGTCGGCGGATCGCCTTCAAGGCAACGGTTCCACCACTCGGGTACCAGCTCTACACGATGCGTCCGGGCGACACGTCGTACCACCTGGGCCGGCCGTCGGGAGGCCGGCTGACGCTGGACAACGGCGTAGTCCGGGCGGAGATCGATCCGGCAACCGGCTGGCTCAAGGCGCTGGGGACGGCCACCGGGCCGAACCTGGTGGCGTCCGGAGTCGCGCATGCCCAGGTGATCGATGACGACACCGACACGTGGAGCCACGGCGTCCGGTCGCTGTGGAAGACGGCCGGTGCGTTCGAGGTCACTGGGGTGCGGCGTCTCGCCGATGGGCCGGTCCGACAGATGGTCCGGGTGGAATCGGCGTACCAGGACTCCCGGCTGGTGGAGGAGTTCGTGCTCGACGCGGAGTCGGACGCGATCGAGATGCGGGTGACGGTCGACTGGCGCGAGCGGTTGAAGGCACTGAAGTTGTGCTTCCCGTTCGCTCTGCGGCAGTCCGAGGCGACGCACGAGATCCCGTACGGGCACCTCGTCCGGGAGCAGAACCGGGAAGAGGTGCCGTCACACGCCTGGGTGGACGTGTCGGGTGACGGCGGTGGGGTCGCGGTGCTGAACGACGGCAAGTACTCGTTCGCGGTCGACGGCTCGTCGGCCGGACGGCCGGTGCTGGCGATGACTGTGGTGCGGTCGCCTGTCTACGCGTGGCACGATCCGCGCCGGTTGGACGACGACGGCGTCTACGAGTACCTCGACCAGGGCATCCAGCGGTTCACGTACCGCCTGCAGCCACACGAGGGCGACTGGCGCGCGGCCGGGGTGGTGCGCCGGGCGGCTGAGCTCAACCAGCCGGTGACGCCGCTGGTCGAGTGCTTCCATGCCGGACCGCTCCCGGTGTCGCAGTCCTATCTCGCGGTGACCGGGGCGGACCACGTGGTGTTCTCGGTCGTCAAGCGGGCGGAGGACAACGACGGGACCGTGATCCTGCGCGGGTACGAGACCGCTGGGCGACCGGCCGAGGTGACGGTGGACGTGCTGGGCCGCAGCTTCGACACCGCCTTCCGGCCGCATGAGGTGAAGACCCTCAGGCTGTCCCGCGAGACCGAGGCCGGACCGGTGGAGCTCGACCTGCTCGAGTGGGACCCGGCCGCTCCACCACCCATTCCTTGAGATGCGCATCCCGCTCGACCGCGCTGCCTGGAGAGTCCGAGGGTTCCTCGGCGACGAGTGGCAGCATCACCGTGTCTGGGGATCGCTCCGCGAACCGGACGCGTGGATGCAGGCCCGCGTCCCCGGGAGCGTCGTCGACGATCTGTGGAATGCCGGCGTCGTACCGGATCCGTACGTCGGGCTGAACACACGCGCGATCGAGTGGGTGCCGGATCGGCACTGGGTCTACCGGCACGAGTTCCGGATGTTCCCACCGACGGCTGATCGGCGGGCTTGGCTGTGCTTGGACGGAGTGGATCACAGCGGTGTCGTCTACCTGGACGGGCAGGAGCTCGGCCGGGTCGACGGGATGTTCGTGGCCGCACGCTTCGACGTCACCGAGTTGTTGCTCGCGTCAACGGATCACGTGCTGGTGGTCGTGGTGGAGCCGGTGCCGGTGAGTGAGCCCCAGGTCGGTCACACGGCGAAGGTGCGGGTGCACAAGTCGCGGATGACGTACGGCTGGGACTTCTGTCCACGGCTCGTGCATCAGGGGATCTGGCAGTCGGTGTACGTCGAGGTTACCGGTCCGGTCGTGCTCGGCGACATCGACGTACGAACCTCCTTCATCGACGGCGACGCGGTCGTGACCGTTCCCGGCGCTTCGGCGCTGGCCCTCCTCGAAGCCGACGGCGAAGTGGTTGCTTCAGGCAATCAGAGACTGACCGTGCCGGACCCGCGGCGCTGGTGGCCGAACGGATACGGTTCGCCGTACCTGTATCACCTGGTCGTCACCGCGTACGCCGACGGCACGGTCAGCGACCGGCGGGAGCTCGACATCGGGCTTCGTGAGTTGCGGTTCCATCGGGCCGAAGGGGCCGGCGAGGACGCGGCGCCGTACGGGATCGAGGTCAACGGGCAGCGGATCTTCGGCAAGGGCTGGAACTGGGTGCCGATAGACCTCAGCTACGGCGTACCGCGGCCTGATCGGTTGGAGCACCTGCTGGATCTCGCGGCCGACGCCGGGGTGAACCTGCTCCGGGTGTGGGGCGGCGGGCTGATCGAGACGCCCGAGTTCTATGCCGCCTGTGACCGGCGCGGGCTGCTGGTGTGGCAGGAGTTCGCACAGTCCAGCTCTGGGATCTCGTCCACGCCGGCGGATGACGACGCGTTCGTCTCGATGATGCGGGCGCAGGCCGAGCAGATCGTGCCGCGGTTGCGCTCCCATCCGTCGCTCGCGATCTGGGGTGGCGGCAACGAGTTGCAGGCGGGCGAGGGCGAACCGCTCGACGATCGCACGCCGGTGCTCGCCGCGCTGGCCGACGTCGTGCAGCGGCTCGATCCCGAACGACTCTGGCTGTCCACATCACCGACCGGACCGGCGTTCCTGAACCGGCTCGACCTGATCCAGCAAGCACCGGACGACCAGCACGACGTACACGGCCCGTGGGAGCACCAGGGACTACGGGACCACTACGCGTTGTACGACGCCGGGACGGCGCACCTGCTGAGTGAGTTCGGCGTCGAGGGCCTGACGATGCCACGCACCCTGGCCCAGGTCGTCCCCGAGCTCGAACGGCGGTTGCCGACCCGCGGTCGGCCGGTGTGGGATCACCTCGGCCGCTGGTGGAACAACGAGTCACTCGTGCAAGCCTCCTTCGGCGGCCGCGTCGCGGACCTCACCACGATGGGTCTGGCCAGCCAGTTCCTGCAGCGCGACGGCCTCTCGTACGCCGTCGAGGCCCATCGCCGCCGGGCCCCTCGCTGCGTCGGGACACTACCGTGGCAGTTCAACGAGCCCTATCCCAATGCCTGGTGCACGTCTGCCATCACTCACGCCGGCGAACCGAAGCCGGCGTACTTCGGTGTCGCGGCGGCGTACCGGCCCGTGCTCGTCGGCGCGATCTGCTCGCGCCAGAGCTGGGCGGGACATCCGGAAGTCCGGCTTCCGCTCTGGGCTCTGTCTGAGCGTCCGCTCGTCGACGCCACGCTCACTGCGCGCCTTGTGTCCTACTCCGGGGACGACCTGGCCGTCCTGACCGTGCAGGACATCTCGCTCGGACCGGTCGCGGCGGCAGTCGGCGAACTCCGGGCGCCGACACCTGCCGGCGCGTTCATCGTCGACCTCCGGCTGACGGCCGGCGAGGTCGACATCACCCGCCGCTACCTTCTGAGCGGCGCCGACGATCTGTCCGAACTCCTCGACGCACAGACCACGCTGGACGTCTCGTCGCACGGCTCTGATCTGACAATCCGCCACATGGCCGGCCCTGTCGCTCCCTTCATCCGCATTCGCGACGACCGACCGCTGCGCGACTCGCCCGGCTGGCTCCGTCCCTCGGACAGCGGCTTCATCCTTCTCCCAGGCGAAGAACGCGTCATCACCCTGGACTGGCCCAACGCCGACGGCGCGGAGAGCTGGGTCGCGGTCGACGGACTTGGACTCCACTCGACCGAAAGGCTCATCCGATGCAGGTGAACGTGTCCGTCGAAGGCGCCGTACTGATGGCTGGGGCCGACTGGGAATTCGAGACGGTCGAAGGCAAGGACGAGGTCAGGGTTCGGGTCCGGTACGACGGGACCGAGGCCGTGGACGCCCGGGTGCGGGTCGAGGTGCCTGTATCGGCCGGCGAGCATCCGCACTGGTTGATTCCGGGGTTGTTCTACGGCGACAACCGGGATCCTGAGTGTGCACGGCTGTACCCGCGCTACGCGCCCGGTGAGGTCGATGCCGCGACGCTGGTGTCAGATCATTGGGCGTTCCGGGCCGACCGCGCCGCGACTCCGGTTGTCTTCGCGTGGGGTCCGGAAGGTGGCGTCGCGCTCGAGGTCGAAGCGAACACCCCGCTGGGGCTCAGCGGGCTGGGCTTCGGCCCCGCGTCGGTTTGGGTCTCCTTGCCGTACCGCGAGGAGCCCTTCAGCTACGTCGGTCAGCCCGAGGCGGTCGCTGCACTGGCCGAGTCGTATCGCTGGTCGCCCGGCGAGGCCCACGAACTGCGTCTCGGCCTGTGGAAACTCCCATCCGATCGAACCAGCTACGTCCCGATCTTGCGGCGGCTGCGCGAACGCCACGCAGAGCCACCGGTCCAACCCTGGGTCGACCTGGCCGAGGCAGCCGAGCTCACGTCGTACGGGCTGTGGCGATGGCACTACCGCGAAGACCCAGCGGTTCTGATCGAGACAGCCCTCTTCGACCGCGAACTCGCCGGCGATCTCGGCCCGCGCGGCGATCGGCTGGCGATGCACGTCGCCTGGGTCAGCGGCATCCCGTACGCCCACGCCCTGCTTCGCCACGGCCGCCGCGTCAACAACCCGGCGTACGTGAGCGCAGGTACGGCGGTCATCGACACCATCACCGGCACTCTCACCCCCGCCGGCACGTTCTGGGGTTGCTGGTACGCCGAACACGGCTGGCGCGGATCCTGGACACCGGTCGAACGCGGTCTGCACGCCCGCACACTGGCCGAGGCGACGCTGTTCACCCTCCGGGCGATGGCGGCCGAGCCGGTCGAGCACCCGTCGTGGCGAGCCGCGGCGCTGAGCAATCTCGAGTTCGCCCTCGCAGCACAAGATGCCGAGGGCAACTTCGGCAGCATGTACCACCTCGACTCCGGCAAGGTCCTCTCACGCCGCGGCGCAGCCGGCCTCACCTGGGTTGCGGCGATGGCCGAGGCCTACGAACTACTCGGCGACGAGCGCTACCGCGACGCGGCCCGACGCGGCGGCGGGTACTACGCGTCGTTCGTCCACGAGGGCACGCTCTGCGGGGCTCCGGAAGACGTCGACCTGGCACCAACGTCCGAGGACGGGTACGCCGCGGTCATCTCGTACGTCGCCCTGCACCGCATCGATCCCCACTGGATCTCGACCGCCCGGGCGGCAGCCGACTGGATGCTCACCTTCCGCTACACCTACGACGTCCACTTCTCGCCGCAGACCCTCCTCGGCGCCTACAACTTCCGCACCCGCGGCGCGGACCAGGCAAGCCCCTCCAACCAGCATCTCCACAACTACGGCCTGATCTGCACGCCCGAACTCGTCGCCCTCTCCGCCCTCACGAACGACGAGACCTACGCCACCGCAGCCGTCGACCATCTCCGTTTCGCCCGCCAGTTCGTCGCCCGCGAAGACGGCGACTTCAACGCCCGCCGAGGAATGGTCACCGAACGCTACTACCACACCACCTGCTTCGGCCCACCCGGCGCAGTCCTCACCCTCTCCCACTCCTGGTGCACCGGCCTCCTCCTCCTAGCCTCCGAACAGGCCCTGACCCTCCCCTCGATCAACTGGTGAGGACCTGATTCACTCAGACAGATATCTGTTGCGACTCAGGTGGCTTCGGTCCAGGGGCGGGCGTGGTGGTGGACCGTGGCGGCGATCAGGGTCAGGCGGTCGCGGCAGGTTGTGGCGAGAGTTGGGTTGGGGTCGTCGGACTCGAGGGCTGGGGTCCAGAGGGCTCGGCCGGCCAGGGTGCCTGAGGCTCCGCCTCGGCAGGCCAGCTCCACGGCGCGGGGAAAGTCGTCGCGGGCTACCCCGTTGGAGAGGACGACCCAGGGGCTGTCGAGGGTGGTGGTGAGTTGTTCGCAGGTCTTGATGATGGCCGCGGGATCGCCCAGCCCGCGGCTCGGGACCTGGGCCTTGTACAGGTCGGGGCGGGTCGGGCCAAGCGCCTCGGCTGCGGCCACGATCGCCGCATCCAGGTCGAAGTCGTCCTCGCCAGGCGCGGGTTGGGCGACGGGCTCGAGTACGGACAGCAGACCGGCCTCCGCGCATCGATCGACGAACTGCGCGGACATCTCGAGGCGGCGCGCTTCCTGACCGTCGTGTTTCCAGATCACGAGGAGCTTGAGCGCAACCGCGCCGGCCTCGCGCGCGGCGAGAGGGTCCACGGTCTCGTCGATGTGCGTATCGGTGACCGGTCCCCCGCGCTGCTGCGTCAGCGCGTCGGCCGCGAGGATCCACCCGGGGCCGGGCGGGACGTCGTACCCCTGCTCGATCAGGAAACCGGATGCGAGCGGCCCGAGGTGCCGGCCGACAGCGGCCTTGAACGCGGTGATCGCCTCGGGTCCGTCCGGGCGGCCGTGGTCGGCGAGCATCGTGCGCAGGCTCTCGCGCTGGTCCATCGCGACCATCGCGAAGGTGCCGTCCGGGTACGCGAGGGCGTCGAGCGTCGGTCTCATCAGGGCCTCCTCAGGCGGTTCGCGACACCACCCTATGGAATCGATGCCAGAAATGGCTATCCCACGTCTCAGCAACCTGTGGACGAACCGCGATCGGCCTTGCCTGCAAAGGCTCCACCGGACGACCCGTGACCACCTCGGCCGCCATCAGGGCAGCGCCCTCCGCCGCAGTCGCCGCACCCCGCAGTACGGCGAAGTCCCGGCCGCCGGACGCGTACGCCTTCCGCTCCATCCACCCCGCGAGCCGAGTCGGACCGCCGAAAGCCACCGTGCTCCGCCATTCGATCCCGAGCAGCCGCGTCTGCTCCTCCGCCATCCACCGCGCGTGGAAGCTCAACCCGTCCACCAATGCCCGCATCTCCTCGCCGTGATCGTCCACAGGCCGGGTGACGTCGTACGTCGGCGTCGAGTCCGGCAATGGCGCCTGACGACCCTGTGGATAAGGGGCCACGTGCAGCTCGCTCGGCGCGCGAACCGCGTTCAGCGCCTCCGACAGCCACCCGTAGTCACGCCCGAGCGCGGCCAGCCGCTGCTCGACCAGACCGCCGGCAGCGCCGTGACCGGAGATCGCGCAGCCGTGCCGCCCATCGACGTACCAGCCAGTGCTGATGCCTTGCTGCCGCAGTACGTCGTCCATGACCGGGGAGTGGCTCGGTGTGATGACCGCCTCTGACGTCCCCAGGGAGTCCGCCACCTGACCGGGCTCCCTGACCCCCGCCGCCCAGGCGCCGACCAGATGGTCGTGGCCGCACAGCACCACCGGTACGCCGGCCGCAGTGGTTGCCGTCACAGTCATCGGTTCGGTCACCGGCGGAAGACGGTCCAGCCCGCCGAAGGTGAGGAGCTCCGGGTCCCACGCTCTGGTGTGGAGGTCCAGTGTTCCCAGGCGCTGCGCGTGGGTGAGGTGGGTGGCGTACGTGCCGGTCAACGCGGCGAGTGCGAGATCGGGCGCGCCGGCCCAGATCCGGGTGCGGGCGACCGTCGCGGGCTGGGTCTCACGGAGCCAGCGCCAGGTGACGACGGGGAGCTTCGGACTCAGGCGGAGACCGGTCCGGGCGAACACCCCGCACTCACCAACCTCGGCCCGCAGCCGCTCGGCCTGCGCGACCCCGGGCTGATCACGCCAGGTGATCAGCTTGGTGAGTGGCTGGAGTCCGCGATCCAGCGGCGCCCCCGTCTCGGCCATGCCTGCGATCCCGATGCCGTCGACCCGCTCCCCGTCCGACAGCTCGCCCACCAACCGCCGTACGGCGCCCTGCAGCGCGAGCGCATCATCCGGGGTCGGTACCGATCGCGTTGTACCGCCGGGAACTCGGCACACCTTCAGATTCGTCGTACCGACATCGACACCCAGCCAGGTCACCGTCACAGGCTAGACGGCCCGATACGGTAGCGTCCGGTGTCTCCGAAGAAGGAATGTCATGGGTGAGCTAGCGAAGATCGTGGTCGTGGTGCCGACCTACAACGAGCGGGAGAACCTGCCCGTTCTGGCCGGGCTGCTGTCCGACCTGAACCTGCCCGGCCTGCAGATGCTGGTCGTCGACGACAACTCCCCGGACGGCACCGGCGACGTCGCCGACGAGCTGGCGAAGGCGTCGCCGGAGCAGGTCTCGGTGCTGCACCGGACCGAGAAGAACGGCCTCGGCCGCGCCTACATCGCCGGCATCAGCCGCGCCCTGGACGACGGCGCCGACATCGTCATCCAGATGGACGCCGACCTGTCCCACCCGGCCTCGGTGGTCCCGATCATGGTCGAGACGCTGCGGACGACCGACGCCGGCGTGGTGATCGGGTCGCGGTACGTCGAGGGTGGTTCGGCCGCCGCGGAGTGGGGCTGGCACCGCCGGGCGCTGTCGGCCTGGGCGAACTTCTACGTGAACGCGATCCTGCGCCTGCACGTGAAGGACGCGACCGCCGGCTTCAAGGCCTGGAAGGCGGACACGCTCCGCTGGATCGACGTCACCACCATCCAGAGCAACGGGTACTCGTTCCAGGTGGAGATGAACTACCGCACGGTCCGCCGTGGGCTGCACATCGCCGAGGTACCGATCCGGTTCGAGGAGCGGACGGCGGGTGCGTCGAAGATGAGCCTCAAGGTGCAGCTGGAGTCGGCGCTGATGCCTTGGAAGCTGTTGTTCAAGCGGTCTTCTTAGAGCCTGTGGCTCAGCCGTAGCCGAGCTCGTGCAGGCGGGCGTCGTCGATACCGAAGTGGTGCGCGATCTCGTGCACCACGGTGATGTTCACCTCGTCGACGACGTCGTCCACGGTGTCGCAGATCGCCAGCGTCGGGTTGCGGTAGATCGTGATCCGGTCCGGCAGTACGCCGCCGTAGTAGTGCCCGCGCTCGGTCAGCGGGATGCCCTCGTAGATCCCGAGCAGCGCCGGGTCCCCGGCCGGCGCGTCGTCCTCGACGAAGATCGCGACGTTGTCGATCAACGCCGCCAGCTCCGGCGGCACCTCGTCCAGCGCCTCGGACACCAGCACCTCGAAGTCCGCCCGGCTCATCTCGATCACGCTGCCAGCGTAGTGAGTCAGAGCCAGCCCTGACGGGACGCCTGGACGCCGAGCTGGAACCTCGTCTGGGCGTCGAGCGCCTCCTGCAGCCGGCCGATCCGGCGCGCGACCGCACCATGTGCAAGGTGTTGGCGTCCTGGAGGACGTGGGCTCCGTAGATGACCTCGTACCTGACGCCTCGCTCGAGCGCGTCGAACATGCCCTCGACGATCCGGATCTCGCGGGCCGCCAGGTTGCCTATGGTCATGGCCCGGACCTGGCTGTGCGTGTCCGACTGGACCGAGTTCAGGACGGCCTGCGCGGCGGCGTACGTCGGCAGGATCTCCAAGTAATCGTGGCGGCCTGCGGCCGACTTCCAGAGCTCGGTGAGGACATCGGCGCTCTCGTGGGCCAGGGCTGCCTGCTTGGTGTGCCGCTCCGCGAGCGCGTCCATCGCCAGCCGCGGCGGACGGACCACCAGGCCGTCGTCGATTCGTTCGACCAGGCCGAGCCCGATGCGGTCCAGAGCGCCGTACCACAGCAGTTGTCCCCCGAGATCCAGCAGATCGTCGACAATCTGCCGGCGATGCGGGCACGGGCGGACGCCGTACGCGCACAGCTCGGTCTGCCGGACGACCCGGTCCGTTCACCTGCGGCGCCCATGGAGAGTTCACCAACCAGGTCACGCACGATCAAGGACCTGCGCCGCTTCTGGGACATCCCGTCCAGCGACATCGAGCTGGTGCCTGCCCACGGCCGCTCCATGCTCGACCCAGAGGTGAACTACCGGGTCTTCACCGCCGTCTACGGCTTCAACGCGGAGCAGTCCCGGGTGTCCGCCGACCTGGTCGCCCGTGAGCTCAACAGCGCGACCCTGGGGTACGGCGATCTGCGGATCTTCACGTTCAACGCGTACGCGGCTTCCGGTGGCGAGACCATCCCCGGGTACGGCATCGCTCCGAAGCGGATCGCGTTCGGCGACGGCGTGATGGAGGGCTTTGCCCAGGTCGGACTCGGCGATGTGGCACCGCAGGCGATCCTGGCTTATGAGTTCGGTCACCACGTCCAGTACGCCGGCGGCCTGATGCGGGACGACCTGCCGGCGCCCGAGGCGTCGCGCTGGGCCGAACTGATGCCGGACGCGTTCAGTGCGTACTTCCTCACCCATGCTCGCGGTGCCTCGATGAACTGGAAGCGGGTCCAGTCGTTCGGCCAGATGTTCTACCAACTGGGCGACTGCGGCTTCACCGCCGCCGGCCACCACGGCACACCGAACAGCGGATGCGCTCGGCCCTCTGGGCGTACGGCGTCGCCGACTCGGCCCGTCCACAGGGTCACATCCTGCCGTCCCGCAGCTTCTACGACCTGTTCGCAGCGCAGTACCCCGACGCTGATCGCCCCTGACGCGACCGCCTGACCCAGGGCCGCGCGATCCCGGCTCTCTCCGGCCAGGGCGCCGTACGCCGACCTCCTCCCCGGCGTACGGCGCCCCGCTCCGGAACTCGTTTTGGAGCGCGGGGACAAACCCTCTATGCTTACGGCTGTCCCTGGAGCTTCGGCTCCCGCGGGTCCGAGTCCCCATCGTCTAGTGGCCTAGGACGCTGCCCTTTCAAGGCGGTAACGCGGGTTCGAATCCCGTTGGGGATACGGCCGAAAGGCCGGTGTCAGAACCACCTCGGAGATGCTGTACGATCGTCGAGTCAATCTGGCCCAGTGGCGCAGTTGGTTAGCGTGCCGCCCTGTCACGGCGGAGGTCGCGGGTTCGAGTCCCGTCTGGGTCGCCAGGAGAAGGCGGCGGTGTTCACACACCGCCGCTTACTTTCTCCCCGGTCAGGTAGCTCAGCTGGTAGAGCGTCCGCCTGAAAAGCGGAAGGTCGGCGGTTCGAGACCGCCCCTGACCACCACCACCCTCTCCGCTCAACCGGGGAGGGATTTTCTTTTCCCAGCGTGCTCCCGCCCACCCGACGTAGCCTGCGGCTCATCGCCGCACTTGTGCGCTTGTCGCGCGCATTCGACCCCACACGCTGGCCGTCTCCTCCAAGTGACCGTGGTCACGCCGATCGCGTGGCTCCGAACACCCAGGCTGCCCGACATCAGCCAGGACGCAGGATCCCATCGGGCGATGGTCATCGAGTGCAGCGCACCTGCGAGCGGCCGGCGAGGCGGCAGATGCTTCTGGCAACGATTGCTGTGTGGGACATCATCCGGGGCTGAGCGGATGCCGCAGGCGCTCGATGCCTGAATCGGCGCGCGCTCAGGGCTGCGTCAAAAACTTACCTGATCTTGTAACGCGTGGGTGGTCTGGACCGATGTAGGTCTCGAACGGGTGGGGATCGACTATTCACGCGCGCCCGGGCCCGGCCCGGATGTGAGGCGTGTGCGGAACCGCTGACCCGGACTGTCGAGCAAGTCTGGAAGGGTTGAGATGTTCCGCAAGCTGATGACGTCTGCTGTCGTTCTTGTGGTGGTGGCGTCCGCCACGTTGTTCGTTTTGCGGTCCGCGGACGCGGCCGGCGCCAATGTGACCATCACGGCGACCACAGCCTCGAACGGTACGACGACCTTGACCTACCGGGCGAGCGTGCTCCGGGCCGGGTCCCTGCGGGACATCGTGGTCTCGATTCCTTCCGGCTCGACCGGGCGGATTACCTCGGTCAACGGGACAGTGAGCACGGCGTCACCCGGCGTGCTCACGTGGCGGCCCAGTAAGACCGTGAACGTTGCCGTCGGCGCTCGTTTCTCTATCCCGCTGTACGGGCTGCGGTTGCCCGCCGGTGGGCCGTGGACGCTCAGCTTCAAGGCGACCGGAACGGCCGGGCAGGTCCTGACCTCCGGCACCGGGGTCCTTCAGCCGCTCAAGACCTACAAGCCCGATGTGCGCATCACCGCGACCAAACCGATTCCTGGTCAGACCACGACGCTGACCTACGCAGGTACGGTGACGCGGGCTGGGGTTCTGTCGTCTGTGCGCATGCAGCTGCCGGGGGGATCGCGCGGTGCGATCACCAGCGTGAACGGGACACTCAGGACATTGAGCGGCTATGTGACTTGGACGCCCAAGGCTCCCATCAGCGTTGCCGCCGGCGCACGCCTGGCGATTCCGATCTACGGACTGGTGCTGTCCAAGTACGGCGGTGTCCTCACCCTCGGGATGTCTGCCCAGACGTCGACAGGAACGTTGCTGCTGTCCGGGACCGGCTCCATCGCGTTGATCGCTCCGCCGGTCGCGATGCCGGCGGTGTCGGCGGCGGGTTTCGCGGCCGTTCCGGAGGGGTGCCCGACCAGTTGGCCGACGACCGCCGCGGAGAACGCGAAGCCCGGCGACGACGAGTGGGTCATCCCGACGTCGATGAACGGCCCGCTGTCGGCGTACCTCACCGAGGTCTCGGCGACGTGCGGCGACGCCGTTGACCTCAAGGTGACCTCCGGCAAACCGGTCAGCGTGGTGGCGTACCGGATGGGCTACTACCAGGGCCTCGGTGGCCGTGAGGTCTGGCGGCAGGACGACGTACCGACCGTCGTGCAGCCGGCACCGACCACGGGCGGCACCGCCAACGGCAAAGAGTTGCGGATGACGTCCGCGGCGACCTGGACCAAGACGCTGACCATCCCCGTGGACAAGGACTGGATTCCTGGCACGTATCTGATCAAGGTCAGTGATGGCCAGTATGCGTCGTACGCACCGCTGACCGTCAGGGACGACACCGGGATCAAGCACGACCTGCTGATCCAGCAGGCGACCGCGACCTGGCAGGCCTACAACTCCTATGGTGGCTTGGGCTTCTACTCCGGGGGTGTGGCCGGAGGTTCCGGTCGGCTGACCTCCGATCGCCCGTACAACGACGGCCAGGGATCGGGGCAGTTCCTCTCGCTGGAGCAGGGGCTGGTGTTCTGGGCCGAGTCGAAGGGTCTCGACGTCACGTATTGGACCAACAACGATCTGGACGAGTTCGGCGGTCAGCTACCGGCGCGGGCCGGGACGATTTTCCTGCCCGGGCACGACGAGTACTACTCGCTCCGGATGCGCGCGGCGCTGAGTCAGGCGATCAATCGTGGCGTGAATGTGGCGAACCTCGGCGCGAACACGGCGTACCGGCTCATCACCTTCACCGACGCCAGTCGGCGGGCGTGGGATATCGACCGGTACACCGACGGCTACAACTCGACGACGTGGCGGTACCAGGGCGATGCCTATGCTTCGCAGCCGTTGCTCGGTGCGGAATACATCTGCCCGGTGCTGGGGCAAACGCTGACCACGGGGACCAGCTGGATGTTCGACGGCATCCCGGCAGGCACTGCACTGCCAGGGTTCATCGCGGGCGAGGTCGACTACGTCTGGCCAGGGCTGTACAAGCACCCGGGGCTGACCACGATCGCGAGCGGTACCGGCAACTGCCACTCGAACAACCAGGCCGTGCCAATGCACACGACCGCGTACACCGCACCGTCCGGTGCCCGGGTGGTCAACGGCTCGACGTTCGCCTACGGCTGCTTCCTCGTCCGCCGCTGCCCTTCCAACTGGACAGTTCCCGCACCGTCCCTGGCCTCGCAGCAGGCCGTCGGCACGATCGTCGGCAACATCACCGAGTGGGTCAGCAAAGGCACCATCCAGGTACCGGCCGACACCACAGCGGCCGCGATACGCGTCGCCCCACCAAAGCACACCCTCCAAACCAACACCCAACCCTGACCTTGGATGGACGGATTCGAGGCGCTCGCGGGACTGATGTGATCTCTCGGCGGCTAGGTTGGCGGCGCGTTCGGCGGCAACCTTCTCCACCGAGAGTCCGCGCGAGCTCGTACCGCCCAACATCGGGGACCGGTCACGGTTCCTGTCCTTCATCTTCTTTGTTCTCGAAGCAAGCTGAGTCGCCGTCAGGTCTGTTCGAACGTGCGCGGCTTGTCTGGTAGGTCTTCGACGAAGGGGATCTTGCTGACGGACTGGTGGTACTGCTCGGCTGCCTCTTCCACGGAGAGGTGGCCGAACTGGAGGGAGGTCGCCACACCCTCGAGCTCGGTGCTGCAGACCTCGGCGGCGGTGACGCGTGCGGCGAGATCCTGCGATTTGCTCAGGTTCGCGGAAATCACCGACACCAAAGAGACGATCAATGCGGCCACGCAGAGCGGTCTCCAAACGCCCGCAGCGGTGGCGATTGACAGTTCTTCTTTTACGCTGTTTGTGAATGCCAGACCGCCGACGGCCGGACCTGCCACCAAAACCGCCGCTAGCGCGCTGCTGACGATGCTGATATTGGTGAGGCGGTTGCGGCGTGGGCGGACGTCGTGCAGAAAGGCGGTGATACCCGCCCGCCGTGTTTCGATTTGGGCGCGCAACTCTGCGCGCACTGCAGGATCATCGGACATCCTGCGCCTGCCTTCCCCCGGGCCGGTCGGCCGTGGTCTGCGGCGACCGGCAGATGGTGCCAGGTCGCGCAACAGGCACAGGGCCTTCGCTGAGGCTCGGCGGCCCGAGGCACGGCCACTTCGTGTCCGCCGGCCGAAGGACTCGCACCCGCGGATTAATGTTTCGCCTGATCCAATAATACCGCTGCGCTGACGTCGGCACACAGGCATTTTAATGAGCGTCACATCGACGACCTTGAGTGGTCACCCAAACCAACTGCGGCAATGATCAAATGCTTGCTGGATATGCGGAGACCATGAGCAAATCCGATGCGCAGAGGCGGGTGCCTGGCATGCTGGGCGGCATGGCTGATGATCGGTCGGTTCGGGGTGCTGGGGCAGGTGATCGGGACGAGGTCTGGAAGCTGGCGCGGGAGACGGAGGTGCCCGGGCAAGGTGTTGCCGGGTATCTGCTCGCCGACAGTCATACGACCTTCTCGCCAACGGATCTGTCGCCTGGGTTGAGGAGTGATGGTCGACGAGGGTGCCCGTCGGATGGGCGTCGGACGACGGCTGATGGAGCATGCCGAGGAGTGAGCACAGTCGGTCGGCGCTTCCTACCTTGCGATCGCCAGTCGGCGCGCCGGGGACTCTTATGTTGCCCTGGGCTACGAAGACCCGGCCACGTTCTACAAGAAGACGTTCAGGTAGGTCAGGAGAACGCGCGGGCTGCGGCGGCTACCACTTCTTCGTGGGGTACGTCGTGCAGGTGTTGGTCGATGTTCCAGACGTGGCCGAAAGGGTCGGCCAGTTGGCCATGGCGGGCGCCCCAGAACGTGTCCTGCAGTGGCTGGCGGACCTCGGCGCCGGCGGCGAGCGCCTGGGCGAAGACTGCGTCCGCGTCGGCGACGTCGAGCGCGAGTACGACGGGAGTGCCGCCGATGGTGGGCGGGGCCAGGACGTTCATCTCGGGGAACTCGTCGGCGAGGTGGAGCAGGGAGTCGCCGATACGGAGCCGGACGGACATGAGTCGGCCGTCCGGCGTCGGGATTCGTTCCAGTTCTTCGGCGGTGAAGGCCTCGCGGTAGAAGGCCGCAGCGCGGTCGGCGCCCTGAACGACGAGGTGTGGGGTGATCGACATGTCGATCAACCTAGGTCGCCACTGTCGAGGGTGTCTTGAACGTTCTTGCGCGTGCCTAGCATGGCGGGGTGGAGCAGGTTCGGATGTGGCGCGCGCCCGGCGAGGGACGGGTGCTGCTGATGGCAGGGCGGACCACTCGGTACGCCGTGGATCCGCGAGGTGAGTACGTGTTCGGCGTCGTCGGTGGCGAGCCGATGCGGTCGTGGCGGGGGCGGCAGAAGCGGGTGGTACGGCCGGGGCAGTTGGTTGCCTGGGATCCGTCGTACCCGCACTCGGGGCGATCGGTCGATGAGAGTCGGCCGTGGGATGCGCGGTTGATGGTGATCGAGGTGGCTGATCTGGCGGCGCTGGCTGAGGATGCGGAGGCTGATCCACTCGCCGACGTACTGTTCCCGGAGCCGGTGTTGAATGATCCGGAGTTGGCTGCAGGGTTCCTGCGGTTGCATGCCACGCTCGAGGCGCCGAGTTCACGGCTCGAGCAGGACGAGCGGCTGGTCGAGTGGCTACGCCTTCTCATCGACCGAACCTCAGCCATCCGCTCGGCACGCCCAGCGATCACCTCACAAGACGATCGCGCTCTTCGCAGTGCCTTGGAGTACCTCGCTGATCAGCCTGAGCGGAACGTCGGCCTGGACGAGCTTGCCGGGGTCGCGGGCATCGGGAAGTTCCGGCTTATTCGGCTCTTCAGGCAACGGACCGGGCTTCCACCGCATGCGCTGCAGCTTGCTCACCGGATCCGGGCGGCGCGACGTCTACTCGAGGCGGGAGTACCAATCGCCGAAGCCGCCGAAGCCACGGGGTTCGCTGATCAGAGCCATCTGCACCGGCACTTCCAGCGGAGCCTCGGCATGACACCGGCTGAGTATCAGCACCGCTTCGGCTAGTGCGTCAGCGTGCGGTCGAGTAAGGCGAAGAGCTCGGTGAAGTGGCGTTCGGCGGCGGGTTCGTCGTACGCCGTGGTATCGGCCATGGTGTAGCCGTGGGCGGCGCCCGGGTAGACCTCGGCGCGGTGCCGGACGTCGGCGTCGGTGAGGGTCCGGTCGAGTTCGGCGATCTGCTCAGGGGTCGCGTTGCGGTCGTTGTCCGCAAAGCCCAGGTAGACGTCGGCCGTGAGGTTCCCGGCGGTCAGGTGCGGGCTGTCGTCGCCGTCGGCGACCAGGCCGCCGACGTGGAAGCCGGCGAGCGCGGCGACGCGGTCCGGGTACGCCGCGGCGATCCGCCAGCCAACCCGTCCACCCATGCAGTAGCCGGTGATCGCGACCGGTCCGGGCGCGACGCGCTCCAAGGTGTCCAGGTAGACGCGGCCGTCACTGACAATCCGCTCGGGCGTCAGTTCGTTCATCATCGGCCGGATCCGCGCGAACAGGCCCGGATCGCTGATCTCGTCCAGCGGGACCACGGGAGACCGGCCGGAGCGGTAGAAGACGTTCGGCGCGAGTACGACGTACCCGCGCTCGGCGATCCGATCCGCCATCCGCTCGATCTGCGGCCGCACGCCGTACGCGTCCATCACGAACAACACGCCTGGATGTTCTCCGCCGCCCGAGGGCCGAGCGAGGTAGGCGTCAGCAACGCCGTCGGACATGGTGATGTCGATCGTCTCGGACGCCATATCCGCACCTTAGCCCTGCCGATCCGCCTGACCGAGGCGGGTGGTCAACGACGTCAGGTGGGTGGTGGTTGCGCCGGCTTGGATGACGTACGCGACGGGGCCGCCGTACTTGGTGTCCAGGTGGGCGAGGACCCGAAGGATGGTTTCGGCGGTGGGGAGGTCGAAGCCGGGGCGGGATTCGGTGAGGTTGGTGATGGCGTAGTCGGCGGCGATGGCGTCGCGCGGTACGCCGATCAGGGCAAGCGTGAGGGCGGTGACGAGGCCGGTGCGGTCTTTGCCGGCGTGGCAGGTGAGTACGACTCCGCCCGGTGGAGCTTCGGCGATGGCTGTGATCGCGGAGGCGAAGCGGTCGGGGTAGTCGTCGATGAGGATCCGGTATTGCTCGAACAGTTCCGACGTGGAGACGTCCGGGTCGGCGGGGTCGGTGAGGGGGACGTTGAGCCAGCGGTCGTCGTGGGTGAACGGGGACGGGAACGTCTCGCACTCCCAGACACTGCGCAGGTCGACGATGCGACTCACACCTGCTGCACGCACGGCGGCGACGCCTGCGTCGGTGAGCTGATCGAGGTTGTCGCTGCGCACGAGTGCGCCGGCGCGGATCCGGCCGCCGTCGGTCAACGGCAGGCCGCCGAGGTCTCGTACGTTGGTGCAGTTCGGCCAATCGAGCACGGCCGTCAGTCTAGGGTCCGGGGCAGGCCGAAGTACGGCGCGAGGGTTGTTTCGAAGTGGGTCAGTTCGTGGATGCGGGTGCCGGTGATGCCGATGACGAGCACGCCGACGATGTGCAGGGCTCCGGTGACCGGGTCGCGGATGTATTCGCCCCAGGCGGGTTGGCGATTCGCACCAACCGGGACCATCTTCGCGATCTCGCGGCGGTGTCCGGCGAGGACGGTGAAGAAGCGGTGGACGGCTTCGGTGCCGCCGTACTCGAACGGGAGCGGTGGCATCCGCACCCAGACGTCGTCGGTCATGAGTGCGAGCAGTGCGTCGACGTCCTGCGCGGTGAAGGCCGTGACGAAGCGCTCGACCAGATCAGGATCCTCGGGACCGCGCGTCGGCCGACCGGTCGACTGAGCGTCCATCGTCGTACGGGCTCGTTTGAGTGCGCTGTTGACGGCCGGCTCGGTCAGGCCAAGGATCTCAGCGGCTTCGCGAGCCCGATACCCGAGTACGTCGCGCAGCAGCAACACCGCGCGCTGGTTCGGCGGCAGCAGTTGTACGGCGGTCACGAACGCGAGCGAAATCGCCTCGCGGGACTCGTAGCGGGCCTCGGGCCCAGGGTCGTCGCCAGGCAGACCGTCGAGCAGCAGGTCGGGATACGGCTGCAGCCACGGGACCTCACCCAGCCGCGAGGGCTCCGGTGGCGGCGTGACCGGGAACGGTGTCGCGGCCGGCGGTCGGCGTGACGACGATCGCAGTACGTTCAGGCAACGGTTGGTCGCGATCCGGTACAGCCAGGTCCGGATCGACGACCGGCCCTCGAACCCGTCCAGCCCGATCCATGCCGAGAGCAACGTTTCCTGCAACGCGTCCTCGGCGTCCTGCAACGATCCGAGCATGCGGTAGCAATGCACCTGCAACTCCCGGCGATGCGGCTCGACCAGCTCCGTGAATGCGTCCCGGTCCCCTGCCCGCGCGCGCTGCAACAACACTTTGTCCACCTCCATGTCGATACTGACACCGGCCATGGACAGAACTGGTCGCTTCCCCAGCGACCACTTTCCCAAGCCCGCCCTGTCTGTCTCCTCAGCAGCCTCAACAAGCCCAACCAGACACCATGCCGGAAGACCCCATCGCGGACCGGACCGTCCTGATCACCGGCGCCAATCGAGGCATCGGACAGGCCCTGGTCGAGGAGGCGCTGCGCCGCGGCGCCTCCCGCGTGTACGCCGCACTTGCCGGACCGGTGGACACGCTCGCTGAGCTGGCCGGGCAGGGCACAGCCCCGGCTGGGATGGCCGGGGCTGTGGAGTGGTTAGGCGGCGGCGGTGGCTTCGGTTAGTTGTTCTGAGGTGGGCTGGAGCTGGGGGGATGCCAGGGTCAGCAGAACGTTGGCTACGGCGAAGGCCGCGGCTACCAGGAGGCCGCGTTCGAAGCCGGCTTCCAGGGCCTGTTGCTGAGTGGCGCCGTGGGTCAGTTCGTTGGTGGTGTGGGTGATGGACAAGGTCGTGACGATGGCCAGACCCAGTGCACCGCCGACCTGGTACATCGCGTTGACCACACCGGAAGCTGCACCCGCCTCCTGCGGCTGTACTTCGGAGACAGCGGTGATCTGACCAGGTACGCCGACGCCGATGATGCCGAAGCCGAAGATGATGAACCCGGGGAGTAACTGGGAGACGTAGCTGCCGGACGCGTCGGCCTGCGAGAGAAGCAGCAGACCAACCACACTCAGTACGGCGCCGGAGAGCTGCACGGTCCGCGTACCAACGCGCTGCACGAGCTGCGAAGCCAGCACTGCCCCGACGATCGCCGCACCACCCATGGGCAGGAAGTGAACACCGGCGTCGAGCGCACTGTCTCCACGGACCTGCTGCAGGTAGATAGCAGTCAGGAAGAACATGGAGAGGAACCCAGCACCGTTCAGGGCAAGCGATGCGCTCGAAACACTCAACGCACGCGACCGGAACAGCCGCAGTGGCACCAGCGGAGCAGCAGACCGCCGTTCCACCACGACGAAGGAGATCAGCAGCGCCACTCCGGCGACCAGCACGCCGACCACCTCAAACGAGCCCCAACCAGCAGGCTCGGACCGCACCACGCCGTACACGATCGCCATCAGGCCAGCCGTACCGAGCACTGCGCCCAGCGTGTCGAACGTACGCCGTCCGGAGTGGTGCCGTACGTCGGGCACGAACACCGGAATGAGTGCGACCAGTGCGAGCACGATCGGCACGTTGACGAAGAACACCCACTGCCAGCTGAGCGAGTCGACCAGCAGACCGCCGGCCACGACGCCGAGCGTTCCACCGAGGCCGGCAAGACCGCCCCACACGCCCATCGCGATGTTCCGCTCCCGCCCGTGCGCGAACGTCATCGTCAGGATCGCCAGCGCCGCCGGCGACAGCAGCGCACCGCCGAGACCCTGTACGGCGCGCGCACCGATCAGGAACTCAGGCGAGTTGGACAACCCGGCCACCAGCGAGGTGACACCGAACAGCAGCAGCCCGCCGACGAACACCCGGCGCGGCCCGAGCAGGTCGGCCATCCGCCCGCCGAGCAGCAGGAAGCCGCCGAAGAGCAGGGTGTAGGCGTTGATGACCCACTGCAGGGAGTCGGCGGAGAAGTTCAGGTCCGCCTGGATGTGCGGCAGCGCGACGTTCACGATCGTCACGTCGAGCACCACGATGAACTGCGCTAGGGCCAGCACCGCCAGGGTGGCCCAGGGACTGCGTCGCATGCCTACCTCACTCAGAACGAGAGTCTACGTTGTATGTATACGCTGTATGCGTACCCTGTAGACGGTAGGTCTACGGTGTAAACTTGTCAACGTGATTGCCAAAGAACCCGTTCGCCGCCTGGATCCGGACAAGGTCGTCGACAGCGCGCTGGCCCTCGCCGACGTGGAGGGACCGGCCGCGGTGACGCTCCGCCGTCTGGCGACCCAGCACAGCGTCACGCCGATGGCGCTGTACCGGCACTTCAAGGACAAGGACGATCTGCTGGCCGCGCTCGGCGACCGGCTGCTCGCGGACGTCGTGCTGCCGGAGCCGACCGACGAACGGTGGGACCTGCAGCTGACCGAGGTGCTGATGGCGTTCGTGACGGCGCTCCGTGCGCACCCGAAGCTGGCGGACCTCACGCTGACCCGGATCCTGGCCTCCGAGGCTGGGCTGGCGATGTCCGAGCGGATCATGGAACTGCTCACCGAGGGCGGATTCTCGGCCGACGACGCGGCCGAGGTCGGCCGGCAGTCCGTCTGCTCGCTGATCTCCCTGGTGACCACCGACCCGATCACCCGCGAGGTGACTGACCCGGTCGCGCGCGAGGATTCCCTGCGGATGAAGCGTGCCGCCCTGGCCGCCCTGTCACCGCGGAAGTATCCGCTGATCACGGCCGCCGCCGACACGCTGATCTGCCCGACCTCGACCGACCGTTACTACGCCCTGGGGATCGACCTGGTGGTCGCCGGCATCTGCGGCGTACTGAAGAAGGAGCAGTAGTTGGCACTCAGCGTCATGACCTACCTGCAGCAGCACAGCCCGGACGAGTTGATCGCGGCGCGGGAGCAGCCGGTGGAGATCAGGCGGGTCGAGGAGGTGTCACCGGAGTTCGCGCGGTACCTCTACACCGCGGTCGGCGGTCACTGGCACTGGATCGGCAAGCTCGGCTGGAACTGGGACCAGTGGGTCGACTGGCTGAGCCGCCCCGGCTTCGAGACCTACGTCCCGTGGGCCGGCGGCATCCCGGCCGGGTACGTCGCGATGCGCGGGGTCGGCAGCGAGGTCGAGATCGAGAACTTCGGACTGCTGCGCGGATTCATCGGCCGCGGGCTCGGCGGCCACCTGCTGACGGTCGGCCTGCGGAACGCCTGGACCCTGCACGAGCGGCACGAGAGCGTCGACCCGATCACCCGCGTCTGGGTGAACACGAACACGCTCGACGGTCCGGCCGCGCTGGCCAACTACCAGGCCCGCGGCCTGAAGCCGTACAAGACAGTGGAAGAGGAACGCCCCGACGGCGACGGCCCGTCGCCCGGTCCGTGGCCGGGCTGGTCCGGCCCGCCCGGCGTGGTGCGCGAGGTTCCGGCGGGCTGACGGCGTTACGCTCCCGGCACGGACAGTGATACCGATCCTCACGGAGGTAGACCGATGGCGGGGAAGTTCGAGCTGTACAAGGACAAGTCGGGCGAGTTCCGGTTCCGGCTCAAGGCCGGCAACGGCGAGGTGATCGCGACCAGCAGCGAGAGCTACTCGAGCAAGGCCGCGGCGATGAACGGCATCGAGTCGATCAAGAAGAACGCCGCCGAGGCGAACGTCGACGACCAGACGTCCTGAAACCCACAGAAACAAGGGGTTCTCCACACCCTGTGGAGAACCCCTTGCTGTGGGCAAGCGTCAGAGGCCTTCCTCGAACACGACCGGCCGGACCTCGACGCCCAGGCCCTCGATCGCGGCGTCCGGGATCATCGCGGCCAACTCGTAGGCCCGCTCCGCCGACGCGACGTCGACCAGGTAGTAGCCGCCGAGGAACTCCTTCGCCTCGACGAACGGCCCGTCCGTCACCGCCGGTACGCCGCCGCGGACCGTGACCACCGCGGACTTGGGCGGCTCGGCCAGCGCGACCGTGCTGTGGAACTCGCCCGACGCCTTCATGGCCGCCATCACCTTCTGGTGCCCGGCGCCGATCGCCTGCTGCTCCTCTTCACTCAGCGCGGCGAGAACGTCGGGGTTGATGTTCATGATCAGCAGGTACTTCACAATCTCTCCTTCACCACAGCCCCCGGTGCGGGAGCCTCTCGTCGATGAGTACGGAGCCGCCCGGACGATCTTGACATCGCGATAGCGTCGCCCCATGGCCGAGCTGAGTCTCACAGATGTCCGGGCCGCCGCCGAGCGCATCGCCGGGGTCGCCCACCGTACGCCGGTCCTCACCTCGAGGACACTGGACGAGCGGGTCGGAGCGCACGTCTTCCTCAAGGCGGAGAACTTCCAGCGGATCGGCGCGTTCAAGTTCCGCGGCGCCTACAACGCGGTCAGCCGGTTGTCCGCCGACCAGCTCCAGCACGGCGTGGCGGCGTACTCGTCGGGGAATCACGCGCAGGCCGTCGCCCTCGCGGCCCGGATCGCGGGGACGGCCGCGGTGATCCTGATGCCCGAGGACGCTCCCCCGACGAAGCTCGCGGCCACCCGTGGGTACGGCGCCGAGGTGGTCACGTACGACCGGTACACGCAGGACCGGGCCGCCCTGGCCAAGGAGTTGGCCGCCGAACGCGGACTCACGCTGATCCCGCCGTACGACCACTACGACGTGATGGCCGGGCAGGGGACGGTCGCACTGGAGCTGATCGAGGAGGTCGGCCGGCTCGGCGCGCTCCTGGTGCCGGTCGGCGGCGGTGGGTTGATGGCCGGCTGCGCGACCGCGGCGTCACAGCTGTCGCCGGGGATCCGGATGATCGGCGTGGAGCCGGAGGCCGGCGATGACCATGCCCGTTCCCTGACCGCGGGCGAGCGGGTGGAGATCGACGTACCGCGGACGATCGCTGACGGGCAGGCGATCTCCTCACCCGGCGAGCTGACGTTCGCGGTGAACCGGCGGCTGGTGGACCGCTTCGAGCTGGTCAGCGACGACGAGATCGTGGCCGCGATGGCGTTCGCGTTCGAACGGCTGAAGATCGTGCTGGAGCCGAGCGGGGCCAGCGCGCTGGCGGCCTTGCTGGCCGGGCGGATCCAGGGGCTGCCCGAGCGCGTCGGGGTGGTGCTGTCCGGCGGGAACGTGGGGCTGGACCGGTTCCGCGAGCTGCTCGGAGATAGCTGAATGCGCAAGCATCTTAGGCTGCCCTGTGTACTCGCTGTGCCCGTTGTCACAGAAAGCCACGATGGAATGTGACCGGGGTCATATCAAGCCGCTGATTTGGCGTCTGCGCCCCGCTCAGACACGCTCAGGACGCCTGGTGTTCACGCCAACTCCCTGATCCGTCAGAGAGCCACTGAGGGCCTTTCCGGAGGGTGTCTGTGGATCTGAGGGTTTGCGTCGTGATCGTTCTGTTATACAGTCGTCGGCGGTTCGGTAAACAACACGGACCGCACATGTGTCAACGCCGAGCTCTGCCAGGCACTTGTGCTCCCCTCGAAGAACCATGGCAGAGGTGGGGGACCCAGGAAGTTGGGTCTCGACCGTGAGTGGTCGAAACCCTGGGGTGAAGTCCGCGGGAGCGGACCGGGCGATGATTCCCAGCCCGAACCCGACAGCTAACTTCACAGGCGTCGGGAGACAACCATGCCCGTCACTGCCCGACGGACGTCGCTTTCGCGCGCCGTCAGCCAGCCCAGCGAGGCCAGTATCGTCCGGCCCACCGGCCGGACCCTCGCCAAACACCGCAAGCCCACCAAGTCCGGCGCACCCCGGGCGGCCGCAGCAGTTCTGTCGGTCGGTCTTGCTGTCGGCGGTGGAGCCGCGATCAGCGTCACCACCAGCCCGGCGCCCGCTTCGGCGGCCACCACCACCCTGACCCCGGCCCAGATCCGCGGCAACGCGCCGATCAACAGCCACCCGTACCTCCGGTTCAGGGACAAGGGCAAGACGGTCTCGTACGTGCAGCGTGCCCTGCACCTCGGACCGGATGGCTACTTCGGCACCAGCACGGTCAACACCCTGGCCAAGTTCCAGCGCTCCTGGGGCATTCGTGTCACCGGCTACACGGACCCGAAGACCTGGGGCCGGCTCACCTGGGCCGCGAAGCACAAGGTCCTGTGGGGTCCGTACGGCAAGAGCACCACGACGACCTTCCGGGCCAAGGTGCTCAAGGAGGCCGCGAAGCTGAAGGGCACCCCGTACCGCTACGGCGGCACCACCCCGCGCGGCTTCGACTGCTCCGGCTACACCGGCTACGTCTACAAGAAGGCCGGCAAGAAGCTGCCGCGTACGTCGCGAGCGCAGTACTCCGCGACCAAGCACATCAGCCGCAAGTCCGCGAAGCCGGGTGACCTCGTCTTCTTCAAGAGCGGTGGCGGCAGCGTGTACCACGTCGGCATCTACGCCGGCGGCAACCTGCTGTGGCACGCCTCGAAGCCGGGCCGCCCGGTCGCCAAGGCGAAGATCTGGACCAGCAGCGTGGCCTTCGGCCGCGTCTGAGTCCGACCCGTCAGCGTCTCCTCCCCCACGGGCGCCGCTGACCCCGAAACCGGTCCGGGCCGTCGATCCCCCACCCCTCCGACGGCCTGGGCCGGTTTCTCTATCCGTCCAGCAGACCGGCCTCGTAGGCGAGGATCGCGACCTGGACCCGGTTGGTGGCGTCCAGCTTCACCAGCGCCCGCGACACGTGCGCCTTGACCGTCGCCTCGCTCATGAACAGTGCCTTGCCGATGTCGGAGTTCTGCAGCCCGCGGCCGACCTCCACCAGCACCTCGCGCTCGCGGTCGGTGAGCTTCGCGATCCGCTCCTTCGCCGCCCGCCGGCGGTCCGTCAGTGGATCGGCGGCGAAGTGCCCGATCAGCCGCCGGGTCACCGCGGGCGACAGCATCGCGTCCCCTGCCGCCACCACCTTGATCGCTTGCACCAACTCGCGCGGCGGGGTGTCCTTCAGCAGGAATCCGCTCGCCCCGGCCTGCAGCGCCCGGAAAACATAGTCGTCCAGGTCGAACGTCGTCAGGACGACGATCTTCGGCGGATCCGGCAGGGCCTGGACCTCACGGGTCGCGGCCAGGCCGTCCAGCCGCGGCATCCGGATATCCATCAGTACGACGTCCGGCCGGTGTTCCTTCACCATCCGCGCGGCGTCGGCACCGTCCTCGGCCTCGGCGACCACCTCGAGCTCGTCGTCCGACTCCAGGATCATCTTCAGCCCGGCCCGCACCAGCGCCTCGTCGTCCACGATCAGCAGCCGCGTCATCGTTCCCCTTCGTCCACATGCACAGGCTCGGCACTCTCCCGGCTGTCCGGCCAGGGCAGCCAGCCCTCGACCCGCCAGCCGCCTTCGGGCGTCGGTCCCGTCGACAGCCGCCCGCCGGCCAGCTGGACCCGCTCACGCAGTCCGACCAGTCCGGCACCGGCGCCCGGGAGCAGTGAACCAGCAGCCACAGGGCGCACGTTCGTCACCCTCACCGTCACGCCGTCGCCGCGGTCGCCGTACACGAGGACCTCGGTCGAGGCACCGCGGGCGTGCTTGTGCACGTTGGTCAGTGACTCCTGGACCACGCGGTAGACCGTCCGCCCGATCGATACCGGTACGTCGTCCGGCAGGTTGAACTCGCCCGCCACACTCACGCCCGCATCCCGCGACGCCATCACGAGGCGCTCGAGGTCAGCGGCCCGCGGCACCGGAGTCAGGTCGGCACCGTCGACGCTGACGTCGGAACGCAGTACGCCGAGAACTTCGCGGAGATCCTCCATCGCCTGCCGCGCGGTCTCCCGGATCAACCGGGCCGACCCCTCGACCTTGTCCGGACCGACGGCCGGGTTCACCTCGAGGCCGCCGGCGTGCAGAGCGATCAGCGAGACCTTGTGCGCCAGTACGTCGTGCATCTCCTGGGCGATCCGGGCCCGCTCGCCCAGCCGCGCCTGCTCGCTGCGCAACTCGCGTTCGGCCTCGGCGCGCTCGGCCCGATCCCGCAGCGACACCATCAGGTCCCGGCGGGCGCCGATGTAGGCACCGGCCGCGATCCAGCTCCCGATCAGGAACGGTCCGCTGAAGACCGACACCCAGAACCCGCCGCCCTCACTCCAGATGTTGAGGACGTAGGCGGCGTACGCGGACAGGCCGAGGATCGCGAGGACGAGGTCGCGGCGGCGGATCGCCAGGGTCAGCAGGGCGAGACCCATCGGGACGACGAGGCCCGCCGTCAGCATCGCGAGTACGCCGATCGCGGTCACGACGGCCGGGAACCGCCGGCGCCAGAACAGCGCGACCGACGCCACCCCGCCGGCGGCCAGGACGTACCAGTCCTTGATGTCCCAGCCGCCGTCACCGGAGGCCGCCTGGAGAACGATCGTGAGCAGGCTGAAGCCGACGTACAGGAAGTCGCGCAGGCGCGGGGCATGCCTGACCCACCAGGCGTACCACCGGCGCAACCGTCGCATTCTGTCAGCGTAGTTGCCCGCAGTACGCCGTCTCGTCCCCCATCCGGTGGGGGTCGGGGATGTCCCCGACAGACTTTCGTAGGGGGCTGGTCGAGCCTGTCGTCCGATGTGCCGAGGGGGTCGGCGACGGTTGACTCGACGTCATGATCACCGTCGAGAACCTGACCAAGCGGTACGGCAGCACCACTGCCGTCCAGGACGTGTCCTTCACCGTCCAGCCCGGGAGCATCACCGGCTTCCTCGGCCCGAACGGCGCCGGCAAGTCCACCACGCTCCGGATGCTGACCGGGCTCACCCCGCCCTCCTCCGGCACCGCGACCATCAACGGCAAGAAGTACGCCGACCTGCCGAACCCGGGCCGGATCGTCGGGGTCATGCTGGACGCCGCCGCGCAGCACGCGGGCCGGAGTGGACGGGAGACGCTCCTGCTCAACGCCAGCCTGCTCGGTGTGCCGAAGACTCGTGTGGACGAGATGCTCGAGGCCGTCGGCCTCAGCCACGCCGCCAAGCGCCGGGTCGGGCAGTACTCGCTCGGCATGCGGCAGCGGCTCGGCATCGCGAGTGCGCTGCTGGGCGATCCCGCCGTACTGATCCTGGACGAGCCCGCCAACGGGATGGACCCGGAGGGCATCCGGTGGATGCGCGGACTGCTCCAGGACTTCGCGTCCCGCGGCGGCACGGTGATCCTGTCCAGCCACCTGCTGGGTGAGGTGCAGGCGACCGTCGACCGGCTGGTCGTGATCGGGGGCGGCCGGATCGTTGCCAACGGCTCGCTGGAGGAACTGCTGGCCGGCAGCGGCACGCTCGTCCGCGGCCTCGACCCGATCGGCCTGAACGAGGCCCTGACCGCGGCCGGTCTGCGGCCGGAGCCGCTGCACGACGGCGCGCTGCGCGTCGACGCCACCGCCGAGCAGGTCGGCCGAGCCGCAGCGGCCGCCGGCCAGATCCTGCTCGAACTGCGCCAGAGCGACGGCGCCGGCCTGGAGGACCTGTTCTTCCAGCTGACCACCCCGACCGCCGCAGCGGCCTGACCACTTCGACTGAACGAGCGAAGCGAGTTCAGCATCAAGCACCGAGTCTGGAGCTCATGACCATGACCACCCTTACCGACGTCGCGCCCACCACCCCGGCGAAGCACCGGGCCGAGGCGACGACCAGTCTTCCGCCCGTCCGCGGGCAGTCCTTCCTGAAACTCGTCGGCATCGAACTGCGCAAGTCCGTGAACACCCGCAGCGGCAAGTTGCTGATCGCCGCGATCGTGGCGCTGGCCCTGGTCGCGATCGGCTGGGAGCTGACCCACCTGCCGGACGGCCCGGCCACCGCCGACCGCTTCCTCGGGGCCGCCTCGACCGGCGTGATGCTGTTGCTGCCGGTCATCGGCGTGATGGCGATGACGAGCGAGTGGACCCAGCGCACCGCGCTGACCACGTTCACGCTGTCGCCCCGGCGGGTCCGGGTGCAGATCGCCAAGTTCGTCTCCGCGCTCATCATGAGCGTCGTCGTACTGACCGTGACCAACCTGCTGGCGCTGGCCGGCACCGCACTCGGTGGCGCGGTCGGCGGCGACGGTACGTCGTACTCCGGGCTCGGCGGGGCGCTGGCCGGGTCGTACCTGACCAACGCGCTCAACGTGGTGATGGCTGCCGCCTTCGGCGCCGTGATCGCTCAGACCGCGGTCGCGATTCTGGTCTACTTCATCGCCCCGACCGCCTGGTCGCTGGCCGGGCCGGCGCTGTTCAAGGACAACGCGAACTGGCTGGACGTATTCGGCGCCTTCGGCCGGATCGCGGACCGCAACCTGCACGGCATGCTGCCCGAGACGCTGACCGCGATCGGCATCTGGATCGTTCTCCCAACCATAGTCGGACTGTGGGCAAGCTCACGTCGCGAGGTCAAGTAACAAGGGTCCGACGAGGCGGGGTGGGCCGGTTTGAGGGGACCGGCCCACCCCGCCGACGGGGTGATCGGACCTCTTCGGCGGTTCAGCCAGGGGGCGGTGCGTGTGTCGATCCCCCGGTCCGGGTAACCTAGAACCACGATTACTGACGACTGATCCGTGGGCGCCACGCTGCGTACCCGGTTGACTTGTGCGAGGGGGTCGACGCTATGGGGCGCGGCCGTGCAAAGGCCAAGCAGACGAAGGTCGCTCGCGACCTGAAGTACCGCACCTGGGACACCGACTTGGACCAGCTCAAGAAAGAGCTGTCCGGTGACCAGGGTGGCGACCGTTCTGCGAACGGCGACAACGACGGCGACGATTACGACGCCGACGAATACCACCCCCGTCGGTAAGCAACGACAGCGCGGCTGACCTGCTCAGTGCCCTCGGGTGCTGAGCAGGCTGACCGTGCGCCCGACGTGTTCCACCACACCAGCACCACCCGGAGTAGTCGAGCCTGCCCAGAAATCGGTTGCTCGAGCGGGCGGCGACTGGGCCGGCACCGCGTGAGGGGCTATCTTTGCTTACTTGGCGTAGGTGCCTTCCAGGGCGACCGTGCCACCGGCGTCCGCGGTAACCTCACCGCAGATCCAGGCCGGGATGTCCCGGACGGCCAGCTCGGCGATCGCGGCGTCGGCGGACGACGGGTCGAGTACGGCGACCATGCCGGCACCCATGTTCAGCGTCTTCTCCAGCTCGGGCAGCGCGACGTCGCCGAGCAGCCCGACCAGGCCGAAGATCGGCGCCGGCGCCCAGGTCGACCGGTCGATCCGGACCGAGAGGTCCTCGGGGATGACCCGGGCCAGGTTCGCCGCGAAGCCACCGCCGGTGATGTGCGACATCGCGTGCAGCGGCTTCGCGTCGCCCTCGACGTCGCCGTTCAGCTCCGCGATCAGCTCGAGGCAGTGCTTGGCGTACACCCGGGTCGGCGTCAGCAGCACCTCGCCCAGCGTCGTACCCAGCTCGGGAACCACGCGGTCCAGCGTCCAGCGGGCGCGGTTGAAGAAGACGTGGCGCACGAGGGAGTACCCGTTCGAGTGCAGGCCCGACGACGCCATCGCCACGACCACATCGCCCGCGCGGACCCGGTCCGCACCGAGCACCTCGTCGGCCTCGACCACACCGGTCGATGCCCCGGCCACGTCGTACTCGTCCGGCTCCAGCAGGCCCGGGTGCTCCGCGGTCTCGCCGCCGACGAGCGCCGTACCGGCCTCCACACACGCCTCGGCGATGCCCTTGACGATCTGCGCGATCGTCTCCGGGACCACCTTGCCGGTGCAGATGTAGTCGGTCATGAACAGCGGCTCGGCGCCGCACACGACCAGGTCGTCGACGACCATCCCGACCAGGTCGAACCCGATCGTGTCGTGCTTGTCCAGCTTCTGCGCGATCGCGACCTTGGTCCCGATCCCGTCCGTCGAGGTTGCCAGCAGCGGCCGCCGGTACGACGTCAGCGCGGTGGCGTCGAACAGCCCGGCGAACCCACCGAGCCCGCCGACCACCTCCGGGCGGGTCGCCTTCGCCACCCACTCCTTCATCAGCTCGACGGCCCGGTCACCGGCCTCGATGTCGACTCCGGCAGCGGCGTAGCTCGCGCCTTCGCTCACGTTCATCTCCTCGATACTGCGGCGGTACGACGTACGCCGGGCTGATCTGGCTACGGACGGCTCAGGGCGTCGGCGGCACCGGCGCCACCGGAGACCGTGGCCAGGCCGTCGACGTCGGTGGACACCGGCAGCTCCAGCAGGTGCTTGCCGAGCTGCTCCGGATCCGGCAGCGCGACCGGGTAGACCCCGTCGAAGCAGGCCCGGCAGAGCTTGTCCTTCGGCACCGTGGTCGCCGCGATCAGGCCGTCCAGGCTGATGTAGCCGAGCGAGTCGGCGCCGAGCGAACGGCAGATCTCCTCGGTGTTCAGCCCGTTCGCGATCAGTTCGGCGCGGCTGGCGAAGTCGATGCCGTAGAAGCACGGCCACTTCACCGGCGGCGCCGTGATCCGGACGTGGATCTCCTTGGCGCCGGCCTCACGCAGCATCCGGATCACCGCACGCTGGGTGTTGCCGCGCACGATCGTGTCGTCGACCACGACCAGCCGCTTGCCCTCGATCACCTCACGCAGCGGGTTCAGCTTCAGCCGGATGCCCAGTTGGCGGATGGTCTGGCTGGGCTGGATGAACGTGCGGCCGACGTATGCGTTCTTGACCAGGCCCGATCCGTACGGGATGCCGGAGGCTTCGGCGTACCCGATCGCGCCGGGCGTCCCGGACTCCGGGGTCGCGATGACCAGGTCGGCGTCGGCCGGGTGCTCACCGGCCAGCCGGCGGCCGATCTCGACGCGGGTGGAGTAGATCCGGCGGCCGGAGATCTGGGTGTCCGGGCGGGCCAGGTAGACGAACTCGAACAGGCAGCCCTTCGGCTCCGGCTCGGCGAACCGGGTCGAGCGCAGCCCGTCGGCGTCGACCGCGACGATCTCGCCCGGCTCCACCTCGCGGATGAACGACGCACCGACGATGTCGAGGGCCGCGGTCTCGCTGGCGATCACCCAGCCGCGCTCCAGCCGGCCCAGCACCAGCGGGCGGATGCCCTGCGGGTCGCGAGCGGCGTACAGGGTGTTCTCGTCCATGAAGATCAGGCTGTAGGCGCCCTTGACCTTCGGCAGCACCTTCGCGGCCGCCTCCTCGATGGTCAGGTCCGGGTACCCGGCGAGCATCGAGGTGAGGATGTCGGTGTCGGAGGAGGCGCCGTGCTTCGCGTTCGCCTTGGCGTGCTCGACGTCGGCGTCCAGGCCGAGATCGAGGCCGCCGCCGCCGTTCAGGCTCTCGGCCAGCTCGCCGGTGTTGGTCAGGTTCCCGTTGTGCCCGAGCGCGATCGAGCCGGTCGCGGTCGACCGGAACGTCGGCTGCGCGTTGGCCCAGACGCTGGAACCGGTCGTCGAGTACCGGCAGTGCCCGATCGCGATGTGTCCGCGCAGGGACGCGAGAGTCGCCTCGTCGAACGCCTGACTGACCAGACCCATGTCCTTGTAGACCAGAATCTGGCTTCCGTTGCTGACCGCGATGCCAGCCGACTCCTGCCCTCGATGCTGCAAGGCGTAGAGCCCGAAGTAGGTGAGTTTGGCAACCTCTTCCCCCGGTGCCCAGACCCCGAAGACGCCACATGCGTCCTGCGGTCCCAGGTCCTGCGGGTCAAGGTCATGGGTTAGCCGACCATCGCCACGAGCCACGGCGTCAGTCTACGGGACGTCACGGGGTGCCCTGGCCCGATCCAATGGCCGGGCACAGGGAACCCGTCGTACGACTACTCAGTGGAAAGCCACGGTCACCAGCAGAGCACCGGGATGCAGCCCGGTTCGCTGCCGCTGACCGCCGACGCGGTCAGTGGGGCGCCACCGAATATCAGTACCGCCGCGACACCAACTACAATGAGCAATTTCCTGATCACACATCTGTCCCTTCGAAAATGAGCCGGAACCGGCTGAGGAGTGCTCTGTGTCGACGCGCTCTGTATATGGTCGGTTCCGACAAGACTGAGAAGGAGGAGGACGTGCTCGAACCGCTGGGTGTTGATGAAGCCACCTTCGCGGTTTATCACGCCCTTCTCAGCCACCCAGACAGTACGCCCGAGAACATTGCCGCGCTAGTAAAAAGGCCCGTGACCGAGGTTCACGAGCTGATGGAGAAGCTGCGCAAGCTCGAGCTGCTGGTCCCGACCTGGACGAACCCCGACGGTGAGCACGCGGTGCACCCGCGGGTCGGCCTGACCGGCCTGGCCGAACGCCGCCGGACCGAGTTGAACAAGATGCTCGGCGAGCTCAAGGAAGCCGAAGCCTCGGCCGAGGTGCTGGCCGAGCAGTACAACGAGCTCCTGACCGCCCGCAGCAGCGGGGACGTCGAGGTTCTGAACGGCCGGGCGAACGCGTCCCGGCGGATCGAAGAGCTGGGCCTGAAGGCCAAGGACACGTTGTGGGGCCTGGTGCCCGCGCACATCGACGACGTCACCCACCCGTTCGACAAGTCACCGGACGTTCCGTTGCTGGAGCGCGGGCTGCGGATGCGGACCGTCTATCTCCAGAGCATCACGTCGTCCAAGCAGGCGCTGGACTACGCCGCGGCCATGCACCAGCTCGGCGGTGAGATCCGGGCGACGCCCACGCTGCCGCTGCGGCTGCTGATCTTCGACCAGGAGATCGCGGTCATGCCGATGGACCCGGAGAACCCGACCGTCGGCGCGGTCATCCACCGCAGCCCCGCCGTGGTCTCGGTCGCGCTCGCCTTGTTCGACTCCTACTGGGCCCGCGCCACCGAGCTCTTCGACGCGGACGACCGGGAGGACAACGTGCCCCTGACGCCGCACGAGGCCGAGGTACTGCGGCTACTCGCCGGCGGCGCGAAGGACGAGCAGGTCGCGCGTCTGCTGGGCATCTCGTTGCGGACGGCCCGCCGCATCACCGCGACCCTGTCGGAGCGCCTCAATGCCGCCAGCCGCTTCGAGCTCGGCGTGGCGGCAGCGAAGCGCGGCTGGGTCTAGCCGCTCCCGGTCAGACGGACTTCAGCGCGGCCAGCAGCTTGGTCAGGGATTCGCGGGCGTCGCCGAACAGCAGCGTGGTCCGGGGGTCGTAGAGGAGTTCGTTCTCGATGCCGGCGAATCCGGGGCGCATGGAGCGCTTGAGGAAGATCACCCGCTGCGCCTCGTCGGCGTTCAGGATCGGCATGCCGTAGATCGGCGCGCTCGGCGTGTTCCGGGCGGCCGGGTTGACGACGTCGTTGGCGCCGACCACCAGGACGACGTCCGTCGACTTGAAGTCGGCGTTGATGTCGTCCATCTCGCGCAACTGGTCGTACGGGACCTGGGCCTCGGCCAGCAGCACGTTCATGTGGCCAGGCATCCGTCCGGCCACCGGGTGGATCGCGTAGTCGACCTTCACGCCGCGGCTCTGCAGCTCGTCGACCAGGTCGCGCAGGGTGTGCTGCGCCTGCGCCACGGCCAGGCCGTAGCCGGGAACGATGATGACCTTGTTCGCGTACCCGAGCAGGATCGCGACGTCCTCCGCGCCACCGGAGATGACCGGCCGCTCGGACGCCGTACCGCCGCCCAGAGTCGAACCACCGCGGACGGCGCCGAAGAGGATGTTGAAGACGGACCGGCCCATCGCATCGGCCATCAGCTTGGTCAGCAACGTACCGGCGGCGCCGACCAGGGTGCCGGCCACCAGCAGCAGGGTGTTGCCGAGCACGTAACCGCCCGCGGCCACAGTGAGACCGGTGAAGGCGTTCAGCAGCGAGATGACGATCGGTACGTCGGCACCGCCCACAGGCAGGACCAGCATCACGCCGACCGCGAGACCGACCAGGCAGAGCAGTACGCCGACCCACACGCGCGGATCGGAGACGAGCCAGCCGGCCAGCGCGATGCCGCCGATGATCGAGGCGATGAAGAGCACCGGCAGACCGGGGAACGTCACCGGCCGCGTGGTCATCAATTCCTGCAGTTTGGCGAACGTGACGATCGAGCCGGAGAAGCTGACCGCACCGACCAGGATGGTGAACGCGGTCGCGATCGCGGCGACCGTCGCGTCGTCGCTGACCTCGCCGAGCTCCATCAACGCGACCAGCGCGGCCGCGCCACCACCGACACCGTTGAACAGGGCAACGAGCTGCGGCATGTGCGTCATCTGCACCCGGCGCGACCCGACCACGCCGACGACCGTGCCGGCCGCCAGCGCGATCAGGATCGGCGTCAGGTGATCGGGCTTGTAGGCGACGAAGGTGATGATGACGGCGAGCACCGCACCGGCGGCACCGAGCAGGTTGCCGGCCCGGGCACTGCGAGGCGACGACAGCGCCTTCAGCGCGACGATGAAGCAGACCGCGGCGACCAGGTAACCGATCTGGGCCCAGGTGGGGATCACTTGCGCAGCTCCTTCTTGCGTGCCCCCGGGCCTCTGAACATCTGCAGCATCCGGTCGGTGACCACGAACCCGCCGACCATGTTGACTGTCGCCAGTACGACGGCCAGCAGTCCGACGACCACCACGATCGCGGAGTCGGCCTGCCCGGTGACGATGATGGCGCCGACCAGGATGACGCCGTGGATGGCGTTCGCGCCGGACATCAGCGGGGTGTGCAGGGTCGAGGAGACCTTGCTGATCACCTCGACGCCGACGAACGCCGCCAGTACGAAGATCGTCAGCAGCGCGATGGACTCGGTCACGGGGCCTGTCCTTTCAGGAGCTCGCGGGTCGGCTCGTGGAGCACGCTGCCGTCGTGGGTGACGCAGCAGCCGCGGACGATCTCGTCGTTGAAGTCCGGATCGAACGAGGCGTTCCGGGTCATCAGGCGGATCAGGTTCGCGATGTTCTGACCGTAGAGCCGGCTGGCCGGTCCGGCCATCTGGCTGGCGACGTTCGCGCCGCCCCAGACCAGCGCGTTGCCGATGGTGAGCTCGGTGCCGGCCACCGAGCCCTCGACGTTGCCGCCCTGCTCGGAGGCCAGGTCGACGACGACGGAGCCGGGCTTCATCTGCTCGACCATCGCTCGCGACACCAGGATCGGCGCGGTCCGCCCGGGGACGGCGGCGGTCGTGATCAGGGCGTCCGCGGCGGCGACGAACGGGGTCAGCAGCTCACGCTGGAGCTGGGCCCGTTCCGGCGTCATCTCGCGGGCGTACCCGCCGGGGCCGTCCAGGGTGCCGAGCTCGAGCTCGATCGGCTGCGCGCCCATCGAGGCGATCTCCTCGGCGGCCGCGGTCCGGACGTCGTACGCCCTGACGACGGCGCCGAGCCGCTTGGCGGTCGCGATGGCCTGCAGGCCGGCGACGCCGGCGCCGAGGACCAGGACCTGGGCCGGCGGCACGGTCCCCGCCGCGGTCATGTTCAGCGGGAAGAAGCGTGGCAGCCGCTCGGCCGCCACGATCGCGGCGCGGTACCCGGCGACCAGCGCCTGGGAGGACAGGGCGTCCATCGACTGGGCCCGCGAGATCCGCGGGACCAGCTCCATCGCGAACGCCGTGAGCTTCGCCGTGGTTGCGGTGCGGACCACATCCGGTGGATTCGTCGGCAGGAACGACATCAGCGCCGTACCGGCGTGCAGCCGCTGCAGGCGTTCCCGCTCCAACGGCTGGACCGACGTCACGATGGTGGCCGCGTGGTCGGCGCCCCAGGCGACCTCGGCACCGGCGTCGCGGTACTGGTCGTCGGAGTACAGGGCCCGTTCGCCGGCGGCCGGCTCGACCGCCACCTCGTAGCCGAGCTCGATGAGTTTCGCGACTTGTTCCGGCACCAGCGCGACCCGGCGCTCCGCCGGTCTGGTCTCCCGTACGACTGCGATCTTCACTCGCCGAAACCTATGCCAAACACTGGGTCGCCGGAAAGCCCGGTCCCCAGGTCGTGGTCAGGTTGTTGTCCCATGATTTCAGGCGTTCCCGGCCAGGTTCTGAAGAAGCAGTGCCTCGGCGAGACACACCTTGGTGAACTCGGCGAGGTGCAGGCCCTCGTCGATCCCGTGGGCGCGGGTGTCCGGATCCTCCACGCCGGTGACCAGAATCGAGGCCTCCGGGAAGGTCTGCTGGAACTCCGCGATGAACGGAATCGAACCGCCCATCCCCATGTCGATCGGCTCGACACCCCACGCGGTCTGGAAGGCGGACCGGGCCGCTTCGTACCCGGCGCCGCGCGCGTTCACGCTGCAGGGCTGGCCGGTCTGGCCCTCGGTGACGGTGACCTGTGCACCCCACGGCGCGTGGTTCTCGAGGTGCTCCTTCAGCGCCGCGCTCGCCTTGATCGCGTCGTCGCCCGGCGCGACCCGCAGGCTCACCTTGGCCCGCGCGACCGGCACCAGCGTGTTGCTCGCCTCTGCCACGGACGGCGCGTCGATCCCGAGTACGGCGATCGACGGCCGGGTCCACAGGCGGTCGACAAGCGAACCCGAACCGGTCAACCGGACGGAATCCAGCACACTCGACTCAGCCCGCAGCCGCGCTTCGGGGTAGTCCACATCCGCCGCCCGCGAAGCGTGCAGCCCGTCCACGGCGACGTCACCCTTGTCGTCGTGCAGGGTGGCGAGCAACCGGCACAGCGTCGACAGCGCGTCCGGGATCGGCCCACCGAACAACCCCGAGTGAACCGCGTGGTCGAGCGTCCGCACCTCGACGTACGCCTCGACCAGGCCGCGCAGCGACACGGTCAGCGCCGGCCGCCCGACATCCCAGTTGCCCGAGTCGGCGATCACGATCGCGTCGGCGGCGAGGTCCTCGGAGTACTCGTCCAGCAACTGCAGCAGGGTCGGCGAGCCGATCTCCTCCTCGCCCTCGACGAACACGGTCACGCCCACCGGCAGATCGTTGCCGAAGGCCCGTACGGCGGCCAGGTGCGCGGCGATGCCGGCCTTGTCGTCGGCCGCACCCCGGCCGTACAGCCGGTCGCCGCGCTCGGTCGGCACGAACGGGTCCGAGGTCCACTGGTCGACCGGTCCGGTCGGCTGGACGTCGTGGTGCGCGTACAGCAGCACGGTCGGTTTGCCGGCCGGCGCGGCCTTCTTCGCGATCACCGCGGGCGCGCCGTCGCCGGCCCGGACGATCTTCACCGTGAACCCCTCGGCCTCGAACAGCGCCGCGGTCGCCTCGGCGGAGCGCTGGACGTCGGCCGCGCGGGCGGGTTCGTAGCTGACCGACGGGATCCGGATGAGGTCCTCGAGGTCGGCACGGACACTGGGCAGAACGCGGTCGATCGCCGCGGACAGATCGGTCATGCGCCTACCGTACGGCCTCCGTTCGTGCACTCGCCGCCCGGAATACCCTGGTCTTGTTACTGATTGTCGGCATACTCTGGTGCCCTCGTAGGTTTCCGCCCGACCGAAGAGGACTTCACTCATGGCCCGTCGCCCCCTCGCCATCCTGACCGCCGTCGTCACGTCCGCGGCCGCACTCACCGCGGCGCTGCCCGCCAGTGCCGCGATCACCTGCGACACCGCCACCACCGGCGGCGCCACCTTCTACGACGGCCCGTCCGCGTCGAAGAAGTACGACGCCCGGTTCAGCAACAGCGCGAGCATCCCCAACCTGAGCACCTACACCCCACAGGGCGCGGGCACTTGGTACAACTGGGACGGCTCCGGCAAGAACCTGCTGTTGGTCGGCTCGTACCGCGCCGGCGCCGACTCACAGCTCTATGGCATCGACCCGGCCACCGGATCCACCGTCGGTGTGGTCGCCATCGCCGAGTCGCACGTCGGCGGCATCACCGTCAGCAAGGGCTGGGCGTTCGTATCCGGCGCCGGCAGCAGCATCCGCAAGTACAGCCTGACCTCGCTGCGCGACGCCATGAAGGCCGCGGGTACGCCGTACCTCGCACAGGTAGGGACCGCGCGGGACGTGGCAGGTTCGTCGTTCATCGGCAGCTACGGCGACTCGCTGTTCTCCGGGACGTTCAACGACACCGGCCGCGGGACCATGTACGAGTACAAGATCGCCGACGACGGCACGCTGACCACAGTGGCCGGCGCGTGGGAGGTGCCGACCAAGACGCAGGGTCTGACCGTCACCGCCAACCACTTCATCTACAGCACGTCGTACGGGCGCGGGAACCGCAGCAACCTGTACGTCGTGAAGCGCGGCCAGAAGGACCTGGACGCGGCCGCCCTCAGCTGCTTCCGGGCGCCGAGCATGACCGAGGGCATCACCGAGTACAACGGAACGGCCTACCTGGTCTACGAGTCCGGCTCGTACCTGTACTCCGGCGATCCCGCGACCCTCAACGTCATCCCCCGGCTGCACAAGGCGTCGATCTCGTCGCTGACGTCCCTGGTCCCCTAAGGCTTGTACTCCGCGGAGTCCAGCACGGCCTGACGCTTCTTCGGGTTGTCCTCACGGACCTGGACCCGGAGCAGAGTCGACGCGTCCACCTTCCGGTACTGCTCCACAACGGTCGGCACGTTGTTGCAGCTGTATCGGAAGGTGGCAGTCGTGTCAGTGGTTTCCGGCGTCGGCGACGTACAGCCCTCGGGCGCCGTCGCACTCGTGGGCAGCGTCGACGCGGCCACCAGTCCGAGGTAGACACCTTCGACGCTGGTATCCGTCTGCCATCCGGCAGTCTCGGTTGCGACCAGCAACTGAGTGTCTGCCTGCGCCTTCTGGGACCACTCGCGTGGGACCTCCACCGACAGACCGTTGGCTTCCACCTTCACCGGGCGGCTCAAGACGTACCGGTAGCCGCCGTACCCACCGCCGGCTGCCAGCACGACGGCCAGCACGGTGGCGATCACGCGGGACCGGCTGGAGCGCTTCGCAGGTACTGCGACGGTCGGCTCGTTGGCGGTGACCAGAGCGGTCTCCTGGTCGACGTCACCCGCCTTGGGAACCGGCGTCGGCATCTCGGCCGCGGGCACCAGGCCGACTGGGACCTTGCCAGTGGTGTGGGCCTCCCGCAACGCGTTGAGGAAGCTGTCCAGATCCGGCCACCGCTTGTCCCGGTCCGGCTCTAGTGCACGACGTACAACGACGTCGATCGCGTCGGAGACATCCTCGCGCAGCGTCGTCATCGACGGCGGCGGTGAGTCGATCTGCATCACCGCACCGAGGCTGGCCACACCATGGGGCGCTTGGCCGGTGAAGGCGGCGTACGCGACCGCCCCGAGCGAGTAGAGGTCCGCGCGGTGGTCCAGCCGCTCGCCGCGCACCTGCTCCGGGGCGACGTACGCCGGAGTGCCGCCGGGCATGGTCAGCTGGGACACGTCCTGAACCGCTTTACCCAGACCGAGGTCGCCGAGCATCGCGCGGTCGCCGCCCGGCTCGGTGCGGAACAGCACGTTGGCCGGCTTCACGTCGCGATGCAGAACGCCGCGCGTGTGCAGGTGCTTGAGGCCCTTACCGACCTCGGTGATGACGCGGACCGCCTCGCCGAGCTCAAGCGATCCGGCCTTGATCCGGTCCGCGAGCGTCCCACCGTCGGCGTAGGTGAGGACCATGTACGGGCGTCCGTCCTCGGCCTCCCCGATGTCGTGCACGCCGACGACATACAGCGAGTCGACCTTGCGCAGAAAGCGACCCTCGGCCAGGAACCGGCGGCGGACGTCCTCGTCGTCGACCCACAGGTCGGACAGGATCTTGACCGCCACCTCGGCGTCCAGTTGCTCGTCCCGGGCCAGCCAAACCGTCGCGAAACCACCGGCACCGACCCGGCGGACCAGGGCGTACCGGCCGATCCGCGCTGGCTGGTCCATGCACGCATTATGCTCGATCGCTCGTGCGACTGGTTCGCCGGAGCGAACAAAAGCATGTTCTGACGCGTCACAACGGGGATGGATACGGGACGGGTGCCGAGCTGGAATCGGTCGCTGGTGGCGGTGCCGGCCGCGATCGCGGTGGTTGCTGTCGCCGGTGGCGGCTTGCTGGCTGCTGCCCGGGGGCCACGCGACCAGTCCGGCGCGGCCGCCGCTCCCTTGTCTGCCACCGTCGCCAAGGCTTCCGCCGCTACCAAGACCCGTGCTGCCACCAAGGTCGCCGTTGACGCGACCAAGTTGCCGACTGGCCGGGATCCGCAGCTCACCTATGTCCGCGGCCGCGCAGTCCTAGGTGGAGTGGGCAGACCGGTTCGAGTGCCGGGTGAGTACGAGATCGCTGCCGCAGCACGGCTCTGGGACACCACGCTGACCGTGCAGATCACCAGCGCGACCAGCAGCCTGCTGATGATCCAGGACTACACCGGCAAGGTCGTGAACGAGATCCGGAGCGTCGACTCCCTCGTAACCAGTGCCGACGGCAAGTACGTCGCCTATGCCTCGGGCGGACAGTTCTCCGACCACCAGTCCGGCGGCACGCTGTACTTCCAGGAGCACAACACCGGACCGGCCGACGTACTGCGGCAGCCCAAGCTGACCGACGTCGCGGTGCTGGCAGTGGTCGGCCATGAGGTGTACTTCCGTGGCGGCACCGAGCCGGGCAGTGCCTGGGACCTGTATCGCTGGGACACCGAGAAGATGTCGGTGCAGAAGCTGTCCAAGGTGAAGTCACCGCTGTCCGTCGCGGCCGACGGCAGTCTGGCTGCCGGGATGACCATCTTCACCGACAGCGGGCAGTGCACGGCCGTCCTGGACGTGGCCGGCCAGCTGCAGCGATGGCGCACCTGTCAGTACCGGCTGGACCGGTTCAGCCCGGGTGATGCTTTCGTCGTCGGCCTGCCGCCCGGGACCGGCGAGCCGTACGGCGAGAAGCGCACCGCTGTCCTGGACGCCAGGACCGGGAAGCTGCTCCGCGAGTGGACCGCACCGTCGCTGCGGGCAGCGGTCGCGGAGGACGACGACCACCTCCTGCTCCAGTGGCACGACCGGCAGGAGCCTCAGTCCCGCTCGGCGCTGGTCCGCTGCACGGTCAGCACCGGTGATTGCGAACTGGCCACACCCATATCCCCGGAACCCCTGCTCCTCGGATCATGAGGGCGGGGAGCGAGAGTGTTAGGAGTCCGCTGATGCCGAACAAGAACGGCCGGCTGGTGGCCCTGGTCGCATCGATCGCGGTCGCCGCGGTCGCCATCGGCGCCGCCCTCGCCTACCGCCAGGGCCCCCAAGCCGCCCAAGCCGACGCAGCCCCCCTCAGCGGCAGCCCGTCGCCCATCTCGACGCCGACCCCGACGCCGACGCCCAAGCCGTCCGTGACCCCGTCGGCCACGGCCGTCACCACCCCGAAGCCGCCGGCCAAGACGCCGACCAAGAGCGGACCGCTCAAGTCGAAGGTCAACCTGCCGAAGCTCCCCGAGGGCCGCGCGCCCCAGGTCACCTACCTGGCCGGCCGCACCGTCCGCGGCGGCCCCGGCCAGGACGTGAAGGTCCCGGGCTCGGCGGACATCCTGGAGGTCGCGCGCCTGCACCAGTCTGTGCTGGCGGTCGTCCAGAAGGGCACCGACACCGAGATGCTGACCGTCGACAGCAGCGGGAAGGTGCTCCGGACGACCCCGGACGTCACCGGGATCGTGACCACCGAGGACGGCCTGGCCGCCGCGTACGTCGCCACCCGCCGGTCGGAGCAGAGCGCGGCGCTGCCCGGCGCCGTGGTCTACGCAGAGCAGGAGTCGGTCCGCAAGCTCGACGTACCGGACATCTGGGACGCGGTTCCGCTCGGCTACCTGAACGGCAAGGTCTACTTCCGGGGTGAGACCGCGGAGGGCGCGCTCGCCTGGAACCTCTACGAGTGGGTCCCGGGCGCCGCGAAGGCGAGTGTGGTCAAGTCGGTGCCGAAGCCGTCCGCCGTGTCCGACGACGGCTCGCTCGCCGCTTCGCTGGTCAATCTCACCGACTACAACAGCTGCACCAACGTGGTTACCCTGAACGGCGGCAAGCGGCTGTGGCGCACCTGCGACTACCAGGTCGTGGGCTTCACCCGGGACGGCGCCACCGCCATCGGAGCACCCTTCTACCGCGACGGGTACGCCGACGGCATCGCCTCGGCCCTCGATGCGAAAACAGGCACTCTGCTGCACGAGTGGTCCGGGACGTTCCGGCAGTCGGTCGCCGAGGACGACCAGCACCTGTTGTTGCTGGCCGACACCGGCCCGGATAGCCCGGCCTCGATCATCCGCTGCTCGACAGTGACCGGTGCGTGCGAGAGGGCGACCCCGCTTGCCACGGGCCGGCTCGCGATCGGCAGCTGATCTGCCGAGAGCAGATATCCCTGTGGGGTAAGAGGTTCGGCGGCAGACTGGCGGGATGGAACGCATTGCGGTGCTGGCTGATGTGCATGGGGTGTTGCCTGCTCTGGAGGCGGTGCTGGCGGAGGACGACGTACGGTCGGCCGATGCGATCGTGCTGGCCGGGGACATCGCCAGTGGGCCGCAGCCGGTCGAGACTCTGGACCTGCTGACGTCGCTGGGCGACCGGGTGGTGTGGGTGCGGGGGAACGCCGACCGGGAGCTGGTGGAGATGGCCCGGTCTGAATTCACTGGCGAACCGCCGGATGCAGTGAGTCCGTGGGCGGCGCAGGAGTTGCGGCCGGACCAGGTGGAGTTGCTGGCGCCCTTGCCGACGACCGTGACCATCGGGGACGTGCTGTTCTGCCACGCGACGCCGCGGGACGACGAGGAGATGGTGCTGGTCGACAGCCCGATCTCACGCTGGGCCGAGGTCTTCACCGGCCTGTCCGAGGACATCAGGACGGTCGTGTGCGGCCACACCCACATGCCCTTCGCTCGGCAGGTGGACCGGCGTCTGGTGGTCAACGCCGGCAGTGTCGGCATGCCGTACGGCGCTCCTGGTCCGAGCTGGGCATTGCTGACCCCGGACGGCGTACAACTCCGACGCGCACCCCTGGACGCCGTCAAGGCCGCGGAGCGCATCACCACGGAGTCGACGTACCCGGGCCGGCAGGAGTGGGTGGAGGAGTACCTGCTGACCAACTACTCCGACACCGAGGCGCTCGAAGCGTTCAGACCCCGCGCGGAGGGTTGACCGGCTACCGTCGACACGTGTTCGCACGGCGGCGGAAGCATTTCGGGACTCCGGCTGACAAGGCGACGTATGCGACCCTGCATACCGCCTCGCTGGCCTCTCCCCACCTGCGCGAGGGTCTGACGCCCGCCGCGGCAGGCAAGGCGAGCCGCCACCTCAGAGACCTCCTCGGTACGGCGGCCATCGCGATCTGCGACTCCTCCGGCGTACTGGCGTGGGACGGCGTCGGTGGACCGTACGAGAGCAACCACCGTGGCGATGCGAAGGCTCTCGCGGCTCCCACACTCCGCTCCGGACGTACGGCGGTCCTCGGCGCGCATGACGTGGCCTGTAGCGACCCGCAATGCCCAATCCGTACGGCGGTGGTCGCGCCGATCGTCACCGAGGAGCGAGTGGTCGCCGTACTGGTCGCCTACAGCATCCGCTCGTCGGCCGCGCTGGTCCGGGCCACCGAGGAGGTCGCCCGCTGGGTGTCCGGCCAGGTGGAGCTGGCCGAGCTCAACAAGGAACGCACCCGCGCGATCGAGGCCGAGCTGCGCGCACTACGGGCGCAGATCAGCCCGCACTTCATCTACAACGCGCTGGCCGCGATCGCGTCGTTCGTCCGGACCGACCCGGGACGGGCTCGGGAACTGCTGCTGGAGTTCGCCGACTTCTCCCGGTACGCGCTGCGGCGCGGTGGCGAGTTCACCACGCTGGCCGACGAGCTGCGCAACGTGGAGCGCTACCTGGTGCTGGAGCAGGCGCGGTTCGGTGATCGGCTCAAGGTGTCGCTGCAGATCGCGCCCGAAGTACTGCCGGTGGTCATCCCGTTCCTCGTCGTCCAGCCGCTGGTGGAGAACGCCGTACGCCATGGCCTGGAAGGCACCACCGGCGTCGGGCACATTACGATCCGGGCCCGGGACCGGATCAACGAGGCCGAGATCAGCGTCGAGGACGACGGCTCCGGAAGCGACCCGGAGGTGATCCGGGCCGCACTGTCCGGCGAGTCCGGCAGCGACTCGGTCGGCCTCGGCAACGTCGACGCCCGGCTCCGCCAGGTGTACGGCGACGCGTACGGCCTGGTCGTCGAAACGGCGGTCGACGCCGGCACCAAGGTCACGTTCCGCGTGCCCAAATACTCCTCAGGAGTACATGCCACGCCGTAGTCCACTGTCCCGTTGACGGTAGTAGTGGTGCGGACTAGCGTCGGCAGCAATCCCCTTACGGCGTTGGGAATGCGCGTCTGCGCGAGCGTCGTCACGGAGTGGATTCACCTGCACGGGGCAGGCGACGGCCGGATCGCTGTCCGCACGCGGCGATCGCGGCCCACGAAGAGTGCCGATGGGCTGGTCGAGCCCGGACGGAGAGGAGCACTACTCGTGCCAGGTAACAGGGCAGTGATTTACAAGGGGCCAGGCGACGTGGCGGTCGAGACGATCGACTACCCGGGTCTGGAGCTCAAGGACGGTCCAGGGGTCAACCCCGCCAACGTGGGTCGGCAGATTCCGCACGGGGCGATTCTCAAGGTGGTCGCCAGCAACATCTGCGGCAGCGATCAGCACATGGTTCGTGGCCGGACCACGGCACCGCCGGGACTCGCTCTCGGCCATGAGATCACCGGCGAGGTGGCCGAGGTCGGCCGTGACGTCGAGTTCATCAAGGTCGGCGACCTGGTGTCCGTCCCGTTCAACATCGCCTGCGGGCGGTGCGTCAACTGCAAGGAGGGCAAGACCGGCGTCTGCCTGAACGTGAATCCGGATCGACCCGGATCCGCGTACGGGTACGTCGACATGGGCGGCTGGGTCGGCGGACAGGCGGAGTACGCGCTGGTGCCGTACGCCGACTGGAACCTGCTGAAGTTCCCCGACAAGGACCGGGCGCTGGAGAAGATCCGCGACCTGGCGATGCTGTCGGACATCTTCCCGACCGGCTACCACGGCGCTGTCACGGCAGGGGTTGGGACCGGTTCGGCCGTCTATGTCGCCGGCGCGGGGCCGGTCGGCCTGGCCGCGGCCACGTCGGCGTTCCTGCTCGGCGCGGCCGTCGTCATCGTCGCCGACCTGCAGAAGGAACGGCTGGAGCAGGCCCGCAGCTTCGGCTGCGAGACGATCGATGTGTCCGAAGGCGATCCGAAGGACCAGATCGAGCGGATCCTCGGCGTACCGGAGGTCGACTGCGCGATCGACGCCGTCGGGTTCGAGGCCCATGGCCACGGCACCGACGCCCGGTCCGAGCGCCCGGCCACCGTGCTGAACACGGTGATGGACGTGACCGCAGCCGGTGGTGCGGTCGGCATTCCTGGCCTGTACGTCACCGGTGATCCCGGTGCGGCCGACGAGGCCGCGAAGACCGGCTCGCTGTCGATCCGGCTGGGCCTGGGCTGGGCGAAGTCGCTGTCGTTCACGACCGGACAGTGTCCGGTGATGCGGTACAACCGCCAGCTGATGCAGGCGATCCTGCACGACCGTACGCAGATCGCGAGGAACGTGAACGCCACGGTCATCCCGCTGGACCAGGCACCGCAGGGCTACGCCGACTTCGACAAGGGTGCGGCCCGCAAGTACGTGCTCGACCCGCACGGACTGATCAAGTAAGGAGCGGGCGACGGGGGCTGGGCGCAGGGGTCCGGCTCCCGTCGTTCCCACCGGCCGGGTCATCCTGCGAAGGAAAGCCAGGTACGACGAGAGCGCCTTCATGAGCAGTGACGAGCGACTGGATCTCGAGTTCGCCTACACGGCGTACCAGGACTCGTGCCGCGACCTGTATTCGCCGCACTACTACTGCCGGCGGCCGAGCGGCCACGACGGCGTACACGCGGCCGGCTTCGGCTCGGGCCGCCTCCGCTGGGAACACCAGCCCGACCACGCTCCCCACATGCTGTCCTGACCAGCTCACCTGTCGTCCGCGACGGCCCGGCTGGTGGCTCCAATTCCGGATTCCCTGGCACTACTGTGAGGGCATGGCCGAGACTGCCCTGCGCGCGCTGGTCGCGGACGACGAGGAGCCCGCGCTGGCCGAACTCGTGTATCTGCTGCAGCGGGACGACCGGATCGGCGAGATCCGGACCGCGTCGAACGGGCCGGACGCGCTGAAGATCCTGCAGGCGGCCGACCTGGACGTGGTGTTCTGCGACATCAAGATGCCCGGACTGGACGGGATCGACCTGGCCAGCGTCATCTCGAAGTTCCGCCCACCGCGCCCGCAGATCGTCTTCGTCACGGCGTACGACGAACACGCGGTCGAGGCCTTCGAGCTCGAGGCCACCGACTACGTGATGAAACCGGTCCGGGCCGAGCGCCTGGCCGAGGCGGTCCGCCGGGTCGTCACCGCGGGTGCGCCGGCGGCGCTGCAGACGCCGGACGAAACCGACGATGAGGTGATCCCGGTCGAGCTCGCCGGCGTCACCCGCTTCGTCCAGCGCTCGACGGTCCGGTACGTCGAGGCGCAAGGCGACTACGCCCGGCTGCACACCGGCCGGAACTCGCACTTGGTCCGCATCCCGCTGAGCACGCTGGAGGAACGCTGGGGCGACGCCGGGTTCACCCGCATCCACCGCAGCACGCTCGTCGCCCTCGCGCACGTGGACGAGATGCGCGTCGATGGCGGACGATGCGCGGTCCGGGTCGGCGACGACTGGCTCCCGGTGAGTCGCCGCCACACCCGCGAGCTCCGCGACCTCCTGGTTCGCTCGACCTCGCTGCGCGGCTGACATGAGTACGCCGGACAGTCCGCGACGGGTTCGGGTCACCAGCCCGCGCAGGACTGCTACCCGGCGACCCGTCATCCCCACCGGCACCCGGGAGATCGACGAACAGACCCGGCTCGGCGAGATCTACATGCACTCGCTGATCCAGTCCCAGCTCCGGCTCACCCTCGCGGTGATCGCCGGCGCCGTGGTCATCCTCGGCGGCATCCCGCTGCTGTTCGCTCTCGTCCCCGCGACCCGCACGCTCTCGGTCCTCGGACTGCCCCTGCCCTGGGTCATCCTCGGCATCGTGGTCTACCCGGTTGTGTACGTCGCCGCCCGCGTGTACGTCCGCAACGCCGAACGGATCGAAGCCGAGTTCACCGAGTTCGTCGGGAGGCGCTAATTGTCGTCGGCGATGAGTCTGACTGCCATCGGATTGGTGGTCTTGGCAACGATCGGGATCGGCCTGTTCGGGCTGCGGATCTCACGGACCACCAGCGACTTCTACGTCGCGAGCCGCGCAGTGACGCCACGTTGGAACGCTTCCGCGATCAGCGGTGAGTACCTGTCGGCAGCGTCGTTCCTCGGTGTCGCCGGTCTCGTGCTCGTGAACGGCGCGGACATGCTGTGGTTCTCGGTCGGCTACACCGTCGGCTACCTGATGCTGCTGGTCCTGGTCGCCGCGCCGCTGCGACGAAGCGGTGCCTACACGTTGCCCGACTTCGCCGAGACCCGGTTCGAATCAGCCGTGGTCCGCCGGATCTGCTCGGGTCTGGTCGTCGGCATCGGCACGCTGTACCTGCTGCCCCAGTTGCACGGCGCCGGCCTCACCGTCCAGACCGTCACGGGCGCCCCGCCGGACGTCGGCGCCGCTGTCGTCGCGGTGATCGTGGTGTTCAACGTCGCCGCCGGCGGCATGCGTTCGATCACGTTCGTCCAGGCCTTCCAGTACTGGCTGAAGCTCACCGCGCTGGCCACGCCGATCTTCGTCATCCTGATCGCGTGGCGCTCCGGTGACCACCCGGCCGGCGTACTGCAGTCGTTGCAGGGCGCGGCCTCCGAGTGGTCCGAGCCGCTGTCCCGCGCGGGCGGCCGGGACCACCCGCTCTACGCGACGTATTCGTTGCTCCTGGCCCTTTGTTTCGGAACGATGGGCCTGCCGCATGTGCTCGTTCGCTTCTACACCAACCCGGACGGCCGGGCGGCCCGCCGTACGACTGTCGTCGTCCTTGCACTGCTCGGACTCTTCTACCTGTTCCCACCGATGTACGCAGTACTCGGCCGGACGTTCGCGCCCGACCTGGTGAGTGCGGGCGCGGACACCGTCGTACTCGAGCTGCCGAACCGGATTCTCCCTGGTACAGCAGGGGATTTGCTCGGTGCACTGGTCGCGGCCGGGGCGTTCGCGGCGTTCCTGTCGACGTCGTCGGGACTGACGGTCGCGATCGCCGGAGTGACCGACCAGGACCTGTTCCGGAGCCGGCTGCATCGGTGGACGGGCGGGGACTACGTGGCGGTCAACAGCTTCCGGATCGCTGCGGTGCTCTCGATGACCGTTCCCTACTTGGCGTTCCTGGTGACCGGCTCGCTGAGTCTGGCCGACACTGTGGGCCTGGCGTTCGCAGTCGCCGCTTCGACGTTCTGTCCCCTGCTGGTGCTGGGGATCTGGTGGCGCCGGATGTCGACGACCGGTGCCGCGGCCGGCCTGGTCGTCGGTGGAGTCGCCGCTAGTGCGGCCGCGTTGATCAACGTGCTCGGCGGCCCCGACGGCGGTTGGCCGAAGGCTCTGGTCGGTCAGCCCGCCGCCTGGACGATGCCGCTCGCATTCATCACCGTCATCGTGGTGTCGAAGCTGACCCCGGACAAGATCCCCGCCGGCGCCGCCCGCAGCATGGTCCGCCTCCACACCCCCGAAGCCGTCGACGTCGACCGCGGCCTGCCGTCTCGGTGAGACCGCTCGTCGTGGGATTCCTACCGCTCGCCGCAGCGGAGTGATCCACCGGGCGACTGGTGTGGTCCACTGAGCGCTCGATGCGTGTGGGTGCTGTCGGGCGGCAGTGACCAAGGCCACAGTACGGACCAGCAGCCCCCTGCCTGGCCCATCCGCCTGGCCTGATCACCGTCTGGAGGTCCCGCGATGTCCGATACGCGCCCCGCGGGTGACCCGGACCTGACGACGTACCGGGACGTCCAGCTCTCGCCGGACTTCTCCGATCTGCGTCGCCGGTTCCGGCGCTTCGTGTTCCCGATGACCGCCCTGTTCCTGGTCTGGTACTTCCTCTATGTCCTGCTCGCCGCCTACGCACCCGGGTTCATGTCGCACAAGGTCGGCGGCAACATCAACGTGGCCTTGCTGTTCGGCCTCGGCCAGTTCGTGTCGACGTTCGCGATCACGATGATCTACGTCCGCTGGGCCGACCGGCGGATCGACCCTGATGCCGAGCGGATGCGCCACCAGATCGAGGGAGAGCCGAAGTGACCGCCCCACTGATGTTGCCAATGGCAACCGACATCGGGAACCCGACCGTCAACATCATCATCTTCGGTCTGTTCGTGCTGGCCACCCTCGCGATCGTGCTGCGGGCGTCACGGAACAACCGGACCGCGGCCGACTTCTACGCCGGCGGCCGGTCCTTCACCGGCCCGCAGAACGGCATCGCGATCGCCGGCGACTACCTGTCCGCCGCGTCCTTCCTCGGCATCGCGGGTGCGATCGCCCTGAACGGGTACGACGGCTTCCTCTACTCGATCGGCTTCCTGGTGGCATGGCTTGTCGCCCTGCTGCTGGTCGCCGAACTGCTCCGGAACACCGGCCGATTCACGATGGCCGACGTACTGTCCTTCCGGCTCAAGCAGCGACCGGTCCGGATGGCCGCCGCGATCTCGACCCTCGGCGTCTGCTTCTTCTACCTGCTGGCGCAGATGGCCGGCGCCGGCGGTCTGGTCGCGCTGCTGCTCGGTGTCTCCGGCCGTACCGGCCAGAGCATTGTGATCGCCGTGGTCGGCGCGATCATGATCACCTACGTCCTGGTCGGCGGCATGAAGGGCACCACCTGGGTGCAGATCATCAAGGCCGTCCTGCTGGTGATCGGCGCCGGCATCATGACGATCTGGGTGCTGGCGAAGTACTCGTTCAACCTGTCCGGTCTGCTCGGTGCGGCCGTCGACAACAGCCCGGCGGCCGGCGAGAAGCTGCTCAACCCGGGTCTGCAGTACGGCGCAACGGGGATCAGCAAGCTGGACTTCATCTCACTGGCGCTGGCACTGGTGCTCGGCACCGCCGGCCTGCCGCACGTCCTGATGCGGTTCTACACGGTGCCGAACTCCAAGGAGGCCCGGCGCAGTGTCAGCTGGGCGATCTGGATCATCGGCATCTTCTACCTGTTCACCCTGGTGCTCGGGTACGGCGCTGCCGCGATCGTCGGCCCGGACGCGATCAAGGCCGCGCCCGGCAAGGCGAACTCGGCCGCTCCACTGCTGGCGTTCGAGCTCGGCGGTGAGCTGCTCCTCGGCGTCATCTCCGCGGTCGCCTTCGCCACGATTCTGGCGGTCGTGGCCGGCCTGACGATCACCGCGAGTACGTCGTTCGCGCACGACGTCTACGGCCAGATCATCAAGAAAGGCCAGATCAGCGGCGACGGTGAGGTCCGGGTGGCCCGGTACACCGCGGTCGTGATCGGCATCGTCGCGATCATCGGCGGCATCTTCGCCAACGGCCAGAACATCGCCTTCCTGGTGGCGCTCGCGTTCGCGGTCGCGGCCAGTGCGAACCTGCCGACGATCCTGTACTCGCTGTTCTGGCGGCGGTTCAACACTCGCGGCGCACTCTGGAGCATCTACGGCGGCCTCGGCTCGGCGATCATCCTGATCGCGTTCAGCCCGGTCGTCTCCGGCAAGGTCGACGCGAAGACCGGCCAGAGTCTGTCGATGATCACCGACACCAGCATCGACTTCCACTGGTTCCCGCTGGACAACCCCGGCATCGTCTCGATCCCGCTGGCCTTCGTGCTCGGCTGGCTCGGCACGGTCACCAGCAAGGAGCCGGTCGACACCGACAAGTTCGCCGAGATGGAGGTCCGCTCCCTCACCGGCGCGGGCGCCGAGAAGGCGGTCCAGCACTGAGGTGACTCCAGACCTGTCAGGCAGGCTCTGCGGACCGTACGCGATCCTGCCTGGCAGCCCCACCTCCGCCCCTCGAGACGGACCCGGTACCCCCTGGCCGGGTCCGTCTCGCGTTGTCAGGACAGCTTGAGAGTGGGCCAGAGGGCGAGGAAGCTGTCGCGGGATCGGATGCCGCGGAGTTCTTCGGCGGCGTGCAGGCGGCCGAAGGTGAAGGCGTTCCCGCCGTCGAGGTGGACCTGGATCGCGAGCTGACGCAGCAGGTCCCGGGACACGACGCTGTCCTGGTGCTCGCCGAGGATCTCCTGGACCTCTTCGGCCCGAGCCGCCAGGTCGGACGCTTCGTCCCCGAGCACGGGTACGGCGGACTCCGCGGCGTACCGCAGCCGCTTGGCCGCCTTGCGGACCTCGTGCAGCTCGTGGTCCTGCTCGGCCGAGCTCTCCGCGTCCTGGGCGCGGCGGACCGCCTTCCGCATCCGCTTCCAGTCGTGGTGCAGCAGGTCGCCGATCTGCTTGGAAGCCTTCCGGTCTTTCCCGGCCAGCGGCGGCTCGGCGATCAGCTCGTCGAGCGTGTCGAGCAACTGGAAGTACCGCTCGCTCTCCAGCGCGGCCAGCGCGCCCGCCCGGCCCTCCTTGTACACGCCACGCAGATGATCGTCGATCCGGCCGCCGACCCTGCCCATCACCAGCTCGACGGGCTGCTCCGCCACTTCCGCAGCGAAGTGCTCGCGCTGCACCTCGGCGTCCCGAGCGACACCGAGCTCCCCGGCCAGCCACTTCAGCTCGGCCCGGATCTCGTCACCCACCTCGCGGTCCACCACGGGCCGGTACGTCGCCAGGGCGGATCGCAGTCGCCGGGTCGCCACCCTGAACTTGTGGATCGAGTCCGGGACATCACGCCGTACCTGCGGATCCCGGTCCCGGATCGCCTGCACCTGCTCACCGGCGTACGCGCGGAAGAGGTCCGACGTCCGCGGCTTGCTCGGCAGCTCCCAGCCGGTCGCGCTGGGAACACGGTCGCCGAGTGCCCGTGCGAGTTTGCTCGGTCCCGCCGCGGGCTCGGCTCCGGCCGACCGCAGCACGGGATCGACGGCTTCGAGGAGCTCACGCTCGCCGGCGACGAGCTCGACCTCCCACTCCCGCCACCTGTCCGGCTCGGCACCATCGACGGTCGCGGTGACGCGGTCGTCGGCCACCTCTGCGAGCACATTGCCGTCGCCGTCCAGCAGCTTGTGGACGACCCGGTGCGTCTGCAGCGTGACGACCGGGATCAGCTTGTGGTCCCGGACGTGTACCCGCACCGTGCGGACCAGCGCGATCGGAACGTCGCGCACCGACCGTCCGAGCGGGTGGTGGATCTCCAGCCGTTCGCCCGAGGCCTTCGGGAACTTGATGTGCCAGCCGTCGTCCTCGCCACCGGTCCGCCGTCTCAGCGTCACCTTGTTCGCGGCGAGGTCCAGCGCCTCGGTGTCGTAGTACACCGCCTCGAGGTCCAGCTCGACCGGCTGCGCCACACTCACGACCCCAGGCAGCTCGTGCAGCGCGGGCAGACCCGTGCTGTCGTCGACGTCGTACTTGGTCTCGATCTCGAGCTGCTCAGTCGGCGCCATACCTCTTGTTTACCAGGCGTTCACGAATTGGTCAGCCGAGTGCGCGCAAGTCGGCGACCAGCCGCTCCAGATCCCGATCCGGTACGCCGTTGGGTGAGGTGGTCCGCAGCTGCCGCCGCCGGTTGCGGTTGAGCCCCCAGCAGATCAGTACGACGAGAATCAGCAGAGCGATCATGTCCCGCCCACCGCCTTGAAGAACGTGTAGTGGAAGGTGCCACCGGACTCCGCGGACTTCTCCAGGTCGCGGATGCCCTGCGCCCATTCGGCCGGTGTTCGCATCCCGGCGGCGAGGGCGCGTTCCCGGACCGACTCGACCATCGCGATGAACGTTTTCCGGGTGAAGCCGTCGACCAGGTGCGGCAGGGTCTCGTCGGCGTACACCGTGCACGGGTGCGCCCGGACGGCGGCGTACCCGGCGTCCTTGAGGAGCGGCTGCAACCGCCGGCCGATGAGGGAGTCGCCGCCGGCCTCGGCCTGCAGATCGACGAGGCAGTCGACCACTGCCTGCGCCGCCGTACTGCGAGGGTGGAAGAACGCCGACTGGTGGTCGCCCTCGATCGCGGTGATCGTGCCGCCGGGTTTGATCAGGCGGCGCAACGCGACCAGAGCGGCGTGCGGGTCCGCGAGGTGTTCGAGCACGAAGCAGACGAAGATGTGGTCGAAGGTCTCTTCCGGAAGGTCTCGGAGGTCGGCGTGCCGGAAGTCGACGCGGACCTCGGGGGCGACAGCGGCAACTCGGGCCTTGGCTCGGGCGAGCGACTCTTCGGAGATGTCGACCGAGACGAGGTCGATCCCCGGACTCCGGGTGACCAGCTGGACGGTCTGCGCGCCGACGCCGCAGCCGGCTTCGAGGACGCGGCTCCCGGGCGGGTACGTCGTCCCGCCGTGCAGGAGATCGGCGAGAGTTTGCGCCTGGTCGGTCAGCCGGCGGGTCTCGGCCGGGGTGTAGCCGTGCACGTAGTCAGTTCCCATACCTCCAAAGTGCCGCCACAATGGTCCAGTGAACAGGTCCAATCCGAGCCAAAGTGGTAGGTCCAAAGGACTGCTCAACGCGGGCACAGACTTCCTGCAGCTGAACCCAGCGGACGCGCCGCCGGGCGGATTGTCGGACTGGCTCACCGAGAACCTGCGTGCCGCGATCTCCGACGGTCGCCTCCCGATCGGCAGCCGCCTCCCCGCCACTCGCCTCCTCGCGGCCGAACTCCGCCTCTCCCGTGGCGTGGTCACCGAGGCCTATCAACGCCTCACCGAAGACGGCCACGTCGCCGGCCGCGGCCGAGCCGGCACCGTGGTCGTCGCCGTTCCGGTCGTCGCCGCGATGGGCGTTGCAGCGGGCGAGGTCACGCCGCCAACCGTCGTACCCGAGCCCGGCCTGGATGTGTTCGACAGTTTGCGGGCAGCTCCGGCTCGGATCGACCTCACGCCCGGTGTGCCTGATCTCGCGGCCTTTCCGCGGGCGGCCTGGCTGCGGGCCGAGCGCGCGGTGCTCAGCGATCTCGAGTCGTCCGAGTTCGGGTACGGCGATCCGTCCGGTACGCCGGCGCTCCGTCGCGCGGTCGCGAACTGGCTGGCCCGCAACCGCGGGATCGCGGCGGATCCGGACGACCTGATCGTCGTCGCCGGGGTCTCGCAGGCGATCGGGCTGGTTGCGCAGGTGCTGAAGGACCGCGGGATCCACGAGATCGCGGTGGAGGATCCGGGGTCGCTCGGCTCCCGGCAGCACCTCCAGAACTGGGGGATGCGGACGCCGCCGATCCCGGTGGACGACGGTGGGCTGCGGGTCGAGCTGCTGCGGGAGTCGCGCGCTCGGGCGGTGATGGCGACTCCGGCGCACCATTTCCCGACGGGCGTCGTACTGGAAGGTGAGCGGCGGCGGGAGCTGATTCAGTGGGCCGCCGAGGGTGGGCTGATCATCGAGGACGACTACGACGCCGAGCACCGGTACGACCGTCCGCCGGTTCCGGCGCTGCGCGCGATGCTGGCTGATCAGGTGATCTATGCGGGCAGCGTGTCGAAGCTGCTCGCGCCGTCGCTGCGGATCGGGTGGATGCTGCCGCCGCCGCAGTACAAGGACGCGCTCATCGGTATGAAGCGGTTGGCCGACCTCGGGAACGCCGCGCTCCCGCAACTCACGCTCGCGCACCTGATGGAGTCAGGCGAGCTCGAACGCCAACTCCGGTTCCTGCGCCGCCGCCACCGGACCCGCCGCGACGCGATGGTCGATGCCATCAGCAACTACTTGCCGACCGCGACCGTCCACGGCGCCGCGGCCGGGCTGCACCTCACCATCACCTTCGACGACACCCTGAACGACGTCGACCTGGCCGCCCGAGCGCTCCAGAAGGGCATCAAGACCCACCCACTCTCCTGGCACTGCCAACTCCCCCACGCCCCCGGCCTCGTCCTCGGCTACGCGGCCCGTACTCCCACCGAAATCACCGAGGCCATCCGCACCATCGCCGAGGTCATGGGGAGCTAACGACAGGAGGTAGTCGGCTCCAGGACCGTAGAACGGGCAGCGCCCCCGCCTGAGGCATCCCGGATCGAGGGGATACCTCCTGTCGTTAGCGCACTCAGCGGGTGTAGAGCGGGGACATGGCGAGGGCGAACTTCGTCATCAGGTCGGGGTCGACCGCCCGGGCCGGTAGCGGGACCAGGTCGACCAGTTTGTCGTCGCCGACCCGGATGGTGGTGCGCCCGGTGGCGGTGTCGACGTACCCCTCGTCGCCGAGCGGGATCGACTGCGAGGTCGCGGCCTTGCGGAGCGGCGCCATCAGGGCCTCCGCCTTCGGAGTACGCCGTACTGACGTCGAGACGACGCTGGCCGGGTTCACCCAGCCGCAGACGAGGTCGCCGAGGGCGGTTTCGCCATCGCGCCGGATCATCGCGGGAGCACCGAGCACCTTCTCCGCGGCCGACGTACCGCGCTCGCAGTCCGGGCGGCTGATCAGCGGCGCTGCCTCGGGCAATCCCGGCGCCTGCCGGGCCACTTCCTGGCCGAGGAGGACGTACTTCGCCAAGGTCGCCGACGGACCGCTGACCTTGTACAGCCGTCCGTCGAGCAGGAACACCACGAACGTGCTGGTGCCGAATCCGCCCTCACCCACGGCCGCGGGCTTGGCCGGCTGCCGCTTGGTCGCGGCGTACGCCCGCTGGGTCGCGGCCAGCGTCGCTTTTGTTGCTGGGAGCACCGAAATCCCGACCCGCAGCACCGGGCCACTCGGGCTGGTGCTCAGACCAAGCTGACAGACGTCGTACGTCGGCAGGCCGAACTCGGCCGGGATCGCCTTCGGCTGGATCTGCACCACCGGGACCGCGAGCGTCGATTGCACGAGCGTTTGATCCATCCGCACGCACAACGTGTCCGCGACCTTGGAGGTGGCCGGTCCGCTCGGGGTCGCCGACGGTGTCTCCGAGGGCGTCCCGGTCGGTGGCGTGCTCACCGAGACCAGCGGCGGCACGTTCGGCGCCGTCTCCTGACCCGGTCCACCGCAACCGGCAAGAGCAGCCGCGGTCAGCCCGGCGATCACAACACGGCGGATACGCATGATGACCGAGCCTAACCGGCTGTGCGCAATTCCCTTTCGCGGACCGCGTGTTCGTCGGTGCGGGAGTCGTACTGCCAGAACTCGCGCAGCCAGACCGCGGTTCCGATCACGCCGGCGACGCAGAGGATGCCACCGCTGACGATCGCGGTCCGGACGCCGGTGAGGTCGGCGACGATGCCGGAGCGCGCCTGGCCGCCGAGTGGGCCGAGCGAGTAGCCGAGCATCTCGATCCCGGCCAGCCGGCCACGCATCTCGTCCGGGATCGTCTGGTTCCAGATCACCGACCTGAACAGCACCGACACCATGTCCGCGGCACCCGCCACGGCGAAGAACGCGATCGCGAACCAGATGTCCGGCGCCAGGCCGGCGACACCCACCGCGGCACCCCAGGTCATGGTCGCGAGTACGACGGCCCGGCCCTGGTGATGGACGTGCTTCGCCCAGCCGCTGGTGAGGCTGGCGACCATCGCGCCGATCGCTTCAGCGCTGTACAGGAGACCGAGCAGCTTCGGCTGCTGCAGGATCTCGGTGGCGAACGCCGGGAACAGCACGATCGGCATCGCCAGGAACATCCCGACCATGTCGACCAGGTACGTCGCGAGCAGGTCCTTGCGGCGAAACGCGTAAACGATCCCACCGCCGATCGCCCGCAGACTTGGCGGCGTGCTGTGCTCACTCGTCTTGTACGAACGCAGGCGGAGGTAGAGCCCGGTGGCGACCACCAGCCCGGTGAGCTCGACCGCAAACGCCCAGGTCACGCCCACCGACCCGACCAGTACGCCGCCCAGGGCCGGCCCTGCGAGCTGCCCGATCTGCATGGTCAGAGAGCTCAGCGCGACCGCGGCCGGGATCTCGGCATGCTTGACCACCCGCGGGAGCAGTGCCTCGCGGCTGGGGCGCTGCAGCGACGAGGCGATCGCGTTCAGGCCACCGCAGACGTAGATGAGCCACACTCGCGGGCTGGCGAGCAGGGTGTTGCCGAGCAGGGCCGCGCAGATGAGGACCTGTGCGACCCCGGTGCCGACCAACAGCTTGCGGCGATCCACGTGGTCCGCGAGCGCACCGCCGTACAAGCCGAACACGACGAGTGGCGCGATCGTCACCAGTCCCATCGCACCGACGGCGAAGTTGGAGCCGGTGAGCTGGTACAGCTGGTAGGGCAGGGCGACGTACCCGACCATGCCGCCGAGGAAGAAGACGGAGCCCGAGACCACCAGGATGCGGAAATCGCGAGAGCCTCGCCAGGGCGTCAGATCGACGCGCAGCCGGCCCAGCCGCTCACGGACACTTGACGCCACCGGCACATAGTGACATCGGATCCCGACTCCGGCGAAAAGCTTTATCCATCCCTCGGGACCGATTGGTTGCCGTTGGCGTCGATCGCGTGTCAGGCCAGTGGAAGGTACGCGGTCAGGTCGGTGCGTTCGCCGCTGGCGCGGAGTTTGCCGGTGGCGCGGGCGTCGGTCCAGGTGATGCGGCCGAGGGCCAGCTCGATCCAGAGCTCCGGCGGGAGTTCGACCACCGCGCCGGGCGTGCCTCGGGTATGCCGGGGGCCTTCGATGCACTGCACCGCGCCGTACGGCGGGACGCGGACCTCGACCGCGTGACCGGGAGCCTTCGCGACCAGGCGTTTCAGCAGTTGCTTGGTGAGCAGCTTCAGGTCGGCGCGCTCCGCCGTACCGGCGTCGTACCGTTGGAGTGCTTGCTGGAAGGCTTGGTCCAGCGCGGGGTCGAGCGTGTTCACGACGTGCCAGCGTACGCCGCGGATTGTGGGGTCGCCCCCTGTGTGGACGATAATCAGGCGGGAGAGACGGAAGCGAGGTCGGGATGCTCACGCCCAGGCACCAGGCGCTGCTGATGACGCTGGCGGGAATGACCGTCGGCGTTGCCGTGTTCGGCAGCGTGCTGGCGATCAACGGGAACCCGCTGGCGAGCGACAAACCCGAGGTCGTGAACAGCCAACCCACCCCAGGCACGACGACCCGTTCCGACGGGCTGCAGGCCGACTCCCTGCGCTACACCGAGCAGACGTTCGGCACCGAGAAGGCGCCCGTCTCGGCCGAGGTCCCGGCCGGCTGGAAGAGCAGCCAGACGGGCACCCGGCCGCGCTTCATGGATCCGGCCGGCGTCTGGCAGATCCGGTTCGACACCCGCGGCAGCAAGTCGTCGCCGGACAAGCTGGTGGACGGCCGCGCGAAGAGCATCGACGAGCAGGACCTGGACGTGATCAGCCGCGCCGACGGCACCCTGATCTACACGTACGTCGACCAGAACCGCGGCCGGCGGATGGGCCTGTCGCGCTTCGTTTCCACCGACGGCGGCGAGAGCTCCGCGATCGAGATCACCGTCGGCGGCCGCCCGCAGGACGAGGCCGGACTGCGCGCCGTACTCGAGCGCGCCACCCAGTCCCTGCAGATGCCGTCCTCAAGCGGCGACAACCGCCCGAACTGACCTCAGCACTTGATGTCGGCGGTCGGCGCGGTGCCCTGCAGCAGGTAGGTCTCCACCGCGTTGTCGACGCACTCGTTCCCAGCCTTGTAACCGGTGTGCCCGTCACCGTCCCGAGTGACCAGGACACCGCTTTCCAGCTGGTGGGCCAGGCCGACGGCCCAGGCGTACGGCGTGGCCGGGTCGCGGGTCGTGCCGACGACCACGATCGGCTTCGCGCCGGGCGCCTTGATCGGGTGCGGCTTGTCCTCCGGCTTCACCGGCCAGTTCGCGCACGCCACCGAGCCCCACAACAGGAACGACCCGAACCGCGGTGAGGCGGCCTTGTACTCCGGCTCCTCGGCCTTGGCCTGGGCGACCGACGTGATGTCCGGGCGGTCCAGGCAGTTGACCGCATAGATGACCTCGTTCTGGTTGTTCTCGTACCCGGACGGCTTGCGGCCGGTGTACTCGTCAGCGAGCGCGAGCAGTCGCGCGCCCTTGCCGTCGAGGCCGTCCAGGACCGCATCCTCGAGCCGCGGCCAGAAGTCCTTCAGGTACAGCGGGTAGATCACCCCGAGCACCACCAGGGCCTGCGTGACCTGGCGTTTCCCATCGCCCGGGAGCGGAGTTGCGTCGCTGTCGTTGATCAGCTTGTCGACCTTCGCGAGCACCTCCGCCTTGGTGCTGCCGAGCCGGCAGGACCGTTGCGCACAGTCCTCCGCGAACGCGTCCAGCGCGGTGTCGAAGCCCTTCGCCTGGGCGATGTTGTTCTGCTCCGAGGTCTTCGACGGGTCGACCGCGCCGTCGAGCACGAGCCGGCCGACGTTCTTCGGGAACAGTTCGGCGTACGTCGCGCCAAGGTAGGTGCCGTACGACATGCCGAGGTAGTACAGCTGGGGATCGCCGACGATGCCCCGCAGTACGTCGATGTCGCGGGCGGCGTCCTTGGTCGACACGTGCGGCAGGAGGTCGCCGGAGCGCTGCTCACAGCCGTCGGCCAGGATCTTCGCCTCGCTGTTCAGCTCGTTGATCTCGGCCTCGTCGTCCGGGCTGCCGTCGGCCGCGATGAACTTGTCCAACTGCTCGGTGTCCAGGCACTTTACCGGCGTCGACTCGCCCACCCCGCGCGGGTCCCAGCCGATCACGTCGAACTTCCGCAGCAACGGCTGCCCAAGCACGAACCCGGCCGAAGCGGCGAACTCCTGCCCCGACCCACCCGGCCCGCCGGGGTTGATGAACAGCGTCCCGATCTTCCCGCCACGGTCCCGCGCGAGCACCTTCCGCGCCCGCAGCTCGATCGTCTGACCGGTCGGCTTCGAGTAGTCCAGCGGCACGGTGATGGTCGCGCACTGCTGGTTGGAACCGCAGCGCTCCCAGTCCGGCTGCTGCTGGTAGAACTTCTCCAGCCCCGCCGGGATCGGCCCGGCCGGGCCTTTCGGCTGGCCGGGACTCGAGCCGGCCGTCCCGCCGTTCTCCCCATCCTGGGCCCGGCTCGCCACCCCACATCCACTCGCCAGTACCGCAACGGCTGCCAGCAACACGGTAGTCATGCGGAATTTCACTGCGGGGCGTCTCCCTCGTCCTCGTGATGCAGGCGCCGACGGCGCCGGGGCTTGCGGCGGCGCCGCTGCTCCGTGGTCTCCTCCACCGGGCCCGCGGATTCCTCCGTGAGGTGCACCACCATGGTCTCCGGCGTGGGGGTCGGCGCGGTCCCCGGCGCGGTCTCCGGCTCGTCCGGTCCGGCGTCCGCCAGGTCCTCGGGCAGCGGCGCGTCGGGCGTCGTCGTACTGGAGGCTTCGTACTGCTGCCGCGGGGAACACACGTCCGCGCGGCTGCAGGCGCACCGCCGGCCCGATGCGGCCAGCCGGACGACCACGGTGTCGCTCGGCACGTTGTGTCCGACCACCACTCCATCACCCGCGGGGGTCTCCACCGGCGTACCGACGGACGGCGCCTTGGCGTTGAACTCCTGGTAGAGCGGGTGCTCGTACTTCAGGCAGCACATCAGCCGTCCGCACGCACCGGAGATCTTCAGCGGGTTCAGCGGTAGATCCTGGTCCTTCGCCATCCGCACACTGACCGGCTCGAAGTCCTTCAGGAACGTCGCGCAGCACAGGTCCCGCCCGCACGGCCCGATCCCGCCCTGCAGCCGGGCCTCGTCGCGGGCTCCGACCTGGCGCAGCTCGATCCGCGCCCGGAGTCCGCGAGCCAGATCCCGTACGAGCTCGCGGAAGTCGACCCGGTGTGGCGCGGAGAAGTACACGATGACCAGTTGGTCCACGTCCGGCCGCCGGTCGACGAAGTCGATGCCGACCACCTTCATCGGCAGCCCGTGCTGGCGGATCAGCCGCTTCGCGATCACCCGCGCGTCCGCCCGGCGCACCCGGTTCGCCTCGTCCCGGTCCAGATCGTCCGCCGTGGCGATCCCGTCACACAGCGGCAGCCCGCCGATCTCCTCCGTCACGTACTGCGGCGCCCAGACACACTCAGCCACCTCAGGCCCGTCATCGGTCGGCACCAACACCTTGTCCCCGACGCGCGGACGATGCGGGCCGGGGTCCAGGTAGTAGAGCCGCCCGTACCGCTCGAACGACACCGCCATAACCATGCCCACGCCAGCCAGAGTACTGGCCAACCCCCGCCGGCAGTCATTCCACGCGGCTACTCCATGACCTGTCTGGGCCGAGTGTTAACGGTGGGTGTTCTTGATTGTGCCTCTGAGAGTTTCGCCTTCGGGGGCGTAGGCGGCGCAGATCACCAGGCGGTCCTGGTCGTTCCAGAGGTCTTCGTCGGGGGTCCAGTAGGACATGTCGAGCTCCGAGGTGGCCGCGCTCTTGCCGACGTACTTGGCGAACTCCGCTGCGCAACTGCTCTTCGCGGCCTTCTCCACGCCTCGTTCGCCGGGGTACGGGCCGTCCGGGAGGGTGACGTCGGCGACGATCTCGCCGTCGTGCTCCTCCGAGCAGGGTTGGCGCAGCGCCTCGCCCTCATCGGTACCGTCGTCGAAGCACTCGCCGACGGCCAGATCCTCTACGTACGTGGTCGTCGGCGTGTACGACGTGGTGGGCTGGGGTGCGCCGTAGTAGTCGTCGTCGCGGTCCGAGCCGACGGCGATCATCACCACGATCAGGCCCAGCCAGAAGATCGTGACCAGGCCGCCGACGACGATGCCGGTGATTGCCAGCCCGGTACCGCTCTGCCGGCGCTTCTTGATCTGTACGAGCGCCCCGATGCCGAGACCGACCGCCACCGGAGCCGCGATCGAGAACACGATGCTGCCCAGACCGGTCACCAGGGCCGCGGTCGCGAGCGAGTTGGTGACGTTCGTCGCCGCCCCCGGATACCCATACCCGTACGCCGCCGGAAACTGCCCGTACCCCGGCTGCCCATACCCCGGCTGCCCGTACCCGGGCTGTCCGTACGGCGGCTGCCCGTAGTGCGGTTGCCCATACCCCTGCTGTGGTTGACCATACGGCCCCGGCTGACCGTAAGGCTGCTGCCCATAAGGCTGCGGCCCGTACGCCGGTCGCCCCGGCGGCGGCTGCGGTTGCCCCGGCGCCACCCAAGGCCCAGCGGCCGGCTGCTGAGCGCCCGGCTGCTGACCCGCACTCGGCCGTTGGCCCGGACTCGGCTGTTGGCCCGGACTTGGCTGTTGAGCAGGCGGGCGTCCGGCACGGCCGTAGGTCGGGAACGACCTCGGCGTGTCCTGTGGCCGGTCCGGCTCCGGACCGTACGGTGGTTGACTCACGCTTCCCCCAGCAATCCGCCGCGACAGCTACCGCTGCGACCCGCGCATGCTACCGGTCAACCGGGTCCCCGGCATCCCGACCAGGCACAGGACGTTGCCGTCAGCAACAGCGTGATCCTCCAGCACCACGTAGTACATGTCCAGCTCGGACTGCTCGTACGGCTTCCCGACGAACGTCTTGAACGCCGTCGCGCACTGCTGCGTCGCGACCGTCTGGGTCTCCTCCGCAGACAGTCCGGCCAGGTTCGCCCGGACCATCGCGTACGCCTCGCCCGTGTGCGCGATCGCGCAGTCCTGGATCCGCACCAGCCGCAGCGTCTCCGCCTCGAGGTCCGCGTCGAAGCACTGCTCCACGCGCACCTCCGCGATGCCTACCGTGCGGCCGATGCCCGCCTTCCGTTCGCCGTACAGGTTGAGGCCGACCGCGACGCTGGTAGCGATCACCCAGCAGAGCGTGATCGCCAACGCACCGTACGCGAGGCCCTTACCTCGGGCGCCGGTCCGCTTGATCCGGCGCAGCGCGATCCCGGCCAGGACCAGCGCCACCGGCACCAGGCCGGGCAGGCTGGTCACGAAGGCCGCGACGGCATAGCGATCCTGCCGCTGCTGGGCCGGCGTCGGGACGCCCTCCAGCCAGGACTCTGCCGACGGCAGCGACGGCCGCGCAGGCTGGATCGGAGAGTGCGGCTGGGTCATGGTGGTCCGTTCAGGCAAAACCGCCGAGCGGTCTGTTTTGCCCGGACACCCAGTCATCGGACTCGCCGGTCTCGGTGTTACATCGGCCGCCCGCTAACCGGACGCGGGGGCTGCCCGCTAGTCGGACGCCAGTCTCACGAACGGGCTGGCCGAGCCCTCGAACAGTGCGATCATGACTGCTTCCAGCGCCATCAGCGGAGCGACGTTCGTCACGATCGCCTCCCGGCAGCCTGACAGTGCGTCGATCCGTCGCAGCGTCTGCTCCGGTGTGGTCCGGGCTGCCAACTGCTCGACCGGGCGACTGAGTTCGGCGTTGATCAGCTCGGAGCCGGCGTGGGTCTGCACCACCAGCACGTCCCGGTAGAGCGCGATCAGGTCGACCAGTGACCGGTCCAGCACGTCGCGTTCCCAGCGCTTGGCCCGGGCCTTCTGCTGCTCCTCGAGCTCCTTGATCGCGGCGCCCGCCTCGCGTGGCCTGGCCCCCTTGGTGCCGACGCCGAGCGCCTGCTCGAGCTCGGTCCGCTCCTTCTCGTCGACTCTCTCGGCGCTCGCCTTGGACTCTTCCTTGGCCGCGTCGAGCAGCTGCTGCGCCGACTTCAGGCAGGCACCGATGTCACGCAGCGCGAACGGAACCTCGAGCACCTTCGTACGGCGCTCCCGCACCTGCTCGTCCCTCGCCAGCGCGCGGGCCCGGCCGATGTGCCCCTGCGCGGCCCGCGCCGCGAACCCGGCCAGCTCCGCATCAACCCCAAGCTTGCTCGTCAGCATGTCCGCCACCGCTGCCGCCGGAGGCGTCCGCAGCACCAGCAACCGGCACCGCGACCGGATCGTCGGTACGACGTCCTCCACGGTCGGCGCGCACAGCACCCAGACCGTCCGTGGCGCCGGCTCCTCGATGCTCTTCAGCAACGCGTCCGCGGCCTGCTCGGTCAGCCGGTCCGCGTCCTCGACCACCATCACCTGCCAGCGGCCCTGGGTCGGGCTCATCGCGGCCCGGCGAACGAGTTCGCGGATCTCACTGACCCGGATCGACAACAGCTCGGTGCGGATCAGCGACACATCGGGGTGCGCACCGCTGAGCGCAGTACGGCACTCGTTGCACTCGCCACAGCCCTGGTTCGCACACTGGAGTGCGGCCGCGAACGCACGCCCGGCGTTCGATCGGCCGGATCCGGGCGGTCCGGTGATCAGCCAGGCATGCGTCATCCCGGCCACCGCGGCGCCGGTCTCCCCGCGCATGCCGGCCTCGGCCCCGGCCACAGCCTTCTTGAGTACGGCGATCGCCGGCTCCTGCCCGACGAGGTCGTCCCACACACTCATAGGTCCACCTTCGGGAGCATTGGCTGGAGTCGGGCTCTAATTTGCTTGGCGATGTCCTCGCGGTCCTGGGTGGCGTCGAGGATCAGGTAGTGCTGCGGCTCGGTGGCCGCGAGCTCGAGGAACGCGTTGCGGACCCGCTCGTGGAAGTCGTGCGACTGCGCCTCGATCCGGTCCCGTTCGGCGAACCGGCCGAGTCCACTCCGCGGCGGCAGGTCGAGCAGGATGGTCAGGTTCGGCCGCAGGTCGTCGGTCGCCCAGCGGTTGACCCGCTCGACGTCGGACAGGTCCAGATCGCGCCCGGATCCCTGGTAGGCCAAGGCGGAGTCGACGTACCGGTCGGTGATGACGACCGCGCCGGCCTTCAGCGCGGGCTTGATCACCGAGTCCACGTGCTCGGCCTTGTCGGCGGCGTAGATGAGCGCCTCGGCGCGATGCGAGATGTCTCCCGTGGCCGGGTCCAGCACGATCTGCCGCAGCGTCTTGCCGAGGTCGGTCGCGCCGGGCTCGCGAGTGAGCAGGACCTGCTGGCCGTGTTCCTTCAGCCACTCCACCAGCAGCGCGGACTGGGTCGACTTCCCCGCGCCCTCACCGCCTTCGAGCGCGATGAACAGGCCGGTCGTCGGGTACACGCCCGGAGTCTTGCCGAAGCTGCGCCGGAGGTCACGCCAGAACGGGACGCCCGGGCGGTCATCCATCTGCCGCCAGGCGATCAGGCCGATCACCCCGGCCACGATCGCCGCGATCAGCATCGTCATCGAGGCACCGTTGTAGGTGACCGACTTGCCGCTGATCGAGTACGTGTGCCGGCCGATCGCACCAGCCGCGAACGGCGCGATCGCCAGCGTCACCGCGAGCACCGTGCGTACGGCGGACTGCACGAAGGCGAAGGTCCGCCCGCGAACCGCGTCCGGCACCTCGAGACCGAGCAGCGTGTAGCCGGAGACCCAGGACGCGCCGGCGCAGAACCCGAGCAGGATCGCGATCATGGTGGCGATCTCGATCTGCTGGATCAAGGCCAGTCCGGTCAGGCAGATCCCCGATCCGACCAGCCCGGCCGCGAACAGCCGGCGCCGGGACAGTCCGGAGAACAGCCGCGGTCCGAACCCCATCCCGAGGGCGAGGCCGCCGAAGACAGCACCGAAGAGCACGCCGTACCCGGGGTCGCCGGCCCCGAGGTCCTCGACGTACGTGCGGCCGAGGCCGATGACCACCGCACCGGCGGCGAACGCCCCGGAGATGCCGACCACGAGTCCGCGGACCACCGGCGTACCGGTGACGTAGGACCAGCCCTCGACCATGGTCCGCCACAGCGTCGGGTGGTCCTCGTGCTCGTGCACCGCGCGGCCGATCTCCGCGACCGAGACGATCGCGAGGGCCGAGATCACGAAGGTCGCGGCGTTCACGTACACGGCCAGGTCGACGGCGAAGTCGCCGGCCCACCGGAAGACGAGGGTGATCGCGGTGAAGACGACGGCGGCCGGCAGCGCGGTCCCGTACGTCGTGATCAGGCTGATCTGGTTGGCCGCCTCGAGCCGGTGCCGCGGCACCAGGTTGGGCACGCTGGCGTCCTTGGCCGGGCCCCAGATCAGACTCACGATCTCGATCAGCACCGTTGCCACCAGCACCCAGGTGAGTGTGCCGACGATCGGGATGCTGACGAAGAACGCGGCCCGGACCAGATCGCCGATGATCATCGTCCAGCGCCGGTCCAGCCGGTCCGCGATCCAGCCGGCCACCGGTCCCATCACCAGTGCGGGCAGCACGCGCAGGAACAGCACGCCGCCGATGGCGAAGTTCGCCGCCTGGTAGTCGTCACCGGCGAACGCCTTCGCCATCGCGGTCAGCGCCAGCAGGCCGATCCAGTCACCGAGGCTGGACAACCCGAACGCGATCCACAGCCGCCGGAACGCCCGGATCCGCAACACCGCGCGCACGTCATGCGCCGGTGCGGGATCGGTCAGCGGGTCATATACCTCCGGCACACCCAAAGCCTAGTGCCTGGTCGACCAGGCACTTCAGTCGTCGGCATCGACAGCCTGGTGCAGTGCGGTCGCCAGGGCGTCGAGGGCGGCCTTCAGTTCCACTGGCGGGGGGAATCCGAAGCCCAGGCGGAACACGCGCGGCTCGTCGCCGAACCAGTCGCCGTCGGCGAGCCGCACGCCCAGCTCAGCGATCGCCCGGCGGAAGCTTCCGACGTCGACCGACGGCTTGAGCCGGATCGTGCACATGGCGCCCGCATCCGGCCGGACCCACTCGACCAGCTCACTGTGCGCCCGCACCCAGTCCTCCGTCGCGGCCAGTCCTTCGGCGAGCCACGGACGGCGTACGGCGAGGATCTCGTCCTCGAGTTCGAAGACGCGAACGGCGAGCGCCTCGGTCACCGGGGACGCGGACACCACCGTGTTGAACTTCGCGGTCACGAGTTGATCGACGAGATCCGTGTCGGTGCTGACGATCCACCCGATCCGCAGCCCGGCCGCACCGTGGCATTTCGACAGCGACGCGACCGTCACCACGTTCGCGCCGAGGTGGACAGCGGTCTCCGCCACCGGGTCTTCGCCGTACGACGCGGTGCGGTAGGTCTCGTCGACCATCAGATACGCGTCGGGGCAGATCTCGTTCATGGCGGCGACGATCTCGCGCAGGGTCTCCGGCGGTACGGCGACGCCGGACGGGTTCTGCGGTGTCGTCAGGCTGACCAGTTTCGTCTGTGGCGTAAGGCGTTCACGGACGGCGTGAGCGGTCAGCCGGTAGCCGTCGTCGAAGGTCAGTGGGATCACCCGGACGTCGGAACCCACGGATTCGTAGGCGTTGCGGGTCAGCGGGAACAGCGGTGCGGTCGTGACGACCTCGCCACCGTGATCCGCGAGCAGATAGGCGAGCAGGAAGATCGCGTGCATCCCGCCGACCGTGACGACCACCTGATCGGGCCGTACGCCGTGCGCGTCGGCGATCGCGGTCCGGAGCCGGAGGTCGCCGGCGGCGGTGCCGTAGCTCAGCTCCAGGTCGCCCAGCTCGGGGGTGAGCAGGTCCGAGAGCCGGAGGTCTGGCCCGTAGCTCTCGCCCAGCTCATGGCGGGATTCTTCGTCGGTCAGGGACACGATGTCGTTGTGCGGGAAGGTGGCCATGCCGCCATCGTCCGGGACCGGCTCTGGCGGCCCCAGAGCCAATCCGGCACAATTGGTTTGCAGATGAGACCAATCGAGCTGAGCGAGCGGTTGGGGCGGTGGTCGTCGGGCCGCGGCCCGCTGTACGTGCTGCTCGCGGCCAGGATGCGGCGACTGATCGACGACGGTGAGCTGCCTCCGGGCGCGCTGCTGCCTCCGGACCGCGCGCTGGCTGGGGCGCTGGCGGTCGGGCGTACGACGGTGGTCGCCGCCTACGAGCTGCTGCGCTCCGAGGGGCGGATCACTCGGCGCCAGGGCAGCGGGACGCGGGTGGCTGGAGTCCCGTCTGGGGCCGCGGTCGAGGACGCTCCGGTGGACCCGATCTTCCTCGACTCCCTGGAGTCGCACGATGACGGCGTACTGCTCGCGATCTGTGCCGCGCCGGAGGATCCACCGCCGCACGTCGCGGAGGCGTACGCCCGGATCGTGCCGGAGCTCGGGAGGATCACCGGCGACATCGGCTACTACCCGTACGGCGTACCGGTCCTGCGGGAGGCGGTCGCTCGGCGTTATGCGGAGTACGGCGTACCGACAGTGCCCGAGCAGATCCTGGTGTCGAACGGTGGTCAGCAGGCGCTCTCGTTGCTGGCGCACACGCTGCTGTCTCCTGGGGATCAGGTGCTGGTCGAGGCGCCGACGTACCCGGGTGCGCTGGAGGCGTTCCGAGAAGGGGCCGCGGTGCTGCGCGGGCTGCCGGTTGGGCTGGAGGGGTTCGAGGCGGCGGTGCGGGAACGGCGTCCGGCGTTGGCTTATGTGATTCCGACGTACCACAACCCGACCGGGTCGGTGCTGTCCCCGCTGGCCCGGCAGCGGCTGGCACGGGCGGCTGCGGCGGCCGACGTACCGCTGATCGAGGACGAGGTGCCGGCGGATCTCGGCTTTCCTGGTGAGCCGCGGTTGAAGCCGTTGGCGGCGTACAGCGATGCGGTGATCTCGGTCGGCTCGCTGAGCAAGAGCATCTGGGGCGGCCTACGCATCGGCTGGGTCCGCGGACCGGCTCCGTTGATCACCCGCCTGGCCCGCGTCCGCGCCGTCCACGACCTCGGTGGCAACGTCCCCGCCCAACTGGCCGCTGCACACCTGGTGACACAACTCGACGACCTGAGCCTCGCTCACGACCTGGAGACCCGCCACAACCACCTACACGCACTCCTGGCCGAGCATCTCCCGACCTGGCACGTCCCACCCGTCCGCGGCGGCCAGAGCCTCTGGGCCCGCCTCCCCCACGGCGACGGCAACTCCTTCGCCCAATCCGCCCTCCGCCAAGGCCTGGCCATCCTCCCCGGCGCCGGCCTGGACGTCACCGGCGCCGCCGACCCCTACCTCCGCCTCCACTTCCGAGCCCGCCCACCCGACCTGACCGAAGCAGTAACCCGCCTAACCACAACCTGGTCCACCTACCGCCCCCCAACCACCCGAGTACACCCCCGCCCAGCCATCGCCATCTGAGCTCCTGGCAGGACGCAATCCACCTCGGGCGGATCTGTGCCACTCACCAACCGGGCGTTTTGGTGACCGCGGGCCTGCAACTGAGCGCGACCCCCACGGCTGGCACCAGCTTGGTGAGTGGCGCAGGCCCATCCCGACGGACCCGCCTCAGCCGACGAACGGCTTCTCCACCGTGACCCACGTCGGACTCGCTGCATCCGGAACCCTGTCACGAGGTTCCGGCCAGTCGTGCGCAACCGCCAGCGGAACAGTTCTCACCGGCTCAGGCAGCACGAGGGTGAGTCCGTCGCCTCGAGCCTCGAGCTCGGCGGCGTACTCGGGATCGGCCCGGTCGAGACCGATCATGATCAGACCCGACACCGGGTCCGGACCAGTCGTGGTGACGCTGGTCGGCAGCCGCAACTCCTCCTGCCTGCGCATCAGACCGAGCACCCACTGCAGGGTCCACTCAGCCTCCTGCTCCGACGGTTTCCAGCGTCGGAAGCGCACAAGCTCAGGGAAGCGCACGAGCGGGGGGATCTCGGTCCGGGCCCGAACCAGCTCCTCGTGATCGGGGAGGCTGATCACCAGCACCACGCGGTCGCCGCCGTGTTCGGTCGTCTCACTCAACTGAGCCTGCGCACCAGGGTTCCGCTCGACCCACTCCCGGACGACCGCCAGGTCTGGAGAACTCGACGCAGACATGTACTTGTAGGACACCCTCACCTCCGGCTGATGCTTTCAGGAAAGCATCAGCCGGAGGTGAGCAGAACCGCTATGCGGTGGTGAAGCGGAGGGTGAGGGTTGCTGGGGCGGTTTTGAGTTTGTCTCGGTTGGGGAGGGCTGGGCCGCAGGCGGCTGTGCCTACGCCGGTTTGGGCGAGGTCGAGGGTGACGTAGGTGGTGTCGCCGGGGGTGAGGTCTGCCGTGTGTTTGGCGGTCTCGAGGGCGTGGGTGGTCCAGTCGCGGACGGTGAGGCCGAAGAGGGGGCCGAGCGCTTCGATCCGGAGGCCGTCGAGGGTGGCCCAGCGGGTGTCGATGCGGTGGCCGTTCTCCTGCGGGCGGACGTACGGCGTCTGCAGTTCGGCGACCGTGGCCGAGTACTTGCCGACCGCGGCAGCCTCGCGGGTGTCGACGTACGCCTCGTTCGGGCCGGTGCCGAACCACTCGACCCGCTCCACCTTCGGCAGCTCGAACGTGACGCCGAGCCGCGGCAGCACCTCCGGGAACTGACCTTCAGGTACGACGTTCAGCTCGAGAACGACCGCACCGTCAGCAGCCGTCCAGCGCCAAGTGCTGACGAGACCCCACTGCAACTGCGGCGGCGCAGTCCGGGTGACGACCTCCCAGGCACCATCACGTTCGCCCTGCGACACGATCCGGTGCTGCACCCGATGCATCCCCTGCTCACGCCACGCGTCCGCAACCCCGGGGTTCGCATCGTTGTCGATCGGCGCGCGCCACACATCCAGCCGGGCGTTCCGCACATCCCCAAAGGAGATCCCGCCCACACCAGCCGCCACATTGGTAGCCGGCACCCCCGCGCCCACCTCGGCTGGGCGAGCCGGTTCGTCCAGCCGCATCTGACCCCAGGCAACGCGGTGGCCGGCTTCGGCCCACGACGTCGCCTCGATGAGCTCAGCAGACACAGTCAGCCAGGTCTCCGGCCGGCCCGCGTCGCGCAGCTTCACCAGCGCCGGCGGGAACTCGACCGACACGGTCTCACCGGCAGCGATGACCGGAGCCGGCAGTCCACCGCCGCCGACCACCTCGCCGCCGGCCTCGATCCGCACGGTGAACCTCAGGTGGCTGGTGTCCAGCACCTCGTAGCGGTTCGTGATCGCGATCCGGTCATTGCCGTCAGCAACAATCCGCAGCGGCTCGATCACCTTGATGTACTCGAGCATGCCCGGCGACGGCGTCCGGTCCGGGAACAGCAACCCGTCGCAGACGAAGTTCCCGTCGTGGATCGTCTCGCCGAAGTCACCGCCGTACGCGTAGACCTCGCGCCCGTCGATCGTGGTCCGGATGCCGTGGTCGATCCACTCCCAGATGAAGCCGCCCTGGCAGCGCGGGTACTTGTCGAACACCTCGCGGTAGTCGAGCAACCCACCCGGCCCGTTGCCCATCGCGTGCCCGTACTCGCACAGGATGAACGGCAGATTCCGGTACAGCGAGGTGTCCGCACCGATCTCCGCACACCCCTCCGGCGAGGTGTACATCCGCGAGTAGATGTCGACGAACTCGGCCTCGGTGTCGCGCTCGTAGTGCACCGGCCGGGACGGGTCGATCGCCTTCACCAGGTCGTACATGGCGCGCAGGTTCTCGCCCATCCCGCACTCGTTCCCGAGTGACCAGATGATGATCGACGGGTGGTTCTTGTCCCGGTGCACAGTCCGCGCCATCCGCGCCACCAGGTCGTCGCGGAACCGCGGGTCCATCACCGGGTTCGGCAACTTCGGCGGCTCCGGCTCGTACCCGAACCCGTGCGTCTCCAGATCACACTCGTCGATCACATACAGGCCGTACTCGTCGCACAGCGACAGGAAGTGCGGGTGCGGCGGGTAGTGGCTGGTCCGGACCGCGTTGATGCCGGCCCGCTTCATCAGCAGTACGTCGTCCAGCATGTCCTGCTCGGTCAGCGCCCGGCCGCGGTCGGGGTGGAACTCGTGCCGGTTGACGCCGTTGAACAGCACCCGGTTGCCGTTGACCTCGAGGACGCCGTCGACGATCGCGACCGTACGGAACCCGATCCGCAGCCGCACCTCACCACCGTCGGTCCGCAGCACACCGTCGTACAAGCGCGGCACCTCGGCACTCCACGGCTGCACCCCCTCGATCCGGGTGTGCTCGTTGGTCGGCAACTCCAGCCCCAGCTCGGGCACCGACACCGTGCCCGGTACGTCGGACTCGACGAGCAGCGTGCCCGCGCCGTCGATGTGATCCCAGGCAGCCTTGACGAAGACGTCAGTGGGAGCACCTGACTTGAACGCGAGCAGGTTCACCTCACGGAAGATCCCGGACAGCCACCACATGTCCTGGTCCTCGACGTAGCTGCCCGCCGACCACTGGTGTACCCGGACGGCGATCCGCGCTTCCTTGCCCGGAGCAACCAACTCGGTCAGCTCGAACTCCGACGGCAGCCGCGAACCCGACGACCAGCCGACCATCGAGCCGTTGACGTGGACGGCGAACCGCGAGTCGACGCCCTCGAACCGCAGCACCACCCGCGAACCGGACCAGTCCGCCGGGATCGTCACGGTCCGGACGTAGTCACCGGTCGGGTTGTCCGTCGGCACGTACGGCGGCTCGAGCGGGAACGGATAGACCACGTTCGTGTACGCCGGGGCGCCGTACCCGCTGAGTTGCCAGTGCCCGGGGACCGCGATGGTGTCCCATCCGGTGGTGTCCGGGTCCTTCAGGTCGCCGGGGGCGTCGGCCACGCTCGGCGACAGCCGGAAGCTCCAGTCCCCGCTGAGCGGGATCCGCTCCGCATCGTCGTCCAGCCAGGCCCGCGGGGGAAGTACGCCCGCACCGGGGGCAAAGTCCTCGACATAGCTCAGGTCATCCGTCACACCCACCGACCCTAAGCCCAACCTGTTCACATATCCACACCGATGAACAGATATGGACAGTGAGACTCAGCTCTGGCACTCCACGCACACGCCGACCAGGGCGACCTGCTCGGGCGCCAACTGGAAGCCGAGCTCGCGCTGGACCTTCTTCCGGGCGGCCTCCAGGATGTCGCCCGGAGCGTCGTACACGGTGCCGCACTCGGAGCAGCGCAGGTGCAGGTGGCGAGGCGCGAGATCCCCAGCCAAGTGGTACGTCGTCCCGGCGCGCCCGAGGTGGACGTGCGTAACGAGGCCGAACTCACCGAGCGCGTCCAGCGCCCGGTAGACGGTGGCGCGGTGGATCCCCGGACGCAACTCCTCGGCGCGCTCGCCGATCTGCTCGGCGCTGAGGTGCTCCTCCGTGCCGGCGAGCACCTCGACGACCGCCAGCCGGGCCGGTGTGACCCGCTCGCCACGGTCCCGCAGCCGCTGCGCGGTGACCTCGACAGCACTCGTCACATCGGCCTCCTCACGCTATGACTTCTTCGCGGCCGTCTTCTTGGTCGCCGTCTTCTTCGCGGCGGCCTTCTTGGTGGTGGTCTTCTTGGCCGCTGTCTTCTTGGCCGCTGTCTTCTTCGCCGCGGTCTTCTTCGCGGGCGACTTCCGGGCCGTCTTCTTCACCGGTCCACGAGCCCGCTTGTCGGCGAGCAGTTCGGCCGCGCGCAGCAGCGAGATGCTGTCGACCGAGTCGTCCTTGCGCAGGGTCGCGTTCGTCTCGCCGTCGGTCACGTACGGACCGAAGCGGCCCTCCTTGACCACCACGGGCTTGCCGGACTCCGGGTCCTCGCCCAGCTCCTTCAGCGGCGGCGCCGCGGCCCGACGGCCACGCTGCTTCGGCTCGGAGTAGATCTTGAGCGCTTCCTCGAGGGTGATGTCGAACATCTGCTCCTCGGTCGCCAGCGACCGCGAGTCCGTCCCCTTCTTCAGGTACGGCCCGTAGCGCCCGTTCTGCGCCGTGATCTCCTCGTCCGTCGACGGGTCCTTGCCGACCACCCGCGGCAGCGACAGCAGCTTCATCGCGTCGCCGAGGTCGATGCTCTCCAGCGTCATCGACTTCAGCAGTGAACCGGTCCGCGGCTTGGCGCTTTTCGGCGCGTCCTCCGGCAGGACCTCGGTCACGTACGGCCCGAACCGCCCGGCCTTCGCGACCACCTTCAGGCCGGTGTCAGGCGCGTTCCCCAGCTCGTGCTCGACCCCGGACGGCTGGCTGAGCAGTTCCTGGGCCTTGTCCACGGTCAGCTCGTCCGGCGGCAGGTCCTCCGGCACGTTGGCGCGCCGCTCGTCCTTGTCCTCGACGTACGGCCCGTAGCGCCCGACCCGGAGCACGACCCCGGAGTCGTCGCCGCCGACCGGGAACGTCGACATCTCCCGGGCGTCGATGTCGCCCAGATCGCTGACCATCGACTGCAGGCCCTCGACGCCGTCGTCACCGAAGTAGAACCGGCCGAGTACGCCCTCGCGCTGCAGGTTGCCGGCCGCGACCTCGTCGAGGATGTCCTCCATCGACGCGGTGAACGTGTAGTCCACCAGCCGGGTGAAGTGCTCCTCCAGCAGCCGCACGACCGCGAACGCCAGCCAGGCCGGCACCAGCGCCTGGCCCTTCTTGTAGATGTATCCGCGGGCCACGTTCGTGCCGAGGATGGTCGCGTACGTCGACGGACGGCCGATCTCGCGCTCTTCCATCTCGCGAATCAGCGTGGCCTCGGTGTAGCGGGCCGGCGGCTTGGTCTCGTGCCCGGAGGCCAGCACCTCGATCGCGGGCAGTACGTCGCCCTCGGTCACGTCGGGCAGCCGGGTCTCCTGGTCGTCCGTCCCGGCGGACGGGTCGTCCGCGCCCTCGACGTACGCCTTCAGGAAGCCGTGGAAGGTGATCACCCGGCCGGACGAGGTGAACTCGCACTTCTCCCCGGTCGACGCGGTCGCGTCGATCCGGATCGAGACGCTGCGTCCCTCGGCGTCCTTCATCTGGGACGCGATGGTGCGCATCCAGATCAGCTCGTAGAGCCGGTACTCAGCACCCGACAGACCGGTCTGCGCCGGGGTCTGGAAGACCTCGCCGGCCGGCCGGATCGCCTCGTGCGCCTCCTGCGCGTTCTTCACCTTGGAGGTGTAGACGCGCGGCTTGTCCGGCAGGTACGACGCGCCGTACAGCTCCCGGACCTGGGCCCGGGCCGCGGTGATCGCGGTGTCGGACAGCGTGACGCTGTCCGTACGCATATAGGTGATGTTGCCGTTCTCGTAGAGCCGCTGGGCGATCTGCATGGTCTGCGAGGCGGACATGCCGAGCTTGCGGCCGGCCTCCTGCTGCAGCGTGGTGGTCCGGAACGGCGCGTACGGCTTGCGGGTGTACGGCTTGGAGTCGATCGACCGGACGGAGAACTGCGAGTCGCGCAGCGCGCCGGCCAGTGCGGTCGCGGTCGCCTCGTTCAGATGGACCGTGTTCTGGCTCTTCAGCTCACCGATCGAGCTGAAGTCGCGCCCCTGAGCCACCCGTCGGCTGTCCACCGAGATCAGCCGGGTCGGGAACTGCCGGGGCGAGCGACCCTCACCCGCGTCGAGAGTGGCGTCCAGGTCCCAGTACGACGCGCTGCGGAACGCGATCCGCTCCCGCTCCCGGTCGACCACCATCCGGATCGCGACGGACTGCACGCGGCCCGCCGACAGCTTCGGCATGACCTTCTTCCACAGCACCGGCGAGACCTCGTAGCCGTACAGCCGGTCGAGGATCCGGCGCGCCTCCTGCGCGTCGACCAGCGCCTCGTCGATGTCGCGGGCGTTGCCGACCGCGTCCTGGATCGCCTTCGGGGTGATCTCGTGGAAGACCATCCGCTTCACCGGGACCCGCGGCTTCAGCTCCTCCAGCAGGTGCCAGGCGATCGCCTCGCCCTCGCGGTCCTCATCGGTGGCCAGGAAGAGTTCGTCGGCGCCCTTGAGCAGGTCCTTCAGCTTGCGGATCTGGGCCCGCTTGTCCGCCGGTACGACGTACAGCGGGTCGAAGTGGTCCTCGACGTTCACGCCGAGCCGTGCCCACGGCAGGCCCTTGTACTTCGCCGGGATCTCGTCCGCCCCGCTCGGCAGATCACGGATGTGGCCGAAGCTCGACTCCACCACGTACCCGGACCCCAGGAAGCCGGCGATCATCCGCGCCTTCTTCGGCGACTCGACGATCACCAGGCGGCTGCCCGCCGATGTCTTCGTCCCTGCTGCCCCTGCCACTGCGCTCCTTGCTCTCGCTCTCGTCCTGCGCCAACGTCCATGACCGGACGTCTGTTCCCCCGGACACAGACCGACCCCGTCCGAGGACAGGGTACGGCCGACGGCAACACATTTCTCAACGCACGGTAACCGCTGCCACCCCGGTCCGCCTCCCAGGGTTTCAGAAAGTGGCGAACCACCCACAGTCGTCGCGCGTCGCGGCGCGGCCACCTCCGGCCCCCGAGATGTCCCGAGGGTACGCCGTCTCAGCGGACGAAACGGATCTCCGGGTATTTCGGGGAGTCGCCGCGGAGCAGCAGCCCGGGCCGGCGGCGCAGGGTCTGGTCGAAGAACGCCACGAGGTATTCGCGCTGCGCGAGCACGCTGCGCGCGGGGTCGGCCTTGCCGACGAGGGCCGTCATCACCGAGGTGATGATCGGGTCGTCGCCGTAGATCGCACGGAACAACTGGTCGAAGACGAACTGGTAGTCGGTGAACGCCTTCTGCTTGGCGCCGGCGAGCCGGAGGTTGAGCTTCCAGCCGCGCTGCGCCGCCCAGAAACTGGCCCAGGACTTGTCGTAGTTCTCCTGGTCCGGATCGGTCCGCTGCGTGGTGTCCGATCCGAACAGCAGGAACGGCTGGTCCAGACCCTTACGCGCGACGTCGCCGAGCGGACCCTTCGCGAGGTCGTCCTGCAAGGTGCCGTCCAGATCCAGGCCGGCCGAGATCCGCCGGTCCTCGAGCAGCGTGTTCGCGGTCGCGTAGCCGCCGAGCGAGAAACCGAACATGCCGACCCGGCGCAGGTCCAGCCCGGCCGCCAGCCCCGGCGGGAGATCGTTGCCCTCGGCACCGGGATTCTGCCCGGCGGCGATCTTCTCCAGCTGGTCCAGCACGAACCGCGCGTCGGCCGTGCGGGTCTCGACCGCCTTCCGGGTGAAGACCGGATCCGGCAGCTGCGACGCCGGCACGCCGGGCAGGAACCGCCCACCGGGGAACTCGACCGGCGTCTCGTGGGTGTGGTCCATCGTCACCACGACGTACCCGCGGCTGGCCAGCTCCTCGACCTGGGCGGTGTTCACAAAGCGGCTGTACTGATAGCCGGGAGAGAACAGGACGACGGGGTGCCGCATCGGCTGCATCGGCGCGTCGATGCGCGAGTGCGTCTCGGTGCCGGCGAAGTCGAACGAGCCGGGCGGCAGTGCGAGGCCGTACTCACCGGTCCAGGTGTCGTCCACCTCCTTGGCGGTCCGGGCCGGCATGTACTTCGCGAACGGCGCCGAGCCGATCACCGAGGCCGGGTACCAGATGCTGATCATCAGCTCGCGCCGGCCGCTCGGCATGCTCGGGTCCGGCCGGGACTGGTCGATCAGGTGGACGGCGGTCGTGCCGAGCGCCTTGCGCCCGGTCGGCGCCGGTAGCTCGAAGGTCACCGGGTGGAAGTCGGGGTCGTCTTGGTCCGGGTCGAACCGAACGGCTCTGGCGACGCCGGGAGCGGCCATCGCGAGGCCTGCGGCCAGCCCTGCCGTCAGCACACCCCGCCTTGTCACAGGCCTCGTCACAACCTTGGTGACCATGTGGCTGGTGGTGCGGATGGGACGCCTGTTCGCCATGCGACTCATCGTCACGGCCACATTTCACCCCGTGATAGCGACCTCGTCTCAACTTCATGACGGCGAGCTGATGACAACTGCCGACGGGTGAGCTTCAATGAGCGCACTCTTGTTCATAGATGCGTGAAGTGAGGCAGTCGTGAACATCTCCGCCCGCATGAAACGTTCATTAGTCGCCTTGGCCCTGATCGCCGGCGCCCTCGTGCACACGGCCGCTCCTGCGCAGGCCGACAGCACCGCGCTCGGTGACGTCACCGGTTTCGCGGCCGACAAGGCGACGTACACCCTGACGGCCGGTGCCGCGAAGGTCCGGGTCGTCTTCCTGAAGGACGACGTGTTCCGGCTCTGGCTGGCGCCCGACGGGAACTTCACCGACCCGGCCGGTACGCCGCCCACCGACCCGAACGAGCCCGCGTCGACAATCGTCACCAAGACCGACTACGGCACCCCGCACACCTCCTGGCGGGACCGCGGCTCGTACTACTCGCTCACGAGCGGCAAGGTCGAGGTCCGCGCGCAGAAGCACCCACTCAAGTTCAGCGTCTACCGCGGCAACGGCCAACTGGTCTGGGCCGAAACGGCGCCGCTGTCCTGGGACGACACGTCCACCACTCAGTCGCTGGGCCGTGGACCGAGCGAGCAGTTCTTCGGCGGCGGCATGCAGAACGGCCGCTTCTCGCACCGGGACCAGACCATCACCATCTCCCGCGACTTCAACTGGGAGGACGGCGGCAACCCGAACGCTTCGCCGTACTACATGAGTACGGCCGGGTACGGCGTACTGCGGAACACCTTCAGCCCCGGTAGCTACAGCTTCACCGACCCCGTCGTCACCAAGCACGACGAGCAGCGGTTCGACGCGTACTACTTCATCGGCGACCTCAAGACCTCACTGGACCGCTACACCGAGCTCACCGGCCGCCCGTTCATGCCGCCGATCTACGGACTCGAGTACGGCGACTCGGACTGCTACAACCGCGGTCACTACGGGACGGACCCCGACCCCAGCAACGACTGGAAGGTGCACCCGGACAAGGTGACCACGCTGGACGCGGTGAAGGTCGCGCAGCGGTTCAAGGACGAGGACATGCCCGGCGGCTGGATGCTGGTCAACGACGACTACGGCTGCGGCTACTCCGACGACACCGACTCCGAGCAGGTCGACGGCACCTGGTGGGGCAAGCGGGAGATCCCCGCGCTCAAGCAGACCGGTGACGAACTGCGCAACCGCGACATCCAGATGGGTCTGTGGACGCAGTCGTCGCTGGACCGCCAGCCGGACGAGGTCGGCGAGGCCGGAGTGCGGGTGCGCAAGTTGGACGTCGCCTGGGTCGGCCCGGGCTACCGGCACGCGCTGAGCGCCTGCGACACCGCACATGACGGCATCGAGCAGTACAGCAACGCCCGCGGCTTCGCCTGGATGGTGGAGGGGTGGGCCGGTGCGCAGCGGTGTGCGGTGCAGTGGACCGGTGACCACAGCGGTTCGCTGGACGCCATCAAGTGGCAGATCCCGGCCATCACCGGCTCCGGCAACTCCGGCATCGCCTACAGCGCCGGCGACGTGGACGGCATCTTCGGCGGCTCCGCCACTTCGTACGTGCGCGACATGCAGTGGAAGGTGTTCAACCCGGCGTTCATGACCATGTCCGGCTGGGCCACACCGGCGATCAAGCAGCCGTGGGCCTACGGCGAGCCGTACACCTCGATCAACCGCAAGTACCTCAAGCTCCGCGAGCGCCTGCTGCCGTACTTCTACACCTACGCCGCCGAGGCGCACCGGACCGGCGCACCGCTGAACCGGTCGCTGGTGCTGGAGTACCCGAACGACCCGAAGACCTGGGACGACACCACGAAGTACGAGTTCCTGGCCGGTCAGGACTTCCTGGTCGCGCCGATGTGGGGTGCGGACGAGGTGAAGGGCGGGATCTACCTGCCCAAGGGTCAGTGGGTCGACTACTGGACCGGCCGGGTCTACCAGGGTCCTACGACCGTCAACGGCTACCACGCCGCGCTCGACACGCTGCCGCTGTTCGTGAAGGCCGGTGCCGTCGTACCGATGTGGAAGCAGGGCATCAACTCCGCGGCCGAGCAGGGCTTCGGCGAGCGGCTCACGCTCGACATCTACCCGCAGGGCAAGTCGTCGTTCAGCCTCTACGAGGACGACCGGGTCACCCGGTCGACCAAGTCCGCGACGCAAACCCTCACCGTGGACGCACCGACGCAGTCCCGCGGCGATGTGACAGTGAAGATCGGCGCGAGTGTCGGGACGTACGCCGGCAAGCCCGCAACCCGTCCGTACGAACTCACGGTCCACACCGGCACCGCACCGCGCGAGGTCACCGTGGACGGCCGCAAGGCCAGTTGGACCTATGAAAACGGAGTCGTCCGGGTACAGACCGCGCCGATCTCCACCGCACGCACCGCAGTGGTCCGGCTCAGCGGGACCTCTTCCGTCGGTGGATCCGACGTGACGAACACCTTCGGGACACCCGAGCTCACCACGCCGTCGTTGTGGAACGCTCCGGGCCAGGCGACCGAGGTCACTGCCACGTTCCGCAACGGCAGCCCGACCACCATGCGCAACGTGAACCTCGCGCTCCAGCCGCCGGCTGGGTGGACCGTCGCCGGGCAGAAGGTGTTCGACAACGTCCGGCCTGGACAGACCGTCACGACCAAGCTGCAGGTCACCCCCGGCGCTGAGGTGAAGCCGGCGAGCTTCACGCTGGAGCTGGCCGCAACCTACGTTGCGCAAGGCAAGAGCTGCACGAACAGCGCGGTCGCGACGGCTCAGTTGCCCTATGCATCGTTGTCCCAGGCAGCGAACGTGGTCGGTGTCAGTGACGCAACGACCTATGCCCAAGGCAACTTCGACGGATCCGGCGACAGCTACAACGGCGAGGCACTCGCGGCGGCCGGCTACACGCCGGGCGCGACGGTGACCGTCCAGGATGCCGAGTTCACCTGGCCGACCGGAGCACCCGGAACGCCCAACCTGGTGAAGAACCAGCCCGCTCCGATCCTTGTCTCCGGCACCGGTTCGCATCTCGCGCTCCTGGGCGCCGGCGCGAGTCTCAACGCCCGCGGCACCGTGACGATCGTCTACGCCGACGGGACGGAATCCCAAGGCACGTTCCAGCTGCCCAACTGGTGCTGCCAGGACCCGGCCACCGGTGGAGCCAAACTGGCGGTGTCGGTGAAGGGTCGCTACACCCCGGCGGGTCTCGCCAACACCACGACCGACTATCGCGTCTTCTACACCGCCGTACCGCTCGATCCGGGCAAGACGGTCAAGGCGATCAAGCTGCCCGGCGGTGGGCTCGGGTTCTTCGCCGCCACGATCGCCGACAAGCCGTTGCCTCCGGCACCGACCGGTGAGCAGTGGGTGAGCGACCTGGAGTTCCTCGACTCGACGAACGGCTGGGGTCCGGTCGAACGGGACCACAGCAACGGCGAGGACGGCGCCGGTGACGGTGGGCCGATCACCCTCGACGGCGTGCAGTACGCGAAGGGTCTCGGGACCCACGCGGCGTCGTCGGTGAGTGTCCGGATGGGCGGGAACTGCAAGACCTTCACCGCCAAGGCCGGGATCGACGACGAGATGGAGGACCGCGGCAAGGTCAGCTTCAAGGTCCTCGTCGACGGGACCGCGAAGTACACCTCGGACCTGCTCACCGGTACGTCGCCGACCGCGAGCGTCTCGGTGGACGTGACCGGCGGCCAGACGCTGACGCTGCAGGTCACCGACGGCGGCGACGGCGTCACCAGCGATCATGCCGACTGGGCAGAAGCCAACCTGACCTGCAACCCATAACCCACCCAACGACGCCACCCACCGCACCACCCCGCCACCGCACGACCCACCACCCCACCACCCGCCGCCCCAACAACTCCCCCCGCCACGCCGCCACCCGCCACCCGCCACCCGCCACCCGCCACGCTCACCCACCCCGCCACACCCACAGGGGCATTTGAGCGGATAACCCTCCAAATGCCCCCTTCCACCCTCGTATTCAGACCGCAGAACCGACTACTTCAGGGGTTGTCCGTCCACCTTGCCTGCTGTGTGGTCGGTTCAGGCTGGGGTGTGGGGCGGCGTACAGACGGACAGGAGGTGTCAGGCCGTACGTAGTGCACCTGAGCGCAGGCGTTGCCCTGCGTACGGCGTCTCACAACTGCACTACCTGTCGGTCTGCACACCGCCTGTCCGCGCACCACCTGTCCGCGCACCACCCGTCGGCAGACGACCGGCTGGTGACCGGCGCCGTCCTGGCCGTGACGTGCAGAAGGACGGTTGTCCCCTCGAATGACCGGTTCTCTGGCCGAAATACGGCGGGAGAAGGGGCAAGCTCAAGGGTTGTCCCCTGAAATTTGCCGGAGGGGGTGGTGGGAGGATGAGCGCGTGAACGGACTGACGGGGAGCGACGTGGACGCGCTGCGAGAGGCGTTCACGGTAGCCGGGTACACGGTTGAGGGAGTGGCCGGCCGGCTGGGTCCTCAGGCGAACGGTGCGCTGGCCCGCAACGAGACCACTCTCGCGGGCCGGCGCACCTCGTCCGGCGACCCCCTCGACACGATCATCCGGTTGTTCCTGCTACAACACGACGTACCGGAATCCCTTGCCCTGCGGGCTTTTCCGGGTATCGACCTGGTTGCTCTCGGCATCATCGCGGTCGACGGCGGTTCTGCTCGGGCTCGCCTCGACATCAGGCCGTACGCCGAGGACGACCGGCAATGGTGGGTGATCGCGGACCTGACGCCCGGCCTGGACGGGCGGCGCGAGCCGATGCGCAGCGACTACGCTCTCGGGATCTCGTCAGCCAGCCTCAGCCTGGTCAATCTGACCGTGCCGATCAAGGCCGAACGGGCACTCGACATCGGCACCGGCAGCGGGATCCAGTCGCTGCATCTGTCCAACCGGGTCAACCAGGTCGTCGCCACTGACGTGAACCCCCGCGCGCTCCGGCTGGCCCGGTGGACGGGCGCGCTGAACCGGATCGAGCTCGATGTCCGCGAAGGCAGCCTGTTCGAACCGGTCCGGGGCGAACGCTTCGATCTGATCGTGAGCAACCCGCCGTACGTGATCTCACCTCCGGGCGACGATCAGCTGACGTACCGCGAGACGGGGTTCGCCGGCGACTCCCTCGTCGAGCAGCTGGTGCGGCAGGCGCCGGACCACCTGACCGAGGGTGGCTGGTGCCAACTGCTCGCCAACTGGACCTACGTCCGCGGCGAGGACTGGCGTGACCGGATCGCTGCGTGGACAGGCGATCGGTCCGCCTGGGCAGTGCAACGCGAGCAGCTCGACCCCTCCGAGTACGTCGAACTCTGGCTCCGCGACGCCGGTGCGCCTGGCACACCGTCGTACACCTCTCAGTACGACGCCTGGATGCGCTGGCTGGACGCGCAGGACGTGGAAGCGATCGGCATGGGCTGGATCACCTTGCACAACGTGGCAGGGACGCTCGACGCCGAGGAGTGGCCTTACGAGATCGAGCAGCCGATCGGTCCGCACCTACTGCACCGGTTCGAGCGGGCAGAGGGAACGCCGGCTGACCTGACCGGGCTGCATCTGGTGGTAGCGGACGACGTGATCCAGGAGACGACCGGGCGACCGGGTGCGGAGGATCCGGCGGCCATCGTGTTGCGGCGCCAGCGTGGGATGCGGCGGGCGGAGCAGGTCGACACCGTGCTGGCCGGCTTCGTCGGTGCGTGTGACGGCGACCTGACTGTCGGGCAGATCCTCGCCGCGCTCGCCGACCTGTTGGATCGTCCGGTCGTGGAGGTCCTGCAGGACTACCTGCCGCAGATCCGTCGCCTGGTGGTGGAAGGGTTCCTGGACTACTAGGCCTGTCCGCGGCGGCGGCGTTTCTCGGCGTACATCCGCCGGTCCGCCTCGGTCAGCAGTTCGCCGACCGCGATGCCGTCGGTGCTGCTGGCCTGGCCGATGCTCAGCCGCAGCATCGTGAACCACGGTTCGACCGCGCTCGCCGCGACCCGGTCGGCCGTGGACTTGATCCGCTCGACCAGCTCCCGCGCGCCGCGCTCGTCCGGATTGTCCAGCACCACGACAAACTCGTCGCCACCAGCGCGCGCGACCACGTCCTCGGCACGACTTTGCTCGGTCAGGAGCTGGCCGACCCGGCGCAGTACCGCGTCACCGCAGGCGTGCCCGTAGCTGTCGTTGATGACCTTCAGGTTGTCGACGTCGATGGCGATCACCGCGACCGATCGCGCGGCGTCGTGGGCCACCGACATCCGTTCATCCAGCGCACGCCGATTGCCCACACCGGTCAGCGGATCCTCACGCGCCGCGCGCCATTCCGCGTCGTGTCTGATCGACAACTCATGGTTGGCCAGTGCGGTCCGTACGGCGTACAGACCGCGCAGCCGCTCCGCCCACCAACCTCTGGTGATCGCCCGCGCGTACTGCAGGCCTGTCGCGGCTCCCGCGTCACCCGACTCGGCAACGATCTGTACGGCGGTGTGCCGGATCAACGCCTCCACCGGCGGATCCGAGGTCGGCGGAAGATCCGTGCCGGCCCGGTCCGCGGCCTCCATCGCATCGTCGAGTTGGCCCATGGCGGCGTACGCCTTGGCCAGATAGGCACCCGCGATCGCGGCCAGCTCCAGGTCGCCCAGCTTCGCCAACTGGTCCCGGCAGTCCTTCAGGATCACCGTGGCCTCGGCGGCCTCGGTGTCGTCGTTGCTGGCGGCCAGCCACATTCGGCCGGCGATCGGCCAGTACCCGAGCAGGTCGGCGCCGACGATCACCTGGATCGCCTCACCCGCCCACCGGCGCGCCTCCCGCCGCCGTTCGGCGATCTCCTCGCCGTACGACGTGTCGCCGAGCCGCTCGAGCTCGTGCGCCCAGCGGAGGTTGGACTCGGCCAGGTTGAGCCGGTTGATCGCCGGAGCCTCCGCCAGCCCGAGTGGGTCGTGGTCGCCCTCGGCGGCAAGCTCGAAGTGCGGGATGCACAGCTCGTACAGGCGGAGCAGATCGTAGGCGTAGCCGAGGCCGGTGTGGGCCCAGCCGGCCAGGCCGAGATCGCGGGTCCGGGACAGCGCGTTCTCCGCCGCGACCAGGTCCGCGACCGAGTCGCCACCCTCGCCGGTACGGATCAGCGTGACGATCCGGATCGCGATCGCGTTCGCCTCCCAGCCCGGCTCGTCGATCGCCCGCGCGACCCGGATACAGGCGTTGACCGCGTCCAAGGCCTCCATCGCGTCGGTGGCGTGGTGTGCCGCGACGGCCCGCACGTACTCGGCCGCGGCGCGCTCATGCGTCGGCTCCGGCCCGAGTTCGACCAGCAACCGGTTGATCTCGGTCGCCGCCTCAGCCGGATTACCCGACTGGGCCCGGGTCATCGCCGCCGCGATCCGCGCCGTCACCCCCGACGTCTCGCGCAAGAAACCTCCCCTGAGTGCCTGCCTCACCGCTGACGACGTTTGTCGCCGTACAGCCGCCGATCCGCCGTCGCGATCAGCTGGTCCACTGCAACACCTTCCGCCGTAGCGGCGTACCCGATGCTCAAACCGAGCCGCCGCAGCCACGGCTTGTCCGTCGCCGCCGCGATCGCCCTGACCGCGGTCCGGATCCGCAGTGCCAGCAGCGCACCGCCCTTGGCGTCCGGCTGATCGAGCACCACGACGAACTCGTCGCCCCCCGATCGAACCACGGCATCAGTTGCTCGCGCCTGTTCTACCAGCAGGTTTGCCACAACCTGCAGCAATTCGTCCCCGCAGGCGTGCCCGAACGTGTCGTTGACCACCTTCAGGTTGTCCACATCGATCGCGAGGACAGTCACAGCCCGCCCCGAATCACGCGCCGCGGTCAGTCGCTCGTCGAGCGCGCGCCGATTCCCCACGCCGGTCAGGGGATCCTGCCGCGCCGCATGCCACTCAGCGTCGTGCCGCGCCGAAAGGTCGTGCGCGGCAAGCGCATGCCGTACGGCGGTCAGCGCACGCTGCCGCTCCTTCCACCAACCGCGCGCCTCCGAACGCGCATACTCCAACCCTGCAACGGCTCCCCGCTCACCGGACGCGGCGGCGATCTCCGATCGGGTCTGCAGAACCAGCACGTGCGTGGCCGGATCCGCCAATGGAATCAGGTCATCCGCGGCCCGATCGGCCGCCGCCCTTGCCTCTTCGGACTTGCCCTGTGCTTGCAGAGCCCTGGCCAGGTAGGCGCCCGCGATCGCGAGCCGCTCGGTCTCACCCAGCTTGCTGATCTCGTCGCGGCACTCGGTCAGCTCGGCCACCGCCGAGTCCGGATCGTGGTCGGTCGCCGCGCCGGCCAGCCACAGCCGCGCACTCAACCGCCAGAACTCCTGGCTCTCGTCGTCGACGATCACCCGCTCACCCTCACGCGCCCAGTACGCCGCCGATCCGAGCCGCTCGCGGATCTCCCCGACGTACGACGGATCGCCCAGGCGCTCGAGCTCATGCGCCCACCGGAGATAGGTCTCGGCGAGATTCAGCCGGTCGATCGCCTCCGACTCGGCCAGCTCGAACACGTCGGCGTCCGCCCGGGCCGCCTGCTCGTAGTGCGGGATGCACAGCTCGAAGAGGCGAAGTACGTCGTACGCGTAGCCGAGACCTGTGTGTGCCCAGGCGGCCAGGCCGGGATCCTTCGTCCGGATCAGCGCCTGCTCTGCGGCGACCAGGTCGTTGACGGTGTCACCACCGCGGCCGCTGCGGGCGAGGTTGATGATGCGGATCGCCAAGGCGTTGGCTTCCCAGCCCGGCTCGTCGATCGCCTTCGCGACCGCGATACACGCGTCGACGGCCTTGAGCGCCTCGTCGGCGTCGCTGGCATGGTGCGCCGAGACACCGCGCACGTACTCCGCCGCGGCCAGCTGATAGCTCGGCACGCCACCCAGCTCGGCCCGGATCAGCTCGATCTCGGCAGCCGCGCTCGCATGCCCACCGGACTGAGCCGATGTCATTGCGGCGGCGATCCGGGCGGTCAGTACGTCGCCCGTCGCCATCTCGCCACTCCCCATACCCGCCGGCGGCCTCCCCTGATCCTCACCCGCACCTCGGGCCGGACCGCCCATTGTGACCACCCACCCCCACCTCTGTCACGACCCGATCCGGCCAACGACCACCTAGTGCCACCCCAAAACTACCCACCGCCATTCCGGACCCCAAAGTTCACCAAACTCCAGTGGTTCCCCACACCCCACAACCCGACGCCTGCAGACAGCTGGTTCCCCCACGCGTGCAGGTGCATCCTCTGAAGACTGCGGACAGTGGACCGGCGGTGGCTGCGGCGACTGGGTGGGGTGGTTTGGTAACTCTGCGGGGGGTTCAGGCATCTAGGGGGTGAGGGGTCTAGCCGTCGGTGGCTGCGTGTCTGGGGCTGGGAGTCGTGGTGGTCGTGCGGCAGATCGGAGCGGAGGGGATTCCGATGAAACTCAGGCGGGTAGTGGTAGTGGTTGCGGTCGCGGGGTTGGGGCTGGTGGGAGGACTGGGCGCGGGGCCGGCGGCGGGTGCGGAGGTGCAGGTCAAGCCGAAGGCGTCCAGCGCGGCGGGACCGACGGCGGTGAACGACGCGTGCCGGCAGAGTGTCGGTTGGTTCACGGCGACCGGGATGAACGGTCGGGCCGCGTTGTTCTCCACGCGGCCACCGACCATCGTGGCGTCCGAGCAGTCGTGGCAGGTGTTGCCGGTGAAGGCGAGCGCCAACTGGTACACGTCGCCCATCGATGGGAGCTTCTGGGAGTACGGGAACGTCATCAGCGGATCGGCCCTGTACTACGCCGAGATCTTCTGGGCGCATGCCGATCCGACCCAGCCCAGCATCGGCACGCGCCGGATCGGTGGTGGCTGGGATCGGTTCACCCAGATCCAGACCTCCAACTACCGCGACCAGCAGGGCGAGACCCACAACCCCATGTTCGGCACCCTGTACGGCCTCCGCGACGACGGTGTTCTGTATCGCTGGGTCACGAAGGCCGGTCGTACGGCGCGCCCGGAGTCGTACCCCGGGTTCTCGGCGGTCAAGGCGATGACACTGATCAGCACCACCGCGACGTACGACACCCTGCTGGCCACCCTCCGCGGCGGATCGCTCTACACGATCCGGATCCCGGTCGCGTCGCCCATGAAACCGATCGTCAAAGCCGTCCGTACGTCCACCTGGCAAGGCTTCGAATCCCTCGTCGCCACCAGGTGCGGCACCCAGAGCACCCTGCTCACCGGCATCGACCGCGACACCGGCAGCGCCTACATGTACGCCGTCGGCCACGCCAACGGACTCTCGACTCCGATCCAGAGCCTCGGCAAGGTGCCGTACGCCTTCAGCAACCCGGTCAACCACACCTTCGGTGGCGCGAACGGTGTCGTGGACAACCTCTTCGGCGAGTAAGTTGCCTTGACCCTGGGGGCAACGTTCTAAGGTGCTGCCCCACGGCGGAAGGAACGGGATGAAGTTCGCGGTCAGCTACAGCACGACCATGTTCGGAGTGGATCCGGATCACTTGGCGGCGTTCGCGCAGCATGCGGAGGCGTGTGGATTCGAAGGGATCTACGTGCCGGAGCGGGTGGCGCTGACGACCGGTGACACGTTCGGCGGTACCGAACTGCCGGTGACGCTGCCGTACGGCGCTCCGCTCGACCTGCTCACGTACGTCGCTGCGGCGACCGAGCGGATCCTGCTGGGAACCGGAGTGTTGCTGCTGCCGTACTACCACCCGGTGATGCTGGCGAAGCGGCTGGCGACGATCGACGTGCTCTCGAAGGGGCGGATGCGACTGCTCACCGTGGGCATCGGCGCTCTGCCGAGTGAGGCAGTGGCGGCCGGCGTGGATTTCAGCACCCGCGGTCGCCGCGCCGACGAGGCGATCGACGTACTGCGGCTGCTGTGGTCCGACGAGGCGGACGGGGCCAGCTACTCCGGTGAGTTCTTCGAGTTCAAGAACGTCCACAGCTTTCCGAAACCCCTGTCCCGGCTGCCGATCCACGTCGGCGGGTCGAGCCGCGCCGCGGCCCGGCGGGCGGGACTGCGCGGTGACGGGTACTTCGCCGGCGGCGCGCTGATGGGCGACGAGCGCGCGGCCCAGTGGGACCTGGCTCAGACCATGGCAGGCGACCGCACCCTCGACTACACACGCTGGGGTTCGATCGAGCTGACCCCTGCCTCGCTCGAGGCGTACGCCGCCCAGGGAGTCACCCGCCTGGTGGTCGGCACGTCGAGCCCGGACCCCTCCGAGCAACGCGACCAACTCTCCGCCTTCGCCGACCGCTTCGCCCTGAGCCCAAGCACCCCAAGCACCCCAAGCACGCCGAGCCCCCCGAGCTGAGAGCTCAGGCGACGCGCACGCCGTGCTCACAGAGGGCCGTCGTGCCTTCGTGCACGGCCGCGAGGGCAGCGGTGAGTCGATCGGCCAACAGCGGCTTCACCCGCGCGCGTACGTCGGCCAGGGAGTAGAGCCCGACGGACAGAATCTCCCCGTCCGGGAACGTGAACGCGGCCAGGTCGGCCTCCGTCACGACACCGCCGTCGAAGACGAAGATCATGCCTTCGAGGCGGCCGTCGTACGCGTGCACGTGATCCACCAGCAGCAACCGCCCGATCGGCCGCTCCGCCCCGAGCTCCTCCTTCAGCTCGCGGGCCGCCGCCACCCACGGCGCCTCGTTGGCCTCGACCACACCCCCGGGCAGCTCCCAGTTCGGCTTGTACGACGGCTCCACCAGCAGAACGCGATCGTCCTCACCTCGGAACAACACCCCCGCCGCCATCCGCTTCCGCGGCAACCCGGCGGCGTACTGCTCGGTGGACTGCACGTCAGCCGGCCACCTGCTCGGGCTCTGCGGCGTGGAGCTGGACGGGCAGAGTCTCGACGCCGTAGACGATGGAGAAGTCGCGGAACCTGAGCTGCTCCTCGGGAATGGCGAGGGACAGGTCGGGGAAGCGGTGGGCCAGCGCGGAGAACGCGGCCCGGAGTTCCATCCGGGCGAGTTCGGCGCCGACGCAGCGGTGCATGCCGTGGCCGAAGGCGAGGTGCGCGGCCGGTGCGCGACGCGGCCAGAACTCCTCCGCGTCCGGACCGAACACCTCCTTGTCGCGGTCGGCCCCCGACAGCGACACCGCGACCAGGTCGCCCTTCTTCACCTGCTGGCCGAACAGGTCCTGGTCGTGCCGCGCGAACCGTGGGAACGCCACCTGGACGACGGTCAGATACCGCAGCAGCTCCTCGACGATCGCGTCGACCGCCCCGGGTTCGTTGCGGATCCGCTCGAAGTTCTCCGGGTTGCGCATCAGCACCAGCGTGCCGAGCGCGAGCATGCTCGCGGACGTCTCGTAACCACCCAGGAACACGCCGTCGGCGAGCCCACCGAGCTCGACGTCGTCGATGTCGTCACCCTGCTCGCGGATGATCGACCCGATCAGTCCGTCGCCCGGGTTCTTGCGCTGTTTGCGGACGATCTCGAACAGGAAGTCGCGGGACTCGCTGGCCGAGCCGAACACCCCGATCCCACCACCGGACAGGTCGAACCGCGCCGGCCCGAGCGCCCGGAAGCGGTCGCGATCCGACTCCTCGACGCCCAGCAGGTCGGCGATCAGCAGGAACGGCACGTTGAAGGCGAAGTCCGACACGATGTCTGCGACCGGACCCTTGGCCTCCATCAGGTCCAGCTGGTCCTGGACGATCTTCTCGATCGCCGGCTCCAGCCGCGCCAGCCGCCGCTTGGTGAACTCCGGTGTCAGCAGCTTCCGCAGCCGGGTGTGGTCCGGCGGGTCGGTGAACCCGAGCCCCCCGATCCCCTCCGACGGCTTGTTCGGGTCCGAGCCGACCAGCGGCCGGATGTCGTTGCTGAAGTTCGTCGAGTCGGCGAGCACGGACTTGGCCTCCGCATGCCCGCTCACCACCCAGACGTTGAGCCCGAACAGATGCGCCAGCTTGTGCACGGGCTCTTCCTCGCGCACCTTGGCCAGCTCCGGCACCGGGTCCACGCCGTGACGGCGCAGCGGCATCGAGACCTGGCTGGGAAACATCCGCATCTTCGACAGGTCGAGACCACCCTTGCGAGTGGTCCTGTTCAAGATCCGGCTGCCGACCCATCTCTTCAGGTATGTCGCAACCATGACTTCCACGCGCCCTCTCTGAACTGCTTGCCCCCGACGGCTTTCGTCACCTAAAAAGTAGCGTTGCCAAGGAGCAGATCTGATGGTGTTGGCACTACTGCGGTAGTGGCGTTGGCACCACCATGGGAGGGGACCACGGCAATACCAGCACAGACCTTGTCATGAACGAGATCTCTGCATCTACCGGAAACCACCTGTACATCGCCCTGGACCGCGGCACGCCGTACCTCGGGGACACTTCAGGGAAATCTCAGCCGAAAGTCGGATGCGGGTCTCATCCTTCGACGGCTGTGGTGCGGATGTGATCAAGTCAACACCCGTCCGCCGCAAGCTCACAGATAGTACGGCGTCACCATCCGGACGACCTCGGTGATCTTCGCCTTCACGAGGTCGCGGTGCGGGATCTGCGTGACCGGGCCGGAGCTCGGCACGCGAACGCCGTGGTCGACCAACAGGTAGAGGACCCGCAGCGTGCGGATGGTGTTGGTGACCTCCGGTGTGATGCCCTCGCTCGGCGGATTGGCGAGGATCCGGACGGCGGGGTCGAGCCACTCGGTGGCATCGGTCTCGGTGAGATCTGAGCGGGTCAGGGTGGTCGCCAGAGCGTAGCCGAGGCGGTCGTCCTCCATGTCCCGCAGGACGTACTGTGTCGGCGTCAGAATGCGGCCTATGCCCAACCGGAGCATCTGCACCGGCTCGACGGCCGGATGCAGCCCGAGGGCGCCCAGCAGGTCGGAGCCGTGCGCGATCGCGTGCAGCCAGCCGAGCTTGGCGTCGTACCCGCGCAGGTCCTCCTCGGCGACGTACCAGCGTTCGAACGGCGGCACCCAGTGCGGCTCGAAGACACCTGCGGTGACGATGCAGTCCAGGATCAGCGGCGCGAACGTGCGGGCCTGCGTCTCGGGGTCCGCGAACCGCACCACCATCTCGTCGCCGAGCGCGCGCAGCTGATCGGCGGACAGTACGCCGCGGCCGATCCAGGTGGCGAGGATCGAGTACGCCTGGGCGTCGCGCAGCACCGGGTCCGGGGAGCGCAGCAGCGCGGACAACTCGGCGACGAGCTCGGTGAGCGGACGATCGGTCGGGACGGAGAACTCATCGGCGCGCACCTGCGCCCAGTCGGTCATGCGCGGCAGGCTAGACGCTTTCCCGCCGCCCCCGCCACCCCTACGCAGCGGTACGGCGACCGCCTCGGAGCAAGGGTGGGCCCGTGGAACGTGACGTTCCACGGGCCTCAGCGCGGCCAGGACCCCTCAGCCCGGCCGGGCCTCACGACCCCGGCCAGGGCCCCTCAACCACGGCCGGGATCGTCGTCATCGCGATCAGGCGTCGCGCTTGCTCGCCGTGAACAGGGCGATCACCAAAAGCGCCGCCGCCCAGCCGGCGAAGTACAGCAGGGCCCACCAGGGACCGAGGGCGAAGTCGCTGCCACCGGCACCCGCGCCGGCCAGACCGAAGTCCTGGCCCTGGTTCAGGAACGAACTGCCGTTCGCGAACGGCGCCCACTTGGCCAGGTCGTCGCCGACCTTGGGGATCAGCGTGACCAGGTTCTCCACCAGCAGCGGCCAGAGGATCAGGATCGCGATCGCACCGGCGCTCTGCCGGATCAGGATGCCGACCGCCACCGCGATCACCGCGGACAGCGCGAAGATCAGGCCCTGGCCGGCCAGCAGCCGCCACTCGGCCCCGGTGTTGATGGCCAGGTCCGCGTTGCCGGCGAACAGGCTGCCGATGCCCCAGGCACCGAACGACGCGATCAGGCCGATGACCCCGGCCAGGAAGGCCACGACCGCGGTCTTGCCGAGCAGCAGCGCGGCACGCTGCGGAACAGCCTGGAAGCTGGTCCGGATGGTGCCGAAGCGGTACTCGGTGGTGACCGCGAGGGCCGCCATCACCATCATCACCATCTGGCTGAGCTGCGCGCCGGGCTGGGTGATGAAGATCGTCGCCTGCTGCTCGTCCGTGGAGTTCAGGAAGCCGGTGGTGAGGGCGGCGAAACCGACGGTCAGGAACGCCGCGATGACCATGCACCACCACGGCGAGCGGGTGGAGAAGAGCTTGATCCGCTCGACTGTGATCACCGACATGTCAGTTGTCCTCCTTCGGACCCGCAGCCACCTCGGCGGCGGTCGGCGCCTCGAGCTGGGTCACCGCGGCGACCTCGTCGTGCGCGTGGTATTCGACCGAATCCCCGGTCATCTGCATGAACGCCTGCTCCAGCGAGCCGCGTTGCAGGGTCAGTTCGTGCAGCACGATGCCGTGCGCGGCGGCGGCCTCACCGACCTGGTCGGTGCTCAGGTCGCCCTCGACGAACAGGACCTTGCCCTGGTCCTCGACGTCCTCGATCCGAGTGACCAGCTGCTGCTGTTGCAGCACACCGGCCAGCTGGTCGAGCTGCGGGGTCCGGACCTTGACCGTCGTACCGCTGGCGCGGTCGACGAACTCCTGGGTGGTGCTCTGGGCGATCAGCCGGCCGCGGCCGATGACGATCAGTTCCTCGGCGGTCAGCGCCATCTCGGACAGCAGGTGGCTGGACACCAGCACGGTCCGGCCCTCATCGGCCAGCCGGTGCATGAAGGTGCGGATCCAGACGATGCCCTCCGGGTCGAGGCCGTTGACCGGCTCGTCGAACAGCAGCACCTCAGGGTCGCCGAGCAGTGCACCGGCGATGCCTAGCCGCTGCGACATACCCAGTGAGTAGGCGCCGGCCCGCTTGTTCGCGACCGTGGTCAGGCCGACCATCTCCAGTACCTTGTCGACGCTGTCCTTCGGCAGCTTGTTGGAAGCCGCCATCCAGGCCAGGTGCGATCGGGCCGACCGGTTCGGGTGCACCCACTTGGCGTCCAGCAGCGCGCCGACCTTGGTCAGCGGCTGGTGCAGGTCGCGGTAGCGCTGGCCGTCGATCCGGACGTCGCCGGATGTCGGGGTGTCCAGGCCGAGGATCATCCGCATCGTGGTCGACTTGCCGGCCCCGTTCGGGCCGAGGAAGCCGGTCACCTTGCCGGGTTTCACCTCGAAAGACAGGTTGTCAACGGCAACAGTTGCGCCGTATCGCTTGGTGAGGCCCTTTGCCTCGATCATCGCCTACTCCTCGTTCGGTGGCGCCAGTGTTCCCGGTCGGGCGGTGGTGTCGCATTGAGTTCAGTATCGAGGTCGGACCGGTGCAGAACATCGGACCCGGGGCGGATCCGGTGTGTCCACCCGTGGGTTGATTCTGCCGTCCGCCCGGGCCAGGCGACCATCCGTTAAAGCCCTGACCACGACCCCGACGATCCCCCATCCGGCCACCCGCCCACATCAGCCGAAAGTCGACGACCGGCCGTACTTCGGTTGGGAGTAGATGGAAGTGACTACCAAAAGAACGGCCCCCGCGGCTAGGTCGTGTCTGGTAATCCCGCGCAGTAGGCGCGGGATTGCCAGCCACGGCCTAGTCCACCGGAACACCGTAGAGCACGAGATTGCTGCTGTAGCGGTGCGTCGTGTGGTTGTACGAGCCGGTGCAGGTCACCAGCGCCAGCCGCGGCTTCACTGCACCGTGGAAAAGGTCCGCGGGCAACGCTTCCTGCCGGTAGGTCCGGCGCGCCACGATGCGGTACCAGTGCACGTCTCCGCCCCCGGCCGTCACGGCAACCCTGGTGCCCACCCGCACCCCTGAGAGCGCGGCGAACACTCCGCGACCGCGAGCCGTGTCCACGTGACCGGCCAGCAGCACCGTACCGCCGGCCGAGCCCGGCGCCGCACCAGCCGCCCACCAGCCCACGTCGGCCGCCGACGCAGGCATCTGCAGCCGCCCGTCGCCGGCGGTCGCCACCGGCTGCACCGATGCCTCCAGGACGCCAGGCAGCTTCAGTCGCACCGGCGGAACGGCAGCCTCGCGGTCCATGGCCGCCGCACTCGCGTCCGGGACCTGCCCGCTGTCACCGGGCCTGCCGAACACCATGACCAGTGCGGCACCGACCGCTACGACTCCGAGCAGACGCCGCCGGACCGGAACCGGCTTGCCGACAAGAAGGAGAAGTACGCCGACGCCGAACAGCAGCACCGCCGCCCGAGACCGAGTCCGCTCGGCATCGGCCACCTGACCGCCGTCGCCGGTCGACACGACCGGCGGCTTGGTCTCGTCCTTGCAGGGACCTGACAGCGTGCGCAGGTGCATCTCGATGACCGGTTTGGCGCCGTTGGCCACTGACTCGACGGCAGGCGAGGCGCTCTTCGGCAGCTCGCCCTCGACCAGTGCCAGGTACTGCTGGTGCAACTGGCGCTGCAACTCCAGCCAGGCGGCGTCGTACCCGGAAGTCCCGGCTTTGGCCGCGAGCGCGGCGAGCTGCTCACGCTGCGCGGCCGACGGCAGTGTCACCAGCCCGATGCCGAACTGATTGGCGACCTCGAGCTGCTGCGCGGCCAGCTTGCGATGATCGCGTTCCTCTTGGGCGGCGACGTTTTTCAAGCACGTAGTCCGGCCGTGGATCGTCCCCGAGTGGGCAGCCTGGATAATCGTCAGATCGAGTTGGTGGGCGGCGTTGAGATAGTCGGCATCCGGCTGCTGTGCGGTCGCGCTCGCAGGCTGCGCAGTTGCGAGCGCTCCCGCCACGATGAGAAGCAGGAGCGCCGAGAGACGGGCGAGCGTCGCCCGTCTCGGGGAAGCAGAGCCCGTGGCCGGTCGTCGAGGCACCGCTACCTCCCTACGCTCGGCGTAGCGCAGTTCGTCGTACAACGACAGTAAAAGGGCGGACCGTCCTGGTCCAGCCATACGAAACGGCCCGCCGGAAACCGGCGGGCCGTTTCTGCGTGTTACCGCGCTCAGGCGGCGGCGTTCACCTCGGCCGGGGTGTCGGAAATGACCGACTCACGGCGCTTGGAGACGAACACGGCAGCCGCCAGGATGACGACCGCGACCACGGCGATACCGATCCGCAGCGGCTTGTTGGTGTCGTCGCCGATCGCCGACAGTCCGACGACAGCCGGAGCGATCAGCACGGAGACCAGGTTCATCACCTTGATCAGCGGGTTGATGGCCGGGCCGGCGGTGTCCTTGAACGGGTCACCGACGGTGTCACCGATGACGGTGGCCTCGTGCGCGGGCGAGCCCTTGCCGCCGTGGTTGCCGTCCTCAACCAGCTTCTTGGCGTTGTCCCAGGCACCACCGGAGTTGGCCAGGAAGACCGCCATCAGGGTGCCGGCACCGATCGCACCGGCCAGGTAGCCGGCCAGCGCCCCGGCACCGAGGCCGAAGCCGACGGCGATCGGCGCAGTCAGCGCGAGCAGACCCGGAGTCGCCAGCTCCCGCAGCGAGTCGCGGGTGCAGATGTCGACGACCTTGCCGTACTCCGGCTTGCCCGTGCCCTCCATGATCCCGGGGATGTCGCGGAACTGACGACGTACCTCGTAGACGACCGCACCGGCGGCGCGGCCGACGGCGTTGATCGCGAGGCCGGAGAACATGAACACCACGGCCGCACCGAGGATCAGGCCGACCAGGGTTTCCGGGTTGAACACCAGCGCGGAAGCCTCGAACTTGGCGTAGTTGTCGCCCAGCGAGGACCGGATCGAGTCGGTGTAGGAGCCGAACAACGCGGTCGCGGCCAGTACCGCGGTGGCGATCGCGATGCCCTTGGTGATGGCCTTGGTGGTGTTGCCGACGGCGTCCAGTTCGGTCAGGATCTGGGCCGCCTCGCCGTCCACCTCGCCGGACATCTCGGCGATGCCCTGCGCGTTGTCGGAGACCGGGCCGAAGGTGTCCATCGCGACGATGACGCCGACGGTGGTGAGCAGACCACAGCCGGCCAGCGCGATCGCGAACAGCGCGACCACACCGGTGCCGCCGACCAGGAAGGCGCCGTACACGGCCGCCGCGATCACCACGGCGGTGTAGACGGCGGACTCGAAGCCGACCGAGATACCCGACAGGATCACGGTCGCGGCGCCGGTCAGCGAGGTCTTGCCGACGTCCTTGACCGGCTTGTCCTCGGTGCCGGTGTAGTAGCCGGTCAGGGCCAGGATGATGGCCGCCAGCACGATGCCGATGATCACCGAGACGGTGGCGATCAGCCGCGGGTCGCCGTCGGTCGCGGCGATCGTCTCGGTGGCGCCGGTCAGGTCCTTGAAGCTGCTCGGCAGGTAGACGAACGCTGCCACCGCACAGAGCACACCGGAGATGATCGCCGAGATGTAGAACGCCCGGTTGATCGTGCGCAGGCCGTTCTCACCGGTCCGCGGACGGGTCAGGAAGACGCCGATGACCGCGGTGATCGCGCCGATGGCCGGCACGATCAGCGGGAAGATCAGGCCCTGCTCGCCGAACGCGGCCTTGCCCAGGATCAGCGAGGCCACCAGCATCACGGCGTACGACTCGAACAGGTCGGCCGCCATACCGGCGCAGTCACCGACGTTGTCACCCACGTTGTCGGCGATGGTCGCCGCGTTGCGGGGGTCGTCCTCGGGGATGTTCTGCTCGACCTTGCCGACCAGGTCGGCGCCGACGTCGGCGGCCTTGGTGAAGATACCGCCGCCGACACGCATGAACATGGCGAGCATGGCGGCACCGAAACCGAAGCCCTCGAGCACGGTCGGGGCGTCGCCCTTGAACAGCAGCACGACCAGCGAGGCGCCGAACAGGCCGAAGCCGACCGTCGCCATGCCGACGGTTCCACCGGTGCGGAACGCGACCCGCATCGCGGGGTCGCGGCCCTCGTCGCGGGCCGCGGCGGCGACCCGGACGTTGGCGCGCGTCGCGAGCCACATCCCCAGGTAGCCGATCAGCGCGGAGAAGCCCGCACCGATCAGGAAGAAGACGGAGCGGAAGATCTTCAGCGTGGTCTCGTTGTCGCCGTCACTGTGGGCGGGCAACAGGAACAGCAGCAGGAACGCGACGATGGCGAAGACGCCCAGCGTTCGGAACTGCCGGTTCAGGTAGGCGGATGCGCCTTCCTGGACCGCCGCGGCGATCGTCTTCATGTTCTCGGTGCCATCGTTCGCGGCAAGCACCTGGCCCCGGAAGACCATCGCAATGGCGACCGCGAGGATCGCGATCACTCCGACGACGATCACCAGTGTGGTGTTGCTCGACGAAAGATCCACCGCTTGTGCAAGCAGCGCGGACATCCGTCCTCCTTGTAGGCAACCCCTCAGGGCTTGACGGCCCCCGTCTGCCGCAACCGAAGGGTTGGGAAAATACGGCACAGCACCAAAGAGACTTGGCGCGGTGGGTCACTCTAACGGGTATCCGACCAGACCTGACGACAGGGTGGTCTACGCCATACCCGAGCGCGCGAGCTGGTACCTCACTCTTCGTGTTGAAGGGGACACGTTTTCACTTCGTCGTCACGTCGTCAGATCGCCGAGGCGACGTCCGGATGGATGTCGAACACCTTCGTCAGGCCGGTGATCCGGAAGATCTTCAGCAGCCGTTCCTGGGTACAGACCAGGGACAGGGATCCGTCGTGGGTGCGCACCCGTTTCAATCCACCGACGAGGACGCCGAGACCGGTGGAGTCCAGGAAGTCCACCCGTTCCAGGTCGACCACCAGGTGGTAGACGCCTTCGTCGACGAGCGCTGCGATCTTCTCGCGGAGCTTCGGTGCGGTGTAGACGTCGATCTCCCCCGCCACCTCGATGACGGTGCGCCCGCCCTCGGCGCGCGCGGTCAGCGACAGATCCACTTCGGCCTCCGATCCCGTGAACTGCTGCATTCAACCATGTACGGACCGTGAGAAGGACCGTTGCCGAAAACTCTTTCATCTCGTCGAACCGAAGTCGATCTTCCTCCCCAAAATGAGGCGTGCATCCGGCGCGTGCACACGCCCCGTGCACTCCCGCCGCGTGCTGTCCGTGGCCGGCACTACGCTCGCGGTATGCGCGGAGGTGGTGAGGCGGCGGCTGTGCTGAAGCGTCTGGCAGCAGGCCGGGACGACCGGCTCACGCATGTCGAGACCGTGCCGGCGCGACTGGGGCAAACGTCTGACTGGCCGCGCTGGGCGCCCGCCGAGGTTCTCGCGCAGCTCGCGGACGCCGGCATCACCGCGCCTTGGACTCATCAGGTCGCGACCGCCGAGGCGGCGTACTCGGGCCGGCATGTGGTGGTCGCGACCGGGACGGCGTCGGGCAAATCGCTCGGCTACCTGCTGCCTGCCTTTGCCACCTTGAGCATCGCCCAGGCCGCGTCACCGCATCGACGGGTGGCGTCTGTTCTCTACTTGTCCCCGACCAAGGCGTTGGCCCACGACCAGCTTCGCGCAGTGTCGTCGTACACGGTGCCCGGCCTGCGGCCGACAACGTTGGACGGCGACTCCGAGCGCAGTGAGCGCGACTGGGCTCGCGACCATGCGACGTACGTGCTGAGCAATCCGGACATGCTGCATCGCTCGGTCCTGCCGAACCATCAGCGCTGGGCCCGCTTCCTGGGCTGCCTGCAGTACGTCGTGGTGGACGAGTGCCATCACTATCGCGGTGTCTTCGGTGCGCATGTGGCCGGAGTACTGCGTCGGCTGCGACGGGTGTGCGCGCAGTACGGCGCTCATCCGATCTTCATCTGTGCATCGGCGACGGTGGCCGAGCCGGCAGTGTCCGGTGAGCGGCTGACCGGTCTGCCGATGGTGGAGGTGGTGGACGACGGATCGCCCCGCGGCGGCATCTCCTTCGGCCTGTGGGAGCCGCCGCTGACCGCGGTGCGCGGTGAGAACGGTGCACCGGTACGACGTTCCGCGACGGCCGAGGTGGCCGACATCCTGACCGATCTGGTCGTGTCCGGTGTGCGGACTGTTGCCTTCGTTCGGTCGAGGCGTGGAGCCGAGACAGTCGCGATGACAGCCCGCGAGAACCTTGCGGAGGTTCACCCCTCGCTGATGGACCAGGTGTCTGCGTACCGGGCGGGCTATCTGCCCGAGGAGCGGCGGCGGCTCGAAGGCATGTTGCAAAGTGGTGAGCTCACCGGCGTTGCCGCGACCAACGCTCTGGAGCTAGGCATCGACATCGCCGGACTGGACGCCGTACTGCTGTCCGGCTGGCCTGGCACGCGCGCATCGCTGTGGCAGCAGGCCGGACGGGCCGGCCGAGCCGGTGGGGATGCTCTGGCTCTGCTGGTGGCGCGTGACGACCCGCTGGACACCTATCTGGTCCGGCACCCGAACGCGATCTTCGGCCGACCGGTGGAAGCGACTGTCTTCAACCCGGAGAACCCGTATGTCCTCGGCCCACAGCTGTGCGCGGCCGCGCAGGAGTTGCCACTGACCGATGCGGACTACGACATCTTCGGCAGTACGACGCCAACCGTGATCCAGCAGTTGGTCCGCCAAGGGCTGTTGCGTGAGCGACCGCATGGATGGTTCTGGACGCGGCGGGAGCGCGCCGTGGACGCCATCGACATCCGGTCGGCCGGCGGCAAGACGGTGCAGATCGTCGAGGACCAGACCGGGCGGCTGCTCGGCACAGTCGACGGTGGTTCGGCGCACACGTCGGTCCACGAGGGTGCCGTCTATGTGCATGCGGGCGAGTCGTACCTGGTCCAGACGCTGGACCTCGAGAACCACGCCGCCGTGGTCGAGCCGGCCTCGCCGGACTACACCACCTTCGCCCGCGACGTGACCGAGATCAGCATCCTGGCGACCGAGGAGACCTGCACCTGGGGTACGGCGGAGCTGTCGCGCGGCTGGGTCCAGGTGACCAGCCAAGTCGTCTCGTACCAGCGCAAGTTGATCGCGACCGGCGACGTACTGGACGAACAGCCCCTCGAGCTGCCGGAGCGCACACTGCGGACCAAGGCCGTCTGGTGGACCATGCCCGACTCCGCGGTCGAGGCGCTCGGTCTGTACGACGTACCTGGAGCAGCCCATGCGGCCGAGCACGCGTCGATCGGACTGCTCCCACTGTTCGCCACCTGCGACCGCTGGGACATCGGCGGCGTCTCCACCGCGCGGCACGCCGACACCGGCTGCCTCACCGTCTTCGTGTACGACGGCCACCCGGGCGGCGCCGGATTCGCGGAACACGGCTACGCCGCGGCGCGCGAGTGGTTGACGGCGACACGTGAGGCGATTGCACACTGTGAGTGCATGGATGGCTGTCCGTCGTGCGTACAGTCGCCCAAATGTGGGAACCAGAACAACCCACTCGACAAGAGCGGCGCGGTGGCGCTGCTCACCGCACTACTCAGTAGTGAGGCCTGAAGAGCCAGCCCGGCGCTGGCGGAGAGGCAGCTTGCCATGGCCGTCCTCGGAATCGTCCTGATCGTCCTGGCCGTGCTGTTCGGTCTGGGTGTCTCGGTGACCTCGACCGCCTCCACCACGATGGAGGTGTTCGGCATCGACTTCGGCGTCTCGGTGCCGACCGTGTTCCTGATCGGCGCACTCACCGGGGTGGCGCTTGCCCTCGGGCTGTGGCTGACGAAGAAGGGACTTGCCCGCGGCTACCGGCGGCGCAAGGAGATGCGCGAACTCCGCGAACAGGCCGCGAGTACCGAACCGGCCGCGACCACCACGAGTGACACCGCGCCCGAGGTCACCGCGGCGCCTGAGCACACCGAGGCTGACAGCACCGAGCCTGATGGCACCGTGCCCGATCGCGCCGTGCCTGAGCGCGAGCCTGTCGCCGAGGAGCGGCTCGCCACCGAACGGCACGTCGCCGAGGATCCCACTGACACCAAGCAGCCCCACTGACCACTCTGTTGCCCATGGCATCAACTAACGCGTTGCGGCACCGGAGTTTCGCCGGCGTACGGTAATATCTCGATCGGCGCACAGCCTCCACTCAGCGGTGGCACGACGGCCCTGCGGCCGGATTTCGATGCCTTGCGCAACGACTTTGGCCTGGCAATTAGTTGCCATTGGCATCAAGTTTCGCGGCTTCGCCATAACCACCGCCGACCCACCTGTGCATTACTGGTTGTGGCGTCAACGTCGCGTTGAGTCACAGTCGGCCTTCCGGGCCACACCGCCTCCTCACGGGGGATCGACCCGCAGCTCGCCCTCCGCGCAAAAGGGTGTTTGTCGCGGTTCCCGGAACCGGACCGGCTCGCGCCACGGGGTCCCGACGACCTGACGCCGCGAGATGGCACGACCTCTGGAGGTTGTCTTGATCATCCGTAAGTTGTTGAGCCGTACCGGCGTGGCCGTGCTCGCGGCCAGCGTCGCACTGGCCACCGCGGTCCCGGCCCAGGCGGCGAACCCGTCGACGGGCGGATCGGCCGCGGCCCCGGGCGTCGAGGTCGGGGTGGCCAAACAGATCGCCACCCGCGCCGACACGCGGTACTGCCTCACCTTCGTCGCGGCCGCCAAGGTCCCGATGGCGGTCATGATGGCGTGTGCACCGGGCAAGGAGGGCAAGACCCAGGAGTGGATCTACACCGAGTCCGGCCAGTTGCAGGTCGCGATGAGCAAGAGCGTCGGTGGCGCCCTTGCCAAGACCGGCGCCTGCCTGGACAGCGGTGCGGACCTGGCCAGGGTGCCTGCCTCGGCACCACTGCTGGTGCTGCCCTGCCGTGACGGCGACGGACAGAAATGGACCTACGACGAGAGCGCCGGCACGTTCGTGAACACCGCCAGCGGTCTCGCCCTGACATCCCTGCTCGGCAAGGGGAAGGCCAAGCAGGCACAACCGACCGGCAGCATGTCCACGGCCGGCACACCGGTCCAGGGCTGGAGCGCGCTGCCGCTGCCGGGCCTGGACATCCTGGGTGCGGTGTTGGCACTCGTGAACGCGCTGCTGGCGTCCCTGGGCCTGGCCCTGCCGCTGCCGATCGCGAAGGCCGCGTCCAGCCTGCTCGAGCTGGTTCGGCCGGCGACGCCGATCCCGGCTCAGATGTCGGTGCTGCCGAAGCAGATGATGCAGCTGGCACAGCGCTGATCCACAAGGAGGATCCTCAGCCAGACAGAGGACAACCGGCCCCGACGATGTCGGGGCCGGTTGTTTTCTCACTCCTTCGTGATCGACGCCATTCGGTTGTTCGGTCGTGCAGTGTCTGGTGAACCTCGTCGGTCGTGGGGTCCGGTGCTCGGGGAGTGACCTCGGGTTGCCCCGCTGCTTGCGCGTCAGCGGGAGCCCAGCGTCGTCGTCACCGTCGACCCACCTCCTCGGTGGCCGTCACCAGCCGGCCGGCGTCACCACCAGCAGTGGTGATGGCACCAGTGGTGGCAATGACTGAGCAGGTCGTCCAGAAGGCAAGAAAGCAGCCCCATGTCTTTCACCTCCGATCCGCTGAACCGATCGGCAAGACCGTACCGCTCGCTGTCACGTTCTGTATCTAGTCCACTACTGGTTGCCACACAACCTTGAGCATCCTTTAACCCTTCTGCAACGCTTCCCGCCCGAACCCGACTTGACAGTTCGCAACTGGTTGCCTATAGCACCTGTCAACCGTTCTCCTCCGGGTTGGGTAAAAGTCTTCACAAAGTCGCCGTCGAGTGCCAATGTTTGACCGGCACTCCGCAGTACCGATCTCGCTAGGAGCTTTGATGCGATCTCTCCCGCGGTTCTCCGCGCCCGCCCTCCTCGGCGTCGCCGCAACCCTGCTGCTGACCGGCTGCCTCGGCTCGTCCGGATCCGACAGCGGTGACCAGGACACGAACCGCAACGCCGATGCCAAGAAGGTCGAGCTCACGATCGGGTCGAACTCGATCAAGGGCGGCAAGAGCAGCGCCGGGGCCACGTTCATCGAGGACGTGCTGATCCCGAAGTTCGTCGCCGAGCAGAAGGGCAAGGGCGTCGACGTCACCGTCAAGTTCCAGGGTGACGGCTCCGACGACGAGGTCTACAAGCAGAAGCTGTCGCTCGACCTGTCGAACAAGTCCGGTCCGGACCTGTTCCAGATCGACGGCATCTGGGTCGGCGAGTTCGCCCAGGCCGGCTACATCAAGCCGCTCACCGACACCGTCGGCGAGGCGAGCAAGGTGGACGACTGGGACGGCTGGAAGCAGATCCCCGAGGCCGTGCAGCAGCTCGGCAGCTACAACGGCAAGCGGTACGGCGTCCCCGGCGGGACCGACGGCCGGGTGCTGTTCTTCAACAAGAAACTGTTCCAGCAGGCCGGGCTGCCGGCCGACTGGCAGCCGAAGTCCTGGGACGACGTGATCACCGCCGGCCAGGCGCTGAAGAAGCTGTCCGGCGTCACGCCGATCCAGATCAACGGCGGTACTGCGATGGGCGAGGCGACCACCATGCAGGGCGTACTGCCGCTGCTGGTCGGCGCCGGCACCACCGTCAACACCGACGGCAAGTGGCTCGGCGACACCCCGCAGCTGCGTCAGGTGCTGGACTTCTACCACCAGATCTACAGCACGGGTCTCGGCGACCCGGTGCTGCAGCGCGAGGCCAAGGGCCGGGACAAGTCGTTCGCCGAGTTCGCCGCGAACAAGGTCGGCATCCTGCTGGAGAGCGACTACTTCTGGCGCAGCGTGGTGGAGCCCAAGGAGGGCGTGGCCAAGATGGCCGACCGCGACTCCGCCGTCGGCTACGCGCTGATCCCGGCGAGCAAGCCGGGCGGCGGCGTCAAGGGTCAGGACTTCGTCTCCATGTCGGGTGGCGGCGCGACCGCGATCAACCCGAACACCAAGTTCCCGCAGCAGGCCTGGGAGCTCATGCAGTTCTGGAACTCCGCCGAGATGGTGAAGGCATCGCTCGACGGCGCCGCCAAGATCACCCAGCGCAGTGACGTCAACGCCGAGGTGCTGGCCGGCGACCCGATGCTGAACTTCGTCGCCACCAAGGTGCTGCCGATCACGCAGTTCCGTCCGGGCCTGGCGGAGTACCCGAAGATCTCGGCCGCTTTGCAGCAGGCGACCGCGGATGTGATCGGCGGGAAGAGCACCGACGCGGCCGCGGCGGCGTACCAGAAGGCGGTCGAGACGGCGGCCGGCAGCAAGGACAAGGTCACCAGTAACTGATGACGACGGCTTCCCCACCTGCACCGGCAGACCCGGTCCAGGGACGTGGTCCGGCCGATGGGGGCGGCCGGGCCGGTGCGCGGGGACCGGCACGCGATGTCGCAGGGCTCGGCGTCGGCCGGGCCCTCGGCTTCGTCGCGCCCGCCCTGCTGCTGATCGGCGCGTTCCTGGTCTTCCCGGCGATCTGGACCATCTACATCGGCCTGACGAACTACCGGCTGACCGGTGTCGAGGCGGTCTCGCCGTCGATGGTCGGGCTGTCCAACTACACCAAGGCGCTCAACGACGCCCTTTTCCACAACGCGTTGTGGCTGACGCTGCTGTTCGTCCTCGGCTCCGCGATCATCGGCCAGAACATCCTCGGCTTCACCCTCGCCTGGGTGATGCGGCGAACCCGTCCGGCGGTCCGGCGTACCGTCGAGGCGTTCGTGCTGCTGGCGTGGATCCTGCCGTCGACGGTGGTCGCGTACCTGTGGGTCGCGTTCTTCGACCGCGACGGCGGCACGCTCAACAACATCCTCGGTACGCCGGGGACCGCGTGGCTGATCGACTACCCGATGGCCTGCCTGGTGTTCTTCAACACCTGGCGCGGTACGGCGTTCTCGATGATGCTTTACTCGTCCGCGCTGCAGGCCGTGCCGCCGTCACAACTGGAGTCGGCCCGGATGGTCGGCGCATCGGGCTGGCAGACGCTGCGGGACGTGGTGTTCCCGCACATCCGCGGGCACGTGCTGACGAACACGCTGCTGATCTCGCTGTGGACGGCGAACGACTTCTCGCCGTTCCTGCTCACCAAGGGCGGGCCGAACCACGAGTCCGAGACGGTGCCGGTATACATCTACAACGTGGCGCTGCAGGGCGGTGAGCTGGGCTACTCCTCGGCCATCTCGTTCCTGCTGCTGATCGCGAACCTGCTGGTCTCGCTGATCTACCTGCGGCTGCTTCGGAGGCGCTCGTGAGTGCGGGTTTTGTGGTACGCCGGATCGGCTTCTACGTCCTCATCTGCGCGATCACGCTGTTCTTCGCCGTACCGATGCTGTGGATCGCGTCGGCGCCGTTCGACAAGAACCCCGGCCTCGGGGTGCACTGGCCGGACTGGACGCTGGAGAACGTCCGCAAGACGCTCGAGCATCCGTACGCGATGCACTCGATGGTCAACTCACTGCTGATCTGCGTGACCACCGCGGTCGCCGTCACGGCGTTCGCCGCGCTGGCGTCGTACGCCTTGTCGCGGGTCCGTATGCCGGGCCGCGACGCCTTGCTGTACGGGTTGTTGCTGCTGTCCTCGGTCGTCACCGGGACGGCGGCGATGGTGCCGATCTTCGTGATGATGTTCCAGCTCGGGCTGATCGACTCCCGGTTCGGGGTCGCGCTGGTGATGACCGGCGGTCTGTTGCCGGCGGCAATCTTCATCCTGAAGGACTTCGTCGACGCGGTGCCGAAGTCGTACGAGGAGTCGGCCCGGGTCTTCGGCGCGTCCACCGGCCAGATCCTGCGCGACGTCGTACTCCCGGTGGCGCGGCCCGGACTGGCCACCATCATGGTCTGGGCGTTCGTGAACTCCTGGGGCAACTTCCTGGTGCCCTTCCTGCTCATCCGGTCGATCGAGAAGCAACCCGGTGCGGTGCTGATGCAGACCCTCACCGACGAAGGCGGCAGCGTGAACCTGCAGGTGCTGCCGGTCTTCTCGCTGCTGTTCTCGATCCCGGTCGTCGTGCTGTACCTGCTGGTGAACTCGCGCTACGGGTTCCGCTTCCACGGAGGGATCAAGAGCTGATGGCGGGCATCGACATCGAAGGCCTGGCAACCGTCTACCCCAACGGCGTACGCGCCGTCGACGGGCTGGACCTGCACGTGGCCGACGGCGAGTTCTTCGCCCTGCTCGGTCCGTCCGGGTGCGGCAAGACCACGCTGCTGCGCACGATCGCCGGTCTGGAGTCCGCGACCGAGGGCAAGGTCCGGATCGACGCGGCCGACGTGACCCGGACCGAACCGGGCAAGCGCGGGGTCGCGATGGTGTTCCAGGACTACGCCCTGTTCCCGCACATGAGTGTGTCGGAGAACATCACCTATCCGCTCAAGGTACGACGGGTCTCGGCCGCGACTCGTGCGGAGACGGCGGAGCGAACTGCGGGCGAGCTGTCGCTGGACGGACTGCTGGAACGCAAGCCGGCACAGCTGTCCGGTGGGCAGCAGCAGCGTGTCGCGCTGGCGCGCGCGATCGCGTCCCGGGGCAAGGTCCTGCTGCTGGACGAGCCGTTGTCCAATCTGGACGCCCGGCTGCGTCTGGAGGCTCGGACGTTCCTGAAGAAGCTGCAGCGCGACCTTGGCATCACCACGGTCTTCGTCACCCACGACCAGGCGGAGGCTCTGGCGCTGGCTGATCGGATCGCGGTGATGGAGTCCGGCAAACTCCGCCAGTTGGGTAGCCCGCGCGAGGTCTTCGCCCGACCGGCGAACACGTTCGTCGCGAACTTCATCGGCTCGACGCCGATGAACCTCCTGCCCGGCACTGTCTCGTCGACCTCGGGGTCGGACACCTATGTCGATGAGGTCGGGGTGGTCTCGGTGGCCGGCGGATCGTTGTCTGCGGCCACTTTCTCGGCGCCCGCCGGTGCTGAGGTGACGGTCGGCGTACGGCCGGAGTACCTGACACTTGCCAGCGGCGACGTCAGCGGGCCGTCGCTGCGTGGCCAGGTCGTGGTGGCGGAGAACCTCGGCACCCAGTCGCTGGTCAGCGTCGACTGTGACGGCACTCTGATCGGTGTCACCGTGCCCGAGGAGAACGAGCCGGAGCCCGGTACGACGGTGGTCCTCACGGCACCGGCATCGCGGGTACTGCTGTACGACCGGGAGTCCGGTGAGCTGCTCGCCCGTCAACCGGCCACGGTTGCCTGATGGCGGTCACGACGTACCGCCGTACCTGGACTCTCGACGATCGGGCGGAGTCGGTCTGGCATTCGCTGCCGGTCGACATCCCGGCGGACTGTCCTGGTCTGCTGGTCACGCTCACGATCCCGCCGGTCGAGGGTGCGGTCATCGACATCGGTTGCGAGGGGGCCGGCGGATGGCGCGGGTGGTCCGGCGGTGCGCGTCAGACCTTTGCGATCACGCCGGACGCGGCGACACCTGGGTACGTTGCCGGTGAGCTCGAGCCGGGGACTTGGTGGGTCGTTCTCGGTTTGCATCGGGTGCCGGTCCAGGGTGTCGAGCTTGTTGTCGAGGCCGTGACTGGTCCGGTGTCGTCGGTGCCTGGTCTGACGGAGTACGCCGACGCCACCGCGGCAATCGCCGTACCGGCTCGACCTCCGCGTCGGACGCTGCCGGCGTCTGCTGGGTTGAAGTGGATCGCTGGCGACTTCCATGCGCATTCCCTGCACTCGGACGGGTCCACTCCGATCGCGAACCTCGCTGCTCTGGGTGTCGCGGCTGGGCTGGATGTGTTGGCGGTGACCGATCACAACACGGTCGCTCATCATCTCGAGCTGCCTGGGCTGAGCGATCGGTTCGGCATCGGACTGATTCCTGGGCAGGAGGTGACGACCGACACCGGTCATGCGAACGCCTTCGGTGAGATCGGTGCGATCGACTTCCGACAGCCGGCCGCGACGTGGGTGACCGAGGTTGCCCGGCGTGGTGGGTTGCTGTCGATCAACCACCCGCTCGGCGGCGACTGCTCGTGGCGTCACCCGCTCCCGGAGCACCCACGGCTCGCCGAGGTCTGGCACTCCTCGTGGCTCGACCACCACTGGGGTGGACCGATCGCCTGGTGGCAGGCATGGGGCCTCGACACCATCCCCATCGGCGGCAGCGACTGGCACAACCCGACGTCCCTCACCCCACCCGGCACCCCCACCACCTGGCTAGCCGTAGACGCCTCCGCCGAAACCCCCGCCGAACTCCGCGACGCCACCCTAGAAGCCCTCTCCGCGGGCCGCACCGCCATCTCCACGTCCTACACGGCCCCCGTCTTGGTCCACGCCGACGACGAACTGATCGCCCTGGACGCCCCCAACACCCTCGTCATCACCCCCGACGGCACCCGCCACCCCATCGCCACCTCCCACCACCGCCTCCCCGCCACCGCCGGCCCCCACATCCTCATAACCCACACCGGCCAATTCCTCTCCACCTGCACTTGACCCACCCGGCCTGCGGTGCGGCGAGCTGGGGAAGAGGCAGACTGACCTGATGGTGACTGGTGGGCATCAGGTGATCGTGGTGGACGCGGCGAACGTGGTGGGCTCGCGTCCTGACGGGTGGTGGCGTGATCGGCCGGGTGCCGCGCGGCGGCTGCTGCGTCAGCTCACCGCCCTCCAGGAACGCCTCGAAGACACCGAGATCGTCGTCATCCTGGAAGGCGCCGCGCGCTCTGCCACCTCCGGCCCCGACGCGCCCGACACCGCCGCCCTCCGCATCGTCCTCGCGCCCGGCTCCGGCGACGACACCATCGTCACCACCACCGCCGCGATCACCAACGGCCACGTCACCGTGGTCACCGCCGACCGAGGCCTCCGCGAACGCCTCGAACCCACCGGCGCCACCATCACCGGCCCCCGCTGGCTCCTGGACCAACTCGAGCAGTCCTGACCTACCGCTCCCCGGGGAGGGATCACCCATGACGAACCCCGTGACCATCGAGCTCCAGAACGTCGTCTTCGCCTGTCCCGGCAACACGGAAGAGTCCTACGAACGCGGCGCCCGCCCACTCGCCGAGTTCTACGCGAACCTCCTGGGTATGCGGATCATCCGCGAGGACTGGTTCCTGATCGCCCACGAGGATGACCCGGACGGTCTCCGCCTAGGGTTCGGCGACGGGCCGATCGACTACCGGCCGCCCCGCTGGCCGGACCCGGACTACCCACAACAGATGCACCTCGACATCACCGTCGACGACCTCGACGCCGCCGAGCAACGCGTCGTACAACTCGGTGCCTCCAAACTCCAGCACAAAGACACCTTCCGCACGTACGCCGACCCCGCCAGCCACCCGTTCTGCCTCTACCCCAACACCGAAACACCGACCAGCGGGAGCGCTCAGATCGCGCGCGTGGTGATCGACTGCTTCAGTCCGCGGGCGCTCGCCGGGTTCTACGCCGACCTCCTCGACATGCCGAACCGCGAGCTGGACACCCCCGATCGAGTCGTCATCACCCGAACCGACGGACGCCTACCGGCCCTCGCGTTCCAGTACGCCCAGTTCCCCGCACCCCGCTGGCCCGACCCCGCGTACCCACAACAGGTCCACCTGGACCTCCGCGTCCCCGCCGTCGACGAACCCAGCCTGCAATCGGCCCGCGCGCTCGCCGACAACCTCGGCGCCATCGAGCTCAAACCCGGCCCACACCACCACGTGTACGCCGACCCTGCAGCCCACCCCTTCTGCCTCTAACCCACCGGCCGGCGGGAACACCCTCGCCCGGTCCGCACCACCCGACCTCCCGGGCCGAGCGTTAGTCGAGGAGCCAGCCGTTGCGGTCGGCTATGTGGATGGCGTCGGAGCGGGTGCGGGCGCCGGTCTTGCCGATGGCGGACCAGAGGCGGGTGCGGACGACGCGTTCGGAGACCTCGAGCTTGCGTGCCATCAGCGCGATTGAGCCGCCGTCGCGGGCAGTCCGCAACGTGTCGGTCTCATCGTCGCTCAGCGGGGTCTCGGAGTACATGAGCGTCTCGGCCGCCAGGTTGGCGTCGACCACGCGGAGGCCGAGGTGCACGCGTCGTACCGCGTCGGCCAACTGCGGCGCCGGACTCCCCTTCAGAGCGAACCCCTTGGCGCCCGCGTCGAGACCACGCCGGAGATGGATCGGACGGCCGTACGTCGTGAGCATGACGACGCGACACTCCGGGATCGACGTCCGCAGTCTGGTGGTGACGGTGATGCTGTCGTGGCCCGGTCCGGCGGCGTCGAGTAGGGCGACGTTCGCGCGGTGACGTTTCGCGGCGCCCACGACGTCGTCCGATCTGTTGAGCTCGGCAACGATCTCAAGATCGCGCTCGCGCTCCAGACCGTTTCTGAGCACGCCTCGGCTGAGGATCTGGTCGTCGACCAGCAACAGCCGGATGCGGTCGGGCAAACGGGCCTCCGGGGTAACCGTCCGGGCGCCAGGGAAGTGCGTCCGGGAGGATGGGCAGGTCTTCGGTCCAGATCATGGAGTCCGCTCCCACGCCTCGTCCACATCAACGCGGCATCTCTACCAGATTGCGACCAGATCGCGACCGCTTCAGAACCCTGCACGCGTGCGACGCCTCGAAGGCTGCTGGGTCAGTCGACTCGGGTCAGGGCTACTTGCCTGGACAGGGTCCAGGAGATGCCGTCGTCGGTGCGTCCGTGGGTGGCGGACTGGGTGCGATCGGTGAGGGTTGCGGGGTTGAGGCGACCGGGGTTCACAGTGGGCCGGCTCGGGAGGTGGTGGTGAGGGTGGGGTGGGCGAAGGCTGGGACGTGGAGTTGGAGGGTGACGGTGATGGTGACCGTGGTGTCAGTGGGGTGGCAGGACGTGAGGCGGACTTTGTGGAGGGTGGCTATTCGGTCGGCGATCTCACATGGGGTATCAACTGCTGGATGTGGCGGTGTGCCGGAGTCGCCGGTCGGTGGGGTGGCTGCAGATTGCGTGGTGGCGAGGAGGGCTTGAGCGGCGCTCAGGGCGGTTAGGTCGGCTGCGGCTGAGAGCTTGTGGCGGGCTGTGGAGACTGACGACCAGAGGGTTGCGACGGTCAGGGCTGTGAGGAGGAGCAGAACCGCCAGGAGGGACAGGACGGTGGCGGAGCCTCGCTGGTTGGGTGACACGAGGTGACGGCGGGCGCGGTTTGTCATGGGGTGGCTGCTTCGGATTGGAGGGTGGCTTCGGCTGCTAGGTCGGTGGGAAGCAGGTGGGTTAGGAGTGGGGGTTTGTGGTTTGGGGCGGCGGTGACTGTTACGTGGATGTCTTTGCCGGTGCGGGTGATGGTGATCGTGGCGCCGGGGGCGGTGCGGCGGCCGATCGCCTGCGCTTGGTCGAAGGAGTCGCCTCGGGCGGCCGAGCGGGCGGTGTCTCGGGCTGCGTCGATGCATTGGATGTTGAGGATGACGAGGCCGATGGCCCAGATGCCCAGGAGGAGCAGGGTCAGGAGGACCGGTAGAGCGATCGCCAGTTCGGCGGTGATCGCGCCGCGTTGTGTTCTGCGAGAAGGCATCCAGGTACTCCTTCGATGGGTGGCGGTGGCCGGTCGCGGTGAAGGGGTGACCGCGACCGGCCACCGGATGGTCGGCCCTTCAGGTCAGAGCTGGACGCCCTCGACGCCGGCGAGCTTGAGCGCGTAGTTGATGAGGGCCTTGAGGGCGTTCATCATCACGTCGGACTTCAGCAGCGCGACGAGGATGCCGCCGAACCCGCAGGCCGCGACGACACTGACCGCGTACTCGGCGGTTGCGGCGCCGCGTTCGGAGCGGGTGCGAAGACGGTGGCGAACGGCCACCAGTGCCTTGGACATGTGATACCTCCCGGGTCTGCGATTCGGCTCGTCCGGATCGCTCACTGAGAACATGCAGTCGTCGAATGCCCTTTTTTCACAGGAGTTTCAGGCTGTGGATGACGGCTATGGCTGAAGCAGGTACGGGATCAAGGCGTCGGCGATCGTGGGGACGATCGACAGCAGAATGAAGGCGGGCAGGAAGCAGAGTCCGAGCGGGAGCGCGGAGCGTGACTCGGCGGCGCGTGCTCGTTGGTCTGCGGCGTGCTGATGGGACTGACGGGTGTCGTCGGCTAGATGTTCGAGGGTCTTCGAGAGGGGTGCGCCGGAGCGGATGGAGCGGTCGATGGCTCGGGCGACTGGGGCACAGGCTGGTTCGGTGCGTAGGTGTGCCCAGGCGTCGGCTGGGTCCGCGCCTAGGGCGAGGTGGTGCGCCACTTTGGTGAAGAGCTCGGCGAGAGGTCCGCGGACTGCGGTGGCGACGACACCGAGCGCCTGTTGAGGTGGGCGGCCGCCGCGGAGGCAGGCGGCTAGCAGGTCGACGGCTAGCGGTAGGTCGCGGCCGATCTGGGCTGCTCGTTGTTTGGATTCGGCTGGTTCGAGGCGGGACAAGGCACGGGGTACGCCGTAGTACACGAGCGCTGCGAGTAGCACGCCCCAGGGGAGGCCGATCAGGACGATGGCTCCGATCGCGGCGACGATGGCAGCTAGTCGGTGGGTACATGGGGTTGGGGCGCGGGTACGTCGGGAGCGCGGGGTCAGGCGGCGGAGATTCGAGCGGGATGGGATCAGGAGATATACCGCGAAGGCGCTCGCAAGTGCAGCTACCGCGGGCCCCGAGGACATGGCGGGGGTCATGTTGGGACCTTTGCCAGATGGGTGGTCCAGTTGAGGCCGAGGGTGGTGAGCGCTAGGCCGGCCGCTAGGCAGACCCAGCCGGCGGGGGTGGCGGTGAGGAAAGTCAGGGGTCTGGCTCCGAGTGAGTAGCCCAGGGCGATTCCGAACACGGGGAGTGCGGCCAGGATGCGGGCGGTTGAGTGGGCGCCCGCGAGGCTGGCTGCGGTTTGCCGGTGGATGGTCTCGTCTGCGCGTAGGGAGTCCGACAGTCGTTCGGTGAGTGAGGCGAAGGCGGCGCCGGATTCCTCGGCCACGCGCCAAGCTGCGGCGAGGGCGCGGAGGCCGCCGGCGCCTGGGGCTTCGGCGGCTAGCTCGAGTGCGCCGGGGACGTCGCCGCCGAGCCGGGCTGCGGCGTGGGCGATCTGGAAGTCGGGGCTGATGGTTGTGGCGCCTTCGAGCGCGTCGATGGGTGGGCGGCCTGCGGTCAGTTCGGCGGCCAGTACGTCGAGTGCCTCGATGATCTGGGCACGTCGGGCAGCTGTGGCCAGGCGACGTTGGTGTTGTGCGCGTTGTACGACGATCAGTGCGGCTATTACGCCGATGGCTATCACCGATACGAGGATCTGTGCTCCGAAGAGGAGTGCGATGGTGACGGCGATGGGACCGGCCAGCCAGCGGCGGGTGAGGGAATCGGAGCGGCTGGGGATTCGCGCGGTCAGGCGATGCAGGCCGCGGCCTCGGATGGGCAGGACGAGGACGACAACGAAGAACGCCAGGAGACCGGCGACGAAGGCGGGATTCATGCGGCACCGGCTAGGAGGTTGGTGAAGTGGTGGGCTGGGGGGAGGACGTTGATGGTGCCGGTGGGGTGGAACTCGACGGCTGGGCGGGTGACGACGTGGCCGTTGGGGAGGCGGTCGAAGGTTCGGATCTCGGCGATGCGGCGTACCCCGTCCGTTGCTCGGGTCAGGTGGATGACGGCATGCAGAGCGGAGGCGACCTGGCTGTGTACGGCGTCCCGGGTGAGGCCGGCCAGGGCACCGAGAGCCTCCAAACGCGCGGGGACGTCGGATGCCGAGTTGGCGTGGATGGTGCCGCATCCGCCTTCGTGGCCGGTGTTCAAAGCAGTCAGCAGATCGACCACTTCGGAGCCTCGGACCTCTCCAACGACCAAACGGTCGGGCCGCATTCGCAGTGCCTGACGCACCAGGTCGCGCAGCGAGATCTCGCCACTGCCCTCGACGTTCGGTGGGCGAGCCTCCAAACGAACGACATGCGGATGATCCGGACGCAGTTCGCTCGCGTCCTCGACCAGCACCAGGCGTTCGGACGGATTCACCAACGACAACAGGGAATTGAGCAGTGTCGTCTTCCCTGTCCCAGTGCCGCCGCTGATGAGGAACGCCACCCGCGCTGCGAGCAGATCGCGCAGGATCGCCGTACCGGCTGGAGGTACGGCGCCCGCGGTGACCAGGTCGTCGAGGGTGAAGACGTGGCGGGCCGGGACGCGGAGCGAGAGGCACGTGCCTGGCGCTGCAACCGGGGAGAGCACAGCGTGGAAGCGGGTGCCGTCAGCGAGGCGCACATCGACGTACGGCGTGGCGTCGTCGAGTCGGCGTCCTGCGGCAGCCGCCAGGCGGGTCGCGAGGCGGCGTACAGCGGGCTCGTCACCGGTGCGCACCAGGACTCGCTCGAGACCCGAACCGCGATCGATGTACACCTCATCGGGGCCGTTCACGAGGATGTCAGTGATGCCTGGCTCGGACAGCAGAGTGTCGAGTGGACCGGCTCCCAACGCGTCGCGGCGGAGCGCCTCGACGACGGCGAGGACCATGGAATCGCCGCAAACCCTGCCGTCCGCGCGGAGAGCGGCCGCCACCTGGGAGGGAGTCGGCTCCGCACCGGTGATCGCCAGACTGCCGCGGACCCGGTCGAGAACCTCTCGGGACACGTTCATGCCGCGGCCGCTTCGGGGAGACCGAAGAGGTCGAGTAGCGCGGCGGCCGCGCGGGCCAGCGGACCTCGAGGCCGAGGATCGAAGCGACCCTGGTCCATGGCAGCCCCGAGATCGCGCTCCCGCCTGAGATCTGTTGCCAATGGCAAGGACAGATGTGAGGCGACGTCAGTGGCGGAGAGACCATTCACCTGGGATTCGCGAGTGACGACGCGAAGGTCACCGGCGACGACACGCAGCGGACCCACCAGACGCTTGGCCGCCGCCACCGACCGGACGTCACGCGGCACGACCAGCAGCGTGGCGGCGGCGCGGATGAAGCCCTCCTCGACCGCCGGATCCGCACGTCGCGGCAGATCGACAACGACCAGATCACTACTGCGTTGGGCGGCGCCCAGCACCGAACTCATCGTCTCCGGCGGCAGCACCGTCACATCGGACTGATCCCAGGACAGCACCGCGAGCCCGTCGACCGTCGGCAAGGCAGAACGCAGGGCAGCCGCGCTGATCCGACCCGAGGCGTTGAGCAACTTCGGCCAGCGGTCACCGTCGTCACGCTCGATGCCCAGCGCGAGCTCGATCCCGCCACCGAGCGGATCGCCGTCGATCAACATCGTGCGGAACCCACGCCGATTCCCGAACACCGCGACCGCCGACGCCAGCGTGGTCGCCCCCGCCCCGCCACACCCGCCGACGAACGCGAGCGTGAGCGCCGTCCGCACGCCACCGTCCAGGGTGTCCGCAAGCTTGCCGGCCAGTGCCGGTTCGTCGGCCGGTAGTCGAAACACGGCATCCGCACCGATCTCGAAGGCGCACCGGAACAACTCGTCGCCGTCCAGCGCCGAACCCACGACAACAACACCCTGCCGATGATCCGGCTGCTTGTGAGCCAGCAACTCGGCCAGGTCGCGCCCGACGACGACCAGCGCGCAGGACTGCCAGCTGCGCCGCAGGCCGTGCAGGTCGTGCTCGACCAGCGGCGTGATCGACGCGGCCGCCGCCAGCCGGAGCAGGTCGTCGAGCAGCATCTCGTTGGTAGTTGCCATGAGCACCGATGTGGGAACCGAAGGTGTGTCCATGCCTAGAACATGCCGTTCCCGGACCCGCTCCGGACAACGAACCGGATCCCTGTGGACAAAGGCTTGTCGGCTTCCCGCCACGAGCGGGAATCCGCCACGACGAGGCGGCGACCAACGCGTCGCGACCGGTTACCGTTCCTTTCGAAGCGTCTTTAACTAAATTTCACCGGACCGCTTCCGTCCCAGCTCCGGAGGACCCGCCCATGAGTCGATTACGCTTGCTCGCCGCCACGGCCACTGTCGCCGCCACCGCTCTGATCGCTGCCGCCGGCGTCTCCTTGGCGAGCGCCGAAACACCTCACACCGCAGCCGCTCCGCTTGCCGCAGCCACCAGCGGCGGCGTCAAGACGGCGTACTTCACCCAGTGGGGTATCTACGCCAACGCGTTCTACCCGAAGAACCTCATCACCACCGGCGTGGCCGGCAAGCTGGACTTCCTGAACTACGCGTTCGCCAACGTCCACCCGACCGACCACACCTGCTTCATGGCCAACAAGGCTGCCTCGCAGGACGAGAACAACCCGAACGCCGGCGACGGCGCCGGGGACGCGTTCGCCGACTATGTCAAGTCGTACGGCGCGGACATCAGCGTCGACGGCGTCGGCGACGTCTGGAACCAGCCGATCCAGGGCAACTTCAACCAGTTGAAGAAGCTCAAGACGCAATTCCCCAACCTGAAGGTCCTGATCTCCATCGGCGGCTGGACATACTCGAAGTACTTCTCCGACGCCGCCTCCACCGACGCCAAGCGCAAGGCGTTCGTGAGCTCCTGCGTGAACATGTTCCTGAAAGGCGACCTCCCGGTGATCGACGGCTTCGGCGGTCCCGGTACGGCGGCCGGCATCTTCGACGGCATCGACATCGACTGGGAGTACCCAGGCTCGCCGAACGGCCACGTCGGCAACCACTTCAGTGCCGCGGACAAGCAGAACTTCACCCAGCTGCTGGCCGAACTGCGCGCGCAGCTCAATGCCTACGGCAACCAGACCGGCAAGCGCTACTACCTGACCGCCGCCACACCGGCCGGGCAGGACAAGATCGCCACGATCGAGACGAACAAGATCGGGCAGTACCTCGACTACAACAACGTGATGTCGTACGACATGCACGGCGGCTGGGAGGCCACCGGGCCGACGAACTTCCAGGACCCGCTCTACCAGGCGCCGGACGATCCGAGCAACCCGATCCCACCGGGCTCGAGCAAGTACTCCGTGGACGGCGCCGTCAAGGCGTGGACGACCGGCGATCCGGCGTACGGCATCCCCGGTGGGTTCCCGGCGAACAAGCTGACGATCGGATACCCCTTCTACTACAGGGGATGGAAGGGTGTTCCGGGCACAGCCAACGGCAAGTACCAGACGGCCACCGCACCGGCCGACGGACACGCGCTGAGCGGCAACGTGCCCGGCGTCTCGTTCTACAAGGAGCTCAACGGCTTCGTCGACGACCCCTCGGCCACGTACTTCGACGACGCCACCAAGTCATCGTGGTTCTACCGCAACGGCACCTTCTGGACCGGCGACAACGCCCAGTCGATCAAGGCCAAGGCGGACTACCAGCACTGCAACGGTCTGGCCGGCGCGATGATGTACTCCCTCGAGGCCCTGGACCCGAACGTCACGCTCTTCAACAACGTGGTCAACGCGGTCAACGCCGACACCCCCGGCTGCAGCGGACCGCCCACGACGCCGCCCACGACACCGCCAACCACGCCGCCAACCACGCCCCCGACGACACCGCCCACCACCCCACCGACCACGCCTCCCGCCACACCGCCGACGACGCCTCCCACGGCAACCCCGTGGGCGCCGAACACGACGTACGCGACCGGTGCACTGGTGTCCTACAACGGCGTCACCTACAAGTGCATCCAGGGCCACACCTCCCTGACCGGCTGGGAGCCGCCGAACGTCCCCGCACTCTGGGGCCGGGTCTGATCACGTACCGCCCACTGATCGGAGCATCATGAAACGCATCACTCTGGCGATAGCAGCCATCACCGCAGTGGTCATCGCACTGCTGACAGCACAGGCGGCGAACGCCGCAGGAGTCACCGCAGCCTTCACCAAGGTGTCCGACTGGGGCAGCGGGTTCGAAGGCAAGGTGACCGTCACCAACGGCACCACCAGTTCACTGAGCACCTGGTCGGTCGCACTCGACTTCCCGTCCGGCTACACGATCTCGAGCTCGTGGGACGCGACCAGGAGCAGCAGCGGCCAGACGCACACGTTCACCCCGCCCAGCTGGGCCGGACCGCTCGCCCCGGGCGCAACGGTCACGTTCGGCTTCAACGGCAGCCCGGGCAACTTCCCCGGTCTGGCCGCTTGCCGGCTGAACGGCGGCTCCTGCACTGGCGGCGGTGGCGGCACCGCCCCGGGGGCACCGACCGGCCTCTCCGGTACGGCGTCCTCCTCGTCGGTGAGCCTGACGTGGTCGGCGCCCAGCGGTGCAACCAGCTACAGCGTCTACCGCAACGGCACGAAGGTCGGCAGCCCGACCAGTACGTCGTACACGGACTCCGGTCTGGCGGCCAACACGACGTACAGCTATCAAGTCAGCGCTTCCAACAGCGCAGGTGAGGGTCCGAAGAGTACGACGATCTCCGTGAAGACCTCCACCGGTGGCGGCAACACCGGCACCCGCCGGGCGGCGCCGTACCTGTACATGGGCTGGGGTGACCCGCCCAACCCGGCGACGGTGATGAACGCCGCCGGCATCACGTGGTTCACGATGGCCTTCATCCTCTCGTCCGGCGGCTGCAACCCGGCCTGGGACGGCAACCGGCCGCTGCAGGGCGGCGCCGACGCCAACGCGATCGCGCAGATCCGTGCGGCCGGTGGCGACATCGTGCCGTCGATCGGCGGCTGGAGCGGCAACAAGCTCGGCCCGAACTGCAGCACCCCGGAGGCGCTGGCCGGCGCGTACCAGCAGGTGATCAGCGCCTACAACCTGAAGGCGATCGACATCGACATCGAGAACTCCGACGAGTTCGAGAACGAGGCCGTCCAGGACCGGATCCTGACCGCGCTGAAGATCGTCAAGCAGAACAACCCCGGCATCCAGACGATCCTGACCTTCGGCACCTCGACCACCGGCCCGAACTACTACGGCAACCGGCTGATCGAGCGGTCCGCGGCGCTCGGCGCGAACATCGACATCTTCACGCTGATGCCGTTCGACTTCGGCAGCGCCAACATCTACAACGACACGGTGGCCGCGTCCCAGGGCCTGAACAACAAGCTGAAGGCGACCTTCGGCTGGAGTACCGCGGACGCCTACGCCCACCAGGGCATCTCCGGTATGAACGGTCTGTCCGACCAGCAGGAGATGACCACCACCGCGACCTGGCAGAACATCACCAACTGGGCCAAGAGCAACGGGCTCGGCCGGCTGGCGTTCTGGTCGGTGAACCGTGACCGCGGCTGCGCCGGTGGCGGCGTGGTCTCGAACTGCAGCGGCATCGCACAGCCCGACTGGGAGTTCACCCGGATCACCGCGGGCTTCTGATCGGTACGGCGGCGTGCGGGGAATCACCCCGTACGCCGCTCAGCCGGACTTGAGCGCCTTGACGATGAGGGCGTTGCGGATGTTCTGGCCGCGCGGGACCGAGGGGTGCAGGCCGTCGCGCAGGTACAACTGCAGGCGCTCGGGCTTGGCGGCCAGATACTCGGCCCACTGGATGATGCGGAGGTTGTCGTGCCGGCGCTGCGCCTCGGCCAGCTGCAGGTTGATCCAGGCGCTGTTGCGCTGGTCGGCGACCTGGACGGCCGGACCGTACAGAGTGCGCGCGGCCTGGATGTTCACCCAGAAGACCGTGCGGTCCTCGCCGACGATCTGCATCGTCCGCTCGATCTGCGCGGCCACCGCGGGCGGCGTGAAGATGTCGTTGGAGCCGACCGACATCAGGATGCGGTGCGGCAGGCCGTAGTCCTGGGCCCAGGTGTTCAGTGCATCGACGGCCGGGGTGACCGGACGACCGGCCCAGTTGTTGGCCGCGATGTCGATGCCGACCAGGGTCAGCTGCTTCGCCAGCGACCGAGCGTCCTGGAGGGCGATGCTGTCGCCGAACATGAAGACGCCGTCGGTCTCCTGCGCCGTCCGGATCTGTGCCTCGGTGGAGATCGCGTGCGCCTGGCGCTCCCAGGTGCCCAGCACTCCAGAGCCGTAGACACCGGCCGCGCTGGCCTCGGCGCTCGTGGCAGTCGCCGTCGCGGCCGACGCGACAGTCGACGCCGCGGCCGCCGTACCGGCCGCGAACAGTAGCCGCCGGCTCGGCCTGAACGAACTGAGACGCTTCCTCACGGAGAAAACTGTGCGGGGGAAAGCCCTCTCTCTGCAAGTCGACACCGCAGAAATGGGATAGACGCTACGAAAGTCAGGTGGACGTCGCCGGCCGGGAACGGACGAACGTACGGAACCGCTCGGCGGCCGGCGTGAGCTGTGTCCGCAGCCGCCACGCCATCCCGATCTCCCGTCGAGCCTGGACACCGGCCAGTGGCACCGATACGGCACCGCTCTCGCTGCCACGGACCGCACCGGCCGGCATGACGGCCACTCCGAGGCCCGCACCGACCAGACCGTCGATGGTGGCCAGGTCGGTCGCCTCGAAGGCCAGCTGCGGCGTGAACCCGGCCGCCCGGCACAGCTCCTCGCTGATCCGCCGGAAGCCGAACCCCGGTCGCAGCCCGATGAACGGCTCGTCGGCCGCCGCCGCCAGCTCCACCCGGCGCCGCGACGCGAACGGGTGTCCGGGCGGGACCTGCAGGCACAGCCGCTGCTGCTCCATCAGGTGCCAGCCGAACACCTCCGGGTCCGGCCGTGGCGCGATGATGCCGATCTCGGCCTCACCGCTGACGAGGTCCTGCACGATGTCGTGGGACGGCTCCTGCCGCAGCGCGAACCGGACGCTCGGCGCCACCTCACGAAACGCCTTCAGCAGGTCCGGCACCAGGCTGGTCGCGACCGAGTGCAGGAACCCGAGGCGGACCATTCCGGACTCCGGATCGATCAGTGCGTCGATCCGCCGCCGGGCCGAGTCGACCGCCGCCGTACCGGCCTGGGCTGCCTCGAGGACGAGCCGGCCGTACGGATTCAGCCGTACGCCGCGATGCTCGCGCTCGAACAGCTGGACCCCGAACGCACTCTCGACCCGGCGCAACGACCGGGACAGATTCGGCTGGCTGGTGCCCAGCGCCGCGGCCGCCTCGGTCAGGTGCTCGGTCTCCGCGAGTACGGCGAACCACCGCAGGTCCTCGATGTTCATACCAAAAGCGTATCGGTAACTTCTGAGATCGACATTTTACGTATGGCACAAGCTGTGCGACCGTCGAAGACATGCACGTCGCCCCGGAACTGACCGAACCCGGCTACCGCCCCGGAGACCGCGAGTACCGCAAACTCTCGATCGCACTCTTCGCAGCCGGCCTGGCGACGTTCGCACTGCTCTACAGCACCCAGCCGCTGCTCCCCGAACTGGTCGACGCGTTCCACGTCTCCCCCAGCCAGAGCGCCTTCACCGTCTCCCTCGCCACTCTCGGACTCGGCATCGCTCTGCTGATCGCAGGCCCAGCCTCCGAGGTGGTCGGACGTACCAATCTGATGCGCTGGTCGGTCGCAGCCACCTCCGGCTTCGCCGTACTCACCGCAGTCGCACCGACCTGGCACACGCTGCTCGCCCTCCGCGGCCTGCAGGGCGTCGCCATGGCCGGACTGCCCGCCGTCGCAATGGCCTACCTCAGAGAAGAGGTGCACTGGTCCAGTCACGCCCGCGCCAGCGGCCTCTACATCGCGGGTACGGCGGTCGGCGGGATGACGGGTCGCCTGATCACGGGAGGCCTCGACGATCTCGGCGGCTGGCGCGTCGCGACGGGCGGCATCGCACTGGTCGGTGTCCTGTGTGCTGCGCTGGTCTGGCTCCTGCTGCCGTCGTCACAGAACTTTCACCCAAGCCCTGCCAGTCCGCGACAACTCCTCCAGCAGACCGGTCGAGTACTACGTGATCCCGCGCTGCTGGCCCTCTACGGAATCGCAGCGACCGCAGTGGGTGCGTTCGTCGCCGTCTACAACGGAGCGGTCTTCCGGCTGTCCGAAGCGCCGTACCTCCTGAGCTCCGGGATGGCCGGGCTGGTCTTCTGCGTCTATCTGCTCGGCTCGGTCGGGTCAGCAACGGCAGGATCGCTTGCGGACCGGTACGGGCGCCGGGTCGTCGTACCGGTCGGCTGCCTCATCACGCTGGCCGGAGTCGCGATCACGCTGGCCGCGCCGCTCCCGCTCATCATCCTGGGGCTCGCAGTGATGACCGCAGGCTTCTTCGCAGTCCACGGTGTGGCCGGTGGATGGGTCGCAGTCCGGGCGCATGCCGGAGGCGGCGGCACCGGACAGGCAGCCAGCCTGTACCTCTTCTCCTTCTACCTGGGCTCGTCCGTCTTCGGCGGTCTCGCAGGTACGGCGTGGAGCAGCGCGGGCTGGAGTGGAGTCGCACTGGAAGCTGGAGCACTGTTCCTGGTGGCGCTGGTGCTGTCGATCGTGCTCAAGGGCGTTCCCAGCAAGGTGCCAAACTAGCCACGTGACCAAAGCGACCGATGCAGCGGACCAGTTGGGGCTCAGCTACGAGGTGACCCGGCACGGACGAGTCAACTCGCTGGAGGAGGCCGCGGCCGCACGCGGCATCGAGCCGGCCCGGCTGATCAAGACGATCGTGGTGCGGCTGGCCGACGACGACTACCGGTTCGTGCTGGTCCCCGGCGACCGCGAGATCGCCTGGCCGAAGCTCCGGTCGCTGCTCGGCGTCAACCGCATCTCGATGCCGGACAAGGACACCGCGTTCGACGTGACCGGCTACGTCCGCGGCACCATCACCCCGCTCGGCAGCACCCACGCGTGGCCGGTGATCGCCGACGAGCGGATCACCGGCACCATCTCCATCGGCGGCGGCGACCACGGCGTGGGGATGACGGTGAACGCCGAAGACCTGGCCAAGGTCCTCGACGCCACCGTCGCCGACGTGACCTAGACCAACAGCCCACGCTGGCCTGCCCGGAGGCCGGCCTGGAAGCGGGTGCTGGCGTCCAGCGACTTGAGGATGCGCTGCATACGGCGCTCCACCGTCCGCTGCGCCACACCGAGCCGCCGAGCGATGGCCTGGTCGGTCAACCCGGCCGCTGCCAGCGACAGCAACTGCTGGTCCTCGAAGCTCAGCGGACCCTCCGCTGCAGACGGAGCCAACGGACTCGCCTGCTTCCACAGCAGCTCGAACAACCGCAGCAGCCCGTCCAGCAGACTCGAAGGCCCGAGCTCCACCACCACATCCGGACTCGTCGGCAGCAGCCCGGTACGTCGATCCACAACGACCAGCTTCAGCGGTACGTCGCGCAAGATCCGGCAGCCGGCAGAACGGGCAGCCACCAGGTCAGTCGGCTCCGACAACGACGCCATGTCGTAGATCGTCCGGTACAACACACCCTGCGCCCGCCGCGGCTCGATCGGAACCACCGCGTACGGCGGCCGATCCAGCACCAGTACTTCGTCCTGAGCGCACTGCTGTGCCTGGTAGAACCGCTGAGCGATAGCCTCCGCACCGCGCACTACCGTGAACGCGTCATGCCGCGCCCGGAACTCCGCAGTCAGTACCGAGGCACCCACGCGCGCCTCGACGATCGCGGCCTGCTTCCGGAGCGCCAGCAACTCGACCGCGGCCTCCGGCACAGCCGGGACGTAGCGCGCAGGACGCCCCGGTGTGCGGGAGGCCAGGCCGAGTGACAGCAGGGACCGCAGATGCCGGCCGATGCGGGTGGCCGGCCAGCCGGTGTCGTGGGACAGCTCGATCGTTGTGCACTCCGGCCGGGCCAGAAGCGCCCGGTAGAGCTGCTCGTCCTCCGAGCAGACACCGAGTGCCTCCAGCACCGGAGCGGGTCGGTAGCTGTGCATGTCAGCGCGTCAGGGCAGTGAGTGGACGTGGGATCCGACCTGGTTGGCGAACGCGTTGCCGTTCAACGCGTCCCAGTTGGTCGACCACGTCATCGCGCCACGCAGCGACGGCCAGGTGGTGCTGGGCTTGAAGTTGCCGCAGTTGGTGCCCTTGGTCAGGCAGTCCAGTGCGTTGTTGACGATCGTCGGCGAGACGTACCCACTGCCGGCCGCACGGGACGACGCCGGCAGGCCGAGGCCGACCTGGTCGGGCCGGAGTCCGCCCTGCAGCATGATGCAGGCCTGCGCGGTGATGAAGTCGACCGTGCCCTGCGAGTACACCTGTCCGTCGCAGCCGTTCATCGAGCCGGAGTTGTAGTACTGCACGTTGACCACGGTCAGGATGTCCTTGATCGCCAGCGCCAGCTTGAAGTACTCGAACGACGTACTCTGCATGTCGATCGTCTGCGGGGCCATCGCGATCACCAGACCGCTGCCAAACTGGCTCTGCAGGCTGCGCAGCGCCTGGCCCATGTACTGCGCGTTGACGCCGTTCTCCAGGTCGATGTCGATCCCGTCGAACCCGTACTCCTGCAGTACGGCGAGCGCACTGCTCGCGAAGTTGTTCGCAGCGGTGGAGTTGCCGACCGAGATGGTGCCGTTCTGGCCACCGACCGACAGGATGACCTTCTTCCCGGCAGCCTTCTTCGCGGCGATGTCTGCCTTGAACTGCGCGACGGTGTAGCCACCGAGTCCGGCGGAGTCCAGGTTGAAGGTGATGGCACCTGGCCGAGACGCGTCCGCATCGGCGAAGGCGACCGCGATCAAGTCGTACGCCGCCGGTACGTCGGAGATCCGCTGGACCGTCGCACCGTTGTTGAAGTTCTGCCAGTACCCGGTGAGGATGTGCTTCGGCAGGCTGCTGGCCGGCGGGTTCGTCGGACCGCTGGACGTCGTGCCGGAGACGGTGGCGCCGTACGGCGAGCAGTTGCCGCTCGGGTCACACGCCCGCACCTTGAAGCTGTACGTCGTGCTCGGGCTCAGACCGGTCGCGGTCCAGTTGGTCACGGCGCCGACGTTCTGTGCGGCCGAGGTCCCGCGCACCACGTCGTAGTGGTCGATGCCGTTCGCGTCCGACGCGGCGGACCAGTTGAGCTGCAACGAACTCGAGGTCGGGTTGCCGACCGTCAGCCCACCAGGAGTCGACGGCGGCGTGGTGTCCGCGGTCCCACCGGGGCCGTCCAGTACGACGTCATCAGCCTGGTACGCCGGGAGGCCGTACCAGCCATGCAGATAGATGGTCACGGACGTGGCCGAAGCGCCGGTGGTGAACGGGACAGTCAGCTGGCTCCATGTGGTGCTCGTGGTCCACGTGCTGGGTCCACCGTCGACGCCCAGATAGACATTCGATCCCTTCACCCAGGCAGACAGCGTGTACGCCGTATTGGGCTGTACCGGTATCGATTGGGAGCACCGGGCGATGTCGGCTCCGCTCGGGGTGGCCTGGAGCGCGTACCTACCGGTGCGGGCCGAGCCGGAGACCGTGCCGGCCGGGCAGGACCACCCGGAGGTGGTGCCGGTTTCGAAGGATCCGTTGGTGACGAGATTGGTGGCGGCCGTCCCGGTCGAGGGGACCAGGACCAGGCCCGCGAGGGCGAGGAGCAGCGTGAGCAGGACGGGAATGATCGCGGCCTGGGGGCGGTGTGCAGGCGGGTTCATGCATTACAAACTGTGACTGCATAACTACATTGTCAAGACCCTGCATAAAGTGAACGCGCTCTCACGCTGCGAGAAAGTGAAGAATGTACAGATTCTTGACATAACCGTTGCGAAAATCCGCCGGTAGAAAGGCGACGGCCCCCGGCGGGGGGGTGACCGGGGGCCGTCTTCGGCCACGGGCTCGGGGGGAGGAGCCGGGGGCCGATCAGGAGGCGACAGTCTGCCACTGTCAGGGGGTATGTACCCCCCAAGATCGAATCTCACACATCTCGATTCGGTTGCGACCGAGCAAGTATGGACCGAGCGCCCAGGAGTGCCGATCAGGCCTCCCGAGCCAGTGTCACTGTCACACTGCCCAACAGTCTAACGGGAGACCGGCCGACACAAAAGCCCGGGCCCCTCGGCGTTTCTCTCCGATGCCTATGCTCGACCTCATGGAGCCCCTCGGGACCACTCGGTCCGCCGCCTTCTTCGATCTGGACAAGACCATAATCGCCCGTTCGAGCACGCTCGCGTTCTCGCGGCCGTTCTATGCCGGCGGGCTGATCAACCGGCGGACGGTGCTCCGGAGCGCGTACGCGCAGTTCGTCTACCTGCTCGGCGGGGCGGACCACGACCAGATGGAGCGGATGCGCGAATACATCTCCGCGATGTGTACCGGGTGGGACGTTCGGACGGTCCAGGCGATCGTCGCCGACACCCTCCACCACATCGTCACGCCGATGATCCACGACGAGGCGGTGGAGCTGATCGAGGCGCATCACGCGGCCGGCCGGGACGTCGTGATCGTGTCCTCGTCGGGCGTCGAGGTGGTCGAGCCGATCGGCGCGATGCTCGGCGCGGACAAGGTGATCGCCACCCGAATGGTAGTTGCCGATGGCAAGTACACCGGCGAGATCGCGGAGTACGCCTACGGCCCGAACAAGGCGACCGCGATCCAGGCGCTGGCCCTTGCCGAGGGCTACGACCTCGGGAACTCGTTCGCCTATTCGGATTCCATCACCGACGAACCGATGCTGGCCACGGTCGGTCACCCACACGCGGTCAACCCGGACAAGGCGTTGCGGCGGCTCGCTGCCGAGCGTGACTGGCCGGTCCTCGATTTCAAGGAGCCCGTCGGCCTGGCCGAACGGTCACGTTTGCGTGAGGTACGACGTCCCGCGATGGCGGCCGGCCTGGTCGCCGGACTGGCCGCCGGGGTGTTCCTGCTGGCGTCGCGCCGGCGGTCCCGGCCGGCCTCGGACGGCCTGGGCGGCGGCCCGGAAAGCTGAAGGTTGCTTCATTGTTCTCAACTGCATGAAGACCTGGCTTCCCCTTCACAGAAAGGGTTTTCAGGAGTACAAAGGAAGCACAAAGGACCTCCGGGTCCGGTAGAGATTGCACGGCAGCCAGGCACCCACGCGGCGACCAGCCCATCCCAACCGGGCAGCGCGACCCAGGCCTAGTCCTGTGGCGGCAAACAGGTGCACGCATGGTAACCAGGATGGCGTGCCAGCGACGGCGTTCTCATCTGAGAACGCCGTTCGCACGTTACTGCGACCGGACCAGCGGGGACCGTTCGGCACCGAGTGTCAGGACTTCGCAGGTCCGCAATAACCAGTCACGAACCCCGGTCAATCCTCGCGCTGCGTAGTCACCGAGGCCCGATCCATAGGATCCGGCCAACTCGTAGTGACCAAGCTCCGGCACCGTGACCCCGACCGGGTCGATGCCCCGGGCAACCAACAGGCAGCGTTCGGCGGCCCGGGCGACGAGTCCGTTCGCGGTGGGGAACGGGCGCAGGACGGCCAGTTCCGCGTGCACGATGCCCGCGACGACCAGGCCGGGCGCCGTGGTCGGGCGGGTCAGGTTCTGCGCGAGAGCGCTCAGCCGCTCCCACATCTCGTCCGCGGGCGGCGCCGGCGGCAGTCCCGGGATGTCGTCAGGTAGTGGCTCGCGGGTGGTCCGCAGATGGCCCAGCTGCTCGTCCGGTCCGAGGTCCGCGGCCGCCAACTGGTGCAGTCTGGTCCAGACCTGCACCGGCGCGGCGTCCACCCGCGGCGCGAGCGCCATCAGCTCACCGGTCATCCGGACTGCTCCGGTCGCCAGTCCATCGGCGGCGCCACGCCGTACCTCGTCGAGCGTCGCCGGGCTGCCGGCCAGCGCGGCGGAGGCGTGGGCGCCGCGCAACAGGGCCTCGGCGGTCATGTCCGAGCCGACCTTGCGCAGACCACGGTCCCGCAGCAGCACGTCGACCGCGTCCCGGGCCGCCCGGGCCGCCGACCCGACCCCCTCCAGCCCGCCCAGTGGCTCGAACACATCAACACTCATAGCTGCACCCTAGGGCGTCGCTGGTGGTCCCACGCCTACTGCGCGGCACTCGGCACGGCATCTCGCCGCACTGGAGCAAAGACCATGATGGATCCGCATCGAGGCCTTCACTCCAGCGCGCCGAGCTACCGCGCCGAGCACCTGCTCGCGACGACGTGGGACCACCAGCGACACCCTAGGATGACGTGGCATGGCGCTCGGCACCGTCCCCAAGTTCAGCATCGTGGTCCCCTGCCATGCCTCGCGGGCCTGGCTGCGACCGTGCCTGGACTCGGTGCTGAGCCAGTCGTTCACCGACTTCGAGATCATCGGGGTGGACGACGCCGATCGGGACGGCTCCGGCCGGATCCTGGCGGAGTACGCGGCGGCCGACCCGCGTGTGCGGGCGCTGCATCTGGACGAGAACGTCGGTTTGGGCCTGGCCCGGAACGCCGGGCTGAAGGAGTGCCGCGGCGAGTACGTGCTGTTCCTGGACGCTGACGACCTGTACCTGCCCGGCTCGCTGGAGGCGATCGCCGGCCGCATCGATGACACCGACCGGCCGGACATCGTGCTGTTCGACTACGAGCGGATCTTCTGGGACGGCCGGGTGGTCGGCAACCGGCGGCACGACGCGTTCGCCCGGGAGGGCGCCGGGGTGTTCACCGCCGCCGAGCGGCCGATCTTCCTCACCTTCCTCGAGGTGGTCTGGAACAAGGCCTGCCGGCGCGACTTCCTCAGCCGGCACGGTTTCGCGTTCACGGACGGCTTCTACGAGGACGCGCCGTGGACCTACTCGACGATGCTCACCGCCGAGCGGATCGCCACCCTCGACCGGGTGGTCGTGCACTACCGGCAGCACCGGACCGGCGGCAACATCCACGCCACCGGCGGTCGCAGGCAGTGGGACATCTTCCGCCAGTACGACCGGGTGCACGCGTTCATCCAGTCCGACCCGGAGCTGGCCGGCTGGCGGCGGTTCGCGTTCGACCGGTCGCTGGACCACATCCTCGCCGTACTGGCCAAGCCGGAGCGGATCGATCCGGACGAGCGGGCCGACTTCTTCCACGCCGCGCACGCGTTCGCGAAGCGGTGGAAGCCCGAGGGATACACCTCCGACCGCACCGGGCGCGGCTTCAAACGCTGGCTGCTGATCCACGACGACTACGCGACGTACTCCACGCTCAAGCTGAGTGCGAAGGTGCTGCAGGTCCCGAGTCCGCGCAAGACCGTCGGCAAGCTGCTGCACCGGGCCAAGCTCGACCCGAACCTCGCGGCCTACACCGCCTACTGGTTCAAGCAGTACGCGTGCAACCCGCGCGCGATCTACGAGAAGGCGGCCGAGTTGGCGCCGCACCTGCGCGGTGTCTGGGTCGTCGACTCCGACCACGTGGCCGCCGTCCCGGAGGGTGTCGAGTACGTCGTCGCGGGCTCCCCGGCGTACGGCAAACTGCTGGACCGGGCGATGTACTTCATCAGCAACATGAACTGGCCGAAGGAGCTGGAGAAGCGGGACGGGCAGATCCACCTGCAGACCCAGCACGGTACGCCGCTGAAGACGATGGGCACCGACCTGCGGCACTTCCCGCAGGCGGCGAAGGACCTCGACCTGGACGAGTTGATGCGCCAGGTCGACCGGTGGGACTTCAACCTGTCCTCCAACCGGTATTCGTCGGAGATCTGGGAGCGGACCTATCCGGCGTACTTCGAGGAGCTCGAGTACGGCTACCCGCGGAACGACCGCCTGCTCACCACGGGCATCGAGGAGGTCCGCGCGATCCGGGCGTCGTTCGGCTTCGACGACTCGCACTTGGTCGTGCTCTATGCACCGACGTTCCGCGACGGGATCGACTCGATCCGGACTCCGACCGGGGTGGTCGACCTGGGTGGCACCGGCGTCCAGCTCGACCTCGACCGGTTGGCAGGTGCGGTCGGCGAGCATGGCCGGGTGCTGGTGCGGACGCACTACTCGTTGTCGACGTCTCCGGAGGCCAACTCCGGCAGAGTGGTCGATGCGTCCCGGCACCCGCGGGTCGAGGACCTGATGCTGGCCGCCGACGTCCTCGTGTCGGACTACTCCTCCATCACCTTCGACTACGCGAACCTGGACCGCCCGGTCGTGCTGCTGGCCGAGGATCAGCGCTTCTACAATCGCCGGCGCGGCACCTACTTCGACATCACCGAGTTCCCGCCCGGGCTGGTCGCGCGGTCGCCGGAGGAGCTGCTGACCATCCTGCAGACCGGTGCGTTCGCGTCAGCCGAGGCGTCCAAGCACCGGCAGCTGTTCCGGGAGAAGTTCTGCGAGTTCGACGACGGCCGGGCGGCGGAACGAGTGGTACGCCGGGTGTTCCTCGGTGAGACCGACGTACCGGCGATCGTGCCTCTGCACGACCGCACTCCGGCAGCCTCGCCACACTCTCATGCATAATGGTTGACATGTCGATCAGCCTGAAGTCCGTGAGCGCCCTGCGCCCCCGCTTCAGCCTGCGACGACGACGCACTGTCTGAACACCTCAGTCCCTGTTCCAGTGCGTCTGTCTTTGAAGGACCCTTCATGTCCGCTGTTCTGCCTGTCCTGGCCACCAGACTGTCCACTGCCGCCGCGGCCACCTTCGGTCCGTCGTACGGCGAACTCGATCCCGAACTGCGGTCGGCGACCAGACCCGAGTTCGGGCACTACCAGACCAACCTCGCGCTCCGGCTGGCGAACGCCCTCGGCCGGCCGCCGCGGGAGATCGCCGCGCGCCTGGTCGCGGAGCTACAGGTCGACGACCTGTGTGAGCCGCCGCGGATCGCCGGACCCGGGTTCGTCAACCTGACCTTGCGGGCCGAGACGTTGGCCGCGGCGGTGAACGAGCCCGAGACGTTCGGGCCGCGCGGCGAGCGGGTCGTCGTCGACTACTCGCAGCCCAACGTCGCGAAGCAGATGCACGTCGGTCACCTGCGGTCGACGGTGATCGGCGACGCGCTCTGCAACGTGCTGCGCTACGTCGGCTACGAGGTGATCCGGCAGAACCATGTCGGCGACTGGGGCACCCAGTACGGGATGATGATCGAGCAGCTCGAGGACGAGGGACTGGACCCGGAATCCCTTGATCTGCAGGGATTGCAGCTGCTGTACGAGCGGAGCCGGAAGCACTTCGATGCCGATGGCACCTTCGCGGACCGGTCCCGGCTGCGGGTCGTAGCACTGCAGTCCGGCGATCCCGGGACGCGGGCGATCTGGCGGCGGATGGTCGACGTCTCGCTGGACGACTTCGAGCAGGTGTACGCGCTGCTCGGATCCGCCCTGACCCGGGACGACGTGGTCGGCGAGAGTGCGTACAACGACGACTTGCAGCCGATCGTGGACGAGCTGTCCGCGGCTGGTCTGCTGACCGAGTCCGAGGGTGCGTTGTGCGCGTTCCTGCCCGGGTTCCTCGGCCGGGACGGTCAGCCGCTGCCGGTGATCGTGCGGAAGTCCGACGGCGGCTTCGGCTACAGCGCGACCGATCTCGCCGCTGTCCGGCACCGGGTGAACACGCTGCACGCCAGCCGGATCGTGTACGTCGTCGACCACCGGCAGTCCTTGCACTTCGACCAGATCTTCACCCTGGCCAGGACGGCCAGCTGGTTGCCGCCGACAACAACCGCCGAGCACGTCAGCTTCGGAACCGTACTCGGGCCGAATGGAAAGCCCTTCAAAACAAGGGCAGGCGGCACGGTGAAACTGACCGCCCTGCTCAACGAGGCGGTGGCGCGGGCCGATTCACTACTCGAGGGTCGCGACGGCGTGGACCGGCAGACGACCGCACGCGCGGTCGGCATCGGCGCGGTCAAGTACGCCGACCTGTCCAGCGACCGGGGCAACGACTACGTGTTCGACCTCGACCGGATGGTCGCGATGACCGGCAACACCGGGCCGTACCTCCAGTACGCGCACGCCCGGCTGACCCGGCTGCTCACCAAGGCCGGCGCATCCGACGGCGAGGTGACCGACCTCAAGGACCCGGCCGAGGTGAGACTCGCACTGCTGCTGACCGGGTTCGCCGGCACGGTCGCGCAGGTCGCGGAGACACTGCAACCACACCGGCTCTGCACCTATCTGTACGAGGTCGCCGCCGCGCTGTCCACCTTCTACGAGCAGTGTCCGGTGCTGACCAGCGAGGGCGCGACCAAGGTCAGCCGAATCGCCCTCTGCGTGTCGACCCGGAAAGTGTTGCAGGATGGACTCGGCCTGCTCGGTATCGCGGCCCCTGACGCCATGTGACAGTCGCCCTGTGACAGTCGCCCTGTGACACCCGAAGGAGTTGCCCATGTTGCCGTGGTCCGCGGATCTGGCCGGCCGGTTCGAGCAGACGACGTACGACAGCGCCTTGCTGCGCGGGAACCCACTGGGTGATCCGCACGAGCGGCCGGTGCTCGTCTACCTGCCGCCGGGGTACGGCGACTCGGACCGGCGCTACCCGGCGATCTACGTGACGATGGGGTACACCGGGCACATCGGGATGTGGTTCAACCGGACGCCGTTCCGGCAGCCGTTCCCGGAGTTGCTCGACGCGCTCTTCGCACCCGGCGACGTACCGCCGGCGATCGTCGTGTTCGTGGACAGCTGGACGCGGTACGGCGGCAGCCAGTGCCTCGACTCCCCCGGCACCGGGCAGTACCACTCGTACCTGTGCGAGGAGATCGTGCCCTGGGTCGACGCGAAGTACCGGACCATCGCCGACCGCGACCACCGCGCGATCACCGGCAAGTCGAGCGGCGGCTACACCGCGATGGTGACGCCGATGCTGCGGCCGGACGTGTTCGGCGCCTTGGCCACGCACGCCGGGGACGCGGCCTTCGGCGTCTGCTACACGCCGGAGTTCCCCGCGCGGGCGCGGACGCTGCGGGACAAGTACGACAGCAGCTACGAGAAGTTCTTCGAGGCGTTCGCCGGCAAGGCGGGCCGGACCACGAACGAGGACCTGCACATGCTGGAGATGTACGGCTACTCCTCGGCGTACTCGGCTGAACCCGACGGCACCGTGCTCCTGCCGTACGACGACCTGGGCCGGATCATCCCGGAGGTCTGGGAGCGCTGGCTGGCCAACGACCCGGTCGAGATGGCCCGCCAGCCGCAGTACGCCGACGCGCTGCGCTCACTGCGGGCGGTCTGGATCGATGCGGGGAAGCAGGACGAGTTCTACCTCGACTTCGGTGCCACCGCGTTCCACCGGGAGGTCCAAAAGGCCGGCGTACCCGAGGAGCGTGTCCACTTCGAGCTGTTCGAAGGGACTCACGGCGGCATCGAGTACCGCTACCCACTCGCGGTGCGGTGGCTCTGCGAGCAACTGCAGTAATTCGGGTGCTCCGGCCGGAGCCACCCCGTACCTTCGGGCCATGGGGACTATCACCTGGCCGGAGGGGCTCGACGCGCGCCCGATCGACAAGGGCGACGCGGAAGCGTGGGCCGAGCTGCTCGCCGCGCGGGAGAAGGTCGATCAGGAGGGCGAGAACTACGACGCCGACGACCTGATCGAGGAGCTGGAGGATGCGCAGCTGGACACCGCCCGCGACACCGTCGGGCTGTGGGCCGGCGGGCGGATGATCGGGTACGGCAAGGTGTACGCCTCGAGCTCGGTGGTGGACGTCGCCCGGATTCGCACGGAGGGCACTGTCCATCCGCAGTGGCGCAGGCAGGGAGTCGGTACGGCGCTGCTGCGGTGGCTGATTCAGCGCGCGGGTGAGGTCCACACCGGGAAGCACCCGGACACCAAGGGCGAGATCAACACCGCCACGATCAGCACGAACGTCGGCGCCGACCGGCTGCTGCGGACCTTCGGCTTCGAGGAGTGCCGCTACTTCTTCGACATGAAGCGCCCGCTGGATTCCGTCGTGCCCGAGACCGAACTCGCCGATGGACTGCGGCTCGCGCAGTTCGACCCGGCGATGAACGAGGACCTGCGGGTGACCCACAACGAGGCCTTCCGTGACCACTGGGGCTCGACCCCGCGAGACCCGGAGAGCTGGCAGAACTGGGTCACCGGCTCCCGGGCCTTCCGCCGAGGACAGTCGTACGTCGTCCTGGACGGTGACACGATCGCAGCGTACGTGCTCTGCTACGAGTGGGTCGCGGACACCGAGGCCACCGGGATCAAGGAGCTGTACATCGGCCAGGTCGGGACCCGGCGGAACTACCGCGGCCGCGGGCTGGCCCGGGCCACGCTGGCCAAGGTGCTGACCGAGGCCGTACAGGCCGGCTTCCAGCGCGCGGGTCTCGGCGTCGACGCCGACAACCCGACTGGAGCGCTCGGCCTGTACGAAGGCCTCGGCTTCGCGATTCACAGCAAGTGGATCACCTACCGCCTGCCGCTCTGATCAGGTCGTGGCTGGTGATCCCGCGCCGTAGCGAGCAGGTGCTCGGTGCGGTAGCTCGGCGTGCTGGAACGGAGGTCTCGATGCGGAGCATCGTGGCCTTCGGGCCAGTGCGGCGAGATGCCGTGCCGAGTGCCGCGCAGTAGGCGGGGGATCACCAGCCACGACCTATACGTGTGAGTCCACGACGACCGGCTCCGGAGTCGCCTCGAGCGGCTCCGGACCGCGCCGGAACCAGTTCCACGGGCGGACACTGACCACGATCATCGTCAGGCTCAGGACGGCGTACACCAGGGATCCGATAAAGGCCGCGTGCACGCCGTCGGTCAGCACCTCGCGCGGGATGGTCGAGGTGGAGTTGCGGCTCGCCGTACCGAAGATCGTGACCAGGATGCCCAGGCCGAGTGCGCCGCCGACCTGCTGGACCACGTTCAGCATGCCGGACGCTGCGCCCGAGTCCTGCGGCGCGACGCCCGAGATGGCCCGGCTGACCAGCGGAATGAAGATCATCCCGGCGCCCATGCCGAACAGCAGCATCGGACCGACCACATCGGGGAGGTACGTGCTCTTCGCGTCCAATCGCGTCAGCCACACCGTTCCCAGCGCGACCAGCGTGGACCCGGTGAGCATCAGCTTGCCGCTGTCGATCCGGGCGATCAGCCGCGGCACCACGCGCGACGCGGTGAACAGCAGACCGGTCATCGGCAGGAAGGCGAGACCGGCTGCCAGCGGGCTGAACGCGAGCACACCCTGCAGGTACTGCGTCAGGAAGAAGAACATCCCGAACATCGTCCCGACCACCAGCAGCATGGTCAGGTACGACGCCGACCGGCTGGCGGACCGGAACAGGCGCAGCGGCACGATCGGGTGGCTGACCCGGCGCTCGACCAGGACGAACGTGACCAGTAGCACCACGCCGACCGCGAACGCACCCAGGACCTCGGCCGACGTCCAGCCGACCTCGGCGACCCGGATGAACCCGAACACGAGCGAGGTGATGCCGAGTGTCGAGGTGAGCGCACCGGCCACGTCGAACCGGCCGGTCTCCGGCTCGGTCTCGGTCAGCACCCGCCGGGCCACGATGACCAGGCCGATGCCGATCGGCACGTTGACAAACAGACCCCAGCGCCAGGACGCCCAGTCGGTCAGCATCCCGCCGAGGACCAGACCGACGCTGCCGCCGCCGGAGGACACCAGGCTGTAGTAGCCAAGCGCCTTCAGCCGCTCAGGGCCTTCGCGATAGGTGAGCATGAGCAAGGTCAGGGCGGCCGGGGCGGCGATGGCACCGCCGATGCCCTGCAGGACGCGGGCGGCGAGCAGTAGTTCCGCGCTCGGCGCGAGACCGCCGAGCAGCGAAGCGAGCGTGAAGACACTGATACCGGTGACGAACACCCGGCGGCGACCGAGCAGGTCCCCGGCCCGGGCACCGAGCAGGAGCAGACCGCCGAACGCGAGCGCGTAGGCGTTCTGCACCCAGGACAGGCTGGACGGACTGAAGTCGAGCGCGTGCTGGATCTTGGGCATCGCGATGTTCACCACGGTGCCGTCGAGGATCACCATCAACTGCGTGATCAGGATGACCGCGAGAACGACCCCTGGCCGCCGTGCGGGCGTGCGTGGGGTGGCGCCGGACGGCGCCGCGGCTGTTGCCGACATATTGCTCCTTACCCCGGAGGGGCTACAGTTGAGACAGAAAGCGGAGCGCTCCTCCGGATACAATACGGAGGCCCCCTCCGCTTTGCAAGCGATATTCTTCGGGAACTTCGACTGCTGCGATCCGTGAGGAGGTCTGATGAGCACGCCCCCGCTGCCGTCCATGCGGCCGACCCGCTCGGACGCGGCCCGGAACTACGACCTGCTCGTCACGGCCGCGCGCGAGGCGTTCACCGAGAACGGCGCCGACACCTCGCTGGAGGAGATCGCCCGCCGGGCCGGCGTCGGCATCGGCACGCTCTACCGCCGGTTCCCGAACCGGACCGCCCTGCTCGAGGCGGTCTACGTGGACGAGATCCAGTCGGTCTGCGACCGGGCGTACGGCTTCGCCGAAGAGCTCGAGCCGTTCGCGGCGCTGGCCGCCTGGCTGCGCAGCTTCGTCGGTTACGCCATCTCCAAGAAGTCCCTGGCCAGTGAGCTCACAGTTGCCTTGGGCAAGGACTCGGAGTTCTTCCAGACCTGTAAGGTCAACGTCCGGGAGGCCGGTCAGCTGCTGCTGGACAAGGCGAAGGCGTCCGGCGAGGTGCGGCCCGAGCTCGACCTCGGCGACATCATGCGTCTGGTCGGCGGGATCAACATGAGCCGCGACATGGAGCCCGAGCAGGCCCAGCGGCTGCTCGACATCATCCTGTGCGGCCTCAGGCCGGCCGGCTCCCGGCCTCAGTCAGCATCCTGATCTCGGCCAGCGTCGGGTTGCCCGCGTCGCGTTCGGTCCAGCTCAGTTGCCGGCGCGGGAACGGCCAGTCGATCTCGAGCTCGGGGTCGAACAGGTCGACCGTGATCCGCTCCGGCGACCAGTACTCGTTCACGAGGAAGTTGTAGACCGTGTGCGGCGTCAGCGTACAGAACGAGTTCCCGCACCCGCGCGGAACGTAGAGCGCCTGCCCGGCCTCCAACTCGAATGTCTCGACAGCACCGAACGTCTCGCCGGAGCGCAGATCCACCAGCGCGACGAACACCCGGCCGGCCGACGGCGACAGGTACTTGTCCCAGGGCTCCGCGTGAATCCCGCGGATGATCCCCGCCTCGGCGAAGTACGACACGTTGTGCTGCACCGCATCCAGCGCAGGCACTCCCGCCTGCTCCAACTTGGCGCGGTGAAAGTTCTCCTTGAACCAGCCGTCGTCGTTCGGCTGCACGTCCAGCTCGATCCGCAGTACCCCGGGGATCGTGGTTTCGTGCGCCCTCACCGGCGAACCTGCCGGCGGGCCTCGAGCTGGGCCTGGTCGGCCGCGGTCAGCCCCGCCTCCCAGCCGGCGCCGTTGGTGATCCGCGTCCGCCGCGTGGTCGTGTTCGGGAACAGCTTGCTGAACAGCGCGTCGACCTGTTCCTCTCGCCTCGTCAGCACGGGCAGCAGGCGCCCAGCGTCGGCCTCTGGTACGGCGGCCTGGGTCGCCGCCGCGGCCGCCTGCAACCGCTCCCCGATCCGCTGCGCGTAGGCCATCAGGAACGACTGCCGGAACGACCGGGTCCGCGACTCACCGCGCCGGCCGAAGTGTTTGCCCGCAGCAAGCATTGCCCGATTCGCCTGCACCAGCAGGGAAGTGCTGAGGATCTCGGTCAGCTGCAGATCCAGGTCGGCACCGACGATGGTGACCACCGCCAGCTCGTCGATCACCACCGTGCGGCAGCGGTTCGCCGACGCGACGGCACCGATCAGCTGCGCCTTCGCCGACACGTACGGCGTGTCGACCCACAGTCGCCGTCCGGCCGAGTCATCGGGGATCTCCACCGCCGGATCCGCCTCCACCAGGGCACTGTCGAGCGAGAACTTCGCCATCAGCTCCTGCGCCTTGCCGGACAACGCCTCCGCCTCGTCCGGGAACTCCGTCGCCTCCGCCTTCGCGAGCAGGCCCCGGATCCGCGCCAGCACCTTCCCGTTCACCGGTACGACGTGATGTTCGCCGCGGCGGACCGGCGTACCAGGGACGGGGTAGAGGCGGGCGAGGATCGGAAGGGTCTGGAGGAAGCCTGCCAGGGAAAGGGCGTGGTGCAGGGTGAGGTAGCGGCCGACGCGGGCCTCCGCGGCCCAAGCGGTCAGGTCGAGGCCGGTGAACGGTGGCGAGACACCGAGGTCCGTGAGCTGGTCGAGCCAGCCCGGGTCGATCGTGGCGGGCTTGTAGGCCTGGTGTTCGGCGGAGATCGCGGCCAGGAGGAGCGGCTCGACACCCGAGTCCAGCTGCCGTCGCCCGTGCTGGACGACATCGGCCGGCGACCAGCCGCGCTCCCACGTCGCACGGAGCAGGCCGGTCAGAAACCTCTGCAGGCAACGATCGACCTGCGCCTGGTCGCGCTCGTCGTACGCACCGAGGCGGGCCAGCTCGGCGTCGGCGCGATCGTCGCGCAGGGCAACGACGGCGGCCGCGATCGGCAACAATCGCAGGATCTCGTCGTCACTCACGCGGTCGAGTCTGACACCCGGCGAAGTTCCCGCCCAAACGGGACTGCGATCCCTTGTGGAAAACCCGGCGTTTCTGAAGCCTGGCTGAAGACAGCGCACGAAGATCTGCCCAAAAGGACGCTGTCGCAGGGGGAACGGGCACTAGCCTGACAGCACCAAATCGGGGAGGAAACGCAATGACTCAGCTTGCGGAAGCTGGATTCGACGAACTACGCGCGGCGCTCGAGGGGACCGTGCTCGCGCCGGACGACGCGGGGTACGACGACGCGCGGCGGCTCTGGAACGCGCACCACGACCGGCGTCCGGCGGTGATCGCCCAGCCACGGACCGCCGAAGACGTCCAGGCCGCGGTCCGGTTCGCCGTCGCGAACGACCTGGAGATCGCCGTCCGCGGCGGTTCACACAGCATGTCCGGGGCGTCGTCGGTCGACGACGGACTGATGATCGACCTGACCCGGATGAACCAGGTCACGGTCGATCCGGAGGCACGCCGCGCCCGCGTCGGCGGCGGTGCACTGCTCGGCGATCTCGACGCGGCCACGCAGGCCCACGGCCTGGCCGTGCCGGCCGGCATGATCAGCCACACCGGTGTCGGTGGGCTGACGCTCGGTGGCGGCATGGGCTGGCTGACCCGCAAGTACGGCCTCAGCATCGACAACCTGGAGTCCGTGCGGGTCGTCACCGCGGACGGAAGCATCCTGCGGGCGGCCGAGGACGAGAACCCGGACCTGTTCTGGGCGATCCGCGGTGGCGGCGGCAACTTCGGCGTGGTCACCGAGTTCGAGTTCCGGCTGCACGAGGCCGGACCGATGGTGCAAGTGGGCATGATCTTCTTCGGCCTCGACCAGGGCGCCGAGGCGCTGCGGATGGCGCGCGACGTCATCCCGAGCCTGCCGCGGGACCTCAACGTGGTGATCGCCTGCCTGAACGCGCCACCCGCGCCGTTCGTTCCGGCGGAGCACCACTTCAAGCCCGGCTACGCGCTGGTCGTGGTCGGCTTCGGCTCCCCGCAGGAGCACGCCGACGCACTCGAGCGCATCCGCACCGCGCTGCCGCCGCTGTTCGAGTTCGCGTCACCGATGCCGTACGTCGCACTGCAGCAGATGCTGGACGAGGCGAACGACTGGGGCCGCTACAACTACGAGAAGGGCATCTACCTCGACGCGCTGACCGACGGCGCGATCGATGTGATCACCGAACAGGTGCCGCGGAAGACCTCGCCGATGTCGGTCGTGCTGTTCTACCACCTCGACGGTGGCTACCTCGAGGCCGACGACGACGCCACCGCCTTCGGCGGCGGACGGACCGAGCGGTACGCGGTCTTCTCGATCGCGATCTGCCCCGAGCCGTCGATGTTCGACGCGGAGCGGGCCTGGGTCCGCGGCCTGTGGGACGGGTTGCAGCCGCATGCGAGTGGCATCGGCGGCTACGTGAACGGGATGACCGACCCGGACGAGGACCGGCTGCGGGCGTCGTACGGCCACAAGTACGACCGGCTCGCGCAGCTCAAGGCGAAGTACGACCCGGACAACGTGTTCCACCGCAACCAGAACATCAAGCCGGCCTGACCGACGACGCTTCCCCGTCTGCCTGGCTGACCCACGCCACGGTGGGTTTGCACCCGGGACTCCGAGGGGCAAACCCACCATCCGGTAGGTCAGCCAGGCAGACGGGCAGGGGTCAGATCGAGGCGGCGCCGTCGACGACCAGGACCTGGCCGTTGATGTTGGTCTGGTCGAGCAGGAGCATGCGGACGACGGGGACGACCTCGTCGGGCTCGGTCAGGTGGCCCGTCGGAGTGCGGCGGACGATCTGGTCGAGCTGGGTCTGGCCAAGGACCGCGGACATCTCCGAGGCGAAGAAGCCGGGCGCGACCGCGTTCGCCAGCACGCGGCCGCCGAGTTCGCGGGCGAGTGAGCGGGTGGCGGCGTCCATGCCGCCCTTGGTGGCGGAGTACGCGACCAGGCCCGGGTAGCCGCGCTGCGCGCAGATCGAGGTGACGTTGACGATCCGGCCCTTCAGGCCCTTGGCAAGCATCCGGCGGAGTACGAACCGGGTCAGGACAAGTGGCGAGGTCAGGTTCGTTGTGATGATCTCGGCGAGCTGGTCGGCCGAGGTGTGGACGTGCAGCGAGTCCTGGCCGATCGCGGCGTTGTTGACCAGACCGTCGATCGGTCCGAGTGCGGTCTCCACCGCCCGTACGAACGCCTGCCCGGCCTGGGCATCGTTGATGTCGACGGACCCGTAGTACAAGTGATCCGGGTACTTCTCGCCGAGCGCCGTCAGCTCCGGCGTCACGGTCCGGGCGAACGCGGCGACCTTCACGCCGTTGGTGAGCAGGTCGGTGACGATCGCGAGCCCGAGGCCGCGCGAGCCGCCCGACACCAGCACGACCGACGCGGGCGGAATCACGCTGGGTTCAGACATCGCTCTTCAGGGTTTCCTTCTGCGGGATCTCGTCGAGGAAGGTGATCCGCCGCGGTACGCCGTAATCCGGCAGACGGCTCGAGCACCACTGGACCAGGTCGTTGTGGGTGAGCGGACCCAGGGTCGGATTCCGCACCACCTCGGCGGCCACCATCCGGCCGACCAGCGGCGCCCTGCGCGCGAACACGCGCGCCCACGAGACACCGGGGTGACCCATCAGCACGTTGCGTACGACGCCTGCCGACACCTTCGACCCACCGACGTTGATCTCGTCGGTGTCCAACCGGCCGGTGATCAGCACCCGGTCGCCGGCGTACTCGACCCGGTCGCCGGTGTGCACCGCACCGACCAGACCCGCACCATGATGCGGTGACCGGATGACGAGTTCGTCGCCGTCGGTGGAGAGGATCGGGCGGTCCGGATCGGGCTTGCGATCCAGCCACTCCCGCGGGAATCCGGCCTTGCCGTCGTGCACCACGATCGACGCACCGACCTCGGAGGACGCGTAGATCCAGGAGATCCGGGCCTTCGGGAAGATCTCGCGCAGCTGGTCGAGAATCGCCTGGTCGACGGGTTCGCCGCCGAGCGTGATCTGCTCCAGCGGTACGGCGGCCAACGCGTCGGCGTCACGGTAGATCGCCTGGCGCCAGAAGGTCGGCGTCCCGGACGCCGCGGTGACGCCATGCGTGGCGGCGATCGACGGCCAGTCCTCGAGCTCGTCCGGCTCGATCGCCACCACGCCCTGATCGGCGTGGGTCAGCGAGAGCGTGACGACCTGCCACCAGGCATACGTGCCGGGTGAGTACGGCAGGAGCCAGGTGCGCGGTGGCTGGTCGCCGGTGACTGTGGTCAGGGACTCCAGGGTGTGACCGATGCGCTTCGGACGGCCGGTCGAGCCGGAGGTGAGCAGCCAGGCGCGGCCGGACTCCTCGACGCGCTTGAGCTTCGCCGGAGTCACTTCCCCAGTGGGCAGAACGATGGCGAATCCGGACTCACCCAGCTCCTCGCGCATCCGGTTGTCGACGCGCGACGAGGTGGCGACCAGGAGCTCGGTGCCATGGACCGCGTGGTGACGCAGCGCGGCGAGAGCGTCGGCGCCGTTGTCGACCAGGACGGCGGCCGGTGAGGGCAGTTGCGGAAGTTTGTGCAGGGTCCGCCAGGTCAGGCTCTTACCCGCGACGACCACTGTGTTGTCGTCACCGATGAGAGCGGTGGTCCGGCGCGGTGCGGTCACGCCGACTGAAGTTGCTCGATGAAGTCCAGCACATCGCCGACAGTGGCGATCCGGCGCAGCCCGGGGGCATCGAAGTTCAGCTCGGCCTCCAGCTCGTCCTCTACCCGGAGGGCCAGCTCGGAGAAGTCCAGCGACCGGAACCCGATCTCTCGCAGATCGGCGGTGTCGTCGCCCGGCAAGTTCTTTCCCTGCGCCGTCATCACCTCGCCCATCAACTCCCTGACCCTGCCACGCGCTATCGAACTCATGAGGCCAAAGCCTAGCTTGTGCGCTCGCCGGCTCGCGGCGGCTCCGGCGGCGGGGTGATGGCGCGACGCCGGACCAGGGATTTCAGTCGTTTGACCCGGCTCGAGATTTCCCAGCCGATCAAGGCGATCAGCGGTGACGCGGCCGCGACGGCGGCGAGCAGGATCTCCTCGACCGGCAGACCGGCGATGTGGAGGGCGGCCATCGAACCTCCCGAACCGTACGAGAGCTGGGAGATTACTGAGTGTAATGGGGATCGCGCCACGGGTAAACGTCTCGGGCGACTCCGGTGACCCATACACTGCACCGGTGACCACACCGGGCCGGGGGACGCGCGTGGCCGCGATGGTGAGCCTGCCGGTGCTTCCGCTGGCCTGGTTCGTCGCCTTGCAGGAGCATCCGCCCTGGATGCCGGCCGCGTATCTCGGCTATCTCCTGATCATCATCGCCATCCCGGGCACGATGTTCTGGCGTCGGCTCACCGGCGGGACCGGATGGTTCTTGGCGGACGCAGTTCTGGGGACGGCGTTCGGACTGGCCGTCGAGACGTTGCTGTACCCGATCGGGATGCTGTTCAAGATGCCGTTCGCGGCGCTGCTGATGCCTGCGCTGGCGGTCGGGGTGTACCGCGCTCTGCCACGCCGCAAGCTGCCCGAGCGACCGACCCCGTGGTGGGCAACGGCCGGCGTGATGGTGGCGGTAGGCGTTGCGGCCGCGTGGTTCGTGCGGGTCGGCTCGCAACTCATTCCACTGAACGGCGCGAGTGCACTGCGGCCGAACTCTGACGCACCGCACAATCTCGCGCTCGCCGGTGAGCTCACGCACCACTTCCCGCCGAAGGTCCCGTACGCGGACGGGAGATGGCTGACCGGCCACTGGGCGGCGTACGACGAGATCGCCTCGTCGCACTGGCTCACGAACATCCCTCTCGACGTCCTGACGCACCGGATCGCGCCGTTCGCCTGGATCCTGTTGACCGTGCTCGGTGCAGCAGCCGTCGGCATGCTGTTCACCGGCCGCGCGGTCGCAGCGCCCATCGCAGCTGGGCTGACTGTTGTCGCCGGGGACCTCACCGCTTGGCCGTGGGCCGTGTCTGACCGTGTCCTCACCGAGAGCCCGTTCTCGCTCGGTCAACTGACCAATCCACCGCAGGCGTTCTCCACAGTGCTGTTGCTGCCGCTCATCGCGGTCACCACCCTGCTTCTGCGGCGGAAGCCCGGCCAGACGAAGGGTCAGTTGTTCCGGCTGTTCGTCACGGCCGGTGTGCTCATCGCGGCCCTTGCACTGACGAAAGAAACCACTCTCCCGATCTACGCCGCCGGACTGGCTGCAGCGTGGATCTACCTGACTGTCCGGGCCGGGCGTCTCAACCTCCGTGCGCTGGTGCTCGGTGTGAGCGTTGCGGCGGCGTACGTACTGACCTTCTTCGTCGTACTGGGCGGAGGAGTGTCGAGCGTCCTCTTCAAGCCGGGTACGACGTTCGACCAGTTGGCCGACAGGATGGGTGGCGGGTCCGCGGTCGCGGTGATCGGCGTTGTCGTCGTGCTCGGCTGGGTCATGCCTGCTGTCGGCGCGCTACTGATCAAGCGACGCGTGCGCCGCGACCCGATGCCGCTGTTCCTCGTCGCCGGCTTCCTCGCTGCGATCGCGGCCGCCGCGGTGCTGTACGACGACGGCCTGACGCAGCTCTTCTTCGTCCGCACCGGCTTCATCTACGGCGTTCTGCTGGCCACCTGGGGTCTGGCGTCGCTGGAGCGCCGGCAGTTCGCCATCGCGGCCGTTGCACTCCTGATCGGGGTCGCCGCGATCTACTGGGGTCGCTACCGGTCGGACGATGCATGTACGTCGGCCAACTGCTTCGGGCAGGGCCTGGTCGTCGCACTGGTCATCGCAGCGATCGGCGTCGGCGTCTTCGGGCTCGTCCTGCGCGGCTCACGTCGTACCTGGGCTCTCATCGCTGTCGCGGTGCTGCTGGGTACGACGGTGTCGCCGACGGTGGTGTCGTTGCGCAAGTTCGCCACGCCACCGCTGACGGAGTACGAGTCGATCGCACCGGGCGGGATCGACGCGGCACGGTTCATCCGGCGGAACTCGGGGTCCGACGACCTGATCGCCACCAACCTGCACTGCCACCGCGCCCGCGCCTCGCACTGCCTCACCGGCTCGTACTGGATCTCCGGGTACGCCGAACGCCGGGTGCTCGTGCAGGGATGGGCCTACCAGACCAGAGTGGACGACACGTACCCGGACGGCGTGCAAAGCAAGTACTGGAACGAGGAGACGCTCCGGCTGAACGACGAGGTGTTCACCGACCCCACGCGCGAGAACCTGGAGACGTTGCGGACCAAGTACGGCGTGCAGTGGCTGCTGCTGGACGAACGCGTCAGCGCACCGCCGAAGAACCTGGACCGCCTGACCGAGCTCCGCTTCCAGTACGGCTCGGTCCGCGTCTACCAGCTCTACCCACCGCCGCCGGCCAACCCGTTCCCGTCCCAAAGCCCATCACCCACGGGGACTCCGTCACAGACGCCGAGCTTCCCGACAGGGACCCCGAGCTTCCCGACAGGGACCCCGAGCTTCCCGGCGGGGACCCCCAGCTTCCCCACCGGGACCTCGAGCTTCCCGACCCAAACGCCCAGCTTCCCCACGCAGACCTTCCCGACGGGCACCACAGGCTTCGCGACGCAGACTCCCTGACCGTCAGCGCAGGGACACCGCCGGGATCGGGATGCTCTGGTTGGCGAGACGGTCCAGCGCGGTGACCGAGTACAGGTAGATCTTGCCGGGCGTCGCCGTGGTGTCCAGGTAGGACTGCGCAGCCCCGCTCGACCGGACCGTCGCGATCAGGTTGCGAGCGTCGTTGTCCGGGCAGTGGTCGCCACCCAGCAGCTCACGCCGGTAGATCGCGTACGACGTGGTGTCACCCGACGTACGGCGCCACTTGACCTGTACGCCGCTGCTGGTCCGAATGGCCTGGACGGCGTGGACCGGGAGCGGTGCACGCGAGTCGAGCGCCGGCATGGCGGGAATGAGCGCCGGGCGGGTGTACCAGGTGTTGTTCAGCAGTGTGGTCGCACCGAGGCGGTCAGCGCGGACGTCCTTCGCGGAGAAGTAGATGTTGCCCTTCACCTCGGGGATCGCGCTGTCGAACGCCAGGTGGTCGCTCAGCTCGAGCGGATCCGCCCAGTCCGGCGACTGGGTCGACGTACCGACCTTGTACGTCGCCTCGCCGATGTACAGGTGCACATGGGTGCCGCGGACCTGATCGGCCCACCACGGGACGATCTTGTTGTAGTCGGCCGGCGCGAACCCACCGGCCCAGTAGACCTGCGGGACGATGTAGTCGATCCACTCCTCGCGGACCCACTTGCGGGTGTCCGCCGCCAGGTCGTCGTACGTCTGCACGCCGGCGGTGGTGTCGGTGCCCTCCGGGTCGGTCGCCTTGTTCCGCCAGACCGCGAACGGCGAGATGCCGAACTTCACCCACGGCTTGATCGCCTTGATCTTCTGGCCCAGCTCCTGGATCAGCAGGTCGATGTTGTTCCGCCGCCAGTCCTGCAGGTTGGAGAAGCCGGCGCCGTACTGCGCGAATGTCGCGGCGTCGTCGAAGACCTGGCCGGCCACCGGATACGGGTAGAAGTAGTCGTCGAAGTGGACGCCGTCGATGTCGTAGCGCGACACCGCGTCCATGATCGCGTCCTCGACCAGCTTGCGGGCTGCCGGAATGCCGGGGTTGTAGTACAGCTTGCCGCCGTACGAGACGACCCAGTCCGGGTGCTGCCGGGCCGGGTGCTCGGGCACCAGCGCGTTGATGTCGGTGCCCATCGACAGCCGGTACGGGTTGAACCAGGCGTGCAGTTCGAGGTTCCGCTTGTGGGCCTCGGCCACCGCGAAGGCCAGCGGGTCGTAGCCGGGGTCACCGCCCTGATGGCCGGTCAGGTACTGCGACCAGGGCTCGACCGTGGACGGCCAGAAGGCGTCCGCGGTCGGGCGGACCTGCAGTACGACGGCGTTGTGGTGCTGGCGGACCGCGTCGTCGAACCAGCCGATCAGCTCCGCCTGCTGCTGCGCCGGGGTCAGACCGGTCTTCGACGGCCAGTCGATGTTCACCACCGAGGCCACCCAGGATGCACGGAACTGCCGGAGCGGCGTGGCCGGGTTCGCCGCGCATTTGCTCCCGTCCGTGGACGCCGCCGGCGCGGCTGACGCCGTACCGGTCAATCCGCTCAGCAGCAGCCCTGCCGTGGCACCGAGGACACCCATGACTCGCCAGACTCTCATGTCACTCTCCGACTATCGCTCCGGACGAAGTGGAAAGATGTTTACACATGAAGGCGCTTCAGAGAAGACGCTAGGTTGGGTGCATGCTGCGCACCGCGACCGAGGACGACCTCGACACCATCCGGCGGCTCCGCAACCAGCAGGCCAACCGTGAGGTCAGCATCACCTCCCACGAGATCTCAGCGGACGAACACGCTGCGTGGTGGGCGAAGACGTCGGCCGACCCGACCCGCCGGGTGCTGATCTACACCCGCGACGGCGTGACCGCGGGCGTGGTGAACTTCTTCGACCTCGACGGACCTGCCGGAGCGTGGGGCTTCTTCCTCGACGCGGACGGCCTGGCCGAGCGCGGCCAGACACTGCCCGCGTGGATCGAGGTGATGCGCGAGGCGACGGCGTACGCGTTCGACGACCTCGGGCTCGATGTGCTCACCGGCGAGGTGCTGGAGCACAATACGGTAGTGCGGCAGATGAACCGGCGGTTCCGCTTCACCGAAGGGACGCCGGAGCAGCGCTACGCCGACGGCCGCGAGATCATCGTGATTCCGATCAGCCTGCGCAAGCAGGACCGAAGAAACGACCGCAGTCAGGGGAACAGACAGTGAGCACGATCGAGATCGGCGGCGTGCCGGTCGGGCCGGACCACCAGCCGTTCGTCATCGCGGAGATGTCGGGCAACCACAACGGCGACCTGGAGCGGGCGAAGGACATCGTCCGGGCGATCGCGGAGTCGGGTGCGCAGGCGCTGAAGCTGCAGACCTACACCGCGGAGACGATGACGCTCGACGTCGACCTGCCCGCGTTCCGGCTGCCGGCCGAGCACGAGTTGTGGAGCGACGCGCGGCTGTACGACCTCTACCACGAGGCGCACACGCCGTGGGAGTGGCACGGGCCGCTGTTCGAGCTGGCCGCGTCGCTCGGGCTGGTCGCGTTCTCCTCGGCGTTCGACCGGACCGCGATCGACTTCCTGGAGGGGCTGAAGGTCCCGGCGTACAAGGTCGCCTCGAACGAGATCGGTGACCTCCCGCTGGTCCGCGGCATGGCGGAGACGGGCAAGCCGATCATCATCTCCACCGGCTCCGCGACGCTGACCGACATCGACGCCGCGGTCCGCGCCGCCCGCTCCACCGGCAACGAGCAGATCATCGTGCTGTCCTGTACGGCGAGTTACCCGGCGCCGCCCGAGCAGTCCAACCTGCGCGCGATTCCGGTGCTGCGCGACGCCCTCGGCGTACAGGTCGGCCTCTCCGACCACACCATGGGGATCGGCGCCGCCATCGCCGCGGTCGCCCTCGGTGCGACCGTGATCGAGAAGCACGTCACCCTCAAGCGCATCGACGGCGGCGTCGACTCCGCGTTCTCCCTCGAGCCGGGCGAACTGGAGCTCCTGGTCGAGAGCACTCGCATCGCCCAGCTCGCGCTCGGCGAACCGGTCATCGGCCCGAAACAAGCCGAGCAGAACGTGCTCCGCTTCCGCCGCTCCCTGCACGTCACCCAGGACGTCAAGGCCGGCGATGTTGTCGGCCCCGGGAACGTCCGCTCCATCCGCCCCGCCGGCGGCCTCGCACCCGACGCCTTCACCCAGGTCGAGGGCCGCCCCTTCCGCACCGACGCCAAGGCCGGCACTCCGCTGACCTGGGACCTGCTCTGATCGGTTAACGCACCTCGACGTGCAGCGTGCCCGCATGTGGTCGTACGGCGAGAACGTGCGCACCACGGGAGATCGTCAGAGGCAACCGGCTGGACAGGAAGGGCTCGCACTGGACGGCGTGGGACGTGCCGTCCGGCTTTGTCGCGAACAGGATCCAGTCCTCCGCGGACTCGGCCGGAATCAGCGCGTCCAGGTCCACGGCCGCCGCCCAGCCGTCGTCCGAGATGGTCTGACGGCAGTCAACGTCGATGTGGTCGTCGGAGTTGGGCAGATAACGCCGCCACGCGAACTCGACGTCACCCCAATCGGGCCCACGCACCATCAACATGTTGCCCGCGGCAACAGCAGCGGTCGCCGTCGTACGGATCGGCGACTCGTGCAGGTTCACGTACCCGCCGGTGGAGCGCGTCAGCATCACCGCCCGGCCGCCCTCGGCTCGCGAGATCAGGCGGTCGCCGGCTGTCCACAACAGCAACTGCTCTTCGCCCTCGCGACCGCGCAGCCGGAACGCCCGCGTCGTCCGCTGGGTGAAGGGATCGTCCGGGTTCGTCTCCTCGATGATCGGCCGGATCGGCAACCGCGCGGTGAAGTCGCGCCCGTCGACCTCCAGCGGAACCGCTTCCTCGCCGCCCGACACCGGCCGGGTCACGAACAACGACGGCTGCTCGAACGACGACCGCCCGTGCAACACCAACGCAGCCGGTGTCTGCTCGACCGACGTCAACCGGCATGGATCCGACAGCCGCCGGACAGCGAACGCGCCGTCCTTGCCCGGACCCGGCTGGATCCAGTTCGTCTCGTCGATCCACGCCCCCGGCGGCCATCCCGGACTGCCCGGCCCCTGCCCGCGCAACGTGTCCCGCCGCCGTACGCGGCCCGACCTCATCCGTACGTCGAAATGCGCCGGACCTGCCGTGCATTTTGCCAGCAGCTCACGGCCCAGCAAGACCTCGAAACCGACCAACGCCGCGTCACCCTGCAGGTCTGTCATGGGATATCGCCGTACTCGCAGGGGATACGAGCGCCCGGCGATGACGAGCGCGATCCGCAGGCTCGAGGATCGTTTGGTCGCCAAATGCCGGATCTCGGCTGTGCCCTGGACCGACAGCTTGCCGTCGACCCACGCGACCTCGCGCACAGTCGTCGCCAGCGTCAGATCGTCGTCCGACGCCTGATACAGCTCCTGCGGTACGGCGGCCTCACGCGCGCCCGGATAGTCGAGCTGCCAGCTCCGCGAGCGACGTACCGCACGCACGTCGCCGACCGGTCCGCCGTCACTGCGGTACTGCGCGAGCCGCCGGAGCAACTCGACATCGCCGGCCCGGAGCGCCGCGAACTGCAGCCGGTCGAAGCGAGGGGCTTCGTCGAGCGCCGGCTGGTCGAGCCGGTCGAGCAGCTCGTGGGTGAGCCCGAGTAGCTGTTGCTCCTCCTCCGCGGGCACCATCCCGAAGGCCGACAGCATCGCCGGCAGGTCGATCTGGGTGAAATGCGCGTGCAGCCGTTGGCGAATCGACGGGAGAGCGCGATCGGCCAAGTCCATCACCAGGCCCGCCGACACGACCCGGTCGCGGATGTTGGCGAGCTGGAACTTCTGCTGGGTGATCGAGTCGCCCGACTCCCGCTCGCGCCAGAAGTACACCGGGGCCGCGAGCGTGTCGACCGTGACCGCGTCGAGGTGCGCCTTCAGCGTGACCGGGTAGTCCTCGTAGCGGATCGCCGGGAAGCGATAGCCGTACTCGTTCCAGAACGAACGCCGGTAGACCTTGTTCCAGACCATCCGGTCCAGCACGAGCTCGGGCGTCTCCGACACGTGGGTGGCGAACCGGTCCCGAGTGAAGCACTGCCGTTGGAGGTACGACGGCCGGACGCCGTAGCTGTTGTTGAACCGCCGGGCGTTGCCGCCGGCGAAGTCCGAGCCGGTACGGTCCAGCGTCCGGACCAGCAGTCCGAACCCGTGCCGTGTGACCAGGTCATCGCTGTCGACAAAGGCGACGTACTCGCCGCTGGCGTGATCGACGCCGGTGTTGCGAGCCGGCCCGAGTCCGGCGTTGTCCTGCTGGACGAGGTGGAACCGGGAGTCCTTGGTGCAGAACTCCTTCGCCACCACAGCGCTGTCGTCGAAGGAGCCGTCGTCGACCAGGATCGCCTCGAAGTCGGCCCAGGTCTGCCGGGCGATCGAGTCCAGACAGTCGCCGATGTACTCACCGACGTTGTAGAACGGCACCACCACGCTCAGTCGCGGTTTCATGGCTAGCGCTTCCGCACGCGTCGAGCGACCTTGCGCGCCACCACCCGCGGCTTCCGGATCTGCGCGGCGTGGAAGACCACCCGGGACAGCGCGTACGTCCGGGATCCGCGGATGCGGTTGTGGTCCGCGGTCACCTTCTGCAGCTGGGTCCGCAGTTCACGGATGCGGTTCTCCCGCGTCTTCATCGCCTTGTTGCGGAATCCGAGCGTGCGCTCGAGACCGAAGACGTGTCCCCGCAGCTCGAACAGCTCCTGCCGCGCCCGCTCGGCATCCGCCAACGCGGTGCGCACGTCGGCGGCCGCATGCTCACGAGTTTCGAGTACGCCGGCCAGTGCGGCGGCCAACTCCTTGCCGCGAGCAACGTGTCCGGCCGACGCCGGCGGGGTGTCGGGTGAGGTCGCCTGCACCGGCTCCGGCAGCTCGATCCCGGACATGCTCATCCAGGTCGACACGAGATCGTCGCCCACCATCCACGGCGGCCACGGGTGGCGCCGGTGCTGCCCGATCAACCGATCGTGGAACCGGTACCAAGCAGCCGCCAGCAGGTCCGCGCTGTCGGTCGGCTCCTCAGTCACCCACGGCGAAACCCCATGAGCAAAGGACTCCCCGTCAATCACCACGTCGTCCCACCGAAGCACGACCGGCGAGTCCGCGGCCCACTCTCCGAGACGCGCGGCCAGCTTGCGGAACGCCGGCACGTCTTCAGCCGCAGCCAAACGGATCAGCGCGGACTCCACCGACGTACCATCCGGCACCTTGGCAGGCACGACGGGGGGGTCGAAGAGCAGTCCATCAGCAGGCGAAGTTCCACCAGTGATGGAGGTTTGCCAGCCGGTTGGGGTCTTGTCCGCGGTGAGGACGGACGGTCCGGTCTGGGCATAGAGGTCGTGCTCGGCGTGCATGCCGCAGATCGCGATCCAGCCGGTGGGAATGGCGGACAGCAGACCAGCCCGGGCAGCCGAGTCGACACCGTCGGCGATCGGCGAGAGCACAGGGACATCGGCTGCGTCCAAGGCGTCCACGGCCAACCGCGTCGGCAGCTCCCCCGGCCGAGCGGCTGCGGCGACCTCAGCCGCCACGAACGCCCGCGAGCCGAAGTCCGCGTAGAGCTGCGCTGTCCAGGGCAAGGCGGACGCGAACTGGTCGACCGACACCGGGCGGGTCGGGTCGTCGTGCAGCGGACGCCATTCGTCGTCACCGTGGCGCTGGTCGGCAGGACGGCTGTCGAGCAGGTTCAGCAGGGAGAACTCGTTCTGGAGAGCGAGCACGACCACTGCGTCCGGAGCAGCCAGTGCAGTCAATGTCTGAAGGCGCTCGGTCCAGCTGAGGTCGCCGCTGTCGTAGCCCAACACCCGGTCGAGTCCGTCAGCGGCAACGACCACCTGGAACGGTTCAGCCTGCAGACCGTCGAGAGCGCCGGCCACGACCTGCAGTCGATCGCCGAACTCCGCGGCCAACTCCTCCGCGTCCGACACGGAGCGCACGAGGACTGTCGTATCGGCAGCACGGTCGAGAACGGCCGAGATCAGCGGGCGCGAGTGCGGGCCGACGATCAACGTACGACGTTCGCTCGGAAGCGCGTCGGCCAGCAGAGCGGCCAGGGCCGGACGGTGGTCGGTGCTGTCGGTCCACGGCTGCATCTCACCGAGAACCACCTGCAGGTCAGACACGCTCTCTCCAATCGAACAGCATCCGCAACTCCGCGGGCGGCATCATCCAGGGCTTGCCCAGCTCCAGGTCGGTCGTCGCCTGCGCGGCTCCCAGGTCGATCGACTTGCCGAGCATCTCCGGCCACAGCCGCTCGATCCGGCTCTGCCCACCGAACAAGGGGTTCTCGCCTTCCATCTCCATCGGGTCGCCGTACACCGCCGGTTCGCAGCCGGCCGCGACGCCGTAGAAGATTGCCGTCGACAACCGGTTGGCGGCGACCCGCTTGTGCCGCCGCAGCTCGTCGAGTTGCTTGAACAGGAAGCGCCGGTCGGTGCGCTCGTAGGAGAACCCGCGCTGCCCGAACGACACCACCCGGAAGCCCGCGTCCTCGTAGTACCCGCGCACTTCCGGACGGTCGTATTCGGTGTAGTAGAGGCTGAACGTGACCGGGCCGGGTTCGGTCTCGCGGATCTCGTCGATCAGCCGCTGGTGATCGCCGTGGATCTTGCCACCCTCCCAACCGTGGAAGAGGAACCACAGCGTGCCCTCGCGCTCGACCGGCTCGGCCTGCTGCTCCAACTCCTGCAGGTACAGGAAAGGCGCGCCGATGCTGTGGTAGTTCCGCCGGCCGAGTGCGTGCCCCCGCCGCCGCGGTGCGTCGCTCCAGGTGAACCGCCAGGCCCCGTCGTAGAACTCGTGCACCGGGTTCCACCCACAGCCGATGTTCCAGCCGTGCTGCAGATATCCGCGCAGCCGCGGCGGGTGGTCGAAGTCCAGACCCGCGTAGCGGGCCAGGATGTGCGTCTGACCGTAGTAGTGATTGTGATGATGCATCAGCGCACCTCCACGTGCAGAGTGCCGGCATGCGGTCGTACGGCGAGGGCGTGCGCACCGCGGGAGATCGTCAAGGGCAATCGGCTGCACAGGAAGGGCTCGCACTGCACGGCGTGCGTCGAGCCATCGGGCTTCGTCGCGAACAGGATCCAGTCGGCCAGCGATGCCAACGGATCCACCGAAACCTTCACCGCGACCGCCGGAATCAACGCGTCCACGTCGGCCTCCGCTTCCCAGCCGTGCTCGGACAAGGTACGGCGGCACGCGACGTCCAGGTGATCGTCGGAGTCGGCCAGGTAGCGGCGCCAGCTGAAACCGACGTCTCCGCCATCACTCCCGCGCACCACCAACATGTTGCCGACAGCAACCGCAGTGGTCGCGACCGTCCGGATCGGGGACTCGTGCAGGTTCACGTATCCACCGGTGGACCGCGTCAGCGTCACCACGCGGCCGTCCTCGGCGTACGAGACCGCGGACTCACCGGCGGTCCACAGCAAGACTCGCTGCTCCCGCTCGGGACCACGCAACCGGAGTACGCGCGTCGTCCGCTGGCCGAACGGGTCGTCCGGATTGGCCTGCGCCAGAATGTCCCCGATCGCCAGCCGGGCGGTGAAGTCACGCCCGTCGACCTCCAGCGAGATCTCTTCTTCGCCGCCAACGACGGGCCGGGTGACGAACAACGACGGCTCGTCGAACGACGACCGCCCGCGCAACACCAGCGCACCCGGCTCCCGCTCGACCGAGGTCAATCGGCAGGGATCGGTGAGCCGCCGGACGGAGAAGCATCCGTTCCTGCCCGGCCCGGGCTGGATCCAGCTCGTCTCGTCGATCCACGCACCAGGCGGCCACCCAGGACTCCCCGGTCCCTGCCCACGGAGCACGTCCCGCCAGACCCGTCGCCCGGACTTCATCCGTACGTCGAAATGCGCCGGACCGCCCGTGCACGCGGCGAGCAACTCGCGGTCCAGCAGCACCTCGAAGCCGACCCTCGTCGTGTCTCCGTGCAGGTCCAGCGCGTCGTGCCGGCGTACCTCGAGCCGATGTGGAACGTCGTCGATGACCAGCGAGATCTGCAGGCTCGAGGACGGTGTGGTCTCCAGATGCCGGATCTCCGCGGTGCCCTTGACCGACAACTTCCCGGCGACCCAAGCCACCTCACGCACACTCGTCGCGAGCGTCAGATCGCTGTCCGAGACCCAGTACAGCTCCTGCGGTACGACGGCCTCGCGCAGGCCCGGGTACTTGTAGTCGAGCTGCCAGGGCTGCCGCGGGCGTGGCACTGTCCGGGCGCCGCCACGAAGCCCACCATCGTTGCGGAACAGCGCGAGCCGCCGGAGCAGTTCGACGTCCCCAGACCGGAGTGCGGCGTGCTGGATCCGGTCGTACCGGTGGGTGGTCGCCAGAACCTCGTCGTCCAGCCGGTCGAGCAACTCCCGCGAGAGCTCGACCAGGTGTTGCTCCTCGTCGGCGGGCACAGTGCCGAACGCGGACATCAGGGTGAGCAGGTCGATCTGGGCCAGGTGCGCATGCACCCGGCGACGGATCACCGGCAGGCCGTCCTCGACCAGGTCCATCACCAGACCTGCCGAGAACACCCGGTCACGGATGTTGCCGAGCTGGAACTTCTGCTGCGTGATCGACTCGCCGGACTCGCGCTCGCGCCAGTAGTAGACCGGAGCGGTGATCGTGTCCACGGTGACCGCGTCCAGGTGCGCCTTGAGGGCGACGGGGTAGTCCTCGTACCGGATCGGTGGGAAGCGGTACCCGTTCTCGGTCCAGAACGATCGCCGGTAGACCTTGTTCCACAGCATCCGGTCCAGCACCAGGTCGGGCACCTCGGACACGTGGGTGGCGTTCCGTGCGCGGGCGTAGGGCTGCCGGTGGAGCCACGAGGGGCGGATGCCGAAGCTGTTGTTGAACCGCCGGGCGTTGCCGCCGGCAAGATCCGAGCCGGTCCGGTCCAGCGTCCGGATCAGCGCCTCGAAGCCGTGCCGGGAGACCAGGTCGTCGCCGTCGACGAACGCCAGGTACTCGCCGGAGGCCAGATCGATGCCGGTGTCACGGGCCGGCCCGGGCCCGGCGTTGTCCTGCTGGACGAGGCGGAACCGGCGGTCGCGGGAGCAGAATTCCTTCGCGATCACCGCGCTGTCGTCCGGCGATCCGTCGTCGACCAGGATCGCCTCGAAATCGGCCCAGGTCTGCCGGGCGATGGAGTCCAGGCAAGCGCCGATGTACTCACCGACGTTGTAGAAGGGCACCACCACGCTCAACCGCGGCGTCACTTAGGCAAAACTCCCCTCGCTGCAGCTGGGTGTGCCCCCCAAAGCACTGTCTACGTAGCGGCAACGAGATGAACGGTCAGAAGGTTATGCACGGGTTCGAATCCGTATCGGGCCCAGACCCGCTGGATTCCGGTCTGGTGCGCTTGGGTGGACACCACCAGACGCCGGGACGTGGCAGCGTCCTCGATGGCCGAGAGCAGGTGGCCGTAGCGGCCGCGGCCCTGCTCGGCGGGGACGACTCCGGCCAGCTGGATCTCGGTCCAGGACCGCTGCTGGTCGAGTGAGGCGATAGCGAGCACCCGCCGGTCGGGACCACGCAGTACGACGGCACCGGTCTCCGCGATCCGCCGTCGGGCCCACTCCTGCCGGCCGGCCAACGCGGCGGCGCGGTCGAAGACGGGGTTGGAGCAGTAGTGGTTCCCCGAGTCGCCGAAGACGTCGGCGGCCAGGTCGTCCACCAGTACATCGTCAGCTGTCGGCTCCAGCTGCACCGTGAACCCGGCCAGTGGCGCGGGGCGCCGGCCCTTGCCGACCGGGAGAGACCAGAACACGACCGTGTCAGCCAGCAGCGCCTGCCGCGGCCCACTCGACAGCGCGGCGAACCAGGTCGTCTCCCGCGCCGGGTAGCGCAACACGATCACGTCGGCGGTCGATCGCTCGACCGCGGCCAGGACCTCGGCGAGCGGCGTACCGGCCGAGGCGGACACCGACATCCGGTCGATCGAGACCCCGAACCGCTTCGCCGCGTCCACAGACGGGCGCACCGTCAACTCGCCGGCCTCGAGCGCGTCGTACCAACTCATAGGCCACGGAGCTTAGTCGGTGTCGTCGATCGATTCGGTGAACGTGTGGTGCCCGGGTTATCGAGGCTGTCGTAGCCGAGCAGCTCGCATGAGGGACCTCCGACCGGGACTCCTACTCGTGGTGACACTGCGCATTCGTGACACTACTGTTACGGCATGCGCGCGAAGGCGAAGCGGCGGGGGCCGCGCACGGCGGGGCCTTCCCTGTCCGGTCTGCTGGCCGGGGTGTTGGTCCTCGTGCTGGCGATCGCCCTGCTCTTCCTGCACTCGACACCGAGTGAGGTCGCGCGCTTCGTGCTGTTCACCGGGCTCGCAATCGCGCTGCCGGGGTTCGCTCTGTGGCGGCTGATCGGCAGCTACGGCCGCAACCTGGTCGAGGACCTCGCAGCCGGCTTCGCAGTGGGCACAGCCGCGCAGGTCATCGTCTATCTGGCCAGTGCGTCGGTCGGGCTGCAGGCGTGGTCGTGGGTGTGGGCGCCGGTCGTGCTGCTGACCACCTTCGTGGACACTGACGTCAGAGCGCGGGTGTGGCGGCGGGTCGACCAGCCACTCCGACCACTCCAGGCCTGGCTGCTCACTGCCTCGACCGCAGTCGTCGTACTGATCGTCTACCGGCGCGGACCGGGTCAGTTCCTGCCCGCGTACACGGACCCGCTGCGTTCGTATCCGGACCTGGCCTTCCAGCAGGCCCTGGCCGCCAGCGCCAAGTACGACGTACCGATCTCGACGCTGTGGCTCGGTGGCGAGCCGATGAAGTACCACACGTTCTTCCACCAGGCGACGGCCGCGACCGCGTGGGGGACACGGATCGACCTGACCGACCTGATCCACTCGCTGGGCTGGCTGCCGCTGTTCCTGGCCGGGTGCGGACTGGTGTTCGCGCTGACCACGCGGTTCGCGCCGACCGCGGAGTCGGGTGCGACCTGGGCCGGGCCGCTCGCCGTACTGATCGCCGGCCTCGGCGGTGCGGTGCAGCCGCTGGCGGACCAGGGTCTCGGCGGGATCTCCACCGCCGTCGCGGCGTACCTGAGCCCGACGCAGAACCTCGCCGTACTGATCGCGCTGGCGCTCTGCATCGTGGCGGTCGACCTGCTGCGATCCGGTACGCCGCGCGCCCGGTGGGTGCTGCTGATCCTGCTGGCGCTGGTCGCGGCCGGCGCGAAGTCGACGATCCTTCCGTTGCTGGGCATCGGGTTCGCGTTCGCGTTCCTGCACCTGGGGCTGCAGCGGCGGAGCAACCGGCCGGCTTTGATCGGCGGAGCCCTGTCGTTCGCGATCTTCCTGGCCGCGCTGGTGACGATCTTCGGCGGGAGCACGTGGGGAACGGAGGTGAAACCGTTTCAGACCTTCGTCCAGTTGGCGCCGTACTCGACGCTGGTCTCCGAGCCGCACGCGCAACTGTTGTCGGGGGCAACGACCTTGCTGAGCTGGGGACTCGCCGCGTCCGGAATGCTGTTCCTGGGGAGGAAATGGCGCGACACCGGCGCTGTGTTCCTGGTGGGCTTCGCAGTGGCGGGTCTGCTCGGGACGCTCCTGACGACGCAGTCGGGGATCAGCCAGCTGTACTTCCTGCGGACGGCGTTCCCGGTGATTGCGGTGCTCGCGTCCGTTGGGCTGGCCAACCTGGTCGGACGCCTCGGCGATCGGCGGGGCGTCGTACTCGTGGGTGCTGCCGGGTTGCTCAGCTTGGTGGCGCTCGGCATTGCACGGGCGGAGTCGACCGACTTGCGTGGCATCAAAGGCCCTTGGCTGTGGACGGCTGCGGCGATCGGAGTGGTCGGCGTCGTCGTCGCCGTGGTCTGGAAGCTGTCCCGGCGTCCGGGGAACTTCTTCGTGGCTCTGCTCGCCGGAGCCGTCGCGGCGAGCATGATCGGGGCGGCACTCGTTCCGTTGCAGGCGTTCGTGTCCGACAAGGCATCGAACCTGGTCTTCGCCCACACCAGCCGCGGTGGAGCGACCGCCGCGGAGGCCGGCGCCGCGCAGTGGCTGCGGCGGAACAGCCGGCCCGGCGACCTGATTGCCACGAACGCGCACTGCATCATCCAGCGGGACGGTCTGTGCGACAGCCGGCACTTCTGGCTGGCTGCGCTGTCCGAGCGTCCGGTGCTGATCGAAGGCTGGTCGTATTCCAACCAGGCGAACCGGATCGCACTCACCACCGGCGGCAACCCCAGCCTGATCCCGTACTGGAACCGCGAGGAGCTCGCCGTCAACGACGCCGTCTTCAAGTCGCCGACGCCGGCGACGATCGAGCGGCTCCGCACCGCCGGTGTGCGCTGGCTGTACGCCGACAACCGGGCCGGCGAGGTGTCACCTGCACTGCACACCTATGTGCGGCTCCGGCACGCCACCCTGGACGCGACGATCTACGAGATCAGGTGAGCGCGAGGAACGCGTCCGCGACCCGGGTGCGGCCCTTGCCGTCGACAAGGCGCCAACCTGCAGCCGCGAGACGTGCCCGCTCACTCGGATCGGTGAGCAAACGTTTGAGGACCGCTGCCGCCGCCGACGGGTCGGTCTTCAAATCGGACAGTACGCCGAGGCCGGCCGCCGTACCGGTCGCGATCGCACGCTCGTAGCCCATCACCTGGTTGTCCACCACGCAGACGAGCCCGGCCGTCGCGCCGAGACACAGCAGCTCCCAGGTCGACGTACCCGAGGCGCTGATGGTCAGGTCTGCATCGAGTACGGCGACGGCGAGGCGGTCCGTCGGCCCGATCACGTCGACCCGCTGCTGCGGCCGGAGCTCCACGGCGGCGATCTGCGCGGCCAACTCCGGGGCGGGAGCCACCACAGTGGCCTCGAACGGCGCCCCGCTCACCGCGAGCGCCTGCACCACATGCGGCCCAGCTCCGAACGCATCCGTCCCACCGAAGAACGCGAACACCTTGGGTACGACAGTCAGCGGCGGCGCCGGCGGGTCGGCCGGGCGGAGCGCGAGGATCTCGTCGCGGATCATCACGTACTCGAGACCGGCCAGCCGAGTGGAGTTCGCCGGCAGGGCGGGTCGATCCAGCTCGGCGGCGAGATTCTGGTCCACCAGGATGTCCGCCTCAGCGCCACGCAAGTCGCCGTCGACGATCGCGAGCGTGGGCCTCCCCGTCGTACGCACGGATGCGTAGACCGCCGCGTCAAGGTCGTAGCAGTCGAAGACCACTGCATCGAGCTGGAGCCGCTCGAACAGCTCCAGATGCTCCGCCGGAGTCCAGACCGCTGGCTCCACCGAGATCCCGCGCCCCGCGATCTGCCCAGCCGCCCAAGGGACCGTGTGCGCATCACAGACGAACAGGACTTCGATCCCGCGAGACAGTAGCTCCTCTGCCAGTGCCAGGGTCCGCATCACGTGCCCGATCCCCCGACCCGGCCCCACATCGCACCGCACACCGACACGTTCCACACCTCGACCGTATCGATTGGATTGAACCAGCGTGGAAGCGGGCAGCCATTGTTTCGTCTCGGCACTGACAGAACGTCATTCGGGGATCTCGCCGATGTGACCACGATGTTCTGCTTCCCGACCAACCCAGGGTCGGAGCCTTCAACCAATTGGGCCTCGGAGTACGGGGTTAGCGGACCCGCACTGCGAGAGCCGCTTGGGTCACTTTCTCTTCAGGACGTTGAGTTGGCGGCCGCCGTGGACGAGCGGGTCGCCGTACTGCCCGATCACGGTGTAGCCGCGCTTCTCGAAACCGTTGAGGATGTCGGCCGACGTGACCGGCTGGAGCGAGCCCCACTCGCCAGCCTTCGCAGCTTTGACCGTGCCCAGCCTGGAGTTCAGCGACACGGCGTACTTGACGCCCTTGGCGCACACCTTGTCGATGTAGTTGTCGACCACCTCGGGTTCCATCTCCTGGAACGAGAACGAGTTGACGAACACATCGAAATCGCCCTGAACATCCTCCAGCCGCCAGCTCGGCACCACCGCGGACCCCCTCACCTCGATCACCCCACGGTCGGCGATCGCGCCGTCATACACCTGCACCCGGTCGCGGCCGAACAGTTCGGTCAGGTAGAACGACGCGACGGTGACCAGGGGCGGGATGTCGATGTCGACGTACCTGGCCTCGGCGTCGCGCGACATCACGATCTCGCCGAGGACGCCGAACCCGCCGCCGATCTCCAGGAAGCTCTTCGGCGGCGCATCGACATGGTTCGACAGCGCCGCCATCACGATCAGGTAGTTGAGGTACGGCCGCCCGAACCGCACGCCCTCGGTCAGGCTCAGCCCGTACGCCTGCGGCGGAGTGCCGACCGGGCTCTCGCCGAAGTCGTCGAGGTTCGCCGGCCAGCGGTCCTGGTTCCAGCAGACGCCGGCGACGTCGAAGTCGCGGCGGGCCTCGAACGCGCCGTTCAGCGCCGAGGTGACCCAGTTCTTGCTCGCCCTCGGGTTGGCCTGCAGCGCCGCCTCGTAGGCCACGCCGATCGAGGCGTTACTGAACCCGTTGCCGTAGCGCGGATAAAACCACGCCCCCGACGTCGGCCACGACTTGAACCTGTCCAGGCCCAACGTGTCCAGGTCCTGCAGGATCTTGTTCAGCCCGACATCCCAAAAATTCGTCGGCCGGTAGATCGACGCGCAGGTCTTGACCTCCGCCAGCGTCCGCTCGGTCAGCGCGGACCAATCCTTCGCCTGCACCGTATCGCGACCATCCGTCATGGCCAGACGCTACCCGATCACCCGACCGCCAATCAGCCATCAACAACATCCGACCACTCCCGAGACCACCCATCAGCCCCACCCTCCTCCTCGACCCGGACCTGACCGACGTCGACCGGGTGATCGAGACCCTCACGAAGCTGGTTGGCTAGCGCCCATGGTCGGAGCTTAAGGTGACCCCTGTGATCCGATCGATCCTGGTCGGCGCCGAGATGCCCAACTGGTCCGACCTGCACCCGGTCGATACCCGACCCGCAGCCGCCGGACCGGCCGCCGTGGCGCTCTTGGCCGCCACCCTTCAGCCCAACGACGCCGTCCTGCTCGCCGGTCCGCACTCCTTGAACCTGATCGCCGACATCGCCGCGCGCGTCGCCTCCGTGGATGTCCTCGTGCGTTCCGCCCCGGACGCCGAAGAGATCGCCCGCGTCGTCGCCCAGCCACTGGCCGACAACAGGGTCTTCTGCGGCGGCCTGGACCGCTTCACCCCGACGTACGGCAACTCCTCCGGGTACGACGTGGTCGTCGCGCTCGGCGGCCTGGACCGGCTCGTCAGTCCGGACACCTCAAAACTCACCTGGGCCGACGCTCTCGCAGCTTTGCAGAATCGGCTCGCGCCCTCGGGCCGTCTGCTGTTCGGCGCCGAGAACGCGTTTGGTTTCGAGCGCTTGATCCAGCCCGCCATCGCGGCCGAGCTACCACGCGACGAGGACTGGGCGCGCGACCTCACCGAGGCGGCACCCTGCGGCCTGAAACCGCTCCGGACCGCCGTCGAGGACGCCGGCCTCGACAGCTCGACGATGTACGCGGTCTTTCCGTCACTGGTCGACGCCCAGGTCGCGCTCACGGACGTCCGCGAACCGCTACCGGCTGCGGTGGCCGCCCGTACCATGGCCGAGCGGTATGCCGGTCCAAGCCTGATGGACCCGTACCGCCTCGTGCAGGACACCGTTCGGGCCGGCCTGACCTTCGAACTGGCTCCGGCTTGGTACGTCGTCGTCGCCGATGACGTGGCCGGTGCACTGCCAACCGATGCGGTTCCGGATGGCTCAGGTGTCCTCCTGGAGGAATACCTGCTCGCCGCTCTCCGGGTCGACGATCAGGCGGCGGTGCGGCGTACGGTTCCCGATTACGTGACGTGGCTGCTTGAGCAGGACCACGACGTCGCGCAGCTCGCTGCTCTGGACAACGTGGTGCTCGACGGTACGTCGTACCGGTTGTTCGGGGAAGGCGAGCCGGTCGGCGCGCGGGGCGAGGCACTGGTCATCGCCCACCTGGAACGCTTCGCCCGACGTTCGCTGGACAGTGGCTCGAGGCAACCATGGCCTGCCGGTGGCTACTCTGACGGGTTGACGGCACGGCTCGCCTCGATGGCGGGATTCACTGCGACAAAGTGGCTTTCGTCACGACGTGAGATGGTCAGACCACTCGGCACTGCCGAGCAGCTGGCGACCGTCGCGCGCCTGTCAGAGGAGCTGACCTCCGCCAGTGCGCGGGCGATCCTCTTCCGGGGTCAGATCAGCGGGATTCGACAGTCGAAGCCGTACCGTGTCGGCCACGCCGTGACGGGCCCGCTGCGGGTGACACGCCGGCACGTGCTGCGGGCACTACGGAAGGTCCGGGGACGCTGATGCACCACGCCAACCACTTCTACGGGCACGCGAACATCATGGCGTCCTACGCCGGATACACGAAGCCGCCGTACATCTGGGGATACCTCCAGCACGGCTGGAACATCCTCGACGGCTTCGCCCACGGCACCACCTTCGCGCCCGGGATGCCGAAGTACGTCTGGTCCGACAGCGTCCGCCGACGCGGCCACTCGATGGGACTGCGCAACTACTCGGTGATCGGCTCGGTCTGGCTCTACCTGCTGAAGGTACATCCGGAACTGGCCACTCCGGCAGAAGACGCCGAAGGCACCATCTTCTACCCGTTCCACGGCTGGGAAGGCCAGCACGTGCTCGGCGACCACGGCCGTATCGTTGCCTCGATCAACGAACACGAGACCAAGCCGGTGACAGTCTGCCTGTACTGGAACGAATACGAGAAACCCGCCATCCGCAACGTCTACAAGAACGCCGGCTTCCGCGTCATCACCCACGGCTACCGCGGCCTGCACTGGCAGCGAACCGACACGAAATTCCTGGTCAACCAGCTCCGCGAACTCCGCAAACACCGACGCGTCGCCTCCAACCGACTCAGCTCCGCCGTCCTGTACGGCGCCTCCCTCGGCCTGCAACCCGGCGTCTACGGCGACCCGATGGTACTGGAAAACGAACACCCCTCCTTCGGCGGCCAAGCCCGGATCAAACGCCTATGGCCCGAACTCGACCAACCATTCGTACCGCCCCCCATCGCCCGCGAGTTCACCGACACCGAACTCGGCGTCGACCACCTCGCCTGCCCCGCCGAGATCCGCGAGTTGTTCCGATGGAATCCGTGACACCAGCACTGAAAACCAGCATCATCACCCAGGTCCGGGCGACCAGCACCTGACTGCCGGTGATCGTGGCGACCACCAAAACTTCAACGACGGCCACTGCTGGTGACCGCCGTGCGGCGGGGCCGAAACGTTCACGTTATTGCTCAACGCGCTGGCGTTGGCCCTCTTCAGACCCCAAGCTTTGGCTATGGAGGCAGCGGAGATCCGCAAGCTCGCCGCACTCGAGCACCAGCACTGGTGGTATCGCGAGCGACGCAGAGTGCTCGCCCGGTCACTCGACGCGCTCGTGAGGACCGGCGAGAAGCCGGGCCGCGCGCTCGACGTCGGCGCTGCCGGCGGCGGGAACACCAGGGTGCTGCGTGGCCGGGGATGGGACGCCACGGCGCTGGAGTACGGCGAGGAGGGAGCGGGGGTCGCGCGCGGGCGCGGTCTCCCGGTGATCCGGGGCGACGCGATCGCGCTGCCCATGGCCGACGACGCGTTGGACCTCGTCGTCGCGTACGACGTGCTGGAGCACATCGAGGACGACAAGTCCGCGGTCCGCGAGATCGCCCGGGTCCTTCGGCCCGGTGGCACCGCCTTGGTCGCCGTACCGTGCGACATGGAGCTGTGGAGCGAGCACGACACCGCCGTCGGACATTTCCGCCGCTACGACCGGGACGGTCTGCTGAACTTGCTCTCATCGGCCGGCCTGCGGATCGAGGAGGTCAGGTCGTGGAACGTTCTGCTCCGGCCGGTGGCGGCCTGGCGGCGGAAGAGGAGCACGGGCAGTGACCTGGAGGACCTGTCCCCGCTCGTCAACCTCGGACTCAGCGCGGTCATCGCCGCTGAACGGTACTTGCCTGTCGGCAAGCTGCCCGGAGTGTCGGTGCTGGTCCGCGCCCGGCGGCAGGATCCGGTCGGGTCATCGCCCAGACCAGGTACTGATTGAGGATTCCGCTGGTTGGGCGGCTATCGTACGGACTTGCGCGCTCCGTGCGCCCGACCCGAACTGGCCTGAAGAAGGGTCCAACGACGTGTCTATCCTGACCGGCTCCGACATCCTCGTCACCGGAGGTACCGGCTCCTTCGGCAAAGCGTTCATCCGCTACGCGCTGGACAACCTCGACCCACGCCGGATCATCGTGTTCAGCCGGGACGAGTTGAAGCAGTGGGAGGTCCGTCACCTGTTCGGCGACGACCCCCGGCTGCGGTTCTTCATCGGCGACATCCGCGACAAGAACCGGCTGGACCGGGCCATGCACAAGGTCGACTACGTCGTGCACGCGGCCGCGCTGAAGCAGGTCGACACCGCGGAGTACAACCCGTGGGAGTACGTGAAGACGAACGTGATCGGCTCACAGAACGTGATCGAGTCCAGCATCGACACCGGGGTGAAAAAGGTTGTCGCGCTGTCCACCGACAAGGCGTCCAGCCCGATCAACCTGTACGGCGCGACCAAGCTGACCGCCGACAAGCTGTTCATCACCGGCAACCACTACGCCGCGGCGTACAGCACGCGATTCGCCGTGGTCCGGTACGGCAACGTCATCGGCAGCCGGGGCTCGATCATCCCGAAGTTCAAGGCGCTGCACGCCGAGGGCAGGTCGCTGCCGATCACCGACCTGCGCTGCACCCGGTTCCTGATCACGCTGCCGCAGGCCGTGCGGTTCGTGATCGACTCCTTCGAGCTGATGCAGGGCGGCGAGCTGTACGTGCCGCGGATCCCGTCGATGAAGATCACCGACCTGGCCCAGGCGATCGCGCCCGGCGCCGCGGTGCACGACGTCGGCCTGCGGCCCGGCGAGAAGCTGCACGAGGAGATGATCAGCCCGGAGGAAGGCCGCCGCGCGCTCGCGATCGGCGAGCGCTACGTCCTGCAGCCGGACCTGGCAACCTGGGGTTACACCCCGCCGGCCCACGGCATTCCGGTCGCCGCGGGCTTCCACTACACCTCGGACAACAACGACCAGTGGTACTCGATCGAGGAGATCACCAAGATCCTCGAGAGCGACGTCTGATGCTCCCCTACGGCCGCCAGTCCATCTCGGACGAGGACGTCGAGGCCGTCGTCGCGATCCTGCGCGGTGACTGGCTGACCACCGGCCCGACCGTCACAGCGTTCGAGAACGCGGTCTCGGAGCTGGCCGGCGGACACCGCGCGGTCAGCTGTACTTCCGGCACGGCGGCGCTGCACATGGCGTACGCCGGACTCGGGATCGGCCCCGGCGACGAGGTCGTGACCACGCCGATGACCTTCGTCGCGACCGCGTCCTGCGCCGCGATCATGGGCGCCAAGGTCGTCTTCGCCGATGTCGAGGCGGATACCGCGCTGCTCGACCCCGCGGCCGTCGAAGCGGTCGTCACTGACCGCACCAAGGTGATCGCTGCCGTCGACTACGCCGGCCATGCGGCCGACTACGACACGCTGCAGGCGATCGCGGACGGGGTCGGTGCGAAGACGCTGGGCGACGCCGCGCACTCGGTCGGCGGGTTCTACAAGGGCCGCCCGGTCGGCGACCTGGCCGACGTCACCACGATGTCGTTCTTCCCGACGAAGAACCTGACCACCGGTGAGGGTGGCGCGGTCGTCGCCAAGGACCCGGCCGTCGCTCAGCGGGTGCTCGAGTTCCACTTCATCGGCCTGGTGCGCGACCCGGCCCGGTTCCAGATCACCGACGAGGGCCCGTGGCATCAGGAGGTGCACGAGTTCGGGGTGAACTACCGGCTCACCGACATCGCCTGCGCGCTCGGTCTGTCCCAGCTGAAGCGGCTGGCCGACTTCACGAAGCGGCGAAGCGAGATCACCGCGCGCTACAACGAGGCGCTCGAGCTTGTCGACGGCGTCCGGACCCCGGCCCAGCGCGACTACGTCGATCCGGCCTGGCATCTGTATCCGGTCCGGATCCTCGGCGGCCGCCGCCGGGAGATCTTCGAGGGACTGCGGGCCGCCGGCATCGGCGTCCAGGTCAACTACATCCCGGTCTACTGGCACCCGGTGTTCGCCAACGCCGGTTACGAGCGCGGGATGTGCCCGAATGCGGAACAGTACTACCGTGAGGAGATCTCACTACCGATGTACCCGGACCTGACCGATGCCGACGTCGATCGGGTGATCGAGACCCTGACGGACCTGGTGTCCTGAGACGTGACGTGGTTGCGCCTCTCGACCGCGTACAGTCGCGACCAGGCGAAGATCCTGGACACGAAAGTGGCTTCATGACGATCGGCATCATCACCCAGGCCCGGGCGACCAGCACCCGGCTACCCGCGAAGGTTCTGCTCACCGCTGGTGGCAAGAGCTACCTGCACCACCACCTGGAGCGGCTCGCCCAGACCGGCCTGCCGGTGATCGTGGCGACCACAACCAACCCCGCCGACGAACCCATCGTCGAGCTGTCGACCGAGCTCGGCTTCCCGGTGTACCGCGGCAGCGAGCTCGACGTGCTTTCCCGGTTCGCCGGCGCGATCCGCGAGCACGACCTCACCGGCGTCGTCCGGGTCACCTCCGACTGCCCGCTGATCGACCCCGCGGTCATTGCCGAGGGCGTCGAACGGTACCGCGCCGAGAACGCCGGCAACGTGTACGTGTCGAACTGCCTGACCCGGACCTACCCGCGCGGCATGGACTACGAGGTGTTCTCTGCTGCCCGGCTCCTGCAGGCCGACGAGGTCGCGACGCTGCCGGTCGACCGCGAGCACGTCACTACCTACCTGCACCAGAACCGGGCCGGCGACATGCGGCTGGTCAACGTTCCCTGGGACGGCGGCGACGGAGCGGGGTACCGGCTGACCCTGGACACCGAAGACGACCGGAAGCTGCTCAGCACACTGATCGAGGAGTTCGCCGCGGAGAAGCTGAACTGCGCCGAACTGGTCGCGCTGATGGACTCGCACCCGGAGCTGGCGGCGCTGAACGCGCATATCGAACAGAAGAAGCTCGGCGAGTGACAGCGGGGCCCTGCAGGACGCAAACGGCCCTACATCTTGGCGACGAGGTGGCCTCGAGCGCGTCGTACCAACTCATCAGGCACGGAGCTCAGGGCATGTCCTTGTCCGGCGCATCGGCTGTCTCCTGAAAGGTGTGGTGACCCGGGTCATCGAGGCTGTCGTAACCGACGAGGAACTGAGGCCGGCGCTGACTCGACTGGAACAATCGCGCGACGTACTCACCCAGGAGACCAAGACACAGCAACTGGATCGCACCGATCACGCCGACAGCCAAGACGGTCGACGTCCAGCCAGGTACGCTTCGCCCGGCAAGCTTGACGGCCAGCGCACCGATCACAACTGCGCAAGACACCAACCCACCAAGCAACCCGAGCCAGGTCGCCAGCCGCAACGGCGCCGCCGAGAACGCCGTCACACTGTCAAACGTCAACCGCAGCATCTTCGACAAGTTGTACTTCGTCGTCCCCGCCATCCGCTCCGCACGCACGTACCGAACCTGCGCGCTCGGGAACCCCAACCACGGAATCACCAGCCGGAACACCCGGCCGTCCTCCGGCAACGCGTTCACCGCGTCGACCACGCGCCGCGACACCAACCGGAAATCACCGGCGTCGAACGGGATCTCCTCGCCCACGAGCCGGCACATCAACCGGTAGTACATCCGCGCGGTCGTCCGCTTCACCCAGGTGTCGCTCGACCGGTCCGACCGGACGCCGTACACGACGTCCACATCCTGCTCCCGCACCGCCGCGAGGAACTCCGCGATCACTTCCGGCGGGTCCTGCAGATCCGCATCGATCGTCACCAGGAACTCACCCCGCGCCCGCCGGAACCCGGCCGACAGCGCCGCCTGATGACCGCTGTTCCGCAGCAGCCGTACGATGCGCAGCTGCGGCCAGTCCCTCGCGGCCTCCAACAGCAGCGCCGCGGTCCGGTCGCGGCTGCCGTCGTCCACCACGATCAGTTCGTAGGAGATCCCGAGACCGTCCAGCAACGGATGCATCCGCTCGAAAAACAGCGGCAACACTTCCTCCTCGTCGTACATCGGCACGACGACGGAAAGTACGGACTGCTCGGTTCGCATAGAGGACCTCCGGTTCCGGAGACTACTCGGAAGACCGCCACCCCGCGGGCACCGGACGCTCGTGCTGTTCACCTGTCTCGGGATCGCGCTGCCCGGGTTCGCGCTGTGGCGCCCGGTGGCCTCATCGACCCCGAGGGCGACCGGATGATCGAGACGAACACGACGCTGGTTGGCTAGCGCGCATGGTCGGAGCTTAAGGTGACCCCTGTGATCCGATCGATCCTGGTCGGCGCCGAGATGCTCAACTGGTCCGACCTGCACCCGGTCGACGCCCGTCCCGCAGCGTCCGGACCGGCCGCCGCAGCACTCTTGGCCGCCACCCTTCAGCCCAACGACGCCGTCCTGCTCGCCGGTCCGCACTCCTTGAACCTGATCGCCGACATCGCCGCGCGCGTCGCCTCCGTGGATGTCCTCGTGCGTTCCGCCCCGGACGCCGAAGAGATCGCCGGCGTCATCGCCCGACCGCTCGCCGACAACAAGGTCTTCTGCGGCGCCCTGGACCGCTTCACCCCGACGTACGGCAACTCCTCCGGGTACGACGCGGTGGTCGCGCTCGACGGACTGGACCGGCTCGTCGGTCCAGACACAGCGAAGCTCGGCTGGGCGGACGCTCTGGCCGCTCTGCAGGCTCGGCTTGCTCCCTCGGGGCGCCTCCTTCTCGGGGCCGAGAACCAGTTCGGTTTCGAGCGCTTGCTCCAGCCCGCCATCGCGGCCGCGCTGCCACGGAACGAGGACTGGGCACGTGACCTCACCGACGCCGCACCCGGGGGCCTGAAACCGCTCCAGACCGCCCTCGAGGACGCCGGCCTCGACAGCTCGACGATGTACGCGGTGTTCCCGTCACTGGTCGACGCCCAGGTCGCGCTCACGGAGGTCAGCGGACCGCTACCGGCTGCGGTGGCCGCCCGCACCATGGCCGCCAGGTACGCCGGGCCGACCCTGATGGACCCGTACCGTTTCGTGCAGGACACGGTTCGGGCCGGCCTGACCTTCGAACTGGCTCCGGCTTGGTACGTCGTCACCACCGCCGATGACCTGCCCGGTGTGCTGCCCGCCGATGCGGTCCCGGGTGGCTCAGGTGTCCTCCTGGAGGAGTACTTGCTCGCCGCTCTCCGGGTCGATCAGGCGGCGGTGCGTCGTACGGTGCCCGAATACGTGTCATGGTTGCGTGAGCAGGACGACGCCACCGCGCAGCTCGCCGCTCTGGATAACGTGATCCTCGACGGCATGTCGTTCCGGCTGTTCGCGGAGAGTGAGCCCGTCACGGCGTACCTGCCGGAGACGCTGGAAGGGGACTACGTCGCGCCACCTGGCGAGGCATTGGTCGTCGCGCACCTGGCACGCTTCGCCCGACGTTCGCTGGACAGTGGCTCGAGGCAACCGTGGCCTGCCGGTGGCTACCCTGACGGGTTGACCGCACGGCTCGCCGCGATGGCCGGAATCACTGTGACAAAGTGGCTTTCGTCACGACGTGAGATGGTCAGACCGCTCGGCAGCGCCGAGCAGCTGGCGACCGTCGCGCGCCTCTCGGAGGAGCTGGCCTCCTCCAGTGCGCGGGGGATCATCTTCCACGGTCAGATCAGCGGGATTCGACAGTCGAAGCCGTACCGTGTCGGCCACGCCGTGACGGGCCCGCTGCGGCACGTGCTGCGAGTACAGGGGAAGGTTCGGCGATTGGCGCGGAAGGTCCGGGGTCGCTGATGCACCACGCGAACGACCGAGGAACTACTCGGCGACCACCGAGCCTGCCCCGCCGTGATCCGCGAGTTGTTCCGATGGAACTGAAGATCGGCATCGTCATCGGCGAGTGACACCGCGCCAGCCCGCCGCTACGGCATGATTTGCGGTGATGACCACCGAGGATCCAGTACCGGAGCCGGCGACCGACCGGGACACGCCGGAGACCGGCTCGAACGCGGCCCGCGCCCAGGCCTTCGGCGCCGTGGCGACCGCGTACGACGCGGGCCGGCCGACGTTTCCCGCCGAGGCACTGACCTGGATCCTCGGGCCGGGGCGCGGGCTGCAGGTCCTCGACCTCGGGGCCGGCACCGGCAAGCTCGCCGCCGTCGCGGCAGCGCTCGGGCACGACGTGATCGCGGTCGACCCGTCGCAGGAGATGCTCGAGGTCTGCCGCCGCCGGCCCGGCCTCGACACGATGATGGGTGCGGCCGAGTCGATCCCGCTCGCCCACGCCTCGGTCGACGCGGTGATCGTCGGGCAGGCGTTCCACTGGTTCGACCACGCTCGGGCCTTGCCGGAGATCGCCCGCGTGCTGCGGCCGAACGGCGTACTCGGGCTGCTCTGGAACAGGGCCGACATCGTGGTCCCCTGGGTGCGGCGGATGGTCCACACGATGCAGGGCGATGCCATCGGCGGCGATCGGTTCGACCCGGTGCCGGTCCTGCTGCAGTCGGGCCTGTTCGCGCTCGTCGAGGACACGCGCTTCCGGCATTGGCAGGACCTGGATCGCAACGGTCTGCGTCAGTTGGCGCAGTCGCACTCGCGGATCGCTGTTCTGACCGAGTCCCGCCGCGACGCCGTACTGGAGCAGGTCGACGCCATCTACGACAACACTGCGCGACCGCCGGAGCCGCTCCGGATGCCGTATTTCACCGATTGCTACCGGGCTCGGCCCAGTGACCTGGCGAATTACCGCCGGACCCTCGACGCCCCGGTCGCGCCCCATCTCTAGCATTCCCCGAAACGTTTTGGTTGCGGTGGGTCACAAATCCGCGACATGGGGCTAACGTGCACGTGTTCGTGTTCAGCGCTGGGCCATTGGAGAACAGGGAAACTCATGGACGAGGAAATGGTGCGCGAGCGGGATGCCCGCGCCTATGAGGCCGTACACGAGGCGGCCGACTTCACCAAGCTGAAAACGCGCTACAAGAACTTCGTGGTGCCGTGGACCATCGCGTTCATGGCCTGGTACCTGGCGTACGTCGCCTGCTGCAACTGGGCCCGCGGCTTCATGGACCACCAGGTGGTGGGGCATATCAATGTGGCCCTGATCTTCGGCCTGCTGCAGTTCGTGTCGACCTTCGTGATCGCGGCGGTGTACGGCCGGTTCGCGAACCGCAAGCTCGACCCGCTGGCCAGTGGACTGAACGCCAAGTACAAGAGGGAGCGTCGCCGGTGAACGTCCTCAGCATCCCGATCCTGATCCCGCTGGCCGACGCCGAGCCGGGCAACCGGGCCCTCACCATCTCGCTGTTCTCCGCGGTCGTCGCCGTGACGCTGTACATCACCTGGTGGGCGTCCCGGCAGAACAAGACCGCGGCCGACTACTACGCCGGCGGCCGCTCCTTCAGCGGTGCGCAGAACGGACTGGCCGTCTCCGGCGACTACATGTCCGCGGCGTCGTTCCTCGGCATCTCCGGCCAGATCGCCCTGTTCGGGTACGACGGCTTCCTCTACTCGATCGGGTTCCTGGTCGCGTGGCTGGTCGCGCTGTTGCTGATCGCCGAACTGCTGCGGAACTCGGGCCGCTTCACGATGGCCGATCAACTCGCGTTCCGGATGAAGCAGAAGCCGGTCCGGACCGCGGCCGCGACCTCGACGATCGTGGTGTCGATCTTCTACCTGCTGGCCCAGATGGTCGGCGCCGGTTCGCTGGTCGGGCTGCTGCTCGGTGTGAAGAGTGAAGGCCTGAAGGCGGCGGTGATCGTCCTGGTCGGCGCACTGATGATCGTCTACGTGACGATCGGCGGCATGAAGGGCACGACCTGGGTGCAGATCGTCAAGGCCGTGCTGCTGATGGCCGGCACGGTGGTCATCACCTTCCTGGTGCTGGTGAAGTTCAACTTCAACCTCTCCGACCTGCTCGGCGCGGCCGCGGACAACTCCGGCAAGGGCGAGGCGTTCCTGCAGCCCGGGCTGCTCTATGGCAAGGACCTGACCGGGCAGATCGACTTCCTGTCGCTCGGCCTGGCACTGGTCCTCGGTACGGCGGGTCTGCCGCACATCCTGATCCGCTTCTACACCGTGCCGGACTCGCAGACCGCACGCCGGTCGGTGCAGTGGGCAATCGGTCTGATCGGCGCGTTCTACCTGATGACGCTGGCGCTCGGGTTCGGTGCGGCGGCGCTGCTCGACACCGGCAAGGGTTCGGCGGTCGCGGAGTCGAAGGGCAACGTGGCGTCGCCACTGCTGGCCGAATCCGTCGGCGGTGGCGCCGGCTCCACCGGCGGCGCGATCCTGCTCGCCCTGATCGCGGCGGTCGCGTTCGCCACGATTCTCGCGGTGGTCGCCGGGCTCACCCTGACCTCGGCCTCGTCGTTCGCGCACGACCTCTACGCGAACGTGATCGCCAAGACCAAGCCGGACGAGAAGACCGAACTGCGAGTGGCGCGGTTCGCGGCGATCGGGATCGGCGCGGTCTCGATCGCGCTGGCGATCCCGGCGCAGAAGCTGAACATCGCGTTCCTGGTCGCGCTGGCGTTCGCGGTCGCCGCGTCGGCGAACCTGCCGGCGCTGCTGTTCAACCTGTTCTGGAAGCGATTCAACACCGCCGGCGCGGCCTGGAGCATCTACGGCGGCCTGATCTCCGCGGTCGTCCTGGTGTTCTTCTCGCCGGTCGTGTCCGGTACGCCGACGTCGATGATCACCGACGCCGACTTCTCCTGGTTCCCGCTGTCGAACCCGGGCATCGTGTCGATCCCGCTGGGCTTCCTGTTCGGTGTCCTGGGCACCTTCCTCGGCCGCGACCGGTCGAGCGAGTCCCGCTACAACGAACTCTCCGTCCGCGCCCTCACCGGCGCCGGCGCCGAAGGCCCGGCCAAACACTAGTCGCCCCCTGGCGGATCCAGCGTGCGTGCATGCGGAGTCGGCGGCGGTTCCTCGGGCTGATGCCCGCGGCCGCCGCCGTTCTGCTGTCCGCTGGCAGCGGTCGCGCAGATGATCGCTGCCGTGCTGTGAGGGCCGCCGTCGCAGTGTTCCTGCTCAGCGACTCGCTGGTACGGCCGCCGGCTTTTTGACGGGTCGCACGAATTTACGCACTCCGGTCTAGCGCAGAGTGGGTCTGTGGGTTAAGGCTGCTCATGTTCCTGTGGGCGGGCTTGAGGAGATGGTGATGGCTGAGCGGGTTTTAATGGATGTGCCGGCGTTCTGGGAGAACGGGTGGCAGATTCTGCGTGGGGTGTACACCCCGGAGGAGGTGCAGAAGTTTCGTGACGGCGCGCAGGCGTCGAGAGGGGTGAGCGGCGAGCTACTCTCGCGGCCGCTGATGAGGCACGCGATCCTGGACGGGAAGATGGTCGAAGTGGCCAGGCAACTGCTTGGTTCCGACGACATCATGTACGCCGGTGACAGTTCCTTCACCATCAATTCCGGCCAGCACGGCTACCACAAGGACAACGCGGACCGCAAGGACGCGAACGCACCGGACTGGCAGGGCCGCTACACGATCCTCAGGTTCGGGATCTACCTGCAGGATCACACCAGGCACACGGGTGGCTTGAACCTGCGGCACAAGTCGCACAACGAACCTGACCTGACCACCGGCAAGACGATCTATGTGAAGACCAGGCCGGGCGATCTGGCGGTGTGGAGTCTGCGCACGACGCACAGCGGCAACGGCAAACTGCTCAGCTTTCCTTGGTGGGTAACGCCCGAACCGCAGAGCCAGGACAAGGAAGGGTGGCCCTGGTACTACCGCGAGGCCAAACCGGATGGCGACCGGATCGCGGTGTTCGTCGCCCTCGGCCTCGACGACGACCATCACGACCGCTATACGACGTACCTGAAGACGCGGAAGTACATGGTCGACATGTGGCACCGATCGAAACTGGATCCGGAGGTCTTCGACCAGGCCGCCAAGATCGGCCTGAAGATCCGCGACATGCACGACGAGGTCGCCGAAGACCCCAACGTGGGCCAGAACGTCGAATGGAAGCCGATCCCGTACTGATCGGAACGGGGCCGGTCCTTATCGACCGGCCCCGACTGGTTCGGCTGATCAGCCGATGGTGAGGGAAGGGCTTCTACACCGCAGGCTCCACATTTCTGGGGGAGCCGACATTCCCCGCCCTGTGATCTATTCCGCGACGAAGGTCTTCAGCACCGGTTAGGCTCCACTACCATGTCCGACCTGATTCCTGTCACCAAGAGACCGTCTTGATGACGGACAGGTCTCGCAGATCTACCCGTCCACCGTTCCTGAGTGCACTCGTCTGGCTACTCCCGGCCGCGACCGGGTACTGGGTAGTTGCAGGCACAGGGGTGACCGACGGCGACATCCTCCGCTACGCGGCCTACTTCTCGGGCTGCGTGGTGCTTCCGGGGGTGTTGCTGCTGCGAGCTTTCGCGCCGGGCCGGCGCACCTGGCCGGAGGACGTGGGCCTCGGCATCGTCGTGGGGCTCTCCTACGAGTTGCCGGGGTGGGCGTTGTTCACGGCCGCTGGGATGCAGCAGTGGTTGGTGGTGTGGCCCGCGGCGGTGCTGGTCGTCTTCGCCGCGGTACCGCGGTTACGACGCTGCTGGCGGGCGCAGGACGCGCCGCGGCTGCCGCTCGCCTGGGGCGCCACGCTGGCGCTGCTCCTCTCGGCGACGTTGCTGCTGTACTACGGCACCACGGTCAGCGCCACGCCGGTCCCCGAGAACGGCGGCGACTACTACCAGGACCTGCTCTGGCACCTAGGGATCGTGCACGAGCTGGGCCGCTCCGTCCCGCCGCAGATCCCGCAGGTGGCGGGCGAGACGATGCAGTACCACTGGTTCGCCGACGCACACCTGGCGTCGGCCGCACAGATCGCCGGAATCGACCCCCGGCTCGTGCTGTTCAGGCTATGGTTCGCCCCGATCATCATCGGGCTCGTCCTCGCGGTGGCCGCACTCGCGCGCCAGGTCAGCGGTGTCTGGTGGACCGCCCCGTTCGCGGTCGCGCTGACGACGGTCGTCCCGCGGGTCGCCATCTGGCAGTACGTCGGCGGCGTCGGGTCCGCACCACTCGTTTTCCTGAGTCCGTCGCAGTCCTTCGGGACGACGGTCAGCGTCGGAGCCGCGGCGCTGCTGCTCGGCGCATTGTACCGCGGTGCCCCGAGACGGTCCTGGGTGATCGTGATGCTGGTCGTCTGCGTATCCGCCGGCTCCAAGCCCACCGCTGCGCCGCTACTGCTCGGCGGGACCGGCCTGGCGGCGTTGTTCCTGCTGGTGCGGAACAGGCGTATCCCCTGGCCGATCCTCGGCTTCGGCGGCGCACTGGTGGGTGTGATGGTGGCGTCGATGCTGACTGTCGCGGGTAGCACCGCAGGTACTCCGCTGCGCTTGTTCGGGGCCTTGCGGGCTTTCCCGGGATATACCGCTCTGACCGGTATCACCGGCCCTCCGGCGCCGGGTGGATGGATCACCGACGGGCTTCTTGACGCTGACCCGCAGACGCTGACCTGGGCGATCGCGATCCTTGTGTCCGTGGTGGTGAGCAGGGCGGTGGTGGCCGTCGCATTCCTTGGTCTCGTACAGCGCCGGACCCGGACCGATCCGGTGCAGTGGTGGCTGGTCGGCACGCTCATCGCCTCGCTGCTCGGATTCGTGGTCGTCGACCATCCGAGTTTTGGCGAGTTCTACTTCCTCGGCGGCGCGCTTCCCTTCGCCGCTGTCGCCGCGGGATACGTGGTCCACGGCGCGGTCACCGGACGCCGCCGCGTGGCCCGCCGGATGATCATCGCAGGTGGCCTGCTGGCCGGTGCGGCGCTGGCACTGGCGATCCGGGCGTTCGGCAACATCGACTCCCGGCCTGTCTCCCCGGCGGGGATCACGCGGGCGGTGAGCGAGCCGATGCTGTGGCTTGCGGCGGCACTCGTGGCCGGGCTGCTCGGCTGGCTTGTCCTCCGCGCCGTCCGTCCGCAGGTGCGTGGCCTCGGCCTGGCGCTGCTGATGTGCGTCGCGGTCGGCCTCGCTCTGCCCAGCCGGCCCTGGTCGGACTGGCGCAACACGGCGGACGGGATCACCGGGGATGGCGGGCAGATCCCGGTCCCCGCGCTTCCGTTGTACACCACGGACGAGATCCAAGCCGCGCTGTGGCTGGAGCGCAACGCTGGACGGTACGACGTGGTCGTGACGAACACCGCCTGCCTGTCGCGACGACGACCTGGTCCGGTCTGCGACGCGCGTGGCTACCTGGTCAGCGGTGTCGGCGGTCACCGGACGCTGATGGAGGGCTGGGCCTACACCCAGCAGTCGCTGGCCAACCAAGGCGAACGGAACGTCGGGTACAGCCTGCTGCCATCGCCCTGGCCCGACCGGGTGGAGCTGACGACGAAGGCACTCACGGCGCCAACGCCTGAGGTGCTGGAGAACCTGCGCCGCGATTACGGCGTCCGCTGGGTCTTCGCGGACACGCGAAAGGGCAGGGTCGCCGAGCGCACTCTCGACCGGCTCGCCGACCGGAGGTTTACCCGAGGGCAAGTCATCGTCTACGAACTCAGGGACTGAGCGAGTGCGTTGATTTCCGTGCCGAGATGCTGAAGCATGATCAATCCCCGAAGGAGATATCCATGGACGGTCTGAAAGGCCTTCTCAGGCATGTGCGCGCCTACGTCCTGCTGCAGCGCATCGTCGGCGCCGACCGCTTGCGATATCGCTGCATCGAGGAGATCCAGCCGGGTGAAACCGTCCTGGACATCGGCTGCGGTCCCGCGTACTACTTCCCGCGTCTGCCCCAGCCGCTGAACTACCACGGGTTCGACACCGATGCGCCGTACATCGACTGGGCCAAGGAGCGCTTCGGCGGTGAGAACGCCAGCTTCCATTGCGGCAACTTCGACGAAGCCGCTGCCCGATCGCTGCCGCCGATCGATGTGGTGCTGCTGCTCGGGCTGCTGCACCACCTGTCGGACGAGCAGTGCACACATCTGCTGAACCTGGCCGCGAGTGTGCTGGGCCCCGGCGGCCGGGTGATCAGCCTCGACACCTGCTTCGAGCCGACCCAGGGCCGGATCTCGCGGTGGATGTCGGCGAACGACCGCGGCGAGTACGTCCGGGAGCCGCCGGCGTTCGAGAAGCTCGCCCTGCAGTCCTTCGGCCAGGTCGAGGGCAAGGTCATCGATGATGCCACCCATGTTCCAGCGAGCTACTGGATGATGAGGATGACTGAGGCGAACCGACTGCAGGCCGAATAAGTCAGAGGTCGTCGGCGATCCGGGCGAGGACGACGCCGGCGCGCAGGACGAGTTCGCTGTCGGCGTCGTCGAGGCGGCGGAGGAGCTTGCCGAGTTCCTCCGCGGCCTGCCGGCCGGAGGCCTCGACCGTCTCGGCGCCCGCCTCGGTGAGCACGACAGCGGTCGCACGGCCGTCGACCGGGTCCGGCTCGCGGCGGACCAGGCCCGCATCCTCGAGGCCGGCGACGGTGGTGGTCGCCGTGGGCTGGGAACAGGGGACGCGGGCGGCGATCTCGCCGATCCGGATCGGTTGCTCGTCGGCGACCAGCATCAGCGCGAGGAACTGGGTCGGGTGCAGGGCCGTAGTGGTACGACTCCGGCGCAGATGCCGGACGATGCGATGCATGGCCACCAGGAGCTGCAGAGTCTCTTGTGCCATCGTGATCGCCTCCTCCGAACGGATGCGTCATCATGGCACACGTCCGAACCGATCTCCACGGATCACAGCTGACTGGCGGCCACCCCGAGCGCGAACGCGGCACCGGTCAGACCGAGCATCGTGCCTGCCAGTACGACGAGTTGCCGCCGCAGCACGACCAGTTCGGTCTCGGTCGAGAACACCCGTCGCGGCCAGTGCCGCCACGAGACGTACCAGAAGATGCCGCTCGCACCGAGCAGCAGAACCCCTTTCACCGCATGGATCCCCCAGTGCTCCGGCCCCAGCGCCAGCCCCACCGCTCCGGTCAGCGCGATCGTCGCGATCAACCCGACCACCTTCCACCGGTTGCCCGAGGCAATCACTGTGGTCAGTGCCTCCCGCCCTTCGTCGTCGGGGCCGAAGTACTTCTTCATCTTCGGCTGCACCACGAACAGCGAGTAGGCCATCCCCCCGACCCAAACCGCCGCCAACCCCGCATGCACGATCGCCACGACGACGGTCATGCCGCACAGCCTAAGCCCACCCGGGGGTCGTCCCTCAACGCCATCGGTCCGACGCAGGCGGCTCTATCGGATGGCCACCGTGACGGCGTTGTTGCCGTAGCGCCAGACGACGTCCGCAGTCTCGAACCCTGCGGCGTGGAGCTCGTCGAGGTGCCAACTCGCGGACCGCATCAAGTCGCCCGACCAATGCGTGAAGAGGCGTTGTCTTTCTGCCCACAGGGACCGGTACTGCGGAAGAGCGTAGGCGCGGCGGTACCAGTCGTCACAGCTCTGCACGCCCGCCGCGAACGCTGTGTCGAGGTGCTGCTGGTGGAGGGCGTCGGCGGCCGCTCGCAGCCGCTCATCGTCGATCAGAACGTGATCGGCGTTGAGGAACACCCCACCCGGGCGGATCAGTCCGGCGACCGCACGGCACACACGAGCGAACGCCGGCGGGCTCAGCCAGTGCAGGGCGGTCGCAGTCAGTACGGCGTCGAAGTCGCCGTCGATCCCAGTCGTCCAGTCGGGGTGGTCCAGGTTCCTGCTCAGCACGTTCACTCGCTCGTCGCCGGCGAACGCGCCCGTGGCCAGGCGCAGCAGCAACGGATCCAGATCCACTGCGACGACTCGTACGGCGGGGAAGCGGTCCAGCACCCTCCGGGTGATCGAGCCAGGCCCGCAGGCGAGGTCGAGGACCCGTTTCGGCGCACCTGTGAGGCGCTCCACGTAGTCGAGCATCACGGCGAAGCGCTGCTCCCTGTCGATCTTGTGCACCGCCTGCTGGTCCTCCCACGTGCGGCGCAGGTCATCGTCGGTCGTCATGCCACCGACAGTGCCGTCGGAGCGCCGGCGCTGTCCAAGACATAGGCTGCATGACGTTATCCGGAATGGTTATCACCGCAGGTCAGGAGCACCACGGTGGACGTCGACCTCAGACTGCTTCGGTACTTCGTCGTACTCGCCGAAGAACTGCACTTCACCCGGGCGGCGCAACGCTTGTACGTCTCGCAGCCGGCGCTCAGCAGCCAGATACGCCGCCTCGAACACCGCCTCGACCTCGTCCTGTTCGATCGCTCATCCGGTGGTGTTCGACTCACACCCGCCGGCGCTGCCTTCGTTCCACACGCCCGCGCCGCGTTGTCCGAGGCTTCCCTCGGGATCGCCGCAGCCGTTGCGGCCGCCGCGACGCCGGCGGAAGGTGACACGCTGCGCATCGACGTCCAGGCCTCCGGCTTGGCCACGCCCCGCATGGTGATCGGCGCATTGCGGGCCGCGTTGCCGAAGGTGGCACTTGACGTGACCAGCTACGGCAGCACATCTCATGCCGAACGGCTACGGTCAGGCGATCTCGACCTCGCCCTGTGCGGCGCCCGCGCGCCTAGCGGGCCAGACATCGCGGAACAGCCTGTCCGTGCCGAGCCGGTCGGCGTCGCACTCCCCGAGACCCACCTGCTTGCAGACAGCGCGGCGGTCGACCTCGGAGACCTCGCCGCCGATCTGCATTATCTGCCCCGCGACGGATTCGCACCCGACTGGAACGACTACGTGCTGACCGCCTGCGCGGCCGCCGGATTCACACCACGCCGTCATCCATCCAGCACCGACGGCACCGACACCGCCCTCGAACTCGTCCGGTCCGGTGAATGCATCGCGCTCAGCCTCGTGTCCACATCCCCGCCACCCGGCTGCGTCATCCGGCCACTCGCCAAACACCCAGCCCCGTACCGATGGGTCCTCCGCTGGCCCGTCCGTACGCCGATGCACCCGCACATCACACAAGCACGCCGAGCGATCAGCAACCTGAGCATGGCCCACAGTTGGCTGAAGGGCTGACACGCGCAGTCGTGACCGGCCACGGCGTAGGCATCAGCCCGTACGACGTTGCGTCGTACGGGCTGATGCCGACAGGAAGGTCAGTCTTCGTCGGATTTGCCGGATTCCAGGTTGGACTTGATCAGGTCCATGACGGTGGAGTCGGCGAGGGTGGTGACGTCGCCTACCTCGCGGTTCTCGGCGACGTCGCGGAGCAGGCGGCGCATGATCTTGCCGGAGCGGGTCTTGGGGAGTTCGGCGACGACCATGATCTGCCGGGGCTTGGCGATCGGGCCGATCTCCTTGGCGACGTGGTTGCGGAGTTCCTGAACGACGTCCGGTCCACCGTCGCCGGCCTCCGAGCGAAGGATCACGAAGGCGGCGATCGCCTGGCCGGTGGTCGGGTCGGACGCGCCGACGACCGCGGCTTCGGCGACCTTCGGGTGCGAGACCAGGGCGGACTCGATCTCGGTGGTGGACAGGCGGTGGCCGGACACGTTCATCACGTCGTCGACCCGGCCGAGCAACCACAGGTCGCCGTCCTCGTCCTTCTTCGCACCGTCGCCGGCGAAGTAGACGCCCGGCCAGCGCGACCAGTACGTCTCGACGAAGCGGTCGTCGTCGCCCCACAGCGTGCGCAGCATGGCCGGCCACGGCTTGGTGATGACCAGGTAGCCGCCGGAGCCGTCCGGCACCGACTTGCCCGCGTCGTCGACGACGTCGACGCTGACGCCCGGGATCGCCTTCATCGCGGCGCCCGGCTTGCCCGCGGTCACGCCCGGCAGCGGCGAGATCATGTGCATGCCGGTCTCGGTCTGCCACCAGGTGTCGACGACCGGCGCCTTGTTGCCGCCGATGTTCTCGCGGTACCAGATGTACGCTTCCGGGTTGATCGGCTCACCGACTGACCCGATCACCCGCAGCGTGGACAGGTCGAACTTCGCGGGGATGTCCGCGCCCCACTTCATGAACGTGCGGATCGCGGTCGGGGCGCAGTACAGGATCGAGACCTTGTACTTCTGGACGATCTCCCACCAGCGGCCCTGGTGCGGGGTGTCCGGGGTGCCTTCGTACAGCACGGACGTGGTCGCGTTCGCGAGGGCGCCGTACACGATGTAGCTGTGGCCGGTGACCCAGCCGATGTCGGCCGCGGTCCAGTACACGTCGGTCTCCGGCTTGAGGTCGAAGACACCCCACTGCGTGTACGACGTACCGACCAGGTAGCCGCCGGTCGTGTGCAGGATGCCCTTCGGCTTGCCCGTGCTGCCGGACGTGTACATCACGTAGAGCGGGTGCTCCGCGTCGAACGCCTCAGGTGTGTGGTCCACAGACTGCTTGCCGACGAAGTCCTCCCACCACAGGTCGCGGTTCTCGACCATGGCGGTGTCCTGGCCGGTCCGCTTCACCACGAGCACATTGCGTACGTCGGGGCAGTCCACCAGCGCGGCGTCCACCGCAGGCTTCAGCGCGGCCGGTGCGCCCCGGCGGTAGCCGCCGTCGGAGGTGATCACGACGCGGGCGTCGCAGTCCAGGATCCGGTCCTTCAGCGCCTCGGCGGAGAAGCCGCCGAAGATGACCGTGTGCGGGGCACCGATCCGGGCGCAGGCGAGCATCGCGACCACGGTCTCGGGGATCATCGGCATGTAGATGGCGACGATGTCGCCGGCCTGGACGTTCAGCTCGAGCAGCGCGTTGGCGGCCTTGCTGACCTCGTCCTTGAGCTCGGCGTAGGTGATCTCCCGGGTGTCGCCGGGCTCACCCTCGAAGTAGTACGCGACCTTGTCGCCGAGGCCGTTCTCGACGTGCCGGTCGACGCAGTTGTACGCCGCGTTCAGCTTGCCGTCGGCGTACCACTTCGCGAACGGCGCGTTGCTCCAGTCCAGCGTCTCGGTCGGCTCGGTGGCCCAGGTCAGGCGCTTGGCCTGCTCGGCCCAGAACCCCTCGAAGTCGGCGGCGGCGCGGTCGTAGGCATCGGCCTTGACGTTCGCGTTGGCGGCCAGGTCCGCGGGCGGCTCGAACATGCGCTCCTCGTGCATCAGGTTCGACAGTGCCTCGGACTGGGGTGACTCTGCATTCGTCACGTCGACGACTCCTCCTCGCTGGCTTCGGCGCGCTGGAGCGCCCGGTTACCTTTCTACCAACCGCACGCCCCGGCGCGGAACCGGTGTATCGCCAAGCAGTCCCCGATCTGCGCCGAACAGGACCAATTCCGGGCCGGACGGCAGCGGATTCCCGGCCGGGCGGTGGGTCATTGGTGGTTGGTCACTGGTGCTGGGACAGGACGCGGGCGAGCAGGGTGGTCAGGCGCTTGCGGTCCGTCGGGGACAGGGCGGCGAAGATCTCGTCCTGGGCCTTCGCGACCAGCGTCGTGAGGCGTTTGTGCTGACGGCGGCCCGAGGCGGTGATGGTGATGATGTTGCGGCGCCCGTCGGCGGGATCCGGGCTGCGCTCGACGTACCCGTCGTCGACCAGTTCGTTGAGGGCGGCAACCACGTCGCTGCGGTCGATCCCGGTGTGCCGGCCGAGCGTGGCCTGACTGGCCGGGCCGAACTCGACCAGCGTCGCGAGCAGGCGGAAGTGGTAGCCGCGGGCCCCGGCCGCCGCGAAGGACTCGGTCACGATCCGCTGCGCGTGCGCCGCGCTCTGGGTCAGCAACCAACTGGGCGTCTGCAACAACACGCTCGGCGTCTGTTCGTCCACAGCCCCGAGTGTATCCGTTGGCCGGTCCTACGATTCCGGTCCAGAGGAGTGCCGGAGAGTTCCGGAAGAGGTCCAGGTGAGTTCCTGGTGGAGCCGTCGGCGGGTGGGTAGGTTCGGCGTCATGGCTGGGGCTGAGGAATACATGGAGACGGCGTTGGACGTCGCGCGGCGAGCGGCGGAGACGCAGGTCGGGGCGATTCGGGTCGCCGCTGGTCTGGTGGTCGAGGCGATGCTCGCGGGCCGGGTGTTCTGGGTCTTCGGGACGGGGCACAGTCACCTGATCGCCGAGGAGGTGTACGGGCGGGCCGGTGGGCTGGCCGACGTTCGGGCGGTGCTCGAGCCTGGGCTGATGCTGCATGAGGGGTTGCAGAAGAGTTCGCTGCTCGAGCGGCTTCCGGGGCTGGCCGACGTGGTGCTGGAGATCAACGAGATCGCCGCCGGTGACGTCGTACTGATCGCGTCGAACTCGGGGCGGAACGCCGTACCGGTGGAGTTCGCGCTCGGAGCACGGAAGCGGGGTGCCCTGGTGATCGCGCTGACTTCGATGGCCCACAGCACGGCAACGACGTCGCGAGCGCCGGGAGGTCAGCGGCTGTTCGAGACCGCGGACGTGGTGATCGACAACTGCGGCGTGCCAGGGGACGCACTGATCGAGGTCGACGGCAGCCCGGAACTGACCGGCGCCACCTCGACGATGGTCGGCGCGATGCTCGTGCAGGCGCTGACCGTGGAAATCGTCACCAAACTCACCGCCGCCGGCGAGACGCCGAACATCCTCCGCAGTCAGAACGTCTAGCAAGCCATGAGCGAGGTCAGGCGGTTTCTCCTTCAGATGTCGGGCGTTCCAGGGTCCGGCAAGTCCACGATCGCGCGACACGTCGGTTCCCGGTACGGCGCGATCGTCGTGGATCTCGATGTCATCAGGAGCGCCGTTCTCGATGGTGGGGTGCCGGCCGAGGACAGTGGCCGGGCCGCCTACCCAGTCATGTACGCGTTGACTCGAAGCCTCTTGGATCAGGGTTTCAGCGTGGTGATCGACAGCCCTTGCCAGTACGACGAAATCATCGCGACGGGCCGGGAGATCGCCCACGAGCGTGGTGTCGCCTACAAGTACGTGGAATGCCGGACGGACGATCTCACCGCGATCGACAATCGGCTCGGGGCCAGAGTCCCGATGCGAAGTCAGCGTCGAGGCGTCAGCGTGCTCCCGGTCGATCTGGGCGGGGCCGACGCCACCGGCGAGCAGGCGTTTCGAGGGTGGCTGCACGCGACGAAGCGACCGGTGGAGGGGTATCTCCAGGTGGAGGCGACGGAGTCGATGGACCTGATCCTCAAAGAGGTCGGGGCCTATCTCGAGCTCGGTCAGGTGGCGCGGTAGGCCACCGTGATGTCGTAGCGGTCCGAGCGGTAGACCGAGCGGCCGAACTCGATCACCTGGTCGTTCGCGGTCCGCGGGGCCGAGGTGATGATGAGGCACGGGGTGGTCGAGTCGATCTCGAGCAGCTGGGCGTCGATCGGGTCCGGTGGGGCCGCGACGATCGACGCGGACACCATCCCGAGCGCGACACCCCAGCGGGACGACAGCTCGCCGTACAGCGACTTCTCGGCGAAGTCGACCTCGTCGAGGCCGGGCCACCGCCGCAACGACAGTGCCGTGCGCTCGACGGCCATCGGCTCGCCGTCCGCGGTCCGCAGCCGGACCAGGTGCAGCACCGGGGTGCCGGCCGGCTCTTCGAGCTCGCGGGCCAGGTCCTCGTCGGCTGCGCCGACGCGATGCTCGAGCACCTTGGCGCCCGGCGTGATGCCGCGGTCGATCATGTCCTGGCTGAACGACGACGCGAGGATCCGGGTCGGCCGCGGCTCGGCAACGAAGGTGCCGCCGCCGGGACGACGGGCGGCCAGTCCTTCGGCCACCACCCGGTCGACTTCCTGGCGCACCGTCATCCGGGCCACGCCGAACCGCTCCGCCAGCACGCGCTCGGACGGCAGCACCGTACCGACGGCGAGCGAGCGGGTGAGCTTCTCCAGAATCTCGCGAATCTGGTCACCCTTCGGGCGATCGGTCCGAAGCTCCGTGGGGAGTTCGGCGAGATCGCCGGGGTTGTTCCGTGGGCGGGCCATGAGGTCAGTATCCCTGGGAATGTGCCCGGCAAACCGGTTGCCGGGGGGCGCGTGCCGCGGTCGTGGTCCTGATCGTTCGAACTGCTCCGGCCGTCCGCGACAGTGCTGTCCCGGACGACCTCGTCAGCCAGACTGTAACGTCAGTTACCGGCTCACGGCCAGTGAGCGTCCGCGGCCGGGCGATTCCTGTGCCGGGGGTAGTTTTACCGTTATGAGCCCCGCACAGTTCGTGAAGGAAAGCTCAGTGCCCGGCGAGTTCACGCGCCAGGGCAACAGATTCACCGGCCGGATCGCTCGCGATTCCACCGCCGGTCCGGGCGAGGGCCCGGACGATCAGGACCGCTGGCCGGTCGAGCCGGGCAGGTACCGGCTGGTGGTCAGCCTGGCGTGTCCGTGGGCACACCGATCCGTGATCGTGCGCAGGCTACTCGGTCTCGAGGATGCGATCAGCCTGGCGATCGTCGACCCGATCCGGGACGAGCGCGGCTGGCGGTTCACCCTCGATCCGGACGGGCGCGATCCGGTACTCGGCATCGAGTTCCTGGCCGATGCATACCGGCGGACCGATCCGACGTACGAGGGTCGGGTGACGGTGCCGACGATCATCGACACGGTGACCGGGCTCGTCGTCACCAACGACTACCCGCAGATCACGCTCGACCTGTCGACCGAGTGGACCGACCACCAGCGCGAAGGTGCGCCGGAGCTGATCCCGGCGGACCGGGCCGAGATGGACGAGCTGATCGAGGACATCTACCGGGACGTGAACAACGGCGTCTACCGCTGCGGCTTCGCGACCACGCAGGAGGCGTACGAGGCGGCGTACGACGCTCTGTTCGCGCGGCTCGACGTACTCGAGCAGCGGCTGGCGGATCGGCCGTACCTGCTCGGCGACACGCTGCGCGAGGTCGACATCCGGCTGTTCACCACGCTGGTCCGCTTCGATGCGGTCTATCACGGTCACTTCAAGGCCAACCGCAACAAGCTGACCGAGTTCGCCAACCTCTGGGTGTACGCCCGACGCCTGTACCAACTCCCGGCCTTCGGCGACACGGTCGACTTCGACCAGATCAAGCGCCACTACTACCTCACCCACGACAACATCAACCCGACCGGCATCGTCCCGAAGGGCCCCGACCCCCGCGTCTGGACCACCTGACCCGGGCGGCGCACGAGGTAGAATCCAGCTTCGGGTGTGCCGGGAAGTCTGGTCGGCGTTCGTCCGAGCGACCCCGAGCGAAGGCCCGATGCATGAGTGAGCCCCCGAGGATCCGGCAGAAGAAGCGCGCGTTCCCCCGCATTCTGGGCCGAGAACGCGCCTTCCTGGCCGACACCCTGCGAGCCGAGACCACCGGTGGTCTGCTCTTGCTCGCCGCAGCGGTGGTCGCGCTGGTGTGGGCGAACTCTCCGTGGCAGGACGCGTACCACCAGGTGCGCGAAACCCAGTTCGGCCCGCTGACCGTGGAGGCCTGGGCATCCGACGGCGCGCTGACCCTGTTCTTCTACCTGGCCGGCGTCGAGCTGAAACGTGAGTTCGTGGTCGGCACTCTCTCGCGGATCAGCGAGGCGGTGGTGCCGGTCGCCGCGGCCCTGGCCGGAATGGTGCTCCCGGCAATCATCTACCTCGCCATCAACCTGACCGCCGAGAACGGCAAGCCGCACGGCTGGGCGGTGCCCACGGCAACGGATATCGCGTTCGCCCTTGCGGTGCTCGCGATCGTCGGATCGTCGCTGCCGAGTGCGCTGCGGGCCTTCCTGCTCACGCTCGCGGTGGTCGACGACTTCGGCGCCATCCTGGTGATCGCCGTGTTCTTCGCGCACGGTTTCCACCCGCTCTGGCTGATCGCCTCGGTCGCCCTGATCGCGGTCTGGTACGTGCTCCAGCGTCGCCGCATCCGCACGCCGTTCCTGTACGTGCCGATCGCGCTCGCGGCCTGGTGGTTCATGCACGAGTCGGGGATCCACGCAACGATCGCCGGCGTCGCACTCGGTCTGGTCACCCGCGTCGTCCCCGATCCAGGTGAGGAGCACGCTCCCGCCGAGCGGATCGAGCACCGGCTCCGGCCGTGGTCCGCGGGTGTCGCCGTACCGCTGTTCGCGTTGTTCGCCGCCGGGGTGACGTTGAGCGGGAACGCCTTGCGCGAGATGCTGACCGACCCGGTCGCGATCGGAGTCGTCGCCGGGCTGGTGGTCGGCAAGGTGATCGGCGTGTTCGGCGGATCATGGATGACCGCACGCTTCACCCGGGCCGAGCTGAACTCCGACCTGTCCTGGCGGGACGTCGGTGCGGTATCGGTGCTGGCCGGCATCGGGTTCACCGTCGCATTGCTGATCGCCCAGCTGGCGTTCGGTGATGACGGCGCCCAGGTCGAGCGGGCCAAGGCCGCGGTTCTGGTCGCCTCGCTGTTGTCCGCCCTCATCGCCGCCGGGTTGCTGTTCCGCCGCAACCGCGCGTACGCCGACTGAGCCGGCCGCCGGACGCATGAGCCAGATGCATGGGGTTGGGTAACGGCGGCGGTAGTGTCGGGGCCACGGACCGGTGGAAGGAGTGCCATGTCGATGGGCCAGAACGGGGACGAGCCCACGGTCGGCCAGCTCGTCGCGAACGCCAGCAAGGACCTGTCCAACCTGGTTCGCAGCGAGATCGAGCTGGCCAAGACCGAGCTGAAGAAGACCGCCGTCAAGGCCGGCACCGGCGCGGGCCTGTTCGCCGGCGCTGCCTTCCTGGCGCTGCTGGCGATCGTCTTGCTGTCCATCGCGTTGGCCTACGCGTTCAACGCGCTCGGCCTGCACCCGGCACTCGCCTTCCTGGTCACCGCCGGGATCTATCTGCTGATCGCCGCCGTCCTCGTGCTGATCGGCAGGCGGGCCCTCAGCAGCGCGAAGGGTCCGGAGCGGGCGATCCAGACGTCGAAGGAGTCGGTCGACGCACTCAAGGCGATCGGCAAGGGCGACGAGGTGAGCCTCCCCACCGCTCCTCCTGAGCCCGGCGGACGGCGCTGAGCCCGGCGGGTGTCGTCGACCTGCTGGTCGACGGGCCTTGGTCGCACTCACTGGTCGCGGCCAACGGAGCACGCTTCCACGTCGCCGAATGCGGAGCGGCCGACGACCCACTGGTCCTTTTCCTGCACGGCTTTCCCGAGTTCTGGTGGGCCTGGCGTCACCAGCTCCCGGTGGTCGCCGCGGCCGGCTACCGCGCCGTCGCGATGGACCTGCGTGGGTACGGCGCCAGCGACAAGACCCCACGCGGTTACGACCCTTACACCGCCGCCGCTGATGTCTCCGGCGTCATCCGTTCGCTCGGCTCCACGGACGCCGTCGTGGTCGGTCACGGCTGGGGCGGCTTCATCGGCTGGTCGGCCGCCGTACTCGCGCCGCATCAGGTCCGGGCGCTGGCCGCGGTCTCGGCACCACACCCGCTCCTGCTGGCCCGGTCCGGTCAGCCGAAGGCGCTGACGCGCACCGCATGGTTCCAGCTGCCGATCCTGCCCGAGCGTCGTCTGCTCGCCCAGGACGGCCTGCACATCGAACAGCTCCTCCGCGCGTGGGCAGCACCTGGCGGCAGCTTCCCCGACGCCGAAGCGTCCCGCCGCTACCGCGCCGCCTTGCAGGTCTGGCCGGCACCGCACTGTGCACTCGAGTACCACCGTTGGTTCGCCCGGTCCCGGCTGCGTCCTGACGGGCGCAAGTACTCGGCCAGGATGGGTACGCCGATCGCCGTACCCGTGCTGCAGATCTACGGGGCACAGGACGCGGCGGTGTCGCCGACGGCGGTCACTCCTCCGCGCCTGATCACGGCACCGCTGCGCCATGAACTGCTCACCCCGTCGGGTCACTTCCCGCACGAGGAAGCGCCGGACCTGTTCAACACCCACCTCGTGGACTGGCTGGCGTCGCTGCCGGCCTAGAGCAGCTAGGTGCAGGTTTGGGTGGAGACTTCCTGGGTGGCGTCGGCGCCCTCGCGGGCGTCGTCGGCGACCTGCTCGGCGGTCAGCACGTAGCCGGTCCGGTTGTCCTCGACCGATGCCGCGAACACGACGCCGTACACAGTGCCCTTGGACGACAGCAGCGGACCGCCGGAGTTGCCCGGCCGGACCGAGGCCCAGATCGAGAACGCCTGCCGGGTGACCGTGCGGTCGCCGTAGATGTCCGGACCGCGGAGCCGCTCCTCGGACCGGATCCGGGCCGGCTCGGAGTCGAACGGGCCGTTCTCCGGGTAGCCGAGCACGACCGCCGGGTCGTCGGCCTTGCCGTTCAGGTCGAAGTTCAGCGGCGCCATGTCCAGCTTGGGCACGTACAGCACCGCGATGTCGACCTCGGGGTCGAACAGTACGACGGTTGCCTCGTACGACTTCCCGTTCACCTCGACCTGCGGCGACCCGACACCGGCGACGACGTGGGCGTTCGTCATCACCCGCTGCGGCGCGTACACGAACCCACTGCCCTCGAGACCGCGTGAGCAACTCGCGACCCCGGTGACCTTGGCGATCCGCGTGTAGGCCTGCCGGACCTGCGGCTGCCGGGCGATCGCGGCGTCCGGCGGCTGCGTCTCGCGGATCCGCTCCGGCACGAACGGGTCGAGGAAGCGCGGGAACAGGTCGGTGTTGACGACGTCGTTGAACGCCTGCAGGGCCTGGTCGGCGCGGCTCGGCAGCACCTGGTCGACCTTCGCCAGGACCTGCGAGCCGCGTACGGCGGACGTCACGCTAGGGATCCGCGCTCCGCTCACCGCGACGCCGAGCACCCACGAGACGATCAGCACGGACACCGCTGCCAACGCGGCACCACCGAGCGCGTCGACGGCCTTCACCGGCCGCCAGGTCATCTTGTTCCTGAGTCTGGATCCCAGCAGGGCACCAATCGTCCGCCCGATCGACGCGAGCACCACGACCAGGACCAGCGCGGCGAACGAGACCGAGACGCTCGGCGAGAAGTTGTCCAGCACTCGCGGTACGCCCCAGACGCCGACCGCGGCACCGGCGAGCAGGCCGATCGTGGCGCAGGCACCGAGGACGAAGCCCTCGATGTACCCCGAGATCGCCACCAGCGCGGTGATGATCAGCAGCGCGTAGTCGAGCTTGCTCACTCCACACCTTCCGACTCGTCACCGTCCGGCCGGCCGAGGTCGTGCTCGATGGCGGTCAGCCGCCGCACGTCCTCCGGTCGTCGTCCCTCGCTCCGCCAGGCCGCCTCGACCAGTCGGTCGGGCAACGGTACGACGACCGAGGGGTCCCAGTCGCGCGCCCAGCCGCCCAGCACCAGCAATTTGTCCAGCAGCCCGGCGGTGAAACCCCAGATGTAAAGGTCGCCGACGATGAACGCCGGTCCGGTGAATCCGGACGGATGCAGGCAGCTGATCCGGTTCGCCGGATCGACCAGTTCGCTCACCGGCACGGTGTGCACCGAGGCGACCTCGGCCGGGTCGACCACCGCGACGGACGACGGCTCCCGCCACCAGGCCAGCACCGGCGACACCCCGAAGTTGCTCACCGGCACCCAGAGCGGCGGCCAGATCGCGAACGGTACGACGCCCGCCGGGTCCAGACCGGTCTCCTCCTCGGCCTCCCGCAGGGCGGTCCGCACCAGGCCTTCGTCACCGGTGCCGTCCTCCGGATCGACGCCGCCACCCGGGAAGGCCATCTGCCCGGCGTGCCGGCGCAACGTCCAGGCCCGCTCGGTCAGCAGCACCTCCGGCCCGTCGTTGCCCTCGGCAAGCAAGATCAGAACGGCGGACTGCCGCACGGACGGATCGTCCGGCGGCAGGAAGCGGGACAACAGCTTCGGGTCGACCTCCTCGGACGCCTTCGCCAGCGGCTGCAGCCAGTCCGGGATCTCCACACCCTCGAACATCACAACGTCACTCCCAGCTTGTCCCGCACCAGTTGGTCCAGCTGTTGCCGCGACGTGAACGGTCCGTGGTGGACGTAGGCGATCGCACCGTCGGAGTTGACGAAGACGCTGATCGGAGGCCCACCGATCTTGAACGGCTGGCGCAACTGCTTGTCCGGGTCCACCAGGTGCGGGTAGCTCAGCTGCTGATCGCCGGCGAACTTCACCGCCAGCTCGGCCCGTGGATCGTCGTAGTCGATCCCCAGCAACTGCAGCTTCCCGGTCGCCCGCTTCGCGAGATCCGCCAGGTACGGCGCTTCTTCGCGGCACGGACCACACCACTGGGCCCAGACGTTGATGACGAGTGGGCCGCGCAGATCCGCGAGCCTGATGTCAGGCCCACTGCCCAGGCACGGCAGGCTGACGTCCGGAAGTCCGTTGCTGACCGGCGGTTTCGACTCGGTCGACGGGCAGGCCGCCAGTTTGTCGGCGCCGGCGACCGCCGACGGGCTGGTCGAATCGGTCGCGCTCGGCTGGTCGGGTCCACACGACGCCAGGAGCAGTCCGGCAACAAGCCAGCCGACCGCCCACAGCGTCGTACGCACCCTCATGCCGGGACCTTCACCAGCTTCGCCGCAGCCTCGGGGTTGGTCGGGCCGGTGCCGTACGACGGGCACCACTGGGCCACCGGGCAGGCGCCACAGGCCGGCTTCTTGGCGTGGCAGCGGCGGCGGCCGTGGAAGATCAGCCGGTGCGAGAGCATCGTCCAGTCCTTCTTCGGGAACAGCTCACCGACGATGTGCTCGACCTTGACCGGGTCCTGCTCGGTGGTCCAGCCGAACCGGCGGACCAGCCGGCCGACGTGGGTGTCAACGGTGATCCCGGGGATGCCGAAGGCGTTGCCGAGCACCACGTTCGCCGTCTTGCGGCCGGTGCCGGGCAGCTTCACCAGCTCGGACAGCTTGTTCGGTACGACGCCGTCGTAGTCGTCGACGAGGGCCTGGCCGAGCTTCATCACGCTGTTGGTCTTGGCCCGGAAGAAGCCGGTCGGCTTGAGGATCGCCTCCATCTCCGCCCGGTCCGCCTCCGCGTAGGCCTCGGCGTTCGGGTACTTCCCGAACAGGCCCGGGGTCACCTTGTTCACCAGCACGTCGGTGGTCTGGGCGGACAAGATGGTGGCCACCAGCAACTCGAGCGGGGTGGTGAAGTCCAGCTCGCAGTGAGCGTCCGGATACGTCTCGGTGAGCACCTTGTGCATCTTCCGGGCCCGGCGGACCAGCTGGGTATGCGTCTCGTCGACGAAGACCGGCGCCTTGCGGGGGAGCTTCAGAGGTACTGTCGGCAGCGGCCCTGGGACCGGCGCCGCGACACGCGGGGATGGCATGCAGGACAGCCTACGTGGCGGGTCCGACACCCGAGGGGCTACGGTTTTGGGGCAACCGGGTGTGCACGACCCGGTGCCGGGCGGGGTCGAACCCCCACCCGCAAGTCGTGGTCGAAGGTCCTAGGAGGCCCAAAGTGGATGCCGCAGTGCTCCGACAGGCACCGCTGTTCAGTCAGCTCGACGACGAGGCGGCCGACGCCCTGGCCGCCTCGATGACCGAGAACCGGCTGCGCCGCGGCCAGGTGCTGTTCCACGAGGGCGACTCCGGTGATCGGCTGTTCGTGGTCGTCGAGGGCAAGGTCAAGCTGGGCCGGACCTCGGCCGACGGCCGGGAGAACCTGATCGCGGTCCTCGGCCCGGGTCAGATGTTCGGCGAGCTGTCCCTGTTCGACCCGGGACCGCGCTCCGCGACGGTCACCGCGGTCACTGACGCCTCACTGATGTCGCTGACCCACGACGAGCTGCTGCGCTGGCTGGCCGGCCGCCCCGAGGTGGCCCGTGGCCTGCTGCTCCAGCTGGCCTCCCGGCTGCGCAAGGTCTCCGACGTGGTCGCCGACCTGGTGTTCTCCGACGTGCCGGGGCGGGTCGCGAAGGCCCTGCTCGACCTGGCCAGCCGCTTCGGCCGGACCGCCGACGACGGCGTACACGTCCACCACGACCTCACCCAGGAGGAGCTGGCCCAACTGGTCGGCGCCTCCCGCGAGACCGTCAACAAGGCCCTGGCCGACTTCGCCTCCCGAGGCTGGGTCCGCCTGGAGCCGCGTTCCGTCGTACTGCTCGACGTGGACCGTCTCCAGCGCCGAGCGCGCTAACCGCCCCCCCCCCCCACCCCACCCCACCCCACCCCGCCCCGCCCCGATTTCAACGGACAACCCCTCGCGTTGCCGGTTGTCAGCCCGTATTAGCGACTGACAACCGGCAACTTGAGGGGACAACCCTCGAATCGTCTCGGCGTTCAGGCAGCTCGCCGCGCACGGGCAAAGGCGTCGCCGATGGTGGCCGCCACGCGGTCCGGGCGATTGAAGTCCGCCCACGTCACCCGAACCACCTGGCGACCGATTGCACGGAGCCTGTCCTCGCGACGTTTCTCGCGGACCAGCACCTCGGGCGAACCCGCGCCGTACTTGAGCAGCCCGTCGAACTCCACGATGGTCGCGTCCGACGGGAAGTCGAAGTCGACCCGGGCGACGAACCCGTCGGCGTCGTAGAACTCGGCCTGGAGCACCGGGTCGGGCAGTCCGAACTGGTGCATGAGCACTCTGAGGCGCGACTCCCCGACCGACTCGGACAGAGGACTCGCGAACTGCATGGCCGCCCGCGCTGTCGGACTACCTGGCCAGAACTCGATCGCCTGCAGCAGGCGGCGCAGCTCCGCGTCCTCGAGGCCGGATTCGCGCAGTACGGCGTCTGCGGCGACGACTGCAGCCTCGAAGGACGCCGTACAAGCCGTCTCGACCAGAGCACGAGGCAATGCGGTCACCGGCACACCGTCGACCGTGGTGACATCCGCCGGCACCAGACCACCCAGATGATGCTGGACTCCCGCGATGAGGCCACCGGTCCGGTCGCCGCTGCGCGTGACATGCACTCGGTCGAGATCAAGACCCCAGAGCGGCATCCCATGGAGCGCGAGTGCGGACTGATGGCTGATCACGACGCTGCCGTCGCGACGCGAGTTCAGCACCGCGTGGATCGCGAGTTGGTGCCGGATCCGCTGCTGGTCCCAGTGCGGCATCGTGGTGAGGTCGAGCCGCTCGGCGTACTGGCCGTGCCTGATGCGCTCCCACCGGCCGTCGGCCAGGCGCTCGGCGATCTGCCCCGCGGTGTAGCCGCTGGTGAGAGCCTGCCGACGGCTGAACACGCCGCCGCTGGCGGCTGCGAGCACCGTGAGTCTCGGGTTCACCTGGCCAGCATCCCTGCCTCAATGCTGCTCGAACACCCACCTTCGCAGATCTGTGGATAGTCGCCTTCGACGGATATCCGTTCGACTTGCCCCTTGTCTGGTCGAATTACGAGGGGAGAACGCACAACGCGAGGGGTTAACCATTCAAATAGTCGAGTTGGGCTCGGACTGAGCGTTCGGCGGCAGGCCAGAGGGTGGGGTCGACGTCGGTGTAGACGTGGCGTACGACGGCTTCCGGCGTGGTGCGGCCTGCGGCTACTGCCGCGCGGACCTGGTCCAGGCGTTCGCGGCGGTGATCCAGGTAGTAGGTGAGGACTGCGGTGGGGTCGTCGATGACCGGGCCGTGGCCGGGGAGTAGGCGGTCTACGCCGGCTGGTGAGTTGGCGAAGGCGCGGAGGCGCTCGAGGGACTCGAGATAGGGGCCTAGGGCACCGTCTGGGTGGGCTACGACGGACGTGCCGCGGCCCAGGACGGTGTCTCCGGTGAGGAGTGAGCCGTCCTGCGGGAGCCAGAAGCAGACGGAGTCCAGCGTGTGCCCGGGCGTCGGTAGGACCTCGATGCGGAGGTTGCCGGCGGTGATCACGTCGCCCTCGGCGAGGCCGTGCGCGTGGTCGGTGGGGATCCGGAACGCGGGATCGACCGAGCGGACCCCGCAGTTCGCGCGGTTCGCGAACCAGGCCGCGCCCTCTGAGTGGTCCGGGTGCTTGTGCGTGAGCAGTACGACGGCCACGTCGCCGGCGGCGTCGAGCACGGCCTGCAGGTGCTCCTCCAGCAGCGGACCGGGATCGACCACCACGGACCGATCCGCGTCAGGCGCTCGCAGGATCCACGTGTTCGTGCCATCAAGCGTCATCGGCCCCGGGTTCGCGGCCAGGACACGGGCGGCGTACGGCGTCACCTGCTCGACAGTCATGTGGTCTCCAAATAGGCCTGGTCGCCGTCGACCCGGACGGTGGGCAGCACCGGCCGGATCTCACGGTCACCTGCCGCGGCCAGGATCGTCGCCACGTCGTCGTACGGCGTGAGGTCGCGGCAGCAGACGTACGTCGGGGGCAGCATCAGCAACCCACCGGCGTGCACCGCGGCGACGGCGTCGGCCGGCCGCATCCAGGCGACCTGGTCGGACTCGCTCGTCACGTCCCGGGTGATCTGGCCGGCCGGGAGCGCGGCGACGAAGAAGCGGGTGTCGTACCGCCGTGGCTCGAACTCGGGAGTGATCCAGTGCGCCCACGCGCCGAGCAGATCGGCCCGCAGCACCAGACCGCGCCGGTGCAGGAAGTCGGCGAACCCCAGCTCGCGCGACTCCAGCGCGACCCGGTCAGCCTCCCAGTCGTCGCCGGTGGTGTCGTCGACGACCGATTCACTGGACGGCCCCGCCAGCAGTACGCCGGACTCCTCGAACGTCTCGCGTACGGCGGCCGCGACAAACGCAGCCGCGGCGTCGGCTGAGCACCCCATCCGGGCGGCGAACCACTCCGGCGGCGGCCCTGACCACGAGTCGGCCACCGTCGAGTCCGTCGGATCGACCCGCCCGCCGGGGAACACGGTCATCCCGGCCGCGAACGCCATCGACTGCTGCCGCCGGAGGAGGTAGACCTCCGGTCCGGCGGCAGTGTCGCGCAGCAGGATCACCGTCGACGCCGGTCTCGGGTCGACCGGCGTACGGGCCTCACGGACGTAGGCGAGGGCAGCCTCCGCCATCCGTCCGGACAGCAGTTCAGAATCCAGATCGCGGACCATGCCGAGCCGTCAGGCGACCTCGACGATCAGCTCGACCTCGACCGGCGCGTCCAGCGGCAGCACCGGTACGCCGACGGCGCTCCGCGCGTGCTGGCCGGCTTCGCCGAAGACCTGGCCGATGAGCTCGGACGCACCGTTGGCGACCTGCGGCTGACCGGTGAAGTCGGGGGTCGACGCGATGAAGGCGACCATCTTGACGACGCGGGCCACGTTGGCCAGGTCACCGATCTGCGCCTTGACCGCGGCCAGCGCGTTCAGCGCGCACTGCTGGGCGCAGTCGCTGGCGACCTCGGCGCTCACCTCGCCGCCGACCTTGCCGGTGGCGATCAGGGTGCCGTCACGCAGCGGCAGCTGGCCGGAGGTGTAGACGAGGTTGCCGGTCCGAACGGCCGGCACGTACGCCGCCACCGGCTTGGCCACGTCGGGCAGCTTGAGGCCGAGCTCGGTCAGCTTCTCCTCGGGGTGGCTCATTTGTCCTCGATCTCCCGCTTGAAGTAGGCGACCAGGTTCTCCGGGTTCAGGCCCGGGACGACCTGGACCAGCTCCCAGCCGTCCTGGCCGAAGTTGTCCAGGATCTCCTTGGTCGAATGAACCAGCAGCGGTGCGGTGAAGTACTCGAACTTCTTCATGAGGTGGACTCTAACGGGCGCCGTGGCGAGTGTGGTGTGGCCCACGTCCTACCCTGGACCCTATGGCGAGGCTGCACGTGGTGACCGGTAAAGGGGGCACCGGGAAGACGACCGTTGCGGCTGCCATGGCACTCGCGCTGGCCGAGCAGGGCAAGCGGATCCTGCTGGTCGAGGTGGAAGGCAGGCAAGGGCTTGCCCAGCTCTTCGACATCCCGCCGCTGCCGTACGTCGAGACCCGGATCGCGCAAGGTCCGGGCGGCGGCGAGGTGTTCGCGCTGGCGGTCGACGCCGAGGCCGCGCTGCTGGAGTACCTCGACATGTACTACCACCTGGGCCGGGCCGGGAAGGCACTCGACAAGGTGGGCGCGATCGACTTCGTCACCACGATCGCCCCGGGTCTGCGCGACGTACTGCTGACCGGCAAGGTCTACGAGGCGACCCGGCGCAAGTCGCACGGGCGGCTCGCGTACGACGCCGTCGTCCTGGACGCACCGCCGACCGGGCGGATCGCGCGGTTCCTGAACGTGAACCACGAGGTCGCCGATCTGGCCAAGGTCGGGCCGATCCGCAACCAAGCGGACGCGATCATGGGCATGCTGCGCTCCGACGTGACCCGGATCCACCTGGTCACGCTGCTGGAGGAGATGCCGGTCCAGGAGACGCTGGACGCGGTCGAGCACCTGGAGGAGCTGGACCTGCGGATCGGTTCGATCGTCGTGAACATGGTCCGCAACAGCCCGCTCGACGACGAGGCGATCGCCCTTGCGGTGAAGGAGAAACTGCCCGCCGCCGAAATCTCCCGGGGACTGCGCGCCGCCGGTGTCGCCGTCAGCAAAGGGCTGGTCGACACCCTGGTGGCCGAGGCGCACGACCACGCGGTCCGGATCGGACTGGAACGCGAGAACCGCGACCGGATAGATGCCCTCGGCAAGCAGGTGACCGAACTGGCGCTGCAGCCCGAAGGAATCGATCACGGCACGTTGATCGATCTGGCCGAGGAGTTCCGCCGATGAAGGAGCGGAGCGAGTTCATCAACAGGCACAGCACCAAGGGGTCATCCGCGTCCGCAGCGAAGCGAGGACGCGGATGACCAACCTGGACCTGGACGCATTGATCGACGACCCGGGCACGCGCATCGTGGTCACCTGCGGCGCGGGCGGGGTCGGCAAGACGACCACAGCCGCGGCGCTGGGGCTGCGGGCCGCCGAACGTGGGCGGAAGGTCGTCGTACTGACGATCGACCCGGCCCGGCGGCTGGCGCAGTCGCTCGGGCTGACCGAGCTGGACAACACTCCGCGCGAGGTGGCCGGCGTCCACCCGGCGAATGGCGGCCGGCTGGACGCGATGATGCTGGACATGAAGCGGACCTTCGACGAGGTCGTGCTCACCCACGCGACCCCGGAGAAGGCCGAGCAGATCCTGGCGAACCCCTTCTACGTCGCGCTGTCGTCGTCGTTCGCGGGGACGCAGGAGTACATGGCGATGGAGAAGCTCGGCCAGTTGCACAAGCAGGCGGAGCAGTCCGGCGACTGGGACCTGATCGTCGTCGACACCCCGCCGTCGCGGTCGGCGCTGGACTTCCTGGACGCGCCGGAGCGGTTGGCTTCGCTGCTGGAGGGACGGTTCCTGCGGTTGCTGCTGGCCCCTGCCCGCGGGCCGTTCCGACTGATGTCGGCCGGCGTGAACATGGCCATGTCGGTGCTGAACAAGGTGCTCGGTGCGCAGGTACTGACCGACGTACAGACGTTCGTTGCGGCATTCGACACACTGTTCGGCGGCTTCCGGCAGCGGGCCGAGCGGACGGTGGCGCTGCTGCGTGAGCCGCACACGGCGTTCCTGGTGGTCGCCGCTCCGCAGAACGACGCGCTGCGGGAGGCGTCGTACTTCACCGAGCGGTTGCGCGAGGAGAGCATGCCGCTGGCCGGGGTCGTCCTCAACCGCGTGACCAACACCCACGTGCCGGATCTGTCGGCCGAGCGGTCACTCGGCGCGGCGGAGCGGTTGGAGGAGGCGGACAAGTCGCCGCTGACTGCCGCCGTACTGCGGTTGCACGCCGACAAGATGCAGCAGGTCGTCGGGGACCACAAGCGGGCCGACCGCTTCCGCCGCGGCCACCGCGCGATCCCGACGGTGGAGGTCCCGGCCCTGGCCGACGACGTCCACGACCTCACCGGCCTCCGCGTCATCGGCGACCTGCTCACCGCCTGAGAGCGGAGCACTACATCCGGTACGCCGGTTTTCACTGTCAGCGAACGCCGGAAGCGGCGGGAATGACCAGGTGGGGACCATGGTTGAGCCTGTCAGACTCAATCTTTCGTAAGGGTGTGACAGCGTGACCGATACGTTGAATCTTCCTGTTCTGCCGCTGGACGACGTCGTGGTCCTGCCGGGGATGGTCGTGCCGGTCCGACTGGCCGACCCCGAGGCACGGGCGGCGATCGACGCCGCCCAGGCCTCTGGCCAGGACCAGGTGCTGCTGGTACCGCGGCTGGACGGGAAATATGCCAAGGCCGGAACGCTCGGTGAGATCGAGCAGATCGGCCGGCTGCCGGGCGGTGCCCAGGCGGCCGTGATCCGCGGGACCTCGCGGGTCCTGATAGGCGCCGGGACCACCGGTCCGGGTGCCGCGCTGTGGGTAGGCGCAACCGAACTGCACGAGATCACCGACTCCAGGTCGGCCGAGCTCGCTCGCGAGTACAAGACCCTGATGACCTCGGTGCTGCAGCGTCGCGGCGCCTACCAGGTCATCGACTCCGTGAAGCAGGTGAACGATCCCGCGGAGCTGTCCGACCTGGCCGGCTACGCGTCGTACCTGACCAACGAACAGAAGTCCTGGCTGGTGGAGAACCCGAACGTCTCCGAGCGGCTGGACAAGCTGATCGGCTGGGTGAAGGACCACCTGGCCGAGCTCGAGGTCTCCGAGACGATCCAGAAGGACGTCCAGGAGGGTATGGAGAAGCAGCAGCGGGAGTTCCTGCTGCGCCAGCAGATGGCCGCGATCCGCAAGGAACTGGCCGAGCTGGACGGCAAGGCCGAGTCCGAGGAAGAGGACTACCGGGCCCGCGTCGAGGCTGCCGACCTGCCCGAGCACGTGCGCAAGGCCGCGCTCGCCGAGGTCGACAAGCTGGAGCGGACCGCGGAGCAGTCCCCCGAGGTCGGCTGGATCCGGACCTGGCTGGACACCGTTCTCGAGCTGCCGTGGAACGAGCGGACCGAGGACAGCTACGACATCCGCGACGCGCGGGCCGTGCTGGACGCGGACCACTCCGGTCTGGACGACGTCAAGGAGCGCATCACCGAATACCTGGCCGTACGGCGCCGCCGCGCGGACCGTGGCCTCGGTGTGGTCGGTGGACGCCGCAGTGGCGCCGTACTGGCCCTGGTCGGTCCGCCTGGTGTGGGTAAGACCTCGCTGGGTGAGTCCGTGGCGCGAGCGATGGGCCGTAAGTTCGTCCGGGTCGCCCTGGGCGGCGTACGGGACGAGGCCGAGATCCGCGGTCACCGGCGGACGTACGTCGGTGCCCTGCCGGGTCGGGTCGTCCGGGCCATCACCGAGGCCGGGTCGATGAACCCGGTGGTGCTGCTGGACGAGATCGACAAGGTGGGTGCGGACTACCGGGGTGACCCGACGGCCGCTCTGCTGGAGGTCCTCGACCCGGCGCAGAACCACACCTTCCGGGACCACTACCTGGAGGTCGAGCTGGACCTGTCCGACGTGGTCTTCCTGGCCACGGCGAACGTGCTGGACTCCATCCCGGCGCCGCTGCTGGACCGGATGGAACTGGTGCAGCTGGACGGATACACCGAGGACGAGAAGGTCGTCATCGCCCGTGACCACCTGCTCCCGCGTCAGCTGGAGCGGGCGGGCCTGACGGCGGACGAGGTGACCATCGAGGACTCGGCACTGCGACTGCTGGCCGGCGAGTACACGCGTGAGGCCGGCGTACGGCAGCTCGAGCGTGGGATCTCCCGGGTTCTGCGCAAGGTGACGGCTCGGATGGCACTCGGCGAGGACACTGGTGCGCTGACCATCGGCGCCGGTGACCTGAAGAGCTACCTGGGTTCGCCGAAGTTCACTCCGGAGTCCGTCGAGCGTACGGCGCTTCCGGGTGTGGCTACCGGGCTGGCAGTGACCGGTGCGGGTGGTGACGTGCTCTTCGTGGAGGCGTCGCTGGCCGACAAGGAGACCGGCCCGACCGGAGTCACGCTGACCGGACAGCTCGGTGACGTGATGAAGGAGTCGGCGCAGATCGCCCTGTCGTACCTGCGCTCGCACGGCGCGGAGCTGGGGCTGCCGGTCGGCGACCTGGCCGAGCGGAACGCCCACATCCACGTCCCGGCCGGTGCCGTCCCGAAGGACGGACCGTCGGCGGGTGTCACGATGACGACCGCACTGGCGTCGCTGCTGTCCGGGCGGCCGGTCCGCTCGGAGGTCGCGATGACCGGTGAGGTGTCGCTGACCGGACGGGTCCTCCCGATCGGTGGGGTGAAGCAGAAGCTGCTCGCCGCACACCGGGCCGGGCTGACCACGATCCTGATCCCGAAGCGGAACGAGCCGGACCTGGAAGACGTACCGGAGTCCGTGCTCGCGGAGCTGACCGTCCACCCGGTCAGCGACGTCCGCGAGGTGCTCGACCTGGCCCTCGAACCGGCCCAGGTGAACGCGCACCAGTACGCCGCCTGACCGGCGTACGACCGGAGGGCCCGAGCACTTCGCTCGGGCCCTCCTCCTTTTGGATGAAACCTTTCCGACACGCCCCTCGGAGCGTGATGGAACTCACATTCGCCCAGGTAACCCAACTAGGCGATCCCGTAGTCTCTATAACCATGCGCGTCAGGGAAAAGGGCGACCGGGGAGTCGTCCAATCTGTGGTTCTGTTCCTCGGGGTGAGCGTGCTGTCGGGGGCCTTGGCCGCCGGTCTTGCCATCCCGTTCGCCGGCCTGGCCGGGTTCACCACCGAGAAGACCACAGAGACCCTGCAGGACCTGCCGCAACAGTTCGACGAGGTCCCGCTCAAGCAGAAGAGCACCATCCTGGCCGCCGACGGTTCGCTGATCGCCACGCTGGCCGAGCAGAACCGGGTGCCGATCTCGCTCAGCAAGGTCGCGCCGATCATGCAGAAGGCGATCGTCGCGATCGAGGACGACCGGTTCTACGAGCACGGCGCGCTGGACGCCAAGGGCACCCTGCGCGCCCTGCTGCAGAACCAGTCCGAGGGCACGGTCCAGCAGGGTGGCTCCAGCATCACCCAGCAGTACGTGAAGATCAGCCTGGTCGAGAAGGCGAACACGCCCGAGGAGGTCGCTGCCGCCACGGCCGACACCTACCAGCGCAAGGTCGCCGAACTGCGGTACGCGATCGCGGTCGAGAAGCAGTACTCGAAGAACGAGATCCTGGAGAAGTACCTCAACCTGGCGAACTTCGGTGATGGTGCCTGGGGCATCGAGGCCGCCTCGCTGCACTACTTCTCCGTGCACGCCTCCCAGCTGACGCTGCCGCAGGCCGCACTGCTGGCCGGCCTGGTGAAGAACCCGACCGGCTACGACCCGACGAACAACATGAAGCGGGCCAAGGATCGCCGCGATGTGGTCATCCGCCGGATGCTCGAGCTGAAGGTGATCTCGCTCGCGCAGGCGAACGCGGCGCTGAAGACCCCGGTGATCGATCCGAAGAAGGTCCGGCCGAACAAGCTCGGCTGCGCGAACGGCCCGTACCCGTTCTACTGCGAGTACATCGTCTCCCAGCTCGAGGACAACAAGGCCTTCGGCAAGGACCGGACCAGCGCGGCCAACTACCTGAAGACCGCCGGTCTGACCATCCGCACCTCGCTGGACCCGAAGATGCAGAAGGCCGCGCAGAAGTCGATCGACCAGCACACCAAGAAGGGTGACGAGGCGATCGCCGCGATCACTATCGTCGAGCCCGGCACCGGGCTGGTGAAGGCGATGGTGCAGAGCAAGCCGTACGGCAGCAAGAAGGGCCAGACGTCGTACAACTACAACGTCGAGAAGTCCTACGCCGGGGGGTACGGCGGGTTCCAGAACGGTTCGACGATGAAGGCCTTCACGATCGCGGCCGCGATCCAGAAGGGCTTCCCGCTGACCTACAAGATCAACTCGCCCAACAGCCTCCCGCTGGGCGGCAAGAAGTGGACCACCTGCACCGGACACGTCACGGCCGAGAAGGGGTACACCCCGGGCAACTCGACCACGAACGTGGCCGATCCGACCATGATCCAGGCGGCGCAGAAGTCGACCAACACCTACTTCCTGCAGCTGTCCCAGCAGGTCGGACTGTGCCCGATCGCGACCATCGCGTCGAAGCTCGGCATGTACGACGCCCAGTCCGGCGACCCGCTCGGCCAGTACCCGTCGATGACGCTGGGCGTCGGCTATGTGACCCCGCTGCAACTGTCGAACGCGTACGCCGCCTTCGCGGCGCGAGGCATGTACTGCAAGCCGTGGCTGATCACCTCGGTGAAGGACGCGGCCGGCAAGGCGATCAGCACGCCCGGCGCGGACTGCAAGCAGGTGCTGGCCCCTGAGGTCGCCGACGGCGTCAACGAGGTGCTGCACATGGTGATGGAGAAGGGCGGGACCGGCCAGCACCTGAAGTTCGGCTCGAGCGATCTGGCCGGCAAGACCGGAACGATCCAGGACGCCAAGGCCGTCTGGTACGCCGGTTACTCGTCGAAGCTCGCCTCCGCCGCGGTCGTGGCCGACGCCTCGCCACCGTACAAGCGGCTGGTCGGCCAGACACTGGACGGCCACGACATCGGCGAGGCGTCCGGCTCCGGGACCGCAGGTCCACTGTGGGAGACCGCCTTGCAGGGCGCGCTCCAGGGCCTCCCGACCACCCACTTCACCGCGCCGTCGGACAAGACCATGCGCGGGAACGTGAAGGACCTGCCGTTCGTGAACGGGATGAACCCCGACGACGCCGCCAACAAGCTGCGTCAGGCCGGCTTCGACGTGGAGATCGCGTCCGGCACGGTCAACTCCGAGGAGACCGCGGGCACCGTCGCCTACACCGACCCGCGGCAGCGCGACGGCGCGCCGGAGGGCTCGAAGGTGACGATCTTCGTCTCCAACGGCAGCAAGAAGAACGAGCCCCAGAACACGCCGAAACCGCCGGCGAACACGACCAAGCCCCCCGGTGGCCCGGTCACGATCAACCCCAACTGCCCGCCGTGGAACCCGAAGTACCCGAACTGCGGCGGCGGTCGCGGTCCCGGCTAGGCCGTACGGCGTGCTCAGGCACCGAGCTGGCGCTTCACCTCGGCGGAGACGACGGCGCCGTCGGCCTTGCCCTTGACCTTGGGCTGCAGGGCACCCATCACCTTGCCGATGCCACGCGGGCCGAGCTCGGCGGCACCGGTGGCGGCGACGGCCTCGGTGACCAGGGCAACGATCTCTTCCTGGCTGAGCTGCTCCGGCAGGTACTCGGCCAGGATGTCCGCCTCGGCCTGTTCCTTGTCGGCCAGTTCGGCGCGACCGGCGTCGCGGTACGCGACCACGGACTCGCGGCGCTTCTTCGCCTCCGAGCTGAGCACGTCGACGATCTCGGCGTCGGACAGCTCGCGGGCCTCCTTGCCGGCCACCTCCGCCTTGGTGACCGCCGTGAGCGCCATCCGCAGGGTCGACTTGCGGAGCTCGTCGCGCGCCTTCAGGGCGGCGGTCATGTCGTCGTGCAGGCGCTGCTTCATTCCGGAGTTGGACATGACCAGCATTGTGGCAGGCTGGTGGAATGAGTTTGCGCGGGCTAGCTGGTAGCACCCTCAAGGCCACTGCGGTCGTCGGCGCCGTGGGAGCGGCCTGCGTCGCGTACGCGGCCGCCGTCGAGGTGCGCTGGTTCACACTGCGCAGAGTGACGGTCCCGGTGCTCCCCGAGGGCTCCGAGCCGCTGAAGGTGCTGCACCTGTCCGACCTGCACCTGATGCCGGCTCAGGAGCGCAAGATCAACTGGGTCAACGACCTGGCAGCACTCGAGCCCGACCTGATCGTGAACACCGGCGACAACATCTCCCACGAGGCGTCGGTGCGGCCGCTGATCCGGGCGTACGGCGACCTGCTCGACGTACCCGGGGTGTTCGTGTTCGGCTCCAACGACTACTGGAAGCCGCACTTCAAGAACCCGGGGAAGTACCTGCTGCCCGCGAACAAGCAGCGGCACAAGCCGCACGGTCCCGACCTCCCGTACGAGGAGATGCGGCGTGCGTTCACCGGCGCAGGCTGGACCGACCTCAACAACGCGAAGGCGACGCTCAAGGTCATCGGCCTGCGGCTGGACTTCGCCGGCACCGACGACCCGCACATCAAGCGCGACCGGTACGACGAGGTCGCGGGCGAGGTGGACCCGACGGCCGACCTGTCCATCGGCGTGACGCACGCGCCGTACCAGCGTGTGCTGAACGGGTTCGTCAGCGACGGCTATCCCCTGGTGCTGGCCGGCCACACCCACGGCGGACAGCTGGCAGTGCCGCTCTACGGCGCGCTGGTGACCAACTGCGATCTCGACACGTCCCGCGTGAAGGGCCTGTCCACCTGGGGCGCCGGCGACCGTCAGGCTGCCCTGCACGTGTCCGCCGGCCTGGGTACGTCGCCGTACGCGCCGATCCGATTCGCGTGCCGGCCGGAGGCGACACTGCTGACCCTGGTGCCGCGGATAAACCCGATTTCGTCCCCACGGTCGGCGCATGTAAGCTAACGGCGACTTCGGGCTGTGGCGCAGCTTGGTAGCGCGCTTCGTTCGGGACGAAGAGGTCGCAGGTTCAAATCCTGTCAGCCCGACCACGTGGAAGAGGTCCCTCGGTGAGGGGCCTCTTGTGCGTTTGCTGGGCACTCTTTTCGTTGCTCAGTCCCCCGAGGCCTCGGCGATCGACCGGGGCGGGTGCACCTTGCCGAACTGCAGGTTGCCGGCGGGCATCATCCAGGTCATGACGTCGACCGCCAGCCTGCCGGCCAGCACCGCGGGATCGGCTTCCACCTGCGCGCGGGCCGTCGCAGCGTCCACCGACCAGATCGAGAAACCCCGGTAGCGCTCGTCATCCTGGTCGGTCAGCGGCCCGCGGGCGAGGATCAGCCCGCGCTCCTGCAAGTCGGCGCCGTGCGCCAGGTGCCGGTCCTGCAGGGCAGCCGCCTCGTCGTCCGTCATCACCGGCGCGTCCGGTCGCAACGTCAGCAGGGTCACGGTGTAGCGGTCGAATCGCATACGTCGAAACGTACGCTGAAAGACATGCAGCGAGTGGATCTGGGCGAAGTGGACTACGAAGTCGCGGCGAAGGAGATGCGCGACTGGGTCGAGGAGCGGGTGGAGGGCAAGGCCGAGGACCGGCTGTTCCTGCTCAGCCATCCGCCGGTGATCACCTACGGGCCGCGGACCTCGCTGGACGACCTGCCCGCGGAGGCGGCCGCGATCCCGTCGGTGGCGGTCGACCGCGGCGGCTTCGCGACGTACCACGGACCCGGGCAACTGGTCGGGTACCTGGTGATCGACCTGAAGCAGCGCGGGCCGGTGGACATCGTGCGCTGGCTCGAGAACGGACTGATCGAGGCGCTCGGCTCGCTCGGGTTCCCGCTGGTACGCCGGGACACGCCGAAGGGCGCGAGCAGCCTGGTCGGAGTGTGGACCGCGGACCACCGCAAGCTGTGCTCGATCGGGATGCGGATCCGCCGGGGTGTGACCAGCCACGGCTTCTCGGTCAATGTGGATCCCGCCATGGACGTGTTTCACACGTTCACGAGTTGCGGCTTGCACGACGTCACGATGGTCTCGCTGGCTGAGCTGGCGGCCGAGCGCGGCGTACCCACGCCGACCGACGCCGAGGTGCGGGATGCGATCGCCCACTCCCTGGGCGCTGTCTGATCCCGATAGCCTGCCGCAATGAGCCAGGATGACGACGCCCCGCCGTTGCCGCCGCTGCTGATCGTCGCGGTCGTCGGGCTGCTGTGTGGGTTCGCGACCGTCGGGCTGGTGTGGCTGAGTGAGCGCGGCTGCGAACGGTTCCGCGACACCTCGAACTGCGGCCCGCTGGGCTTCCCGCTGCTGGTCCTGATCGTGGTGGTGACGATCGTCCTCGGCGGCCTCGCCCTCAGCCGGCTCGCGCTGCCGCACGCCCGGCTGATCGCCTTCCTCGGAGTCGCGTTCATGCTGATCGTCGTGATCGCGTTCCTGTCCGGGAACCTGTCGTCGCCGTGGACGCTGGCCATCGTCCCGGCACTCACCACGATCACCTTCCTGCTCGCCAATCTCGTCGCCCGACTGCTGGAGCGTGCTGATGCCTGACCTGCCCGTCTACGACTGTCCGCGGACCCCGGCCGCGCCGAACCTCGACGGCACCCTGACCGATCCCGCCTGGGACGTCGCGCCGTGGACCACCGACTTCGTGCCGATCACCGGATCCGGCCCGGCGCCGCGCTACCAGTCCCGGGCCAAGCTGATGTACGACGACGAGTACCTGTACGTCGGCGGACTGCTCGAGGAGCCGCACGTGTGGTCGACGATGCGGGAGAAGAACACCAAACTCTTCCACGAGAACAACTTCGAACTGTTCCTCGACCCCGACGGCGACGGGCAGAACTACTACGAGTTCGAGATCAACCCGCTCGGCACGATCTGGGAGCTGACGTTGCCGAAGCCGTACGTCGACGGCGGCGTACCGGTGGACCCGACGAACCTTCCCGGCCTGCGTACGGCGATCCACGTGGACGGCACGGTCAACGACCCGTCCGACACCGACACCGGGTGGTCGGTGGAACTCGCCGTACCGTGGGCCGACCTGGCGTCGTACAACGCCGGCCGGGCGACGCCGCCGAACGCGGGTGACGAGTGGCGGATGAACCTGATGCGCTGCCAGTGGCCGCACGAGGTCGTCGACGGGACGTACGTGAAGGGGACCGACCTGGAGTTCTGGGTCTGGTCACCGCAGTACGTCGAGGACATGCACCTGCCGGACCGGTGGGGTGTACTCCGCTTCTGACCCTGGTGACGTGGGGTTACCACCCGCGAGGGACAATGAGGTACGTGAACTCAGGGGGGTCAGGCGGCCTGCACAGCCTCGAGGCGGACCAGGTCGTCAGCGCGATCGAGCGCGCTTGCGAGAGCGACCTGCGTACCGCCCTCCGGCTGGTCGCCCGGTACTCGGCCTACTGGTGGTCGCGCGGGCTCCAGGACGAGGCCGCCGCGGCCGCGGAGCGAGTGCTCAGCATGCTCGGACGCAGCGTCCCGGTCGGGCTGGACGAGGAGTACCTGCTGGCTGTGCTGCACGGTGCTGCGTCGGCCGAGCAGGAGCAACTGGAGCTGGCCCAGCAGATCGTGGCGGCGACGACCGGACCCTTCCGGTACTCCGTGACCGTGCTGCTGTGGTCACTGGTGTTCGGACCGTTCGAGTCGGCCGAGTTGGTCGACGAAGTGCTGGAGCGGAACGAGGCCGGTGACGCCTGGGCCCGGGCTGCCGTCGAGCTCTGCCGCGGATACCCAGGCCTGACGGCGGTGACACCGGATGAGGCCGCTCAGGCGCTGCGTACGGCGCTGGGCCGGTTCCGGATGCTCGACGACGCCTGGGGGATGTTCCTGGCGGTCGGCGCGCTTCGGCAGACCGTGGACGAGCCTCTGGACCTGACCACGGAGTCTCTGGCTCTGGCGGAGCAGCTCGGCCTGGACGAGGAGGTCGGCGTACTGCTGTGTCAGCGCGGTGACCTCTATCGGAGACTCGGCAAGCTGGAGGACGCGCGGGACGACTACAGCCAGGCTCTGGACGTCAGTGAGCGTGCAGACCTGCCCGAGACCGCCGCTGCGGCCCGCATCGGCCTAGCCCGGACCGCACGTCTGTGCGGCAATCTCCCGGCGGCCCGGACCCACCTCTCGGCCGTCCTCGTGTTCCCGGAGCTGGAGGACGCTCATTTCGAGGCGCTGCACGAGCTCGCCGTACTGAACGCCTCCGAGGCGTCCGCATAGCACCCGACCACATGTCCGGGTGGTACGGCGGCACATCTGTGGTCGCGGCCACATCGCGGGAGTCCTCCCCTGCTGGTTAGAGTCGGGAACGACCCAGCTCAGACATCCAACGGAGCAGCCTGATGGACAAGACGTACGACTCACCGCAGGCCGCGGTCGACGACATCGGCGACGGCGCGAGCCTCGCGGTCGGCGGCTTCGGGCTGTGCGGCAACCCGATGGAGCTGATCACCGCTCTGCACGACAAGGGGGTGAGCGGGCTCAGCGTGGTCTCGAACAACTGCGGCGTCGACGACTGGGGCCTGGGCATCCTGCTCGCGGACAAGCGGATCGCCAAGATGACATCGTCGTACGTCGGGGAGAACAAGGAGTTCGCCCGGCAGTTCCTGACCGGTGAGCTCGAGGTCGAGCTGACGCCGCAGGGCACGCTGGCCGAGAAGCTTCGGGCCGGCGGCTGCGGGATCGCCGCGTTCTACACGCTGGCCGGGGTCGGTACCCAGGTGGCCGACGGCGGGCTGCCGCAGAAGTACAACCCCGACGGCTCGGTCGCCAAGGCCTCGGAGCCGAAGGAGACCCGCGAGATCGACGGTACGACGTACGTGCTGGAGAACTCGATCACCACCGACTTCGGGCTGGTGCACGCGCTCAAGGGCGACACCCACGGCAACCTGGTCTTCGACCGCAGCGCGCGCAACTTCAACCCGCTGGCCGCGATGGCCGGCCGGGTGACCATCGCGCAGGTCGAGGAGCTGGTCCAGCCTGGCGAGCTGGACCCGGACGAGATCCACCTCCCGGGCGTCTACGTGCAGCGAGTGATTGCTGTCGGCAAGGACATCGAGAAGCGGATCGAGAAACGGACCGTTCAACCCCGCGCGGCGTACGAGGCCGCGCGCGAGAAGCTGGAGGCCTGAGATGCCACTCACCCGTGAGCAGATGGCCGCCCGCGCCGCCTCCGAGCTCGAGGACGGCTCGTACGTGAACCTCGGCATCGGCCTGCCGACGCTGGTCCCGAACTACATCCCGGACGGCGTCACCGTCGTACTGCAGAGCGAGAACGGCATCCTCGGCGTCGGCCCGTACCCGGTCGAGGGCGACGAGGACCCGGACCTGATCAACGCCGGCAAGGAGACCGTCACGACGCTGCCGGGCGCCTCGTTCTTCGACTCGTCGCTGTCGTTCGGGATGATCCGCGGCGGTGCGATCGACGCGGCCATCCTGGGCGCCATGCAGGTCTCGGCCAAGGGCGACCTGTCCAACTGGATGATCCCCGGCAAGATGGTCAAGGGGATGGGCGGCGCGATGGACCTGGTGCACGGCGCCAAGAAGGTGATCGTGCTGATGGAGCACGTCGCCAAGGACGGCTCGCACAAGATCCTCGAGGAGTGCGACCTGCCCTACACCGGGCGTGGCGTGGTCAACCGGATCATCACCGACCTCGCCGTACTCGACATCACCGAGGACGGACTGCGGCTGGTGGAGCTCGCCGACGGCGTCAGCTTCGACGAACTCCAGGCGAAGACCGGCGCGCCGATCAAGCAATGAGTGTGTTCAGCTCCTGAAAGACACCTGTGATCGTGGGCGAAAGTCGGGTATACGGGACGGGTGGAGCTGGATGTGTTCGTCATCGGCGGGGTCGGGATCGACACGATCGTTCGCGTGCCCGGGCTGCCCCTGGACGACGTGGAGACGATCCACGTCGAGCCGGTCGAGTCGTACGTCGGCCACACCGGTCACGGCGTTGCGCTCGGCTGCCACCTTCTCGGGCTGCGGACCGGGCTCGCGGATGTGATCGGTGACGACGAAGAGGGCTACCGGATCCGCAAGCTGTACGACGACCTCCGGCTGCCACTGCACGTCGCGTTCCACCCCAGCGGCACTCGGCGTTCGGTCAACTTGGTCACCCCCGACGGGCGGCGCCTGGCGCTGTACGACGGACGCCACCCGGCCGGGCTGCAGGTCGACCCGGATCTCTGGCGGACGAGCTGCGCCCAGGCCGAGCACGTCCATGTCTCGATCATGGACTTCGCCCGGCAGGCGCTGCCCGACGCGCTCGCCTGGGGCTGCTCGATCTCGACCGACCTGCACGACTGGGACGGCCGCAACGACTACCACAAGGACTTCGCCACCGCCGCGGACATCGTCTTCGTCTCGACCAGCGCGCTCACGCTGGACGCGGTCGACTGGATCCTCGCCAACGGCCGCGCCCGGCTCGTGGTCGCGATGGCCGGAGCCGACGGCAGCTACCTACACTTCCCCGACCGGCCGCCGCAGCACATCGCGGCGATCGAGCTCCCCGACCGGCCCGTCGTCGACACCAACGGCGCCGGCGACGCCTACGTCGCGGCGTTCCTGGCCCGCTGGCTCGACGGCGTCAGCTGGTACGACGCCGCCGTCGCCGGCTCCATCGCCGGCGCCTGGGCCTGCGGCTCCCGCGGCACCCACACGGACCTGATCACGGCCGAAGAGCTAGCTGCTCGAAGCAGAACGCTCTGATGAAGCAGTCGCGGGGCTGACCGACGGCGAACATCACGCAGTCGACCACGGACCGCGCGGTCAGGGTCGCGCCGGCCTCTCGCGGTCCGTCCTGTACGAAGTCCGGCGGGAACAGCGAGATCACCCGGATCCCCTCAGGCCGCAACCGTTCGGACAGGATCTCGGCGTACCCGGCCTGGGCGTGCTTCGCGGCGTAGTACGCGGCGTGGGCGGCCGAGCGATGCTGTCCGGGCTCTCCCGTGGCGGAGACCAGGTTGACGATGTCCGGGCGTTCGGAGGCGCGCAGCAGCGGCAGCATCCGCTGGGTGAGCAGCACGGTCCCGGTCGCCACCCCGGCGATCGTGTCGGCGATGTCGGCCGGGCCAGCGACTGCGCCCAAGTAGCGAGCGCCACTGTTCACGAGGATGTCGAGCCGCTCGATCCGCAGGGCATCGATCGACGCCGGGTCAGCGAGGTCGAGTACGGCGGAGCTCGCCGTACCACCGGCGGCACGGATGAGGTCGACAGTCTTATCCGCCGCGGCCTTGGTCCGCGCGGTGGCAAGCACCTCGGCCCCGCCCGCCGCAAACGCAAGAGCAAGCTTCCGCCCGGTATCACGGCCAGCTCCGGTGACGAGAACGCGCCGTCCGGTCAAAGTCATGCGCCGGATACAACCACCTCAACCCAACTGGAGGTCAACCACGAGCAGCCCAGTCAGCGGATCGTCGTGTTCCAAGCGGAGTACAGACGACGGGCCGAACCGCCGATGGGACCAACGGCGGCGAAGACGGAACCCCGGCTTGCTGGGCGCGCGTTCTCGACGGCGTCCCCGGCCCGCTCCGGGCTGTCGATTGTCGACGAGCAGCAGTCGAGGATGTAGTCCGGTACCTGGAGCTTGGGGTCCACGCAGCCGACCAGCGGTACGCCGACCGCCGCCACGTTCGGGAACACGGTCCCGGGGATTCCGACCGCGCACTCCGCGGTCGCCGAGGCTGGGACCGAGCCGAGTGCGCTGATCTCATACCGGTCCCACAGCGTCGGGTCCTCGCGCGGGTGCAGGCCAACGACGTGTGCTTGCCCGCCGCCTCCAACTTCGCGGCCGAGTCGAGCAGCAACTGAGTCCCGGGCGCGGCGTTGCCGGTCTGATCCGGGTGGGTCACGCTCGTCAGCACCAGCACGCGATCCGGCTGCGGCGTGTAGTCCGGCAGGTTGTCGGTCTGCGGCGACCCGACCATGCGCACCCGCCGGCGCTTCCAGCCCAGGTACGCCGCGAACACCTCGGACTCGGCCGGAGACGTAGCCGTCACCAGCTCCAACCGCGAGCGGAACTCCTTGGCCCGTGGCGCCTCCACCGGATTCAGGTACGCCAGCGAACTCGCCACCAACGGCATCCGGTTCAACGCCGCCGCACAGTCCGCCGGCCAGTCCGAAGCCCCGCTCACGACCAGCAAGTCACCCCCCGGTACGTCGTCCAGCGTAGCCACCGGCACCGGATCGGTCGGCGTGATCTGCGACCGATCCGGAACCAGCTGCACCAATTCCCATCCTCGCCGCGCGGCCTCCGCGAGCAGCGGCTGCGCGTGGTACGTCCCCCACGGCTCGTTAGTTGCCAGCAGCACCCTCGTGCGCCGCGCCCGGGCGGCGATCGAGAGGCCTGGGGTCGCGGCGAGGCCGGCTCCCAGCGCACCGGCCTTCAGCAGGGTCCGTCGCGTCATGATCATGCGCTTGAACCTAAACGGTTCAACCCACCCCGACGTGAACACCTCCTGAAGACTCGGGCCCAACACCGCTCGGGGACGAGCCGCTCGTCCCTCGCCCTCCCCGGCTACACCACAGCCCTCACCAACCCGGAGACCCCGCAGTCCCGCATCCCGTCCACCCGCCTGTCCCAACCCGAACCCGAGAAGAACCCGATTGAGTTGATGCGCCAAATGGTCGAGGCCTCCCGCTGAACACCAGGCGGTGTGCAGCCCGACAGGTAGTGCACCTGCGATACACCGTACGCAGGACCCGTGGCACGCTCAGCTGCACTATGAGCAGCACGACACCTCCTGTCCGTCTGCACGCCGCCGCCCCAGCCATCACCTACCCGCCCGTGTTGGGATGGGTGCGTGGTCAGGCTGGGCGGTTGGCGAGGTCGGCGTAGGCCTTGACCAGGCGGGCGGAGTCGGACTCCCAGTTGAGTTCCGCAGCCGCGGCGCGGACTCCGCCGGTGTAGGTGGTGTAGTTGTCGATCAAGTCGCGGACGGCCGTGACGAGCGACCGGGCGTTGCCGGGCTCGTAGAGGGTGCCGAGTTTGTGAGCCGTGACCACGGCACGCATCTCGGGGAGGTCGGCGGCCACGACAGGTACGCCGGCCCGGACCGCGTGGAAGAGCTTGTTCGGCAGAGCGAGGCGGTGGTTCTCGCAGGTGTTGGTGAGCGTGACCAGCGAGATGCCGTACGACCGGAGCGTGTCGTCGACCTCGTCGATCGAGCGCTCCGCCACGGTCTCCACCGGCCCGAGATCCAAACGGTAGTTGGGATCCACCGACCCCATCAGCACAGTCCGGAACGGCGCCAACTGACGCGCGGCCGCCACCACGGTCGGCAGATCACGACCCGCACCGATGCGACCGGCGTACAGCAGACCCTCCGGCGCGTCCGAAGCCGCCGGTACGTCGTCCGCCCGCGGGAACGTGTTCCGTACGACGCGGACGTCGCTCAACCCACGTTCGCGCAACCTGGCCGCGATCCCGTCCGACACGGTGATGACGAAGGACGCCTTACCTGCAAGGGAAACCTCGAGCTTCCGCCCGCGCGCCCGCCACAACGGCGTCGGCCGGCCGGGCAGCGCGCGGTCGAACCACAGCTCATGCGTGTCGTACACGAGCTTCGCCGACCACTTCCCGGCGTACTCGGCGGCAAGCTCGAGGGCGTTGAAGTCGTGCGCGTGCACGACCTCGAACGGACCCGCCGCGGCCACTCGCGGGGCCGCGGCGGTCCGCCACTGCTTCTCGGTCCGGTTCCGGTGCTCCGGCAGCAGCAACCACCGGCCGAACCGCTGGACCAGGACCTTCGGCCCGGTCCGGCCATGGCCGACCGCGAGGCCGCCGTTCCCGGTCCGCAGTCCGGCCGATCGGGAGACCGACTCGACCGTGACGCCCGGCCCGACTGCGAAGCCGTCCGGGACGTCACGCCCGATGATGTGGATCGTGTGCCCCGCGCCGGCCAGCGCGGTCGCCTCCCGCAGGATGCGCGAGTCCCCTGCGATCGGGGACTGCGCGATCATCAGAACCCGCATGTCACCTCTCGCCGGTGATGAAGGGCCGCAACACCTCGACCGATCTGCGGCCGTCGTGCAGCTCGCGGACGTACTCCGGAGCGGCGTCGGCGACCTTGCGGGCCGGGTCGCGCTCGGAGATCAGCCGCTCGATCACCTCGGACAGGTCGTCCGGGTTGGCCTCCACGATCGGCAGTCCGGTCGGCAGCAGGTCGCGGACCGGGTCCGCCACATGCCCGACGGTGACCCGGCCGGCCGCCATCGACTCGCAGGCGAAGACGCCGTACGACCCGAGCAGCAGCTGGTCGACCACGATGTCCGCGCTGCGCACCATCTCGGCGAGCTCGGAGTGCGGCAGACCCTGGACCCGCTGGTACTTGATCAGCCCGCGCGCATCCAGATCGGTGAGCACCGGGTCGACGTACGCCGATCCCTTCAGCGCACTGGCCGACGGCGCGTGCAGCACCACCGGCACCTCCCGGTCCAGCACCGGCTGGGTCGACGCGAACTTGTCGACGTCGACGGCCAGCGGCAGCCAGATGCTGTTGTCGACGAACTCCAGCAGGTCCGGAGTGGTGACGTACACCGGACCCTCGTAGACATCCAGCTGGGTCCGCAGCAAGTCGTTCGCCGACTGCAAGCGCTGGCTCAGCTCGTCGTCCGGGTCGCGGAACGGCGAGTACCGGTACTTGGCCCGGTGCAGCGACGGGTCACGAATCTCCGACCCGTGGAAGATCAGGCCGTGCTTGATGCCGGCCTGCTCCAGGATCGGGATGTCGATGTTGAACATCTGCCCGCGCTGCTGCCCGAACATCGGCCGGCCGGCCTCGAGCAGCACGTGGGTGACCTCGCGCAGCACGTACGCCGTGAGCTCCAGCTGCCAGCGCAAGTCGGACCGGTACTGCCGGTACGAACCGGTGCGGTGCACCCTGAAGTCGAACGCGCCACTGCCCGTGGTGAGTGACTCGGCGACGAGCCCGGGCACCTCACGCTCGAGCGCGGTCGCCCACAGCCAGGCCTGACCGGCACTGTTGACCGGACCGATCAGCAGACGCTTCTGCTTCTTCTCGACCCGGCCGCCAGGCTGGACCCGCTCCAGCGTGCGGCCGACCAACTCGCCGTACAGGCCACGGAGCTTGTCGGCCTGCCCGGCCCAGGAGACCTCCTGCTGGTACCCCGGGTCCGCCACCTTCTCGCGGTAGCTGTCCAGGTCACCGAGGACCATCCGCACCTTCGACGCCAGGTCGTGCGCATCCGCCGCGACGAACACCTCGCCGATCCGGGTCCGGTCGACGAACTCCTTCATGCTCGGCATGTCGCTGACCACCACCGGCAGGCCCGCAAAGGCGTACTCGAACAGCTTGTTCGGCAGCGCCATCTCGTGGCTCGGGTACCGCAGGATCGGGATCAGGCCGACGTCCGCGGTGCGCAGGAACGCGACCACCTCGTCCGGCTCGACCGGATCGAGGCAGTGCAACCGCTCGTCCACGCCGAGGTCCGCGGCCTGGGTCTGCAACTCCTTGACCGCGTCGGTCGCGACACCGGGCACACACACGATGGCCAGGTGCACCTCCGGCATGTCGACCAGTGCCTCGATCGCGGTATGGATGCCACGGGCCCGGGTGACGCCGCCGCTGTAGACCAGCAGCGCCACCTCGGACTCCAGACCGATCCGGCTGCGGATGTCGGACACCTCGACCGACACGTCCGCCGGATTCGGGGTGTTCATGATCACCGTCGGCTCGCGGTCGAGGTGGTGATCCTTCTTCAGCGTGCGCGCGATCGCCGGGCTAACGGTGACCACCCGGTCCACGGCGTTGATGTACTCCGCCTCGTGGTTCGCCCAGGCCGCGATCGAGCGACGGGTCCGGGCGCCGTACTGCGACAGCCCGGCCACGTACTCGTGCGCGTCGTAGACGACCTTCAGGTCCTTGCCGCGCAGCTTGGCCCGGCCGGCGGCGCGAGTGGCGACGCCGATCACGTGCATGTCGTGCGCGTGCACCACATCGGGCTCGAGACGGTCGATCAGGTCACCGAACGCGAGCTCCAGGTCCAGCGCCTCGGGGTGCAGCTTGCGCCACGGCGCCGGCCAGGGCATCCGGTGGATCACGCCGTCGTACGCGCGCCAGCTGAACTTGAACGGCACGTCGACCTTGTTCCCGACACCCTTGCGGACCCAGGTCGCCTTCCGCGCCGCCTGCCACCGCGTGCGACGCAGCAGCCGGCCGCCGACGCCGAGCTTGTACTTGATCGGATTGCCCTTGCCCGCCTTGGCCGCGGCGATGGCATGCCCGGACTCCGCCTTGAGCTCCTGCAGCCCGACGTCGATCCGCTGGTCGCGGGCGACGTACGTGCCCCGGTACCGGTAGCCGACGAACGGCGGCCGCCAGTCCCGGCGGGCCTTGCGGCTGCGCCTGCGTTCCTCGCGCAGAGCGAACGGAACCGCCACCCGGACGATCAGCGCGCCGTCGAGCATCTCCCTCGACGGCAGGCCGCTGGCCGAGACACCGAGCACAGTCACCTCTGCTCCGGTCTCGGCCAGCGCTGCGGCCTCCTTGCGGACCCGGCTGTCGTTGGTGACGTCGTTGGCGACGATCATCACGACCCGCAGGTCGGCATGTGTCACTGGCTGACCGACCTTCCGATCACAATCCGGCGCACGCCCGCCCACCGGGCCGGATCGGTGCGGTCACGACCGTCGACGAGCACCTTGACGCCCGGCAGCTCGGCCGGGGTCAGCTGGGCGTACTCCGGGTGGTCGGCCTGCAACACGGCCGCGTCCACCGGCGTGCCCATTGCGTACGGCGTGAAGCCGAGCTGCTGCAGCTCGTCGTCGGTGTACAGCGGGTCGTGCACGGAAACCACCGCACCACGGGACTCCAGCGCCTCCACGGCCGGGAAGACCCCGGAGAACGCCGTCTCCTTCACGCCACCACGGTACGCGGCGCCGAGCACGACCACCGTCGCTCCGGCCAGATCGCCGTACGCTCCCTCGAGCAGGCCGACGGTGTATTCCGGCATACCGAGGTTCGCCTCGCGGGCGGCCCGGACGACGGTGGCCTCCGGGTCGGTCCACAGGTAGAGCCGCGGGTAGACCGGGATGCAGTGGCCGCCGACCGCGATACCAGGCCGATGGATGTGGCTGTAGGGCTGCGAGTTCGACGCCTCGATCACCTGGTGGACGTCGATGCCGTTCTGGCCGGCGAACCGGGCGAACTGGTTCGCCAGGCCGATGTTGACGTCGCGGTAGGTGGTCTCGGCCAGCTTCGCCAGCTCGGCTGCCTCGGCCGATCCCAGGTCCCAGACGCCGTTGCCGCGCTCCAGGTCCGGGCGCTCGTCGAAGTCCAGCACGGCCTCGTAGAACGCGGTGGCGCGCTTGGCGCCCTCCTCGGACAGGCCGCCGACCAGCTTCGGGTACTTGCGCAGGTCCGCGAAGACGCGACCGGTCAGCACTCGCTCCGGCGAGAACACCAGGTGGAAGTCCTGGCCCTCGGTCAGGCCGGAGATCTCCTCGATCATCGGCTTCCACCGGTTCCGGGTGGTGCCGACCGGCAGGGTGGTCTCGTAGCTGACCAGGGTGCCGGGGCTGAGGTGCTCGGCCAGCGACCGGGTGGCGTTCTCCATCCAGCCGAACTCGGGCTCGCCGGTGGTCTCGTCGACGAACAGCGGCACGACCACGACGACGGCGTCGCTGTTCGGGATGGCGTCCGCATAGTCCGGCGTCGCCCGCAGGCGGCCGTCGGCCACGGTCTCGGCCAGCAGCTCGGCCAGGTGAGCCTCACCCGGGAACGGCTCCTGGCCGGCGTTGACCAGCTCGACGAACTTCTCGTTGATGTCGACACCGACGACCTGATGACCCTTGGCCGCGAACTGGACCGCCAACGGCAGTCCGATCTTGCCTAAGGCAACAACACTGACACGCACAGGAACTCCACTAGGTAGTGATTCTTCATCGGGGGCCTCGAAGCTTCCGTTCCAGCGGATGCTCGACGACCTTGTACATCAGCCACGAGGCGAGGATCGAGAGGGCGCAGACACCGGCGTACCAGGTCAGGTTGAACCAGCCGACGGTGCCGACCGGACCGTAGAACTCCCTGATCGCGTACAAGATGGTGGCGTGGATCAGGTAGAAGGAGTAGGACCACTGGCCGAGCGCGACCAGTGGCTTGCTGCGCAACCAGGACCTGCCGCCGCGGGTGTCGCGGATCGCGACGGCGAAGATCAGGAAGCCGTACAGCAGGGTCAGGATCTCCTTCTGGGTCAGGCCGATGGTGATGCCGAAGGGGACCTTGGCCGGGTGCTCGCCCGAGTAGTACAGGGTGTAGAGGCCGAACGCGACGACCAGGAACCCGAACCAGACCGGGATCCGCGGCCGCCAGCCGGACCGGAGTGTGATCGCCAGTCCGATGCCGAACAGGAACGACACCGAGTGCAGCACGGGTTGCGGGAAGACCGGGACGACGTCGGGGAAATGGAACAGCAACAGCCGGTACGTCCCTGAGATCACGAGGGTGGCCACGCAGAAGATCAGGCCGCCGGTCGTCTTCAGCCTGGCCGTGGCGCGCTGAACGAACGGGTGGTACGCGTAGAAGAACGCCTCCACCGACAGCGTCCAGGACGCCGGGTTGCCGCCGTACAGGATGGTCGGGTCGTTGGTCCAGCCGTGCAGCAGCAGCACCGACAGCAGCAGCACGGTGAGCGAGATCGGCTTGATCCAGGGCATGTCGGCCGGCGGATCGACCCGGTAGAACACGAAGAAGGCCGCGATCAGCGCGACCATGTGGGCCGGCCAGATCCGGGCGAACCGGCGCCGGTAGAAGGTGCGGATCTTCGTCCCCGGCTGGGCCGACCAGGTCAGCACGAAACCGGACAGCACGAAGAAGAACGTCACCCCCGACGTACCCCACCTGAGGAAGTCGAGGATCGGCAGCGGCGCGAGGTTGGACATGTGGTGGCAGAACACGAAGAACGCCGCCCACCACCGCAGGCCGGTCAGCGACTCCACCCTGGGCAGTCGCTTGCGTGGCGCCTCCGGACTGGAGGTGCCTGGTCCCGCCGTGACGTCGGCAACGGCCGACGCCGGGGACTGGGTCCCCGGCGCTGGCAGTTGGCTCTGGTCTTCCTCGGCGGCCTTCGTCATATGTCTACTCCGCGAGTGCGGAGACGACCCGGCCTGCGGCGTGGCCGTCTCCGTAGGGCATGGGGCGGTTTGATGCCGGGACCGGCCGGGCGGCCAGTTCGGGCAACTTGCTCACATCGGAGGTCAGAACGTTCCAGCCGTCATCCAGGGTCTCCACCCACTCGGTCTCGGTGCGCAACGTGGTGCACACCCGGCCGAGCAGGAACGCCTCCTTCTGGAGACCACCGGAGTCGGTCACCACACCGGCCGAGCCGAGCACGGCCGCGACCATCTCCGGGTAGGCCAGCGGCTCCCGGACGTGCAGCGAACCGTCCGGACGGTCGAGCTTGATGCCGTACTCCGCGCAGCGCGCGACCAGCCGGGGATGCGCGAGCAGCAGTACCGGTGCACCGGCGGCCGCGAGACCGTCGATGATCGCGGCCAGCCGCGCCGGGTCGTCGGTGTTCTCGGCCCGGTGGATGGTCGAGACGACGTACTCGCCGCGCTTGAACGGCAGGTCCAGCGGCTTGTCCTGGACCGCGTCGCGGACCCGGAAGCACACGTCCGTCATCACATCGCCGACCAGCCGCGCCTTGTCCGTCAGGCCCTCGTTGGCCAGATGGTCCATCGCCACCTGGGTGGGGGCCAGCAGGATGTCGGCCGCGTGGTCGGTCAGGACGCGGTTGTGCTCCTCCGGCATCCGCCGGTTGAACGACCGCAGCCCGGCCTCGAGGTGCGCCACCGGCAGGTGCATCTTCACCGCCGACAACGTCCCGGCCAGCGTCGAGTTCGTGTCGCCGTACACGAGCACCCAGTCCGGCTGGTGCTCGTCCAGTACGGCGTCCATCGCGGCCAGCATCGCGCCGGTCTGGACACCGTGACTGCCCGACCCGACGCCCAGGTGGACGTCCGGGTCTGGGATGCGCAGGTCGGCGAAGAACACGTCGGACATGTTCTTGTCGTAGTGCTGCCCGGTGTGCACGATCACATGCTGGTGCTCGGTGGCTGCGAATGCCTCCGCCACCGGCGCCAGCTTGACGAACTGTGGTCGTGCCCCGACGACACTCAGGACCTTCATGACTGCGCGGGCTCCGTGGCGACCCTGATGGTGCGGTCCTCGGCGGCGGACTGGATCACGGCCTCGGCGACGACGACGGTCTGCAGACCCTGCTGCAGCGTGACGATGTCGGCCTCCTTGCCCAGCACCGCGTCCCGGAACGCCTCGTGCTCGGTGCGCAGCGGCTCGGGCTTGCTGATCGCGTAGCGGATCATGTCGCCCTCGCTGACACCGCGGAAGTGCGCGACGTCGTCCCACGCGGTGGCGACCGTGCCGTTGGCGTGGAAGGACAGGTCGGCCAGCAGCGTGTCGGCGATGAACGCGCCCTTCTCGCCGGTGACGACGGTGAGCCGCTCCTTCATCGGGGACAGCCAGTTGACCAGGTGGCTGGTCACGGTGCCGTCGGCAAGCTTGCCGGTCACCGCGATCAGGTCCTCGTACTGGCGGCCGGACTTGTGCGCGCTCTGCGCGGACACCGCGATGAACGGCGACTGGGTCACCCAGGCGGTCAGGTCGATGTCGTGGGTGGCCAGGTCGAGCACCACGCCGACGTCGGCGATCCGGGCCGGGAACGGGCCCTGGCGGCGGGTGGTGATCTGGTAGATGTCGCCCAGCTCACCGGCCTCCAGCCGCACCCGCAGCGCCTGCAGCGCCGGGTTGTACCGCTCGATGTGACCGACCGCGCCGATCACGCCGGCCGCCTCGAACGCCTTGGCGATCTCGGTCGCCTCGGCGGCGGATCCGGCCAGCGGCTTCTCGATCATCGCGTGCACGCCGGCCTCGGCCAGCGCCTTGGCGATCTCGGAGTGGTACTGCGTCGGGACCGCGACCATGCAGTAGTCGATGCCCTCGGCGATCAACTGCTCGATGTTCTCGTGCACCGGGCGACCGCCGGCCACGCCGAACTTGTCACCACCCGGGTCGGCGACGGCGACCAGGTCGACGCCCTCGAGGGAGGCCAGCACGCGGGCGTGGTGGCGTCCCATCATGCCCAGGCCGATCAGTCCGGCTCGCAGGTTCGCCATCTCACGCACCAGCCTTCGCCACGGTGTTCACCGCGGAAACGATCCGGTTCAGTTCTTCCTCGGACAGCGAGGGGTGGACCGGCAGCGAGAGCACCTGCGCCGCGGCCTTCTCGGTCTCCGGCAGGTCCAGCTCGCGCTTGAACGAGGGGAGCCGGTGGTTCGGGATCGGGTAGTAGACACCGCAGCCGACGCCGTACTCGGAGCGCAGCGCGTTCGCGAAGCCGTCGCGGTCCTCGGTCACCCGGATCGTGTACTGGTGGTAGACGTGCGTGGCCTCGGCGGCCACGGCCGGTACGGCGACACCCTGCAGGTTCGCGTCCAGGAAGGTCGCGTTCTCCTGCCGCTGCTTGGTCCAGCCGGCCAGCTTGGTCAGCTGCACCCGGCCGATCGCGGCGTGCAGGTCGGTCATCCGGTTGTTCAGGCCGACCAGCTCGTTCTCGTACTGCTTCAGCATGCCCTGGTTGCGCAGCAGGCGCATCCGGCGCTCGATGTCGGCGTTCGCGACCGAGTTCATGCCGCCCTCACCGGACGTCATGTTCTTGGTCGGGTACAGGCTGAACATCGCGAACTCGCCGAAGCTGCCGACCTGCGTGCCGTTCCAGGTCGCGCCGTGCGCCTGCGCGGCGTCCTCGTAGATCTGGATGCCGTGCTTGTCCGCGATCGCCTGCAGGGCGGTCATGTTCGCCGGGTGACCGAACAGGTGCACCGGCATGACGGCCTTGGTCTTCTCGGTGATCGCGGCCTCGACCGCGGCCGGGTCCAGGCAGAAGTACGTCGGCTCGATGTCGGCGAACACCGGGGTGGCGCCGGTCAGCGCGACGCTGTTCGCGGTCGCGGCGAAGGTGAAGGACGGGACGATGACCTCGTCACCCGGTCCGACGCCCGCGGCCAGCAGGCCGAGGTGGAGACCCGACGTGCCCGAGTTCGTCGCGACGCAGGCTCGGCCGGAGACGAGCGCTGCGCCGAACTCCTGCTCGAACGCCGCCACCTCGGGGCCCTGGGCCAGCATTCCGGACTGCATCACCCGGTCGACTGCCTCGCGCTCCTCCTTCCCGATGATCGGCTTCGCGGCCGGAATCGGCTGCACCATCAGTTCTCCTCCATGTCTTCACCGGCCGGCCGCAGCCGTCCGTCGGTTTCGATGTACGTCTCGCCCGTGTTCGGGCACTTCCACTCGCCGTTCCCGACGTCGAGCAGCGGAACCCCGGCCTTGCCGACCCACTTGATCCGGCGGGCCGGAACCCCGGCGACCAGCGCGAAGTCTGGCACGTCCTTGGTGACCACCGCACCCGCGGCGACCGTGGCCCAGCGGCCGATGGTGACCGGCGCCACGCAGACGCTGCGCGCACCGAGCGAGCAGCCTTCCTTCATGGTGACGCCGACCGGTTCCCAGTCGTGCCCGCTCTTCAGTGAGCCGTCCGGGTTCACCGCGCGCGGGAAGTAGTCGTTGGTCAGCACCACGGCCGGACCGATGAACACGCCGTCCTCGAGCGAGGCCGGTTCGTAGACCAGGGCGTTGTTCTGGATCTTGCAGTTCTTGCCCATCCGGACCCCGGTCCCGACGTAGGCACCGCGGCCGACGATGCAGTTCTCGCCCAGCACCGCGTTCTCGCGGATCTGGGCCAGGTGCCAGATCGACGAGCCGTCGCCGATCACGGCGCTCTCGTCGACATCGGCGGTGGGCGCGATGCGGGACGTCACAGGGTCTCCTTCGAAGTGAGCCAGCTGGTGAGTGCTTCGGCTGAGCGGCTTCCGTCGTGCAGCTCCGCCACGTAGCCGGGGCCGGCGGCCGCCCGCTCGGCGGCGGCACGATCGGCGATGAGGCCCGTGACGACATCACCCAGGGTGTCTGGATCTGCCTCCACGATCGGCACCTCTCGCCCAGTCAGACTACGCACGCGGTGGCGCACGGCGTCACCGACGTACGACACCACGATCCGCCCGGCGGCCAGTGCTTCGGCGGCGGCCACGCCGTACAGGCCGATGCGGAGTTGGTCGACAACGATGTCTGCGTCGCCGATGACGCTCGGCATCCGTTCGTGCGGTACGCCGGTGATGCGCCGGTACTCGATCGCGCCGGAGTCGTGCAGCCGGGTCAGGACGGCGTCGATCTCCTCGGTGCCCTTGAGTTTTGCGTTCGACGGGACGTGGGCGACGACCGGCCGTTCGGCGGTGAACAGCGGCCGGGCTGCTTCATGCCAGCGCGAGGCATCGATCGCCACCGGCAACCATTGCGCGTCCGGTACGTCGTCCAGCAGGTCGACCGTGGACACGAACACCGGCAGGCCGAGGCTCTCGACCAGCTCGGCGTGCCGGCGCGCCTGCGTCTCCAGGCGCTCGGTCAGCTCGTCACCGGGGAGGAACGGCGACCAGCGCTCGCGCTTCGCGTGCCGGCTGGGCACGCGGATGTCGGAACCGTGGAAGAGCAGGGAAACGTTGATCCCGGCATCGAGCATGGTCGCGATGTCGGGCGACGCGTCCGGGAAACCGCGGGCACCGAAGATCGGGCGCAGCGACTCCACCATCACGTGGGAGTACGAACCGGCGATGTGCTGCTCCTGGGCCCGCTGCCAGCGCGGCTGGCCGAACCAGGCGAGCGGTACGCCGTAGTCGTGGACGAACTGGAACTGTGCCTTGCGCTGCAACGTGAACGAGACGGCACTGACCCCGGGGATCGTCTGGGCGGCTTGGGCCCAGGCGTGACCCTGGCCGGCGGAGTTGGTCGGTCCGACCAGCATCCGCACGGGGGTCGTTGCCACCGGCGGGAACGCCGGCAGTTGCGCGAACGAGTACCGCACACCACGCAGGCGCCGCCGGACCGCTCCAGCGGTCCGGGCCAGGGGCGCCGGCAGGTGCTCGCGGATCGCACGCGTCACCGTCATCGTTTCACCCATTACCTGCAGCGGCCTTTGTCGTGGCCCTCAGCTGATCCAGCTCGCGGCGGGCGGCCGGGAGACCGAGGACGACGGGGACGCTGCCGCGGCGCTGACCGAGGTTCCAGCCGGCCCAGATCGCACCGGCGTCGAGGGCGATCACGACATCCGCCTTCTCGATCGTGGTCAGTACGTCGCGACGGCCCTCGATCCGGCCCCAGTACGTCTTGCCCAGGTCCTTGCTGGCCCGGTTCCCGCGCAGGAACTTCACCGGCGCCGAGGTCTTGATTGCCTTAGGCAACACCCTGCCCGCAACCTTCCGAACCCGCCGATACCGCCACCCCAAAGCCTTCCGAACCCGCTTGATCCCCGCAGGCCGCGGCTTCGCCGCCGGCCGAGCGGTGGGCGCGGCGCCCGCCGGGGCTGCGGTGGGTTGGGAGGAGTCGGCCTTGGATTCCACTTCTTCGGCGGGAGCGGCGGAGGTGGCAGCTTCGTCTTCCGCCGCATCGGCAGGGACCTCAGCCGCAGCGGGTGCGATCGCAGCCTCGCCGACCACGGACTCCGGATCCGCGACCGCCTCGGGAGCGATGACCGCGTCGGCGGCTTCGAGCGGGGTTTCCGGCTCGGGCTCGGGTTCGACCGCGGGTGCTTTGGGCATCCGGCCCGGGCCGATCAGCGTGAACGTGTGGACCTTGTCGGCGACGTACCCCGACGGCGGCATCCAGGCGATGACCTCGAGGGACAGCTCCTGGTTGCCGAGGTCCTCGCGGACGGTGTCGAAGTACGTCGGCGGCAGGCGCCGGGTGCTCAGCAGGACGACGGTCTTCACGCCGCCACCCCCTGCACGGACGCGGCCAGCGACTCGATCCGCGGGTCCAGCTGCAGGTCCCGCCGGTACGACGCACCGAACTCGCGCGCCTTCGCCCGGATCCCCTCGTCCGCCGTCCGGGCCGCATGCGCCGCCTCGATCAGCGCGGCCGCGATCGCCTCCGGCGTCACGTCCGTCACCGGGAACCACAACGGATGACCACGCAGTACGTCGGACGCCGCGTTCTCCGGGTCGTGCACGGACACGATCGGCAGCCCGGTCGCGAGGTACTCGAACACTTTCCCGCTGGTCACGTAACGCCCCTTGCCCAGCATCAGCAGCTGGACGTCGAACTCGTCGTACGCCCGGGCGATTTCCGCCTTGCCGACGGGACCTTCGTAGCTGACCCCGTCGTCGGTGGCTTTGTTGATCGTGGCAAGCATGTCGGCGCGCGGCTGGGCGTAGTACCCGAGATAGCCGTAGATCTTGGCCTTCGCGCCGTCCAGCTCGCCGGACTGCGAGCGAGCCAGCTGCCAACCCTCGACGAACTCCGTCAGCGGGACCTTCGGCGATACGGTGCCGACGTACCCGAAGGTCAACGGACGGTCGCCGGCCGGGCCGCGGTCCGTGGTGTCCGGCACCAGGTCGGCGTCGAAGCCGTTGGAGACCGTGTGCATCTTGTGCGCGTGCGCCGGGTAGAGCTTCTCGTGCCAGTCGCGGATCGGGTCGTTCACGAACCAGATCTCGCGGGCGGAGTCGACCAGCTTCTTCTCCCAGCGGGCCGCGCGGCTCTTCGGCTCGTGCAGCCGGTCACCGGTGAACACGTCCAGCAGCCAGGCGTCGCGGTAGTCCATCACGTACGGCACGCCGTACTTCTTGTGCAGCAGGTACGCCGGGGTGAAGGCGACGTTCGGGTTCGCGGTGGCGACGGTCAGGTCGACCTTGTGCGCCTTGTGGATCCGGTCCGCGGCCTTCTCGATGACCGAGCGCCACGGTCCGTACCCGGTCTCCGGGAACGGAACGTGGTCCTGCTTGGTCCGCCACTTGCTCCAGACCTTCGGGTTGAGGGCGCGGCGCTTGGACCACCGGCGCAGGTCGGCCTCGAGGATCGGCCAGTCGAACGGCACCCGAACGACCTCGATGGACGGGTCGACCCGCTCCTCCAGGGTCAGGTCGGCGCCGGTGAACCGGTGGAACGTCTCGCGGTCGGCCGTCAGCACGGTCACCTTCCAGCCGAGCGCGGCGAACCGGTTGGCCGTGGCCAGGGCCCGGTAGACACCGCCTCCTCGGCAGGGCGGGAAGCCCCAGGCGACGTACAGCATGTGTGGGCGGTCCTTCATGCACTTCCTCTTAGCAAGTTGAGAATCGCGTCGGCCAGTTCGTCGTACGGCGTGATCGCGGGCAGATGGTCGGCCGCCCACTGAAGCGCGTGGTCGCGCAGTTTCTCCAGCTCACCGGGATCCGCGGACCAGCGCCGCAGGATCTCGGACGCCTCTGCCACCGAGTCCACCAGGACTCCGCCACCGGACTCCTCGATCACCCTGGTCTGCCGGGGCAAACGGGTGGACAGGACGGGAAGACCGCTGGCGAGGTACTCGTAGATCTTGGACGGCATCGCCTCGATGAAGGCCGGGGTCGGCTGGAGCATGGCCAGGCTGGCCCAGGCACCCTGGGTGATCCGCCAGGCGTCGGCCGGTGGCTGCCGCCCGTGCAGCCGGACCCGGCCGGCCAGATCGGACTGCTCGATCCGGGCCTGAAGCTGATCCCAGTCCGAAGGCGCCACCGGGCCGACCAGGTCGAGTGACCAGTCCGGCGCCGCGGCGACGGTCTCGACCATGTCGAACAGGCCACGGCTGGCCCGCAGGTCCCCGATGTACACGGCCCGCGGCAGGCCCGAAGGCGGCGTCGGGGCCAGGAACGGCACGTAGGGGAAGTTCTGGACGACCAGCCGCCGCTTCGCCTCGTGCGGGGCCAGATGCGAGTCGGCGACGACGGTCAGGTCGGCGCCGGCGGCCAGCTTGGAACTCGCCCGGACGATCAGCCGGGCCGGGAGGCCGGCCGGTCCCCTCGCCCAGGCCCGGTCGGCGAGCAGCAGGTCGTAGTCCTCGTGAACGTCGGCAACCATTTTGCGATGGCGCAGGGTGGTGACGAGACGGGTGACCGGGATCATGTCCGGATCGACCGTCATCACCACCTTCGCCTTGGTCCGCCACGGCAGCACCGCGGTCCGGGCCATCCGCTGGACCAGGTTGCCCCGAGGGCCGGCGTGGACGACCGCGCCGACCGGCCCGCCTTCGGCCGCACCCAGGCCCCACAGCTCGACGCTCAGGCCCCGGTGGTGCAGGGCCGCGGTGATCTTGTGCAGGCGCGCGTCGGCGACGTCGTGACCGGTCGTGATGATCCCCACGTCCGGCGCAGTACTACGTGCCCCGGCGTGGGACCCGGAATCGGGCATGGTCAGAGGTCCTCGAGAGAGACGGATTCCTGTTCGCCGACCTGGAGGAACTTGGTGTACGCCGTGATCACCTCGTTGGGCTCACCGCGCATCATCACCTTGCCCTTGTGCAGCCAGATGCAGTCGTTGCACAGATCCCGGACGCTGCTCATCGCGTGGCTGACCAGGAACATGGTCCGGCTGTTGGTGACGAGTTCGTTCATCTTGGCCGCGGCCTTGGTCTTGAAGGACGCGTCGCCGGCCGACAGGGCCTCGTCGATCAGCAGGATGTCCGGGTCCATGTGGACCGCGACGGAGAATGCCAGCCGGCTGAACATGCCGGACGAGTACGTCCGCATCGGCATCTCCATGAAGTCACCGAGCTCGGCGAACTCCGCGATCTCCTCGTACCGCTCCTGGATCGCCTTGCGGCTGAGGCCTGCGGCCAGTCCACCGAGTACGACGTTCTCGCGGCCGGACAGGGCCGCGTTGAAGCCGACGCCCAGCGACAGCAGGGTGCTGACCCGGCCGTGTACCTCGATCCGGCCCGAGGTCGGCGGCAGGATGCCGGCGATCGACCGCATCAGCGTCGACTTGCCGGCGCCGTTCGCACCGATGATGCCGATGGTGGTGCCGTGGTTGACGTCGAAGGAGACGTTCTGCACGGCCTTGACCTCGCGGACCGCCCGCTCGCCGCGACCGAACCGCACGATCGCGCTCTTGAACGTCGGCACCCGCTCGAACGTGGTCCGGTAGGTGATGGACACGTCCTGCACCTTGACGGCGGGGACGGCCGGCTCGGTCTTCTGCATCGATTTCTTCTCAGCCTCAGAGACGGACAACGAACTCACGCTCCCTCGACATGAAGAACAACGAGCCGACCACGGCGGCGAGGACCGCCCAGAACCCGGCCCCGACCCACATCTTCAACGGCGGGATGTCACCGCGGACGAGCAGGTCGGTCCAGCCGCCGATCAGCGAGTAGAGCGGGTTGTACTGGATGAAGCCCTTGAACCTGGGCGGTGCCTGCTCGGCGAACCACAGCACCGGGGACAGGTACAGCCAGATCCGGACGAAGTACGGCAGGAAGGACGTCGTGTCCCGGAAGTACACCTGCAGCGCGGCGAAGATCATGCCCATGCCGGCGGCGAAGAACGTCAGCATGACCAGGAACGCCGGCGCGAGCAGCATCGGCCACCGGAACGGCTGGCCCATGATCAGGTGGATCGCCAGGTACACGACCATCGTCGGCAGGAAGCGGAAGAACGCCGTCCGCAACGCGGCCAGCGGCAGCAGCATCCGCGGGAACGACATGTTCATCAGCAGCTTGCCGCCGCCGACGACGCTGGTCGCTCCGGCCGTCATCGCGCTGGAGAAGTAGTAGAAGACGAACAGGCCGCCACACATGTGCGCGAACCGCTCCGAGCCGTCGGTCTTGTTGGCACCACCGGCGATGATCTCGGTCAGCAGGTAGTAGACAGCCGCCAGGAGCAACGGGTTCAGCACCAGCCACACCTGTCCGAAGAAGGTGTTGGTGTTGGCGGCCCGGATGTTCGTCCGGGACATCTCGGCCGCGAACTCCCGCCGCTGCCACAGCGCCTTGAAATAGGGACGCAACGGCGGCAGGCCGACCTTGTGCGGTTCGTACACATGCACCGACGGGTTGAACTCCTCGTCGACGCTAGTCGCGTTCATTCAGGCGACGCCTCTCTCTGCCGGAAGTCGAGTCCGCGCCGGCCGAACTCCTGCCGTTCGCAGCCACGCAGACCGGGAGCAGAGTAGCGGACCGGGCACTTGGCCGACGACACGGTGGTCCTCCATAGTGAGCAACGACGTACAGACGGCTACCAACGTCGCGCCCGACTGGGTGAACCACTGGAAGAAGTCGTCCGTCGCCGATCGTTATCCGGAATATACATTTGACGACCTGCGACGGCCAAAACGCCTTCCAGAGCATGAAAACGGCGCGCCGCCCATGCTCACCAAGCACTCTCGCGAACACCAGCGAGCAAGATCAAATCGCGGTCAATTCCCCTGTACGACGTCCTGCGGGGTCCCGAAGTTCGCGGCGGCGGCGTGATGTGCCGCACCCACGACACAGTGGTCTGGACCGGTGTCAGCCGGCGGTGGGCCCCAGGCGGCGCTTCCTGGCCGGGGCGAGCCGGACGGGGGACACAAGATCCCCGCGCGCCATGGACAGCCTCACCATCCACGGAGCTCCGCTCGGCACCTCCCGGGGCCCGGGCCGTGTCAGGGGCGACACGGCCGCAACCGGCGATCCGGTGACCCGTCCGCGCGGGGCGGAGACGGGACGGGCGGACACCGGATCGGCAGGCACGATGACCAGGGCGGCGGTCATCGCGCCGTGGGCACGTCCCCGGATCGGCTGCGATCGCCAGCAGGTGCGCGCAGCAGACGTCGAGACGGACCCGAGGCCGATGACGGAAGACACTGCCCGGCAGCGTGACCCAAGGACGGGGAGCCACGACCGGACACTGGGGACGGCAGCACCACAGCGAGCGGCGGAACGGGGCGGAACCGGTCGCATCGGCGCTCTCCTCCTCATCGGCCTCACGATGGAGATGCACAGTTTGTACACCCTCCAGCACAGCCGGTGATGGCACGGGAGTGCGAGGGCACCGATGCGCCGGGATCGAGACCCAACCGAAACGGGCTCCGCTGACGGAACAGCGAACTCGGGCCAGAATTGGAACAGCAGCCCGGCGGCGCTCAGGTGGTCCGTCGCCGGGCTGCTGGACCTCAATTCTCGCTCACAACTGCGCGGAAATGGTGGCCAGATGGTGACACGGCACAAGAATGCTGACAGGACAACAAATATCGCTGGATGCATTCAGGGCGACACGGACAGTGCGACCGGCACTGGATCGACCGTCCTACTCTGGAGGGACGGTAGCGGACAGTGACAGCATTCGGGAGGGAGGCGAGAGTTGTGAGCGCAACGGACACGGAGCGTTTCGACCATCTCAGGGTGCTCGGACTCAGCGACGACGAGATCAAGGTCTACCAGCACCTGCTGCGGACCGGGCCGTCGTCGATCACCGAACTGGACGAGGCGGTCCCCGATCGCGCCGCCACCATCGACGCCACGCTCGGCGGGCTGGTCCAGGCGGGCCTGGCCCGGCGATCCGGTTCCGACCACGCCCGCTTCCTGCCGGTGCCACCCGATGCCGGCCTCGAGGCGATGACGCTGCGTCGCGAGTCCGAGCTGAAGCAGGCCCGGATCGAGGTCCTGAACGCGTACGACGAGTTCCGCCGGACCGTGCACAACGAGTCGACCACGCACCTGATCGAGGTCGTCACCGGCAACGCGATCGTCGAACGCATCCACCAGATCAAGGGCGGTGCGCAGCGGGAGATCCTGGCGATCGACTCCCCGCCGTACTACATCGGCGGGCCGAACCAGGAGGAGATCGACCACCTCAAGCGGGGTGTCTCCTACCGGGTCGTGTACTCACCGGAGTCGGTCGAGGTGCCGGGATACCTGACCGAGAACATCCTGCCCTGCGTGGAGGCCGGCGAGCAGGCGCGGGTGCTGCCCGACGTACCGGCGAAGCTGACGATCATCGACGGTTCGGTCGCGTTCGTGTCGATGTCGGTGCGCGACACCGACGTGAACCGGTCCCTGCTGATCATCCGGCCGAGCAGCCTGCTGACCGCCCTGATCGGGATGTTCGAGCTGTGCTGGCGCAACGCGCTGCCGCTGCACGCGTCGGTCGGCGCCGAGGACGACCGGCTCGAACCGATCGAACGCCGTCTGCTCGCGTTGCTCGCCACGGGGGCCGCGGACGACACGATTGCCCGTACGCTGGGTATCAGCCGACGTACTTTCTTCCGCTACCTGGAGCGCCTGATGAACCGCACCGGCGCCAGCACGCGCTTCCAGCTCGCCCTGCACGCGGCGCGGGAGAACTGGCTGTAACAAGACACCCTTCGCTTGCTCGCCGGGGCGGGCGGGCAGGCGAAGGGCCTTGTTCTCTTGGGGTTCTAGGACACGGACGCGGTGAACTCCTTGGCGACGACCTCGGCGATCTGGGCGGTGTTCAGAGCCGCACCCTTGCGCAGGTTGTCGCCGCAGACGAACAGCTCCAGCGAGTTCGGGTCGTCCAGCGACTTGCGGATCCGGCCGACCCAGGTCGGGTCGGTGCCGACCACGTCGGCCGGGGTCGGGAACTCGCCCTCGGCCGGGTTGTCGAACAGCAGCACGCCCGGCGCATCCCGCAGTACCTCGCGGGCCTCGTCGGCGTCGACCTCCTGGGCGAACCGCGCGTGCACCGACAACGAGTGCGTGGTGACGACCGGTACCCGGACGCAGGTCGCGGACACCTTCAGGTCGGGCAGGCCGAGGATCTTGCGCGACTCGTTGCGGACCTTGAGTTCCTCCGACGACCAGCCGTCGTCCTTGAGCGAACCGGCCCACGGAACGACGTTCAGCGCGAGCGGCGCCGGGAACGGGCCGAGCGCGTTGCCGATCACGCGGCGGACGTCACCCGGCGTGGTGCCCAGGTCGCGATTGCCGGCCACCTTCATCAGCTGGTCGTACAGCGCGTCGATGCCTTCCTGCCCGGCACCCGAGGCGGCCTGGTACGACGCGACCACCAGCTGCTCGAGCTCGAAGCGGTGGTGCAGCGCACCCATCGCGACGATCATCGACAGCGTCGTGCAGTTCGGGTTGGAGATGATGCCGCGCGGCCGGTTCCGCGCCGCTTCGGCGTTCACCTCCGGCACCACCAGCGGGACGTCCGCGTCCATCCGGAACGCGCCGGAGTTGTCCACCACGACGGCACCCTTGGCGGCGGCGATCGGCGCCCAGTGCGCCGACACGGCATCCGGTACGTCGAACATCGCGACGTCGATGCCGTCGAAGGCCTCCTCGCTGATCGCGACGACCTCGACCTCCTCGCCGCGCACCCTCAAACGTTTGCCCGCAGAGCGCTCGGACGCGATCAGCCGGATCTCTCCCCAGACGTTCTCCCGGGTCGAGAGCAGAGTCAGCATCACCGACCCGACCGCGCCGGTCGCACCGACCACGGCCAGAGAAGGCAGACCCGTCCGGTCCTCGATCGTGTTCTCCACAGCGCTCACAGGGGTCACCGTCCAGTTCCTCCGTACACGACGGCCTGGGTGTGCTCGTCGTCCAGATCGAATGCGGTGTGCGCCGCGGTCACGGCGGCATCCACCAGGTTCTCGTCCACGACCACCGAGATCCGGATCTCCGAGGTGGAGATCATCTCGATGTTCACGCCGGCGTCGGCGAGCGCGGAGAAGAATTTCGCGGACACGCCCGGGTGCGAGCGCATACCGACACCGACCACCGACACCTTGCCGATCTGGTCGTCGTAGAGCAACTGCTCGTAGCCCACTTCGTCCTTCATCCGGGCCAGCGCGGACATCGCCCGGGCGCCGTCGACGCGGGGCAGCGTGAAGGAGATGTCGGTGCGGTTGGTGGCGACCGCGGACACGTTCTGCACGATCATGTCGATGTTGGTCTCGGCGCCGGCGACGGTCTCGAAGATCCGGGCCGCCTCACCGGGCTTGTCCGGTACGCCGACCACGGTGATCTTGGCCTCATTGCGGTCCTGGACAACGCCGGAGATGATCGCCTGTTCCATTTGATCCAGTTCCTTCGCATCGACGACCCAGGTGCCTTCCTTCTGCGAGAAGGAGGAACGCACATGGACGGGGACGTTGTAGCGCCGCGCGTACTCGACGCAGCGCAGGTGCAGCACCTTGGCGCCACAGGCGGCCATCTCGAGCATCTCTTCGTAGGAGATCTTCGGGATCTGCCGGGCGGCCGGGACGATCCGCGGGTCCGCGGTGAAGATGCCGTCCACGTCGGTGTAGATCTCGCAGTAGTCCGCCTCGAGCGCGGCAGCCAGCGCGACCGCGGTGGTGTCGGAGGCGCCGCGGCCCATCGTGGTGATGTCCTTGGTGTCCTGGGCGACGCCCTGGAACCCGGCCACGATCGCGATGTGGCCCTCGGACAGCGCTCCCTCGATCCGGCCCGGCGTGATGTCGATGATCCGGGCGTTGCCGTGCGCGGACGTGGTGATCACACCGGCCTGCGAGCCGGTGAAGCTTCGCGCTTCGTAGCCCAGGTTGGCGATCGCCATCGCCAGCAGGGCGGCGGAGATGCGCTCCCCCGAGGTGAGCAGCATGTCCAGCTCGCGCGGCGGCGGCAACGGGGACACCTGCTGGGCCAGGTCCATCAGTTCATCGGTGGTGTCGCCCATGGCGGAGATGACCACCACCACGTCGTTCCCGGCCTTCTTCGTCGCGACGATCCGTTGGGCCACACGCTTGATGCAATCGGCGTCGGCGACCGAAGAACCGCCGTACTTGTGCACGACGCGTCCCACAGCTGTGTCTCCTCAAACCACTGGATGCGGTACGCCGTGCCGCATTGCACCAGGCGTAGTCATTCGCGGTCATTCTAGCCGTGACTCGCTCGTTGCCTACCGGCTGACCAGCACCCGGTCGGCTCGTCCGGCCGATCCGGACGGCGCCTGGAGGTTCCGCGGCCGCGCTGACGACCGGCCGCAAACCGTCCGGCCGGCGACGCCCCTTGTTCATATAAGTCATCACTGAAATACTTCGATCCGTGCACGCGTTCGACATTCTCGGCGACCCGGTCCGGCGCCGGATCCTGGAACTGCTGGCCGACGGCGAACTGCCGGCCGGCAGCATCGCCACGTCGATCGGCGCCGAGTTCGGCATCAGCCAGCCGGCCGTCTCCCAGCATCTGCGGGTGCTGCGCGACAACGGCTTCGCGACTGTCACCGTCGACGGCACCCGGCGGCTGTACGCCGTGGACCCCGGACCGCTGCGCGAGATCGACAGCTGGCTCGATCGGTACCGCAAGTTCTGGATCAATCGCTTGGATGCGCTGGAGACCGAGATCCATCGCGGCCGCCGGCAGAGCTGACAACATTTCGCCTCTTCGCGGCATCTGACAGGTGAACCGACCTGGAGGGGGCAGTGGCATGCGGACGATCGTCGCCAGACTGTGTATGTCGGAGGACGGGATCGTGGACCAGCCGGAGCGCTGGCTGCCCCAACCCGCCCACAGCGCCGTCGTCGACCAGCTCGTGACCGGCTCCGAGACCATCCTGCTCGGCCGCAAGACCTTCGAGCAGTACGCCGCCACAGGACTCGAGCACACCAGGACTCTCGTCGTGTCCTCGCAGCCCGTGAACGCGCGGCCGGACACCGAAGTACTGCAAGGTGATCCGCGCCGGGTGCTGGCCGCGTTGAAGCGGGTGCCTGGATCAGACCTGCATGTCATCGGCAGTCTCACGCTGATCCGTTCGCTGCTGCGGTGGCGGCTGATCGACGAGGTGGCTCTGCGGATCTATCCCGTCGCCGCTGGCCGGGGCGCGTTCCTGGACCGGCGTGCACTGCGGCTGATCTCGATGTGGGCCGGGGACTCCGGCGTACTGGAGGCTCGGTACCGGATGCTCTACGCCGGGACCGCGAGCTCCTCGATGTCGGCGGACTCGGCGGGCCGGTGGGGTGGGACGCGAATCAGGGACAGGGTCGCCAACAACCCCAGGACAGCCATCAGGACCCACGCGTAGCGGACGCCGAAGGACTCGACCACCGTGCCCGCGACGGCCGAACCGACCGCGGAGCCGATCATCCCGCCGCTGAGCATCCAGCCGAAGATCTCGGTCCGCGCCGATGCCGGCGTCATCGCGCCGATCCGCTCGTAGATCGCGCCGATCGTCGGTGCGATCAGGCAGCCGGCCGCGAACAGCATCACGGCGAGGGCGACCACTGAGAACGTGGCGAACACGCACCCGGTAGTGAGGACGGTCATCGCCAGCATCCGCCGCCAGACGTAGGAGTTCCGCCGGCCGGGGAGTGCCCCGCCGACCAGGCCGCCACTCAGACTGCCGGCCGCGGCCACCATCTCCAGTACTCCGGCGATCAGGCGGTTGCCGTGCTCGTCGGCGAACGCGACGATGCCCAGCGACATCGACGCGAAGCCGGTGACCATGCAGGCGAACGCGAAGAGCAGTGGCAGCCGGTGCCGGTGGAGCAGAAGTTGCACAGCGGTCGGGCGGGGCCCGTCGGACTCGTCGTGCGGTGTCCGCGGCTGTTGCTTCAGAGCGAACCACCAGATCGCCGCAGCCGCTGTCACCGCACACGCCAGCAGACCGGCGCGCGGACTGGCGAAGCTGACCGCGATGGCACCGAGCATCGGGCCGACCAGAAACAGCAGCTCCTGCGCGGTCGCGTCCAGGGCGTAGACCGCGCGCAGCCGTGCACCCTGTACGAGCTTCGGCCAGCTCGCCCGCAACGCCGAGGTGACCGGGGCGACGAACATGCCAGCCAGTGCGGCCGCGACCGGGAGGACCCGGTACCAGCTGTCCGGCAGCAGGGCGAGCACTGCCATCAACACGCCCCACGCCATCCCGGTGGTGAGCAGGACCCCCCGCGCTCCTCTGCGGTCCGCGAGACGCGACCACACCACGCTGGCAACCGCCATACCGACGGAGTAGGCACCCGCCACCACTCCGGCCCAGCCGAAGTTGCCAGCGGCATCCTTCGCCAGGAACGACAGCGGCACCATCGTCGCCATCACCGGCAGCCTCGCGATCAGCGCCGACGCCAGCAGCGCCATCACTCCGTGGGTCTTCCAGAGATCGCGATATGCGGTCAGGTCCATAAGCAGCATTCTGTCCTGACACCGACGGTGACCGCCTCGGGATTTCTCCCTATCTTCGGCACTGTGAGTATGCGAACATATGTTCGTGGCGGGATCAGGCGGGGCGACCATCCTGCATGCCGACCTGGATGCCTTCTACGCGTCGGTCGAGCAGCGGGACGACCCGCGCCTGCGCGGCCGCCCGGTGATCGTCGGCGCCGGCGTCGTCCTCGCCTGCAGCTACGAGGCCAAGGCGTACGGCGTCCGGACCGCGATGAACGGTGGACAGGCGTTGCGCCGCTGCCCCGGCGCGGTCGTGGTGGATCCGCGGATGTCGGCGTACTCGGAGGCCAGCAAGGCGGTGTTCAAGGTGTTCGAGGACACCACGCCGCTGGTCGAGGGCATCTCGATCGACGAGGCCTTCCTCGACGTCGGCGGGCTGCGGAAGATCGCCGGGACGCCGCTGGAGATCGCCCGGCGACTGCGCGCCGAGGTGCTGTCGAAGGTCGGGCTCCCGATCACGGTCGGAGTGGCGCGGACGAAGTTCCTGGCGAAGGTCGCCAGCGGGGTGGCGAAGCCGGACGGGTTGCTCGAGGTGCAGCCGGACCGCGAGCTGGAGTTCCTGCATCCGTTGGACGTCGAGCGGTTGTGGGGCGTGGGCGAGGTGACCGCGGAGAAGTTGCGGACCCGGGGTCTCACCAAGGTCGGCGACGTCGCGATGCTGCCCGAGGCCGCGCTCGTCGCGATGCTCGGCCGGGCGTCCGGGCGGCATCTGCATGCGCTGGCGCACAACCGTGATCCGCGGCCGATCGAGGTCGGCCGGCGCCGGCGGTCGATCGGTTCGCAACGGGCGCTGGGCCGGTCGCCGAAGTCGCCGGCGACGCTCGACGCCGTGCTGGCCGGGCTCGTCGATCGGGTGACGCGACGGATGCGGACGGCGGGTCGGTCCGGGCGGACTGTGACGCTGCGCTTGCGGTTCGACGACTTCAGCCGGGCGACCCGGTCGCATACGTTGCCCCAGGCAACGGATCAGACACGGGCGATCCTGATCACCGCGCGGGCGCTGCTGTCCGCGGCCCGGCCATTGATCGCCAGCCAGGGGATCACCATGATCGGCATCTCGGTCGGCAACCTGGAGAACGAGGCCGCCCTGCAACTCGCGCTCCCCTTCGACAAAGCCGCGAACGACGAACTCGACAGCGCTCTCGACCTGGTCAAGGACAAGTTCGGCATCAACGCGATCACCCGCGGGATCCTGCTGGGTCGCGACCAGGGCCTCACCGTGCCGATGCTGCCTGACTAGTTCTCGCGAGCAGCTCAGACGTCGAGGCGGAGTTCGAGGGTGAGTTCGTCGCGAAGTGGGATGCCGTAGGCGCCGGTCGCCGGGATCCAGGGCTTGACCGCGCGGGCCGCATCCATCGCATCGGGGGTCACACCAACGATCCGCAGCCCGCGCCGCTGGTAGAACCGCAGAGCGTCCAGATTGTCGTTCGTCGTGATCAACCACAACCGCCGAACCCCCGCCTCCCGCGCCACCTCGATCGCGGCGGTCAGCAACGCACTCCCCACCCCCAGGTGCCGAACAGGCGCGTCGATCGTGACGACCTCCAGGTCGCCGTCCGCCAGCGTGTAGGTGAGCAGCCCGACGATCCGCCCGTCCTGCTCAGCGACAAGCGCGGGCAGCGTCGTCGCGTCGTACACCGTGCCGTGCGCGACCACGGTCGTGCCGCCCCAGGCCGTCGTCAGGAGGTCGACGACGGCCTCTCGATCGGCTTCGGTGGCCTTCCGGACCCGGAGATCCCGCATCTGACGAGCCTAGTGGTTCAGAATCCGATGGCTTCGCGGAGCAACAGCACGGTGCCGCGGTCCTGGAACTCCGCGTTCAGGATGAGCAGCCGGGTGATGGCGCTGGGCCACCCGTACGCCGCCCGGGAGCGGACGTCTTCCAGCGGGAGACAGTGCTCTTCGACGCGGCGCAGCGCGGTGGTCAGGTCGGGGACCACCTTCTGCGCCCCGACGACCCAGATCGCGCGGGCGGCTCCACCGGCGTACCCAGGCAACTGGCTTCCGCTGCCCGAGGCGATCACGAGAGAGCCGGTCTCGGTGGCCGCGTGGACGCTGCCCACGCTGACGTCAGGGCTGGCTCGCAGCCGCCGGATCTCGTCGGCCTGGGTAGCGCGGTCCATGGCGAGGGTGCGTGGCTTGACGGCCTCGTACCGCCCGCTGGCGTTCAGGTCCTCCTCGATGCCGGACAGGCGCAGCGTCTCGCTGGCACCGGTGAACACGCTCGCACCCTCGGGAACCAGCTCCTTGATGCGCGTCCGCGCGGCGGCGACGTCGTCGAGGAGCTCGACGGTGAAACCGTGTTCGCTGAGCGCGGCGGCTGCCCGCTCCAGGCGCTGCACCGGCGCCGGCTCGGTGAACGTGGTCGCCGCCATCGGGGTCGTCATGAGGTCTCCTGTCGCTGGATGATGGATCCGTCTCAGCAGTTCGACAGGACAGCTCGCCGGAACGTCAGGCCTGACATTGCGGCGGGTTGCCTTGTCGAACAGGTGACAGGCAGCTGCGACCGAGGGAGCCGGCGGCACGATGAACACCCGATCCGGGCCACGACAGAACCGGCATGATCCGGGACTGGACGCGATCATGAGCGAGCGTCGTCAGCTGATCAATCTCGCCTACCGGTTGCTGGGCTCGCTGGCCGAGGCCGAGGACGCCGTCCAGGAGACGTACACCCGCTGGTACGCCATGTCCCGGGAGCAGCAGGCCGCCGTCGAGTCTCCCGGGGCCTGGCTGACGACGGTCGCCAGCCGCATCTGTCTCAACCTGCTCAACTCGGCACGGGTCCGGCGCGAGACCTACGTGGGCGACTGGATCCCCGAGCCACTGCCTGGCGGAACGGAGTGGATCAGCGGCCGGCCGGGTGGTGCGACCGTCGACCCGGCCGACCGGGTCACCCTGGACGAGTCGGTCAACCTGGCCTTCCTGATCGTGCTCGAATCGATGACCCCGGCCGAGCGCGTCGCGTTCATCCTGCACGACGTCTTCTGTCACTCGTTCGCCGAAGTCGCCGAGATCGTCGGCCGGTCCCCGGCGGCCTGCCGCCAACTGGCCTCATCGGCGCGCCTCCGCCTCCGCGCCTCGCCGCCGTCCGCGACTCCGGCCGCCCAGTCCGCCGGCGTCGTCAGGGACTTCAAGCAGGCCTGGGCGGCCAAGGACATCGACGCTCTGATCCGGCTGCTGGACCCCGACGCCACGGCGGTCGGCGACGGTGGCGGCCTCGCCACCACCTTCCTGGATCCCATCGAGGGTGGCGAGCAGATCGCGCACGCCTGGGTCGCGCTCGCCCACCGGAAGCCGGCCGACATGACGTTCCTGGAGCGTACGGTCAACGGTCGGCCCGGTCTGGTGGCCGAGCAGGACGGCGCCGTCGTGACGGTGTTCGCGTTCGAGGTCGCGGGCGACCGGATCAGGCACATCTGGGTGATCCGCAACCCCGAGAAGCTGCGCCGCTGGACGACGGGCTGAGGCCGGGTCAGTAGCTGTCGTCGTGCTTGTAGCCGGCGTACCAGTTGAGTGCGGCCCGGAGCTCGTTCAGCTGGTGCATGCGGCGTTTGTGGGTGGCTCCGTGGGCGATCGGGTAGAGGCGGATGCCGCCATGGTCGTTGCGGCGTGGGACAGGCAGGGAGGATTGGAAGGGCGGGTCGATCCAAGCGATCAGCCACGGGCGGCGGGGGTCGCCGGCGACCCGGAGGCGGGGCACTGCCTGCCACGGGACACTGGCTTGTTGGGACCGTCTGATCACGGTGAGCCCCTGCGGAGTCAGCCGTAGTTCTACTCGGCGTCGTAGGACGAGACGCCAGGTGCGGATCGTGAGGTAGAGGAGGAACACGTCGAACGCGAGGAAGAACAGGGCGACCGCTGGAGGCATGGTCCGCCTGCTCTCTTCGCCCGGGAAGAAGCCGATGGTCAGGATGGTCAGAAGCGCTGCGAAGACTGCCGACCGGGTCTTGCTGGTCGTGAAAGTGGCACCGGCCGGTTGAGCCGGCTGCGGGTGCGGCTGTGACTGTGGCTTTGGCTGTGGCTTTGGTTGCGGCGGTGGTGGTTCGGGGAGGAGCTTGGTCGGTGGCGGCGGGAGGCGGATCGTGTCGGCGGGTGGGGCGAGAAGCCCTGTGTTTGCAGGGGATCCGAGGAGGTGGAGAAGGTCCGAGGGGGTCGGGCGTTGGGCGAGGTCCTGGGCGAGGCAGTGGCGTACGGCGTCGTGGAGCGGGCTGGGGAGCGGCGGGATGTGGGGCTGCTCGTGGACGATGCGGTGCAGCAGCGACGCCGGGTTGCCGGTGGCGAACGGACCACGGCCGGACGCCGCGAACACCAGCACCGCGCCCAGCGCGAACACGTCACTGGGCGGGCCGATCGACGTACCCGTGATCTGCTCGGGCGACAGGTAGCCCGGCGTACCGATCACGAGCCCGGTCGCGGTCAGGCTGACCTCCTCGAGCGCGCGGGCGATGCCGAAGTCGATCACCCGCGGCCCGTTGCCGGTCAGCACGATGTTCGACGGCTTGAGATCGCGGTGGACCAGACCGCAGCGATGGATCGCCACCAGGGCTTCGGCCAGGCCGCCGGCGAGCGCCTGTACGCCGGCCGGCGTCATCGGTCCGGAGGTCTCGATCGCGTTCTGCAGGGTCGGACCGGGCAGGTACTCCGTGGCCAGCCAGGGATGCTCCGCGTCCGGGTCAGCATCGACGACGGCGGCCGTGAACGCGCCGCTGACCTTCCGCGCGGCCTCGATCTCGCGCGCGAACCTGGCCCGGAACCTCGCGTCGTCGGCCAGTTCGTCGCGGACCACCTTGACCGCGACCAGCCGTCCGCCCGGCGAGCGGGCCAGGTACACCGAACCCATCGCGCCGCGACCGAGCCGGCCCTGGATCGCGAACGACCCGATCGTCGTGGGATCGCCTGCCTGCGTAGTCATCGGACAGTCACGCTAACGCGCTTCAGGAGCGCGGGTAGCCGATCTCGGCGATGCCCTCGGCGAGATCGGTGAGACGACGTTGCCGGTTGAGTGAGGTGACGACGTACTCGGTCAGTGGCATCAGGGCGTAGACATGGCGGATCGGCTCGAGGTCGAGAGCTGTCTGGTAATAGTCCTCGGCGAAGGTCAAGTACGCCTCTGGCCGCCCGTCCGCGATCACCTCGAACAGCCAGTCCGCGCCGTCCTTGTCGACACCCTCAACCGGTCCACACCGCCAGGCGTCGTCGTCCGTCGTACGCCAGAAGCACACCGTCGCACGCGGCACCATGTCGCTGAACGCCGGCTCGTCCCGCGCACCGTGGAAGACCTCCGGTACGCCGTCGAGCAGGCCCGGCCAGGTCTGCATGTCGTTCCCGTACGGCGACACCGGCGACTCATGGTCGAATCCGTACGCGAACGCGCCGTCCGGCGAGAACACGATCGAGTACTCGTCACCGGACCCGTTGCGCATCAGCGCGGCTTCCTCGGTCTCCGACCACCGCGCGTCGAACGAGAAGTGCCGCAACTGGTACGGACTGTTGCTGAGCACCAGATCCAGCACCGCGAGAGCACGACTGACTCGCCGCACCGTCGACAAATCGGGCAGCCGCTGGATCACCTCATAGACAGACACCGGGCCATTCAACCGGCCCGCGAGTCCATCCGACTAGCGCCGCTGAACGGCTTCCTCCGCGACCTCGACCAGTTCACGGTCGGTGGCCTCGGTTTCGGCGTCGTGGGCCGGCTCGAGCCGGTCGTGCGCGATCAGTGACTGGATCGCCCGCAGTACGGCACTCGCCGCGGCACCCCAGGTGGACACGTAGGAGAACTGCCACCACCAGAGCGCCTCGACGATCCGGCCCTCTTCGTAGTGGGCCAGGCCGTGCACGAGGTCGTTCGCGATCGCCGTCAGGTCGTCCGACAACCGGTTGACGGTGATCTCGGGCGGAGCGGCGTACGGGTCGAAGACCTCGGCGTACTCGTCCAAGCCCTCGAACAGCACCGCGAGCCGGTCGCGCATCGCGTCCAGGTCCGGATCCGGTCCGGCGTCGGACTCGAACCGCTCGTCCGGGACGAAGTCCTCGAACGCACCGAGCCGGCCGCCGGCCAGCAGCAACTGGCTCACCTCGAGCAGCAGGTACGGCAGCGAGGCGAGGCCCTCGTCGACCCCGTCCTCGTCCGGCTGTGCGGCGATGTCGCGCACCGAGATCAGGAAGCTCTGCACCTGGTCGGCGATCTGCTCGGCGAACTCGGAGAGGTCCTCGGAGTCGGTGCCCAGCGCGCGCTCTGCAATATCGGTTGAATCAGTCATCGATCGATCGTCGCCCTTCAAACGCCCGTCCGAGTGTGACCTCATCGGCATACTCGAGGTCACCGCCTACAGGAAGTCCACTAGCCAATCGGGTGACGCGCAAGCCCATGGGCCGCAGCAAGCGGCTCAGGTACGTCGCCGTCGCCTCACCCTCCAGGTTCGGATCGGTGGCCAGAATGATCTCGGTCACCTCTCCGCTGGCCAGCCGCTGCATCAGTTCCTTGATCCGCAACTCGTCCGGCCCGATCCCCTCGATCGGCGAGATCGCGCCGCCGAGGACGTGGTACCGACCGCGGAACTCGCGGGTCCGCTCGATCGCGACCACGTCCTTGGCCTCTTCGACCACACAGATCAGGCTCAGGTCGCGGCGCGGGTCCCGGCAGATCCGGCACTGCACTTCTTCCGCGACATTGCCGCAGATCTCGCAGAACTTGACCTTCTCCTTGACCTGCACGAGCACATGCGCGAGCCGCCGTACGTCGGTCTCGTCGGCGGCGAGCAGGTGGAACGCGATCCGCTGCGCGGACTTCGGACCGACACCGGGCAACCGGCCGAGCTCGTCGATGAGGTCCTGGACGGCCCCTTCGTACACGTCAGCCCGGGTTCTGACCGGGCTGGCCGGTCCCGTTACCCGGGTTCACGAACCCGGCACCGCCCGAACTGGGACCGCCCGTGGAGCCACCCTTGTCCGGGTCGTCACTCTCTTCACCGGACTCGACCGCGGGGGTCGTCGAACCTGGCAGGCTGAAACCGGCCGGTGCTCCGGATCCACCACCGAGTCCGGGGAGCCCCGCGCCGCCGAAGTCCGGCGCGTCCGGACCGCCGCCGAACCCCGGGAGGCCGCCGGCCAGCGGGCCCATCGCCCGGGCCGCGACCTCCTTCGCGTTCTCCGAGGCGTCGCGCACCGCGGCGACGACCAGGTCGGCCAGCGTCTCGGTGTCGTCCGGGTCGACCGCCTGCGGCTTGATCGTCAGGCTCAGCAACTCCCCGGTGCCTGACACCAGCGCGGTCACCAGGCCGCCGCCTGCCGAGCCCTCGATCTCCTGGCTCTCCAGGTCGGCCTGGGCCTCCATCAGCTGGTTCTGCATCGCCTGCGCCTGCGCGAGCAGGTTGGACATGTCGAAGCCCCCAGCACCGCCACCGTCGAACACTGCGATCTCCTCGTCCCAACCGCTCTGTGACTACCCCGAGCCTCAACACTAGCCGGTCCCCAGGACAACCCCACTTCGGACCAGAAACCGACCAGTCTCCCCAAGTTATCCACAACCCTGTGAACATTCCCGTCCACAGCCTGTGAATCCTGTGGAAGCCGCCTGGCTTGATCCACATCCCCGTGTGGATGACTACGGCTTCTCCCAGCCGGTGGTGACGACGTAGTCGGTGTACCAGGTGGTGAGCTCGACGAGCGGCCGGAGCGTCTTGGCGATCAGCCCGACGTCATCGGTGTCGATCGGCTTCTCGGCGTACACGGATCGCCGCCGGAGGAGGTCGGCGCGCGGATGGTCGGACGAGTACTCACGCGGCATCCGAACCGCGCTCGGCCCAGTGAGCTGGTAGCCGTCGCGGCCGAGCGTTTCGACGATCCCGGCGAGTTCGCGGCCGCTGTCCTCGGCGTCGACCATCGCGCGGTAACGCCGAACCTGATCGCTCTCGGGATGCGCCGAGCCACCGCCCAGCGCGAACCCGTCGACGTCGAACGTGAACGAGATCCGGATCCGCCGCGCGATCCACGACGTCGCGTTCTGCCGCTGCCACGCCGCGGGGCGATCGGACATCCCGCCCAACCAGAACTTGCCGAACTCGCCCGTGTCGTTCAGTTCGTCACACAGGTCCTGCAACGGGCCGCGCACGTACCGCTCCAGGTCATCCCGGTGCGACTCCAACTGAACAGGACTCGGATCGCCTTCGAGCTCGACCATCACATCGAACGCCGCGTCGCTCCATCCTTGGAACCCCATACCCAGCAACTTGCCACGCAGCACCGACAACTTCCTGCCGGGTGCGTGGACTGCTGCTAGTTGGGTTCTTCGGTGATGATCTGAGCGCCGAGGGTTTCGCGGAGGAGGTCGGTGTGGGAGCGGGAGTCGTCTTCCAGGACCACGTCGTCCTCGCCGATCGAGTCGGCTTCTTCCTCGGGGGTGAGGGGGACCTCTGGAGTCGCGGGGGCGGCCGCGGCTCGGCGGGCCTGCTCGGCGGCTACCGCGGCTTCCGCGGCACGGCGTTTGCTGGCTGCCTGCTCACGGCGATCGGGCGCCGGCCGGCGTGAGTCATCCCATGGATCAGGCTCTGGCGGTACGTCGTACTCCGGGTCCGGCGGCTCCTGTACGGCGATCGCACCACCTGGACAGTCGGACCACTGCCCACTAGCACCGTTCGAGGCACCCCGCGAGCCCCGACCCGACGCCCCCGAGCCACCCACCGGCGCATCCCGAGACGACCCCTGCGAGCCAGGACCGGGAGCCGTGCCTGCGCCAGGACCGGCACCTCCGCCAGGTGCACTGCCTGCACCGGGAGCACTGCCTGCTCCGGGAGCGGCGCCTGTCCCTGCCGCGGATCCTGGGCCGGTAGCGGCTGTGTCCGCTCCACTGGGTGCGGTCCCGTCAGAACCTGATGCGAGACCACCTACACCCGAGCCACCTGGTCCGCCTACCCCGGCCGCACCAGCTGAGTCGGGTCCTCCGGCCGAGGTGGTGCCGCCGGTCGGACCAGTTGCCGTCGCAGGTCCAGCGCCCTGGCCGCCCGCGCTGCCCGCACCGCCAGGCGCACTGTTCGCACCGCCCGCACCACCGGTGCCAGGCGCGCCGCTCGCGCCGCCCGCGCTGGGCGCACCGCCCGGACCGCCCGCGGTAGGCGCACCGCTCGTGCCGCCTGCTCCGGGCGCTCCACCTGCGGGCGTGGTTGAGCCGCCGCCGGATTGGGGGCCGCCGGGGCGCGGCGCGGCTGGTTGGTGGCCGCCGCCTGCGCCTGGGTCGGTGGAGGGGTCGACTACTGCTTCCACGCGGCGGTTCAGGCCGATGGTGTCGATCATGGCTTGGCGGAGGATCTCGTCACTGCCAGACCGAGCGAAGCTCTCACGAGCGCCCGCGTTGACCAGCCCGAGCGTCAGAGTCTGGTCGTCTATGGCGATAACCTGCGCGTTCTGGCTCAGCATGATCCAGGCGAACCGGCGCTTGGCCTTCACAGCCTCCAGCACCTCAGGCCACAACCGCCTGATGTCCGCCAAACCCACAGCCCCACCCGCCGGCGCCCCCGCAGCACTCGCACTCGCCGACGCCGGAGCTGACTCTGCAGGCGCGGACGGCGCCGACGTTCCCGACGATCCTGCGGGTTGACCTGCAGGTGGCTCCTGTCCCCAGGCACCCTTCCGGCTCGCCGAGCCGTCCCCACCAGCCGCATCCGCCCCGCCGGACGGCGTACCGCCCGCAGGCTCCCCACCACCCGACGCCGGCCCGCCACCAGCGGCCGCTCGGGCTGCCGCACGACTGGCCGACGCGTTCGCAGGCGCTTCCGCGGACGCCGGCGACGCCACAGGCGCAACCGCAGCAGCCGACTGCGCACCCGCCGCACCCGATGGCGCAGCCGCAGCAGACTGCGCAGGCGCGGCGCCCGGCGGCACCGCAGCGGCACCGGACGGCGCTGCCGCGACACCAGACGGCGCGGTCGGAGCGGCTTCCGGCGTACCAACCGGCACACCGATCGTCAGGCGACGTTCCATCCGGTCCAGCCGGGCCTGAATACCGTTGGTCGAGTCGTCGGCACCAGGCAGCAGCACCTTCGCGCAGATCAGCTCGAGCTGAAGCCGAGGAGCCGTAGCCCCACGCATCTCGAGCAGTCCAGCCGCAACGATGTCGGCCGCCCGGGTGAGCTCGGCCGCACCAATCCCCGCGGCCTGCGTCTGCAGCCGCTCGCCCTGGTCCTCCGCGGCCTCGATCAGGCCGGAGGCCACCGCGTTCGGCACGGCGGACAGTACGACGAGGTCGCGCAGCCGCCGGAGCAGATCCTCGGCGAACCGCTTCGGGTCCTGGCCGGTCTCGATGACCTTCTCGACCGTCTCGAACACAGCCCTGCTGTCGTGCGCCGCGAACCCATCCACACACGCGTCCAGCAACGAGTCCGGCGTGAACCCGAGCAGCGCAACGGCCAGCTCGTACGTCACGCCGTCCGGCCCCGCACCACCGATCAACTGGTCAAGCACACTCAGCGAGTCACGCACCGAACCCGCGCCCGCGCGCACAACCAGCGGCAGCGCGGCCGACTCGATCGCCACGCCTTCGGACTCGCACAACAAGGCCATGTAGTCGCCGAGCGCCTTCGGCGGGACCAGGCGGAACGGGTAGTGGTGGGTCCGGGACCGGATCGTCCCGATCACCTTGTCCGGCTCGGTGGTCGCGAAGATGAACTTGAGGTGCGGCGGCGGCTCCTCGACCAGCTTCAGCAGGGCGTTGAAGCCCTGCGTGGTCACCATATGCGCCTCGTCGATGATGTAGATCTTGTAGCGGCTCTCGACCGGCGCGAAGAACGCCCGCTCGCGCAGGTCGCGCGCGTCGTCGACACCACCGTGCGACGCGGCGTCGATCTCGATCACATCGATGCTGCCGGGACCGCCGCGCGCCAGGTCGGTGCAGGACTTGCAGACCCCGCACGGCTCGGCGATCGGGCCCTTCTCGCAGTTGATGGCGCGGGCCAGGATCCGGGCGCTGGTGGTCTTGCCGCAGCCGCGCGGCCCGGAGAACAGATAGGCGTGGTTGACCCGGTTGTTGCTCAGCGCGTTCCGCAGCGGCGCGGTGACATGGTCCTGACCGATCACCTCGGAGAACGTGTCCGGGCGATACCGGCGGTACAACGCAAGGGGTGCTTCCACGCCCGCAACCCTAGCGCCGCCGCCCGACAATTCCTCCCCCGCGCCGTGCCGCCGCGAACTTCGGTCCGGCAACGCGCGTCCTGTCGCTCACAATCGCACAACTGGGGGGAACAGATGAAGGGACGACGGACAGGGCAGTACGACGGACAGCGCGGGACCAAGTGGGGCATCGTGCTCGCGACCGCGGCAGTGGCACTGCTCCTGACAGCCGCTCAGGCAACCACGAGCACAGCAAGCACTTCAGCGGTCGACGCTACAGCGGCCGCCTGCCGCATCGATGCAGGAGGCGTGAGCTCCACAGGGATCATCTGTCGCACTTGTTCGTGAGCAGTCGACCGGTGACCCGCCAAGACCAGCTCCGCGCGCGGGGAGTCTTCGCGCCCGGCCAGGTCAGGCTCAGCACCCAGGACCGGCCGTACGAGGTCATCATCGACCGGGTGGCGGCGGCTGGGACCGCTGGATCATCACGGGCACGACGAACCGCGCAGCGTCGTACCCAGGCTTCGCCGGTGTGAAGGCCATGACGCTGCTCAGCCGGACGTCGACGTACGACACCTTGCTGATGACGATGCGCAACGGCGCGCTCTACACCGTCCACATCCCGCTGACCACGCCGATGCGTCCGGTGCTGAAGGTGGTCCGCAGCTCGACGTGGCAGGGATTCGAGACGCTGATGGCCAGCCGCTGCGGTCAGTACGGGACGCTCCTGCTCGGCATCGACAAGGACACCGGGTCCGGATACCTGTACGCCGTTGGTCACGCGAACGGCACCGCCACGGTGATCCAGAGCATCGGCAAGGTCCCGGGCACGCTCGCCGACGCGGTCGCGTTCCGCTGGGCGCAACAGACCGAGCAGCCGCTCTTCAGTGAGTGAGCATACGATCCGAAGATGACTACTGGGGACGAGAAGCAGCAGGCGGTCATCAAGCGAGCAGGCAGCGAGTTGCCTGCGGACGAACGGATCCTGGCGGTCTACCTGGTCGGAAGCTACGGCACCGGCCAGGCGGACCGCTTCAGCGACGTCGACGTGCACTGCGTCGTCACCGACGAGAGCGTCGGCTGGTTCGAGGAGAACTGGCTCGAGCCGATGACCGCGCTGACCGGGCCGACGGTGTGGGCGGACCGCATCCCCGGCCTGGTCGGCGGACTCGGCATCACACCCGACTGGCTGCATGTCGATCTCGTCATCCACCCGCTCAGCTCGTTCGATCGCTTGCAGTACGACGGGGTGCGGGTGCTGTTCGACCGGGACGGCACCTTGTTCCCGGACGGCGACATCCCTGCAAAAGAAGGGCTTCCCGGTACGCCGTACTGGCCCGAAGGCCCGGTGAACCTCTTCTTCTACTTCCTCGGGAACCTCGTCACGGTGCTCGGCCGGGACGAACGCATCGTCGGCAACCAAGGCGTCGGCGCGGTCCGGGATCAGCTGATCAACCTCATGCTGGCCGAGCGCGGAGTACGCCGTACCGGTGGAGCCAAACGCCTCAACGCGTTGCTGTCCGACGAGCAACGCGCCGCGCTGGAGGCGATCCCGGCGGCGGGCTCCGATCCGGCCGGGATCATCGCCGCCAACCAGTACATCTGCCGGCAGTTCATCGAGCGTGGCACCGCCCTGGCGCAGGTGACCGGTGAACGCTGGCCGGCCGAGTTCGTCGACGCGACCCTGGCGCACCTGCGCAACCACTTCGGCGTCGAGTTCTACTCCTCCAGGTGATAGTCGGCGAAGCGCGTCCGTAGGTCCTTCTTGGAGAACTTGCCGACCGACGTCTTCGGCACCTCGTCGATGAACTCGACGGCGTCCGGGAGCCACCACTTGGCGACCTGCGGGCGGAGGTACTCGAGGATCTCGTCGCCGGTGACGGTGGCGCCTTCCTGCAGGACCACGCAGGCCAGCGGACGTTCGTCCCACTTGGGATGACGTACGCCGATGACGGCCGCCTCCTTGACGTCGGGGTGAGCCATCAGCAGGTTCTCCAGCTCGACGGAGCTGATCCACTCACCGCCGGACTTGACCAGGTCCTTGGTGCGGTCGACCAGGCGGACCGAGCCGAACCTGTCGATGGCGGCGACGTCGCCGGTCTTCATCCAGCCGTCCTCCGTGGTCAGCTGGACCGGCTCGTCGGGCTGGTAGTACTCGGCCGCGATCCACGGACCGCAGACCTGCAGTTCGCCGGTCGCCTCGTCGTCCCACGGCAGCGGCGTGATCGACCCCGGCTCGACGATCCGCACCTGGACACCAGGCAGCGGCAGCCCTTGCCGCGATCGCAGATGTGCCTGCTCGTCCTCGGCCAGGTCCCTGTTCCGGGCCGGTACGTGCGAGGCCGTCGCCACCGGGCTCGTCTCGGTCATCCCCCACGCCTGCAGGATCGGCCGGCCGAGCTTCTCCCGGAACGCCTCGGACAACGCCAGCGGTACGGCGGACCCACCACACGGGATCCGGCGGAGCTTGGGAAGCTCGACACCGTCCAGCAGCGGCAACACGCCCTGCCAGATCGTCGGCACACCCGCCGACAGCGTGACCTCTTGTTCCTGCAGCAGTTTGAGGATCCCCTGCGGAGTCATGTCCGGACCCGGGAAGACCAGGCTCGCCCCGGCCATCGGCGCCGCGTGCGCGAGACCCCAGGCGTTCGCGTGGAACATCGGCACGACCGGCATCACCGTGTCCGTCTCGTCCAGCCCGATCCCGGCGTTCGTCAGTACGCCGATCGAGTGCAGCCAGGTGGACCGGTGCGAATACACCACGCCCTTCGGGTTGCCCGTCGTACCGCTCGTGTAACACATCGCGGCGGCCTGGTTCTCGTCCTCGACGTGGAACTCGACCGGCTCGGCCGCGGCCAGCAGTACCTCGTAGTCGTGGAACCGCGGGTCGTCCGGCACCTCCAAACGGTCCGCGCCGGCAGGCAGGTCGTCCATCACCACGATGTGACGAAGCAGCGGCAGGCGATCGAGCAGCGGCAGGAAGAGCCCGAGCAGGGACCGGTCGACGAACACGACCTCGTCCTCGGCATGGTTTGCGATGTAGACGACCTGGTCCGGGAAGAGCCTGATGTTCAGCGTGTGCAGGACGCGGCCGGTGCAGGGCGCGGCGAAGTACAGCTCGAGGTGGCGGCCGGAGTTCCAGGCGAAGGTCCCCACCCGTCCGTCCGCGCTGATGCCCAGTGTGTCGAGGACGCCGCCTAGCCGTCTGGTCCGGTCGGCCCACTCGCCGTACGTGAGCTTCGCCGGCGCCGGACCGCCGGTGTAGACGGTCTTGTCCGGGTAGAACTGCTCGGCCCGGAGAAAGATGCTGTCCAAGGACAGCTGGAAGTTCTGCATCAGACCCTTCATGCAGACACTGTGCCAGCGATGCTGTCAGCTTGGCCACGATCCCGCGGGTGTCGCGAGACAGTTGACACGACATACATGTCGTGTAATCTATTGCTCATGCCGACGATCGACCGGGTGTCCGTGGTGAGCACAGGCACCGTCAAGATCCGGCCCGAACATGTCGGACCGACGACCAAGAACCTCTATGTCTGGCTCGCGACCTCACGAGAGTGGACGCAGCCGCGACCCGTCAACGCATACGTCGTGCAGCACGCCGACGGACTGGTGCTGTTCGACACCGGGCAGGACCGCGCGTCCGTGACCGATCCCGGGTACTTCCCCGGCGGCCTGAACGGGGTGGTCTACGACCGGCTGGCACAGTTCGAGATCGGTCCGGAGCAGACGCTGACCCGGCAGCTGGCCGCGATCGGGTACGACATCCGCGACGTCCACACCGCAGTCCTGTCCCACCTCCACCAGGACCACATCGGCGGATTGCCCGAGCTCGCACACGCCCGCATCGTGATCAGCGAACCCGAGTGGACCTCGATGCGCAGGCCGCTCGCAGCCGCCCGCGGTTTCCTCCGCTCCCACATCGAGCTGCCCGGCCTGCGCTGGGACCTGATCCGCCCCGAACCACTCGACGACTCCACGATCGCGCCGTTCAGCGCCGGGCACGACCTGTTCGGTGACGGCAGTCTGGTCCTGCTACCGACGCCCGGGCACACGCCTGGATCCCTGTCCTTGCTGGTCCGCCGCCCCGAGGGGCCGCCGCTGTTGATGGTCGGCGATCTCACGTACGACGCCAACCTGCTGGCCGCTGGTGAGATCCCGGGAGTCGGATCCAGGTCTGCGCTCCGGCGTACCGTTGCCCAGGTCAACGAACTGCGAGCGTTGCACCCGGACCTCGTCGTACTGGCCGCGCATGACCCGGCGGCAGCTGGGCTGCTCGCCCGCGCGGTCCCAGCGGGGGCGGCGTGAAGGCGGCGGAAGAACTGCGCTACCTGATCCTCGCGATCCAACGCGAGGGCAACCGACTGCTGGCTGCGGAACTGCGGCCGCTCGGGGTGACGCCTTCGCAGGCCGAGGTGCTGCGGGTGCTGCGCGACCACGGGCCGCTCACCCTCAGCGCCCTCGGCGGCCTGCTCGTCTGCGAGACGGGCAACAGCCCGAGCCGCTTGGTGGATCGGCTGGTCGCGCAGGGCCTGGTCCAACGCGACACGGATCCATCGGACCGGCGCTACCTCGCCCTCAGCCTGACCGCGGAAGGCCGCAAGCTCAGCCAACGAATCGTCGCGGCCGAAACCGTTCTGCACAAGGCGATCGACGACCTCGTCGCCGATCAGCCTGTTGATCAAACCATCGAAACGCTGCGGGTGCTGGCCGGCGCCTTCCCCGCCGGTGAGGCCCTCGCCCGGCGCCGCGCAGCAGAACAGGACACCTGAAATGGAACAAGCGACCCTCTCCATCCCAGCCGACCGCGACACGATCCGCGCCGTACTCCTCGACGTACTCGCACTGCCCGAGTGGAACGAGGCGTTCGTCTCCCTCTCCGGCCCAGCTGTGCCTACTGTCGGAACGCCGTACACACTTCAGGTCCGCCCGGGGCTCAGCGGCCGGTTGGAGTACGCCGCAATCGAGCCGGACCGCATCGAGATCCACTGGCAAGTCCCCGGCTTCCGCGAATCCGGCATCTGGACCATCGCCGACTCCGGCCAGGTAACCCACACCTTCACCCAATCCGGCCCCCTCGCCGCTGTGTTGAAGCCCGCCTACCGCGGAATCGCCCACGTCCGCCTCAACCGCCTCGCGACTCGGGTTCAGCGACTCCTGACACGGAAGGCTGGTCGCGCCTAATCTTGCGGGCATGCTGATCGAGGTCCGTGACACCAGGCTGTACGTCGACCGACGCGGCCCCGAGGACGCACCGCCAGTGCTCTTCCTGCACGGCGGTCCGGGAGCCGGGTCGTACGACTTCATGTCGTTCCAGGGTGACCGGCTCGCCGAGCAACTCCACGTCGTCGGCGTCGACCAGCGCGGCGTACAGCAATCCGATCCCCTCACCGGACCGGTCACGGAACACGACCTGATCGCCGACTTCGAGGCACTCCGCGAGACGCTCGGCCTGGAGAAGTGGTCGATCCTCGGGCATTCGTACGGCGGTCGCCTGGCCGTCCGGTACGCCGTGATGCATCCCGAGGCCGTCACCAAGGTCATGTTCGAGAACCCGGGCTGGGACATGGTCCTTGCCACCGACACCTTGCTGAAGGCCGCGCTGCCGCTGCTCCCCGGCGTCGAGATCCCGCCCCACACCGGGCCCGCGACCAAACAGATGTGGGACGAACGCGTCGCCCTCCTCGGCCGCCTCGGCGACCGCCGGATGGAGATCTACCTCGGCCCCGACACGAAGACCCTCGCCCTCCCGTCCGACACCGAACTCCCCGAAGAAATCCAATCCCGCGCTGCCCGCTTCTCCGACGAGATCACCCGCACCGCCGACTTCGCCGAATCACCCCTGCCACTGTTCGCGAAGATCACCCAACCCGCTCTCCTCATCAAAGGCGAACACGACCCGGCAACCAGCGCCGAAGAAATCGCCCGCTTCCAGTCGGATGTCCCCCACGGCACGTACTACTTCGCCCCAGGCGCCGGCCACTTCGTCCACGCAGAACAACCAGCAACCTTCACCAACCTAATCACCGACTTCGTCCTCACCCCCGCTTAAGGACAGGAGGTAGTCGGCTCGCCGACCGACGCCGCCGCCTGGACCGCACCCACACCGCCGCCCGGAGGCCACTACCTCCTGTCCTTAGCGCCACACACCGAGCGGGTGGGAGCGACCGCGAACACGCGGCCGTCGACCACATGCCTTTACACAGCGATCGGTAGGGCCCGCTTGTGTGCCGTACGTCGGTGGGTTGCGATGATCGTCGCCGCTGCCTTCTCGTCGATCTCGCGGCCTTCGAGGAAGTCGTCGATCTCGTCGTACGTCACCCCGAGCACCGCCTCATCCGGTAACCCCGGATTGTTCGTCTCCAGGTCAGCCGTAGGCACCTTCCCGGTGATCTCCGGTGCCGCGCCCAGCCGCGCCCCGACGTCCCGCACCCGCCGCTTGGTCAGCCCGGACAACGGCGTCAGGTCGCACGCCCCATCGCCGTACTTCGTGAAGAACCCCATCACCGCCTCAGCCGCATGGTCGGTCCCCACCACGAGACCACCACGAGCCCCAGCCACGACGTACTGCGCGATCATCCGCTGCCGGGCTTTCACGTTCCCGATGTGGAAGTCCTCACGGTCCCCGAGCCCGGAGTGCCGGACTGAGTCGACCATGGCGTCGGTGGCAGGCTTGATGTTGACCACGAGGGTCTCGTCGGGCTTGATGAACTCGAGCGACCGCTGGGCATCGTCCTCGTCGGCCTGGACGCCGTACGGGAGCCGCATCGCCACGAACGTCGCCTGGCCGCCCTCGGCGCGGATCCGCTCGACCGCGAGCTGAGAAAGTCGGCCGCCCACCGCGGAGTCGACGCCGCCGCTGATGGCGAGCACGTACGACGTCGCGCCGGTCAGCCGGAGGCGGTCGGCGAGGAACTCGACCCGGCGCTCGATCTCGGTGTCCGGGTCGAACGACGGGGACACGCCGAGCTCGGCGATGATCAGTTCCTGCAGGTAGCGGCGTTCGTCGCTCATCGGGCTCCCTCACGGTCAGGTTCGGCCTGACCAGCCTAAAGGGCCCAGACATGAGGATTCCCCGCGCACCCGGAAGAGCTCACTTACCCTTGCTGCCTTCCGGCCCTGGGGGAGTTGGGCGAGATACCGCCACGCGGGGAACCGACCAAGAGTGTACGGGATGGCGACGGCCAACCGGGAATCGGTCCGCACGGACAACGCTCTGAGCGAACACGGTAGCTACCGGGACCGGACGAGGATCAAGCTGACTGGGTGACGAATCATCAATTCGGTCCGTTCGGGATCACGACCGGGCTGACCAGCAGCCCGGAGTCGCTGGCGGCGGCGCAGGCTGCCGAGGAGCTCGGGTACCCCGCGATCTGGCTGTCCGGCGGCCCGTTGCCGGGGCTGCAGACCATCGCCGACCTGATCGGCGCAACCAACTCGATCAAATTCGTCAGCGGGATTCTCTCCGTCGACAAATACAGTGCCGCCGACGTCAGTACGGCGTACGCCTCGCTCGAGAAGACCGCCCCGGGACGCTTCACCGTCGGGCTCGGAGGTGCGCACGGTCCCAAGCCACTGGCGAAGATCAGTGCGTTCCTCGACGAGGTCGACGTACCGGAAGAGCGTCGGGTGCTCGCAGCACTCGGCCCGCGCATGCTCGAGCTGGCCCGCGACCGCTCCGCCGGCGCGTACCCGTTCCTGGTCTCTGCGCCGTACTCCGCCGAGGCGCGCAAGGTGCTCGGACCGGACAAGCTGCTCGCGGTGAGCCATCTCGTCGTTCTGGAGACCGACGCCGACAAGGCCAGGGCGATCGCGCGGAACACCATCAGCTTCTTCCCACAGATCCCCGGGTACGCCGCCTCCCTCAAGCGGCAGGGGTTCCCTGAGAAGGATCAGGCCGAGCTGCCCGATCACATGGTCGACGCACTTGCCGCCTGGGGTACGCCGGCGGATATCAAGGCCAAGTTGACCGAGCACCTGGACGCCGGCGCTGACCACGTGACAGTCAACGTCATTACCGGCGTCACCGGTCCGCAGCCGGTGGAGCAATGGAGGGCGCTAGCCCCCACGCTGCTTGCGTAGCAGTGTCGGGATCCAGTGGTCGCCGTACCTGGCCTGCAGGTCCGGCAGCTTCCAGTCGTCGCCGGTGACGACACCGCGGCACAACGGGGATCCGCAGCTGCACTGCAGGTTGTACTCCACGCCGGTCGAGGTCCCGTAGTCGCTCGTCACCTCGTCGCCCGCCGCGATGTCCCGGCGGGCCTCGATGGTGACGGCGTCGACCCACCACATGTTCGGGTCGCAGCTGTGGTTGCCGTACGCAATCACCGGTCGGGGATCGTTGCTGAGCACAAGGTGTTCGTCGTCGTCGATCGTGATGGTGTCGACCGGTGGGTTCTTCAGGAGTTCTCGCAGTTCCGCGGTCGTCACCCGGCGACCGGACAGCTGACCGACAACGGCGCCCTGGGCAATCGGCTTCGTTGCGAACAGCCCCTTTCCGGCGACCGGCGAGTCACGCACCTCAAGGTGCGGATGCGCCCAGGTCAGCTGCTTCTCGTACAGCCGCGCCGTCGTCTCCAGCTTGTCGTACCGGTACGGACGCTCCTCACCCGTCGGTTCGAACCCTTGCCGCAGCCAGAACGCGGTCGCGACGTGCGCGTTCGTCGCCACGATCGCCAGCCGCAGCGTCCGCACCTCCGGCCACGACGTCTCGACGTACTGCTGGATCAGGTCGTACGTCGCCCTGCCGATGCCGAGCCCCTGATGGTTCCAATGGACCTCGAGGAGGCCGATGTAGGCGGTGTGGTCGTTCGGGAAACCCCTGAGCAGGTCGGCGACGGCGACGAGCCGGCCGTCTTGGAACGCCCCGAGCACGACCTTCGCGTCCTCGGCCAGCCCATCCGGCCGCATCATCAGCAGACTCTGCGCGTCCGCCGGCCCGGGCGGATAGCCCGTGACCCGCTCGGTGTAGCCGGGATCCGATTCGATCAAATCCTGCAGCGCGCCAACGTCCTCGACCGCGATCGGCCGCAGTACCAGGTTCATCGTTCCAGCTCCTCGATGCTGCCGGCCATGATCGCCCGGACATTCGCCGTGACCCGCTCGACCGGCCAATCCCACCAGGCGGTCGCCAAGAGTCGCTCGACGTCCTCGTCGGAGAACCGACGGCGGATCAGATTCGCCGGATTCCCACCCACGATCCCGTACGGCGGTACGTCGTCGACCACGACCGCACCAGACGCGATGATCGCGCCATCGCCGATCGTCACCCCGGGCATGACCAGGCTGCGATACCCGAACCACACGTCGTTGCCGACCACGGTGTCGCCGCGACCGGGCAGCCCGGTGATCAGGTCGAAGTGCTCCGCCCAGGCGCCACCCATGATCGGGAACGGGAAGGTCGACGGCCCGTCCATCCGGTGGTTGGCGCCGTTCATGATGAACGTCGTACCCTCGCCGAGCGCGCAGTACTTACCGATCCGCAGCCGCTCGGGTCCGTAGTGGTAGAGCACGTTGTTCGTCTCGAACCCCACCGGATCCCGCGGATCGTCGTAGTACGAGTAGTCGCCCACGTCGATCAGCGGCGACTTGACCACCGCCTTCAGCAGCACGACCCGCTCGGCCTCGGGCATCGGATGGACGACGTTCGGATCCGGTGCATCCATGCTCCGACCCTAGATGAGGACCCCCACCACCAGCAGCACAATTACCACGCCACCAACCAGCAGACCCGCCCGTCTGCCACCGAAACGCTTCATCGCGATCCCCAACGGACCGATCGGTCCCATCGCTTCTTGGCGTGGTGCGCGACGGCGAGCAACACGAGTGCGAGGACAACGACCGGCACACCGACCAGACCGCAGTCGGCTGGCGCCGCTCCACCCCCACCTCCTCTCCCACCCGACACAGTCGTCCCGCCCCGCCCCAGGCTCACGCCCCCCGATTTTCCGAAACCCTCGCCGCTCGCGTATCCTCTCGGCTTGGAGGATTCGCCTAGAGGCCTAGGGCGCACGCTTGGAAAGCGTGTTGGGGGCAACCCCTCACGAGTTCGAATCTCGTATCCTCCGCCACTCCCCCGGAGCAGCAAAACCGCAGGTCGGAGCGCTTCAGCGGGACGAGCATGGAGGAAGGCCGGTTGCTGAGGCGACCGGCCTTTCTGTTGTTCGGGGTCTCGGGCGGCTCAGCGCCAGTCGTTCGACCGATGCGGACGCAGGCGGCCGGCTCCTAGCCTCACGGAGATGGAACGGCCGACCGGCTGAGGCGGCACGACGCAGGTTCGGCAGGTGTCGACGCAGTGCTTGGGAGTGGGAGCGATGGATACGACCGGATATTTGAACGCCGTTGTGGAGCAGACGAGCACGTTCGCCGAGTGGGTGGACGGCAAGGATGCGGCGATCCCGGTGCCGACGTGCCCGCAGTGGACGCTGGCCGATCTGGTCGATCATGTCAGCGCGACCCAGCGCATGGTGGCAATGCTCGTGGGTGAGCGGATGAGTGAGCCGAGCGAGGCGTTCGCCCGGTACGTTCCGGCGCCGGCCGATTCGGGCCAGTGGGGCGCCTGGATGACCGACGCCGCGGCCGAGGCGAAGCAGGCGTTCGACTCGGTCGACGATGACACGCCGGTGTGGGATCCGTCCGGCGCCGCCGCGGGCGTGCCGTTCTGGTCACGCCGGCTGTTCGGCGAGGCGTGCGTGCATCGCGCGGACGCGGCTGCGGCGCTCGGCATGCGGTACGAACTGGCGCCGGAGTATGCCGCTGAGGCCCTCGAGGACTGGCTGGACACGATGACTTCCAGCGGCTATTGGGAGAACAGACCGGGCTTCGCCGATGCGATGCGCGGTGGCGGACAGACCTTGCACTTCCACGCGACCGACGCGCCCGGGGAGTGGCTGGCACGCCGGGAAGCGGACCGGGTCGTCCTGGCACGCGCACACGGCAAGGCGGACGTCGCGGTCCGCGGGCCGGCCGCCGAACTACTGCTCGTGATCAGCCGGCGCCGCCCGCTGCGCGAGGTTCCCGGATGTGCAGGGCGATCGGGCCCTGTTCGACCACTGGATCGACCACATGGACTGGGTCACCGACTGACCCACACCAGGCCCGGCGGCGGCTACGTACCGACGGTGCCGTCTGTTGCTTCGCGCAACAGATCGAGGTGGCCGCAGTGGCGGGCGGTTTCCTCGATCATGTGGATCATCGCGAAGCGCAGCGTGAAGTCCATGTCCTGGCCGCGGGCGGAATCGTCGAGGTCGGCGTCCGTGATCGCGCGTCGAGAGTTCTCGCACTCCCGGACGTAGTCCTCCACGATCGCAGCCAGAGTGTCGCCGGGCGCGATCCGGAAGTTGCCGTGCAGATCGTCGTCCGGCCACGGCCACTCCACGTCGAGATTCGCGAAGTCGATGCTGAACCAGAACCGCTCGGTCCCCGCCAGGTGCTTCACCACGGTCGCCGGCGTCAGACTCGACGGCGAAACCACCGCCGTGAACGCCTGATCGTCCGTCAGCCCAGCCACCTTGTTGACCACAGTGGCGCGGTAGAAGTCGAGCATGCTCTCCAACATCGCCCGCTCGGACCCACGCGAGATCGGACGACTACGCGTAACCGGAACAACCTCAGTCATCCCCACAGGCTACGCAACTGTCCCGCTCACCCAGGCCTGTTGCAGGTAGTTGTAGTGATATGAAGGCCAGCATGACCATCTCGCCCGAGTCGTCTGCGTTCGCCGCCATTCGCGAGGGGATTGCCCTTCGCGAACAGGGACGCTCGCCGGAAGCGAAGGCCTTGATGGAGGCCCTGGTCGTTGAGGTTGACAGTGGAGACGACGCGTTCGCCAAGGTCTTCCTGGCTCACTCGCTGGCTGACGTGCAGGAGAACCCCGAGGACGAGCTTGCGTGGGACCTCCGAGCCCTCGCTCTCATGGACGAACTGACCGACCAGCGAGCGGTCGAGAGAGGCAACGCGGGCGGCAAGAACGCCCTCCTGCCGTCCCTCCACCTCAACTTGGCCGTCGACTATCGACGCCTCGGCGATGACGCCAACGCTTGTCGGCACTTCGAACTCGGCCAGGCGCACCTGGACGCGCTGGCGGACGATGCGTACGGCGACAGCATCCGGAGTGCGTTCGCCGAAGGCATCTGAAGCGTCAGCGCAGGCGGGCGCCGGTGCGGGCGGCCCAGTTCAGGTAGGCCGTCGAGAACATCGGGATCACCTCGGGCGCCGGATTGTTGACCGCCAACCGCTCGGCGGCGGCGCGGACCAGTGCCTGGGTGTCGCCGAACGACGCCACGCCGAGCCAGGACGGGATGATCGACTCGTACGCCGGGTTGGACAACGGCCCGCTGCCGTCCACGTTCGTGGTGACCGTCGGTCTGCCGTCCGCTGCGGTGACCAGGACTCGTTGGCTGAACGTGCAGCACAGCTGGGTCATGTCGTCGCTGGTGACGCCGATCCGGGCCCGGTAGGCGGCCGCAGCCATCGTGATGCTGACGTGGGCGTGTGACACGTCCTCCTGCTGGCGGGCGGGTCCGTGCGCGGGGAAGTTGTCGGACAGGTCGTCGGCCCTGGTCCAGCCGGACCACAGCCATCCGTTGGTCCGGTAGTAGTGCCAGGTGGCGGTGCCGTCGGTCTGCCGGGTGAGGTCGCCGACGAAGTCGCGGACCAGCTCCGTCGCCCGCCGGCGGTGCTTGTGCCGGCCGGCGTGCGTCAGCTCGAGGTACGCCCGTGCCGGCGAGGTGGCGTAGTTGTGCGGCAGGTCCACACCGTCGAAGTTGTTCGGAACGTCGCGGAGGTAGATGTAGTAGCCGCCGCCCTGATCCGACAGCCGGTACTCCTCGTCGTGGACCGCGAGCGCCTGTTCGGCGGCGTCCAGGTATTCCTTCGCCTTGTCCCGGTACCGGCGTACCGATCGCAGCCGAGGAGTCGTCGCCACGATGCGCCCGAACCAGGCCAGCGGGTACGCCGCCTGACCGGAGTGCACCGACGAGTGGAAGTACGCCGAGTGCATGGTGTCGACCAGCGGCGCCGGATCACCCGCGGCGTCCGGCGACGGCCGCAGGTCCTTGGCCGTCAGCAGATCGACCCGGCCGTCGAAAGCCGCGTTGATCCGGCGTACGGCGAAGTCCGCCGAACCCGGGTCCATCGTCAGGTTGTCGTACGTCCGGCCGACATGCTTGTCACGGTGGTACGTCGTGATCTTGAAGGTGCCCGGACTGGTGCCGGCAGACGCGGTGACGTCGAGGCTCTCCGCGAACGTCCACGCGGTCCGGAGCCGCAGCGACGGCCGGCCCTGCACGTCGGCGAGCGCCAATTCGCCCGCGGAGTACGGCCAGTAGATCCGCCACGCAGGCAGCGACAGGCCGCGCCAGTCGCTCACGCCGCGCACAGAGTCGCGGGTGGCGAGCATGTGGTCGGCGTGGTCGATCGTCTTGTCGAGGTAGTACGGATCCCGGTAGGCCTCCCACATGAGCAGGTAGGCCTGCAGGATGTACGCCTCGCCCCAACCGACCGCACCGCGGTCCTCGTTGAGTTCGTCCTTGCGGCCGTTGCCGTTGTTGAAGCCCAGGTCGAGCGCGTCGAACTTCGCTCGAGTGGTCCACTCCTCGGCGTCGGCACTGGCGGCGCGCGCGGTGGTGTGGGAGGACAGTCCCCAGCCGAGCGCGCCGACTCCAGCGGCGCCGAGCAGCGTACGGCGGTTGATCCCAGGTGTGTGGTTCTCCATCGGACAAGCCTCCTGATCAGGGCGGTGATCGGATTTCGGTCATGACCGTAATTTCATCAGACGGTACCTGAACCAAGGCCTCCGCGCGAGAGGTCGTGCACAACCTGCCGCGGTGTCAGTTCACGCGCGCGCGGTGCTGGGCTTCGGCGACGATCCGGTCGGCGGTCTCGGTAGGCGTCAGCGCCGAGGTGTCGAACCACCAGCCGGCGTCGCCGAACTCACGCTGCATGTCGGCTTCGAGGGCGTCGTACCCGTCGAAGTCGAACCGCTCGGCAGGATCCCTGATCTCGTTGCGATGCCGGCAGACCTCGATGCCCGGAGTGAGGACGATGAACAGGACCTGGCGCGGCGCAAGCAGGTCGAGGAAGAAGTCGAGCTTCGCGCGGGACGGGATCATCGCGTCGATCAGTGGCGTGAAGCCGGCGTCAATGAAGTTGTTCGCGAGCGCGCACAGGTTGCGGTGCAACAGTTCCACCTGGCGTGCAGCCTCGTCGGCAGGCTGACCCAAGGCCCAGACGAACCCGTTCACGATCAGCTGGTTGACCTCATCGCCACCAATCCGGGCCGACCGCGGCAGCCGCTCGGAAACCAGCCGGGTAACCGTCGACTTCCCAGCCCCAGGCATCCCCGTCACCAACACGCACGCCGGCGCACCCACACCACGCATGCCCGGCATCGTGCCAAACCCCCACCACCCGAGCAATCACGTTCTTTCTTGTCGGTGGCGGCTGGCAGGGTCGGCGCATGGATGGTGGATGGGCGGACGCGCTTCGGGAGCTTGCCGTGCGGCTGGCGGGGACCGACGTGGAGTGGATGCTGGTCGGCAGCGCGGCGACAGCCCTTCACGGCGTGGCCATCGAGCCGGGCGACCTCGACGTTGCGGTGTCAACAGCCGCAGGCGTCCGTACGGCGGCGACCGTCCTGCCGAGCCGGACGGATCGATCGAGCCCAACAGATCCGATCTGGTTCAGCAGCGTGCCTGAGCCAACCATGACGTTCGTGGGCCCCGGCGATGCCCGTTGGACCTTCGGCCGGTGGACGCTGGCTGGGTTCAGGGTTGAGTTAGCGCATATCGACAGTTCGGCGCCAGCAGATCTGTTGGTCGAAACCCCCGCCGCAGCAGTCTGGGACGAGCGGTTGGTCATCGACTGGAACGGGACGCAGATCCCCGTCGTACCAATTGAGGTTCAGCTCGCGACCATGCTCTTCCGCGACCAGCCCGACAGATTGCAGGCAACTCTCACGGCCGTCGACCCGGCATCGCTGGACGTCGACCTACTGCGTCGAGCACTGGCAAGTCGAGAGACGGACGGCACACCTCTCAAAGTCCCGGACGTACTTCGCGAGCGACTCACGTCGACTGAACACCGAGCGGAGCGGGGGCGTGGTCGTCGGGGCCGATGAGGGAGGTGGAGAGGGACTGGACGACGACGTCGAGGCTGTCGCGGAGGCGGTCGGCGGACAGTTGAGCGGCCCGGCGTTCGTTGCCGGACTCGATGGCGCGGGCGATCGCGACGTGCTGCTCTGCGGAGACGCGTAGGCGGTCGAGCCGATGCCGGGACAGGCAGAATTCCATCGACGTCATGTTCGCGCGGATGGCCGGCGTACTGCCGTGCGGCGCCAAGCTCCGGGTCGACGATGGTGATGTACGCCGTCCTTCGCAACGAGATAACTCAGGTGCGCTACACGCCGGGACAGTGAAAACATCGACGCATGGTTGAGCGGGCATTGAGTTTCGGGGGTGCGGCTGCGGCGTACGAGCGGTTCCGGACGGGGTATCCGGACGAGCTTGTGGACAAGGTCCTGGAGTACGCCGGCCGGGCGGTGAGCACCGCATTGGAGATCGGGGCGGGGACCGGGAAGGCCACCCGGGTGTTTGCCGCGAGGGGGATCGCGGTGACGGCCACAGAGCCGGACGCGGCGATGCTCGAGGAGTTGCGCAAGCAGGTGCCGTCGAGTGTCACCGCGGTGCAGGGCGCGTTCGAGGATCTGCCGCTGACTTCCACGTTCGACCTGGTCTTCGCAGCAGCGTCATTGCATTGGACCGATCCGACCGATCGCTGGACGCGCGTGGCTGCGCTGCTCAACCCTGGCGGGATCCTCGCGTCCTTCAACGGGCCGCTGTATCTCGCGGACAAGGACCTCGACGAGGCTGTCGTCCTCGCCAGGTCGGAATTCGTGGCGGACGACGGCATTCCGTCACGTGATGGCACCGCGGAGGAGTGGCCCGGGACGGACCTGCTTCGCTCGGACCTCTTTACCGACGTACGCCGGACCTCCATCCAACGGCGTACGACGTTGACGGCAGCGGACTACATCGGCCACCTGTCGACGCTCTCGGCGTACCTGCTGCTTCCCGGCAGGACGCGGGAACTGGTCTTCGAGCGGATCGCCGCCGTGCTCCCGGACGAGGTGACCCTGGTCTCCGACCTGACGCTCCACCTGGCGAGACGGTCCTAGACGTCGTACTCGTCCGGCACGCGCATGTTCGGCCCGCCGACCTGCAAGCCGAGGGGCTCAGCGCGGCCGGCTGGTTCCTCCCACTCCTCCTGGCGGCCGAGGACGGTGAGGTCGAGGTAGCGATAGCCGTTGTGGAAGTCCTCGATCCCGCGGCCGTACGTCGCGTAGGTGTGGAAGACCTCGTCATCAACCCGCAGGAACGCGCTGATGCCCGGCATGTCCATTCCACGCCAGTCCTCGGTCCACGGTCCGTCCGACAGCGGCGCACCTGAGCCGGCGATATCGGCCATCTCGGCTTCGGTGCGGAACTGCAACAGCACCGGCGCGATCCGATCGTCGAGCGTGGCCTGGAAGTCGTAGTTGAAGTCACCGCCGTACGACGAGTACCACGGGAACGACCAAACCATCCGGTCCCGATAGGCGGCGAGCTTCGCGTACGGCGCCCGCGAGACCGCAACAAGCGTCGTGTTGCGCACCTGCAACTGCCGCAGCTTGCCGATCCCGTCGGCGGCGGAGGAACAACTCGTGCAGCCCGTGCCCCAGTCCGGATCGAACATGAAGTGGTGCATCACCAACTGCTGCCGGCCCTCGAACAGGTCGAGGAGCCCGACCGTCCCCTCCGGCCCTTCGAACAGGTATTTCTTGTCGATCCAGACCATCGGCAACCGGCGGCGATCCGCGTTGAGTCGATCCCGCGCCCGCGTCAGTTCCTTCTCCTTGGCGAGCAACTCCCGCCGCGCCGCGAACCATTCCTCCGGCGACACGACCTCCGGCAGATTGCCGATCTTGCTCATCCCGAACCTCCCAACAGATTCCTTCCGGTACCCATCCGGCGGAACTTCAGCGGGCTGCGCGGATCCAGGCAGTGGTCACCCGGGTGATGAGCGCCGGGTCGACCTTGGCCGGAGCAGGGCTCGGGGCGACGTACTTACCGGCGGTAACATGCCCGATCAGGGTGATGTCGAAGGTCTCTGGGTCGTCGCTCACCGCCAGGTCGATCGGGTTCGCCACGGGCAGCTCGGCCATCGCCTTGAGGGTCGTCGCGAGCTCGGCGTCGGTGATGTCCCTGGCGATGGTCAGGTTGGCGGACTCCGGGCCGACCTGTACCTCGGTCACGCCGGCGAGATCGGCGACGGCCGCGTGGATCCGGTACTCCGCACCCGCGTCGAAGAGCGAGCCCCGGAAGACCGGTCGGCCGAGATGCCCGACGTACCGGGACGATCTCCTGATCAGTTGGACCGACAGATACGAATCCCAGACCGAGCGCAGGCTCGCGATCGTGGCGACGTACCCGGCGCGATCCTTCACGGTGACGGTCTCCGGCTTCGCCACGCCGTCGTCGTCGCGAAGGTCGATCCGCGTCACGCCGGGGATCTTCACCAGCGGCCCGATCAGCGCCCGGACCTGCGGAGTGAACGCCTTGGTGAAGAGGGTGTGCGGTGCCCGGACGGGTCCCCAGCCGAGCTCGAGCTTCTTGAACTGCTCAGTCGTCACGAGCTTCGGCAGGCCCGTGAGCAGCGCGTCCAGCTCGATGTCCGCCGCCGCGAAGTAGATGCCGGCCAGCCGGTCCGGCGCCTGGATCCACCCGGTCAGCCCGGGGTACTTCGCCTGAAGGTCGGCGAACTGCTGCGTCGCCACCCGATCAAGGCGGAACCCGAGGCCGGGACTGTCGGTCCATTCGACGACGACCTGCCGGTCCACCGACTCGACCCGGTGCGTACGCCGTCCGTCGTCGCTCTGTGCGGCCTGATCGAACCCAACGGCCACCGCAGCCACCGCAGACGCCGGCGCCGTCACGATCGGGCCCGACGAGCCGTACGTCGACGCCGTCGCCCGGCCGTCCTTGCGCAGCCAGAGCACCCGCTCCAGATCGGAATCCCGCACCGCCCTCCTCGGCGGGGAGAATCGGGCACGGAAGTCGTCGATGGCCAGCTCGATGCTGTTGTAGTAGTCATCGTCGTACCGATCGAAACCCCGCTTGACCTCGTCGACCAGGGTGGCGACGGCCTGGTCCGGCAGCCGCTTCGCCAACGTCAGGACGATCAGCTCATCGTTGCCGGCGGCCACGACCTCGGCCTTCTCCACACCATCCAGACCGCGCAGCCACTCGAGCCGGTCGGCAGCTGCCTCCTCAGGCGTCTTGGCGCACGCCGTCAGCAGCCCCAGTACAGCGCCGCCGGCCAGGGTCCCGAATGCACGACGGCTGAGACGCATGCCGCGATTCTCTCCGCGGCACGGGTCAACTCACTCGCCGTTCCAGGCGGCCAGGACGCGCATAGAACCGCTGGTGACCCGGATCTTGCGGTCGCGGAGGGCGCCGAGACGTTCCACCGGTGGGATCAGGCGCGAGACCGGGTTCAGCAGTTCGCGGACGCGGGTGCCGATGAACGGCAGGGCGTAGTACTGGTACGCGCTGTCAACGCTCCGGACCGTGTAGCCGGTGCGGTTCAGCAAGGTGGTGATGGTGCCCGGGTCGTAGTAGCTGACGTGTTCGGGGATCTTGTACGAGACCCAGCGGGAGCCGGAGACGCGGGACAGCAGGCTCTTGATGTTCGGGGTGACCATGACGACCAGGCCGCCGGGGCGGAGCAGCTTGCCGGCCTGGCGCAGGAAGTCGGCCGGCTCGGTCAGGTGCTCGATCAGGTGCGACCCGAAGATCACGTCGTACTTCTGGTCCTGGATCTCGGGCACTTCCTCGAGCAGACCGAGGAACACGCGGTCCGGGTGGCGCTTCGCGGCCCACTCGACGGCCATCGGCGAGAGGTCGATCCCATACGCGTCGTACCCGGCCTCTTCCGCAGCCTGCAGGAAGTAGCCGTACCCGCAGCCGACCTCGAGGATCCGGCCGCTCGGGATGAACTCACCGATCCGGCGGACGTCCTCACGGAACGTCGCCAGGTACTCTTCTTCCTGGTCCTCGTACTCCGAGTAGCCGGTCCCTGCCTCGCCGTCGAAGTACGTGTCGCCCTCGTAGAGAGCACGCAGGGTCTCGGGCGTCGGCGTGGGCACGAGCTGCACGAGCCCGCAGGCAGGGCACTCCTCGATCCCGTAGCCGCCCTTCTCCCCCCGCCGCCGGAACGGCCCCTTCTCGGCACACAGAATGCAGACGCTCGGTCCGTCGCTCATCAACCAGTCCCCTTTGTCCCAAACCCCAGTGCAGACCATCGTCACGTCGAGGCTCCGGGGGCCACCAGACCCGTTTCGTACGCGAGTACGACGGCCTGGGCGCGATCACGGAGTGACAACTTGGCGAAGATCCTGGCGACGTGAGTCTTCACTGTCGCCTCGCTGAGGGTCAACTCGGCGGCCAGCTCGGCATTGGACAGTCCGTGTCCCATCAGCGTCAGTACTTCGAGCTCCCGCGGCGTCAGGGCGGCCAGGTCACGATGTACGGCGGGTGGCGTCGCCACCGAATCCCCGGTCGCGAACCGCTCGACCAGCCGTCGCGTGATCGAAGGCGCGAGCAGCGCGTCACCGGTGTTGACCAGCCGGACGGCGGCCGCGAGGTGCTCGGGTGTGACGTCCTTCAGCAAGAATCCGCTGGCTCCCGCGGCCAGAGCGGCGTACACGTAGCGGTCCAGGTCGAACGTGGTGAGGATCAGTACTCGGCAGTCCGGCGACTCGGCGAGGATGCGCCGGGTCGCCTCCAGGCCGTCCATCGTCGGCATCCGGATGTCCATCAAAACGACGTCGGGCTGCAGCCGCCGGACCGCATCGACGGCCTCGCCACCGTCGGCGGCCTCACCGGCGACCTCGATTCCTCGCGCGGTCAGGATCATCCGGAACCCGGTCCGCACCAGCGCCTGATCGTCCGCGATCACCACCCGCGGCGCACTCACGGCCGCTCCAACGGGATCTTGGCCCGCACGCGGAACCCACCACCGAGTCGGCGCCGTGCATCGAGGTCGCCGCCGTACACGGCGACCCGCTGCCGCAGTCCGAGCAAGCCGCGACCCTCGCCGTCCGGGCCGGGTGGACGTCCGCCGGAGAGCACGCTCGGCCCGGAGTTCAGGATCTCGATCCGCAGCGCGTGGTCGGCGTACCGGACTGTCACCTGCGCCTGCACCCCGTCGCCGTGCTTGAGCGCGTTCGTCAGCGCCTCCTGGATGATCCGGTACGCCGTGACGTCGACGCCGGCCGGGAGCGGTCGCGGCTCCCCGGAAATCCGTACCTCGACCGGCAGTCCGGCGAAGGCGATCCGGTCGATCAACGGACTGAGCCGGCTCAGACTCGGTTGCGGGGCCAGCGTCTCGTCCTGGCCTTCCGCCGACGGTGCGAGCAGACCGAGCAGGTGCCGGAGCTCCTTCATCGTGTCGCGGCCCGCCGCCTCGACTGCGAGCAACGCGGCTTCGGCATCGGCCGGCTCGCTCGCGAGCACATGGCGGGCGGCGCCGGCCTGGATCACCATCACGCTCACGTTGTGGCTGACGATGTCGTGCAGGTCCTGGGCGATCCGGGCTCGTTCGGCGTCGACGGCGTTCTTCGCTGCCGTCTCCCGCTCGCGTTCGAGCAGCCAGCCTCGTTCCTCGAGCGCCCGGGCGTGCGCCCGCCGGGCCCGGACCAGCGCGGCCGCGAGCAGTCCGGCGGCGAGCACCGCCACCACCGCAACGATCAGCCAGACGACGTTCCGCACAAGAACACTGTCCCAGTGGCGGTCCGGGTTCCGCATCATCCGCGGGCGTACATCTGCAGGATGACCCGCCGCGGACGTTACCTCCGCAGGCTGACGCCCGGCGGGCACCGGTGCTCCTAGCGTGAACCCATGACCGATGACGAAGGCAACGGACAGGCGGTCGTACGGCTCACCGCCGTACGCAAGGAGTACGGCGAATCCGTCGCGCTCGACGGGGTTTCACTAGAGGTCAACTCTGGCGAGGCTGTGGCCGTGATGGGACCGTCCGGCAGCGGCAAGTCCACGCTGCTCAGCATGGTCGCCGGACTCGACCGGCCGACCTCGGGGACCGTCACGGTGCACGGCGAGGACCTGGGCGCGCTGAACGAGAAGGGTCTGGCGCTCTACCGGCGCCGGCGGATCGGCATGATCTTCCAGTTCTTCAACCTGCTCGACGATCTGTCCGCCCTGGACAACGTCGCACTGGCCGCGCAGCTGACCGGGACATCTGCCTCACAGGCCCGCAAACGCGCCCTCGAACTCTTCGAGGAACTCGGCATCGCCGGTCGCCGGAACACCTATCCGGCCCAGCTCAGTGGTGGCGAACGACAACGGGTCGCCGTCGCCAGGGCGCTGATGAACCGGCCCGCCGTCCTGCTCGCCGACGAACCAACCGGTGCACTCGACACCCGTGCCGGTGAGCAGGTGATGGACCTGCTGCTGGACCTCAACCAGATCGGTCAGACCCTGCTGCTGGTCACCCACGACCAGCAACTCGCGACCCGCTGCGCGAGCCGAGTGATCGAGGTAGTCGACGGGCGGATTGCCGGCGAGCGCGCTTTGGAGCGTACGCCGTGAGCGCCGTCTGGCCGGTGTCGCGAGCAGCGGTACGACGGCGGAGGCTGCAGACGATCGTGATCGGTGTGGTTGTCGCATTGTCGACAACGATGATCGTGGTGGCGCTCGGACTCCTCGCGGCGTCGAGTGGTCCCTTCGACCAGGCGTACACCCGGCAGAGCGGTGCCCACCTGGCCGCGTCGTACGACCGGACCAAGGTCACGGACGCGCAGCTCACCGAAGCGAGCAAGCCAGCAGAGGCAGTGGCCGGTCCGTTCGCCATGGCGACGGTCGCGCTGGGCTCGGGGCAGCAACCCGGTCAGCCTGATTCGATGGTGACCGTCGGGCGGGCGGATTCCGGTGGGCCGGTGGACCGGCTGAACGTATGGAAGGGCCGGTGGGCGGACAAGCCGGGCGAGATCGTGCTGAACCGGAACCCGGTCGAGTCGAGCAACGGACCCGGGGCCATGACGTTGGACTCCAAGCTCACGGTCGCGAACGGTGGGCCGACGCTGACGGTCGTCGGGTTCGCGTACAGCGTGAGCATGTCGGCCGATGCCTGGGTCGTTCCGGAGCAGATGACGGCGTTGCATCCGACGGCGAGTCAGATGTTGTACCGCTTCGCCGATGCCGCGACGAACGAGCAGATCACCGCCGGCCAGACCGCCGTGACGACCGGACTGCCGTCGGGGGCTCTGCTGGGGACGCAGTCTTACCTTGCATTGAAGGCACTTGCGACTGGTGAACCGAACACATTCGTGCCGTTCCTGATGGTGTTCGGTTGGCTCGGACTGGCGGTGGCCGCGCTGATCGTGGTCAACGTGGTCAGCGGTGCGGTGGTGGCCGGCTTCAAGCACATCGGCGTACTGAAGGCGCTCGGGTTCACGCCCACGCAGGTGATGACGGTCTATCTGGCGATGATCTCGATCCCGGCGATCGTCGGGTGCGCACTCGGGGTCGTCGCGGGCAATCTGCTCGCGGAGTCCTTGCTGACAAGGGCTTTCGAGAATTACGGCGCCGGCGGCATCGGCGTACCGCTGTGGGTGGACGTGGCTGCGATGGTCGGCGTACCTGTCCTGGTCGCGTTGTCCGCATTCGTACCCGCACTCCGCGCACGCAGTTTGTCGGCAGCGCAGGCAATCAGCGCGGGCAGTGCTCCTCGTGCCGGACGCGGTCTGCGTGCGCAGCGCTGGTTGAGCGGCATCCGGCTGCCGCGGCCGGTCAGCCTTGGCCTCGGTCTGCCGTTCGCACGCCCGGCGCGCAGTGCGCTGACGCTGGCTGCCGTCGTACTGGGGGTGACAAGCGTGACGCTGGCGGTGGGGCTCGGGACGTCGCTGACCAACTACCAGACGGCCGCCAGCCGCGTGGGGGCGGTCGACCTGACCATGTTCGCGGGTACGTCGGGACCGCAGCCACCGTCGGAGGACGGGCCGCCGGTCGCGAAGTTGAGCGATCCGGAGGACGAGGCGCTGCTGCGGTCCACCGCGGGAGCGCAGTACGTGACGGCGAGTGCGGACCTCCCGATGCGGTTGGCCGGGACGAGTCAGGACCTGCGAGTGTCCTTCTATCGTGGGGATTTCGAGCACCTTGGCTACCGGCTGCTGGAGGGGCAGTGGTTCGACGGACCGGGGCAGGTGGTCGTGTCCGAGCGGTTCCTGCGGCAGCGGGCGCTTGCCGTCGGCGACACGATCACGCTGGACTCGCAGGGCAAGAGCGTTCGGGTGCGGATCGTCGGCAAGGCCCTCTACAACTCGGGCGAAGAGGTGCTGTCCAACTGGGCGACTCTGCAACTCGTCGCACCCGAGACGCGGGCGCAGTTGTACGAGGTCCAGCTCCAGCCGGGCACTGACCTCGGCACGTACGTCGAGGCGGTGCAGGCCGGCGATTCGGGGCTGCAGCAGACATCGGGTCAGGACGCGGGCACGTTTGTGACGGCCGTCCTGGTGACCGTCATCCTGCTGACCTTGATGCTCGGGACCGTGGCCGCGCTGGGCGTGTTCAACACCGTCGTACTGAACACCCGCGAGCGGCGGCGCGACCTCGGGATGCTCAAGTCGATCGGTATGACGCCGGCCCAGGTGACGTTGATGGACGTGACGTCGATGGCCGCGCTGGGGGCGATCGGGGGATTGCTGGGCATCCCGCTCGGCATTGTTGCGCACCGGCTGGTCGTTCCGGCGATGGCGAACGGCGCGCAGGTCGACGTACCCGACTTCATGCTCGACGTGTATCCGCCCCAACTCCTCGCTGTGCTGGTCTTGGCCGGCATCGTCATCGCCGGCCTCGGTGCGTTGCTCCCGGCTCGCTCGGCGGCCCGGACGACGATCGCCGAGGTTCTGCACAACGAGTAAGAGGGTTCTCAGACGCCCTCTAATGTCGGCGGCCGTTGATAAGAAGTCGGGCATGACTGATCGGGCGCGTGTGGTGGTATCTGTGACGGCGTCGGTGGACGGCCGGGTGACGCTCGGGCGCGACCGGCTGCTGCTGTCGGAGGAGGCTGGGCGTGTATGGCGCTCGATGCAGCCGGATGGTGCGGACGCGGTGTACGCGGCGCGGAACGCTCTGCTCGAGGAGTTGTACGCGCCGACCGCGATCCTCGAGGGCAGCGGCACCTTCGTCACCGAGGATGCCGCGCCGCTGGAGCTTCCACCGGCGGCCGACGACGGACTGTACGAGGACTATCTGCCGCCGGAGGTCGTTGAACACCCAGACCACCGCAAGTGGTTCACGGTCGTGGACGGTCGCGGTCGCGTGCACTGGGATCAGAAAGGCGGCGAGGGCATTGATCTCCTGCTCCTCGTCGCCCGCGCGACCCCACCGTCGTACCTCGCCTATCTCCGCCACGAAACCATCCCCTACCTGGTCGCCGGCGACGATCGCGTCGACCTCGCGTTGGCGCTCCGCAGCATGCGCGACGCCCTCGGCGTCACCCACGTCATCTCAGAAGCCGGTGGCACCCTGAACGGCACCCTCCTGCGCGCCAACCTGATCGACGAACTCCACCTCGTCCTCCTCCCCACCGCCATCGGCGGCCGCGGAGTCCCCACCATCTTCGACGGCCCCGAACTGACTCTCGACCAATCACCAACCCAACTCCGCCTCCTCACCAGCAACACAACCCCCGAAGGAATTCTCAGCCTGCGTTACGAAATCCTGGGAGACTCCTCGGATGGATGAGGTGGTGCGGGGTAATCGGGTGGTGTGGGAACGGGCCTCGGGCAAGCATGTTCGGGAGTACGACGAACTGTTGGCGCAGGCTCGGGACGGGGGGCGGTTGTTTGCGCGGGAGGCGGAGTTGTTGGGGCCGTTGCTCGCCGATCGGCCTGTGGTTGTGCACTTTCAGAGCGGGCATGGGCTGGATGACGTGGCGTTGCTGAACGGTGGGGCGTCGCGGGTGATCGGGGTGGACTACAGCTCGGTCGCGGCGGGGGCGGCTCAGCGGCGTGCGGTCGAGCTGGGGGTTGCCTGCCGGTACGTCGTCGCCGAGGTTCCCGGCGTACCCGTGAAGGACGGGTCTGTCGACCTCGTCTACACGGGCAAGGGTGCGTTGATCTGGATGCGCGATATCGGTGCGTGGGCGCGGGATGTGGCTCGAGTACTGCGGCCGGGCGGGAGCCTGTTCGTGTACGAGGCGCACCCGACGGTTCCGCTGTGGACCTGGGACGAGGACGAGCCGCGGATCCGGCCGGACCGCAGCTACTTCGCCGAGACCAACGTCAACGACACGTTCCCCGGCAACGGCGCCCGCGAATGGCAGTGGAACCTCGGCCACATCGTCACCGCACTCGTGGCGGCCGGCCTGCGCCTCGACGTACTGGAGGAGTACGCCGAACCGTTCTGGCGACCCGCCGACGGCACCAAGGCAGCCGCCTGGTCCGGCCGGCTCCCCAACTCCTACGCCCTAGTCGCTCACCGGCCCGCCTGACTTGCGGCCCTGGATCACGAGGTACTCGGACGGCAGTACGACGCCACTCCCGCTCGGACTGCCGTCCCGCGTGAACAGGTCGACCAGGTCTGCCCGCAGAGCCGGCCACCGATCACCCAATGCCTGCCGCGCCAGCATGACCGGGCCGAACTTCGTCCCGTAGCAATCGGCCGCGGCCTCCGGCGACTCGTGCTGAAGCCCGGCGAGCTCACGGCTGAACTCGAGCTCGATCCCGGTGCCTTCGAACATCTCCCGGACGTGGTCCTCGTCGCCCCAGGCCAGTGGTGGATCGGCGAACTCCGGCGCGGGCGGGACATACCCAGCGACCACGCGGAAGAACTCGCCGATCGACCCTTCCGGCGTCCAGGCGCACAGTCCGATCCGGCCGCCCGACCGAAGTACCCGGGCGATCTCGTCGGCGACGACCTCGTGCCGGGGCGCGAACATGCACCCGAACGTCGACAGTACGACGTCGAAATGCTCATCTGCGAAGGGCAGCTCCTCGGCATCCCCTTCGATCCATTCGATCTCGCGATCCCCCGCACGTTCGCGCGCCGTCGCGAGCATCGCGGGCGTCAGATCCAGCCCGGTGACCCGTGCTCCCGCCGCCGCGGCCGGAATCGTCGCGTTCCCGGTCCCACAGGCCACGTCCAGTACGTCCTCACCACGCTGAACGGCGACCGTCCGCACCAGCCGCGCTCCGGCCTCGTACAGCCCCTCTTCCTGCAGCATCGCGTCATAGTCCCCGGTGGACCAGGTGTCACGCACCGATTCCTTGTACTGCGCCAGCAGCTCCATGCTCAGCAGCATCGACCAGCCGGCGATCCGACCGCTTCACCTGTTCAGGCCATCTACAACAGACCCAGCTGAGTGGCTCGGGACACGGCCGCGGCGCGCGTCGAGCAGTCCAGCCGCGTGTAGATGTTGGCCACATGCCGATGCACGGTGTGCTCGCTGATCACTAGGCGACCGGCGATCTCGCGATCTCCCAGGCCGCCAGCGATCAGACGCAGGACTTCGACCTGCCGCAAGCTCAGCACCGTGCCTTGCAGACCGAGCGAGGTCAGCAATTCGGCCTGATCCCGTCTCGGCACGGCGACCGCTTCAAGCGCCGTACGGGCCTCTCGACGAGCCGCATCGGTGCGGCCGAGCGCCAGCAGGCTCCGCGCGAGCTCCAACCGGGCATGCCCTGCCTCGAAGGGAGCCATGCCGTCGAGCAGGTCGACCGCATCCTCGAAGCACCCGCACGCCTTCGCATGATCGCCGGCCGCAGCGGCCTGAAGTCCCTCACCGAACCGCGCCGCCGCACGCAACGGCGGCGTAGCTACCGTCGCCGCGATCGAGCCGAACTCGGCCAGATGGATCGCCGCCGACTCGTTGTCACCCAAGGCCGTCTCGGCCCGGACGAGAAGCTCGAGCGGCCAAGCGCGAGCAACCGATCCCGCCGGAATCCGCCGCAACATCCGATCCAGCACGTCCCGCGCGGCGGCCGGGTCGTTCCGATCGAGGCAGAGCTCGGCCACTCCGCGCTTGGCGAGCGGATGCGACGCGACCTCGTCGAACAGCGCCGCTGCCTCAGCCGCCCGACCTTGCCGTCGCCGAAGCTCAGCAAGACGTACGACGGCCTCGGCCCGCCAGTACGGGCGTTTCGCGGTCAGGTCTTCGCGAGCACCGATCAACTCCAGCTCGGCCTCGCTCCACCGACCGTGCCAACTGAGGATGGCCGCATAGTGCGCCCGGCAGACACCGGTGACGAAGCGGGCCTCCATCCGTCGACTGAACTCCTCGATCTGCCGGCACCACTGCGCGCCGCGCTCGTAGTCGCGAATCTCCTCACACGCGGACATCAGCCGGCAACACGTCCACGCGGCCGGCGCGAGGCTCTCGTACTCCCCGCCGAGCGCGGCCGCCGTCGCCTCGTCAAGACAGCGCATCCCCTGCTCGACGGCGCCGTCCTCCACCAGGGCAAGGCCCTCGGTGGCCAGGCTGAACATCTCCAGATCCACCGCGCCATGCCGCCGGCCGAGCTCGCGGGCTTCACCGGCCAGTTCCCGCGCGCGCTCGGTGTCATGGCCTCCGAGCGCGGCGTGCGCTTCGAACACTCGGAGCCATCCGAGCTCCGGACAGGACTCCAACTCGTCGAGCAGCCGCGCGGCCCGGTTGAACCATCCCTCGGCAACCGCCCCAGCGCCGTAGAACTCGTTGTGATCGTCGCCGAGCCACAACGCCATCCTGGCCGCGCCCCGCGCATCACCCGCCTGCCGATACAGCCGGTACGCCTGCTCCCGCGCATCCAGGCACGCAGCGGCGTCCTCGAGCCACCAGGTCGCCCAGCTCAGTCCCTCCAACGCCTCAGGAGTGACCGCCGCCTCCAAGGCGGCCTCGAACCGAGCGCGGGCGACCGGCCAGGCCCCCTGCGAAAGCGCAACCCGGCCAGCCTCGACAGCCTCGGCGTACATGAGGACCTCCTATCCCGCCGTCACCGGCGGCGCAAGGGTTGACAATGTCTACGTGACTGCCATCCCGTTGCGTGAGCGGCTGATCGAGGCCGGCGTCGAACTGCTCGAGGAAGAAGGGCTGGCGAATCTCTCGCTGCGCGCGATCACGCGTCGTACCGGCGTCTCGCACGGCGCACCGCGGCGCTACTTCCCCACCCACAACGCGCTGCTCGCCGCCATCGCCGCCACCGGTCTGACTGACCTCGCGAGTCGTCTCCAAGCCGACGGCGTACGCCGTGGGTCCCCTGAAGAGCTGTTGGTCGAGGCGGCCGGGCGCTATCTGGACTTCGCCGCCGAGCGGCCGGGGATGTTCGATCTGCTGTTCAGGCACGATCTGCTGGAAGGCGCCGGCGGGAATCTCCGCCAGCAGTCCCTCCCGCTCTTCCAGGTCTTCATCGACCTGGTCGCCCAGGTTCACTCCGACGATGCCCGCGACCGCGCCATCGCCCTGTGGACCAACATCCACGGCCTGGCCACCCTTCGAGCCACCCGAGCCCTCGACCTTCTCGCCACCACGGACCTCACCCCGATGGTGCGGCACGTCGTCCACGCCCACCTCAGCCGCTGAGGGCCATCATTGACCGTCACCGTTCCTACTGAGCGTCATCGCAGTGACGCGGCAGGTGACATTTGGTGGGAATTTGGTAGGGACCTACAGAAATCGTGCGGAGAGTTCACGAAAAAACCGCACGAATGATGTAACGACGGCCACACTGTGCCGATAAACGGGTGAGCGACCTGGTGGGGGGCCACTTGGGGGAAGCTCCGGTGTTTCTTCGGGACCACCGCATGAGGGGGGCCTCGCAGGTGCTCACCCGGGGCGGGGTGAGCACCTGTTCGAGGACCAGGGCTTCTAGCCCTTGATGCCCACGTTCGCCATTCCTTCGACGAACCGCTTCTGGGCGAAGACGAACAGCACGATCATCGGCAGCGTCGCGAGCGCCGTACCCGCCATCAGATACGGCCACTGGATCTCGGCCGGGTTCTGCGAGAAGATCGCCAGCCCCAGTTGCAGCGGGCGCATCGTGTCCGACGTGGTGATCATCAGCGGCCAGAGGAAGCCGTTCCAGGCCGCCTCGATCTGGAACACGCAGATCGTGATCAGGGCCGGCTTGATCAGCGGCGTCATGATCCGCCAGAAGATGCCGAACTCACCGAGCCCGTCCACCCGGGCCGCCTGGGCCAGTTCGTCCGGCAGCGAGACGTAGAACTGCCGGGCCAGGAAGGTGAACAGCGGCGCCGCGCCGAGCGGGATGATCAGGCCCCACCACGAGTTCAGCCAGCCGATGCCGCCCTGGCCGAGGATGTTGTTCCCGCCGAACAGCGGGATCGACTTCACGATCAGGAACAGCGGCACCAGGATGATCTGGAACGGCACGAGCAGCAGCAGGATGAAGTAGTTCAGCAGCATCTTGCCGCCACGCAGCGGCATCTTCGCGAGCGCGTAGCCGGCCGTCGTACACACCGCGAGCGTGAACGCGGTCTCGCCGACCGCGATGAACAGGCTGTTGCGGAAGTAGCGCAGGAACGGCGCGGTCTGCATCGCCTCGGAGAAGTTGCGCCAGCGCAGCTCTCCCGGCAGCCAGGAGAACTTCATGATCTCCAGGTCGCTCTTGAACGCGGTCAGCACCATCCAGACGAACGGCGTGATCATCAGGATCGCGCCGACGATCAGGACGACGTACAGCACGATCCGGCCCGGCCGGACGGCTGAGGGCTTGGTCGACGGCTTCGCGGATCCGACCGCCGGCAAGGTAGCGCTAGTCATTGGCATCCGCCTTCTGGAGGAAGCGCCCGACGCCGATGAAGAGCGCGATCACGATCATCATGATCACGGTCTCGGCGGACGCGTAGCCGAGTTTCAGGTCCTGGAAAGCGTTCTGGTAGATGTCCAGCACCAGCACGCGGGTCTCACTGCCAGGCCCACCGCGGGTCATCACGTAGACCAGGTCGAACACCTGGAAGGTGCCCACGATCGACGTGATCAGCACGAAGAACTGCACCGGCCCGAGCGCCGGCCAGGTCACGTTCCGGAACCGCTGCCAGCGGTTCGCGCCGTCCAGGTCGGCCGACTCCAGCAGATCGCGAGAGACGCCCTGTAGGGCGGCCAGGTAGATGATGATCTTGGTCCCGAGCCCCTGCCAGATCCCGACCACCATCAGCGACGGCAGCGCGGTCGCCGGGTCGGCCAGCCAGCGGTTCGGGGCGAACCCGAACAGGCTGAGGAATCCGTTCGCCAGACCGGAGCCCGGGTTGTAGATCCACAGCCAGATGGTCGCGATGGCGACCGTCGCGGTCACCGTCGGGATGTAGAAGGCGGTCCGGAAGAACCCGATCCCCCGGATCTTCTGGTTCAGCCCGATCGCGACGGCCAGCGAGATCGCCATCGAGATCGGGATCACCACGATCGCGTAGAGCACCGTGTGCCACAGGGAGGCGAGGAAGTCGACGTCGCGGAACAGGTCGGAGTAGTTGCCGAACCCGACCCAGGACCAGGTGTCACCGAAGCTGTAGTCGGTCAGGCTCAGCACCAGTACGGCGACGACCGGGATGACGATGAAGATGCCGGAGTGCAGCAGCGCCGGCGTCAGCAGCGCCCAGCCGGTCCGGACCTGACTGCGGAGCAGCGTACGGCTGTCCTTGGACGGGGTGACCTTGCGCGGAGTGTCCAGTGCTGGACGTTCAAGAGTTGTGCTCATCGGGACTGTCCTGCCAGGTTGGCCAGCACCTTGGCGGGATCCTTCTGTCCGAGGACCGCCTGGGTGAGCTGGATGTCGAAGTTGCCGCGCATCTCGAGCCAGTTGGACGGCACCTCGTTCTCGTTGGCCGCGTAGACGAGGCCGTCGGCGACGAACTTGCTCAACGGGTTCGACTTCGCCTGCGGCGAGTTGCCGGCGTCCTTGTAGGCCGGGATCTTCTTGTTCAGCTTGGCCAGCGCGTCCAGAGTGGCCGGCTCGGTCAGCGACTGGATGAACGACCAGGCCGCGTCCTTGTGCCGGCTGCGCGACCCGATCGAAGCCAGGTCGCCACCGACGTACTCGATCTCCTTGCCGCTGTTGAAGCGGAAGAACTTGAGGTCGTCGCAGTTCTTCTGGCCGATGCCCTTGTCGGAGCAGTCGACCGCCGCGCCGACGATGCCCATCGCGGCCTCACCGGAGTACACCAGCGGCTGCTGGGCCGCGTTCGTCTGGCCGTACGGCTGGACGTTGTTGATCATCGACTTGATCCAGTTCAGCGTGTCCAGCCCCGCCTGGCTGTTGAACGTCGGCTGACCCTTGACGTACAGCTGCGTGCCGGTCGAGGTCAGGAACGTCGTGAACGATTGCCGGAAACCGGTCGCGGAGGCCAGGTCGAAACCGCTGCGGGTGATGTTGCCGTCCTTGTCCCGCTTGGTCAGCTTCTCGGCCGCGGCCTTGAGCTCGGTCAGCGACGTCGGCGGCTTGTCCGGGTCCAGACCGGCCTCGCGGAAGGCACTCTTGCGCAGGGCGACGGCGCGGGCGTCGGCGACCAGCGGGTACGCGTACAGCTTGCCGTCGTACGTCGCCGCCGGGATCAGCGCCGCGACGCTCTTCTCCTTGATCACGTCCGGCGTCACGCCGTACTTGCCGAGATCCTCGAAGATCCGCTTCGACGCGAACGGCTGGATCCAGCCGACACCGGTGACCATCACGTCGTACGGGATGCCGGCCGCGATCGACGTCGACAACTTCTCGTTCAGGTTGTTGTACGTCGCGAAGTCCGGCTCGACCTTCATCTTCGGATACTTCTGGTGGAAGTCGTCGACGACCTTCTGGAACTCCTCCCGGCCCTTGGTACTGGGCGGGAAGGACGGAAGCAGTATCCGCAGGGTGCCGGTGGCCTCGGCCGGCGGGACCCCGTCCGTGCTCTTGTCGATCACCCCGTTGCCACAACTGCTGACCACGACGCCGAGCGCCGCCGCCAGCAAGGTCAGTCCCACACCACGTCTCACAGGGGAACTCCTTCGCTGCCGAACCTGTTTCGGGCGGGTCCGGAGGGCCGGGCCAGCACCAGGTGCAGCGAAAGTATGGGAAAGGGCTTTCCTCGTCAATACCCTGACGCTCGAATGATCACATTCGATCAGAACCGGAACCGGGCCGATCAGTGCATCGCAGGTTGAAGCGCTCCACACGAGGACCGGATCCGGAGTTCCGGGAGCAGGCTGAGGTGCTGGACCGCGGTCGGACGCGGCGCGCCGGACTCAAGGCGGCGGAGCAGCAGCTCGCAGGCGGTGCCGCCGAGGATGAACTTGGCCGGACTGACAGCGGTCAGCGGTACGACGGCCAGAGCCGCGGTCACGTCGTTGTAGGCGATCACGGCCAGATCCTCCGGAACCCGCAGCCCCAGCTCCATCGCGCGCTCGACCAGTCGCGCAGCGTGCTCGTCGGAGTGGATCAGGACCGCGCGCGTGCCGAACGACTCGCACTCGGCCAGGAACGCGTCGAGCTGCGCCAGCGTGGCCGCATCCTTCCCCTCCATCGGCAGGTCCACCGGCGACAGGAACAGGTCGACCCCGAGCGTCGACGCGGCCGCCTCGATCCCGCGCCGCAGCCAGTACGCCGTCACCGTGGCCTGCAGGTTGACCGCGATCCGCCGGTGCCCGAGCGCCGCGAAGTGCCGCAGCGCCAGCATCGCGCCGTACTCGTGGTCGGTCCGGACATAGTCGTACTCGCGCGCCACCTGCGGGAATCCGAACGCCCGCTCCATCAGCACCAGCGGTACTTCGATGTCGTCCAGGCGCGAGCCGACCTTGTCCGCGTCGGCGTCGCCGAGCGCGGTACTGAGCAGCAGACCGGTCACCCCGGCCCCCAGCACCTTGTCGATCCGCTCCTGCTCGATCGTCGCGTCGTAGCTCGACACCCCCAGCACCAGGCGGGCGCCGTGCCGGTCCGCCATCGCCTGGGCGCCGCGGATCACGTCGGAGTAGTACGTCGCCGCACTCGGTACGACGATCCCGATCGTGGGCCGGCCGCCGGCGGTGTGGTCGGCCGAGGTGATGCCGAGCGCGCCGCCGTGGACGCGGCGGAGGAGTCCGGCCGAATCCAGTTCGGCGAGATCCCGGCGTACTGTGATCGCGGAGACGCCCAGCTCGGCGACCAGCTCGGCCACCCGGAGCCGGCCGTGCCGGCGCAGGCTCCGCAGGATCAGCTCGTGGCGCTCCGGTGCAAGCATGCAGTCCCCTGTGCTGTGGCCCAGTCTGGCCGAGTCTGGTGCAGTATGTGGCGCGTGATTGTTCGTGATCATACGATCAGGCACGCTCACACGGAACGAGGAGGCAATCGGTGGAAGGCGCCGGCCGGACCAGCACTGTGCTGTCCAAGCTGTCGATCATCGGCGATCTGCTGATGTTGCAGCTGGTCTTCCTGGTGCTCTCGTTCGGCATCGTCACGCTGTTCCCGGCGGCGTTCGCGCTGCAACGAGTACTGCCGGAGGCGATCAGCCAGGACCGGCCGTCGTTGCTGCGGCGGTTCTTCAAGGAGTTCGGCTGGGCGTTCCGGCGGTTCTGGCTGACCGGGATCGGGCTCTACCTCGGCGGGTTGATGCTCGCCTTCGGGATCGCGTTCTGGGCGTACTCCGGCGGTGGCGTGCGAGTCTTCGCCCTCGCGGTGCTGATCCCGCTCACCGGGATGATCCTCGGGCTCTACCTGAGCGCGCTCGCGCTGCTGCCCGAGGCGGACGACGACACGACCATGAAGACACTCTTCCGGTCCGCCAACCTCTTCCTGCTCCGCCGCTCCCTCCCGGTGGCCGGTGGCGTGATCATCCTGCTCACCTGGTTCGCGCTCGCCTCCCAGCTCCCGACGCTGCTGGTGGTCGGCTCCGGCCTGGTCCCGGCCCTGGTCGGGTACTGGTTGTCCCGGGTCGGTCGCACGGGCCCGGAAAAAAGTTCTGAGGACGTGTCAATCTGAGCCCTCCTGGTCCGACGTAAGGGTGTAAAGGCCCTCACAAGGACTCAAGGAGACCCAAGATGTACGCGACGACCGAAACCCTGGCGACTTCGCCGGCCGCGCAGGGCGGCCGCTCGCGCTGGCTGGCGCTCTACACGCTGTGCGCGGGCATGTTGATGATCGTGCTCGACGTCACCGTGGTGAACGTGGCCCTGCCGGCCATCCAGGACGACCTCGGCTTCACCAGTTCCTCGCTGGCGTGGGTGGTGAACGCCTACCTGATCGCCTTCGGCGGCCTGCTCCTGCTCGCCGGCCGGCTCGGCGACCTGCTCGGCCGCCGCAACATCTTCACCGCCGGCCTGGTCGTCTTCACCGCCGCCTCGGTGCTGTGCGGACTGGCCCAGTCCCAGGAGGTGCTCGTCATCGCCCGGTTCGTCCAGGGTGTCGGCGGCGCACTGACCTCCGCGGTGATCCTGGGCATGATCGTGACCCTGTTCCCCGAGCCGCGTGAGCAGGCCAAGGCGATCGGCGTCTACGCCTTCGTCGCGTCGGCCGGCGGCTCGATCGGTCTGCTGGCCGGTGGCGTGCTGACCCAGGCGATCAACTGGCACTGGATCTTCTTCGTCAACCTGCCGATCGGCGCGCTGACCGCCGTACTGGCCGTCAAGCTGATCGACAAGGACAAGGGCCTCGGGCTGGGCCGCGGCACCGACGTACCGGGCGCCATCCTGATCACCGCCGCGCTGATGGTCGGCGTCTTCACCATCGTCAAGCCGGCCGCCGAGCTGGGCTGGACCGCACCGCGGACCGTCGTGCTGGGCCTGGTGACGCTGGTGCTGCTGGCCGCGTTCATCGTCCGTGAGGCGACCGCCGCGAACCCGCTGGTGCCGCTGCGGATCTTCCGCTCCCGCAACCTGACCGGTGCGAACCTGGTCCAGGCGCTGTCCAGCTCGGGCATGTTCGGCATCTTCTTCCTCGGCTCGCTCTACCTGCAGCGGGTGCTCGGGTACTCCGCTCTGGAGATCGGACTGGCGTTCCTGCCGACCACTGTGGTGATGGGGCTGCTGTCGGTGAAGTACTCCGAGAAGCTGGTCATGCGGTTCGGCCCCCGTCGCCCGCTGATCGCCGGACTGACGCTGATCGTGGTCGGTCTGCTGCTCTTCACGCAGGCTCCGGTCGGTGGCAACTACTTCGTCCACGTGCTGCCGGTACTGGTGCTGCTGGGCCTGGGTGGCGGTGTCTGCTTCCCGGCTCTGATGGGGCTGTCGATGGCTGACGTCAAGCCTGAGGACGCGGGTCTGGCCTCGGGTCTGATCGGTACCACCGCCGAGGTTGGCGCCGCCCTGGGCCTGGCCGTCCTGGCCACGCTGTCCGCCACCCGCACCGAGGCGGTCGCTTCGACCAAGCCGGCGCTGGAGGCGCTGACCTCCGGCTACCACCTGTCGTTCGCCATCGCCGCCGGCATCGTCGCCGCCGCCGTCGCGATCGCCTACACCCTGATGCGCCCCGCCAAGCAGGCCGAGGCCAACACCGAGACCGACGACCTGGTCCTCGAAGCCGCCTGACAACGAACGCCGAACTCCCCGCGCCCACCCCGGCCGCGGGGAGTTCGGCGTACCTGGACCACCTTGAGCACCCACCAACCACTTTCGCGCCGAATTCCTGGCCGGCCGGTGCTCAAAGTCGGTGGAGTGGCGGTGGTTGTCCACAGGGGGTGGGATGGGGGTTTCGGGGTGGGGGGGGGGATGGGGAAGGATATGGAGCCTGGCCGGGGCAGAATGCTCGGCGGGTTGTTGCCGGTAGAGGGGAATTGACGTGGTCGTGCAGTCGGTCGAGCAGCGGATCGCCGGGGAACTGGAGGTCGCCGAGTTCCAGGTGCGGGCAGCGGTGACGCTGCTGGACGAAGGGTCGACGGTCCCGTTCATCGCGCGGTACCGCAAAGAGGTCACCGGGATGCTCGACGACGCGCAGTTGCGCACGCTCGAGGAACGCCTGCGCTACCTGCGTGAGCTGGAGGAACGCCGCCAGACGGTGCTCGAGTCGATCGAGAGCCAGGGCAAGCTCGACGACGCGCTGAAGGCGTCGATCCTCGCGGCCGACACCAAGTCCCGGCTCGAGGACATCTACCTGCCGTTCAAGCCGAAACGGCGTACCAAGGCGATGATCGCCCGGGAGAACGGCCTCGAGCCGCTCGCCGACGGGCTGATGGCCGACCCGGACGTCGAGCCGTTCGCCGCGGCCGCCGTGTTCGTCAACGCTGAGGTCCCGGACCCGCAAGCGGCACTGGACGGTGCCCGCGCGATCCTGGTCGAGCGGTTCGCCGAGGACGCCGACCTGATCGGCGAACTGCGCGAGCGGCTGTGGACGCAGGGCCGGCTCGCGTCGGCGGTGCGCGAGGGCAAGGAGACCGACGGCGCGAAGTTCTCGGACTACTTCGACTTCGACGAGCCGTTCACGAAGATGCCGTCACACCGGATCCTCGCCATGTTCCGCGGCGAGAAGGAAGACGTGCTGACGCTGACGATCGAGCCACTGCCCGCCGGTGTCGAGGCCGACGGCCCGACCGAGTACGAGACCACCGTCGCCCGCAAGGTCGGCGTGGACAACCAGGGCCGCCCGGCCGACAAGTGGCTGGTCGAGACGGTCCGCTGGGCCTGGCGGACGAAGATCCTGGTCCACCTCGGCATCGACCTGCGGCTGCGGCTGCGGCAGCTCGCCGAGGACGAGGCGATCCGGGTGTTCGCGGCCAACCTGCGTGACCTGCTGCTGGCCGCCCCGGCCGGCACCCGCGCGACGATGGGCCTCGACCCGGGCTTCCGCACCGGTGTGAAGGTCGCCGTCGTCGACGCGACCGGCAAGGTGGTCAACACCGGCGTCATCTACCCGCACGTCCCGCAGAACCAGTGGGACAAGTCGATCGCCACGCTGGCCGCGCTGGCCGCCGCGCACGACGTCGAGCTGATTGCCATCGGCAACGGTACAGCGTCGCGCGAGACGGACAAGCTGGCCGCGGAGCTGATCGCGAAGCACCCCGAGCTCAAGCTCACCAAGGCGGTCGTGTCGGAGGCCGGCGCGTCGGTGTACTCGGCGTCGGCGTTCGCCTCCCAGGAACTGCCCGGGATGGACGTGTCGCTGCGTGGCGCGGTCTCGATCGCGCGCCGGCTGCAGGACCCGCTGGCCGAGCTGGTGAAGATCGACCCGAAGTCGATCGGCGTCGGGCAGTACCAGCACGACCTGGCCGAGAACTCGCTGTCGCGTTCGCTCGACGCGGTGGTCGAGGACTGTGTGAACGCGGTCGGCGTCGACCTCAACACAGCGTCGGCTCCACTGCTGACCCGCGTCTCCGGCATCACCCCGGGTCTGGCCGACAACATCGTCCTGCACCGCGACCAGAACGGGCCGTTCACGTCCCGGACGGCGCTGAAGGAGGTGCCGCGGCTCGGGCCGAAGGCGTTCGAGCAGGCGGCCGGATTCCTCCGGATCCCCGACGGCGACGACCCGCTGGACGCGTCCAGCGTGCACCCCGAGGCCTATCCCGTCGTACGGCGGATCCTCGACGCGACCGGCGCGGACATGAAGTCCCTGATCGGGTCGTCGGAGCTGAAGCGGCTTAAGGCGGCCGACTTCGTCGACGACATGTTCGGTCTGCCGACGGTGACCGACATCCTGGCCGAGTTGGAGAAGCCGGGGCGCGACCCGCGGCCGGCGTTCAAGACCGCGGTGTTCGCCGAGGGCGTCGACAAGATCGCTGACCTGAAGCCGGGGATGCGGCTCGAGGGCCAGGTCACCAACGTGGCGGCGTTCGGTGCGTTCATCGACATCGGCGTACACCAGGACGGGCTCGCGCACGTGTCCGCGCTGTCGAAGAACTACGTCAAGGATCCGCGCGAGGTGGTCAAGCCCGGCGACATCGTCACCGTCAAGGTGCTCGAGGTCGACATCCCCCGTAAGCGCATCTCCCTGACCCTCCGCCTCGACGACGAGGTCGGCAGCGGCCCGCGTACGCCGGGCAACCAGGGCAACCGCGGAGCCGGCGGCCAAGGCGGCGGTCGGGGCCCCAGCGGCCAGGGCGGACGCGGCGGTGGTCAGGGCGGCGGCCGCGGCGGCCAGGGCGGTGGTCAAGGCGGTGGTCGAGGCGGTGGTCGAGGCCAGGGCGGCCAGGGTGGCCGCAAGCAAGGCGGTCAAGGCCAGAACCGCGGCGGCTCCAAGGCCGACACCCCGATGGACGAGACCTCCCTCGCCGACGCCTTCCGGAAGGCAGGCTTCACCGTCCGCTGACCTCGTGATGTCGAGGGGTGGCGACCAGTTCCGACGTACCAACTGAACCCACCGAGGAGGGCTGATGCGCGAACTGGTTGTCACCCAGAACATCACCGTGGACGGTGTCATCGAGGCGGGCGACTGGTTCGCCCCCGCGGACGGCGGTGACGAGGTGCTCGGAGTCCTGCGCGACCAGATGGCCCAAGCGGACGGGTTCCTGACCGGGCGGACGACGTTCGAGGAGATGCGCGGGTTCTGGCCGGCGCAGGACGACGACGCCACCGGAGTCACGGAGTACCTGAACACCGTGCAGAAGTACGTCGTCTCGCAGACGCTGCAGGAGCCGGGATGGGAACCGACCACGATCCTGCGCGGCGTGGACGACGTTCGCGGGCTGAAGAGCACCGACGGTACGCAGATCGTCTGCACCGGCAGCATCACCCTCGCCCACGCGTTGATCGCGGCGGACCTGGTCGACGAGTACCGGCTGTTCGTCTACCCGACAGTGCTCGGCCAGGGTCGGCGGCTGTTCCCGGACGGCACCCCGCTGGCGCTGAGGCTCACTGCCTGCACCTCGTTCGGCAGCGGCGTGGCGCAGATGATCTACCGCCGCACGGACTGATCACAGCCTTTCACGAGAACTGAAAGGTCGATGCCGTCGGCCCCTTTCTGTCTTCCTACGACGCGTGCGAGGCGCGGGCGGCGCAGATCCGGGACGGCTCCACCGGCGCCTGGTGCGAGGACGAGTTCCACGCCTGGCCGTTCAGCCTCTACCGGCTCTACATCAGCGGCGCCTGATCCGCGAGCTCGTAGCCGGCCGCCTCCACCGCAGTTCGGACGGCGGCCGGCAGGAGTGCCTGATCGCTGGTGACTGTGACGGTCTCCGTCGGCAGATCGACCAGTACGGAAACCACACCAGGCAACGTCTTCAGCTCGTCGGTCACGAAGTTCACGCAGTGACCGCAGCTCATCCCCAGCACCCGGAACTTCTGTGTACTCATCAAGCGGTCACATCCCGGGTCGCCTGCGTCGTACGTCGCATCCGGCCATCTGGCGCGAGTTCCCCGAACAGATAGACCTCGGTCGAGATCGTCCGCCCCTGTCGCATCTGGGCATGGATCGTGAACCGCGCCGCCAGCCGGTCAGCGGTCCGGATCGCCTCGTGAACGTCGTACTCCCAGGTCAGCAGGTTCTTCCGGATCGGCCGCAGATGCGCAATCAGCCGCTGCCGGTCCAGCGCGACGCCGTCCGCGATCTGCTCCACGTCGGGCGTGTAGTAGCGATCCACCACCGCCTCCGCGTCACCTCCCGCCACGACCTCGCGCGTGAACGAATCGAAGAAGTCCGCGACGAACTCTCGTGCGCTTAACTCTGACATGCTGTCAAACATAAGCGCATCCACTAACCTTGACAAGGTGTCAGACAAAGAGCCGGTACGACGCAGGCGCCGTGCGGACGCCGATCGGAGCCGGACCGCGATCCTGACCGCCGCCATCACGCTGCTGGACGAGCGGCCTGACGCGGGCATGGAAGCCGTGGCTTCGGCCGCCGGTGTCACCCGGCAAACCGTCTACGCGCACTTCGCGTCCCGCGACGTTCTGCTCGACGCCGTCGTCGACGAGCTCACCCGGGAGACGATGGCGGCGATCGACGCGCTCGATCTCGACCACGGACCGGCACTGGACACATTGCTCGACCTGATCGACCTCGGCTGGCGGAGCTTCGAGGAGCATCCGTTGCTCCTTCACCTGCCGCCGTCCGGCGGGCAGGACGAGCGCCACGATCCGGTGGTGGAACGGCTCGAACGGCTGGTCCGCCGCGGTCAGCGCGCCGGCGAGATCACCCGCGACCTTCCGCTCGGCTGGCTGGTCGCGGCAGTGATCGCCCTCGGCCACACGGCGGGCGAGGCAGTGGCCGCCAACCGGCTGCCGGCCCGGAAAGCCACCGCCGCCCTCCGAGCCAGCGCCGTACGCCTCCTGCAGCCAGGCTGACGTCGTCAGCCGTGAATGACCTTCAGCACGTTGCCGGTCTTGTCGTACGCCGTCAGCGTGACCGGACCGACTTCGCGCAGATCCGGGTCGATCCAGGACAACGCGTAGTACCCGTCCCGCACCGCGATGTCATGGACATTGCCGCTGCCGGCCGGCGCGACCCGGATCCGGGCGATGGCGGCCGAGCTCAGCCGGCCGAAACCGCTGAAGTACGTCGACTTGCACTCGCTGCAGGCCTGGCCGCCGAGGACCGAGAACTGCGCGAACTTGTCGTCGAACGCCTCTCGGGCGTACACCGCGCTGGCGAAGACCATCGGCCCCGATCCGTCCGGAGTCGCGGTGCCGTCGGGCCTGGGAACCAGAGTGCAGTCGACGAACTTCGCACCCGACGGTGACACTGCGACCAGATTCGTCGCTCGCGCGGGCGCGGTGTCCGACGCGACGATCCGCCACCGGGTCATGTCGGTCCAGAACAGGACGGAGCAGTTGCGCAACCGGCCGGCGTCCGTCGTCGGCATCGGATCACGCCCGGCCGCCGCGACCAGCTCGGCCGACGGCTTGTCGCCGCCCGGGATGGTGCACTTCGCATCCGGACTGCCCTTCTGGGGCTGGTAGAACACGGTGGCGCTGGAGTACGCGAACGAGGGGGTCCGGATCGGCCGCTTGATCTGTGGGTACCGCAGTGCGCAGCGTCGCGCCACCTCGGCCTCGGTCAGCTTCGCGCCCACGCCCGCTTCGCCGCGCGGCACGCCGGGCACCGCGGTGAAGTCGACCCGGGCCACCGGTGTGTTCGTGCCCGCGACGCCCGCTTCCGGATCGGTCGCAACGACCTTCGGTAGCAGGCTCGCTGCCGTGGCAACCGCGGCGACTGCGACGACTCCGCCACCTGCGGACAGCATCCGCCGTCGGCGACGCGCGGCGCGGCCGCGGTGGAGCAGTGCGGTCCCGTCGATCGGGCCCAGCGGGTCGTTCTTGGCCAGTCGTCGCAGTTCGGCGCCGACGTCCTGGGTGTCCATGGCCTTCTCCTTCACGCTGGCCGGCGGATCTGCCGGGCCCGGTCGATGGCGGTTCGGAGAGTTTCGAGGCCGCGCGCTGCCTGGCTCTTCACCGTGCCCTCCGAGCACCCGAGAAGCTGGGCGGTCTGCTCGACGGACAGGTCCTCGTAGTACCTCAGGACCACGCAGGCACGCTGACGTGGCGCGAGGCTGCCGAGGGCCGTGAGGACCTCGTCGCGGTCGGCGTGGCCGTCCGCGTGGTCGTCGAGCCGGGCGCGGTCGAACGACAGGTCAGAGGCCGGCACTTCCCGGCGCCAGGGGCGCCGGCCAGTGTCCACTGCCGCGTTGACGACCGCGCGGCGCGCATAGGCGAGTGGGTTCCCCTTGCGATCCAGCTTCGACCATGACCGGTACAGCTTGTACAGCGCGTCCTGCACCACGTCGTCGGCCCGATGCCAGTCGCCGCAGACCAGGTACGCCGTCCGCCGCAACGACGCGCTCGATGCTTCGACGAACTCGACGTACTCCTGGTCTCGATCCACCGTCGCCCTCCGCTCTCCCTTGCCCCCTCAGTACGGAGCCGGGGTCCATCGAGGTTGCATCGCGGATCAGCGGAGATCGGCGAGATGGCCGCCGGGGTCGCCGAGGTGGACAGCGGTGGCCCTGGGCGTGAAGCCGAGACGGCGGTAGATGCGGTCCGAGCCGTCGTCGCCGGGGGTGAGCCAGGCGAGGGTGGCCCCGGCCAGCTCGAAGGCCTGACGGGTCGCGTACGCCGTCGCGATCGCGCCGAGGCCGCGGCGCCGATGACTGTGGATCGTGCCGACGCCGGCGATCTCGGTGACGCCGTCAGAGACCGCACCCCAGGAGGCACTCGCCGCGGGGACACCGTCGACGCGCAGCAGGATCCATCCACCGTCCGCGGGATCGGGCTCGAAGTCGGCAGCGGCGTCCTCGGATTCGTAGGCCTTGACGGAGACGGCGTTCGCCTCAGCCTGCTCCTCGGCGGAGCTCACCACCAAGGCCACGACCTCCGGAAGGTCAGGCTCTAACAGGCCAGCCGACTCGACGACCAGAAGCGGCGGCCGCGACGCGACCGTCATCCCGTTGGCCTCCAGTACGTCGGCCAGCCCGGGACTGGCCTCCTCGACCAACTCGGCGCTCAGCCACCGCCCCTCAGCCGCGAACGCGTGGCGAATGATGGCCAGCGCCTCCGGTACGGCGTCCTGATCGAAAGGCTCACCGGGCTCGGTGGCGACCATCCCCGACAGGTACCAGGTGTCGTCGTCGTGCAGCAGCCCGGTCAGAGGTCCCGCGACGATCTGCCGCCGCGAGTTCGCCAGACCCGCCAACTGTGCCCGCGCGATCCGCGCCCCAATGTCCATGATCGGACCCTACGGTGCGCGCGTCGCACTCGCCCCGGCTTCGGCCAGCAGCAGGAGATCGAGCAGCCGGTCGAGGTCGGCGTCCGTCGGCGCGCGGTCGAGCGCCCCGGCCAGCGCGTCGAGAGTCCGGATCACCTCGGCCCGAATGGCGGGCCGGGATCGCGACTGAGCGGCGGCGAGAGTGTTGATGACCTGCGCGGATCGATCAGACCCGCTCAGCAACCCGGCGCCGATCGAGGGCTGCTCTGCCGGCGGCTCGTCGCCGATGCCGACCTCGAGCCGGGCGCCCAGAGCGGTGGCCAGCCGGTCGAGCGCGGAGACGGTCGGGTTGCCGCGCCCGTTCTCCAGGTTGGCGATGTACGGCACGGACAGCCCGGCGTCGACGGCGACCGACGCGATCGTGCGGCCGGCCGCCTTGCGACGGTCGCGGAGGACTTCACCCAGTTCCACGCCTGCCACTCTATTCCCAGAAGACATATTCTGGGAAAACACTCTTGCTCGAATCTATCTTCACAAGATAGCGTCTCGCCCCATGAAGATCCTGGTGAACCGTGACTTCCGCCGGCTGTGGATCAGCGGCGGCGTGTCCGGCATCGGCTCGTGGTTGCTGGTCGTCGCCATCCCGTTCTACGTGTTCGACCTGACCGGCTCCACGGTCGCGACCGGCCTCGCGCTTGCCCTGGAGGCACTCCCCGCGCTGGTCCTCGGGCCGTGGGCAGGGGCCCTGCTCGACCGGTGGGATCTCACCCGCGCGATGTGGATCGCGGATCTCGTCAGCGCCGCCGCGGTCGCGCTGATCCTGTTCGCCGACGCGGATCACCTCTGGCCGATCTACCTGGCGATCCTCGGCGAGAATCTCGCGACGATGGTGTTCCGCCCGGCCGCGCGTGCTCTGCTTCCCGCCGTCGTCGGCACCGGCGAAGAACTCGCGGCGGCCAACGCCCTGAATGCCTTTACCGGCAGCGCAATCCGCCTGGCCGCGCCACCACTCGGCGCCCTCCTCCTCGCCGGACCCGGCATCAAGTTCGTCCTGGCCGTCGACATCGCCAGCTATCTCGTCTCCGCCGCTGTCATCGCGACAGTCCGCACCCGTCGCCACCCGGCAACGCCGAGCACCACCAACAGCCCACTCGCCGGTTTCCAGTACGTCGCCCGCCACCGCGTACTGCGCGGGATCCTGCTCGGCCAGACGATCTTCCTCACCGCTAACGCCGGCCTGACCGCGCTACTCGTCCCGTTCACGGTCGACGGCCTGCACACACCCGGCTATGTGCTCGGGTATCTGATCTCGGGGCTCGGCGCCGGCTATCTCCTCGGCGCGGCACTGAGCACCAGAGTCCAGACCTGGCTGAGCATCCGCGACATCCTCGCCGTCACGCAGTTCGCCACCGCCGCCGCCTTCTTCGCCCTGTTCAACGCCCCGAACGTCCCTTGGGCGATCGGCGCCGCCGTACTGATCGGCCTTCCGGGCAGCGTCCTGCTGATCACCGCGCAGACCGCGATCCAGCGCACCGCGCCATCGGCCATGCTCGGCCGCATCGGCGCGCTCTTCTTCGCGGCGGATTCGCTGGCTCTGCTCGTCGGCGCACTCGCCGCTCCGGCAGTGACACTGCTGCTCGGTCTCCCGCTGACCCTCAACCTGCTGGCGGCGTTCGCGGTCCTCGCGGCACCGCTGACTCTGGTCGCCGTACCCGGTCATCCGGCGCATTTCACTCGGACGCACACCGGTGCGTAAGCAGCTGGTCGCAAACGGTCAGCAGGACATCCAACAATTCGACCGGGCTCGAAAAGTGAGAGCTGCCAAATCGTATCGGCACATTCCTGCAACCATTCTTGACAGCCATTCCGGCCCGCTCGGAGAGCCCTTCCCGACGGCTCTGACCAGCGGATTCGAAGGTTTCCCTACTCTGCGTTAGGTGTCTGTAAAGGTCCCTTCGAAACTGTTCCGGAGGGCACGCGCGGTGAGGTGTTCTTTACTCAGCAGCGGACAAAGCCGTCCGCGGCCACGGATCGACTCACCACGAGGAACGAAGATGACGGAGACGCTCGAATCCCCCGCCTCGCACCGCCGGGTGCGGGTCTGGTTCGGCGCTCACCCGATCGCGGACCACACGGCCGCGGTGGAGCAGGCAGCGCAGTACGAGGAAGCAATGCGGCGGCGGTTCGCGTCCCTCCGGGTGACCAGCGAGCCGGTGCTGGTGGACAGTACGGCGGAGCCGGGACGATGACGACCCTGCCGACGCTTCTCGGGTATGTACGGGCCGACGCGCTCAGTTGCGCGGAGGAGCTGGCCGCGGCGACGGATTCACTCGTCGCCTTCGCCAGTGCCGAGGGATACACCCTCGGAACGGTCTACACCGAGCGCGACGCGGCCGAGTCCACCGCCTTCCACGCACTGCTCGAAGAGCTGAAGCGGTCCGGCGTCCACGCGGTCGTCGTACCGACGATGAACCACCTCGGCACGGTCGGCACCCCGGCGGCGACGCAGCAACACCTCGAGTTCCACCAGGCACATGTCTGGGCGGCCGACTCGAGATAACTCCACACAGGCAAGCGGAGCTGACGTCTTGACCCCTGCATCGGCGTCGGTTCCGCTCTCCACCTCCACAGCTGCACCGGGAATGCCCGGGCGGTAGTGGACCACCAAGGCCCCACCGGCTGCTACCGGTGGGGCCTTGTCGATTGCCTGGCCGTCGCGACGACTCTGCTCGCCGGGCGAAGGTTTGAAGAACGTGAAGTTTCGGCGCCGGCCGCGCGCCGCGACGTGTGCGTACGGCGCGGATGGGGTACCAGTAGGTGGTCCCGCGGTTCGGTCAGCGCCATTCGGGCATGGGTGGAGTTCACCGAGCCGCGAGTTCTCCCACTGAGGGGCGGGAGAACGACCGGCCCCGGCGGGCGTGCTTTCCCAGGCGCGCCCGCCGAGTCGGACCCCTCACAGAGCCGACGCGACGAACAGGTAGCGGTTCAGGCTGAAGAAGTAGCCCGCGCCGAGTGAGCGCAGGTCATCGGCCCACGCCTGCGCCTCCTCGGCAGTGACCTCGCCATGACCGGGCACGAAGTCGCCGACGATGTCGATCAGGCCGGAACTGTAGGTGTGCTGGTCGTACCCCGCGTTCAGGATCGGCACCACCTGCCGGTGGGTGACGGTGAAACCGGATTTGTCCAGTACGCCGGCCAGCGTCCGGGGCAGATGCGGATCCGCGAGATGGTCCTCGAACGCCGTCAGCACCCGGCCCATCCGGACGTCGTCGGTCGACCGCCACACGACCGAGCCCCAGTCCGTGTCCAGCAGTACGACGCGACCCGCGGGCCGCAGCACCCGGCGTACCTCGTTCAAGGCGCTGGGAACATCATCGATGTACTCGAAGACCTGGGTGGAGACGACGACGTCGAAGCTCTCCGAGGCGTGCGGGATCCGGTCCGCGGACGCCAGTTCGAGCTCGATGCCCGGGCCGCCGGGTACGTCGGCGCGAGCGCTGGCGATCGCGAGCATGCTGTCGCTGATGTCGATCCCGCAGATCCGCCCGCTCGGCCCGACCTCGGCCGCCATCTCCTCGGCCAGGAGCCCCGGCCCGACGCCGACGTCCAGGACTCGATCTCCCGGCCGCAGGGCCAGCGCGGTCCGCACCACCCGTCGCTGCTCGATCACGTCCGGAGTCGTGTACATCGTCTCCATCTGCCGCGACACTTCAGGATCGAACTGCAAACCGTTCACGCCGGTCTCTCCGCCCATACCTTCATCATCAACCGCGACCTGCCATCGCGGGGAGACTCCACGCGGTACGTAATTCGGACGCGCTCCAGTTGAGATCGCACTACCTTGTCCGGGTGATCGATGTACCCGAGGGATTCCGGCGGATGCCGCGGTGGTGGAGCGACGGTTCGGCGTGGCTGGACGGTCTGGCTCAGGCAGTCGAGCGACAGACCGCGCGGTGGGGCTTGGAGGTCGACGGAGACGTCGCGTACGGGTCGAACGCGTTGGTCGTGCCGGTGACGCGACGCGGCGAGGAGTTCGTCCTGCGGATGAACCCGCCCGGACCCGAGGTCGAGGAGCAGGCGCGGGCGCTGCGCTGGTGGGACGGGCGCGGGATGGTCATGCTGTACGACGCCGACCTCGAGGCCGGTGCGATGCTGCTGGAGCGGTTGTCGACGCCATTGACGACCCGGCCGGTGGCGGAAGCGGTCGCCGTACTGGGAGGGCTGATGCGACGGCTGGCGGTGCCGGCGCCCGACGATGCGCCGTCCACCGGGGAGATCGTGGCTCGGCGGTCGAGTCAGCTCGAGCCGGAGTGGGAGCGGCTCGGGCAGCCGTTCGACGTTGGCATCCTGCGGCAGGCGCTGGACGTCGCACCGAAGCTGACCGAGACGACGTCAGAGCTCGCAGTGAACGGGGATCTTCATTCGGACCAGGTGCTCGCCGGCAAGCGCGAGCCGTGGCTGACGGTCGACCCGGTGTTGCTGCGCGGCGACATCGAGTACGACCTCGCGCGAGTGCTGTGGACGCGGCTCGACGAGATGACCGAGATCGTTCCGCACTTCGACACGGCGGTCGGCGAGGCCGGCCTGGACCGCGACCGGGCTCGTGACTGGGTCGTCTTCCGCACGGTCGACTACTGGCTCTGGGGGCTGTCAGTCGGTCTGACCGAGGACCCCGTCCGCTGCGCTCGGCTGGTCGCCGCGTTCTGACCGCCAGATGAACCGGCTGCGCATCATCCGTGGGGTGTCGTTCGCGTTGGTGGCGATCGAGTGCAGGATCCACGGGTGGGTGATGTAGACGTCGCCCGCGCGGCCGGTGAGCTCGACGACGCGCACCGGCAGACCGTCCAGCTCGGCCTCGACCATCGGATCGGTCGAGCGGTCGGCGTTGGTGAGGTCGCGGAACCACGGATCGGAGCGCAGGACCTGATCGCGGATCGTGGTGAAGTCCCGCTCCGGCGTCGTGGTCAGGTGCCGCGCGATCACCCGGTGGGAGCCGGCCACCTGCGGTGTGCCGCCACCACCGGGCTCGAGATCGGTTAGCAGGGCCCAGATCTTCACTGCGACCAGGTCGTCCGGCGGCAACTCGAACCCGAGGTCGGTGTGCCACTGACGATGCGGGACCGACCAGGTTTCGCCGGTCGGCATGGTGACCAGGACCTGGCCCTGATGCGGCGGCACCTTCCACTCCCCGAGCAGGGTGCCGAGCGCCGACCGCAGCGGCGGACCGAGGATCGCGTTCGCCACCGGGTTGGTCTTGGTGTTCTTCAGTTTGGTCGGCCGCAGGTTCGTCCACGTGGAACGGTCATCGCGCTCCATTCCGTGCCGGGTTTGCAGTTCGCTCCACAGTGCGTTGCGCATCCGGGCGGCATCATCGGCCGAGAACGCGGACGGGACCTTCACGATCCCGTCCCGTTCGAAGACTTCCAGCTCCAGGGCGTCGAGCATCTCCCCATGCTCAGCCCGCCCACCCCACCCTCGCCACCGATTTACGCCGGCCATTGCCAACAGCAACAATCTGGCCGACGACCTACGGCAAGGTGGTGAGCGCGGACGGAACCACACAGTCCGACGTACGGTTCATCCGCTCGACGATCGGATGCCTTCCACGGAAAGCATCGTGAAGGACGGCGCTGAGCCGACCGAGAGTGCCACCGCGGCCCGCTCCCGCAGGCTCATGATCGTCTCCCAGTCCTGCAACCAGCGCCTGAACGGCAGATCCCCGTCCAAGCGCTCGTTGCCGACTTTCAGCACCTCTTCGACGAAGTCCCACACCGCCTGGTTCTGTCGCCTGATCGCGGCAACCCGCACCGCAGGCGAGCTGCCCGGCGGTACGACGACCGCGCGGACCTCGTCCGTCATCGTGACGCACGCGTTGCTGACCGCTTCCACCACGACCGGATCGTCGATCTGGTCGATGACATCGTGATTCATGTACATCCACAGGCCGGTCCCGAACACCGCCAGGACCCCGAGACCGGCCACTGTCGCCCCCGACCAGATCAGGATCTTCGTTCCCCTTCGCACACGGTGAGGTTAGTGGGCGGGGGCGAAATCGTGGAATCCGATCAGGCGCTGGATTCTGCCGTCGTCGGTGAGCAGGACGATGTCGGTGCCGCCGGCGACCGGGTCCTGGCCTTCGGCCTTGAGGTGCCAGGTCCAGCGCAGGTAGGTGTGATGCTCGTCGATGTCGCCGATGCGGACGAAGGACAGGCCGGGGAACATCTGCTGGGCGGCGCCGACCAGCTTGTTCAGCTCGTCGTGGCCGTTCGTCTCGAAGCTCGGGTCGACGAACGTCGCGTCCTCGGTCCAGCTCCCCGCGATCAGTTCGGCCCGGCGGTCCGCGTCGGCCTCGTTCCACATCGCGAAGTACTGCTCGGCAAGAGTCGTGCTGGTCATCGTGTTCTCCTCGGTTTCGTTCGGATGACCAGAACCTTGCCGCCGGCCCGGGCTCCGGTCGATGACGTCGGAGGTAATGGCGCTGTCTCTGCCACCGGTTACGGTCGAACCATGGCAGCGACGATCGAGGAGACCTTCCAGCGCCCGGTGGGCGAGCTTCTGCGCGGCTGGCGGGAGCGCCGCCGGCTCAGTCAGCTGGAGCTGGCGAACCGCGTGGAGGTGTCCACCAGGCATGTGAGTTTCGTGGAGACCGGCCGATCCAAACCGAGCCGCGAGATGGTGCTGCGGCTGGCCGAGCATCTCGACGTACCACTGCGCGACCGCAACCAACTCCTGCTGGCCGGCGGCTATGCGCCGATCTACACCGAGTCGTCCCTGCACTCGCCGGCGATGCTCGCTATCCGTACGACGCTCCGCCGCCTGCTCAAGGCGCACGAGCCGTACCCGGCGCTCGTGGTCGACCGCTGGTGGAACATCGTCGAGGCCAACGCCGGCATCCAGCTGTTCACCACGGACGTCGACGAGAAGTTGCTCCAGGCACCGGTCAACGCCCTGCGACTCACCCTGCACCCGGACGGCCTGGCTCGCCGGATCGGCAACATCGCCGAGGTCCGCGCCGCCGCCCTCGCGAGCCTGCAACGCCAAGTCGCCAGCACCGCCGACCCCGACCTGCAGGACCTGTACGACGAACTCCGCGAGTTCGCCGCGGACGACCGGCCGGTCAAGCCCGCGACGGCCGAGGTCGTCGTACCGTTCCGGCTCGTGCACAACGGGCACGAGCTCTCGCTGCTGACGATGATCGCGACGTTCGGGACACCGCTCGACGTCACGGTGTCGGAGCTGATGATCGAGTCGTTCTATCCGGCCGACGACCAGACCGCCGAGTACCTGCGGACGCTGGCATGAACGAACCGTCCATCACCGAGGGCGACACCATCGAGCTGCAGCTCGGCTGGCTGGACTACTACCGCGGCGTGATCGAGACCAAGCTGACCGGACTGAGCGACACCGACCTGAGGTCGAGCCGCTTGCCGTCCGGCTGGTCGCCGCTGGAACTGCTGCGTCATCTCGTGTACGTCGAGCGACGCTGGCTGCGCTGGGGATTCGCTGGTGAGCAGGTCGATGAACCGTGGGGCGACTCGGGCGGCGATCCCGAGGGGCGCTGGACGGTCGGCGCGGACGACACTCTCGGGGAGCTCCTCGGCAGACTGCACGAGGGTGGTGCGACTACGCGCCGACTGATGACCGGCGTCGATCTCTCGACCCTGGGTGCGGCCGGTGGGCGGTTCGGTGAGGCGGACCGCCCGACCGTGAACTGGATCCTCTTCCATGTCCTGCAGGAGTACGCCCGCCATGCCGGCCAGCTGGACGTCGTCCGCGAGCTGCTTGATGGGGTCACCGGCGAGTAGGTGATTCCGCCCGTCGCCTACTCGCCGGTGTCCCCGCGGGAGCCCTACCGGTCTGAGGAGGGGAGACCGGTGGGGAAGCTCGGCTTCGGCAGGCTCGGCTTCGTGGTCGGGAGCGTCGGCTTGGCGGGCAGCTGGATCTTCGGTTGCTGACCCGGATCGACGGCGACACCGCCGGACACCTTCACCGTCGGGACGGCCGGCTTCGGCAGGGACGGCTTGCTGGTCGGCAGGTTCGGCTGGCCCGGAACGTTCGGCTTCGGGACCGACGGCACCGACGGCTTGCCGTCCGGTACACCGTTCACACAGTCAGGCAGGGCCGGGACACCCTTGCCCGGCAGCGACGGCTTCACGCTCGGCAGCGTGGGCTTGGCAGGCAGCGTGGGCTTGGCAGGCAGCGTGGGCTTGGCAGGCAGCGTGGGCTTGGCAGGCAGCGTGGGCTTGGCAGGCAGCGTGGGCTTGGCGGGCAGGGTCGGCTTCGCCGGCAACGACGGGAGGCTCGGCTTGCCCGTCGGGAGCGACGGCTTCCCGGTCGGGAGCGACGGCTTCCCGGTCGGGAGCGACGGCTTCGTCGTCGGGAGGCCAGGCTTGGCCGGCAGCGACGGCTTGATGCTCGGCAGCGTGGGCTTCGCGGGCAGCGACGGCTTCACACTCGGCAGGGACGGCTTCGCGGGCAACGACGGCTTGCCGGTGGGCAGGTTGTTCGGGTCGATGGTCTTGTTCACCTCGACCTTCGGCAGCTGCGGCTTGGCCGGCAGGCAGGTCGGGTCGACCGACGGCACCTGCGGCTGCGCGGTCGGAACCACCACCGGCACCGGCGGCTTGCTCCCGCCGGCCAGCAGGTTCTTCACCGGCGCCGGTCCGCCGACCGCGGCGGACACCGTCGCTACGGTTCCGGCCAGGGCGGTGACGCCTGCCGCGGCCAGTCCGCGGCGGAGCCAGGCCAGCCGCTTGCCGCGCCGCATCAGGTCGGCGGTGTCGGGCTGCCAGGGCTCCAGCTCATAGTCGAGCGCGCTGCGAATCTGTTGCTCGTCACTCATCAGTTTCCTCCAACTCCGGTATCGATCAGGTCGGGTGCCAGACGCAGCTTGGCCAGCGCCCGGGAGGCCGTGCTCTTCACGGTCCCGGCCGCCATACCGAGCAGCTCGGCGGTCTCGGCCTCGGAGAGATCCTGCGAGTAGCGCAGCGCGACGACGGCTCTCTCCCGGACGGTCAGACCTCCGAGGGCCGAGAGCACGGCCTCCCTGGTCTGCACCTCCCCGGCGAAGTCCGCTACCGCTCGCTGGTCCCAATCGTTCTGCACCGGGTCACTGGGTACTTCGTTGTTCCAGCGCCGGCGGGCCTGGGAGAGGAACCGGTTGACCAGTACCCGGCGCACGTAGCGGAGCGGATCGCCGCTCAGCTTGTGCCATTTCGGGTACGACCGCATCAACGCCTGCTGCACCAGGTCCTCGGCAGTGTGCCGATCGCCGCACAGCATCTCCGCGAAGCGGAGCAAGGGTGTCGACTGCGCCAACACGAAGCGCTCGAAATCGGCGTCCGCGGTCCGGGTCATCGATTCTCCTCTGCCTCTGTCACACCGGTCCAAACCCCCTGGGTGATCGATCGGGTTCTGTTCTGTCACCAACTCCTTCGAAGAAATTTATTCACGCTCTATGCAACAGCGGTGTTTGTTTGTCACATTGGGTGCGCCGGCCCTCACGACCGGCACACACCTTCACCGCCCCGGAGGTAACCCGCCCATGCGTATCACCCGAACTGCCAAGCTCGCCGCCGGTCTGGCCGCGACGCTGGCGATCTTTACCGCCACCTTGCCCAGCACGGCCGCGTCGACCGATCCGGTCGCCGTCGCGGCCCAACCCGTCGCCGGATCCAGCAGCAACGTCCGGATCGAGGGCAGCCGGACCATCCTCGGCGACGCCCCGGCCACCATCGGCTCCACCGAACTCGAGCAGCGCTCGGGTCTCGCCGAGCTCACCCCGGTCCGCTTCCCGGAGGCCACCTCGGCTGTCGTCGTCGGCTACACCTCCGGTACGCCGGACGGTTCGTCGGCGGAGGTCGACGTACGCGCGTGGGTGAAGGACCGATGGTCGGAGTGGACCTCGGCCGGCGCCGGTACGCCGACCGCGTTGCCGGGTGCCAGCGACCAGGTTCAGTTGCGCATCATTTTGACCGCGCCGCCGACCGGCGCGAACCCGTGGGTCGGCGACGTGACCGTCCAGCCCACCGACAAGGCCGACCCGAGCCGGATGACGGTCCAGGCCGCACCACTGCAGTCCCGCGTCTTCGCCACCCGGGAGGGACTGGTCGGCGGTACGACGGCCAACGGCCACGTCATCATCAGCCGCGACCACTTCGTCGCCCTGCCCTCGCGGCGCGGACTGGCCGGCAACGGCTCCGGCACGTACTCGGTCAAGGTCTGTACGGCGTCGCGGTGCGCGTTCGAGCCGGTGTGGGACGTCGGTCCGTGGAACACCAAGGACGACTACTGGAACCCGAGCGCGACCCGCGAGATGTGGAAGGACCTGCCGCAGGGCCGTCCCGAGGCGCAGGCGGCGTACCAGAACGGCTACAACGGCGGGAAGGACCAGTTCGGCCGGACGGTCGCCAACCCGGCCGGGATCGACCTCGCCGACGGTGTGTTCTGGGACGCGCTCGCGATGCCGGACAACGGGTTCGTCGACGTGACGTACCTGTGGACAGGTGATGGCGGGCGCGGCACGGTCGCGATCACGTCCGGCTACCTGAACGTGCGCAACTCGCCGAACTCCAGCGGCGCGGTCGTCGGAATGGCGGGCAAGGCCGCGCAGGTGACGGTCGAATGCCAGACCACCGGTTCGAGCGTGACCGGGTCACAGGGCACGAGCAACGTCTGGCTCCGCGTCCACAGCGGGATGTACGTCGCCAAGGCGTACATCTCGGCCGGGACGTTCGGGGTCTGCTGAACCCCAGCCACTCACCAACGCCACTTCACGGCCAGTTCACGGTAGCGCCGCACGCTCGCTGATCTGCTCAGCGAGCGTGCGGCGCGTGCTTGGTGAGTGGCGGGAGTCCGGGTTCAGCAGCCGTGGCTGATCTGGGCGCAGGTCTGCTCGCCCCAGACGAGCTTGAAGGTCTTCCCGTTCTTGCCGGTCAGGGTCACCTTGATCTGCCGGCCGGGCGCCGTACCTTCCTTCCAGGGCGTCGCGGTCTGGTGCTGCATCACCCAGTAGCCGCCCGTGACCACGGCATTCGTGGTCTTGCCGTCGGGGAAGGTGTAGGCGATCCCCGTGACACCGGCGGGCAGCAGTCCGGCGGCCCAGTAGTACTCATACTCCTTGCCCTTGATCGGGATCAGGTTGTTCGCGACGGCGAACGCGTCCGCGTTGGTGGACGCCGTACCGACCTTCGCGGGCTGCCGGATCGAACCGTCACCGTCATGCCGTGCGTACGCCGTGTCGCAGCCGCCCCAGTACTTGCTGTCGGCAAGGATCAGCACACTTCCCGGAGCACCGTCCAGCCGCGCGACGACCTTCGCGGAACTCCCCGGCCCGTCGGCTTCCTTCAGCCAGCCCTTGCATGCCGCCACCGGGTCGGCCGGTGGCTCCTGGACCTTCGGAGTGGGCATGACCGGCTTGACGCCCGGAGTCTGCATGATCCGGCGCGAAGCACTCGGGACGACTGACGGTACGTCCTGCGGGGTGGCCGGCGGCTTGGCGCTCGGCACAGCGCTGGGCGAAGGAGCGCTCGGGGTAGCGGTCGGCTGGAGACTGGGAGACTGCGTGGGAGACGGTGTGGCCGGTCCGCCGCCGGCGACTGTCGCGTCGGTCGACGACTGCCCGTTCCGCGCCATCGCCGTCCCGGCGATCGCGACACCGGCCACCGCCGCGACGGCGAGTCCACTGATCAGGATCCTGGCCACCCGGCCGTTCCGGACCTGTTCCATCATCGTTGCCCTCCACACCACATCGGGGTTTGTCGGGCTGAAGGACGCGGCGTACGGTCCGAAAGGTTCTGCTCAGCAGCCGTGGCTGATCTGGGCGCAGGTCTGCGTGCCCCAGTTCAGCCGGACGTCGTTCAGTACGCCGCCTGTTGCCGAGAGCAACTGAACCCGGACCCGGTCGCCCAGGTCGTGGGCACCTGGCGGGATGCCGGCGACGTGCCGCATCAGCCAGAAGCCGTTGCTGATTTCGGCGTCCACGGTCTCGCCGTCGGCGAAGCTGTAGCGCACGGTCGCGACACCGTCCGGCACCAGGCCGGCGGCCCAGAAATAGTCGAGCTGGCCGTCCACGGTGTCGACGGTGTTGTTCGCGACCGCGAACGCGTTGTTGTCCTGGACTCCGGGCTTCTTCAGCGTCGCGGGCTTGCGGGCCGACACCTCCGCGCCGTACGTGCTGTCACACGCCATCCAGTAACGGCTGTCCGCGATCACGATCGTCTTGCCCGCTTCATCGCTCGCTGTTCCGCGGAGCTTCGCCGCCGCACCCGGTCCCGGCTCGCCGTCCGCGGCCGTTCGGCAGCTCGCGACGGTCAGCTGGGCCGATGTGCCTGGTGTCTCGGGCACATTCGGGTTGGCGCTCGGGACGGGTGCACTGGACTGCGCCGACGGAAGCGCTGCCGGCGGGCGAGGTGTCACACCCGCGAGCGACGGAGAGCGGGTGGGAGCCGGGTACGGGGGCGACACCAGTGCGGTCGGGCCGTGGTTCGCGGGCGCGGGCGCGTTGCCCAGGTTGTCACCCCGGACGAGGAATCCGCCCGTGGCAATCGCGATCACCGCGACCGAGGCCCCCGCCGCGGTCGCGAGGACGTGGGTCCTGCGGCGTCGGCGTGCTCCCGCAATCACCCCCGCCGGGTCCAGCGGCTCGATGGTGCCGTCGGGTGCGAGGGCGTCCCGGACCTCGTCCTCGGGCGACCTGCCCTTGTCGTTCATGCTCGTTCTCCTACATAGGTACCGCTCAGCTCGGGAGCCGCCCGGAGCTTGCCGAGCGCCCGCGCATTCGCGCTCTTGACCGTGCCGACCGCTACCCCCAGGACCGCCGCCGTCTGCCGCTCGGTCAGGTCCTCGACATACCGCAGTACGACGACCGCACGCTCGCGCCGGCTCAACGTCGACATCGCGGCGCCGATCGCAACCCGGCGGTCCACCGTGCCCGACTGGTCCGCGACGCTCAGGCCGAGGTGCGACTCCAGTTCGGCCGCGTCACCGCTCGGCCGCTCACGCCACGGGCGACGTCGTACCCACGACAGGTGCTGATTGACCACAGCCTGGCGGACGTAGCCGAACGGGTCGGCCATCTCGATCCGGTCCCAGCGCAGGTACGCCTTCTCCAGCGCGGTCTGCACCAGGTCCTCGGCCAGCCCGGCGTCGCCGCACAGCATCCGCGCGAAGTGGATCAGCCGCGCGGATCTGGCCAGCACGAATGCCGTGAAGTCGTCGTCCCGGTTCCCCGAACCCGGCATGCCCTCTCCGTCCTCCGTCCCTCACCCATCAGGACGCCGTACGCCGCCGAAAGGTTCTGGGAAACGTCCGGGACGTCAGCGGCGGTCGGCTGCGGAGGTGGAGCGATCCGGGCGCGCGCCGGAGAGCGTCGGCGAGGGGACCGGGGCCTCGGGCCGGGATGGGTGAGCCGTCGGCGCGTCCGCGGGCGGTGCGATGCGCACGGGCGGGAGGGTGTCCGCGGCCAAGCGGACCCGGTTGCGACCGGCGGCTTTGGCGGCGTACATCGCCCGGTCGGCGCGGAGCAGGAGGTCGTCGACGTCGGCGCCGTCGGCGGGGTACACGGCGACACCGATCGAGATGGTCAGCAGGAACGTGTCCGGATCGAGGTCGGGGTCGTCGAGGACCCCGGCGCACATCGCGGCCAGCGGGCTGGCGGCGACCGCGTTGCGGAGCCGGTCCGCGGTGACCGTCGCCTCGTCGATCCCGGTGTCCGGCAGCGCGATCACGAACTCCTCGCCACCGAACCGGCCGATCACGTCCTTCGCCCGGATCGCACTGCGCAGGATCGTCGCGACCGCGCGCAGAGCCTCGTCACCGACCAGGTGGCCGTGCCGGTCGTTGACGTGCTTGAAGTGGTCGATGTCGATCAGCAGCACCGCCATCGGCTCGCGCTGGGTCCGCGCGGTCCGCACCATCTCCTCGGTACGACGCCGCCACCAGTCGACGCGGGTCAGGTTCGTCTTCGGGTCCGTCTGAGCCTCGGACTCCAACTGGCCGAGCAGCAAGGCCCGCTGCGCGGTGAGCGTGATCGGGATGGCGACGAACGCGAACCACGGGCTGATCAGGCACGCGGCAGCCAGCAGGCAACCGAGCGTCGCGGCAGTGACGTCGGTGGACAGGTCGTCGATCCCGCCGACGGTCTCCCGCCACGTACTGCCCGGGATGATCAGCGAGATCGCGAGACCGCAGAGCACGGTGTCCGTCGCGACCAGCGCCAGCGCTCCGGCGACCATGGACACCACTAGTCCGAGCCCACCGTCTCCGGTCAGGTCGCGAGTAGCGGTGAAGGTGGCGTGAGCCGCGCCGACGCCGAGCACGTGCACCGCGGTCGAGAACGCCCAGCGGTACGGGATGCACTTGCCGGCCCGGATCCGCCACCAGATCCGGAGCAGGACGGCGACCAGGATCGCCAGCGCCGGATGCAGGATCAGCGCGGCCGCGATCATCCACGCCGGCGCCAGGTCCTTGTGCAACGCTCCACCCCGGCGGCGCCGGTTCTCCACCCGGCGCGCACCCTCGACCGAGATCAGCGCGGACACGGTCAGCGCGAACACCAGGTCCACACCGCGCCAACTCGGCAGATCGGTGAACGCCTGAACGGCGTACCCGATGGCGGCGAGGTCGACGAGCACCACAACGACGAACGCCGGGACCGTCAGCGTCCACAGCGCCCAATACCGAACCGCTCGCCTACTCTGCGCAACCATTACCTCACACGGTACGACGAGTAAGCGTCTCGTCCCAATCCGCGACGGCGCGGTGCCGATGACGAGTTGGAAACGATGGCTGCGTCACCGGCCTTTCAGTCGTTTGATCAAGGATCAAACCAGCAATCCCTTACAGAACAAGCAAAAGTTGGACCATCCGGGGTCGAAATGCCTTCCCGGACGGCTCGGCCCGGACGGTCCGGCTCGAACCGGAGGATCAGCGGCGGCGGCGAGCCGAGCCGAACAGGCCCCGGACGATCTCGCGACCGGCGGAGCGGGCGAACTGCTTGAACGCGGACGAGCCGATCACCTGCTCGACCATCGACTTGTCCTGCTTCTGCGCCCGTGGCTTCGGCTCCGGTGCGGGCTTGGCCTGCTCCTCCGCCTGCCGCTCGGCCTCGGCCTGCTCGGCGCCGGCCTGCACCTTCGCGGCGAGCAGCTCGTACGCCGACTCCCGGTCGATCACCTCGGTGTACTTCGCGTTGTTCGGCGACGCCTGCACCGACGCGGTCAGTTGCTCGGCCGTGGCCGGCGCCATCAGCGACAGCGGCGCCCGCAGCCGGGTCCACGCGACCGGCGTCGGCGCGCCCTTCTCGTTCATCACCGTCACGATCGCCTCGCCGATCCCCAGCTGGGTCAGCACCTCGGCCAGGTCGTACGACGAACTCGGGAACGTCGACACGGTCGCCTTCAGCGCCTTCGCGTCGTTCGGCGTGTGCGCTCGCAACTGGTGCTGCACCCGCGAACCGAGCTGGGCCAGTACGTCGTCCGGCACGTCCTTCGGCGTCTGGGTGACGAAGAAGACGCCGACCCCCTTCGACCGGATCAGCCGCACGGTCTGCGCGATCGAGTCCAGGAACGCCTTCGACGCGTCGTTGAACAGCAGGTGCGCCTCGTCGAAGAAGAACACCAGCTTCGGCTTGTCGACATCGCCGACCTCGGGCAGGTCGTGGAACAGGTCGGCCAGCAGCCACATCAGGAAGGTGGAGAACAGCGCCGGCCGGTCCTGCAGGTTCGGCAGCTCGAGCAGTGAGATCAGGCCCTTGCCGTCGCGCTGCTGCATCAGGTCCGCGGTGTCGAACTCGGTCTCACCGAAGAACGCCTCCGCGCCCTGGTCGGCGAACCCGATCAGCGACCGCAGGATCACCCCGGCGGTCGCAGCCGACAGCCCGCCGAGCTCCTTGAGGTCGGCCTTGCCCTCGTCGCTGGTCAGGTGGGTGATGACCGAGCGGAGGTCCTTGAGGTCCAGCAGCGTCAGGCCTTGCTTGTCGGCGTAGTGGAAGATCAGCCCGAGCGACGACTCCTGGACGTCGTTGAGCCCCAGCACCTTCGACAGCAGCACCGGCCCGAACGAGGTGATGGTCGCCCGGATCGGGATCCCGGTTCCCTGCCCGCCGAGCGCGTAGAACTCGGTCGGGAACCCGGTAGCGGTCCATTCCTGGCCGATCGTCTTGGTCCGCGCCAGGAGCTTCTCGCTCTCCTGCCCGGGCTGGGAGATGCCGGACAGGTCGCCCTTGATGTCAGCGGCGAACACCGCGACCCCAGCCGCGGACAGCTGCTCGGCCATCAACTGCAGGGTCTTCGTCTTCCCGGTACCGGTAGCGCCCGCGACCAGGCCGTGCCGGTTCACCATCGACAGCGGGATCCGGACCGCCGCCTCCGGTTTTGGCTCGTCGCCGACCAGCAGCGCGCCGAGCTCGATCGCCGCCCCGTCGAACGCGTACCCCTGCTTGACGGTCTCCACGACATCAGCTGTCTCGGCCATGTCAGCGTGCCTTTCCCCGGTTTGAAGGAACCACTCGCTGCGCATGCTAGTGCCCTCGGGTATCGATGGGAGAGTTATCCACACCTGAGGGCGGTCGCGAGGTCAGCGCATGACGACTACGTGGGTGGCTCCCGCGGCGAAGGTCCAGATGGCCGCGGACATCGAGGCCGAGACCCGGATGCAGCCGTGGGAGGCCTTGTAGTTGGTGCCGAGCAGGTAGTCGGCGTGGATCTGCTTCCCGTTCGACTTGTACGTCGGGATCTGGTGGAACCCGATCCCGCAGGGAGCGAACCGGACGAAGTTGTTCAGGTACAGGCTCGCGCCGTCGGTGTTCTTCCGGATCCGCGCCGCCCGCCCGCACTTCCCGCCACTCGTGTAGTTCCCGGCGCGCAGGTACGACGGGTTGTCGATGATCCCGCCCTGCCGGACGACCTTGCCGCGTGCATCGATCAGCCACACCCAGTTCTGCGTCTGGCTGAGGACGATCCGCCGCCCGCTCCCGGACCGCCGCGGCACCGACCGCACGTCACACCGCTTCGCCGTCGCCGCCATCAGCCGCGAGTACGTCGTACTGTTCAGGGCACCGGACTGGCTCAGGACGTTGGCGGACTGGAACCGGACCGTGGCCGCCTTGGTCATCGTGCCGATCTTGCCGTCCACCGGCCCGGCCGTGCAGCCGAGCTTGTTCAGCCGTGTCTGGGCCGCCTTCGCCTGTGTCACCGTGAGCGCGTCGGCCGGCAGCGCCGTACCTGCCGCGACCAGCGTCACGGCCGCTGCGGCGATCCCGAGTTTGGAAAGAATTCGCATGCGGTCACCCCCTTGGTCGTGGGCGAGGAACCCACGCCCACTACTACCTCTCCGGATAGGACGTCCACCGGCACCGAAAGGTTGAGTCCCCACCCCGGTCTGTTCCGGTGACGTTCATGACCTCTCACAAGACCTTTTACCCCGCTAGACTTGGAGGGGTGATCTTCAAGCGCGTCGGGGAGGAACGCCCGTACCCGGACCATGGCCTGCAGCCGAAGGACTGGTCTTCGCTGCCGCCGAGGCAGGTGCGGCTGGACGAGCTCGTCACCACCAAGGGCACCCTCGACCTGAACGCGCTGCTCGACGAGGACTCCACCTTCTACGGCGACCTGTTCGCGCATGTCGTGGAGTGGAAGGGTGAGATGTTCCTCGAGGACGGCCTGCACCGCGCCCTGCGTGCCGCGCTGCAGCAGCGTTTGGTCCTGCATGCCCGGGTACTGGTCGTGGACTGACCAGATGGCTGCTCACGGGGGGTTGAGCCGATGACCGCGATCCATCCGCAACCGAGGCCGCACTCGCGGATCCATTGGCGTACGCCGATCACGATGGTGGCACTGCTGGTGATCCTGGTCGGCGGAGCCTGGTGGGGCTGGAACTCCTTGATCAACAGCAGCGCCGAGCCGACCTGCGTCGACCAGAAGCTGCCGAACAACCGACTGCTGCCCAAGCAGGTGGTGGTGAACGTCTACAACGGTGGAGCCAAGGCAGGTACGGCGGCCGCCGTGGCCGACGTACTCAAGAAGCGCGGGTTCCACGTCGCGAAGATCGCGAACGAGCCGAAGGGCGACAAGATCGACGTCGTCGCGCTCCGCGGCGCGACCGACAAGGCGCCCGAACTCCTCCTGATCGCCGGCCAGCTCAACCAGAAGGCCCTGATCATCGGCGACGACCGCACCGACCACACCGTCGACCTGGTCGTCGGCCCCGGCTACACCAGCCTCAGGGCCAAAGGCCTCCCGTCAGTGGCCCTGGCCCCCGACACCACCCTCTGCCTCCCCATCATCCACACCCCCCAGCCCATCCCCTCAGGCCAGAACCCCAACTGATCATTTAGTGCTGTTCGCGGCCGCGTTCGCCGAACCAGCCGGCCAGGCGGCCGGCTCGGGAGACGGCTCGGAGGCGGCGGGCGGTCTGGTCGCGGAGGGGGCTGGGGGCGACGACGAGGAGGGAGTCGCCGGCTCGGAGGACGGTGCGGCGGTCAGGGACGAAGGCGCGGTCGCCGCGGATGATCAGCGAGACGGACACGCCGACAGGCAGGCGCAGCTCGCCGATCTCGACGCCGGCCAGGCGCGACTCGCTCGGCACGTGCACCTGCAGCATGTCGGCCCCGAGCGATTCCAACGGCGCGACGTCGATGTCCACCTCGTACGACGCGTTCTCGTCGAGCACCTTCAGGCGGCGAGCCAGCCACGGCAGGGACGGACCCTGCAGCAGCGTGAACAGCAGGACCAGCACGAAGACCACATCGAAGATCCGGTCTGCCTGGGGCACGCCCGCCGCCAGCGGGATGGTCGCCAGCACGATCGGCACCGCACCGCGCAGCCCGGCCCAAGCGACGAAGGTCTGCTCATTCCACGGCATCCGGAACGGCGTCGCCGACACAACGACCGACGCGAACCGCCCGACCACGGTCACCGCGACCCCGATCACCAGCGCGATCACGAGGTCGTCCCACCCGATCCGGCCCGGGGACGCGAGCAGCCCGAGCATGATGAACAGCCCGATCTGCGCCAGCCAGGCGATCCCGTCGACGAACGAGCGGGTCGCCATCCGGTGCGGCAACTCGGCCCGCCCGAGGATCAGCGAGGTAACGTACACCGCCGCGAACCCCGACACATGCAGCAGCACCGTGCCGCCGGCGTACGAGAGGATCGCGAGCGACAGCACCGCGACCGGATACAGACCGGCCGAGCCCAGCGCGACCCGGCGGAGCAAACCGACGCTGACCCAGCCGATCAGGAACCCGAACAACGCGCCGACGACCAACTCGTAGAGTGCCAGCCCGGCGAAGTACCAGATGCCCTTCTCGCCGACCTCGCCCGTGCTCACCAACGTCACCAGCAAGACCGTCGGCGCGTCGTTCAGACCGGACTCGGCCTCGAGCGCACCTCGCAACCTCGGTCTGATCGGGACGCGACGCAGTACGGAGAACACCGCGGCCGCGTCGGTCGGCGAGGTGACTGCGCCGAGCAGCACCGCGTACTGCCAATCCAGCCCCAGCACGAAGTGCGCGACACAGGCGACCACTCCGACGCTGATCGCGACTCCGACGGTCGCCAGTACGAGGCCCAGCGGCATCACGGGACGTACTTCGTTCCACCGGGTGGTCAGACCGCCCTCGGTCAGGATCACCACCAGCGCGGCGAACCCGAGGGCATGCGCCAGCTGCGCGTCCTCGAAGTTGATGTGTCCGGGGCCCGATTCACCCAGCAGCAGGCCCATCCCGAGGTAGATCAGCAGCGAGGGGAGCCCGAGCCGTCCGGACAACCGGACCGCGACGATCGCGACCAGCAGCACCGCCGCGCCGGCCAGGAGAATCCTGTCGAGCTCCGAGACGTCCATATGGGCCCCCCGCTGCGTCTGGTCCCGAGGTCAGGTCCAGAGAGACGAAAACCCTGACGCATCACACAGCATCAGGGTCTCCGGCCTTCTGCCACCCCGGAGGGCGGTTGGCGGTGGCGGAGGGAACCGTCGCAGGCTCCTCCCAAATCCCACAGCCGTTGATATGTGGTTGGTTGGTCCCACACTTCGTGCGGAACCAACCAACCACATGGCGGTGGCGGAGGGATTTGAACCCTCGGACGGGGGTTGCCCGTCACGCGCTTTCGAGGCGCGCTCCTTCGGCCGCTCGGACACGCCACCGCCGCAGAGGCTATCAAGGTCTGTGCCCGATGAAGAAATCGCGCAGCCGCGCGCCCGCCTCGTCGGCCATCACTCCACCGACCACTTCGGGCCGATGATTGAGCCTGCGGTCCCGGACGACGTCCCACAACGACCCCACCGCACCCGCCTTCTCGTCGTAGGCCGCGAAGATCAGCCGCTCCAGCCGGGACAGCACGATCGCGCCCGCGCACATCGTGCAGGGCTCCAGCGTGACCACGAGCGTGCAGCCGGTCAGCCGCCACTCGCCCACATGCCGGGCAGCCTCCCGGATCGCGAGTACTTCGGCATGCGCGGTCGGGTCCCCGGTCGCTTCCCGCTCGTTGTGACCACGTCCGATCACCTCGCCCGAAGCGTCCACCACGATCGCCCCGATCGGTACGTCGGGCAGCGCCTTCTCGCCTTCCGCCAGCGCCAGGGCCATCAGCCGGGCCCACTCCCGCTGGACCGCCGGGCTAACCAAGGGCTTCGATCGCCTCGTGGAACTGGTTGCCGAACCCAAGGGCCTCGGCGACCTCCTCGAGCATCTCCTCCGGGTAGAGGTCGACGTCGTCGCACAGCGCACCCAGGTCCATCGCGCTCATCCCGAGATCGGCGATGATCGCCAGGTCGCCGGCCGGAACCTGCTCGTCGTCGTCATCGGCCAGCGGGATGTCGAGCTCGTCCACGACCTGCCGGGCCAGCGGCCACTCGGTCGCGGCGGTGACGTCGGAGATCAGCAGCCGGGCCCGGCCGCCGATCACGCGCAACAGCAGGAAGAAGTCCTCGTCCACCGAGATCATCCCCAGCACCCCGGCCTCACCGGGGTAGCGGCGAAGAGCCGACACCAGGGTGGACAGCTCAGGCTCACCGCGCAGCACCAGCGGGGTGACGTTCCACACGCCGTCCTCGGTGTAAGCGGCGACCGCGAAGTCGAGGTCGGTGGTCATCGGCCCTGCCGTGGCATCAGACACCGGATCATCGTCGCAGACTCGCGCCGTCCAAGGGAGCTATTCACGATCTCGACGTGATATCGGTACCGCGAACACACGGAGTCACAACGCTTGCTCTCAGTGATGGTACGTCGCCCTGCGCATCGCTTCCCGAAGCTGCCGGACCCGGGCTCGCCGGGGTGCGATCCGGTCCCGGAGGGCGCGCGCTTCCTCGAGCTCCCGCAGGAACGCCGCACGGCGGCGGAGGCGGTCGACTTGTTCGGGCGTCTTGGCACCGCTGTCCGTCATCGGCGTACTCCCTGGTGGGCGAGGCAGGGCACAGTCCAATGCACTTTCGAGTTTGACAGCGAGCGAGCTTTCCCGCGCCGAATCGCCGACGGTACCGTTCCGGCTTATGCAGATCCTCGTTGTGGACCACCCGCTCGTCGCCCACAAGCTCACCGCGCTGCGGGACGAGCGCACGGACTCGCCCACGTTCCGGCGGCTGACCGAGGAGCTCGTCACGCTGCTCGCCTACGAGGCGACCCGCGACGTCCGTACCGGCCCGGTCACCGTGCAGACCCCGGTCGCCGAGGCGCAGGGCGTGAAGCTGTCCGCGCCGAAGCCGCTGGTCGTCCCGATCCTGCGCGCCGGCCTCGGCATGCTGGAGGGGATGTCGCGGCTGCTGCCGACCGCGGAGGTCGGCTTCCTCGGCATGATCCGCGACGAGGAGACCCTGCGGGCGTCGACGTACGCCGAACGCCTTCCGGAGGACCTGTCCGGTCGGCAGTGCTACGTCCTGGACCCGATGCTGGCGACCGGCGGAACGCTGTCCGCGGCGATCCAGTTCCTGGTCGACCGCGGTGCGGACCACATCACCGCGATCTGCCTGCTGGCCGCACCCGAGGGCGTCGAGCACGTGGAGCGCGAACTCACCCACCTCGACGTCCCCTGCAACCTCGTCATCGCCGGCATGGACTCGCACCTGAACGAGAAGGGCTACATCGTGCCCGGCCTCGGCGACGCCGGCGACCGCCTCTACGGCGTTGCCCAGTAAAGAAAAGCAGTTGTAGGGAGAGAGCCTCGGCGACGCCGGCGACCGCCTCTACGGCGTTGCCCAGTAAAAGAAAAGCAGTTGTAGGGAGAGAGCCTCGGCGACGCCGGCGACCGCTTGTACGGCGTCGCCAGCAATTAGGGAGAGGGCCTGGGCGACGCCGTAGACCGCCTCTACGGCGTCGCCCAGTGGAGGGTCAGACCAGGGTGTCGCGGTAGAAGAGGTTGGCGCGGCGGTCGCCGGTGACGCCGGACGCGAAGCCGAAGCAGAGCCGCGGGCGTCCGAGGCGGTCGACGTGCACGCCGACGCCTTCGGCCTCGCGGTACACGAGGTCTGCTCCGTCCAGGATCCGCGTGGACTCGACGACTTGACCGCTGTTGATGTCGAAGCACCAGAGCTTCGAGGTGAACAGAGCCGGATCGGGCGCGCCGGAGTACGCCTCACCCTCCCAGAGATAGACATACGAGCCGTACAGCGCCCAGCCCTGGAAGTCGATGCCCTCGGTCATCGCGGGCTGCTTGAACGACGCGATCGGGCGGGAGAAGTTGCCCGCCCGGGCGGCGAGCAGCGAGTACACGTTGATGTGGAAACCGTCGGACAGTGTGTGCCGGATCCCGATCTGCCCGTGCCGCTGGTCCACCGACGGGGTGAACACGGCCCCGTCCGCGACCGGTTTCCAGCTCCGCAGGCCCGGTGAGTCCTTGGTCAGCGTCGCGCCGTCCTGCCAGCGGAAGCGGGCGATCTGGCGGCCCCGGGCGTTCGCCGGGTCCACGTCGGTCTCGGTCCACAGGTACGTCGTACGCCCGACCGCCTCGGCCCCGATCGAGACGGCGTGACCGAACCCGCTCAGGTACATGTGACCGACGACGTCACCGCCGACGCTGAGCCGCGTCAGTGTCAGATCACCGCTGTTGGAGGCAGTCTTGGAGCGCAGTTGGCCGGCGAAGAGCCGCTGGTTCACGTTGTCGAAGGCGATCGACTGCATCACCGTCACATCGGCCAGCGGCTTGCTGCGGAACAGCTCGCCACCCGGCCCGTCCAGAGCGAAACGTCGGCTCCACGGGAGGCTGGGCGTGTGGGCGGCGGCGGGTGATCCGACGGCGCCGGCGACGAGCATCGCACCGGCACCGGCCAGCAACCCACGGCGGGAGAGGTTGTCCATAACGCCGACCGTAGGCGATTTACCGCGAACTGTCAGCAGTCCGCTCAGATTTTCCTGCTAACTAACCATCAAGGAGTGTTAGAACGCATACGGGTACGGCGACCAGTCGGCCGGGCGCTTCTCCAGGAACGCGTCGCGGCCCTCGGCGGCCTCGTCGGTGCCGTAGGCGAGCCGGGTCGCCTCACCAGCGAACAACTGCTGACCGACCAGCCCGTCGTCGATCAGGTTGAACGCGTACTTGAGCATCCGCTGCGCGGTCGGCGACTTCGCGCAGATCTTCCGGCCCCACTCCAGCGCGACCGCCTCGAGCTCGGCGTGCGGCACGACCTTGTTCACCATGCCCATCCGGTACGCGTCCTCGGCGGAGTACTCGTCACCCAGGAAGAAGATCTCCCGCGCGAACTTCTGCCCCACCTGCCGGGCCAGGTACGCCGACCCGAAACCACCGTCGAACGACGCCACATCCGAGTCGGTCTGCTTGAACCGCGCGTGTTCCGCGGACGCCAGGGTCAGGTCCGCGACCACGTGCAGGCTGTGCCCGCCGCCCGCGGCCCAGCCCGGTACGACGCAGATGACGACCTTCGACATGAACCGGATCAATCGCTGCACCTCGAGGATGTGCAGCCGGCCGGCCTTCGCCGGGTCGATGCTGTCCGCCGTGGTGCCCTCGGCGTACTTGTATCCGTCCTTGCCCCGGATCCGCTGATCGCCACCCGAACAGAACGCCCAGCCGCCGTCGCGCGGCGACGGTCCGTTGCCGGTGAGCAGCACGCAGCCGACGTCGGTCGACATCCGCGCGTGGTCCATCACCCGGTACAGCTCGTCCACCGTGTGCGGCCGGAACGCGTTGCGCACCTCGGGCCGGTTGAACGCGATCCGCACCACCCCGGCGTCGACCGCCCGGTGATAGGTGATGTCGGTCAGCTCGAACCCGTCCACCTGCTTCCAGGCCGACGGGTCGAAGATCTCGGAGACGAACGCGGACTCGGTCACGTCCGCGAGCATATTTCAGGCTCTGGCGGTACTTTCGCGCAGGACTACCTCGGCCTTGAACGTCTCGGTGGCCGGTTCGCCACCCGCGATCGCCAGCTCCAGTGCACGCCGGCCCATCTGCTCCAGCGGCAGCCGGACCGTGGTCAGCCCCGGCCACACGTCCCGCAGCGTCGCGATGTCGTCGAACCCGGCCACGCCGATCTCGTTCGGTACGTCGACCCCGCGCGCCCGCAACGCGGACATCGCGCCGACCGCCATCACGTCGTTCACCGCGAACAGACAATCCACGTCGGCCTTGCGATCCAGCAGTTCGCCGGCAGCGGCGTACCCGCCGTCGCGAGTGAACTCGCCGGCCTGCACCACCAGCGGTTGCAACCCGGCTTCGGCGAGTGCGGCAACGAATCCGTCGCGCCGGTCGCGGGCGGTCGCCAGGCTGTCCGGCCCACCGAGTACGGCGAACTTCCGCCACCCCAACCGCACCAGCGAACGAGCCATTTCGGCTGCACCGGCACGGTTGTCGGGCTCGATCGTGTGCGCAGGCATCCCAGATTGGCTGACCAGGGCGAGGCCGGCGCCGGAGTTGAGGAATGTCTCCACCTCGGTCGCGGTCCGCGCCAGGCTCTCCGCATCAGTACGCCGGCTGCCGATCATCACCGCGGCCCGCGCCCGCTGCGCCCGCAACGACGACAGGTAGGCGATCTCGCGGTCGGAGTCGCGGAACGTGCTGGCCATCATCACCAGCAGGTTGCGTTCGTCCGCGGCCCGCATCACGCCGTTCGCGATCGCCGCGAAGTACGGATCCTCGATGTCGTGCACGAGGATGCCGACCACGTTCGTCGACGACTTCGCCAGCGCCTGCGCCTGCGCGTTCGGCGTGTAGCCGAGTTCGTCGGCGGCGGCCTTGACCCGTTCCTGCAGCTCCGGACGGGGCACCCGGTCCCCGCCGTTGAGCACGCGAGAGGCGGTCGCGACCGACACACCCGCGCGCTGTGCCACGTCCAGCAATGTCACCGGTGCTCGAAGATTCACTGGCCTACCCTTCCGTACTCTCCCCCGGGGCGGTGGCGGTCACCTTATCGGAATTCGCGCTCCGTCACCGCTGCACAGCCGCGTCCGGTCACGCTGTGTGCTGTCAAGTCGCTGCCAATCCCGGCAGAGCCTGGCTTTGGGGCGCGCGAGTGACTAGCCTTCCCAGCCATGACGACCGTCCGCGCCAGGATGACGATCCTGGTCTCGTCCACCGTGCTCAGCCTTGCAACCGTCACCGGTACCGCCGCGGCTGCTCCGCTCCCGGACGACTCCGGTACGCCGGTCGCTCCCGCACCCGCTGCCACCGGCGTACCGCCGTACGTCGACCCGGCCACGCACAGCACCAAGCCTATCTACGACTACGCCTCCGCGGTCCGTGAGTCCGTGTACGTCGACACGACGATCGACACCGATTCCGACGGCAAGGACGACGTGATCGCGGTCGACATCGTGCGGCCGAGCGAGACCGAACTGACCGGCCTGCGCATCCCGGTGATCATGGACGCGTCGCCGTACTACTCCTGCTGCGGACGCGGCAACGAGAGCGAGAAGAAGACGTACGACGAGAACGGCGTCATCCAGAAGATGCCGTTGTACTACGACAACTACTTCGTCCCGCGCGGGTACGCGGTCGTCGGCGTCGACATCGTCGGCACCGGCCGGTCCAGTGGTTGCGGCGACGTCGGCGGCAAGGACGAGATCGACTCCGTAGTTGCGGTGATCAACTGGCTGAACGGCCGCAACAGCGCACATACCGCCGACGGGCAACCAGTGCGCGCGACCTGGACCAACGGCGCGGTCGGCATGATCGGCAAGTCGTACGACGGCACGCTGGCCAACGCTGTCGCGGCGACCGGCGTCCGCGGACTGAAGACGATCGTGCCGATCTCGGCGATCTCCTCGTGGTACGACTACACCCGCTCCGGCGGCGTACCGTACTCCGACGACTACATGCCCTGGCTGGGCGGGTACGTCGGGCACGACAGCCCTGCGTGTGAAGCGGTTCGCGGTGATCTCGGGGACAACGACGACGACGATACCGGCGACTACACGACGTTCTGGGCCGAGCGGGACTATCTGAAGGACGCCGGCAAGGTGAAGGCGTCGGTGTTCATGACGCACGGCCTGAGCGACTACAACGTGCAGACCAACCACTTCTCGCAGTGGTGGGCGGCGCTGGCGAAGAACAACGTGCCGCGCAAGCTGTGGCTGGGTCTCGAGGATCATGTTGACCCGTTCGAGTTCCGTCGCGACGAGTGGGTCGACGAACTACACAAGTGGTTCGACTACTGGCTGCAGGGCCTGCAGAACGGCGTGATGAAGGAGCCGATGGCATCGGTCGAAACCGCGCCGGACGTCTGGCGCGACTACAAGACCTGGCCCGCGGTGAATCACTCGATCCCGGTCCCGCTGTCCGACGGCAAACTAGGTGCCCTGGGCAAGGGATCTGTGACCGTCACCGACGATCCCGAACTGACCGAGGACGACATCGTCGCCGACCCGTCCGAGGTGATCGCCGGCCGGCAGATGTTCCTGTCCGCACCGCTGCCGCGGTCGATCCGGATCAGCGGCACGCCGACAGTGACGCTGAAGATCAAGTCCGACTCGATCACGACACCGGTCACCGCGCGGCTGATCGAGTACGGCGACGCGGAGCGGTACACCGGCGTACGTCGTACTGATGAAAGCACGTGTGAAGGGTCGAGCGTCGACTACGACGACAGCTGCTACTTCACCGTCGACAAGGTCACCGAACAGAGCGACCACGGCATCGTCAGCCGCGGCTGGATCGACGCCGCGCACAGCGCCTCCCTGAGCAAGCCGAAGCCGCTCACCCCCGGCAAGTGGACCACCGTCAGCGTCCCCCTCCGCGCCCAGGACGAGGTGATCCCGAAGGGCCGCATCCTCGGCCTCGCCGTCACCCTGTCCGACACCGAATGGACCACCCCCAACGACACCGGCGCCACCATCGACATCGACCTGGCCGGCAGCCAACTCAACCTCCCCCTCACCACAGGCAAGGTCCCCGCGCCCGCCAAGGTCCAAGCGATCGACGTAAACATCAAAACCCCGTCCCAACGCCCAGACCTCCACGACCCAACCAACTGAACCAGCCCACGCGATGCCTCAGGCAACCGCAGGCACGGGAGGTGTGAGGTGGACGCCACAGGTGGGGGTGCGGACGTGCCGCACTCACCAACCTGCCCGTCGGCCGATCTCCACACCCGAGGTGAGCGTGGCGACCTCAGCCTCTGGGTGGTTGGTGAGTGCTGCGGGTCCGCCCGCGACGCGACGATCCCGCCGGTCCGCGATGCACGCGAGGTGTGCTGGTGGTTCAACACCACCGTGTTCACGACACCGGCGGCTACATCGCCTGGTCCTACTCGAACGTGAAGCGATAGACCTGGGATTCGCGTTGTTGGAAGCCTAGGCGTTGGTACAGGCGGTTTGCTGCTGCGCGGGATGGGCGGGACGTCAGGTCGACCGTCTTGGCGCCGGCCAGCCGCGCGATGCGGAGGGCGTCCTCGGTCAACGCGGCGCCGACCCCTTGGCCGCGGGCTGCGTCATCGACCACGACGTCCTCGATCCGCGCCCGCAGGCCGGTGGGGATCGGGAACATCACCAACGTCAGCGTGCCCACGATCGTGTCGCCAGTGCGCGCGAGCAGAACCGTATTGGTCTCACAAGAAACCAACCGCTCCAACGCCTCTCGGTCGAGCGCCACCGCCGAAGCCGACAGTTGCGGCATCAGCCGGCCGAAGGCCTGTTCCACCTCGTCGGTGATCTCACCCAGCACCTCGATCGCAACGCTCACAACCCGCAGAATACTCAGCCCCAGCAGCACACTGAGGACCCGCCGGGATCCCGCCTGCGTGGTAGGGATGGTGATCATGAGAATCGTCGTGGTCGGGGCCGCGGGCACGTTGGGAAGCGCGCTTGCCGGCCTTCTGAAGACCGAGGGGCACGAGATCGCCGGGGTGTCCCGGTCGTCGGAGCCGCCAGTGGACCTCAGCCGGCCCGAGTCACTCGAGGATGCGCTGAGAGCCCTGGCGCCGTTCGACGGACTCGTATGCCTCGGCCCTGGTACGCCGCTGCGCCCGCTGGCCGAACTCACCCCGGCCCAACTCGAGACGGACTTCGCCGGCAAACTGTTCGGCCAGATCGAGGTACTGCGGGTCGCGGCCACCCTGATGACGAACGGCGTCGTCGTACTCACCGGTGGTGCGTCGCCGGAGTTGGAGGGCGGCTCGGGCGGCACGGCCGTCAACGCCGCCCTCGCGGCCTTCATCACCGCCGCCCGCCGGGAACTCCCCGAACACATCCGCGCCCACGTCGTGTCCCCAGGCTGGGTCACCGAGAGCATCCCACCCGACTGGGACATCCCAGACTCAACTCCCGCCGCCGTGGTGGCAGCCGCCTACCTCCACACCCTCACCGCCCCGGACACACCCGCGGTGATCACCGTCCCATAGCTCTGGATCCCCGCCCCCGCGCGGAGGAGGCTACGAGCAAATGCCTGAAACCGACCTCACCCTCCTGCCGGACATCCAGTACGCGAGCCCGGACGGCATCCCGCTCTGCCTCGATGTCCTCATGCCGAAGCGGCTGCCCAACCCGACCCCAGCCGTACTGCGGATTGATGGTTGTCCAGCCTGGGGACCCGGGGACCGCTCATCAGCCATGCTGCCGTTCGTGAACCCCGCACTCGCCCAGGCGGGTTTCCTGACCGTTGCCCTCTCTGTTCGGCACAGCGGCCAAGCCACCTTCCCCGCCCAACTCCATGACGTCCAAGCCGCTGTCAGCTGGCTGCGATCCAATCCCCTGGACCTCCCCGTCGACACCGACCACATCGGCATCTGGGGTCAGTCGGCCGGCGGCCATCTCGCTGCCCTGGCCGGCCTCGTCCCCGGCAGCGACGTACAAGCCGTCGTCACGATCAGCGGCCCGAGCGACCTTCTACAGCCAGGCGGCGCGATGCAGATCGACCGACCGTCCCCGGTCACGGCTCTCGTAGGCGGCGACGTGAGTACGCACGCCGAACAGCTACGCGCCGCCAGCCCAATCGCTCAGGTCACCGCCGACGCTCCGCCGTTCCTGATCATCCATGGCACTCGCGACGAAACCGTCCCCTACGAGCAGTCCGAACGCCTGCATCGCGCTCTGCTTGACGCTGGTGCGGCCGCGGACCTCATCGCCGTCGACGGCGGTCACCACAACCTCCGGCCCGATCCGAATGCCCGCTACGAGGGCCGGACTTGGTACGACGTCGCGGGCGAAGCCACCAGGTTCTTCCAGTATTACTTGGCCTCGGCAACGAAATGCATGGGGTCGCCGAAGCCGAGGTCGGTGATGCCGGCGGTGTAGAAGGCGCCGATCAGCAGGGACCGCCGGTGGGCGGCGAACGTGAGTACGTGCGCGACCATTCCGCCGTACGTGAAGACGCGCGGTGGTTCGCACGTGGTGTCGACGAAGCTCTCGTCGAAGCGGCCGTCCTCGTTCAACTGGTTGACCAAGGCAACGAATCGGGATCCCGCCTCCGCGTGCCGGACGCGCAGCTCGGAGATCGGTGTGACCACCTGCCGTCCGCACTCCGGCACCTGGAACGGCCGGTCCTCCACCGACGCCAGCCACATCTCCTCCTGCCAGACCAGCCGGTCCAGCAGATAGCGGATCGAGATGTCGTCGTCGATCCCTTCCACCGAGAGCTCGATCGGCCGGTCCAGAGTCGCCGCGTCGAGCCGCCCACCGCGCTCGATCATCTCTCCGGTCAACCACACGTGGTGCTCGACCATCCTGACCAGTACGTCCATGCCTCTCACCTCTTCCCTGGCCGGCAGGCGCAAGCCCGCCGGTGGCTGAAAATGAACCCCACTGGGCGCCGTCAGGAAGAACACCCGCGACGCCTCCCGTCGCCACTCCCGCGGCGACATCCCATAAGCCCTGGCGAACGCCCGCGTGAACGCCTCGTGCGACCCGTACCCGGCCTCGACCGCGACCTCCAGTACGGCGACCTGCTCGGCCAGCAACCGGTACGCCGCCCGCTCCAGCAACAACCGCCGCCGGAACGCGAACGGCGATTCGCCGGCCACCGCCCCGATCACCCGATCGAAATGGAACCGCGACAGATGCACCCGGCCCGCGAGATCGGTCCCGTTCACCACCTCACACGGCCCGGCCAGCCCCTCGGCCACCACCGCCACAAACTCCTCGAACACATCCGCCATACCCCCACTCTGCACTCCCCACCCCCCACCGCACTTGATCGAAATTGCGGAGCACCGGTTATCGCGGTGCGGAGTACTCCGCAGTGTGTAGTAGTGTGTGGGGCAGAGCACCGGGAGGGTGGTCTGAGGGGTCCTTCCTCCCGGTGCGCCGAGGGAGGGTCATGGACACGAGCCAGTTGCTCAAAGGCGTGCTGGATCTTGCGGTGCTCGCGGTGCTGCGGGATGCGGACGGCTACGGGTACGACGTACTGCGGCGGCTGCGGGCAGCCGGGCTGGAGGAGGTCGCGGACGCGTCGGTGTACGGGACGTTGCGGCGGTTGTTCGCGGCGGGTGCGCTGACGTCGTACGTGCAGCCGAGTGAGGAAGGGCCGCACCGCAAGTACTACGGGCTGAACAAGACCGGCCGGGAGCTGCTCGACCGGTCCACCAAGACCTGGAACCACTTCGCCGACACGATGTCGGTGCTGCTGCTGGAGAAGGAGGCGGCGTGAACAGCACTGTGACCGGAGCGGTCGCGACCTACCTGGCCCAGGTGCGGGCCGAGCTGAGCGACCTGCCGGCCGGCGAGCTGGAGGATGTGCTCGAGGAAGTCACCGGTCACCTCACCGAGGTGGCCGGCGAGTTCGACGAGGAGCCGGCCTCCGCCGCCTTGCAGGAGCGGTTGGGTACGCCGCGGCAGTACGCCGACGAACTGCGGACCGCGGCCGGTTATCCCGCACGGACGCAGCCGGTCGCCGATCGGGACGCCGGCCGGAAGGCACTGCGCTGGGGCCTGATCGCGGCCACCGTCGGCCCGTTCTTCGTTGCCATCGGCGTGTTCGCCTGGTCGCACGAGGAGAGCGCGTTCTTCGGGTTCGTCGGGTTCGCGGTGCTGTTCGGCGCGGCGTACCTCGGGGTCCGGGCGCTGCGCGGTCACGACCCCCGGATCGTGCTGGACACTCCCCGAGGCGAGCAGAGCGCGACCGCGATCCGCGGCATGATCGAGCAGGTCCCGCCGAACGTCCGGTACGAGCTCGTCTCGATCGGCCAGCCGGTCTGGTGGGTGGTCCGCGGTGTGCTCGGCGGCGGCGGGTTCTTCGCGCTGTGGGGCGCCGGTGCGGTCACCGTCGTCGGCGCGCTGGCCGGTGCCGCGATCTCGATCTGGATCGGCCGCCGGACCCAGCAGGACCGCCGCTGGCTGTGGTACGTCGTACCCCTCAACGTCGTCGCGACGATCGCCGTCCCGGCCTTCCTGGCCGCGGCGTACATGGGTGCGTCGTTCGGGTTCCTGAACAACTACGGCGACTACAGCGGCAGCTCGTCGTCGTACAACCCGCCGGACGGTCTCATGTACGGCGGGAGCAACGTCTCCAACCTCTACCCGTTCGATGCCCAGGGCAAGCAGGTCTCGGTCCGGCTCTACGACCAGGACGGCAACCCGATCAGCCTGGAACTGCAGGACTGCGCCGCGACCTTCGACGGGAACCAGCCGCAGCACAGCAATCTCTTCCCGCAGGCCGTGGTGAGCCCCGACGAGAACGGGAACGTCGACAGGGCGACCTGCAAGGACTCCACCAAGGCGCCGTTCGTGCCGCCGCCGGCCCCGGCCACGTCGCTCCCGCCCACCCCGACTCCGAACCCGACCCCAAATCCGACCCCAAATCCGAACCCGACGCCGACCAAGAGCACCCAGCCGACTGCCAAGGCTCCGACGCCTAAGCCAGGAGTCACGCTGACGGTCTCGCCGACGCGCTAGGCGGCCAGCGACTTGGTGAGACGGACAGCGCCCACCGGCGCCGGGTCGGTGGAGAGCGCGTAGCCGGCCTTCTGGTACAGCAAGATGTTGCGGTCGCTGTGCTCACCCGTGAAGAGCGCGGCGGCCGAGACATCGTCCGGCGCCTGCCCCTCGGCGAAGGCGAGCAGCCGACGCCCCAGGCCGGTGTGCCGCCGGTCCGGCGCCACCATCAGCCGGCCGATCTCCCACGCGTCTCCGTCGCGGCGCGCGCGCACCGAGCCAACAAGGCGCCCACCCGATCGCACGCACCAAGTCGACCAGGTCCGCAGACTCTCGGCGACTTCATCCTCCGACTCCAGCAGCGCCGGCAGATCGAGCCGCGCGTTGGCCAGGGCCTCGTCAACCCAGCAGCATCGCTGTAGAACCAGCAGCTCCGCCGCGTCGCTGACAGCGGCCGGGACGATCTCGTCGCCGTCGCGGTACAACGGCCTCAGTACGTCGGCCACCCGGCTCAGCTCGACGAGCGCATCGCGGGCGCGCAGGGCCAGCCGATCCGTCGCGATCACCCGTCCGTCCCGCAGATCGTCGGCAATCCGCAGGAAGATGTCTCCGCCGATCGACAGCATCCGCAGGGACGTGGCGACCCCACGAGCCATTTGTACGCCGCGCGTCCCGGCCGACGTGTTCCCGTACCCGATGAAGAGACACGGCTTCCAGGCCCACTCGGCCTGCAGATAGTCGAAGGCGTTCTTCAAAGTCGCCGGCATCGCGAAGTTGTACTCACTCGTCACGAAGACGAACGCGTCGGCCTCTGCAACTGTCCGGCTCCAGGCGCGCGTGTGCTCATGCACGTAGTTGCCGGTCGAGGGATGCTCGGGCTCGTCGAGGAACGGCAGTCCGATCTCGCCCAGGTCGGCCACGTCGAGCTCCACCCCGAGCTCGACCGCGGTAGCCGTCGTGGCGGCAGTGAACCAGTCACCCACCGCGGGCCCGAGCCGGCCGGGGCGAGTGCTGGCGATGACTACCAGGATTTTCTTTGACACGTCAAAGAGCGTAGCTGGCAATCTTTGACACGTCAAAGAGTAGGATCGGCCCGTGACCGGAACCCGATGGCTGAGCACCGACGAGGAGCGCGCGTGGCGGGCGGTCCGTCGGCTGCTGACCGTCGTACCGTCGCGGCTGGCCCGGGACCTGAACCAGCTCGGTCTCTCGACCGCCGACTACGAGGTGCTGAGCACGCTCTCGGAGAAGCCGGACCGGCGCTGGGGACTGAAGGACTTCGCGGAGAAGATGCAGTGGTCGCGGAGCCGGCTGTCACACCACGCGGCCAGGATGGAGGCGCGGGGGCTGATCGAGCGGGAGCCGGATCCGTCCGACGCCCGCGGCTCGATCTATCACCTGACCGACCAGGGATTCGAGATCCTCGCCGAGGCCGCGCCGGGTCACCTCGACTCGGTCCGCGGGCGGTTCATCGACCACCTCAGCGCTGACGAACTCGCAGTACTGGAGCGGATCTCGACCCGGATCGCCGACCTGCCCGACTGATCAGAAATGGGCCGCCGCGAGCCTGCGGTACGTGTAGCCGAGCCGCCGGTAGACCGCGATCGCGGCCGCGTTGTCGCCGTCCACCATCAGCGCCGCGCGCCCGTGCCGCTTGACCAGCTCAGCGGTCACGAACCCGCACACCTGCCGCGACAATCCCTTGCCCCGAGCAACGGATCGGGTCGCGACTCCAGCCAGGAATCCAACCTCCGGCGCACTCCACGCATCAGCCGCGATGCTCAGCAGCTCACCACCGTCACCGGTCACCGCCGCCCACCGTCGTACGCCGCCACGCCCGGGCCACGCGTACGACGACGGCGAGGCCTCCGTCAGCAACTCCTCCACGCCGTCGTCGCCATCGAGCCAGGCCGCCGTGGTCGTCACGACCGGCATCTCGGCCGTGTCCATCCAGCCGAACGACGCCGAGAACTCCATCCCCGGCACCCGATCCGCCAGCTCCCGCAGCAACTGCTCATCCCCAAAAGGGCGGTACGTCGGACCTACCTCGGCAACCACCTTCGACGTCAACCGAGCCACAGCATCCGCCGGGCCGGCGACAGCCAGCCGATCCCGCTTGGAGAGATCGGGCGCCGCCACGGCCACCGCGTCACCGTCGTACCAGGCCCGGACGCCTTCGCTGAAGCCTTGCCCCGCCCAGACGATCAACGGATCGCCGGCACTCGCCCGGATCAGGTCGGCCGACGTCGGAATATTGCGCACGCAGCTAAGTGTCCCGTATGCGATGTAGCTTGGCTCCATCGGCGCCCAGGCACGCACCTCGACACCGCTATCGCTCAAGCTACATCGCTTACGGGACACTTCGTGCGTCAGCGCGCTGGACGGCGTAGGGGACGAGGTGGTGGTAGCCACGGACCGAGACGCGGCGGAGGCGGCGCAGGCGGAAGGCGGGGTGGCCGTCCAGGGCGGCAGCCAGCTCACGGTCGGCCAGGACGCGGCCCGGCTTGCACTCCGCGGTCAGGCGGGCGGCCAGGTTGACGACCTCGCCGTACACGTCGCCGAGGCGGATCAGGATGCTGCCGTACGACAGACCGATCCGCAGCTCGGGCATGTCCTCGGCGGCAGTGACGGCTTCCTGCAGGGCGAGTGCGACCGTCGCGCCCTGGGCGGCCGTGTCGGTGACGAACAGGACCTCGTCGCCCATCGACTTGATCACCCGGCCGCCGTTCAGCGCGACCACGTCCGCGGCCATGCCCTCGAACCGCTCGATCAACTGGCCGAGCTCGGTCTCGGTCATCCGCCGGGCCAGCCGGGTGTAGCTGACGATGTCCGCGAAGCCGACCGCGCGGATGCCGCGGGCCAGCTCGTCGGAGCCGGCCACCGCGCGCCCGGCCGCGGCGGCCAGGTGCCGGCGCCATACGTACGTCTGCAGGCGCTCCATCGCGGGCAGCAGTTGGCCGGCCACCTCGATCGCCTCGTCCGCGGACAGCTTCGAGCCGGCCAGGAAGTCCAGGAACATCGCGGACTGCCAGGACGCCAGCCGCGACTGGGTCTGGCCGAGCTTGCGCGCCAGCGACGATTCCATCTCTTCGGCGACGAAGTTGTCGTCCTCCAGCGCGGCGACCAGCCTCAGCGCCTCGACGTCGTCGTCGGTGAAGGCGACCTCGTCGTCCGGCACGGTCGCGAACCCGAGCGCGTGCCACATCCGCTCGGCCCGTTCGCTCGAGATCCCGGCCCGCTGCGACACCTCGAGCCGGGTGAACTTCCGCTCCCCGCCCAGCAACGCCCGCTCGAACTCCCGCTGCATCCCAGCCAGATCCACCTGCCCACTCACAGCCGGATCTTCTTTGTCCACCGACTGCTGAGGAGCCACGACGCCGGGGTCTCCCACCTCTTCTTCTTTGTCCACCACTGCTCAGGAGCCACGGCGCTCGACGATGGTGGCGTCGATGGCATCGCGGAAGGCGGGTAGCTTGCGGGTCAGCTCGTCGAACTTCTCCCGGGTGAAGTGCAGCAACTGCAGCCGCGACTTCGCCGTCACCGTTGCCGTGCGCAACGTGTTCTTCCGGACCGCGACCTCACCGGCGATGTCACCGGGGCCGAGCTCGGCGATCTCCTCGCCCTTCACCCGGACCGCCGCCGTACCGCTCAGGATCAGGTACGCCGCGTCCGGTGGGGTCTGCTCCAGGATCAGCGACCAGCCGGCCGGCACGGAGACCTCCTCGCCGGCCCGGAAGATGTCCCTGATGTCACGTCCGGACAGATCCGCGAACAGCGGCAGGTCCCGCGGGGATGTCCTACCCAAAGCCACGTCGATCCTCCGAGCCCGCCGGGCCACCCCGGCGATCAGCCGATGTTTCCAGTCGGTAACTCTAACGGCTCTCCGCGGCGAAGGTCACCCCAGGCTGGACGCGACCAGGAGCACAGGCGGCCGGCGGCGGTGGATGGCGAGGTGCGGGTGGCGGGCGACCTGGTCGGGGGCCGGGATCGGCTCGTCGACCACGTCGAGGCTGAAGCCGTGCCGGCGGAGGGCGGCCAGGGTCGAGGCGATGGTGCGGTGATACTTGATCACACCGTCGACGAACCAGGAACGTTGCCGCAGGCCTTCGTCCGCGTAGTCGTCCAGCACGCAGTCGGCGGCAACCATCGGCGCCGTCATCACCGGATGCTCGACCGAGAACACGAACGAGCCACCAGGCGTCAGCCATCGCGCCACCCGTGCGACCAGGTCGGAGAAGTCCTCGACGTAGTGCAGCGCCATGCTGCTCACCACGAGATCCACACGCCCCGGCGCCAGGTCGAAAGCAGCCAGATCCGACCGCACGTAACGAACAGCAGGATGCTGAGCCGCGGCTGCGAGCATCTGTTCCGATGCGTCGACCGCAATCACCTCGTCCGCCCCCGCCTCGGCGAGCCGGACCGCCAGACCACCCTCACCACATCCGAGATCGACAACCCGCAGTTCCCCGACCGGTGGCAGGACGGCGTCCATCGCGGGGATCTCGAGTTCGTCGTTCAGCCCGAGCCCGGTCCGCCGCAGTTCGCGATAGCCGTGCAGGAACGCCGGATCGTCGTACACCTCGGAGCCCTTCACAGCCAGCGCTCCAGGTCATGGATGTCGATCATCGGCAGCTCCCACCGCAGCGCGAACTGCTCCAGGTCGGCCGGCCCCGCCATCACGCCGTCCGGTCGCATCACCTCGCAACAGACCCCGACCGGCGCCATCCCGGCCGCGACACACAGCGCGACCGTCGCCTCGGTGTGTCCTTGCCGTTCGGCCAGCAACCCGGGTCGCGCCGCCAGCGGGAACACGTGCCCGGGCCGCAGGAAGTCGGCCGGCAGAGCGTCCGCCGACGCCAGCCGGCGAATCGTCGCCGCCCGCTCTGCCGCGGCGACCCCGGTCCCGGACGAGGACGCCAGGTCCACCGACACATGCATCGCCGTCCCCTGCCGATCGCCCTCACCTGGCATCGGCGGGATCTCCAACCGCTCCAGTACGTCGGCCGCAGACGGAATCGTCGTGTGCCCACAGACCTGCGTGAGCAGGAATGTCATCGCCTCCGGCCGGAACCGTTCACCGGCGAACACGACGTCGCCCTCGCTCTCCGCCGTCGGATCCCAGACGACGACACCACCACCGGCGGCGACCTGCGCGACCACCTTCTCTACGCCGACCTCGCCGCTCAACTGTCCAGCCCACGGCAACTGCGAAACCGCCCGCAGCAACTCGGGGCCATGCCCCTCGCGCGCCATCCGGACAAGGAGGTCGCTCTCCAGGTTGACCCGATCGCCTTCGACCAGTGTCCCGAGCTTCGTCTTCTGCAGGGTGTTCGGCACCAGGACGACCGAGAACCGGTCCTTCAGTACCTCGGCGACGATGATGCTCACGCCGTCGATCCCGACCGACGACTTCGCCACCAGCCGGGCGAGCAACCGATCCGGCGGCCTGATCCAGAGTCGGCGGCCGGCCGGTTCGTCATCGACCCGGAGCACCTTGCCGACGCCCTCGACATGCCCCTGGATCAGGTGACCGTCGATCCGGTCGCCCACCGCGACGGGCAGTTCGACATGCACCGTCGTACCGGAGGTGATGCGATCCAGCGTCGTACGGCGCCGGGTCTCGGCGGTCACGGTCACCCGGAGTTCGCCGGGAGCGGCCGGCTCCGCGGTGAACCTGACCCCGTCGACACAGACCGCACCACCCGGCGCGACCGTGAGTCCGGACTTGATCCGCAGTACGTCGTCGGTGACCTCGGCGACCGTGGCGGTGTGCTCGATTCGTCCTGTGAACATGCTTCGCTCTCCGGCAGAAGGATCCGGCCAGGGACCCGAACGGGTCCGAGCTGAGGCGGGGTATCACCGCGTGGCCCCGGTCGTGGCCGGGTCACTCCGCCGTCCGGCGGAGCCGACGGGCCCGGGATCGCTCCCGACCGTCACACCTGGAATCGCACCAGTCGGCAGTAAACCACACGCCAGCCGTTGACCGTCGTGACAGCCGAGGCTACCGTGACCGGAAATCGATTTCTCAGCCAGAGCTCTGCCCTCCCGCCCTAGGAGACACGCATGCGGAAACGATGGTTGCTCCTCGTCCCTGCCCTGATCGGAGCGGCCCTGGTGCCCGCCGACCAGTCCCCATCGGCTCAGGCCGCACCCGTACCGTCGCCCGCCGAGCGGGTCGCGAAACTGACCGGGCCGGAGTCGATCAACGACACCGAGGCCCGGTTCGGGCTGAAGGCGACCGACCTCGGCATCCTGTGGGACAACGGATCCGGGGAGATCCTGACCGCGTTCGGTGACAGTTACGGCAGCGGCTGGACCGGGCCGGGCGGCGGGACCGGCGACCAGGCCACCATCGACTGGCGCTGCAACCTGCTGCTCCGCAGCAAGGACCGCAACCTGGCCGACGGGATGACGCTGGACTCTGCGGCCGAGGACCGGCCCGGTCACGCCAAGCAGTTCCTGGACTGCAAGAAGGTCGACCGCGACGAGCACACGGTCATCCCGACCGCGGGCATCTCGGTCGGCAAGCGCCAGTACGTGCAGTACATGTCGGTCAACTACTGGGGTCCGGCCGGCAGTTGGTTCACCAACTCCTCGGGTTTCGCCTACTCCGACGACAATGGCGAGACCTGGACCAAGGACCCGGACGCGCGCTGGCAGAACACCACGGCCTGGGACGACAACTTCCAGATGGTCGCGCTCACCCGCGACAACGGCTACGTCTACATGATCGGTACGCCGAACGGCCGCTTCGGCAACGCCCACGTCGCACGGGTCCCGGAGAAGCTGGTGCTGGAGAAGAAGGCCTGGCGCTACTGGGACGGCCGGACCTGGTCACCGCAGGAGTCGGCCGCGGCGCCGATAGCGGTCGGTCCGATCAGCGAGGTCTCGGTGCAGTACAACGCGTACCTGGGCAAGTGGCTGATGATGTACCTCGACGAGTCGCGGGCCTCCGTCGTACTGCGCTCGGCGAAGTCCTTGACCGGGCCGTGGAGCGGTGAGCAGGTCGTTGTCAAGGGCACCGACTACCCCGGCCTGTACGGAACCTTCATGCACCCGTGGTCGTCCGGCCCGGACCTCTACTTCACGATGTCGCAGTGGGACCCGTACAACGTGTTCCTGATGCACACCAAGCTGACTGACGACGGCCAGGTCACCAACCTGGTCACCGATCCCGGCTTCGAGGCCCAGACCGGCAGTACGCCGACCGCACCCTGGCAACTGAGTGGACGCGGCGGCATCGACCGCACCAACCTCGGCCACAGCGGCGCCAACAACGCCTACGTCCGCGACTCGATCGGCACGCACCAGCTCCAGCAGACCGTTGCCGTGCGCCCCAATCACAGGTACCGCCTGTCCGCGTGGATGCGGACCGCGGAGAACAACTCCGAGACAATGCTCGGCGTACGCACGCTCCGCGGCAAGACCATCGCGCAGGAGACCGGCGGCGCGCATCCCGCGTACACGAAGGTCAGTGTGGACTTCGACTCCGGGCGTGAGTCGCTCGTCCAGCTGTACGGCGGCTTCTTCGGCCACGGTCAGGACGTGTGGCTGCAACTGGATGACGTCGTGGTCGAGGAGATCCGGTGAGGCGGCTGGTCCTCGTCCTCGCGATCATCGCCGGCTGCCTGGTCTCGACGGGCACCGCGGAGGCTGCGACGGGGCAACTGCTGCGCGACGACACCGGGCTGTATCCGCGGGCGATCCGGCTCGAGCACAGCGGTGCGGCGAACGGCCGGATCATGGCCAGTGTCGTGACGTTCCAGGGCAACGCGGACGGTGTCGGCGCGATCTACGAGAGCACGAACAACGGCGCCAACTTCACCCAGGTCGGCACCGTCGAGGACTCGGGCGCCGCGGACGGCAAGGGCTTGTGCTGCGCCACCCTGTTCGAGCTGCCGACGGCGATCGGCGCGATGCCGGCCGGGACGTTGCTGTGGGCCGCTTCGATGGGCGCCGACGCGCGACCGATGTCGCTGCGGATCCTGAAGAGCACCGACGTCGGCCGCACCTGGTCGTATCTGTCCAGCTGCGCCACCGCACGCAATGACCGCGGACTGTGGGAGCCCGAGTTCTCCGTCGCGGCCGACGGACGGCTGGTCTGTCACTACTCGGACGAGACCGATCCCGCGCACAGCCAGAAGCTGATGGAGGTCCGCAGTACCGACGGCGTCACCTGGACCGACCCGAGGCCGACGGTGTCCAGCCCGACGTTCGGTCATCGTCCTGGCATGCCCGTCGTACGACGGTTGCCAAGCGGGACGTTCGTGATGTCGTACGAGATCTGCGGTCAGGGCGGGCAGTACGACTGTGCGGCCTACATCAGGCAGTCGCGCGACGGCTGGAACTGGGGTTCGCCGGCCAAGCTGGGGATCCGTGTCCAGACCGTGGACGGGAAGTACTTCACCCATGCACCGACGCTCGCGATGGCGCCGAACGGCAAGCTGCTGCTGATCGGCCAGATCCTGCAGAACCCCGACGGATCCGTTGCCGCCGACAACGGCCGGACCCTCTTCACCAACATCACCGGGACCTGGCACGCACAGCCCGCACCCGTTGCCGTCAACAACCCCTACAACAACTACTGCCCCAACTACAGCTCACCCTTGGTCCCCTCCGCCGACGGCAACACAGTCCTGGAGCTCGCCACCGACTACGACGGCACAGTCTGCAAGACGTACTACGCCACCGGCCCCGCCGTACCGGACGGCGCCCGTCTGGCGGGTTGACCCACCGGCCGGTGGGTTCACCCAACGGAGTCCGGCTGGCCAACCCACCATCTCATGGGCGGACCCATCAGCGGGGGGCGGCGGGTGGGCGGCCGGGTGCCTCTGCGGATCGGCGGCGGCCGGTACGGCGGGATCGGGTTCGGCGCGGGCCGGTGCGGCGGCCGATGGGACGGCGGGGTCCGACCAGGCGAGGTCCGGCGAGGCGATCCTCGAGTCGCCGGGCCTCGCGGCGGATCGGCTGGGCGACGTACTCGCCGAGGATGACGCCCGAGGCGATCGCGACGCCGATGGCGACTGCGGTGGCGAGGCTGACGATGCCCATCAGGTTGCCGACACTCATGAGCTCGTACAGGCCTTTGTAAATGGTCAGTCCGGGCAGCAACGGGATCGTCCCGGACACGACCACGACGAGTGGCGGTACGCCGAACCGACGCCCCAGCGAGTAGCTACCGATCCCGACCATGAACGCAGCCGCGGCGGTCGACCAGGCCGGCCCGAAGTCCGCGCGGGTCATCAACGTGAACACCAGCGACCCGGCAGCGCCGATCACCGCGACCGGCAGCAACGCCCGCAGCGGCGCGTACGACGCGTAGGCGAACGCGACCGCCATCAGCGCACCGGAGCCGACCATGATCGGCAGGTTCGCCAGCTGGATCGTCTGAGCCTCGAGGCCTACGTTCAGACCGAACCTGACACCCAGCGCCAGCCCCAGACTGACCCCAGCGATGATCCCGCCGGTCAGCAGCATCGCCTCCAGCAGCCGAGCCGCCGCGGTCACGTAGTACCCGGTGATCGCGTCCTGGACAGCACCGGTGAGCGCGATCCCGGCCAGCAGCATGATGATGCCTGCGGCAACGACCAGTGATGGTTTCACCGGCGAGTGGACGGCGTACAGGACCAGCGCGACCGCGCTCGCAACGAACGCGCCGGCGACCTGTTGGTAGAACGCGGGCAGCCGCTGCCGGCTGAACCACCGGTTGTTCAGGTCGATCACGACCGCGGTGACGACCGCCACCAGCGTGATCAGCCAGCCGCCGCCGAGCAGCAGCGTCGCGCCGCCGGCCATCACACCCCAGGCGAGTACGGCGGTCCAGCGCGGGTACGGCGGACCCGCCGACGTCAGCCGCGCCAGTTCGCGACTCGCCTCGTCCCGAGTGAGATCGCCGCCGGCGAACCGCCGTACCAGCCCATCGACCTCGGTCAGGCGGGAGAAGTCCTGCGAGCGGTAGCGGACCAGCCGGATGTGCGTCTCCGGCGCGACGTCCGGCGCCGCCTGGTACGAGATCGCCATCGAGGTGAACGTGATGTCGACCTCGCAGCCGCGCAGACCACCGGCTGCGGTCACCCCCAGGATCGTCGCGGTCGCGTCCGCCGTACCGGCGCCGCTGGACAGCAGCACCTCACCAACCCGCAACGCCAGGTCGAGGGTCCGGTAGACCTCCCGCTGCTCGTCCCGCTCCATCACTCGCCGAGAAGGCGGTGAGCCATCGCCAGGTCGGTGATCAGGATGTTGACCCAGCCGCCGAGGAGGGCGGCGCGGATCGCGGAGAACTTGCGGTCTCCGCCCGCGACGCCGATCCGGCGCGGTACCGCCAGCAACTCCTTGGCGGTCACCCCGATGACCCGCTGGTCGAACGTCGAGCGCACGTGCCTTCCCTCTTCGTCGAAGAACCGGAAACAGACGTCACCGACGGCACCGAGCCGGCGCAGCTCGTCCTGGTCGGCTTCGGCGACCGCGTTCCCACTGCGCTGCAGCAGCGGCGAGGGCTCGAGACTGCCGATCCCGACCAGTGCGTCGGTGAGCTGTCCCCAGGTGCCCAGAACGTCCCGAACGGACACGTCGTTCATCATCGCCCGCCGGACCGCGGGCGTCCCGACCAGTCCGGGCGCGGGCAGGTAGACCGGCATCCCACCGGTCAGCTCGGCGAACCGCGCGGTCAGCCGAGTCGCCTGCATCTGCACCGCCGCGTCACCCAGGCCGCCGACGATCTGGACCACCCGGTCGACCACCGGCACGCTCTTGCGCGGCATCCGGTCGACCGCGCTGATCAGCGTCTCGCTCCAGGACGAGATACCGATCACGTGCGCACCGGTCAGCGTCATGTCCAGGTACGCCGCCGCACCCGAACCCAGCGCCGGCAGTACATCGTCCCCGGCGCCGGCGGTATCGACGACCACCGCGTCCCGGAGCCCGTAGCGGCCCTGCAACTCGTCCTCGAGGTCGCTGTGCACCCCGCTCGGCATGGTCACCACGGTGTGCACGATGCCGACCTCGACGGCCTGCTTGAGCATCCGTGACACCCGCGCCTGGGAGAGATTCAGCTCGGCCGCGATCTTCGGCTGCCGGATGCCCTTCTCGTGGTACATCCGGGCCACCTTCGCCAGCAGCCGCAACTCGTCCAGCCCGGGCTGGCGCACCGCGCGGTTGCCGTTGGCCACGTCGACCCCCTTGAGACACGATCAGATTGGACTATAGGTCAGCCAGGCAGATGTACACGCGTGGTGCACCGCCCGGGTCGGGGATCGGATCGCGCGGTGTGTCCCGCTTCCCGGTCGCAACCACCGTGCCGTCACGCGGATCCACGATCCGGTACGGCAGCGGCACCGAGTCGTCGAACACCGGGACCGGCCCGCCGTTCTCCCGGTAGATCAGCAGCAGCCGGCCGGGGACCGCGAGTGCTCGACCGGAGATCGTCCGGGTCCAGTCCGGCGCCATGTCGGTGGTCGGGAGTCCGGCCAGGATCTTGGCGACCAGACCGACGTACCGGGAGCCCTCGAAGTCGACCGCTTCCCGCCAGCCCGCGCCCGGTGCGACGAAGTAGCTCGCGTGTCCGGGTTCGTCCGCGTGCAGCCGCCACTGCCACAGACTGCCGGCGCCGTAGACGACGCCCATCGTCCCGCCCGCGCAGAGGTTGCTCCACGCCTCGTGTCCCTGCCACCAACCGGTCGCCTTGCCGATCCACCCGGAGTTCTCGTACGTCGGTTCGCCGTTCGCCACCGCCTTGACCGGAAGATTCCGCCACATGTCCGCGACGCGCTCGGCGACATGTTCACCCTCGTGTCCGGTCTGGCACCACTGGAAGTCCAGCCAGTCCGCGTCCTGACAGGCCTCCGCGCGGATGTGCGGCCGGTAGTGGATGCCGGTCGGCTGGCCGTAGCAGTCCGAGGCGTGCACCTCGGCTCCACCGGCCGCGATCTGTGGCTCCGTGCCCGATCCGTCCGCGCCGACCAGGTAGATCGCCGGGCGAGCGCCGTACCGGGCGACGAGGTAGCGGCAGTAGCGCGCGTACTCCGCCGGTGGCACGACCGGACCAGCGACGTCCAGGCCCTTCCAGCCGAAGCCGTGGAAGACCGGCTGGAGGACCGGGACCAGGTGGTACTCGACCAGGATCCCGAGCAGTTCGTCGAGATACCGGAAGTAGTCGAGCTCGATCTCGTTCAGATGCCCGTCGCTCAGGTCGCGGAAGCCGACACCGAATCCTTCGTCCTGGGTGCGGTCGGCCGGACCGACGGCTCGCATGTCCGGTTGGACAGTCATCAGGAGGACCGCGTTGAAACCCTTGGCCTGGCGGTCGGCGGCGTAGTCCCGGACCTGCTCGGGCGTCGCTCGCCACGGCAGTGCCCACGCCGTGTCGGCGGCCAGGATGGCCGGCGTGCCGTCCGCGTGCACGAGGCTGCGGCCGCCGGGCGACATCCGCCAGAACCCGTGCTTGTAGAAGGCGTTGGCCTCGTCGACCTCACCGGCCGCGATCTCGAGCTCACCGGACTCCGAGTCGCAGGTCCAGCGCCACCTGCCGGGTTCGGGCGCGGCGAAGCGCACCCGCCAGGTGTCACCGCCGTCCCAGAACGCAGGCCGCCGGAGCCGGAGGCCGCTCTCGTGCTCGAAGTCGGCCCACACCTCCGCGGCGTACGGATCGGGGTGGCTCCCGGTCAGACGGAGTTCGGCTTCGCGCCAGACGACTGAGATGGACATGACACTCCCGGGAGTGGTTGGTACCGATAAGCTGACCGCAGTTTGCAAGACCACACGTGCTCTGGGGTCGGTGAAATTCCGAGCCGGCGGTGACAGTCCGCGACCCGTACACCCGCAAGGGTGTCCGGTTGACCTGGTGGAACTCCGGGACCGACGGTGAAAGTCCGGATGGGAAGACGCACGTGGCAGTCTTCGCGATGCCGTCCGGTGTGCGCTGTCTGCGCGATCGGACCCGTTGTGGAGCCTGTCGTTGCCCCCGGAGTGCCAGGCCGAGAGGACAACGACCGTGATCACAGGGACCACCGTGACAACCCGCCTGGACACCATCCAGCATGCCGTCGACCAGCTCGCGCTGGGGCGACCCGTGGTGGTCGTCGACGACGAGGACCGCGAGAACGAGGGCGACCTGACGTTCGCCGCGAGCCTCGCGACGCCCGAGCTGATGGCACTGCTGGTCCGGCACACCAGCGGCTACGTCTGCGCGCCGGCCGCGCCGGAGGTGCTCGACCGGCTCGAGCTGCCGCTGATGGTGCCGGACAACCAGGACAGCCTGCGTACGGCGTACACCGTCTCGGTCGATGCGAGCAGTGGCGTCGGCACCGGCATCTCGGCCGCCGACCGGGCCCGGACCGTCCGGGTGCTGGCCGACCCGGTGGCCCGGCCGACAGACCTGATCCGGCCGGGCCACATCCTGCCGCTGCGCGCGGTGGCCGGCGGCGTCCGCCAGCGTCCGGGTCATACCGAGGCCACGGTCGAGCTGGTCCGGCTGGCCGGGCTGCCACCGGTCGGCGTGATCGGCGAACTGATGAACGACGACGGCACGCTGATGACCGGAGCCGACCTGCGCGCCTTCGCCGACACCCACGACTTCGCGATGATCTCGATCGCCGATCTGGTCACGTTCCTCGGGTGACCAGCCGGCGGGCCGCCGCCGCGATGCCGTCGGGTGAGAGCCCGAAGTGGTCCAGCAGGTAACCGGCCGAGCCGGTGGGGGCGAACTCGGGGATCCCGAGGATCGTCACCCGGGCCGGATGCTGCTGGACGACGGTCTCCGCGACGGCACCACCGAGCCCGCCGCCGGACACTGCCTCCTCGGCGGTCACGATTCCGGCCGTCTCCCGCGCGGCCGCGACCACAGCGCTGGTGTCCAACGGCTTCACCGTCGGCATCGACAGCACCCGGGCCGAGATCCCTTCCGTGGCGAGCTGCTCGGCCGCGGCGATCGCCCGCCACAGCACGGTCCCGTTGCTGATCAGCGTCACGTCGTCGCCGGCCCGGACGGTGATCGCCCGGCCGAGCCGGAACGCGTAGTCCTCGTCGTACACCTTCGGCACGCTCATCCGGCTGACCCGGATGAACACCGGCCCGTCCGAGGCCGCCGCCCAGCGCAGCGCAGCCGCCGTCTCGATCGGGTCGGCCGGCACGATCACCGTCAGGTTGGAGATCGCCCGCAGCCAGGCGATGTCCTCGATGGAGTGGTGGGTCGGGCCGAGTTCGCCGTACGCCACCCCTGGGCTCATCCCGCACAGCTTCACGTTGGTGTTCGAGTAGGCGACGTCAGCCTTGATCTGCTCGAGCGCGCGACCGGTCAGAAAGCAGGACGCGGCCGACACGAACGGGATCCGGCCGCCGTTGGCCAGGCCGGAGGCGACGCCGACCATGTCCTGCTCGGCGATGCCGACGTTGATCAGCCGGTCCGGGAACGCCTTGCGGAAACTGTTCAGCTTGCTCGAGCCGACGGAGTCGTTGACTACGCCAACGATCCGGTGATCCGCCTCCGCGAGCTCGGCCAGGGTCTCGACGTACGCGTCCCGGCAGTCGTACCGCGGCCGGTCGGCGATCGAGGTCTCGACGATGCTCATCCACGTCCTCGCTTCGCTCCGGGCGCGGATGAGACACGAGGGAGGCTGTGCTTGATGATGCCCTCGCTTCGCTCGGTCATTCCAAGCTCCTTGGTGTAGCCGGGAGCAACAGCTTCCAGCTCGGTCAGCGCCTGCTGGAATTCCGCCACGTCCGGCACCCGGTGGTGCCACGCGACGTTGTTGCTCATGAACGAGATCGGGTGGCCCTTGTGGGTGTGCGCGATCACGAAGGTCGGTTTCCCGGGCCGGAACGGTACGGCGGACAGGACGTCGAGCAGCTCGCCGTGGTCGTGACCGTTCACCTCGACCACCGCGAACCCGAACGCCGCCGCCTTGTCCGGCAACGGATCCAGGTCGTTGGTCTCCTTCGTCGTGGCGCCCTGCTGCAGCCGGTTCCGGTCGACGATCACGGTCAGCCGGTCCAGCTGGTACTGGGACGCGGCCATCATCGCCTCCCAGTTGCTGCCCTCCTGCAACTCACCGTCGCCGACCAGCACATACGTACGGCGCAGCGACACGTCGAGCTTGGCCGACAACGCGTGCCCGACCGCGACCGGCAGGCCGTGACCGAGCGGACCGGTGTTCGCCTCGACGCCGGCCACCTTGCGCCGGTTCGGGTGACCGTTGAGCGCGGACAGCGGCTTCAGGAACGTGGCGAGGTCGTCGACCGGCAGGAACCCGAACGCGGCCAGCGTGGTGTAGAGCGCCCCGGCGACGTGGCCCTTGCTCAGGATGAACCGGTCGCGCTCCGGATCGGTGACCGAGTCCGGCGTGATGTCGAGGACCGCGCCGTACAAGGTCGCCAGGATGTCGATGGCGGAGAAGTCGCCGCCGATATGGCCGGCTCCGGCGTAGTGGACCAGCTTGAGGTCCTGGATCCGGATCTGCCGGGCCGCCTCGGCGATGTGCGCCACCTGCTCGGCGCGGCTGCTGTGGATCGGCAGCCGCCCGAGCACCGGCATCGTCGTGTGTTCGACGGTCAGAGTCATGCGATCTCCGTCATGGAACTCAGCAAGACCTTCTGCACCAGCTTCTGTGCCGCCAGCGCATCGTGCGACGCCTGTGCAGCGGCAAGTGCCTCGTCGTCCAGTACGTCGAGCGCGTGGTGGACCGCCTTCAGGAACCGGATCGCCTGCTTGGCGGCCTCGACGCTGTCCTCACGGAACGGGAACTGGTCCAGCTGCCAGACGCCCTCCCAGTTGTTCTTGCGTAGCGTGTGGAAGAACTCGAACGTCTCGACCAGGTGGACCGAACCGACCACCATGTCGTCGTCCCAGCCGCGCAGGTTGTCGTTCACGTCGATCGCGAACAGCCGGTTGTAGTCGATCGCCAGTTGGGCCGCGTCGGCCGGCGTCTCCTGGCCGTAGAGCGAGTGACCGAAGTCGAGCAGGATGCCCAGGTTCGGCAGGCCGATCTTCTCGATCCCGAGCAGGGTGCGGGCGACGTTCGGGAAGATGATCTTCACCCGCGGCTCGCGCGGCTTGTACTCGATCACGAAGTTGATGTCCGGGTGGGCCGAGACGAGCTCCTTCAGGCCGTCCAGCGCCAGGTTCCAGATGTCGTGGTAGTTCACCTGGAACGGGTAGTCCCAGCCGTCCTGGCCCGGCCACAGCTTCACGTACGAACAGCCCAGGTCCTTGGCCAGCTCGGTTGCCTGGTGCAACAACTCCATCGCCTGTTTGCGGACGCCCGGGTCCGGGTTGGTCAACGAGCCCTTGACGAAGTCGCGGGTGTAGATCTCCGGCGTGATCGCGATCGCCTTGAGGTTGTTGCGCTTCAGCGCGTCCTTCACCTCGTCCAGCGTCCCGTCGTACCCGGCGAACGGCCAGTTCAGGTCGACCACGGACAGGTCGCCGACGGCGCCGGCCCGGTCGATCTGCTCGAGCAGCCCGACCGGCGGCCCGTAGCCGTCGGTGGCGTAGCGGTCCTTGTACGTCGCGAAATGCCAGATCCCCGCACCGAACACCGGCAGGTCTGTCATGGTGTGTTCTCTCCTTGGTTGAGGCGGTCAGCCCTTGGTGGCGCCGGCGGTCAGCCCGCCGACGATCCAGCGCTGCAGCAGCGTGTACGCGATCAGGATCGGCACCACGGCGATCAGGATGCCCGCCGCGAGACCGGTGTTGTTGTTGGCGAACTGGCCCTGGAAGTTGAGCAGTCCGACCGGGATCGTCTTGTGCGCGTCGGAGTTCAGCAGGATCAGCGCGAACAGGAACTCGTTCCAGGTTGCCACCGCGTCCAGGATCGCGACCGTCACCAGCGCCGGGGTGGACAGCGGCAGCACGATGGTGAAGAAGATCCGCCAGTCCCCGGCGCCGTCCACCTTCGCGGCCTCGAAGATCTCGTCCGGGATCTGCCGGAAGAACGACTGCAGCACCAGCACCTCGAACGGGATGCCGAAGGCCAGGTACGGGCCGAGCAGCCCGAACAGGCTGTCGGTCGCACCCGCCTGCCGCATCATGATGAAGACCGGGACGATGGTGATGTAGATCGGGATGGTGAGCCCGAGGAACACGGTGAACATCACCGTCCGGCGGAACTTCATCCGCAGCTTGGCCAGCGCGAACCCGAGCATCGCCGAGATCAGTACGCCGAGCGGCACCTTCATCAGCGCCAGCAGCGCACTGTTGCGGTAGGTGGTGGCGAAGTTGCCGATCCCCCACGCGTCCTTGAAGTTCGTCCAGGTGAACTGGTCCGGCCAGGACAGCGGTCCGTTACCGATGAAGTCCGACAGTGGCCGGGCCGCGGTGATCACCAGCAACACCAGCGGCGAGATCCAGAACAACGCCGCCACCAGGAGCACCAGCGTGATGACGAGCCCCTTCCGCCCCTTCGGCGGTTGACTGACCGGCTCCGGCTCGGACGGTACGACGGGTGCGTCGACCCGAACAGGTGCGATCGAGGTCATGACGCCTCCCTGGTCTGGGATCGGACGTACGGGATGCCGACGGCAACCGCCACCACCGTGATCACCACGGCGATCGCGGTGCCGTAGCCGGCCTGGTAGTACTGGAAGACGTTCGCGTACATCCACGTCCCCATCACCTGTGTCGCCGTACCGGGACCGCCGTACGTCATCGCGTAGATCATGTCGAAGACCTTGAACGAGTCGATCAGCGACAACGCCAGCACGATGTAGTGGGCCGGCCGCAGGCTGGGCATCGTCACGTGCCAGAACTGTTGCCATCGGCTCGCACCGTCGACCGTCGCGGCCTCATACAGCTCGTTCGGAATCCCTTGCAGGGCGGCCAAGTAGAGCAGCATCGGGAAGCCGGTCCGCAACCAGATGGCCGGCACCATCACCGCCCACAACGCGGTCGAGTCCTGCCCGAGCCACGGCTGGGCCAGCCCGTCCAGTCCGATCAACCGCAGGAACGAGTTGATCGCGCCGTACTGCGGGTTGTAGAGCCAGCCCCAGATCGAGGCGATCGACACCAGCGGCAGCACCGCCGGCGTGTAGAAGATCAGTCGCAGGATCGGCTTGCCATGCACTTTGCCGTTCAGCGCGATCGCCAGCCCGAGCCCGATCACGGTCGGCACCGCGATCGTGACCACGGTCCAGATCACGTTGTTCCGGACCGCGGTCAGTACGACCGGATCAGTGGGCAGCTTGAAGTAGTTGTCCAGGCCAACGAAGTTGTACGTCGCACTCAGCCCGTCCCAGTCCGTCAGGCTGAACCAGAGCGAGGACACTGCCGGATACACCAGGAAGGCGACGTACACCACCAGTGCGGGCAGGGCGAACAGCCACGGCGACCACTTGCCGCTGCGTGTGGCCTTCGCCGTCGAGGGCTTCGAGAGTGCGACCGCCGCCATCCCGCGACTCAGCCCTTCGCCCAGGCGGAGACGATCTCCTGCATCTTCTTCGCGGCGGCTTCCGGGGTCATCGACCCCTGCAGGAGGTCACTCTGCACGCTGAAGTACTGGTCGGCCTGCTTCTTCGGGAACGCCTGGTCCTGGATCGTGTAGAACGGGTTGCCCGCGTACTTCTGCGACCACTCGGCCGCCAGCGGCAGCGACTTCGGGTCCGGCTCGGCGCCCTTGACGGTCGAGGCGGTGATCTGCAACGCCTTCTGCGTGGCCGGCTGGACGATGAAGTCGAGGAGCGCGGCGGCCTTGTCGGCGTTCCCGGTCTTGGCGTTGATCATGTAACCCTCGACGAAGCCCGAGTGCCGCGACGGGCTCTGGTCGGTCGGCAACTCGAAGGTGCCGAAGGCCGACGAGCTCTTCTTGGCCGACAGGATCGCCTGGGCCTCGGTCCACGGCCCGGTGATCGTGTACGCCACCTTGCCCTGGACGTAGCCGGGCTCGATGTCGGCCGGGTCGAGGCCGAGCGCACCCTGCGGCAGCCACTTCTTGTCCTGCCACTTCTTGAACAGCGTGAACGCCTCGACCACCTCGGGCCGGTCCCAGCTCTCATCGCCGGCCAGCAGCTTGTCGTGCAGGTCCGGCCCGGCGGTGTGCTCGAGCAGGTACTCGAACAGCCGCATGATGTCCCAGCCGTACTTGCCGCCGAGCCCACACGGGGTGACGCCGACCGCGACGAGCTTGTCGTTCATCGCCTCCAGCTCGGCGTACGACGTCGGTGGGGCACTCAGGCCGGCCTTGGCCAGCAACGACTTGTTGTACCAGGCCCCTATCCCGAGGGCGAGGTACGGTACGCCGCTCTTCACGCCGTCGAACGTCATCCCGCCGATGGCCGCGGTGTTGATCTTCGAGTCCCAGCCGTACTTGGAGTAGTACGGCGTCAGGTCCAGCGCCTGCTTCGCCTTCGCGAACGGACTGCCGATCTGGCCGCCCCAGATCCGCCAGACATCCGGGCCCTTGCCGCCGAGCAGTTCCGTGCGCAGCTTGTCCGGGTACACGGCCGCACCCGAGCCGGGCAGGCTGTCGACCGTGGTCGTCGTGCCGTTCTGTTCGTCGAACTTCTTGATCTGTGCCTTGAGCAGGCCGATCGTGGTGTCGTCCTCGTAGGTGAACACCCGCAGGTTGTTCGAGGCCGGGGCGGAATCTCCCCCGCTGGTCGACGTACCACCACCGGTGCAGGCGGACAGACCGGCGCCGAGGGCGGCGGCGGACGTGAGACCGAGGAAGCCTCTGCGGGTGTAGCTGTTCATGACGTGCTCCTTTGGCGGGCGAAGCGGCGGATCTTGGCGAACATGTCCTCGAGCAGGAAGCGGACGTCGACCTGTTCGCACACGTGGATGGGGTTGTCGGTGCCTCGCAGGTACCAGCCGTCGACACCGAAGCGCGGCGCCGGCCGGACCCGGAAGTTGCCGCTGTGCGGGTAGAGCATCAGCGAGATGGCCGGAGAGTCGCCGAGGGAGCGGGACTCGATCGGCTCGCCGTGCCAGGTGGCGTTCCACTCGACCAACTGGTCGATCAGGTACTTGCCGAGCGGACCGGCATCGCCGATCTTCTCCTCGAGCTCGGCGTAACTCACCGAGACCTTGGTGTAGACGTCGCTGGTGACCTGCCACACCGTCATGCCGGAGCCGAAGACCACGTTCGCGGCGTGGATGTCGTTCGACAGGTTGAACTCCATCCGCTGGTCCGCGCTGTACCCCTGGTAGCCGCGTCCGCCGATCCAGATCACGATGACGTCCCGGTCCACGATCGCCGGGTCGAGCAGGATCGCCGAGGCCATGTCGGTGATCGGGCCCAGGAACGAGACGAACAGCGGGTCGTCCTTCGAGGCCAGCTTGGACTCGTCGATGATCAGTTGCGCACCGGGCGAGTCCAGCGGGGTCTGCTCGTCCGCGATGCCGGTCGGGGCGCCGTTCGCGACGGGCACCTTGCCGGTCAGGTCCAGCAGGTCGAGCAGGAGGTCGATCTCCTCTCGAGACTCCTCCATGCTGCGGTCCGACCGGCGGGTGCCGAAGTGCGCGGGGATCAGCCCGCGGATGTCGAACGTGGGCGACAACAGCCCATGCACGATCGCGAACTGGTCGTCGGCCTCGTTCTTGGCGTCGGTGTTGATGATCACCCGGCGTCTGCTCGGCTTCACCTGTGTCGACCTCCGTCGGTGCTCGAATAGATATTCACTACTGCATAAGCTGTCGCCATGAGTGTCGCCACGACGCTAGAGTCCCGTCAAGGGCTCGGTTGAAAGTTGTCTGACTTGGAGGGCGATCGATGGCGCCAGCCGTACTCGCGGTGGACCAGGGCACCACGAACTCGAAGGCCGTCCTGGTGAGCGTCGACGGCACCGTGCTGGCCACCGGGTCCGCGCCGGTCGGGCTTTCGGCCCCACAGCCCGGCTGGGCCGACCAGGATGCCGACGACCTGTGGCGCAGCGTGCTCGCGGCGATCTCGTCGTGTCTCGCCGCCGCGGACCCCGTCGAGATCGCCGGGATCGGGTTGTCGACGCAGCGTGAATCGGTGGTCGGTTGGGACCGTCGTAGCGGCGATGCTGCTGGCCCGGTCATTGGTTGGCAGGACGTGCGTACGACGTCGTGGTGCGCCTCCCTCCCGGCAGACCTGGACACGCTCGTGCGCACGCGGACCGGGCTGCGGGTGGATGCGATGTTCTCGGCGCCGAAGCTCCGCTGGCTGCTCGACCACACGAACGCCGATCGGGTTGGCACCGTGGACTCGTGGCTGATCCATCGGCTGACTGGTTGCCGTGAGCACCTGACTGACGCTGGCAACGCCTCGCGGACCTTGCTGTACGACGTACTCGAGCTCGACTGGTCCCCGGCACTGCTCGAGGCCTTCGACGTACCCCGATCCGTACTGCCCGACGTACGAGCCTCGAACGCCGGATTCGGTGTCACCGCAGGTGTTCCAGGCCTTCCGGATGGGATCCCGATCGTTGCCGTGCTGGCGGATTCGCACGCTGCGATGTACGGGCAGGGCTGCACGCAGGCCGGGATGATCAAGGCGACGTACGGGACCGGGTCGTCGGTGATGACGCCGGTCGACGAGTTCGTGGCGGCCGGGTGCACGCTGGCGTGGCTGACGGACCGGCCGCTGTACGCGCTCGAGGGGAACATCGTCTCGTCCGGTGCCGCGCTCGCCTGGACCGCCACCATGCTCGGCTTGCCGGACGTCGGTGCGTTGATGGAACTGGCGGCGACTGTGTCCGACGCCGGCGGAGTCAGCCTCGTGCCTGCGTTCGCGGGCCTCGGGGCACCGCACTGGGACCGTGCTGCGCGGGCGGCGATCACGGGGATGAGCAGCTCCACGACCCGCGCGCACCTGGCCCGCGGCTGCGTCGACGCCGTCGCCCACCAGATCTGCGACGTCACCGACACCATCCCGGGTACGCCCGGACGTCTGCGCGCGGACGGGGGCGCGACCGTCTCGGATCTGCTCATGCAGACCCAGGCCGATGTCCTCGGCCACCCTGTCGAAGCCGCCGATGTCGCCGAGATCTCGGCCCTCGGCGCGGCCGAACTCGCCTGGACCACTCTCGGCGCCCGCACCGGCTGGGCCGCCCAGCGCGGCTACCGCAGCTTCGCGCCCGCCGTCGACGCCGCTGTGCGAGCGAGCCGCCGCGCCGAGTGGGCGGCCGCGGTCGCCTCGGTTCGCACCTCGAAGTGACGTCCATCTCGCTCTGAGTGTGCTGACCGGATGTGGTCGGACATCGCTTTCCGTGACGGGTTGACTCGTCGTGAAGGCCGACCTACAGTTGCGGCCACAGGCCTCGGAAAGCCCTTTCCCAGGCTCACGAGGGAGGCAGCGATGTGCGAGTTCGGACCGGGCCCGGCCGCGGCGCTGCCGGGCGGCATCGGCGTCTCGTTGCTGAAGGTGTACGACCTCCCGACTCCGGACGGTTCGGCCGGCGGCTCCCCGCACGTGCACCTGGCCTGCTCCGAGGGGTACTACGTGGTCGCCGGGTCCGGCTCGGTCCAGACGCTGAACCCGAAGGGCTTCGCCGAGACGCCGCTCCAGGCCGGCGCTGTGGTCTGGTTCGACCCCGGGACGATTCACCGGCTGGTCAACGGCGGCGGTCTCCAGATCCTGGCACTGATGTCGAACTCCGGGCTCCCTGAGGCCGGCGACGCTGTTCTGACGTTGCCGCCGGAGCACCTGACGGACCGCGAGACTTATCTGAAGGCGACCACTCTCACCGGCGAGGGTGACGCTCGGACCTCATCCGCGATGGCCCGGCGCAACCTCGCGCTCGACGGCTTCACCGTACTGCGGGAGTCCTACGAAACCAACGGGCCGTCCGCGCTCGACGACTTCTACGCGGCGGCGATCCGGATCGTCCAGCCGCAGCTACCGGACTGGCGCCGCCGCTGGGAACAGGGCGCTCGCCGCCTGGCCGAGCAGACCGGCGCCGCCCTCGATGCCCTCGAAGCCGGTACGGCGCCCCACCTACAGACAGCTGAACTCCACGAACTACCCGCCCCCACCGAGTTCGGCCTGCATGGCATGTGCGGTCGCCTCGACACCTACGACATTTCTTCGCGAGAGGCAGAACAGTGAACGAGCGACGCGTCGGCATCGTGATGAACGGCGTCACCGGCCGGATGGGCCTGCGCCAGCACCTCGAGCGTTCCATCGTGGCGATCCGTGCGCAGGGCGGCCTGCCCGCCGCGGACGGAACCATGATCATCCCCGAGCCGATCCTGGTCGGCCGCAACGAGCTGAAGCTGCGCCGGATCGCCAAGCAGCACGGCCTGACCCGGTGGACCACGGACCTGTCCGAGGCGCTCGCCGAGCCGGATGTGGAGATCTACTTCGACTCGTCGCTGACCCAGCTGCGGGAGAAGGGCGTCCGCGCCGCGGTCGAAGCGGGCAAGGCGATCTACTGCGAGAAGCCGATCGCGGAGAGCCTCGACGCGGCGATCGACCTGGCCCGGCTGGTCCGGGACGCCGGGCTGAAGAACGGCATCGTCCAGGACAAGCTGTCGCTGCCCGGCCTGCGGAAGCTGAAGCGACTCGTCGACGGCGGGTTCTTCGGCCGGATCCTCTCGGTTCGCGGTGACTTCGGCTACTGGGTCTTCGAGGGTGACTGGCAGGAAGCGCAGCGGCCGTCCTGGAACTACAAGCTCGAAGAGGGCGGCGGCATCATCCTCGACATGTTCTGCCACTGGCGGTACGTGCTCGACCAGACCTTCGGCCAGGTCAAGTCGGTGTACTGCCAGGGCGCGACCCACATCCCGACCCGGGTCGACGAGCAGGGCAACGAGTACGCCGCCACCGCGGACGACTCGGCGTACGGCGTGTTCGAGCTCGAGGGCGGGATCATCGCGCAGATGAACTCGTCGTGGGCGACGCGCGTGTTCCGCGACGAGCTCGTCGAGTTCCATGTCGACGGGACCGAGGGATCCGCGGTCGCGGGGCTGCGGAACTGCCGGGCGCAGCACCGGTCCGCGACGCCGAAGCCGGTGTGGAACCCGGACCTGCCGGCGACCGAGAAGTTCCGCGACCAGTGGGCGACGGTGCCGGACAACGAGGTGTTCGACAACGGGTTCAAGGTGCAGTGGGAGATGTTCCTGCGGCACGTCGTCGACGACGCCCCCTTCACCTGGGACTTCGTCGAGGCCGCCAAGGGAGTGCAGCTGGCCGAGCTGGGCCTGCAGTCCTGGCGCGAGGGCCGCAAACTCGAAGTCCCCGCCCTGGACCTCGGCGGTCAGCTGTGACACTCGAGATCCTCCTCCCAGCTGGTGGCGGGTTGGAGAGGTACCGGCTGGAGGCTGAGCCGGTTGCTCGGGGCACCTATTCGCCGGCACGGTCGCGGTTGGCGTTTGCGGCCGCGCATGTGGTGGCGGATCCGCTGGCGGACAACTCGCCGGGCGCTCCCGCGGTGATTGATTGGGAGCACACGCTGGAGTTCCGGCGGTATCTTTGGTCACTGGGGTTGTCGGTGGCTGAGGCGATGGATACCGCGCAGCGTGGGATGGGGTTGGACTGGGCGGCGACGCAGGAGCTGATTCGGCGGTCCGCGGCGGAGGCGCCGGACGGGCGGATTGCGGTTGGCGTCGGCACAGACCAACTGACCGCCGTCGGTTCCGACGATGCCTACCAGTTGGACGCGGTGATTGCTGCCTACGAAGAGCAACTCGGTCTGGCCGAGGAGGTCGGCGCACAGCCGATTCTGATGGCTAGTCGGGCGTTGTGCGCTGCGGCCGAGTCGCCTGACGACTACCGGAAGGTCTACGACCGGCTGCTCGGTCAATCGACCCGCCCGGTGATTCTGCACTGGCTGGGGTCGATGTTCGATCCGGCACTCGACGGCTACTGGGGCAGCGACTCCCTCGACACTGCCGCTGACGTCGTCGTCGATCTGATCGCCGACAATGCGGCAAAGGTGGACGGGATCAAGGTCTCGCTGCTGGACGCTTCCCGTGAAGTTGCCCTGCGCAACCGTTTGCCGGAGGGCGTGCGGCTCTACACCGGCGACGATTTCGACTACCCGGCCTTGATCAAGGGCGACGACGACCGCTACAGCGACGCGCTGCTCGGGATCTTCGCCGCGATCGCGCCCGCCGCCGCGGCCGCGCTGAAGGCACTGGACGACGGCGACCTGGACACCTACGACCGCGTCTTCGCGCCGACGGTCCCGCTCGCGCGGCAGATCTTCTCGGCCCCGACGTACTACTACAAGACCGGGATCGCCTTCCTGGCTTGGCTGAACGGGCACCAGCCCGGGTTCTCGATGGTGGGTGGTCTGCAGACCGGCCGGTCGCTCCCGCACCTGGCTGATACCTTCCGCCTCGCCGATCAGGCCGGCGTACTGACGAATCCGGAGCTTGCCGTCCAGCGGTTCGGGCAGTTGCTGCGGGTAGGTGGAGTCGACGCGTGAATCGCTACAGCCTCAACCAGGCGACGACGAAGTACTGGCCGCTCCAGGATGTCGTCGCGGCGAGTGCCAAGGCTGAGCTGTCGTGGATCGGGCTGTGGCGCGAACCGATCCAGGAGTACGGCGTCGACAAGGCCGCCCGGCTCGTCTCCGATGCGGGGCTGAAGGTGTCGTCGCTGTGCCGCGGCGGCTTCTTCACCAGCACGGATCCGGCGGAGCGCAAGGCGAAGATCGAGGACAACCGCCGCGCGATCGACGAGGCCGCCACCATCGGGACCTCAGTATTGGTGCTCGTCAGCGGCGGTCTGCCGCCGGGCTCGCGCGATCTCGACGGCGCGCGTTCGATGGTCCGGGACGGCCTGGCCGAGCTGGCGCCGTACGCGTCGGAACGCGGGGTGAAGCTCGCGGTCGAGCCGTTGCATCCGATGTTCTGCTCCGACCGGTGTGTGGTGTCGTCGTTGTCGGGTGCCCTGGATCTCGCCGAGCAGTTCCCGGCGTCGCAGGTCGGCGTGATCGTCGATGCCTACCACCTGTGGTGGGATTCCGCCGTCTACCGGCAGATCGAGCGCGCGGGTGAGCGGATCTTGTCCTACCAGGTCAGCGACTGGGTCGTCCCGCTGCCGGAGGACACACTGCTCGGCCGGGGCATGATGGGCGACGGCTCGATCGAACTGCGCCGCCTCCGCGAGGCCTGCGACGCGGCCGGGTACGACGGGCCGATCGAGGTAGAGATCTTCAACCAGAAGCTGTGGGACGCACCAGGGCAACAGGTCTTCGACCTGGCGCTCGCGCGGTATCGGGAACACGTCATCTGACCCTCGACATCAGGAGCTGACCGTATGAGTGACCGGACCATTCCCGCCGACGGCATCGGCATGCACCTCTACACGATGCGCGACGTGCTGGCCGAGGACTACCCGGGGACGCTGAAGCGCCTCGCCGGCATCGGATATCGCACGATCGGGGTGAGCGGGCGGTTCGACCACAGCGCCGAGGAGATCCGGTCGTTCGCGGACGACGCCGGGCTAGCGATCGTGCTGGAGCACGTCGGGTACACCCGGATGGCCGACGACTGGGACAGCGCGCTGGCCGGCGTGAAGACGCTGGGCGGCAAGTGGGTCGTCGTACCGTCGATTCCGTCCGAGCTGCATTCGGTCGAGGGTTTCCGTACGGCGGCTGCGGCGTTCACCGAGGCCGGCAAGGCTGCGCGCGACGCCGGGGTGAAGTTGCTGTTCCACAACCACGGGCGCGACTTCGACTCGGTCGACGGGCAGATCCTGTTCGACATCCTGCTGGAGGTCGATCCGGAACTGCTCGGGTTCGAGTTCGACCTGTACTGGGCGGTCGAGGGTGGCCAGGATCCGGCGAAGTACTTCCAGGAGCACCCGGGCCGGTTCCCGGCGCTGCACGTGAAGGACATGGCCGCGGACGGGTCGTGGGAGGACGTCGGTGCCGGCAAGCTCGACTTCGCCGCGATGTTCGCGCACGCCTCCGAGGGCGGCGTCGAGCAGTGGCTGGTCGAGCACGACAAGCCCACCGACGCCTGGCACTCGGCCGAACGCAGCTACCGCGGCCTGACCGAGCTCCGGTTCTGACGTTGGACACAAACGCTTAACCGGATCAGATCCGGTGACGACCGCTCACACCTGGTGAGATCGGTTTACGCTCGATCCGTGCAGAAGGAGCCTACGGTCCGGCTGACGGCCATCCGCCGCCTGTACGAGGTGAGCGCGCGGATGGGTGCGGGGCGGAGCCTGGCCGAGACGCTGCAGGCGGTCGTCGACGGCGTGGTGGACGGACTCGGCTTCGGCATCGCCGTACTGAACCTGCGCCACCCGGACGGCAAGTTCGAGGTGATCGCGGTGGCCGGCTCGCCGGAGGCGCGGGAGGCCTTGCTCGGCACGGTGAGCGCGGCGGACATCTTCGACGCCGAGTTCGCCATCGCGGACAAGTGGGGCGGCCTGCGCTTCGTGCCGCACGAGCGGCTGCCCGAGGGCGAGGTCGTCGGCTGGGTGCCCGACGTACCCGTGTCGGACGACCCGGCCGCCTGGCATCCGCTGGACGCCTTGTTCGCGCCGCTGCACTCGTCCGACGGCGAGTTGGTCGGGATGCTGGCGGTCGACCTGCCGGAGGACCAGCGGCGGCCGGGGCCGATCCACCGGGAGTTGCTGGAGATCTTCGCGACCCAGGCCGGGCTGGCGATCGACAAGGCTCGGCTGACCGATCAGTTGCTGGCCGAGAAGACCCGGCTCGAGGCGAGCGAGACGACGTTCCGGATGGTCTTCGAGGGCGCCGGGAACGGGATGGCGACGATCGCCTTCGACGGGTCCGAGGCGGGCCGGATCCTGCGCGTGAACGACGCCTTCTGCCGGATCACCGGGTACGCCGCCGCCCAGCTGATCGGCGTACCGATGGTGGATTTCCTCCGCGACGAGGAACCGGCTCAGTCCCGGCGAGAACTCGAAGAGCTTGCCCGAGGCAACAGAACGTACCGGTTCGAGCGGATCTTCACCCGGCCCGGCGGCAACGAGATCTGGCTCGGCGGTACGGCGACGATCGTCGACCAGGGCCCCGGGCTGCCGCGGATCCTGCTGATCCAGATCGACGACGTGACCGCCCGCAAGGACGCCGAGCGCGAGCTGCGCCACCACGCCGCGCACGACCCGCTGACCGGCCTGCCCAACCGCCGCCTGCTCCAGCACCGCTTCGCCGCAGTGCTGGAGCGGACCCGCGGGTCAGGCCGGCCCGGTGCCGTGCTGTTCTGCGATCTCAACCACTTCAAGCTGGTGAACGACGGCTACGGTCACGAGGCCGGCGACCGCGCGCTGCGCGAGATCGCCACCCGGCTGGCCGCCGAGGTTCGGCACGGCGACACCGTGGCCCGCCTCGGCGGCGACGAGTTCGCGGTCCTCGCCGAGGACATCGCCGACGAGGACCTCGCGACCCTCATCACCCGCCTCGAGACCGCCGTCAGCCGCCCGCTCCCCGGCATCACCATCGAGGTCAGCACCAGCATCGGCACCGCCCCGATCACGCCCGACTCAACCGACCTGGACGCCCTCCTCCACAGCGCCGACCAGGCCATGTACGACGCGAAGCACCGCCGCGACTGATTAGAGCAGCCGGTGCGACCCCGGCCGCTCCTGCCGAAGCATCCGGACGCCGTCCTCCAACCACCAGGCCAGCGGGCCGACGACGACGGCCGTCAGGCCTAGCAGTGCCACCGTCCGGGCGCCGAACGGTCAACGGGAACATCTGGTACCTGTAGACGTCGACGGGACCCCGAATGCGTCGCTCGTGCCGGGTGTCGGTCAAGTGCCCGAGTTGTTGGCGGTAGGCCGTTGCTGTCAGCGTTCGACTCATCTCGGACAGTTCAGAGCCCGGCGCAGGGCATCAGGCGGCGTCGAGCGCGGCCACCTGGTCGGCGGTGAGTTCGAGGTCCAGCGCGGCGTACGAGTCGCGGATCGTCTCCGGTCGGCTGGAGCCGGGGATGGGGACGACGCGCGGGGACTTGGCCAGCAGCCAGGCGAGGGTGACGCGCTGCGGGCTGACACCGAGCTCGGCGGCGAGCCGGTGGAATGCAGGGTGTTTGCTGCCGAGGGAGCCGGCGTTGGAGATGCCGCCGAGCGGTGCCCAGGGCAGGAACGCGATGCCGAGTTCGTCGCACAGCTCGAGCTCCGGCTCGCTGGACCGGAACGCGGGCGAGAACTGGTTCTGCACGGAGACGAGGCGACCGCCGAGGATCTCGTTGGCCTGCTTGATCTGGGCCGGGTTCGCGTTCGAGATGCCGGCCATCCGGATCTTGCCGGCGTCGAGCAGGTCGCGGATCGCGCCGATCGAGTCCGCGTACGGCGTCTTCGGGTCGGGCCGGTGGAACTGGTACAGCCCGATCGCCTCGGCCCCGAGCCGCTTGAGCGAGTCGTCCGCGGCCTGCATCAGGTGCGCCGGCGACCCGTCCACGATCCAGCTGCCGTCGCCGGGCCGCTGGTGACCGCCCTTCGTCGCGACCAGGACCTTCGAGGTGTCGCCGCCGTACGACGCCAGCGCCTTGGCGATCAGGGACTCGTTGTGGCCGATGTCGGTCGCGGTCAGGTGGTACGCGTCGGCGGTGTCGATCAGCGTGATGCCGAGGTCGAGCGCCGCGTGGATGGTCGCGATCGACCGGGCCTCGTCGGGCCGGCCCTCGATCGACATCGGCATACCGCCGAGCCCGATCGCGCTGACCTCGACGTCGCCGATCCGACGGGTGGGGTTCGTCTGAGCTGCCATGTCTCCAACGTCCCGCGTGCGGGGCGCCGATTCCAACAGGAATCTCCGCACAGACTCAGCACTCCTGGTGCTGAATCGATGTCAAGGGGTTACCTTTCGAATGGTAGTTACGTAAGAATGTGACGCAACTCGACCTCCCTGGATCGGAGCCCGCCCGTGCCTCCTCCTCCCACCCGTCGTACCTTCCTCCAACTGAGCGGCCTCAGCGCCGCCGCGGTCGCTATCGGCGTCGCCGCACCGGCCGGCGCCGACGCCGCCCCGGGACGCCCGGTCCCGTCCGGCGCCTTCGCGCTGGGTGTTGCGTCCGGTGATCCGCGCACCGACGGCTTCGTGCTTTGGACGCGACTCGCGCCGACACCGCTGGCGACCGACGGTCACGGCGGCATGCCCTCCGATCCCGTCCCCGTGCAGTACGAGGTCGCCGAGGACAGCCAGTTCAAGCGCGTCGTACGCCGTGGGCTCGCGATCGCGACGCCCGAGCTGGCGCACGCCGTACATCCCGAGGTGCGCGGGCTGCGGCCGGATCGCGAGTACTTCTACCGGTTCCGCGCCGGTAGCGAGCTCAGCCCGGTCGGCCGGACCAAGACGCTGCCGGTCCAGGGGTCGCAGTTCACCTTCGCGACCGCGTCGTGCCAGGCCTGGTACCACGGGTACTTCGCGGCCCATCGCGACATCGCCCGCCGTGCTCCGGACGCGGTGTTCTTCCTCGGCGACTACATCTACGAGTACGGGATCGTTGCCGGTGACAACCTCTGGCGCGAGGGTGTCTCGGTCGGACCCGAGCACGGTGTGGAGATCGAGACGCTGGAGCAGTACCGGTTGCGGTACAGCCTGTTCAAGACCGACCCGGATCTGCAGGCTGCGCATGCGGCCGCGCCGTGGTTCCTGGTCTGGGACGACCACGAGGTGCAGAACAACTACGGTGCCGACAACTCGCTGTACGGGATCCCGCCGGAGCTCTTTGTGCATCGCCGCGCCGTGGCGTACCGCGCGTTCTACGAGAACGTACCGGTCGCCTTGGACAGCCTGCCGCACGGGCCGGACGGGCAGCTCTACCGGCGGTACGACATCGGATCCCTTGCGCGGGTCCACCTGCTCGACACCCGGCAGTACCGCGACCCGCTGCCGGTAGACGAGGCCGATCGCGTATCCGAGCAGCGCACCATCATGGGCGCCAAGCAGGAGAAGTGGCTGTACGACGGACTCCGCCATTCACCCGCGACCTGGAACGTCGTCGCGGGCGGTGTCGTCCTCAGCGCGATCACCGACGACCGGACCGAGCAGTGGGACGGCTATCCGGCGAACCGGAGCCGGGTGCTCGAGGCGATGGGTCAGGCGGGTACCGCGGTGATGCTCACCGGCGACATCCACCGTCACGTGGCTTCCGAACTCAAGCTGGACTTCGCGAATCCGGACTCGCGGACGGTCGGCGTCGAACTGGTGTGCTCGTCGGTCGGCTCCAACGGGGACGGCACCGACACAGACCAGTACGCGCAGGACTGGCTTCAGCATCCGTACGTGAAGCTCTACAACGCGCGCCGTGGGTACGTGCACTCGACCTTGACTCGCACCGAAATGACCACCGAGTTCGTCAACTTCCCCTATATCCAGGCGGATGCGAACGCCGAACCGCGGGTGGTCGCGTCGTTCCGTACGCCCGCTGACGATCCCCGTCTGGAGGCATTGTGATGAATCGTCCTCCCGCCATCACCCAGCTCCGTGGCACCGGCGACATCGGCACGCTCACACTCGACTGGAAACCGGTGTCGTGGGCAACGGTCGTGGACCACTACGCCGTGTACGTCGCCGAGCCCGGCGCCACGACGTACACCCTGCTGGGCAAGACCGTCTATCCGCATTTCGTTCATCGCGGGCTCGGGTTCACCGGCGTCACCAGGTCCTATCGGGTGGTGACAGTGGATGCTGCGGGCAACAGATCACAGGTGTCGCGTTCCGTTGCCGCTGCCAACAAGACGTCCGTGACGATCTCCGGTCAACCAATCGCGCGCGTCGGCTTCTACGACGGTAAGGGCTCGGAGCTGGCGTTGTCTCCCAAGGGGTACGCCGAGTATCCGACGCGATTCCCGTCGGACGTCGACTACACCTACGGTACGTCGGTGCCCTCGGTCGACTGGTCGTACCTGTTCCCCGGGCCGGCGGACAAGTGGGCCGGAACGAAGAACCACACGGTGACGTTCCGGTTCGACCTGACCGCCGTGCCTGAGCAGGATCTCGACCTGGCGCTGTGGCTGATCGACAGCCACGCCAGCATCCCGGGCTCCGCCGTACTGTCCGTCAACGGCGCCGAGGTCGGCCGGCTGGCGTTCGCGAACGGAGCCACCAAGGGCTCGACGATTGCCGACACCACCTACCCCGGTTCACCACTCAAGCCGTCGTACCTCGAGACACCGTTGTCCAAGGCACTCTTCCGCACCGGCCAGAACGTGATCGAACTGGTGAAGGACGAAGGCTCCTGGATCGCCTACGACGCCTTCGGAGTCTATGCCCGGAAGTGACCTCAGCCGGGCACGTCGAGTCGCTGCGTCCCGACCACCGACAGCAGCCGCAGCGCTTCCTCCGACGGTGAGCCGGGGGTCGCGGTGTAGATGATCACCTGCTGGTCGCGGTCCGGGATCGAGAGAGCGTCGCAGTTCACGGTCACGGTGCCGACCACGGGATGCTCGAAGGTCTTGCAGAGCGTCGGCTCCGCGAGCACGTCGTGGGCCTTCCACAGCTCGGCGAACTCGTCGCTGCCCGCGAGCAGTTCGGCGATCAGTTCCTGGGTCTCCGGATCGTCCGGGTACCGCGCCGTCGTCGCCCGCAGGTGGTTCGCCGAGCTCCGGGCGAACCGTCCGGCGTCGGAGACCGAATACAGCCGGCCGGAGCTCGGTGGTGGGCCGAGGAACGCCCGCCGGATCAGGTTCCGATCTCGCCGGGAGAGGACGGAGAAGTCCTCCATCAGCGCCGTCGCCAGGTGGTTCCAGGCGATCACCTCGTACGACGCCGACAAGACGATGGCGGCAGCGTTCGGCAGCCGTTCCAGCAGGTCGAGGATGCTCTGCCGGACCTGGTGCGGCGGGCCGGGCGGCGGCGCGACCGGCACACCTGCCAAGTCGTGGAGGTAGTTGCGTTCGGCATCGCCGAGGCGGAGTGCGCGGGCCAGCCCGGCGAGCACCTCACCCGACGGATGTGGTGCCCGGGCCTGTTCCAGCCGGGTGTAGTACTCGGTCGAGATGTACGCCAACTGGGCCACCTCCTCTCGGCGCAGTCCCGGCGTACGGCGGCGGCGGCCGGCGGGCAGCCCGACGTCGGACGGCTTGATCCGTTCACGTCGGTTGCGCAGAAACGCTGCCAGCTCGGGCTTGTCCACGCTTCCAGTCTGCCGCGTCGCGCGAGATTAGCCAGGTACTACCGGTGTCTGGTTACGGCTCTCGCCAGGGCACAGGCTCGAAGGCATGGACAAACTGCTGGAAGGAAAGGTTGTTTTCATCACCGGTGCGGGGCGCGGGATCGGTGCCGCGGCCGCCCGACTGTTCGCCGCCGAAGGGGCGCAGGTGATGCTCGCGGCTCGCACCGAATCGGAGCTGGCGGCAGTCACTCGCGAGATCGGTACGAGTGCGGCGTACACAGTCGCTGACCTCGCCGATCCCGACGCGGTGCACGCCGCGGTCGATCGAGCGGTCTCGGAGTACGGGCGCCTGGACGGGGCCTTCAACAACGGCGCGATCGGCATCCCGCCCGGACCGATGGACACGATGAGCGTGGATCAGTTCGACCAGGGGTACGCCGTCAACCTCAGAGGGCTGTGGACCGCGATGGTCGCCGAAGTCACTGCGATCCGGGCGACGGCCGGACACGGGAGCATCGTCAACACCTCGAGCGTCGGCAGTCTCGCCGGGAACCCCGCGCTGCCGGCGTACGGCGCGCTGAAGCGGGCCGGCAACAGCCTGACCGAGTCGGCCGCGATCACCTACGGTCCGGAGAACATCCGGGTCAACGCGATCGCTCCGGGAACGACCCTGACAGAGATGCTGCACGACTGGGACCGCGCCACGCCCGGCATCATCGACAGCCTGAACGCCCGGACCCCGCTGGGTCGCGCCGCCCAGCCGGACGAGATCGCCCAGGCCGCCGCCTGGCTGCTCAGCGACCGGTCGTCATACGTGACCGGAACTGTGCTACGCGTCGACGGCGGCCTGGCCGCCTGACCTCAGCTCTCACCCGTGTCAGCTCGCGTCGGCAAGTTGACGCCGGTGCCCCGGTGGGTGGATCAACCGGCACGATAGGTCCATGCAGATCGACGAACGAGTACGACGAGCCCGCCCCGACGACGTCCCCCCGCTCGTGGAACTGGTCTACGGCCTGGCCGAGTACGAGCGCGCCCCCGACGAGTGCCACCTGACCGCGGACCAGCTCCACACCGCACTCTTCGGCGAGAACCCCGCCGTCTTCTGCCACGTCGCCGAACACGAGGGCGCGGTGGCCGGCTGCGCCCTGTGGTTCCTCAGCTTCTCCACCTGGCGCGGCGTCCACGGCATCTACCTCGAAGACCTCTTCGTCCGCCCCGAAACCCGCGGCACCGGCCTCGGCAAAGCCCTTCTCACCGCCCTGGCCCAAGAATGCGTCACCCAAGGCTACGAACGCCTCGAATGGTCCGTCCTCAACTGGAACACCCCCGCCATCGACTTCTACAACTCCCTGGGCGCCAATCCCCAAGAAGAATGGACCACCTACCGCCTAACAGACGAAGCTCTCACCCGCCTCGGCTCATGAACGCGTTGGCGGAGCACCTCACCGGCGTCAGGTTGACGCACGAACTGCTCGATGCGGAGGACTACCTCTGCGGACTCGCTGTACTCAAACGCTGAGCCCAGCGCTCAAGGCATCCGCGTTGTCGTGGATCCAGTGGCGGTGGGTGCGGATGGTTGCTGGTACGCCGAGCGACTGGAGGTGTTGCATGGCGCGGTTGCCGGCTTTGGCTGCTCGGTCTATGCCGTCGGCCGCTTGGGTTTGCCAGTTGAGGATGGATGGGATGAGGGATCTGGTGTTGGCGGGGCCGTAGCCGGCGAGGAGGGACTGCCATTGGGGGATGACGCGGTCGAGGTTGCCGAGGTCGGCGTACTGCCAGCAGATGAAGGCGATGTCGTTGATGCGGGGGCCGGGGGCGGCCAAGTCCCAGTCGATGAAGGCGATCGCGCGGGTGGCGTCGTTGGTGTAGACGGTGTTCTTCGGCGAGAGGTCGTTGTGACAGACAACCTCCTGGTCGCCTGCGAGCGCCGTACCCGCCGTCAAGTCGTGGAACTCCCGCACCAGCCGGCCCACCGACCGGAGCGTCTCAGGTGAGGTGACTGCAGGCTTCCAGGGTCGCTCCCACGCCACGTACCCGTCGATGAAGCTCAAGCGCTCCCGCCCGTCCTCCTCCACCCCGAGAAACCGCGGCGCTCCACCCCACGCCTCCAACCCCGCCAACACCTCACGCACAAACCCGGCCCGCTCCCCTGCCTCCCGCAGTACGACATCCCCGCGCCGCACCACCACATTCACAAACCCACCCTGCAACTCCACCTCATCCACACCCCAACCCTGCCGTACAGCCCGCGGAATAGGCGCGGGGTTTTCGCCGTTGAGGCGGTATCAGTCGACAGGAGGTGTGTAGTGGAGGACTTGCGGGCGCTCAGTTATGGGCTGGGGCAGCAGTACTTCGAGGAGCGGGACTATCGGGGGGCGATCCGGGCTTTGCGGCCGGTGGTGGAGGAGACGCCTGAGGATGTGGGGACTCGGTTGTTGTTGGCTCGGGCCTACTATCACGCGGCGTTGCTGAAGCCGGCTGAGGAGCAGTTGCTCGAGGTGCTCGACCGGGAGCCGACCGAGTACTACGCGCATCTGATGATGGCGCGGACGCTCGAGCGGCAGTCACGGGCCGAGGAGGCCGGCAAGCACCGCCGGATCGCGGCGGCGCTCACCGGTGACGACGAACTCCTCAAGCCTCACAACGCCTGACGTTGGGCGGTGTGGAGGTCGGGGACGGCTGGGCGGGTGCCGAGTAGGTAGGTGCCGTTCTCGAGGTCGCCTTGGAAGTCGCGGGGTAGGCCGCTCGGGTCTGAGGTGAGACCTTGCAGGCCGACGGTGATGCTGCGGGGTGCGACGTCGGCGAGCTGGATCGCGTACGGGCTGCCGGAGGTGATCCGGACGTTCCAGTGCGCGATGCGCGCGCCGAACAGCGGCCCGGACGCGGCCGATCCACCGACCCGTCCGTTGTTCACCAGCGTGATGTCGGTACGGGCGTTCTCGAACGGCATCGCGCGATGCGTGTCGAACGTCCCCTCGGCCATCCGCCCGCGCCGCCAGACGTTGCCGGCCGACAGCCCTTCCAGGTTCAGGCCGTGATGCGTCGACCCGGACGGCAGCGGCACCGTGAACTGCTCGATCTCGAACCCGTCCACCTGGTTGTCGTGCGACTGCATCCGGCAGGCGAAACTGTGATGCGCGGACCGGCCGCCGACCACCACGTTCGTCAGTGTCACCGCCTTCGTCGTGGTGAACCCGAACCCGAGATCGCAGTTCTCCACCCGTACGTCGTCCGCCCAGCAGTCGTGAACCGCCTGGAAACACAGGCCGTTCGACCCCGGATGCCGGTTGTGCACCGTCATCGGCCGCAGTTCGTTCCGGATCGTCAGCGACTCCACACCGACGTCGTGCACCGTCGGCCCGACCTCCCGCAATCGCGACGGCCAGCTCGGCCGGAGGTCGTACCTGAGCGGCTGCGCCAACCGGACCAACCGCTCACCCAGCACCGCCTCGATCCGCACCGGCCACTGCAGGCTCGCGTACTGCACATACTGCCCGCCGGACCCGGTCGTCAGCTGCGGCGCCTTCACCGCCCACTCGTACTCCCGCGTCCCCGCCACATCCCCCGCCAGATGCCGCAGTACGCCGGCATCGGCCGGATTGTCGGTCTCGAGTACGACGAGATCCCCGGCGGCGAGGTGCTCGGTCGACGACACGAGCAGCGTCCGTTGACCGCGGGACGCGGCACCGACCTCGGCCAACGTGTCGCCGAGCATCCACCCTTCGGAGCCTGCGTAGTCCTCGGCCTCGGACAGTGCCTTCCGCTCGGGTGCCATCACCCAGATCTGCCCGCCGGTCCACGACCAGCGGCTGTTGCCGGTCGACTGCAGGTTCGGCCGGTAGCCCTCCTCGAGCGGGCGGTTGAAGTGCAGGATCGTGCGCTCCCGGCCAGCGCCCTTCAGGACGACATTCGACCAGTGGATCCAGACCGGCGAGTCGAAGCGGTACACACCCTGAGGTACGACGACCGTCCCGCCACCGCGACTGCCGGCGTACTCGAGAGCTTGGGTGAAGGGGCCGGAGGCGTCGGCGGTGCTGCCGGGGCGGGCGCCGAAGTCGGTAACGTTCGCGACCACACGTGGGCGGCGCGGTCGCTCGCCGCCGTGATAGCCGGCGTGGGAGATGTCGGGGATGAGCGGGTGAGCGCCCGGCGCCTCGGCCCACTCGGCGAGGAGCTGGGTCGAAAGATCGCCATGGGTCGCGGCGGCTGGGGTCGCGGCGGGTCCGGTTGCGGCCGTCGCGGCTGCGGCGAGCAGGGTGGTGGCGGGAACGGCGGCTGCTCCACCGAGCAGGAGACGGCGGGTCAGGCGGGGCGACGTACGGGGGTTCTGCATGGAGAACGCTCCTCAGGGGCGGTGAGGTTTCGCATGACGGGACCTAGTTTCACCACACGGACCTGACCTGACAAGGGCGTGATGGAATGACGGACCGGGGATTGGCGTTGATCTGAGCATAGGTAGTTTAATAGTGAACTATCTACCCCAGTCGAGGAGGACAGATGCAGTTCGGTGTGTTCACCGTCGGTGACGTGACCGAGGATCCCACCACCGGCACCACCGTGAGCGAGGCCGAGCGGATCAAGGCGATGGTGGCCATCGCGGTGAAGGCCGAAGAGGTCGGCCTGGACGTGTTCGCCCAGGGTGAGCACCACAACCCGCCGTTCGTGCCGTCGTCGCCGACCACCCAGCTCGGCTTCATCGCCGCGAAGACGTCCAAGATCATCCTGTCCACCGCGACGACTCTGATCACCACCAACGACCCGGTGAAGATCGCCGAGGACTACGCGATGCTGCAGCACCTGGCCGACGGCCGGGTCGACCTGATGATGGGTCGCGGCAACACCGGCCCGGTGTACCCGTGGTTCGGCCAGGACATCCGCAACGGCATCGGCCTGGCGATCGAGAACTACGCCCTGCTGCGCCGGCTCTGGCGTGAGGACGTGGTCGACTGGGAGGGCAAGTTCCGTACGCCGCTGCAGGGCTTCAGCGCGACACCGCGGCCGCTGGACGGCGTACCGCCGTTCGTGTGGCACGGGTCGATCCGCTCGCCGGAGATCGCCGAGCAGGCCGCGTACTACGGCGACGGCTTCTTCCACAACAACATCTTCTGGCCGGTCTCGCACACCCAGCGGATGATCGAGCTGTACCGCAAGCGCTTCGAGCACTACGGCCATGGCGCCGCGGACCAGGCGATCGTCGGACTCGGCGGTCAGGTCTTCATGCGGAAGAACTCGCAGGACGCCGTCAACGAGTTCCGGCCGTACTTCGACAACGCGCCGGTCTACGGGCATGGCCCGACGCTGGAGGACTTCAGCCGGGAGACGCCGCTGACGGTCGGCAGCCCCCAGCAGGTGATCGAGCGAACGCTGACGTTCCGGGAGCACTTCGGTGACTACCAGCGGCAGCTGTTCCTGATGGACCACGCCGGACTGCCGTTGAAGACGGTGCTGGAGCAGCTGGACATCCTCGGCGAAGAGGTGGTTCCGGTACTGCGGAAGGAGTTCGCGGCGAAGCGACCGGCGCACGTGCCGGACGCCCCGACGCACGCTTCACTGAAGGCCGCCGCCGAGCGGGCGCGCGACTTGGAGACGATCGTGGAGCCGGCCGGATCGGTCGAGGAGACGAGCCGATGAAGGAACGCGTGATCGCCGTGGTGACGGCCGGGCTGACGACACCGTCGTCGTCCCGGCTGCTCGCCGACCAGTTGGCGGCGGCCGTCAAGGACGAGCTGTCCGGGCGCGGGATCGAGTCGCGGATCGAGTTGATCGAGGCCCGCGACCACGCGCACGACCTGACCAACAACCTGCTCACCGGCTTCCCGTCGGCCGAGCTGGAGAAGGTGCTCGCCACGGTCGCCGGGGCGGATGCCCTGATCGTGGTCTCGCCGACCTTCAGTGCGTCGTACTCCGGGCTGTTCAAGATGTTCTTCGACGTGCTCGACGATCAGGCGCTGGCCGGCAAGCCGGTTCTGCTCGCGGCGACCGGCGGGACCGAGCGCCACTCACTGGTGCTCGAGTTCGCGCTGCGGCCGCTGTTCGCCTACCTGAAGGCGATCCCGGTCCAGACCGCCGTGTACGCCGCGTCCACGGACTGGGGTCCGAACGCTACGACGCTGCGTCCGCGCATTACTCAGGCCGCGACCGAACTGGTCGCCGCCCTGCAGCACGAGGCCCCGGCCCAGACCGTCGACCCGTACGACAACCCGACCCCGTTCGAAGACCTGCTCAACAGCTGACCGCCTGATGGGCTGGCCGGCCGGATGGTGGGTTGGCCAGCCGGAATCACGGTAGCGAACCCACCGCCTGATGGGCTGACCCACGAGGCGGGAGGGGACGGCTAGGACCGTTCGTCGATGAGCAGGGAGATGCCGTCGAGGATCCGGGTCAGGCCGAACGACAGAGCGTGTGCCGGGTCGATGACGGACTGGAACTGTTCGCCCACGGAAGTGCCGACCCGGCCCGCCAGCGGGAAGTGCTGAGCCGCGCCGGACATGACGCTGGTCAGGGTCGGCGAGATCTGCCGCCACCACTCCTCGTCGGACAGCCCGGACTCGCGTTGAGTGCGAAGCTGTTCGGCGCCGGCGCGGGCGGTCCCGTGGACGTGCGTGAGCACCAGGGTCAGGGCCGAGTCCATCTCGACGTCAGTCAGCCCGAGACTGTCGAGGGGCCGTAGCTCGGCCTCGTACTTGACGGTGATGTTGGGGCCGAGCGCGTTCCGCATGGTCGGGACGTCGTGGATCCACGCGTGCTTCGTCAGCACGTCCCAGTTGCGGCGGGCAATGAACTCCAGCGCGCCACGCCAGCCGCCGGGCTGCCGCGACGGTTCGTCGGCGTCGGCGTACAGGTCGCCGTACACGCTGTCGAACATCAGGTCGGTCAGCTCACCCTTGCCCGGGACGTGGGTGTAGAGCGACATCGTCCCGGCCTTGAGTTGCTCCGCGACCATCCGCATCGAGACCGCATCGAGCCCTTGAGCATCGGCCAGGTCGATCGCCGTGTCGACAATCGCCCGCACGGTCAATCCGGATCGGCCGGGCTTGGTGTGGCTGCCCCAGAGCAGCGCCAGACTGCGCGCCGGATCGGGCGCGGACACCTTCTTTCCTGCCAACGGAACTAACTCCAGCCGCTCGTCGTTGTCTCGATCGTACCTGAGTCGTACACTGTACGGTACACTCTACGACTCAACCTGGGCGAGAGGTGGGAAGTGACTACGGAACGTGTGATCGAGGCCGTCGGCGTACGGAAGAACTACCGGGGTGGCACCGAGGGGGCGGGGCTGAACGGATTCGACCTGGAGGTCGCCGCCGGCACCGTGACGGGGCTGCTCGGCCCCAACGGCGCCGGCAAGACGACGGCGGTGCGGATCCTGTCCACACTGCTCGAGCTGGATTCCGGTACGGCGGCGATCGCGGGGTACGACGTCCGCCGGCAAGGAGCGGAGGTACGGCGCCGGATCGGGCTGGTCGGGCAGTACGCCGCGATCGACGAAATACTGACCGGGCGGCAGAACCTGGTCATGTTCGGCCGGCTGAACCACCTGGGCCACGCGGCCTCGGTACGCCGCGCCGACGACCTACTCGAGCGGTTCAGTCTGACGGAAGCAGCCGGTCAGGTGGTCAGCAAGTACTCCGGTGGGATGCGGAGGCGACTCGACCTGGCGGCCAGCCTGATCGTGGCGCCGGCGGTCCTGTTCGTGGATGAGCCGACGACCGGGCTGGATCCGGCCGGGCGGCTCGAGGTGTGGTCCGCCATCCGGCAGTTGGTGGACGGCGGGACGACGGTGCTGCTGACGACGCAGTACCTGGAGGAGGCGGATCAGCTGGCGAACCGGATCTCGATGCTGAAGGCCGGAGTGGTCGTGGCCGAGGGGACCCCGGACGAACTGAAGACGCAGCTCGGCTCGGACTGGCTGGACCTGGTGCTGGTCGATCCTGCCGATGTACAGCGCGTGGTCGCGTTGGCCGGGCCGCTGGCGGACGGGGACATTCGGATTGTCGACAATCGGATCAGCGTGCCGGTGAAGGACCGCACCAAGGCCCTCGTGGTGATGGCCAACTCGTTGCATGAGGCAAAGATCGAGCCGGAGGACATCACCTTGCGCAGACCCACGCTGGACGAAGTGTTCCTGCACCTCACCGGACCGGGGGTGGCGGCATGACCGGGTTCGGTTGGGCGCTCGCGGACGGGTGGACGATCGCGCGGCGGACCCTGACGCACTGGCGGATGCAGCCGGGGCTGGTGCTCTTCTCCTGGTTCTTCCCGGTGCTGATGCTGCTGATGTTCGGCGGGCTGCTCGGTGGGGCGATGGACTTCCCGGAGGGCGAGTCGTACTACGAACTGCTCGTGCCGGGGATCTTCGCGCTGTCGATGCTGTTCGGGCTGGAAGGCACGATGACCGCGGTCACCCAGGACCGGGACAAGGGGGTGACGGACCGGTTCCGGTCGCTGCCGATGAGCTCGACCGCGGTCGTGCTCGGGCGGTACATCGCGGACATGCTGGACTCGGTGGTGACGCTGATCGTGCTGGCCGCGGCCGGGCTCGCGCTGGGCTGGCGGTGGCATGAAGGGTTGCCGGCCGCGGTCGCGGCGTTCGGACTGCTGTTGCTGCTGCGGTTCGCGTTGCTGTGGATCGGGATCTTCATCGGGCTGACGGTGAAGAACGCTCAGAGCGTCACGATGGTGCAGGTTCTGGTCTGGCCGATCGGCTTCCTGTCCAGTGCGTTCGTCGCCACGTCCACCATGCCGGCCTGGCTCGGCACGATCGCGCAGTGGAATCCGTTGTCGGCCACGGCCACCGGGTCGCGTGCCCTGTTCGGCAATCCCGATCCGTCGGCGACCGCCACCTGGATCGGCACCCACGCGGAGATCGCGGCGATCATCGGGCCGCTCGTCCTGACCGCGGTGTTCCTGCCGCTGTCGGCGCAGCGCTACCGCACGCTCTCCCGCTAGACGTGACGCGCGGGCCCTGGCGACGTACCAGGGCCCGCGCGGACGTTGCCTAGGGCATCAACTGGCCGCCGTTGACCTCGATGATCTGGCCGGTGACGTACGACGCCATCCGCTCGGAGGCGAGGAACAGGATCGTGCCGACGCACTCGTGCGGCGTGCCGGTGCGACCCATCGGGATGGTGCCGATCATCGCGTTCATCTGCTCGTCGCCGGTGTGGCGGTCGTGGAACGGGGTCTTGATCACGCCGGGCGAGATCGCGTTGACGCGAATGCCGTCCGGGGCGACCTCCTTGGCCAGGCCGCGGGTGAAGGTGCTGACCGCGCCCTTGCTGGTCGCGTACACGACCGAGCCGCCGCCACCGCCGTTCCGCCCGGCGATCGACGTGACGTTGATGATCGACCCGCCGCCCTGTGCGCGGAACACCGGCACGATCTTGCGGCTGACGGCGAACACCGACGTCAGGTTCACATCCAGGATCCGGTGGAACTCCTCGTCCGGTACGTCGGTCACCGGCGTCCGCTTGACCAGGTCACCGGCATTGTTCACGAGTACGTCGATCCGCCCGTGCTTCGCCAGCACGTCGTCGATCAGCTTCCCGGCCGACGCCGGATCCGCGAGGTCCGCCTGGTGCAAGGACGCCGTACCGCCGGCCGTCTGCACGGCACCGAGCGTGTGCTTGGCCCCCTCCTCGTTCTGGTGGTAGTGCAACGCCACTGCGGCCCCGGTCTCCGCGAACCCCACCGCCGCCGCGGCCCCGATCCCGCTGCTGGCCCCGGTCACCACCACGACCTGATCCCTGAAATCCAGATATCCCATGTGCCCCATCCTCCCCCGCCCGCGCCGGGGAACGCGCCGTGGGCTGGTTCCAAGCGGCGCGGCCGGGGGTAGATTTTTTGGATGGAATACGCGCTGGGGCGGTTGGATCTTCGGCGGTGGCGGACAGGGGACGCGCTGCGGCTGACGGCGGCGCATCGCGATCCCGAGATGGCGAACCAGAACGGGATCGTGGACCGCGCGTCCGCGGTGGACTGGATCGGGCGGGTGGCGGACCTCGACAACGGGCACGTGTACGCCGTCGCGGACGCGGACGACCACCCGATCGGGTGTGTGGCGGTGACGAACATCGACCGGCACCAGGTCGGCTGGACGTGGTACTGGACCCTCGCCGAAGTCCGCGGCCAGGGCGTCGCCCGGGACTCGCTCCGCGCCCTCGCCAACTGGGCCCACCGAGAGGCGGGCCTGTACCGCCTGGAGCTCGGCCACCGCACGAACAACGCGGCCTCGTGCGCGGTCGCCGCCGGCGCCGGCTTCCTCTACGAAGGCCTCGAACGCCAACGCCTCGCGTACGACGGCACCCGGTACGACGTCGAACGCCACGCCCGCCTCGCCACCGACCCCCTCACCCCACCCCAACGCCCAGTCACCGTCACCATCTGAGCCGTCACCACCTGAGCCGTCAGCGAACTGGAGGTTGATCAGAGGGTGAGTTTGGGGTGGCGGTTGACGTCCTTGTAGAGGAGGTAGCGGAAGCGGCCGGGGCCGCCCGCGTAGCAGGCCTGGGGGCAGAAGGCGCGGAGCCACATGAAGTCGCCTTCCTGGACCTCGACCCAGTCTTTGTTGAGGAGGTAGACGGCCTTACCTTCCAGCACGTAGAGGCCGTGCTCCATCACGTGCGTCTCCGGGAACGGGATCACCCCGCCGGGCTCGAAGCTGACGATGTTGACGTGCATGTCGTGCCGCACATCGTCCGGATCCACGAACCGCTGCGTCTTCCACCGTCCCTCGGTGTCCGGCATCGCCATGCCCTCGACGTCCACCTCGTTCGTCACGAACGCCGGCGGTACGTCGATCCCCTCGATCCGCTCGTACGCCTTCCGCACCAGATGGAACCGCGTCACCCGGTCGCTCACGTTCCGCACGGTCCAGTCGACGCCCGGCGGCACGAACGCGTACCCACCCGGCCCGAGCTCGTGCTTCTCGCCGTCCAGGGTCACCGTCACGCTGCCCTCGACCACGAACAGCACTGCCTCGGCCGCCGGATCCGTCTCCGGACGGTCACTCCCTCCACCGGGAGCGACCTCGACGATGTACTGCGAGAACGTCTCCGCGAACCCGGACAACGGCCGCGCGAGCACCCACAACCGGGTGTCCTCCCAGAACGGCAGCCGGCTGGTGACGATGTCCCGCATGGTGCCGCGCGGGAGTACGGCGTACGCCTCGGTGAAGACGGCGCGGTCGGTGGTGAGGTCGCTCTGCGGCGGCAACCCACCGGCCGGCGAGTAGTAGCGCGGCGCGCTCATCCTTGTCCTCCTCGGTTCAGCAGCCGTCCGCCGGGGCCGGCTTCGATGTCGACGGGAACGCCGCGGAGCCAGGTACGGCGGACCACACCGGTCAGCGTGCGGTCGGCGTACGGCGTGATGGCGTTCTTGTGCTGCAGGGCGTTCGGGTCGACGACGAAGGTCTCGTCGGGCGCGAGGACGCAGAGGTCGGCGTCGTACCCGACCTCGATCCGGCCCTTGGTCGTCAGCCCGACCTGCGCGGCCGGCGCCTGGCTCATCCAGCGGGTGACGTCGGCCAGGGTGAAGCCGCGCTTGCGCGCCTCGGTCCACACCGCCGGCAGCCCGAGCTGGAGCGACGCGATGCCACCCCAGGCGGTGCCGAAGTCGCCGGTGTCCAGGTGCTTGAGGTCGATCGTCGACGGCGAGTGGTCGGACACGACCAGGTCGATCACGCCGTCGCGCAGGCCGTCCCAGAGGCGCTCGCGGTTCTCGGCCCCGCGGATCGGCGGGCAGCATTTGTACTGCGTCGCGCCGTCGGGGATCTCCTCGGCGGTGAAGGTCAGGTAGTGCGGACAGGTCTCGGCCGTGATCCGGACGCCGCCGGAGCGTGCGTTCGCAAGCCTTGGCAGCACGTCCGCGCTGGAGACGTGCAGGATGTGCACCCGGCAGCCTGTCCGGCGGGCGAGCTCGATCACACCGGCGACAGCCGCGTTCTCGGCCGCATCGGGGCGCGACTTCAGGAACGCGGGATAGCTCGAGCCGTCCGGTGGGGAGGCCAGGTCGATCCGGTGCGCGTCCTCGGCGTGGACGATCAGCAAGCCGTCGAAGGAGCCGATCTCATGCATCGCCGCCTCGAGCTGTGCCTGATCGAGCGGCGGGAACTCGTCGACGCCCGAGTGCAGCAGGAAGCATTTGAACCCGAAGACGCCGGCGTCGTGCAACGGCCGCAGGTCCGGGACATTGCCAGGGATCGCGCCGCCCCAGAAGCCGACGTCGACGGACGCCTGCTGCTGGGCGGTCTTCCGCTTCACCTCGAGTGCCGGTACGTCGCAAGTCGGCGGGATGCTGTTCAGCGGCATGTCGATGATCGTGGTGACGCCGCCGGCCGCCGCCGCTCGGGTCGCGGAGGTGAAGCCCTCCCAGTCGGTGCGACCGGGATCGTTGACGTGGACATGGGAGTCGACCAGGCCCGGGAGCAGCACCTCGTCGTCGGCCAGGAACACCTGCTCGGTGGCCGCGAGGTCGGCGTCGTACGGCGCGACGGCGGTGATCCGCCCGTCCCGGACGCCGACGGCACACGCCCGCTCACCCGCGGCGCCCACCACACGGCGAGCCCGGATCACGAGGTCCAGCGCTGTCATGCGTCGCCCCTCTCACTTGCTGTCATCGTAGGTGGTCCGCCGCGATCCGCTCCCCGAGTCTCTGCAGCAACGGCACCGGTTCCGCGATACACCGCCGTACGTCGGGCTCCAGGTCGGTCAGCGCGTACGCCGCGACGACGCCGGCTGATCGCAGTCGCTCGGGGTCCAGCTTGTTGCTGCCACAGACCGCGACCACCGGGATGCCCGCGGCGGCCGCTGCGACTCCGGCGACAGCCTTACCGTGCAAGGTCTGCTCGTCGAGCGCGCCTTCCCCGGTGATCACGAGGTCCGCGCCCTGGAGCTGATCGTGAAACCCGACCAGTTCAAGCACGAGCTCGATGCCGGGCCGCAGCTCCGCCCCGAGGAGGGCCAGGGCCGCGAAACCCACTCCACCGGCCGCGCCGGCTCCCGGCGCGTCGCGGAGATCCTGTCCGGTCTCCCGAGCCACCAGATCGGCCCAACGCGTCAAGGCGGCGTCAAGCTCCTTCACCTGCTGGGGGTTGGCGCCCTTCTGCGGCCCGTAGACAGCAGCGGCACCCGTTGCCCCAGTCAACGGATTGTCCACGTCGCAGGCGACCACGACCTGGATCCCGGCCAGCCGGTCCCGAAGCGCACGGAGGTCGAGCGCATCCGTGCCACCCAAGGCATTCACAATCCCGACTCCGCCATCTGTTGATGCACTGCCGCCGATCCCCAGGATCACGCGGGTGCAGCCGGCGTCGATGGCGGCGGCGATCAGTTCGCCGGTTCCGCGGGAGGTTGCGGTCATCGGGGCCGGGACTCCGCCGGGCAAACGGACCAGGCCCGAGACGTCGGCCAGCTCGACGACGGCTACGTCGTCGCGGCGGGCGAAACCGGTTTTGACTGGCTCACCGGTGGGTCCGGAGGCGGTGACCGGCACCAGGTGGAAGCCGGCCGCGACGGCGGCAGCCAAGGTGCCGTCGCCGCCGTCGGCTACTGGGACGGAGACCACCCCGGTGTCCGGGTGAACCCGGCGGAGGCCGGCGCCGACTGCGGCGGCGACCTCCGCACTGGTGAGACTTCCTTTGAATTTGTCCGAAGCAACTATTGCCCGAGGCATCAGTCGAGCAGGGCGAGGGCGGTCGGAGCGTCGTCCGGGCTCTCGGCCAGGTCTTCGAATTCGGCGATGTTGTCGATCTCGAGGCCCATGGACACGTTGGTGACCCGCTCCAGGATGACCTCGACAACGATCGGCACTTGGTGCTCGACCATCAGCTTCTTGGCCTGCTCCAGGGCCGGCAGGATCCCGTCCGGCTCGAACACCCGCAGCGCCTTGCAGCCAAGTCCTTCGGCGACCTTCACGTGGTCGACGCCGTACCCGTTCAGCTCGGGGCTGTTGATGTTCTCGAACGACAGTTGCACGCAGAAGTCCATGTCGAATCCGCGCTGTGCCTGCCGGATCAGCCCGAGGTAGGAGTTGTTCACGACCACGTGGATGTACGGGATGTTGAACTGCGCCCCGACCGCCAGCTCCTCGATCAGGAACTGGAAGTCGTAGTCACCCGACAACGCGACCACCGTGCTGTCCGGATCCGCGACCGCAACGCCCAGCGTCGCCGGCACGGTCCACCCCAGCGGACCGGCCTGACCGGCGTTGATCCAGTGCCGCGGCCGATACACGTGCAGCATCTGAGCAGCCTGGATCTGCGACAATCCGATCGTCGACACATAGCGGGTGTCGGGACCGAAGGCCCGGTTCATCTCCTCGTACACGCGCTGCGGCTTGACCGGCACGTTGTCGAAGTGCGTCTTGCGCTGCAGCGAGGTCTTCCGCGCCTGACACTCCTCGACCCACGCGGACCGGTCGGCCAGTCGCCCGGCCGCGGCCCACTCGCGAGCGACCTCGACGAAGACCGCCAGCGCGGCCTTGGCGTCCGACACGATCGCGTAGTCCGGCGCGAACACGCGCCCGATCTGGGTCGGCTCGATGTCCACGTGCACGAACTTCCGCTCACCGCGGTAGACGTCGAGCCCACCGGTGTGCCGGTTCGCCCACCGGTTGCCGATACCCAGTACGACGTCCGAGGCGAGCATCGTCTCGTTGCCGTACCGGTGCGAGGTCTGCAGGCCGACCATCCCGGCCATCAGCCGGTGGTCGTCAGGGATCGCGCCCCAGGCCATCAACGTCGGCACCACCGGTACGCCGACCACCTCGGCGAACTCGACCAGCAGGTCGGCCGCGTCCGCGTTGATGACGCCGCCGCCGGCGACGATCAGCGGCCGCTCGGCCTCGTTCAGCAGGGCGAGCACCTTCTCGACCTGGGCGCGCGTCGCGGCGGGCCGGGCGATCGGCAGCGGTTCGTAGGTGTCGATGTCGAAGTCGATCTCGGCCAGCTGGACATCCAGCGGCAGATCGACCAGCACCGGTCCGGGACGACCTTCGCGCATCAGCTGGAACGCCTTCTGGAACGTCCCCGGCACCTGCGCGGCCTCCATCACCGTGACGGCCCACTTCGCGACCGGCTTGGCGATCGAGGCGATGTCGACCGCCTGGAAGTCCTCCTTGTGCAGCTTCGCCACCGGTGCCTGCCCGGTGATGCACAGGATCGGGATCGAGTCGGCCGAGGCGGAGTACAGGCCGGTGATCATGTCGGTGCCGGCGGGACCCGACGTACCGATGCAGACTCCGATGTTGCCCGCGCGAGCCCGGGTGTAGCCCTCGGCCATGTGCGAGGCGGCCTCGACGTGGCGAGCCAGCACGTGCTTGATGCCGCCGTGCTTCTTCATCGCGCTGTAGAAGGGATTGATCGCGGCGCCGGGCAGACCGAACAACTGCGTCGAGCCTTCCTTCTCCAGGATCAGGACCGCGGCGTCGACCGCGCGCATGCGGGCCATCAGTCCGTCGCCTTCCCGGACAGGCGCTCGACTCCACGGAGCAGAGCGGAGTGGTCGAGACCGCCGTCACCGTTCGCGCGAGCGGACGCGACCAGCTGGGCCACAAGCGCACCCAGCGGTACGACGACACCCGCCTCGCGAGCGGCGGCGGTGACGATGCCCATGTCCTTGTGGTGCAGGTCGATCCGGAAGCCGGGCTGGAAGGAGCGCGACAGCATGTTCTCCTTCTTCTGGTTCAGTACGGCGGATCCGGCCAGCCCGCCGCCGAGCACCTCGAGGGCGGCCTTGGTGTCGACGCCGTACGCCTCCAGGAAGATCACGGCCTCGGACACCGCTTGGATGTTGGCGGCAACGATCAGCTGGTTGGCGGCCTTGACCGTCTGGCCCGAACCGCTCGGCCCGACGTGGACGACGGTCTTGCCGACGACGTCGAACAGCGGCTTGGCGACCGCGAAGTCGTCGGCCTCGCCACCGACCATGATGGACAGGGCCGCGTTCCGGGCGCCGGCCTCACCACCGGAGACCGGGGCGTCGAGCATCCGGAAGCCCAGCGCCCGCGCCTGCTCGGCGAGCTGCTGTGTGACATCGGGCCGGATGCTGGAGAAGTCGATGATCAGCGTGCCGGTCTCGGCCAGCTGGAAGACGCCGTCCTCCCCCTCGAGCACCTGCTGGACGTCGGGCGAGTCCGGCACCATCACGGCGACCACGTCGGCGTTCTTGACCGCGTCGGCCAGCGAGGTCGCGGCACGTCCACCGGCCTCGATGAGTTCCTTGGCCCGCTCCGGGCTGCGGTCGAAGCCGGCGACCGTGTGACCGGCGTTGGCCAGGTGCACGGCCATCGGGTTGCCCATGATGCCTAGGCCGATGAAGGCGATGTTCGTCATGTCTGTCTTCTCCTATGCGGTGGCCGGCCGGCGCTCGCGCGGCAGCCAGCCGAAGCTCTCGTCGGTGGTGGTGGACGGCTTGTACTCGAGGCCGACCCACCCGGCGTACCCCTGGTTCTCGAGGTCGGCGAGCTGCCGGTCGAGCGGCAGCGATCCGGTGCCGGGTTCGTTGCGGCCGGGGGCGTCGGCGATCTGGACGTGCGCGATCCGGTCCACGTGGCCGGCGATTACGCGATCGACGTCGTCGCCGTTGACCGCGAGGTGGTAGAGGTCGGCGAGCAGTCCGACGTTCGGTACGTCGTACGCCACCTGGACGCGATCGATCACGGCCAACGCATCGGCCGCGGTGCGCAGTGGATACCGCTCGGCGCCGCTGACCGGCTCGATCAGCACCGTGCCACCGATCCGGGCAGCCGCGCGGGCGGCCAGACCGAGGTTCTCGACGGCGAGCTCGTCCTGCTCAGCAGCGGTCTGGTCGTCGACCCGGTTGCCGTACAACGCATTGAAAGCCGGACAGCCGAGCCGCTCACCGATGCCGATGGTGGCGTTGATGTTGTCGCGGAACTCGCCCGACCGCTTCGGCCAGGAGACCAGGCCACGGTCGCCGCCAGGCATGTCGCCGGCGAAGAAGTTGAGGCCGACCAGCTGGACGCCGGCGTCCTGGATCGCGGTGACGAAGGCGTCGGCGTCAGTGTCCGACGGCACCGCCTCGGCGAACGGCCACCAGAACTCGACCGCGCCGAAGCCTGCCCGCCGGGCGGCCGCCGGTCGCTCCAGCAACGGCAGTTCGGTGAACAGGATCGAGCAGTTCACCGCGTAGCGCAGTGCGTGACTCATGGCGTCCCTTCCTGATATTCCGTATCGTGGAAGTTTGTTTCTGTTCTGCGAAATGACCATAGGATGCCCGGAAAGGACGCGTCAAGGTTTGAGTGGCCGGTCCGTCGTTGTACGTTCCTGTCAGGACCGGGCGATCGGGCCAGAGGAGGTGCGCCGTGCTGGTGTCCGAACTGCTCGACGCGCCGGAGCTGGGCCTGCGCCTGCTGCACGCGCCCGACGGCACGCTCGATCGCCCGATCGGGCGGCTCGTCACGACCGACCTGCTCGAGCCGGGGCGGTACCTGAACGGTGGCGAACTGGTGCTGACCGGGCTGGTCTGGCGGCGTACCGAGGCCGACAGCGAGACCTTCGTGGCGTCGGCCGCCGGTCGCGGCGCGGCCACCATCCTGGCCGGCCGGGCGCTGCTCGACCGCGTTCCCGACGACCTGCTCGATGCTTGCCGTCGGCATCAGATCGCGCTGGTCGAGGTACCGGTCGAGGTCGCGTTCGCGGATGTGACGGAGTACGTCGCGGCAGCAGGGGCAGCCGAGACAGGCGCGCGGCTGTCCGCGAGTCTGGTCCGGCACCGGCAGTTGCTGTCCTCGATCGCCGCCGGCCGGAGTCTCGACGAGCTGGCTGCCCGCATCTCCGCGGAGATCGGGCACGCCTGCAGAGTCATCACGTCGACCGGGCGGCAGGTCGTCCCCGGTCCTGGTGAACTGGACGACGTGACGCTGGACGCGGTCACTCGGCAGTTCCTGGTCGCGGATCGGATGCCGGCGGTCGCGGCCGTGGGCAACGCGTCGTACAGCCTGTTCCCGATCGGGTCGGGGCTCGACAACCGGCTGACGGCGTGGGTGCTGCTGATCGAAGGCGACCATCGGGAGTGGCCGCGCGATCATGTCGAGGCCGTGCAGGAGTTGTGTGCCGTCGCCGCACTCGACCGCGCCCGGCGGGACGAAGGGCGGCTGGCCCTTCGGCCACTCGTGTCGGATGCGTTGGCGCTGGTCGAGTCCGGCGGTCCGCTGGCCGAGGTCGCGATTCGTTTGCGGCAGGCGGGTGCGCAGTCGGATCGGCCGATGGTGGTTGCAGTCGCCGAACTCCGCGACGAACCGCGCAACGACATCGCGTTCAGCGTCTTCGAGGACGTGGCGTTGACGGTCGGTCCGGCCGTGGTCGCGGCCGGCCGGGACGATCTGCTGGTCGGCTTCCTGCCGTCGTCGCCCGGGCTGCCCGACCAACTGCGCCGAGCCTTCGCTCGGCTCTCGCCTGGGCTCGGGCGCGGGAGGCTGTCGGTCGGGGTCAGCGGTGAGACAGGCGTCGATGCCTTGGCCGGCGCGTTGGAGGAAGCGCGATTCGCCCAACGCGCAGCGCAGGCAGGCCGGACACCGGTGTCGGTGGTGACATCGGACGAGGTCGCCTCACATGTGTTGCTGCTCGCAACATTGCCCGACGACGTACGCCGTACTTACACGCACCGGGTTCTCGGGCCGGTGCTCGAGCACGACCGTCGTACGAACGCCGAACTGCTGGCCACGCTGCGGGAGTTCCTCGCCTGCTCGTGTTCCTGGGCACGTACGGCGGAGTCGATGCACCTGCACGTCAACACGGTTCGGTACCGGATCGAACGCGTAGAGCAACTGACCGGACGCGATCTGTCCCAGTTGGAGGACCGCGTCGACGTGTTCCTCGCGCTGAAATCGCTGTGAACGCGGCGGTTTGGGTGATCACACAGATTCACGTGGTCTGAACCCCGCATCTTCGGAGGTTCACCGGGTGCAATCGCAGTCGGCATGCGCTCAAGCTTTCGAGCAGGCCAGAACCTGCCGCAGCCGAGGAGTGTGTCCGATGAAGACAGTCCCGCGACCGAGCCGCCATCCCGTCGACGAGGTGCTGCCGGCCGGCAAGCTCGCCGTGTACGGCGCTCAGCACGTGCTCGCCTTCTACGCCGGCGCGGTGATCGTACCCATCCTCCTGGCCAACTCCATCGGCCTCAGCACCCAGCAACTGATCCACCTGATCAACGCCGACCTGTTCACCTGCGGCATCGCCTCGATCATCCAGTCCGTCGGATTCTGGAAGGTCGGAGTCCGGCTGCCGTTGCTGCAGGGCGTCACGTTCACGGCGGTGTCGCCGATGATCGCGATCGGCCTGGCCGCCGGTGGGGGGACCGACGGCCTGCTGGTCATCTACGGCGCCGTGCTCGTGGCCGGTCTCGCCACCTTCTTCATCGCGCCCTTCTTCAGCAAGCTGATCCGGTTCTTCCCACCGGTGGTGACGGGTTCGGTGATCACGATCATCGGCCTGGCGCTGCTGCCGGTGGCGGCCGGGGACGCGGTCGGCGGCGCGGGGCCGACGGCCGATCCGACCAGCGGCAAGAACCTGGCCTACGCGCTCGGGACACTCGGACTGATCGTGCTGATCCAGCGGGTCTTCAAGGGGTTCATGGCCACGGTCGCCGTGCTGGCCGGCCTGGTGGTGGGGACGCTGGTCGCCTGGGCCTTCGGCGACGCACACTTCAGCGCGGTCAGCGACGCGGCCTGGGTCGGGGTCACCCAGCCGTTCTACTTCGGCTGGCCGAAGTTCTCGATCGCGGCGATCATCTCGATGGTCGTGGTCATGCTGATCACCGCGGTGGAGACGACCGGTGATGTCTTCGCGACCGGTGAGATCGTCGAGAAGCGGATCGGCAAGGACGACATCGCCCGCGCGCTGCGGGCCGACGGCCTGGCCACCACGATCGGTGGCGTCTTCAACTCCTTCCCGTACACCTGCTTCGCCGAGAATGTCGGCCTGGTCCGGCTGACCCGGATCCGCAGCCGCTGGGTGGTCGCGGCGGCCGGCGGGATCATGATCCTGCTCGGGCTGCTGCCGAAGGCCGGTGCGATCGTGGCCGGCATCCCGCATCCGGTGCTGGGCGGCGCGGCGCTGGCGATGTTCGCCACCGTGGCGGTGGTCGGCTTCCAGACCCTGGCCAAGGTCGACTTCCACGACCACCGGAACGTGGTCATCGTGGCGACCAGCGTCGGCCTCGCCATGTACGTGACCGCCCAGCCCCAGGTCGCCCAGGCGGTGCCGGGCTGGGCCGAGATCATCTTCGGCAGCGGCATCACTCTCGGCAGCCTGACCGCGATCGGCCTGAACATCCTCTTCCACCACGTCGGCAAGGACTACGGTCCCGCGGTGGCCGGGCAGCCGGGCGACACGATCCGGCTGGACCAGGTCAACAAGATGAGCCGCGAGGAGTTCGTCGAGACCTTCGCCAGCCTGTTCCAGGGCCCGCGCTGGGCGGTCGAGCGGGCCTGGGACATGCGGCCCTTCATCGACACCCACGCACTGCGCCGTTCCTTCCAGGAGGCTCTGTTCTCCGGCTCGCACGAGGAGCAGCGTCAGCTGATCGAGGCCTACCCGCAACTGGGCTCGCAGTTCGTCGCCGACGGCCTCAGCGGCGAGGCGTCGCTGCGGGACCAGTCGGACAAGGGCCTGACCTTCCTGGCCGATCCGGAGCGTGACGAGCTGGCCACGATCACCGACGCCTACCGCGAGCGGTTCGGCTTCCCGCTGGTGATCTCGGTCCGGGACGCGGATTCCTTCCACCGGATCATCGAGCAGGGCCGCGAGCGGCTGGACAACTGCGAGAACCAGGAACACGCCGCCGCGCTGCTCGAGATCGCGAAGATCGCCGGGTACCGGTTCGACGACTTCCTCTCCGATGCCAATCCGATCCATAGTGCAAGGACACGCTGGAGCAGCAACAGATGACGACGACAACGCAGGCGCTGCGCGCGCCTTCGATCAAGGTCAACGGGGCGGACACCGCGATCGGCGACGTCCCGGTCCACACCACTGTGCTGGATTGGCTGCGCGACCGTGGCCTGACCGGCGCCAAGGAAGGCTGTGCGGAAGGCGAGTGCGGGGCGTGCTCCGTGCTCGTCGCCCGGCCCGGGACGGATGCGCCGACCGACTGGACCGCGGTGAACGCGTGTCTGCTGCCGATCGGGTCCCTCGACGGCCAGGAGGTCATCACCTCCGAGGGTCTGGGATCGCCCGAGACCCTGCACCCCGTGCAGCGCGAAATCGCCGTACGCGGTGGGTCACAGTGTGGCTACTGCACCCCGGGCTTCGTCTGCAGCATGGCCGCGGAGTTCTACCGCTCCACCCGTACGACGTCCAACGGGCACTGCGATCACGAGCACGGTCCGAACGGGTTCGACCTGCATTCGCTGAGCGGGAACCTGTGCCGGTGCACCGGCTACCGCCCGATCCGGGACGCGGCGTACGCGCTGGGGGATCCGTCGGCGGACGACGCGCTCGCCACCCGGCGGTACGCCCCACCGCCGGCGCCGGCGACGACCCGGATGACCAAGGGCGAGTCGGAGTTCGTGCGGCCGGCCGGCCTGGACGACGTACTCCGCCTACTGGCCGATCGGCCGGATGCGCGGATCGTTGCCGGGTCGACCGATCTCGGGGTCGAGGTGAACCTGCGCGGCCTGCGTCCTCCGCTCGTTGTCGCGATCGACCGGCTGGCGCAGTTGCGGGAGTTCGAGTTCGGCGGCGACGAGGTCCGGATCGGAGCCGCGCTGACGTTGAGCGAGATCGAGCGAATGCTGGCCGGGCGCGTGCCCTTGCTGGCTCAGATGTTCCCGCAGTTCGCGTCCCGGCTGATTCGGAACGGCGCGACGATCGGCGGCAACCTGGGGACCGGTTCGCCGATCGGTGACACCCCGCCGGCCCTGCTCGCGCTCGACGCGTCGCTCGTGCTGGCGTCTCACCGCGGTGAGCGCGTCGTACCGCTGGCGGACTACTTCACCGGCTACCGGGAGACGCTGAAGGCGGCTGACGAGCTGATCAAGACCGTGGTCCTTCCGCTGCCGCTCGCACCGCTGACCGCCTTCCACAAGATCGCCAAGCGCCGCTTCGACGACATCTCGAGCGTTGCCGTCGGGTACGCCGTCGACGTGGTGGACGGTGTCGTCCGCGAAGCCCGGATCGGGCTCGGCGGGGTCGCCGCCACACCGCTGCGCGCCCGGGCGACCGAGGCGGCGCTGATCGGCAAGCCGTGGACCGAACGCACCGTGCGCGAGGCCGCCGCGGTCATGGCCGCCGAAGGTACTCCGATGGACGATCACCGCGCGAGTTCGTCGTACCGCTCGGCGATGCTCGGCCAATCGCTACTTCGCTTGCACGCCGAGGAGGTGCCCGCATGAGCTCGCTGTCGGAGCGGCCGCCGGTGGCAGTCGTCGGCGTACCGATGCCGCACGAGAGTGCCGCGTTGCACGTCACCGGCCACGCTCTCTACACCGATGACCTGGTTCAACGGACGCGCGACGTACTGCACGCGTTTCCGGTGCAGTCACCACACACCCACGCTCGCGTTACGGCGCTTCGGGTGAAGCCGGCGTACGACGTACCTGGTGTGGTGCGGGTGCTGACGGCAGAGGACGTACCGGGGGTGAACGACGCGGGCGTGAAGCATGACGAGCCGTTGTTCCCGTCCGAGGTGATGTTCCACGGGCATGCGATCTGCTGGGTGCTCGCGGAGACGCTGGAGGCTGCGCGGCTCGGGGCTGCCGCGGTGGAGGTCGACTACGAGCCACTCGAATCGCTGGTGACGGTTCGAGAGGCGATCGCGGCCGGGAGCTTCCAGGGCACCGGGCGTCATCTGGAGCGTGGAGACGCCGAGAGTGCGCTGGCCGCGGCGGCGCATGTGTTCGAGGGTGAGTTCGAGTTCGCCGGGCAGGAGCACTTCTACCTGGAGACCCACGCGGCGCTGGCCCACGTCGACGAGGGCGGGCAGATCTTTGTCCAGAGCAGTACGCAGCACCCGTCGGAGACGCAGGAGATCGTGGCCCACGTACTCGGCCTGGCCAGCCATGCGGTGACTGTTCAGTGCCTGCGGATGGGCGGAGGCTTCGGCGGCAAGGAGATGCAGCCGCACGGGTTCGCCGCGATCGCGGCACTCGGTTCGACCCTCACCGGACGGCCGGTGCGGCTGCGGCTGAACCGGACGCAGGACGTGACGATGTCGGGCAAGCGCCACGGCTTCCACAGCGGGTGGAAGGCGGGCTTCGACGACGAGGGGCACTTGGTCGCGCTGGACGCGACTCTCACCGCTGACGGTGGCTGGAGCCTCGACCTGTCCGAGCCGGTGCTCGCCCGGGCGATGTGCCACATCGACAACGCCTACTCGATCCCCAACGTGCGGGTCGACGGCCAGATCGCGAAGACCAACAAGACGTCGCAGACGGCGTTCCGGGGTTTCGGTGGACCGCAGGGGATGCTCGTCGTCGAGGACATCCTCGGCCGGTGCGCACCCCTTCTCGGGTACGACGCGATGGAGTTGCGGCACCGCAATCTCTACAAGCCGGGCGACAGTACGCCGTACGGTCAGCCGGTCCGGCACGCGGATCGCCTCGAGGCCTGCTGGAGCCAAGTGTCCGCGGGTGGTGACGTCGAGCAGCGGAAGGCGGAGATCTCGGAATTCAACGCGTCGCATCCGCACCGCAAGCGTGCGCTGGCGATGACGCCGGTGAAGTTCGGGATCTCCTTCAACCTGACTGCGTTCAACCAGGCCGGCGCGTTGGTGCACGTCTACAAGGACGGCTCGGTGCTGATCAATCACGGCGGCACCGAGATGGGCCAGGGCCTGCACACCAAGATGCTGCAGGTCGCCGCGACGACGCTCGGCGTACCGCTCGCGCGCGTCCGGCTGGCGCCGACCCGCACGGACAAGGTGCCGAACACCTCGGCGACCGCGGCCAGTTCCGGCGCCGACCTGAACGGTGCGGCGATCAAGAACGCGTGCGAGCAGATCCGCGAGCGTCTCGAGCAGGTCGCCGCCGGCCGGCTCGGCATCAGTCCGCACGACGTACGCATCAGCGACGGCGTCATCCGTGGGTTGTCCGAGGGCGAGGACCTGCGCTGGGAGGACGTCGTCAACGCGGCGTACCACCAGCGGGTCCAGTTGTGGGCGGCCGGTTTCTACCGGACCGAGGGCCTGCACTGGGACGCCAACGCGATGCGCGGCGAGCCGTTCAAGTACTTCGCGTACGGCGTCGCCGCCGCGGAGGTCGAGGTGGACGGGTTCAGCGGCGCGTACACGCTCCGCCAGGTCGACATCGTCCACGACGTCGGGGACAGCCTCAGCCCACTGATCGACCTCGGTCAGATCGAGGGCGGGTTCGTGCAGGGCACGGGCTGGCTGACGCTCGAGGACCTGCGCTGGGACGAGAGCAACGGCCCGAACCGCGGCCGGCTCGCCACGCAGGCGGCCAGCACCTACAAGCTGCCGAGCTTCTCGGAAATGCCGGAGGTGTTCAACGTCCGGCTGCTCGAGAAGGCCCACGAGGACGGTGCGGTGTACGGATCGAAGGCGGTCGGCGAGCCGCCGCTGATGCTCGCCTTCTCGGTCCGCGAGGCCCTGCGACAGGCCGCGGCGGCGTTCGGCCCGGCGGGGACGAGCGTGGATCTGGCGTCGCCGGCGACTCCCGAGGCGGTCTACTGGGCGCTGGACCGGGCTCGGTCGAGCGTGCTCACGGCGAGTGGGGTGTGAGCGACGTGGACTGGATGAAGGCGGTTCAGGACCTGCGTTCGCAACGGCGCGCCGGCGTACTGGTGACAGTGATGTCGGTCCGTGGGCATGCGCCACGAGAGGCCGGCGCCAAGATGGTGGTTGCCTCTGACAACGTCTGGGCGACTGTTGGCGGAGGCAACCTGGAGGCGGTCGCGATCGAGCGCTCGCGGGCCATGATCGCGGAAGGCGCGCCTGCGCCGGAGGTGCTCGACGTGGCGTTGTCGGACAAAGCGCCGTACCAGCATGGGGTGCAGTGTTGTGGGGGTGAGGTGAAGTTGTTGCTCGAACCGTTGCCGGTGGTTCCGTCCGTGGCGATCTTCGGAGTCGGGCACGTGGGGCTCGAGCTCGCGCGGATCCTCGCGCGGCATGACATCGAACTGCATCTGATCGATTCGCGGCCGGATCAGCTCGAGGCGGAACGGCTGCAGGTCCTCGACGATGCGGTGGCCAACGTCCACGTGCATCAGGTGCCGGTGTTGCCGGAACTCGTGGTGGCTGAGCTGCCGCCGGGGACCCATGCACTGGTGATGACGCACGACCACGCGGAGGACGCGGCGTTGTGTGACGCGGCGCTGCGGAACGAGCAACTCGCGACGATCGGGCTGATCGGATCGACCGCGAAATGGGCTCGTTTCCGCCGCAAGCTCGCCGAGGACGGGAACCCGGCCGAAGCGATCGACCGGATCGTCACCCCGATCGGTCTGCCGGATCTCCCCGGCAAGGAACCGGCCACCATCGCGGTCAGCGTGGCGGCCTGGCTGCTCCAACTGTTCGTTGCCGAGCGCAACCCGGCGCCGGTTCACCGTGAGGCGAAGGCATGACCATCTTCCGAGGCACGTTCCTCGACACCCCGGACAACCCGTTCACCGGTGGCGACCTGCGCGTCGACACCGACGCCGGGGTCCTGGTCACGGACGGAACGATCGTTGCCCGCGGCACCTTCGCGGATGTACGCCAGGCACACCCTGCCGAGCCGGTCGTCGACCTGACCGGCGGCCTGGTACTGCCTGGGTTCGTCGACACGCATGTGCACTTCCCGCAGATCCGTGCGGTCGGCGGGCTGGGGTTGCCGTTGCTCGAGTGGCTCGACAAGTACGCGTTGCCGGAAGAGGCACGGATGGCTGACGCGTCGTACGCGGCCGGGGTTGCGTCCGAGTTCGTCCGCGGCCTGGCTGCGGCGGGGACGACGAGTGCGTTGGTGTTCGGGGCGCATTACGCCGATGCCGTCGACGCGCTGTTCACCGCGTCGTCCGAGGTGGGGTTGCGGGTGACGAGCGGGCTGGTGGTGAGTGATCGGCTGCTACGGCCGGAGCTGCACACGACACCTTCACGTGCGTACGACGAGTCCCTCGCGCTGGCGCGACGCTGGCATGGTGTGGGGCGCAACCGATACGCCGTGACGCCGCGGTTCTCGTTGTCGTGCACAGACGAGTTGCTCGCGGTCTGTCACGACGTACTCGAGGAGGTGCCTGGGGCGCTGTTCACCTCGCATCTGAACGAGAACGAGACGGAGATCGCGGCGGTGTCCGAGTTGTTCGGTGGGTGTGACTACGTGACGACGTACGACCGGCATGGGCTGGTTGATCGGCGTAGCGTGCTTGCTCACAACGTGCATCCGACGGACGTTGAGCTCAAGCTTCTTGCCAACGCTGGGGCTTCGGTGGCGCATTGTCCGACCAGCAACGCTGCGCTGGGTAGTGGGTTGTTTCCGCTGACTCGGCATCTCCAGCACGGGGTCCGGGTTGCGCTGGGGTCTGATGTCGGCGCTGGCACTGGGTTCTCGCTGCTGAAGGAAGGGCTGCAGGCGTACTTCGCTCAGCAGCTCCAGGCTGAGGATGGTCACCCGCTGTCGGCCGCGCACCTTCTGCACCTGGTCACCACGGCCGGTGCGGATGCTCTCGGGCTCAGCTCCGAGATTGGCGACCTGTCGGTCGGCAAGCGCTTCGACGCTCAGTTGCTGCGCCCCGCGGAGGGCTCGCCGTTGGCGGTCAGCATCGCCCACGCCGACGACCCCGAGGAAGCCCTGGCCCGGACCTTCACCCTCGGCACCCCCGCCGACGTACGCGCCGTCTGGATCAACGGCGACCTCCTGCACACCTGAGCCCGCCACCACCCCGGCCCCAGCTGCTCACCAGGCGGCTGGGGCCGCGGCTGTCAGCCGGCTTTGGCGACCAGGGATTGCTGGGTGCGGACCACCTGGGTGGCGAGGGTGGGTTCGTCGAGGGTGACCAGGGTGTCGTGTTCCACGACGGGATTGCCATTGACCAGCAGGAGTTCCAGTGGGGGCGGGGTGCCTAGGACGAGCGCAGCCACGGGGTCGGCGATGCCGGCGTGGGCGAGGGTATCGAGACGCCAAACCGCCAAATCGGCCAGCTTGCCGGGCTCCAGCGAGCCGATCTCGTTCTCACGCCCCAGCACGCGGGCACTCCCAACCGTCGCCAGCTCCAGCGCAGCTCGTACGTCGAGCGCCTGCGGTCCACTGCGAGCACGCGCGAAGAGCAGCGCGTGCCGCATCTCCTCTGCCAGGCTGCCTGCTTCGTTGCTCGCAGCACCATCCACCCCGAGACCAACCGGCACACCGGCCGCCCGCAGATCGGCAACCCGCGCAATCCCCGCACCCAACCGTGCGTTGGAGCTCGGACAGTGCGCGACGCCCGTCGCCGTCTCGCCCAGCTGCTTGATCTCCGCGTCGTCGAAGTGGATCCCGTGCGCGAACCACACATCGGACCCGGTCCACCCGAGGTCGGCGGCGTACTCGAGCGGCGTACAGCCGAACTTCTGCTGACACCACTCACCTTCGTCGAGGGTCTCGGCCAGGTGCGTGTGCAGCCGGACGCTCTTCCGCCGCGCCAACTCGGCCGCCTCGCGCATGAGCTCGCCGGTCACGCTGAACGGCGAACACGGCGCAACCACCATCCGCAGCATCGAATCCGCCGCCGGATCGTGCCATCGGTCGATCGCCGCCTCGGTGGCGATCAGGATCTCGTCCCGATCCTCGACCACCGAGTCCGGCGGCAACCCGCCATCCTTCTCACTGAGATCCATCGACCCCCGCGATGGATGGAAGCGCAGCCCGATCTCCTGCGCAGCAAGGATTTCCGCCCCGAGCAGATCCCCACCCTCCCGCGGGAACACGTAGTGGTGATCCGCCGCCGTCGTGCACCCCGTCCGCGCCAGCCGCGCCAACGCGGCCTGCGCACCCACGTGCACGGCGTCCTCGTCGATCCCCGCCCACACCGGGTACAGCGTCGTCAGCCAACCGAACAAGGTCGCGTCAGCCGCCAGCCCGCGGGTGACCCATTGATACAAGTGCTGGTGCGTGTTCACGAACCCCGGCGTGACGAGACACCCCCGTCCGTCGATCACCCGCGCCCCGTCGTACGCCGGGGCCGGCCCCGCCCCGACCGCCACAATTCTGTTGCCCTGGACAACCACATGACCGGTGGCGAACTCCCGCCGCTCCCGGTCCACCGTCACCACGGCGGCCCCGTCCACCACGATCGTCACTGCGCTCATCAACCCGCTCCTCACCACGATTGACCTCAGTCAACCCCGCGACCCGGAGCCGGGAAACCCACAGCGAGCATGAAGCACGCAGGCGAAAACCCCTGCAGATTGGAGCTTTCTCCAACCTACAGGGGCAGTCGTCAGCAGAAACCGGGGACGGCGTGCCAGGCGGAGCCGGCCTCGGAGGCGTCGTCGCGGACGACGGTCGCCTCGATCAGCCCGTACGGCCGGTCGGCGGCGATGAACACCTCGTTGGGGTTCTCCACCCCGAACGGGCTCAGATCCACCAGGAAGTGGTGCTTGTTCGGCGCCGAGAACTTGATCTCGGCCACCTCCGGGTGCTGCTGCAGGACCGCTTCGCCCATCCCGTACAGCGTCTGCTGCAGCGCCAGGCTGTGGATCCGCGCGAACTGCTCGAGCAGCAGTGCCTTGATCTGATCGTACGACTTGTCCCAGTCGACGTCGGTGTGGTCGTACCTCCACCGCGCCACCAGCGAGGTGGCGAGGATCCGGTCGTCGGTCTCCGGCAGCGTCGTGTACTTGTCCTTGAGGAAGCCGTGGAACTCCGAGCCGGTGGACTTCAGCAGGGTCAGGTCCTGTACGCCGGAGACGACGTACGTCGTGCGCTCGTCACCGCGGCCCTCGACGTTCACGATCGTCGTCCGTACGCCGCTGCCGGCGCGGACGAACGAGTGGTCGTGGGGCTCGCCGTCGACACTGATCCGTTCCCACGGGTACTCCTCGATCGCGATCCGGGCGCCGTCGGCGGCCGGGGCGACCTCGAGGAAATGCGCACCGAGCGTGAGCGCGAAGTCCTCGATCGCGCCGACGCCCTTCTCCTTGGCGAACGCGAACGCGGTGTTCTTCTGCGTGTCGGTCGGCAGCACGTCACGCTGGTCGCCGCTGGTGTGTGCGTCCTCGAACCGGCCGCGCAGTGCGGACGACACGTTCAGGTCGCGGATCTGGTGGCGGGGCGTGTCGCGGTAGATCCGGACCACGCGGCTCTCGGCCTTGCCGTACTGGTTCGCACCCAGGTGGATGGCCATCGGGATCAACTCCCTCGGTAGGTGGAAAAGGCGAACGGGCTGAGCAGCAGCGGAACGTGGTGGTGCCGCTCGTCGGTGATCGTGAACGTCACGGTGACCTCGGGAAAGAAGATGTCCTGGCCGGACGCTTCCGCATACGCGGCCACGTCGAACCAGAGCCGATACGTCCCAGCCTCGAGCCCCGTCCCCAAACCCGCGACCCGCCCGTCGTCGTCGGTCGTGGCCGACGCGAGAACCACGGTCTCCTCGGCCTTGACCCGGGACAGCTGGACCGGCACGCCACTGGCAGGGAGCCCGAGACCGGTGTCGAGGACGTGCGTGCTGACACTGCTCATGCCTGGACCTCCAGCACCTTGCTCAGCCGGAGCAGAGCGATCTTGCGCAGTTCGTCCCGTACGACGGCGGCTTCGGTGACGTCGTCGTGGTCGAGCCGCCGGCGCAGGCTGGCGAGCATCTGCTCGGCCGACAGCCCGGTTGCGCAGATCAGGAAGACCCGGCCGAACCGCTGCTCGTACTCGCGATTCCCGTCGGCGAGGGCCGAACGCACGTCAGGATCCTCGCCGACCCCGGACTGCTCCTTGCGCGACCACGCCGCCTCGGTGCCCGCCCCGGACGGCCGGTCGCCGATCCGCGGGTGCGCGGCCAGCGCCTGGTCGACCTCGGTGTCGTCGAGGTCCCGGAGCAACTGGTCCGCGACCGCGGTCAGCGCCGTGACCTCGCCGTACGGGCGTTTGGCGATGATGCCGTCGACCCAGCGCGGAACGTCGCAGCAGGCCGACAACTGGGGACGCAGCCGGCCGGCGGGCGCGGAGTTGAACTCCTGCAGGTCCACGGATCACACCTTCTCGAATCCTGAAACTTACTTTCCGTATGACGAAAGCCTGACATGCACCTCGCCTGACGTCAACAGTTTGTTGAAGTTTGGCCGGGCGGGCAAGTGTTCAGGCCTGATCGCGGGCGCGGTTCAGGTAGTTGTAGACGGTGAAGCGGGTGACGCCGAGCGCCTCGGCAACGATCTCGGCCGACTTCCGGAACTCGAACGCGCCCCGCTCCTCCAGCCGCAGTACCGCTTGCTGCTTATCGGTCCGCGACAACTCACGCAACGGCCGGCCGAACTCCTCGGCGACCTCCGCGAGCAGAGTGTGCACACCGCCCTCGGGTTTACGAGTCAGACGTACCGCGACCACGGGCTCACCATCCCAGAGCAGCGGAACGTCGTCCGGCCGCGCGTCGCCCGGTGACACCAGCTCGGCGTTCAGTCGCTCGACCAACGGCGTGATCGCGACGACGAGCGGATGCTGGTCCTTGTCAGCCATCGCGTCGTACCTGCAGCGTCACCTGGCTGGCGCCGCTGGCGAAGGCGGCCTCCAATACGCCGGTCAGCGTGGGCAGCAGGAGTTCCTGTTCGCCGCGCACGAGCGTGCCCAACGGCCCGAACTCGCACTCCAGGCCGGCCTCCTCCGCGACGCGCAGCGCCTCGGTGGCGTGCGCGGGCGGCTGCCCTTCGACGTCGAAGGGTTCCGTGGTGAACTCCGCAACCAGTCGCATGCCGCGAGGCTAGCGACCAGCAGGCCAGTGGGTCACGACCGCAGCGGTCGACGCGCCAACTTGGACAGACCGGCGCTGTCGACGCCGATCAGTTTGTCGACTTCCGCCTGGTCGACAGCGCCACACTCCATCCCGCGCAGGATGAAGCCGGCGAGAGCCGCGGCCGTGGCCGGCTCGTCCAGGTAGCCCGAGTCGCCCTGACCCAGGTACGCACGCAGTCGAGCCGCCGCCGTCTCCAGACCCTCACGGTAGAAGAGATAGTTCGCGACGAACCGCGTGGGCAGCTGGGCGGGATGCATGTCCCAACCCTGGTAGATCCCGCGGCCGAGCGAACGTCGTACCAGCCGCAGGTGGAGTCGCCAGGCCGCGTGCACCGCGTCAGCCGATCCGACCGGAAGCACATTCGTCGAGCCGTCCGACACGAACACACCAGTCCCGGCCGCGGCCAGCTGCATGACGTCCTTGGCGTGGTCGGCGACCGGATGCTCCATGCTCTGGTACGCCGCAGCGACACCCAACGAGGCCGAGTAGTCGTACGTGCCGTAGTGCAGACCGGTCACGCGGCCGGCACCCGCCTTGATCATCCGGGCCACCAGCGCAGTCCCGTCGGAACCGAGGATCGACTGTGGCGTCTCGACCTGGATCTCGAACTTCAGCGATCCTGCCGGCACTCCGTGCTCGGCTTCGACCGCATCGAGCACGAGCATCATCGCCTCGACCTGCTCGACCGACGTCACCTTCGGCAATGTGATCACGAAGCCCTCGGTCAGCGCGCCGCCCAGCTCGCGGACGAACAGGTCCAGCGTCCGCACGCCACGTCGCCGGCTCGGCGCCTCCAGCGATTTGATCCGCAGCCCGTGGTACGGCGGCGCCACGCCGGCGGTCACGGTCTCCGCGAGGGATCTCGCCGCGGCCACCGCTGCCGCGTCCTCCTGATCGTCCGGCCTGGTCCCGTAGCCGTCCTCGAAGTCGATCCGCAGATCCTCGATCGGCTCCCGCTCGAGCTTCGCCCGGACCAGTTCGTACAGCTCATCCGTGAGCACCGGTCCAGGGTCACCCGTCGGGACAGCCAGCGCCTCGGCCAGTTGCGCGGCGGAGGCGCCGTACTCGCCAAGTGCGGCGCGGGCTTCGGCGCCCCACTCGTCGACCGTGCGGGCGTCGTACCGATCGGCGGGGACGTAGACGGTGTGCACGGGCTGGCGGACGCCGCGGTCTCCCGGGTAGTCCGCGGAGAGCGCCGCGTCGGCCTCCGCCAGGCGCCGATCCAGCTCGCCGACCAGGTCATCCAGGCCCATACCCGCCTCCAAAGGCTATCTTTTCCGTATTGCGGAGACTAATATCTACTGTGCGGAAGAAGCAATGTCACTGGCCTTCCGAGATCTGGGGCTAAACTTCCGTGATCCGGAAAGAGAGGCGGAGTCCCGTGGCCGAAGCGAACGGCGGCAAGGCGCGCACCGGCAGTGTGCAGTCGATCGAGCGCGCGTTCGGCCTGCTCGAAACCATGGCCGACGCGGGCGGGATGATGGGGCTGTCCCAACTGGCCAACGCCTCCGGTCTGCCGCTGCCGACGATCCACCGGCTGGTTCGTACTCTCGTCGACCTCGGCTACCTGCGCCAGGAGCCGTCCCGGCAGTACGTGCTCGGCCCGAGACTGATCCGGCTCGGCGAGAGTTCGTCCCACATGCTGAGTGTCTGGGCCCGGCCGCATCTGGCCCGGCTGGTCGACGACCTCGGCGAGTCGGCCAACATGGCGATGCTCGACGGCGACCAGATCGTGTACCTCGCGCAGGTTCCGTCCCGGCACTCGATGCGGATGTTCACCGAGGTCGGCCGCCGCGTCCTGCCGCACTGCACCGCGGTCGGCAAAGCGATCCTCGCCCAGATCCCCGAGGCCGAGGTCCGCGAGCTGCTGCACCGCACCGGCATGCCCAAGCACACCGACAACACCATCACCGATCCGGACGCGTTCACAGCCCAACTGCGCAACGCCGAGGAGCACGGGTACGCCATGGACGAGGGCGAGCAGGAACTCGGTGTTCGCTGCGTCGCGGTCGCCGTACCCGATGCCCCGTCCCGGCTGGCCATGTCCATCTCAGGTCCTGCCGGCCGCATGACCGAAGCCCTCGTCGACCGGGCCGTCCCCCTGCTCACCCAGGCCGCGAAGTCTCTCTCCGACGACCTGCGCTAGTGCTGGATGAAGCCGCCGATCGGGACGGGCGGAACGTGCCCGGTGGGCGGCTGGGTCTGTGCGAGGGCCAGGCCGACATCGACCAGCGACGACCGCTGCAGACCGGCCACGTCCGGGATCGGTGTCCAGACCGACTCCGCGATGTCGCCGTCAGGCTCCGGCCGCAGCTCCCCGCCGGTGATCCGGACCTGGTAGAAGATGCCGACGTTCTGGTGCTCGGTGCCCGCGTTGGCCTCGCTCGCGGGAATCACCCGGGAGTCCACGCCCAGCAGGCGCTCCACCACGGCGTCGCAGCCGGTCTCCTCGGCGACCTCCCGGATCACCGCATCGAACGGATCCTCCGACTGCTCGACCCGACCGCCGGGAAACGTCCAGTTGGTCGCGCCGGTCAGCGGTGACACATACCGCGAGACCAGGACGCGCCCGTCCACGATGCACACGGCGTACGCCGCCAGCCGAAAAGACACCGACGCACCCTAAGCCGAGCCGGCGGTCACCCGCACGCGAGTTATCAGAGCTGGTACGTGCGCCAGCGTTCCGTCAGCGTGTAGCCGAGGGACTCGTTGGCGCGCAGGCTGCCGACGTTCGCGGCGGCACCGCCGGTGCTGAACCGCGTGATGCCGATGTCGAGGAAGGCGAGGATCGAGGCAGCCTTCACGGCCTGGGCGACACCGCGACGGCGGTGCGTCGACAGCACCGAGGTGAACCTGGTGTCGCCGAAACCCTCGTGTGAGCGGATGGCGGTCGCACCGACCAAGCGGGAGCCGTCGAAGGCCCCGAAGACCCGGTACTCCGGCCACAGCGCGCGGACCGTGGCCAGGTCTCCGACCACGCGATGCGTCGCCTGCGTGTACGGGTAGTCGGACTCGTTGGTCTTCTCCAGAGCGTGCAGCAACGCTGCCGACTCCGGACCCAGCTCCCGGATGCTCAGGCCGCCGGCGGTGGCTCGTCGTACGGCTGATTCGAGCAGCTCACGGTCCGGGTCGTACAGGCGGACTGCCCAGGACTCGGCGACCACGCGGTAGCCGGCTGCCTCCAGCTCGGCACACCGCGGGTCACCTTCCTGCACAATTTCGTGATCGCCCATTCTGCGATTGTCAGCCCAGCTTGCGCAGCAACGGAAGAACGTCGGCGGTGAACTGGGTCAGGAATCGCTCCTGATCCTGGCCCGGGCCGTGCACGACGAAGTGGTTGAAACCGGCGTCGAGGTACGGCTGCAGCTGCTTCACGACCTCGTCAGGGTCTGACGCGACGATCCAGCGCTGCGCAACCTGCTCGATCGGCAGCTCGTCGGCGAGCCGCTCCATCTCGGTCGCGCTCGTGACGCTGTGCTTCTGCTCGGGCGTCAGCGACAGCGGAGCCCAGAACCGGGTGTTCTCCAGCGCCTGCGCCGGGTCGCGGTCGTACGACACCTTGACCTCGAGCATCCGGTCGATGTCCTCGAACGTCTTGCCGGCCTTCTCCGCGCCTTCCTTCACCGCCGGGATCAGCTTCTCGGTGTAGAGGTCCATTCCCTTGCCGGACGTCGCGATGAACCCGTCACCCGCGCGGCCGGCGTACCTGGCGACCAACGGTCCACCGGCGGCGACGTACACCTTGAGCGGTGTCTCGGGCCGGTCGTAGATGAATGCGTCGACGGTCTTGTAGTACGGGCCCTCGGAGCTCACGCCGTCCTTCGTCCACAGGTCGCGGATCAGCTGCACGGACTCCCGCAGCCGGGCGAACCGCTCCTTGAACTCGGGCCACTCCATCCCCGACACGGCGATCTCGTTCAGCGCCTCGCCGGTGCCGACGCCGAGCATCACGCGGCCCGGGTACAGCTCGCCGAGGGTGGCGAACGCCTGCGCGATCACCGCCGGGTTGTACCGGAAGGTCGGCGTCAGCACCGACGTACCGAGCAGCACCCGGTTCGTCCGCTCGCCGACCGCCGCCAGCCAGGCCAGCGCGAAGGGGGCGTGACCACCCTCGTGCCGCCACGGCAGGAAGTGGTCCGACACCGTCACGCTGTCGAGCCCGAGCTCCTCCGCCCGGACCGAGTACTCCACCAGCTCCCGCGGCCCGAACTGTTCCGCCGACGCCTTGTACCCGACTCGAATGCTCACCCTTAGCTCCCAAACGTCGTCCACGTCGTACTTCCGATGACAACCGCGTGCGACTCCGACTTTATGCCGGTGGTGTTTGACCACGAGCAGTCGGTCAGCAAGGATGTGGATCCGGCGCGGCCCGCGCCTCACCTTCGTCGACCGGCCCCAGCCTGGTCACACGAGAAGGCAAAGGGACTTCCTGTCTCGGGCCGCTCGTCCTGGTCAGCCGCCTCGGACGGGATCGCTGGGGGATCGCGTGCGAGTGCGTGGAAGGCCAGATGACAGCGCACAGGAACTTCAAGCTGCGGGTCCGAGCCCGCGCCGCCAAAACGGGCGAGTCCTACACGGCTGCCCTCCGGCACTTCCGTCCGACTCCGACAGGAGAAGACATGCCGGAAGAAACCACCCTGCGACTCGCGATCGTGCAGACCGCGATGCGCCACGACCCGACCAGCACCGCCGAGCTCCGCGCGGGCGGCGCGGAGATCCGCGACTTCCTGCGGCAGGCGGCCGCCGCCGGCGCCCGCCTGGTGCACTTCACCGAGGGCGCGATCTGCTTCCCGAGCAAGCGCGTGATGTCCGAGCTCGGCCCGGACGAGGTCGGCCCGTCCGACTGGACCCGCGCGCAGTGGCCGGTGCTGCAGTCCGAGCTCGACCAGATCGCCGGGCTCGCCGCTGAGCTCGGGATTTGGGCAGTGATCCCGTCGGTGCACCAACTGCCGGAGGGCCGGCCGCACAACAGCATGTACGTCGTGTCCGACCAGGGGAAGGTGGTCACCCGGTACAACGAACGCACCCTGTCGACCACCAAGCTCACCTGGATGTACACCCCGGGCACCGAGCCGGTGACGTTCGACGTCGACGGGTTCCGGTTCGGGTTGGCGCTCGGGCTGGACGTGCTGTTCCCGGAGCTGTTCACGGAGTACGACCAGCTCGGCGCGGACGGCGTGCTCGTGTCGTACGCGACGAACCGGGTCTCGCGCCACGAGCACGTGGCGGTCCAGGCCCGCGGGTGCGCGGTCAACAACACCTGCTGGATCAGCTTCGCCGTGCCGGCGAACCCCGACGGCGGCCTCGCATCAGGCGTGGTCGACCCCCGGGGAGAGTGGGTGGCCCAGGCGCCGGCGAACGGTTCGCCCGCGATCGCGGTCGCCGAGGTGCACCACTCCGACGTGACCCAGGCCGGGCGGGAGTTCCGGCGGCGGACGCGGGAGCGCGTCGGGTCCTGAGGCCTCACACGTCCGGGTGCGGGTCCGTTCCATAGGCATGAACAGGCACGCGATCGTCAGCACCCGGATCGGGGACCTCACCCTGGTCGCCTCGGACAACGCCCTGGCCGGCGTCTACTTCCCGCATCACTGGGTGAAGCCGACGCCGGAGACCCTCGGTGAGCAGGTCGAAGCCACCGACCCGCTGCTGTCCGAGGCGGCCCGCCAACTCGACGCGTACCTCGCCGGCGAGCGGACCGGCTTCGACATCCCGACCGTCCTGCGCGGCGACGAGTTCCAGCGCCGCGTCTGGTCCATCCTCGAGGAGATCCCGTACGGCGCGACCTCGTCGTACGGCGAGATCGCGGAACGGCTCGGGGACCGCACGCTGGCCCAGCAGGTCGGCAAGGCGGTCGGGCAGAACCCGCTGTCGATCGTCGTCCCGTGTCACCGGGTGGTCGGGAAGAACGGCTCGCTGACCGGGTACGCCGGCGGGCTCAAGCGCAAGCAGTTCCTCCTCGACCTCGAGGAGCCGGTCGGGGTCCGGCTTTTCTAGGACAGGTCGCCTACCTGCTCGGCGTACCAGTCCAGCTCGACCAGGTGCTCGGCGATCTGGCGGAGGGTCCAGTTGGCGCCGCGGTCCTTGTCCCACTCGGCCGGGTCGACCGCGGCGTACCGCAGGGTGAACGTCCGCCCGAGCCGACGCAGTCGCTGCTCGGCCTCCTGTACGTCGTCGACGGTGAACGGCGCCAGGTCGGCCGCCGAGGTGAGTGCGCTCGCGTGCCACTCGTCCGGTTGCGTCGGTACGCCGGCCAGCAGCGCCTCGACCTCGGCCAAGTGGTCGACCATGTGATCGGCGATCCGGCGGACGGCCTTGTGCGGCGTGAAGGTGCGGCCGTCGTCGGAGGTGAGCGGTTGCCCGTCCCACGCCGGCCAGGTGGGGACGAGCCGGAGCGAGCGTTCGACCGCCTGCTCCACGAGTACTCCCGGGTTCTCAGTCATGCGATCACGCTAAGGCTGTGATCCTTCGGTCCCGGCCGAAGTAATCCCGAGTCGGCGCGACAGCCCCTCCGCGTCGAACGGCGCGCGCACCTTGGCGTCGTTGTCGAAGTAGGTGTACACATCCCGGCGTCGCCGCTTGGCTTTGGATTTCCCGATCGTCCTGCCGTCGGACGGCGTACCGCCCTGGTGCCAGGTGCGGATCTTCTCGGCCCAGCGATCGAGCGACTCGTCGTCGTACCCGCTGGTGTAGAGCTCGTCCGCACCGTGCAGCCGGACGTACACGAAGTCAGCGGTGACATCGTCGAGCATCGGCCACTTGCCGGCTGTGTCCGCGCAGACCAGCGCGACGTCGTGTTCGCGGAGCAGGTCGATGAAGCCAGGGGTCTCGAAGCTCGCATGCCGTACTTCGATCGCGTGCCGGAGCGGGATGTCGACGGCAGTCTCCAGCAGAGCCCGGCCCTCCATCCGCTCGTCGTGGCCCTTGGCAACTTCCGCCGCCTCCGCCGTTGTCCGCGGCAACGAGGCGAAGAAGTTCGCGCACCGCTCCTCGTCGTATCCGAAGTTCGGCGGGAGCTGCCACAGCACCGGTCCGAGTTTGTTGCCGAGCGCAAGGACTCCGGAGGCGAAGAAGTTGGCCAGTGGCGCGTCCACGTCGACCAGCTTCTTCATGTGCGTGACGAACCGCGGCCCCTTCAGCGTGAACACGAAGTCGTCCGGCGTCTCGTCGTACCACTTCTGGTACGACGACGGCCGCTGCAACGAGTAGAACGAGCCGTTCAGCTCGATCGAGTTCAGCCGCCGCGAGACGTACTCCAGCTCCGCCCGCTGCGGCAGTCCCTCCGGGTAGTACACCTTCCGCCACGGCGGATACCGCCAGCCGGAGATGCCGACCCGATACGCACTCATGCGCCGATTATCCAGTGCCGCGACCACGGGCCGGTGTGATGGGGTGTGCGGATGCAGGTTGATCGGGGCACGTACGCCGAGGCGCGGACGCCATGGGACGACATCGAGTGGCGTGCCGCCGCGTTCGCGTGGGTGGAAGCGCACGTGGCGGCCTTGGGGTGGCAGGAGCGCGGGCCGCGGTGGGTGCGGGTGCGGCCGTGGTCCGTGATCGTGCGATTCGAGGTGGGACGGCGGCTGTGGTTCAAGGCGAATCCGCCCGCGAGCCGGTTCGAGTCCGGGCTGACCGAGGCGCTGGCCGGGTGGGCGCCCGGACACGTGCTCACGCCGTACGCCGTGGACGCGACGCGTGGCTGGTCGCTGCTTCCCGATGGCGGTTCCATCCTCCGCCAGTACCCAGGCGATGAACGAACCTGGGAGCAGGTCGTCGGTCAGTACGCCGAGTTCCAGCGGACTCTGGTCCCGCATGCCGACGAGCTCGTGGCCCTCGGGGTGCCCGATGCACGGCTCGCCATCCTGCCGACGATCTTCGACAAGACCGTGGCCGCGAACCAGTCACTGCAACCGGTCGACCGCAAGGTCCTGGACGAGCTGCGGCCCCGGCTGCTCGACTGGTGCGAAGAGCTCGCCGCGATCGGTGTCACCGACTCGCTCGACCACGCCGACCTGCATGACGGCCAGATCTTCGCGCCGGTCGACGGACGCTTCACCTTCTTCGACTGGGGTGACGCCGCTGTCTCCCACCCTTTCTGCAGCCTGCTCGTTACCGCCCGGCACGCGGCCGGCAGCTACGGCGACGACATCATCCCGCGCTTGCGGGACGCCTACCTCGAGCCCTGGACCGCCGGCGGCCACACCCTGCCCGAACTCCGTCGTGCCGCCAGCCTGGCCTGGCGTCTCGGATCTATCGGCCGAGCCGTGTCGTGGGGCCGCCTGTTCCCGGACGCATTCGACGGACCCTTCCTCGACGGCGACCAGGCCGAGTGGCTGCTGAAGCTGGCGGACCAACCCCCGATCTAGGTCCTGTGGTACGAAAGGCTGCATGTCTGTCACCGACAGCTTGACGCCTGCGGATCCGGTCAACGCGCTGCTCGACGGTGGGCTGCGGATGCTGATCACATCCATGGTCGACAACGCCGGGATCACCCGGGCCAAGACAGTGCCGGCGGCTCGGGTGCGGGCCGCGGTGCGCGACGGGATCGGGCTGTCTCCGGTGTTCGCGCTGATGTGCACCGACGACGCGATCACCACGTCGCCGCTGGTCAACGGTCCGGTCGGCGACAACCGGTTGATGCCGGATCTCCGTTCGGTCGCACCGCTAGGCCCGGACCGTCGTGTCTACTGGGCTCCGGCCGACCAGATGTCCCAGGACCACGAGCCGGTGGACATCTGCCAGCGCTCCGCACTGCGGCGGCAGGAGGAGCGGGCGGTCGCGGCTGGGCTCGAGGTGAAGCTCGGGTTCGAGCTGGAGTTCACCGTGTTCAGCGGTGACGCCGACGATCCTCGAGTGGCGACGATCGGGCCGGCGTACGGCGTACTCGCTGCGCTGAAGATCGAGAACTTCGCGGTCGAGTTGCTGGAGGCGCTCGATGCAGCCGGGGTGCCGGCGGAGCAACTGCATCCGGAGTACGCGCAGGGTCAGGTCGAGGTGGCGCTTCCGCCTGCGTCGCCGTTGGCTGCGGCTGACCAGTCGCAGCTCGCGCGACTCGTCGTCCATCGGGTGGCGCGGGCGCATGGTTTGCTGGTGTCGTTCGCGCCGATCACGGTTGCCGGGTTTGTTGGGAACGGTGCACACATTCACTTCTCGGCTTCGCTGGGTGGTCGGCCGTTCGGGGATGAGGGCGGTCCGTCGGAGCATGGGCGGCAGTTGATGGCCGGCGTACTGGGTGAGCTCGACGGGTTGACCGGCGTACTCGCGCCGAGCGTGATCAGCGCGGATCGACGGGTGCCGGGGAACTGGGCCGGTGCGTTTGCTTGCTGGGGGCCCGAGAATCGGGAGGCCGCGCTGCGGTACGTGCCGGGCAGCGTCACAAGCCGGCCGGGGTCCGCGAACTTCGAGATCAAGATCGGCGATCCGTCGGGCAACGCGTATCTGTCCGCCGCGTCCGTGCTTGCTGCCGCCTTGAACGGGCTCGAGCAGAAGGCGGTCCTGCCGGACGGTTTGGACCGCGACCCGGTGACGTACCCGGAGGCGGAGCGGCCGCCGCGGTTGCCGCTGACGTTGGAGGACGCGCTGACGGCGCTCGAGCGGTCGGAGGTCATCCGCGCTGCTCTGGGGGATGCGATTGTCGAGCCGTTCCTCGCCGTACGTCGTCATGACGCAGAATCGCTGGGTGAGCTGTCACTGGAGGCTCGGGTCCGCGCGCTGCGGTGGCGCTACTGACGCCTGGATCACATACGGTGATCCTCATGGCGTTGGCTACGAAGGGAAGCAAGGGCGAGTCGTTCCTTGCGGTGGTCGTGGGTGGCGGAGCGGCGTTCGGGCTGATCGTGATCACGTCGCGCGCGTGGAAGGCGTGCAACGTCGACGTCGCCGGCAGCGTCCCCAACGGCCTCACGCTGCTGTTCCTCGGCCTGCCCCTCGCTCTGATCGTGAACCTGGTCCTGTTCACCATCGTCTTCCGCTACGCCGGCAAGGCCTTCCTCTTCTCCCTGGTCGCCGCCGCCATCGCCATCACCATCGCCGACCTGGCCCTCTTCTCCTGGCAAGGCACCCCCGCCACCGCCCCCGGCAGCTGCCCCGGCAACGTCCCACCCTGGTGGCCCACCTGGATCCCCAGCTGAGTCAGCGGCTGGTCGGGCGGGTGGCGCAGATCAGGGCGATGATGGCGATGACGCCGAAGGGGATTGCCTGGAGTTCCTGGAAGGCGATGAGTTTGAAAGCGGTGAAGTAGATCATCCAGATCGCGTAGGCGATGGCGGCGGGGCGGCCGAGTCGGTGGCCGCGGAGGAACGCGATGGCGGCGATCAGGCCGCCGACGGCGAGGAACTCGTACGCGACGACGAAGCTCAAGCCGATGCCGTTCCAGCCTTCGAGGCCGGTGAAGTAGATGGCGCCGTAGCCGCCGATCGCGGCGATCAGTCCGAGCAGGACCGAGGCGACGACGACGGTCGCCGGCGGACGGTGGGTGGCGGCGGATCGGGCGCTGGTGATGGTGGTCATGGTGTTCTCCTGTCGGTGGAAGTGCTGATGGAACCAACGGTCGCTGGCGGGCGGTCCCAGTGGCCACGGGCACGGATCACGACCTGACCCGGGACTTCTTGTCCCGTGACGGCGGGACACGGTGGCGGGGATGATGCCGTCATGGGGGTTGTCATCGGTGTAATCGCGGTCGTGGCCGGGCTGGCCGGCGCGGGCGTGCATGCGGTCAACGCGGCGGCGGGCCGGACCATGGAGCCGTCGTTCTGGTTGATGGAGGTCGCCGCCGCCGTCGCCTACGGGCTGGCCGCTCTGCTGCTGCGGTCGTCCGGCGCACGCCGGATCCAGCTCCTGCTCGGGGTCATCGCGCTCACCCAGGGTCTGGCCCTGGTCGGCTCGGAGGTCGGGCTGCTGACCGGAGGCGCCTGGTCCACCTGGCTCGGCGCCTGGCTCTGGGCACCCGGCTACGTGGCGATCGCCGTACTGCTTCCAGTGGTGCTTCCGGACGGACGGCCGCTGTCGCGGTTCGGGTTGTGGCTGAGTTCGGCCGCGATCGTGGTCATCGCGATCACTTGGGCGTTGACGCCGTACGACCGGCAGGACTTTCCCGAGGCGCTGCGCGGCGCGTCGAATCCCGTCGGCGTGGCAATCGCGGGTGGACCGGCGATCGCGCCCGGGATCGGCGTACTGCTCCTGGTGGCGGTGATCGCCGGGTGCGCCTCGCTGATGATCCGTTGGCGACGCGCCGCCGACCTTGAACGGCAGCAGCTGAAGTGGGTGCTGGTCGGGTATGCCTGCACGATCGCGCTGTTCGCGGTGGCCAGGCTGGTCTCGGCCGGAATCACCGGCGTGGTCGCCGGCCTGGCCATGCTCCCGTTGCCGGTCGCGATCGGGATCGCGGTGATGCGCTACGGACTCTGGGACGTTGACGTCGTCATCTCCCGGGCTCTCGTGTACGGCGCCTTGTCGACCATCGTTGCCGGCCTGTACGCCGCCACCGTCTGGCTGGTCGGTGACCGGCTCGGCGCCACCACCGGTACGCCCATCGTCGCGACGACCGTCGTCGCCCTGGCCGCGCTGCCGCTCCGGTCCTGGTTGCAACGCCACGTCAACCGGTTGGTGCACGGTGATGTCGACGAGCCGTACGCCGTACTCGCGCGGCTCGGTGCGAGGCTCGCGGCCGCCACCACACCGGACGACCTGTCCGAACGGGTACTGCCGTCCGTGGTCGAGCAGGTCGCCAGCTCCCTGCGCGCGCAGGGAGCCACGATCACATTGCGGGATGGCCTGGTGGCGTCGTACGGCGACGGCCCCGGTACGGCGACGGCCGTCGAGCTGGAGTACGCCGGCGAGAACTTCGGCCGCCTCACCGTCACGCGGTCCACGGAGTTCGACTCGCACGAGTTGCGCGCTCTCGACCAGCTGGCCGCACAGGCAGCGGTCGCCGCGCACACTGTCCTGCTGGCGCGCGAGTCTCGGCGCGCCCGGGAGGCTGTCGTGGTCGCGCGGGAGGAGGAGCGCCGCCGGCTCCGCCGCGACCTGCATGACGGGGTCGGCCCGTCACTGGCCGCGCTGGCCCTGCACGTCGAGACAGCCCGCGACCTCGCGGCCGACGATCCGGACGCGACCCGGCAGCTCCTCGACCGTCTGGTGCCACGGCTCAACGCCGCCGTGGCCGACGTACGGGCGCTGGTCCACGAGCTCAGGCCGCCGATGCTGGACGAGCTCGGCCTGGCTGCGGCGGTCCGTGAGCTGGCCGACCGGCTGTCGACCGGTACGACGACGGTCCGGGTTATGGCCGCCGAGATCGCCGGTCTACCTGCTGCTGTGGAGGTTGCGGCGTACCACATCGCCGGCGAGGCGACCGGCAACGCGGTCCGGCACGCGGCGGCCGGCAGCGTCGACGTACGACTGTGGGAGGCCGACGGGTGTGTGGGCGTCCAGGTGTCCGACGACGGGCGGGGACTGCCGGACCGGATCGAGGCCGGCGTCGGTACGTCGTCGATGCGTGAGCGGGCCGAAGAGCTCGGCGGCCAACTGCACATCGACTCCGGCTCGTCGGGTACGACGGTGACGGCACTGCTGCCGAAGGGGGCGACATGACGGTTCGCGTACTCGTGGTCGATGACCATCCGTTGTACCGCGAGGGACTCGTCACGGCGATCTCGACGATGGCCGGCAAGGAGGTAGTGGGCGAGGCGGCCGACGGCGCGGAGGCGGTCCGGTTGGCGGCCGAACTGGTCCCCGACGTGGTGGTGATGGACCTGCACATGCCGGTGCTGAACGGGGTCGACGCGACCGGGCAGGTGACCACGCAGCACCCGTCGATCGCCGTCCTCGTACTCACCATGCTGGAGAACGACGAGTCCGTGTTCGCCGCGGTCCGGGCCGGCGCTCGGGGCTACCTGCTGAAAGGCGCCGACCGCGCCGAGATCGGCCGTGCCCTCGACGGCGTCTCCCACGGCGAGGTGGTGTTCTCGGCCGCGATCGCGTCCCGCGTCCTCTCGTACTTCGCCGCCGGCCGGGGCGGACCCGAGCTCGCCCCGTTCCCCGAACTCACCGACCGCGAACGCGAGATCCTCGACCTGGTCGCCCGCGGCCTCACCAACGCCGCGATCGCCCGTCAACTCGTCGTCAGCGACAAGACCGTCCGCAATCACGTCTCCAACGTCTTCGCCAAACTCCACGTCGCCGGCCGAGCCGAAGCCGTAGCCCGAGCCCGCGACGCCGGCCTCGGCCAATAGCCAGCCGGATTCAGAACTCCAGCGTCATACCGATGCGAGCCTGGGTGGTGGGGCCGCCGAAGGCTTCGGCGGCTTGGGAGGTTGCTGCGACTGGGTCGAGGAGTGGGCCGACGTGGGTGACGACCAGGTGTTTGGTGTTGGCGCGGTGGGCGAGGTCGCCGGTTTGGGCTGGGGTGTGGTGGACCGGCGTGGGAACTGGATCGTTGGCCTCGCATAACAACAGGTCCGCGTCAGCGGCTACGGCGTCCAGGCCGGAGCATGGTGCGCAGTCGCCGGAGTACGCGAAGGTGTGACCGTCCGCTGAGGCTCGGAGCGCGTAGGCCTCGCCTCCGTGCTCCACCGCACGGCTGGTCAGCTCCAGATCGTGGAGCCGCATCGAATGACCGTCCGACAGCGGACGAAGGTCGAGTACGTCGCGGACGAAACCCGCGTCCGGTTGGCCGAAGAAGCCGGCCAACCGAGCACCGAGATCCACAGGCGCATAAACAGGCAACGGCGGCCGCGCGGGCAATTCGCCGTACGCCAACGCGTAGTACGCGTTGAGCAAGTCGCCGATGTGGTCGAGGTGCAAGTGCGACAGCCAGACAGCATCCAACGCACCCAGCGTCGTATGACGCAGCAGCTCGGCAAGCGAACCAGGGCCAGCGTCCACCCAGACCTCAGCACCACCGGCCCGCAGCAAGTACCCGGAACACGGATGATCCGGCCGCGGGTACGGCGCGGCGGTGCCGAGGATCGTGAGCGTGGTCAGAGCTTCGCGCCGATCAGCTGGAAGATGTCGTCGAGCGCACCCGGCAGGTCGTCGTGCCCGAAGTCCGGGTACAGCCGGAGGTCCTTGGCCGACGTGATCTTGTTGTACGCCGCGAACTGCGTCGACGGCGGACACACCTGATCCTCGAGCCCGACGAACAACGTCACCTCGGCCCGGATCCGCGGCGCCAGATTCTGTACGTCGATGTAGCCGAGGGTCGTGAACACCTCGTCCTGGCGCAGATGCCGCGGATCCCGCTTCCGGAACCAGGTGGCGATCTCGTCGTACGGGTTCGTCTCCAGGTTGAGGTCCCAGGCCCGCTGGTAGTCGCACAGGAACGGGAACACGCTCGCGACGTACTTGATCCCCGGCGTCAGTGCCGCGGCCACGAGGCTGAGTCCGCCGCCCTGGCTCCACCCGGTCGTCGCCATTCGCGTCTGGTCCACCTCGGGCAGACCGCCGATGATGTCCGCGAGCCGCCGGGCGTCCAGGAACACGTGCTTGTACAGCAGCCCGTCCGGCCCGTCGTCGAGACCGTGCACCAGGTGGTTGTGCAGCGAGAAGCTGTTCGCCGCCTGCGACTCGGTCCGGTAACCCACCTGCTCACGCACATCCAGCGCAGCGACAGTGAACCCGCGGGTGGCGTACGGCAGTAGGTCGACCCAACTCGGCTGCTCACCGCCGTACCCGTGGAAGATCAGCACAGCCGGGCCCGTGGGTTCGGCCGGCCGCACCACCTTGGCATGCACCCGATAGCCGCCGGTGCCGGTGAAGTACAGGTGCTGCGCAGTCGCCGTGGTCAGCGGGAAGTCGGTCGCGTCGGCGAACTCGGTGTCCGGGTCGACCGCGCCGAGCTCGAGCAGCGCCTTGTCCCAGAACTGGTCGAAGTCCTCCGGGCGCGGATTCGTGCCCTGGTAGGCGATCAGTTCGTCGTACGACAGCTCGAAGGACAGCACAGGCACTCCTCAGGGTCAGGGTCGCTTCATTCTGCGCGATCGTCGTCGTCCGGGGCAGTCCCGTCCCAGATCGTGTAGCCGTGCGCGGCGTTCAGCCGGTCCCGCAGCGCGGTCTCCAACTGCGCGGCCCGACCGGGCGGCAGCCAGCCGACCGGCAACAAGACGGTGTGGTCCGGCTGCTTGGTGCGCAGGACGATCGCCTCGCCGTGCGTGGTCTCGACCCGGCCGACCTGGGTGATGTCGGTCCAGGTCGTCCGGACGCCGCGTACCTCGATGTCGCGATCGCGCAGCTTCGCGATGACCGGCGGCCAGATCAGGATCCACAGACCACCGAGCACCACCAGCCCGCCCAGGGTGAGGAACACCGACACCACCACGTCCGGCAGCCCGAAGGCCCACACGATCGCGGCAACACCGAGGATGATCAGCCCGGCGGCCAGGATCCCGAGGAACCGTCCCGCCCGCATCCGGTACGTCGTACGCATCGCACCAGGATCTCATCCGGGACCAGCCGCCGGGTCAGAAGGCTTCGGTCTCCGAGGTGGTGGCGCTGCCGAGCGGGGTCGGGGCCGGCTCGCTGCTGCAGCCCGCACCAGCCAGTACCGCGATTCCGATCGCCGCCGCCACGATCCGCCGCACAGTCACCCCCAGTGACTCGTCTGTTGTGCGGTCAATCCTTCCCGGCAACCGGGCCAGTCAGACCCTGGTGGCCGGATGCTGCCGTCAGTTCCCCGACTGGGACGGGTTGTAGGCGCAGGCGTCGTTCAGGTTCTCGGCCTCGCCCGGCGTCACGGCCGGGTTCGGGGTCTTCTTGGTCGAGCCGCTGGTCGGCTTCTTCGTCGGCTTGGTCGACGTGGTCGACGGGGTCGACTTGCCCTTCGGCGCGATCGCCTTCGCGACGATCTCCTGCATCGCCTCGTACCTCGGGTCCTGGCCGGACGGGAAGTTCTTGCTCTTGTCCAGGTCGACGTTCGAGACCTTGGCCTTCTTCACCTTGACTCCGAGCTCGATGAAGGCCGGCAGGATCTCCTGCGGGATGTCGGTGCGCAGCAGCTGCTTGCCGGCCGACGCGATCTGCTGGTACTTCGTCACCAGGGTGGCCGGGTTCACGCTGTTCACCAGCGCGTGGATCGTGCAGCGCTGCCGCTCCTGCCGGGACGGGTCGCTCAGGCCGTAGCGGCCGCGGGCGAACCAGAGCGCGTGGTATCCGTCGAGCTTCTGGCCCGCGCCCGGCTCGATGTAGCCGGACGGCTTCTTCGCGTTGTTCGACCCCGGTCCGTCGCCGTAGTCGCCGCCGATCGGGACCCGGTAGTTGACGTTGACTGTGATGCCGCCGACCGCGTCGATGATCTGCCGGAAGCCGGCCAGGTTGACCTGCATGTAGTAGTCGATGTCCAGCCCGAGCGCCGCGCCGGCCGCGAGCTTGACCACGTCGGCGCCCTCGTTGTCGGTCTGGCCGAGGATCCCCGGATGCTGCTTCGGGACGTTCTCGTACATCGAGTCCAGGTAGTACTCCGGCTGCTCGGCCGGGCCACTCGGGTCGTAGTAGCCGTTCGGGTAGATCTTGTGCAGCGGCGAATCCTTCGGGAAGGGCATCCGCATCCAGTTCCGGCTGAGCGAGATCAGCGCGGTGTCACCGGTCTTGGTGTCGATGCTGGCCACGATCACCGTGTCGGTCCGGACCCCGGTCCGGCCTACGCCGTCGTCCGCGCCGAGCAGCAGCAGGTTCAGCCGCGGGGTGTTCGCCCACGGGTCCTTCTTGTCGACCTTCGGCCGGGTCGCGCTCTTGGAGTTGCCCTCGGACTGGAACACGCTGCCGACCAGGTCGCGCTGCGCCATCACGGTCTGCGCTGCGACGGTCGTCGGTACGGCGATCGCGAAACAGAGCAACCCGACGAACAGGGAGCCGGCCAGCCGTCCGGTGTAAGTCATGCTGACCGGGCGGATCAGTTTGTGCGAGGCGACCACGACCCAGATCCAGCCGATGCCGAGGACGACGACCGCGGCCGTGGCGATCAGCAACTGGCGGGGCGACACCGCGAACGCGAGGATCGTGTCACGCCGGGTCAGACCGACGTACGCCGCGATCACGAGCAGGCCGACGCTGATGGTCAGCACGAACGCGCCGAGCTTCTTCCGGCCGCCCATCACCAGCCCGGAGCCGGGGATCAGCGCGCTGACCAGGGTGAGGCCGATCGCCTTCGACGAGGTACGGGCCCGATGCGAACGCTGCCGGGACCGGTTGGCTCTGGGCGCGGACCTCCGTCCGGCTGCGCGAGTGCTCCGCGACATGGCTCCGTTCCCTGATCGACGACGTGGCGACTGTCCGCAGGCCGCGTGTTCGACAGCCCACGGTACTTCAGACGCCCACGTCAGCAATTCGGTTGACGTGATGCTGGCGACCCCCGTCGATGCACGCCAGATTACACAGACCCCGGCCGACTCTCCCAAGGTGGCGCCCCCGACACGGACAGTGTCGGTCAGGCGCGCCGGGGCCCGCTTTGCCGCCGGGAGGGTCGAACGGATAGTCTTGGCCGTCGTCGAGTCCCCCTGCGGGGCCGTCGGAGGAGGCGTCGCCTAGTCCGGTCGATGGCGCCCGCCTGCTAAGCGGGTTGAGGGTAATCCCCTCTCGCGGGTTCAAATCCCGCCGCCTCCGCTCGTGAGCGCCCCCGTCCGCAGAAAGCGCGGACCGGGGCGCTTCGGCTGTCTTCTGGGGGTGCAACCCCCAGAACCCGCCCGGCGGGCTTCGCCCCCGGACCCCCGGGGTGGTGCCTGGCGGGCGTTGCTGCTCCTACTCGGCCATCAGCTTGCGGGCTTCGGCGATGCGTTCGACCGTCTTCGGTGTCATCGGCTCGGGGGAGACGATCAGGTGGTCGACGCCGAGCTTCCGGTACGCCGTGAGCACCTCGGCCAATTCGGGGACCGTGCCACCGAACGCGTTCGTGTCCGGGTCGGGAACGCTGGGCTGGTCGGGGTCCCGGACGATCATCCCGACCGTCGCGGCGACCGCTCCTTCCGGCTTGCCGGCGGCCCGCACCGCTTCACGGAGCGTTCCGAGTCTCTCCACCACGCGGTTACCGGCGGCGCCGTACCAAGCCGTGTTCCAGGCGTCGGCCCACTCGGCGGTCAGCCGCATCATCCGCGGCCGGTGCCCGGCGACCAGGATCGGGATCCGCCGCGCCGGCGCCGGGTCGAGCTGAGCGTCCTTGACGTGGTGGTAGGTCCCGTCGAAGGTGAGCGTCTCGCCGCGGATCATCCGGGCCACGATCTCGAGCCACTCCTCGAACCGGCCGACCCGGTGATCGGTCGGCAGCCCGAACGCCTCGTACTCCGGCTCATGCCAGCCGGCCCCGACGCCGAGAATCAGCCGCCCACCGGACACCTCGTCCAACGTCGCGGCCATCTTCGCCGTCAGCCCGGGGTCGCGGAACGACGCACACAGCACCATGGTCCCCAGCTCGACCCGAGTGGTGCTCGCCGCGACCGCACTCAGCAACGTCCAGGCCTCGCGCATCCCATACATCCGGCCGTCAGGGTCGCGGTAGAAGAAGTGGTCCGCGACCCAGACCGAGTCCAGCCCGTTCTGATCAGCCGCCTGCGCAACCGCCCGCACATCCCGCCACCCCGGCATCCCGCCGTCAGGCCCGTCCTCCCCGCCCAGCGGAAGCATCACACCGATCTTCATGCACTCAACTCCAAGGTCCGGCGCCGCCTCTGCGGTCGACACTGATGTGCCGCCAACGTACGCATATCGCGAGATCATGGCGATATGACGAGGCCGTACGCCGATCGGGCGGCTGCCGGGCGAGCGCTGGCGGCTGAGCTCGGCGAGGTGGCCGGGTCCGTGCTGGTGCTGGGCCTGGCGCGCGGCGGTGTGCCCGTCGCCGCGCCGGTCGCCGAGTCACTGGGCGCGGAGCTCGACGTACTGATCGTCCGGAAGCTCGGGTTGCCAGGTCAGCCTGAGCTGGCGATGGGCGCGGTCGCGGGCGTCGGCGACGAGACCCACACGGTGCGGAACGAGCAGGTACTCCGGGGTGTCAACGAGGAGACTCTGGAGACAGTCCGCGAACGCGAGATCCGCGAGCTGCGCCGGCGCGAGCAGGCGTACCGCGGCGACCGGCCGCCGGTCGACGTACGCGACCGGGTCGTGATCCTGGTCGACGACGGTCTTGCCACCGGCTCGACGATGCGAGCCGCGGTCGAGGCGGTACGACGCCAAGGCCCGGCCAAGGTGATCGTCGCCGTACCGGTCGGTGGCCCGGACAGCTGCCACCGATTGTCGGCAATCGCCGACGAGGTCGTGTGCGCGTGGATCCCGCGGCACTACGCCGCGGTCGGGCAGGCCTACCGCAACTTCGCGCCGGTCGCGGACGACGAAGTACGCCGGGTGCTCGCCGGACGGAGCTGACGACACAGCGCGGCGCCCTGGAGGTGGCCCAGGGCGCCGCGTTGCTGCCGGCCGCCGGCTTCCGACTCGGCGACCGGTGTCCGGTGTCAGCCGAGACGTGCCTTCAGGTGGTCGAGCTCGACCTTGAGCGTGGTCGGGACCGTGTCGCCGAGCTTGGCGAACCACTCCTCGATCAGCGGGATCTCGGCCTTCCACTCCTCCGCGTCGACCTTGAGCGCGATGTCCAGCTCGTCCTCGGTGAGCTCGAGGCCGCTGACATCCAGGCCGTCCGCGGTGGGCACCCGGCCGATCGGAGTCTCGACCGCGTCGGCCTGGCCCTCGATCCGGTCGATGACCCACTTCAGCACCCGGCTGTTCTCGCCGAAGCCCGGCCACACGAACTTGCCCGCGTCGTCCTTGCGGAACCAGTTCACGTAGAAGATCTTCGGCAACTGCGCCGCGTCGTGCTGCTTGCCGACCGTCAGCCAGTGGTCGAAGTACTTGCCCGCGTCGTACCCGAGGAACGGCAGCATCGCCATCGGGTCACGCCGGACGACACCGACCTGACCGACCGCGGCCGCGGTGGTCTCCGACGACAGCGTCGCCCCCATGAAGACGCCGTGCGCCCAGTCGCGCGACTCGGTCACCAGCGGCACCGTGGTCGCGCGACGGCCGCCGAAGATGATCGCCGAGATCGGTACGCCGTTCGGGTCGTCGTACTCGTCGGCGATGATCGGGCACTGCTTGATCGGAGTGCAGAACCGGCTGTTCGGGTGGCTGGACAGCTCGCCCGAGTCCGGCGTCCACTCCCGGCCCTTCCAGTCGGTCAGGTGGTTCGGCGGCGTGGGCGAGTAGCCCTCCCACCAGACGTCGCCGTCATCGGTGAGCGCGACGTTGGTGAAGACCGAGTTGCCCTTCTCGATCGTGCGCATCGCGTTCGGGTTGGTCTTCCAGCCGGTGCCCGGGGCCACGCCGAACAGGCCGAACTCCGGGTTCACGGCGTACAGGCGGCCGTCCGCGCCGAACCGCATCCATGCGATGTCGTCGCCGAGCGTCTCGACCTCCCAGCCCTCCAGCGTCGGGTCGAGCATCGCCAGGTTGGTCTTGCCGCAGGCGCTCGGGAACGCGGCCGCGACGTAGTGGACCTTCTTCTCCGGCGAGATCAGCTTCAGGATCAGCATGTGCTCGGCCAGCCAGCCCTCGTCCCGCGCGATCGCACTCGCGATCCGCAGCGAGTAGCACTTCTTGCCGAGCAGCGAGTTGCCGCCGTACCCGGACCCGTACGACCAGATCGCCCGCTCCTCGGGGAACTGGACGATGTACTTCTCGTCGTTGCACGGCCACGGCACGTCCTTCTGCCCGGCCTCCAGCGGTGCACCGACCGAATGCAGGCACGGCACGAAGAACGCATCCTCACCGAGCTTCGCCAGTACGTCGGCACCGGTGCGGGCCATGATCCGCATCGATGCAACCACGTACGCCGAGTCGGTGATCTCGACCCCGAACATCGGCTTGTCCGCGGTCAAGGGGCCCATGCAGAACGGGACGACGTACATCGTCCGGCCGCGCATCGAGCCGCGGTACAGCCCTGTCATCAGGGCCTTCATCTCGGCCGGGTCCATCCAGTTGTTGGTCGGACCGGCGTCCTTCTCGTCGACTGAGCAGATGAACGTCCGCTGCTCGACCCGGGCCACGTCCGAGGGATCGGTGCGAACCCAGAACGAGTTCGGCTTCTTCTCCTCGTTCAGCCGGACCATGGTCCCGGCCTCGATCAGTTCGCCGGTCAGCTTGTCGTACTCCGCGTCCGAGCCGTCCACCCAGTGGATCCGGTCGGGCTGAGTCAAGGCGGCGACCTCGGCGACCCAGGCCAGCAAGCCGGCGTGGCGGGTCGGTGCGTCGGTCAGGTCGTACTGCGTGGCGACGGCTGGAAGAGGGTCCGTGGCTGCTGCGGGGGCGGTGGTCTCGGTATGGGTCGGGCTGGCGGTTGTCGTCATCGGCGGCTCATTCCCTCTCGGCTGTCGGGCCCGGCGGCCGCCCGGTCCCTCGACGCTGAGGGGGGTACGGCGTCGGCCGCCGGGGTCTCCGGCGGTTCGATTCAGCTGACTGGCGGTGTGATCGCTCGCATACCAGTGCGTCCAGTGGACGTATACCAGTGCGCAAGTGGTACTACGGTACGCGACGGACCCAAGGGCTGTGAACCACCAGAAAGTGAAGCCGGTCACAAAGTTTTCGCGACAATCGCTTTCCGGCGAACCTTGTGAAAATGAGAACGGCCCGCGCTGGTCGCGCGGGCCGTTGCGGAGATCTTGCGGCGGATCAGCTGGTCTGCCGCCAGATGTCGTTCAGCACCTGCTGCACGGTCTGCTCCTCACCGGGCACTCCAGTGACCGCGACGCCGACCAGCCACCACTGGCCACCGCTGCTGAACGCGCGCGTCATCATCAGCGCGAACGGCTTCGTCTGCTTCACCGTCAGCCAGGTCCGGTTGTCCTTCGCGGCCGCCGGCACCGGCGCCTTGAACACCTTGGTCCACTGCTGGTCGAACGACGACCGCTCTGCCAGGCAGCCGGCCAGGTCCTTGCACGGGTGCAGCGCGATCCGCAGGTCCGGCGTGAGCCTCGGGTTGCCCACACCGTCATCGGTCTGCACCCGGCGGTACGCGATCGTCGACGACTCGCCGAGGAACGACACCGCCGGCGGCCGCGGCCAGCCGATCGCGAACGGGAGCTCGGCCGTGGTGATCACCTGCACGTCGCTCCCGGCCGGGTAGGTGAAACCGAACAGGCCTGGGCCGCCGTCGGGCCGCAGGTACGGCGCTGTGGTGACCTTGCGGAACGCCGGGAGGAGCACAGTCTCCGGGAACGGGGATGGGCTGATCGCGGCCTGCGGCGCGGCGTCGGGCTTCTCGTCCTTGACCGAACTGCCGATCGCGGCGCCGACGGAGTACGTGACGGTGAAGACGATCAGCACGACGATCGCGACCACGAGGTAGATCCAGCCGCCGATCTTGCGGCGATACTGCCGGGCGATCTCGATCTTCGAGGGCTGGGCTTGTGCTGCTGGCGCTGCTTGAGGTGCGGGTCCTGCTTCTGGTGCTGGTCCTGCTTCTGGTGCCGGCGCGTAGGACGGGAGGGCGCCGTTGCCGGATGGCGGCTGGCTCGGCGGCTGAGCGCCGTACTGGCTGAGCTGGGCGCGGACCGCCTGCAGCGACTCCTCGTCATTGCCGAGGATGCCGTCGAGCGGGTCGATCAGCCGCTCGGCGCCCGACTGTCCGGGGATGAGTTGCGTGATCGCGTACGGACGCGTGGCGCTGAAGTTCGCGGCCCAGAGCGGCGTCTCCTGCTGCTCAGGGTCGAGCGCGGCGTCCCGGCCGGCGCGGACCAGCCGGTCCCGCACCACCGCGTCCCTCGCAGCCGCGTCACTCAGTACCAGCGCGACAACCTCCATGCCGGTGAAGCTGCGGCCGCGCCAGAGCTCCGCGAGCGGGTGCCGCAGCAACCGCTGGTCGAACTCGTACCCGGAGATCTCCGGCGTGCTGTTCATCTGCTCTCCCAGATCGCCCGGTCCGCCAGCACCAGCACCGCCTGCTCCGCGACGTCGGCCTGGATCGGGCTGGCCGTGTACTCGACCTGTACGACGATGTCCGCCCGCTGCACCAGCGTCTTCACCGTGAACGACTCACCCGCCACACCCCGCACGGTCCGCGCCGACTTGGTCGGGTACTGCCGGTCCGGCACCTTGTCCATCGGCGACCGGTCAAAGGCCCGCTTCGCGGTCTGCTCCGGGGTGAACGGCGGCTGCCCAGCCCCCGCGTCCGCCCCGGCGTACGGCGTGATCGTCACCTTCACCGACGCCGACGTGAAGCTGCTCGACTTCTGGCGACTGACCGCCGCCTCGCAAGTCACCGTGGCCGTCCCACCCTGGTTCATGGTGATGGGCGCCGTACCGCTCGATGCCTTAGGCAACATCACCGACACGTCGCCGATCCGGGCACACACGTCGGCCGGCAACGTCCTGGCCGGCAGGATGTCCTCGGGCTCCACCGGCTCCCCGACCGCGTACCCGAACCCCGCACCCGCGACGGCAGCCACTCCGCACGCGATCGCCGTACCCCGCACCAGTCGACTAGCCATGCCCGCGACCTTAACCACGCACCGGTCCTCTCTCGCCCATCAACCACCCGCCTAGGACGACCAACCCCGCCCACCCGGTTCCACCCGCGCGCCGGTGTCTCTCCCACGCATGCGCTACGCGCGCCCCTCCGTCGCGTGCTCGCGCACACTCCCACCCACCCAACCTTGAGGACGGGCTTTCGCCCGCAGTCGACTACCGAGGCGATCGAGACGCTGGTGCCATTGGACGGTGCTGGTGTCTACCCGCGCATCCGGCAGTCGACTACCTGGACCGGTGGTGGTGCGCCTAGTGGACGCTCCCACTCGGCCGGCTCCGGTCTCGGGGCCCTCGGCAACGACCTGAGGACCGACTCAGTCGAGGAGTGTTTTCACGGAGCCGCCGGACTCGCTCAGCTTGCTGCCAAGGCCTTTCAGCGCGTCGCCGACCGTGGCGAGGATCCCGGACAGATCCTGCAGGTTGCCCGCCAGGCTCTCGATCTCCGTCGCGACCCCGCCGATCTGACCGCTTCCGTCGTTCAGTGTCTTCGCCGCGGCGTCCCCGATCCCGGGGATCTTGTCCAGCTCGCCGGCCAGCCCCGACAGCATCCCGGCAGCCGAGTGCAGCTTGTCCTTGGCGGCGTGCATCGTGCTCGCACTGCCACTCAGCGCCTTCCGCGCGCCGCCCTCCCCATCGTCCCCGACCAGCGCGCCCGCGGCCTTCGCCGCCTGCTCCCCGGCGTCGGCCAGCCCAGACCCGATCGTCTTCAGCAAGTCCGGCAACTTCCCGAGGAACCCGACCGCGTCGTCCGGCAGGCCGCGGACCAGATTCAGCACTTTCTCGAAGTCGTCCGAGTTCTCCATCACGAACCCGACCGCCTTCTTGACGTCCCCCAGATCCCGCCCGCCGAGCAAGTCCTCGATACCCATATCCCGGATCGTAGAGCGGCCCATACCCCGCCGTACGAGCGCCGCACCGCTCCCCCCGAGGCCGATTGGCCTCCACCCACCTCCCCCATGTATCGTTACTCGACGTTGTCCAGCGCTCGTAGCTCAACGGATAGAGCATCTGACTACGGATCAGAAGGTTGGGGGTTCGAATCCCTCCGAGCGCGCAGCAGAAGCCCCAGGTCACGAGCTAGTTGACCTGGGGTTTCGCGTGTCCGGGGCTCCCGGTTGCCAACAGCCTTGCTAACACGGTGCCAGGGCTGAGGGCTCTGGGCCGTCTTCCGGGTCGTCACGTTCTGGGTCGACGGCGGCGGCGAACACGTCAGCGATTCCGGCCGCGCGCTGGCGGATCACGTGCGCGTAGACCCGAAGCGTGATCGACGGATCGGCATGCCCGAGCCGGTCAGCGACGACGTGCACCGGTATGCCAGCCAGCAGCAGCATCAGCATCGTTGCGTGAACATGGCGTCGGCCGCCCTTGGTTGTCCCTTCGACTCGCTGCCCAGCGACCATTCCGACCGATCCACGGATGCGGACAGCCGGAGCGTTCCAGTCGAGATCTGGCCAGCGGAGATTGAGCAGCTTGGCCGGGTGTGGACGATCACGTTCTGCCCCGTGGCTGAGAAGTGTTGCGTACCACCGTCCTAACGGCGAGACTCCCTGGCTATCGCATTTATATGAGTGCTGTCATTTCTGTCGGGAGGACGGATGTACCGTCAGGTTGAGCCTCACGACCACGGCATGCTCGACGTCGGTGACGGGCACAGCGTGTACTGGATGGCGTGCGGCAACCCGGATGGCAAGCCTGCGCTGTACGTGCACGGCGGCCCTGGCTCGGGGTGCGGCGCACGTTCCCCCGGCCAATTCGACCCCGCCGTCTACCGCGTCGTCTCGTTTGACCAACGCAACTGCGGCCGGAGCACCCCTCACGCCAGCGAGCCCGTGATCGACCTGTCCACCAACACCACCGACCACCTGATCCGCGACATGGAGCAGCTGCGCGAGCACCTGGGCATCGACAAGTGGCTGCTGTTCGGCGTTTCCTGGGGTTCAGTGCTCTCGCTGACCTACGCGCTGCGCCACCCGGGGCGCGTCTCGGAGATGATCGTGACCGCCGTCGCCACCGGCAGGCACTGCGAGGTCGAGTGGCTGATCCGCGGCTTCGGCGGCCTGGCCCCCGAGGCGTACGAGCGCTTCCTCGCCGGCGTACCCGATCCGGGCGAGGACATCTCGGCCGCCTATCACCGCCTGCTCATGGACCCCGACCCCGCCGTACACCGCAAAGCAGCAGAGGACTGGTGCGCTTGGGAGGATGCAATCGCCACTGTCCCGCCAGGCCGCGACATCGAGCACGAGCCGTGGGAGCCCCGGTTCCAACTCGCCTTCGCCCGACTCGTCACGCACTACTTCGGCAACCGCTGTTGGTTGGCAGACGACCAACTGGCCCGCAACGGGCACGTCCTGCAGGGCATCCCCGGCGTCATCGTGCACGGGCAGCTCGACCTCGGCGCACTCACCGGCAAACCATGGGTGCTGCACCACGCCTGGCAGGGATCCGAACTGGTGATCGTCGAGCACGGCACTCACGCCGCCGGAACGGCAGAAGCTGTCATGGCCGCAACCGACCGCTTCGCCAAAGCCCCCGTGCACTCTTCATAGCGACGACGCGGGACGACGCCAACACGACCCCTGTGTCGAGCATCAACTGTCGGACGCGTGTCGCACATCAACCGACGGAGCACACCCTCCGGCCGGACTGCGGCCGGACTGTGATCCGACAACAGATCCGCGACACATGTTCGCGACCTGATGTGCGGCACATGGCCTAGGAAACTGTGGGGTTGGCGCCCCGTGGCCGCTGACCTTTGATGGTCCGGACGGCTTGGGTGGTGGCGCGCCGGACGGCTTGCGTGGTGATGCGGCGTACGACCAGGTCGTCGTTGCCGGGGAGCTCGATGGCCGGGGTCGTCTCGTCCACGAGCACCGTGCGAGAGCGGGCGCCTGCACAACGTTCTTGCCTTTGTGGGCTCGCGTTCGGCGGCACCTGTGGTTCAAGTACTGGTTCGAGCAGATGTGGGTGTGGGCCGAGTACGCTGAGCTGGATGGGACTGGCTGGCATCCCACTCTCTGGAGAACCACATGCGCAGCACCGGTAGTGGCGCGTGCCCGCTCCGCGCGCATGTCGATCCGCGCCTCTTGCGATTCAGCGCCGGGGCCACAGCAACCGTGCTCGCCGTCGTACTGCTCATCGTTGAGGTTGCCCGACCATTGAGTCTCGGCCTGCTCGCCTCCCAGGTCGCCGTGTTCGCGTTCACCGCGTTCGTGAGTTTTCAGTGGTCGTTGTGGGCGCAGATCTTTGCCCGTGTCATCTGGCCGCGGATCGCAGCGCCGGCCAAGTTGGAGGATGCTCGGCCGCCGAGATTCGCCCAGTTCGTCGGCTTCGTGTTCACCGCTCCGGCGCTGATCACCTTCGTACTCGGCGTCGATGTCGCCGGCTACGGCCTCACCGCTCTGGCCTTCGGCGTGGCAGCCCTCAACGCATCCATCGGGCTGTGTTTGGGCTGCAAGGCCTACCATCTGATCCGCCGACCAAAACCTGCCTGAGTCTGGTCGACCGCAGGCCCCGCCACGTCCAGCGCGACGTCCCCAGCCGCGCCGCACGGTGCAGCGGCGTCAGGGCTCAAGCTCCAGCCCTCACCGAGGCCGGCGATTGTGTCGGTGCGTCCGCACGAAGTCGTCGTCGAGCCCGACCGGCAGGTTGGTCTCGAGCCGTACGTACGGCTGGTCAGTCCGGGCGGCCCTTCAGGCGGCGGCTGACTGCGCGCTCGACCTCACGGCTCGCCTCGCGTTCGGCGAGTGCATGCCGCTTGTCCCAGGTCTTCTTCCCGCGGGCGAGGGCGATCTCCACCTTCGCGCGGCCGTCCTTGAAGTAGAGCGTCACCGGGACGATCGTCAGCCCGCCCTCATTGACCTTGCGTTCGATCTTGTCGATCTGGGCACGATGCAGCAACAGCTTCCGCTTGCGGCGCGAGCCGCCGTTGAACCAGCGGGCTTGCGAGTACTGCGGGATGTGCACACCGTGCAACCAGATCTCCCGGTTCTCGACCTGCGCGAAGCCGCCGATCAGCGACGCCCGCCCGGCCCGAAGCGCCTTCACCTCCGGCCCCTGCAGCACGATCCCCGCCTCCCAGGACTCGCCCAGGTGGTAGTCATGGGCAGCCTTGCGGTTGCGCGCGACCACGGGTTCGGCGTCTGGCTTCTTCACACGCTGATTCTGCCCCGACAACCCACCCAACGAGCCACCTGGCTTCCGTCGGGGGTTCGGCGTCGTACGAAACGCAGTACTAGCCGGCCAGCTCGGCGACCGTGGCCAGGTACTGCCGTGGTATCTCGGCCCGGGTTCGGAGCTCGATCGGATCGGCGTACGGAACCAGGCGTAACCACGACACGAGCCGGTGCACACCGACCAGCGCCTCGGTGGCGGCGAGGTTCCTCCGCAGCACCCGTGGGTCGGCGTCGAGGTGATCACGCCATACCGCGAGATAGACGTCGAGCAGTTCGGCGTGGTCTGTACGAGACAAGGGCGCTCGAGTCCATTCGGCCACTGAGTCGAGGAAGCCGTGCAGCGAGACGAACGGATGACCCCAGATCGCGTTGCCGAAATCGAAGAACCGCGGCCGGAGTACGCCGGTCGAGCGGTCGGCGAAGATGTTCGCCGGGTACACATCGTTGAGCTCCAGGTCGAGCGGAACGATGTCGCTGAGGGACGCCGTACGTCGATCCAATACCTCAGCGGCGACCTGAACTCGTTTCAGCATGTCTGGCTCGGCCCGCAGCGGATGTCCAGGCTGCAGCGACGCCCACTCCTCGACCACGGCGCGCACTCGATCACCTGCCGTGCTCGGTGCGAGCTCGATGATCCCGGGGTGGTCGGCGACGTTGAGACGGCCGAGGAGGGTGCACTGAAGTTGGGCGAGCGCGCGGACGACGATCCGGCGCGTCGGCTGATGACGGACGTCAGGATGCGTGAGCGTCCTTCCCTGATCGTCCGTGAGCAGCCAATTGCGTGCGCGATCGACTGCGATCGGCACGATGACGTCGTACGGCGCGAGCCGCGCCAACGCGGCGGCCAAACCGGCCTCGAACCGATGGCCAGGATTGTTCTCCTTGAACCACACCAGTCCCTCGACGGACGGATAACAGCGCACCACGGACCAGAAACGCGCCCGATAGGTAACAGCCTCACCACCGATCCGACGCCCCTGCTCAGCAAGGCGACGCCCAACCCAAGAATCTACCGTCTGCGTCCACTCCGCCGATGTCCAACGACGGACCCATTGCCCATCAGCATCTGGACCAAGCGGCCTAGCCGGCGGCGGACAGTGCGGCACCCCCGGAACGCTAACGCCCCGCGCCGGCAGGGGAACCACGACACACGCGACGCACGGATCTGCCGAGGTCAATGCGGCTGATCTTGGTGCCGGGCTGTCGCTAGCATCGTCGCCATGGCGACGCGGCTTGTTCAAATCAACATGAAGGCTCGGGACGATTCCGTGCTGGGCGGTTTCTGGGCGGAGGCACTCGGGTGGGGAGTCTCGAGCGAGGGACCCGGCGTGACCAACCTCGAACCCGAGGGCTTCGTCTACCCCGACCCGGTCGCCGTCGTTCTCGACCTCGTCGCCTCCGCGGAACCCAAGACGGTGAAGAATCGCGTGCACGTCGACCTCGCCACCACCTCGGCGGCCCATCAGGCGGAGCTGGTGGCGCGCTTGAAGGGTCTCGGCGCAACACTCGCCGACGTGGGCCAGGGCGACGTCCCGTGGACGGTCATGGCCGACCCGGAGGGTAACGAGTTCTGTGTACTGGACTGGCACGACGCGATCCGAGACACCGGACCGATCGCCACGGTCGTGGTCGACTGCGCGGACCCGCGAGCCATGGCTCGCTTCTGGGGCCAGGCCATGGACTGGACTCTGCACAAGGTGACCGATCACAACGCGGTACTGCGCTCCGCCAAGGGCGTCGGCCCGTACCTGCAGTTCCTCCGCACGCCCGACGTGAAGACCGTGTGGAATCGAGTCCATCTCGACCTCCGCCCATACCCGGGTGACGACCCGGAGCCCGAGGCGGCCAGACTGCAGACTCTCGGCGCCACGGCCATCGACCTAGGCGACAGCAATGTCACATGGACAGTCCTCGCCGACCCCGAAGGCAACGAGTTCTGCCTCCTCGCCCCAGCCTGACCCCAACCTTTCTTCACCCACCCACCACGGCGACGAGGCTCCGATTCCGCGACCCACCCCAGCCGGCATGCCCGGGATCAGCTCGGCACGTCCGGATCCACCGCGGAGAGTGTGAAAGCTCGGAACTGCCGATGACAGGAAGTTCGTGGAGCCTCCGGTCTACCCTGTGGCTCATGGCTACCGGGGCTGGCTCGACACCCATCGACACCTTCGAGAGCACGCGCCGAGCCATCTCGTCGAGTACCCGGTTGACCCGGTTGACCCGGTTGACCCGGTTGACCCGGTTGACCCGGTTGACCCGGTTGACCGGTTGACCGGTTGACAATGATCTGTTGCTGCTGATCCAGTGCGAGATCCATGGACCGGGTCCACGGCAGCACTGTCTCGACGTACCGCATGCTGCCGTCGTCGGTCTGTCCAGGAGCTCTGATCAGCCTGCTCCGCTCCTTGTGGAGCACGAGGACAATCAAAAGTCGCTGCCCGCCGGTCGCCGAGCACCATTTCAGAGCCGAGTCGAGAAGCTCCGCCGTGGCCGCGGTGGCCTCAGTGAGCTGCCCGGCTCTGCCGCGATCCTTGCCTTCGCATGACGGCCGCCAGGGTCCTCGCCAGGTGGTGAGGACCCTGGCGGTGGGGTCAGGTGGCCTTTGGTTGTGGTTTGAAGCGGCGGACCTCGTGGGGCCAACCGCAGCCTTCTGCGATCTTGCCGGCCCACATGTTGGCCGTCTCGTCATCGGGCACGTCCACCACAGCGAACCCGCCCAGGAACTCCTTGGTTTCGACGTACGGTCCGTCGGTGATCAACACCTCGCCGCTCGTGGGGTCGGCGCTGTAGATTCGGCCGTCCTCCTCCTCGAGTCCCCCGGCGAAGACGTACACGCCGGCGGCCTTCATCTCGTTCACGACCGCCATGGCGCGCGGCCCGCGCCCACGGAACCACTCCTCAGGGTGGTCACCCACCCACTGCTGGTTGAAGTAGATGAGGTACTCGGGCATGTCTGCTCCTCCGGCTCCAGCGGACCCCATGTCCGCCTCCACCAACGCTACGAACGGCCTCCGGTCGATCCGACAACCGACACCAAAAGAATTCGCGGGCGTTGGATCTCCCGGGTCCTGGGCCTACGATCCCGAGGGTGGCGCAGTACATTTTCAACCTCGTGCCGGCGGACGCGGCGAACGGCCAAGCCGTGCGCGAAGTGGCCGCTAGGTGTCTGCGCCCCGGCATGTGGGGCATCGACGCCGACGAGGCGTACGCCGACGAGCTCGCGCCCGGCGATCAGGTCCTCATCTATCTAGGCGCACCCGAGCGCGTGTTCATCGGCCGCGCCGAGCTCGCCTCGGCCGTCCATGATTGGACACCGTCCGAGGCGCAGGGCTATCCGGGCGATCCCACTCGCGGAGTGTCGCTGGCTCAGATCGAGGAATGGGACCCGCCCGTACCGATGCAGTCAGTGCTGTCGCGGATCCCGTCCGAGAGAGCAAGAGCCGACTTCCAAACCGGCGTCGTCCTCATCACACCCAACGAATACGAAACCGCCCTCGCCGTAGCAACCGAACGATAGCCGCCAGCACAACCACAAGCTTGCCTGCGCAGCAGCTACAGCATCGATGACTTCTCAATCCGACGGGCCCCGCTCCCGGGCGGCCGTGCGGTCCTGACGACGTACGGCTGGAGACTCGGTCGTATCAATTGGCACCGCGCGGGTCGAGGTGGACCGATGATTTCCAACAGTCGTTCGGCTCTGACCGCCAGGAGTTGTATCTCGCGATCGATGTCCTTGCCGTCGAGAATGAACTCGAGCGAATCCTCATCGGTCTAGTAGCTGCGGATCACCTGTTCAAGTTCGTCGGCCGATGCATTCTCCATGTGGAGACGTCCGGCGAGAGCGACGATATCGGCAGCGTCTTTGCGGCGCTGGGCGACCAGCTTGGTGGCCAGCAGGAACTCGTCGGTGGCGTAGGTGATGTGTAGACCTGGCCCGTCGCCGCCTTGCAATGCGCCTTCCGGCAGCGGTGGCATCCAGGAAGTGGCTCGGGTGTTCAGCCAGTCCTCGGGGAGCTTGCGTTGGCTTGCCATCTCGCGTGCTTCGTCGACCACGACCTCGTCCCGCGTGATGGCGTCGATGTCCTCCGTACGCCGGGGGTCGTCGTTCGAGGTGACGGCAATCGCAGCGCCTCCGACGACGAAGACCGATGCAGGCGTGCCACGCGTCTTCAATCGCTTGTCGAGCTCAGAGAGGAGATCGACGATTTCGCCGGCCGTGAATTCGTGGCGTGAGCCGGTCATGCAGTCACCAAGTCACGAGCAGGAACAAAGATGTTGGCCCGGGCCAAGTAGTCCGGAGTTTGCTCGATGATCTCGTCCGGCTCCAGGAACGGATGCTCGGGGACCCATGGATCCGAGAGGGCCTCGACCTTGCTCCATTCGGGTGGCTCTTCGCCTGCTGCCTCGAATTCGTGTGCAGTCAGGATGGCGAGCAGCGTATCGAAGCCCGCCTGGCCAGTCGGGCCCGGCGCTGCCTCCCAAGCTGCTTCCGAACCATCGTGACGGCCTAGCAGCAAGCGCAGGTGGTCGCGGCCCTGGAGCAGCATCCGCCACGCCCGATCCTCATCGCTCGCCTCGCGAATAGCCGTCGCTGTAGCCGGGGCGGTCATGATCCGATACTCACGCGCCCTCTGTAGGGCATGAGCAATCCGCCCGGCCCGCAGGACGAACTGCGCCGTCGGTTTGGTTTTGCCAGATCGGTAGGTGGAGAGGCGGGGAGCAGAAGTACGGAGGGCAGTGGCGAACGCAGCCTGAGACAGCCCGCTCTCGGCGAGTGCGTGGTTCAGCAGTTCGATAACCGCCTGGCTGTCCTTGCCCATCGTGGCACCCCTTCATCCCTTATCTAATCAGATAATAGTCCGGTTGTCTCACGAAGCCAACGCCAAGACCTTCCGGTCGCCATCGGCTCCGTGCACGCGGATACCTGGTTGCCTGGTTGCGGGGGCTCGCGCAGACTCCGGTCGCGTGGATGATGGTGGGCTTGAGGGGTTGTTGAGGAACGAGCGGTATCCGCGGTCTGCTGGGTACTCGGCTCGGTGGATGGTTGATGGGGCGATGGGGCCGAACCCTGTGTGGCAGGCGGAGGCATTGACCGATCTGATGCCGCTCGAGCCCGGCATGCGGGTGCTCGACATGGGATGTGGCACCGCTCTGAGTTCGATCTTCCTGGCCAAGGAGTTCGGCGTTGAGGTGTGGGCGACTGACCTGTGGGTCAAGCCCGACGAGAACCTGCGGCGCGTGACCGAGGCGCATGTGGAAGATCGGGCTCACCCGATCTCTGCCGAGGCCCATGCGCTGCCGTTCGCCGAGGACTTCTTCGACGCGCTCGTCAGCATCGGCGCCTACCACTACTTCGGCACCGACGACCTCTATCTCGGCTACTACTCACGCTTCGTGAAACGCGGCGGCCGGCTCGGGATCGTTCAGCCCGGTCTCGCCGAGGACTACGAAACTCTGCCGCCACCACACCTTGCGCCGTACTGGAAATGGGACTTCTGCGCCTGGCACAGCCCCGCCTGGTGACGCCGGCACTGGGAGAAGACCGGCCTGGTCACCGTCGAGGTCGCTGACCGGCTGCCCAACGGGTGGCGAGACTGGTTGCAATGGAACGAAGGCTGCGACCACGACAGCGGTACGCCGGGACAGGAAGAAGCGCAGATGCTTCACACCGACGCCGGCCGCACCCTCGGCCTCTCCCGAGTCATAGCCCGCCGCAACAACTAGCCACTGCGCGGCTCTAGGCGGAGGGTCATGCCGAATACTGGGGACCGACTGCGGCGTACGTCGAACAACAGCACGACATATGGGTTACAGGCCTGGCTACGGAGTACCCCGGCTTCTAAGGCTTACGACCAGAGCGCGGAGTTCGAGGAAGAAAGCATGGAGATCACACAGGTTCGTCTTCCGGACGATGCCGACGAGGTCATCGATTTCGTGGTGAAGCGGACCCCGAAGCGGGACCGGGTGATCCTTCGCTCGGAGCTGGACGGGCAGACCGCGCAGAGCCTCCGCGTCCTGGCGGTTCGAGAGCCCGACGGCACGCTGGCCGGCGTGGCCGCGGCCCGGACCTCCGCCAACCTGCCGGCGGGTGCGCTCCTGGTCATCGTGAGCACGCGGGCCGACTGCGGTAGGCGGGGCCTTGGCTCGCGTTTGCTCGCGGCCGCGCTGGCGGGCCCCGGCGACGACGTGACCCGTGTGGTGGGGTGCGTTCTCGACGGCGACCAGGCATCCACGGAGGTGGCTCTGCATTGGGGATTCGAGCTCGAACAGACGTCGATCACGAGTTCATGCACTCTTGCGGAAGCGCCTCCCGCCGAACCGCCCGGAGGTGTCACCGTCGAGGTGTGCGACGACCTGGTGTTCGACGACGAGGAGGCCGTGGAGGCGATGCTTCGAGCCAGTCAGACGAACCCCGAGTTCGACCTCGGGCTGGTGCTCACGTTGCCGGGCCTGCGTGAGACCGCGGCGCCCGGACAGCGACCAGTGGCCGTGCTCACCCGCTTCCATGGGCGACCCGCCGCGATCTCCTTCGCCCTCGCTGACGCCGACCAGATGCACCTGATCTACACCGGAGTCGATCCGAGCCTGCGGGGACGAGCGCTGGGCCGCTCGACCAAGGAGTCCCTGCACACCCACGCGTACGACCTGGGCATCCGGACGGCACTCACCGAGAACGAAGAGGGCAACGCGGGCATCCGCCACGTCAATGACCAGCTCGGCTATACCCCGCACAGTGCGTGGCGTTGGATGATGCGGCCACTTCATTGACGTCACGGCGTGCTCTACTGGCGGCGGCGTCGCTGATGTCGTTGACTGTTGCCCCAGGCGATGGCGATTCAGGAAGGTAGGACATGAGAGCTCTCCTCACTTCGAGCGGGGTCAAGAACGACAGCATCCGCGAGGCGCTGGTTGACCTGCTGGGCAAACCGATCGCCGAATCCAACGCTCTGTTCATCCCCACCGGTCTCCACCCGTTTCCTGGCGGGCCTGGCATGGCGTGGGAAACGATCTGCGGCAAGCGTTCGTCGTTGTTGTGTGGTCTGGGCTGGAAGTCGTTGGGAATCCTGGAGCTGTCGGTGCTGCCGAGCATCGAAACGGACACTTGGATGCCCACGGTCCGGGACGCCGACGCACTGCTGTTCGGGGGCGGCGACCCGCTGTTTCTCGCCAACTGGATGCGGCGCTCCGGCCTGACCGATCTCCTGCCGACGCTGCGCTCCGAGGCGGTCTACGTGGGTGTGAGCGCCGGGAGCATCGCCGCTACCTCCACCTTCGTCGAGACGTTCGTCGATCCGCCCCGCTCGAGTGACGGACCGCTGAAGACAGAGAACGTCGTCTTCGCCACGCCCGAGGGTGACCTCGACAGAATCCTGGTCACGGGACAGGGAGCGGGACTCGTCGACTTCGGGGTGATTCCACACTTCGAGCACCCGTGGCACCTCGACGCATCCGTCGCCAACGCTGAGAAGTGGGCGGCACGGATCCCTGCGCCGACGTACGCGATCGACGACGACACCGCGATCAAGGTGGTCGACGGCGCCGTCGACATCATCTCCGAGGGCCACTGGAAACTGTTCCAGCTCTGACGAACCGAGGAGCTACGACCGCCCCGCTCCACCGACCAGCCAGCCGAGTAGCGGCCTGTGCGGCGGCCAGCTAAGCCTGAAGCGTCTGGCCGTTCGAGCGGCCTTGCTGGATCTGTTGGAGTGACCAAGGGCTGTCGGGGTAGTCGGCGAATGCGTATCTGCCGTCGGCCAGGAGACGTCAGCTGAGACAATTCCATGGTGGGGAATACCTGCACCGACCTCATGCTCGGCAGTGTTTCAGAGCTTGGCCTGTTGCCAGCTACGGCCGGCGATGTTGGGTGGGTGGGTCAACGAGGGCTGGATTGCGTGCCAGGTTGCGTTCCAGGTTTGTGGGCGCTGCTCGAGGGTGTGGCAGACAGCGCGTGCCAGCTCCGCCGGAGTGTGGTCCGTCCATGGGAAGTTGATGAAGACCTGATAGCTGTTGTCGAGTTGGAGTGCTACCCGGAACACGGCCGAGTTCCGGTAATCGTTGGCGGTCCAACTCGGCTTCAAGCCGTGGGCGAGAAGTGCCTGCCGGTCGAGATCGCGCAGGATGAGTCGTCCCGCGGTCCGGTCGGGCGGTTCCCAGTCGTAGTTGGTCGCCAGGCGATCGACTTCGCTGTCGTATTCCGCCGCGGCGAAGGTGACTCCGCGATTGATGGGGGCTTCGTAGAGCCAGTCCCAGTGGACCAGATCGCCATCTCTCACGATCGTGACGTCGGTCGAACCGCAGCCGTACACGCCGCAGTCGCAGCGCGCGATCGGGATCGTATGGGCCTCGGAGGTGGCGACGAGACGATTGTCAGGGACGAAGACGTCGTACGGGTCCATGCCGAGCCCGGCCCCGACCGCCGTCATCTCGACATCGTTGACGTAGACAAGCACCTGGAATCCGCTGCCGGACTCATCGGGTACGTCGGCCACCTCGAACCGGATCGCATCCACTCCAGGACGACGTACGGTCCCACCTCCGGCAGCGACGGCCTGGCCCGACCGGAGGGTTCCCGGCAGGGGAATCCCGAGCTCGTCGAATGTGGTGTCGACCAGCGTCTGGAGATCACCCAGGCGGTCTTGCGGCGAGGCTCCCGCGAGTTCGCGCAGCGCAGGCGAGTCGAGTCCATCCGCGAGAACGGCACATGCGATATCGATCAGATCGTCTGTGCCGAAGCGGGTCGAACAGCCGCTGCTCCGGGACTACCCGGCCCTGGTGGTCGCTCACGACAGCATCATCCGGCAACACCCGTCCCGATAGAACCGATTTCATCAAGCAGTTGGGTGGCGGCGCCCGGCGACTAAGTGGCTTTGCGGGCGATGACGAAGCCGTGGGCGGGGGTCTTCGGGGATTCGGGTTCCCGGATTGTGGTGGTCCAGAGGGTGAAGCCGGCGTCTTGCAGGAGAACGGCCAGGTCGGTTGGTTGTTGGCGGTACCAGGTGATGGAGATGGGGGTGCCGAAGAGTTCGGACCGGTGCCTGTGTTCGGTGCCGATCTGGAAGGCGAGCATGAGTACGCCGCCTGGCGCGAGGACTCGGTGGAACTCGGCGAAGAGCTGTGGGCGCTGGTCCCACGGGATGTGGATGATCGAGTAGTAGGCGAGCAGTCCGCCGAGGGCGGCGTCCGGCAGATCCATCGCCAGCATCGAACCCTCCTCGAACCGGAGGTGCGGGTGGGTACGGCGGGCCAACGCCAGCATCCCCGGCGACAAGTCGATGCCGAACGCATCCAGCCCCAAGTCCGACAGCAGGATCGTCACTCGGCCCGGTCCGCAGCCGACGTCGGCGACCAGATCGTTGCCTCCGGCCCGTACCAGTTCTGCGAAGGTGGCGAACAGCGCACGGTCGAGAGGTCTGTCATCCAGACTCGATGCCACGATGTCGGCGTGCTCGGAAGCAAGAGCGTCGTATGAGTCCCGCAGGGCGGCAGCAAACGAAGCATCCATCACAACCCGGGACACTAATCGGCACCACCGACAAACGGGATCCGCGCGAGGCGGCGGATCGCTGCCTGGCCGTCAGGGGATCCGGGCGAGGCGGCGGATGGCGGACAGGCCGTCGGGGGATCCGGGCCAATGACGGTCGAGGGCCTCGCTGCCTGCTCGACGCGCGACCGAGCGCAGCGCGAACGCCACGATCACCGCATCGTCGGCGTACCCGATCACCGGGATGAAGTCGGGCACCAGGTCAAAAGGCATGGCAAGGTACGCAAGCAGGAGCCAGAGCCGGACCCGCACCCCACGCGGCAGCGTCGGATCAGCGGCAAGCCGACGCAGGAGCCGGACCAGATCGGGCAGCAACAGCAGAGCATCACGGACGCGCAGTTCGTCCGGCCGGCCGATCCACAGCGCGACGATCAGCGCGAGCCAGAGCAGCAGCACGCCACCAACAACGCCCGCCACCACAGACCACCACGCCGCCGACACGCGACCATTCTGCCGAACTCACAGAGTTGATGAGCCGTTCTCCAGGTAAGCGGTTGTAGACAAAGCGCGGGCGTTCAGGGCGGCTGCGACGCGGGCGTACTGGTTGGTGTCGAGGAGGTGCTCGGCCTCGGTCAGCAGCACGAAGCGAAAGGTGCTCGCTTCGGTTGGGTCGAGGGCGATGCGGTCCATCTCGGAGGGCGTGAGTACGCCGCCATCGAAGATGAACGCGACCACCTCAGTGAAGTCCCCCAACTGCGGCACCCAATCCACGGCAAGCAGCGCGCCGGGCTCCACCACGAGCCCCACCTCCTCCTGGACCTCGCGCTGCGCGGCGCGCCGTGGCGACTCGTCACGTTCGACCGCGCCACCCGGCAGGTCCCAGGTCGACTTGTACGGCGGATCGAGCACCAGCAATCGCCCCGCCTGGTCCGTGAACAGGCAGTCGGCGGCCATCCGTTTGGTCGGGAAGTTCGCGGTGAAATGGACGTCGTCAGTCACGTCGCCCAGAAAACCACAGGTGCTCGGCGGCAGTTTCGTGTTTACGCTCTTTCGGGGAGGGTGAGGTGCGGATCCGGCTGCTTGGGGGATTTGGGGTCGATCGCGGGCAGTTGCCCGTCGATGGCCGGGCTTGGCGTCTGCGGAAGGCACGGACGCTGGTCAAGATGCTGGCGCTGACGCGGGATCAGCGGCTGCACCGCGACGTTCTGCTCGAAGCGTTGTGGCCGGACCGGGCGCCGACGTCCGCGGTGAACAATCTCCATCAGGCGCTGTACGTCGCCCGCCGGGTGCTCGCCGGCGACGAGTCGAGCGACGGCCTGCTCGAGCTGCGCGACGACTTCGTAGTACTGCGAGCCAACCACAGCGTCGACGTCGACGTCCGGACATTCGAGCGGTTAGCAGCGCTCTCCCGCGAGAGCGGTGCTCTCACCGACCTGCGGGCCGCGGTCGCGGCGTACTCCGGCGATCTCCTGCCCGAGGACCGGTTCGAGGACTGGGCCGTCCGGCCGCGCGAGGAACTCCGGGCGACCTACTCCGACCTCCTCGTCGACCTCGCGGACGCGGCCGCCGAGGCCGGAGAGGACGCGGAAGCGCTCGGTGCTCTGCAGCGCGCGCTCACCATCGACCCGCTGCACGAACGCGCCGTCCGCAGCCTGATGCGACGCCACACTGCAATGGGCCGATTGTCAGAAGCGCTGGCGCAGTACGAACGACTCAGAGGCGGCCTGCGTACGACGTACGGCACCGATCCGGACCCGGAGACGCAGCGGGCGTACCGCGACCTGCTGACCGGCAGCGTCACAGTCGACGACCCACCGACGACGGTCCGGCACAACCTCGCGCCTGCGTTGACGAGCTTCGTCGGGCGCGAGCGCGAGATCGCCGACGTACACCGCCTGTTGGAGCGAGGCCGCCTGGTCACGCTCACCGGCGTGGGCGGTGCCGGCAAGACGCGGCTGGCGGAGGAGGCCGCTCGCCGGCTGCACGGGTACGCCGACGGAGTCTGGATCGCCGACCTCGTACCGGTCGCGGATCCGCACCTCGTCGCGGATACCGTCGCGGCCGCGCTCGGACTGGACCCCGCAGCAGGCTCAGACTCGTTGCGCACACTGGTCACCCGCCTGGCTCCCCGGAACCTCCTCCTCGTACTCGACAACTGCGAGCACCTACTCCCCGCCTGCGCCGGACTCGTCAGCGCAGTACTGCGAAGGTGCCCCGGCGTCACGGTGCTCGCGACGAGCCGGGAGCCACTGCATGCTCCAGGCGAGGTGACCTTCCGTGTCCCCTCACTCGAGCTCCCGGAGCCTGCAGACACGGGTGATCTGGACCGACTCGGGACTCTGGCGTCGGTACGCCTCTTCGTCGAGCGCGCCCAGGACGTCCGGCCCGGCTTCGTCCTCGACGCGGACAACGCCGGCGCCGTCGTCGAGATCTGCCGCTGCCTCGACGGCATCCCGCTCGCACTCGAACTGGCCGCCGCGCGCGCCTCGCACCTCGAGCCGGCCGAGATCGCCGAGCGCCTCGGCGAAGCGCTTCCCCTGCTGAGCCGGCACGGCGAGATCACCCGGCATGCGACGTTGCGAGCGGCCCTCGAATGGAGCCACGCCTTGCTGTCGGACGACGAGCAAGTCCTGCTGCGGCGACTTGCGGTGTTCGCCGGCAGCTTCTCGCTCCCGTCCGCCGAGCAGGTGTGCGCGGACGAACGGATCCCCGGTCCGACGGTGCTGGACTACCTCGGCCGCCTGGTCGACAAGTCCCTGTTGGTGGTCGACCACGACGGTCCCCGCTCCCGCTACCGCCTCCTCGAGACCATCCGGCAGTTCGCGCGGGAGCGGCTCGTCGCCGCCCAGGAGATCGGACCGCTGGAGGCCGCGCACTGCCGGCACTTCCTGGAACTGGCCTCCGACCAGGACCCGGAGCGCGCCAGCGTTGTCGTCGAACGTCCACAGTTGCTGGACGCGGACCACGACAACCTGCGAGCCGCACTCGCATGGGCGCTCCACCACGATCACGAACGAGCCCTGCTGCTCGGGGTGAGCCTGGCGCAGTACTGGCTGGCACGCGGTCATTTCGCCGAAGGAGCCGGCTGGCTCGAGCGCATTCTCGAGGCACCCGCTCCACCGTCCCCGGAGCGGGAGCGGGCATTCTTCGCGCTGGCGACCCTCGACGCCCGGAGGGGTCTGAGCGACCGACTCCCCGGCCTCGGGGACGAGGCTGTCGCGGGTGCCGCTCAGTCCGACGACCCCGCAGCCGTCGTGTCCGCCCGGGTACTGCGCGGCAGTCTGCTGCTGGGTAGCGGAGACCTCAACGAGATCGAGAAGATCGCCGCCAACGCACTCGTCCGAGCTGACTTCCTGGCGGCGGCGCCCGTAGCCGCTGCCGCCCGTGGGCTGGCCGCGATGGTCGCGCTGTTCCGCGAGGACGTCGTACCCGCGCAGGAACGCTTTGCCGAATGCCTGCGGCGGCTGAGTGTCATCGACGCGACCGCTGTCCCGTTCTTCCCCGCCGTCACGATGTGTATGCCGCTCGCGCCCGTCGACGGATCGCTGGTTCCGGTGTTCGAGGAGACCTTCCTGCTCGGGCGTCGGGTCGGCGCAGTACAGGGCCGTGGTTACGCTCTGTCCGCCTTCGCCGACGCCCATCGGCTGGCGGGCGACCTGGACGCCGCGCTGGACGCCGTACGGCGGTCGGTCGACACGTTCGCCGGCATCGACGACGCGGCCGGGCTCGGCCACGCTCTCAACCACCTGGGGTGCATCGAACGCGACCAGGGGCTGTTCGAACCGGCCGAGGAGCATCTCCGCGAAGCGCTGCGGATCCGCGAGCAGCTGGGAGATCGCCGTGGTGAAAACCTCAGTCTGGCCAACCTGGGCTTGCTGTCCGCCGCGGCCGGTGATGCCGGAACTGGACGACGCCTCACCCGCATCGCCGTCGACCGCGGTGAGGCCGTCGACGACGTACCCGGTGCGGCGGGCGCACTGCTGAACCTCGTCATCGTCGAACTCTTCGCCGGCGAACGGCACGCCGCCCGGCTGCTCGCCGAACAGGTCATCGAGGCCTTCCATCCGCAGGGGTACCTACGCCTCGAAGCGTGGATCCGGCTCCTCGCCGCCGAACTCGCCGACGAGGACGGTGACACCGAGACACTGGCCAGACACGGCCGGGCAGCGTCCGAACTCTTCGCCCGGCTGGGCTGCCACATCGGTACGGCGCGCGCAGCCGCCCTCCCACAGCGCCCGCTCACGGCGCGCTAAGTCACGCTAAGCCACTGCGAAGGCCGACTTCCTAGCGTCGTGTCGTCCAGGAAAACCTCCTGGGCAGGACGAATCAGGAGTAGCGATGACAACGACGCAAGCGCGGCAGGACACGCTCGGGGAGGCCACGCTCGGCGAGCTCGCCGAGGGACTGCGTGGCGAGCTGGTCCGCCCGACCGACCCTTCGTACGACGAGGCGCGGTCGATCTGGAACGCCGCGCACGACAAGAGACCCGCACTCATCGTGCGGTGCCGTGGGGTGGCCGACGTGATCCGGGCAGTCGAGTTCGCCCGGAGTGAGGGGCTCACACTGGCCGTCCGGGGCGGCGGCCACAGCATCCCCGGCTTCTCGACCACGGACGGTGGACTGGTGATCGACCTGTCGCCGATGAACGCAGTGCGGATCGATCCCGATCGGCGCCGCATCGTGGCGCAGGGCGGATGTACCTGGGGAGATGTGGACGCCGAGGCACAGGCTTTCGGCCTGGCTGTAACAGGGGGCTTGGTGTCCACGACCGGTGTCGCCGGATTCACGCTCGGCGGCGGGATCGGCTGGCTCGTCCGCCGGGCCGGGCTGGCCTGCGACAACCTGGTCGGGGCCGATGTCGTCACGGCGGACGGCCGGTACCTGCACACGAGCGAGGACGAGAACCCGGAGCTGCTCTGGGCGTTGCGTGGCGGTGGTGGCAACTTCGGCGTCGTCACGTCGTTCGAGTTCAAGGCGTACGAGGTCGGTCCGACGGTCTTCGCCGGTCTCGTCTTCTATCCCGGTGACAAGGCGGCCGACGTACTGCGGGGATTCGGTGCGGCAGCGGCCTCGGCACCCGACGAGTTGTCGCTGGCAATCAACCTCACCACCGCACCGCCGTTGCCGTTCCTCCCTGAAGAGGTGCACGGGAAGCCGATCGTCGCCGTACTCGGCATGTGGTCCGGGCAGGCGGAAGACGGTGACGCGGCGACTCGGCCGTTCCGCGAGCTCGCTCCTGTGGTGGCGGATCTGTTCGGTCCGATGCCGTACAACGCCATGCAGACGCTGCTCGACCCGCTGTTCCCGCGCGGTATGCGGAACTACTTCCGGTCGGCGTTCTTCAATGACCTCGGGCCGGCGACCGTCGACGCGCTGGTCTCGTCGCACAGTCAGGTGCCGAACGGCGTGTCCGAGCTCCACGTTCACCATCTCGGAGGGGCCATGGGCCGGGTTCCGGCGGATGCCACGGCATTCGGTACGCGGGACCGCGAGTACATCCTCAACGTGGTCGCGCGGACCCCGGACGCCGATGGCTTCGAGACCGCGGTTCAGTGGGCTCGCGCCGCGGGTGCTGCGCTCGGTCCGGATGCGGCGTCGTACGTGAACTTCACCGGCGAGACGAACGAGGACATCGTCCGGGCGTCGTACCCGCCGGCGACGTACCAGCGGCTCGTCGCGGTGAAGGACACCTACGACCCGACCAACCTGTTCCGGCTCAACCAGAACATCCCGCCTTCGGCGGGTTCGGATCGGCGACAGGGGTAGTCGCCAGCTGCACAGGCCCGGCTCCGGATCAGGTGGTCCGGAGCCGGGCTGCGCTGCGGCCCAGCTCATCAGCCCAGTTCTCGGGCTCAGTTTTGAGCTCAGTTCTTGACGAAGTCGGCGAACATGCCGGGCTCGTACGAGCCGCCGGGCGTGCGCGGGATGACGTTCATCCGGTTGGCCGCGTTGATGATGGCGACCAGGGAGATCAGGGCGGCGAGCTGGTCGTCGTCGTAGTGCTTGCGGGCGTGCGCCCAGGTCTCGTCGGAGACGCCCTGGTGGGTGTCGGCCATCCGGGTGCCCTCCTCGGTGAACGCCAGCGCGACGCGCTCCGCCTCGGTGAAGACCGTGGACTCGCGCCACGTGGCGACCAGGTTGAGCCGCGTCGACGTCTCACCGGCGGCGGTGGCGTCCTTGGTGTGCATGTCGACGCAGAAGCCGCAGCCGTTGATCTGGCTGGCCCGGATCTGGACCAGGAACTGGACGGTCTTCGGTAGCGTCGACTGCTCGAGCATCAGCGCGAGGCCGGCGAAGCGCTTGCCGAGCTTGGCGGCCCACTCGTTCTCCATCATGTTGAATCGGGCGTTCATAGCGTCGTCCTTCGGGTGTGATGTTGTGGTCGTGACGAACACAAGATGCCGACAGTCCGATCCGCGTGACAGCACGGTGAAGTGACGCACGCCACCCCACCGGAGCTGTCACAAAACAGCGGGCTCCGGTGTCTGATGGAAAACACCGTTGCCTGCGCAGAGGAGCCACCCATGGCCGGCCCGGACCCAGCCACCGAGGCGTTCGTTGCCCACCGCAACCTGCTGTTCACGGTCGCGTACGAGCTGCTGGGGTCGGCCGCGGACGCGGAGGACGTACTGCAGGAGACCTGGTTGCGCTGGGTGGGCGTCGACCTCGACTCGGTGCGGGACCAACGGGCGTACCTGGTCCGGATCGCCAGCCGGCAGGCGCTGAGCCGGCTGCGGACACTCGGCCGGCGCAAGGAGTCGTACGTCGGCCCGTGGCTGCCCGAACCGCTGCTCACGACGCCCGACGTGGCGGAGGACGTCGAGCTCGCCGACAACGTCTCCATGGCGATGCTGCTCGTGCTGGAGACGCTCAAGCCGACCGAGCGAGCGGTGTTCGTACTGCGTGAGGTCTTCGCCCTCGAGTACGACGAGATCGCGGAAGCCGTCGACAAGACTCCGGCCGCGGTCCGCCAGATCGCGCATCGCGCGCGGGCTCACGTCGCGGAGCGCCGGCCGCGCGGATCCGTGTCCCCGGCTGAGTCCCGCGGCGCGCTCGAAGCGTTCCGCTGGGCGGTCGAGACGGGCGATCTGCAACGACTGCTCGACATGCTGGCGCCGGACGTCGTGCTCCTCGGTGACGGTGGCGGCGTCAAGCAGGCCCTCCTGCGTCCGATTGTCGGAGCCGATCGCGTGGCGCGGTTGCTGGCGGCCGGCCTGCCGAAGGTCGTCGGCGATTTCACCGTCGAACCGATCCAGGTCAACGGCTCCCCCGCGCTGCTCCTCCGCCAGGACGGCGAGATCGAGCAAATCGTCGCCGTACGCCTCGACGACGGCCTGATCTCCGGCCTCTACGTCGTCCGCAACCCCGAGAAGCTCTCCCACCTCGAAGCAGAAACCACCCTCAACCGCTGACCACTCGGTCCTTGACGAACGCGGTAGCGGCCTCGCGCAGCAGAACGCGGCCGTCTTCGGTGAAGTAGCTCCGCAGTACCCACCCAGGTGCGTGGTGAGTACTGCGCAGCCGCCTAGTTGGCTTCCTTGGTGGCCCAGTAGTGCCACTGTGGGGACGCGGCTGGGGAGCGGGTCAGGCCGTCCGGCCAGGTTGCCGGGAGGTCGTGACTCCGCGCCGCGTACAGGATCACCTCCGATGCGATGCGGTCGCCGCGGACGGCGACACGGGCAGCTGTCTCGGCACGCATGTCGGTGAGGTAGTGGATGGCCGGCAGGAACTCCGCGCTCAGCCGCGGACTCAGCCGGCCGACCGGTTCGTCGTCCAGCCGGACCTCGACCACGATCCGGTGCCGGTCGTTGAAGCTGTCCTCCTCCTCGATCGCGTGCATGGTGCCGTACGCCCAGCACTCGCCTTCCGCGCGGAAGAACGGCGCGAGTATGTCGGGATGCACCTCACTGCCCGGTACGACGATGCCGCTGCCGGGCGGCAACAGGTGAAAGCTGCCCGGCGGAGGCAGATTCACCGGGACCAGCATGTGCGGCTGGCCGAGAGCCACCGCCACGCTGGCATGGAACTCGGTGCCCTGGTCGCCCTTGCCGTCCCAGTCCGCCGGTTCCCACTCACTGACCCACAGGTGGCACGGCACCTGCGGTTGCAGGCCTTGCGCCACCAGTTCTGACAACACCGGGTGGTACCGGTGCGCATCGTCCCTCGGCAGGTAGCCGACAACCTTCCCCTGCACCCGTACGGCGATCGATCGGGGGTCGAAACGGTTGTGCGGTTCCGGGACCAGGTCCGCGTCGGTGTCCAAGTCTGCGCCACGCGCTGGGATGGGGTCGGGAAACAGGCTTCGGATCGCCTGCTCGTGCGGAGCCTCCCGCACGACCTCCTGACCACACCACAGGGCGTCTCCCCACAGACTGAACGGAATCAGTTCCATCCGTGCCCTCCAGTCCACTTGACCGGCTTTACTCGGCTCATCCCGTCCAGAACCCTGGCCGTTACACCGAGTGAGCGTATGAAAACTAGACTGCCCAGTGAAGAGCCGTTTCACGCCTGGGGCAAGGGTCTGTTCCCCAATGGTGTCCCAGGCGTCCGTACTGTGGACGCGGATTGTCTTGTGCAGCGAGCGAATCGGCGAAGATCGTGCAAATGCACGGGAAGGAACGTCATGCAGGGCAGTAGTTCAGTCGCTCGATCGAACGCCGGTGGAGCCGTTGACGCGGCAACGATCGAGGCCGCGGTACGGCGAATCGACGGTGTCGCGGTGCGTACGCCGTTACAGCGCAATCTCCGGCTCTCCGAACGCACCGGCGCGCAGGTCTGGCTCAAGCGGGAAGACCTGCAGATCGGCCGGTCGTACAAGCTGCGCGGCGCGTACAACCTGGTCGCCCAACTCGACGACGAGGCCAAGTCGGCGGGTGTGGTCTGCGCCAGCGCGGGCAACCATGGTCAAGGATTGGCGTATACCTGCCACACGCTTGGTGTACAGGGCAAGGTCTATGTTCCGCGTACGACGCCGCGCCAGAAGCGGGACCGGATCGCGGCGCTCGGCGGCAAGCAGATCCAGGTGATCATCACCGGTGACACGTACGACGATGCTGCCGCTGCGGCGCTTGCCGAGGGCGAGGCGACTGGGGCGACGATGGTCCCGGCGTTCGACGACCCGAGAACCGTTGCAGGGCAGGGGACCGTGGCCGTTGAGCTGATCGAGCAGCTCGGTCAGGCTCCCGACGTACTGGTGGTTCCGGTCGGGGGTGGTGGGTTGGTTGCTGGGGTCGCGACTTGGCTGACTGAGCGGCATCCCGGCGTACGGATCGTTGGTGTGGAGCCGTCTGGGGCGGCGAGTATGGCGGCGGCGCTTGCGGCCGGTGAGCCGGTGACGTTGCCGCATCTCGACAGCTTTGTGGACGGGGCCGCGGTACGGCGGGTTGGGGACGTGACACTGCCGTTGGTGGCGGCCGCTGGGGTCGAGATGATGTCAGTCCCTGAGGGGCTGGTGTGCTCGGAGATGCTTGAGCTGTACCAGACCGACGGGTTGATCGCGGAGCCCGCTGGAGCGTTGTCGACTGGCGCCTTGGGCAACGGTCTTGAGGTGCGGCCGGGTGAGACGGTTGTGTGTTTGCTGTCGGGTGGGAACAACGACGTCAGCCGGTATGGGGAGATCCTCGAGCGGTCGTTGGTGCATGAGGGGTTGAAGCACTACTTCCTGGTGACGTTCCCTCAGGAGCCGGGAGCGCTGCGTCAGTTCCTGGATGAGGCGTTGGGGGCGGATGATGACATCACGCTCTTTGAGTACGTGAAGCGCAACAACCGGGAGACCGGTGTGGCGTTGGTCGGTATCGAGATCAGCCGCCCGACGGACCTCGATGGGTTGCTCGCGCGAATGGACGCCGCACCGCTGGAGATCGAACGCATCAACCCAAACTCCCCGGAGTTCCGGTACTTGATCTGAGAGTCGTACCCACGCATCCGGCCTTGAAGGCGGGCCGCTGCGTTGGTGGGTTGGTGCGGGTAGCGGCCTGCAGGTGGGCGGTTGGCCGGGGCCGGGGGTTAGTGGCTGGTGGGTTTGGGGTTTCGGGGGTCGTGGGGGCGGGTGCCGTCGGTCCAGTGGTCGGGGGATTCGCCGCGGTCGGGGTCCGGCCAGAGGTTTTGGGCTTGGGATTGGTGGTGGGTGGATTCGGTGCGCGCCTCTTGGGCTGCTTCGCGGCGTTCGGTGGCGCCGCCGGCGAGGCGGCGGGCTTCGGCTGACTTTTCGTCGGCGATTGCTTGGGCCTTGCGGGCGCGGGCTTCGACCTCGTCGGCGGCTGCTTGCTGGCGTTCCGCGTGGGCGGCCGACGTACGGGCCTGCTTCTCGTGCTCGTAGGCTTCCTGCTGTTTCCGCTCGGCCCGGCGCTTCGACGAGGTTCGGGTTGCGCCGGCGATCACGGCGACCACGATGACCAGAGCGGCCAGCGCGACGACGATCCAGACAATGGTCATTCCGTCCATCGCTCCTCCTCGGCTCGATGTTCGGCCCCCCGGTACCCCGACCTTCCCGCGCCTAACGTGGGCGGACCTGCCCCACTCACCAAGCGCCGCAAACGCTCGACTGAGGAGGGCAACCGAGCGTCAGGCGGACAGAGTGCACGTGCTTGGTGAGTGGCGCAGGTCCGGGTCGAACTCAGACCAGACCGCGGCGAGCGGCCCAGACGATCGCCTCGATCGCGGTGCCGAAGCCGAGCCGGTCGCAGACGGTTCGAGTACGGCGGCGGACCGTTCGTTCGGACAGATCGAGCCGGCGCGCCACGGAGTCGACCGGGAGGCCGGTGGCGAGCAGGCGAAGGAGTTGCAGGTCGTCGTGACTGATCTCGCGCGGTGGCACGCGGCGGGTGAGAGGGCGGAGTTCCTGGGGGAGGACGGTCATACGGATCACCTAGCTCCGAATAGCCGGGACTCGGCGGCGTCCCAGTCGGCCGGTTTTCCCTGCGGCTCGTAGCGCCGCAGACGATGGGTGGAACGGACCAGGGCGCGCATCGCACCCAGGTCCGGCAACGGCTCGCCCAGTGCGCGAGCCTGAACCAGAACGTTGCCCAGCGCGGACGCCTCGACCGGCCCGGCGAGCACAGGCAACCCACAAGCGTCAGCGGTCAACTGACAGAGCAACTCGTTCTGCGAACCGCCCCCGATGACATGCAGTACGTCGACCGGCCGGTCCGCGATCGTTTGCGCTTCCCGCAACGTCCGGCGGTAGGCGAGCGCGAGACTCTCCAGCACACAGCGGACCGCAGCCCCCCGCGAACGTGGCGGCTCCTGCCCGGTCGCCCGGCAGTGTTCGTCGATCCGCGCCGGCATATTGCCTGGAGCAAGGAACTCCGGAGCGTCCGGATCGATCAGTACGGCGAACGCCGGTGCGCCGGCCGCATCCCGCAGCAGTCCCTCGAGGTCGTCGTCTTCCCAGACGCGCTGGCACTCCTGCAGGATCCACAGCCCCATCACGTTGCGCAGGAACCGGATCCGCCCGTCGACCCCACCCTCGTTGGTGAAGTTCGCCTCGCGCGCCTCGTCCGTCAGCACCGGCTGCTCCAACTCGAGCCCCACCAACGACCAGGTCCCCGACGAGATGTACGCGAACCGCTCATCCCCCGCCGGCACAGCCACCACCGAAGAAGCAGTGTCATGCGACCCCACCGCAACAACCGGCGTACCGTCCGCCAGCCCGGTCTCGGGCAACACCGTCCCGACAAGATCCCCGGGTTCCCGCAACTTCGGCAGCAACCCCAACGGCACACCAACCCGCGCGGCCAACAGTTCACTCCACGCCCGAGCCCGTACGTCGTACAGCTGCGTGGTCGAGGCGTTCGTTCGCTCAGCCCCGATCTGCCCGGTCAACCAATAGCCCAGCAGGTCCGGAATCATCAACAGCGTCGACGCCTGCCGAAGCAAGCCGCCCGACTCGGCGGCCAGCTGATAGATGGTGTTGAACGGTAGTTGCTGGAGGCCCGTAATTCCATACAGTTCGGCGGTGGACACCTTCGCGAGGACTTGGTCCATCACGCCGTCGGTGCGGGAGTCTCGGTAGTGCATCGGGTTGCTGAGGAGGCGGCCCGAGGCGTCGAGGAGGCCGTAGTCGACGGCCCAGGAGTCGATGCCTATGCCGTCGACGGGACCCGCCGCGCGGAGTCCGTCGAGCATGGAACGGTAGAGGTGGAGGATGTCCCAGTACAGCGTGCCGCCCACGGTGACCGGACCGTTCCAGAAGCGGTTGATCTCGGTCAGCTCCAACTGCGAGGAACCGACCACGCCGACCATCACGCGCCCGCTGGACGCGCCCAGATCCACCGCTGCGACTCGCTTCATGGGGAAACGACGGTCAGGTCGAGGTGGAGGAGGTCGGCGACCGCGGCCAGGTCCTTCGCCTTGTGACCGGTCCCGAGCGCCCAGTGGTGCGCGACCCCGGACGCGGACCATGCGTCGGTCCACTCACCCGGGTCGCATCCGAAGTCGACCCGCGACGTCGTGTTCCCGATCTGCAGCAGCGGCCCAGGTACGACGATCCCCTCGGACGCGATCAGCTTGAACGTACCGTCCCGCCGCTGCCCGAGCCCGCAGGCAGTCACCGGACCGTGCTTCACGTCGAACTCGACGGACACGCCCCAGCCCCGCTTGCCGTGGTAGACCCCGAGCCCGCGCAGCAACGGCTTCCGCGCAGAGATCGCGAGGTGCGCCGGGCCGTCGTGCCCCATCTCGACCACGTTGTCGGTGAAGTTCAACGCCTGCAGCTCGGTGAACGAGCCGCCGGCACCGAGCTTGTCCATCACCAGCATCGCCAGCGACGTCCGCAACTCGTACTCACCGGCCGCCGGCACACCCCTTGCCGTCAGCAACGAAGCACCCAGGATCATGCCGGCCGCGACCCGTTCGTGCAGCTCGCCGTCGAGCCCGCGGTGGTAGTAGGCCAGCGAGGTCAGGGAGAAGTCTTCGACCAGCCGATCGAGCGCGACCGAGACGGTCGCGCCCCACCGGAAGTCGTCCTCGTCCACCGAATCGTCCAGCGTGAAGATCTCCCGCGCGACCTTCATCCGCTCTTCGGTCTCCGCGGCACTGACCTTCTCGACCCGGACCCGCAGATCGTCGATCTCCAGGATCTCGACATGCCCGCCGAGCTGCGCGGACACCAGCGTCGGGTCGGTGATCACGTCCATCATCCCCGGGTACAGATGCCCGAGCAGACCGTGCCGCCCGTGCCGGAAGGCCGCGCGTACGCCGGCCGCCAGGATCCACCGGTTGATCCGAGCCCACGCACGCTCGTCCTCCAGGTACCCGGACACCGACCGGAAGTCGACCCCACACCGCTCGAACGCGTTCGCCATCTCCGGCAGCGGACACGCACCGCAGTACGCGAGCCATGCCCCGGTGTCGAACGTCGCGTGGTCCATCGCCTCGGTCGGCTGCAGGTTCAGCAGCAGCACCGGTGCGCCGCTCCGCTGCGCGACCGGAACCAGCATCGACGCGGTCATGTACGTCGTCAGGAAGCCGACAATCAGATCGCAGTCCGCCAGCCGCAGCTTCTCGGCCGCCGCCGCACCTTCCTGCGCGTCCGAGATGAACCCGACGTCGATCACCTCGCAGTCCAGCTCCGAGAACCGCTCGGACACCCGCCGCGCGGACGCCTGCAACTGCGGCAGCAGGTTGGGGAACTGCGGCCAGTAGGCACCGAGCCCACCGGCCACCAGTCCGATCCGGGTCTTGCGCGGCTCGACCCACGGCAGTACTCCGCTGCCGTCGACAGACCGGCTCGGGTCAGTCGTCCACATAACAATCTCCCCGAACTACCGTAGGAACGCCGCGGCGACGCCGGCATCGACAGGAACATGCAGACCGGTCGTGTGAGTCAGGTCCCCACCGGCCAGCGCGAAGACGGCCGCCGCGACATGCTCAGGCAACACCTCGCGCTTCAGCAGTGTCCGCTGCGCGTAGTACGCGCCCAGCTCTGACTCGGGTACGCCGTACACCGCGGCCCGCTGTGCACCCCAGCCCTTGGCGAAGATGCCGGATCCGCGGACGACGCCGTCCGGGTTCACGCCGTTGACGCGGATGCCGTACTGACCGAGTTCCGCGGCGAGCAGCCGGACCTGGTGGGCCTGGTCGGCCTTGGCCGCGCCGTACGCGACGTTGTTCGGCCCGGCGAAGACGGCGTTCTTGCTGGAAATGTAGACGAGATCGCCGCCGAGGCCCTGGTCGATCAGCACCTTCGCGGCGGCGCGCGAGACCAGGAACGATCCCTTCGCCATCACGTCGTGCTGCAGGTCCCAGTCCTTCTCCGTCGTCTCCAGCAACGACTTGGAGATGGACAATCCGGCATTGTTGACAATCAGATCGACGCCGCCGAAGGCGAGTACGGCCGCGCGCAGCGCCTCCTCGACCGCCTCGGCCGACGACACGTCAGCGCCGACGGCAACCGCGACGTCGGACGACCCGATCTCCTTGGCCACCGCTTCGGCCGCGGCCAGATCCAGGTCGGCCACCACCACACATGCGCCTTCCGCGGCCAGCCGCTGCGCGATCGCCTTGCCGATCCCGGAGCCGCCACCGGTGACGAAGGCGACTCGAGTCGCCAGCGGCTTCGGCTTGGGCATCCGCTGCAGCTTGGCCTCCTCCAGCGCCCAGTACTCGATCCGGAACTTCTCCCGCTCGTCGATCGGCGCGTACGTCGACACCGCCTCGGCGCCACGCATCACGTTGATCGCGTTCACGTAGAACTCGCCCGCCACCCGCGCGGTCTGCTTGTCCTTGCCGAAGCTGAACATGCCGACCCCGGGCACGAGCACGATCGCCGGATCCGCACCCCGCATTGCCGGACTGTCCGGCTCGGCGTGCCGGTTGTAGTAGGCGGCGTACTGGGACCGGTAGTCCTCGTGCAACTCCTTCAGCCGGGCCACTGCCTCTTCCACCGAGGCGGAGGCAGGCAGGTCCAGCACCAACGGGCGCACCTTGGTCCGCAGGAAGTGGTCGGGACACGAGGTGCCGAGCGCCGCCAGCGGAGCCAGCTTCTCCCGGGACAGGAACTCGAGCACCACCTCGGAGTCGGTGAAATGCCCGACCTGAGGCTTGTCGGTCGACGCGAGCCCACGAATCACCGGGGCCAGCGCGGCTGCCCGCAACCGTCGTTCCTCGGAAGGCAGCGCCTCGAACCCGGAGACCACGGCGCCGAAGGGCTCCGCGACGCCGCGCTCGGCCAGGAAGCGCTCCGCCGTACGGATGATCTCCAGTGAGTTGGCCTCGCACTCGGCCGAGGTGTTGCCCCAGGCGGTGATGCCGTGCCCGCCGAGGACGCAGCCGATCGCCTCCGGGTTCTCCCGCTTGACCGCCGCGATGTCGAGACCGAGCTGGAACCCGGGCCGCCGCCACGGCACCCAGACCACTCGATCGCCGAAGCATTCCGCGGTCAGCTTCTCGCCGTCGGCTGCCGTCGCGAGCGCGATCCCGGAGTCCGGGTGCAGGTGGTCGACATGCGGCGAATCCACCAGGCCGTGCATCGCCGTGTCGATCGACGGTGCCGCGCCACCCTTGCCGTGCAGGCAGTAGTCGAACGCCGCGACCATCTCGTCCTCGCGGTCGACACCGGGGTACACGTCGACGAGCGAGTTCAACCGGTCGAGCCGCAGTACGGCGAGCCCGGCCGGCGTGAGCGTACCCAGGTCGCCGCCGGACCCCTTCACCCACAGCAGGTCGACGGGCTGCTGCGTGACCGGGTCGGTCACCGTGCCCTTCGCCGAGGTGTTTCCACCCGCGTAGTTGGTGTTACGTGCGTCGGCACCGAGTCTGTTGCTGCGCGCAACGAGTTCGGACGCGGTTTCAGACACCCTCATGCTCCCCATCCGGCCTGCTGGCCGTCGGCTCGGTCCTTGACGATCTGTTCGAAGTACCCGCTGCGCTTGTAGGCGGCGACGGGGTCGGCGTCCAGGCCCTGCGACTCGCGCAGTTCGGCCAGCATCGGCCGGACGTCGGTGTTGTAGGCATCCATCAGCGCCGCGTTCGCCTCCAGCACGTCACCCGAGGTCTGGGCCGCGCGGAGCGCGTCGCGGTCGACCAGCAGGGCCTTCGCGGTGGCCTCCTGGACGTTCATCACCGACCGGATGATCGCGGGGATCTTCTCCTCGATGTTGTGGCACTGGTCGAGCATGAACGCGATCCCGCGGTCCGGGTCGAGCGCGTCGCCCCGGACGATCTCGTTCATGATCCGGAACAGCTGGAACGGGTCCGCCGCCCCGACCATCAGGTCGTCGTCGGCGTAGAACCGGCTGTTGAAGTCGAACGCGCCGAGCTTCTTGGTCCGGAGCAGGGAGGCGACGATGAACTCGATGTTGGTCCCCGGTGCGTGGTGCCCGGTGTCGATGCAGACTGTTGCTTTCGGCCCCAGTTCCAGGCAGTGCGCGTACGCCGTACCCCAGTCCGGCACGTCGGTGGTGTAGAAGGCCGGCTCGAAGAACTTGTACTCCAGCAGCATCCGCTGGTCCTCACCGAGCCGGTCGTACACCTCCTTCAGCGCGGTCGCGAGCCGGTCCTGCCGGTCCTGGATGTCATCCTGGCCCGGGTAGTTGGTGCCGTCGGAGAACCACAGCTTCAGGTCCCGGGACCCGGTCGCGTCCATGATGTCGACGCATTCGAGCAAGTGGTCGGTCGCCTTCCGCCGTACCCGGGGGTCCGGGTTGGTGACGCTGCCGAGCTTGTAGTCGTCGTCCTGGAACACGTTGCTGTTGATCGCGCCCAGCCGGACGCCCTGCTCCTTCGCGTACGCCGACAGCCGGGCGTAGTCGTCCACCTTGTCCCACGGGATGTGCAGCGCAACGCTCGGCGCGACGCCGGTGTACTTGTGCACCACGGCGGCGTCGGCGATCTTCTCCTCCGGCGAGCGCGGCACACCGGGCTGGCTGAACACCTTGAACCGGGTCCCGGAGTTCCCGAACGCCCACGAGGGCAACTCGATCTCCTGGCGACTCAGGGCATCCTTCACAGCGTCGGTCGTCATGGTTCTCAGTCCCCTTCAATCGAAAGCGCAGGCAGGTGGAAGATCTCGGGCAGCAACAGGAACGACTCGTCCGGCGGACGGCCGTCATCTGTGCCTTCTTTTTGGCTGGTGAAGAACTCGGTCATCTGGGCCTGCCAGCGGGTGTTCACCTCGGTCGCCGCCATCGCCTTCTGCGCCGCCTCCAGGTCCTCGGACTCGACGTACCCGATCAGCAGGCCGTCGTCGCGCAGGAAGAGCGAGTAGTTGCGCCAGCCGGAGTCCCGCAGCGCGGCCTGCATGTCCGGCCAGACGTTGCGGTGGCGCTCGACGTACTCGTCCAGGCGGTCGGGCCGGACCTGGAGGCAGAAGCAGTAGCGATTCATGAAGCGCCCCTCACAGTGTGAACGGTCAGAAGTTGAACTGGTCGATGTTGGCGGCGGTGAACTCGGTCGGCGGGCCGAGCACGATCTCGCCGTCGGCGCCGATGGTGTACTCGCCGAGCTTCCCAGCCTTGAACTTCTCGCCCTGGGCGCCGGTGATCTGGCCCGAGCTCATGGCGGCGCCGGCGTACGCGGCCAGGTAGCCGATGTCGGCCGGGTTCCAGAGCGCGAACTTCTTCACCGTGCCGTCCTTGACGTACTGGCGCATCTGGTTCGGCAGCCCGAGGCCGGTGATGGCGACCTTGCCCTTGTAGCTGGACGCGCTCACGTACCGCGAGGCGGCCGCGATGCCGACCGTGGTCGGGGAGACGATCACCTTGAGGTTCGGGTACGACTGGAGCAGGCCCTGTGCCTCGGTGAACGACTTCTGGTCGTCGTCGTTGCCGTAGGCAATCTTGACCAGCTTCAGCTTCGCGTTCTCCGGCTTGGCCAGCTCGGTCTGCATGACCTTGATCCAGGAGTTCTGGTTGGTCGCGTTCGGGGTCGCGGACAGGATCGCGATCTCGCCGGATCCACCGGCCAGCTCACTGGCCATCTTCACCAGGCTCTCACCGATGCCCTGGGTGGTGGCCTGGTTGATGAACGCGTCCCGGCACGTCTTCGACGCGTCGGAGTCGAACGTGACCACCTTGATGCCGGCCTTGCGGGCCTGGTTCAGCGACGGGCAGACCGCGTTCGGGTCGTTCGCGGCGACCACGATCACGTTCTGCTGCTGCTGGATCAGGGTGTTGATGTAGCTGACCTGCGACGACGCGCTGGCGTCGTTCGGGCCGACCAGCTTGTACTCGCCTTTGATCTCGCCGACCGCGACCTTGCCGCCACCGACCTCCACGTCGGTGTACGGGTTGTTCAGCTGCTTCGGCAGGTAGGCGATCTTCAGCCCCTCCTTGAGCGGGGCGTTCGGATCGGCCTTGCCCGCGGAGGTCTCCGGGGCCGCCGTGTTCTGGCCTTCGGTGCTCGACTTCGTCGTACCGCCACAGGCGGCCAACGTGAGTGCGACGACGGCCAACACCGCCAGGTTCTTGCGTTGAGACATGGTTCGACCTTTCAGGTGCGGCGCCGTTGCAGCACGGAGCGGGCGAGGTTGGGGGCGAGGACGGAGACGATGAGCAGTACGCCGGTGACGACGTTCAGGGCCTCGTTGGACACATCGGACAGGCGGAGCGCGTTCTGCAGCGACCCCAGCAGCACGACGCCGGCGATGACACCGGGAAGTGCGCCCTTGCCGCCGAAGATCGAGACGCCGCCGAGCAGGACCGCGGCCACCACGGCCAGCTCGAGACCGGCGCCGTTGTCGGCCCGGGCGCTGGAGTAGCGCAGCGTCCACAGCACTCCGGCGAGACCCGAGATCAGACCACTGGCGACGTACAGCCAGAACTTCAACCGGCCCGGACGTACGCCGGCGAACCGGGCGGCCTGTTCACCGGCACCGACCGCGAACACGGCCCGGCCGATCGGCGTCGCGTGCAGGACGACGCCGAAGACCACAGCCAGGACGACGATGATGATCAGCACGTCCGGGATCGACGTACCGCCGATGGTGCCGGTGACCCAGTCGGTATAGACGGCCGGGAAGTCGGCGACCGCGCTGTCGCCGAGGACGACGAAGGCGAGGCCGCGGTACAGAGCGAGGGTGCCGATGGTGACCGCGAGCGACGGCAGCCCGAGGACCGTCACGAAGAGTCCGTTGACCGCGCCGAGGACGGCCCCGAGCAGCAGGCAGAGCGGGATGATCGACTCGATCGGCTGGTTCGCGTTCCACAGGTAGCCCATCACCGCACTGGACAGGCCGAGCGTGCTCGCCACCGAGAGGTCGATCTCACCGGTCACGATCACCAGCGTCATCGGCAGCGCGACCAGGGCGATCGGCAGCAAGTCCAGGACCAGGAAGCCGAAGTTCTGCGAGGTGCCGAAGCTGTCCACGGTCGCCGCGGCCACGATCAGCACGATCACGGTGAGGGCGATGATCGCGACGTTCCAGTTCAGGAACCGGGCCGCGCGGACCTCGGTGAGCTCAGCTGACATGGGAGCCCCGCTTCTTCAGTCCGGCCGCGACCCGAACGGCGACCAGGCGGTCCGCGCCGATCGCGAGCAGGATCAGTCCGCCGACGATCGCCTGCTGCCAGAACTGGTTGATCTCGAGCACCGCCAGCGAGCTGGCGATCGTTGTCAGCAGCAACGCACCGAGCGCCGCACCCCAGACCGTCCCGCTGCCACCGAACACCGCCACTCCACCGACGACCACAGCAGCGACCACGTTGAGCTCGTACCCCGTGCCGGCCGCCGCGTCGATGGTCCCGAACCGGGCGGCGAACAGTACGCCGGCGAGTCCCGCCAACGCGCCGCTCACCACGAACGCCCCGATCGTCCGACGCCCGACCGGGATCCCGGCGAGCCGTGCGGCTTGCGGGCTGGAGCCCATCGCGTACAACTCCCGACCCGTCCGGTAGTTGCGCAGGACAACACCGGTCACGACGAGCACCAGGATCGCGAGCAGGACCAGGTACGGGATCCCCAGCACAGTGGCGTTGCCGAAGTCGAGGAAGCCGGATGGGAGTTCGTCGGCGTTGATCTGGCTGCCGCCGGCCCAGAAGTACGTGATGCCGCGAACGACGTACAGCGTGCCGAGCGTGACGACGAGGGCGGGGACGTTGCCGAAGCGGACGAGCGCACCGTTGACGACGCCGCAGACCGCGCCGACCGCGGCGCCGACGACGAGAACGACGATGACCGGCAGGCGCGGACTGTTCTGCAGCAGCGTGCCGACGGTGAACGCACTCAGCCCGAGCACCGAACCGACCGAGAGGTCGATGTTGCGGGTGATCACCACCACGGCCTGGCCGACCGCCAGAACGGCCAGGATCGCGGTGCCGAGCAGAATGTCGCGGATGCTCTGACCGGACAGGAACCGCGGGTTCGAGATCGTCGTCACCGCGACCAGCACAGCCAGCGCAATGACGATACCGAGCTCTCTGACCTTCAGGACGACATCCAGCGAGGACCGGCGCGGTGCGGGGAGGTCGACAGCCGTCATACCCTCGCCTCCTGCCCGGTCGCGGCGAACATGACGGACTCCTCGGTGGCGTCGCTGCGGCTCAACTCGGCGACCAGGCGGCCCTCACGCATCACCAGTACGCGATCGGCCATCCCGAGCACTTCGGGCAGCTCGGAGGACACCATCAGTACGGCGACGCCCTCGGCGGCGAGGCTCGACATCAGCCGGTGGACCTCGGCCTTGGTCCCGACGTCGATGCCACGAGTCGGCTCGTCGACGATCAGCACCTTCGGATCGGTGGCCAGCCACTTGGCGAGCACGACCTTCTGCTGATTACCGCCGGACAGTGTGCCGACCTCGTCGGAAAGCCTTCCGTACTTGGTCTTCAGCCGTTGCGTCCACTCCCGGGCCGAGCGGCGTTCGCGGCCGCCGGTCAGGAAACCGAGCTGCGACAGCGATCGCGACCTGGGCAGCGTCACGTTCCGCTCGATCGACAGCTCCATCAGCAGGCCCTGCTGCCGGCGATCCTCCGGGACCAGCGCAACACCGGCGGCCATCGCCTGTTTCGGCGAACCGGGCTTGAGCGTCCTTCCGACGACCTCGACCGTTCCCGAATCACGCGGGTCGACGCCGAAGATCGACTGCACCACCTCGGACCGCCCGGAGCCGACCAGCCCGGCCAACGCGACGATCTCCCCCGCGCGTACGTCGAACGAGACGTCGAGGAACACGGGATCGCGGCTCAGACCACGGACGCTCAGGGCGACCGCGCCGGGTGTCACGTCCTGCTTGGGGAACAGCGCACCGAGGTCGCGGCCGACCATCTTGCGCACCATCTCGTCGACCGTGACGTCGGTCAGCAGGTCGGTGGAGACGTGCCGGCCGTCACGCATGATCGTCACCCGCTCGCAGAGCGCGGTGACCTCCTCGAACCGGTGCGAGATGAACATCAACGCGGCACCGTCGTCCCGCAGCGACCGCGCCACGGCGAACAGCCGCTCGACCTCCACCCCGCTGAGCGCCGCGGTCGGCTCGTCCATCACGACGACGCGAGCGTCCGCGGACAACGCCTTGGCGATCTCGACCAACTGCTGATCGGCGATCGACAGGCCACGGGCCGGCCGGTTCGGATCGATCGACACGCCGAGCCGGACGAACAGCTGCGCCGCCTGCTGGACCATCGCGGCCCGGTCGATGGTTTTGAAACGACCCAGAGGCTGGCGACCCATCGCGATGTTCTCGGCCACGGACAGATCCGGGAACAGCGTCGGCTCCTGGTAGATGACCGCGATCCCGGCCGCCTTCGCATCCGCCGGACCGCCGAGGTCGATCGCGATGCCGTCCAGTTCGATCGTGCCGCTGTCCGGACGATGCACCCCGGCCAGCATCTTCACGATCGTGGACTTCCCGGCTCCGTTCTCGCCGACCAGGGCGTGCGCCTCACCGCCGTACAGGTCGAAGGAGACGTCCCGGACGGCGGCGACCGCGCCGAAGGACTTCGACACCTCGCGCACACTGAGCAGCGGGCGGCCGTCGGGCATGGTCACCTCCAACTCGGCGCGGTGGAGTTGCTGAAAGGTTTCAAGACGATTGCATGAACGTAAGCGTGCACGGCTGGAGGCGTCAAGACCTCGCCCGCTTTTCGGCCGCCCTCCGGCGGCCGGACCCGGACGAATGCTGCGGATCCCCCGGCCCGAACAGGTACGCTCCACCGCTAAGACGTTTCAAACCGGTCCATCCCAGGACCACGACACAGGAGGTCGCGCATGCCGGACAGCGCGTCCGAAACCTTGCCTTCAGGAGGCGGCAAGCGGCGGAAGGCCGCCAAGCGCCATACCGCCGGTGTGAAGGCAGTTGCTGCGGCGGCTGGGGTGTCGCTGGGGACCGTGTCGAATGTGCTGAACCGGCCGGAGGTGGTCAGCCCGCTGACCCGGGCCAAGGTCGAGGCGGCGATGGCCTCGCTCGGGTTCGTCCGGAACGAGTCGGCCCGGCAACTGCGCGCGGGCAGCAGCCGGATCCTCGCCTACCTGATGCTCGACGCCGGCAACCCGTTCTTCACCGACGTGGCCAAGGGCGTCGAGGAGGCGGCCCAGGCGGCCGGCCTCTCGGTCTTCCTGTGCAACAGCAACGAGGACGCCGACCGCGAGGCCGACTATCTCGATCTGCTCGAGCAGCAACGCGTCCAGGGCGTCCTGATCACCCCGATCGACCAGAACTCCTCCCGCCTGCGCAAACTCCCCTCCCGCGGTACGCCGGTCGTCGTGGTGGACCGCAACATCGACGACGGCGAGCACTGCTCGGTCGCGGTCAATGACATCCTCGGCGGCGAGCTCGCCATCGCCCACCTGCTCGAACTCGGCCACGAGCGGATCGCCTACGTCGGCGGCCCGAACACGATCGGCCAGGTCGTCGACCGGCGCGACGGCGCCCGGCGGGCCCTGCGCAAGGCCGGGAAACCCCCGGAGAACCTGATCGAGCTCACCACCGGTGCGCTCACCGTCGCCGAAGGAAGGGGCGCAGGGCAACGACTTGCCGGCCTCCCGGCAGCCCGCCGGCCGACCGCCGCGTTCTGCGCGAACGACCTGCTGGCGTTGGGATTGCTGCAACAGTGCGTCAGCCTCGGCCTGCGCGTGCCCGAGGACCTGGCCATCGTCGGGTACGACGACATCGAGTTCGCCGAGGCGGCCGCCGTACCGCTGACGTCGGTGCGTCAGCCGCGGCAGCTCCTCGGCCGGACCGCTGCCGAACTCCTCCTCGACGAGTCGTCGAACCCGGACCACGAGCACCAGCGGGTCACGTTCACCCCGGAGCTCGTCGTCCGGACCTCGACCCGCGGCACCCTCTGAGGCCCGACCGACCGACCGATCGGCCACGCAGGTCGCGCTATCGTGGCGAGGCGACTCGTCCAGTGAGCGGGGTGAGACATGCGCGTCGCCGGCGGGGCTTTGGTGCGGCGTTGGGGCGGCCGCGCTGTCGGCTTGGCCATTACCGGCGCCGGTCTGTACATCGTGGCGCCGAGCCTACTGTCCCTCTTCGGAACCTGGCCACGTCTCGCGGACATAGAACCCTGGTGGTTCCCGGCGCTCGTCGTACTGGAGACCTGCAGCTTCGCCGCACTGTGGTGGCTCGCCAGACTGGCCCTGGCCCAGCGCGCGGGGGACGGGGAGCCATCGCCCGTCCAGTCGGGCTGGGGCACGATCGCGACGGCGCAACTGGCCGGGAACGCTGCCAGCAAGGTCGTCCCCGGCGGCCCGGCCGCCGGCGGAGTCCTCCAAGCCAGGCTCTTGATCCAAGCCGGGCAGCCCGCGGCGGTCGTCGCCTCGGCCCTGACCGCGATCGGCCTGATCACGACCGGCGTGCTGTTGTTGCTGCCCATCCTCACGGTGCCCGCCCTGCTGGTCGGTCCACCCCCGGCCAAGCAACTGGAGCTCGGCCTCCTGGTCTCGCTGGTCCTGGCGATCGTCATCGTCGGTCTCGGGGTCACCGCGCTCACCTGGACCCGGTTCGTGGTGCTGATCGGCCGCGCGGCCGGTCGCGTCATCCACCTCGTCAAGCGCAGCGTGACCGCGGACAGTTGCTCCGCGACGCTGATCGCGCAGCGGGACCGGGTTGCCGCTGCCTTCGAGGGTCACTGGTGGAAAGCGGTCTTCGCGGCGGCGGCGAACCGCATGTTCGACTACGCCGCACTCGTGGTCGCGCTGGCCGCGCTCAACGCACATGCCCGCCCCTCAGAGGTGCTCCTCGCGTACGTCGTTGCGCAGGCCCTCACCCTGATCCCGATCACACCCGGTGGTCTCGGCTTCGTCGACGCCGGTCTGACCGCGCTGCTGGTCGTCATCGGAATCAGTGCCGACACCGCCCTCATCGGGACGCTCCTGTATCGGCTCATCTCCTTCTGGCTGCCGATCCCGGTGGGCCTGCTGGCGTGGACGGGCTGGCGGATCCACCTGCACATCACCCGTCCGTCGAGGAAGAAGGCGGCCGAGCCCCCTGCCGCCGGGGACGACGAGTAGCGGCTACGCGCCGTACGCGGCGAGGAAGACGTCCACCGCCTGATCGGCGAGCTGGTCGAGCTCGCCGGCGACCGGCCCGGCCTGGGTGCCGGCGAACATCGCCCGGTTCATCGGCTTGTACATCACCAGTCCGGCGAATTGGTACGCCGCCAGTGTCGGGTCTTCGAGCTCACGCAGCAGACCGCGCTCAGTCAACCGGGTGAGCGCTTCACCCAGTGCCTCCAAGGACTTCTCGAACCCGGTGGTGAACCAGGCTCCGCAGACCTCCGGGAATCGGTCGGCCTCGGCGATGACGAGCCGGCGTAGCTGGAGCACGCTGCCGGCGGTGAGGCTGTCCAGGAGCCGCCGGGCCAACGCCCGAAGAGCTTCGCGCGGGTCGGTGGCTCCCTCGAGCGTTTCGGCGTACGCCTGGGCCAAGCCGTCCATCAGCTGATCGCTGGTGCCGAGGACGATCTCGGCGAACAGGCGTTCCTTGTTCTCGAACTGCTTGTAGACGGTCTGTTTGGACACGCCCGCCTTCGCGGCGACCTCGTCCATGCTCGCGCCGAGGTAGCCGTGCTGCAGGAAGACCTCGGCCGCCGCGGCCAGGATCGCCCGGCGTTTCCGCGGCGTACGGCCCTCGCCCTCGATCTCGACGGCCTGTCCGGGCTGCCAGACGGCAGTGCGTTGTCGGTACTCCACGCGGTCCTCCTCGGGTCTTCCCGAAAATCATACTAGACAGTCCAGTTCTTCTCTGAGTACTGTACGGTCTAGTTCCCGACGACACCAGAAGGAGTACGACGATGAGCACAGTGAGGTCCGCCGACGGTACGACGATCGCCTTCGAGGCCTGGGGATCCGGGCAGCCGTTGATCATGATCGACGGCGCCACCGCGCACCGCGCGGTCAACCCGTCGAACGCCGAGGTCGCGAAGCTGCTGAGCGACGACTTCCGGGTCTACGCCTACGACCGGCGCGGGCGCGGCGAGAGCACCGACACCCAGCCGTACGCGATCCAGCGGGAGATCGAGGATCTCGCCGCATTGATCGAGGACGCCGGGCAGCCGGCGATCGTGTTCGGCTGGTCGTCCGGTTCACTGCTGGCGCTGGACGCCGCGGCCGCCGGGCTCCCGATCACGGCGCTGGCTCTGTTCGAGCCGCCCGTGGTGGTCGACGACGGGCGCCCGCCGCTGCCGTCCGACTACGTCGAGCAGCTCGATGCGTACGTCGCGGCCGGGGATCGCGGCGCTGCGGCGGAGTTGTTCATGACGGCCGCGGCCAACCTGCCACCCGAGTTCGTCGCCGGCATCCGGCAGAGCCCGTACTGGGCTCCGGTCGAGGAGATCGCGCACACCATTTCGTACGACGGACGCATCATGGGCACGACCATGTCCGGCAACCCACTGCCGGCCGAGCGCTGGGCCGCGGTCGACGTCCCGGTCCTGGTCATGCACGGCGACGCCACCGCGCCGTACCTGATCAGCGGCGCCGAGGCTGTCGCCAAGCTGCTGCCGACCGCGCGTCTGCTCCCGGTCACCGGCGAGAACCACAACGTCGAGCCGCCGGTGCTCGCCCCGGTCCTGCGCGAGTTCGCGCACGACCTCTGAGTCAGCGGATCAGGTGGGCCGTGAGTTGCCAGGACTTCGTGGCGCCTGCCGGGAGGATCTGATGGGTGCCCGCAGCAACGCCGTCGTTGACGGAGAGGGGGTGGCCGGTGCAGGGCTCCAGGACGAGGACGTCGAGGCCGCGCCAGCCTCCGCCGTACGAGGCGAACAGCCAGCAGGACGGTAGGTCGGCGCGGTCCCACGACAGCCGCAGGCCAGTGCCGGCAGACGGATGCCGTACGCCGCACTCGCCGCGTTCGAGCGTGGTGGCGATGAGGAACTCCGAGACACCGCGGCTGGAGGTGTCAGGAAGAGTGCGGAGGTCGTGGCCCGAAGCCCATGGCCAGGTGAAGCTGCCACCGTCTGGCCGGACCCGCGGATCACCGAACTCGTGCATCAGGACGTCGCCGGCCGCGAGGTCGACGACCGTGTCCGAACGCAGCTCGACGGCCACATGGGACTTCCACAGGAACGGCTGATCGGTCCGGCCGGTGTTCGCAATCCGATAGTCGGCAATCAGGTCCGGACCGGCGCCAAGCGTCAGCCGCTTCGTCACCTCGGTCCCCGTCACGGCACCGCGGACGTTCAACTCGAGCCACACCTGACCGGGGTCCGAACCACTGCTCCACTGCCACGGCACGGCCCAGAGTTCGCCGTGGTCAGGCACAGGTTCGCGCGCCAACTCCTCGGGCTCGTCGTTCGGGTACAGCTCGTCCCAGCCGCCGAGGAACTGGTCGTCGTACCCGGACCCGAAGGCGGCCGGCCGGACCGGGACGCGGTCGTTGCGCCAGAGCAGTTCGGCGTCGACGCGCTTGTCGACGATGCTCACGACCTTGCCGCCGAGTCCGGGCAGGACGACGACCCGGGTCTCCGCATTCTCGAGAATCACTGCCTGCTGGCCGGCCAGCGACCATTCGGTCGACAGGCGTGGGCTAGTCGACACGAAGCTGCTCCATCACGTCGGTATCCACCTCAACCCCTAGCCCTGGCTGGTCGAGGGGGACCTTGACCGTGCCGTCGGCGAACGCGATCTCGCGCCGGACCAGGTCGCGTGCGATCGGCGAGGTCGACACGGTGTGCTCGATCAGTCCGCCGTTCGGGATCGAGGCCGCGAAGTGGGTCGACGCCGCCACCAGTACGCCGCTCTTGAACGCGTGCGGCACCAACCGCCGGTGCCGCGTGTGCGCCAGCCAGGCCAGCCGACGCCCCGCGGTCAACCCGCCGCAGCGGGCCAGATCCGGCTGGATCAGATCGAGCTCACCCTCGTCGATCAAGGTCTCGAAGGCTGCGTAGCTGCTCTCCTGTTCGCCGCCTGCGATCGTCAGCGACGTACGGCGGGAGAGCTCGCGGTAGCCGGTGATGTTGTCGGGGGCAACGGGTTCCTCGAGCCAGGCGATGCCGTAGTCCTGGTACATCGCGGCCATCCGCAACGCGGTCTTGGTGTCCCACACCTGGCCGGCGTCGATCATCACGTCGATGTCGTCGCCCACGGCCCGCCGGATCTCCTTGACCAGTTCCTCGTTGAAGTCGCGGTCCTGACCGATCGGCCCCCAGCCGAACTTCATCGCCCGGTATCCCTGCTCGGCATGGTCCGCCGCCGCCTTCGCGGCCAGCAGAGGCGTGTCCGGCATGACCAGACTCGCGTACGCCGTGAGCCGGTCACTGCGTGGGCCGCCGAGCAACCGTGCCACCGGCACTCCGAGGACCTTGCCGGCCAGATCCCACAGCGCGATGTCGACGCCGCTGATCGCATGCATCGTCGCGCCGCCGGAGAAGTAGCGACTGCCCTCCACCATCGCGTGCCAGGCGACCTCGATGTCGAGCGGGTTGCGGCCGAGCAGGATCGAGCGCAGACCACGGGCGATCAGGTGCGACGGCTCCGCCTCGACGACCGCCTTCGCGACCAGCGGCGCCGAGTCGACTTCACCGACTCCTACGGAACCATCGCTGGCCGTGACGAAGATCAGCAAGGTGTCCTGCGTCCCGTCGCAGCGATCCGCGTCCACCGCGGACAACCGGAGGTGGACGGCCTCGACGTCGGTGACGGTCAGATTCGTTGCTGTGGTGGACATTCAGCCTCCGGTGACGGGTTCGGGAGCGTGCAGGACCGCGCCGCCGAGTTCCTCGGTGACGATCTCGCGGATCCGGGGCACCCAGCTGACGAGGTCTTGCGGCGTCGTCCGGCTCACCACAGCACTGATGCTGATCGCGCCGGTCGGGCGGGTCGGCGAGTCCAGGAACAGTGGCAGCGCGACGCAGACGATGCCGAGATCGTTCTCCTGCATGTCGAGCATGTAGCCGTTGCTGCGGCCTTCCGCGAGGGCGTCATGCAACGCATCCGGCGTACGCAGCGTGTGCGGTGTCCGGGCCTCGAGCGGCCCGTACTCGGCGACGTACTGATCGACCTCTGTCCGGTCGGTGAGCTCGTACATCAGCAGCGCCTTGCCGAGACCGGTGCGGTAGGCCGGATTCGAGCCGCCGATCACCGAGCTCATCTGGAACGTCTGCCGGCTGGGCGAGACCTTCGCCTGGTAAACGATGTTGCCGTCGACAAGGACTCCGTAGTGGGTCGTCTCGCCGGTCTCGTCCGCGAGCCGGCGCAGCAGCGGGCCCACGGTGAGACTCGGCGCCCGCGCCTCGTGGTACCCGAAGACGAGCCGGAGCAGGTCGAAGCCGAGATGGTAGGCACCCTGGGCGTCCTGCCGGGCGAATCCCGCCTGGACCAGCGCACCGAGAGCACGATGGGCGCTGGACTTCGGCGCGTCGAGGGCCGCTGCGACCTCGCCCAACCGTGTTCCCGCAGGGTGCTCGGCCAGGTGGCGCAGCACCGCCAGAACGCGTGCCGAACCGGTCAGGGCGCTCGCCTCTACGACACGCTTCCCATCTGTCTCCATCAGCCCCCTGCTTTCGTCCAAACGGTTGACTCCACCCTCATCTTTGCTCCTACTATGCCAACAGGTCCCGCTGATAGGAACAGCGTTCCGATAATTGGAACGAGGGAGTTATGGCACAACGTCTTGCAGTCCGCCCGGCGGCCGAGGAACCGGTGGCGAGTACTCCGCCCCGCCGCGGCCTGACCATGACCCGGCGCCAGGCGTTGTGGTGCTACGTCTTCATCGCGCCCGCCGTCCTCGGCCTGCTGCTGTTCTCGATCGGGCCGATGCTCGCGTCGCTGGGCTTGAGCTTCACGTCGTACGACATGCTGACGAACCCGGTGTGGACGGGTGGGGACAACTACAGCGCCCTGTTCGCCGACCCGATCTTCCGCAAGTCCCTGAGCGTGACGCTGATCTACGGCGTGGTGAGTGTTCCGGTCACGATGATCCTCGCGCTCGTGCTGGCGATCCTGCTGAACAGCAAGCTGCCTGCGCTGAAGTTCTTCCGCTCCGCCTACTACCTGCCCAGCGTGATCAGCGGCGTCGCCGTCGCGATGGTGTGGAAGTGGATGTTCAACGGCGAGTACGGCCTGATCAACGCCGCGCTGGCCAAGGTCGGCATCGACGGCCCGTCCTGGCTGACCGACGAACAGTGGGCGCTGCGTGCGCTGATCTTCATGAGCCTGTGGGGATTCGGCGGCACCATGCTGATCTATCTGGCCGGCCTCCAGGGTGTGCCGAAGGAGCTCTACGAAGCAGCGAAGGTGGACGGGGCCTCGACGTTCCGCCAGCACCTGCACGTGACCGTGCCGATGCTTTCGTCGGTCACCTTCTTCAACCTGATCATGGGCATCATCAACAGCCTGCAGGTGTTCGCCGAGCCCTTCGTACTGACCCAGGGCGGGCCGAACAACTCGACCCTGCTGCTGTCGGTGTACCTGTACCAGAACGCCTTCCAGTACCTGAAGATGGGCTACGCCTCGGCGATCGCCTGGGTCGCGTTCGCGATCATCATGGTGCTCACCCTGCTGGTCTTCCGCTCGATGCCGATGTGGGTCCACACCGAGACGGAGGACGACCGATGACGAAGCGCAAGGGTCTGCCGCTCGGGACCTGGATCCGGCTGATCGTCTTGTCCGTCGGCTGTTTCGCGGTGCTGATGCCGGTGGTCTGGATGGTGCTCACCTCGCTCAAGGCGCCGACCCAGGTGTTCGTGACGCCGCCGATCTGGAAGTTCACCCCGCAGTGGCACAACTACGCCGAGGTGTTCCAGCTGGTGCCGTTCCAGCGCTACATCCTGAACACCGCGACGATCGTCGGCCTGGTGGTCCTGGGCACGCTGCTCAGCTGCTCGTTCAGCGCCTACGGGTTCGCCCGGCTCCAGGCCCCCGGCCGGAACACGATCTTCCTGGCGCTGATGGCGACGCTGATGCTGCCGACCACGGTCACCCTGGTGCCGACGTACATCGTGTTCAACCACCTCGGCTGGCTGAACACCTTCAAGCCGCTGATCCTGCCGGCCTTCTTCGGCTCGGCGTTCTTCATCTTCCTGTTCCGGCAGTTCTTCATGGGCATCCCCCGGGAGCTGGAGGAGGCGGCCCGGATCGACGGCGCCGGCTACCTGCGGATCTGGTGGACGATCTTCCTGCCGCTCAGCTGGCCGGTGATCGCCACCGTCACCGTCTTCACCTTCATTGCCTCCTACAACGACTTCTTCGGCCCGGTGATCTACCTGTCGGACGAGTCGAAGTACACGATCGCCGTCGCCCTGTCCTACTTCAGCGGTTCGCCCCGGATCGGGCCGCAGATGCACCTCACCATGGCCGCGACCACCATCGCCGCGCTCCCGTCGATCCTGGTCTTCCTGCTGGCCCAGCGCTACTTCATCCGGGGCATCGCCGTCAGCGGCGTGAACAAGTAGCCCGACCGTCACGTCGAAGGAGACGATCCATGTCGAAGAACACTGTGAGCCGCCGGATCCTGCTCGGCGGTCTGACCGCCGCCGGAGCGGCAGGCCTGGTCGGCTGCTCCGGCAACGGCAGCGGCGGTCCGGCCGCCGCGCCGGCACCCACCGGAACCGAGCTGGTCGGCAAGACCAACCTGGAGATCTACGCCTGGACGAACGGCCCGACCATCGACGCGAACTTCCGCAAGCGGGTCGCGCTGTTCAACAAGGAGTTCACCGGCAAGTACACCGCGAAGATCAACTTCCTGCCGTACGACCAGTACTGGCAGAAGGTGCAGTTGCAGTACGCCGCGAAGAAGCCGTTCGACATCTACTACTGGGATGTCCAGGCGTACGCCCACTACAAGAAGAACCTGGTCTTCAACGAGCAGCCGGTGATCGACACCACGCCGATGGTGGACGCGAACGCCTACCCGACCAAGCTGTACGACCCGTGGAAGTTCGACGGCAAGAACCTGTTCTGCGTGCCGGAGAACATCCAGTCGATGGCGATGTTCTACAACAAGTCCCACTTCGACGCCGCCGGGCTCGACTACCCGGACGCGACGTGGACCTGGGACAAGGTGGTCGAGACCGCGCCCAAGCTGCAGAAGTCGACCGGCAGCAAGGTGACCCGGTGGGGCCTCGACATCGGCTCGCTCGGCATCTGGTGGGGGATCCAGTCGCTGTCCTGGGCGGCCGGCTCGTCGTTCGTGGACAAGCCGCTGGAGCCGACCAAGTTCCAGATGACCGACCCGAAGGTGGTCGAGTCGATGCGGTTCGTCCAGGACATGATGTGGTCCAAGCACATCGCGCCGCGGCCGGACGAGCGGGCCGGGGTCGCGCAGAACAACGGTGGCTTCGCCTCCGGTGCGTACTCGATGATTGCCGACGGCACCTGGAACATCTCGTCGTTCCAGCAGATGAAGGACAAGTGGGCGATGGCCCCGTTGCCGAAGTACGAGGGCAACAGCGTCGCGCCGTACTGGCTCGGCGGCTGGGTGATCCCGCGGCAGTCGGCCGCGTTGTCGGCGGCGCAGGCCTTCGCGACCTGGAGCGCGACCAAGTTCCAGCCGCAGATGGCCAAGGACCACGACTGGATCCCGCTGCAGAACGCGGCCCGGGAGTCCCAGGACATGCTGAAGGGGATGCCGGAAGGCTTCGAGGCGGCGATGAAGGACCTGTCGAACGCGCGCATCGGCGACATCTACACCGCCAACATGCAGCAGATCTTCAACGAGGTCTACGGCAAGAACTTCGAGCAGCTGCTCAACAACAAGCTCACCCCGGAGGACGCCGCACAGAAGATGCAGGACGCCGCCACCAAGTTGCTCGGCTGAGGAGCGTTATGCAGGCGCTGGTTCTCAGCGACGTCGGGCACTTCGACCTGGTCACCCTCGACGACCCGGTCCCCGGGCCGGGCGAGGTACGCATCGCAGTCACGGAGTCGGGGATCTGCGGATCGGAGCTCGGTGGGTTTCTCGGCACGGACGGCCTGCGTAAACCCGGGCTGGTCTTCGGGCACGAGTTCGTCGGCGTGGTCGATGCGTACGGGCCCGACGTACCGATGGAGCAACACCTGCCGCTCGGTGCGTCGGTCACCGCCAATCCGCTGCGGTCGTGCGGGGTCTGCCCGATCTGCGTGGCCGGACACGAGAACGTCTGCCCGCAACGCAAGCTGCTCGGCGGCCACATCCACGGCAGCAACGCTGGGCTGATCGTCGTACCGGCGAAGGCGGTGCACCGGGTCGACCATCTGCCCGACCCCAGCTCCAGCGTGTTCGCCGAGCCGACGGCGTGTGCGCTGCGGGCGGTCGGACGTACCCGGATCTCGGCCGGTGGATCCGCCCTCGTCATCGGTGCCGGTCCGATCGGCCTGCTCCTGCTGGAGGTACTGCGGTTTAGGGGCGTCGAGCAACTGTTCTTCACCGAGCGGGTCGAAGGACGGGTCGCGGCGGCCGAAGCCAGTGGAGCGACACGGCTCAGCGACGACCCGGAGGCCCTCGTCCGGCAGATCAAGGAGCTCACCCGCGGACTCGGCGCGGACGCGGTGTTCGACGCGGTCGGCAGCGCCGATACCCGGACCTCGGCGACCCTCGCCGCACGGCCGGGCGGGGACGTCTGCTTCGTCGGGCTGCACTCCGCCGACGGCATGCTTCCGCTGCGGGACCTGATCCGCCGCGAGGTCGCCTGCACTACCAGCTTCGCGTACCGGCCCGACGAGTTCGGCCAGGCGGTCGAGCTGCTCGGACGCGGCGAGTTGGTGTTCCGCGGCGAGGTGGTGCGCGCGGGTCTGGCCGACGGACAGCACTGGTACGAGCAACTGATCAAGGGCCATCCGGCGGGCAAGGTCGTACTCCAACCCAGCAACCCAGGGACGTGATCGAGATCGAGACACCGGAACTCATCCCCGCACTGCCGGGAGCCGAGGTCGGACTGGTCCGGCAATCCGTCGCTGCGGCGACCTACGCGGTGACCGTCACTCAGGCTGGTGAGTGGGAGCCGCGGGTCGGCTCCATTGTGTTGCCCCGGGCAACGTCGATCGACGGCTTCACCAGCGGCTGGGGACTCGAGTACCAGCCGGTGACCCTGCCAGTGGACGAGCCGGCCGAGCTCGCAGTGACCACGGGCCGTTCCACGCAGGGCGCCGTACCGTGGCTGGCGATCGAAACCGAGGCCGGTGTGTACGTCGTGACGCTGCACTGGAGCGGGAACTGGCGAATCGCCAGCACACCGGTCGACGACGGCGTACGAATCGACGTCGCGCTGCACCCCGACGGGCAGCGGATCATCCTGGCCGACACCGAGACGTTCACCTTGCCGGAGGTCAGCGTCGCGTGGGGCGAGACGCGTGCCTCCACTTCCGCCGCCCTGGCGCAGCACCTCTCCGAGCAGGTCCCGGCCGGACCGCCGCTGCTGACCGAGTGGAACCACTGGTGGCCGTACGAGGACGCCGAGATCTCCGAGGACGTGTTCCTCGCGAACGCGTCCGTCGCCGCGGATCTTGGCCTCGAGGTCGCGCTGCTGGACGCGGGCTGGTTCGGCCGCCCGGAGGCGGACAGCCAGTGGTTCGCGGAGCGCGGTGACTGGCACAAGGTCAACGCGGCACGCTTCCCGCACGGACTCGCCTGGCTCGCCGATCAGACGCGTGCCCTGGGCATCGAGTTCGGCATCTGGATCGAGGCCGAGGCGATCGGCGCCCGCGCGTCCATCGCCGGCGAGCGGCCCGAGGTGGTCGCCACGGACACGGCAGGTTCGAGCCTCGGCTACGTCTGCCTCGGGTCCCCGGCCGGACAGGCGCACGTTTTCGCCGGCGTGTCCGGTCTGATCGAGACCACCCGCGCCCGCTGGATCAAGTGGGACTTCAACCTCGATCCTGGAGCCGGTTGCACCCGCGACGACCACGGCCACGGCTCGGAGGATGGACTGCTACGCCACTACCTCGGCCTGTACGACGTACTGGATCGGCTGCGTGCGGCCTATCCGGAGACCGTGCTGGAAGCCTGCTCGTCCGGCGGACTGCGGATTGACGCCGGACTGGCCGCGCATGTCGACGCGTTGTTCCTCTCCGACCCGGACTGGACCGAGCACCACCTCACCTGTCTCTGGGGTGCTGCTCAACTGCTGCCGCCTCGTCAGCTACTGCACTGGCCGCAGAGTGAGTGGCGCGGCGAGCATCGGTTCCAGAAGGTCGACTACTCGGGGACGTTGATCACGGCCGCCCAGTTCGACACGAAGATGCGGGCGGCGTTGCTGCATCGGTTCGGTGTGTCGGTGCGACTCACCGAGATGCGGCCGGAGCTGTTGCGGCGGCTACGGGATCACGTGGGCAGCTATCGGTCGGTGATCAGGCCGTTGGTCGAGACCGGCGTACTGGTTCCGCTGACCGAGCAGCCATTGCGCGAGGAGAAGGGCTGGCGTCAGCCCGCCTACCAGCTGACCGCGGACGACCGGCATCTGGTGGCCGGCTTCCGGCTGCACCCGACCGGAGGCTGGGAGCCGGTGCGACCGGTCGGGCTCGACCCGATGGCGACGTACGCCGTGGACGTGCTCGAGGACGGGCAGCTGCGCCGGGCCGAGCGGCGGACCGGGAAGGACCTTGCCGAGGCCGGGTTGGTCGCGACTGCCGGGACCTCGATCCTGTGGCTGTTGAGCCGTGCCGAATGAGGTCGTCAGTCCGGGTAGGGATAGCAGCGGGCGGTGGCGCCGCCGTCGACGGTGATCGACTCGCCGTTGACGAACGACGCCTCGTCCGACAGCAGGAACGCGACCACCCGGGCGATCTCCACCGGTTCGATCAGGCGGCGGATCGGGTGCAGGTCGGCGTACTCCGCGAGCAGGGCCTCGGGATCGTCGGACGCGTCGAGGAACGACTGGGTCAGCGGTGTCATCACCGCGCCCGGACGGACCGCGTTGCAGCGGATGCCCTGGGCGGCCTCCTCGACCGCGAGTTGGCGCGTCATCGCGTCGATGCCGCCCTTCGTCGCGGCGTACACGAACGACTCCGGGAATCCGGCCAGCGAGTGGATGCTCGACATGTTGACGATCGCGCCGCCGGTGCCGCGCAGTGCCTCGGTGGCGACGGCACAGCCCAGCATGGTGCCGATCAGGTTGACCTGGACGATGGCCTGCAGGTCGTTCTCGTCCAGGGCCCTGGCCGTCGTCGGTCGCTCGATCCCGGCGTTGTTGACCCATCCGGTCAGCCGGGCGTGCTCGGTGCCGACCTGACGGGCTCGCTCGTGGTCCGCGCGCCGGGTGACGTCGCCGGTGACGCCGACGAACTTGTCACCCAGCTCGTCGCGCAGGCTCTGCAGCCGGGGTTCGTCACGATCCAGCCCGATCACTGTCCACCGGCGTTCGACCAGGAGGCGGGCGATCGACTCACCGATGCCGTTGGCCGCACCGGTCACCACCACCGCGTTGCTGTCCACGGCCCCAACCCTACGAGAGCCGACCACAATGACTGACTTCGGAATAGCGCATGCCACCGTCGAGGACCACGTCGGTCCGTTCCTTCGCCTCGCGACGAGGCTGACCCCGGCCGCACCCCTTGCCGAGATCGAGCTCGAGGCGAACGAGGCGGTCGTGGAGTGGTTGCATCTGTTCAGCTGGGACGCGGCTGATCGAGGTGTGGTCACGCCGACCAGGAGGTTGGCCGAGGGCGATCTCATCTGCCTGCACGCCGGACCGTACGGGACGGCCGATGCCGTTGCCCAACGCAACGGTGAGCCGATGCGCTTTCCTGACATCAAGGACGGGCATCGCTATCTGGAGGGTGCCGCGCCGGGGCCGGACGACGATCACCAGGATGCGGCTGCGTGGACGCTGGTGGAGTTGGCTGGGCAGTGCGCCGTACTGGCGTGGGAGTACAGCGGTTCGCTGACGATAGAGGTGACGGTCCGGGACGGCCGGACGCGGATCACCAGCCGGCTGCCATCGGACACCTTCCACCCGACTGGCTCGGTGGACTGGGAGGGGCCGGTCGGATGGGTTGCTCTGGTTCCGGGCGGTCTGGATGAGGGTACGGCGGCACTGCGGTCGCTGGTGATCGACGAGGTCGTGACGGCACCTGACCTGAGCGGGATGCCTGGCGACCCGGAATTCCCTTGTGTGGTGGCGAATTCGTGGGGTGTCCAGGAGAACACGTCCACCGAGCGGATCATCGGGATGATGGACGCGACGGCGGCGATCGGTGCCGAGGTCTTCGTGGTGGACAAAGGTTGGGAACGCTCGGTCGGCGACTGGCACGCCAACGACCGGTTCGCTTCCGGTATGCGGTGGCTGTCGGACGAGGCACGCTCGCGCGGTCTGGGCTTCGGTGTCTGGTGTGGTTTCGGGAACGCCGATCCGGCATCACCGGTCGCGCTCGAACATCCGGAGTGGTTGGCCAGCTGGCGAGGTATGACCCCGAAGCTGAGCTTCGGCAACCATGCACTCTGCCTCGGCCATGATCCGGCCCGGGACTGGATCCTCGATGAGCTCCGGCGGATGGTCGACGAGTTCGGGCTGACCTGGTTCCTGCACGACTTCGAGTCCATCGCGCGCTGCGATCGCGAGGATCACACCCACGATGCGGGCGCCGGCGAGCACGCCGCCGAGCGTGCGTGGCACCACATTCTGCGCACCTTGCGGACCGAGTTTCCCCAACTGGTGCTGGAGAACTGCTGGAACGGCGCACGTCCGCTGGACCTGGCCATGGTGCGCAGCCACCACACCACGATCACCGAAGACCACTGCCGTACACACTGGAACAGCCTGGCCAAGGTTGGTCTCGGTCGATACCTGCCGCTGGACTGGCAGAGCGCGTACATGGGCGCCGACGAGCTCTCCCCGCGGGCGCGGATCGCGCCGTACGTGATCGGTGGGCCGTGGGTGCTGATGGACGATCCCGAGACCTGGAGCGACGAGACCCGCGAGGCGATGGGGCAGGCGGCCGCGGTCTTCAAGCGCTGGCGCGGTCCGTTGCGTACGGCAACCGTCCGCCGGCCTATCGTCGACGTCGACTCGGTCCAGGCGACGACCGAGGACGGACGCGTACTGCTCGCAGTCAGTCTGCAGGGTGATGTCGACGAGGTGCACGTCGCACTCGACGGGCTCGAGGGCCGCTACATCCTGTGCGACGAGTGGACCGGCGAGACGCGTCCGGTCACTCTCGACGACAAGGGCTTGAGGCTCGCTGGGAGTGACGGCCTTCTGATCAGCCTGACGCCACTACGCACTGTGGCGGATCGAGCGGATGCGTGACCTCGCGCTGCCACTGGGCGTGATGGGTCCGACCGCTCTGCAACTGCGCTACACGTACCGGCAGCCGCGCCCGTTCGTCCGCGACCCGCCCACCACACCGCTCTGGACGACGTTTGGTAAATCACACCGGATCAGCGCTCCCGTTGGGGGGTGGGGCGGTGAGAGGCTGTGGGGGTGGACAGGGATGGTTTCTGGGGACTGGTCGAGGGTGCGCGGGGTGCGGTGGATGACACCGTCGCGGACCCGGACGGGGTTGCGGACGCGCTGGTCAAGGTGCTCGGTGGACTCGAGGCCGACCAGATCGCGGGGTTCGGGGTCGAACTCGCGCGGTTGCAGGTCGAGTCGTACCGGTGGGACCTGTGGGCAGCGGCGTACCTGATCAACTCGGGGGCCTCCGAGGACGGGTTCGACTCGTTCCGGGGCTGGCTGATCGCGCAGGGACGGGAGGTGTGGGAGGGCGCGCTGGCAGAGCCGGACTCGCTCGCGGACGTGGTCGACGAGGACAGGCCGGAGGACTTCGAGGGGTTCGACGGCGAGGCGATGCTGTCCGTCGGCAGTCACGCCTACAAGAACGTGACCGGCGACGAGGCGGCGTACTGGAAGGCGGTCGAGGCGGAAGCACCGGATACGCCGGACCTGCCTGCCGGCAAGGAGATCGACTTCGACGACGATGACGACCTGGAGACTCATCTGCCCCGGCTGGCCGTGCTGTACGGACAGGCCTAGGCCGGTTCGCCGCCGAGGCGTTCGATCGCGGCACGGAGACGGCGGCGCCAGCCCGGCTGGCCGGCGTCCTGGTCAGCCGCGGCCAGGCTGACCAGGTGCTGCGCCATCTCGAACCCCTCCGTCGTCTGGGGCTCGGTGTCGGTCAGTGGTACGCCGCTCTGCGGTTCGTCATGGTCGAGCTCGATCGGACGGCTCGTCCAGCCGAACCCATCCGGCACCAGCAGCTCAGGCACCAGCGTCTCGTGGCTGAGTGACGTCAGCTCCTTGTCACCGTTGCCGATGCTGAAGATCGTCGTACCACGCCGCCGTACGTCGCTGATGCGTTCCAGCAATGTGTCCGCGGGGTCCTCCTCCGCCACTACCAGCAGAGACTCACCCCGCCCGGTGTCACGCAGACGGTCCAGTCCGATCGCCAGGTGTGGCGGTGCATCCGGTGGTGGCGCCCAGCGGACCAGAGCCGGGCGGATGTCCTCGACCCCGGCCCGGTGCAGTTCGTCGTCCAGGTGCGCCGTCAGGTGCCACGGCTCGTCGTCGGCCGGCCCCAACAGCATCAGACCGCCGTTCCGGGTGGTGAACCTGCGCAGCGAGTGCGCGAACTCCGTCGTCCGGGTGCCGAGCTCGGTGCCGGTCAGCATCTCCCGGAGGAGGGAAGCCCTGGTGAGATCCACAACCCCAAACCTGACACATGTCCGGGGGCACCGCGAGTCAGATCAGGCGGTCGGCCTTGGACTGGAGGTAGTTGCGTTCCGGGACACTCGTCGTACGGCGGGCCGCGTGCAGATAGCTCTCGCGGGCGCCGGCCAGGTCGCCTGACATCTCCTGCAGGTGGGCGCGGACCGCCTCCAGCCTGTGGTTGTCGGTCAGGCGGTCGTCGGACTCCAGTGGCTCGAGTACGGCGAGGCCCTCCTTCGGACCGACCGCCATGGCGACCGCGACGGCGTGGTTGAGTTTGACCATCGGGTTGTCCGACATCTGCTCCAGCACGTCGTACAGCGCAACGATCTGCCGCCAGTCCGTGTCGTCGGCCTGCTCGGCCGTGTCGTGCACCGCTGCGATCGCCGCCTGCACTTGGTAGGGCCCGAGCTGCGTGCGCGACAGCGCATCGGTCACCAGCGACTCGCCCTCGACGATGGTGTCCTTGTTCCACAGCGAACGGTCCTGCTCGGCCAGCGGGACCAGTGCGCCGTCCACACCCGTCCGAGCGGGCCGCCGCGCGTCGGTGAGCAGCATGAGCGCGAGCAGCCCCGCCACCTCGCCGTCGTCAGGCAGCAGCTTGCGTACGCCGCGCACCAGCCGGATCGCCTCCGTGGTGAGCTCGGCACTGTGCAACGCCGTACCCGAGGACGCGGTGTAGCCCTCGTTGAAGATCAGGTAGAGCACATGCAGTACGGCGCCCATGCGCTCGTCCCGCTCAGCCTCCGGCGGCATCTCGAACGAGCTGCCCGCCTGCTTGATGCTGCGCTTCGCCCGGCTGATCCGCTGCGCCATGGTCGGCTCCGGCACCAGGAACGCGGCTGCGATCTGCGCAGTGGTGAGACCACCGACCGCGCGCAGCGTCAGTGCGATCTGCGACGCCGGGGACAGCGCCGGATGGCAGCACAGGAACAGCAGCGTCAGAGTGTCGTCCCGGCCGCCCGGATCGTCGATCTCAGGGCCTGCGGCAACGAACTCCTCGGGCGCAGCCATCTGTGCCGCGTTCTCCTCGCGGCGCCGCCGGGCCGACTCGCTGCGCAGCAGATCGGTGAGCCGACGTGACCCGACCCGGATCAGCCAGCCACGGGGGTTGTCCGGCACGCCCTCGTCCGGCCACTGCTGGGTGGCCGCGAGCAGCGCCTCCTGCACGGCCTCCTCGGCCAGATCGAAGTGGCCGTAGTGCCGGACCAGTGCGCTCAGCACCTGCGGCGCCTGCTCGCGCAGCAGCAGATCGAAGGCAGTCACATCTCAAGCCCGGACGCGTCCATCACCGGCCGTACCTCCACCGCGACGTACTTCGCGTCCGGCATCCGGGCCGCGTAGCCGATCGCCTGGTCGATGTTGTCGCACTCGACCAGGTAGAACCCGGCCAGGTGCTCCTTGGCCTCAGCGTACGGTCCGTCCGTGGTCGTCGTGGTGTCGTCACGCACCGACACCGTCCGGCTCGTGATCGGGTCAGCCAGCCCGGCAGCGCTGACCAGCAGACCCTGCTCGCTCAGCTCACGGGTCAGGGACTCGTGCGCTCGGCTCAGGCCTTCGCGCTGCTCGGCGGACAGGCTCGCCCAGCTCTCCGGGTTGCTGTAGATCAGCAGCATGTACTTCACGGGCACCATCCTGTCGCTCGCGGAGGCCGCTGTGGCCCCCTGTTACCCGGTACGTCGTAACAGCTGTACCCACTTCGACAGATCCGGGATGTCGAAGTGGTCCGGCCAGGCCCGACGTCTCCACCGAGTGACGCTCAGCCGGAGCGTCCCGCCGTACTGGAGATGTTCACATGGTGACCGAGAAGAAGCGCTGGTTCGCGCTGGCGCTGCTGTGCCTGACCGGATTCATGATCATCCTGGACGCGTCGATCGTGCTGGTCGCCGTGCCGTCGATCGAGCGTGAACTGATCTTCTCGAGCGGTGGTGTGCAGTGGGTTCCGAGCGGCTACGCGCTGATGTTCGGCGGACTGCTGCTGCTCGGTGGGCGCATCTCCGACCTGCTGGGCAGGCGGCGGGTGCTCATGACCGGACTGGTGCTGTTCGGTGCGTGCTCGCTGCTGTGCGGGTTCGCCTGGAGTGGTGACGCGCTGGTCCTCGCGCGTGGCCTGCAGGGCGCGGCGGCCGCCGTACTGGCACCGAGTGCGTTGTCGATCGTGATGACGACGTTCCCGTCCGGAGCGGACCGCAACAAGGCACTGGGCATCTGGGGCGCTACCAGCGGCGTCGGCGGTACGGCGGGGTCCCTCATCGGGGGGCCCGTGACCGATGGGCTCGGCTGGCAGTGGATCTTCTTCATCAACGTGCCGGTGTGCGTGCTGGTCCTCGTACTGGCTCCCGTACTGCTGATGGACAGCCGCGGCCCGGGGCGGCGTGGGTTCGACGTGGCCGGCGCGGCCAGTGTGACGGCCGCGCTCATCGTCCTCGTGTACGCCGTCATCGAGGCACCGGAGTCGTCCGTCGGGCGGACCGTCGCGTTGATCGTCTTGTCCGCGCTGCTGTTCGGTCTGTTCGTGCTGGTGGAGAAGCGGTCGGCCGCACCGCTCGTACCGCTACGGATCTTCCGCTCGCGCAGTCTGGTCGGCGGCAACCTGATCACAGTCGCCTGGGGCCTGGCGGCGTTCGGGCTGAACTACATCTACACGCAGTACGCCCAGCTGGCCTTGGGTGTCTCCGCAATCCGCTACGGCCTGATGTCCGCCGTACTCGCGGCGGCCGCTGTGGTCGCGTCGATGGTCGGACAGCACCTGGTCACTCGCGTCGGCCCGCGCGTGGTCGGGTTCGTCTCGCTGGTGATCGCGGGAGTCGGTACGACGCTCATGTGCAGGGTGACCGTGGACTCCGGCTACTTCGAGCTGGCCTTCTGGGGTCTGACGATCTTCGGCGCCGGTCTGGGCGCCGGAACGGTCGCCGGCGCCATCGCCGCCCTCAGCGATGTGGCCGGTGAGGACTCCGGGGTCGCATCAGGTCTGCAGAGCGCCAGCTTCCAGATCGGCGGTGCGGTGGGTGTCGCAGTACTGTCCGCCGTCGCCACTGCGGCCACGACCGGGACCACACCGATCGCGCTGACCCACGGCTACCGAATCGCCTTCCTGGCCGTCTGGAGCTTCATCGTCTTGGGCCTGGCCGGCTGCGGTCTGCTCGTCAGCCGCAAGCAGTCGACCCAAGGGCAACTGGAGCCGGTGACCTCCTGAGATCAAACACTTGTTGGAGGTTTGGGCCCGCCGGAATGGGCACCGGATGTGGGTGGCCGCCATCACCTCCGCCCGGCGGTCCTGAGAAGGAGGCTTCATGCTCATCCTCGGTTTGATCCTGTTGATTCTCGGGTTCCTGCTGAGTATCCCGGTCTTGTGGACGATCGGCATCGTCCTGCTCATCATCGGGGCCGTGCTGTTCCTGCTCGGATCCACCGGCCGCGCCGTCGGCGGACGACGTCATTGGTACTGATCCGGCGCACGCCACAGAACCCCGCGAACCGCCCCGGTTCGCGGGGTTCTGTCCGTCCACGTCGTTACGGTGATCCCATGAAATACGTCGTGATGATCTTCCGGAGTACCGACCGCACCTGGACCGACGAGGACCAGCGTGGGCTCGGCAGGCTGATCAAGCTCGAGAGTGAGCTCGCGGCCAGCGGCGAGCTGGTCAGCTCAGAGGGCCTGCAGCCGCCGGAGGAGGGCCGCATCGTGCGGATCCGTGACGGTGTCCAGGTGGTCACCGACGGCCCGTTCGGCGAGACCAAGGAGCAGCTCGCCGGCTATTTCATGGTCGACGTCGCCGACGACGCGCAGGCCGAGGCGATCGCGGCCCGGGTCTCGGCCGCGGTCGGCGACCGGGTCGAGCTGCGCGGCACGCTGATCTCAGCCTGAGCGGTGCCACGGGAAATCGGCTGAGCGCTTCGCGGTGAACGCCGCGATGCCCTCCGCGAGCTCACCACTGGCGATCGTCTCCCGGTAGCGCCGCAGCGCCGGCGCTTCCGCATCCGTCCCGGCCAGCAGGGCGTTGACCGTCTCCTTGGCCGAGCGGATGGTCAGCTGCGACCGCGACACCATCGTCGCGGCGAACGCCTCGGCCGCCGCCAACGGATCGTCGGCGACGCGATCGACCAGGCCCTTCAGCTCAGCCTCGCCGGCGCTGAGCAGTTCGCCACTGAACAGCAGGTACTTCGTCGTCGCAGGACCAACCAGGTCCAGCAGCACCTTGATCGCATCCGGCGGATAGACGACCCCGATCCGGGCCGGCGTCACTCCGAAGGTCGCGTCCCGTGCCGCGAACCGGAAGTCGCAGTTCACCGCCAGCTCGAGCCCGCCACCGATGCAGTGCCCTCGCACGACGGCGATCGTCGGCTTCGGGAACTCCCGCAAGGCCACCTGCGCCCGCAGGTTGAACGCCCGCAGCTCGGCCATCGGGTCGGCCGGATCGGCTCCGGAGACCAGCTCCCCGATGTCCGCCCCGGCGGAGAAGCTCGGCCCGGCGCCGGTGACGAGCAGGACCTTCACCTCGTCGTCGGCGGCCAGTTCCGCGAGCAGACCGGGCAGCACCTCCCACATCGCGCGCGTCAACGCATTCCGCTTCGCGACGCGGTCGATCACCAGCCGGGCCACCGCCCCGCCCTCGACCCGGAACCCGAGCTCATCCACTCCCGCAGTCAACCAGCAACCCGGCCGCCCCGCCGCGCGCTGGATCACATGGCGCGCTTGACCCGGGACTTGGCGCGCGCCATCCGGAACAGGTAGGCCGGGGTCGGCGGGACCCAGCCGAGCTGCTTCGCCTGACCGAGCTCGTCGCGGTTGGCCCAGTGCTCGACGACCTTGCCGTCCTCCAGCCGGAACCAGTGCGACTGCGTGATCGCGAACGTCTGCCCGGTCGGAGGGAACACGGTGTCCACCGCGCCCGCCGGCGTGTAGACCACGAACGGCGCGACATGCCGCCCGCTCATGGTCGAGTTGATCGCCACCAGGTTGCCGTTGGCAACCACATGGTGGATCTCGTACGCCAGCCCTTCGAACGCGGTCCGCAGCCAGAGTGCTGTCGCGTAGTAACCGGCCGGGCCCCCGACCCGGCACGCCGGCGGCTCGACGTCGTCCTCCCGGTTGACCGCGTCCGGATGGATCAGCGCGTCGAAGTCGGCCCGGTCGCCGTCGGCCATGATGCGGATGGAACGGACGGCGAGCTCACTCGCCGACACGCCTGCTGTGGTACTCATCGCTTCCCCCAATAATTCGATACAGTGTGACTGTACTCAAAAGCATGGGATCGGACATGGCCGAAGTCAAGAGGCAGTACGACGCCACCGGACGGCGCGAGCGCGCCCGGCATCGCCGCCGTGACGTCGTGATCGCGGCGCGCGATCTCTTCGAGACGGACGGTTTCCAGGCGACCACGATCAGTGCGGTGGCGAAGCGGGCCGGCGTCTCGGCCGAGAGCATCTACAAGGGCTTCGGCACCAAGGCCGTGCTGGCGAAGGCCGTCTTCGACTTCGTCATCGCCGGCGACGACGAGCCTGTCCCGATGGCCGAGCGTCCCGAATCCCAGGCCGTCCAGGCCGAGCCCGACGTACGCCGGAAGATCTCGCTGTACGTCGACGGCCTCCTCGTGCGGCAGCAGCGGTCGGCCCGGGTGCAGATCGTGATCCGGGACGGCCGGCTCAGTGACGAGACCCTGCGCGAGACCTGGCAGACGCTGATGGACGAGCGGCTGACCGGGATGACGATGCTCGGCCGCCATCTGCTCGAGACGGGTGACCTGCGCGACGGAATCACCCTCGAGGAGGTCGCCGATGTGCTGTGGACGTACATCTCGGTCGAGCTTTACGAACTCCTGGTTCTGGTCCGCGGATGGTCACCCGAGCGGTACGCCGGGTTACTCAAAAGCGCCGTGATCGACGCTTTGTGTGGACCAAGCGTTTGATCTCAGGACGATCACATCCGGATAGCGGGCAGATCACGCTCGGCACCCGTGGCGGATGTTCGTAATGCGTTAAAACTGTGGGTCGATTGCGAACCCTGCAGGGATCTGTGCTTGACTCCTCCGGTCGATAACGTTTTGGTCTCGGCAGATTGGGTTCTAGAAGTGTCTGCAGGACGGCATAGACAGGCGCGGCACCGTCAACCGCGCTCGAAGGTGATCCGGCCCGGCATCGTGAAGGTGGCGATTCCCGGCGCAGCAGTGGCCCTGGTGGCTACCGGTTCGGCGGCCGCACTCCCTGGTCAGCAAGTCCACCTGAACACCTCGATCGCCAGCTCGTCCCTGCAGCTGGCGCGCGACTCGGCCATCAGCCGGGATGCTCTGCGTCCCCCGCTGGACGTCACCCCTTCGGCTCCGGCTCCGAAGCCGAAGGCGGCCCCGACGGCCAAGCACCTGAAGAAGCAGGCGCCGATCCCCAAGCCGACGCCGACGAAAACCCGCACTGCCGAGCCGCCCAAGGTGACCGGCTCGAAGTACACCACCACCGACGTGAACCTCTGGTCGCTCCCGCTGACCGGCGTCCTGCTGGACGTGCTGCCGAAGGGCACCAAGGTGTCGGTCTCGGGCAAGGTCGACGGCATCTGGGCCGAGGTCGTCAGCGACGGCAAGTCCCGCTGGGTCAAGGCGCAGTACCTGTCCGCCACGAAGCCGGTGGCGAGCACGGCGGGTGCCATCTCCCAGGCCGCCTGCAAGTCCGGTTCGTCGGTCGAGGACGGGCTGACCCAGGACGCGATCCGCGTCCACCGCGCGGTCTGCGCCAAGTTCCCGGACATCTCGTCGTACGGCGGTCTGCGGTCCGGCGACAGCGGTTCGGAGCACTCCAGTGGCCGCGCGCTCGACATCATGGTCAGCGGTTCGGAGGGCCAGGAGGTCGCCGACTGGCTGCACGCGAACTACAAGAAGCTCGGCATCAGCCAGCTGATCTGGTCGCAGCACATCTGGACGGTCCAGCGCAGCAGCGAAGGCTGGCGTTCGATGGAGGACCGCGGCAGCACCACCGCGAACCACTACGACCACGTGCACGTGAGCGTGTACGGCAACTCGGGCACAGTCTGAGCCGAGCGGTCTCGAGCGAACCGGTCCCCAGCCCTCCCGGGGACCGGTTCGCTGTGTTCAGGGGCGGATGTTCGCATTCAGGTGGAAGAAGTTCGCCGGGTCGTAGGCCCGCTTGACCTCCCGCAGCCGGCGCAGGTCGTCCGGTGCGTACGCGGTGTCCGCGCGACCGGGGTCGCCGAGGAAGTTCACGAACGTGCGGCCCGAGTTCGGCACCAGGTCCGCCGCGACCTCCCGGTCGATGATCAGCGAGTACGACGCTCCGCGGTGACCGACCGGTCCGGCGCCGGGACCCGGGTGAGCCATCGCGCCACCCCAGTGCCGGATCTCGACGGTCGGTGCTTCCTCGTTCTCGAAGCCGGTGACCGCGTCGATCACGTCGTCGGTCAGCGTGTCCAGGAAGTCGAGGTGCCGGGCCGGCGTACCTCCCATCGCGGCCTCGCCGTACTCCAGGGTGCGTAGCTCGCCGGCCAGTCGCGGTCCGGCGACCTCGAACAGCGGCTTCAGCAGGTGTTCGGCCAGTTCGGCGTCACCGGCGTACAGGACCTTGATCGCGACGGCGCGCTGTTCGGTGCCGGGTACCCGGGTCAGGACGACGGCGGTGCTCAGTTCGTTGGGGATCGTGGCGGTCCAGTCGCGGTACCGGCGCAGGATGTCGGCGGCGCGGTCGATGCCGTAGTACACGATGCCGGCGTGGACCTGGCGGACCGGGTACAGCCGGAACTCCAGCGAGGTGACGATGCCGAAGTTGCCGGTGCCGCCGCGGATCGCCCAGAACAGGTCCGGGTGGTGTTCGGCGCTCGCGGTGACGAACCGTCCGTCCGCGGTGACGACCTCGGCCCGGATCACGCTGTCGGCCGCGAAGCCGTACTTGCGCGCCAGCCAACCGACCCCGCCGCCGAGCGTGTAGCCGGTGACACCGACGTCGCGGTGCGATCCGGACAGCGGCGCCAGCCCGAACTGACCGGCCGCGTCCAGCACAGCACCCCAGCGCGCACCCGACGCGACCTTGGCGACCCGGCGCTCCGGGTCGACCAGCACGGTCGTCATCTGCGTCGTCTTCAGCAGGATCCCGCCGTCGGCCGGTACACGCGTCCCGTGACCGGTGGCCTGCACCGCGATCGGTACGCCGTACTCGCGCGCCGTCCACACTGCCGCCTGTACGTCGGTCCGGCTGTAGGCCTCGGCGACCACCAACGGCCGCGAGTCCACTGTCGGGACCACAGACTTCCGCTGTACGTCGTACTCCGTCTCACCCGGCAGCCGGATGGCGCCGTTGAACCCGGCCCCCAGCAGCCCTGCCACCACATCACTCGCAACCGGCACCAGCGCCTGCGTCGACATCCGAACCACTCCCTCGCCGTATCCGCTTCTAAAGACACGTCGAAGGACCGGTCCCGTTATCGACACCCCCAGCAAACTTGTCTCGATGACACACACAGTCGAGGCTGACGACTCGGTCCTCACCAAGCACTACACGTCCTGGTCCCGCGACGAACCGGGTCGCGAATGGGCGGCTCTCACCTTGCTGTCGCGCCAGGTCCCGGACCTCGTACCTGCTCCGCTGGCGCGCGGGACCGACTCACAGCCGTGGGTCTCGATGTCGGTTCTCCCAGGTCTGCCGCTCGGCGGCTCGCTCACTCCTGAGCAGCTCGACGGGCTGGGCGAGGCGCTCGGGGCGCTGTGGTCGACCGATCCTGACGGCCTCCCGTCGGTCGGCGTCCCGGCAGTGATCGATCGGACCTCGCGCTCGCTCGCCGTACTGCGCGAAGGCGACGGCGTGATCGCGGACGCGGCCACGGCGGCCGCCGATTGGCTCGGGACCGCGGTGGAGGTGCTGACCGCGGTTCAGGATCCGGTGGTGGGCCACGGCGATCCGAACCTGGCGAACTACCTCTGGGACGGGACCCGGATCCGGATCGTCGACTTCGAGGACGCCGGGCTCGGCGACCTCACGCTCGAGCTCGCCAATCTCGTCGAGCACCTGTCCGGCCGCGAGACGGACTGGAGCACGCTGCTGTCACGCTTCCCCGTCGATCCGGAGCGCTTCCGTGCCGCCCGCTCACTGTGGGCCGCGTTCTCGCTGACGCTCATCGGACCCGGCGGGCCGAGCGCCGCCCGGAACCCTCCCGGTACGGCGGAGGCCCAGGCGGAGCGCGTGATGTCCCTGGTCAGGCCGACAGCTTGAGCTGCTGGGTGCGGTCGACGTCGGCGAGGATGTTGATCTCGGTGATCCTGCCGTTCACGACGGTGATGTCCATGACGCCCATCACCCGGCCGTTGAGGACCGTGACGGTTCCCGGCATGCCGTTGATCAGGGCGTGCTCGGTGTGCGGCGCCATCCGGGTGAACAGCAGCGCCTGCTCGACCACGGCGCGGGCACCGCGGACCAGCTTGGAGACCGCCGGTCCGGCGTACTCCGCCGACGCCGCGCCCGCATCGGCCCGCAGTACGACGTCCGGGTCGAGCAGCTCGAGCAGGGCCTCGAAGTCGCCACCGCGCGACGCGGCGAGGAACGCGTCGACGATCTCCCGCTGACGCCCCGGATCGCCGTCGCCGGCCGGCGCGCCGTGGACCCGGCGCCGCGCCCGGCTGGCGAGCTGTCGCGTCGCGGCCGGCGACTTGTCCACAATCTGCGCGATCTCGTCGAAGCTGACCCCGAACATGTCGTGCAGGACGAAGGCCAGCCGCTCCGCCGGCGCCAGCGTCTCAAGAACGACGAGCATCGCCAGACCGACCGCATCAGCCTGGACTGCCTGGTCCTCCGGGCTCGGACCGTTATCCTGCCGGATCGAGATCGGGTCCGGCACGAACGTGTCCAGCGAGTCTTCCCGCCGCGACTTGCGGCTGCGCAGCATGTCCAGACAGACCCGCGACACCACCGTGGTCAGCCAACCGGCCAGATTGCCGACGCCACTCACGTCCGACCGGTTCAGCCGCAGCCATGCTTCCTGTACAGCGTCCTCGGCCTCCGTGAGCGAACCGAGCATTCGGTACGCGACAGCTCGCAGCTGTCCCCGGTGCTGCTCGAACTCTCGCGCCAGCTGGTGGGTGTCGTTCACAGGGCCTCCCTCATCCCGGTCCACCTCATCTGACGGATCGGGCCACCATGATGTGACAAGACGGTCCGAGGACCCATCATGGGGGCATGCCCACGACCCGTGGTGAGCTGGTCTTCGAGGACCGCTTCGAGGGTGCCGCACTGGATGAGTCGGTGTGGTCGCCGTACTACCTGCCGCACTGGAGCTCCCGCGCAGCGTCTGAAGCCTCGTACACCCTGGGTGACTCAGGTTTGACCCTCAGCATCCCTGCGGGCCAGGGACTTTGGTGTTCCGGGGACCACAAGCCGGATCTGCGGGTGTCGGGGATCCAGTCCGGCAACTACTCCGGCCCGGTGGGGAGCACTGTCGGACAGCAGCCGTACCGCGAGGGTCTGGTCGTCCAGGAAGAGCAGCCGCCGTTCTGGGGCTGGACTCCAAACGGCGGGTACGTCGAACTCCGGGCGCGGGCCGACATCAGTGCACGCTCGATGGTGTCGCTGTAGATGGTCGGGCTGGAGGACAGTCCGGAGCGGTGCGGGGAGATCTGCGTGATGGAAGTGTTCGGCGATGCGGTCGTCCCCGGCGAGACCACCTCGGTGGGGATGGGCCTGAAGACCATCCGCGACCCGTCGGTGCCGCAGGACTTCGAGGCGGTCCCGCTCCCGATCGACCTGCGCGACTTCCACACGTACGCCGTCGAGTGGACCGCCGGCCAGGCCGACTTCTCCGTCGATGACGCTCCGATCCGCACCTGCGCGGGTGCCCCGTCGTACCCGCTGCAGCTCATGCTCGCCGTCTTCGACTTCCCCGACCGCAGCATCGGCAACGACGACGCCCTGGTCCCCACCTTCACCGTCGACCACATCCGCGGCTGGAACGTCGCGCAGGAGCTCGTCGCCTAGAGATTGCGCTGCGGATGATTGCTTGACTATCGTCACTGCCATGTTCCTGCGCGCGGGTATGTGGTGGGCCGTCGACTAGACGGCTGCTTCCGCGTGTAACCAACCGGCCGTCTCCTGCGAGGCGGCCGTTGTCATGTCCTCGTGGGCGGCCCAGCACCCCTGAGGATTGCCGATGGCAACAACGCTCCGGACCTGGTCCGGACTCATCTCCGCCCTGCTGGCCGGCTCCGACCTGACCGAGGCGGACACCGGCTGGGCGATGGACCAGTTGGTGCTGGGCGAGGCGTCGCCGGCGCAGATCTCCGGCTTCCTGATCGCACTGCGCGCCAAGGGCGAGACCGCCGCCGAGATCACAGGGCTGGCCACGGTACTGCGCTCGCACGCCACGCCGGTGCGGATCGGCGGACCGTTCGTGGACATCGTCGGGACCGGCGGCGACCGGACCGGGGTGGTCAACATCTCCACGATGGCCGCTGTGGTTGCGGCGTCGACCGGCGTGACCGTGGTCAAGCACGGCGGGCGGGCCGCGTCCTCGTCGGCGGGCGGCTCGGCCGATCTGGTCGAGCATCTGGGCGTACCGCTCGACCTGTCCGCGGTGGACGCGGCCCGGGTGGCGGCCGAGGCCGGACTGACCTATCTGTTCGCGCCTCGCTTCAATCCGGCCTTACGACATGTTGCGGTAGTACGCCGTGAGCTCGCAGTACCGACGGCCTTCAACGTGCTGGCGCCGCTGCTGAACCCGGCGGACCCGCAGCACGCGTTGGTCGGCGTTGCGAACCCGCAGATGCTGCCGGTGATCGCTCAAGCCCTTGCGCAGCAAGGGAAGACGGCTCTGGTCGCACGCGGCGATGACGGACTCGACAAGCTGACCACCACTGGATACTCCCGCGTGTGGGTGGTGTCCGGTGGGACAGCGTCGGAGGTGGTGTTCGATCCGCGGTCGCTCGGGTTGAGACCGTCGTCGTTGGCTGAGTTGCGTGGCGGTGACGCTGCGTTCAACGCCCGGGTACTGCGGGATCTCGTCGACGGTGAGTCCGGTCCGGTGCGGGACGTCGTACTGCTGAATGCCGCTGCGGCTCTGGTCACGCTGGAGCTCGGGACCGGTCTGCTGCTGCAGCAGCTGGCTGACTGTTTGGAACGGTGTCGCGAGGCCGTGGACAGTGGGAAGGCCGCTGACACATTGGAGCGCTGGACGTTAGCGTGCAGGTGATGCATGAGCTCTTGGATGCGGCACGTGCCGGTGATCAGGACGCCTTCGGACAGCTGGTGGGGCCGTGGCGTGGGGAGTTGCATGCGCACTGCTACCGGATGCTCGGGTCCGATGCCGACGCGGAGGACGCCGTCCAGGAGACGCTGCTGCGGGCGTGGAACGGTCTGCGCGGGTACGACGATCGCGGATCGATCCGGCCGTGGCTCTACAAGATCGCCACGAACCGCTGTCTCACGCTGATCGAACGGCGTGGGCGGCGGGAGCTTCCGGTCGATTTCGACGGCCGCAGCGAGGTCCTGTGGATGGAGCCTTATCCGCAGAGCCGGCTGGAGTGGACTGCCTCGCTGAGTCCAGAGGCGCGAGTGCTGGCGCTGGAGTCGGTGGAGCTGGCGTTCGTGGCGTCGCTGCAGCACTTGTCCGCGCTCCAACGGGCAGTGCTGCTGTTGCGCGACGTACTGGCGTTCGCTGCTCGTGAAGTGGCCGAGCTGCTGGAGACGTCGGTTGCCGCGGTCAACAGTGCGCTGCAACGGGCTCGGGCGGTCGTGAGCTCAGTGCCTCGTCAGCAGTCTGCACTGCCTGAGGCCGCGGAGCGTGACCTGGTACGCCGGTACATGGCCGCGTGGGAGGCGGGTGACGTCGACACGATCGTGGCGATGCTGGCGGAGGACGCGAAGTACTCGATGCCGCCGCTGCCGGAGTGGTTCACCGGTCGGGCTGCGATCCGCTCCTTCCTGGTCGACGGGCCGCTGCGAGACGAGTGGCGGTTCCTGCCGGCGCGGGCGAACGGGCAGCTCGCGTTCGGGACGTACCTGTGGGACGGGTCGCGCTTCGTGCCGGGTGGGCTCGACGTACTGGTGCTGCGCGGGCCGGAGATCGTCGAGGTCGTCTCGTTCCTGGAGGCGGATTTCCCGTCGTTCGGGCTGCCGTCGTCGCTGTCGCGATGAGTTTCCGCCGGGCGCCGGGTTGTAGGCGGTGACAGTTCCTTCGGAAGGACGGACGAGAGATGACCGACGAGCAGGAGATCCGCACGCTGATCGAGAACTGGGTCACCGCGGTCCACGCCGGCGACCTGGACGCGGTCCTGGCCGACCACGCCGGCGACATCGTGATGTACGACGTACCGCCGCCGTACGACGGGGTGCGCGGGATGGAGGCATATCGCGAGACCTGGCCCGGGTTCTTCGAGTGGCAACGCGCCGGGGCGTCGTTCGCGCTGGAGTCGCTGGAGGTGGTGGCGGGGGCGGATGTCGCGTTCGCCTTTGCGTTGCTGCGGTGCGGGACGGTGGCCGAGTTGGAGGCTCAGCCCGAATTGCGGCTCCGGCTGACGATCGGTCTGCGGAAGCAGGACGGCCGGTGGGTCGTGACGCACGAGCACCACTCGTTCCCGCATGACGACGTACCACCGGCTGTGGCTGTTGCAGACATACGCGATGTGTTCGACGGCTGGTCTGTTGGCACCGCCGCCGGCGACTTGGACGCGTTGATGGAGCCGGTCGCCGAGGACGTCGTGTCCTATGAGGTCGACGGCAACTACACCGGCAAGGCGGCCGTCCGCTCGGTGTGCGCGGCGGGTCTCGACTCCAGTCCGAACCCGATCAGCTTTGTGGTGCCCGACTTCGACTTGGCGGTGAGCGGCAACCTGGCTGTCGCCTGGTCGATCGACCACGTCACCGCGGACGGCACCGAGACCATCTCCCGCGCGACCCGCGTCCTCCGTAAGACCGCTGACGGCTGGCGAGTGGTCCACCAGCACCTGTCGTATCCAGCGCGTGCCTAGGCTCGTGGCATGGAGCCTGCCGTGTCTCTCCGTCCGCTGGTGCTGTCCGATGTGGCGACGTACGCCCTCTGGGGACTGGACCGGCGGTTCTGCGAGCACGCCGGCTGGACCGTCGACCTCCCACTGCCCGACCACGAGGCCCACTGGCACGAGCTGGTCACCCGGCCACCTTCCGACCTCCTGCGCCTCGCGGCAGTCGCCGGCGAGGAGGTGGTCGGGTACGTCGACCTCCATGGCGAGGAGCCGCGTCGGCGTGAACTCGGGTACGTCGTCGGCCCGTCCGCGCGCTGGGGGCAGGGCCTCGGCTCTACCGTCGCCCGCCTCGGCCTCGTGCACGGCTTCGACGCCCTGGACCTCCGGGAGATCTGGGCCGAGGCCGTGGATGCGAACCGGCCCTCGATCCGCATCCTCACCGCCCTGGGCATGACCGAGACCGGCCGCGGCCACGACGAGCTCTTCCTCGGCGTCCCGTCCTTCTACCGCCAGTTCGCCATCGCCAGAACGTCGTGGGAACTCGCTAGCGGCCGGCCACTCTGAGGATCGTTTCGGCCACGAGGGCCGGGTCCCGGAGGCTCGGGAGGTGGTCGACGCCGGGCATCCAGATGAACTCGGCATCCTGGATCCGTGCCGCGGTCGCACCCGCAACCGCGACCACGATCGGTTGGTCCTTGTCGCCCACCATCACGACGGTCGGTTGTCGCACCTCGTGCAACCTGTCATAGACAGGCGGATCCGGTCGAAGGTGTTCATCTTCCGACAGCCAGCCGGGGACGGCTGCACGCAACTGGCCAACCGCCGCGTCGTCATGGCCGGCCGCGGCCCCGATCCTCAGTCCGAACCGCACGAGGCCTTCGATATCGTCGGCGGACTTGAGCGCCTCGTACTCCGCGTCCAGCTCGGGCTCGTCAGGCCTCGGGAACCCCGGCACCCCCGGACAGAGCAGCACCAGCCCCTGCACTCGTCCGGGATCCGTTAGCGCGAGGCTGAGCGCCGTACCGCCACCCATGGAGCACCCGACCAGCACCACCCGCTCGAGCTGCAACTGGTCCAGCACCACCACCAGATCCTCGAGCCGCGAGTACCCACTGGTCGGAGCCTCCGATCGCCCGTACCCACGCACGTCGTACCGCACCACCCGATGCCGTGCAGTCACCTCCGGCATCACCGGATCCCACACCCGCGAATCCCCGATCCCAGGATGCAGCAACACCACCGCCACCCCATCCCCCGCCACATGCTCCGCCCAAACCTCGCCACCCACAACGGGAATCCTCAGCTCCATACCCCCACCCTGTCAGCCGAACCGTGCCAGGTAGTGCCACACCCGCTTCAGATCCTGCGCGTCGTACCGACCAGCAGCCTCACCAATAACCCGCGGAGTCAGCACCCCATCCACCGCGATCCGCGCCCCCACCTCGACGTACTGCACCGCCCGTCGTGTCAGGTCCATGGCAGTCCAGAGCGGAGGATGCCGGTGCGGTTTTGCCAGTGGCGGCCGGAGTGTAGGTGGGTTACGTAGGCGCGTTGGAGGGTGGTGGTTTGCGGGACTTGGGCCAGGGCTTCGTCGTTCAGCGGACCGTCGGGGACTGGCAGGTGGAGGCCTAGGCGCATTAGTTCGCGGTCGCCTTCTGCGGGGTCGTCGGGCGGCACCAGCGGGAGGAGATTGAAGCGCCGCTGGAAGCGGATGATGTTGGAGTCTGGTCGCAGGTACTCGGCCAGCTGCGGGTCGAGCAGCCACGACGTACAGACGAACGCCGTCAACGGTTCCTCCGGATACCAGCGGGCGAACGACTCGGCTGCTGTGGCAACGGACCGTTCGGAAGCCTGCGCGTCCAGCGGACCGATGGGCGGGATGTGCATCATCAGCACGTGTCCGGAGACACCGTCTCCGAGGCCCAGTTGCGCGCGGGTGAAATCGTGGCGGCCGATCTCGTAGTCCGCACCGCGAAACCTCAGCGGCGGTCCCCAGAGGTACATCAGCCCCACGCCGGCCCGACCGGTGATCTGACGATGAGTCGCCATCACACCTCCCAGTGCGGAGACCGTTGCGATGCTCACCGACTCCGGAACACCCCGCTTCGCGTGCAGCTCGAGCAGCCGAGGCAGATGGGCCAGCAACGCCCACGCGGCGGCGAACAACCCCACCGGCGATGCCGAGGCAGGCACAGTAGGCCACGCTTTGAAGCCGGTCGACGGGACTGGCTGACCCATCTCCTGGTCGAGCTGACCAGCCATGGCTGACATGACAGCCCACCAGTCCGGATCGCGCACGGGGTCCGGTCGCGCCGCGAGCATCTCCCGACGATCGGCCGCGGCCACTCCGCAGTACTCCATCAGCGACTCGGCCTCATCCGGCAGCTGCACTTCCTCGCCGACAGGCAATCCCCGCAGCCACGCACGATCCGCCGCCCCGAACCCGAGCCGCTGTGCCGCACCATCTACATCCACGGCCACATCCACGTCCGCATCTCTTCACCGAGGCCGATCACTCACCTCGACCCCAGCACGGGCCGCGGTCGAAAAGCACGACTCGTGTGAGCCACATCACAGGCCGGAGTTCCTCCGGTAGGCGCCCGGCGTGATGCCGTACTCGCGCTTGAAGGCAGCGGCGAAGGCGTACTCGGTCGCGTACCCGACCCGGTCTGCGATCTGCGCGAGCAAGAGGTCCGTACTGCGTAGCAATTGGCCGGCGACGGTCAGGCGCCACCAGGTGAGGTAGGTGACGGGCGACTGACCGACGAGGTGCTTGAAGCGTTTGGCGAACGCCGCCCGCGACAGTCCGACCAGATCCGCAAGATCCGCGACCGTCCACGACCTGTCGGGTTGGTCGTGGATCGTGCTGAGCGCCTTGCCCACGAAGACGTCGGCGAGAGCGGTGCTCCAGGCGACATCCGGGTGTTCCGCGTGCCAGGTGCGCAGGACCTGGATGAACAGGAGGTCGAGCAGGGACGAGACCGCCGCGTCACTCCCCGGACGACGAGCCGCCAACTCACCGGCGAGGAGAGAAACGGTGGCACCGAGATCACCCTCGCGGCCGAGACGTGCCGGCAGATGCAGTACGTCGGGAAGCCTGCCCAGCAGGGGATGACGTCGCCCCTGATCGAAGAAGTAGACGCCGCACAGCATGACCGACCGGGGACCTGCCGACCGCGGCCCGTCCGGTCCGATGACCACCACGCCATCGTCGTACTGTCCCGATGAATCGTCGACCAACTGCCTGACCTCCCGCGCCGGATCGTCGGCGAGGACGTGGTCGGAGCCGGCCGGCAGCAGGAGTACGTCGCCCACCGCGAGCGAGGTGATCGCGCCTCCAGGGCTGACGAGGTACACGGATCCTTCGAGGATCAGGTGGAGACCGGCGCCCGGGACAGCCGAGTACCGCCGGGCCCACGGCGGATGGCACTCGACGACGAACGATCTCGGTCGGCCCATCCGCGTCGCGGAGACGAGCTGGCTCAACACGTCCATATTGCACAGCCTAGTCGAAGACGCTCGCGTATTTTTCCGAGCTGCTCACGCATGGAGAGGGTTCGGCCTGGCGACTAGCGTCGACCGCAGAGTCAATCCGGTGAAAGGCAGACACAGTGACCAAGATCGCGATCATCCTCGGCAGCACGCGCCCGGGCCGTCTCGGCGAAGGCGTCGCCGCGTGGGTGTACGAGCAGGCGCGCCAGCACGGCGGGGCCGAGTTCGAGTTGATCGACCTCAAGACGCTCGAGCTCCCGCTGCTCGACGAGCCCGGGGTGCCCATGATGGGCCGCGGGCAGCAACCACACACCATCCGCTGGGCCGAGATCGTCGAACGCTTCGACGGTTTCGTGTTCGTCACCGCGGAGTACAACCACGGAGTCCCGGCCGCCCTCAAGAACGCCCTGGACTTCCTGTACGCCGAGTGGAACCACAAGGCCGCGGGCTTCGTGAGCTACGGAGCCGATGGCGGCGCGAGGGCGGTCGAACAGCTTCGCCAGGTGATGGCCCAGCTGCGGATCGCGGACGTCGGCCCCCAGGTGACACTGAGCCTGGCCACCGACTTCGTCGCCTACAGCGAGTTCAAGCCGCAGGCCCACCAGGACGCCAACCTGAAAGCCGTCCTCGACGAGGTCATCACCTGGTCCGAAGCCCTCCGCGACGTCCGGTCCGCAGCCTGAGCACTCACTCGCCTTGTTCCAGGCAGAATTCGTTCCCTTCGGGGTCCGCCATCATCACCCAGCCGCCGGGGGTTGCGGTACGGCGGTCGTCGACGATGGTGGCGCCCAGAGACTGCAGTCTGGCGAGTTCCTCGTCCTGTGGGCCTTCCTGTGGCAGGAGGTCGAGATGGACCCGGTTCTTGACCGTCTTGGCCTCGGGGACCTGGACGAAGACGAGGCGAGCGGCGGCTTCGTTGTCCGAGGCAACCACCCAGAACGGGTTGCCCGGCATGTCGACGTACGTCGCCGGCCAGCGCGTGACGCCGCTCCAGAACTCGGCCTGGGCGGCAGAGTCACTGCAGTCGAAGGTGACGTTCAAGATCGTGCTGTGCACTTGATTCCCCACTTCAGAGAGTTTCTCGCAGCGTGGTGAGGATGGCGAGTTGCTGGGTTGCTCGGGTCATTGCGACGTACCGGTCGACGGCTCCTTCGATTCCGTCGCCGAAGGTTTCCGGATTGATCAGGATGACCAGGTCGAACTCGAGGCCCTTCGCCAAAACGGGTGTCAGTGAACGGATGCGTGCATCGACCGGCACCCCGGCAGGCGTCGTACCGTCCGCGGTGATCACGCACGCGACACCATCCTGCTGGCCGGCGAGCCAGCTCTCCAGGATCCCACCGAGGTCAGCGATCGGACCATGGACGACGGGGTGATCGCCGTGGCGGATCGATGTCGGCACATTCGCGTCCGGCAGCGCCGCCCGGATCACCGGCTCGGCCTCGGCCATGACCTGGTCCGGAGTCCGGTAGTTGACGGTCAACGTCGCCAGCTTGATCTGGTCGATTCCGACCCGCTCGAGCCGCTGCTGCCAGGACTCGGTGAACCCGTGCCTGGCCTGCGCCCGGTCGCCGACGATCGTGAAGCTTCGCGACGGGCAGCGCAGCAGCAACATCTGCCACTCCGCATCGGTCAACTCCTGCGCCTCGTCCACCACGACGTGCGCGAACGGCCCGGCCAGCAGATCCGGATCGGCTGCCGACAGCCCGGCCTCGTCGACGAGCGCTTCGTGAAAGTCCTCACCACGCAGCATCGACACCAGCCCCTCGCCGAACTCGTCGCCGGCGGCCTCGATCAGATTGTCGACAACACCCGCCATACGCTCCCGCTCAGCAGCGGCCGCAGCCTGACGACGCCGACGCCGCCGGGACGCCTCCGGATCACCGAGCCGCTGCCGCGCCGCATCGAGCAGCGGCAGGTCGGACACCGTCCAGGCCTGTACGTCGGACCGCTGGAGCAGCCTGACCTCCTCGGGCGAGAGCCACGGCGCACATCTGCGCAGGTACGCCGGCACCGACCACAGATCCCCGACCAGGTCGTACGGATCGATCAACGGCCACGCCTTGTCGAACGTCGTCCGCAGCTCCTCGTTCTGGTCCAGCGATCGGCGCAGCAACTCCTCGGAGACGTCGTCGTCCTCGTAGTCCTCCTCGTGCTTGTCGATCAGGATCGTGAGCAGTTTTTCCCAGACCTCGTCGCGCGCCAGGTTGTGCGGCGTACCGGGGTCCGCGGCTCCGAACGCTTCGGCCCAGTTCGCCGTACTCAGATAGATCTCGGACCAGTGCGTCACGACCGTCATCGGCTTGGTCGGCGCCTCCTCGTACAGGCCGACGGCCGGCTCGATGGCCTTCACCATGCCGGCGGACGACTTCAGCCTGGCCACCTCGGGATCGGCCTCGGCCGGCACCGAAGCACCCTCGGGAACCAGGTCCCGCAGCGTGCAGGTCTGGACCCCGTCCTCACCCAGACTCGGCAGCACATCGCCGACGTACGCCAGGTACGGCTGATGTGGACCGACGAACAGTACGCCGCCGCGCCGCTGGTCCAGCCGCGGATCCGAGTAGAGCAGGTACGCCGAGCGGTGCAGCGCGACGACCGTCTTCCCGGTGCCCGGACCGCCGTCGACGATCAGCGCACCCCGGGAGCCGGCCCGAATGATCGCGTCCTGGTCGGCCTGGATCGTGCCGAGAACGTCGCGCATCCGGGGCGACCGGCTGCTGCCGAGGCTGGCGACGAACGCGGACTGGTCGTCGAGGGCAGCGGCGTGCCGGGCGAACTCGTCGGCGGTGAAGACCTCGTCCCAGTAGTCGGTGATCCGGCCGCGGGTCCAGCGGTACCGGCGGCGGCTGAGCAGGCCCATCGGGTTGCCGTGCGTCGCTCCGAAGAAGGGCTCGGCGGCTGGGGATCGCCAATCGATCAGCAGCCGGCGGCCGTCGCTGTCGGTCAGGCCGAGACGGCCGATGTACACCGGCTGCTCAGGGTCGTCCGCGCTGACGATGTGACCGAGGCACAGGTCCAGCCCGAACCGTCGCAGCGTGCGCAGCCGGCTGGTCAGCCGGTGCACCTCGAGGTCGCGGTCCATCGCCCCCTGACCGATGCCGCCGGCCTCCTTCCGGGTCTCGTCGAGACGGGCGGACAGCTCGGCGATCGACCGCTCGAGCGACTCGGCAATGGCGGCGAAATGCTTGTCGTCACCGGCGATCAGCGCCGGTTCGGCTTTGGCAGTGAGGTTCTCGGGAAGGTCGAACGCACTGGTGGACAGGGTTTCTTCACCTCGAAGGTCCGAAGGATTGATGGCCACGGCCGACGATTGTGAGGCATCAACCGGGGCTTGCGGCAAGCCCCGGTCTCCGTTATAAGTTGTAAATGGAAGGGAGCACCTGCTCACCTTCTTTTTTTCTGTCCCGAGTCCGCCGCCGTCGCCGCGGTCCACGCCCTTCGGGCGGCGGACTTGGTTGATCAGGTCAGGAGCCTATTGAGTTCCAGAAGGCGCACTGGTGCTCCTGAGCCAGGTCGGCTGAGGCGATTCTCGACGGGTCGAGGGACTGGACGTGGTCCTTGTTCTGGAATGGCTGCCACCGTGGCTGACCCGGAGCGTTCGGGTTCCCGGTGCGTGCGAACTGCGTCCAGTACTGCATCATCGTCGCGGAGAGTTGTTCCTGCGCGGGTGTGCTCGGGCCGGGGAGTTGCTCGTCGGTGAAGAGGTACTGCAGTTCGGCGCCGTGGAACGCGCCGGTCGGGAAGTTGGGTTTCGGGAGCGTGCTGAACCACGGAGCCGTCTCGTCGGCGAACTCGTACGCATACAGCGGTGCCTGCGCGGCGAGTGCGCGATCTCGATCGAGGACCGGGCAGCCCCACGCCCAGTCGGTGACGACGGCCGACAACGCCTCACCGGCGGAACGGAACCGTTCGACGGGATAGCGCGCCAGGATCCGCTCGGCGTCCGACTGGTCGAACAGCGTGTGGATCTCCTGGCTGTAGCTTGCCGGGGTCGTCACCTGACCGGTCGCTGTTTCGATGGCCGCGGTGAACAGGCGGTGCTCGTCCCGCGTGGTCCCCTGGATGATCGGTACGTGCCTGAAGCGGCCGGTTGCGAAGGCGCGATCCGGGCTGAGAGGCAGCACGCCACCACCGACGGTGGGTCCTGATCCGACCCCGACGTCAGACCACTTGGCGAGCTCGTCCGTCGGTTTGGCCCGCAGGCAGGCCGCAGCGGTACGCGGGTCGGAGCAGCCGACCTTGGCCGCGACATCGAGACCGTTCTGCTCGCGCTCGGACCGTGGCAGCGGAAACCAGGTCGGCGGTCCGGGCGACCACTTCTGTCCGGTGCATTGAGCGCTCTGCAGGATCGCCTTGTCGAACAGTCCTGCGGATCCTGGCGCGACCAGATGGGAACAGACGCTGGTGCCTCCAGCGGACTCACCGAAGATCGTCACGTTGCCTGGATCGCCGCCGAACGCCGCGGCGTTGCGCTGGACCCATCGCAACGCAGCCTGCTGATCTTCGAGGCCGAAGTTCCCCGAGAGTTGCCGGGCTCCGCCGTGGTCCAGCGCCGGATGGGCGAGGAAGCCGAAGATGCCCAGCCGGTAGTTGGGGCTGACCACGACGACCTGGCCGCTGTTCGCCAGCTGCTGTGCGTCGTACAGGCTGCCGGCTCCGCTGATGAAGCCGTTGCCGTGGATCCACACCATGACCGGCAGCTTGTGTGCTCCGGTATCGCGTGGCGTGGTGACGTTGAGGTAGAGACAGTCCTCGGTCGTACTGGGCGCGTCGATCAGCCCCTCGGCCTGGGCACAGCGGTTCCCGGGCTTGGTGGCGTCCCGGATGCCATGCCATGACGCCGCCCGTTGCGGCGATGCCCAGCGGAGCTCGCCGACCGGCGGTGCGGCGTACGGGATTCCCTGGAAGAGCCGGGCATCCGGAGTGAGCGTGCCGCGTACTGCCCCGGAATCTGTCGAGACCAGGGTGTCCGCCGGAGTACCCCGGCTGTTCGTCGTGGCTTCGGCCGCTCCGCCAGAGGCTGCCGCCGAGCTCGTGAGCAACGCCGCGGTCAGCAGCACTCCGAGCCGGCGAGAAAGGCCGAACCGCGGTCGTTGCCTGTTGTGGTGATCCTGCTGTCGCATCGCACTCTCGCATCCTCGACTGTATTTGTGTGTGGTTCCCACTAATATAAAGTGTAAGGTACACACGAAGTCAAACACTGAGTTTCGCGGGGCTGAGGAGCCGACCTGATGCCGTTGACCGACGATGCGCACCTGCCACCGGGGCTCGTGCTGGCGTGGGGCCTGCCCGCCAAGTCGAACAAGCTCGGCCGCAAGCCGACGCAGAGCGTCGAACAGATCGTCGACGCAGCCCTCGAGCTGGCCGATGCCGACGGGTTCGCCGCGTTGTCGATGCCCAAGATCGCGCAGAAGCTCGGGCTGACCGCCAACGCGATCTACAGGTACGTCAGGTCCCGCGACGAGCTGCTGGTACTGCTCGGTGAAGCAGCCTGGGGTCCGGCACCGGACGGGGTCGTCGAGGCACGGGACTGGCGAGCCGCAGCGACCGCCTGGACGCAGGCGATGGTCGATCGGTGCGACGTCCACCCATGGCTCTGCGATCTTCCCATCCGCGGAGCGCCGGTGACGCCGAACCTGCTCGGCTGGGCTGAGGCGATCCTGCGGGTGCTGACCGGTGCCGGACTGAGTCCCACCGAGAGCCTGTCGTGCGCGTTGCTGCTGGACGGCTATGCCCGTCGGATCGCGAGCGCGCGTCGCGATCTGCGCGACAGCATCACGACCTCCGTCCAGCCGGCAGCGGTGACACGATTCCTGGAACCTCGGCTGCACGAACTCGGCTACTCGATCCTGGCCGACCTGATGGCCGGCAACCAGTACACCGACGAGATCCACGGCGCCGACGTAATCTTCGGCCTCGACCGAATCCTGGACGGCATCGACGTACTGATCACACAGAAGATGTCTTCCAGGGCCGACTAGGCCGGCGCCAGGTAGCGTGCGAGGGAGCGAACCACGTTGCGCAGGTGGCGCTGGAAGAGGCTGTGATCCCCGTCGTGCAGGAATGCGGCCTGTTCTGTCCAGGTGATGGTTGTTCCCGGTGGGGTTGGCGTGAACTGGATGGTGGCTAGCGCTGCGACTGCTCGGGTGTCGTCGACCCGGACGTCGTACGCGTAGATGATGCGCTCGTCAGCGACGACGTCCAGGTAACGAGCCTCGATGGTGTGCACCTCGCCGCCGGGTGGGCCGCCAGAAAAGATCTCGTGACCGCCGACCCGAAGGTCCAGCTCATAGTGCGGCTTCCAGTCGGCGGGGCCCAGTGACCACGCCGCCTTCGCCGCCGGATCTGCGAACGCCCAGAACACCTGAGCCGGAGGTACCTCGAGTACGTGTCGAACGGTGAATGTCTGATGCGCAGTCATACGTCTTGAGACGGATGAGGGCCCGAGAACTCATCGGAAAGCACGAAGCGGACGAAAGAGCAGCTGCAGTTTCGGACCCCTCTCGTCGTAAACGAGTTGCGAAGCGTGCCGTGAGACAGGACCCTGCCGACGTGCAGACCAACATCGAATTTCGCGAGTGGGCCGACGAACATCTGCCGGAGGTACTCAAAGCGCAGGTGCTGTCGTTCTTGCGCATCATCTGGCCGGACGGATTCACCGGATCGAACCGGTTCCGTGATTGGACCTCTCATCCTGACTTGAGGCCTCACCACCTGCTGTACGCGGCCGGCTCTCAGCTCGTGAGTCACCTGGAGGTCGTCACTACGACCGTCTCGGTTGGTGGAGAGAACTACGTCGTGCAGAGCCCGACAGCGGTGATGACTTTCCCTGCCTTTCGAGGTGAGGGCTGGGCCGGACGGTTGGTCGCCGCCGCGGTTGCCCGCATCGACGCCGGCCAAGCAGATGTGGGGGTCCTGACTTGCGGCCCGCACCTTGTCGACCTCTACAGTCGAGCCGGCTGGGAGATTGCCCCCGGTGCGACGATCCTGGCCGGAGAGGACGGGAGCACCTGGGTCTCCGATGACGTCCTCCTGACCCGATCGGTAGGTCCTCGCAGCGCTGCATTCAAGGCCTCCCTACGCGAGCATCCGATGCGCGTGGCCGACGAGTGGTAACCCTGCGTCCAACCCGAAGCCGAGGCTGACCGAAGCGGACCCGAGATGAGCGGAGGGTGTCGGATTCGAACCCACGAGGACGGTCACCCGCCCTACCGGTTTTCAAGGCCAAGGCGTCCGAACACTCCAAATGTGGCCCTGACCTGCGCGAACGCAAGATCGCGAAGCTCCAGCAACTCGCACGTCTGCACATATTCTGCACGATCCCTGAAAACATGCCCGTGAACGTGGCTCAGCGCGAGCTTGGTTCCGTCCTGGTGACGACACCAGACCTCGCCATCATCGTCGACGGGGCCGGCGTGCCGATGGGCGGATGCCACCACGGCGTGGCCTGGTATGCGCAGCAATTGGGAGCACAGACGCTATCCGCGCTCAGCGGACGTCCAGGCATCCCGCTGACCAAAGTCTCTATGAAGCCTTGGCAGCCGTAGCGGCATTGCACTCCGACACTTGCGGTCTTTCTGATCCAGGTACGCCCTGCGCAGCGGTCGGGATTCTGCGGATCGGCGCAGACACCATCGACACGCTTGCACTCTCGGATGTCACGCTAATGGTTGAAACCGAACAAGGAGCGCAGATTACTTGCGACCTACGAATTGAAGAGATTTCCGGTACTGAACCGGCCGCCGTCGAGGGCATGCTGTTCGGAACGCACGAACACAAGGCGGCAATCTCTGCACTTGTGGAAAACCAAACTCAAACTCGTAACCGTCCAGACGGCTGGTGGGTCGGGCGATCGGTGCCGCGGCCCGCGACCGAGGCCGTCTTCACCTGTGAGTTCCGTCGGCCCGAAGGTCGGGCTTCCCGATGGCGGGGCGGTGGCCGGCCGGTGATGATTGGCGGCATGGGAACGTCCGCAGACGCCGGTGACGCGTCGGCCGGGCAGGGGCACACGCTGTCCCTGCCTGAGCCGACCGGTCCGTGCCCGGTCGGCACCACGTCCTTGTGGCTGACAGACGCCTCCCGCCCCGATCCGTGGGCCGCGGGGGTGAACACACGGGAGCTGATGGTCTCGCTGTGGTATCCGGCGGCGCCGTCGGACGGGCGGCGGGCCTGGTACATGACGCCAGCCGAGTCCGAAATCCTCATCGCAAGCGCGCGCATCACCGGCCTACCACCGGACGCGCTGAGCACTGTCCGGGCCAACGCGGTTGTCGACGCCACGCCGGCCGGGCGTCAGCGCAGCCTGCCCCTAGTCCTACTCTCGCCCGGCTTCACCAACCCCCGCAGCACGCTCACCGCCCTGGCCGAGGACCTGGCCAGCCACGGCTACGTCGTGGCCGGGATTGACCACACCTACGAGAGTGACGCCACAGCCTTTCCCGACGGGCGGGTCACCACCTGCCTGGCCCGCCAGGCACCCCGGCCAGGCAGGAACGAGAAGGTCGTGGCCGGCCGGACCGCAGATGTCTGCTTCGTGCTCGGCGAACTGACCGGCGCGCACCCGGCATGGCCGGGCGCCGGGCTGATCGACACGTCCCGGATAGCGATGGCCGGCCACTCCATCGGCGGCGCCGCCACCATCTCCGCCATGCTGGCCGACTGGCGCATCCGCGCCGGCGTCGACATGGACGGCGCCACCCGCGCCCGGATCCCGGCGGAAGGCCTGTCACGGCCGTTCCTCTTCATGGGCACGCAAGCCTCGTACACTCCCGGCACCCCTGGAAGGAAAAGTTCCGTAATCACCTGGGAGCGTGACTGGAAGCTCCTGACCGGCTGGAAGCGGTGGGTCCTGGTGGAAGGCGCGATACACGCCTCCTTCACCGACCTCGTGCTCCTGGCCGATCAGGCCGGCATCTACGTCGGCGCCGGCCTGTCCGGCGCCCGGTCCCTGGACATCAGCAGCGCCTACGTCCGGGCCTTCGTCGACCAGCACCTGCGCGAGACGCCGCAGGCCCTGCTGGACCGGCCGTCACCACGCTACCCCGAGGTCACGTTCTGCTCCCCGGAGGCTGAAACCCGCGCATAGGACACCGGCCAAAGCAGGAACGCGCCATGGCCCGGCGCGACGGAAAGAACCGAACCTACAACGAGACCACGAGCTCCACTCGTCGCGCCAGTCTGGATGGTTGCGCCAGGCGGTCGAGAGCTTTTGGATAGTCCTACGGATCACGGTTGAGGCGGCTGGGTCGGTGTCCCTCGTCTCGCCGTACTGGGCGAGGATCAGCCGGATCGCTGCACAGAGTCGGCGGATGTAGAGCGCGTACCGCACCAGGGCCGGCCCCAGTGGCTGGTCGCGGTTCTCGGCGGCCTCGGTTGTGACCTGAGTTTCCCACTGAAGGACTCGGCCGCACACGAACCCGAGCAGCACATCACCACGGGCATCGCGCAGCTGCGGAGCGGGCCTGGAAAAGGTCTGGTCCATCCACGACTTCGGCTGCCCGAGCACTCGCCGTACATCACCGATCCCTCGACTTGTCATCCTCATATAGGAAGACATGTTCGATTCGAGCAGAAGCCCGCCCCGCATGTTCCAGCCCGCACGAGGTGAGTCGCGAGGGCTGGAACATAGGGGATGGGCCATTGCACGGATTCTGCATGGCGAACCGAAACCAACCGATCGCAATCGGACAAGGTCAGACCCAGCCGGACACCTGCCCCGGGCGAGGTATGCGAGTCCGTTTCCCCAGGCCAGGAAGGCTTTCGGGATGAGATGAGCGGAGGGTGTGGGATTCGAACCCACGAGGACGGTCACCCGCCCTACCGGTTTTCAAGACCAGCGCACTCGGCCACTATGCGAACCCTCCAGGCGACGTGGTCGCCGATCGTGAGGATAGCAATGCGCGTGCGGGGGTTGAGGTTGGCCGGTAGGGTCTCGGCAGAGGCGGACTGGCCGCCTGGGGTACGGACGGAGGTGAGAGCAATGTCTCGGTCGTTCGAGGACATGGCACGCACCGTCCGGTCGGCGCGCTGATCTGCCGCCGACCGGGCCGGTTGCCGGCGTCGGAGTGACGCCGGTCGTTCCGGTTGTTCCGTCATGCCCTCTGGAGCTCTCGTATGCCTTCCCTCCGTACGTTCCTGCTGCCGTCCGAGCTCGGATCCGACTTCCGCAAGATCTGGCCGGCCGCGATCATCTCGAACCTCGGCGACGGCGCCATGCTCGCCGCCGGCCCGTTGCTGGTCGCATCCATCACCACCGAGCCGGCAGCGGTCGGTGCGGCCGCCTTCATCCAGCAGTTGCCCTGGCTGCTGTTCGCCCTGTTCAGCGGTGCTCTCGTCGACCGGCTCGACCGCCGGCTGATGATCGTTGCCGCTGACACCTTTCGCGCGATCGTCATCGGCGCGCTCGGTGCCGCCGTACTGCTCGGCACCGCACCCCTGTGGGCGATCTACGTCGCCCTGTTCCTTCTCGGTACGGCGGAGACGTTCGCCGACAACGCATCCGGTGCACTGCTGGTGGACGCCGTACCGAAAGACCAGCTGGGCAAGGCGAATGCGCGCCTGTTCGCCAGTGGCACCGTGCTCCAGGGGCTCGGTGGTCCGCCGCTTGGCGCACTGCTGTTTGCGGTCGGAGCCGGAGTACCGCTCGTGTTCAACGCCGTCACGTTCGGCGCCGCAGCCGCTCTGGTCGCGCGAGTCGCCGTACGTCCACTGCCGGCCGAGTCCGCAGGTACGGCGCTCTGGGCCGAAGTACGCGTGGGAGTCCAGTGGCTGTGGCAGCACGCGGGAGTGCGGACGTTGGCGTGCTCGATCCTGGTCATGAACATCACCTTCTGCGCCGCGTTCGCGACGTGGGTGCTGTACGCGCGGGAGCGGTTAGGACTCACCGAGACGCAGTTCGGCCTGCTGGTGTCGGTCGGCGCGATCGGTGGCGTCCTCGGCATGCCGGTGTACCACCTGCTCGAGCCGCGGGTCGGCTCACTCACCCTGCTGCGTGCCGGACTGGTCATCGAGACGACGGTCCACCTCATCCTGGCGCTCACCCGAAGTCCGTGGGTGGCGGGCGCGACCATGGTGGTGTTCGGCGTACATGCGGTGGTGTGGGGCATCGTGTCGACCACTGCGAGGCAGTTGGCGACACCGGAGCCGCTGATGGGACGGGTCAACAGCGTGTACCTGCTCGCGTCGGTCGGCGGCGCTGCGATCGGCTCTGCGCTGGGCGGCGTACTCGCGCAGCGGTTCGGACTGGCCGCACCGTTCGCGACTGCCTTCGTGGCGATGGTGCTGATGACGGCCGTCGCGTGGCGACCGCTACGGCACGTGTCCGTACGTCGGGTCGTCGCAACGGACTGAAAACGGCTAGAGCGGCTCGGCAACCGTTTGCTACTGTTTTCGGCCGAGAGCCCCAACTGTAGTCAGGGGAACGCCCCTGGTGGAGTGGTCTCGTAGCCAGCGCTGCGAGTGGGCCGAGTCGATGCGATCGGAGCACTCTGTCATGCCTACAGCCACGTCCCTCGGCCTCCCGAACGTCCGCGGCCGCGTACCGCTGCTCGCCGGTCTGGCGATCGACTCGTTCGGCGGCGGCTGCGCCGGACCGCTGCTGCTGCTGTTCTTCGTGCGGGTCGTCGACATCCCACTCGGGACTGCCGGAGTGCTGCTGACCGTTGCGACGCTGTTCTCCATCGCAGCACCCGCCGCAGTGGCCGTTGTGATCGACAAGGTCGGGCCGCGGAACCTGGTGGTGATCGCACAGTTCGCGCAGGGGCTCGCGTTCACCGGATTCTTCTTCGGACGGTCGGTGTGGCTGGTGTTCCTGTGCGCACTGCTGACGACCAGTGGCCAGCGTGTGTTCTGGTCGGCGATCTTCAGCCTGCTGGCCGATGTGGCCGACGAGGGCGACCGGGACAGGTGGTTCGGACTCGGCGGCATGATGCAGGCTGCCGGCTTCGGCCTCGGCGCACTGGCTGCCGGTGCGCTGCTGGCCATCGGCGGCGATGCGCCGTTCCTGATCGCCATGGCGGTCAACGCGGTGACGTTCTACCTGGCCGGCTTCCTACTGCTGCGTCTGAACCCGGCTCACCACAAGCGCGCCGTTCAGGACACCGGTCCGGCACCGCTGCTGCGCAAGGACAAGGCTTTCCTGGTGCTGATCGGCGCCAACACGTTGCTGGCCCTCTGCACGATGCTGCTGGGCGTCGGACTACCGGTGTACGTCGCTGAAGCGTTGCCGGCGCCCAAGTGGTTGATCGGTGTGTTGCTGGCCGCGGTGTCCGTCGTACTGGCGACCGGGCAGACCCTGGTGGTGCGGCACACCGAGAAGCGTCGCCGTACAAACGTGATCATCGTTGCCGGTGTGGCGTGGGCGGTGTGGGGCGTGCTGATGGCCTCACTGCTGCACGTCCCGACCGCACTGGTCGTGCCAGGGTTGATTCTGGCGACAGTGGTGTTCGCGTTCGGCGACGTACTGCACGCAGCGACCGGCAACGCGCTCGCGGCAGCGGTAGCGCCGGTGGTGGGGAACGCAAAGTACCTCTCCTACTGGCAGTACTCCTTCACCTTCGCCAGCATCCTGGCCCCGGCGTTCTTCGCTCAGCTCTTCGAGCTGCAGCACGAGCTCCCCTGGCTGGGCATTTCCCTCCTGGCGATGATCGCGGCCGCCACGATCCTCATTCTCGACCGGGTCATTCCCCACTCGACCACCCAGCGCCAGTAACTCCCGCCGACTTGTCGGTCGCCGGTGATAGGCCAGACGAGTAAGTGTTCCTCGAGGAGAGGAGAGTCATGCGGTGGGAAGAGTTGGAGTCGAATCAGCCGCGGCTGGCGGAACTGGGACGTGACCGGCTGCTTGGGCCGGGCGTCGTACTCGTCGGGACCATCCGGCGCGACGGCACACCACGCATCAGTCCGGTGGAGCCGTGGGTCATGGCCGGAGATCTCTGGTTGTCGATGATGTGGGGCTCGACCAAGGCGAAGGATCTCGGTCGTGATCCGCGCGTCCTGGTGCACAGCGTCATCACGGCTCGCGACGGCAGCGAGGGCGAGTTCAAGGTGCGCGGACAAGCGCGCGCTGAGAGCGACGAGTCAATGCAGCGGCGGTACGCCGACGAGGTGGCGGCCGGCCTGGGCTGGCGTCCGGAGCCGGGGAAGTTCCACCTGTTCGCGGTGGACATCTCCGACGTCACCTTCGTCCGGTACGTCGACGCCACCGGCGACCAGTTCGTGACTCGCTGGCCGGCCGGACGCGAGTTCGTACGGCGAGGGACCGGTGCGACCACGGTCGGTGAACCCGAGCCGTATCAGGACCTGCTCGACCCGAGCAGTCTCCCGTAGCCGTCGAGCTGGAGTGTCGTCCGGGTCGCGGCCAGGATCGAGTAGAGCAGCACTTGGTTCGCCTCCACGACCAGTTGCCCGGTGCGGTGCTCCAGCATCTCGATGGCTTGAGCAGCACGAAAGCCGTTGCCTGCGATGAAGATCGCCTCGGCCGAGGTGCCCACGTGGCTGCTGACCCAGTCGATCACGTGCTCGGGCCGCACCTGCTGGGGGTCCTTGGGAACCGACGTCGCGGTCGTGACCGCGACGTCGAACCCCTGACTGCGGAAGTACGCGGCGGCGAGGTCTCCTATGTCGTCGTCGAACCATGGTGGATGGAACACCGCGACTCGGCGTACGCCGAAGGCCCCCAACGCCTGCGTGGCCGCGATCCCGGTGGTCACGGCCGGCAGCTTCGACAGGTGGTGCAAGCGCTCGACCAGCTCGAGTTCGGCGGCGCGCCCGATCGTGTACCCGGTCGTCGTCGAGGCGTAGGCGATGACGTCGACCGACGCCTCACAGAGCCGTGCGACCGCCGGTTGCAAGGCCTCAGGCCCGGTCCGCTCGACCACTACATCGACATCTGCCGGCGCCATCTCGGGGATCTCAACCTCAGGTCCCGGTGACACATGCGGCGTCAGCACGCCCACCCTGAGCGTCCTGCGTCCGGTCGCCTGCACACCGCCCATCAGACTTGCCTCGTCAGCCGCGCTGCGGTCGATAGACCTGCACAACGATGCCGCTCGGGAACGCTGTGCTCTCGACCAGTTCAAGGTGCCGCGTCTCCGGCAGCTGGTCGAACAGTGCCTCCCCGCGGCCCAGGATCAGCGGCTGGACCAGCAGGCGGTACTCGTCGATCAGGTCCGCCGCGGCGAGCGCGCCGGCCAACCTGCGACCACCCCAGACGATCACGTCCGCGCCGGACTCGGCCTTGATGCCGGCGATCTCGGCGGCGAGGTCGCCCCGCGCGACCCGGGTTTCGGGCCAGCCGGCCTCATCGTCGCTGAGCGTCTTCGAGAACACGACCTTCGGGATGGCGTTCATCGGCGACGCGTAGGGGTCGTCGGACTGCGGCCAGAAGGACGACATCTCCTGATACGTGACCCGGCCCATCAGGTGCGCACCGGCCGTGCTGATCCGGTCCAGCTTCCACTTCTTCAGCTCAGCACCCTCTGGGATCGCGGCGCCTGGGTGCTCACGGTCGCTGCCGACGAACCCGTCCAGCGACATCGACATGTACAGGATGACGTTCCGCATGACTTCCTCTCGTTGGTGGTTTCTCCTGTCCTGACGTTCGCAGCCGGATCAGCCGGTATCAACGCCGGCTTGGGTCACGCACCATGTACCGTGAATTCACGATGGCCGACATCGAGTTGCGGGAACTCACGTTGTTCATGGTTCTCGCCGAGGAGCTGCACTTCGGGCGCACCGCGGAGCGGCTCGGCCTCACCACGTCGCGAGCCAGCCAGACGCTGCGAGCGCTGGAACGCAAGCTCGGCGGACGACGCCTGTTCGACCGCACGAGCCGCGTCGTCACCCTGACCGCGGCCGGACAAGCCCTCCACGACGAACTCGCACCCATCGTGACCGACCTGGACAACGCGCTCGCACGGGCCCGCGGACGAGCGGCCGGACCGGGGCTGATCCGCATCGGCGTCCTCAACGCCGCGTCCGGGAGCCTCGTCCTGAACGAGGCGGTCAGGCTCTTCGAGCAGTCGTACGACGGCGCCGAGGTACGACTCGTCGCGACCCCTCTGACGGACCGGCTGGGGCCACTACGCCGGCGCGAGGTGGATCTGTCGGTGACTCGACTGCCCCTCGACCAATCCGACATCGTGATCGGTCCCCTGCTCTCCCGAGGCGATCCACGCGTGGTGATGGTGGCCGTCGACCATCCGCTGGCCAGTAGGAGTCAGGTCTCGGTGGAGGACCTCGCGGACTATCCGGTGAGACGACCGGCCGACCCGCCAGAGCTGGCGGAGGCCAGCTGTCCCACCCACACTCCGAGCGGCCGCCCGATCGTGTCCGCCGACGTCCACGTCAACGACAGCTCCGAGCTGCTTCTGCTCATCGCCCAAGGACGGCTGGTCCACCCCACCGTGGCTCCCTTCGCCGAGCACTTCCGGCACCCCGACATCGCGATCATCCCGATCGAGGACCTACCAGCCTCATCAACGGCGCTGGCCTGGCTGCGGGGGTACCAACACCCCGCCCGCGACGCCTTCCTGGCCACCGTCGAAGACGTCGTCAGGTCACACCCACACCTGGCTGGAACGTCGGCCTGAAAGTCTGGCGCACAGCAGTTGCAGGCAATCGAACATCTGTTCTAATGTTTTCCCAGTTCGCGGTTCTCCACCCCGGACGTCCGGCCGGCCGAACCTCCCACCTCCGATGTGGACCGGCTCTCCGGACACCGCCGCCCGGGTAGTGAGGGCCCGGGCTGTGGAGATCCGCAGACGATCGGGTACAGGCGCACGGAAGACAGGTGATGCTCAACGAAGGGACAGCGCGATGCTGCTCGAACATCGCGGCCGACGACCGGTCGTGCCCGAATCCGCTTATGTCGCACCATCCGCAGTCCTCTGTGGCGCCGTCGTACTGGGCGAAGGCAGCAGAGTCCTGCACGGTGCCGTGCTGACCGCGGAGAACGGTGAGGTCCGTGTCGGTGCGAACAGCGTGGTGATGGAGAACGCCCTGATGCGCGGCCGGGCGAGTCATCCCACCCTGCTCGGAGATGCGGTCCTGGTAGGTCCCCATGCACACGTCAACGGCGCCACGGTCGAGGACGAAGTCTTCATCGCCACGGGCGTCGCGTTGTTCCCCGGTTCTGTCGCCGGCGCGGGCGCGGAACTCCGGGTCAACAGCGTGCTGCACGTGAACTCGCGCCTGGAACCCGGCACGGTCCTCCCGATCGGATGGATCGCCGTCGGCAACCCGGCCCAACTCTTCGCCCCCGATCGGCACGAAGAGTTCTGGCCCATCCAGCGCGACCTGGACTTCCCCGGCACCGTCTACAACGTCCCCCGCGGAACGCCGATGCGCGACATCATGAGCCGCCAATCCACTTTCTTCGGCAGCCACCAGTCGGACCGGGAGCTACCTAGCCCGGACTGAGTACGCCGGGCTGTTCGGTCGACTGTGGTGGGCTCGGGCGGTGGGGCGCGGAGGTCCGCTCTGCGCCCATGCCGGCCAGGACGACGAAGGCGATGCCGAAGACGGGGAGCAGGCCTGGCAGCTGATGAAGGATGAGCCAACCGACGAGGAGGGCCAGCGCGGGTTCCAGGCTCATCAGCGTGCCGAACACGCCTGCGTCCAGGCGGCGCAGGGCCAGGTACTCCAGGGTGAACGGGATGACCGGGAGCAGCAGCGCCAAGCCGAAGCCGATGGCGACCAGATCCCAGGTCATCAGCGGGATCGTGGCCGGCCCGGCAACGATGGTCGCGACCACGGCCGCGACCGGGATCGACACGCCCAGACCCTGAAGACCGGAGACGTTGTCGCCCACGTGCTGGGTGAGCAGGATGTACGCCGCCCAGCAGACGGCTGCGCCCAGTGCGAACAAGACGCCGAGCACATCCAGCGACCCGCCGACCGGTATCCCCGACTCATGCGCCACCGACGCAGAGCCGCCGACGAAACGCCACGGCTGGGTCAGCAGCATCACCCCGACGAACGCCAGCCCAGGCCACACCAGCCCGGCCCGCCTTCCGCCGAAGCCGCGTAGCCCGGGGATCCGGACCGCGGCGGGTTGCCGCGCGTTGCGTACGACGGCGACGCTCAGCGGACCGAGGAACTCCAAGGCGCTGGCCACGCCGAGCGGGATCCGCGCGGCCGCAGCCATGAAGAGAAGCGTCACGCCACCGGTTGCGATCCCCAGGCCGACAGCGGCGAGAAGGGAGCGGCGATCGAACGAGCGGAGGCGGGGACGGAACAGGACCAGCACGATCACGGCCGCGAAGGACAACCGCAGCCACGCCGCGCCCTCAGGGCCGAGCCGATCGAACAGGCTGACCGAGACGGAGAGGCCGAGCTGGACGCAGCTCATCGACATGACGGCGAACGCCACGCCGGTGCGGCTCTCACGGGTGCTCATGCACTCCAGTGAAGCTCGCGAATCCGTTCGCGTCCACGTGAGAATCGTGGACATACCGTTCGGGATCACTGAACAATAAGAACCATGGATGTACGCCGTCTCGAGCTCCTGCTGGCGTTGTCCCGGCTGGGCTCGATGCGTGCCGTCGCGGAGACCCTCAGGGTGACCACCTCGACCGTCTCCCAGCAGATCGCTGCGCTGGCCCACGAGGTCGGCACGCCCCTGCTGGAGCCCGACGGACGCCGCGTCCGACTCACCCCGGCCGGCCAGCGGTTGGCCGGGCATGCGGTGGACATCGTCGCCGCGGTCGAGGCCGCCCGTGCTGACCTCGATCCCTCCTCCAAACCGGCTGGAACGGTTCGCGTCGCCGCCTTCCACACCGCGATCCGGGACACCGTGCTACCCGTCGTCCAGCGGCTCGTCGCCGCGCATCCCGACGTACGGCTGGAGATCCAGGAGCAGGAGCCGCCTGAGGCGTTGACGCTGCTCGAGCGCGATCAGGTCGATCTCGCGGTGAGCTACGACTACAACCTTGCTCCCGCGAACGTCGACCCTGGCCTGGAGATCACCCGGTTGTGGCAGGCGACATGGGGACTCGGCGTGCCGTCTCGCTCCGGGCGTACCTCGGGAACTACTGCCGAGGTGGCCGCTGCGTTCGCAGACAGCGACTGGATCGTGAACTCCCGCCACTCCGGAGACGAGCAGGTCGTGCGCACCATCGCCTCGTTGGCCGGCTTCGAGCCACGCATCACGCATCGCGCCGACAGCCTCCCGCTGGTCCGGGACATGATCGTCGCGGGCCTTGGCGTCGCGCTGCTTCCGACCGGCGGCCTGAAGGCTCCGGGCATCTCGCTACGCCGGTTGCGCGATCCGGTGCCGATGTTCCGCACGTACACACTCACCCGCCGCGGCCGAGGCGGATGGGCTCCGCTGGCGTTGGTCCAAACACTGCTCGAACAGCAGCGGCGAGCGCCGGACGCGGTCAGCTGGACGTGATGCTGTGCAACTGGAAGCGGCGGACCGTGGCCGGGGCGGTGCCTGCACACGTAAGCCGCGCATCGATCGTGTCCAGATGCGCCGACACCTCGACGGTGACCAGGCCGGCGTCGTCGGGCAACGCGAGATCCACCTGCCAGTGATGGCCGGCCAGTCCACGAACAGCTCTGGGACGGAGCTCGTCGACGAGGCGTGAGTGACCAGCAGCGCGAGCGAAGTGCTGCGCGGCTTGCACCGGTGCGACGAACGCGCCTGATCCACGGAGCAGATCCGGAACCACCCGTCCTTCGTCGTGATGCTTGGCGAGCTCGACCGCGCGAGCAACCGGAACATGGCCGTAGAACAGCCCCTGCGGCAGTACGACGACGTTCGCGGCGAACCGGTCACCGCCGACATGGCTGCACTCCCACGTCCGCTCCGGATACGCACCGGCGAGCGCCGCCGCGACCGGCCGCCCACGTACGGCGCAACACGCGTCGTGCCGTCCGTGCGTGCAGACGAGGTACACCGGCTCACGACTGACCAGTCCCGGTTCAGCGTCGCCCCGAAGGACCGGCAGTAGATGCTCGTCCGACGGAAGATCGCCCCATCGGACTGACTCACGGCCTGGCCGGCAGTCGGCCAGGGCGAACCGTCGCGGAGCCGTCCGGTCCAGCCGTCCGTAACGTCTGATCAGCGCGGGACGGTACCCCAGTTGCCGGCAGAGCCGCGCGACCTCCGCGCCCAAACCCTCGGGCCGGAGTGCGGCAAGAGCGTCCCGCGGCCAAGCGACGCGGGACTCGATCAGCAACCAGCGCTCCGCGGGTGGTGCAGTCGCGACCAGCGAGTCGCCACGACGGTCCGCGAGTGCGGCACAGCCCGTGTCGGCCCGGTAGCGACCGTCAATCACCACGCCAGCCATGCTCACCCCACGTCACCGTTGCCCTTCGCAACTACCGGCTGTAGTTTACGCGTCGGCGATCAGGACAGCTTCGGTGAGGAGGCGGCGGACGAGGACGAGTTGGTCGGCCTCGTCCAGACCGGGTAGCTCGCCGACCTTGAGGTCGCTGCCTGAGCACAGCTGCACAACCGCGTCGCCGGTGACTGCGGGTAGCGTGATTGTCCGGTCTGGCAGTTGCAGCACGACCGGATCCCCAACCACGACTCGGCAGCGCAGACCGGTCCGGAGGCGGACCGTCGTACCCACCGCCAAGGAGGCGATGGAGGCGGCGTGCGCCAACGGTCCGAGTGGCGCAGGGCGGTTGGCAGACCACGTACGGCGGCGGAGCCGAGCAGCCAGGTCCTCCGGAGTTGTCGACTGGATCTGCTGGACGAAGAGGTCCGCCACCTCGGGCAGGACTGCTCCGAGCTGCTCCGGGTCGCCCGGATCGAATCCGAGCGGCAGAGCACCGCGCAGCGATGCCTCGTTCGCGGCAGCTGCCGCAAGCTCCTGCACGAGCATGTAGCGAGTCATGGTGTGCAGTCCGACCGTCAGATGCGCACTGATTCCGCCCAGAGCCTTCGCCGAGTGCAGGAACCCACGCGGCACGTACAGCGCGTCACCGGGCCTCAGCACCTCATCGATCATGGGTGCCGTGTCACGAGCCGCAGCCGCGACGGCTTGCGAGTGGTCCGTCCATGGCTGGTTGCGGAGTGGATCGACATGCACCGGCTCATGGACAGTCCAGTGCTTCTCGCCGGCTACCTGCAATACGAACACGTCATGGACGTCGTAGTGCGCGGAGAACCCCTGTGACTCGGCGGGAGTGATGTATGCGTTGATCTGCACCGGGTGACCGGCGTCGACCGACAGCTGGGTGGAGAAGTCGACCAACGCTGGCCAGGTGCGGTGCAGGGCCTGCAGTACGACGGTGTGACCGCTCGCGAACAGCGCAGCGACCTTGTCGTCGCGGATCTGGTCGGCGATCTCCGCCCCGACACCGCCCGACCCGGTGAACTGCCCGTCGCCGACGACAGCACCGTTCTTGGCGATCCGCAGGAACGGTGTACGGAGGCCGCGGCGCGACAGCAGCTCGTCTGCAGCTTCCAGGCTGAACAGATCGTCGTACGGCGCAGGCAGGTCCGGGCCGTGGGACAGCAGAGCCCGCGAACCCCAGTAGGAGTTCGCGAACTCATCCAGATCACCGGCTACACAGCGCCGGAGAGCCGGACGCTCGTCAGGCTGCGTACCGGCTCCCGGCACCGTCGTCACCAACTTCCAGAACCTCCACTGGCCCCGCCGTCGGCGCCACCGTCGGTCGCGTTCGAATCGGCGCCGCCATCAGCGGGTCCCTCGCCACCTCCGGCGCCACCATCCGCACCGCCGTCAGCTCCACCATCACTCATGCCAGGCGAGGCTCCACCGTCCGCAGGTCCCTCGCCACCGCCGTCGTCACCTGCGCCGCCATCGGCACCACCGTCAGTGCCACCCGGCGTCGCACCGCCATCAGCCGGTCCCTCGCCACCACCAGCGCCGCCATCCGCACCACCGTCGGCGCCACCGTCACTCACGCCAGACGACGCTCCACCGTCCGCAGGCCCTTCACCGCCGCCCGCGCCACCATCGGCGCCGCCGTCACTCATGCCGGCCGTCGCACCGCCGTCCGCCGGCCCTTCACCGCCTCCGGCACCACCGGCCGCGCCACCGTCGGCGCCGCCATCCGTCCCACCTACGGTCGCTCCACCGTCGGCCACACCTTCGCCACCTTCGGACGAGGTCGTCATGTCGTCGTCGTTCAGACCCATTGTGCTGCTCCCTTCGCGAATGGCCAGATGAGTGCCGGAGGGGCGAGCAGGGCACTCTGCGACCATCCTGTGCGCAAAGTGCAGGTGGACTAAACCCCTCGCGGGTTACAGCGACCAATCGGTTCGGCGGCGAACCCCCGCACGGCCCCGAACGCGCCTACGTCGTCAGGTCGCGCCACACCTTCGCGAAGGCGTCGGTGACGTCCTCCGGCCGAACCGCGATGCGCAGCCAGTCCGGTCCGAGACCCGGGAACGTGTCGCCCCGACGGACCGCGAATCCACGCTCTCGCAGGGATTCTCGCAGTACGGCGCCTCCCTCGACGTGCACCAGGACGAACGGTCCACGAGGTAGGCCGTACGTCGGAACCGGGCCGAGGCTGTCAAGCAGGTGGGCACGTTGCCGCTCGATGTCCAGCGCGGCCTGAGCCGCTTCGGCGACGGCACGCTCGTTGCTGCAGGCAATCGCCGCGGCGAGAGCAGGAGTGGACACCGGCCAGTGCGGCTGCACGGCGGCCAGTTGTTCGATCAACCCGGCCGCGGCCAGCACGTAGCCGACCCGCAATCCCGCGAGTCCCCACGTCTTGGTCAGGCTGCGGATCACGACCAGACCGGGGATCGAGGCTCCGGCCAGCGACTCCGGCTCGCCCGGTATGGCGTCCATGAACGCCTCGTCGACCACCAGGATCCGGTCCGGCCGCGCCAGTTCGCGCAGGTCGTCGGCGTGGTGCAGTACGGACGTCGGGTTGGTCGGATTGCCGATGACGACGAGGTCAGCGTCGGCAGGGACGGCTCGCGGATCCAGGACGAACCCGTCCTCCGGCCGCAGGACGACGCGGTCGACCACATGCCCGGCCGACCGCAGCGCCGCCTCCGGCTCGGTGAACTGCGGGTGTACGACGACCGCATGCCGCGGCCGGAACGCCCGAGCGATCAAGACGAACGCCTCTGCTGCCCCTGCCGTCAGCAGCACCCGGTCAGGCGAGACATCGTGCCGGCCGGCAACCGCTGCCACCGCAGCGTCCTGTCTCGGGTACGCCGCCAGGTCGGTGAGGCTGGCCGTGATCTCCTCGATGAGCCAACCGGGCGGAGTGCCTGCCCGCACGTTGACTGCGAGGTCCACCAGCCCGTCCCCGACCTCGAGGTCCCCGTGATGATCCAGATCGAACCCATCCGCCACCCCAGGAGGCTAACCCGCTCGCGGCGATGCCGGCCGGGCAGTCCGCGCACCGGGCGTCAGCGAGGGCTGACCGTGTAACGACGGTTCAGCAGCGACGGGTTGCGCCGCCGTACGTCGGTCAAGCGGTCGGCGGAGACCTCAGCCACCGCGTACCCGTCTGCCTCGCCCACTGCGGTGAGTGCGATGCCCTGCGGGTCGATGACCTGGCTGAGGCCGCAGTACTTCTTGCCGTTCTGTGCTGCTGCTGCCACGTAGCAGGTGTTTTCCACAGCCCTGGCCGTGAGCAGAGTGGTCCAGTGGTGCTCCTTGAGCGGTCCGCGAACCCACGCGGCCGGTACGACGAGGATCTCGGCGCCGGCGTCGACCAGTGCGCGGGACAGCTCGGGGAAGCGCAGGTCATAGCAGGTCATCAGGCCGAGCGAACGCCCAGCGACCTGCACCACGACCGGTGCGACATCGCCCGGGGTCAGCTGGTCCGACTCCTTGTAGCCGAAGGCGTCGTACAGATGGATCTTCCGGTAGGCGCCGAGAAGCGAGCCGTCGGCGCCGACGGCCAGGAGCGTGTTGTACGGCCGGTGCTGGTCGCAGCTGCGCTCGAACATCCCGGCCACGATCGCCACGCCGTGCTCCAGCGCGCACTTGCGCAGCGTGTCCACGAACTCGCCGTCGAGCGCCTCGGCGGCCTCCGCGACCGATCCGCCTTCGACGGCGAAGTCGGCCATGATCGCCTCAGGCAGGACGATCAGGTCCGGATGGTCCCGCGCCGCGTCGGCGACGACGCGCGTCACCAGGTCGCGGTTGGCGGCCTTGTCGTCACTGCTGGCGGTCTGCACCACGGCGATCTTCACCCCTCCATGGTGCCGCAGAAGATCCGGACTTGAACCTCACGCCACGTGAGGACCTACGGTCGACGACATGGACACCGACGAGAGGACCTGGCGCGTCGGCGAGCTGGCGGAGGCCACCGGCCTCAGCGTTCGCACGCTGCATCACTACGACGAGATCGGCCTGCTGTGCCCGAGCGATCGGAGCGCGTCCGGACACCGTCGGTACGACGCCGACGATGTCCGCCGCCTGCATCGGGTGGTCGCGTTGCGCGGGTTCGGGCTGACGCTCGCCGAGGTGGGGCAGATCCTCGACGGGGAGCTGACGGATCCCCGGGAGCTGATCCGCAAACAGCTCGACGTCGTCGAGGAGCAACTCGCCGCCGCGGCCGAGGTGAGACGCAAGCTGCTCGGTGTCCTCGGTGGATTGGACCGGGCCGACGAGCCGTCGGCCCAGGCACTTCTGGAACTGATCGAGGTGATGACTGCGATGTCCCGTGCACTGACACGCGAGGAATTCCAGGAGCTGGCGCAGAGCCGGCTCCGCGCCGTGGCCGATCTGACCGCGGCTGAGTTGGAGGCTCTGGCCGAGGAGCGGAAGAAGGCGATGGCCGCGCTGACGCCTGAGGAGCGCGAGGTACTGCGGAGAAACCGGGAGGAGTTGATGCCGAAGGACTGACCCGGCGAGACTGCTTCCGTGGACTTCGACGCGCTGGTGCTCGCTGGGGGTGGTTCGACCCGGTTCGGTGGAGTGGACAAGGCGATGCTGGTGCTCGACGGCGCGACGCTGCTGGATCGGGTGCTGACGGCAACTGATGCCGCCGTGTCGACCGTGGTGGTCGGCCCGGTCCGCACGACCTGCCGAGAGGTTGGCTGGACGGTCGAGGATCCGCCGTCCGGGGGCCCGGTGGCAGGGATCGCGGCCGGACTGGCCCACGGTTCCGCTGCGGTTGTCGTGGTGCTGAGCTGTGACCTGCCGTGGCTGGCGAAGGCCGACGTCGCGCGTCTCGTCGACGGTCTCGGGGATCATGACGGTCACGGGCTCCGGGACACCGACGGGCGTGGGCAACAGCTGGCGACGGCGTACCGGCGGACCGCTTTGGCCGAGGCGATTCGGCGCATCGGCGATCCGCGGGACAAGTCGGTACGGCGGCTGGTGGCCGACCTGGATCTGGTGTGGTCCGACCCGACTCGGGCCGGCGACGACGTCGACACCTGGGCTGACTTCGACGACTGAAAAGCGTTCGACAGCGCTTCTACTGTGAGGCTGTGGATGTTGCTGCGATGGTCGCGAGAGCATGCCCGGACAGTCAGATAGACGAGGTTGTCCAGCGAACTGGTGGGCAACTGAGCACGGTGTTCGAGGTACGGCGGACCGACGACGATCCGGTGATCGTCAAGGTCTACGCACCTGAGTGGGCGTGGAAGCAGGCCAAGGAAGTGCATGTGTACGGTCTGCTCGCCGCGGAGCTCGACGGATCGATTCCGCGCGTCGTGCACGCTGAGCCGGCTGGGGAGTTGGACGCGTTCACGGTGCTGACCAAACTGGACGGCGTACCGCTGTCGGAGCTGAAGCCACCGGACTGGCGGGCGACCTACGAGCAGCTCGGGCAGTTGGTCGCGCGGGTGCATCGCATTCCGCAGCCGGCGTACGGGTATCTGACTGACCGGATCCTCGAGCCGTTGCCGGACAACGATCAGTACATGCGGCGTCAGTTCTCCAAGAAGCTCGGTGAGTTCGAGCAGCTTGGCGGGGATGCGGTGTTGCGGGAGAAGATCCGCGGGTACGTCGACGAGCACGCCGGACTGTTCGCGGCGAATCAGGCGGCGACCTTGTGCCACAACGATTTCCACGAGGGCAACGTGCTCGTGGATCCAGTGACCTGGCGGGTGAGAGGCTTCATCGACGTGGAGAACGCGATCGCTGCCGACCCGTTGATCGATCTCGCGAAGACCGTGTCGTACTCGATCCACGACAACACGGACAAGCTCGCCGGCCTGGTCGACGGGTACGGCCCGCTGCCGGCCGACTGGCAGCAACGCGTGCTGCTTTATCGCGTCTACCACTCGCTCGAACTATGGGACTGGTTCGCCTCAACAGGCGAGACCACTCACCTGGCCGGGATCGCCGCCGAGCTCGCGGAACTGGTCAACAGCTGACGAACCGGCTCGACGGTTCAGCGCGCACGCGGGCGGGAGCTGACCGCGGACGTGGGCGGGAGCTGACGGTGGCCGGGGACGGGGTTCGGGTGGTTGCGCGGGTACGGTGTGGGGCATGCGAGCTGTGGTGTGTGAAGGTGCTGGCGGGATCGAGGTTCTGACGGTTGGCGAGATTCCGGATCCGACTCCGGCCGTCGACGAGGTCGTCATCGACGTCGTCGCCGCGGGTGTGAACCGGGCCGATCTGCTGCAGCGGCAGGGGTTCTATCCACCGCCGCCGGGCGCACCGGGGACGATCGGGCTCGAGGTGTCGGGGACGATCTCCGAGGTCGGCTCCGAGGTCGAAGGCTGGTCCGTCGGCGACGAGTGCTGTGCCTTGCTCGCGGGTGGCGGGTACGCCGAGAAGGTCGTCGTACCGGCGCCGCAGGTGATGCCGATTCCCGACGGGCTCGACCTGATCAGCGCCGCCGCCCTGCCTGAGGTGGTCGCGACCGTGTGGTCCAACGTGTTCATGAGCGCGCACCTGAAGGACGGCGAGACGCTGCTCGTCCACGGCGGCGCGTCGGGTATCGGCACGATGGCGATCCAGCTCGGGGTCGCGCATGGTGCGCGGGTCCTGACCACGGTCGGGAGCGCCGACAAGATGGAGTTCTGCACCCGGCTCGGCGCGGACGTCGCGATCAACTACAAGGAAGCCGAGTGGGCCTCGGTGGTGAAGGAAGCGACAGCGGGCGCCGGCGCGGACGTCATCCTCGACATCATCGGCGCGAAGTACCTGACCGACAACGTGAAGTCGCTCGCGTACGACGGTCGCCTGGTAGTGATCGGCATGCAGGGCGGCGCGAAGGGCGAGCTCGACCTGGGCCGCTTGATGAGCCGCCGCGGCCAGATCATGGCCGCCGGTCTCCGTCCCCGCTCGGTCGCCGACAAGGGACGCATCATCGCGGACGTCGTCGGCCACGTCTGGCCCTTGATCGCCGAAAAGAAGGTCCGCCCGATCATCCACACCACCTTCCCCCTCGCCGAGGTCGCCAGCGCCCACCAAACCCTCGAAGACTCCACCCAACTAGGCAAAGTCCTCCTCACCACCTAACCCAAACAAGCGGCAGCGCCGGGTCTCCAGGACGCCGAGGCGCCGGTGGCGTCGGTGACACCGACGTCCCGTCGCCGGGCTGCCATCGCCGGGGTTGCCGTCGCCGGGGTTGCCGAGGCGCCGGCGTGGAAGCGTGAGGGTTGGCGTTACGTTGCGGGGGTGTTTGCGGCTAGCCAGGCTGGGTCGGGGGCTACTAGCTGGATGACGTCCAGCCAGGTGCCGGCGGGGTCGCGTACGAAGAAGTGACGTTGGCCGAATACCTCGGTGACTGGTTGCGTCTCGAGCGGGACGCCTGACTCCGTGAGGGCGGCGGCGACCTTGTCGGCGTCGTCGACGACGAAGCCGAAGACGTTCGTGCTCTCGGTCAGGGCGGACACGGCTGCTGGGACCGTCGCGTGGCCGCGCTGGCAGATGGCGAGCTCCCAGTCCGCCTCGCCCCGGCGCACGGTGATGAACCAGCCGAGGTCGATCGCGATCTGCAGGTCGAAGTACTGCTGATAGAACGCGGCGACCTCCGCCGGACGGTCGGTGACCACGGTCGCGCCGAATGCCGCGGGTTGCATACGCTCTCCTGACTACTACAACTGTTGTTGTTGTGTACGACATTTGTAGTGGATAGCTGCTAGCCTGTCAACCATGCCCCGGAACCCGGAACGCCGTACCCAGCTGGCCGACGCGGGCCTCGCCGTCCTCGCGGAGGCCGGCGCCCGCGGCCTGACCCACCGAGCCGTCGACGCCGCGGCCGGACTCCCCGCGGGTACGGCGTCCAACTACTTCCGGACCCGGGATGCGCTGCTCGGCGCGCTCGGCGAGAGGATCTTCGAGCGACTCGCGCCGGACGAAGCAGTACTCGAGCCGCTGGCGAAGCGCGAGCCGACGATCGACCTGGTCGTCGACTACGTCCGGTACATCGTCGAGCGCCTCCTCGGGCGACCTGAACTGACGCTGGCCCTGCTCGAACTCCGCCTCGAAGCAGCCCGCCGGCCAGGACTGCACGAGATCCTGTCCCGCACGCTGAGGCAGGGCTTCGACGCCGACGTCTCATTCCACGTCAACGCCGGACTACCCGGGGGCGCCGAGGAAGTCCGCCTGCTCCACTTCGCCATCGACGGCCTCGCACTCGACCACCTGACCCCCGGCACCGGCCGCCCGTACGACGTCGACGCCGTAACCACCCGACTCGTCCATCGCCTAGTCCGCGCGGACTGAGGCGCCACACAAGGACCACCGGCGCTGAGCGCCCCACTCCCCAAGACCAGCCGGCGCTGAGCGCGCCAGTCCCCAAGACCAGCCGGCGAACCGAAGCGGCCACCCCTGGCCAGCCCGCCGACCGAGCACGCCACTCCAGGCCGCCTGACGCACCGAGGGCGCGACCCCAAGCCAGCCCGCAGACCGCGCACCACTCCAGCTTCTTGAGGTTGGTTGGTTGACGGGGGGATACTGGGTATGCATACTCGGTATTCATGTCGATCAAGCATGGTTTGTTGGCGTTGCTTCGGGAGGGGCCGAAGTACGGGTATCAGTTGCGTGGGGAGTTCGAGGCGGCGACTGGTGCTACCTGGCCGCTGAATATCGGGCAGGTGTACACGACGCTCACCCGGCTTGAGCGCGACGGGCTTGTTCGCGCCGCGTCCGGTGAGGCTGAGGCGGACGGCCGGTCGATGTACGAGATCACCGACGCCGGTCAGGACGAGTTGGCCAAGTGGTTCGAGACTCCGGTGACACGGGAGTCGCGACCGCGTGACGAGTTGGCCATCAAGCTGGCGCTCGCACTCTCGGTGCCGGGGGTGGACGTCAGCGCCGTCGTTCAGCGACAGCGTATGGCGACCATGCAGTCGCTGCAGGAGCTGACGCGGCTGAAGCGCGGCGGCGGTGAGATCTCTTGGCTGCTGGTGCTGGAGTCGATGATCTTCGGCGCTGAGGCGGAGATCCGCTGGCTCGACCACTGCGAGGCGATGCTGCTGCGCCACCGGACCGCCGGCACGACGCGGACCGCCGGTACGACGCCGGCCGCCGCAACGACGCGGGTCGCGAGCGACCAAGGGCGTACGGCGGGAGTGGGCGAGACGTCGAGCACCACCGACGTACCGGATCAGCAGGAACACCACACGGGGGCCAAGAAATGAACGTCATTCTCGACATCCGCAATCTCACCAGGACCCACGGCCAGGGCGAGCAAGCCGTCCACGCGTTGCGCGGTGTCGACCTGGCCGTGCCGGCCGGGGAGCTCGTCGCGGTCATGGGACCGTCCGGCTCGGGCAAGTCGACGCTGCTCACCTGCGCCGGCGGCCTCGACCAGCCCACCTCCGGCGAAGTCCTTGTCGACGGCAACGACCTCGCAACCCTGAGTCGCAACGCCGTCGCCGCCCTGCGCCGCCGCCGGATCGGCTATGTCTTCCAGGACTTCAACCTGATCCCTGCCCTCACCGCCGCCGAGAACGTCGCTCTCCCGCTCGAACTCGACGGCACCCGCTCCCGCACCGCCCACAAGTACGCCGAAGCAGCCCTCGCGGAGGTGGCCATCGGTGACCTGGCCGACCGATTTCCCGACGACATGTCCGGCGGGCAGCGTCAGCGCGTCGCGATCGCCCGCGCGATCGTCGGCGAACGCCGCCTCCTGCTCGCCGACGAACCCACCGGCGCCCTGGACTCCGAGACCGGCGAAGCCGTTCTCCAACTCCTCCGTGACCGCTGCGACCAGCACGGTATCGCCGGCGTCCTGGTCACCCATGACGCCCGCCACGCCGCCTGGGCCGACCGTGTCGTTTACCTTCGCGATGGCGTGCTGGTGGGCCAGTCCGGTCCGCTGTCCGACGCCGACGCTCTGCTGCAGGAGAGCCACTGATGGGCGGCTGGCGCCCGCCGCTGCGCATCGCCCGCCGTACCACCAGGAAGTCGCTCGGCCGGACGTTCCTGGTCGCAGCACTGATCGGTCTGCCGGTGCTCGCGGCGACCTGGATGGGCGTGATCTTCAAGACGTCCAGCCCGGAAGGCGAAACGCTGGCCAAGATCACCGTCGGTCAGGCCGATGCGCAACTGACAGTCACGCAGTACTCCAAGCTCACGAAGCTGACGAGCCCACCGGCGCTCGAGATGGGTGAGCCGCCGCCGGCCGCCGGAGCCGAGGAACCGGCGCGCACGCCGGGCACATTCGATCCGCTGCCGCTGCTGCCGCCCGGGACCACACTGGCCCGGCAGTTCACCGACGGCGGCACCGTGGAGATCCACGGCCGGGATGCGAAGACGTCGGTCGGCCTGGTCACGGGCGACGGCAAGAGCCCGCTGACCGAGGGCACCGTCAAGCTCGACAAGGGCCGGCTCCCGGCCACCCAGAACGAGGTCGCGATCTCGCCGTCACTTGCCGACCGCCTCGGGATCTCCGGCCCGACCGGCACGGTGGTGAGTGCGAGCGGTCAGAACTACACCGTGGTCGGGATCGCGCGCAGGATGTCGCAGCAGGGCGCCGAGACGATCTTCGCCACCCCTGACACCAGCCTGGCCACGCCCGATCCGACCATTTCCGTGACCTACCTGGTCAAGCTGCCCGCGGGCGCCGACGCGGACACGCTCGTTCCACAGCTCATCGACCACGGCATGCTGTTGTTGCCGAGAGCAAACATTGTCGATCCGCCGCCGAGCCCGTACGGCTCGGGCAGCACCGACATCGGCCCGTACGCCGCGATGGCCCTGATCATCGGCTTCGGCGTACTCGAGATCGTCCTGCTCGCCGGTACGGCGTTCGCCGTCGGAGCCCGTCGGCAGACCAGGGAACTCGGACTGGTGATGGCGACCGGCGGTACGCCGCGCGACGTCCGGCGGATCGTACTGATGCAAGGACTGTTCGCCGGCCTGGTCGGTGTGGTCGGCGGACTCGTCACCGCGGCCGTACTGGTCCTCGCCGGCAAACCACTCTGGGAGAAGTTGACCGGAGCGGTGTTCACCGCGTGGCAGATCCCGTGGCTGAACGTCGGACTGATCGCACTGCTCGGTCTGGTGGCCGGTCTGGCGGCGGCCGTCGTACCGGCGCGGAGTGCTAGCCGCCAGTCGCCGGTCTCCGCACTCGCCGGCCGGTTCGCCGTGAGTGCGAAGCAAGCGCGGATCAGGAAGCCTGCGGTGGTACTGCTGGTGGCCGGTGTTGCGTGCGTGTTCATCGGTAGCGCCCTGATCGCCGCGGCATTGCAGGAAGCGCAGCGAGCCGTCTCACAGGAGGACCCGTACCAGGCAACGGTCACACCGACCGGTCCGATCGCTCTGGTGCTGCTAGGGATCACCGCGACCATCGCCGCGCTGGTCTGGATGCTGCCGAGCCTGGTCGGCAAGTTCTCGCGGCTCGCGCGCGTACTGCCACTCAGCGCGCGGCTAGCGGTTCGCGACGCCGCGCGCCACCGGCACCGCACTGGTCCGGCCACGGCCGCGATCATGATGGCCGTGGCTGGAACGGCGGCCGTCGCGTTCGCAGGGTCGAACGCGATCGCGGCCGAGGCGAAGAACTACACCGCGGACGCACACTACGGCGACGCATCGATCCGCTTCGGCACCGGCGGCCCGGACTCGGTGCAGTACTCCAGCAGTACGGTCGACCGCGTCGGTGCACTGCTACCGGTCCGGCACCAGTACGAGCTCGGCACGGTGTCGTTGCCCGAGGCAAAGGCCAACGAGTACGGCTACATCCCGCTACTCTTCGCCGCCAGCGGGCAGACCGAGGGATCCACGTCGTACGGCCTGCTTGCGGTCGACCCGGCGTACATCGCCCGTTTCGGCGAGTACGGCGCCAAGGCCGCCGCCGAACTGCGGGCCGGGAAGGCCGTCCTCCCGCTCGCCACGCTCGCTCCCGGACAGAAGAAGACCGAGGTGAGCACCGAAGGCGACTCCGGGCAGGAGCGGATCGTCGGAACGCTCGTCGCGGCCACCGTGGGCAACACGCCAAGGGTCAGCTACCTGCAACAGAGCGCCCTGATCAGCCAGGACGCGGCGCGCAAGCTGGGCAAGATCACGGTCTACCAGGTCCACTACGAGCTCACCCGGGAGCCCACCAAGGACGAACTGGGCGCAGTCGCCCGGTTCCTCGGCAGCGACGAAGTACTGCAGGTCGAGCGCGGCTACCAGAGCCCGGCACGGCTGTTCCTGCTTGGCATCCTCGGAGCGGCCACAGTTGTCACGCTGCTCGGCGTCGCGATCTCGGTGTCGCTGTCCGCTGCCGAGGGACGGGCGGACCTGGCCACGCTGGCCGCGATCGGTGCACAGCCGCGCCGGCGGCGGAACCTGGCGGCGGCACAGGCCTGGGTGCTCGGGCAGCTCGGCTGTGTGCTGGGAGTAGGCGTCGGCGCACTCTACGGCTACACGGCGCACGCGGCGTTCGGTTCACCGCACTTCATGGTGCCGTGGGTGGAACTCGGCGGCATCGTGATCGCCGTACCACTGTTCGCCGGGCTGCTCGCCTGGCTGATGACCCGCTCACACCTCCCCATGGTCAGCCGAATCGACTAGGGGCACGCAACGGGGGACAGCGGTGTGCTTGTGACCCTCCATCGGCCGCAAGCACACCGCTGGTAGACCACCAGGCCGTCGCTGACCTGATGGGAGGACACCACGCTCCAGCGGTGGCGATGGACATCGATTCTGGTCGTCATGCGTCCATCGTGATGTAATGCCATTATGCATCTCAACCCTTACGGCGCCGATGCGGTCCTGCTGGCGGTCAACCTCGTCACCCGGCCGGCGACCACCCCCGAGGAACTGGCCGAGCGGTGCGAGGAGAGCGGCGTCGAGAGCCGCCTGGTTCGCGAACGCCGCGTCACCGCCGCAGACCTGGCCGCCGTCCGGATCGCTCTGGACGAGTGGCTGGAGGTCGTGGACGCGAAGGACGAGCAGAGTCGCGTCGGTCTGGTCAACGCGATGCTGGCCAAGTACACCGAGCATCCGCGGCTCACCAACCACGCCGGCGACGGCTGGCACGTGCACTACCGGCCCGACAAGGTGCCGGTCGGGCGCCTCGTCGCGACCCTGATCAGCACCGGTACGGCGCTCCACCTGGCGGGCCGCGGGATCAGTCGCCTGGGACGCTGCGCGACCGCCGGATGCGAGAACGTGTACGCCGACCTGTCGCGGACCGGCCGGCAGCGGTACTGCAGCCCCGCCTGTGCGAACCGTGACGCGGTCCGCCGCCACCGCGCCCGCGCGTCCTAGGAGTCCAGCGCCGCCCATGCGGCCGGATCGTCAGGCGCGCCCTCGGCCCGGGGCGGGCCGATCTAGGATGGGGAAATGACCGAGAGCAGCAGCGAGGGCCAGGAAGTTCCGATGGCCGGGGCACGGACCGAGGACGGCAAGGTGCTGATCGTCGGGCCGGACGGCATGGCCGTCGAGGGGCCGCCGCGCTCCGACAGCGACCGCGGCCACGACGAGCCCGACGAACCGCGGTCGGTGACCGAGCTGGTCGAGCAGCCGGCCAAGGTGATGCGGGTCGCGAACATGATCCGCCAACTGCTCGAGGAGGTGAAGTCCGCACCACTGGACGAAGCCTCGCGGCAGCGACTGAAGTCGATCCACGAGGTCTCCATCAAGGAACTGGAGAGCGGGCTGGCGCCGGAGCTGGTCGACGAGCTGGAACGACTCAGCCTCGGCTTCACCGACGACACCGTGCCGACCGAGGCCGAGCTGCGGATCGCGCAGGCCCAGCTGGTCGGCTGGCTCGAGGGTCTGTTCCACGGCATCCAGACCGCCTTGTTCGCGCAGCAGATGGCAGCCCGGCAGCAGCTGGAGGGCATGCGTCGCGCATTGCCCGGCGGACAGCAGATTCCCGCCGATGAGGCGCCCGGCTTCCCCGGTGCACCGCAGGCCGGCCGCACCGACGGACCCGGCAGCGGTGGGATGTACCTGTAGTTCCTTGATTTCAAAGGGTGAAACAACTCAAGACCGGAACAATTCTTCGAGGACGGCGGCGACGCCGTCCTCGTCGTTTGCGGGGCACACCTTGTCCACCACCGCGAGTACGTCGGGATGCGCATTGGCCACCCCGTACGACGTACCGGCCCAGGCGAGCATGGGCAGATCGTTCAGCGAGTCACCGAAAGCGATCGACTCGTCCGCCGAAATCCCTTGCACAGCAGCGAAATCGGCGAGCATCGCGGCTTTCGACACTCCGTTCGCGGAGATCTCCACCAGGTTGGTGCCGCCGCTGTGGCTGGCGGTGACGCGAGCGCCGACCACTGGTGTCACCCGCGCGAGCAGTTCGTCGGAGTGCCAGCTCGGATGACGGACGAGCAGTTTCGCGGCCGGCTCGGACAGCAACACCTCGACTGCGGCTACGAGCGCACCGTCGGGCACCGGCCAGCGGTTCACGTAGTTCGGCTCCTGTCCGTAACGGTCCGATCGCTCGATCGCGAACTCCACTTCGGGAATCTCGGCCCGGATCGCCTGCGCCACCTCGAGTGCGACGGCCGGATCGATCAACCGGGTGCGGATCGCCTTGCGCCGCACGACGTCGTACAGAATGGCGCCGTTGGCAACTATTGCGACTCCGTGATCGCCGACCAGGTCGGACAGGTCGTGCAGCCAGCGAGGTGGCCGGGCGGTGACCATCACGAAAACACTTCCGGCATGCTGGGCCGCGAGCACCGCCGATCGGGTCCGGTCGGAGATCGTTCCGTCACTGTGCACCAACGTTCCGTCAAGGTCGGTGGCGATCAGCCGGGGCAGGCGGAGATGCTGGGATGCCGTCACCCGACCACCGTATCCGGCGGCCTCATTACTCCTCCGACCGCGTTCTGCGCAAGCGAATGGACGCCGGTTTCAAAGGTTTCTGACCAATCTGATTGAGCTTTTGACAACGTCACCAGACCGTTACGGCAGGATGCTGCAAAGGCAGCAAGTTCCCCTGCGCAGCCCCGAGGACGCGTGATTTCATGCGGTGTCTGGCGGGGAACCGGGGGCGATTCGGCCGCGTCGTACGTCTGTTCTGGATCAGCGCGACTGATGCCGCCCACCGACCCTGATGCACACACAAACGCCGTGAAACCGTTGCGGAATTGGCTGCAACCAAAACCACAGCGGCGGCGTCAACAGTTATGGATCGGTGCGTCCTTTACGGGACGACACGGTGGATCGGCAAAAAGTTCGTCGGTCCATCAGTTAGTGGATCCACGTGATCGGGCGGCATTCATCGCTCGTTCATTCGGGTCCTGAAGACTTGGGGAGCCACGATGACCGTCAACAGCGCCAATCTAGCCGGGCCGGGGGGCACTAGCGCCCGAGCGGCTGTGGACATATCTTCCAGCACGGAAGGGGCAACGACCGGATGCATCGCCCGGTCGGACATCTTCCAGCACCGCTTGATGGAAGAGCCGCCGCCCGCATCCGCCACCCGCCGCACCCGCGAGCGGTACGAACAGCTCGTCCGCGAGGCCAAGACCCTCTGTGCCTCGTGCCCACTGTTCACCGACTGCTTGTACAGCGCCGTTGCCGAACACGATGTGAGCGGTTTCGTCGCCGGAACCACTGCTGCACAACGCCGTTCGATGCGGAACCTGCTCGACGTCGAGGTACAGGCAGACGACTTCGACCAGCTCGCGGGGGCCCGCGGCACCCGCCGGCCGGTCAGCCACGAAGAGGTGCTGCGGCTGCGTACGCAGTACCCCAACGACAGCCTGGAGTCCCTGGCCATGCGGCTGGGATGCTCCCTGTCGACGGTCAAGCGGCACCTGCGTCGCGCCCGCCGCGGCCAGAGCCCGGCCGCCAAGACGCCGCGCCCGCGGCCGCAGGTCAGCGCCGTGCTCGACGCCTTCGACACGGTGGTCGACCAGCAGCTCCAGCCGCGCCGGACCGGCGGTAGCCGAGTCGCCTGATCCGGTCTTCGGCCCGCCAGCGGACGATCGGACACTGATAGCGAAGGCCCGGAAACCCTGTGTGTACAGGGATTCCGGGCCTTTCGGTTGCCCACAGCAAGTTGCGCTTGTCAAGCCTTTCGATGCTGACCGAAAGACTCAGAACCATCGGTTGAGGATCGCGGCGACGCCGTCGTCTTGCACCGACTTCGTCACCTCGTCGGCGGCCACCTTCACCTCGTCCGGCGACGACCCCATCGCGATCCCGCGGCCGGCGTACGTCAGCATCTCGATGTCGTTGCGTCCGTCCCCGATCGCGAGCAGGCCGTCGGGCTCCAGTCCGAGCTGCGCGAGCGCAACCTTGAGTCCGGTCGACTTGTCCACGCCTTCCGGCGCGATGTCGAGCCACGCGGTCCAGCCGACGAAGTAGCTGACACCGTGCAGACCGAGCCGTTCGGCCAGCTGGACGAAGTCCGCCTCGGACTGCTCCGGGTCGCGGATGATCAACCTGGTCACGGGTTCCGGTGCCAGTTCGTCGGCGCCGACCACGCGGATCTTCGCGCCGACCCCGAGGTCGCCGTCGGGGAACGGCGCGGTGACCAGGTAGCTGCCGTCGTGTTCCTCGACCGCCATCCGTGCGTTCGGCGCGTACTTGCGCACCGACGCGATCACCGTTGTCGGGTCGAAGGTCCGCTCGTCGACCACGCGACCGTCCGGGTACTGGAGCGTACGCGCACCGTTGCTACAGACAACGAATCCACCGGATGGCAAGCCGAACCGTTCGGCCACCGGGCGGGTGGTCGACCAGGCACGGCCGGTCGCCAGGATCACCGGGACCCGGGCGGCCGTCCGCCGGACCGCGTCGACGACCGCCTCGGACAGCTGTTCGTCGTGGTCGATCAACGTTCCATCGATGTCCAGGGCAACTACTGTCGGCGCGGCGGCCACCGGCCGCGGGCCGTTGGTCATCTGGCAACCGGTTCGAGGACTTCGCGACCGCCGAGGAACGGGCGCAGGGCGTTCGGCACCCGGACCGAGCCGTCGGCCAGCTGGTGCGTCTCCAGGATGGCGACGATCCAGCGGGTGGTGGCCAGCGTCCCGTTCAGCGTCGCGACCGGCTGCGTCTTGCCGTCGGCGTCGCGGTGCCGGATGTTCAGCCGGCGGGCCTGGAAGTCGGTGCAGTTCGATGTCGAGGTCAGCTCGCGGTACCGGCCCTGCGTCGGCACCCAGGCCTCGCAGTCGAACTTCCGGTACGCCGAGACGCCGAGGTCACCGGTCGCGGTGTCGATCACCCGGTAGGCCAGTTCCATCTTGTCGAGCATCTCCTTCTCCCAGCCGAGCAGCCGCTGGTGCTCGTCGGCCGCCTCCTCCAGGCTGCAGTAGGAGAACATCTCGACCTTGTCGAACTGGTGGACACGGATGATCCCGCGGGTGTCCTTCCCGTGCGACCCGGCTTCCTTGCGGTAGCACGACGACCAGCCCGCGTACCGCTTCGGTCCGTCGGACAGGTCCAGGATCTCGTCCATGTGGTACCCCGCCAGCGCGACCTCCGACGTACCTGTCAGGTACAGCTCGGGGTCTTCGAGGCGGTAGACGTCGTCGTGCGCCGACAGGTAGCCGGTGCCGCCCATCACCTCGGGCTTGACCAGCGTCGGCGTGATCATCGGGGTGAAACCGTTCTCGACCGCCTGCTGGATGGCCAGCTGGAGCATGCCGAGCTGGAGCAGCATGCCGGCGCCCTTGAGGAAGTAGAACCGCGAGCCCGAGATCTTCGCGCCGCGTTCCATGTCGATCGCGCCGAGCAACTCGCCCAGCTCGAGGTGGTCGCGGGGCTCGAAGCCCTCGGCGGCGAAGTCACGCGGCTTGCCGACCTCCTCGACCACGACGAAGTCGTCCTCGCCGCCGACCGGGGCGTCGTCGGAAACCAGGTTCGGCAGGTCGCGGGCGAGCTCGTCGAAGCGGTTCCCGGCCTCGTTCGCGGCGGCCTCGTTCGCCTTCACCTCGGCGGCCAGCGTCTTGGTCCGCTCCAGCAGCGCGGCCCGCTCGTCGCCCTTGGCCTGGGCGACCTGCTTGCCGAGGCCCTTCTGCTCGGCCCGGAGCGCCTCGAAGGCGGAGATGGACGATCGACGCTCACTGTCGGCGACCAGAATTTGGTCGACCAGGTCCGTACTCTCACCGCGCTTGGTCAGGGCCGCGCGCACGACATCGGGGTTCTCACGGAGCAGTTTCGCGTCAATCACACGATGAGGGTATCGGGGCGTGTCTGAACCAGCGAAGTCTATTCGGGATGATGTGGTGGCAACACGTGATCATCGAGGGGGATTTGAGCGGGTCATGAGCCACCATCCACCCACTACCGTCGGCCGTGCACTGACGGTCGTCCTGGGTGCGCTCCCGTTCACTGTGATCACCCTGCTCGTGACCGGTCACTGGCCGCCACTGCAGCGCTGGGACGAGTCCACCGCCGCCCGGGCCGCCACGTACGGCGCCGCCCACGAGAGCGTGGTCGACGTCTGGCAGGTGGTCGGTGCCGTGGTTCTGCCGTGGACCTCGCGGGCGGTGCTCGTGATCGTGGCGGCGTACCTCTGGCATCGCCGGGCCCGGCTGCTGGCGGTCTGGCTGCTGACGTCCGCCGTCGCCGAGCTGGTGCTGGTCCAGGTGGTCAAGGCGCTGGTCGAGCGACCCCGGCCGGTGCCGATGCTGGTCGAGGCCGAGGGCTTCTCGTACGTGTCCGGTCACGCGACCGCCGCGTTCGTGATGGCCGGCGCCCTCGGTGTCGTCCTGCCCTCGGTGCGCGGGTGGCGGCGCCGGTTCCGCTTGCTGGTTCTGCTGCCGGTCATCGCGGTGGTGTGGATCGCGTCTGCCGACCGGATCGCGCTCAACGTGGACTTCGTGTCGGACGTCCTGGGCGGCTGGGCGCTCGGCCTTGCGATCCTGACCGCCACCTCGATCGGCTTCGGGCTGCGACCGGGACTCCGGCGACGCAGGCGCCGTACCCCGTCCGATGGCGACGGTACGACGACCCCGCCGCGGGCAGCCGTGATCGTGAACCCGATCAAGGTCGGCGACGGGGTGGCGTTCCGGCGGAAGGTGACCCGGGCGCTGGCGGTCCGCGGGTTCGACGACCCGCTGTGGCTGGAGACGCGGGTGGACGACGCCGGCAACGCGATGGCCAAGCGAGCGATCGAGAACGAGTCGGACCTGGTCCTGGTGGCCGGCGGCGACGGGACGGTCCGGGTGGTCTGCGCCGCGCTGGCGTACACCGGCATCCCGGTCGGGGTGATCCCGGCCGGCACCGGCAACCTGCTGGCCCGGAACCTGCACATCCCGCTCGACCTGGACGACGCGCTGGAGCGGATCCTGGAGGGCCGCGAACGGCGGATCGACCTGGTCAAGGTGCACGGCGACGAGCTCGACACCGACCGGTTCGCGGTGATGGCCGGGCTCGGGCTGGACGCTGCGATCATCTCCGGCGCGCCGCCGCATCTGAAGGCGCAGATCGGCTGGACGGCGTACCTGGTGTCGGCGGCGAAGAACATCAACCATCCGTCGGTGCGGGTGGAGCTCACGCTGGACGACGAGGAGCCGATCGATCGGCGGGTGCGCACGGTGGTGATCGGGAACGTCGGCATGCTGCAGGCGAACATCCCGCTGCTCCCGGACGCCCGGCCGGACGACGGGCTGCTTGACGTGGTGGTGATCGCGCCAAGGCGGGTGACCCAGTGGCCGATCGTGCTCTGGCGGCTGATGACGCGGACGAACCGGACGGACATGTACCTCGAGCGGTTCACCGGCCGGAAGGTGGAGATCACCGCGGCGGTCGACGTAGAGCGGCAACTGGACGGCGATCCGATCGGGCCTGGGCGGTCTCTGACGGCCGAGATCGAGCCCGGCGCCCTGCTGGCCAGGGTGCCCAAGCGGCGTTAGAGGGCGTCTGAGAACTCTGCACCGTCGCGAGGAGTGCCCCCCGGTAGGCGCAGGGTTCTCAGACGCCCACTTAGCTCTCGACGGTTGGGCCGGCTTCCTTGCGGAGGGTGTCGATCGCCTCTTCCTCTTCCGGCGACAGCTTGGCCTCGCTCACGAACGCCTTGATCTCCTTGGCGTACGTCCGCGCGTCGGCCCGGCTGTTGATCGACGTCAGTACGACGCCGTCGCCCTGGTCGTCGAGCAGCGCCATCGACCACGACAGCTTGCCGCCGGTGTCGCCGAACGCGTCGTACCGGACCACCGCGAGGTGCTGCAGCGTCTCCCGCAGCTCGCCGCGGGTCACCTCGAGCTCCTTGCCCAGCTTCTTCAACTCGGACCGGACCGTGCCCTGCTTGGGCTCCGGCTGCTGCGGCTGGGGCTCTGCCTCCGGGGTCGGTGTGGCGGGCAGCTTGGACGATCTGGACGTAGCTGACTGCGTTCGCAGGGCCTGGATGGCGAACACCAGGGCGAGCACCGCCACGAACAGGGCGGCGATCGCAATAGCACCGGCTAACGTCGAAGACACGCACGAGAGCCTAAGGCATCGGGTGGTATGTCTGAGTACTCAGGCGATTGCGGAGAGTGCGTGGCGTGGGTTCATCGGTGGACCGGAGGAGATACCGCGGCCGGGCGCCACGTAGATTCACGGCGTGACACATTTGCCTGATCAAGGTCCGCAACCGGGCGTCCACGACCTCGGATACGCACGGCTCGACACCGACCGGCTGGAGCGCACCGGCGACGCCGAGGTGGTCTACGGAGCCGGCAAGGCGCCTGCCCAGATAGTGGAACTGCTGCGGACGCTGCACGAGACCCACCCGGATCACGCCGTACTGGCGACCCGGCTGAGCGAGGAGGCCCAGGAGGCGGTCGCCGCGGCGCACCCGTCCGCGGTGGTCGACCCGGTCGGCCGTACGGCGGTCCTCGGTACGCCGCCTGTACTGCGCGGCACCGTGGCGGTGGTGTCGGCGGGTACGTCGGATGCCCCGGTAGCGGCCGAGGCTGCGACGACGGCCCGGGTATTCGGGGCCGAGGTGGATCTGATTACCGATGTCGGTGTGGCGGGGCTGCACCGGGTCATGGGTGTTCGGGAACGGCTCGACGCGGCGGACTGCCTGGTTGTGGTGGCCGGCATGGAGGGTGCGCTGGCCAGTGTCGTCGGCGGACTCGTCGGCGTACCGCTGGTCGCCGTGCCGACGTCGGTGGGGTACGGCGCCTCGTTCGGTGGGGTGGCGGCGTTGCTGGCGATGCTGAACTCCTGTGCACCCGGTGTGTCCGTGGTGAACATCGACAACGGGTTCGGTGCGGGTGTGTTCGCGGCCCGGGTGGCGCGGCGCGCGGCTCCGCAGGAAGCGAAGGACCAGCCGTGAGGATTGCCTGGATCGACTGCTCGGCCGGCGCCTCCGGGGACATGCTTCTCGGCGCGTTCCTGGATGCCGGTGCCGACCTGGCGACGGTCAACACCGCGGTAGCCGCTGTGGACCCGTCCCTCTCGGTGACGGTCGAACGCACTGCCCGCCACCAGATAGCCGCCACCAAGGCCACCGTCCGCGTGGACGGCACACCGCACCCGGAGAACACCCCGGACGCCGGCCACGGACATGGGCACGGCCACGGACATGGACATGGACATGGACATGGACATGGCCACGATGGGACAGCAGACACCGCCGGCGATGAGCCGGCGCATCAGCACACTCGGCCTTGGGCGGAGGTGCGGCGGATGCTTCAGGAGGCTGCGCTCGACGGGGCGGTTCGGGACCGGGCGCTGGACACGTTTGCTCGGCTGGCCCGGGCGGAGGCGGCCGCGCACGGTGTGACTCCGGATGAGGTGCACTTCCACGAGGTCGGGGCGTTGGACGCGATCGCGGACATCGTCGGTGTCGCGGCGGCCTCGGTCGCCCTCGAGCTCGACCGAGTGGTGGTGTCGACGATCGCGTTGGGAGGTGGGCGGCAGGCGCGCGGGCAACACGGCGGCATCCCGATTCCGGGTCCGGCGGTGCTCCACCTGCTGTCCGAGGCCGACGCACCGGTGATCGGCGGCACTGCGCCGTACGAGATGACGACGCCGACCGGCGCGGCGCTGCTGGCGTCACTGGCGGACGAGTTCGGGCTGCTGCCGGCGATGCGGATCGAGCAGACCGGCGTGGGCGCCGGCGGCCGCGACCCGATCGAGGTGCCGAACCTCGTGCGCGTGGTCGTGGGCGAGGCGATCGAGAGCCCGGCCACCGAACTCGTCTACGAGACCAACGTCGACGATCTGGACCCCCGGATCTGGCCGCAGGTGCTCGCCCGCCTGATGGAAGCCGGCGCGGCTGATGCCTGGCTGACCCCGATCCTGATGAAGAAGGGCCGGCCCGCGCACACCCTGTCGGTCCTGGTCGGCAGCGCGAACGCCGAACTCGTCCGCTCCGTGATCCTGGCCGAGACCTCGGCGATCGGGCTGCGCGAGTTCGCGATCCGCAAGCACGCGGCTGACCGCGAGTTCGCCAGCGTCGACGTCGAGGGCCAGCGCATCCACGTCAAGATCGCCCGGTACGGCGGTCAGGTGGTCAATGTCCAGCCGGAGTACGACGACGTGGCCGCCGCCGCGTCGAACCTCAAGAAGCCGGTCAAAACCGTGCTGGCCAAGGCGATCGCGGCCGGCCACGACCTCTGGAGCTGACGGCTCAGCGACCGCTGTAGGGAGGGGCGAAGAACACCAGCAGGGCCAGATCCTCGGTCACGTCGGTGAACCGATGCTCCTCCCCGGCCGGCACGAACAACACGTCGCCGGGACCGACCGCCTCGGTCCCGCCCGGCGTCACCAGAGTCGCCCGGCCGGTCGTGACGACGTAGATCTCGTCCTCGTGATGCGGCGCCTGGTCGTCCAAGCCGCCGGCCGGGATCGAGTAGGTGCCCACGGACATGGCCGAGGTCCGCAACTGTTCCACGTAGTCGTTCGGCTCGCGGCGTACGAAGACGCCCACCCCCACCAGTTTCTTCATCCAGGGAGACTAGTGGTTTGCTGCGGCACCGACTTCGACTTACGGCGCGGCCAGTCGTACGGCCACCACTGCGCACCGCCGCGGCGGGCCCAGATGATCAGGCCGACCAGCACCGCGAGCTCGATGGCCGGGCAGATCGTGTCCCGGAGCCGGGCGCTGAACCACTCCAGCGAGTCGGACAGGCTGGCCGCCACCTGTCGAGCGTTCGGATCACGCCCGGGCACGTAGGCGATCGCGAGCATGGTCGTCCGGACCACCATCAGCCCGTCGACCTTCGACGCGGCGACCGCGGCCAGCGCGACCCAGGCGATCAGGTCGTACCAGGGCAGCGAGTACATCGCCGTCAGGATCCAGGCGATCGCGTAGATCGCTGTGTACCGGATGGCGGCCGGCGTGGGGTCGTCCGCGTGGGTCTGTGGGACCAGCGACTTGGGGAACACCTGCGTCAGCAGGATCGCGACCACGATCAGGCCGACCCAGGCGAGGATCGCCAGGACCGTGCGCACCAGTCCGTTCGGCAGGAACAGGGTGAAGAAGCTCAGCAGCACCTTGTGCGGCGTACCGGTGGAGATGAACGACGTCTGCGAGCGCGCCTGCTGGAACGCCTGCAGGCCGACGAAGGCGTACAGACCGCCCATCGCGAGAGCGCCACCACCGCAGAAGATCGCGGCCTTGCGCCGGTCGTTGTGCAACGCCCACAGCATCGCGACACCGACCAGGCCGATGGACAGCTTGGTGCAGCCGGCGACGCCGATCATGATGCCGGCCCAGAAGATGTGCCGCCGGAACAGCACCAGTGCGATCACCGCGAACATCACCGCGATCGCGTCGTTGTGCGCACCCGCCAGGACGGTCCACAGGATCAGCGGGTTGGCCAGGCCGAGCATGATCACGCGGCGCCGGTTCGGCAGGTTGGGCCCGACCAGCTTGACCAGCAGCAGTCCGGTGACGATCAGGCTGATCGCGACCGACAACTGCAGCATCCACACCGTCAGCTGCATCGAGTCGCCACCGATCAGCGACGACAGCCACTGGACCCAGGTCGCGATCGGGCCGTACACGCTCTTCGCGCCCTGCCAGGGCCGTTCCGTCGCCGCGATCACCGGGTCGTACCCGAGCCGGATCGTGTCCGCCGGCGCGGTCGTGTACGGGTCGCCGCCGAGCGACATGATCCGCCCGTACGCCGCGTAGATCAGCACGTCGCCCGAGGCCATCGGCGGGACCAGCGTGATCGCCGCCGTCGTACCGATGCCTAGGGCAATCAATCGGTCGATTCGCGGAGCCCAGCCGTTCTTCAGGGCCTTGGTGGCGAGGAAGACACCGTACCCGCCGAGGATGATCGCGACGTAGATCATCATCGTGACGAGCCAGTCGTTCGGCTTCGTGTCCCACCAGTACGACGGGAGCCACGCGTGCCGGTTCGTCAGCGTCAGCACGACCACGGACGGACCGAGCAGGCCGGCGCCGACGATCAGCGCCGTACAGGCGAGGTAGAGGGCGACGGCCCAGCGGCCGTAGCGGTTGCCCAGCCGCTGATCGGTGGTCGCGCCAACGGTGTCCGGGGTGACGTCTGGCTTGCTCATTGCCCCGACTTCCGAGGGAACAGGCTGCGGAGCGACGGACCGCCTCCGTCGGCGGGCAGGGCGCTACGCGCGGCCAGGGCGCGACGGACGTGCAAGTACTGCTTCGCGCGGTGCAACTGGCCGCGCAGATCGGTCCCGGTGGCCCGGTGCCGGACCTCGATCGGAACCTCCAGGATGCGGAACCCCTTGCGGCCGAGGTCGATGCTGAGCGCGGTCTCGACGCCGAACCCGGCGGCCAGCGGAACTGCGGAGTCGAACGCGGCCCGGGTCAGGCACCGCTGCCCCGACAACGGCTGCTCCGGCGCCCATCCGGTCGCCTCCTCGACGCCGGCACGAGCGAGCCGTACGACGAACCCGTGCCCGCCGGCCTTGGACCCGTCGGCCCGGACCTGCGCCGGCAGGGTGCCGATGGTCATGTCCGCCATGCCGTTCTGCACCGGCTCGATCAGCGGCGCCGCCGCGGTCGCGGAGTCGGTCAGGTCGGCGTCCAGGAACAGCAGATGCCGGGGCCGCGCCCCGTCACGCGCCGCGACCGCCGCCGCACCCGTCTCCATCGCCGCCGCCTTCCCCCGGTTCCGGTCGTGCCGTACGACGACGGCTCCGGCGCGCTCGGCGGCTTCTGCCGTACCGTCCGCCGAGCCGTCGTCCACGACCACGACCAGGTCCACCCCGATGATCTTGTGCACCGCGTCCACGGTGGCCGCGATCCGGTCCGCTTCGTCCTTCGCCGGGATCACACAGGCGACGGCACGCTCGAACGGCTCGGAAGGCAGGTCATGACCGGACACAGCACCGCAGCCTAGTTCCTCCACAGCCGATCGACCTCGTCAGCGTCCGGCTGCTGTGGATATCTCGTTCTTTCGTACGACCGTGACGACCAGACCCGGTCCCGGTCCCGCCAAGTTGGCGATTCGGGGATATTGTCGGACAATCTGACAGATTGGAACGGCGTCCCCCGGCTCGGGGTGTGGCTGCCGTAGCTTGGTTGGAACGACCGGACGAAAGGGGAGGCCCATGACCGAGGCGCAGGGAGCCGGCAGGGCGTACGGCGTCGACAGCGAGGTCGGTCCGCTCCGGACGGTGATGCTGCACCGCCCAGGGAACGAACTCCGCCGGCTGACCCCACGGAACAACGACAAGCTGCTGTTCGACGGCATCCCCTGGGTCGGCCGGGCGCAGGACGAGCACGACGCCTTCGCCCAGGCGCTGCGGGACCGCGACGTCGAGGTGCTGTACCTCGGCGAGCTGCTCACCGAGGCGCTCGGCGACCCCGAGGCCCGCGCCCGCGCGGTGAAGGGCACCACCGAGGACCTCCGGCTGGGCGACACCCTGCGTGACTACCTGCGCTCGTCACTCGCCGACCTCGATCCGGCCCGGCTCGCGGAGGCCCTGATGGCCGGCGTACGCAACGACGAGGTCCGGGCGGGCGGGCTGGTGACCTCTCTGCTGGCGCACGAGGACTTCCTGATCGACCCGCTGCCGAACCTGCTCTTCACCCGCGACTCCAGCGTTTGGATCCGGGACTCGGTCGCGGTCACCTCGCTGGCGATGCCGGCCCGGATGCGCGAGACGCAGCTGACCGAGTTGATCTACGGCTTCCACCCGCGCTTCGCCGGCGCCGACAAGGTGTACGACCACCAGCTCGAGCACGTCGAGGGCGGTGACGTCCTGGCGCTCGGTCCCGGCGTACTGGCCGTCGGAGTCGGCGAGCGTACGACGCCTGCCGGTGTGGAGCGGCTGGCCCGGCGAGTGTTCGCCAAGGGTCTGGCCCACACCGTGCTCGCCGTACCGATCGCGCAGCAGCGAGCCACGATGCACCTCGACACCGTGTGCACGATGGTCGACGTCGACGCCGTACTGATGTATCCGAACATGGCCGAAGAGATGCGTGCGCTCGCGGTGACCACCGACGGCGACCAGCTGCACGTCGCCGAGCCGGAGCCGTTCCTGGTGGCCGCTGCGAAGGCGCTCGGCATCGACACACTGCGCCGGATCGATACCGGTCTGGACCCGGTGACCGCCGAACGCGAGCAGTGGGACGACGGCAACAACACCCTCGCGCTGGCGCCGCGGGTCTGCATCGCGTACGAACGCACGGTGGAGACGAACGCGCGCCTGGAGGAGTCGGGGATCGACGTCATCCGGATCTCCGGGTCCGAGCTCGGCTCCGGCCGCGGTGGACCCCGCTGTATGTCGTGTCCGGTACTGCGTGCACCGGTCAAGTAAGCCCTACGACACGCGCAGTGAAATCGGGGCTTGTGGCGGACGACCGATCTGAGTACTCTTCATGCCTAGGCCCAGGCCCTGTTGCTCCCCCGTCAGCAGGACTTGGGCCGTCCACATTCTTCAGCCGAACGCCCGGGTGCGGTGCACCCGGGCGTTCGCATGTCAGCGGATGGTCAGCTGACGACTGGCCAGACCGGCCCGCGCGGCGCGCTCCTCGGTGGTGAGCGGAGCCTCGGTGGCGAGCGCCTTCTCCAGCGCCGTGGCGAAGTCGGCCGCCGGCTTCTCGACATCAGCCGCCTCAGCGTCGGCCGGGAGCTCCCAGACCGGCGCCAGCACGCCCAGGGCCCGGAAAGAGCCGATCAGACGGCTGCCCTCGATCAGCGCCGACGAGCCGGCCGCGTGCAGCCGAGCCAGAGCGTTGAGCAGAGTGTCCTCGCTGTGTGGCATCACCCAGCGCAGGTAGCGGCGGTCGCCGATCTGCGTCCAGTACGCCGCGTCGACCGACTCCAACCGCACCGTCGGGGCAGCGGCCGCGTTGGCGCGCTCCAGACCCGCGGCGACCTCGCCGGTCGGGTCCTCGACGTTCTCGCCGACCCAGTAGTCGAAGCCCTCGTGCACCTTCACCTCGATCGGCTTCGAGGTGTCGATCAGGTCCTGCAGCCGGGGACCGTCCTTCATCAGGTCGCCGAGCTGGATCGGGTTGCCCGGTTCGGTGTTCAGTGCGGCGGTGATCGCGTGGCCGAGGTCGCGGCTCGGGTCGCCCGACGACGCGTGCGTCTGCAGGCCGATCCAGATCGACTCGTCGTCGCGCACCAGGCCCGGCATCGCCATCGGCAGCAGGGTGACCAGGTTGACCACCTTGCCCGCGTGCTCACCGGTCAGCTCGACCTCCGCCGTACCGGAGGGGACGATCTCGCGGAAGGCGATCAGGTCGCACTCGGCCGGCAGGCCCTCGAACGGCCGTACCACGAAGGTGTCAGCGGCCTGGGCCCGCTCCCGGCCGTGGCACTGCTTGAACCGCTTGCCCGAACCACACGGGCAGGGCTCCCGCGGCCCGACATCGACCAGATCGGCCGGGTCCAGCGTGACGGTCGTCGTGTGCTTCGTGCGCTGCCGCGACTTCTTTCCCATGGGCGCAGTCTTGCAGCCCACCGCACCCCGCGGCCAACCAGCTCAGTCCGGGGTGCCGGCTCAGTTCGGGATGATGGCGTGGACAGTCCGATGGGTGGCGGCGGTCCGCACGTCCCAACTCGTGGTGAGCATGTCGACGATGGCCAGGCCCCGGCCGCCGATCGATTCCGGATGGGTGTCGCTGATGCGCTGCGGCTCGGTGTCGCCGCGACCGTCGGTGACCTCGACGTGGATCCCTGACCTGTCGATCCACCAGGCCGCGCGCACCTCACCGGCCGGCAGCGGAGGCGCGTACCGGATTGCGTTGGAGAGCAGTTCGGACAGCACCAGCTGCGCGTCGTCGGACGCGGCTTCGGTGATCCGGTACCGCTTCAGATAGGCGGCCAGACGGCGACGGGCGTCCGCTACCGCGGACACTTCGTGCGGCAGTACGACGTCCACGACGCTGACGTCGGCAGGCAGGGTCGCAGAGGACAAGCAGGGTCTCCTCGATCATTGGAACAGCCATACGAACATCTGCCCAGCTTCCGGCCCCGGAAAACACCCGCATGCATTCCGTTACATTGCCCCGGCGTAGATCACAGTTTTTGCCAGGAAACCGAGACGAAATCGACAGAATTGAACGTTGCAATAACGGGGCGCATTCATCCCACTACGTATCCACACCACTCTTCAATCCGCAGTGGCACGGCCCACATCCGACGTCCTAGGTGTGACGGCGGGGGCGTCTGCGGGGCGGATATGTCACAGTCGGGACCGGTGCGGCCGGGGGCTCCGCGAGGGTCTTGAGGGCGGCTTCCGGGCGGTCGGTGATGATCGCGTCGACGCTGATGTCGCGGCAGTGGCGGACGTCCGCGTCGGCGTTCACCGTCCAGACGTGGACCTGGTGGCCGTGTTTGTGCGCCCGGTCGACGTACTCCGGGTGGGCGGTGACGATCTCCAGGCTGGGGCCGGCGTACGAGACTCCGGTCGGCAGTGAGCCGTCGCGGAACCGGAGCGGGACCCGGTCCATCAGCAGCACCGTGCGGAGGCCGGGTGCCATCGTGCGCATCCGGCGCAGCGACAGCCAGGAGAAGCTCATCACGCGGACAGGGGACTCGGTACCCACGTTCGGGTGCGCCCAGCCGTAGCGGTCGAGCGCCTCGATCAGCCGGCGTTCGACCAGGCCGGCGTACCGGGTCGGATGCTTGGTCTCGATCGCCAACTCGACCGGCCGGCCCGCGTCCCGGACGGCGGACAGCAGCGTGTCCAGGGTGAGGACCTTGCGCAGGTCCGGGTCCGGCAGGTCGGCGTCCTCGTCGAGGTCCGCCCACGGGTTCTTCCAGGAACCCCAGTCGAACGACTCGAGCTCCTCGAGGCTCATCGTCGAGAGCACACCGCGGCCGTTGGAGGTGCGTTCGATCCGGCGGTCGTGGACGCAGACCAGATGTCCGTCGGCGGTGAGCCGGACGTCGCACTCGAGTCCGTCGGCTCCCGCCGCGACCGCCCGGCGGTACGCCGCCAGCGTGTGCTCGGGACTGACATCACTCGCGCCACGGTGAGCCACCACCAGGGGGCGTTTCGGCATAGAACAAACTCTGTCACGGCCTGGTGTGAACAAGTCACGCAGGCTCGCCGGTGCGTTGGAAAACGGTTTCTTGTTAACCACCACATTCACCGGACCCGCGGGTACGACGGCGCCGGGCCCGCCACCTGGAGGGCCCGGCACCTGCTTCAGACCGTTGCCTTCTGCAACGCGGTCAGGCCGTAGTGGTCGCGCAACGTCGTGCCGGTGTAGTCGGTGCGGAAGAGGTCGCGGGTCTGGAGGATCGGGATCACCTCGTCGACGAACGTGGCGAGACCGGACGGGAGGACCGGCGGCATGATGTTGAAGCCGTCGGCAGCGCCCGCCTCGAACCAGTGCTGGATCGCGTCGGCGACCTGTTCCGGCGTACCGGTGAACGTCCGGTGGCCGCGCCCGCCGCCGAGCCGGCCGATCAGTTCGCGAACGGTCAGCTTCTCCCGACGCGCCAGGGTGACGATCAGCGTGTAGCGGCTCTTCGCCCCCTCGATCTCGTCCTCGTCCGGCAGGTCGGCCGGGAGTTGGCGGTCGAGCGGCAGGTCCTCCGGCGTGACCCGGAGCGTCTTCGCCAACTGGGCCCGCGCGTACTCCGGCCGGATCAGCTCGTCCAACTGACACTCCAGCCGCTGAGCCTCCTCGACCGTGCTGCCGATCACCGGGACGATCCCCGGCAGGATCTTGATCGTCGACGGGTCGCGCCCCAGCGCCGCCGTCCGCGCCTTCAGGTCGCTGTAGAACGCCTGTGCGTCCTCCAGCGTCTGCTGCGCGGTGAACACCGCCTCGGCGTACTGCGCGGCCAGCCCCTTCCCGTCCTCGGACGACCCGGCCTGCACGATCAATGGACGCCCTTGCGGGGACCGCGGCAGGTTCAGCGGGCCGCGAACCTGGAAGTGACGTCCGACGTGGTCGATCGGCACGACCCGGTCGTTGACCGCCCAGACACCCTGCTCCTTGTCCGCGATCGCCGCGTCGTCCTGCCACGAGTCCCACAGCTCGTAGGCGACCTCGAGGAACTCCGCCGCCCGCTCGTACCGCTCCGCGTGCGCCGGCTGCTCCGCGAGATTGAAGTTCAGCGCCGCCTCCGGGCCGGCCGTCGTCACCACGTTCCACCCCGCACGCCCACCACTCACGTGGTCCACGCTGGCGAACCGCCGCGCGAGGTTGAACGGATCGTTGTACGTCGTCGACGCCGTCGCAATCAGCCCGATCCGCGACGTCACCGCAGCGAGCGCGGTCAGCAACACGGTCGGCTCCAGCGAACCGGCCGGCCGCCGGCCGACATCGCCGATCAGCACCGGCGAGTCCGCGAAGAACACCGAGTCGAAACGACCGCGCTCGGCGATCCGCGCCAGCTCCTGATAGTGCTCCACCGATGTGTTCGCGAACGGATTGCTCTCCGGCAGCCGCCACGAGGCCTCATGGTGCCCGGTACTCATCAGGAACGCGTTCAAATGCAACTGCCTGCTCACAACGAAACCCCCAAAGCGTCGAGAAGCCGCGCGCGGACGGCGGCGAATCCTGGATCGGCCGGGCTACGCGGCGCGGCCAGTTCGATCTGTTCCTGGGCCACCAGCCGGCCCTGGTCGAGCACGATCACCCGGTCGGCCAGCACGATCGCCTCGTCGACGTCGTGCGTGACCAACAGGACAGCGGGCTGGTGCGCCGCGCACAGCTTGCGCAGCAACGCGTGCATCTTCAGCCGAGTCAGCGCGTCCAGCGCCCCGAACGGCTCGTCGGCCAGCAGCAACTCCGGCTCGCGCACCAGTGACCGTGCCAACGCGACCCGCTGCTGCTCACCACCGGACAACTCGTTCGGCCAGGCGTTCTCGCGCCCGGCCAGCCCGACCTCTTCGAGACTCTGCCGGCCGCGTTCGCGGGCGCCGTTCAGCCCGAGTACGACGTTGTCCAAGACTTTTGCCCACGGCAACAGTCGGGAATCCTGGAAGACCACCGACACCTGAGCCGGTACGACGAGCTCACCGGTGCCGGTGACATCGGAGTCCAGTCCGGCCAGTGCCCGCAGCAACGTACTCTTCCCGGATCCACTCTTTCCCAGCAGGGCGACGAACTCACCCGGTGCGATGGCCAGATCCACCCCGTCCAGCACCGCGCGCTCGTCGTACCGGCGGACGAGACCGCGGACCTGGACCGCGGCGGTCAGGAGGCCAGCGTCCGGCGCCATGAGAGGGCCCTCCTTTGGATCAGGCGGACGGCTCCGTCGGACAGCAGGCCGAGGACGCCGTACAGGACGAGGCCGACGATGATGATGTCGGTCTGTCCGTACGTCCGGGCCAGCTCCATCATGTAGCCGATACCGCTGGTGGAGTTGATCTGCTCGACCACGACCAGCGACAGCCAGGCGCCGGTCACGGCGAACCGCAGGCCGAGCAGGAATCCGGGCAGGGCGCCCGGCAGTACGACGCGGCGGATGAAGTCCCACTGCGACAGTCCGACGGTCTGCGCGAGTTCGACGTACCGGCTGTCGATCGTGCGCAGGCCGTTGTGGGTGTGGAGGTAGATCGGCACGAACACCCCGAGCAGGATGGTGACGATCTTCATCGACTCACCGATGCCGAGCCACAAGATCAGCAGCGGCAGCAGGGCCAGCGACGGGATCGCCCGCTTGATCTGGATCGGCCCGTCGAGAAGCGCCTCGCCGATGCGCGACAGTCCGGACAGGAGAGCGAGGGCAACGCCCAGCACGACCCCAAGTCCGAGACCGATGAAGGCTCGCTGGGTAGAGGTCCACAGGTTCGACTGCAGGCGGCCGTCGGCGATCAGGTCGCCGGCCGTGGTGACCACGGTCCACGGCGCCGACAGCACCCGCTGGTCAAGCCGGCCGGTGGCCGACCCGATGCTCCACAGCACCAAGACAAGCAGCGGTCCGAGCGCGGCGCCGAACCTGATCGGCTTGCCCGGTCCAAGCCGACGGCGTCGTACGACGGGAGTGGTCTGCTCGGCGGTGCGCAGACCGGGCAGGGTGGTGGCGCTCATTTGGCCACCCCCGCCTTGATCGCGTCCGCGGCGACCGTCTGGAAGCGCAGGTCGTACAGGTCCTTGGCCTGGATCACCGGGTTGCCGGTCTCCTTGGCGAGCAGGTCGATCGTCTCCTGCTGCCGTTCGATCGCACCGCTCCAGTCGGCGCTGATGTCCGGGTGGCCGGCGTTGTCGACGAGCCACTGGCCGTCGGACTCGGTCAGGCCCTGGTCCTTCACGTAGTACCCCTGGATCCATTCCTTCGGATGCGTGTCGATCCATTGCTGCGCGACACCCCAGGCGGCGACGTAGGCACGGATCGCGGCTGCCTTGCCCGGGTCCTCCAGCGACTCGGTCGGCGCGTACAGATGCCCCGCGTCGTCGCGCAGTCCGTGCGGGATCGTGGTCGCGCCGTCCTTGCCGTACTTGGCCAGGTACCGCTTGATCTGAACGCCGCCGATCGGTGCGAGGTCGACCTGCTTCGCGGACAGGGCATTGGAGTACACATCACCCGTGCTCGGCAGCTCGACCAGCTTCACGTCCTCCTTGGTCAAACCAGCCTTCTTCAACACCTTCAGCACCAGCGCGCCCTGCGCCTGACCGGGGCTGTAGGCAACCTTCTTCCCGCGCAGGTCCGCGAGCGTCTTCACGGTCACGCCAGGTGCGACGCCCAGCTGGTAGATCGGGTGATCGAGCGGGTCCTGGCGGAACTTCGACGTGACGATCTTCACGTGCAGCCCGGTCCAGGTCGCGTGGATCGGTGGGATCTCCGCGACCGAGCCGAGGTCGAGAGCATGCGCCCGGAACGCCTCAGTGGTCTGCGGACCGCCACTCAGGTTGGCGAACTGGACGTACTTCGACACCTTGTCGAACTGGCCGGACAGCTTCAGCGCCACCGCGGTGGCCGGATCGCCGACGACGATCCTGGCGCCGTCCGGAACGGTCGTCGGCAGCGCGGCATCCAGCGAAAGCGCCGCGCCACCCGCCTTCGCGGCACCACCGCACCCGGCCAGCAAGGTGACAAGGGCTGCGGCCAGTACGGCGTACTTGTGGGGTCTAGGCATGGTGGGCCTTCGGGTTCGAGGTGGCGGTGACGTAGCGGCCGTCGTGGTAGAGCAGCGGCTCGTGTTCACGTCGTTCGGTGTGGGTCGCGAGACGGGCGACGACCAGGCAGTGGTCGCCGACGGCGAAGCGGTGCTCGACCTGGGCGCGCAGATAGCTCGGCGCCTCGTCGAGGACCGGCTCACCGGTGTGCAGGCGCGACCAGCGGGTCGGGTCGCCGAAGCGGTCGATGCCGCTGGTGGCGAACCGGCCGGCGATGGCGTGCTGTTCGGCGGACAGGAAGTTGATCACCACGCTGCGGGCGGTGCTGACGGTCGGCCAACTGGACGCGGTGGTCGCGATCGCGAACGAGACCAACGGCGGCAGCAGGCTGACCGACACCAGTGAGGTGGCGGTGAACCCGGCCGGACCGTGGCCGGCGTCCGCGGTGATCACCACGACACCGGCGGCGTGGCGGCGGAAGACGGAGCGGTAGACGTCGGCGTCGACGATCCGCTCCTCGGTGTGGTCGGGAACCACGGACAGGGCAGGACGGTTCAAGGCAGGAACAGACATGTCTCTCCCTCGGAATCGGGACAGCGGCGACCGGAGGGCAGCACGAAGCGGCCCGGCCGGGCGGAGTGTGGGAGGCGGATCAGCAGGCCTCGTACGGCGGGAGCACCGCCGGGACAACGGGGGCGGGGATCACCGACAGGTGGCGCTCGCCGTCCGGAGCAGATCGATGACGCGACGGCGGGTCAGCAAGGTCGTCGTCATGTCAGTCATCTTCTCATTAATGTCTACCAAAGAACTCGACAATCTCGGGATCCGGACCGGCCTCCCTCACATCCGCGGGCCGGCATGCGTTCTACTGTCGTGATGGCTCCGGAGAAGGTCGTGCTGCCACCGTTCCAGGCGCTTGTCGACGCGCACTGGCGAGACGTGGCACGGCTGGCGCGAGCCCTGGCCGGACCGGTGGACGGCGACGACGTGGCCCAGCGCGCGTGGGAGAAGGCGTTCGCCGCCTACCCCGGCCTGACGTCGGCGAAGAACCTGCGCAGCTGGCTCCTGACCATCACCGCCCGGTGCGCGACCGACCTGCATCGGGCGCGCAAACCACAACGACCCCTGGACGAAGCGCCGCCGGTCGCGGTCGAGGGCCCGGACGCCGCCAACTGGCCGGACCCGGACCTCTGGCAAGCGGTCAACGAGCTGCCCGAACGCCAGCGCTTCGCCATCACGCTGAAATATGTCGGCGACCTGGACCACCACGGCGTGGCCGCCGCCCTCGACACCACGCCCGCCGCATCGCGCCGGCTCGTCAGTGACGCGCTCGCGGTCTTGCGCAGCAAACTCGGAGTGAACGCATGAACGACCTCGAGAGCCGGTTGACCCGGTTCGCCACCCCAGACCTGAAACCACCCGTCCTCCCGGACGCTGACGTCGCCTACACCCTGCACGACACGCCGATCGGCACCATGCTGCTCGCGATCGCGAACGGCCGCGTGGTGGCCAGCTCCTTCGGCGACGAGGAGACGATGACCAACCGGCTGGCCCGCGCGGTGTCCCCGCGCGTCCTGCGGCAGCCCCGCGCACTGGACGACGTACGACGGCAGCTGGACGAGTATCTGGACGGTCGCCGGCAGGAGTTCGAACTGGAGGTGGACCTCGCGCTCGCGACGCCGTTCCAGCGGCTCGTGCTGACCGATCTGCCGCTGCAGACCAGCTACGGCGCCACGACGACGTACGGGCGGGTCGCGGGGGAGATCCACAAGCCGAAGGCGGCCCGCGCGGTCGGTACGGCGCTGGGTGCGAACCCGGTGTGCGTCGTACTGCCGTGCCACCGGGTGATCGGTGCGAGCGGAGCGCTCACCGGATACGCCGGCGGGCTCGACGCGAAGCGTTTCCTGCTGAATCTTGAATCGAAAAGCTGAGTTTTCCGGAATCGCCGGAGCTGGATTTACACTCGGAATAGAAAGGAGCAGATCCCCAGTGTGGAGTGGGGATCTGCTTCTTTGTTTCCCTTGCCTGCAAGGGCTGGTGGATTACCTGACCAGTCAGTCAGTGGCCGGTTGGTGGATCTCCAGGATGAGCCGGCGGCGGCCGCCCCAGTCCCGCTTGTAGACCTTGTAGTTCTCAATTCCGGCGGCCGCACAGAGCCGGCCGTAGCTGATCTCGTCGTGGATGAAGTGCACGCTGCTGGTGCCGTAGTGCTCGGTGGTGACGATCCGGTGCTCGGGGCCCTGGCGCATCCCGTTCGCGATCTCGCCCGCCGTCGCCGGCCCCCACGCCGGTCCCTCGATGATCGCCATCCCACCCGGCTTCAGCACCCGGGAGATCTCGCAGATCGTCGACAGTTGCTCCTCCTCGCCGAACAGTTCGTGGAACGCCGTCCACAGGCAGATCACCGCGTCGAAGGAGTCCCACTTGTACGGCAGGTCGGTCATCGAGCCGATCGCCCAGTCGATCGACAGTTCCTCCTCGGCCGCCTGCGCCCAGCCGGCCTCGATCAGGTTCGGGGAGATGTCGAGTGCGCGCACGGTCTTGCCGGCCCGGCGCAGCGGCAGCGCGACCCGGCCGTAGCCACAGCACAGGTCGAGCACCGACTCGCGCTCCTCGAGCAACTCCTCGACGGCCTTGACGATCGCCGCGTCCCGCTCGGGCGTGGTACGCGCGGCCAGTCCTTCGGCCCCGAGTTCCGCGTACTCGGCCCGGCTACGCAGTGCGGAGTTCAGCATGAGCGCAAGTATCCCGGTTACTCCGGGTCAGTTGTCCAGCGGCCGGCGCCCGATCCTGCCCAGTACCACCGCGGCCAGCATCGAGACGACGATCGAGGTGTACGTCGCTCCGAGCCAGGACGGCACGGGCTGGTCGTTGAAGACCCACTGCTGGACGTCGGTCCACAACGGCGACCAGCCGGACACCGTGCCGGGATTGACTAACTGGTACGAGACGAAGCCGATCAGCCAGGCGACGGCCGGTTGCCAGCGGAAGCGCGCCGTACCGGAGACGTCCCAGTTCATCTTGCTGACCACGAAGAAGTCGGCGATCGCGACCGCGAACAAGGGGATGAAGACCGAACCGATCAGGTAGAGGAACTGCGTGTAGTTGCCTAGGTCAACCAATAGTGCGATCGCCGTCGCGACCACGCCGATGCCGACCGAGATCCACCGGCGGTCGATGTGACCGACCAGATTGTGTGTGGCCATCGTGGTCGAGTAGATGTTCGCGTAGGCCTCGTCGACCTCGTCCACCAGCAGGACAAGCAACGCGATCGCACCGGCGGGAAGCGTGACCAGCGCGGTGATCACGTCCTCGCTGTTGGTCTGCAGGGTGGCGACTGCGAAGACACCCAAGGCGTAGTACGCGATCGCGGCCAGGCCGTAGCCGAGTGCGGAGCCACCGAAGGCTGCCTTGTTCGTGCGCGAGTGCCGGGTGTAGTCGGCGGCCAGTGGCGCGAACGACACCACACCGGCGGCGGCCAGGTCGACGGCCGGCCAGAAGCCGAACACGCTGTCCTGCGGCAGATCGTGCACGGGCTTGCTCAACACCTGCACGAACAAGTAGACCGATGCGATCAGCACCAGCCAGACCATGAACTTCCGCAGCACCTTCACGCTGCCCAGTGGTCTTACGGCCATCGCCGTCGCGATCACTCCCGCCACGAGAACGAATAGCCAGCGCCACCGCTCGCTCGTCACGGCGACCGCTGCCTGCGCGATGACGATGATCTCCATCGTTGCCCAGCCGACGTTCTGGGCGATGTTCAGCACGGTCGGCGCGATGGAACCGCGACGGCCGAACAGTCCGCGCAGACTCGCCATCGCCGGTGCACCGGTCTGCGAACCGAACACGGCTGCGCCGCCGAGCACGAGCGCGCCGATCCCGCAGCCGACGACGACCGCGAGCAGACCCTGCGCGAGCGAACCCGTGTACGCCGCCACCAGCGCACCGGTGACCGGGCCGAACAGCGAGATGCCGAAGTTTCCCCAGAGGGTGAACTGGTCCAGGAACCCGAGCGTGCGCGGAGAGTCCGTGGTGAGGACGAGCGGCGCCTCGGTCTGGCTGGCAGGACGAACAACAGTACTGGTCATGGTGACCCGCTCCCTACGCCGGCATTACCCGGTCAGGTTCAGGCGGTCGGCGACCCGGCTGTCCTCAGCTCGTCGCCCTCTCAGCCCGCGCGTCCGGTGCGAGCTCCCGCAAGGATTGCTACCGCGTCAACGATAACGCGTCAGACGGGATCCGGCGCGGCGGCTGCCCGCTGGATGAGAGCGGCCAGCTCCGGACCGTTGGTCACCACCGGCATGTGCGCGCCGGTCGGCAGGGTCCGCGCCTCACCGTGGCACACCTCGGCCAGCCGCTCGACCCACTCGGCCGTGGACACCAGATCGTACCGGCCGCGCACGATCATCACCGGCGCCAGCACACGGCCGATGACCCCGGCCAGATCGTGGTGCCTGGCCGCTTCGCCGGCGCGTGCGATCGAGGACAGCGTCGTACGGGCGTACTGCGGGGTGACAACCCTGATCAGCCGCGGCGACTCCGGTACGGCGGAACCCAGCCAGCGAGCGGCGAGGTCCACCCAGCTCGAGGCCCGGATGTCGCCGGTCGGTGCGACCAGGACCAGGGCGTGCACCAGTTCGGGGAAGGCGATCGCGGTCTCGACGACGATCTGGCAACTCGCCGAGTGCCCGACCAGGACCGACCGCTCGCGGATCTTGTCCGCCAGCGCAGTCCCGAGAGCTTGTGGACGCAGATCCTCCCGGGCACCGGCCGGTTCGCCGTACCCGGGAAGGCTGACCAGGTGGTACGGCGTGGTGAGGTGCTCGACGGTTCGGTCGTACGACGCCGGCCCGAGGCCGAGACCCGGGACCAGGACGACGGGGACGCTCACTCCCAGGGTGGCCGGTCCGGGCGGGCCTGGACGACCGGGTTGCCGAGCTCCGGTTTGAGCGCGCGGTAACCGAGGGCGAAGCCGGCCGCGAGGATCAGCAGGCCGAGACCACCCCAGCCGTACGCCGTCGGCAGCCGGTCCACCGAGTCGTCGATCGCACCCAGGCCGGTCGACAGGACCATGATCAGCCAGATCAGGATCGGGACCATCGACACCGCGACCAGCAGGAGTCCGCCGAGCTCGACTGGATCCGGCTGGCGGCCGGCCCTGCGGCGGGCGAGCACGTCGCGGCCCCACATCCAGAGCGCGACCGCGCCGACCAGGAGCAGCAGGAGCTGGCCGATCGTGTCGATCACGTCGGTGCGCAGCGGGTGGTTGAGCGGTGAGCCCGGAGCCTGGGAGATCTCCCGGAGGGCGACCCGCTGGATCGAGATCACCAGCAGCCCGTAGACGCCGGCGATGATCGCGGCGAGCAGGACGACCCGGGCCGCACGGGGATCGCGCGGTGCGACGGGTTGGTCCCGCCCGTACGTCGGCAGCTCGTGCTGCTGGGGATGCGCCGGAGGACCGTACGGAGTGCCGGGCCGGTAGCTCGGCGGCTGGTTGTACTGCGGTCCGCCGGCGGGGTCGGGCCCCGCGCCGGGCGGGGGGCCGTACGGGCCTGGTTGGGAGCTGTACGGCTGGGGCGGGGCGTAGTGGCCCTGGTCGGGAGGGCTCTGCGGTCCGGAGCCGAACGTGCCACCGTCGTACGGGGCAGGTTTGGCGTAGTGGTGGTCCTCGCCGGACTGTTCGGGCTCATCGCCCCGGCCGTAGGTCGGGAAATCCTGTGACGACATCGCTGCTCCCTCCCCTCCGACTCAGCTTCTCACGGACGGCTCAGGTTGCCTTGATCGTGGGCCACGCGTTCGGCAGGCAGCCGCCCAGGCCCATGGTCTGCTGCATCATGACTGGCGCAGGGGTCTTCGCCTGGGTGCAGGTGGAGTGGCCGTGACCGAGCGCATGCCCGACCTCGTGGTTGACCAGGTAGTTCCGGTAGAGGGCGACGTTCCCGCCGTACGCCGGAACCGCGTACAGCCACCGTTTGGCGTTCAGGACGGCACGGTCGTCGACGCGGCAGGACACCTCGCCGCCGGTGTCGAGCGGCAGGCACAGCTTGTCGGTCAGGGTCGGCGTGGCCAGGATGATCCGCAGGTCGGCGTCGACCTTGTCGGTGCGCTCGAAGTTGACCGGGTGGATCGCCTGCCAGCCGCGCGGATCGGTCAGTGTCTGGTGGATGATCGCGGCAACGGCGGGCCCGTTCAGCGACACGCCTTGCTCGATCTCGACCCGGTACGTCAGCTTGTCCTTCACGCCGCTGGCCTTGGCGAATCCTGGCACGACCGCGAGCCGGCCGGTGGAGACAGTGACGTTCGGCTTCGAGCTCTTCGGCTTCCGGGTCAGACTCGGTGCCGGGCGCAACGGAGTGGTGAACTTCTGCGTGGGCGTCGCGATCGGTGCCGGTGCGGGAGTCGCCACCGGGGTCGAGGCCGCCGGGGCGTTGGTGCCGGCAATGACCTCTGCCGCGAGGCTCCGCCGACCGGCAGCGTCCGGGTGCATCACCACCACGGTCCCGAGCACGGCCAATGCGGTGACCGAGAACCATTGCGCCTTGTGCGACTTCTTCCGGCTGTGCCGGCCACCGCGCTTGCGGACACGCGCGTCCGCCTGCTGGCCAGTCCGCCCGGTGGTCATGACGATTCACCCTACAGAGCCAGCACCACTCCACGAAAGGGCAGATTCATGACTTGCACCACCAATGATCCGAAGGCCCGGTGGCCGATCAGAGGTACCTCAGGCCGTACGGGTGCGGAGGAACTTGCCGAAGTGGGGGACCGTGAAGGCGACGGTGCCGCGTTCGGCGGAGAAGACGAGACCCTTCTTGATCAGGCCGTCGCGGGCCGGGGAGAGGGACTGGGGTTTGCGGTTCAGGGTGCTGGCGACCTCGGCGGTGGGGACCGAGCCGTCGTCGACGCCGATGCCGAGCTCGGCCATCGCGCGCATGTACTCGCGTTCGGCCGGGGTGGCGCGTTCGTAGCGGGAGCCGAAGAAGCCGACGGTGAGTTCGGCGGAGGCCTCCGGGCCCGCGACGGCGACGTCCTTGATGGTGATCGGTGAGGTCGGGGCGTGGTCCCAGGTGGCGTGCGCGAAGGCCTGGACGAAGTACGGATAGCCGTCGGTCTGGGCGTACAGCTCGTCCAGCGCCTCGTCGTCGTACTGGACGCCCTCACTCTCCGCCGGAATCATCAGCGCGCGATCGCACGCGTCGCGGGCGAGACGGTCGACGCGGATGTAGCGGAACAGCCGCTCGGAGTACGACTTGCTGGCCGACAGTACGGCGGGCAGATGCGGGAGGCCGGCGCCGACGACGACCAGCGGCGCGCTCTGCTGGGAGATCTCGTGGCAGGCGGCGCACAGCGCGGACAGGTCGTCGGGACTGATGTCCTGCATCTCGTCGATGAACAGCCCGACGCCGACGGACAGATCGCCGGCCAGATCGGCCGCATCGGTGAACAGCTCGATCAGGTCCATCTCGAGGTCACCGGAATCCGCGCGGCCCTTCGCGGCGGCCACGTCGACCGGTGGATGCCACCGGATGCCCTTGCGGTCGTTGGCGGCGGTGCGCAGCGCGAACGCCTTCAGTACGGCGCTGAAGCTGTCGACCCGCTCGTCGTCGCGGTGCCGGTGTCCCAGCTCGCGCATCGCGGTGTGCAGTGCCTGCGCGATCGGCAGCCGGATGCTCTGGTCCGGCCGGGCCTCGATCTTCCCGGTACCCCAGGCGCGCTTGATCGCCTGGCTGCGCAAGGTGTTCAGCAACACGGTCTTACCGACGCCGCGGAGTCCGCTCAGCACCAGACTCCGCTCCGGCCTGCCTGCCGCGACGCGTTCGAGCACCACCTCGAACTGCCGCACCTCGATGTCGCGTCCGGCCAGCTCAGGCGGTCGCTGACCGGCGCCGGGCGCATAGGGATTCCGGATCGGATCCATGCTTTCACTGTATGAGCGCGTCTAGCGTTTTCCTTAGATTTCGCTAGCAACCCCCAGAGCGTGTCGCGAGCCCTGTCTACAGCTTTCTAGCAATTCCGCTAGAAACTCCTAGACCCGCCTAGCCAGCACGTCGTACAGATGCCAGTGCTTCGGCCCGTTCAGCGCCTGCCCGTCGTTCTCCACCTCGTCGAGCCGCTCCACGCTCCATCCGTCCAGCAAGGCCCGGACCTCCGCGTCGTCCTGCGCGGAGATCTTCGGCTGCCGCGCCCAGTCGTCACGCACCCCGAGCAACTGGCCGGCGAAGATGCCGCCCGGCCGTACTGACCGGGTCACCACCGCCCAGGTCTCCGCAAACCGTTCCGGCGGCGCGAAGAACAGGCTGAAGCCCGCATGGACAAGGTCGCCGACCGGAGGCCGCGCATCCCACAGGTCGCTGCGTTCCAGCGTCAGACCTGGCCTGTCGCCGGCTCGGCGTGAGACCTCCGCGAGAGCAGCCGGGCTCGAGTCGACGGCGTGGACCTGCCAGCCGCGATCGAGCAGGTCGAGGGTCTCGTTGCCGGCGCCGCAGCCGAGGTCGACCGCCGTACCGGGCTCGGTGAAGTAGGCGAGCGCGGCCTGGTGCAGCGGTCGGGGCGCATTGCCGGAGGTGAAGGCGATGTACGGCGCCCAGTCGGTGATGTCGGGCATGGGGCGAGTCTTGCAGGCGACTCAGGACACTAGGCCTTCGGGAGCACTATCGTCCTGTCATGGTTGGGCGGGTGGAGTGGGCTCGGCAGGCGGGAGCCCTGTACGAGCGGATGCATCAGCAGTACGTCGGTGGCGCGCGCAAGCTCGAGGCGCTCATCGACGAGCTGATCGGTGACGAGGAGGGCATCAACTACCTCAGCGCGACCGCTCGCGCGAAGGATCCGGAGTCGTTCCTGGACAAGGCGTCGAAGCCGCATCCGGACGACCCGGCCCGGCCGAAGTACGACGACCCGCTGAACCAGATCACCGACCTGGTCGCGGCCCGGGTGATCACGTTCCTGGCCGAGGCGGTGGACCGGGTCTGCGAGGTGATCGAGGCCGAGTTCGAGATCGTCGAGCACACCGACATGGGTGCGCACACCCGGGCGCAGGGCGTGTTCGGGTACGCCAGCAAGCACTACCTGGTCCGGCTGAACGCGACTCGCCGCGAGCTGCCGGAGTACGCCGTACTGAAGAACCTGGTGATGGAGATCCAGGTACGGACCGCGGTCCAGCACGCGTGGGCCGAGTTCGAGCACGACATCCGGTACAAGCTGGACATCCCCCCGGACCGCAAGCCGGAGTTCGACCGGCGGTTCCTGCTGGCGGCGGCGCTGATGGAGCTGGTGGACAACGAGTTCACCGAGATCGACCGGCTGTACCGCGAGCTCGCGGCGGCCGAACCGGACAAGACCCCGCGTGACCTGACGACGGCGACGCTGACGACGTACCTGACTCGGCGCTATCCGGATGCGCCACACGCCAAGACGAACCACTACACGTGGATCCTCGGCATCCTGGCCCGGCTCGGCGTCACCACCGAGGAGCAGCTCACCGAACTCCTGACCGGCATCGACAGCTCCGCGGTCCAGGCCGCGATGACCCACCGCTTCCCGGCCGGCACGGTGCGCCGCCTCGACGACGACCTACTGGCCGCGAAGGGTACGGCGTACGTCGATCTGTTCCCGGACGAGGAACGCCGGCAGAAGATCCTCCGCGGACGCCTCAAAGCACTCACTCGCGCCGGGATCATCGAGTCTTGACGAGGTCCTCCGCGACGGCTTCGGCGGTACGGCGGGCCCAGGCGCCGGTGGTGATGAGGCCGAGCACGAGGACGAGTACGCCGCAGCCGGCGATGACGAACCAGCACAGCTTGGCCGCGTCGATGAAGCCGGTCTCCAGCGTGCCGACCAGACTGGCGGTGAGGATCGTGCCCGCGATCGCCACACCCAGCGAGGCACCGACCTGGCGGCTGGTCGACGCGATCGCGGCCGCGACACCGGCCTGGGAGCGCGGCATCCCGGACACCGCGGCGTTGGTGATCGGCGCGTTCAGCATCCCGAAGCCCAAGCCGAAGATCAGGTAGCCGACCAGCAGCATCGCGGTCGACGTGGTCAGACTCAACCGCGACAGCACCAGCCCGGAGACAGTCAGCATGCTCCCGGCAACGACCAGCGGCATGCGCGGACCGCGGTGCCCGACAAGCCAACCGGAGATCGGCGCGAACACCACAGTCATCGCCGCCATCGGAAGCGTCAGCAACCCGGCATGCAGCGCCGAGAACCCACGCACCGACTGCAGATAGAGCGAGTTCAGGAACAGGAATCCGGACAGCGCCGAGAACCCAGCGACCGCGATCAGCGTCGCCCCCGAGAACGGCGCACTCCGGAAGAACCGCGGCTCCAGCAGCGGTTGCTCGCGCCGCCGCTCGTACATCACCAGGGACACCAGCGACGCGACCGTCACCACGAAGCACCCGATGATCAACGGCGAGGTCCAGCCGGCCGACCGGCCCTCGATGATCCCGTACGTCAGCGCGCTGAGCAGCAGCACCACCAGCACCTGCCCGACCGGATCCATCCGCCGCGGCACCGCGGCCCGCGACTCGGGCACGAACCGCGCCGTCATCAGTACGGCGCCCAGCGTGACCGGCACGTTGATCCAGAAGATGAACCGCCAGCCCGCCGCGTCGACGAGCGCTCCGCCGACCACCGGGCCGACAGCCATGCTGAGCCCGACCACGCCACCCCAGACCCCGATCGCCTGGGCCCGCTCGCGTGGGTCGGTGAAGGTGTTGGTGATGATCGACATCGCCACCGGGTTGAGCATCGAGCCGCCGATCGCCTGCAGCATCCGGAACCCGATCAGCAGGCCGATGGTGGGCGCGACTCCGCACAGCAGCGACCCGAGCCCGAACACCACCAGCCCGGCCTGGAACGTCCGTCGCCGGCCGACCCGGTCCGCGGTCGAGCCGGAGACCATCAGCAGGCTGGCCAGCACCAGGGTGTACGCGTCGATGGTCCACTGCAGCTCGGACACCGAGGCGCCGAGCTCGGACCGGATGGCCGGCAGGGCCAGGTTCACGATGGTGGAGTCCAGGCCGACGATGAAGAGGCTGGAACAGCAGATGCCGAGGATCAGCAACCGCCGCCTACGCGTCAGCTCCTCCACCCGGCTCCCTCCGACACCATCTGCTTGAAGACTGTACAACCGCCGTCCGGGAGCGGTTTCCTCGTGCTCGGCCCTCGGAATCGGCCGGGGCCGAAAACGGTTGGCGGACTGTCGGCGGCCCCGCCTAGGCTTGATCCATTCGCCTGGTCAGGTGCCTTCTCCATCCTTCTATGCCTCTTTGTGAGACGTCATGTCCCTGCGCCTCATTCCGTTCGCCGACCCGGGTGTGCCGGACACCCGGTCCGGTCTCCGACTCATCATCTGGCTGGAGCACCAGCAGCTGCGCGGGCAAGCCCTCGCCGTGTTCTGGGGGCTGCTCTATTTCGGCGGTATCGCCGCCGCTCCGGTCGCCGTCGGTCTCGCCGTCCAGGCGGTGATCGACCTGTCCTGGCCCAAGCTGATCCTGGCCGGGGTGCTGCTGCTCGTGTTCGGTGCGGCCAAAGCTGGCGCCGACTCGTTCTTCCACCGTGCCGTGGTGACCAACTGGATCGGTACGGCGGCGCGCCTGCAGCAACTGCTGTTCCGCAAGGCCGCGGAGCTGGGTTCGCTGCTGACCCGCCGGATCGCCGCGGGTGAGGTGGTCGCCGTGAGCAGCGGCGACGTCGAGAAGATCGGCTGGTTCGTCGAGGTGCTCGGCCGGTTCGCGGCCGCACTGCTGACGTGCTTCGCCGTGGTGATCGGGCTGCTGTTCTACGAGCCGCAGCTCGGCCTGGTGGTCGCCATCGCCGTCCCGGTGCTGGCGTTCTCGATCGTCCCGCTGATGGGGCCGGCCGAGCGTCGTGCCGACGTGCAGCGCGCCAAGGGCGGCCGCGCGACCGAGCTGGCCGCGGACACCGTCGCCGGTCTGCGCGTACTGCGTGGCATCGGTGGCGAGCAGCTGTTCCTGGATCGCTACCGAGACGCCTCGCAGGACTACCGCGCCAGTGCGGTCCGCAGTGCCCGGATGTGGTCGCTGATCGCGGCTCTCCAGGTGCTCCTGTTCGGACTGTTCCTGGTGCTGGTCGTGTGGATGGGTGTCCGGCTGGTGACGTCCGGCCGGATCACTGTCGGCGAGCTCGTCACGACGTACGGGTTCATCACGTTCATGCTGGTGCCGCTGCACACGTTCGAGGAGACGGCGAGTGCCTTCATCTTCTCGAAGGTGTCGGCCCGCCGGGCCGCGCGTGTGCTGGCCCTGCAGCGGACCGACGAGACCATGGGCACCGCCGAGGCCCAGCTGCCCGAGGGCGACCTGCTGGACCCGGTCACCGGTCTGCATGTGCCGGCCGGGAGCTTCACCGCGGTCGTCTGCGGCGACCCGGACGCGGGTGGCCGGCTGGCCGATCGTCTGGGCGGTCACAGCCCGGGCGCCGAGGAGAACCAGGCGTCCGTGCTGCTGGACGGCGTACCGCTCGACGACATCCCGCTGGACTCCGCGCGCACTGTCGTACTCGTGCAGGACAAGGACCCGGTGTTGCTGTCCGGGACGGTGCGGGAGCTGTTCGACGTACCGTCCAGTGGAGATGTCTCACCGGAGACTGCGCTCGACGCCGCGCAGTGCGAGGACATTCTCGACGTACTGCGGCAGACGCTGCCGGCTGGTGTCTCGGACCCGATGCAGGCCGTGCTGACCGAGCGCGGACGGTCCCTGTCCGGTGGGCAGCGGCAGCGAGTGGCACTGGCCCGTTCGCTGTACGTCGACCCGCAGGTGCTGGTGCTGGACGAGCCGACCAGTGCGGTGGACGCGCACACCGAGGCCAGGATCGCGGACGGTCTGCGACTGCTGCGGGCCGGCCGGACCACTGTGGTGTTCTCCTCCAGCCCGCTGATGCTGGACCGCGCAGAGCGCGTGGTGTTCGTGCCGGAGGGCCGCGTCGAGGCGGTCGGGACGCACCACGAACTGGTGCACACCAACCCGCGCTACCGCGCGGTCGTCACCCGTGAAGACGAGCCAACCTTCGAGGAGTCGGCGTGAGGAGCCCCGAGTACGACCCGGCGGCGCCGCAGGAAGCGGCGCGGCTGCCGGTGGCAGGCAGCGCGACCGTGCGCGCCTATCTGAAGATCCTGTTCCGCCGGCACCGCCGTGCGTTCGCCTGGCTGACGCTGGTGAACACAGTGGCGGCGCTGAGCGGGATGGTCGGCCCCTGGCTGCTCGGCAACGTGGTGGAGAAGCTGTCGCAGGGCAAGAGCGACGTCGACCTGCCGTACGTCGTGGTCGGCTTCGTCTGCGCGCTCCTGGTGCAGACGGTGTTCGTCCGGCTGACCCGGTTGCGTGGCGCGGTGCTCGGCGAGGAGATGCTCGCCGACCTGCGCGAGGACTTCCTGGTCCGCGCGGTCGGGCTGCCGCCGGGTGTCCTGGAGCGGGCCGGGACCGGTGACCTGCTGTCCCGGATCACCACGGACATCGACCGGCTCTCGCACGCGATGCGGGACGCCGTACCGCAGTTGACGATTGCGGTGATCTGGGCGGGGCTGCTGATCGGTGCGCTGATCATCACCGCGCCGCCGCTGGCCGTGGCCGTGGTGATCGCGATGCCGATCCTGATCATCGGCGCCCGCTGGTACTTCCGCCGCGCGCCTTCGGCGTACCGGTCGGAGGCCGCCGGGTACGCTGCGGTGGCCTCAGGCCTGGCCGAGACCGTCGACGCCGGCCGGACCGTCGAGTCGCACCGGCTCGGCGATCGCCGGATCAAGCTGGGCGACACCCGGATCGGTCAGTGGGTGGCGTGGGAGCGGTACACGCTGTACCTGCGGATGATCCTGTTCCCGGTGATCAACATGACCCACACGGTGGCACTGGCTGCGGTGCTGGTGATCGGTGGCGGCTTCGCCATCCAGGGCTGGCTCACCGTCGGCGCCCTCACCACGGGTGCGCTGTACATCCAGATGCTGGTCGAGCCGGTCAACATGATGATCCGCTGGTACGACGAGCTCCAGGTCGCGCAGGTGTCGGTGGCCCGGTTGGTCGGGGTCCGTGAGATCGAGGCGGCCGCAGCCGACGAGCAGGCCGAGCCCGAGGGCCGGCGGGTGCTCGCCGACGAGGTGCGGTTCGGTTACCTGGAGGGCCGGGACGTCTTGCACGGCGTGACACTGACGGTCGAGCCAGGTGCCCGGGTGGCGCTCGTGGGGCCTTCCGGTGCGGGGAAGTCGACCCTTGGCCGGTTGCTGGCCGGCATCTACTCGCCGCGGCTCGGTGACATCACCTTGGGCGGTGCTGCCCTCGACAAGATGTCCGCCGAGCAGGTCCGAAGTCATGTGGCGCTGGTCAACCAGGAGCACCACGTGTTCGTGGGCAGCGTCCGGGACAACCTGCGGCTGGCTCGGCCGGAGGCGTCGGACGCCGACCTCTGGGCGGCGCTGCGCTCGGTCGACGCCGACGGCTGGGTCGCCGGGTTCGACAACGGGCTGGACACCGAGGTGGGTTCCGGTGGGATCTCGCTGACGCCGGCGCAGGCGCAGCAGGTCGCACTGGCCCGGCTGGTGCTGGCCGACCCGCACACGCTGGTCCTGGACGAGGCGACCTCGTTGATGGACCCGCGGGCCGCACGGCACCTGGAGCGGTCGCTGGCCGGCGTACTGGAAGGCCGGACCGTGGTGGCGATCGCGCACCGGCTGCACACCGCGCACGATGCGGACGTGATCGCGGTCGTCGAGGACGGCAAGATCGTCGAGCTCGGCGGTCACGACGAACTGGTCGATGCCCAGGGCCCCTATGCGGCGCTCTGGCACTCCTGGCACGGCGATCGCTGAGGCCAGGCTCGGGGGCAGGCCGTTGGGCCTGCCCCCGGACCTGTCGCGTGTGAGGATGAACCTGTGCTGACAACGCTGTTCTCACTGCCGTCCACAACCGCTCTCGATGTGAACGACGAGGGTGCACTGCTCGTCCTGTACGACGGCAGCGGCACCCGGCAGGTGCACCACGTGGCACCGGACGGGACCTGGCGGGCGTTGACCGCGCTGGACGACACCGTCCGCGGCGCACGGTTCATCCCCGAGAGCAGCCAGGTCGTGGTCGAGCACGACGACGGCGGCAGTGAGCTCGGTCAGCTCTCACTGCTCGACCTCGACGAGCCCGGTCTCCCCACCCTGACCCCGCTCGTCCACGACCCGGAGTACGTCCACCACCTCGTCGACGCCAGGCCCGGCCGCGTCCTGTTCACCACGAACCGGCGCAACGGCACGGACTTCGACCTGGTCGCCCACGACTTGGGCGGCGACAGGGACACGGCCCTGTACGACGGTGGTGGCTGGGTGATGGGTGTGACCCCGTCCCCGGACGACAAGTGGGTGGTGCTGTCCCTGGCCAGCGCGCCGGCGAACTCCATCCAGCTCCTCCTGGTCGACACCGGGACCCGGTCCGTCACCGAGCTCACGCCGTACGACGCGCACAACGACCAGGCGGCGGTGTCCTGGCTGCCGGACTCGACCGGGTTCCTGGTGTCGACGAACGCGGACCGGGACCGGATGGCCCTACGGCGGTACGACCTCAGCGACCGGGAGTGGACCGACGTACTCGTGGACGACTCCCGTGATCTGGCCGGCTGGGCCTCTCCCAATGGTGAGGACCTGCTGGTCGGCGTACTGCACGACGGCGAGGTGTCGCTGGCCCTGCATCGGCTCGACGACGGCTCCGAGGTCGCTCCGGTCGGTCTGCCCGCGGGCGGTTGCGCCGGACTGCTGATGTTGACGCCCGATCCGCACTGGTCCGCGGACGGCTCGTTCGCGGCGATCACGTACAGCTCGCCGGTCTGTCCGCCGACTGTGTTCCGCTACGTCCCGGCGTCCGGGGAGTTGCTGGAGGTGCGGCCGCCGGAGATGCCGGAGGCGCCGTCGCAGCTCACGCACCCGGAGAGCCTGCTGGTGCCGTCGTTCGACGGGGAGCAGGTGCCGGTGTTCGTGTTCCGGCCGACCGGCCCCGACCTCGGCACCACCATCGTCCACGTGCACGGCGGTCCGGAGGGCGCGGCGATGCGCAACTGGGTTCCGGTCGTCTCCGCTCTCGCCGCCGATGGCCACACGGTCGTCGTACCGAACGTGCGTGGATCGGCGGGGTACGGGAAGCGGTGGTACTCGCTGGACGACCGGGAGCTGCGGCTGGACTCGGTGAAGGACCTGGCCGCGATCCACGCGTGGCTCCCGACGATCGGCTCCGACCCGAAGCGGACAGCACTGTGGGGCGGCTCGTACGGCGGCTACATGGTGCTGGCCGGGCTCGCGTTCCAGCCGGAGCTGTGGGCTGCCGGTGTGGACATCGTCGGGATCGCCTCGCTGGTCACGTTCCTGGAGAACACCTCGGACTACCGACGCGCGATGCGTGAGCGCGAGTACGGGTACCTGGCCACCGACCGGGAGTTCCTGGAGTCCGCGAGCCCGTTGAACCGGGTCGACGACATCCGTGCGCCGCTGTTCGTCATCCACGGCGCCAACGACCCGCGGGTGCCGCTGTCGGAGACCGAGCAGGTCAGCGACGCGCTCACGAAGCGCGGCGTGCCCTGTCAGGTCCTGGTGTACGACGACGAGGGCCACGGCCTGGCGAAACTGAAGAACAAGCTCGACGCCTACCCGCAGGCGTTGGCGTTCCTACGTCGGCACCTGGTCAGCTGAACAGCGGTGCGAGCGTTCCGGCGGTAGCGTCCAGCCGCGCCGGCAGTCCGAGCGGTACGGCGAGGTTCAGGTCCTCATGCCCGATCGCGGCGCCCTCGACCATCGGCAGACCGAGCGGCTCCAGCCGATCGCGCATCACTGCGTTCACCAGGTCGGAGTCGTCCGCTCCGCTGAAGTCGCCGATCACCAGTCCGGTGACGCCCGCGAACCAGCCTGAGCGGAGCAGCTGCGTCAGCAGCCGGTCCACCCGGTAGGCGTCCTCGCTCACGTCCTCCAGCACGACGATGCCGGTCGGCGGCGCGTAGGTCGGCGTACCGATGCTTGCTGCGAGCATGGCCAGGTTGCCACCGCGCAGCGATCCGTCGGCGACGCCGCCGACCACAGTCCGGGCGCCTGCGGGCGCGAGAAGGTCGGTCACCTTCTCGGGCTCGAACAGCAGCTCGCGGAGCCGTTCCCGGCCGTCCGCAGCGCCCAACTGCTCCACAGCGGCGGCCATCGGTCCGTGGATGGTCACCAGTCCGCGGGCGTTCAGAGGCTCGTGCAGCGCGGTGATGTCGCTGAACCCGATGAACCATTTCGGCCCGGCCACCAGTTCGTCGAGGTCGACGTACTCGAGCATCCGCTGGACGCCGTACCCGCCACGGGCGCAGAACACAGCCGCGAAGCGTGAGTCCAGCCAGGCCGTCCGCAGGTCCTCGGCCCGGGCCTTGTCATCGGCGGCCAGGTAGGTCAGCCGCTCATGCCCGGCCAGCACCGACGGCATCACCTCGACCTCGAGGCCCCACGCCTTCAGGTGCCCGGTCCCGATCTCCAGCCGCGCCGCCTCGACCCGACCGGATGGCGCAACCACGGCCACCCGGTCCCCAGCCCGCAGCCTCGCGGGCACCCTCACGTCAGTCACGCGCGGAACGCTACCAAGTGACCTCGATCGTGCTGCTCTTGGAGACGCCGTTGACCGTGACGCCCAGCTGGACCGTGCCTGGGCGGATGCCGGTCACCTGGCCGGTGGCCGGGTCGTACGACGCGACGGCCCAGAACGGCGCGGTGTTCGCCGGACCGATGTGGAGGAGCGCCGAGCCGAACCAGTCGGACGACACCGGGAACGCGACCGGCACCCGGCGCTCGTCCTGCACCACGGTCGCGGCCGCCCTACCCGTCTCACCTCGGTGCAGCGTCGCGGGCGCAGCGAGCTCGAGCGAGTCCACATGCGGCCGCAGCTCGACCTGGAACCAGGACCGCTCCGGCGCCGACCACTTCCGCTCGCCGGCGGGAGCCGCGGTGGCCTTCGGGTCGATCCCGACCAGCGCCCAGCCAGTGAAGCCACCCGCGTCCGGCGCCGCGGCCGGGCTCTTGCCCGAGTTACCGGTCAGCGGCAGCAGCACGCCGTCCGTCCGGGTGGCGGCGAACGTCCCAGCATGCGCCGCCATGTACGCCGCACCCTTGCCGGTCTGCGCACGGAAGCCGGCCAGCCACTTCACCAGCATCGCGGCCTCCTTGCGGTCGCCGAGCTGCGAGTTGGCCGTCGGGGACGGATCGTCGATCGGGTGGTGCGCCATCACCACGACGTTCCGGATCGACTTGTTCCGGGCCGCGTCGTCGAGTTGCGCGCGCAGGTCGCGGATCTGGTCGAACCCACCGGCCCGCAGCGAACCGAGCGAGGAGTCACGCAGGATGAACCGCGTGCCCTTGTGGTCGAAGGTGCTGGTCGGCGAGCCGAAGACCTTGCTCCACTCGGACAGGTCACCCGGTCCGTAGCTCTCGTGGTTGCCGGGCACGTAGTGCACCGGAACCTTGCCGGCCACCTCCTCGTCGATGATCTGCTTGGCCAGCGCGATGTCGTTCGGGAAGGCCCGGTCGACGAAGTCACCGTTGATCACCAGGAAGTCCGGGTGCTGCGCGAGCGCCTCGCGGATCGTCCGCCGGGCCTGCTTGACGTAGTCCGAGTTCGGGTCGTCGGAGGTGAACTGCGCGTCCGACATCACCGCGAACCGCCAGCGGCCGGCGCCGGTCACCGTCCCGTCCGTGACCACCATCGGGTCGATCACCTTCGCCGGCGGCGCCACGGTCACCGGCGGCGCGCTGCGCACGGTCAGGTCGTCGATGATGATCCGGCCGGAGTACTGCCGGGTCGGCACGGTCTCGACGACGTAGATCCGCCAGAACCGCAGTGGCATCGCCAGACCGGGCGGGATGTCCGCCTCGACGTACTTCCAGCCGGTCCAGTCCACGGTGGCCGCGAGGTTCAGCGTCTGCGCGGTGCCACCGGCAGCGTCGTACGCATTCGCCCGCAGCCACGCACCCTTGCCGTCGCCGTAGACCCAGGCGCCCAGCTTCTGCGGCTGGCCGGGCAGCGTCTGCTGCGGTGCCTGCGAGAGGTACGCCGCTCGCGTCGCCGTACTGCCCGTCAGCGAGTAGTCGAGTGCGATCGCCTGGCCGCCGTCATGCCCTTCGGCGGCGGACGCCGAGGCCGTCGCCGCACCGACCGGTACGGCGTTCGCGGCCCACTTGGTCAGGTCGTCGACCTCGTCCACGACCGTGCTGGTCAGACCGGCGGTGACACTGAGCTGGGTGGTCAGGTCCCCGACGTTGGCCGTGACCACCGTCGAGACCGCCTCGTCGCTGAGGACGTTGACCTCGAACCCATTGCCCTTGGCAACCACCTTGACGACGGCCGGGTCGTAGGTCAGCCTGACGTCCCGCGGTTCGATCCAGGTGGAGAACCCGTCGGCGTCGTACCCGTCGACCTCGAAGAACCCCTTGGCGACAGAGTCCGCCAACGACACCTGCCGGGTCGACGGTGCCAGGCGGGTCGGCGTACCGAGGACCGTCATTGGGAACCTCCCGTTCGCCGAACCGCGAGCCGCCGTGACCACGACGTCGCCGGCCCGCCGGCCGGTCACCACACCCTGCTGGTCGACGCGGACATTGCCCCCGGCGAACCAGTACGGCGTACCTGTTGCGGGAGCGTAGGTCTCGTCGTGGCCGGTGGCGGTGAGAACGCGGCTGAGGCCGGTGAGGACGCGGGAGCTGCGCGACACATCGGCGTCCGGGCCATCGGCCGCCGTACCCAGAGCCTCGACCTGGTAGCCCTTGAGCCTGCCGGAGCCCTTCACCGGAAGGAGTCCGAGGCCGTTCGGGATCAGGCGCTCGCCACCGTCGGACGGGTCGTTCACCACCTGCGGACCGGCCTCACCGGGCGAGCGGGCCAGCATGGTGGAGGAGCCGCCGCCGTCGAGGTTGAGCGCGTCGTCGGCACCGAGGCCGATCATCAATTCGCCCATCTCCTTGAGCGACAGGCCGCGGGAGCCGGTCGCCCGGCCGTCGACGGTCAGCAGGAACATCCGGCTGCCGTCCTTGTCGAAGCCGACCGCCGTCCGGGGCGCGAGGTCGGCGTCCGGTACGTCGGCGGGGACCACACCGTCCTTGGCCAACTGGTAGTTGCCGCTGATACCGACCGCGACGTTCGCCGCGTCGGGGCGCAGGCCGTACTCGACGTCGACCTTGTCGCCGACCTCGAAGGCGGTGAGGGCGTCGGCGCCCGCCTCCCGGCCGATCAGCGCCTGCTCGTTCGCGGCCAGCGGCGTGGTGCCCGGAGTGGCGGCTGAGGAGACGACCACCCCGTCGCGAAGGATCACCTCGCGCACGGTCGGCAGGCCGTCGACGGTCCGGGTCCGGGCCGCGTCACCCCACTGCGGCGTGTAGAGGCCGATGCCGCCGGAGTTGACGGCCGGCGAGTTCAGGTTGGTCAGCTCGAGCTTGGTCGCGTCGTCGTCGGTCGCGCCGCCCTGCAGGAACAGCTGCGCGATCTGGCCGAGGCCGTCCTTGCCGATCACCGCGGTGTCGTTGTGGCCGGCGGCCGGCGCGTTGATCAGCCGTCCGTCGCGCTGGATGCCGACACCGAGCGGCGCGGTCGTGTCGTTGATGTCGAAGAAGTCGCCGTTGACGCCGGCGATCGCCCCTCGGCTCGCCAGTTGCCGGCTGAGCGGCGTACCGCCGGAGACCTTGCCGGTGTTGACGTAGTCGACCGTCACGCCGTGCTTGTCCAGGTCGGTGGTCAGGATGTCGCCGCGCTGCCAGCCCTTGGGGTCCAGGCGCTCGAACGACGTGTAGTTCACGCCGGGCGCGACCGGGCTGTCCTCGCGCGTCGTCAGTACGCCGTCACCGGCGATCCCGGCATCCGGGATCGGGCCGTCTGTTGTCTGCGCGGAGGACGGGCTGACCAGGACACCGGCCAGCAGGCCACCCGCGCCGATGGCTGCGATCACGGGTCGGGTCAAGGGACGGAAGAGCGACACGGGAGCCTCCCCAACGTGGACGGACGCGGCCATCCGACGCGATGCGCTCTACCGTCACATGAGGCACAGGTGTACGCCGGTCAACCGACCGGTGACAAAGTAACGTCTCCAGCGGCTGACCGGAAGGTTTTCTTCTCTATTGACTCGGATCAGTTGGTGCTGACCGGGCGCCCGGACACCTGCCACGCGTGCATGCCGCCGTCCAGGTTGATCGCCTCGCGGCCGATCGAGTTCAGGAACTGGGTGGCCATCCCGGACCGGCCGCCGACCGCGCAGACGCAGAGCACCTTCTGGTCCGCCGGCACCTCACCGACGCGCTGCTGCAGGTCGCCGAGCGGGATGTGCACGGCGCCGTCGATGTGCCCGCGGTCCCACTCGTCCGGCTCGCGGACGTCGAGCACGAACGCCTCCGCAAGCAAGGTGTCGTCGAGTTCGGCCACCACGACCGAGGGGATCTGCTGATTCTGGAACATGCCTCCGATCATCCCAGACGCCAGGTGACGCGATCCGGCCACGGCGGGCCGAGGCGTGGAAATCGCGTTGACACCGGCAGACCGGATTGCGGACCGTAGATCACAGGAGGCGGCGGCGTTGGCACTGATTCAGGGCATCCCCGGCGAGTTCGGGCCGCAGCCGTGGGGCGAGGCGATCCTGCGGAACGGTGAGCTCCTGCTGCTCCGGATCACCCGCCGTCCCCCCAACCACGAGGTCCGGCTGCCGGGCCTGGCGACCACGCCGCGGCACGTGGTCGAGGACGGTACCGGCAAGGCGCTGACCTGGCGCCACGACGGCGACGACCTGCTCGTCCGCCTGCCCGAGTCCACCGAGCGGGCCGTCGTCCGGGTCTCGCTGGAGGGCAAGCTGCGGATCGTCCCGCCGGACACGGTCACCGCCAACGCGGACGGCGTCTGGGACCTCACCCCGGCCGGTACGACGGCCCACCTCGTCGCCCGCCGCTCCGCGGACGTCGCCGTACGCGTCTTCGGCGACGCGTCCGGCGAGATCGAGCTGGCGAACCAGTCGCTGCCCATCCATCACCTCGGCCGGACCATCGGACCCTTCCAGGTGCCGGCCGGTCTCGTGGTCCCACTGACACTTCCGGCCGGCGTACGCCGGGTGCTCGTCGCGCCGGTTGGCACCGTGCTGGCGTCGATCCACGCCTGCGGTTCGGCCGGCGAGCTGGTCGTCCGAGTCACGAACTTCGGCCGCACGGTGGCTCAGGGCGAGGTCGAGCTGGCGCTGCCCACGGGGACCTGCCGCTGGATGTTCGAGGAGCTCGAGCCCGGCGGGTCAACGGGCTGGACCGCCACGATCACCGGACGGCCGGGTGTGTACGTCCTCGAGGCCCGGCTGGACGCCGGCCGTCGCTCAGCCTCGTCACCGTATTCGATTCACCTGTGACGGGTTGAATTCCGGCAACGGTTCCCCTGTACTGAGGCTGATCGATCTTCCGCCCCGATCGAGGAGTCACCCATGCGCACTGCCCTGCCCAGAACCCTGCGGCTGCTGGCCGCCGGCGTCCTGCTTACCGGAGCTGCCACCACCACCGCAGCCGCTTCGACCTCCAGCTCGCCTGCCGCGACAACCGCCGTACAGGCCCCTGCACTGCCGTCGAAGGTGCCGGCCGGTGCGCTCGACGCGACCGGCTACTGGACCGCCGACAAGCTGAAGAACGCGATCCCGGCCGATCTGCCCGGCGATGCCAGAACCCCAGCAAAACAAGGGCCTTCCGGACCTGGGGGCATCGCCTCGAAGCCAACAGCGCCGCTCGGCCACAAGCTCGCGAACGACATCGTTCCGAGTACGGCGGGCAAGCTGTTCTTCGTCGACAACGGGCTCAACTACGTGTGCTCGGCGTCCACGATCAACAACAACTACAAGAACCTGATCATCACCGCCGGCCACTGCGTCCACAGCGGCTCCGGTGGGGCGTGGCACTCGAACATCGTGTTCGCGCCGGCGTACTACAACGGCCAGTCGGGCTACGGCCTGTGGAACTGGAGCCAGGCGCGCACGTTCAACTCGTGGATGGACAGCAGCGACTTCACCCACGACCAGGCGTTCGTCACACTGCAGCAGCGCAACGGCGCCAACCTGATCGACGCGGTCGGCGGGAACGGACTGGTCTGGGGCAACAGCCAGAACCAGCCCGGTGCCCGGATCTGGGGCTGGCCGGCCGAGCCGCCGTACAACGGTGAGGTGCCGTACTACTGCGACGGCGACACGTTCGCGTGGGGCGGCTCGGACGCCGCTCTCACCTGCTCCATGAACGGTGGTGCGAGTGGCGGTCCGTGGCTGAAGGACCGGATCGACGCGAACCTCGGGTACGTGTTCGCGGTGACGTCACGACGGACGACCAGCGGTACGCCGACGTTGCTGTCGACACCGAACTCGGCCGACGTGAAGACGATGTTCGACCTGATGACTACTTGAGCAGCTTCGACAGGCGGCGGTCGGCCAGCGGCTTGCCGCCTGTCTGGCAGGTGGCGCAGTACTGCAGCGAGGAGTCGGCGAAGCTCACCTCGCGGACGATGTCACCGCAGATCGGGCACTTCTGGCCCTTGCGGCCGTGCACACGCAGACCGGACTTCTTCTCCGACTTCAGGTCCTGGACGGCGAGCCCGGCGGACCGGTCGACCGCGTCCTGGAGGGTCTCGCGCATCGCGTCGTACAGAGTCTTGAGCTCGTCCTCGGACAGATTCGAGGCGGGTTTGAAGGGGCTCATCTTCGCGACGTGCAGGATCTCGTCGGAGTAGGCGTTGCCGATCCCGGCGATGACCGACTGGTTCCGCAGGACGCCCTTGAGCTGAACCCGGCCCTGGCGCTTGAGGATGTCACTGAAGTCCTCCAGCGACAGCGTGAACGGATCCGGCCCGAGCCGCGAGATCCCGGGGACCTCGGCCGGGTCGCGGACGACGTACACCGCGAGCTTCTTCTGCGTGCCGGCCTCGGTCAGGTCGAACCCGGAGCCGTCGTCCAGCACGGTCCGCAGCGCGATCGGGCCCTTCCCCGGCCGCACCAGCCCGGTCGACTGCTCCTCCCGCCACCGCAGCCAGCCGGCGCGCGCCAGGTGGATCACCAGGTGCACACCCTGCGCCGAGATGTCCAGGAACTTCCCGTACCGGTGGACGTCGTCGATCAGCAGCCCGACCAGCGACGAGATCGGCGGATCGTACGTCTTCAACGCACTGATCGCGGTGATGTCCGCACGAACGAACGCCCGGCCGACGGCTCGCTCCCGCAGGAACACCGTCAGCGACTCCACCTCCGGCAACTCTGGCACCGTCCCAGTGTGCCGTAAGCCAGGGACACTTTCCCGGGGTTCTCCGGTAAATCACCTATTGGAGACAGTTGTGCCGGACGGCTACCGTCGGTGGCAACAGGATAGGGAGGCCCTCATGGGGTTTGTGAAGACGTTGGTGAAGGGTGCCGTCGTCGCCAAGCTGGCCCAGATCGCGCAGCGTGAGCTGAGCAAGCCGGAGAACCAGCGGAAGATCAAGGAAGCGTTCCAGAAGGTGCAGCAGCGGCGGGCGCACTAGACAGGCTTGTGGGCCTGGAGGGTGTAGGTGGCGGGGAGCCGGTTCGGGTTCTCCGTCAGGCGCCACTCTCCGGCCTTGTCCTCGGTCATCAGGCCGGGGAGGGCGTTCCAGGGCGCGCTGTCGTGCTCGGCGAGTGAGTCGAAGACCAGCCCTGCGCTCTGAAGCGCCGTGATGATCTCGGACAGTCCGTGGTTCCACTCGTGCGTGACTGTGGTGGTGAACTCGACGTCGGTCTCGACGTACGTCCCGCCCTCGTCCCACACGATGGGCTCCGTGGTCTCGAAGTAGGGCCACTTCAGCACGGCGTCTTCCGGCCCCGCGTCGAGCGCCCACAGCATCGGGTGGCCCTCGCGGATGAACAGCCGACCGCCCGGCTTCAGCAGCCCGGCCACCGTGCCGGCCCAGCGCTGGATGTCCGGCAGCCAGCCCAGCGCGCCGATCCCGGTGAAGACGAGGTCGTACGACGCCGCACCCAGCACCTCGACCGCGTCGTACACGTCGGCCACGTGGAAGTCGACCGGCAACCCGAGCCGGTCCGCCAGCGACTGCGCCTGCTCGATGGCCGGCTGGGAGAAGTCCAGCCCGCTCATCCGAGCGCCGAGCCGCGCCAGCGACACGGTGTCCGTGCCGATATGGCACTGCAGATGCACAGCCCGCAGCCCGGACACGTCCCCGAGCCGCGGCAGATCGAACCGCACCACCTCACTGATGTACGCCGGATCCGTCTCGAACTCCGCCACGTGATAGCTGGGCGACGCCACATGCGCAGGCACCCGCTCGTCCCAGTTCGCCCGATTCACATCCCGGTAGTCGGTCACGGGCCGTACTGTCGCACAACCCGGTCATGCGATCCCACGGATTTGTCGCGAGGTAGGTGAAAGTCCACCCCTAGGGGAGGGGGCAGGGTGAGTGTGTCCGGGGGCTGGGGTTGGTGTGCTGGAGCACATGAGCCAGGGACTCGATCGGACGCGGATCCAGGACATCGACGCGCTGCGTGGTTTCGCCCTGCTGGGCATCTTGATCGTCAACATCACCTTCGCCGCCTCGGGCTTCCCGATCCATCTGGCCGAGGATCCGGCGTACCAGTCGTGGCTGGATCAGACCGTGCACTGGGTGTCGGCGACGTTCGTGGACATGAAGTTCTACCTGTTGTTCTCGTTCCTGTTCGGGTACAGCTTCCAGTTGCAACTGGAGGCGGCGCAGAAGGCCGGCGCCGCGTTCAAGCCGCGGATGCTGCGGCGGCTCGGCGGCCTGTTCGTGATCGGGGCACTGCACGGGATCTTCCTGATCACCGGTGACATCCTCAGCGTGTACGCGCTGATCGGTGTGGTCCTGCTGGGGATGCGGCGAGTGTCGGACCGGACAGCGCTGATCGTCGCCGGTGCCATCTACGCCTACCTGTTCATCACGCTGGGTGCGGCGGCGCTGTTCATGGACACGTCGGCGATCCTCGACCCGACCACCGCTGTTGCCTCGGCACAGCAGACCGCGGCCAACCTGGCCGGCTCGTTCAGCGATGTCATCGGCGAACATGTCCGGGCCATGCCGACGTACGGCCTGTCGCTGCTGACCGTTCAAGGTCCGACGACTCTGGCCGCATTCCTGGTCGGCATGGTGCTCGGGCGCCGGCGGATGCTCGCGAACGTCACCGGCACCGAGGCAGTACTCCGGCTGATCCAACTGCTCGGCTTCACCATCGGCATCACCGGCGGGATCATCTACGCCTCCGCGGGCGGTAACGGAGACACAGGCGCGGTACTGACCAGCGTGCTGACCGCTCCGTTCCTCACCGCGGCGTACGTCGCAACGCTGCTCAGGGTCATGCACTCCGACCGTGGCCAGGACGTCCGCCGCCTGCTGGCGCCGGCCGGGCGGATGGCACTGTCCAACTACCTGGGTCAGTCGGTGGCGATGGTGCTGATCTTCACCGGCGTCGGACTGGCCCTGGTCGGGCAGGTGTCGGCGCTCGCGACGATGGCCATCGCGGTCGCGATCTTCGCCGTACAGGTCGTGCTGAGCCACCTTTGGCTGAACCGCTACGGCTACGGACCCGTGGAAGGCGTACTGCGGGCAATCACCAATGCCACCGCACCGACGTGGCGGCGCCGACTCAGCAGGGTTTGATCAGAGCAGGCGGGGTTTGATCAAACGGAACGGCCCGCCGGGGAAGCCCCCGGCGGGCCGTTCCGGCGTATCGGTCAGGCCGCGTGGCGGCCGTGGTGCGTGGTGAGACGGGCCCGGCGGATCGTGTGCACGGAGCCGGTGGTCGTCACGGGCTTGTGGTTGAAGGGTTCGGCCCTGCCGCCGAGGGCGAGCAGGTCGAGCTTGGTCCGGGCCACGTCGCGGTCGTCAGCGACCCAGGAGCCGTCCGGACCGGTGGACAGACCGGTCGAGTGGCGCCTGTTGCTGAACTCCAGAGCCGCGATCACGGCCAGCACGAGTACTACGAAAACGATGTATCCGGTCATGGCAGTAATCATGCTACCAACTAGATCCCGCCACCACTGGCACTATTGACATAGTTCCACAAATTACTGCCATACTGGCGCCATGCTGGAAAAGATCGCGGTCGTCCTGATGGAGGACGTGGCCATGTTCGAGTTCGGGGTGGTGTCGGAGGTGTTCGGCCTCGACCGGACCGATGACGGTGTGCCCGCGTTCGACTTCAAAGTGTGTTCGACCACGCCCGGCCAGCCGCTACGGAGCAGCAGTCACTCCGCGGTGATCGCGCCGTACGGGCTGGAGGAGCTCGAGGACGCCGACCTGGTCGCGCTGCCGGCGACGACCTGGCGGGAGGAGTACGACGAGCGCATTCTCGACGCGCTGCGGCGGGCCGAGGCCCGCGGGGCGATCCTGCTGACGGTCTGCTCGGGCGCGTTCGTGCTCGGCAAGGCGGGCCTGCTGGACGGGCGGCCGTGTACGACGCACTGGCGCTACGAGAAGAAGTTCCAGGAGCAGTTCCCGCTGGCGAAGCTGGACGCGGACGTGCTGTTCGTCGACGACGGCAACATCATCACCAGCGCCGGCACCGCGGCCGGGATCGACGCCTGCCTGCACCTGGTCCGCCGCGAGCTCGGCAGCGCGGTCGCGACCCGGATCGCCCGCCGGATGGTCGTCCCGCCCCAGCGCGACGGCGGCCAGCGCCAGTACGTCGACGTCCCGGTGCCGGAGTCGTCGAGCGAGAGCATGCAGCCGGTGCTCGACTGGATGGTCGACAACCTGACCATCGAGCACACCGTGCCCGCCCTGGCCCGGCGCGCCCAGATGTCCGAGCGCACCTTCGCCCGCCGCTTCGTCGCCGAGACCGGCACCACACCACTCAAGTGGGTCACCACCCAGCGCGTCCTTCGCGCCCGCACCCTGCTCGAGCAGACCCGGATGGGCATCGAGCAGATCGCCGCCGAATCAGGTTTCGGGACGGCAGCCTTGCTCCGCCACCACTTCCGTAGGGTGGTGGGCGTGCCGCCACAGGACTATCGCCGTACGTTCCAGACCGCCAGCTGATGCTCACGTATCGCGCCGCCGTCGCTGCCGATGCCGATGCCGTGATGGCCTTCTGGGCCGTCGCCGCTGAGGATTCTCATCGCCCGCCGGATTCATCCGAGGCCGTGTCGCGGCTGATCGCCCGTGACCCCGAGGCACTGATCCTTGCCGTGGACGACGGCACGGTCGTCGGCTCGATCATCGTCGGCTGGGACGGCTGGCGCTGCCACCTGTACCGCCTCGCGGTCGCCCCGACCCACCGCCGGCGGGGCATCGGACGCGAGCTTGTCGCGCGGGCCGAGGCCCGGTTCACGGCGTACGGCGGAACGCGGGCGGACGCGATGGTGCTCGACGACAACGCTCAGGCGCACGGCGTCTGGACGACCGCCGGGTATGCGCCGCAGCCGGAGTGGTCCCGCTGGGTCAAGCCACTCTTGAATACTTGACATCGGATACCCTCGGGCTAATACTCGATTTCGAGTAATCGAGGTCGAGGAGGGTCTGATGGCCAAGCGGAAGGTCGGGAATCCCCTGGCGTTCGCCGTGCTCGGGAGTCTGGGCGAGCGGCCGATGCACCCGTACGAGATCTCGACGATGCTCCGGGCCCGTGGCAAGGACCAGAGCATCAAGATGAACTACGGCTCGCTGTACTCGGTCGTCGCGGCGCTGGAGAAGAACGGCTTCATCGAGGCGCTGGAGACGATCCGGGACGGCAACCGGCCGGAGCGCACGGTGTACCAGATCACCGGCACCGGGCAGGCCGAGTTCGACGACTGGCTGACCGAACTGGTCGGCACGACCACCCGTGAGTTCCATCCCCTCGAGGCCGGCCTGGCATACCTGCCCGGCCTGCGCCCCGACCGCGCGGTCGAGTTGCTGGAGCAGCGCGCCAAATCGATCGACGCGGACATCGAAGCGACGACCGCAGTGCACGAGCAGATGGCGTCGACGGACTTCCCGCGCATCTTCTGGGTCGAGTCGGAGTTCCGGCTCGCGCTGCTCAAGGCCGAGTCGGAGTACGTGCACCAACTCGCCGAGGAGATCCGCGCCGACACACTGGGGGGGTCCGCCTTCTGGCGCAAGGCCTGGAAGCTCTTCGAGGAGAAGGGCATCACCCCGGCCGAGCAACTCAAGGACCCTGTCAAGTACTTCGGGACCGAGTTCGAGTGGATGCGGGCGATGCCACCAGAAGCCCGGTAACAGTACGAGACGGCCCTCGACCCACGGTGCGGCAACACCAGGGTCAAGGGCCGCAGTTCCTCGAGTCGGTCCGAAGACCTGGCACCCAAGGCGCAATCATCAGGATAGCCAGCAGCGGACCGGCTCCCATCACCCACAAGGGAGTCACCACATCATGGTTACGCACGCCCTCGACGCGGTCGACCTGGTCAAGACGTACCCGGCCGGCCGCAAGAAGCCTCCGCTGCGCGCACTGGACGGGCTGACGTTCAGCGTCCCGGAAGGCATCGTCCTCGGCCTCCTCGGCCCGAACGGCGCCGGCAAGTCCACCACCGTCAAGATCCTCACCACCTTGTCCCGGGCCGACTCCGGTACGGCGCGAGTCGCCGGGCACGACGTCGTCCGCGAGCAGGACCAGGTCCGGCACGCGATCGGATTTGTACCGCAGAAGTCCAGCTCGGACCCGATGGCCACCGGCGTCGAGAACCTCGTCCTCAGCGGCCGGATCTACGGCCTGTCCCGGGTGAACGCCGTACGCCGGGCCACCGAACTGCTCGAACGGTTCGGGCTGACCGAGTTCGGCGATCGTCAGGTCAAGACGTACTCCGGCGGCATGCAGCGCAAGCTGGACGTCGCGCTCGGGCTGGTGCACCGGCCGCAGGTGCTGTTCCTGGACGAGCCGACCACCGGCCTTGATCCGGAGGCCCGCGCCGATCTCTGGAACGAGGTCGGCCGGCTGTCCGGCGACGAAGGTCTGACCGTGCTGCTCACCACCCACTACCTCGAAGAAGCGGACCGGCTGGCCGGTCAGCTCGCCATCGTCGACCACGGCAAGATCGTTGCCGAGGGCACCCCGGAGGCGCTGAAGGCGGAGCTGCGCGGCGACTCGGTGCACGTCGAGCTGGTCGACCCGGACCTCGACGGCACCGTCCGCGCCCTGCTCAGCGGGCTCGCCGGTGTCGGCGAGATCGTTGTCGAGGGCAACGCACTGCGCGCCCGGGTCGATCGCGGGGCGACCGCGGTTCCCGCCGTACTGGGAGCCCTTGAGGACAAGGCGATTCCGGTCACCGCGGTGACCGTGTCCCGGCCGTCGCTCGACGACGTGTACCTGCAGTACACGGGACGCTCGTTCCGTGCGGTGGAAGAGGAGGCTGCGTGATGTCGACCGCAATTCCGGGATTCACCACGCACACGCGCTTCATCACCGGCCGCTGGCTGCGGGCGCAGTACCGGCAGCCTGCCCTGATCGCCTTCACGCTGGTCCAGCCGGCGATCTGGCTGCTGCTGTTCGGGCAGCTGTTCAAGGGTGTCGTGAACATCCCCGGCTTCAGCGATTCGTCGTACATCGCCTTCCTGACGCCCGGGATCGTGATGATGACCGCGCTGATGACCAGTGGCTGGAGCGGTACGACGTTCATCGCGGACATGGAGCGCGGTGTGATGGACCGGATGCTCGCCTCGCCGGTCAGCCGCGGCGGCCTGATGGCCGGTCAGCTGATCAGCAACGCGACCACGACGCTGATCCAGACCATTCTGGTGTTCGCGATCGGTATGGCGGCGGGCGCGCGGTACGACGGCGGCGCGGCCGGCTATCTGGTCACGATCGGGGTGTCGATGCTGGTCGGGATCGGGTTCGGCTCGCTGTCCAACGCGGTGGCGCTGCTGACCCGGCAGCAGGAGGCGCTGATCGGGATCTCGCAGTTCGTCTCGCTGCCGCTGACGTTCATGTCGTCGATCATGATCGACCCGTCGGTGGCGCCGCACTGGGTGAACGTCGCGGCGCGCTTCAACCCGGTGGACTGGGCCGCGATCGCCGCCCGTCAGGCGCTGGCGGCCGACCCGGACTGGTCATCGGTCCTGCGCCACTCCGGTTTGCTGCTGGCTTTCACCCTGTTCGTCGGCTGGCTGTCGACGCGCGCATTCCGCACCTACCAGCGCTCAGTGTGAGCATGATCGATGCATGAGAGCAGTCGTGGTCCACGGGCCGGGTGACGTGCGGGTCGAAGAACGGCCCGATCCGTCGCCCGGTCCGGGTGACGTGCTGGTGGCGATGGAGTGGGGCGGGGTGTGCGGGAGTGACATCTCGTACGCGCTGCACGGTGCGTCCGGGACCGCCGTACTGCGGCATCCGCTGGTACTCGGGCATGAGATCGCCGGGCGGGTCGCCGTACTGGGTGAGGGAGTGACGTCGTACGCCGTTGGTGATGCGGTGACTGTGCATCCGGCGACTCCGTCGGACGAGCCGCTGCCGGCGCGGTTGATGGGACGGACGAACTTGCACCGCGAGGTCCGGTATCTGGGGTCCGCCGCGTTCGACCCGCATGTCGACGGCGGCTTCTCGACGTACATGGTGTTGCGGGCCTCGCAGCTCCGGGCGCTTCCTTCGGGCGTCGGCACTCAGCTCGGCGCGCTGGCGGAGCCGCTGGCTGTCGCGTTGCACGCGGTCGGGCGGCTTGGGCCGTTGGACGAGCGTGAGGTGCTGGTCAACGGCGCCGGGTCCATCGGCTGCCTGGTGGTTGCGGCCGTCAAGGCGCGTGGCGCCGGACGGGTGGTCGCGGCCGATGTGAACGCGGCGGCGCTGGACCAGGCTCGGGCCTTGGGTGCCGACGAGGTGTTCGCCTCGACCGAGCTACCCGAGGACGTCGAGCTCGTCGTCGAGGCATCCGGCGTACCCGATGCCCTCGGTCCACTCCTGCACGCCACCGCCCGCGGTGGGACCGTCGTCCAGGTCGGCAATCTCCCGATCTCCCCGACTCCGGCCGTCCTGGCCGATCTCGTCACACGCGAGATCACCTGGACCGGTTCCTACCGCTTCGTCGACGAGATCACCGAGGCCGTCGAGTTGCTTGCCAAGGGCATCGACCTCTCGCCGCTCATCGCAGGTACGGTCGACCTGGACGACGCTCCCGCCGCGATCCCCGCGGCCGGCTCGACCGCGGGCAAGGTGCTACTTCGCCTCGGCTAGGGCTTCGGCGTACCAGGGTTTGATGACCTGGTCGATGATCGCGAGGCGTTCGTCGAACGGGAGGAACGCGGACTTCATCGCGTTGATGGCGAACCAGCGGAAGTCGGCCAGGCCGTAGTCGAAGGCCTCGGCGAGCAGGGTCAGTTCGCGGCCCATCGACGTACCGCTCATCAGGCGGTTGTCGGTGTTGACCGTGACCCGGAACCGGAGTTTGGCGAGCAGGCCGATCGGGTGGTCGGCGATCGACTCGGCCGCGCCGGTCTGCAGGTTCGAGCTCGGGCACATCTCGAGCGGGATCCGCCGGTCCCGCACGTACGCCGCCAGCAGTCCGAGCTCGGCCTTGTCGGTATCCGGGTCGTAGTTGATGTCGTCGATGATCCGGACGCCGTGGCCGAGCCGGTCGGCGCCGCACCACTGGATCGCCTGCCAGATCGACGGCAGGCCGAACGCCTCGCCGGCGTGGATGGTGAAGTGCGCGTTCTCCCGCTGCAGGTACTCGAACGCGTCCAGGTGGCGGGTGGGCGGGTAGCCGGCCTCGGCGCCGGCGATGTCGAACCCGACCACGCCGGCGTCCCGGTACGCGACCGCGAGCTCGGCGATCTCCATCGAACGGGCCTTGTGCCGCATCGCGGTCAGCAGCTGGCGCGCGACGATCGGCCGCTCCGCTGTCGCCATCCCGTGCTCGAACCCCTCGTGGACCGCGTCGACCACGTCCTCCAGCGAGAGCCCGCCGTTCAGGTGCTGCTCCGGTGCGTACCGCACCTCGGCGTACACCACGCCGTCCGCCGCCAGATCCTGCACGCACTCGCTCGCCACGCGCTTGATCGCTTCGGCGTTCTGCATCACCGCAACGGTGTGGTCGAACGTCTCCAGGTACCGCTCCAGCGACCCCGAGTCCGCCGACTCGACGAACCACTCCCCGAGCTCCCTGGCATCGGACCGTGGCAGGACATGCCCGATCTCCTGCGCCAGCTCCAGCACCGTCTCCGGCCGCAACCCACCATCGAGGTGGTCATGCAGAAGAACCTTCGGTGCCGCGCTCAACTGCTCGGGAGTAATCATGCCGCCATGGTGCCAGCACCGGGGGATCCGGCAAATGTCCAAGATTTCCGTCGGTGCACCGTGCCATGGTGAGGAAATGATCAGCCGCCTGCGTCGTCGGCCCGAATGGCAGTTCTTCGCGGTTCTGCCCAAGGCGGACCCGCTGCTGGCCGCGGTCTGGTGGCTGCTCCTGCTGGCCCGCGGCGCGCTGCCTGCGGTCTTCGCGATCGCCATGGGGTCGATGGTCGGTGCGGTCCAGCACGGGTCTGCCCTGGCTGCTCCGCTGACCTTCATGGGTACGACGTTCATCCTGCTCCAAGTGCTCACGCCCGTACATCAGGCCGTCAGCGCCAACCTCGGCAGCCGGGTCGCGGCCTGGCTCAACGACGCACTCGCGGAGGCCTGTGTGGGACCGCCGGGGATCGGCCACCTCGAGGACCCAGAGCTCGCCGAGGACCTGACCGTGGCGCGTGAGTTCGACCGCGGCCAGACCGGTCCACCGATGTACATGAACGTCGACTTCGCCGCGGGCGGCCTGGTCGAGCTCGCCGGCGGTGTCGCGTCCGCGGTGGTGCTGTTCGGGTTCAACTGGTGGGCGCCGTTGCTGCTCGTCGGTGCCTGGTCGGCAACGCACTGGCTGCTCCGGGAGAGTGGTGTCTGGCGGGACCGGAACACGACCGAGGTTCGATCGGCGCAGCGGCATGCCGACTACGCCTATCGACTGGCCGTCGAGCCGGACGCGGCGAAGGAGGTCCGGCTGTTCGGCCTGGCCGACTGGACCGTGCAGCGGTTCACCGATCGGCGCCGGCGGCTGTTCGAGTTGCAGCACGCCGCGACGCGGCTGCGGGAACGCCCGATGATCTGGTGTCTCCTCATCGTCACGGTGGCCAACGGCCTCGTCTTCTGGGCGCTCGGAGCGGCCGCGATCGACGGACGGCTGGACCTCGACCGGCTGGTGGTGTTCGCCCAGGTCGCGATCGGGGTCAGCATGATCGCGTTCGGTGGTCTGAACTGGGTCCTCGACGGAGCGGCGGCACCAGTGGTCGCCGTACAGCGACTGGAGCCCGCGATGGCACCGGCCGGTGCACTGACGCCCGCCCGGCGACCGGTCGCTGCTGCTGCGCCCGTCCGCGGGAGAGCGGTCGCGATCGAGATCCGTGACCTGAGTTTCCGGTATCCGCACGCCACCCAGCCGGTCTTCGACGGACTCGATCTGACCGTTCCGGCGGGCTCGTCGCTGGCCGTCGTCGGCCAGAACGGCGCCGGCAAAACCACACTGGCCAAGCTGCTGTGCCGGTTGTACGACCCGGACGCCGGATCGATCGAGGTCGACGGGGACGACCTGCGTGACCTCGACACCGACGGCTGGCGGACCCGCGTCACCGCCGTCTTCCAGGACTTTCTGCGGCTCGAGCTCCCGGTGCGGGACAACGTCGCACCGGCCGGTGCTCCGGAGGCGGACATCCTGGCCGCACTCGTGGACGCCGGTGCCGGCGACCTGGCCGGCCTCGACACCCGGCTGGCCACGGGGTACGGCGACGGCATCGACCTGTCCGGGGGTCAGTGGCAACGGATCGCGCTCGCGCGTGCGCTGTGCGCCGTTCGGCAGGGCGCCGGACTGGTGCTGCTCGACGAGCCGACCGCCCAACTGGATGTCCGCGGCGAGGCGGCGATCTTCGACCGCATTCTGACGGCGACCCGCGATGTCACCACGATCCTGATCTCGCACCGGTTCTCGACCGTCCGGCATGCCGACCGGATCTGTGTTCTCGAGACCGGCCGGGTCGTCGAGCTCGGCAGCCACGAGGAGCTGATGGACGTCGGTGGGCGGTACCGGACGATGTTCGACCTGCAGGCCCAGCGCTTCACCGCGGAGGTCGACGAACAGGGGATGAGCTATGACACGCTCTGATATCGACGACCTGCCCAAAGCCGTGCCGGCCATGTGGCGGCTGTGCCGACTGGGCTATCAGCACGAGCCGCGGCTCCTGGTCTTCGCGTTCGGGATGACTTTGCTGGCCGCACTGCCGGACGCGTTGCTCGCGTTGTGGCTCGCGGTGCTCGCTGAGGGTGTTCTGCAGGACGACCGGCGAGCCGTTCTGCTGGCCGTGAGCGGGCTCGCGCTGTCCGTCACGGCGACGTGGTTCCTGCGCACGCTGTCGGCCCGGGTCTCCCGCCGATTCCGGGACCGCGTCACGATCATGCTCGAGGCCCACGTGGCCCGGCTGCAGGCGTCCGTCGCCACCGTCGAGCACCACGAACACCGCGACTTCCTGGACCGCCTGTCGGTCCTGCGCAAGCAGGTGTTCGTGCTCGACCACATGTACATGTCGCTGTTCTCGACCTGCGGCTGGATCCTCCGGCTCGGGGTGACCGTCGCTCTGCTGATGTCGATCCATCCGGCGCTCGTGCTCCTCTTGGTGTTCGCGCTGCCCACCGTCCTCAGCTCGAGCTGGCGGCCGGGCGTCGAGCGCGCGGTCGAGGAGCAGTACGCCGCCAACAGCCGCCTGGCCGAGCATCTGTTCAAGACCGCGACCACACCCGCTCCGGGCAAGGAGGTCCGCGTGCTCGGCATCGGTCGCGACCTAGTGGTGAACCGTCGTCGCGAGTGGGAGCGGTGGTACGCCCCGATGGCCGCGGCCCGCTGGACCAGCGCCGCCTGGCATGCCGCCGCCTGGGCTGTCTTCGGCGCTGCCTATGTCGGCGCCGTCCTGTTCGTCGCGTCCGGACTGAACGGCTCGGTGGGTCAGGTGTTGCTGATCCTCGCGGCCGGGGCGCGGTTGTCGTCGTACATCGGTGCGACCGTCGGCGAGATCGGCTTCCTGCGCGGAATCTGGCTGGACGGATCCCGGCGACTGGTCTGGCTGGAGAACTACGCGGCCTCGTTCGACACCACCGCGGATCTGCCGGCGCCCGACCAGCTCACCGATGGCATCCGGCTGGAGCATGTCTCGTTCTCTTACGCCGGATCCGAACGACCTGCTCTGGATGGCGTCGAGCTACGACTGCCGGCGGGCAAGGTGATCGCCGTCGTCGGCGAGAACGGCGCCGGCAAATCCACCTTGGTGAAGCTGATCTGCAAGATGTACGAGCCGACCGATGGACGAGTTCTGGTGGACGGGCAGCCACTGGACCGGATGCCGGCCGAGGCGTGGCGGCTGAAGATCGCCGGCGCCTTCCAGGACTTCTTCCGGTTCGAGTTCCGGGCCGACCACAGCGTCGGGCTCGGGGATCTGCCGAGGCTGGACGACGAAGCGGCCGTCGCCTCTGCCGTCGGACGGGCCGGTGCCGAGGATGTCGTGGAGCGGCTCGAGGCTGGGCTGAACACGCAGCTCGGCTCGACCTGGCCGGGTGGAGCGGAGATCAGCTTCGGGCAGTGGCAGAAGCTGGCGCTGGCTCGTGGCTTCATGCGGGACCGGCCGTTGCTGCTGGTGCTCGACGAACCGACCGCCGCGCTGGATGCCGAGACCGAACACGCCCTGTTCGAGCGGTACGCGGCGGCGGCCAGGAACAGCACGGACGGACGGATCACGATCCTTGTCTCACACCGCTTCTCGACGGTGCGGATGGCCGATCTGATCGTGGTCCTGGACGGTGCCCGGTTGGTCGAGACGGGAACACACGACGAACTCATGGCCCGCAACGGCCACTACGCCGAGCTCTACCGAATCCAGGCCGCCGCCTACCACTGATGCCACTCAGACGGAGTGGATCTTGAAGACGGGGACGCCGGGGGCGATGTGCAGGAGGGTTTCCTCGGGGGAGTTCTTGGTGACGTCGCCGCTGAAGAAGGTGCCGACCTCCCAGGCCCACTTCTTCAGGTAGAGGCGGAGGACGGGGAGCTTGTCGGCATTGGGGACCTCCTCGGCGCGGAAGGTCTCGATCTTGCGGCCCAGTTGGAGCCGGCCCTCGTTGCTGGCGCGGAGGTTCTTCACCCACTGGGTGTGGCCGCGGGGCGCGACCAGGTAGCGCTGACCGTCGAGGACCAGGAGGTTGACGGGGGTGCTCCGCCAGTCGCCGGTCTTGCGTCCGCGGACAGATAGGACCCGGCTGCCCATCAGGCTGATCCCGAGCTTGGTGAAGCGGGCGACGATCCGGTTGAAGATCCGCATGCTGCCGTCGGCAGCGGTGATCACGCGGTTGGCGTCGTAGGTCTGCTTGTACTCCGGCATCGTGGTGCCCTTCTCCGTTTGCGAGAGCGGTGCTCTCTGTTGTGATCAGTGAACACCGGAGCAGCGCTCCTTGTCAAGAGCACTGCTCTCGATTTTATGGCACACTGCCTCTATGAACGCCGGACGCACCGCACGCGAGAGAGCCCGCGCCGAGCTCACCGAGGAGATCAAGGCGGCCGCCCGCCGGCAGCTCGCGACCGAGGGAGCCGAGTCGCTGTCGCTGCGCGCGATCTCGCGCGAGCTCGGCATGGTGTCGTCCGCCCTCTACCGGTATTTCCCGAGCCGCGACGACCTACTCACCGCTCTGATCATCGACGCGTACGACGCTCTCGGTATGGCGGCCGAGTCGGCCGCAGCGAAGGACTACGAGCACCCGCTCCAGGCATGGCTCGCGGTGTGCGCCGCCCTGCGTGAGTGGGCACGCACCAACCCACACGAGTACGCCCTGATCTACGGCTCACCGATCAGCGGCTACCAAGCACCGCAGGCGACGGTCGAGCCCGCCGCCCGGACGCCGATCGTCCTGCTGCGCATCGTGAGCCAGGCCCACGCGGAGGGCTGGCTCAAGCTTCTCGATGACGCGCCGGAGCCCACCGGCAAGCTGCCCGAACAGCTCGACGTGATTGCCGAGATCGCTCCCGGCGTACCGCACCGGATCCTGCTGCGGGTGGTGATCGCGTGGACCCAACTGTTCGGGATGATCAGCTTCGAGTTGTTCGGTCAGCTGGTCGGGACGATGGATCCAGCCGACGACTTCTACGATGCGGCCACCCGGCAGATGGCCAAGTTCATCGGCCTCAGCTGAAAGCCTTGGGTAGCGGCAGTTTCACAGCCTCCGCGACCCGGCGTACATAGGCCTCCCGAGGGATCGAGACCGCGCCGAGCGTGGCCAAATGGTCCGTCACCCACTGGATGTCGAGAACGCGGTCGGCGGCGTACTCGTCGTCCAGCAGCTCGACCAGCCCGGCCACCGCAGCCTTCGACCCGTCGGTCTTGTGGTGGAACATCGACTCCCCGGCGAACAGCCCGCCGATCGCGACGCCGTACAGGCCGCCCGCGAGCTCGTCGCCGTCCCAGGCCTCGACCGAGTGCACCCAGCCGAGCCGGTGCAGTTCGGTGTACGACGCGATGATGTCCCGGTCGATCCACGAGCCGGGCCGGCGCGGATCGGCGCAAGCCCGGATGACCTGGTCGAACGCGGTGTTCACCCGGATCTCGAACTTGCTCCGCGCCCGCCGTACCGTCCGCGACGGCCTGTACCCGGCCACCTCGATCACACCCCGATCGACCGGCGACCACCACAGCACCGAACCCCGGTGGTCCGGCATCGGGAACAACCCCGCCCGGTACGCCGCCAGTACCGTCCCCGGAGCCAGATCCGCGCCACCCGCGACCACGTCACTCGCCCCAGCGACCGCCACCGGCGGAAACTCCCAGACAGACCCAGCAGGCTCGACAGGCACCCCTCCATCCTGGACCACGCCACATCGACCCGCCCCGCCCACCCAGCGGTGACCGGCCACACACCCAGCGCAGGCGGGGGCGCGGCCACCTAGGGGACACCAAGGGTTTCTCCCGAGTGGCGGCGATCCGGGAGCCACGTAGAGTTGAAGCACGCCCCGACTCCGTCGCGGGGAGGGCCGGAAGGAGCACCGTGGCCGGAGTAGCCAAGTTCGTCGCCAGCAGTCTCGCGCCCGCCGCGCAGCGGTTCGCACCCCAGGCCGCGGCGGGTGTCCTGCGCCAGATTCTCGAGGTCGCGATCGACGGCTACCAGCGGTTCCCCGGCGCGGAGCAGGTCGCCGAGGCCAAGCTGGCGAGGGTCGAGAACGATCCGCAGCTCGCGATCGACGCGGTGATCGACCAGCACATCCGGCTGGCCGGCGTCCAGGGCTTCGTCACCAGCATCGGCGGCCTCGTCACGTTCCCGGTCGCCCTGCCTGCGAACATGACCGGCATCGCGATCGTCCAGGCCCGCATGGTGGCCGCGATCGCCCACATCCGCGGCTACGACCTGGACGACCCGCGCGTTCGCACCGCGGTCATCACCTGCATGCTCGGCGAGGACGGCGTCACCGACCGGCTGAAGAAGTCGAGCCTGCCGACGTCGCCGCTCGGAATCGCGACCGCACCCGTGTTCGACCCCGAGCTGGACCGCCTGGTGTCCGGTGAGGTCGTCGCGGAGCTGATCGCCCGGATCAGCGGCAAGCGGATGGCGCTCACCGTCACCCGCCGGATCCCGCTGCTCGGTGGCGCGGTCGGTGCCACCGTCGACGGCTTTGCGACGTACCGGATCGGTCAGTACGCCGACAAGAGTCTGATCCGGCGCATCCGCCGGCCGATCGAGCCCTGACGAGCGTGGTCGCGCCGTTCTGGGGGCCGACGCTCGACTGTCCGGACCCGCTGGAGCTGGGCGAGTTCTACCAGCGCGTTGCGGGTGGTGAGCTGGCCGTCGTTCACGAGGCCTTCGTGGAGCTGAGGTTCGAGACGTACAGCCTCGGCTTCCAGCGCGACCTGAACCACCGGGCGCCGACCTGGCCGGATCCGCGCGTGCCGCAGCAGTGCCACCTCGACTTCATGGCGGCGGACCTGGACGCGGGACAGGCCCGCGTCATCGAGGCGGGCGCGATCCCGAGCGCGCTCCAGCCGGAGCCGTCGGTGTTCCGGGTCTTCCTCGACCCGGCCGGACACCCGTTCTGCCTGACCACCTGGCGTACGCCGAGCGGTCCGCCCAAGTCCCGCTGACCGTCAGACCGCGGCCGACTCCACCGACCGTCGGGTCATCGGGAGCCGGCTGCGCGTCTCCTCGTCGGCCGGTGTCTCGACGAACAACACCAGGTCTGGATGCGCGGGCACGGCCAGCTCGGTGACGGTGAAATGCAGCTCACCGGCCACCGGATGCAGGATGTGGCGCGGACGCGGACTGCACGCGGCGACCTCGTGCCGGGACCAGAGCTGAGCGAACTCCGGACTCAGCTTCTGCAGCCGCTCCAGGTCCGTCTCCCAGTCGGGGTCGCCGACATGTTCGCCGTACGCGGAGCGCAGCCGGCCGACCAGATACGGAACCTCGGTGTCGTAGTTGAGCAGCTGCTGCCGGGCGGTCGGCTCGGTGACGACGCACCAGAGCAGGTTCTTGTGGATGCAGGGCAGGGCATGCCAGTCGTGGAACAGATCGAGGTACGCCGCGTTGGTCCGGACGATGTCGAACCGGGTGTTCGTGATCACCGCGGGCAACGGGTCGAGCGCGGCGAGGATCTCGGCGAACACCTGCTCGTCCGCGCACAGGCTCGTACTCGGCGGGCGCGCCGGAGTCGCCTCGGCCAGGCGATACAGGTGTTCGCGCTCGATCGAGCTCAGTCGGAGCGTCCCGGCGACCGCATCGAGGACCTGTCCGCTGGCATTGATCGGCCGGCCCTGCTCGAGCCAGGTGTACCAAGTCACGCCGACCCCGGCGAGCTGGGCGAGCTCCTCGCGGCGCAGTCCGGGCGTACGACGCCGCCCGCCGGCGGGCAGGCCGACGTCCTCGGGGGACACCCGGGCGCGGCGCGCCTTCAGGAAGTCCCCCAGCTCGGTCCGGCGATCAGTCACCCGACCATCCTGACCGCACCCACCGACAATTTCCCACCGGATTATCCGGCGAGCGCCTGCACCACCCGGCTCGGCGACGGCTTGCCCAGCTGCCCGGCCATCCAGACGCTGGTGGCGACCAGCTTCTCCAGGTCGACACCGGTCTCGATGCCGAGGCCGTCGAGCTGCCAGAGCAGGTCCTCGGTGGCCAAGTTGCCGGTCGCGCTCTCGGCGTACGGGCAACCACCAAGGCCACCGGCGGAGCTGTCGACTGTGGTGACGCCGGCACGGAGCGCGGTCAACGTGTTGGCGAGAGCCTGCCCGTAGGTGTCGTGGAAGTGCACAGCCAACTCGTCGACGCCCACTCCGGCCGCATCGAACGCCGCGATCAGCGCGGTCACCTGGCCCGGCGTCGCCACCCCGATCGTGTCGCCCAGAGACAGCTCGTGGCACCCGAGCTCGACCAGCCGCGCACCGACCTTCACGACCTGATCGATCGGTACGTCGCCCTCCCACGGGTCGCCGTAACACATCGACACGTAGCCACGGACCGTCAGCCCTTCGGCCAACGCGCGCTGGATCGTCGGGGTGAACATCGCGAACTGGTCGTCCAGCGTGGAGTTCAGGTTCTTCGCGGCGAAGGTCTCAGTAGCGCTCGCGAAGATCGCGATCTCCCGCACGTCCGCGGCCAGAGCCCGGTCGAGACCACGCTCGTTCGGGACCAGCACCGGCGCCCGGACCACTTCCGGCAGGTCCAGCCGCTCGAGCAGTTCCGCGGCGTCGGCGAGCTGCGGCACCCACTTCGGGTGCACGAAGCTGGTCGTCTCGATGGTCGTCAGCCCGGCGTCCACGAGCCGCTGGATGAACTCGGCCTTGACCGCCACGTCGACGATCGCTGACTCGTTCTGCAGTCCGTCGCGGGGACCGACCTCGTAGATCGTGACCCGGCCGGGCAGTCCGTCGGCCCGCTCCACCTGCGGCTTCCGCATGTTCTTGCCCTCCGTACCGCCGACAATGGTCGTGATGAACACTCTTGCTGACATTCTGCGTGGCGTCGAACGCGGCGCGTTCCCGCCCCCGGACCTCGGCATCACCGTCGTGCCCCCGCCGTCGGACCGAGCGTCCTGCCTGCTCGCGTTCACCGCACACATCGTCATCGCCGCCGATGTCGACGCCGCCTGGGTCGCGGAGCGACTGCCACCGGGCGACCTGTGCGCACCGACGAACCCGCCGTTCCTGTCGGCTCTCGAGGGGGCGACCGGCCGCCACGTGGCCTCCCTCGACGCGATGCTGCTCGCGCCGGCAATCACCGACCCGGCAGAGCGCGCGGCAGCGACCGCCGGGCTCAGTGAAGTGACCGACCACCAGCACTCCCGGGTCGAGAACGCCCTGCACACCCGCGACGACGTCCGTGTGTATCTCGACGAGTACGGCGGTTTCGTGCTGACCGGGCGTGGACTCGCGGACCGCATCGAGTGTGCGATCGAAGTACCGGAGGACGCCCGCGGCAAGGGACACGGGCGCCGGCTGGCGCGGGCCGCGCGGGCCTTGATTCCTGCGAATGCACAGGTTTGGGCGCAGGTCACACCGGGCAATGCCGCGTCGATGCGCACGTTCTTCGCGGCCGGATACCGGCCTGTAGGTTCCGAAGCCCTGCTGGTCAAGTGACCACCGGGTGAACATCCGGTGGTCGGACCGTTGCTCGGGGCACCTAATCCACACCTGTGGACAACGTTGGGGACAACGTCCTCAGGCGGTGCGGCGCCGGCGGTGGTAGGTGTGCGGTTCGCCGGCGTAGAAGTTGCCGCGGTACAGACCCCGGATGATCTCGGCCTCGTAGCCGTCGAGTTCGGGCATGCCGAGTTCGCGGGCGATCTCGAGCTCGGCGTGCGCGTCGTACGGGACGCGGACGAACTGGATCGAGAACGTCGCCGGATCGGGTGAGTCCGGCACGCCTTCGAGGATCGTGTAGACCGGGGTCGGATCGTCCAGGCTGTTGCCGACCGAGCCGATGTTGAACAGCGTCCGGCCGAGGTCGACCTCATAGAACGGGTCGTGGGTGTCGGCGTACCCGACCATCGTCGGGATCGGTCCGTCGCCGGTGGCCTCGGTGTTGTCGAACATCAGCCGGTACTCCGCCTCGTCGTGGTCGAACCGGACGCGCTTGTGAACACTCGTCGAGGAGGCGTGGAACAACCGGATCTGCCGGCCGCTGAGCAGGAAGTCGTGGCAGAACGGGAGCCCGCGCAGCCAGATCCCCTGGTCCTCGCGCAGTTCCTTCTGCCACCAGCGCATTCCCTCGCTGTCGAACTCCCGGTCCGGGTTGGGCAGCGAGTCGTCCCAGTTGCCGAGGATGTTCACCTCGCAGACCTCCCGGCACCGGTCCACCACCGCCTGGCCGCGCGGTCCCTTCCCGACATAGTCGCCGAGGTTGAAGATCCGCTCGATCCCCCGCCGCTCGATGTCCGCGAGCACCGCCTCCAACGCGGTCAGGTTCCCGTGCACGTCCGAAATCAGCGCGATCCGCTCCAGCCCCATGTCCGTCATGGTTCCACCCTGCCGCACCCCACCGACACCGGTTTTCCCGGTGCCGGCCAAGGCCTGTGGATAACTTCCGCGGCGATCGGCCGATCTTTGCCAGCCTTGATCCATGAGGCCGGAGCACGAGAACAAGTCATCGTTCGGACGCGGGTTCGTCACCGCCTGCGTGGTCGTCAGCGCGGTGCTGCTGTGCGGCACTCTGCTGCTGGTCAGCGCTCTGACCTCGGACGACGACCAACAGGCGGCAGCGCAGACCGGACCACCACCCGCGGCGTCCAGGACCCCCGACACCCAGCCTGCCGCGGCCGGCGACGGCCGTTGCGGTCTGCCCGGTGGTGATCAGACGATCCCGACGAAGCCGCCGGCCGTGGACTCCTGGGAGGTCAGCCGTCGCGTCGTCGTACCGCGATCAAGCGCGACCGGACCCGCCCGGACCGATGCCGACGGCTTCCGGCACTGCTTCGCCCACTCACCGACCGGCGCCGTGTTCGCCGCCTACAACGTGGTCGCCGCCTTCGCCGACCAGGAGCAGGCGCTCGCCACGATCAAGAAGCTGATGGTCCCGGGCCCTGACACCGACGCCCTGAGGCGCGCTCAGAGCGAGTCGGAGCCGTCCGGCTCGGGGGCCTCGCAGGTGGCCGGCTTCCGCGTGCTCGACGCCGGTGGTGACCGAGCCACGATCATGCTCGCCCTTCCGGCCGAGTCGGCGTACGTGAGCATCACGCTGACCATGCGCTGGTACGACGGCGACTGGCGTCTCCAGTCACCGCCTCCCGGTGGGGCGGTCGGCGATCCGTTCTCCCAGCACCAGGACCTGAGCGACTTCGTGCCGTGGAGCGGTGTCTGATGTGTGGGCCGACGGAGATCGAGTGCCACGTCTTCCGCGGGATGAACCACGTCGCCGCCAACGCACTGGAACAGATCGCGAAGAGCATCGGGCAGGCGGCATCGGAGGGGGTTCAGGCGATCGCGACCTTCTGGATCCACCAACCGAGCCCGGCACTGTCGGTCGGCGCGGACACCTCGAGTCCGCGCAACAGTGCGATTGTCGACTTCCTCCAGGGCAACGTGCTGTGGGTGTCGGCGGCCGTCTTCACCGTCGCCGTACTGGTCGCCGGGATGCGGCTGGCCTGGGAGCAACGCGCCCGGCCGCTCCAAGAGTTGCTCAAGGCAACAATGGTGTTCGTCGTCGTCGGCGCGGCCGGCTCCGCGACACTGCAACTGCTGGCCGAGTGGTCGGACGGGCTCGCGGAGGCGATCATCCACTCCGCCCACCCCAACGACACGACCCTCGGCACGGCGCTCGCGAACGTGGTACTGCAAGGCAGCCTGGGCACGGTGACGGGAACCAGCCCGGCCACGCTGATCATGATGTTCGCCGGCGTCGCCGTCATCCTGGCAGCCCTGATCCAGGTCGTGCTGATGGTGATCCGGTCGGCGATGCTGATCCTACTGGCGGGCACGTTCCCGCTGGCCGCGGCCGCGACCAACACCGAGATCGGCCGGGCCTGGTTCCGCAAGTACTGCGGCTGGTCGCTGGCGTTCATCGCGTACAAGCCGGCCGCGGCGCTGATCTACGCGGCCGCGCTGAAGATGAACGCGAGCGGCATCGGGCAGTCCGGCAACAGCTTCGTGCAGACCACCACCGGCCTGATGATGTTGTTCCTCGCGATCTTCGCGCTACCGGCCCTGCTCCGCTTCCTGGTCCCGGTCACGGCCGCGGTGGCCGGCGGCGGCTCGGGGATGGGCAGCGCAGTGGCCGATCCGGGCGGCATGGCGACCGGCGCCGTCGGTGTCGGCAGATCGGCCTTCGGCCGAGGCGGCGGCGGATCCGGGTCTGGGCGGTCCGGCGGTGGATCGGGCCGTGGCGCATCCGGTGCGGTCGGAGTCGGTTCGCATCCCGGCGTCGTCGCGGCCGGTGGGATGGTGAACGGCGCACGGAAGTTCGCCGGCGGTCTGGCCGGTGCGGCGGCGCACTCCGCCGGTGAGCAGGGTGGCGGATCGACCACTCCGACCGCGTCCTTCGGTCCGCTGTCCCAGGCCGGCGGATCCCGCGAACCCCGGCGCGAGAGGAAGGGCCCGAGTGGCAGTGCGCCGTCCGCACCGAGCTAGACCAGATCCCGCCGGTGGCGCTCACCGGTGGCCGGGTTACGCTCAGGAGCTTGTCGGTTCGGGGTCGATCTGTAGCCGAAAGGTCACCCCGTGTAGCGAAGTGACCTAGTCAGCTAATAGAGTCCGCGCATGACCATCGCGCCTTCGCTTTGCTCGCCCCTAGCGCTCGCCGATGCAGAACCCACCCGCGCCGCGGAACCATGGGAAAGCGACGTCCTCACCGCGTACGGTCTGCTGCGAGAAGCAGCGGCCGAACTCGATCATGTGATGCGTCACTCCCTCAAGCGCAGTGGTCTGCAAATGGCAATGTTCGAACTGTTGCTGCGGCTGGCCCGCAGTCACGGGGAGAAGCAGCGTCTCACCTCTCTAGCCCGGGAGTTGACCGTCACCACCGGCGGCATCACCCGGCTGGTCGACCGCGCCGAGAACCTCGGTCTGGTACGCCGGGAACCCTGTCCCGACGATGCCCGCGGCTCGTTCGCGGTTCTCACCGAGGAGGGGAAGCGGCGGCTGCGCGAAGCACTGCCGGATCACCTCCTGGAGATCGACAGCCTCTGGATGTCCCAACTGTCCGACGAGCGGGAGGTCGTGCTCGGCAAGTTGCGCCGGGTTCGCGACAACGCCCGCCGCTGGCCGAATGGCCGGCCACCGCTGGGTCCGCTCTCTCCCGAGCGGATCTGACCCGGATCCGACCCCGGATCCGACCCCGGATCCGACGCAGTATCCGGGGAACAACTCGATCCTTGTATTACCCGCGACTAACGGATGGGGCGCCCGACTGGTGTCGGGCGCCCCGCCGCGTAATGGTTGAGAGGTGAACCAGCAACTCGTCGACCAGCCGCGGGCGCCCCAACGTCGTACCGAGGGCAGGAACGGGGTCCGCTGGCGTGGTGCCGTGGGTGGCATCCTCGCCGCTCTGGCCGGACTGGCGGCCGGGAGCGTCGCCGCCGGCCTCCTCGGCACCTCGCAGACACCCGTGGTCGCGATCGGGTCGGCGTTCATCGACCGGGTCCCGCCGTGGCTCAAGGACCTGGCGATCTCCTGGTTCGGCACCAACGACAAGACCGCGCTGCGGGTCGGCATCGTGATCGTCCTGCTCGCCCTGGCCGCGATCGGCGGCATTCTCGCGGTACGGCGCTACTGGGCCGGCGCGCTGATCATCGTCGTACTGACGGGGGCGGCGGTGATCGCGGCGGCGACGCGGGCGGACGCCGGACAGACCGGGTTCCTGCCGTCGGCGGTCGCCGGGATCACGGCCCTGATCATTCTGCGGCTCTTCAGCAGGCGGCTCGAGCCGCTCCTCCAAGGGCCCGACGACGGCGTGAGCCGACGCGGATTCCTGCAGTTGTCGGCCGGAGTCGCGATCGGCTCAGCGGCTGTCGGCCTGCTCGGCCGGGTCGTCTCGGGGAACCGTGCCGCGGTGGCCGATGCACGGAAGGCGCTCAATCTGCCGAAGCCGCCGAGCCTCGACGCGCCGGCGGGTGCGCAGGCCGAAGGCGCGGTGCCGTGGGTCACCCCGAACGACGACTTCTACCGGATCGACACGGCGCTGTCGGTGCCGCAGATCCTGCCGTCGGACTGGAAGCTACGCGTCCACGGGATGGTCGACCGCGAGATCGAGTTGAGCTTCGACGACCTGCTGAAGCGGCCGGTCCTGCACAAATGGGTGACGCTGACCTGCGTGAGCAACGAGGTCGGCGGCGACCTGATCGGGAACGCGATGTGGTCCGGAGTACTGCTCAAGGACCTGCTGCAGGAGGCCGGCCCGTCCTCAGACGCCGACGCGATCCAGTCCACGTCGAAGGACGGCTTCACCGCGGGTACGCCGCTCAGCACACTGCTCGACGATCGTCAGGCGATGCTGGCGTACGCGATGAACGGGCAGCCGTTGCCGGTCGAGCACGGCTTCCCGGTGCGGATCGTCGTACCCGGGCTGTACGGGTATGTGTCCGCGACGAAGTGGCTGACGGACATCGAGGTGACCCGGTTCGACCAGTTCGAGGGGTACTGGACGCCGCGCGGCTGGTCGGCGCTCGGACCGATCAAGTTGTCGTCGCGGATCGACGTACCGGGCGGCAAAGAGGTGCCGGCGGGTCAGGTCACGGTGGCCGGGGTCGCGTGGGACCAGCACGTCGGGGTGTCGAAGGTCGAGGTCCGGGTGGACGGCGGCCCGTGGCACGAGGCGACGCTGGCGACGGACGCGTCGATCGACACCTGGCGGCAGTGGCACTGGACCTGGGACAACGCGCCGCACGGGATGCACATGCTGCAGTCCCGCGCGTTCGATGCCAAGGGAAACCCTCAGGTCGAGGCCTCGGCCTCACCCGCACCGAACGGCGCGACCGGCCTGCACACGGTCAGCGTGAAGGTGAACTAGGTCGTTTCTGGGTCGTCACGGCGGTCAGGACCATCGGCAGGAAGGTGCGTTCGAGCGAGCCGGCCGGGACCTTCCGGGGCTCCAGCAGGCTTTGTGACCGCGCACCTTCGTGTACGGCGATGACGAGCCGGACGAACTGCTCCGCCGGGACGCTCATCCGCATCCCGCTGGTCTCGGAAATCTCCTCGACCAGCTTGGTCAGGCTGGTCCGGAACATCGCCCGCTGCCGATTGAGCGCCCGCGCCGCTTCCGGATTCCGCAACGCGTGCAGGGTGAACTCGGTCGAGATCAGATGCCACTGCCGCTGGTCCCCGGCCGCCTCGTCGAGCAGTCCTAGTACGGCGTCCAGCAGCGTGCCTGGCTGATTCGCAAGGTCCGGCAGCAGCGCACCGATCTGTTCGAGCAGGCGGTCGGTGGTTGCCTGGAACAACGCCAGCACGAGCTCGTCCTTGGACCCGAAGTTCGAGTAGAAGGCGCCACGGGTGAAGCCGGCCCGCTCGCAGATGTCCTCCACCGATGCGCCGTGGAATCCGCGCTCGGCGAACACCTCGAGGGCACCGTCGAGGAGGCGGGCCCGAGTGGCGGAGCGGCGGCGCTTGGGTGCATCCATCGGAGTAGGATACAGTTCTGTATTGAATACACAACCGTATTGAACGGGGAAGCGGGATGCAGCTCGAGGCCAGCCGGATCAGCGTGCGCGGCCCACACGCACCGATGCTCGACACCACATCGGTGGGCGTCGCCGACCATCAGGTCGTGCTGCTGGCGGGCTACCCAGGCCCCGGACATATCGCGGCAGCCCTCGGACTGTCAGGTCGGCTGCGACCCGACACCGGCCGGGTGCGGCTGGACGGCGCGACTGACGCCGCTCTGCTGCGCCGCCGGGTAGCCGTGGTCGACGCGCCCGGCATCACCGAACCGGACGACGCGCTGCCAGTGCAGACGGTGATCGGCGAGGAGCTGGCGATCGCTGGACGCAAGGCCGGCCGGAAGGCAGTGCTGGAGTGGCTCGACGATCATGACGCCACACAGCACGCAGGCAAGCGCTTCGAGCATCTACCGGTCGCCGAGCGGACCGAGTTACTCGCCGAGCTCACAGTGACGCGACCCGACGTACAAGCGGTCATCCTGACGATGCCGGACCGCCATGGCGGCGATCCGCAGGAGTGGTACGCCCTCGGCCGGCGCCTGGCGTCTCGCGGGTACGGCGTGATCATCACCTGTGCTGATGCATCTGCGCGTCTCCTGGGTGTGCCGGCCGCACAGCTTGGTTCTGTCGACCAGCCCGAGCCGATCCAGGTCGCCCCCGTCGCGCCGGTGAAACCCATGACTGCCATTGATGAGGAGCTGAAGGCGTGACCGCGCTGCGGATGGCGTTGAGTGAGCTGCGGCGATTGACCGCGGGCCGATTGCCGAAGCTGGCGGTGGTCGCACTGCTGCTCGTGCCGGTCCTGTACGGCGGCCTCTACCTCTACGCCAACCACGATCCGTACAGCCGCCTCGACAAGATCCCCACCGCTGTCGTCGTCGAGGACGCAGGTACGACGCTGTCCACCGGCGAGAAGCTGAACGTCGGACCGGAGGTCGCGGACGAACTGGTCAAGTCGAAGAGCTTCGACTGGCACAAGGTGGATCGGGCCGCCGCCGCCGACGGGGTGTCGGACGGCAAGTACGAGTTCGCCCTGGTGCTGCCGAAGTCGTTCTCGGGCGACCTGGCGTCGAGTGCGGACTTCACGCCCCGGCAGGCGAATCTCGAGCTGCTCACCAACGACGCCAACAACTACCTCGCCCACACCATCGCGAACCAGGTCGTCGCGCAGGTCACCAAGACCGTCGCATCGCAGGTCAGCGAGACCGCGGCGAGCAAGCTGCTGGCCGGCTACAACACGATCCACACGCAGGTCAGTCAGGCGGCCGCCGGTGCCGCGCAACTCCAGACTGGTCTCACCAGCGCGGCATCCGGTGCCACGCAGTCGCAGACCGGGGCGACCCAGCTCAACACCGCGCAGAAGCAGCTCTCCGCCGGCGCGACGAAGCTGGCGACCGGTACTACCGAGGCGTCGCAAGGCGCGACCGAGCTCGCATCGGGCGCCGGCAAGCTGGATTCGGGCCTCGGCACTCTCAAGCGCAAGACTGCGACACTGCCGAAGCAGACCAAGACGCTTGCCAACGGCGCCGATCAAGTGGCCGACGGCAACGAACAGATCGCCACCGTCGGACGCCAGGTCGCGACCGCGTCCAGCACGCTGGTCAAGGACCTCAGCACGGTCGACGGCACCCTCGCGCAGCGGCTGAAGGCCCGCGGTTTCACGCAGGCGCAGATCAACCAGGTGCTCGCCGAGCTGCGCGCTCCGGTCGTCACCGCGAACACCAAGATCCAGTCGACCTCGAAGCAGCTCAACCAGCTCGCGGCCGGCGCCCGCAAGGTCTCGAACGGCGCCGCCACGCTGGCCAAGGCAACGCCGGCGCTGACGAACGGCATCAGTACGGCGGCCAACGGCGCCAAGCAACTCGACACCGGAGCAGGCCAGCTGAAGACCGGACTCACGAGCCTGCAGACCGGCGCCCAGCAACTCGCGGCCGGCGAGAAGCAGGCGGTGACCGGTCAGGGCCAACTGCTCACCGGTGTGAACAGCCTGGCCGGTGGAGTCACCCAGCTGAAGACGGGCGCGACCCAGCTCAACACCGGGTTGGCCAAGGGCGTCAAGCAGATCCCCAACCCGTCCGCCGACCAGCGGAAGGCGGTCGCCGAGACCCTCGGCGCACCCGTCACGCTGCGGAACGTCTCACAGGCGACCGCGGACAGCTACGGCGCCGGCCTGGCACCGTTCTTCCTCAGCCTCGCCTGTTGGATCGGTGCGTACGTCCTTTTCCTGCTGGTCCGGCCGTTGTCACCGCGAGCATTGGCCGCCTTGCAGTCGCCGTTCCGGGTCGCCCTCGGCGGGTGGTTGCCCCCGGCCCTCTTCGGCGCGGTTCAGGCGACGCTGGTGTTCACCGCGGTGACCCTCGGCCTCGGCATCCACGCGGCCCACCCCTGGCTGACCGTCGGCTTCCTGATCCTGACGTCGTTCACGTTCGTCGCGATCCTGCACGCGTTGTCCGCGTGGTTCGGTGCCGTCGGCAAGTTCCTCGGCCTGGTGCTGATGGTGATCCAGCTGGTCAGTGCCGGCGGCACCTTCCCGTGGCAGACAATCCCCACGCCGCTGTACTTCTTCCACCACGCGCTCCCGATGAGCTACGCGATCGACGGCGTCCGCCACCTCATGTACGGCGGCCCCGGCACCTCCCTCGGCCGCGATCTCCTGGCCCTCGCAGCCTGGTTCGCCGTAGCCCTCGCCGCCTCGACCTTGGCCGCCCGCAACCAACGTGTCTGGCCGGCCAAGAAGCTCCAACCGGAGCTGGCCCTGTAAAGCGCGCGGACACCTACCGGCGACCTCGGACAGGTTAGTCCCTGTCCGAGGTCCCCACTTCTTGTCCGCGGTTCCGACGAACGACGAGCTGGCCGTCAGTTGGCGGCCAGTACGCCACCAGCGGTGAAGTTGTAGGTGGTGCTGCCGACGGTCAGCGACCGGATCGCGCCGTGCCAGGCGTTGTCCCGGCCCTTGCCGACGCCGGCGGAGATGAACTTGGCGTCGTCGCCGAGAACGGCCAGCGCCTCGGCCAGGGTGCACCGGGAACCGTTGATGCCGCACCGGTCGGTGCCGGTGTTGAAGTACGTACCGGTGAAGCCCCAGTGGTTGCCGGTGTCGGCCTTCGCGTCGATCTTGGTCCAGGCGTTCGAGGCCGAGTTGTCCGGCGAGTACACCAGCGTGGTGTAGGTCGCCCCGGCCACGTCGGGGTTCATCTCGAACTTGATCGAGGGCATGTTGCCCGCGATCGCCGAGTTCTCACCGGTCTGGAAGACCTCGTACTTGACCGCGCTGAGGGCGACCGGCTTGCCTGTGAAGTCGGCCTCGTTGCCCCACATGACCGCGTCGTTGCCGGTCGGGACGTTGAAGTTCAGGCCCTCGCCGGACGAGGACTGGCCCAGCTCGGCCCGGGCGTTGCCGATCGTGTTGCGGAAGATCTCGCCCCAGTTCTTCAGGTACGTCGTCCCGACCGGGCCGTTGATCTTCGCCTGGAGCGCGGCGTTCAGGTCGGACTCGTCGACCGTCCCGGCCTTGATCTGGCTGGACGACTTGATCGCGTCGGCCTTGGAGACGTCCGCGGCCGCGATGGCCTGCCGGAAGTCCCAGCCCATCCGGTCCAGCGGGATGGTGTTGGTGTGGATCATCGAACCCCACACCGCGGACGGGCCGATCTTCGCGGCGGTGACCGCCTGGTTCTTCAGCTGCGCCGTGCCGACGGTGTTCGGCCCCGGGACGACGGCCGCAGCCGTATGCGGTGCCGGTGCAGGACTCGCCGACGCACCTCCAGTCAGCCCCACCGTGGCGACGATCGCCGCCACCCCCAGTACCGCAGCGCGGCCAGTGTGCTTGTGCATCGTGTTCCCCCTCCAGGTGCCCGGCCCCCGTGGCCGGATCGTGAGACGCCGGGCATCGAACCCGGACATTGCACCTGGCAACCACCCGCCAGCGCCCCGCCTTGATCAGTTGCTTGTCGACCTCGTGTGCAAGGCCGCCTTGCTGATGACGGCCTTGCACATCAGAAGTCGGCTTGCGCGGTGATCTTGTCGTACTTGCCCGGCTTCAGAGTCTTCTCGGTGTCGGACATGTTGATGCACTCGATGTCCTCAGACTGCCCGACCTCCAGGTCGCCAGTACTGGAGCACTGGAAACTGGCCAGCACGCTGGGGCCCATCAGGAACTTCACCGTGAAGAAGGCCATACTCGGCCCGTCGGAGGTGTTCTTGAGGTTTCCGACGAGCTTGTAGCCGCCGTAGGACTGCGGCGCGAGCTTCCAACCAGCGGCCATCTCATGCTTGCCGGTCGTGAAGGCCTTGCCCAGGGAGATCTCGCACGGGTCGTTCCGGCTTCCCTCACACTCCGTGGTGGCCGGTGCCTGCGTCTTCGGCGCCTGGGTGGTGGTCGCGGCCTTGCTCGACGGCTTGGCGCTGGCCTTGGGTGCCGGAGCCGACGTGGCGGTGTCGGAGCCGGTCGAGGCGGTGTTGTTGTCGCCGGCGCCCCCGCCGCTGGCCGCCGAGATGACGACTATCAACGCGATGAGGCCGCCGACCGGGAAGACCACGAAATTGCGGAATTTGTGAGTCTTCTTCCTCGGCGCTGTGGTCTGCTGCCAACCGGGCGGCGCGCCCTGGACCGCCGGCGGGTAGCCCCCCGGCGGAGCCTGGTTGGGCTGGTTCGTGTACTGCGGCCCCCCGGCCGGGTGCTGCTGGTCCTGCTGAGACACAGGTGTCTCCCCCCTCGTGAGTGGTGATGGTGCTGCCCCTGCCCGGACTAGACCAGGAGGGGCCACCGGGTGCTACATCGGTGGGGGAACACGGAGTGTTACATCGGAGCCGGAAGCAACTGATCCCAGTGGCTCGGGGAGCTAACTGTTGACGAAGGCGGCGGTCTCGGAGAGGAGGCGGTTGGTGGTGGGTTGGTCGAAGAAGGTGATGAGGGCTTCGTAGGCGCCGGAGTCGGCGGCCGAGGGGTCGACGATGTACCCGTAGTAGCCATCCGTGTAGCCGATGACGCGGGTGATCGGATGCGTACTGTCCGCCTGCAGGCAGGCACCGTGCAGGGCGAACAACTCGACCGGCAGGTTGACCCAGCACACGTCGCCCATCGTCACCACGCTGACCGGCAGGTCCAGCGTCTCCGGCAACGACGCCGCAGCCATCAGCGCCTGGCCGCGCGCCCCGTCGAGACGCGTCTGCGCGATCCGGGCCGACGGGTCGTCGACGCCGTCACGCAAGGATCGCTCGGCCGTCGCGACGGCCGAGGCCCGATCGTCGGCCGACGGTAGGTCGCGGACCGGCAGGCTGATCGTCGTACGGCGGATGACCGGGGCGGACTGGGGCAGCTCGAGGCCCGGGCCGGCCAACGCCTCGCGGACCCGGGACGCGAGCAGACCGCCCAAGCGTGCGACCTCGACGGCACCGCGGCCTTGGCGGGTGAACCGCGGACTGACGTCGCCGGCGGCGCCCTGGAGGTAGCCGACCACCGCCGGGGCCAACGCGGCGCGGGCGGCGCCTGGCCAGTCGGCAGAGTACTGCAGGTTCTCCGGGCCGTGGGTTGTCGGGTGGCAGGCGAAGTCCAGCAGGATCGCCTCCAACGCGCCCTCGAGCGAGTGGAGCGCGAGGATGCCGGCGGTGTTGTCGTGCGGACCGTTCTGCCGGTGCCGGTTGGTGCCGACCCCGATCACCTCGATCGATCGCCAGGACGCCGTCACCGGACGGCGCTCCAACGTTGCATTGGCGATCGACGCGGTCAACGCCTCGTACAGGACCGGCTCCCGCTCGGCCGGGATGACCGGGTGGATCTGGCCGGTCCAGCCGGACGGCGCGGAGTGGGTGTGGGAAGCGGACACCACCACGTTCGCCGGCGGGATCCCGGCCACCTTGGCGGCGGCCGCGGCCAGTTCCGTGGTCAGTTGCTTGCCGACAGCAATCGCGTCCAGAGTCAGCCACAACACCCCGGGGTCGTCCGCCGTACTGAGCCAGATGATGGTGGCTCGCAACGGGTCCGCGGCCCCGGTCGCGGGAGCGGTCCGGGCCGCGTAGCCATCCAGGCGGTGCCCTGGCGGTGGGGTGACGTCGAGCGACGTCGCGGCGAGCAGGAGATCGGTCACTTGAGGGCTCCAGCAGTCATACCCGTGCTGATCTGTCGATGGAAGGCAAGATAGACCGCCAGCACGGGGAGGATCGAAATGGTCAGTCCGGCGAACAAGCCGGAGAAATCGCTGTGGTACCCCTGGGTCACCGCGATGTTGGCCAGTCCCTGGGTGACGAGGTAGCGGCTCTCGTCGGTGTTGAGCACCAGCGGGAGCAGGTACTCGTTCCACATCCCGAGGAACTGGAAGATGCCGATGCTGACCAGACCGGGGCGGGCCAGCGGCAGCATGATCCGGAACAGCACACCCCACTGTGAGCAGCCGTCGACCAGGGCCGCCTCGGCGAGTTCCTTGGACTGGGTCCGGAAGAACGCGGTCAGGAAGAACACCGAGAACGACATGCCGTGGGTCGCGTACACCAGGATCAGGCCGAGGTACGTGTTGAGCAGACCCAGGTTCTGAACGACGAAGAACAACGGCACGAGGGCCATGAACCCAGGGAACACCATGCCGCCAACAAAGACGTAGTACAGCACCCGGCTGCCCGGGAACTCGAAGCGCGCCAGCACGTACGCGACCGCTGACGACAGCAGCAGCGTCAGCAGTACGCCGCCACAGACGACGATCACGCTGTTGAAGAAGTAGGTGCCGATGTGGGACTCGCTCCAGGCCCGGGAGAAGTTGTCCCAGTGCCATACCGACGGCAGACTCCACGGACTCTTGAAGATGTCCGCGTCGGACTTGAACGAGCTGAGCACCGCCCAGAGCAGCGGGAACAGCACCATCGCGCCCCAGACGAGAACGAAGCCCTGGGACGTGCCGCCCAGCACCCGTGATCCCACGGTCCGCCCGGTCGGCGGGTCCGGTACGGCGGGAGCCGGGGCGGCGTCGATCCGGGCCGGATCCATCAGTGTGGCCACCTGTGCTCCTCAGTACTCGACCCGCTCGCGGCGGGTCAGCCGGAACGTCAGCAGGGTCAGGATCATGTTGATGGCGAACAGCGTTACCCCGATCGCCGAGGCGTAACCGAACTTCCCGTAGGTGAAGGCGTTCGTGTACATGTACAGCGAGATCACCTGGGTCGCGTCGTCCGGTCCGCCCGGCCCGACCGACAGGATCTTCACCAGCGCGAACAGGTCCAGCGCGCCGATGACCTGGAACGCGAGCGCGACCTGGACGGTGTTCCAGATCAGCGGCAGCGTCAGCCGCCAGAACGACTGGAACGCGCCGGCACCGTCGAGCAGCGCGGCCTCGTACAGCTCCCGCGGGATCGCCGCCATCGCCGCGGTGAACAGTACGACGTAGAAGCCGACGCCACCCCAGACCACCACAGCCATGATCGAGCCGAGCGCTGTCTTGCCGTCACCCAGCCACAGCTGGGCCAACCCGTCCAGCCCGATCGCCCGCAGGAACCCGTTGAGCAGTCCGTTGCGCGGCTCGAAGATGAACTGCCACAGCACTCCGACGACGGCGATCGACAGCACGCTCGGGAAGAAGTACACGACCTTGTAGAACTTCGCGCCCGGTACGCCGCCGCGGTAGTTCAGCATCGCGGAGAAGAACAGCGACAGCGTGACGATGATCACCGGCAGGCTGACCAGCAGGAACAGGTTGTGCCGCAGCGCGACCCAGAACACCGAGTCGTGGAACAGCGTGACGAAGTTGCCGAACCCGATGTAGTGGTAGTCCGCGGACAGACCCTCCCAATCGGTGAACGCGATCGGGAAGGCCTGCACGTACGGCGAGACCACGAACACGGCGTACAAGCCGAGCGGGATCAGTAGCAGGCTGAGAACGAACCGGTACTTGCCGTGGTGCATGTCAGACGTGGAACTTCTTGATCGACGGGTCCTTGGCGGTCTCGTCGGCGTACTTCTGCATCTGCTTGCTCCACTCGTCCGGCGTCACCTCGCGGTTCATCAGCGCCGCCATCGCCTTGTCCGAGTTGTCGAGCAGCTTCTTGTACCAGAGCCGGAACGACCAGTCGGCGAACATGTTGGTGCCGGCCGCGGTGATCACGTCCTGCATGGACTTGTTCGCCGACGACAGCTCGACGCCATCGGCCGCGCCCTGCACCACCGTCAGTGACTTGGTCACCTCGGTGAAGTTCTTCATGCACTGCTTGGACAGGATGATCCGGAGCAACTCCAGGCCGCCCTGCGGGTTCTTCGCCTTGGCCGGCACGATCAGCGCCCCACCCGGGCCGCCGGTCACCGTCTCGAACGGCGCCTTGTCGTCCTTCGACCAGCCCGGGACGGGCACCATCGTCATGCCCAGGTCCTTGGGCGCGATGGCGCCCAGCTCGTTCTCCAGCCAGCCGCCGCACGGGATGAACACGGCCTTGCCCTGCGCCCAGTAGGTCTGCGACTGCGTGTGCGACAGCGCCTGCGATCCCTCCAGCAGGTAGCCCTTCGCGGCCAGCTCCTGGTAGCCCTCGGCGGCCTGGATCAGCGCCGGGTCACGCCAGGCGTTCGGCTCCAGATTGTCGACCTTCTTCTTCAGGTCCGGCCCGGCCGCCTTGTACGCCGTCATCAGCATCGGGTTGGTCAGGTAGCCGGGGAACTTGCCCTGGTAGGTCCACGGTGCGATCCCGGTCTTCTTGATCTCCTCGCAGAGCGCGAGCATCTCGTCCCAGTGCTTGGGGTAGGTCCAGCCGTGCTTGTCCATCAGCGGCTTGCTGTACCAGATCCCGCCGACGCCGAACACGTACGGCATCTCGTACTTCACGCCGTCGTACCGGCCGGCCTCGGCGACGCCTGGCAGCAGGGTGTCCTTGACCTTCTTGCCGGGCTCGTCGTACGCGTCCATCTCGAGCAGCGCACCGATGTCCATCACCTGCTTCTTGCTGGCCAAGGTGGCGCCGTCGAGGCCGACGTTCTCGATCAGGTCCGGCGGGTTGCCCTGGATGAAGCGGGGCTGGAGTTGCTGCTGGAGCTGCTGGCCGCTGGTCAGCTTCACGTCCGCCTGCGGGAACTCCTTGCGGTAGAGATCCAGCGGCATCGTGGTCCATTCCTTGCCGTAGCCGCCGTCGAAGTTGAAGAACTCCAGCGGCTTCGAGCCGTCCACCGAGGCGCCGGTGCTCGCGGCCGGGGCGGACTTGTCGGCGACCGGCTTCGCACACGATGCGAGCGCCGCCACGGCGGGCGCGGCCAGCGCCACGCGGAGGAGGGTACGGCGGTCGACCTTGCCGGCAGTGCTCATGTGTCGCGTCCTCTCCCAGGGTTGAGTTGCGTCATGGATACGCCGCCCGGCACTCGCGCGGAAGAGGATTCGACCCTCGTCGACAAGGTGGGCTAGACCACTCGGATGGCCTATGTACCCGGGATCGCCTCGACCAACCGGGCCGTGATGTCCATCGGATTCGTGATCGCGTGACCGACCACGACGGCGTACGCGCCCGCATCGCACACAGCGCGGACGTGTGCGGGCGTACGAATCCTGCCTTCGGCAACGATCGGGCAGTCCAGCTTCGCCGCGAGCTGCCGGACCAGCTCGACGTCTGGTCCGGTCGGCGGCGTGCCATTGGTATACCCGGACAGCGTGGTCGCGACCAGGTCGGCGCCCGCCGCCCGGGCCGCGAGACCCGCGTCGACACTGTCCACATCGGCCAGTACCGGTACGCCGAGCTCCTCGTGGATCCGGGCGATCTGCTGGTCCAACCGTTGCCCGTCCGGTCGCGGTCGCGTCGTGCCGTCCAGCGCGATCAGGTCCGCTCCGGCCTCGGCCACCCCGACGGCCGAGTCGTACGTCGGGGTGATGAACACGCCGGCCGGGTCGCCGAGTTTGTTCAGCCCGATGATCGGCAGGTCCGTCACTGCCCGGATCGCGGCCACGTCGAGTGCCCCGTTCGCCCGGATCGCCCCGGCTCCTCCCGCCTCGGCCGCGCGAGCCATCAGCGCCATCGCCTCGGGCGAGTAGAACGGGTTGCCAGGCCCGGCCTGACAGGACACCACAAGGGTGCCGTGGGCAAGAACTCTCATCATTCCCTGCTTTGTCGTCTGCGGTGGATCACGGTCAAGGCGGCGTACGGATGCAGCGACCCGGTCGCGAGCCGCTCGGCGCCGTCGAGCGAGTTGCCGACGGCCGGGGTGAGCTGTGCGCGGGCCGACAGCGCCGCGCGGACCGGCTCCAGCAACTGATCGCCGGCACCGCGGAACAGCCCGCCGACACATGCGACCGGTACAGGTCCTTCGCCGGCCAACTGCGCAACGGCCGCGTTGATCGTCTCCCCGATGTCCCCGGCCGCCCGTACGACGAGGTCCGCGGCAACCGGGTCGCCTTCGGCGGCACAGCGCAGTACGTCGGGGGCGAAGCGGGCAACGTCGTCGACCAGCGTCGGCGACCGGTAGAGGGTGACTGGATCGAGCGGGGTGTCCGCGAGCTTCGTCACCGGCCCGCGACCGTCGCGGGCACGCTGGACGGCGACCAGACCGGCACGACCGATCGCGAAGGCACTGCCCGCGTCGCCGAACAGGTACCCGTGCCCGTCGAGCTTGTGCCAACTGCCGTCGCGATCCACCGCGAGACACACGAGTCCGGTGCCTGCGGCAACCACCACGCCGTACCCGTCGGGCAATGCGCCGGCATGTGCAGTCACCATGTCCTGCGTCAGTCGCACCTCATCGGCGTCCAGGAGCTCGCCGACGTCCGCCGCGAACTCCTCCGCGGCGCCAGGCACAGGCGGATAACCTGTCAGGCCGAGAGCGACCACCTCGACCGGGCCTGTCACACCCGCCTCGGCCGCGGCTGAGCCGACAGCGGTCAGCATGCGCCGGAGCGCGTCCGGGCCGTGCGTGTACCCAGGGCCCGTGCCGGTACGCCGGGACGGGAGGGCTCGGAGTCGGAGGGCGGACTGACCGCCGTCGATGGCGAGGTGAGTCATGCGGTGATCCAGTGCGAGTAGTCCTGCCACGGCAGGTGCCAACGGTTCACCTTGCGGGTCCGGCGGTCCTGTCCGGCGATGTCGTTGGCGACCAGGCGGACGGTTCCGAGCATCTCGTCGTACAGCACGGCCGGTGAACCGGTGAAGTGCAAGGTGCCGACAGGTTCCCACGGGGTGTGACCGCCGCGCACGTCGATCATCGAGCAGTGGTGGATCCGGCGGTCTGCGCCGAGCACGTACACCTCGACCGCATCGGCACCGGGGTTGAACGCGACCACGGGGTCGTCGGCGAGCTCCAGCTCACCGAGTTGTTGCCACCGGCCTTGACCGAGTCGGTCGTCCAGGTAGGTGTGGTACAGGTGGCCGTCCGCGCCGCGTACGTAGATCTCGGTCGAGCGGGCCGGTTCGTTGCGCGCCCAGACCGGTTCACCGGCGGCGATCAGGTCGCCGAGCACTGCCTGAACGCCGTCCTGCGTGCGGACGATGCGGCCGTCGTCACGCCGTACGAAGCTGACCGGAGCCGGCCGTCCGGCGAGGATCGCGTCGAACTCTGCCTGGACCTTCGCACCGGTGACTGCGTGCTCGGCGCTGGGTCGGGGCGGGAAGAACGGGTCGCCGGTCAGGTAGAGCATCGCGCCGATCAGCGCGGGCGCCACCGACCAGCCGGTCTCGACACAGTACGGTCCCCAGCCGATGTCGGCGTTCGAACCGAAGTACTCCCACGCGTCGAAGTCGAAGGCGCGCTGCCAGGTCCCGTCGAGTTGCTCGTCGTCCGGGTCGTCGATCTGGATCCGGCTCAGATAGTCGAGTACGCCGTGTGCCAGTTCCTCGAACACCTTCTCGCCGGTGACCTGGTACGCGAGCGGCAGCGCCCAAGCGGCGAACGGGGTGCCGTACAGCTGGTCGGTGATCGGGTCGCCGTTGGCCTGGAAGATCGACGCCTCGTCGACGCCGTACGCCTCGTTGCTCGGCGGGCACTTCCCGTCCCATTCGGCGAACCCGCCGTCCGGGCCCCGCCGGCTCTTCAGGTACGTGGCCAGCGACCGGAGCGTGTCCAGGTAGAGGGGCTTGCGGGTGTAGTGGTAGGCGCCGACCAGTGGCAGCAGGAACCGACCGGCCTCACAGGTCCGGCTGGTCTCCAGGCGGGCGCGCGGATGATGGCTCGCCATGTGGTCCAGTCCGCGGGTGGCGATGTCGAGGTACCGCTGCTCGCCGGTCAGGCCGTACGCGTACAGGTAGGCGCACTGGGCCGAGCTCTGCCAGTGCGAGGTCAGGTCGAGGCCGTCCTCGATCGGGGTCCGGGCGATCTCCTCCCAGCCCTTCACCAGGATCGTCGACGGGGTTCGCCAGGGATCGACCTGCAGGCCGAGTTCGTCGTTCGCGGTTCGCATCAGCGACTCGACGCCGCGCAGTCCGGCCTGGGTCGCACCGGAGATCAGCGCGAAGAGCGAGATCCAGCCGTTGTCGTCGGCGAACAGGTTGTTCGTCGCGGTCAGGTCGGTGCGGGCTCCGCGTGGCTCCCAGGCGCCGAACAACTGGTTGCGGTCGGTGAGCTGTTCCTCCTCGACCACGAGACGCATCAGGTTGTCCGCGATCGTGCGACCGCGCGGGAAGTCCGCCAGGTCGGCGTACATCCGGAAGGCGTGTGCGGTCTGGGTGAAGCAGTCGCCGCGTGGCACCGGGCGGAACGGGAGTCTGCCGTCGAGGTCGACCTCGTTCGAGAAGCCTTCCGCGACGCCCGTGGACCCGTCCGGCCGGTCGTAGAACATGCCGGCCCGGTCGAACCACGCGATGCCTTTGTCGACCATCCTCCGATAGCGCTCCGCCCGCGGGCCGACCGCGACGGTCGTCTGCTGATCGCCGACGGTGAAGGTGTGCTCGCCGTCGTCGAGGTACTGCGGCTCGGACTCGAATCTTCCGCTCGCGGTCTCGGTCAGGTCCAGATCGGAGGGCGACGGTTTGCTCGCGGACCTCGCGACCAGGCGGACCGGTTCACCGGAGGCGACCCACACCCGCGGCTCGGTGAAGACCTCGAGGTCCGTTGGGATCTCGGTACCGGTGACCTCGGCCACGATCACCTGCATCAGGCGCCGCCAACGGCGTACCGGCTTGTAGCGGCCCTTGAGGTGGTGTGTGAGTGCAGTCGTCGCGTAGAGCAACCGGCCGTCGCCGACCGGGATGTCCAGCAGGGCTGGGAAGGTGCGGTCGGGTGGTCCGAAGACCGCCTTGTGCGTGCCGGCGACCGTACCGTAGCTCAGCAGCTCGACCGCGTTGCTTGGGGCAACTACTTCCTGGGCGCGGGACAGGTGCTCGTCCAGGATGCTGAGCGGCTCCAGCCCCGGCAGGGCCGCGGTGGTGAAGATCCGCTCGATATGCGCCTCTCGTACGTCGCCCGCTGGGAGGAATCCGGTCTCGTCGAGGGCAAACTCGACGTACGCCGATCCGCCCGAACCGACGTACTGCGCCAGCGCGTCGGTGTCGAGGTGGTCGGGGTCCGGATAGCGGCCGGCGAGGACGAACACCGCACGGTGACCGGTGAGCTCGGCAGGCTGGGCGTCATACCGGACGTGTGGGAGTCCGGCCCGGTCGAGGGCAGCGGTGAGCGGGGCCGCAGGGCCGGGTGGTCCGATGACGGCGACGGGCGCTGATGCGGTCACCGGTTCACTGTCGCCGACTCCGCCCGGCCGGGTAAAGCACCTTGAGTAGACCACTCGGGCCTTCCGGGACGCTCAGGTCTCACCCAGTCCGCCGGCCAGTGCCTGTTGACCGGTCACCGCCTCTAGGGTCGTTCGCCATGGGTGACTTCAACGGGCTCGACGTCCATCTCGGCAACGTGGCGCGGTTGTCGGCAGCACGGACCTACTCGATCAGTGCGGAGAATCCGGACGGCTCGAAGGCGGGCGGCGCCCGGGCGACCGAGGGCGCGTATTCACGGCAGGCCCGCGAGCTCGGCCCGGGCTGGAAGATGGCGCCGTGCATCCCGCTCGCACCGGAGTCGACGACGACGATCGCGGACATCGAGGGACCGGGTGCGATCACGCACGTGTGGATCACAGTCGACTCGAAGCTGTGGCGGTCGCTGGTGCTGCGCGCGTACTGGGACGACGAGGAGACGCCGTCGATCGAAGTACCGCTGGGCGACTTCTTCTGCAACGGCTGGGGTCAGCACTGCCAGGTCAGCTCGGCGCCGATCGCGGTGAACCCGTCCGGCGGTTTCAACAGCTACTGGCAGATGCCGTTCCGCGGCCGCGCCAAGCTGACGATCGAGAACCTCCTGGAGACAGAGGTCCCGGAGCTCTTCTACCAGGTCGACTTCGTCAAGACCGAGGTCCCGGACGACACGGCGTACCTGCACGCGCAGTGGCGGCGCAGCAACCCGATCCCGTACGGCGAGGTGCACACGCTGCTGGACGGAGTCCGCGGGCAGGGGCAGTACGTCGGCACGTACCTCGCGTGGGGATGCAACAACTCGGGGTGGTGGGGTGAGGGCGAGGTCAAGTTCTACCTGGACGGCGACGACGAGTACCCGACCATCTGCGGGACCGGAACCGAGGACTACTTCGGCGGTGCGTGGGGGTTCATTCATCCGGAGGGCGAGTACGCGACGTTCACGACGCCGTACCTGGGAATGCCGCAGGCTCTGCATCCCGACGGATTCATGAAGAACCAGCAGCGGTTCGGGCTTTACCGCTGGCACATCGCCGACACGATCCGCTTCACCGAGGATCTGCGCGTCACCGTGCAGGCTCTGGGCTGGCGGCGCGACGGCCGGCTGCTGCAACTCCAAGACGACGTGGCCTCCACGTCGTTCTGGTACCAGACCGAGCCGCACGCACCGTTCCCGTCGATGCCGGGAAAGGACTACCTCGAGGTGATCTAGGCGTACAAACGGACAGGAGGTGTCACCGGCGGGGCGCACTGGTCTCGCTCGTCGGGCGCGCCGGTCGCCTCATTGACTGGACACCTCCTGTCGAGCTGCACGGAATTCTAGACCTCGATGTTGGACATCACGTGCTTGATCCGGGTGTAGTCCTCCAGGCCGTACATGGACAGGTCCTTGCCGTGGCCGGAGTGCTTGAAGCCGCCGTGCGGCATCTCGGCGACGATCGGGATGTGGGTGTTGATCCACACACAGCCGAAGTCGAGGCGGCGGGCCATCCGCAGCGCGCGGCCGTGATCGCGGGTGAACACCGACGAGGCCAGGCCGTACTCGACGCCGTTCGCCCAGCGCAGCGCCTCGTCCTCGTCGGTGAACCGCTGGACCGTGATGACCGGGCCGAAGATCTCCTGCTGGATCGCCTCGTCGTCCTGGCGCAGACCGGAGACGACCGTCGGCGCGTAGAAGTACCCGCGCTCACCGACGACCGCACCGCCGGTCCGCACCGACGCGTGGTCGGGCAGGCGATGGACGAAACCGTCCACCCGATGCAACTGGGCCTGGTTGTTCAAGGCGCCGTACGCGACGTCGGGGTCGTCGGGTCGGCCGGTACGGGTGCGGTTGGCGCGGACGGTGAGCGCGTCGACGAAGTCGTCATGGATCCGCGGACCGGCCAGCACCCGGGTCGCGGCGGTGCAGTCCTGCCCGGCGTTGTAGTAGCCGGCGTCGGCGATCGCCTGCGCGGCCTGCTCCAGGTCGGCGTCGTCGAAGACCACGACCGGCGCCTTGCCACCGAGTTCGAGGTGGGTGCGCTTGAGCTGCCGGGCGGCCGACGAGGCGACCTCCATCCCGGCCCGGACCGAACCGGTGATCGCGACCAATTGTGGGATCTCGTGGTCGACCAGTGCACGGCCGGTGTCGCGGTCGCCGCAGACCACGTTGAACACACCCGGTGGCAGGAACTCGTTGCACAGTTCGGCGAGGAGCACGGTCGAGGCCGGGGTGGTGTCGCTCGGCTTGAGCACGATCGTGTTCCCGGCGGCAAGCGCCGGCGCGATCTTCCAGACCGCCATCATCAGCGGGTAGTTCCACGGCGTCACCTGACCGACGACGCCGATCGGTTCGCGGCGTACCCAGGACGTGTGGCCGGCCAGGTACTCACCTGCCGAGCGGCCTTCGAGAACCCGGGCGGCGCCGGCGAAGAACCGCAACTGATCCACACACGGCGGCACCTCGTCGGTCGCGGCGATCGCCAGCGGCTTGCCGGTGTTGCGGCTCTCCACCGCGATGAACTCGTCCGCGCGCCGCTCCATCGCATCGGCGATCCGGAGCAAGGCCAGCTGCCGCTCGGCCGGCGTGGTGTCGCGCCAGGTCTCGAACGCCCGCGCGGCCGCGGTCATCGCCTGGTCCACGTCCTCCCGACCGGACAGCGGCGCGCGGGTGTACGTCTCGCCGGTGGCCGGCGCGATCACGTCGTACGTCGCTCCGCTCTGAGCAGGGACCGGCTTGCCGTCCACGAGGTTGGTGAGGGTTTGCTCCATGACCGTCCCTTATCTCGTTGAGTGATCGCCGAAGACGCACTCGCCCTCGACGTAGGTGGCCCGCACTCGCGCCGCTCCGATCTCGTCGGCTGGTCCGGTGAACGGATCCCGCTCGAGTACGACGAGATCCGCGAGCGCTCCGCCCTCGATCCGGCCGGTGTCGTCGGCATGGTTCAGCCAGGCGCTTCCCGAGGTGTACGCCGCCAGCGCAGTACTCAGGTCCAGAGCCTGCTCGGGAAGGAACGCCTCGGGATCGCCTGGCACTCGGCGGTTCACCGCGACGTGGATGGCGGCCAGTGGGTCGGGGCTCGACACCGGCCAGTCGGAACCGGCGGCGAGTCGGGTGCCTGAGCGGGCGAGATCGCCGAACGGGTACTGCCACGAGGTCCGCTCCGGACCGAGGAAGGGGATGGTCAGCTCGGTCATTTGTGGTTCGTAGACCGCCCACAACGCCTGCAGATTCGCGGCGACTCCGAGCCGCGCGAACCGGCCGATGTCGTCGGGGTGGATGACCTGCAGATGCGCGATGTGGTGCCGCAGGTCGCTGTCGCCGTTCTCCGTCAACGCCGCCTCGAAGGCGTCCAGCGCCTCCCGGACCGCGCGGTCGCCGATCGCGTGCACGTGGACCTGAAATCCGGCGGCATCCAGCTGGGTGACATGACTCCGCAACGCGACCGGATCCACGAACGAGAGTCCCGCGTTGGCGGTCCGGCAGCCACAGCCGTCGAAATATGGCTCGAGCATCCCGGCGGTGAAGTTCTCCGCCACACCGTCCTGCATGATCTTCACGCTGTCGGCCCGGAACCGCGGGAACTTCACCGCGTCCCGGCGTTCGATCAGTTCCTGCAGCTGCTCGGCGCCGCGGTCCCGCTGCCACCACAGCGCGCCGACGACTCGTGCGGTCAGCCGTCCGTCGCGGGCGAGTTCGGCGTACGCCGGAGTCGCGTCGCTGAGGTTCGCGTACTCGCCGAGGATGGCGTCCTGCCAGCCGGTGACGCCGAGCGAGTGGAGGTAGGCCTGCGCGTCGAGGAGGGCGGCGACCTGCTCGTCGTGGGTCGTCGGCGGGACCAGGCGGCCGACAAGATTCATGGCGCCCTCGTGCAGGGTGCCGGTCGGCGTACCGTCCAGGGCGCGCTCGATCCGGCCGTCCGGTGGATCCGGTGTGGTCGCGTCGATCCCGGCGTACTGGAGAGCTCTTGTGTTGACCCAGGCGCCGTGGTGGTCGGCGTTCACCAGGAAGGCCGGGCGGGCGCCGGTCACCGCGTCGAGGTCGGCCTTGCGCGGTGCGGCGCCGGGGAAGTCGGGCTGGTGCCAGCCGCCGCCGAGGATCCACGGGACGTCCGGGTGCGAGGCGACGTACCGCGCGATCGTCTCCTGGTACGCCGCGAGTCCGTGGGCCGGTGAGAGGTCGCAGTGAGCACGTTCGAGGCCGCCCTGCACCGGGTGGATGTGGGCGTCGACGAATCCGGGCAGCAGGAGGCCGCCTGCCAAGTCGACCACCTCGGTGTTCGGGCCACGCAGCCCCGCGGGGTCGGCGGTGACTGCCGCGATCCGGCCGGCCCGCACACCGACCGTCAGGCCCGGTCGGTGGCGGTGGCCGTCGAAAATCGATCCGTTCACGAACAGGGTGTCCACCCCGGCAACCTCCCCGTGGTACGGATTTCGCATCATAAGCCTATGCGAACCGATGACATCGACACCATATCGGCTTGATCGGCACGAAATCACTTGCTTGAACGCTCTTTCCCAGGCAGGATGACCAACTACACAGCCATCCGGAGACGAAGGATGTGACCATGTCGTTCGACGACGCAGAGTTCGCCACCCTGCAGAAGTCGGCGCGCGACCACCTCTGGATGCACTTCACCCGGATGTCCAGCTACGAGAAGAGCGACGTCCCGGTGATCGTCCGTGGCGACGGTGCCTACATCTACGACGCCCGCGGCAAGCGGTACCTGGACGGTCTGGCCGGACTGTTCGTCAACCAGCTCGGACACGGGCGCACCGAGCTCGCCGAGGCGGCCGCCAAACAGGCGTCCGAACTGGCGTTCTTCCCGCTCTGGTCGTACGCACATCCCAAGTCGATCGAGCTGGCCGAACGCGTCGCCGGGTACGCGCCGGGCGACCTGAACAGGGTCTTCTTCACCAGCGGCGGCGGCGAGGCGGTCGAGACCGCCTGGAAGCTGGCCAAGCAGTACTTCAAGCTCACCGGCAAACCCGGTAAGCACAAGGTGATCAGCCGTGCGATCGCGTACCACGGCACCACCCAGGGGGCACTGTCCATCACCGGTCTCCCGGACCTCAAGGCGCCGTTCGAACCGCTGGTGCCGTCGACGTTCCGGGTCCCGAACACCAACATCTACCGCGCCCCGATCCACGGCGACGACCCGGCCGCGTTCGGCCGCTGGGCCGCCGACCAGATCGCGGTCGCGATCGAGAACGAGGGCCCGTCGACGGTCGCCGCGGTCTTCCTCGAGCCGGTGCAGAACGCCGGCGGTTGCTTCCCGCCACCGCCCGGCTACTTCGACCGGGTCCGCGAGATCTGCGACGAGTACGACGTACTGCTCGTCAGTGACGAGGTGATCTGTGCGTTCGGGCGGCTCGGGCACATGTTCGGCGCCGAACGCTACGGCTACCGGCCCGACATGATCACCTGCGCGAAAGGCATCACCTCCGGCTACTCGCCGCTCGGCGCGATGATCGCGACCGACCGGCTGTTCGAGCCGTTCCTGCACGGGGACACCACATTCGCCCATGGCTACACCTTCGGTGGCCATCCGGTATCAGCCGCGGTCGCGCTGACCAACTTGGACATCTTCGAGCGCGAAGGAATCAACGAGCACGTCCGGGCCCGGGAGGGGGAGTTCCGGGCGACGCTCGAGAAATTGCTCGATCTGCCCTTGGTCGGCGACGTCCGCGGTGCGGGGTACTTCTACGGGATCGAACTGGTCAAGGACAAGGCGACCAAGGAGACCTTCGACGACGACGAATCCGAGCGACTGCTGCGCGGATTCCTGTCCAAAGCCCTCTTCGACGCCGGCCTCTACTGCCGGGCCGACGACCGAGGCGACCCCGTCATCCAACTCTCCCCGCCCCTGATCTGCGACCAGCCCCACTTCGACGAAATGGAACAAATCATCCGCTCCGTCCTCACCGAAGCCGAATCCAAGCTGTAGTCCAGACAGCTGAGACCTTCTCCAGCGTGCCGCTGCGCGCCCCGGGCGTCCGTGCTCGCGCCGCCTTCACCGAGCGACCCGTGCTGAGGTCCTGGTGACCTGGAACAGGACATATCTTGTGCCCACCCACCGGTTCCTGTTCCCGGCCACCCACCAGCACGAGCCCGCCGGGGAAGGTCTGCTAGAAGTCGAAGCCTAGGCCTAGTTTGTCCAGGGTTCGGAGCCAGAGGTTTCGGTGGCCTTGGTGGGAGTCGGCGCGGGACATGGACCAGCGGGTCAGGTGGATGGCGGCGGCGCGGAGGGGTTCGGGTGGGAAGGGCATGGGGCGTTCTTGGACCATGCGGAGGCGGGTGCGATCGGTGTCTTCGGCGTACAGGAGGTCGAGCATGACGTCGGCGCCGAAGCGGGTGGCGCCTACGCCTAGGCCGGTGTAGCCGAGGGCGTAGCCGATGTGGCCGGCGTGCGCCGTACCGAAGAAGGCGCAGAAGCGGGTGCTGGTGTCGATCACGCCGCCCCAGCGGTGGGTGAAGTGCAGTCCCTCCAGTTGGGGGAATGTCGTGAAGAAGTGGCGCGCGAGCAGCTCGTGGATGCTGTGGCGTAGTTCGTGCCGGGGATCGATCCGGCTGCCGAAGTAGTAGAGCGGGATGTAGCCGCCCCACAGGATGCGGTCGTCCCGGGTCAGGCGGTAGTAGTGGAAGAGGTTCGACGCGTCGCCGACACCTTGGCGGTTGCGCCAGCCGATGGACTCGAGCTGTACGGCGGACAACGGTTCCGTGACCAGGACCAGGTCGTAGACAGGGACCGTGTAGAGGCGCAGGCGCCGGAGCAGCGACGGGAACGCGTTCGTGGCCAGGGCGATCCGGTCCGCCCGGACCGAACCAGTTGCCGTCGCCAACGTTTTCCCGTGCATCCTGTTCACCTGCGACATCTCATGGATGCGTACGCCGTGCAGCAGGCAGGCATGGCGCAGACCCCAAGCCAGCCGGGCCGGCTCGACGAGCGCCATCCGACTCGGGTCGGAGAGTGCGCCGAGGTATGTCGGTGAGTTGACCTCAGCACGAGCCGCGTCCTGGTCCAGCAGGGTGACACCGTCGCGCTCACCCACCTCCTCGGCCAGTTCGTCGAGGTGATGTGGTTCGGTGGCAACGGTGAGTTCACCGCTCAGTTGCCAGTCGCAATCAATTCCGTAGCGCGCGATCGTGTCCCCGATGGCGGCGAGATTGTCGGCACCGAACTGCTCGAGCTGACCGACTTCCTCGGGCCAGCGCGCGAGACCGTTGGCGAAACCGTGAGTGAGGCTGGCATCGCAGAACCCGCCGTTCCGCCCACTGGCCGCGGATCCACACGTCTCCGATTCCAGCAGTACGACGTCCAGCTCCGGGTACCGTTCCTTCGCCCGCAACGCCGTCCACAGGCCGGTGTAGCCGCCACCGACCACGGCCAGGTCGGCCTCGGTCGGCCCGAGCAGCGAGGGCGAATGTTCCGGCGCGGCCTTGTCGTCGAGCCAGAACACTCGCGGTTCTGCATCCGCCAGCGCCGCAAGTTTCATCGTGTCCGTCGGCGGCGGGTGAGCTCGCCACCCACGACGAGCAGGAGGGCCAGCAGGAACATCGCCGTACCGACGACATTGATCTGTGGCGGGATCTCGCGCTGGGCGGACCCCCAGACGTACATCGGGAACGTCACCGTGGTGCCGGCGTTCAGGTTGGTGATGATGAAGTCGTCGAAGGACAGCGAGAAGCTCAGCAACGCGGCGGCCAGGATGCCGGGGAAGACCAGCGGGAACGTGATCCGCCAGTACGTCTGCCACTCGTTCGCGTACAGGTCCATCGCCGCCTGTTCCATCCGGGTGTCCATCCCGGCCAGCCGAGCCTTCACGGTCACCACCACGAACGACATGCAGAACATCACGTGCGCGATCAGGATCGTCCAGAACCCGAGCTGCCCGCCGAACCCGCTGGACACGAACAGCGCCAGCAGCGACGAGCCGAGCACGATCTCCGGCGAGGCCATCGGCAGGAAGATGAACAGGTTGGTCGCCGACCGGCCGCGGAACTGGTGCCGCACCATCGCGAACGCCATCAGCGTGCCGAGCGCGGTCGCGATGACGGTCGCGAGCAGGCCGATCCGCAGGCTGGTGCTGACCGCGTCGCACATGCCGAACGGCCGGCACGGGTGCTGCCAGTTGTCCCAGGTGAAGCCGTCGAACGTGTAGGACAGCTTGCTCTTCGGCTCGTTGAACGACATCAGCATCACGACGACGATCGGCGCGAACAGGTACAGCAGCACGACGATCGCGACCATCATGACCAGGTTCCGCCCGAACCACCGCCCGGCCCTGGTCATGGGACCTCCCGGCCTGGACTGAGGAGTGGAGGGAGCGAAGCGACCGGAGGGACGAGGGAAGGCCGGGAGTCAATGCCCCATGACCCGCCGCGCCGGAGGCGTGGCATCAGTGCAGTCATACCAGATCCTCCGTTCCGGCGCGGCGGATGTAGATCAGCACCAGTACGACGATCGCCGCCATCAGCGTCACCGACAACGCCGCCGCCGTCGGGTACGCGCCGGCCGCGAACAGCCGCTGGATGTCGTTGCCGATCATCCGCTGCTTCGGCGTACCGAGCAGCTGCGCGTTGATGTAGTCGCCGGCCGCCGGGATGAAGGTCAGCAGCGTGCCCGCGATCACGCCCGGCATCGACAGCGGCAGCGTGATCTTCCGGAAGGTGGTGAAGGGCCCGGCGAACAGGTCCCCGCCGGCCTCGAGGAGCCGCTTGTCGATCCGCTCCAGGCTGGCGTACAGCGGCAGCACCATGAACGGCAGGAAGTTGTACGTCAGCCCGGTGACGACCGCGGACGTGGTGGCCAGCAGCCGCCCGTCCGGCCCGAGGATGTGCAGCCACTTCAGCGCGTCGACCACGAAGCCGTTGTCACTCAGCAGCAGCTTCCAGGACAGTGTCCGGATCAGGAAGCTGGTGAAGAACGGAGCGATCACCAGCGCCAGCATCAGGTTCTTCCACCGGCCGGACTTGATCGCGATCGCATAGGCCAACGGGTACCCGAGCAGCAGGCAGATCGCGGTGGTGAGCAGCGCGTACCACAGCGACCGCCCGAACGGCCGCGCGTAGTCGGACATCGTGTCGATGAAGTTCTGCCAGTGCCAGGTCATCGAGAACCCGTTCTCGATCGACCCGTTCGGGTCGTACAGGCTGGCCGCGAGCAGCGTCACCAGCGGTATGACGAAGAACAGCAGCAGGAACAACCCACCCGGGAGCAGCAGCAGGTACGCCGTCAGCCGCCGGCCGGACTTCGGCTCGGAAGGAGGCGCCGGTGTCGCGGTGGTCGCACCTAGCTGGCCGACCGCACTCATCCGGCACCACCGCTGTCGTCGATGTCCTCGACTCCCGCGAGTGCGTCCTGCTGGGCATCGAGCACGAACGTGTGCGCGGGCTGCCAGTGCAGATCGACCTGGTCCCCGACGGCGAGCGTGCCCCGAGCACCGGTGTTCTGCTCGAACACCGTCAGCTCCTGGTCCCAAGACAGCTTGACCAGGTACTGCGTACTCACGCCCACGTAGCTGACATCGGTGACGACCGCACCCCGCAGCTGGTTGACGCCGTTGCTCTGCTCGGTGCCGGCCCGGGACAGGAAGACCTTCTCCGGTCTGATCCCCATCCAGACATCGCCCTCGGTGACCCGGCAGCGCGGCAACGGCACGGTCACCTTGCGACCCTGTACGTCGACGATCAGGTTCTGCTCGGCGCGACCGATGATCGTTGCCCGGAGCAAGTTCGACTGGCCGAGGAAGTTCGCCACGAACGTGGTCGCGGGCAGGTCGTACAGCTCGGCCGGCGTACCCAGTTGCTCGATCGCTCCGCCGTTCATCACCGCGATGGTGTCGGCCATCGTCATGGCCTCTTCCTGGTCGTGGGTGACGTGGACGAACGTGATGCCGACCTCGGTCTGGATCCGCTTCAGCTCGATCTGCATCTGCCGGCGCAGCTTCAGGTCGAGCGCACCGAGGGGTTCGTCCAGCAGCAGGACCTGCGGCTGGTTGATCAGCGCGCGGGCCAGTGCGACTCGTTGCTGCTGGCCACCGGACAGCTGCGCGGGCCGGCGCTTGCCGAAGGCACCGAGCTCGACCAGGTCGAGCATCTCCGTCACCTTCGGTTTGAAGTCCTTCACGCCGCGGCGGCGCAGCCCGAACGCGACGTTCTCGAAGATGTCGAGATGCGGGAACAGCGCGTAGTTCTGGAACACCGTGTTGACCGGTCGCTTGTACGGGCGCAGTCCGGTGATCTCCTGCTCACCGAGCCGGATGGTGCCGGTACTCGGCTCCTCCAGCCCGGCGATCATCCGCAGGGTCGTGGTCTTGCCGCAGCCGGACGGGCCGAGCAACGCGAAGAAGGCGCCGGCCGGCACGGTCAGATCGATCTGCTGCACCGCGTTCTGGGCACCGAAGCGCTTGCTGATGCCGGTGAGGACGAGATCACTGGTCATGGTCAGCCGCCGATCGCGAGATTGAAGTCGGTTTCGTAGAGCTTGGCCTGGTTCGTGTCCAGCGGCATGAAGGCGAACGTCTTGGCGAGCATCTCCTGGTCGGGGAAGATCAGCGGGTCCTCGACCAGTTCGGGGTCGATCGACTCCATCGCCTTCTGCGCACCCTGCACCGGGCAGATGTAGTTCACCCAGGCGGCGAGCGTCGCGGCCACCTCCGGGTCGTAGTAGTAGTTCATCAGCGCCTCGGCGTTCGCCTTGTGGGAGGCCTTGTTCGGCACCATCAGGTTGTCCGACCACAGCGCCAGGCCCTCTTCGGGCACCACGAACTTGATGTCGGCGTTGTCGGCCTGCATGGCGATCACATCGCCAGACCACGCTTCGCAGGCGGCGATGTTGCCGGCGTTCAGGTCCTGCACGTAGTCGTTGCCGGTGAACCGCCGGACCTGACCGGACGCGACGGTGTCCTCGAGCCGCTGCAGCGCCTTGCTCCACTCGGCGTCGTTGAAGTTCGACGGGTTCGCCCCGACCAGGCGCAGCATGAACGACATGGTGTCCGGCATCTCGGACAGCAAGGTGATGCGGCCCTTCAGGTCGTCGCGGCTGAGCAGGTCCTCGAAGCTGCCGACCTCCTTGGTGACCTTGGCGTTGTAGGCGATCCCGGTCAGGCCGCTCTGCCAGGGCACGCTGTGGTCCCGGTTCGGGTCCCAGCTCGGCGACCGGAGCTGCTCGAGCAGGTTGGCGTCGACGTTCGGGACCTTCGCGTGGTCGAGCTTCTGGATCCAGCCCAGACCGATCATCCGGGCCGCCATCCAGTCGGTCAGCGCGAAGAGGTCCCGGCCACAGGGCTGGCAGGTGCCGAGCTGGTCGCGCACCTTGGCATAGAACTCGGCGTTGTCGTTGACGTCGGCGGTGTAGTTGACCTTGAGGCCGGTCTCGCTCTGGAACGCGGCCAGGGTGGGCGGCACCGCGTTGCTGTTCTCCTCGTCCTCGTCGATGTAACTCGGCCAGTTCGAGAAGATCAGTGTCTTCTGCTCCGCGGACAGATCGGTGCTGACGCAGGAGCCGGCGCTCTGCTTCGCCGCCGGGATGCCGCACCCGGTCAGCAGCGAGCCCCCGGCCAGGCCGAGGGCGGACAGCGACATTCCGCGAAGAACCGTCCGGCGCCCCACGACGGATTGTTGACGAAGACTCATCGCACACCTCCCCGGATGCGTCTGTCGCGGGCGATACTGTCAAACAGAATAGATCGAGACAAGGGATTCCGTAGGTAATAGCCCGATTTGCAACGAATTCCGCTGCATTGACTTGCTTACACCAGGTAACCCTGAAAGGATCTCCGGGTGGCTGTGCGAACGGGGAACTCCGACAAGAACCAGGCGCTGCTGGACGACACCTCGAAGGCGATCATCGAGCAACTCCAGAAGGACGGGCGCCGTTCGTACGCCGCGATCGGCAAGGCGGTCGGGCTGTCCGAGGCCGCGGTGCGGCAGCGGGTGCAGCGGCTGACCGAGGCCGGTGTGATGCAGGTGGTGGCGGTCACCGATCCGCTCGAGCTGGGCTTCGACCGGCAGGCGATGATCGGGATCAAGGCCGAGGGTTCGCTGGAGCCGATCGCCGACGAGCTCGCGAAAATGGACGAGGTCGAGTACGTCGTGATCACGGCCGGCTCGTTCGACCTGCTCGCCGAGGTGCTGTGCGAGAGCGACGAGCACTTGCTGCAGGTGCTGTCGGAGCGGGTCCGGCGGATCGAGGGTGTGAAGGCGACCGAGACGTTCGTCTACCTGAAGCTGGTCAAACAGACGTATTCGTGGGGTGTGCGCTGATCCTCTGGGCCGAGACGACCGAGCCCGCGGCCGCACGCCCCGGGCTCGCGGGTGACCGGCACGCCGACGTGGCGATCGTCGGCGCCGGGTACACCGGCCTGTGGACCGCGTACTACCTCGCGAAAGCCGATCCGTCCCTGCGCATCGTCGTACTCGAGGCTCAGACCGCTGGGTTCGGAGCGTCGGGCCGCAACGGGGGTTGGTGTTCCGCGTTGTTCCCGGTCTCGTCGCGGCGGCTGGCGGCGCTGCCCGGATCGAGCCGTGCGTCGGCGATCGAGTTGCACCGGGCGATGCAGGCGACGGTCAACGAGGTCGGGCTGGTGACCGCTGCCGAGGGCATCAACTGCGATTACCACAAGGGCGGCACGATCGTGTTCGCGCGGACCAAGGCCCAGCTCGCCCGGGCCCGTGCCGAGGTGGGCGAAGCGCACGACTGGGGACCTGGTGACCTGCGGTTCCTCGAGGCGGACGAGGTCGCGGCACACGCGCGGGCCACAAAGGTGCTCGGGGCAACCTTCACACCACACTGTGCCGCGATCCATCCGGGCAAGCTGGCGCGTGGACTGGCCGCTGTGGTGGAGGGCCTTGGGGTGACGATCCACGAGAACACTCCGGTGACCGCGATCGAGTCCGGCCGTGCGATCACGCCGTACGGCGTCGTCCGTGCCGAGGTGGTGGTCCGGGCGACCGAGGGGTTCACGCCGGCGCTCGACGGGCAGTCGCGGGCAGTGGCGCCGGTGTACTCGTTGATGGTGGCGACCGAGCCGCTCGACGACGCGACCTGGGAGCGGATCGGGTTGGCCGATCGGCCGACGTTCAGCGATCACCGGCATCTGATCATCTACGGGCAGCGGACCGCCGACGGGCGACTCGCGTTCGGTGGGCGCGGGGCGCCGTACCACTTTCGCTCGCGGGTCAAGGCGTCGTACGACGAGGTGCCGCGTGTGTTCAAGGTGTTGCAGGCGACGTTGCGGGAGCTGTTCGACGGGCTGGACGACGTTGGGTTCACGCATGCCTGGGGTGGGCCTCTCGGCATACCGCGGGACTGGTGTGCGTCGGTCGGGTTCGATCGCGGGTCCAGGTTGGCATGGGCCGGCGGGTACGTCGGCGATGGCGTCAGTACGACGAACCTCGCCGGGCGGACGTTGACGGATCTGATCCTCGGGCGCGACACCGCGCTGGTGCGACTGCCGTGGGTGGGGCATCGGTCGCGACGCTGGGAGCCGGAGCCGCTGCGCTGGCTCGGGATCAACGCCGGGCTGCGCGCGATGAACTTCGCCGACACCGAGGAACGCGTGACCGGCCGGGACAGCCGGATCGCTCGCCTGATGGCGCCCTTGACAGGCCGCTAGCGGAGCGCTAGTTGGGTGGTGCCCTCTTCGAGCAGGGATGCGAGCGGGCGGCCGGTGAGCTGGATGCTGGGACGCATCCAGTCGTTGAGGATCGGCTCCTCGGTGGTGAGGTGATCGGTCAGCTCGGTGCGGCTGAGCTCGAACACGTGGGCCGGATTGCCGGTCAGGTCGACGACGGTCTGCATCAGCCGGCCCGCCTGTTCCTCCCACAGCACGTCACCGGCGTCGAGGTGGTCCGGGCGGATCAACAGCAGGTCCACGTCGCTGTCCAGGTCACCGTCGCCGCGGGCGATCGCGCCGTACAGGCTGGCGTGCACCGCCGGGATCCGCCAGGCGCTGATCTCGTCCGCGAGCCGGCTGACCAACGTACTGCGAAGATCCGCGAGGAACTCGACCGCCGGGGCGACCAGGTGCCGGCGATTGAGGCGATAGAGCAACGAGTTGCCGAGGTCGTCCACATGCACGAGCCCGGTCGTCGCCAACCTCTGCAGCACCAATCGCACACCCGCGACGCTGCCCGTGCCGGCCAGCTTGTGGATCTGCCGTCCGGACAGTCCCTCGTCGCTACGCGCCAGCACCTGGAGCACGGGCCCGTCGAGCGACGGCACGACGGTACTGATCGGAGTCCTGAGATCCATAACCCGACCCACCCTAGTGATCACAGCCCCACTCACCGTAATCACCATGATCCGTCAACTACCTCATTGGTATCCCCGCTTGAGGAGGTACTTGGCTCCTGCGTCGAAGCCTTCTGGGGTGAGGACCTCGAAGGCGAAGGCGTCGGCCAGGCGGTCGGTGATGTTGAAGGCGGTGCAGACCGCCAATGCGTCCTTGATCTGCTGGGGTGAGACACCTGCGGACAGAACCTCCCGCATGTCCTCGGCGCCCACCTTGCCCTCTCGGGTCAGCTTGCCGAGCATCCGCAGCGTTGCCCGCAGCCCGTTCTCGACGGGGGCCGTTTCCAGGTCGTCGAGGACCGCGGCGACCCGTGGCCCGTCCTGATACGCCTGGCTCGCGGTCGCGGTGTGTGCGCCGATGCAGAACGCCGTCTGGTTCACCTTCGAGACGTACGCCGCCATCAGCTCCCGGTCGCCGACCGACCACCCGGACGGGCCGCGCATCGCCTCGTGGGTGAACACCTTGGCGCGGTTGCCATAGAAGTCGGGCCGGTAGAAGACCAGCTTGGCGGCGTCCGGCACCGGCTGCCGCGAGAACAGCCGGATCATCGCGAAGAGCAGCTTGGTTCCGGGTTTGTAGCCGCTGTTCAGGATCTCGAGTCGCATCAGCCGGCCTCCCCTTCGGCGAGCGCCGCCAGCCCTGCTTCGTACTGCCGGGTGGACTGGCCGACCGCAGCACACACCACCAGCTCGAACAGCTGATCCTCGCTGAAGCCAGCTGCCTTGGCCGCGGCGAAGTCCGCGTCGGTCACCTGCGACGGCGTCATCGCGACCTTGCCGATCAGCGCCTGCAAGGGCGCAGGTCCGTCGGCGTTGCCGAAGGCACGGGCCCGATCCTCCGGGGACGCCGCTCCCTGTCCGGTCAGCACGCGATCCACCAGGGCTCGGTGCGCTACTTGCTTCTTGTCCTCAGCCGGCACGGCGCACTCCGCTTCTCGATCTCGGTTGTCTGCTCACATGTATATGACGATCGGCACGCCGCCGAACACGACATCCACCCGAAGAAGGTGGTAATTGGTCTAGTTGATCTGACTTCGACGGCGGTGGAAAGGGTTCACGGTGGGGTCCGCGGAGTGTTACGCAAGACCAATGCACAGTTCGCTGCCCGGGAAGGCCGCCGAGATCCGGGCGTTGCTGCTCAGCCTGATCGACACGCTGCCGGAGGGTGCCGCACTCCCGCCGGAGCGCGAACTGGCGGTGCGCTGGAACGTCGCCCGGATGACGCTGCGCCGTGCCGTTGACGAGCTCGTGATCGAGGAGCTCCTGGTCCGCCGCCACGGCAGCGGGACCTACACCACCCGCCCGAAGGTCGCCCGCTGGCTCGGGATGATCGGCTTCTCCGAGGACATCCGCCGGCGCGGCATGAGACCGGGCAGCAAGATGCTGGAGTTCCGCCACCAGAAGGCCGAGCGGGCCGCGGCGCGACGGCTGCGGATCCCGGTCGGCGACCCGATCATCGCGTTCACCCGCCTCCGCCTCGCCGACGATCTCCCGATGGTCGTAGAGCGCACCACGATGCCCGCGGCGTACGTGCCCGGTCTCCAGGCCGAGGACCTGAACGGCTCCCTCTACGACCTGCTCACCAACCGCTACGGCATCGACCTGGTCAGCGGCACCTCCCGCCTCGAACCCGTGATGCCCGACGCGAAGACCGCCTCCTGGCTCGGCATCCCCACCACCCAACCGTGCCTGGCCCTGCACGGCGTGAGCTTCGACCGCCGCGACCGAGTCTTCGAGTACACGTCGGCTCTCTACCGCGGTGACCGCTACGCCTTCACCACCGAACTCCGGACCACCCCCACCCCCCGAGCCAACGCCAAGGGCCTGTGAACCACATTCGAGTGGACCAGCGTGCCTTGCCCCGGTGCGTTCGGGGACGCCCTACCAAGTAACGTCCGGCGCATGGGCATCGGTGAGCGGAATGCGCTGGTTGTCGGCGCGGGGATCGGTGGATTGGCTGCGGCGGTGGCGTTGCGGCGGATCGGGTGGTCGGTCAGCGTGCTGGAGCGGGCGCCGATCATCGCCGAGGTGGGCGCCGGCCTGACGCTCTGGCCGAATGCGGTTCGGGCGCTCGGGGCACTCGACCTGGATGTCACCGACCGCACCGTCAAGACAGTCTCGCGCGGCAACATCCTGACTCCGAACGGCCGTTGGGTACGGCGCAATCACCCGGAGGACGTTGGCGTTCTCGCGATCCATCGCGCGGATCTGCACGACGTACTGCGGGAGCAACTGCCCGACTCGATGTTGCACACGGATGCCGAGGTGACCGCGGTGTCGTCCGACGGCACGGTGATGTGCTCGGGTGAGGAACTGACCGCCGACCTCGTGGTTGCGGCCGATGGCGTCAACAGCATCACGCGGCGGACGTTGTGGTCCGGCGACGCGGTCTTCCAGCGCCGAGCGGTCTGGCGGGGCGTGACGCCCCCGGAGTCGGTGTGGCCGGTCCAGGAGTCGCTCACGCTTGGTCGTGGCGTGCAGGTCGGCGTACTCCCGTTGCCGCGGGAGCGCGTCTACTGGTTCGTCACCGTGAACGCCGATCAGCCCAACCAGATGTACGCCGACGACCGGCGCGAGGTACTGAACCGGGTCGGGGACTGGCACGACCCGATCCCGGCGCTGGTCGCGGCCACACCACCGGATCAGGTGCTGTACAACGACATCATCGACATCGACCCGGTGCCGACGTACGTGAAGGATCGCGTCGTGCTGCTCGGCGACGCGGCGCACGCGATGCCGCCGGATCTCGGGCAGGGCGCGTGCCAGGCGATCGAGGATGCGGTGGTCCTCGCCGCGGCGCTGGCCGACGACGATCTGCCGCGCTACGACCGCGATCGTCGCGCCCGGGTGCAGCCGATGGCAGCGGAAGCCCGCGACTCGGTCAAGCGGAACTCCAACACCAACGCGCTCGCACACTCCGGGCTGATGCTCGCGGCCCGGTTCATCCCGCCGAAGGCGTGGCGGGAGGCGACCGCCAAGTGGGCCGACTGGACCCCGCCGAAGCTGCCGAGGTAGAAAACAAGCACACTTGATTCTTTTTCCGGGCCGTGCCAGTCTCGGCTGCACGATCCCCACCCAGGGAGTGCAGCGTGCAACTGGACGAAGTGCTGGCGGACCTGTGGGCCGAGAGTGCGGAGCTGGACCGGCTGGTCGGTGGACTCGCCGCCGAGGCCTGGGCGACGCCGACCCCGGCCGAGGGCTGGACGATCGCGCACCAGATCGCCCACCTCGCCTGGACCGACGAGGCCGCGCATCTCGCCGCCACTGATCCCGACGGCTTCAAGGCCTCACTGCAGAAGGCGGCCGCGAACCCGACCGGGTACGTCGACGAGGGTGCCGCCGAGACCGCGGCACTGCCACCCGACCAGCTCCTGCCGTACTGGCGGGAGACCCGCGCCGAGCTCGCTGACGCGCTGAAGAAGGTCGCGCCGGGCGAGCGAGTGCTCTGGTACGGCCCGCCGATGAGCCCGACCTCGATGGCGACGGCACGGTTGATGGAGACGTGGGCACATGGTCAGGACGTGGTCGACGCGCTCGGCGTCCACCGCCAGCCGAGTAGTCGGCTGCGTCACGTCGCCCACCTCGCCGTCCGCACCCGCGACTTCGCCTACCTGTTGAACGACCGCACCCCACCCGCCGAACCGTTCCGCGTGGAACTGACCGGGCCCGACGGCCAGACCTGGACCTGGGGTCCGGACGACGCCGCGCAGCGGGTGACCGGCCCGGCGCTCGACTTCTGCCTGCTGGCGACACAACGCCGGCATCGCGACGATCTCGCCGTACAGGCTGACGGAGCGGACGCGGAGGAGTGGCTCGGCATCATCCAGGCGTTCGCGGGGCCGCCGGGGAAGGGCCGGGAACGGGGGCAGTTCGGATGACCGCGCCCATCAGGATCGGCAACGCGTCCGGGTTCTACGGCGACCGCTTCAGCGCGGTCCACGAGATGCTCACCGGCGGTCCGCTCGACGTGCTGACCGGCGACTACCTGGCCGAGCTGACCATGCTGATCCTCGGGCGGGACCGCCTGAAGGACCCGTCGCTCGGGTACGCACGTACGTTCCTCAAACAACTCGAGACCGGCCTCGGCCAAGCTCTCGACCGTGGCGTCAAGATCGTCAGCAACGCCGGCGGCCTCAACCCGTCCGGCCTCGCTCAGGCGATCCAGGAGCTAGCGGACCGCCTCGGTCTGCACCCCAAGATCGCGTACGTCGAAGGCGACGACCTCCTGCCACGCGCAGCCGAACTCGACCTCGGCGAGCCCCTGACCGCGAACGCCTACCTCGGTGCGTGGGGCATAGCCGAAGCACTGCAGGCCGGCGCGGACGTCGTCGTGACCGGCCGCGTCACTGACGCTTCCGTCATCGTCGGCCCCGCCGCCGCCCACCACGGCTGGAAGCGGACGCAGTACGACGAACTCGCGGGCGCCGTGGCCGCGGGCCACGTGATCGAGTGCGGCTGCCAGGCGACCGGCGGGAACTTCTCGTTCTTCAGCGAGATCCGCGACCTCGGCCGGCCCGGGTTCCCGATCGCGGAGATCCACACCGACGGCAGCAGCGTGATCACCAAGCACGACAACACCGGCGGCGCGGTCACGATCGACACGGTCAAGGCGCAACTGCTCTACGAGATCACCGGCGCCCGGTACGCCGGTCCGGACGTCACCACCCGGCTGGACACGATCGAGCTCGACACCGACGGACCCGACCGGGTCAGGATCTCCGGGGTGTGCGGTGAGCCGCCGCCTCCGACGTACAAGGTGTCGCTGAACAGCGTCGGCGGGTTCCGCAACGAGGTGGACTTCGTGCTCACCGGGCTCCAACTGGAGGAGAAGGCCGAGCTGGTTCAGCGGCAGCTCGAGCAGGCGCTGCCGAAGCGGCCGACCGACCTGCAGTGGACGCTGGCCTGGACGGAGAAGCCGAACGCGGCGTCCGAGGAGGAGGCCAGCGTATTCCTCCGGTGCGCGGTCAAGGACCCGGATCCGAAGGTCGTCGGCCGCGCGTTCTCCAGCGCCGCGATCGAGCTGGCGCTGGCGAGCTACCCCGGATTCCATGTCACCGCGCCGCCTGGCGACGGATCGCCGTACGGCGTCTTCCGGGCCGGATACGTCGGCATCCACGAGGTCGAGCACACCGTCGTACGGCCGGACGGGACACGGAAGGTCGTCGACCCCGCGATGGAGACGCAGCCCCTGAGCCCGGTCGACGACATCGAACTGCCGATCCCGTTGCCGCAACTGGCGTTCAGCGGGCGTCCGCGGACGCGCGAGGTCCCGCTCGGCCGGATCGCCGGCGCGCGGTCCGGCGACAAGGGCGGCGATGCGAACGTCGGAGTCTGGGTGCGGGACGAGAAGACCTGGCGGTGGATCGCGCACACGCTGACGGTCGAGCTGTTCCAGGAGCTGCTCCCGGAGACCCAGCCGCTGACCGTGACGCGCTACGTCCTGCCGAATCTGTGGGCGGTGAACTTCGTCGTCGAGGGACTGCTGGGTGAGGGCGTCGCATCGCAGGCACGGTTCGACCCGCAGGCGAAGGCGGTCGGCGAATGGCTGCGCTCGCGGTACATCGACGTACCGGAGGTGCTGCTGTGAACGACTACCGGCAGACCGTATGGCGGTTCATGGCCGCCGAGGTGATGCCGCAGCTGGAGCGGTGGGAGCGAGACGGCGAGTTGCCGCGTGAGTTGCACAAGAAGGCCGGCCAGATCGGGATGCTCGGCGTCGCGTTCCCCGCAGCGGTCGGCGGTGGCGGCGGCTCGTTGCTCGACGCGATCGCAGTAGTCGAGGAGATGCATTACGCCGGCGGATCTGGTGGGCTGGTCGCTTCGCTGCTGACCTGTGGGATCGCGCTTCCGCATATCGTTGCTGCGGGCAACCAGGAGCAGATCGATCGGTGGGTCCGGCCGACGCTCGACGGCGCGCTGATCGGCGCGCTGGCGATCACCGAACCTGACGGTGGATCGGATGTGGCGTCGATCCGTACGACGGCTCGGCGCGAGGGTGACGTGTTTGTCGTGAACGGTGCGAAGACGTACATCACCTCCGGCTGCCGCGCGGACTTCGTCACGACCGCGGTCCGGACGGACGGTCCGGGCGCGCACGGGATCAGCCTGTTGGTGATCGAGAAGGGGACCCCCGGGTTCGCGGTGTCGCGCAAGCTGGAGAAGCTGGGTTGGCTGTGCTCGGACACGGCTGAGTTGTCGTTCACCGACGTCCGGGTGCCGGTGGCCAACCTGGTAGGGGCCCAAGGCACCGGGTTCGTCCAGCTCGCGATGAACTTCGTGGCCGAGCGGCTGACGCTCGCGGTCCAGGCATACGCCGGTGCGCAGCGGGCGCTCGACCTGACGGTGGAGTGGTGCCGGGCGCGGGAGACGTTCGGCCGGCCGTTGATCTCGCGGCAGACCGTGCAGCACACGCTGACCGAGATGGCTCGCCGGATCGACGTGGCGCGGGTCTACGTTCGGGAGGTCGCCCGGCGGGCAGAGGCTGGTGAGGACGTGATCGCCGAGGTGTGCTTCGCCAAGAACACGGCGGTCGAGGCCGGGCAGTGGGTGTGCGACCAGGCACTGCAGTTGCACGGCGGTCTCGGCTACATGCGGGAGGCCGAGGTCGAGCGCCAGTACCGCGACCAGAAGATCCTCGCCATCGGCGGCGGCACCACCGAGATCCTGACCGGCCTGGCCTCCAAACGACTGGGGTTCACCGCATGAGCAATCGCGAGGCGATGCTGGAGAAGCTGGCGGCGCTGGAGGCCGAGCACGCCAAGGCGCTGGCCGGCGGCGGCGAGAAGTACGTCGACCGGCACCACAAGCGCGGCAAGTTGCTGGCCCGGGAGCGGATCGAGTTGCTGCTCGACCGGGACTCGTCGTTCCTCGAGCTGTCGACACTGGCCGGCTGGGGGTCGGACTTCACCGTCGGCGCCAGCCTGGTGACCGGAATCGGCGTGGTGTCAGGCGTCGAGTGCTTGATCACGGCCAACGATCCGACCGTGAAGGGCGGCGCGAGCAATCCGTGGACGCTGCGCAAGGCCCTGCGGGCGGACGAGATCGCGCGGGCGAACCGGTTGCCGGTGATCAGCCTGGTCGAGTCGGGTGGCGCGGACCTGCCGACGCAGAAGGAGATCTTCATCCCGGGCGGCGCGATGTTCCGCGATCTGACCCGGTTGTCGGCGGAAGGGATTCCGACGATCGCGCTGGTGTTCGGCAACTCGACTGCCGGCGGCGCGTATATCCCGGGCATGAGCGACTACGTGGTAATGGTCGACGGCGGCGCGAAGGTGTTCCTGGCCGGTCCGCCGCTGGTGAGGATGGCGACCGGCGAGGACGCCGACGACGAGTCGCTCGGTGGCGCCTCGATGCACGCCCGGAAGTCCGGGCTCGCGGACTACTTCGCGGTCGACGAGCAGGACGCGATCCGGCTCGGCCGCCAGATCGTGTCGCGGCTGAACTGGCGCAAGCTCGGTCCGCCGCCGGCTCCGGCGTACGACGAGCCCTTGTCCGACGAGGACGAGTTGCTCGGGATCGTGCCGGGGGACCTGAAGATCCCGTTCGATCCGCGGGACGTGATCGCGCGAGTGGTGGACGGGTCGGTGTTCGACGAGTTCAAGCCGCTGTACGGGTCGTCGCTGGCGACCGGCTGGGCGTCCGTGCACGGGTATCCGGTCGGCATCCTGGCCAACGCGCGCGGCGTACTGTTCAGCGAGGAGTCGCAGAAGGCGGCTCAGTTCATCCAGCTGGCGAACCGAGCGAACACGCCGTTGATCTTCCTGCACAACACCACCGGCTACATGGTCGGGCAGGAGTACGAGCAGGGCGGGATCATCAAGCACGGCGCGCAGATGATCAACGCGGTCGCGAACTCCAAGGTCCCGCACATCTCGATCCTGATGGGCGCGTCGTACGGCGCCGGCCACTACGGGATGTGCGGCCGGGCTTTCGATCCGCGCTTCCTGTTCGCCTGGCCGTCGGCCAAGTCGGCGGTGATGGGTCCGCAGCAGCTGGCGGGCGTCCTGTCGATCGTGGCACGAGCCGCCGCAGCCGCGAAGAACCAGCCGTACGACGAGGACGGCGACGCCAAGATGCGCGCCTACGTCGAAGGCCAGATCGAAGCGGAATCCTTGCCGATGTTCCTTTCCGGCCGGCTGTACGACGACGGCGTGATCGACCCACGCGACACCCGGACAGTCCTGGCCATCTGTCTGTCCGCGATCCACTCGGCACCGGTGGAGGGCACCTCCTCCTTCGGCGTCTTCAGGATGTGAGGTACACATGCTGACAAGTGTTCTGGTGGCGAACCGGGGCGAGATCGCGCGGCGGATCTTCCGGACCGCGCGGTCGCTCGGCCTGTCGACGGTCGCGGTGCATTCGACTGCCGACGCTGCGATGCCGTTCGTCGGTGAGGCGGATGCGGCGGTGCAGCTGCCGGGGAACGCGCCTGCTGACACCTACCTCCGTGGTGAGTTGGTGATCGAGGCGGCGTTGAAGGCGGGCGCGGATGCGGTGCATCCCGGGTACGGGTTCCTGTCGGAGAACGCCGGGTTCGCGCAGGCGGTGATCGACGCCGGGCTGACGTGGATCGGGCCGCCGGTGGACGCGATCTCCTCGATGGGCTCGAAGATCGAGGCGAAGAAGCTGATGGCGGCCGCCGGGGTGCCGGTGCTCGCCGAGCTGACGCCGGCCGAGGTTTCTGTGGACGACTTGCCGGTGCTGGTGAAGGCATCGGCCGGTGGTGGCGGGCGTGGGATGCGGGTGGTCTCGCGGTTGGCGGATCTGCCGGGTGAGATCGAAGCTGCGTCTGCTGAGGCTCTGTCTGCCTTTGGTGACGGGACGGTGTTCTGCGAGCGGTACCTCGCGGCTGGGCGGCACATCGAGGTCCAGATCATGGCCGATCAGCACGGCACGATCTGGGCGGTCGGCGAACGCGAATGCTCGATCCAACGCCGCCACCAGAAGGTGGTCGAGGAAGCCCCGTCCCCGTTGGTGGAGCGCATCCCGTCGATGCGGGCCGAGCTGTTCGACGCGGCGCGGAAGGCAGCGGCCGCGATCGGGTACGTCGGCGCCGGCACAGTCGAGTTCCTGGCAGACGAGGGCGGCGCGTTCTACTTCCTGGAGATGAACACGCGGCTCCAGGTCGAACATCCGGTCACCGAGGAGACCACGGGGTTGGACCTGGTGGAGCTGCAGTTCGCAGTCGCCACCGGCGCTCACCTCCCGCCCAAGCCTCCCCCGACGGTCGGCCATGCGATCGAGGTGCGGCTGTACGCGGAGGATCCCGCGCAGGACTGGCAGCCGCAGACGGGTGTCGTTCGACGGTTCGCGCTTTCCGGAAAGAAGTTGGCGCCTGGTGGCGAGAATGTTCCGGAAAGCGGGGCCGGTCGGTGGCCGCGGATGCGGGTGGACTCGGGGGTTGAGGATGGTTCGGAGGTTTCGCCGTACTACGACGCGATGTTGGCCAAGGTGATCGTGTGGGCGCCTGACCGTACGTCGGCCGCGCGCCGACTGTCAGCCGAGCTGACCCGCGCCACGATCCACGGCGTGCAAACGAACCGGGATCTGCTGGTGTGGGTTCTGCGGCATCCGGCGTTTCTTGCTGGGGAGACCGATACTGCGTTCTTCGAGAAGCACGGTGTTGGTGTCGCGGTTGGTGCGGAGGTGCTGCGGGCGTCGGCCTTGGCTGCTGCATTGGCGGATGCCGCCGGGCGGGTCGGGCCGGTGCGGGTGCCGGCCGGGTGGCGGAATGTACCGTCGCAGCCGCAGCGGAATGCCTATCGCGTTGGTGACGTGACCGTTGCGATCGAATATCGGCTGACCCGGGACGGGTTGGTTGTCGACGGCAACATGGCGCTCGTGGACTCCGCGCCGGAGCGGGTGGTGCTGGAGGTCGACGGCGTACGGCGGGCCTTCCACGTCGGCACGTACGACGGGTTGGTGTGTGTGGACTCGTCGCTCGGGTCGGTGGCACTGACACCGGTGGAGCGGTTCACGGATCCGTCGCAGCAGGTGTCGCCGGGGTCGTTGCTCGCCCCGATGCCGGGCACGGTGATCCGGGTCGGCGTGCAGGTGGGTGACGAGGTGAAGCAAGGACAGCCGCTGCTCTGGTTGGAGGCGATGAAGATGGAGCACACCATCTCCGCCCCGGCCGACGGCGTACTCAGTGAGCTCAGGGTCGAAGCAGGTCAACAGGTCGAGGTCGGCGCCGTACTGGCAGTCGTTGGGGAGGAAGCATGAGCTTCGTGGAATCCGAGGAACGCCAAGCACTGCGGAAGGCAGTGGGCGAGCTCGGGAAGAAGTACGGCTATGCGTGGTTCAACCAGCAGGCGCGGACCGGCGGGCACACGACCGAACTCTGGCTGGAGGCCGGCAAGCTCGGCTACCTCGGGGTGAACCTGCCCGAGGAGTACGGCGGCGGAGGCGGCGGCATGGCCGACCTGTCGATCGTGCTGGAGGAGCTCGGCGCGGCTGGTTCTCCGCTGCTGATGATGGTCGTCTCGCCGTCGATCTGCGGCACTGTGATCTCCCGCTTCGGCACCGACGAGCAGAAGCAGCGCTGGCTGCCCGGTCTGGCCGACGGTACGACGATCATGGCGTTCGCGATCACCGAGCCGGACGCCGGATCGAACTCGCACCAGATCACCACGACCGCGCGCCGGACCGACGACGGCTGGTCGCTGTCCGGCCGGAAGGTCTTCATCTCCGGCCTGGACGTCGCGCAGGCCGTGCTCGTGGTCGGCCGTACCGAGGACGCCCGGACCGGCAAGCTCAAGCCGGCCCTCTTCATCGTCCCCGTCGACGCACCGGGCGTGGAGTTCCAGCAGATCGAGATGGATCTGATCAGCCCGGACAAGCAGTTCTCGCTGTTCCTGGACGACGTACACCTGCCGCGGGAGGCGCTCGTCGGCGCCGAGGAAGCCGCTCTGATGCAGTTGTTCGCCGGGCTCAACCCGGAGCGCATCATGGCGTCGGCGTTCGCGGTCGGCATCGCCCGGCACGCGCTCGACAAGGCGACCGCGTACGTCAAGGAGCGCCAGGTCTGGAAGGCTCCGATCGGCGCTCACCAGGGCCTCGCGCATCCGCTCGCGCAGATCAAGATCGAGCTCGAGCTGGCTCGGCTGATGATGCAGAAGGCGGCTGCGCTGTACGACGCCGGCGACGACCTGGCCGCAGGCGAGGCCGCGAACATGGCGAAGTACGCCGCCGGCGAGGTCGCGGTCCGCGCCACCGACCAGGCGGTCCAGTCGCTCGGCGGAAACGGCATGACGGTGGAGTACGGCGTCGCCTCGCTGGTCGCGGCCGCGCGCGCCACCCGGATCGCGCCGGTGAGCCGCGAGATGATCCTGAACTTCGTCGCCCAGCACTCGCTGGGGCTACCCAAGTCCTACTGAGGTCCGCCACAGTCTGATCAACCACCGGGCCAGGAGAGGATCCCCGCCGATGATCATCACGAGCCAGTTCCCACCCGTCGAGGTCCTCGACGTACCCATCCACGACGCCGTGCTCGGCCGGGCCCCGGAGTACGGCGATCGGCCGGCCATGGTCGACGGCATCACCGGCAAGGAGCTCAGCTACGCCCAGCTGGATGCGATGACCCGCCGGGTCGCGGCCGGCCTCGCCGAGCTCGGCATCCGGCACGGCGACGTGATCGCGCTCTACAGCCCGAACACGATCCTCTACCCGGTCGTCTTCTACGGCGCCACTCGCGCCGGCGCGACCGTCACCACAGTGAACGCGCTCTACACCGCCGACGAGTTGCACAAGCAGTTGGTCGACTCGAAGGCGAAGTTGCTGGTGACGATCTCGCTGTTCCTGCCGGTCGCGACGGCGGCGATCGAAGGCACCGACGTGACCGAGATCTTCGTCTGCGACAGCGCCGAGGGGTACCGCTCGGTGATGGAGTTGCTCGCGTCGACCGGGCCGGAGCCGGAGGTCTCGATCGATCCGGCGAACGACGTCGCCGTCCTGCCGTACTCGAGCGGGACGACCGGGGTGGCCAAGGGCGTGATGCTGACGCACCGCAACATCGCCACCAACATCGCGCAGGCCGAGCCGATGATCACGCTCGGGGAGGATGAGCGGATCATCGCGATCCTGCCGTTCTTCCACATCTACGGCCTCTCGGTGCTGATGAACCTTCCCTTGCGGCTCGGCGCGACCGTGGTGGTGCTGCCGAAGTTCGAGCTGCAGCAGTTCCTGACCACGCTCGACCAGCAAAGGATCACCCGGGCGTTCGTGGCGCCGCCGGTCGTGCTGGCGCTGGCGAAGCACCCGGCGGTCGACGGCGTCGATCTGTCCGCGCTGAAGCACGTGACGTCGGCGGCGGCGCCGCTGGACGGCGAGCTGGCCGAGGCCTGTGCGAAGCGGCTCGGCCTGCACGCGGTGTTGCAGGCCTATGGCATGACCGAACTGTCACCGGGAACGCACGCCGTACCGCAGGACGACCCGGAGCCGCCGCCCGGTGCCGTCGGCAAGCTCTTCCCGTCCACCGAGATGCGTCTGGTCGGTGCTGACGGCAACGATGTCGGCGACGACGAGACCGGCGAGATCTGGATCCGCGGGCCGCAGGTGATGAAGGGGTACTTCGGCCGCCTGGCAGAGACCGACGCGACCGTCGACCGGGACGGCTGGCTGCACACCGGCGACATCGGCCGGATGGACGCGCGCGGCTACCTGTATGTCGTCGACCGGGTGAAGGAACTGATCAAGTACCACGGATACCAGGTGCCGCCGGCCGAGTTGGAGGCCGTGCTGCTCACCGACGACCGGATCGCGGACGCAGCGGTGATCGGCGTCCAGGCCGATGGCAACGAGGTACCGAAGGCGTTCGTGGTGCCGATGCCCGGCGTCGAACTGACCGCCGACGACGTGATCGAGTACGTCGCCGCCCGGGTGGCGCCGTACAAGAAGATCCGGCAGGTGGAGTTCATCGACGCCGTACCGAAGGCGGCGTCGGGCAAGATCCTGCGGCGCGAACTCCGGGCGCGCGAGGCTGCCGCCCGTGAGTGAGGTCCTCAAGGCACCCCAGCAGGACCGCAGCCGGGCCACTCGGCAGCGGTTGCTCGAGGCGGCCGTGGAGTCGCTCGCCGAGGTCGGGTACGCCGCGACGACGGTGAGTGTCGTGGCCACCCGGGCCGGGGTGTCGCGAGGCGCCGCCCAGCACCATTTCCCGACGCGGGCGGACCTGTTCGAGGCAGCGGTCGAGTACATGACCGAAGTGCGGCTGGCGGAGATCAAGGCGCAGGCGGCCGCACTGCCCAGCGGACCGGCGCGGACCGAGGCGATCGTCGGGATGCTGGCGGACGTCTACACCGGACCGCTCTTCCGGGCCGCGCTGCATCTGTGGGTCGCGGCATCGACGGAGGCCGCGCTGCGGACCCAGATCGTCCGGCTGGAAGCACATGTGGGACGCCAGGCCCACCGCGCTCTACTGGAAGTGCTGGAGGTGAGTGAACGGACTCCCGGCGTACGGGAGACCGTGCAGGGCGTGCTGGACATGGCCCGCGGGTTGGGACTCGCCGACCTGCTCACTGACGACAGCGCACGCCGTAAGGGCATCGTCCGGCAGTGGAGCCGGATCCTCGATCAGGCTCTGCGCGCTCCTGGCGTGTGACCGAACGCCGCCCGGAACGTGTCGATAAAGGCACTCGTCGACGCCCAGCCACACTGATGCGCGACCCGGGTCACCGACTCCCCGGTCGCCAGCAGCCTGAGCGCCTGGTGCAGCCGGAGCTGCGTCCGCCACTGTGGGAAGGTCATGCCAAGGTCCGTCCTGCACAACCGGCTGAGATTCCGCTCACTCGCGCCGACCTCCCGGCCGAGCTCGGTCAGCGTTCTGGGGTCCGCGGGATTGTCACGTAGCAGGTCGCAGACGGCGGCCAGCCGTGCGTCTCTGGGTGTCGGCAGATACGTCGGACGCTGAGGCGATCGCCTCAGCTGATCGAGCAGTACCAGGTGGAGCCGCCGCCGTTCATCCGCGTCCGCCTCTTCGTCTGACGTGTAGGTGAGGAGCAGTTCCCGCAGGAGTGGGCTCACGACGAGGGCTGATGGTGCGTCGAGGCCCAGTGGGTTCTCCTCGAGTCCCACGGTGTGCAGCGCGGTCTCGCCGTACGCGCGGTGCTCGTGCAGGGTGCCGGCCGGGACCCAGATCGCTCTGGTCCCCGGGACGATCCAGCTGCCGGCGTCGGTGGTCACCGAGAGGACGCCGCGGCCGGCGTACACGATCTGGTTCCGGTCGTGCCAGTGCGCCTCGATCGCACCGCCGGCCGGGATCGGCCGGATTCCGGTGTTCGCGGGACGGAGCTGGCGGGTTTCCGGCATAGGTTGGCATTTTATCGGAAGCCGGACAGCACGCTCGGCGGCAACGATCGACGGTGTGCTGAGACTTCGACCGATCGGACTGATGGCGATCGGGCACGCGTGCGTGGATGTGTACCAAGGCGCCGTACCGGCGTTGGTGCCCTTCCTTGTCGCCGAGCGCGGGCTCGGGTACGTCGCGGTGTCCGGGATCACGCTGGCCGCGACGCTGTTGTCCTCGGTGGTGCAGCCGGTGTTCGGCGTACTGACCGACCGGCGTCCGCTGGCCTGGCTGATCCCGGTCGCGATGACGACGGCGGGACTCGGGATCGCGCTGGTCGGCGTCGGCGAGACGTACCTCTTGAACTGGCTGGCGGCCGCGCTGTCCGGGCTCGGGATCGCCGCCTATCACCCGGAGGCGGCGCGGATGGCGCGCACGGTCAGCGGTGGCAGCCATGTCGGGATGAGTTGGTTCTCGGTCGGCGGGAACGTCGGTTTCGCGCTGGCGCCGGTGCTGGTCACGCCGATCATGGCGGTTGGTGGACTGTCGCTGACTCCGCTCCTCGTCGTACCGGCTCTGGTCGGTGCGGTGATCACCAGGCTGGCCGTCCGATCCGCACGCTTGGTTGCTGGAGGCAACCGACTGGATCGGGCCGGGAGTGACGACTGGCCGTCGTTCCTGCGGCTGTCGGCGATCATGATCTGCCGCTCGATCGTCTTCGTCGGCCTCGGCACCTTCATCGCGCTGTACGCCGGTCAGCGGGTTGGCGGCGGCACGACGACCGGTGGGGTGGCGTTGTTCGTGCTGTTCGCGGCCGGCGCGCTCGGCACGCTGCTCGGTGGCCGGTTCGCCACCCGCTACGGGCGGGTCCGGACGATGCGGACGTCGTACGCCGTCGCCGTACCGGCCATCGCGTGTCTTGTGTTCGTGCCCGGTCCGGCGTTCTTCGGGTTCCTCGCGCTGACCGCGATCGCGATGTCGATCCCGTTCTCGCTGCACGTCACCCTCGGCCAGGACTTCCTCCCCGGCCGGGTCGGCACCGCGGGCGGTATGACGCTCGGTCTCGCCGTCAGCATCGGCGGGGTCGCCACTCCGGTTCTCGGCACGATCGCCGAACACACCTCGCTGCGCGTCGCGCTCAGCCCGCTGATCGCGCTGGTCCTGACCGGCTGCCTGATGGGCTTCGCGCTGAACGAACCCGCTACCGAGTAGCGGCGGTCGCCCGCTGGGCGATGCGGCGGTCGACCTTCTCGGCCAGGTGGTTGGGGGAGCACTCGGCCAGGTGGTCGCGGACGAGCAGGTGGATGAAGGAGTACTCGCCGCGTCCGGTGCGGGCGAGTACGTACCGGTCGGCGGCGTACCTGAGGAAGGCGCGGCGGCGCCAGGGGAGATAGCCGGTCCAGCGGAGCAGGAAGTCGTGCAGCAGGCGGGAGAGCGGTCCGGCGAACAGCGGTGGGCGACGACGCCACGCCTTCGCGGCGACAGCGCCGGTGATCACACCTGCCACGGCTTCGAGGTCAGGGGAGGTCAGATCGGCGCCGAACGCCACGGTCAGCAGGAATCCGGCGACTGCACCGCCCAGCACCCACGAATCCATCCACCAACCATGTCCAGCCGGCTGCTGAACTACGTGGTCGGTCGGTAGCGACTTGACCAGCCGGATGCCTTGCGCGACGAGCAGTCCGATCGCCAGACCGGTTGCGAAGCTGTCGGGCCGATCACCGAGGCTGAGCGTCGACCAGCCGGCCGCGATCACCACAGCGAACCGGACTCCCAGCAGCGACCGACGCCGGTTGTTGTGGGAGACCACCTGCTCGACGACGTACGACGCTGCGATCGCGGCCGCCTCGACACCGAGCGCCAGCCAGACGGGGAGGAACTCGATCAGTCCCATCACGGCGACGATCAGGACGACCGTGCTCGCCGTACTCAGAACAAGGGTGAGCAAGAGCAGTGGCGCCCGCTGCGGCTTGGGCCCGTCGGTCATGAGCGCCTGCCACGGGTGCGGCTTGATGTGCACGAGCAGCAGTGCCGCCCCGGCCACGGCCAGTCCGGCGAGTACGCCGTACTGCGCGAGCGTCACGAGCATCCCGCCGGCGGCGAGCCCGGCGAAGATGGCGGGCAGGCTGACCGCGTGAGTCAGGTAGTCCACCTCCGGCAGGGACAGTCCGTACCAGCCGTTGGGGATCAGCCATCGCGGTACGGCGGTGCGGTCGCCGGCACGGCTGCGGGTCCACCACGCCAGGCACCAGAGTGAGCGGACCGCGGTTCTGGAGTCGTACTGGCGGCTGGTCGAGCGGTGCCTGGCCAGAACCTCGCTGATGTAGGTGTCGAACAGCTCGCGCCGCAGGTCGGCCACACCGCCGGCAACGACCTCCTCCGGCACGCGGCCGTGGTACGCGAGGATCATCACGTTCAGCATCAGCGGTGAGTTGACCAGGTCCCATAGTTCGTCGTCCTGCTCGATCGCCACGCGTGCACCATCGAGGTCCGGACCGACAGCGGCGAAGTAGTCGAACACCTGCTGCCTGGTGAGCGGCCTGATGTGCACAGCGCCGTGCAGGCTGAGCTGGTCGGGCAGCAGTTCGTAGTCCTGGGTGCGGCAGGTGATGGCGAGCCTGCCGACCAGGTAGCGGTGGCGGAGCTCCTCGAGGACGGGTGCGAGCCTGGCGCGGCTCGGTTTGGCGATCTCGTCGAGACCATCGAGCAGGAGTGCCAGCCGACCGCGGCGCAGCCAGGTGCGGCCGACGGCGGGTGGGATGCCGTACCGGTTGTCGAGCTCGCCCAGCAGCCAGCGGACGAAGCCGGCCAGGAGCGGACTGTTCGCCGGCTCGTCGTCGTCCTTCCGCGACGGCTGCGCGGTCCAGCCGGCCAGATCGATCAGCACCGGGATCGGCTTGCTCTCGTCGGCGTGCGCCTGCTCGGCGAGGGCACGGGCGAGCTCCAGGAGCAGCGTGGTCTTGCCGGCGCCTGGTGCGCCCAGGATCAGCATCGAGTCCTGCAACTGGTCGAACACCGTGCCGATGTCGGTGTCGTCGGAGACCGGTCGGGGTGAGCTGTCGAGCGGCTGGACCAGGAGGTCGTACGGGCGGATGACGGCTTCGGGACGCTCGTCGAGGGCCAGCGCGATGCGAGTGCGGGAGGCGAGTGACCCGGCCACGCGCTGGGACAGGTAGAGGTCGACGCGAGCCAGCGCGTTCGTCCGGTTGCGCGGCTGGTCGGCGGAGCGGCCGGAGACGGTGGGGAGACGGCGGCTGCGGAACTCGAACAGGGCGGTGACGATCGCGACCAGCCAGAGCGCACCGATCACCGGCCAGGTCCAGTCCGCGTACGGCGCAAGGAAGCCGGGTGCGGTGCCACCGGTGCCGACGTTGATCGCGATCGGCAGCAGCACCAGCGTGAGCGACACGGTCAGCACGAGCACGACGGCACGCAGCATCCCATCCCGAATCCTCACTCCCCGGAGCGTAGCGGCGTACTAGCCGACCGGGCCTGTCCCAGCGCGAGTCCACCTGGCGATCCGGCACTGCGGGAATCGTTGTCCCGGCAGTTAGATTGACCTTTGTCATGACTACTGAGCGGATCGACCGGGCGAGTGTGGGGCTTCGGTCGGAGCGGGGACCGATCCTGCTCGCGGTGATGCTGAGCGTCGGGCTGGTGGCGATCGACGCGACCATCCTGGCCACCGCCGTTCCGTCGGTGGTGGACGACCTCGGCGGTTTCACCCAGTTCCCCTGGCTGTTCTCGATCTACCTGCTGGCCCAGGCCGTCTCGGTGCCGATCTACGGCAAGCTCGCCGACCTGCGCGGCCGCAAGCCGATCATGCTGGTCGGCGTCGGGCTGTTCCTGCTCGGCTCGGTGCTGTGCGGGTTCGCCTGGAGTATGCCGGCGCTGATCGCGTTCCGGTTGATCCAGGGTCTGGGCGCGGGCGCGATCCAGCCGATCGGGATGACGATCGTCGGCGACATCTACACAGTGGCCGAGCGGGCCAAGGTCCAGGGCTACCTGGCCAGCGTCTGGGGGATCTCGTCGTTCGTCGGGCCGACCCTGGGCGGGGTGTTCTCCGACTTCATCTCGTGGCGCTGGATCTTCTTCGTGAACATCCCGCTCGGCATCGCCGCCGCCTGGGCGCTGGTCCGTCGCTTCCACGAGAACGTCGTACCGCGGACCAGCCACCGGATCGACTACGCCGGTGCGGTGCTGCTCGCGGTCGGTGGCTCAATGCTGTTGCTCGGTCTGCTCGAGGGCGGCGGGGTGATGTGGTCCTGGGACTCGACCTCGAGTATCGCGATCCTGGCCGGGGCGGTCGCCCTGCTGACCGCGTTCGTCGTGGTCGAGCGCCGGGCCGCCGAGCCGGTGCTCCCGTTGTGGGTGCTCAGCCGGCGCGTCCTGAACTCCGCCAACTCGGCGGCCCTGCTGATCGGCGTGCTGATGATCGGCCTGTCGACGTACGTACCGCTCTTCGCTCAAAGCGTGCTGGGTACGTCGGCTCTGGTCGCCGGGTTCGCGTTGGCCGCGATGACGCTGGGGTGGCCGATCGCTGCCTCGGTCGCCGGGCGGATCTACCTGCGGCTCGGATTCCGTACGACGATGCTGTTCGGCGCGTGCATCGTGGTGGTCGGCTCCGGGCTGTTGCTCACGGTCCAGCCCGGGAGTTCCGTGCTGCACCTGGCCGCTGCCTGCTTCGTCATCGGCCTCGGACTCGGCTTCTCGGCGTCGCCGTCCGTCGTGGCGGCGCAGTCGTCGGTCGAGTGGCAGACGCGTGGTGTGGTGACGGGCGCGAACATGTTCGCCCGGTCGGTCGGCAGCGCGATCGGAGTGGCCGCCTTCGGCGCCGTGGCGAACGGTGTCGTCGCCGCACGCCTTGGCGACGACCACGCCGACCTCGAGACGCTGCCCGGTGAGGTCCTGGCCCCAGCTATCCACGACGTCTACTACGGCGCCGCCGGTGCTGCCGTCCTACTCGTCGTTGCCGTTCTCTTCATGCCGAACCGGATCCCCGAGCAACCCAACCGGGTCTAGCTCGACCTCGGTGCGCCAGGTGGCGTGCAGTGCTTGGAGACGTTGGGCGATCTCGGGGTCGTCGGTCACGCGGTTGTGCTGCTCGCCCAGGTCGACGGCGAGGTTGGTCAGTTGCCAGCCGGAGCCCATCGGGGCATGCTCGTACTCGCTGAGGTGAGCGACGGACGGGCTGTCGCTGTCGACCCAGCTGAGCTTCCAGTCGCCGGATCGCACGGCCCACTGGAAGCCGCAGTCCCAGTGCAGGGCGGTGTGGGCGGACTGGGTCTCGCCGGTGAGCACCGGCAGCAGGTCGACGCCATCCGACTCGGCTTCGCCACCTGCCGCAGCGACCAGCGTCGGCACGAGGTCCAGCGTGCTGACCAGTGCATCCGTCTGCTGTGCGGCTGGCAACTGCTCCGGCCAGCGCCACAGCATCGGGACCCGGATGCCGCCTTCCCAGACCGTGTACTTCGTCCCGCGCAGCGGAGTGTTGTCGGCGAAGTTGCAGGTCGAGCCACCGTTGTCGGTGGTGTAGACGACGAGAGTGTTGTCCGCCTGACCGGTGGCGTCGAGCAGGTCGAGCAGCTTGCCGATCTCGGCGTCCATCAGCTCGAGCTGCGCCAGGTAGTACTCGCGCCCGTGCGGGAGGTTCGGCACGATCACGTCGTCGTACCACTCGGTGTAGGTGCGGCCGGACTCCGGCTTCCAGTCGTTGTACTCCGGCAGGCCGCGGCGGGCGAGTTCGTCGGCGGGCAGTTGCCAGCAGAAGTTGTGCACCGCGTTGAATGCGAGCATGCAGAAGTACGGGCGTTCGTCCCCGGACTCGATGAACTCCGCGGCCCGGCGGCCGAGCTCGCTGGTCAGGAAGCCCTCGTGCTCGACCGGCTCGTCGCCGGACAGCAGTGGCTGCACCGCCATGTACTTGGCCGCATCAGCGCCGTACTCGCTCTGGGACTGCTCGGAGTGATGCAGGTAGTTGAGCCGGCCGAGCGACTGCCCGGCCAGGCCGTACAGCGTCTCCTCGAAGCCATGCTGCGGTGGGCAGGCCCGGTCCCCGACGTTCTCGCTGCCGTAGTGGACCTTGCCGAAGTACCCGGTCCGGTAGCCGCGCTCCTGCAGCAGCTCAGCCAGACTCGGTACGTCGTCCGGCGCGAAGGAGGCCGAGTCGAACCACTGACCACCCCACCGCTGCTGGTACCGCCCCGAGATGATCCCCGCCCGCGAAGGACTGCAGATCGGAGCAGTCACGTAGGCACTGGAGCAGCTCACTCCACCACTGGCCAGCCGATCCAGCCCCGGCGTCCGCACATCCGGATGCACCCCCAGCGCACTCCGATCCGCATACCCATGATCATCCGACACGATCAACAAGATGTTCGGCACCGACGTCACGGCTCAGCACTCTGCCACACCTGCGGGCGGGCTAGGTTGCTTGTATGCGTGCAGTCGACTGTGTGGGTGCCCTGATCCGGGATGAGCAGCAGCGTGTCTACGTCCAGCGGCGTACGGCGGATCGGCGGTTGCTGCCGGGGATCTGGGACATCGTCGGCGGGCACCTGGAAGCGGGAGAGACACCAGAGCAGGCGCTGGCGCGGGAGGTCGAGGAGGAGACCGGCTGGAAGGTCCGCGACATCCTCTGGACCGTCGCCGACTGGGAGTGGGAGCACGAGGGCCGGGTACGGCGTGAGCTCGACTACCTGATCACGGTCGACGGGGACCTGAGCCGGCCGCGACTCGAAGAGGGCAAGCACGACGCGTCGGCCTGGGTCGGGCCGGACGACCTCGAACTGCTGATGGTCGGCCGCACCGACGGCGACCGGCGGCTGCGCGACGTCGTGGCGCATGCGGTCCGCACCCGGTTCACCGAGCGCCTCCGGCTCGAACCGATGACCGCACCGGGCGACGTACTGCCCGGACATGCCGCGGACCTCGAGATCCTGCACGCCGATCCGTGGGTCGCCCAGTGGTTCGCCGGCACCTGGTCCGCGGAGGAGTCACTCGAACGGGCCACCGGGATGCATGAGGCATGGGAGCGGGACGGCGTCAGCAAGTGGATGGCCTACGACCGGACGTCCGGTGCACTGGTCGGCCGGGGCGGGCTCTCGCGGCTGGGGGACTACGAGCAGATGGCCGCGCTCGTGGGGTCCGAGTGGGCGACCGATCGGCTCGAGCTCGGGTGGAGTGTGCTCACGGCGTACCGCGGCCAGGGCGTCGCGACCGAGATCGGCCGGGCCGGACTGGACTTCGCGTTCCGCACCCTCGGTGGGAGCTCGGTCGTCGCGTTCACCGAGCGGATCAACCGTGCGTCCCGGGCGGTGATGGAACGGCTCGGGATGACCTACGTGGGTGAAGCCAGCTACGAGGGATGGGTCGAGGGCTTGGCGGAGGTCCAGCCGGACGCGCCGTTCGCGGTCTACATCACCGGACCCGAAGCGGACATCCAGCGGTCATAGCCGGTCGACCCCGGTCACGAACCGGGTCAGCAGGTTCTCCGGCGGATAGCTCAGAAGCTCGCGGCGTGAAAGCAAAGGGGCTCCGCTGTGTGATCGCCCAGGCGCGGCGATCACACAGCGGAGCCGGCCACCTCAGGGGGTGGCTCTCGGTGAGGTGTCAAGAGCCACCGGTGTCCTACCGCCCAGGACACTCGGCCCTGCCTGGCCCGAGGTGTCGGCCAGGAGGTGGTTTGGAACGGCTGGGCGGCGGTGATACAGGGAGCTCAACCGCCAGGCCCAGCCGGGTTCGGGAGGGCGGTGTGGTCCGGAGCTGAGGAGTGCTCCGGACCACACCTGGGTTTCGTCCGGGACTGAGGAGTGTCTCGGACCTTCCAGAGCTGCCCCTGAGCGTGAGGAGACCCCAGGGCGCAGCGAACCGGGTCTGAGGAGGACCCGGAAGGTCATGGTGTTTCAGTCGGTGCTGTCGAGTGGGCCGAGGACGTCGTTGGTGACTCGGAGACCGGCGAAACGGCGCCGCATCGCCTGCTCGTAGCGGGCCGCCAACGGCGCCTCCGCGACGTACTGAGCGATCACGTGCTCGCCGAACCAGACCCGCACTCGGCGCCGGTGCTGTCTCGACGTCATTTCCGCGATGGTCACTACTTCTCACCCCGTAACTCTGAGCCCTTGCAACCAGTTGGACTTACTGGTTGTCATGGCAGTAATGGTGCACGAGCCCAACGTGACCGCTCTAGGACCTGGACCGGACCTTTGCCGGACCTCTTCCGGACCTCTCGCGGACATCTGGGGGACCGCACCTTGTCGTGGGGCATGAGTCGAGACAACGTCTGATCTGACGTGAACGGGAGGAACGATGGCGGGGAGGTACACGCCAAAGACGGTCCTGGCGCACCTGATCCAGCGCCGGAACCAGACCTACTCCGAGATCGTCGCCGAGTTCGTCGAGCTGGGTGGAACCATCACCGAGCGGCACCTGCGGCGCCTCGCATCGGGCGAGCGCGCGGGCACCACTCCTCAGACCCGGCGCACCCTGCAACGCATGTTCGGAAAGCCGGTCGAGGAGCTCTTCGCGCCGTACGTTCCCGAACAGGCATCCCAGGTGGTGCCGGCACCTGCCGCGAGTGGACGGATCACGACAGGTAATGAGATGGAGGTTCTCGACATGGCTGCCAGCCGAGCGAGGGCGTTTGCCCTCGCGGCCCAGTCCGGTCTCGGAAGCGAGGCCATGGAACAGGTGTACGACGACGTGCGTCACGTCGCGAAGGCCTACCCGCAGCGTCCGCTGCCAGAAATCCTCGGCCAACTGGTCGAGACGCAGGACCTGGTCTTCGCGCTGCTGGAGAGCAGGCAACGCCCGGAACACCTGCGGCAGCTGTACTTCCTCGGCGGCGTGACCGGCGGTCTGCTGGCCAAGGCGTCCCACGACCTCGGCAACCCACACGCCGCCCTGACCCAGGCGCGGACAGCCTTCCTGTGCGCCGACAACGCCGACCACCACGGCCTGCGCGCCTGGGTGCGCGGCCTGCAGTCGCTGGTCTCCTACTGGGCCGGCAACCCGCACGACTCGGTCCGGTACGCGCAGCTCGGCGCCGGGTACGCCGAGCAGGCGAACAGCACCACCAGCGTCTGGCTGCCGGTGAGCGAGGCCCGCGCCTGGGCCGCGCTGGGCAACCCGGAGGCCACTCGCGCCGCGCTCGAGCGGGCCGAAGAGGCCTGGAACACGGTCCGCAACGACGACCTGGACGACATGGGCGGCCTCTGCACCTTCGGCCGGCACCGCCAGCTGTACTACGCGGCCGACGCGCTGGCGTGGCTGCCCGGTGAGGTCGACCAGGCCGCGCGGTACTCGAGCCAGGCGGTCGACGCCTACACCGACCAGAACCACCCGGAGTGGGCCTTCGGCGACGCCGCCGGCAGCCAGGCCGCGATGGCGATCAACCGGATCGCCAGTGGCGAGCTCGACGGTGCGGCCGACGCGATCGCGCCGGTGCTGGGCCTGCCGACCGAGCGCCGGATCAACGGTGTGGTGCACTCGGCCCGCCGGGTCCACCAGGCACTGCGGCAGTCGGGGCGCGCGGACGACGCCCGGGAGCTGCAGGAGGAGATCGAGATGTTCACCCGGACCCCGATGCAGACGTTCCCCCGGTAACCGCCCGGATGGATCCCCTGAGCGGCGACCTGACCACGCTGCGCGAATTCCGTCCCACCGATCTGGACGACTATCTGGCCATCGCCGGTGACGACAGGGTGACCACCTGGATGGCCTTCGACAGCTACGACCGCGCCAAGGCGGCCGAGGCACTCGTGGGCATCATCGAACGGTCGGCCCGGGAGGACCGGCCGGATCACATGCTCGCCGTCACCCGACGGGACGACGACCGGGTGATCGGCTTCGCCCGGCTGGCGCCCAGCGGGCCGTGGGGAGCGAAGCTCGGCTACGCGGTCCACGCCGATCACTGGGGCCGCGGCTACGCCACCGACGCCTCGCGGGTGATGCTGCGGTTCGCGTTCACCGCCCAGGGCCGGCACCGCGTGACCGCCGCGATCGGCCCGGAGAACGAGGCCTCGATCGCGGTGGTGAAGCGCCTCGGCTTCACGTACGAGGGCCACCTCCGCGACCACGTCTTCACCAACAGCGCCTGGCGCGACTCTCTGCTCTACTCCCTCCTGGCGAACGAGTACGCCGACTGACGGCTTGGCGGCCGGGGCAGACTGGCTGTATGGCAGCCACCATCGCTGGACCGCTGGACCCGCTGCGGGACGGGTTGGCGAAGCTGATCATGACCAAGGTGGCGGGTCCGGACCCGCGCGCCGAACGCAACCGGGTGCACAACACACCCGGTCCCCGCTGGTTCGCTCCGGACAGCCCGATCCGGCGGGTGCACGGCGACGCGTCGATGTTCGCCGGTGGACTCCGGGCTCTGCTCCTGCAGTCGCTGCACCCGCTCGCCATGGCGGCCGTGTCCGCGCACTCCGGCTACCGCGGCGACCCGTGGGGACGGCTGCGCCGGACCAGCTACTTCTTGGCCATCACGACGTACGGCGCGGTCCCGGACGCCGAGGAGGCGATCGCGCGCGTCAAGTCCGTGCACGAGCGGGTCCGCGGGACGAGTCCGGACGGGGTGAAGTACCGCGCCTCCGATCCGCACCTGCTCAAGTGGGTCCACGTGGCGGAGGTCGACAGCTTCCTCGCCGCACACCGGCAGTACGGCGTCGCACCGCTCAACGCCGAGGAGCAGGACCTGTACGTCGCAGACGCGGCGCTCGTGGCCCGCAAGCTCGGAGTCATCGACCCACCGACCACCGTGGCCGAGTTGCGGCAGACACTGCAGGAGTACCAGCCGGAACTGCGCGGCACGACCGAAGCCCGCCAGGCCGCCCGCTTCATGCTCGTGCACCCACCCGTGCCGTGGGCCGCGCGCCCGGCGTACGGCGTACTCACGGCCGCTGCGGTCGGTCTGCTGCCGTGGTGGACCCGGCTGCCACTGCGGCTGCCGTACCTGCCGCTTGCCGAGCGGACCGTCGTACGCGCCAGCGGCAACGGCCTCACCAAGACCATCCGGTGGGCTCTGACGTCGCCAACACTGGGAGAAATCGGCGCGGACTCCTAAACGCGCCGGTAGGTTGTTCTCGTGCCGCTGCGTCCTCATCGTCCGCTCCCCCTGGCCACGCCGGCGGGAGTCGAGGTGCTGACCAGGATTCTGACCCAGGGCCCGATCCCGCGGGTGGAGATCGCGCGCCGGACCGGACTGTCTCAGGCGGCCGTCACCAAAGCCGTCGCGCCGTTGATCGAGGCCGGGTTCGTCACCGATCAGGCGCCTGTGCCGTCCGAAGACAACCAGCTCGGCATCGGCCGGCCGGTGAGCCCGTTGACCGTGGTCCGCGAGAGCGTCTCGCTGATCGGGTTGAAGGTGACCCCGACCAGCCTGATCGGCGTGACCACCGACTTCACCGCCGGAATCCTGACCGTCCGGCATCAGCGGCTCGACGACACCGCGCCCGAGCGGGTGATCGACCAACTGGCGGACTTGTCGAAGGAACTGATCACCTCGCTCAAGCTTGGCGAGGCGGTGGCCGGGCCGCTGGTCGGCATCGGTGTGGCGGTGTCCGGCGATGTCGACGCGGCGCACGGAGTCGTCCGGGACTCGCCGTTCATGGGTTGGCGGGACGTCCCGGTCGCGGAGCTGATGGGTCAGCGGCTGCGGCTCCCGGTCGTGGTGACGAACGACGTACGGGCGCTGACTGTGGCCGAGCACTGGTTCGGGGTCGGCGTCGATGCCGACTCGTTCGCGGTCGTGACGATCGGGTCGGGCATCGGCTGCGGGCTCTACATCAACGGTGAGGTCGTGTCCGGCGCGTACGGCGTCTCCGGCGAGCTCGGCCATCTACCGCTGGCTCCTGGTGACCTCGTCTGCACCTGCGGCCGGCGCGGTTGTGTGGAGACGGTTGCCTCGTCCGACGCGATCCTGGCCCGGACCCGGGAGACCACCGGGCGGGCGGATCTGGATCTGGCCGGGGCGATCAAGCTGGCGCACGAGGGCGATGAGCACGCGCGCGAGGCGTTCGACCGGGCCGGTGAGGTGATCGGTGCGGCGCTGGCCGCGATGGTGAACCTGGTCGGGCCGGAGCTCGTGGTGATCGCGGGCGAGGGCGTCGCGGAGTACGACCTGTACGAGGAGCGGCTGCGGCGGACGTTCGCTGAGCATGCGTTCGGGGCCGCCGGCGACTGCCGCCTGATGCTGCGCTCGCACACCTTCGACGACTGGGCCCGCGGCGCGGCCGCCACGGTGATCCGCTCCTACGTCCGCGGCGAACCGCCCCTCAACCGCTGAGCCGCGCACACAGCCCCAACCGCCCGCCCCCCGCCCGCCCGCCCACCGCCCACCGCCCACCGCCCACCGCCCACCGCCCACGAGCATTTGAACGGACAACCCCTCCCGTTGCCGGTTCTCCCCTCGAATTACGAGGGGAGAACGCTGTCTTTCAGGGGTTATCCGTTCAAATGCACCGGGAGGGGGAGAGCGGTCAGGTGCGGGCGGCGGCCAGGATCTTGCGCCAGACCTTCTTGTAGGACTCCAGGCCGTCGGCGGCGAGCGGACCGCTGGGGCCGGCCGTGATCGACACCCGCTCCGGGATCGTGCCCCAGACCGGAATGCCTTCCTCGGCGTACTGCTGCATCGCTTCCTGGTAGCTCCGGGTGTACGTCCGGGCCGAGCAGATCACCAGGCCTGCCGGGACGTCGTCGGGAACCAGTTCCAGTACGGCCTTCACGCGAGGTGTCTCCACCCCGCCGATGCGGGTCGGGATGACCACGATCCGGGCTCGCTCGAGGGCCTTGTTCAGCAGCCGCTCGTGGGACGGCGGCATGTCCACGATGCCGATGCCCTCGGGCGGAACTTTGTCGAGTGCCTTGTTCAGCAGCCGTTCGGTCGGCGCCTCCTCGATCTCGATCCTGTTCAGATGGTCGTCCTCGGAGGAGTCGACCCAGTCGGCGGCACTGCCTTGTGGATCGGCGTCGACCAGGGTGGCTGTGCGACGGTTGGAAGATGCCAGCGCGGCCAAGTACACCGACGTGGTTGTCTTTCCGACCCCGCCCTTCAGTGCAGCTGTCACGATGATCATGAGAGTGAACTTACCCGGTCCTGTCCGATTTCCGGCGTGTCGTCGGCGTTGCTCACCCACATCGTGATAGTTGCCCCCAGCCCATGTGAACAAGCTCAAGCCCGCTTCAGAGCTACTTCTTGCCCAGCCAGGTGTCGACCTTCGACTGGTTGTCCTTGACCCACTTCTCGGCGGCGGCGTCCGGCGTCAGCTTGTCGACGGCGATCATCCGGGCCACCGCGTTCTGGTCCTCGTTGGTCCACTGGAAGTTCTTGACCAGGTCGTACGCCGGGCTGCCCGAGTCGGCGAACTTCTTCGAGACCACCTTGTCCAGGTCGTACGGCGGGTAGTCGCAGGCAACCTTCGCCGGGTCGACATCGCAGCCGGACTTGTACGGCGGCAGGTCGATCTTCACCAGCTTGAGCTCGTTGAAGAACCACTGCGGCTCGTAGAAGTACGCCAGCAGCGGCTTCTTGTTCTTCTCCGCGTCCCGGAACGCCTGGATCAGCGCGGTCTCGCTACCGCTCTGCACGACCTTGTAGTTCAGCGACAGGTTCTTCACCAGCGCCTCGTCGTTCGTCACGTACGACGGGTCGCCGTCGAGCAACTGGCCCTTGCCACCGGACTCCGAGGTCTTGAACTGGGCGGCGTACTTGTTCAGATTCTTCCAGTCGGTGATGTCCGGGTACTTCGCGGCCATCCACGGCGGCACGTACCACCCGATCACACCCTTGACCCCGGTCGAACCCGTCTCGACCGCGACCTTCTGGTCCTCGATGTACTTCTTCTTCAGGTCCTCGTGGCCCCAGTTCTCCAGCACCGCGTCGACCTCGCCGGTGCCGAAGCCCTGCCAGGAGATCTCCTCCTTGAGGTTCTTCTTCACCACCGTGCAGCCGAGATCCTTGCTGGCCACGTACCCGACCACGGCCGCGTTCGCCTCGTACCCGACCCACGGATTGACGGCCAGGTTGAACGTGCCGCAGTCCTTCGCACCGCTCGCGGCCGGTTCGTCCGCACCGACCTTCTCCCCGCCGCATCCGGCGAGCGCGAGTGCCGCGGCCGTCAGGACACCGGCGTACCGGAGCTTGTTCACAGCTTGTCTCCTCTAACTGTTCCGTTGAACTTCCGGGTCCGCGCGGCCGCCTGCGTGATGCGGTCGAGCAGGACCCCGAGCAGCACGATCGCCAGCCCGGCGGCCAGTCCCTTGCCGTACAGCTCGCTCTGCGCGAAGCCGGCGGCGACGTCGTACCCGAGGGCACCGGCGCCGACCAGGCCACCGACCACCACCATCGCGAGCACGTAGATCAGGCCCTGGTTGACCGCCAGTGTGATGGCTCGGCGGGCCACCGGCAGCTGCACCTTGCTGATCACCTGCCAACTGCTGGAGCCGACCGAGTTCGCCGCCTCGACCGTTGCCACCGGCACCGCCTTGATGCCGTCAGCAACGATCTTGGTGGTGACCGGTACGGCGTACACGACGGCGGCCGCGATCGCGGTGAACCGGCTGGAGCCGAAGAGCGCCAGGAACGGCACCAGGTAAACGAACGGCGGCATCGTCTGGCCGGCGTCCAGAACCGGCCGGATCCAGGTGTCGACCCGGTGCTTGCGCCCGGCCCACACTCCGAGCGCAAGACCGACGACGACCACCACGACGGTCGCGAGCAACGTCGAGGCCAGCGTGATCATGCTGTCGTGCCACACCCCGGTGGCCACCAGCAATCCCGAGCAGACCGCCGCCGGCACCGCGCCCCGCCAGCCCCCGAGTACGGCGGCCAGCGCGACAACGACCGCGGCCACGAGCCACCATGGCGACCCGGTCAGCAGGGCTTCGAGCGGGTTCAGCAGACCGTTGGTCACCGCGTCACGGACGCCGTACGTGAAACCGCCGAAGGTGTCCTGCACCCAGTTCGTCACGTCGGTGGCGATCACGGCGATCCGCGAGCCGAGGTTCACGGTGTCCGGGAACTCGGCCGCCCACACATAGGTCCGGGAGAACCAGATCGCGACCAGCACTCCGACCGCGCCCGCGCCGAGCAGGACCTTCCGGCGGACGCTCGCCGTACGCCACGGCCGGTCGCCGGCCGCGGTGGTGACGCGGTCGAGCACGATCGCGATGACCACGATCGCCAGGCCCGCGTTGAACGCGACGCCGACGTCGAGCGTCTGCAGAGCCGTCAGCACGGTCTGCCCGAGGCCGGGCGCGTCGATCAGCGCGGCGACCGTCACCATCGACAGCGCCGCCATGATCGTCTGATTGATGCCGACCACAACAGTGCTGCGCGACATCGGCAGCAGCACCTTGGTCAGCGTCTGGCCGCGGGTCGATCCGAGCGAACGGGCCGCCTCGACACTCTCCAGCGGGACCGAACGGATCGCGTGCGCGGTCAGCCGGACGGCCGGCGGCGCGGCGTAGATCACGGTCGCGATGGTTGCGGCCGCGGGCCCGATCGCGAAGAACAGGGTGAGTGGCGCGAGGTACACGAACGTCGGCAGTGTCTGCATCAGGTCGAGCACCAGCGTCGCGACCCGGAACGCGCGATTCGACAATCCCGCCCAGATGCCGAGCGGGATCGCGACCAGCAGCGACAGCAGCACGGCCGCGATCGTCAGCGAGAGCGTGTCCATGCTCTCCTGCCACAGCCCTTGCAGCCCGACGAACCCGAGCCCGGCCGCGGTCAGCAGCGCGACCTTCCAGCTCCCGAACGCCCAGGCCAGGTACGCCGCCAGCGCAACCACACCGAGCCAGCCGATCACCGGGACCGGACGCCCGTACGACGGCTGGGCCAGGACGTTCTGGAGCAGTACGACGAAGTGGTCGACGCCGACCCGGATCGCGTCGAAGACGGCGTTGCCCTGGCCGACGTCGTCGCGGTGATCGGTCAGCCAGCGGTGGAACGCGGTCGTCTCCTGACCACCGAGAACGAGTGTGTCGATCCCGCGGAGCAAGAAGTACGCCGCGACCCAGACGACAAGCAGGATCCCGATGATCACGCTGCGGCGCGGCCGTCGTACCTCGAACTCGACCGAGCCGGTGATGGACGCCATCAGACGGGCTTTTTGTGCGGCGGCGCCACGACGGCGAGGATCTCCTCGTCACCGATCACACCGAGCAGCGTGCCGTTGGAGACGACCTTGACCGGGCGGTCCGACTCCAGCACCAGCCGGGTCGCCTCCCGGACCAGAACGTCCGGGCCGAGCTCCGGCCCGTCCAGCGGCTCCTCCGGGCGCGGCTCGCGAACGATCCAGCGCAGCGTCAGTACGTCGGCCCGCTGCACGTCCCGCACGAACTCGCGAACGTAGTCGTCGGCCGGCGCACCGACCAGTTCGTCGCCGGTGCCGAACTGCACCGCGGCGCCGTCGCGCATCAGCAGGATCCGGTCACCCAGCTTGAGCGCCTCGGACAGGTCGTGGGTGATGAACACCATCGTCTTGCCGACCTCGCGGTGCAGGCGCACCACCTCGGTCTGCATCTCGCGGCGGATCAGCGGGTCGAGCGCGGAGAACGGTTCGTCGAAGAGCAGTACGTCGGGGTCGTTGGCGAGCGCACGGGCCAGACCGACGCGCTGCTGCATGCCGCCCGACAACTGCTCGGGGTAGAGGTTCTCGTTGCCGGCCAGGCCGACCAGGTCGATGACCTCCTGGGCCCGACGGCGTCGGTCCGGCTTGCTCTCGCCGCGGATCTCCAGGCCGTACGAGACGTTGTCGATCACCTTGCGGTGCGGCAGCAGCCCGAAGTGCTGGAACACCATCGAGAACTTGCTCCGGCGAAGCGCGCGCAGCCGCTTCTCGTCGGCCGCGCGGAGGTCCTCTCCCTCGAAGATCAGGGTGCCGGCGGTCGGTTCGATCAAGCGCGTGAGACACCGGACCAGCGTGGACTTGCCCGAACCGGACAGGCCCATCACGACGAAGACCTCGCCGGGTGCCACGTCGAAGCTGAGGTCGCGGACGGCCGCCGTACATCCGGTCTGGCTGTACAGGGCGGCGCGGTCGAGCGAGGCGAGCTCCGGCCGGCGGGGGACGCGTTGCGCCTTCGGGCCGAACACCTTCCACAGGCCGTGGATCGACAGCAGCGCGTTGTCGTCCTGCACCCCGGGATACTCGAGCTGAGCGGTCACTGGTTCACCCTCGCATCCCCGCCACGCGGATTCGTCGTGAACCGCGACTGTATCCAACCCACAGTCCCCCGGCGCGGGCACGGGGTGTCTGCGGCGTCAGCGAACGGACCCCGGCGTCGGTGAAACTGGTGGCCCACGATGCGAGGAGTGGCGACATGCCTGACGTTCCCGCCGAAACCCAGGCCGCCGGGCCCGCCCCTGCGTCCGTGCGGGCACAGATCCTGTCGACCGAGCACTGGAGCCTGCTGGCCACGCGCAGCCTGGCGTGGAGCGAGAGCTTCAGCCGCGCCAGCTGGTTCGTGACGGTTGTTTCGGCGGCCATGGTCGCGCTTGCCCTGGTCGCGCAGAGCACCGAGTTCGGCGTCGGGTTCCGCATCTTCGCGCTGCTGGTCATCCCGTTGCTGGTGGTCATCGGCGTAGCGACTGTCATCCGCTTGGTCCAGCTCAACGGCGAGGACGTCGAACTGGTGATCGGCATGAACCGGTTGCGGCGGGGCTACCTCGACATCGCGCCCGAACTCGAGGAGTACTTCGTGACCGGGCATCGCGAGGATGTCGCCGGGATCATGCGGACCTACGGCACCCGCCGTACGCGGATCCCGGCGACGCAGTACCTGTCGAGCATCGCGTTGCTCGTCAGTGTGATCGTGGCGGTGCTGGTCGGCGCATTGGCCGGCCTCATCGGCGACGCGCTCGGCACCGAGCTCGCGGTGTCCGTCGTCATCGGAGTCGTCGTAGGTGTCGCTGCACTCGCGGCCGTCGTCCTGCTCGTCGTCCGTCACGTCCGCCAGACCTGGGGCCGGCGGACCTGATGGACAACGATGACTACGGTTGGTACGGCGGAGCTTCGCCCCAGCCCCAGTGGGGGACGGGCGCCTCGGGCGGTGGGGTGGCGCCGGGCTGGGAGTTGGACAGCGCGATCCGCGTGCCCCACTCGATGTACGCGACGAAGGCCGAGCGGAACTCCGGGTCGTCCGGGAGCCCGGCCGGGTCGGCGCTCTGCGCGATCAGGGCGGCCCAGCGCGACCGCTGCTCCTCGGTGAGCGACAGGCCGAGGTGGTGGCCCAGCATCGCCGGGTAGCCGCCGAGCTCATCGGTGTACCGGCTGTGGCCGCGGAAGACCTCGCCCAGCCAGATCGCCACATGCTCGCGGTGCTTGTCGCTCATGTGCGCGAACACCGGCGCGAGGACCGGGTCGCTCGGCACCTTGTCGTAAAACACCTGGGTCAGGCGCAGCAGCGCCTCGTGCCCACCGGCCCACTCGTACAGCGTCGGAGTCGTCGTCATGTAATGATGTAATCACGAGTACAGCGCATCGGCGACAGCGGCCAACTCGGCCTCGATCCGGGTCGCTCCGTCCTCGGTGAACCAGAGCACGTTCTGCAGGATGCGGCCGGCCGTCCAGCCGAGTGCGCGGTCCCGGTCGATCGCGGTGACCTCGAGCATCAGGTCGAACCGGTCCCGGATCGCCTTCGGCAGATCGCCGGTCGCGACCAGGTCGTCCCACCGGTTCCACAGCACCGGGAAGACCTCGAAGCCGGGATCACCGGCGAGTGGCTTGGGGTCGATCACCAGCCACGGCTGCCGCTGCGCGGCCATCACGTTGTAGTAGTGCAGGTCCCAGTGCAGCAGCCGGTCACCAGAGTCCGGCAGCAGCTCGGTGACCTGCGCGACGAAACGCCGTACCAGCCGCTGCTCGGCCGGATCGGCCAGCCGGGGGATCAGGCCGGGCGCGTCCTCGACCATGGCACCGGCGATGTCCGCGAGGCGGCGGATCCCGGGCGGTGCCGGTACCGCGCTGAGCCTGACCAGGAGCTCGGCCAGGATGCGGGTTGCCTCGACGTGGTCGGGCAGATCGTCGAGGGTGCGCGGTTCGAGCCGTTCGAGCAGCAGGGTAGACGTCGCCGGGTCGTCCTCGAGCACCTCGACGACGTCGTCGTGATTCCAGCTGCGCAGGGCGAGCGCTTCGGCCTCGCTCTCGTCGTTGACCGACTGGAGCTTGAGCATCGCCTCGGTCCCGTCCTGCCGGACCACCGGGAGAATCAGCGACGCCTCGCCGCTCAGCGGGTCGCCCGTGACGGACAACTGCCACCGGTCGAGGTAGGTCGTGGCCGTGGCCGGCAGGCTCGCCAACCACTCGGGCGACCGCTCGCTGTGGTTCCTGATCAGCTTCGCGGGAATCTCGATCACCCTCGGCACAGTAGGTGGTTCGGCCGGGGTGTGCTTGGGTTTTCTCCGTGACCGAGGTGGAACGCAGGCACCGGCGAGTGCAGCGCGTGGTGGCAGTGACGTATCTGGGGATCCCGTTGGTGTTGCTGGGGATCGTGGCGTGGATCAGCACGCAGGGACCAGCCGCGACCTGGATCGGTTACGTCGTACCGGCCGGGATGCTGGTGTTCGGGTGGATCCTCTGGCGACGGCATCGGTACGTGCCGCGTTGGTGGGCCGGCGTCGGGGGACTGTTCGGCGGCATCGCCGGGTTGTTCGCGACGCTCTATCCGCTGATGCTCGGCATCTGGTGGCCGGCGCTTCTCGCGTTGCCGGCGCTCATCGTCGGCCTGGTCGTGGGGCTCGCGCTCGCCCGCGCTGCCGATCGTGCGCTGCTGGTCCCGGTCGTACCGGAACTGGCGGAGACGCCGTACGAGCTGGTTTTCCGGTTGCGCGGGATGCCGCTGGCCGCAGTACTACTCGGCAAGGACTCGGTGACGATCCAGGGCCATCCGTTCCCGCGGTCCGAGGAGCAGTCGCGGTCGTATCCGCTGGCCGCGATCACCGGGACGTTCGAGGTGTCGCTGAGTGGTGCCGAACGGCTCAAGTTCCCGATCGCGATTCCGCACCCGCCGGTCGCGTCCGAGGGGCCGGCGATCATCCTGCAGGCCTCCGGCGACGACTGGGTGCTGCCGAGCAACCAGGCGCCGACCCTCATCGAGCTTCTGGACCGGCGCAGGTCCATCGCATAGCCAACGCGAACCCGACGTCGTCGTACTGCGCTCCAGGGAAGACCTCGTCGTACACCTCGCGGAACTGGGCGCGGGACAGGTAGCGGTCGCTGGCCAGGTGATCGAGCCACGGCTTGCTGTGCCAGAAGCGGAACTCGAACCACGCATCACGCAGGCCGAGTCGACGGAGCTGCCGCGGGAAGCCCAACCAGGCGCCCAGCAGGTAGATGTACCGCGGCGGTGTCGGAGTCCAGTCGCACACGTTGTCGACCACCGCGACCGTGCCGCCCGGACGGACCAGGCTCTTGAGGTGTTCGAGACCGGCCCGGTAGTCGGGCAGGTGGTGCATCATCGTGTGGCTGTAGACCAGGTCGAAGCCGTGGTCGTCGATCGTGAACACGTCGGCCGTGCGGTACTCGAGGTTCGGCCGGGACCGGGTCCGGCGGGCGATCTCGATCATCGGCTCGCTCAGGTCGACGCCGACGACGTGATCGAACTGCCCGGCCAGCCGCTGGGTCGCGTGGCCCGGCCCGCACCCGGCATCCAGTGCACGCTCGCCGTGCAGCCCGAGACCGATCACCCATTGGGTGTTCTGCCCGGGCTGCAGGCTGACGAACCGGTCGTACGCGGCCGCGAAGCGATCGAACGAGGCAGGGTCATCCATGCTTCGTACGATGCCGCCCGGGCCGACCTGGTTCGCCCGCCGACGTCAGGAACCCTCGCGCTCCTTGCGAGCAGTCTCGGCCTTCTCCGCCTGCCAGCCGTCCTCGTTCTTGCCCAGCCGCCAGTAGCCCGACAGCGAGACCCGCTCACGCGGCAGACCGCGTTCCTGGAAGAGGTTCTTGCGGATCCGGAACACGAAGCCGGCCTCGCCGTGCACGAACACCTGGACGTCACCGGCCGGGAAGTCCAGCGCCTCGACCGCGGCGACCAGCCCGTCGCCACGACCACCCGAGCGGCTCGCACGATGGAACCAGGTCACGTCGACGTCGCCGGAGCCGCTGAGCTTCTGCTCCTCGGTCTCGTCGTCCACCTCGACCAGGACGGTCGCCCGTGCACCCGGCAGCAACTGCTCGACCGCGGCACCGATCGCCGGCAGCGCGCTTTCGTCGCCAACCAGCAGGTGCCAGTCCGCTGCCTCGTCCGGCGCGTAGGCGCCACCCGGACCGTTGAACCACAGCACGTCACCGGGCTTGGCCGCCGCGGCCCACGGCCCGGCGACGCCCTCGTCGCCGTGGTAGACGAAGTCGATCGCGAGTTCCTTCGCGTCCTCGTCCCAACTGCGCACGGTGTACGTCCGCATCGTCGGCCACTGCTCCCGCGGGTACGTCTCCCGGACCACGCCCATGTCGAGCGGCTCGGGGTACTCGACCCCGGGCTGACTGAACAGCAGCTTCACGTAGTGATCGGTGAATCCGTTGTCGGCGAAGTCCTCGGAGCCGAACACGACCCGGATCATGTGCGGAGTGATCTGCTCGGTACGGCGAACAGTCGCGCGCTTGCACACGCGATTGCGACGGGGTGCGGGGCTGGTCACACGACCACAGTCCTCTCGGCGGAAGTTAGGCCTACCTAACAACCCTAACCCACCAACCCCACCCCCGCCGCGACAACCGCAGCCCGGCTACGCGCTGCGCTCCGGGTCGTTCACATCTGCGATGTAGAACCCGAGTTTCACGCCGGCCTCCAACTGCTTCTGATCACCGGATGCGAAGATCAGGTCTTGCGCGTCGACGGCCTCCGCGGTCGCACAGTGCACCGCGTCGGACCCACGAAGTGCCTGAGCCGACGCCAACTCTCCCGCTCTGCGAACCACTGGCTGGGTCGGATCGATGACAAACAACTCCCCCCAGTAGCGATCGAGATCTTCGAGCGCCTCCGCCTCCCGAGCATGAGTGATTCGATGGCAGCGCACCGCCCTCGCCAACGCGGCGGCGGCCTCGACATAGAGCAGCCTCGTGGTGACGACGTCGTCGGCGTCCTCCCACAACCGGCGGCACGCGGGGGACACCGGCTCGGGGATCAGCAGCGGGACGAAGGCTGAGGTGTCGAAGTAGCAGATCACCGCCTCTGCTCCGCGATCAGGTCGCTGACAATGCCGTCAGCCTTGGTGGGGATGCCTGCCGGGCGCTTCTTCCGGAGTGGCGGGCGGGCCTTTCCCTCGGCCACCAACTGCTGGAGCTTGGTCGGACCGTCGACCGGCACGATGCGGGCGATCGGCTTGCCGTGGTCCGTGATGGTGATCGTCCGTCCTTCGCGCACTTCAGCGAGATGGCGGCTCAGGCCGTCGCGAAGCTCCCTGATCCCGATGTCCACCAGACCTCCTATGGCCACTTTTCCTCCTTCGATTCTAGCCACATTGCCTGTCTCCACCACTGTGGAGCGGGCAGGCGAGCGGCGCGAAGGGCAGATCGTGGGGAAGGTCGGGGCAGATCGGTCAGGGCCAGATGGAGGTTATCCATTCGGGGTGGTCGATGAAGGGGTTTCGGTTGTGTTGGTAGGTGGTGTAAATGACCTCGTTGCGGCGCTGCTCGAAGGCGTCGGGCGGGTCGGCGGCGGCCCAGGCCTTGAGGACGGAGAGCTTGCCGATGTACGGCGCGGAGCCGTTGTTGACCGAGTTGTTCGGCTCGAGGTCGGCGAAACCGTCGCCGCCGTCGTACCGGACTGCCATGTAGAAGATCATCCGGGCCACATCGCCGCGAACGGCGGGACGCGGGGCGAAGGAGTCCGAGTCCGCCGTACAGCCGGTGCACTGGGCGACGGCCGAGCCGCCGTTGTCGAAGTCGAGGTTGCCGCGCACACCGTTCACCGACACGTCCTCGGGCCGTAGGTGGTGGATGTCGGTGCCGGGGCCGGTCGCCGTACCGAAGTCGCCGTGGGACTTGGCCCAGACGTGCTCGCGGTTCCAGTCGTCCGGGTCACCGCCGTTGGTGCTCTTGCTGATCGAGCGGCCGGAGTAGATCTCGATCACGTTGTTGCTGTTCGCCGGGTCCTGGTCGGTGTCCTTCAGCGCGTTCCAGACCTGGTCGTAGGTGAGCTTGGTCTGGCTCGAGATGATCGTGTGCAGCGCGGACTTCAGCGCGGGCCCGGTCTTGCCCTCGGCGCCGGCGTAGTAGTCACCCGGATCCGGCCCCGGATCGTCCGACCCGCCACCGCCGAACGCCGTCGCGTTCTTCAAGCCCGGATGCGAGAAGTACGCCGCCAGCGTCCCGGTCACCGTGATCTTCTGACCGAGACGTCCAGGGTTGGTCTGCAGTCCATACGACGCCCTGAACGCGGACGGGATCTGGACGTACAGCATCGCCGACGTACTGGTCTGCGCGGCCGAATCCGCCAGCGCCAGCGCATAGTCGTTCGGGAAGTTGCTCCGCACAACGGTGCTGGTCGCGGTCGGCTGACCGACCACGTACCCCTCGACCGTCGCGGTGGATCCGTCCTGCCGGCCGATCGCGGTACTGACGGAGATCGTCGCGGTGGTCGCCGCGGTCGACGGCGTGATGCCGAAGCCGAGCAGGGCGAGCACGACGGAGACGACCAGGGCGGGACGCAGGGCGCGTGGAATGGGCACGGCAACTCCCAGGGGCGGTTGGGATCCGGTCGCCCTCAGTTTGCCCACCGGATCGGGTCACCGAACGTCCGGCGGTGAAACCGTAGGTGAATTGAGTCGGTGGGGCGGTGAGCATGTGAGTGACGCTCACCGCCCCACCTGGGTGTATGGGCCCCCATCAGGCCGCGACGAGCCGCCGCGGGCTGCTCTGCCCATCCACCAGTGAGGCGCTACTGGCGGGCAGCACCTCACCGCACAGGAGGAGGGCACAGCCCCAGACGAGCAGCCCTCCAGCGGTGGCGTGGTGCGGACGCCGTTTACGGACCGTACTCAGTCCAGCACGCGTTGTCCATGCCTCAGCGCGGCCGTCTCACCCTACTGACGGGAAATTGACTCGGAAGCAGTCGCCCGGGCCAGTACGGCGCTCGCCACCGCGGCATCCGCCGCACCGATCCCGGTCAGATCGGCCACCGACCGGCGGCTCCGGTCCACGCCGTCCCGCAGTACGGCGCCGACCGCCCAGTCGACGTCGTTGCCCACGACACCGGCCCGTACGGCGTTCCCGAAGTCACCGTGATCGAGGCACTGCGCGTGGTCGTCGGTGGCGATGAGCGCACCCGCGAACACCTCGACCGGCAACTCACCCTTGCCGGGCATGTCGGTCCCGATCCCGGTCACGTGCAGCGCGGACCGGAACGCCTCGGCCGGCAACGGCTCCCGGGCAGCGGTCGTCGCGATCACGCACGCCGCGCCGTCCAGTCCGTCGGGCCGCGCGTCCAGGCCGTCCTCGGCGAAGACCGCGCAGAGCGCGTCCACAGCTTCGGGACGACGGCCCCACACTTTGACCCGGCGTAGCGGCCGCAGTTCGCACAACCACTGCACCTGCATCCGTGCCTGCTCGCCGGTCCCGAGGACCGCGACCTCGTCCACGTCGGGAGGTGTCATCGCGTCGGTGATCAGCGCCCCGGCGGCCGCCGTACGCCACGCGGTCAGCAGGCCTTCGTCGGCGAGCACCGCGGCAGGCGCGCCGTTCGTCGCGTCGACGAGAAGCATCAGCCCGTTGTTGACCGAGGCGAACGTGCTGGCGATCTTCACCACGAAGTACGGCGACCGGTCGACGTACCCGGCCTTCACGTGGCAGTCGCCGGCATGCTCGGGGAAGTCCAGCACCATCGGCGCCGGGACCGACGTACGACCCTCGGCGTGGGCGATGCACGCAGCGCGAACCGCGCCGAAGACCAGGTCCGGTGTGGCGACCCTCGTGATCTCGGTCAGACCGATCACTGGCAGCGTCATCAGCGCTTCTCCAACCATTCGCCCCACACGGTCAAGGCCTCACCAGGATCGCTGCGCCCGATGCCGACCCGGAAGCGGTCGGTCGGGGTCTCGGTCAGCGCCGAGCTGTAGATGCTCGACGGCAGCAGCAGTACGCCGGCCTGTTCGACGAGGTCGGTGCACATTGCCTCGACACCGTCCGCACCGAGGTAGCGCGGGAAGCAGACACAGCCGCCGTCCGGTGCGGTGAACTCGAACAGCTCGGGATAGCGCGCGAAGAACTCGGTGAACACCGGCAGGTTCTCCGCGACGATCCCGCGGTTGCGGGCGAGCACCTGCTCACGAGCTCTCAGCGCGATCAGCGCGAGTACTTCGCTCGGCGCGGAGTTGCAGATGGTCGTGTAGTGCTTGGCGCGCTCGAGCTTGTCCAGCACCGCCCGATCCCGGCAGGCGATCCAGCCGATCCGCAGGCCGGGCAGCCCGTACGCCTTGGACATCACGTTGAGGGAGAGCGCCGTACCGGACAGGTCTGTTGCTTGCGGCAACGATGGTGCGGAGAGTTCCAGTCCGCGGTACACCTCGTCGCTGAACAGCGTGATCCCACGCTCGTCGCACAGCCGCACCAAGCGGTACCAGCTGTCGAGGGACGGGACCGCCCCGGTCGGGTTGTTCGGGAAGTTCACCGACACCATCCGGGTGTTCGGCCGGAGTGCGGCTTCGATCGCGTCGACGTCGAGCGCCCAGCCTTCCTCGGGCCGCAACGCGACACCGGTGACCTCACAGACCGACAGCGGGACCGTCTCTGCCGCCTGGTAGTTCGGGGTCAGGACGACCATGTGATCCGCGGGCTCGAGCAACGTCCGCATCGCCAGGTAGAGCGCTTCCTCGGCCCCGGCGAAGCACAGTACGTCGTCCGCGCCAGCATGCTCGTACGTCGCGGCGATCTCCTCCCGCAGTGCGGGCAGTCCGCGCGTCTCGGTGTAACCGAGGGCCAGCGACTCCCACCGCTGCCGGCCGTCGTCGTCGGCCAGCGCGAGCAACTCGGCCAGCGACAACGTCTGCGCGTCCGAGGCGGTCAGGTGGTAGCGCGCACTGAACTCCCACTGCGCGAAGTAGGTCTCCAGCCGGAAGTCAGGCAGGGTCGGCATCGGCGGGTTCCTTCCGGGCCTCGGCGAGCAGTTGATAGAGCGCGGACCGGGAGACGCGCAATGCGCGGGCAACGGCCGGGACCGATCGGCGCTGACTCAGGACGCCGGCGGTGTCCAGCTGACCGAGCACCTCGAGCCGGTCCGCGCGGGTCAACCGGTCGACCGCCGCGCCGCGCTCGCGGACGTACGCACCGACGATCTCGTTGAGCGTCTCGGACCAGTCGTGCTCGAACAGCACCCGCGGCTGCCCGGCGACCGGTGCAGCAAAGGCCGCCAGCAGTCGCGAAGCCTCCTCGAAGGCCGTCCTGTCGACGTTGATGCACAGGACGTACGCCGGTTCGCCGTCGTCGTCGCGGATCACGGCGCTCACGCTCGACAGCCGGCGTCCGTCGGAGAGCGACTTCGGGTAGGGGCCGTAGACGCCCTCACCGGTCGCGGTCAGTTCGGCCAGCTCACCGAGCAGCGAGGGCTCACCGGGCTCGCGGCCGGACAGCGGGTTCCAGATTCCGGCGACCTGGTCGGTCACGGCGTCGTGCAGCACGACCTCGGCATGCGGCGACAGCAGCCGCGCCAGGGCGTCACCAATCGGTGCGAGTTGATCCGGCTTCACAGGTGGACACTAGGTCCATGATGGACAGTTTGTCTAGGCAGCCGAGACCGGGACGCGCACCTGGTCCATCCGCTGTGCTCGCTTCAGGCCGTACAACAGCAGGCCGATCGAGATCACACCGACGATGATGTAGGTGACCCAGCCGCCGATCCCGTCCCAGGTGGTGTGCAGGGCGACGGCGAGCGCGTACATGCCGAGGAAACCGACGAAGTGCTTGCCGCTCGGCACGATCGCGAACCGCCAGAGTCCCCAGCAGGCCAGCCCGGTCCAGGCAGCGTGCCCGGCCGGTGAGAGCAGTCCGCGGATGAACAGCGTCCGCTCGGCCGCCCCGACGCTCCCGTCGGACTGCAGCAGCGCGACGAAGGCGTACCCCATCGTCTCCAGTACGGCGAAGCCGGTGCCGACCGCGACGCCGATGACGATCCCGGTCCCGAGCGAGGTCCGGTAGCGATGCCCGAAGAACACCACCAGGATGGTCGGCACGACGAGCTTCGCCGCCTCCTCGATCAGCCCGACCCCGAGCATCGGCAACGTCCCGAGTCGCCGCATCGCGTCGTACTCGAGCAGGCCGGCGACGACAACTCCGACGACGCCGCCGAACAGCAGCGACCCGCCGAGCGTCGGGCCGTCGATCAGCCAGCGCCCGGACCGGCCGGCCGCGAACGTCACGAACGTCAGCGGTACGACGAGGGCGCCGAGCAGGATCAGCGTCGGGAACAGATTCGGGTTCGCGGTGTCGGTGAAGACGGCGAGGACGAGCACGTACAGCGCACCGCCGACCAGCAACGTGCCGAGCCAAGCCCATCTACGCGCCACCTGCTGTGCGGCCATGTGCGCTGTCATGCCTCCGATGGTGCCGGGGCTGGCGTGCTTGCGCCATGTCGCAGGGACGGCAGTGATGGACAGGCCGGATCCCCGTGACGTGATTGCAAACTCTGTCTCAAGAAGAGGTGGTCCTGCCCCCAACCTCTCGAAGGAGAATCCGACTATGTCCCATCCACGGATCACTGCTGCCACCCTTGCAGCGGTACTGGCCCTCGGCGCGGTCTCGGTGACCCCGGCCGCCGCCGCGTCACCACCCCCGACCGGGAACACCAGCCCGACGAGCAGTGCGGTCACCCTGATCACCGGCGACGTCGTCGAGGTGACCGACGCCGGTGGCGGCCGGAAGGCGGCCAGCGTCCACCCGGCCCCGGGCCGCGAAGGCGTCTCGTTCCACACCATCGAGGCCGACGGCGGCCTCCGCGTCCTGCCGAGCGACGCCGTCCCGTACATCTGCACCGGTGTCCTCGACGCCGACCTGTTCGACGTGGACGAGTTGATCGCCGACGGGTACGGCGACTCCGCCGCCCGGCAACTCCCGCTGATCGTCAAGTACACCCCGGGCCTGCGCACGTCCGAAGCCCTCGCCGGTACGACGACCACGCGGCAGCTCGCGTCGATCGGCGGCGAAGCCGTGGACGCGGCCAAGGACCAGCTGCCCGAGCTGTGGAAGTCCTTGTCCCCGGCGGTCGGTGCTCGCTCGCTGAGCAGCGGTGTCAGCAAGATCTGGCTCGACGGCAAGGTGAAGCCGGTGCTCGACAAGAGCGTCCCACAGATCGGCGCACCGGACGCGTGGAAGGCCGGCTACGAGGGCTCCGGCGTCCAGGTCGCCGTACTCGACACCGGCGTGGACGCGCAGCACCCGGACCTGGTCGGCAAGGTCAAGGAGGCCGAGGACTTCTCCGGCAGCCCGACCGGTGCGCAGGACCACTTCGGCCACGGCACGCACGTCGCTGCGACCATCGCGGGCACCGGAGCCGGCGCGGGCGGGACCAGGAAGGGTGTCGCCCCGAAGGCGGACCTGCTGGTCGGCAAGGTGCTCGGCGACGACGGCTACGGGTACGACTCCTGGATCATCGCCGGGATGGAGTGGGCCGCCGCCGAGGGTGCCAAGGTCGTCAACATGAGCCTCGGTGGTGGTCCGACCGACGGCACCGACCCGCTCAGCCAGGCGGTGAACGACATCACCGCGCAGACCGGCACGCTGTTCGTCGTCTCGGCCGGCAACGACGGTGCGGACGAGACGATCGGTACGCCGGGAGCCGCCGCGTCCGCACTGACGGTGGGTGCCGTGGACCGGACCGACGGGCTGGCCGACTTCTCCAGCCGCGGACCGCGTCTCGGCGACGCCGGACTCAAGCCGGAGATCACCGCGCCCGGCGTGGACATCATCGCCGCCCGCGCGGCCGGGACGGCCATGGGCGCGCCGGTGGATGAGCTCTACACCGCAGCCTCCGGTACGTCGATGGCCGCGCCGCACGTTGCCGGAGCGGCAGCCCTGCTGGCGCAGCAGCACCCGGACTGGAAGGCCGACGAGCTGAAGAACGCGCTGGTCAGCACTGCCAAGACCCAACCGAACCAGAGCGTGTACGCCCAGGGCGCCGGCCGCGTGGACCTGACCCGGGCGGTGGCGCAGAAGGTGTTCGCCACCGGTGTGGCGGACTTCGGCCCGCAGACGACGACCGGCTCGTCGACGCGCACCATCAACTACCGCAACGACTCGGACGCGCCCGTGACGCTCGCCCTGTCCGTTGCCGTCAGCAACCTCGACGCCGGCAAGCCGGAGACCGACGCCTTCGGCGTTCCCGCCACCATCACCGTGCCCGCGCACGGCAACAGCGACGTACCGGTGGACCTGACCGCGGCCAAGCTCGACCGCGGGCTGCACAGCGGCTGGATCGTTGCCACCGGCCCCGACGGCGTCGTCACCCACACCGCGGTCGGCGCGCTCCGGCAAGGCCCGAAGCACACCGTCACCCTGCGGGCGGTCGGTCTCGACGGACAGCCCACCGGCGTCCCGGTCATCTCGCTGTACGGCGACAACTCGCGCTCCGACGTACTGGCCTGGATCCCGGACGGCTCCAGCTACACCGCCGAGGTCGAGGAGGGCACCTACCTGCTGCACTCGCTGGTCGAGAACGGCGAGCCTCAGGACGAGAAGGTCAGCCTGTTCACCGACCCGAACATCGTGGTGAGCAAGGACATCGAGGTGGTGATCGATGCACGCAAGGCGGTGCCGATCACGATCCGGACGCCGAAACCGTCCGAGCAGCAGGCGGTGCTGAGCTACTACGTGCACCGCGAGTACGGCAACGGCCGCTCGATCAGCCACGGCGTCATGCACTTCAGCACGGTCAAGGAAGTCAGCGTCACGCCGACCAAGCCGGTCAAGGACGGCACCTTCGAGTTCTCGTCCCGCTGGCAACTGGTCGCGCCATTGGTGCAGGCCACGGTCTCCGGTGTGACCGGACCGCTGGACATCAACCTGCTGCACCAGTCGCCGTCGTACGAAGGCAAGAAGCGGTTCCCGCTGGTGTCCGCCGACTCGTCGTTCCAGGGAGTGAAGGGCGCGGTGGCGGTGCTGGACTCCAGTCAGGACGGCAGTGAGCAGGACCAGATCGCGGCGGCCGCGAAGGCGGGTGCCGCTGGAGTGATCCTGGTGCGGCCGGCAGACTGGTCGGCGTGGACGGTCTGGCGCCCGACCGGTGACCGCGAACCGATCCCGGCGATGGTCACGACGTTCAAGGACGGCCATCGGCTGATCGACCGGGCCGAGCGCGGCCACGCCACGATCGACCTGACCCTGACCACCTCGAGCCCGTACCTGTACGACGTCCAGCAGGTCTCGACCGGGTCCATCCCGAGCAAGATCGACTACAAGGTGACCCCGGCCAACAGCGCGCGGATCACCACCGGGTACGCCGACAACGGCGGCTTCGACTGGGCCAAGGAGCAGCGGTTCGGGTGGCGGCCGTGGCAGGAGTACTCCTGGAACGACTCGCAGCGGTTCGTGCAGACTCCGAAGGTGCGGGAGGAGTGGGTGACGTCCGGTGACTCGATCTGGCAGCACCGGGTGCACCACCTCTACACCTGGGATGACATGAACCCGCTGGCCGGTGGCATGACGACGCTGCCGCGGACCTACCAGAACGGCACCTCGAAAGAGACCTGGTTCGGTCCGGTGGTTCGGCCGGCCACGGCACCTGGAGTGGTGTCGAGCCGGACCGGCGATCGGCTGTCGCTGCGGATCCCGTCGTTCGTGGACGCGGACGGGCACTACACGGTCGGCGAGACCAGCTCGGCCAGCGCCAAGCTGTCGCGCAACGGTCAGGTGATCGCCGAACTACCGGATGCGTGGGAGGACGTCATCACCTCCAGCGACACCGCGGCGTACAAGCTGGACCTGGCCACCTCGCGGATCGACGCCGACGGGGAGTGGAACTGGGCGACGAACACGGCGACCTCGTGGGAGTTCCGGTCCGGTAAGCAGGCGGAGGACAAGGCGACTCCGCTGCCGCTGCTGCAGGTCGGCTACAAAGTCCCGACCGACCTGACCGGTCGTGTCGGCGCCCGGACGCACGTCGTCGGCTTCGAGGCACCGCGGTCAACCTCGTTGAGTGCCTGGGCTTCGTTCGACGAGGGCAAGACCTGGCGGCAGCTCCTCGTGGTAGGTGCCCTCGGCCACTATGTCGCCGTGGTCGCCAACGCCCACGACACCGTCTCGCTGAAGGTGCAAACCACCGGCACGGACGGCGCGAAGTTCACGCAGACCGTGATCCGCGCGTACGGCGTCAAGTAGTAGTCACCACAGAGTTCGGCCCGGACGGTGCGACCACCGTCCGGGCCGATCCGCTGTCCGGCGACGGTCAGTAGTAGACGCGAGCGCTGACTGCCCGGTGGTCGGAGTAGTTGCGGTCCTCGCGGTCGGAGCCGGTCTCGGCCTGGTCGGCGGCGTCACCCTCGTCGAAGGTGACGGTGTGGAACGCGCTCACCGTGGGCAGCGCGCCGGACGGCCGGCGGGCGAAGAGGAAGTCGATCCGCCGGTCGCCGCCGATGGTCCAGTTCGACGCCAGGCAGGACAGGTTGCCGGCGCAGGCGGAGTACCCGGCGTCGCGGTAGCCGAGTGAGCCGCCGGCGTCGCCGTTCAGCAGCTGGAACCAGGGCCGGAACGCACCGCCGCTGACGTCGGAGTAGTTCAGGTCGCCGCCGAAGATCAGCAGGCTGCCGCCGTACCCGTCCTCGGTCAGCTCGGTCGCCGTCTCGCGCGCGTTGGACTCCGCGCACGGCGGACCACCCGACGCCGAGGTCGGCCAGTGCACCGACGCGACCGTCAGGTCCTTGTTCGCGACCTTGTCGTGCAGCCGGACCTTGACCGCCTTGGTCCGGGCCTGGTCGTTGTTGGCGCACGCACCGGACTCGTCGCTCTGCGCCTGCCAGGTCGCGTTGCCGAGGCCGAGGTTCGTGAAGCGCGCGGTCCGGTAGATGACGGCGTTGGTCTGGTGGTCCTTCGGTGCGCCGCAGGGGCTGTTCATCGCGGCGGGCGAGACGTCGGCGATCACGCCGGCGTACGTCTCGCCGAGGTCGGTCGAGAGGCGGTCCAGGTACGTGTCCAGCTGCACGCGGTTGCTGATCTGCTGGACCGTGAAGACGTCCGGCTTCAGCGGGGCACGCTTCAGGTAGTAGGCCAGGTCCTGCCAGTCGCCCGGACAGGCCAGGTCGACGGTCGGCAGGTTCTCCAGGTTGTTGTCGTACACGTGGACGAAGGCGGGGTCGTTGTTCGCCGCGGCGGTGGTCACGTCAGCGTGGGCCGGGGTGATCCCGGCGAAGGCCAGCGTGAGAACGGCCAGTGCGGCACCTTTTCGGGGCGGGGTGCGCATGGCGGCAGTACACCACGGCCGAGGGCTCATCCCTGGCGGTCAGATCCAGCCGCGCTTGGCGGCCTGGAACGCCAGGCCGGTGCGGGTGTCGACGCCGGCCAGCGCCATCATCCGGTCGAGCCGGCGCTGGACGGTACGACGGCTGATGCCCAGCTGGGACGCGATCGACTTGTCCGGCACACCGGCGACCAGCAGCGACAGCAGGAACCGCTCGTTGTCGTCGAGACCTTCCGTCTCCTCGGAGTTGCCCCGCTGGAGCTTCACCGGCGTCGCCTGCTCCCAGTGGCTCTCGAAGAGGGCCAGGAGTGCGTCGAGCAGTTGGCCGCGGCTGATGACGGCGGCTGTCGGCTCACCGATCCCCAGCTCGTCGTCACGGACCAACGGGCAGACCGCGGTCGACCGGTCCACGATCGCCAGCCGGACCGGGAGCGTCGGCAACGCGCGCGCCTCCTCACCCCAGCTCACGCCCTCGGCGATCGAGTCGAGTTCGCCCGGGGTCTCGAGGAGGGCGCGTTCGTAGATCGCGCGGTACCGGACGCCGCGGGTCAGAGCGCCGTACTCCTCGGTGTTGTCGGCGCCCTGCATCGCCAACGGGTTGGCGCGGCAGAACCAGAGGATCTCCTCGCGCGCCGATTCCTGCAGGTCGCGCAGCCGCTCCCGGAGCGCGGTCGCGCCGACGATCACCTCGACCAGGTGGTGCGCGTCACGGCGGCTCGCACTGGCGCGGAACTCCTCGCTCAGCGCCGCCACCGTCTTGCGGGCCGTCTCCAACGATTCCTGCCGGCGGAGCAGCGTCGTACCGAGAGCAACGTCCGGCGGGAGCGGGCGGAACACCGGGTCGTCGACCTCGGTGGCCGCGACCAGTCCCTTCGCCTGCAGCCGCTGCAGTACCTCGTCCGCCTCGTGCCGCGTCAACTCCGCGACTTCGGCGAGCTCCCCGGACCGGGCCGCGGACAGCCCGACCAGCAGGCGGTAGGCCTGCTCCTCCCGGGCATCAAGCAACAAGCCTTCCTGCATGGGCGGCCCCCTCTCGGCGCGGTAGTCCACCTAATCAGGCGTTACAACGCTGAAGCGAGCCGATTCCCACTGGCCGTTCCGTGCCGCGGCACGCAAGTGTCATCACGGATTTGCTGAGGGACCGTCACTTCCGGTCAGAACGTTCGCGGAACTCGCCGCCCCTGACCGGGGCGGTGGGGCGGGGACGAGACGACACAGCGCACCCGCCCGCCTGCGAAAGAGAACATGATGAGTCTGACCGACTACGCCGGGGTCGCCGGCCTGGTAGCCGCGGCCGTCCTCGCCCTGTGGATGGTCCTGGGCGCCCGAAGCGTGACGAACGCCCGCCACCGAGGGACTCCCAGGCCGGGGCTACCCCGCCTCCGCCGGTGACACCTTCCGCGCGTTGTAGTAGGTGAGCCCGCCGTACGCGTACATGCCCAGGCCGAGCACTGCCATCCCGGCGATGACCAGCCACCGCAACGGGTTCGCCACGTAGAGGGCGAGGAACCACGACTTGGTGTCGGCGTTGCCGGTCAGCAGGAAGATCGCAGGTACGAGCGCCTGCGGGAACAGCGGGATGGCGGCGAAGCCGAGACAGAAGCCGGCCAGCGTCCGCTTCCAGCGGGGGATCGACTCGTACTGCGCCTTCTTCTTGGCTTCCTCGACGGTCCGGCCGTGCCTGAGCAGCGTGAGCAGCTCGGGTCCGCGCTGTTCGAGCCGGTTGATGGCGAGGCGGCCGAGGTACCACCACGCCAGTACGCCGGACAGCAGCCCGATCGGGACGCCCCACCACGACCAGTAGAGCGCAGCGACCAGCGCGGGTGCCGCGGACACGGACACCAGTACGAGCATCACGTAGACGAGGCCCATGGTCTCGCCCTCGTTCTCACCCGAGTTGAGCGGATTGCCGGACCGCTTGTGCGCGTCGGTCGTCGGTACGGCGGCCCACACCGAGCAGGCCACGATCAGACCGGCCGCGCCACCCAGGAGCGCCGGCAGCACGCTGAGCACGAGCGGCCAGGCACCGGCGTCGCCTGCCCACCAGGTGAAGAGCACGGTGATCAGGACGGTGAGCGGTCCGAAGACGAGCAGGAACGCGCGCTGCCGCGCCCGTACATCCGGTCCGGCCGAGCCGGGGGTCATCAGCGTCGTCCAGAGCGCCGTACCGTCCGCACCGTACAGGTTGGAGGCCATCGCACCGGCCATGATGACGGCCGCCGGACCGGCCCACGGCAGCATGTAGGTCGCCTTGAGTGCGAGCGGCATCATGCAGAAGAAGAGTCCATAGCTGACCGCGAAGACGGCCTTGTGACCGTAGAGCAGGTCCCGCGTCCACGAGCGGAGTTCCTTGGCTGCGGCCGCACTGCTCGGTCCGTCGGCGGACAGTGGTCGCCGGACCTTGTGGCTCATGTGGCTGGCAGTGGTACGGCGTACCAGGAGAGCGGACCAGGCGATCAGCATCACTGCGGCGAGCAGGACCAGGCCGACCAGCGGCAGCAGCGCCTCGAGCCAGTCGCCACGACCGGCGGCCTCGACCGCGGCCAGACCCCAGCCCGACGGTGCGATGCGCGCAGCAGTGGCCACGGTGCCCTGCACGTCGGTGGAGACGTACGCGACGATCAGCGCCCAGCCCTGCGCCGCGAACGCCAGGATGAACGCGTTGACCACCGCGGCGAGGACGGCCCCCGAGCGGACTTGCAGGAGTACGCCGTACACGGCGACGGCGAGCCGGGACGCCAGGATGAAGCAGAACAGCTGTAATACGAGGGCCGGCAGGGCGATGAGAGCTGCTGCGACGCTCAGCTGCGCACCGGCAACGACCAGACTCAGCAGGGCCACGAGGCTGATCACCGGTGCGACGCCGGCGACCGCAGCGACCAGCAGTCCGGTCGACAGCGTGCGCGGCGGCAACGGCAGCATGCTGAAGTACTCTGGCTTGAGCGTCTCGTCACCGCCACCCGCGAACAGAGGCCCGACCACCCAGCCGAGCATCCAGATCCCGAGCGCAACGACCAGTCCGTCGTTGTCGCCGCGGGCTGCGACCCAGATCGTGCCGCCGGCGAGCACCAGGCCGCAGAACGCACCGGCGCCGATCCAGGAGACCCGGTTCTGGTCCTTCAGTGCATGCCGGAACGAGGACAGCCGCATCCGGACCAGCGTGTGCGAGGTGGCGTAGGTCAGGCCGAGAGCCACGACAGACCCTCCGCACCCCGGGTCGAGGCACCGACCAGCGACACGAACGCGTCCTCCAGGCTGCCGCCGGCCTGCACCTCGGAAACAGTGCCCGAGGCAACGACCTTGCCGTCGGCGACGACCGCCACCCGGTCGCACAGCTGCTCGACCAGCGCCATGACGTGACTCGACATCACCACCGACCCGCCGCCGGCGATGAACCTGTTCAGGATCGTCCGGATGGTCGCCGCCGACACCGGGTCGACCGCCTCGAACGGTTCGTCCAGCACCAGCAGCCGGGGCGCGTGCAGCAAGGCGACGGCCAGTCCGAGCTTCTTCCGCATGCCGGTCGAGTAGCCGATCACCTGCTTCTCGTCCTCGTGATCGAGCTCGAGCACCTCGAGGAGTTCCGACGTACGTCTCCGGACCTCGTCCTCGGGCAGACCCCGCAGCAGGCCCAGGTACGTCAGCACCTCACGCCCGGTCAGCCGCTCCGGCATCCCGAGCCCGTCCGGCAGCACCCCGACCAGCGCCTTCGCCTTCGTCGGCTCGTCCCACACGTCCACCCCGAAGATCCGCGCCGTCCCCTCGTCCGGCCGCAGCAACCCGACCGCCATCGACAGCGAGGTCGTCTTCCCCGCCCCGTTCGGCCCGAGCATCCCGAAGAACGATCCGGTCGGCACCGACAGACTCAGCCCGTCGACCGCCCGCTCCTCGCCGAACACCTTGGTCAACCCGACCAACTCGAACGCCGCACTCTCCATACCGCCAGTTTCCTCCCAGCCAACACCCCTAAAGGTCAAACCCTGCCACCGAACACCCGCCGCGGTCGTCACCCGCGCGACCGACCCGCCCCATCCCCCACACGGCCTACACCGCGTTCGGTTCGCGCCATGGTGTGAGTCTTTCATCGCAGGACGAAGGGCCGTGCCGTTGCGTGGTTCTGTCGGTGCTGAGTGCGACCGTAGGGCGATGACGGGGATTCGGGTTGCTCTTGCGCAGCCGGCTATCAGTGCGGACGCGCGGGTGAACGGGAAGACCGTTCGGTCGTTGATGCGGAAGGCAGCGGCTGGGCGGGCGCGGTTGGTGCACTTTCCGGAGGGTGCGCTGAGTGGGTACGCGAAGGAGCAGATCGCCGACTGGTCGCAGGTTGACTGGGGTGTGGTCCGCGGGGAGCTCGAGCGGGTCATGGCGTTGGCCGCTGAGCTGCGGCTGTGGGTCGTGCTGGGGTCAGCGCATCCGTTGACGCCGCCGCATCGGCCCCACAACAGCTTGTATGTGATTTCGGACGCGGGCGAACTGGTCGACCGCTACGACAAGCGCTTCTGCTCGAACACCGAGATCAACCATTTCTACAGCCCTGGCTTCGACCCAGTGGTGTTCGACGTCGACGGCTATCGATTCGGCTGCGCGATCTGTGTCGAGATCAACTTCCCGCAGTTGTTCAGTCAGTACGAGCGTCTCGGCGTCGAGTGTCTGCTGCTGTCGGCGTACCCGGTGGACTCGATCTTCGAGCTGAAGGCGCGTGCGTACGCCGCGATCAACTGCTATTGGGTTTCGATGTCGCTACCCGCGCAGACCGTCGACCTGATGCCGTCCGGTCTGATCACGCCCACCGGCACGTACGCCGCCCAGCTCAGCGGGAACTCCGGTCTCGCCATCACCACGCTGGACCGCGACGACCCCGCCCTGACAGTCCCGTTCCAGCACGCCCGTCCGTGGCGCGCCACTGCCATGAAGGGCGAGATCTACCGCACCCGGGCGGTAGACGACCCCCGCTCCCGAGACCACACCATGCTCTAGCTGCCCTCCAGGTGTGACCTTGTGCACGCATCCGCCCTCAACGCACGATGGGGCAGGCGAGCGAGCACGCGACGAAGGAGCGCACGTAGCCGGCTGCGGGTCAATCACAGTTGGGTGGGGAATTGGAAAAGTCCCGGTCGTTGACCGGGACTTTGTGCGCGAGGGGGGAGTTGAACCCCCACGCCCTTTCGGGCACACGGACCTGAACCGTGCGCGTCTGCCTATTCCGCCACCCGCGCGCAGGTTGCTCTGACGATGTCTTCTGCAACCGAGTGAGAAGACTAGCACGGGATCTGGCGGACCTTCACATTGCGGGTTCGGTCGAACCTCCCGATACGATCGATCGTCGTACCCGGTGTGTCCACCGTGACGTGGACGCGGCGTACGGCGTGCCTGCTGGGGGCGCCGGACGGCAGGCACGATCGTTGGCACCAGCCGGCGACCGACCGTGGAGGAGGAGGCGTGCGACCGCTGCAGCGCTTCGAGCGACGCCTGGAGGGCATTGTGAGCGGTGTCTTCGCGCGTGCGTTCAAGGGCGACGTCGAGCCGATCGAGCTGGCGGCGGCGCTCAAGCGTGAGATCGACAACACCGCGCGGATCCTGTCCAGGGACCGCCGGCTGGTGCCGAACCACTTCACGATCGAGCTCGGTCCGGGCGATTTCGAGCGCCTGAACGCCTACGGCCGGACCCTCAACCACGAACTGGCCAACGAACTGCGCGACCACGCCGACATCCAGCGGTACACGTTCTCCGGCCCGATCGAGATCGAGCTGACCCAGCAGGACGACCTCCCGACAGGTAAGTTCCGGGTGGTCAGTGCCACCGTCGGTTCACCGCAACGGCGGTCCCAGCCCTACCCGCAGGAGCCTTACGTGCCGCCGAACGACGGCCCGGTGCTGAGCACCCCGGCCAGCCCGCCGCCCCCGCAGCAACAGCAGCCCCGACGCGGTCACCCCCAGGTGATGCTCGAGGTGAACGGCCGGCGCCGCCCGGTCAACCCGCCCGGCGTGGTCCTCGGCCGCGGTACCGACGCGGACATCCAGATCAACGACCCGGGTGTGTCCCGGCGGCACGCCGAGATCCGGCTGATGCCGGAGGGTCCTGGCGGCATCCGAGTGGTGCTGGTCGACCTGGGCTCCACCAACGGCACCCTGGTGAACGGCCGGCGGACCACCGAGGCCGAGCTGGTCGACGGCTCGACCGTGCGGATCGGCAACACAACCATGACGCTGCGTCTCGCGGACGAGCCGATGGCCCAGCCGCCGAGCAGCGGGTGGTGACTGAGCTTCCATGTCGGAACTGACCCTGACCCTGATCAAACTGGGGTTTTTGGCGCTGCTGTGGATGTTCGTCCTGGCGGTGCTGTCCGTGATCAGGTCCGACCTGTTCGGCGCCAAGGTCGACAGCCGCGCCGCGGCCGCCGTCGTACCGCAGAACTCCCGTACGCCGAAGCCCGCCAGGCCGACCAAGAAACGCAAGGGCCTGCCCGGGTCGGTGACGATCGCGGACGGCCCTCAGGCGGGCGTCGGCGCGACCCTGGTCGACGAGCCGGTGATCATCGGACGCGGCTCGGACTGTCAGATCCGGCTCGATGACGACTACTCTTCGACCCGGCACGCCCGGCTGTTCTCTTCCGAGGGGCAGTGGTGGGTCGAGGACCTCGGCTCGACCAACGGGACGTACCTGGACGGCCAGCGGGTGACCCGCCCGGTGCCGGCCGAGATCGGCGGCTCGGTCCGGATCGGCCGGACGACGCTGAACATCGCGAAGTAGGCCTGCCTCGATGACCCTGTCGCTCGACTACGCAGCACTGTCCGACGTCGGACGGGTGCGCCGCAACAACGAGGACTCGGCGTACGCCGGTCCGCACCTGCTGCTGCTCGCCGACGGGATGGGCGGCGCGGCGGCCGGTGAGGTGGCCAGCGCGGCGGCGGTCCAGGTGATCCGGCGGCTGGACAACCCGGAGATCAGCGGCGAGGACATGATCGAGGCGCTGGCCGGGGCGGTGCACCGGGCCAACGAGCGGCTGTCCGAGCTGGTCGAGGAGGACCCGGAGCGCGAGGGGATGGGCTCGACCGTCACCGCGCTGATGTTCGACGGGCAGCAGCTCGGGCTGGCGCATCTCGGCGACTCCCGCGCGTACCGGATGCGGGACGGCCAGCTGTACCAGCTGAGCCACGACCATACTTTTGTGCAGTCGCTGGTGGACGAGGGCCGGATCTCCAAGGAGGAGGCCTTCACCCACCCGCACCGCAACCTGATCCTGCGGGTGCTGGACGGCCGGCCGGACTCCGATCCGGACCTGGAGATCCTCGACGTCCGGGCCGGCGACCGGCTGCTGCTGTGCAGTGACGGCCTGCCCGACTACGTGAGCGACGAGGTGATCGCGGCCTCGATGGCCGACGGTACGCCGGACTCCGTGGTGGTTGAGCTGATCACGCACGCCCTGGAGGCCGGGTCCAACGACAACGTCACCTGTGTCGTCGCGGACGTGATCGAGACGCCGCCCGTCAGCGGGGAGTCGCCGCAGCTGGTCGGCGCCGCGGCGGAGCTGGCGCAAGGCAGCACGGGACGCGGCGAGCCGACCACGGCCATCCGCGGCCACGGCGGCCACGGCGGCGGCGGTCACGCGGCCGCGTTGGACCCGGAGGAGCTGCGGTACGCCCCGAGGCCGCCGAAGCGGTTCCCGTGGCTGCGCCGGATCGCCGTACTCGTGGTGATTCTCGGTCTGATCGGTGGCGGCATCTGGTTCGCGTACAGCTGGACCCAGAAGCAGTACTTCGTTGGGACCGACGGCGACTACGTGGCGATCTTCAAGGGTGTGGAAGCAGACCTCCCCGGCCTGACGCTGTCGAAGGTGTACGAGCGGCAGACGCTGCAGGTGGACAAGCTGCCGACGTACAGCCGGGAGCAGGTGGAGGGCAACATCCAGGCCGACAACCTGGCCGGGGCCCACGCGATCGTGGGTGAACTGCAGCACACCGCGGACGAGTGCGCGCAGGTCAAGCCGACCCCGAGCCCGACACCGCGGCCGACCACGCCGCTGCCGAGTACGCCGCCGGCGACCGGCAAGCCCGTGTCCACGCCGCCGAAGCCCCCGGCCACGGTTCCGGTGACTTCACCGTCGACGACGCCGAGTACGCCGGTGGACCCCGACGACTGTGACGGCGTTCGATGAGCATCGCGTCGACGTCGGTCATCCAGATCATCCCCCGCACCCGGCGCGGGGTGGAGTTGTTCCTGCTCATCATCGCGGTCGGAGTTTCGGTCGCGGCGTACGTGAACATCGGCATCACCGTGCAGGACAAGGTGCCGGCCAGCACCGGGTACTACGCCGCCGGCATCGGCCTGCTCGCGCTGATCGCCCACCTCGCGCTGCGCTACCGGGCGCCGTACGCCGATCCGGTCCTCCTGCCGTGCGCGGTGCTGCTGAACGGGCTCGGTGTGGCGATGATCCATCGCATCGACCTCGGCCTCGCCTCGATCGCCGAGGCGAACGGCCGGACCCCGAAGGCACCAGCGGCACCGCAGCAGATCACCTGGACCGCGGTCGGCATCGTGCTTTTCCTCGTGGTGATCCTTTTGATCAGAGATCACAGGCGCCTGCAGGCCCTCACCTACACCGCCGGACTGGCCGGTCTGGTGCTGCTCGTCCTGCCGCTGATCCCCGGCCTCGGTGTGAACCTGAACGGCGCCCGGATCTGGATCCGGCTGGCCGGGATGTCGTTCCAGCCTGGTGAGTTCGCGAAAGTGTGCCTGGTCATCTTCTTCGCCGGTTATCTGGTGGTGAAGCGCGACGTACTGACGCTGGCCGGGCACCGCTTTCTCGGGCTCGACCTGCCGCGGGCCCGCGACCTGGGCCCGATCCTGATCGCCTGGGGCGTCAGCCTGGGCGTGCTGGTCTTCGAGAGTGACCTCGGATCGTCCCTGCTGTTCTTCGGCCTGTTCCTGTTCCTGCTGTACGTGTCGACCGAGCGGGCCGGCTGGCTGATCATCGGTGGCCTGCTGTTCGCGGCCGGAGCGTTCTTCGCGTACCAGACGTTCGGACACGTGCACAAACGAATCCAGGACTGGCTCGACCCGTTCTCGATCGACGGCGGCCAGGTGGCGACCGGGCTGATGGGTCAGGCCTGGGGCGGCGTCCTCGGCCGCGGCCTCGGCCAGGGCCGCCCGGAGATCACGCTGTACGGCCAGAGCGACATGATCATCTCCTCGTTCGCCGAGGAGCTCGGCCTGACCGGGCTGATCGCGATCATCCTGGTCTACACACTGATCATCGAGCGCGGCCTGCGGACCGCGCTCGGCTGCCGTGACATCTTCGGCAAGCTGATCGCGACCGGTCTGGCGATGTCGTTCGCCCTGCAGATCTTCGTGATCGTCGGCGGCGTCACCGGGCTGATCCCGCTGACCGGTCTGGCCACGCCGTTCATGGCGCTGGGCGGTACGTCGCTGGTCGCGAACTGGGCGATCATCGCGCTGCTGCTGCGGATCAGTGACCAAGCACGCCGGCCGCAGACGCCGGCCGCCCCCGTGTCCGACGAAACGATCGCCATGGCGGTGCAGAAGCAGTGAATTCAGCGATCCGACGACTGGCCGTGGCAGCGATCATCCTGATGCTCGCGCTGATGGCGAACTCGACGTACCTGCAGGCGTTCCGGGCCGGTGAGCTCAACGGCCGCAACGACAACCGCCGGGTGCGCGACTCGCAGTTCTCGGTGAACCGCGGGCCGATCCTGATCGGCAGTACGCCGATCGCCAAGAGCGAGCGGTCCGACGACCGGTTCAAGTTCCAGCGCACCTACCCGGCCGGACCGACGTACGCACCGCTGACCGGGTTCTACTCCTACTTGTTCGGCCGTGGCGGGATCGAGCTGACGATGAACTCCGAGCTGAACGGCTCGGACCCGTCGATGGCGTTCCGCCGGATCATCGACGTGATCAGCAACCGTCCGCAGCAGGGCGGCAGCGTGACCCTGACCCTGAACGCCGCGGCCCAGCAGGCGGCGTACGCCGGACTGGCCGGCAAGACCGGCGCGGTCGTCGCGCTGGAGCCGAAGACGGGCAAGGTGCTGGCGATGGCGAGCCGGCCGTCGTACGACCCGAACCAGCTGGCCTCGCACGACCTGGACAAGGTCAGCGACGCGTGGAAGCGGCTGAACGCAGACCCGAACAAGCCGCTGTCGAACCGCGCGGCGAAGGAGCTCTACCCGCCGGGCTCGACGTTCAAGCTGGTGACGGCGGCGGCCGCGCTGTCGAGCGGGAAGTACACGCCTGAGACGAAGGTCAACTCGCCGGCCGAGCTGCCGTTGCCGCAGACCACGCAACCGCTGGTGAACGAGGACCGCCGCAACTGCGGGGGCAGCGACAACGCGACCCTCACGGTGGCGCTGCGCTTCTCGTGCAACACGGCGTTCGGCAGCGTCGGCCTGGACCTCGGTCCGGACGTACTCCGTGACCAGGCGGCGAAGTTCGGCTTCGGCGAGAAGCCGTTGCCGGAGCTCGGCGCCGTGGCCAGCCAGTTCCCCGGCGACCCGAATCAGCCGCAGACGGCGCAGTCGGCGATCGGCCAGTTCGACGTCCGGGCCACGCCGCTGCAGATGGCGATGGTGTCGGCCGGGATCGCGAACAAGGGCGAGGTGATGAAGCCCTACCTGGTCCAGAGCGTGAAGACGGCGGACCTGAAGACGGTGTCGGAGACCAAGCCGGAGTCACTGCACCAGGCGGTCACACCGGAGGTCGCGTCTCAGCTGACCACGATGATGATCGACGTCGTGAACAACGGCACCGGCAAGCCCGGCCGGATCAGCGGGATCCAGGTGGCCGGCAAGACCGGTACGGCGCAGACCGCGCCGGACCGGCCGCCGTTCGCGTGGTTCACCGCGTTCGCGCCGGCCGACGACCCGAAGGTCGCGGTCGCCGTGCTGATCGAGAAGGCGAACATCTCCCGCGACGACATCGCCGGCGGCAAGCTCGCCGCGCCGATCGCGAAGAGCGTCATGGAGGCGGTGCTGAACCAGTGAGCACCATACGGAATGATGCCGTCACAGTGCGTCTTTCCAACGGGGATCCACGTGTGGCTGTCGCTACCGTGGGCAAATTGAGTGTGTTTTTCCGGACAGGTTGGAAGGCTGAGTCATGACATCGCAGGCACGTCTCGTCGGCGGCCGGTATGAAGAAGGCGAACCGCTCGGCCGCGGCGGCATGGCCGATGTGCGCAGGGGCGTCGACAACCGACTCGGCCGGGCTGTCGCGATCAAACGGCTCCGGGTCGACCTGGCGAGTGACGCGACCTTCCAGGCCCGGTTCCGCCGCGAGGCGCAGTCGGCGGCCTCGTTGAACCACCCGACCATCGTGTCGGTGTACGACACCGGCGAGGAGCCGGACCCGAACGGTTCCGGCGTCACCATCCCGTACATCGTGATGGAACTGGTGACCGGCAAGACGCTGCGCGACCTGATCCGCGAGGGCCGCAAGATCATGCCGGAGCGGGCGCTCGAGATCACCTCCGGCGTGCTCGAGGCTTTGGACTACAGCCACCGGGCCGGCATCGTGCACCGCGACATCAAGCCCGGGAACGTGATGCTGACCCCGCAGGGTCAGGTCAAGGTGATGGACTTCGGCATCGCCCGGGCGGTCGCGGACACCTCGTCCACGATGACCCAGACCGCGGCCGTCATCGGCACCGCGCAGTACCTGTCACCGGAGCAGGCGCGTGGTGAGACCGTGGACGCGCGCTCGGACCTGTACTCGACCGGCTGCCTGTTGTACGAACTGCTCACCGGCCGGCCGCCGTTCGTCGGCGAGTCGCCGGTGTCGGTGGCCTACCAGCACGTGCGGGAGCAGCCGCTGCCGCCGTCGTCGTTCGACCCGGACATCCCGCCGGAGGTCGACGCCGTCGTACTCAAGGCGTTGGCGAAGAGCCGCGAGGAGAGGTACCAGAGCGCGTCGGAGATGCGGCAGGACATCCACCGGGTGCTGGCCGGGCAGCAGGTGACCGCGCCGATGGCGTCGGTCGCCGAGACCCGCGCGATCCCGGCGACGATGGCCTCTACCGCGGCGACGCAGGCGTACCGGCAGGGTCCGGCCGACGACCTGCTGCCGCCCGGCGGCGACGAGGACGACCTCGAGGACTCGCGGTCGCGGCGCAACCGCGGCCTCGCCTACTTCCTGCTCGGCCTGGCCATCGTCGCGATCGCGGTCGGTGCCTACGCCCTGTTCACCAACCTGGGCAAGGACAACGGCGGTACAGCGACCACTCCGCCGGCGAAGGTCCAGGTGCCGGACGTGAGCGGCATGACGGCGACGCAGGCGACCGCGGCGCTGACCGAGAAGGGCCTGAAGTTCGCGCAGGGGCCGAACCAGACGAGTGACACGGTCGGCCGCGGATTCGCGCTCAGCCAGACGCCGGAGCCGGCCACCGAGGCCGACCCGGGCTCGACGGTCACCGTGGTGTTCTCCTCCGGCCGGGCCGCGTTCCCGGTGCCGGATGTGATCGGCAAGACCGAGTCGCAGGCCCGCAAGGCGCTGGAGGACTCGGCCGGGAAGTTCAAGGTCAAGGAAGAGACCGTCAAGCAGGACAGCGGCGAGAAGGCCGGCACCGTCCTCGCGGTCAGCCCGGATCCGAACGGCCAGTACCCGTCCGGCGCCGAGTTCACCCTGACCGTGTCCAGCGGCAAGGAGCTGGTCGAGGTCCCGAACGTCGTCAGCGTGCCGCAGGACGACGCGACCAAGCAGCTCAAGGATCTCGGCTTCCAGGTCGGCTACAAGAACGGCACCGACCCGAACTACGGTCCGGACGCGGTGATCGCGCAGAGCGAGAAGGCCGGCGCCAAGATCGCGAAGGGCTCGACGATCACACTGACCGTCAACACCGAGCCCGACGAGCCGAGCGACACCCCGAGCACCACCCCGTCCACGCCGGAGAGCCCGGGCACGCCAGGAATCACGATCGGCGGCTGACCGCCGTACAACGCACAAAGGCCCCCGCCTCGGCGGGGGCCTTTCGTGTGGGGTCAGTTGACGACGGGCGCCAGCCCGACCGAGCGGGCGACCGCGTCAGGGTCGCCGCAGATCGCGAGCCAGTTGGCCAGCATCCGGTGGCCGCCCTCGGTCAGCACGGACTCCGGGTGGAACTGGACGCCTTCGACCGGGAGGTCGCGGTGCCGGGCCGCCATGATCACGCCGGCGTCGGTCCGGGCTGTCACCTGCAGCTCGTCCGGCACAGTGTCCTGGGCGATCGCGAGCGAGTGGTACCGGGTCGCGGTGAACGGCGACGGCAGTCCGGCGAGCACACCGGCGCCCTCGTGCAACACCTGGCTCGTCTTCCCGTGCAGCAACTCGTCCGCGCGCCCGACGACTCCGCCGTACGCGACTCCGATGGCCTGCAGGCCGAGGCAGACGCCGAAGATCGGAACCTCGCCGCCCTTCTCGCGCACGATGTCCACACAGGCGCCGGCTTCCTCGGGCGTTCCGGGGCCGGGCGAGAGCAGGACTCCGTCGTACTCGGTGACCTGGTCAGGGGTGACCTCGTCGTTGCGCAGCACAGTGGTCTCGGCCTGCAACTGCTGGAGGTACTGGACCAGGTTGTAGACGAAGGAGTCGTAGTTGTCGACGACAAGGATCCGCGGCATGCGGACCATTCTGACAGCTACCGGCCGCTGGCCGTCGGGCTGGCCGAGGGAGTGTGCTCGAACCCGGGCACGGTCGCGCTCTGCAGGTCGAGCGTGCCCTCGTACGCCGGCATCGCGATCGACGACTCGTTCTTCACCTCGTAGCCGAGCTGGAACTTCACCACATAGTCCTGCAGGTTCTCGATGTACTGCGAGTCGTCCAGCGCCTGCTGCAGCTTCCGCCGGTCACCGAGCGCGGTGATCTTGTACGGCGGCAGGTACGGCACACCGTGCAGTACGACGGAGTTCCCCACGCATTTGATCCCGGTGGTGGAGATGACTCGGTGGTTCTGGATCGAGAGCGCGTCGGCACCACCGGCCCAGAGCGCGTTGACCACCGCCTGGATGTCCTGCTGGTGGATCACCAACCAGTCCGCGTCGACGTCCGGGTTCTCCTTGACGACCTCGGACGGCGCATCCTTCAGTGTCACCGTCAGACCCGGCCCGGTGACCGGCGTGGTCCCGACCTCCTCGGACAGGTCCTGGAGCTTCTTGGACAGCGCCGGATCGATCGAACCCTGCTGCTCCTGCAGCTTCACGATGTCCTGGGTCAGCGCCGCGTGCTGGCGGACCAGGCTGGCGCTGCGGCGGCTCTGTTCCTCCACGAGCCCGGCGAGCGTAGTGTTGCGGGAAGGACGCAGGTCGGTGCCCCGGGCGTTGGTGGCGCTGGTCGCGAACAGCAGACCGGCGCACAGCAGCGCCAGGGGTGCCCCCACGCGCCACAGCGAAATCCGCTTGAACCTACGCACCTGTGATCTCCATGTTGCTGTCTGCACTACGCTAACCCCGGACCGGACCCGACAGGTCCGGGCCTCCTGGCCTCAGAGGTCAGCTTATGCGTCCTTACAAGGAGTTCAGCCGTGCCCGAGTCGAGCAGTCGCAACAAGAAGAAGACCGACAAGGTCAAGGTCCAGAAGACGCCGAAGAAGCCGCGCACCACCAGCCGCGTGTGGGTCGCGCCGGTGATGCTGGCCTGCTGGCTGCTCGGGCTCGCCTGGCTGGTCGTCTTCTATGTGGCCGGCCAGAACATTCCGGTGATGGACGACCTGGGCAACTGGAACCTGCTGATCGGCATGGGCCTGATCGCGGTCGGCTTCGTCGTCTCCACCCAGTGGGTCTGAGGCACTGACCCCACCGGGTGAACCGGGCCTGTCCGGAATCACAGCGGTGGAGTTATCCACATCCATATCCCCAGTTGTGCACACCGATTTGGCGACGTTATCCCCAGCTCGCCGTCGACTTCTCCACCGGATCCGGCCGAAACTCGGCGAAATCTGTGGATAAGTCAGGTTTGAGTGGATGAGTTTCCACACCGTTCACGTCGGCAGCGGGCGGTTGTCCACCACCTTCTTCATCACGATCGTCGAGGTCAGCCGCTGTACTCCGGGCAGCCGGGCCAGCCGTTCGTCGCGCAGCCGCTGGAATGCGCCGATGTCGGCCGTCGCCACCCGGACGAAGTAGTCCGGCTCCCCGAACAGCCGCTCGGCATGCACCACCTCGGGGATCTCGGCCAGCCCGGACTCGAACCCGGCCACCGACTCCTCCCGGTCCATCGTGACCGCGAGCAGCACCTCGAACCCGCGCCCGACCGCACCCGGATCGACGACGGCCCGGTATCCACTGATCACTCCGGACCGCTCCAACTCCCGCAGCCGGCGGTGACAGGGCGCCGCACTCAGCCCGATCCGTTGGGCGAGTTCGGTGACGGTCAGCCGGCCCTCCGCCTGAAGCACCGCAAGGATCTTGCGATCGATCGCGTCCATGACACAGATCCTAGCCGTGATCCCGCGATGCGAGCATGAATTCGCACGATATCGTCGCTGATTCAGCAGTAATCTTGCGCCATGCTGGACTTCCTACCCCTTCTCGCCGCCTGCTTCGGGATTCCGCAGTACCTGCCGCAACTCCTCAAGCTGCGCGGCACTGGTGACACGGCCGGCGTCTCCTGGTCCTGGGCGACGCTGACGAGTGCGAACAACGCGGCCTGGTTCGCATACTTCATGGCCTCGGGCTACTGGACCGCGAGCCTGCCGTCCACGGGAGCAGCCATCCTGGCCGGCACCCTCTCGGTGATGCTGGTACGACGTGGCGCGGTGAACCGCCGAGCGATCGCCTGGATCTGCGGCTGGGTGGGACTGCTCGTGCTCGCGGCCGCCGTCGGTGGACGAATCGGCCTGGGGACCTTGCTCGCCGCCGCCTCGATCGTCCAGGTGACGCCGTCGGTGTGGACGGCGTACCGGACCGAGCGCCCGACCGGCATCTCCCGAGGCACCTGGGCGCTGGTGTTCGGCGAACTGTCCTGCTGGTTCGTCTTCGGCCTGTGGAAAACTGACCCGCGCCTGATCACGCTAGGCGCCACCGGCATCCTCGCGAGCCTCCTCATGCTGGCCCGCATCCGCCACGCCACCCGCCTGCCCGCCACATCTATCGACCGGGTGAAGTCTCCGGCGTAGCTTCGAAACTGCGACCTGGGCCTAGACAGGGGAGGTCTCACGATGTTCGTTCAGGTCATTCAGGGGCAGATCACCGATGTCGAGCAGGCGCACGCTGCCTTCGACCGGTGGATGGAGGAACTCGCGCCCGAGGCGATGGGCTGGCTGGGGAGCACGGCCGGGGTCACCGCGGACGGACGGTTCATCGTGCTGGCTCGCTTCGACTCCGCCGAGTCCGCGCGGCGCAACAGCGAGTCGCCCGCGCAGGACAAGTGGTGGCACGAGTTCTCCTCGCTGCTCACCGACGGCGCGACGTTCCACGACACCGAGGACGTGACGGTCGACCAGGGCGGCAATCCGAATGCGGCGGGTTTCGTCCAGGTGATCCAGGGGCGGGCATCGAACCCCGAGCGAGCCCGGGCGCTGATGGCCGAGCATCCCGAGGATTGGGCCGCCTTCCGGCCGGACATCCTCGGCAGTCTGCTCGCGATGTCCGACGGTGCCTTCACGACCGCGCTGTACTTCACCTCCGAGGCGGAGGCCCGGGAGGGCGAGCGGAAGGAGCCGCCGGCCAGCCTGAAGGCGACGATCGACGAACTGAACTCGCTCGACGCGGAGCAGCCGGTGTTCTTCGATCTCGAGCATCCCTGGCTGTACTCACCGCGCTGATCCGCCCGGGTCCACTTCTACGTAGAGATGTATGTAGACATGGCTCGACCTCGTACGTATAGTTCTACGTAGGAGGAGTGAGAACCATGCCCAACAAGACGATCTACGTGTCGGACGACGACCTGCCGCTGTACAAGAAGGCGCAGGAGCTCGCCGGGAACCTGTCCTCGGCGATCTCCATCGCGCTGCGCAAGTACGTCGAACTGGAGGAAGGCCGGCTCGAGGGGTACGACGAGATCACCGTACGGGTGGGCCGAGGCACCGGCCGCAAGCAGCGGTTCTCCGGCGTACTGCTCGCCGAGGGCGGCCGATCCAGCAAGCACGGCTACGAGGCCTTCAAGGTCTACCGGAGCCGGACCGGCAAGTACGTGCTGCACGCGGATCGCAGCAACCTGTTCACCGTGGGCGCCGACGACGAGCAGTACCTGAGCGGCTGGCGCTCCTGGATCGGCAACTGGAGCACCGACCAGTCCTGGAGCATGGCCCAGGGCGAGGCCACCCTCGATGTCGTCGACACCGTCGAGGAGCTCCGCGAACTGATCCCCGAGGACCTCTACGAACTGGTCGAGGAAGCCTCGGGCCACCCCACGGTGGAGGATCTCGACATCTAGTCCCCACCCCTCCACGCTGATCCGGCGCCTTCGACGAAGGCCGGCCGGCTGGATCAGCACGCCCTGAATCTCCTCCCACAGACCCTTTCAGCCATTGGGTCAGGTTCACCCTGCCCACTTTCACCCGAGGAAGCCTCATGTCATCAGCGATCGACGTCCGCGGACTACGCAAGTCCTACGGCGACAAGCTCGTGCTCGACGGCATCGACCTGAACGTTGCCGAAGGCACCATCTTTGGCCTGCTCGGCCCGAACGGCGCCGGCAAGACCACCGCGGTGCAGATCCTGTCCACCCTGACCGCGGCCGACGCCGGCGAGATCCGGGTCGCCGGGTTCGACCTGCACCAGAACCCCGAGGGCGTCCGGTCCGCGATCGGCGTCACCGGCCAGTTCTCCGCGGTCGACGGCCTGCTCACCGGCCGCGAGAACCTGATCATGATGGCCGACCTGCACCACCTCGGCCGTCGCGAGGGCCGCCTCCGCGCGGACGAACTGCTGGAGCGGTTCGACCTGGTCGAGGCCGGTGCGAAGCTGGCCTCGACGTACTCCGGCGGCATGAAGCGCCGGCTCGACCTCGCGATGACGCTGGTCGGGGATCCACGGATCATCTTCCTGGACGAGCCGACCACCGGCCTGGACCCGCGCAGCCGGCACAGCATGTGGCAGCTGATCCGCGAACTGGTGGCCGGCGGCGTCACGGTCCTGCTCACCACGCAGTACCTGGACGAGGCGGACGAGCTCGCCGACCAGATCGCCGTACTCGATCACGGACGGCTCGTCGCACAGGGCACGGCCGAGCAGCTGAAGCGGCTGGTACCGGGCGGGCACGTCCGGCTCCGGTTCACCGCGCCCGACGACTTCGCCCTCGCGTCCCAGGTCCTGCCGGCCGCGGCGCGAGACGAGGAAGCACTGGTCCTGCAGGTGCCGAACGACGGCAGCGTGCACTCGCTGCGCGCCCTGCTGGGCCGGATCGACGACGCCTCGCTCGAGGTCGACGAACTGACGGTCCACACCCCCGACCTGGACGACGTGTTCTTCGCCGTCACCGGTCAGCCCACTGTTGAGACTTCGCCCGAGAAGGTGACGACGAAATGAGCTACGCACTGCAAGACACCGCCACCATGCTGCGCCGGAACCTGCGGCACGCCCAGCGCTACCCCGGTTTGTCCCTCGGCGCCCTCGGGATGCCGGTGATCATGATCCTGCTGTTCGGCCTCGTCTTCGGCGACACGTTCTCAGCAGGGCTCGGCGGCAGCGGCGCCGGCTTCGACTACATCGACTTCCTCACCCCAGGCATCCTGCTGATGTCGATCGCGTCCGGGACGATGTCTCCCGCGGTGGCCGTCTGCATGGACATGACCGAGGGCATCGTCGCGCGGTTCCGCACGATGGCGATCTTCCGGCCCGCCGTACTGACCGGACACGTGCTGGGCAACGTGCTCGTGACGATCGTCAGCCTGGCGTTGGTGGTCGGCTTCGCCGTACTGATCGGGTTCCGCCCGAACGCGTCGCTGGGAGACTGGCTGCTGGCAGCCGGCCTGATGATCGCGCTGACCGTCGCGCTGACCTGGTTCGCGATCGCGCTCGGCCTGACCAGCAAGACACCGGAGGCGGCGAGCAACGTCGTCCTGCCGATCTCCCTGCTGCTGCCGTTCCTGAGCAACACCTTCATCCCGCTGGAGTCGATGCCGAGCGGAATCCGCTGGTTCGCGGAGTACCAGCCGTTCACTCCGACCATCAACACCCTGCGGCACCTGCTGCTGGGTACGCCGATGGACAGCGGCGACGGCTGGCTCGCGCTGGCCTGGTGCGCCGCCATCGCCGTGGTCGGCTACTTCTGGGCACAGAAGAACTACAACAAGGGGACTGTGGCCTAGCTCGGTGCGCCCAGCAGGTTCGCCCTCGTGCGGATGTGCGCAGGCACCAGCAGGTCGCAATCCGGGTTGTTCTCCGGCTCACCGGCCACGACGTGGAGCGGGATCACGCCAGTCCAGTAGGGCAGGTCGAGGTCCTGCTCCTCGTCGTTGGCGGGCCCCGAGCGAGTCTTCACCGAGGCTTCGGTCAGTGAGAGCGCGAGGACCGAGGTCTTCGCGAGCTCCTTGCGGTTCGGCGGACGGACCGCGGTGGAGCGGCCGGGCACCAGGTGGTCGACGATGCGGTTGAGCGCGTGCAGCTTCTCGTCCGGATCGGTCACCAGCCGCGGTACGCCGAAGATCACCGCCGACCGGTAGTTGACCGAGTGATGGAACGCCGAGCGGGCGAGCACCAGACCGTCCGCGTGCGTGATGGTCACGCAGATCGTCTGCTGCGGCGCCGCGACCACACTGCGGGCGGCAACCGACCCGTGCAGGTACAGCGTCCCGTCGGGTCCCTCGTCCAGATCCACGCCGTACGCCGTCGGCAGCACCAGCGGTGCACCGTCGACGACGACACCCAGGTGGCAGAACATGCCGTCGAGGAGTACGTCGTACAGCTCCTGCCGGTCGGTAGCAGCTCGCTCCTTGGAGCGGCGCAGTGCAGTCCGGTCGGTCGGCTGAAGCGGCGTGGTGGTCATGTCACCAGAGTCCCGTCCGCAGTGGCATGCTGGCACGGTCCATTCCCGCGCGAATCAGGTAGTCCATTCGTGGAAAGCTCCCTGCCGCTGACCATCGATCGTCGTACCGGTCTGCCGCTGCACCTGCAGCTGGCCGAGCAGTTCCGGGCCGCGATCCTGGACGGCCGGCTCCGATCAGGCCACCGGCTCCCGTCTACCCGCGATCTCGCCCGCGACCTGTCCGTGTCCCGGTCGGTGACTCAGGCGGCGTACGACCAACTCCACGCCGAGGGGTGGATCGAGGGTCGTACGGGGGCGGGGACCTACGTGACGGACGTCGTACCGCTGCAGCCCGCCGTACGGCACCGGGCCGCACCTCAGCCGGATCCGGCGGCCGAGCTGCTTTCGCTGCGGCCGGGGATCCCGTACATCGCTCCGACGCCGGACCCGGGTTGGCGACGTGCTTGGCGAGAGGTGTCGACGCAGTCGCCACCACATGGGTACGACGATGCCGCTGGGCTACCGGAGCTCCGCACTGCGTTGGCTGACCATGTCGGCCGGGTCCGCGGGATCGCCTGCGAACCGGAGAACATCCTGATCACCAACGGCACCGTGCACGGCCTCCGGCTGCTCCTCACGGTGACCCGGCGCCCGGGCGACCGCATCGCGATCGAGGACCCCGGCTACCTGAACGCCGTCGTCGCGGCCCGGGACCATCACCTCGAGATCGTCGACGTACCGGTGGACGCCGACGGGCTGCAGGTCTCCGCACTGACCGAGGCCCCAGCCGTCTACGTGACGCCGTCGCACCAGTACCCGCTCGGCGGCCGGCTACCCGTTGCCCGACGCAACGAGTTGGTCCGGTGGGCACGACGGAACGACGCGATGCTGATCGAGGACGACTACGACAGCGAGTTCCGGTACGACGTCGCGCCACTGCCCGCACTCGCCCAACTCGACCTGGATCGAGTGGTCCATCTCGGCACGCTGTCCAAGACGATCAGCCCGGCGCTCCGGCTCGGTTGGCTCGTCGCATCCGACACGATGGTCGACCGGCTGGCCCGCTTCCGCGCCGAGTCCGGCGACTGGCCCGGCTGGCCGATGCAGGCCGCCCTCCTCGCCATGCTCCGCGACGGCTACCTCGACCAAACCGTCCGCAAAGGCCGCCGCCTGTACGCCGACCGCCGCCTCCACACCTGCACAGTTCTCTCGCCCTACGGCCAAATCATCGGCCAGGAAGCCGGCCTCCACATCACCCTGCTCCTCCCCGCCCCCCTCAACGACCGAGCCATCACCACCGCGGCCCGCCAAGCCGGCGTACAAGTAGCCCCCTTGTCGGACTACCGCCGATCCACCCCCGGCCCACCCGGCCTGGTCATCGGCTACGCCACCCCCTCAACCCCAGACCTCCACCAAGCCCTCGACATTTTGGTGAAGGTCCTCGACGGAGTAGGTGTCAGTCGCCGTTGAGTGGGTCTGCTTCGGGGACCGGGGCACCGCGGAAACCGACGGGGTCGGGGAAGGTGCCGTTGACCTTTCCCAGGCCCTTGATGACGGTGCCGGTGCCGTTGGCGTGACCAACGGCGTACAGGTAGCCGGCGCTGGTGTCCTTGTCGATGCCGAGGAGCAGCGTGCTGTTCTGGCCGCACTTGGTCGCGATCAGCTTCTCGAAGCCCTGCCAGGTACGGGCGCGGACCGGCTTGACGATCGGCTTCATCGGCGACGTGGTCGGGATGCGGATGGTGTAGAGCGAGCCGCCCCGGAGGTTCGCCAGGAAGGTGTCGTACGTCGCCGTCTTGCTGATCAGCGCCATCGACTTCACCGCGCCGAGACCGGTCGCCGAGCCGGTACTGCGCCAGCTCGTTGCAGAGGCGGTCCAGCGGAACAGGGTGCCGTCACCGCGGAGCCCGTACGCCGTAGAACGGCCCAGGGTCTGCGAGACCTCGAGCGCGGTGAAGTTCGCCCACCCGCCACCGATCCGGATCAGCCGCTGCAGCACCGGCACGCTGGTGCCCGAGTCGTCGTACGGCGTCACGTAGGCACTGAAGTACAGACCGTCGCCCTGCACGACCCACCCCGACACCTCGATGCCGGGGATGTCGGGCTCGTGGACGACCGTCGTCGCCAGTCGCACCTGACCGGGCTGGTAGACCCCCGTGACCGTGCTGGTCAATTGTTTGCTCGGCGGCGTACTCGCCGTGACCACGCTCTCCATCGCGTCACCCGGAGCAGTCACGGCCTCAGTCATCAGACTGCACGCAGCAGCCGTTCCCTCCGCGGCCGCGACACCAGCCTGCGCCGGCACCACGACGGCTGCCGCACCAGTCAGTAACGCCGCCCCCGCCAGACCCCAAACCAACTCCCGTCGCATCAAAACCCCTCCCCGGATCTCGAATGCCTCCCGTACATCCTTGATGCGCAGCCGGCACGAAAGGTTGGAGCAGTGCCCGGGTCGGTCTGTTGGTGTCAGTCGCCCTTCAGTGGGTCGAGGTCGGCGACTACGCCCCAGCGGAAGTTGACGGCGTCGGGGAAGGTGCCGTTGACCTTGCCGCGGCTCTGGATGACGGTCGCGGTGCCGTTGGCGTGGCCAACGGCGTACAGGTAGCCGGAGTTGGTGTCCTTGTCGATGCCGAGGAGGAGGGTGCTGTTCTGGCCGCACTTGGTGGCGGTCAGTTTCTCGAAGCCCTGCCAGGTGCCGGCGCGGATCTGCTTGACGATCGGCTTCATCGGGGCCGTGGTGGGGATCCGGATGGTGTACAGCGAACCGCCGCGGAGGTTCGCCAGGAACGTGTCGTACGTCGGGGTCTTGCTGACCAGCGCCATCGACTTGACCGCGCCGAATCCGGTCGCCGAACCCGTGAGGTGCCAACTCGCGCCGATGTTCCACCGGTACAGCGTGCCGTCGCTCCGCAACCCGTAGGCCGTCTGACGGTAGACGCTGAAGTTCTCATCGGCGTACTGCGACACCTCGAGCGCGGTGTAGTTCGTCCAGCCGCCACCGATCCGGACGAGCGTCTTCTGCTCCGGCTCGTTCGTCGAGTAGAAACTGCGGTACAGCCCGTCGCCCTGCACCACCCAGCCCGAGACATCCACGCCCGCGATGTTCGGCTCGTGGATGAACGTCGTCGCGAGCCGCACCTGGCCGGGCTCGAAGATCCCCGGTGTCGTGCCGGTCGCGCGCTTGCTCGGCGGCGTGGTCGCCGTGATCACACTGCCGGCGTCCGTCCCGGTCGCCGTGATCGACTCGGCCACCAGACTGCACGCAGCGGCCGCTCCCTCCATGGCCGCTACCCCCGCCTCCGCCGGCGCCCCGAGCACCGCAGCAGCAGCCAGCACCGACGCCCCCGCCAAACTCCGAACAATCCCTCGTCGCTTCACCGTCGTTCCCCCGATCTCGTGTCCCTCCGTACACCTAGATGCGAGCGCGACCGAAAAGGTTACGACCCCGCAGTTCTCCCCCTCCCGACACCAGCCTCCTCCAGGTAAACCCACGCCCACTCCGACTCTGTGCACGGACCAACCACCTGAGCGAGCCCTGCGTGGTTGATCGGTGCACAAGGTCGGGTGTGCGCGGCTGGTGATGCGCTGCGCGGAAACGTCCGCAGTGCTTCTGGCGATCCTGTCGAGGGCCTTCTAAGGGGTGAGGGGGTTGTGGTGGAGGGGTGGTTGGACGATGGGGGTTTCGTCGAGCCAGGTGAGTTCGGAGAGCCACATGGTTCGGCCGTCGGGGTCGGTGCCCACCTGGGTTGGGTTCCAGGCGTGGTAGACGAACCAGTCGCGTCCGCCGTGGTGGATGACCATGTTGTGACCGGGACCGGCTGCGTCGGGGGAGGACGAGAGGATCGGGTCGCCGGACTTTGTGCAGGGGCCGGTGGGGGATGCGCAGCGCGCGTGCCCAACGGCGTACTCGGCGCGGTCGAAGGCGTTGGCCGAGTAGAAGAGATGGAAGACACCAGCCCCTTCGACCATGTACGGCGCCTCGACCAGCGCACCCTCCCACGGGAGGTCCTGCTTGATCAGCTGATGGACCGGACCGGTCAAACTCAGACCGTCGGCCGACAGCTCCGACGCGTAGATCCAGGTGTCGACGCCGATCGCGTTGCCGTCGTTCTTCCAGTACAGCCAGCGCCTCCCGGTCGAGTCCTGGAACGGCGACGCGTCGATCGAACCACCCTCGTCTGCCTGACAGATCAACGGTTCAGGCGATTTGTCGACATATGGACCTGTCGGCTCGGACGCGACCGCGACCCCTATGCACTGCCGGCCGGAGGCAGTCCCATGGGTCGTGTAGTACATGACGTACCGGTCGGGCCCGTGCACCGATACCTCCGGCGCCCAGACCCGACCCGGCGACGACCAATCCGGTAACGACGGCAGAGCGTCGCCGACCTGCTCCCACGCCACCAGGTCACCAGAGCTCAGAGTCTGCACGTTCCCCAGCGGCCCGTTGGTCGCGAAGGCGTAGAAGCCGTTGCCCACCGCAATGATGGCGGGGTCGGCGAAGTTGCCGTCGTAGACCGGATTGGTGAATCCCACGTGTCTCCCTCCAGCAGAACCGCAGTTACTTGCTCTCGTAGAACCGCAGATAGTCGAAGGTCGCCACCGGCGCCGGGTTCGCACCGGTGAACTCACCATGCGCATACAGCCCGAGCTTCGGCGTCTGCCCCGCGGGCAGCACCCACGACGCACCCCACGTCCAGTTCTTCCCATCCACCGAAGTCCCAGCCCGGTAGACGTTCTCGCCTGCTGCGTTCTTGTGATACGCGATCCGCATCCACAACGTCGACGCCGACCGCCCGATCGCCGCCGCTCCGTACGTCGTCGCACCATCCGACGGTCGCGCCACCAACTCACGCCCGTACTCCGTCTGCCTCGTCTTCCAGATCGAGACCGACCCCAGCCGCGCGAAGTCGTCGTCGTTGAGATAGACGATCATCCCGGCCTGCTGATAGTTGCGTACGTCGTTCGCACCGAGGTCGAGGTGCAGTTTGGTCTCGGCGATCCAACTGTCCCCGGCCGGCGTCTGGTGGAACAGCAACCCGGCGTTGTTCCCGCTGCCGACCATGTCCGCGTTCTCCAACGGCCACGACAACTTGCCGTCAGCAACAACTGCGTTGGCGTCCTGACGTACCCACGACCAGTCGTCACCCAGGCCCGAGGAGAAGTCGTCCCCGGACAACAGCTTCCCGGTCCGCGCTACGTCGGCCATCCGTCGTACCGGCTCCGCCACCGGCCGAACGGTCAGGTTGTCAACCTCGGCCGACCCGAGCCACCGCACCGGCGCAGCCCGAAGCTTCAGACCAGGTACGGCGAGTTCCGCCTCGGCGTACACGTCACCCAGACCGGCGTCGTTCACGCGAGCAGTGACAGTAGTACCGGAGACCTGCACGCTCAGCTTGTTCCACTGCGACCGGTCGAAGTCGGCGGGGAGCGCAACGGACTTCGCTGCGCGGCCCGCCATGAGAGTGAGCTTGCCGTTCGCGACCGAGGCGACCACCTGGTTGCCGAGCACCGTGCTGAACGCGCCGCCCAAACGGACGTCAGCCTCGACACGGATGGAGCCACCGGGCGCCGACTGACGCGTCCGCGCGGCACCGGAGATGGACGCTGTCGGTCCGCCCAAGGCGTCACCGGGCTGCCGACTAGCACCGAGCACGCCGCCAGCCGGATCGGTCGAGTCGATCCCGAGTCCGGACCCGGTCGTCGGCGCGGGCACCGGTCCCTCGGACGGGCCGAGACCGGCGCGGGTCCGCGGCCAGCCATCGATCCAGTCGATCCGGTCGATCAGCATCGGCCGCCGGTTGACGCCGAGCGGGTTGGTCAGCCACGGCGTACCGCGGTCGATCGCGTGGTAGACGATGTGGTCCTGGCCGGCCGCGTCGGTGATGAACGCATGGTGGCCGGGTCCGATCCACTTGTTGCCGTTCTGCGTGATGACCGTCGTACCGCCGACGTGCGAGTCGGTCAGCGCGACACCGTCCTTGTCGAGGAACGGGCCGCGCGGCGATCGGGACCGGCCGGCGAAGACGGAGTAGCCAGTGCTCGGGCCGGCGCAGCAGTTCATCGACGAGCCCATGAAGTAGTACCAGCCGTCGCGGTAGACGACGTACGAGCCCTCGTAGCGATCGCCGATGGTCACCTGGGTCGGCGTACCGACCGAGTGCAGGCCGTCCGGCGACAGTTCGGTGACGGAGATGCCGCCATTGAAGCCGCCGTAGTACAGGTACCGCTTTCCGTCGGCGGCGGTCAGCAGAGCAGGGTCGATCGTGCCAAGGAAGCCGCCGTTGCCGTCCGATCGCGGGCCGACGACGGGTCCGTCGGTAGCGGTCCATGGTCCGGTCGGAGTCGGGGCGGTGGCCACGCCGATCGCGGGATCACCGCCGGCGTTGGCCGTGGTGTCGGTGACAGTGAAGTACATGACGTACCGGCCGCCGAAGTACCGGATGTCCGGCGCCCAGAAGAACGAACCGGGCGCGGCCCAGGCCGGCTTCGTCGCGTCGGTGAAGACGGTGCCCAGGTACTCCCAGGAACTGAAGTCCTTGGTCCTGGCCATGTGCATCAGGCCGAACGGGCCGTTGGCGACCAGCGGGTCCGAGGTGGCGTAGGCGTACCAGTAGCCGTCCCGGCCCTGGATGATCGACGGGTCGGCGAACGTGTCGGCGAAGCTGGACGTGATCGGGTTGGTGGTCTTCACCGCGGGGTCGGGTGCGGCCGTGGCGGCCGTCGTACCGGCGGCAAGGGCTGCCACAGCGCAGACTGCGGCGAGGAGTCTTCTCGGAGGCACGGGCGGGTTCCTCTCTGTTTGGTGCATCAGCCTTCGTCGGTGCGGAGGCGGATCAGATGCCACGAGGCAGGCGGCAGCGTGGCGGTGCAGTTCCCATCGACGACCTCGGTGCCGTCGACGGACCGGGGCACCACCCGGTCCGGGTCGTCCGCGGTGTTCGCCGCGGCCCGGTCGTCGTCGTACAGGGCCAGGTGCTCGACCACACGCAGACCACGGCCGAGCGGGATCTCCAGGTCGACCTTGTCGGTCTCACTCCGGTTCACCACGAAGATCGCGGTCTCGCCGGTGTTCTCGTCGTACGTCGCTGTGCTCCACAGCGCCGGGATGCGGCCGAACGCGGCGGTGTCGATCTCCGGCCCGTCGCCGATCGCGGTCTGCAGAACGGTCGGACCGGCGTACCGGGCGGTCAGCGCGAACGGATGGAAGATCGTCTGCCGCCAGGCGCGGCCGTCCGGCTCGGTGCGGATCGGAGCGATCACGTTGACCAGTTGCGCGAGGCAAGCGATCTTCACCCGGTCGGCGTGCCGCAGCAGCGTGATCAGCAGGCTGCCGACCACCACGGCGTCGTCGACCGTGTAGGTGTCCTCGATCAGCGGGCTCACCTCGCGAATGCCGAGGCCGAGCTCGCCCGGGAAGTGCCGCTGGTTCCAGACGTTCCACTCGTCGAACGACAAGGTGATCTCCTTGTCGCTGCGCTTGAGCGCCTTCACGTGGTCAGCCGTCGCGACCACCGAGGAGATCATCCGGTCCATCTCCTCGGCCGCCGCGAGGAAACTGGCCTGATCACCGTCGTGAGGTTCGTAGTACGCGTGCAGGCTGATGTGGTCGACCAGGTCGTACGTGCGTTCCAGCACGACCCGCTCCCACTCGCCGAACGTCGGCATGCCGGCGTTGCTCGAGCCGCACGCGACCAGTTCGAGACCGGGCTCGACCCGGCGCATCGCGTTCGCGCTCTCCTCGGCCAGCCGGGCGTACTCCTCGGCGGTCTTGTGGCCGATCTGCCACGGGCCGTCCATCTCATTGCCCAGGCACCACACCTTGATGCCGTACGGCGCCTCGTGGCCGTTGGCGACCCGCCGATCGGGCAACTCCGTACCGGCCGCGAGGTTGCAGTACTCCAGCAGCTCGACCGCTGCCTTGATCCCGCGGGTGCCGAGATTGACCGCCCAGATCGGCTCGATGCCGGCCTTGCCGGCCCAGGCGACGAACTCGTCGGTGCCGAACTGGTTCGGCTCGATCGCCCGCCAGGCCAGGTCGAGCCGGCGCGGCCGCTGGTCCTTCGGCCCGACGCCGTCCTCCCAGTCGTAGTTCGAGACGAAGTTCCCACCGGGGTAGCGGATCGTGGTGACGCCGAGCTCGCGGACCAGCTCCAGCACGTCCTCGCGGAAGCCGTCCGGGTCGGCGGTCGCGTGGCCTGGCTCGTAGATCCCGGTGTAGACGCAGCGGCCCATGTGCTCGACGAACGAGCCGAACAGGCGCCGGTCGAGTGCACCGACCACGAACGCTCGATCCACGACAAGGCGTGCCACGAGGCCTCCCAGCGAGTGTCTACAACGTTTAACGTGGATGTCTACAACGATTGATATCCGGTGTAAAGGGTTCGCCCCCGGCAGGCATGGCACACTCAGGCGACAAGCGGTGACAGGAGGTACGGATGGCGACCAGGCTGAGCGATGTGGCGGCACGGGCCGGCGTGTCGGTGAAGACCGTGTCGAACGTCATCAACGACTACCCGCACATCACCGCGCACACCCGGGCCAAGGTCGAGGCCGCGATCGCCGCCCTGGACTACAAGCCGAACGTCAGCGCCCGCTCGCTGCGCAAGGGCCGGTCGGACTTCATCGCCCTGGCCATCCCGGAGATGGCCTCGCCGTACTTCGCCGAACTCGGCGCGGCGATCAGCCGGGCGGCGAAACGGCGCGGCATCACCGTGCTGATCGACCAGACCGAGGGCGAGGCGGCCGCCGAGAAGCTGGTCCTCGACGGGATGCGCGGGCAACTGATCGACGGGATCATCTTCTCCCCGATCACCACCGCCCCGGCGAAGATCGGCACGGCCGGTACGGCGAAACCCCTTGTTCTGCTGGGCGAACGGCCCGCCGGTGGCACCTTCGACCATGTCGCGGTCGACTCGGTCCAGGCGTCGTACGACGCGACCACGCACGTGATCTCGATCGGCCGGCGGCGGATCGCCGCGATCGGCGTCGGCGGGGGAGCCGGCACCGGAGCGGTTCGGCGGAAGGGATACCGGAAGGCGCTGAAGGCGGCCGGGTTGCCGCACGACCCGGCGCTCGAGCTGGCCGGGACGGGCTATCACCGCGACGACGGCGCGGCCTCGATGCGGGAGCTGCTGGCGTTGCCCGAGCGACCGGACGCGGTGTTCTGCTTCAACGACCTGCTCGCGCTCGGCGCCCTGCGAACGCTGGCCGACGCCGGCCTGTCGGTGCCTGGCGACGTCGCTGTGGTGGGCTTCGACGATATCGAGGACGGCCGGTACCACTCGCCGTCGCTGACCACGATCTCGCCGGACAAGGAGTGGCTGGCGAGCAACGCGGTCGATCTGCTGCTGGAGCGGATCTCCGGCAGCGGTGAGGCCGCGCTCCGCGACCTGACCGTTCCCTACACGTTGGAGATCCGCGAGACGACCGCCGGCTGATCAGCGGTCGGGGAAGCCGGCGAGCTGCTTCGCGAACGCGTCCTGGACCTTCTGCCGCCTGCCGGCCAGGCCGAGGATGGCGTTGCGGACCGGGCGCAGCGGGCGCGGGAGGTTGGCCAGTCGGGTCAGCCGGTGGGCCAGCCCGATCACCCGGACCGCCTCGGCGCGAGAGTTGGTGGCGTAAGCGTCGAGCTCCGACTCGTCGCCGCGGTTCAGCGCGACCGAGAGCGCATCGGCCAGGACCATCGCGTCCCGCAGACCGAGGTTCATACCCTGGCCTCCCGCCGGGCTGTGGGTGTGCGCGGCGTCGCCGGCCAGCAGCACCCGCCCGGCGCGGTACTCGTCGGCCACCCGCTCGTGGATCCGGAACCGCGAACCCCAGACCACCTCGGTGACCTTCGGTGCGCTCTTGCGCGGACCACGGCTGACCAGCAACTGCTGCGCGTACGCCGCGTCCGGGTGTTCCGGCGCGTCACCCACCTCGGCGACCAGCCGGAAGGAACCGTCCGGCAGCGGCGCGACCACGAGCAGTCCAGCGTGGGAGAAGTACAGCGCGACCTCGTCGACCGGCAGTCCGCCGTCGACGCGTACGTCGACCAGGCTGCAGGACAGCTGCAGGGTGTTGCCCGGCATCCGCAGCCCGGCCAGCTCGCGGATCGTGCTGTTCATCCCGTCGGCGGCAACGACGTACCGCGCCTTGATCACGTCGCCGCTGTCCAGGGTCACCTCGGCGCCGTCCGCGGTCTGGGTCAGGCCGGTGGCCGCGTACGGACGCAGTACCGAACCGCCGAGCTCCTCGAGCCGCTCCAGCAGGACCCGCTCGGTGACGTACTGCGGCAGCATCACGATGAACGGGTAGTCGGTCGGCAGGTCGCCGAAGCCGACCGGGACGAGCCGCCGGTCACCATCGCGTACGGCGAAGTCCTCCAGCTCCAGGCCGAGCTCGACCAGACGCTTGGTGGCGCCGATCTGATCCAGCACCTCCAGTGTCCGCGGGTGGATCACGCAGGCCCGGGAGGTGTTCGCCCCCTCGGCCTGCCGGTCGACCACGACCACCGAGTGCCCCTGCAGCCGCAAGCCGGCCGCCACTGCGAGCCCGACCGGGCCCGCACCCACCACTACGACATCCGCACGCTCCGGAGTCATCGTTGCTCCTTCCGAGGTTTATCAACGCTTGTTGACTTTTACTGTAGGAGTGCCTGGAAGAAAAGTCAACAGGTGTTGGCATATGCTGTGGGCATGGCGGAACGGAAGTCGGACCGGACCCGGGCGGCGATCCTGGCGGCGGCCCGGGAGCGCTTCGGCGCGGACGGGTACGAGCGGGCCACGATCCGGGCGATCGCGGCGGACGCGGCGATCGACCCGGCGATGGTGATGCGGTACTTCGGCAACAAGGAGAAGCTGTTCGCGGCAGCGGCCGAGTTCGATCTCCGGCTGCCCGACCTGCGCGACCTACCGCCGGATGAGCTGGGCGACGCGCTGGTGCGGCACTTCGTCACCCGATGGGAGGGCGACGACACGCTGCTGGCGTTGCTGCGGTCATCGGTCACGAACGAGGCCGCGGCCGACCGGATGCGGGGCATCTTCGCGGCCCAACTCGCGCCGACGCTGCGCGCGCTCGCGGTCGAGGAGCCGGCCGTGCGGGCCGGCCTGGTCGCGAGCCAGACCCTCGGCTTCGCGCTCTGCCGCTACATCCTCGGGATCGCGCCGATCGCCACGATGTCCCACGACGAGGTGGTCGCGTGGCTCGGCCCGACCATCACGCGCTACCTGACGTCGTCGGCGCCCTGATCGAGCCAGGCCCGCGTGGCCGGCAGCGCCTCCTCCAGCGGCGGGAGGTGCGGGTGCCACTTGAGTTCCCACTCGAGGGACAGCGGGTAGTCCGTGCCATCGAGGGCCTGCAGTAGATCCCGGATCGGGTAGTCGCCGGCGCCCATCGCCACCGGGCGGTAGTCCTGGCTCGAGTCGCTGTCCTTGATCTGCACGAACTCGATCCACGGCTTCAGCAGCTCGAACGCCTCGGCCGGGGTCTCACCGTGCGACCAGGTGTGCGCGCTGTCCCAGATCACCTTGACGTTGTGGCCGGGAACGTCGTTGTCGAGCAGCGTGAGCAACGCGGCCATCTTCCGGCCGGCCGAGTGCGAGTCGTGGGTTTCCAGCAGGATCTGCGCGTCCCGGGGAGCGGAGGTGACCCGGTCGAGCGCCCGGATCTCGCCGGCGCTGGGTCCGTCCGTCGTACCGCTGTCGACATCGCCGGGGAACACCCGGACGCCACGGGCGCCGAGGTCGGCGGCGAGTTCCAGGTGGGCCTCGAGCGGCTGGTCCTCGACCGCGCAGAGCTTCACGTAGCTGCTGACGGCGAGAATCTCCAGGCCCGCGTCCTCGATCCGGATCCGCAGCTCGCGGCGTTCCGCCGTACTCAGAGTGGTGTTGGTGAACTCGTCCGGCGCGGTCCGCAGTTCCAGGCCGGAGATATCGTTGCCTTTGGCAAGTTCCAGGACGTGGTCGAGTGGTGCTCCGGGGCAGCCGAGCGTGGAGAAGGCGAATCTCATACCGCTATCAGATCAGACCCAGCGCCGCCGCGGGTGAGTGCGTGGCGTGGTGGGCTGCTCAGGCTCCTGCTCCGGCTGCTGGTGCTGCTCGGGGGTGTAGTACGCCTGCTGCTCGTACTCCGACGGCTGCTGCTCGGCCTGCGAGTAGTCCGAGGTGTACGGCGACCCGTAGGACTCCGTCGCGTAGTTCGGGCTGTAGGTCTCGTAGGAGTCGGTGCTGCCGCTGTACTCCGTGCTGTAGTCCGAGCCGCTGTACGACGTCGGGCTGTAGGAGTCGTACGACGGCGTCTCGTAGCTGCTGCTGCTCGAGTAGTCAGAGGCCGGGCTGCTGTAGCCGTAGTCGGTCGACTCGTAGTTGCTGGTGCCCGTGTACTCCGAGCTGTACGACGAGTAGTCCGAAGCCGGCTCGTACGACGTCTGGTAGCTCGAGGACGAGTCGTCGTACGACGAGCTGTAGTCCGACGTGTAGCTGGTCTGCTCCGGCGTGTACGTCGGCTCCGGGCTGTAGGACGGCTCGGGCGTGTACGTCGGCTCCGGCGTGTAGGACGGCTCGGGTCCGTACGACGGGACCGGCGGGAGCGGCTTCGACGGAGTCAGGAAGTCGTCCTGTTGCTGCTGCCCGAGGGCCGGTGCCGACGGCTCGTAGTAGCCGGAGGATGCCGACACGTGCGACGACGGCATCGTGTGCGAGGACGGCGCGTGCACCGAGTGCGAGGCCGTCGGCTGCTCGATCGCCGACGGGCTGTCCACCGCGACCCGAGCGGCCCGGCGGCCGGCGCGCGCAACTGGCGCGGGCTCAGGCTCGGGTGCGGGTTCGGCCTCCACCGGGGAGGTCGCCTGGGTGAGGTAGTCCGGAGTGCTGTCGTACGTGTAGGGCTCGGAGTAGGTGGCGGCCCAGGACCGCTCCGGCTGAGCCGGCTGCTGCGGCTGGTAGCTGTACGGGTCGGGCTCGACGACGGTCAGCGGCGGGGTCTCGTCGCGCCAACTGCTCGGCTGCGGGCTGCTCGGCTGCGGGCTGCTCAGGGCGCTGTTCGACAGCGGGTCGTCGCTGCCGGCGCCCAGGTAGTCGCTCCAGCTCGTCCGCGGACCCGGCTCCGGCTCGTAGCTCGTCTGCTGGGCGGGCTGCTCGTCCCGCCAGGTCTCCACCGCGTTGAACTGCTCGGTGGCCGGGCCGCCGTCGACGTCCTCGTTCTGCCAGCTCTCCACGACCGGGGCGAACGGGCTCCACTTCGGAGCCTCCTCGACGGGCGCGTCACCACCGAACGCGGCGGGCGCTGCCGGACCCGCAGCGAACGGGCTGCCGCCGACGGGGAAGTCGGACGCGGCCGCACCGTCGCCCGGGAAGCCTGCTGGGGGCGGCGCGAACGGGTTGGCGACCGGAGTGGTGGCCGCACCGCCACCGGCCATCTGCAGCTCCCGGCGGCGCGCCGCCGGGGGGAGGGCCGAGGCTGCGATCGGCTCGGAGATGGCGGGCTGCTCGTCGGTGTCGTCGTTCGCGTACGTCGGCACCGCCATCAGCTTCGGCTCGCGCTGGTCCCACCACGGCACCCACTCGCGGGTGGTCTGCATGGTGTTGATCCGGCGGATCACCATCGTCGCGGCGACCGCCGACACCGCGGTCAGCACCAGCGACGCCGTACCGGCCAGGGCGATACCGCGCAGCGACCCGACGGTCGCTTCCATCCACATCAGGAACCGGCGGACGACCACGTCGAACGCGAGTGCGCCGATCCAGGCCACCCACCACACGGACGTGAGAGCGGGAGTCCTGAACCGGCGCAGGTCATCGGCGTACACCGGGGTCTTCGGATCGCTGGCCAGCCAGACGTCGTCGACGATCTGCTTGGGATACCAGAGGTTCGGTCCGGGACAGAACCAGCTGGCCAGCACCCAGCCGTGGCTGCGGCGATGGTCGGCCTGGCAGAAGACCTCGGAGTTGACCCGGGCCCGCCACAACCAGATGACGAAGACGACCGCGGCGGCGACGGAGACGATCACGTTCGGGACCGCGGTGACCTTGGCGATCGCGTCGGCGCGGTTCAGGTCGGCGTCATCGACGTTCGGCATCCCGCCGAGGTAGCGGTGGACGACGCTGTAGGTGTTCCAGTCCGACCAGGTGGAGAGCAGGTGGGTGATCGTGGATGCACCGAGCAAACCGATGGCGAGCTTGCCGACCGGCCCTACGTGCTGGAACTCCTCGGCTGCGTGCGGCTGCCAATCTTCCTGATCTGGGGAGGACAAGACAAGGACTGCTGGCTGCGGGTGGCTCACGTCGTGCGTCCCTCGCGTTGCTGGAACTCCGTCTGTTCGGCGTCTCGGCCAAATCCTGCCCCCGCATGACCGAGCCACATTGATACCACGAAGTAGGTACGCGTGTGCAGTCGGTCCCAGCACAGAGGGTATCGACTTAACGTGTTCTTTTCGTGCGCCCATCACCTCTTGTAACGAGGCATTCGACCCTGCGTGACGGTTTGGTTTACCGCGCAGGAGGTTGGAAGCCGGTCTGCTGCTGGCCGGCCGCCCACCACGGCACCCAGGGCCGCCGCGTCTGCAGCTCGTCGATGCGCTGGATCAGGACCACCCCGAGAACGGCGGCCGCGGTCGTGAACAGGGCGGAGATGCTGGACAGGATCACGTTCGTCCGCAGCTGTCCGACCTCGGTCGCACCGCCGAGCACACCGCGCTGCACGATGTTGCCCGTCACCAGTCCGACCACCCAGGTCAGCCACCAGGCCCACACCAACTGCGTTCCGGGGATGGTCTTCAGCGACAGCGTCTGCGGCGGGGTCCGCGGGTCGCTGGCGGCGACAATGTCGTCGACGACCTGCTTGGGGTACCAGAGGTTCACCACTGGGCAGATCCAGCTGCCGAGCACCCAGCCCCGGGTGAACCGGTGCTCGCCGCGGCAGAACATCTCCGCGTTCCACCGGACCCGCCACAGCCAGACGATGAACACCACCGCGGCCGCCAGCAGCGCCAGCGCCGCGACGATGCCGAGCGAACCGGAGATCAGGTCGGCCTCGGCCAGCCGGTCCGGGTCGTCGCCGTACTTCTTCAGCGTCTGGAACGAGTACCAGTCGGACCAGGCGGTGGCCCAGGTGGTCGCCGTGACCACCCCGATCAGGATCGACGCGGCCAGCCCCATCGTGCGCTCTGAGCTGAACCAGCGGTCCAGCGGCGGCTGCTGCGCCTGGCTCGGCATGGGATCAGAAATAGCACAACACCGCGTGACCGGGCGAGAACATCACGTTGCGAACCGCAGGGCGTGTCCGTGTCCGCTGGTGCCGGTATCCGTCGCAATTCCGCCGGAAACTGTCGGTGCCCGGCGCGACGATGGGTGGCATGCGCTGGTCCGTGGTCGACTCACCCATCGGCGACCTGACCCTGGCCGTCGACGAGGCCGGGCTGTGCCGGCTGCACTTCGGCCGCGCCGACCGGCCCCTCGAGACCGATCCGCTGCTGACCGAGACCCAGGAGCAACTGAAGGCGTACTTCGCCGGCGAACTGCAGGAGTTCACCGTGCCACTCTCGGTCCGCGGCGGCTCCGAGTTCGAGCGCGCCGTCTGGGCCCAGCTCCGCCGGATCCCGTACGGCGAGATGCAGACGTACGGCGAAGTCGCCAAGATCGTCGGGGACGCCGGAGCGGCCCGAGCCGTCGGCACCGCCTGCAACCGGAACCCGATCGCCGTCGTCGTGCCCTGCCACCGGGTCGTCGGCGCCGGCGGCAAGATGGTCGGCTTCGGCGGCGGCATCCCGCTCAAACGCCACCTGCTCGAACTCGAGGCGCGGATCACCATCGAGACACTGTGGACCTGACGATCAGGCACACGATCAGGCACACCGTCAGACACACCGTCGGCACGCTGCGAAACCTGACGAAGATCTGACACCGGGCGACGCGTGCGAAAGCGCGGTAAGGACTACTGAAGGACTACCGTTGCTAACAGCGATCGGATCGTCACGCTTGAAGCGAGCGATTCAGTCGTCACCAACCCTGCCCCGGAAGACGCATAGATGACCAAAACCCGCTCCACCGAACACCCCCACCCCGACCTGAGCGCACTGATGGACAAGAGTGCCGAGGAGTGGTCCGCGCCCGAGATCCAGGACGCGGCCCGCTCGGCCCTGCAACTGCACGCCCCCGACCGCGAACCACTGACCTGGGTCAAGCGCTTCGGCGTCCTGCCCTGGCTGCACCGCAACGATGCCGTCTGCCTGCACTGCGGCGGCACCTATCCGTGCATCACGCACCGCTATGCCACCCAACTCCTGTCGGCCGGCCGCTACACCATGACCAAGCCGGACCACGACGACGAGCACGACGAGCAGGGCGACCGGCACGACCACGACCAGGATCCGCGACCGAACTGACGCCGTACGCGCAAGGCGCCGTCAGCAAACGAAGGCCGCGAACCCCAGCCGGGGTTCGCGGCCTTCGCCGTTGCGGTGTGTCGGGTCAGGAGTCGGACGGCTTCGGGTTGCTCGTCTTCCGCGGGGTGGGCGCCTTCTTCGTGGTGCCGTTGGCCGCTGCGTTCACCTCGGTGTCGTCGGTCTTCGCCTCAGTCGGCTTGGCGGGCTCCGGCTTCGACTCGGCCCTCGGACCGTCGGTCTTCGGCGACTCCGGCTTGGGCATGTCCGTCTTCGGCATGTCCGTCTTGGCCGCATCCGTCTTGGCCGCATCCGTCTTGGCTGTGTCCGTCTTGCCGTTCGACGACGCGGCCGTGTCCGGACGAGACGTCGCACCGGCCGGGGCGGAGCTGTAGTCGCGGCCGCTCGTCGGGGTCGACTGCCAGGCCGGCTCCGGCGGGGTCAGCAGCTTCTTCACGGCCGCCGCCGCCAGGGCCCCGAAGCCCAGGAACAGCACGACCTTGCGGAGCCGGTGGCTCTTCTTCTTCGGCGCGTCGATCTCACCGTTGAGCGCGGCCTTGGTGGCCCGGCCCCGGCGGGAGGTCTCCTGCACGACCGGCTCGGCCGCGGCTGCCAGCGACGCCAGCGCGGCGGTCACCTTCGGCAGCACGTCGTCGTTGAACCGCTCGCGCGCCTTCTCGGCGGCCTGCTCGGTTGCCGGGCCGACCTTCGCCAGCGCGTCATCGATCACCGGGCTTGCCTTCTCCACCGCGACTCCGGCGTAGTGGGCGCCGCGCTCGACGGCCTTCTCGGCGTACGGCGACACCTTCTCCCGTGCGGTGCCCACGGCCGGCCCGAGGTGCTCGCGGACCTGGCCGACAGCCGGCCCGATCTTCTCCGACGCCGACTCGGCGAGTGGCTTGACCCGGCCCTTAGCGGTCTCCACCCGGCCCTTGGTCTTCCTCGAACCCACGATTCCCTCCTCGGTGCCGTCCATCCCGGACGGCGTTCCGGCCCATCGGCGACATGGACGCTGTGCTGATACGGATCTGGACATTTCCGCTCTGGTTTGCATCGTACGACGTACTCAGCCGACAAACCGGCCTCCCTGTACCCACTACCGGCCGGTTCGATCACACTCCCGGCCAGCCGCTCCGCCTCCGGTTGGACTCACATGACAGGATCGAGGGGTAAGCCGTTTCTGATGAGGAGTGAACACCCGTGGCCGAAGAGCTGTACGCGACCCTGCAGACGACGAAGGGTGACGTCGTCATCAGGCTGTTCCCCAACCAGGCGCCGAAGACGGTCAGCAACTTCGTCGGCCTGGCCGAGGGCACCAAGGAATGGACCGACCCGCAGACCGGCGCGCCGAGCACCGCGCGGTTCTACGACGGCCTGACCTTCCACCGGGTGATCGACGGATTCATGATCCAGGGCGGCTGCCCGCTCGGCACCGGCACCGGCTCGCCGGGGTACTCGTTCGACGACGAGATCCACCCGGAACTGCAGTTCGACCGGCCGTACCTGCTCGCGATGGCGAACGCCGGCATCCAGTTCGGCCGCGGCACCAACGGTTCGCAGTTCTTCGTGACCGTGGTCCCGACGCCGCACCTGAACCGCAAGCACACGATCTTCGGCGAGGTCGCCGACGACGAGTCGAAGAAGGTCGTCGACGCGATCGCGACCGCGAAGACCGCACCCGGCGACCGGCCGATCGAGCCGATCGTGATCAACAGCGTCACCATCGAACGCAAGAACGCCTGATTTCCGCGGCGGGCCGGGCCGGCGTGCCCGGCCCTCCGCGCCTCTTGGGAGGAACCCACCCGCGTGACCGAGACCGTTTGCTACCGGCACCCGGATCGGCCCGCCGGGGTCCGGTGCCAGCGCTGTGACCGGCCGATCTGCCCGCAGTGCATGAACAGCGCCTCCGTCGGCTTCCAGTGCCCGAGTTGCTTCAACGAAGGCGTGAAGTCGGTCCCGCGCACCCGGACGTCGCTCGGCGGCGTCGCCCGCGTCAACGGGCAGATCGTCACGCTCGTGATCCTGGCGCTCAACGTGCTGGTGTTCATCGCCGTGCGCACCGGCAGCAGCCGGGTCGTCAACGACCTGGTGCTGGTGCCGTTCCTGGTGGATTCCGAGCCGTGGCGGCTGCTCACGTCGGCCTTCACCCACGTGCAGATCTTCCACATCTTCTCGAACCTGTTCATGCTCTACCAGCTCGGTCCGCCGCTGGAGCAGATGCTCGGCCGGCTCCGGTTCTCGATCCTCTACCTGCTGTCCGCGCTCGGCGGCAGCGTCGCGGTGTGGATGCTGGCCTCCCCGGTCTCCGCGACGCTCGGTGCGTCCGGCGCCGTACTGGGTCTGGTCGGTGCGCTGCTGGTGATCAGCCGGGCCCGCGGCCTCGACATCACCTGGATCATCGCCTACGTGGCGATCACGGCGGTCATCTCGTTCACCATCCCGAACATCTCTTGGGAAGGTCACCTGGGCGGGTTCATCACCGGCGCGGCCGTCGCCTGGGTCTTCCTGCAGATCACCAAACACCGCCGCAGCAAAGCCCGCACCTAGACGGCTCTGTGGTCGGTCCGGTGCGGGCCGAACTCCTCCTGGTCGTGGTCGACCGGGCGGCCGTCGAGGTGCCAGCTCCACGTGGTCGTCGGCGTGATCCGCAGGTACGTGCCGTCGCCGAAGCGGCCGTCTCGCTTGACGACCTCGGCCGTGCCGTAGACGCGGAGGAACCGCGGTGACCACGGGTTGGTCGAGACCAGGTCGTCGATGACCAGAGCCACCTGTTCGTGGCCGGCTTCGACGTTGCGGACCTTGCGCGTCTTCGCCGGGTCGACGCCGCCGACGTAGAAGTAGTGGCCGTCGTACTCGAATCCGACCGGTACGACGTCCGGCTGGCCGTCGGGGCCGACGGTGGCGAGCCGGGCCAGTGGCTGGGACTTCAGGTACGCCAGTTCCTCTGTCGTGAATGCCATACCTGCTAAAGTACAACGATCGTTGTAACTACGCCAGGAGACGCCATGGCACGGGCCGGGAAGCGGCAGGAGGTGCTGGCCGGTGCGCTGACCGTGTTCGCGCGGGACGGGTACGCGCGAGCGAGCATCGACGTGATCGCGGCTGAAGCGTGCGTCTCGAGCCGCACGCTCTACAACCACTTCGGCGACAAGGCCGGGTTGTTCCGGGCGGTGATCCAGGAGAGCGCGACGCGGGTCGCCGCCGCCCAGCTCGCGATCATCGAGCAGCACCTCAGTCACGTCACCGACCTCGAGGCCGACCTGGTTGCCTTCGGCATCCACTGGCGTACGCCGATGCCGGACTACGCCGAGCACTCCGCGCTGGTCCGCCAGGTCAACGCCGAGGCCGGCCACATCCCCCAGGAGGCCGTCGACGCCTGGCAGGAAGCCGGACCTCTCGCCGTACGACGGGCCCTCGCCGAGCGACTGGCCGTCTTCGCAGCCGACGGACTGCTGCGGATCGACGACCCACTGCGAGCGGCTCTGCACTTCTCCCTCCTCATCTCCGGCGCCAACCCGTCGTACCGCGGCGGACCGGTGACACCCGACGAGATCACCGAGGCCGTCACCACCGGAGTCCACGCCTTCCTGCACGGCTACACACGCTGACCGTTCAATCCGCAACTAATCGGCCTAGGCCACAACTTTCCTTCGGTTCTGTGAATGCAGATGACAGGCGGGCCCGGATGCTCGTCTAATCAGATGACGTCCCGACGGGGGACCACATCGGTAAGGACATCCACATGAGCCCACGCGCAGTGGACAAACGGGCCCGCCCAGGCAACGAGCGGTATCTGCCGCCGCCGTCAACACAGCAGCAGGCAAACGTCGCCGAACTCGTGCCAGAGGTAGTGCTTGTTCAGGGCGGCGGTGTAGGCACGCTGGACGGCGTCGGGGCCGGCGACCGACTCCAGCAGGAGGAGATGCGAGGCCTCCGGGGCGTGCATCCCCGTGATCAGGCCGTCGACGACGCGGGACGGGTGGTCCGGGCCGAGGACAAGGTCCGTCCAGCCGTTTGACGGGGTGACTGTGCCGTCGGTCGTTACGGCGGACTCGATGGCTCGGACAGCGGTGGTGCCTACGGCAATGACCCGGCCGCCGTTGGCCCTGACCCAGTTGACGAGGCGCGCGGTGTGCTCGGGTACGTCGTACCGCTCGGGCAGTGGTGGTTCGTGGCTCTCCAGGGACGAGACACCGCAGTGCAACAGGATCGGTGCGATCAGGACGCCCTGCGCTGCCAGGTGACTCACCAGCTCGAAGCTGAACGGCCTTGCGGCGCTGGGCATCTCCGCACTCCCGGGCTCACGGGCGAAGACAGTCTGGTACGACGCCAGTGGCCAACGTCGTCCGACGTAGCTGTAGCTGATCGGCCGGCCGTGACGAGTCAGATAGCCGAGCACATCGGGCACCGGCGGCTTGGCGCGCCACAGACGGTTGGACTCCGATTGGTACGGCGCGAGCAGCGTCAGCACACCCCCGGGCATTTCCACCTGGTCGCCCGCCGTACCTCCCAGCATCGGTGCCCGGTTGCTGCGCAGTTCGACGACCCAGGTGCCGTCGTCGAGCGCGGTGGAGAAGTGCACGACGACAGGTGCCACACCGGCACCGGTGATCCACGAGCCGTCCACAGCCGCGGGCAGTGTGCCGGAGGTGTTCACCAGTAGCAGGTCGCCTGGCCGCAGATGCTCTCCGATCCGGTCGAACCGGGTGTGCGTGATGGTCGACCCCTCCGCGACCAGCAGCTTCACCTGATCCCGCGAGAGCCCTCTGGCCTCGGGTGGTTCGGAAGCGTTCAGCGAATCGGGCAGGACGAAGCGGGTCTGTGGATGGACCGTCACGGCGCCACCGCCGCGGCGAAGTCGGCTGCTCGGTAGCGACCACTCGCCGGCCGGCTGTCCAGCAGTTGCAGGAACGCCGGTACGACGGTTGCCGGCTCAGGCCGGTCCGAGATGTCCTCACCGGGGAACGCGGCCTGGTGCATCGCCGTCCGGAGGTCGCCCGGATCGACGGCGTACACAGCAAGCGAGGGGTGCTCGGCGGACAGCACGCGGCCGGCGTGGTCGAGTGCAGCCTTGGCCGAGCCGTAGCCGCCCCAGCCTTCGTACGCCTCGACCGCGGCGTCGGAGCTGATGTTGAGCAGGACACCGGCTGCTGCAGTGAGTGCAGGCAGTAACGCCTGGGCCAGTGCGATCGGCGCGACCACGTCGACCTCGTAGACGCGACGCAGTTCGTCGAGGTCTGCGGCATCCAACTGCTGCAGGGGACTCGGGCCGAGGTAGCTGGCGTTGTTGACCAGTAGGTCGAGCCGGCCGAGCTCGGTGACGGCATCGACCAGGTCAGCACGGTGTTCGGGGTCAGTGACGTCACCCGCGAGCGGGACCACGTCGGTGCGGCCGGCCAGCGCGTCGGCCGCGTCCTTGAGGGCATCGGCGCCGCGGGCGTCGATGACCAGCGCCCAGCCGCGGTCGGCCAGGCCGTGCGCCAGCGCGAGTCCGAGGCCGGCGGATGCGCCGGTGACGAGAGCGACAGGACGGTTGGCGGATTCAGGTGTCATGTCCGTCACTGTCATACTTCAAGTCGACTTCAGGTCAAGAGGATCCCTGGATTGAGGACGCGGCCGGGGTCGAGCACGTTCTTGACGGCCTGCAGGGCTTCGACGGCCAGCGGCCCGATCTCCTCGGCGTAGGCCTCTCGATGGTCTGTGCCCACGCCGTGGTGGTGGCTGATCGTTCCGCCGGCAACCGCGATCGCCTGGCTCGCCGCGGCTTTCGCCGTACGCCATTGGCCGACGGGATCGTCGGTCTGCGCGGAGATGACAGTGAAGTAGAGGGAGGCCCCTGTTTCGTAGACATGCGAGACGTGGCACAGCACGAGCGGCGGAGTGCCTTGGTCGGTCAGTGACCTCACGAGTGCCTCGGTGACCGCGGCCTTCAGGGCGGGCACCTTCGCCCAGAAGGCAGCGGTCTCGAGCGTCTCGACCAACGCACCTTCGTCCAGCAAGGGATCCCGCAGGTACGGCGCCCGGTAGCGCCCGACGCGCCAGGTCTCCCCAGGCCCTTCGCCGACGTTCTGCCCACCGGCCGCGGTCAGCACACCCGCCGTCGCTTGTTTGTACGGACCGTCGAACCCGACGATCGCGAGTACGCCGCCCGTCCCACCGCCGAGCACATCCGGATCCGCGAGGTTCACCGCGGTCTCCGCTTCGTCGGACAACCGCAGTACGGTCGGCAACGGCCCGTCCTGCGCCAGCCGGCGGATCGCGGTCAACCCAGCCTCGAAGTTCTCGAACCGCCACCCCTCGAAGTGCCGCTCGGTGGGTCGCGGCCGGATCCGTACGACGACCGACGTGATGATCCCGAACGCGCCTTCGGACCCGAGCACCAACTGACGCAGGTCCGGACCGGCGGCGGACATCGGTGCGCGTCCGAGCTCTACGGTCCCGCGCGGTGTCGCCAGCGTCAGCCCGACCACTATCTGATCGAACCGCCCGTACCCGGCCGACGACTGTCCACTCGACCGCGCCGCTGCATAGCCGCCGATACTCGCGCCCTCGTAGGACTGTGGGAAGTGGCCCAACGTGTAGCCGCGGTCAGCGAGCAGCGCCTCCGCCGCCGGACCCCGCACGCCGGCCTGCAGTGTGGCGGTCCGCGACACCTCGTCGATCTCGATCAGTTGGTCCAGCCGCCGCAGATCCACGGTGATGAAGCGCCGCGACGCCGCCAACCCTCCTACGACTGACGTGCCGCCGGAGTACGGCACCACAGCCAGATCGTGCTCCGAGCACGCCGCCAGCACCGCGAGCACCTCGTCGTGGGTGCCCGGGTACACCACTGCGTCCGGCATGTCCGACGTGTCGCCGGCGCGGTGCCGCAGCAGGTCCGGAGTCGAGTAGCCGCGCGTGTGAGCCCACCGGGAATCCAGATCCGTGGTCACGTGCTCGGCTCCGACCACCCCGGCCAGGAAGTTCAGCTGCGCGGCCGTCAGCCCGGGCCGGTCCACCGGGTCCACGGGACCTGCGGCTGGCCGTCGTACGCCGAGATGCTTCAACGCATCGACGGCCGCGGCGGGCAGGTCGACGGGATGTGCCGGGTCGCCCCAGCGTCCCGGCGTGAGTTGCACAACAGGGAGGTCCGATTCGGTCAAGGTGGGCTCCCTTTCGGTACACCTGCGGGGTAGCGTCCGTGGGAGGTGGAACCCCCTGGCTCCCACCTTCCACGGACAGTTCCGGGACGGCAGAGTCGCTGATACACTCTGACGTGTGATGTCTCAGCGTAGCAGCGACGCGGTGTCAGACCCAGGGCCGGAGACGAGCGCGCGTCCGGCGCCCGCGAACGCGATCGGCGAGGAACGGATCCTGGACGCGGCCTATGAGCTGCTGCTGGCGATCGGGATGCGCCGGATGACGATGGCCGACATCGCCCGGCACGCGGAGGTCTCGCGTGCGACGCTCTACCGCCGCTGGCCGAACGTGCAGGCCGTGGTCGCGGCTCTGATGACCCGGGAGTGGACCACCGCGCTGATGTCGGCGTTCCAGCCGGACGCGGCCGACGGTCGGTCCCGGCTGGTCGAGGGCGTCGTCGAGGTGGTCGCGAAGACCCGGGTGCACCCGTTGATGCGCAAGATCATCGAGCTCGATCCGGAGTTCCTCACGCCGTACCTGCTCGAGCGCCGCGGCAGCAGCACGGTCGCTCACCTGGCGCTGGTCGAGGAGGGCATCAAGGCCGGGCAGGCGGACGGCTCGATCCGGACCGGCGACCCGATGTGGCTGGCCCGGCAGATCATTCTCGTGTCCCTGGCCTCAGCGGTGTCCGGGCCGGTGATGGCCGCGAAGGACGAGTACACGATGCTCGACGAGCAGCTCCGGGAGATGCTCACCAGGTACTTGGCGCCATGACCGACCGGGGCGGCGGGGCGGGGAAGCCATTCAGCACCGTCGGCAATGCCAGCTTGAACGCGGCTCGCCGTGCCCGTGAACTGGACTGGCTGGAGACGACCGGCAAGGTCGACGTACTGGTCGTCGGTGGTGGAGTGACCGGTGCCGGCGTCGCCCTGGACGCGGCCGCCCGCGGACTGTCCGTCGCCCTGGTGGAGAAGCACGATCTGGCGTTCGGCACCAGCCGGTGGAGCTCGAAGCTGGTGCACGGCGGTCTGCGCTACCTGGCGTCGGGCCACGTCGGCATCGCGTACGAGAGCGCTGTCGAGCGCGGCATCCTGATGAAGACGACCGCGCCGCATCTGGTCCACCCCGTCCCGCAGGTCGCCCCATGGTTGCCGCAGGCAAAGTTCGCGCAGGCGGCGTTGCTGCGCGGCGCCTTCCTCGGCGGCGATGTCCTGCGCACGTTCGCGCGGACGAGCGACGACTACCTGCCGCACTCGCGCCGGGTCAGCTCGGCGGAGATCCTGCGGTACGCACCGACGCTGCGGCCGGACGGCATGCGCGGCGGCTTCCTGACCTGGGACGGACAGTTGTACGACGACGCGCGGCTGGTGGTCGCGATCGCGCGGACCGCGGCGCAGTACGGCGCTCGCGTGCTCACCCGGGTCGCGGCCACCGAAGTCACCGGACGAGGCGCCGTACTGGTCGACCAGTTGACCGGGCACCAGTTGCAGGTGGCCGCGTCGGCGGTGATCAACGCGGCCGGGATCTGGGCCGATCAGGTTGCCTCCGGCATCAAACTGCGGCCGAGCCGGGGGACGCATCTGGTCTTCCCGCAGTCCGCGTTCGGCGGGCTGTCCGCCGTGCTGACCGTCCCGGTCCCCGGCCAGTTGCGCCGGGTCGTGATGGCGATCCCGGCGCCGGACGACCGGGTGTACGTCGGGCTGACCGACGAGGACGCGCCCGGCCCGGTGAGCGACGTACCGCGGGCGACCGAGGCAGAGATCGACTTCCTGCTGGACACCATCAACCACGCGGTGCAGACGCCGCTGACCCGGGCCGACCTGCTGGGGACGTACGCCGGACTCCGGCCGCTGCTCGACACCGGACACCACAGTGGTGAGCACAAGACCGCGGACATCTCCCGGCGGCACGCGGTGATCACCGGTGCCGACGGGCTGGTGACGATCGTCGGCGGGAAGCTCACGACGTACCGGCGGATGGCCCAGGACGCGCTCGATGCCGCCCTCGGCCAGTCCGAGCTCGCCGTACGCCGACCGTGCCTGACGCACCGGATCCCGCTGGTGGGTGCGGCGGACCGGGTCCGGTTGGCTGCCGTACGAGCGCCGGCGCGGTTCGTCCAGCGATACGGCGTGGAGGCACCGGAGGTGATCGCCGGCGCGCCGACCATGCTGGAGCCGATCGCGCCGGGGCTGCGGACGACGTACGCCGAGTTGCTGTTCGCGGTCCGCCATGAGGGGGCGCTGACGGAGGACGACGTACTGGACCGGCGGACGCGGATCGGGCTGTCAGCGGCGGACCGGGAGTTGGCGCTGCCTGCGGTCCGGGAGGCATTCGCCGCAGTCTGACGCTCCCAGGGCTGAGGCTCCCAGGGCTGAGCTAACTTGGCTGCGGGGAGGTGGACAGGTGTCGCAGCAGTATCCGTATCAGCCGGGGCCGTATCAGCCGATGCCCTACACGGCGCCGCCGGTGCCGCCGCGTTACCGGCCGTTGCGGCGGATCGCGCAGGTCAGCATCGTGCTGATGGGGCTGACCTGCGTCGCCGCGGTGATCCAGTCGGTCCTGCTCTGGCGCTCGTACGACGACGTGAAGCGGTTCGTGTACGGCTTGCTCTCCGAGGAGGAGATCGACCGCGGCGTCCGCTCGATCGCCGGCAGCGGCCCACTTCTCGACCTGGTCGGCTACCTGCTCCTCGGCACGGCCATCACCTTCATCCTGTGGCTTTGGCGAGCGCGTGAGAACGCCGACTTCATCACCTCGCCGTTCGGTCCGAAGCCGTCGGACCTGAGCCCGCACCGGCTCGTGCAGGGCTGGGTCGTCGGGTCGTGGTTCTGTCCGATCGTGCAGTTCTGGTACCCGCTGCGGATCGTCGACGACGTGGTCGCCGCGAGCGAGCCGCGGGACCGGCCGGGTGCGTCCCGGACCGGCGAGGTCCGTGGACTGCTGTACGGCTGGTGGGCGGCGTGGACCGGGTTCTGGGTGATCCTGGTCGGCGGTGGCGGGATCGCGCTGATCGGCTTCATCGTGTGGATCGTCCGCCTGGTCGACGCGGCCGATGCTGCCGACGCGACCGGTGAGTACGTCGATATCTACGATCTGCAGGACTTCATGGTCCGGGTCGCGCTGGGCGTCAACATCGGCTTCACCGTGGCGACCGTCCTACTCATCGCGGCAGGGGTGGCCGCGTCACTGCTGCTGCTCCGCGTCAGCCGCTGGCAGCACGACCAGGTCACCGTTCCGCCGGTTGCCGTGGCGCCGCCACCACCTCCGCAGTACGTACCGCGCTACACCAACCCGGGTCCGACGTTCCCGTCCTACCGGCCGCCTTCGTAGAGCCGGACTCTAGAGTCGACACAGTACTGCGGTGGCGTCGTCGTACCGCTTGCCGCGAAAGCTGCTCGGGTGCGCCGCCTTGTCGTACTTCCAGACGCGATCGACCAGCGTTGCCGGGCCTTCCGTCTCGAGCACGTCGATGAGGTCCTCCCACGAGTGCCCGTAGCGCTCGGCGTACCGCGCCGCTCCGTCGCTCAGTACGGCGATCAGTTCGACGTCCCCGCGATCCGTCGTACCGGTGAGCGCCTCGTACGCCGCCTTGGGTTCGGTGCTCGCGGCCCAGAACCCTCCGGGCTGATTGCGGAGCCGGCGGACCGCCTCGAAGGTGTACTCCGGCAGGAGATCGACGCGATTGTCGCTGTGAACGGTGATCGCTCCGCCTGGTGCCCGCACGACGAGAGGTGAGTCGGCCAGGACCAGGTGTTCGACCTGGTCCGGCCCGGCGCGGAACATCGCGACTGTGGACGACGGGCTGTCCGGATTGGTGAGGTCACAGGTGCCGGCATGCACGGCGCAGACGGCGGCGATCGCGTCGGCCAGCAACTCGGGCAGCGGTGCGGACGACTGCGAGAGGAGCGGTACGGCGAGCTCACGGGCCAACTGGGCGACCAGCCAGGCGACCGTGTGCAGGCAGCCGGAGTCGAGGCCTTGCCCGGCAGTCGCACCGTCGAGCACGACGACGAAGTCGGGTCCGGTCAGTGCGAGGTCCTCGTTCACTGCGGGCGGTCGCCGATCCGGCGCGGGCAGACTGAGCGAGCGGATCTCCACCCGTCCATTCTCCCTTCCCACCCGATCGCGACCGCCGACCGTCCCCGCGTCGACGGGCGGCTAGGGCTGTGCGGCCCAACTGTCCGTGAGGGACTGGTCGAGGGAGATCTTCGGCGACCAGCCGAGGTGCTTGCCGATCAGGGCGGTGTCGGCCTGCTGCCAGGCGACCGCCGGTGTGCCGTCGTGGATGTCCTCGACGATCCGCGCCGGTTGACCGCTCAGCTCGAACAGCTGCCCGGCCACATCCCGCGCCAGCACCGCCCGCCCGGTCCCGACGTTCAGCACCGGTGGCACCTTGCCGTCCGTGAGAGCGACCGCGACCACCGCCTCGGCGACATCCCGCACATCGACGAAGTCGCGCCACACGTCCAGCGACCCGACCTCGATCAACTGCCGGCCGCGGAGATCCCGGATCACCCGGCCGGTGAGCGTGCTTTCGGGCGCACCAGGGCCGATCACGTCGAAGATCCGGAGTATGACGGCATCTGCGCCGTTGCGCTGGGCGCGGAGGACGAGTTCGGAGCCGGCCAGCTTGGTGAGACCGTACGGACCGGCGGGGCGGGGCTCACCCTGCTCGTCCTGGCTGGTGCCGTGCGATGCGCCGCCGTACTCGGCGGCCGAGCCGAGCTGGACGAAGCGGGCGTGGCTGGCGTTGTCCCGGACCGAGGCGAGCAGAGCCCCGACGGCCGTGACGTTCGCGCGGACCAGAGTGGCCGGCTCACCCAGGGTGGCGCCGGCCGCGTTGATGACCACGGTCGGCTTGTACATGCCGATCTGCGTGTCCAGAGCGTAGGAGTGCATCGTGGCCAGGTCGCACAACCGGTGCGGCTCACCCCGGCTCCGGCTCAGACCACGGTGCTCCACGCCGCGGTCGGCGAGCAGTGCGCAGATCCTGGCGCCGAGGAAACCTCCCGCGCCGAACACCATCACCCGCTCAGTTCCGGTCACGCTTCCATCGTGCGGCCCGTATTTGTCGGTGGGCTGAACGTTGGCCCTCGTCACGATCACAACTCCCGCGCGGACATCTCGGCGTACCTGCGTGTCGGTACCTCGTGGCAGGGTGGGGGACTCCGACGAGCGGGTGGAGGGTGAGCGATGGCAGACCGAGGGCACGTGCCGGTGCCGACGGAGTCGACGATCCGGGATTGGGACGACGCCGATCCGTCCGGGCAGACGTACGAGCGGGTGCTGTTCATCGACAGCGACTTCACCGAGGTGGAGAACCGGGGCGGGACCTTCCAGGAGTGCACCTTCCGCGGGGTCAGGTTCAACGCCTCCACCCACACCGACGCGGCGTTCGTGAACTGCACCTTCGTCCGGTGCTCGCTGTTCGACGCCACGTTCACCGGGTGCAAGCTGCTCGGCAGCTTCTTCGACGACTGCACCTACAACCTGCTGAAGGTGTCGGGCGGCGACTGGTCGTTCGCCGGGCTTCCGGGTGAGGATCTGCGCGGGACCGAGTTCACCGGCGTGAAGTTCCGTGAGGCGGACCTCACCGGCGTACGGGCGGGGAAGGCAGTACTGCGAGATCTCGATCTGTCCGGGGCATCGCTGCAGCGGGCCGACTTCACCAAGGCCGATCTGCGCGGATCCGACCTGTCCACGCTCGACCCGCTCACGGTCGAGCTGAAGGACGCGCGCGTGGACATCACCCAGGCGATGGTCATCGCGACCTCTCTCGGGCTGGACGTACGTCCCTGAGCCTGTGGATATCTCCGCGTAGTCGCGTAGTTATCCCCCGTTTTCATCCACAGCCTGTGGATAAGTATCCGGAGTGTGCTCATCGGGCCCGAGCCGCCGCCCGGAAGCCGCTGGGTGGTTTCGCCACCGGGATCGGCCGCGGGACGAGCCGGCCTCGGCGGTGGCGGGCCGGTTGCCGCCGTACGACGATCATCGCGGCGTGCTCGACGACGTACGGACCGGTGACCAGGCGGCTCGAGCGGGTCAGCGTCTGCAGGCCGGCGACCAGACCGACGCCGGCGAAGGTGCCGAGCGTGTTCGCGATCAGGTCATGCAACTGGCAGGAGCGGCCGAGCTGCGGGATCAGCGCCTGGACCGCCTCCACTGACGCGGACAGCCCGATGCCGGCGGCGAGTCCGTCGACCGGGCGTCCACTGGCGAGTGTCAGCATTCCGGCTGCCGGAACGAACAGCAGGACGTTGAGCAGGCCCTGGAGCGAGGTGAGGCCGCCGGTGGTGGCCAGGTGTGTGCCGCACTGGCCGACGCTCGCCAGCCGGTGCGCGGTCGGGCTGAGCGTCGCTGCCAGGACCAGAGCGACCGCCGCCGGCAGGCAGAACGCTCCCAGCCGAGGGACCAGATCCCCCGGCCGCCGCAACGACGAGAGCGCGACCGGCAGTGCCATGCCGGTCAGCACGAGCCAGGTGTCCAGTAGGTGTGGGATGCCGCGATAAGTCTCGAGCACTCGTCGGACCCTCCCGTGGTCGACCGGCTGACTCGAACGCTTTCTCGTCGATCTCTTCCACATCAGACGATCTGTCGTCCGATCCCACGCTCGCCAGAGGGGCCCGGACATCTGCACGCACCCGCAAACAGTCCGTGACAATCCGTGCACAAACTGTCACGGAAGGAAGGTGCTCTAGGCAACGATCATTTGCTCCACGACCATCGGCCGCCCGCTCGCGGTGGCTTCGGCCTGATCGCGATGCGGCAGGTCGGCGAGGCAGGCGACGGTGCGGAGGCGATCCGGCTCGCTCAGAATGCTGTGGCCGCACGTGATCCTGATGGATCTGCAGATGCCCGGCGTGAACGGACTGGCCGCGATCACCGAGCTCACGCAGCGCGGCGTGGAGTCGCACGTCCTGGTGCTCACCACCTACGACACCGACGCTCACGTCGTACCCGCGATCGAGGCGGGTGCGACCGGCTATCTGCTCAAAGCTGCTCCGCGCGACGAACTACTCCGGGCGGTGCGAGCCGCGGCCCAGGGGCAGTCGGTGCTGGCGCCGTCGGTGGCGAGCGTGCTGATGAACCGCGTGCGTACGCCGCCGGCAGTCGAGCTGCTGAGTCCGCGCGAGCTCGAAGTGCTGCAACTGGTGGCCGCCGGCAAGACCGCGGTCTCCTGAAGCCTCCGAACTAGCGGCGGTGTTGGGCTACTGCGGTGGCCGTGGCCTCTTCGCCGTCGGCCGTGAGGCCCGTGATCACTCCGTCGACGTCCGCCTCCGGCCGGTTCTGGCTGAGCTTGAACTTCGCCTCGATCCGCTTGATCGCGATCTCCACGCCGACGATCGCACGCAACTGCCCACTCACGAACTTCTCCGGCGCATCGTCCACCGACCACGGTTCCGCCCGGCCCGCCTCGTGCAGATCGGACAGCCGCCGTACGACGTTCTCGACCCAGGCCGGATCGTCGTACACGGTCATCGTCCCGTGTACGTGGGCGGTGATGTAGTTCCAGGTCGGGACCACTCGGCCGTGTTCGCGCTTGGAGGCGTACCAGGCCGGCGAGACGTACGCGTCCGGTCCGCGCACGATCACCAGCGCGTCCACGAGCACAGGCTGCTTCCAGTGGTCGTTGTTGCGGGCGAAGTGCCCGAGCAGGACGTTCCTGGAGCGGTCGTAGATGAACGGCAGCATGGTCGCCACCAGTCCGTCCGGGGTCATGGTCACCAGGTCGGCGGCACGGTGGCGGGCGAGCAGTTCGTGCATCGCCTCGTCGTCGGCGGCGAAGTGCGCGGGAACATACATGCAGGGATCCTTGTCGATGGCGAACAGCCCCAGTCTCCCTCGCGCCGGCCGCCCGGCGACAGGTCCATTCCGGTCAGGCTTCGCCCGGGCCACTCAGTGCAGGACTTCGTGCGTCCACTCGGCGCGCGGCTGAATGTGCAGGCGCCAGTACTGCTCGGCGATGCCGTCCGGGTCCCACGCCCCGCCGGGTGACACCCCTCCGGCGACCGTGACGGTGGCTGCGTGCACGCCCGCGGCGCCGTACTGCTGGTCGAGCAGTGTCACCAGCGTGCGTACGCCGGCCTTGCCCAGCGACAGGCTGGCGTAGTTCGGCTTCGGCTCGGGCATCCCGCCGGTGATGATGAACGTGCCGCTGCGCCGCTGCGCCATCGCCGGTACGACGTGCGCCGCGGTGGTGATCGCACCGACCACGTTCACCGCCCACGCGTCCAGGTGCTCCCGCACGGTCAGCTCACCGATCGCGTCCGGCTGGATGATCGCGGCGTTGTAGACGACCACGTCCGGTACGCCGTACTCCTCGGCCACTCGATCGAGCGCGGCTCGCAGGCCGACCTCGTCCGTGCTGTCAGCCTTCGCCGTGAACACCTCGGCACCCGGCAGCGCATCGGCCGCGCCCTTCAGCGTCTGCTCGGACCGCGCGATCAGCCCGGCGCTCATTCCCTCCCGCACGAACCGCTTCGCTACCGCGACGCCGATCCCGGGGCCGACTCCGACAATCACCACTCCTGCCATGCGACGACCGTATGACCTGACATCAATGTCAGAGTCAAATCAGGACCGCAGTTTGGCGGCGTACTCGTAGTCGCGGCGCCAGTCGCCGGAGGGTGCGAGGATCACTCGTTCGGTGCCGGCTGCCGCGTAAGCCTGGAGTTGGTCGGCCGCTCGCGACGGGTCGGCGTCGAGCTGCGGCGCCACGACCGTTGCCTTCAGCGGCGGACGGTCGTGGTCCGAGGCGAGTTTGTTGATCTGGGCAAGGTTCGCGCGGATCTCCGTCGGCGACATCGCGATCGTCGCCCATCCGTCGCCGTACCGGGCCGCCCGGCGGATGGCCGGCTTACCGTTGCCTGCGACAACGATCGGAGGGACTGCGGAACCCGGTGCGAGCTTCGCTTGGAGCCCGTCCGCGAGCACCGCGGGCCGGCCGGCGATCAGATCCGGCAGCACCTTCAATGCCTCGTCCGTGAGCCGGCCGCGGTCCGCGAACTCCACGCCCGCCGCCCGCCAGCCGATGTCGCCGTGGGCCGGATTCCCTGTGCCCACACCAAGAACGAGCCGGTTACCCGACACCAGTTGCAGCGTATTGACCTGCTTGGCTGCCCACGCCACCGGCCGCAGTGCCAGCAGCATCACGTTGAACCCGACCGTGATCCGCTCGGTCACCGCCGCCGCGGTCGCGAGCACCACCGTGCTGTCCAGCATCGGTGCACTCGCGATCAGATGATCCGTGGACCACACGGAATCCAGCCCGATCTCCTCCGCGAACCGGGCGCTCTCCCGTACGTCGCCCAGAATCGGCCGCGACGGATCCGGCGTCGACGTCGGCAGGATCACTCCGATCTCAAGTCCCATACCAGCCGCAACTCGTCCCTCTCCACCGCTATTCCAGCACCGTGGGATGCTGGGGCATGACCTCGCTGTTCGCCGACGCCAACCGTGTGCAGAAGGCATTGCGCAGCTTCGCCGCGAGCAGCACGGGTGCGTGGTTCTTCAGCCGTACGGCGCACCATCTCGATAGCGCACTCGCGCGGGCTACCAAGGGGCGCAGGACGGTGGCGGGTGTCGTCTTCGGCGTACCGACGGTGCTTCTGACCACCACTGGCGCCAAGACCGGGCAGCCGCGGTGCGTGCCTGTGCTCGGCGTACCGTACGGCGCCTTCCTGGGCCTGATCGCCTCGAACTGGGGCCAGGCGACGCACCCAGCTTGGTCCTACAACCTGAAGGCCAACCCCGACGCCGAGGTCTCCGTCGACGGCAACCCGCATCCGGTCCGCGCCCGGCTGGCGACCCCGGCCGAACGCGACGAGATCTGGTCTGCCGGCCTCGCCTACTACCCGGGCTGGCGCAACTACGAGGTCCGCGCCGGCACCCGCCACATCGAAGCCTTCGTCCTCGACCGCCGCGTACCGTGACGGGATGGACGCCGCACCACGAATCCGCCCTCGGCGCACCGGTCTGGCCGACCGAGCCGGGTGAGCAGACGCCCACGGTCCACCTCGACAACCTCGACACCGCCGTCGCCTGGGCCACCGCGTGCGGCGCGACACTGGCTCCCGTCCAGCCCAACCCGTCCGCCCACCGCGTCGTACTCGACCCGGAAGGCCACCCGATCTGCCTCTGTCTGGTTAGCTCTTCACCGGCCAGAGGACCTCGATCAGATGGTCGTCGGGCAGCAGGTTCCAGGTGGGGTTGGTGTGATAGATCCACCGAGGCAGTCCGACCCGGATCAGGCCGGCCTCGTCTGTCTGCTGGATGAGGTGCTGGACAACAGCCTGGCCTGCGGTCAGGTGAATGTTGTCGCGATACACGACCGAGACGGCCTCGGTGGCAGGCTGCACCAGCGCCTCGACTCGTCCCCTCGGCGTACCGAGCCGATCAACCGGCACGACGCTCTCGCCGTGGACCAACCCGGCCTCGTCCGGCTCGCCCACACAGATGTACGGCGCCCCAGCCTGCTCCAGCTGCTGAGCCTCGCGCACCCGGCGGATCTCCTCGAGGTCCACTCCTGCACCCGAGTCCGGATCCGACGAATCCCAGACAGCGCGGATACACAACACCGGCTGCGCGAGTAGTGATCTCCGCACCATCATGCGCGCCATCCTCACCCTTCACCCAAGGGCAGGGTCAAGGATCCCGAGATATTCATTGACAAGAATATTCTTGGTGATGAATACTTCGAGGCATGGACCAGATCGCATCAGCTCTTGGCGACGGCGCACGGTGGCGCATCGTCGAGCTGCTCGCCGAGCGACCACGGTCCGTCGGCGAACTGGCCGAGCTGACCGGCCTGCGCCAGCCGCAGACCACCAAGCACCTCCAGACCCTGAGCCGGGCCGGCCTGGTCACGGTCACCCCGCTCGGACAACGCCGCGTCTACGCCCTCGAGGCCACGCCACTGCGGTACCTCGAACGCCGGCTGGGTGAGCTGGTCGGAGCGATCGAGGCGCACGCGGGCGATCGAGTCGTGATCGCGCGGCACCGCGCCTCGATCGACGCCGAGTCCGCGATCGCGGACCGGGAGCGCTGGGCGGACGGACGGACCTTCTCGTTCGAACGCATCCTGGCCGCGGCGCCGGACGTCGTCTGGCAGCACTGGGTCGATCCGGACCTGCTCGCAACCTGGTGGGCGCCGCCGTCGGTCACGATCGCCGACTGCATCCTCGAGTCGAAGGCCGGCGGTCGCGCGGTCCTCGACTACCGCGACGGCGAGCAGCTCTACCGCTCGCGTGGACAGGTCCACACCGCTGACGAAGCCTCACACCTCGTCTTCGATCTGAGGTTGCTGGACGACTCCGACGCGGTCTCCTTCCACAGCGAGTACGACGTACGGTTCGCGGCGGTCCCCGAGGGCACCCGGCTGCAGGTCGACGTACGCATCAACGAGACGACCGTCGACGCCGTCCCATACATCGCCGGCATCGCCACCGGCTGGGGTCAGGTCCTCGACAACCTCACCGATCGCATCAACGACAAAGGAGCAGACAGATGAGTGAACGCAAGGTACGAGCCAACATCAGCCTCACCCTCGACGGCCGGTACAACGGTCCTGGCGGCCCTGGTGACCTCGGCGCGATCGTCCCGTACGCCGTCACTGATGTCGCGCGTGACCACCTCACCCGCATCTGGGAAGGCTCGACGACAGCACTGCTCGGCCGGGTGAACGCCGAGGGTTTCATGGGCTGGTGGCCTCCGCTCGCCGACGACGAGACCGCCGATCCGCGCGATCGCGGCTACGCGAAGTGGCTCCGCGACACCGAGAAGGTGGTCCTCTCGACCACGCTGACCGAAGCACCCTGGGAGCGCACCCGCATCGTGAACGCGCCCGCCGCCGACGTCGTCGCCGAACTCAAGGCCGACGGCGAAGGCGACATCCTCGTCAACAACAGCACCACCGTCATCAAGCCCCTCCTGGCCGCCGACCTCCTCGACCGCCTCTACCTGATCATCACCCCCGAAATCGCCGGCAACGGAGACCGCCTCTTCGACGACGATCTCCCCGCCTCCAAATGGACCCTCGCCCGCCAAGACACCGGCAACCTCGGCGAACTAGCCCTCATCTACGACCGCACCCGCTGACTTGCTTGCGCGGAGTGAGTTGGTCACGGGGAGGTTTGGCCGCCGATGGGGTCGCGAACGAGCACGCCTGACCGATGTTCCTGTTCGTCGCGGACGTACTCGGTCAGGTCGTCGACGGCCAAGCCGGCCGAGATACGCCGTACCGAACACCAGCGGTGCCACCGAGTCGACCATCAGCATCAACGGATGTACTTCGACCACGACGAGCCTGCCGCCGGGTCGCAGTACTCGAGCCGCTCCGCCCAATCACGCGTCCAGCGAGGCGATCCAGCACAGCGATCCGTACGACGCGAAGACGACATCGACGGGCTTCTCCGCGGGCCGGTCGACGGTTTGGATCTGCTCCAGTACGTCGACTCTCCGGTCGTGTGGACCTCGGCCAGCCGATCCCACAACTGCCTGTTCACCTCGAGCTCCGCGTTCTCGTCCGTCATGCAGCCCACCATGACGACCTCGGGCTCCGGTGTCACCCGTTGACGGTCAGAGGTTGTCAGGTCTAACCTGACAACTTGTCAGGGTGGTCCTGACAGGTTGGGAGAGCGTCATGCCGGACAACGTGATGCGTTGCTCGTTCTGCGGGAAGGCCAAGGACGAGGTGAGCCGGCTCATCGCCGGTCCCGGGGCGTTCATCTGCAACGAGTGCGTGGTCCTGTGCGAACAGCTGATCGGCGGCCAGCCCATGGCGACGTTCCCGCCGCTCGACGGTAAGACCGACGACGAACTCCTCGCCGAGATGGTCCAACTGGACGCCTCCCGCAACCAGGTCGAAGCCGCCGTCCACGACCGCGTCCAACTCCTCCGCACCCGCTCCGTCACCTGGGCCAGAATCGGCGAAGCCCTCGGCACCACCCGCCAATCAGCCTGGGAACGCTTCTCCAACGAGGCATAGCCCGTAACCAGCAGGCTTCGGAAGCCGCGCGACACAGACGTTCTCGGCGCAAGCAAGGAACGCGGCGGGCGGGAGAGCGGCCGCGCAATATGCGACGGATGGAGCGCGCGTGGGGGAGATACGCGAAAGGCCGGTCTCCGTCGGGAGACCGGCCTGTCGTGTGGTGGAGACGAGGGGACTTGAACCCCTAACCCCTGCCTTGCAAAGGCAGTGCTCTGCCAGTTGAGCTACGCCCCCGTGGGGGTATTGGTCAGCGGCCCGGGGTGACCGGGTCGACGGCCTCGGCCCAGAGGTCCTTCTCGGCGCGGGACTGCTGGGTCTTCTTGTAGGCGAAGTATCCACCGATGCCGGCGACCAGCACCAGCAGGATCTTTCTCAGCACCGGGACTCCTCGGATCGGGGTTTCGCCATGGGGATGGTGGGCCTAACTGGACTTGAACCAGTGACCTCTGCCTTATCAGGGCAGCGCTCTAACCGTCTGAGCTATAGGCCCGCGTTCTGCGGGATCGAACCCGGGAGAGATTACCGCACCAAGTGCCCCTCTCCCAAACCGGTTCCGGTCAGGCCCACGCGGGGCCCGACCGGAGACACGGGTACGTCGTCAGTCCTCCGACGCCAGCGTGACTTCGAGGCCGCCGAGCAGCGTGGCGGCGATGTTGTAGAGGAAGGATCCGAGCGTCGCGAGCGCGGTGATGATGAGTACGTCGGCACACGCCAGCAGCGTGGTGAATCCCATCACCTTTCCGGTGTTGATGTAGTTCTCGATCCGGAACGGTTCGGCGGTCGGCGTACCCAGAACTTCCTGGACCGTGTTGTTGATGTTGTCGAACACGCCGGCCGCGCCGATCGCGGACCAGACGATGAACACCGCGACCCAGGTGACGATGCCGAACGCGATCGACAGCAGGAACGCCGTCTTCATCACCGACCACGGGTCGATCCGGGACATCCGCAGCCGGGCCTTGCGGGTCTGCGGCCGGTGCGACGCCTTCGGGGTCTTCTCGGCCTTGGCCGAGAGCCTGCTCTCGGTCTTCTCCGGCTTGGCGGTCTTCGGCGACGAAACCGACGCAGCCTTGTCGAGCACCGCCTGACGCGCCGCGCTGAGCCGGTCACCCAACGTCTCGGTCTTGGCCGGCTCGTCGGTCAGCCCGTACGACGATGCCGCCGGCCCAGTGGCTCGCGGTGCACCTGTCGCACCGGGGGACCAGGGCTCGGGGCGGCCAGGCGTACTCGGACCGGGCGCCACCTGGCCCGGGCGCTGCTGCTGTGGGCGGACCGGCTGCTGCTGAGGCGGCCGAGCGGTCTGGCCAGGCAGGGGAGCGCCACCCGGCGCGGCGCCGGGTCGCTGCTGCGGCCGGTACTCACTGGCCCGCTGGCCGTTCGGAGCACCTGTTCTCGGCTGGCCGTTGGAACGACCGTTGGAGGCCGGGTCGGCCGGTGGCGTGGACTGCTCCCGGCCTTGCGCCGGCCGCTGGGTCTTGGAGCTGTCCGCCGCACCGTCTGGCCATGTCGGCCTCGCGCGGTTGGTCATCAGTCACCCTCCTGGCCGGCTTCGTCGTCTTCGACGGTAGCCGCGCCGTCGACGTCCGTCGAACGCTGGTCACCATTGTTGACGCCCTCAGGGGTGGATTCGGTTGTCGATCCGTCCACATCCTGGGCACCTTCGGAGGGTGTACCCGCTTCGGCGCCGTCGGATTCCTCGGCGTCGAGGTCTCCGTCGAGTTCGCCGTTCACGGTCAGGTCGGTGTTCCGGGCGATCGCGACCACAGCGTCGGACTCTCCGACGCCGGCGAACCGGACGCCCATCGTGTCGCGGCCCTTCACCGGCACGCTGTCGACCCGGCTGCGGACGACCTGGCCGCTGGCCTTGATCGCCAGCACCTGGTCCTCGGCGACCACGATGATCGCGCCGACCAGCGAACCGCGCTCGTCGTTCAGCTTGACCGCCTTGATGCCGAGGCCGCCGCGGCCCTGCTGGCGGTACTCCGAGACCCGGCTGCGCTTGGCGTACCCGGCGTCGGTGACAGTGAAGACGTACTGCGTCTCCTCGTCGGCACCGGCCCGGATCACCGACATCGAGAGCAGCTCGTCGCCGGAGCGGAACTTCATCCCGGTCACGCCGGAGGTGGCCCGACCCATCGGGCGGAGCTGCTCGTCGTTCGCGGTGAAGCGGATCGACTGACCCTTGCGGGACACCAGCAGCAGGTCGTCCTCGGCAGTGGCCAGGTCGGCGCCGATCAGCTCGTCGTCCTCCTCGCGGAAGTTCACCGCGATGATGCCGCTCTGCCGGGCCGAGTCGTAGTCGGTCAGGGCCGTCTTCTTGACCAGGCCCTTCTTGGTCGCGAGCACCAGGTAGTCGGACTGCTCGTAGTCCCGCAGCGTCAGTACCTGCGCGATCTGCTCGTCCGGCTGGAACGAGAGCAGACCCGCCACATGTGAGCCCTTGGCATCCCGAGCCGACTCGGGCAGCTGCCACACCTTGGCCCGGTAGACCCGGCCCTTGGTGGTGAAGAACAGCATCCAGTGGTGGTTCGTGGTGGCGAAGAAGTGGCTGATCTCGTCCTCTGCCCGCAGCGCAGCGCCGCGGACGCCCTTGCCGCCACGGTTCTGGGTCCGGTACAGGTCGGTCTTGGTCCGCTTCGCGTACCCGCCGCGGGTGATGGTGACGACGACGTCCTCGTCCGGCACCAGGTCCTGCACCGACAGGTCGCCGTCGGCCGCGATGATTTCGGTCCGCCGCTCGTCGCCGTACCGGTCGACGATCTCGGCGAGCTCGTCCTTGACGATCGTGCGCTGCCGCTCCGGGCTGGCCAGGATGTCCTCGAGGTCGGCGATGATCGCCTCGAGCTCCTGCAACCGCTCGATGATCTTCTGCCGTTCCAGGGCGGCCAGCCGGCGCAGCTGCATGTCCAGGATCGCCTGGGCCTGGATCTCGTCGATCTCCAGCAGCTCGATCAGGCCGGTGCGGGCCTCGTCGACGTCGGGGCTGCGCCGGATCAGCGCGATCACCTCGTCGAGGGCGTCCAGCGCCTTCACGTAGCCCCGGTAGATGTGCGCGTTCTTCTCGGCCTCACGCAGGCGGAACCGGGTCCGCCGCTGGATGACCTCGATCTGGTGGTCGATCCAGTGGCTGATGAACAGGTTCACGCTGAGCGTGCGCGGTACGCCGTCGACCAGCGCAAGCATGTTGCAGCCGAAGGTGTCCTGCAGCTGCGTGTGCTTGTAGAGGTTGTTCAGTACGACGCGTGGCTGGGCGTCCCGCTTCAGTACGATCACGAGCCGCTGCCCGGTCCGCGACGAGCTGTCGTCGCGGATGTCGGCGATGCCGTTGACCTTGCCGGTGTTCACCAGCTCGGCGATCTTCTGCGCCAGGTTGTCCGGGTTGACCATGTACGGCAGCTCGGTGACGACCAGGCTGGTACGGCCCTTCGAGTCCTCCTCGATGTCGACGACCGCGCGCATGGTGACCGAGCCGCGGCCGGTGCGGTAGGCGTCGTCGATGCCCTTGTAGCCGACGATCAGCGCGCCGTTCGGGAAGTCCGGGCCCTTGATGTGCTGCAGGCAGGCGTCGAGCAACTCCTCCGGGGTCGCGTCCGGGTGCTCCAGCGCCCAGTCGACCGCGGCCGCGACCTCGCGCAGGTTGTGCGGCGGGATCTGCGTCGCCATCCCGACCGCGATACCGGACGAGCCGTTCACCAGCAGGTTCGGGAAGCGGGCCGGCAGGATCACCGGCTCCTGCGACTTGCCGTCGTAGTTGGCCCGGAAGTCGACCGTGTCCTGGTCGATGTCGCGGACCATCTCCATCGCCAGCGGCGCCATCCGGCACTCGGTGTACCGCATCGCGGCCGCCGGGTCGTTGCCCGGGGAACCGAAGTTGCCCTGGCCCTGGATCAGCGGCGCCCGCATCACCCACGGCTGCGCCAGCCGGACCAGGGTGTCGTAGATCGCCGAGTCGCCGTGCGGGTGGTACTGACCCATCACGTCACCGACGACGCGAGAACACTTGTTGAAACCACGGTCCGGCCGGTAGCCGCCGTCGTACATCGCGTAGAGGATGCGCCGGTGCACCGGCTTCAGGCCGTCGCGGACCTCGGGCAGTGCGCGGCCGACGATGACCGCCATCGCATAGTCGAGGTACGACTGCTGCATCTCGGTCTGCAGGTCGAGGGGCTCGACCCGGTCGTGGCCCGGAGTGGTGGGGGTCTCGGTCATGAAAAGCTCGTCCCGTTCAAGTCAGTACGTCGGTCGATGGCGCCGGCGGATCGTGGCCCGGGGCAACGGGCCACGGATCCATCAGATGTCGAGGAAGCGAACGTCCTTGGCGTTGCGCTGGATGAAACTGCGCCGCGCCTCGATGTCGTCGCCCATCAGCGTCTGGAACGTCTCGTCGGCGCGGACCGCGTCGTCCAGGGTGATCTGCAGCAGCACCCGGTTCGCCGGGTCCATCGTGGTCTCCCACAGCTCGTTCGCGTTCATCTCGCCCAGACCCTTGTAGCGCTGGATCGGGTTCTCCTTGGGCAGCTTCCGGCCCGCCTCGGCGCCGGCCTCGAGCAGTCCGTCGCGCTCCCGGTCGGTGTACGCGAGCTCGTCGGCGTGGTTGCTCCAGCGGATCTTGTACAGCGGCGGCTGCGCGGCGTACACGTGCCCCCGCTCGATCAGCGGCCGCATGAACCGGAACAGCAGCGTCAGCAGCAGGGTCCGGATGTGCTGGCCGTCGACATCGGCGTCGGCCATGATCACGATCTTGTGGTACCGGAGCTTGTCCTCGTCGAAGTCCTCGTGGATGCCGGTACCGAGGGCGGAGATGATCGCCTGGACCTCGTTGTTCTGCAGGACCTTGTCGATCCGGGCCTTCTCGACGTTCAGGATCTTGCCGCGGATCGGCAGGATGGCCTGGAACTTCGGGTCCCGGCCGCCCTTCGCGGAGCCACCGGCCGAGTCACCCTCGACGATGTAGACCTCGCACTCCTCCGGGTTGGTCGACTGGCAGTCGGCCAGCTTGCCGGGCAGACCGCCGCCACCCAGCAGACCCTTGCGGTTGCGGGCCAGGTCGCGCGCCTTCCGGGCGGCGATCCGGGCGCTCGCGGCCGCGGTCGCTTTGCGGATGATCTCGCGACCCTCCTGCGGGTTCTGCTCGAACCAGGCGCCGAGCCGGTCGTTCACGACCCGCTGGACGAAACCCTTGACCTCGGTGTTGCCGAGCTTGGTCTTGGTCTGGCCCTCGAACTGCGGCTCGGCGAGCTTGACCGAGATGATCGCGGTCAGGCCCTCCCGGATGTCGTCACCGGTGAGCCGGTCCTCCTTCTTCTTGATCATGCCCTGGTCCTCGCCGAACGAGTTGACCAGTGAGGTCAGCGCGGCCCGGAAGCCTTCCTCGTGCGTACCACCCTCGTGGGTGTTGATCGCGTTCGCGAAGGTGTGCACGGACTCCTGGAAGGAGCCGCTCCACTGCAGCGCGACCTCGAGGCTCATGCTGTTCTCACCGTTGGCCGCGGCCTCGAACGAGATCACGTCGCGGTGCACGGTCTCCCGGATGCCGGTCAGGTACTTCACGTAGTCGACCAGGCCGTTGTCGGCCTTGAAGGACTGCTCGACCGGGTGACCGTCCTCGGTGTGGTCGGGACGCTCGTCCCGGATCACGATCTCCAGGCCCTTGTTCAGGAAGGCCATCTCACGGAATCGGGTGGTCAGCGTCTCGTACGAGTACGTCGTGGTCTCGAAGACGTCGGGGTCGGCCCAGAACGTCACGGTGGTCCCGTTCGAGTCCGACGTACCGATCTCGGCGAGGTCCTCGTCCGGGACGCCGTGCGTGAAGGACTGCGTGTACAGCTTGCCCTTCAGCTTCACGTCGACGCGGAGCTTGGTGGACAGCGCGTTCACGACGGAGACACCGACACCGTGCAGACCACCGGAGACCTTGTACCCACCGCCGCCGAACTTGCCGCCGGCGTGCAGGACGGTCAGTACGACGGTGACGGCCGGCTTGCCCTCGGACTCGACGATGTCGACCGGGATACCGCGGCCGTTGTCCTCGACGCTGACGGCGCCGTCGGGCAGCAGGGTGACGACGATGCGGTCGCCGAACCCGGCCATCGCCTCGTCCACGGCGTTGTCGACCACCTCGGTGACGAGATGGTGCAGACCACGCTCACCGGTGGACCCGATGTACATTCCAGGACGCTTCCGGACCGCGTCCAGACCCTCCAGGACCTGGATCGCACTCGCGTCGTACTCGCGGTCGACGACGTTCGACGGGATCGCGTCGAGCATCGCGGGAAGTTCACCGCTGTCGGGTGCGACGGTGCCGATGGGGTCGGCGGACTGGTTGGCGTCGATCTCGGTCGGCTCGTCGGTCACCGGCTGTTGTCCTCCTCGGACCCCGCGTTCGCGAGGCATCGCTGCACAGTGGAAACCGCCCCCTACAGTGTTGTCAGAGGCGCGGCTCGCTCTACAGGCTCCATCTTACCTGTCGACCGAAGCAGAACCTGCCACCAGGCGCCTGAAACTCGGGTCAGGGCGTCTTTTCTCCCTCGTCGCCATGTCCCCTCTCGCGGGTGGGGGGCCGGAAAGCGCTCAAGGCCGCTCAGTGGCCTCCGGTCGGTTCACCACTGTCCGTCTGGGAACCGAGACGATCCACACCGGTACAGACCGGTTCAACAGACCGGGCCGAGCGCGGACGAGGCGGTCCGTCGCGCACCCCATCGCCCTTAGGATCGCTGCCGTGGAAAGTCTCGACGACGTCATCGACGCCATGATCGCGGAGCGGGTGATCCACCGGCATCGGCGCAAGTGGCTGATCGCGATCGCCCTCGTGGTCGTCCTGGCCCTGATCGTCCTGGCCACCGGTGGGTGGAAGGAGAAGAAGGGCCGGACCGTGCCGACGCTGACTGCGCCGGTGACGGTGACGTCCGGCAAGTGGGAGTACAACTTCACCAAGGCCGAGATCGTCCAGCACCCGAAGAAGGAGTACTCGCCGGCCGAGGCCGAGCTGCTGGTGTACTTCGACCTGAAGAACATGGACGACGAACAGGACACCAGCGACTCCCTGGACGGCCGGTTGCTCCGCCTGGTGCCCGGCGACGGCAAGGATCTGGTCGAGTCCAACGGTGCGACCTGCCGCGGGCAGATCGGCTGGGTCGTCGTCTTCGGTCTCCCACCGGTCAGTTGCGTCACCGAGTTCGACGTACCGCCGGACTTCACCGCCGACATGGTCGAGATCGGCGTCCTCGGCGAGCGCTTCGAGTCCGACCAAGGCTTCCTCGGCGCGAACGAGGACCCGTACTGGCAGCAGCCGGAAGCGGATGCGGTGGTCCAGATCAAGCCGACCGTCGTCGTCGACAACGGGGAGAAGAAGTGAAGCTGTATCGCCCCGCCACCGTCCTGGTCGGTGTCCTGTTCATCCTGCTCGGTGGACTGACCCGGCTCGCCACCCCGGACCACGTGTACGAGAAGCAGAACATGGAGGTCGTGCACGGCACGATCGGCGAGAAGCTCCCGTACGGCGACTCGTCGGTGACCATCACCCGGATGAAGTTCGCCAAGACGGTGCTGGAGAGCGGCGCCGGTGAGGACGACGAGCCGATCGAGACCGACGGCGTGTTCGTCGCGCTCGAGTGGGACGCCGTCCGCGGGGTCACGGAGCCGCTGTCGGCCAACCCGACATTGCGTGCCGACGGCGGCACCATCTACCGGCCGCTGGGCGTCACCGAGTCCGGCCTCGACTTCCCGGACCCCGGGTTCGCCCAGATCGGCGCCGTCGTCTTCGAGGTCAACCCGTCGGATCTGAAGGGTCTGACGCTCCGGCTCGATCCCGCGCCGCTGTACAACGTCCTGTACGTCGCCATCGACGTCGACCTCGGCATCCCGAGTGAAGATGTGGCTCAGCGGCTCGTCGACGGAGCCGCGGCTCAGTACGTGTTCGGGAACCGCGAGGTGAGGGTGGCGTGACGATGACCAGGCATCGCGCGGTCCGCTGGGGTGTGCAGCTCGCGCTGCTGCTCGCGCTGCTGTCGACGAGTTCCTTCCTGATGCTGCGGGACTACATCGACAACGACGAGGAGTTGTTCGACGAGGGCCGGGTCACCGAGGTGGTCAAGCAGGGCCCGGTGACGATCGGCGACGTCGAGTGGAAGCTGGACTCGCTGGAGACCTACACCACCCTCGTCAACGACGAGGGCGAGGAGATCTCGCTCGACGACAAGCCGGCCGGCTCGGTCATCGTGGTCGCGAAGATGACGGTGACGCCGCTCGACGGCCTGTACATGAAGGAGAACGGCTTCAGCTGCTCGGCCAACCTGCGCGACGACCGCGGCAACCTCTGGCAGACCAAGCAGCCGTTCAAGTTCGCGCTGCCGACGTACTGCACGAACGAGGACCAGCCGTTCTACCGGAACAAGCCGGGAGTACTCGCCGGCGTGTATGTCGTCCCCGAGTCGGCCGTCCCGCATCTGACCGGCGTCGTCGTACAGAACCTGGCCGAGCGCCGGCGCATCATCCTCACTCCCTGACAGGGGAGCCGGCGCTCAGGCGTTGACCGGCTCTTTGTCCACCTCGTTCGTCTCCGCCTTGGCCGCTTCCGCCTCGGCGGCCTCGGCGCGACGCCGGGCTCCGACCGAGATGCAGAGGTCGAATGCGGCCGCCAGCAAGGCGATCCGCAACGGTTCGAAGATGAGGCTCTGGCCCAGGTCGGCGATCTCGTGGACCATCAGTCCCCAGTGCATGGTCTCCGGTCCGATCGCGCGCTGGATCAGGACGAAGGCCCAGTCGCTGCCGAGCAGCCAGAACGTGTAGACCATGCAGACGACGCCGAGGAACACCGGACCGACCCGGACCAGCAGCCGGAACGCGTTCAGCGTCGGGTAGAACTTCTCCCGCAGTCCGCCGAGCACCAGGTTCGGAGCTTTGTTGGTGAGGGCAACGATCCGGTTCGGCTGCGGTGCCTCCTGCTCGAGCTGACCGCCGAAGCGGCGCTCGACCCGGGTGCCCTTGAAGACGCCGCCACTGGTCAGCACCCGGTGACCGAAGACGACGGTCGTGATCGCGAGCCAGGTCAGCGGTTCCGCGACGCCGAGCTTGAACAACGGCCAGAGGCTCTCCCAGAAGAAGCCCCAGAGGAACTCGATCCCGGCCGGGATCGGGATGTGGATCCCCGCGAAGAAGTCCTTCAGCCCGTCCCACCAGTCCAGCGACCAGTACCAGAACGAGCGCTCGCTGATCCAGCCCTTGGCGTCCTCGACCGCGAACGGCGTGACGACGACCGTGATCAGCAGGAAGAACGCCTCGGCCCAGACCTGGACGAACTTCGCCGGCCGGCTCGGCCAGCGGTCGTCGACCGCCTCGATCACCCGGCGCAGGACCAGCAGGATGACGATCGCCGGCAGGTACTTGTGCCACTGGCCGCCGCCGAGCTCGAAGAAGGACGCGCCCGACTGCAGACCGCGCTGGACGTTGTTCGTGGACGTCAGCGATCCGATCTGGTCCTCGAGGAATCCCCAGGCCGACCACACTGCGACCAGCGGCAGCAGGGTGACGGCCAGCAACTCCATCACGCCTTGCTGCGTCGGGTCGGAGGTCTCCTCGCTCTTGTTGGACGCCGCGTCACGCCAGCGGTAGAGCGACGTCGCGCAGGTCCGGATCATGCCGACGGATGCGGCGATCTGGAGCAGCACACCGATCGAGAACACTCCGGTGCCGAGGCTCGAGTGCGCGTGCTCGTCCAGCCAGATCGCAGCCTCCACGCAGGCCTTGAAGCCGAGGAAGCCGGCCAGCCACCAGGTCGTCAGGGGCAGCAGGTTCCGCCACCAGAGCCGGAAGGTGTCTCCGATCAGGTGGACCATCTCGCGGAAACCATCGACGATCGTGCGCATCGCGCCCGATCCTAGGGGAGTTGCGGGTCGCGAGGGCAAGTTGCTCGGCAGTTGGTTCAGCCGTAGGTGTCTCGGGGGCCGCGGCCGCCGCGGATGGTGCGGGGGCCCTTGCGCCAACTGGGGGTGTGGGGTCCCTGGACGTTGACCTGCGTGACCGTGCCGTCGCCCAGTTCGGTGTTGAGGCGGCGGACCAGGTCGGGGGCGAGGAGCTTGAGCTGGGTGGCCCACGCGGTGGACGACGTACGCACGGTAAGCACCGTGTTCTCGTACGACTCCGGCGTACAGTGCTCGGCCATTTCCGGACCGACGATCGTCGGCCAGCGTGCCATCACGCCGTGTACGGCGACGTCGACCTCCCAGCCCTGGTCGCGCATCAGCCGGCCGAGCGTGTTGGTCAGCTTCTGTGGATCCCGGTCGTCCGGACGCGCGCTGCTGATCTGGGCGCCGTCGATCCGCGGCCGCCGGCGCGTCCGCTTGACCGGTTTGATCGGGCCGCTCGCGGCCTGCTGCTTCAGCCGTCCGGCGAGCGATTTCGCCAGGTCCAGTCCCTGCTTGTCGTGGTCAGCTTCGTCCGGACGCTCCGGAGCCGCCTCGCTCTCGAAGCCGCTCTCAGAGGAATCCCGGGGTTCAGGCACGCCGCACGGATCCTTCACCGACATCGAACCGGACGCCGCTGAGCTCAGCGGGGACGTCCGCGCCGACCGCCGCGGTCACCAGCACCTGCTCGGCCGGCGCGACCAGCTCCGCCAGCCGGTCCCGGCGCTGCGTGTCGAGCTCGGCGAACACGTCGTCCAGGATCAGCACCGGTTCACCCCCGTCCGCTCGAAGCAGTTCGTACGACGCCAGCCGCAGCGCGAGCGCGAACGACCACGACTCACCGTGACTCGCGTACCCCTTCGCAGGCAAGTCCCCGAGCCCGAGGACGACGTCGTCGCGATGCGGTCCGACCAGCGACACACCCCGCTCGAGCTCGTCCTGCCGCCTCTCCTGGACCGTCGCACTCAGCACCTCGGCGAGCTGCTCCCGGGACACCACACCGGGCTCGAGCAGGACCGACGACTTGTACTCCAGCCGCGCATTACCCTTGCCTCGGGCAACAGCGTCGTACGCGCCGGACACCAATGGACGCAGGGATTCCAGCAACTCCAGCCGGGTGGCGAGCAGTTCGGACCCGGCGCGGACGAGATGTGAGTCCCAGACCTCGAGCGTGCGCAACTGTCCCTCGGCGGCGCCGGACCGGTTCTGCCGGCGAGCCATCGAGGCGCTGCGCAGCAACGAGTTCCGCTGCTTGAGCACGCGGTCGTAGTCCTGCCGTACGCCGGCCATCCGCGGCGACCGCAACGTCAGCAGTTCGTCGAGGAACCGGCGTCGCTCGGACGGATCGCCCTTCACCAGGGCGAGATCCTCCGGCGCGAACAGCACCGTGCGGAGCAGGCCGAGCACTTCCCGTGGCCGCGGTACCGGCGAACGGTTCACCCGGGCCCGATTTGCCTTCCCAGGATTGATTTCCAGCTCGACGACCACGTCGCGGTCGTACTGGCTGCGGATCTCGGTCCGGACGATCGCCCTGGTGGCCCCGGCCCGGACCAGTGGCGCGTCCGTCGCGACCCGGTGCGACCCGAGGGTCGCGGTGTAGTGGATCGCCTCGACCAGGTTGGTCTTGCCGTGGCCGTTCGGCCCGACGAAGGCGGTCACGCCCGGGGCGAGCCCGACCTCCGCCTGCGCGTAGGACCGGAAGTCGAGCAGACCCAGGGCGGTGACATACACCTCAGTGCTTGGGCGGTGTCGCGTACGACGGGTCCGCGGCCTCGGCGCCCTTCACCGCGTGACCGCCGAACTGGTTGCGCATCGCGGCGATCGCCTTCATCGCCGGCGAGTCCTCCTGCCGGGAGGCGAACCGGGCGAACAGCGCGGCCGAGATGGCCGGCATCGGCACCGCGTGGTCGATCGCGGCCTCGACGGTCCACCGGCCCTCACCGGAGTCGTCGGCGTACCCGCGGATCTTGGCCAGGTGGCTGTCGTCCTTCAGCGAGGCGACCAGCAGGTCGAGCAGCCAGGACCGGATCACGGTGCCCTCGCGCCAGGACTCGAACGCCTCCGGCACGTTCTCCACGACATCGGCGGCCTCGAGGAGTTCGTAGCCCTCGGCGTACGCCTGCATGATCCCGTACTCGATGCCGTTGTGGACCATCTTCGAGAAGTGCCCGGCGCCGACCTTGCCGGCGTGCACGAAACCGAACTCACCCTCGGGCTTGAGCGCCTCGAAGATCGGCATCACGACATCGACGGTGTCCTTGTCGCCACCGCACATCAGGGCGTAGCCGTTCTCCAGGCCCCAGACGCCACCGGACACACCGCAGTCGACGAAACGGATGTCCTTTTCGGCGAGCTGAGCGGCCCGGCGGGTGTCGTCGGTCCAGCGGCTGTTGCCGCCGTCGATCACGATGTCGCCGGGGGAGAGCAGGTCGGAGAGCTCCGTGACGACCGCGTCGATCGCCTGCACCGGCACCATGATCCAGACCACCTTGGGCTGGTCGGCGGTCAGCTTGCCGACCATGTCGGCCAGGTCCTTGGCGTCGGAGATGTCCGGGTTGTGGTCGACCCCGACCACGGTGTGGCCTGCGTTGCGGATCCGCTGGCGCATGTTGCCGCCCATCTTGCCGAGACCGACAAGGCCGAGCTCCATCGTGAATCCCCTTGTTCTGTTGGCTTTCAGCTGTTCAGGCGGACCGGCATCAAGACGTACCGGAACTCGCTGATCGGATCACCGTCGAAGTCCCGCACACCGGTCAGCTCGGCCGGCTTGGTCGCCTGCGTGAAGGCCAGGTGCGCGACCGGCGTACCGATCGCGTTCAGGCCGTCGAGCAGGTACGTCGGGTTGAAGCCTACGGTCACGGGCTCACCGGACACCCGCGCCTCGATCGACTCGGACGCCTGCGCCTCGTCACCACTGCCGGCGTCCAGGGTCACGGTGTCGTCGCTGAACGTCAGCCGGACCGGCGCGTTCCGCTCGGCCACCAGGGCCACACGCTTGACCGCCTCGACCAACGTGGCGGTGTCGATCCGGACCCGGGTCGCGATCGCGGCATCGGTCGGGATGATGCCGCGGACCTTCGGGAACTCGCCGTCCAGCAAGCGCGTGGTCGCCCGCCGGTTGCCGCCGGAGACCTCGCCCTCGAAGCCGACGATGCCGTCACCGCTGCCCGGCGCGGCCAGCGAGACGATCACGTCCGATCCGGTCATCGCCTTCGCGGTCTCGGACAGCACCCGGGCCGGCACCAGTGCGGCCGCGGACGCGTCGGGGGACTGGGGGTTCCACTCGAGTTCGCGGATCGCGAGCCGGTAGCGGTCGGTGGCCAGCAGCGAGATCGTGGATCCCTCGATCTCGACCCGGACACCGGTCAGCACCGGAAGCGTGTCCTCACGCCCGGCCGCGGTCACCACCTGCGAGACCGCCTGGGCGAAGACGTCGGCCTTGACCGTCCCGCTCGCGGCCGGAAGCTCCGGCAGGGCCGGATATTCCTCGGTGGGAAGCGTTTGGAGCGTGAAGCGCGAACTGCCACACGTGACTTGGGCCTTCGCGCCATCGACGGCGATGTCCACCGGCTGGTTCGGAAGGCTCTTGGAGATGTCGGCGACCAGCCGGCCGGAGATCAGGCACTTCCCGCTGTCGGCCACCTGTGCGGGCACGGTGACGCGGACGGAGGTCTCGTAGTCGAAACCGGACAGGGTGATCTGCCCGTCCTCGGCCTCGACCAGAAGGCCGGCAAGGATCGGGACGCTGGGACGACTGGGCAAGCTGCGCGCGGCCCAGGCCACCGACTCGGCCAGTACGTCGCGCTCGACGCGAAACTTCACCGCTGGGTGCCTCCTGATTCGGCTGTGTGCCAGGCAGATCCTGCCACGGACAAGTGTGCTCTGCGCCAATCGGGCGTGACGTGGCGCTTCGGGCGGGTCGCGTCGGCGTCGTTCCGGTGGTTCTGCGTGCTGCCCCTCATTGTGCTCCGAGGACAGCCTGACAGGTGCCGCAAGCCGGCGCGAGACCGGGGTTTTCCCCAGGTTGGGCCGCTCGATCGTTTTGTGGACTGGGAACTCTCTACAGATTCCATAGGGTTCTTAGCACCGGTGGATACTGTGGAAAAGCGCCGACTTCCCAGGTCAGACATGGTTTTGTCCTGTGCATGCCGTGTGGACGAATCCCGGTCTGTCTGAGGACGCCTGGTGATGACGGATTCTGTCCCCACAGCCAATCCACAACACACACCGATGTGTCCACGGTGATACCCACAGTTATCCACAGGAGTATCCCCAGCCTGTGTGGTTCCGGTGACCGTGTCGTAGCACTCGGCGTACAGAATTCTGGACGCGGTCACCGGACCTCATTGCTGCTTCGCTTGGTGCTTGATCCGGTTGGTCAGTTCGGTCACCTGGTTGAAGACGCTGCGCCGCTCCGACATCAACTGCCGGATCTTCCGTTCGGCATGCATCACGGTGGTGTGGTCGCGGCCGCCGAACTGCTGACCGATCTTCGGCAGCGACAGGTCGGTCAGCTCGCGGCACAGGTACATGGCGATCTGCCGCGCGGTCACCAGCACCCGGCTCCGGCTCGAGCCACACAGGTCGTCGATCGACAGACCGAAGTACGACGCGGTCTGGCCCATGATCATGCTGGCCGTCACTTCGGGCTTGCTGCCTTCGGGGATGAGGTCCTTCAGCACGATCTCGGCCAGGCTCAGATCGACCGGTTGCCGGTTCAGGCTGGCGAACGCGGTGACCCGGATCAGGGCGCCTTCGAGTTCACGGATGTTGGTCTGCACCTTCGACGCGATGAACTCCAGCACCTCCGGCGGCGCGGTCAGCCGCTCGGTGGCCGCCTTCTTCCGCAGGATCGCGATCCGCGTCTCCAGGTCGGGCGGCTGGATGTCGGTGATCAGGCCCCACTCGAACCGGTTCCGCAGCCGGTCCTCCAGCGCCTCCAGGCGTTTCGGCGCGCGGTCGGAGCTGATCACGATCTGCTTGTTCGCGTTGTGGAGGGTGTTGAAGGTGTGGAAGAACTCCTCCTGGGTCTGGATCTTGCCCTCGAGGAACTGGATGTCGTCGATCAGCAGGACGTCGACATCGCGGTACCGGCGCTGGAACTGGGACGCCTTGTCGTCGCGGATCGCGTTGATGAAGTCGTTGGTGAACTCTTCGCTCGACACGTACCGGACGCGGGCGCCGGTGTAGAGGCTGCGGACGTAGTGGCCGATCGCGTGCAGCAGGTGGGTCTTGCCCAGACCGGAGTCGCCGTAGATCAGCTGCGGGTTGTACGCCTTGCCCGGGGCCTCGGCGACGGCGACCGCGGCCGCGTGCGCGAACCGGTTCGAGCTGCCGATGACGAAGGTCTCGAAGGTGTACTTCGGGTTGAGTCGCGCCTCACCCTGTGCCTCGGTGGCCGGCTGGGGCATCCCGTTCGGCGGTGGGGCGACCGATCCGAGCTGGTGACCGAACGGCTGCTGCCGCGGCGCGGGACCGCGGGGCTGCTCGTAGTGCTGCGGCGCCGGCTCCTGCCGCTGCGGCGGGCTGAACTGTGGCGCGTTGTTGTCCGGTTGGCTCAGCGCGGACTGGATCGTCGGCTGGTACGCACCGTCGGTCCGCAGCGGCTCGCGGACGACGGGCTGCGGTGGCGCCTGCGGTTCGCGCAGTTCCGGGTCGAGCGACGGGTCGACCGTCACGGCGATCCGGATGTCGCGGCCGAAGCTCTCCGACAGGATCCGCTCGAGGTCCGGGCGCAGCCGGGTCTCCAGCTGGCCGCGGGTGAAGTCGTCGGGAACCGCGACGATGGCGGTGCTCTCGTGCAGCGTCACCGGGCGGGAGTTGGTCAGCCAGGCACGCTGGTTCGGCGGGAGACCCGCGAGGACCCGGGTCCAGGCATCACCGAGGTCCGTCACCGGACCGGGTCCTTCGGCTCGAGGCTCGGCAACCCGAGGACCACCGATCTGCGGCTCGGGCGCCCGAACCTCAGCAGCGCCGCTCTCATTGTTCGCACGCCCATCACCCTCGTTCCGCACCGGTCCTGCTCCGTCCCCGTACACGGGGCGATCGTTTCCTGGCGGTTCAGCCGGCCCTCGTTCACCGGTCCAGTTGTTGCTGGTCTCACCGGAGTACCTGAGATTGCCGACCACCGGTGCGGCACCGAAGTACGCCGTACCCGCCGGCGGCTCGGGGCTGGGCACCGGCGTCGGCGTCGGCTCCGGGCCGGTCGGCAGATCGGTGGCTGCTCGCTCCAGCTCGGAGCGGTAGCCGTACCCCTGGTACCGCGGGCGGTAGCCGGACTCGGGGGTCTCGGGGAGGGGAATGGGAAGAGAGGGGCTGAGGTGGTCGGCCGGATCGGTCCGCGGCGCCGGCTCCGGTGCGGGCGGGATCTCGGACCGGAAGTCCACCGCCGGTTCCGGTCGTAGATCCTGTCTGCCGTCGCCGGTGTATTCCACCTCTGTGAATTCCGCACTGGCGGAATGGTCCTCGACCACGCGTTGCTCCCCGAATCCATCGCTGCGGTGGCCGGCGCGTTCCGGGCTGGACCCGTTCGGCGCGACCGTTAGACCCGACACCCGTGCAGCCGGTGCGTCGCCCGTTCCGGCTCGGCGCGGTTGCCGTTGTCCGCAGTCGGGCGCCGTACTTTCCACACGGTTGTCCACAACTGTGAACGACGCGTGGAGCAGGTTGGTTACCGATCGCGGGGTGTGGGACCTCTGGTGTGAGGGGGAGACGCTAACAAGTCTGCCCAGCCTGCTTCAAGCCGTCATCCACAGGCTATGAACAGCAATTTGGGGGAAACGTCCGGCGTGTCGGGTGGACGCCGGAGCGTAGTCGTGTTGAGGAGATTGCGGTCGGTGACCATCCTGACCACTGTGTGACGATCCGTTGACCGCTCGTGTGCCCACTATTCTGTCCACAGGCCTGTGGATAAGTATGGGGACGGCTGGTTTGACCTGTCCACAGGCGGCCACGTACCGTTGATCAGTCGGTGTTGAACCGGCCCTTTTGTGCTGCGCTCCCTGCTGGACCACACTGGTTCCTGAAGTGGCGTGTGTGCAGGACTGCACCAGCGGCAGATCTATCAGTGGGTCTGTCGATCATTGTGATCTCGAGTAACCGGAGTCATTCCAGTGAGCAAGCGGACGTTCCAGCCGAACAACCGTCGCCGGCACAAGAAGCACGGCTTCCGTCTTCGGATGCGTACCCGTGCCGGGCGCGCGATCATCGCCGCCCGCCGTGGCAAGGGTCGTCAGCGCCTCGCGGCCTGACCGACCTCATCGACGGTGACCACCTCGTGTTGCCCGCGTCGAACCGGTTACGCCGGTCCGACGACTTCAGCCGCGCCGTCCGATCGGGACGGCGGGCCGGGCGGCGTGCGGTGGTCCTCCATCTGTTGGTGCGGGACGACCGGGCGGACGACGCTCAGGCCGCGCCCGCTCGCGTCGGATTCGTGGTGAACAAGGCGGTGGGCAACGCGGTTCTGCGGAACCGGGTCCACCGCCGTCTGCGTGCTGTCCTGACCACGCGGCTCCCTGATCTACCGGCCGGCAGCCTGACGGTCGTCCGCGCCCTTCCGTCGTCCGCTTCGGCGTCGTACGACGAACTGGCCGCGGACGTCGACGGTGCGCTGCGGCGGATCCTGGACCCACGATGAGGATCAATCCCGTGAAGAGCGGGATCATCGGTTTTCTGAAGTTGTACCGACTGACCATCAGCCTGCTGTACGGGCAGGTGTGCAGGTTCTACCCGAGTTGTTCGGCGTACGCCCTGGAGGCGGTCGAACGCCACGGTGCGGTGCGCGGTTGCTGGCTGGCGGCGAGGAGACTCGTGCGCTGCCACCCGTGGAACCCCGGCGGCTACGACCCCGTTCCACCCAAAGATGTCGACCAGCGCGGAGAGTCGATCTCCGCCAACCAGCCCGGACCGTCCACCGACGCCGGGCCTGTGCAGCGAGGTGCTTGAGTGACTCTTCTGGCCATCCCCGAACTCGCGTTGTGGGACGGGATCGTAGACCTGTTCAACGCCGTCATGACGCCGCTCTACTGGGCCGTCTCGGCGTTGCTCGTCGGCTGGCACTGGGTGTGGAGCCAGGTGCTCGATCCCAACGGGGGCTGGGCCTGGGCGTTGTCGATCGCCGGCCTGACCATCGTCATCCGCACCCTGCTGATCCCGCTGTTCGTCCGGCAGATCCGCTCCAGCCGGAACATGCAGCTGCTGCAGCCGAAGATGAAGGAGCTGCAGAAGAAGTACGGCCACGACCGGGAGAAGCTCGGTCAGGAAATGATGAAGCTGTACAAGGAGACCGGGACGAACCCGTTCTCCTCGTGCCTGCCGCTGCTGCTGCAGTCGCCGATCTTCCTGGCCCTGTTCCGGGTGCTGGACTACGCGGCCAACGGCAAGGCTCACAGCAAGATCATGGAGCCGTACGTCGAGTCGCTGCAGCACGCCAAGATCTTCGGCGCGGAGATCTCGCAGACCTTCCTGAAGGCGAGCGGTCCGGGCGAGAACAACGTCAAGATCGTCGCGATCGTGCTGATCATCCTGATGACCGCGACGATGTTCACCACGCAGCTGCAGCTGATGCGCAAGAACATGCCGAAGGAAGCCCTGACCGGCCAGGCCGCGCAGATGCAGAAGATCATGCTGTACGTCTTCCCGGTCTTCTTCCTGATCGGTGGCTTCAACTTCCCGATCGGTGTGCTGATCTACTGGTTCGTCTCCAACGTGTGGACGATGGGTCAGCAGTTCTACGTGATCCGCCGCAACCCGGCTCCGGGCACCCCGGCGTACGACGCGATGGAAGCCCGCAAGCGCGAGCACAACCTGCGCGCGGGCAAGCCGGCCGACGAGGGCCTGGCGTCCGCCGACGGTACGACGACGGAGCCCGGTTCGGACCGGCGTCCGGCACAGCGGCAGCAGCCGAAGCGGCAGTCGCGCAGCGACCGCAGGGGCGGCGCTCCCGCGAGCGGTGCCTCGGACTCCGGTGCCTCGGACTCCGGCGCTTCGGCTGAAGGTGCGAAGGCCGCCAGTAACGGGCAGGCGTCGAACACGCAGCCGAACGCGGCGAAGAAGACTCAGGCCGGTGCTGCCAAGAAGCAGCCGGCCGGCAAGAAGAGGACGGCGGCCAAGCGCCAGCCGGCGGCGAAGTCGGCCGCCCAGAAGAAGGCGGCGCAGAAGAAGTCCGGCGGATCACGCTGACCTGCCTGCGCTGATTCCTCTTCCTGCTTGTGTATGACCTGGGTCCCCGTGGGGCGGATCTCGACATTGTGAAGGAGTGGCCGTGAGCGACGGCATGCAGAACAACGAGGCGACAGAGGAGTCCACCGACTCCGCTGCCGATCGTCTGAAGGCACTCGAGGCGGAGAGCGACATCGCCGCCGACTACCTCGAGGAGTTGCTGGACATCGCCGATCTCGACGGTGACATCGACATGGACATCGACGGCGACCGCGCCGCGGTCTCGATCGTCGGTGCGGAGCTGAACAACCTCGTCGGCGAGAACGGCAAGGTGCTCGAGGCGCTGCAGGAGCTCACCCGGCTGGCCGTGTATCGAGAGACCGGTGAGCGGTCGCGGCTGATGCTGGACGTGTCGAACTACCGCGCGAACCGGAAGGCCGAACTGGAGGAGGTCGGCCGGAAGGCCGTCGAAGAGGCGAAGGCGACCGGGACCCCGGTGCGGCTGGACCCGATGACGCCGTTCGAGCGCAAGGTCATCCACGACGTGGTGGCCGCCGCCGGCCTGACCAGCGAGTCCGAGGGCGAGGAGCCGCGCCGCCGCGTCGTCGTCCAGCCGTCGTGATCCGATGACCGCCGGACGTGTGACCTTGTGACCGAACCTGTTTCACGTGAAACGCCGCCGCTCGTGGAGAAGCTGTATCCACGGGCGGCGGTGCGGCTTGCGGCGTACGCCGAACTGCTGGCCACCGAGGGGACTCTCCGCGGGCTGATCGGCCCACGCGAGGTCCCGCGACTGTGGGATCGCCATCTTCTGAACTGCGCGGTCCTCGAGCGATTGATCCCCGAGGAGTCGACAGTCGCCGACATCGGCACCGGCGCCGGCCTGCCGGGAATCGTCCTCGCTCTTGTTCGTCCGGACCTGCACGTGTCGCTCGTCGAGCCGTTGCTCCGGCGCACCACGTTCCTCCAGGAGGCGGTCGAATCCCTCGGGCTCGACAACGCCACCGTGGTCCGGGCACGGGCCGAAGAACTCCCGCCGGCGTCGTACGACGTGGTGACTTCCCGCGCCGTCGCCCCTTTGGGCAAACTGGCCGGGTGGTGCCTGCCACTGTGCGTCGAAGGGGGGCTGATGCTGGCGATGAAGGGCGCGTCCGTCGAGGAGGAATTGGACGCCTCCGAACGCGAACTCGAAGCCCTCGGAGCCGAGCTCTGGCACATTCACCAACTCGGCGTCGATGAACTGGCCCGGCCGACGACAGTCGTGAGTATTGTGGCCGGACGTGCTGCAGGGGGATCCCGGCACGGAAGACGCGGGAGGTGAGTGGGTTGGTGAGTCGTGCCCTCGGATGGCCCGAGAAGAGCACCGGGGAAGCCAAGAGTTCCCAGGCGATCGGCTGGCCCGCACAACCCGCTTCCAACTCCCAACTGCTGACCGCGGACCCCGAGCCGGCGAGGGACGACTACCTGCCGCCGATCGACAGTTCTGCTCTCCGGTCGGTCGCCGCGACCGGCCTCGACCAAGCATCGGCTCCTGCCGAGACTCCCGTTTCACAGGAAACCGCGGAGCCAGGAGATGATGGTGTTTCTCGTGAAACGGCATCGCTGGTGGATGCCGACGACGACCTCTCCGAGTCTCCACCGCCTGTGGATGACGACCGCATGAAACTGCCTCCGCAGACGGGGATTCGTCCACAGAAGCCTGTGGATGAACCTGGGGGCAGACCCGCCCCGACCCCTACCGACATCCTCTTCGGGCCAAGTCCCGCACCTATTGGAATGGGCGCCATGACTGCCGCACAGATCGCCGCGCGGGCCACGTCGGACGAGCTTCAGCGACGACTTCTCGAGACTCCGATCGCCGCCGCCACCGAACGGACCCTGCTGGTGAATGAAGGACGCACTATGGGCCGCGAGTTCCCGCTGCCTGCCGAGACCCGGGTCTTCGTCGTCGCCAACCAGAAGGGTGGCGTCGGCAAGACCACGACGACCGTGAACGTCGCCGCCGGCCTCGCGTTGTACGGCGCGCGGATCCTGGTCATCGACCTCGACCCCCAGGGCAACGCGTCGACGGCCCTGGGCATCGACCACTCCGAAGGCACCCCGGGTGTCTACGAGGCGGTCATCGAGGGCGAGTCGCTGGGTAAGCTGCTCCAGCCGTGCGCCGAGCACCCCGGGATCATGGTGATCCCGGCAACCATCGACCTGGCCGGCGCCGAGATCGAACTCGTCAGCATCGTGGCCCGAGAGAGCCGGCTGAAGCGCGCCCTCGACGCGCACCTGGCCGAGACCGAGGCCGCGGGCGAGAAGTACGACTACGTCTTCATCGACTGCCCGCCGTCGCTCGGCCTGCTGACGGTGAACGCGCTGACCGCCGCCCGCGAGGTGCTGGTCCCGATCCAGAGCGAGTACTACGCGCTCGAGGGCCTGTCCCAGCTCCTCCGCCACATCGACATGGTGAAGTCGCACCTGAACCCAGGCCTCGACGTCTCCACGATCCTGCTCACGATGTACGACGCCCGGACCAAGCTGGCCGGTGAGGTCGCGGCCGAGGTCCGTGGCCACTTCCGTGACGCCGTACTGCGGACCGCCGTACCGCGATCGGTCCGGATCTCCGAGGCACCGAGCCACGGGCAGACCGTCCTCGCGTACGACCCGGCGTCCGCCGGAGCGCTCTCCTACTTGGAGGCCTCCCGTGAGATCGCCATGCGCAACAACACCTGATCCATCCACGGCCCTGGCCCGCCCGGCGTACTGGGACACCGGTTACGGTTGCTCCAGCAGGATTCCTGGGCGGGCTGTTTCACGTGAAACGGTGCTCGGTAGGACAGCAGGACATCAGCAGGTTGTCGAACTCGAGGGAGCGCGATGAACACCCGACTCGGACGCGGACTTGGTGCGCTGATCCCCAGCACGCCTGCTCCTGGGAGCACCGCCACCCTCGGCAGCAAGTCCAGTTCGATTCCGGGAGCGCCGCCGGTCGTACGGCATGAGTCGGAGCTCGCGGCGGTGCCGGGTGCGGAGTTCGCCGAGATCGAAGTCTCGAAGATCACCCCGAACCCGAAGCAGCCGCGCAGCGTCTTCGACGAGGAGGCGATGGAGGAGCTGGTCCACTCGGTGAAGGAGATCGGGCTGCTGCAGCCGATCGTCGTCCGCCGGCTTGAGCACGACAAGTACGAGCTGGTGATGGGCGAGCGCCGCTGGCGCGCGACCCAGGAGGCGGGCCTCGCCACGATCCCGGCCATCGTCCGCGACACCTCGGACGACGTGATGCTCCGGGACGCGCTGCTGGAGAACCTGCACCGGAGCCAGCTGAATCCGCTCGAGGAAGCAGCGGCGTACCAGCAGATGCTCGACGACTTCGGCTGCACCCAGGAAGTCCTCGCCACCCGCATCGGTCGCTCCCGCCCGCAGATCTCGAACACGCTGCGGCTGCTGAAACTCCCGGCCGGCGTACAGCGCCGCGTAGCCGCCGGCGTCCTGTCCGCCGGTCACGCCCGAGCGCTGCTCGGCCTCCCCAGCGGCGACGCCATCGAGCGTCTCGCCCAACGCATCGTCGCCGAAGGCCTCTCCGTCCGCACCGTCGAAGAGATCGTCGCCCTGGGCGACATGAACGCCGACGACGCCACCCCCACCCAACGCCGCCGCAACAAGCCAGTCGCTCCCCGCCTAGTCGATCTGGCCGACCGCCTCTCCGACCGCTTCGAAACCCGCGTCAAGGTCGACCTCGGCAAAACCAAAGGCAAAATCACCGTAGAGTTCGCGTCCCTGGACGACCTGGAACGCATAGTCACCCTCATGGACCCCAACAAACCCACCCCGTAGATCAGAGGGGCAACATCCCGCCCTCACGGCCAACACCAGGCCGCGGGTCCACCACGCCGCAGGTCGAACCGCCAGCCAGCCACCTTCGAGGCCAGCACCACTGAGCGGCGACCACCTCGCGAGCACCACCACACCTGGCGGGCATGGCCAGCACCGTCGCGGCCAACACCCAGCTATCGCTGACCGCCTCCGCGACAACCTCGTCCGCGCATACAACGCGCAGCCGCCCGCAATGCCTCCTCGCCACGCGAGGACTGCCCATGAGCACCGCCCGACAGTCACGCAAGTACCTCGGCGCACAACGCGATCACTCAACCCGCGTAACCCACCAGCGATCGCGCCGCCCACGCTCCGAGCGACCCCAACGCGCCCCCCGGGCGCGTACCCCGTCATCGCCGCGCGTCCTGTGCCAGCAACTGCTCAGCGGCAAGACCTCCACCCGCGGAGGCCCGCCGATCAGATGGGTCTCGTCAGCCTCCGGATGTACCGAACGACAGGAGGTAGTCGCTCAAACCCAGCCCAGCGTGGCGCCCGGGAGTGGGCCCGGCTGCAAGCCGAGGGACTACCTCCTGTCCTTCGGTACGGGCGCCCGCGGCGAAGACCCCGGGCCGGAAGGCGGGGTACTTGCGCCTGGCTCGGCGGAGTACGACGGACTTCGCTGGCTTCTGTCCACCCGTCGCTCTAGCCGGCTCCGCCCGCGGTCCCCGTCCGGCAGACTCCGAGTGGACCGAACAGCCGGAGATGGTCGTCCGAAGCCGCCTCGACGGGCTGACCGCGAAGACGACGGTGCCGGTTAGCAGGGCGCCCCATGCCGGGTCTGCCAGCCCAGAGGAGTAGTGCCCAATCCGCGGTACGGTCGGAGGCCCGGGGACGGCAGGACTGAGTAGCTTGCCGAGGACGTCGGCATGTGGGGTCGGCGGGGTAGATCGAACTCGCTCGGTGAGAGCTCCGCGGTTCAGCCACCGAATGTTTCACATGAAACATGAGTCCCGCACCGGCTAGCCGACTCCGCTGTGGCTGGTGTCGACGTCTCAGGAAGTACCGCAGGACGGGGCGTGGAGGGCGCAGTTCACCGGGGCCGTGTCCGGCGGAGGGGTTGGGACTCGGTTAGCGACTAGCCGTTCTTCCGTACGGACGGACGGACGCCGGCAGGGTCCAGGTGCGAAGGGGCCGCAGTTGCCGAGAGCCTCGGTGCCTGGAGTCGTCGTTCTTGGGTACGGGCGGACGCTCGGAGTCCAGGGCAGATGGCGACGGCGGGGGCCAGGAGACCCGGCGCTTGGGCCGGCGGAGTGGTCCGACCTAGCTGGCTTCATCTCCGCGGCACGCTCGCCACTCCGCGCTCGCTAGTCGGCCTCGGATGTTGCTGTCGATCGGGCGCCTCGGGGTGTACGGAGCGACGGGTAGTCGTCGGCTGCGGATGACGTTGGGCCTCGTCCGGCGGAGGTCGGAGGCCGGGCCGAGCTAGAACTTCCCGCTCTTCGGTACGGGCGGACGTCGGCGGAGGGCAGTCGGCCGCGGGCCGTTGTCGACGGCATCCGCAGCCCAGGCCGCCGGGGTTGTCGAGCGACCCTGTGCGGCCGCCGGAGACGGGCAGGCTCGAGTGAGGCCGTGGCGTGAGCTGACGTGCGAGCTGAGCTGTGAGGTGCGCCAGGGCAGGAAAAGAGCGGGCGCAGGAAGGCTTAGGGCCAGGAAGGGCGGAACGGTCGCTGGGGCGGCGAGGTCGAGCGTCCGGAACTGCTGAGATTCCTCCGTGTGCGGGATTCTTAGCGTGGTGCTGGTGACGTCGCTTGGTGGCGTTGGCGTCGAGAGCGAGTCTCGGCCTGCTGCGCGAGGGTGCTTAGGATCGCGTTGGGAGAGGAATTCCGGGGTTTGGTGGGGCTAGCTTCTACGTGTCGATCCGACGCGATTTGTCGACAAAGATACTTGGGGACTTGCGGCGATGTTTCATGTGAAACATTCGGGGGTTCGTGGCGCTGATGAGGTGAGTGCGGAGAGCTTGGTCAGATCGTCCGGATACGCGGAGGGGAGACGTGCGTACTGGGAACCGAGGTTGAGGATGTCGGTCTGCGGACGTCGACGGAACTGCTGGCCGTAGTGGCGTTTGAGCGCCCGGTGGCGTCGGCGCCACGAGATGCCCACGAGAGCGCATCGTTGCAGCAGGAGCGAGGCCAGCTGAGGGCTTGTCGCTAGGTGACCTCGCGGGGCGACAGGACCTCGTAAGTTCCAATGGGCAACCGAAGCGCAGCAGTTCGAGCTGGGTGCCTATCGGGGAGTGTCAAACACGCGGGCCCGCGGGATGCGAAGAGCGATGCCGGTTGTCGCAGAGGTGCGTGGCTGACTGGTTGCAGCTGGCGGGGGTCGCCTGGGCGGGGACGTTGAGGGTCCCGCGAGAGCCTGGCTGGGCACGCCGTGGGAGGGCGGCTGGGGGGTTAGCGGCCCAGGAGTTCGTGGGTGGTTTTGCGCTCGGCGTAGAAGGAGAGGAAGGGGATGGTGCCGGCTAGGGCCATCAGGACCAGGCGGGGGAGGGACCAGCGGACTCGGCGGAAGAGGTCGAAGGTGCCGAGTAGGTAGATGACGTACAGGAAGCCGTGGAGGGGGCCGACGACGTTCATTGCGCTGGGGTCGTCGGCGAGGTACTTCAGGGGCATTGCGACGAACAGCAGCACCAGCAGCATGACACCGACGATGTAGGCGATCACGCGGTACCGGGTGAGTGCACCGCGGACGGCCGGCGTGAGTGGCTGCGGGGTGGCGGAGGTGGCGGGGTCGGCTGGTGAGGTCACGCTGAAACGGTACCGCTCGACTCCACAGCCCCACCGGCCCGGTCACCTTCACCACCAGGCTCACCACCCGACCGACCATCCGTCCCGCCAGCCCCGGCGTCTTGGTCGCCGTCAGTCGAGCTGACATCGGTCCCATCTACCCCGCCGGCCCGGGCACCTTCACCGCCGGACTCACCTTCGGTGTCGGTGGGCGAGTGTTCGGTTCGGTGGGCGTCGACGACCATTCGCCACCACATCCAGAGGGTGAAGGCGGCGAAGATCCACCACTGGAAGGCGTAGGCGACGTTGCGGAGGCCGGCGTGGTCGGTGGGGGGTGGGGGCGGCGGTACGACGGCCGGTGCGGGGGAAGGTACGGCGCCTGACTCGACCGATGCCTGGATGACGAAGGCGTCGTACAGCCGGTAGTCGACGAGGTGGACGATCGTCGGGATGCGCAGGGACGACAGCACGCGGCCCTTCGCCGCGTCGCCGGAGGAGTCCTCAGCCTCCGAGGCTGTCACCGTTCCCGTCAGCTTCACCGGCCCGGTGGGTGCCGCCGCAGCCGGATCGTTGACCGAGGCAACCCAACCGCGGACGACCATCACGGCGCCCGAACCGTCAACCATCAAAGGGGTTGCGACCCAGAACCCGTCCCGATCGCCCTGCCGCCGATCCGCGATGAAGACCTGATCAGCACCCGCCGCCCAAGTACCGCTCACGGTCACCCGACGGCCGACAGCCTTCGACGGCAGGCCCTCGTCGATCGAGAACAGCGACTGCAACGCGACCGGTGCACCCTCGGCCCGCTTGGCCGTGGCCGCGTCCGTCTTCGACCGGTACACATCCAACTGCCAAACGCCCAGCACTGACATCACCGCAGCAATAGCCAATGCCAACAGCAACAATCCGGACCACCGCGGCGTCAGTACCGTCCGCCACAGCGGCCGTCCATCCATCAGGACCTCAACAACGAGCCGCGGCCGCAGCCAGCAGGTCGCGGCACAGCACACCCAGCTCGACGCCCGCAGCCTCAGCCGCCAGCGGGACCAACGACGTCTCCGTCATCCCCGGAGCGACGTTGACCTCGAGGAACCAAGGCACGCCCGAAGCATCCACCACCAGGTCCGACCGCGACAGATCGCGCAGGCCCAATGCCTCATGGGCCGTGACCGCCGCCGAAGCACACGCGGCCGCGACGCCGTCACCAAGCTGAGCCGGTACGACGAACTGCGTCGCGCCGGCGGTGTAGCGCGCCTCGTAGTCGTAGAACCCGGAATCCGGCCGGATCTCCACCGCAGGAAGAGCGCGAGGCCCATCGCCCGTGTCGACCACGGTCACGGCGATCTCGGTCCCGTCGATGTACTGCTCGATCAGCGCGACCCGCCCGTAGGCGTAGCAATTCACCATCGCCGACGGCAGTTCCTCTGCCGACCGCACGATCGACGCACCGAGGGCCGAACCGCCGCGGGCCGGCTTCACCACCAGCGGCAGCCCGATCTGGTGGATGACCGCCTCCATCAGCGCGGCGGCGCCCAGCTCGCGGAAGGTTTCGTGCCCGAGCACCACAGACGAGGGCGTCTGCAGTCCGGCGGCGCCGACCATGGTGGACGCGACCGGCTTGTCGAAGGCCGTCCGGCACGCTGCCGCGTCGGCTCCGACGTACGGAACGCCGTACAGGTCGAGGACCTGGCGGAGCGCGCCGTCCTCGCCGGTGACGCCGTGCAGGACGGGGAAGACCGCGTCCGGCGGATCGTCGCGGAGCCGTTCCACCAGGTTGGCGTCGACGTCACGCTGCTCGACCTCGACGCCGACGCTGCGCAGGGCGTCGGCGACCCGTCGGCCGGACCGGAGCGAGACGTCCCGCTCGTGGGACAGTCCACCTGCCAGTACCAGCACTCGACCCAGATCACTCATCACAAATATCCCGATCACTCGTGGGCGACTCCGGCACGGTCGCCGGTCCCGAGGCCCACTGGAACGGTACCGCTACCGCGTCAAGGACCCCTGGCCGCCCGCAGATCCATTGCGCAACCTTTGCGCACTCTAGGCCTCGATCCGTAGCTCCCGGCGCGCTGCGCGGCACTCGGCGGGCACATCGCGGCGTTGGACGACAAGGCACGGAGAAACCCACTCCGAGCCTCGCCCTCCGCCTTGCGCTGCACTCCCGGTGACGTCACTGGCACCTGCTCGCGGCTGCCAGGAGCCACGGATCGAGGGCACGTCAGCTCAGCTCCGGACCTGGGGCGTCGTATCCGTGCCCGGCGCCGGGTGGCAGTGGGCCGAAGGTCTGGCGGAGTTCGAGCTCCTCGTGGATCACCGCGGCCAGCCGGCCGACGCCTTCGGTGATCCGCTCCGGCGTCGGATGACAGTACGACAGCCGCATGCACTGCGACCCGAAACCGTCGGCGAAGAAGGCGGTCCCGGGGACGTAGGCCACCCGCGCGGTGACCGCGCGCGGCAGCATCGCCTTCGCGTCCAGCCCGTCCGGCAGGGTCAGCCAGACATAGAACCCGCCGCCCGGCCTGGTCCAGGTCGTTGCCGCAGGCATCTTTTCCGTCAGCGCCGCCAGCATCGCGTCACGGCGCTCCCGGTACATCTCCTGGAACTGCTTGACCTGCCCGAGCCAGTCATGCCGGGTCAGGTACGACGAGATCGCCAGCTGACTGAACACCGGTGGACACAGGGTGGCGGATTCCTGTGCCAGCACGAGTTTCTCGCGGACGGCGTGCGGCGCGACCGCCCAGCCGACCCGGAAGCCCGGCGCGAACGTCTTCGAGAACGAACCGAGGTAGATCACGCCCTCGCGGTCGTCGGCCCGCAGCGCTCGCTGCGGCTCACCGTCGAAGCCGAGCAACCCGTACGGGTTGTCCTCCAGCACCAGCAGGTCAGCGCGCTGACAGATCTCCAGCACGCGCGAACGCCGCTCGTTGGACAGCGAGACACCGGCCGGATTGTGGAAGTTCGGGATCGTGTAGAAGAACTTGATCCGCTTGCCGGCCGCACGCACCGCCGTGATCGCCTGCTCGAGGGCCTCCGGTACGACGCCGTCGTCGTCCATCGCGACGTGGACGACCTCGCACTGGTACGCGCGGAAGACGCCGAGGGCACCGACGTACGACGGCGCCTCGCAGATCACCACGTCGCCCGGGTCGCAGAACACCCGCGTGACCAGGTCGACGGCCTGCTGGCTGCCAACGGTCACGACCACGTCGTCCGGGTGGGCGTCGATCCCCTCCAGCCGCATCACATCGCAGATCTGGTCCCGGAGCACCGGATCGCCCTGACCGGAGCCGTACTGCATCGCCACCGCGCCGTTGTCGATCACCAGGTCGCGGACCGCGCCGCCGACCACGTCGAGGGGGAGTCCGGCGATGTTCGGCATGCCCCCGGCCAGCGACACCACCTCGGGCCTGCTGGCGACCGAGAACAGTGCCCGGATCTCGGATGCGGTCATGCCCTTGGTCCGTGCTGCGTACCGGTCGACGTAGTTGTCGAGACGGGTCTGCCGGACATCAGGCACGTCAGCACTCACTGAGCCACTCCATGGACGGTGATCGAGGGGAAGTCACCAGGTTACGCCGGACCATCCCGAGCGCGCCTGGGCTGTGGAACGGCGTGACCTCTCACTACCATGCCTTATAGGGGCAGGTTCCGACCATGCCGCGGGTTGGCTGCTGAGACAGTCCGCGGTCGGGTGCGGCCTGAGAGGTGGAGCGGAAGGCGGAATCTGGGATGAGCGTGGGCAAGGCTGCCGGGTGGACGCTCGGTGGACTGCTACTGGGTGTGCTGGCCGGTTTCGCCGGCGAGCTCTTCCGGCGGCAACCGGCCGCCAAGGTGCAGCAACGGTACGTCGCCCCGGAGGCGACCGAGACCCCGGACGTGCGGGCAGCGGCTCCCGCTCCGGCCCCGGCGGCCCGATGAACCGCAGGTGAAACCCAAAGTGACGAAGCTAACAGGCAGTACGCCGCCCCACCGGACACCGGGCACCGCGGACCGGACGCGCTGATGGCCCGACGGCTGGAACCGCTGACGCTCGCCAATCTCGGCGAGCTGCCGGTGGCGTGCCGTGGCTGTGTGTTCTGGGAGCTCGACCCGGTCGCCGCCAAGCAGGCCGACCGCAACGGCGACACCGGCCTCGAGAAGGAGGCCTGGCTGTCGCAACTACTGCTGGACTGGGGCACCGCGGGTGTCGTCCTGTACGTCGACGACGAGCCGGCCGGATTCGCGGTGTACGCCCCGGCGACGTACCTCCCGAGGATCCAGGCGTTCCCGACCGCGCCGGTGAGCCCGGACGCCGTCGTACTCGCGACCGGGCGGATCCTGCCGCGCTACCTCGGCCTCGGACTGGGCAAGATCCTCGTCCAGGCGGTGGCGAAGGACGTGCTCAAGCGCGGGTTCCGTGCCGTCGAGGCGTTCGGCGACTCCCGCTGGGACGGGCCGGGATGTGTCTGGCCGACCGAGTTCCTCCGTGCGGTCGGCTTCGGCGTCGTCCGCGAGCACCCGCGGAACCCCAGGCTGCGGCTGGACCTGCGCTCGGCGGTGACGTGGCGCAGCGAGATGGAGGCCGCGGTGGAGCGGCTGATGGGCGCGATCCGGCCCGAGCACTCAACACCCAAGCCGGTCACGGTCCGGGACGCCCTCACCCGTACGCCGAGCTCCTGAGGCCGGCCCGCGATGATCTGGCGCTTCTTCGCGGACGTGATGTTCGTGCTGCACGCCGCCTTCCTGCTGTTCTTCGTCCTGGGTGGATTCCTGGCCTGGAAGTGGCCCAAGGTGATCTGGGCGCACCTGGCCATCGTGGTCTGGAGCGCGGCGATCGTGATCATCGACTACGACTGCCCGTTCACCGGGGCGGAGAAGTTCTTCCTGCGCAAGGGCGGCGAGCCTGTCTACGAGGCGGGGTACATCAATCACTACCTCGATGGCACGCTGTGGCCGCAGGGCCAGACACCGGTCGCGGAGAAGGTCGGGTTCGCGCTGGTGATCATCTCGTACGCCGGCTTCTTCGTCCTGCGGCATCGGCGGAAGGCCAGGCTCAGGGGAGAGTCAGTGGGACCCCGGACGTGATCAGGCCCCGGCATCCCCATACTGGAAGACGTGTCCAGCACCAGTACGCCGGTTGACGCGTACCTGACCGCACTCGGCAAGGCGCTGCCCGGCCCGCGCCGGCGGAAGGCGGACCTGCTCGCCGAGGCGCGGGACCACCTGGTCGATGCGACCGAGGCCTTCGAGGCCGACGGACTCGACCGGGACGAAGCCGAGCGCGAGGCGGTGGCCGACTTCGGCGAACTGTCCGACGTCGTGCCCGGCTATCGCGCCGATCTCGCCGTCAGCCAGAGCCGGCGGACCGCGATGATGCTGTTCCTGGCGCTGATCATCCAGCCGATCGTCTGGCAGGAAGGCGTGTGGAGCTGGAACCAGGACCCGGCGACGCCGAATCCGGTGAACGACTTCTTGCAGTCGTTCGTCCGGACCGTGGGCATGTTCGCGATCGCCGGTGCGGTGCTGGCCGTCATCGCCGCCGGTATCGGTCTGCGCAACGCCTTCGTCCGCCAGCACGTCACCCGCGTCACGGCAGTCTTCGCCCTGGTCAATGCCGTCGTGATCAGCCTGATCGGTGTCGCGATGTCGGCGACCGGCGGTCGCACGCCCGACCTTCCCGCCTTCGGGGTGGTCGGGACATTCGTCGTTCTGCCGTTGGTGTTCGTCGGCCTTCAGGCCGGCCGTTGCCTACGCCTGGCCCGGGCGTAGCACACCTTCCACCACAGCCCGGAAGGTCAGCCACTCCTGCTTGCCTGAGGCAAGCATCTTCTGGCCGGCTGAGGTGAGCTGGTACGTCCGCCGCTTCCGGCCGCCGACCGTGCTCCACTCGCTGGCCAGGTAGCCGGCCCGCTCCAGCCGCCGCAGCGCCGGGTACAGCGTGCCGGTGGGCAGGTCGAGCTCGCCGCCGCTGCGCTCCAGCAGGGCTTCCATGATCGCGTAGCCGTGCAGCGGTTCGGGCTCGACGACCGCCAGGATCATCGGGTCCAGGTGCCCACGCAGCGCATCCGCCTTCATGTAGCCAGTCTACCCATATGCCTGCTATTGTCGAGAGACAACATGTAGCCAATCTACTTATCAGGATGTGAGGAGGCCCGGCGATGACCGTGGACACCCCAGTACGACGCCCGCCCCGGAACAAGAGTGGACGGCCCGGATTGCTGCACCGGGTGTCCGGGTGGTCGATGCGGCACGCCGGACTCGCGCTGCTGCTCTGGGTGGTCGCCCTCGTCGCGGTGACCGCCGCGTCGACCGTGGTCGGCGACAGCTACAAGAACGACAACTCGCTGCCCGGGACCGACTCCCAGCGAGTGACCGACATCTTCCAGGAGCACCAGCCGCAGGGTGAGACCGCCTCGGTGCAGATCGTCATGCACGCCGACGGCGGACTCCGGCCGGAGAAGCCGCGAGTCCTCTCGATGCTGGCCGCTGTCGGCGGCCTCCCGCACGTCGCGTCGGTGGCCGACCCGTTCACTGCTCCCGGATCACTTTCACCAGACGGACGTACGGCGTACTCGACGGTGAGTCTGGATGTCGCCGTGGCGGACATGCCGATCGAGGACGTCCGCTCGATCATCGACAAGGCTCAGCAGTTCCGGGTCCCCGGTCTGACCGTCGAGGTCGGTGGCGACCTGGCGCGATCGGCCGCGGAGAGTGCGGGTGGTGCGTCCGAAGGCGCCGGCATCCTCGCCGCGCTGGTGATCCTGGTGTTCCTGTTCGGATCGTTGCTTGCAGCAACTCTTCCACTGCTGACGGCCTTGTTCGCGGTCGGCAGCACGCTGGGCCTGCTGGTGCTGGCGTCGCACTTGTTCACCGTGCCCGACTACACCGCACCGGTGATGATCCTGGTCGGACTCGGTGTCGGCATCGACTATGCGCTCCTGATCTTCTCCCGTTACCGCCATGAGTTGCTGAAGGACGGGACCGATCGCGCGACCGCGTCGATCGTTGCCCTGGACACCGCCGGTCGTTCGGTGATGTTCGCCGGCTGCACTGTGGTGATCGCGCTGCTGGGCCTGCTGGCGTTGGGACTTGGTTCGCTGCAAGGCGTCGCGCTCGGTGTCACTCTCACCGTGCTGATGACAATGCTCGCCGCGGTGAGTCTGTTGCCTGCTCTGCTGACGCTGTTCGGCAAGCGCATCGAGCGGAGTGTCCGCAAGCACGCCGCGAAGCAGCGCCGTACGCCGGGGGACGGGTGGCGGAAGCTGGCAGCGGCGGTGCAGCGTGGACCGTGGGTGCCGTTGGTGCTCGGAACTGTCGCGCTGGTCGCGTTGTCGTTGCCGGCGCTGGGCATGCGGCTTGGCTTCGCGGACGCCGGGACGGACGATCCGGCCAAGACGAGTCGGAAGGCGTACGACCTGCTGGCCCAGGGATTCGGACCGGGATTCAACGGTCCGCTGGTCGTCGTGTCCGAAGGCGACCAGGCTGCGACTCAGGCGCTCGGCCGCACCTTGACCGCCGATCCGAACATCGCCGCGGTCACGCCTCCGCAGTCGACGCCCGACGGCAAGGTCGCGACCGTACTGGCGTTCCCGAAGTCGGCACCGCAGGACGCGGCGACCAGTGACCTGGTCGAGCGGTTGCGGAACGACACCCTGCCTGCGCTCGAGTCGCAGACCGGGGCGACGTACCTCGTAGGTGGCGCGACCGCGGCGGCCGACGATTTCGCGTCTGCGGTCAGCAAGCGGCTGCCGATCTTCGTGCTGGTCGTGGTCGGACTGTCGGCGCTGTTGCTGATGGCGGTGTTCCGGTCCGTACTGATTCCGCTGAAGGCCGCGGTCCTGAACCTGCTCAGCATCGGCGCTTCGCTCGGTGTCATCACGTTGGTCTTCCAGCAGGGCTGGTTCGGTGCACAGCCAGGTCCGATCGAGGCGTTCGTACCGGTGATGATGTTCGCGATCGTGTTCGGGCTGTCGATGGACTACGAGGTGTTCCTGGTGTCCCGGATCCACGAGGAGTGGCGGCGTACCAAGGATGCGAAGGAGGCGGTCCGGGAAGGCCTGGCCAACACCGGCAGCGTGATCACCGCGGCGGCCGCGATCATGATCGTGGTGTTCGGCGCGTTCCTGCTCAGCCCGGAGCGGATGCTGAAGCAGTTCGGGCTCGGGCTCGCGACCGCAGTGCTGCTCGATGCGGTGCTGATCCGATGCGTCATGGTCCCGGCCATCCTGCGGCTGTTCGGCGACCGCGCCTGGTGGCTGCCGCGCGGACTCGACCGAGTGCTCCCGAAGATCGCTCTCGAGAAGGACTGAACCCGATGCGAGGCGGGCCGACCCCTGCGCGGCCCGCCTCGGTTGGTCATTCGCCGGCGGCCACTCCGATCTTGTGGCCCTGGGCGTCGGCGAACACGCCGAAGCTCGTGCCCGGCACCTGCTGCATCGGCTGGACGACGCTTCCGCCCAGCTTCTCGGCGCGCGCGAGCGTGTCCGCGACATCCTCGACGGACACGAAGAACAGCACCTCGTCCTCGGCGCCCTGCCGCGGACTGATCGCGACGTACGGACCGTCCGGTGTCCCGGTGTCGATGAACGTGTAGCCCGGGAACCCGCCCTCGGACGCGATCTTCCACCCGAACAGGTCCGCGAAGAACTGACGAGTCGCGTCCGGGTCCGCCGATCGGATCTCGGTGTGGACGACTGGATGTGCCATGAGCCCCTCCCAACTGAATGACGTCCCACCCGGCGTGATCGCCGGGCGAGTAGCGCTCATTCAGGTGACGAACGGCCCATCCCGGAATCGACTAGACCGTCAGTTGGCCGAAACGGAGCATGCCGGTGGCCGCGTCCTGCTCCGGCGGGAGGTACACACGCTGGATGGCGACCACGATGGCCTCGGCGATCACGTCGCGGAAGGCCGGATCGGCCAGCCGCGCGGAGTCGTGCGGGTTCGTCACGTATCCGATCTCGAGGCGGACCGCAGGCATCTTGGTGCGCCGCAGCAGGTCCCAGGTCTTGGCGTGGGTGCGGCAGTTCAGCAGGTCGGTGCGGGCGACGATCTCGCGCTGCACCAGCCCGGCGAACTGCTCACCGACGCTCGACGAGGCGCCGTGCAGATCGTTGCCGTAGTAGTACGTCGCCACACCCTGGGCCTCCGGGTTCATCGACCCGTCGGTGTGCAGCGACACGCAGAGGTTGGCGTCCGTCTCGTTCGCGAACGCGGCCCGGGCCAGCTCGTCCGGCCCCTGGTCCCGTCCCCGGGACAGATACGCCCGTACGCCGGTCGCACCCAGGCGACCCTCGATCCGGGAGGCCAGGTCGTACGCGACGTCGGACTCGCGCAGGCCGTAGCCCTCCCAGCCGTAGTCGAAACCGCCGTGACCGGCGTCGATCACCACGGTCTTGCCGGACAGCCGCGGGCCGGCCGCGCGAACCGCCTCGGACGCGCGCAACGCATCCGGCCGGCCACCCGTCGCCATCGGCTTGATCCGCTGCAACGCCTTGAACGTCGACGGCCCACAGGTGCCATCACCCGGCAGACCCATGTTGCGCTGGAAGTCGGTCACCGCACGCTGGGTGTCCGGTCCGAAGATCCCGTCGATCCGGGCGACCGCGAAGCCGAGCTCCTGCAGTTTCGCCTGCAGGGCCAGTACGTCGTCACCGGTCAGCGGGTGCGAGACGACGTACGTCAGCAGCCGGTCGCCCAGCCGCCAGCGTGCGTCGTCGATCGCCCGGTACGTCTGTGGGCCGACGACCCCGTCGATCATCAGGCCCCGTTGCTGCTGGAAGCCCCGAACGGCGTGCGCGGTCGCTTCGTCGTAGACGTCGTGACCGCCCGTCAGCAGTCCTAGCCGCTGAAGCTTGCCGATGATCTCGGCGACCGCCTCACCGCTGTCGCCGATCCGGTACACGCCGTGGGGGCCTTCCATCAGAACTGCTCCTTGCCGTGGCGGACGGGTCCTACCTGTTCAGGAGGTGAAGTCGGCCAGTTCCTTCAGCAGCGCCGCCTTCGGCTTCGCGCCGACGATGGACTTGGCCAGCTCACCATTCACGTAGACGTTGATGGTAGGGATACCCGTAACACGGTAGTTGCTCGGGGTGACCGGGTTCTCGTCGACGTTCATCTTCAGGAAGGTGAGCTTGTCGCTGTGGTCCTGCGCCAGCTCCTCCAGGATCGGGGAGACCTGGCGGCACGGTCCGCACCACTCGGCCCAGAAGTCCACCAGCACCGGCTTGTCGCTCTTCAGCACGGTCTGGTCGAACTCGGCGTCGGTGACGGCGTTCATCTTCTCGCCCACGGGCGTAACTCCTTCAGTGGTTGTGAGGTTCAGACGGAGACAGGCTCGGTGGCCGTGCTGGTGTCACGGGCAGCCGCGGCCGTCGCCTCGTGCTCCAAGGTGGCCAGGAAGCGCTCGGCGTCCAGGGCGGCCGCACAGCCCGTGCCGGCGGCGGTGATCGCCTGCCGGTAGGTGTGGTCCACCAGGTCGCCGGCGGCGAAGACACCCGGCAGGTTGGTCTCGGTGCTGCCTTCCCGGACCAGGACGTAGCCGTCCTCGTCCAAGTGCACCTGACCCTTCACCAGCTCCGAGCGCGGGTCGTGCCCGATCGCGATGAACAGGCCGGTCACCGGCAGCTCCCGGGTCTCACCGGTGACGGTGTCCCGCAGGGTCACGCCGGTCAGCTTGTCGTCGCCGTGGATCGCGGCGACCTCGGAGTTCCAGGCGAAGTCGATCTTCTCGTTCGCGAACGCCCGGTCGGCCATGATCTTCGACGCGCGCAGCTCGCCGCGGCGGTGCACCAGCGTGACCTTCTTGCCGAACCGGGTCAGGAACGTGGCCTCCTCGACCGCGGAGTCGCCACCGCCGACGACGGCGATCTCGTGCTCGCGGAAGAAGAACCCGTCACAGGTCGCACACCAGGACACGCCGTGGCCGGACAACCGGTCCTCGTCCGGCAGGCCCAGCTTGCGGTACCCGGAACCCATGGCCAGGATCACGGCCTTGGCCCGGTGCTCGGCGCCCGCGGAGTCGGTGACCACCTTGATGTCGCCGGTCAGGTCGACCGAGACGATGTCGTCCGCCACCAGCTCGGCGCCGAAGCGCTCGGCCTGCTGGCGCATCTCGTCCATCAGCGCGGGACCCATGATGCCCTGCGAGAAGCCGGGGTAGTTCTCCACGTCGGTGGTGGTCATCAGTGCGCCACCGGCCGTGACAGAGCCCTCGAACACGAGCGGTTCCAGACGGGCGCGGGCGGCATACACGGCGGCCGTGTAACCGGCCGGACCGGAGCCGACGATGATGACGTTGCGAACTGCGGAGTCGCTCATGCAGGCGTTTCCTCGTGTCGTCGAGACTGGTACGTCGTACTCAACGGATCCTAGAGGCCGACCATTCCCACGGTACCCATCACCGGGCCGCCGTACCGCATTGCCGCCTCAGCGGTTGCGCAGCGTCACCGTGGTGTCGTAGAAGGGGTCGGCGACACCCCCGGATTCGCTACATCCGGTCACCACGAAGACCTGGATGTCCTGGGTCGAGGCGCCCTGCAGACCGATCACGGTCGCGCGCTGGTCGTCGACCTTGGCGGGCTGCACGAGCCGGAGCTGCGGGTTGGGCCGGCCGGACGCGAAGTTCTTCGCGCAGGCGAGCTCGTCCGCCGAGCCGTTCAGCAGCGTGCCACCGGAGTTCTCCAGCCAACGCTGCGCGTCCGGGCCGACATCCGAGGTGGACAGCGTCGGCGCACCGGTCGGCACCACGGTCGTCGGGTTCGTGTCGGCCGTGCCTCCGGGAGCGTTGTCCTTGGTGGCGAAGACCACGCCGACGCCGATCGCCGCGACAACCACGACGGCCGCGGCCGCGCCCAGCAGCTTAGGGAGGTGACGGCGCGGCTCCTCGCGGATCTGCGCGAGCGAGTGCACGCCGATCGTCGACGAGCGCAGCATCGACTCCGAGACGATCACCGCGTCGAGGTGCTCAGCGACATCGGTCGGCATCGGAATGTCGGTCCGGCCCTCGTCGGCCAGGTCCGCGGACAGTTGCAGCAGCGCGTCGAAGGTCTGCTGACAGTCCGGACAGGCCTTCACATGTTCACGAGCCCGGTGGGCCTCGGGTGCGGGTAGCAGGTTCTCGATCAGGTCGGCGATGGTGTCCGGGTCCAGGTGCTCGAGGTGCTCACTGGTCGGAAGACCGGAATCGGTCATCGGGAACTCGCCTCCTCACGGGAGGTGCCCAGGATCGGGCGCGGTGTGCTCATGGCTGATGTGCTCCGGTCGAGGCATCGGGCAGCGTAGCCGCCAGAACATGGCGACTCCGCTTCGACGGCGTACCCACTCATTCGGTTCCCACCGCTTCGGCAGCAGTTTTCGCTGGTACGTCGGGTGCCTCGGCACCGGCCCGTGTGGTCTGCCAGTGCCGGAGCAGTGGCAGCAGGCGGGCCCGGCCCCGGGCACAGCGGGACTTCACCGTGCCGGGCGCGCAGCCCAGGATCGCGGCGGCCTCCTCGATCGAGTAGCCCTCCATGTCGACCAGGACGAGCGCGCTGCGCTGGTCGGAGTTGATCTGCTTGAGTGCGTTGAGTACGTCGAGCCGGCGTTCGCGGACCTCGGCCGGGTCGTCCTCGGCCGGTCCGGCCAACTCGGTGGCGCGGTCCTCGTCCTCCGGCAACGGGTCGGCGGCCCGGACCTGACGGCGGCGGATCCGGTCCAGGCAGGCGTTCACCACGATCCGGTGCAGCCAGGTGGTCACCTTGGCGTCACCACGGAACGAGTCGGCCCGGCGGAACGCCGAGATGAACGCCTCCTGCAGCGCGTCGGCGGCCTCCTCCGGCTCACCCAGGGTGCGGATCGCGACCGCCCACATCCGGTCCCGGTGCCGACGGACCAGGTACCCGAACGCGTCCGGGTTGCCCGCGACGTGCAGCCGGAGCAGCTCGTGGTCGTCCAGCTGGTCGTAGCTGACCGGTCCAGCCGGCGCGGCAGGCTGGCCGACGGGTTCAGGCGGCCCGATCCGACTGATCTCGGGTGTCATTTCTGGATTGTGACCTCCGAGATCTCGCCCCGGTACCCGCTGCCGTCCTTCGGGATCTTCGTCAGCCACACCAGAACGTACTGCGTCTGGGTCGGCGCCGACGGAGTCAGGGTCGTCGTCCCCTCGGGCTGGTCCTCCTCGGTGGCGACCGGCGTCCAGCCGCTGACCGTGGTCGGCGACTTGGTCGTGTCACCCTTCGGCACCATCAGCTCCAGGCTGGTCTTGTCGCCCTTGAGCGCGACCAGCACCTTCGACACGGCCGTCGGCTCGCCGAGGTTGTAAATGATGCCGACGCCCTCCTTCTGGCCACCGAAGTTCGGCTTGTTCTTGTACGACATGGTGGTCCAGCTCGTGTCCTGCTTACCGTCGTAGGACTTCCCCACGTCGTCCGGGTGCTCGTTGCCGTTGCCGTCCGGCGGCGGGTCGAAGTCCTTCGCGCTGACGATCGTGGCCGGGCCACCGGTCGCGGACGGCGTCGTACTCGTGGCCGGCGGCTTGCTGGCGCCGCTGTCGCTGCCGTCGTCCTGGTCGTTGTTCATCGCGCCCTTGAGCAGGAACTGCGCCATCGCGACAACGGACAGCAGCGCGAGGATGGCGAGCAGGATCAGGATCCGGCCGCCCCACGAGCCCTTCTGCTTCGGCTTCGGGTCGTCGGCGCGACGCCGACCGTTCCCGTTCGACGGCGGCGGTGGCGGTGGCTGCCGAAGCGGCCGGGTCTCCGCCGCGGTGGAGTACGCCGAGTGCGTCTCGTGCCCGTTGCTGCTCTGGTACGCCGGCGGTGTCGGGTCGAGCGCCGGCGGCGGTGTCTGCGGCACCACCTGGGTGGCGTCGTCGATGCTGCCGTTCTGCCGGGCGACCTGAACGGTCTCGTCCATCTGGTTCGGCGGCTCGTGCGAGCTGCCGACGACACCGGACAGCGCGGCGGACAGGCCGGCGGCGCTGGTGATCGGCGGAGTGTGGTGCCGCGGCGGGTTGCTCAGCAACCGGTCGCAGATGTCATCCAGGGAGCGCGGTACGCCGGCTCGCACCTGGCGCGGACTGAGCAGACGTCCGTGCTCGAACGGCGCGGGCTGCATCCCCCAGGCCGGGCCGGGGCCAGGCCAACGGCCGGTGAGCGAGGCGTAGAGCAGCTCACCGAGCGCGTGGATGTCGTGCTCGGGCGAACCCGGGCCGGTCGACCGCAGTGCGGCCTCGGTGGCGAGTCCGACGACTTTGATCGCGCCCGCGTCGGTGACCACGACGGTCGACGGGCTGATCGAGCCGTGGGAGAGTCCGGTGCGGTGCAGGTTCTCCAGTGCTTCGGACACCTCGCGCGCGAGCCAGCCGGCTTGTTGACCGGTCAGCGGCCCGGTCGCGAGCATCCGCTCCAGCGGACGGCCGCCCGCCCATTCGCGGACGCAGTACGTGACACCGTCGTGCATGTCGCAGTCGAGCACGCGCAGGAAGCGGGGATCGGCCGCGGCGGCCGCGCGCCGCGCGGCGTCGAAGAGCAGGTTCGTCCGTGGGTCGCCGACCGGCAGGATGTCCACGACGACTGCCCGACTGAGTACCTCGTCCACTGCCCGCCACACCCGTGCACCGTCGATCTCCGCGAGTAGCTCGGCGATCCGGTACCGGCCGGCAAGCAGGGCACCAGGACTGACGGTCTGGTTCGACACGGTGTCTCTCGCCCTCCTCGATGCACTGGTCGGCCTGCGTCTGGCGCCCCGGATCCGGTCGGCGGGGACCCGGTCACGATCAGCTGGCGGCCTGACCGCAGCCCCATCGTAGTGCCCCCCTGATCCCTCAAGTGGTGCACGAGTGCACAAGCCACCGGGTTCAGCGGCGTCCGGGCAGCTTCGATGTGACCATGGACACCACGTCGTTGACTTCGTGGATCCTCAGTACCCTCGCCACCCCGGCGTACACCGGGAGCATCACGACGGCGGCCACCGCGAGTTCGAGGACCGCGCCGAGTGGTCCGGACCACTCGATCGCCATACCGAGCAGCCAGAGCACCCCGCGCCCGGCCAGCACTGCGATGACGGCAGCGATCACCATCGCGAGCAGCGGTAGCCCGATCCCAGCACCGTGCACCCGCGGGACCTTCCGGCGGAGGACCGGCCGGGACAGCAGTACGGCGACCAGGTACGCCAAGGCATAGGCCCCGCCGAGGACCACACCGCTGAACCGGAGGTTCTGCTGGTCCAGCACCACACGGACGCCGATCACGGCCGCCGCGATGTTCGTCGCCGCGATCACGCACTGCAGGAAGAACGGCGAGCGAGTGTCCTCGAACGCGTAGAAGACGCGCAGCTGGAAGTACTGCACGGTGAACGGCACGATGCCGAGCGCCAGCGCCATCAGCGTGTACGACATCAACGTCAGGTTGTTCTTGCCGGATCCGTAGCCGGCGATCACCGTGACGATCGGGTACGCGAAGGCGATCATCGCGGCCGCCGCCGGTACGACGATCGCCAGCGTCTGCCGGATCGACCGCGCGGACAACCGCTCCACTTCGACCAGGTCCCCGTCGGCCGCGAGCGCCGACATCTGCGGCAGCGCGGCCGTCGCGAGCGACACCGTGACGATGCCGTGGGGCACCAGGATGATCAGCATCGCCGTGCTGTAGGCGAACAGACCGGCCTTCGCACCCGCGTCGTTCGACGCCGTACCCGCGATGGCGAGCCGGGTGACGACGACCAGCGTCACCTGGTTCACGGCGACGAACAGCACGGTCCAGATGCCCAATCGGGCAGTGTGACCCAGACCAGTACCGCGCAGACCGAACTTCGGCCGGTACAGGTGCCCGCTCGCCCTCAGGTACGGCAGCAGCACCAGCAGCTGGACGGCGATGCCCACTGTGTGCCCGAGACCGAGCAGCAGCTCCTCGCCGTGGCTGTAGGTGGGTGGAATGTCGCCGGTGCGGTAGATCAGCATGAAGATCACGATCGACGCGCAGGCGACGATGTTGTTCGCGATCGGCGCCCACATCATCGGGCCGAACCGGCGCCGCGCGTTCAGCACCTGGCCGACCAGGACGAACGCGCCGTAGAAGAAGATCTGCGGCAGACACAGCCGGACGAACATCACCATCGACGCGCGCTCCGCCGCCCGGGACGGCTCGTGCAGCTCCGACGGCATGTACAGCTCGGCGATCGCGGGTGCGAGCAGGACGCACCCGACCGTGACGACAGCGAGTACGACGAAGCCGAAGGTGAGCAGCCGGTTGGTGAAGTCCTGGCCGCCGTCGTCGTGGTTCTTGATCGCACGGACCAGTTGCGGCACCAGCACCGTGTTGAACACGCCGCCGGCCAGCAGGATGTAGAGGCTGTTCGGGATCGTGTTCGCGGCGGTGAAGATGTCGGCGCGCAGCGCGGTGCCGATGGCGGCCGCAAGGAGGGCGATCCGGACGAATCCGAGCAGGCGGGACAGCACCGTTCCTGCTGCCATCACCGCCGCGGAGCGCAGGGTGCGGTCAGCCATCCTTCGAACCGACTCCTTCTTTCAGCGACGCCTCGGGAAGTTCGTCGGGGGCGGGGTCACCGGTCGTCGTCTCCAGGGGAGCCGGGTGCAGCGGGTCGGGGGTGGCTTCGGTCGGGGGGTGTGACGGGTTCCGGCGCTCGGTGCGGATCCGGCGGTAGATGCGGACGAACGACGTACCGAAGAGCAGCGCGCAGGCCGCGCCGACCAGGACCCAGCCGACGCTGCCGTACTGGCTGGCCTGGATCAGCAGCTCCTCGGAGTCCCCGACCGGACGACCGGACGACGTGATCACCTGCGCGTTGGCGCGGATCAGGCCGTTCTGTTCCGCGCTCGCGTTGATCCGCGGGGTCCACTTCTGGCCCGCGGCCAGGATCCGGCTCTGCTGAGGTTCGATTCGCAGGTCGGTGCGGTTGGCGGGCGTCACCACGACCGCCACGCGAACGGACCACTGTGTGCTGTTCGTGATGGTCAGCGGGAACGTGCCTTTGCTGCCGGCCAGGTTGACCTTGATCTCCCGGCGCTCGCCGTTGACCGGGTTGTTGACCAGGTGCACCTTGTTCAGCTGCAGGTTGACCGAGCCCAGCTCGACCGCCGAGAAGTACCGCGCCTCGTCCGGGAAGCCGCGCCAGCTGGTCGAGGTCGAACGCAGCAGCGCCTGTGGCATGACCTGGAGCAGATCGTCCGGGTTCGCCAGCAGGTTCTGCATGGTCGTGATCGCTTCGTCGAGCTGCTTGATGCCGTCGAGCTGCGGACCGGTCAGGCCGCCGTTCGACTTCGGTGCCGCGGGTGCCTTGGTGGTCGGCGGCTTCGGTGTGCTCGCGACTGCCTGGTCGACGTCGGTGGCCGTGATCCACGGCAGCGTCAGGCTCCCGGCCAGTGCGGCAGTGGCTTGGCCTTCGACATCCCAGCCGCGAGGCGGCAGCGCAACCACGGTGGCCGGGTTCTTGTCCTTGCCCTCGGATGCGATCAGCGCGGTCTCGGCGGCGAACCGCTGCCGGACCTGGAGCGGGCTGTCGTTGCCGTCCGCATCCGGACCGCCACTGGTGAGCGCGGAGTCCGCGATGACGGTGCGGACGGTGCGGTTCGGGCCTTCCGGGGTGATGACGTCGTACACCGGACTGTTGGTCAGCGCCGCACGGTCGTCCGCGGACCAGGAGGAGCTGCTGACCAGGTTCAGGTCCTGGTCGGTGGCGCCGGCGAAGCCGCCGGACGCAGCGGCGAGGTAGCGGCTGGCCGCGGCACCGCCCTCGAGCCAGAGCCCGTTGGTGAAGGCGGGGGCGAGGTTGTACCGCTCGGTGGTTGTCCGTGCCTGCGCGATCAGCTTCTTCAGCGGTTCGCCGGCGTCGAGCAGGCCGGCCACGTCCGGATCGCCGTACGGGAGCAGGACGACCTGGTCGCCGCGGATGCGGCTCGCCTCGAACTCCTTGAACCACGCTGCCGCGGTCGCCTGTCCGGTGCCCTTGGTCGTCTGGCCGCCTGAACCGACGATCTCGTACCCCTTGGCCATCTGCCGGACCTCGTCGAGCATCGCGGGATCGACGAGCCAGGTCACCGTGTGCTGCTTGCCCAGGGCGAGCAATCGACCGAGGGATCCGGTCGGGGACAGCGACTGGGCCAGCGAGTCGTTCGTGAACCGCGACCCGCCGAGCTGGGTCGGCCGGTGCCGCAACGGGATGACGAGCGCGGTGTTCACCTTGCGGGTCAGTGGATCGGTGCCGATGACCGGCATCAGCGTGCGAGATCGACCGATCGTGACGCGGTCGCTGTTCGGCGGCTGACCGCGGAACACGACGCCGACGACGTACGCACCGGTGCGGTCGGAGATCCGCCACTGCTCCCACGGCACGGTCAGGGTGAACTCCACCGAGGCCTTCGGTGCGAGCGGCTGCTCGAACGGCTGGAATGCCGTTCCGTCGGTGAGGTTGGCGCAGCTGTCCCGGTCCCGCATCGCGACATCCTGTTCGGCGGACACGTCGGCGATGTCGGCGGAACTGGACAGCCGGGTCCGGTCGATGCAGGCGAGCGCCTGGGGCTCGTCGAACGTCACCGAACTGGTGTTCGTCACCCGGCCTTTGATCACCACGGGGTCGCCGGGCTTCGGTGCCACCGGCGCGAACGAGTCGATGCTGACGTCGACAGTCAGTTCGTCGCCGGGCGCCGCGGCGGTCGGCTGAACGCCGAGGAACGCTGCGCAGGCAACAACCAGCAGGCCCGCACCCGCCGCCGCGGAGAGCCTCAGTCGCCGTCTGAACACGCCGTCACCGTAACCTAGTTCCCCGTGTCACCCTTTGCCGACCAGTCAGCCTCCGCCGGATCGTTGTCCGCCGTGCAGCAGCAAGCGGTCCAGTCGCTGCTGCGGATCGCGCCGGTCGTCGACGAACTCGGCAGCCGCTTCGCCGCCGCCGGCCACGAAATCGCCCTGGTCGGAGGACCCGTCCGGGACATTCTCCTGGGCCGCGGGAGCAAGGATCTCGACTTCGCCACCTCAGCACACCCGGACGTGGTCGAACGGTTGCTGTCCGGCTGGGCGGACCATGTCTGGGACATCGGCAAGGCGTTCGGCACCATCGGCAGTCGTAAGGGCGAGTGGGTTCTGGAGATCACGACGTACAGGTCGGAGTCCTACGATCCCACCTCGCGCAAGCCGGAGGTCGCGTACGGCGACAGCCTCGAGGGCGACCTGGCCCGGCGCGACTTCGCCATGAACGCGATGGCGGTGCTGCTCCCGTCGCACCGCTTCGTCGACCCGTACGGCGGGATCGAGGACGTCGCGAGCAAGACGATCCGTACGCCGGGCACCCCGGAGGACTCGTTCTCCGACGACCCGCTGCGGATGATGCGGGCGGCCCGGTTCGCCGCGCAGCTCGGCTTCACCCCGGACCCGGCGGTGGTGGCCGCGATGACCGCGATGGCCGAGCGGATCACGATCGTGTCGGCCGAACGGGTCCGCGACGAGCTGGTCAAGCTGATCTGCTCCGACCACCCGCGGATCGGCTTGGACCTGCTGGTGTCCACCGGCCTCGCCGACCACGTCCTGCCCGAGCTGCCCGCGCTGCGGCTGGAGGTGGACGAGCACCACCGGCACAAAGATGTGTACGAGCACTCGCTCACCGTCCTCGATCAGGCCATCGACCTCGAATCCCGCCTCACTGTTCCGACGCCCGATTTCGTCGTCCGGTTCGCCGCGCTGATCCACGACATCGGCAAACCGAGGACCCGGCGCTTCGAGGGCGCGGGCAAGGTGACCTTCCACCACCACGACGTGGTCGGCGCGAAGCTGGCCCGCAAGCGGATGAAGGCGCTGCGCTTCAGCAACGAACAGATCGACCAGGTCGGCAAGCTGGTCGAGCTGCACCTGCGCTTCCACGGCTACGGCACCGGCGAGTGGACCGATTCCGCCGTACGGCGTTATGTCCGCGACGCCGGCGACCAGCTCGACCGGCTGCACATCCTCACCCGCGCCGACTCCACCACCCGCAACCGGCGCCGGGCCGAGGCGCTGCGGGCGGCGTACGACGATCTCGAGGCGCGGATCGAGCGGCTCCGGGAACAGGAGGAGCTCGATGCCCTGCGCCCCGATCTCGACGGCAACCAGATCATGGAGATCCTCGGCATCGAAGCCGGCCGCGAGGTCGGCGAGGCATACAGGTTCCTGATGGACCTCCGCCTCGACCAGGGCCCGATCGGCCCCGAACGCGCTCGCGAAGCACTCCTGCACTGGTGGAACGAGCGCTGAGCGTTCCCACCGTCTCCCGACCGCAGTACCGTCGATAGATGGTGTGGCTTCTGGCCGCCCTGGGGGGCGGTGGGTTGGTATGGGCCGGCCGCTACTGGTGGGCGCGGCTGGGATCCAGGCGTCTCGATCGCACCGAGCTCGAGCAGATCCGCGTGCTCGCGGACGACGATGTGACGTTGCTGGGCAGCGAACTCCGGCGGCTGGACGAACGCGTGGCGGGTCACGAGCTCGACGCCGACGCGCGACATGACTATCAGCAGGCGCTCGATGCCTACGAGTCGGCGCAGCGATCGGTGCGCGACCTGAAATCGGTGGAGGAGCTCAGCACGGTCACCGACACGCTGGCCGCCGGGCGGTACGCGATCGTGTGCGTGCAGGCCCGAGTCGCCGGCGAGACCATCCCGGAGCGCCGGGTTCCGTGCTTCTTCAATCCGCAGCACGGCCCGTCGACCACCGACGTCGTCTGGACCTGGCCCGGTCGAGGCACCCGGACGGTTCCGGCGTGCGCGCAGGATGCCGCCAGGGTGAAGGTGCACGAAGCGCCCGAGATCCGGTACGTCGACTACGGCAGCTGGAAGGTTCCGTACTGGGAGGCCGGCACCGCTGTGGGCCAGTACGGGCGTGGCTATTTCACCAAAGGCAGCGGCGCGACCTTCATCGCCTTGTCCGCGTTCGAAGGTGCGGCCGGCGCCCCCGGCGGTTGGGGCGGCTGGGACGGCGGGATCAACTACGGCGGCGTCGACGGTGGCCATGGCTTCGACGGTGGCCATGGCTTCGACGGTGGCCATGGCTTCGACGGTGGCGACGGCGGAGGCGGAGGCGGCGACGGGTGATCGCCTGGAACCTCCGCGGTCTGCTGGGCGCACGACGCGCGAACACCCTCGCATTGATGCGGACCTTGACCGAGGAGGACGTCTCGGAGCTGGGCGCGGAGGTCGGCAGCCTGTCCACCCGGGCGATGGACCGCGACACTCGCCGCAATTACGTCGGCGCTCAGCAGGCGTACGCCGCTGCTAGGGGAGCGCTGGCCGAACTCCAAGGCAACGAGGCAGTACACGCTGCTACGGAGGCGGTCGCGACGGGACAGTACGAGCTGGTGTGTGCCCGCGCCCGGCTTGCCGGAGAGCCCGTTGCCGAGCGCCGGGTGCCATGCATCTTCGACACAAGGCACGGGCCGTCCATCGCTGATGTGCTGTGGAGCCAGTCGGATCACGCTCGGCTCCCGGCCTGCGCGGAGGACGCTGCCCGACTGGAGGCCGGCGATGAGCCGCTGATCCGCGAGGTGGAGTACACCGGACTCCGGATGCCGTACTGGCAGGTGGGCGCCGCCTTCGCGCCGTACGCGACCGGGTATTTCGGCTCCGGTGCGGCCGGCGCCGGTCAGCAAGCGCTCGCGCTGTTCGAGGGTGGCCCGCCTGCGCGACTGCACACAGCCGGCTAGATGGGTTGTGGACGCAGGGCTGTGTAGGCCTTGGTGATTGCGTCGCGCGAGGGTGCGTGAGCGGCGTACGTCGTGGTGGCTTGCCGGGTCGTGATCGACGCGATCGGGAGGGCTGGGTCGATCGAGTTGGTCAGGTAGGCGGCGTCGTACGACGCGAGGTCGGCGAGCGGGATCGGCGTGGTCTCGAAGTCGGGCAGGCCTTGCTGCAGGAGTTGCTGGCGGATGCCTGGCAGGACCGGCGCGGCCGGGAACACGATCGTGGTGCCGCGGGCGAAGCAGATGTTCCAGATCGAGGCTTCGGAGATCTCGCCGGTGGTGGTGTGGAAGATCGCGTCGTCGTACCCGGCGGCCTCGGCCTGGTGGCCGTAGTACACGAGGTCGAAGGTGCCGGTGTGCTTCAGGTGCGGGACGGCTCGTTCGTGCTCGAACGCGAGCAGACGCGGCGGACGTACGCCGGGATCGATCGGTGGGCTGACCCGGATGAGCAGACTCGGCTCGCCATCGGAGGCGAAGACGTTGATGCGGATAGAGAGGTCGCCGGATCCGGCGTGGTCGAGTGCGGTCCGGAGGTCGGCACGGACGCGGTCTGCAGGGACCGGGCGGCCGAAGACCTCGCGGGAACTGCGGTCGAGCCTGTCGAAGTGCAGGTCGAGCCCGTCGACCCGGCCGGCCCGGACCTGCATCGAGGTGAAGTGTCCGTAGCTGGTTGCCCGGAGCAACGCAGTGTCGACGGTGCGCAGCGGTTCGCCGTTCAGCAGGAGCAAGTCGGTCACACCACCAGTCTGACCTGAGCGGACCACCGGGCGGTCTGGTCTACCCTCGCGCTGTGGACGTCTTGAGCATCATCGGGTGGGGCGGATCCGCGCTGGTCGTCGCGTCCCTGCTGCAGGCGCGGATCCTGCGACTGCGAGTCCTGAATCTGATCGGCTGCGTGATCCTGGTCGGGTTCAACCTGGCGATCGGGGTGTGGCCGATGGTCGGCATGAACGCCGTCCTGGCGGTGATCAACGTGGTGCACCTGTGGCGCCTGCTCCGGCACCGGCACGACGAGGCCGAGTACCAGGTGCTGCAGGTCAACGACACCGACGCGTACCTGGGCCACGTGCTCGCACAGCACGGGAAGGACATCAGCCGGTTCAACCCCGGCTTCACACCGAGCGCCAGCCCGTACGCGTTCCTGGTCCAGCACGGCGACCGCACCGTCGGCGTCGTCCTTGCCCACGACGCCGGCGACGGCCGGGCCCAGATCGACCTCGACTACGTGCTCCCGAAGTACCGCGACTTCACCCCGGGCGAGTTCGTGTACCGCCGCAGCGACGTCTTCACCGACCACGGCTTCCACCAGGTCCTCGCCCCACCCCGCATGCGCGAGTCCATGCCGTACCTCGACAAACTCGGCTTCCACCCCGAGGGCGACCACCTCATCCTGAACCTCGAGCGGCACTGATCAAAGTTGTAGGGCTGTATTTATTATAAGTATAGTTCTCAAACATGAGGAAGCCTGAGCGCATCTTCGCGCGGGACGCCGAGTGGGATCACCTGGCCCGGTTCGCCAGCCGGACCGCGGACCGTCCACAGCTGGCCGTCATCAGCGGCCGGCGTCGGCAGGGCAAGACCTTCCTGGTGCAGGGTCTGGCCGAGGAGGCCGGCGGGCTGTACTTCGGGGCGACCGAGGCCACGGAGGCCGAGTCCCTCGCTCTGTTCGCGGCGGCGGTCGGCATGCATCTGGACCTCTCCTCTCCGCCGCGGTTCCGCCGCTGGGACGACGCCATCCGGTTCCTGTTCACGACCGATCCGGCCCGTGGGCCCTTCGTGATCGACGAATTCCCGTACCTGAGCAAGGTCTCGCCGGCGCTGCCGTCGATCCTGCAGCGCGAGATCGATCAGGCCGCGTCCGGCGGGCGTCCGACCTCCGTGCTGCTGTGCGGTTCGGCGATGTCGGTGATGGGTGGACTGTTGTCCGGCAACGCTCCGCTCCGCGGCCGGGCGAGCCTGGAGCTGGTGGTCCGGCCGTTCGACTACCGGTTGGCGGCGGAGTTCTGGGACTTGGCCGATCCGAAGCTCGCGGTGCTCGTGCATGCGGTGGCCGGCGGCACCCCGGCGTACCGGCGGTTCGTGGACGACGACATCCCGGCATCGGCGGGCGACTTCGACGACTGGATCCTGCGGACGGTGCTCAGCCCGGTGAACCCGCTGTTCCGCGAGGCGCGGTACCTGCTGGAAGAGGAGATGGATGTCCGCGACAGTGCGCTCTACCACTCGGTGCTCGCGGCAGTTGCCGCAGGCAACAGTACGCGCGGTGGGATCGCGAACTACGTCGGCCGGAAGGCCACCGACATCGGGCATCAGCTGACGGTCCTCGAGGACAGCGGTCTGTTGCGACGCCAGGAGGACGTCTTCCGCGCCCGGCGAGCCACCTATCACGTGGCCGAGCCGCTCGTGGTCTTCTACCAGGTGGTGATGCGGCCGCAGTGGGGACTGCTGGAGAGCGGCCGCGCCGAGAATGTCTGGGAGGCGGCCAGAACACGGTTCTCCTCGCAGGTCGTCGGCCCGCACTTCGAGCAACTGTGCCGGGACTTCGCGCTGGCCGCACCACCGGAGCTCTTCGGCGAACTGCCCGGACAGATCGGTGCCGGCGTCGTACCGGATCACAGCCGGCGCAGCCAGATCGAAGTCGACGTGGTGGTGCTGGCGCCGACTGTTCCCGGGCAGCGTCGCAAGCTGCTGTCGCTGGGTGAGGTGAAGTGGGGCGAGGTGATGGGGCGGCGGCACGTCGAGCGATTGGAGCGGGCCCGGCAGTTGCTGTCGCGGAACTATGACACCTCGGAGACGAAGCTGGCCTGCTACAGCGGCGCCGGCTTCGAGCCGGGCCTCGATCCGGAGGTGCTCACGATCGGACTCGACCGCCTCTACAAGTCCTTCGCGTAGCAGAGGGAGGCTGGTTCGTTCTCGAACGGTGGGTACGGCGGGGTGGGGGTGTAGCCGTGGTTTGTGTAGAGGGCGATGGCTTGGGTTTGGTGGGTGCCGGTCTCGAGGCGGAGGCGGGTGAGGCCGGTGGCGCGGGCCTGGGACTCGACCGCTTCGAGCAGGATCCGGGACAGACCCCAGCCACGTGCGGACGGTTCGACGTACATGCGCTTGATCTCGCCGACGCCGGGGGAGACGGGCTGCAGGCCGACGCAGCCGACCGGACTGCCGTCGAGGACGAGCAGGGTGAAGGAGATGTCGGCGTGGAGCGCGACGAGTGGCTGGTCTTCGCCGTACATCGCGGCGAGCTCGGCCTGCTGAGCCGTGGTCAACGCGATCAGCGTGGGGTCGGTGCCCGGGACCCACCGGAGTTCCAGTCCCTCGATCTGCTCCGTCGTCATGCGTCCGGACGGTAGCAACCTGGCGTGACGCTCCTGTTTCCATTTCCTCTTGGGACCCGCGGACAGGTGTGAGGCAGCCCAGCGCAACCAATGGATCGCGCTGAGCTCCACGCTCGAGGGGTTGTGATTCCGGCTAGGCGGGCTGGTAGGTGAGGAGGGCGAGGCTTGCGCCGATTGTGCGATTGTCGACAAGGCGAAGCGGCTTGACGAGCGTGGTCTCGCCGAAGAGGCGATCGCCGGCCCCGACCACGAGCGGGTAGGTCATCAGCCGCAGCTCGTCGACGAGGTCGTGCTCGATCAGCGTGCGCGCGAGGCGGCCACTGCCGTAGACCACGATCTCTCCGTCCACCTGGTGCTTGAGACTTGCGACCTGCTCGACCAGGTCGCCCTTCAGGACGGTCGAGTTGTCCCAGCCGGGTCCTTCGAGGGGCGACGACGAAACGACGTACTTGGGCAGGCTGCGCAGCCGGCTCGCCCAGGCGTCGGTGCGGGTTGCCCAACCGCGTGCGACGAACCAGTGGTACGTCAGTCGGCCGAACAGCAAAGCCTCGGTCCGCATCGCCTCCGCGATCTCGACCTTGGCCCATTCCTCGCGATCCTGGTCGGTGATGCAGGTGAACCAACTGCCGCGCCCGAGGTCCCCGTCGCCGGTCGCGTCCTCGATGACGCCGTCGACCGAGACGTTCTCGCTGACGATGATCTTTCCCATGTCGTACTCCTTGGTTGGTGGTGGTCGCTACACGTGGGGCAGACGCCGCGGTGGCGGAGAAGGGGGCGCCCCTTTCTGGGCACGGCCGGCGTCAGTACAGCTGTGGAAGCACCAGCAAGGGCGAGAGTGGAGTCGATGAGAGCCGATCTGATCAGCAGGGCGCAGGCCGGGGACGGCGACGCGTTCCGGGCGTTGACCGAACCGCACCGCCGCGAGTTGCACGTGCACTGCTACCGGATGCTCGGCTCGTTCCAGGATGCCGAGGACGCTCTCCAGGACAGCCTGTTGTCGGCCTGGCGAGGTCTCGGGACGTTCGAGGGCCGCGCCTCGATCCGTACCTGGCTCTACCGGATCGCCACGAACAGATGCCTCAGCGCGCTGCGCTCGGCCACCCGGCGTCCGGCCAAGGAGTGGGACATCCCCGGTATCGAACCGCCGGAGCCGACCCGGCTCGGCGAGGTCGCCTGGCTCGAGCCGTATCCCGACGAGCTCCTCGAGGACGCGACCAATCTGCCGCTCGGTCCGGAGGCCCGCTACGAGCAGACCGAATCCATCTCGCTGGCCTTCGTGACCGCGCTGCAGCTGCTGCCGCCACGTCAGCTCGCCGTGCTTGTTCTCCGCGACGTGCTCGGATTCCACGCGCGCGAGACGGCCGACATGCTGGACACGACCGTCGACTCGGTCAAGAGCGCCCTCAAGCGGGCGCGGGTCGGGCTGCAGCAACGGCGGTCCGAATCTCCGGTTCCAGGATCGCCTGCCGAGGATGCGCTCGTCGCGAAGTTCGTCAGCGCGTACGAGTCGGCCGACATCGCTGCGTTGGTGGACCTGCTGACCGATGACGTGTTCATGTCGATGCCGCCGCTGCCACTCGAGTACCAGGGGCGGGATGTCGTGGGCCGCTTCTGTTCCGACCTGTTCGGGACAGGCCGCAGGTTCGACCTCGTGCCGACCCGAGCCAACGGGCAGCCGGCGTTCGGGATCTATCTGCACGCTCCGAGTGGCGTCCGCCACGGCACCGGCCTCCTTGTCCTCACTGTTGCCGGCGACCGGATCTGCGCAATGATCCGTTTCGAGAACAGTGTTTTCCCGTCGTTCGGGTTGCCGAGATCACTGCCCGGACCGCGGGACTTGGGATAGCTCCGACGTGGTGTGATGAACGCGTGCAATCGCTGGAAGAGATCGCGGCCGATGTCAGGGCCGGCAAGTTGGATCCTGTTGAGCTGGTCCGTACTGCGCTGATCCGGGCCGAGGACACTGCCGAGACGAATGCCGTCGTCCACCTCGACGCCGACGGAGCCTTGCAGCGCGCGGCACGTCACGACCGGAGTGGTGCGCTCGCCGGTGTGCCGGTCCTGATGAAGGAGATCGTCGAAGTCGAGGGCTTGCCGTACCGTTGCGGGTCGGCGTCGATGGACGAGGTCGGGCAGCAGGACGCTGACGTCGTACGCCGGTTGCGGGCGGCCGGCGCGATCATCATCGGGCTGAGTCACACGCATGAGTTCGCATACGGGTGCACGGGTACGTCGAATCGGCTCGGGCCTTGCCGTAATCCGCACGACTTGGCGCGGATGACGGGTGGGTCCAGTGCAGGCGCTGGTGCTGCGGTGGCGGCGGGGGTGGTTCCGTTGGCGATAGGGACGGATACGGCTGGGTCGGTGCGGATCCCGGCGGCGTTGTGCGGGGTGGTTGGCTTCAAGCCGGCGTACGGGACGGTGTCGGCCGACCGGGTGTTCCCGTTGTCGCAGAGTCTTGACCATGTCGGCGTACTGACCTCGACTGTTGCCGATGCGGTCTATGCGATGTCGGTGCTTTCTGACACTGCGTTTACGGGGGCTCCGCCGGTACGGCTTGGTGTGGTGACCAATCCGGAGTACCTGGATTTCACGGACGAGGTTGGTGCGGCGTGGACGGCTGCGTTGGGTCGTCTCTCGGCGGCGGGCGTGGAGTTGGTCGGCGTTGAGTTGCCGGACTGGGGAGACAGCTTTACTACCGCCGCTCATATCCAAGGTCCGGAGGCGGTCGCGAATCACGCTGGACGGTCGATGGCGCAGTACCAACCCGACGTCCAGGAGCGGCTCCGCGAGGCCGCCGAGGTCACGCCCGCGGACTACGACGCCGCCGTTGCGAGGGCGATCGAGATCACGGCAGAGATGGAGCGCGTCCTCGCCGGGGTGGACGCCGTACTCACCCCGACCGTTCTCTGCACGGCACCACTGATCGCCGACGCCGCCACACCCGAAGGCAGCAAGGCGATCCGATCCCAGCTACTCAAGAACACCCGCCTGGCCAACCTCACCAAACACCCAGCCGTCAGCCTCCCGCTCCCCACCGAAGGCCTCCCCGTCGGCCTCCAACTCATCGCCCCCACCAACAACCAAGCCGCCGCCACCGCCCACTGGCTCGAATCCCAACTGTCGTAGGCCAGGTTTCGCCGTGAGGAGAAATCGGTTGCCGTCACACCTCGGTGTGGGAAAGGCGACAGGATCGCCCTCGAGTATGAGGGTAACGGCGACACCTTCGGCACGGATGCGGAGTGGGTCAACGATCACTGATCTGGTGCCGGGGTGGAAGGTTGCGGACTTCTACCCCGGCAACTGCGCTGGTGGGTCAGCGGTAGAGGCGGAGGTCGGCGAGGCTCCACCAGTGGTCACTGGTGGAGGTTGAGGTGACGCGGATGTATCTGGCGAGGGTCGGGTGCAGTGTGATGGTCGTGAGCTGGCCGGTTGAGTTGCCGGTGGTCGGCTTGGACCAGTGGGTACCGTTGTTGCTTACAGCAACGTTCCAGGTCGCGGCGAAGTCGCCGAGCTGGCCGCCGCTGTCGAGGGCGAGCTGGCGGAAGACGCGAGGCGAGCCCAGGTCCACCTGCAGTGATTGACCCGGCGCCTGCGCCTCTTTGCTCGTCCACACCGTCGAGCCGTCGGCGTCGACCGTCATACCTGCCTCGGCGCCGTTGACCGATGCAGTCGCCGTCGCGCCCTCGAGTGAGACCGGCTGCTGCACGTCCGCCGACACCCGTCCCCAGGTGAACGTCGCGATCGAGCCACCGGGCAGCTCGTACTCGAAGGACTTGTCCCCGACCGCCACCGCGAAGCTCCGCGGGTCGTCGTTCTCGTTGTGTACGACGAGAGCCGTCGTACCGTCCGGGTTGCGGAACGCCGCCGACATCAGTTGCCCATTCCACCCGGTCGTCCCGTACGACGTACTGCCGATCCGGACCGCGCCCGCCTTCACGAACTTCGACAGGTGGCCGATCGTGTAGTACTCCGCATCGGTCGTGACCGTGCCGTCCGGTTGCAGCGTGACCAGGCCGGTGCACGTGTCGCAGCCGCCGAGGTGCGGCCCGCCGGTCGAGTCGAGTGCGATGTTCCAGTTGACCACCGACTTCGCCCAGTTCCGGGTGGTGCCGAGCATCAGGTTGCGCGCGTGCCAGGTGAGTGTGCCGCGGAAGATCTGCGGCGGAGTGTCGTCTGGCCCGTGCGATCCGGAGCACTCACTGAACCAGATCCCCTTCGACGGGAACGCGTTGTGCAGTGCAGTCTGGGCTGAGGCGTCGCCGGAGTAGCAGTGGTACGCCGTACCCGCGATCCACTTCGCCGCCGGTGTCTGCAGCAGCTTGTACGGGTAGTCGGTCTCCGGGTCCTCGCCGGGCGGTGTGGACTCGATGTCACCCGGGTGCGTGGTCCAGTTGTGGTCGTAGCCGAGGATCTTCGTCCGCGGACTCGCCTTGTGGAGCAGCGGACCGAGCGCCGAGATCACCGCGGCCTCCTGCCGGACGGGCATGTCGGTGCCTGGGTACGCGCTGGGTTTGCGGTTCTGCGGCTCGTTCTGGACGGAGATGAAGTCGACCGGTACGCCTGCCTTGGCGTATGCCTGCACGAACTTCACCAGGTACCGCGCATAGGCGTCGTACACCGCGGGGTCGTCCTTCAACCGGCCGCCGACGAGCGAGTCGCCGGTCTTCATCCAGGCCGGCGGGCTCCAGGGCGTCGCCATCACCTTCAGCGTGGGGTTGAGCTGCTTGGCGCGGCGGAGCAAGGGGAGGACCTGCTGCTGGTCGTGCCCGATGCTGAACTGCTTCAACGCGAAGTCGGTCTGGCCTGCCGGTACGTCGTCGTACGTGTAATGCTCGGCCTCGGCAGTGAAGTCGGAAGAGCCGACCGGTTGGCGCAGGAAGCTCACGCCAATGCCTTGCTTCTGGTCGAACAGCTTGCGCATTGTCTGCTCGCGGTCCTGCGAGCTCAGGCGATACAGCACGTTCGCGGACGAGTCAGTGATCGAGGCACCGAAGCCGTCCATGGTCTGGTACGACGTCCGCGGGTCGACCGTGATCGTGGTCAGATCGCTCGCGCCGCGCTGGAACGCGACCGGGGTTCGCTCGTGCAAGAGCTCCGCCCGATCCGGCGTCGTCACCCAGACACGCGCCTGGTCGGTCGGTGCGTGCCCGGTCGTGGGATGCGCCTGCGCGGGAACGCTGAGCGAACTAACCGCCAGTGCCAGAGCAACCCCGAATGCCTGCGTCCTCATCGCACTCCTCACATCGACCCGGCAGAAACGGCCACAGACAACGCTTCCCCACAACTTCTGTCAATATGCGGGCCCTGCTGGATCACCCCGCGCGCTCCTGCCATCGCGTGCTCGCGGTCAACGGCTGTTTGTGGACACCTCGTTCGGCGTGGTGACCGTGGCTGGATCGGTGGAACGGTCCGGCAGCGTCGAGCCGTCCGCGGGCTTGGACCTCGCCAGCCACAGGGCGGTGAATACGGCGGCGGCCACAGTGACGGTGCCGGCGGCGACGAAGGCGCTGTTGAGGCCGGTCTCGAAGGAGGCGCCGCCGGATTGCCGGGTGCGGACGATGGCTCCGAGGACCGCCACGCCGAGCACGGCGCCGATCTGCCGGGTGGTGCTGCTGATGCCAGAGGCGAGGCCGCCTTCTTGCGGGCTGACCGCTTGGATGGCGGCGCCCGTCAGTGGGGACATGGTCAGAGCGAAGCCGATGCCGACGACTGCAAGCCGCCACCACACATTCCCGTATCCGGTGTCGGCGTGCACCATGCCCAGCGCCAGCAACCCTCCTCCGGCCAGGGCCAGACCGATGGTGACCACGATCCGGAAGCCGTACCGGGCGGCGAGCCGGCCCGCGAACGGGCTGACCACCACCATGGCAACGGAGGTGGGGAGGGTCTGCAGGCCGGCGCGCAGGATCGAGCTGCCCTGGACGTACACGAAGAACTGGGAGAAGAAGAACGACGAGCCCATCAGCGCGAACCCCACCACGATCATGGCGGTGTTGGACACGGTGAACAGCCGCTGCCGGAACAGCCGCAGTGGGAGCATCGGTGCGGAACGACGCGCTTCGACGGCGACGAAGCCGGCCAGGAGGATCGCCGCGGCGGCGAAGCACGCCAGGATGACCGGTGAGGTCCAGCCGCGGGCGCCACCCTCGATCAGCCCGTAGGTCAGTGCCCCCACCGCCAGAACGGACAGCGCCGTACCCGGGATGTCGATCGCGGGTGCGCTCGGATTGCGGGACTCGCCAAGATGGCGCAGGCCGACCAGCAGCAGGATCACGCCGATGGGCAGATTGACCAGGAAGATCGCGGGCCAGCCGAAGGCATCTGTCAGCACGCCGCCGGCCACGGGTCCGGCGACCAGGCCGATTCCGCTGAATCCGGCCCACAGCCCGATCGCCTTCATGCGTTCCTGAGGAACTGGATAGGCGGCGGCGAGCAGGGCCAGCGAGGCAGGGCTCAGCGCCGAGGCTCCGATGCCCTGCAGCACCCGCCCGCCGATCAGCCAGCCGGCCGAGGGCGCGAGGCTGCACAGCACCGATGCGGCGGTGAACACCACCGCACCGGCCAGATACACCCGCTTGCGGCCGAACCGGTCAGCGAAAACGCCGCCGGTCAGCAGCAGCATGGCGACCAGCAGCACGTATGCGTCGACGATCCACTGCAGACCGGTCAGCTGCGTGTGCAGCCGGTGCTGCATGTCGGGTAGCGCTGCTCCAACAATCGTGTTGTCGAGCAGCACCATGAATTGGCCCAGGCAGGTCACCGTGAGCAGCACGGCCCGGTTCGGTCGACTGCGTACGGCGGCAGGCGATGCAGCCACGGGGATTCCTCTCGCTTGGCGGTTGCGCTCTAACGCAGTTGTTGACTGCGTTAGGCGACTGTAAGGAGGCTACCCCACAAACGCAAGTCATTACTGCGTTAAGGTGGGGGCATGGACGAGCGACAGCGAGCCCGGCGACCCGGCGGGCGCGGCGCCCGCGTCGGTGCGGCGGTGCATCAGGCAGTCACCGACCTGATCAGCGAGCGCGGCTACGGCAACGTCACCGTCGGCGAAGTCGCAGCCCGCGCGGGCGTGGCGGACAGCAGCATCTACCGCCGGTGGGGCAGCCTGGAAGCCCTGCTCACCGACGTGGCGCTCACCCGCCTCAACGCGCGGTCGCCGATGCCCGACACCGGGAGTCTGGCCGGCGACCTGCGCACGTACGCGGCCAACGTCGCCCGCGAGATCACCGGACCCGAGGGTCTGGCGTTGCTACGCCTGGCCGTAGCCCTGTCGAGCAACGGTCAGCAGGGCACGCAGGCGCTCGACGACCTCCTCGCCGAACGCGGCCGGCAACTACAGTCCATGCTCGATCGCGCCCAGGAACGCGGCGAGCACGCCCCCGACGCCCTCGGCGTCCTGGACCACGTGATGGCCCCGATGTACATCCGCGTCCTGTTCGGCCTAGGCCCACTCACCCCCGACTACGTCAACAGCCTCGTCGACCGACTGCTATGACCCCAGCCTCATCCGCCCACGACCTGCGGGACAGCGGGACATCGCCTACCAGGTGCGATGTCCGGAAACAAAGGGTCACCAGGCGACGAAGAGTTTCCGGAAAGCCGTCCAGATCGTTCACCACAGCTGGCGACCCACGCGGTCCAACAGCTGTTCGAGGGTCCACAGGGGCCGCGACACCGCGCTGTACTCGGGGCGGCGGTAGCCGCAAAGGCTTGGGTGGGTGGGAGCGTCTGCGAGCACGTGACGGCAGGAGCGCGCGTGGGGGCGGTTACAGCTTGCGCAACAGGTGGAGGGCTTCTATGGCGTGGGTTACCAGTTCTTTGTCGGTTGACTGGCGGTCGTTTTCCGGGAGGCCGGACCATTCGATGGCGAGGTCTTCGGTGTACGCGAGCCACGCGTGCACTTGCATGTACTCGCCCGACGCCGGTGACTCAGCGACCTCGGGGAGGCCGAGGTACGTCAGGACGCGCTTGGTGAGGCCGGCGCGGGTTTCGTCGTACACCTTGACTGCGTAGTCGTCGCCGCCGGCGGCGCCTCGGACGAAGGAGATGTACGCCGTGCGCCGTCGGGTGATGAACGCGACGAACTGGATCAGCATCTCGTGCAGTTGCTCGTCGGGCGGAAGAGAGTCGTCCGGCTTGGTGACGCGCAGGAGACGACGGCCGGCAGCGGAGATGACGGCGACGTAGTAGTCGCGCTTGCTCGGGAAGTAGTGGAACAGCAGGCTGCGGGAGATTCCGGCCTGCCCGGCGATAGCGTCGATCGACAGCTCGTGGATCGGCTGCGTGCGCAGCATCATCAGCCCGATCCGGACCAGTTGCTTCTTGCGGTCCTCCGCTGACAGTCGGTGATCCATGCTATTGAGCATTGCTTAGGGGCTGAGCTACGGTCAAGGCAACCCGAAGGAGTCTTGATGGGATTCGAACCTTCCGCCCGGGCGCGTGAGCTGATCGGCCGGGTAGCGGAGTTCATCCGGACTGAGATCGAGCCGGTCGAGGCGGAGTTGCAGGCCGCGACCCGGGCGGCCGCCGATCCGTGGCAGCCACAGCCTGTGTTCGCGGAGTTGCAGGCGAAAGCCCGCAAACAGGGACTCTGGAATCTGTTCCTCCCGCCGGCCGAGCCCGGCAACGAGCAGTACGGCGAAGGCCTGCCGAATCTCGACTACGCCCCGATCGCCGAGCTCACCGGCAGGTCGTTCCTGGCGCCGTACGTCTTCAACTGCAACGCGCCCGACACCGGCAACATGGAAGTGCTGCTGCGGTACGGCGACGCCGAGCAGAAGAAGCAGTGGTTGGAGCCACTGCTCGACGGCGCGATCCGGTCCGCGTTCTGTATGACCGAGCCGGACGTCGCGTCGGCGGACGCCACCAACATGGCAGCGACAGCGGTCATCGAGGGCGACGAGGTCGTCATCAACGGCCGCAAGTGGTGGAGCACCGGAGTCGGTCACCCGGACTGCCAGCTCCTGATCTTCATGGGCCTCACCGATCCCGACGCCCCTCGGTACGCGCGGCACACGATGGTGCTCGTCCCCCGGGACACCCCCGGTGTGAAGGTCGAGCGCCTGCTCCCGACGATGCACCGGTACGACGAACCGCACGGCCACGGCGAGGTGTCGTTCACCGACGTTCGCGTGCCGGCGTCGAACATCCTGGTCGGGCCGGGACGTGCGTTCGAGATCGCGCAAGGACGGCTCGGGCCGGGCCGCGTCCACCACTGCATGCGGCTGATCGGCCTGGCGGAGAAGGCGCTCGAGCTCGCGTTGGAGCGCGGCACCACCCGGACCGCGTTCGGTAAGCCGATCGTCAACCTGGGCGGCAACCGGGAGCGGATCGCCGACGCGCGGATCGCGATCAACCAGGCCCGGTTGCTCGTGCTGCAGACGGCGTACCTGCTGGACACCGAAGGGCTGGCGGGTGCGTTGAGCGAGGTGAGCCAGATCAAGGTCGCGGTGCCGCGGATGGCGCAGGACGTGATCGACATGGCGATCCAGTTGCACGGTGGTGGTGGGCTGTCGGACGACTTCCCGCTCGCGGCGGCTTGGACGAGTGCGCGGGCGCTGCGGCTGGCGGATGGGCCCGACGAGGTGCACCGTGGAGTCATCGCCAGGCTCGAACTGGCGTCGTACCTGCCCCGGGAGGTCAAGTGAGCCGCGTCCTCGTCACCGGCGGCGCCAGCGGGCTCGGTGCCGCGCTGGTCGCCCGGTTCGTTGCCGAAGGCCACCAAGTGCTCAGCACGGATGTCGCCGACGACGGTCCGGACGGCGGAGCGAAGTACCGCAGACTGAACGTCCGTAGCGCCGAGGACTGGGCCGCGGCGGTCGAGTGGTGCGAGCAGAACTGGGGCGGCCTCGACATCCTGGTGAACAACGCCGGCATCGCCACCGGCGGCCGGATCGACGTCGAGACTCTCGACGAGTGGGACCGCGTCGTCGACATCAATCTGATGGGTGTCGTCCGCGGCTGCCGTGCGTTCACACCCGTCTTCAAGCGCCAGCGCTCGGGCCACATCGTGAACACCGCGTCCGCGGCCGGCCTGGTCCACCCGCCGATGATGAGCTCGTACAACACGGTCAAGGCCGGTGTCGTCGCGCTCTCGGAGACCCTGTCGCACGAGCTGCATCCGTACGGCGTGAACGTCTCGGTCGTCTGCCCGTCGTTCTTCCGGACGAACCTCGGCGACTCGATCCAGGGCGAGGACACCGCGATGGGCGCGACCGCGCGGCAGCTGATCGAGAAGTCGCCGCGGACGGCCGACGACATCGCGGCCGGGGTGATCACCGGGATCAAGAAGAAGCAGTTCCTGATCATCCCGGACCGGCCGGCGCTGATGGCCTGGCGGACCAAGCGGTTCGCCCGGCCGCTGTACGACCGGCAGATGCGCAAGATCGCCGCCCGGGCCCGCGAGCGCGCCGAGGCCGCCGCCCGTGGGTGATGGCGCGCGGGCGGTCCGCGAGGAGGACTCCTTCGACGTGCCGGCGGTGGACCGCTGGCTCCGGCAGCAGACCGAGTTGCCGGCCGGGTTGCCGGAGGTCAAGCAGTTCTCCGGCGGTGCGTCCAACCTGACCTATTTACTGCGCTACGACGGCCACGACCTGATCCTGCGCCGCCCGCCGGCCGGGACCAAGGCGAAGGGCGCGCACGACATGGGCCGCGAGTACCGGATCCAGGCCGGCCTCAAACCGGTCTTCCCGTACGTTCCGACCATGGTTGCCCACTGCAACGACGACGCGGTGATCGGCTCCGAGTTCTACGTGATGGAGCGGATCGAAGGCACCATCCCGCGGACGTCGGCGCTCGGCGTGGATCTGACCGCCGACCAGACCCGGCAGCTCGGCTACACACTGATCGACACCCTGGTGGAGCTGCACGCCGTCGATGCCGACGCCGCCGGTCTGACCGACCTCGGTCGCGGCCAGGGGTACGTCGAACGCCAGGTCAAGGGCTGGTCGGATCGGTACCGCAAGGCCAAGACCTGGAACGTGCCGAGCTACGAGCGCGTGATGGCCTGGCTGGCCGAGAACCAACCGGCCGACGTCCGTACGTGCGTCATCCACAACGACTTCCGCCTCGACAACGTGGTGCTCGCCCCGGACGACCCACTCCGGGTGGTCGGCGTCCTCGACTGGGAGCTGGCGACCCTCGGCGACCCGCTGATGGATCTCGGCGGCGCGATGGCGTACTGGGTCCAGGCCGACGACGACTGGGCGTTCCGCCGGTTCCGCCTGCAGCCGTCCGACGTACCCGGCATGCTGACGCGGGACGAGATCGTCGCGTACTACGCCGAGCGGTCCGGACTGAAACCGGAGAACTGGGCGTTCTACGAGGTGTTCGGGCTGTTCCGGCTGGCCGTGATCGCGCAGCAGATCTACTACCGCTACCACCACAAGCAGACCCACAACCCACGGTTCAAGACCATGTGGAGGCCGGTCAACCTGCTCGAGTGGCGCTGCCGCCGGATCATGCGGCGGGCCTGATGGCCGTCATCTATCTCGTCCGGCACGCACAGGCGTCCTTCCGCCGGTCAGACTACGACCACCTCTCGCCGCAGGGTGAGGAACAGGCGACCGTGCTCGGCAAGGCTCTGCTCGCCCGCGGGGTGACCGCTGATCTCGTGCTGCGTGGTTCGATGCGGCGGCACGCCCAGACCGCGGCACTCGCGCTCGCCGAAGTGACCGCGGAAGAGGACAAGGGCTTCGACGAGTTCGATCACACCGAGCTGATCGTGGCGCACAAGCCCGCTTACAAGCAGCGTGCGGTGATGCTGGCCGACCTCGCCCGGACCGGCCACCCGGAGCGTGCCTTCCAGCAGATGTTCACCGCCGCCACCCAGCGCTGGGTCGAGGGTGGTGACGGCTACACCGAGACGTTCCGCGCCTTCTGCGACCGGTCCGAAGCCGCAGTACGTCGTACTGCCGAGCGACTGGGCAAGGGCGAGACCGCTGTGGTCTTCACGTCGGGCGGTCCGATCGCGGCGGTGGTGAGCCGGCTGCTGTCTGGTGGCGACGAGCTGTGGTCGCGGCTCAACCCGGTCACGATCAACACCGCGATCACCAAGGTCGTGTCAGGCCGGAGCGGGCTGACTGTGGTGAGCTACAACGAGCACGGGCATCTCGACGGCAGCGAGTTGCTCTCCTACAGATAAGGCTCCCAATGAGACGGAACATCTTGATCACCGGCGCCAGCGCCGGACTGGGGGAGGAGATGGCCCGGCAGTTCGCTGCCAAGGGCCGCAACCTGGCGCTCACCGCGCGCCGCGAGGACCGGCTGGAGGCACTCCGGGCCGAGCTGACCGAGCGGTATCCCGGGCTGACAGTGGTGATCCACAAGCTCGACGTCACCGATCACGAGCACGTCTTCGAGGTGTTCCGCAAGGCCGATGCCGAGCTGGGCCAGCTCGATCGGGTCATCGTGAACGCCGGCCTCGGGAAGGGTGCGCCGCTCGGCACCGGGCGGTTCGACGCGAACCTGCAGACCGCGGAGACCAACTTCGTCGGCGCACTCGCCCAGGCCGAGGCGGCGATGGAGCTGTTCCGGGCGCGGAACGCCGGGCACCTCGTGTTCATCTCGTCCGTCTCGGCGGTCCGCGGGTTGCCGAAGACGGTGACGACGTACGCCGCGACCAAGGCCGGGGTGGCCGCACTGGCCGAAGGGCTCCGGCTGGAGCTGCTCCGCAAGCCGATCAAGGTCAGCACGATCTTCCCCGGGTACATCCGGTCGGAGATGAACGAGCATGTCGCGAACACCCCGCTGATCGTCGACACTGTTCCCGGCGTACGAGCGATTGTCGCCGCGATCGAGGCCGAGAAGGCGACGGCGTACGTGCCACCGTGGCCGTGGAGCCCACTCGCCCGGGTGATGCGGTACGCACCACTGCCGTTGCTGAAGAGGATGATCTAACCCATGCGTTGGGGTCTGACTGTTCCGTTGACCGGGGTGCCGCTGCGCGATCACCGGCCGCTGGTCGCTGAGCTGGCGTCGCTGGGTTACACCGATCTGTGGTCGGCCGAGGTGGCCGGGGCGGACGCGTTCACGCCGCTGGTGCTGGCGTCCGAGTGGGACGACCAGTTGCGGCTGGGGACTGCCGTCGTACCTGTGCACACGCGGGGGCCGGCCGCGTTGGCGATGAGTGCGGCCGCGTTGGCGGAGTTGGCGCCGGGGCGGTTCGTGCTCGGGATCGGGGCGTCGTCGGAGACCATCGTGACCGGGTGGAACGGAATCGCGTACGACCCACCGCTGGCCCGGACCCGCGACGTACTGCGGTTCCTGCGGCAGGCGTTCGCCGGGGAGCGGGTGGACGGGGAGTTCGACAGCTTCACCATCCAGCGGTTCCGGCTGGAGAAAGCGCCGGACGTGCCGCCGGCGATCATGCTCGCGGCGCTGCGGCCGCAGATGCTGAAGCTGGCCGCGCGGGAGGCGGACGGTGCGATCACCAACTGGCTGTCGGCCGACGACGTACGCCAGGTGCGGGCCGAGCTCGGGCCGGACAAGGAGCTGGCCGCGCGGATCTTCGTCTGCGTCACCGACGACGCGGAGATGGCGCGCAACATCGGCCGCTTCCTGATCGCGACCTACCTGACCGTGCCCGGGTACGCCGCCTTCCACGACTGGCTCGGCCGGGGCGCTGCGATGAAGGAGATGCGCGAGGCCTGGGCTGCGGGCGACCGCAACGCCGCGATGGCCGCCGTACCGGTCGAGGTCCTGGACGACCTGATCGTCCACGGCACCCCGGACGAGTGCCGCGACCACATCGGCCGGTACGTCGCCAACGGCTTGGACACCCCGATCATCGCCACCTTGCCGACAGGCACTGACCTACTCGAGACCGCCCGCGCCCTCGCACCGCTCAGTCTGGGCTGACCGAGAAGGCACGGACGCACAGCGGCTCGGGCTGAGTTGCTGGATCACGACGGCACCCGGCACCTTCGCGCCCTTGGTGTAGCCCGACACCTGGACGACGAAGGTGACCTGCGCACCGATCGGCGTCGTCGCGGTGGTCAGCCTGGTCGGTGGGTACAGGTACTGCCGCATCAGGAAGGGGATCACCTGCTTGGCACTCCGACAGGCCAACGCGGTCGCGGCGGTCGGATTGTTGGCGTTGAGCTGAGCAACGAAGGACCGGGCCAGGTCGCCCACGGATGCTTACGGCTCCGGTGATCTGGCGGGCTTCTCGGTGGCCGACGGACCAGTCGTCGGCCTGGGGATGGGCACCTGGACCGTCCTGGTCGGGAGCTTCGGTGACAGGTCTTGCGTCTTGACCACCACCGAGGTGACCTTGGTGGGCGCCGAAGTGGGCGTATGGCGGCCGGAGATCAGCCTGGCGACGAGTACGCCGCCCGTGATCAGGGCCCCGACCAGGAGTGCCACGAGCAGGGTGATGATCAGACCGGCTCGGTTCTTGCGAGGTGGTTGTCCGTAGTTGGGCGCGGCCGGTCCGCCCGGTGGGTAGCTCACCCTGCTCAGTTTCGCAGGCGCGAGGTCAGCTGAGGCGGTGGTCGGCGAGCCAGGTGGTGGCGCGGCGGTTGGAGGCCTGGGCGAGCCAGGCGTCCTGGATGATCTCGGTCAGTTCCTGCTTGGTGAGCTCGCCGATCCGGCTCGCGCGGACGAGGACCGACGGGTGGCCGTCGAAGTGTGGGGTGGTGAAGAACGGGTTCGACTCATCCGACACCAGGGCGAGCTTGTCGTCCTGCGACTCCACCCAGAACACGATCACGTCGTCGTACCGCTCGCCGGTGTCCGGGTCGAACGCGTCCGGCCGCGCGGTCCGGAAGAATACGAACGACTTCCCGCCGACCTGGTACACCGGCCGTTCGCTGTCGGTGTCCTTCTTCCAGACGGTGACATGCGGCATTCCCAGCGCCACCTCGTGCACATCCGCCACTCGCGCTTTCCGCCCGGCCACACGCCGAGTTAACCAGCCGGGACCCAGATCGAGAAGACCGATCCGTTGCCGGGACTGCTGGTCACCGCGATGCGGCCGCCGTGTGCTTCGGCGAGGTGCTTGGTGATCGCGAGGCCCAGGCCGCTGCCGCCGGTCGTCCGATTGCGGGACTGCTCGGCGCGGTAGAACCGGTCGAACAGGTGGGGCAGGTGCTTGTCCGCGATCCCGGTGCCGTTGTCGGTGACGGTCAGGTTGTAGCCGTCGGCAACACGTCGTACGCCGAGCACGACCTGGCCGCCGGACGGAGTGAAGCGGATGGCGTTCGAGACCAGGTTGCCGAGGGCTTGGCGGATCCGGGCGCTGTCGACCGAAGCCGGAGCTGAGTCGGGTACGTCGGCCGTCAGCGCTACGCCGGCGGTCTCGGCGGCCGGTCGATGCGCCGAAACCACCTGCTGCGCCAGCTCGGACAGGTCTCGCGGAGCGCGGTGCAGCCGGAGCATGCCGGCGTCCGCGAGCGCCAGGTCCTGTAGGTCGGCGACCAGATGCTCGAGCAGCCCGGTCTCCTCCAGCAAGGACGTCACCAGCTCACGATCCAGCGGTACGACGCCGTCCTCGGACGCGACCAGATAGCCCTTGATGTTGGCCAACGGGGTCCGCAGTTCATGGGCGACATCGCTGACCATGGCCTTGCGCTGGTGATCGTGCTGCTGGATGGACTCGGCCATCGCGTTGAACGCGTGCCCGAGCCGGGCCACCTCGTCCTTCCCGGTCACCGGGACCCGGGCCGCGTGGTCGCCGCTCCGCATCCGCTGGGCCGCTCCCGTCAGCGCCACGATCGGACGGACCAGCCTGCGCCCGGCGAAGAGCATCACCAGCGCGGCGATCAGCAGGACGCCGAGCGCGGTCGCCGCGGTCCGCAGCATGCCTTCGCCGGAGAACACGTTGAACGTGCTCTTCGCACCGAGATAGAGCTTGGCCTCCGGAGCGACGTACGGCGTCAAGGCCTGCGACCGGGCCTCCGTCGTGCAGTGGACGAAGGTGTTGGACATCTCTGTCTTGTCGTTCGGCAGCACCATCCGCAAGCCGTTCTCGGTGGCGACCTTGTAGGTCTCGCCGGCCTTGTCCAGGCACTCACTCGCCCGGCGGACCTCGTCGTCGTTGACCACCTTGGCCTTCGCACTCGGCGCGTTCAGCCCGGCCGGCACGCACTTGTCGGTCGCCGCCTGGCCGGGCTTGGCGAACTGCATCACGCTGACACCCTCGGCCGACTTGCTCGACTCGACCATCACCTGCGGTGTGTTGCCGGCCCGCGCCACCGAGGCGGACTTGCCTTCCGCCTGGTAGCAGGCGGCGGCCTGGTCGGCGAGCCGGTCCCGGTCGCGCCGCTCGTCGTCGGTCAGTCCCCAGCCGAAGTACAGCGGCGGCAGCGGAGCGACGGCCGCCGCGGTGATCTTCTGGGTCGCGTTCGCTGCCACGGCCTTGCGCAGGCCGTACACGCTCATCGTCCCGCTGAAGGCGAACCCACCGCCCTGCGCCCGCGCATCGATGGTTGCCGCAGGCACCGAGGGCAGCTCGGGGCCGGCACCGAGCATCCGGGCCGAGTCCGCGATCACGGTGCCGTCCGGCTCGGTCAGCGCGACCCGCCGCCCGAGCTGGTCGGCGAGCCGGTGGACCTCCTTGTCGACGCCGGACCAGGTCGGGTGGTCGGCGGCGTACTCGGACAGCGTGTTGAAGACCTCGCCGTCGACCTGCAACTGGCCGGTGTTCGCGTCGATCTCGCCCTGGAGCTTCTCCGAGGTGCTGTAGGTGGCGAGCACCGCGGTCGCGATCACCGCGCCGAGCGCGACCGCGAGGGACAGGCCGAGGAAGCGGACCAGCACACTACGACGCATCCGACGTCACCACCTTGTCAGCCAGCTTGTAGCCCACGCCGTACACGGTCTTCAGGTACGCCGGTGTGCCGGGCGACGGCTCGACCTTCTTGCGCAGGTTCATCACGTGTACGTCGATGGTCCGGTCGAAGACGTAGTGGTCGAACCCGAACGCGTGCTCCAGCAACTGCTGCCGGGAGAACGCCCGCCCGGGTGAGGCGGCCAGGCAGGCCAGGATCTTGAACTCGGCCGGGGTCACGTCGAGCAGGCGGCCGGCCAGCCGGACCTCGTGCCGGATCGGGTCGATCTCCAGTTCGCCGACGCGGTACACCTCACCCTCGGCCCTACTCCGGGTGCGCCGCAGTACGGTCCGCACCCGGGCCACCAGCTCGCGCGGGTTGTACGGCTTGGTCAGGTAGTCGTCCGCGCCGAGGTCCAGGCCGAGCAGCAGGTCGTCCTCGGTGGAGCGTGCGGTCAGCATGATGATCGGTACGTCTGCGCCGGTGTCACGGTCGGCCCGCAGGACCCGGCAGACATCCAGGCCGTCGACCTTCGGCATCATCACGTCGAGCACCAGCAGGTCAGGGCTGCGCCGGCGGGCCTCGTCGATCGCGGCCCGCCCGTCGTGGACGACGACGGTCAGGTGCCCCTCCCGCTCGAGATACCGCCGGATCAGCTCCGCCTGCTTCAGGTCGTCTTCGGCGACGAGAATCCGCGCTGGCATGGCTTCAATGTCGCCGATGTTCATGAGAATCCGATGAAGATCGACTGAGAGCATCGGGTGCAAACGGCTCCTTCACAGGTTCTTCACCGCCCCGGCGGCACGCTCCACCACCATGAGAACCTCACGAAAAGCACTCGCCGTGGTGGCGGTCCTGGCGCTGGCCGGCTGCGGGAACGGGCCGGACCCGGGCGCGGTCGGCGGCGATCAGAAGAACGGCGACAAGAGTCCGCTCGCGGAGTACATGGGTGAGGGGTTCGTCAGCTCGCGCGGTGGTGGCGGGATGCGGATCGCGGTCCGGGCCGGCGGCGGCCAGGGGACGTCCGAGGAGGAGCTGGCCAAGCAGCGCAAGGTCGAGGACGCCACCGCCGCGTGCATGAAGGACGCCGGCTTCGAGTACGTCGCCGTACCGCCGGAGTCGCAGCCGAAGAGCAAGTTCAACGACGCCTTCAACCTGCCGGAGGACAAGTTCGCCCAGCAGTACGGCTACGGGATCAGCACGATCGACTGGTCCAAGACCGGCGACGACGACAGCAACCCGAACACCAAGATCCGCAGCGCCCTCTCGGCGAAGGCCCAGAAGGCGTACGACACCGCGCTGAACGGGCCGAACGCGACCGCCAACGGCACGGTCGTGATCGCCCCGAAGGAGGGCAGCGGCCCGGCCACCAGCGGCAAGCAGGACCTGGGCTGCCGCGGCAAGGCGGTCGAAGAGGTCTACGGCAAGGGCGAGGACCGCGCGGCCGACTTCAAGAAGTACGAGTCCCTGTTCAAGGACATCGAGGCGCTGCAGAAGCGGATCGAGGGCGACCAGCGGGTGGTCGACGCCACCACCGCCTGGGCGGACTGCCTGGCCGACGCGGGCCACTCCGGCTTCAAGAAGCTCGACGACCCGCGGGAGTCGATCACCCGGAAGCTGGACGAGCTCACCGGCACCACGCCGCCCGCCGGCAACTCGTCCGGCAAGGCAGTGATCAAGGGCCCGCCCTCGTTCGACAAGGTGGACGCGGCCAAGCTGTCCGAGCTGCGCAAGTCCGAGATCGACCTCGCGGTGGCCGACCAGAAGTGCCGCGCCACGACGTACGACGCCTCGTACAAGACGGTGCAGTACGCGATGGAGAAGGAGTTCGTCGACCAGCACAAGGCCGAGCTGGAGGCGTACCGCGACGGAATGGCGAACCGGTGACCGCATCGCCCAAGTCGCGGCGCCGGGTCCTGGTCGGGGTGTCCACGGTGGCGGCCGTCTCGCTCGGGGTCGGCGTCGTGGCCGGCACCCGGATCACCTCACCCGAGGACGCGGCGGCGAAGACCGCGGCACCGAAGGCCTCCCAGATCACCGTGCCGGTGGAGAAGAAGGCACTGTCCAGCAAGGTGGTCGGCCGGGGTGACGCGTCGTTCGACGGCGCGGTGAACATCCGGGTCGAGACCAGCGGACTGACCACCCCGGCGATCGTCACCGGCAAGGTGCCGAAGGTCGGCTCGACCATCACCGAGGGGAAGGCGCTGCTGGAGATCACCGGCCGTCCGGTGATCGGCCTGGCCGGCGTACTGCCGATGTACCGCACGCTCACGCCGGGCAGCAAGGGACCGGACGTGCTGCAGCTCGAGCAGACCCTCGACCGGCTCGGCCTAGACCCTGGCACGGTCGACGACGAGTACGACGGGAGCACCTCGCGGGCCGTGGAGCGCCTGTACGAGAAGGCCGGGTACGACGCCCCCGAACCGGACGAGCGGCTCACCCAGGCGGTCGACGCGGCGGAGAAGAGCGTCGACGCGGCGAAGAACGCGCTCCGCCAGGCCAAGGCCGCGCTCAAGCAGGCCCAGGCCGCGAAGGCGAAGGATCTGAGCGTCCAGCAGGGCGCGGTCGATGACGCCGAGGAGAACCTGGACGACGCCGAGGACGAGCTGGCCGACGCTCAGTCGAAGGCCGGTACCCCGCTTCCGGTGTCGGAGGTGGTCTACGTGAAGACCCTGCCGCGCCGGGTCGACGACGTGAAGGTCGAGCGCGGCGGCACCGTGAACGGCGTGGTCATGTCGGCCAGTGGCGCTTCGCTGGTCGTCACGCTCAAGGTCGACGCACAGACCGCGGAGCGGCTGAAGGCCGGGATGACAGCGAGCCTCACTCTCGGCGACGGTACGTCGGTCGCCGCGAAGGTCCGCCGGGTCACCCGCAACGGCGAGCAGTACGACGTCGTCGTCGGGCCCAACACGCTGACGGCCAAGCAGCTCGAGCAGCTGCGGGACGCGAACGTCCGGGTGACGATCCCGGTCAAGAGCACGAACGGCAAGGTACTCACGGTCCCAGTCGCCGCGCTGTCCGCAGGCTCGGACGGCGGATCCCGGGTCGAGGTACTGCGCGACGGCAAGGTTGAGTTGGTGCCCGTCACGGTCGGATTGTCGGCCGACGGGTTCGCGCAGGTCAGCCCGAGCGGCGACGCCTCGCTGGCCGATGGCGATCAGGTGGTGGTCGGACGATGACGGCCAAGCAGCTCGAGCAGCTGCGGGACGCGAACGTCCGGGTGACGATCCCGGTCAAGAGCACGAACGGCAAGGTACTCACGGTCCCAGTCGCCGCGCTGTCCGCAGGCTCGGACGGCGGATCCCGGGTCGAGGTACTGCGCGACGGCAAGGTTGAGTTGGTGCCCGTCACGGTCGGATTGTCGGCCGACGGGTTCGCGCAGGTCAGCCCGAGCGGCGACGCCTCGCTGGCCGATGGCGATCAGGTGGTGGTCGGACGATGACGGCCGTGGCTTTGCCGGCGCCGGTGGTCGAGATGATCGGCGTACGCCGGTTCTTCCCCGGACCACCCGAGGTACAGGCGATCCGGGACGTCGACCTGATCATCGGGCAAGGCGAGTACCTGTCGATCGTCGGCCCGTCCGGATCCGGCAAGTCGACGCTGTTGCATCTGCTCGGGCTGCTCGACAACCCGACCGGCGGGGTCTACCGGCTGGACGGGGTCGACACCATGAGCCTGCGCGAGCGGCGTCGCGCCGTACTGCGTGGGGAGCGGATCGGGTTCGTGTTCCAGTCCTTCCACCTGCTCGACCACCGGACCGTCCTGGAGAACGTCGCGCTTTCGATGGTGTACGTCGGCGTGCCGCGACGAGTGCGGTTGGCCCGGGCACGAGTCGCGTTGGAGCGGGTCGGCCTGGCGCACCGGATGGAGTTCGCGCCGACCACGCTGTCCGGCGGTGAGCGGCAACGGGTCGCGATCGCACGAGCCCTGGTCGCTGAGCCGAGCCTTCTGCTCGCGGACGAACCGACCGGCAACCTGGACAGCGCCAACGCGGAGGCGATCCTCGCAGTGTTCGACGAGTTGCACCACGAGGGGATGACGCTGGCCGTCATCACCCACGACGATCACGTCAGCCGCCGGGCCCAGCGCCAGGTCCGCATCGTCGACGGAACCCTCCAGTGGTAACCCCAGCAGGCCCCCCGGATCCCGCCGGCGGGCCGTCCACCACCCGGCGTGGGCTGCGGCGGCTGCGACCCCGCCTGGCGCTCGCCGGTCTCATCCGCCGTGCGGGCTCCTCTCCCCACCCCACCCGGTCCCGCCTCCGATCGCGTCCCGCCGTGCGGGACCTCCTCGACGAGGCGCTGGCCGGGGTAGCCGCCCGGCCGACCCGGCTGATCCTGACCACCCTCGGCACCGTGCTCGGTATCGCCGCACTGGTGGGAACTGTGGGGCTCGGGCAGACGGCGGCTGGGCAGATCACTCAGCGGTTCGACCTGGCCGCGGCGACGCGGATCGTCGTACAGCCGGAAGACAAGGGCGGGCAGGAGGGCGAAGCGGCGACGCAGTTGCCGTGGGACGCGCCGGAGCGGATCCAGCGGCTGAACGGCGTGGACGCGGCCGGTACGGTCAGCAACCTCGACATCGGCGACGACCTGGTCCGCAACGTCGCCGGCGTGAACGGCGGCGAGGGCAAGGCGCTCCAGGTGATGGCAGCGTCCGCCGGTCTGTTCGACGCGGTCCGCGGCGTACTGGGCACCGGACGGTTCTTCGACGCCGGCCACGACCAGCGCGGCGACAAGGTCGTTGTCCTCGGCAAACATGCGGCCGAGCGGCTCGGCATCAACCGGGTCGACGCGCAGCCGGCCGTGTTCATCGGCGACGAGCCGTACACGGTGATCGGCATCCTCGAATCCGTCACCGGCCGGGCCGAGCTGAACGACGCCGTGATCATGCCGAACGGTACGGCGAAGACGGCGTACGACCTGGAATCTCCGGACGCGGTCGAGATCCGGACCCAGGTGGGCGCGGCGCAGTTGATCGCCGGTCAGGCGCCGATCGCGATCCAGCCGAACGATCCGAGCACGCTGAAGGTCGACGCACCGCCGAAGCAGGGCGCGGTTCGCAAGGGCGTCGAGTCCGACCTGAACGCGCTGTTCCTCCTGCTCGGCGCGGTTGCTCTCCTCGTCGGCGGCCTCGGAATCGCGAACGTCACGCTGCTGTCGGTGCTCGAACGCATCTCCGAGATCGGCCTGCGTCGCGCACTCGGAGCAGCCCGGCGGCACGTCGCGATCCAGTTCCTGGTCGAGAGCGTGATCGTCGGCTTCCTCGGCGGTCTACTCGGTACGGCGGTCGGCGTACTGCTCACCGTCGGGGTGTCGTGGGTGCGGGACTGGACGCCGATCCTCGACAACCGGCTCGCGTTCGGCTCACCCCTGCTGGGTGCGTTCATCGGCCTGGTCGCCGGCACGTACCCCGCCTGGAAGGCCTCCGCCATCCAGCCCATCACGGCGCTGCGTGGCACCTGAGCCGTCCCGGCTGAGCCGTGCGTAGACGAGGGCGGTGACGGCGAAGCCGAGGGCGACGAAGGCGAGGACGGCGTACGACTTCCCGCTGTCGGGCAGGATCACCGCACCGAGTGCGGCCGCGGAGACCTGCCCGACGTTGAAGATCATGTCGTACAGGGAGAACACCCGGCCGCGATACACATCGTCGACACCCGTCTGGACGAGGGTGTCGACGCTGATCTTCACGCCCTGCGCGCAGAAGCCGGTGAGGAACCCGGCGACGATGATCGCGGGCTGCGTGTAGAGGCCGCCGGGCATCGCGGTCACCACGGCGGCGGCGACGAACAGCAACGTGATCCACTGCCGCAGCGTCATCACCCGGGTCGCCCACGGCGTGACCAGTGCGGCGAGGAACAGGCCGGCGCCGACCGCGCCGGTCGCGATGGCGAGCGCACCGAACGCCTCGTCGAGCCGGTCGGGTCCGTAGAAGTGGTTCCGGTACAGCAGGATCATCGCGACGGTGATGAGCCCGAAGAAGAAGCGCAGCGATCCGATCGCGGCCAGTCCGAGCGCAGCCTGCTTGCGCTGCCGCAGATGCCGGCCGCCGTCGACAAGGCCTTTGGCAATGCCGCGGACGGCCTCGATCACGCCCGGCTCGTCACCTGTCAGGTCCGGGCCGAGCTGGTCGCGCCGCAGCCGGAGGGCCAGGAACGCGGCGGCCAGGTAGACGACCACGGTGAGTCCGAGGACGGCGAGATCCGAGTCGACGATCAGTTTCACCCCGGCGCCGATACCGCCGCCGATGAGGAAGGACGCCGTACCGGAGGTCGGGGTGACGGCGTTCGCCATCACGAGCTCGTCCCGCTGGACCACGTGCGGGAGGCCGGCGGACAGGCCGGACAGCAGGAACCTGTTCACGCCCAGGGTCAGCAGCACCGCCAGGTAGAACGGCACGCCCGCGTTGCCCACTGCAACGATGGCGCCGACGCCGACGACCAGGACCGCTCGGGTCAAGTTGGCGCCGAACAGGATCTGTCGCCGCGACCACCGATCCAGCAGTACGCCGGTGAACGGCCCGAGGATCGAGTACGGCAGCAACGCCACCGCGAACAGCCCCGCGATCGCCCCCGCGTCCGGCGCCCGCTCCGGCGAGAACAGCACGTACGACGCCAGCGCGACCTGGAACACCCCGTCGCCGAACTGCGACGTCAACCGCACCGCGAACAGCCGCCGGAAGTCGCGGCGCCGCAGCAGCGTCCCAAGATCCCGGATGAACCGCACGCCTGAACTGTAACCGCGCGGGCCGGTCGAGCCCGGTCGGCTCGGTCCACTGCCCAGTTCTTGGCCGGTCGGTTCAGTCCCCGGTCGGCTCGGTCTCCGGTCAGTCGGCTCAGTCGTCGGCTGGTCGGTGCAGGCGCTCGGCGGCGGTCTCGCCGCGCTGGCCGACCGGGACCACGCCGGCGACCTTGCCGAGGCCGATCGGCGGCATGTTGCCGTAGATGGTCTCGGTGTTGCCGGCCGGGACGATGTACGTCTCGTGCCAGATGCCGGCGCCGCCACCCTTGAACGAGTTGCGGAAGTAGTCCAGCCAGGCCGGGCGGTGCGTCCGGTTGCTGTCGCTGGCGAACGCCTGCAGCTTCTCGACCGACTCCCAGTACTGGATCATCGTCACGCCGCGCCACGTCGGCAGCGCCCGGAACCCGAGCAGCCCGCTGTCCGGATCCTTCGACAGCTCCCGCAGCATCGGACTCATCGCCCTCCCCACCGGCAACCACGCCTTGAGCGCCCGCAGCGAGTTGATCCGGAACCCGATCAGAAACACCACGATCTCGCCCTCATACGCAGCCGTCTGCCGCCCCTCGACCACTCTCATCCCTGGCCCCTCCCCTTCAGCTCAGCAGATTCCCCAGTCTGGCGGAAACAGCAGGTCGTCCCGCCCGGAATCAGGACGTCGTGCATGGCGGTCACCTTATGGTGGGCGGATGGATCGGACGTCGTTTCCGCATTTTCTGGCGATCACGTTGCGGTGGAAGGACAACGACGTCTACGGGCACGTGAACAATGTCGAGTACTACAGCTTCTTCGACACGGTGATCAACGACTTCCTGGTCCGGGCCGGCGGGCTCGACATCCACCGCGGCGAGGTGATCGGGCTGTGTGTGGACTCGCAGTGCACCTTCAAGGAGTCGCTGGAGTTCCCGGGCACGGTCGACGCCGGGTTGCGGGCCGGGCAGCTGGGTAACTCGAGTGTGCGGTACGAGATCGGCCTGTTCCGCGCGGGCTCGGACCAGCCGGCCGCCACCGGGCGGTTCGTGCACGTGTTCGTGGCGCGGGAGGACCGCCGGCCGGTGCCGATCCCGGACAGCATCCGCCAAGCGTTGGAAGGGATCACCGGATGATCGTGCGCGGCGCCGTACTGCGAGAGATGGGTCTGCCCGCTCCGTACGCCGAGTCGCGGCCGCTGCGGATCGAGGAGGTCGAGCTGGCGCCACCTGGTCCCGGTGAGCTCCTGGTCCGGATCCGCGCCGCCGGTCTGTGCCACTCCGACCTGTCGGTGATCGACGGCTCCCGACCCCGGGTGATGCCGATGCTGCTCGGGCATGAGGCCACCGGTGAGGTCGTCCAGTCGGAGGCTCCCGGGTTCGCGGCCGGTGACAGCGTGGCCTTCGCCTTCGTACCCGCCTGTGGCGAATGCGGTCCGTGTGCGGAGGGCCGGGCCGCGTTGTGCGAGCCGGGGGCCGCCGCGAACACGGCTGGCACTCTGCTGTCCGGCGTACGACGGCTGGACGGGGTCCACCACCATCTAGGGGTGTCCGGGTTCGCCGATCACGCGGTGGTGTCGGCGCGGTCGGCGGTGAAGATCGACCCGTCGTTGCCGCCGGAGATCGCGGCGTTGTTCGGCTGCGCGGTGATGACCGGCGTCGGCGCGGTCGTCAACACCGCACAGGTCCGGGCGGGCCGTAGTGCGGTCGTCTTCGGCCTTGGCGGTGTCGGACTGTCGGCGCTGCTCGGTGCCGCTCTCGTGGGAGCGCATCCGCTGGTCGCGGTGGACGTCGTACCGTCGAAGTTGGCTTTGGCCGAGGCCCTTGGCGCGACCCACACGGTTCGTGCAGGGGAGGGCGCCGTCGAGGAAGTGCGGGACGCGACCTCAGGTGGAGCGGATTACGCCTTCGAGACCGTTGGAAACGCGAAGGTGCTCGAGCAGGCGTACGCCGCCACCCGCCGCGGCGGGATCACGGTGACGGTGGGGCTGCCGCATCCGTCGCAGACGTTCAGCGTGCCCGCGGTCAGCCTGGTCGCCGAGGAACGCACGGTGAAGGGCTCGTACCTCGGCTCGTCGGTCCCGAGCCGCGACATTCCCCGCTACATCTCCCTGTACCAAGCCGGCCGGCTCCCGGTCGACCGCCTGCTCAGCGCGACCGTCGGACTGGACGACCTCAACGAAGCCTTCGACAACCTGGCCGCCGGCACCTCGGTCCGTCAGGTGTTGCTCTTGTGAAGGTTCTCGGCGGCCTTCAGGAAGGTCTCCGCCTCCCGGGCGCGGGCCTCCGGAGTGAACTCGTCCCCGAAGTCCTCGGGGGCCGCGACCTGCCGGAGCTCCAGCGTCCCGGTGTTGCCGTCGTCGGCCGCCAGGCAGCGCCAGCCCCACTCGACCGCCTCCTCGCGGGAGGCCACCTCGATCAGGCAGAACCCGGCGATCAGCTCCTTGGTCTCGGCGAACGGCCCGTCGACCACCCGCCGCTTGCCGCCGCCGTCCAGCTGCATCCGGAAGCCCCGGGAGCTCGGCAGCAGACCCTCGCCGGCCAGCAGCACGCCCTTCTCGGCCATCTCCGCCATCACCAGACCCATCTCGGTCAGGCTCCGCTCGCTCGCCAGCTCGCCGCCCTCGGACGTGTCCGTGGCCTGGAAAATCATCAGGTAACGCACCGGGAACCCCTCCCAAGTCGCTGTTAAATCCTGGGAAGAATCTAGACCCGGTGGCAACCCTTCAGGCAGGCTACGCACAGTGTGTTCACGGGCACCGCTCGTGAGGCATGTCAAGTGAGACACGCGGAGTCCCTGAGGAGGACCCCAGTTATGCAGACCCGCCCCCGCCGCCTCGGTGCCGTCATCGCCGGTGCCGCAGTCTTCGGCGCGATCGCCGTCATCGCCGGCAATCAGGCAGATGCCCAGCAACCCGCCCCCACCCCGATCGACCAACTGCTCGGCCAGGAACTCCAGGGCAAGTCGGCCCTCGGCCGGATCCAGTCCCGGGTCACCGAGCTCGCCGACCGCAACGGCATGGAGGCCTCCCGCCTGGAACAGATCCTGGCCACCGACAAGACCAGCTGGCTGGACCGCGACGGCAAGCTCTTCTACCGCGAGCCGGTCGCCGGGAAGGCCCAGCGGCAGGCCGCCGCCTCGCCGTCCCCGCGCTGGGCCGCGAAGGCGGTCGCCGCCGCGACCGGTCCGGCGTTCGAGCTGCACAGCAAGCCCGGCTCCAACCGGGTGATCTACCTGGACTTCGACGGCCACACCATCAGCGGTACGGCGTGGAACACGAACGGCAAGCCCGCCACCGTGAACGTGACGGCGTACGACACGAACGGAAGTCCGGGCACCTGGAGCACCGCCGAGCAGGACGTCGTACGTGACGTCTGGGCCCGCGTGGCCGAGGACTACGCGCCGTTCGACGTGGACGTGACCACCCAGCAGCCGGCCGCGGCGGCCATCACCCGGTCCGGTGCGTCCGACCAGCAGTACGGCACCCGCGTGGTGATCGACCCGACCACCTGGTACCAGTCCGGCTGCGGTTGCGGCGGCGTCGCGTACGTCGGCGTGTACGACAACACCAGCCAGCACTCGTACTACCAGCCGGCGCTGGTGTTCACCAAGGGCGTCGGCACTGGCGCCAAGAACATCGCCGAGGCAGCCTCGCACGAGGCCGGCCACAACGTCGGCCTGAGCCACGACGGTACGGCGTCTGTCGGGTACTACGCCGGTCACGGCGCCTGGGCACCGATCATGGGCGTCGGCTACTCCAAGGCGATCAGCCAGTGGAGCAAGGGCGAGTACACCGGCGCCAACAACAAGGAAGACGACTTCGCCGTCATCGGCCAGAACGGTCTGGCGCTGCGTGCCGACGACCACGGCAACACCGCCGCTGCCGCCACGGCTCTGACCCTCGGCACCAGTACGAAGGGCATCTACGCGAACGACTCGGACGTCGACATGTTCCGGATCGACCTGTCCGCCGGCACCTTCACCTTCGCGGCGAACTCGGCCGCGGCCGGGGCCGACCTGGACATCAAGCTGCAGCTGCTGAACTCGTCCGGTGCGGTCGTCGCCACCGCCGACCCGGCCGCCGGGCAGTCCAACTCCGCCACTCCGACCGGACTGAGCGCGAGCATCAGCCGGCAGGTCACCGCGGGCCGCTACTACCTGCGGGTCGACAACACCGGCTACGGCAACCCGGCGAACACCGGCTACTCGACGTACGGCAGCCGCGGCGCGTACACGGTGCGCGTCAGCTGAAACACCTGAGTCACCCGGGGCCGTCGTTCCCACCGAGATCGACGGCCCCGGGTCATGGGGGGACCCGCCCGCCCCGGGGGGAATCTGTGAGGAGATTCCTGAATGAAGAGCAAGTTCCGCCGCACTGGCGCGCTCGCATGCGCCGGAGCAGTCGTGTTCGGAGGGCTGGCCGTCGCGGCAGCTACTCAGGCCGACGCAGATCAGAAGCCGATCGACCAACTGCTCGCCGAAGCCACGCCCGGCAGCTCAGCGCTCGGCAAGGTGCAGTCGCGGCTGGATGAGATTGCCCAGCGCAACGGTCTGGCCGAGGAGCAGTTGCAGCGCATCCTGGCGACCGACAAGACCAGCTGGCTGGATGCCGATAGCAAGCTGTTCTTTCGTGAGCCTGGCCTGACGGCTGCTCAGAAGGCACCGGAGGCGTCGCCGCGCTGGGCCACCGAAGCAGTTGCCGGTGCCACCGGTCCGGCCTTCGAGCTGCACAGCAAGCCGGGCTCCAACCGGGTGATCTACCTGGACTTCGACGGTCACACCATCACCGGTACGGCGTGGAACGCGTCCAAGGGGATCGATCCGGTGAACGTGTCGGCGTACGACACCGACGGCGATCCGGCCAACTACAGCACCGCCGAGCAGGACGTCGTACGCGAGGTGTGGGCTCGGGTCGCCGAGGACTACAGCACCTTCGATGTGGACGTGACCACGCAGGAGCCGCCGCAGTCCGCGATCGACCGGTCCGGTGCGTCGGACGAGCAGTACGGCACGCGGGTGCTCATCGATCCGGACACCTGGTACCAGTCCGGGTGCGGTTGTGGCGGCGTTGCGTACGTCGGTGTCTACGACAGCACCAGCCAGCACGACTACTACCAGCCGGCGCTGGTGTTCACGAAGGGCGTCGGCACCGGTGCGAAGAACCTGGCCGAGGCCGCCTCTCATGAAGCCGGCCACAACGTCGGACTGAGCCACGACGGCACCTCGACCGTTGGCTACTACCAGGGCCACGGCGCCTGGGCTCCGATCATGGGGGTCGGCTACTACCGCGGCATCAGCCAATGGAGCAAGGGCGAGTACGCCGACGCGAACAACAAGGAGGACGACTACGCGGTTGTCGGCTCGCACGGTCTGGCTCTGCGCGCCGACGAGGCTGGTGGCACGACCGGTGACGCAGCCGCTCTGACCGTCGGTACGCCGGCGTCGGGGTTTGTTGCCGCTGAGGACGACACCGACGTCTACCGCGTCGATGTCAGTGCCGCAGGCAACTACACCGCGACCGCGAGTGCGGCCGCGACCGGTGGCGACCTCGACATCAAACTCGACCTGCTCGACAGCGCGGGCTCTGTCGTCGCCTCGGCCGACCCGGCGTCGGGCCAGAGTGACGCCGGAACGCCGACCGGCCTCGGTGCGAGTGTTACCAGCACGCTCCAGCCGGGTACGTACTACCTGCGGATCGACAACGTGGGCTACGGGGACCCGCTGAACACCGGGTACTCCACCTACGGCAGCCGCGGCGCCTACACCCTCGGCATCGCGCCCTCCTGATCCCTGTGGCTGGCCGGTCTCTGGCGGACCGGCCAGCCACAGGCTCTCAAGTCAGGTGCGAGACGGCGAGATGAGCAAGGGCGGCGGACTGGTGAGCCAGCACGTCGTCATCGAAGCGGACGATGCTCGAATGGTTGGACGGAGCCTTGTCCTCGGAGACGTCGTCGGGACGGGCGCCGAGCATGATGAACGTACCGGGGACCTCTGCGAGGATCATCGAGAAGTCCTCGGCGCCCATCAACGGATTCGCCAGCGGTTCGACCCGCTCTGGTCCGAGCAGGTCGGCGAGCTTGGTCTGCGTCTCCGCCGTACGTCCGGCATGGTTGGTCGTGACCGGGTACTGCCTGGCGAAGGTTGCGTCGACGGTGCAACCGTGGGCCGAGGCGATTGACTCGGCCAGCGCGGGTAGCTCGCTGGAGAGCTGATCGAGGCTCGCGTCGGAGAGCGTTCGGACGGTGGCGCCGAGCTTGGCCGAGTTGGGGATCACGTTGATCGCGACGCCGGCGGACAATTGCGTCACGGTGATGACGACCGGGTCGAACAGGTTCACGCGCCGCGTCACGTAGCTCTGCAACGCCAGCACGATCTCGGCGACGACAGGCACCGGGTCGACCGACTTCTCCGGCTGTGAACCGTGCCCGCCCTTGCCGTGCACCGTGATGTACAGCCGGTTCGAGCTGGCCATCATCGTGCCGGGCCGGGTCTGGAAGATTCCCTTGGCGGCCAGGGCCCACACGTGTACGGCGTACGCGGCGATCGGCTTCTCGCCGCTGGCGTCCAGCACCCCTTCCCGGATCATGTACCCGGCGCCGCCGAGTCCCTCCTCGCCCGGCTGGAACATGAAGACGACGTTCCCGTGCAGCTCCTCGCGATGCGCACTGAGCAACTGCGCGGCACCCACCAGGCCGGCCGTGTGCAGGTCGTGGCCGCAGGCATGCATGTTGCCGTTCTCGGAGGCGTAGTCCAGGCCGGTCTCCTCGATCACCGGCAACGCGTCCATGTCACCGCGGAGCAGCACCGTCGGGCCTGGGTGCCCACCCCGCAGTACGCCGACGACCGACGTCACCTCCCGCCCGGTCGTCACCTCCAACGGCAACCCGGCGATGGCGTCGAGCACCAAACCCTGTGTCTTCGGCAACTCGAGTCCGACCTCAGGATTCCGATGCAACTCCCGCCGCAACTCAACCACTCCCGGCGCGATCCCCGCACTCTCCCGCACCAAATCCATCAGCCACTCCTCAAACCTCACCCGACCGAGCCACCGTACCCGCACCCCACCCAGCGCACCTGCGGGCGGTGCGAGTGGTGTGGGTGCACCGATGGTCTGGGTGCGGGTGGTGCGACTGCGCCGGTGGTGCGAGTGCGGGTGGTGCGGGTGGTGTGGTCCTCGCGGGCGCGGCTACTGCTTCGGGGTGTAGGTGAGGATGACTACGCCGTTGCCGACCTCGGTGACGGAGGCGAGGTCCATCTGCGTCGGCGAGATCCCGGACAGCAGTCCCTCCCCGGACCCGGCGACGAACGGGTGCACCCAGAGGTGCAACTCGTCCAGTAGCCCGGCCTCCACCAACGCCTGGCTGAAGGAGCCGGTGCCGTACTTGAGCAGCGTCCCCTCACGAGACGCCTTCAGCTGAGCGACCGCCTCGACGGCGTCGCCCTGCAGGACCTGGGTGTTCCAGGTCGCCTCGGTCAGCGTCCGCGACGCGACGTACTTCGGCAGCGGGTTGATCGCGTCGGCCAGTTCGCCGGGTCGCTCCGGCCACGAGGTCGAGAAGACGTCGTACGTCGCCCGCCCCATCAGCAGTGCGTCGGCCGCGTTCAGCAGCTTCGCCGCCTGCTCGTTGTGCCGATCGCCCTGGAACCCTTGCTGCCCACCCCAGAAGGCATCCCCGGCCACCATGCCGTCCAGCGAGATGTACGTCGATTCAATGAGTCTCATGGCGACGGAAAATACTGACTCCCCCCAAATCCGTCTTGTACCCAAACGCAGCCCCAACCCACCCCCGCTCCAGCCCCGGCCCGATTCCGATCCAGCTCCCGGTCCTGGTCCTGGTCCAGTTCACAGGCCCAGGACGGCGGTGCGTTGTGCTACCTCTGCCGGGGTGTGGCCGATCAGCCGCCGGAGTGATCGGGTCAGATGTGGCTGGTCGTAGTACCCCGCTTCGGCAGCTACCTCCGCGATCGTCTTGCCTGCGTGCAACATCCGGACGGCCCGCCTTGCGCGTTCGATCAGCTCCAGCGTGCGGAGTGGAAGCCCGACCGCCCGCACGAACCGGCTCTGCACGGTCCGCTTCGGCATCGTGCGTACGACGCCGTGCCGCAACTCGTCGATCAGCGGATCGAACACCATCAGATCCGCACGCCGCAGCCGGTCGATGAACACGTCGATGTTCTGCGGCGTCGGCATCTCCCAAGCCCGACCGTCCAGCAGGATCCGACCGTCCGACAGGATCGGCAGCACCGCGTCACGCATATTCGTGAGGCCGGCCGGCGGAAACATCGGCAGGTACGTCCCAAGCCGGAAGTCAGCCCCGAAGTACTCCGAGCCAGCCGAACACACCATCGTCGTCGCCCTGGTTGCCGGACCTCGCAGATGCACAGCCCAGGTCCCGCCAACCCGTGCGAACCCAATCCCCGCAGTCGTCGAGGCAAGAGAGCTGAACGCCGTCGGACTGTCACACTCCGCAGACCAAACCTGCATCAACGGCCCGACCGGCCCACCCACAATGCGACTGTCGAGCCCCATGCAGCGTAGTGAATCCCGTCCCCCCACCCCACGCAACCGCCTGCACCACGATGCAAAACCTCCACCCCACCGACCGGTCGCGACGGGGCTCCCGTCGAGCACCGCCGCCAACTGCACTGGCGGAGCTCCCGGCGAGGGCGGCGGCCCTCGCGAGCGCCGCCGCCCGTTCCACCGCACCAGCACACCGCGCGGGCTGGCTAGCGGTGTAGATGTTTTGGGGCGGTGCGTGGGCGGGTGGTTGGCGCGGGGTGGGTTGGGGGTGGGGTGGTGGGGGTTGGGGCTGGAGGGGAGATGCCGGATAGGGCTGTTTGGAGGGGGGAGGGAGCGGATCTGTGGATGGAGTGGGGTGGGGCGGGTGGGGTGAAGGTTAGGCGGTGGGAGGTTGGGTGGGTGGTGTTGAGGAGGGCGGGGGTTGGGAGGAACTGGGGTGGGAGTGGGAGTTCGTGGGTGGGGGTGTGGTGGGACTCGGCTTTGTGGACCTCGGTGGATAGGTGGTGGAGGAGGGCTGTGGTGGTGGAGCGGGATTGGGCGGCGGCCAGGCCGGTGGGGGCTAGTTCGTAGGTGTCGAGGTGGGCGAAGCCTTGGCGGAGGATGGTTTCGAGGTGGTCGCGGGTGCTGGTGCCGGACGGTTCGAGGTCGGGGAGGCGGGTGGAGTTGTAGACGAGGGTGGTGAGGAGGGGGAACTGGCCCTCTGCGGTTTGCTGGTTGAGGGCTCGGAGCACCTCGCCGGGCTGGAGGTTGCCACGCGACTCCAGGTCGGCAGCCAGGATGCGGACGGCCGGGACGAAGGCTGCGTAGTAGCCGCCACCCCGGGCGTCTTCGATGCCGGGGGCAACTTTGTCCACACCTAGGCGGGTCAGGTATTCGTTCAGGTGGTCCTGGGCCCAGGCTTCGGCGACGCCTTCCTCGAGTTGTCGGCTACCGGGACGCGTGAAGGCGCCCCGAGCCGCCTCCTGCGTCGCGCCGGCCGGGCCAAGGAAGTGTGCGTGTTCGTGCAGCAACGTGGCGAGCGACTCGCGGTACTGAACGAGGACCGGGAGCGGTTGCTCCTCTCCCGCATGCAAGTACATCTGCCGCAGCGGATCGAGGATGCACTCGCTGTCCAGGTACAGCGTGCCGTCCCAGTGCGCGAGGCCGAGAACTTCACCGACCGTTTCGACCACCTGCCCGTTCCACGCAGTCTGACCGGCGCCGGACACCTCGACCGCCACCTGCCCACTGCGCGCCAGTAACTCCTCGAGCGAATCCGGTGGCGCGGCAATCACGGAGGCGGTCATGGACGGGAGGCCGTCGCCAGGCGGATCAGGGAATCCGCGGACCTCCGGAGGTTCGCTTGTTCGTGGGGGTTGTCTGTAGAGGCCGCGAGTCGGCGTAGTTCCGTCACGAGCCAGTCGGTCCGGGCCTGGCGCTCTGCCGGTGTCGAGCGGCTTGGCGCAGCAACGTTGGGCGGATCGACGTTCAGTGGAGCGTGGGCCGGCTCCGCGAACGTCAGTCGAGCGTGGTCGGGCTGGGTGCGGTGCGGCGGGGTGTGGCTCGAATGCTCCATGGTTTGTCCTCCCGAGGTCTGATCTCGGCGGAGAACATACGGAGATTCGTCGACGTCCCAGCGGCGAACTTCTCAGCTGTGGATAACTCAGAACAGCGTCGGAGGATCGAGCTCGACGGGCTCGGGGAGCGGCGCAAGATCGGGGAGGACAGCGCGGACGTCGGCGTAGAAGCGGCGGGCGAGGTTGAGGGCCTCCACGTTGTCGGGGGTGTGGAGGAAGATCGTGGGTGAGCGCCCTTCGCCCAGCCAGTTCACCACCAGGTCGACGAGGTACGTCCAGCCCTCGATGGTTTCGGCGACCGAGTCACGGCCGATGTACCGGACGATGGGGAACGCTGTCAGGGCACGGGTACGCCGTACCACCCGTGGCTTCTTCATCCACGCGTCACGCTCGGCGTAACTGGTCGGCCGGCGTCCGAAGAGCGTGCCCGTGTCGAACGGGATCCACTCGGCCTGCACGCGCCCGAGAACACGCTCGAGTTGACCGGCGGCGACCGCGTCGTCGAAGAACGCCGGGTGGCGGACCTCTACGGCGTACCGGTAACCGCGAGGGGCGTAGTGGAGGAACGCGGCGAGCGTGCCGAGGTCGGTGGGGGAGAACGAGGCCGGCAGTTGGATCCACACGGCGTGGTTGCGTTCGGCGAGCGGTTCGATCGCTGAAAGGAACGCGCGGAGTTCGACCTCGACGCCACTCAGCCGGCGCTCGTGGGTGATCAGTTGGGGGAGTTTGACCACGAAGCGGAAGTCAGACGGTGTCTGCTCTGCCCAGTTCGCGACGGCGGACCGGGACGGTGTCGCGTAGAAGGTGGTGTTGCTCTCGACGGCGTTGCACCACGAGGCGTACCACTCCAGTTTCGAGCGGGACGGTTGCGGCCAGGCCTGGTGAGTCCACTGGGCACAGCCGACATGCAACCGCATGAACTCAACCTATAGAACAGCGCGGGACCCGGCCCATCGGCCGGCTCCCGCGCTGTGACGTGCTACCCCAGCGGAACTTACTGCTGCGCTGGAAAGGATGTCAGCGCTCGACCTCGCCGCGGATGAACTTCTCCACCAGGTCGCGGCAGACGTCGTCGGCGTACTGCTCCGGCGGCGACTTCATGAAGTACGACGACGCGGACAGGATCGGGCCGCCGATGCCGCGGTCCTTGGCGATCTTCACCGCGCGGATCGCGTCGATGATGATGCCGGCCGAGTTCGGCGAGTCCCAGACCTCGAGCTTGTACTCCAGCGACAGCGGTACGTCGCCGAAGTTGCGGCCCTCGAGCCGGACGAACGCCCACTTGCGGTCGTCCAGCCAGGCCACGTAGTCGGACGGACCGATGTGCACGTTGCGTGCGTCGATCTCGTCGCGCAGCTGGGACGTGACGGACTGGGTCTTGCTGATCTTCTTGGACTCCAGCCGCTCGCGCTCGAGCATGTTCTTGAAGTCCATGTTGCCGCCGACGTTCAGCTGGTAGGTCCGGTCGACGGTGACGCCGCGGTCCTCGAACAGCTTGGTCAGCACGCGGTGCGTGATGGTCGCGCCGATCTGCGACTTGATGTCGTCGCCGACGATCGGTACGCCGGCCGCGGTGAACTTGTCCGCCCACTCCTTGGTGCCGGCGATGAAGACCGGCAGCGCGTTGACGAACGCGACACCCGCGTCGATCGCGCACTGCGCGTAGAACTTGGCAGCCTGCTCCGAGCCCACCGGCAGGTAGCAGACGAGTACGTCGACCTCTGCCTCGCGCAGCGCGGCGACCACGTCGACCGGTGCGGAGTCGGACTCGGTGATGGTCTCGCGGTAGTACTTGCCGAGACCGTCCAGGGTGTGACCGCGCTGCACCGTGACGCCGGTCGGCGGCACGTCGCAGATCTTGATCGTGTTGTTCTCACTGGCGCCGATCGCGTCGGCGAGGTCCAGGCCGACCTTCTTGCCGTCGACGTCGAAGGCGGCGACGAACTGCACGTCGCGGACGTGGTAGTCGCCGAACTGGACGTGCATCAGACCGGGGACGCGCTCGTCGGGCTTCGCGTCACGGTAGTAGTGCACGCCCTGGACGAGCGAGCTGGCGCAGTTGCCGACACCGACGATCGCTACGCGGATCGAGGTCATCTGGAACTCCTTCAATTAGGCGGTTGGTGCAGGTCAGGGGGCCGCTGTTGCCGCCGCTCGCCGTCGATCAGCTCGTTCAGCCAGCGGACCTCGCGCTCGGCCGACTCCAGGCCGTGCCGTTGCAGCTCGAGGGTGTAGGCGTCGACTCGCTCCGCGGTCCGGGTCATCGCCGCCCGGAAGTTGGCCAGCCGCTCCTCCATCCGGGCCCTGCGGCCCTCGAGGATGCGCAACCGGGTGGCCGGATCGGTCCGGCCGAAGAACGAGAAGCGGACGCCGAACGTGTCGTCCTCCCAGGCCGACGGGCCGGCGTCGTGCATCGCGTGCGCGAAGTGGTCCTTGCCGTCGGCGGTGATCGTGTACACGATCTTCGGCCTGCGGCCCGTCCCCGGCGTACCGGGGTCGGCCGTGATCAGGCCGTTGCGGAGCATCGCCTTCAGACACGGGTAGAGCGACCCGAACGACAGCACGCGCCCCCAGCCGAACTGGGCGTTGACGCGCTTGCGGAGCTCGTAACCGTGCATCGGCGCTTCATGCAGCAGACCGAGTACGGCGAGTTCCAGGACCCCACTGCGGTTTCCCATGACCCCACCTCCCTCGGTCTAGTTTGTCATGACCTGATGTATCGGTTCGATACATCGCTGCGCCACTGTAAGCAGAGCCGAGGACTGTGGACAACTCCTGACAAAGCCGCCCTTTGTCAGCTTGATCACGCGGCACGCCGGGAAACCTGTTACGTCAGGCTCCGATCTGCGTTTAATCGTGTGACACAGCGTCGTGGGTCAAGAGCGGAGGGTCATGGCCGACAGTCATGCGAAGCACGCGAAGCAGGACGTCGAGAGCGGTGCTGACGGCGGAGGCCCGCTGGCCCAGGTTGCGCTGCGGTTCACCGCCTTCACCGAGAAGTGGCTGCCGGACGCGTTCGGGTTCGTGCTGGTCGGCACCTTCGTGGTGTTGCTGTTCGGCTTGGTCACCGGTGAGCCGCTGCTCAAGCGCCCGGACGATCCGGCCGCGACCAAGGGCTTCGGCCTGGTCGATGCGTGGGGCCTGGGGTTCTGGAGCCTGATCACCTTCACGCTGCAGATGGTCATGATCATCATCGGCGGGTACGCCGTGGCGACCAGTGGACCGGTCGCCCGGTTGATCGCTCGACTGGCCAGGATCCCGCAGAGTCCGCGGACCGCGGTCGCCTTCGTCGCCGCGGTGGCCATGCTGGCGTCGTACCTGAACTGGGCGTTCAGCCTGATCTTCGCCGCGATCCTGGCGCGTGAGGTGGCCCGCAACGTGCCGAAGGCGGACTACCGCGCGCTGGGCGCCATGGCGTTCCTCGGCCTCGGCACGGTGTGGGCGCAGGGGCTGTCCGGCTCGGCGGCGCTGCAGGTGGCCAGTGCGAGCAGCAGTCCGGCGCCGGTCCAGGAGGTCATCAAGGCGAGCGGCCACGCCAACGGGCTGATCCCGCTCAGCGACACCATCTTCACCTGGCGGGCCGTCGTCGCGACCCTCATCGTGTACGTCGTCGGCGTCGGGATGGCGTGGTTCATCGCGCCGGGCGAGGACAACTCACGGACCGCCGAACACCTCGGCATCGAACTGCGGCCACTCGTCGGCCGCGGATCGGTGTACAACGGTCAGCGGGAGGAGAGCGAGACCCGCCGGCCGGGGGACTGGCTCGAGCACTCCCCGCTGTCCAGTCTGCTGATCGTCCTGCTCGGAGCGGTGTACCTGGTCCGCTACTTCAGCGGGAAGAACTTCTTCAGCGCGCTCGACCTCAACACCGTCAACCTGATCCTGTTCCTGCTCGCCCTGCTCCTGCACTGGCGCCCGTGGCGGATGGCCCGCGCGGTCCGCGACGGCGCACCCGCGGCGGCCGGCGTCCTGCTGCAGTTCCCGCTGTACGGCGGCATCTTCGGGATGATCGCGTACACCGGCATCTCCGCGCGGCTGGCCGGGTGGTTGGTGCAGGCAAGCAACCAGTTCCTGTTCCCGCCGCTGGTGGCGATCTACTCCTGCGTCCTCGGCATCTTCGTGCCCAGTGGCGGGAGCAAGTGGGTGATCGAGGCGCCGTACGTGCTGCAGGCCGCCAACGAGCTGAAGGTTGACGCCGGCTGGATGGTGGTGGTCTACGACCTCGGCGAGGCGAGCGCGAACCTGCTGCAGCCGTTCTGGATGCTGCCGACGCTGGCCATCCTCGGCCTGAAGGCGCGCGACATCATGGGCTACACGTTCACGATGTTCCTGGCCTGCTTCCCGGCGGCGTTGATCGCCGTGACCTTGCTTGCACCGCACGTCACCGGGTGATCCGGGCGGAAATCGCTTGCTTGCGCCGGGAAAGATCTGGGTAAGGCCTGGTCCGGCGCGCGCCCGCGTGACCGCTCGGCTTGTTAGCATCCGGAGCGGATTCGGGGCCGTTACCACACCCACCGTAGTCTGTGGGGCAATGACTTCCGCGAGATCGTCGAGGATTGCACTGTGAGTGAAGCTCGTAGAAGGGCCGTCCCGGCCCGTAAGCCCAAGAAGCACTGGGCGCTCCGGGTCCTCGGCTGGCTGGCCGCACTCTTCTTCGTCGGCATCATCGGCGCCGTCGCCACCTTCTTCATCGTCTACCAGACGACGGACATCCCGGACCCCAACAAGGAGTTCGCGACCAACACGACGACGGTCACCTTCGCCGACGGCCAGCAGGCGCTCGGCTCCTTCTACGATCAGAACCGGCACTCGGTGCCGCTGGCGCAGATCCCGAAGCACGTCCAGGACGCGGTGACCGCGGCCGAGGACCGCACCTTCTGGACCAACCCCGGCATCTCGCCGTCGGGTATGGTCCGCGCGGCGTGGAACATCGCCCGCGGCGAGCAGTTGCAGGGTGGCTCGACGATCACCCAGCAGTACGTGAAGGTCATGTACCTGACCCAGGAGCGGACCGTCTCGCGGAAGTTCCAGGAACTGTTCATCGCGACCAAGCTGAGCCGGTCGCAGGACAAGAGCAAGACCCTCGAGGGCTACCTGAACACCGTCTACTTCGGCTATGGCGCGTACGGCATCTCAGCGGCCGGCGATGCCTACTTCCAGCAATCGGATCCGCGCAAGCTGAGTGTGCAGCAGGCCGCGTTCCTGGCCACGGTGCTCAACAACCCGAGCCTGTTCGACATCAACGACCCGCGCGCGTCGAAGCGGATCGTCGAGCGGTACAGGTACGTTCTCGACGGGATGCGGCAGAGCGGCACCATCACCCAGGCGCAGCAGACGGCGTACAGCAAGTCGCTGCCGAAGATGAACATGAAGAAGAAGAGCAACCGCTTCAAGGGCCCGAACGGCTTCCTGCTCGACATGGCGCGCAAGGAACTGCAGCGGCTGGGCTTCGACGAGGACCAGATCAGCGGCGGCGGACTGAAGGTGGTCACCACCTTCGACCTGAAGGCGCAGAACCAGATGGTCATCGCCGGGACGCAGGAGCTGCCGAAGAAGCGGAACAACCTGCATGTCGGCATGGCCTCGGTCCGGCCGGGCACAGGCGAGCTGGTCGCGATGTACGGCGGCCCCGACTTCCTGAAGAGTCAGTTGAACTGGGCAACCAGACCGGCCCGCCCGGGATCCGGGTTCAAGCCCTTCGCACTCGCCGCCGCGCTGAAGGACGGCACGTCGGTCTGGGACATCTTCCAGGGCGACAGCCCGATCGAGATCCAGGGCCAGGAGCTGAACAACGAGTTCGACGAGGACTACGGCGACGTCACCTTGCTCAAGGCGACCGAGCAGTCGATCAACACCGCCTTCTACGACCTGGTCGACAACAAGATGGAGAACGGTCCGGCCAAGCTCGTCGACGCGGCCGAGGCGGCCGGTATCCCGAAGACCAAGGCGCTCGAGATCGGCCGCAACAACCCGTCCACGGTCCTCGGCCCGGACCCGTACGCCTCGCCGGTCGACATGGCGAACGCCTACGCGACGTTCGCCGCCGACGGCATGTATGCCCCGGTGCACACGATCAAGAAGGTGACCGGTCCCGACGGCAAGGTGTTGTGGTCCGAGAAGAGCCTGGACAAGCAGAAGGCCCGACGGATCGACCAGAACGTCGCCCGGATGGTCAACTACGCCCTGCAGGACGTGGTCGAGAAGGGCACCGGTGAGGACGCCAAGGAGCTGGACCGCCCGGTCGCCGGCAAGACCGGTACAGCCGGTGGTGTGGCGGCCGAGCACCGCAAGGCCAACGCGGCGTGCGACGGCTGCAAGGACGGCGACGACACCCTGACGTCCTGGTGGACCGGGTACACGCCGCAACTGTCCACCTCGGTCCTGTACCGGGCCGGCACGACCGGTGAGGGCGACCTCGACCCGTACTCCAGTGACGACGCGTTCTTCGGTGGCGGCTGGCCGCTGAAGACCTGGCTGGCGTTCATGGACCCGGCACTGGCCGGTCAGCCGGACATGGGCTTCCAGGATCCTGACGAGGACGAGCTCAAGGACAGTCCGACGCCAACGATCACGCCGTCGGAGACTCCGACCAGCACGCCGCCCGCACCGCCGACGAGCACTCCGCCGGCGCCGCCGACCAGCACGCCGCCGACCGACAAGCCGTCGACCACCCCGACCGGCAAGCCGACGGGGAAGCCGACCCGGACACCTCCGGGCTGGCCGTTCCCGACAGGTGGCACCCCCAACACGCCGGACAAACCCGGCGGCGGCGACCAGTAGCCGGCCCCGTGTTCGAGCGGACGGCCGGCGACGAAGGCAAGCCCGGCCGGGCTCGGCGGGCCCGGGCCGACGGGGTCGGGCTGTCCCGATGGCTGCCGACCGCGATGGGTCGCGAGGTGCTCGGGTGGTGGCTGGTCACCCGGGCGGCGCTGTTCATGCTGTCGGTCTCCGCCCCGCTGCTGTTCAACCGCGGCAGCGACTACCCGAACGTCTGGCGGGCCTGGTTGCAGTGGGACGTCTGGCACCTGAAGGCGGTCGCGGAGTTCGGCTACAACAACGGTGAACCGTCCGGCGCCCCGTTGGCCGCGTTCTTCCCCGGGTTCCCGCTGCTGGTCCGGATCGTCAGCTGGACCGGGATCGGTTACGTTGCCGCCGGCATCGTCGTGTCCGCGGTCGCCAGTGCCGTCGCGGGCGTGTACCTGGCGCGACTGGCGCAGTACGAGTTCCCGGAACTGAAGGGCCTCGGCCCGCACGCGGCGATGATCTGGTACGGCGCTCCGGTCGGTGTGTTCCTGGCCGCCGGGTACACCGAGGCGCTGTTCTGCGCGTTCGCGTTCCCCGCCTGGCTGGCGGCCCGGCAGGGCCGGTGGGCGCGGGCGGCGATCTTCGTCGCGCTGGCCTCGACCGTGCGAGTGTCCGGCATCTTCCTCGCGTTCGCCCTCGTGGTCGAGTTCATCACCTCCAAGAAGCGGGACTGGCTGTCACTCCCGTGGCTGGCCCTGCCCGCCGTCCCGGTGCTCGCGTTCATGGCGTACCTGAAGCAGATCTACGGCTCGTGGTTCGCCTGGCAGGAGGCGCAGGAGAAGGGCTGGGCGCGCGAGTTCACCTGGCCGTGGACCTCGCTGATCCATACGATCGAGGCCGCGACCAAGGGCCACTTCTCCGCCGACCGCAGTGACTGGACCTGGATGTTCCGGGCCGAACTGGTCGCGCTCGTCGTCGGCCTGCTGCTGCTCGCCTGGCTGATCCGGCGCCGCTCCTGGGGTGAGGCCGCCTGGGTCGCGGCCACCGTCGGCGCGTTCTGTACGTCGTTCTGGATCTACTCGCTCACCCGGGCGACGCTGCTGTGGTGGCCGCTCTGGATCGGCCTGGCGGTCATGAGCCGGCGCAGACTCTGGCTCGGCCGCCTCTACCTGGCCCTCGCGATACCCCTGGCCGCGATCTGGGCGGCCGCCTTCTTCACCGGCCGCTGGACCGGCTGACGAGGCTCGTTCACGCCTGAACCGTCCGGCATGTGGACAGTTTGCGGGGTAGGCAACCCCTGAGGGGCCTTGGACGTCGTTAGGTGTGAAGGGGTGGCAGTCCGGGCGGGGACCGCCACCCCTCTCAAATGTTCCGGCGGAACCTTTCAGGGGCAGGCTCCGCCGAGAATCGTCCAGCGTGGGCGGCGGCCGGTCAGGCTGCCGCCCGTACTGCTGCCGGGCGGCATGCAACCGCCGCCGGTGGTCGGCCAGTAGTCCAGGTGGAGATCGCCGACGACTGAGGGAGCCGGACCGTGACGGATCGGGACGCCGAGTTCCTGGAGTACGCAGCAGCGCACCGCGGCCGGATGCTGCGGACCGCCCGGCTGCTGACGTCCGGGGACGCGTACTGGGCCGAGGACCTGGTCCAGGTCGCCCTGACCAAGCTCTACGTGCACTGGACGAAGGTACGGCGGGAGGATGGCGCGGCCCGGTACGCGGACCGGATCCTGGTGAACGCGTTCCTGGACGAACGGCGCCGGCTCTGGCGGCACCGGGAGGCCAGCACCGACCGCCTGGCATCGCCAGTGGTGCCGTCGCCACCGCACTGGTGATCGGCGTCGGCTGGTCTGTGGTGTCTCCGGGTACGGCGACGGACGGGGCACCCGAACCCGCGGGACCGACCACCGCCGCGAGCCCGACCCCGACTCCGATGCCGTCGCGGTCCCCGGGGCAGGTCATCGGTGGACTCGCCAGCGACCACCGGCCGCCTACACCCGTGCCGTCCACCCCAGTCCCGCTCGTGGCTAACACCAAGGCGTTCCCCGGGCCGATCACCTGCGACCTGATCCCGCAGGGCTGGGCGGTCACGCGGGTCGGGACGAGGCAGAACGGTGATCCCTCACAGCAGGAGCTGACCGACCCGAACCTGCAGAACCCCGAGCAGTACCACGCGCAGAGCCGGTACCTGCGGATCCGCGCCTCTCAGCTGATGGACGAGGGGGAGGGCCTCACCGCGGACAAGTACTCGACTCCGTGGACCGACCTGCCGAAGGTCCGTGCGGGCAAGAACGAGGCGATCATCACGCCAGGCAACAGCCGCAACGGTCGCCGCGAGCTGTTCGTCCGCCAGGGCAAGAGCATCCGCGTCGTGGTCATCAGCAACAACGCGTACAACCTGGGCTGGAACCAGGCGACACTGCTGCGGTTCGCCGGTTCCTGCCACTACAAGAAGTGACAGGAACCGGCGAACTCGATCAGCCGTAGTTGCGGTCGATCGACTGCGACGGAGTCGGGCTCGGCTTCGTCTCCGCAGCCCGCTTGTCAGTCGGGTGCGTGCCGGCCTCGACGCCCTTCAGCGTCCCGAGCAGTTCGACCTCCGACAGCGTGACACCGGCGGCGCCCGCCGCTGGTGTCAGCACCAGCCGGTACTGCGTGTAGGCCTTCGGCGAGGCGATGCTGAAGGCCCGCGTGGACGACGGCCACGGCCAGGTCTGCCCGGTACGCCGGTCCACCGCGGACCACGTCGTACCGTCGTTGGACCCTTCCAGCGCCCAGGCGGACGGAGCCACTCCGGTGGCGCCGCTGGTCAGCGTGTACATCCCGACCGGCCGGCCCTGTGGGAGCGCCACCGTGATCGTCGGGGTCGCGCCGGTCAGCGTGACCTGGGTCTTGGAGTCGTTGTCGGTCAACGCGGTCACATCCGCGTCGCCGGCCCCGATCACCGCACCCTCGTCCTCGGTCGAGTCCCGCCAGGTGCTCGGGTCCTCGCCCGGGGTGGTGATCGACGGCGGGGCGTCATTGCGGCCGGTGCCCCACCGCGACGGCTGGTCGGTCATCTCGAATTCGATCTTGCCGCCGTTCGCGATCAGGTCGTGCGGCAACGCGGTCGACGTCCACTTCTTGCCGTTGACCTTCACGCTCTTCACGTAGATGTTGCGAGCGCTGTTGCCCGGTGCGCTGATCGTCAGCTTCTTGCCGCCGGCCAGCCGCACCGTGGCCTTGGTGAACAGCGGCGACCCGATCGCGTACGTCGGGGAGCCGACCTGCAACGGGTAGAACCCGAGCATGCTGAACAGGTACCACGACGACATCTCGCCGTTGTCCTCGTCACCCGGGTACCCCTGCCCGATCTCGGACCCGAGGTACAGCCGCGACAGCACCTCACGCACCTTCTCCTGCGTCTTCCACGGCTGACCCGCGACGTCGTACATGTAGGTGATGTGGTGCGACGGCTGGTTGCTGTGGCCGTACTGCCCCATCCGTACGTCGCGCGCCTCGAGCATCTCGTGGATCGTGCCGCCGTACCCGCCGGTGTGCAGCGCGTCCTCCGGCGTACTGAAGAACTCGTCGAGCTTCTTCGCCAGGCCGTCGCGGCCGCCGTACAGGGCGGCCAGGCCGGCGCCGTCCTGCGGGGTCGAGAACGCCATGTTCCACGCGTTCGTCTCGGTGTAGTCGTGACCCCAGTCGCGCGGGTCGAACGTGCTCGGCGAGCTGCCCCAGACGCCGTCCGGGCCCTTGCCCTGGAAGAAGCCGAGCGCGGGGTCGAACAGCGTGACGTAGTTGCGGGCCCGGTTCAGGAAGTACTTGTAGTTGTCCAGGTACTCCTGCTTGCGCGGGTCGCTCTTCTTCGCCTTGTCGTACAGCGCCTTCGACATGTTCGCGATGCCGAAGTCGTTGATGTAGCCGTCCATCGACCAGCTGAAGCCCTCACCGGTGGTGTTGGCCGTGTAGCCGTTGAACGTGGCCAGGTCCATGCCCTTGCGGCCGACGTTCTGCGACGGCGGTACGGCGGTCGCGTTCTTGACCGCCGCGTCGTACGCCGCCTGGACGTCGATCCCCTTGATGCCCTTCAGGTAGGCGTCGGCGAACGCGACGTCGGAGCTGGTGCCGACCATCAGGTTCGCGTAGCCCGGGGACGACCAGCGTGAGATCCAGCCGCCGTCCTTGTACTGCTGGACGAACCCGTTCACCAGGTCGGCCGCGTCGTCGGAGGAGAACAGCGAGTACGCCGGCCAAACGGTGCGGTAGGTGTCCCAGAAGCCGTTGTTCACGTATGTCTGCCCGGCCACGATCTTCGATCCGGTCGTGGTCGGCGTGTCCGTCCCGACCTTCGGCGAGGTCGGGGACGCGTACTTGATCACCGGCTTGGAGTGCGTGCCCGTGTTCTCCGAGCCGTTGTTCGGGTAGAGGAACAGGCGGTAGAGGTTCGAGTACAGAGTGGTCAGCTGGTCAGCCGTCGCGCCCTCGACCTCGATGGTGCGCAGCTTGGCGTCCCACAGTTGCTGTGCGGTGTCCTTCACCTTGCTGAACTTCGAGTCGGCGGGCAGCTCCAGCTCGAGGTTCTTCTTCGCCTGGGCCGTGCCGATCAGCGAGGTCGCCATCCGGAGCTCGACCTGCGTCACCTTCGAGCCGAAGGAGAAGTAGCCGCCGACGGCCGCGCCGCCGCCGTCCGACAGCTTGCCGGAGGCAACCACCTTCTGGTCGACGACGCCGTACACGAACAGGCGGCCGGCGCCGGTGGACAGGCCGCTCTTGATGTCGCTGAACCCGGTCACCACACCGGTCTCCGGATCGAGCGTCAGGCCGCCGCTGTTGTTGACGTTGTCGAAGATCAGGGACGCCTTGCCGGCCGGGAAGCTGAACCGCAGCATCGCGGCGTGGTCGGTCGGCGCGATCTCGGCCGCGTTGCCGTTGTCGAACGTGACGCCGTAGTAGTACGGCCGGGCGACCTCGTTGTCGTGGCTGAACGACCAGGCCCGCGCCTTCCGGTCCGCGGTCGGGGTCGTGGCCGTCGACGGCATCACCTGGAACGTCTGCCGGTCGCCCATCCACGGGCTGGGCTCGTGGCTGATCGACAGCGCCTGCATCGTCGGCTTGTTGTCCTCGTTGTTGCCCTTGGCATAGTCGTACAGCCAGGACGTCGAGCCGGCGTTCGTCACCGGCGTCCAGAAGTTGAAGCCGTGCGGTACGGCGGTCGCCGGGAAGTTGTTGCCCCGCGAGAAGCCGCCGGTCGCGTTGGTGCCGCGGGTGGTGAGCGCGAGGTCCGACGGGTGCTTCGACGCGGTCTTCTGCGCCGCAGTGTCGGGGTTGATGGCCTGCGCGATCCGCAGGTCGTCGACCCAGCCGCGGAACTCGGCCGGCCCGGACGGCTTGTCGTAGCCGATCAGGATCCGCTGGATCGTCTTGCCCTTGGCCACCGTGCCGAGGTCCGCCTCGACGTTGTTCCACTGGTTGGTGGACAGCCCCTTGGCGTCGCCCTGCCCGCGCGGGCTGAGCTCGAAGCCGTGGTGGTCCTTCGCCTTCAGATCGCTCAGGTACGTCCCGTCGGAGAACGCCAGGTCGATCGCGGCGTACGTGCTCGGGTAGCTGAGGTCGCCCTCGGTGTGCTCGGGGAAGATCTTGTACGAGAGCCGGGTGTCCTTGCCGACCTTCAGATCCACGTCGGCGATCTTGTTCCAGGTGTAGCCACGGCCCTCGGCGGTCTGGTGCCCGGCGTACCGGAACGACTTGACCCCGGTGAAGCCGACGCGGGCTCGGGCGTTGTAGGCGCTGGTCGGGCCGGAGTCCAGCCGCGACTCAGCCACGGGGCCTGGTGGCGGCAGTGGTGCGCCGTTGGACAGGTACCAGTCGGCCAGCTGGACGATGTTCTCGCCGTGGTTCAGCGTGATGTCCAGCTTGAAGAACTTGTACGCCGTCTCGTTCGTGAAGCTGTACTCCTTGGTCTGGAACCGGGTCTCGAAGCTCTGGCCCGTCCGGGTGTCCAGCGTGGTCCAGGTGGTCCCGTCGTTCGAACCGGACATCGTCCAGTTCTGCGGGTCGCGACCGTCGGCGTCGTTGGCCGAGGTCAGCGCGTACTTGCGGATCACCACCGGGACCGAGGTCTCGTAGACCAGCCAGCCGGTCGGCTCGAACACCAGCCACTTGGTGAACTTGTCACCGTCGGCCACGTTGGTGGCGATCTCACCGCCGCCGGTGTTCTCGCCGTTCGCGGTCACCGTGGTGACCTTGTCCATCTCGCTGCCGCCGATCCCGGTCGGCGTCGGCCCGCGAACGCCGTCGGTCCGCGGCTTTCCGTCCGGCCCGGTCTCGACCGCATCGGTATACCCCGGCTGCGGCTGCCCCGGCTCGAACGAGGTGAAGAAAGAGGACCCGGTCACCACCGGCTGATCCTGCACGGTGCCGGCTGCCGGTGGACCGGCATGCGCTGACGTCATGGCAGACGACATTGTCACAACTAGCCCGAGAGACGCGACGAGCCCCAGAGGGCGGCGGAGATCCATCTACGCTCCTTGCACGGCCGGACCGGCGCGACAGCCCGAGCTGTCCGCCAGTGGAGTACGCGGCCCCGATGACAAGGTTGTCAGCCCGCGCCCGGGGCGATCCTGCCCATCATGATCACCCGCGGTCAAGGGTTCGTCGCGCACTGTTCGCCCGTGTCTCGGGATTGATCGGTCGGCGGTAGGTTGACGGCATGGATGAGCGGGTGTTGGTTACCGGGGCGGCCGGGTTTATCGGGCGGGCTGTGGTGGCTGCGTTGCGGGGGCGGGGTCTGGCGGTTACTGCTGTGGATCGGGAGCCGCCGGATTCGTCGTGGGACGACGGGGTGCACGTGGTGACCGGGGACCTGGCGGAGCAGGAGACGTGTGTTGCCGCGTTTGAGACTCGGCCTACCGCGGTCGTGCATCTGGCGGCGTTGACGTCCGTGCTGCGGTCGGTGGATGCGCCGATGCAGACGTTCGCTCAGAACGTGACGATCACGCAGGTTCTGCTGGAGTTGTCCCGAGGTAGTGGGGTAGACCGGTTTGTGCTGGCGTCTACCAACGCGGTGGTGGGGGACGTCGGTACGGCGACGATCACGGCGGACCTGCCGTTGCGGCCGTTGACGCCGTACGGGGCCACCAAAGCGGCGTGCGAGATGTTGCTGTCGGCGTACTCGGGGAGCTACGGGATGGCGACCGCGGCTCTGCGGTTCACGAATGTCTATGGGCCGGGGATGTCGCACAAAGACAGTTTTGTGCCGCGGATGATGCGAGCAGCCCTGTCCGGGACGGGCGTGCGGGTGTACGGCGATGGGCAGCAGCGGCGGGATCTGGTGTTCATCGATGATGTGGTCAGCGGGATCCTGCTGGCGCTGGACAGCAAGTACGACGGGCGCGCGATCATCGGATCGGGCCGGTCGGTGTCGGTGCTCGAGATGATCGAGACGGTGCGGACGGTGACTGGCTGCCCGGTGCCGGCTGAGCACATCGAGGCCCCGGCTGGTGAGATGCCTGCTGTGGTTGTCGACGTCACGAACGACCTCGGCTACGCGCCGACGGTGTCCTTGGAAGACGGGCTCGCCCGCACATGGCAATACTTCAGCAACCAGTGATCGGGCAGCTGAGGAAGCACTGGCTGCTCGTTGCGCTGCTGGTGCTGGGCGCCGCGCTCCGGGTGCTGGCGACGATCGCGTACCGGCCGGCGATCTTGTACGTCGACTCGGTGCGCTACCTCGACAACATGCACAGCCTGAAGCCGGATCAGCTCAACCCGATCGGCTACTCGCTCTTCCTCAAGCCGCTAACAGCGCTCGGCGGCGTCACCTTCGTGGTGATCCTGCAGCACGTGATCGGTCTCGCCCTCGGCGTCGCGATCTACGCACTGTGCCGCCGCCTCGGTGTGTACCGCTGGCTCTCCGCAGTGGCAGCCGCTCCGCTGCTGCTGGACGCGTACCAGGTCCAGATCGAGCAGAACATCATGGCCGAGACGCTGTTCGACGTTCTGCTCGTCGGTCTCCTGTGGCTGCTGCTCGGCTGGGGTGCACCCGGCTGGAAGCGTGCGGCCGCGGCCGGACTGATCCTCGGTGCCGCGTTCGTACTGCGCACCATCGGCATCACTCTGCTGGTTGCCGTCGTGATCTACCTCGTCGTGGTCGGCTCCGCCTGGCGGACCAGTTGGCGCAGGGTGCTCGGCCGGAGCGCAGCCGTGACCGCCGTGTTTGCGGTCGCGCTCGGCGGCTACGCGACGTACTTCCACTCCCAAACCGGCCGCTGGGGCTTCTCCGGCGCCGAGAACCAGGTGCTGTACGGCCGGACCGCGGTCGTCGCCAACTGCGCGAAGCTGCCGCTGAACGACGGCACCCGGCTGTTCTGCCCGAAGGAGCCGCTCGGGCACCGGATGGGCGTCGACGAGTACGCCCACGATCACTATGGCGACCCGAACTGGCCTGGACCGCTGCCTCCCGGTACGACGAAGCAGCAGCTGGCGACCGACTTCAGCATGCTGGTGATTCGGCACCAGCCGGCCGACGTGGCGTGGGCTGCGCTGAAGGACTTCTCCAAGGGTTTTGCGCCCACGCGCACCACCTCGCCGGACGACGTGCCACTGGACCGCTGGCAGTTCCAGCTCACCTATCCGAACCTCAGCGACCCCAACACCGCCAAGGCCGCGGTGAAGTGGGGCGGCACCGAGCCGCACGTGAACACTGGGCCGGCCAAGGTACTGCGTGCCTACCAGCTGCACGGTGGTTACACCCCGGGCCTGCTGCTCGGCATCGCCGGCCTGATCGCCTTCGCTGCGGCGTTCGGGCTAGGCCGGGCGCGGACGTCGCGGCTCCGCTCGGCCGCACTGCTGCCGGTCGCGGCTGCTGTGATCCTGCTGCTCGGATCGGCGGCGTTCGAGTTCTCCTGGCGGTACCAGCTGCCCGGTCTGGTCCTGTTCCCGTTCGCCGGTGCCCTCGGATTGACCGCTTTGCTCGGCCGGAGCCAGCAGCGCCCGCCGCTGGCGCAGTACCCGGACAAGGTCGACTCCGCCGCGCTGGATGATCTCCGTGAACGGCACGGTGACCCGGCGTTCGCTCCGCTCGTCGTGGTGATTGCCGCGTACAACGAAGCCGGCGGCATCGGTCCGGTGCTGGAGCACATGCCCAAGACCTGCGCCGGCCTCCCGGTCGACGTACTGGTCGTGGTCGACGGCGCCGAGGACAACACCGCCGAGATCGCCGCCGAGCATGGCGCGTACGTCTGCGTCGCACCGGTCAACCGTGGTCAGGGTGCAGCGCTTCGGCTCGGCTACCAGATCGCTGCGCAGGGCGGAGCGCAGTACGTCGCGACCACGGATGGCGACGGGCAGTACGACAACGACGAGCTGCCGGTGCTGCTCACGCCGATTCTGGAGGGCCGGGCCGACTTCGTCACCGGCTCCCGCCGACTGGGTCAGGAGGACGCGGACAGTCGCCTGCGCTGGATCGGTGTGCGCGTGTTCGCCGTACTGGCGTCGATCCTGACCAGGCGGAAGCTGACCGACACGTCGTTCGGGTTCCGGGCGATGCGGGCGGCGCTCGCGTGCTCGGTGACGCTGAGGGAACCGCAGTACCAGTCGTCCGAGTTGCTGCTCGGTGTGCTGGCCGGTGGCGCGCGGGTCGTCGAGCTACCGATGACGATGCGACGCCGCGGCGATGGGAGCAGCAAGAAGGGCCCGGGCCTGGTGTACGGCGCGAACTACGCCCGCGTCATGGCTGGGACGTGGTGGCGGGAGTACGTACTGCGGCGGCCTCCGGCTTGGCGAACACGAACCGGTCGAACAGCACGAACTTCAGGATGAACATCACCCCGTAAGTGCCGAGGAAGGTCGCGCTGACCAGCACGGTCTGCCAGACGTGGGAGTCGATCCGATCCCGCAGCCAGTGGTCCGCGGCGCTGGTCGCCAGCGCCGCGGCGAGCGCGGTGACCACCACGATGATTGCGTACGGCAACAGCTCGCGGGTACGGTCGGCCCGGCCGGTGCGGCCCCACGCCCAGCGGCGGTTCAGCACGTAGTTGGGCAGCGCGCCGGCCAGGAACGCGACCACGCTCGCCCACAGCGGGCGGGCGCCGACCCAGTAGCACAGGGCGAACGCCAGCTCACTGATCACACCGGCGATCACCGACGACGCCGAGTACTTTGCCCACAGCAACAACCGGAAACGCGGCAGCGACAATCGGGAGCCCGGCAGCCTCATCCCGGCACCCGGGCCACGCCGAGCACCGTCTGCCCGAACGGGACCGGGACCACCGACTCCACCGCCCGCGTCACGGGTACGACGAACCGGTCGTAGATCGAGACCAAACGCGGATTCGGCTTGGTGCTGCCGCCACGGCGAACGGCTGCCCACCAGGCGATCCCGCCGAGCAGGTTCACCGGCTTCGCCAGCTCGACCCGGAGTCCGGCCCGCTCGAACGCGTCGCGCAGCGCGGCCGGGGTGTAGCGGCGGAAATGGCCGACCCGGCGGTCGAATTCGCCGTACAACTGCTGGTAGCCGGGCACCCACAGCACGATCGTGCCGCCGGGGATCACCAGTCTGGACAGCGATTTGAGCGCCGCGGCGTCGTCCTCGATGTGCTCGAGCACGTTGATGGCAACGATCGAGTCGACCGGCTTGCCCACCGACAGCTCGCCGCCCAGCGCGAGCTGCCGCGCCTCGACCTCCGGCCGGTCGGCGAACCGCTCCGCCAGCAGCTCGACCGCATCCGGATCCGCGTCGGTCAGCACCAACCGGTCCAGACCAGTGAACTGGGTAGCGAACTCACCCAGCCCGGCGCCCACCTCCAGGACCGTGCGTCCGCAGTGCGGCGCGATCAGGTCGTACTGGTAGCGGCGGTACCGCGGCTGGTCGGCTCCGCCCTGCTCGAGGTCGCGTCCGGTCGCGTCGCTGAAGGCTCCGGTATGTTCCCGCATCTTGGCAATTGTGCCCTCTCCCCGCGAGGCTGTGACGGCTGGGACGGATTGCCAGCAAATTCTCAGCCGCCGAAGTGGAACTGATCACGTTAGGTTTGGTGCACGCCGGGATAGGAACAGGTACAACGGCAACTTTTCTCTCTCTACTGCGAAGGCGGAACCCCTCGTGCGCGTACTGGTCCTCGGTGGTGATGGTTACCTTGGGTGGCCGACCGCGCTCCACCTGTCCGATCGTGGTCATGACATCGCTGTACTCGACAACTTCGCCCGCCGGGGCTACGACAGCGAGCTGGGAGTGCAGAGCCTGGTGCCGATCCAGGATCTGGACGCCCGGGTCGCCGCCTGGGAGGAGGTGTCCGGGAAGCGGCTCACGTCGTACGCCGGGGACCTGCTCGACGCGGACTTCGTCTACCGGGTGCTGAGCGAGTTCGAGCCGGACGCGATCGTCCACTTCGCCGAGCAGCGGGCGGCGCCGTACTCCATGATCGACCGGGCACACGCGGTCTACACCCAGCACAACAACGTGGTCGGCACGCTGAACCTGATGTACGCCATCGCCGAGACGAACCCGGACATCCACCTGGTCAAGCTCGGCACGATGGGCGAGTACGGAACGCCGAACATCGACATCGAGGAAGGCTGGCTGGAGGTCGAGCACAACGGGCGCAAGGACCGGATGCTCTACCCGAAGAAGCCCGGCTCGTTCTACCACCTCAGCAAGGTGCACGACTCGCACAACCTCGAGTTCGGCTGCCGGATCTGGGGTCTGCGCGTCACCGACCTGAACCAGGGTGTCGTCTACGGGCAGCAAACCGACCAGACCGTGCAGGACGCGCGGCTGGCGACGCGGTTCGACTACGACGCCGTGTTCGGCACCGTGCTCAACCGGTTCGTCATCCAGGCGGTGCTCGGCGAGCCGCTGACCGTCTACGGCACCGGCGGCCAGACCCGTGGTCTGCTGGACATCCGGGACACGGTCGAGTGCATCCGGCTCGCGGTCGAGAACCCCGCGGACGCCGGCGAGTTCCGGGTCTTCAACCAGATGACCGAGAGCTACTCGATCGCCCAGATCGCGGAGAAGGTCGCGGAGTGCTTCCCCGGCCCGGTCCAGGTCGAGCACCTGGAGAACCCGCGGGTCGAGCTGGCCGAGCACTACTACAACGTCAAGCACACCGGTCTGGTCGGCCTCGGCCTGCAGCCGCACCTACTGTCGGAGACGCTGATCGAGTCGATGTTCGACATCGTCTCCGCCAACAAGGACCGCGTCGACCCGGCCGCACTACTCCCGACCGTCCGCTGGCGCGGCCACCTGAAGTCCTAGTGCCGACTCAGGGCACTAGACGAAGAAGCAGAAGATGTGGCCGACCGGGTCGGCGTACACGCGCACGTTGGGCTGCGGCTGAAACTCCATCAGCCGCGCCCCGGCGTCGATCGCGCGCCGGTGCGCCGTCTCCAGGTCGTCCACTTTGAAGTCCAGGTGCAGCTGCATCTGCTGCTGCTCGCGAGAGCTCGGCCAGGTCGGCGGCCGGTACGTCGGCTCGCCCTGGAACGACAGCTTCGTCACGCCTTGCGGGCCGATCGCAGTCGCCCAGCCCTCCTCGTCGTCGCCGAGCTCCCAGCCGAGCAGCCGGCAGTAGAACCGGGCCAGCTCCTGCGGGTCCGGGGCGTCGAGCACTACACCCATCAACGGAATCTTCTCGTTCATCCTCCGCAGGTTAGGCGCGCCCACCGACAAGCAGCGTCGGGATCGCCGCCAGGAAGCGGTCCCGGGTCCCTCGATCAGCCTGTTCGGCAAGCCACGTGTCGGCGTCGTCCTGCGTGATCAGCGCCTCCTTCACCGCCGCGGCCGCCGCCATCTCCAGCTGAGGCGCCATCACCGAGTGATCCGTCACGACCTCGGTCCGTACGACGACCTCGACGTCCTGGAAACCGGCGTCGAGAAGCAGATCGCGGAGGCTGCGGGCCGCCCGCGGAGCCACCGAGCGTGACTCGAGGCCGAGCAGTACGACGTCGGTCAGGTCCTGGTCGGCGCTGTCGATCAGCAGGAAGCCGTAGTCCTGCCCGCCGAGCACGACCCGCCCGCCCTGCCGGACCACCCGTCGCGCCTCGGCCACGGTCGGGACCGGGTCCTCGAGCAGATGGACCAGCCGTACCGCCCGATAGCCGTCCACCGACTCGTTCTCCAGCGGCAGGTCGTCGGACCGTGCCACGTGAAACATCGCACCGGGCACGCGGATCCGGGCAGCGTCGATCGCCTCGGGGTCCGCGTCCACGCCGGTCACCTTGAGGCCCTTCTTGGCCAACTCGCCGACCGCGTGGCCGGTGCCGCAACCCACATCGACGCAGGTCGCGCCCCGCTTCAGGCCCAGCAGCCGGTACGACTCCGCCCGGAGCTCCGCTGCTCCGGCCCGTTCCTCGATCCGCTCCAGAAAGCTCATGACCTCACGCTGCAACTTCAGGTCCACCTGAAGTCAAGCTTGGGGGGAGGCTGTCACACATCCGGAGCGATCTGCGTCAGGCTGGGTGGCGGGACCGTCCCGTCGAGCTCGCAGCAGAAGGAGCAGGGTCGTGAAGTTCGCGAAGACCATCGTGTACGTCGAGGACGCCAAGGCGTCGATCGAGTTCTTCGAGCGTGCGTTCGGTTGGAAGGGGACCTACTGGGACCAGGGGGCGGGCGAGGTGGACGCCGGCGACACCAAGATCGTCTTCGCCACCTATGCGGTCGGCCAGAGCCACCTGGCCGAGGTTGGCGCGCCCGGCGCGGTCGGCTTCGAGCTCGCGCTCACCAGTGAGGACGTCGAGGGCGACTTCCAGCGAGCCGTCGACGCCGGCGCGGAGCCGCTGAAGGCACCGGAGAAGACGCCGTGGGGGCAGGTCTCGTCGTACCTGCGCTGCCCCGACGGCACCGTCGTCGACCTGGCCTCGCCGGCCTGAGAGACGCGGACTAATCCATCGACACCTTGTCGAAGCTCGTGGTGGTGAAGCGGACGTCGACACCGACCGTGTCGCCGACCGCGGGGGGCGCCACCGACGAGGGCAGGAAGAGCATGCTGGCCTGCATGTGCGGCGGCTCGGCGAACCAGCGCTGCTTGCCCTCGATGGTGAACGGCGACAGCGCCATGCCGGCCGCGTCCAGGCTGCCCTTCGCCATCGCGATCGCCCGCTGACGGACACTGGCCGCCGCGGTGGGAGCCTCCAGGCCGACACCGTGCGCGGTCCCGCCCGACACCACCAGGATGTGGCCGTCGCCGCTCACCCGCCGCTGCCGGTAGCCGACGCGTTCGCCCCGGCGGACCGAGTGCACGTCCAGTACGGTCGCCCGCACGGTCAGCGCACCCCGGTCACCCAGCCAGAGGGCGGTGCCCATCCGCAGCTTCACATTCTCGCCGATGTCGGCGAGCTTCTGCGCCGGCACGTGCGACACCCACAGCGTCCCGCGCCGGACCGCCTCGGCCGCCTTGCCCAGCTCCTGCGCTTCCCTGAGGTTGGCCGACGTACCGCCGGCACCCATCGGGAAGTGCAGCGACCAGCCCTCGAACCGGATCCGGTCGAGCGCGTTCAGCAGCATCGTGTGCCGCAGTTCGCGGGCGCCGATGCCGTGCCGGCGCATCGACGTCTGTACTTCGATCAGCACCCGGCTGCCGGCCGGGATCGACACCAGGTCGGCCAGCCGGCTGACGGTGTGGATCACGTTCTTGCTCTGCGGCACCTCGTGGAACGGGCGCCACGGCGACAGGACGACGATGTCCTCCCGCGGGTCCGCCGGCACCTCGAAGTAGGTACCGACCGCGACCGTCCGGGCTCCGAGGGCGCGCGACTCCGCGATCAGCCGGGGGTTGCCGAATCCGTACCCGTTGCCCTTGGCGACCGGGACGATGTCGGGGTTCCACGTGGAACGCAGGTGTTCGCGCCATCGATCGGAATCGACGTGCAGGACTAGGGGCATGGTGTCAACGCCGTCTCATGTAGAGGTCGAATGCGGTGTAGAGCGCCTTGTTCAACGGCAGATCCCACTCACCGACGTACTCGACGGCCTCGCCGCCGGTGCCGACCTTGAACTGGATCAGCCCGACGTGCGGGTCGTTCGGGTCCAAGGTGTCGGTGATGCCCCGTAGGTCGTACACGGACGCGCCCGCGGCGAGTGCGTCCGCCATCATGCGCCACTGGATCGCGTTCGATCCGCGGACGTCGCGTTTGGCGGTCGAGCTGGCCCCGTAGGAGTACCAGGAGTGACCGCCGACCCGGACCCAGATCGTCGACGCGACCAGGTCGCCCTGATGGTAGGCGTTGTAGATCCGGAAGTCGCAGCAGCCGGCCGGCTGGTTCGCCATCGCGTCCAGCATCTTGACGAAGTACGGCAGCGGCCGCGGGGTGAAGTGGTCCCGCTCGGCCGTCTCGACGTACAGCGCGTGGAAGGCCTTCAGGTCCTCCGGACCGCCCTGCGTCACCTCGACGCCGGCCTTCTCCGCCTTCTTGATGTTGCGTCGCCAGAGCTGGTTCATGCCCTTCAGCAGGTCTTCCTGGGTGCGGCCGGCCAGCGGTACCTGGAACACGTACTGCGGTTGGCCGGCGGCGAATCCCTCACCGGCCTTGGGCGCCTTCCAGCCCAGCGCCCGCAGTTGCGCGGCCACCGTCGCGCCGGACGGCTCGATCACATCCGCTCGTACGTCGCCGAGCTTCGGCTGCTGGCCACTGGCGATCGCATCCTTGATCGTCTTCGCGCCCCACCGCCGGGTCGCCACCGGCGGACCCATCCGTACGCCGAACGCCCCGTGCTCCTGCAGATGCGCTGCCAGCGGACGCAGGTACCGGCCAAGATCGACCGCATCCCAGTCGATCACCGGACCCTCAGGCAGATAGGCCAGGTAGCGCTTCACCTTCGGCATCTGCCGGTACAGCACCAGTCCGGCGCCGACCAGCTCCGCCGGATTGGCCGGGTCGTACCACCCGAGTGACTCCGCCTTCCACTCACTCTTCACCGCCGCCCACCCAGGGGTCTGCAGGAAGCTCGCCGACGGTCGCGCAGCGACGTACGCCCCGTGCTCGTCGGCCGAGATGGTCCGGATGCTCAAGTCACTCACGGTCGGTCAGGTTACCGGCCCGACGCCTCAGACCGTAGCCGAGCCGGTCACCTGATCAAACCTCAGCTGTTGAGCAGGTCGATCGATAGATCCCACAGCCGGGCGGCGGATTCCGGATCGAGCGCGTACGCCGCGACACCGGTGCTCTCGCCCGGCATGTTGGGTAGAGCCTCGTTGTTGTCCTCGAAGTACCGGCCGGTCACGCCCTGTACGAGTGGCGACGCGGCCAGCAGCACCGAGGTCGCCGCGCCCTGCTCGACGGTCTTCCAGCCGTACTCCGCCTCCCACTGCGTCAGCAGGTCCGGCGCGATGTGCCGCTGCAGCGCGGTCCGGATTCCGCCCGGCATCAGCGAGTTGGCGACGATGCCGTCACTCGCCCAGCGCTTGGACGCCTCGACGGCGAACAGCACGTTCGCCGTCTTCGACTGCCCGTACGACAACCACGGCTCGTACGGCCGGTGCTCGAAGTGGAGGTCGTCGAGGTGGACGTCCGAGCGACGGTGGGCGCTGGAGCTGACCGCGACGATGCGTGCGTCACCGGCCGCCGCGAGGGCGTCGTGCAGACCGAGCGCGAGGCCGAAGTGACCGAGGTGGTTGGTGGCGAACTGGTGCTCCCAGCCTTCGGGAGTGCGGTTGAGCGGCTCGGCCATCACACCGGCGTTGTTCACCAGGATGTGGAGTGGGCCGTCCCAGTTGGCCGCGAAGGCCTTGACCGACTCGCGGTCGGCGAGCTCGATCGGCGCGACGAAGACGTGGTTGTTGCCGGTCGATTCGATGATGCCGGCCGCGGTGCGTTCACCGGCGGCGGTGTTGCGAACGGCGAGAGTGACCTCGGCGCCGGCCGAGGCCAGGGCGCGGGCGGTCTCGACGCCGATACCCGACGCGCCGCCGGTGACGACCCCGCGGCGACCGGTCAGGTCGACGCCGGCGATCACCTCGGCGGCGGTGGAGTCATGGCCGAAGGGGGTGGTGATTCTGCTCATCAGGTCTGTTCCTGTTCTGCGAGCTACGCTTTAACCGGAGGAACCTCCGGTAAATCCAGTTAACTGGAGGAGCCTCCGATTAACAAGTCCGCTAAGTTCTGGGGTCTGAGGGGAGGGGACATGACCGTGCGTCCGCTGCGTGCCGACGCCCAGCGCAATCGCGACCAGATCCTGGCCGCCGCCGCGCGGGCGTTCTCGACCTGCGGCCTCGAAGCCACGCTGGACGGCATCGCGAAGGACGCCGGCGTCGGCATCGGCACGCTGTACCGGCACTTCCCGACCCGCGAGCTGCTGATCGAGGCGGCGTACCGGAACGAGCTGGCGGCTATCTGTGCCGCGGCTCCCGAACTGCTCGACTCGACGCCACCGGCCGAGGCCCTCCGCGCCTGGATGGATCGCTACATCGACTACATGACTCGCAAGCTCGGGATGGCCGAGGCCCTCCGCGCCGTCATCGCTTCCGGCGCCAACCCGTACGCCCAGAGCCTCGAGCTGCTCGTCGGCGCCATCAAGCCGCTCCTCGAAGCCGGTGCTGCAGCCGGCGAACTGCGGTCGGACGTCTCCGCCGAGGACGTCCTGGTCAGCATCAGTGGCGTCGCCCTGGCCACCGGCAAGAACCGGGACCAGGCGGACCGTGCGCTCAACCTGCTCATGGACGGCCTCCGCTACCGGTCTGCCTAGGCTGTGCAGGTGCAGAAGGTCGCGTTGGTGACGGGGTCGGCGTCGGGGATCGGAGCGGCGACGGCTCGGCGATTGGCGAAGGACGGGATGGTCGTGGCCATCCACTCGCGGAGCAGCCGCGAGGCCGGAGTCGCGTTGGCCGCGGAACTGGGTGGGTCGTATCACCAGGCCGATCTCGAGGACGACGCCGCGGCCAGTGGGCTGGTGCCGAGTGTGATGGCTGAGCACGGACGGCTCGACGTACTGGTGAACAACGCGGGGATCAGTTGGCCGGTACCGCATGCGGAGCTGGACGGGTTGTCCGCGGCTGCCTGGCGGCGGCTGCTCGACGTCAACCTGATCGCGCCATGGTTGTTGTGTACGGCGGCTCTCCCGGCGCTGCGCGAATCGGGTGGCTGCGTCGTCAACGTGACGAGCCACGCGGGCGTGCGGCCGAAGGGAAGCTCGATCGCGTACGCCGCCAGCAAGGCCGCGCTGAACCACGTGACCAAACTGCTGGCGGCCGCGCTCGGGCCCGATGTACGGGTGAACGCGGTCGCGCCCGGACTCGTGGACACACCACTCACCGCGTCGTGGACAGAGGCGCAGGAGCTGTGGAAAACCTCGAGCCCGATGCGCCGCGCAGCCGAGCCCTCGGACGTCGCGGACCTGATCTCGTCACTCGTCCACAACACCTACATCACCGGCGAAGTCGTCCTCTTGGACGGCGGTCTGAACCTGCGCTGATTCTGTCGGCGGGGCCTCCTACGATCGCGGGATGTCCTTGGGTCGAGACTTCCGGCGGCTCTGGGCCGCCTTCGCAATCAGTGCGCTCGGCAGTGCGGTAGGAAACGGAGCTCTGCCTCTCGTTGCGGTGCTCGCTCTCGACGTCTCGACCTTCCAGGTCTCCCTGCTCGCGGCGCTGTCGACGCTCGCCGGTGCCGCACTCGCGCTGCCGATGGGCGACTTCATCGAGCAGCGGCACAAGCGGCCCGTGATGATCGCGTCGGACCTGATCCGGTTCGGGGCACTGGCGTCGGTGCCGATCGCCGCGGTGTTCGGCGTCATGACGTACACCCAGTTGTGCGTCGTCGGCGTCATCCAGGCCACAGGCCTGATCGCGTTCACCGCCGCGAGCGGTGCGCACCTGAAGGCACTGGTGCCGGCGGCCGCGCGGGGCGAGGCGAACAGCAAGTTCGAGCAGACGACGTGGACGACGCTGACCGTCGGTCCGCCGATCGGCGGTGCGCTGGTCAGCCTCGTCGGGGCGACGGCCTCGCTCGGGGTCGACGCGGTCTCGTTCCTGCTGTCGGCGCTGGGCATCCGCCGGATCCAGCAGCCGGAGCCGGAGCCGGAGGCGCGGACGGAAAAGCGCGACATTACCGCCGGCTGGCGGTACATCCTCGGGCACCGCGGGCTGCGCGCCCTGTTCTGGAACTCGCAGCTCTTCGGCGGTCCGGTGATGATGGTGACGCCGCTGCTGACCGTGCTGATGCTCCGCGACCTGAAGCTGGAGCCCTGGAGCTACGGAGTGGTCCTCGGAGTGTCCTGTCTCGGCGGCATCCTCGGTGCACGAATGGCGCCGCCGCTCACCCGCAGACTGGGGCTGCACAAGATGCTGTTGCTGTTCGGTGCAGTGCGAGCGGTGTGGGTTCTGCCCTTGCCGTTCGCGCCGGCGGGTCTGGCCGGGCTGGTGTGGCTGACCGTGGCCGAGGCCGGGATGCTGCTGATGGCCGGTGCGTTCAACCCGTCGTTCGCGACGTACCGGATGGAGGTCACCGAGGACAGGTACATGGCCCGGGTGCTGACCGCCTGGTCGATCAGCTCGCGCTGCGTCCAGCCCGCGTTCATGGCCCTCGGTGGCGCGCTCGCCGTGGTGATGGGGTTGCGTGGGGCGATGGTCGTGGCCGGCGTGTGCTGTCTGTTCAGCGCGGCCGTGCTGCCGTGGCGGTCGGCTAAACCAGCCCCATTGCCTGAGCCAGTCTGACCTGGGTGCCCATCATGCCGCCGTCGGCCTTGGCATCGAGGTAGGCGATCGCCTCGTCCGGCGGCAGGACCAGCACCTCGACGACCTGCTCGCCGTCGTCGGGGTTGGTCGGCTGGGCGTCGACCACGATGTCTGCGGCCACAGTCGCCCAGTACGAGATCGGGTGCGGCAGATGCGGACGGTACGGCGCGGGCCGTCGGTGCTCGGCCCGATGCGCGCCGAGCCAGGTCAGCGGCCCGGTCAACCGGGCGCCGGCCTCCTCCAGCAGTTCGCGGCCGACCAGCTGCTCGATCGTCTCCTCCGGCTCCCGGGTGCCGCCCGGCAGGAAGCGCCAGCCCAGATCGTTGCTACAGACAACGATTCCGCCGTCGGCGCGGCCGATCACGTGCACGTTGCTGATCAGCTGGTCGGCCGGCTCCTCGGTGGAGTACCGGACGTCGAGCTCACCCCAGGGCCAGTAGTCCGGCGCATGGAGCTGGGGAAACAGTTCGGCCCAGGTCTGCATACGCACTATTGTCCGCCACCGCGGCGAGCGACGTCGTAGCGCTGCTCGCAGCGAAGAGCCACCTGTGACCGAGGATGGGGGGATGGACACGCGCAACGAGCAGCTTCAGCAGGTGGCGCTGGTGACCGGAGCGAACAAAGGGATCGGTCTCGCCGTGGCGGAAGGACTGCTCCGGTTGGGGATGACGGTCTTCCTCGGAGCCCGCGACATCTCCCGAGGTACAGCGGCCGTGGCGGCCCTCGCCGCTCAGGGGCTGGATGCACGCGGTGTCCAGCTCGACGTCACTGACCAGGCCTCGATCGATGCCGCCGCGGACCTGATCGCGCGCGACGCCGGGGCGCTCGACATCCTGGTCAACAACGCGGGCATCGTCGTCAGCCACGCACGGCCGAGTGAGACCTCCATCGAGGAGCTGCGCCGTACCTACGAGACCAACGTCTTCGGCGTGGTGGCGGTCACCAACGCCGTACTGCCGCTGCTGCGCCGGTCCTCCTCGGCGCGCATCGTCAACCTGACCAGCGACCTCGGCTCGCTGGCCCTCGCGGCAGGCGACGAAGACTTCCCGCCGCTGCTGTCCTACAACTCCTCGAAGACCGCGCTCAACGCCGTCACCGTGGCCTACGCGAACGAACTGCGAGCCGAGGGGATCCTCGTCAACGCGGTCTCACCGGGATCCGTCGCAACCGATCAGAACGGCCACGCAGGCCTGCTGACGACCGAGCAAGGAGCCCGTCTGCCCATCCGAATGGCAACCCTGCCAGCCGGTGGTCCGACCGGATCCGCGGTGACGGCCGGCGAAGACCTCAGCGAGCATCCCCTGGCCTGGTAGGCAGCCTGATCGGCTGCTTCGGCTGCTGCGCTACGGTGCCGTACATGCCACCCCCGGAACCGGACCCCGTGCAGGCCCGGCGCACCACGACGCGGTTGCTGTGGGCCTGTGCTGCGCTGACCGTGCTCGTCGGAGTCTTCCAGCTGGCCGGGATCCTCAACGGCGACGGTGAGTACGACGCTCTGGCCTGGATCGGGGTGGCCATCGCGGCCGTGAGCCTGCTCGCGCTGATCGGCATCTACTGCGCCTGCGCTCTGGAGCGGCTCAGCCTGCGCACGCGGGTGTTCCGACTCGACCTGTTCCAGGTCACGACTGTCCTGCTGCTGGTTGCGATCGTCGCCGGCGTCCTGGTGCCGAGCAGCAACACGACCGCGCTCGCCCTCCTGCTCCCGTGGGGGCTGACCTACTGGCTGCACAACCTGAACCAGCCGGCCGAGTAGGCGCCTACTTCAGGTGCGCCCGCAGGTAGTCGATGTCGGCCTTCTGACCGTGATCGGCGTTCGGCGTCTCGACGACCACCGGCGCACCCGCGGCCTGCACCACCGAGACGATGTCGGCCGGGTCGATGTGGCCCTCCTCGAAGTTGCTGTGCCGGTCGGCGCCCGAGCCGAACTCGTCCCGTGAGCCGTTGGCGTGCACCAGGTCGATCCGCCCGGTGATCGCCTTCACCTTCTCCACGATCGTCGGCAGCTCCTCGCCGGCCGCGTGGAAGTGGCAGGTGTCGAGGCAGAACCCGACGTTCTCCAGGCGGTCGTTGCCCGACGCTTGGACCGCGTCCCACAGCCTGGCGATCCGGTCCAGCTGGCGGGCCATCGCGTTCTCGCCGCCGGCGGTGTTCTCGATCAGCAGCGGCACCGGCAGCTGGGCGCGCTCGATGCACTTGCGCCAGTTGTCGAAGCCGGCCTCGGGATCGTCCTCGTCGCCGACGTGGCCGCCGTGCACGATCACGCCCTTGACGTCGATCTCGGCGGCCTTGTCGAGCGTCTGCTGCAGGAGCTTCCGGCTCGGGATCCGGATCCGGTTGTTCGTGTTCGCCACGTTCAGCCGGTACGGCGCGTGCACGTACAGGTCGATGCCGGCGGAAGCCGCGCGTTCCTTGAGCGCTTCCTCGCCGTCGGCGTACGCGAGCTTGGGCGCCTTGTAGTCCTGCGGGTTGCCGAGGAAGAACTGCACCAGGTCGGCGCCCCGATCGGCCGCCTCCGCCAGCGGGTCGGCCTGGTCCACATGCGCACCGAGCTTCACAGTCATGGCACCCACCCTAGATCTGCCCACCGACAGTTCTGAATTCCTCCCCCACCCCACCGCCCCGGTCTCACGAACCCCATCCCGCCGAGCGGGTGACCGGCCGGGACTCCTGAACCGGAGGCTGCACCGGACGGCCTTCGAACTCCGTCGACAATACGATGTGCGTGTTCATCTCCCCGTGTTCGCCGAGGCGCTCGAACAGGCCCTCGAGGTGACTCATCGAGGTGACGCGGACCCGCAGCATCGAGCAGGAGTTGCCGCTCAGCTTGTGGATCTCCAGTACCTCGGGGAAGTCCTCCGCGCGCGTGGTCTTCAGCAGGCAGCGCCCGGTCGTGCAGCGCATCTGGACGAACGCCGACAGCGGCTGACCGGCCCGGGCCGGGTCCACCTCCGCCCGGTAGCCGGCGATCACGCCGGACTCTTCCAGCCGCCGTACCCGGTCCGCCACGGCCGGCGGCGACAGGTTGACCCGCTTGCCCAGCTGGTTGAACGACAGCCGTCCGTCGGCCTGCAGTTCGGACAGGATCTGCCAGTCGGTGGAGTCCAGGTCACGCTCCTGAAAGGTCATCTCCCCAGAACACCTTCGACTTCGCCGGTATGCAAGGCCGAACGCCTTACTTCAGGCATTGAGCCGCCACGGCCACCTTTCTAGCGTTGTAGGCATGCTCATTCCCATCGTCCTGGCCGCGGCGCTGATGAACGCCGCCATGATCGCGGCGAGCGCGGTGAGCACCATCTTGATCTCCGACCGGTTGAACCCCGGCCTGGCCGGTCTCCCCAACACAGCCGGCGTACTGGGCACCGCGGCCGGTGCCATTGCTGTTGGCTGGTGGACCGCCCGGCTGGGGCGCGCTCACGCGCTCCGCATCGGGTACGGATTCGCTGTCGCCGGTGCAGCGCTGACAGTGCTCACCGCAGTCGGTGCGCACGTGGCATTGCTCTTCGTCGGCATGTTCCTGCTCGGTGCTGGGAACGCTGCAAGCCTGCTGTCCCGGTACGCCGCCGCTGAAGCCGTAGCAGCCCCTCGACGCGCCTCAGCCATGAGCGCTGTCGTCTGGGCCAGCACTGCCGGTGCGGCCGGTGGCCCGTTCCTGATGGCTCCGTCCCAGGCCTGGGCCTCCGCCCTCGGTCTTCCTGCCCTCGCCGGTCCGTTCCTGGTCGCGGTGGCAGCCGTCTTCAGCGCTCTGCTTGCCGCCAGCTACATCCGGGTCGTGCGCCCCGCGGACGAGCCAGAGCCGGAGCGGCACGAGCAGTCTGTGGCGTCTCGTCGTACGCCGGTCCTCCTTGCCGCTGGAGTGATGGTCGTCGGGCATCTGGTGATGGTGGCGCTGATGTCGGCGGTCCCAGTCCACGCTCACCACTTGGGCGACGGTCTCGGCCTGCTGGGGGTCATGCTGTCCGCTCATACCCTCGGCATGTTCGCGCTGTCTCCCCTGACCGGCTGGTTCATCGACCGTTGGGGTCCGCGGCCGGTCATGGTCGGCGGACTTGTGCTCCTGCTGTCGGCCGCCGTTCTGACCACGCAGTCCGGTGCGATGTTCACGCCGGCGCTCTTCCTCCTCGGCTACGCCTGGAACCTCTGCTACCTGGGCGGCAGCGCCCGCCTGCTCGGCACAGCCCTCGAGAGCAAGGTCGAGTCCTCCATCTGGGCGATCTCCGCCCTTGCCGCGCTCAGCTCACCCTGGCTGTACACCGTCGGCGGGTACCTGCTGCTGGCGGTGATCTCGGCAGTTCTCGCGGTGTCGCTGCTGGTGCTGGTGGTCCGGCGTACTGCACCTGACGTCGTCAGTCGGTGACGGAGAGTTAGCGGAACAGGCCTGTGGATATGGTCAAGCGAGCGTCCGGACGCTGGTATTCTCTTGGATGTGGCCCGGTCCATCGACCGGGCTCGTTGCTTGGCGCCGACGGCAAGTGTCGGCGTGAAGCGAATCGCATCGCCCTCCTGCCACGGAGAGACCGTGGCCGCCAAGTCCGAAGGAGGTGGAGTTCGCGCATGCGTCGTTACGAAGTCATGGTGATCCTCGACCCTGAGCTCGATGAGCGCACCGTGGAGCCGTCCATCGACCAGTACCTGAACATCGTCCGCAAGGAAGGTGGCACGGTCGAGAAGCTCGACATCTGGGGTCGTCGCAAGCTTGCCTATGACGTGAAGAAGAAGTCCGAAGGCATCTATGCCGTCGTCGACCTGACCGCCGAGCCGGCGGTGGTGAAGGAACTCGACCGTCAGCTCACGCTGAACGAGTCGATCCTCCGCACCAAGGTCATCCGCCCGGACCAGCACTGACCCTGGGGTCGTCAGCAGCTATCGATACTGTCGGCACCAGCCGGTACTGATAGCTGTAGACACAGACACACCCGATAGCAGGAGGAACGGCAATGGCAGGCGAAACCGTCGTCACACTGGTCGGCAACCTTGTCGACGATCCTGAGCTCCGGTTCACCCCGTCCGGTGCCGCCGTCGCGAACTTCCGGATCGCGTCGACGCCGCGGACGTACGACCGGCAGACAGGTGAATGGAAGGACGGCGAGTCGCTGTTCCTCAGTTGTTCCGTCTGGCGCCAGGCCGCGGAGAACGTGGCCGAGTCGCTGCAGCGCGGGATGCGCGTGATCGTGCAGGGCCGGCTGAAGTCGCGTTCGTACGACGACCGTGAGGGCAACAAGCGCACGGTCTTCGAGATCGACGTGGACGAGGTCGGTCCGAGCCTGCGCAGCGCCACCGCGAAGGTGACCCGGGCGATGCGCTCCGGTCCCGGCGGTGACGGCGGCGGCTTCGGTGGTGGCGGTGGCGGCAACCAGGGTGGTGGCAACTACGGTGGCGGCGGCCAAGGTGGCGGCGCCCCGCAGAACGACCCCTGGGCAACCCCGCAGGGTGGCGGCAGCGGTGGTGGCGGTCAGGCTGCCCCGCAGAACGACCCCTGGGCCAGCCAGGGCGGCGGCTCGATGGAGGAGCCTCCGTTCTGATCCGGCGCTCCGGGTCGTAACCATGTAAGACAGACCATTCCGGCACGTGTGCCGGGCTCTGGAAGGAAGAGAGCACCACAATGGCCAAGATCATTCGGAAGCCGAAGAAGAAGGTCTGCGGCTTCTGCAAGGACAAGGCGACGTACGTCGATTACAAGGACACCGCGCTGCTGCGCAAGTTCATCTCGGACCGCGGCAAGATCCGCGCCCGCCGGGTGACCGGGAACTGCGTGCAGCACCAGCGCGATGTGGCCACCGCTATCAAGAACGCTCGTGAGGTGGCGCTGCTGCCGTACACGAGCACGGCTCGCTGAGGGAGGCCCGAACCATGAAGCTCATCCTGGCGCAGGAGGTCGAGGGCCTCGGAGCCCCCGGCGACATCGTCGAGGTGAAGGACGGCTACGGCCGCAACTACCTGGTTCCGCGCGGCCTGGCCATCGGCTGGACCCGCGGCGCCGAGAAGCAGATCCAGTCGATCAAGCGGGCGCGTGACGCCCGGGCGATCCAGGGCAAGGAGCACGCGAGCGAGGTCAAGAACCAGCTCGAGCAGCTCAACGTCACGCTGGACGTGAAGGCCGGCGACACCGGCCGCCTGTTCGGTTCGGTCACCCCGGCCGACATCGCCGGCGCGATCAAGTCCGCTGGCGGCCCGCTCGTCGAGAAGCGCGCGATCGCGATCGCGTCGCCGATCAAGAGCACCGGCAAGCACCAGGTCTCGGTGCAGCTCCACCCCGAGGTGGCCGCCACGGTCCGCCTCGAGGTCGCGGCCGTCTGACCTCAGCACGACCCAAGGCCCGCATCTCCCTCGGGGGATGCGGGCCTTGTCGTTTCGGCTCAGCCTGGTGTGGGCGTCGGCCAGGGGAGCGGCTTGGGGTCGTTGCCTTCGCCACCGTTCTCCGGCTTGGCGACCCTCGGCCACTTGACCGCGCCCGGATCCGATTGGTTGCCTCCAGCATCAGGTGGAGCGACCCGCGGCCACTGCACCGGACCGGGGTCGTCGTCCGCCATCACCTGCCCGGCCGGCACCAGCAAACCTGCTGTCGCCACCACTGCCGCAAGCACGCGGCCGGACCGATTCACTTCTTGTCCAACGCGTACAACGTCGAGTCGTGCACCACGAGTGCGCGCCCACCCGCGACACCCCACGGCCGCGCGGTATCGGCGGGAAGAGTCTGACCCTTGCCGCCGGGGGTCGTGGCGACGAGATCACTGCCGACCATCCCGAAGATCGTCGTACCGGTGACCGAAACCGGGTGGAGGTCGGCGTACCGCGCTGTCGACTTGTGCTCGAAGTCGATCACGCAGTTGCCCCAGGCAGCGACCTTGCCGGCCTGGTCCGGCACCCACTGCCAGCTCTCGACGTCAGCCTCCTTCGCCACCGGGCAGGTAGCGAGGATCGCGCCGTTCACGGTCGAGTGCACGACCGGGATCACGATGTCCTTGGTGTCCGACTTCCACAGCACCAGCGCGCGGCCGGGGCTGGCGGCGACCACATGCTCGATCCCCTTCGACCCGGACGGCGCCTTCGGGTTCACGGTTTGCAGGCCCTTGTCCAGCTGACTCCAGAACAGCGGACCGGTGTAGCGCGCCATCAGCGCCTTGTCGCCCTCGGCCAGCAGAACCGTGGACAGGCGGGGTTGGTTCGGCACCGCCTTCACCTTGCCACCGGCCACCATGCTCGCGCCGGCATCGCCTTCGACCTTGATCAGCGGCGATGTCCCGAAGAACTGCACCTGCGCCTGGTCGGGCAGCTCTACGGAGGTAGCTCCCGCACCGCCACCGGCCCAGTAGTACAAGGCATCCGGCGCGGCCACCGCGAGCACCGGCTTGGAGTCGATCGTGGTGTAGACCGGGCTCAGCGCGTCCTTCGGCACCTTGTCCTGCCAGAGCACCTTGCCGTTGCCGTCGAAGACGGCGACCTTCGCGTCCGGCGTGACGATGGCGACCTGCTTGCCGTCCGGCGACACCGCGGGCGCCGACTTGGCGGCGATGTCGACCGTCCAACTCGCCTTCGTCGACCAGCCCGGTGGCACCGGCCGGGCCGAGAACTGGTCCGGCACGACCTTCGGCTCGGGCAGCGTCGGGACCTTCGGTGCTTCCGACGGCTTGGACACGTCGCTGTCGCCATCCCGGAACACCGTGAAGTAGAGCGTCGTACCTGCGATCAGTACGACGGCCAGCGCGATGCCGGCGATGACCGGCCAACCCGGCCTGCGGGCGCCGCCGCTGCTGGTGCTGCTCTCCGATTCCACTGCGTCGACCCGACCGTCGGGGTGGACGATCAGCGGCCAGGACGAACCGTCGGACTCCACCGCGGTCGCGCGTACCGGCCGGCCGAGCTGTCCGGCCCGGTCGCTCACGACGGCGATCGCGGCCTGCCGTGGATCTCGGTGGTTGCTGACCGGATGGGTCCGCCCGGCGATGGTGACCTCGGCGTTGCGGTCGTCGTGCAACCGGATCGTCACCTTGGGCCAGGACGGGATCTTCTCAGCCACGGCGACCTCTCATTCCCGCCACAGATCTCCCTCGTTCATCCGACTACGCCGCCCCCGTTCTAGCATGTGCAGCGACCACCGCAGGCCAGAAATCCGGGCCCGCGGGACTCTGCGGGCCCGGCCCGGCTCGACTGCTCCGGCCAGGGAGTGGCGGGCCGCCAGGCCTGTGGATAACTCACGCAACGTACATCCGGGAATTGAGAGAATACGGTGAGCGACAGCTTGTCACACACCACGAAAGGAGGGGCCATGACGCAGAATCCATGGGATCGGCAGTCAACGACCTCAGGTCCGCAACAGTCACCGCCGGGTCCCTCGCCGCAGCCCGCGGGCGGGCCGTCCGCACCGCAGCACGGTGTTTCCGCACCGGCCGAGGACCAGCGGCTGCCGAAGTTCGCGATTCCGGCCGCGGACACACTCTGGTGGGTCGGCGTGCACGGCGGCGCCGGCGAGACCACGATGGCGCTCCTCCTTCCGGGGAGCCGGGCGGCGAACCATCGCTGGCCGATCCCGCCACCACCGGTGCCGACACCGGTCGTCCTCGTCGCCCGGACGCACGCTTCCGGTCTGCGGGCCGCCCAGCGGGCCGCGGTCGAGTGGGCGTCCGGTGTGGTCCAGGGCGTAGCCGTGCTGGGCCTGGTGCTGATCGCGGACGCGCCCGGGCGACTGCCCCGGGTGCTGGACGACTTCGCCGACATCGTCGGCGGCGGCGTGCCGCGGGTCTGGGACATCCCCTGGATCGAGGAGTGGCGCCGAGGGGAGGCCCCGACACCGGAGAACACCCCGGACGAGGTCTTCGAAGTCCTCGAATCCATCTACGCACTGCGCGCCGCGAACCCTGCGGACTATCCCGCCCCGTACTGAAAGGTCCCTCCGCGATGATGCTGGCCCATCTGATCTCGGATACGCATGCCCTGATACCGCTCAGCGGTGGCGGCACCCGGCCACCCGGCGGCGAGAAACTCGAGCTGGTGATCGACTGGGTGCGCTGGATCGCCTTCGCCATCTGCGTTCTCGGCATCCTGATCGCCGGCGCCATGATGGCCGTCGGCCAGCGTCGCGGTGAAGGTGGTGAGCATGCCGCCCGGCTCGGCTGGGTGCTCACCGCCTGCATCGTGATCGCATCTTCGACGCTGCTCGTCGGCGCCCTGCAGTGACCCATGGCCGCTGACACCGTCCGCGGCGCTCCGCGGACGTACGGGAACTGGCGACAGCCAGCCTCGGCCGGGATCGCCGGCCTGGGTTCGCTCGGCACTGCTCTGCTGATGGGCGGTCTGGTCATGACGATCATGGCCACGATGGCCGGCGGTCTCGTCGGCGCGATCGTCACGCTGCTGATCGTCGGTGTCTGCCTGCTCCTGCTGACCACCAAGGACAAGCACGGGCTGTCCGCCCTGCAACGTCTCTCCACCCGGATCGGATGGGAACGAGCGAAGATGGCGAAGCACAACATCTACCGGTCCGGCCCACTCGGCCGTCCCGCCTGGGGCACCTTCCAGCTCCCGGGTCTGGCCGCCGCGTCCCAGCTGAGCGAGTTCGAGGACTCGTACGGCCGGCCGTTCGCGCTGCTGTACTACCCGAGCACCCGGCACTTCACGGTTGTCATCAACGCCGAGCCGGACGGTGCCTCACTGGTGGACCAGGAGCAGGTGGACGTGTGGGTCGCGCACTGGGGCCAGTGGCTCGCCGCGCTCGGCCACGAGCCCGGCATCGTCGCCGCGTCGGTGACGGTGGAGAGCGCGCCCGACACCGGCATCCGGCTGCGGCGCGAGGTCGGCAGCAACATGCTGGACGGTACTCCGGCCATCGCCCGGGCAATGCTCACGGAGGTCGTGCAGACGTACCCGGAGGGCTCAGCGCTGATCTCGGCCCGAGTCGCTCTGACGTTCAAGGGCACGGACCGGAGCGGCAAGCGCCGCAAACAGGAGGACATGGGCCGTGAGCTCGCGTCCCGGCTGCCTGCTCTCACCCAGAGCCTGAACGCCACCGGTGCGGGTGCGGCTCGTCCGGTCACCGCTCAAGAGTTGTGCGAGACCGTGCGCATCGCCTACGACCCGGCGTCCGCCGTACTGATCGACGAGGCGCGCAGCCATGGAGACGTGCCGGAGTTGCAGTGGACCGATGTCGGTCCGGCCGGTGCGCAAGGGTTCTGGGACAAGTACCGGCACGACTCCGCGTGGTCGGTGACGTGGCAGATGACCCAGGCGCCGCGTGGCGAGGTGTTCTCCTCGGTGCTGTCCCAGTTGGTCGCGCCGCATGCGGACATCGATCGCAAGCGCGTCACCTTGCTCTACCGTCCGCTGGACGCGGCCACTGCGGCCCGAGTGGTCGAGGCCGACAAGCGCAACGCGTCGTTCCGCGCCACCACCTCGAGCCGTCCATCGGCCCGGACCATGACCGAGGCCAGGGCGGCGGAGCGGACCGCACAGGAGGAAGCGCGCGGAGCGGGGCTGGTCAACTTCGGCATGGTCGTGACCGGCACGGTGATGACCGCCGAGCAGATCCCGGACATGATCGCGGCCATCGACAATCTGGGCGCCACCGCCCGCGTCCTGCTCCGGCCGGCGTACGGCTCGCAGGACTCCGCCTTCGTGGCCGGCTTGCCGCTGGGCGTCGTACTGCAGAGCCACCTGTCCGTTCCGGCCGGCATCCGGGAGGCCCTGTGAAGCCGGCCGACCCGGTCCGCTCCGGCAAGCGGCCGATGCCGCGCGGCTGGCCCGGTGCGGGCCGCGGCTACTCGACGTACCTCCAGGCACCGGCCGAGTGGCGCGGCACCACGGTCCAGGTCTGCGGCCTCTGGCCTTTCGCCGCGGGCACCGGCAGCCCCATGGTCGGCGTACCCATCGGTCGCAACATCCTGTCCGGCGCCACCCTTTGCTGTGACCCGATCAACTGGTTCACCCGAGCCAACCTCATCTCGAATCCGTCGATGTTCGTGCTCGGCAGGCCCGGCTTGGGCAAGTCCACGGTGGTACGGCGGATGGCGTTGGGGCTGGCGGGGTACGGCGTGCAGCCGTTGGTGCTGGGAGACCTGAAGCCTGACTACCGGGACTTGATCGAGGCGCTGGGTGGGCAAGTCATTCGGCTGGGGCGTGGGCGCGGGCATCTGAACGTGCTGGATCCGGGGGAGTCGCGTAGGGCGGCGCAGCGGCTGACCGGGAAGGCACGGGAAGCGATCCAGGCCGACGCGCATGGGCGTCGCCACACGATGGTGTCCGCGTTGATCTCGATCATGCGCTCGGTGCCACCGACGGACCGCGAGGAGACGATCCTCGACGAGGCGCTCAAGGTTCTCGACGAGCGATCCACCGGTACGCCGGTCCTGCGCGATCTGCTCCAAGTCGTTCAGGACGCGCCGGACCGGGTCCGCAACGTCGCCTTGGATCGCGGCAGCCTGGATCGCTACCGGCAGATCACCGAGGGCCTGGAGGCATCGCTGATCGGTCTGGTCGGTGGTGGCCGGCTGGGCGAGATCTTCTCCGCGCCGACCGACAACCCGATGCGGCTCGATCGCCCGGTCGTGTTCGACGTGTCCTCGATCGATGACTCCGAGACCAGCCTGCAGGCCGCCGTACTGCTGGCCTGCTGGTCTTACGGGTTCGGCGCGGTCGCGGTCTCGCAAGCGTTGGCCGATGCCGGCCTCGAGCCGCGACGGCACTACTTCGTCATCCTCGACGAGCTGTGGCGGGTGCTGCGCGCCGGCCGTGGTCTGGTCGACCGCGTCGATGCGCTGACCCGGCTGAACCGGCAGCGCGGAGTCGGTACGGCGATGATCTCGCACACCATGTCCGACCTGCTCGCGCTCGAGAACGCCGAGGACCGGATGAAGGCGAAGGGCTTCGTCGAGCGGTCCGGCATGGTCGTCTGCGGCGGTCTGCCACGCGCCGAGATGGAGAACCTGACCGAGGTCGTGCCGATGTCCGAGGAGGAGCAGAACATGCTCATCGGCTGGCAGGACCCACCTGCCTGGGACCCGGCCACCGGGGTGGAGGTCGCGCCGCCCGGTCGCGGCAACTTCCTCGTCAAGGTCGGCGGCCGTCCGGGGATCCCCGTCCACGTCAGCCTCACGTCGGTCGAGCGCGAGATCAACGACACCAACAAGCTCTGGAGGACCGACCCGGTGCTGGAGTTGCCGCCGCCTGACCCGGCCACCCGCGTAGTCGCCCGAGCGGGAGGCGACAAGTAGATGGCCGACGGGAGGCGCAGTACCGGACCCGGCGTGCTGTCCGTCGAGACGATCCTCGTCTTCATCGGTGTCGGCGTCTTCACGATCGGTGTCGTGGGGATCTGGGGTGCGCTGAAGACGGCCGCCGCGATCGACGGAGCCCAGGCGGTGCCCGACCCGATGACCGCACTCGTCGATCTGATCGACGGCCAACTGCAGTGGTCCACCTCGGCAACCGGCGTGCTGATCCTCGAGTTCGTCCTGTTGCTGGTGATCGCGGTCGCCGTCCTCAGCATGAGGCGTCGGAGTGGTGCCGGCCGGGTGGACCGGCAGGCGTACCTGATGGCGAGGCGGTCGGAGATCTCGAAGCTGACCCGCGCCGGTGCGCAGGGAATCGCCGATCGGCTCGGCGCCGGCCACGCCGGTCCCGGCATCCCGATCGGCCGAACCGTCCGCGACGACCTGGAGGTGTTCGGGTCCTGGGAGGACATGCACATCGACATCTGGGGACCACGGTCCGGCAAGACGTCGTCCCGTGCTGTGCCCGCGATTCTGGATGCGCCGGGTGCGGTGGTTGCCACCTCGAACAAGCGCGACCTCGTTGACACCACCCGGGGTCCGCGGCAGGAGCGGGGACCGGTGTGGGTGTTCGACCCACAGCAGGTGTGCGAGGAGCCGCCGACCTGGTGGTGGAATCCGCTCACCTACATCACCGACGAGGTGAAGGCGCGCGACCTGGCCGGGCACTTCGTCGCCTCGCAGCGCCGGGAGAACGCCCAGACCGACGCGTTCTTCGATGCTGCCGGCACCGATCTGCTGGCCGGTCTGCTGCTCGCCGCCGCGGTCGCACGGCGCCCGATCACGCAGGTCTACAGCTGGCTTGCGGACCAGCGGAACGACGAGCCCGAGCGGATTCTGCGAAGGACTCCAGGCCTGCAGTTGTCCGCCGATGCGCTGGCCGGTGTGATCAGCGCGCCGGACAAGCAGCGCGCCGGTGTCTACGGCACGGCCCAGCAAAGTGCCCAGTTCCTGGTCAACCACAAGGTCACCCGCTGGGTCGTCCCGCAAGGAAGCAACGATCCTCGACCGCAGTTCGACCCGCACGAGTTCGTCCGCCGGGGCGGCACGCTCTACAGCCTGTCCAAGGAAGGCGCCGGTACGGCGGGACCGCTGGTCACCGCGTTGACGGTGGCCGTCGTGGAGGCGGCCGAGCAGTACGCCAGGGGCTGCCCGATGGGTCGGCTCCCGACGCCACTCGTCGGCGTACTCGACGAGGCCGCGAACGTGTGCCGGTGGAAGAACCTGCCCGATCTCTACAGCCACTTCGGCTCCCGCGGCATCGTGCTGATGACGATCCTGCAGTCGTGGGCGCAGGGGACGGAGTGCTGGGGCGAGCGCGGCATGGAAAAGCTCTGGTCCGCCGCCAACATCCGCCTGTACGGCGGCGGTGCCTCGGACGCGACGTTCCTCGAGAAGCTCAGCAAACTGATCGGCGACTACGACATCACCACGAGCTCGGTGTCGTACAGCAAGGGCGAGCGCGGCACAAGCCGGCAGATCCAGCGGCACCACATCCTCGAGGTGTCCGACCTCGCCGCGTTGCCGCCGGGGCGCGCGGTGGTGTTCCCGTCCGGGATCCCGGCGACGATGGTGAAGACGGTGCCCTGGTTCGCGCGACCGGATGCCCACGCGGTGGAGGCCTCGCTGGCGAAGTACGATCCGGGAGCGACCGGCGCCCGTACGCTCGAGCCCGCGGTGCCGGACGGCGTCCCGGTATGGGAGCAGAGCGAGGAGCAACGCGGTGGATGGTGAACAGGAACTCTTCTACCCGCACGTTGCGGCGTTCGTCGAGGACCGGCTGATCTACCTGTACACCCGTCGGCTCGGGCAGCAGTTCGTCTGGTGTCCGGAGTGGTTCCGGCACGCCGAGGCGCTCAGCCGGCTGGACTCGCTGTGGCGTGCCTGGGAGCACCTGCGGCTGGATCCGGCCACCGGGATGTCAGCCTGGTGGCGCGACCACGCGGACCCACAGATGTCTGTCCTGCTCGACCCCGACGGTCCGTTCGCGGCCTGCCGCGGTGCCCATTCGGAGTACCCGATCCCGCCGCTGCCGGTCGAGGAACCGCCCGCCGGGCTGTTCTTCGATCAGCGGCAACCGAACCTCCGGGGGATCTGACATGTGGAAGTGGACCAACCTGCTGCTCGCCTTCCTCGTGGAGCTGGTTGCCTTAGGCATCTTCGCCTGGTGGGGTTCGCAAGCGACCGACAACACCGCGCTGCGGATCGTGCTCGCCGTCGGACTACCCGTTGTCGCGGCCGTCATCTGGGGTCTGTACGCCGCGCCGACCGCAAAGCGGGGTACGCCGGTGGTGCGGACCGTCGTGAAGGTTCTGGTGTTCGGCCTCGCCGGCGCCGCGCTGTGGAGCCTCGGTCACCCGGTGCTCGGCGTCGTCTTCGTGGTGGTGGTCGCGGCGAACCTGCTGATCATCCACGTGCAGAAGCTCAGCCCGGACACGCCGCAGCGCAACGTCAGCGAGTAGCGCCTGTCACCAGCCAGGCGTCAGTGCGTTCGCGCGTGATCAGAGTGAGCAGTCGCAGCAGCATGAACCCGCCGAACGCCCACCACAACGCGACGATGCCGCCGTCGAACCACAGCACGCTCAACGCCAGCGGTACGTAGAGCACCAGCGCGATCACCCCGGCCACCGCCAGATACGGACCGTCTCCGGCGCCGATCAGTACGCCGTCCAGCACGAACACCACGCCGTTCACGGGTTGCCACAACGCCGCGACGATCAGTACGGCGGCGAGCGTCCGACGTACCTCGGGATCCGTGGTGAACCACGGGACATAGATGTCGCGCAGACCCCAGAGCGCGAGCCCGCCGACGAACCCGGAAACCAGGCCCCACCACATCATCCGCCGGGTGATCGCGCGGGTGCCGGCCACATCGCCGGCGCCGAGTGCCCGCCCGGTCAACGCCTGCGCCGCGATGGCGATGGCGTCGAGTGCGAGGGCGAGGAACGACCAGAGAGTGAACGCGACCTGGTGCGCGGCGACCGACGTCGTACCCAAGGCGGTGGCGACGAAGGTCAGCAGGATGAGTGCCACCCGCAACGTCAGGGTGCGGACGATCAGCGGGATGCCCATCTGCGCGGAGGCAAGGATGCCCGGTCTGTCCGGTCGCAGCTTTGCTCCGTCGCGCCGGGCACCCCGGACGACCACCACGACCAGCGCCACTCCGGCCGCTGTCTGTGCGAGCGCCGTACCCAGAGCAGAGCCGGCGATGTCGAGGTCGAGGCCGTAGACGAGGAGGACGTTCAGACCGATGTTGACGAGGTTGGCGGAGATGGCGACGACCATCGGCGTCTTGGTGTCCTGCAAGCCACGCAGTACGCCGGTCGCGGCCATCAGCAGCAACATGGACGGGATGCCGAAGCACGAGATGCGCAGATAGATCACGGCGTGATCCGCTACATCCGGCGACGGGTCGAACGCGGCGATCGCAGCCGGAGAGAGCAGCAGTCCGGCGATCGCCAGTACGACGCCCAGCAGCAGCGCCAGCCAGAGTCCGTCGATGCCCTGGGCCAGTGCGCCGCGGTGATCACCCGCACCGATCCGCCGGGCCACTGCCGAGGTCGTGCCGTAGGCGAGGAACACGCAGATTCCGACCAGCGTCTGCAGGATCGTGCCGGCGATGCCCAGTGCGGCGAGTTGCGGCGTACCGAGGTGGCCGACGATCGCGGAGTCGGCGAGCAGCATCAGCGGCTCGGAGACCAGCGCGAAGAACGCCGGGACGGCGAGCCGCAGGATCTCGCGGTCCTGGGGACCGATCAGTCGTCGCAGTCCTGCCCGGCTCGGCCCAGTCACCGCGCCGCCGTCGCCAGCGCGCGGTATGTCATGAGCATGCGGCCCATTGTGCCTGACCTGGCCTGTGCACAGACGGCCGGATCCCACAGTCCGGAAGGAGGTCGCGGACTTTTTCTTCTCCACAGTTGTGAACGAGTGAAACCGCAGGTCAGAGGGATGTTTTGGATCCCTTTTCACAGATATCCACAGGATTGTGCCCAACCTGTGCACACCCGATCACGGGGTTTCCCACAACTCGTCCACACCCCCTGTGGATGACCGGCTAGCACCCGGTGACCTGACGGGCGTACGGTCGCGTGTCTGGCGCCGTCCGCAAACTGTCGGTGGCCGTGTTTACGGTTCGATCAGGTGTTCGAATCCCGGCCTATGATGGTCGGGGTGGCGCGTCGGTGGGCGGACGAGGAGGTCGGGCGAAGTGAGCGTGGCGGAGTTCCGCGGGGGGCAGGGCGGCGGCCAGGAAGAGCGCAGCCCGGAGATGGGCTTCGACCGCACGCCGCCGCAGGACCTGGCCGCGGAGCAGTGCGTGCTCGGCGCCATGATGCTGAGCAAGGACGCGATCGCCGACGTGATCGAGACCCTGCGCAGCACCGACTTCTACCGGCCGGCGCACGAGATCGTCTTCGACGCGATCACCGACCTGTATGCCCGCGGTGAGCCGGCCGACGCGATCACGGTCGCGGCCGAGCTGAACCGTCGCGGCGAGATGGCCCGGATCGGCGGCGCGCCGTACGTGCACACACTGGTCGCCTCCGTCCCGCTCGCGGCGAACGCGGGGTACTACGCGCACATCGTCCGGGAGAAGGCGATCCTGCGCCGCCTGGTCGAGGCCGGCACGAAGATCGTCCAGCTCGGGTACGCCGGTGAGGGTGAGGTCGACGACGTCGTCGACGAGGCACAGGCGGAGATCTACTCGGTCACCGAGAAGCGGACCGCCGAGGACTACGCGCCGCTGAAGGACATCATGGAGGGCGCCCTCGACGAGATCGAGGCGATCGACTCCCGTGGTGACGCGATGGTCGGCGTACCGACCGGGTTCACCGACCTCGACGAGCTGACCAACGGGCTGCACCCCGGCCAGATGATCATCGTCGCAGCGCGTCCCGCGATGGGGAAGGCGCTCGCGCTCGACACCCCGCTGCCGACGCCGACCGGCTGGACCACGATGGCCGAGGTCGCGGTCGGCGACCAGTTGCTCGACGCCAACGGCCAGCCGACCACGGTGGTGGCGACGACCGAGGTGATGGTGGACCGGCCGTGTTTCCGGCTGTCGTTCTCGGACGGCAGCACGATCGTCGCCGACGCCGAGCACCAGTGGCGGGTCGAGGACGGCGGCCGCCCGGTGGTCTGCACGACTGCCGACCTGTTCACGGCGATGTCAGCGAGTCCCGGACTGACACCGCCGATCACCGGGTCGGCGCCGCGGCAGATCACCGGGCACGGCTTCCCGGCCGCGCTGGCCGGTGAGGGTGAGCGGCGGGTGGAGTGGATCCACCAGGTCGACAGCGTGCCGGTGCGCTGCGTCGAGGTCGACAACCCCGATCACCTGTATCTGGCCGGCAAGACGATGATCCCGACCCACAACTCCACCCTGGGTCTCGACCTGGCCCGGTCGGCGTCGATCAGGCACGGCCTGACCTCGTGCATCTTCTCGCTGGAGATGAGCCGCAACGAGATCACCATGCGTCTGCTGTCCGCCGAGGCGAAGGTGCCACTGCACCACATGCGCAACGGCAAGATGACCGACGAGGACTGGGCCCGGCTGGCCCGCAAGATGGGCGAGGTCTCCGAGGCGCCGCTGTTCATCGACGACTCCCCGAACCTCACCATGATGGAGATCCGCGCCAAGGCCCGCCGCCTCAAGCAGCGCCACGACCTCCGCCTGATCGTGATCGACTACCTCCAGCTGATGACGTCCGGCAAGAAGGTCGAGTCCCGCCAACTCGAAGTCTCCGAGTTCTCCCGCTCCATCAAGCTCCTCGCCAAAGAACTGGAACTCCCGGTAGTAGCCATCTGCCAGCTGAACCGAGGCTCCGAACAACGCTCCGACAAACGCCCCATGGCCTCCGACCTCCGCGAATCCGGCTGCCTGACCGCGGACACCCGGCTGCTGCGCGCGGACAACGGTGCCGAGATCTCGCTCGGCGAGCTGCTGGCCACCGAGGGGCGGGACATCCCGGTCTGGTCGCTGGACGACCGGCTGAAGCTGGTTCCGCGCACGCTGACGCACGCGTTCCCGAGCGGGGTGAAGGAGGTCTTCCGCGTCAAGCTCGCCTCCGGACGCGAGATCAAGGCCACTGCCAACCACCCGTTCCTCACGTACGACGGCTGGAAGCCGCTGGGTGACCTCACGCCCGGCGCCCGGGTCGGATCGCTTCGCCATGTGCCGGCTCCGCTCCAGGTGACGCCGTGGGACGAGGACGAGATCACGGTGCTCGCTCACCTGCTCGGCGATGGTTCCTTCGTCAAGCGCCAGCCGATCCGTTACGCGAGCATCGAAGAGGCCAACCTCACCGCCGTCGCCGAGGCCGCGCACCGGCGCTTCGGCATCACCGCGATCCGCGACGAGTACGCCGCCGCGCGCGTGACCACCCTCCGCCTGCCCGCGCCGTACCGGCTGGCCCGCGGCAAGCGCAACCCGATCGCCGCCTGGCTCGACGGCCTGGGACTGTTCGGTCTGCGCAGTCACGAGAAGTTCATCCCCGCCGGCATCTTCGGGCTGCCGAAGGAGCAGATCGCCCACTTCATCCGCCACCTCTGGGCCACCGACGGTTCCGTCCGCTGGCGACCTGAGATCAACGCCGGCCAGATCTACTACGCCTCGACCAGCCGGCGGATGGTCGACGACATCGCACGTCTGCTCCTCAGGTTCAACATCTTCGCCCGAGTGTCGACTGTGCGGAAGAACGGCTATCGCGACTGCTACCAGTTGCACATCTACGGTTCGGAGAATCAGCTTCGTTTCATTGACGAGATCGGAGTTCACGGTCAGCGCGGCGATGCGTGCAAAGAGGTTCGGACAAACCTGCGGTCGGTGGCTTTGGCGCCTAAGTTGGACACCGTTCCGATCGAGGTTTGGGACCAGGTGAAGTCCGTGATGGCCGAGCGTGCAGTCATGCAGCGGGAGCTAGCTGCGGCACTCGGGAACCACGGTGCGGGTAGTCGTCTGTTTGCAGGCGCGCCGACGCGTGGGCGACTGCGCGATGTAGCAGAAATCCTGGACAGCTCGGACCTCGAACTCCTTGCCACCAACGACATCTTCTGGGACACCGTTACCTCGGTGGAGAGCGTTGGCGAGCAAGAGGTGTACGACGCCACCGTCCTCGGCACCCACAACTTCGTTGCCGAGGGCATCGCTCTCCATAACAGCTTGGAGCAGGACGCCGACGTAGTAATCCTCCTCCACCGCGAAGACGCCTACGAACGCGAGTCTACGCGGCCCGGTGAGGCGGACTTTATTGTCGCGAAGCACCGGAATGGGCCGACTGCTGACGTTGTCGTGGCTTTTCAGGGGCACTACTCCCGCTTCGTCGACATGGCTCACGACGGTTAGTACGCGCGATGCCGGACCAGTAGAAGAGTTTGGCGTGCTTGGCGAAGTGCCACGGCTGGGTAGCCCACGGGGATGCTGAGGCCGGTCGGCCAGGCGAGCGTTGCCGCCGCTCGGTTTGTCAGGTGCTGCTACCTCCTGGAAGCAGGCTCCGAAGGGCCCAGCTGAATGCGCGGATTGCTCCGATGCGGCCGGTGTTCAATGCTGTGAGCCAGGAGCCCGCAGGGGAGATCTACCGGCAATCACAGGAGTGGCGCCGCCGGGACATGGGCACGCTCGTCGCGGAGCTCCGCAAGAAGACACCGCTGCGGTCCGGTCTGACCCAGCGCCGCGCCGCCGATCTGCTCGACTTCCTGATGGGACCTGAGTCGTACGGCGCCTTGGTGCTGGATGCCGGCTGGACCCAGCGTCAAGGGGTGACCTGGACAGCCGAGACTCTCGGCAGTCAGTTGTTCGGGTGATCAGTGGTCCTTCCAGCGGTGGGCTGAGATGGACTCCTGGGCGAGGAGGCGCAGCGAGGAGATGAGAGTTTCGCCGAGGATGGTGCCGATGACGACGGATTCGGCCAGTTGGTCCCGGGTGGGGTTGGTGGTGACGGCGTCGATCTCCAGTTCGGTGAAGCGTTCGACGGCGTCGGCGTAGGCGTCGAGGAAGCCGACCAGGTCGTCCTGGCCGAGGGTGCGGAGCGCGGCGACGGTTTCGATCAGGGTGGCGAGGGCGGGCGCCTCGGGTTCGACGGACCAGCCGCGGCGGGTGATCAGCTCAGTCACCTGAGTGGTGGCAGCCGCGCGGGCCTCCTCTGAAGCGGTCTGTTTGCGGGTCGGCGTGAGTGCGCGATGGGCGCGGCCGATCTGTTCGTGCAGGGGTAGGTCGTCGGAGTCGAGCGACTCGAGGATCTCCTTCACCTGCGCCACCGGGACCTGGGCGAGCTCGACCAGTGCCCGGATCAATCGCAGCCGGCGGGCGTGGCGTTCGCCGTACGACGCCTGGTTCGGGCTGCTGAGCTCACCCGCCGGGAGCAGGCCCTCGCGCAGGTAGTACTTGATCGTCGGCACCGGGACCTCGGTGGCCCGGCTCAGTTCCCCGATGCGCATTCTCGCTTGCCTTCCTCTCGACTGTGATGGATAGTATCAGTATCCATAAGCGGATACCTTCACTATCTATGTAAGGAGATGGCGCAGATGATCCCCCTTGTTCTGGTCCTGGCGACGTTCGCCTTCCGGGCGCTCGGCGCGCTCGGGGTCCGGCGGTTCGCGACCTGGCCCGTCAGCGCGGCGCACGCGATGGCAGTCATGCTGCTGTTCACCGCGAGCGCGCATTTCGTCCCGGCCGGCGTGATGGTGATGCCGAACCACGCGGACATGGTGCGCATGGTGCCTCCGTTCCTGCCGTTCGCGGATGCGCTGGTGTACGTCACCGGCGTACTGGAGCTGCTCGGTGCGGCCGGCCTCGTGCTCGCCGCGACGCGCTGGCTCGCCGGGTACGCCCTCGCCGCGTTGTTCGTGGCGTTGCTCCCGGCAAACATCCACGCGGCGGTGGCCGACGTACCGTTCGCCGGCGGCGAGGCGACCCCGCTGTGGCAGCGGATCCCTGAGCAGATCCTCTACCTCGCCGTCGCCCTGTGGATCGCCAAGACCACCAAGCCTGCTACCACCGCTGCACAGCAGAAGGAGTTGGTGCACTCATGACCGAGGCGTCGCGGATCATCGCCGGGGCGATCCTGCTCACGATCGTCACGATCCAGTTCGGCGGCTACTTCATGACCAAGATCGTCCGCGGTCAGGTGCCGATGACGGACTTCCAGAAGTCATTCGCGCGAGCCGGCCACGCGCACGCCGGCGTACTCGTGATCCTCAGCCTGGTCGGGCTGCTGTACGTCGACCAGACCAGCCTGGACGGCGTCATGCTCTGGGTCGCCCGCCTGGCGATCCCGGCCGCGGCGATCCTGATGTCCGGTGGCTTCTTCGCCTCCTCCGCCGGCAAGGACAGGACCCAGCCGAACCAGTTCCTCTGGGTCCTGTGGCTCGGCGCCGCCTCCCTCGCGCTCGGCGTCCTGACCCTCGGCATCGGCCTGATCGTCGCCTGACCTCAGCCGGCTGCGACGGTTCGCGCCGACTGGGTCGAAGCGATCGCCGCGCCCGCCCCGAACCCCTCGGCGCGGGCGGCGATCCGGTCGCCGGTGAGCGCGACGGCGTACTCGAGGTCGTCGCCGATCACCTCGCAACCCAGGGCAGACGCCAGTACGCCGTCCTCGTCGTGCACCACCTGCACCCGTGGCAGCGGAACTACTTGCCGTAGGCATCCAAGAAGGCTGTCGGTGGTGAAGCGAGCGAGCGGCCCGAGCTCGGACGGATCGCTGGACACCAGGGCGATCGTGACCGCTCCGTCGGTGGAGCGTACGACGTCCTCCGCGGCCGCGAGGCGGTTGAGTCCGAGGATGATGACGACGCCGGTGCCGAACTCCGCCGTACGGCGAAGCACCTCGTCGGTCACGGACGGCGGCGACCAGGACTCGTGCGCCGGCCGCACCGGGGGCATGGTTGGTGGACGTCTCCAAGGGTCATCGACGTCGAGGTCGGCCAACCCGGCACAGGCACGAGCGACCACTAGCGGCTGGACGAAGCCGGGGGCCGAGGCCAACTGGGTCGCACCGGTCAGCAGCGTGAGCGCGAGCCGCGAGACCTGGATCCTCCGACCGAGTTCACCAGGGCCCAGGGCGTCGAGCGCGAGGCCGAGGAGCACCGCGTTGAAACCGAGCAGCGAAGCGTACGGCGTCCCGAAGTCCGCCAGGTCGGGCTGCGCGCCCGGGTGTTCCCGGTCGAACCACGACAATGCGAAGGCGGTGAGCCCTTCGGCAGGTGTGTTCACCGCTCGACGTGCGCCTCGGCCCGGCCGGTTCTGATCGGCAAGCGCTGTCAGGTAGAGCGCGCGCTTGCCGGCGAAGTTGGAGTACACCGCGCCCCGGGTGAGGTCGGCGCGGTCGGCGATGCGGTCGATCGTCGCGTCCCGGTAGCCGTGCTCGGCGAACTCCGCCCGCGCCGCGGCCAGCACCTTCGCCCGGTTGCGGAGTTGCAGTTCCGCCCTGCTCAAGCGGCTCACGACCACCACTCTAACATTGAGATGTTGCTATCATCTGGATGACGACAACATCTGAGAAGGCGGTGGGGGATGGCAGCCGAGGTGCTGAAGTGCACGTTCTGCGGCAAGACCCAGCACCAGGTCGGCAAGCTGATCGCCGGCCCCACGCCGCTGTGCATCTGCGACGGCTGCGTCGAGCTGTGCAACGAGCTGATCGCCGAGGGGGAGCTCAGCGACATCAGCGACGACCTGCCGGCCCGGGTACCGAGGCCGCGGGAGATCCGCGAGTTCCTCGACGGCTACGTGATCGGTCAGGACGACGCGAAGAAGGCGCTGTCCGTTGCCGTCTACAACCATTACAAGCGGCACCGGAGCAAGCCCGGCGACGTCGAGCTGGGCAAGTCGAACATTCTGCTGATCGGCCCGACCGGTTCCGGCAAGGCCCATCTCGCCCAGACACTGGCCCGGATGCTCGACGTACCGTTCGCGATCGCCGACGCCACCGCCCTCACCGAGGCCGGGTACGTCGGTGAGGACGTCGAGAACATCCTGCTCAAGCTGATCCAGGCCGCCGACTTCGACGTCCGCAAGGCCGAGACCGGCATCGTCTACATCGACGAGATCGACAAGATCGCGAGGAAGAGCGAGAACCCGTCGATCACCCGCGACGTCTCCGGCGAAGGTGTGCAGCAAGCCCTGCTGAAGATCCTGGAGGGTACGACGGCCTCCGTCCCACCGCAGGGTGGTCGCAAGCACCCGCAGCAGGAGTTCATCCAGATCGACACGACACGGGTGCTCTTCATCGTCAGTGGCGCCTTCGACGGACTCGACGAGTTGGTCGCCCGGCGCACGCGGCCGTCCCGGTTGGGCTTCGGCGCCGCGGCCGAGCAGGCCACGCCAGCGAAGGTCATGCCGGAGGATCTGGTGAAGTTCGGTCTGATCCCTGAGTTCGTCGGTCGGCTGCCGATCGTCACCACCGTGCCCGCGCTCGCCCGCGACGCCCTGGTCGGGATCCTCACCGAGCCGCGCAACGCGCTGATCAAGCAGTACCGCAAGCTGTTCCGGCTGGACGGCGTCGACCTCGAGTTCACCCCGGACGCGGTCGAGGCGATCGCGGACCTCGCCCTGCTCCGCCGGACCGGAGCCCGCGCACTGCGCGCGATCCTCGAAGAAGTCCTGCTCCCGGTGATGTACGACGTACCCGGGCGTGACGACATCGAGCGGGTGGTGGTGGATCGCGACGCCGTCGAGACCAACGTCAATCCGACCCTGGTGCCGCGGACTCCGCCACGACGGCGAAGGACCGCGTAAGCCGCTCGCCGACGCCGGCGATCATCGCCGCGACCTCCGGCGTCGCCTCGTCGACCGTGAACTCGGCGCCCAGGGCAACGATCGGCACGACCAGGGAGAGCACCAACGACGCGGTATCGGCGCTGAAGCGGACCACGCACGTGGACGGTCCAGCCGGCTCGACCGTGCCGCGAACGACACCCTCGAAGGTGTTGACCACGCGCTCAGCCGGGAGCTGAACGGTCAGCCGAACCGCGTGCCGGTACTGCGCGGCCGCAAACGACTCGACCAGGTACGTCGCCGCATCCGGGGCCGGCAGCACTCGCGGCGTGAAGCGATGCAGTACGGGCGTCACCTCGGAGATCCGGTCGACCCGGAAGGTCCGCCAGTCGTCGCGCGCCGGGTCGAACGCAAGCAGGTACCACCGCCAGGTCAACGTGAGCAGCTGATGCGGCTCGATCCGCCGACGGGTCGTCGTACCTTGGCGGCTTTGGTAGTCGAAGGCAACGATCTCGTGGTCACGGCAGCAGCGCGCCAGCACGGCGAGCACACCCGGATCCACCTGCGCGACCCCCGGTCGGGGAACTGTCGAGGCCGCAGAACTCACCGCGGCCAACTGCGGTCGGAGTCGCGCCGGCAGCACCTGCTCGAGCTTGGCGAGAGCCTGCGTCGAGCTCTCCGCGATCCCGCTCACGCCACCACCGGCCGCGCTGACCAGGCCGAGTGCGACCGCCACTGCCTCATCGTCGTCGAGCAGCAGCGGCGGCAGCGTCGTACCGGGACCGAGGCGGTAGCCGCCGGCTGTCCCAGTCGTCCCAGTCACCGGGTAGTCAAGGGACCGCAGCCGGTCGACGTCGCGTCGTACCGTCCGCTCGGTGACGCCGAGGCGTTCGGTCAGTTCGCGGCCGGACCACTCGCGGCGGCTCTGCAGCAGCGACAGCAACCGGAGCATGCGGCCGGGCAGCTCTTTCCGGGTACTCACCCGAACAGGATGCCTTGCGGACAGTATGTGTCCGCAAGGGCTCATAGCGTCGGTTCCATGATGTTGACGAAGAAATCGAACGGATACGACCAGGCGCGGCTCGGGTTCCAGCGGCGGGACCCGCATCGGCCGGACGTGATCTTCCCGGTCACGAGCGCGGCCGAGGTCGAGGAAGCCGTCCGGTACGCGGCCGAGCACAACCTGCGCCTGGCAGTGCAGGCGTCCGGGCATGGGCTCGCGAAGGGTCTCGACGGCGGTGTGTTGATCGCGACCGGCGCCCTCAACGGCGTCCGGGTCGATCCCGGGCGGAAGACGGCGTGGATCGAGGCCGGTGCGACCTGGCGGGACGTGATCGACGCGACCGCGCCGTACGGTCTCGCCCCGCTGTCCGGCAGCTTTCCAGGAGTCGGCGCGATCTCCTACACGCTCGGCGGCGGCCTCGGGCTGATGGCGCGACGGTACGGGTACGCCGCGGACCACGTCCGCCGGATCGAGATCGTCACCCCGGACGGCGTACGGCGGGATGCCGAGGACGACCCGGAGCTGTTCTGGGCGGTGCGCGGTGGCGGCGGCAACTTCGGCGTGGTGACCGGAATCGAGGTCGACCTGTTCGACGTCGCCACTTTGTACGGCGGCAGCCTGTACTTCGACTTCGTGCAGAACTTGACCGTGCTGCACGTCTGGGCCGACTGGACCCGGTCGGTTCCCGACCAGGTGACCTCGGCCATGGCGCTGGTGCCGCTGCCGGACATCCCGCAGGTCCCGGCGCCGCTACGTGGGAGGTACGTCGCCCAGGTTCAGCTCGCGATCCTCGGCGCGGGCGGAGAAGATTTGATCAAACCACTGCGCGCGATCGGTGAGCCGGTCCTCGACACCGTCGGCGAGCTCCCGTACACCGAGTCGGGCAAGATCTTCGCCGAGCCGGAACGCCCGGACAGCTACCGCTCACAACGCCCTGCTCAGCGACCTCGATCCGGCGGCGCTCGCGACGCTGCCGAAGCTCGCCGGACCGGGCGCGTCGGCGATGTGCGTGATCGGCATCCGTCACCTCGGTGGTGCGCTCAGCCACGAGCCCGCGGTTCCGAATGCGATCGGCCACCGCACAGCGTCGTACTCGCTGACCGTGCTCTCACCAGGCGAGGACGACGTAGCCGCCTTGCACCGCAGCATCCTCGAGCCGTGGCGCGGCGTCACGGTCGGCCGCCTGCTCAACTTCTCCGCCGGCCCGCTGACCGGCGACGAGATCCGTGCGGCATTCGACCCGGGCGACCACCGTCGGCTCACCGAGCTCAGGAACAGGTACGACGCCGACCGCCGGCTCGCACCGAATCACGAGCTCTGAGCGGCGCGCCGGAGGATCTCCTCGACCAGCCCGGCCTTCGCTTCGACGTACGCCGCTCGGTCGGTGGTGAGGAGGTGGGCCAGCTCGCGCTTCAGGGCGGCGTACCGCTCCCGGTCGGCGGCGTTCGCCCTCAGACGGTCGCGCAACAGCACATGGTCCTGATGCGGCTTGTTGCCTTCGACAACGACGTACAGGTGGTGGTAGTGCGCGGTGCCGGGCGGAAGGGTGAACGCCTCCCGTCCGGTAATGCCGAGGTCGCCCTCGTGCTGGTAGCCGGCGGCAACCATCGCCGCGACGGCGGGCGGCACCAGGTCAGCCCTTGAAACCACAACGTCGACGTCGATGATCGGCTTCGCGGCGAGCCCCGGTACGGCGGTGCTGCCGACGTGCTCGATCGTGTGCGGGATCCCTTCCAGGTAGGGCGACAACCCATCCCGGATCTCCGCGAACCAGATCGGCCACCGCGCGTCGTACTCGACCACCGACGCCGGAGGGATCACAGGGCCGCGGTGACGTCGATCTCGACGAGCTGACCCGTGAAGCCGAGCTGTGCGACGCCGAGCAAAGTGCTGGCTGTGCTGAACGCCGGTGCGAGCGGCGACACGTTGAGCTGGTCCCACACCGCACCCAGATCGTCACGGTCGGAGCTCGCGACATAGATGACGGTGCGTACGACGTCCTCCGGGGTGGCACCTGCGGACTCGAGCGCGATCAGGATGTTGCGGATCACCTGCTCGGTCTGGTTCTTGAGGCCGCCCTCGGCGAGCTCGCCGGACGGTTGCAGCGGACACTGGCCCGCGAGGTAGATCAGAGTGTCGGCCCGGACCTTGGTCACATGGTGATAGCCGGGGGTCGCGTGCAGTCCGTCGGGGTTGGTCCGCTCGATGGTCACTCCCCGAGCAAACGCGATCCTGCGCCGCCCGGTCAACGGGATTACGCAGTCAGACGCAGCGCTGCCGCCGGGCCTATGGAGCCAGGCCCGGCGGCAGCAGAGTGATCAGGCGTTGAGCCGCTCTTCGGTGGTGGAGGAGAAGAGGTGCAGCTTTTCCGGGTCCGGAGCCAGGTGGATCAGGCTGCCCTTCTCGGCGTTCTGGCGGGTGCTGATCCGGGCGATGATCTGCTGGTTCCCGGTGTGCTCGGCGGTGCCGTAGAGGAAGGCGTCGGAGCCGAGCTCCTCGACCACCGCGACCGTCACCGGCAGGCCCTCGTCCGCGAAGTGGAGCGCCTCCGGCCGGACGCCGATGGTCAGCGTCTTGTCGTCGCCGGCCTTGGCCAGCAGGGTGCGGTCGATCGGCACCAGGTAGTCACCGATCAGCGCGCCGCCGTCGGCGATCTTGGCCTCGATCAGGTTCATCGCCGGCGATCCCATGAAGCCGGCCACGAACTTGTTCCGCGGCTTGTCGTACAGGTTCAGCGGGGTGTCGACCTGCTGCAGGACGCCGTCCTTCAGTACGGCGACCCGGTCGCCCATGGTCATGGCCTCGACCTGGTCGTGGGTGACGTACACCGTGGTGACGCCCAGCCGGTGCTGGAGCTCGGCGATCTGCGTGCGGGTCTGGACCCGGAGCTTGGCGTCGAGGTTCGACAGCGGCTCGTCCATCAGGAAGACCTGCGGGTCACGGACGATCGCGCGGCCCATCGCGACGCGCTGACGCTGACCACCGGACAGTGCCTTCGGCTTGCGGTCGAGGTACTCATCGAGGCCGAGCAGTTTGGCCGCCTCGGCGACGCGCTTGGCCCGCTCGTCCTTGTGCAGGCCCTGCATCTTCAGGGCGAAGCCCATGTTGTCGGCGACCGACATATGTGGGTAGAGCGCGTAGTTCTGGAACACCATCGCGATGTCCCGCTCTTTTGGCGGGCTGTTGGTGACGTCGCGGTCGCCGATGTAGATGGATCCCTCGTTGACCTCTTCGAGCCCGGCCAGCATCCGCAGTGCGGTCGACTTGCCCGATCCGGATGGTCCGACCAGCACCATGAACTCGCCGTCCTCGATGTCGAGGTCGAGCTTGTCCACAGCGGCGATGTCGGTGCCCGGGTAGACCCGGGTGGCTCCCTTGAACGAGACAGTTGCCATATCGCGCTTCCTTCCTTCGCCGGCAGGAACGTGCCGGACGATCCGTTGCAAAGGCCCCAGGTCTGGGGTGGCTTGCCATGGTGACGCATCACCGAGGCACTCAGTAGAACGAGCAACTACTCGTTTACATTCCCGACCGATGGATCCGCAGGTGCATTGACAAGCAAGTTTTTTACGTACAAACTTTTTTGTGTGATCAGAGACGTCATGCACCTGGAGCAGCTCGAACAAGCCGAGGCGCTGTTCAAGCCGCAGCGGATCGAGGTGTTGCGGCGGCTGGCCGAGCCGCACACCTGCGGCGAGGTGGCCGAACAGCTCGGGCAGACTCCGCAGCGCGTCTACTACCACGTCAAGCGCCTCGTCGAGGCGCGGCTGGTGACGCAGGTGGACGAGCGCAAGGTGCGCGGCGTCCACGAGGGCATCTACCAGGCGACGGCGCGTTCGTACTGGCTGTCCCCGCGGCTCGTCGGCCGGATCGGCGGCCTCCGCCGGACCCAGGACGAACTGAGCCTCGGCTACCTGCTGGACCTGATGGAAGAGGTCCAGACCGACATCGCCGCGCTGGACCGGACAGCTCCGGAGCTGCCGTCCATCGGGGTGTCCGGTGAGATCCGGGTCCCACCGGACCGGCGGCGCGAGTTCTTCCAGGACCTGCGCAGCACGCTGCAGGACCTGTTCGAGCGCTACGGCGGCTCCGAAGGCGACGCCTTCAAGCTGGCCGTGGCGTGCTACCCCAAGGGAGACCAAGACCATGACTGAACCGCTCATCCTCCACGTTCGCGCCCGGGCCGGCATCGACGACGTCCGGCAGGCGCTGACCGACCCGAAGACCCTCGACCTCTGGCTCGGCGAGCACTCGAACGTCGACCTGCCTACGACCTTCGAGTTCTGGGGCCGCTACATCCCCGAGGGCGACGCCCCGCACCAGCGCCTGCTCGGGTACGACGGCCAGACGCTGAAGCTGGCGTGGACACTCGATGGTGAGGAGACCACCACCGAGATCGCGCTGACGGCCGAGTCCGACGACGCCACGCTGATCCAACTTACTCAGAGTCACTTCGACTTCGCGGACGCGATCAGCCGGGCGTCGATCCGCGGCGTACTGCAGACCTTCTGGTCGCTCGCGCTGGCCAACCTGGTCGACCACCTGGAAGGGCGCGCGCTCACCACCCGGCCGGACTTCACCTCGGCCGAGTTCACCGGCGAGGCGCTGATCGACGCGCCGATCGCCCAGGTGTACGAGTCGCTGACCACCTCCGAGAAGGCCTCGGCGTGGTTCGGCTACCCGGTCGGGATCGAGCCACACGTCGGCGGCCGGTTCGCGATGGGCGGCTTCGACGCGGGACCGGGCGCCACTGTCGTCGGAGTCGTCGAGGGCCGGAGCATGTCTGTCGATTGGGGTGACTCCGGCATCAGCACCTGGGAGCTGGCCGAGTCCGACGGCAAGACCCGGCTCACCTTCGTGATGAGCGGGTTCGACGAGGGCAACCCGCCGTACGCTGCCTGGCTCGGCTGGCTCAGCGGGGTGGCCGCATTGCGCCGCTTCAACGAGCAGAAGGACTGGCAGTCCATCTGGGTCGCCTAGAACCAGTAGGTGCGACCCGGCGACCAGATCGAGCAGGGCGGTGACCGCCCTGCTCGATCGTCGGCCCGGACCTCTCGTTTGAATCGGCAGAGGGCGAGCGTGAGGCTGGGAACATGTCGGCTATGACCAGTTCGGGGGCGTCCAGCGGCGCCCGCGTCCGGTTCGCGCATGCGCCGGGGTTCTGGGTGATCGCCGCGGCGTTCCTCATCACCCTGGCGTTCTCGACCGTGCCCACTCCGCTCTACGCGATCTACCAGCACCGCGACGGGTTCCCGACGTACGTGATCACGGTGATCTTCGCCAGCTACGCGATCGGTGTGATGGCCTCGCTGTATCTGGCCGGGCATGTCAGCGACTGGCTCGGCCGGCGCCGCATCGCGTTGCTCGCCGTACTGGCCCAGGTGGTGTCGGCGGTGATCTTCCTGGTCTGGCAGGACGTGCCTGGCCTGCTGATCGCTCGCTTCATCTGCGGCGTCGGCGTCGGCGTGCTCACGGCGACCGCCACCGCGCATCTGTCCGAGTTGCGGCAGATCGCGCGTCCGGCTGAGGACCCGAGCCGGTCGGCGCTCATCTCGAGCATGGTGAACCTCGGTGGGCTCGCGTTCGGTCCGTTGGTGGCTGGTCTGCTGGCGCAGTACGTCGCGTCACCGCTCGAGCGCCCGTACGAGGTGTTCCTCGTGTTGTTGCTGCTCAGTGCGGTGGGGATCGCGCTGGTGCCGGAGACCGTCGAGCGGTTGGAGGAGCGGCCGGCCTATCGACCGCAGCGGGTGGCTGTGCCGTCCGCCTCGAAGCCGTTGTTCTTCGCGTCGGCGATCGGGGCGTTCGCGGCGTTCGCCGTCTTCGGGTTGTTCACGTCGCTGGCCCCGACGTTCCTCGGTGGTGTGCTGCACCACAGGGCGCCGTTGCTGGCCGGGGTGGTGACGTTCGTGGTCTTCACCGCCGGCGCGGTGAGCCAGGCCGTGTTCGTCCGGTTCGAGCGTGGCCACCAGCTCCGGATCGGCCTCGGCTTCATGTCACTCGGTCTGATCGGTGTCGCCGTCGGCGGCCTGATCCCCAACCTGGCGGTGTTCGTCGTCGGTGGCGTCATCGCCGGTGCCGGTGCCGGCCTCGTCTTCCGCGGCGCCGTAGCCACCGCCGCCTCCCTCGCCGGCCCCACGACCCGTGGCGAAGTTCTCGCCGCCCTCTTCCTCATCGCGTACGTCGGACTCGCCGTGCCCGTCCTCGCCATCGGCCTGGGCATCGCCCTGCTGCCGGCCCAGGTCGCCCTGCTGGTCTTCTCCGCGATCATCCTGATCCTGGTCAACGCCGCCGTACTCCGGATGCTCAAGGCAACTACCTGACTGTCGCTTCCGGTCTCCGCGCCGCTGCTCGCCTCGCGCTGACCATCACCACAGGTTGTCGAGGTGGGTGAGATGTCGGCGGAAGCGTCGGGCGTCGTGGCGGGGGAGGTTGTGTTCGACGGTGGTGAGGATGTGCTGGACCTCGATCAGTGAGGGGCAGCACTCCCACATGCCGCAGCCTTCGTCGTACCTGTAGTCGTGGATGCGGTGATACGGGGAACAGACGAAACGCTCCCAGATGTGGAGGGCTTCTGCCGCGGCTCCGGGCCAGAGGCGGGTGTGTTCGAGGTACGCGAGAACTGTGCGTCCGTGCGGCGACAGTCCCGGGAGGTTCGAGACCCTGATGACATCGGTCGGGTGGGTGCGCAGCCGGAAACGGACGTCGGCGCGGACCTGTCCTGGTCGCCTACGCGGCATGGACCTTTCGTGTGATCAGCATGAGGTCCATGCTCCCACAACCTCGTGGGGCGGAAAGTCGGCTGACAGACGGGCGTGGGGCCTGCAAGCTGTGGGGCATGGTGCGGGTGACGGATCTGGAGCGGGACTACGGGGTCGTGGTCTCCGGGCTGCGGCCGCATGAGGGTGGGTTCGAGAGTGACTGCTGGGTGGCGGACGACACCTGGTTCGTCAAGATGTGGAAGCAACCGGGCCTACCCACCGGCCTGGGGATGCTGCATGAGCTGCGCGGGCTCGGGCTGCCGGTGCCGGAGGCGATCCCGGCGGTGTCGGGTGAGCTCTACGCAGTCTGCGCGGGCCGGCCGTACGCCGTCTTTCCCTACGTCCACGGCCGAGTCGGGACTTTCGACGATTGGCAGACGACCGCGCAGGCGTTGAGGCAGCTTCATGAGCTCGAGGTCCGGGTGGAACTGCCGCCGTTCAGCATGGACGAGCGACACGTCCGGAAGCTGGCCCAGCGGCTCGATCACCCCTGGATCGTGGATCGGCGGGACGAGGTGGCTGCGGCCGTACGCCGGTTGGACGCCGCGGTCGAGCGGGCGCAGGCCAAGACGGTGCCGGAGATCATCTGCCACCTCGACTTCGGTGTGCACAACCTGATCCTGGACGACGACGGTCAGATCGCGGCCATCCTCGACTGGGAGCAGGCCGTTATCGGTCCGCGGGAGCACGACCTGTGGATCGCGGGCGACCTATCTGAGCTCGAAGCCTTCCTCGACGAGTACGGCGCGTACGACCTCGACATCGATCACCTCGAGTACGCCCTGCTGGCCCGCGGCCTGCGGGACATGGCCGCCCGCGTCCTCAACGACATCGACCGCCCAGGAGTCGACACGTGGGGGTTCGACCGAATCACCAGGCTGGACAGCGATCTGAAGCGCTTCCGCCCGTACTGCAGGACGGCCTGAACGACATGAGTGGGGAGCGGGAGGAGTTGCTCGCGGCTTGGCGCGTCGAGGAGGAGCGGCACCGGGAGGGCTGGGACTTCTCTTACCTGCAAGGGAGGCTCACCGAGGAGGAACCACCGTGGGACTTCGACACCTCGTGCCGCGTGGCACTGAGGAAAGCCGAACACGTTCTGGACCTGGGGACGGGCGGTGGCGAGCGCCTGCTGAGTGGAAAGGCCGCGTGGTTTTCCACGACATCGGTGCCCTCGTCTACTACTTCACGCTCGTCCCCTGGGACGTCCCCGACGACTTCACCGTCGACGCGTACGCCGACACACTTCTCGACCTCCATCAGCACCCACCCACCTTCACCAAATCCCGCTTCTGGCTCCGAGCGGTGAAGCCACCGGCCTAGGATGCGCGCATGGGTGTGAGCGTGGAGGTTGGGGAGCAGGGCGCGTATCTGGCTCGCGTGGGGCGGGCCGGGATGTTGTTGCTGCCGATGATCACCGGGATCGGCGAGCAGGTCCGGGCGTGGGCGGACGAGTTGGCGGGGGAGGGGATCACCGCGTTGGCGTGGGATCCGTTCAAGGGGCGCAGTACCGACAACTCGAGCCGGCCGGAGCTGAGTGAGCTGTTGCAGGAGATGGACGACGACCAGGCGCTGGCCGAGCAGCGGGAGTTGCTCGACTATCTGTTCGGGGAGCTCGGCTGCACCAAGGTCGGCGTGATCGGCTGGTGCCTGGGCGGGCGGTTCGCGTTCCTTTTGGCGGCGCGGGATCAGCGGTTGGCGAGTGTGGTCGCCTTCCACCCAACGATCCCGTCGGACATGCGGCCGCATCACACGTACGACGCGATCGCCGAGGCCGGTGGGATCACGGCGCCGGTGCTGGTGAGCTACCCGAGCGCCGACACCGCCGTACCGAACGCCGACTTCGAGGCTCTGCAGACGGTCCTGCAGGCGCGACCGGCCGGCGCGACCTTCACGCAGTACTTCCCCGGCGCGGACCACGGCTTCTCGGACAAGGCCCGCCACGACACTCCCGTCAACGCCGACGCATTCCACCTGGCCTGGCCCCAAGCCCTAGCCTTCATGCGAACGACGACGGGCTGACTCAAGCCGCGCGGCGGTGGGCGGTCGGCGTCGTACCGCGGACGCGTTTGAAGGCGACGCTCAGCGCGAAGGCGTTCGCGTAGCCGACTCGCCGGGCGATGGTCTCGACGGTGTCCTTGGTGGCGCGGAGTTGGTCGGCGGCCAGTGTGATCCGCCACCCGGTCAGGTAGCTCATCGGCGCCTCACCCACGAGTGCGGTGAACCGGCGAGCCAGCGAGGCCCGCGACACCCCGACCCGATCCGCGAGCTCCGTGACGTTCCACGGGTACGCCGGATCCTCGTGCAGCAACCGCAACGCCGTACCGGCCACGGGATCGGTCTGCGCCTGATACCACCCGGGCGCATGCGACTCCGGCCGCGCGAACCACGCCCGCAACGTGGTGATCAGCGCAAGGTCGAGCCACCGATCCAGCACACTCTGCTGTCCGGGCGCATCCCGCTGGATCTCCCCGCTCACCATCTCCGTCACCGGACCCGCGATCTCCGCGGCCGGTACGACGAGCACCGGCGGAAGCGCCGTGACGAGCCGCCGACTCACATCGCCCGCCAACTGGTAGGTGCCGCTGGCAACCATCACTGCACCGGACGCCCGGCTGCCGTACGTCCGCACTCCGAGCCGGGCGGAGTAGTCGACCGGTGCCCCAGGCAACGGCTCACACACGCCGCCGGGATGGATCCGCAACTGTGGTGCCGTCTCGACGGTGTCACCCACGACGTACGGCGATGATCCCGTGAAGATCGCGACATCGCCCTCCTCCATCCGCACCGGCTCGATGCCGTTGCGAGTGACCCACCCCGACCCGCGAACCAGGGTGGCCAGCGCGAGTGGAGCCTCGTCGCGGATTTCGATCGCCCACGGCGGATCCAGGATCGTCAGGTTGAACACCCCGTCCCGGGCGCGGGTCCCGGCCAGCAGGTCGTCGAGCACGTCCATGTCCGCAGCGTACGCTATTTGAGCGTCTCGGACATTGAATTGCGCCGAACAACCATGGTTCGTCTCATCGAATCCGGCTGAACTAGAGCCATGACAACGACACCGATTCTCATCCTGGGTGGTAAGGGCAAGACCGGCCGCCGCGTCGCCGAGCAACTCGAGACCCGCGGCATCTCGTACCGGCTGGCGTCCCGCTCGAGCGAGCAGCGCTTCGACTGGTACGACGACAGCACCTGGCAGGCGACGATCGCCGGCGCCGACACGGCGTACCTGGCGCCGCCGGTCGGTCCGACCGTACTCGCGCAGGCCGGCCGGTTCGTCAAGGAGGCTGCGGCCCAAGGTCTTCGCCGAGTCGTCCTGCTGTCCGGCCGCGGCGTCGGCAGCCCCGGTCGCGACTTCGCCGTGTACGACGGCCAGCTCGACCTGGAGCACGCGGTGCAGGCGAGCGGCGCGGACTGGACCATCGTCCAGCCGGCGTGGTTCGCGCAGGGCTTCAGCGAGGACTTCCTCCGCTATCACGTGCAGGCCAGCGAGATCCGCGTCTCCGCGGGCTCTGGCGGCGAGGCCTGGATCGACACCAACGACGTCGGCGACGTGATGGCCGCCGCGCTGCTCGACGAGTCGTACACCGGCCAGGTGATCGCGGTGTCAGGCCCGCGCCCGCTCACCATGACCGAGGTCGCCGCCGAGCTCACGGCCGCGATCGGCCGCCCGATCGAGTACGTCGATGTCGAGCCGGAGGTCCACGTCGAGGAGCTCCGCGAGGACGGTCTGCCCCAGGAGGACGCCGAGGCCGTTCGCGACCTGTTCGCCGTGATCCGCAACCACCGCTCGGAGTACGTGTCCGACGGAGTTCAGCAGGTCCTCGGCCGGCCGCCGCGCGACTTCGCCGACTGGGCCCGCGAGACCGCGGCGACCGGCGTCTGGGCGGAGTGAACCTCAGGCACTCACCAACCGATGCTTCGCGGGTGGCCGCACGCTCAGGCGACCACCCGCGAAGTCAGTTGATGAGTGTTGGCGGTCCGGGTCAGTGCTGCATCGCGGTCCACTCGTCGTGGCTGAGCTCCTTGATCTCGCCGGTGCCGGCCTTGGGCTGGACCGTCGTGCCGCCACCGACGGCTCCGCCGCCGAAGATCAGGCTGGCCCAGTTGTTCTGGGCGGTCAGCGACGTGGTGGCGTTGTCGTCGTTGATGTCGGCCCTGGCGGTGTCCGCGGTGTCACCGTCGCAGTTCCAGTCGATCGGGCCGCTGGCCGCGCCGGACGTCGTACGGTTCGAGCCGTTCGGGCACTTCCACATCGTCTTGAACGCCGCCGCGGAGCTGCCGAGACCGGCGGACTCCTTCAGGCTCGCCTCGTTCAACGCCGGCGGGGCGACGTTCGAGTAGCCCCAGTACAGGCTGCCGTCGGACTTCAGCACGCCGCCGAGCTGGAAGAAGTAGTTCATCACGCTCAGGTAGTTCGGCTTGTAGTTCACGTTGTCGGTGCCGCCGTGCTTCAGGCCGATGTTGTGGCCGAACTCGTGCACGAACGTGCCGACGTTGTAGTTGTCGGTCGCGTTCCAGCTGCACTTCGGGCCGACCGTGACGATGAACGTGTCGTTCGGGATGTTGAAGGCCTGTCCGCTGCTGCAGCCGCCGTCGTAGCTGTCGCCCCAGATCATGTAGTAGAAGACGGCCTTGCGCACCGAGGCGAAGTTGGCGGCCTTGATCGCGTTGGTCTGGGTGGCCGACGGATTGAGGTCGGCGTCGTACGGGACCTGGTTGCCGCCGCCGAGGTCGTACTTCGTTCCGCGGGCGGAGCCGGCGTCGAGGTGGACCCGGATGCCGGTGCTGCCGTCCGGGTTGCTGACCGGCGCAGTGGCGTACACCTGGACGATCCGGTCGAGCGCGGCCGCACTGGCGAGCCTGCCGTCCATGTAGTCCATCTCGACGAACAGGTCCTTCTTGTTCGGCGTCGCGCCCATCGCGGGCAGGTCGACGTCGATCACACCGTCGCCGTTGGCGTCGTACCCGTTGGTCTCCCAGGCGTCGGGGAGCGCGTCCCCGTCGGAGTCGGTCGCGGCCACGACCCGGGTGCTGCCGGCGGACGGTTCGTCGGATGACCGGGGTACGGCGGCCGCCGCGCTCGTGGCGGCGAGCGCAGCGACGGCCAGGGAACTGAACATGGTCAGAAGCGCAGGGCGGGGCCTCATCAGATCTCCTTGTGGGCGGTGGGTGATCTGCCCGCTACCGTAGGTGAATCCCGGCTCGGCGAGCGGCTCAGGAGAGCCAGTGACCCAATTGGGTCACGCCGGATCAGCCGGCCGAGCGGAGCATCGACCGGATGCCGACGGTCAGCCCGAGGGCGGCGGTGACGATCGCGGCGACCCAGCCCCAGAGCACCGCGGTGGTCAGTACGTCGCCGGAGAACAGCGCGCGTTCCGCGTCGACGACGTACGAGAGCGGGTCGAACTTCGCCGCGACCTTCATCCAGCCCGGCCCGGTCTCCAGCGGCAGCAACATCCCGGACAGGATCATCACCGGGAACAGGAACGTCTGCTGCACCACCCAGAACATCCAGTCCTGCTTGCGGACCGCGATCGCCAGCGCGTAGCTGAACGCGCCCAGCCCGATCCCGAACACCGCCAGCAGCGCCATCCCGACCACCGCACCACCGAGGTGCAGGTCGAATGCGAACGGCGTCATCACCGCGATCACGATGACCGCCTGGCCGAACAGCGGCACCATCTCCTTCAGCGCCCGGCCGATCAGCAGGGATGACCGCGACAGCGGCGTGACCAGCATCCGTTCGTGCGCGCCGGTCTGGAACTCGAACAGCAGGTTCGCGCCGGTGGTCGACGTACCGAACAGCGTCGTCATCACCAGGATCGACGGGACGAACCACTGCCAGACGCCGTCGCCGAACGCACCGCGCATCGATCCGGACAGCAGCGGCCCGAACAGGACCAGGAACACCAGCGGCTGGATCATCCCGAACAGCAACGAGAACGGATCCCGCAGTACCGGCTTGAGCTCGCGCGTCATCACGATCTGGATGTCGCGCACCAGACTTCGCCTCGGCTGGTCCTGAGTCGCGGCAAGGTCGACGGGGGACAGGGTGAGCGTGGTCATCAGGCGGCCTTTCCGTTGGTCGCAGCAGCCGTCTCGCGCAGACTGCGGCCGGTGAGGTTGAGGAATACGTCGTCGAGGGTCGGGCGATGCACCTGCGCCGCCGCGATCGGTACGCCGGACTGCTGGGCGGCCGTGATCAGCTCGGGAAGTGCTGCCGGTCCGTCCGCGACGCGGACACTGAGCTCGTCGCCGGTGGCAATCACTTCGCGGGCACCGGGCAACTTCCCGGCCAGCTCGGACAGCTTCGAGAGGTTGCTGGGAGCAACGGTGATGGCGAGCCGGTCGCCGGCCAGCTTGGCCTTGAGTGCGTTCGCGGTGTCGTCTGCGATCAGCTCGCCGTGGTCCACCACGACGACCCGCTCGGCCATCGAGTCGGCCTCGTCCAGGTAGTGCGTGGTCAGCACGATCGTCATCGAGTACTGCTCGCGCATCCGCAGGATGTGATCCCACAGGTTGGCCCGGTTCTGCGGGTCCAGCCCGGTCGACGGCTCGTCCAGGAACAGCAGTTTCGGCGCGTGCACGAGCCCCATCGCGACATCGAGCCGGCGACGCTGGCCTCCGGACAGTTCGGACACCTTGCGGCCGGCGAGTTCGGTCAGCTCGAGCGCTTCCAGCAGTTCGCCGGTACGACGCTTGGCCGCGCGCCGGTCGAGTCCGTAGATGACGCCCTGGCCGACCAGTTCGTCGCCGGCCCGCTGGTTGTGGCCCGCGCCGTTGCCCTGGCCGACGTACCCGATCCGGCGACGTACCTGGCTGGGATCCGCGGTCACGTCGTACCCGGCGACCGTCGCCGTCCCCGACGTCGGGGTGATCAGGGTGGTGAGCATCCGCAGCGTGGTGGTCTTGCCGGCGCCGTTCGGGCCGAGCACGGCGACCAGTTCGCCGGGCTCGACGTCCAGGCTGATGCCGCGGACCGCGTGCACTGTCTCGGTACGGCTCACCACGAAGTCGCGGGTGAGCTGTCGGGTGCTGATCACGATGTCTCCTTCGGTCTTGGCTTGATGTCTCAGACTTTTCCAGCAGTAGCGGACAGGTTGTGGCCGCTTCTTCTGGCAATCTGGAGTCATGTCCGAAACCTCGGCCCGACTCCTCTCGCTGCTGTCCCTGCTGCAGGCCCGCCGCGACTGGCCGGGCGCACTGCTGGCCGAACGCCTCGAGGTCAGCCCGCGTACCGTCCGCCGCGACGTCGACCGGTTGCGCGACCTCGGCTACCCCGTGCGTGCGTCGAAGGGACCCGACGGCGGCTACCGCCTCGATGCGGGGGCAGATCTGCCGCCGCTGCTGTTCGACGACGACCAGGCGATCGCGGTCGCGGTCGCACTGCAGACCGCGACCACCACGGTCACCGGGATCGAGGAGGGCGCATTGCGCGCGCTCGCCACGGTCCGCCAGGTCATGCCCGCGCGGCTGCGCCAACGGGTCGACGCACTCCAGGTCACAACGGTCGACAAATACGCCGACAGACGTCGTACTGCGGTTGATTCGGACCAGCTGATCGCGATCGGCATGGCGGTCCGAGCGCACGAGGTACTGCGCTTCGACTACGCCTCACCAGGTGCGTCGGATGACTTCGTCCCGCCCCGGAAGGTCGAGCCGCATCATCTCGTCACGTGGGGTGGACGGTGGTACCTGGTCGGCTGGGACCTCGACCGGAAGGACTGGCGGACGTTCCGGGTCGACCGGATGACGCCGAAGACGCCGACCGGTCCGCGGTTCACCCCGCGTGACCTGCCCGCGCCGGACGTCGCGACGTACATCTCCGGCAAGTTCAAGGGCCGGGATCAGTTGCCGTGCACGGGCCAGGCGATCCTGCAGGCGAAGGCGTCCGACATCGTCCAGTGGGCCGGCGGTGGGGCGATCGTCGAGGAGATCACCGCGTCCAGTTGCCGGCTGACCCTGAGCAGTTGGTCGTGGACCGGACTGGCCGCGACCTTCGGCATGTTCGAGCGCGACCTCGAGTTCGTCGGGCCGCAGGAGCTGATCGACGCGGCCCATCACCTCGCCGCCCGCTACACCGCGGCCGCCTCATGACGGCCGAGCTGATCGTCGCGGACGCGGCCGGCTGGCAGGCCTGGCTCGTCGAGCACCATCGTGAACCCGACGGCGTCTGGCTGGTGCTGGCGAAGAAGAACGTGACCACGCCGACGAGCCTCAGCTACGACGAGGCGCTCGAGGAGGCGCTCTGCCATGGCTGGATCGACGGTCAGCGCAAGGGTCGCGACGAGCACACGTTCATCCAGCGCTACACGCCGCGGCGCTCGCGCAGCATGTGGTCGCAGCGGAACGTCGACCTCGTCGCCCGGATGGAACGCGACGGCCGGATGCTTCCGGCCGGCCGCGCCGAGGTCGAGCGGGCCAAGGCGGACGGGCGCTGGGACAAGGCGTACGGCGGTTCGAGCGCGCTGGACATCCCCGCTGACCTGGCCGAGGCGTTGGCCGCGGACCCCCTGGCTCAGGCGATGTTCGAGATCCTCACCAGTGCGAACCGCTTCGCGGTCGTCCATCGGGTCAACGAGGCGAAGCGGGCCGACACCAGGGCCAAGCGGATCGCGCTGTACGTCGGGCAGTTGGCGCGTGGCGAGACGATCTATCCGCAGAAGCGGACGCTCTGACCGTCAGTCGTCGAGCATGTCGAGCGTCGCGTCCTGGCCGGCGGTCAGCGGGAAGTAGGCCAGGAACGTCACGCCCTGCTCCTGCGCGTCGAAGTGGGAGATGCGGTCGCTCGGCGGCTCGTAGAACACGTCGCCCGGTTGGAGGATGCGCGGGTCGTCGTCGCCGACCTGGTACTTGACCGATCCGGTCTCGATGCTGCCGAACACCGGTCCGTTGTGGACGTGCGCGCCGGCCACGCCGTTCGGCTCGATCGTGATCCGGCGAACCTCAACCCGGCGTACGGCGAGATCGTCCGGCAACCCCTGGTCGAGGACGACGACCCGGCTCACGGGTGCCGGCTCTGGCTCGCCGGGCAGCATCCCGACCTCCTCGCCGAACTCCGCGCAGTCGCCCTCGTGGGGGAGGTGCTCGATGGCCAGGTGGGTCATCGAGGAGGTCGTCCCGGCACCGTGCCAGTGCCGCTCGCCGGGCTTGATCCGGACGCGATCGCCGGTCCGGATCGCCTCCACGGGCCCACCTTCGCGCTGCACGAGCCCTACGCCTGCTGTCACCACCAGCACCTGCTCGCCTTCGTGACGATGCCAGCGGGTGCGCGCGCCGGGGGCGAACGTGACGCTGTCGATCTGCGTCGACGGCGCCGGACCGGGTGGTACGACGCTCTCGATCCAGGCCGGTCCGGTGATCCAGGCGGCGGAGGCGACGGTGCGGGGGAACGGTGGGCGATCGATGTCCATGCCGGGATCGTACATACCAATAGGTACAGAGCGCACGCGCTTTGTCTGGCCGGCTCCCGAGGGACCTGTCAGTACAGGACGGGGTTCAGGGGTGAGGAGATCGGCTCGCCGGGTTGGTTGCCGGGCATCCAGGTGGCAAGGTCGGCTTCCTGGAAGCTGTTCACCGGCGGCGCGATCTCCATGGCGGCGTCGACGTAGATGATCGTCATCACCCGCCGTGGTACATCGGTCGTGTTCGGCGGCGCGTGGTGGAAGGTCCAGCCGAGGTGGTAGCTGACCTCGCCCAGCTCGTACGGCTCGGACACCTCAGTGAAGTCCTGGTCGGCCAGCGCCTGCTGCAGGACCTGTTCGGACTCGTCGCTGATGGGCAGGTCCCGGCCGTGCTCGAAGACGTGACTGCCGGCGGCGAACGACAGCGGGCCCATCTCCATCGGCGTCTCCTGCAGCGGAACCCACACCGTCACACACCGATCGGTCGTGAACGGCCAGTAGTACTGATCCGCGTGCCAGGGCGTGACGCCACCACCGGACTCCTTATAGAGCGCCTGGTCGTGGTACAGCCGGACCGACTGCACGCCCAGCAGTTGCGCCGCGATCCGCGCCAGCCGCGGTGACGAGACGAAGTCCAGCACCTGTTCGCTGTCCTGCCACAGGTTCATCACCTGCAGGAACGCCTTGCCGTAGGTGTCGCGCTCGTCCAGCGGCAGGTCCTGGGTGTTCAGCTCGATCACCTTGCCGGTGATCTCCGGCTCGTACGCCGCGATGGTCTCGGGGCTGAGTACGTTCTTCAGCTTGACGAAGCCGTGCTCGGCGAAGTGCGCGATATCGGACCGGCTGAGGGTGTAGTCGGTCACGAGCTCCGGGCGGGTCAGAGTCATGCCACCCAAGGGTTCCGGGGCGAGTAATCGTTGTAAAGATCAGTGATCAAATCTTTGCCCTGTCGTGCCGGTGCGGTCAGGACCGGGCGAACCGGTCCAGTGCCGCCAGGATCAGCTCCCGCACGCCCAGTCCGCCGGCGCCATGGCCGGCCTGTCCGAGCAGGTGCAGCTCGGCGTTCGGCCACGCGTGAGCCATCCGCCAGGGGACGTCCGCCGGACTGCTGATGTCGAGCCGCCCGTGGATCAGCACCCCGGGAATGCCGGCCAGCTTCCCCGCCTCGCGAACCAGCACGTCCTCCTCCAGCCAGGCAGCGTGACCCCAGTAGTGGGTGACGAGCCGGGCCAACCGCATCCGGATCACCGGATCGTCGTACCGCGGGTCCGGCTTGTAGTTCGGATGCGTCGCGATATGGGTGTCCTCCCAGTCGCACCACGCCCGGGCGGCCCGCTCCCGGACCGCAGGATCCGGATCGTGCAGCATGCGGCTGTAGGCGAGGGCGAGGTTTCCGTCCCGCTGGTCCGCGGGTACGACGTCGCGGAACTTCTCCCACTCCTCGGGGAAGATGCGGCCCATGTCCCGGGTGATCCATTCGATCTCGCGCCGGGTCGTGTTCGTGACACTGAAGAGCACGATCTCGGACACCACCTCCGGGTGCTGTTCGGCGTACGCGAGCCCGAGCGTCGCGCCCCAGGACGCGCCGAGCAGCAGCCACTTCTCGATCCCGAGCTGCTGGCGGAGCTGCTCGAGATCCGCGATCAGATGGGCGGTGGTGTTGGTGCTGAGGTCCACGTCCGGCTCGGCAGCGTCCGGCGTACTGCGGCCGCAGTTCCGCTGGTCCATCAGGACGACCTTGTACTTGGCCGGGTCGAAGTACCGCCGCCACCAGGCCCCGGCGCCCGAGCCTGGGCCGCCGTGGATGACGACCGCCGGCTTGCCGTTGGGGCTGCCGCAGACCTCCCAGTAGACGCGATGCCCGTCGCCGACGTCGAGCATGCCCTGGTCGTAGGGCTCCGTCTCGGGATACATGCACGCTCCTCCGGGAGATATAACAGTGCTGTTGCATCAAATATAACAGCACTGTCAGATTGTTGGGTTTGTCCCACGCGACCGACTACGCCCGCTCCTCCGTCGCGTGCTCGCGGCCGCTCCCACCCGCCCACGTTCCCGTGCGGGCTGCGGTCAACCGCAACGTGGCGGGGTCGTGGAGGTGGTTGCTTGAGGCGACTGCATTGCTCCGGAGACCTGCGAGTGGAGGCAGTCGTCCTCGGGGGCGTCGACCCGACTACGGCAACCTGGCCACGCCCAAGTGCCGCGCGCCTGTGCGGCTCTCACCCACTGGCCACCTCCGCCTGACACACCGCGGCCACCACCGGGGGTCGAACCGCCGGCGGCAGCCGGCTCAACCGCGGGCGGCAGCCCGCAAGGAAGCATGGGCGGGTGGGAGCGGCCGCGGAGCACGCGACGAAGGAGCGCAGTCGGCTGCGTGGGATCCGACACAGTCACTCGTAGGCGTGAGGGGGTTCACTCCTCGGGTGGAGGTGTGGTGGGCCGGGGTGGGTGGACAGTGAAGGTGTGACCACGTCGGTGGCAGTTCGGACGGTTGGGCCCAGGGTTCGGGATGTCATTGCGGTGGGGCGGCCCGCCTTCTGGGCTGTGTCGGTGGTTCCGTACTACGTGGGCATCCTGCTCGCGACGCACCGCCTGGTGCCGCCGCTCGAGGAGTGGCCTCGGCTGATTGTCGGTGCGGTGGTCATGGGCCCGCTGGTGTGGCTTGCGGTGCTGGCTGTGAACGACGCGTACGACCTGCCCAGCGACCGCCTCAACCCACGCAAGGCGAACTCCCCGCTCCTCAACGGACGGATCACCCTGCGGGCGGCCAAGCGCCTCGCGTTCGCAGCTGCGGTCGCGGCCGTCGGGGTCAGCCTGCATGTCGGCGTGGTGTTCGCGCTCGGGGTCCTGCTGGCAGTGCTCCTCGGGTACGCCTACAGCGTCCCGCCGATCCGTCTGAAGACCCGCGCCGGTTTCGACGTCGCGGTCAACGCCCTCGCCCTCGGCGCTTTCGGACCGCTCGCCGGCTGGGCCGCGATCAACCCCGATCTCGGCGACTTCCCCTGGCTGATGGGCCTGCAGGGAACACTCGCCGCAGTCGGCCTCTACCTCCCCACGACTCTCGCCGACCTGGACGCGGACCGAGCCGCCGGCTATCACACGATCGCGGTCCGCTTCGGCGGGCGGACGACGTACCTGATCGGGTACGGCGCCTGGATCGCAGCGGCGACGCTCTCGGTGGTGCTGGCCGCGACCGGCACGATCATCCCGCGCAGCATGCTCCTGCTGGAGTTGGTGATGGTCCCGGTCCTGGTTGCGGCGTACCCGAAGCTGATCGGTCCGCGGCAGTCGTTCAAGGGGATCATCGTGCTCGCGTCGTTGTTCCTGATCCCGTGTGCCACGTTCGCTCTGACCTACACCGGCGTCCTCTGAAAGTGCGCGAGAGTGCCCGTCTCCAGAGCTGTCCAGACCGAGCCGTCGACGTCGACCGCCAGACCGTGCGGCTCGGAGCCGTCGCCCAGCGGGACCTGGGTGATGAGGTTGCCGTTGGCATCGAGTTGGGCCAGGGCGGACGCACCCCACAAGGTGATCCAGCAGCCGCCGTCGTCGGTCGCCACGACTGCGTGGGGCTTCGATCCTTCGGGGAGCGGGAACTCCTCGATAGTCCCGTCCGCCGTGATCCGGCCGGCCTGCCCCCCAATGATTTCAACGAACCACACTGCGTCAGGTCCGGCGCTGATCCCGACCGGTCCTGCGGCCGCCGTCGGCAGCGGATAGGTGGTGACCGAGCCACCCGTGGTCATCCGGCCGATCGCGTTGCTTTGGTTGAGCGTGAACCACAGCTCGTCGGCGGCCGTGATCATCGCCGGGAACCCGCCGCTGGTTCCGATCGGATACGTCGTCACGTCGCCGTCGACCGTGATGCGAGCCAACTGATCCGTGTTCATCAACGTGCACCACAACGCGTCGTCCGGTCCCGCGCACAGGCCGTACGGCGCCCCGATCGCCGCAACCGCCGAAATGTTGCCTGCAGCATCGATCCGGCCGACGTGGTCGTCGCCGTTGCGGGTGAACCAGACGCCACCGTCGGGTCCTGGCACGATCACACTCGGCCGCGACCCAGGTGCATCGAGATCGAATCTGGCCGGTGCTTGTTCCGAAGAGCGCGAAAGGCGCGCGACGACACCGGAGTGGACCAGCGTCGTCCACACCGCGCCGTCGACAACGGTGACGCCGTACGGGCCCTCGTTCGGCTCGGCGACGGTGTACTCAGTGAGTGACAAGGCAGTTCTCCTTCAGGTCGAGAACGGCTCCGCGCCAGCGGGAGCTGAACCGGCGGTCGTGGCTGACCACGACGAGCGCACCGGCGTAGCGATCGAGCGCCGCTTCCAGCTCCTCCACCAGGACGAGCGACAGGTGGTTGGTGGGTTCGTCGAGCAGCAGTACGTCGTACGGCGTGGTCAGCAGTCGAGCCAATGTCAGCCGTCGGCGCTGACCGGTCGACAGGGCGCCGATCCGGGTCTGCAGTTGGTCTTGGCGGAACAAACCCAGGCCGGCAGCGCCTGGATGGCGAGCCAGTGCGGACCGGAGGGTGTCGTCGGGCCGTGGCTCGATGACCTCTTGCCGGAGGTAGCCGATCCGGCCGCGGCGTTCGACGTACCCGGAGTCAGGCTGCAACTCCCCGGCGAGGACATCCAGCAAGGTGGACTTGCCGACGCCGTTCGGACCGGTGATCAGCAAACGGCCGCGGGCCGGGATCTCTGCCGAGATGGGCAGCAGCCGATCCTCGACCGAGACACCGACCGCGTCCAGGCCGGCGGCCGAACCCGTCGTACGGAGGGACGGAGTGAACCTCAGCGGTTTCGCCGGCACCGGTGGCGGGTCCTCTTCCAGACGACGTAGGCGTTCCTTCGCGTTGCGGATCTTGCTCCGCTCGGCCTCGTTCACCCGGCCGGTCGCCCGGTCGTACGCGACCTTGTTGTTGTCCTTGATCGTCCCGTGGTGCGAGACCCGGTCGGCCGTGGTTCGGACAGTCACGCGCATCGCCGCGACGTCGTCCTCCCACTGCCGGCGGGTCTGCTCGAGGCGGGCTCGCTCGGCCGTCTTCTCGGTGAGGTAGCCCTGGTAGCCGTTGCCGTACCGGGTGACTCGATGCGTGTCGCCGTCGACCTCGAACAGCGTCGACGCGACCCGCTCCAGGAACGCGCGGTCGTGCGAGACGACGACCGTCGTACTGCGCCTCGCTCGGAGGTGGCCCTCCAGCCAAGTGGCGGCCGAGACGTCCAGGTGGTTCGTCGGTTCGTCCAGCAGCAGGATTTCCGGGGAGGAGGCGAGTACTGCGGCCAGGTGCAAGCGCGCTAGTTCGCCGCCGGACAGTTCCGACAGGCGGCGGTCGTCTGGGATGGTGCTCAGCCCGAGTCCGTGGGTCGCGCGGGCGAATCGCGCATCCGCGTCGTACCCCTCGCGGAGCTCGAACACGGTCTGGAGCTCGCCGTACTCGTCCAGGAGGTCGATGCGACCCGCGGCGAGAAGGTGCTCCAGTTCGCGCATCCGTGATTCGATCCGGCGCAGGTCGGCCAGGGCGTGGTCGGCGAGCGCGTTGACGTCGAGGTCGAGCGGCAGCGGGTTGTCCTGGGCCAGGTAGCCGATGCTGCCGGCCGCGGTGACCATGCCGTCCGTCGGCTGCTCGAGGCCGGCCAGGAGCCGCAGCATCGTCGACTTGCCGGAGCCGTTCTCGCCGATCAGGCCGCTGACCTGGCCCGGTGGGAACGCGCAGATGACCTGGTCGAGCACCATTCGGTGGTCGTAGGACTTGGTGACATCGTGCAGGGACAGCTGGGTAGACATCCGGATCTCCTGACGTGCTCGCGGGTTCGTTGGACTGCGAACGGCGGGTCAGAAGATCACTGGCGTCCTCCACTAATGCGACGAATGTTGCATTAAGATGATGCCATGACGGATGCGGAACGCGCAAGCAGGCCGGGCGGGCGGACGGCGCGGGTGCGGTCGGACGTGCTCGCGGCGGTCGAGATCGAGCTGGCCGAGCACGGGTACGACGGGGTGACGATCGATGCGGTCGCGGCGCGGTCCGGCGTACATCGGACGACTGTCTATCGCCGGTGGAAGACCGTCGCGGGTCTGCTCGTCGACCTGCTTCAGGCAGGCGCGGACGATGCCTGGGCTCCTGCCGACACGGGCTCGCTCGAGGGCGACCTGATCGAGATCAACCGCGAGGTGTTCGCCGCGCTCACCGTCCGCCCGTCCGTCACTCAAGCGGTGATCGCCGCCTCCTTCCGTACGCCGGAAGCCGCCGAAGCCCTCACCAACTTCTGGACCGACCGCTACACCCGCACGGAAACCGTCGTACGCCGAGCCATCACCCGAGGCGAGGTCCCCCCATCAACCGACCCCCACCAGATCGTCATGACCGCAACCGCTCCCCTCTACCACCAACTGGTCCTCCTACGGCAACCCATGCCCCAACCCATGGCTGTCCACTATGCGCAGGTCGCCGCCGCCTCCGCCGTGCGCGGATTAGGGTCGGGGGACGGGTAAATGTGAGGAGACTGTTTTGACTGGACGGTTGGCGAACGAAGTTGTGCTGGTGACCGGGGCTGCTCGCGGGATCGGGCGGGCGGTGGCGGTGAAGGCGGCTGCCGAGGGCGCGGCCGTGGGGCTGGTCGACGTACTCGCGGATCAGCTGACCGCGACGACCGCCGAACTGCAGGAGTCCGGGGCGAAGGCCGCGGCCGCGGTGGGGGACATCACCGACGAAGCCTCCGTGCGCCACGCGGTGGACAAGCTCACGAACGACCTCGGGCAGCCGGTCACCGTGCTGGTGAACAACGCCGGCAAGAACGCGTACGCCGATGCGACCAAGATGACCGTGGACGAGTGGGACAGCGTGTTCGACGTGGACCTGAAGGGCGCCTGGCTGATGGCTCGGCAGGTGCTCCCGGCCATGATCGCGAACCGGCACGGGTCGATCGTCAACATCGCGTCGATCCACTCGCAGCTGACCACCGCGGGGATGTTCCCGTACGCCGCGGCGAAGTCCGGCCTGGTCGGGATGACCCGGTCACTCGCGCTGGATGTTGCCGAGCACAACGTCCGGGTGAACGCGGTCAGTCCGGGCTACATCGGCACCGACCTGCTCGAGGAGTTCTTCGACACGATCCCGGGCGAACGCGAGAAGGCGCTCGGCGTCCACCCGCTCGGCCGGATCGGTACGCCGGAGAACGTCGCCGAGGTGGTCTGCTTCCTCGCCTCCGAAGCCGCCGCGTTCGTCACCGGCGCCAACTGGGCCGTCGACGGCGGCCTCGGCGTCCGCTACGCCTGACCGCCGGGTCTCAGCTGGTCGGGTGGTAGGCGCAGTCGTCCGCCAGATCCCCGGGAGTGGTCTTGGTGGTCGTCGGCTTGCCAGTCGACTTGCGAGACGGTGCCGTCGTCGTCGGGTGCGGCTTGGGGGCCGCCGCCGGGTTCAGGGCGCGCTTGATGATCTCGCGCATCCCCGCGTAGTTCGGGTTGCGCCCGTTCGGGAAGTTCTTCTTCTTGTCCAGATCGATGTTGGTGATCTTCGCCGACTTCACCCGCTGGCCGAGCGTGACGAACTCCGGCAGCAGCTTCTGCGGGATGTCGGTCCGGATCAGCTGCTCGCCGGCCTTCGCGATCGACTGGTAGTTGGCGAGCACGTTCTGCGGGGTCGCACGCTCGACGATCGCCTTGATCGTGCAGCGCTGCCGGGCCTGCCGGGCGAGGTCCGCGCCCGGCACGCGGTACCGGCCGCGGGCGAACCACATCGCGTCGAAGCCGCCCAGCTCGCGATCCGGGCCGGGCTGCAGGTACCGGCTCGGCGGGATCTTCTTGTCGTCGTCGCCCCCGACCGGGACCGGGTAGTTGATGTTGACCTTGATCCCACCGAGCGCCTGGACGAGTTGCGAGAATCCGATGACGTTGATCTGCACGTAGTAGTGCAGCTTCAGCCCGACCGCCTCGCCCACCGACACCTTGAGGACGTCGGCCCCTTCGTTGTCCGACGGACCGAGGATGCCGGGGTACTTCTGCGGGATCATCCGGTACATCGCGTCCAGGTAGAAGTTCGACTGCTCGGTGTCGCCCAGCTTCGGATCCCAGAACCCGGTCGGATACTTCTCGTGCAGCGGCGAGTCGGCCGGGAACGGCATCCGCATGAAGTTCCGGGTCAGCGAGATCAGCGCGGTGTCACCGGTCTTGGTGTCGATGCTGGCCACGATGACGGTGTCGGTCCGCGCGCCGTCCCGGTCCGCGCCGTCGTCCGCGCCGAGCAGCAGGATGTTGAGCCGCGGCAACTGGTCCCAGACGTTCTTCTTCGCGGTGATCGTCGGCCGGGTCTGGCTCTTCGACTCCTCCCCGCCGAACACCTTCTGGACCAGGCTGCGCTGCGCCATCAGCGTCTCCGCGCCCATCGCCGTACTGGCCGCCATGCCGAAGCACACCAGTCCGATCACCAGCGACCCGAACATCCGCGCACCCGGCCCCGCGGCCAGCGGCCGCAACATCTTGTACGACGTGACCAGGACGACCACCCACAGGAGGGCGACCGCAGCCAGGCCGGCGACCATCCACAGCAGCAGGGTCGGGTCGAGGGCCCACGCGATCACGTCGTCGCGGCGCTTCAGGCCGACGTACGCCGCTGCGGCGTACCCGGCGAGGCTGAGCAGCGTCACCGCGGTACCGAGGCGGAACCGGCGGGCGACCAGGTACGCCGTCCCCGGCAGGAGCGCGCCGAGGACCGCCAGACAGGCAGCGGCAACCGAGGTGTGCCGGCGGGGCCTCGCCCTCCGGGCGCGGGTGGAACCAGCGGCGCGGCGGGCTCTGCTGCTCGACATGGGCTCCACTCGTCGGTCGACGGCAGGACGGGTGGACGCGTCCCCGGTGCGCGTCCATTTCCTTCGATTCACCCGGGCGGCAAAAAGTTGGCATGATCTTCCAGATGACCGACATTCAGGTACGACGGGCGAAGCCGGACGACGCGGAGGCACTGGTCCGCCTCCGTGGACTGATGCTCGCCGCGATGGGCACCGACATCGGCGGACCGGACGCTCCGTGGCGGCCGATCGCGCTGGCCTGGTTCGCCGAGCGGCTCGCGGCCCCGGACACGTTCGCGGCGTACGTCGTGGACGATCCGGCAGCCGGTGTGGTCGCGTGCGCGGCGGGCGACGTACTTGTCCACCCGCCGGGTCCGAAAGACCTCACCACATACCGCGGTCACCTGTACAACGTCAGTACCGAGCCGGACTTCCGGCGCCGCGGCCTGGCGCGGGCCTGCGTCGGCGCACTGATGGACTGGTTCCGCGACGAGACCCCTATCGGCGTGGTCGAGCTGCACGCGACCGACCTGGGCATCGAGCTCTACCGAGAGCTCGGCTTCAGCGAGTCCCGCTACCCGGCACTGCGCCTGCACCTGACCCGCTGACCCACCACGGCGTCGCCCGGCTGGTGTCGCGGAGCGCGTTCGTGGAGCAATGCACCTCACCGCCGCCGAGGTGTGCCCAGAGGAAGCCTCGACCCACTGCACGCGGACGCCGTTCCGGCCGAGTGCTCGTTCGGTCGCCTGCCGGAAGACGTCCCGCTCGCCGAGCTTGGGCCCGTGCGGGTCCGGTGCCGCGAACTGCCGGTCGGTCAGCGACAGTCCGTTGACCAGGCCCGGCGTCATCGCCCTCAGCAGTCCGAACCCAGGCACTCGCTCGAACATCACCGGCAGGCGGACCAGTTCATCAGGGCGCAGACCGGTTGCCTTCAGCAAGATCTTCAGCTGCTCGTCGATGTGCTCGGCCGCGGCCTCGTTGTCCGCCAGTCTGGTACTGAGGACCTGGTCGACGGTCGGCTTCGACGACGAGTTCGTGTCCGCGAACAACCGTTGATCGCCTTCGCCCTGGCGTTCCACATCCCGCAACAGCTTCACCGCGAGTCGCGGATCGGCGACCGCGAGTGTCCAGCCGCGCTCGTTGTTCGCGCGGACCACGTGAGTCGTCTCGTCCGCATGCCCGACGATCAGCCACGACGTGTCGATCACCACCGGCGGCTGGTACCCCTGGCTCGTCACCATCGTGATGAACCTCGGATCCGGATGCCGCTCGCCCGACCCGTAGACGATCCGCCCGTGTGGGTACCCGTCGTACGGCGGTAGTGACTCGAGGTTGCCCCCCATGTTCAGCAGGTCGTCGAGGCCGGCGGATGCGGTCTTGCTCAGTTCCTGAACGATGCCGACATCCGGGCCGCGCACGTCGCGGTAGAGCAACCGGCCGGCCGGGCGCGGGGTGTCGACGCCGCCGACCTCCCAGACGTTGCCGGAGCGGATCAGGATGCGCATCGTGTGCGGCCCGCCGACCGCCGGCATACTCGCGGTCGCCGGCTCGAAGGTGTCCTGCAGCCACATGTCCTTCCAGCCCCTCGGCGTACCCCTGACGAACCGCAGTCGCGCGTCCGTCGATGCCGTTGCCTTGCGCAAGCTCGTCGCGAAGGGTTGCCACTCACCCGGAACGCCGTCCGGGTACGGCAGATTGTCGTCCCACCAGCCGGATCGTGATGCTTGCGGACGCATCGCCGGACAGGTTGCGCTGGGCATCGATTCGGAGTGGGGCCAGGTCGGCCGCATCACGTGCACCGTTGATCCGGTCGTCGGCCGCATCGTTGCAGGCGGCAAGCTTCTCGTCGACCGCCCGGCCGGGCTTGTCCAGGTCGGCCGGGTCCACCGTGCAGCGGCGCTGGTCGTCGTCCAGGTTGGGCAGGAAGATCGCACCGCGGGCTCCGGTCCAGGTGTCCTTGCCGGCGTCGTCGGCGCGGGTCAGCAGTCCGTCGCGGTTCACGTCAGCGGTCAGTTCGGCGCCGGTCGGCGCGGCCCGAGCGACCACCGGCGTGGCGGTCAGCAGGGTCGCAGCGGCGACGCCTGCGGTCCAGCGTCTCATCGAAGACTCCTTTTTGATACGTGCGTGCTTCTTCAGAGTAAACTAACACGGCCGTATCAAAACCTGCGGATCTGGTTCCACCCGTGGATGGAGAAGGGTTTCGGGGCACAGTGGCAAGAGGAGAGTGAGAAGACGCCCGCCGGGGTGTCGTGAGGAGCTCACCGGATGCGCCGCTGGAGTGTTGTCAGGACGATCGGGTTGGCCGCCGCGGTGGTGGTCGCGATCGGGGCCCTGTACGAGCTGCCGGCCAGCCCGTTCGCCCGCCACGGCTACCCGTCCAAGCCGGGAACTGAGACCGCGCAGTCGTCCGCGCAGGGCGTCGTACCCCAGCTGTCCACAACAGCCGCACCTGGTGAGACGCCCGTGCCGGCCACGCCGAAGCCGGTGATCACTTACCCGATGCGCGGGACGCAGTCATACGCCGTTCTGCCTGCGAGTCCGGCGGTGATCGGGCGGGCCGGGACCTTGCTGACGTTCCAGATCGCGATCGAGGGTGGCATCAAGGGGATCGATCGCACTGCGCTGGCGCAGTTCGTGCGGGCGACGTACGGCGCTCCGCAAGGCTGGACGTCACAAGGGCAATGGCAATTCCGGCAGGTCGGGCCGGGCGAGACGCCGGACTTCAAGCTGATGCTCGTGACGCCGGAGACGCGCGACACGATCTGTGGTGCCGCGCCGGATCGCTACACCAGTTGCCGGATCGGGGATCGCGTTGTGCTGAACGTCGCCCGCTGGGTGCACGGCGTACCGAACTTCGGTGCACCGCTGACGACGTACCGGCAGTACATGATCAACCACGAGACCGGGCACCGGCTCGGCCGCGGCCACGAGCTCTGCCCGGGACCCGGCCAGCCGGCACCGGTCATGCAGCAGCAAACCCTTGGTCTACACGGCTGCACGGCGTACGCCTGGCCGTACCTGAACGACGTCCGCTACAAGGGCCGCCTAGGTCAGTACGACGACCCGATCCCTCATTCCTGAATGATCGACAAGACGTTGCCCGCTGGGTCCTTGAACCAGGCGATGAGTGGGCCGACGCCGCGGTAGATGCCGAGTTCGTCCTGGTCGTCGTTGTACCGCTCGAACGTGACGCCGCGATTCGTCAGCTCACGTGCGGTCGCGGTGATGTCGTCGACCGGGAAGTTGAGCACGGTGTACTCGGCCGGCACGTGATCCTGCTTCGGGTAGACGAGGATCGGAATGCCGCCCGCGATCTGCAGCTGCAGCATCCCGTTCTCCTCGCCGACGGTCAGGCCCAGCGTGCTGCCGTAGAACTCCCTCGCGGTCGCGATGTCGTCCACGGAGAACCCGCTGAACGCCTTGGTGTCCTTGAACATCTCGAACCTCCTTGTTGACTCCCTGACATCAGGTACGTCGAGGCTGTCGACGGCTCTTCGACACCGCGGCGACCTCAGTTGTGCAGAGCCGCCTGGGGGATCGCCTGCGTGACGGTGGCCGTGACGGCTGCGGATTCGAGGCCGTCGGCAACGGTGTGCAGGAGGCGGACCAGGTGGGCCGCGTCGGTAGGGCCGAGAATCCCTGTGATCACGTCGAGAACGCGGACCGTCAGACCATCCAGCTGAGACAGCCGCGCCTGGCCCAGCGACGTCACCGCGAGCTGCGGGTTGGTCCGGACCATGCCGAGGGCCTCGAGCTCGGCGATCGCCAGCTCCGCCTCGCCCGGCGTCGTCCCGACCTGTTCCGCCACGTCGTCGGCGGTGCGGCGGCCGTTCGCGATCGCGTTCAGCATCAGGGCGGCCGGCATCTTCATCCCGACCGCGTCCTGCAGGCCGAGGATGAGTGGATGCGCGTGGCCGCGGACTCGCTCGACCGCGTCGAGCAGCCGGAGCGCGTCGCCGACATTGCCGATCAAGTGCTCGGTCTGGACAGCCTCGAGGCCGGTGGGTTGGACCCGATCGGATGGTTGCACGACTCCGTCGGCCACTCTTTCAGGGACCGCCAGTGCCTTCGTTCCAGCGTCTTCGATGGTCACGTCTCCAGCGTACGGAGTCGTTCCGACAGCCCGGCGTGTCGTTCCTGAGGAAACCCTGTGAATCTGAACGCCTCGATCATCTACCCTCGCGGGCATGCAGTTGAACGGCAAACGAGCACTGGTGATCGGTGGAGGCGGCGGCGGGATCGGACGCGCCGTCAGTGCGGCTTTCGGGGCCGAGGGAGCCGCGGTGACAGTCGCGGACATCGACCTCGGCCGGGCCGAAGAGGCGGCCGAGGCGCTGCGGCAGGGCGGTGCGACGGCGTACGCCGTGAGCGGGGATGTCCGCTCGCTGCAGGACGTCGAGGCGATGGTTGCCGGAGCGGTCGAAAATCTCGGCGGGCTCGATGTCCTCGTCACGGTTGTCGGTGGTCAGGTCGCGTTCGTGCCGGCGGTCAAGCTGCACGAGATGGCCGACGAGGACTGGGACACCATCTACGAGGTCAACCTCCGGTACGTCGCGCGCGCAGTCCGGGCGGTGCTGCGCGTGTTCCTCGACCAGGGCAGCGGCGGCACCATCGTCAGCGTCGGCTCGGTGACCGGATTCATGGCCGCACCGCAACAAGCGGCGTACGGCGTGATGAAGGCCGGACTGCTCAGCCTGGCCAGGACGGTCGCCGCCGAGTACGCCGGGGACGGCATCCGCATGAACGTCGCGGCGGCTGGTGCGATCGCGACGGCGGTGGCCAACGCGAACGTGGACGCGGAGGTCGTCGAGGAGATCCCGCTGGGCCGGTTCGGCAGGTCGGAAGAGGTGGCCGCTGCCGTCGTGTATCTCGCCTCGGACGCGTCGGCGTACATGACCGGCCAGCAGGTCGTGCTGGACGGCGGCGTCTCCGTGCGCGGGCCGTTCGACTGAACGATCACGACAGTCGAAAACCTGCTCGAAGAATTGGGTCCTGCCCGGTCTCGAAAAAGTTTTGCCCGCAGCCGGACAAATCGCGATCGAGCCGTGACTTAGCGTCCGCGTCCTCCGTTGGATCTGACGTGACGGTGAACACACGGCGCACCGGCACCGCGCTCGCTCCGCGTTCCCAGGCCGCACATCTCGAAAGACAGCCAGGAGGACCAGTGACAACCGCCACCGCCACCCAGACGTCTGAGCGCCGACGCGTCCGAGTCTGGTTCGGTGAGCACGTGATCGCCGACTACAACGCCGAGCCGGCGTTGGCCGAACGGTACGCACACGCCATGAGCCGTCGCTTCGCCGGACTTCGGGTCACCAACGACCCGATGCCCGCCGTGGACCGACTCCCCGACCCCCTGCCCGGCGAGCGCATGTGGGACGTAGCACCCCGCTGAGAAAGCCCCCGGTACCTTCTCGCGTTCCGTTTCTCACCAGACAACCCACCCGGAAACGCGGCCCGGTCGAGAACCTCACCTCGATCACCTTGAAGGCATCGGGTTTTGGCGGCAAGCGAGTGCGGGCAGTCTGCCCCTCGCTTGCCGCCGTTTCTCCCCTGCACACATGCGCCTGACAGCACCACCTGAAACCGAGAACCACGTCCGCACCGGGATCCCCAAGCTCCGGTGCGGACGTTTCTCCTGTCAGAGGTTGGCGTAGTACTCCGGCCGCATCTGGATCAGCTGGACATAGTTGCCGTCCGGATCGATCAGCGTCGCGAACCAGCCGATGCCGCGATCCTCCGGATGCACCAGCCACTCCACCTCGAGCGTGCGCAGGTGCGCGGCGGTCGCCTCGATGTCGTCGACGGCGAAGTTCACGATGCACCGGCCGGGCTCGGCGGTCTTCACGGCGACGTCGTCGCGGGGCTCGATGACCAGGCCGAACCCGCCGAGGTTCAGGTTGCCGTAGCCGTCGACCTCCGCGTGGAAGCCGTCGCGGTACCAGGCCTTCAACCGGTCGGGGTCGGCACTGCCGAGCAACATGCTGTTGAGAACGGGCTGAGCCACACTGTCTCCTGTGTCCGTCGAGCTGCCGATCAGCTCACACGTCCGGTACGTCGGAGCCGCCCTGGCCGTCTCGACACGCAGCGATGAACTCCGCCACGATCGGGCCGAGCACCTCTGGGTCGACATCGTGCGGTTGACCGTCCATCGTCAGCCGCCGGCCCTGCGGCAGCAGGTCCGCCACGATCTGCGCGGTGTTGCGCCGCCACTCCCGGCTCTGGCCGCCGTCGATGACCAGCGTCGGCACGGTGATCGTGGTGGCCCAGTGCGCCGGGATCGTGAAGTCGTCCATCAGCAGGGTGTCGTACGCAAGCGTCGGCGCCAGCGCCTCGAGGTCCTTCCACAGCGGGGCATTCCGCAACGGCGCGACCACCTCGGCCGGCATCTCCACCGCCGTGACCAGGAACAGTTCGGTCGCGTCGCCGTACCGGTCCTGCGCGACCAGTTCCTGCAGCCGGCTCGCGAGGTCGACCGGCACGGATCGGGTGTCGTCGAGGATGAACGGCGGTTCGATCAGCAGCAGCCCGCTGATCGGCACACCCTGCGCGGCCGCCTCCGCTGCGAACACGGCACCTGTCGAGACACCCAGCGCGTACGCCGAACCTCCCACGACGTCCACGACCGCGGCCAAGTCCTCCAACTCACGCTCGACCGCCCACGGCTGCACATCGCCACTGTCCCCGCGCCTACGCCGGTCGTACGTCGCGACCGTGAACCCGTCGGCCAACCGCTTCGCCAACGGAATGAATGTCCGCCGGTCGTTCAGCGCGCCACCGACGAGGACGATCGCCGGACCGCTGCCGCCGTACACCTCGACGACGATCGGTGTGCCGTCACGCGAGACCACGGTCTCGATCCGCGGCCGCAACGCTGCGGTGGACGGCGCTCGCTGCGGGGTGGACTCGCCGTACAGGCCGCCCAAGTAGGCGAAGAGGTCGCTGTGTCCGTACAGCCGCGGCTCGGTGTGCTGGGCCAATCCCTCGAAGTACCGCTCGTACCGCCGCCGCGTCGCTTCGAGCTCGCCGGCCTCCTCCAACCGCTGCAGACAGAACGCGCGGACCGTCTCCAGCAACCGATAGCGCGACCCCGACGTACCGTCCACACGGACGACGAGCGACCGGTCGACCAGTCGGGCCAGCAGTTCGGCGACCTCAGCCACCGGTACGTCGTCACCCGCGCACACCGCCTCGGCCGCAGCCAGCGTGCATCCGCCGGGATGTGGTGCGAGGCGGCGAAGTACGGCGCGTTCGGGTTCGCCGAGCAGGTCCCAGCTCCACTCGACCATCGCCGACAACGTCTGCTGCCGATCGGGCAGACCGCGTTGGCGGTATCGATCGTCGAAGCGGTCGACCAGGTCGTGGACGTCCATCGCGCCCACTCGGCTCGCGGCCAGCTCCAGCGCCAATGGCAGACCATCCAGCCGTTGGCACAATGCAACGACGGCGTCGGTGTTGTCAGCGGTCAGCCGGAAGCGCGGATCGGCAGCCTCGGCCCGCGCGACGAACAGTTGAACCGCCGGACTGCCGGCCGCGTCGTTGCCAGCCGTCGGCAGCTCCAATGGAGGAACCGGCCGCCGATGCTCGCCCGCGATGCCAAGAGGCTCCCGGCTGGTGGCGAGGATCCGCAGACCCGGCGAGCGCAGGAGTTCGGTCGCAACCTCCGCGGCGGACTCGATCACGTGCTCACAGTTGTCGAGGACAACAAGTACGTCGCCACCCGGCTCAACGGTCTCCCGGACCAATGCAGATGCTTCGGCGCCCGGCTCGAGTGCGGCCAACTCGACGAGCCAGACGCCATCAGGTGAGTCGGCGCGGCGAGCGGCCGCGAGCGCGAGGCTCGTCTTGCCAACCCCACCCGCGCCGGTCAGCGTCACCAGCCGCGCCGACTCGAGCTGCTCCACCACTTCGCCGACCGCCGGATCCCGGCCGATCAGTTCCGTGAGCTCAGCCGGAAGGTTGCTCTTCGCCGGGGCCTTCGCCGACGGCTCCTCGGTCAGGATCTCCTGATGCAGCGCGACCAGCTCGGCGCTCGGATCGAGCCCGAGCTCGTCCCGCAACCGAACCCGCAGGTCTGCGTAGCTCTCCAGCGCCTCGGCTTGCCACCCAGACCGATGCAGCGCCTTCATCTGTACGGCGCGCAGTCGCTGTCGCAATGGGTGACGCGCGACGAGCTCCGCCAGCTCGGCGACCAGTTCTTCGTGCTCACCCAGCACGAAGCGCGCCTCGGCGTACGCCTCCTGGACCGCGAGCCGTTCTTCGTCGAGCCGGTCGATCGTTGCCCGGGCGAACGCTTCCTGCGCCACGTCGGCGTACGCCGGACCGCGCCACAGCGTGAGCGCGTCGGCGAGGGTGGCAGCGCGCATCCGGGCGCTACCGGTCTGCCGGGCGCGAGTGGCGAGGGCGCGGAACCGGCCCGAGTCGACCGCTTCGGGTGCCACCGCAATCAGGTAGCCGGCCGGTCCGGTCTGCACGAGCTCGCGTGCACCCGGCTCGGCGTCCTCCAGCGCGCGACGCAACTGGGAGACGCGGGTCTGCAGCGTCGCGGTCGGGTTGCCGGGGAGCTCGTCGCCCCACAGATCGTCGATGAGCATCGTCACCGCGACCGGGCGACCGGCGTGCAGCAGTAGATCGGCCAGCAGCCCTCGCACCTTGCGATCAGGGATCCGCACCGCCTGGCCGTCGTCGGTCCACGCGGTGACTGGCCCCAGTACGCCGAAACGCATGCGGCTCAGACTAGTGCCCTGCGTTCCAAAGGTTTTCTGAAGTGGTTCGCTCCAGGCTTGCCGCCATGACGACCATGACGAAGCAATCCGCACCACCGCTCCTGCTCGCCGGCGCGATCGCCGGCCCGCTGTACGTCGGCATCGGCACCATCGAGGCGATCGTCCGCGACGGCTACGACATCCGCAGGCACTCGCTGAGCCTGCTGGCGAACGGCACCGGCGGCTGGATCCACTCGACGATGATGGTCGTGACCGGCCTGCTCACCGTCGTCGGCGCCCTCGCACTGCGCCGCGCGGGTCTCCGATCGCGCTGGGCCTTCGGCGGCATCCTCGTGTACGGCGCAGGTGTCGCCGCCGCCGGCCTGATGCGGGCCGACCCGGCCGACGGCTTCCCGATCGGTACGCCGGCTGGGATCCCGGACAGCGTCAGTTGGCACGGGTTCGGCCACGTCATCGCCGGATTCATCGGCTTCATCGGCCTGATCGTGGCCTGCCTCGTGCTCAGCCGGAGGTTCGCCCGCCAGAACGAGCGCGGTTGGTCCCGCTTCTCGCTGGTCACCGGTGTCGTCTACTTCCTCAGTCTCATCGGCCTCTCCACCGGTGGTGGCTCCACCGCCGGCAACCTGGGTTTCACCGTCGCCGTGATCCTCGGCTGGACCTGGTTGACCCTCCTGATGCTCCACGCTCGGACGGAGGAGGTCCGATGAAGTTCACTGCCGAACTCTTGTCCACCGGCAAGAACACCGCCGGCTTCGAGATCCCCACCGACGTCGTCGAGGCGCTCGGCGGCGGTGGTCACCCGAAGGTCAGCGTCACCGTCAACGGCTACACCTTTCGCACCTCGATCGCCCGGATGGGTGGCCGCTATCTGCTGGGTTTCAGCGCTGAACGTCGTACCGAGGCCGGCGTCGTACCCGGTGGGGTGATGGAGGTCGATGTCGAACTCGACACGGCCGAGCGGGTGCTCGACGTACCCGAGGAACTTGCTGCGGCGTTGGCGGCGGATGCCAAGGCCAAGGAGTTCTGGGAGACGCTGAGCTACAGCAAGCAGCAGTGGCACGCGCTGCAGGTGACGTCCGCGAAGACCGATGTGACCCGGGACCGACGGATCGAGAAGTCGATCGGGATGCTGCGCGAGGGCCGGGCCCGCTGATGCGGTTCATCGCCGTACTGCGGGCCGCCGAGGACTACGGGTTTCCACCGCCGGAGCTCGCGGAAGGGATCGCCGCACTCGGCGCGGAGGCGGTCCGGAGCGGAGTGCTGGTCGACACGGGCGGTCTGTTGCCGGTGGCAACCGCTACCCGGGTCGCCGTCTGCGCCGGGACTCTGACCGTCGGTGAAGGGCCGCGAGAGGATGCGCTGCCGCTCGGCGCGTACGCGGTCTACGACGTGACAACCCGCGACGAGGTCGTCCGCTGGACCAAACGTTTCATGGATCTGCATCGCCGGACCTGGCCCGGCTGGGAAGGCGAGTCCGAGATTCGCCAGGTATTCGGCCCGGAGTCCTGACGCTCTACTGTTGCGGCGTGGACTGGCCGGCTGGGGTGACGACGGGACCGATCCAGCCTGCGGATGTGCCGGCCGTGGTCGAGGTGGCGAACGCGATCGCCGCAGCCGACGAGACCGGTGAATACGTGACTGTCGAAGGAATCACCGAGGCCCTCGACGATGCCACCGACTCGCTCGCCGTGTGGCTGGACGGACGGCTGGCCGGTTACGGCCTCGTGCCAGAGTCGTCAGTGCGCGACGGGCAGGCCATCGTGAAGGTGAGGGGCGGCGTTGATCCCGGAGCGCGGCGGAGAGGTCTCGGTGGTCCGCTGCTCGATTGGCAGGTCGGGCGTGCTCGCGAGCGCGGCGCTGACCTGGTCGACGTCGAGGTCCAGGCCGCCAACTCCGGCGCTCTCGCCCTGATGGCGAGCCGCGGCCTCGAACCGGTCCGCTACTTCCGCCTGATGCAGCGCTGGTACGACGACCAACCGGTGCCGCTGACGCCCGTGCCCGACGGTTGTGCGGTGATCGGGTTCGATCCGCGCGACGACGAGAAACTCCGGATTGCGCACAACGAGATCTTCGTGGACCACTGGGGATTCGCACCGAAGAGCGAGGACGACTGGAAGAAGTGGTTCACCGGTAACCGTCACTTCCGGTCGGCGCTGTCGCGGATCGTCGTCGACGGGGATCGGATCGCGGCGTACGCGCTGGGCTACGAGTTCCCAGTCGACACCGAGAAGACCGGCGTACGCGAGGTGTGGATCGGGCAGGTCGGGACGCGGCGGGAGTATCGCGGTCGCGGGCTCGCCCGGGCGGCGGTGAGCGCCGTACTGCGGGTTGGCCAGGAGTCCGGCTTCGAACGGTCCTCGCTCGGCGTGGATGCCGACAGCCCGACCGGCGCCGGCCGGCTGTACGAGTCCCTCGGCTACACCGCCATCTCGACCGAGATCCTGCACCGGCTCTCACTCGTAGGACGGAGTCCGCCGGACTGATCTCCGTCGTGGGAGCCAGGTCCGCGGGACCCCGAGTGAGTCAGACTGAGGCGATGGGCGGACTCGAGCGGCTGGGTATCCCCGGTCCACGGACACGGGATCGGGTGATCGACGTCGCCGTCGTGCTCGCGGTCGGCGTCGCGTCCTCGGTGCCGTTCATCGACCGCGAACCCGGATTCGTCACCACGCTCGGCGTCGTCGCCAACCTGGCCACCGTGATCCCGCTGCTCTGGCGCCGCCGCTGGCCGTTCGGGGTGATGGTCGTGGTCGGCGCGGCCGCGGTGCTGGTCTCGCTCCACCATCGACCGGGGCAGAACCTGCAGTACGGCGGCCTGGTCGCGATCTACACGCTCGCCAGCCTCGGCCACAAGCGGTGGCAGCGGATCGGGCTGCTCGTCGTCATCCTGGTCACGTTCCCGCCGGCGTCGCTGCTGCTGAAGCACAACGACCTGGACGAGTTCATGTTCACCTTCCTGCTCCCGGTCGCCGCGTTCCTGGCCGGATCGCTCGAGCGCAGTCACCGCGAACGCGTCGCCCAACTCGAGCGGGAACGCCTGTCGGAGGCCGCCCGGGCCGCCGCCGAGGAGAGGGCTCGGGTCGCGCGCGACATGCACGACATCCTGGCTCACGCGGTCACGCTGATGGTCGTCCAGGCCGAGGCGGGGCCGGTCGTCGTACGCACCGATCCGGACCGCGCCGAACGGGCCTTCGACGCGATCGCCGACGCGGGCCGGGACGCGATGGTGCAGCTCCGGCGGCTGCTCGGCGTACTCAAGGCCGGCGAGGACCGGGCACCGCAGCCGACGCTGGCCTCGCTGCCGGAGCTGGTGACGGGTACGGCGTCGTTGGAGGAGGCCGGCGTACGACGTCCGATGGCGCCGGACACCGAGGTCGCGGTGTATCGGATCGTCCAGGAGGCGTTGACGAACACGGTGAAGCACGCGCGCGCCACGCGGGTCGCCGTACTGCTGGACTGGTCGGACTCGGCATTGGAGTTGTCGATCACCGACGACGGCGTCGGCGGCGAGGTGTCGGCGGGCGGGCACGGACTGGTCGGGATTCGCGAACGGGCCACTGCCTGTGGTGGGATCGCGGAGGCCGGGCCGCTGGACGGTGGTGGGTTCGAGGTGCGGGCCAGATTGCCTTATCTGGAAGGGGTTTCATGATCCGGGTGGTGCTGGCCGACGATCAGGAACTGGTCCGCAGCGGCTTCGCGATGATCCTGGACGCGCAACCCGATATCGAAGTCGTCGGCGAGGCGGCCGATGGCGCCGAGGCGATCGAGCTTGTCCGAGCTTTGACGCCGGACGTGGCTCTGCTCGACGTACGAATGCCGCGCGTCGACGGGCTCGCCGCGGCCCGCACGATCTGCTCGAGTACTCCGTCGAAGGTGGTCATGCTCACCACCTTCGACTCCGACGACTACGTGTACGACGCGTTGTATGCCGGGGCGAGTGGGTTCCTGCTGAAGGACGTACGGCGCGACGATCTCGTGCACGCCGTTCGCGTCGTCGTGGCCGGCGAGTCTTTGCTCGCCCCGAGTGTCACCCGTCGTCTGATTGCCGATCTGACCCGGAGCCGTCCCCGCAGTACGCCGGCCGCCGCGCTCGACGTACTCACCAGCCGCGAGCGCGAGACGCTCGTGCTGCTCGGCCGCGGTCTGTCCAACGCCGAGATCGCCACTGCTCTGACCGTCAGTGAACACACCGTCAAGACCCACGTCAGCAACACCCTCGCGAAGCTCAACCTTCGCGACCGGGTGCAGGCCGTCATCGCGGCGTACGAGACGGGCCTGATCACTCCCACGAACCAGTAGTTGCCGGAAGCTCCCTCTCGTCGGCGATGTGGTGGCCCGTCACGGTGACGACGCTGGAGATATGACGAGACCAGGGATGGTGGCGGCCGGACTGCTGGTTGCCTACGGCATCGTTCGGTTGATCGACGGGGTGGACGGCTCGCACGGGCCTGGGCTGGCGTGGACGGTTGGGCATCTGCTGTTCCTGGCCGGCATGCTGCTGTTCGCCGTGGTGCTTGTCCTCGCTCGCGGTGAGCTGATCCGGCGACGGGGAGTTGGCGCCGTGGCTGTGGTGGTCGGGTTGCTGGGCGTAGCGGCGTTCGTCCGGGTGATCCTGGTCGACCTCATGGTCGGCTTCCGCGCCGAGGACCGGGCCGGGATGTCGCGGATCAGCGACGAGTACGACCGCTGGCCGGGCAACCTCGGCATCTACGAACCGCTGTCCACCATCGGACCCGCGTTGTTCCTTGTCGGATTGCTCGCGTTGGCGGTTCTCCTCGTCCTCGACCGCCGCCTGCCGATCTGGTCCCCGATCCTGCTCGCCGCCGGCTTCGCCGTCATCACCGTCAACCTGGATCTGATGCCGCTCGGCGGCCTCCTCCTGGCCGCCGCCTTCGCGTTAGCAGTACGACCGACACCCACGATCGACGCCGTACCCACGCCGGACCTTGGCAACCGACGCGACAGGTGACAACTGCCCACCGCCGTGCCAACTGGCCAGGAACGCCTGTGGCGGCACGGCTCCACGCCGGATCCACCACTTGCCCGGAGCCGTCGGCCAACTGATCCCGAAATGCAGATGCGGCGGCGTCCCACGAGCACTCCCGGTCTTCCCAGTCAGCCCCAACGTCTGCCCGACCCGCACCATCAACCCCGGCCGGATCCCACCCGCGATCGCCGACAAATGCGATCCGTAGTACCGAACCCCGTCAACCCCGACCACGGAAACCGACAACCCACCCCGATCCCGCCCCACATTCGTCTTCCCATCCCACCCATCCACCCGCGTCACCTCGTCCACCCACCCATCGACAGGCGACACAAACCTGCACCCGACCTTCGCAAAGATGTCCGACGCCGGATAGTCATGATGACTCTGCGAAGCATCCCCCCGACACCCCCCAACCGGAAACACATACCGAAGGTGTGCAGTCGTCGGCGCTGTCGGTGGCGGTTCCGTGCGTGTCGGGGTGCTACTGGCCTGTGCGGACGGAGAACGATCGGGTTGGCCGGTCGACAGCCAGAAGACTCCTGCGGCGGCGACGGTCACCACCGCCGCCACGATGCAGACCCACACGGTCCGAGTCACAGGACTCCGTTGCGGTCGGCATCAATACGGTGCGTGTGGATTCGGTTCTCCGTTCGTGGATCGCCCCATTGAAGCCTTGTCCCTGTGCGCTGTCCATGGGTCGGGTTCACCGGGAGAACATCCGGTGCAACACTGAACGGCGAGCTACCGTCGGGGTGTGGGCGATAGGACAGGCAAGTTCCTGGGCATCCCGTACGACTGGCGACGCCCGACGCTGGACCGGACCAGGTCACGCTGGTGGAACCCCGCCGAGCCTCGGCTGTTCACGCCGAAGGTGCTCGGCTGGGGCTACGACGTCAACTTCGCGCGGCTGTTCGGCCGCCACCCCAAGAAGGACTGACCTGGCTCAGCGCCGTACGTCCCACGCGTCGGAATCCCGCAGTACGTCGGGAAGCTCGCCGATGACCCCGAGTCGTTGGGTGCACCGGGTCAGAGCGACGTACAGGTCACGCAGACCCCGCGGCGACTCGATCACGATGCCGTCGGGGTCGACGACCAGGACCGAGTCGAACTCGAGGCCCTTGGCTTCGCGGGCGCTCAGGACGGTGACGTCGAGGTCGGCGACCGCTTCGTGGACGAGCTCGAGCCGGCTGCGCGACGTGATGATCCCGACCTGCCCGTACGCCGACTCCTCGGCGGCGACCTTGTGGACGTACAAGGCCTGGTCGGACGCTGAGATGTCGGCGTGCCACGGTTTCACGTCGGTCGAGCGCACCGACTGCGGCGCCTTCGCCGACGGGTCGACCTCGTGCAGGACGTCACTGGCCAGGTCCATGACCTCGGCCGGTGTGCGGTAGTTGAGCGTCAGCTCGGCCAGCCGCCAGCGATCGCCGAACGTTTCGCCGAGCGCGGCCGACCAACTCGTCCCGCCACCGATCGATCCGGTCTGCGCGACGTCGCCGACCACAGTCATCGAACGCAGCGGGCAGCGACGCGCGATCGCCCGCCACGCCATCGGTGAGAGCTCCTGCGCCTCGTCCACGATCACGTGCCCGTACGTCCAGCGCCGGTCCGCCGCGGCCCGGTCCGCGAGCGTGCGATCGTCGTCCGCCTCGTAGCGTTCGGCCAGCGCCTCGGCGTCGAGGATGTCCTTCGCGGTCAGGATCTCCGCGTCATCGTCGTCGTCGAAGTCGGTCGACCCCGAGCCGCTCAGGACGTCCAGTGCCCCTTGCGCATAAGCGATCGCGCGCGCCCGGGCCGCCCGTTCGCGAGCCGCCTCGCTCCCGTCATCGCCGAGCAACTCGGCGGCCTCGTCGAGCAGGGGTACGTCGGACGGACTCCAGTCGGCGCCGTACCGCAGCAAATGTTCGCGGTCGAGCTCGCTCAGTTGCGGCGCGGCCAGCGCCAGCCGGTCCTCGTCGCCGTACAGGTTCTCGAGCAGCTTCTGTGGGCTGAGCAGCGGCCAGAGTTGGTCGAGGAGCGCCTGCACGGCCGGCTCGGCCAGGACCTCCTTGCGCAGCTCCGAGAGCTCGTACTCGTCGAGCAGGTTCTCTCCGTCGTACGGGTCGGTGGCGACCAGGTCGGCGTACTGATTGGTCAGGTGGTCGACCATCTCGGTCCGGAAGAACGGACGAGCCTGGTTGTGGGTGAGATTCCGCGCCCGAGCCCGCTCGCGGATCTCCAGGCACACCTGCGGATCGAGACGCAGCACGGTCCGGTCGACGGTGACGTGGACGGGGCGCTCCGGGATCCACTCGCGGTCGTCGACGGCCTTCGCGATCACGTCGGCCATCACCAGCCGGCCCTTCACCTCGGCGCTCTCGGCCGTCTCCGGGCGGGTCGCGGTCAGGCTCGGGTACAGCTCGGCGACGGTGACCAGACGTACGCCGTCCTCGCCGAGCGACGGCAGCACCTGGCCGATGAACCGCAGGAACGCCGCATTCGGCCCGACCACCAGAATTCCGCGCTTTTCCAGTTGTTCCCGGTGGGTGTAAAGGAGAAATGCCGCCCGGTGCAGCGCGATCGCGGTCTTGCCGGTGCCGGGACCGCCCTGGACGACCAGGATTCCGGGCAGCTCGGAGCGGATGATCCGGTCCTGGTCGGCCTGGATCGTCTGCACGATCGACTCCATCTGGCCGGTCCGCCGCGCGTCCAGCGCCTTCAGCAGGACAGCCTCGCCGATCACGCCGGTGCCGGGCTTGGACGGGTCGGCCGCGGTCCGGCCCAGGTCGAGTTGCTCGTCCTGGACGTCGATCACCTTGCGCAGCCGGGTCTGGATGTGCCGGCGCCGGACGACGCCCTCGTTCGCCACCGCGGTCGCGATGTAGAACGGGCGGGCGGCGGGCGCGCGCCAGTCCACCAGCAGGGATTCGTAGTCGTCGTCGTGCAACCCGATCCGGCCGAGGTGCAGGATCTCACCGTCGGCCGCGTCCAGCCGGCCGAAGTACAGTCCCTCCTCGGCCGCGTTCAGCCGGGCCAGCCGCGCGTTCAGGTCGCGGATCCGGCCGTCGCGCTGGTGGAGTGCCTGCGCGTTGCGGGTCTGGACCAGTTGCTCGTCCTGCTTGCGCTGCTCGGCCCGCTCGCGCTCGGTGTCGAGCGCGGCGTAGAACGTCGTCAGGTGACCCTGTTCGGCCTGCACCGGATTCGGCAATTCCATCCCCTTGTGATAAACTACGCGCGTTGGTTCCCAGAGATCATTTCTGACGCATTTTCTGGTAGCAGCCATACAAATCCTTGAGTTTATCCTCCTTCCCGGAGTTTTTGTACTGCCGCAGTTTTTCCGGCTCGTCCCCTGTCCCCGGATCGGCCGGGTGGGGCACGATCGGAGGATGGTGTTCCACTACATCGTCCCGCCGTACCTGCTCGAGCAGCTCGAGCAAGCCGTGGACGACCCCAGCCTCCGCGCCCGCTTTCGCCAGTCGCTGCAGCACGACGCCGTACTGCGAACACGCCCGGCGGCCGGAGCCGCTGCCGCCGAGCCCGCGGCCGAAGCCGGTGGACTGCAACGCGCCGTGTACGACGCGGAGAACCAGACGGACCTCCCGGGTACGCCGGTGCGCGCCGAAGGCGAGGATCCGGTCCAGGACGAGGCCGTGAACCAGGCGTACGACGGGACCGGCGCGACCTGGACGATGTACAGCGAGTGCTTCGGCCGTGACTCGATCGACGGCAGCGGGCTGCCGCTGACGTCGACGGTGCACTACGACCGCGGTTACGCGAACGCGTTCTGGGACGGCGCCCAGATGGTCTTCGGCGACGGTGACGGCGAGATCTTCGGCGGGTTCACCGAGTCGGTCGACGTCACCGGACACGAGCTGACTCACGGCGTCACGCAGTACACCGCGAACCTCGCCTACGAAGGGCAGTCGGGCGCGCTGAACGAGAGCATCTCCGACGTGTTCGGTTCGCTCGCCAAGCAGCACAACCTCGGCCAGAGCACCGAGGAGGCCGACTGGCTGATCGGTGCGGGACTGTTCCGGCCGGGCGTGCAGGGTGTGGCGCTGCGCTCGATGAAGGAGCCCGGTACGGCGTACGACGACCCGCGGCTCGGCCGCGATCCGCAGCCGGCGCACATGTCGGACTACATCGAGACCGAGGACGACAACGGCGGCGTACACCTCAACTCGGGCATCCCGAACCGGGCGTTCTACCTGACCGCGGCGGGGATCGGCGGCAACGCGTACGACGACGCCGGGAAGATCTGGTACACCACACTCACGTCGGGCACGCTCTCCGAGACTGCGACGTTCGCCGAGTTCGCCGAGGCCACCCAGGCGGCCGCGACCGAGCTCTTCGGTGACGACTCCAGCCAGCTCGCCGCCGTCACGGAGGCCTGGCAGACCGTCGGCGTCCTCACCGCGGACTCCTCGACGCCCACCGAGCCGTCCGAGCCATCGACCACCACCGAGCCGTCGACCACCACCGAGCCATCGACCACGACCGAGCCGGAGGCCGCCGAGCAGTCGCGATCCGAAGCGCGCACCGAGTCCGAGTCGGAGGAGCTCATGCGTGCGGCCAAGTCGGACCTGCCCGCCAGCAGCCCGCCCGCGCCACCTCCTTCCAAGGACTGAACGCGAGTTTGACCTCAAGCAAAGTTGAGGTATTAGCGTCCTCAGCGTGACTGTTCATCCCTTGCGGCTCGCGCTGCTCACGCGCAATGTGGACGCCGCGCGGTTCGGGACACTGGTCACGCACTGGTTCGCGCGCGAGGTCGAACGCAGCGACGAGTTCAAGCTCGACCTGATCGACCTCAGCGCCGTACCGCTCACCGAACTGCCGCGGCGGATCGAGGACGCGGACGCTGTGGTGATCGTCACGGCCGAGTACAACCACGCCTACCCAGGCGATCTGAAGGTCGCGATCGACGCGGTCCGCCGACCCTGGTATGCCAAGCCGATCGCCTTCGTCGTGTACGGCGGCCGGTCGGGCGGACTGCGCGCCGCCGAGCAGCTGCGACTGGTCTTCGCCGAACTTCATGCGGCGACGATCCGCGACTCGCTCGGTTTCCACGAGGACGACTTCACCCTGGCCGGCGAACCCACCGACTCGACCACCCCGGCCGCAGCGTCTGCGCTGCTCCGGCAGTTGGCCTGGTGGTCCCGTTGTCTGCGTGACGCCCGCGCAGACACGCCGTACCCGGAATAGGTCGCGACGGACGGCGGTTGCGACCTGAGGTGAGCTCCGAACCGATGCCCCTGTCCGTGCTCGACCTTTCGCCGGTACCGACGGGATCGCGACCGTCGCAGGCGCTGCACGAGACGCTCGAACTCGCCCGGACCGCTGAGGCCGCCGGGTACCACCGCTTCTGGCTGGCGGAGCACCACAACATCCCGAGCGTGGTCAGCACGAGCCCGGAGGTGATGATCGCGGCCGTCGCCGCGGCTACCTCCACCATCCGCGTCGGCTCCGGCGGCATCATGCTACCGAACCACTCACCGCTGAAGGTCGCTGAGACCTTCCGTGTCCTGGCCGGTCTGCACCCCGACCGCATCGACCTCGGCATCGGTCGCGCACCCGGCACCGACCAGCGCACCGCGCTCGCACTCCGCCGTAGCCGCGAGGCGCTCGGCGCGGACGACTTCCCCGAGCAGTACGCCGAACTGCGCGCGTACGCCGAGGGCTTCCCGGCCGGCCATCCGTTCGCGCCGATCTCCGCGCAACCGAGCGACGTACCGCTGCCGCCGGTGTGGATCCTCGGCTCGAGCACGTACGGCGGTCAGGCCGCGGCGGCGCTGGGGACCGGGTTCGCGTACGCCGGTCACTTCGGGACTCTGGATCCGGCCGGCGTGATCGCGTCGTACCGGGAGATGTTCCAGCCGTCGGACCAGCAGACCGAACCGCACGCGATCCTCGCGCTGGCCGCGATCGTGGCCGACACCGAGGAGCGCGCACAGCAGTTGGCCCGGGCCAACGCGCTCTCCATGCTCCGGCTCCGATCCGGGCGACCGGGCCCGCTGCCGTCGCCGGAAGAGGCTGAGGCCTACCCGTGGTCGGACGCCGAACTCGCCGCGGTCGAGGAGTGGGCCGGCCTCGTCTCGGTCGGCACCCCCGACCAGGTCGCCGCCGACCTGTTCCGCCGAGCCACGTCCGCCGGCGCCGACGAACTCATCATCACGACGAACATCCACAACCCCGCCGAACGCCGCCACTCCTTCGACCTACTCGCAACCGCCTGGGGGCTGAAGCCCCGCTGATTGCGGACTGCCAGCACTCAACAACGCGTGCCTAGTGGCGTCGCGCACTGCTGTCTGAGCGTGAGCCGGCCAGTTCGGGCGCACTTGATGAGTGCTGCGGGTCCGGCTCGCCGCGGACGTGTTCGAAGATCAGGCTGGTTTCGGCGTGGACGACTGCCGGGTCGGCGGTCAGGTGGTCGAGCACGAACTCGCGGAGGGCGTCCGGTGAGGGCGCGGACACGTGCAGCAGGTAGTCGTTCGCGCCGCTGACGTGGAAGAGCGACAGGACGCCCGGTAGCGCCGGGACCTTGCTGCGGAAGCGGTTGATCTCGTCCCGGGAGTGGGCGCCGATCCGGATCGCGATCAGCGCCTGCAGTGGCTGACCGAGCGCCGCCAGGTCCACCTCGGCGTGGAAGCCGCGGATCACCCCGCGCTCGCGCAGCGACCGTACGCGCGTCAGGCACGTCGACGGCGCGATCCCGGTCGCCTCCGCCAGCGCGTTGTTCGGCATCCGGCCGTCGGCGGTGAGCAGCCGGACCAGCTCTCGATCCACCTCGTCCAGCCCGCCGGGCCCGGACCCGGGCGCGGCCCGCGGCGCCGGTCCGGGGCTCCGACGATCCTTCGGCATGGCACCACTGTAGGGCTCCTCCACAGAATCCACAGCGTGTGGATGAGCCTGTGGATGAATTTTCTTCGGAACTCTTGCGGTAGATCTGCAGAAGATTCCATTCTCGGTCACCCCAGCGTCCGAGGAGGCTCGATGACCCAGCTCGACACCCGGTCGGTCCACGCCGGCCGTGACGACCTCACCGCCCTCGGCGTCCACGTGCCGCCGATCGACCTGTCCACGACTTATCCACTGCCCGATGTGGACAGCGGCGGGACGTCGTACGACGCGCTGGCGCAGGGCAACGGCCCGGACGGCGGCAGCCTCGTCTACCAGCGGCTGTGGAACCCGACCGTCGCGCGCTTCGAGAGCGCCTTGGCGGAGCTCGAGCAGACCGACGGTGCGGTCGCCTTCGGCAGCGGTATGGCGGCGCTCACCGCCTGTCTCCTCGCTACGGTCGCGGCCGGTAAGCCGCACGTGGTCGCCGTACGCCCGCTGTACGGTGGCTCTGACCACCTGTTATCCACAGGCCTCCTGGGGACAACGGTGAGCTGGGCCGGCGTCACCGAGATCGGTACGGCGATCCGGCCGGACACCGGGCTGGTGATCGTGGAGACGCCGGCGAACCCGACTGTGGAGCTGGTGGACATCGCCGCGGTGGTCCGGCAGGCGGGCGACGTACCGGTGCTGGTGGACAGCACCTTCGCGACCCCGGTGCTGCAGCAGCCGGCTCGGCACGGGGCAAGCCTGGTGTTGCACTCGGCAACGAAGTACCTCGGAGGGCACGGCGACGTGATGGGTGGCGTCGTCGCGGCCGGCGTGGAGTGGGTCGGCCGGCTACGGCAGATCCGCGCAGTGACTGGTGGCCTGCTGCACCCGTTGGCGGCGTACGAACTGCACAGGGGACTGCAGACGTTGCCGGTGCGAGTGCGGGCGCAGCAGGCGAGCGCGGCCAAGGTGGCGGACTGGCTCACCGCCCAGCCCGCCATCGAGAAGGTCCACTACCCCGGCCTGTCCGACCCCCAAGAGCTCATCGGCCGCCAGCAATCAGGCCCCGGCGCCGTCCTGGCCTTCACCCTGACCGGCGGCTACGCAGCCGCCGCGCAGGTGGCCGCCTCGCTCCGCCTGATCACCCACGCCGTCTCGCTAGGCGGCGTAGACACCCTCATCCAGCACCCCGCCGCCCTGACCCACCGCCTCGTAACCCCCGAAGCAAAGCCAGGCGAAGGCCTCCTCCGCCTCAGCCTCGGCCTCGAGGACCTCGAGGACCTCACCGCGGACCTTCAGCAAGCACTCAACTCACTACCGCAACGGGCCGGGTGAGGACTCGGTCGATGATTCCGTAGTCGCGGGCTGCGTCCGGGGTGAACCAGCGGTCGCGGTCGAAGTCGGTTTCGATCCGGGGGAGCGGCTGGCCGGTCCGGTCGGAGATCAATCGCGCCAGGTCCTCGCGCGCCTTGATCGCCTGCTCCGCCTGGGTCTTGATGTCGCTCGCCGTACCACCCATGCCGCCGGTCGGCTGGTGCATCATGATCCGCGCGTGCGGCAGCGAGAACCGCTTCCCCGGCGTACCGCAGGTCAGCAGCACCTGACCCATCGACGCGACCATCCCCATCGCGTACGTCGCGACGTCGTTGCTGATGAAGTTCATCGTGTCCAGGATCGCCAGCCCGGCCGAGACCGAGCCGCCGGGCGAGTTGATGTAGAGCGAGATGTCAGCCTTCGGATCCTCGGCGTTCAGCAGGATCAGCTGAGCGCACAGCGCGTTGGCGTTCTCGTCCTTGATCTCGTCCCCGAGGACGAGGATGCGCTGCCACAGCAGCCGCTCGTAGATGTGGCTGTCCAGGTTGTTCGGAAGCTGAAACTGACTCATGCGTCCAGCCTGCGGCGAACCGTCCGGAACCGGGCCGGAATCTGCCCGTGGCAGATCTGCCCGCCGCAGACCTCCTCGAGATGGCACACTCGTTACAGGACTTCATGATGCGAGGAGGGCCACGACGTGTTGCTACGCCAGGTGATAGGGAACGTCTTCCGCCGGTTGCGGCGCGAGCGGGGCATCACCCTGCGTGAGCTCGCCGAGCTGGCCCAGGTGTCGGTGCCCTACCTGTCCGAGATCGAGCGCGGCCGCAAGGAGCCGTCCTCGGAGATCCTCGCCGCGATCTGCCGGGCACTTGACCTCGATCTGACCGACCTGCTCGCCGAGGTGCAGTTCGACCTGGCCACGGCGGTCCGGTCCACGCTGCCGGTCCGCCTGCAGACGGCGGCGATCCGGGTCGAGCAGTCCAGCCCGCAGCGCATCACCTCGTCCCCGCACGCCTACTCCGGCACGGCACAGGCTTTCGCACTGGTCGCCTAGTTGGTGCGCTGGTACTGCAACCCGTCCGCCACGGCCTGGCGTACGACGCCTGCACCGGCTGAGGTGCAGGCGTTCCACCAGAGTCTGCCCGGCTACCGCCCGACTCCGCTGACTCCTGTCCCCGCACTGGCGTCGGAGTTGGGAGTCGGTCAGGTTCTCGTCAAGGACGAGTCGCAACGGCTCGGTCTGCCCGCGTTCAAGGCACTCGGCGCCTGGTGGGCGATCCACCGCGCGCTGCAGGAGCGCCCTGGTCCGGTGGGGCTCGTGACCGCGACCGACGGCAACCACGGCCGTGCGGTCGCCCGGCGGGCCGCCATGCTCGGTCTCGCGTCACACGTGTTCGTGCCGGACGTCGTCGACGAGAAGGCGATCGACGCCATTCGCGCCGAGGGTGCGACCGTGACCGTCGTACCTGACTCGTACGACGCCGCGGTCGCCGAAGCGGCGGCGTATGCGGTGGACGGGCGGCTGCTGATCCAAGACTCTGCCTGGCCCGGGTACGAGGACGTGCCCCAGCACGTGGTCGACGGGTACTCGACTCTGTTCCGCGAGATCGAGGTCGAGCCGGATCTGGTCGTCGTACCGATGGGTGTCGGGTCGATCGCCCAGGCAGCGGTCACGCACTACCGCAGTGGTTCGTCCACCGCAGCAGTGCTCGGTGTGGAGCCCGCCAGTGCCTCGTGTGTCACCACCAGTCTGCTGGCCGGTGAGCTGGTGACGGTGCCGACCGGCAAGACAGTGATGGCCGGCCTGAACTGCGGTACGGCGTCAACCCTCGCCTGGCCTGTACTACGGGCCGGCCTCGACTACGCGGTGACAGTCGACGACGACGCCGCCCTGCAAGCAGCGTCTGACCTGCGCGGAGCCGGCATCTCGTCCGGTCCCAGCGGAGCCGCAACACTGGCCGGCCTCCGCGCGGCCCGAGACAATCTGGACCTCGGGCCCGACAGCACGGTCGTCCTGATCAGCACAGAGGCGGCGCACTAAATCAGGTTCGTCCGGGGACGATCCCGCCTAGCCTGACGTGGTGCCGAACCATGTGAAGCGCCGGTCACCGGCGGAACCGGGGTCGATCCCTGCAGTCCTGAACATCTTCGAGTCCGAGGTCCGGTTCTATCGGGAGATCGCGCCGGTTGTCGGTGTCCGGGTGCCTGCCTGCTACGAGTCCGAGGTCACCGCCGAGGGGACGCTGCTGGTGCTGGAGGACCTGTCCGACTGGGTGCCCGGCGCTGAGCCCGTGGCGGGTGCCAAGGCTCTGCGGGACCTGCACGATCGGTGGATCGGCCGTGCGCACCTGGAGTGGCCGTGGCTGCGGCCGCTGGAAGCCGGTGCGGACCTGGTCGCCGCCCTGTTCGATCGGACCTGGCTCCGACTGGCCGCGCGCTCCGACCTGTCCGCGCCGGTGCGTGAGGCGGGGGAGCGGCTGGTGGGTCATGTCCTGGACGCTGAGGGCCATGTCGCGCGAGCCGGCGAGCTCACGCTGGCCCACGGCGACGCCTCGGCCCAGAACCTGCGGACCGCACCGGATGGCGTGGTCGCGTTCCTGGACTGGGAGGACGTGTCAGCGGCGCCGGGCGCACTGGACCTGGCGTGGTTCCTGCTGTCGTCGGTGGAGCCTGAGCGCTGGAGTGAGGCGGTGGACGCCTACGGGACGAGCCAGGGCTTGGCAGAGGCCATGCCGTCGACGATGGTTCAGGGCTACCTCACCATGGCGGACTACCCGGAGGGCTCAGAGCCGGCCGCCGGCTGGAACGCCCGCCTGGAATCGGCCGCTGAGCTGCTCGCACGGGGTCGCGTGTGACGACTGCGCGCTACGTGGTGCGGTTTCCGGTCGACGATCAGGAGTTGTCGACGCTGCACGCCCTCGCCTTCGGGAGTGAGGTCAGCGTGCAGCCGTGGGCCGCGCGGCTGGAGCGGCACGCACTCACCTGGGTAGGGGCCTTCAGCAACGATCAGCTGATCGGGTTCGTGCAGGTGTGCTGGGACGGTGGCGCCCATGCGTTCGCGCTGGACACCGCCGTCCATCCGGAGCACGGCAGGCAAGGCATCGGCAAGCAGTTGGTGCTGACCGCTGCCGCGGAGGCGAAGGCCGCCGGGTGTGAATGGCTCCATGTCGACTTCGAGCCACACCTGACGGCCTTCTACCTGAACGCGTGCGGGTTCCGCCCGACCGACGCTGGACTGCTCAAGCTGCAGGGCTGACCGCGGTCAGGCGCTCGGTGGACACGCACGACGTCAGGCAGCGTTCCTTCTGGTCGCCGAGCAGGTCCGCGGTCCAGGTGGTGAAGCCGCCATCACCCAGGCCTTCGCCGTCGAGGCCGATGCCGAGCGCCGTACCGGAGTAGTAGTTCTCGCTCTTGGTCCGCTCGGTGTCCTCGGTGAGGCTGATCTTCAGCGCCGGCCGGACCGTGTCGTCGATCCGCTCGCGCACCGCGGACGGCTGGAACATGGTGAAGGTGAGGTCGGCCGTGTCACCCAGTACGTCGTGCCAGAACCGCAAATGGTCGATCAGCAGCTCGGCCTCAGTCCGGCCGGAGCCGGTGTCCCGCGCACTCGAGACCAGCACGAACAGCTGGAAGTGAGCGAACATGCCCGGCCCCTCGAACGGCTGCGCACGAAGCACCCGCTGGCAGGCGGCCAGGTCCACTCGCGCCTGGCCCGCGCGACGTCGTACGGCGGCCTCGATCGCCAACTCGTTCGTCGGGTCGCTGGCGACCTCGGTACCGCGGATCGTGCTGACCACCTGGTTCTGGTTGATGGTCGACATCGCGGAGCACGTGCCGAGCGGAGTGACCGGGGACAGCTCGAGGCCCTCGAATCGGTCCGGCAGCCGCTCCCACAGCCGCTGCTGGGTCTTCACCAGCTGCCGCGGGTCGGCGGGTCCCGGTCGCACGAACCGGTCCTGCTGCCACCGCTGCAGCAGGCGGGCCGGCGTCACCTTGGCGGCTCGCCGGCGGTTCACGTCCAGCAGGACCGACTGCAGTTCGGACTGGCTCAGCCCATCGACGAGGGCGTTCCGGCTGCCTTCCGGCAGCTTCGCCCAGAACCGTTCGCTGACGTCTCCCATCGCTCTACTCTGACGGACTCGTGTCCCGGACCGCTCCTCATTTTGCGCGGCGGTTATCCACAGCTGGTGGAAATCACCTGCCCGGCGCGGTGATTTCGCCGTATCTTTCAAGACATGAGATTCACGAGCCCGCACCTTTGACGTAGAGACCGCCCCGACCGCCTGCCGACCAGCCTCTCCGCGCGGATTGTCGCGTTCGAGGCGCTGCAGGACTTCATTCCGCTGTATCCGCTGTACCAGTTGCTGTTCGCCGATCACGGCCTGTCGGCTGCCCAGATCTCGACGCTGTTCGTCATCTGGTCGACGACCGGGTTCGTGCTCGAGGTGCCGTCAGGCGCCTGGGCGGACACCTACTCGCGGCGCAAGCTGCTGGTGCTCGGTGCGCTGATCAGCGGGCTCGGCTACGCCGCCTGGATCACGCTGCCGTCGTTCGCCGGCTTCGCCCTGGGATTCGTGCTCTGGGGAACCTCCTCGGCGCTGATCTCCGGCACCTTCGAAGCCTTCGTGTACGACGAACTGGTCGCCCGGGACCGCGCCGGTCGATACGCGAGTCTGCTGGGTCGGGCCAGGTCGGCGTCCTTCCTGGCGAACCTCGCGGCCACCGCCCTGGCGACACCGCTGTTCGCCCTCGGCGGCTACACCTTGGCCGGCGTCTTCAGTGTGCTCAGCTGTCTGGTTCAGGCCGTTGTCGCATTGACCCTTCCAGAGGCGCCGGCGGCCGAAGCAGCAGCCGACGATGGCTCCGAATCGACGGGCGCGGCGTTCGCGTCGTACCTGGCCATGCTGCGGTCGGGTGTGACGGAGGTGCTGACCGGCCGGACGGTGCGCCGGGCGGCAGGTCTGGTCGCCGTGTTGATGGGCTTCATGGCGTTCGACGAGTACTTCCCGTTGCTCGCTCGCGAGGCCGGTGCGGCCACTGGTGTGATCCCGCTGCTGATCGCCGGTACGGTCGCCGCCCAGGCCATCGGCGGTGCGCTGGCGGGAGCGGCGTACAAGTTGCCTCAAGCAACCTTCGCGATCGGTCTGGGGGTGACCGCGGTGCTGATCGCCTGGGGTTCGCTGAGCCGGTCGGCCTGGGGCTTCGTCCCGATCGCGATCGGGTACGGCGTCATGCAGTTGGTGATCGTGGTCTCCGAGGCACGCCTGCAGGACTCCATCACGGGTCCGGCACGCGCCACGATCACGTCGGTGTCCGGCTTCTTCTCGGAGGTGTTCGCCATCGCGGTGTTCGCTGGGTTCGCGCTGGGTTCGCTCTGGTTCAGCATGGCGATCCTGGTCGCGGCCCTCACCGTGCCGGTGCTGCTGACGGCGTTCGTCGTACCGCTGGCTCTGCCGGCGCCCGTCGATTCGGTGTCCGCCGAAGCAAGGGAGGCCTAGTGTCACAGTCATGAGGAAGCAGGGTGTGCTGGCCGCGGGTGCTGCGGCGGTGACGGTGGTGTTGTGGGCATCGGCGTTCGTCGCGATCCGCCATGTCGGGCAGGAGATCTCTGCGGGTGCCCTGTCGCTGGGCCGGTTGCTCGTCGGGAGCGTGCTGCTGGGTGCCTTCGTGCTCACCCGGCCGCGCCGCTGGCCGGCCAAGGGCGACTGGAAGCTGCTGCTGGTCTGCGGTCTGCTCTGGTTCGGCCTCTACAACCTCGCGTTGAACGAGGCCGAGCGCCGCCTCGACGCGGGCACGACCGCAATGCTGGTGAACATCGGTCCGTTGCTGATCGCACTCCTGGCTGGAGTCCTGCTACACGAAGGATTCCCACGCCAGTTGGTGATCGGCAGCGTCGCGGCGTTTGGCGGTGTGGTCCTGATCGGCCTGTCGTCGTCCAGCGGCAGCGCGGAGACGTGGGGTGTCCTGCTGTGCCTGGTGGCTGCGGCGGCGTACGCAATCGCGGTGGTCTCGCAGAAGCCACTGCTGTCTCGGCTGCCCGCGCTGGAGGTGACCTGGCTGTCGTGCGTGATCGGTGCGGTCGCCTGTCTGCCGTTCGCCCCGACACTGGTGCGGGAGACCGCCGACGCGCGGCCGTCGACCATCTGGTGGATCGTCTTCCTCGGCACGTTCCCGACGGCAATCGCCTTCACCACTTGGGCTTATGCGCTGGCCCGTACGACAGCCGGCCGGATGGGCGCCACGACGTACCTCGTCCCGCCGCTGACGATCTTCCTCGGCTGGCTCCTGCTCGACGAAAGCCCTGCGCCACTGGCCTACCTCGGCGGCGTGCTGTGTCTGATCGGCGTCGCGATCTCGCGCTACCGGCGACGGGTGGCGGCGATCCCCGAGGTCAGCGTGGCCAGTCCGGACTCGAACCCGCTGTCGAAGTCGTAGGCGAGACCCTCGCGGCCCAGCTCACCGACGACGCGCGCGAGTACGGGCGCCTTGCCGGCGGGCAACTGCTCGACCCGGGTGATCAGGTCGGGCGCGAGGTCGAAGTTCTCGGTGCGGACCGATGCCTCGCCGAGCGAGAAGCCGTGGATGAAGTCGACCAGGGTGTTCGCCGCCTCGAAGATCTGCCGCGGTGACAGCCCGGCCCGGTCGAGCGCCCGGTAGAACGGCTCGACGACCACCACCACGACCGCGGACACCGCGGACGTGTCCGACAGCACCTGGAGCGCGAGGTTCGGGTGCGCACGCAGAGCGTTGCGGTAGCGCCGGGCGGCGACCTTCAGCTGCTCGTCCCACGGCACGGAATCACCAGGATCGGGCTGCTCGAGTCCCGCGAAGACCAGCTCCGCCAGTCCGGCCAGCACAGCCGCCTTGTTCGGCAGGTGGTGGTAGAGCGACATCGGGTTGACCTCGAGGGTCGCGGCCAGCCGCCGCATGGTCAGCGCGTCGATCCCCTCGTCGTCCACGATCCGCAGGGCCGCGGTCAGGATCGCCTCGCGGCTCAGCCGTTCCTCTCCGGCGCGAGGTCGCCCGGACCGCTTGCCCGCATTAACCATACGTCGTATGGTACATAATCATACAACGTATGGAAGAGGGAGGCGGGCGGATGAAGCCGTTGGCGGGCAAGGTGGCGCTGGTGACCGGAGCGACCCGGGCGGCCGGGCGGGGCATCGCGGTCCAGCTCGGCGCGGCCGGCGCGACCGTGTACGTGACCGGCCGGACCACGCGGGCCGGGCGTTCCGAGATGAACCGGCCGGAGACGATCGAGGACACCGCGGAGCTCGTCGACCAGGCCGGCGGCCACGGCATCGCCGTACCCGTGGACCATCTCGTCCCCGATCAGGTGCGCGACCTGGTCGACCGGATCGACCGCGAGCAGGGCGCGCTGCACATCCTGGTCAACGACATCTGGGGTCAGCACGGCGAACCCGAGTGGGACAAGACGGTCTGGGAGAGCAACCTCGAGGACGGTCTCCGGCTGCTGCGGCTCGGCATCGACACGCACGTGATCACCAGCCACTACGCGCTGCCGCTCCTGATCAAGTCACCCGGTGGCCTCGTCATCGAGATGACCGACGGCACCAACGACTACAACGCTCATACGTACCGGGTGTCGTTCTTCTACGACGTCGCGAAGGGCGCGGTCGGCCGGATGGCGTTCGCGCTCGCGCACGAACTCGACAAGCACGAGGCGACCGCCGTACTGCTGTCGCCCGGGTGGCTCCGGTCCGAGGCGATGCTCGAGGGGTTCGGCGTCACCGAGGAGACCTGGCGCGACGCGACCGAGCGGATCCCGCACTTCGCGATCTCCGAGAGCCCGTCGTACGTGGGCCGCGCGGTGGCGGCGCTGGCGGCGGACCCCGACGTACGACGGTGGAACGGGAAGTCCACGTCGAGTGGCGAACTCGCGCAGCTCTACGGATTCACCGACCTCGACGGCAGTCGCCCGGACGCGTGGCGCTACATCGTCGAGGTCCAGGAACCAGGCAAGCCGGCCGACACCACCGGGTACCGCTAGAGCTTGTACGGCGGACAGACCGTGTCGCCCGCGGTCGGTGTGGGGAGCGGGCTCGCGTTGCTGTCGAGTGCCGCATGTGGATGCGCGGCCGCGATCGGGATCCCGCCCGCGGCCGCCAGCGCCAGCACCTCTCGGCGTGACGTGACCGCCTGAGCCGGATCGCGCTCGTACACATAGGTCAGACCGGGCCACCGGGCCTGCGCGGGATGCACCAGCACATCACCCCCAAGCACGGCCCGCTCGGTCACCACCGACTGATGCCCGGGCGTATGCCCTGGCGTCGGCAGCAACCGTATCCCTCGCAGCCCGACCTCCCCGTCCACCATCCGCAACTGACCCGCGTCGACCACGGGCCGGATCATCCGTTCGTACGTCGCCCCGCCGCGCACATGCTCCAGCTCATCCCGCTGTACGACGTACTCCGCCCGTGGGAACCGCGGCGCCGACCCCTCCGCACTCCACCCGACGTGATCCAGATGCACATGCGTCAGCACCATCGCGTCAACGTCATCCACACCGACCCCGGCCGACTCCAGCAGCCCCGGCAACCGTCCAGCCACTCCCAACCACTCAGCCGCCTCGCCACCAGCCGGCCCGACCCCTGCATCCACCAGTACGACCCCGGCGTCGCCAGTCACCAAGTAGCTGTGGAAGTGCAGGAGCCACCCGCTGCCCGACACGTTGCCTGGCATCACGCTCGCGGTCCACGCGGCGTGCTCCTTCCCCCAACCAGGCAACGCATCCGGCACACTCTCGGGAAACACCGCCACCGCATCGCACAAGACGGTCACGTCCACGCTCGATCCCTCCTCCCCGCAGAGGTACCGCAGCGAGGGGGTCAGCGGAACAGATACGCGTTGACCGTCGTCTCCTCCGTCGTCGTCCCGGCCGCGTCGCGCAGCGTGGTCCGCAGCGACACACCCCGCCCGGCCGCCGGAGTCGGGAACGTCGCCCGGTACGTCCCGTGCCCCGCCGGTACGACGGCCGCAGCGTGCCACGTGCTCCCGCCGTCACCGGAGACCGCGACCCCGACCTTCGTCAGGGCAGGCGCCGACGCTCCGGCCTGCGGCACGACGGTCAGCGTCGTCACTGGCGTCCGCTCGGCCGTGTTGTGCGTGTCCACGACAGGCCGGTATCCGACTGTCCACAAGGGCGCGCGCGTTCCCTCGGCAGACCGGAAGGTGGCCGTGTAGTCCACCCGCTCCGAGAACGCCGACACCGACGTCCGCGTCAGCGACGTCTGATACCGGTACGTCGCCGCGCCCCCAGGTGCCTCGATCGACCCGAACTGGTCGGCCTCGGCCACCAGGGTGCTATCGCGATACAGCTGACCGGTCTCGGTGTCAGAGGCCGTGAGTCCGGTGTGTCCGTCCGCGTCCGACAGCGGATTCATCGAGAGGGTCAGCCGACCGTCTGCCTGCTCCGCTCCCGCGCCCGATGGACCGAAAGCGACCGCATTCCAGCGATTCCGGTAGGTCTCGCCGGCGCGATAGGCCTTCGCGGCTGGGTCCTCGAGCGTCGTGACGGCGATCGGCTCCGGGTCACCCGGCGCGGTTTCGAGCAGACTCTCCCGCCAGGTCCCCGCGTCCAGATGCTCGACGACGCTGGCCGGCGTACCGAACGCGACGTCGGGATAGAACGGCGCATAGCCGTCGACGCTCGTCGCGCCGTGCAGGATCACGTCGGTCCCGGCTCCCTGATGGACACTCGTCTGCACGGTGGCCAGGTCGCGATCGCGTACCGTCCGCTCGTATCCGGTCGGGAAACGTGAGCTGACCTGCTCGGCGAGCCGATACAGGTACGGCGTGTTCCGGAAGTCGCCGTCAGGACCAGGCACACCCCACTGCGACGAGACCACAGTCGTCAATTGGCCCACCGGCAAGGTCGGTCCTTCGCCCAGTGTGGCCAGAGAGGCGCCGGGGACGGTGGCGACGTACTGCTCGATCCGGCGCTTTCCGTCGGCCGAGGTACGGAGGTAGTCGGCGCTGAGATAGGCCTGCTGCGCGTCGGCGCGAGGCAGCTTCACGCTGACCTTGCGCGCCTTGCGGGCGTCCAGGACCACGGTCGTGTCGGCGGTCAGGCGTACCGACGGCTGGACCAGCCCGTACGACGTGACGTTCGCGCCGAAGAACTGCGAGTCCACGCCGTACTCGCCCGCGCGCAGTCGCACCGTGACCGTGCCGCTGGGGTCGGTGGTGAACGTCTCGCCCGGGCGGTCGAGCGCGAAGATCGAGACGAAGGCTTCGGTGGCCGGCATACCGTCCGGAGCGATGGTCTTGATGGTCAGGTCGTGGGCCTCGACGTCCTTCATCACGGTCAGCGGGATCCGCACGGACTGGCCCGCGGTGGTCGCGACCAGTTGACCGACGTACCGGCCGTCGGGCCCGCTGTGATTGGTCGCGGACGTCACCTGGACCGTTGCGGAACCACCGGCGGGGATCGTCAGTGCATCGGTGCTCATCGTCAACGCCGCCGTGGGCGCAGCGCCGCCGTCGGGATCGGTCAGCTCGCCGGTCACCTGGAGGGTGACCGTGGCCGTGCTCTTGTTGTAGTACGTCACGTCCTTGGTCACTGGCTCGTCATCGGTGTGCGGCCAGCTCGCCGTACCGAAGGTGATCGTCGCCGGTGCCGCGACGACGGTCTGGGTGATCGCGCGGGCGACGTCGACCCGGCCGGTGCCCTGTTCGAAGACAGTCAGTCCGGGCGTGGGCTTCGCGGAGGCCATCAGCGCGCTCTTCAGGTCGAGAGCCTTCCAGTCCGGGTGCTGCTGGGCCAGGAGAGCCGCGGCTCCGGCGACATGCGGCGTCGCCATCGACGTACCGGATTCGCGGAGGTAGTGGTCGTCGACCGGCTCGCCGATGATGGCCTCGGATCCTCGAGCGGCGACGATGCCCACCCCGGGTGCGGTCAGCTCCGGCTTGATGGACGTACCGTCGCGCCCCGGGCCCTTGCTGGAGAAGGGCGCGAGCTGGTCCTCGCGGTCCACCGCGCCGACCGTCAGCGCGCCTGCGGCGCTGCCCGGCGACAGCACCGTGCCCTCGCCCTGCTCGCCGTCGTTCCCGGCGGCGACGACGAACAGCGTGCCGGTCTCGGCGGTCAACGTGTTCAGGGCCTGCTCGACCGGGTCGTCCACGGGCCGGCCCGGATTGCCCAGACTGATGTTGACGATCTGTGCCTTCACCTCGTTCGCGGCCCACTCCATGCCGGCGATCAAGGTCGAGTCCGAACACACGGTGTACCTGCAGATCTTCCCGTCGTACAGGTCGGCGTCCGGGGCGACACCGCGATAGCGGCCGCCGGACGCGGCGCCCGTTCCGGCCAGGATCGAGGCGACGTGGGTGCCGTGACCCAACTGGTCGCCGGGCTGACCGTCGAGGTTGAAGACACCCTTGACCCGGTCGGCGAGGTCGGGATGGGTCGCGTCGATCCCACTGTCGAGGACTGCGATGCGGACGCCCTTGCCGGTGAACCCGGCCTGCCACGCGACCGGCCCGCCGATCTGCGGGACGGACTTGTCCAGCAGCGGCTCGAGTTTGCCGTCCAGCCAGATCTTCTCGGGTCCACTGGACCGCAGTACGGCGGCGCCGGTCAGGAAGGTCGACGCGGTCCGCTTGTCGACCTTGCCGGCCGTGGCGTCGACGACATCGAGCCTGCGCTGCTGCTGGAGTCCGGTGGTCGCGGCCCGTTGCGTCGCGTGCTGGACCAGCACCGGGATCGTGGTGGTGTGCGCATCGTCGTACCCGGATTCGATCAGACCGGTGACGTCGAACAGCCGCGGATCCAGTCGGCCGGCGGCGAGTGGTGTCCGGACGTCCGCCGGGATCACGGTCAGTCGCCCGTCGACCTTGCTCATGCCGAACCCGATGTTCTTCCGGCCCGGCCCGGGCTCGACTCCGGGCGCGCCGTGCTCCGGCACGACCACCCGGTCACCGGTGATCAGAGTGACGTACGTCGTGCGCCCGGCGGCGACCGGATGCCCGCCGGCCGTCGTACTGGCGGATGTTGTCGTCGCCGCTGCCGTTGCCAGTGCGGCGCCGAGCAGAACACCGAGGCCTGCCCATCGCGAAGCCTTGCGTGCCATCGCACCCTCCCGGTTGTCGATCCCCCTGTAACTACGGGTTGAGTGCCGGGAAGGGTTGCGTCTTCAGGGCAGGAGGAGCCAGGTGGCGATGGTTGTCATCAGGAGGGCGATGGCGGTGTCGAGGTACTGCCAGGCGCGGGGGCGGGAGAAGACGGGGGTGAGAGTGCGGGAGAAGAAGCCGAGCGAGAAGAACCAGATGAAGCTGGCGGCGACAGCGCCGAGCCCGTAGAACCAGCGGCCGTCGGTGCCGCGCTGGTTGGCGAGAGAGCCGAGCAGGACGACGGTGTCGAGGTAGACGTGGGGGTTGAGGTAGGTGAACGCAAGGCACGTCAGTACGACGCTGCGGAGCGCGGTGGGCGCGTGGTCGGCGGGACTGATCGAGCCGGGGTTGAAGGCTCGCTTCAGGGCGAAGGCGGCGTACAGGTAGAGGAAGGCGGCGCCGCCGTACTTCGCCATGTCGAGGGCTAACTGACTCCGGGTAAGAAGGGCGCCGAGGCCGGCGATGCCGCCGGAGATGAGGAGCGCGTCGGACAACGCGCAGGTGAGGACCACCGGCAGGACGTGCTCACGGCGCAGGCCCTGGCGCAGCACGAAGGCGTTCTGGGCGCCGATCGCGACGATCAGCGACAAGGACGTGGCGAAGCCGGCGAGGAGGGGCATGCCTCGACGGTAGGCAGCGGACAGCCGGACAAACCAGCTAAAGATTCTGAAGCAGCATTAGGATTGCTTCATCATGCAGTTCGACTCCGCGCAGCTCGAGACGTTCGCGGCCGTTGTCGACGAGGGCAGTTTCGACGCGGCGGCGCGGCGTCTGCGCGTGACGCCGTCGGCGATCAGTCAGCGCATCAAGGCGTTGGAGAGTCGCCTCGGTCAGGTCGTGGTGATGCGCGGCAAACCGGCGCGTCCGACCGCGGCCGGCGAGGCACTGCTCCGGCTCGCGCGGCAGGTCTCGCTGCTCGAACTGGAGGCGATCGTCGCGGTCCGCGGCACGGTCGAGGCGCTCCGGCTGCCGATCGCGGTGAACGCGGACTCGCTGAACAACTGGTTCCTGCCCGCGATGCTCGACCTGTCCCAGAGCCTCGACGCCAGGTTTCTGGTTCACCAGGAGGACGAGGAGCACTCGGCCGAGTTCCTCCGCAACGGCACGGTCCTCGCCGCGGTGACCGCTGATCCACTGCCGGTTCAGGGCTGCCGCGTCGTACCACTCGGCAAGATGCGGTACCTGCCGGTCGCCACCCCCGAGTACGCCGAGCGCTGGCTGGCCGGCAAGCCGCTGGCGGACGCGCTCGCCGAGGCTCCGATGGTGATCTTCAACGCCAAGGACGTCCTGCAGCACCGGCTGATCCGCAAGGTGACCCGGCGCCGGATGGACCCGCCGACGCACGCGGTCCCGGCGCCGGGCGCCTTCCACCAAGCGGTCCGGATCGGCCTCGGCTGGGGCATGCTCGAAGACGAGGTCGCCGAACCCGAGTTGGCCGCCGGCCGCCTGGTGGATGTTGCCCCCGGCAAGTACATCGACGTGCCGCTGTACTGGCAGCACTGGAAGCTGGAGTCGCCGATCCTGGACGCGCTCACGGCCGCGGTGCTGCGGGCCGCTGCGGCAGGTCTTCGTACGTCGTGAGCTCGATCGCGTTCCCCACCTTCAGTGGCATCTCGTCGATCAACCTCCGCCACGGCAGGTACGGCAGCATCCGGAAGGTCAGGTTCCGCAGCACCATGAACCACTTGCTCTCCGGGATGAACCAGCGCGCGCCGTCCACCCCTTGCTTCTGACAGGCCGCGACGAATCCCCGCATCCGTACGTCGTACTTGCGGAACGCTGCCACGTGGTCGCCACCGGCTGCGTGCAGCTCACCGGCCAGGACGTACGCCCCGACGATCGCGAGGCTGGTGCCCATCCCGGACAGCGGCGAGGCGCAGTACCCGGCGTCGCCGACCAGCGCGACCCGACCGCGAGAGTAGCTGTCGAGCTTGATCTGACTGATCGAGTCGAAGTAGAAATCCGGCGTAGTGCGCAGACCGTCGAGCAGTCGCGGGACCTCCCAGCCGAGGCCGGCGAACTGCTCAGCGATGATCGCCTGCTGCGCCGGTACGTCGCGCCGGTCGTAGCTCAGCGGGTCCGATGCGAAGTAGAACAGCGCCTTCGCCTCGGTGTTGTCGCGGGCGCTGTAGGTGCCGACCGTCTTGCCCGGCTCGGTGAAGATCCGCCCGGTGTGGTCCAGCCCGAGATGGTTCTCCACCGTGAACACCGAGGCGTAGTACCCCAGGTCATGGACGTACGACGACTCCGGCCCGAACGCGAGCCGCCGGACGTTCGAGTGCAGCCCATCCGCACCGATCACCAGGTCGAACCGCCGCCGCAGCCCGCTCTCGAAGACCGCGTCGACGCCGGACTCGTCCTGGTCGAGCGAAGCGATCGAGTCGTCGAAGAGGTACTCCGTCGTCGCCGCGGTCAACTCGTACAGGACGTCGACCAGGTCGCCGCGAAGGATCTCGAGCTCACCGCTGAACGCCTCCGGAGTGGTGGTCGCGACGGCCTTGCCGGACTCGTTGACGTAGACCATCGAGCCCATCCGGGTCGCCCGCGCCTCGACCTCGGCCAGGATGCCCATCCGGTCGAGCACCTTCAGCGAAGCGCCGCGGAAGTCGACCGCGTAGCCGCCGGGGCTCGGCGCCGGCGCGCGCTCGACCACGGTCGTGGTGAAGCCGTAGCCGTGCAGCCAATAGACGAGGGCGGGACCGCCCACACTCGCACCGGAAATCAGAACCGTCGTCACCGGAAGCCTCCACAGGTTGTCGCCGGCACGACTGTACGACGGTCTTAGACGTTTGTGCAAGACGTTCGTATGAGACGCACGTGCTAGGGTGGTGGGATGGGAAACCGGGAGGCGCTGATCGAGGGCGCGAAGACCTGCCTGCTGGAGAAGGGCTACAGCCGGACCACCGCGCGCGACATCGCGACCGCGGCCGGCGTCAGCCTGGCGGCGATCGGGTACCACTTCGGCTCGAAGGAAGCGCTGCTCAACGAGGCGATGCGCGAGGCGCTGATCGGGGAGTGGGCCGCCGAGGTGGGTGGCGCGATGGCGGCCCGGGAGGCCGGCGGCGGTTCCCGGGAGCGATTCGTCGCGACCTGGCGGCAGGTCGTCGAGAGCCTGTCGAACCCTCGGCTACGGGCACTGTGGACGACGCAGTTCGAGGTCCTCAGCCTCGGGGCGAGCAACCCCGAGTTGGTCGCCGAGCTGTCCAAGATGCAGGGCGAGGCGCGCGAAGGTCTGGCGCAGATGTTCGGGACGGTCGACGCCGACGGCGACCCGGAGACGGCTCAGGCGGTCGGATCATTCCTGCAGGCGCTGATGCTGGGAGTGGTCGCGCTGCACCTGTTCGACGCGGACAGCGCCCCCACCGGTCAGGAGCTCGCGCGGTCGATCCGGCTCGTGGCGGATCGGCTGGACGGCTGAATTACAGCGGGCGGTGCATCACGTGCAGGCCGACGTACCCGTGCGTGGGGTGGTCGAAGGCCTCCGGAACGGTCCCGATGATGGCGAAGCCGAGCGCTTGCCACAGGTGTACGGCGGACTCGTTGGTCTCCACCACTGCGTTGAACTGGATCGACCGGAACCCTTCCCGGGCGGCCCAGTCGATCATGTCCTGACCGAGCAGCCGGCCGACGCCCTTGCCGCGGGCGGCCGCGTCGACCATGAAGCTGGCGCTGGCGACGTGCGATCCCGGACCCGGGCGGTTCGGGTACATGTTGGCGGTGCCCAGTACGGTGCCGTCGGCATCGACCGCCACCGTGGTCCGGCTGCGCGCGGCGCTCGACGGTGACATCCAGAGCGGGCCGGCCTGCTCCTCGGTCAGGTCCGGGTCGTAGGCGTACGTCTCCCGCGCGGTGACGATCTCGTGGAAGAACGGCCAGATGGCCGGCCAGTCGGCGTCGGTCGCTGTTCTGATCTGCACTGTCATGGTGCGAGAAGCATCACCCGTCAGGGTACGGATGCCAACCGGATATCGCCGTACGCCATAGACTTCCCGGGGATGACAAACACCGTGGTCCAAGGGTTGCCGCGCTGGAGTCTGGCCGTGCCCCCGCTCGCTCTCGTCGTCCTGGTCCTGTCCTGGGGTCGTGACCTGCGGACCATCCTGCTGATCCTGGTCTGCGCCGGTCTGGGCACGGCGGTGATCGCGGCCGTCCACCACGCCGAAGTGGTCGCGCACCGCGTCGGTGAACCGTTCGGCACGCTGATCCTCGCACTCGCGGTGACGGTCATCGAGGTCGCACTGATCGTGACGCTGATGGCGTCCGGCGGCGACAAGGCCGCGACGCTCGCGCGGGACACCGTGTTCGCCGCGGTGATGATCACGTGCAACGGCATCCTCGGCCTGGCACTCGTTGTCGGCTCGGTGCGGCATCACGTGCAGGACTTCCGGGTCCGTGCGTCGACCGGTGTGCTCGCGGTGATGACCGCGCTGGTGACGCTGAGCCTGGTGCTGCCGACGTTCACGACCAGCGCGCCGGGGCCGCAGTTCAGCACGGCTCAGCTCGCGTTCGCGGGTGTGGCGTCACTCGTGATGTACGGCGTCTTCGTGTTCGTCCAGACGATCCGGCATCGGGACTACTTCCTTCCCGTCCCGACGCGGAGGCCGAAGGCGAGGACGCGGAGAGCGAGGAGGCGCACGCGGCCGCGCCGAGCGGGAGGACCGCGCTCCTCAGCCTGGGCCTGCTGTTCGCCTGCCTGATCTCGGTGGTCGGCCTCGCCAAGACGGTCTCGCCACGGCTCGAGTCCGCGGTGGAGTCGGCCGGCGCACCGCTGGGCGTGGTCGGTGTCGTCATCGCGCTGCTGGTGCTGCTGCCGGAGACGGTTGCCGCCGTACGCGCCGCACTGCGGAACCGCCTCCAGACCAGCGTCAACCTGGCCCTCGGTTCAGCGCTCGCCAGCATCGGCCTGACCATCCCGGCGATCGCGGTCGCCTCCATCTGGCTGAACGGGCCGCTGGTGCTCGGCCTGGGTGGCAAGGAGATGGTGCTGTTCGCGCTGACCGTCGTGACCAGCATCCTCACCCTCGCCACCGGCCGGGCGACCCTGCTGCAGGGCGCCGTTCACCTGATGGTGTTCAGCGCGTTCCTGTTCCTTGCCGTAAGCCCTTGAGGTAGTCGATCACCGCCTGCTTCACCTCGTCCGCGGCCCAGCTGTGCTCGGCCCAGCCCAGCGCGTTCCCGTTGTAGGACCGATCGCGCAGTTCCGGATCGACCCCGAGCTGGATCAGCTTCTTCACCGTCTCGAGGTGACCGCCGATCGCAGCCTGGTGGATCGGCGCGGATCCAGCCATCACGCTGAGGTCGAAGCCCAGGTTCTCCAACGGTTCCAGAGCCTCGGTCCGGCCGATCTCAGCGGCCCGGATGGGAAGGTACGGGTTGCGCGCGATGGCTCGCGTGACCAGATCGCGGCTGACCTCCGGGGTCTCGCCCCGCATGACGGCGGCGAAGACCTCATGTACGTCGTCGAGCGGTGCCGCACCGCGAGCACGCAGCAGCTCGGCGATCTCGGTGTGTCCCTGGATGGCGGCGAACTCGTACGCGCGATGCCCGCAAAAGCCCGGATGCTCGGTACCGCGGCCCTCCGGATCGATGCCTTGGGCAAGCACCAACTCGGCCCGGTGCAGCAGCCCTGTTGACGCCGCGAAAACGAGCTCATCCTCCAGCAGCTGCTGTGGCGTCGGGTGGGCGGTCGTCATCCGCTCGTGCCACGGGCCGCCGTCGCCCTTGCCCAGTCCGTACTCGAGCAGGAGCTCCAGGTGCACGTCGTCGTACGGCGGAGGGCAGCCGGGCCCGCAGTTGTACATGGTCTGGCTGTCGTTCGGATCGGCGCCGGCGTCCAGCAGCAGCCGGGCGAGCTCGACCCGGTTGCGATGCGGTGGCTGATCGCCTTCACCACGACCGAAAGCCCCGGTCAATGCGGTGAACGGCGACGGCATGCCCTGCCACAGGTAGCCTGCGTTCGGGTCGGCGCCGTACTCGAGGAACAGCCGCGCGATCTCCACCTGATGCGGTACGTCGAGCCGCCCGTAGGTGATGTAGAGCAACGGTTTCCAGCGGTACGGACCGCCCTCTTCCCTTGCCTGCCAGGGATCCGCCGCCAGCACCTCACGTACGGCGTCCAGCTCGCCGGCCACCGCCATCGTGTAGATGTTGCTCCGAGCAACCTCTGGGAACTGGTCGAGCAACTGCTCCGCCGATCGCTGCCGGGCCGGATCGTCCTGCCCGTAGTGCAGCGTCGCGAGCCGCAGGAACTCCTCGGTGCGTTGCTCCAGAGTGTCGAGCGGACCGCCGATCGACTGGCGGTGCGGGGAGCGGCTGTACTGGTCGACCAGCTCCAGATGCCGGACGATCCGCGGCCAGCTGGGGAACCTGTAGCTGCGGGCGATCACCAGTTGCGCGTCGGCCAGCGACTGCACGGGATGGAACTCGTCGGCCAGGGCGACAGCCTCGTCGTCCCGGCGCGGACCTCCTTGAGCAGGGTCTTGGCCTGCTTGCGCAGGTGGTCCAGGTGCGGGTCGTTCGGAAGATTCCGGGTCGGCATCGCGACCTCCTCTCTACGAGCCTGCTGTCCGCGTCGTCAGGCGAGAAAGGAGGTGAACAACAACCACACAACTCCGTGATCAGGTGGGCTGAGCCCTTCCCGCGGACCGGTGGCACCCTGAGTGCCTACCAGAACCGTAGCCGATCAAGGCTTTTCCATCCACCACTCGGTGAACTCGTGCGCGCGGTCGCGGGCGAGGCGGATCACCCACAGGTTGCTGAACTCGCTCGGCGGCTGGGTCTGGTACGTCGTCCAGCCGCGGACGAACCCGACGCCGTCGCCGAACCCGAGCACCTCGTACTCGAACCTCGTCTCGCCCGGTGCGTCCGCGACCTCCAGCCAGGCCGCGACGATCGCGTCCCGGCCGACCACCGGCTCGTCGTCCGGCCGGCGGTACCAGGTGGCCTCCTCGGTCCAGAGCGCCGCGATGTGGCCCGGGTCGTTCGACTCCCACGCCTTCCGGTACTTCGCGACCCACCGGTCCAGGTCCTTCTCCCGCATGGTCAGGCGATCCTCGTCATCCGGCCATCCTGCCCCAGCACGAGACCCAGCTCACGTCGTCGCCTACTTGAACATGTTCAAAAGGCGGTCGTACGCTCAGCGCGTGACCAAATTTGAACGTGTTCAGTTTGTGAGGACGTGGTGAGCATGACCGTGACGACGTACCTGATCTATCTGCTGGTCTCGGTACCGCTGACGATCTGGGTGGCCCGGACGCTGAGCCACAACGGCCGGATCTTCCTGATCGACGTGTTCCACGGCAACGAGGAGTTCGCCGACGCGGTGAACAGGCTGCTGGTGGCCGGGTTCTACCTGGTCAACCTGGGGTTCGTGACGCTGTTCCTGCGCGCCGACAAGGTGGTCGTCGACGCTCGCGGGGTGTTCGAGCAGCTGAGCGTGAAGCTCGGCATCGTGATGCTCGTGCTCGGCGTACTGCACCTGATGAACGTCTGGATCTTCAACATGATCCGCCGCCGCAGCCAGCTCGAGACCATGACCAACCCGCCGGTGGCGCCGAACGACGTACTCCCGGCCGAAGCGCTGGCCAAGGCGCCGGCCCACTACGGCTACTGACCATGGACGAGCTGACTACGCTGACGGATGTGACGGAAAGTGCGACCAGCAAGGGTGAGCAGACCCGGGAGCTGATCCTGTCCACCGCGCTGCGGCTGTTCCGCGAGCAGGGGTACGGCAAGACGACGATGCGGGCGATCGCCACCGAGGCGGGCGTCTCGGTCGGCAACGCTTACTACTACTACGGCTCCAAAGAGCACCTGATGCAGGCGTACTACGACCACCTGCAGGTGCAGCACGTCGAAGCGGTCGAGTCGGTCCTGGCGACGGAGAAGGCGTTCGTCCCGCGGCTGACCGGCGTACTGCGGGCCTGGCTCGAGGTGTCGGCGCCGTACCACGAGTTCGCCGGCACGTTCTTCAAGACCGCGGCGGAACCGAAGAGCCCGCTGTCGCCGTTCAGCGATCAGTCGCGGCCGGCGCGGGAGGCGAGCGTCGAGCTGTTCCGCCGGGTCGTCGAGGGCTCGGACCTCAAACTGCCGGCCGACCTGAAGGCGGAGCTGCCCGAGCTGCTGTGGCTGATGCAGATGGGGATCGTGCTGTTCTGGGTGCACGACGACAGCAAGGACCTGCGTCGTACCAAGGCACTGATCGATCGGTCCGTCCCGCTGGTCGACCGGCTGCTCCGGCTGACCCGCATCCCGGGTGTCCGGGGCGTGACCAACGACCTGGTCGGCCTGATCCGCTCGATCAAGTCCTGACTATTCTCCGGTCAGGCCGTCGATGCGTTCGCGGAGCAGATCGGCGTGGCCGTTGTGGCGGGCGTACTCCTCGATCATGTGGATGTAGAGGTAACGGACGGAGTACTCGCCCTCGTGGCCCGGGCGCAGGAACGTGTCGTCCAGGGTGTGGCCCGCGGCGATCTCGCCAGAGGCCTTCACGATCTCCCGGAACTCCGCGAGATCGTGCTCGGCCCGGGCCGCGTCGGCCAGGTCGAAGTCGCCGTCCGGGTGCTCCGCGGTCCAGTACTTCGGTGGCGCCGGGAGCTGGGCGAGGGCCCGATGGAACCAGTACTTCTCGACCTCGCTCAGGTGCCGGATCAGCCCGATCAGCGACAGGCTGGACGGATCCACACTGCGCTGGACCAACTGCTCCCCGGTCAGTCCGGACACCTTCCACAGCAGCGTGCCGCGGTGGAAGTCCAGGAATCCCTGCAGAAGCTCACGCTCGCCGCCGGCGGTCGGCGGATCCACCCGATTCTCAGTCATCACGGTGCAGAACCTAGCCGTGTGACGAGCGTCCTGTGAACAAACCGGCGCGGCGCGGACCCTGCGTGACGTAGACTGTCCGTGACGGCCCGCCCAGTTCTGCCTCGGGCCGGAGCGCCTGTGACAGAGCGCGCTCGTGTCCCGTACGCGCTGTAACTCGACGCTATCGGGACACGCAGTCGACCACCACGCGCCGCGGCTGATGAACGGCCGCGCCGGGCAGGACGACCCCCCGACTTTCTGGAGTACTACATGGCGGCCCGCCGCCCGACATCAACGCAGTCTGCCCAAACACCCTCCACCTCCCGTCCCCGCCGGCGTCGCCGTTCCGACGGCGCCCCTCGGCCGAAGGTTGCTCAGAGCAACAAGGCCGTCACGCGGGCGGCCTACGAACAGGTCGCGGAAGTAGTTGTCCCGGACAACTTGACGTTCGCGGACCTCGGCGTACCGGCGTCCCTGGTGGCCGCACTCGCGGCGGCCGGGGTGACCAAGCCGTTCCCGATCCAGGCGGCGACGCTGCCGGATGCACTGGCCGGCAAGGACGTTCTCGGCCGCGGCCGGACCGGATCCGGCAAGACCTACGCCTTCGTGCTGCCCGTGCTGGCCCGGTTGGCCGCGAGCCGGACCAAGCGGCGTCCGAATCACCCGCGCGCGCTGATCCTGGCGCCGACGCGCGAACTGGCCACCCAGATCCAGGCGTCCATCACGCCACTGACCGACGCGCTCGACCTGCGCACCATGACCATCTTCGGCGGCGTCGGCCACGGTCCGCAGATCACCGGCCTGCGCAAGGGCGCCGACATCGTCGTCGCCTGCCCGGGACGGCTCGAGGACCATCTCCAGGCCGGGCACGTGAAGCTCGACGCGGTCGAGATCACCGTGCTCGACGAGGCCGACCACATGGCGGACCTCGGCTTCCTGCCCGCCGTACGGCGGATCCTCGAGGCCACCCCGACCGGCGCTCAGCGGCTGCTGTTCTCGGCCACGCTGGACGCGGGCGTCGACGTCCTCGTGCAGCGGTTCATGACCGAGCCGGTGACGCACAGCGTGGACTCGGCGCAGTCGCCGGTCTCGAAGATGACCCACCACGTGCTGCACGTCCAGCCCGACACCCGGCTCCCCGTGCTCGTCGACCTGACCGCGGCGCCCGGACGGTCGCTGGTCTTCACCAGGACGAAGTACGGCGCGAAGTCGCTGACCAAGAAGCTGATCGCGCAGGGCGTGCCGGCGGTCGAACTCCACGGCAACCTGTCCCAGGGCGCCCGCACCCGGAACCTCGAAGCCTTCTCGGAGGGTACGGCGAAGACGCTCGTCGCCACCGACATCGCGGCCCGTGGAATCCACGTCGACGACGTCGCACTGGTGATCCACGCGGACCCGCCGATCGAGCACAAGGCGTACCTGCACCGCTCCGGCCGGACTGCCCGGGCCGGTGCCGAGGGCACGGTCGTGACGCTGATGACCGACGCCCAGGTTCGCGACGTACGCGACCTCACCCGCAAGGCTGGGATCGCGCCGACCATCACCAAGCTCTCCACCGGCGACCCGCTGCTCTCCGAGCTGGCTCCGGGCGAGCGCACCTTCGTCGCTCCGCAGCTGGCAGCCGCCTCCGCAGGCCGCTCGTCAACCAGCCGAGGGCCAGCGGAGTCCGGCTCCGCCGGCCGCGGCGCAGGCGGTCGCAGTGCGGGCGGTCGTGGTGGCGATGGTCGTGGTGCGGGCGGCCGCGGGAGCCGCCGTCGACGCGGCGGCCGAGGCGCACAGGCACCCAGCGCAAGCCGTCCGGCCTCCTCCGGTTCCGCCAAGCGCTCGGCGCCCACGACGAGCACGGCCTCGACCTCGCGATCTGGCGGAGCAGCCGCCTTCTCCGCCGGCACCCGAGCCTCCCGCCGAACCAGCTGACGTTGCTGTTGGGAACCGTCGGTTGGGCTGACTTCAGTCAGCTTGGCCGGCGGTTTCTGCTTGTTTGCGGGCTCGGTGGGCTCGGACTCGGCCTCTAATGGCGCAGGTGGGGTTCGGGCACCAGCGTCTGCGGCCGGTCGGGTCGGTGAAGACGCCGCGGCAGTCGTGCTCGGGACACGCGGAGAGAAACACACGCTCGGGACCGGTCAGCTGATCGACGGCCTGACGGGCGATGCGAGACAACGCGTCCTCGGTCGTCCGCGGACGGGAGCGCTCAAGCCGATCAGTCACCGTCAGCACGGCCGAGTCACCCTCGAGAAACGTCGCGAGCGCCTCAACCGCCGCCGCATCAGGCGGTACGCCGTCCACCGTCGCGAGCGCGATCGGTCGCAGGATCTCCCGCAACTCCCAGGCCCGCGTCAGGTCCGCCGACGTCACCCTCCGCACCGGCCGCAGCTCCACCAGGTCGAGCCACTCCGTGAACCGCTCGACCGTCGGCATCCGCTCCACCGGGTTCTCCCCGAAGTGCGTTCCGCGCGTGGCGAGCAGGTTCAGCCACGTCGCGCCGAGATCCAGCCGGAACTCCATCCGATCAACCACCTGGACATCGTAACGCCTCACCCGTTACGTTGGTAACGGCTCAACCGTTACAAGGAGGATCCGATGCAGGACGCCGTACCAGATCAGGCCGCCGCGGAGTCCCGGTGATTCGCGCAGTCATCGGTGACATCCCACCGGACCAGCTCGGCATCACCGACTCGCACGACCACCTCTTCTTCCGTACTCCGGTCATGCCAGGTCAGGAGCTCGATGATGTCGAGGCGGCAGTCGCCGAGACGCAGGCCTTCGCAGCGGCAGGCGGCCAAGCGATCGTGCAGTGGACCCCGCATGGTCTAGGACGACGAGCCGACGCGTTACCCGGAATCTCAACCACCACAGGGGTTTCGCTGATCGCGGCCACCGGACTGCACCGGGCCGAACTCTACCCCGACGGATTCGTCGACCAGGTCCGCCCGAAGCTGGCCGAGATCTTCCACGCCGAGCTGACTGTTGGCATCGGCAACAGTCAGGTTCGCGCCGGGCTGATCAAGGTTGCCGGCGGCTACCATGTGCTGGATTCCCATGCCCGCTGGGTGATGCGGGCCGCCGCCGAGGCGCATCACGCGACCGGCGCACCGATCGCGGTTCACCACGAGCTCGGGACCGCCGCGGACGCGGTACTCGATCTGCTGGTCGACGAACTCGCCGTACCGCCGGCCAGTGTGATCCTCGGGCACCTGAACCGCTTTCCCGACCAACGAGGGCACCTCGAGCTGGCCGAGCGAGGTGCATGGCTGGCGTTCGACGGTCCGTCGCGAGCCAATCACGCGACAGACCCCTGGCTGATCAACTGCCTGGCCGCGCTCGCCGACGCCGGATACGCGGACCGCCTGCTGCTCGGCGGCGACACGACGACTGCTCGTGCGCGCGGCGCGACCGGTGAGGGGCCCGGCATGCCATACCTGCTGGCCCATCTCCGGCCGCGGATCGAGCGGCGGCTCGGTGCCCAGGTGGCAGACGCAGTGTTCACCTCCAACCCTGCTCGCGCCTTCGACTGGAGCGTCTGAGAACCCAGTACGTTTTCGCCATGAACGTGATCGCGCAGGTGTTCGTGGTGGTGGCCGGGCTCTTCCATGTCGCGGTGTTCGCCCTGGAGAGCCTGTTGTTCCGCAGGCCGAGCACGTACCGGCGGTTCCTGATCAAGGACGAGGCCGAGGCGGCCGCGGCGCGACCGTGGGCCTTCAACCAGGGCTTCTACAACCTGTTCCTGGCGGTCGGTGCGCTCGGCGGCCTGATCTGGGGCGGCGACGAAGGTCACGCGGTCGCGCTGTTCAGCTGTGGGTGCATGGCCGGAGCCGGTCTCGTCCTGCTCGCCTCCGATCGCCGGATGCTCCGCGCCGCGGCCGCCCAGGCCGTCCCACCGATCATCGCACTGGTGCTCGCGGCGGTTCTCTGAGATCCGGGGTTGACTTAAAGTACCCTTGAGGTCAGAAGGTGCTTGGCATGACCATTGCAGCCGAGCCCGCGGTCGACCAGGGCCCCCCGACCCCGTCCGGCGGCGTTCTCTCGCCGCAGTACCGCTCGCTGACGGTCGGGATGGTCGCGTTGATCACCCTGGTCGCGTTCGAGTCGCTCGCCGTCACCACCGCGATGCCGACCGTCGCGCAGGCGCTCGACGGGCTCAGCCTGTACGCACTCGCCTTCGGCGGACCGCTCGCCTCCGGCGTGATCGCAATGGTGGTCTCGGGAACCTGGAGTGACCTCAAGGGCCCGACCCGCCCGCTCTGGCACGGGACGGCATGGTTCCTGGCCGGTCTGATCATCGCGGGCCTGGCTCCGACCATGGAGATCCTGGTCGTGGGCCGCATCATCCAGGGCTTCGGCTCCGGTCTGCTCACGGTCGCCCTGTACGTCGTCGTCGGGCAGCTGTACCCGGCCCGGCTGCGACCGCGCATCTTCGCCGCCTTCGCGACCGGCTGGGTCGTCCCGTCGCTGGTCGGCCCGGCGATCGCGGGCCTGATCGTCGAGAACGCCAGCTGGCGCATCGTCTTCCTCGCCGTACCAGCCCTTGCGATCCCGGCGGCGCTGGTGATGCGGCCCGGGCTCAGAGGCAGCACGCACGAACCGCTTCCGGGACGTCTGTGGGACAAGCGAGCGCTGTGGGCGGTCGCGGCTGCGGTCGGGGTTGGTCTGCTCCACTACGGCGGCCAGCAGCACGGCGTACTCCAGCTCGCTCTGCTCGCGGTCGGACTCGGCGGCGTGGTCGCCTTCGCGCCGAAGCTGCTGCCGCGTGGAACCTTCACCTTCGGGCGCGGTCTGCCGTCCGTGGTTGCACTCCGCGGTCTGGTCGCGGCGTCCGGCTTCGGTGCCGAGGTGTTCCTGCCGCTGATGCTCACCCGTGAGCGTGGCTTGTCCCCAGCGGTCGCCGGCTTGGTGCTGACCGTCAGCGCACTCAGCTGGACCGCGGCCTCGTGGTACCGCGGCCGCCCGAACCAGCCGTTCTCACACTCGGTCTTCCTGCAGGCCGGCATGATCGCGATCGTGCTCGGCATCGTCACCGCCACGCTGACCTTGAACGACAACGTGCCGGTCGTCGTCGGCATCCTCGGCTGGAGTCTCACCGGACTCGGCATGGGCACGGTCTTCCCGACGCTGTCCGTGCTCGTGCTGGACTACTCCGAGTGCGAGGAGCAGGGCGCCAACAGCTCGGCCGCGCAGTTGAGCGACTCGTTGGCCACGGCAACGATCCTGGCGATCGGCGGTTCGCTCTTCGCGGCCCTCGAGCCGCACTCCGCACTGACGGCGTACCTGGTTGCGTTCGGTCTGCCTGCCGTGCTGGCGCTGATCGGCGTGCAGGCGGGTCGTCGTACCGCTACTCCTTAGAGCCGGTCACCGCGATGCCGGCGCCGAGGCCGATGATCATCAGACCGCCGGTGCCGCCGACCAGTTCGAGCCGGCGCGGCGAGCGGGCGAACCACTCGCGCGCCGTACCGGCCACCACGGCCCAGACGCTGTCCGAGCAGAGCGCGATCAGGATGAAGACCAGGCCGAGGACGAGGATCTGGAGCCAGGCCGGGCCGGCCGGGCCCTTGTCGACGAACTGCGGCAGCGCGGCGGCGAAGAAGACCGCGGTCTTGGCGTTGGTGACTCCGACCAGGAACCTCTGGCGCATGGTCCGCCGGCTGTTGCCCGGCTTGACCCCGCTGGTCATCGTCTCGACCAGCGACTTGCGGGTGCGGAAGGCGTGCACGCCGAGGTAGATCAGGTACGCCGCGCCCGCGAGCTTCACCACGGTCAGGGCGATCGCACTGGCCGCGATCAGGGTGCCGAGCCCGAGGGCGACCGCGACCAGCATCACCGCGGCGCCGATGGTGTTGCCGACCATGGTCAGCACCGCTTCCCGGCGACCGACCGCGAGCGCCCGGCCGACGATGAACAGCACGCTCGGACCGGGAACGACAATGATGATGAACGCGGTGATCGCGAAGGCGACCAGGTGATGAGCGGACGGCATCTGCCCAGGGTAGGTCCGGGGGTGGGGAACGTCACCCGGCCGTCCCACGCGTTGACCCCTCTCGATCCGCACCGCTACGGTTCGGGGGACAACCTGCGGTGCCATGAGGGAAGCCGGTGAGAGTCCGGCACGGCCGCGCCACTGTGAGCGAGCTCAGCTCGTGAGTCAGGACGCTCGGGCACCAGCAGCCTTTCGAAGGGGACGCGCACTTCCCCAGGAGGTTCAGATGGCAGCTCCTGCCCGCTCGGTCGCCGTACCGGCCTATTCACCCCGGCTCCTCGCCGCCGCGCTGCTCAGCATCGGCGTCCTGCTCCTGCTCGGCTACCTCGTCATGTTCGACCAGGGTGCGGTGTCGCACTCGGGCATGTACCTGCACGAGTTGATGCACGACGGCCGCCACCTTCTCGGCGTGCCCTGCCATTAACCCGATGCGCACCTTCGGATCGCTCCTGGTGCGCGGACTGATCATCGGACTCTTCGCCGGCCTGCTGGCCGGAACCTTCGCGTACGTGACGGGCGAGCCGCACGTCGACGCCGCGATCGCCATCGAAGAAGCCGGTGCCGCGCACACCCACGACCATGGCGACGGCACTGCGGCCGCCGCCGAAGAGGAACCGCTCGTCAGCCGCGACGGCCAGAAGGCCGGGCTGTTCCTCGCGACCACCCTGTACGGCATCGCGCTCGGCGGGATCTTCGCCGTCGCCTTCACGCTGCTGCGGCGCAAACTGCGGACCGAACGTGATCCGTACGCCGCTCTCGGCCTGGCCGCTGCCGGCTTCGTCGGGATCGTGCTGGTCCCGTTCCTCAAGTATCCACCGAACCCACCCGCGGTCGGCGATCCGGACACGATCACCCGCCGTACGGTGACCTACCTGCTGACGCTCGTGATCGGACTGCTCGCGGTCTGGGCCGGTGTCGCCGCATCACGGTGGGCCGCCCGGTACGGCGACGTCGCCCGGCTGGCCGGCGGAGTGGTTGCCTTCCTCGTCACGATCGTGATCGCGTACCAGATCCTGCCGTCGATCAACGAGGTTCCGGGGTCGTTCCCCGCTACGCTGCTGTGGCAGTTCCGGTTCGCCTCACTCGGTACGCAGGCGACGCTGTGGCTCCTGCTCGGATTCGGGTACGCCGCCGCGGTGGACCACCGGCTGTCCCGACAGAAGGTGGTAGCCGCTTGACGGCGTTGACGCTGGTCGCTCATGCCCTGACCCCCGCTCTGCGTGGCCTTGTGCTCGGCGGCGACGCCGAGCCGGACCCGGCTGGTCTCGCCGCCGCGCGTGAGTTGCCGGTCGGGGCTGGGCGTGAATTGGCGGCCGACGCGGTCTTCGCCGGCCCGGAGGTGGCCGCCGTACGGACCGCGGAGGCGCTCGGCCTGACGCCTGTCGTCGAGCCGGCGCTGCGGGACCGCGAGTACGGCGACTGGTCCGGACGTGGACTCGAAGAGTTGCTCGCGGCCGATCCGGAGCGGGTCACCGCATGGCTGGAGCGCCCGCACACCGCCACGCCGGGCGGCGAGTCGGAGAACGACGTACTCGCCCGGGTCGCTGACTGGCTGGGCGATCTCGGTGAGCAGTACGGCGAACGTCGTACCGTCCTGGCCATCGTCCACCCGGCGGTGGTGCGGGCGGCCGTACTCTACGTCCTGGACGCCCCGGCCGAGTCGCTCCGCCACGTCGACGTCCGGCCCCTGGCCCGTGTCCGCCTCTCCCTGCACGAAGGCTCCTGGTCGCTGGCCTTCGGGTGAACGGCGAATCGCGGTCTGGCGTCGCCAGAGTGGCCGCCAAGGTGTAAGACCGGGATATGACGCTCACCGAAGCCCGCAACTTCCTCCGCTCGGAACTGCTCGCGGTCGCGGCGCTCGTCGTCCCGAGCCAGACACCGACGGTGACGCAAGACGTCGGCCCGGTCCGTCAGGAAGCTCTCTCGGACGAGCATGGTCCGGAAGCGGTCTGCACCATCACCGTCGAAACCGGCGACCCGACCTCGCCCGACCCCGAGGCCCAGATCGGCTTCGCCGCCGAAACCCTCGACGGCCGCGGCTGGAAGGTCGAGGTCGCCCCGGTCGAAGGCGACCACCACCACCTCACCGCAAACCGCGACGGCTACGACCTCACCGTAGACGCCAGCACCACGGACTGGCGCCTGACCTTCACCGGCCAAACCCCCATCACCGACGACCTCTGAGGTATTTGGGTGTAGTGGGGCGCTTTGGCTGCTGTGGTGCTGGTGCCGGCTGCCGCGTGCTCGGGTGCGGGACTGTCTTGGGGTGTGCGACAGGTCCTCGAGGGCTGGAACAGGAAATACCGTGTGCCGGCCCACCAGTTCCTGTTCCAGGCTGCGATGCGCACACCAGCAACTGTCCCGCGGGCGACGAAGGAGCCCGCAAGGTGTGGGTGGTAAGCCCACCAGGGAACCACGGGCGGGCGGGAGCACGCTGGGGGAAGATCATCCCCCGTCCACACCCGGACGATCAGCTTGTGGCGGCTCGTTCGGCGGCGCTTCGGAGGACGCAGAATTCGTTGCCTTCGGGGTCGTGCATGACGACCCAGCCGGTGCCGTCGGGTTCGCGGTGGTCGTTGGCGATGGTGGCGCCGATGGTGAGGAGCCACTCGACCTCCGCGTCGCGCGGGCCGTCCGGCTCGAGGTCGAGGTGGACGCGGTTCTTGGCGGCCTTCTCGTCGTTGTTGCGCTCGAAGAGCAGCGTCATCGAGTCCGTGACGACCGCGGCGTACGGGTCGTCCGGCGCGTCGTCGTCGGGGCGCGGCGCTCTCAGCACCTGCAGCCAGAAGCCGGCCAACTCGTAGGGGTCGTGGGCGTCGAAGGTCACGGTGCGAACGTGCGAAGTCATGCGCCGAGCGTCGCGTACGCCGCCCGCCCCCGCCACCGGATTACCTACGGAACATCAGGCACTCATCGGGGATCGAGGGATCGACGTACGGCGTGAAGCCCGCAGCGACGGCGATCGCGGTGAGCCCATCGGGCAGCCATCGATGGACGTAGATGTTCATCGGATGGCCGCCGTACCCGGAGGACTTATGAGTCGACTCCTCACCGACATGGAAGCCGACCAGTAGAACCCCGCCAGGCCGCAGGACCCGGTAGAACTCGGCGAACGCCTGCGGCACCACGTCGCGAGGCAGGTGGATGACCGACCACCACGACACCACTCCGCCGAGCTCGCCATCGGGCAGGTCCAGCGCGGTCATCGACCCGACCCGGTAGTCCAGCTCGGGATGGTCCCGCCGCGCGACCTCGATCATCCCGGGGGACAGGTCGATCCCGATCACCGGTAGACCACGCGAAGCCAGCAGACCGACGACCCGGCCAGGTCCGCACCCCACGTCCAGCACCGGCCCGCCTTCGGCGAGCTTCCCGAACAGGTCGAGAGTCGGCGCCTCGAACGCCGGGCCGTCCTGCACGAGTTCGGCGTACGAGACGGCGACAGTGTCGTACGACGTCCGGATGTCGGCGAGATGATCGGTCACCCGGCCGACCCTAGAGCCGGCCGGGGACAGTTTCGGATCAGGCCTTGCCGAGGGTCTGCTTCTGCCGGCCCAGGCCCTGGATCTCCAGCTCCATGGTGTCGCCGGGGGCCAGGTACGGGAACCGGCCGGACAGCGCGACGCCCTCCGGGGTGCCGGTGTTGACGATGTCGCCGGGGTCGAGCGTCAGGTACTGCGACAGGTCGCGGATCAGCGCCGCGACGCTGAAGATCATGTCCCGGGTGTTGGAGGCCTGCCGCGGCTCACCGTTGACCCAGGACTTCAGGTCGAGGTTCTGCGGGTCGCCGATCTCGTCGGCCGGGACCAGCGCCGGGCCGAGCGGGTTGAACGTCTCGCAGCACTTGCCCTTGGACCACTGCCCGCCGGACTGCTCGAGCTGGAAGGCCCGCTCGGACACGTCGTTCGACACGGCGTACCCGGCGATGCACGCGAGCGCTTCCGCGTCGGAGTCGACGTACCGGGCCTGCTTGCCGATGACGACGGCGAGCTCGACCTCCCAGTCGGTCTTGGTCGAACCGCGCGGGACGAGGACGTCGTCGTTCGGTCCGACGACCGTGTTCGGGGTCTTGAAGAAGACGATCGGTTGCTTCGGCGGCTCGGCACCGGACTCGGCCGCGTGGGCGGCGTAGTTCTGGCCGATGCAGACCACCGCGCCCGGCCTGGCGATCGGGGCGCCGATCCGCAGGCCCTCGACGTCGACGGCCGGCAGGTCGCCGGCCTCGAGCGCGGTGTGGGCACGGGCAATGCCGTCAGCGGCGAGGAACGCGCCGTCGATCTCACCGCCAGTGTCGCGGGTGACGGAGCTCAGGTCGTGAACGGTGCCGTCGGCGGCGCGCACGTACGGGCGCTCCGCACCGACCGCACCGAGGCGCAGCAGTTCCACAAAGATCTCCCTGGGTGAGTCATTCCTGGTCGAAGATCGGCCGCAACCGGGCCCGGGAGGCCTCGATATGCGCCCGCATCGCCGCGGCCGCCTCCTCCGGGTCGCCCTTGCGGACGGCGGTCACGACAGTCTTGTGCTCCCGCAACGCCTTTGTCGCGATGCCGCCACCGTAGTACAGCCGGAACAGGTGCAGGTGGCAGTGTGTCCGCGCAAAGGACAGCCGGGCGGTCTCGTTGCCGGACAGCTCCAGCACCAGGTCGTGGAAGCGCTGGTCGTGCGCCGCCATCGCCCGGTAGCTCTCGTACGCCGGACGGTCCGGTACGTCGGTGTAGCTCAGCATCTCGGCCTTGAGCCGGGCCAGGTCCTCGGTGCCGGCCCGCTGGGCGGCACGCCCGGCCGCCCACGGCTCGATGTGCAGCCGGTACTCGAACAGGTCGTCGAACTCGTCCCGGGTCAGCCGCGACGACACCCGGTAACCGCGCAGCGGCTCCTTGATCACCAGTCCGTCGGACTCCAGCCGCGCCAGCGACTCCCGGATCGGGGTCTGGGAGATGCCCAGTTCACGGGTCAGCGCGTCGATGTTCAGCCGGGTGCCCGGCTGGACCACGCTGTCCATGATCAGGCCCTTGACCGTCTCGTAGACGTCGTCGCTCAATACCTGTCGCTGGGGCAGGCGCGAGAGCTGCCCCGCCAGACCCACATGCGCATCTGTCACCGTCGCTCCTCCCGGGAAGCCCACATTCTGCCCCACACTTGACGGCTCCAGTGTGAAGCGGCAGCATCAGCTTCGCAATATCCTATAGGATCTGGAGCCGCCCATGACCATCGATTTCCGCATCACCAGGGCGGAGGCGTACCTGGTGGACCTGGAGGTCGAGACGGTCCGGACCGACGCCGTGCAATCCTTCCTGAAGCAGGAGACGGTCTTCGTCGAGCTGGAGACCTCCGACGGAGCGGTGGGACGCGGGTACTCCTACACGATCGGCACGGGCGGGACCGCCGTACTGGCGCTGCTGCGTGATCACCTGCTGCCGCGATTGGTGGGTGCCGACGCGCGGAATGTCGAAGGATTGTGGTCGGACCTGTTCTGGTCTACTCACGCCACGACGGTCGGAGCCATCACCTCGCTGGCCCTGGCCTCGGTGGACACCGCGCTGTGGGATCTACGCTGCCTGCGCGCCGGTGAGCCGCTGTGGCGGCTGGCAGGCGGGTTCCGGCAGCAGGTCCCGCTGTACGACACCGAGGGCGGTTGGTTGCACCTGACAACCGATGAGCTCGTCGCGGGCGCGCTGGCGTCGCAGCAGGCGGGCTGGCCGGGCGTCAAGCTCAAGGTCGGCAAGCCGCGCGTGCACGAGGATCTCGAACGGCTCCGGGCGGTCCGGGACGCGGTCGGTCCGGCGCTGGACATCATGGTCGACGCGAACCAGTCGATGACGTACGCCGAGGCCAAGCGACGGGCCGCCGCGTTCGAGGCCGTGGACCTGTCGTGGTTCGAGGAGCCGCTGCCGGCCGACGACGTGACCGGCCATGTCCGGCTCGCCGAGTCGACGTCGATCCCGATCGCGGTCGGCGAGTCGCTGTACTCGATCTCGCAGTTCCGCGAGTACGTCGCCGCCGGTGGCGCCGGGATTGTCCAGGCCGACGTGGCCCGGATCGGCGGGATCACACCGTGGCTCAAGGTCGCGCACCTGGCCGAGGCGTTCAACCTCGAAATCTGCCCACACTTCCTGATGGAACTGCACGTCAGCCTGACCGCCGCCGTACCGAACGGGCGGTACGTCGAGCACATCCCGCAGTTGCGCGCCATCACGCGGTCCGAGATGGCTGTGGTGGACGGACACGCCGTCGCGCCGGACGCGCCCGGGTTGGGTATCGAGTGGGACCAAGACGCGATCGACGATCGGAGAGTCGCATGAGCAGAGTCGATGCCCACCACCACGTCTGGGATCTGACCGTCCGTGAGCAGAGCTGGATGGTCGGGCCGGAGCTGGACCCGATCCGGCGCAACTACGGCATCGATGATCTGGCGCCGCTGGCCGGGGCCGCGGAGGTCACCGCGACAGTGCTGGTGCAGACCGTCGGACTGGTGGAGGAGACGGTCGAATTCCTGGAGGTTGCTGCGAGCAACGGGCTGGTCGCGGGCGTGGTCGGCTGGGTGGATCTCACCGCGGATGATGTGGCGACCGCGTTGTCCGGGCTGTTGGCGCGGCCGGATGGCCTGTATTTGAAGGGGATCCGACACCAGGTCCACGACGAGCCGGATGTCGACTGGCTCCTCCGGCCCGAGGTCCAGCGCGGCCTCGCCGCGGTCGCCGACGCCGGTCTGGTCTACGACCTCCTGACCAAGACTCCGCATCTTCCCGCCGCGATCTCGACCGCCCGCGCGTTCCCCCAACTGACCTTCGTCGTCGACCACATCTCCAAGCCGGTGATCGGTGAGCCTCTGGAGCCGTGGGCAAGTCAGCTGCGTGAGCTGGCCGCACAGCCGAACGTGACCTGCAAACTCTCAGGCATGGTAACCGAGGCTTCATGGACGGACTGGAAACCCGCGGACCTGCAGCCGTACGCCGACGTGGTACTAGATGCCTTCGGCCCCGACCGGGTGATGTTCGGCTCCGACTGGCCGGTCTGTCTGCTGGCCGCGTCGTACGCCCAGGTGGTCGACACTGCGGAGACTCTGACAGCCAGGCTGAGTCCTGCGGAGCGCGAAGCAGTCTTCAGTACTACGGCTACCCGCACCTACAAGCTGTCCTGAGGTGGGGCGAATTCGACCCTGACGCCGAGGAGGCGGATCGGCCGGCGGAGTTCGAACTTGTCCAGCAGGACGAGGGCGGTGACGGCGATGACCTCGGGGTCCTGAGTGATCTCGGGCAGCTTCCGGCTCTTGATCGGGGTGTAGAAGCTGATGAAGCGGACCTTGACCCAGATCCGCTGGATGCTGCGGCCCTCGGCGACCACGTCCCGCGTCACCTCGACCGCGATCCGGCGCAACTGCTCCTCCACCTCGGCCCGTTCGACCAGATCCTCCGGGAACGTCTCCTCGCGACTCCGCGACACGGGTTCCCGCGGTACGTCGGTCACCTGAGTGTCCCCGAGTCCGCGGCCCAAGGCGGCGTACCAGGCGCCCATCTTCGGACCGAACCGCTTCCGCAGTACGTCGACGTCCGCGGCGGCCAGGTCGGCGACGGTGACGATGCCGAGCTCGTTGAGGTTCCGCTCCATCCGGCTGCCGATGCCCCACAGCTCACGGACGGCCCGGTGGTCCATCACCTCACGCCAGTTCGCGGCAGTGAGCCGATAGATCCCCGCATCCGTCGTACCGGCGTGCTCGAAGGCCGTCGCGTGCGACCGCGGCTGCTTCGCGAACGTGGTCGCCAGTTTGGCGCGGGTCTTGTTGTCGCCGATGCCGACCGAGCAGGTCAGCGTGGTCCGCTCCGCGACCGCCGCGCGGAGGTCGGCCGCGAGTTGCTCGGGATCGTCGGTCTCCGCGCCGACGAAGCACTCGTCCCAGCCCCACACCTCGACGACCACCGGGAACGACCGCAGCGTGTCCATCACCTCGGTCGACGCCGCTTCGTAGGCAGCCGGATCGGACGGCAGGAAGACAGCCTGCGGGCACTTCTTGTACGCCGCCCGCACCGGCATCCCCGAATGCACGCCGTACTCACGGGCCTCGTACGACGCCGTGGCGACGACCTGCCGTGGTTGGGTCGGATCCCCGGACCCGCCGACGACCACCGGCAGACCACGCAGTTCGGGCCGCCGCCGGATCTCCACGGCGGCGATGAACTGGTCCATGTCCACATGCAGGACCCACCAGGTCATCGCGGCCCCACGTCAGAGTTCCTTGCGCATCTGCTGCGAGGTGACGGTGTAGCCGAGCGAGTTGTAGAGGCTGATCGCCGTGGTGTTGTTGCCGAACACGTTCAGGTCCAGCTGGGTGTACCCGAGCCGCCGGCACTCCTCCTCGCCGGCCAGCATGATCGCGCGGCCGTAGCCCTTGCCGCGGTGGCCGGAGTCCACCTCGATGCCGTAGATGAACGGGATCCGCGGCTTGGTGCTGATCCACAGGCTGCCGATCGTCTGGTCGCCGTCACACGCCATCCAGATCAGGTTGTTCTCGCTGACCCGACCGTCGGGCAGGAGCTTGTCCGTCTCGCGATGCGCGAACTCGAGCGCCTCCGTGGGGTTCAGGCCACGGGCCGGTCCGATGCCGGCGGCGAACGACTCGGCGTTGCGGTCCTTCCACTGCTGGAACTCGGTCTCGGTCATCGGGCGGAGGGTCACCGGAGGCGTGGTCACGTGCTGACGATAGACCCGGGGGTTTGCGGCCGGGTACCAGAACCAGTGCCCGCGGTTGTGGATCCAGCCGCGGCGGACCGATCGATGCCGAGGTGTCACACCATGACTGCGCAGCCGAGGAGCCCGTCATGAGACGGCGCAAACCGCCCGCCGGAGCAGTGGCCAAGGCCCCGGAGGGCCTGCCGTCTCCGCTGCTCGAGAACTGGGCCTGGCAGGACCAAGCCGCCTGCGCCGAGGTCGACCCGGAGCTGTTCTTCGCCGCCGAGTCCGAACGCGGCCTGCGCAAACACGCCCGCGAGGTGCTCGCCAAGGCGCTCTGCCGGACCTGCCCGGTACGGCGTGAATGCGCCGAACACGCGTTGATCGTCGGCGAAGCGTACGGCGTCTGGGGCGGCACGACCGAAGAAGAACGCGAACCGGCCCTCCACGGTCGCCACCGCTAGCTGCCGGCCGCGAGCATCCGGCGTACTGACTGCAGGCTGAGCATGAGGAAGCGCGGGTGGTGGTAGTTCTCCACCCGCCGCTCATCCGGCGGGCTCGTCATCTGGCGGTCACCGGACACCCGCCACATCGGTGAGCCGTACTGATGCAGTGGGCGCTCGTCGATCATGTGGCGATCGAGGAAGGGCAGGTAGTCGACGAACAGATCGCGCTCGTACGTCTCCTGCAGAGCCGTGAGGTCGAGTCCGGGCCTAAGAGTCGCCGACCCGCCGATTGTCCGTAACTAGGCTTTCAGTCGTGCCATGCAGCGTTGACACTGCCTCGATGAACTGTCCAGCTTTACGATCAGGAGCGAATCCGTGCGCCAGAGCCTTGACTATAGCTCTCGGGCTGCATGATGGTCGGGTGTCCTCAGTGAGTATTACGGACAGTCTCCGTCCTGGTCAGGGAGTTCATCATGACAGGTGTGAAGCGGCTGCCGGCGATGCTGGCCTGCCTGCTCGTCCTACTCACCGGATGCATCAGCGGGAACCCGGGAACCGAGGAGGGCGCGACCGGGGACAAGTTCGTCACCTCGGCGCGGCACCAACTCGCCTTCTGCAAACTCGTCGCCGTGTTCCCGGGCTCGGTGCAAACCGTGAAGGAGCCGTTCTTCACCAACATCAGCGGCAACACCGCGAACGACCAGGGCCGGCGCCTGCTGGTGCAGACGTTCAACCAGGCCGCTGACGCCATCTCGGGATCACCCAACGACGAGGCTCTGCGCGCACTGTTCGACGAACAGGTCCGGGCGTACATGCTCGGTACGAAGACCGCCTCCGCCGCGCTGGCGACGGCCGAGAAGCAATGGAACGCCGAACTGGCCAAGGCGCGATGAGCACAGCCGCCGGATCTCGCGCTTCAGCCCGCCTGGGCGTTGCGGACCTCCCGGACGTTCTCGGTCCGGCCGTGATCCATGCCGAGCTCGCGCTCCCGCGCGATCATCGCAGCCGGCCGGAAGTTGAGGATGTACGCGCGGCGCTGAGTGCCGGTGGTGTTGCCGCGCGAGTAATGCAAGGTACGTCCGCCGTGCGCGACCGCGGACCCCGGCGGGAGCGGCACCGGCGTCGCGCCCGGCTCGTCCTCCGAGCAGTCGCACTCGATCGCGCCGCCGGCGCCCGCGGACCGGTGCGGCCGGACGGGGCCGCGGTGCGAGCCCTCGACGTACCACATGCAGCCGTTGTCGACGGTCGCGTCGTCGAGCGACACCCAGATCGACGCGGCCCGCTCGTCGGGAAGGTCGACCCAGTAGCCGGCGTCCTGGTGCCAGGGCGTCGGCGTCGCCGTGTGCGGTGCCTTGGCGATCAGCATGTCGAAGTCCAGTACGGCGTCGGCGCCGATCAACTCGCGGGCGATGGCCAGCGCGCGATCGTGCAGTGGCAGCGACGTGAGCTCGGGGTACAGGTCGGACGGCCACATGATCTGCGTGATGTTCTCGGTGGCGCCACTCGATCGGGCGCCCGCACCGAGGTCGGATCGTTTGTCGCCGGCCGCGATCTCGCCGGTCAGGAACCGGTCGTAGATGTCCCGGTACAGCTCCACGTCGGCGGCGCTGAGCAACCCGTCCAGGACGACGTACCCGTCGCGGTCGAAGAGCTGCGCGATGTCAGATCCAGCTGAGACTGTCGAGTCGGTCATGGACACCATCCTCGGGTCGTACGCCGGCGATCGCGTTCGGAAATCGCCGCCGGAGAATCGCGATGGCTGACAGGCCGTCGGACGTTCCCGACATCGAGTCGACCAGTGAGCGCGAGATCGTGGACCTGCGCGGCCTCGGTCCGTTCGTCAGCCTCGGCCGCTACCACTACCTGGTCGCGCACGAACCGTTGCCGGAGCAGCGGCACGACACCTTGCTGGTCCTGGCGCTGCCACTGCGGAACGGCATCGACTTCGTGATCGACGGTTCGATCGTCAGCGCCGGTCCGGGCCAGGTGCTGCGGATCCGGCCCGGCGCCGGCTACCGGACCGGGACAGGCACTCAACCGCGTGGCGACCTGCTGTGGCTGATCCTGCGCAGCCGTGGTGAGGCCGGGCAGCCGCCGTCGCGGATGATCGACGAGCTCTGCCAGGCCGATCGTGACGTCTGGCCGGCTTCGCCGCTGAGCATCGACCTGTTGTCCCGGGTGCTTTCCTCGTCGAGTGCCGAGGACTGGCTGACCGGGGTCTGGCGCGAGTCCCTGTGCACCACCGCGGTGATCGAACTGGTCCGCGGCCTGTCCGAGGGCGACGGCGGCACCGCGGAGCATCCGGGTTTGCAGCGGGCGTTGCGGTGGTTCGAAGACCACTTCGAGGAGCCGGTGACAGCCGCGCAGCTCGTCGAGGTGTCCGGGATGTCCGGGACCCGCTTCCACGAACTCTTCACCGAGTCCTTCGGCACGAGTCCCAAGGACTACGTGCTACGCGCCAAGGTCGCCCGGTCCGAACGGCTGCTGGCCGGGACCTCCGACAGCATCACGGAGATCGCCTACCGGCTCGGGTTCTCGTCGAGTCAGTACTTCGCCTCGGTGTTCCGACGCTACCTCGGGGTCTCGCCCAGCCAGTACCGCCGCCGCGAAGAACTGCTGCGAGCGGCTGCGAAGTTCACCGCTGGTTAGCCTGTCGGCATGGAGCTGACGTTCGAACTGGCCGAGAAGGTGCTTGCCGCGCAACCGTTCAGCGTGCTGCTCGGCGCGCGGTTGACCGCCTTCGGCGATGGTGGCGCGACTCTCGAGCTGGACATCCGGGACGAACTGCGGCAGCAGAACGGCATCCTGCACGGGGGAGTCCTCGGCTACGCGGCCGACAACGCGATCACCTTCGCCGGCGGTACGGCGCTCGGCCCGGAGGTGCTGACCGGTGGGTTCACGATCAGCTACCTCCGTCCGGCCCAGGGCGCCGTACTGCGGGCCGAGGCCACGGTCGCGCACGCCGGCAGCCGGCAGGCCACCTGTACCTGCCAACTGTCGACCGTCGACGAGTCGGGCGACATCAGCCTGTGCGCAATCGCCCAAGGCACAGTCATAGCCCTCCGCCGCTGACCGGCGTCAGTCGAAGAGTTCTTCCAGGAAGGATTTCTTCTTCTTGCGCGGGTACTGCTGATTCCCGTAGCGCGGGTCGTACTTGCGATCCTTGTCGTACCGCCGGTCGTCGTCGTACCGCCGGTCATTGTCATACCGGCGATCGTTGTCGTAGCGGCGGTCGTCGTACCGCTTCTCCTCGTGCCGCGGCTGCGGGCTGTTGTACTCGAGCTCGGCGTCCACCAGCCGCTCCAGTTCACCCCGGTCGAGGAAGATCCCGCGACACTCGCCGCACTGGTCGACGGTGACGCCGCTGCGTTCGTAGGTGCGCATCGCGCCTCGGCACTTAGGACAGGTCAGGCTCTCCATCCAGCAACCCTAAGTGACGAAATCGCCGGAACGCCGGGCTTTCAGGGAACTCTCAGGGTCTTCGGAGCACAACTCTCAGGAGATTCGATCGGTCGCCGATACAACCTGCTCCACCAGGTGTTCCCGCCCGGTGGGCGGGTCGTACGGCTCGGGCCAGAAATCGGTGATCCTGGTGATCAGGCCGTCCGCGAGCTCGAGATACACGAGCCCGACCATCTCCTCGTCACCCACGGTGAAGTTCATCGATCCGGCCGCGGTGGTCCTGTCCACGATCAATCGCGTCACTGTGGCGGTCCAGTCGCCCGGATACTCCCGATTGAACTGCAGGTACTTCGTCCGCCCGGTGATCCGCTCGCGAGTCTGCGGCATCTCGTACACCACGTCCGCACTCAGCAACTCCCCGAACGCGTCCCACTCCCGCGCCGCCATCGTCGCGAAGTACTGCGAAACAACACCCCGAGTCCGCTCTGTCTCGTCCATGCCCCAAAAACTAGACCGCCCCACCGACACTGTCGGTGGGGCGGTTCGACGGACTACTTCGTGTGGCTGAGGAAGTTTTGGACGATGGGGCCGGCTGCTTTGCCGCCGGAGACGCCGCCTTCGACAATGACGGCGAAGGCTACGTCGCCGCGGTAGCCGACCATCCAGCCGTTCGTGACGACCTTGCCCTTCTGGACGACCTCGGCGGTGCCGGTCTTCGCGGCCACCGCACCGTTGCCGGCCAGCAGATGCGCGGTCCCGTTGGTGACCGTCGTCCGCATGAAAGTCCGCAGTGCCGCAACAGTTGCCGCAGGCAACGGAGAGGCGGCTGCTCCGGCGGCGTCCTTGCCCGGCACCAGAACCGGCTTCATCGCGGTCCCGTGGTCGACCGCCGCACCGATCAGCGCGACCGCCAGCGGGCTCGCCGTGACCGTGCCCTGACCGATCATCGAGGCCGCCTCGGCGGTGTCGTCCTTCGGCGCCGGCACCGAACCGCCGTACGCCGAGATCGACAGGTCCAGGTCACGTCCGATGCCGAACATCGCCGCGGCCTTCGTCATCCCGTCCTTCGGCAGCCTCGCGTGCTGCGAGATGAACGCCGTGTTGCAGGACTCGTTGAACGCCTTCTGCATCGTGCCCGCGCCGTACGCCGCCAGCCCGTCGTAGTTCTTGAACGACTTGCCGAACACGTTGATCGTGTTCGTGCACGGCAGCTTGGTCGCCGCAGTCTCGCCGCTGCCCAGCAACGCCGCCGACGTGACGATCTTGAACGTCGACCCCGGTGCGTACCGGCCCTGGAAGGCGCGGTTGTAGCTGGCCGGCGTCGGCCCGTTCGCGGCCGCCAGAACCTGACCGGTCGAGGCCTGTACGGCGACCAGCGACGCCGGCAGCTTGCTCGTCGCCAGCGCTGCCTCCGCCGCCTGCTGCATCTTCGTGTCCAGCGAGGTCTTCACCGGCTTGCCGACCGTGCCCTGCTGGCTGAACACCGTCTTGATCGTCAGCTTGGTCTTGCCGTCCCGCAGCGTGACCGTGCCACCCGGCGTACCGGCGAGCTGCTGCTGGAACGCGTACTGCAGGCCCGTCGTCCCCACCTGGTCGCTGGCCGACGCGCTCGGACCGGCGTTCTTCAGCGTGTCCTCGGTCGCGGTCCGCATCGTGCCGATGATCGACCGCGCGAACGTCGGCGTCGCCGCCAGCGACTGCGTCCCGCCCATCGTCAGTACGCCGGGCAGCTTGCCCATGATCGGCCGCAGCCGGTTCCACTCCTCGGACCGGATCGTGATCGCCTCGACGAACTGCCCGGCCGGCGCCGCCTTCGCCCGCGCGGCCAGCTTCGCGCCGTCCACATCGAGGTTCTTCGTGAAGGCGGCGTACGTCGCGGGCGTCGCCACGGTGCCCGAGGTCACGCCGACGATGACGACCGGACGGTTCGCGGTCAGCGCGGCACCGTTGCGGTCCAGGATCGCTGCCCGCGCGGGCAGCGCACGGACCCGCTTGAGGTAGTTCGCCTCGCCGAGTCCCGGGTAGATCGTGTCGCCTGAGGCCTTGATCTTCCACGCGTCGCCGGTCTTCACCGCGGTCGCCGTACTGGTCCACTTCATCGTGCCGATGCCGCGCAGGTCGGCCTCGACCGCGAGGTCCTGCGTGCAGTTGTTGCCGTCGGTGCACTTCGGGTCGCCCTGCGGTGTCACCTTCACGGTGTTCGCGATCAGCGCGCTGTCCACGTCGTCGAGCCGCTTGCCGAAGACGGTCGGGTTGTCGGTGAACGCCGCCGCCGCGTCCGGCTTCCCGTCCGGAGCCCACGCCGTTACCCAGGCGTCGGCGAACTGCTTCACCACCTCGGCGGACGCCTGCTTCTCGTCGTTGGGGTCCGGCTTCCCACCTGCTCCTGGTTTGCTGTCGGAACAACCAGCGGTGATCAGCAGACTACTCAAGCAGACGATGGCAGCGGTTCGCTTCACGTTTCCAACTCTCGCACGACGACGGATGGACACCTGGGACAGTCTTCGGCGTGTGGCTGACAGCCACGAGGGCGAAAGTACTCAACCCATGCAAGTACGACGCCCGTAGCCCCGCGGGAGTTGGCGCGGGTACGCCGTTCGTCCGCGCCGGACCGGCCGTGGATCGCCAGGACGAATCAGCACCGAGACGCAGCGTGAATCACCGCGCCGGAGGTCTACCGTGATCATGGAACGCGGTGAACGCAGGGTCACCACCGGCGTATTCTGCTCCTTTGTGACCCGCCTTGCTCTGCACAGCCGGCTGATTCCCGGCACCGAAGAGGCCTACGAGCTCGAGCACGCTCGCGTCTGGCCGGAACTGATCACCGTGATGCACGCCGCCGGGATCGCCGACTGGTCGATCTGGCGCAGCGGCAGCGATCTGTTCCACCTGGTCGAGTGCGACGACTTCGAGGCCGCCACCGCACAACTGCGCGACGACCCGGTCGACCAGCGCTGGCAGCAACACATGAGCCAGTTCGTCGAAGGCTTCGCCCAGAACCCCGAAGGCGTCGCCGGCCAGTCCCTGCGCCACGTCTGGACGATGAGCGAGCAGACCAGCTAGCCCCGGACGTGTGCCACTCACCAAGTCCGCGAACGGCCCTCAGCTGACTCATGGGTGAGCGTGAAGCCGGTCGCCGCCGGTGAGTTGGTGAGTGGTGCAGGTCCGCGATCTCTCTCAGTCGTACATCTCCCACACCAGGAGCTCGGCGCCGTGCGCCCCGGCCGTGGCACGTGCGCCGTCGAGACCGGTCAGTCGCGCAGCGTCCGACGTACCGAGGTCACCGGCGCCTTCCAGGCTGGCAGTACCGCTTGCGACAAAGAGATGGATGTACGGCGCGGCCGGCAGAGCGACTGTGCCACCAGGACCCAGACGGGCGACGGACATGCCGGCGGAGCGCTGGTTGATGCGGATGGCGGTGCTGTCGGCGTGTTTCGGCAGACCGGAGGCGATCGGGATCAGTTCGCCACCCGTCAGATCGATCTCGCTCTGCTCGTACGACGGCGGCAGGTCGAGTTCGTCCGGGCGGACCCACATCTGCACGTAGTGGACCGGCTCGGCGCCGTCGTTGCGTTCGGAGTGCAGGATGCCGGACCCAGCGCTCATCCGCTGCGCGAGGCCCGGGTAGACCGCCCCGCTGTGTCCCTGCGAATCCCGGTGCGCCAGAGCCCCGCGCAGTACCCAGGTGACGATCTCGAGGTCCTGGTGTGGGTGCGTGTCGAAGCCGGTGCCGGGGGCAATCGTCTCGTCGTTGTGCGCGAGCAGGAACCCGAACCCGACGTTCGCCGGGTCGTAGTGCGGCCCGAACGAGAACGAATGCCGCGAGTCCAGCCACTCACTCGCGGTCTGGAAGCGATCGTCGGCCCGCCGGATCTCCACACTCACAAGGTCTAGTAATACCCCTTCTGGCCGTCGAGCAACTCGCGCATGGTGTCGAGATGGCCGACGTGGCGCGCGGTCTCCTCGAGCATGTGGAGGAGCATCCACCGGAGCGTGGGCTGGTACTCCGGGTCCTTCCCGACCTCGTCGAGCGAGTGCGCCGCGACGATCTCGTTCGACTGCGCGCACTGCGCCTCGAACTCGTCCAGCAACTGCGCCAGCGGTACGCCGTCCACCCGCATGTCGGCGCTCTCCGGCTCCTTCTGGAACTGCGGGTTGGACGCCTCCGGCTCACCCAGGAAGATGACGTTGAACCAGCAGTGCTCGGTCCACCGCAGATGCGACACCAGCCCCGCCGGCGTCATCAACGGCGACTCCGGGAACACCACCCGATGCTCGTCCGCCTCCGCCAGCCCGTCCAGCTTCCACCGCACCAGCGCCCGCTGCAGATCCAGCCACCCGATCAACTGCGTGCGCTCATCAGCAACAAGAGGCGGCCGTTCCCGCGAGAAGGTCATGGCCGGACGCTAGCCTGCACCCCCCTGCCACCGCACGCATTTATCCACAAAGAAAAAGGGACTGCGGCCGCTCGGTGGGCGGCCGCAGTCCCAACCAGGGAGGAATGCCGTGGTGTCAGCCGGTCGGGTTGCCGTTGTCGGACCCGAGGGTGGCGGTCACCGACTGCGCCTTTCCGTTGCGGGTGAAGTTGATCTTCACCTCATCGCCCGGGCGGTGCGAACGGACCGCGGCGACCAGCGCGTCCCCTGACGAGATCGCCTTACCGTCCACAGCGGTGACCACATCACCCGCTTGCAGACCGGCCTTGTCCGCCGCACCGCCGGACGTTGCCTCGCCGAGGCGTGCTCCTGAAGAGAGCCCGTCGGAAGACTGCGCGTCGCCGACCGTCACTCCGAGCCGCGCATGCGTGGCCTTGCCCTTGGCCACCAGCTCGTCGATGATCGGCTTGGCCTGGTCGATCGGGATAGCGAAGCCCAGGCCGATGTTGCCGCCTTCGGATTGTCCCGATCCGCCGGCGGTTTTGATCGCGCTGTTGATTCCGACCACCTGGCCGGCGAGGTCGATGAGGGCGCCGCCGGAGTTTCCGGGATTGATCGCGGCGTCCGTCTGGATTGCTGGGAAGACCGTCGTACTGTCCTGCTGCTCGTCGCCGGAGGTGACCGGGCGGTTCAGCGCCGAGACGATCCCGCTCGTCACGGTCGCCTCGAGGCCGAACGGCGAACCGATCGCCACCACGCCCTGCCCGACCCCGAGCTTGCCGCTCTGTCCCAGCGTGGCCGGGGTGAGGTCGGTCGCGTCGGCGTGGATCACGGCCAGGTCGGTCAGCGGGTCGGTGCCCTTGACCGTGGCCGGTACCGTCCGCCCGTCGTTCAGCATCACGGTGATCTGCGCCCCGGCGCCGCCGCCGGCGACCACGTGGTTGTTCGTGACGATCAGGCCGTCCTTGCTGATCACGATGCCGGACCCGGTGGCCGCGCCCTGCTGGGACGTGACGGCGATCTTCACCACACTCGGCAGCACCTTCGCGGCGGCGCTCTGCACCGAACCGTCCGGTGCCGCGGCAGGAGCGGCCTGGTTGCCGTTCAGCGGCGCCGTCACCGACGGCGTCGCGCTGGAGTCATTGGTCGCCGAGTACACAGCCGCACCACCTACGCCGCCCGCGGCACCGACCAGAAGCGCGGTCAGTGCCACCGCCGCCAGGCCACGCCGCTTCGGCTTGGCAGGCTTCGGCTGGTGAGCCGGCTGCGGGCCGAAAGGCGGCCAGTTGGATCCGGGAGGCGTCCCCTGATGCGTCCCCGGTGCTCCGTACTGCGGGTAGGCACTCCCACCTGAAGGGTGCTGACCCGGTCGCTGCTGACCACCGAGCGGCGCGAACTGCTGCTGCTGGTGCTGTCCGTAACCAGACAGGGGCAACTGCTGCGTCCGGTCCGGCCCCTGCTGCTGAGGGTTCTGGCCGGGCTGGTTCTGCGGCTGGTGCGGCTGGTTCTCGGTCATGAGCAGTACTTTGCGGCCTGGACCTGAGAAGGCCCTGAAGATCCCGTCAAAGCAGCCGAAGAACTCCATGAAGATCCCCTGAAGGATCAGTCAAGCAGCTGTCAGCGCGTCTGGGTGGCCGCGTGCGGCAGCCACAGCGTGAACTGCGCACCGGCGCCCGGGACGTTGCGGGCGTAGATCATCCCGCCGTGCTGCTCGGCCGCGTGCTTCACGATCGCCAGCCCCAGCCCAGAACCGGGCCTGCCGCGCGCCTCACTGGAACGGTAGAACCGCTCGAATACGTGCGGCAGGTCCGCCTCGGCGATCCCCGGACCGGAGTCCGTCACAGTCAGTACGCCGTCCAGCAGCCGGACCGTCACACGCCCGGACGGCCGCCCGTCGGTGCGCGGGGTGGCGCCTTCGGGAACGCTGTACTTCGCCGCGTTGTCGAGCAGATTGGTCACTGCCCGTCCGAGCAGTCGCTCGTCACCCCACACCGGGAACGGGGTGAGCTGGACGTCCCACTCCAGCCCTGGCGCACGGCGCCGTACCTTGATCACTGCGTCCTCGACCACGTTGGACAGCTCGATCAGCTCCGCGTTGCGGACCTGCGGGGTGTCGCGGGCCAGTTCGGTGAGGTCACCGATCAACGTGGTCAGCTCGTCCATCTGAGCGCGTACGTCGTCCAGTAGTTGCCGCCGGTCCTCGGGGCGGAGGCCGCCGCGCCGGTCCGCCTGGGCCAGCAGATCGAGGTTGGTCCGGACGCTGGTGAGCGGCGTCCGCAGTTCGTGCCCGGCGTCGCCGACCAGTCGCCGCTGGCGATCCTGTGATCGGGCCAAAGCCGCGAGCATCGCGTTGAAGGCCCGGGCCAGGCGGGAGATCTCGTCCGACCCGGACACCGGGATCGGCTTCAGATCTTCGGTCTGCGCCACATGCTCCGCCGCACCGGTCAGTCGGGCCAGCGGCCGGAGCCCGGACCGCGCGATCGCGTTGCCGGCCAGCGCCGCACCGATGACGCCGATCAGGCCGAAGGCCCACAGCACCACACCGAGGTTGTGCAGCGTCCGGTCGATCGGCTCCAGCGACTGGGCCACCACCAGTGCGGCAGGCTGGATGAGCTCCGGATTTGTCCGGCAGTTGACGTCCAACGGGCAGTAGTGCGCGGGTACGGCGACCACACGGAAGTGCGTGCCGCCGTTACGGACCCCGACGGTGCGCAGACTGGCCTCGTCCCCCTGCGTCTGAGCGATCGCGATCTCGTCCGGACCCATCGGTGGGACCGGGCTGTTGGCCGCTCCGAACGACTTTCCGTCCGCACCGATCATGCCGACCCGGATGTCGCTGAGGCCGAGCGCGTCGGAGGAGACGTTCTGCAGGTTCTCGAGGTTGGTCAGCACGCCCTTCTGCGCGGCCGCGGCGACCCGGTTGGTCAGGCTGTCGTCGAGGTTCTGGTACATCTGCTGGCGCACAGTCATGTACGCCGCGACGCTCACGATCGCGACGGCCAGACCGACCGCCACCGCCGCCAGCAGGGTGACGCGGGCGTGCAGGCTGAGGGTGTGGACCTTCTCCTGCCACCAGTCCTGGGTCCGGGCCGCGGTCGCGACCATTCGATTCCCGTTGCCATTGGCAACAGGCTGACCGGGCTGCGGTGGTCCGGGCGGCTGCGGTTGCTGTGCACTTGGCGCGGCACCGGGCTGACCTGCGCCCGGCGGACGGCCGGCGTACGAGGGGAAGTCTTCGGGGTGTTGCTTGCTCACGGTGGGGTGTCTCTCAGCACATAGCCGATGCCGCGGACGGTGTGGATCAGCCGGGGAAGGTTGTTGACCTCGGTCTTGCGGCGCAGATAGCCGATGTAGACCTCGAGGGAGTTGGCGGTGGTCGGGAAGTCGTAACCCCAGACCGCGTCCAGGATCACCGCGCGTTCGAGCACCCGGCGCGGGTTGCGGATCAGCAACTCGAGCAGGGAGAACTCGGTCCGGGTGAGTGGGATCGGCACGTCGCCGCGGTGCACCTCGTGCGCGTCCACGTCGACCACCAGGTCGGCGTACTGCAGGATCTCGCCGCGCTGGCCGCCCTCGCCGGGCGTCGTGCTGCGGCGGAGCAGAGCGCGCAGCCGAGCCAGCAACTCCTCGAGTGCGAACGGCTTCGTCAGGTAGTCGTCGCCGCCGGCATCCAGGCCGTCGACCCGGTCCGCGACTGCGTCCCGGGCGGTCAGCACCAGGATCGGGATGTTGTTGCCGGCGGCCCGCAGGGCCTTGGTGGTCTCCAGACCGTCCAGGCGCGGCATCATCACGTCCATCACCACGACGTCGGGCTCGACGTTGCCGATCACGGCCAGCGCCTCGGCGCCGTCGGAGGCCGTCACCACCTCGAAGTCGTTGAACTCCAGGGAACGGCGCAGCGAGTCCCGGACCGCCCGGTCGTCGTCCACCACCAGTACGCGCATCGTGCTCCCCGCTCGGCCTGAGTCCGGACAGCCCGGAATGACCGTCCGCGTGTCGAGATTAGGCCGTCTCTGTGAGAAACGCCTGAGAACCCGCTGATCACTCGCCCAATCCCGCCGTACGCCGTAGGTTGCTGGCTCGTGGACATCCTCGACTTCACCCCCGAGCCCGAGCAGTTCGCCTGGACCTTCGGCGGGGTGCCGCCGGTCCGCCGGATCAAGCCGGGCACCGCCCTGCGGTTGTGGACCGAGGACGCGTACTGCGGCACGTTGCGCAGTACGACGGATCTCGCCAGCGCCTCGCTGAAGATGCCGTTCGTGAACCCGCAGACCGGCCCGTTCTACGTCGAGGGCGCCGAGCCGGGGGACACCCTGGTGCTGCACTTCGTCGACCTGACACCGGCCCGGACCTGGGGTGTGTCGGCGACCATCCCGTACTTCGGCGGTCTGACCAGCACCGACCGGACCGCGACGTTGCAAGACCCGCTGCCGGAGCGGACCTGGATCTACGAGGTGGACTCGGACAAGCAGACCGTCGGGTTCCAGGCGCAAGGCAGCGACCTGGAGCTCGCGCTGCCGATGGAGCCGATGCTGGGCACGGTCGGTGTCGCGCCCGCTGCGGGTGAGGCGCGCTCCTCACTGGTCCCGGACATGTTCGGCGGCAACATGGACACGCCGGAGATGCGGGCCGGTGCGACCTGCTACCTCAACGTGAACGTCGAGGGCGCGCTCTTCTCGGTCGGCGACGGGCACTACCGCCAGGGCGAGGGGGAGTCCTGCGGGACCGCGGTCGAGGGCGCGATGAACGTCGTACTGATCGTGGATCTGGTGAAGACGCCGGGACCGGTCTGGCCGCGGATCGAGAACGACGAGTACCTGGCCGTGGTCGGATCGAGCCGGCCGCTCGAGGACGCGTGGCGAGCCGGGCAGGTCGACATGGTCCACTGGCTCGGATCGCTGTACGGACTGGACAAGCTGGATGCCTACCAGTTGCTCAGCCAGATCAGCGAGGTCCCGCTGGCCAACGTGGTCGACGTGAACTACAGCGTCGTCACCAAGGTCCCGAAGCGCCTGCTGCCGGCCGCAGACGTCTACACCGGCATCCACCAGCACCTGCGCGAGCTGGCGACCACGCTCAGCTGAACGCCGGTACGACCTCCTCCGCGAACCGTTGCAGCGGTTCGTGGTCGTACGCGACGCCCGGAATGTAGACGATGACGTACTCGACGCCGGCCTCGGCCAACTGCTCGATGTGCGCGGTGAGCTCCTTGGTCGTGACGATCCCGGCGCGGAGGTCCGGCGGACCACCACCGGCGCCGATCTCGGTGAACTCCTGGACGCTGTAGCGGCCGCGGGCCTTTGCCGTCGCGGTCGCCGGATCGGCGCCGGACTCGATCGGGAACACGTTGATACTGGTCGATTTCACGATCTCGTCGTAGTCCCGGCCGAGCTCGTCGCAGTGGGCGCGCAGTACGGCCAGCTTCTGCTTGACCAGCTCGGGCCTGCCGCTGCCGAAGTTGCAGGCGTCCGCGTACTTGGCGACCAGCCGCAGGGTGACCTTCTCACCGCCGCCGCCGATCCAGAGCGGTGGTTGCCGGCGTGGTTCGACGTACGGCCGGTCGACCGAGTGGTACTTGCCCTGGAAGACGACATCCTCCTCGTGCCACAGCCGGTGGATCAGCTCGACGGCCTCGGTGAACGAACCCATCCGGTCCTTGAGTCCGGTCCAGGGATAGCCGTAGGCCTTCCACTCGTGCTCCGACCAGCCGGCGCCGATCCCGGCGTACAGACGGCCGCGGCTGGCGACGTCGACGGTCGCCGCGATCTTGGCGTAGAGCGCGGGGTTGCGGTAGCCGTTGCAGCCGACCATCTGGCCGATGTTCACGCGCTCGGTGTCGCGGGCGAGAGCCGCTGTGGCAGTCCAGGCCTCGAAGACGGTCTCGCGGACCGGCTCGGGCACCGTGTGGAAGTGGTCGAACAACCAGATCGAGTCCCACGGACCTGCGTCGGCCGCGCGGGCGACCGCCGTCATCGCCTCCCACTGCTCGACCGGGTCTTTGATCTCGACCAGGTCCATCCGCCAGCCCTGTGGCACGAACACACCGAACTTCATCGGATCCTCCGGGTACGACGTGAGATCGCGACGCCGGTGAGGCACAAGGCGCCGCCGGCCAGCGCGAGCAGAGCGGGAGTCTCACCGAGGAACAGCCAGCCGAGGGCGATGGCGACGACCGGTACGGCGTACACCGTGGCGCCCATCTTGCCCGCGCTGGTCCGCCGGAGAGCGAACGCCCAGGTGGTGAAGCCGAGCGCGGTCGGGAAGACAGCCAGATAAACCGCCCACCAGATCGTCCCGGCGCTCGCCGTACCGAGCTCGTCGATCAGGGTCGGGGCGAAGGGGAGGCAGACGACCGCGCCGATCGTGCAGGCGAGCCAGGTCACCTCCGCTGCGGGCAGCCGGCTCAGCAGTGGCTTCTGTGTCACCACGCCGACGGCGTACGACGCGGCCGCGGTGATGCAGAGAACGACGCCCCAGGTCTCCGCGCGGCCGGTGGAGGTCGACGTACCGATCAGCACGATGCCGCCGAACGCGACCAGGCTGCCGATGACGACCTGGCGGGGGAAGCCTTCGCCGAGAGTGAGACCGGCGAGCAAGGCGATGAGCAGTGGGGCGATGTGGACGAGCATGGCCGCGGTGCCGGCGTCGAGGCGACGTTCGGCCTCGTTCAGCGTGAGGTTGTAGACGCCGAACCAGAGCAGGCCGCAGGCCAGCAACTGCGGCCAGTCGCGCTTGCCCGGCCAGCGGCGTTCGGGGACCTCCCGCCGGGGACGGAGGACCAGGAACGCACCGAGCAGGACGCTGCCGAGGCCCAGGCGGATCAGGGCCAGGGCACCGGCGGAGAACTCGGTGCCGACATGCCGGATGGCGACGAACGACGAGGCCCAGAGCACGACGGTCACGGTCGCTGCTCCGGTCGCGAGTCCCTTCTGGGGCGGTGCTTCCACGATGGTTGCCACGTGATTACCCTAGAAATCGCATCCGCCGTTTCCCATGGCGAAACGAGCCGAGGAGCTGACTCATGGTTGCCGAAACGAAGGCAGAAGGCGCGCAATCCCTTCAGACTGAAAAGCCGCTGCTCGATGCCCTGAATGTTCGGCTGCTGACCGAGCTGACCGCGGATCCGCGGCTGCGCACCACCGAACTGGCGCGTCGGCTCGGAGTCTCGGCGCCGACAGTGCGCGAGCGGGTCACCCGGTTGGAGGAGTCTGGCGTGATCCGCGGCTACCGGCTCGAGGTCGACCCGGCCGCGCTCGGGCTGCCGGTCGCGGCCTGGGTGCGCCTGCGTCCCGGTCCCGGTCAGATTCCGCGAGTCATCGAGCTGGCCGCGCGAACGCCGGAAGTCGTCGAGTGCCACCGCATCTCCGGCGAGGACTGTTTCCTGATGCGCGTCCAGGTCGCCGCCATCGCCAGCCTCGAGGACGTCCTCGACAAGTTCCTCGTCCACGGCCAGACGACCAGCTCCTTCGTCGTCTCCACCCCGGTGCCGCCGCGCTCGGTGCCGCTGGAGTGAACCCCAACCACCGCTGAGAGTGGTCTGCCTCACTAGGCTGTTGGCGACTTCAGCGACCTCTGGAAGGACCCTGGACCATGGCTGCCGACAAGTCTGTCCGCAGAGTTGCCCTGCTCACCGCCGGCGGGCTCGCGCCGTGCCTGTCGTCCGCCGTCGGCGGGCTGATCGAGCGCTACACCGAGGTGGCGCCCGACGTCGAGATCATCGCCTACCTGAACGGGTACCACGGCCTGCTCAGCGGCCGGTACGTCGAGGTGACGCCGGAGGTGCGGGAGAAGGCGTCGCTGCTGCACAAGTTCGGCGGCAGCCCGATCGGGAACAGCCGGGTCAAGCTGACCAACACCGCCGACCTGGTCAAGCGCGGCCTGATCGCCGAGGGCCAGAACGCGCTCCAGGTCGCGGCCGAGCGCCTCGTCACCGACGGCGTCGACGTACTGCACACGATCGGTGGTGACGACACCAACACGACCGCGGCGGATCTGGCGGCGTACCTGCACGAGCACGACTACGACCTGACCGTGGTCGGCCTGCCGAAGACGATCGACAACGACGTGATCCCGATCCGGCAGAGCCTCGGTGCGTGGACCGCGGCCGAGCAGGGTGCGCTGTTCGCCCGCAACATCATCGGCGAGCACAGCTCGAATCCCCGGATGCTCATCGTCCACGAGGTGATGGGTCGCAACTGCGGTTGGTTGACCGCGGCAACGGCCCGGGAGTACCGCGACTGGTGGAAGCAGCAGGAGTGGAACCCGGGCATCGGCCTGGAGGCGGCCGGCTGGGACGTGCACGCGGTGTACGTGCCGGAGCAGACGATCGACCTGGACGCCGAGGCGGAGCGGCTCGGCAAGGTGATGGACGAGCACGACTGCGTCAACATCTTCCTGTCCGAGGGCGCCGGCGTGGAGTCGATCGTGGCCGAGCTGGAGGCCCGCGGCGAGGAGGTCGGCAGGGACCCGTTCGGTCACGTGAAGCTGGACACGATCAACCCGGGTGCCTGGTTCGCCAAGCAGTTCGCCGAGCGGATCGGTGCCGAGAAGACGATGGTGCAGAAGAGCGGCTACTTCAGCCGTTCGGCCGCGGCCAACGACCGCGACCTGGCCCTGATCAAGGAGTGCACCGACTACGCCGTGGACGCGGCGATGCGCGGCGAGAGCGGTGTGGTCGGCCACGACGAGGAGCGCGGCGACGAACTGCGCGCGATCGAGTTCCCGCGGATCGCGGGCGGCAAGAAGTTCGACCCGGGCGTCGACTGGTTCGTCGCCCTCAAGTCGGAGATCGACCAGCCGTAGCTCAGGCTCTGGTCCGGAGGCGGTCGACCCAGGCGTCGGCCGCCTTCTCGATCTGCGCGAGTACGTCGTCGAACCCGTCGTCGTCCCCGTAGTACGGATCCGGTACGTCGACGTCGGCGAACAGTTGGATCGGGACGGCCGCGCGACCTCGCCGGGTCAGCGCGGACAGGTGTCCCGAATCCATCGCGAGGACGAGGTCGCGCTCCGCGAGCCACCCTGGCCGGAACTGCCGGGCGCGGTGTGCGCTGCCGTCGTACCCGCGCCGGCGCAACGCCGCCGCGGCCCGCGGGTCCATCGGGTCGCCGACATGCCATCCGCCCGTGCCCGAGCTGGTGACCTCCACGTCGTCGATCCCCGCCGCCGCGAGCTTCGCCCGCAGCACGACCTCCCCGATCGGCGACCGGCAGATGTTCCCGCTACAGACGATCTCGACCCGCCTCACTTAGTGCTACTTGATCTCGGCCTTGTCCGGGAGGATGACGTTGATGATCACCCCGACGACGGTGATGATGAACGCGCCGAGCAGCGCGTTCCAGAAACCGTCGACGTGGAACTGGACGTCCAGTTTCCCGGTGATCCACGACGTGAGCAGCAGCATCGCCGCGTTGATGACGAAGGTGAGCAGCCCCAGCGTCAGGATGATGAACGGGAGCGACAGCAGCTTCACGACGGGCTTCACGATCGCGTTCACCACGCCGAAGATCGCGGCGACGATCAGCAGCGTGAGAATCCGCCGGCCCGTGGTCGCACCCTGCAGGGTGATCCCGGCGACGATCCAGCTGGCGATCGCCAGCGCGACCGCGTTGGCGAGCAGCCTGATGACCAAGTTCTTCATGCCGTCGATCCTCCCACCCGAGCGGTAGCACCAAGCCTCGATCCGTGGATCCTGGCGCGCTGCCAGGATCCACAGATCGAGGCTTAGGTCCGGCGCGACCCTGAGCCGACCCTGACCTTGACACAAGAATGACCAAGTGATCTGATCATTTTCATGTTTCGACGTCAGTGGGTAGCTGCGGTCGGCGCGGTGTCGTTGACCGCCGGAGCCATCACCATGCCTGCGGCCGCCTCTGCGACGCCGGAGGAGTGCAGCGCCGTGCGGACCAACTGGACCGCGACCGCCGAGCCGCACGCCGCGCCCGAGTCGCTGCTGAACGCCTACAGCGACACCGGCAAGGGCTGGACCGGTGCGGACAGCACCTACTCGGTCCAGTTGCCCGGCGGCCGGACCGCGTGGGTCTTCTCGGACACGTTCCTCGGCCCGGTCAACCCGGACGGCAGCCGTCCGACCACGACGCCGTTCATCAACAACTCGTTCGTGGTCCAGCAAGGCAAGACGCTCAAGACCGTGACCGGCGGTACGCCGGCCAACCCGACCGCGCTCCTGCCACCGCCGGCGAACGGCTGGTACTGGGTCGGCGCGGCGGCGACCAGCCACGCCGGTCGGTACCTCGACGTCACCGCACTGCGATTCGAGAAGACCGGTCCGGGTCAGTGGGATTGGCACTGGGCCAGCAACTACCTCGCGCGGTTCGACAGCAAGACGCTCAAGCTACGCTCGCTGACCCCGCTCCCGTCCGCCGCCAACGTGCAGTGGTCCGGCTGGCTGCTGAACGACCGCGGCTACACCTACATCTACGGTGTCGAGGACCTGGGCAGCTCGAAGTACCAGCACGTCGCACGGGTCCGTGGCGATGACCTGACCGCGAAGCCGTGGGAGTACTGGACCGGCGCGGGCTGGTCGGCAGATGAGACTGCCTCGGCCCGAGTGCTGGAGGGCGTCGCCAACGAGCACAGCGTGACCCGGTGGCACGACGGCTACGTGCTGGTCACCCACGACACCAAAGAGCTGTTCAGCAAGCGCGTCCTCGGGTACTTCTCCTGCTCGCCGACCGGACCGTTCGTCAAGCCGGTCGAGCTCTACCAGACGCCCGAGACCGGCGCGACCGGGAGCTACGGGAACGCCAACATCATCACGTACAACTCCCACGACCACCCGGACCTGCGCCGCGGCAACCAGCTCCTGGTCAGCTACAACGTCAACAGCCTCGACGCCAACACCGACCTGTACGCCGACGTGAGCATCTACCGCCCCCGGTTCGTCGGAGTGACGCTGACCCCGGCGGGAGCACAGTGAGCTCATCGGGTGGCGTCGTACGCCGGAGCCTGCTCGACGATCTGGCCGCGTCGATGCTGGCGCTGATCGCCGACCGCAAGCTGTCGTCCGGTGACCAGTTCGAGTCGGTGCGATCGCTGGCCGACCGCTTCAAGGTCGCCGTACCGACAGTGCGGGAGGCGCTCCGCCGGCTGGAAGCAACCGGCGCCGTCGAGCTCCGGCACGGATCAGGCGTGTACGTCGGTCCGCACGTCGGGCGACTGGTCCTGGCCAACCCGCTGGCCCCGACGCCGTCAGCAGACCGCTTGGTCGAGCTGCTGCAGGCGCGGGCGCTGATCGAGCCACCGGTCGCCGCAGTGGCCGCGCGAGTCCGCACCGAGGCCGCGCTGCAGCAGATGGAGCGTGACCTGGCCGCTGCGGCGGAGCTGGTCGAGACCGGCGACCACGCCGGGCTGGCCGAGGTCAACATGGACTTCCACCGGTCGCTCGCGCAGGCGTCCGGCAACGCGACGCTGGCCGAGGTGGTCGAGTCCGTGACGGTCGTCAACGTCCGCGAGCAGTTGGAGATCCTGCACATCCATGGAGACCGGCAGACCGATCTGGACGAGCACCGAGCCATCCATGCGGCCGTCCTGGCCGGTGACTCCGAGCTGGCCGAGCGGCTGACTCGCGAGCACCTCGACGGCGTCCTGGCCGTCATCAACGAACGTGTCAACCCGCCCCAAGACCCCAGCACCCCCTGAGAGCTGAGAGGACGCACCACAATGCGACGCATCACCAATCGGAAAGCACTGACCGCTCTGGCGGTGGCCGGCGCGCTCGTGCTGTCCGCCTGCGGGGGCGGTGGCGGCTCGAGTGCCGCCAAGGGCGAGGACAAGCCGGTCGACTCGCTGAAGTTCTACAACGACAAGGGCGGCTGGAAGGACGCCTTCGTCCAGGTCGGCGCGGCCAGCAAGAAGGACGTCGGGGTCGGGATGGAGCCGGTCGGCTACTCCGACTCCAACACCTACACCGCGTTCATCCGGTCCTCGTTCCGGACCAAGGAGAAGCCCGACCTGTTCAGCTGGCACACCGGTAAGGAGCTTCAGGATCTGGTGGACCAGAAGCTCGTCGCCGAAACGACCGACCAGTGGAGCAAGGCGGTTGCTGACGGCAACATCCCGGAGCAGCTGAAGCAGTATTTCACCTTCGACGGCAAGCAGTATTGTCTCCCGCTGCTGGCGGGCTACTGGGTGATGTACTACAACAAGGCCGTCTTCAAGAAGGCCGGGATCACCGAGACCCCGAAGAGCTGGCAGGAACTGATGACGGTGGCCGACAAGGTCAAGGCCGTCGGAGTGAAGCCGTTCTACCAGACCAACATCCTGTTCAGCTTCGTCTGGTTCGAGACGCTGCTGGCCGGCAAGGACCCGGACCTGTACGACGCCCTCGCCGCCGGCAAGGCGAAGTACACCGACCCGGGCGTGGTCGAGGTGATGAACGAGTGGAAGAAGATGATCGAGGCCGGCGACTTCAGTGACCCGGGATCGAAGACCGAGCCGCAGGCGCAGCTGAAGAGTGGCTCCGTCGCGATGATCAACTTCGGCACCTGGTTCAGCGGCAACCTGAACACGCTGAAGATGAAGGCCGGCACCGACTACGACTTCTTCCTCATCCCGAACGTGAATCCGTCGCTGCCGAAGACCTCGATGATCTTCGAGACCGGTCCGGTCTGCTCGGCCGCCGCGAGTGATCACGCCTCGACGGTGAAGAAGTGGACCGACTGGTGGGTCACGCCGCAGGCGCAGACCGCCTGGGCGAACGCCCGCGGCGATCTGTCGTTCAACCCGAAGGCCGAGGTGAAGGACCCGGGCCTGGCGGCGCTGAACAAGGACGTCGGTGGTGACGGCTACCGGTTGATCAACCGCTGGTTCGAGGCGACACCGGTGCCGGTGGCGAACAAGGCGCTCGAGGTGTTCGGCGCGTTCGTCACGAAGCCGGGCGACCCGATGCCTGGCCTGCAGAAGATCCAGGCCGAGGCGGACGCGTACTGGGCCAAGCAGAAGTGACCTCGACCATCGAGCGGCCGGCACCCGTCAAGCGCCGTACGACTGCACAGCAGTCGGCGCGGACGGGTGCCAGGGCCGCGCCACTGTTCGGCCTCCCGGCCGTGGCCGTGGTCGCGTTGCTGCTGTACCTGCCGTTCCTGTGGACGACGTACGTCAGCTTCACCGACTACGACGGCCTGGCCTCACCGATCTGGTCCGGACTGGCGAACTACAAGGCGATGTTCAGCGACCCGGATCTCACCGGTGCGCTGGTCAACACGCTGCTGTGGGTCGCCGGCATGGTGACTCTGCCGGTGGTGCTCGGGCTACTGATCGCCGTACTGACGTACGGGCACAAGTGGGGCACGTGGCTGCGGCTGCCGTTCCTGCTGCCGTACGCGATCTCCGGTGTGGCCGTGGGTGTCATCTGGGGCTTCGTGCTGCAGCCGGATGGTGCGCTCGGGCAGATGCTGGGGTTCTTCGGCCTCCCTGGTGCGCACACCGGCTGGCTGCAGGCCGGTCCGGGCAACACGCTGATGATGATTGTGGCCGTCACCTGGCAGGCGGCCGGTGTGAACGCCCTGCTGTTCGTGGTCGGGCTGCAGTCCATCCCGGCCGAGCCGCTGGAGGCCGCCCGGCTGGACGGTGCGGAGGGCTTCCGGATGTTCTGGCACCAGCTGTGGCCGCAGCTGCGGCCGATCACCACGGTCGTCATCGGCCTGTCGATCGTCGGCAGCCTCAAGACGTTCGACGTGGTGTGGGTGATGACGCAGGGCGGTCCCGGTACGTCGTCGGAGACGCTCGCGCTGTCCATGTACAAGGAGACGTTCGTGCTGAACGACTACGGCCAGGGTGCTGCGATCGCGCTGTTCCTGAGCCTGGTCACCTTTGCCGCGTCGATCCTCTATCTCCGCTACCAGTTGGGAGATTCGCGTGAGCAGGGTTAAGACTCCTTTCCTCGTCGTGCTCGGGCTGATCTGGCTCGCGCCGGTGTACCTGCTGATCGTGAACGCGTCGAAGTCCGTCGACGGGTACGACGCGGCGACGGTGTGGAAGCCGGCCGGCTTCTCGCTGTTCACGAACTTCGGGGACGCCTGGAGCAAGGCGGCACTGGGCGACACGTTGGTGGCGACGACGCTGTACAGCGTGATCGCGCCGGTGCTCGCGGTGCTGATCGGTGCCGCTGCCGGGTACGCGATCGTCGTACTGAAGCTGAAGCGCGGATTCCTGTGGTTCGTGTTCATCTTCGGCGGCACGATCTTCCCGCTGCAGATGATCCTGATGCCGCTGTTCTCCGGGTACGCCGACTCCGGCCTGTACGACACCCGGGTCGGGATGATCATCGTCTACACCGCGATCAGCGTGCCGTTCTCGGCCTTCGTGATGCGGAACTTCTTCACCGGGATCGCGCGGAGCGTGTTCGAGGCCGCGGTGGTCGACGGCGGCGGACTGTTCCGGATCTTCCGCAGCATCTACCTGCCGATGGCGGGCTCGGCGCTGGCCGCGATCTTCATCCTGCAGGCGACGTTCGTCTGGAACGACCTGCTGCTGGGCCTGACCCTGAGTCAGTCCGAATCGGTCCGCCCGATCATGCCCGCTCTCACCGGCCTGCAGAGCACGTACGGCGGCGCCGCCCTGCCCACCGTCCTGGCCGGCGGACTCCTGGTCTCCCTCCCCACCGTCATCCTCTTCCTCGCCGCCCAACGCTTCTTCTCCCGAGGCCTCGCCCTCGGCCAGTTCTGAAAGGGACACATATGTCGCAGGATCCTGGCGCCACCGTCGGTGGCGAAGTGCACAGCGCCGCCTCCGGCGGCGGGGGTGGGGGGCGCCGCACAGTCGTCGTGACCGGCGGGGCCGCCGGGATCGGGCGGGGTGCTGCCGAGAAGTTTGTTGCCGAAGGCGATCAGGTGGTTGCCCTGGATCGGGATGCGGATGCACTGGCTGCGCTCGAGAAGGAGTTGGGCGTCCGCGGGATCGTGGTCGATGTGGGTGACCGGGGGGCCTTGGCAGGAGCTGCGGAGCAGCTTGAGAGCGTGGATGTGTTGGTCTGTGCGGCTGGGATTCAGCGGTACGGGACTGTGGTGGATACCCCGCCTGCGGTCTTCGACGAAGTGATGGCGGTGAATGTCGGCGGGGTGTTCTTTGCTTGTCAGGCGTTCGTGCCGAAGCTTCCACGCGGCGGGAGTGTTGTGGTGGTTTCCTCGGTGCAGGCCTATGCCGCGCAGAAGAGTGTCGCGGCGTACTCGATGGGGAAGGGCGCGCTGCTCAGCCTCGTGCGGGCGATGGCGGTGGATCACGCCCCGGACGGGATCCGCGTGAACGCGGTCTGCCCCGGCTCGGTGGACACTCCGATGCTGCGGACGTCCGCGGCGCAGTTCGGCGGTGGGCGATCGACCGACGAGGTGGTCGCCGAGTGGGGCCGCTCGCATCCGCTCGGCCGGGTGGCGACACCCGGAGAAGTTGCCGAGGTCATCCATTTCCTGGCCTCGCCGGGTGCCGCGTTCGTCACCGGCGCGGACGTGAAGGTGGACGGCGGACTGACCGCCGGACTGGCCGTCGTACTTCCGGAGGATGCCAAGTGAAGATCGTCGACATCCGCGCCACCACCGTCACGATGCCGCTCGAGGCACCGCTGCGGCACAGCAACGGCGCGCACTGGGGGCGGTTCGTCCGGACCGTCGTCGAGGTCGAGGCCGACAACGGCCTGATCGGCCTGGGCGAGATGGGCGGTGGCGGCCAGAGCGCCGAGGCCGCGGTCACCGGACTCAAGCCGTACCTGGTCGGCCATGACCCGGCCCGCACCGAGGCGCTGCGCTGGATGCTCGCCAACCCGACCGCGAGCCTCTACAACAACCGGACCCAGTTGCTGGCCGCGATCGAGTTCGCTTGCCTCGACCTGCAGGGCCGGGAGCTCGGCGTACCGGTACATGAACTGCTCGGCGGCAAGGTCCGCGACCGGGTGGAGTTCGCCAGCTACCTGTTCTTCCGGCACCCGGCCGACGACGGCACCGGCGAGATCCGGACTGCCGAGCAGCTCGTGGAGCACGCGCGGGCGCTCGTCGACGAGCACGGCTTCCGCGTGCACAAGCTGAAGGGCGGCGTTTTCCCGCCGGACTACGAGCGGGAGTGTTTCCGCGCGCTGGCCGAGGCGTTCCCGGGGCACCGGGTCCGGTTCGACCCGAACGGCGCGTTCAGTGTCGAGGAGGCGATCCGGTTCGCCCGCGGCATCGAGGACCTCGACAACGACTACCTCGAGGACCCGACCTGGGGCCTGAACGGGATGCGCCGGGTCCGCGAGAACACCCCGATCCCGCTGGCCACCAACACGGTGGTGGTGAACTTCGAGCAGCTCGCCGCGAACGTGCTCGACCCGGCCGTCGACGTGATCCTGCTGGACACGACGTTCTGGGGCGGCATCCGGCCGTGCATCAAGGCAGCCGGCGTCTGCGAGACCTTCCAGCTCGGGGTTGCCGTGCACTCCTCCGGCGAGCTCGGCATCCAGCTGGCGACGATGCTGCACCTGGGCGCGGTGGTCCCGAACCTCGCGTTCGCCGCGGACGCGCACTACCACCATCTGCGCGACGACATCATTGTCGGAGGCAAGCTTCCGTACGACGGCGGGACGATCGCCGTACCGGAGGCCCCCGGTCTCGGGGTCGAGCTGGACCGCGACAAGCTGGCCGAGTACGCCGAACTGTTCCGCGAGCTCGGCCCCTACCCGTACGACCGCGACCCGGCCAGGCCGGACTGGTATCCCCTGCTCCCGAACACCGATTGGGCCGATCCTTCGTGACCATCCCGCGCAGCGCCGATCTGGCGAGCGACGTTCTGACCCACACGTACGACGACATGTTCAACCCGCCCGGGCTGACCAACTTCCTGGGCACCGCACAGGTCGATCTGGACGTGTTCGCGGTCCGCAGCGTGAACTTCCCGCCGTACTCGCACGGCGACTGCATCACCGGTCAGCTGTACGTCGACGGCCGGCTGGCCCGGTCGTACGGCGGCACCGTCGAGGTGGTGTGGCGGCCGGACTGTGTGGTGCGCTCGACCACGGTCGACGGGCTGGACCTGCGGTCGACCACCGCGTGTGCGCCCGGCCGCCCCGCGGTCGTCGTACAGCTGGAGGTTTCTGGAGCACCAGGGCGCTCGGTGCGTCTGGGCCTTGCACTGAACAGTACGGCGACTCGTTCGCCGAGCGGCTGGCTGAAGCCGGAGCCGCCGTCGGAGCCGAACACATTGCGTGCCGACGGCGAACATGTCGTCGGAACAGGGGAGTCCGGGTCCGCGGTGAGTGTGCAGGGTCTCGACGTACCGGGTGCCGTGGATCGTTCGATGCTCGAAGCAACGATCACGCTGGACTCGTCGGGCCGTGGCCGGCTGGCGTACGTACATGTGCTGGCGGGTGACCTGGCTCAGGCGACGGAGCACTTCGACGCGTGTGTGGCCGACGTACCGGCGGTGATCGCGGACGCGGAAGTCCTGTGGGACAAGGCGTTGGCGGATGCGTTCGACCCGGACAGCGATGGGTTCAGTGGGTCGCTGCCGATCCTGGAGACGTCGAACGAGGCGCTGCGGAAGCTGTACTGGTGGGGCGTGCTCGGCGTGATCTGGTTCCGGCGGGACAACCCGGCCAGTGTGCTCGGGCGGACGTACGACACGTTGATGCCGCGCTACTGGCAGACGACGACGTTCATCTGGGACTACAGCCTCTCGTCGCTGACCCACGCGCTGCTCGATCCGGCGCCGATGCGCAAGCACATCGAGCACTGGATCGATCTCGACACGCACAAGCACTTCGGGACGGAGTGGCTGACCGGCGGACCGGTTGGCTACTGGTACTCCGTCAACGACTTTGCGATGACGCGGTTGGTGCGTGACTACGTGCGCTTCACCGGAAACTCAGGCTTCCTGGACGATTCGGTCGGCAGCAAGCCGGTCGGCGAGCACCTGTATGACTGGGCGACCGCCTGGCGCGGACTGCGCGGCGACCACGCGCTCGCGGACTACGGCGGCATCGACAACCTGCTCGAGTGCGTCAGCAGCTACGTCCACGAGGTCGCCAGCTTCAACGCCGCGAACGTGTGGTGTCTCCGTGTTGCTGCCGAGCTCGCCTCCCGCTCGGGCGACGACGACCGTGCCGAGTTGCTGCGCAAGGAGGCCGACGAGCAGGCCGGACACGTCAACGAGTTGTACGTCGAGGGCGCCGGCTTCTTCCACGCCCGGCAGCCCGACGGAGCCATGGTCCCGGTGCGGCACTGCTACGACTTCAACATCGTCGGTACGACGATGGCCGCCGACCTCTCCGAGACGCAGCGGGCCGAAATGGTCGAATTCTTCCAGCGCGAACTGCAGACACCGACCTGGATGCGGGCGCTCTCGCCGTACGACGCCGATGCGGCGTTCAGCCTGCGGCCGGATCACCAGTGGAACGGTGCCTATCCGGCTTGGCCGGCCGACGCCGGGCGGGCGCTGTTCCAGCTGGGCCGGGCGGACGTCGTACTGGATTGGCTGCCTGGCTTGGCGAAGTCGGCCAACCAGGGTCCGACCGGTCAGGCGCACTTCGTCGAGGAGGCGGTCCCGGCCATGGCCGGTGGTGCCCGCAAGTCGCCGCCGCAGTTCCCGTACCTGATCGACTGGTCGTGCTCGTCCTCCGGCTCCTGGGTCAGCCTGATCCTGGAGGGTGTCTTCGGTCTCGAGGTCGGCCTGGACGGAACAGTCACCGCGAACCCACAGGTCGCCGCCCTGGACCCGGACGCGCGCCTGACCGGCCTCCGCGTCGGCTCCAAGACGTACGACGTCACCGCCACCGGCGCCCACCCCTCCAACCCCCGTCTGCTGGGCTGACCCACCGCTGTGTGGGTTGGCCCATCGGAATCCGGTGGGCCAACCCACCCTCGGCTGGGCTAACCCACCAGACGGGAGCAAGGGGCAGGCGGTCAGCTGGGCGGCATCGCGATGGCTTCCAGGAGGGACTCCTGGGCGCCCTCGAGGTGACGGCGGAGTTCCTCGACGCATTCGTCGAGCTCGCCGCGTTCGAGCAGCCGGACCAGCTTGCGGTGGGACGCGACCTGTTGGCGCGCGTCCTGCCGCAGCGCGTCCACCCGGGCCAGTGCGAGTCGCGCCTCGCCAGTGACCGAGTCGGCGGTCGCGATCAGCCGCTCGCTGCCGGTGAGCGCGACCAGACTGCGGTGGATCGCCAGGTGCGTCTCGGTCATCGCCTCCGGGTCGGCACCATCCTTGGCCGTGGCGGCAAACGTCCGCATCGCCTCGCGGACTCGCTCGCGCGCGGCCTCATCCGCATCGAACCAGGCCCGGATCCCGGCCGACTCCAGCACGAACCGGGCCCGGCAGATGTCCGCCACCGCGTCGGGGTGCAGGATCGCGACGCTGACGCCCTTGTTCGGCTCTCGGACCGCGAGTCCCTCGGTGACCAGCATGGTCATTGCCTCGCGAACGGTGCTCCGGGCAACACCGAGTGCCTCGGCCAGCGGTTGCTCGCGCAACGGCGTACCGGGCTCGAGGTCGCCGGCGAACAGGGCGGAGCGCAGGGCGTCGACCACCCGGTCCACTGTCGTCGAGCGATCCACCCGCAGCCGTTCGTACATAGGGAGATTCTCGTCCAGGCAGGGTCCGTTGTCGCGCCCGGCACCCCCCTGTGGATAACTCACGATGCGGAAAGGCCCCTTTCAGGCAGGATTTTCGGGTGGGTGACATCAAGGTCGTGCCGGTCATCGGCGGCGTCGTGGCGGCGCTGTTCCTGCCGCTGCTGATCGTGCTGGCCCTGGTCGTTGTCGGCCTGGCCGGGATGGATACAGCCGAGGCGCAGTGCGATCCGACCGGTCTGACAGGCAAGGGCAACCGGCAGCAGGCGTTCAACTTCTTCGTCTCGGCCGGCTACAGCAAGGAGCAGGCGGCTGGGGTGGTCGGCAATCTGATCACTGAATCCAGCGTCGAGCCTGCGCTGCGGCAGGGCGACGTACCGGGCACGGTCACGCATCCGGCTGACATGGTCGACAGCCCGCTCGGGTGGGGCCTGGTGCAGTGGACTCCTGCGGGGAAGCTGATCGAGCCGGCCCGCCAGGCGGGGGTCGCCGACGCGACGATCGAGTCGCTGGAGTTCCAGCTGGACTTTCTCAAGGATCAGCTCGACGGTGGCGGGCCGGTGCCGGAGAAGGTCGCCGGTGACAAGCTGAAGGTCGCCACGACCGTCGACGAGGCAACGTTTGCCTTCGGCTACCACTTTGAGCGCTTCGCCGATCGCGACGACCTGGCCGGTGCCAACTGGGCTCAGCGCAAGGCCGATGCCCGGACTGTCCTGGAGCGGTACGGCGATGGCGCCAGTGGTGGACAGTGCGATGGTGGAATCGTCGAGACCGCGCTGGCCCTTGCCTGGGACACCCCTGGCCACGGCCACGACCCGAAGCCGGCTTATGCAGCGGCCGAGGCGGCGTACAACGGCTCCAAGGGGTACGACGAGCTGACCGACTGCGGTGTCTTCGTGGCGACCGTGATGGTGATGAGTGGTGCCGACAAGGACTACGTACGCCGGCTCACCAGTAGCCAGCGGGCTTATGTGCGGGGATCACCGAAGTACGAGGTGTTCGAGGATCTGACCAACGAAGGGCAGTTGCGGCCGGGCGACATCTTCGTGCACGACGGGCACACGTTCATCTACACCGGCAACTACACGGGCGGCGACGGGAAGACGTACAACGCGGCGTCGGCCTCGCTGACCGAGCATGTGCCGGAGGCGTCGCGGGTGTACTTCTCCGACTCGCGCGGCCACTACACCGTCGCTCGGAGGTCAGATGACTGAGAAGTTGTGGATGGTCTTGGGTGTCATCGCGTTGCTGATCGGTGGCCTCGTGGCGTTTCGCGGGGACGGGGGGCACACGCTCACCATCACGTCGATCCCGAACGACCTCACCCTTACACTCGACGGCCGGCAGATCCCGGCGAACGGCGACGTTGCGGTGAAGGCGGGCCGGCATACGTTGACCGGTGAGCGGCCCGGGTTCGAGACGTACACCGAGACCGTCGAGGTCCACGCGGATGCCAGCTACAAGATGTACCTGTTCGCCGACGACGCCGAGGGCCGTGCCTGGGAGACGGCACATCCTGACCAGGTGCTGGAGACGGAGTCCGATGCCGGCCGCCGGTTCGACGAGCTCAATGGCCGGCTCGAGGCGAAGTACCCGCTGCTGCAGGAGCTGCCCTTGGTCGGCCGCGGCTTCACCATCGACCAGGGCGTCTCCCGGGCTCACCCGGGAGACCCCGAGTACCTCGCCTTCTACATCAGGCTGACCTATCCCGAAGGCCGGAAGAACGCCCACGACTGGCTCACCGGCCACGGGTACAACCCCGACGACCTCGAGCTCATCTACACGGTCATGCGGGGAGGATGAGCTCGCCGCCCGGAGTCGTGATGGAGTCCAGTGGGAAGTCGAGCGGGTTTGTCAGGCAGCGAGCGGACCCACCGGCCTTGTGGAACTCAGTGAAGTCGAGGACAACCACGCGCAGTCCGAGTCCAGCGAGTACGTCGTGCAGACGCGGGGAGCAGGCCGGCATGATGATCGTCTCGTTCACCACGATCGAGTTGCCGCTGAACGCGAACGCCTCGTCGTCGGTCAGCACGATCGGGTCCGGCACGAGGTCGAACAGCGCCGCCTGGCTCGCCGCGTCGAACGCCGCCGGGTAGACCATCGCGTGCGTGCTGTCGACCGGGCAGAACGGCAGGTCGAGGTGGTACATGCCCTCGTGCGCGATCCGCAGCCCGCGGACGCGGATGTTCCACTCGGTCGCCAGGTGCTTGAGGGCGCCTGCCTCGGTGCGCGGGCCGTAGCCGACGACCAAGCTGTCGCCGAACACGAACGCGTCGCCGGACTCGAAGTGCGGCCCGACGCCGTCACTGCCGGGCCGGCCGAGTGCGAACCCGTGCCCGACGAACCAGTCACCCGCGGTCAGCGACTCCTTGCGGCGCGGCTCGAACCGCATGTGGGAGAGCATCGCGCGGCCGTCCGCCGCCGCGAGGCCGAGGTTCATCGCGTAGACCATGTCCGGCGAGTCCGGCCGCTGCGGCAGCACCTCGACCTCGCCATCGGCGTCCACGATCGCCTGCCGTAGCGAGTCCCACTGCTTCAGAGCCAGCTCGGGATCCGGCTGGTCGTGCGTCGACATGTAGGGGTTGATCACGTAGTCGATCCGGAAGTGGTCCGGGCGGACCATCAGATACCGGCGACCCCACTCCAGCGACTGACCCATGAACACCCTCCGATGACTGGCGAGATCTGCTGTCAGATCCCCTGATTGTCCGACAATCAGTCAGTGTGCAGCCAAGAATCGGTCCGCGCAACATGCGGGTTCGCGCGGTGTCGGGAGTGACTCAGCCGGGCCTCTTGGTGTGACCCAGCCAGGGTGGCCGGAGGGTGCGGTAAGGATTAACCTGCGGGCATGACCCCTGACAACGAGGTTCGCTTCCGCGGGTGCCTGGACGATGTGGCGGCTTACAAGCCCGGTCGTCCGCCCGCGCGCTCCGACGGCCGGCCGACGTACAAGTTGTCCAGCAACGAGAACCCGTACCCGCCGCTGCCCGGCGTCCTGGCCGCTGCCACCGAGGCTGCGGCGCAGATGAACCGCTACCCGGACATGGGTGCGGTCGACCTGCTCGAGGCCCTGTCGGCACGGTTCGGCGTACCGGTGAGTGACCTCGCCGTCGGGACCGGATCCGTTGCGCTGCTCTACCACCTGCTGCAGGCCGCGGTTTCCGAGGGTGACGAGGTGATCTACGCCTGGCGCTCGTTCGAGGCGTACCCGATCGCGGTCCAGCTGACCGGCGCGACCTCGGTCCAGGTGCCGCTGACCGTCGACGCGCGGCACGACTTCAAGGCGATGGAAGCCGCGATCACCGAGCGGACCAAGGTCGTCCTGGTCTGTACGCCGAACAACCCGACCGGCCCGGTGGTCCGCGCGGACGAGTTGCTCGCGTTCCTGGACGTCGTACCGCGCGATGTCCTGGTCGTGCTGGACGAGGCGTACCGCGAGTTCGTCCGCGAGCCCGGGATCGTCGACGGTGTCGAGGTGTACCGGGAGCGGCCGAACGTCGTCGTACTGCGGACCTTCTCGAAGGCGTACGGGCTGGCCGGCTTCCGGGTTGGTTATGCGATCGGGCACCCCGAGGTGGTTGCGGCGATCCGGAAGTGTGCGTTGCCGTTCGGGGTCAGCCACGTAGCGCAGGCGGCCGCGATCGCCTCGCTTGCCGTCGAGGAGCAGTTGCTGGAGCGGGTCGAGGCGCTGGTTGATGAGCGGACCCGAGTCGTCGAGGAGCTGCGCGCCGCGGGCTGGGACGTGCCCGATTCGCAGACGAACTTCGTCTGGCTGGAGCTCGGCGAGGACACGGTCGCGTTCGCCGAGGCGGTGCAGGCCGAGGGGGTCTCGATCCGTCCGTTCGCCGGTCACGGCGCCCGGATCTCCATCGGCGAACGTGAAGCGAACAACCTCTTCCTCGCGGTCGCGCGCGACTGGCGCAAGTGAGGTCGGCGGCCAGGTCGCTGATCTGGATCTCGGGCGCATCGGCCGGGATCGGGGCGGCTCTGGCCGCGGCCGTCCCGTACCCGGATGCGCGGGTGATCGACCTGTCCCGGCGCGGCGGAGGTACGGCGGAACACTTCAAGGCCGACCTCTCCGATCCGGCCGGCTGGGAGCGGGTCGAGAAGCACTTCGAGGCAGAGCTCACCGGGTACGACGGTGATCGCGTCGTCTTCATCCACAACGCCGGGACCATTACGCCGATCGGTCCAGCCCACGCGGTCGACAGCGCCGCCTACACCAGTGCGGTGCTACTCAACTCCGTCGCACCGCAGGTCCTCGGTCGAGCCTTCCTGACCGCGACCGCCGGCCTGCGCTGCGAACGCCACCTCCTCATGCTGTCCTCCGGCGCCGCCAAGACGCCGTACGCCGGCTGGTCCTCCTACACCGCCGGCAAGGCGGCCGTCGAGCAATGGGTCCGCACGGTCGGCGCCGAGCAACCGGCCGACGGCTGCCGGGTCATCGCGGTCGCCCCCGGCGTCGTCGACACCGACATGCAGTCCGAAATCCGCTCCACCGACTCGGAGTCCTTCCCATCGGTAGACCGCTTCCACACCCTCAAACAGTCCGGCGCCCTGGCCACCCCCGAGTCCGCAGCCGCCGGCATCTGGTCCGTCCTCGCCCGCGACCTTCCCAACGGCTCCTGCGTAGACCTCAGACACCTCTAGACACATCGGCGGATCGGGCATGCGAAAGCCCGGCCCGCGCTGGGACGGGGGCCGGGCGTGATGCGGCGCCGGGAGGAGTGAGGCTTGCTCCCGGCGCCGCGGATGGTGCTACCGAATCAGTCACCCCACCGAGGTGGCTCTTTCGGGTCCAGCATCACTGACCAGGGAGGGTCAGTTGTTCTGCGTCGAGTCCTGCTCGCAGGTCTTCAGCGTGTCGATCGAGTTGCCGTCGTTGAACGCACCGAGAACGCCGGCCAGGTTGGTCAGCGGCACGTTGCCGCCGATACCCGTCGCGGACAGCTCGTTGTGGCACGCCTGGAACGGGCCGACGTTGTTGCGGCTGACCGACACCACGCCGTCGTCGCCCATCTTGTACCACTTGCGGTTGGCCTGCGCGTTGCCCTGCTCGCAGGTCTTGACAGCGGTGACCGAGTTGCCGTCGTTGAAGAAGCCCACGACGCCGGTGATGTCGCTGGCCGGCACGTTGCCGCCGATACCGGTGCCGGAACCGAACAGGTGGCAGGCCTGGAAGGGGCCGACGTTGTTGTCGTCGATGGCCAGGAGGCCGCCGTCGCGCTTGACGCCGTACCAGCCGTGGTTGCCGCCGTAGGCCTTGCTGGCCAGCGACGCCGCGTCGGCCAGGCCGGTGTCCTGAGCCTTCTGCTGCGTGTCGTCGAGAACGTTCGCGCTCACAACGGTAGCCAGGCCCAGCGTGGCGACGGTCGCCACTGCCGCGGCAGCGGCGATCTTGCGAGTTACCTGCATTATGCCAGGTTTCCTTTCGGGTTTGACGGATTCGTCTTAGTGGTAACGACACCTGGCCGGGCCGGTTACAAACATTTTTGTCAGCTATTCCATCCGTGCTCGCCCTCATAGGCAGCGTGTGATGAGTTCCCTGACGGCGCAGCAAATCCGCTCTGACCAGGCAACTTGCCGCCGGCCGGGACTGTCGCCGAACCGATCGTCAGTTGATGGGGAATCGGCCGTAACCGAACCCGGAGTACGTCGTTGAGTCAGCGCGGGTGACGGATGAAACCCGGTGAATCGGAAGATTGTTTTCGGTGGGCTCGGTGGTCGCCGAACGAGCAATACCATGATGAATCGGAAATCGTTGAACCATTGCCGGAGTTTCGCGCCGTGTTTTTTCGGGGCAGGGTGCCGGCCGGCAACCATGGCCCGCTGCCGCGCGCATCGGCAGCGGTGGGAGACCCGGGTCCTCAAGGGCCCGGGTTCTTCCGTCTCTGGAAGCCGTCAGGTCCGCAGGCGCCGCTCGGCGGTGACCACGAGCGCGACGCCGATGATGATCACTGCGCCGCCGAGCAGGATCTGCCAGGTGATGTGCTCGTCGAGGATCAGCCAGCCGAGCAGTACGGCGACCGCCGGATTCACGTACGCGTAGGTGCCGATCAGCGAGATGGGCGCGTTCGCCAGCAGGTAGGAGTAGGCGGAGTACGCGAGCAGCGAGCCGAACACGATCAGGTAGCCGAGCGCGAGCCAGCCGGATCCGTCGATCCGGTCGAGGTGCAACCGGCCCGGCTCGCCGCGGACCACGCCGATCAGGACCATCGCCGTACCGCCGAAGACCATCTCGTACAGAGCGGTCACCAGTGGATCGCGCGGCAGGCCGAGACGCGGGGCGAATCGCGAGCCGGTGGCCCAGCAGATCGTTCCGACCACCAGGACGGCGACGGACAGCGGTTTCGCGCTCGTGTTGCCACCCGACAACGCGAGCAGTGCCGCCCCGCCGAATCCGATCAGTACGCCGAGCCACGTCAAGCCGCGGGGACGCTCGCCGCCGCCGACGCGCAGCAGCATCAGCCAGAGCGGGATCGCGGCGACCAGCAGCGCCGCCAGGCCGGACGGTACGGTCTGCTCCGCGATCGCGACCGCACCGTTGCCGAAGGCAAGCAACAGGATGCCGACCGTGGCCGCGCCGAGCGCCTCCCGGCGGGTGATCTTCAGTCGCCGCCACCCCGACTTCAGGCTGAGCGCGGCGGCCAGCAGCAGCGCCGCGGTGAGGAACCGGGTCGCCATCCCGAGCATCGGCGGGATCTCCGCGTCCACGACCACCCGGATGCCCAGGTAGGTCGAACCCCAGACGACGTATACGACCGCGAGCGCGGTCCAGATCATCGCGCTCGAAGCGGGCCGGGCGCCGGCGTCAGGCAGCGCGGCCGGGGCGGAAGCCGCCATCCGGGACCCTCCTCGGTTGTCAGGGGTGTCATACAAAGACGATGCTTACGCTAGGCGGGCGGGCCTCGCCGCGCAAGCCGGTTTCCAGTCAGCAATCCGCTGTTTCCCGCCAGTCCATCAGCGCCAGGCACTCTGCGCCGTACTGCCGATGGTGAGGAGAGTTGGATGCGGATCGCCGGTGTCACGCTTGCTGCGATGGTCGTCACGCTGGGTGTCCAGCCGGCGTACGCCAGTGGGCTCACGGAGGTGACCGCGGTCACCGAGACCGTGCCGAACTGGGACGACGAGGCCGGCGGCAACGCCAACGCCGACGACCCGGCCATCTGGATCGACGCCAAGCACCCCGAGCGCAGCGTCGTCCTCGGGACCCTGAAGAACGGCGGGCTGACCGTGTTCGACCTCTCCGGCCAGGAGGTCCAGCACATCGCGACACCGCCTCCGCCGGCGCCGGGTCAGGAGCCCGGGCGCTTCAACAACGTCGACCTGGTCGGCAACCTCGCGGTCGTCACCGACCGCGGCCGCGACCAGCTCAGGACGTACGCCGTCAAGGCAGGGCGACTGACCGACGTGACCACCGCCAAGGCGCCGCTCGTGTTCAGCAAGGACACCGACGAGGTCCAGGACCAGCACACGGCCTACGGCCTGGCCGCCACCGAGATCCACGGACAGCCGGTCGTCGCGGTCACGCGCCGCAGCGAGACCCGGATCGGCTTCTTCCGGCTCGTCCCCGACGGCCACGGCAAGATCACCTACCGCCCGATCGGCAACGTCGACCTGCCGAGCAGTTTCCGGCTGAGCGACGGCAGCACCTGGTCGCCGTGCGAGGAGCCCGGCGACCGTCCGCAGCTCGAGGGCATGGTCTTCGACCGCACCACCAACGACCTGTACGCCGCCCAGGAGGACGTCGGCGTCTGGCGCATCCCGCAGCACGGCAAGCCCGAGCTGGTGGAGAAGGTCCGCGAGTACGGTCAGCCGGCGGCGTACGACGAGGAGACCGAGGAGTGCGCTCCGACCGGGCCGGTCACCCGGGACGCGGGGAAGTACCTCAGCGCGGACGCCGAGGGTCTGACGATCGCCTACGAGCAGGGCAAGCGGATCATGTACGCGTCCGGCCAGGGTGACTCGACGTTCGCGTCGTACCGGATGGACGGGCGGCGGCTGGTCTACCGCGCCGGCTTCCAGATGGTCGACGGTTCGGCGGCGGACGGCGTACAGCACAGTGACGGCGCGGCGGTGACCACTCAGCCGCTCGGGCCGCGGTTCCCGCACGGTCTGTTCGCTGTGCATGACGGTGAGAACACGCCTGGTGACGGTGACCGCGAGGGCACCAACTTCAAGCTCGTCCGGCTCGAGAAGCTGCCCTGATCGCAACGCAGTTGTGACAGATGCTGTCTGGGCTGCGGACATCTGTAATATGAGCGTGGAGATATGACCAGTGGGTGGACTGGTGTCTCGTGCCAGGACCGGTTTCGGTACCGGCGTACGTGCGAGCGTCCAGACAGTTAGCGGATCAGGCAACCCGCTGGGTACGGTGTCCCGCAAGTAATACAGCCAGGCAGGCCGGTGAGGAGGTCTACTGGTAGTAGTGCCAGTGCATCAACCCTGGATCCACGCGGTCCTGCCTGCGAAGCCTCACCCGGCTGAAGGGGGCCGGCCCGCGCAACGTTGCGGTCGCGGCGATCCCGCGCTCGAACCCGAGGAGTGCATGTGAGTGAGTCGGTGCCGGGGATTACCCCGGAAGTGTTCGCGCCCGTCGAGGCGCCGGTCAGTCCGCCCCAGGCCTCCGAGGAGGTCGAGTTCGTCCAGCTGCTGACGCCCGAAGGTGAGCGCGTCGAGCACCCGGACTACTCGTTCGACCTCGACGACGAGGCGATCAAGGGCTTCTACCGGGACATGACCCTGGTCCGCCGGATCGACACCGAGGCCACCGCCCTGCAGCGGCAGGGTGAGCTCGGTCTCTGGGCGTCGCTGCTCGGCCAGGAGGCCGCGCAGATCGGCTCCGGCCGCGCCCTGAACTCCAAGGACATGGTCTTCCCGACCTATCGCGAGCACGGCGTCGCCTGGTGCCAGGGCGTCGACCCGCTGCGGCTGCTCGGCCTGTTCCGCGGCGTCGACCAGGGTGCCTGGGACCCGCGCGAGAACAACTTCCACCTGTACACGATCGTGATCGGCGCGCAGACGCTGCACGCGACCGGGTACGCGATGGGCCAGCAGCGCGACCACGCCATCGGCGACGCCGAGAACGGCGAGGCGACGATCGCGTACTTCGGCGACGGCGCCAGCAGCCAGGGCGACGTGAACGAGGCGTTCATCTGGGCCTCGGTCTTCAACGCGCCGGTGGTGTTCTTCTGCCAGAACAACCAGTGGGCCATCTCCGAGCCGATCGACCGGCAGACCCGGATCCCGCTGTACCAGCGCGCGGCCGGCTTCGGCTTCCCCGGCGTCCGCGTCGACGGCAACGACGTACTTGCTACGTACGCCGTCTCGCAACAGGCTCTCAGCAGGGCCCGGGAGGGGAGCGGCCCGACCCTGATCGAGGCCTACACCTACCGGATGGGTGCGCACACCACCTCCGACGACCCGACGAAGTACCGGCTCAGCGAGGACCTCGAGCACTGGAAGCTGAAGGACCCGATCGAGCGGGTCCGCGCGTACCTGACCCGCACCGCCGGGGTCGACCACGACTTCTTCGACCAGATCGACGCCGAGGCCGACGGGGTCGCCGCCACGCTGCGGGCCGGCTGCCTGTCGATGCCGGAGCCGGAGCTGACCGACTTCTTCGACACCGTGTACGTCGAGCAGACGCCGCAACTGGTCGAGCAGAAGGAACAGTTCGCCGCGTACGCCGCTTCGTTCGAAGGCGAGGTTCGGTGATGACGAAGATCACTCTCGGCAAGGGCATCAACGCCGGTCTGCGGGCCGCGATGGAGGCCGACCCCAAGGTCGTCGTGATGGGCGAGGACATCGGCAAGCTCGGCGGGGTCTTCCGGGTCACCGAAGGCCTGCAGAAGGACTTCGGCGAGGACCGGGTGATCGACACCCCGCTGGCCGAGTCCGGCATCATCGGGACCGCGGTCGGTCTGGCGCTGCGCGGCTATCGGCCGGTCTGCGAGATCCAGTTCGACGGGTTCGTGTTCCCGGCGTACGACCAGATCATCAACCAGGTCGCGAAGATGCACTTCCGGTCGCACGGCCGGATCCGGATGCCCGTCGTGATCCGGATCCCGTACGGCGGCGGCATCGGCGCGGTCGAGCACCACTCGGAGTCGCCGGAGACGCTGTTCGCGCACGTGCCCGGTCTCAAGGTGGTGTCCTGCGGCGACCCGGTCGACGCGTACTGGATGATCCAGCAGGCGATCGCCACCGACGACCCGGTGGTGTTCTTCGAGCCGAAGCGCCGCTACCACGAGAAGGCGGAGCTGGACGAGTCTGTGCCGCCGGCGCTGCCGCTGCACCAGGCGAAGGTGGTCCGCGAGGGCACCGACGCGACGCTGCTCTGTTACGGCCCGATGGTGAAGACCTGCTTGCAAGCCGCCGAGGCCGCGGTCGAGGACGGTCGGCAGCTCGAGGTCGTCGACCTGCGCACGATCTCGCCGTTCGACCTGCCGACGATCTTCGCGTCGGTCAAGAAGACCCGGCGGGCGATCGTCGTGCACGAGGCGCCGTACACGCTCGGCCCGGGTTCGGAGATCGCCGCGCGGGTGACCGAGGAGTGCTTCTACCACCTGGAGGCGCCGGTCCTGCGCGTCACCGGGTTCGACACCCCGTACCCGCCGTCGCGGATGGAAGAGGACTACCTGCCCGACCTCGACCGGGTGCTCGACGGTGTCGACCGGGTGATGGGGTACTGATGGGCATCCAGCACTTCCGCCTCCCCGACGTGGGTGAGGGTCTGGTCGAAGCCGAGATCGTCAGCTGGAAGGTCAAGCCGGGCGACACGGTCAAGCTCAACGACACCGTCGTCGAGATCGAGACCGCCAAGTCCCTGGTCGAACTCCCGGTCCCCTTCGCCGGCACCATCGCCGAACTCCTCGTCCCCGAAGGCGAGACCGTCCCGGTCGGTACGCCGATCATCGCGGTCCAGACCGACTCCGCGGGCGACGAGCCCCCACCGGCCGATGCCGGCACCGAAGACCTCGTTCCCGCGATCCCCGAACCCGACAACGGCGGCCGCACCGCGGTCCTCGTCGGCTACGGCCCCCGAACCACCGAAGCCAAACGCCGCCCCCGCAAGGGTTCTGGTCCCGCACCGGCTCCAGCGGTCGAGGTGCCTGCACCCGCACCCGTACCTGAACCGGTTGTTGCTAAGAGCAATGAACCGGCGGGTTCTGTGCATGTGCTGGCCAAGCCTCCGGTGCGGAAGCTGGCCAAGGATCTGGGGATTGATCTGGCCGGCGTGACTGCAACCGGGCCGGGCGGGATCATCACCCGGGCTGACGTCGAAGGGCACGTAGAGGCGCCGGCTCCTGTGGTTGAGGTTGCGCCTGTGGTTAGTGGGCGTGGGGATACTCGGGTGCCCGTGAAGGGTGTGCAGAAGGTGATGGCGCAGGCGATGGTTGCCAGTGCTTTCACCGCGCCGCATGTGACCGAGTGGATCACCGTGGACGTCAGCGCCACCATGGAGCTGGTCGACCGGCTCAAGGGTGACAAGGCGTTCCGGGACCTCAAGGTGTCGCCGTTGCTGATCGTCGCGAAGGCGGTCACCCTGGCAGCCCGTCGTACCCCGGTCATCAACGCGGCCTGGGACGAACCGGCGCAGGAGATCGTCTACAAGGGCGCGGTCAACCTCGGCATCGCCGCGGCCACCCCGCGCGGCCTGATCGTGCCGAACATCAAGAACGCCGACGCCCTCACGTTGCCCGAGCTCTGCGCTGCACTGAACGACCTGGTCGCCACCGCCCGCGAGGGCAAGACCCAACCGGCGGACCAGGCCGGCGGTTCGTTCACGATCACCAACGTCGGCGTGTTCGGCGTCGACGCGGGGACGCCGATCATCAACCCGGGCGAGGCAGCGATCCTCGCCTTCGGCGCGATCCGCAAGCAGCCGTGGGTGGTGGACGACGAGATCGTCCCGCGCTGGCTCACCACGCTGGCGCTGTCCTTCGACCACCGCCTGATCGACGGCGAGAAGGGCTCCACCTTCCTCGCCGACGTCGCCGGCATTCTCGAGGACCCCGCCCGCGCCCTGATGTTCTAGCAGTACGCCGCAAGGCCCGGGTGGACAAACCACCCGGGCCTTCGCACGTCACCGCAGCGCGAGCACCAGCTTCCCCGTCACCCGACCCGTCTCGCCCACGCGGTGTGCGGCGGCGGCGTCCTCCAGCGGGAACGTCTGCTCGACGTGCACCCGCAGCAGCCCGCGCTCGACCAGATCGGTCAACCCGAGCAGCCCGATCCGGTCCGGCTCGACCAGCATCTCCGCAGTACGTACGCCGCGTGCCTCGGCGTCCCGCCCAAGCTCCTCCGTCACCCCGCCAAGTACGGCGACCAGCAGCCCACCAGGTCGCACGAACTCCAACCACCGCCGATCCGATTCCGTCCCCACCAACCCGACCACGAGGTCAATCTCGCCGGGGTCAGCCGCCGGATCGTGGTAGTCGAGCGGCTGATCCACTCCGATCGACCGCAGGAACTCATGCTTCCCCGCGCTAGCAGTCCCGACCACCTCAGCCCCACGAGCCTTCGCGATCTGCACCGCCAGATGCCCGACCCCGCCCGCGGCAGCATCAACCAGCACCCGCTGCCCAGCCTGTACGTCGGCCACCTCGACCAGGCACTGCCATGCGGTGAGCCCGGCCAGCGGCAACCCAGCCGCCTCCACGTGCGACATCCCCGCCGGCCTCCGCACGAACTGCCGTGACGGCGCCGTCACATAGTCGGCGTACGCCGCAGCCTCCCGCGGGAACCACGGCATCCCCAGCACCTCGTCACCAACCGCGACTCCGCTGGCGCCCACGCCGAGCTCGACCACCACGCCCGACACGTCCCAACCGAGCGTGTACGGCGGCTTCCCCAGGTACACCTCCTCCGCCCGAGTCACCCAGTCCACCGGGTTGACGCCCGCCGCATGTACCTCGACCAGCACCTCAGTCGGCCCCGGCACCGGCTTCTCGACCTCGGTCAGCTCGAGAACCTCAGGCCCACCGAACTTCCACTGCCTCACAGATCGCATGCCTACAGCGTCTCAAGGCATAGGCGCAGGGCGGCGGTTGTCCCAGTGAGAGGGTGTAGCAGTGCTGGTGTTGATGGTGGTGCTCGGGGCGGCGGTCCTGCACGCGACCTGGAACGCGATGGCGCACGGTGCGCCGGACCGGGTCGCCGGGCTTGCGCTGTTCGAGTTGGCCGCGGGGATCATCGGGCTGACCGCGGTGCTGGTGATGGGTCTGCCGCCGGCCGGTACCTGGGGCTACATCATCGCGTCGGCCGTGCTGCACCTCGCGTATCTCGGTGGGCTGCTGGCCTCCTATCAACTGGGTCAGTTCAGCCAGATGTACCCGTTGGCCCGCGGTACGTCGCCCTGGGTGGTGGCGGTCGTCTCGATCGTCGTACTGCATCAGGCACTGGCGCTGGTCGAGTTGGCCGGGGTGCTGCTGATCTCGGCCGGACTGATCGCGCTGGTGTTCATCGGCCGGCCGGGGCGGCGGCAGGCGCCGGCGCTGCTGGCGGCCGTCGGCACCGGGCTGACGATCGCGTCGTACACGGTGGTCGACGGCCTGGCGGTCCACAAGATGCCCGTGCTGACCTATATGGGCTGGGTGTTCATGCTCCAGGGCTTCCTGATGCCGCTGGTGGTGCTCGCCTGGCGCGGCCCGGGCGTGCTGAAACTGCCGCGCTCAGCGGTGCTGTCCGGGCTCGCCGGTGGTGTTGTGTCGATGGTCGCCTACGGCTTGGTCTTGTGGGCACAGACGCGCGGCACCCTCGCCGCCATCGCGGCGCTCCGCGAGACCAGCATCATCTTCGGCGCCATCATCGGCGCGGTCTTCTTCGGTGAACGCTTCGGCCCGCGGCGCGCGATCGCCGCCGTGGTCGTCGTCGCCGGAATCGTGCTGATCAGCACGGCGTAGCACGTCGGCTCCCATCCACCGCCGGCGGCTGTGCCGGGTCCTACCGCCTCCACCGGCTCGCCTCCACCGCCCGCCCGCGACCATTTGAGCGGATATCCCTCCAAATGGCCCCTTGTCTGCTCGTAATTCGGAGAGAGAAGGGGCGAGTCGAGGGGTTATCCGTTCAAATGGCGGCGCACCGGTGGCCGGCGCACCGGTGGGCTGTGGCTGGGGGCTGTGGCTGGGGGCTGGGGGCTGGGGGGTCGGCTGGGCGGCTGGGTCGGCGGTTGCTGGAGGGTGGGGTGCGTAGAGCCATGTGTGGGGGAGACCGCGGACAGGGTGTGAGTGGGGGTCCTGGGCGGAGGACCCCCACTCGGTCTGGGTCGTCAGCGCTTGACGGCGTCCAGCGCGTCCGCGATGCCTTCACCGAAGAAGGCGTTGTTCGCGGTCGTGCCGGTGCAGCGGGCGTCCGGGGTGGTCGGGCAGGCGGTGTCGTCCGCCTCCTTGCGCAGCGCCCGCTCCAGGTCCTGCGGGCTCCACCACGGGTGCGCCGACTTCATCAGCGCGGCGACACCGGTGACGTGCGGCGACGCCATCGACGTACCGCTCATGTTTCCGTAGCCGCCACCTGGCAGGGTGGACAGGATCGAGCTGCCGGGGGCGGCGACGTCGATCTTGTTCAGGCCGAAGTTCGAGAAGCCGCTGCGGACCCTGGCCTGGGTGGTGCTGGCCACGGTGATCACGCCGGGCAGCTCGGTCGGCATGTCCAGGCAGCTGTTGTTGATCTGCCGGGGGACCGGGGTCGAGTCGTTCGGGCTGCCGTTGTCGGTGGTCTTGTTGGCCAGGTCGTAGTTCGAGTTGCCGGCGGCCGCGACCGACAGCACTCCGCGACCCGTCGCCCAGGCGTACGCACGCCGTACCGCTTCCTGGACCGCGCCCTGGTCGCCGTTGTCCTTGCACCAGAACTCGAACGGGTCGATGAAGTAGCTGTGGTTGGTGACGTCCATGTGGTGCTCGGCGGCCCAGACGATGCCGCAGATCGAGTACTCCGGGTAGATGAAGCCGTCATCGTTGACCACCTTGACCGACGCGATCCGCACGCCGGGAGCGACACCGACGATGCCGACGCCGTTGCGGGCCGCGGCGACCGTCCCGGCCACGTGCGTGCCGTGCGAACTGGTGGTCGGCCGCCACGCACCCGCAGTGGTGTCCGGTACGCCGTTGTTCACACAGTTCACCGAGTCCTTGGCGTCGAAGTTCGGCGCCAGGTCCGGGTGGGTGTCGTCGACACCGCTGTCGTTGATGCCGACCAGCACGCCGCGCGAGCCGTCGGTGACCGCGTGGGCCTGGTCCGCCTTGATCTGGACCATGTCCCACTGATCGAGCTCGCGCGGATCCGGCACCGGCGCCGCCTCGGCGTCCTCGACCGACTTCACTCCGGCGGCGGACTTCGCCGTACCGACCGGGCCCTCGCTGACCGCGGCGGTGCGGGTCGCGCCGACGGACTGGACCTCACGCCCGTTGTGGCCCGAGCGCACGTCGGTGCGGAAGTCCGGGTTGGTCGACTGGGCGATCACCACCCCGAGCTGGCGGTACGACGTCACCACGGTCCCGCCGGCCGCCTTCACGGCGTCCTCGACCTTGCGCACGTGACCGGGTGACGCCTTGGTGTTGACCACGTAGTTCATCAGCGGCCCAGGCGCCGCCGCCGACGCGTGGTCGGACGGTACGGCGTGGGCGGTGGCGGCACCGAGTGTCGTCAGAGTGAGCGCGGTGGCAGCCAGACCGGCTGTCCAGCGGCGCGGACGGGAGCTTCGGGACACGCTGCCTCCTCGGAGCGGGGGCCTGGGTGAGGTCGGGCCAGGCTCGGTATCCCGAGACTCTAGAGCGGATTGCGAACCCGCGGAGTTCTTCATCCACAACGCAGGGGAAACCCTGCACTTGTCACTACCTACAGTCCATCCGTTCACGCTCAGTTGCCCACATGCTGTGGATCGGCCTGTGGATAACTCGTGGACAAGCTGGGGAATACCTGGCCGCAGCGGTGGATTAGAGTGGTGTGTAAGATAGATACAACAGAGATACCGGTCGTATGGGTGGGAGTTCAGTGACAAGCGGGGTGCCGGAGAACGGGCCGACTGTGTCGGCGTCGGCGTCGGGGTCGGCGTTGGAGTTGGGCGACGAGACCGCGGAGATCGCCCGGGTGGTGGTCGAGGCGGCGCCGGGGGTGGAGAAGATCCCGGCCGCCGAGCGGGTCTACGCCTACGTGAAGGCGGCGATCCTGGACCGGGTCTACCCGGGCGGCGAGCTGCTCACCGAAGGTGAGCTGGCCACCGCGGTCGGGGTGTCGCGGACACCGGTGCGCGAGGCATTGCTGCGGCTGGAGGAGTCCGGCCTGGTGAAGCTGTACCCGAAGAAGGGCGCACTCGTTCAGCCGGTGCTGCCGCAGGAGATCGACGATGTCCTGGAGGCCCGTGAGCTGCTCGAGACGCACGCCGCCGCCAAGGTCTGGCCGCGGCGCAAGCAGCTCGTCGAGACCCTGACCCAGCGCGTCGACGAGATGCGTGAACACCGCCGCAGCGGCAACGCCAAGAGCTTCCTGGAGGCCGACCGCGCTTTCCACGAGGCCATCGTCGGTGCCGCCGGCAACCAAATCCTCGCCAAGCTCTACAACAGCCTGCGCGACCGCCAGGTCCGGATGGGCGTGCCCGGCATCGAGATGCAGCCGGCCCGGATGGACAAGTCGATCGCCTCGCACCAGGAGATGATCGACGCCCTCGGCGGGAACAGCGTGAAGCGGTTCCGCGAGCTCGTGGTCGCCCACATCGACACCGCCTCGGCGGACCTGCGGAGTTCGCGTTGACCGAACTCCTCTTCCCCCTGGGCGGACGTCGCGCCTGGGCGGTGTGGACCACTGCTGTCCTCACCTACCTGGTGACCGTGCTGCACCGTGGCTCGATGAGCGTGGCCGGCCTACAGGCCGCAGAGCGCTTCCACATCTCCGCATCCGCGTTGGCCAGCTTCACCGTCGTGCAGCTGACCGTGTACGCCGCCATGCAGGTGCCGGTCGGCGTACTGCTCGACCGGTACGGCTCCAAGCGGCTGCTGATCACCGCGTCCGGACTGCTGTTCGTGGCGCAAACTGCGTTCAGTCTGGTCGACTCGTATCCCGCTGCACTCGCGGCCCGCGCCGTACTGGGTGTGGGCGACGCACTGGTGTTCATCAGCGTGCTGCGGGTCGTCATGTCCTGGTTCCCCGCGTTGCGCCAGCCGGTGATGTCTCAGGCGACCGGAATGCTCGGTGGTCTCGGTGCGATCGTCTCGACCGTGCCGATGTCCGCGGCCTTCCACGCGTTCGGCTGGACCACCACGTTCGCCGCTGCCAGTGTGCTCAGTCTGGTGACCGGCGTACTCGTGCTGTTCCTGATCAAGGACACGCCGTACGACGAGCCGCTGCACCAGAGCAAGCAGTCGGTCACCGAAGTGCGGAACAATCTGCGGCGGGCGTGGAAGGAGCCGGGCACTCGGCTGGGGCTCTGGACCCACTTCACCACCAGCTTCTCCGGCAGCACCTTCGGACTGCTCTGGGGCTTCCCGTTCCTCGTGACCGGTGAGGGGCTGGCGCCGACGACTGCCGCGGCGATGCTGGTCCTGCCGGTGCTGGCGGGCCTCTGCTACGGCCCAATGGTCGGCCGGTACGCCGCTCGCTTCCCGTTCTACCGCTCCTGGATCGTGCTGGCCGTGATCGCGGGGTCGGTGACGATGTGGACCGTCGTACTGCTCTGGCCGGGTCAGGCGCCGCTGCCGGTGCTCCTGCTGCTGATCGTCGTCCAGGCGGCTGGTGGGCCCGGGTCGATGCTCGGACTGGACTACGCCCGGACGTTCAACCCATCCACGCGGTTCGGGGCGGCGAACGGGATGGTCAACACTGGCGGGTTCATCGCCACGCTGCTGTGTATCGGGATGGTCGGCATCCTGCTCGACGCGTCGTCGGGTGGGGCGCCTCAGACCATCACCGATTTCAAGTGGGCGCTGGCCTTCCAGTACGTGCTGTGGGCGATCGGCACCCGGCAGATCCTCAGGTATCGGCGGAAGGCCCGGGCCACGCTGGCCCGGTACAACCCGGAGATCTACGAGGCGCTGCGGGCCAACCAGGTCGTTCCGCTGAAGGGCTAGGTCGTGTCTGCTGTCCCGCAGGCACGACCTGCCAGCGGCTGGCATGACCTGCTGTCGCCTGACATCGGCTGAGATGGCCTGACAGCCGAGTGCCAGGCCGGTGCCAGAGCGGTCCGGCACGGTAGTCCCAGTGAAGTGATTCCACTGGGAGGAACCGATGACCACAACGAACCAGGTCGCCATCGAGGCTGTTGGCTTGGTCAAGAAATATGGCAGCACCACCGCCCTGGCCGGCGTCGACCTGAGTGTGCCGACCGGCACCGTGCTCGGGGTCCTCGGGCCGAACGGGGCCGGCAAGACCACAGCGGTCCGCATCCTGGGCACTCTGCTCCGCCCCGACTCCGGCCACGCCACGGTCGGCGGGTACGACGTCGTCCGCGAGGCCGGCCGGGTCCGCGAGATCATCGGGCTGACCGGGCAGTACGCCTCGGTCGACGAGGACATGTCCGGCCGCCGGAACCTGATCATGATCGGGCGGCTGCTCGGCCACTCGCGGGAGCGGTCCCGCGCCAAGGCGGACCATTTGCTGGAGCGGTTCGAGCTGACCGACGCCGGCGACCGGATCGCGAAGACGTACTCCGGCGGTATGCGCCGGCGACTCGACCTGGCCGCCAGCCTGGTCGGCGACCCGAGCATCCTGTACCTGGACGAGCCCACCACCGGTCTCGACCCGCACGCCCGCAACGGCGTCTGGGAGACGATCCGGAACCTGGTGCTCGACGGGACCACGGTGCTCCTCACCACGCAGTACCTGGAGGAGGCCGACGCACTGGCCGACTCGATCATGGTGTTCGACAAGGGCCGGGTGGTGGCCTCCGGGCGGCCGGCCGAGCTGAAGGCCCAGGCCGGCAAGCAGTCGCTGGACGTCAGTCCAGCCGAGCCGGCCCATCTCGAGCGGGTCGCGGCGATCGTCGCCGAGTCGGTCGGCGTACGCCCGACTGTGGACGTTGTGAACGCCCGCGTCAGCGCACCGGTCACCGACGGTACGTCGATGCCGGTCGTCGTACGCCGCCTCGACGAGGAAGGTATCGCGGTCACCGAACTGGCGCTGCGGCTGCCCAGCCTGGACGAGGTCTTCCTGGCCCTGACCGGGCACACCGCCGAAGAGAAGAAGTACGACGCTGTCCTGGAAGGAGCGGGCCGATGAGCACCGCCGTTGTCGATGCCCCGGCCCACGCGGGCCGCCGTACCAATCCGTTCGCCTGGGTGCAGCAGAGCCTGACCCTGGCCTGGCGCAACATCGTCCGGATCCGGCAGAACCCGGAAGCCCTGGCGGACGTCACATTCCAGCCGATCATCTTCCTGGTGCTGTTCCTGTTCGTCTTCGGCGGCGCGATCGCCCAGGGTGGGACCTGGCACGACTATCTGCCGTACCTGCTGCCCGGTCTGCTGGTGCAGACCGTGGTGTTCTCCACGATGGGCACCGGGGTCGCGCTGAACGACGACTTCGCCAAGGGAGTCTTCGACCGGTTCCGCAGCCTGCCGATCGCTCGGATCGCTCCGTTGGTCGGCGCTGTCCTCGGTGACGCGGTGCGGTACTCGCTGTCGATCGTGATCTTGATGGGGACCGGGTTCGCGCTCGGGTTCCGGTTCGGGAACGGGGTCGGCAACGGCCTGCTGGCGCTGGTGATCGTGCTGCTGTTCGCGCTGTCGATGTGCTGGATCTGGGTCTGGCTCGGGCTGACGCTGAAGACCGCCCAGGGTGTCCAAGGCGTCGCCTTCCTGGTGATGTTCCCACTCACCTTCGGCAGCAACGTCTTCGTCCAGACCAGCACCTTGCCCGGCTTCCTGCAGGCCTTCGTGAACGTCAACCCGGTCAAGTACCTCGTCGACACCATGCGAGCCCTGATGCTGGGCGGCGACCTGCAGAAACCGCTCCTCATCACCTTCGCCTGGATGATCGGCCTGGTAGCAGTCTTCGCCCCCCTGGCCATCCGAGCCTACCGCCGCCGCACCTGACCCAACCCCACGACGAAGGGGCCGAGGAAATCCTCGGCCCCTTCGTCAATTCAGAGGTGTTCGCCGAAGGCGAGGGGTTGGCGGGTGCAGAGGTAGGTTGCCCAGTGCAACTTTGTGGGGGTGCCGGTGGTGTCTCGGGTGATGCGGAGGAGTTCGCCGGCTTCGCGGCCGGAGACGGTGCGGTAGGTGTCTTCGGAGATGCGGGCGAAGACGGCCGGCTTGAGGTGTGCGGGGGCGCCGAGACCGGCGGCTTCGAGGATGCCGGACTTGACCGAGAAGATGAACGGGCGCCCCTCGGAGAACCAGGTGCCGAGGACACCTTCGAGCTCGGCCGGTACGGCGTCGCCCGGCATCCACGGGTCGGCGGGCAGCGGGTCGTCCTCGAGGACCTTGATCACCAGGTCGGTGGCCAGCGCGCTCGGGGCCGGCGACGACGTCGAGTTGAACAGCGCGATCCCGGCTGTGCCGGACGGCCGGTGAACGAACGTCGACGTGATGTGACCAGGCATACCGCCGTCGTGACCGACGAACACGCGGTCGCCGAGACGCATCAGCATGAACCCGAGCCCGAACGCCAACTGCCAGCGCTCCATGTCAGCCATCAACTGGACCTGGCACATCTCGTCCACGGTGTCCTTCGACAGCACCTCGTCCACCGGGTCGGCGACGAACATGGCCCACTTCGCCAGGTCCTGCGCCGTACTCGCCAGACCGCCGCAGGCGTTCAGTGCACCGAGATCGAGCAGCTTCTCCTGCACCGGTACGTCGCTGTACGGCGGCACGTAGTACCCGGTGGCGGCCGGTCCGCCGTCCATGCCGACCGTCGTACGGCGCATCTCCAGCGGGTCCAGGATCCGGGCCTTGATCGCGTCGTACCAGGGCCGGCCGTCGATCCGGGCGACGATCTCGCCGAGCATCGAGAAGACCAGGTTCGAGTAGTGGACCCGGTGGTGCGGCTTGCCGACCCGCTCTGCCTCGTTCCAGCCCGACACCAGCTCCTCGCGGTCCGGGAACTTCATCAGGTCCCAGACGTCGCCGACCGGCTCGCGCTGCATGCCGCTGGCGTGGCTGAGCATCTGCCGCACGGTGATGCCCTCGTGCTTGCTCTCCGGGATCAGCTTCTCGACCGTGTCGTCCAGGCTGAGCTTGCCCTCGTCGCGCAGCGCCATGATCGCGACCGCGGTCAGCGTCTTGCTCTGCGAGGCGATCAGGAACTGCGAGTCCGCCGTCGGCGGCACCCCGGGCGAACCCAGGTCGGCCGAGCCGAGCCCCTGCGACCAGGCCAGCTTGCCGGCCCGGGCCACGGCCCCGACAACGCCGGGCACCCGCCCCTTGGTCTGCCGTTCGGAAACGATTCGAGTGAGAGCGGTCTGCGTACCCGCGGAGATGTCAGTCACGACTGCCGACACTATGCGAAGGACGTGACAAAAGGCAGGGGGATTTGGACGGCCTCATGTGCGAGGCTGGAGGCGTGCGCATAGCGGTGCTTGGGCCTCTCGCGATGTGGGCGGCCGACGGGACTCCGCTGGACGTCCGCGGGGTCCGGCTGCGCGGATTGCTCGCCCGGCTCGCGCTCAGCGCCGGTCGCCCGGTGAGCGTCGAGACGCTGGTCGACGGGCTCTGGGGGAGTGAGGCTCCCAGCGCGAACGCCCTGCAGTCGCTCGTCTCCCGCCTGCGCGCCGGCCTGCCCGCGACCGAGTCGAGCGTCTCGGTCCAATCCGGCCCGGCCGGCTACACGCTGACCATGGGGGCGGACTGTGTCGACGCCCTCCAGTTCGAGGACCTGGTACGCCGGGGACGCGGGCTGATCGGCTCCGATCCGGAGAAGGCCCACGGACTGCTCACCCAGGCGGAGAAGCTGTGGCGGGGGGACGCGCTCGCCGACCTCCGGGACCTGCCGTTCGCGTCGGTCGAGGGCGACCGCCTGAGCGAGCTCCGGCTCGCCGCGGCCGAGGATCTCGCCGAGGCCGCCGTCCGCTGCGGTCACGCCCGCGACCGCATCACCGAGCTCGAACGCCTCGCCGTCGCCCACCCACTCCGCGAACGCGTCCACGAACTGCTGATCAGAGCCCTGTACGCCGATGGCCGGCAAGCCGAGGCGCTGGCGGCGTACGAGCGAGTCCGGGCGACCCTCGCGGACGAGCTCGGTGCGGACCCGGGCACCCGCCTGCGCGAGCTACACGTCGCCGTGCTGCGTGGGGACTCGGTGGACCCGGTGGCGACCGACGGTGTCGTGCCGACGCCGACCGCTGCGGCCCCACACAGCAATCTGCGTGCGCCGATGACCAGCTTCGTCGGACGCCGCGAGGACGTGGCGGAGCTGGAGCGAATGCTGAACAACGGCACGCGTCTGGTGACCATGGTCGGTCCTGGTGGTGCCGGGAAGACCAGACTGGCGACAGAGACCGGGCGGTCCTTGGTTGCGCAGAGCGGGGACGGCATCTGGTTCGTCGAGCTCGCGCCACTCGGTGACGCGGCCGAGGTCGCGCCTGCAGTCCTGTCCGCGCTCGGTGCGACCGAGTACATCGACACTCCCCAGAGCGCTCTGGGGACACCGAGGCGGCTCCCGGCGTCGCGGGCCGCGACCGAGCGGCTGGTGGACGTCATCGCGGACCGCCGGGTCCTGCTCGTGCTGGACAACTGCGAGCACCTCGTGCAGGAGGTGGCCGCCTTGGTCGACTCGTTGCTCGCGGCCTGCCCGCGACTCCGCGTGCTGACGACCAGCCGCGAGCCGCTGAGTATTCCCGGCGAGCTCCTGCATCCGGTCGGCCCGCTGGGGCTGCCGCCCGAGGATGCGGTCGACGACGAGTACCCGGCGATCCAGCTGTTCGTGGACCGGGCCCGTGCCGTACGACCGGACTTCGCGCTGATCGATGCGAACCGGGGAGCGGTCGCGGAGATCTGCCGCCGGCTGGACGGCATGCCACTGGCGATCGAGCTCGCGGCGGCGCGGCTGCGGGCGCTCACGCCGGAGCTGATCGTGGAGCGGCTGGCCGACCGGTTCCGCCTGCTGACCAGCGGCTCGCGGACCGCACTGCCCAGACACCAGACATTGCGCGCGGTCGTGGAGTGGAGCTGGGAGCTGCTCGATTCCGACGAGCAGGCGGTGGCGCGACGGCTGTCCCTGTTCTCCGGCGGCGCGACCCTGGAGGCCGCTGAGCAAGTCTGCAGCGACAGCAACCTGCCGCCCGACGCGATCCTCGGCGTACTGGCGTCTCTTGTCGACAAATCGCTCGTGGAAGCGGCAGCCGGGGAGCGCTCGGTCCGGTACCGGATGCTCGAGACGGTCCGGGCGTACGGCGCCGAGCAGCTCGAGCTGGCCGGTGAGCGCGAACGTTTCCGGCACGCGCACACGATCTACTTCAGCCGGCTGCTGCGGCAGGCCAAGCCGAAGCTGCGGACCGGCGAGCAGATCCAGTGGATCGCCCGCCTGACCGCGGAGAACGAGAACCTGCTCGACGCGCTCCGGAACGCGATCGACACCGGCTCCGCGCGCGTCGCGGTCCAACTCGTCTCGGTGCTGGGCGAGTACTGGAACATGAGCGGCCGTCCGACCGAAGCGGTCGGCTGGATGGAGGCGGCTCTCGCCGTACCGGGGCCGACGTCGCCGCACGACCGGGCGATGGCCCTGATGCTGTACTCGATCGGCACGCTGTCCATCAGCGAGGACCCGGGCGCGAACTTCCATCAGGCGATCCGTGGGCTGGCCGAGGTGCGGTGGCTGAGCCGGCGCCATGCGCACGTCGCACACTCCGGCGTCGGGATGTTCACGAACGCGGTGTGGGCGATGATCCGTCGGGACAAGGCCGGGTCGTTCCGTGAGCTCGAGGCCGCCCGCGAGCACGAGGACCCCTGGACCCGGAACCTGGCCGTGATGATGACGGCGATGTTCCGCGAGAACGACGGCGAGGTCGACCAGATGGCGGCTGACCTGGCCGTGGCGCTGGACGGTTTCCGTCAGCTCGGCGACCGCTGGGGTACGTCGATGGCCCTGCGCGGCCTGTCGAGCTTCCAGGGCAGCCGCGGCGATCACGAGGGCGCGCTGGAGTCGGTGGAGGAGGCGCTCAGCCTGATCAGTGAACTGGGCACGACCGAGGGAGTGTCCCAGCTGCTCGGTCAGAGTGCGGCGGAGCGGGTCGAGCTCGGCGACATCGACGGCGCGCGTGCGGATCTGACCAGAGCGATGCAGCTGGCGGAGGAGACCGGGTCACGTGGCGGTCAGGGCATGGCGTACCTGGGGTTGTCGCGGGTCGCCTACCGGACCGGCCGGCTGGACGAGGCCAAGGAGCTGGGCGAGCGCGCGTACTCGATGCTCGACCTCGAGGTGGAGCGGATGGCGCCGCAGGGCCAGGCGATGATGCTGGCGAACCTCTGCCGGGTGCATGTCGCGCGCAACGAGCTCGACGAGGCGCGCCGCTACGGCAAGCAGGCGATCGAGCTCGGGCTGTCCGCCGACGACATGCCGGTCGCGTCGATCATCGTCGAGGTCCTGGCGGACGTGGAGGAGTTGTCCGGCGAGCCCGAGCTCGCGGCCCGGACGCTGGGCATGGCGGCAGCGATGCGCGGCCTGCGGACGGTCGCGGACGCCGACGTCCGAGCCGCCTTCGAACGACTGCAAGAGGCCCTGGGCAACGATGCGTTCGACGCCGCGTACGACGCCGGCGCGTCGCTGCCCCGGGACCAAGTGGTGCTCGAACTGCGCAAGCGGGTCAGCTCGTCATGAGCTGAACGGCCAGCTCACGCAGAGACTGCTGCACGTCATGTTCGGGCGGTCGCGGGTCGGTCAGCATCCAGTCGTAGACGACCGTGTTCACCGCGCCGAAGAACGCCAGCCCGAGGAACCGGAAGTCCTTGCGCTTGATCTCGCCGCGGCCGACCGCGGTCTCGCCGAGGTCCGTCACGCTGCCGATCAGCAGCTCCCGGAACGCGATCCGCTGCTCCTCGACGGCCGGACTGGTACCGACCACTTCGACGAACGAGATCCGGGCCTGACGCAGATCAGCCATGATCGTGCGCAGGTAGCTGTCGACGGCCGCGGTGATCCGCTCGCCGACCGGCCGGTCGGCGGTGCGGCGCAACGCGTCACCGGTGGTCCGCACCGCCATCTCGATCACCTGCGCGTGCACTGCGAGCAGGACGGCTTCCTTGTTCTGGAACTCGTGGTAGAAGTGCCGGGTGGAGACTTTCGCCTGTGTACACAGGCGTTCCACCGAGGTCGCGGGATAGCCTTCGGTCCCGAACAACTCCAGCGCGGCGGCGAGCAGTCGCTCCCGGCGCGCGGCCTTCCACTCCTCGACGGACCGCCCGGAATAACGGCGTACGGAGGGTTCCCTCATCACACCTCTTGTCGCTACCCCGTGCCAGATGCCGGACATCTTATCCACCACTCGGCGCCGCTGTAACCGGGTTACCGAGGTGGGTGGTCATCAGGTGGAGATCACCCACCCCGGTCTCCGGATCAGTTCAGCTTCTCGTAGCCGGTGGTGCCGTCGAGGAGTTCCCGGATGATGTCGAGGTGGCCGACGTGGCGCGCGGTCTCCTCGATCATGTGGCACAGGATGTACCGCAAGGACGCGGCGTCGCCCTTCGCGGCGTACGGGCCCTGCTCGAGCGCATCCAGCGAATGCGCGGCGATGGTCTCGTTGGATCGCGCGCACTCGGCGTCGTACTCGTCCAGCAGTTGGGCGATGGGTACGTCGTCGACGAACATCTCGGCGTCGGGGTGACCGCCCTCTGTCCATGGGGTCTGGCCGGTGTCGGCGACGCCGGCCAGGTTGAGCTGGAACCACGAGTACTCGTTCCAGCGCAGATGGGCGACCAGGCCGGCCATCGTCATCAGCGGCGACGTCGGCAGAAGCTTGCGGTGGGCATCTTCTTCGCTGAGCCCCTGGCACTTCATCCGGACGAAGGAACGCTGCAGGTCGAGCCATCCGGTCAGCTGGCCGCGCTCGTCGGCGGTCAGCGGCGGACGCTGTACTTCGGTCATTGAAAGCTCCTGTACTGAAATGGAGCCACCCGGTCTCAGCCGCGGGTACGGCGGACGGGCAGCACGACGGTCGAACTCGACATCGCGCTCACCTCCTCTCGGCCAGGCAGCACCGTACACCCCCACTTCGTGCACCCACCAACCAGATTTCCGCTCGCTGGGTGCACGAAGTCGGCTCGGGGCCGTGGCATGCTCGGGTCAAGCACAGCGCCCGCACCGCGCGAAGAGGTGAGACGTGGATCCACGGTTCGACCTGCCGCTGTACACACGTGCCGAGGTGGCGCTCCAACTCGGGCTGCCCGCGACGACGCTCGGGGACTGGTTGCGGTCGGGAGCGCTGGAGGCACGCAGCGGTGGACGCGGGGAGCCGACGATCACCTTCGCCGGGCTGGTCGAGACGCACATGCTGCGACAGCTCAGGTACGCCGGGTTGTCGCTGCAGGCGATCGGTGAAGCGGCAGTCGCCCTGCGGTCCCGCGCCGGACGGCACTATCCGCTGGCGTGGTCCGGGCTGGCGCACGACGGCCGGGATCTGCTGATCGAGATCGCCGCCGAGGGTCGCGAACAGGGCTGGGAACGCCTCCGCGACAGCCAAGGCGGCCTGCCCGGCGTACTGCGCCGCGGATCGGCCGCGATCGGCTGGTCCGACGACGGGTACGCCGGAACGCTGCGGCTGGTGATCTACCACGACGTGGATGTCGTCGTGGATCCGGCACGAGCCGGCGGGCAGCCGCTCGTCGAGGGGTCCGAGGTCCGCGTCGAGGACGTCATCGATCGGGTCCGCACCGGGGCGACGTACCGCGAGATCGCAGCCAAGTTCAACCTCGAAGACTTCGAGGTGGAGGCGTTGGTCCGACCTCACATCCGCCCACCCGCCTTCCGCAAGGCCAGCCACCCACGATCCCAGGCCGACGTACTCCTCTAACGACAGGAGGTAGTCGGCTCCGAGCACGGCCTTCCGCCTGAGCATCCGGGTGGGACGACCACAGGAGGCGACTACCTCCTGTCCTTAGGAGGTCTAGCGGTTGTCTTTGATCCGCTTGGCCTTGCCGAGCGAGCGTTCGAGGGCGTGGGGGGCGAGGACCTCGACGGTGGCGGTGACGCCTACTCGGTCTTTGATGCGGCGGGCGAGGTGAGCGCCGGCGGTGGTGGAGTCGGTGAGGCCGGGGGCTGCTTCGACCTGGACAGTGAGTTCGTCGAGGCGACCCGGGCGGGTGAGGACGCAGAGGTAGTGCGGGGTCAGGCCTTCGACCAGCAGGATCTGTTCCTCGATCTGGGTCGGGAAGACGTTGACGCCGCGGACGATCATCATGTCGTCGGTGCGGCCGGTGATCTTCTCCATCCGCCGCATCCCGGGCCGTGCCGTCCCCGGAAGCAGCCGGGTCAGGTCCCGGGTGCGATAGCGCAGTACCGGAAAGGCTTCCTTGGTCAGCGTGGTGAAGACGAGTTCGCCGAGCTCGCCGTCCGGCAGCACCTCGCCGGTGACCGGGTCGATGATCTCCGGGTAGAAGTGGTCCTCCCAGATGTGCAGGCCGTCCTTGGTCTCCACACACTCCTGTGCGACACCCGGACCCATCACCTCGGACAGCCCGTAGATGTCGACGGCGTGCATCCCGGTCCGCTGCTCGACCTCGGTACGCATCTGCTCGGTCCACGGTTCGGCACCGAAGATGCCGATCCGCAGCGAGGTGTCGCGCGGATCCATCCCGCGCGCCTCCATCTCGTCCACGATGGCGAGGAAGTATGACGGCGTGACCATGATGATCTGGGCGCCGAAGTCGCGGATCAGGTCGACCTGCCGCTCGGTCATCCCGCCGGACACCGGTACGACGGTGCACCCCAACCGCTCGGCACCGTAGTGCGCCCCGAGACCGCCGGTGAACAGACCGTAGCCGTAGGCAACATGACACACGTCCCCCGCACGCCCGCCGGCCGCGCGGATCGAGCGAGCCATCAGGTCGGCCCACGTATCCACGTCCCGCTGTGTGTACCCGACCACCGTCGGCCGTCCCGTCGTCCCCGAGGAGGCATGCACCCGCACCACCTCGGTCCGCGGAACGGCGAACATCCCGAACGGGTAGTTGTCGCGCAGCTCCGCCTTGGCCGTGAACGGCAACCGGCTCAGATCCTCCAGCGACTTCAGATCGTCGGGCGCGAAGCCGACCCCGTCCAACGCGGCCCGATAGTGCGGGACGTTCTCGTACGTCGTCCTGATCGTTGTCTGCAGCAACGACAGCTGGCGGGACCGGAGTTCGTCGACGGACAGCCGTTCGCCGTCGTCGCGCAGGTCCTCGGGACAGGGATCGCCGAGCATCACAGCACCTACCGATCAGGGACGGGCGAGCAGGGTCGCGATGCCCTGACCGACTCCGATGCACATGGTTGCCAGCGCGTACCCGGCGTCGCGGTGGCGAAGCTCCAGGGCGGCGGTGAGAGCGAGGCGGGCACCGGACATCCCCAGCGGGTGGCCGAGGGCGATGGCGCCGCCGTTCGGGTTGACGTGCTCGGCGTCGTCGGGAAGACCGAGCTCGCGCAGTACTGCCAACGACTGGGAGGCGAACGCCTCGTTCAGCTCGATCGCGTCGATGTCGGACAGCGCGACACCGGTGCGGGCGAGCAGCTTGCGGGTGGCGGGCGCCGGGCCGATGCCCATGATCCGCGGCGGCACCCCGGCGGCCGCCGTGCCGGCGATCCGAGCGAGGGGCCTGACGCCGAGCCGGTTGACCGCGTCGCCGCTCATCACCAGCAGAGCAGCTGCGCCGTCGTTGACGCCGGATGCATTGCCCGCGGTGACCGTCCCCGGCGTACGGAACGGCGTCCTGAGCCCCGCCAGCGCCTCCAGCGACGTCTCCCGCGGATGCTCGTCGACCTCCACGTCCGTCACGGCACCCCGCTTGCCGGGCACGGAGACCGGCACGATCTCCTCGGCCAGCCGCCCGTTCGCCTGGGCCTTGGCCGCGCGCTGCTGACTGCGCAGCGCGAACAGGTCCTGGTCCTCGCGCGAGATCCCGAAGTCCGCCGCGACGTTCTCCGCGGTCTCGGGCATCGAGTCGATCCCGTACTGCGCCTGCAGGACCGGGTTCACGAACCGCCAGCCGATCGTGGTGTCGAAGATCTCCGCCTGCCGGGAGAACGCGGTCGTCGCCTTCGGCATCACGAACGGCGCCCGCGACATCGACTCGACCCCACCGGCGATCACGATCTCGTTGTCACCGGCAACGATCGAGCGGGCGGCCGAGGCGACCGCGTCCAGACCGGAGCCACAGAGCCGGTTGATCGTCGTCCCCGGAACGTCGACGGGCAGGCCGGACAGCAGCACCGCCATCCGGGCCACATTGCGGTTGTCCTCGCCGGCCTGGTTCGCGCAGCCGAGGATCACGTCGTCGATCAGCGAGGGATCGAGCGAGCTGTGCCGGGCCAGCAGCGCGGACACCGCATGCGCGGCCAGGTCGTCGGGCCGGACAGTCGCCAGCGCACCGCCGTACCGTCCGATCGGGGTACGCACGCCGTCGACCAGGAACGCCGCACGGGTCATGACTCCTCCTCGGACGCGATGATCGTGCCGGACAACTGACGGCTGCGGCCGCGGAACTCGGCGATCACGTCGTCGCCGCGCCGGACCGTCACGTCGTAGATCGCGTTCCGGCCGAACGCCGTCCGCTCGCGGGCCTCGGCGACCAGCAGGTCCCCGCGCCGGGCCGGGGCGACGAAGACGATGTCGCAGGCCTGCGCGACGGTCACCTGGTTGCGCGAGTTGCAGGCGAACGCGAACGCGGAGTCGGCCAGGCTGAACACGAATCCACCATGCGCGATCCCGTGCCCGTTGACCATGTCCTCGCGTACCGGCATCTCGAGCCGGGCCGTGCCCTCGCCGACGTCGACCAGCCGCATGCCGAGGCCGGCGCTGGCGGTGTCCTCCGCCCACATCGCGGCGGCCACGCGGGCCGCCAGCTCGTCACCCATGGATTCGCCCCATCGAGAACTACTCTTGTGACAACCTATCTCTGATTGTGCCGTTGACTGTAACATCGCAGCCATGACCACCACCGGGACCGATCGGCTCGCCACCCACCGCGAACGCTTGGACGCCGCCATCGCGGCCATCCGCGGCCGCGGCTACCACTCCGCCTTCCCGGAGTCTCCCAGTCCCCGGGTGTACGGCGAGACGGCGGCCGCCGACGGCAAGGCCGCCTTCGGGGCCCATCTGAGTACGACGTACGCCCTGGACACCCCGGGATCGCGCGGCACGGTCATCACCGAGCAGTCGCCGTTCGGGATCACCATGGACGTCGCCTACCCGCGGACGGTCGAGGACGGGCTGGACGAGCTGATGGCGGCGGCTCAGCAGGGCATCTCGGACTGGCGCAAGGCCGGGATCGACACCCGGACCGGGGTCACGCTGGAGATCCTCGCCCGGCTGCACCAGCGGGTGTTCGAGCTGGCCAACGCGGTCCAGCACACCAGCGGGCAGGCGTTCGTGATGGCGTTCCAGGCCGGCGGCGCGCACGCGCTGGACCGGGCGCTGGAGGCGGTCGCGTACGCCTACGAGGAGATGAACCGGTACCCGGCTGAGGCGACCTGGGAGAAGCCGGCCAAGGGCGACCCGATCCGGATGGAGAAGACGTTCACCGTCACGGGCCGTGGTGTCGCGCTGGTGATCGGCTGCAACACGTTCCCGACCTGGAACTCGTGGCCCGGTCTGTTCGCGTCGCTGGTCACCGGCAACGCCGTCGTGGTGAAGCCGCACCCGCTCGCGGTCCTGCCGCTGGCGATCACCGTCGAGGTCTGCCGCGAGGTGCTCGCCGAGGCCGGCTTCGATCCGAACCTGGTCACCCTGGCCGTCGAGCGCGCCGGTGACGGCCTGGCCAAGCCCCTGGCGACCCGCCCCGAGGTCAAGCTGATCGACTTCACCGGCGGCACCGAGTTCGGTGAGTGGCTGGAGCAGAACGCGACCCAGGCGACCGTCTTCACCGAGAAGGCCGGCGTCAACGCGGTCATCATCGACTCCACCGACGCGTTCAAAGCCATGACCGGGAACCTGGCCTTCACGCTCTCGCTGTACTCGGGCCAGATGTGCACCACGACCCAGAACATCTTCGTCCCGGCCGGCGGGATCGAGACCGACGAGGGGCACAAGTCCTTCGACGAGGTCGGGGCGGGCATCGCCGGCGCGATGGGCAAGCTGCTCGGCGACGACGCCCGCGCGGTCGAGATCCTCGGCGGCATCGTGAACCAGGCCGTGATCAACCGGCTCGAGCTGGCCCCGGAGTACGGCGAGGTCGTGCTGGAGTCCCGCGCGATCCAGCATCCGTCGTTCCCGGACGCGGTCGTGCGTACGCCGCTGCTGGTCGCCATCGACGCCAAGGACGACGAGGTGTACGGCCGCGAGTGCTTCGGGCCGGTGTCGTTCCTGGTCCGGACTGCGGACACCGCGGAGTCGATCGACGTGTTCCGCTCGACCGTCACCGAGGGCGGCGCGATGACGGCCGGGATCTACTCGACCGACCCGAAGGTGCTCGACCAGGCCCGCGACGCCGCGCTCGATGCCGGGGTCGCCCTGTCGGAGAATCTGACCGGCCAGGTGTTCGTCAATCAATCGGCTGCTTTCAGCGATTTCCACGGCACCGGCGCGAATCCGGCCGCCAACGCGACATACACCGACGGCGCTTACGTTGCGAGTCGCTTCCGCGTCATTCAATCTAGGCGTCATGTCTGACGCTTCGGATTCCGAGAACCTGCGCGAAGTACTCGCCTACTACGACACCTGGCTGGCGTTCAACCAGCGCTTCCAGCGGGTGCCCGGGGTCCAGGCCGCGGTGTACGCCGGGGACGGCGTCGCCTTCTCGGCGGCGTACGGGATGGCGGACGTGGAAGACGACGTACCGCTGACCGAACAGCATCTGTTCCGGATCGCGTCGCATTCGAAGACGTTCACCGCGACGGCCGTGTTCCAGCTGGTCGAGCAGGGGCGGCTGCGGCTGGACGACAAGGCGTCGCAGCACGTCACGGAGATCCTCGGTACGCCGCTGGGTGAGCGGACCGTCCGTGAGTTGCTGGCGCACGCCGGCGGGGTCACCCGGGACAGCGACGCCGCCGACTGGTGGCAGCTCCAGACCAAATTCCCGGACCGCGACGAGCTGCTGGAGGTACTGCGGCAGGAGTCGTCGGCCGTGACGCCGGAGAACGAGCGCTTCAAGTACACGAACATCGGCTACGGCCTGCTCGGTCTGGTGGTCGAGGCCGCGTCCGGGACGTCGTACACCTCCTATGTCCAGACGGCGATCGTGGACAAGCTCGGTTTGTCCGGACTCGGGCCGGAGCTGGATCCGGCCCGGCTCACCGAGTACGCCGCCGGCTACAGCGCCCTGTCGTACGCGCCGGACCGGGTCCCGATCGAGCACGTCGACACCCGGGCGCTGGCCTCGGCGACCGGCTTCTTCGGCAACGCCCGGGATCTGGTCACCTATTTCTCCGCGCACCTGCCCGGCGACGACCGGCTGCTGACGGACAAATCGAAGCGCGAGATGCAGCACCCGCTGTGGCAGACCTCGCAGGACGACTGGCCGAGGTACGGGCTGGGCCTGCAGATCGCGAAGACCGGCGACCGCCGGCTGATCGGGCACGGTGGTGGCTACCCGGGGCACATCACCCGGTCCATGTTCGACCGGTCCGCCGGGATCGCGGTGTCCGTCCTGACCAACGCGATCGACGGTCCCGCGGGCCAGTTGGCCGAAGGGTTCTTCCGGCTGCTCGATCTGGCCGAGTCGAAGGAGCGCCCGGGCGACGCGGCCGACCTGGCCCGCTTCACCGGTCGCTACGCGAACCTGTGGGGCGTCACCGACATCGTCCAGCTCGGCGGCCGCCTGTATGTTCTCGACCCGGCTCAGGGCAACCCCGCCGACAAACCGACCGTGCTCGAAGCCGACGGCGACACGCTGCTGGTGACCGAGGACGCCGGCTCCGGTGTCTACGGCCAGCGGTACGTGTTCACGTTCGACGCGGACGGACGGCCAGAGACGATCCGCGCCGCGATCGGCCTGCAACTCCAGCCCATTGACCGCTTCACCCTGCCGCCCCGCGTGACCGCGCGGTAAGTACCGTGCGGGTATGACGATCCACGGCGATCACCCGTTCTTGCCGCCCGAGTCCGAGCGCAGTCCGGTCCGCCGGCTGCGCGGGCGGCTGCCGTCGCCGGTCAGCCTGTGGACCAGCTCGTACGACGGCAAGCGCGCGGGGCTCACGGTGTCGTCCATGCTGGTGGCCGACGGCGAGCCCGGCTACGTGATCGGGTTGATCGATCCCGACTCGGACCTGTGGGAAACGTTGCGTCAGGCAAGGACCGCGGTCGTCGCCCTGCTCGGTGCCCCGCAGCAGCAACTCGCTGACGCGTTCGGCTACGTCGCCCCGGCTCCGGGCGGCCCGTTCCGGCTGATCGACTGGACGGACACCGAGTGGGGTCCCGCTCCGACCGGTGTCACCACCTGGGCCGGCTGCACCCTGACCACGCCCGACCCGCCCGAGGTCGGCTGGGCCCTCCAGGTCCAGCTGGAGATCGCCCACGTCGAGCTCGCCCCCGACGAGGTCCCACCCCTGGTCCACCGCCGAGGTCGCTACAGCACCGCCTAAGCTGGCAGCATGCGTGCCACGATGCTTCATGCCCCGTTCGACATCAGGCTGAACGACGTACCGGATCCGAAGATCGACGGGCCGACGGACGCACTGGTGAAAATCGTTGCCTCATGCATCTGTGGCTCGGACCTGTGGCCGTACCGCGGCGAGAACCCGGTCCCGGAGCCGCGGCGGATCGGGCACGAGTTCGTCGGGATCGTCGAGGAGGTCGGCGCCGAGGTGCGCACGGTCAAGCCCGGCGACTTCGTCATCACACCGTTCGTGGTGAGCGACGGCACCTGCCCGAACTGCCAGGCCGGGTACCAGACGGCCTGCCAGAACCGGGTCGGCTACGGCACCGACCAGGCCGACGGCGGCCAGGGCGAGTACGTCAAGCTCCCGTACGCCGATGGCACGCTGGTGGCAACGCCCGAGATGCCGGACGACGCACAGATCCCGTCGCTGCTCGCGCTGTCCGACGTGATGGGCACCGGCTGGCATGCCGCCCGCGCTGCACGCGTGAAGGCCGGCGACACCGTGGTGGTGGTCGGTGATGGCGCCGTCGGACTGTGCGGCGTACTGGCGGCCTCGCGGATGGGGGCCGAGCGAATCGTCGCATTGTCACGGCACGAACCACGTCAAAAGCTTGCCGTCGAATTCGGTGCCACGGACGTCATTTCCGAACGCGATGACGCGGCGCGGGACGCCGTACTCGAACTGACCGGCGGGGTCGGCGCGGACGCGGTGCTCGAGTGTGTCGGCACCGGGCAGGCGATGACGACGGCGTTCGATGTTGCCAGGGCCGGGGCCATGGTCGGGTTCGTCGGCGTGCCGCACGGGGTGGAGCCGCCGATCCCCGTGATGTTCCGGCGCAACATCGGTCTGGCCGGTGGGGCCGCACCCGTGCGCACGTACCTGCCGCAGTTGATGGCCGACGTACTGGCGGGCGAGATCGACCCGGGCAAGGTTTTCGACCTCGAGTTGCCGCTGGCGGAAGTGGCCGAGGGCTACAAAGCCATGCACGAGCGGCGGGCGATCAAGGTTCTGCTGCGTCCGTAGGAAAGTTTCGCGCAACGCGACTGATCAAGGTGCCCGGTTGGGCGCCCGATGTGCGCGCTCTCACACTCGTGCGGCGCGCGGGGTCACGGCTGCGCAACGCGCCTGCGCGGAGCGTTGACACCCGGCAGGCCGCGTGCCCAGAGTTGGGCCGTCAAGGGGGCATCGTTGTCACAGGCGGCTCCACCCAAGTGATCGGAGAGTGAACATGCGTGGTCTGAGTAAGACCCTCGCGGTGCTGAGTGCGGCGGGTCTTCTCGCGGTCAGCGCCTGCGGGAACAGCGATGACGGCGGCGGCGGTGGAGACTCGGCGGCGAGCAAGGACGTCACGGTCTTCACCTGGTGGGCCGATGGCGGCGAGAAGGCCGGTCTGGACGGCATGGTCTCGGTGTTCAACACCGACTGCAAGGACTTCAAGTTCGTCAACTCCGCGGTCGCGGGTGGCGCCGGGTCGAACGCCAAGCAGGTGCTGGCCAACGACCTGCAGGCGGGCAAGCCGCCGTCCACGTTCCAGGCGCACGCCGGCGCGGAGCTGAAGGACTACATCAACGCGGGGCAGGTCGACGACGTCAGCCAGCTGTACAAGGACTACGGGCTGGACAAGGCCTTCCCGCAGAACCTGATCGACAACCTGACCGTCGACGGCAAGATCTACTCGATCCCGGCCAACATCCACCGCGCCAACGTGGTCTGGGCCAACCCGGCGGTGCTGAAGAAGGCCAGCATCGACGGCGCCAAGGCGCCGGCCAGCGTGGACGCCTGGATCGCGGACATGGACAAGTTGAAGGCGGCCGGCGTGAAGGCGCCGCTGGCGATCTCCAAGGGCTTCGCACAGGAGATGCTGGTCGAGGCCGTGCTGCTGGCCGACCTCGGGGCGGACAAGTTCAGCGGTCTGTGGGACGGCAAGACCGACTGGGCCGGTGCCGACGTGACCGCGGCACTGGAGAAGTACAAGAAGCTGCTGACCTACACGAACGCCGACCGTGAGGCGATCGACTGGCCGGACGCGCTGCAGTACGTGAACAAGGGCCAGGCCGGCTACACGCTGATGGGTGACTGGGTCGCCGCGCAGCAGCTGGCCGACAAGGTGCCGGACTCGGCGTACACCTACTGGCCGGCTCCGGGGACCTCGGGAACCTTCCAGTTCCTGGCGGACTCGTTCACGCTGCCGACCAACGGGGCTGACCCCGACGGTGCGAAGTGCTGGCTGAAGACCGTCGGTTCGGCCGAGGGCCAGAAGGCGTTCAACACCAAGAAGGGCTCGATCCCGGCCCGCTCGGACGCGCAGCCGGCCGACTACCCGAAGTACCAGCAGGGCGCGATGGCCGACTGGAAGAGCAACAAGATCGTGCCGTCGTGCGCCCACGGTGCTGCCTGCACGCTGGGCCAGAACAACGACATCCTCTCCGCGCTCAGCCAGTTCAGTGGCAGCCCCGACGTGGCCAAGTTGCAGACGGCGCTCGGTAACGCGATGAAGACGAGCTGATGCGCGACGAGTTGCGGATCCGACCCGGCTGGGAGGACTGAACGTGCACGGAAGAATCCGCACCTGGGGACCTGGCGCCCTGGTGCTGCTGCCGACCGTGCTCTTGCTCGGGTACTTCGTCTACGGGCTGATCGCGTGGTCCTTCAACACGTCGCTGACCGACCGGCACACGGCCCGCAAAGGCCCGGCCCACTACGTCGGCTTCGAGAACTACGTGAACCTGTTCGGCGAGGACCGGTTCCTCAACTCGCTGAAGAACCTCGGCGTGCTCACGGTGGCGTTCATCGTGGGCACGCTGATCTTCGGCCTGCTCTGGGCCCTGCTGCTGGAGAAGGGGGTCACCGGCGAGGGCGTGTTCCGGTCGATCTTCCTGTTCCCGATGGCGATCTCGATGATCGCCTCGGGCGTGGTCTGGGGCTGGTTGCTGAACCCGTCCCAGGGTGACGACGCCCGCGGCCTGAACCGGCTCTTCGCGATTCTCCATCTGAACTTCCTGGAGAATCCGTGGTGGACCGCGGGGAGCAGATGGACGACGATGGCGGCCATCGCCCTGCCCGCGGTCTGGCAGATGTCCGGCTACATCATGGCGCTGTTCCTGGCCGGCTTCCGGGGCATTCCGCCGGAGCTGCGCGAGGCCGCCCGGGTCGATGGCGCGAGCGAGTTCAAGCTGTACCGGTACGTGCTGTTCCCGCAACTGTCGCCGATCGCGTTGTCGGCGCTGATCATCCTCGGCCACATCTCGCTGAAGCTGTTCGACCTGATCTACGCGATCACCGGGCCGAACCAGTTCCGCACCGAGGTGCCGTCGATCTACATGTGGAACACCTTGTTGCGCAGTGATCAGGCCAAGGCGGCCGCGATCGCGATCGTCCTGCTCGCGTGCGTCGCGGTCCTCGTCATCCCGTACCTCTCGTGGACCGCCCGGCAGGAGGCCAAGCAATGAGCACCGCAGAAGCCGCCACCGGTCAGGCCGCCGCGGCGCTCACCCGCAAGCCGCGGCGCAGTACGATCGCCGACGGTTCGACCCGGCGCAGCCGGACCTTCCGGTACCTCTTCCTGCTGCTCTTCCTGCTGTTCGTGCTGACTCCGGTGTACGTCGTCGTGGTCACCAGCTTCAAGACCGCCAGCGACACCACGGCCGCCGCACAGTGGTCGTTGCCGGAGACCTGGACGCTGGAGCCGTGGAGCAAGGCGTGGGACGTGCTGCGGCCGTACATGATCCGGTCGCTGTCGCTGGCGATCCCGGCCGCGATCATCTCGTCGATGATCGGTTCCGCGAACGGGTTCGTGCTGGCCCGCTGGCGGTTCCCCGGCGCGAACATCGTGTTCGCGTTCATCCTGTTCGGGATGTTCATCCCGTACCAGGCGGTGATGCTGCCGCTGCGGACGACGTTCACCGAGCTGGACGTGACCCGGGGTGTGCCGACGCTGATCATCGCGCACTGCATCTACGGCATCCCGATCTGCACACTGATCTTCCGGAACTACTACGCCACGATCGTGCCGACCGAGATCATCGAGTCGGCCCGGGTGGACGGCGCCGGACTGATCCAGACGTACGCCCGGATCATTCTGCCGATCTCGATCTCCGGGTTCGTGGTGACGTTGATCTGGCAGTTCACCTCGGTCTGGAACGACTTCCTGTTCGCCCTGTTCCTGACCCAGCAGAACAACGGTCCGGTGACGTTGGGCCTGGCGGCGCTGTCCGGCGGCCAGAAGGTCGACTACGCGGCCAGCATGGCCGGCGCGCTGATCACCTCGTTCCCGACCCTGCTGGTCTACATCCTGCTGGGCCGCTGGTTCATCGGCGGCCTGATGGCGGGTGCCCTGAAGGGCTGACCGGCAGGACGACGTACGACGCGGCCCGTGCTACTCCAAGCACGGGCCGCAGTCGTTCCGTGACGGCGTGTCGAGCTCGTTGTCCACAGGACGCGCGCAGGGGCCTGCGGCGGACTGGGACTGGACGGTAATGTCGCGGACGTGACCAAGTCACCACGAGGCCGGGACGGACGGCGCAGCCACCTGCGGCTGGTCGATTCGGCGCCGGGCCCGACCCACGGACCCACGGCTGGTGTCGACGTCGACACCACGCCGAGCGTCGCCGTGCTGGAAACCCTGCTGGAAACGCTCTCCCTGGACCTGGCCGCCGCGCCGCCGGCGCTGCACCCGGTGATCGCCGAGGCCTCCGTCGCGCGGTCCGCGGCGATGCTCGCCGACCAGCTCTGGCCGGCCGGAAGGCCGGACGAGATCGGCGAGGTCGAGCGGTTCTTCTGGGCCGATGCCGCGCGGGTGCTCGGTGAGCGCCGCGACCTCGAATCCTTTGTCCTGCTGACGAGTCTGGCCCGCACGGTCGGTCCGGCCGGGCGGTTGCCGCTGCAGCGGGCACACCTGTCCCGGCTCCGCACCGAGGCCGAGGTGCCGGAGTGGGTGACCCGGATCGCCGGCTTCCGGCTGACCAGCGCGATCGTGTCCGAGGACATCAGCGGTGACGGGCTGAGCGTCGTACTGGACTACGACGACGACCACCATCCGCACACCGTGGTGGTGTTCATCGACAACAACATCGGCGCGATCGTGAAGGACGTGTTCGTCGGACCGCCGGTGGACCGGGTGCTGGAGGCGTACCAGCGCGGTGGCCGGGTGACGATCCGGTCGGTCCGCCCGCCGACCGCGGCCGGGATCATCCTGCAGGCGCTCGGCGAGACCAACGACTACGACGATCCGCCGGTCAGCGAGGACTTCGAGTTCTTCTCGGCCCTGCTGGTGAACCGGCTGACCCAGTTGCCGGAACGCCCGATCCGGCCTCCCGTTCGCCCGCTGCTCTCCCCGCGGCAGCGCGATCAGTTGGTCGACGATTTCCTCGGGTCGCCGTACGGCGCGGGCCTGTCCGGCGACGCGGCGGACATCGTGCGGCTGTGGATCGACCATGCGGTCGACCACACCGTCGGCGGTCCGCTGCGCGTGAGCGCCGTACTGGTCGAGCTGTTCCTGGCGCACTGGCTGCCCCGGAAGGTGCTTGCCGACAGCACCTACTTCGAGGCCGTGCCGGTGGTGGTCAAAGCCTGGCTGGGATTCGCGGGGGATCGGACCCAGTTGGCGCTGGACGCCATCGATGAGGCTGTCGACGCGGTGGACGTGTGGACACCCGCCCTGGAGGCCGCGGCGATGGTCGACCCGGTCGGCTCGAAACCGGGCGAGCGGGTGTTCCTCGACGACACCACCAATGACCTCGAGGACGCCTACCGCGCCCTGTCCGGTCTCGGCTCACCGCCACAGCCCGATCTGCACGGCCTGGACAAGTCCCAGGCCGCCACCTTGTCCGTCCTCGCCCCGCACGCCTGGCTGATGGCCGGCGAAACCTTGGGCAACGCCTACGCTCCCGACGCCTTCGACATCGCCGAGCGCCTGGTCCGCGAGGCCCCCGACCTGCTCGCCAAGGCCCGCCTGTCCACTTGGCCGCGCGCCATCGTCTGGCTCCTGGCCCACCGCCACCGCCTCGTCGGCCCCGGCGAACCCCTCACCCCCTACGCCCTCGCCGCCGACCTCTCCTCATCCCCCGCCACCCTCCGCAAAACCGCCAAACTCCTCACCGACACCCTGGTCCTACCCCGCTGATCACACCCCGCCGTCCGCACCCACCCCGCCGTCCCCGCACCCCGCCGTCCCTGCACCCCGCCGTCCCCCGCCGGCCCGCCACCCCGCCGGCCCGCCACCCCGCCCGCGCCGGTTCCGCGAGTGGCATTTGAACGGATATCCCCTCGCGTTGCCGGTTCTCCCCCCGTGATACGAGCTGAGAACCGGCAACGGCAAGGGATATCCGCTCAAATGCCTGAAGTCAGGGTGGGACGGGTGGATCCCGGATCCCGGATCTTGGATGGCGGGCCTGCCCGCAAGGCGGGGCTGGGGCTGGTGTGCTTGTGCCGAGGCGGACAATGGCGGCATGCATGTGCGTGCGCCGGAGCTCAAGGGTCGTGGGTGGTTGAACACCGGAGGGCGGGAGCTGTCGCTCGCGGACTTCCGGGGGCGGTTCCTGTTGCTGGACTTCTGGACGTTCTGCTGCATCAACTGCCTGCATGTGCTCGACGAGTTGCGGCCGCTGGAGGAGAAGTACGGCGACGCGCTGGTGATCGTGGGCGTGCATTCGCCGAAGTTCGCGCACGAGGGCGAGGAAGTGGCGGTCCGGTCCGCGGTCGAGCGGTACGAAGTGGGCCACCCGGTGCTCGACGACCCGGAGCTGGTGACGTGGCAGAACTACACCGCCCGGGCCTGGCCGACGCTGGTCCTGGTCGACCCGAACGGGTACATCGTCGCGCAGTACTCCGGTGAAGGACACGCGCACGCACTCGATGCCCAGCTGGCCGAGCTGATCGAGGAGCACGAGCGCGCCGGCACACTGACCCGAGGCAAGTCGCCGTACGTCGCTCCCGCGCCGGAGCCCACCGACCTCCGCTTCCCGGCCAAGGTCGTTGCCCTCGACAAGGGCTTCCTGGTGGCCGACGCCGGGAACCACAGCATCGTCGAGCTCGCCGAGGACGCGACCACCGTCGTACGCCGGATCGGCACCGGGCAGCGCGGATTCGCCGACGGCGACGCACAGGCCAGCTTCTCCGAGCCGAACGGGCTGACGCGGCTCCCGGCCGACGTCGCGACCAAGCTCGGGTACGACGTCGTCGTCGCCGACACGGTCAACCACGCGCTCCGCGGCATCGACCTGGCGACCGGCCGGGTCACGACCCTCGTCGGCACCGGCAAGCAGTGGATGGACGGCGACGGGACCGACGTACTGAGCTCGCCCTGGGACGTCGCGTGGTGGCAGGACAAGGTCTGGATCGCGATGGCCGGAGTCCACCAGTTGTGGACGTACGACCCGTTCACCAAGGTGACGGAGGTTGCCGCCGGCACCACGAACGAGGGTCTGAAGGACGGCGCGCCGGCCGAGGCGTGGTTCGCGCAGACCAGCGGCCTGGCAGCGGACGGGGACCGGCTCTGGCTGGCTGATTCCGAGATCTCCGCGCTGCGCTGGATCGACACCGAGGTCCACACCGCGGTTGGCACCGGCCTGTTCGACTTCGGCCTGCGCGACGGCAAGGCGAGCGAAGCCCTGCTCCAGCACCCGCTCGGCGTGACCGCTCTCCCGGACGGCACGATCGCGATCGCCGACACCTACAACGGCGCCGTACGCCGCTATGACCCACGCACCGACGTGGTCGACACCATGGCCACCGGGCTGGCCGAGCCCAGCGGTGCCGTTGTCATGGGCAACGAACTGCTGGTGGTCGAGTCGGCGGCCCACCGGCTGACCCGGATCCCGCTCGGCGCGTCGGCGAAGGTGGACGAGTTCAGCACCAGGACCCAGCGGCCGCCGATGGAGGTCAGGGGTGGGGACGTGACGCTGGAGGTCGTCTTCACACCACCGCCGGGGCAGAAGCTGGACGATCGGTACGGACCGTCGACCCGGCTGCTGGTGTCCTCGACACCGGAGAACCTGCTACGTGAAGGCGCCGGCGACTCCACCGAGCTGAGCCGCCGGCTCGTCATCGACGAGCGGGTCGGGGACGGCGTACTGCACGTCGCCGTCCAGGCGGCCTCGTGTGACGACTCGGCCGAGGTCGAGTTCCCGGCCTGTCACATGCACCGCCAGGACTGGGGCGTCCCGATCCGGGTCACCCCGGACGGCGCCGCCCGCCTCGAACTGGTCCTGTCGGGCGCCACCGTCTAACCGCGCTCCCGCTACTCCTTGATGTCGCGGTGGTGTTCCTCGACGACGCGGTACTCCTCCTCGACCGCGGGGTCGATCGCGTCGGTCTCGACGCGGCGGCGCCGGTTCGTGATGTAGAAGGAGAGCAGGATGCCGGCCAGACCCGCGAGCATCAGGATGTAGCCGACGGCGGTCAGGTCGACCGCGTCCCACGAGTCCCGGACCGCGAACGCCAGGATGGCGCCCACCACCATCAAAAAGATCCCCACACCGATGCTCATGCGCGTCCTCGCTTCGCTCCGGGCGCGCACGAGACACGAGGTGCGCTGCCCTGGATGATGTGCTCGCTCCGCTCGCCCATGCCGAGCCTCCTAGTGAAGTCGCCGTACATCCTCGACGCTACTCCGCGTTGGCGGCGTTATCCATCAACACCCGATGTCGCTTGCGCCACCCCATCTGTACCCGGAGGGTAAACACGGACCGTCAGTGTGCGTGGAGCTCGATGTCACCGGAGACCGTGGTCGCCTCGAGGGAGTGAGACCCGTCGGCGTCGTTGCCGAGCTGGTTCTCCACCTCACCGCTGCGGGTGTCGGTGCTGACCTTGTAACCACCCGACGGCGCGGAGATCTCGATGTCGCTGCTGGTGCCCTTGGCCCGTACGTCGTTCGCCTCGCTCAGGTCGAGTTCGATGTCGCCGGAGGTGGTCTCGACATTCACCGGGCCGCCCTTCAGGCCGCGCGCCTCGATGTCGCCGGAGTTCGCCGTCACGTCCAGCTTGCCGGTCAGATCCGACACCTCGACGTCGCCGGAGGTCAGGTCGAGCTTCACGTCACCGCTGATGTCGCTGAGTTCGATCTTGCCGGACGTCGACTTCGTGTCGACGCCGCTGACGCCGGCGATGGACACGTCACCGCTGCCGTTGTGGCCGATCACCTTGGTACCGCGCGGGACGGTCACCTCGAAGTCGGCGCTGCACTGCCAGCCGCAGTCGCCGTCGAGCTTCAGGGTGCCGTTGTCGACGGAGTACGCGTCGCCGTGCTTCCAGAGCCAGTACTTGCGCTTCTCCTGCACAGTGGTCCGGTCGTCGCCGGACACCTTGATCGTGACGTCGGCGTTCTTGGCGGCCAGTTCGACCGTGGTGATCCGATCGTCGATCGTGTGGGTGTCGTCGGAGTCCCGGTCCCCGAAGGTCCAGAACGCCAGTCCCGCCGCGACCACCAGGAGCACAGCCCCCAGTTGCTTGCTCTCCGCCATCGTCCGCCTCTTCTTCTACTGCCCCGCCACGTTGTCCGCTCGACAGTAGGCCGACCTGCGGTGCCGCAGGATCCGGCAGATCCCCCGACGCGTCCCTGAGGGCTTCCTGAGGTCACCCCCGGCGTACGGCGGGGGACAGGGGACGGCCCTGGCTCGGACAGGGGAAGCCAAGCCAGGGCCGTTGTGTTGCCACGGGCAGAAACGCTCCTACAAACAGCCGTTCCTCACCAGGGCAGATCGTGGGGGCAACCCGGGGCAGATCCATCTGCCCCGGAACCGGGCCTCCGGCTCGACCCGCGCAAGTGGTCGAGCCGGAGGGGTTCGGGTCAGAAAGCGGATTCGGGCAGGTCCATGATGTCGAGGTCGGTGAGCTCGGCCTTGATCCGCTCGGCCCGGACCGTCGGCATGGTGGAGCGGACGAACCACTGGGCCGCGGCCACCTTGCCGGTGTAGAAGTCCAGGTCGGCGGCGGAGAGCTCGCCACCCAGCTTGTCCAGGGCGACCTCGGCCTGCCGCAGCATCAGCCACGAGCAGACCACGTCGCCGAGCACGTACAGCAGCCGCGAGGTGTTCAGGCCGACCTTGTAGATGTTGCGCGGGTCGCCGTTCTCCGCCTGCGGGTTGCTCGCCATCAGCGCCTGGCCCATCACGCCCAGGATCTTCTGCGCGTCCTCGAGGCCCTTCGCCAGCAGGCCGCGCTCCTCCTTCAGCCGGCCGTTGCCGGCCTCCGAGGCGACGAAGCCCTGGATCTGCTCGGCCAGGTGACCGAGCGCCTTGCCCTGGTCCTTGATGATCTTGCGGAAGAACAGGTCCTGGCCCTGGATCGCCGTGGTGCCCTCGTACAGGGTGTCGATCTTGGCGTCCCGGACGTACTGCTCGATCGGGTAGTCCTGCAGGAAGCCGGAGCCGCCGAATGTCTGCAGCGACTCGGTGCCGAGCAGGGTCCACGACTTCTCCGAGCCGTAGCCCTTGACCAGCGGCAGCAGCAGGTCGTTCACGCCCTCGGCGACCACGTCGTGCTCACCGGCGTACCGGGCCTGCTCGGCGCGGTCCTGGTACGTCGCCGTGAACAGCACCAGCGCCCGCAGCGCCTCGGCGTACGCCTTCTGGGTCATCAGCGACCGGCGGACGTCGGGGTGGTGGGTGATGGTGACCCGCGGCGCGTCCTTGGCCGGCTGGGTCAGGTCGGCGCCCTGCACCCGCTCCTTGGCGTACTCCAGCGCGTTCAGGTAGCCGGTGGACAGCGTGGCGATCGCCTTGGTGCCGACCATCATCCGCGCGTACTCGATCACCTGGAACATCTGTGCGATGCCGTCGTGCACCTCGCCGAGCAGCCAGCCCTTGGCCGGTACGCCGTCGCCGAAGGTGATCTCGCAGGTGGTGGACACCTTGATGCCCATCTTCTTCTCGACGTTCGTGACGAAGGCGCCGTTGCGCTCCCCGGTCAGCTCGCCGGTCTCCAGGTCGAAGTCGTACTTCGGGACCACGAAAAGGCTGAGGCCCTTCGTACCCGGACCGCCGACACCGTCGATGCCCTGCGGCCGCGCCAGCACCAGGTGGATGATGTTCTCGGTCAAGTCGTGCTCGCCCGAGGTGATGAATCGCTTGACGCCCTCGATGTGCCAGCTGCCGTCCTCCTGCAGCGTGGCCTTGGTGCGCCCGGCACCCACGTCGGAACCGGCGTCCGGCTCGGTCAGCACCATGGTGGCGCCCCAGCCACGCTCGATGATGTGGTGCGCGATCTTCTGGTCCCGCTCGGTGCCGTTGCGCCAGAGCACGTGCGCGAAGTTCGGGCCGGCGGCGTACATGTGCACCGCCGGGTTGGCGCCGAGCACCAGCTCGGCGGCGGCCCAGCGCAGCGACGGCGGGGTCGGCTGTCCGCCCAGCTCGGCCGGCAGCTCGAGCTTGAACCACTCGGCGTCCATGTAGGCGTGGTAGCTCTTCTTGAACGCCTCGGGCATCCGGACCTCATGAGCCTCGGGGTCGAACACCGGCGGGTTGCGGTCGGCCTCGGCGAAGGACTCGGCGAGCTCGTGCTTGGCCAGCCGGTCGATCTCCGCCAGCACCGCACGCGCGGTGTCGACGTCCATGTCGGCGTACGGGCCCTGCCCGAGCACCGCGTCACGGCCCAGGACCTCGAGCAGGTTGAACTCGATGTCCCGCAGATTCGACTTGTAGTGGTTCACAGGGTTCCCCTACCTCTTCGCAGCGCAATACTCACGAGTAACTTGAGTATATACCGGCCGGTAACGAAGGCAAAGTGAGATTAGGTGTGAGGTGTGACCACGACACTGATCTACGAGACCCACTCGATCACCCTGGACAACGAGCGCGGCATCTCGACCGGATGGCTGCCGGGGCAGCTGTCGCAGGCCGGGATCCGGCAGGCGATCGCGATCGGCCCGCGCCGGCGCGACGTCGATGTCGTCTTCAGCTCCGACCTGCGGCGGGCCGTCCACACGGTCGAGCTGGCCGGCCTGAGCGCGCCGCACTTCCAGGACTGGCGGCTCCGCGAGTGCAACTACGGCGAGCTGAACGGAGCGCGGTCGGGGGCACTCGAGCCGCGGGCCGAGCGCGTCGGAACGCCGTTCCCCGGCGGGCAGAGCTACGCCGACGTCGTCGAGCTGACCCGCTCGTTCCTGGCCGACGTCAAGCACTGGTACGACGGCCAGAAGGTGCTCGTGGTCGCCCACTCGGCGAACCGGTGGTCCTTCGAGCACCTTCTGGGCAGTCGCGCGCCGATCGAGGAGCTGATCGCCGCGCCGTTCGACTGGAAGCCGGGCTGGGAGTACGAGTTCTAAGGCGTGTAGACGGCGGCGCTGCCGTAGAGCTCCTGGGTGAACGCCGAGATGTAGGTGTGGGTGTCCGCCGACGTCAGGTTGTAGGTGAGGAAGACGCCGTACCCCTCGTCGACCGTGCGCTGCGCGAGGCCGGCCGCGGTCGACGAGCTCGTCGCGGTGTACGAGATGGCGGCCGGGGAGAGGCGGGCCTTCGACGTCGGGCCGCTCGGGACACCCCAGGTGCCGTAGTACGGGTTCCAGGCGTAGTCGAAGGTGTTGGCGATGCTCTGGCCGTTGTAGGTCAGCCGGTCCGAGGCCGGGCCGATGTCGTAGAGCGTGATCAGCTTGGTCGGCAGCTTCTGGCGCAGCGCCTGGACCAGGTAGACGAAGGAGAAGTCGTTCGGCTGGCCGGTGCCGTTGTTGCCGTACTCGACGTACTCGTCGTCGAAGTCGATACCGTCCAGGCCGTACTGGCTGACCGCGTCGGCGAGCTCCTGTGCGAATGCGTCGGCGGCCTGCTGGGACGGGAAGTTCGCGAAGCCGGCGCCCTGGTGGTTGCCGAGGATCGAGAGCAGGACCTTGATGCCCTTCTGCTGCAGCGGGCGGACCTGGGTGGCCACGTTGTCGAGCACGTTCTGCACGTTCTCGTTGAAGGACAGGTAGGCCTTCGTACCGTCGTAGTTGATATTCGCCGCGAAGATCACCGCGACGTCGAACACCTGCGCGCCGCCGCTTGCCAGCGTGTACTTCGCGACGTTCGTCATGGGTTCGTTGTTGACCTCGACGTACACCACCGAGATCGGGCCGTTCTTGCGGGCGCGGCACCGTTTCGGCTGCGCCTGGGCCGGCAGCGCGACCCCGGTGGTGGCCGCCGCGGTGCCCGCGGCCAGGGCTGACAACAGGGTCCTTCTCCGCATGAGCTGTGGACTCATCGATCGACTCCTCGTCAAAGGTGGGCGGTGCGCTATATCGGTTAAGTCCAGTTCGCCGCCTGGCGGCATCCGCAGGCGGTGAGTGGAGATAAACCGGTATAGCGTCACCGATCATCGATGGGCGCTCACCCGGTGTCAAGGCCTCCGGGGGTCGCGGTGGCGGTGACTGATGGACCAAGATGGATCCAGGGGCGGGAGAAACCTACGGGGGCCAGGCAGGAGAGGACCCGAGGTGAGCACTCCAGCAGCAACCGGCCAGGTCGGTACGGCGCGGACGCGGCGATCACTGGTCGCCGGGACGGTCGGGAACTTCGTCGAGTGGTACGAGTTCGGCGCCTACGGTTTCTTCGCGACCGTGATCGCGGCGAACTTCTTCAGCAGTACGTCGACCAGCGACGCGGAGAGTCTGATCAAGACCTACGCCTCCTTCGCGCTGGCGTTCTTCTTCCGTCCGATCGGGGCCGCGGTGTTCGGCCGGGTCGGCGACCGGATCGGCCGGCGGCCGACGCTGATCCTGGTGCTGCTGCTGATGGCCGGGTCGACCACGCTGATCGGCGTACTGCCGACGTACGAGACCATCGGGGCGGCTGCGCCGTGGCTGCTGACGCTGGTGCGGGCGCTGCAGGGGCTGTCGGCAGGTGGTGAGTTCGGTGGCGCGGTGTCGATCCTGACCGAGTTCGCGCCGAAGACGAAGCGTGGGCTGTACGGCGCCTGGCAGTCGTTCACGGTCGCGCTCGGACTGCTCGCGGGAGCGGGGTTGGCGGCGATCCTGGCCACGACATTGAGCAAGGAGGCGCTGAACGACTGGGGTTGGCGGGTGCCGTTCCTGGCCGCGCTGCCGCTCGGCCTGGTGGCGCTGTGGCTGCGGCTCAAGTTGGAGGAGACGCCGAACTTCGCGCGGGTCCAGAAGCGTGAGCCTGAGCCGGCCGCGGTGGGTGAAGTGGCGAAGGCGATTGCCCTGGGCATCGGTCGGCTGATGGGCTGGTCGGCGGCGGGCTACACGTTCCTCGTGGTGATGCCGTCGTACTTGCAGGCCACTCTGCACGCGACGTTCCAGCAGGCTCTGGTTGCGACGGTGCTGGCGAATCTGGGGTTCGCGTTGTCGATCCTCCCGGCCGGGTGGTTGAGCGACCGGATCGGGCGGCGGCCGGTGATGGCGACCGGCGCGGCTCTGGTCGTCGTACTCGCGTTGCCGTTGATGAACCTCTTGCAGGACAAGGAATCCGGGAACGCAGCCAAGGGGATCGCGGTGTTCGTGGCCGGGCTGGTCGTGGGGCTGATGGCCGGGCCGGGGCCGGCGATGCTCGCGGAGATGTTCCCGACCCGCACTCGCTACACCGGCCTCGGGTTGGCGTACTCGCTGTCGAACGCGGTGTTCTCCGGATCGGCCGGGCTGATCATCACCGAGCTGATCAAGCGGACGGACAACATCGACATTCCGGCCTGGTATGTGATGGTGACGTGTGCGGTCAGCGTTGGCGCGCTGCTCACCTTGCGCGGAGACGACCACCGACGGGAGTTGCGGGACTGACATGCGAGTCATCGGCCTGATGTCCGGGACGTCGTACGACGCCATCGACGCTGCTGCGGCGGACCTGCGGCTGGACGGGGACGAGTTGGTGCTGACCCCGCTCGGGATGCTCAGCCAGCCGTACTCGGACGACCTGCGCGCTGCTGTGGCCGGGTCGTTGCCTCCAGCAAGTACATCGATGGAGCAGGTGTGCCGGTTGGACACGGGGATCGGACAGGCATTCGCGGACGTCGCGCGGCAGGCGGTCGAGCAGCTGTGCGGTGGGTACGCCGATCTGATCGTTTCGCATGGGCAGACGGTGTTCCACTGGGTCGAGGGCGGCACGGTGCGCGGGACGTTGCAGTTGGGGCAGCCCGCGTGGATCGCTGAGGCGACTGGCATTCCGGTGGTCTCGGATCTGCGGGCCCGGGACGTGGCGGCTGGTGGGCAGGGTGCGCCGCTGGTCAGCATCATCGACGTGCTCTGGTTGCGCGGGCGGTCCGGCGTACCGATTGCTCTGAACCTTGGTGGGATCGCGAACATCACCGTCGTGCATGGTGAACCTGTTGCCTTTGACACCGGTCCGGCGAATGCACTGATCGACGCGGTGGTGGCCGAGCTGACGGGTGGACGGCTCGGGTTCGATGCGGATGGCGCGATGGCTGGGCGTGGACGGGTGTATCCGGAGCTGTTCGAGCGGTTGCTGGCCGAGCCGTACTACGAGCGGGCGGCGCCGAAGAGCACCGGGAAGGAGTTGTTCAACCTCTCCTATCTCGCTCGGGCCTTGGAGGGTCTGCCTGATGTGCCGGCCGACGATCTGGTCGCGACGGTGACCGCGTTGACGGCCCGGACCGTGGCGGACGCCGTACGACGGTATGGCGGGACCGAGGTGATCGCGTCCGGGGGTGGGATCCGTAACCCGGTGCTGATGCATCTGCTGGCGGGGGAGCTCGGGGCGGTGCCGTTGCGCAGTACCGACGAGCTGGGGTTGCCGTCGGCGGCGAAGGAGGCGTACGCGTTCGCCGTACTCGGGTTCCTGACGGCTCACGGACTCGGCGGGACGGTGCCGAGTTGCACGGGCGCGCGGCACTCGAGCGTGCTCGGGTCGATCACTCCCGGCCTGCGCGGACTACCTGAGGCTGAGCCTGACGTGCGGCCTCCCGTGCGTCTCTTGATCCAGTGACCCCACACTAGGACTGTGACGAGGTTGTTCGTGGTGACAGGTGCACCCGGGGCCGGGAAGACGACGGTCGTGCCGGAGTTGGTCCGGCTGAGCCCGGGAAACATGGTCGTGATGGACATGGACGAGTTACTGGACGATCACGGCCGGTTGCTCGGAATCAACATCGCCAGCCCGACGGCGGCGCCGATCTGGCCGGCGTACAACGCGCTCTGGCTGCGCATCACCGAGCTGATCAGGCGGTCGGGCATCCCGGTCCTGCTGCTGTCGCCGCTGTTGCCGGCGGAGCTGCCGGAGGGCCGATGGCTGCATCTCGACTGCTCGGACGCGGTACGGCGGAAGCGGCTGGCCGGGCGTGGTTGGGCCGAGGCGCAGATCGAGGAGGCGCTGGCGGACGCGGCCGAGATCCGCAAGCACGTGCCGCGCTCGGTGCGCGGCGACGTGTCGCCGGAGCGGTCCGCCAAGGGCATCCTCGACTGGATCCGCGGCGAGCGCTTCGGCAAGACCCTGAGCCTGTGGGGCCGGCTACGCAGTTGACGCCCGTCGACGCCGGTCGCGGAGTTGACCGGTGGGTTGGTTCAGGGCCGGGGTCGCGGCATTGACCTTCGAGTTGGTTCAGGGGTGAGGGTCGCGGCATGACTTCGAGGTTGACGATCAGTGAGTTCGCCCGGCTGGTGGGGTTGGCGCCGAGCGCCCTGCGGTTCTACGACGACTGCGGCCTGCTCCCGCCCGCGTCGGTGGACGGCTCCAACGGCTACCGCTATTACACGCCGTCCCAGCAACCCCGCGCGCGGCTCCTGCGCGACCTCCGGGAGATCGACCTCCCGCTGGCCGAGGTCCGCCTGGCCCTGGACGCCGACCCCGCGGAGTTGGCGGTTCTCGTCCGCGCACACCTCCGCACCGTCGAGGCCAAGACGGCCGCCGCCCGAGCCGCAGCCGACCACCTCCTCACTCACCTGACTGCCGACCACACCCGAGCAGTCCTAGGCGGCCCCGAATTCGCCAGCGCCATCCGCCAGGTAGCCCCCGCCGCCGCAAACCCCACCACCCCACCACCCACGTCACCCACACCCACGTCAGCCGAGGCCGCCTCAGCGCCTCCCGCTCCGCCAGCGGGCTCGGCCTCTGCCTCTTCGGCCTCAACCACCACCGCGTCGGCTCCTGAGGGGGCGGCGGGGGTGTTGGCTGCGCTTGATTGTGTGTTGGTTGAGGTGGGGGCGGATGAAGTGGTGTTTGTGGCGACGGATCGGTATCGGTTGGCGGTGCGGACTGTGCGGCCGGTGGAGTTTGACGGGGCGGCGGGGCGGGTGCTGGTGCGGGCGGATGAGCTGGCCGGGCTGAGCCGGTGGGCGGCTGCGGGTGAGGTGGTGGAGCTCGAGATCCGGGGTGAGGGTGCGGTGATCGTGCGGGACGGGGAGTCACGCGAGATCGCGGTGGTGGACGCGGAGTACCCGGCGTACCAGGGAATCCTCGACGGCCTCGCGCCCCCGGTGTGCCGAGTGGTTGTGGACCGCGCGGCGCTGCGGGCGGCGCTGGAGGGGCGCGAGGTTGTTGCCTTCGACATCGGTTCCGGGGAGCTGCGGATCGATGATGGCGGGCCGATCGAGGTGATCGGGACGGGCGCGGCGCGGATCGGGTTCACGGCGTCGTTGCTCGCGGCGGCCCTCGACGTGAGTGTCGGTCCCGACGTACTGCTCGAGATCTGCGCCCAGGACCGGCCGGTCGTCGTACGCTCGGCCGACCAGGGCACGTTCACCACGCTCGTCATGCCCGTCCGGCTGGACGGGTGAACCGGAGCTACTACGGCTGGCTGGCAGGCTCCACACTCTCGGCGTTCGGCGACAGCGCGCTCTTCTTCGCCCTCGGCTGGGCGGCGACCGGCATCGCGCCGCACATCGCCGGCCTCGTCCTGACCGCCTTCTCCCTGCCGCGCGCCGTACTCCTCCTGCTCGGCGGCGTCCTCGGCGACCGTTGGGGTCCACGCCGCATGCTGCTCGTCTGCTCGGCCGTCGTCGGCACCTGCTGCTTCGCGCTGGCAGCCGTCGCCTCAAACGTCACCGCTGCGCTGTTGCTGGTGACCGCAGCCGTAGTCGGGACGGTCGACGCGTTCGCACTGCCCGCCGCGGGCGCACTGCCTCGGTTGTTCGTGACAGAGGAGGAACTGCCGAGAGCGATGGCGTTGCGTACGTCGGTCACGCAGACCGTCACGCTCGGGGCCGGACCGATCAGCGGCGTGATCGTTGCCTTTGTCGGTCTGGTGGGTGCGTTGGTGGTGGATGGGGTGACGTTCGCCGTCCAGTTTCTGGTGCTTCTCGCGATCAGACCGCCGTACGACGTGGGTCCTGAGCGTGCACCGCGGTCGGTACTGCGGGAGGCGGGCGACGGGATCCGGGTGGCTTGGCGGGATCCGGTGCTGCGGAGTGTGCTGCTGGTCGTCGCGCTAGTTGCGGCGTTCGTGCTGCCGGTGCGGTCGTTGTGCGTGCCGTTGCTGGCCCGCGCAAACGGTTGGACCGCGTCGGAGACCGGTCTGGTTGTCGGTGTGGGCGTGGCCGGCGGGTTGATCGTGACGCTGCTCGTGGCGCGGTTCGGAACGTTCACACGACCGGGATTGGCCGGCGGGCTGGGGTGCTTTCTGGCGGCGGCCGGGATCGCCGGTCTGGGTGCGGCGACGTCTGTTGCGGTCGCGGTCGGTGTCACGTTGGTCCAAGGAGTCGGCGTCGGGATCTTCACGTCGCACATCGCGCCGGTGTTCGTCCGCAGTACGCCGCGATCGCACCTCACCCGCCTGCAGTCGCTGCTGTCGTTGGCGCAGACGATCCCGCTGCTCGGCTCCACCAATCTGCTGGCAGCACTCGACATCCAGGGTGCTCTGGTCCTGTCCGCCGTGGCGACTGCGGTCGCCGGGATCGCGCTCCTCCGCCTCGAACCGATCACCGCAGCGGAGCGTCGTACCGCAACATGACGATCATCTGGGTGAACGGGACGTTCGGTGCGGGGAAGACGACGACGGCCGGGAAGCTGGTCGAGCTCACCGAGGGGACCCGGCTGTTCGACCCCGAGTACGTCGGCTACATGCTGTCGGCGAACCTGAAGGACCAGCAGTTCACCGACTTCCAGCAACTGCCGCCGTGGCGCACCCTCGTCCCCGTCGTCATGGACGAGGTCGCCCGCTTCACCGGCCAGCACCTGGTCGCCGTACAAACAGTCCTGGTCGAGGACTACTGGCGCGAGATCTCCACCGCCCTTCACGCCCTCGGCCATCCCGTGATCCACGTTCTCCTCGACGCCGACGCCGAGACCCTCCACACCCGCATCGACGCCGACCCCGAAGGCAAAGACATCCGCCCCTGGCGCCACGACCACGTCCCCGAATATCAAGCCGCCCGAACCTGGCTCCTCCCCACCGCCGACCTAGTCATCGACACCACCAAACACACCGCCGACTCCGCAGCCACCCAGATCAAGGAGTCGTTGGCGCTGTAAGACATTGTGTCTTACATTGGGTGCATGGCAGACACGATCACGATTCGCACCGATGCGGAGACTGAGCATGCGCTGGACGTGCTGACGCACGACGGCAGTTCGCGCTCGGCGGCGATCAGGCTGGCGGTGCTCGAGGCCGCCCAGCGCAGAGAGCGTGCTGCCGCGATGCGTCGCGCAGTACTGCGGATGCCCCTCGGCGAGCCCGACGGAGTGGATGTCGCCGCCGAGATCTCGCGCGACCGGGAGGGCGAGCGCTGATGATCTACCTCGACTCGGCCGCCATCGTGAAGCTCGTGCACGCCGAGTCCGAGTCACTGGCGTTGCGGTATTGGCTCGACGAACGAGCCGACGTCGGGTGGGTGAGTTCGGTGCTGGCCGAGATCGAGTCGGCCCGGGCGCTGGCCCGGCACGCGCCCGAGGCGGTGACCCGGCTGCAGTTGGTCCTCGACCTGATGGACCTGGTGGAACTGGACGCCGGGACGCGGATCCTCGCGCAGACTGTGAAGCCGGCGGTCGTCCGCAGCCTGGACGCGATCCACCTGGCCACCGCCCTCCGCATCCACCCACAGATCACGTCGTTCGTCACCTACGACAAACGCCTGGCCGACGCGGCCCACTCAGCAGGCCTAATCGTCGACCTGCCTGCATGAGCTCAGTTCCTGGGTTCCAGGGGGTATGGCGATCGGCCGGTGAAGTGGCGGGGATTGCCGTAGTCGAGGTTGTCCTGGCCGCCGAAGTTCGTGTGCAGGAACTGCTGGGATGATCTCGCGCGACTGAAGTAACCGGCTCCGTACGGCGCGAAGGCGGGACCGGCGTCCCAGTACGGGAGTTGATGTCCGCCCTGTTCGACATAGCGGATCGACGGCTGCGTGCCTGCCGTGATGCGGGCGGCGTCGTCTGCGCACGCGGGGAGCCTCCGGGTGCCGCGTCCTGGCTCGGTCCACAGCACGTCAGCAGCCGACGGACCGTGCTGTGGGTTGAAGAAGCACGGCACCCGCTGCTCGGGCACCGACTGCTCGGCGATAGTCGACGTATAGCGCAGTACGGCGTACTGCGCGTCGGCCAACGTCTGCGTGATCGCGCCGGCCGCAACCGGGTCCCGGAAAGCCCGACTCGCCTCGAGTGCAGAGGAGTAGGCAACCCCTGCCTGTGTGTAGTCGGTCGAGCCACTCTCTGGCAGCTGCCGATACAGCTCTCCGAATCGAGTGACGTCGTCCGCCACCATCGCGCGCAAGGACGCCAGTTGTTCGGCCGCCAGTTGCAGTCGCAGGTGCCGACGCCACGCGAACCACCCTGCGATTGCGATCCCCACTACCCCCAGGCTGATGAACAGCCACAACATCTTCCAACGCTACAGAGGTAGGGCGGTGCTGTACATAAGTCTTCTTGACAACATGTTGTCGTTGTGACAGTATGTTGTCTATGAGAACAGCTTATGCGGCGGTGTATGAGACGTGGGCGGACTGGGAGATCGGGCATCTGCTGGTCGAGTTGCGGACTGGGCGGTTCACGGGGGTGCCGTGGACGGTGGTGACTGTGGGGGAGACAGTCGAGCCTGTGGTGACGATGGGTGGGATGCGGATCGTGCCGGACGTGGCGTTGGCTGACGTCGAGCCGGATGAAGGGGATCTGCTGGTGCTGGCGGGGTCGGGTCAGTGGGACGACGGGCGCGGGGACGAGTTCGCGAAGTTGGCGCAACGGTTCCTCGACGCCGGCATTCCGGTGGCGGCGATCTGTGGCGCGACGGCTGGGCTGGCGCGGGCCGGGTTGCTGGACGAGCGCAAGCACACCAGCGCGGCGAAGGAGTACCTGCAGGCGACCGGTTACCAGGGCAGCGACAACTACGTCGACGAGCGAGCGGTCATTGGCGGCGACCTGATCACGGCCGGACCGGACTCGCCGGTGCAGTTCGCGCGGGCGACGCTGCAGCGGCTCGGCCTCGCGGACGAACGCAAGCTGGATGCGTACGAAGGCGTGTTCCACCGCGCCGACCCATCGGCGTACCCGATCCTGGTCGGATGACGGTTCCACCTCGCAAGGAGTGGCCGCAGCCGGGGCCGGCGACGGAAGGTGGTGTGCTGGTGACCGACGTCATCCTCGCCACCTTCCGGCTGAACGCCCGGCTGATGGAGGCCGCCCAGGACCTGGCCGCGCACGGCGGGCTGACCGCCGCGTGGTGGCAGGTCCTCGGCGGCGTCCTGGATGAGCCGCGGTCGGTCGCCGAGGTCGGCCGCATCATGGGCGTGAGCCGGCAGGGCGTCCAGCGCATCGCCGACCTGCTGGTCGAACGCGGCCTGGCCGAGTACCAGCCGAATCCGGCGCATCGCCGCGCCAAACTGCTCGCCTGTACTGAGGCCGGCTACTGGGCGATCCGGCAGATCGCCGTCGCCCAGCACCCGTTCGCCGCCCAGCTCAGCAAGGACGTCGCCCTCGACGACTTGCGAACGACGCTCGACACGATGCGGACCCTGATCACCAGGCTGGAAGAAGCCTGACCGTCATGCTGCGCCCGTAGGTGTGCCGCGTCGTGAACGTCAGCCGCGTCCCGGTCACCGTCCGCACGATCTGTACGCCGGGATCCGCGGACTCCGGCCGGAGGTACTGCGCCCACAGGTTCACCGTGATCGTGTCGCGCTGCGTGGTCGGGTCCGCCACCGCAACCGTGGTCGTCCGATCGGCATGCCGTTGCAGCAACACGGACGCGGGCCCGTCGATCGTCAGTCCCGGCAGGTTGTGATGACCGGACGTGAACGTGTTCGCACCGGTCAGCCGCAGCCCGAGATGCTGGATCGCCTGCAGCCGTGACGTGTTCGCCAGTACCGCGATCCGCCCGTGCTGGTAGCCGCGCAACGCGGATTCCGTTGCGTTAGGCACCAATGCGTACGCGAGCGACCGCGTCGCCCGGGCCGGCTGCGAGACGGTCAACCCGAACACCTGCTTGGTCACCGCCGTGTCCGGATTCGACGTCCGCACCACCCGCCGGCTCCGCGTGACCGCCTCGAGCCCGACCGAGATCTGACTCGGCTGCAGGAAGTAGTACCCGAGCGCCACGCCGCCATCCGTGTACCGCAGCCACCGCGGATCCGTCGTACCCGTCCCACTCCACGGGCGTCCATCCCGACGTACGCCGGTGATCGCGACCGGCGCGCCCGGTGCCGCGATGCGAGTGTCGAGAGTCGTCGTCACGGCCCGCGACTTGTCGCCCACCCCGGCCGCCAGAACGACGATCTCGTCGTCCAGCAGGAACCACGACTTGGTCGCCGACGCGTTCCGGTAGACCACGAAGTCGTCCGGAAGGATGTCGCGCGACGCGTAGGCGAAGTCGTCCGACTGCACCCACCCGGTCGCACCGTACGCGCCGAGCGTCGCGCCGCCGGAGTACGCGTTGGTCCCGACCGGGAAGTACACGTAGGTGTTCTGCGACTCCGACGACGAGGTGAAGTTGAGCGGGTGCGACGGATTGTCGTAGTACGGCGTCCCGTAGAGCTCCGGGATCGTTTTGCGGGTCTCGACCGGCGCGGTCACGCCGCCGAGCGCGTACGGCGAGACGGTGGTGAAGTAGTCGATCCCGAACGCCTGGGTCTGGTCCTGGCCGGCCAGGTAGAGGTAATGCGCGCCGTCGCCCTGGAACCACGGCATCAGATTCTCGCCACTCATGTACTCGTACTTGCTGATCCGCGCCGAGTTCCGCGCCAGTGCGAACGCGAAGCCGGGCCGCCGGTGCACGGTCCGGTCCATCGCGTTGAACGCCGTACTGCTCGCCGCTGGGTTGAGGTCGGCCGGGACGATCGCCGGGTCGGCCTGGATGTCGGCGTACCGGGCGACGCTGACCGGCGAGACGAAGCTGGTCGGGTTGATCGTCGGCCGCGACGTGAACTTCGCGAACGACTTCAGCCGGCCGGCGTCGTCACCCGTGGCGTAGTCGGCCAGATCGACGATCGCCTCCACCACGACGGCCACGTCGGCGTACCCGGTGCCGGTCCGCGAGACCGCGCGGCCCTTGACGATCTCCATCATCCAGCCCTCGAAGATCAGCGGCGCGAACCCGTCCTCGACCCAGCCCTGCACCACCCCGACCAGGTCGTCGCCCTGTGCGTAGTCCGTCCCGTCGAGCACCTTGATCGTCTGCACGACCCGGCTGAGCAGGCCCTTCCCGTACGACCCGGTGTAGGCGACGGACGCGTGCTGGATGAACGAGCCGTCGGCGTAGTACCCGTCGGTGACGCCGTGCTGGAGGTTGTACGGGTCGACGGTGGCGAAGACGGTGAACTGGTCCTGCAGCGCCTTCCGGATCCGCGCGTCGTCACCCGTCAGTGCGCCCTGCAGTACCCGGTTCGCGGTGATGTCGACGAGGTTGGCGCCGGTGTGGAAGCGCGAGTCGAGGTCGACGTCGCCGTCCTTGCCGTTACGCAGATACGCGTCCATCGAGGCGACGTACGTCGTGATGAGATCGGCCGGGGCGTCGATCAGGGCCAGCGTCTTCGACACGAACGTCGAGATGCCGATCTCCCAGGTGAACCAGTTGCCGTAGTACCCCTTCGACTGGTCGCCGTAGTAGTTGTCGTGCAGCCAGCCGAGCTTCTCGGCGACCCTGGCGCGGACCTGCTCGTTGCCCTGCAGGTCGGACGCCGGGCCGGGACGCCGGAACGCGAGCGCGATCTCGTAGAGGTGCTGGTACGACGCGCTGAGGTTCGGGTCGCTGGTGCCGAGGGGGAGACCGCCGAACAGTTCGCCCGCGCCGGCGGTGTCCAGCGCCGCCAGCCAGGTCCGGGCGGTGTTGTCGAGGCTGGTGAGCTTGGCCGCGACCTCGGTGCGCGCGTTGGACTCCGGCGTACCGGCGTAGATGCCGATCGCGTTGGTGAGCAACTGGCCGGGGCCGGCATCCATCGCAGTCATGGTCTCGGCCGCGCGGGCGGCGGGTGCGGGGTTGACCGCGGTCAGCAGCGCGGTGGCGGGTACGAACGACAGCAGGCGGCGACGGGTGATGTCCACTGGTACTCCCGGGCGGATGGGAAAAACCTCACACCCGGAGTCAACCAGCCGGAACTATCCTTCAGCAACCGCTTGCCGCTGACTAATCAGGAACGCGGCTCAGGACCCTCCTGCGCCGACCAGCTGCCCGTCCATCGAGATGATGCGGATGGTCCCGCAGCTCGCCTTGGTGGGGATGACCAGCGCGACCTGGTGCAGGTAGTCCTGGTGCAGGGTCTGCGTGTACTTGACCATGCTGCTGAACGCGGTCGCCTCACCGCTGGTCCAGTACGCGTTCGAGCCCGGCTCGACGCGCTGCAGGTACTGCTCGGTCAGGGCCAGGAAGACGAGCGCCTCGCCGGACGACGTGATGAAGGTCAGCGGCTCGCCGGACGGGGTGAAGGTGTCCGAGACGCTCGCGATGTACGTCTCCTTGGCGTCCGCGACCTTCGACTTGGCGCGCTGCTCGAGGAGCTTCGCGGACCCGGGTGAGGGGACGAAGTACTTCGCCCGCGCGGACTTCGCGCCGCCGGACAGGTACGCCGCCAGGTTGGTGGCAGCGGAAGCCGGCAGGCTGTACAGCTTGTCCAGATCGGCCTTCTGTGGCGTCCGCAGCCCCTCCATTGGCGGCAGCTTCATGGAGGCAGACGGGTAGACCGAGTTGGTCAGCAGCCACGGCGTACCCGCGCTCTGCCGCTGCCAGACGCCGAGCTGGCGGCTCTCCGGCTCACCGGAGACGCCGGAGCTGACCACGAACCGCATCGGGTACGACCCGAACTCCGGAGCGCCGATCTGCGGATCGGTGTAGGTGAACGGCTTGGTCGAGTCCTTGCCGGCCGCGTCGAGTGTGCGGCTGATGACGAACCCGGCGCGGGTCTGCGCCAGGGTCGGATCCGCCTCGATCGTCTCGGACAGCTTCGCGTCGCGGTTCGCGTTGGCGCGGTTGTTGAGCTGGTTGTACTTCGCGACGACGGCCTGCGCGTCGGCGAGCGTGACGGCGGGGCGGGTGTCGGAGGCGACGATGCTGTTCTTGGCCGGGAGCAGACCGCAACTCGTTGTCGTTAGCAACAAAGCGCCGCTGGCCAGGAGTGCGGCCGTCTTCCGGACCGCCTCGTCACTCTTCTCGAACTCCGGCGACTCCACCAGCGACACCGTCTCCGGCTCGACGACCGGCTCGACGACCGGCTCCTCGTACGGTGCCTCGTACGGTGCCTCGTGCGGTGCCTCGTCGTACGCCGGGGCGCCTGCGCCGACCGGGGTGAGGAGGGCGGGGGACTTGGCTCGGGCGACTGCGGCCGGGGACATCAGCATGGGGGCGGCCGGGATGGATTGCTTGGCCGGCTTCGGCTGGGGCTGCGGGTAGGTGATCGCCGGCAGGCAGACCGGGATCTCCTCGGTGATCGGTTCGTCGGCAGGCGCTCGGTACGCCGGGGGATCGGTCGCGACCGGCGCGAACGGGCTGATCCGCTCGGGCGCGAAGGGCGAGACCGGCTCGACGGCGGGCGCGGAGGCGGCCGGAGTGGCGGCGACCGGGGTTGCGGCGACCGGGGCGGAGGTCGACGGCGCGGAGGACGCCGGCAAGGACCGAGCCGGGGGCGGGACGGACGCGATGCGCGCTGGTGTGAAGGCTGGGACCGGGGTGGCCGGGCGGCGGCGGAAGGCGAGGGCGAGGCCCAAGGCGAAGAGAACGATGCCGGCGCCGAGGACGAGCAGGCAGATGCCGAAGGCACGGTGCACCTCGACGCCGAAGCGGACGTCGGCGCCGACCGCCGGGCTGCCGTCCGCGTTCATCACCACGACGTCGAACTTGCCGTCCTCGATCGGCCAGGCGATCGACCGAGGGCCGTTGCCACCCGACTTCGCGACCCACCAGTCGAGGTCACCGGGCGGTGTCAGCCGCGGGATGCCGCCGCGCATCTGCTGGGTGCTGAACGTCGACGGAAGGTCGTACCGGATCACGCGGGTGTGGGCCGCGCCGGCCAGGTAGTTGGAGACGTCCAAGTCCTGTCCGACGCCGACGAACACGGGCTTGTCCCCGGTCGCGGTCACGTGCAGGGTCGGGCCGTGCCGGTCCAGCAGATCTGGCGCGGTGATGACGGCCAGGCCCTTGCTGGTCAACGGCTGACTGCCGGTGGAGATCGTGTTGTCCGGGCCGACCAGCCAGAAGGCGGCCGCGGCTCCGGCGACGGTGACGACCAGGCCTATCAGGGTCAGCAACAGGCCCAAGGCGGTGCGGGCGAAACGCATGAAGAGGCTCCCGTTGGTACGACGAACCCAGTCCGCGGCGGGTGGACCGGGCAACGAGCACCCACGCGGGCCCTCTCCGGGTCCCGCTGTTCACCCGTTGCCATTGACTAACTGATCCAACAAGGATCTGTTACTGTCTCGTCATTAACGAATGACGGTTCACAAACTCGAGGGTGGTGGGGATGGCTCGGCCGCGGCTGGTCAGCGACGACGCGGTCCTGGACGCCACCCGCCAGGTCCTCGCCGAGCTGGGACCGGTGAAACTGACGCTCGCGGCGGTCGGTGCCCGCGTAGGTCTGGCGGCTCCGACTCTGGTGCAGAGATTCGGCTCCAAGCGCGGTCTGCTGCTTGCCTCCGCCGCCCGGTCGCCGGTGATGGTGCTGCGGGCGGCCGAGGAGGCCGAGGCGCGCAACACCTCCCCCTTAGCGACCCTGCGGGACTTCGCGCTGACGGCCGTTGCCCACATCAAGCACCGCGAGGAGCTCGGCAACGGGCTCGGATTCGTCCAGCTCGACGTCGCCGATCCGGAGTTCCGCAAGCACGCGCTGGCGCACTCCGCCGCGATCGTCGACAGCTGCGCCCGGTTGTACCGCGCGGCCCAGGACGCCGGCGAGCTGCGCCCGGATGCCGACCTACCGGCGCTGGCTCGCCACACCCTTGTCTGTTTCAACGGCGCGCTACAGGTCTGGGCAGTGAACGGCTGGGGCTCGCTCAGTCAGTTCCTCTCCGAACAACTGGACCTGCTGCTCGCGCCCTACCTCACCCAGGACTGACGCTGTTCTTCCGCGTGCTGGTCGCGGCCACAGCTGGCCAGCCGAAAGTCTGCCGTTTCCCTTAGGAGCGTTGGCGCACCGACCCACCGCCCGCAACCACATCCCCCAGTCCGTTGACCGAGGCAACAGTCAGGTAGATCAACCGTTTGAGTAGGAGCGAAAAGCAAAGGAAAAGTCCAGGTCGCGAAACGACCCGGACTTTGTCCTGACAAGCGGAGCGGGTGACGGGAATCGAACCCGCACTGTCAGCTTGGGAAGCTGATGTTCTGCCATTGAACTACACCCGCGCTGCCTGGCGGTGGGACCCGGCAGGCGGTGAAGAGCATAGCCGATCGGGCGGGCCGCGGGCACGCCGGGTGCGGCGCGGCGGACCCGGTGGTTGCTGCCGGATCAACCGAACGGGACGAAGACGATGCCCGGTGCATCGAAAAGACGGGTGCGCGCGGTTTGCGCGAGGGGTTCTTGGGGAGTTTTCCACAAAGGGCACGCTCAGGACTGGGCAGGTTGGTCATCTTCTGGCAGATTAGAACGCGTTGCCGGGGGCAACATTTGACGCAACGTGAGGACACGGTCCTCGGGACCGGACAAGATGGTTGCGGGGCAACTGGATGAAGGGGTGAATGGTGGCAACAGACACGAGTGACGCGCTGGAGAACCTAGAGAAGGAGCTCGTCACAATGGCGCGGCGGCTGCGCAGCCTGCAGCGGACGCTGTCCGACGAGGCGCACCCGGACCTGGAGCCGGCGCAGTACGCGTTGCTGAACCACGTCGAGGAGTTGGCGCCGGTGCGGATGGCCGACCTGGTAGCCGCGCTCGAGGTGGACAAGGGCCCGGTCAGCCGGGCCTGCGCACGACTGGAGGAGGAGGGTCTGCTGAAGCGGGCCGCCGACAAGTCGGACGCGCGGGCGACTCTGCTGACCCTGACCGCGGCCGGTAAGCGCAAGCTGACGGCGGCCCGGAAGAAGCGGCACAAGGTGATCGAGGATCTGCTGAAGGACTGGTCGCCGGCGCAGGTGAAGACCTTCGCCACCCAGGTGTCGAGGTTCAACAAGCTGGCCGACTGATCGTTGCCTGAGGCCCGGGTTTCGGTGCGCCGCAACGGTGCCGGAACCATCGCCGGGACGGTCTGGTGGTGAGGTCACGCCGGGGAGCTGAGGGCTCCGGACGATCCGCCACCAGGCACCCGAACGGGCCGGCAGAACTGGGCGGAGAGGCAGCACGCTGCTAAGTTCCTGTCGTGCTGCTCTCCGACCGTGACATCTTGGCCGAGCTCGACGCGAAACGGGTCCAGCTGGATCCGTTCGATGCTGCGATGGTGCAGCCGTCGAGTGTCGACGTACGGCTGGACCGGTTCTTCCGGGTGTTCGAGAACCACAGGTACCCGCACATCGACCCCGCCGAGGAGCAGCCCGACCTGACCCGGCTGGTCGAACCCGACGGCGAGGAGCCGTTCATCCTGCATCCCGGTGAGTTCGTGCTGGGATCGACGTACGAGCTGGTGACGCTGCCCGACGACGTGGCGGCGCGGCTGGAGGGCAAGTCCTCGCTGGGCCGGCTCGGGTTGCTCACCCACTCCACCGCCGGCTTCATCGACCCGGGCTTCTCCGGGCACGTGACGCTGGAGCTGTCGAACGTGGCGACGCTGCCGATCAAGCTCTGGCCCGGGATGAAGATCGGCCAGCTGTGCTTCTTCCGGCTGTCGTCGCCGGCCGAGCATCCGTACGGCTCGGCGAAGTACGGCTCCCGCTACCAGGGCCAGCGCGGCCCGACACCGTCGCGGTCGTACCAGAACTTCCACCGCACCGACGTCTGACAAGAGAAATAGGCCCCGGGGATCCGGGGCCTCTTCGCATCAGCAAGGTCAGGCGGTCGGCTTCAGGTAGACGAGGACCGACTGCAGGTCGCCGGAGCCGTAGCCACCGCCGCCGTTCGGCAGCTGTCCATAGACGCCGCCGTACGGCGATACCGCGTCCGGCGACACCAGCTTGCCGTCGTAGAGGCTCATGTCACTCCCACCGGCGGACCTGCTGTCCGACGGGGTGTCACCGGCCGTCGGGGAGTCATTGCCCGAGGGAGTGTCGCCGGCCGATGGGCTGTCGCTCGAACTCGCGCTCGGACTGCCGGATGTCGACGCGCTCGGGAGGTCCTGACCCGTCTTGGCGTCCAGCAGCACCGGCTGCTTCTCCGTCTGCACGTATACGACTCCGTGGAACGCTGCGGTCACGCGGGGCACGACGCGTCCTCCGGACTCGCTGGTGAAGCCCCACGCCTTCTTGCCGGTGCTGTCGTCGAACCCCAGGATCTCCTGCGGGCCGGTCACCGCGGCCTCCCTGCAGACGATCGAGCTCACCTGGTCCCAAGTGCAGTCGTAGCCACCAGAGTCCCGAGCCGACAAACCCGGTGCCGACCTCACCACGGCGCCCGTTGACAGGTTCACCGAGAAGAGTGAGGCGGTCTCGCTCATGGTGGCCCCCGCGTACACCGTGCCATAGAAGAACGCGTGCTTGGCGCCGCCGGGAAGCGGCTTCAGGAAGCCCTGCTTCAGCGGGATCTGCTGCGTGACCTTGCCGGTCGCACCGTCGATGAGCAGGACCCCGGCGTCGCCGGCGTCGGTCTTGCTCTCCTGCTTCGCGCCCGCGACCACACCGTTGTGTACGGCGCCCGGGACGACGTCCGGCACGACGGTGGACTTCTTCGTCTGGGGGTCCGCGTACACCGTCGCGTTCTGCGTCTTCACGGTCAGATTGCCCCGGGCGGTCACACCGATGGCGACCTGGCCGGTCTCCGGATCGTACTGCGCGGCGATCAGACTCGGCAGACCGGCCGCGGCGATGCCGGTCCCGTTCACCGTGCTCACCGGCGTGGACACCTCGGCGAGCTTCTGCCCGGACGCCACGTCGATCCACTGCACCAGCACCAGACCCTGCGGCTTCTGAGTACCGTTGCCCTTGTCGGCCTCCCCGTAGGCGATCACCGCGACGTCCTTGCCGTCGACCTTGACCGCCATCGGGTCGGTCACGTCGCTGACTGTGGTGGTGTCCGCCGCGGTCGACTCGATCTCCCAGGCTTTGCTCGGGTCGACGACGTCGCGGCCGGTGAGACCCCGGTAGTTGGCGACCACGGCGACCTGGCCGACCATGCCGAGCTTGGGTTCGTCGTACAGCTCCCGGCCCTTGAAGTCGGGCACGGGGTAGGCCGCAGCGGCGGTGAACGCCTTGGGAGGATCGAACGACGGTGCTGCCGGTGTGGTCGGCGTCGAGGCCTGCTGGCCGTTGTCGCCGCCGGAGCTTGATTCGGAAGCCTTGTCGTCACCGCCGCTGCAGCCGGCCAGCAGCACGACCGCAGCGGTTGCGGTGATCAACGGACGCAACATCGTTGTTTCTCTCCCCAGTTTGAACCAAGAGTGACGGCGTGAACGCTAGCAGCGTCCGAAGGTCCGAACCGTCACCAAACCCAGGCGTTGCAGCAAGTTGCAAAGCGCGGCCGCCGGGCCGTTGATCGGCGAGCCGGTCATCGGACGACCGACAGGCCGGTACGGCGGTGGCCGGCCTGCGGCTCGACCAGGCTGCGCTGCGAGTCGAGGCGGCGCTGCGAGTCGAGGCGGCGCTGCGGGTCCAGGCGGTCGGCGATCCGGCGCAGGACGCCGGCCAGTTCGTAGCGGGGTCCGCTGGTGCGGGTCCGGGTGGCCTTGCGGCCGTGCCGCTCGGCGCGGGCCTCGGCGGCGCGCAACTGCTCGTTGACGCGGTGGCGGGCAACCTCTTGGTGTTCGGTGATCATCGTTGTGCTCCCCTCTGGATGGTTTTCGGCAATGCTTCGCCCAGGTCCCGCCGGGCCGTTGCCGGCGGGACCTCCTGGGTGGTGGGTGTCAGACCTTGGTGACGGTGATGTCGCCGGAGACGGTGCGGGCCCGCAGCATCAGCGCGCGGTCGCCCTCGGCCGGCTTGTCGCTCGGCTCCAGATCGCACCGGATCCGTCCGGTGACCGTCTTCAGGTCCAGGTACGTCGGGACGCCGTCGGGTACTCCGATCTGGACGTCCCCACGGGCCGTCTCGGCCTGGATGCTCGGCGCGTCGGCGATCTCGACCGTGACGTCGCCGGAGCCTGAGGTGGCGACCGAGTGGTCGCGGATCCGCTCGATGGTGATGTCACCCGAGCCGACCTTGACGCTGGCGGGGCCGGCCACGTCGCCGACCCGGACGTCGCCGGAGCCGGTGCTCAGCCCGACCGCGTCGCCAGCCTCGCCGATGTTGATCTCGCCGGAGCCGGTGCTGCCGCGAACGGAGCCCGCGACGTACTCGGCCCGGACGTCGCCGCTGCCGGTGTTCACCGCGAGGTCGCCCTCGACCCGGTCGAGACGGACGTCGCCGGAACCGGTCGACAGCCGTGCGGTGGCCAGCGGCGCCCGCGAGTTGATGTCGCCGGAGCCGGTCTTGATCCGGGCTTCCATGGTCGCCGGGGTGGCGATCCGGACCTGGATCTCCGGTCCGCGGCGGACGTTGCGCGGGCCCTCGATGATCAGTTCGCCGTCGCGGACCGCGACGACGACGTCGTCCTCGGTGCCACTGTCGACCTCGAGCGAGACTGTCGTCTCGGTGCCGTCGGTCGGCACGATCTCGACCAGGCCGGAGCCGATCTCGATCCGGAGCTTCTCGATCTTGGTCGCGTCCTCGACGATCTGCTGGCTGAAGCCGCTCACTGCGCCCACCCCGTCATCCGCTGGCCCGGGCCGTGGCCGCCACGGCGACGGCGGTCCCGGTCACGGTCGTCGCGGTCCCGGTTGCGGTCGCGGCCACGCCGGCCGCGCTCGGGTCCGAAGACGCCCTCGTCGCCGAAGGGGCCACCGGGACCGAACACGCCGTCCGGTCCGAAGACTCCGTCGGGTCCGAGCGGTCCGTTCGGGCCGAGCGGTCCATCCGGACCGAAGACGCCACGCGGCGGACGCGGGGGCCGGGGCGGGCGGTTGCCGCGGCGGTTCCGGTCGCCCAGCTCGGTCATCACGGTGCGCATCAGCCACGCGTTCGAGGAGATGCCCTCGGCCGCGGCGGCCTCGTCCACCTTGTTCTTCACCGACATCGGCAGCCGCAGCGTGATCCGCGCGGTCGGCTCGTCGGCGTCCAGGGTCACCTGGTCGGTGTCCTCGGTCTCGGTGTCGTCATCGGTGTCGTCGTCGGCCTCGTCGGGGCCGGTCAGCTGGCTCGGGGCCGGCGTGACCACGAACTCGGGACGGCCACCGGCCATCCGGAGCTCGACCGAACCGGGGGACAGCTCGCGGCTGATCTCCCCGGCGGCGTCGGACAGGGCTGAGATGAGGGCCAGGCGGCCCGCGTCATCCAGCGTGGCCCCGAGGCGCTGCGCCACGGAGCGAGTTTGATCGTCGGCCAGGGCGGTGGCGTTCTCCACGCTTCGCCGGACCGATTCGAGATAGTGGTCAAGTTCCATGTCTAGAACTATGACGTCATGGTGACGTCACTGTCAACCCCTTCTGATGTCATGGCGTCGTCATGGTGGCGCCAAGGCAGAATGTGGGTCAGTCGAAGACCGGGAGGAACAGTGTCCAGAGGAGTACTCGTCACAGGCGCGTCCAGGGGAGTCGGCGCCGCCGCCGCGCGGGCGTTCGCGCGGGCCGGCGACCGAGTCGTGCTGCACTGCCGCGGTGCGGTCGACCGGGCCGAGGAGGTACGCGCGAGTCTCCCTGGCAGCGGCCACGCGGTGGTCACCGCGGATCTCGGTGACGCGGCCGCAATCCCTTCCCTGGTTGACGAATCGGCCGCTGTGCTCGGCCGGATCGACGTACTGGTGAACAACGCGGCGTTGTTCGTCGACGAGCCCGTCGCGGGGTCGCGCCGGATCGGGCATCCGCTCGCGGAGACGCCGTACGACGAGTGGGTCGCGGCCTGGCGTCGTACTCTCGCGGTGAATCTGGAAGGGGCGGCGCACGTGACCTGGTGCGTGGTGCGGCAGATGCTGGACAAACAGCCTGAGGAGGGCGGCCGGCGGGGCGCGATCGTCAACGTTGGGTCACGCGGCGCTTACCGGGGAGAGCCTGACGTGCCCGCGTACGGCGCTGCGAAAGCCGGATTGCACGCTCTCGGGCAGTCACTGGCGGTATCGCTGGCGCCACATGACATCACCGTGACGTCAATTGCGCCCGGATTCATCGCCACCGACATGACCGAGTCGTTCCTGGCGGGTCCCGGCGGCGACGCGATCCGGGCGCAGAGCCCGTTCGACCGCGTCGCCACCGCCGAGGAGGTGGCCGACGCGGTCTACTGGCTCGCGTCGCCGCAAGCGACCTGGTCCAGCGGCTCCGTCATGGATTTCAACGGTGCCTCATACCTTCGTTGACAGCTGTCTCGCAGTGTCCCGACAGGATTAAGAGATGGAGGAAGTGGGGGGACTAACTCCCGTAGACGTCGAGTTCGACGATGCGGGAGTAGGCGTGGTCGTTGCTGTCCAGGCAGAGGATGCGTACGGCGTCCGCCTGGACCGGATCGAACGTCGACGTCACGTGCCCGAGGGTGTTGCCCCGGACCTGGGTGACGGTCTGCCAGTCGCCGCTGCCGCTGCGGACCTGGACGTCCCAGTCCCGCAACCCGTTGGTCAGGGCCGGGTACTTGGTCGAGTCGAGCGTGTAGAGCTCGACCCGGTTGACGGTGGTCGGTGCGGCCAGCGCGACGTCGTAGTCGTCGGGGAAGACCGCGCGGGTGCCGTCGTTCCAGCCGGTCAGGGTGTCCCAGTGTTCGGAGTCGTTGTCACCGTCGAGCGCGCCGCAGAGCGTGAAGTTGCCGTGCGTTGACGACGCGGCGGCCTGCTCGCCCAGCGCGAGGTTGCTGCCCGGGCCCTTCGAGGGCAGCGGATTCACCGTCACTGGGACAGTCAGCCGCGTCTTGTCGACCTGGAGGTCGATCTTGTAGCTGCCGGGCTTGGTGTCCCGCGGAACGCGGACCTCCACCGGTGCGGACACCGGCTGGTCGGGGTCGACGGCCGGGAGCCAGGAGGAGAACAGTTCCCGGGACAGTTGCAGCGGACCACTCGGGTCCAGGGTCAGGTCGGCGTACCGATCCTCGCGGCCGGTGTTGGTCATGGTCAGTGTCAGGTTGCCCGGGAAGCAGGGCAGGCCCACCACGCTCAACTGCTGCGGATCGGTGCTGACCTGTACGTCGGTTGTTGCCTGAGGCATCGAGCCGGACGTGATCAGGGTTGTTGCGGCCACAGCTCCGAAGGCGACGGCCGACTGCCAGCGAATGCTCATGCCTGCACCTCCGAGATGCCTGGGCGGCCGTCCTCGACGAGGAGTTTGGCGCGGGAGCTGACGGCGCCGTTCTGGACGCTGACCTTGTCGACGACGCGGTAGTCGGAGATCCACCGCTGCGGGGTGATGCTGCAGCTCACGTACCCGCGCTGGAAGTTCCCGAATTTCATATGCGGGTTCTCCTTGAGCAGGGTCGCGCCACCCGGATCGAGGTCCATCCCGTCGATGCCGGATGTGATCGACGTACCGACGAACTCGGCTCCGACGGTTGCGGACGCCGGATCGGTGAAGTCGAGCTTGAGGTCCGAGGCGACGCTGCGGTGCAGGTCGCCGGCGATCGAAACCAGGTTGCGGACCTTGCGTTGCGCGGCGCCACCGAGGACCCGGTCGCGGGAGGCTTCGTACCCGTCCCAGGTGTCCATCGGGACCAGGACGTCCGGACCGTCCTTGGTGTCGAGGCGGGCGATCGCGGTCTGGTGCGCCATCACGTTCCAGCGCGAACGCGACGCCGTCCAGCCGTCAAGCAGCCACTTCTCCTGCGCGGCACCGGTGATCGTGCGGGCCGGGTCCTTGGACTCCGGACCGGGCGCCTTGGTGCCGTCGCCGTTTGCCTGGTCCGAGCGGTACTGCCGGGTGTCGAGCACGCTGAACTCCGCCAGCCGGCCGAACTGGAACCGCCGGTAGAGCTGCATGTCCGGGCCCTTCGGCAGTTGGGCGAGCCGCAGCGGCATGTGTTCCCAGTACGCGCGGAACGCGTTGGCGCGACGTACCAGGAACTGCGCGGGCGGCGCACTCGGGTGCGCGTCGTCGGCCCAGTTGTCGACCACCTCGTGGTCGTCCAGCGTGACGATCCACGGCGCGACCGCGTGCGCCTGCTGCAGGTCCGGATCGAGCTTGTACGCCGCGTACCGCTGGCGGTACTCGTCCAGCGTCACGCACTGCTGCGTGATGTAGGGCTCGTTCGAGTCCGGCCGGATGCCGCGGTCGATGCCGAACTCGTAGATGTAGTCGCCGAGGAAGAACACGACGTCGTGGTCGCGCTTGGCCATGTCGGCGTACGCCGTGTACCAGCCCTCCCAGTTGGCCTGACAGGACGCGAAGGCCAGGGACAGGCTGGAGAGGTTGGCGTCTGCCGGCGGTGCGGTCTTGGTCCGGCCGACCGGACTGAACCGCCCGTTCACGCGGAAGCGGTACCAGTAGTGCCGCCAGGGACGCAGCCCTCGTACGTCGACGTGCACCGAGTGACTCGACTCGGGCCGAGCCTGGGTCGTGCCGTGACGGACGACCCGGCGGAAGTGCTCGTCCTCCGCGACCTGCCATTGGACTTCGACCGGGCGGCGATCCATCCCGCCGAACGGCGCGAGCGGCTCCGGTGCGAGCCGGGTCCAGATCACCACCCCGTCCGGCAGTGGGTCACCCGAGGCGATCCCGAGGGTGAACGGGTCTCGCCGGTCGGTGCGGCCGGTGGCGCCGGCCATCGCGCTCCCGATCTCGGGAAGACTGCCGGTCAGCGCCAGTCCGGCCGCCGCTCCGGTCAGGGTCAGAAAGGTTCGTCGAGTACTACCCACGCGCAAGCTCATCGGCACCAGTCCACCCGATCATCCGTCGGTGATCACTTCTGGGACAGGTAAGTTTCTCCCTGTGTAACATGAGGCTACGAGAAGTTCTCACCGACGAATGTGATCTGACCGGATCCGGCCTCAGCGCGCGAGTTTGCTCGCCGGCGGTGCGGTGATGCTGACCGGCTTGTTGTACTCCGACATAGTCATCACCATCGACACGCCCATCAGCGCGAACGACATCCGGCGAACCAGGTGCGCCTTGTCCATCCAGAGCGAGTAGGTCAGCGTCTTCGGCACGCCGGCCGGGACCTTCTTGCCCTGGGCCGCCAGCGCCTTCGCGGTGTTCACGGTGACGTCGTACCGGTCGAGCTTCTGGCCGCCGATCGTCTCGGTGCGGACGAACTTCAGGCTCGCCATGCTCGAGTCGAACGACTTGTAGATCTTGGTCGGGTCGCCGCCGTCGAGCAGTTCGCCGAGCTGCCCGGTCTGCTTGCTGTCGACCGTCACGAACTTGCCGGCCGGCGTGGTGCCGGGGATCGACACGTAGAGGACACCCTTGACCAGCAGGATCTTCGCGGTCCCGGTGCCGAACGCGGCGCCGGTCATCTCCATCGACATGGCGGCCGGCTTCGAGGTCTGCACGCCCTTCATGCTCATCACGGTGGTGCCGTCGGCGGTCATCGTGCCGACGATCTTCCACGACTTCTGCTTGGACAGTGCGGTGGTCATCGCCGGGACGAAGGTCGTCCGGTTCAGGTGCACCACCGGCGCCTGCTTGAGCGGCTCGGCGGTGGTGGTTGCCGCCGGCGTCGCGGCGGGCATCTGCCCCCAGTCGCGGCCGGCTTCGGGCTTGTCGTTGTTACCGCAGGCGGCCAGGCCGAGGGCCAGTGGCAGCGTGGCGACCGTGGCCACAGCGGCACGGAACTTCATGATTCTGCTTCCTCCCCAGGTGATGCGAGGACCGGATCCTACGGCCCGCATCACCTGCGAGGGAAGTGATTTGCAGCTACCTGCACTCAGCCGCGCTTGACCGAGGCGAGGAGCAGTTGGGCGACGTCCTGGACCTCGACGGACTCGCGGGCGGTGCCCTCGGCCTGCTGGGCGGTGAGGCCGTCGGACAGCATCACCCGGCAGAACGGGCAGCCGGTGGCGATCTTGTCCGCGCCGGTGCCGACCGCCTCGGTGGTCCGGTTCAGGTTGATCCGGCTGCCGATCTTCTCCTCCATCCACATCCGGGCACCACCGGCGCCGCAGCAGAACGACTTGGTCTTGTTCCGCGGCATCTCGGCGTACTCCGCGCCCGGGATGATGTCGAGCAGTTCGCGCGGGGCGTCGTACACCTGGTTGTGGCGGCCGAGGTAGCACGGGTCGTGGTAGGTGATCTTCTGGCCGTTGAGGGTGCTGTCGGCCGGCGCGACCGGAGTCAGCTTGCCCTCGCGGACCAGGCGGTTCAGCAGCTGGGTGTGGTGGATGACGTCGAGCTCGACACCGAGCTGGGAGTACTCGTTCTTCAGTGTGTTGAAGCAGTGCGCGCAGGTGGAGACGACCTTCTTCGCGCCGGTCTCCTTGAAGACCTCTGCGTTCTGCATCGCCAACTGCTGGAAGACGAACTCGTTGCCGGACCGCCGGGCCGGGTCACCGGTGCAGGTCTCGCCGTCGCCCAGTACGGCGAAGCTGACACCGGCGATGTTCAGCAGCTCGGCGACCGCCTGCGTGGTCTTCTTCGCACGGTCCTCGAAGGCGCCCGCGCAGCCGACCCAGAACAGGTACTCGACCTCGTCCAGCGTCTCAACGTCTGCACCAACCTGCTTGACCTCGAACGGCAGGTCCTTGGCCCAATCCATCCGGCCGGACGGGTTCATGTTCCACGGGTTGCCCTTGTTCTCCAGGCCCTTGAACAGGCCGTTGAGCTCGGACGGGAACGACGACTCGATCAGCACCTGGTAGCGGCGCATGTCCATGATCGCGTCCACGTGCTCGATGTCGACCGGACACTGCTGCACGCACGCACCGCACGACGTACACGCCCACAGCGCGTCCTCGTCGATCACCGCGACATCGGCGGGACCGACCAACGGCTTGTCCTGCTCGGCGAGCACCAACTCGGGCAGCGACTTGCGCTCGTCGTCGGACGACGCCAGCAGGTACGGCGCCTTGGCGTACGCGTGCTCGCGCAGACCCATCATGATCAGCTTCGGCGACAGCGGCTTCTCGGTGTTCCAGGCCGGGCACTGCGACTGGCACCGGCCGCATTCGGTGCAGGTGGTGAAGTCGAGCAGGCCCTTCCAGGTGAAGTCCTCGACCTTGCCGACCCCGAGGGCCGCGTCCTCGTCGAGCTCCTCGATGTTCTCGAAGTCGATCGGCGCGCCGTTGACCATGATCGGCTGCAGGGCGCCCAATGCCAGACCGCCGCCGTCACTGCCAGGCTTGCGCTTGAACCAGATGTTCGGCCAGGCGGTGAACCGGTGCCAGGCCACCCCCATGGTGGCGTTCAGCGAGATCGTGATCATCCAGGCGAACGAGATCAGGATCTTGATCATCGCGACCAGGTAGACCATGGTCTCCAACGCGGACACGCTCAGCCCGCCGAAGAGTGCCTCGCCGACGAAGAACGTACTCGGGAAGTGGAACTTGCTGCCCGCGCCCAACTCGTACTCCAGGCCGCGCAGCAACAGGATGCAGATCAGTACGCCGAGAATCGTGTACTCGACGTAGTACGCCTGCCAGGCGGTGGAACCGAAGAACCGGCTGTAGCGGCCCTTCTCGCCCTTCGGCAGGTTGCGCAGCCGGATCGCCATCAGCCCGATGATCGAGACCAGACCGGTCCAGGTGAGGAACTCGCTGACCCACTCGAAGACGAACCAGTGGCCGATCACCGGCAGCGCGTAGTGCGCGTCGAACAACTGGCCGAACGCCGTCACCAGGCTGAGGAACAGCCCGATGAAGCCGAACGCGACGAACCAGTGCAGTACGCCGATGTGGCTCCACTGCAGCATCCGGGTATGACCGAGCGACTCCTTGACCAGCGTGGTCGTGCGCTGCCCCGGACTGTCGGTCCGCCCGGCCGGCAGGCCGAGCTTGATGACGGACACCATGTGCCCGATCGTCTTGCCGAACAACGCGACCCCGACCGCGGCGACCGCGAGCGAGACGACGATGGCGAGGATCTGCATACCAGCGATGTTATTGGTTGGTTACCCGCGAGTCATGTCGGTGTCGGGCTCGTCACGCCAGAGATGTGATTGTGCCCTCACCGATACAGAGGTTCCGCAGGCTCTAGTCGACCAGCCGTTCCAGCCGGGCGGCGACCGCCGCGCGCCGCGGGTCGTCGGGCGGCAGACCGGCGTTGAGGGACTCGAAGATCTCCTGGTCCTCGGCGCCGGTAGGCGTCTGGGCGAAGCGCCACACCAGCTCGGAGTCTTCGGCGTCGAGGACGGCGCGGCGGAAGGTGGCGTCGAGTTCGTCGCGCTCGGCGCGCAGAGCCGGGGCGTCGGAACGTGCCAGCAGGGGACCGGCGTACAGCTCCAGGGCCGCGTGCAGATCGCCGTCCCGGAGAGCCTTCTGTACGTCGGTCACGTCCCCGGTGACATCGGCAACGATCCGGTACGGCTTGGTGTCGAGGACACCGCCACCGAGGAGATTGCGCAGTCGGTGCATCTCCGCGCGCACGGTCGTCGGATTGCCTTCGTCGCCGTACAACTGCAGCATCAGCTGTTCGGCGGTCAGTCCGGACGGATGCAGAAGAAGCAGTGCGAGTACTTCGGCCCGCCGCAGCGTCAGGGCGATCTCGCGGCCGCCGACGACCGCGATCGGCTGGCCGGCGCCGAGCACCTTCAGCCGGAGCGACGGTCGGCCGCGGCGGACCGGCGTACCGGGGATGCGGAGCAGGAAGCCCTCGTCGAGTTGTTCGATCATGCCCTCGCGTCCGTCGCCGAGGTCGATCCGGTCAGCACCGTCCGGCACGACGAGCCGGTCGGGCAGCCACTCGAGCGGCTGCACTGCGAGCACCCTCCCGGTCGGAGTGAGCAAGGCACCGGGTGCGTCGCCGAGCGCCATCAGGTGGCGCATGTTGCGGGCGCGCAGCATCTCGTCGGCCGCGGCCATCCGAACTCGCAGCTGTCCCTCCGCGAGCTGAGCAGCGGCGGTCACCAGCGCGACCATCGCGGGATGGACCGTGCGCAGCGGTCCAGAGACATCCACCGCGCCGAGCAGCTTGCCGGTGTCGGGGTCGTGGACCGGCGCGGCGGCGCACGTCCAGTCGTGGATGCGGCGGACCAGGTGTTCGGCTGAGTGGATCTGCACCGGTCCGCCGACGGCGAGCGCCGTACCCATGCCGTTGGTGCCGATCTGGTCCTCCGACCACACCGCTCCCTCCGACAACGCGATCCGGTCGGCCTGACGCCGTACGTCGGCCGCACCCTCGCGCCACAGGATCGTGCCCTGCGCGTCGGTGATGATCATGATGTGCGACGCCTCGTCGGCGATCGTGGTCAGCGTCTGCCGCAGCACCGGCAGGACCGCGCGGAGCGGATGGTTCTCCCGGATCGACTCGACGATGTCGTGGTCGACGATCACCGGCGGCGCGTCCAGCTCGGGATCGACCGCGGCCGCGAGCGACCGTTCCCAGGACGCGGCGACGAGTGGGCGCGGCGCGTCCGGTGCACGGTTCCCGCCGAGCACGTCGTCGTACAGCCGGCTCAATCGGCGGGCCTGCTCCGGTGAATCCATGCCGCCTCACTTCACGCTGCAACGTCCGTGCAACGTCGGTCGACCTAGGTTCGGTCCACCGTCGGGTTTCCAAGGAGGACCTATGACGATCTTCGCAGCTCCCGGGCAGGATGGCAGCCCGGTCACCTACAAGTCCCGTTACGAGCACTTCATCGGCGGCGAATGGGTGCCGCCGGCCAAGGGTGGATATTTCGAGAATCCCACGCCGGTCACCGGCGAGAACTTCACCGAGATCGCGCGCGGTACGGCGGATGACGTCGAGCGAGCCCTCGACGCCGCCCACGGTGCCGCGCCGGGCTGGGGACGGACGTCGCCGGCCGACCGCGCGAACATCCTGAACAAGATCGCCGACCGGATCGAGGCCAACCTCGAACTGCTCGCGGTCGCGGAGACGTGGGACAACGGCAAGGCGGTGCGGGAGACGCTGGCCGCCGACCTGCCGCTGGCGGTCGACCACTTCCGCTACTTCGCCGGCGCGCTGCGGGCCCAGGAGGGCTCGGTCTCGGTGGTCGACGACGACACCATTGCGTACCACTTCCACGAGCCGCTCGGCGTGGTCGGGCAGATCATCCCGTGGAACTTCCCGATCCTGATGGCGACCTGGAAGCTGGCGCCCGCGTTGGCGGCAGGCAATGCCGTCGTACTGAAGCCGGCCGAGCAGACGCCGGCATCGATCCACGTGCTGCTCGAGCTGATCGCCGACCTGCTGCCACCCGGCGTACTGAACGTGGTCAACGGGTTCGGCGTCGAGGCCGGCAAACCGCTTGCCTCGAGCAACAGAGTCGCCAAGGTCGCGTTCACCGGTGAGACCACGACCGGCCGGCTCATCATGCAGTACGCCTCGGAGAACATCATCCCGGTCACGCTGGAGCTCGGCGGCAAGAGCCCGAACGTGTTCTTCGACGACGTCGCGGCGGCCAAGGACGAGTTCTACGACAAGGCGCTGGAGGGCTTCACGCTGTTCGCGCTGAACCAGGGCGAGGTCTGCACCTGCCCGTCCCGGGCGCTGATCCAGTCGTCGATCTACGACCAGTTCCTCGGCGACGCGACCGCGCGGACGCAGGCGATCAAGCAGGGCAACCCGCTCGACACCGACACGATGATGGGCGCGCAGGCCAGCAACGACCAGTACGAGAAGATCCTCGCCTACCTGGACATCGGCAGGGCCGAGGGCGCCAAGGTCCTGACCGGTGGAGCTCGCGCCGAGCTCGAGGGCGACCTGGCCGGCGGGTACTACATCCAGCCGACCATCTTCGAGGGCGACAACAAGATGCGGATCTTCCAGGAGGAGATCTTCGGGCCGGTCGTCTCGGTGACCCGGTTCGACGACTACGCCGACGCGATGAAGATCGCCAACGACACCCTGTACGGGCTCGGCGCCGGGGTCTGGTCGCGCGACATCAACACGGCGTACCGGGCCGGGCGCGAGATCCAGGCCGGGCGGGTCTGGACGAACTGCTACCACGCCTACCCGGCGCACGCGGCGTTCGGCGGCTACAAGAACTCCGGCATCGGCCGGGAGAACCACAAGATGATGCTCGACCACTACCAGCAGACCAAGAACCTGCTGGTCAGCTACAGCCCGTCGAAGCTCGGCTTCTTCTGATGGTTGTCGAGCGACCGGGGCGGTGGGGCGGGGAAGCTATTGAGCGAGTGCTGCTCACGGACGAGGCGGCAGAGTTGCTCCGCCGCCTCACCGCGATGCACGGTCCGCTGATGTTCCACCAGTCCGGAGGCTGCTGCGACGGCAGTTCGCCGATGTGTTACCCGGACGGGGAATTTCGAACGGGGTCGGCGGACGTGCATCTCGGCGATCTGGTCGTCGACGGCCTGGACCAGCCGATCGCGTTCTGGATGTCCGCGAACCAGTACGAGTACTGGAAGCACACGCAGCTCACTGTCGACGTGGTGAAGGGCCGCGGCAGCGGCTTCTCGGTGGAGGCCCCGGAGGGCGTCCGCTTCCTGATCCGCTCCCGCCTCTTCACCGACCAGGAGTACGCCTCCCTGGGCTTCCTCTGACCGAGCCCCGGCCGTCCGGTGGCGTTGCCGGACGGCCGGCGCTCTTACTCTCCGAGTACGTCGCGGTAGATGGCGGAGCTGTCGTGGTTTGGGGTGGTGGCCTTCAGTTGCAGGATTTGTAGGCGTTGGTCGTCGGTTGCGTTGCGGAGTCTTAGGGCGTCTGCGACGTGGGGACGATCGACGACATGTAGCCAGAAGGTCAGGTCGATTTTCCAGGTGCTTGTGTGGAGGACGGCGTAGAAGCGTTCGTCGGTGATTGCGGGGGTCGGGCGGCGGTCGCCACGTTCGTCGCGGAAGTCGACCGTCTGCAGGTCCACTCGCTGGGCGAGTGTGGTGAGGCCGGTCAGGATGGTTGCCGCGGTGGCGTCGGGGGCGTCGAACATGATGTCGAGGTCTCGGACGACGATGAGTCCGGAGAGCGCGCTGCCGATGAGCACCGGCTGCCAGGGGAACGCGGTCTGCAGGTCGAGGCGCTCCAACAGTTGCTGAGCCTCGGCCTGTAGAGCCTGTGCGCGTTCGACGAGCGACATGCCTCGACGGTAGAGGTCAGGTTGTTGCGATCACCAAGGGTTTTCCGGGTTCGGCGGTTTGGTTGACGGGGAGGGCGGTGCCGTCGACATGGATCGTGTGGGCGTTGATGGTGCCGGCGTGGCAGGTCAGGGTGAGGGTGGTGGGGGACTTGGTGGCTACTCCCCAGCCGGTGGGGGTGACGAAGGGGACGGTCCAGTCGTCGTTGGTGCGGGTGATGTCGAGTGGGGCGAAGGTGAGGGTGGCGGTCAGGGCGTTGTAGCGGTAGCCGGTGAGGGCTTCGAGGACGGACCAGCCGGCGGCGTTGCGGATGTAGTGGTCGCCGCACTCGATCGGGTTGAACGGGTTGCGACGGGTGCCGTCGTACCGGTTCCACAGGCCCTGCAGGATGCTGAGGCCCTCGTCGATGAGGCCTTCGTAGAGGCAGTGGGCGGCGACCTGGTACTCCGAGCCGGTCCACACCTCGTCGCAGTAGCGGGTGGGTACGTCGGGCCGCCCGCCGTGCGGCCAGGTGCACATCAGCAGACCGGTGTCATCGCCGTCGGCGAACACGCGGTACGGGTGCTGGAAGTCGGCGAAGCCGGTCCGCAGGTTGTGCCGCAGTACGTTGCGCAACGCGGTCTTCACGTGGTCCTGCGGCAGCAGGTAGCCCAGGTCGAGTTGATGCGCCCACCACTGCCCGATCAGCTGGTCTGCAAGACAGCCGTCGCCCCACTGGAAGTCCGGCTTCTCCTCGGGCGACAGGATCTGCCGGTAGTACTCGCCGGTGTAGAGGAGCTCGTCGTACGCCTTGCTGCCGGCCTCGAAGAGCGTCCGGTACTCCTTCGCGTCCTCACCCAGCAGCAGCGCCATCTCCTCGGCCGCGCGCAGTGCGGCCAGCCACAGCGTGCCCATGAACGAGTTGACGCCACACAGGTCGATGTCGTGCGTGCTGGGCTGAATTCCACGCAGTACGCCGGTGCCGTCCGCGTCCCACTTCCTACGGATGTGGGTGAGCAGTCGCTGAACGTTTGGCCAGCGGTCCCGCAGCCACTCGAGTCCTGCCCCGTGCCGCACCTCGCGGTAAGTCTTCAGCACGTTGCCGAGCATGCCGTCGAGGGCCGGCTCCTCCGGACCGCCGATCACGACGTCCCACAGTTGCCGGTGGTACGTCGGCGCGATCACCCGGTGCGGGATGTACCCCTCCGGTGCCTGCATCACGTCGTACTCCGTGTCCCGCATGTTCCGCTCGAGTGCCGGGAACAGCCGGGACAGCGTCTGCTCGTAGTTCCACACATGCGTGCAGTTGAGCGGGCAGGACCCGCCGGACCGGCCTCCCCACATCACTGTGGACGCGCCGAGCACACCCTCGAAGCCGAGCACGGTTCCGTCGGCGGTCTGGAAGACAGTGGGGCTGCGTACGTCGGCCACCAGCGCAGCGAGCCGTGAGCCCGCCTCACCAGGCAGAGTGCTCGACTCGAAGGCGTCGGCCCAGGCAGTACTGAGTGCCTGCAGCGACGGCCAGCGTGCGATGAACGACTCGGCCACGGCGACGGCATCCGGCGTACGACGGGTGTACGCATTGCCGAGCCAGAAGCGGCTGTGGCCGTAGTCATGCCGCGGACCGAACTGGTTGAAGTCGACATATCGGTTCGGGAAGTGCCACGCGATCAGGAACCGTACCTGCCTCGTCTCACCCGGGTCGAGGTGGAACGGCACGGCCAGTCCGCCGTTCCACGTCGACCCGGGTGCACTGGCCCCGCTGACCAGGGTGGTCGGACCGTTGAGGAAGGCAATGAACTCCTCGGGCCGGGACCACTGTGCGCAGGTCAGTGCACCGGCGCCGTCGGTGGTGAGCACCAGTTGTCCCGCGCCGGGGTGGTCCGCGGGCAGTGTGGTGTTCTCCAGGACCAGCGAGGTCCAGTCGTCGTGCCGCCGGATCCGGTTGGTGTTGCCGCCGTACAGGCTGTTGGCGACACCGTCGATCGGCGTGACGCCATCCCAGCCGACCGAGTTCTGCAAGGCACCGGCGAGTTTGCCGTGCACTGCGATGTCCCCGGGGTTGTGCAGCGTGAACGAGAACGCGGCCACCGGCTGGGAGCTCGCCTCGGCGTCCGACGGCACCAGCGGGTTGAACACGTCCATGCTGACGTCGATCGGGAGGTCGGTGTCGAAGTCGACGCGTGCACCGGGGTAGGTAGCGGTGACTGTGGGCTCGCCGACCGGTCTCAGCAGTTCCTGCAGTCGTGCCTCGCCGGATGGTACGACGTCGTCGGTGACCAACGGGGTGCCGGAAGGACTCAGCGAAGGCCCTTGCAGCACACGGATCTCGTCCACCGGCGGCTCGACCCGCGAGAGCCGCAGCGCGAAGAAGCTGTCCGGCAGATGTCCCTCGTGGTTCCCGATGTTGTGCAACTGCCACTGCCGCAACGCACCGTTGCCGGCCAACGCGAGCGTGCCAGTGCCCAGACCGCCCAAGGGCAGCGCGAAGTGCCGAAGGTTGTCACCGGTGTAGCGCATGATTCTCCGTCCATGTACCTGCGGAGGCGAACAACGCCACCGGGCCGGGGGCAAGCAGAAGCAGTGAGGCGGTCACCGACGTACCGAGCAGCAGCGCGACAAACGCCAGTGCGAGTACGCCGAGGGGGACCAGCGGTGCACGTGCGACGAGGTGGAGTGCGGTCAGCCAGAGGGTCTTGCCCCGGAGCCCGGCAGTCACGCGCAGGCTGAACGCATAGCAGGACGCCAGCAAGGCCAACACTGTCGCACAACCGCTGACGGCCAAGGGGATCGCGAAGATCGGACCGGTGTAGATGGCCTGGTTCAGCACGGCCAGCGCGGCGATGACACCAGGGACCAGAGCCACCTCGAGGCCGGCAAGCCAGTGTCGGCGCAGGTTGCGCAGCAACAACAGCACACCACCGCGATCATCGCGCACGACCGAGTCGGCGGTGGCGACCACGGCCGCCCAGACCGGACCGATCAGCAGTGCGCCGAGCAGCACGCTGACCGGGGACAGTCCTGGGCTGAGCAGGACTACGACGCCGGACGTCGTACAGACCATGACTCCGGCCGCGGCGAGCAACGGGAGCTCGTGCCACAGCGCGCGGAAGGCGGCAGGCAGATGGTCGGTCATGCGCGCAGGCCGGTGGTCGCGATGGAGGCGATGAACGACCGCTGGAAGATGAGGAACAGCACGAGGATCGGCAGCACCACCAGAGTGATGGCGGCGAACAGCACCACGGCCGGGCCGCCGCCCATCGCGCCCTGCAACGACACGAGGCCGACCGGCAACGTCATCTTCTCCGGTGACGACAGGAAGATGTACGGCCAGAAGAAGTTGTTCCAGGAGGCCTCGAAGACGAAGATCCCGAGCGCGGTCAGGCCCGGCCGGGCCAGCGGCAGGATCACCCGGAACAGGATCCAGAAGTGGCTCGCGCCGTCCATGATCGCGGCCTCGTCCAGCTCGCGCGGGATCGACGCGATGTACTGCCGCAGGAAGAAGATCCCGAACACGTTCACCAAAGCCGGCAGCCAGATCGCCACCGTCGTGTCCACCAGGTGCAGCCAGCGCATCATGATGAAGATCGGTACGACGGTCAGTTGCACGGGTACGACGAGCGCCGCCAGCAGCACCGAGAAGATCTGGTCCCGGCCGGGGAACCGCAGCCGCGAGAACGCGTACGCCGCCAAAGCACTGGTCAGCAGCGCACCAGCGGTCGTGATCACCGCGATCTGCAGGCTGTTCCAGGCCATCTGTGCGAACGGGATCAGCTCCGGCACCTGCTGGAAGTTCTGCAGCGTCGGCGGTCGCGGGATCCACTGCGGCGGCAGCTGGAACGCGTTGATCGGCTCGGCCAGCGCGGTGATGATCAGCCAGACCAGCGGTGCGATCATCAGCAGCCCGCCGAGGACCAGGACGAGGTCGAGCAGCCGGCCCCTCACAGGTGCACCCATCGCCGGCTGAGCCGGAACTGCAGTCCGGTCACGATCATGATCACCACGAACAGCACCAGCGACAGGGCGGCGGCGTACCCGATCTCGAAGGACTGGAAGCCCTTCTCGTAGGTGTACTGCACGATGCTGCGGGTCGCGCCGTCCGGACCACCCTGCGTCATGATCACCATCGGGTCGAAGATCTGGAACGCGCCGATGAACGTGATCACGGTGGCGAAGAAGATGGTCGGCGACATCACCGGCAGCGTGACGCTCCAGAACCGCCACCACGCGTTCGCACCGTCCACCCGGGCCGCCTCGTGCAACTGGGCCGGCACGGTCTGCAGGCCGGCCAGCAGGATGATGAACGTGTAGCCGATGGTGTGCCACCAGTCGACCACGATCAGCGTCGGCAGCGCCCAGGTCGGCGACGCCAGCCAGTTGGTCGTCGCCGAGAGGTAGTAGTTGGCCAGACCGAAGGTTGGATCCAGCACGTATTTCCAGACCAGCGCGACCGCGGCCCACGAGACCAGGAACGGGAAGAAGAACGCCGTCCGGACGAAGTACTTCGTTCCGCGGGTCATGGTTCGGTGGACGCCGAGCGCGAGCAGCATGCCGATGCCGATGTGCGTGATCACCGAGGAGATCGCGAAGACGAAGGTGTTGATCACCGCGCGGATCGTCGCGCCGTCGGTGACGAGCTGGCGGAAATTGTCCAGCCCGGCGAATTCCGGCGTACTCAGCAGATCCCAGTGGAACAAGCTCAAACCGAACGCGGCGACCAGGGGCGCGGCGACGAAGACGAGAAAGAGCAGTACGGCGGGACTGATGAACAGATAGCCCGGCAACCAGTCTCGCCGCTGAGGTTTCAAACGAGTCCTTCGAGCGCGGTCTGCGCCTTGCCGAGTGCGTCGGCCGGCGACGCGTTGCCGGTCAGCACCTGCTTCCAGCCGTCCTCGACCGCCTTCTGTACGGCGGCACCCTTGTCCGGCGACGGGATCGGGGTCGCGTAGCTGAGCGCCTGGTACAGGTACTCCGTCCCCTTCGGTGCGTCGGTGAGGAACGACTCGCTGTTCGCGATCGACTTGCGGGCCGGGACGATGGTGCCGCCGAGTTGGGCGAAGAACGACGAGCCTTCGGTGGAGATCAGGAACTTGATGAAGGTCCAGGCGTCGTCCTTCTTCTTCGACGCCTTCATGATCGGGTAGCCGTTCCAGCCCACCGGTGAGCCCTGCTCGACCTTGGTCGGCCACGGCACGATGCCCATCTTCGCGGTCGCCTTCAGGTTGCGGATGCTGATGATCGGCCAGCGCCCGCCGCCGAACATCGCCAGCTTGCCCTGCGCCGCCGCGGTCGTCGCGTCGAACGTCCCACCGGGCGGCGGTGACAGCTTGTCGGCGACCAGGGCCCGGTTGAACTCGGCCGCTTCGATCGCTTTCGCGTCGTTGTACGTCGGCTTGGACCAGTCGTCACTGAAGCTGCTCGTCCCGTTGGTCAGCAGCCAGGGCATGATCGCCGCGAAGTACTCCGGGCCGGCGGCGTACCCGAAGGCCCCGGTCTTCGCCTTGATCTGCTCACACGCGTGCCGGAAGTCGTCCCAGGTCCACTTCGCCGTCGGCTCCGGTACGCCGGCCTTGGCGAACAGGTCCTTGGAGTACCACATGCACATGGTGTTGAACTCGCCCGGCAGGTAGTAGGTCTTGCCGTCGGTGGAGCTGTACTTCTTGTTCCACTCGATCAGGTTCGGGTCCATGTCGGCGTAGTACTCGTCGATCGTCGACTTGTCCTTGGCGATGTAGTCGTCGAGCGGCGCGAGCAGACCCTTGGACGCGAACAGCCGCTGGCCCTCGGTCGCCACCTGGATCACGTCCGGCACCTGGCCGCCGGCCAGCCGGGTGGAGAGTTTGTTGAAGAAGTCGCCCCAGTTCGACAGCGGGATGCCCTCGGCCTTCAGCTTGATCTCGGGGTGCTTCTCGCTGAACTTCGCGAACAGCTTGTTCCAGGTGGCCTGCTGTTCGGCCGTTCCCATGTAGACGAACGACAGTTCCTTGGTGCTCGATCCACCGCCGCCGTCACTTCCTCCGCAGCCGGCCAGTGCGGCCGCGAGCGCCGTACCGCCGGTCGCCTGGAGGAAACGTCGCCGGCTGAGCTGGGACTGGTTCATCGGAACGCCTCCTGGGGCGGGAAATCGATTTCTCGACAGCATAGGCCCGACGGCCGAAACCCTGTCAAGACCCGGCGCTTCGACAGTACGACACTCAGCGCGATCGAGTCGTAGCCGGGTGCAACGAATCGGCCGTCGCTCCTAGTACTGTTCCGTGCACGAAGGACAACCCTCGTCTCCACGCGAATCCGGTGATATCTCTTCCCCGGACTGTCCGCCAGGCTTAAGGTCAGGCGCGGACGGATCGTGGAGGGCGACCCGCGCAGACACTTTTGATGGAGCGTTTCTGTGACCACATCACGCAGACGGCGGGGGCTCTTGGCAGCCACCGCGGTCTCCGCCGCCACTGTGCTGGCCGTGACCGCCGCTGGCGGCGCCACGGCCGCGCAGACGGCCGGCCCCAATGAGGGCAAGGGCAAGGCCGCCCAGGCCGAGAACACCAAGGGCAAGGAGCGGAAGGGCAACTACGACGCCCGGACCCCGAACGCCAAGACCACCACGACCCGCTCGGCCAAGGTTGCGGGCCAGGAGTCGGCGGCGTCGGAGAAGTTCCGCAACTCGCTCGGCACCCAGGGTGTCGTCGAGTTGGACCCGAACACCGGGACTCCGGCCCAGGTGTCCAAGCTGAACGGCTTCCTGACCGGCAAGAGCGGCAAGAAGGCGACCGACGTCGCGCTGGGCTACGTGAAGGCCCACCCCGAGGTCTTCAAGCTCTCCGCCGCCGACCTCGGCACGCTCAAGCTCCGCAAGGACTACGTCGACGACCTCGGCACCCACCACATCTCGTGGATCCAGACAGTCGACGGCGTCGAGGTGTTCGGCAACGGCCTGAAGGCCAACGTCACCAAGCACGGTGAGCTGATCTCGCTGATGGGTGCGCCGGTCGCCGGGCTGGCGTCGCAGGCTCAGGCCCGGTCCGCCGCGGCCGCGCCGAAGGTGTCCGCCGCCGCGGCCCGCACCGCCGCCGCCGAGGACATCGGCGGTACGGCGAAGTCCGCGACCGCGAAGTCGGCCGGTACGGCGACCTCCTGGAGCAACGGCGACACCGCCAAGCAGGTGTGGTTCCACACCGCCGACGGGCTGCGCAAGGGCTGGCTGACCTACGTCAACGCCGGCGGCATGAAGATCTACAGCCACGTCATCGACGCCCAGACCGGCGCCCTGCTCTACCGCAAGGACCTGGTCAGTGAGGGCAACGGCGACGCACTGGTGCAGGACAACTACCCGGGCGCCGCGAAGGGCGGCACGCAGCGGGTCGAGAACCTGATCTACAACAAGTGGCTGCCGAAGAACGCCAAGACCCTGCTCGAGGGTACGTCGGTGGCCGCCTGGGCCGACGTGAACGACGACAACGCGCCGAACCCCGGCGAGACGGTCAAGGTGCCCGGCACCAAGACCGGCGCCGAGTACAAGCTGGTGCCGTTCCAGACCACCGCCTCCTCGTTCTGCTCTACGTCGTTCGTCTGCACCTGGGACCCGGCCAAGCCGGACTCCTGGAAGACGAACATGAACCAGGACGTCACCAACGCTTTCTACCTGGCCAGCAACTTCCACGACTGGCTGGCCAAGCCGCCGATCAGCTTCACCCCGGCGGCCGGTTCGTTCGACACCGCCGGCGGAGACCCGGTGCACCTGAACGCGCTGGACGGTGCGGCGACCGCTGCCAACGGCGGCCCGGACGCGAACCACATCGACAACGCGAACATGTCGACCCCGCCGGACGGCACCTCGCCGACCATGCAGATGTACCTGTGGCACTTCCCCGGGACGACGGACGCGCAGGACCCGTTCGTGCCGGCCAGCGGCGCGAACGACGCGAGCGTGCTGTACCACGAGTACACCCACGGTCTGTCCAACCGTCTGGTCGTCGACGCCACCGGCAACTCGACGCTGAACAGCATCCAGGCCGGTTCGATGGGTGAGGCGTGGAGCGACTTCTACGCGATGGACTACCTGGTCTCGCACGGCCTGGAGAAGGACACCACCGCTCCCGGTGAGGTCCTCGAGGGCAAGTACGTCGCAGCCGGTCAGCTGTTCCGCACCCAGGCGATCGACTGCCGCGTGAAGGCCGTCAGCCCGAACTGCATCCAGCCGGACGGCTCGAAGGGTGGCTACACCTACGGCGACTTCCCGACCATCGGCGGTACGCCGGAGGTGCACGCCTCCGGTGAGGTCTGGGCGCAGACTCTGTGGGACCTGCGTGAGCGCTTCGGTCGCAGCTACGCGGTCAGCCTGATCACCCGCGCGATGGAGCTGTCGCCGGCCGACCCGACCATGCTCGACATGCGCAACGCGATCGTGCAGGCCGACCTGGTCGCCAGCGGCGGCAAGAACGCCGACACGATCTGGACCGTCTTCGCCAACCGCGGCATGGGCTGGTACGCCGGTGTCATCGACGGCGGCGACTCGTTCCCGGCGGAGGACTTCCACAAGCCGCCGACGGGTGCGACCACGACGCTCAGCGGCACCGTTCTGGACAAGGACACCGGTGCTCCGGTGGCCGGCGCGCTGGTCTACATCGGCGGTCACTCCTCCGGCTACGCCGGCGACTACGCCGGCTCGACCAACTCCAAGGGCCAGTACAAGATCACCGGTGTCGCGCCGGGGACCTACCCGAAGGTCGTCATGTCGGCTCCGGGCTACGAGCTGCTGGTGCAGCCGGCGACGGTCTCCAAGAGCGGCTCGAAGTCGAACTTCATGCCGCGCCGCAACTGGGCCGCGTCGTCCGGTGGCGGTTCGGTGGTCGACTTCAACGGTCCGGACTTCACCCCGCAGTGTGGCCCGGCGATGGCGATCGACAACGCCCAGGGCACTGGCTGGGGAAGCACCACCGGTGACGACGCCGGTACGCCGACCAACCAGATGATCGAGAAGCACATCGACATCAAGCTGTCCGGCAAGGTCAACGTCTCGGCGTTCAACGTCGACCCGTCGAACACCTGTGGTGACCCGGGCAGCTCCTCGACCGGTGGCTACCGGATCGAGACCTCGGTCGACGGCACCACCTGGGCGGTCGCCCAGCAGGGCACCTTCACCGCGGACAACCGGGGCAAGTACAACCTGCTCACCCCGAGCGGCAACGCGACCGGCGTCCAGTACGTCCGGTTCGTGATGACGAGCCCGCAGGTGCCGGACTTCGCGACCAACTGTCCGGACGGTGCGTTCGGCGGTTGCCAGTTCACCGACATGACCGAGATCCAGGTCTTCGGTACGAAGTAACCCGCACCACCCCGCGAAGGCCGGCCGAGCATCCCGCTCGACCGGCCTTCCGGCGTTCTCAGCCGTCCTTCGACGGCTTCGCGGGCGGGGCCGTCGCCCTTCTCACACTGTGGGTGATGAACAGTAAGTGCAGTGAATTAGTCTAGTTTCGAGGATGTGGAGATCGGAGCCGGGAGGTCGTCGCGTTGCTCAGGTGGGCGGGGCGGCGACCGAGCCGCGCTCGATCAGGGCTGGAGCCACGGTCGTACGACGGACGCGGCGGTTGGTGTCGACGGCGGACGTGACGCGGGCGACGACGTCGGCGACCAGCTCGGCGAGCGGCCAGTGGAACGTGGACAGTGGCGGCGTGAGCAGCTGCGACATCGGCTGGTCGTCGTACCCGAGCAGGGACAGGTCCTCCGGGACACGGAGGCCGAGCTCGCGGCTGGCGGCGTACACACCGAAGGCCATCGAGTCCGCCAGCGCGAGGATGCCGGTCGGCCGGTTGCTGCCGGAGAGCAGCTCGCGGGCGACCTCGGTCGCGCCGGCCAGGTCGTGCGGGCACTGCAGGATGCGGACCTTCAGCTTCAGGTCCACGCCGATGCGCTGAGCGATCTCCTCGGCCGGCCGCTCGACCTCGAACCGGCGGGTCGGGCTGAGGACAGCGACGCGTCGGTGGCCGGCCTCCGCAAGTCGGCCGAGTGCGGTGCTGACGCCGGTCTCGTTGTCGAACACGACCTCGGACTTCGCCTTCGCGCCGGGCAGTGCGTCGCCGATCGCGATCACCGGCGCGTGCTGCGCGATCGCGGCCCAGCCCTTGTCGGCCGGGTTGATCGGGATCACCACGATCGCGTCCGCGCGGTGGTCGACCAGGTGCTGGGCGAGCTCGAGCTGGCGCTCCGCGTCGCCGGCCGAGTCGATGATCCAGGCGTTCCGGTCCGGGGCGAGCAGCTCCCGGCCGAGCGCGGCGGCGAGCCGCTGCTGCCACAGGTCCTCGAGCGACGCGCACAGGACGCCGATCGAACCGCTCCGGCCGGACGCGAGCGCCCGGGCCACCGGGTCGGCCTGGTAGCCGAGTCGGTCGGCGACATCCTGGACTCGCTGTCTGGTCTCGGGCGTGCCGTGCAAGCCGCGCAGCGCGTAGGACACGGCCGCCATCGACAGTCCGGTCTCCGCGGCAATGTCCTTGAGGGTTGGCCTGCGGCCGGTTCCGGACATGCACCGCAGCCTAGACCGCGGTGCGGACAGAAACTTGACAAGACGGTCTTTGAAGCGCTTCACTCTAAGAGTCCTGAAGCGCTTCAATCTGATCAAACCGCCGGGAGGAGGAGCCGATGATCGACGTCCACCAGCACCTCTGGCCGGCCGAGTTCGTCGACCGCCTCCGCGCTCGCTCCGAGCCGCCGTACCTCGACGGCTGGACGCTGCACACCGCGACCGAAGCGCCGTACGAGGTCGATCCGGCCGCGCACGCGGTGGACAAGCGAGTCGCCCTCGAGCAGGACACGGGTACGACGCTTGCGGCGGTGTCGCTGTCGAGTCCGCTCGGCATCGAGCAGCTTCGCGACAACGCGCTACTCGATGCGTGGCACGCGGGTGCGGCCGTGCTCCCGGAGCCCTTCAAGGCTTGGGCTTCGGTGAACCTGATCAAGCCCGACGTCGACGGCCTCGACGTACTGCTGGCCGACGGTTTCCTCGGACTGCAGTTGCCGGCGCATGTACTCACAACCCCGGCCGGGTGGGCCGAGGTCGGCGACTTGCTCGCTGTCGCCGAGCGGTCGGACAAGCCGATCCTCGTGCACCCGGGCACAGCCCGGACCGACTGCGAGGTGCCTGGGTGGTGGGCGCCCGTCGTCGACTACGCCGGCCAGCTGCAGGCCGCGTGGTGGGCCTGGCATGCGTACGGCGGCCGCCACCAGCACCCGCGACTGCGGTTGTGCTTCGTGGCCGCGGCCGGACTCGCCCCCGTCCACCACGAACGGCTGGCCGCCCGCGGCGGCCGGCTCGGCACCATCGACCCGAACCTGTACGTCGACACCTCGAGCTACGGCCCGCAGGGGATCGACGCGGTCGCACGGGTCCTCGGCATCGACCAGGTCGTGCACGGCACCGACCGGCCGTACGCCGGGATCACCGACCTCCGCCAAGGCGACGCCGCGACCGCGGTGATCCGCCACGCCAACCCACACCGGCTCCTGTACGGCGTCAATCCCGGGGCCGGGACACCATCTCCTGAGAGGGGAGTGCAGTGACTGCCCAGCCGATCACCGACGTTCCGAACGTCCCGGCGCGCCAGCCCAGCCGGCTTGTGGATCTGAACAACTGTCTGTCGCTGGACAACCTTCCGGGCCGCGACCTGGCCGCCGCCGAACTGTCCGAGCTGGCCGCGTCGGTTGCCGCGCAACCGCACCTGTGGGAGGACAAGGTCGCCTACAGCGACGAGGAGCGGGTCTTCGCCTCCCTCCATCGGGACGCGAACGTCGACGTCTGGCTGATCTGCTGGACGCCGGTCAACGACACCGGCTGGCATGACCACGACGTCTCGTCCGGCGCGGTCGCGGTGGCCAAGGGCAAGCTGGTCGAGCACAACCTGGCGATCGGCACCGACTCGGTCGAGACCGAGGTGGCGGCCGGCGACGTCTACGGCTTCGGACCGGACCACATCCACCGCCTCACCGGCCTGGACAAGGGCAGCGTCACGGTCCATGCCTACAGCCCGCCGCTGTGGCGCATGGGTCAGTACTCGGTCAAGGACGGCGTACTCCGTCGCACCTCTGTCTCCTACGCCGACGAACTCCGGCCGCTCGACTGAGAGTCCATTCTCTGACTAAAGTCAGAGAATGGAGATCGCGGCGGTCAGAAGGTTCAACCGGATCGTCACCGAGCGGGTCGGTGCGCTCAACGACGCCTATCTGTCCAGGGACCGTCCGCTCGGGCAGGCCCGGGTGTTGTGGGAGATCGGCGCGGATGGGTGCGACGTACGGGCGCTGCGGACCAGGCTCGGCCTCGACTCCGGGTACCTCAGCCGGTTGCTGCGGTCACTTGAGGAGGACGGGCTCGTTCGGGTCGAGCAGAGCGGTGCGGACGCGCGGGTCCGGATCGCCCGGCTGACCAGGACGGGTGCGAAGGAGTGGCGCTTGCTGGACCGGCGGTCCGACGAGTTGGCCGGGTCGATCCTGGCGCCGTTGAGCGAGCGCCAGCGGGATCGGCTCATCGCCGCGATGGACGATGTGTCACGGCTGCTGACCGCGTCGATGGTCGACGTCGGCATCGTCGACCCGCGGCGGCCCGAGGCGCAGCTGTGCCTGCGCGCGTACTTCGACGAGTTGGGCGACCGGTTCGACAACGGATTCGACCACGCGCGCAGCATTTCGGCGGAGGACGCCGAGCTGACGTTGCCGGCCGGCCTGCTACTGGTCGCGACGCTGCATGCCGAGCCGATCGGCTGCGGCGCGTTGAAGCTGCACGGTGAGGAGCCCGCGGAGATCAAGCGGATGTGGGTGTCCCGCGAAGCCCGCGGTCTGGGACTCGGACGGCGGTTGCTCGCCGAGCTCGAACGCGAGGCAGCCGCCCGCGGTGCGAACGTCGTACGGCTGGAGACCAATCGGTCTCTGACCGAGGCGATTGGTCTGTACCGCGCGTCGGGCTATCAGGAGGTGCCCGCGTTCAACGCGGAGCCGTACGCCCATCACTGGTTCGAGAAGTCGCTCAAGACCTGAGTATGTCCGGGGAGGCCCCGATCTCCCCGGACACTGAGGTGGTCAGCGTGCGCGAAGTACGCCGAGGAGGCCGTGGGACTCGTCGTCGGGGCCGGCGGAGAACCACAGGGAGTCGGTACCGCCGGTGGTCGCCGTGCCCTGGAGAAGTGCCCAGAGACCGTCGATCACGAGGGTCTTGCCCCGCGCGTTCTTCACCTGGCCGGCGAAGTCGTACCTGCCGTGGGACTTCGGCCGGAAGATGTTGATCCGGCCGTCGCCGAAGTTGCCGACCAGAAGCGTGCCGGCCGGCTGACCCCAGGCGCTGGGAGCGAAGGCCATACCCCACGGCGCGTTCAGCGTGCCGCGAGAGCCGACGCGGCTGACGAACTTGCCCTCGACGGTGTACTCGTCGACGAACCCGAGGCCGCGGCCGGCGATCTCATCGTTGGTCTTCGGGTCGAGCTTCGCGTAGGCGACGAAGATGTGCCCGTTCAGCGTCTGCACGTTGAAGGGAGAGAACCCCTTGGGCAGGTGGGAGTCCCGGAACGCCCACCACGGCTTCTTCACCGGCATGAAGGAGCTGTCGAAGACGTCGATCCGGCGCTGCGAGAAGTTGGCGGCATACAGCTGGTCCCCTGCTCGGGCTGTCGCGATCGCCAAACCCTTGTAGACCGCGCCCGGGGTGGTGGCCTTGATCTCGGCGGCGCCGATCAGCGGGCTGACCGGCGGACCCCAGGCCGCGATCTGGCCGGTCTCGGTGGCGAAGATGAACCGAGCGGGTGCGCTGACGGTCCCGTTGCTGAGGACGAAACCGGTGCCGGGGTTGTTGACCTGCCCGGTCGGGACCGGCATGGTCACCCGGACCGCGGACATCTTGGTCGCGGTGGTCGAGCCCGGTGCGGACGAGTACAGCGTGGACGACGACGTACCGTTGTTGGAAGCCCACACGGGGGTGGTTGCACCGAGGGACAGACCCCACGGGTTGACCAGATCGTCGTCCTGCAGCGCAGCCTTGCCTGCCTGGTCCGAGACCAGGTTGACCTGCTGTACGGCGAGCGGACTGTGGTGGGACTGGTGTGCGCTGGCGGTTGCCGGGCTGAGCAGCGCGAGACTGCTGATCAGTGCGGTCGTCACCGCGAGTGGTCGGCCCTTCGAACGGAGTGACATGTCACTTTCCTGTCGGTAGGGATGCGGAACACCATCGATACGGCCGGGTGGCCTAGGCGGTTCAATGCGCGCAGGGTAGACATGGCGGAGTAGCTCGGGGTGGGCACGCATTGGTGAGTAGAAGGGGGCGTACATGTCAGGACTTGCGATCGAGCCGTTGAATCCGGGGATCCTGCCGCCGGCGACGGGGAACTACACGCACGGCGTGGTCGTCGGTGGGGCGGAGCGGACGGTGTTCGTCAGCGGTCAGGTGCCGTGGGGCAACGAGCACGGCCGGGTGCCGGAGAGTTTCGAGGCGCAGTGCCGGATGGTCTGGCGCAACGTGCTCGCGGTCCTCGCCGAGGCGGGCATGGGAGTGCTGAACCTGGTGAAGGTGACGACCTATCTGTCCGACCGGCAGTTCCGGGCTCTCAACTCGAAGATCCGCGAGGAGGTCCTCGGCCAGCACGCACCCGCGCTGACCGTGATCATCTGCGACATCTACTCCGAGAACTGGCTCCTCGAGATCGACGCCGTCGCCATGGGCTAGCGCTGCCCAGTCAGGACGTCGGTGGTGCTGGCACGAACGCGCGCCCTCCTGCATCCATCAACCGTCACCGATCTGGTCGATGCGTGCCTGACGTCGTCTGCGGTGACACTGGGCTCGTACCGGTCCGCGGCCGCCCGTGCACCTGGACAGGAGGTGTCGGGTGGTCGGGGCGTTGTGCAGGTGCCGCTGAGCGTACCGAGTTCCCTGTTCGGCGTGACATCTCCTGTCGAAATGCACGCCCCCACCGGCCAGGCCCCGCGCCCCCACTGGCCAGGCCGCGCACCAGCCTGGTCTTCGGCCCTGCCGCTCGGTCATTTCGACGGACAACCCCTGAACTTGCCGGTTGTCAGGCCGCGTTTTTGGGGTAGAACCGGCAACTTCAGTGGATAACCCATGAAATGCGTGGGGGCGCGGGGGCAGCGGGGGCTGGCTGCAATCGACCTCCCGAAACTGCTTGGTCAGGCCCAGGTTTCGGCGTGGGTGGCTACGCCGTTCGGAGCGATGAGTTCGGTGACGACGTCCTCGGCGTCCGCGTCGAGGGGCTCGAACGGGAGCTCGGGTACGACGTACGCGCGGGCGCCGGCGACCATCTCGATGCCGGGCAGCTCGAACCAGGCCTCGCCGACCTCGCGGCTGATCTCGTAGATCGCCTGCTCGGCCGAGTCCACCGGCTCGTCCTCGCCACCGTCGTCCAGTTCGGCCGGGTGCCGTTCCTGCGCCGCGCGGCCGGCCTCGAGCAGTGCGTCCAGGTCGACCACGCGCAGGTCGAACCTCGACACCACGCTGATCACCTGGTCCTGCTCGGCCTCGTCGTCGTCCTCGTCGTCGATCGAGTCCTCCAGCAGCAGCGGCGCCGTACCGGTGTGCTCGAAGACCGCCTCGTTCCAGCCCTCGACGAGTTCCTCGAGGGCGGCGTTCTGCTCGTAGAGCGCGGACTGCTCCTCGGCGCCGGTCATCGCGAGCAGGGCGTCGGTGTGGGCCTGGAGACGCTCGGCCAGCCGGCGGCTCGCCTCGGCCAGCGCCTCCCGGGTCTGCGCGGAGAAGAACTGCTCTGCGGGGGCGGTGATGTCGACTTCAGTCACGTGCTGTTCTTCCCTTGTCTGTGCGTGGGCTGTGCCTGGATCTGGGATTGCCAGGCGTAAGTATGCGGACAGAACGGCCAGGGGCGAAGTCCGGTCCGGAATGAGGACCTGCGACTACCTGTGAGAACCCTGTGAGAGCTGTGAGAGCGGGTGTGAGAGGCCTGCGAGAACACTCCTGAGCGGGCAGCTAGCGGTGTGCAGTGGCTTCATGAGCACTTTAGCTGTGAGGCGGTGCCGTCGTGTCTGACGTCATCTATCTCGCCGTCACCGTTGTCGTCTTCGCGGCCGTCTGGCTCGCGCTGCGTGGAGTGGAGAAGCTGTGAGCGCCGAGAACATCGCCGGCCTGGTGGTGGCCGTGGCCCTGGTCCTCTACCTGGTCGCCGCCCTGATCTTCCCCGAGAGGTTCTGATGTCCGACACTGCGGCCGGCCTGTTGCAGGTCGGCTTCCTTCTCCTGTGCCTGGCGGCCGTGTACCGGCCGCTGGGCGGTTACATGGCCCGGGTCTACACGTCCGACAAGGACCTGCGGATCGAGCGGGCGACGTACAAGGTCTTCGGCGTCGACTCGAAGGCCGACCAGACCTGGGGCGTCTACGCCCGGTCGCTGATCGCGTTCTCCGCTCTCAGCGTCGTTCTGCTGTACCTGCTCCAGCGCCTGCAGCACTGGCTGCCGTTGTCGCTGGGCCTGCCGAACGTCGAGTCAGGGCTCGCGTTCAACACCGCGGCGTCCTTCGTCTCGAACACCAACTGGCAGAACTACTCGCCTGAGGTGACGCTGGGCCACCTGGTCCAGTTCGCCGGCCTCGCGGTGCAGAACTTCCTGTCGGCGGCGGTCGGCATCACGGTCGCGATCGCGCTGATCCGCGGCTTCGCCCGGGCCAAGACGGACCGGCTCGGCAACTTCTGGGTCGACCTGACCCGGACCGTCCTGCGGGTTCTGGTGCCGATCGCGATCATCGGCACGCTGGTGCTGGTCGCAACGGGTGTCGTGCAGAACTTCTCCGGCGGGCACGAGGTCACCTCGGTGGTCGGCCAGAGCCAGACCATCCCCGGCGGCCCGGTGGCCGGCCAGGAAGTCATCAAGGAGCTGGGCACCAACGGCGGCGGCTTCTACAACGCCAACTCCGCCCACCCGTTCGAAAACCCGAACGGCCTGTCGAACCTGTTCGAGATCTTCCTGCTGCTGATGATCCCGGTCTGCCTGACCCGGACCTTCGGCCTGATGGTCAAGGACAAGCGGCAGGGCTACGCGATCCTCGGCGTGATGGGCACGCTGTGGGCAGCGTTCACCTTCTCGGCCACCTTCTTCGAGAACCGGGGCGCCGGTACGGCGACCCAGGCTGCGGGCGCCGCGATGGAAGGCAAGGAGACCCGCTTCGGCGAATGGGCTTCAGCACTCTTCGCAACCTCGACCACAGGTACGTCGACCGGAGCGGTGAACTCGGCGCACGACTCGTTCACCGCACTCGGCGGCGGTACGGCGCTGTTCCACATGATGCTCGGCGAAGTCTCACCGGGTGGTACCGGCACCGGTCTCTACGGCATGCTCATCCTCGCCGTCCTGGCCGTGTTCGTGGCGGGCCTGATGGTCGGCCGGACGCCGGAGTACCTGAAGAAGAAGATCACCGCGCGCGAGATGAAGCTGGTCTCGCTGTACATCCTCACCACGCCGACGCTCGTCCTGGCCGGTGCCTCGATCGCGATGGGCCTGGCCGTGGCACGGGCCTCGATCCTCAACACCGACAGCCCGCACGGATTCTCCGAGGTGCTGTACGCGTTCACGTCGGCCGGTAACAACAACGGCAGCGCGTTCGGTGGCCTCAGCGGGAACATCCCGTTCTACAACACCGCGCTCGGCCTGGTGATGCTGCTCGGCCGCTTCGTGCCGATCGTGCTGGTGCTGGCGCTGGCGGGCTCCCTGGCCCGGCAGCAGCCCGTGCCGGTGACCCAGGGCACGCTGCCTACCCACAAGGCCCTGTTCGTGACGCTGCTGGTCGGCACCGTCCTGATCGTGACCGGCCTGACGTATTTCCCCGCTCTGACTCTAGGACCCCTCGCGGAGGGACTGTGACCACGCTAGTGAAGACCCCTTCCCCGGGTGCCAAGAACGACACCCCGAAGGTGGAGAAGAAGGCACCGTCGGGTCTGTTCGACCCGAAGATGCTGCTGACCTCCCTGCCGGACGCGCTGCGCAAGCTCGATCCGCGGGTGATGGTGAAGAACCCGGTGATGTTCGTGGTCGAGGTGGGTGCGGTCGCGTCGACGATCTTCGCCTTCACCGACTCGAGTGTCTTCGTCTGGTGGATCGTGGTCTGGCTCTGGCTGACCGTGATCTTCGCGAACCTGGCCGAGGCCGTCGCGGAGGGCCGGGGCAAGGCCCAGGCCGAGACGCTGCGCCGGGCCAAGACCGAGACGACGGCACGCCGGTTGCTCGGCGACCGTGAGGAGCAGGTCCCTGCGACCCAGCTCCAGCTCGGCGACCTGGTCGTCGTCGAGGCCGGCCAGATCATCCCCGGCGACGGCGACGTCGTCGAGGGTGTGGCGAGTGTCGACGAGTCGGCGATCACCGGTGAGTCGGCGCCCGTCATCCGCGAGTCCGGCGGTGACCGGAGTGCGGTCACCGGCGGCACCAAGGTGTTGTCGGACCGGATCGTCGTGAAGATCACCACCAGACCCGGTGAGAGTTTCATCGACCGGATGATCGCGCTGGTCGAGGGAGCGTCGCGGCAGAAGACGCCGAACGAGATCGCGCTGAACATCCTGCTGGCCAGCCTGACGATCGTGTTCCTGGTCGCCACGGTCACGCTGCCGACGTTCGCGGCGTACGCGAAGACGGATCTGAGCATCGTCATCCTGGTGGCGCTGCTGGTCTGCCTGATCCCGACCACGATCGGCGCTCTGTTGTCGGCGATCGGTATCGCCGGCATGGACCGGCTGGTGCAGCGCAACGTGCTGGCGATGTCGGGCCGCGCGGTCGAGGCCGCGGGTGACGTGAACACACTGCTGCTGGACAAGACCGGCACCATCACGCTGGGCAACCGGCAGGCGTCGGACTTCATCCCGGTCCAGGGCGTGACCGACACCGAGCTGGCCGATGCGGCCCAGCTGTCGAGCCTCGCCGACGAGACGCCGGAAGGACGGTCGATCGTCGTACTGGCGAAGACCGGGTACGGGCTGCGTGAGCGGCACACCGGAGAGTTGCCGCACGCAACCTTCGTCGAGTTCACCGCGCAGACGCGGATGAGCGGTGTGGACGTGGACGGCCGGCAGGTCCGCAAGGGCGCGGCCGGTGCGGTGAACGCCTGGATCCACCAGCACGGCGGCACCGCCGACCCGCAACTCGGCGACATCGTCGACGGCATCTCCGCTTCCGGCGGTACGCCGCTGGTCGTCGCCGAGAGCGTGAACGGGACGGCCCGGGCCCTGGGGGTCATCCACCTCAAGGACGTGGTCAAGGAAGGCATGCGGGAGCGGTTCGACCAGATGCGCGCGATGGGCATCCGGACCGTGATGATCACCGGTGACAACCAGTTGACCGCGAAGGCGATCGCCGAGGAGGCCGGGGTCGACGACTTCCTGGCCGAGGCGACGCCCGAGGACAAGATGGCGCTGATCAAGAAGGAGCAGGAGGGTGGCCGGCTGGTCGCGATGACCGGTGACGGGACCAACGACGCACCCGCACTCGCCCAGGCCGACGTCGGCGTGGCGATGAACAGCGGAACGTCGGCGGCCAAGGAGGCCGGCAACATGGTCGACCTCGACTCCAACCCGACCAAGCTGATCGAGATCGTCGAGATCGGCAAGCAGTTGCTGATCACCCGCGGTTCGCTGACCACGTTCTCGATCGCGAACGACGTGGCGAAGTACTTCGCGATCCTGCCCGCGCTGTTCGCGGCGGCGTACCCGGGGCTGGACAAGCTGAACGTCATGGGGCTGCACTCGCCGGAGTCGGCGATCGTGTCCGCCATCGTGTTCAACGCGCTCGTGATCGTGGCGCTGGTCCCGCTCGCCCTGCGCGGCATTCGCTACAAGCCGTCGTCGGCCTCGGCGATGCTGCGGCGCAACCTGCTGGTGTACGGCGTCGGCGGCCTGATCAGCCCGTTCATCGGTATCAAACTCCTGGATCTGGTGATCTCCCTGATCCCTGGTCTGCACTGACCGGGGCGGTGGGGTGGGGAAGGTCTCCAACACAGAAAGGTAGTTGTTCATGGCAAGCAATCTGCCCGGCTCGGTCCGGCAGTTCGGGGTCGCACTGAGGGCACTGCTGTTCTTCACAGTGCTGCTCGGTCTCGCGTACCCCTTGGTGATGACCGGTGTGTCCCAGGTGGTGTTCCACGGCAACGCGAACGGCTCGATCGTCCAGGTCGCCGGCAAGGACACCGGCTCGGACCTGATCGGCCAGGCGTACACGCAGGACAGTGGGAAGAAGGACGCCGACGGCAACGCGATCATGGTCGCGGGCCCGAAGTGGTTCCAGACCCGGCCGTCCGCGGTCGACTACGACGGCAAGGGTAGTTCGGCCTCGCAGCTCGGCCCGAACAACGCCGACCTGCTGGCGATGGTCGAGGAGCGGCGGAAGACGGTCGCGGCGCTGGAGGGTGTCCAGGAGTCACAGGTCCCGCCGGACGCGGTGACAGCCAGTGGCAGCGGTCTCGACCCGGCGATCAGCCCGGCGTACGCCGCTTTGCAGGTGAACCGGGTGGCGCGCGAGCGTGGCCTGGACGTCGCCAAGGTCCAGCAACTGGTCAAGGCGAACACCAAGGGCCGCACCCTGGGCTTCCTGGGGGAGCCGTACGTCAATGTCGTCACGCTGAACAACGCGCTGGCGTCGAACTGAGATAGTCGAAGCATGAACGAGCGAAGCGAGTTCATCAGTTGGCACAGTGGACTCGAGCCTCATCCGCGCCCGGAGCGAAGCGAGGACGTGGATGAGTAAGAGCGGCCGTGGGCATCTGCGGATCTACCTGGGTGCCGCGCCCGGCGTCGGGAAGTCCTACAAGATGCTGGGCGAGGGTCAGCGCCGGCTGGCCCGGGGCACGGATGTCGTGGTCGGATTCGTCGAGACCCACGGCCGCGAGCACACCGCGGAGATGCTCGAAGGACTGGAGATCGTGCCGCGGCGGATCATCGACTACCGCGGCGCCAGCTTCACCGAGATGGACCTCGACGCGGTGCTGGCCCGGCGGCCGGAGGTGGCGCTGGTCGACGAACTGGCGCACACCAACGTGCCAGGCAGCCGCAACGAGAAGCGCTGGCAGGACATCGACGAGTTGCTCGCCGCAGGGATCGACGTGATCTCGGCGGTCAACATCCAGCACCTCGAGTCGATCAACGATGTGGTCGAGAAGATCACCGGCGTACCGCAGCAGGAGACGGTCCCGGACCGCGTGGTCCGGGCCGCCGACCAGATCGAGCTCGTCGACATGACTCCGGAGGCGCTACGCCGCCGGATGGCCCACGGCAACGTCTACTCGGCGGACAAAATCGATGCTGCCCTGGGCAACTACTTCCGGGTCGGCAACCTGTCCGCCCTGCGCGAACTGGCGCTGTTGTGGCTCGCCGACCGAGTGGACGTCGGCCTGCAGCAGTACCGTGCCCAGCATGACATCGACTCGACCTGGGAAGCCCGGGAACGTGTCGTGGTCGCCCTCACCGGCGGCCCCGAGGGTGGGACCCTGATCCGGCGTGCCGCCCGCATCGCCGCCCGGTCCTCCGGTGGAGACCTGCTCGCCGTTCACGTCGCCCGCTCCGACGGGCTGACCGGCGCCGACCCGAAACGCCTCGCCGAGCAACGCATTCTGGTCGAGAGCCTCGGTGGTACGTACCACCAGGTCGTCGGCGACGACGTACCCGCCGCGCTGCTGACCTTCGCCCGGGCCGAGAACGCGACCCAGCTGGTCCTCGGCGGCAGCCGCCGCTCCCGCTTCGGCTCGCTGACCGGTCCAGGGATCGGTACGTCGACCATCCGGGACTCCGGCGACATCGACGTTCACATCGTCACGCACTCGCAGATGGGCCGCGGTCGGCTGCCCCGGCTGCGCGGCAGCCTGTCCACTCGGCGCAAGGTCGAAGGTTTCGTGCTGGCCGTCGTACTGCCGCCGCTGCTGGCGCTACTGCTCGGATTCGGTGGAGACAGCCTCAACCTGACCAGCAACGTGCTCGCGTTCCTGCTGGCCGTGGTCGTGGTCGCGCTGGTCGGTGGGTTGTGGCCGGCCATGGTGACGGCTGTGGGCGGGACCGTCGTACTGAACTACTTCTTCACGCCGCCGACGCGCACGTTCACGATCGCCGAGCTGAACAATGTGCTCGCGCTGGCGATCTTCGTCATGGTCGCGGCGATGGTGAGCTCCGTCGTCGACCGGGCCGCCCGCCGGACCAGGCAGGCAGCCCGGGCAGCCGCCGAGTCGGAGACCCTGGCGACTCTCGCCGGGTCGGTACTGCGGGGTGAGACCGCCCTGCCTGCCTTGCTGGAGCGGGTCCGAGAGGCCTTCGGGATGACGAGCGCCTGCTTGATGGAGCGGGTCGACGATGACGAGCTGACCGAGGTCTGGCGGCCCATCGCCTCGGCCGGTACGCCGACCTGCCGCCGACCCGAGGACGGCGACGCCGAGATCCCTGGGCGGGATGATCTGGTCCTGGTGCTGCAGGGTCGGCAGCTCGCCGCGGACGAACGCCGGTTGGTCGGTGCCTTCGCCGCCCACGCGGCCGCGCTGGTCGACCGCGCCCGGCTGAGCGCGGCGGCTGCGGAGGCCAAGCCGCTGGCCGAGGCGGACAAGCTTCGTACGGCGCTGCTGCGCGCGGTCGGCCACGATCTTCGTTCCCCGCTGGCATCGGCGAAGGCATCCGTGACGAGCTTGCGCAGTGACGATGTCGACTGGAGCGAGTCGGAGCGGGCCGAGCTGCTGGAGACGGCAGACGAGTCGCTGGACCGCCTGTCACGTCTGGTGGACAACCTGCTCGACCTCAGTCGCCTGCAGGCCGGCGTACTGCCTGTCTTCACCCGACCGATGGCGCTCGACGAGATCCTGCCCAGCGTCCTGGCGGAGCTCGGCGATCAGAGCGAGAAGGTCTCCGTCGACATCCCGCACACATTGCCCTTGGTCGAGGCCGATCCGGCACTGCTGGAGCGGGTCGTGGCGAACCTGCTGGCCAACGCGATCCGGCACTCGCCGCCCGGCCGGGCGCCGTTGGTCACCGGCAGTGCGCTCGGCGACACGGTCGAGATCCGGGTGATCGACCGTGGACCGGGCATCCCGCGCGAGGACCGGGACCGGGTGTTCGCGCCGTTCCAGCGGCTGGGCGACACTGACAACACGGTCGGCGTCGGTCTCGGGCTGGCGCTGGCGCGTGGCCTCGCCGAGGCGATGCACGGCACCCTGCAGCCCGAGGACACTCCGGGTGGTGGGCTGACGATGGTGGTCTCGATGCCGACCGCGAACCTGCGGCCGGCCGACGCGCCGATCCCCGGATCGCGCGAACGCTCCGAGCCGGAGGTGTCATGACCAGAGTGCTGGTGGTCGACGACGAACCGCAGATCGTGCGGGCGTTGCAGATCAACCTGAAGGCCCGCGGCTACGAGGTGCATCTGGCCGGCAGTGGTACGGCGGCCTTGAAGGTGGCGGCGCAGCACCCGCCGGAGCTGGTCATCCTCGACCTCGGGTTGCCGGACTTCGACGGCGTCGACGTGATCCGGGGCCTGCGCGGCTGGACCGAGGCGCCGATCCTGGTGCTGTCCGGCCGGACCGACAGCACGGACAAGGTCGAGGCGCTGGACGCCGGCGCGGACGACTACCTGACCAAGCCGTTCGGGATCGACGAGTTGCTCGCCCGGATGCGCGCCGTACTGCGGCGCAGCAACATCGCCCAGGACCAGCCGGTGGTGACGGTCGGCGGGATCCAGGTCGACCTGTCCGCGAAGCGGGTGACCCTGGAGACCGGCGAGGACATCCGGCTCACCCCGACCGAGTGGCACCTGCTCGAGGTCCTGGTCCGGCACCCCGGCAAGCTGATGTCGCAACGCCAGCTCCTCACCGAGGTCTGGGGGCCCGGGTACGAGAACGCGAGCGGCAACCTGCGCTTCTACATGGGCCAGCTCCGCCGCAAACTCGAGCCCGACCCGGCCCGCCCCAAACACCTCCTCACCGAACCAGGAATGGGCTACCGCTTCGAGCCGTGACGACCGGCGTCGCCTCACGCCGTCAGTAGGCGCGGATCCCTTCGGCCTCGAGGGAGACGATGTTGGGGTTGTTGCCCGCGTGCCCCCGGCCGCCGCTGCCCGGCAGGATCGCCAGGTGTACGCCGGCCAGGTCGGTGTGATGTGCCTTGCCGTCCAGGTGGTCCCCGATCCACTGGCGGACCTCCGCAGAGGACTCGCCGAGGGCGAGGTCGGCGGTCAGCTGGAGGTGCGCGAGGATCCGCGCGATCATCGCCTCGTTCACGGTCTTGCCGAACCCGACCTACGCGTTGATCCAGGAGGCGTTGCCGCCGCCGGTGTCGCAGTACCCCTTCTGCTCCTGGGCTGTCCCGCAGATGCTGTACGAGTCGATCGAGTACACCTCGGTCCCTCTGGTCTGCGAGCAGGCGGTGACGTGGATGTCGGGCTTGACCTTGCAGGTGAAGCCCTTGCTCCGCGCGGCCCGGGTCACCTTCGCCACGGTGGCCTTGGTCTGGCCGTCCAGCAGGATCTTCGGGCTCGTGCCCTTCGCCGTCAGTGTGAGGTCGTGCCGCGTGTTCCCGTCGTCATGGCTCTGTCTCGCCTTACCCCAGCCGATGCGGGGTTTCCGCTCCCTGGAGGTCCGGCTGAGGTCAGCGCCGAGCCGACCGCGTCCAGCTTCTCCGGGCTCATTGTCGGTCTCCCCTCCCGTGGATTCGGCCACAGGATGGCACGGTGGTGGGGGCACCCGATGTCCGTTTCGTTCAAGACCGAAGCGTCGTACTGCGCCAGAGTGGAGCCATGGACACCTTCACCGCTGGTCGTGATTTCGTACGCCGGGAGGCCCGGCTGGTCGAGAATCGGCTCTTCGCCACAGTCTTCGAGGACGCCGATCCGCAAGGAGTGGTCGAGGTACTGCGCGGCTATCAGAACGCCGATGGCGGCTTCGGTCATGGACTGGAGCCGGACAAACTGGTCCCGGACAGTCTGTCGCTGGATGTGGAGGTGGCGTTCAACACCCTGCTAACCTCCGGCGCCCGACCCGAAGACATGATCCGCCGGGCCGTCGACTGGCTGGACCGGACCGCGAACGCCGATGGCGCGGTGTCGCTGGCCGCGCCGGTCGTCGAGCAGTACCCGCGCGCCGAGCACATGACCGAGTGGACCTACCAGCCCGGTCTCAACCCGACGGCAGGCCTGGTCGGACGGCTGTACAAGCTCGGCTTCGAGCACCCGTGGCGCGATCGCGCCGGCGCGTGGTGCGCGACCCAATTGGCCGAGAGTCTGCCCGAGGACGCCCATGGGCTGCACGAGGCGCTGGAGTTCCTGGAACACGCCGGCGACCCGGACCTCGAACGCATCCGGGACTGGCTGCCGAAGCTCCAGTGGTTCCGGGCCGACGCCGCGGATCCGACGTACGGCGTGACTCCGCTGCACCTGGCGCCGACGCCGGACAGTGTCTGGCGGCCGCTCTTCGACGACGCGCAGCTCGAGGCCCACCTCGACCGCCTGATCGCCGACCAGCAGCCGGACGGCGGCTGGGCGATCACCTGGGAGCCGCCGAGCCAGGCCTCCACCCTCGCGTACCGCGGCATCCTGACCGTCGGCGCACTCCGCACCCTGAAGGCCTACGGCCGGCTCTGAGCTGCGCTTGAACGCACGACGGCCCGCCACGAAATGCGTGGCGGGCCGTTGACGTTTGGGTCGTTACCGCTCTTCGCGGAAGTCGACGTGCAGGCGGACTGCCGGGTCGTACTTGCGCATCACCAGGCGGTCGGGGTTGTTCCGCCGGTTCTTCCGGGTGACGTAGGTGAACCCGGTCCCCGCCGTACTGCGGAGCTTGACGATCGGGCGGAGGTCGTTGCGCTTGGCCATACTGTCCTTTCCTGGCTCACCTGGCGGGTGACCCTCATCGGACTGAACGCCGGTAAGGTGGCCGCTATTCCAGTGTTGGTTATCGTTTTCAATTAGGCGGGAGTCTGGATGCTACCGGTGACGCTGCTGACGGGCATCGACGAGCCGTTCCGGGCGGCCGTGGCGGGCAATCTGCTGGCCGCCGCGGGCCGGGCAGGCGTGCTGGTCGAGTACGACGTCAGCGGCCTGACCGGTGGGTCGGTCGTCCGTATCGCGCGGACCGCGGACGGGGTGATCGACCGCGAGGTGATCCGGATGGAGCACCCGTGCGTCTCCTGCGCGATGCGCGACTCGCTCGTCCCGCTGCTGGTCAGCATCGCCGCGGTCGACCGGTACGACGTCGCGATCGTGTCCGTCCCGGGCGCCGGGGACACGAAGGCGCTGGCCGCTGAGATCGCGCGGGACGCGGCCGGGGATCTGCTCACGGTGTCGATCATCACGACGATCGACACGGCCGGCGTGGTCGGCGATCTGACCGGGGAGCAGTTGATCCGCGAGCGCGGCATCCCGACAGCCGCCGAGGACGGCCGGGCGATCGCCGAGGTGATCGTGCACCAGGTCGAGTTTGCGGATGCCGCCGTACTGAGTGGCGATGACGAGACGGCTCGAGCGCTGGTACAGGCCGTCAACCCGCGGTTACTCATCCGGACCACATCGGCCGGGCTGCTCGGCGTACGCCTGCACGATCCGGACCCGACGGAGCCTGGGTCGATCAGCGCACCGCTGGAGGGCGGGCCGGTGCAGACCGTCGTCTGGCAGTCGGACCGGCCGTTCCACCCCGAGCGGCTGTACGACGCGTTGGAGGATCTGGTCGCCGGTACGGCGCGGGGCCGGGGGACCATCTGGATCGCGACGCAGCACCGCCACCGGCTCAGCTGGGACAGCTTCGGGACGAACATCGCGATCGGGGTCCTGGGTCCGTGGCTGGCCGATCTGCCGGCCGACCGGTGGTCCGCGGTCGGGCAGCAGCACCAGGCCCGCTCGGCCCTCGAGTGGCACCCCGAGCACGGCGACCGGGCGTCGTACCTGTCCTTCACCGGGATCGGCCTGGACGTCCGGGAATTACGGGAGCGGCTGGATGGTTGTGTCCTTCGTGCGGATGAACCGGTCCACCCCTTGACCGATCCGTTCGCCCCTTATCTGGAAGGAAGTGCGGCTGCATGAAGAAGGACATCCACCCCGACTACCGCCGGGTCGTCTTCCGGGACAAGTCCGGCAACTTCAGCTTCCTCACCGGTTCGACGCGCGAGAGCAGCGAGACGGTCGAGTGGCACGACGGCAACACCTACCCGGTGGTCGACGTCGAGATCTCGTCCGCGACGCACCCGTTCTACACGGGCCAGCAGCGTGTGATGGACACCCAGGGCCGGGTGGAGAAGTTCAGGAAGCGCTACGGCCAGAAGTAACCCCTGGCCTTCCCAGCCCGTCGCCTCACCGAGGCGGCGGGCTTTTGCTTGTCCTTGGCGTCCCTAAGGACAGGAGGTAGTCCCCGGAATACGCGCCGGGGCGAGCGGCCTGAGCGTGGCCGGGCGCTCCCGGGCGCTCCCGGGCGGAGGACCTCCTGTCCTTGGGCGCAGTGCCGCGCTGTCTCGGGTCTCAGACGTTGACCTGCGCGCGGCGGCTGTCCGAGAGCCGTGGGCGGTCTCACACTGGGCGCATGGAACCGGTGGAGGTGTCGGGTGCTGGGCTGACGCCGCTGGAGGCCGTCGCGCTCGCGCAGCGGCGGACGGCCGTGCGGTTGAGCGATGACGCCCGGAAGCGGATGAGCGAGTCCGCGGCGGCCGTGGTCGAGGTGGCCCGGCGGCAGCCGGTGTACGGACGGACCACCGGAGTCGGCGCGAACCGGGACGTGCTGACCACGGACCCCGAGCACGGCGCCCGGTTGCTCGGATCGCATTCCACCACCGGTACGACGTCGTACCCGAAGGACGTGGTCCGGCTCGGATTGTTGATCCGGGTCAACCAACTGGCGTCCGGTGGGTCCGGGCTCGATCCGGACGTCGCTGACGCAATCGTTGCCCTGCTCAACGATGGTGATCTGCCGGACCTGCACCGCGGCGGCGCGATCGGCACCGGGGATCTCGGCCCGCTGGCCGAACTCGGGCTCGCACTCGGTGAGGTCATCGACGGCACCAGCGCGCTGCCCCTGCTGTCCAGCAACGCGATCACCCTGGCCGAGTGCTGTCTGGCGTTCGTCGAGGCCTCCACGCTGATCAACGTCGTACCCCTGGTCGGTGCGTTGTCGCACGTCGCGCTCCGGGGCAACGCCGAGGTGTACGACGTTCGCGTGCACGACGCCCGCCCGCAACCCGGTCAGGTGCGGGTGGCCCGGCGGATGCGCGGGCTGCTGGACGGCCTGCCGATCCCGCCGGCCCGGGTCCAGGACCCCTTCGGGCTGCGAGCCTTCGCCCAGGTGCTTGGCCCGGCCGTCGACCACGTCGATGCTCTAGGCAACAGTTTGCGGATCGACATCAACGCGTCCGCGGAGAACCCGTTGGTGGCCGAGGACACCGTGCTGCACAACGGCAACTGGCATGCGATGCCGATCGCACTTGCTCTCGACTCGCTCCGGCTCAGCCTGCACAGTGTCGCCACCCTGTCCACGTCGCGCGTCGCGAACCTGGTCGACCCGGAGTACACCGGACTGAGCCGCTTCCTCGCCAGCGGTGCGGAGGCGAGCTCGGGCGTGATGATGATCGAGTACGTCGCCCACGACGCGCTGGCCGCAGTCCGGTCAGCAGCCCAGCCGGCCACTCTCGGTACGGCGACGTTGTCACGCGGAGCCGAGCACCACGCCAGCTTCGCGCCACAGGCCGCCGTACTCAGTGCTCAGCTTCTCGACGCGCTCCGGGAGGTGCTGGCCAGCGAACTGGTCACTGCGGTCCGGGCGATCCGGCTGGCTGGGCTCACACCTGAGGATCTTGCGCCGGCCGCGGTCGGGCCGTGGCTGGCGGACGCGTTCGCCGCGCTGCCACCCGATCTCACCGACCGGTCGCTGCGGGAGGACCTGGAGATCGCCCGCGGTCTGATGACCCAATGGGGCGATCGCCAGGTCGAGCATCCCGCCGAGTCCGGCTAGAGTTGCTTGAGGTCGAACGCGGCGGCCATCGCCTTGAAGCCGTCGGCGTTCGGATGCAGGTGATCGCCGGCGTCATACGCGGGCAGTATCTTCGTCGGCGCCGCGGGATCCCGCACCACCTTGTCGAAGTCGACCACGCCGTCGTACTCGCCGGACGTCCGGATCCAGGTGTTCAGCGCCTGCCGGTCCGCCTCACCCGCAGGCGAGTAGTAGCCGGCACCTTCGTACGGCGTGAGCGTCGCGCCGATCGCCTTCAGTCCGGCCTGATGCGCCCGCTGGATGAACTGCCGGTGCACCGCGATCAGGTCAGCCGGGTCGGTCGCTCCGCGGCTGCCGCCGATGTCGTTGATGCCTTCCAGCAGGACCACGGTCCGTACGCCGGCTTGCCCGATCACGTCGCGGTCGAACCGGGCCAGCGTCGAGTCACCCGCCGTACCCGCGTTGCTGAGCAGGCGGTTGCCGCCGATACCGGCGTTCAGGACGCCGAGTTCGCGGGACGGCGGCTGGGCCAGGAGTCGGTCGGCCAACTGGTCCGGGTATCGCAGGTTCTGGTCGACGGGCGACACGACGCCGTCGGTGATCGAGTCGCCGAACAGCACCACCGAGCCACGCACCTGGCTCTTCACGTCGACGCCTTCGATGATGTAGCGCGCCGCTCCCGGAATCGCCTGGTACTGCGATCCGTCGCCGGCGGTCTGGTCACCGGTGGCCGAGAAGCCGGTCGCGAACCCGGCCGGATGCTGCGTGAGCGGACCGGTCGGGCCCGGGAAGTAGGTGCTGATCACGAGGTCGGTGTCCTCGGGTACGACGACGCGCACCGGATCGGATACCCATTCGGCGCCGACCGGGATCGTGACGGACGTGCGGCCGCCGAACAGCACCGGGACCAGCTTGCTCGGATCGACTGTCGGCGTACCGGCAAGCTCGTCGGCCCGCGGCGTGACGGTCGCCTTGCCGACGAGGAGTGCCGACGTCCCGTACACGTTCGACAGCCGCAGCCGCAGCTCCGAGCCCCCGACCGACACATGCGCCACCTGCCGCAACGTCGTATCCGTGACCCCGGTCGCCGACATCCCCGACGTACCCGGCGGAGTCACAGCGACCGACCAACTCCCAACCCAGTCCGCCGGCGCCCCGGCCGAAGCCGTAGGACTAACCGCAACAACAACCAAAGCCACCGCAACCACAAGCTGCTTGACGCGACGCATGAGACCACCTTCGTCTGGGCGGATACGTGAGGTGTTCACCTTCGATCCCACCCGCAGTCACCACCCCGAAGCAACCAGTCGTCGACGAACGGTCGAACCGCTGCGCTGGGCGGAGAGATCAGCCGTGGAGGCGGCGGGTTAGGGCTGTGGCTGCTTGGCGGATTCGGTGGGCCAGGAGGTGGCGTTCGGAGGGGGGTACGGCGTCGGTGCGGAAGGTGACGCTGATGGCGGCGGCTGGGTGGCCGGAGTGGTCGAGGGCAGCGCTGGCTACGGAGGCCAGACCGGGGGTGATGAAGGAGTCCTCGACCGCGTAGCCCTGGCGTTTCTCGTCGGCCAGGAGACGGCGCAGCTGGGTCAGGGTCTGCGGCCCGTGGTCGGTCCGGCGTACGAAGCTCTCCGGGTTGGGGAAGAGCGCGCGGACCTGCGCCGGCGGGAGCTCGGCGAGCAGAGCGCGGCCGGAGGCGGTGAGAGTGGCTGGGAGACGGACGCCGACATCCGTGACAAGGGTGACCGGACGAGGTGGCTGTTCCTTCAGCAGGTAGACGAGCTCCCGCCCGTGCAGCACGCCGAGGTGCGCGGTCTGGCCGACCTCGGCGACGAGTTGGGCCAGCAACGGACGCGCCAGCCGCTCGAGCGGATCGTGCCGCAGGTACGCCGACCCGATCTCGAACGCCGCCACACCGAGCCCGTACCGCTTCTCCTCCGGCAGGTGCACCACGAAGCCCTCGTCGATCATTGCCCGCAGCAAGTGGTACGTCGACGAGCGCGGCAGGCCGACCGCGGAGGCGATGCGCTCCATCGGCACCGGACCGGGCTGGGTGGCCAGGAACGTCAGCACCCGCAGAGTGCGGGTCGAGGCGGGAACGTTGCCGCTCACAACGGCAGGGTAACCGCCCTGGTCTCAGATTCCGGACGATTGGTGCTTCTTGGCGCGGCTCCGCCTCAGCCAGAACCGCACGCCCTCGCCCGCGACCGCGAGCGCGAACAGCCCGCCGGTGATCGCCCAGTCGATGGACTCGTCGGCCCCGGACAGCATGATCCCGACGCCGACCGCCAGTACGGCGAAGAACAGCAGCGAGATGATCAGCCGGTTCACAGCGTCTTCTCCCCGGTCCAGGAGGCGCCCGTCACCCGATAGCCGAGCCACTCGTTCACCGCGAGCATCGGCGCGTTGCCCGCGTCGTTCCCGGTGTGCGCGGTGAGGAACCCCGCGTCCCGGGCTCGCGCCAGCGCCGTCGACTTCACCACCTTCGCCAGCCCACGTCCTCGCGCGGCCGGGATCGTGCCGGTCAGGTTCGACCAGATCACCCGCCGGTCCGGATCCGCTGTCGTCGTCACGAACGACAACACGGTGTCGCCGTCGACCACCGCCGCGCTCAGGTCGCGGCGCAGGTCCGGATGACCCCAGGCCGTCGCAAGCCAGTCGTCGTACGGCGGTGAATCCGACAGGCCACTCGGATCGCCGTCGGCGACGGCCATCGAGGCGAGCCAGAGCTGCTGCGGCGCCACCTGGTCGTAGTCGACGACTCGCAGGCCGTCGGGTGCGGGCAGCGGTTCGGGTACGGCGCTCAGGTCGGCGCTGGAACGGCTCATCCGGCGGCCGATCACGAAGCCACGCTTGGTCGCGAACTCCTTCGACGCGTCGTCGTCGCTGACCACGATCAGCAGGGACGCGGCACCGACGCGCGCCGCCTCGGCGCTGATCGCCTCGGCCAGCGCACTCCCGATGCCCTGCCGGCGCAGCTCCGGCGGCACATGCACCGTGATCCGGACCCGCGGTTTCTCCTGCTCCGGATCGGGGAGGTACACGTTCCCGTAGCCGACAACGTCCGGTCCGTCGACGGCGATCAGCACTATCCTCGTCGTGCTGTTGCGTAGCCCGGCCTCGACCCCGCGGGGCGTCATCACCAGTTGCGGCATCACGGCGGCCCAGACCCCGGCGATTCCTCCTGCATCCTCCGGCCCCGCCGTCCGGATCTCGAACACCATTCCTTGACTCTAGTGGGACGCGGGCCTTGGATGTCTCAGATTCGAGACAGAAAGTGCACGGCGCTGCTGTCGGTTCGGAGTGCCGCGCGGTGCAATGAGCAGGTGAACGAGGTGAAGAACACAGCCGAGGTGATCGTCGGCACCGGACCGCTGGCTCCCGCCGATGTGGTCGCGGTGGCGCGGTACGGCGCGCGGGTACGGATCGACGACCAGGCGCTGGAAGAGATCGCGAAGTCGCGCGCGGCGATCGAGGCCCTGGCCCACGCGGACACTCCGCACTACGGCGTCTCGACCGGCTTCGGCGCGCTCGCGACCCGGCACATCGCACCCGAACTGCGGGCCCAGTTGCAGCGCAGCCTGGTCCGGTCGCACGCGGCCGGCTCCGGACCCGAGGTCGAGACCGAGGTCGTCCGGGCGCTCGCTCTGCTGCGCCTGTCCGCCCTCGCCACCGGCCGCACCGGCGTGAAGGTCGAGACAGCCCAGGCGTACGCCGGTCTCCTCAACGCCCACCTGACTCCGGTGGTCCACGAGTACGGCAGCCTTGGTTGCTCCGGCGATCTCGCGCCGCTGTCCCACGTCGCGCTCGCGGTGATGGGTGAAGGCCCGGTGCGTGATGCCGAGGGCAACCTTCTCCAAGCCGGCGAGGCATTGGCGGCGCACGGACTCACACCGGTCGTGCTGGCAGAGAAGGAAGGCCTCGCGCTGATCAACGGCACGGACGGCATGCTTGGCATGCTCGTGCTCGCGCTGGCCGACCTCGACCGCCTGTTCAAGACCGCCGACATCGCCGCCGCGATGAGTGTCGAGGGACAACTCGGCACCGACCGGGTGTTCGCCGAGGACCTGCAGGCGCTGCGACCGCACCCCGGCCAGGCCTTCGCCGCGGCCAACCTGCGCGCGATCCTCGCCGACAGCGCCATCGTCGCGAGCCATCGGGGTCCGGACTGCAACCGGGTCCAGGACGCGTACTCACTACGGTGTTCGCCGCAGGTGCACGGTGCGGCCCGGGACACCGCCGACCACGCGGCCACGGTCGCCGGCCGCGAACTCGCCGCCGCGATCGACAACCCGGTCGTCCTTCCCGACGGCCGGGTCGAGTCCAACGGCAACTTCCACGGCGCCCCGGTGGGGTATGTGCTCGACTTCCTCGCGATCGCCGTGGCGGACGTGGCCGGCATCAGCGAACGTCGTACCGATCGCTTCCTCGATGTTGCGCGCAACCACGGGCTGAACGCGTTCCTGGCCGACGATCCCGGTGTCGACAGCGGCCACATGATCGCGCAGTACACGCAGGCCGCGATCGTCTCCGAACTGAAGCGGCTCGCCGTACCGGCCAGCGTCGATTCGATCCCGAGCAGTGCGATGCAGGAGGACCACGTCTCGATGGGCTGGTCGGCCGCACGCAAGCTGCGCAAGGCGATCGACGGGCTCCAGCGGGTGCTCGCGATCGAGATCCTGACGGGCGCGCGGGCACTCGATCTGCGCGCACCACTGACTCCGGCCCCGGCGACCGCCGCCGTCCGGTCCGCCCTGCGCGAGTACGTCGAGGGGCCTGGCGCCGACCGTCATCTGGCTCCCGAACTCGAGCACTCCGTCCGTCTTGTTGCTGACGGCACCTACTTGTCCGCAGTCGAGGCCGTCACCGGCCCCTTGTCCTAAGGAGGTGTCTGATGGGTCCACGCCTACTGCGCGGCACTCGGCACGGCACCTCGCCGCACTGCACCGAGCACCTGCTCGCGACGGCGTGGACCCATCAGACACCTCCTAGAAAGGCTGGATCACCTATGTCCGGACCCCGTCCCGTGCGCGCACCCCGCGGCACCACTCTCACCGCCCGCGGCTGGCAGCAGGAGGCCGCGCTGCGGATGCTGCAGAACAACCTCGACCCCGAGGTCGCCGAGCACCCCGACGAGCTTGTCGTGTACGGCGGTTCCGGCAAGGCGGCCCGGGACTGGAACTCGTTCGACGCGATGGTCCGGACCCTGACCACGCTGAAGGACGACGAGACGATGCTGGTGCAGTCCGGCCGGCCGGTCGGCGTACTGCAGACGCACGAGTGGGCGCCGCGGGTGCTGATCGCGAACTCGAACCTGGTCGGCGACTGGGCCACCTGGGAGGAGTTCCGCAAGCTGGAGGCGCTGGGGCTGACCATGTACGGCCAGATGACGGCCGGGTCGTGGATCTACATCGGTACCCAGGGGATCCTGCAGGGCACGTACGAGACGTTCGCCGCGGTGGCGGCGAAGAAGTTCGGCGGCACGCTGGCCGGCACCATCACGCTGACCGCCGGGCTCGGCGGCATGGGCGGCGCGCAGCCGCTGGCCGTCACGATGAACGACGGTGTGGCGATCTGCATCGACGTCGACTCGTCCCGGATCGACCGGCGGATCGAACACCGGTACCTCGACGTTCGCGCCGACTCGCTCGAGGACGCGCTGCGGCTCGCCGAGGAGGCCAAGAAGGCCCGCCGGCCGTTGTCGATCGGTGTCCTGGGCAACGCCGCGGTGATCGTGCCGGAGCTGCTCGAACTGGGCGCGCCGATCGACATCGTCACCGACCAGACGTCGGCGCACGACCCGTTGATGTACCTCCCGGTGGGGATCGACTTCGACGACTGGACCGCCGCCCGGGAGAAGGACCCGGCCGGCTTCACCGAGCGCGCGCAGGCTTCGATGGCCCGGCACGTCGCCGCGATGGTGGGCTTCCAGGACGCGGGAGCCGAGGTGTTCGACTACGGCAACTCGATCCGCGACGAGGCCCGCAAGGCCGGGTTCTCGCGCGCGTTCGAGTTCCCCGGCTTCGTGCCGGCGTACATCCGGCCATTGTTCTGTGAGGGAAAGGGCCCGTTCCGGTGGGCGGCGCTGTCGGGCAACCCGGCCGACATCGCGAAGACCGACGCAGCGATCCTCGATCTGTTCGGCGACAACGAGCACCTGACCCGGTGGATCAAGATGGCCGGCGAGCGAGTCGCGTTCCAGGGCCTGCCGGCCCGGATCTGCTGGCTCGGCCAGGGCGAGCGGGACAAGGCCGGCGTCCGGTTCAACGACATGGTCGCCTCGGGTGAACTCGAGGCCCCGATCGTCATCGGCCGGGACCACCTGGACACCGGCAGCGTCGCCTCGCCGTACCGCGAGACCGAAGGAATGCTCGACGGCTCGGACGCGATCGCGGACTGGCCGTTGCTGAACGCAATGGTGAACGTGGCCAGCGGCGCGTCCTGGGTGTCGATCCACCACGGCGGCGGTGTCGGCATCGGCCGGTCCATCCACGCCGGCCAGGTATCGGTTGCCGATGGCACCGACCTGGCCCGGCAGAAGCTGGAGCGGGTACTCACCAACGACCCCGCGATGGGTGTCATCCGGCACGTGGACGCGGGCTACGACAAGGCCGCGGAGGTCGCGGTCGAGCAGGGTGTCAGGATTCCGATGCAGGAGTCCTGACCCGGGATCATGTGACAGCGTGCGACCATGGCATTCTCCACCGTTATGGTGCACTTTCCCAGGGAACGGAAACCGGCCGACCGCGTGGTTTCGGTCTCCGGTTCCGCTAGGGTCTTTCGGGCGACCGACGACGAGCGCGAAGGGGCGCCATGATCGAGTTCGAGGACGTCACCAAGCGGTATCCGGACGGCACCGTGGCCGTCGACAACCTGTCCCTGCGGATCCCGAGCGGTCAGATCACCGTGTTCGTCGGGCCTTCGGGCTGCGGCAAGACCACGTCGTTGCGGATGATCAACCGCACGATCGAGCGCACCGGTGGGCGCATCTCGATCGACGGTGAGGACATCAACAGCAAGGACGCCGTGACGCTTCGGCGCGGCATCGGCTACGTGATCCAGCACGCCGGGCTGTTCCCGCACAAGACGGTGGTGGACAACGTCGCCACCGTGCCGAAGCTGCTCGGCTGGGACAAGCGCAAGACCCGCGCCACCGCGATGGAGTTGCTCGAGCGCGTCGGCCTCGACCTCAAGCTGGCCGAGCGGTATCCGGCCCAGCTGTCCGGTGGCCAGCAGCAACGAGTCGGTGTCGCCCGCGCGCTCGCGGCCGACCCGGCGGTCATGCTGATGGACGAGCCGTTCAGCGCCGTCGACCCGATCGTGCGCAACCAGTTGCAGGAAGAGCTGCTCCGGCTGCAACGCGACATCGGCAAGACGATCGTGTTCGTCACCCACGACATCGACGAGGCGATCAAGCTCGGCGACAACGTCGCGGTACTTCGCACCGGCGGCAAGCTCGCCCAGTTCGCGCCGCCGGCCGAGTTGCTGGCCAACCCGGCCGACGATTTCGTCCGGGGATTCGTCGGGCAGGATCGTGGTTACCGGGCCCTGACGTTCGTGCACCCGGACGACCTGCCGCTGAAACCGTTGCCGTCCGACCTGATCCTGGACGACGGCGGCGCGCCGGTCGGCTGGCGGATCGACACCGCGGACGAGATCCAGCCGCTCGGTTCCGTGTTCACCCGCGGCGACTCGTTGCGCGCGGCCCTCGATGCCGTCCTCACCTCGCCCTCCGGCCTCGGCGTCTGCGTGGACGCCGACAGCCGCGCGGTCGGTGTCGTCGACCAGGCGATCGTCGCAGAGGCGTTGCGGCCATGAGTTGGATCAACGACAACCTCGGGCTGATCTGGGAACAGTTGCGCGAGCACATCTACCTGTCGATCGTCCCGGTGATCCTCGGCTTGCTGATCTCGGTGCCGCTGGGCTACGTCGCGGTCCGGTTCAACTGGCTGGCGAACCCGCTGATCGCCTTCGGCGGGGTGCTGTACTCACTGCCGTCGATCGCGCTGTTCATCGTGATCCCGGCGATCCTCGGCACCCAGGTGCTGTCGACGGTCAACATCATCATCGCTCTCACCATCTATACGGTCTCACTGCTGATCCGGAACGTGATCGACGGACTTCGTTCCGTACCGGCCGACGTCAGACAGTCGGCGGTCGCGGTCGGGTACAGCCCGCTGCACCGGCTGATCGCGGTCGACCTGCCGATCGCCGTACCGGTGATCTTCGCCGGTCTGCGGGTCGTCACCGTCGCGAACATCTCGATGGTCAGCATCGGTGCGGTGATCGGCATCGGCGGCCTGGGTGAACTGTTCACCCTGGGCTTCCAGAAGGACTTCCTGACCCCGGTCGTCGTCGGCGTGGTCCTCTCGCTGCTGCTGGCTCTGGCGGCCGACGTGGTTCTGGTCACCTCGCAACGGCTCCTGACGCCGTGGGCCCGCATCACCGCCACTCCGGTGGAGGTGGCCTGACATGTGGGACTACCTGACCGACGCCTACAACTGGTCCGGGAACGAGGGGATCTGGACACGGATCCTGCAACACCTCTGGTACACCTTCGCCGCGCTCGGGATCTCCGCGGTGATCGCGTTACCGATCGGTCTGCGGATCGGGCACACCCGCCGGGGCGCGTTCCTCGCGATCAACCTCGGCAACGCGGCCCGCGCACTGCCGAGCCTCGGTCTGCTGATGCTCGCAGTGCTGATCACCGACCAGATCGGCTTCGTACCGGTGCTGATCGCCCTGGTGGCGCTCGGCGTACCGCCGATCCTGGCCTCGACGTACGCCGGTCTGTCCGGTGTCGATCCGGCCACGATCGACGCCGCCCGGGGGATGGGGATGACCGGTCGCGAGATCCTGACCAAGGTGGAGATCCCGATCGCGATGCCGCTGATCATCTCCGGTCTGCGTAGCGCCGCGTTACAGATCGTGTCCACGGCCACGATCGCCGCGCTGGTGGCGCTCGGCGGTCTCGGCCGCTATGTGGTCGACGGGCTGAAGCTCCGTGACTTCCCGCAGATGTTCACCGGCGCGCTGCTGGTGGCTCTGCTCGCCATCGGAATCGACGCGCTCTTCGCCCTGATCGGCCGGTTCGCCGTCTCCGACGGCCTCAAGGTCGACTGACTGTCCGACGTATCTGATGAACTGGACGAACCTGAAGTACCGCCCCATCGAAACATCCATCGGCACGGGCCGGTGGCTGACGAGACACTGGAGGCTCTCGTGTTGAGATCCACACTCATCCGTACTGCGATCGCCGGGGTGGCGGTGCTCGGCCTGGCCGGTTGTGGGGGTGGAGGCGACCAACTCGGCGACAACGACGCGGGGTCTTCGCCCGCACCCTCCAAGGTGAGCAGCATCACGGTCGGCTCCGCCGACTTCTCCGAGAGCCAGCTGCTGGCCGAGATCTACGGCCAGGCGCTGGCCGCGAAGGGTATCGAGGTCAAGAAGAAGCCGAACATCGGCAACCGCGAGACCTACATGGCCGCGATCAAGGACGGTTCCGTCGACCTGGTGCCGGAGTACACCGGGGCCGCCCTGGCGTACTTCGACAAGAACTCCACCGAGACCGACGAGCAGGGGGCCTACGACGCGCTCAAGAAGGCGGTGACGCCCGGCCTCGAGGTGCTGGACAAGTCTCCGGCCACCGACGAGGACACCATCGTGGTGACGAAGGCGACAGCGGACAAGTACAGCCTGAAGTCGCTGGCGGACCTCAAGCCGGTCGGGAAGGACATGGTCGCCGGCGGTAGCTCGGAGTTCAAGGTCCGCGAGGCCGGTCTGAAGGGTCTGAAGGAGAAGTACGGCGTCGAGTTCAAGCAGTACCTGCCGCTGGACGCCGGTGGTCCGCTGAGCCAGAAGGCGCTGCTGGACAACAAGATCCAGCTGACCAACCTGTTCACCACGCAGTCGGTGATCAAGGACAAGGGCCTGGTCCAACTGGACGACCCGGAGAAGATCCTGCCGCCGAACAACGTCGTTCCGCTGATCCGGACCGACCACAAGTCCGACGACGTCGCGACCGTGCTGAACGCGGTCTCGGCCAAGCTCACCACCGACGACCTGACCGAGCTGGTCAAGCGGATCGACGTCGACAAGGAGAGCGCTGACGCGGTGGCCAAGGACTGGCTGTCGAAGAACCCGCTGACCTGACCTTGAGCTTCGAACAGATGTGGGCGGCGCTGGCCGCCATCGGCAAGGACCCGTCCACGGGCGGGTACCACCGAGGCGGCTGGACCCCCACCGAACGCACGGCGACGCACTGGTTCCAGGACCAGTGCGCCGCCCGAAACCTAACCCTCGAATCCGACGGCCTAGGCAACCTGATCGCCTGGTGGGGTCCGTCCGGCCGACCGGGCATCGTCACCGGGAGTCATTTGGATTCGGTGATTGAGGGTGGGGCTTTTGATGGGCCTTTGGGGGTGGTTTCGGCTCTGGCGGCGGTGGATTTGTTGCGGCGCGAGGGGTTCACACCGAGTGTGCCGATCGGGGTGGGGGCGTTCGTTGAAGAGGAGGGGTCGCGGTTCGGGATGCCTTGTTTGGGGTCTCGGGTGGCGGCCGGCGTGTTGCCTGCCGAGAAGGCGTTGGGGTTGAAGGACCGCAGCGGCGTGACCCTCGCGCAGGCATTGGAGGCGGCGGGAACGGACCCGGCGGGAGTCGGACCATCGGCGTTCCTCGACCGGATGGGCACGTTCATCGAGCTGCACGTCGAACAGGGCCGCGGACTCACGGCACCCGTCGGTGTAGCGAGCTCGATCTGGCCGCACGGCCGCTACCGGTTCACCTTCAGCGGCGAGGCCAACCACGCCGGCACGACGCTGATGGAAGACCGCCACGACCCGATGCTCACCTACGCCATGACCGCCCTCGCCGCGAACAAGCAGGCCCGCCTCGCCGGCGCCCGCGCCACCTTCGGCCGGCTCTCCGTCGAGCCCAACGGCACGAACGCCGTACCGTCCCAGGTGACCGCCTGGCTGGACGCCCGCGCCGCAGACGACGCAACCCTGAACTCATTGCTCGCAGCAATCACCAAGCAGGCCACCGAGCGCGCCGAGCGGGACGGTACGACGCTCACCGTGACACCCGAGTCCGTCTCACCCATCGTGGACTTCCCGGCCGGCCTCCGCGACCGCCTGGTCGGCGTACTGAACGGCGCACCCGTCCTACCAACCGGCGCCGGCCACGACGCCGGAGTGTTCTCGGCCGCCGGGATCCCGACCGCGATGCTGTTCGTGCGGAACCCGAGCGGCATCTCGCACTCCCCGGCGGAGTACGCCGAAGAGGACGACTGCCTGGCCGGCGTCGAGGCCCTGGCCGCCGTACTGAGGGATCTCGCGAAGTGACGTCGTACTGGTGCGCGCGGGCGTTGCTCCCGGGCGGCATCGCCGACAACGTACTGGTCACCATCGCGGACGGACGCTTCACCGCGGTCGAGACCGGCGCGGACCCAGGCGACGCGACCTGCCTCGACGATCTCGTCCTACCCGGCCTCGCGAACTGCCACAGCCACGCCTTCCACCGCACGCTGCGCGGCCGCACGCAGACCGAGCGCGGGACGTTCTGGACCTGGCGCGAGCAGATGTACGCCGTCGCGTCGATGCTGACCCCGGAGTCGTACTACGCCCTCGCGCGGGCCGTGTACGGCGAGATGCTGCTCGCCGGCATCACCGCCGTCGGCGAGTTCCACTACCTGCACCACGCCCCGGGCGGACGCCGGTACGACGACCCGAACGCGATGGGTGCGGCGCTGATCGCGGCCGCCCGCGACGTCGGCATGCGCATCACCTTGCTCGACACCTGCTACATCGCCGGCGGGATCGACCAGCCGCTGAACTCGGTCCAGGAACGCTTCAGCGACGGCGACGCCGCGAGCTGGGCCGCCCGCGTCTCGCTGCTCACCAGATCCGACGACGTCGTGATCGGCACGGCCGCCCATTCCGTCCGTGGCGTGCCGCAGGAGCAACTCGGCGCGGTCGCCTCGGCGTTCCCCGACGTACCGCTCCACATCCATCTGTCGGAGCAGGTCGGGGAGAACGCCGCCTGCCTGGACGCGTACGGCCGGACGCCGGCGCAGGTGCTCGACGAAGCCGGGTTCCTCAGCGGCCGGACGAGCGCCGTCCACGCGACGCACCTCACCGATGTCGACGTCGGTCTGCTCGGCAGCTCGGCGACGTACTCGTGCTTCTGCCCGACGACCGAGCGGGATCTGGCCGATGGCATCGGCCCGTCGGTGGCGCTGCGCGATGCCGGTTCGCCGTTGACGCTCGGGTCGGACAGCCACGCGGTGATCGACCTGTTCGAGGAGATGCGCGCGGTGGAGCTGGACGAACGTCTTGCCTCGCGGGAGCGCGGCCACTGGTCCGCGTCGGAGCTGCTGAAGGCCGCGACGACTGATGGTCACCGATCGCTCGGGTTCGCCGACGCCGGCGTGATCCTGGTAGGCGCGCGCGCCGACCTGGTCGCTGTACGGCTGGACAGCGCCCGTACGGCGGGCACCGGAGGAACTGTGGAGACCGTGGTCTTCGCAGCCTCGGCCGCCGATGTGACCGACGTGATCACCGGCGGGCGGCATGTAGTTGCTGGAGGCAATCACATGACGATGGACGTGGCCGCCGAGCTCGAGGCCTCGATCGCGGCGGTGACGCAATGACGTCCCTGCTGCTGACGGGCATCGGTTCGCTCGTGACCAACGATCCCGCTCGCGGTGGATTGCTCGGCGAGGTGCGGGATGCCGCGCTGGTGATCGAGGGCAGCACGATCGCGTGGGTCGGGTCACGGCTGGAGGCGCCGGCCGCGGACGGTGCGATCGACGTCGGCGGGCGCGCGGTGATCCCGGGCTTCGTGGACTCGCACGCGCATCTGGTGTTCGCCGGAGACCGGGCCGAGGAGTTCGCTGCCCGCATGACAGGTACGCCGTACTCGGCCGGTGGGATCCGGACGACGGTCGCGGCGACCCGGCAGGCGACCGATGAGCAGCTGACCGCCAACGTCGCCCGGCTCGTCACCGAGATGCGGCGGCAGGGCACGACCACGGTCGAGATCAAGTCCGGATACGGGCTGACGGTCTCGGACGAGGCGCGGGCGCTGGAGATCGCGGGACAGTTCACGGAGGAGACGACATACCTGGGCGCGCACGTCGTACCAGCGGAGTACGCCGACGACCCGTCGGGCTACGTGTCGCTGGTGACCGGGCCGATGCTCGAGGCGGTCGTCGGGCATGCCAAGTGGCTCGATGTGTTCGTGGAGCGCGGCGCGTTCGACGAGGACCAGGGCCGCGCGATCCTCGAGGCCGGCCTGGCTCGCGGTCTGGGGGCCCGAGTGCATGCGAATCAGCTCGGCGAGGGTCCGGGCGTCCAGCTGGCCTGCTCGGTCGGTGCTGCCGCCGCTGACCACTGCACCTACCTCACCGACGCGGACGTTGACGCCCTCGCGTCCAGCGGTGTCGTCGCCGGGCTGCTCCCCGCGATCGAGTTCTCCACGCGGTCGCCGTACCCGAATGCCCGCCGCCTCATCGACGCCGGCGTCACCGTAGCCCTCGCAACCGACTGCAACCCCGGCTCGGGCTACTCCTCATCCATGCCCTTTTGCATCGCCCTCGCAGTCCGCGAGATGCACATGACCCCCGACGAAGCCCTCTGGTCCGCCACCGCCGGCGGCGCCGCCTCCCTCCGCCGCACCGACGTCGGCCACCTGACCCCCGGCGCCCAAGCCAACCTCACAGTCCTCGAAGCCCCCACCCACCTCCACCTCTCCTACCGCCCGGGCGTCCCCCTCATCAGCCAGACGTACATGGCTGGGCGGATGGGGTAAGTCGAACCGCCCCCACTCACCAAGTCCGCCCGCGGCCGAGGCGGCACGCTCCGATCGGCGTTCAAGCTGCACGGAGTTCGTGCTTGGTGAGTGGCGGGCGTCCGCCCATCCGCTCGACGGCTCCCACCACCCACTCTCCGTCGTACATCACGTCTTCCCAGCTGAAGCGAAGGGTCCGCCAACCGCGGACGGTCAGGTTCACGTGCCTGCGGCAATCCCTGACCAGCGCCCGGCGGGTGCCGTGATGTTCGAATCCGTCCGCCTCCAGGCCGATCCGCAGAACGGGATGCGCGAGGTCGAGCCGCGCCGAGAACCCATCGTCCTGAACCACCAGTTGGGGGACGAATCCGTCGATCCCCGCATGGATCAGCAAGGCGCGTAGCGCTGACTCCAGCACAGATTCCGCACGCCCGTCGGCAAGAGCCACGACCTGCTGGACGCGGCGCCGATGTGGTCCGCGGAGCTTCGCCGCCGCGTCGAGGATCTCGTCCTGGTCGACACCGCCTGCACGCAGGGCGGAGTCTGCTACAGCGAGTGCCTCGGCCAGCGGCAAGGTGCGGATGCAGTCGAGGACGGTCCGCACGGGAGTCGTCGCGTCGTCCAAGGAAGCTACGTCCGCCCAATGCAAGACGCACGGCAGTCCGGTCCGACGTCGGACCCGGCCCGGCGGCAGGGTGACATGCGGCAGGGGTGGCAGGTTGATCACTCCGAAGCCCCAGTGCCCCGCAGCGCTCAGATGAGACACAACGCCTCCGTGGCTGCGTGCGGCCGTCAAGGCGGGTGGCGCCTGCGGCAGAGCGTAGACACCTTTCGCGACGCGGCGGATCTGTCCTGCAGCCAACGCATTCCGGATGCCTCGTGCGGACACGAGGGCGCGTAGATCGGCGAAGGTCGAACTCCCGCCGCGCCTGCCGAGCACCTCGGCCACGTCTGCCACGACCCCATGATGGCGGGCTCGGGCGGACTGCGGCCCGGGTTGTCCACAGGCGGACCGCCCCCACTCATCAACGCGCCCTGCATCGCCCGATCCCGCCAGCGCCGAGCGTGCGGCTGCACGCAGTGGACGACTTACTGAGTGGGGGCGGTCCGCAAATCAGGTGCGCTTGTCGCCTGGCGCCGTCAGGCTGGGGGTATGGACAGGGAGCTGAGGGGTCGGTTGCGGGGCGCTTTTGCCTGGCGGACGGATCGGGGCGTGTGAAGTAGTTACGCCGACGTCACCGGGTGGTGGCGGGATGCGGTGTTGTTGCGGGAGTTGGGGCCGGCGTTGGGGAGTTTGTACGACGTGACGCCTACGGTCGTGGTCGGGCCGGTTTCGCGGGGTGCGTTGGTTGGGGCGTTGACGGCGGCGGCTCTTGGGGTCGGGTTCGTGGAGATGCGGAAGAACCAGGCGCCGGCGACGGACAGCGACCGGTGGGTGCAGCGGACGACCGCACCGGACTACCGCGACCGCCATGTCGTGTTCGGGTTCCGGCGGGATCTGGTCCGGGCCGGTGACCGAGTGCTTCTGGTCGACGACTGGGCGGATACGGGCGCAACCGCGGTCACTGCCCGCCAACTGGTGGAGGACAGCGGCGCGCAGTGGATCGGCGCGGCCTGCATCGTCGATGCCTTGACCGATGCCAGATTGCGCCACGACCTCCCACTGCGGGCGCTGCTCAACGTCCGAACGCTGTGATCAGAGGTCTTTCGCCATGAGCGCCATGGTGGCACCGGTGGGCAGGCGCTGCTTGCCCACCTCGGTGTACCCACGGGAGCCGTGGAAGCCCAGGCCGGCCGGGTCGGGCGGGTCGGAGCGGACCCGGGCGACAACCCGGTCGAACGGCTTCGCCGCCCGCTCGATCGCGCGGTAGACCGCCGTGCCGATCCCGCGGCGGCGACGCTCCTCGGCGACCACTATCCGCTCCACCAGCAGGAACCGGTCGGCGTACGTTGCGGCGAACCACTCGAACTCGAGACCGTCGTACGCCGACCCCGGCGTGAAGGTGAGGACGAAGCCGACCGGGCGGCTGTCCTCCTCGACCACGACAGCATGAGCGGCGATCAGGCGGAGCCAGTCGAGCCGGGCAGGTCCGAGCGGCTCGACCAACCCTTCCGCGGTGGCATTCAAAGCAAGCACCGCGGCGTCGTCAGCGGTTGTCATCGGGCGGAGCTTCACGGTGAACACCCTCCCACGGAAAGCGTTGTCCACGGCAGGGGTCAGTTCGGGTCCACCCTGGCCTGTCCCTGGCCGTGACCCGGAAAATGGGGGCTCACCTTGGGAATGACCCACGGGGTGTGCAATGTTGAGCCAGGTGTACTCAAGTTTGCTCGACCACGGATTTGAATCCGAGCCGGTCGAACGGCAACATTGAGTCCGCATCACTCAAGTTTCCGGGGGTGCGGGGGTTGTCCCCCGGACTCACTCAGTGTGGAGGTAAGCACATGGCCCGCGCGGTCGGTATCGATCTCGGTACGACGAACTCCGTCATCGCCGTACTGGAAGGTGGCGAGCCCACCGTCATCCCCAACGCCGAGGGAGCGCGCACGACGCCCTCGGTGGTGGCTTTCGCCAAGAACGGCGAGGTCCTGGTCGGCGAGGTGGCCAAGCGCCAGGCCACCACGAACGTCGACCGCACCATCCGCTCCGTCAAGCGCCACATGGGCGAGGACTGGAGCGTGAACATCGACGGCAAGAAGTTCACCCCGCAGCAGATCAGCGCGTTCGTGCTGCAGAAGCTGAAGCGGGACGCCGAGGCGTACCTCGGGGAGCAGGTCACCGACGCGGTCATCACCGTGCCGGCGTACTTCTCCGACGCGCAGCGCCAGGCGACCAAGGAGGCCGGCGAGATCGCCGGTCTGAAGGTGCACCGGATCGTCAACGAGCCGACCGCGGCCGCGCTGGCCTACGGCCTGGACAAGGGCACCGAGCAGACCATCCTGGTCTTCGACCTCGGTGGTGGCACGTTCGACGTGTCGCTGCTGGAGATCGGCGACGGCGTCTTCGAGGTGAAGGCGACCAGCGGTGACAACCACCTCGGTGGTGACGACTGGGACGCCCGCATCGTCCAGTGGCTGGTGACCCAGTTCAAGAACAAGAACGGCACCGACCTGTCCGGCGACAAGATGGCCATGCAGCGCCTCACCGAGGCCGCCGAGAAGGCCAAGATCGAGCTGTCCGCCGCGGCCGAGACGACCATCCACCTGCCGTACCTGAGCCTGACCGAGTCGGGCCCGCTGCACCTGGAGGAGAAGCTCTCCCGGGCCGAATTCCAGAAGATGAGCAACGATCTGCTGGAGCGCGCCCGCGCCCCGTTCAAGGCCGTCATCAAGGACGCCGGCATCGACGTGTCGAAGATCGACCACGTGATCCTGGTCGGCGGTTCGACCCGGATGCCCGCTGTGGCCGACCTGGTCAAGGAGCTGACCGGTGGCAAGGACCCGAACAAGGGTGTGAACCCGGACGAGGTCGTGGCCGTCGGCGCCTCCCTGCAGGCCGGTGTGCTGAAGGGTGAGGTCAAGGACGTCCTGCTGCTCGACGTGACCCCGCTGAGCCTGGGCATCGAGACCAAGGGCGGCGTGTTCACCAAGATCATCGAGCGCAACACCACGATCCCGACCAAGGGCTCGGAGATCTTCACCACGGCCGAGGACAACCAGCCGTCGGTGATGATCCAGGTCTACCAGGGCGAGCGGGAGATGGCGCGCGACAACAAGTCGCTCGGCAACTTCGAGCTGACCGGCCTGCCGCCGGCGCCGCGGAACGTCCCGCAGATCGAGGTCACCTTCGACATCGACGCGAACGGCATCGTGCACGTCAACGCCAAGGACCTGGCCACCGGCAAGGAGCAGCGGATGACCGTCACCGGCGGTTCGGCGCTGCCGAAGGACGACATCGACAAGATGGTCCGCGACGCCGAGCAGTACGCCGAGGAGGACCGGCTGCGCCGCGAGGCCGTCGAGTCCCGCAACCAGGCCGAGGGGCTGGTCTACCAGACCGAGAAGTTCCTGTCCGAGAACGAGGACAAGGTCCCCGACGACGTCAAGACCGAGGTCAAGGACGGCGTCGCCGAGCTGAAGAAGGCCCTCGAGGGTGAGGACGCCGACGCGATCAAGGCCGCGTCGGAGAAGCTCGCCCAGTCCAGCCAGAAGATGGGCGCCGCGATGTACGCGAACGCCCAGGCCGCCGGCGGCGGCTCCGAGGAGAGCGCGACGGCGGACGACTCGGCCGGCAGCAACGACGACGACGTCGTCGACGCCGAGATCGTGGACGAGGACCGGCCGCAGGACAAGACGGAGGACAAGTGACGGATCGACCCACTGGCAGCGAGTTCGGCGACGGCGAGCCCGTCGTCCGGGACAAGCGCCGGATCGACCCGGACACCGGCGCGCTGCGGGAGCCTTCCGAGGCTCCCGCACCGGGCCCCCAGCCGGGCATGCCGGGCACCCCGGGCGCACAGCCGCCGCGGGATCCCTCGGACTTGATCGGCCCGTCTGCCCAGGAGGCTCTGTTGACCGAAGCGTTGGCCGAGCGTACGGCGGACCTGCAGCGACTGCAGGCCGAGTACGTCAACTACAAGCGCCGGGTGGACCGGGACCGGGAGGCGAGCCGCGAGCTCGTCATCGGCACGGTGCTGACCGAGCTGCTCGGGATCCTGGACGACATCGGCCGGGCCCGCGAGGCCGGCGAACTCGAGGGCGCCTTCAAGGCGGTCTCGGAGTCGCTGGAGCGGGTCACCGAGAAGCTCGGCCTGGTGCGGTTCGGCGAGAAGGGTGACACCTTCGACCCGCGCATCCACGAGGCCCTGCTGCACAACTACTCCGACGAGGTGGACGGCCCGACCGCGACGATGGTCATGCAGCCGGGGTACCGCCTCGGGGAGCGGGTCCTGCGGGCGGCCCGGGTGGCCGTCTCGGAACCGACCGAGCAACTACCTGGTGACGCCGCGCAGGACGGCGTACCGGTGGAGAGTGCAGATGACGACCAGGCCGCGGACAAGTCCGCGGAGTAGGCGACACGACGGGAGGGGAGGCGTCGGATGAGCACGAAGGACTGGCTCGAGAAGGACTTCTACAAGGTTCTCGGCGTCTCCAAGACCGCCGAGGCCGATGAGATCAAGAAGGCCTACCGCAAGCTGGCGCGCAAGTACCACCCCGACTCCAACGCCGGGGACGCCAGCGCCGAGGCCAAGTTCAAGGAGGTCTCCGAGGCGTACGACGTCGTCGGCGACCCGAAGAAGCGCAAGGAGTACGACGAGGCGCGCCGGCTGTTCGGCAGCGGCGGCTTCCGGATGCCGAGTGGCAGCGGACAGGGCGGCGGGTTCAACTTCGACGTCGGCGACCTGTTCAACCGCGGCGGCAGCGGTGGCAGCGGCGGTGGCCTCGGCGACATCCTGGGCGGCATGTTCGGCGGTGGCGGCCGGACCACGACCACCTCGTCGACGGCCCGGCCGCGGCGTGGTGCCGACATCGAGACCGAGGCGTCGATCGAGTTCGCCGAGGCCGTGAACGGTGTCACCGTGGCGTTGCGGATGACCAGCGACGAGCCGTGCAAGACCTGTCGCGGTACCGGCGCGAAGTACGGCACGGTGCCGAAGGTCTGCCTGAAGTGCGAGGGCACGGGCATGCAGACCTCGGTCCAGGGCGGCGTGTTCGCCATGACCGAGCCGTGCACCGAGTGCAAGGGCCGCGGCCTGGTCGTCGACCAGCCGTGCGAGACCTGCCATGGCTCCGGCCGGGGCCAGTCGAGCAAGACCATGCAGGTCCGCATCCCGGCGGGCGTGCAGGACGGTCAGCGGATCCGGCTGAAGGGCAAGGGCGCGGCCGGCGAGCGAGGTGGCCCCGCGGGTGACCTCTACGTCACCGTGCACGTGCACACCCACCGGATCTTCGGCCGCCAGGGCGAGCACCTGACGCTGAACGTCCCGGTGAGCTTCACCGAGGCGGCACTGGGTGCCGAGATCAAGGTGCCGACCCTGGACGGCATGCCCGTCACGGTCCGGATCCCTGCTGGTACGGCGAACGGCAGCAAGCTGCGCGTCCGTGGCAAGGGCTCGGTCCGGCGGGACGGTACGAAGGGCGACCTGCTGCTCACCATCGAGGTGCAGGTGCCGCACGAACTGACCGAGGAGCAGCGCACCAAGCTGCAGGAGTTCAACTCGGCCTCGGAACACCCTGACCTGCGGGCCGGGCTGTTCGGGAGTTCCTGATGGGCCTCCCGTTCAGCCAGGTGCCGACCTGGGACGACCGCACCCCGATCTACGTGATTTCGGTGGCGGCCCAGCTGGCCGGCATGCATCCGCAGACTCTGCGCCAGTACGACCGGCTCGGCTTGGTCACGCCGAGCCGGGCGTCCGGCCGCGGCCGGCGGTACTCGGCGTACGACGTGGCGAAGCTGCGCTACGTGCAGCACCTGTCCCAGGAAGAGGGCGTCAACCTGGCGGGAATCCGGCACATTCTCGCGCTGCAGTCCGAAGTGGAGGACCTGCGCAAGCGGGTCAACCAGCTCCTGGCAGAAGTCCAGCGGGGTGTGGGTGTGTCCCGGCAGAGCAGTAGCAGCCGGGTCTTCTCGGCCGGCCCGGCCGGCGACGTGATCGCCATGGGCCGGCAGCAGACCACGACCCGCTGGATCCGGACCCAGCCGCTCGAGCTGGGACCGCGCTGACCGGCGCCGCCATACCGGCCACGGGTCAGCGCTGACCCCCTCCGACCACCGGAGGTGTTCCGATTCCCCCGTCGGAGCCTCCGGTCCGTGGAGGCCGTCGTCCCCCTCGACGCCTCCACCCGCCGAAGGTGTGCTCTCCCCCCAGCACCCTTCGGCCCCCGCAGGGTGGTCCGTTCCAGGACCGCCCTGCGGTTCGATCACACAGCGAGCAGCCCCCGGCCGGTCCGGGGGCTGCTCGCGTTCATCTGCCGGTCACCCGCGACCCTCGTCTGTCTTGGTGCGGCGGCATACCCTGGCGGGGTGACGCTGAGCCTGCAAACGGACCGGCTGCTGATCCGGGACTGGGAAGAAGACGACGCCGACGCCGCGCTCGAGATCTACGGCTCTCCCGACGTGGCGCCCTGGCTGTCACCGGCCATCGACAAGGTGACCGACGTGGCCACCATGCGCCTGATCCTGCAGGCCTGGATCGAGGCCCAGCCGAACTTCGTCCCGCCGGCCGGCCGGTGGGCGATCACCAGACGCGACGACGGCGAGGTCGTCGGTGGCCTGCTGATCCGGCTGCTGCCGCCGTACGAGGAGGATCTCGAGATCGGCTGGCAGTTGCGGCCGAGTGCCTGGGGCAACGGGTACGCGACCGAGGCCAGCCGCGCGCTGATGCGGTGGGCGTTCAAGGACGGTTCGACCGACGAACTGTTCGCCGTCGCCCGCCCGCACAACAAACGCGCCATCGCGACCGCCGCCCGGCTCGGGATGGTCTGGGTCGGCGAGACCGACAAGTACTACGACCTGACGCTCCAGGTGTACCGCATCCGCGCAGCAGAGTTCAGCGGCTGAATGGGGGTGGCCGCGGCCACCCCCCTTCGCACTACTTCAGGCCGTAGGCCTTGGTGATCTCCTGGACCAGCTTGTTGCCCTTGGCATCAACAGCGGTGATGCGGAACGACGGAGACTGCTTGGCCGTGACAGTCGTCGTGTACTGCGCTGAACCGGTCTGCCGCAACGGTAGTCGGGTCCACTGCTGACCGTCGTACGACAGCTCCAGTTGGACGGTCTTGAACGTCGCCGCCTGAGAACCGGCCTGGTGTCTCAGGCCCAGCCGGACCTCGGTGGGCTTGCCGGACGGCACTCTGCTGAGCGGATCCGCGGCCGGTACGTCGAGATCGGCCAGCACGAGCGGCATGACCTCGTCCTCGCCGCCCTGGGTCCGGAACGTCCACTCCGACTGCACCCGGGTCGAGTACTGCCAGAACTCGTGCTCCCGCGCGGTGTCCAGCGTGATCTTGTAGTCGGCACTGTCCGCCGGCACATCGGCCCAGAGTCCCGAGGCCGGCTCCGACGCGACCACGACACCATTGCGCTCCAGCGTCAGCTGCGAGTTCCCGTAGTCCATCTCGCCGATCTCGTCCGGCCCGTGGCGGTACGGGCTGATCGCGACCGACAGTCCGCCGTCCAGACGTCGTACTCCGGCTAGCGGAGTCGCGGCCACCGGGAGGCCGGAGTTCTGCACTGGTGCCACCCAGCGGGCCGAGGTGTGCTGACCGGCGCGGTAGACGCGCTCGGTGCTCGACACACCCATCAGTTGCTCTCCGCCGTTGTTGAGCGCCAGTGTGCTCGACCAGCGGATCTGGTCGCTCCCGAGGAGGTACGACGTACGCCGTGCCGGAGTACTGAACGTCGGTGCGAGCCACCCACCGAAGACGAAGCCGGCAGGCGTGGTGGCGTACCGCGTCTCCGAGGTGGGCATGCCCTCGGCGTGCGACCCGAACACCTCGTCCACCCGGGCGAACTGCTTGGGTTGTGCGGTAACGGTCGGGTTGGCAGGCACCTGGTTCCGCCAGGGGATCGCCAGATCGTAGACGTACGGCGTCGCGGCCTGTCCGGTGATGCGGACCGTGCCCTGGTGCTCGAGCAGGCGACGGACCGTCTCCCGAGAGGTGCGCATCGCAGGGATGGTGGCCGCCTCGCCCTCACCGGTCGCCCAGAAGGCGTTGACTCCGTTGTCGCCCGCCACATCGGGGTTGTAGAGCAGCGCGGCCGCAGCGCCCGCGTCCTGGGCGGCCTTGACCAGCTTGCCGTTCCAGTCCTCGTCCTTGAACTTGATGACCGCAAGCTTTCCGCGCACGTCCTGAAGGTCCTCGCTGACCTCGAGGTCCTTCACCCCGGTGAACCGCGGACCGAAGTAGTAGTCGAGTACGTCGTACTGGTCCTTGCCGGCAGTGATCCGGTACGGCGGAACCTCCAGCCGTGACGCGGTGGCGAACTCACTGGTCCCAGTGGCCGGCTTGCCCACCGGAGTGGCGGTGAAGACCCGCGGTGCGCCGGTCGTGCTGATGGAGTTGCCGCCGGTCGGAGTCCCGTCCGTGTTGAACCGGGTGTAGACCGCACCGCGCTCGCGAGCCGTCAGACCGGACTGGCCCTTGACCTTCAGGTCCACCGGTTTGCCGCGGCGCGCATCGAGGGTGACCGTCGCGTCCTTTGTGAGGCTCGCCTCTGGGCCGACAGCCAGGTCGAAGTGCTCCAGTTCGGTGTCGGTCGCTTCGCTGAAGAACACCACACTCGCCTCGTACCTGCCCGGTGCGAGCCGAGCTGTGGCAGTGCCGTTCTGCATGATCACGCCGCCCGGAATGCTGACCGGATCGCCGTCGAGTCTGCTGATGGCGACCTGACCGGCACCGGGTGCACCGGTGCGGGTGATGCCCTTGATGGTCAGGTTGTAGAGCTCGGGCTCCGCGTACCAGCCGTACGTCGTGACAATGGGGTCCGCGCCTTCTGCGGTGGCGCTGATCCGGCCGGAGAAGGTGCCCGGTCCAGCGGCAGCGCGGTTGGCGGTGACCCTCAGTGTGGCTTCACCGTTGGCCGGGACAGTGAGGTGGTCGGCGCTGAGCTTGATTGTGGCCGGACCGGCGGTCAGTTGCAGGGAGACCGCCGTACTCGCGGGGTTGCGGTAGGTCAGGACTCGGCTGACCTCGTCGTCCGCCGGGTAGGGCCAGCTGAGGAGGCCGAGCTCCAGCTCACCGGAGTCCACGGTCACGCTGGTGTCGGTCGCCTGGTCGGCGTCCACTCGGCCGGCGCCTTGTTCGTCAACGGTGTTGTTGGGCTGCGGGTCCGCAGTGGAGATCAGACGTTCGCGGAGCTGGCTGAACGACCAGTCCGGGTGTGCCTGCGCGAGCAGAGCCGCCGTACCGGCCACATGTGGCGTGGCCATCGACGTACCACTCAGCTTGGTGTAGTTGTCGTCGACCGGTTCGCCGAGGCTGGTGCCGGCAGCACGGGCCGCGACGATGTCGGTGCCTGGCGCCGAGATCTCCGGCTTCAGCGCACCGTCGCCGTACCTGGGGCCGCGGCAGGACCTGTCGCTGACCGAACCGTCGCGCAGCAGGTTCCCGACCGCCAGCGCGTCGTCGGCCGCCGCGGGGGAGGTGACGGTGGCGGGTTCGGGTGCGAAACAGTTGCCTGCAGCAACGACGAAGAGAGTGCCGGTGTCGCGGCTGAGTCGGTTGACCGCCTGGGACAGATCGTCCGTGCCGTCACTCGGCTCCTGGCCGCCCAGGCTGAGGTTGATCACATCCGCGCCCTGTGCGGTGGCCCATTCCATCCCGGCGATGATCCCGGAGAACTCACCGCTGCCGTAGTCGTCGAGAACCTTGCCGTTCAGCAGCGTGGCCTCTGGGGCGACGCCCTTGTACTTGCCACCCGACGCTGCGCCGTTGCCGGCCGCAATGCTCGCGACGTGTGTGCCGTGGCCGTAGTGGTCGCCGGCATCCTCGGTGGGCGTGAAGTTCTGCGAGGCCGCGATGCGGCCGGCAACATCCGGGTGGGTGGCGTCGATGCCGGTGTCCAGGATGGCGATCTTCGAGCCCTTGCCGGTCAGGCCGCGCTCCCACGCCGCCGGCGCGCCGATCTGCGGCACGCTCTGGTCCAGGCTCACCTTGACCTTGCGGTCCAGCGTCACGCGCTCGACCTGCGGGTCCTTCAAGAACGCGGTGGCCTCGGACTTGGTGATCGCCGCAGCCCGTGCACCGATGCTGTCGAGCGTCCGGCTGCTGGCCGCGCCCGGGATCGTCGCGTGCTGGGCGCGCGCCGTCGCGGCGGCATCGGAGCCAGCGTAGTGGACGATCACCGGCATCGTGGACGAGTGGGCATCGTCACGCTGCTCCGCGATCAAGGTGGTGACGTCGAACAGGGTCCGGTCGAGCTTGCCGCTGGTCACATCCGCAGCCGCTGCCGTCGGTACGACGTAGGTGTGGCCGCCGGACAGGGTGGTGATCGCGGAGTCGGAGCTGCTGTGGCGGTCCGGCTCGAACACGATCGCCGGCGGCCGTCCGGCGTACTGGGTGACCTGGATGCGATCGCCTGTGATCAGGGTGATGCGGCTGGTGGTCGCCGTGGTCGCCGTCGTCTCGGGGACGGGCTTGGCGCCGGCAGGGAGGGCGACGGTGCCGCCGAAGGTGACGGCTACGCAGAGGAGTGGGATGGTCCAGCGATGTCTTCGCAAGGGAGAGCCTCCGGGGCGGAACGGGCAAAGGATTTCCAGGACGGAGGACGCCGTACCGCGGCCGAAGGTTCTGCCCCGACCCTGAGATTTCCCCGGGATTTCTCAGAGTTGAGTGGAATGGACTCAAGTTTGGATAGGTTGTACCCAGTGTTTGCTGTTGCTTGAGCTGAAAGGCTGGAACCCATATGGACGTTCAGCGGTTGACCACGCTGGCCCGGGAAACCCTGTCGGTCGCGATCCGCCAGACCTCCTCGGCGGGCAATCCGACCGTCGAACCGATTCATCTGCTGTCCGCACTGCTCGCGCAGCCCGAGGGGACGACCGTCGGCCTGCTCGAGGCCGCGGGCGGTGACCTCGACGCGGTACGCCGCCGGACCGCCGAGCAGCTGAGCCGCCTGCCGAAGGCGAGCGGTGGCAGCGTGCAGGCGCCGAGCCTGTCGCCGAAGACCGGCGATGTGCTGAGCCAGGCGGAGCAGCGGGCTCTCGGGCTCGGGGACGAGTACGTCTCCACCGAGCACCTGCTGATCGCGCTGGCCACCGTCGAGGGCAACGCCAAGACCGCGCTCGGGGTCACCGCCGACGCGCTGCTGCAGGCGTTCGACCAGATGCGCGGCAACCGCCGGATCACCTCCCCGGAGGCCGAGGGCACCACCAAGACGCTGGAGAAGTACGGCGTCGACCTGACCGAGCGGGCCAAGGACGGCAAGCTCGACCCGGTGATCGGGCGTGACTCCGAGATCCGCCGGGTCGTCCAGGTGCTGTCCCGGCGTACCAAGAACAACCCGGTCCTGATCGGTGAGCCTGGCGTCGGCAAGACCGCCGTTGTCGAGGGACTGGCCCAGCGGATCGTGGCCGGCGACGTGCCCGAGTCGCTGCGCGGCCGGAGGCTGATCAGCCTCGACCTGGGCGCGATGGTCGCGGGTGCGAAGTACCGCGGTGAGTTCGAGGAGCGGCTGAAGGCCGTGCTGACCGAGATCAAGGACTCCGACGGCCAGATCATCACCTTCATCGACGAGTTGCACACCGTCGTCGGCGCCGGTGCGACCGGCGACAGCTCCATGGACGCCGGCAACATGCTGAAGCCGATGCTGGCCCGTGGTGAGCTCCGGATGATCGGTGCCACCACCCTGGACGAGTACCGGACCCGGATCGAGAAGGACCCGGCGCTGGAGCGACGCTTCCAGCAGGTGTTCGTCGGTGAGCCGTCGGTCGAGGACTCGATCGCGATTCTGCGCGGTCTGAAGGAGCGGTACGAGGCGCACCACAAGGTCGCCATCTCCGACTCCGCCCTGGTCGCCGCGGCCACGCTGTCGCACCGCTACATCACCGGCCGCCAGCTGCCGGACAAGGCGATCGACCTGGTCGACGAGTCCGCGTCCCGGCTGCGGATGGAGATCGACTCGTCCCCGGTCGAGATCGACTCGCTCCGGCGTACCGTCGACCGGCTGAAGATGGAGGAGCTCGCGCTGTCTCGCGAGGAGGACCCGTCGAGCCAGGAGCGGCTCGGCCGGCTGCGCGCCGACCTCGCCGACCGCGAGGAGGAACTGCGCGCGCTCGAGGCCCGCTGGGAGAAGGAGAAGTCCGGCCTGAACCGCATCGGTGAGGTCAAGGAGCGCATCGACGAGCTCCGCGGCCAGGCCGAGCGGGCGCAGCGCGACGGCGACTTCGAGACCGCCTCCCGGATCCTGTACGGCGAGATCCCCGAGCTGACCAAGGAGCTGGAGAGCGCTTCCGAGGAGCCCGAGGTCACCGAGGGGCCGGACGCGATGGTCAACGAGGAGGTCGGTCCGACCGAGATCGCCGAGGTGATCGCGATGTGGACCGGCATCCCGACCGGACGGCTGCTCGAGGGCGAGACCGGCAAGCTGCTCCGGATGGAGGACGAGCTGGGGCGCCGGCTGATCGGCCAGCGCGAGGCGGTCAAGGCCGTGAGTGACGCCGTACGACGTGCTCGTGCCGGCATCTCCGACCCCGACCGGCCGACCGGTTCGTTCCTGTTCCTCGGTCCGACCGGTGTGGGTAAGACCGAGCTGGCCAAGGCGCTCGCGGACTTCCTGTTCGACGACGAGCGCGCGATGGTCCGGATCGACATGTCGGAGTACGGCGAGAAGCACAGCGTCGCGCGGCTGGTCGGTGCCCCGCCCGGGTACGTCGGGTACGAGGAGGGTGGCCAGCTCACCGAGGCTGTCCGCCGCCGTCCGTACTCGGTGATCCTGCTCGACGAGGTGGAGAAGGCGCATCCCGAGGTCTTCGACATCCTGCTGCAGGTGCTGGACGACGGTCGCCTGACCGACGGCCAGGGCCGTACGGTCGACTTCCGCAACGTGATCCTGATCCTGACCAGCAACCTGGGGTCGGCCTACCTGGCTGATCTCGGACTGGACGAGAAGGCCAAGCGCGATCAGGTGATGGCGGTCGTGCGGCAGTCGTTCAAGCCGGAGTTCATCAACCGGCTGGACGAGATCGTGCTGTTCGACGCGCTCGGCAGCGAGGAGCTGACCCAGATCGTCGCCCTGCAGATCAAGGCGTTGCAGCGCCGTCTGGCCGATCGCCGGATCACCCTGAACGTCGACGAGGGCGCGATGGAGTGGCTGGCGATGACGGGCTACGACCCGGTGTACGGCGCTCGTCCGCTCCGCCGACTGGTGCAGTCTGCCATCGGTGACGAGTTGGCCCGGAGTCTGCTCAACGGCAGCGTCCGGGATGGTGACACCGTCAACGTCACCCTGAACGAGGCGAAGGACGCGCTGGACGTCAGTCCCGCCTAACTCGTTGGAATGCTGGGCCGGCTGTGTGCCGGCCCAGCTTTGTTTCTCATCGACGAGACCGTTCCGCAGCAGGCTGTCCAGGAGCGTCGGGTTGCCGTACGTGATGAGGTCCTTGCCGGTCTCCGCCCAAGGAATCGGCGAGAATGGGCGGGTGACACGAGCTGACTGGGTGAACACCACGCATGACTGGGCTGGATCAGTGGATCGGGAGCACCTGGCTCAGATCCGGGGCGACGTCGGCCGGTATGCGCCTGGCGGTCTGCTGCACCTCGTGCAGGAGGTCGTTGCCTACCCCGACGACGAGGCGGAATCGTCTGGGCGACGGGGTGTCTGCACGATCACGCTGCATGCCGACGGATCGATCACCGTGGTGGATGACGGGCGGGGAACGGATACGCGCGTCGACGAACACGGTCGACCGATCAAGAAGCCGGTCATGGCCACGCAGGACCTTCGCTTCTTCGAGGATCCCGCCGCGCCACTCCTCCCCGACGGGCACCCGCGCCGCGGCATGTCAGTGGTCGCAGCCCTCAGCGATCGCCTCACCCACACCAACCGCCGCCTCAACGGCTCCTGGACCCAGCGCTACGAGTACGGCGTACCCGTGACCGACCTCGACCCCGTCGACTCCCACGGCACCACTGGCACCTCGGTCCACTTCCACTCCACGTACTTCGGTCCCGTCAGCGTCGCCGACCTCCAGGCTTGCCTGGACTTCCGCCACCTCGACATCATCCTCAGCGAGTCCTAGAGCGTCGTTCCGCGGAAACTTTTCGTCGCCTGGCGGCACCTTGTTTCCGCGCAGCCAAGGGAACACCTGTCCGCGGCCGAGCGGTGGGGCTTGTGGGATCTGCGAGGATCAGGGGTGGGGGATGGTGGAAGGAATCTGTAACGCATGACCGAGCAGCAGGGCAACAACTCCGGCGAGGAGCCGGGCCGGGCTGGGCGCGTGGACGGTCCTGGTCCGTACCAGGGTGTCTTCGGCTCGGCCGACGGCCTCCCCGGTCCGCCGCCCGGCTCGGCGCCGTACGGTGATCGCGCTGGTTCGTACGGCGATCGGCCGGGAGCGTACGGCGGTGTGTTCGGCGCCGGCCCGACGGCGTACGCGCCGGCGGCTCCGCCCAAGCAGGTGACGATCGCCGCGGTCATCTCGCTCGGCCTGGGCGTGATGAGCATCCTGCTCGCCGGTCTGGCGTTAACGTCGGCGGGTGAGCAGATCTCCGAGGTCCTCACCGGCACGAAGGACGCGCAGGGTGTCGCTGTTGCGGCGGCTGTGATCTGCGCGTTCATCTACATCCTGCCGGCGATCTTCGTCCGCAAGCGCCGCGCGTGGGCCCGAATCATGCTGATCGTGGTCGCTGCGATCGGCATCGTGGGCGGAGTGGTGGCGCTGCCCAGTGGCATCCTCGGGCTGGCGATTCACGGCACCCTGCTGTTCCTGATGCTCCAGCAGCCGACCAAACTCTGGTTCCACCACCGCTGACCCCTCGACCGCTGACCCCTAAGGACTTCATCCGTGGAGATCTGGATCAACCCGGCCTGCTCCAAATGCCGCATCGCGACCAAGGCCCTCGACGAGGCCGGCGTCACCTACACGGTCCGCCGCTACCTCGACGACCCGCCCACCGCGGAAGAACTGACCGAGGTCCTGGCCCGTCTCAACCTCGAGCCCTGGGACCTGGTCCGCCACAACGAACCCGACGCCAAACCCCTCCGCGACCTGCCCCGAGACCCCGCCAACCGCCCCGCCTGGATCGAAGCGATTGTCACCCACCCCATCCTCATCCAACGCCCCATCCTCACCGCCGACGACCAAACCACAGCCGTAGCCCGAGACCCCGAAACCCTCTCCCACTTCCTCCCCTGAGGTCAGAGGGTTTGGAGGCGGGTCAGGGCTTCTTGGAGGACTTGGGGTTGTTTGCAGAAGGCCCAGCGAACTAGGGGGCGGCCGGGGGCTGGGTTGTCGTAGAAGACCTGGTGGGGGATGGCGACGACGCCGGCGCGTTCGGGGAGCATGCGGCAGAAGGCGATGCCGTCGGTGTGGCCCAAGGGGCGGATGTCGGTGGTGACGAAGTAGGTGCCGGCCGGACGGTGGACCTCGAAGCCTAGGGCGGCGAGGCCGTCGCAGAGCAGGTCGCGGCGCGACTGCAGGTCGGCGCGCAGGGCGTCGAAGTACTCGTTGCCCAGGGCAAGCGCATTCGCAACGGCCGGCTGGAACGGCGCACCGGACGTGAAGGTGAGGAACTGCTTCGCGGTCGTCACGGCAGTCACCACCGACGGCGCACCGGTGACCCAGCCGATCTTCCACCCGGTCACCGAGAACGTCTTGCCCGCGCTGCTGATCGACACGGTCCGCTCGGCCATTCCGTCGTACGACGCCAATGGGGTGTGCTGGCGTCCGTCGTACACGAGGTGTTCGTAGACCTCGTCGGTGATGACGACCAGGTCGTGTTCGATCGCGACCGCGCAGATGCCGCGGAGTTCGTCGTCGGTGAGGACGGTGCCGGTCGGGTTGTGCGGTGAGTTGATCAGCAGCACCTTCGTGCGCGGCGTGACGGCGGCGCGGAGTTCGTCCAGGTCGAGGCGGTAGTCGGGAGCGCGCAGCGTGACCGGCACCCGGCGACCGCCGGCGAACGCGATCCCGGCGGCGTACGAGTCGTAGTACGGCTCGAGCGCGATCACCTCATCACCCGGCTCGACCAACGCGAGCAGCGCGGCGGCGACCGCCTCAGTAGCGCCAGTGGTCACGAGGACCTGGGTATCCGGGTCGTACGACAGGTCGTAGAAGCGCTTCTGGTGGTCGACGATCGCCTGCCGCAACGCGGGGATGCCACGCGCCGGCGGGTACTGGTTCGCGCCCGCCCGGATCGCCGCGATCGCGTCCTCCAGCAGCGAGTCAGGCCCGTCCGTGTCGGGGAATCCCTGCCCGAGGTTCACCGATCCGGTCGCCACCGCGAGCGCCGACATCTCGGCGAAGATCGTCGTCCCGAGCCCGTCCAACCGCACAGCGTGTTCGCGCATGCCCCCGACCCTAACCCCCGCATCAGGCAAGATCGTGGTGTGCGGAACGACGAGCGGCTCACCCTCCTGGCGAACACCATCAAGATCACGCAGGAACTGGTCGACGCGGTGCGGCCCGCCGACCTGACCCGGTCGACGCCCTGCGGCGAGTACGACGTACGCCGTCTGCTGGAGCATGTGATCGGCTGGCAACGCGTCACCGCGGCCTGCGCGGCCGGGACCGAGCCGGAGTTCGCCGACGGATCGCCCACCTACACCCTCACCGACGACCCGGCCCGGGATCTTCGCGAAGCGGCCCTGGTCACCCACCTCGAACAGGCCCCGGCCACGATCGACATGCCCTACCGCGGCGAAACCCCGATCGAGCACGTCGTCGAGGAAGTCGTCGCCGAACTCGTCATCCACAGCTGGGACCTCGCCACCGGCCTCGGCCGATCGGTCCGGTACGACGATGCGACCGTCGCGCTGGCGCATTCCGGGCTGACCCGGATGCTCGGGGCATCCTTCGCCGCGGAGGGCTTCCGGTCACCGACCGACGTCACGGCAACCACCGAGTTCGAACGCCTGCTGGTCCGCAGCGGCCGCTAGCGCCCTCCGACGCAGCGGACCCTAGCCGGCGTTCTCGACCATGTGGTGCAGCCAGGCGCGGGCGGCCGCGCGGTCGGCGTCGCTGAACGACGCCTCCAGATCCTCCTCGACCTTGCGGACGGCCGGACCCACATCGATCAGCCGTTGCTCGCCGTCCGGGGTGAGATGCACCTGCTGGGTCCGCCGGTCATTCGGGTTCGGCCGCCGCTCGAGCAGACCGGCGCGCTCCATCCCGCTGATCAGTTCGTTCGCGGACTGACGCGCCGTACCCACCTCGCGGCCGACCTCGGCGACGGTCCGCCCCGGCACCTTCGAGACCAGCACGAGTACGCCGTACTGCTGCACGGACAGCCCGTGCTCGTCGAGGGCGTCGGCGAGCGCGGAGCGCATGCTCAGCCAGGCGTGCCGGACGAGGAAGGTCACGCAGCCGGTCGGGTCGTCGAGGTCCATGCACCCAATTCTGCCGATAAATAGGATTGACAGGTTCCTGACAATCGAGGGAAACTCGAATCCTCGTCAGGGTCCTGTCAATCATAGGAGACTTCGTGTCCTCGATCGAGCCCGCGCGGCAACGCCGCATCCTCACGATCCTCGTCGTCTCATCCCTTCTCATCTGGATCGACTCCACCGTTCTGGGCATCGCCCTCGAACGGCTCGCCGACCCGGTCGAAGGTCTCGGCGCCACGCCGGGCCAACTGCAATGGGCCATCGGCATCTACTCACTGCTCTTCGCCACCGCACTCTTCGCGGCCGGCGCACTCGGCGACCGCTACGGCCACCGGACTGTCCTGATGGTCGGTCTGGTCGTGTTCGGCGCCTCATCCGCGTGGGCGGCCTGGGCGGACGGTCCGACCTCGCTGATCATCGCCCGCGCGACCATGGGCCTCGGTGGCGCGCTGCTCGGCCCGACGTCGATGGCCATCATCGGTTGGACCTTCCCACCAGAACGCCGCGCCGGTGCGATCGCGGTCTGGTCGTCGGCGGCCGGTCTGGGCGTGGCCGTCGGTCCTGTGCTCGGTGGCCTGTTGATCGACCACTTCTGGTGGGGGTCGGTGTTCCTGATCAACCTGCCGATCGTCGCTGCCGGTCTGCTCGGCGCTCGCCTCGTTCTGCCGAACCCCAGAAGCCCGCAGCGACGCCGGCTCGACCCGCTCGGCCTCGGCTTGTCGACAATCGGTCTGCTCGGCTTGTCCTACGGCCTGATCGAGGGCGGTCACCAAGGCGGCTGGAGCCGCTGGCAGGTGTGGGCAAGCATCGCCGCCGGTCTGGTCCTGCTGGCCGGATTCCTCTACTCGGAATGGCGTGAGCACGAGCCGAGCTTCGATCCGCGGCTGTTCCGCAACCGTCGTTTCGCGACCGGCAACCTCGTGCTCGCCGGGGTGTTCCTGACTCTGACAGGTCAGAGCTTCTACCTGGCCTTCTACCTGCAGGGTGCGCGTGGCATGAGCGCACTGTCGGCCGGTCTGATGTCGTTGCCCAGCGCAGCAGGCGTCGTACTGGGCTCGCCGCTCGGTGCGCGACTGGCCGGCCGCTTCGGTGTCGCGAAGGTGTGCGGTACGGCGTTGGCCGCGTTCGCACTGTGCCACGCGCTCAACCTCACCTATCTGGTCGACACCTCGTTGGTGTGGGTCGGTCTGGTCGGGGCTCTGGCCGGGCTGGCGATCGGTGCGACTGTGGCGCCCACGACGGCGGCAGTGATCGCGACTCTGCCGATGGATCGCATCGGTGCGGGGTCGGCGGTCAACAATGCGATCCGCCAGGTCGGCAGCGTTCTCGGTGTCGCCGTACTCGGCACGATCGTGTCGTCGACGTACCAGCACGCCATCGCCCCGTCGCTGACCGGTCTGCCGGCCGGCGCGCGTGACGCGGCCTCGGTATCCGCCGAGGCCACGCGTCACACGGCCGGAGCCATCCACCGCCCGGACCTGGTCGGCGCCGCGAACGACGCCTTCCTGCACGCGATGCACACCGCCGCCGTGGTGGCGGCGTGCTTCACTCTCGCCGGGGCGATCATCCTGACGCTGGCCTTCCGGCAGCGGGTCAGTGCCACGCCGAAGGTGGTGGAGGCGGTACGACGGTAGGCCGGTCCTCGCACCAGGTCGCGCCGGACCAGTCGCCGTCGTTGCCGGACAGCAGACGTACGTCGAACTCCGGCGGACCGTCGAAGTGGAACGTGCCGCAATTGTTGACAAAAGGAGCGCCGGCATTCCGCGCGTCGACATTCTCGAACGTCGCCCAGCCGCCGACCCGGGCGTTCACCACGTTCGTCCCGGTGCCGTCGACCTTGATGTTGCGCACGGCAACATTCGTGAGCGCGTAGTCGTCCTTCACCGGCCAGTCGACGACGAACATCATCGCGTTGTAGGTCGAGTCGAGGAACGAGCTGTCGGTGATCTCGATCGTGCCGGACATCGTCGACTGCAAGGCGTACAGCCAGATCGCGCCGAGGCCGAGATCCCAGTTGAGGTCGCGCGGACCACCTCGGACCGTGGTGTTCCGTGCGAACCTCAACGTTCCCTCGAACGGGGTCGCATTGAACCGCGAGCCGGCGTGCAGGGTGCTGCCTTCGCGGATCGGGTCGGCGACCAGGTTGTCGGTGACCGCGTTGTCGCGCCCGCCGTAGACGGCGATGTTGTTGGCGAGCACCGGTGTCTGGACGGTGTTGTGGTCGTAGACGTTGTCGTGGTTGACCAGACCGTCGGGGTTCGACTCGGACCACATCGCCAGGCCGTCGTCGCCGCTGTTGCGGACGAAGTTGTTGGTCGCCCGGACGTTCGAGACGCCGAGGTGCAGGTTCATCCCGTCGGCGATGGCGTCGGTGATGATGTTGTTCCGGATCAGCAGACCGTCCATCGGACCGTCCAGCCAGATGCCGACCTTGGTGTGGTGCAGGTACAGGTTCTCGATGGTCGAACCGCCACCGATCGCGCCGCCGATTCCGTTCACTTGGTCGGTGTCGATGCGTTCCCGTACGTCGCTCTCGATCGCGAAGTCGGACAGGTGTACGTCGGTGCTGCCGCCATCCCCGGCGTACTTCCCGTAGAAGCCGGGGGCACTGTGGATGGACTTGTCCGGCGCGGGTTCGTCGAGTGGCAGGACCTTGCCTTTGATGATCGTCCACCAGTTGCCGGCGCCGCGGACGGTGACCTGGTCGACGACGATGTGCCGGTTGACCTGGTATGTGCCCGGCGGGATGAACACCGACAGGCCGAGGCGCTTGGCCAGTGCGATGGAGCGTTCGATCGCGGGCGCCGCGTCGTACCGGCCGGTGGGGTCGGCGCCGAACAGGCGTACCGACAGGGATCGCGGTGGTTGCTTGAGCGGTGCTTTGACGAGCTCGAAGTCGGCCAGGTCGACGACGTACCAGGCGGCTACGGTGTTCCGAGGTACGGCGAATCGGACGCGGTCGCCGGCTTGGTAGGTGCGGTCGAGCAGGAGTCGTTGCTCATCGTAGAAGTGATTCGGACGGAACGGTTTGGCGACCGGGTCCGGTTCGGGCTTCCACCAGCCGGGGATCGGGTCGACATTCGGGTCGTTGGAGAACGGATACATCCCGTACAGCCAGGCGTACTCCGACGTGAGTGTCATCGTGCGCTTGTGCTTGCCGTTGACCGTGACGTCCAGGGGTGCGCGGAGACCGCCGCCGGTCGGCGTGTCCGGGATGCTGTAGCGGAGGGTCAGCGCGTTCGCGGGATGGGTCAGGGTGAATTCGACGTACTGCTTGGGTTGCAGCCGTACGGCGGTCCGTCCGGAGGCTTCGGCCGGCAGGGTGTAGGCCTCGCGGCTCGGGCCGATCTTCTCGCCGGTGAAGTAGGCGTTCTCAGCCTCCTGCTCGAGGAACGGGACCTGCGCGCCGCGTCCTGCGACGAGTGACGGATCGAGGCCGGCTCGGGTGATGCGGGGAGCCGGGCGGGTGGCAGTCGCGGGGGTGGTGAGCAAGGCGCCGAGGAGAGCGGTCGTCAACGCGACCGCAGTCAGGCGAAGGTGAGATCGGGACATTGGCGGATCCCCTCCGGACGAGTTGCCTGGAGGTTATGCACCCGACTGCCACTCCGCAATATCTCGACAGTCAGAAGAAAATTTCTGTCAGCCGGTAGGGAGTTCGGGTTGGGGGGCGGGGCGGAGGGCTCGGAGCCAGAGTTCGGTTTGGGCTATGTGGGCCGAGGCGGCGGTGGCGGCGGCCGAGGGGTCGCGGCGGGCGATGGCGGCGAGGATGGCGCGGTGGCCGCGGTCGCTGGTCTGCTTGATCGCGGCGAAGTCCTCGCCCGGCTCGAAGATGCGGTAGTGACCGCCGCGCCCGCGGATCACGCTGGTGAGCGCGGTGACGGTCGGATTGCCCCCCGCCGTACAGATCGCGCCGTGGAACTCGGCGTCGAGGTGCTGGATCTCGATCGAGTCAGTGGTCGACTCGAGCCGATCGAGGATGTCGCTCAGTTGCGCGGCCAACTCCGGATCCTGCCGCGCGGCCGCCGCCGCGGTGGCATGCGCCTCGAGCACCCGGCGTACCTCCAACAACTCGAGCACACCCTCGAGCGGGATCAGCTCGACCGACAACGAGAACCGGCTGATGATCTCCGCCGGATCCAGCGCTGACACATACGTGCCCGACCCATGCCGCGACTCGATGACGCCAAGCGCCGCCAGCGAACGTGCCGCCTCGCGCAACGAGCTGCGCGACACCCCGAGGTGGTCGCACAGCTCCGGCTCCGGCGGGAACTTCGCCCCCGGCCCCAGCTGACCGGATGCGATCATCTGACGCAGGCCGGCCAGCGCCTTGTCGGTGGCTGCCATTCGCTACCTCCCTGTTCCCGCAAACTCAGGTGTGCAGCGTAAGTCCTCAGACCACTCGCGGTCACATCGCGCGGTTAACGGGGGCCGTACGGCGAGGCAACGGCCGACTCATCAGATGTCAGCGGGCGCAACCATGAACCGGAGAACGGCCGGCAGATCCCACGCGTGCCACTGCCTCGGAGCGATCCGCCGGTACGGCGTCCCGTCCGGCACCGGCTCGCCCGACACCCACACGGTCGTCATCCCGCGCTCGTGCGGCAGGGTGAGGTTGACCTGGAGATCGTCGACCATGGCCGCCCGGGCAGGGTCGATCGCGAAGCGGGTCAGGAACGCGTCGAGGCTCTCCGGATACGGCTTCGGGATCAGGTCGCCGGCGAGGATGTCGAAGACGCCGTCGAAGTGGGTCGTCAGTCCGAGCCGCGCGAGCGCCTGCTCGGCGTGGTAGACCGAGCCGTTCGTGTAGACGAAGCGGCGTCCGGGCAGCGCCTCCAGCGCGGTGGCGAGAGTCGCATTCGGAGTGAGCACCGAATAGTCGATCCGCCGCTCGAAACCGAGGAACTCGTGCGGGTCGATGGCACGGGTGACCATTGCGCCGCGCAGGGAGGTGCCGTACTCCGCGACCAGTTCGGCCTGGATCCGCCGGGCGCCGACGAGGTCGGTGTCGTAGAAGCCTGCGACCGTCGACAGGATGCCGTGCGTGAGCTGCTCGGCGAGTGCGGAGCCCGCGGGGTACAAGGTGTTGTCGAGGTCGAGGATCCAGGTGTCGAGGTCAGGCGGCATCTGGCCAGGGTAATGACAGACTGGGTGCGTCACCGACGGGAGGATCGAACGTGCCGACTGCGCTCATCACCGGACCTGCGACCGGGATCGGCCGGGCCTTCGCCGACAAACTGGCGGTGGAGGGGTACGACCTGGTCCTGGTGTCGCGGGACGAGGCGCGGCTGAAGGAGGTCGCGGCCGACCTCACCCGCCTGCACGGCGTGGCCTGTGAGGTGATCGCCGCCGACCTGACCGATCGGGACGACCTGGCCAGGGTGGAGGAGCGGTTCCGGACCGGGCCGATCGAGGTACTGGTGAACAACGCCGGCTTCGGGCAGAGGAAGCCGTTCTGGGCGAACTCGGTCGACACCGAGGAGAAGCAGCTTGACCTCCTGGTGCGCGTCGTCCTGCGGCTGACGCATGCCGCCGTACTCCCGATGATCGAGCGGGGGTCGGGAGCGGTGATGAACGTGTCGTCGGTGGCCGGGTTCTTGCAGCGCGGTCCCTACAGTGCGCACAAGTCGTGGGTGACGACGTTCTCGGCCGGGCTGGCGATCCAGTTGCACTCCAAGGGAGTCGCCGTGATGGCGTTGTGCCCGGGCCTGGTGCACACCGAGTTCCACGACCGGATGGGAATGGACAAGTCGGTCATCCCCTCGTTCATGTGGCTGGATGCGACCGACATGGTCGACGCCGCGTGGAAGGATCTGATGCGCGGGAAGGCGATCTCGATCCCGAGCCTTCGTTACAAGCTCCTGATGGCTGCTGCTCGCTACACCCCGCGCACGCTCATCGCGCGCCTGTCCACAGTGGGTCTGGACGGCCGGCGCCGCTGACCTTGGTGGCCTCTGGCAACGACTCAGAGCTTTTCGGCGACCTCGGTGAGGACGTCGAGGGTCGCGGTGACGAGCGGGTGATCGGCGCGACCCGGGCGGACGGCGGCGTACACGCGCCGGGTGGGGACGGGGTCCGGGAGCGGGCGGATCAGTGCGAGTGTCGGAGCCGGTACGGCGAGGCGTGGGACGAGCGACACTCCACCACCGGCGGCGACCAAAGCGGCGACGGCTCGGAAGTCGTCGGACTGATGGACGATGCGCGGCTGGAAGCCGGCTTGTTCGCAGGCCAGCACGACCACATCCCGGATCGGATTGCCCGGCGCGGTCATCACCCAGTCGTCGCCCGCGAGCATCGCCAGTTCAATCGCCTCGTGGGCCGCAGCCGGATGTGACGGCGGCAGTACGGCGACGAAAGGCTCGGCGTACAAGGGGATCCGGACCAGCCGCTGGTCGTCGGGTCGCGGCGAACCGCGGTGTTCGACGGCGATCGCGATGTCGACGTCACCGTCGAGTAGCTGGGTGATGCCTTGATGGCCTTCGGCATCCCGGATGACGAGTGCGAGGCCGGGGTTCGTCTCGCGGAGTCGGGCGAGGGCGGGCGCGACCAGCAAGCTGATCGCGGTGGCGAACGCGGTGATGCGGACCTCGCCGGTGCTGCCGTTCGCGTGCAGCCGCATCGCCTCTTCGGCGCGCTCGACCTCGGTGAGGATGGTGTCGGTGTGGGCCAGCAGCAGGCGGCCGGCCGAGGTGATCGCGACCCGGCGGCCGCGCCGTTCGAGCAGTTCCTGGCCGACCTCGGACTCCAGTGCGGCCAACTGCTGCGAGACCGCCGAGGGCGTCAGGTGAAGCACCTCGGCGGCCGCAGTCACGGTGCCGTGATCAGCAAGCGCGCGCAGCACTCGCAGTCGTCGTACCTCGATCACGAACCTCAGCTTCGCACAGCTCCCTGGCAGACCCGTTCGGCTCGGCCGTGGATGAGACCAGCGTCAGCGCCGGAACCGCCTCGGTAACACGCGCCGATTCGGCAACGGGCGCCACCTCGGCGACGGGTGCCGCCTTGGTCACGGTGGTCGGCCGCTGCATCAGCCGCCGTAAGGCGCGCAGCGGGCGCCGGCGTGGGCCGCGCGGTATGTGCGGGACGACCGGTGCGTTCGGCATTGCTGAGTGGGTCTGCTCGTGAATCGACTTGACCACGGAGAAGGGGATGTAGTGCATGGTGATTTCCTTTCGACCCTTCAACGGTAGGAACCAGACCCTCTATACGTCCAATGGATTCTTTTCGCAGAGTTGATGTGTTTGGTGCATGATCTTGCGTATGGAACTCCGTCAGCTCAGGTCGTTCGTGGTCGTCGCCGAGGAGATGAACGTGGGTCGGGCGGCGACCCGGCTTCACCTCACCCAGCCGTCGCTCAGCCGGCAGATCGCAGCCCTCGAGCACGATCTGGGCGTCGAGTTGTTCGCCCGGGTCCGGCGGCGCTTCGTGATGACGGCAGCGGGGGAGACGTTCCTGGCCGAGGCCAAGGATCTGCTGCGGCGCGCCGATGAAGCGGTACGGGCAGCACAGCGCACACAGCGCGGGGAGCTCGGGACGTTGCGGTTCCGGTTCGTGCAGTCGGCGACGTTCGAGGTACTGCCGCGGATCCTGGGCGCCTTCCGCGCGGCGTACCCCGAGGTCGTGCTCGACCTGGAGTCGCTGACGACCTTGCGCCAAACCGAGGCGCTGCGTGACGGCCAGATCGACGTCGGCCTGCTGCGTCCGAACACACCAGCAGCTGGGGCAGGTACGTCGCCCCGAGGGACCGCCGTCGTACAGCTTGCTCCCGGGCTGGCGTCGCGAGTGGTGTCGTCGGATCCGCTGGTCGCGGTACTGCCCGCGCGGCACCGGCTGGCCAAGCGCAAGCGGTTGCGACTGGCGGAGCTCGCCGACGAGCCGTTCGTGTTCTACTCGCGGTCCAGCGGACCCGCCGTCCACGACACGATCGTCAGCTTCTGCCGGGCGGCCGGGTTCACGCCGCGGGTCGAGCAGGAGGCGGCCGACGTCCAGACAATCGTCTCGCTCGTTGCCGCCGGGCTCGGCGTCTCGTTGCTGATCAGCCCGACGCCGCCCTCCAACCCGGACGCGGTCGTGTACCGCGAGTTGTCCGACGACCTACCACCTTGGCAACTCTCCGTAGTCTGGTCGCCGGACAACCGATCACCCGTGCTGGCCCGCTTCCTCGAGGTGCTCTAACCACCGCCCCGTCCCGCCACGCCTCCCCGCCACGCCTCACCGCCACGCCTCACCGCCACGCCTGACCGGCACGCGTCACCGGCGCGCCTCGGGCATTTGACCGGTTATCCCTTGAAATGCACGGTTCTACCCTCGGAATTCGGGCTGAGAACCGTCAACCCGAGGGGATATCCGCTCAAATGTCCGCCGACCGCCCGCCCGCCGACCGCCCGCCCGCCTGCCGCCGCCCGCCTGCCGCCGCCCGCCAGCGGGGGCGCGGGGAGCGCGGCGGGGGCGAGGGGAGTGGGGGTGAAGGGGTCAGCCGAAGACGTCTGGGTCGCCGCCGGTGCGTACGCCGGTCTCGAGGTCGGCGATCGCGGCCATGTCGTCGTTGTCGAGCTGGAAGTCGAAGACCTGGAAGTTCTCCTGGATCCGGCTCGGCGTCTTCGACTTCGGGATCACCACGTTGCCGAGCTGCAGGTGCCAGCGGATGACCACCTGCGCGGAAGTCTTGCCGTGCTTGTCCGCCAGCGTCTGCAGGGCCGGCTGCGCGAGCAGTTGGCCCTGCGCCAGCGGACTCCACGCCTGGGTGACGATGTCGTTCTCCGCGTTGAACGCGCGCAGTTCGTCCTGCGGCAGCGCCGGGTGCAGCTCGATCTGGTTCACCGCGGGACGGATCCTGGTCTCGTCGAACAGCCGCCGCAGCGCGGGCTCGTGGAAGTTCGAGACGCCGATCGCGCGCACCCGCTTGTCGGCGTACAGCTGCTCGAACGCCTTCCAGGTGTCGACGTACTTGTCCCGCTTCAGCGACTGCCAGTGGATCAGGTACAGGTCGACGTACTCGAGGCCGAGCAGGTCGATGCTCTGGTCGAACGCCTTCAGGGTGGAGTCGTAGCCCTGGTCGTCGTTCCACAGCTTGGTGGTGATGAACAGTTCGTCGCGCGGCAGGTCCGACGCGGCGATGGCTCGCCCGACGCCGGCCTCGTTGCCGTAGGCGGCCGCGGTGTCGATGTGCCGGTAGCCGGCTTCGAACGCGGTCGTGACGACGTCGGTGACGATCTCGTCCTCGACCTGCCAGACCCCCAGGCCCAGCTGCGGGATCTCGACGCCGTTGTCCAGAGTGATGGTGGGGACTGTGTTCATTCGTCTATTCCACCGGGTCCACTGGTTCTGGCCCAGTCATCCGACGTGTGACAACAACCTCATTCACCCGCCGTAACCACCTCGTACGTCTTGGCGTCCGGCTCCAGGAACCGCAGCAGCGCGGTCCCTTCCCGCTCCAGCTCGGTCAGCGTCTTCTTCAGCGTGCGGCCGAACGGCGTCAGCGTGAGAGTGGCCACACCGCGCTTCTTCTCGGCGTTCCACAGCCCCGCAACCAGGCCGTCGACCGTGTACGTCGACTTGACCCGCAGGTTCTTGGTGAACACGGCCGGCCGGTGCTCGTCGGCGATGATCCGCTCGCGCTTCGCGTGTGCCAGCAGCAGATTGTCGAACTCCGGCAGGAACCGCACCGGGACCTTCGTGTCCGGATCCGGCCGAGGCGCATCCGGTACGTCGTACAGCGTCTTGCCGGCCTCGTCGGTGAACGTCTCGAGGTCGAGCGCGTCGAAGAGAGGCTTCGCCTTCTGCAGTCCGGACCACGTCTGGAAGTCGGCGGGCGTGGCCGGCCCGAAGGCTTGCAGGTATCTGGTGACGAGCTCCTGGGCCTCGGCCTTCGGGTGGAGCTTGGCGCCGATCCAGTCCTCGGCCGGAGTGAAGCGTGCGTTGGCCGGCCAGCTCCAGCGGGCGTCGGTCGGGTACATCACCAGCGGGACGAGCATCCTGGTGCAGAACCCGAGTGCGCGTTCATTCACGGCCGGGAACTTCTGCTGCAGCGCGTCCCGCACTTCGGTGAAGGTCAGCGGCTCCTTCGCGAGCAGCTTCCGGGCCGTCGCGACCACCTTGTCCGGCTCGAGCCCTTCGCCCCGATCGCCGAGCACCCTCAACCCAGCCTCGAGCACCGGTGCCACCGTCGATCGAAACCGCAAGTAATCCGCCGCAGTCACCAGATGCAAGGTCCCGCGGAACATGGTCGCCCGCACCACCTCACGCCTCTGCACCGCCGCGTCGAGCTGCCCCTCCTCGAACCCACCGACCCGCGACCACAGCCCGACGTACGGATGCTTCGGCTCCTGCCCCTGCATCCCCACCAACCGCCCGACGGCGTCCCCGACCGACACGTCCGCCCGCTCCACCAACATCTGCCGAGCCAACGTCGCTCGACTGACCGCCCGCCCACTCATCACCACCATCCCCGCATCCTGCCCGACCCCATCGACAAAAGTCAGGCGACCGTTGCGTAGGTCAGCCGCGGCCGGGCGACTCGACCGCGAGGGAGTTGCGACGGCATGCATCCGCCAGCCGATCGTCGTACGTGACGACGAGATCGACGTCGATCAGCACAGCTGTCGCCAGGTGAAGAGCGTCCAGGCTGCGCGAGACGAGCGGCTCGATCCGGCGGGCAACGCTGATGACGTCTGACGTGAGCGGCCGTTCGTCGACGCCGGACATCGCGGCGTCGATCAAGTCGCCTGCGCTGGCCGGCGACTTCACGCGGGCGAGAACCGCACGGGAGACCTCGACCCAGGCGAGCGATGACGAAGCCAGCAGATCGCCCTCCGCGTGCCGACTGTCGAGGAAGTCCACCAGCTCGCCGGACTCCTCCTCAGCGATCACTCGCTTGATCAGTGCGCTGCTGTCGAAGTAGACCCGCATCAGAAACGATCGTCCCGGTCGAGCAGATCGAGGCTGGTGGTGCCCTTCGGGAGGCGGAGTCGCGGCATCACCTTGCGATAGGCCACTCGCGCCGGACGTACTGCCTGCGAAGCCCTCGCCTGCTCTCGATCGCTCGTTCGGGTCTCGTCTGCGATCAGGTGCAGATGGCGGCTGACTGCTTCCCGGACGATCTCCTGTTGGGACCGTCCGGTTCGGTCCGCCTCCGCCTGGAGCGCCGACGCTGCTTCGGGGGTGAGCCGCAGGTTCATCGCCATGCCTGAATGGTACCGCGGATGGTACTACCAGCGGTACCACATCAGCTGAGGGTCAGGGTTTGCGGGCGACGCCTACCCAGAGGCTGCAGCTGATGTCGGTGAAGGTGCGCTTGGCGACGAGGGCTTCGGTTTCGTCGTCGGGGTGCCAGCGGAAGGGGGCGGAGACGCCGGGGGCGACCAGTTCGAGGCCGTCGAAGAAGCGGGTGACCTCTTCCTTGCTGCGGACCTGGGCGTCGCCACCGTCGGCCTTGTAGACCTGGATCGCCTGCTCCCACAGGTCGGGCGCGAAGTCCGGCGTGCAGTGCGAGAAGATCAGGTACGACCCCGACGCGAGCGGCTCGACCAGTTCCTTGACCAGGTCGTACGGCTTGAGCGCGTCGGGCAGGTAGTGGAAGACGCCGACCAGGCTCAGCGCCACCGGCTGGCTCAGGTCGAGCAGGTCCTTGACCTCGTCCGAGCCCATGATCGACTGCGGGTCGGTCACGTCGGCGTCGAGGTACGCCGTCCGGCCCTCGGGCCGGCTCGTCATCAGGGCACGGGAGTGCGACAGCACGATCGGGTCGTTGTCCGCGTAGACGACGTGCGCCGCGGGCACGGTCTCCTGCACGACCTCGTGCAGGTTCGGGCTGGTCGGGATGCCGGTGCCGATGTCGAGGAACTGCGTGACGCCCTGCTCGGCCACGTAGCGCGCCGCGCGGTGCATCCACATCCGGTTCGACATCGCCGCCGTTCGGAATCCGGGGAACGCCTCCAGCAGATGCTCCGCGGCCTGCCGGTCGACCGCGAAGTTGTCCTTGCCGCCCAGGAAGTAGTCGTAGACGCGGGCCGGATGCGGCCGGTCCATCCCGAGTCGTGTCAGGGTGGATTCGTCGCTATCGCCCATCGAGGAACTCCCTACTCCGGTGCTGTTCGGTACGGAGCGATCGTAGCTGATCTGCGACCGTACGTGACCGGCAGCGGGTCAACCTTTTCCGGAATCGAAGGTAGTCCTCAGGCCAGCGCGGCCCGGGCTTCGATGAAGGCGGCGATGGCGCGTTCGACATCCTCGGTGGAGTGCGCGGCGGACAACTGGACGCGGATGCGGGCCTTGCCGTGCGGTACGACGGGGTAGGAGAAACCGACCACGTAGATGCCGAGGTCGAGCAGCTTGTCGGCGAGGCGGCCGGCCTGCGCGGCGTTGCCGATCATCACCGGCGAGATCGGGTGCTCGCCGGGCAGTACGTCGAAGCCGGCCTCGGTCATCTTGGTGCGGAACAGGTTGGTGTTGGCGGCGAGCTTGTCGCGCAGAGTGCTCGAGCCGCCGATGAGTTCGAGCGCCCTGAGCGAGGCCGCGGTCACCGACGGCGCGAGGGAGTTCGAGAACAGGTACGGACGGGACCGCTGCCGGAGCAGTTCGACGATCTCGCGGCGGCCGGAGACGTAACCACCGGAAGCACCGCCCAGCGCCTTGCCCAGGGTGCCGGTGACGACGTCGACCCGGTCCTTCACGCCGAACAGGGACGGCGTACCCGCGCCGTCCGATCCGACGAAGCCGACCGCGTGCGAGTCGTCGACCATCACCAGGGCGTCGTACCGCTCGGCCAGGTCGCAGATCTCGTCGAGGGGAGCGACGTACCCGTCCATGGAGAAGACGCCGTCGGTGGCGATCAGCCGGTAGCGGGCGTCGGCGGCGTCCTTGAGCTGGTCCTCCAGGTCGGACATGTCGCGGTTCTTGTACCGGTAGCGCTTGGCCTTGGACAGCCGGATGCCATCGATGATGCTCGCGTGGTTGAGCTCGTCGGAGATGACCGCGTCCTCGGCGCCGAGCAGGGTCTCGAACAGGCCGCCGTTCGCGTCGAAGCAGGAGCTGTAGAGGATCGTGTCCTCGGTGCCGAGGAAGGTGCTCAGGGCACCTTCCAGGTCCTTGTGGATCTGCTGCGTCCCACAGATGAACCGCACCGACGCCATCCCGAAGCCCCACTGGTCGAGCGCCGCGCGGGCCGCCGCGATCACCTCCGGGTGGTCGGCCAGGCCGAGGTAGTTGTTCGCGCAGAAGTTCAGTACCTCGTTGCCCGAGGCAACCGAGATCAGGGACTGCTGGGGTGAGGTGATCACCCGCTCGGACTTGTACAGCCCGGCATCCCGGATCTCGCCGATGGCCGCCGTCAGGTCGTCCCGCATCCGCCCGAACATCAGTGCTTCTCCTCCAGGGATTCCGTCGTCCAGTCCATGATCACCTTGCCGCAGTGCCCTTGCCGGGCCACGTCGAAGGCCTGCTCGAAGTCGGCGTACCCGAACCGGTGGGTGATCACCGGTGTCAGGTCCAGGCCGCGCTCCAGCATTACCGACATCGAGTACCAGGTCTCGAACATCTCCCGGCCGTAGATGCCCTTGATCGTCAGCATGTTGAGCACCACCGTGCTCCAGTCGATCGCGATCTCGTCCGCCGGCAGCCCGAGCATCGCGATCCGGCCGCCGTGTGTCATGTTCGCCAGCATGTCCCGCAGCGCGGCCGGCTTGCCGGACATCTCCATGCCGACGTCGAAACCCTCGCGCATGCCCAGGCTGTGCTGTGCTTCGGCGATGGTCTCCGAGCCGACGTTCACCGCGCGGGTGACGCCGATCTTGCGGGCCAGGTCCAGCCGGTACTCCGACAGGTCGGTGATCACCACGTTGCGCGCACCGGCGTGCAGCGCGACCGCCGCCGCCATCACCCCGATCGGACCGGCTCCGGTGATCAGCACGTCCTCGCCGACCAGCGGGAAGGACAGAGCCGTGTGTACGGCGTTCCCGAACGGATCGAAGATCGCAGCGACGTCCAGGTCGACCGGGTCCTTGTGGACCCACGCGTTGCTGGCGGGCAGGGCGACGTACTCCGCGAACGCGCCGGGCACGTGGACCCCGAGGCCGCGGGTCTTGATGCACAGGTGCCGTCGGCCGGCGCGGCAGTTGCGGCAGCGGCCGCAGACCAGGTGGCCTTCGCCACTGACCAGGTCACCGACCGCGACGTCGCGGACACCGACGCCGATCTCGACCACCTCGCCGCAGAACTCGTGCCCGGTCACCATCGGCACCGGCACGTTCTTCTGTGCCCACGGGTCCCAGCTCTGGATGTGCAGGTCGGTGCCGCACAGACCGGTGCGCAGCACCTTGATCAGTACTTCGTCGGCCTCGATCTTCGGCTCCGGGACGTCCTGCAACCACAGACCGGGCCGGGCCTCAGCCTTCACCAGCGCCTTCACGCGCACCTCCACTGACGACGATCGTCCACATCGTCGTCCCGGGCAACCACCGGCGTCCATCGACACGTCGTACACAGCCTGTGCAGTTCAACTGCATACTGTTCCGCATGCGGGGGACGTTTCGGGGACTGGGGATTGTCCTGCTCGTGGCGGGGCTGGGGCTGCTCGGGTGGGTGGGCCGGCAGTACGCCGGAACCGGGGCGAAGCCCATGACCGAGGAGCCGATCGTGCTGGTGCGGATCCCGAAGTTCGGCCAGGACTGGGAGAAGCCTGTCGTGGAAGGGGTCGGCACCGACGACCTCGCGCGCGGCATCGGGCACTACCCGCACACGCAGCTGCCCGGCCTGCCAGGGAACTTCGCGATCGCGGGACACCGGGTCGCGCACGGTTCGCCGTTCCGGAAACTGCTCGACCTGCGCAAGGGCGACCAGGTGATCGTCGAGACCACGGAGGCTGTCTATACCTACGAGTTGGACGGCTCGCCGCGCGACCTGACCGTGAAGCCGACCGACAACTGGGTACTCGACCCGGTGCCCGGCAAGCCCGGGGAGACCGCGACGAAGTCGACCATCACCCTGACCACCAGCCAGGACCTGTTCCGTTCCCCCGACCGCTCAGTCGCCTTCGGTCACCTGGTTCGAGTGATGAAGAAAACGTGAACTGCCCCGTCATCTAAGCTCGACGCCTATGAGCTACGACCGGGACGGACTGCTGGAGCAGGTGAAGTCGAAGGCCATCGTGCACGGCCGGGTGACGCTGGCGTCGGGGAAGGAAGCCGACTACTACGTCGACCTGCGCCGGATCACGCTGGACGCGACCGCCGCGCCGCTGATCGGCCCGGCGATGCTCGAGCTGACCAAGGACCTCGACTACGACGCCGTCGGCGGACTGACCCTCGGCGCCGACCCGGTCGCGATGTCGATGCTGCACGCGGCCGCGCAGCAGGGCCGGACGCTGGACGCATTCGTCGTCCGGAAGGCCGAGAAGACGCACGGCCTGCAGCGCCGGATCGAGGGCCCGGAGGTGAAGGGCCGCCGGGTGCTCGCGGTCGAGGACACGTCCACCACCGGCGGTTCGGTGCTCACCGCGGTCGAGGCGTTGCGCGAGGCCGGTGCCGAGGTGGTCGCGGTCGCGGTGATCGTGGACCGCTCGACCGGCGCCAAGGAGAAGGTGGAGTCGGAGGGGCTGCCGTACCGGGCGGTGTTCGGTCTCGAGGACCTGGGCCTCGGCTGATGAACGTCAGCCCGGTTCTGCTGATCCTGGTCGCGCTGGTCGTCGCCGGCGGCATCTTCTACTTCAACTACCTGGCCGCGAAGAAGCGGCGCGAGCTGTTCGCCGGGTTCGCCGCCCAGCAGGGCTGGTCCTACCTGCCCGACAACAACGCGCTGGCCGGGCAGTGGTCGGGTACGCCGTTCCAGACCGGTGACCACTGGCGGGTCAAGAACGTGCTGTCCGGGGCGTACAACGGTCATCAGATGGTTGCCTTCGACTACAGCTACCAGACGCATTCCACCGACTCGAAGGGCCGTCGTACGACGACCACCCACAAGTTCGGCGTGGTCGTGGTGCAGTTGCCGGGCGCACTGCCGCACCTGGAGGTCACCCACGAGGGGATCTTCGGTGGCGTGGTGGCGAACGCGCTCGGGTTCCGCGACCTCCAGTTCGAGAGCGAGCAGTTCAACCGGGCGTTCCGGGTGAAGGCAGACGACGAGCGGTACGGGCACGCGGTGGTGACGCCACGGATGATGGAACTGCTGCTGGCCCGCGGCGAGATCGGCTGGCGGATCGAGGGCAACTCGCTGCTCGGCTGGGACAAGGGCGATCACAACCCGACCGAGGTGATGAACCGCCTCACGCTGCTGCAGCAGGTGCTCGAGCAGGTCCCGCCGTACGTCTGGCGCGACTATGCCGGCGTCGACCCTCGCGTACAGCCACCACCAAGCTACTGACAGTACGGCGGACCCGAGGACCCGTAGAGTCGCACGCAGCATCACCGACACTCGGGAGCAGGGCATGACCTTCGTCATCATCGCGGTCGTCGCGATCATCGTGATTCTGGGAATCGCGCTGATCGTCTCGTACAACCGCTTCGTCAAGCAGCGGAACCTGATCCAGGAGTCCTGGCGGCAGATCGACGTCGAACTGCACCGCCGGTACGACCTGATCCCGAACCTGGTCGAGACCGTCCGGGCGTACGCCGCGCACGAGCGGCACGTCTTCGAGGAGGTCGCCCGGCTGCGGACCCAGGCGGTGAACGTGCAGGGCGCGCCGCCGGAGCAGCGGGCCGCGGCCGAGGGCGAGCTGTCCGGTGCGCTGCGTCAGATGATGATCTCGGTCGAGGCGTACCCGCAGCTGCAGTCGAACCAGAACTTCCTGAACCTGCAGCGGGAGCTGACCGACACCGAGGACCGGATCGCGGCCGGCCGGCGGTTCTTCAACGCGAACGTCGGCGACTACAACACCCGGGTCGAGGCGTTCCCGTCGAACCTGATCGCGAACGGCTTCAAGTTCGAGAAGGCCGGGTACTTCGAGGTCCGCGACGAGCAGGTGCGGTCGGTGCCGCAGGTGTCGTTCGGCACGATCGGCTCGGTCGCCGGTGAGCAGGCGCCGCCGCAGATGCAGGCCGGGCCACAGTCGTCGGGCCAGATCCAGCCGGAGATTCCGGGTGAGCAGGGCAACTATCAGGGCCAGCCGCAGATGCCTGGCTACCAGCAGCCGGGCCAGCCGCCGCATCAGGGCCAGCCTCAGGCGCAGCCACCGGTGGGCGGCCCGCCTGCGGGTTCCCCCAGCCCGCAGGACGGACAGCCGCCGTTCACCGGTGGCCACTAGGCACCGGTTCCCCGTAGTCCAGGACCCCCGAACCAGGACTCCCTACCAGTGCCAGACCCGGGTGCGACGGCGGTCAAGTCGCCACTCCCGGGTCCTGCCTCCCCCCGGTACCTGAGTCAACTGTGACCGACTGAGATACATCCGGCGTACATCGGCCTTCACGCCGGGCACGGGGGATGACACCATAGGTCGGTTCATCACGGAGAGGGCACAGCAGTGGACAGTCTGAGGTACGCAATCCTCGGACCCCTGCGCCTTGTTCACGTCCAGGGCCAGCCGCTGCGCGCAGCCAAGCCGCGGCAGTTGCTGGCAACGTTGCTTCTGCACCCCAATCGGTTCGTCTCGACCGATCTGATCGCCGACGCGCTCTGGGAGAACAGCCCGCCGCGGTCGGCCGTCGCGAACATCCGGACGTATGTCCGGGCACTCCGCGGTGTCCTGCAGGAGGCCGGGTTGCCGGCGCCGATCGACACCTCGGCCGCGGGGTACAGCATCGAGGTCGGTGTCGATGAACTCGACGCGAGCCTGTTCGAGACGCTGCTCGCGGAAGGCGGTCACCTCCGCGATGCCGGCGACAGTCGCCACGCCATGCAGGTGCTGTCCCGGGCGTACTCACTCTGGCGCGGACGCCCACTCGAGGGTCTGCCGATTCCGGCGGCCTGGGAGGGCTCGATCGCCCGCCTCGAAGCACAGCATCGCGGGCTGGTGGACACCCTGCTCGACCTGCGACTGGAGCACGGCGACGCGAGTGGCGCGGCCGTCCTGCTCAGCGCGCGTCTCACCGAGGACCCATACGACGAGCAGCTGTGGCGGCGGCTCGTCGACGCGCTCCTGGCCGCCGGCCGTGTCGGTGAAGCGCGGGCGGCGTACGGCAAGGCGGTCCAGACTCTGGCCGACGAGCTCGACATCAAGCCGGGCCCGGAGCTCGAAGCCGCCGGCGCTCGCGCCGAGAACGGCCGCTCTGCCAACTGGCCAAACCCGGGCATCCCCTCGGTCCGTACGGCGGAACCCGAGGCCGTACAGCCGGGTCCGATGGCGGCGCCCGAGCTGACCGATCCGCAGCGGCCACCGAGCCAGTTGCCGCTCGACCTGGCCGACTTCAGCGGCCGGGAGGAGCACCTGGACCAGCTGCGCGATCTGGTCTGCGGTCGTGATCCGGTGCGTCCGCCGATCGCCGTCATCTCCGGAGCGCCCGGGACCGGCAAGACCTCCCTGGCCGTCCGGCTGGGTCATCTGGTCCGGGATTCGTTCCCGGACGGGCAGATCTATCTGGACATGCACGGCGCGACGCAGCCGCGTGATCCGGCCGGAGCACTCACCGACGTACTGCTCAGCCTCAACCTGCCCGACTTCGCGATCCCGGCCGACCCGGAGCGCCGGTCAGCGATGCTGCGATCCGAGCTGGCCAGCCGCCGGGTGCTCATCATCCTCGACGACGTCGCGACCGCCGGCCAGGTGACTCCGCTGATGCCGGGGACCGGTGCGTCCGCGGTGGTCGTCACCAGCCGGAACCGGCTGATGGATCTGGCCGGCGCGGACAGCCTGCCGCTCGACACCTTCGACGACGGCGAGGCGGCGGAGTTGCTCGAGCTGGTCGCCGGTGCCGGCCGGGTCGACCGTACGTCGACTGCCGCCGAGGAGATTCTGACCGCCTGCGGGAACCTGCCGCTGGCGATCCGGATCGTCGGCAGCCGGTTGGCGCAGCGGCCGGACCTGAGTCTGCGTGAGCTCGCCCGGCGGCTCGGTGACGAGACCTCGCGCCTTGATGAGCTGAGCATCGGTGAGCTCGCCGTCCGCACCAGCGCCGACCTCAGCTACGACGCACTCAGTCCGGAGGAGGCCCGGCTGTACCGCCTGATCGGTCACTTCGCCGTCGGCGTCTTCTCTGCTCGCGCGTTGGAGGCGGTGGCCTCGCCGGCGTCGGTCCGCCGCAGCCTGGACCGCCTGATCGAGGTCAACCTGGTCCGGATCAGCTCGGTCGACCACCGCGGTACGGCGCGCTACCGGGTCCACGACCTGCTCCGGCTGCACGCGATCGGCGTCGGCGACGAGGAGCAGAAGGCGCAGGCGGTCCGGGATGTCGAAACTGTGCTCGACGCGATCCTGAACAAGATCCGCCGGGCCAACGCCGCCTTGAACTTCGAGTACTTCGGTGTCCTCGAGCACTACGGCCCGCTGGACGCGCCCGATCCCGCGCCGTTCACCGAGACCGACGCGATCGCGTGGTTCGACAGCGAGCGCAGTACGTTCGTGCCCTCGATCCGTGCGGCCGCGCAGAACGGTCTGCACGACTACGCCTGGCGGATCGCCTGCGCGTGGGCGCCGTACCTGGACATGCGGGCCGGGTTCGACGACTGGCACGGGTCGCACCATCAGGGCCTGATGAGCGCCGTCTCCTGTGGGGATCGCCGCGGTGAGGCGATCATGCACCGCAACCTCGGCCAGCTCGCGCTGTACCAGGACGACTGGGACACCGCCTGGCACCATCTGGAGGAGGCTGCACGCGTGTTCGGCGGGATCGGGGACCGGCTCGGGACCGGCGTCACCGCGGTCGGGATGGGCACCTGGCTGCGCGAACGCGGCCGGCGCGACGACGCCTTGGTGCAGTACGAGGCCGCGATCGAGGCGTTTCTCGAGGCCGGTAACGCGAACGGCGAGGCCCTGGCGCGGACCGCGGCCGCCAACATGTGGCTGCACCGCGACGACACCGACACCGCCGGCCGCTATCTCGCCCAGGCGTTCCTGCTCGCAGTACGGCGGGTGGACAGCCACCGCGAGGCCAAGGTACGGCGACGGATCGCGGCGCTCCGGGTGCAACAGGGGCGGTCCGAGCAGGCCGTGCGTCAGTTGCGGCGTGCGCTGGAGATCTTCAACGGCATGGGTGACGACCACTGTGCGGCGTACACGCGGTCCGAGCTCGGTAGGGCGTTGGTGGCGCGCGGTGAGGTGGCGGCGGCGCGGAAGATGCTGCTGGATGCGATGGATATCGGACACCGGCTGGGTGATCGCAGCGTCGAGGGTCAGGCCGCACAGCAACTCGGCCAGCTGTATGTGTCCACGGGCAATCTCGACTCGGCCCGCCGTACGCTCGACCGCGCCGCGCGCGTGTGGCAGCAGGCCGGAAACGACGAGCAGGCGGCCGAATGCCGTCGCGAACTGGCTGCTTTCGACACCGGAGTAGCCGCCGGCTGAATGTACGGCGGCTGTATCCGGCTTGGGCAGACTCACTGGCACACGACGGCACAGGCCGGCGGGGAATCGGGGGATGGAACCTATGGCCTGGGGGGAGGCAGTTGTGGAGCGCCGGAACGTCCCGCGGGTGGCGAACCCGCGGGACACCGAGGCGGCGCTGAACTGGCAGCTGGAACGGGTGGGATCGACGGCGTGGCAGGACTGGACGCTGAAGTTCCAGCGGATGGCCTTCGGCTATGCGCACGACAGCGGCTGGCAGGATTCGGCCGACGCGGTGCGGTGGCTCGACCACCATGCCCTTCTGCACGAGGGGACGGCGCCACGGGGGGCGCTGGTCTGGTACCAGGCGGTTGACCGGATCCGGGTTGCCTGCGCGGTCGGCTCCGGTCAGGTGGTCGGTCCGCTGCCCGCAGGGTCGGTGGAGGTCGCTACGCTCAGCGACTTGAGCACCGACTGGGTATGGTCGGACCCGCACTTCCCGTTCGCCCACTGAGGAGTAGTCCGATCGACCAACCAGTCACCGTCGAGGGTGACTGGCGCGTGGTGCGATGTGCCCAGGGGACCGTTGTCACCAGCCCAGCGATCGATCGCAGCCTGGACAGGCCCGTCGTCCTTGCTGAGCAGCCGTACGTCCTGCCGCCAGATCTGGCCGCGATCCAGCCCGAGGTCCTCGCGCTGGACCGATCGGTCCCGGGTGCGCAGTCGTTCAACGGCCTGAACGCCGGTCTCAGCGACGACCTCGATCCGGCCGGCGGTGACGCTCGCCTCCAGCCGGTTCGGTACTTCGACACGATGGCGTCCACCTACCTCGCCGGTGAGCAGTGGCGGACCGGCACACTGGCCGGAGTCAGCGCCGACATCACGCATCACCTCTTCACCGCTGACGGCCGGCTGGTCCCCCTGAGCAAGAACGACCTCAGCAACCAGATCGGCGTCTCAACAGTGGCTCTCACCTTGGACGGCTGGATGCTCCTGCTCCACCAGGGCCTCGGCTCCCGATCGTCACCCGGTCTGATCGCCCCCAGCGGCTCCGGAAGCCTGGAACCGAAGGACATCATCGGCAAGACCCGCCTCCCCGAGGCAGTCTCCACCGGCATGGAACGCGAACTCCGCGAGGAACTGGGCCTCCTCACTCCCGCCATGCGCAGGATTCCCCTCGAAACCACCGTCCTCGGCTTCGCCCGCTGGCTCGACAAAGGCGCGAAACCCGAGTTCTACGGCACCACCCGCATCCACGCCGAGATGGCGGACATCGACCTGAGCATCCACGAGTCCGAGCTCGAGTACGTCGGCCGGCACGAACCCATCCCTCCCGCAACTGTCGCCCGCCTCCGCGCCGGCGAGGCGTTCAGCACCCTCGGCCGTGGAGCCCTCTCGGTCCCCTTGGAAATGTGCTTGAACCGTGTGTTCGTCAATCATTGACGAACACACGGACCGTAACGGTGCTCTGGCGGCCGCGATAAGTCGGCTGAGGGGGAACTGATGGAGGAATCCGAGGTAGTCACACCTGTCCGAACAACACTGGCCCAACCACTACGTCACGGCGTCCGCCTGTGGATCCTCCACCGAGTCTGGGCCGCGTGGGGCTGGGGAAAGCTGGTCATGCCGAAGAGTTGGCCCACCGCGCTGGGGTCCGCCTTCGCGGTGATCGCTGTCATCAGCCTGGGCGTCGAGAGTCTCGGCACACCGATCGTGGCAGCGGCGCTCGCCGTCCTGGGCTTGGTGCCGCTGGTCGGCGACTGGCGCGAGGTGCGGGAGGATCTGCACGATCTCAACGACGTGAAGCAACCCATTCCTGATGTTGCCGTCGATGGTGATTGGGAGCTGATGCGCTACCCGCAGGGAAGGATGATCGTCAGTCCGTCGGTCGATCGAAATCTGGACAGGCCGTTCGTGGTCTCGAGCCGCACGTACAAGCTTCCGCCGGACCTGGCCGCGGTGAAGCCCGCGGTGATCGCGCTAGCCAGATCGAAACGGTCGAGAGCGGCGTCCCAGCCGTTCGACGGGTTCAACGTCCGTCTCTGCGAGGACCTCGATGCGGCGGGCAGCGAGGTCAGGCTGCAGCCGGCTCGATACTTCGACACGATGGCGTCCAACTATCTGGCCGGCCAGGCCTGGTGGAGTAAACGCTTGCATCGTGTTGTCGCCGATGTGACCCGCAACATCATGACGGACTCGGGCAAGCTGATCCCGCTCGCGCACAGTGGCCTGGCCAACCAGATCGGCATCTCCACGATCGCGCTGACGACGGACGGGTCGATGCTGCTTGTCCACCAGGGACCCGCGGCGCGTTCGTCGGGCGGACTGGTGGCACCGAGTGGCTCCGGCAGCCTGGAGCCCGCTGACCTGGCGGGCTGTTCCAGCCTGGTCGAGGCGATCGCGGCCGGGATGGAACGAGAACTGCGCGAGGAGCTCGGGCTGGGTAGGGCCGAGATGCGCGGCGTGGTGATCGATACCGAGGTGGTCGGGTTCGGTCGCTGGCTGGAGAAGGGCGCGAAGCCGGAGTTCGTCGGCATCTCCTGGATCCACGCCACCGAACGGGATCTGGACACGAGGATCGACCTGTCCGAACGGCAGTTCGTCGCGGATCATCTGCACATCCCGCCCCAGCAGGTCGACAGACTGCTCGCTGGTGAGCGCTTCGAGAACCTCGGCGTGGGCCTGCCGTCGGTGCCGCTGGAGCTCTGCCTGGCGCGGTGGCGGGAGCGCGAACAGTCCGTCAGTCGTTGAGGTGGTTGGTGGTGGCGGCGTGCTTCGGGGCTGCCGGGGGCTCGTCGGCGGGTGGGGTGTTGCGGGCGCGGCGCCTGGCCAGGAAGTACTCGACGACCATCGGGATCAGCGAGATCAGGACCAGCAGGATCAGGGCCGACTCGAGGTGGTCGTGGATGAACTTGACCCGGCCGAGGGCGTGGCCGAGAAGCGTGATGCCGGTCGCCCAGAGGAGCGCGCCGATGCCGGTCCAGAGGAAGAACTTGCGCGGGTCCATCTTGCCGGCGCCGGCCACGATCGTGATGAAGGTCCGCACGATCGGCACGAAGCGCGCCAGCACCAGCGCTCGCGGGCCGTACCGCTCGAAGAACTCGTGCGTCTGCTCGATGTACTTCGGTTTCAGGAACCGCGCGTTCGGGTTCTTGAACAACGTCGTCCCGAGCACGCGGCCGATGTAGTAACCGGACACGTTGCCGAGGAAGGCCGCGACGGTCAGGATCACGCAGGCCAGCCACAGCGGTATGTCGATCGTGCCGTGCGCGATGAACAGGCCGACGGCGAACAGCAGTGAGTCACCGGGCAGGATCGGGAACAGCAATCCGCACTCGATGAACACGACCGCGGCCGTGCCCCAGAGGGCCCAGTCACCCAGCCAGTTCAGCAGGTACTCCGGGTCCATCCAGTTCGGCATCAGCATCGCGACAAGAGAAAGCACGCGGACAGGGTAGCGTCCCCAGCTGTGCAGGAGCTGAGTGGAGAACTTCGCGGAGCGGACATGGTCGGGCCGAACGAGGTCGGAGTCGGCCCGTGGCAGGGCGATCGGCCCGACGATCCGCGGCTGGACCCGGAGCTGCTCGCGTCCGGTGACCGGCGCAATGTGGTCGACAAGTACCGCTATTGGACCCTCGACGCCATCGTCGAGGACCTGGACCAGCAGCGGCACCCGTTCCACGTCGCGATCGAGAACTGGCAGCACGACCTGAACATCGGCTCGGTGGTCCGCACGGCGAACGCTTTCCTGGCGGCCGAGGTACACATCGTCGGCAACCGGAAGTGGAACCGCCGTGGCGCGATGGTCACCGACCGCTACCAGCATGTCCGCCACCACCCCCGCCTCGAGGACCTGGCGTCGTACGCCGGCGAGCGGAGTCTCCCGGTGATCGGCATCGACAACCTGCCCGGCTCGGTCCCGTTGGAGACGTACGACCTGCCCGCCGGGTGCGTGCTGCTGTTCGGCCAGGAGGGACCGGGGCTGACCGCCGAGGCACACGCCATCTGCGCCGACGTGCTGTCGATCGCGCAGTTCGGATCCACCCGGTCGATCAACGCGAGCGCGGCCGCGGCGATCGCCATGCACGCGTGGGTCCGTCGCCACACCTTCGGTCAGGAGGCGTGATGTGGGCTGACCATACGATCTGGTGGCAGGTCTATCCCCTCGGCTTCACCGGCGCCGAGAAGACCGCGGGTACGTCGGTCGTGCATCGCCTGCCCCAGTTGGAGAACTGGCTCGACTACGCCGTCGAACTTGGTTGCTCAGGGCTACTACTAGGCCCGGTGTTCGCCGCGGAGACGCACGGCTACGACACCATCGACCACTTCCGGATCGATGCCCGGCTCGGTGACGACGCGGACTTCGACCGGTTGGTCGCGGCCGCGCACGACCGTGGTCTGCGGATCGCGCTGGACGGTGTGTTCAACCACGTCGCGCGATCCTTCAACGGGCCGGACGAGTGGTTCCGGCGTCGCCCGGACGGGACGCTTGACACTTTCGAGGGTCACGACCACCTTGTCGCGCTGGATCACAGCCGGCCCGAGGTGGTGCGGTACGTCTCCGAGGTGCTCAGTCACTGGCTCGAGCGGGGTGTCGACGGTTGGCGGCTGGATGCGGCGTACGCCGTACCGCCCGAGTTCTGGCAGGCGGTGCTACCGCGGGAGCGATTCCCGGACGCGTGGTTCTTCGGTGAGGTGATCCACGGCGACTACGCCGGGTACGTCACGACGAGTGGACTCGACTCGGTGACGCAGTACGAGCTGTGGAAGGCGATCTGGAGCTCGCTGAACGACGGCAACTTCTTCGAGCTCGCCTACGCCCTCGAACGGCATGACGCGCTGCTGGACACGTTCGTGCCGCAGACGTTCGTCGGCAATCACGACGTCACCCGGATCGCGACCAAGCTGGACGACGAGCGGCACCTCGGTCACGCGCTGGCGATCCTGTTCACCGTCGCCGGTGTGCCGAGCATCTACTACGGCGACGAGCAGGCCTTCCGCGGGCTGAAGGAGGACCGCCTCGGAGGCGACGACGCGATCCGGCCGGAGTTCCCGGGCACCCCCACAGGGTTGACTCCGGCCGGCTGGTCGACGTACGAGCTGCATCAAGAGCTGATCGGCGTACGGCGGCAGCACCCGTGGCTGACCGGGAGCCGGACGAAAGTCGAGCACCTGACCAACCAGGCGATCGCCCTGCGGTCCTTGAGAGGCGACGACTCGGTGCGGCTTCTGCTGAATGTCTCCGATGAGGCCTACATCTTTCCCGGTGATCCGCTGACTGTGGCGGCGCACAGCTGGAGACTGTTGACGGAACGCGTAACCCCCGACGAGGGTGCCGCGTTGTCCCAGTGACAGAAGTGAGGCTTCTCGACCAAAGTCAGCCCCAACTCGGGCGGGGCGGCACGCATTGTCGGTGTCGTACTGGGTTTGTGACGGGAAAAAGGGGGTAGTTGATGAGTTCTCTGTGGGACGAACTGATTCATGAGCTCGGGACCGTGCGCGCCCTGAGCGCTGCTGCACTCGAGGCGCGCACGGAGACGTCGCGGGTGGCGCTGATCACCCTCCTCGACGCCGAGACCGCAGAGATCTCGGCGATCCTCGACCAGATCCTGCGGGAGGCCCAGCAGACCTCAGCGGCCTAGCAACTGCGCGAAGGCCTGCTGGAGGGTCTCGGTGGCGTCGTCGGGCAGCTCGGACGCGCGGAAGGCGATGTGCGCGTCCGGGCGGACCAGGAGACAGCCGTGGTCCGGGATCTCCCGCGCCCGCGACCAGTCGCCGTACAGGTCCTCCAGCTCGCGACCAGGCCCGATCACATACGGCTCGATCGGTACGCCGAGATGCTCGGACACGGACTGCGCCGCCTTCACCCACGCCTCGCCACCGATCCCGGTGAGCAACGTGAACCGGCCCTTGCCGACCATGTCGAGAGTGCTGACGGTCTCCGAGCCGTGGGTCAGCCAGCAGTGCGGGATCCGGGCGCCCGGCCAGGTCGTCGGGTGGTAGTACAGCTCCGCATCCCGCTCGTACGCCGGCTCCCGCGTACCGTCCGGAATCACGGCAGCCGAGTGGTACCGCTGGCCGAGCTCGACACCGTGCGCGTTGAACTCGTAGTCCTTGAGCTCGATCGCGGTCCGCAGTTCGTCGCGCTGTGCGGCGCCCTCCGGGGTGTCGTCCTTCAGCGATTCGATCGTCCGACCGGCCGGTGCGTCCGGCGTCATCCCGAGCGCGCGGAAGATCTGGCCGAACTGGGTCCGGCTCTTGTTCGCCCGCTCGACGATCTGCTGCGCGATCGGGGTCCGCTCCGCGTCGTACGTCTCCAGCAGGCTCGGATCCGCCTGGCCGCGGAGCACCAGTGCCAGCTTCCAGGCCAGGTTGTACGCGTCCTGGATGGACGTGTTCGAGCCGAGGCCGTTGCTCGGCGGGTGCCGGTGGATCGCGTCACCCATACAGAACACCCGGCCCTTCGAGGCCTTCTCGGCGTACATGTGGTTGACGCTCCACACCGACGTACTCTTCAGCTTCACGTCGATCGTGTCGTCGCCGACCAGGTTGTGCACGATCTCGGTCGCCATCGCCTCGTCGACCACCGGCGCGGGCTGGGAGATGTCGTAGCCCCAGACGATCAGCCACTCGTTCCACGGCCGGACCATCCGGACCAGGCCGGCGCCGATCCCGCCGATCTGCGCGCCCGGCTGGAGCACCCAGTACAGGACGCTCGGGCGACGGGCGACGTACTTGGACAGGTCGGCCTCGAAGACGATGTTCATCGAACCCTCGATGTCCATCGCGCCCGCCATCGGCAGCCCGATGTCCTGGGCGACCTTGCTGCGGCCACCGTCCGCGCCGATCAGGTACTTGGCGCGGATCTGGTACGTCTCCCCGCTCAACCGATCGCGGACCGTCGCAGTGACGCCGTCCTCGTCCTGCTCGAGCGACACGTACTCCGTGTCGAAGCGGACTCGCGCACCACGGCCGGCCGCCGTACTCACGAGGATCGGTTCGAACAGCGTCTGCGGCAGGTCGCAGGGGAGGGTCGGGCTCGCCTCGGTGTAGTCGGCCAGCCGGCGCGGGTGCGTGCCCCAGGTGCGGATCCGGCCGATCTCCTCGCCGGCCAGGCTGGTGCAGAACGCGGTCTGGCCCATCAGATGGTGCGCTGTGCCCTTGTCGATGATCTGGTCCTCGATGCCCATGTCGCGCATCAACTCGACCGTGCGCTGGTTGGTGATGTGGGCCCGCGGCGTGTTGGCGGTCCAGCCGTAGCGGGTCAGGACGATGTTGTCGATGCCGTACGTGGACAGGAACAGCGAGGCGGCGCCACCGGCAGGACCGGTGCCCACGATGAGAACATCCGTCGTGATCACTGCTGCGCCTCCTCGGTGGTCGCGAGAATCAGGTCGTAGTCGACCGTGTAGAAGGGTTCGCCGAACGTCCTGCCGTCCGGCGCCGTACCGGCCGGGTGCTCGACGAAGTCGGCGATCAGGGAGTCCTTGACGCCGAAGACCGCGTCGCTCGCGAGGTACTTGTCACCTCTCGCGAACACATGGGTGATGAGCCGCGCGTATCCAGGCGCGGTCACCATGAAATGGACGTGGGCCGGCCGCATCGCGCCGCGGCCGCCTGCCCGCAGCAGCTCGCCGACCGGTCCGTCGTCCGGGATCGGATAGGCGACCGGCCGTACCGCCCAGAACGAGTAGTTGCCCTCAGCATCGGTCGTCAGATGGCCGCGATTCTGCGATCCGTCAGTTTCCTTTTGAACGTCGTAGAAGCCGTCCTCATCGGCCTGCCAGGTCTCCACCAGCGCTCCCGCGATCGGTTCGCCCTTGGTGCTCAGGACCCGGCCGCTCACCAGGCACGGATGTCCGGGAGCGCCGTTCGAGATGTCCCCGCCGAGCTCGACCTCGGGCGAGCCTTCGACGAAGAACGGCCCGAAGACGGTCGACTCGGTGGCACCCGTCGACTTCGGGTTGCCGAGGCCGACGGTGAGCATCGACAGCCCGAGTACGTCGGCCAGCAGGACGAACTCCTGTCTGGTGTCCGTCGAGATCTGCCCGGTCCGGGTCAGGAAGTCGATCGCGGTGAAGTACTCCGCCTCGGTCAGCTTCACCTCCCGCGCGAACTCGTGCAGGTGGCGCACCAGCGCGCTCATCACCTCCTGCGTTCGCGGGTCCTGGCTGCCGTCGAAGCTGGCCACCACCGCATCGGTCAGGTCGTCGCCTTGCAGATCCATCCGGTTGCTCCTCATGCCTCGATCACCATCGCCAGGCCTTGGCCGACGCCGATGCACAACGTCGCCAGGCCGAAGCCACCACCGCGCCGCTTCAGTTCGTGCGCGAGCGTGGTCAGAATGCGGGTTCCCGAACTGCCCAGGGGATGCCCGAGCGCGATCGCCCCGCCGTTCACATTCACCTTGTCGCGGTCCAGTTCAGGCCATTGCTGCAGGCAAGCAAGGCTCTGGGCCGCGTACGCCTCGTTGAGCTCGACCAGGGTGAGATCGTCCCAGCCGATGCCCGCCTTCTTCAGCGCCTTGTTCGACGCCTCGACCGGGCCGATCCCGAAGTACTGCGGATCCACGGCATGAACCGCCCTGCTGACGATCCGCGCCATCGGGGTTCGGCCCAGCCGGCCGGCAGTTTCCTCATCGGCGATCAGTACGGCGGATGCGCCGTCGTTCAACGTGGATGCGTTGCCGGCGGTCACCGTCCCCGTGCCGTCGGTGCGGAAGGCCGGCTTGAGTTTGGCCATCACCTCGGGGGTGCCGCCGTCGCGGATCGACTCGTCGCGGGTGAGCGGGTGCCCCTTGAGGTCGAGGCGCCCCCACGGCACGATCTCCGCGTCGAAGGCGCCGGCGGCCCATGCCTTGGCGGCCTTCTCGTGGCTCTCCAGCGCGAACAGATCCTGCGCTTCGCGGGTGACGCCGTACTTGTCGGCCAGTCGCTCGGTCGCTTCGCCGAGCGAGATCGTCCAGTCCTTCGGCATCTTCGGGTTGACCAGCCGCCAGCCGAGGGACGTCGACTCCGCGGTCATGCTGCCGTGCGGGTAGGCGCGTTCGGGCTTCGGGAGCACCCACGGTGCACGGCTCATCGACTCCACACCGCCGGCGATGACCAGGCTCGCGTCGTTGGTTTCGATCGCCCGGGCTGCCTGGATCGCGGCTTCGAGGCCGGATCCGCAGAGGCGGTTGACCGTCGTACCGGGGACGCTGGTGGGGAAGCCGGCCAGCAGCGCGGCCATCCGGGCCACGTCGCGGTTCTCCTCGCCGGCGCCGTTGGCGTTGCCGAGGAAGACGTCGTCGAGTTCCGCCGGGTCGATGCCTGTCCGGCTCGCGAGCTCTTGGAGGGTTGCGGCGGCGAGGTCATCGGGTCGTGCGGCCGCGAGTGCGCCGCCGAGTTTGCCGACGGGTGTGCGGACCGCGTCCAGCAGGAAGGCGGATCTCATCGGGTCGCTCCTTCGGGCCGGGTGCCGGCCCATGCGCGGGTGAGGATGTCTTTGACGAGCTGGAGTGGGGCTCCCTGGAACGTGCGCGCGGCCTCGTCCGCCTGGTCCTCGGTCAGGCCGAGGTCCTTCAGGTTGGTGGAGATGCCGGCGTCGGCGAACAGGTCGTACAGCCCGGTCGCCAGGTCGTTGGTCCCGAGCGCCGCCTCGAGCCGTGCCTTGGCCTGCGGTACGTCTGGTGCCTTGATCCGGGTCACCTGGGGGAGGACCGCGGCGTGGGTCTCGGCGTGCGGGAGGTTGTAGGTGCCGCCGAGGAGATGGCACAGCTTGTGGTGCAGGCCGGTGCCGGCTGTCGCCAGCGCGGAGCCGCCGAGGCAGGCGCCGTACAGAAGGTTGCTCCGGGCATCGATATCCGTTGGATCCTGCCGGACCTTTCTGAGTCCCGCCGCGAGGGCTCGAGCTCCTTCGACAGCTGTCGTCTCGGTGATCGGGTCAGCCTTGGGTGTCCACACCGCCTCGACGCAATGTGCGAGGGCGTTGGCCACGCTGGCAGCCGTGACCTTCAACGGCAGATGCTGGCTGAGGACCGCGTCATAGACCACAACCCTCGGCAACACCTTCAGGTCGGTGCCGGTGGTTTTACTGCCGCCGGAGGTCTCGCCCCAGACAGGCGTCATCTCCGACCCGGCGTACGTGGTTGGAACCGCCACGATGGGAAGGTCCCTCGTCAGCGCGACCGCCTTCGCCAGGCCGATCGCCGAGCCGCCGCCGATCGCGATGAGTCCGTCAGCGTCGATCTCGCGCGCCTTCGCGCGTGCGTTCTCCGCAACCTCGGTCGGCACGTGCTGCGTCACACCGTCGATCCGGCCCGCGAACCGATCCTTCAGCTCGACCTCAACCACATCGGCCGCGTCCCGCGCCGAGTTGGTCGCCACCACCAGCACCCGCCGTACTCCGAGCAACTCAACCTCGGCCGCCACCTGGTCGAGCGACCCGGCGCCGAACACCACCCGCCCGGGAAAGAAAGTGTGCACGAAGTTGGTCGTCATCCACGACCACCCCGCGCAGGCCCTGCGACGTACCGGACTCGATCCGCATCACGCATCGACGGCCTCCCGGTTGCGGAGACGGTGCAGAGCCGTCAGCTCCACCTCGGACGGCGGCTCGACGGACTTGATGCTGTCGGCAACCTTCAGAGGCCAGCCAGTTGCTTCGCGCGCCTGCTCGACGGTCACGCCCGGGTGCAGACGGGTCAGCGTCAGTTCGTTGGTCTGTGGGTCGGGCTCGAGTACGCCGTGGTCGGTGATGACCAGGGTCGGACCGGCGCCGGGGGCCTGCCGTTCGCGGCCGGAAGGGCCGTACCCGACCGAGGTCACGAAGTCGACCTGCTCGACGAACGTCCGCGGCGACTGCTTGACGATCACGATCACCCGCCCGGCCGCCGCCGCGATCTCCGGCGCACCGCCGGCGCCCGGCAGCCGGGTCTTGGGATCGCTGTGCTCGCCGATCACGGTCGTGTTGATGTTCCCGAACCGGTCGATCTGCGCTGCGCCGAGGAACCCGACGTCGATGCGTCCCGCCCCGACCCAGTAGTTGAACATCTCCGGCACGGACACGACTGCGGTCGCTGTCGCAGCCAGATCGTCGTCCCCGATCGACAACGGCAGCCGGCGCGGCTTCGCGTCGATCGCCCCGGATTCGTAGACCAGCCGGCAGTTCGGCGCATGCGTCCGCCGTGCCAGGTTCGCCGCCAGATTTGGCGGCCCGACCCCGACCAGGCACACATCTCCGTCCCGCAGTTCCCGCGCCGCCGCGACATTCATCATGTCCGCGGAGTTCCACTCAGCTGTGTCCTGCTTACGCATGTGCGGTCACCTCCTCCTGGGCCGCGGGCAGGCCGTTGTCCTTGGCCCACTGCAAGAACGCGGTGCGATCCCGGGAGATGGCGTCCCATTGCTGGTAGAAGTCGTTGTCGCGCACGGAGTACCCGGCGGCGTACGACGGCCACGCCCCACCCGGTACGACGCTCACCGCGGACAGCACCCAGTTCGGCAGGATCACCGCGCCGGTGTGCTCGGGGAACTCGTCGACCACCTCTTCGACCGTCACGATCGCTCGCTCCGCCGCGAGCACCGCCTCGCGCTGCACCCCGGTGATGCCCCAGAGCATGACGTTCCCGTCCCGGTCCGCCAGTTGCGCGTGGATCACCGTGACGTCGGGATTGACCGCCTTCACCGCGGCCAGTTCCTCGCCGGTGAACGGGCAGGTGACCCGGCTGATGATGTCCCGCTGCTCCTCGAGATCCGTACCGCGGTACCCCCGCAGTACGGCGAACGGCAGTCGCGCGGCACCGGCGACGTACGCGTTGGCCAGACCGGCGTGGCTGTGTTCGTGGACCACGAGCCGGTGCGGCCAGTGCTTCTCAACCGCGTCGCGGAGCCGATGCAGTGAGCCGACACCTGGGTTGCCGCCGTACGAGAAGACGAGCTCGTCCGCGACGCCCAGCCCGATCAGCTGGTCGTAGACGAGGTCGGGTGTCATTCGGACCAGGGTCAGGTGGCGCCGGCCCTGCCGGGCGATCTCGTGCGCGGCGGCGAACGGGATGAGGTGGGTGAAGCCTTCGAGCGCGACGGTGTCGCCGTCGTGGACATGCGCCGCGATCGCTTCGCTGAGAGGAACTGGACTTGGCATGCGGGCTCCGCTAGGATTTCGCTGAGCGAAAAGTTCTTCTTTCAACGAAAAGTAGGCTAGCCGATGGCTGGTGAGACGTCTAGCGGGACCTTCCTGCAGGGCCTCGAGCGTGGGCTCGCGGTGATCCGTGCGTTCTCGGCGGATGCGCCGTCGCTGACGCTGAGCGAGGTGGCGCGCGACGTCGGGATCACGCCGGCGACGGCGCGGCGGATCCTGCTCACGCTCGGCGAACTCGGGTACGTCCGCAGCGACGGCCGGCGCTTCTCGCTCACCCCGCGGGTGCTTGCGCTCGGGTGGGCGTACCTGTCGTCGCTCGATCTCGGCGAGCTGGCCGGCCCGTTCATGGAGGAGCTCAGCGCGAAGACCCGCGAGTCCTGCTCGATCGCGACGCTGGACCTGCCGGACATCGTGTACGTCGCCCGCGTCCCGACCAGCCGGATCATGACCGTCGCGCTCGGCGTCGGCGCGCGGCTACCGGCGTACCCGACCTCGATGGGGCGCGTGTTGCTGGCCGGTCTGCCAGAGGAGAAGCTGACGACCTACCTGTCGACGCTGGACGCCGAATCACTAACCCCCCGGACGCTGACGTCGCTGGACAAGCTGCGCGACACCATCGACCGCGCCCGCGTCGACGGGTATGCCTTGGTCGATCAGGAGCTCGAGCTCGGCCTGCGCTCGATCGCCGCCCCCATCCACAACGCCCGCGGCCGCACCATCGCCGCCCTCAACGTCTCCGCCCACGCCTCCCGCTCCACCCCCACCACCCTCCGCACCGACGTCCTCCCCCACCTCCAGGCAGCCGCCGCCCAAATAACCACAGCCCTAACCCACCGCGGCCACCTCTAACCCACCGCGACCACCGGCCGCGGTCGTTCGGCGGGCGTGGATCGAGACATCTCCTGGTGGGCGGGAACATGAAATGTCCTGTTCATGGCCACAGCTTCGTGTCCCAGCGCTGGGTGCTGCCGCCGGGTGATCGCCGCCGCGACCCGGACTGCGAACCCACGGCCCAGATGGCGCTCCGCGGCCGCGGCGTCCGCTCAGGTTTTCAGTTCGGTGAGGATCTCGAGGTAGTGGGGGTTGTTCATGATTCCGATGATGTTGCCGAACGGGTCGACCACGAACGCCGTGCGGAAGCCGCTGTTGTTGCCTCGCTCAACGATTCCTTCGAGCAGGGTCGCTCCGTGCGCCAGCAGGTGTTCGAGCTCGCCCTCCAGGTCGTCGACATGCCAGTGGACGATCGCGCCGGCCGGCCCGTGGCTGACGTCGTGCCGTGCGTACTTCGCGTCGACGATCCCCAGCTCACACTGGAAGTCCCCGAACCGGAACTCGACGTACGCCGGCTCCTCCACGGACGGCACCGCGTAGTACGCCTCGATCCCCAGCAGCTTCGAGTACCACTCCCGCGCCGCCTTCACGTCGTCGGCGAAGAAACTCACGGTCGCAAACCCTCGCATCATCGTCCTGCCCCTTCCTCGGTTGCTCGTGACCACAACCCTCCCAGCCAAACTGCTCACCAAATGAGCACTTTTCCGGGAGATCTTCGAAGGAGGCCGCCGAGGAGTCGTGCGACCGAGGCTGAGGTCAGTCGGGCAGGTCGGGTCAGTCGGTCTGGGTTACCTTCCGGAGGCCTCGCGGCGCGTCGGGGTTCAGGCCCAGCTTGCGGGCCAGGGACTCGATGGCTCGTTGGGCTGGGATGACCAGCGCCAGGGGAGCCAGGGTCTCGGGAAGGTCGGGACCCGGCAGGTTGACGTCGCACCGGGCGGCGAAGGTGGGGTCGCCACCGATGCCGAGGATCTTGCTTCCCTTCTCGCGGACGATGCCGGCCAACTCGGTCATGCCAGGCAGGGCAGGACCTTCGCCGGCCGCGACCAGAATGGTGACCAGATCGGCGTCGACGACCGCGATCGGCCCGTGCTTCAGGTCGGCGTACGAGAGGCCGCGGACCGGCTGCAGGCAGGTCTCCTCCAGCTTGAGCGCAACCTCGAGCGTCGTACCGAACGTGAGCCCACGCCCGCTGGCGAGTACGTCGTGCGCGCCGGCGAGCAGATCCGCCGCTTCCTCGACGGAGTTCTCCAGCATCTTCGTCGCGGCGTCCGGAACTCGGGCGATGTCCGCGTCCAGCGTCCCCGGCCGCTGCGCCAGCGCGTCGACGGCGACCGTGATAGCCGCGAGCTGCGTGGTGTAGGTCTTCGTCGCCGGGACCGCGAGCTCCTTGCCGGCCTGGGTGATCAGGGCGACGTCGGCGGTCGAGGCCAGCGGGCTGTCGCCGTCGTTCGTGATCCCGACGATCGCGGCGCCGTTGCGCTTGGCCCACTCGGCCGTGTCGATGATCTCCTGGGTCGCACCGGACTGGCTGACCGCGACCACCAGCGAGTTCGAGAGATCGAGGTTGGCGCCGTACAGCGTCGCCACCGAGGGAGCGGCGAGTGACGCCTGTCGGCCGGCGTGGATCTCGGTCAGGTAGCGGCCGTACACGCCCGCGTTGTCCGACGATCCGCGAGCCACGAAGATCACGTGCCGGCGTCCCGCGGCCAGTCGGGTGATGTCGTGCCGCAGCGGCAGCACATGCTCGAACGTGGCGGCCAGCGCGGCCGGCTGCTCGGCGATCTCGCGCGCCATCTGGGTTTCCTGAGTGGGGACAGACACCACTGCGATCACTGGTCCTATCTGGTCTTAACAGGTATGCTGCGCACGATAGCAGTGAGCGGCGCCGCGGGGCACCCCCGAGGCCCGCCCAGGTCTGGAGGATCGAGAAGCGATGGTGGCGACCAAGCGGGCCCAGGTCCGATCGGTACTGGAGCGGCTGATCGATGTCGAGCTGCATCCAGGGGATCCGATCCCCTCCGAACGCGCCCTGGTGGACAAGTTGAACGTCTCCCGGGTGACCGTCCGGCAGGCGATCAGCGACCTGGTCGAGTCCGGCGCGCTGGAACGCGTGCACGGCAAGGGCACCTTCGTCACCGGTCCACAGGTCGACTCCCAGCTGCACCTCACCTCGTTCTCCCGGGAGATGAGAGCCCGCGGCCTCGAGCCCGGGACGGTGGTGCTGTCGGCCACTGAGATCGAGGCGTCCGACGAGACCGCGAAGGGCCTGCGGGTCGCCAAGGGCACCAAGGTGATCCGGGTCGAACGGCTGCGCACCGCCGACGCCTCGCCGATGGCCTACGAGGTCGGCTACTACCCGTCCGCGCTCTTCCCCGGCCTGCTCGGCCGTGAGCTCGGCACCCTGTACGACGTCTTCGCCAGCGAGTACGACGTCGTCGTCACCTCTGGTGAGCAGACGGTCCGGGCGGACAACGCCGACGGTCACGTCGCCCGAGTCCTCGGTGTGGCCAGGCGGGCACCCCTGCTGGTCCTCGAGCGAACCACCTTCGCCGGCCGCAAGGTCGTCGAGCTGTCCTGGTCGGCCTACCGGGCCGATCGCTACCGGCTGCACATGGCCCTGACCCCGCGCGGCCCGAGAACCGGGTCCGCCTGAATGCCCGCGGCCGGACCCCGGACGGACGTCCGGCCGCAACGAACTGGATCCGTCCTGTTCATCAACTGGTCTACATCTCTGCCGATCGCTCCCCGGCCGCCCGGCCGGTCCGGCAGGCGGGCCGCCGGATACGACGAGGTACCGGGCGGCAATACTGGAGCTCGACCCACAAGAACTGTGTTGTGAGGAGTACCGCGAGACATGCCTATTGCCACCCCTGAGGTCTACGCCGAGATGCTGGACAAGGCCAAGCAGAACCGCTTCGCCTACCCGGCCATCAACGTCAGCTCCTCGCAGACGCTGATCGCCGCGATCCGCGGTTTCGCCGAGGCGGGCTCGGACGGCATCGTCCAGGTCTCCACCGGCGGTGCGGAGTACCTGTCCGGCTCGACCGTGAAGAACATGGTGACCGGCTCGGTCGCCCTGGCGGCGTACGCGCACGAGGTCGCCAAGAACTTCGGAGTCAACATCGCGCTGCACACCGACCACTGCCCGAAGGACAAGCTGGACGGCTTCGTCCGGCCGCTGCTGGAGATCTCGGCCGAGCGCGTCGCCCGGGGCGAGAACCCGCTGTTCCAGTCGCACATGTGGGACGGCTCGGCCGTGCCCCTGACCGAGAACCTCGAGATCGCCAAGGACCTGCTGGCCAAGACGGCCGCGGCGAAGATCGTGCTGGAGATCGAGGTCGGTGTCGTCGGCGGTGAGGAAGACGGTGTCGCCAACGAGATCAACGAGAAGCTCTACACCACGGTCGAGGACGGCCTGGCCACGGTCGAGGCGCTGGGCACCGGCGAGAACGGCCGCTACATCACCGCGCTGACCTTCGGCAACGTGCACGGCGTCTACAAGCCGGGCGCGGTCAAGCTGCGTCCGGAGATCCTGAAGGAGATCCAGGACCAGGTCGGCGCCAAGGTCGGCAAGGAGCGCCCGTTCGACCTGGTCTTCCACGGCGGCTCCGGCTCGACCCTGGAGGAGATCCGGGCCGCGGTCGACCACGGTGTGATCAAGATGAACGTGGACACCGACACGCAGTACGCGTTCACCCGGCCGGCTGCCGCGCACATGTTCAAGAACTACGACGGTGTGCTGAAGGTCGACGGCGACGTCGGCAACAAGAAGGCCTACGACCCGCGCGCGTGGGGCAAGGCCGCCGAGGAGGGCATGGCCAAGCGCGTCGTCGAGGCCTGCGAGAGCCTCCGCTCGGCGGGTACGGCGATCAACGCCTGACATCAGATCCTCCTGAAGGGTCGTGGTGGGGCTCACCGCTGCGTGCGGTGGGCCCCTTGTCACATGCGGGCACGGGCGAGGTCGAACTGGCGGACGCCGGTACGGCGGGATGCTCGGGCGAAGGTGGAACGGACGCGGTCGATGACGGCGGGCGGATCGTTGAGATCGGCCCAGGGAATCCAGCAGTGCTCGATCGGTAGTGGGGCGGACGAGTCGGGGAGTGGGGTTGGCGCGGCTGACTCGTCCTCATCCGGCTCGAATTCGTCGTACCAGAAGGGGAAGCGCGGCTCGAACTCGAGCACTGTGCGTTCGTCCGGGAACCAGAGGGACGTGGTCTCGGGCTGACCTGGGTCGGGTGTGTCCGCGTCTGGGGCCGGTAGCGGTGATGGGGTGGGGAAGCCGGCTCCGGCGAGGATGAAGCGCAGCCGGGATTCGGCCACCGACGCCGAGTTCGTGCAGGCGAGGGACGTGATCTCGACCGATCGTTCGTTGCCATGGTCGTGGGCTGCGCGTTTCAGCGAGCGTCTGGTGACCAGACCGGCGTACAGCGCGGCGTCGGCCAGGACCACGGCCTGGGTCTTGGGCGCGGTCGCCGCCACCTCGGCAACTGCGCGGGCAGGGGAGACCATCCGGAGCTTGTTCCACAGCTGGATGCCTGGGCCGACTGGATCGCGGATGTGACGGTGCACGCCGCCGACGCAGCCCGGGCGACCGGCCGGCGCGGTCACGTGCACGCGGGACAGGTCGAGGCCCCAGACCGGTAGGGCATGCAGGGCCGCGGCGGACTGATGGCTGGCATACACGTTGGGCCCGCCGGAGCGGAGAACGCGCGAGACCTTGCGCAGATGCAGGACTTCCTGAGTGATCAGGATGAGCGACCGGCGCTCGGCATACGTCCCCGGCCGGATCCGGCGCCAGCCGCCGGTGTCCAGCATGGAGTCGATATCCGGATCGGGGTAACCACACGCCCGAGCATCAGCCCGAGTGAACACGCCACCCCGAATCGAGGCCATCACAGCAAGTTGAGGATTCATGCCCTAGAACCTGCCGCGATCAGCCCCCTCCGCGAACCACGACTTCGAACCTGTGGAGAACCTGGGGATCACAGCCGATGCCGAACCAACACGTTCGGTTCCACATACACAGCACAACCGGCCTCGACGTCGCACTGCACGGAGACGAGAGCACCAGGAACCTCGACCGAGCCGTCCTGGTCGAACGGCAGGCCCGTCCACCGACGCCACTCCTCCAGCGACCCGGCGACCAACCAGGACGTCGGAGCCAGGCCAGCGATCTCCCCACCGGCCCGGACGTGCGTCCGAAGCCAGGGGTCGATCGGCAGGCCATCCGAGCGAGTCCGACTGGCGTACTCGTGCATCGGCGTACCGGGTTCGAGGTGTTTGTGGCTCGGTCGGACAGGTGCATGGAGCTGCCCGAGTCCAAGGTCGGTGGCAGCGTCCCGGAGGGCAGCCAGGAGGTGGCCGGCTACACCCTGGCCCTGGAACTCTTGGGCGACGCTGATGTTGAGCGCGCAGGCGACCTCCGGCTCGAGTCCACGCCGGGCGTCCGCGAACGCCCAGACAACCGCCTGTTCCCACCCTCCGGCTGGGAGCTCGTCGCGACTCCTCAGCTGTACGGCGTGGGCGTCGCCGACGACCACGCCGTCACTGGTTGTCGCCACCAAGCAGGTCGTTGGGAACGTCTCGACCGTCTGCCAGAAGTACGCCTCGGACACCCGGTTGTGGCGCATGAACTCAGGCCAACCCGCGACGTCGATGTCTGCCCCGGCCAGCTCTGGCCGCTCAGCGACCGTGGTGATGTCCAGGAGCTGCGCGGACGGTAGTTCAATACGCCTGGCGACGGGCATGAAAAAAGCCCGTCATGTCTGTATGACGAGCTCTGCGCGGGTTGGTACCCAGGGTTGCCAGAGGAGCGGCATGCCGGCCTCCGCGGGTGTGCGGTTGCCCTTCCGCTCGTTGCAGGTGGCATGGGCGGCCACGGCGTTCAGCCACTCGGTGCGGCCGCCCCTGGATCTGGGTTGAACATGATCCATGGTGTCGGCATTGTCCAGACCGCAGTACGCACACCGGAACTTGTCACGCCGGAGCACACCGTGCTTGCTGTACTTCATCCGGCCGGCCGCGTAGCGCCAGTGGGTGACGACGTACCGGACCAGGCGCAGAACGCGCGGAACCGGAAAAGGGCCGATGGTCCGCTCTCCGTGCGCCTCTTCCACCACTGCGACCTCTCGGACCAGCATCCGGATGGCGTGCTGGATCGAGACGGTGTGCAGCGGCTCGTATGACGCGTTCAGGACTATGACGCTCATCCGGTGCCTCCTTCCGGCCGTAGCTGGGAACCACGGCGGCTATCACGCAGGGTCTCAAGCATCCGTGGCCGGTCGGTGAACGGTCAACGGATTTCGCCAGACGGTCACGTACCGGTTCGGCTGCGTGATCGGCGAAGATGTGCTTATGGAATTGAACAATCTGCTCTCAGGTCCTCCCGAGACACTACTCCCAGTCGACCCGGCCGCGGCGGAACTCGCCGCCGGGGCAGCTGCGGCGGACGTCGCGGCCAAGTTCCCCACGTCCTCGCTGGCCTGGGGCGTGCTGGCCGAGGCAGCCCTGGCGGACGGCCGCACGATCGAGGCCTACGCGTACGCCCGGACCGGCTACCACCGCGGCCTGGACCTGCTCCGGCGCAACGGCTGGAAGGGCCACGGACCGGTCCCGTGGGAGCACGAGCCGAACCGAGGCTTCCTGCGCTGCCTCGCCGTACTGGGCAAGGCCGCCGCGCTGATCGACGAGAAGGACGAGGCCGAGCGCTGCGCCACGTTCCTGCGCGACTCGTCGCCCACCGCGGCCGACGTGCTGAGCTGAAACCTGGTTGTCGGGCTGGTGACTCGGCGGCATGATCCGTCGGGTGACCAGCCCGTATGCGCAGGACGAATACAGAGTCGGCTTCGACTGGGGACCGGTCGGTGCGAAAGTGGTCGCCGGCAACCTGGTGGCTGTCGTGGACGTGCTGTCGTTCACGACAGCGGTGACCGTCGCCGTCGATCAAGGCATTGACGTGTACCCGTACCGGTGGCGCGACGAGACGGCCGTTGCCTATGCCAAGCAGTACGACGCTCAGCTCGCGGTCGGCAGGTCCGATGCGGGTCCGGGCGACATCAGCCTGTCGCCGGTCACCATCCGTCAAGCGCACGGAGTCGAGCGGCTGGTGCTCCCTTCGCCCAACGGCTCGACCATCTCGCAACAGCTCAGCGACAGCGGCGCCACAGTGATCGCAGTGTCGCTCCGCAACCGGTCTGCGGCGGCGGCCTGGGTGAACGAGCGATGCGCCGAGGAGCCCGACCTCAAGGTGGTCGCGATCGCGGCAGGGGAGCGGTGGACGGACGGATCGCTCCGGCCGGCTGTGGAGGACCTCTGGGGTGCCGGTGGGTTCCTGAGCGCCCTGCAAGTGGACGGGTTGTCGCCGGAGGCCCGAGCGGCGGTGGCGGCGTACGAGGCTGTGGCAGACGAGCTGCCTGCACTGCTGTACGACTGCGCCGGCGGTCGCGAACTCACGCAGTACGGCTACCCCGACGACGTGGCGATCGCGGCGGAGGTCGACACCAGCCAATTCGTCCCCGTTCTGAGGGACGGTAAGATGAGCGCGTCAACCTGAGCTACGACTTACTGCCCGTTGATAGAGCCGGTAGGCGGCGCGCGTCCCCGCTTCCTGCCCGAGATATGGACGGTTGTAGGCGGACTCGGACAGATCGGTGCAGCAGGACGCCCACGGTCGGTCCCCGCCCCTCCGGGCAGCGGAAGGTACTACCGTGCCGGCACTCACCGGACGGATCCGCACGCCTGCAGCGACCTACGCAGAGGTACTGCGTACTCCCGGGGCGTGGAAGTTCTACCTAGCAGCGGCACCGGCTCGCATCGGTATCGCTATGACCAGCCTGGGCATCGTGTGGCTGGTCCACAGTTCCACCGGCTCGTACGCCGCCGCCGGCAGCGTGACTGGTGGATTCGCAGTCGCTGAGGCACTGGCGGGTCCACAGGTCGCACGCCTGATCGACAAGTACGGCCAGACCCGCATGCTGCCGATCACTCTGCTGGCTCATGGCCTGGCGGTGGCTCTACTGATCGGCCTCACAACGCAGTCGGCACCGCTGCCGGTGCTGGTCGCTGCTGGCGTTCTGGCCGGCGGATCGCTGCCGCAAGTAGGCGCGCAGACCTCAGCCAGGTGGTCGCATGCTCTCCGTGGCGGGCCTGGACTGTCCTCGGCGTACGCGCTGGAGTCACTCGGCACAGGCGTCGCGTTCATGGTCGGCCCGGCTCTGATCGGTACGGTCAGTAGCCTTGCCAGTCCGGTCGCCGGATCGATCCTCGCGACGACTCTGCTGCTCGCCGGCGGGCTATCGCTGTCCGTGCAACGCAGTACGGCGCCTCCACCGGCGGTGCACGAGCGTGGGACCGGCAAGGCGCGGCTGATGCGCCCGACCTTCCTCGGCCTGATCGGGACCAACGTCGGCATCGGTCTGTTCTTCGGCAGCATGCAGGTGTCGGTGACGGCGTACGCACTGAGCAGAGGTAGCCCCGGACTCGCCGGACCGCTGTACAGCGTGACCAGTCTGGTCAGTCTGTTCGCCGGACTCGCCTACGGCGCACGGCGATGGCGGACTCCACCGCTCACTCAGCTGGCGATCACCCTGGCTGGTCTGGCGTTGACCTGTGTGCCGTTGCTGATGGTCGAAACCCCGCTGCAGGCAGGTATCGCGTTAGCCCTTCCAGGCTTGGCGATCGCGCCGTTCCAGATCCTGTCCGCAGTACTGGCACAGGCAGAGGTGCACCCCGCCGTACTCACGCAGGCCTTCACCTGGCTCAACTCCGGCTGCGCCGCGGGCATCGCACTCGGCGCAGCCTTCGCCGGCCACATCGTCGACGCCCACGATCCGCACTACGGCTTCCTCCTAGCGTTGCTCTCAGCAACAGCCGCTGCCGCGGTCGCCGTCGTGATCAGGGCTGGCAAGCGGTGCCGGGAATCACGAATGACTGTGCGTGGATGATCATCGGCGTCTCCTTCGCGGCCTGTCGAGTGGTCCATCGAACTGTGTCGGTCGCGCCTGCAAGACTGTCACTGGTCGAGGATTGCATGACGAGGCTTGGTCGGAGATAAGCTCGGAGGCCACGCTCAGAGAGGGTGCGATGACGGACATTTACACCACGCCGCTCCTTACCGCGCGAGAGACGGCGCGCTATCTCAAGATGCCTGAGTCGACCCTGGACACCTGGCTGTCGGACAACTCAGGGGCGTCGCTGGTACACGCGGTCAGGCCAGAGCGAAGGGGATGGCCCAGGGTTCCGTTCGTCGGGATCATCGAGGCCTACGTGCTGCGAACACTTCGTGATGAACTCGGCTTCTCGATGCCGACTGTCAGGCGGGCGGCCGACCTGGTGAGGTCCGAGTTTGCGGATGCGTATGCCCTGGCGAGCGAGCGGATTGCAACAGACGGCATCGAACTGTTCGTGAGAGTGGCCGACGAGTCTTTGGTGCGCGCGCCAGACCGCCAAGGCGCATTTCCCGAGGTTCTTGCGGACTATCTGAGGTACATCAGCTGGGATGCGGCTGGAGCCCCTGAACGTCTCAGGCTGCCGCAGTATCCGTCAGAGGCTGAGGTGGTCATTGACCCACGGTTCGGCTGGGGCGCACCTGTGCTGGCCAAGAGCAAGGTTCCGGTCGAGGCGATGGTCTCCCTGTGGAGGACGGGCGAGCCCATCAGCGTCGTTGCCGAGGAGTACGAACTCCCCGCGGATGTAGTCGAGAATGTCCTCCGCCAGGCCGCCTGAGTTCTTCTTCGATCGAAGTCTCGGAAAGGCATCGGCCAATCGTCTCCGTGATCATGGCTGGACGGTGCACCTCATCGCGGAGTTCTATCCCGACGATGCAGCTGACATTGCGGACGAAGAGTGGATCGCCGAGGGTTGCTCGCGCGGCTGGGTCCTGCTCACGAAGGACAAGAAAATCCGCTACCGTGCACGCGAGCTAGAGGCCTTGGATCGTGGGAATCTCTTCTGCCTGGCCTCAGGCAACCTGACCCTTGATCAGATGGCGCAACGCTTCATAGACGCTGAGGCCGCCATCTTTAGGGCGACTGACAGAAACTCTGTCGGGTTCTGGCACGTCCTCGATCGCGGTCGTGTCACCAAGATGTGGCCGTAGGCATGCTCAGGGTTGGTAGGTGATTTGGCGTTCGGCTGCGGCTCGGGCGGCGTATTCGGCTGGGGTGAGGCCGATTTGTTGCTTGAACTCCTTGGAGAAGTGGGCCTGGTCGAAGTAGCCGAGGGAGGCGGACAGTTCCGCGAGCTCGGCTACTTCGCCCTGGGCCAGGAGTTCGGCGCCGTCGTGCAGGCGGTAGCGGCGGAGCACCCACTTCGGGCCGACGCCGACGTACCGGCGGAAGAGTCGCTGCAGGGTGCGGATCGGGATGTCGAACTGCTCGGTGATCTGGTCCACCCGGGCCACTGAGCGGTCCGCCGACATTGCGGTCACGATCTCCCGGACCAGTTCGTACGACGGGTCCGGGGGAGCGAGGTGATCGCGCAGGAACGCCTCGAACACCGCACGGCGCCGTACGTCGGACTCCTCGGCGAACATCAGGTCCGCGAGCCGGTCGCCGTCCGGGAACACCGCGGTCAGCGGCAGGATCTCGTCGCGGAACGACGCCACGTCCAGTCCGGTCACCGCGCCGAACCCACCGGCCCAGAACTTCACCCCGAAGGCTCGCCCGCGGCCGACCAGCTCACGCTCGAACTTGCGAGTGCAGATGCCGTTGACGAAGGCGCCCCCGGGCTGCTCGAAGGTGACGTTGACGCTCGGGAACGGCAGCACCTCGGCCGTATACGGCTCGTCCAGATCCCACTCGACGATCCAGTACCACTCCACGAAGCGGCCGATCTCAGGTCCCGCGGCGAGGCGGTGCAGCGAGCGGTGCCGGGCCTGCTCGCGCGGATGCAGGATGCCCTTCTCGCTCTCCGGCGGAGTCGTCACCAGTGGCTGTCGCTTTCTTACAAGACCGGTACGGCGGTCAACGGATTGACTACCGACATGACGGAGAACACGGTAAACCCCATCCCCGACGGTTATCACTCGCTGACCCCGTACCTCGCCGTGGCGGACGGGCCGAAGGCGATCGAGTTCTACCGGTCGGTGTTCGGGGCCGAGGTGATCAGCCGGCAGGACATGCCGGACGGGCGGCTCGGACAGGCGGAGCTGAAGTTCGGGAACTCGATGCTGCAGCTGAGCGACCAGATGCCGCAGATCGGACTGCAGGCACCGAACGGCGAGTGGGTGCATTCCTCGCTGGTGCACTACGTGCCCGACGTGGACGCGACGTACGCGAAGGCGATCGCGGCCGGGGCGAAGCCGGTGGAGGAGGTCCAGACCTTCATGACCGGCGACCGCTTCGGGACGGTGATCGACCCGTTCGGCCACCGCTGGGCGATCCTGACGAAGGTCGAGGACGTGTCACGGGAGGAAGCGGATCGGCGGGTGAAGGAGTGGCTGGCCTCCAACCCGGAGGAGCTGCAGTAGAAGAGTGAAGGCGCGCTGACCTGCGAACTCAAGCCGCCGGCAGTGTAAGGATGCCGTCATGGACCCCGCCGCCGTCTCCCCCTGGCGCCGACTGACGCGTGCGGTCGTCTACGCGGTCGTCGTCGCCATCCCGCTGGCGATGCTGGCGTTCCTCGTCCGCACCGAGTACGACCCGCTGGTGAGATTCGACCAGGACCTCATCGTCGCCGCAACCGACTACACCCGCGGCCACCCACGGTTCCGGACGTTCGTCGACACGTGGGAGCTGATCAGCCAGCCCTGGGTGATTTTCCTGTTCCTGGGCCTGCCGGTGAGCCTGTACGTCTGGTTCGGCAAGCACCTGCGGACGCGGGCCTGGTGGGCGCTGGCGACGATGGCCGCCGGCTGGGCCATCGCGGCCGGGCTCAAGCTTCTCGTCCACCGTGCCCGCCCCGAGATCGACGACCCGTTCGCCCAGCACGCCGGATACTCCTTCCCCTCCGGTCACGCCACCAACAACGCCATCGTCGTCACCGTGGTCGTGCTGTTGATATGGCCCCTGGTGGGTACCGGTCTGCGGAGGCTGCTGGTCGGCCTCGGTGCGGTCTGGGTGATCGTGACGTGTGCCGACAGGCTTTTCGCGGGCGCCCACTTCCTGTCCGACGTCACGGCCGGTGTGCTGCTCGGGTGCGGGCTGACGGCCGCGTCGTACGCGGGCTACAAGGGCTGGAGGCCGCCAACCCCCATCGACAGCACGACGGAAGGGTCAGACTGATGGCGTTCCTCGCCCGCTGGCAGGAAGACACGTCCCGACCCACGGCCAAGGAGGCGGGCCGCGACCTGGCGGTCCGCGCGCTGGCGCCTCTCGTGGTGTGGTGGTTGGTCGTGGTCGGGGTGGGCTGGCTCCTCACCGACGGCCCGCTGAAGGACCTGGGCGGCTCCGAGGAAAGCGTCAGCAAGAGCTTGGAGTCGTCACGGATGGCGTTCGGTGACGCGGTCACGCTCTTCTTCTCGTGGACGGGCGCGACGGTCAGCATCATCGGCGTGTGCCTGGTCGTGGTCGTGCTGGTCTGGCGGCGGACGAAGCAGTGGTGGTTCGCGGTCGTGCCGCTGATCGCGATCAGCCTGCAGGGGTTGGTCTTCTTCGTCACCCAGCTCCTCATCGTCCGCGAGCGGCCAGACGTCGAGAAGCTGGACAACTCGGCGCCGACGTCCAGCTTCCCGAGCGGGCACACCGGCGCCGCGACCGCGCTGTACTTCACGCTGGGGCTGATGGCCCTGCGGATCGCGAACCCGGTGCTCCGCACCGTGGTGGTCAGCGTGTGCGTGGCGGTCCCGTTCCTCGTCGCGACGGCACGGCTCTACCGGGGCATGCACTTCTTCAGCGACGTGACGGTTGCCATCCTCAACGGCTCGGTTGCGGCCCTGCTCGCCTGGTGCTGGCTGCGTCGCGACGATCGGTAGGATCAGACCCGCGCGTAGCGGGCACGCGCGAAGGAGTACACGCCGTACGCCGCCAGGCCGAGCGCGATGCCAAGCAGAATGACCGTGCCGGCGGGCAGGTCCCGCATCGATCGGAGGCCGCCGTCCAGGCCGGTCGCCTTGCCCGCCCGGTGCTGGATCGCGGCCGTGATGAAGAGGATGCCCACGGCCGCCAGTGCGATGCCCTTACCGATGTAGCCGACCCTGGCGGCGAGGACCACCCCCCGACCCGGGTGCTCCTGCAGGTCCTGGAGGAACCGTTTCCGCCAGCCCTTGTCCACGTGGTAGGCGGCGATGCCGATGATGGCGACGCCGACCAGACCGACGAGAACCCGGCCACCCGGTGCCTCCATCAGGGTTGCGGTGAATTCCTTGGTCTGTTTGTTGGTCGACGTACGACCGCCCGAGGCGAACGTGAAGGACGTCCAGGCGAGCGCGCCGTACAGCACGAGCTTGGCGCCGGCCTTCGCCTTGTCGGACGCCTCGTGCCGGGTGATGAGCTCCGTGAGCTGCCAGAGGGCGAGCAGGGCGAACCCAACCGCGATCACCCAGAGCAGGACCTGTCCCGCCGACTCCTCGGCGAGTGTCGCCAGCGCCCCCGACTGACTCGCCTCCTGGCTGCCGCCGCCGAGAGCGATCTGCGCGGTCAGGTAGGCGAGCAGCAGGTGCAGGACGCCGCTGGCGCCGTAGCCGAGGCGAGCCCCCCACTCGACCACGGGATGGTCACCGGCCCTGGCTGCGGTCCTCTTCGCCGAGTCGCTCCCCCCGCCGAGCCGATCGCCACTGCTGCTCATGATGTCTCCCTCGCCTACGTGTACCCAGCCACCACCGCTGGTAAGCCTCGCAGGCGCCGTGCAACAGTACGCGGGTGAAAGCCAAGGGTCCTGAGATCGCCGTCGTCGTCAACCCAACGAAGGTCGACCTCGCCGAGGTGCGTGAGGTTCTCCAGGACGCGGCCGCCGCGGCGGGCGTCGAGGCGCCGACGCTGGTCGAGACGACCGAGGACGATCCCGGCTTCGGCCAGACACGCGAGGCCGTTCGCGACGGCGCCGGTCTGGTGTGTGCCCTCGGGGGCGACGGGACCGTGCGGGCGGTGGCGCAGGAGCTCGTCGGCACCGGCGTCGCGATGGGTCTCCTTCCAGGCGGTACCGGGAACCTGCTGGCCCGCAACCTCGGCCTCCCGATCGACTCCCTGGCCGAGGCGGCCGCCGCGGCCTTCTCCGGCCAGGACCGCACGATCGATGTCGGATGGTTGGTCGTCGACCCCGACGAGAGCCAGCGCGCTGGTGACCTGCGCACCGGCGCGGACAACGTCCACTGCTTCACCGTCATGGCCGGGGTCGGTTTCGACGCCCAGATCATGAATGACGCGCCCGAGGGCGTGAAGGACAAGGCCGGCTGGGCGGCGTACGTCGCCAGCGGCGGAACGCACCTGAAGGACGACCCGTTCGCGCTCGACCTGGCGGTGGATGGGCGCAGTGCGGGCCCCGGCCAGGCCCGCACGGTCGTGGTCGGCAACTGCGGCGAGCTCACCGGCGGCATGGTGCTGCTGCCCGATGCCGAGGTCGATGATGGCCGGCTGGACGTGGCGACGCTCAGCCCCGACAGCCTGACCGAGTGGATCGGGGTGGCCTCGCGGGTGCTGGCCGACCGGGGCGACGGACCCTCGCTCCAGCGTGATCGGGGTCGTGACCTCACGGTGCGAGTCGACCCGCCACAGCTGTGCGAGGTCGACGGTGACGTTCTGACCGAGGCAGGCCTTCTGCGCTTCGCGGTGCAGCCGGCCTGCCTTGTGGTACGCGTCGGCCGAGACAGCGCCTGACCAGCGGCTCGGATCTCGAGACTGTTCTCGTCAGACAACGAGACAGCGGCCCGCCGGAACCGTCCCCTGCGGCAGTTTCGGCGGGCCGCTGACTAAGAGTGTGCACGCGATCACGCTGAATGGCAAGCTGTCGATTGATGAAACAACTACTTGAAGTGACTGTTTCAAGGCGATGAACGGCGGGCCGAACCGTGGACCGGGGTCCGGTAGGCTTTGGTCGCAAGAGCCTGGATGCGTTGCCGGATGAATGTCCGGTGAACGTCTCCGGGCTTCACCGTTTCCAGCGTCCGGCAGTCGCGGAGTCGTGAGGCCGTCAGCCGGCGCGTGAAGAGGAGGGCTGAGATGCCCGCAATCGTGCTCGTCGGCGCCCAGTGGGGCGATGAGGGCAAAGGCAAGGCGACCGATCTGCTCGGCAACACGGGCGAGGTCATCGACTACGTGGTCAAGTTCAACGGCGGCAACAACGCCGGCCACACGGTGGTGATCGGCTCCGAGAAGTACGCGCTGCACCTGCTGCCGAGCGGGATCCTGACCCCCGGTGTCACCCCGGTGATCGGCAACGGGGTGGTGATCGACCTCAACGTGCTGTTCGAGGAGCTCGACGCGCTGCAGGCCCGCGGCGTCGACACCTCGCGGCTCGTGGTCAGCGCCGGTGCGCACCTGATCCCGCCGTACAACCGGACTCTCGACAAGGTGACCGAGCGGTTCCTCGGCAGCCGTCGGATCGGGACCACGGGCCGCGGCATCGGGCCGACGTACGCGGACAAGATGAACCGGATCGGCATCCGGGTCCAGGACCTGTACGACGAGAAGATCCTCGAGCAGAAGGTGACCGGCGCACTGGAGCAGAAGAACCAGCTGCTGGTGAAGGTCTACAACCGGCGCGCGGTGGAGATCTCCGAGGTGCTGGACGAGCTGCTCGGGTACGCCGAACGCCTCCGGCCGATGGTGGCCGACACCAGCCTGCTGCTGAACAAAGCGCTGGACGACGGCAAGACCGTGCTGATGGAAGCCGGTCAGGCGACGCTGCTGGACGTCGACCACGGCACGTACCCGTTCGTCACGTCGTCCAATGCGATCTCTGCCGGTGCGTGCACGGGTGCCGGCATCCCGCCGACCCGGATCGATCGCGTGATGGCGGTTGTGAAGGCTTACACGACCCGCGTCGGCGAGGGTCCGTTCCCGACGGAACTGCTGGACGCGGACGGCGAGTGGCTGCGGCAGCAGGGCGCGGAGTTCGGTACGACGACCGGCCGGCCGCGTCGCTGTGGCTGGTACGACGCGGTCATCGCCCGGTATGCCGCCCGCGTGAACGGCGTCTCCGACTTCGTCCTCACCAAGCTGGACACCCTGACCGGCCGCGAGAAGATCCCGGTCTGCGTCGCGTACGACGTGAACGGCGTACGGCACGAGGAGATGCCGATGACGCAGACCGACTTCCACCACGCCGTCCCGGTCTATGAGGAGTTCGACGGCTGGTCCGACGACATCACCGGCTGCCGCACCTTCGAAGACCTCCCGAAGCAGGCCCAGACCTACGTCCGCGCTGTCGAATCCCTCAGCGGCGCCCGAATCTCCGCCATCGGCGTAGGCCCCGAAAGAACCCAAATCATCCAGCCCTGACCTCAGCCTGCGGCCACCTCGCATCCCGGGGTGGCCAGCAGTCATACCGTGGTCATACCATGGTTGGGTGGCGGTGAAGAAGAAGACGTTGTCCTTCGACGAGGAGCTGTGGTCGGCGGTCGAGCGCCGGGCCCGGGAGGCGAACACGACGCCGTCGGCGTACGTGAACGAGTTGGTCGCCAAGAGCGAGAGGTTGTACCGCGGCCTCGAGGCAATCTCCGACTGGGAGTCCGAGCACGGCGCTCTGACTGCGGATCAGCTCGACTGGGCCGATCGGGCGCTGGCGGATGCTCAGCGCGAGGCAGTGGACAGCGGGGAGCCGGACGACGGTCAGGGCACGAAGGCGTGACGCAGCTCGTGTACGACGCCGGTGCCCTCATCGCTGCCGAGCGGAACGACCCGCGGTTGTGGGCGATCCATCTGCGCGCGTTGATGCGCGGTGTCGAGCCGAGTGTGCCCGCCGCGGCGCTGGCCCAGGTCTGGCGCGGACACAAGCAGCGTGGTCTGCGTCGGCTGATCGACGGGTGCGACGTCGTACCGCTCACACAGGAACTTGCGACCCGGGTGGGAGAACTGCTGGCCGTCGCGGACCGGGCCGACGTTGTTGACGCTCAGGTGTTGGCGTGTTGCTTCGAGTCGGCGGCGACCTGTGTGACCTCGGATCGGGGCGACATCGCACACCTGGCGGAGGCTGCGCGTACCGGAGCCTGGCGTGGCAACACCCGCTGGAAGGTGCCGATCATCTCGCTCTGAACTTCGGCCTCAGCGGCCGATGCTGTTCTCAGCGGCCGATGAAGGGGAGGTCTCGGATGAAGGGGGCGTCTCGGAGGTCGTTGAGGGTGGGGCGGTCGATGGTGGGGGTTTCGATGGGGGTGCGGGCCCAGGTGGAGCCTTGGCCCTGGGTGGCTTGGTAGAAGGTGAGGGCGCCGATCGCCAGGAGTACGGCGGCGATGGTGGCGGAGAGCCAGTGCCGGCGGAAGGTAGTGCGGGCGGCGATGTGAGCTCCGCGGCGGAGTGAGGTGCCGCCGGGGACCCACCAGGCGGTGACGAGTGCGGTGAGCGCGGCGGAACCGAAGCCGAAGGCTGACAGTGGCTGCCAATCCAGACTGTTGGCCGTGGCGGCCACTCCGGTCACGACGACGCCGACGATGCCGCCCATGACGACCGGCAGGATCAGGCAGGGCAGGGTGACGAGACCTGCCATGACCAACTGCAGGGGTGTGGATGCCGCCGCGACCACGCTGTCCGAGCGGCCGGACCGACCGCGCATCTGACGGCGTCGCATCAGCGCAGTACTCGAGCGGTCGACGGTCCGCGCGATCACGAACAGCACGATGGTGATGAGCGAACCCAAGCCCGGATAGAGGGCAATCAGCCCGGTCAGCGCCACCATCAACCCGACCATGACCGCAGTACGCTTCCCGGTCGGCGGAGTCTTCTCCGGCCGAGGTGCCTGCGGCTGCGGCGAGCGCTCCGGCTGCGGACCGGGCTGTTGGTACGGCGGACCGCCCTGCTGGTACGGCGCCGGCACCGGACTCTGCTGCTGGTACGGCGACGGTGCCCCGTAGTACGGCGCGACGCCCTGCGGACCGCTCTGATACGGCAACGGCATCGCGGCAGGCGGCGCCGCAGTAGGCGTCGGGCTGTAGTTCACCGGATGAACCGGCGGAGAAGCCTCCGGCAACGGCTGAGCCGCCTTCTTGGCCGCAGCGGCCTCACGCAGCTTGTCGCGGATCGGAGCGAACGCCGACAGCGGCGGAATCACCGACGGAATGAGCCCCGCCACCTCAGTGGCTGAGTGCTCGTCCGACGGCATCTCGCGAGTCATCAACGCGGTAGGCGGATTCAGGTGCACAGTCTCCGGCGCGGGCGTCTCCTTCGCCGGCAGTGCGTCGCGGCCCTCGGCGTACCGGTTGAGCCCCTCCATGATCTCGACCTGCGTCGGCCGGTCGTTCTTGTCGGGTGCGAGCGCTGCGGCGAGCAGTGGCTTCAGCCGCGGGTCGAGTCCCTCCAGGTCGGCCTGTCCGGTGTGCACACGATGCAGCACAGCCTCGAATGGTCCCTTGCCGAACGGCCGCCGTCCGGTGGCCGCGAACGCCACAGTGGCGGCCCAGCCCCACCAGTCCGCCGACTCCGACACCATTTCGCCCTCGATGAGCTCAGGTGCGAGGTAGCCCGGCGTACCGATCACCAGACCGGTCTGAGTGAGCCGCAGGTCGTCGGCGGCCTGCGCGATGCCGAAGTCGATCATCACCGGCTTGCCGTTGAACATCATCACGTTGCCGGGCTTGAGGTCGCGGTGGATCACACCGACCTGGTGGATCGCCTGAAGCGATTCCGCCAGGCATCCAGCCAGCGGCAGCCACTTGCGCGGGGTCAGCGGCCCGCGGTCGTCGACCTGCTCGTCCAGCGGCCGTCCCGGCACGAACCGGGTCACCAGATAGGGCTGGTCGCCCTCCAGATCGTGGTCGAGGATGCCTGCCACGCCGGGGTGGCTCACCTTCTGCAGTGTGGTTGCTTCACGCTGCAACCGGGCCCGCGCGATCGGATCGTGCGCGACGTGCGGGCGCAGTACCTTGAGCGCGACCTCCTGGCGCTCGGGACCTTCGGCCAGGTAGACGACGCCCATGCCGCCCTGTCCGAGCCGCCGGATCAACCGGTACGGCCCGACCCTTTCCTCCCCCACCTCCTCGACAGGCGCGGAAGGCGGTCCCCCTGTGGCTGACATGCCATCTACGGTACGTGGGCAGCAGACCAAGCCGACCGGATGACCTCTGACGTAATCGTCTCGATTCGGCTTCTGCCGCAGGCTTGTCGCAACGGAATCATCCGAAAGAACGAGGAGACAGTCACCATGACGGCGTACGCGATCGCCTATCTGCGCAACATCGAGTTCGGCGACGACATCATCGAGTACCTGCACCGCGTCGACGCGACCCTGGCGCCGTACAACGGGCACTTCATCGTGCACGGCGACGACGCGGAGCCGATCGAGGGCGAGTGGAGCGGTGCTCCGATCGTGATCGAGTTCCCCGACTACGACCAGTTGCGCGGTTGGTACGACTCTCCGGCGTACCGGGCGATCCTGCACCTGCGCACCGACAACGCCGACAGCACGGTCATCTTCGTCAACGGCTGCGGTCGCGACCACAAGGCCACCGACGTGCTGGTCTGATCTTCGTGGCCAGATCCTTGCGAACACCGTCATCTCGGCCACTGGCTGGCGGCGCTGCCGGGCGGTTGGGTAGAGCTATGCGAATCGAGATGCTGGTGTTCGACGGTGTGGACGAGATGGACGTGATGGGTCCGTTCGAGGTCTGGAGCCATGCGCGGCGGCGGCCGGAGTTCGACATGGCGCTGGTCGGCCTGGACGGTCCGGTCGAGGTGACCGGGCTGCACGGCCTGCAGTTCAAGGCGCCCGAGGGTCTCGGTACGCCGGACGCACTCTTCGTCCCGGGCGGCGGCTGGATGAATCGGGCGGAGACGGGCTCATGGGCAGAGGCGCGGCGCGGAGTGATGACGGCGAGGATCGCCGAACTCGCGCCGACGCTCAGCCTGATCACCTCGGTCTGCACCGGCGCGATGCTGCTCGCCGAGGCCGGGCTGCTGAAGGGCCGCCCAGCCACCACGAACCGCGGCGCCTGGGCCGAACTCGAGGCGTTCGGCGCGGACCTCAAGACGAATCGCGTCGTCGACGACGGCGACCTGATCACCGCCGGCGGCGTCACCTCCGGCATCGACCTCGCCCTGTACGTCGTCGAGCGGGTGTGCGGAGCGGATGCCGCCGACGGGATCGCGGGCGCACTGGAGTACACCCGCGATCGCGACGTCTACATTGCTGCAGGCAACTAAGCCTGCGCGAGCTCCGGGTAGAGGGCGGTCAGGTCGCCGGAGATCGCTGCCTTCGCGCCCCGGGCAGTGTCGTCCGCCAAGACCTCGTGAGCGCCGGCCTCGATCCCGTCGAGTGCCTGCTTGGCGATGTCCTCCGGCCGGGACTTCGGTGCCGTGACCGCAGCGGCCATGTCAGTGTCGACGTACCCCATGTGCAGGCCGGTGACGCCGATGCCGCGGCCGAGCAGTTCAAGCCGGATCGCGTTGGTCTGCAGCCAGAACGCGGCCTTGGTGGCGGAGTACGCGCCGTGCCGCGCCACCCAGGACAGCGCCGAGTGGGCGTTCAGGATGTGGCCGCCGCCGTTGCGCTCGATGATCGGCACGAACGCCTTGGTCAGCTCGAGCGGACCGAAGAAGTTCGCTTCGAAGACCGCGCGGATGTCGTCGATCGGCGCCTCGAGGTAGGTGTCCGGCGAGCTCGCGCCGGCGTTGTTGATCAGCACGGTGACGTCCGGGGCCGCGACCGCGAGGGCGTCGATCGAGGCCTGGTCGGTGATCTCCAGCGGCAGCGGGACCACGCGCGGGTCGGCGCTCGGCTCGGGGGTGCGTGCGGTCGCGTAGACCTTCGCCACGCCGCGGTCGAGCAGGTCGTCGACGATCGCCTTGCCGATGCCGCGCTGGCCGCCGGTGACCAGGACGACGGCGCCTTCGAGTGTGGTCATGTCGCTGCTCCTGAGGGTTGGAAACCGATCTGTTTCCATGACTATAAACCGATCGGTTTCTGACATCAAATCCAGCCGGTACCCTCGTTGCATGACCACCTCGGCGACACCCCGCGAACGCCTCCTCGAGGCCGCGGGCGAACTCTTCCACCGCGACGGCGTCAACATCGGAGTGGACGCGCTGTGCAAGGCGGCCGGGGTGTCGAAGAAGTCGATGTACCAGCTGTTCCGTTCCAAGGACGAGCTGATCGCGGAGAGCCTGGCCAGCCGCGGCCCGTCGTACCAGGCGTTGCTGCATCCGGGGCCGGAGGACGAGCGCCCGGCCCGGGACCGGATCCTGACGGTGTTCGAGCGGCAGGACGAATTGGTTGCCCAGGGCGACTTCCTCGGCTGTCCCCACGTCAGTACGGCGGTCGAGCTGAAGAACCCGGAGCACCCGGGCTCGGTGGTCGCCCGGCACTTCAAACAGCACCTGACCGACTTCTTCCACCGTGAACTGGTGAAGGCTGGTGCCGAGGATCCGGGCACGCTGGCGATCCAGCTGACGATGATCTTCGATGGCGCCAGTGCCCGGGCGGTCGTCCGCGCCCAGAACCTGGGCGGCATCGGCGTACTCACTGCCGCCGCGCTGCTGGACGCGGCCGGTGTGCGTGCGAGCGAGCTGGCGGCCCAGGCGGGCTGAATCGCCGATTGCCGAGGGTAGTGGCCTGCGGTTCTGAGGCGTGCACAGAGGTGGGACAGATTCTCACTTTGTTCCACTGAGCTGGGAAAAGATCCCGGTGCGTTCCGTCGTCGACGGGATCTTGACGTGCTCACCGTCTGTCGTCAAACTTTCGAAAAGACCCTGCGCTAGTGGGGGAAGCGCAGGTGTCTACCGCCCCGAAGAACAGGACATCCGCCCATGCGAAAGAAACCCCTGGTCCTGGCTGCAGCCTGCGCGGCGCTGGTCGCCGGGACACTCAGCAGCCCAGCAGTTGCCGCTTCGAAAGCCGAGCCCAGTGCCGTGCAAGCGCCCGCGACGTTCACCCACCCAGGTGTCGGATCGAGCCAGGCCCAGCTGGACTTCGTCCGGGCCAAGGTGCAGGCCGGCGCGCAGCCGTGGACGAACGCGTTCAACCAGGCCAAGAACAGTTCCTACGCGTCGTTGTCCCGTACGCCGAAGCCGCGCGCGGTGGTCGAGTGTGGGTCGTACTCGAACCCGAACTACGGGTGCACCGACGAGCGTGAGGATGCGATCGCGGCGTACACGGATGCGCTGCTGTGGTACCTCACCCGCGACGATCGCTATGCACAGAAGGCGATCCAGCTGATGGACGCGTGGTCGGGGACGATCCGCGACCACACCAACAGCAACGCGCCGCTGCAGACCGCGTGGTCCGCGTCGTCGTGGCCGAAGGCCGCCGAGATCATCAAGCACGTGTACGGCAACTGGCCGAACGCCGGCCGTTTCGCCACCATGCTGCGCAACGTCTACCTGCCCGAGATCATCAACGGCTCGAACTCCAACGGGAACTGGGAGTTGAGCATGACCGAGGCAATCCAGGGCATCGGCGTGTTCCTCGACGACAAGGCCGTGTACGACAAGGGCATCGCGCTGTTCCGGCTGCGCGTCCCGGCGTACGTGTACCTGGAGTCCGACGGTGCGCTGCCGAAGACGGTGCCGAGCCAGAATCTCAACACCCGCGACAAGATCGTCAACTACTGGCAGAAGCAGGAGACGTTCGTGACCGGTCTGACTCAGGAGACCTGTCGCGACTTCGTCCACACCGGCTACGGCATCTCGTCGATCTCGCACGTACTGGAGACGGCGCGGATCCAGGGGATCGACATGTACCCGGAGTTCGGTGAGCGGCTGCGGCAGGCGCTCGGCTTCCAGTCCAAGTGGGAGCGCAACCTCGAGCCGGTCCCGTCCTGGCTGTGCAACGGCACGCTCAAGCGCGGTCTCGGCCCGATCACCGAGGTCGGGTTCAACGCGCTGCACACCCGGCTCGGGATCGCGATGACCAACACCCAGGTCATCACCGAGTCCCGCCGTCCGGCCGGGTCGAACAACCTCTTCGTCGCGTGGGAGACCCTCACGCACGCGGAGAACCCCGCCTGACAGGCTTCCGGGAGGGCTGAACCCATCTGCCCTTCAGCTCTCCCGGATCACCACCGGCCGGCCACGTCACGTCGACGTGGTCGGCCGTTGTCGTCGGCCGTTGTCGTTGTCAGGCCCCGTTGTCGTTGTCAGACCTGGGCCTCGCCGCGCTTCCAGTAGCCCTGGAACGAGATCGCCGGCTTCGGCATCCCGGCGGCGTTGACCAGGTGGCGGCGTACCGACTTGATCATCGACGAATCCCCGGCGACCCAGGCGTAGTCGGCGTCGTACGGCAGCTCGGCGCCCTTGAGGGCCTCGAGCAACGAGTTCGGCGGCGTGACCCAGGTGACGTCGGCGGTGCCGGGTGTCGGCAGCGGCCGGATGTCGCCGGCGTCCGGCACCTCGACGAAGACGGTCGCGTGGGCGGTGACGGGCAGCTGCTCGAGGATGCCGGCCAGCGCGGGCAGCGCGGTCTCGTCGACGACCAGGATCCGGCGGACGCTGGTCGCCGGTGGGACGTAGTCGACGCCGGAGTGGAGCAGTCCCTTGGTGCTGGTGGTGTCCACCGCGAACGGGAGGATCAGGCCGATCTGGTCACCCGGCTGCGCCTGGCTGACCCACGCCGAGGCGGGTCCGTTGACGCCGTGCAGGACGAACTCGATGTCGAGCTCGGCCACCTCGGGCCGGAGCGCCCGGATGGTGTACGTCCGCATGATGAAACGCTCGTCGACCGGCTGGGCGCACCACTCCGGATACCACTCGGGACCCGACGGCAGCTTGATCTCGCCACCGTTGGGCGGCGTGAGCAGGACCTTGATCCGCTGGTCCGGACCGGCGGACACCACGTCGGCGATCCGCGGTGCGACGAAAGTCACGCGGCGCAGGTGCGGGCTCAGGTCGTCGACCGCCGCGACGGTCGCCAGCAGCGAGTCGAACTCGATCGGCCGCTCGAGCACTGTGGTCATGTCCGGTTTCTCCAAGGGGAGCGCAGGGGAGGCTCAGATGCGGACCCGTGGACGACCGGGTTATTCTGAGGCGTCTAGAGGTTAGCCTTACCTAAGAGGGTCTCAAAGTCCAATGCCTCCGCCCAGTGCTCTCGCTGAATCCGCCGGCCGTGACACCTCTGCTGTTGCTCCGTCACGCCCGCGGCGGACCCGGCGGGTCACGCTGGTCGCCGGGCTGATCGTGTGTGTCGCCCTGCTCGCCGTGGTGTCGCTGCTCAGCATCGCGGTCGGCTCGAAGCAGATCCCGTTCTCCACGGTGATCGATGCCCTGCGCCACTACAACGAGGCGAACACCGATCACGTGATCGTGCACTCACTGCGCGTGCCTCGGACCGTGATCGGACTGCTGGTCGGGGCCGCGCTCGGGTTGTCGGGGGCCCTGATGCAGGGAGTCACGCGGAACCCGCTGGCCGATCCCGGCATCCTCGGCGTCAACGGTGGCGCCGCGTTGTTTGTTGTCGGCGGCATCTATTGGTTCGGGCTGTCGAGTCTGACGTCGTACGTCTGGCTCGCGTTCGTCGGGGCGGCAGCGGCGTCGGTGGTGGTCTATCTGCTCGGGTCGCTCGGTCGTGAGGGCGTGACGCCGGTCAAGCTGGCGCTGGCCGGTGCTGCGATGACGGCGATGCTCGGGTCGCTGACGACCGCGTTGCTGATCGGTGACGTCGATACGTTCGACCAGTTCAGGTTCTGGTCGGTCGGGTCGCTGGCCGGCCGGGGTTCCGACATCGCCGGGCCAGTCGCGCCGTTCATCCTGATCGGCATCGTGTTGGCGCTGGTGTCGGGCCGCGTGCTGAACGCGTTGTCCCTCGGTGACGATGTCGCGAAGTCGCTCGGTCAGCGGGTCGGGCTCGCCCGGTTGTTCGTCGCGGTGATCGTCGTACTGCTGTGTGGGGCTGCGACCGCCGCTGCGGGACCGATCGGTTTCATCGGGCTGACCATCCCGCACGTCGCTCGGTTGGTGACCGGCCCGGACTACCGGTGGATCCTGCCGTACTCGATGCTGCTGGCGCCCATTCTGCTGCTCGCATCCGACATTGTCGGCCGGATCGTCGCGCGGCCCGGTGAGCTGCAGGTCGGCATTGTGACCGCGGTCATCGGCGCGCCGTTCTTCATCATTCTGGTCCGTCGACGGAAGCTGGCGGACCTCTGATGGCCACAGCCGAAGCGGTTCAGGTCATCACCCGCGCGCGGGCGGCCCGGCAGGCGCGGTTGCTGCTGGTGATCGTGGTCCTCGCGGCCATCGTGTTCGTGACCTTCTGCGTCTCGCTGTCGCTGGGTGACTTCAAGATCCCGGTCATCGACGTGGTGAAGACGCTGTTCGGTGGCGGCGACAAGGCGACCGAGTTCATTGTCAACCGGCTGCGGTTGCCCAGGGCACTCACCGGCCTGATGGTCGGCGCCGCCCTCGGCATGTCCGGCGCGATCTTCCAGAGCATCGCCCGCAACCCGCTCGCCAGCCCCGACATCATCGGCGTCACGTACGGCGCCAGCGCCTTCGCCGTCTTCGCGATCGTCACGCTGGGACTGACCGGCGTCGCTGTGTCGGCCTTCGCGATCGTCGGTGCCGTACTGACCGCGTTCATCATGTACGTGCTGGCCTGGCGGCACGGGGTGTCGAGCTACCGGCTGATCCTGATCGGCATCGGAATCGGTGCGATCGCCACGAGCCTGACGTCGTTCTTGTTGACCAAGGCAAGGGTCGAGATCGCCCAGCAGGCGTTGATCTGGCTGACCGGCAGCCTGAACGGCCGGGACTGGTCGAACGTGCGGTCGATGGGGATCACGCTCGCGGTGCTGGCTCCGCTGACGGTGTTCATGGTTCAGCGGCTGCGGATCCTGCAGCTCGGCGACGAGACGGCGTACGGGCTGGGGCTTCGGGTGGAGAGTTCGCGGCTCGGGCTGATCGTGATCGGGGTGCTGCTCGCGGCGGTAGCGACCGCTGCGGCCGGGCCGATCGGGTTCGTCGCGTTCGTCGCGCCGCCGATCGCTCGGCGGCTGACCCGGTCGCCGGGGCCGGCGATGATCGCGTCCGCGTTGCTCGGGGCGCTGGTGGTGGCCTTGTCCGATCTGATCGCGCAGCATGCCTTCGGGGACACTCAGTTGCCGGTCGGTGTGGTGACCGGCGTGGTGGGGGCGCCGTACCTGATGTTCCTGCTGGCCCGGTCCAACCGGGTGGGGAGTGGTGGCTGAGAGATGGAGAACCTTGTGGAACACAGCCTCGCCGCCGACGGCCTGGCGGTCGGATACGACCAGCGCGAGATCATCCACGACCTGTCGGTGCGGATCCCGACCGGGAAGATCACCGTCATCGTCGGCGCCAACGCGTGCGGCAAGTCGACGCTGCTGAAGACCATGGCACGGTTGCTGAAGCCGTCGCGCGGGAGCGTGCTGCTGGACGGTAAGAGCATCCAGTCGATCCCGACCCGTGAGGTCGCGACGAAGCTCGGATTGTTGCCACAGTCACCGACCGCACCCGAGGGGATCACGGTCGCTGACCTGGTCGGGCGCGGGCGGTACCCGCGGACCCGGTGGATCCGGCAGTGGAGCAAGGCCGACGACGAGGCGGTCGCGGCCGCGATGACGTCGACCGACGTACTCGAGATCGCCGACCGGCCGATCGACGAACTGTCCGGTGGCCAGCGGCAGCGGGTCTGGATCGCGATGGCGCTCGCGCAGGAGACCGACATCCTGCTGCTGGACGAGCCGACGACGTTCCTCGATCTGACGCATCAGTTCGAGGTGCTTGATCTGCTGGTCGACCTGAACAAGCAGGACGACCGGACCATCGTGCTGGTGCTGCACGATCTCAACCAGGCGTGCCGGTTCGGGGATCACCTGATCGCCATGAAGGATGGCGCGATCGCGGCCGAGGGTAACCCTCGCGAGGTGATCACCGAGGAGGTCGTGCAGGACGTGTTCGGGCTCGGGGTGAAGATCGTTCCGGATCCGGTGGCCGGTACGCCGATGGTGGTTCCGATCGGACGTCATACGACTCGGGCCGACGCTCAGCCAGCCTCCGTCTCGTCAGCTGCTGCCGCGTTGGCGGCGTCCGCTGCTGCCAACGGGGTCTGCCGGCCGACGGACCGCTGACTCGCTATCTACAGCACGCGGCGCTCAGAGCGGGACGCGGAGGCCGTCGTACGCGACCTGCCAGGTGGAGAGGTCCGCGGCGAGTGCTGACTGCGACAGATGGGTGAGGATGAGCTTGCGGCAGGTGAAGCTGTCGCGGTGCCGGGTCAGTGCCTCGAGGTCGAGGTGCCAGCGGATCGGCGTCGGGCTATACCCCTCGCAGAGGAACAGGTCGACATCGTCGGCCGCGTCGAACAGCGCATCGGTCCACTCGGTGTCCCCTGAGTACGCCAGCGATCCACCGGACGTTTGCAGTTGCACGGCGTACGCCGGGGCCCCGGATGCGTGGCGTACTTCGAACGGCGTGATCCGGATGTCGTCGACTTCATGTGGACGGCGGTCGTCGTGTTCGACGACCTGGACCTGGAAGCGGCGCTGCACCTGGGACGAGCCGGGATAGAGCGTCTCCATCGCGGTGGTGAGCCGCTCACTGGTCCCGGGCGGTCCAACGACGGTGAGATCCTGCGTCCGCCGACGGAACTGGCCGTCGAGGATCAGGAACGGCAGCCCGCCGAAGTGATCGCCGTGCAGGTGCGTGATGACGACGGTCCGGATCTCGTTCGGATCGAAGGCCTGCTGCCGAAGTGCGGTCAGGCTGGTCGCTCCGCAGTCCACCAAGGTCTGTGTACCCACCGCGATGCATGTCTGGAACCGTCCGCCTGCCCCGAACGCGTCGCCACTTCCGACCACCGTCACGTCCATGGCCTCACCCTGCCATGGCTCGTGATCCGTCAGTAGCGCGGCTTGAGGCGCACCTGGTAGAGGATCAGACCGGCCAGCAGCGCCCCAAGAGTTCCTAGGGCCAGGTCGCCGAGGGTGTCGGTGTAGGCGGACTGGAGTTCGGGGGAGCTGCGGATGAAGGCGAAGTACTCGCCGACCTCCCAGATGACCGCGGCGGTCGCGCCGAAGCCCAGGGCCACGAAGGCCGTCAGGCCGCGGGAGAGATCGCGCGGGGCGAACGCGAGCAGGACGCCGGCGGTGAGGAAGCCCCAGAGGATGAAGTGCATGGCGTCGTCCCACCAGCTGACCGTGTCGAACAGGTTGAAGCGGTTGCCGACCAGGTCGATCAGCCACGGCAACGTCATCAACAGGTCTGCTGTCCAAGGGAAACGTTGGTGCAGCTTGCTCTTCGTCCGCCCGTACGCCCACCACCACAGCGGCAGGATCATCGCGCCGATCGGGTACACGACCAGCCGTGCGGTCGACGCCTTTCCCTTGATCCCGCTGAGATCCGGCCAGATCAGTGCCGACAGCAACAAACCGAACAGCAGCGCCTTCGCGGCCAGGGCGGCGTACCGCGCCCAGCTCACTGGCGTGGCGGCAACCGTTGTCGCAGTCATCGTCGTCATGCCTCTCAGTCAAACCGACCGCTGGGCGAGGCGGATGAGTACAACTACGCGAAGGACCCCCGCGATGTCCGCCATTGTGACGGATCGCGGGGGTCCCGAACAGCGGTCGGCATCGCCGGCCGGACCCTGCGGTCCCAGCTGGCTGATGCTGAGGGGACGGGCCGGTCTCAGCTGACGCTGATGAGGTCCACGACGAAGATCAGGGTCTCGCCAGGCTTGATCGCGGCGCCGGCGCCGCGGTCGCCGTACCCGAGGTGCGGCGGGATGACCAGCTTGCGCCGGCCGCCGACCTTCATGCCCTGGACACCGTTGTCCCAGCCCTGGATGACCTGGCCGACGCCGAGCTGGAAGGCCAGCGGCGCGCCCCGGTTGTACGACGCGTCGAACTCTTCGCCGGTCGAGTGGGCCACGCCCACGTAGTGCACGTTCACCCGCGACCCGGCCTTGGCCTCGTCGCCGTCGCCCACGGTGATGTCGGTGATCTCGAGATCCGCCGGCGGCGGACCGTCCGGAAAGTCGATCTCTGGCTTCTCAGTCATACCCACCAGCTAACCAGACCTGCGTCCCGATCCGCGCGCCCAGGGTCCCCTGCGGCAGGAACTTCAGGCCTCGCGTCGGCGTCGGTGTGGGGGCGTCGTACCTGGTGGAGGAGGTACGACGCCCCAGAAGGCTAGCGAGCGAGCACCTCGCGGAGTTTGGTGGCGAACTCCTCGGGTTTACCGGGCTGGCCGTACTCGTTGCCGAGGAAGCCGGCGTGGCCACTGGGGAAGACGACGGGCTCGAGGTCGAGGCGTGCGGCGACGGCCTTGCCGCCACGACCGGCCAGCTGGTTGCCGGACTCCTCGCCGACGCCGATGACGATGCGGTCCTTGGCCTTGTCCAGGGCGTCGAAGTCGGGTTGGTACGACGTACAGCCGCGGATGTTCTGGCCGAGGAGAGCGTCATCGCGGGTGCCGTCGTCCTCGGTGGGGAGGCCGAACATGGCCGGATCGGGGGCCGGCTGCTCGGTGTAGTCCGCCGGGATCTCGCCGTCATAGCTGACGATCGCGATGAACTTCGCCATCCCGGCGCCCATGCCGTCACGCTGGTAGGTCTGGTAGATGTCCTGGCAGGCCGCCAGCGCTGCCTCGCTGTCTGGCACGACGCCGGCCAGTGGCGGCTCGTGCGCGACGAGGGTGTGGAGGAGGTCGGGTCGCTTGGCTGCCAGGGCCAGCGAGTTCACCGCGCCGCCGCTGCTGGCGAACATGTCGACCGGGCCGACGTCGAGCGACTCGATCAGCGCGACGAGGTCGGCGGCGTGGTCGTCGGGCCTCAGCTCGCCGGCGCCGTCGCTGCGGACGCTCCGCTCCACCCCGCGCGGGTCGTAGGTGACGACCGTTCGGTCGGTGAAGTGTGACGCCAGGGTCGGGAAACCGCTCGCACCCATTGGCGAACCGATCACCAGCAGCACCGGCTGGTCGCGATCGGCGAGATCCCCGCGGACGTCGTACGTCAGGGTGGCTCCGGGTACGTCGAGCGTGCGGGTGACAGGATCCGGCATGACAGCTCCTCTGCTCCGGCCCATCCCCACCGGTTGGGCTCGTGAGGTGAGCCTAGACCGGGTCCAGGTGACCGGAACAGGTACGCAGAGTGCACCCATCCGGCACTAATCTCGCACTCTGTGCTGAAGAAACTCGCCGTCGTGACCGCCGCTGTCCTCGTGGCCGCCGTCGTACACGCGGGGAGTTCTGACGCGAGTACGACGGCTGAGAACTATGGGCGGTACTCGCTGATGTTCGAGAAGTCGGCGGGGCAGTACTGGGCCGGTGAGGCCGCGGCGGGGCAGTGGGCGTGGACGCCGTTGAGCGCTACCGAGTCGGACATCTCATGGGGCGATCCGAAGGCGTGGCCGCCGAAGTCGGCCGAGCACTTCATCCACGATGGCGAGTGGGTGCTGCTGGACGGCTACAACGACGGCGCCGGCCGCCCGCTCACGCAGATCCAGCGCGTTACTGCCGAGAAGATCGGCGACGCGGACTGCAACAAGCTGCAGCCGATCCCGTCAGCCGGCGGCCGCCAGCACTATGTGAAGTGGACGATCCCGGCCACCAGCTACTGCCTGGACGCGTCGGGCACGATCAAGCCGCCGAGCGGCTCGACCACTGTCAACTTCCGGCACCTACAGAAGTGGCTCCCGCCGCACCCCTGCTCCAACCCGTACTTCACTGGTCAGACGTGCATCACCCAGTTCGAGCAGTGGTGGGACGACAACAACCACTCGTACTCCCTCCAGCTATCCCGCACCTTGGAGATCGCCCGCGGCAAAGGCATGGCCTTCACCAACCGCACCACAGTCCCCGTCCCTTGGAACGCCGACGCCTGCTACTACTGGCACTACTAGGCGGGCGGTCGGCTCACGGTCAGCGCGGCCGGTCGGCTCACGGCCAGCCGGCGGGTGGGCGCGGCGCGGGGTGGGTGAGGATGCGGCCGGTGCGGTCGGAGAGCAGGCGGTCGAGGTTGGACTCGAAGGACTCCTGCATCTGCCAGTCCGCGGTCAGCATGTAGAGAGTGTTGTCGCCGAGGGTGCAGGCGAAGCCGGCGTGTTCCAGCGGCACTGTCTCGAGGATCTCGCCGCCTTCAGCGATGCGGAGGCAGGCAGGGCCGTTGTCTGCCCAGCCGGGGGTCCAGATCGCGCCGTCGGCGTCCATGACCATGCCGTCGCCGGTATGAGGTGCCCACACCCGCCGGTTCGACAACGAGCCGTTGGGTGAGACGTCGTACGCCGTCAGAGTCTGAGCGAAGGACTCGGCGATGACGAGTGTCGAGTTGTCCGGCGTGATCACCATGCCGTTGGGGAAGGCGAGCTCGTCGGCCACACGTCGTACGGCGCCGTCGGGGGTGACCAGCAGGATGAAGCCGGGTCGCTCACCCTCACCTGGGTGGAAGTCACAACCGCCGTTGACGTAGATGTTGCCGCGCCCGTCGACCACGATCTCGTTCAACCCGCCGTACTCCGAGAGGTCCGCGTGCACGACCAGATCGCCGGATGGCTCCTGTCTCAGCACCAAACCCTCCGGACCTGACGTCACCAGCAAGCGCCCATCCGGAAGCCAATCAATCGAGAACGGCAACGTGGTCGGGACGCGAGCCATCACCTCACTCTTACCGGACGCATCGACTGCCAGCACCTCCTGAGCACCCCAGTTGGAGCACCACAACCGCCCGTCACGCCACCGCGCCGACTCCCCGATCACCAGCCCACTCATCAGAACCTCGGACATCACGCGAACTCCTTCCGTCTTTACGACTACACGAACGGGAGCAGCCGAATCGACAGGGACGAGAGATGAGCCCGCATCGGGCTGCATCGTCAAACACTGGACGCGAATATCGATTATTTGCTTGACAATCGGATGGTCTATGACAGGATTTCAAGGACCTGTAGATCTTGTGGAGGAGCGTGGGTAGTGAGTGAACCAGTGATGCCCTGGCAGCAGCTGATCCGCGACGGTCGGGAGCGCGGCTTCCTGACCAAGCAGCTCTATGCGGTGTTCAGTACGCCGGTCAACGGTCTCGGGCCCATCCTCGAGGTCCTCGATGAGCATGCCGCGTGGCAGGTCAAGCTCGAGGAGGATGGGGTCATGTTCGTCGCAGGGCCGCTCGCTGACGACGCCGAGGAGCGCTGGGAGGGCGAAGGCTTCTTCGTGTACCGCGCATCGTCGCGCGACGAGGCGATCCGGATCGCCGAGGAGGATCCGATGCACCGTAGCGGTGCCCGCACCTTCCGCGTCCGGCCCTGGCTCCTGAACGAAGGCTCGTTCCGCACCCACATCAACTACTCGACCGGTCGCGCCGAGATCCTCTGACGACGCCACCGGTACCGATCGCTGAGGAGGTTCCCGTGCCGCTGCATCGCATGAAGTCCGTGACGATCGGAGTGCCGAACATCGCGGCGACCCGCTCGTACTATCAAGAGTTCGGCCTCGCAGAGACGGACGGCGGGTGGCTCGCCACGACCGACGGGGGGCCTCAGCTCCGGATCGTGGAATCTCCGACGCGGCGTCTGGTCGAGCTCGAGATCGGTGCCGACGACAACGATGATCTCGACCGGATCGACCGTCAGCTGCGTGGTCTGGACCTGACCGCGATCCGCGCGAATGGTTCGGTGACGGCTGTCGAACCCATCACCCGGACGCGAGTCGTGGTCAGCACGGCCTCGCGACTGGATCAGCCGGCCCGGCAGGCAGAGCGCTACAACGGACCGGGATTCACCGATCGGCCCGGTGTACGGGCGGCGGCCATCCTGCGCACGGAGCCGGTCCAGCCTCGGAAGCTCGGTCACGTGGTGATCGGTTCGACCGACCAGGCTCTCACTCAGGCCTTCTTCACCGACGGCATCGGGCTGAAGGTCAGTGACGTCATCGAGGGATCCGCCGCGTTCATGCGGTGCTCGACCGACCACCACAACGTCCTCGTGCACCAGGCGCCGATCAACTTCCTTCACCACACGTCGTGGCAGGTCGACGACGTCGACGATGTGGGCCGCGGTGCGACGAGAATGCTGGACGAACATCCCGAGCGGCATGTCTGGGGATTGGGCCGCCACCACATCGGATCGAACTTCTTCTGGTACCTCAGGGACCCGGCCGGCAATTTCTCGGAGTACTACTCCGACCTCGACTGCATTCCGGAGGACGACCTGTGGAAGCCGGAGGTGTGGGGTGAGGCGGAGAGCCTCTACACCTGGGGCCCGCCACCACCGCCGTCGTTCATCCATCCGGAGGATCTGGCCGAGCTCATGACCGGAGCGCATTCCACCCGCTGAGGTATCCGAGTCGAATCAAGAGAAGGGCGACGGGCCGTGGACACAGCGGATGAGGGCCGGATCGGTGCGGAGGATCCTTCGCTCGACAACCTGATGAAGCGGCTGCGGGGGATCCAGCTCTACATGGTGCGCATGGACATGGTCGCTGAGACCGACGATCCCATGGCGACCCTGATGCCGTACCTGCGCGAGCACATCCTCTGGCTCCGCGATCAGGAGCGTGCAGGCACACTCTTCCTGTCCGGTGCGAATCGCGACGAAGCCGGCTGGGACGGCAGCGGTACGGCGATCGTGCGTGCCGGCTCGCGGGCGGAGGCCGTCGCCGTCGCCGAGACCGAACCTTTCCATGTTGCCGGCGTACGGCGGAACACGGTGCACGGCTGGCTGCTCAACGAGGGCAACGTCAAACTGTCGTTCCGCCTCTTCGACGACGAGTACGAGATCGGCTGATCCCGCGCCACCAGCCCGTCCGGCTCAGGATGCTGCGGCATCCTCGCCGGACGGCTCGCGGCTGAGTAGGGTCTCCGTGGTCCGGCGGATGTGCTCCGCCAGGAGGCGCTCGGCGGTGGCGGAGTCCCGAGCGATCGCCGCATCGACGATCGCGGTGTGTTCTGCGTGGACGTCACGCTTCTCGCCGTCCCTCGGTTTGGCCCACCGGCGGTAGATCTCCGACGCGTCGTACGGGCCTCGCCTGAGCTCGAGGAGCAGCGGGCTGGCGCAGCCGGCGGCGAGAGCGGTGTGCAGCGCGGCGTGCGCGTCCGACCATTCCTCCGACACCTGTGGCTCTGGATCCTCGGTGTACATCGGCGTCCGCCCGAGTTTGTACAGAGCCGCGACGACCGAGGTCTCCCAGTCCAGGTCGGCCCGCTCGATCGCCCACCGCAGCGCGAGGGTCTCCAGTTGCACTCTGACCTCGGTCAGGTCGACGAGGCTCGCCCGGTCCAGCGTCGCGACGGTGAAGCCGTACTGCGGCACCGAGCGCACGAGGCGCTGCTCCGTCAGCCGGGTCAGGGCCTCGCGGACCACGGACAGGCTGACGCCGAAGCGGGCGCACAGTGGATTGACCTTGAGGCGTTCGCCCGGTGGCAGGCGGGCGGCCAGGATGTCGCTCCGCAACTGCTCGTACACCTCGGCAACGCGGGTTGTCATCGCTCCAGGATACAGCTTTGTCGTAAGTCTCGGCGAATAACGAGCACGGCGTGAAGAATCGATCACACGCACACCACCGGGCAGATCCGATCGCTCATGCACTTGACACCTTGATCGAGATTATGGCTAAGTATCGATATTGACTCGAGGTTCACGTCGATCAGGAGTGTGAAGTGCGCGTTGCGAACTTGAACGGCCGTCTGGTCGTCACTGCGCCCGCCGGCGCGATCGACATCCACACGGCGAGTGCCGGCAGATTCGGCCCGGACCCGCAGGGTGTGTACGACGTGTGGCCGGACTTCGTCGAGTGGGCGCGGACCGGACTGGCCGGGCATCAGCCGGTGCCGTACGACGCGGCGCAGCTCGGCGCACCGGTGCCGCGGCCGCGACAGGTCTTCGGCATCGGCCTGAACTACCGGGAGCACGCCGACGAGAGCCGCATGGATGTTCCGGCCGAACCCACGGTGTTCACCAAGTTCCCGACGTCCGTCACCGGTCCCACCGCCGTGGTCGATCTGCCCGCGTCGACGGTGGACTGGGAAGCCGAACTGGTGGTGGTGATGGGTGCGGTCGCACACCATGTCCAGGCCACCGACGCCTGGTCGCACGTCGCCGGAGTGACCGTCGGGCAGGACCTGTCCGAGCGGACCCGTCAGCTGCTGCCGCCGGTACCGCAGTTCAGCCTCGGGAAGTCGTTCCCGGGCTTCGCGCCGCTCGGACCCGAGGTGGTGACGATCGACGAGCTGCCGAACCCAGACGACCTCGAGGTGGGGTGCTCGTTGAACGGCGAGATCCTGCAGCAGGGCCGGACCAAGGACATGATCTTCGACGTACCGGCCCTGATCGAACGGCTGTCGGCCATCGTCGCGCTGCAGCCGGGCGACATCATCTTCACCGGAACGCCGAGTGGCGTCGGGCATGCCCGAGACCCGCGGCGCTACCTCAGCCCCGGCGACACGCTCACCACCTGGGTCGAAGGGGTCGGGCAGTTGTCGAACGGCTTCGTGCAGAGCCCGGTGACCTGACCGTGCGAACCGTCATCGTCACCGGCGGCACCGGCGGCATCGGACTGGCGATCGCCACCGCGGTCCTGGACTCCGACCCCGAGCGCTCGGTAGCACTGGTCGACCTCGAGGTCGGCACGGTGCCGAGCGAGTTGGCGCACTACGGCGCCCGGATCGCAGCCTTCAGGTGCGACGTCACCGATCCGGACAGCGTCGGTGACGCGGCCAAACAGATCACGGCAGCCATGCCGCCGATGATCGGCCTGGTCAACGGTGCCGGCATCGTCCACAACGACGCCAGCATCGACATCAGTATCGACACCTTCCGGCGCATCCAGTCTGTGCACGTCGAGGGAACACTGTCGTGGTGCCAGCACTTCGCTCGCGAGGTTGAGGCCGCCGGCACCAGTGCGGCCGCGATCGTCAACATCAGCTCGATCGCCGCGCAGTTCGGGCACCCGCGACGGATCGCGTACGCCGCCGCGAAGGCAGCGATCCAGTCGGTCACCAAGACGCTGGCCGTTGAATGGGCCGCGCGTGGAATCCGGGTCAACGCCGTCGCCCCGGGCTACATCGCCACGCCGATGATGACCGAGGTCGCCCGGATCGGACTGGTCAACCTCGAGACCTCGGCGAACTGGGCCGCGATGAAGCGGTCCGGCGAGCCGGACGAGGTCGCGGCCGCAGTTCGGTTCCTGCTGAGCGACGAGGCAGGCTTCGTCACCGGTCAGACGCTCAACGTCGACGGTGGCTTCGCGGTTCTGAAAGCGGAATGAACGAGCGGAGTGAGCCTATGAGTACGATCCTGACGGTCGCCACCACCGGGCCGATCGCGATGAAGCCGGACAATCCCCACCTGCCGACCCAGCCGGAGGAGATCGCCGCCGAGGTGGCCCGAGCCTACGGCGCCGGAGCCTCGGTCGCGCACTTGCACTTCCGCAACGAGCAGGATCGGCCGACCGCCGACCTGGACGTCGCCAAGCGAACCATCGAGCTGATCAAAGAACGGTGCGACGTCCTGCTGCAGGTCTCGACCGGCGTCGGGCTCGACGTCGAGTACGACGACAGGGCCCGGCTGGTCGAGCTCCGTCCCGAGATGGTCACACTCAACCCGTGCTCGATGAGCTTCGGTGCCGGCGAATTCAGCAACCCACCCCGCAAGGTGGAGGCCCTGGCCCGCCGGATCCAGGAACTGGGCATCCGGCCGGAGCTCGAGATCTACGACTCCGGTCATCTCGACGCCTGCCTGCGGCTGCGCGACGCCGGTCTGCTGGACGAGCCGCTGCAGTTCTCGATCGTGCTGGGCGTACGTGGCGGCATGGCTGCCACGCACCAGAACCTGGTCGAGATGGTCCGCCGGCTGCCGGCGGACTCGATCTGGCAGGTGATCGCCATCGGACGCGAGAACCTCCGCCTGACTGCGATGGGACTGGCCCTCGGCGGGAACGCCAGGGCCGGACTGGAAGACACCCTCTACTACCGCCGAGGAGAGCTGGCGACCAGCAGCGCTGCCCTCGTCGCACGCGCCGCTGACCTGGTGAAGGCGCTGGACGGCGAGGTGGCGGACGTGACGTCGGCCGCTCACCAGTTGCGCCTTGAGAGAACGGAAACAGATCATGACTGAATCCGCTGCCGACTACGACGTCGCCGTGGTCGGGGCAGGACCGACCGGCCTCGCCCTGGCGAACCTGCTGGCCGCCCAGGATGTCCGTGTCGTCCTGATCGACCCGAACAAGATCGTCTGCCAGCACCCGAGAGCGTCGCATCTGGACGACGAGACGATGCGCACGTTCCAGCAGTTCGGGCTGAGCGAGGCCCAGCAGGGCTACCTGGTCATGGACGGCTACCAGATCATGAACCAGGACGGCAAGCTGCTGTTCAGCTGGGAGATCTCCGACGGGGAGACCGACCAGGCGTGGCTCAGCGACTACATGTTCTTCCAGCCCGACTTCGAAGCCGCGCTCCGTGGCAGGCTGGCCACGTCGAAGAACGTCGACCTGCTGCTCGGCTGGGACCTGGTGGACCTCGCCGACGACGGAACCGCCGTGACCCTCGATGTACGGCAGCGGCGGTCGGACGCCGAGAAGTCCGTCACCGCGGCGTTCGTGGTCGGGTGTGACGGCGCCAACTCCTTCGTCCGTCAGCGGCTGGCGCCGGATCTGGTGGACTTCGACGGCGACGAGCGGTCCCTGATCATCGACGTGGTCAAGTTCAAGCCCGCGGCCGGATTGTCCGAGACGATCGGGACGATCGTGTCCGGGACCCGACCGTTCACCCACATGCCGATTGTGGCCCCGATGTCCCGGTTCGAGTTCATGCTGCTCGCCGACGAGGACCGCGAGACGTACGAAGACCCGGCCATGGTCTACTCGCTGCTCGAGCCGTGGATGGAACCCGGCAGTTACCGCATCACCCGATCCGACGTCTACCTGTGGCACGCGTGCGTCGCGGCCAAGTGGCGGGTCGGACGCGTGTTGCTCGCGGGCGACGCGGCTCATCAGATGCCCCCGATGCTCGGGCAGGGAATGTGCTCCGGCATCAGGGACGCGGCCAACCTCGCCTGGAAACTCGCTCTCGTCCTGCGCGGTACCGCGGGCGACGGCCTGCTGGACAGCTACGAGCCCGAACGCGCACCGCATGTTCGCGAGATGGTTGTCGAGTCGACCCGGCTGGCCAAGAACATCGCGGCCCTCGGCCAGGGACAGGCACCGCCGAAGGAGGCGGACGGAGAGGTCGCCGACAAGGCACACCCGCCCATCGAGCCGGCGATCGGCGGCGACGCGGACCTCCCGATGGCCGGCCAGTTGGCGCCGCAGCCCCGGCTTCGGGATGGCCGGCGGCTGGACGATGCGGTCGGCTTCGTGTTCACGCTGCTGGCTCCCGGTGAGGTGCTCGGTGGGGTCGACGAGTCGACCCGGCAGCGGTGGAAGCGGATGGGCGTCGTACCGGTGCGCGTCGAGGACCTCGAGCCGTCCGACTGGCTCGACACACATCAGGTCACCGGCATCTTGGTGCGGCCGGATCGCTACGTCTTCGCCGGATTCCGTTCGGCCGAAGAACTTGAAACGGTGACGCGGCACCTGTCCGTGTCGGTATTCGAAGAGGAGATTCAGCAGTGACGACCTATGCGAAGGGTCTCACCTGGGGCGAGGGCCCACGACGCCACGGCGGCGCCCTGTGGGCGTCCGATCCGCAGGGCGGCAAGTTGTGGACCGATGCAGGAGGCACCTGGGAAGGTCTCGCCCTGGAGTCTCAGTCGAACGGGCTGTGGTTCCTGCCCGACGGGCGCCTCGCCGCTGCGATCCAGCGTGAGTGCCGGGTTGGGATCTGGGACGGAACCGGCTTCGGCGAGTACGCCGATCTGCACGCGGTGGCAACCGGACCGCTCGGCGACATGGTTGGTGACAGCCGAGGCGGCCTGTACGTCGACGACGTCGGGTACGCCGCCCACCTCGGTGAGGAGCCGAAACCCGGCCGGATCGTCTACGTGACCCCTGCCGGGGACAGCGTGGTGGCCGCCGAGGGTATCGAGTTCCCGAACGGGATCGCGGTCATCGACGACGGCCGGACGCTCGTCGTCGCCGAGACCTGGCTGCAGCGTCTGATCGCGTTCGACATTGACCGTGAAGGTGCCTTGAGCAACCGCCGGACGTACTCGGATCTGCGCGAGGTCGTCTCCCCGGAGGCGAGGCCGGACGGCATCTGCGCCGCCGCGGACGGTGGAGTGTGGGTGTCGACGCTGCATGCGCACAAGCTCGCGCACGTGCGGGGTGCCGACCTGGTCGACACGATCGACACCGGCGACGCGTTCCCGATCGCCTGCTGCCTGGACGCGGACACCGGTCGCTTGTACGCGACCGTCGCGCACACCGGCGGACTGCCCGTCATGGAGGCCATCGCCCAGAAGCAGGTGCAGTCGACCGTCGAGGTGTTCGAGGTCTGACCTTCAAATCGCCCGGACAGAAAGAGAAACCATCATGTCGATCGACATCGGGCTGCTTGTTCTCCGTGTGCTCATCGGGTTCGTGCTCTTCGTGCACGGTACCCAGAAGCTGGCCGGCTGGTTCGGCGGACCGGGCCTGGACAAGGCAGCCGAGGGCCTCGAGGCCTTGGGGCAGATTCCGGGAAAGCCGATGGCCGTGCTCGCGTCCCTGTGCGAGTTGTCCGCGGCCGCGCTGCTCGTGCTCGGCCTCGCCACTCCCCTCGGAGCGGCGGCCGGGATGGGCACGATGCTCGTCGCGGGGGTTTCCCTGACAGCGAAGGGCGGCTCGGTCTGGATCATCTCCGGGGGTGGTGAGTATCCGCTGGTCCTGGCCGCGCTCGCGGGTGGGCTCGCCTTCACCGGTGCCGGTTCATGGTCCGCCGACGAACTGCTGGAACTACCGTGGGTCGGGATGGCCGAAGCGAAGGCCGCAGTACTTGGATGTGCTGCCGTCGGGGTGGCGGTCCTGACTGCCGTTCCACCGATCGCCCGCATGCGGACGACCACCGCGCAATCACATCGGTAGACCCTGGGGACTGCGCCGCCCGGGACGATCCCGGGCGGCCCGGTCATGGGGTTACTTCTTGACGGTTTTGTTGTATTGGTCGATTTGGGGCTTGATGGAGTCGGCGGCGGCCTTCATGGCCTGGGTCGGGTCGGTGCCCAGGACTGCCTTTTCGAGGCCGTCTTCGGAGGCCTTGCGGGCTTGGGGCATGACGCCGAGGATGCAGCCGGAGGAGGCGTTGGTCGGCTTGGTGTTGTGGAGTTGGGTGATCGCGGTGGTGAACTGCGGGTACTGCGCCACCCAGGCCTTGTCCTCGGGGAGGTCCAGGGCCTTGGAGTTGATCGGGAAGTAGCCGGTGCCGGTGTGCCACGCGGCCTGCTGCTCCGGCGAGGAGGCGAACTTCACGAACTCCCAGGAGGCGCGCTTCTCAGCGTCGGAGTGTCCCGGGCCGTCGATCCACAGCGATGCGCCACCGATGATCGGGCCGCCGCTGTCCGAGGCGGTCAGGTGCGGGAACGGCGCGGTGAGCACGGTGAACTTGCCCTTCGCCGCGTCAAGGTAGCCACGCAGCGAGCCGGTCGACTCCAGGTGCATCGCCGACGTACCGGACTTGAACACGGCCTGCGCGTCGTCGGTCTTCTTGCCGGTGTTCGGCATCAGGCCCTGCTTGACCATCTGCTGGTACCAGGTGGCGACCTTCACGCCCTGCTCGTCGGCGAAGTTCACCTTGGTGGCCAGGTCCTTGCGGCCGTTGTCGTTGTCGCAGTACGTCGACCCGGACTGCGCGATCAACTGCTCGATGAACCAGCCGTAGATGGCGGCGTTGAAGCCGTACTGGACCGTCTTGCCGCCCTGCTTGACCGTCAGCTTCTTCGCGTCCGCCATGATCTCGTCGAGGTTCGTCGGCGGCTTGTTCGGGTCGAGGCCGGCCTTCACGAAGGCCTCTTTGTTGATGTACAGCAGCGGCATCGACGTGTTGAACGGCATCGAGTTCAGCTTGCCGTCGATCGAGTAGTAGTTGGCGATGTTCGGCTCGATCGAGTCCAGCGCGTAGCCGTCCTTGTCGGCGAAGCTCTGCACCGGCACGGTCTGCTTGGAGTCGATCATGAACCGCGAGCCGATGTCGTAGATCTGTACGACCGAAGGCGTGTTGCCCTGCTGCACCGACGTCTTGTACTTCGTGATCGTCTCGTCGTAGTCACCCTGGTAGACCGCGGTGACCTCGATCTTACCGGTGTGGGCGGCGTTGAACGCCTTCACCATCTTGTCGACGGCCTCGCCGTTGGCGCCCTTCATGCCGTGCCAGAAGGTGATCTTGGTGACGCCGGACGCCTTGTCCAGCGCGTCCGCGCCGGGCACGTCCTGGCCCCCGCTGCCGGAGTCGCCGGAGTCGTTGTTGCTGCTGCCGCAGCCGGCCGCCACCAGGGCGAGCACGGCCAGCAGCGAAGCGCCGATCGCCGTACGTCGTTGTCGGACTGATCGCATCACAGTCACCTCTCTCGAAGGATCATCGGATGGCGCCCGCGGTCAGTCCGCGGACGATGAATCGCTGGCCGAAGATCACGATGGCCAGGGTCGGAACGATGGACAGGGTGACGCCGGCCAGGATCAGGCCCGGGTCGGCGGCCTCGACGTCGTTGAGTTGGCTGATGCCGATCTGCAAGGTGCGGCGGGAGGCCGAGTCGCCGATCAGCAGCGGCCAGAAGAACTGGTTCCACGCGGACAGGAACACGTACAGCCCGACCGCGGTGAGGGCCGGCTTGTTCAGCGGCAGCAGGATCCGGCGCAGGAATCGCCAGTGCCCGCAGCCGTCGATGGTTGCCGCGTCCCGCAGTTCGGTCGGGAACTGCAGGAACGACTGCCGTAGCAGGAACACCCCGAACGCGTTCGCCAGGAACGGCAGCACCAGCGCGATCATGGTCCCCGCGTACGTCGCGGTGAGCCGTTGGCCACCGAGCTCCCAGCCGGTGATGGTCAGGTAGTTCGGCAGCACGATCGATTCCCACGGCACCATCAGCGTGGCCAGGAACAACCCGAACAGCACCGAGCGTCCCCACATCTTCATGAAGGCGAAGGCGTACGCCGCCAGCACGCTGGTGATCAGCTGCGAGACGGTGATGATCGAGGTCTGCAGGATCGAGTTCAGGTACTGCTGCCCGATCGGGGTCCCGGACGACGACGCGCCCTTGTAGTTGCCGGTGAAGATGCCGTGCGGGAACAGGTCCGGCGGGTACGACGAGATCTGCCCGGGCGACATGATCGAGCCCGCGATCACGTAGTACACCGGGAAGATGACCGCGAGGGCCGCGAGGATCAGGACGACGTACGTGATCAGCCGTCCGGCGGTGAGTCGCCTCACTTGTAGTGCACCCGCCTCTCCAGTACGCCGAACTGGACCGCGGTGCAGACGAGCAGGATCACCAGCAGCACGATCGCCTGCGCGGACGCGGCGCCGAAGTCACTCGCGTTGTTGGCGAAGGCGGTGTGGTAGATCGAGTAGACGAGCGTTTTGGTCGACTGCTCCGGCCCACCTTCCGGCGTGAGGATCTTGATCTGGCCGAACCCCTGCAGCGACTGGATCGTCGAGATCACGATCAGGAAGAACAGTTGCGGGCCGAGCAGCGGGATGGTGATGTGCCGCGACGCCCGCCAGCCGCCGGCGCCGTCCAGCGTCGCCGCCTCGTTGATCTCGGCAGGGATCGCGCCGATACCCGCGGACAGGACCAGCACGTTGTAACCGATGCTCATCCAGACCGTGGTGATCGAGACGCTGATCAGCGCCCAGGACGGATCCGTGAGCCAGCCGATCCGGTCCACGCCGAAGCGGCCGAGCAGGCCGTTCGCGAGTCCGATCGCCGGGTTGTAGATGGTGGCGAAGATGACGGACGCGCTGGCGACCGAGAACGCGAACGGCAGTGCGAACGCGGTCCGGAAGATCCTGATCCCCTTGATGTGCTGCTCGAGCAGCAGCACGATCACCAGGCCGCCGAGGACGCCGGGGATCACGGTGAGCAGCACGAACGCGAACGTCACCCAGAGGATGTGCCGGAACTCGGCGGAGCCGAGCATGTCGCGGTAGTGCTGCAGTCCGACGAACGCATCCGGCCGACCGAACAGGTCGGAGCCGTGCAGCGACAGCGAAACCGACTTGCCGAGCGGCCAGACGATGAAGAGCGCGAACACCACCAGGCAGGGCACCAGCATCAGCCAGGACAGCAGGGACGCAGGGGTCGGGCGGCGGCTTGTTGCGGCCGACGCCGTACTTGTAGTCAATCGCTTACCTCCAGTCAGGCGCAGTCTTACACCGCCCGGGGGCCGTCCGGGCCCGGGCACGCTAGGCTGAGGGCCCGTGAAGGTCTTGGTGGTCGGCTCGGGTGGCCGCGAACATGCACTGGTCTGGGCGCTGGCCCAGGATCCTGAGGTCGACGAGGTCGTCGCGGCCCCGGGTAACCCTGGCATCGCCGTGTTGCGTCCGGCGTACGACGGGCAAACGATTGTTTGCCGTTCGGTGGACATCTCCGACCACGATGCGGTCGTCGCGCTGGCGAAGGACATGAGCGCCGACCTGGTCGTGGTCGGGCCGGAGGCGCCACTGGTCGCCGGGCTGGCCGATCCGCTTCGCGACGCCGGCATCGCGGTCTTCGGGCCGTCCAAGGACGCCGCCCAGATCGAGGGGTCGAAGGCGTTTGCCAAGGACGTGATGGCCACGGCGAGCGTGCCGACCGGCCGGGCCTACGTCTGTACGACGCCCGAGCAGGCCGCGACCGCGATCGACGCGTTCGGGCCGCCGTACGTCGTGAAGGACGACGGGCTGGCCGCGGGCAAGGGGGTCGTGGTGACGTCCGACCGCGACGAGGCACTCGCGCACGCGGCGGGCTGCGAGCAGGTGCTGATCGAGGAGTACCTCGACGGCCCGGAGGTGTCGCTGTTCGCGATCAGCGACGGTACGACGGTGCTGCCGCTGCAGCCGGCGCAGGACTTCAAGCGCCTCGGCGACAACGACGAAGGCCCGAACACCGGCGGCATGGGCGCGTACACACCGTTGCCCTGGGCACCGGATCGGCTGGTCGAGGAGATCACCGAGACGGTCCTCCAGCCAACGATCGACGAACTGCGCCATCGCGGTACGCCGTTCACCGGCCTGCTGTACGCCGGTCTCGCGCTGACCTCTCGCGGGGTCCGGGTGATCGAGTTCAACTGCCGCTTCGGCGACCCGGAGACGCAGGCACTGCTGCCGTTGCTGAAGACCCCGCTGGGCGGAGTCCTGTACGCCGCCGCGACCGGGAAGCTAGCCGATCAGGAACCTCTGAGCTGGCAGAACGGTTCCGCCGTGGCGGTCGTGGTCGCCGCGAAGAAGTACCCGGCCAGCCCGCGCAGCGGCGACGTGATCAGCGGCGTCGATCAGGCCGAGGCCGACGGCGTCCACGTCTTCCACGCGGGTACGGCGCTCGACGGTGACGACCTGGTCACCTCGGGCGGTCGCGTGCTGGCGGTCAGCGCGGCCGGTGAGGACCTGGACGAGGCCCGCCGGCGTGCGTACGCCGCCGTCGGCCAGATCCGGATCAAGGGCTCCCAGCACCGCACCGACATCGCTTTGAAGGCCGCCCGCGGCGAGGTCACCGTCTGACCCGGCATTCCGCGGGAACCTCCTCGCTCGGCCCGACACATACACAGTGCAAGGGTCGTGAGGTGGAGGGAGCGGCATGCAGGCGGTGTGGGACGGAGTGGTGGTGCCCGCGGGATCGGAGCGGCGGCTGTGGGATCGGACCGCGGACGGTGACGCGGAGGCATTCGCGCGGCTGTACGACCGGCATGCCCGGGCGGTCTACAACTTCCTGCACCGGCGCACGGCGTCCTGGAGCGATGCCGAGGACCTCACCTCGGCGGTCTTCCTGCAGGCCTGGCGGCGACGGCACGAAGTGGTGCTCGACCGTGACTCAGCGCTGCCCTGGCTGCTCCGGACCGCCGACTACACGGTGCGGAACGACTGGCGCTCCAAGCTCCGCTACCGCCGGGCTCTGGCCGCGGCGGAACAACTGCCCACCGAGATCGGCGACCACGCCGATGACGTGGCCGGTCGCCTCGACGACGACCAGCGGATCCGCGCGGCCCGCGAGTCGCTGAAACACCTGCGCCGGCACGAGCGCGAGATCGTCGAACTCTGTGTCTGGGCCGGTCTGGACCAGGCCGCGGCCGCCGTCGCGCTCGACGTACCGATCGGGACCGTGAAGTCCCGCCTGTCCCGCGCCCGCAAGCGCCTGCGCGAACTCAATCTTCCTGCTGCCGTGGAGAGCGACCGATGAACACACTGCCGCCCGAAGGGGATCTGCGCCCGGCGACGCGGGAACGCCAGCGCGCCGAGTTGATGGCCATCGTCGGGCACGAGTCCGCCGACGCACGCCCGCGCCGCCTGCTCGTTCCACTGGCAGCCGCGGCTGCGATCGCCCTGATCGCCGGCGCCGCGATCGCCGTACCCGCACTGCGCGACCTCAAGTCGGCCGGCCCGGCCGGAAACCCCACGCCCGCGGCGTTGGGTGTACGCACGGCCTTCGAGCCGATCGACCGGCCCAAGCAGACCGTCCTGACCAAGGAGTGTGGAGACAACATGACCTACAGCCCGCCGGCACGGCAGATCGCGGCGTTCCGCGCCACGAACCCGCCGGCGGACGCGGTCGCGACCCAGTTCGTGGTCATGTACGCGATCGGTGACTGGAAGTTCTGCGGGTACGACGCGAACGGCAAGCGGTCGACCGGAGGACACCACAAACAGGGTGACCCGATGATGGACCCGGTCGAGATGAACGGGGCCGGGGGCGGGTCGTACGTCGAGGGTGTGGCTCGCATCACCATCACTCCGCTCGGCGGACATGCGTACGAGGCGGACCTCCAGAACGGGTTCTTCTTCGCGTCCGTGCCGAACGTGCCCTTCGCCGGGAGGGGCACCGACAGCACGCCGATGGAGTACATGGTCCGCGCGTACGACGCGAGCGGCGCGCTGATCTACACCAGCCCGAAGACCAGGGGCGAACGCCGGGCCCGCGACGACCGGTGTGCTGTCGACGCCACCGGTGAGAAGTTCCTGCGGCCGATGCCGCCCGGGTTCAAGATCGAGAGCCTCGCCGCGCCGAACATGTCCACCAAGTACCCCGCGCCGGGGATGCCCGACCCGGAGACCTGTATCAGGGCGCAGACCTGGAACTGGCTGGGCTGACCTCCCGTCCGTCCCGCCGGCCAGGGCTGCGACGATAGTGAAGTGCTGCGTAGCTGGAGATTCCCCGGGTTGTACCTGCTGATCGGAGTGGCGCTGGCCGCGTGGTCGGCGGCAGACGGCTCGCGTGGGCTCGCTGTCGTGCAGTTGGCGGTGTTCGTCCTACTCGCGCTGCTGCTCTCGCCGCTGGTGTTTCCCCGGTCGGTGAGTGCCGCGGAGGCGGTCACCCGGGGTAAGCCGACCGTCTACTGGCGACCAGGCTGCCAGTACTGCCTGCGGCTGCGGCTGGCGCTGATCGGTACGGCGCGGCGAGCGTCCTGGGTCAACATCTGGACGGATCCGGAGGCCGCTGCCGCGGTGCGGGCGGTGGCGAACGGTAACGAGACCGTACCGACCGTGGTGGTGGACGGCGTGGGCCGGGTGAATCCCGGGCCTCAGTGGGTGCGGGAGCGGCTGCGCACTGGACCGGTGGCCGAGTAGCGCGCGAGTACCAGGGAGAATAGAGGCGTGTCGAAGCCCAGCAAGCCCCGGATCCCCAACGTTCTCGCGTCGCGCTACGCCAGTGTGTCGATGGCCCAGCTGTGGTCGCCGGAGTACAAGATCGTGCTCGAGCGGCGGCTGTGGCTGGCGGTGCTGAAGGCCCAGAAGGAGCTCGGGGTCGCGGTGCCGGACGGCGTGATCGAGGACTACGAGCGGGTGGTGGAGCAGGTCGACCTGGAGTCGATCGCGGCCCGCGAGCGCGTCACCCGGCACGACGTGAAGGCGCGGATCGAGGAGTTCAGCGCCCTCGCCGGGCACGAGCACATCCACAAGGGCATGACGAGCCGGGACCTGACCGAGAACGTCGAGCAGCTGCAGATCCGGGCCGGTCTCGAGCTCGTCCGGGACCGCGCGGTGGCGACCGCCGTACGGCTGGGTCAGAAGGCGGCCGACCACGCGGCGCTGGTGCTGACCGGCCGCTCGCACAACGTCGCCGCGCAGGCGACCACGCTCGGCAAGCGGTTCGCGTCGGCCGCTGACGAGTTGCTGGTCGCGATCGCGCGGATCGAGGAGTTGATCGAGCGGTACCCGCTGCGCGGCATCAAGGGCCCGGTCGGTACATCGCAGGACATGCTGGACCTGTTCGGCGGCGACCCGGCGAAGCTGGACAAGCTGGAGAGCGACATCGCCCAGCACCTCGGCTTCAGCCGGACGCTGACCAGCGTCGGCCAGATCTACCCGCGGTCCCTCGACTACGACGTCGTGTCGGCGCTGGTGCAGCTTGCCGCCGGCCCGTCCAGCCTGGCGACCACGATCCGGCTGATGGCCGGGAACGAGCTGGTCACCGAGGGCTTCAAGGAGGGCCAGGTCGGTTCGTCGGCGATGCCGCACAAGATGAACACCCGGTCCTGTGAGCGGGTGAACGGTCTGGCGGTGATCCTGCGCGGCTACGCGTCGATGGCCGGTGAGCTGGCCGGCAACCAGTGGAACGAGGGCGACGTCTTCTGCTCGGTGGTACGGCGGGTCGCCCTGCCGGACGCGTTCTTCGCGCTGGACGGGCTGTTCGAGACGTTCCTCACCGTGCTGGACGAGTTCGGGGTCTACCCGGCCGTGGTCAGCCGGGAGCTGGAGCGGTACCTGCCGTTCCTGACCACGACCAAGGTGCTGATGGCCGCGGTGAAGAACGGCGTCGGCCGCGAGACCGCGCACGAGGTGATCAAGGAGCACGCGGTCGCCACCGCGCTCGACCTGCGCAAGGGACTGGTGGACAACGACCTGTTCCGCCGGCTCGGCCAGGACGGCCGCCTCGGCCTGACCGAGGACCAGATCGTCGGCATCGTCGGCGAGCCGCTGTCCTTCACCGGCGCCGCCGTCGCGCAGGTCAACGCTGTGGTCGCACAGATCGACGATCTCGCCAAGCGCTACCCGGACGCCGCGACCTACACGCCAGGTGACATCCTCTAGCTCGTGTTCGAACCGCTGACCTGGGTGCTGGTAGGCCTCTCGCTGGCCGCGATGGTGTACGCCATCGTGCTGGCCGCGCTGAACAAGCGGATCAACTGGACGTTGCTGGCTGTCCTCGGCGTGATCGAGGTCGGCCTGCTGGCGCAGTTGGTCATCGGCATCGTGCAACTGGCCGGTACGTCCCGCGATGTCTCCAGCCCGTTCTTCATCGGCTATCTGATCGGCTCGCTGATCATCCTGCCGATCGGCGCGCTGTGGGCGTTGGCGGAGAGCAGCCGCTGGGGTGCCGGCGCGCTCGCGGTCGCCTGCCTGGTGATCCCGGTGGTCGAGCTGCGCCTGTACGAGATCTGGACTGCCTGACATGACCGACCCTGTCGAGACCCAGCACGATCCCGAGGCGACCAGGCACGGGCCCGGCCGGATTCTGATCGCGGTCTACGGAGTGTTCGCGCTGGCCGCGACGGCCCGGGCGGGGGTGCAGATCGCGACCAAGTTCTCCGAGGCGCCGATCGCCTACGTCTTGTCGGCCGTTGCCGCGATCATCTACTGCGCCGCGACCTTCGCGTTGGCCAAGGCAACAAAGGTCTCGCGCCGGGTCGCAACCGCTGCGATCGCGGTCGAGCTGATCGGCGTTCTCGCCATCGGCGCCTTCAGCTACGCCGCCCCCGACGACTTCCCGGACGCGACCGTGTGGTCGCACTTCGGCCAGGGCTACGGGTTCGTCCCCGTGGTGCTGCCGGTCCTCGGTCTGCTCTGGTTACGGCGTACTCGCTAGGAGCTTCCAGCGGAGGGCTCGCAGCAACGTCTGGGGGCGGGCCAGGGCGCTCGGGTGATCGAGCATCGTCGTCACCCGGTTGAACTGTACGTTCACGCGGGGATCGCCGGCTGCGGCCTGGAAGACCAGGCCCGAGATCCACTTCACCAGCCGGTAGCCGCGCGGGTACGGCCCATCGACGTGCGGGAGCTCGAGATCGGCGAACGTCGAGACCTGCCACGCCGCGTCGACGACGACGCGGACCTCGTCGAAGTACGCGCGGGCAGGCTCGTCGAGTGAAGGGCCGGACCGCAGGTACGCCGACAGACACGACGCGTGGAGCGTCGCCGACGTCATGCCCTGGCCGTAGACCGGATTGAACGACGCCACCGCGTCGCCCGCGACGATCAGGCCGGCCGGGATCCGCTCGAGTTGGTCATAGTCGCGGCGCCGGCTGTCGGCCTGGTGATAGGTCACCACGTCGCCGATGAGTTCGCCGTGATCGGCGATCTGCCCGAACGCGGGTGGGAAGTCCTCCCGGCAACGCTTCCGGAAGTCCTCGAGGTCGCGGGTCGGCCGGTCGTCGGCGTACCCGGCCACCAGCACCAGCCAGCGGTCACCCTCGACCGCCAGAACGCCGCCCTGCCGCGGTGGCTGCCCGCTGCCGGGGTGGTTCTGCGCGATCGAGATCCCGATGTCGGAGATCTTCGGGTCCTGCTTGAACAAGGCGCTGGCGTAGTTGAGCTTGATCGGCATCCGCCGCATCGTCGGCTGCGGCCGGCCGGCCGCGCCCAGCCAGTCGCTGAGCCGGCTCGATCGTCCGGTCGCATCGACCACCAGGTCGGCGCCTTCGGTGGTCAGTGGGCCGTCGGTTGGCTGGTATCGCACCGCGCTCACCCGGTCGCCGGTGAAGTCGATCCCGTCGGCTCGTCCATGGATCAGCCGGATGTTGCCGATCGCCAACGTCCGCCGCCGGACGAGCGACTCGAGGAACGGCCGCGTGCTCACCAGCGACTTGCCGAGCGAATCCCGCGGCGGCAGCGGGCGCAGTACGCCGTTCACGTAGTTCCGGATCGTCTCCGGCTCCGGGTTCATCGCCCCGGCCGCGATCGCCTCCGCCGTGAAGCCCGGGAACCAGCGGTCGAGCTGCGCATGGCCCGACGGCAGCAGCGCGTGCACCTGACTGCCTTGAGGTACGCCGGGCCGGGGCTTGCTGGACTCCTCGGACGTGTCCCGCTCGATCACCAGCACCTCGTCGGCGTGATCGCTGAGCACCCGCGCCGCCATCAGGCCGGCCATGCTCGCACCGAGCACGATGGCGCGCCGCATCAGAATCCTTGTGTCCGCAGGGCGTTCGCCGGTGGCGATCCGTGCGAAGCGTTGAGCGGCGGACATGACCATGAGCAGCCCCCCAGGCAGCGGCGATGGAGACTCAACCCTAGTTCGGAGGCGGGCGGTCCGCGGATAGGCGCATGTCGCGGACTCCCAGCGAACTGCCAGCCGCGCGCAGGGGTTGGCCAAGGTTCGCCGGACAGCATCGGTTGCATGCAGATATCCGGTCATCCTCGGGTCGAGATCGTCGTACCCGCCCTGAATGAGGGAGACGACCTCGGCCCGAACATCAGGCGACTGCGTGAGTTCCTCGACACCGCCTTCCCGTTCCCGGCCGAGGTCTGCATCGCGGACAGCGGAAGCACCGACGCCACCTATGAGATCGGCGCGCTGTTGGCCGCCGAACTGCCTGGAGTCCGGATCGTCCGGCTCGAGCAGTCCGGTCGCGGCCGGGCACTGAAGCAGGTCTGGTCCGAGAGCACCGCCGACGTACTCGCCTACATGGACGTCGACCTGTCCACCAACCTGAACGCCCTGCTGCCGTTGGTCGCACCACTGTTCGCCGGGCACAGTGACATTGCCATCGGCACCCGATTGTCGAACGGCTCCCGAGTGGTACGGCGGCCGAAGCGGGAGTTCATCTCGCGCTCGTACAACCTGTTGCTGCGGGCAACCTTGAGTGTGCACTTCTCGGACGCCCAGTGCGGGTTCAAGGCGATCCGCGCCGACGTCGCCCGCGAGCTGTTGCCGCTGATCCAGGACACGAACTGGTTCTTCGACACCGAGTTGCTGGTGCTGGCCGAGAAGGCCGGACTGCGGATCCACGAAGTACCTGTCGACTGGATCGACGACCTCGACTCGCGGGTCGCGATCGCCAAGACTGTCGGTGAGGACCTGCGCGGGATCGCCCGGCTGACGCGGGGTCTCGGTCACGGGCGAATCGCTCTCGATCCGGTCCGCTGGACCTACGGCCGTCCCCGGATCCTCGATCCCCGGACGGCGCTGGCCGCGCGGGTACTGCGGTTCTGCGCGATCGGTGTGCTGAGCACAGCGGCGTACGCGCTGCTCTATCTCGTACTGCGGCAAGGCATGCCGGCCCAGGTGGCGAACCTGCTGGCGCTGCTGATCACGGCCGTCGGCAACACCGCGCTGAACCGGCGGATCACCTTCGGCGTCACCGGCGTGGAGAACCGCTGGCGACATCAGCTGCGCGGGCTCGTTGCCTTCGGCATCGGCTGGAGCCTGACGGCCTCTTCCCTGTGGCTGCTGCACACCGCGATGGCTTCGCCCCATCAGGCGGTGGAGGTCACCGTCCTGACCATCGCGAACCTGGCCGCGACCGTGGTCCGGTTCAGCCTCTTCCAGGCCTGGGTCTTCGACGACGACGCACCCACCCTGCCCACCTTCGAACCCCCGGCGGTTCTCGACCAGACCCGGAGCAACTGACATGGCCACCATTACTGATCCCGTCGAAGCGCCCCCGCGCCGCGCCGGATCCCGATCGGTCGCCACCCAGTACACGATCGGCCGGGACAAGATCCTGTACGGCGGCCTGCTGGTGCTGACCGCAATCGCGTACCTGTGGGGACTGTCCAGGAACGGCTACGCCAACGAGTACTACGCGGCCGCAGTACAGGCCGGGTCGACCAGCTGGAAGGCCTGGTTCTTCGGAGCTTTCGACGCGTCCAGCTTCATCACTGTCGACAAGACCCCGGCCGCCCTGTGGGTGATGGGATTGTCCGGACGGATCTTCGGGTTCAACACCTGGAGCATGCTGGTCCCGCAGGCGTTGATGGGCGTCGCGAGCGTCGGCTTCGTGTATGTGTCGGTGCGGCGGTGGTTCTCCGCGAACGCCGGGCTGCTGGCTGGTGCGATCCTCGCGATGACGCCGGTCGCCGTACTGATGTTCCGCTTCAACAACCCGGATGCGCTGCTGATCCTGCTGCTGTGCGTGGGTGCGTGGGCGGTGACGCGGGCGATCGACTCCGAGACGCACGCGGCACGGTGGATGATGCTGGCCGGGGCACTGGTTGGCTTTGGTTTCCTGACGAAGATGCTGCAGGCGTTCTTGGTCCTGCCTGCGTTCGGGATTGCGTACTTGGTGGCCGGCAAGCCCGCGCTCGGGAAGCGGGTTGTGCACAGCGTGCTTGCACTGGTCTCACTGATCGTGAGTGCGGGGTGGTGGATCGCGATCGTGGAGTTGCTGCCGGCGTCGGCGCGGCCGTACATCGGTGGTTCCTCGACGAACAGCATTCTCGAGTTGACGCTTGGCTACAACGGGCTCGGGCGGTTGAGTGGGAACGAGTCGGGCTCTGTCGGTGGTGGTGTCGGCAATCCTGGCTGGGGTGGCGCTACCGGGTTGCAGCGATTGTTCGGTGGTGAGTTCGGTTCGCAGATTGCTTGGCTGTTGCCGGCGGCTCTGCTCGCGACGATCGTGCTGGTTGTTGCTGCGGGCAAGGCTCCGCGGACGGATCGGACGCGGGCGTTCGCGCTGATCTGGGGTGGATGGCTGGTGGTGACTGGGCTGACGTTCAGCTACATGCAGGGGATCATTCACAGCTACTACATGATCGCGTTGGCTCCGGCGATCGGTGCGCTGATCGGTGCGGCGATGATGGTGCTCTGGCGGCGACGGTCGGAGTGGTTGCCTCGGGCAACGCTGGTGGGCGGGATCCTGCTGACCGCCGGGTGGAGCTTTGCGCTGCTGAACCAGAACTCGTCGTGGCATCCGTGGTTGCGGTGGGTGGTGCTGCTGACCGGCGTACTCGGAGCTGGCGCGGTGTTGTTGCTGCCGGAGTTGGGGTTGCACAAGACGGCTGCTCGGCGAGCCGGGATGTTCGCGGCCGTCCTGCTGGCCGTGAGCGCGCTGGCCGGACCTACGGCGTACTCGGTCGAGACGATCAGCACGGCACACGCCGGCGCCCTCCCGTCCGCCGGCCCCTCGGGCTCCGGTGGAATGGGCGGTGGCCGTGGTGGTGGCTTCGGCGGACGTCAAATGGGCACACCCCCCGGCCAAACCCCCAACGGCACAACAGGCAACGGCGCCACCGGAAACGGTGCGACCGGGAACGGAACTGGCGGGACCATGCCGGGTGGGAACGGTGGTGCCGGGGGATTCCTTGGCGGTGGTGGGACCAGTGGAGTGTCGAGTGAGCTGGTGACGATGCTGCAGCAGGGGGCGAAGGGCTACACGTGGGCGGCTGCGGCGGTGACAGCCAACGGTGCCGCGCCACTGCAGATCGCGTCGGGCGAGCCGATCATGGCGATCGGTGGGTTCAACGGGACCGACCCGGCGCCGTCCCTGGCGGAGTTCCAGGACCTAGTTGCCCAAGGCAAGATCCACTACTTCGTCGGCAGCGGTGGAGGCGGCTTCGGCGGCGGCCGCGGCGGCACCTCCAACGAGATCGCCACCTGGGTAGCCGAGAACTACGAGGCCCAAAGCGTCGGCAACACCACCATCTACGACCTCACAACCTGAACAGGAGCACGACCATGCCCCATAACCCCACCCATCCAGCAAACGCAACCCCCGAAAACCAACCGCACCCAGCCCAAGCCACCCCCAACGCACCCACCCCACCACCAACACCCACCGCACGAGATGCTGGCGCCGCGAACCAGTGGCAAGCAGCCCGAGCCGGCGCCAACCCAGCCTCTCCGTCGGGACGCAGCGTCGGTGCGCCGCAGACAGGCGCGTCGCAGGCTGCGGGCGCTCCGGCGGCGGATCCCTCCGCGTCCACGGGGTACGGCGCGGGCTCCGCCAACCCTGCCGCGCCGCAGGTGGCGGGTGTGGGGGAGGGGAAGAGTGGGGGGCGGCCGGGCAATGTGGTGTTGGCCGGGGCGGGGTCGTTGCTTGCGGTGTTGGCTTTCCTTGGTGGGATGGCGGTCGGGCACTCGTGGGACGGTACGGCCAATCAGCAGAACCAGGTTGGGCCCGGTGGTCGGCAGTTCCCGGGGCAGGGGAACGGGCAAGGTGGCACGGGGCAAGGGACTGCCCCGGGGCAGCAAGGTCAGAACGGACAGAGCACGGTCCCGGGACAGCAGGGCCAAGGCACTCAGCCTGGGACGGGAACTCAGCCGGGGACGGGAACTCAGCCTGGCACCGGCACTCAGCCGGGGACGGGAACTCAGGCTGGCACCGGCACTCAGCCGGGGACGGGAACTCAGCCTGGCACCGGCATTCAGCCTGGGACGGGAACGGGGACTGGCACGGGAACCTAGCCTGGCACCCCCACTCGGTCGGGGACGGGGACTCAGCCGGGCACCGGCACTCATTCGGGGACGGGAGGTCAGGCTGGGACGGGAACTTGACGCGGCAGCGGCACTCGGTGGGGGCGGGGAGCGGTGGTTCGGGTGGGCGGGTGGGGTGAGTTGATGGGGGGTGGAGCAGCCCGGCGGGCTTGAGCGGACACTTGGCCCGTCGGGCGACGGCGTGGTTTTGGCCGGTGGGAGAGGCAACCAAATGGGGCGGACTGTCGGCGACGGAAGGTGACGACACGCGGAGACGGTTCGGGGTGGGCGTGGGTGGGGTAGGGATGGGGGCGTGGAATGGTCGAACGTCACCTGGTTCCTGACCGCCCTGGGGGCGGTCGTTGTACTACTGACGCGCGTCCGGCTCGGTGGAACGGTGGTGGACGGCACGGGCCATGGCGCCGGCCGCCACGGGTATTCCGCTGTCCTGCTGCGACTTCACACCACCGTCGGCGTGCTCACGCTGATCGTCTGGGTCGTTGCCCTGGTCACCGGACGGCGGGAGATCGCTCTCCTGGCCCTGGTCGGATGGTGGCTGCTGGCAATCGTCGGATTGTTGCTGCTGGCCCGTTGGCTGCCCAGCGGCGGTAAACATTCGGAGGAGGCGGCAACAGATGCCTGGGGCTCCGGCGCCGGCCTGTCCCTGCTGGGCCACCTCGGGATGGTCATCGGCGTCGGCTACTTCACCTTCGTCACCCTGACCGATCGCCTCTGAGCCTCTCCACCAGCACTGCGACCGAACGCGCTGTCGTCGGCAGGTCAGACTGGAGTCGATAGCGGGTTACATCACCACTAGCGGCTAGTTGACCCGCCATCGGTCAAACAACCCGCCATCGGCATCAGCCCGTGGTTAGCCCGTCCAGGAGTGCGGCGATCGAGCGGCGTACGCCGGCCTCGAAGGCCTCCTGGCTCAGCGTGGCGCCGGCTCCGGCGACCCGGTCGTACAGCAGCCCGTCCATCATCGCGGCCGCCGGCCAGGCGGCTTCGTCCGGCCGCGGAATGCCCAGCATGTCGAACAGCCGTGCCAGACCCGCCCGCAACTGCCGTCCGCCCTCGTCGATCGCCGCCCGCAGCTCGGGCTGACGGCTCGCCTCCAGCGACAGTTCGTAGCGCGCGACCAGATCATCCGGCCGGTCTCGCGCCAGCCCGATCGTCATCCCGATCAGCAGGTCGAGCGGGCCGTGGTCGGCGTCCGGTGGCATCGTCGCCAGGTCCCGGCTGACCATCCGGTTCACGCAGGCTGTCAGCAGCGCGCTCCGCGTGCGCAGGTAGTACGACGTGGATCCCGGCGGCAGCCCTGCCTCCGCGTCGACCGCGCGGTGGGTCAGCCCGCGCAGGCCCCGGGTCGCGACGAGGTGGATCGCGGCGTCGGCGATGGCGTCCCGGCGATCCGCGCCGAGCGGAACCTGCTTCGTCACCCCGACAGTCTCCCATTCCTTCGCAGGCTCTACAGGTGTAGAGTATCGCTCATGAGTACGGCGATCGTGGTGGGAGCGGGAATCGGCGGGGTCACGGCGGCCGTCGCACTGCAACGGTGCGGATGGCAGGTCTCGGTGCTGGAGCGAGCGCCGGAGCTGGGCGAGGTGGGTGCTGGGATCTCCGTCTGGCCGTCGGCGGTCGCCGTTCTGGAGGAGCTCGGGGTCAAGGGCGTCGAGAAGGCAGCCGTGGTCTCGAAGCCGGCCGGGATGCGGAAGCCGAGCGGCCGCTGGGTGCTGGCGGCGGCGGACTTCGGCGTCGAGATCCCGGTGATGATCCACCGCGCTCAGTTGCATGAGCTGATCACGGCCGAGTTCGGCCCAGCCGTCACGGTCCGGACCGGGTACACGGTCACGAAGATCAGCCAGGACGAGACCGGGGTGACCGTCAACGACGAGCTGCGGGCCGACCTGGTCGTCGCGGCCGACGGGATCCGGAGTGTTGTCCGGAGCACCCTCTACCCGGAATACGGGGGACCGCGGTACTCCGGGTACACGGCGTACCGGGGAATCGCCGACCTCGAGGTCGACGACGGCGGAGGTGAGACGTGGGGGCGCGGGCGGCGGTTCGGGTTCGCGCGGCTGATCCACGGGCGGATCTACTGGTACGCGACCGCGAACCAGCCGGCCGGCCGAGGCGGCGATCACGCGGCGGTGATCGCCGCCGAGTTCGGCGATTGGCATGACCCGATCCCGAAGCTTCTCGCCGGCACCGAGAACGTGCTGCACAGCGACATCTACGATCTGGGGCTGCCGCTGGTCCCGTTCGTCCAGGGCCGCGTGGTCCTGCTCGGCGACGCCGCCCACGCGATGACTCCGGACCTCGGCCGCGGCGCCTGCTCAGCCATCGAAGACGCCGGCGCCCTCGCCCGCCAACTCCGCGAGACCCCCGAGGTCACCACCGCCCTGAGCCAGTACGACGCCGAACGGCGACCCGCCACGACCAAACTGGTCAAGCGATCACGGGTCATCGGCCGAGTCGGCCAACTGGAGAACCCGCTGGTCCGCGCCCTCCGCGACGGCCTCTTCACCATCGGCGGCAAGTTGGCCGGGCTCCGTCGGCGGTGAGCGGATCCCCACCACTCACCAACCTCGCTTGATCGGAGCGGCCGGCGTCCGCGCAGGCGGATCGGTGGCCGGGCCCAGGGGGTTGGTGAGTGGCGGAGATCCGGGTGGAAGAATCCTGGGGTGACCACATCTCCTCAGGCAGCCGAGATCGCCGGTGCGAAGCACATCCACTCGGGCAAGGTCCGGGATCTGTACGAGCTGGATTCCGGCGAGCTGCTGATGGTGGCGAGCGACCGGATGAGTGCGTTCGACTGGATTCTGGAGACGCCGATCCCGGACAAGGGCAAGGTGCTCACCGCGATGAGCCTGTGGTGGTTCGAGCAGCTCGACGTGCCGAACCACATCCTGTCCACCGACGTACCGGCCGAGGTCGCGGGCCGTGCAGTCGTGTGCGAGAAGCTGGACATGTTCGCGGTCGAGTGCGTCGCTCGCGGCTACCTGAGCGGCACCGGCTTGCTCGACTACAACGCCACCGGCGCGGTCTGCGGCATCCCGCTCCCGTCCGGGCTGGTCGAGGGCTCGCGGCTGGACGCGCCGATCTTCACGCCGGCGTCCAAGGCCGAGCTCGGCGAGCATGACGAGAACGTCTCGTACGACGCTGTGGTCGCGACTGTCGGTGCGGACACGGCGGCGGCGCTGCGGGACCTGACGCTGGACATCTACGCGCGGGCGCACGGGATGGCGGAGGAGCGCGGGATCATCCTGGCCGACACGAAGTTCGAGTTCGGTGCGCGGGCCGACGGCACGATCGTGCTCGCCGACGAGGTGCTGACTCCGGACTCGAGCCGCTTCTGGCCGGCCGACCAGTGGTCGTCGGGTCAGCAGCAACCGTCGTACGACAAGCAGATCGTCCGCGACTGGCTGCAGTTCGAGTCGGGCTGGGACCGCACGTCCGGCGACGCCCCGCCCCCGCTGTCCGACGAGGTCATCGAGCGCACCCGCTCGGCCTACATCGGGGCGTACGAGCAACTGACGGGACGGAAGTTCACGGCCTAGAAGAGGCCGACTCCCAGCGCGAGCAGGATGAAGCGGGCGACGCGGCCGGCGAGGGTGGAGAGGGCGAAGGTGACCACGCCCATCCGGGAGGCGCCGCCGATGAGCGCGACGCCGTACAGCGGCGGGATGCCGACCGAGGCGCTCAGCAGGGTGACCGGGACGCCCCAGCGGCGGTCGCTCATCGCGTCGAGGAGCCGTTTGCTGACGTCACGGTTCCACTGCACGAACCGGCCCCAGCGGGTGTCCAGGTTCACCGCCTTGGGTTCCTTGGACATCCGGTCGGCGTACCCCGGGCGATAGCGGACGGCGAGGAACATCGCGACCTTGCCGAGAGTCTGGCCGACGGATACCCCGATCGCGGCGACCACAGGGTCCAGCGCACCGGAGACGCCGACGCCGAGGACATAAGCCTCCGCGTTCATCACCGGTATGACGGCGGACCCGATCCCGAATCCGACCGCCAGCGCTAGCTGCCACACCCACATGCATGGAAGCGTAGGCGGCGAACCCAGCCCGGGCAGTGGTGCCTGCACCACTTCAGGGAGGAACCCGGGGCCCCTCAACCCCGGATCCCGCCCGTCCTAGGTGGAGCACGGGCCCCTAGGTGGTGCGGAGGTTGGCCGGATCGACCGCGTCCCGCACCTGACCACTCAGCACGCCGCTCGCCAGCGCCGCAACCCCTCCGGCCAGTACGCCGACGACGGCGGCCGCGATCAGGACGAAGACGACCACGGACGACGTGTCCGCGGGCGGGTCCACCCGGTTCTGAAGGCTGCAGACGAGCCCACCGCCGATCAGCACACCCGCACCGACAGCTACTGCGGCCGGTCCGGTCAACTGGATCCGCACGGACCGCAGGACCTGCGATGCGCCCATCCCGAAGACGTTGAGTGCGGCCAGTTGGCTTCGCTGGTCGAGCAGATCGTCGGCCGCTCCCGCCAGCATCGCCACCCCGGCCGCGAAGGCGGCGAACAGGCTGAGCAGCGCGACGAAACCGAGGCCGGTGTAGATGAAGTCGCCGCTCGCGGCCAGTTCACGCTCACTGAGCTGGCGGTCCCGGCCGATCGCCAGTACTGCCCCGACGACGCCACCGCAGACGACCAGCAGGGCGAGCATGCGGCCGATCGATCGCGAGGTGTGGAGGAGGCGGCCGCCGGCCAGCATTCTCACTGGGTCGCCCGACCGCTCCAGCCGCCGGGCGTACGCAGCAACGGCGACGGGCGCGAATCCGGACGCCGCCAAGAGGACTCCAGCGGCCTGGACGAAGATCAGGATCGGGCTGAGGGGCATCAGACTCAGCGCGACCAGAGCTGCTCCGACGGCGCCGATGGTCAGGTACCTGCCTTGCCAGGCTGCTCGGTCCGGCTCGCTCTTCGGCTCGGTCGAGAGCTGCCGACGGAGGAGACCGCCGGCGCCGGCAGCAACCAGGGCGAGGACGACAGCGAGGACGGGCCAGGCTGCCAGGTCACCCACAGCCGGAGAGGGCAGCACTCGACCTACCTGCGGCAGAGACTGCACGACAGCTGCCACTGCGAAGTACAACGGTCCGGCGAGCACGCCACCGAGCAGACCGCTAGTGCCGGCATCAGCCGCACCGATCAGCCGAACCTGGCTCGGCGTCGCGCCGGCCAGTCGCAGCGCTGCCAGTCGCCGGTCACGAGCCGCCGTACCGAGTCGGAGCGCCTGGAAAGCCAGAGCGCACGCGGCAGCCGCCAGGAGTACCGCGGCTGTTACGACGCCGGGGCGCAGGCCGTCCTCGGTCAGATAGCTGCTGTACGTCGCGCTGTCGAGACTGCCGACTCGCACGATGCGCTGGCCGACGAGGAGGAAGACACCGGCCACAGCGACGGCCGCGACCAGCAGCGTCGATCGGCGGCGATCGGTGGACGACTTCGGCCGGGCCAAGGTGATCAGAGTCGTGACGGTCATGACAGCCTCACCTCATGTTGGACGACGCCGTCACGCAACCGGACCTCTCGGTCGGCGTAGGCGGCGATCAGGTTGTCGTGCGTGACGATCACCAGCGCGGCGCCGCCGTCGCGGGCGGACGCGACGAGCAGCTCCATCATCTGCTCGCCGGCGCGGCTGTCGAGACTGCCTGTCGGTTCGTCGGCGAATACGACCGCCGGTCCGGTCACCAGCGCCCGCGCCACTGCCGCACGCTGGTTCTGACCGCCGGACAGTTCGCTCGGCAGCGCCTCGCTGTCCTCAGCCACTCCGACCCGCTCCAGCCAGCCGAGGGCTGCCCGGCGTGCAGCCGCGGCATGGTGTCCTTCCAGCAGCAACGGCAGGGCGACGTTGTCCTTCAGCGAGAGGTCGGGCACGAGCTGGCCGAACTGGAGCACGATGCCGACCTGAGTACGGCGTACTCGTGTCCGCTCGGCCTCGGTGAGCTCGGCGAGGTTGCGCCCGGCCAGCGTCACCGTGCCCGCCTGTGGGCGGAGGATGCCGGCGGCGCAGTGCACCAGGGTGGACTTGCCACATCCGCTGGGTCCGGTGACGGCCACGATCTCGCCGGCGTCGACTCCGAGTGAGACACCGCGCAGGGCGACGTCACGACTGTAGGCGTACTCGACCCGCTGGATCTCCAGGGCGTCGGTCATCGATTGGTCTCCTTCTGCTCGGTGATCCGGTCCAGCGCTCGGTCCAGCCAGCGCAGGTCTGCGTCCAGGTGCAGCGCCACGTAGTCACGCACCAGCCACGACGACGAGTCGCCCCCGGCTTCGGCGGACTTGAGCTCGCGGATCCGGTGGAGGTAGATCGCCCGCTGCCGGGCCAGGTAGGCGGAGGCGTCCTCGCCGGTACGGATGGTCGCCACCACTTTGCGGACCATCTCGTCGACGCCGCCGGGGGCGGGCTCGATCGGCTCGGCGAGCCAGCGGGCCAGGCGCTCGCGGCCCTTCGCGGTCAGCGCGTAGACGGTCCGCTCCGGACCGCCCTCGGATGCCCGGTCGACCACCTCGACCAACTCGTCGCGCTCGAGTCGCCCGAGCGTCGTGTACACCTGCCCGAACGCCAGCGGGCGGCTGTCCGGGAACCAGGAGTCGTGGCCGCGCTTCACGTCGTACCCATGCGCCGGACCGGCGGAGAGTAATCCAAGGACCAACTCGGCGGTTGCCATGACGAGGACTATACACCAAGTGTATGTACTGAGTGAATAGTCGGCGATGCGGCGTTCTGGCGCCCGGTCGGTAGGATTCAGGGCGTCACGCCGGAACGAAACCTGGAGTAGTCAGTGGCTCGCGTTGTCGTCGACGTCATGCTCAAGCCCGAGATCCTCGACCCGCAGGGCAAGGCGGTGCACGGCGCGTTCGGCCGGCTCGGCTTCGACGGCGTGGCCGATGTCCGGCAGGGCAAGCGGTTCGAGATCACCCTGGACGGCGAGGCGACCGAGGAGCGGGTCGCCGAGATCCGCAAGGCCGCCGACACGCTGCTGGCCAACCCGGTGATCGAGGACTACACCTTGCACGTCGAGGGCGACGCGCAGTGAAGATCGGGGTCGTCACCTTCCCGGGGTCGCTGGACGACGCGGACGCCCGCCGCGCGGCCACAGTGGCCGGCGCCGAGCCGGTCGCCCTCTGGCACGGCGACGCCGACCTGCACGGTGTGGACGCGGTCGTCCTGCCGGGCGGCTTCTCGTACGGCGACTACCTCCGCGCCGGTGCCATCTCCCGGTTCGCGCCGGTGATGGAGACCATCATCAAGAAGGCCGGCGAGGGTCTGCCGGTGCTGGGCATCTGCAACGGCTTCCAGGTGCTGTGTGAGTCGCACCTGCTGCCCGGCGCGCTGATCAAGAACCACCACCGCAAGTTCATCTGCAAGGACCAGCCGCTGCGGATCGAGAACAACCGCACCGCCTGGACCAGCGACTACGACGCCAACCACGAGATCACCATCGTGCTGAAGAACCAGGACGGTTCGTACGTCGCCGACGAGGCCACGCTGGACCGGCTGGAGGGTGAGGGCCGGGTCGTCGCCCGCTACCTGGCCGAGAACCCGAACGGCTCGTACCGCGACATCGCCGGCATCACCAACGAGCGCGGCAACGTGGTCGGCCTGATGCCGCATCCGGAGCACTGCGTCGAGACACTGACCGGCCCGACCACGGACGGCCTGGGCTTCTTCACCTCGGTGCTGAAGGCCGTCGTCTCCAGCTGATGAAGTCGTCACGGTTGCGGCGCATCCTGGCCCGCAGCCTCTTCCTCACCGCGGCGATCCTGATCGTCGCCGCCGGTACGGCGAACGCGCAGCCGGCCGGCCTGATGGCCAAGGTCGTGGTGATCGGCGTACCGGGACTGACCTGGGACGACGTGAAGGCCTCGCCGGAGCTGACCGCGCTGGTGAACCAGTCCAACGTCGGGTCGATCACAGTGAAGACCGCCGGGCCGCACACCTGTCCGGTGGACGGCTGGCTGACGATCAGCGCCGGCACCCGGGCTTGGGGGAGCGTTTCCGACCAGCCGTGCGGCGACCTGCCCGCTGTGACGGACGGCAAGGTCGCAGGCTGGCAGACGTACGTCGACCGGCAGGCCGAGCACCACACCGGTGCGCCTATCGGCCGGCTCGGTCAGACCGGTTACCCGATCTGCGGGTTCGGTCCGGGTGCCGCGATCGCCTTGGCGCGGACCGACGGCTCGGTGACGAACTGGCAGCCAGAGGCCGACCGGGCCCGATTGGCGAGCCCCGCGTGTGGTGACGCGATCGTCGACGCCGGGGCGCTGCCGCTGGGCGAGGGGCGGGCAGAGGCCCGCAAGAAGGTTGCCGACCTCGTCGCCGATGCCCGAGCGGCCGGAGGGTGGGTTCTGCTCGTCGGTGTCAGCCAGGAGCTGGCCGACTCGCACCAGGAGCCCCTGGTCGCCATGCAGCTCCCGCCGGACAACGGATCGCGCTGGCTGACCAGCGACAGCACCCGTCGGCCCGGTCTGATCCAACTGACGGACATCACCGCGACGATCCTCAAGGGACGAACCGCGGCCGAGGTGGATCCTGCCGGGGCGGAGAAGGCCGGTCCGCTGGACGGGAGCGAGATCCGCTTCACCGGCCCTGTACACACCGACGCGGACGCGGTCATCGAGAATCGGCTCGACGCCGATCAGCGGTTCGAGCAACCACGGCCGGTTCTGATCGCGGTCTCGATGACGATCCTGGCCGCGGAACTCCTCGCACTCGCCTGGTTCTGGTTCACCCGCAGCCCGCGCTCCCGGCGTACGTTCGTCTTCACGTTGCTCAGCCAGGGCGGGTTCTTCATCGCGGCCTTCCTGTCCACCGCGACCGTGTGGTGGCGCTGGCCTACGCCCGGACTCTCCTTGTACTGCGTGGTTCTGGGGATCAGTGCGATCCTGGCGGCGGTGTCCCAGCTGGTCCTGAAACGCTATGCGTTCCTGGGAATCACGCTGGTGGCGTATCTGATCCTGCTGGTGGACGGCGTACTCGGGACTCCGCTGCAGTTCGGCAGCATGTTCGCCGACGGGCCGGTCGTCGGTGGGCGGTTCTACGGCTTCGGCAACTCGACCTTCGCGACGCTGGCGGTCGCTGCCCTCGTCACGGCCGGGTGGGCCGCGCAGAAGCTGATCGACAAGAGCAGAGTGCAAGCCGCACTCGCTGTGCTCGTCATCGGCGGCGCGGCTATCGTGGTGGACGGCAGACCGGGCTGGGGGACCGACTTCGGCGGCATCATCGCGCTCACACCGGCTGTGCTGCTGATGGCCTGGCTGACCTGGCGCGGCAGCATCTCGCTGCGTGCCCTGATCGGTGTGAGTGTTGCCGGCGCACTGGCGGTGTCAGCCGTCGCGTTCCTCGACTACTTGCGGCCGCCGGATCAGCGGAGTCACTTCGGTACCTTCGTGGCCCGGTTGCTGGACGGCGATGTGGGCGACGTACTCATCCGCAAGCTGGACATGGCGGCGCACTACTTCACCGGTCCGGCCGGCTGGGCCATGCTCGTCGGTGTGGTGCTGGCCATGCTTGCCACTGTGTTGCCGGAGCGGGTGCCGTTCCCGGCGTACCGGACCTTCTACTCGAGTCTGCCGATGATCCGGCCGACTCTGCTCGCCCTGTCGGCCTGCGGTCTGGTCGGCATGCTGCTGAACGACGCCGGGGTCACAGTGCCCGCGATCATGACCGGGTTCAGCCTTCCACTGCTGGTGGCCCACCTGGTGGCTTCCGAGCAGCCCGCTACCGTTTCACCTGAGTCCCACCTAGTGCAGGAGTCCTGAAGTGTCTACCGACACCGTTAGCAACGCCACCAGTACCCCGGACGTCGAGCAGCCCTGGGCCGAGCTCGGTCTGAAGCCGGACGAGTACCAGCGGATCCGTGACATCCTGGGCCGGCGGCCGACCAGTTGCGAGCTGGCCATGTACTCGGTGATGTGGAGCGAGCACTGCTCGTACAAGTCGTCCAAGGTGCACCTGCGCAAGTTCGGCGACATCCCGCAGGAGACCCCGGCCGGGAAGATGCTGGCCGGGATCGGCGAGAACGCCGGCGTGATCGACATCGGCGAGGGGTACGCCGTCACGTTCAAGGTCGAGTCGCACAACCACCCGTCGTACGTCGAGCCGTACCAGGGCGCGGCGACCGGAGTCGGCGGCATCGTCCGCGACATCATCGCGATGGGCGCCCGCCCGGTCGCGGTGATGGACCCACTGCGGTTCGGTCCGCTGGACGCCCCGGACACCAAGCGCGTACTGCCGGGAATCGTGTCCGGCGTCGGCGGCTACGGGAACAGCCTCGGGTTGCCGAACATCGGTGGCGAGGTCGTCTTCGACCCGACGTACCTGGGGAACCCGCTGGTGAACGCGCTCTGCATCGGTGTGATGCGGCACGAGGACCTGCACCTCGCGAACGCGACCGGCGTCGGCAACCAGATGATCCTGTACGGCGCCAAGACGGGCGGCGACGGTATCGGCGGAGTGTCGGTGCTGGCGTCGGAGACCTTCGCCGAGGGCGGTCCGACCAAGCGGCCGGCGGTCCAGGTCGGTGACCCGTTCATGGAGAAGCTGCTGATCGAGTGCACGCTCGAGCTCTTCGCCGCGAAGGTTGTCGAAGGCATCCAGGACCTCGGCGGCGGCGGACTGTCCTGTGCGACCTCGGAGCTGGCCAGTGCGGGTGACGGTGGCATGCGGGTGTCGCTCGACAAGGTGCCGCTGCGTGATGCCTCGCTGTCGCCCGAAGAGATCCTGATGAGCGAGTCGCAGGAACGGATGATGGCCTGCGTCACCACGGACAACGTCGAGGAGTTCCTGAAGATCTGCGCCAAGTGGGACGTCCAGGCCGATGTGATCGGTGAGGTGACCGACACCGGACGGCTGGAGATCGACTGGCACGGCGAGCGGGTCGTCGACGTCTTGCCGGAGACGGTCGCGCACGAGGGCCCGGTCTACAACCGCCCGTACGCGCGGCCGGACTGGCAGGACGACCTGCAGGCCGACGGCGCGGAGAAGTTGCCGCGAGCAACCACTGGCACCGAGCTGCGGGACACGCTGCTGAAGTTGGTTGCCTCGCCCAACCTGTGTGACAAGTCCTGGGTCACGGACCAGTACGACCGGTATGTGCTGGGCAACTCGGTGCTCGCGCAGCCCGAGGACAGCGGCATGATCCGGGTCGACGAGACCAGCGGGCTCGGCGTCGCGGTCTCGACCGACTGCAACGGGCGGTTCGCCAAGCTCGACCCGTACACCGGTGCGAAGCTGGCCCTCGCCGAGTCCTACCGGAACGTGGCCACCACGGGTGCCCGCCCGGCCGCGGTGACGGACTGCCTGAACTTCGGTTCGCCGGAGGACTCAGGTGTCATGTGGCAGTTCACCGAGGCCATCCGCGGCCTGGTCGACGGCTGCATCGAGCTGGGCATCCCGGTCACCGGCGGCAACGTGTCGTTCTACAACCAGACCGGTGAGACTCCGATCCTGCCGACGCCGGTGGTCGGCGTACTCGGTGTGATCGACGACGTCACCCGTCGTACGCCGATCGGCTTCACGGCCGAGATGGAAGGCCACCAGCTGTACCTGCTCGGTGAGACCGAGGAGGAGCTGTCCGGGTCGGAGTGGGCGCACGTCGTCCACGGCCACCTTGGCGGGCGGCCGCCGGCGGTCGACCTGGCTGCAGAGCAGCAGTTGGCCGACATCCTGATCAACGCCTCTCGCGACGGACTGATCGACGCGGCGCACGACGTCAGCGACGGCGGTGTCGCGCAGACGCTGGTCGAGTCGGCGCTCCGCGGTGGCGTGGGTGCCCGGGTCTGGGCGCCGGACGGGCTCGACCCGTTCCTGTTCCTGTTCGCGGAGTCGGCCGGCCGCGCGGTCGTCGCCGTACCGCGCACCGAAGAGGTCCGGTTCACCGACATGTGCACCGCGCGCCGCTTCCCGCACGCGAAGATCGGCGTCATCACCGGCGACTCGCTGGACGTGCAGGACCAGTTCGAGCTCCCGCTGACCGAGCTCCGCACCGCCTGGACCCGAACGCTCCCGGCCGTCCTCAGCTGACCAGTCGCTCGAGGACCCGGGCGCTGTGGGTGCCCGGGTCGGCGGTCATGAAGACGACCTGCTGGTCGTCATCCGGTACGACGAGGACGTCGCAGCTCACCTGGAGCGGACCGAGCTCCGGGTGCTGGAGGGTCTTGGCGCGGTGGCCGGGGGCGTGCACCGGGTCGGTCGTCCAGAGGACGCGGAACTCCGGGCTCTTCGCTCGCAGCTCGGTCACCAGCTCGGTGATCTGCCGGTCGCGGGGATAGCGCCGTGCCGCGGTGCGGAGGCGAGAGACGGCGATCCGCTCGAAGCCCTGGCTCGCGGCGACCTCGCGGGCCCGCGACGGGTCGAGGAAGCGGCGGCGGGCCAGATTCGAGCCGGCGTCGAGGTCCAGGAGCGCGGTCGCCAGCGGGTTCGCGGCGACCACGTCGTACCCGGCGTCAGTGACGATCGCGGCGGTGGCCGGTAGGCGGTTCAGGAGTTGCCGGACCGATGGGCGGACGTGCCGGACCGGGCTGGTCGGCGCCGTCGGGGCCACATCGGCCAGGCGGAAGAGGTGGGTACGCTCGGCCGCGGTGAGCCGGAAGGCGCTGGTCAGCGCGTCCAGAACCTGCGCCGACGGATGCGGTCCACGGGCCTGCTCGAGCCGCGTGTAGTAGTCCACCGACACATGGGCGAGCTCCGCGACCTCCTCGCGGCGGAGTCCCGGCGTACGACGACGTGCCCGGGGCGGCAGGCCGAGGTCGCCGGCGCGCAGTATTTCGCGTCGTACGCGCAGGAATCGGGCCAGTTCGTCCCGTGCCATCTTGTACCTCCTTCGCTCAGCCAGGCCCAGGTAGTCCCTGGTTGAGGCGCTGCTGAGGCGGAATCGTTCCTGGTATGAACAATTCCACAGCCCTGGTAACCGGTGCGAACAAGGGCATCGGCAAGGAGATCGCCCGGCAGCTGGCCGCTGCCGGGCTCACCGTGTACGTCGGCTCGCGGGATGCGAGCCGTGGACAACGAATAGTCGACGAGCTCGGCGACCGGGCCAGGCTGCTGGTCCTCGACGTCACCGACGCAGACAGCATCGCCAAGGCGGCGGCCGCGGTCGGCTCGCTGGACATCCTGGTCAACAACGCCGGCATCTCGCCCGACCTGGCGCCCCCGGCCGAGGCCGACGTGGAGGCCTTCCGCCGGACCTACGAGACCAACCTGTTCGGCGTCCTGGCCGTCACGAACGCCTTCCTTCCGGTACTGCGCCAGTCCGCGCACCCGCGGATCGTGAACATCTCCAGCGGCACCGGTTCACTCACTCACAGCGCCGGCCCCGCCTTCGCGATGACCGGGAGCGGCGCGGCGTACCGCAGTTCCAAGACTGCCCTCAATGCCCTGACGTTGTTCTACGCCCAGTCCCTCGGCGAGCCGTTCAAGGTCAACGCTCTCGCTCCCGGCCTCAGGCGTACCGACCTCAACGCCCGCGCCGCCGCGAGCGACGGCGACCCGGGCGAAGCGGCTGCCGGTGCCGTCCACCTCGCTCTGCTGCCTGACGACGGGCCCAGCGGGACGTTCGTCTCCTGGGACGGGACCCCGCTGCCCTGGTGAATCCGTGGCGCTGCCCGGTCGTCTGGCACACTCGAAAGGACGAGTGAGGTGAGGCGGATGGTGGAGCGGCGGCCGGCGAAGCCGTCTGTGGGCGACCTGATCGGGTTGGCCTCGGCGGCCGGGCAGGAGGCCCGGGTCGTGGCGGCCCGGCGGCGGGTGGCGAACATCCGGCTCACCGACGAGGAACGCCGGATCTGTACTGACGACCTCGCCGAAGCGTTCGCGGTCGGGCGGCTGGACGAGGACGAGTTGCACCGGCGGGTCGATCGGCTGAACGAGGCCGTCACGCACGGCGAACTGCAGCCGATCTTCGCTGGGCTGCCCGCGCCGTCGCTGTACCAGCTCGAGCCGCGCAAGACCGGCCGGTGGCGCTGGGCGGCGTTCGTCGGTGCGGTCTGGCTGGCCCTGCCGTTCTTCCTGCTCGGACTGGTCTTCCTGGTCTTCGGTCGCGAGCTCGCCGCCGCGATCTTCGGCCTACCCGCGATCCTCTGGACCCTGGTCGCCTACCGCTGGGCCAAGGGGACCACGCGCAGATCCCGCCGGACCTGAGGCCCGGCGGGACTACGCCTGACTACTTCTCCGGCTCGGAGCCGATCCAGAGCACAACGACTCCCGGCGACTCCGGCTCGGCCTCATGGACGTACCAGTCGCCTGGTGCCGGGTCGACTTCCTTGGCGGTGTTCACGCCGTTGACCATCTCCGTCTTGGAGTTGAGGTAGCCGCCGATCGTCACGCCGCGCGCCGCGATGAGCTTCTGCACCTCCGACACCTGCTTGTTCTTGTACGACAGGCCCGCCAGCTCCTCCCCGGGAGCACTGGCATCGCTCGGGATGTACTGGTACCTCTCACCAGGCTGGGCGGCCCGGCCGAAGTGGATCTCGGCCTTGCCCTTGAACTTCTTGTCCACCTCGACTCCGTACTGGCAGCCGGGGTCGTTCGCATCCAGGGTCGATCGGCAGTCCTCACCCGGCTTGAGCAGCCCGAGCTTGGACCCGTCGCTGCCCACGTAGTACAGGAAGGTCGCGTATTTGCCGACGGCCGACGGCGCGACCGGGACCATCTTCACCTTGATGTCCAGGCCCAGCCTCTTCAACTGCTGGTTGTAGGCCTTCGGGTCGGCGTCCTCATCGACCACCCGGACGGTCAGCCGTTCGCCTTGATCCGTGACGGACAGCGCCTGCGGCAGATCCTGCCCTGGCCGGTTGACCACGGTGGCGGCGACCACGCCGGCGATCAGGAGGGTGCACGCGGCGGCTAAGAGTACGCGAGGTCGGGCCGGGCGGCGGCGGGTTGCGAGGGGGACGATCGTCTCGTCTGCGCCATTGGTGATGTTGGCCGACAGTTCGGACCAGGCTGCGTTGGTGATCTGCTGGTCGGGGCGGGCCAGGCCGCGGACTGCGGCGTCGATGTCAGGCGTCTTCATGTGAGGTCTCTTCCGTGAGGGCGACCAGCTTCCGGTTCGCGAGCGGGGCGCTGAGCAGTTTGGCGAACCGCTTCCGGGCGCGGTGCAGCCTGATCCGTACGGCGTTGCGCGTGATCCCGAGCACGGTCGCGATCTGGGCGGTGTCGAGGTCCTCCCAGGCGACGAGGGACAGAAGTTCCCGATCCTGGTCGGGCAGTGCGCTGAACGCCCGCGCCGCGGGGGAGTCGTCGGGCAACGACCGGTCCGTCCCGTCCGGCTCGGTGAGTTCCTCGCGCAGCTTGGTCGCGAGCGCGTGCCTGCGTCCCACGCCTCTGCGGTGATTGGCCAGCACCCGCCGCGCCACGCCGTACAGCCATGGCCTGGTCTGGACGCCTGAAGGGACGTCGTCGAGCCGTCGCCACGCGATCAGGAACGTGTCCGCGAGCAGGTCGGCGGCGTCGTAGCCGCTGTCGGTCCGGCGGTGCAGGTAGCCGAGGACGGCTTCCCGGTGTGCGCCGAACAGCTCTTCGAACCGGTCCCTGCGTGGATCCGGTGGTGGGTGCACGGCTCCCTCACTCACCGGCCCTGCCCAGGCCTTGATCGGTGTCTGCGTCATACCCGGTAGATGTCCGGCAACGGTCCGACCCATTTCACCGCACGGGTGTTGCGGAACCAGGGCACGACTCTCAATTCCCTGCGTGCTGCGCGGCACTCGGCACCTGATCGCGACTGCAGGGAATTGAGAGACGTGCCCTAGCCTGTGAGGCGTGGAGGCTGTGTTGCGGGTCGCGGTGCGGGCGGACGGGCCCGCTGTGGCCGAGTTGGCGCGTGCCTCTGTGCGGGAGCTGTTCCCGGCGTACTACGACCCCGCTCAGACGGCCAGCGCCGCGGAGCACATCACCACGCTGGACACCGCGCTGATCGACGACGGGACCTACTACGTGCACGAGGCCGGCGGCGAGATCGTCGCGTGCGGTGGCTGGAGCCGGCGGAACAAGCTGTTCAACGCCAGTACGGCGGGAGCCGACGCGCGGCTGCTGGACCCGGCGACCGAGCCGGCCCGGATCCGGGCGATGTTCGTCCGCAGCGACTGGACCCGCCGGGGCCTGGGCCGGGCGATCCTGGATGCCTGCACCGACGCCGCCCGGGCCGAGGGCTTCACGCAACTTGCGCTGATGGCGACGCTGCCCGGCGTACCGCTCTACAAGGCTTTCGGATTCACCGAGGTGGAATCCGCCGAACTCCCCATGCCCGACGGCGTCGTCCTCGGCGCGGTCGCGATGGAACGCCCAGTCGACCCGCCCGTGAAGGAGAAGACCGTATGACCGCAGGCACCACCGTCGCCGCACCCGACGGCACCGAGGTTGTCCTCGGTGAGATCGGTACGCGCGTCCTGCTGAAGAACTCCCGGGTCCGAGTCTGGGAGGTCTCGCTCGCGCCGGGTGAGGCGCAGGGCTGGCACCTGCACCACAACCCGTACGTCGTCCTGTGCCTGTCGACATCCCCGTGTCACATGGACTGGCTCGACGGCAGCCCGGCCCGGCAGCTCAACGAGACCGTCGGTGGCTCGGTCTACCGGCCGGTGTCGCCGGTCCACATGCTCACCAACGACGGCGAAACGCCGTACCTGAACCGGCTGATCGAGGTTCTCGACCTCGGCGAGGAGGCGTCGGGCGATCCGTACTTCCTGGTCGCCGGCGTGCCCGCGGAGGCGGGGTTCGAGCAGGTGGGCGAGGTCCCGGCGAAGGTGGTCGTAGACGAGGACGACGTCCGCGTGCAGCACGTCACGCCTGATGCGGGCGAGTCCTACACCTGGCACACCGGCGCGTACCCGGCTCTCGTGGTCGACCTCGACCTGGAGCACCCGGACGTCACGTACCTCGAGCCCGGCGAGTCCTACACGCTGCCCACCAAGCCGACCCGCACGTCGGGCTTCAACCTGGTCGAGCTGCGCTACTACAGCAAGCCACGCACCTGAGTGGCGTCCCGGGCGGCCAGCACGGCGGCAGTGTCGATCTGACCGAGATCTGCGTGCCGTAGACGTTCCTTGACCAGCGGGACCTGCGGACCGACCGCACTGAGCTCGTCCACACCAAGAGCGGCGAGCAGTACGGCGGCCTGCGGATCGCTGGCGAGGTCGCCGCAGATGGCTACCCGGACTCCGGCCCGCCTGACCACGTGGTCGATCAGCTGCAGTACGGCGGGATCGAGCCCGTCGGCGAGTGGCGCGACCGCGGTGTTGGTGCGGTCCGCGGCGGTCGTGTACTGCGTGAGGTCGTTGGTGCCGATGCTGACGAAGTCGAGGCCGGCAGCGAGGGTGTCGATCCGGAGTGCGGCCGCGGGGACCTCGACCATGATGCCGACCTCCAAACCATCGGGCCGCGGCCCGAGCTCGTCCAGCGCCCACGCGACCTCGTCGGCGGTCGTCACCATCGGGAACATCACGTGGACCGGTGTCTCGGCCGCGACCCGGCGTACTGCTTCGAGCTGATCCCGCAGCAGCTGAGGACGGCGCCGGAAGACGCGGAGGCCGCGCTCGCCCAGGAACGGGTTCGCCTCCTGGTCCTGCGGCAGGAACGGCAGCGGCTTGTCGCCGCCGATGTCCCAGGTTCGGATGGTGATCGGCTTCTCCTGCAGGGCTCGGGCGATCGCACGGAACTGCTCGGCCTGCTCGTCGACGCTCGGCGCCGTACGCCGATCGCCGAACAGAACCTCGGTCCGCACCAGCCCGGACCCGTCCGCTCCGCGCGCCTCCACAGCATCCTGCACCGACCCGACGTTCACCAGTACCGCGATCGTCCTGCCGTCCACGGTCGTCGCAGGCTGATCAGCCTCCTCGATCGCGCGCTCCCGCTCGGTCTGCCGCTCGGTGATGGTCCGCCGGACCGCGTCCTCGTCCGGCGCGACCTCGAACGAGCCTGCCCGTGCATCGAAAGCGACCGTTGCTCCAGCCGGTACGGCGACGTCGCCGATGCCGGTGATGAGAGGTATTCCGCGCGACCGAGCCACGATCACCCCGTGCCCGGTGGTCCCGGCCGCCCGCACCGCGATCCCGGCAACCTTGGCGGCGGCGAGTGTGGCCGCGGTCGCGGCGTCCAGCTCGGGTACGACGAGGATCCCGCCGTCAGCCGCTTCGTCGACGGTCGCTCCCGTCAGGGCCCGCAGTACCCGATCCCGAACGGCCCGGACGTCTTGCGCGCGTTCCCGCTGATAGGCATCGTCCAGCCCTTCGAACGTCTTCGCCAGGTCGTCGTAGGTCTGCTTCCAGCCGACGGGTGCCGGCGTACCTGCGGCGATCGCGGCCCGAATCTCGTCCAGCGGTTTGCGGTCCTTCAGCAACGCGAGATGTGCCTCGAAGATCCCTCCATGCTCCGGACTCGCGTCTCGAAGCCGCCCCAACTCCTCAGCAACAGTCGCGACCGCACCGTCAAGCCGCGCCGCCTCGTCGCCACCGGCAACGTAGTCGTTCAGGTCCACGCCCGCCCCGGCAATCACCGCGGGCCCGATCGCAACGTCCAGCCCCGATCCACTGGCGAGGGAGCCGGCTGCTCGCGATCCTGTCTGCCCGGCGGCCGTGGGCTCATCGCCGAAGTTCTCGGCGGCCAGTTCGCCGATCGCCGCCAGCACCTCGGCGGCTTGCCGACCGCTCGCACCGACTCGCAACCTGTGGCCCTGCTGGGCGTTGAGGGTGGCGACCATACTCAGACTGCCTGCGTCGATCGGCCCTCGCCCGGTATCCAGATCGGTCAGCGTCACGACAGCATCGAACGAGTTCACCAGCCCGACCAGCCGCGCTGCGGGCCGGGCATGCAATCCATGCTCGTTGCCTACGACAACTTCCACGGTCTGGTCAGTGGCCGCCACAGCAGCTGCCTCAACGCCACCGCCGCCGCCAAGATGATCCTGCTTGCCGAGCAGGCCGCGCTCGGCTTCGGCCGCGACCGCGGCGAGTGAGGCGCCGGTGGACGCGGTGACGACCGCCGCCACCAATCCCTCGACGAGCGGCGCACTCGTCAGCCGCACGTGCGAAGCCACGTCGGGATCGACGAACTCCAGCGCCAGCTCCGCACTCAGTACGGCGCTACCGAGATCGAGCAGCACGAGTACGCCGTCCGGGCTGTCCGCCGTCGTGATCGCCTCGGAGACCGCCATCGCATCCGTACCGAACGTCGTCGCGTCCAGCCCGGCCGCGACCGCGATCACCGGACGGTTGTCAGCAGCAACCATCTCCGCGGCGAGCCCGATCGCCGCGTTCGCCAGCGCGTGGCTGTGCGACACGACCACGATCCCGATCATGGGAGGGTGCGGGCAGCCGACTCCAGCAACAGTGTGGTGCTCGTCGCCCCCGGGTCCTGATGACCGGCGCTGCGCTCGCCCAGGTAGCTCGCGCGGCCCTTCCGCGCGACCAGCGGGACCGTCGCGTCCCGGCCCTTGGCGGCCGCCTCCGCCGCGGCGGTGAGCGCACCGGCGAGGTCCGCTCCGCCCGCGACCGCGGCGTCGTACGCGTCCAGAGCCGGCGCCCAGGCGTCGTACATGGTCTTGTCACCGAGCTCGGCCTTGCCGCGCTGGAGGATGCCGCCGACGCCCGCCGTGAACGCCTCGCCGATCGTCGCCGGAGTCAGGTCGGCGCCGGCCAGCGCGGTCCCGAAGCGGAGGAAGAACGTGCCGTACAGCGGCCCGCTCGCCCCGCCGACCTTGCTGACCAGCGTCATCCCGGCCTTCTTCATCAACTCATCGACCGTCTCGAAGCTGGTCTCGTCCAGCAGCGCGACAATTGCCCGGAACCCACGGTCCATGTTGGCCCCGTGGTCCGCGTCACCGATCGCCGAGTCCAGCTCAGTCAGGTACGCGGCATTGTCGTGCAAAGACCCCGCAGCATCCCGCAGCCAGTTGACGAAGTTGTCGACTCCCATGCTCACGCGCCCCAGCGTAGGCCGGGGGTGTTGACCGGAGCGTCCCAGAGGCGTACCAGGTCGTCGTCCACCTTCAGCAGGGTGACCGAGCAGCCGGCCATCTCCAGGGAGGTGATGTAGTTGCCGACCAGCGAGCGGGCGATGGTGATGCCGGCGCGGTCGAGCAGTTGGGCCACCTCGTTGTACATCAGGTACAACTCGATCAACGGGGTACCGCCCATGCCGTTCATGAAGGCGATCACGGAATCGCCTTGCTGGTAAGGCAGATCGCTGACGACCGGGTCGACCAGCATCGCGGCGATCTCCTTCGCCGGTGCCAGCGGCAACCGTTGCCGGCCGGGCTCGCCGTGGATGCCGATGCCGACCTCCATCTCGTTGTCGGCCAGGTCGAACGTCGGCTTGCCCGCCGCCGGGACCGTGCACGAGGTGAGCGCCATGCCCATGCTGCGACCGTTGTCGTTGACCCTCTTGGCCAGGTCCGCGACCTGCTGCAGCGGCTGGCCCTCCTCAGCGGCCGCGCCGACGATCTTCTCCAGCAGCACCGTCACACCGACGCCGCGGCGGCCGGCGGTGTAGAGGCTGTCCTGGACGGCGACGTCGTCGTTGGTGACGACCGACAGCACCTCGGTGCCCGCGTCGGCCGCGGCCAGTTCGGCGGCCATCTCGAAGTTCATCACGTCACCGGTGTAGTTCTTCACGATGTGCAGTACGCCGGCGCCCGCGTCGACCTCCTTGGTCGCCGCCATCATCTGGTCCGGCACCGGCGAGGTGAACACCTCACCCGCGCAGGCCGCGTCCAGCATCCCGAGCCCGACGAAGCCGCCGTGCATCGGCTCGTGCCCGGATCCACCCCCGGAGATCAGTCCCACCTTCCCGGTCCTCGGTGCGTCCTTGCGGTACACGATCCGGTTCTCGTGATCCACCCGCAGCCGATCCGGATGCGCTGCCGCCATCCCCCGCAGCGCCTCACTCACAACATCACCAGGTTCGTTGATGAGCTTCTTCATGGCACCCATCTGAGCACACGCCCGCCCGGAACGGGAGCCCCCTGATCACACGGGGGTCGCGGCCTTCACCTCGGACAGCAACGGAATCGACCGGATCGGTCGGCTCAGCGTGAGCAGAAGAGACGCGACGGTGAGGATCGCGCCCAGAACGCCCACCGCGGTCCGGTGCCCGAAGCTCGCCAGCATCACGCCGCCGAGGGCAGGAGCAAGCGGCTGGGTGCTGGTGGCGAGGAACATGACGGCACTCTGCGCCCGCCCTTGCAGATGGTCCGGTGTGATCAGCATCTGGTAGCCGAACAGACCTGAGTTGAGCGCCGGGAGCAGGAGCATCGCCAGGGAGAGCAGCACGATCAGTGCGGCTGGTGCACTGGTGAAGGCGGTCGCCGTGAACGTGCACGCGACGATCCATGAGCCGACGATCGCGATGGCGCCGGTGCTGAACATGGCCAGCAGTTTCGGGGTGAGGATCGCGCCGAGCAGGCCGCCGACGCCCATGCCGGTCTCCAGCAACCCGATCACGGACGGCCGGACGCCGCGCTGCTGGAGGTCGAGGATGAGGACCAGGACTGTCCCGTTGGCCGCGAAGTTCAGTGCGGTGGCGACCAGTGCGATCGTGCGCAGGGCGGGCTGCGCGAATAGCCAGGTGATACCGGAGCGGATCGAGCGCAGCATCGGCTCGGGCTTGGCATCGCGGGTTTCGGGAGCGCCCAGTGGATGGCGGATCAGCGCCAGCAGACCGGACATCACCAGGTAGGACAGTGCGTCGATCGCCACCGGGACCATGCGGCCGACGGCGAAGAGCAGTCCGCCCAGCGGTGCACCGGCCAGCGAAGCGACGTACATACGGCCCTGGTTGGCGGCGACCGCGGTGCCGATGTCCTCGGGCGGGACGATCTGCCGGAGGGCGGCGTTCTGGGCCGGCATGAAGAAGGCGGTGCTCATGCCGCTGCCGAGGGCTACCACGATCAGGTGCCAGATGGTCAGGTCGTCCATCCAGCCGGCCACAACGACTGAGCCGTACAGTACGGCGCCTGTCACGCCGCAGCTGATCAGCACTACCCGGCGGCTCGTCCGGTCGACCAGTGCTCCGGCCGGCAAGGAGGACAGGGTGGCACCCAGGGCGTACGCCGCACCGACCAGACCTGACTGTGCCGGAGAACCGGTGATGGCCATGGCGAGCAGCGTGAAGACGAAGGTGCTCATCGCCGAGCCGAGGGAGCTGATCGTCTGACCGCTCAGCAGCTTGAGGTAGTCGCCGTTGCGCAGTAACCCCCGACCTGACATAACTGGGAGATTAGGTCCATACCAGGTCAATTACGGACGACTTGCAGCCTGCTGCAGTCAGTCCTTCGGGCGCAGGAGCGGCCGGACGACCTCGCGGGCGTCGTGGATGCGCGACTTGACCGTGCCGAGTGGGGCGCCGACCTCGGCGGCGATCTCCTCGTACGACAGGCCGTAGACGTCGCGGAGCACGAGCGGGGTGACCATCTGGGGCCGGTCGCGCTCCAGCGTCTCGAGTGCCTCGAGCAGGTCCAGGCGGGTGCCGGCGATGACGCTGGTGGTGCGGGGGTCCGGCTTCTCCATCGCCTCCGGGTTGTGCGCGGCCTGGGCAGTGCGCTTCAGCTTGCGGTACGTCGACCGGGCCGAGTTCGCCGCGACCGAGTGGACCCAGGTGGAGAAGCTGCTCCGGCCGGAGTACGTGTGGATCTTGGTCGCGATGTTGAGCAGCGCTTCCTGAGCCGCGTCCTCGGCGTCCGCGGAGTACGGCAGCACACTGCGGCAGATGCGCAGTACCCGCGGATGGACCAGCCTGAGCAGGTCGTCCATCGCGTTCTTGTCGCCCCCCTTGGCCCGTTCGGCCAGGGCTCCGAGGTCGTCCGTCGGGCTGGTGCTCTCGCTCATCTGCGCCTTTGCTGTCATTCCGCCCCCGGCAGGGGACTCCCAGTGATCCATAATGCCTTGTATGGGGGTCCCGACCAGACTTGGCCGCTACGTCGTGCGCCGACGCCTGGGCTCAGGCGGTTTCGCTACGGTATGGCTTGCTCACGATGAGCAACTGGATGCCGAGGTCGCGATCAAGGTGCTCGCGGACAACTGGGGCCACGACGACTCGGTCCGCCGCCGGTTCCTCGAGGAGGGCCGGTTCCTGCGCCGGGTCGAGTCCGAGCACGTGGTCCAGGTGCACGACGTCGGCGAACTCGACGACGGCCGCCCCTTCCTCGTGCTCACGTACGCCGATCGCGGCACCCTGGCCGACCGGCTGAAGAAGCAGCCGCTGCCGATGGTCGAGGCGGTCGACGTCGTCGTCCAGGTCGGCCGCGGCCTGCAGGCGCTGCATCGGCGCGGTCTGCTGCACCGCGACGTGAAACCCGCGAACGTTCTGTTCCGCAGCACGGACGAGGGCGAGCGGGCCGTGCTGTCCGACCTCGGCCTCGGCAAGTCGCTGGACGAGGTGTCACGGATCACAATGCCCGGCGGCACCCCGTCGTACGTCGCTCCCGAACAGGCGATGGGTGAGCGGCTGGACCAGCGCGCCGACCAGTACTCCCTCGGCGCAGTCGCGTACGCCGCTTTGACCGGGCGGTCACCCCACCAGCTCGACGGCCTCGGCGCGGCCGGCCGGGTCGCGGCGCCGCCACCGCCGAGCTCACTCGGGTTCGAGCTGCCCGAGCAGGTCGACGCCGCGATCGTGCGGGCCCTGGACCCGGACCGGGAGAAGCGCTGGCCGGATGTGCAGTCGTTCACTCGTGAGCTCGTCGGTGGTCTGGACGAGACCACGCACGGATTCGTGCCGGCGTCCTACGGCATCCGCGACACCTCCGTGGTCGACAGCCCGTCGGACGACAGCGAGACGACCGCCCTCAGCGACGCCAACAAGCCCACGATCGTCAAGCCGGCGCCCGAGCAGCCCGAGGAGACCGCTCCGGCCGTCGCCTCGGTCGAGCCGGCCACGGAGCCGGTGACTGCTCCGAAGCGGAAGCGGCACCGAGGCCGATGGGTGCTCGCTGCCGTCCTGGCACTGATCGTGGGCGGTGGGGCCGGGTTCGGAGCGCAGCGCTACCTGTCCGGGCGCGAGGTCGTGCCGCTCTCCTACGGCTGGGTCAACCTGGAGATGCCGAAGGGGTGGGCGAAGTCGGTCGCCGACGCGGACTGGCAGCCGCCGGGCACCACGCTGTCGTACCCGGCGCTCCGGGTCAGCCAGGACCCGAGCTGGTCGACGAGGTCACCCGGAGTCTTCATCGGCATGACCGACGCGCAGGTCGCCCGCCTGTCGGTCGGTAGCGGTAAGTCGTTCGGCTGCGTCGCCGACGAGGAGGTCAAGTCCTCGACGGTCAACGGTTCCGCGGTGACCGAGCGGTTCTCCACCGGCTGCGGTGACGGCGGCAGTATGCTCCTGCAGCGAGTCGTGGACACGGGGACCACCGGCTCGATGCTCGTTCAGGTCCTGGTACCGGCCAACGGCCGCGACCAGGCCCTCGAGATCGCCCACTCGGTGTCGTTCACCGGCTGACGAGCGCTTCTGTCCTGCTCGGTCCCGAGGAAGTCCCTGGTGTTGCGTTTCGCGTTCGACCGGCTGCGGCCGTCACCTGCCCTGATCCAGTCCACCCGTCGCGGCTTCTACCGCCTCCGCTCCACCATCTTCCGAGCCATCTGGCCGATTGACTGACCGGACTTCGGGTACGGCGTACAGCGTGTTCGACGGTTTCACGACATTCGACGTACCAGTGTCCGGGGCAACCATCCACGGCCGCCGCGGCGGCGACGGACCGCCCGTCCTGCTGCTGCACGGTTTCCCGGAGACACACGTCATGTGGCATCGCGTCGCCCCAGCGCTGGCCCGGGAATTCAGCGTGGTCGCGACCGACCTGACCGGCTTCGGTGACAGCACGGCCGGTGACACCCACTCGATGCGGGAGCTGGCCACGCACCAGGTCGAAGTGATGCAAGCCTTCGGGTACGACGCTTTCGCGGTAGCCGGTCACGATCGGGGTGCCCGGTGCGCGTACCGGATGGCGCTCGACCACCCGGACGTCGTGACGAGGCTCGCCGTACTGGACATTGTGCCGACCGGGGATGCGTTCGACCGGGCGGACAAGGAGTTCGCGCTGGGGTACTGGGTCTGGTCGTTCCTGGCGGCGCCGGAGCCGATCCCGGAACGCCTGATAGCGCAGGAACCTGAGCTGTTCGTGCAGCATTGCCTGGACAGTTGGTCCGCGGCCGACGTGTTCCCGCGAGAGGTCCGGAACGAGTACGTGCGCCACTTCCGCGATCCTGCCACCGTGCACGCGATCTGCGAGGAGTACCGCGCCGCGGCGACTGTCGACCACCAGCACGACACGGCCGATCGCGGCGTACGGCGGATCGGCTGTCCGGTGCTGGCGTTGTGGGACCCGTCGGGTGCGGTGGTCAGTTGGTACGGCGATCCGATCGCGATCTGGCGGGAGTGGGCGGACGAGGTCGTGGGAGCGCCGATTCCAGCCGGGCACTTCATGGCCGAAGAGGCTCCGGCCGAGACACTCGATCGGTTGATGCCCTTTCTGCGTGGGGATGTACGGTCAGCCAGGTGATGGCCAGCCCGACCAGCCACAGGCTGGTGCCGATGTAGGCGAGGGTGTGGAGGCCGGTGATCATGCCGGCCGGTCTGCCGACGATCGCGCCGTACAGAATGATGCCGATGGCACCGAATGCCTGCCGGCAGGTGTTGTTGACGCCGCTGGCGAAGCCGGCGCGGTCGGGCGGCAGTGAGGCGACCGCTGCGTTGACGACGGCGGCGGTGAGGAAACCCATGCCGATGCCGAGGCCGAGCTCTACGGGTATGAGCTCGCGGTAGCCGCCGTGAACTATCAGCAGGCAGGCCGATCCGGCTGCTCCGAGCACCAGACCGATGGTCATGGGCAGTCGAGGACCGTAGCGGGCGGTGATGCGGCCGGACACCGGAGCGAGTACGGAGAGCGGCAGGAACAACGCGATGAGCTCGAGACCGGCCCGGAACGCGTTGTGGCCAAGGTGTTCCTGGAGATACAGCGTCAGTACGAGGACTGTGCCGAGACCGACCAGATTCATCAGGCCGGCGGTGACATTCGCACCGACGAAGTCCTTGCCGATGCGGAGTGGGCTCCGCGTGCCTTGCCGGGCCGATTGATGCTGGGGGATCAGGCGGAAGGCCAGTGGCAGGCCTACGGCGATGATCGGGAGGTTGATCAGGAACACAGCCCGCCATCCGAGGCCACTGACCAGCGCACCGCCCAGCAGCGGACCGGACGGCAGCGAGAGTGCTCCGGCGCCGGCCCAGATGCCGACCGCACGAGCCCTTGCCGCACGGTCGACGTACCGGTCGGTGATGACGGCCAGCGTGCCGGGGAGGAGCAGAGCGGCGCCGATGCCTTGTATTGCGCGCGCCGCCACGAGTAGCTCGATGGTCGGAGCCACACCACAGCCGAGCGAGGCCAAACCGAACACGGTGAGACCTGCGAGCACCACGCGCCGGTGACCGATCCGGTCGCCCAGTGCGCCGCAGACGAGGAGCAGCGCGGCGAGCGTGATCATGTAGCCGTCGACGACCCACTGCTGTCCGGCGAGCGTCGTACCGAGGTCGATCCGGATGTCCGGAAGCGCAACGTTGACTACGGTCACGTCGAGCTGGACCAGGAAGATCCCGACGCAGAGGAGGGCGAGAAGCATGTGTTCCAACCTCGCATCGAATCACTTCGGGTTGCGTCGAAGTGTGACGGTGTGAGCATGGAGACATGGAGTTCACCGGGGATGCGGATGTGGCCCGCGCGGCCGCACTGCTGGCTGAGCCCGCTCGCGCGAAGGTGCTGATGGCGCTGGCGGACGGCCGGGCGCTCCCTGCGTCCCTGCTCGCCACCGAGGCCGGTGTGTCACCGCAGACGGTCAGCTCACACCTCCACAAGCTGCTGGATGGCGGTCTACTGGAGATGGAGCGCTCCGGGCGGCACAGGTACTACCGGCTCGCTGGTCCCGAGGTGGCCGCGGCGGTGGAGGCAGTGGCACGCATCGCCAAGCCGCAGCCGATCAACTCGCTCCGGCAGAGCACTCGCGCCGCGGCACTCCGCGAGGCGCGCACCTGCTACGACCACCTGGCCGGTCGGCTGGGCGTTGCCCTGCTCGAAGGCCTGGTACGGCGTGAGGCACTGGTGCGGACTGACGGCGGCACCGGCACGGACCGTCGGCCGGAGGATCCACTGGCGCAGCAGCTACCGGATGGGCCGTACGCGTTGGGTCCTGCGGCTTCCGAGGTCTTCGGCGAGCTGGGTGTCGACCTGTCGGAGAAGGCATCTGGCCGACGGCTGCTGAGGTTCTGCGTCGACTGGAGTGAGCAACGGCATCACCTGGCCGGTCGCCTGGGCGCGATGGTCGCCAACGCAACACTGGAACGGGACTGGGTACGTCGGAGGCCCCGACAGCGCGCAGTCGACCTCACGGATGCCGGTCGGCACGCTCTGGCTGACCTGCTCGGTTAGGGCGTGTCCCGGCGTACGACGCTCTTGGACGCGTGGTCGAGAACGTCGAGCAACGCGTCCTTGTCCTGCGGGAGACCGGTCGAGCTCATCTCGATCGCGCAGAGGCCACTGTCGTCGGCGACCCAGCGGACGATGACGTACCGGATCACCCCCTCGGACGTCTGCGACTCGGGCGGAAGGTAGGTGTAGGCGAGCGTGGCCTGGTCGTCCTCCACTTGCTGGGAAACGATCGTCAGCAACTGGTTCTTGTCCAGGGTGTTGAGGTCCTTGATCCGCGCGGCCATCGACGCCGCCGGGGGACGGCTGATGGTGAAGCCCGCCTCGATCCGGATCCAGCGCTTCGACGTCGGATCGGTGAACCGCGCGTAGTTCGGCGGATCGGGCTGGGTGATCCGCCAGTTGTACGGCACCCGGGCGCTGACATGGGACTTGACCACGAGCTCCGCGGTGAACGACCGGGTCTTGTAGCTGATGTCGTCCGCCTGCAGCGCAGGCCTGTTGTCGGGCTTGGGGGTGCGCGTCGGCGCCGCGGGTGTGGGTGTCCCCGACGGCGTCGGTGATGCGGTCCCGAGTGGAGCCGCCGCGCCGGACGCCACCGCGGGCTGCGCCTCGCCGATCAGCAGTCCGACCCCGTATCCGCCCGCGCCTCCGAGGGCCGTGATCACCACCAGCCCGGATCCCAGCAGGGCGCCAACCGTCCCCCGACGAGCCACGCCTGCCTCACCTCCCCACTCGAAGCCCTACTTCAATGACACTTCAACCCGCCACAAGGTTGCAGCAGCCCGGTAACGATTCCATGAAAAAGCTGCCGGCGGGGCAGCAGACCTTCGGCTCAGCCGGTCTCGCGGACCGACTGGGTGGCCCTCAGCAGGACCTCGTCCAGCGCGGGCGAGTCGTCGGGCAGGCCGGTGATGCTCATCTCCACGTTGGCCAGGTCGTCGCCGTTGGTCGAGACCCAGCGGACGATCACGTAGCGCAGGGTGTCGGTCGGAATGTAGGTGTAGACCAGCGTCGAGACCGTCCGCATCTGGTCGTCGTCGCCGACGATCTGCTCGGTGGTCTGGGACTGGATCCGCAGGTCGTCCTGCGGCGGCAGGCTCTTCTTCAGGTCGATGACGAGGCCCGCCAGCGCGTCCTTGGTGGGGATCGGCGGGCGGTTCGCCTCCACCCGGACACCCCGCTCGTTGCGGGAATCGAGGTACTTGACCTCGGCCGGACGCTTCGGGTCCGTCTTGAAGTGCCAGCCGTCCGGTACCTCGATCGCCATCTGCACCGACTGGTAGTCCTTCGGCGAGACCGTGAAGGTACGCCGCCGGAAGCTCAGGTCGGTCTCTAGCGGCGGGATCGTGTTGGGCACCGGAGTCTTGACCGGCAGCGGCGGATCGGACGGTGTCTGCGACGGGGTAGGCCCGGCCGGTGTCACCTGACCGAGCGGGGCCGCCTCACCGGAGGCCGTCGCCGCCGGGATGTCCCAGCGATCGCCGGCGAAGTAGCCGCCGGCCGCCCCGAGGACCGTGATCAGCAGCAGAACGATGACCAGAATCGGACGTTTCACCGGCCCACCGATCCGCGGTTCGGCGCCTGCTCGGTGGCGTCGAGGAGGGCGTCGTACGGCGGGACCCGCGGGTTGCCGGTGGGTGGGTTCGAGGGCAGGCTGCAGCGTCCGGCCGGCCGCGGAGCGTACGGCGGGCTGACCGGTCGGGCGCAGGCGGTCGCGGACACATCCTCATCTTCTCAGGCGACCCGGGCAGGGACCCAAAACGTGTGATCCGGTTTTCGCACCGGCCCGAACTGAATCCTTTCAACGAGGTCTTGACACCCCTCCGGGGCGACCGTAGCGTCCCGCGTGAAAAAAGTAACACGAATACACGATTACTTCACATCCCACAGCGGTACTTCAGAGGCGGCTGTCGCCTCGCTCAGGAGGAACTCATGGCACTCGATCAGACCGTCAGCCGGCGGCGTCTCCTGCAGCTGATGGGAGGCGCCGCCGCGGTCGGCACCCTGGCGGCCTGCGGAGGCAACGGTGGCGGCTCGTCGTCCGGCGGGCAGCTGAAGGTGATCGGCGCCGGCAGCCAGGAGGCCGGCCTGCGCAAGGCGCTCGACGACTACAAGAAGGCGAACTCCGACTTCGACTTCAATCTCTCGTTCTCACCCGCCGACCAGCTGCAGACCGCTCTCCGGGCCCAGCTCGCGGCCGGCAACGCGCCCGACATGCACGCGGTCTACCCGGGCAACGGCAGCGCGATGTCGATGGTCCAGCTCAGCAAGGCGAACCTGCTGACCGACCTCAGCTCCCAGTCCTGGACGCAGAAGATCCCGGAAGGCTTCAAGGGCGCCTTCCAGCAGGACGGCAAGACGTTCATTTTCTCGCCCGGCACCAGCGTGCTCGGCGCGATCTACAACAAGAAGGCGTTCGCAAGCGCCGGCGTCGAGCCTCCCACGACCTGGTCGGAGCTGCTGACCGTCTGCGACAAGCTGAAGAAGAAGGGCATCGTTCCGATCGCGCTCGGCGCGCAGACCCCGTGGGTCACCCAGCTGATCGACTACGCGCTGGTGCCCGGCACGGTCTACGCCAAGACCCCGGACTTCGACGACAAGATGATCGCCGGCAACGCGTCGTTCGGCGACTCCGGCTGGGCCGACGCGATGGACAAGTACCTGGAGTTGCAGAAGAGGGGCTTCTTCAACGACAACCCGAACGGGACGACGTACGAGCAGGCCACCTCGATGGTCGGCACCGGCAAGGCCGCGATGGCCGTGCAGGTGTCCGCGGTGCTGCAGGCGTTCCGGGACGCGTCGCCGTCGCCGGACGACCTCGGCATGTTCCCGTTCCCGGCCACCGACGTCGCGGCGGACAACTGGATCCCCGGCGGCATCGTGGTCGGCATCGCGGTCAGCGCGAAGAGCAAGAGGGCCGAGCAGGCGAAGAAGTTCATCGAGTACTGCGGGCAGCCGGAGGTCGTGAGCGCCTGGTCCCAGGCCGTCGCCTGTGTTCCGCTGTACTCCGACGGCGATGCGAAGGTCGACCCGGTGCTGACGTCGTTCCTGCCGTACCTGAAGGACAACAAGGCCGTGCCGTTCATGGACCAGCGCTGGCCGAACGCCGAGGTCCAGCCGACCCACTTCGCCGTCGTCCAGGAACTCCTCGGCGGCAAGACCACGGTCCAGGGCGCGCTGAAGAAGATGGACGAGGCCTACCGGAAGACCGCATGACCGTCACCGCTCCACCGGTCACGCCGGTACGACGGGACGCCTCGAAACCACCGCGGCGGCGGGGCGGCGGGGTCGCGCCGCCGTGGTTGTTCGCGGCCCCGGCACTGGTCGTCTACGCGCTGGTGATGCTCTACCCGAGCATCGTGGGCGCGGGGTCGGCGTTCACCGACTGGTCCGGTGTCGGCGAGGCCCGGTCGTTCGTGGGCGTGGACAACTTCAAACAGTTGGTGCACGACGACCAGGCGCTGGGCGCGTTGCGGAACACGTTGCTGCTGACCATCGCGATCGTCGTCGTACAGAACGGGATCGGTCTGCTGCTCGCGCTCGGCGTACACACCAACATCAAGAGCCGGATGGCATTGCGGGTGATCTTCTTCGCGCCGGTCGTGGTCAGCCCGGTGATGGTGTCGTTCCTGTGGAAGTACGTCTACAACCCGGCGCCGGACGCGGGCCTCAACGCGGCGCTGAACGCGATCGGGCTCGGTGCTCTGCGCCAGGACTGGCTCGGGAATCCGTCGCTGGCGATCTGGTCGGTCGCGTTCACGGTGATCTGGCAGTGCGCGGGGTACTCGATGGTGATCTTCCTGGCCGGACTGGAAGGCGTACCGCAGGAGTTGCACGAGTCCGCGATGGTGGACGGTGCCGGGACGGTCGCCCGGTTCCGGCACATCACCTGGCCGCTGCTCGCGCCGGCGGTGACGATCAACGTGATGCTGTCGACAGTGGGCGGGCTGACGCTGTTCACGCAGATCATCGCGATGACCAACGGCGGGCCCGGGTACGCGACGGACACGTTGTCGACCGTGCTGTACAAGCAGGCCTTCGTGTACGGGAAGTTCGGTTACAGCACGGCGGTCGCGCTGGTACTGGCGATCTTCGTCGCGGCGGTGTCGTTCATCCAGATCGGGTACCTGCGATCGAGGGAGACGGCAGCATGAGGACCGGCTATCGTCCCCGCACGTTCGTGCTCGAGATCGTCATGGTCGCGGTGGCGATCGCGTTCCTGTTCCCTGTCTATGCACTGGTGACGCTGGCGTTCAAGGATCCGCAGCAGATCGCGAACAAGCCACTGTCACTGCCTTCGCCGCCATCGGTCGGCAGCTTCGGTGAGGCTTGGCAGTCCGCGTCGCTCGGGTCGGCGCTGCTACACAGCACGCTGATCACTGTTGCCAGTGTGATCGTCCTGATCGTTCTCGGGTCGCTGGCGGCGTACTTCCTGGCCCGGACCGTGACGCGGCTCAGTTACAGCCTCTACATCCTGTTCCTGGTCGGCATCATCCTGCCGTTCCAGCTCGGGATGATCCCGCTGTATCAACTGGTCAACAACATGGGTCTGCTCGGGACGTACCAGGGCATGATCCTGTTCTACACCGGCATCCAGTTGCCATTCACAGTGTTCCTGTACACCGGGTTCATCCGCTCGCTGCCGGCCGACTACACCAACGCGGCGTTGATCGACGGGGCCTCCCATCTGCAGGCGTTCGCGCATGTGATCTTCCCGTTGCTGCGGCCGATCACCGGGACCGTGCTGATCCTGAACGCCGTCCACATCTGGAACGACTTCTTCACCCCGCTGCTGTATCTGGGCGGCTCGGGCCGGGAGACCGTGCCGGTACGGGTGTTTGCCTTCGTCAACGAATACACGTCCGACTACGGGCTCGTCGCGGCCGGTCTTGTGCTCGCGGCGCTGCCGATCCTGGTCGTCTTCCTGATCCTCCAGCGGTACGTCATCCGTGGCTTCTCCAGTGGTCTGAAGGGATAACTGTGGCTCTCCCCGAGCGCCTGGCGTCGGTTCTCACCGATCCGCCCAGGGCCTTCTCACCTGCGCCCTTGTGGTGGTGGAGCGGTGAACCGCTCGACCCGGCGCGGTTGCGCTGGCAGTTGGAGCGGTTCGTCGAAGGTGGCGTGTACCAGCTTGTCGTCATGAACCTGGCGCCGGCCGGGACCGACCACGGCTGCGACGCGGACGACCCGCCGTTCTTCTCCGAGCGGTGGTGGGAGATCTTCCTCGGCGTCTGCGACGACGCTGAGTCGCTGGGTGTGTCGTTGTGGTTCTACGACCAGCTGGGGTTCTCCGGCGCGGACATCCAGGCGCGACTGGTTGCCCGGCAGCCCGCCTTCGCAGGGCGCCGTCTGCAGCGGCTGACCGTGAGTGGCACTGGTCGGTTGGTACTGCGTTGCCCCGCCGGGGGTCGCGTTCTGGGGGCTGTGCTCGGCTCGGAGCCCGTGCCGGTGGTTGATGGCGTTGTCGAATGCGAGGCGTCCTCCGAGTCGCGGTTGTCGTTGTTCTACGAGACGGACCACGGGTTCGACTACCTCAGTCCTTCCGCGTGTGCCGCGTTGCTGGACCAGGTGCACGGGGAGTTCGAACGACGGTTGGGGGATCGGCTCGGCCAGGTGGTCGTCGGCTCGTTCCAGGACGAACTGCCGTCCGTGCCGACGTGGTCTGCCGACTTCGCCGAGCGGTTCGTCGCGCGGTACGGGTACGACGTTCGCGACCAGCTGGCCGCGTTGTGGGATCTCGACGTACCGGATGGGGCTCGCGTTCGGCGGGACTATCACGCGTTGCGGGCTTCGCTCGCCGAGGAGGCGTTCTTCCGGCCGTTGCACGAGTGGCACGAGAAGCACGGACTGATCGTCGGGTGCGACCAGCAGGATCCGGCGCGGGCCGGCCGTCCGATCGAGGGCGTGGAGTTGTACGCCGACTATGCGCGGACGCACCGGTGGTTCAGTGCGCCCGGGTCCGATCATCATGGGGATGCGCGGATCCACTCGTCGTTGGCGCATCTGTACGACCGGCCCCGGACGTGGATCGAGGCTTTCCACTCGACCGGATGGGGTGGAACGCTGGAGGAGACGTTCGACTGGTTACTGCCGTGGTTGCGGACCGGGGCGACGCTCTACAACCCGCACGCCGTCTACTACACGACCCGCGCCGGGTGGTGGGAATGGGCGCCGCCGGCAACGGATTGGCGGCAGCCGTACTGGCGTCATCACAAGTCGTTCGCTGATGCGGTGACGCGGCTGTGCGCCGCGCTGTCGCTGGGGCGGCACGTGTGTGATGTTGCTGTGCTCTTCCCCAGTGTGACAGCTCAGGCCGACACGGGGCTGGACGGTCCTGGGCCGATTGCTCTTCGTGCGCAGGAGGTCTATCGCGAGCTGATCGGTGACGCGACGTGGTTCGCTCCGGTGCCGGGCGTACTCGACCGAGCCCGGATCGACGCCGACGTGATCGACGACGACTCACTGGCCGGAGCCGAGGTTGGGGACGGTCCACGGCTGCTCGTCGCGAGCGAGTCCTATTCGGCCGTGGTGTTGCCTGCGGCAACTGTGCTGGAAGACGCGGTGACCGAGCGATTGTCCGAGTTCGTGCTCGCGGGTGGGATGGTGGTTGCTGTCGGCACCGTTCCGCCGGGACTGCCGGAGGGCGTCGTACTCGTCGCCACGGCCGCCGAGGTTCCCGGTGAGCTCGGGAGGTCGCAGCGACGGGTCGAGGCTGACGTGCCGATGCTCGCGCGGGAGGTGGACGACGCTCTGGTCGTGTTCGTCACGCCTACCGAGTGGAGTGCGACGGAGATCGCGGGACCGCCGGTGGGGCGCGGGATCAGTCATGAGTGGGCCAGTGTCGGATACACGTTCGATCCTGGGCGCTATCGCCGTGAGGTCGTCGTACAGGTCCGCGACGTACCGGGACCGCCGCTGCTCGTGGACCCGTTCGGTGGGGAGCCTCGAGCCCTTGCGTATAAGACCGTCGGCGAGCTGACCGAGGTCGCCGTACCATTCGATGCCGGCCCCGCGGCCCTGCTGGTGTTTGCCTCCGACAACCCATCTGCGGCTCTCGATGCTCCGATGGTGCGGGAGGTGGAGACCCTGGACGGCGACTGGGACGTGACGCTGATCCCGACGCTCGACAACCGGTGGGGCGACTTCGCCTGGCCGGCCTCGCCGTCCTCGGACTCCGTGGTCGAGCGCTGGGCACTTGAGCACCGGGTCGAGGGATCCGATGACTGGCGTCCGGCGCACGCGACGTTCGGGCCGCACGGCCTGATCGAAGGCCGGCCGATCGAGTACTCCGAGAAACTCGGCATCCACAAGGACCCGATCCATCATCACGCGCTCGGTCCGAAGGGCCATGTCCCTGAGGACTTCCTCGACTTCGGCACTGTGACTGCTGGCGACACCGTCACGTTCACGGCCGCCTTCACGGTGGATGCCATCGAGAGCACGGTCGTTGTCGGCACCGCGGCGGCCAAGGAGCTCCTGATCGACGGCAGCCTCGTGCCGATCGAGGATTTCGGTGGTCACTTTGCGTCGGGCGCTGTCAGCCTCGCCGCCGGTTCGCATCACCTGGAGCTCCGGTTGACTCCTGAGGTGGATCTCCATCTCCGCGCGAACGTCGCCTTCGTCAGCGACCTCACGTCGTGCCGCCGCCCCGACTGGATCGCTGTCGCCGAGCCGCCGGAAGCCGGGACTGCGATCCGCTACACGACAACCGTCGTACCGGGCGACTGCTCCGAACTGACCTTGACCGCGTGGGGCTCGGCCAAGCTGGTCGTCAACGGTGCGGAGGTTGGCCGGCAGGGCGGGTTCATGCCGTACGAACGCACAACGCCCCGAGTCCGCCGGTACGACGCTGCGTCGGCGCTCCGACCGGGTGCGAACACGATCGCCGTCGAGGTCACCCAGCCAACCCCGATCCTTGTCGACGGCCTGGCCATCAGCGACCACGACTGGCACGCCGAGGTCGCGGACGCCGTCGTACCAACCGTCCGCCGCCGCCCCCAACACCGCGCCCTGGCCGACCTCTACCTGACCCGCCGACCACACCCCTTGCCCGCCGCCTCCTGGCTCGACGGCACCCCAACAGCCGCTCCCGCGTCGTCCGCGGTCGTGCCCGTCACCTTCGCCGTACCAAGATCCGCTCCCGAGCGCATCGAACACCTACGCTTCCCCCTCCCGCCAGGCACAACCCGCCTCGAGCTGGACGTACTCGGCGAAGCAGTCCTAACAGTCGACGGCACCGAACTAACCACCACCACCGCCGACCCGCCCGCCGCCGACCCCTCCGCCTCCGGCCCGTCCGCCTCCGTCCCCACCGCCTCAGGTCGCCGGGACGTCGCCGCTGCTCCCACTCGACACCTGGATGTCGCCGTACCTGCCGGCTCGCGCGTCGGCTGGCTGACCGTCCTCACCCAACCCGGCTTCGAAGCCGGCGCCGCCCTCGCCGGCCCCATCCGAGCCCACGTCGGCCCCGGCCGCATGTCCCTCGGCAACTGGGAGGACCAGGGCCTGTCGGAGTACTCCGGCGGCGTCCGCTACACCCGCCAACTACACATCCCCGAGACCCGCGATCTCCAACTCGACCTAGGCCGCGTCCGCGGCACCGCCGAGGTCTTCCTCGACGGCGTCTCCGCAGGCACCCGCTTCTGCGCCCCCTACACCTACAACCTGCCCGCCACTCCCGCCGGCCCCCACACCCTCACCATCGAAGTCTTCAACACCCTCGCGCCCCACCTGAACGCCACCAGCCCCACCCACTTCATCTTCCCCACCCAAAAAACCTCCGGCCTACAAGGCCCAATAACCCTAAAAACCACCTAGCCCCCACGCCCCAATCCGCGTCGCCCAGGCTGGTCTCGTCCAGGCGAAGTGGACGGATCGGATCCTCGACGAGCCTTCCGCAACCTCAAACTGAACCGGCCCGACCTGGACCCCGGTCAAGCTGGACCGCAGGCGGGAGCTGATGAACAAGGCGAGCCGCGATGTGCTGGTCAGGGGCTACGACCCGCTCATCGAGATCGTCGACCTGCCCGATGCCGATGACCGGCACGTTCTCGCCGCAGCGATCAAGGCTCACGCTCAACTGATTGTCACGGACAACACCAAAGACTTTCCGCGGCCGGCGTTGCGTCCTGGAACGTCGAGGCGAAGAGCGCTGACGACTTCGTACTCGACCTCATCGACCTGAGCCGGCAGACGGTTTACGCACAGGTGCAGCGGATGGCGGACGCCCGGCAGAGGCCTCCAGAAACCGTGGAGGACGTGCTCTGCTCACTGGAGCGCGTCGGTCTCCTCAGTAGCGTCGCGGCGCTGCGGCGATGACAGACGGGGGCGGGGGAGGAGGAAGCGGTGGTAGGTGGTGAAGGGGGTGAAGCCTATTCGGTGGTAGACGGGGGCGCCTAGTTCGGTGGCTTGGAGTGTGACGGTTTGCGCGCCGTGCTCGAAGGCTAGGCGGGCTACTGCGGTGGTGACGAGGGTGCCTAGGCCTCGGTTGCGGGTGGCGGGGGTGGTTGCTACCCAGTAGATGCCTGCGGTGGGTCCGTTGTGGATGAGCATTGCGCAGGACGCGGGTGTGCCGTTCACTCGGGCGAGTACGGCGGTCACGTTCGGGGCCAGCAATGCATCGGGGGAAGCGAAGTGGTCGACGGCTTCGGCGGGTCGGCCGGCGTTGACGAAAACCTCGCGGTGTACTGCGGCGAACGCTTCGGAGTCGGCGCGATCGGCGACCCGGATCAACTCGACGTCGGCGGGTACGGCGGGCTCCGGTGGCGGTGTGCGTAGTGCCATACCTGGCGCGGTGGACCGGAGTTCGAACCCGCTGGCTTGGGCCTCCTTCGCCAGGTCCTGGTCTCGATGGGTGGCGACCCACAGCACGATGGGCCGATCATGCGCGCCCCCGAACGCGCGCGCTTCATCCACGACTCGGCCAGGGGCAGTGTCGGGGCTCACTCGCAACGCCGTGTTGTGGAACGCCCCCACGAAGTCGGTCCTGGATGCCACCAGCAGAGTGTCCGCGCGTCGGGTCGCCACCGCGCCCTCGCCGTACCGACCGAAGTGCTCGACCGCAGTCTCCACACTAAGATCCCCGGCCGCACGGAGGTCGTCGCCCCCAACAGGATCCACAGCAGCACACATGATCCGGGACACTAGTCGTTCAGTTGAGCAACGCACGGAGCGCCCGCAAGCCGGGCGACTGAGCTCGGCTTGCGGGCGGGCCCGGTCAGGGAGTGGGGATGGCGCCTAGTTGGCGTAGTTGGGAGAGAGTGTCCACCACGCCCCAGGTCTTGGTGATGCGGCCGGAAGCGACGCGGAAGATCATGATCTCCTTGTAGGAGATGCGTTTTCCGGTCGGGGCGATGCCCATGAAGTCGCCCTCGTGAGTGCCGGTGACGGTGTTGCGGCAGACGAGTTTGTCGCCTTCTGCGATCACGTCCTCGACGTGAACGTCCAGGTCGGGGAAGGCGTGCAGGAGCAGGGACCACACCTGCTTCACGGCCTCGACGCCGGTGGTTCCGATCGGCAGCGGAGTACCGAGCTCGACGTTCGGGTCGAAGAGTTCGTCGATGGTCTTGGCGACGACGTCGGGATCGGCGCTGTTCATCGATTCGTGCAGGCGCGCGAAGATGGCCTTGGTGGTTTCCGTTGTTGCTGACATGGGGTTCTCCTGGATGGTCATTTCTGCAGGACTGCCTGGATCTCGAGGGTGATCGACACCTTGTCGCCGACCACGACGCCGCCGCCGTCCATCGGGATGGTGTTGGTCATGCCGAAGTCGCGCCGGTTGATCTGCGCGGTCGCCGAGAAGCCGGCCCGCTGTCCGCCGAACGGATCCGTGGTGAAGCCGTTCACCTCCACGGCGAGTGGCACGGGACGGGTGACGCCGTGCACCGTCAGCTCGCCGTCGATGATCCAGCCGTCGCCGGACGGACGGATGCCGGTGGAGCCGTACGTCATCGTCGGGTACTTCTCGACCTCGAGATAGTCCGCGGTACGGAGGTGGTTGTCCCGCGGTTCGTACCCGGTCTCCAGAGACCCGAGGTCGATCGTCGCGGTGACCGACGAATCGCGAGGATCGTCGGCCGTGACGATTGTGACGTCGTACGCCGTGAACCGGCCGCGGACCTTGGTGACCATCAGGTGGCGGGCGGAGAAGGCGATCTCGGAATGTGCCGGGTCGGCTGTCCAGGTGCCGGGCAGATAACCCGGGACCAGTTCGTGGGCAAGGTTGGAAAGTTGGTCGCTCATACCCAGGTGACGAACGAATGATCGCCTGGGGGACAGCCCGGATTCAGAGTCGTTCGAGCTGCCGGGCCAGGAACCGTCGTTCGGGTGTCGTGGTGGCCAGGTCGAGCGCCCGCCGGTACGACGCTTTGGCCTCGGCGTCGCGGTGGAGACGCCGAAGCAACTCGCCGCGGGTCGAGTGGAAGTAGAGGTAACTGTCCAGCTCGAGGCGGTCGACCGTGCGCAGTGCCCTGGCAGGATCACCGGCCTGAGCGACCGCAACGGCGTAGTTGAGCTCGACCACCAAGGAGCCGGTGAGCTCGATCAGTCGCCTATACAGGCCGGCGACCTGCGGCCAGTCGATCTGTTCCCGCGTCTGAAGGGACGCGATCGCCGCCTGCACGACGTACGCACCTCGGCCGCCCAACGCGATCGCTCGGTCGAGTACGGCGCGGCCCGCCGCGAGTTGGCGGCTGTCCCAGAGCGAGCGGTCCTGATCGTCGAGCAGGACGAGATCGTCGCCGGAGAAGCGAGCCCTGCGCCGGGCGTGGTGGATGACCATCAGCGCGAGCAGCCCGTGAACCTCTGGCTCATCCGGCATCAGCGCGGTGAGCACCCGCCCCAGGCTGATGGCCTCGGCGCCCAGGTCGACGCGGCCGCTGTAACCCTCGTTGTAGATCAGGTAGATGACGGCCAGCACGGCATCGAGGCGGTCCGGCAGCAGGTGTGCCGCAGGGACCGCGAACGGGATGCCGGTCGCCTTGATCTTGTTCTTTGCGCGGGTCAGGCGCCGCTTCATGGTCTCTTCGGAGACCAGGAACGCCCGGGCGATCTCGGCGGTCTGCAAGCCGCCGAGGGCTCGCAGTGTGAGCGCCACCTGACCTTCGAGCGGCAGCGCCGGGTGGCAGCAGGTGAAGATCAGCTCGAGCCGTTCGTCCTTGATCACGGTGTCGTCGAACTCGTCCATGACGGCCTCGGGTACAGGTAGCAGATGGATCTTGTCGGCCAGGGTGCGTTCGCGGCGGATCCGGTCGATCGCGCGGTTCCGCGCCGTGGTCGTCAGCCAGGCGGCGGGACTGGACGGCGTACCTTCCGTCGGCCAGCGGTGCGCCGCGATGACGAACGCCTCCTGGACGGACTCCTCGGCCTTGTCGAAGTCACCGAGGAACCCGACCAGCGAAGCCAGCACGCGGCCCCAATGCTCGCGGAACACGTCCTCGAGCGTGCTCAACGGCGTGCCACCGGCCGGATCTCCACACCGCCGCCGAGCCGGGCCGCGGGAATCCGGGCCGCGAGGTCGATCGCATCGTCCAGGTTGGCCGCCTCGATCACGCAGAATCCGCCGAGCACCTCCTTGGTGTCCGCGAACGGGCCGTCGGTCGTGAGCGTCCGCCCACCGGCCACCCGCACACTCGTCGCCGTCGCAGCCGGTGCCAACTGCGCCATGTCGACGAAGCGGGAGTCATGGGCCAGTTCGGAGTACTCCGCATGCACCTCGTCCGGAGGCGCCGCGTCGTACTCGGCCTCGTTGTAAACAATCAGGGCGTACTGCATCACAGCCTCCAGGCAGTCGTCTGTCACCCCCCTGACGAACGAACGCCCAGAAACGGGACACGATCTACCGCGCGAGTTCAGAACGGGCCTGCATGAGAGCGAACCCGAGAAGGTTGAGCCCACGCCAAGCCGCGGGATCGCCGGCCCGAGGATCGTCTGCCGCGAGCCCGATCCCCCAGATCCGGTCGAGCGGACTGGCCGTCCAGACGTCCTCGTCGAACCTCCGGATATCCCGTCCCGCTGCCCCCAGAAGAACAAGAACTTGACCCGCTGACCCTCCGCCACAACCCGCTGAAGTTCCACGACATCGCCCAGCATCCAACCAGCCTGGCAGTTCTCAGCTGTGGTGACCACCAGGCTTCAGGCGGACTGCAGCACGAGCCAGACGTTGTCCCACTCGCCGTCCTGAAGGTCCTGATCTCTGATCCAGCAACCTCGGGTTAGCCGAGTTCGTCGTGGAGGAGGTTGAGGTGGGAAAGGAGGGTCAGGGCTGATTGGTGGCGGGAATGGGCGTAGGTCTTGAGGGAGGGGGTTACTGCGGTTGGGTTGTTCAAGGGTTCGGCCAGCGGGTAGGTCGAGGCGAGGGTGTAGGCGCAGCCGACGGCGATGGTGGAGGTGAGGTCGTCCAGGTGGGCGGTGGGGTGTTCGTCTTGATAGGCGGCGAGGAGGTGGGGGAGGCCGGTGATCCATTCGTCGCCCAGAAGGATGGTCCTGGGGTCGCAGCCGATGCGGGCGATCTCCCAGGAGACGTAGCGCGGAGTCGGCGGCATGAAGTCGATCAGGGCTGCTACGGCGTCGCCGCGCAGCATCAGGTTCGGCGAGGCGAGATCGCCGTGGACGACCTGCTCGGTGAGTTTGGGCAGACGTGCCAGGATCGCATCGACCTTGTGGAGTAGTCCCCGCCGCTGCTTTGCGGCATCCAACGCCCATGCCTCGAACGGGCTGAGCGTTTCGCGTCGGCTGTACTCCGCGATCAGCCAGTCGAACCGAGCGCGAGTCCGCTCCGCGTCCTTCAGCCCGGTCGCGGGGCGCGTCCTGGGTGCCGCCGCTGGGTGATCGGCGAGGCGACGGTGAAGCCGGCCGAGTACGGCGCCGACCGCCGGCCACCGGTCGCCGGTGAGTCCACCATCAGCGGTCTCGGCATCGGCGACGTACTCCCAGACAGACATCGGCAGGGGACCCGCGTCCTCGATCAGGTTGCCGGCACGGGTACGACGTACGCCCGGCACCGGCACGCCTCCGGCTCGGGCGAACTCGGCCAGTTCCACCGCATCCAGTTCGTGCTGCAGGACTGTGCGATCGCGATACACCTTGGCGAACCACTGATCACCATCGTGATCGGTGACGTGGAAATTCAACGTCGCCGTCCCCGCCGCGATCCTGGTGATCTCGGCAGGGTGCATGCCATAGGCAATGACCAGTGCGTCGGCCACCATCCGCTCGTCCGTGGGCTTTGACGGCTCGCGCATGAGCCCCACTCTCTCACGCGGCGGCCGGGCACGGGCTGCCTGCATTCCTCGAGGACGCAGTAACGCATAAGGCTGTCCGAACGCCCAGGCCGCCATCAGCGGGAATTCGTCGCGCCAGAACGCGTCACCGTGCCCTCCGGCCCGCTCGGTCATGACGACGTCGGCCTGTGCATCGCGCAGCTCGTCCGCCCAGCGGGCGGCGTTCTCCTGGAAGAACGGCTCTTCCGTGCCGGCGACGAGGTACGTGCGTGGCAGTGAGGTCTGCATGTCGCCGGGTGGCTGGTAGCCCCCGCCGGGCGACGCGCTGAAGATCGCACCGTAGATGTCGGGATGGCGAAGTCCGATAGCGAGTGCGAGTTCGCCGCTGGCCGAGACACCGAAGACCGCCGTGCGTTCGGCGGGCAGGGCGACGTCGAAGCGCGACTTCGCCCAGTCGCGGAGGTCCTCGACGAAGAACTTCTCGTGCGCCGCGAATCGTCCCGCGTCGAAACCCGGTGAGTACTCGGAGAGCCGCTCCATCTCGTCGTCCAGGCGGTGGGCGGCGACGATCATCGTCGGCGGTACCTCGGCCGCCTCGTTGAGGAACGCGCCCCACTGCGAGATCAGCTGACCGTCGCCGGCGTACACGACCGCCTGGGGCGTTTCGGATGGGACGTACGCCGTGACCTGCCGGCCGCCGTCGTACGCGAAGGTCTCGGTGACGAGCTCACCCAGCATCGTGGGCCTCCCAGTAGGTAGCGGCTTCCCGTGCGAGATCACACTACGATCGTCCGGTGACTCGCCGATTCCCGCCCGCCGCGGCCGACGAACGCACGATGCTGACCGGCTGGCTGGACGTGCAGCGTGCCACGGTCAGGCTGAAGTGCGCCGGCCTGACGGACGAGCAGGCCCAACTCGCCGTACTGCCGTCGTCGCCGCGGATGACTGTGAAGACGCTGGTCGCGCATCTGCGCTGGGTGGAGCTGTCCTGGTTCGAGGCCAGCTTCCTGGGTGCGCGTGAGCTGGCTGTGCCAGACCCTCTCGAGCTCCCGCAGCCGCCCGGCGCCTCACTCGACGAACTGCTGCACGAGTACGACCAGCAGTGCGCCCGGTCCCGCGAGATCGTCGCCGGTCACGACCTCGACGACATCGAAGCCTGGGCGCCCGAAGGTCTGGATCTCCTCTCACTGCGGTGGATCGTCACCCACCTGCTCGAGGAAACCGCCCGCCACCTGGGGCACCTGGACGCCCTTCGAGAGCTGACCGACGGCACCACCGGCTACTAGTACACCTCGATGCGGTCGAGGCTGATGATCGTGCTGCCGGAGGCTGGGTTCTTGTCGCCGGTGACCCGGACCTTCAGGGTGTGGGGGCCGGCGGGGAGGGTCGGTGTGGTGTAGATGAGTTGTTCGCCGACGCGGATCGAGCTGTAGTAGTCGATCCGTTGCTCCGGACCTCCGTCGACCGAGATCGCCGCGATCCCGTTACCGGTGTCGACGACGCTCAGCAGGGCGGCTTTGGTTCCGGTGAAGCGGATGGTGGCGGACGCGTCCCGTTCGCCGCTCCAGTGATCGTTGCCCCAGAAGCACTGGTTGCCACATCCGGAGCCGGAGTTCCAGTTGCCGGCGTACTCGACCTGGTTGAGCCCGGTCCCAGTGTCGAAGTCGTTGATCCAGTAGTTCGACGACCCCGGATCACCAGACGGCAAGGTCTGAGTCGCGCCAGCAGCCAGCGGCCGCCCAAGGTTCGGCGTGCCATCGGCGTTCCAGCTGATCTTCTGTACGCGCGTGGTCCGGAAGGAATACGTGTAGGTGCTGGTGTTCTTGCCGTGGTACGCGATCCAGTCCTGCGTCCCGTCCGGCGACTTGAAGAACGAGTGGTGACCCGGACCCCAGACGCCGGTCTGGTCGTTCCGGGAGAAGATCGGCCCCGCGTGCTGCACCCAGTTCGACGCGACCATCGGGTCGGCGCCGTTCGCGATGCTCTTCATCCACAGCTGGTAGTCCGGCTTCCCGGTGTCGCACGTCGAGTACGTGAGGAAGATCCGCGAGGCGCCGTACAGCGGAGTCGGTCCCTCCCGCACCTCGCTGCAGCCGCCGTCGGCCGGGATCGCGACTCGGGCGCCGGTAGACGTCCACGGGTTGCTCATCCGGACGATGTACAGCTGCGCCGGCCCACCCTGGCCGCGACCAGGCCCGGTCCAGACGAAGTACTGCTGCCCGTTCACCGTGATCGGCTCACCGTCGATCGCGTACTCGCCGAAGTCCGCGATCTTGGCCTTGAAGTTGTACGGCCCGAGCGGATCGTCACCGGTGGACTCGAGCACGTACATCCGGTGGTTCGCGTCGACCCCGTCGGACGCCGTGTAGTAGATGTACCAGCGCCCGCCGACATGCCGGAACGCCGGCGCCCACATCTGCGTGTTGCGGCTGGTGTCGGTGTCCCGCCACACCACCTGCTCCGGCTGGACGAGCAGCGTCGCCAGGCTCGGCGACGACCAGATCCCGATCCGGTCGCCGCGGGTGGTCGCGACGTAGTACTTGCCGTTGTAGAACATCAGCGACGGATCCGCCGACGGGTTCACCGGATTGCGGAAGTCCTGTGACGCCACCGCGCTCTCCTGTCGTTCGGCGGCTGGAGCGGTGGTGGCCAGGCCGCCGGTCAGCAGTACGGCGAGCATGGTGCAGAGGACGGGGCGGAGGAACCTCATGTCACACCTCTTCCAAGTGGACCTGTCGGTAGTTCTATGCCGCCTCTACCAACGTTGTAAACCCTTCCCACCAGGATCGAATACCAGCCACCGGAACCGGCCGCGCGGGGCGGGCGTCGTACCCGGCATGAAGCTGAAGGTTCGGGTCGTGCACTACCGATGTCAGGGGCGCGACTGCTGGTACGCCGACATCGACGACGCCGACGACCGGCAGCCGGACGACCCGTTCTGGTACGCCGACGGCTGCCGCACCCAGGCGGAGGCGATCACGGCCGCGTGCGCCCAGCTCGCGATCCTGCACCAAGCGGTTGCCGCGGGCACGCTCCCGCGCCGCATCAGTGAAGGCCGGCCCCGAACCGCAGCCGCCTAGGGCATGAGGTCAAGGCTCGGCAACTACTCGGCCGCATCTCTGGCCGGGCGTGTGACGGCACGGCATCATGGGGCGATGCTCGGGGAATCGGCAGGCACCAGAGGCGACGCCACGATCGAGCAGATCGGCCGGCGCCGGACCTTCACCAGCACCCTGCAACTCGCGGTCGTGCTCGCCGTGGTGCAGTGGCCGATGCGCGACGCCGTCCACGACGCGGCCGGCTCGGCGCTCGGCTGTGAGGTCCCCGCCCGGCTGTCGTTGCTGGTCGACGCGACGTTCATCATGGCCTCCGTCTACGCGGCGTTCCGGGCCTACAAGTACGTCAAGTTCGTCGATCGCCAGTCCTGGACGAAGATCGCGGCCATCGGGTCGTGGCTCGTCTTCGGTGCGGCAGCGCTGGACGTTGCCGAGGACATCCGGCTGTGGACCGAGTTCGGTCCGACGAGCCCCTGCGTGGACCTGTCGACGGGCTGGCTCACCTGGCTGATGCGGGCGGCCGGCCTCGCCGGCGCCATCGTCCTCGCCGTCTGCTACTTCGCGACCAGTCGCTTCGGGCAACGAAAGCTGTACGGCGTCCAGCTCGAACCACCGGTGACGTTCAAGCGGGTCAAGGAGGAAGGCAGAGACGCGGGGCGGCTCGTGATCACCTGCTCGGGCGGCGGCATCCGGTCGGCGTCGTTCTGCCTCGGCGCGCTGCAACTCCTGCGGGAGAAGGGGTTGTACGACAAGGCGTCGACCGTGATCGGGGTCAGCGGTGGCGGCTACATGGCGGCCGCGTTCCACATCCTCCGGAAGTCCTGCACCGATCCCTTCTCGCCAGGGTCACCCGAGCTCGCCCGGCTGCGCCGGCAGACCCGCTACCTCCTGCAGGGCGGTCGCGCGATGTTCCGGGCCGCGCTGTCGGTGCTGTTCGGCCTGGTCGTGAACCTGCTGCTGATCGGGATCACGCTGCGAGCGATCGCCTGGGTGCTCGGCTGGTTCCTGGCCGATCAGCAGGTGGTGGTCGCCGGGTACACCGAGATCCACGTCGACCTGCGCCCGAACGGCTCCTGGTTCTTCATCGGACTCTCGGTCGGCCTGCTCGCGATCAGTGCTGCGATGTTCGTGGTGGAGAAGGTGTGGGACCGCTGGGCCAGGATGCCCGACGTGATCCGCCGGGTGCTGACCACGATCGGCAACTTCACCCTCTGGTACGGCGTCCCGGTCGCCGTACTGCTGCTCGGCGTACCGGGAGGCCTTTATCTGCTGGGCAAACTCCCCGGCGACTCGAGCCTGCCGTCCGCCTTGCTGGCGTTGGTCGACCCCACGAAACAAGGTGTCGCGTCGTTCAGCGCGCTGGTCCTGGTCCTGATCGGGCTCGGCAAGTCGGTGTGGAACGGACTCGCGGTCGAGGGCAAGGCGGCGACCGGGATGCGCGCCCGGCTGCTCGCGTTCGCACGGACCAAGCTCGCGCCGTGGCTGGCCAGCGCCATCATCGTGGTGTCGGCGATCATCGTGCTGCTGCGCTGGACCGGTGGTTACGCGATCGACAGCTCCTACCAGTCCGACTGGAACGTCGCGCTGATCCTGGCCGCGATCGCGGTCGCGATCAAGGTGCTCACCGACGCGAACCGGACCTCGCTGCACTCCTTCTACCGGGAGCGGTTGTCGCGCGCGTTCCTGGTGAAGCGCAAGGACAACGGCGCCGCGGTCGCGCTCGACTACCACCTGCGGTTGCGGTTCTCCGACTGGGCGACGCCGCCGAACGGCGGGCCGCAGTTGGTCATCGCAGGCGTCGCGAACGTCGACGACGCGGACTTCGTGCCGACCCAGCGGGACTGCGTTCCGTTCGTGTTCGATCCCGATCAGATCGGGATCGTCGGTGACCGGTCGCTGCCGGACGGCGGCCGGCGTCAGACCGCGGACTACGAGCGGGAGGCCGACGTACTGACGCGGGAGGTGACGGTGCCGGCCGCGATGGCGATCAGTGGTGCCGCGTTGAGCCCGCTCACCGGCCGCGTGAACGCTCGGACCAGACCCGTCCGGCTGCTGCTCGCCGTACTCAACGCGCGGCTGGGCGTGTGGCTGCCGAACCCGTACTGGAACAACCGGTCGGGACCCGCGTTCCCCGAGGTCCACGGCGTCGTCGCGAAGGTCCGGCGGTACGTCGGCAGCGTGATCGACAAGCCGGGACCGTACCGGCTGCTGCGGGAGGCGATCGGGTCGCCGTCGATGTACGACCGGCGGATCTACGTCACCGACGGCGGCCACTACGAAAACCTCGGCCTGGTCGAGGCGCTGCGCCGCGAACCGGCGCAGGTGATTGTGATCGACGCGTCGAACGACGTCGAGGACCGCTTCACCGCGCTGGCCGAGGCGATCGCGACCGCGCGGATGGACCACGGGATCCGGATCGACATCGACCCGTCGCCGATGATCCGCGGGCCGAAGCAGCGGGCCGACCGGGCCTGGACGTACGGCATCGCGACGCACCCGGTGAAGGACGGCGAACAGACGCCGTACAAGACCGAGATCTTCTTCGTGAAGGCGGTCCTGGCCGGGGCGCTGGACTGGGACATCGAGCAGTACGCCGTCGAGCACACCGACTTCCCGCGGCGGACCACCAACGACCAGTTCTACGACGAATGGGACTTCGAGGCCTACCGCGCCCTCGGCTACGCCCTGACTCAGTCCCTCACCGACCACCACCGGGTCCGCGACCGCCTCGCCGACCTGTAACACTCCGTCACCGTGACTGGATGTAACCCCCGAGGGGGGAACTCACCATGTCAACATTCAATTCACCGCCGGGGTGGCCGGCACCACCGGCACTCGACTGGCAACCACCGCCCGGCTGGCAGCCGGACCCGGCCTGGCCGCCCGCACCGCCGGGATGGAGTTTCTGGCTGAACAGCCGCGGGCTGCGTTCCCGTGGCCCGAACGGGCGGTACGGCGCCGAGCCGCCGGTGAAGCTGGTCGCGGGGTGGGTGGCCGGTGGGGTCGCGTTCCTCGTCATCCTGGCCGCGATCGGCGGGAGCAACGGCGCTTCGTCGAGTGCCGCGCCGACGGTGCCCCGCGCCACCGTGACGGCGACGGTGCCCGGGCCGACCGCGACGGCGACTGTCACCGTGCAGCAGACCGTTCCCGGGCCGACGGCAACGGTCACGCTGCCGCCGCTGCCGGCGAAGACCGTGACGGTGAAGGCGCCGAAGGCAACGGTCAGTGCTCCGGCGCCATTGGTGCGGTCGACCCAGACCGCTAGGCCGACGAGAACGACGGCACCACCCGCCGACGTGTACTACGCGAACTGCTCGGCGGCCCGGGCCGCGGGCAAAGCGCCCTTGCACGCTGGGGATCCCGGCTATGCGTCGCATCTCGACCGTGATCACGACGGCGTCGCGTGCGAGTGATCACGCCGCGTTGCTTGTGGATAACCAGGAGTGTGCTGTGGACAAGGCAACGATCGCGGGTGCTGATGCACGTGCAGTCCGGCTGGTGAGCGCATGGTTGCCTGCGCTCCGCAGCGGTGATGACATGGGGTAGCTGTGCGTCGAAAACTTTACGAAGATTTTGTCGTAACGCCCGGCGCGCCTGGTCGTTGATCAGTCAGGCAGTTTGTGAGCAAGGGATCGCTGGGGTCCATCGCGCTGGGGAACTGGGAAGGACCGCCCGTGCACCGATTCAATCCACCACCTGAGTGGCCCGAGCCGCCGAGCGACACCTGGCGTCCGCCGCCGGGCTGGGAGCCCGATCCGGAGTGGCCGGACGCGCCGGCCGGCTGGGGCTTCTGGCTCAACCGCAACGGCCGTCCGTCCCGCGGCCCGATCGGCGCCTACGGGGCCATCGACGCCGGCCGCCTCGAGCTGGCCACCGTCGACCCTGCCCTTGTCCTGATGCACTCCTGACAGCCCATCCAAGCGACCTCCTCCTGGCTAGGCGCAGCCGGCTGGAGGACCGGCTCCCGCATGCTTCCCAGATGCGGGAGCCGCGGTGCGTCCGGTGCAGGGTGGCCGGGATCGGACGGAGGGCTGGCGTTCTCTTATCGTCTTCTGATGTTATGTTATCAGCGTAGATAACACTCAGTCGGGAGGCGGCACGTGGCAGGACCGGCCTGGATCGGCGTCGACCTCGGCACGCAGAGCGTGCGCGCAGTACTGGCCGACTCTGACGGTACTGTCCTGGCCCGCACGGCCCGGCCACTGACCAGCCGTCGCGACGGTGTCCGGCACGAGCAGGACCCGCAGAGCTGGCTCGACGCCGTCGACTCCAGCATCGCCGAAGTCGCTCCGCACGCGGACCAGTTGGCCGGCATCGCGATCTGTTCCACCTCGGGCACTGTCCTGCTGACCGACCGTTCCGGCCGCCCGGTGACGCCGGCTCTGATGTACGACGACGCCCGCGCGGCCGACCGTCGCGTCCAGATCGTGGACGCCGACCCGGAGCGCTGGGCGACCTCGATGCAGCCCACCTGGGCGCTCCCCAAGATCCTCTCGCTGGTCGCCGACGGTTACGACCTCGCCGACCACCGCATCGTCCACAGCGCCGACTTCGTGGCAGCCCACCTGGTCGGTCACCCGGTCGCCACCGACACGAGTCATGCCCTCAAGACCGGCTACGACCTGGTCGCCGACACCTGGCCGGCCGCGGCCTTCGACAAACTCGGCCTGCCGCTCGCAGCCTTCCCCGAGGTCGTCCTGCCGGGCGCCGAGCTCGGCCGCACTCCGGCCGGCGTCCCCGTCTACGCCGGCATGACCGACGGCTGCGCGGCCCAGATCGCCGCCGGCGCCCTCGCCCCCGGAGCCTGGAACTCGGTCCTCGGTACGACGCTCGTCCTCAAAGGCGTCAGCAAAGACCTCCTCAACGACCCCACCGGCGCGGTCTACAGCCACCGCCACCCGGACGGCGGCTGGCTCCCCGGTGGCGCATCGAGCACCGGCGCCGGCGTACTGACCGAGCTGCTGCCCGGCGAAGATCTCGACGCCTTCGACCGGGCCGCGCGTGAACTGGGTCCGATCGATGCGGTCATCTACCCGCTGACCAAGACCGGTGAGCGGTTCCCGTTCGTCGCGCCGCAGGCAGAGCGGTTCACCCTCGGCGACGCCTCCGGCAAGCTGCAGACGTACGCCGCTGTCCTCCAAGGTGTGGCCTTCATCGAACGACTCGCCTTCGAGCACTTGGTCAGCCTCGGCGCCGACCCCGTCCGTTCCGTCTCACTCACCGGTGGCGCGATCCGCAGCGGCTACTGGAACCAGCTTCGTGCCGACGTCCTCGGCGTACCCGTCGAAATCCCGGCGGCCCCGGACCCGGCGTACGGGATGGCGGTCCTCGCGGCCTCGGCCGGCGGCTCGCTGACCGAGACCGCCGGCCGGATGGTCCGGGTCGAGCGCGTCCTCGAGCCGCGCCCGCAACCCCTCGACACGTTGTACGGCGAGTTCGTCGCCGAGCTGGACTGGCGGGGGTACCGCGGATGAGGACCACGATCGTCCTGGCCCGGCACGGCCGGACCGAATGGCATCACGGCAACCGCTACACCGGGTCGACCGACCTTCCGATCGACGAGGTCGGTCTACAGCAGGCCCGGTTGCTCAAGGAGTGGGCGGCCGATTACGCGCCGGACGCGCTCTGGTCGTCTCCGATGCTTCGTGCGCGGCAGACGATCGCGCCGATCGCCGAAGCTCTCGGGCTCGAGCCGACCGTGGACGCGCGGCTGCGCGAGGTCGACTTCGGTTCGGCCGAGGGCAAGATGCTGAGCGAACTTCCGCCCGTCGTCGCCAAGGCGTTCGAGCTCGACCCGGTCAAGGATCATTTCCCGGGTGGTGAGGATCCGGCCGAGGCGGCCGACCGAGTGCACGAGGTCTTCCATCAGATCGGCAAGCAGCACGAAGGCGGCAAGGTGCTGGTGCTGGCGCACAACACGCTCATCCGGCTGCTGGTGTGCCGGGTGCTCGGACTGCCGTTGAGCGAGTACCGCAGACTGCTACCTGCGCTCGGTCCCGCGGCGCTGGTGCGTTTCCGCTGGCAGGACGGCACAGTGGGTCTCGAGGCGTACAACGTTCCTGCTGTCCGAATGGAGACCCTGGCATGACATCCGATGTCGACGGTGACACCACCGAACTGAGCCGTCCCGCCCGCCGGCAGGCCGAGATCGCGGCGTACGTCGTGAAGCACGGCTCGGTCTCGGCCAACGACCTGGTCGAGGCGTTCGGGGTGAGCGTGATGACGGTGCACCGCGACCTGGACGAGCTCGAGCGGCAGGGCGTGGTGCGCAAGTACCGCGGCGGCGTCAGCGCGCAGCCGACCAGCGTCTTCGAGAGCAACGTCGCGTACCGGCTGAACACCGCGACCGCTGAGAAGGCCGCGCTGGCCCGGCACGCCCGCGCGATGATCGAGCCCGGTATGTCGGTGATGCTCGACGACTCCACCAGCGCGCTGGCCCTGGTCGACCTGTTCGAGGACATCACTCCGTTGACCGTGGCAACGAACTTCCTGCCCGCGATCAGCAAGCTGACGGAGTTGCGCGACGTCACCCTGCTCGCCCTCGGCGGTCTGTACTCCGCGACCCACGACTCGTTCGGCGGGATGCCGTGCGCTGAGGCCGTCGAGGCGCTGCACACGGACCTGCTGTTCTGCTCGGTGTCGGCGGTGTCGGCGACGCACGCGTTCCACCAGGAGGAGGAGATCGTCCTGGTGAAGCGGGCCATGCTGCGATCGGCCAAGACCAAGGTCCTACTGGTCGACCACGGCAAACTCCAGCGCACCGCCCTGCACCGGCTCGCCCCACTCACCGACTTCGACGTCGTGGTGGTCGACGAGAAGACCCCGGACGACCTGATCAAGCCACTACGCGACAACGGCGCGACCGTGGAGGTCGCAAAACTCTAGGAGGGGGCCTATGGATGTCGGCGTAGACGTCGGCACAACCGTCACCAAGGCTGTCGCGTTCGACGACGACGGACGGCCGGTAGCCGAGGCTTCCCGGCCGACCAGGCTGGTCCGGCCGGCGATCGGGCGGTTCGAGCACGAGACCGCCGAGATCGTTGCTTCGGTCAACGAGGTTGTCGGTGAGCTGGCCGGTACTGTGGGCGACCACCCCGGCGTCCTGGCGATCACTGCCCAGGGCGACGGCCTCTGGCTCGTCGACGCCGACGGTACGGCGGTCCGCCCGGCGATCTCCTGGCTGGACGCGCGCAGCAGTGCCATTCTCGATCGCTGGACCGACGACGGCGTGGCCGAACGTGTCTTCCGGCGCTCGGGCAACCGGATGTTCCCGGGTGCCTCGGGTCCACTGCTGGCCGCGGTCCACGCCGAGGAGCCCGACGTCATCGCTCGCGCCGGGACAGCGGCGTACTGCAAGGACGTCGTCATGCAGCAACTCACCGGCGTCCGTGCGACGGACGTGTCGGATGCCTCCGCGCCCTTCCTCGATCCCCGCACGAACCAGTACGACGAGGAAGCCCTGAAAGCGACCGGTCTCTCAGAGTTGAGCCACTTGCTCGCGCCGGTCGAGCCCGCCGGACCAGTCGGCGAACTACGCGACGATTCGACCGGCATCGCCCGCGGCACCAGGGTGTCCGCCGGCCCGTACGACCTCCCAGCCGCTGCAGCCGGCGCCGGCGTCCAAGACCCCGGGGACGCCTTACTTACTGTCGGTACGACGCTCGCCTGCCAAGTCGTGACACGAGAGCTCCCCGTGGACGGCGAACCCGCGGGGCTGTTCCTCGGCACCTGGACCCCAGGCGTCTGGTTGCGCGCGATGCCCGCGATGGTCGGCACCGCCGCTCTCGACCGAGTCCTCGCACTCGTCGGCGCCGGCACAGACCGACTGCCCGAGCTGCTCGCCGAGAGCCCGGTCGGAGCCCAAGGCGTGACCGTGCTGCCCTATCTGTCCGAAGCCGGCGAGCGTGCGCCGTTCGTCGACACCCGCGCGCGAGGCTCGATCGACGGGATCTCGCTGTCCACGACAACGGCGGACTTGGTGCGCGCAACCTGCGAAGGCATCGCGTACGCCGCTCGGCACTGTCTCGAGGCAGCCGGATGGAGCGGCCGCGTCACGGTGTGCGGTGGTGGCGCCCGCAGTACCGAATGGACCCAGATCCTGGCCGACGTGCTGAACGCGCCGCTGCACACCGCTGAGGCCGAGCAAGTCGCGGCCCGTGGTGCAGTGATCTGCGCTCGTCGTGCGGTCGACCCGGACAGCGCCGACGGCTGGGTCGCCGAGACCCGTCAGGTCGATCCCGATTCCGCCCGCGCCGCGTTCTACGCCGAGGGGTACGCCCACTACCTGCGCCGGATCGAGGCAGCCCGCCCGCGCTGGTCTGACCCAGCACCAACCTTCACCTCAGGAGTTCGATGAGAACCATCAAGACATTGCTTGCCGGCGACCACTTCGTACGCAACGATCTGCTCGCCACAGCATTGTCCTCCGTCCAGAACGTCACGTTCGACTTTCGTCAGGTCACGTTGCCCTGGCCGCTGACGCCGTACGGGCGGGTGGCCGAGGTGGATGAGGCGAGCGATGCCGAAGATCAGCTGATCGCGGCGCTGCCCGGGGTCGAGATCGCGGTCACCCAGATGGGCCCGTTCACCGAACGGGTGCTGGACGCCGCGCCGGACCTGCGCTTCCTGGTCGTCTGTCGCGGCGGCCCGGTGAACGTGAACGTCCCCGCGGCAGTCAAGCGCGGCATCATCGTCGCGTCCACCCCCGGCCGCAACGCGGTCGCCGCCGCCGAGCACGCGGTCGCCATGATGATGAGTGCCCTGCGCAACCTTCCGCGGCTGCAACGAACGCTGGAGCAGGGCGAGTGGCGCAGCGACCTCTACGCGTACGACGAGTGTGGCCTCGAGCTGGACGGGGCAACGGTCGGTCTGATCGGGTACGGCGCGATCGGGCAGCGCGTCGCTCGGGTGATGCTTGCCTTCGGCGCCGAAGTCCTCGTGGTCGACCCGGCGATCGATCCGGCCAAGGCGCCGGACGGCGTCGAGGTGGTCGAGCTGGACAACCTGTTGCGGCGGTCGGACGTAGTCAGCCTGCACGCGCGGCTGACCGATCAGACCCGCGGGATGATCGGTGCCGACCAGATTGCCCTGATGCCGCGAGGCGCCGTACTGGTGAACACAGCGCGTGGTGGGTTGCTCGACTACGACGCGACCGTGGATGCGCTGGAGTCCGGTCAGCTCGGTGCGGCCGCCTTCGACGTGTTCCCGGTTGAGCCGGTGCCGGTTGGTGCACGCCTGCTGACAGCACCGAACGTAGTCATGACGCCACACCTCGCCGGTGCGACCAAACAGACCGCCCTCCGCGCCGGCTCAATCGCCGCCGAAGCCGTAGCGGCATACCTCGCCGGAGTCGACCCCATAGGACTGGTCTCGGCGTGAGGTGGTGTCTGATGCTCCCCCGCCTACTGCGCGGCACTCGGCACGGCACCTCGCCCCGAGCACCTGCTCGCTACGGCGCGGGAGCATCAGACACCACCTGTTAGGGAACTGGAAGCACCATGCAACTCGTCACATCCACCACCTGGACCGAGCTCCTGTTGCTGCTGGCCGCGTTCGTGCTGTCGATGGTCATCGGCATCGAGCGGCAGCTGCAGCAGAAGAGCGCGGGGATGCGCACGCACACCCTGGTCGGCACCGGGGCTGCTCTGTTCACACTGGTCTCCGGCTTCGGCTTCGACGCCGTCCTGGGGACCGAGGTCAACCTCGATCCGTCGAGGATCGCGGCGCAGGTCGTGTCCGGCGTCGGGTTCCTCGGCGCCGGGGTGATTTTCATGCGCCGCGACGTGGTCCGCGGGCTGACCACCGCCGCGACGATCTGGATGACGGCCGCGATCGGAATGGCTTGTGGTGCAGGGATGCCGGTGCTGGCCGTGGCCGCGACCCTGCTGCATCTGGTCGCGGTCGGCCCGTTCGGCCGGCTCGGCCGCTTCCTGCCGTCGCCGGACCGCCGCCGGATCGTGACCGTTCGGTACGAGGACGGTTCCGGCGTACTGCGGGCGATCCTGTCGACCGCCACGTCGATGGGTTTCGAGGCGTCGGTGCTCGGCACCGACGTGCACCGGGAGGCCGGCCGGCCACAGGTACGGGCGTCGATGCGCTTCACCGGCCGGCCGCCGTTGCAGAATCTGGTGCTGGCCCTGGACGACCTCGACGGCGTCACCGGCGTCCGCCTGCGCGAGGACGTCGACGACTGAGTTGCCTGATCGTTGTGAAGTCGGTGAGAAAATCACATAGATTCTCTATACGTCACCATAGAACGATGATAATTTCACGGCGTGCTTAACACTCCGCCCCTCACCGAGCTGCAGACGCTGGCTCTACGACTGGCCGCTGCGGCCGGCGAGGAGTTGCTGGCGCGCCAACCAGGTCTATCCATTGATGCCGTCGGTGTCGAGACCAAGTCCTCGGCCAGCGACCCGGTCAGCGCCGCCGACCGCGCCTCCGAGAAGCTGATCACCGACGGCCTCAGCGCGGCGCGGCCCGGTGACGGCCTGCTCGGCGAGGAGGGTGCCGCCCGGCCCTCGGAGACCGGTCTGACCTGGGTGATCGACCCGCTGGACGGCACCGTCAACTACCTCTACGGCCGCCTCGACTGGTGTGTCTCCATCGCGGTCGAGGACGAGGCTGGTGCACTGGTCGGCGTGGTTCACCAGCCGCGCACGGGCATCACCTGGTCCGCGATCCGCGGCGAGGGCGCCTGGCGCGACGACTTCCGCCAGTGCGCACCACGCGACGTGGTCCCGCTCGGTCCGCCGCGTGACGTCGTACTCGCGTCGGCCCTGGTGAGCACCGGCTTCTCCTACCTGCCCGAGCGTCGCGCCGAACAGGCCGACCACCTGCTGCGTGTGCTGCCCGCCGTACGGGATGTGCGCCGCGGGGGATCGGCAGCCCTCGATCTGTGCTCGGTCGCCGACGGTACGGCGGACGCCTACTACGAGCACCTCATTCAGCCCTGGGACATCGCCGCCGGCGCTCTGATCGCCCGCGAAGCGGGTGCACAGACGACCGGCGGACCCGGGACCGCACTACCGCATGGCATCCTCGCGGCCGAGCCCTCTCTGGCTGCCGCACTGATCGAACTGTTAGCCCCGTCAACCCCGAGGAGGCCGGTGTGACCGCACTGGACCTGCCGGTCCGGACCCATCCGGACGAACGCGTTCTGGCCGGCGACGCCGACAACCACCGCCGCCGCAGACGTCGCCGCGAGTACGGCCTGTTCGCGCTGCTGGTGGCGCCGAACCTGATCGTGATCGCGGTCTTCGCGTACTGGCCGATCATCTACAACGCGTTCCTCAGCCTGACCGACTGGAACATGATCGCGGCGCGGCCGACGTTCGTTGGCCTGGCCAACTACACCCGTACGCTGTCCGATCCGGCATTCCACAAGACGCTGTGGATCACGATCGTGTTCACCGGGCTCATCGTGGTCGGCAGCCTGGTGATCGGACTCGCGCTCGCCTTCCTGTTCAACCTGCCGCTGAAGGGCCGGGGCGCGGTCCGGACCATGGCGTTCGCGCCGCACGTGCTGTCCGGTGCCGCGGTCGCCACCATCTGGGCGTTCATGTTCGACCCCGGTTACGGCCTGCTGCGAGCGTTGATCGAACCGCTCGGTGCCGAGCCGCCGGACTGGATGAACAGCTCCGACTGGGCACTGCCGGGCCTCGTCATCGTCTACCTGTGGAAGAACGTCGGCTTCGCCGCGCTGATCTACCTGGCCGGCCTCCAGGGTCTGCCGAAGGATCTGGACGAGGCGGCCGCGATCGACGGCGCGAACACCTGGACGAGGTTCTGGGCGATCAAGCTGCCGTTGCTTGCCCCGATCACCTTCTTCCTGCTGATCACCACGGTGATCGGCACCTTCCAGGCGTTCGACGTGATCGCGGTGATGACCGGTGGTGGTCCTGGTGATGCCACCACGACGCTCAGCTGGTCGATCTACAACGAAGGCTTCAAGGCGTTCAACGCGGGCCGCGCGGCGACGCTGTCGATCATCATGTTCGTCATCCTGCTGGTCGTCACCACCGTCCAGGCCCGGGTGATGGAGAGGCGGGTGCACTACCGATGAAGGCACGTGCGATCCAGTACGTCGTACTGGTCGGGGTGGCGGCCGTGTTCCTCGGTCCGCTCTACTGGCTGATCAGTACGACGGTGAAGCAGCCGACCGAGATCTACCAGTGGCCGCCGTCGTGGTGGCCGGACCACTTCACCTGGGAGAACTTCAAGCTGGCCTGGGAAGCGGCGCCGTTCGACCGGTTCTTCCTGAACTCGACGATCACGACGGTGCTCGGCACCCTGCTCAAGGTGACGAACGCGGTGCTGACGGCGTACGCCTTCGCCTACCTGCGGTTCCCGTTCAAGAAGGTGCTGTTCTTCGGGGTGCTCGGCGCGATGATGGTGCCGGGACATGTGACGCTGCTGCCGAACTACCTCACCGTGGCGACGCTGGGATGGATCAACACCTACGCAGGGCTGATCATCCCGGGCATCGGGTCGGCGTTCGCGACGTTCCTGATGCGCCAGCACTTCCTCACCCTGCCGACCGAGGTGACAGATGCGGCCGCGGTCGACGGAGCCGGCCACCTGCGGACGCTGTGGCGCGTCGTACTGCCGATGTCGCGGCCGATGCTGGTCACGGTCGTGGTGATCACCGCGGTGGAGGAGTGGAACAACTTCGTCTGGCCGCTGATCGTGACGAACTCGGCCTCGATGCGGACGCTGCCGATCGGCCTGCTGATCCTGAAGACCGAGGAGGGCGTGGCCAGCTGGGGCACCATCATGGCCGGCACCTTGATGATGCTGGCGCCGATGCTGGTGATCTTCCTCATCGCGCAGCGCTACATCGTCGGCGGCCTCACCCAGGGAGCGTTGAAGGGATGACGATGCGACGCAGAATGTTCTTGGGTCTTGCCGCCGGTACCACCCTCGCGGGCTGCGGCTACCGGTCGGTCGACGCGGAGTACTCGCAGCCGCCGGGTGCGGTGCCGGCGAAGTACGGCAACCGGGTCCGGGTCGTGTTCTGGACGTCGTACGGCGGCGCGAACGGCAAGGCGGTCGACAAACTCGTTGCCAAGTTCAACGATTCCCAGCAGGACGTGTACGTCGAGGTGCAGTTCCAGGGCAGCTACGACGACGTGGCCCAGAAGGTCGCCGCGGCGCTGGTCGCCAAGCAGGCACCGGACCTGGCCATCCTGTCCGACGTGACGTGGGAGCGGTTCTTCCTGAACGACGCGCTGGAGCCGCTGAACAGCTACTTCACCGACGGGTTCGGACCGGCCGTCTTCCAGCAGAAGCTCTTCGGCGAGTACGTCGTGAAGGGGCAGAGCTGGGCGGTCCCGTTCGCCCGCAGTACGCCGATCCTCTACTACAACAAGGACGCGTTCGCGAAGGCCGGCCTGCCGGACCGGGCGCCGCGGACCTGGAGCGAGCTGCGGTCCTGGGGGCCGGAGCTGTCGAAGGTGCAGTCCGGCGGACGCTCGCTGCGCACGCTCGCGCTCGCCAAGGTCGACGGCGACTGGCAGTTCCAGGGCAACGTCTGGCAGTTCGGCGGTGCATACTCCAAGGGCCTCGATGTCACGATCGACCAGGATGGTGCGGTCGCGGCGGGCGAGTGGCAACGGCAGATGGTGCACGTGGACAAGCTGGCCTACATGGCCCACAGCCCGAGCACCGACTTCGCCAACGGGCTGGTCGCGATGATGCAGGAGTCGACCGGTGGCCTGAAGAGCATGACCAGCAAGGCGAAGTTCCCCGTCGGCGCCGGCTTCATCCCGTCCGAGGTCGCGTCCGGGCTCGCCACCGGCGGAGGCGGCATCGGGATGATGCGCAACATCTCCACCGAGCGCAAGCAGGCTGCCGCGACGTTCCTGACCTTCCTCGCCCTGCCGGAGAACTCGGCCTTCTGGACCACGCAGACCGGCTACCTGCCGGTGGTGAACGCGGCCCGGGAGAACCCGGATCTGAAGAAGCTGATCGCCGAGCAGCCGAACTTCGGCGTCGCGATCGCGCAGCTCACCAACGCCCGCCAGCAGGACGCCATCCGGCTCTACGGCCGGAACGCCAACGTCGCCATCTACACCGGGTTGCAGCAGATCTACGCCGACAACACGGCGGTGAAGAAGGTGTTCGGTTCGGTCGCCAAGCGGCTCGAGGCGATCGGCGACGAGGTCAAGCGACTCTACGAGGAGAAAGTTCTGTGATCATCACCGGCCACCGCGGCGCACTCGGCACCGAACCCGAGAACACGCTGCGGTCCTTCCGGCGGGCGGTCGTCGACGGCTGCGACGAGATCGAGCTGGACCTGCGGGTCACGGCCGACGGGGAGCTCGTGATCATGCACGACGCCACCGTCGACCGGACGACCTCCGGGACCGGCGAGATCGCCGCGATGTCGTACGACGAGGTGCGGTCGCTCGACGCCGGTCTTGGTGAAGTGGTGCCGACGTGGGCCGAGACGGTGGCCGAGATCGGTGTCCGTTTCCAGGCCGAGGTGAAGGCGGTCGACGCCATTCCGCTGCTGGTCGAGTCGCTGCAGGCCGACCCGTCGCTGGCGGCGCGGACGCTGGTCACGTCGTTCCATCCGGAGATCCTGCTGGCGGTACGGCGGGCGATGCCGACCGCGTCGACCGGCCGGATCTTCGGGCGTACTCCCGCGATGTCCGACGTACTCATGCTGACGAAGGAGGCCGAGGCAGGTGCGGCGCTCTGCGGGATCGCCGGCCTGACCGCGGACGGTGTGGCGGAGCTCCAGGCCACGGGGCTGGAGGTCACCGCCTGGCCGGTGCCGGACCAGGACACCCTGGTCCGGGCAGCATCCCTCGGCGTCAACGGCATCACCACAGACAACCCACACCTCCTGCACCGCGTCGAGTAGCGGACCTGGCAGTGGATGGTCCGGATCACCTTCCAACGTCTCCGGCCTCCTCGCCTCGCCTCAGGGCGGGTGGTCTGGATCACACGTTCCAACGTCCGCGGCCCTCCTTGCCTCGTCCTACTGCGGGTGGTCTGGATCACACGTTCCAACGTCCGCGGCCCTCCTCGCCTCGTCCTACTGCGGATGGTCTGGATCACACGTTTCTAACGTCCGCGGCCCTCCTTGCCTCGTCCTACTGCGGGTGGTCTGGATCACACGTTCCAACGTCTGAATTTGTTCTTCCGTGGAAGAAAAATGTGTGATTGCCTATCCGCATGGGATTCAGCATCGGTGTGGTCGGCGCCGGCCAGTTCGCTCCTTCGTTCCTGCGGCTGTGGTCCGCGCACCCGGACGTGTCCGACGTGCGACTGACCGACGTACTGCCGGAACGGACCGCCGAGATGGCGGCCAAGCAGGGCATCTCGATCACGTACCAGTCGTTCGAGGAGATGCTCGCCTCCGACGTGGACGCCGTCGCGATCTTCACCCAGCGCTGGCTGCACGGCGAGATGGCGATCCGCGCACTCGAGGCCGGCAAGCACGTCTACTCGACCGTACCGATGGCGATCGAGGCGGACCAGATCGCGCGCATCATCGAGCTGGTCAAGGAGACCGGCCTGACCTACATGATGGGCGAGACCAGCTTCTACTACCCGTCGTCGGTGTACTGCCGGCAGAAGCTCGCCAACGGTGAGTTCGGCCGCGTCTTCTACTCCGAAGGCGACTACGTCCACGACATGGACCTCGGCTTCTACGCCGCGTACCAGTACAGCGGCGGCGACGAGTGGAAGAAGACCGCTTCCTTCCCGCCCATGCTGTACCCGACGCATGCCGTCGGCAACGTTCTCTCGGTGACCGGGCAGCACGCCACCCACGTGTCCTGCATCGGTGTGAAGGACGACCGCGGCGACGGCGTCTTCGACAAGGACGTCAGCCAGTTCGACAACGACTTCAGCAACGCGACCGCGCTGTTCAAGCTGGCCGACGGCGGAGTGATGCGGACGAACGAGATGCGCCGCGTCGGCTACCCGTCGCACATCCGTGAGTCACGGCTGCGGGTGTTCGGCACCGAGGGCAGCTTCGAGCAGCTCGCCACCACCACGGTCTGGCAGACCAAGGAAGGTGTCGAGGACATCAGCCAGCTGATGGAGACGAAGCCGAGCAGCTCGATGGACGACGCCGACCTGGCGAACGTCGACCCGGCACTCCGGGACGCGTTCCGGTCCGGCCTGTCACCGGTGCACGACCGCAGCCGTCTGCCCGCCGAGTTCGACGGCATGCACAACGGCCACGAGGGCTCCCACCACTTCCTCGCCGACGACTTCGTCCGCGCGGTCGCCGACAAGACCCTCCCACCCGTCAACGCCTGGGTCGCCGCCCGCTACACCCTCCCAGGCATCTACGCCCACCAGTCAGCCCTGCAGGGCGGCGTACAACTAGAAATCCCTGACCACGGAGACGCGCCGGCCTGACGTCCGGACCTGCCGCACTCACCAACTTCCCCGGCAGCGCGCCGTCCACGCTCGACCCGACCTGGCGTGGACACCGCCGACCCAGTTGGTGAGTGCCTGGCGTCCGCTCCTGGCGCCGAGCACACGGGAGGACCCCGCGGCCGGCTCCCCCTAGAGGTAGTTGCTGAGTTCGATGAGGTTCTGGTCGGGGTCGCGTAGATAGACACTCAGGATCGGGCCGGTCGCGCCCGTACGCTCGACCGGACCTTCCTCGATCTCGACGCCGTGCGCGATCAGCTCCGCGTGCACCTGCTCGATCGGGTCGTCCACGATGAAACACAGGTCGGCCGTGCCGGCCCCGGGATGCTGCGCCTTCGGCTCGAACTCATGTCCGACCTGATGCAGGTTGATCTTGCTCGTTCCGAAGCCGAGTCCCCGCCGCCCGCCTTTGAACGTGATCGGCTCCATCCCCAGCACCCGCTGGTAGAAGTCCACCGTCACATCCAGATCGGCCACGGTCAGGACCAGGTGATCCAGTCGATTCACCTTCATACCCCCATCCTATTTGTAGGATCCGGTATGGCTCTGGACTTGTTCGCCGGGATCTCGGTCAGTGACTACGCGGCCGCGGTCGATTGGTACACGAAGCTGCTGGGGGCGCCACCGAGCTTCCTGCCGAACGACATCGAGGCGGTCTGGGAGGTCGGCGAACACCAGTACCTGTACATCGAGGTCGTACCCGAGCACGCCGGCCACGCTCAGCACACCCTCTTCGTCGAAGACTTCGAAGCCCGGATCCAGGCAATCTCCGAGCGCGGCATCGAGCCGGCCAAGCGCGAGACCTACGACAACGGCGTCCGCCACGTCACGTACTACGACCCCGAGGGAAACGAGATCTCGTACGGCGGCGCCCCGCTGGAGTAACCAGCCCGCGGCGACATCAGTCGCTCGACAACGTACGGGCGCGAGGCTTCGTCCGACCCGCGCGCCCGGAGCGAACAGCCTCCGCAGGGCCCGCGTGGCGCGGGAGCACGCGTGGGGTCGGCCCACCACATTCGGCTCAGGGTTCGTGGTCGGCGCGGTGGCGGACGAGGTCGGGGAGGAAGTTCTCGAGGTTGCCGATCTCTTCGATGTGGTGACGGATCCAGGCCGCGAGCTTCGGAGCTGGAAACGCGCGGGTGTGCGCGACGCGGTTGAGGAACAGACCGCCCAGGAGCGTGGTGTCGCCCAGCGTCAGCCGCGTCGTGTAGCGGCTGCCGCCGTGGTACGGCTCGAACTCGTTCTCGAGGCGGACGATCGACGTACCGAGGACGCGTTTGGAGATGATCGCGACCTGCTGGTCGACCGTTTCGACGGTGACCTGGAGATCGACCAGGTTGGCGGGGTCACGGCCCAGCGCCTCCTTGATGTGCAGCCGCGCGGCTGGAGCGACCACCTGACCGGGTGTCGTCAGCTCGTACGAGATGTGGTCCAACGGGTGCCAGACGAGGTACCGCGGCCAGGTGGCGCCGGCGTACCGCATCGTCCCGGGCACGTGGCCGTACCACCAGGCGAGCATCTCCGGTGTGACCTGGTCGAGCGGCGCGTGCCGGATCGTGACGACGGTGCGTCCTCCGTCCGGCGACGTCGACACCTGCGCCGACTCCGTAGGCCGCAACGGCCACAGAACAGGCCGCGGAGCAGGGAGTTCCACAGCATCCATCTCCCCGACGTGCCCTAACCCCACCACCCCAAACCCTCAGTCTCGAACCGAGATCCGATCGACCAAATCCCACGGCAGCACACGTACTTCGACCGCCGTCTGGCCCTCGATTTCGGCCCGCAGCAACCGATGGATCCCGTCGAGGATCGTGACCAGTCCGTCGGGTCGGCGTACGACGTCCAGCGGGTGACTCAGGTCGGCCGCCATCGTCCGGTCGTACTGCGCCCGATAGACCACTGGATCGGCCGCGACCTGATGCGGAGTGACCTGGAACGGCCGGCCGCCGTACGCCCAGAACGGCAGGTCGAGATGCCCGACGAGCTCACCCAGCGGAACGCTGAGGGTCGCCAGCTCCAGCTGGCGGAGGAGCGAGAGGTCCCAGTGGAAGTCGAGGATGTACGACGACAGCTCCGGCGGGACCTGATCCGCCAGGGGAAAGGGACGGCGGGTCACTCGTAGATTCTACGGAGGCGTAGCGTCATCGAGTTCTCGATGTGTTGGGTCATGGCGGATTCGGCGACGGTGGGGTTGCCGGAGGTGATGGCGTCGACCAGGGTGCGGTGTTCGGTGAGGACCTCGGGACCGATGTCGCGGTCGTAGTGGAGGCGGAAGATGTGCAGGTGGCAGTGGGTGCGCTCGAACGCGAGTCGAACCTGCTCGCTGCCGGACAGCCCCGCGATCAGCGAGTGGAAGCGGTTGTCGTGCGCGGTCAGCGACTTGTAGCCGGCGTAGTCGACCGACGTCGGCTCGACCGCGTTGGCCAGCTCGGTCCGGAGCCGGTCGCGCCCGTGGTCGTCGATCAGCTCGGCCGCGCGCCGTGCCGCCCACGGCTCCAGCAGCAGCCGGAACCGGTACAGGTCGTCGAACTCCTCGAGCGTGAGTAGCGGCGTCGCGCGGTATCCCTTGAGCGGCTCCTTGACCGCCAGGCCCTCCGACTCGAGCCGCGCCAGCGCCTCGCGGACCGGCGTCGACGACACCTGGAACTCCCGCGCCAGCCCGTCGATCGAGATCCGGGCGCCGGGTCGGATGACGTGGTCCATCAGCATCGTCTTGATCGCTTCGTACACGTCGTCGGCGAGCATCTGCCGCCGGAGCAGCCGCCGGTCCTGCGGCGCCACGGTCCCGAGGGTGGGTTCCGTCATCGGCTCTCTCCGGATCCTGGTCGCGGTCTTGACCCGGCCGGTCGTCTTCGGCAGGGTGGCACTGTAATCATGCATCATGCACGATTCGACCCCGGGCTAGCTACGGGAAGGCAGAAAAACGAATGGTGAGGTTCGAACAGGTCGGAGTCCTGCCCGAGCCGGGGGACAACGTTGCTATCGCCTCCCGCCGGCTCGACGCCGGGACACAGATCGAGCTAGGCGACGCTGTGGTGACACTGCCACACACCGTGCTCGAGGGGCACCGCTTCGTAGTCACCCCAGTCGCTCCAGGTGACGCGCTCACGTCCTGGAACACCCCGTTCGCCCGTGCCTCCCGTGACCTGGTCCCCGGCGACTACGTGTGTACGCCGACCAGCCTCGCGGCAGTCACCGCCCGCGGAGTCGAGGGTCTCCCGGACGAGCCTTCGGCGACCAATGAGCCGCTCGACCCGTACGTGCTGGACGAGTCCGCGCTGAACTTCGGCGCCCAGGTGACCAGCGTCGAGCAGCCCGGAACATTCCTCGGCTACCCCCGCGAGCAGGGCCCGGCCGGCACGCGGAACCACGTCGTCCTGATGGCGACCAGTTCCCGCAGCAGTGGCTTCGTCACCGAGCTCGCCCGTCGCTTCGACGGCGCGACTGCCGGGGACGGCGTCGTACCGGTGGCGCACACCGAGGGCGGCGAGGACGAGGTCCCGAACAACCTGCATTTCCTGCTCGCGACGCTGGCCGGCTTCACCCTGAATCCGAACGTCGGCGCCGTACTGATCGTCGACACCGAGGACGACGTGGTGTCCGGCCAGGCGATCAAGGACTTCCTGGCGGAGCACGACTACCCGTCGATCAAGGTCCCGTTCGCGTACTTCACCCGCCGGGCCGGATTCGAGCACGACCTCACCGAAGCCGGCGCGCTGGTCGAGCCGTGGTTGCCGATTGTCGACAATCAGGCCCGGACGGAGGTTCCGCTCGCCGATCTCAGGATCGCCTTGCAGTGCGGAGGTTCCGACGCGTTCTCGGGCATCTCCGCCAACCCGCTGGCCGGTCTGGTCGGTGCGGAGGTGATCAAGCACGGTGGCGCCGCCGTACTCGCGGAGACCGACGAGCTGATCGGCGCGGAGCCCTACGTACTGAAGAACGTTCGCGACCTCGCGACCGCGCGGCGGTTCCTCGCCACCATCCGCTCGTTCAAGGAGCGCGTCGGCTGGCACGGTCACACCGCCGAGGGCAACCCGTCCGGCGGCAACGTGTACCGCGGCCTCTACAACATCGTGCTCAAGTCGATCGGCGCCGCGCGGAAGCTGCCGCGCGAGGTGCGGCTGGACCACGTGATCGACTACGGCGAACCGCTGCCCGGCAACGGCTACATCTTCATGGACAGCCCAGGCAACGACCTCGAGTCGGTCGCCGGCCAGATCGGCAGCGGCTGCAACCTGATCTTCTTCACCACCGGGAACGGCTCGATCACCAACTTCCCGTTCGTGCCGACGCTGAAGTTCGTCACCACCCACGACCGGTACGAGCGCCTGCACGCCGAGATGGACGTCGACGCAGGCCGCTACCTCACCGGTACGTCGATGGCCGAGCTGACCGCGGACACCTTCGACCTCACGGTCCGGGTCGCGTCCGGCGAGCCGAGCGCGGGGGAGCGGGCCGGCCACAGCCAGGTGTCGATCTGGCGGAACTGGAAGCAGAGCGGCCCGCGCGAGGGCATCTCGATCACCACCGACGGCCGGATGAGCCGCAAGCTCATCGATCTCCCGGCCGAGGACCGTGACGCTCCGCTGGACGGTCTCCCGCACACGGGTCTTGGCTCCAACGACCGGAGCGCGGTACGGCTGTTGCAGGTGGACAACCGGCTGGTGCCGGAGGCCGTGGGGCTGATCCTGCCGACCAGCCTGTGCTCGGGGATGATCGCGTTGCGGCTCGCGGCGCAAGGTGAACTGGAGAGGTGGGCCGGTGACGCGGTCACGCGGATGGTCGCGCTGCCGCACACCGAGGGTTGCGGCAGCAGCGGTGGCGCCTCCGAGGAGACGTTCGCCCGCACGATGCTCGGCTATCTCCTCCACCCGAACACCCGGATGGCGCTCCTGCTCGAGCACGGCTGCGAGAAGACCCACAACGACTACTTCCGGTCGCGCCTGGTCGAAGCCGGCGCGGATCCGTCCCGCTTCGGCTGGGCGAGCATTCAGGCCGACGGTGGCCTGGATGCGGTCGGTGCGAAGGTGCGCGACTGGTTCGGCAGCTTCGACCTGGACAGCCCGGTCGAGCACGCCGGGACTCTCGGCGACCTCACCGTCGGGTTGGAGGCTCGCGGTCCGCTGACCGACGACACAGCTGAGGCGCTGGCCTTGGTCGGCCGCGAGATCGTCGGCTCCGGTGGATCCGTCGTGCTGTCTTCCCGAGGCGGGCTGATCGCACACGACGGCTTCCGTCGTACGGCGTTCGGCTCTGATGCGGCCGTCGGCCCGACGATCGCGCACGGGCAGCGGTTCGCGGCGCCGGGGTGGCACGTGATGCGGATGCCTGGCACGGACTGGATGGAGACCGCGACCGGCTTCGGTGCGTCCGGCGTTCAGCAGATCCTCGCGCACGTTGCCGGCGGCACCTTGTCCGCGCAGCGCTTCGTCCCGGTCGTTGAGTTCAGCAACGATCCCGAGACGGTGGCGAAGTACGGCGACGACCTCGACGCGGTGGCCACGGGCAATGCCGTGGACCAGGCCCGGATCGGTCTGGACACCATCACGGCGGTGGCGAGCCGGCAGTTCGTTCCCAAGGCGGTTGCGTCAGGCAACGTTGGCTTCCAGATCACCCGCGGTCTCCTCGGCACCTCGATGTGAAAGGCAGCTCTATGCATTTGGTCCGTTACCAGTCACCGGATGGCCGGCCCCTCGTCGGTGTGCGCACCGACGACACCGTGGCGCCGGTCGAAGGCGTCGGCAGTTTTGCGGAGCTGCTGCGGCTCCCGCTGGACGAGCTGAAGACAGCGGTCGCCAAGCTCGGGGAGCCGGTCCCGATCGACGGCTTGAAGTTCCTGCCGCCGCTCGACGGGCGGGGTGAGGTCTGGTGCGCGGGCGTGACCTATGAGAGGTCGCGGGGTGCCCGGATGGAGGAGAGCACCGAGCAGTCCGTGTACGACAAGGTCTACACGGCCGATCGGCCCGAGCTCTTCCAGAAGGCCCCGGCCTGGCGCGTGGTGGTCGACGGTGAGCCGGTGGGCATCCGGGTCGACTCGGGTCACGACGTACCCGAGCCCGAGCTCGCGGTCGTTGCCAACAGCCACGGCGAGATCGCCGGCTTCACGGTGTGCAACGACATGAGCTCGCGCTCGATCGAGGGCGTGAACCCGCTGTACGTCCCGCAGGCCAAGCTGTTCGCCGGCGGCTGCTCGCTGGCGGCCGGCATCCGGCCCGCGTGGGAGGTCGCGAACCCGAAGGACCTCAGCATCGACCTGGTGATCGAGCGCGCCGGCGACGAGGTGTTCGCGGGTACGACGTCCACCGCGAAGCTGGTGCGGGAGTTGCAGGACCTGATCGACGTACTGTTCGGGCCGAACGACTTCCCGGACGGCGTCATCCTGGCGACCGGCACCGGGATCGTGCCCGAGCTGGACTTCGCGCTGGCCGACGGCGACGTCATCACGATCACGATCGCCGAGGTCGGCACGCTGACGAATACGGTGGCCGTCGGCCGGGAACCGTTCGCGTTCCTGGCGACCGAGAACCTGGAGGAGAAGCGATGATCCCGGACACCACCCCCGCCGAGCTCGAGCAGGCGCTCGCCGACGCCAAGGCTGCCGCACCGGCGCTGGGCGCCGCGGAGCCGGCCGTACGGGCCGGGTGGATCCGCACGGTGGCGGACGCGCTCGACGCGGCGGCGGACGAACTCGTGCCGATCGCGATGCGGGAGTCGTCGCTGCCGGAGGCTCGGCTGAGCGGCGAGGTCGCGCGAAGCACCGGCCAGCTGCGGATGTTCGCCGACGTGCTGGAAGAGGGCTCCCTGCTCGAGGTCGTCATCGACACGGCGGACGCCCAGGCGAAGCCCGTACCGCGGCCGGATCTGCGCCGCGTCCTGGTTCCGCTCGGGCCTGTGCTGGTGTTTGCCGCTAGCAACTTCCCGTTCGCCTTCAGTGTCTGCGGTGGGGACACCGCGTCCGCACTGGCCGCCGGCTGTCCGGTGATCGTCAAGGCGCACCCCGGTCATCCTGAGCTGTCCGCCCGGACCGCCGAGGTGATGATCGCGGCGCTGGCTTCGGCCGGTGCACCGGCTGGATCGTTCGGCCTGATCCAGGGCTTCGACGTCGGCGTGACCGCGCTGAAGGACCCGCGGATCACGGCGGCCGGCTTCACCGGCTCGGTCCCGGCCGGCAAGGCGCTGCACGAGATCGCGGTGACGCGGCCGGAGCCGATCCCGTTCTACGGCGAGCTCGGCAGCCTGAACCCGGTCTTCGTCACCCAGGCCGCGATCGATGCCCGGGGCAAGGACATCGCGACCGGGTACGTCGGCTCGTTCACGCTCGGCGTCGGCCAGTTCTGCACCAAGCCCGGTCTGCTCTTCCTGCCCGACGGCCACGGTCTGCAGGACCAGTTGGCCGAAGCGGTCGGTGGAGTCGCCGAAGCGCCGATGCTGAACGACCGCATCAAGGACGGATTCGGCTCAGGTCTCGACCGGTTGCAGAAGGTCGACGGTATCCGGGTCTGGGCATCCGGCAGCGCGACGTTGCTACAGACAACAGTCTCCGAGCTCCTAGCGCGTCGTGACGAGATTCTCGAGGAGTGCTTCGGGCCGGTCTCGATCGTTGTCGAATACAACGGTGTAGAGGAGCTCCGGGCCGCAGTGGAGGCGTTCGAGGGCAACCTGACCGCGACGCTGCACGCCGAGTCGTCAGACACCGAGCTGGCCGCGGAGCTGCTGCCGTTGCTAACGGCAAGGGCCGGGCGGGTGCTGTGGAACGGCTGGCCGACCGGCGTCGCTGTGTCCTGGGCCCAGCAGCACGGCGGTCCGTTCCCGTCGACCGTCGGCTCGATCCACACCAGCGTCGGCGTGACCGCGGCCCGCCGGTTCCAGCGACCGGTTGCCTACCAGGACACGCCGGATGCGGTGCTGCCCGACGTACTGAAGGATGCGAACCCGAGCGGTATCAGCCGCCGGGTGAACGGGACCGTGACTACAGGTGAGGTGTCTCGATGACCGATCTGCCACCGACCAGCGACCCGCGCGATGCCGCCATTCCGCCGGACAGCGGTGATCCGACGCAGGAGAAGACCGGGACGGCCGGCGTACCCGACCGGCCGGACGCACCGATCGGGCGGCGGAGTTTCGACCACTGGTTCGGTGAGAAGGACCGGAACGGATTCATCCACCGGTCGTGGATGCGCGCGCAGGGCTTCTCCGACGAGGTGTTCGACGGCCGTCCCGTGATCGGCATCTGCAACACCTGGTCCGAGCTGACTCCGTGCAACGCGCACCTGCGCCGGCTGGCCGACTCGGTGAAACGCGGCGTCTGGCAGGCCGGCGGCTTCCCGCTCGAGTTCCCGGTGATGTCGCTCGGCGAGACCATGCTCCGGCCGACCGCGATGCTGTTCCGCAACCTGCTCAGCATGGACGTCGAGGAGTCGCTGCGCGGCAACCCGATCGACGGGGCCATCCTGCTGACCGGCTGCGACAAGACCACGCCGGGCTCGATCATGGGCGCGGCAAGCGTCGACCTGCCCACCCTGGTGGTGACCGGCGGTCCCATGTTGAACGGTAAATTCCGTGGCTGCGACATCGGCTCGGGTACGGCGGTGTGGCGGTTCACGCAGGACCGCAACGCCGGCCGGATGACCGAGGCCGACTACGCGGCGGCCGAGTCCGGCATGTCCCGCAGCAACGGGCACTGCATGACCATGGGTACGGCGTCCACGATGGCCTGCATGGCCGAGGCGCTCGGACTGCAGCTGACCGGGTCCGCGGCGATCCCAGCGGTCGACTCGCGGCGGTACTCGATCGCGCAGCAGGCCGGTCAGCGGATCGTGAAGATGGTCGAGGAGGACCTCAAGCCGAGCGACATCCTGACCCGCGACGCCTTCGCGAACGCGGTCCGGGCGAACGCGGCGATCGGCGGTTCGACCAACGCGGTCATCCACCTGCTCGCGATCGCCGGCCGGGTCGGCGTCGACCTGACGCTGGACGACATGGACGAGTGGGCGCGCGGCGTGCCGTGGCTCGTCGACCTGCAGCCGTCCGGCAAGTACCTGATGGAGGACTTCTACTACGCCGGCGGCCTGCCCGCGGTGATGAAGGAGATCCTGCCGCTGATCAAGGCCGATGCCATCACCGTGACCGGCAAGACCATGGGCGAGAACGTCGCCAACGCGGAGCGGACCGACTGGAGTGGTCAGGAGGGTCAGCCCGCGACGGCCGTGATCCGGCCCGTCGGCGATCCGCTGGGCAGTGGCGCCGGAACCGCCGTACTGAAGGGGAATCTGGCACCGGATGGTGCCGTGATCAAGCAGTCGGCGGCGTCCGAGCGGTTGTTGCAGCATCGCGGTAAGGCGCTCGTGTTCAGCAGCATCGAGGAGTATGACAAGGCCGTCGAAGACCCGGACCTCGACGTTGACGAGGACACCGTGCTGGTGCTTCAGAACTCCGGCCCGCGGGGCTACCCGGGGATGCCTGAGGTCGGCAACATGACGATCCCGCGCAAGCTCGCCGAGATCGGTGTCGACGACATGGTGCGGATCTCGGACGCGCGGATGAGCGGTACGGCGTACGGGACCGTCGTACTGCACGTCACTCCGGAGGCTGCTGTCGGTGGTCCGTTGGCGCTTGTGCGGACCGGAGACTGGATCGAGCTGGACGTGCCGGCGCGGCGGTTGCATCTGGACGTGTCTGACGAGGAACTGGAGAAGCGACGGGCTGACTGGCAGCCGCCGACGCCGCCGACTGATCGCGGATGGGCACGGTTGTACGTCGACCACGTCACACAGGCCAACCAGGGCTGCGACCTGGACTTCCTCATCGGCCGCACCGGTTCGGCCGTAGCCAGGCAGAGTCACTGATGTCATCCGCACAACAGCCCTCGAGCGAAGCGAGGGGTTCGTCTTGGGGGCCTTTTGAGGCTGTTCGAGGGCTCCGGCCTGGCGGTGTGATCCCGCAGGTCACGCCGATCCGCCGGTTGCTCTCGGATGTCCCGACCTCAGCAGATCCGTACGCCGAAGCACAGGCAGCGCTCGAACCCCTGCGACCCCGCATCGCACCTGATGCGCGGATCGCCGTGACCGCGGGCAGCCGTGGCATCCACGACCTCGTCCCCGTGGTGAAGGCGGCTGTCGACTGGCTGAAGTCGGTGGGCGCCGCGCCGTTCGTGATCCCCGCGATGGGATCGCACGGCGGCGCAACCGCTGACGGGCAGAAGGAGATGCTCGCCGGCCTCGGCATCACGCCGGGATCCGTCGGCTGCCCGATCGAGGCGACCATGGAGACGGTGGTCGTCGGCACACTGTCCGACGGCACAGGCATCCACCACGATGCGATCGCCGCCAAGGCGGACGGCGTACTCCTGGTGAACCGGGTCAAGCCGCACACCGACTTCCGCGGCCCGATCGAGAGCGGGATCGCCAAGATCCTCGCGATCGGCCTCGGTAACCACGTCGGTGCGGCCTCGCTGCACGCCGGCGGCATCCCATCACTCGGCGGGAACATCGAGGCGGCCGCCCGCATGGTGGTTGCGCAGGGCAAGGTCCTTGGTGGGCTGGCGATCCTGGAGAACGCGCGGGAGAAGACCGCCGCCGTCGAGTTGCTCGAACCGGACGGTATCGCTGGTGTGGCGGAGCAGGCGTTGCTGCAGCGGGCGGGCGGTTTGCTCGGCCGGTTGCCGTTCGACGAGCTGGACGTGCTGGTGATCGATGAACTGGGCAAGGACAAGTCCGGAGCTGGCATGGACACGAACGTGATCGGCCGGTGCTGGGTGCACGGGATCCCCGAGTTCGAGTCGCCGTCGATCGCGACGATCAGCGTGCACTCGCTCACCCCGGCGTCGCACGGGAACGCGTCCGGCCTCGGCCTGGCGGACGTCATCCCGGCGCGTCTGCTGGAGCAGGTGGACTTCCGGGTCAGTTACGTCAACGCCCTGACGTCCGGCGCTGGGGGAGCCCGCCGCTCCCGGTTGCCGATGGTGATGGAAGACGACGAGGCCACCGTGCTCGCCGCCGCGACGATGTGCGGCCGGCGTGACTGGTCCGAACTCCGGCTGGCCCGGATCAAGGACACCTTGTCCCCGAACGAGTTGATGGTGACGCCGGCACTGCTGACCGAGGTGAGTGACCGCTTCGACCTGGAGATCACCGGGCCGGCGCGGGACCTGACAGCGGCCGGCCGGCTCGGACCCTGGAGTGACGCATGAACCTTCGCGAGGCACACGCACTGCTGGCCGATCGTGGTTTCCGCCCGGGCGGCGCATCTACGCGCACATTCCCGGACGGGGCGCCGTACAAGGTGGAAATCCCTTCCTGTGAAGGGCCGCGGGTGATGACCGCGGTGCTGGAGGAAGCCAAGACCCGGGGTGTCCGGATCGACCGGGTGTCGCAGGGCAGCGGCGTGATGATGCTGACCGACGGCGAGATCGAGGAGATGCTCTCGCTCGGCACGTCGGCCGGAGTCGAGGTCTGCCTGTTCCTCGGTCCGCGCGGTGCGTGGGACATCGGTGGTCAGGCCAAGGTCTCCGCCGCTGTCGGCGGTGTTGCGCGGGGCAACGAGATGGTTGCCGCGTCGCTCTGTGATGCGTTCCGGGCCGTCGAGCTCGGCGTACGGAGCCTGCTGGTCGGGGACATCGGCGTGCTGGAGATCCTCGGTGAGCTGAAGGTCGACGGTTCGTTGCCGTCGGACCTCGTGCTGAAGACATCGGTGCTGATGCCGTTGCCCAATGCCCCGACTGCTCGGTTGTACGAGCGGCTGGGAGCGACGAGTCTGAACGTGTCGACCGACCTGCCGGTGCCGGTGCTGGCCGAGATCCGGTCGGTGACGTCGGTGCCGATCGACATGTACATCGAGGTTCCTGACGACCAGGGTGGGCATGTGCGGTTCTACGACGTACCGGAGATCGTTCGGGTCGCGGCGCCGGTCTATCTGAAGATGGGACTGCGGAACGCGCCGAACATCTACCCGGTGGGTGCGCATCTCACCGGAACGGCGGAGGCGCTCGGGCGGGAACGGGTACGGCGGGCGGAGTTGATTCTGCGGCTGCTGGCCGAACAGGATGAGGCATGACGCCTGCTGATCCACTCGTCGCGCGGTTGCGTTCGTCGCTGGGGGACAACGCGGTTGTCGACGATCCCGACGTACTGGACAGTCATCGCAACGACCACGCGACCTTCTGTACGGCCGGCGTACCGCGGCTGCTGGTACGGCCGTCGTCGACCGCTGAGGTCTCGGAGGTTCTCAAGGCTGCTGGGTCTTTGGGTGTTCCTGTGGTGACGCAGGGCGCCCGGACCGGATTGTCGGGTGCGGCGAACGCGTTGGATGGCTGTCTGCTGCTGTCGACCGCGCGGATGAACGAGATCCTCGAGGTCTCGGTCGAGGACCAGGTCGCGGTGGTCCAACCGGGTGTGGTGAACGCCGATCTGTCCCGGGCCGTGCTCGAGAAGGACCTGTTCTACCCGCCGGATCCGTCGTCGTGGGAAATGTCCACGGTGGGTGGCAACATCGCGACCAACGCCGGTGGACTGTGTTGTGTGAAGTACGGCGTGACGTCGGACTTCGTGCGTGGACTGGAGGTGGTGCTGGCGTCGGGCGAGGTCGTCCGTACCGGCCGACGGTCGGCGAAGGGCGTCGCCGGGTACGACCTGACGCGGTTGATCGTCGGATCCGAGGGCACGTTGGGCGTAGTGACCGAGGCGACGCTCGCACTGCGGCCTGCCCCCGAAGCGTCGCTGACCGCGGCGGCTACCTTCCTGTCCATCGAGGAGGGGATCGCGGCCGCGGCCGCTGTCATGGCCTCCGGCCTCCGACCCTCCCTGCTCGAGTTCCTGGATCGTCCGACTCTGCGTGCCATCCAGGACTATCGCGACATGGGACTCCCCGCTGACGTCGGATCGATGCTGATCGCGCAGTCCGACCGCGGCCAGCGCGCCGCGGAGGATGTTGCGCGCATCGCGGCGATCTGCACCGAGCATGGTGCCATCGATGTCGCCGAGGCATCGGACGCCGAGGAGTCCCGGATGCTTCTCGAAGCACGTCGCCTGGTCAATGCAGCGCTCGAACCCCTCGGTGTCACTCTTATCGACGACGTCGCCGTACCGCGCTCGAAGCTGGTCGCGTTGCTCCGCGGCATCGCAGAGATCGGCACGAAGTACGACGTACTGATCTGCTGCCCCGGCCACGTCGGCGACGGCAACATGCACCCCACCGTCGTCTTCGACCGCGACGACCCCGACGCCGAAGCCCGCGCACTGCAGGCCTTCGGAGCGGTGATGGAGCTGGGTCTGTCACTCGGCGGCACCATCACCGGCGAACACGGCATCGGCAAACTCAAACGCCACTGGCTCGCGCAGGAACTGGGCCCGGTGGGCTTACGTCTGCAACGCGAGGTCAAGGCGGTCTTCGACCCCGACAACCTTCTGAACCCGGACAAACTCTTTCTCTGAGTCCCCCTGCCCGGAGTCGAACCAGGAACCCGGCCTTCGGAGAGCCAGGCGAGAAATCCGTCACCAGGGGGATTCGGGTACGCCGCCGCCGGGACGGCGTACCCGCAGCGTTTACTCCTCGACCGAGACGACGCGGACCCAGTCGGAGCAGTCGGCTTCACACCAGACGTGATCGCCGCGGTGCGCGATCCGGTCACGCTGCACATGCCCACAGGCAAGCTGCACCCGGCGCAGCGCGTGACCCTGCTTCACTGGAGCACCGGTCCTACCGCCGGGCACTCGCTTTCTGTTCCTGAGGTCGGCCATGGCCGGTCCTCCTCTCTTCTCACATTGTTAGTTGCCCAAGGCATCCTTGTGCGTACAGGAGACAGGATTCGAACCTGCTCAGCCCGAAGGCAGCGGGTTTACAGCCCACCCCGCCTCTCCCACGGCGGCGCTCCTGCTCAACGCCTGGGGAGCCAGCGTCCAACCTTCTCCGAGTACTCCAGGTACTCGTCCCCGAACCTCTCCTCGAGCCGCTGCTCCTCGCGCAGCACCTCCCGGTGCACCAGCGCGCCGACGAACGGCAGGCTCACCAACACCCACCCGGAGCCGGCGATCACCCCGATCCCGAGCTGCAGCAGCCCCCACCCGACGTACATCGGGTTGCGAGTCCGCGCGTATGGCCCGCCGGTCACCAGCCGTCCCGGGCTGGCGAGCTCGGTGGTCCCCGCCGTCTTCAGCGAGCCCGCGATGACGGCGACACCTGCCGCGACGATCGGCCACCCGGCAACTCGCCGTACGTCCTCGGGGAGCGGCAACGGCCACGCTTGTTCCAGGGCGGCAGCGGCTGCGATCCCGGCCAGACTCGCCTCCGGCACCGGCACGTTCCGGAGGATGGCGATCAGTGCGGCGTTCGTGTGAATTCCTCGATCGCCTGTGTGAAGGCGGCCGGCTGCTCGATGTGCGGGACGTGTCCGGATGCATCGATCACGTGCAACGGCCAGCCGAACCGATCGCTCGCCGCCGTGGCGAGCCCCACCGGTACGAATCGGTCGTGGGCACCCCAGAGCAGTGTTGTGGGAACTTCGCTGTGGTCGCGGACCTGTTTGGTGCCTGCGGCTACCAGTTGGCGCATCGTCCGCTTGACGTGCGGCACCTGTGCACGGCTCCGCGTGTAGCCGATGAACGCCTCGAGCCAGTCCGGGTCTCGCCGCCGTACCTGGTCGAGGTCCTGGAACGCCCAGCGCGCGAACCGCTCCATGTTCTCCTCGGACGGTCGCACCGCGAACCTGATCGCTACAACCCGGAGCCCGATCGGCATCCGGTACGCCCCCACGCCCGGCGCGCCGTAGAGCACCAACCGCTGCAACAGTTCGCCGTGGTGTGCCGCGAATCGCTCGGCAAAGGTCCCCAGCAGAGAATGCGCGATCAGCGTCGGTGCCTGCTCACAGGTCAACCGAAGCAGGCCCGTCAACCACTCGCCGAAGGTCGCCGGATCGAACCGGTCAACCGGATCCGATTCGCCCAGCCCTGGTACGTCGGGAACGACGAGCCGATGCTTCTCCGCGAGCCGGGAGATCACCGGCGCCCAGTAGACACCTCCGCACTCGATTCCCCCGTGGAGCAAGACCAGTGGCGGGCCTTCACCGGCTGTCAGCACGGTCGTACGAACGCCCCCGATCTCGACCCGTCGCTCGTCAACAGCAAGCCCTCGCAGCAACCGCGCCCTGTCGTCCATCGCCACATCACCCCGCCGCCGACGCTAGACGGTGGGAACCGTCGTCCGCTTCCGAAGAACCACGCAATCCGCGGCAGCCCGGACCTGCGCAGAACCATGTACCCCGTACCGGGCTCGAACCGGTGATCTTCCGGATGAGAACCGGACGTCCTGACCACCAGACCAACGGGGCTGGCAGGGGCGGCCGGTCCATCCCGACCGCCCCAGCGGTGAGAGCGAGATTCGAACTCGCGAGCCGAGCACACCCGACCGACGGTTTAGCAAACCGCTGCCCCTCCCAACAGGCAACCTCACCCCTCGCACCCGCCGCCCGCCGTCTCCCCTGACGACGGCGGGCGGCGTACTGCTAGCCCTTCACGCAGATGACCTGCTTAAGGTGGGCTACGACCTCGACCAGGTCGGACTGAGCCGCGATGACCGACTCGATGTCCTTGTACGCGGCGGGGATCTCGTCGATCACCCCGGCGTCCTTGCGGGACTCGACGCCCGTGGTCTGCGCGACCAGGTCCTCGACCGTGTACCGGCGCTTCGCCTCGTTGCGGCTCATCCGCCGGCCTGCCCCGTGCGAGGCCGAGTAGAACGACCGCTCCGACCCGAGACCACGGACGACGTACGACCCGGTGCCCATCGACCCCGGGATCAGCCCGAGGTCTCCGCGCCCGGCCCGGATCGCGCCCTTGCGGGTGACGAGCAGGTCGAGCCCGTCGATGCTCTCCTCGGCCACGTAGTTGTGGTGGCAAGAGATCGGCTGCTCGAACCGCACCTCCTGCTCGAACGACTCCCGCACCGCCTGCATCACCAGCGCCAGCATCACCGCACGGTTGCCGGACGCGTACTGCTGCGCCCACGTGAGGTCCCGCCGGTACGCCTCCATCTCCGGCGTACCCGACAGGAACACCGCGAGATCACGGTCGGGCAGGTCCGCGTTGTGCGGGAGGTCCCGCGCGATCCGCATGTGCCGCTCGGCGAGTTCCTTGCCGATGTTGCGGCTGCCCGAGTGCAGCATCAGCCACACGCGGTCCTCGTCGTCGAGGCACACCTCGATGAAGTGGTTGCCGCCACCCAGCGAACCCATCTGCTTCTTCGCCTTCGACTCCCGGTCCTGCACCCCGTCGTGCAGGCTGCTGAACGACCCCCACAGCCGCTCCCATCCCCGCGGGTCCAGCCCGAGCCGACGGATGCTCACCGGGTCCTCGTGCGCCCGGAACCCCACCGGTACGGCGGCCTCGATCCGCGAACGGATCGCCGACAGGTCATCCGGCAGGTCCGCGGCCGTCAGCGAGGTCAGGACGCCTTCCATTCCGCACCCGATGTCGACCCCGACCGCAGCCGGCGACACCGCCTGGTACATCGCGATCACCGACCCGACGGTCGCACCCTTGCCGAGGTGCACATCCGGCATCACCCGGACGCCGTACACCCACGGCAGCGCCGCGATGTTCCGCAGCTGCTGCAGCGCCTGCGCATCCACCTCGTGCTCCTGCGCCCACATGAGCGTGGAGCTCTTGGCCCCGCTCAGCTCCACCGGAAACTCCACGTTCATCTCCTCACCCTCCTCGTTCGTGTGCATGCGGTGGAAGTGGGACTCGAACCCACACATCCGGTGAAGGATCGACCGTTTTCGAGACGGCTGCCGGTAGGCCAACGCTCGGCTTATTCCACCTGAGAGCTGCCAGGGCAGGGCTCGAACCTGCGGGACCTCGGGTCAGAACCGAGGGTGGGTCACCGTCGCCCACCTGGCATCACGCTCTGCCGCGACACCGGGATTGGTGTTTGCGTCAGAGCGCCAACTCGGCACGAGAAGGGATCCACGGCTGCCACAACAGCGGCATACCGGCCTCTTCGGGCGTGCGTGAGCCCTTCTTCTCGTTGCAGGACGAGTGTGCGGCGACAGCGTTCAGCCACTCGCCACGTCCACCGCGCGACCGCGGAACCACATGGTCCATCGTCGTGGCACCGGGCTTACCGCAGTACGCGCAGGTGAACTTGTCGCGCTTCAGTACGCCGGCCCGCGTGTACTGCAGCCGGCCGGACGCGTACCGCCACTTCGTCACGACGTACCGGACGAGACGCAGTACCCGGGGGAGGGGGAATGGCCCGATGCTCGCGCCGTCATGCGCTTCCTCGACGACGGCGACCTCCCGGACGAGCATCCGGATGGCGTGCTGGACCGACACGACATGCAGTTGCTCGTACGAGGCGTTGAGCACGATCACACCGCTCATGTGGTTCCTCCTCCCATCCAGTGTGCCCGACAGCTCGCAGTCAGGTCGGGTGATCTCGGTGTCGGTCGTGTGGTGCGGCTCCAGGGACTCGAACCCTGAACCTCCTGGTCCTAAGCCAGGCGCCTCTCCCAATTGGGCCAGAGCCGCAGGTACTGCGCTTTGTCACGTACGGCGACCGGCGGGCCCGGCTGATCGCCGTACCTGAGGGTGTCCGGCGGGGCTCGAACCCGCTTCCTCCGGGTCCACATCCCGGCGCCTCGCCCGCTTCAGCCTCGGACACAGCACGCCCGGCAGGACTTGAACCTGCACGCTCCTGCTTCGTAGGCAGGTGCTCTCTCCGGTTGAGCCACGGGCGCTGAGCGCCCTGCGCCGGATGTGGTGCGGATTTCCGTCGCTGGGCACGTTCGTGGCGCCCGCTCGGCCGGTAGCAGAGCATCCTGCGGGCGCCTGGTCCAGCTGGAGGGACTCGAACCCCCGTCGTCCTCATCCCAAATGAGGTGGCCTAGCCACTGGCCCACAGCTGGTGACGTCCCCGGGGCGTTGCAGGCCCCAGGGACGGTTGCCCAAGCTCGCCCGGCTCGTGCGGCCGGCGATCTCGAGCGTCTTCCCCGGCGCACGAGCGGCGCCGCAGGGAAGGTCTCCCGGGCCGTCGGTGACCTGGGAGAAAATGCGATGAATGTCCAGTTGTCAATTGTTCGAGTCGGTATCCGTGAATACCGGAAAAAGCATCGGTGGAAGGAGTCGAACCCTCGTGACGCGGGTTTGGAATCCGGTCCGCAACCATTGCGCACCGACGTGGTGAAATGCGGGCAAAAGAAAAGAGCCGCCTGCTGCCGGTGGCCCGGCTCAGACGGTTCCTGGGATGATCTCCCGCTGGAGATCACACAGGTGGGCCGCCCGGACTCGGGCTCAGTTCGGTCCCGCTGAGCTGGTGATAGAACGCATCGATGTGCACTGATCGCAGGCACGCCGACAAAGCCATGGCATCCAACCGCCAGGCTTTCCTCGGGTTCCACTCTCGGTACACGATCACTCCTAGGTCTGTAGTTCCTTGCGGGGATTAGTCTGACCCATCCCTTACAACTACGTCAACGCATTTGCCCTTTCAATTGTTCCCACACCATTTCCCGCCCCTTCCGACGTACCCAACCCCCAACAGGTTCCGCCCCCCTCCACCACCCACCCGCCGTACCCCCCACCGCAACCAACCCGCCACTCCTCACCCGACCGCACCTAGCCCGCCACCCCCACCGCAACCGACCGCAACCGCTACCGACCCCCACCGCCCACTCCGCCCGGCCGCCCCGACCGCCTCTCGACCACCCCTGATCCCTATCCGATTCGGAATCACCCCCACCCTCCCGCTACACTCTTGCCTCGGCGTCCGCGCCACCCGCCGCCTTAGCTCAGTCGGCAGAGCGTCTCACTCGTAATGAGAAGGTCGTCGGTTCGATTCCGACAGGCGGCTCCACCCAAACCCCCAGGTCAGAGGCCACTCTCTGCCTCTGGGGGTTTCTTCATTTCGCCGTCCATGGTGCGGGTCGTGGTGCGAGACGGCCGTAAGCTCCCCATCGTGGCTAAGGTGAAGGCGAAGCCGAAGCGACCGCGGGGGCAGATCGAAACGTTGCCGTCCGGCTCGCTACGGGTGAGCGTCTACGCCGGTCTGGATCCGATCTCGAAGGACCGGGTGTATCTGCGAGAGACGGTGCCGGCCGGGCCGAAGGCGGAAGATCAGGCAGAGGCGGTGCTCGCGCGCTTCCAGCTGGAGGTCTATGAACGGCGCCATCCCCGGACGGACGCGACTGTCGACCAGCTTCTCGAGCGTCACTTCAAGGACGCGAAACTCGGGTTCAAGACTGCGAAGAACTACCGCAGCCAGGCCGACAAGCACGTCATCCCAACCATCGGTCGGGTAAAGGTGCGTGCAGTCGATGCCGACGTGATGGACTCGTTCTACAGCGAGTTGCGGCGCTGCCGCGACCACTGTGACCGGCAGCCCCGGATCGATCACCGAACCAATCGGGCGCATGAATGCGATGAGCGCTGCAAGGCCCACGCCTGCGAGGCCCTCAGCGAATCGAGCATCCTCTACATTCACCAGATCCTCAGCGGGGCATTCCGGCGAGCTGTCCGCCTGAAGTGGGTCACCATCAACCCGATCGACTTCGCCGAGCCGCCGTCACCGCCAAAGCCGAGGCCACGCCCACCATCCGTCGAGGACGCAGCAGCAATCGTCAATGAAGCCTGGAAGGACCCAGACTGGGGCGCACTGATCTGGCTAACCATGGTGGCCGGCAACCGCCGCGGCGAGCTCTGCGGTATCCGCTGGCGCCACGTCGACCTCAACAGAGGGGTTATCCACGTTCAGCGGGCGATCGGGCAGTACGGCAAAGAGACGTGGGAGAAGGACACCAAGAACGAGGACGACCGAAGAATCGTCCTCGATCCCGAGAGCGTCGCGGTTCTCTCTGAGCATCGGGACCGCTGTGAACAGCGCGCACACGGTCTCGGGGCCAAGCTTGCGCGTGACGCGTTCATGTTCTCCCGGGACCCGCTAGGAGAGACGCACCTCAAGCCTGACTCTGTCACCCAGCGGTACAGCAGGCTGGTCGCCCGACTCGGTATCGAAACCTCAATCCACAAGCTTCGTACGTACAACGCGACCGAACTCCTCTCTGCGGGCGTAGACATCCGCACGGTCGCGGGACGTCACGGCCACGGCGGCGGCGGGGCTACGACGGGCCGTCACTATTCCGCCTGGGTTTCTGAGGCTGACCAGCGAGCTGCAGGTACCGTGACGCCAAGGATGCCCGCTCGACCCCGTCGTGCGGACCTTCCCCCGATGGCGGAGTTCGATCCGAAACACCCCTTCGAGAAGCTGGCCGCCGAGCTGCGCGATGGCATCTATGCGGGCACGCTAGCCGTGGGGTTACCGATCCCCTCTGTAAAGGAGATCGGCCGGCAGAACGGAGTATCGCCTTCAACAGCGCAGCGGGCTGTGCAGCTACTGAGTGACTGGGGCCTGGTGCGTGTCGAGCCTGGGCGGCCGACCCTTGTAGCTCCTCAGCCGGCGAAGAACTCGGTTTCGAATGCCGAAGGTTCGTCGACGGAAGCTCAGGTTGCATCGACCGAGATAGGAGCCGAAACGATCGAGCTGGAGGTGCGCAGGCTTGGAGTCACAGTAGCTAGCCTTCAGACCCAGGCCGATCCGCGCGACGCGGCATCGCTGCATCGGCTGCTGCTTGGCGCTGTAAAACGTCACGGCTCCGAGCCCCACGAGATCGACGACTTCGAGCTGATCGTCCGGCAACCTGGCGACGACGCGATTCTTGCTACCTACGTGGCGCTCTCGCCGTGATCCAGCCCCATCACATTGCGACGGGGCACGCCACGGACTATGACAATCAAGTGATTGTTCAGAGTTGTTTGAACCTGCGGACGTGTTCCCCTAGCTGATCCATCGCGGAACGGCCGGTCGAGCGCTACGGTCAGTTAACGTCCGAATGGGGGGAGGGCGTCGTGGAGGAAATAGCGACAGCCGCGAGGAAGACCCTCGGCGCGCTCGACAGTGTGGCGAACGCGCTCAAGGTCGGTGACTCCTCCACTGCGACGGCGGCCGTTGTCCTCGCCGCCGTGACTATCGCTCTGGTGACTTGGCGGCTGCTTGCACGGCGCAGCCACAACGACCGGTGGGCTGGCATCCTCACTGTGGCCATCGCCCTTGTGGCGCTCGCTGTGCCTGCCGCTCTGGCGCTGTGGTGGGTCGGCGCGGTGCCGTGGGCGTTCTGGTGGTCGGTAGCGGTGGCGCTGACAGCGGCCGCCCTGGCGTCGACCGAATGGCTGCGCGCTTCGCTCCGCTGGTTCGCGGTGTTAGCTGCGGTTGCGCTCGTGGCGCTGCTCCTACGCCTGGGCTGGGCGAGCGTCGATGACGCGCGCTGCGCCGAAGTGCACAAGCTCGTCGGTGACGTCGCGGAATTGAACACCACGAAGGCGAAGGCGCTCGACGAAGCGAGATCCGCCGCCACGAAGACGCGCGAGGTGTTCTCCAGGTCGGTGCAATCCGGGACTGCGGTTCCAGGCCTCGTTGCGCCCGGGAATCGCCTCTTGGGCGCGCTCAATTCTGGAGTCGGCGCCGATCTCGACGAGGCGATCATGGCGCTAGACGCGGCATACCACCCGAACGCCGCGTCGCGCGCGGACACAGCCCTCGTGACCGCCGCCGACAACGCAGTCGCCGCTGTGCGCGCGGTCGCTGCGCTTCAAGGTGTCGAGTCGCCAGATACTGTGGCGAACCTCGAGACGAGGGTCTGCCGCTCGCAGGGGTCTTTGATGACGGACGCGGAGCTCACAGCTGCCCGGAGCGCGACCGCAACATATCGCAACAGGGTGCAACCCACGGATAACAACGACGCTGCCGCCGAGGAGGCAGCCATGTCGGCGACGGAGGCGGCCGCGCGTGCTGCCCGGGGTGAATCAGACCCTGACCCGAACTGGGTAAGCCTGGTTGACCAAGGGGCGACCGTCGCCGGGGCAGCGGCGCTGGGGTGGCTGCCTGGCTCCCCGGAACCTGACAAGTGGTTCTGGGTGGCCCTTGCAGTGCTGCTGCTTGGAGGCTGGTGGTGGCTCGAGCGACGGAGTGCATCGATGGTCGCTGGACCGGTCAGCGTGACCTTCCACGGCGTCGATCCTCAGGAGGCGGACAAAGCGAATCAGCCGGCGAGTCAGACCCAACAGGCAGTGTTCGTGACCGCCCTGACAAAGAACCTCCGTGAGCCAGGCTCGACCCCAGGGTCGCAGACCTCGTCCCCACTCACTGACCTCGAGGGCATCATGACCGCCGCCGGTCCAACCAAGATCCTGGCTGCAGCGATCGCCGCGCTCAAGAAGGTGTTGAGCGCGCCACGCGGGAGCACAGTCAATGCGCAAGTCATCCCTCCGCTGCCTGGTGACAAGCGATGGCGAGTCTTCGTCGTGGTCGCGGATGCCGCGACCGGCAAGACGTTGGCAGCCAAGGAACTGCCCCCCCGACGAGTCAGCGGCCGACGCCTGCCGCGTGGCCGGCTACTGGGCCGCCGCCACCGTGCTCTCGAACAGCCCACGGATGCCTCTGTGGGCGCGGTGGTCACCCGCCACGGCACACGCCTTCGCGGCGTACGACACCGCAACCAAGCCCAGCGTCTCTGCCCTGAGCGCCGCGCTGCGCGAGGCGCCGGCGACCAACCTCGTGCTCCACCAGCTCGCCGACCGACTCTCGCTCGCCGGAAAGTATGTCGACGCAGCGGAGCTTTACGCGCGTGCAGTGGTCGTCGACCCAACGGATGAGACCTCGGTCTACCGACTGGCGGCGACCCTGGCCACACTTGCGCGAGACAGCGCGCTCTGGAGTGAGCTGGCGCACAGCCGCCGGAGTGCGGCCGCCGCACTGCTGATGCGAGCTGGGGAGCGGGCGCATGCCAATCTCAGCCGCGATGACGCCCTCGATCCGAATGCCCCGGCGGCACAGCAGCTCGCGGCGCTCAGAGCACTGGCGCGCAAGCTGATCGAGCGCCTGCATGACACGCTTCGGGCGCGCAACGTCTTGATCCGGTACTTCCGCCGAGACCAGCGAGACACCATCGGATCTCTGCACACCGTGTTTACCAAGTACGGGCGGCCGGCGCAGTCGCGCGCCATGGTGCACGCCGCAGCACTCTCCATGCAGCCGCACAGCAAAGGCCTTAAGAAGATCAAGAAGCTCGCGAAGGATCCGAGAAGTGGTTGGCAGGTCTGCTATAACCTCGCCTGCTACTACACCCAGCAGGAAGACGACGCCCAAGCTGCAATCAAATGGCTCGAAACTGCACTCACCCGGCCAGGCGTGGAGGAACTCGCGGGCGCCTGGCTGGCGATGGACCCCGACCTCGAGCTTCTCCATCCGCTAACGCGCTTCGAGCTGCTGCGCAACTCATTCGCTACCAGACCCGAGGAGTCGTGACATGGCTGACCAGGAGCGAGTTCGCAACCTCATGGCGAAGCTGATGCCTCTGATCCGCGCCGCGTTTGCAGACCGCTTCGCAGCCACCAGCTTGAAGTCGGGCGCGAAGGCGCCCCCCAAGCTGCGTTCCTTACTGCGGGTGGAGCTCCGGGAGAGTGCTCTGAGCGTTCGGCTTCCTGACCCGGAGTGGCCAGACCCAGACGACGCCCTTGTCAAACCGAAAGGAACTCCGGTGACCGCACTCCGGCTGTGCCGGGAAATGACACTCAAGGTCCTGGATCGGCAGCAACAACAAATCATGGACGACGTCGAGCAGTTCGGCGAGAGTACGGCCGAGGTGTACCGCAAGGTAGTTCTCGACGCGCTCCTCGACGCGGCTACGCGGCATGCCCCGGGGCGACCCGACGCCCAGGAGTTGAGCACACGTGCCACGAACCTGGGCGTGCCTTGCCGGGTCGTGGCTGGGAGCAAGCTCGGACTGACCGCAAAGGACATCGGTCCCAGCTGCGTGGACGGCGAAGTCGAGGTTGAGGCCGACTGGCCCGACGAACGTGCCCTCGTGCTATCACTTAGAGCGAATGGTCCCTGGGTGGAGGAGCTCGACCCCGAGTTCGTCGTTGAATGGGAACACGCCGCGGCTGCCGGCTCAGTGAGGCTGCTAGCGTCTCGAAGGCTTTACCTGAACAAGCCGGAGAAGTGCTACCTGTACATGCCTTGATCTTGCGTGCCCACATTGCAGCCAACGCTGCGTATGGAACCGCTGCACCGATCGGGCGCTCCAACCTCGACAAGCGTTGACGCTCGACGTGACCGACCGCGATGGATCTGTCTGCGGCTTGACTCCCCGAGCGGAACGCTGCCCGCGTGTATCAGGGTTTGCAGGCTCTGACTCCACGGGTCCATGCGCCTGTAACCGCTCGCACGTGCGCAGACGCTGAGGGGGCGCGGTGTGACAAACACAGATTGGGTAACCGGCAACCTGGCTGCCGTGGCGAAGAATCGTCCACAAGGGCGTCCCCAGAATGTGGTGCAGGCCCACTCGCCCCCGGCGAGCAGCGGGCCGCTTGGGAGCCCGGGCTGCACCTGATAGTCGAGGCCATGACAGTTGTTCGCAACGCGTGCATTCTGTAGGAGTGGGGGTTGGACCAAAACGGGCTCGCACGACGCCACTGGTAGTCGTCGAGTTGGCGGTCGGCTGCGCTGTCCTCATCCTGGTGGCCCTGTGGATTGTCGTGGGCTCTGGATATGAGCCGTGGGCAGCTGCAGCGACGGTCGTCGGGACCTCAGTGATCGAGATTGTCCGACGGCGACACACTGCCGCAACACCGAGCACAGGCGTCATGGTGCGATCGCGACGACTTGCAGATGAGGCTGCGATCACCCAGTGGCTGCCGGGATGGGGCGACGTCGGTGAGGAGGCCGATCTCCTCCAATTCGTTGCACCCGTCTTCCGCGATCCAGTCCTGATTGATCGGCCACGAGCCCTCAAGGCACTGGGCGAGGCAGAACATGCGGCTGAATCCGACGATGCGGAGCAAGCACCGGTGGATCGTGCGATCAGCGTCTTGAGGCCCCTAGTGAATGTCGTTCCATCGGGAGTCACGTACCTCGAGGCGTTGCGGGACTTGCCTCCCGGCGTTGCCGCTGATGCACTACGCACGGGCTATCACCGAGCTGCCAACTCGGCGGATGATTTCCTGGCATGGCAATATCTGCTATTTCTTGAGGAACTGGGCGAGGCCACGGTACTCAAGCCCTTGTTGAAGGAGCGCTTGGTGAGCCTCGGCAAGTGGCGCGATATCGATCGTCGGTTCGTGAAGGCTGGCGAGGCGACCTACGAAATGGCAAGACGCGTGCTGCTTGATGACTTCGAGTTCTGGTGGCATGACGAAGTCCTGCCAGCCATCGGCAAGCGACCTCCGGGTATCAATCCTCCACCTCCTCCCAAGCGCAGGTCGATCCGTGGCATCTGGAGTTTGCTCGTGCGTAGACTCCGGGAGCGTCGTCTGCAGGACGGGCGCGACCAGTCGTGACCTGATGCCGGCTGATGATGATCAGACGGTGAATCTGCGGATGCGGCCGGGACACATCAGGCGCTTGATGCTCGGTTTAGGAAACCGAGGTACCCCGTCGACATGGGCCTCTCCATGCGTAACGAGACAGCACCAGTTCGGAAGGATTGGACTCCGGTTGACTCGAATCGCCACCTGTTCGTTCCCGTTCCGTTCCCAGCTGAACTGGTGAGCCGGATGCCGTGAGAAGGTGCACGCGCCGGCCGAGGCTGGCCTGGGCGGCGCTGCCTCTGATGAAGGCCCTGGCTGAGCGGTACGGCGTAGCCCTCAACATCGCTCGCTGGCCGCCCGTGTTGGTATCGGCGGGACTTGTGACAGCATCCCGCGGGATACGCGTCTTGCTTGCCCGCGACGTCGCTAAGAACGAACTAGCCAGTTGCAGCACGGTCCGGCGCCGAAGCTCAACTGCACGGGAGGCGAGGTACGTGTTGACGCCGCGCGCACGTTGCCCGCGATCAAAGCGTCCATGTCACTCTGGCTCCACGCACGCATCTTGCCTGCTCAGTGATTGGTCGTCATGGCGCAAGATCGGGCTTGGCTAGCCCAAGTTGCCTACTCACCCGGATCATGCACGGGTCTGCGTTAGTGAGGTCGCTGTCCGCAGCTGAAGTCACTTGACCCTCTCTGCCGCGGAAACGTCGGTCTGCTCGGTGGTTGGGGTCAGTTCTGCTAGACGGTATGGAGTGACTGCTCGGGTTTGCTGGGTGGTTGCGGGCCGGGGCCTCGCTCACACAGATTCGTGGGTTACCGAGCAGGGGCTGCCTGCTCGGCCTATCCGACATGTGTGGGAGGCCCCGGTGTTTTCCGAGCGTACGAGTGTTGGGCTCGATGTGCACGCCAGGTCTGTTGCGGCGGCGGCGATTGACGGTGTGACGGGTGAGTTGGTGCAGTCGAGGCTGACCCCGTCTTTTGACCAGATCACTGGCTGGTTGCGTGGTCTGCCTGGTCCGGTAGCGGTGGCCTATGAGGCTGGACCGACCGGGTTCGGCCTGTTCCGGCATCTGGCCGCCGTGTGACTGCGTCGCGAGGCACTGCCGCGGCTGGGGTCGCGTGCGACCCGGCTGGCCTTCGATTCCGGCTACGAGTCCGTACTCGCGACGAAGGCCCGGCGTGACCGGCTCGACGAACAGATCGAGCAGCTGGCCGCCGACTCAGAATTCACGCCGGTCGTGCGGCGGCTGGGGTGTCTGCGCGGGATCAGCACCCTGACCGGATTCGCGCTGGCGGTCGAGATCGGCGACTGGCACCGGTTCACCGGCGCCACCATCGGCGCGTTCGCCGGCCTGGTGCCCTCGGAGTACTCCTCTGGGCAATCACGGACACAGGGCCCGATCACCAAGACCGGCAACGGCCACGCACGGCGCCTGTTGGTCGAGGCCGCCTGGCACCACCGTGCCCGCTACCGGATCGGCAAAACCATGCGGGACCGCTGGGACCTCGCGCCAGCCGCGGCCAGGATCCGCGGCGACGAGGGCAACCACAGACTGCACCAGCGCTGGATCCGGTTCATCGAACGCCGCAAACGCCACACCGTGGCCAACGTCGCGATCGCCCGTGAACTGGCCGGCTGGTGCTGGTCCCTGGCCGTCATCGACGACTGACACCCCGAACCGGCTTCGTCGACCACACAGGTGGCAGCAGCGCGTGGAGCGACCCGCGAAACCTCTATGAGCAGACCCAAACAGTCCACGCTCGTTCCTAGACACGCGGACCCGCTCCAGCCGAACCACCGTCCTGCGGTAACCAACCCGCGCATATCAGTCTGACCGCGCGTCGCCAACGACACGCTCACCACCCAACACGGCCGACGAAACCACGAAGCGCCCACCCCTGGAAACAACCCACCGGGACGGGCGCTTCACCCTGCCACTTGACACCAACCCACTCCATATCAGAGGCCCAGTGTGGGCAGGGTGGCAGCGATGGCGTCGGCGTACGCCTCTGCGCCCCTCGCGTTCGGATGCCCGATTGATGCCACGGTGGTGATGGGATCCGCGGGGAGACAGGCGGCCGAGCGGGCGCTGGCGACTGGGTCGAGCGGGAGGAGTCCGGCAGGGGACAGGCCGACGCCGAAGACGTATGGGTCTGGGGCAAAGATCGCATTCGTTGGCCCGAAGGCGGGCACAGCGAGCGCGACTCGCGGGCTTCGGGCGGCGACGGCCGCTGCCAATGATGCGTTGGCGACGGTCGCGAAGATCTCCGATCGAGTGATCAGCCTGCGGCGCACCCATTCGTACAGCGCGGCTGTTTCCAGTGGGCCGAACCCGACGGGCCCCGCGCCGAGCACTGACGGCACCACCAGGCTGCCGAGCAGACCGAGGGCGCCGATCGCCGGGAACAGCAGTCTCATGTCTGACTCGTCGCTGACGATCTGGTAATAGCCGGTCACCACAACGGCTGCGGATGGGAACGTGGCCAGCACAGTGGGCAGCAGAAGCCCGATGCCGGCGGAGCAGGCCGCGGTGGTCGCTGCGGACAGGGTGGAGTCCGACGCTAATGGGTTCATGATCGTGGTGATCCCAACGTCGTTCGCGCCGCCGTTCAGTATGACGAGATCGATCTCGCCGCCTTGTCCAGCGGCGAATGTGCCGGCGGTCCAGCCCGTGACCTGCGCCGTGACCGACGGCACGCGACTCGGGCACTCGCCGGAGAAATCGCCCGGAAGACGGGGCGCCAAGGGATCGGGGCCGTCACCCGCGCTCGGGGCGATGCGGGCGCCGGAGTGCGCGCAGCGGTCTGTGGCGAAGACGGCGATCGATCCGTTGTAGCGCGCGGTCAGCCTGTCGGCGACCAGCATGGAAAACTTCTGTGACTCCAGCAGGCCTTGGCCCCAGACGACTGAATCCCCGAGGGAAGCGATCCGGAATGTGTCAACGTTGACGACGACAGACCCGATGGACGTACCGAGGTCGAAGACCTCGATTGTGACAGGTTCGCCACGCCGGTCTGTGTCCACCGGCGGCCGAGCTGGACGGTGCACCTGCACCTCGAGTGTGTGAGTGTCGAACACCCACACCCGTGTGTTAACACCGTCCACCGTTGCCGTGATGCCCGAGCCGAATCCCGTGCCCTTTAGCTCCGCGTCTGCCCCCGGCTTCACGCGGGGAGGTGGCGCTACGCCCGTGAGCGAGGCGCGCACGTCAAAGCGCGTGCTGTTGGAGCGGCGGTAGCCGCGCTTGATCTGAAGAACTTTGCGCCCAGAGGCGATGGCCGGCGGAGTGAACGTCAGCGTGGCCTGGTCGACGAATGTCGTTGGAGCGACCACCGCATCGATCACTACGGCATCGCCGGGAGAGAGGTTCCGACCCCGGACGGTGGCTGCAGCTCCCCCCTCCACACCGCTTGCGGGAGCGACGTCTAGCACGATCGGACCGCCGTGGAAGACGTTGATGTCGCCCGGGAGCGCACCAACGTCGCGGCGGGGGGCACCCAGACCGTTCGGGATGACTGCGGAGATGCGACCGGCGGCGGGCATGAGGCTCGCCCCCAGGCAGCTTTGCAGTGCGGCCGCGAAATCCACCGCGGCTTCGTAGTCGATACCGCCCTCATCAAGGTCGGAGCGCGTCACAAAGCCGACCGGGCCGTCCCCGACAGGCTCGGGTGCCAACACGTCGATCCGGCCTGTTGACCAGCTGATCACTTCCGCCGGCCTGGTACCTCCGCCGGCAAGTGGAAACAACACGGTGCGGGGTATCGTCGGGAAAGTGCCAAGTATCGCGACGGGATCCCAGGACGTGCCCGCGTTCGGACTCAGGGAAGTGATGCCGTCGGCGTCGGTAAGCACGATGACGACCTCAGCGCGGCGTCCAGCGGCCACGCTCTTGGCCAGTCGCGAACCAGCCGCACGAATGTCCATCAGACAGCCAGGTCCGAGATTGGGCCAGGCGCCGGTCACCGGTGCGGGCGGCGGCCAAGGCTCCAGCACTCCGACCAATATGGCCCGGCGGGCCATCACAGTCAGCTCGTCGCGGGCGAACGCCACGTGGACAAGGGTGTCCAGCAATGGATCCGGGTCGGCGACGTCCGAGGCGCCGAGCGCCACCGCCCCCGTTACTAGCACCGCAGTCGCCTCCCAGCGCCACCCGTACTCCGGCTCACGGTCCATTTCGGCGAGGCGCTCCGGCGACCAGGGATCGACTCGCTCGTGGTGCGCGGACAGCAGTGTCACAACGGCGGCGGCCTCCGAAGTGGTGACCAGATCGGAATAGGTCTCGTGCTGCTCGTCGGACTCTCGCGTCCACAACCGTTCCGATAATGACCGGAGGTGACCGATTACTCCCCGAACACCCAGGTCGTGCTCCAGAACATCCACCAGGTCGCTGTCGTCTAAACTCGTCACAAATCAAAGGTACGAATTTCAGATGGTGCCGACTACACCTCGGGCCAATCTTTTGTCCATGGAGCATTCTATGGCCTCCAGCGAGACCCGATTCTTCGAGAGTCGGAGGACATGAAATTAGCCGGGTAGCCTCCGATAGTCACGGGCTACCTGTTGGCGCGCACCCAGTTCAAACGCTCGTCACACCAAACGGCTCAGGACACTAGGCGTACCGGTGATACCACAACTTGCGCACTGCCCGGTCGAGGGCAAAGTACTCGTCCTGCGCCAGAACCAGGCGAGTGACTAGCCGCCGCAATCCCTGCCGGGAAGAACCGAGGCGAGGCGGAACCCCAATGCCTTGTCGTCGGCCCCCGCATCGAGCTTGAGTCCCGCGAGAAGCCGGAGCGGGTTGCCTGTCAGGGTAGCCGCGAGAGCCTTCCAATCCGCCGCGTACGAGAGGTGCAGCGAGACGGCGGCATCACCCCGGGACCTCCGCTGGATCTCCGTCGATATCGGCTGCAGATCCCTGCGGGTTCTCGCTCGGATGCGGCCGCCGGCCAGGTCGGCGAGCAACGCCTGGCGCCACTCCCGGTAGTTCGACACCGGCCGTTTGTCCCGTTCGCGGAGGGCGATACGGATCAGCTCGACGGGGGTCCGAGGCTCCTTCGAGAGAAGGTACGGCAGGAATGTCGGCGCCTTGATGTCCACGGACGCGATATCTCCCTCGCTGGCCTTCTCGACCTATCGCAACGTCCGCATCAGCCGCTGTTCGTCCAACTTGAGCGAGCCGTCAGGAGCCAGCGAAGTCGCGAGCATGATCCGGGCGCGTTTCGAATGCAGCACGTGCTCGGCACGTTTGTCCAGGCTCTGTCGCCGGTCCGAGATCAATTCCGCGTAAGAGTGGAAGAGCAAGGCCCCGTAACGGAAAGATGCGATCTGGCGCGCCGGATCGTCGAGCGGTCCGAGCTCATCGAGCGACGGCTTCCATCGGTAGTCGAAGGCCGAGAGTTCGTCGCGCACCTCTCGGGCGAGCGCCGGATCCACCGGAGGCAGCTGGCGGAGTGCATCTATTGCAGGTCCGCGCGCCTTGTCGTACGCCTCGGGGTGGACGCGGACGTCGACGAGCGCCTCGTGTTCCTGGCCGTTCACCAGGTCAACCAATGACGACAGCCCCGAGATCCCCGGTTCCCATGTGATGTAGTAGTCGAACAAGGGAAGCGCGCATCTGCACTCCCACTTGGATAGCCTGCACCTCGAGACAACCCGACGCCCACCCAACACGACGCTTCCTCGTCTTGGGACCTCAACCGCCCATAAATCGCCGTTCCAGCACCGGACGGCCGGTGAGCCAGACCTATATTCGCGCGGCATGATCGCGCAAGGACTCGTCGATGGGGCAGCGACCTGAGGATGTTCGGCCGCATCAGGACCTGGTCAGACAAGCTTGACAGGTCAGTAGCAACGTATTCCTGTCGTCGTTATCTCAAGGCTGCGATCCCCGTTTATCGTCGAATTGCCATGGACTATTTCTCCGCTGTCAAACCTATCGACTCGGGAGAAATATAGATAGTCTCCAGATTGCCAGAGGTTGTAACTGTCCGGCAGATTGCTCGGATCATCCTGACTGTCGATGAGGGCTTCAAATGTGATCCGCTTGCCATTACCAAAGTCAGTCTGATTGTCGGACCAAGGGACCCACATATTCACTCGCCGATTTTGCCCCGACCATACTTCTAGATATTTCCCCTCGCCGCCCGTGTCACTGGGCGTTTCGAGATTGCGCACGATGTAGAGGGCGCCGGCAACCGTGTTGGCGACAGACTTGATCGCTGTAACTCCCATTGGACTCCGCTCCCCCAGAGGCGCTCGGATGTCCGCGAATCTTCGCTAGCTAGAGACGCCTCCAAGATCCGACCCTCCTCGCCAGGTTGATGTCTGTCAACGGTCGGATTGCGGATCCGCGGCAGTTGGCGTCGTTCAATCGTTTCATCCGAGGGCTGACACGCGATGGTCAGGCGGACGGCGCAGCGTTGGTAGTCAATACCGCCCGACTCGCGATGTGCCCTCACGGTCGAAGCTGCGACACGCGATTTGGGAAACCGAGGGACTCCGCCGCCAACAGCCTCTCCACGCCAAACGAGACATCACCAGTTCGATCGGCTTCGACTCCGTTTGACTTCGTCCAACAGCTCTTCGTTCCCACGCTGTTTCCCGCTGAGCTGCTGCAGGCGAGACGGCCACAGCGCCACCTGGTACGCGGATCCACCCGGCATCGTCTGAGTCTGACGGCGGACCGCCCGATTGACCCCCGTTCTCTGGCCGAGGCGAGTTGTGGACGAGTCGGGGACGGCCTCTGCGGCTGGGAACCAGAACACGCCCGGCGTACCAGGCAGGCCGACGAGAACGGGGGGAGCCGTCCGGGGGACGCAGTGTCACACAAACGACTGCTGAAACGCCAGACCCAGTCAGATCGACGACACGAGGAGGAAGAATGCGGATTCCAGTCAAAAGCAGCAGTAGTCACGATGGCATGTGCGGGAGCCATCGCACTCTCAGCCGCACCAGCTCAAGCCACGTCGTACGGCCGTGAGATCGGACCGAACTCGACCATCGACTACGGGCGCGAGCTCGGAGAGAACTTGTCCACAAACTGCGGTGTAACGCTCACCTACAACAGCTACACGAAGTGGGCATATGCCGAGGTCATCAGGTTCAGGCCGGGCTGGACGTGCAAGGGGTTCGTGAAGAACTCGCATGGCAGTCAGAGCTGGACGAGGCTGACATCCGACAGCGCATGGAGCGGCGGAGTCTGGCGCGCCAAGGGGTACAAGGCGCAGGCCTGCGTGTACGTCTACTACAAGAACCGGTACAAGACTTGGGCCTGCACCAAGTGGCACTAGCGACCGACCTGAAGTAGGCAGCTTCTGCGTTGGATCAGGTGGGGCGCCTTGTAAACCAACTGAATGGCAGAAGGCTGTTGCCGAGCGCAACAAGACCCCTCGACTTCTGAGTGTCGAGGAGGTCTTGCGTTGGATCAGCCAGGGCAACAAGGCCGGGGATCACGTGCTTACGTGCTGCCCTGGCTGGTCTTCATCGGGACTGGGCTCGGTGTTGTACCAGTTCGCCAGCGAGCCACCACCTGCGTCGTACGCCGTGTGGACTCGATGCCACGGTTCCTTGGGCCTGGTGCAGATAGCGGTGTACGGGCCGTACCGCTTCGTGACCAGGCACAGACCCGCGTACGGACTGCCATCGCCTACGTCCATTCGACGCCCCTGCACACGACTCCTCCCCTCCTGATTTCCGGTCGCCATGCTCGGAAATCTAGCGTAGATCTCATGATCACAGCTAGTCGCGAATGATCACTCCTTGACGCCCGATCTCGCGGCATGACGACCGATGGCTGAGCAGGCAGGATCGGAGGTGTGGATCAGGAGGAGCTCGACGCGCTGGTAGCGGGCAACGTCCGTGCTGCCCGTGCACGGCTCAAGCTCCGGCAGGAGGATCTGGCCGACGAGCTCGGCTGGTCCAGGCCGGTCGTCGGGACGCTCGAGAACGGCAATCGCCGCGTCACGCTGGCCGACGCCGTAGCGCTGTGTCGCGCCCTCCAGATCAGTCTGCCCGACCTGCTCGCGGGTGCACCCGCGGACGTGTTCGAGTCACTGGGAATCGATCGCCACAAGGCCTGAAGACAGATCGATCAGGCCCGCCGATAGCCCGGCTGTGCACTGAGGGTGTAAGAACATGGAGAAGGCCCGTCCGGCTTACCCCCGACCGGACGGGCCGATTCTCTGCGCTGAGCCGTGTGTTCTTACGGAGCCGCCTGTCGGAATTGAGTCGACGACCTTCTCATTGCGAGAAGGATCTTCGGCGTCGCATCGGCTCTCTACCCACGGCTCGAACCCCACACAACCCGCAGATTAAAAGGGGCAATGATGCGTTAGCAACCAGCCTCTCTAGGCGTCAGAAGTCTGGGTTGGAAGGGACTCTGGCCCCGCCAGTCGACTCTCCTTGACGCGATTTCGCACCACGTTTGATCCCACGGCGTCGGTCCAGCCGCGCCCCTCGCCGCCGGTGGGGCACCGCACGACCCCCACCTGTGCGGCGGGACAGTCGGCAAGCCACGTCTCAACACCGCGGGGGACCTGATACCGCTAGGCTTGTCGGCTCGCTTTAATCGTTCGATTAACTGTCCATCGTTCGAGCGTTTGATCGCTCCAGCCGGACATGGATGTCTCCCGACCAATTGCATTGCAAGCTGGGGGTGTGGGTTGCACTCTGGGAACGTAGCCAAGGGGGTCTCGATGGCCGCACACCGATCAGTCCATGTCGTCTTCGCCGTGATGGCGACACTGTTGCTCGTTGGCGGCGTCTACGGGATCGTCCGCGTCACCCTCGCTGGTTCATCGGGGTCGGGCGCACAGCCACCATCCCCTACCAGTCCTGCAGGATCGTGGACGTCGCCAGGAGGTCTCGGGTCCCCAGCCGGAACCGCCGGGACCGGGTCGAATCAACCCAGCGACAAACCAACAGGCGGCTCCAAGCCGAATGACTCGGGAGCGATCAGGATCTCCGGCCCGACAGTCGACGACGTGTACTCCCAAAAGGGCGGGACTGGCAAGTTCCCACCGGGAGGCGACTGCGCGCTCCTCTACAATGAGCATGCGGACGTTCCGGTCCGGATCCGCTCATACAGTGTGCGAGGCGCCCAGGTTCGGATTTCCAGGAAGCCATGCCCGGACATCGAGCTATTTCCGGGCTTTGAACAAGGCCAACCGAGTACCTGCTCGGCCGGCACTGTATTGGAGCCAGCTCCAGCCGGACATTCGTGCAGCATTCATTTCGAAAGACCTCTCGGCCTCGAGGAGGCAACAGCCACTTTCTCGATCGAGTTGGGGATAAGGTGCACCTCGCGTGCTGATCGACCCTGCGACCGCCTTGGGGCAGAGCATTCACCGACTCCCAAGCATCCTGTCGCGGCGATCGTGACCACCAAACTTAAATTCCTTTTCTACGCGGATGAGTCCAGCGGAGACACCGTCCCACCGAATCCGCCCGAGTCGAGCGCCCCAACAGATCCAGTCACATCCGAGCCATCGAGGCCCTCAAATACGACGCCACCCCCCACGTCCTCTCAGACGCCTAGCGCACCTTCCGCGAGTGGGACGTGATGCCAGTCACCGAAGCTGATCCCGTCCCCGAGGCGCCGCTGTTGGGGAAGCCGATGCGGGAGCGACTGTGGGCGGTGGCCAACGTCATCGCGCCAACAACGGTAGTGACGACGCTGCTGTTCTACTTCGGATATGTGGCCACAACCGCGCGCTTTCGCTATTTTGGTGTCTACCTCGACATGGTTGACTTGACACTGCAGGAAACGCTGCTCTACGGAGCAGAGGCTGTGTATCCGCCGCTCATAGTTGTTGCGATCATCTGCCTCCTCGGCCTCGCTGCGCACACAACAGTCCGGTGGCTGCTGTCGTCACCGGACCGCGATGCCGTCACCGGTTGGATTGGACTCATTGCAGCCCTCGCCGGAATGTTGGCATTCACCAGGGGGGTCATCGGGCTTCTCGTTCCGCGTGTGGCTCGCACCGAGGCGATCGCAACAACGCCCGTGGCCCTCGGATGCGGGGCGCTGGCTGTTGCCTATGGCTGCTGGCTTCTGCGCACAGTCGGTCTCCGCTGGGACCGGACTCGCCGCCGCCGAAAAGACGTCGTGGAAGAGGGCCAGGCTGAGAGCCCAGCGTCCGCCGCGGCTGGCGACGCTAAGCTAGCCGACTGGCTAGAATCGTCTGCCGTCAGTCGGATCTACAGGTATGCATTGGCGTGGGTTGCGGTGATCGTCGTAGCCGGCTCCTTCTGGACGGCCAATAGTTTCGCCGCCGCCTATGGGCGGGGCAGAGCACTGGACGACGCTGAGTCGCTCGACGGTCGCCCCGAGGTGGTCCTGTACACAAAGGAACCCCTACGAGATCTTCCCGACGGTGTCGAACAGACGGTGCTTCCGAGTGCGTCGACAGAGTCGCTCCGCTTCCGCTACAGGGGCCTGCGGCTTCTGGTCGAATCGAATGCCCGGCTCTTCTTGGTGCCCGCCCGCTGGGTCGCTGGAAGCAGCGGAACAGTGGTTATCCCATATGACGACAGCATTCGCGTATACCTCACCGCCCGGTGACCACCCTGGCATGCACCCGCGAAGATGGTCCGCCCATGACGAACGCTCCCGTCGGGTCTTGGGAGACGGTGAAGGGAGACGCGGCCAGTTCGCAGCCATGCCGTCGTCCGCATCCCGTCCTCACCGATCGGATTCTCCAGGCTCTGCCCATAGCCGCCACGCGCCCGTCAAGGGACACGGTGTCGTCGCACTCCACGATCCCAATTTCCTCTCCCTATCCTCGACGACTCCGGCCGCGAGCGTGCAGGAGACCAAGGCCAGGGAGAATCCGACATCGCCAGCGGCAGCTCGCGTGCCAGATGCATGTCAGACGGAGCGGCCGATCACGGTCCGCCGCGAGCAACAATGGTCACGGCAACGTGGTCCGCACGCCGAGCCGATCTACGCTCATTCGGGCGTGGGCATCGAATATGCCTTGGGGCAGCATCCGCAGGGCGGAGGACTCGAGCCTGCCGGGGGGGATTATGAGTCCGACGGCCGTTGCCACAGGCGCCTACTTCAGGCTTACGGAGTTCGTGTCTCGACCCGATCTGACCACTCTGCCAACACCATTTGACTCCATTTGGCCCCACGACCGGCCCCACGCCGCCGGCTCTTCTCGCGGCCGCACCTGCCGGATACGACTCTTGTAGATCAAGGGCGCGCCTACCGCGCGGGGTGGGCGAGCCCATGCGGCCTGCCGGCCGAACCTCGCACACCCCGCGCGGAGAACGGACCCAGACACCTGTTCGCAGAAGTACCCGGCACATCCGAGTCCTTGCGTCCGACCGCCGGTTAGCCCCGTCCCCCTGCCCGCTCGATTGTCCGGCCACCACGTGCGCCGCGCTGGCGGGATTGGCATCTATCAGGGGGACGGGGCAGGTGTGGCGACTAGCCACCCTTTGGCTTGGTCAGGTGGCGGTAGATCGCCCACAACACACCGAACAGATACGACGGAAGATCGAGCGTCGAGTACACGAACTTCAGCAACTCGCTCGTGTCCATGTTCTGGAGCATCTCGCCAGATCGATCCAGGTCGGCGAGCTGATTCGCTGCCCAAAGCATCCAGACGACCAAGAATGCGAATACCCACATCACCGTCTCGCGAGTCTGAGCGGGAGATGGTGCGCTGACCCCTGTCAGGGATGTAGCGGGTTCGGCGACTTGGATGCTCGCGGCATACATCTGGGCGGCGGCCATGACGTTGCTCATCTGCTCACCGAATGCCGGATTGCTCACCATCGCGGCCATGGAGACGGCGCCCACCAGCCTGCCCGCGTCCAGACCGAAGGCAGAGCTGTTCGCCATCGCGGCCTTCGAGGCGGCGCCCACGATCCCGCTCGCAAAGCCCGGGTGGTTCGCCATCGCGGCCTTCGAGACGGCGCCCACCAGCCTGCCCGCGTCCAGACCGAAGGCAGAGCTGTTCGCCATCGCGGCCTTCGAGGCGGCGCCCACGATCCCGCTCGCAAAGCCCGGGTGGTTCGCCATCGCGGCCTTCGAGACGGCGCCCACCAGCCTGCCCGCGTCCAGACCGAAGGCAGAGCTGTTCGCCATCGCGGCCTTCGAGGCGGCGCCCACGATCCCGCTCGCAAAGCCCGGGTGGTTCGCCATCGCGGTCTGAGCAGCGACACTCACCACCTTGCTCAGCCGCTCGAGGGTTTCGGGGCTGCTCGCGGCGAGAATCTCGGCAAGCGTACGAGGCTTACGGCGGCCGTCGTTTGGCTCAGCCGAGGGTGGCTGTTCGTCCATGTCTACCTACTCTCGAATACTTGTTCGAGGATATCGCTTCGCCCTGCCAGATTCGGCCACCAACGAGCTCGTGTCGCGTGTGCCCTCTACGTGCCGTAACCGGCGGTCGCTCGGGGTCACTAACGGGGTGTTGCAGGGATGTGTTTTCGACCCGGTAACGCCGTCCTGGTTCGAAAGGCTGGACGGCGTGAACGACGCGGTTCGCGAGCAGGTGGTTTGGCTGTCGTTCAAGGACCTCGCCGATGCGATCACCGGCATCATGGCCAGGTGTGAGGACGAAGGTTGTCTACCGGCGCTGACTGTGTCACTATTCGAATGTTGCGAACGTTACTTCGCTTGTTTCACCTATGGGGGCTGCCATGACTGCCGAACTCTTAGAGTCGCAGACCTACCTGCCTGAAGAGCAGGATCAGATGGCCAAGCTTGCCAGCTTCCTGGACGCGCATCACAGCAAGCGCGGCGAACTCCCGGTGCGCCGCTACTTGCTTGTGGGAGCCGAGGAGCACGAGCAGATTGAGGTTCCCGAAGCGCTTCACAAGGTGCTTGTGCAGGCCGTAACCGCTCTGACGGCTGGCAAGGCAGTGACAATCTCGCCCACTAGCCAAAAGCTCACGACTCAGCAGGCGGCCGACCTGCTCGGTGTAAGTCGGCCAACTGTGGTTCGCTTGATTGAAGAGGGTGAGCTCCCAGCGGAGCGGATCGGGAACCGTCGGAAGGTTCTGCTTAGGGATCTGCTGGCCTACCGTGACGCTCGCCGTCGGCGGCAGTATCAAGCGATCTTTGACACCTCAGTCGATGTGAGTGACGAGGAGGATCCAACTGTGGTGCAGGAGAGACTCAAGCGGATCCGAAAGCAGCGCGCCGAGCGGCGGCGGCAGTCCAGCAATCTCTGACAGTATCGAGGAGTGTTCGCCGCGCTCCTCGATACCTGTGTCCTGTGGCCCAGCAAGCAGCGGGACTTCCTGCTACGCCTGGCCGTCGAGAATCTCTACCGTCCGCTCTGGAGCAGCGAGATCCTCGAGGAGCTGTACGAGTGCGAACTCGACAAGCTCACGGAGAAGGAAGGTCTGACCGAGGCCGAGGCTAAGACTCGTGCTGACCGGCTCATCGCGAACATGCGCACGCACTTCGATGACGCCGAGGTACAGAACTGGCAGCCTTACGTGGGCACATTCGAGCTCCCTGACCCTAACGATGAGCATGTCCTCGCGGCCGCGGTTGCAGGTCACGCAGGCGCCATCGTGACGTCGAATCTGAGGGACTTCCCTGCAGACAAGATCCCACCGGGTATCCAAATCGTCACGCCCAGCGACTTTGCCGCTAACACCGTCGCGGTTGCCCCGGACGTGGCCCTGGGCGTCGTTGCCAGCATCTCGGCAGGATTCAGCCGACCGCCCATGTCGGTGGACGACCTACTCTCCATCCTGCGCGATCGCTACGGAATGCATGAAGCGGTCGACCTGATGAACGAGGCGCGATGAGCCGGGTCTCGGCCGGCCAACCAATCAAGAACAGACGCGGCAGGCGGGGCCTCGCGACTCCGGGATGACTCCAGCACGCCCTTGGCACCCGCCCGGTCTGCCAAGCCGGACACTGGACCATTGACCGAATTATTACCCGGTCGCTAATATGCGAGTATGACCAACGAAGGATTGAGCGACTTTCTGGTCCGCATGCGTCGCGAACGCGGGCTGAGCCAAGGTGACGTCGCACGGACACTCGGGCTCTCGCAGCCCGGGTACAGCAACATCGAGCGAGGCAATGTGCGCCTAAGCATGAAGTACATCCCAGCCCTCGAGGAGATCCTGGGACTGAGGCATGCCGAGCTGGTCGACCGCATGCTAGGCCTCACCACACCCGTCGAGCGGGCGGTGGTCGCCGACCAGGAACTGAGAACTACGCAGGCCAAGCGCCTACTGTTGCTCTTGTACGGCGAGCTCACGGGCCGGGACTCCGTCCGAGTGCTGTCCCTCTACGAGGGTGATGGCAACGCAACGTGACACCAGGACGGCCGTCGGGACGTCCGCGCATACTCTCGATGTATGGGCTTCTGGGATCCAGATACTCATTCCGATGTCGTCCGCGCGATGGGCGAGTACGACCGCGCCGGCCAAGGACGCATCCTCTCGGAGCACGGCTTCGGTCGCGCATGGACATACGTACTCTTGCACGACAGTAAGAGCTACGACTCAAAGGCGGTCCTCGGAGTCGCGTACAAGTTCGCCACTGGTCGGCCGCTCGGTGCACACGACTTCAACGGCGGGCTACAAGGCGCGGCCGCTGTGCTTCGCAGCCTCGGCTTCGAGGTTCGCAACCTGCGAGATCTCCGCTCCGATCGCTGACCCACGAACACCGCACCATGGCGGTACCGCGGCTGGCTCGGCCGCGACGACGCACGGTTTAGGAAGCCGACGCATCCCACCGACATGTGTCTCTCCAGGCGTAACCAGCCACCACTAGCTCGGTCGACCGGTGATGCATCGCTCCGAGAGCCGACGATCTGGCCGGCGGGCCAACCTCAATAGAGGTACCGGCACAGACTCTCGCGCGATCCCACGGATGCCTGACCGACCGCCGCCTGCGCCGCAGCATGACGCGCCCTCCTGACCTGGCGGCATCCGGGCCTGGGATCATTCTGTGATGAGCGATGAGGCACGAGAGGTTACTGAGCGGCAGGGTCCTGCGGTCGAGTCAGCGCCCGACTCGATCGAGGTCGAGATCCAAGAGCTGGACGCCAAGCTGGCAGAGCATCAGGCGCGAGTGGCCAGCCATCAGGCGGCGCGGGAAGACACGCCCTACGCAGAGCAGCGAACCTACATGCGCCGCGTAACGACTGACTTCATCACCGGCGTCGTAGCTGCCCATTATGCCTTCACCCGATACCCGGATGGCGGCACTTGGCTGCTCTCAACCTTCGTTGAAGACTTTCTCGAGTCGCCGGTGTCTATTGAGATGCTGGCGCACAATGGTGTCTTCAACGTTGGCCGCCGTGAACTTCGCTACTTGCTCGAAGCGGCCGTCAAGCGCACTTACGTCGACGAAGTCGCCCCGCCGGGCTCTAGCCTGAACGATCGGCTTACCCTGCTACATAACGACGTCCCGCGCTCGTCTGTTGACGTCATCGATGCGCTGACCCTCCGGATGCTTCCGGACGCCGATGAGTTCAGATCGGCCGTAAAGAGCGCATTTGGCGCCCTGAGCGGCTACACCCACCCATCCCGCAAGCAGTTGGACGAAAGGCTGGCGCGAGCAGCCGGCGGCCAGTCGATCGGCTTCGAAACCGCGGAGACGCTGAGGCCGTTCAATCGTGTCCTGTTCCAGGTGTATGACCTGGTACTGACGCTCATCTTCGAGGGCATCGGGCCCGCCTTTACTGGGGACCTGTTCATCCAGGCATTCGACGACGAACGTACATGGAAGTTCCACAAGGGGCGGTTCGTGCGGCTAGTCTCGCAGCATTTCGACTACAAGGCGGAACGTCAACAGCCAAGGTGACGTCGGTGACCGGCGGATTTCAAGACCGTTGGTCAGCGCATGTTTGATCCATTTGAGCCTGATTCTCTCCAAACGAATGCCATCAGGATTCAGAAGATCGAATCGCCCCTCCAGCAAGGCCGTCCAGAGCGGCAGTTGGGTCTCGTCCCATTCCAAGTCGCCGAATATCGGCAGGGCCGTCTGCAAGAACCACGCGAGCCTCTCGGAGACTCGTCACCTCAGAGGCGGCGCGCTCACAGCCATTCCGTCGGTCGTCGTGGGCGCGATACTGCCGTGGTGGCTTCACCTGTAACGAGGTCACCGACGCCGCCGCGCGAGGTACGAGTACGCAAGCAATTGGGCCCGACAGCGACGAGTGAGGTCAGTAGGTCGCGCCCAACAGATGCGTGCGGTGGCGCCAGGCGAGTGTCAAGCAAGCGGCGCTGGTCTGGCCGAGAGGCTCGCGCGTCGTGAGGCGTTTCACCGTCTCCTCGTCGAAAGGCAGCCCGCGGATCGATTTGTTGTTGTCCAGGGAGAACACGACCTCGCCTTCGGGATTCGTGGCCACCAGGTCACGGAACAAATCGTCGAAGACATTGTCGTCGATCACTGTGACTGTGGCGATGGATGAGTTGAGGCTCAGGGCGTCGAGGATGATGCCGAGGGCGTAGGGGCGTACGTGGCCGGCCGCGCGGGCGGCGGTCATGTCTCGGTAGAAGGGCCAGACGTCGTAGTCGACGGGTACACCGCTGCTGCCGTCGTGTTCTGGCTGGCCGAGCATTTCCTCGGCATATTCGCGGACCATGTTGCGCCAGATGTCCAGGTCACTGGCGATGCTCTGGGGCGAGATGCTCGCGGGTTGGAATTCCCCGGCGGGTAGGAGGCTGTAGTGCCTGCCATTGGTGACCTGCGTTGGGTCGCGTCTGAGCAGGAAGAATGTTCCGCTGCCGTCCGCCCTGTTCCGGCGGATCGTGAGTGTGCTGATGCCCGGGTTGACGATCCGAGACGACAGGTCGAAATGGGTCTGACACCAAGCCTCTGAACGGTAGATGTGACCAGTCGAGCTGGCCGGCGAGCTCAGCTGCCGCTGCCTCGTGTCCCAGCGGCTCGGACACGTCGAGCTTGTCGAAGAAGGTTGCCAGACCGAATGTCATCCTGCCCGCGCCTTCGCTCCACTCGATGTCGGTGAGGCGGTAGCTATGGCGGTTCTCGAACAGTGCTGGTTTCCGTAAGTATCGGATCGCAGCTGTGTAGCGCGAGAAGGCGTGCCCCGGTGCGCGAAGTGGTAGCGCGGGGCGGGCCTCTGCCTCGATCCCCGTGATCCGTGCCTTCGGTGGGTTGTCGTCCCAGTGCAGAACGACCTTCTCAAGCGGCACCGGTCCGCTGGGAAGCCAGGCAGCGGTGCTGATCGCTGGCACGTGCTCTACGCGGAGCGTTGGATCGTACAAGTCGGCCGTTCGTGCGGCCAGGCCGATACCGCTTTCGATCAGGTATTGCCGCACCTCGCGCCAGTGTGTCTGGCTTGCTTCGACAGCGGCGTCGGGCGAAGGCCTCCCGCCAGTCTGGGCTCGCCGAGCTGACGTGTTGGCTGGCGCAGGTGAGAGGGCGCGTTCCTGGTCGGCGAGCAGCATGCCGAAGCGCCGTTGGACGCTCCCGTCAGCATCCTTTAGCGCCGCGTCGAGTACCTCTTGCATGCCCGGTGAGAGCACCATGTCTGGGTTCGCCTCCCAGTTCGCGACGGTGCGGACTCCGGCACCGAGGCGGCTGGCGAAGGCTTCGTTGCTCATGCGCAGGGACGCTCGGAGCGCCGACGCTCGCCGGCCTGTCCACAGGTCCACTACGTCCATCGTGTGAGTCCCTTCGCACTGTCGATCCGGCCGGACTGCACTGTCGCTGCACTGCCGTTGCATCGTCGCGGCATGTTGAGCGAGTCACCTTCAGTATTCACTGGTTCATGTGGCAACCAGGGGCAACGGAGATTCGCTGACTCACTCAGCTTGGGCTTGCCGGGATGAGTCGGTCGCCAGTTGCTCAAGGTGCTCGACTCGCTGCCGTAGCGCGTCGACGTCGGCGCGCAGACTTGCCAGCTCCGAACCGTTGTTCTCAGCGGTAGCAACGAAGACGCCAACCCCCGGCGCGGAGCGGAGGAGGCCTTCCGACTGGAGAGTGTCGATGGCGCGGCGGACCGTCATGAGCGCCACGCCGAAGGTCGTAGCGAGCTTAGGCCCCGCAGGCAGTTTCTCTCCCGGCTTGAGTTCGCCGCTGGCGATCGCTTTGCGGATGCCGGAGGCGACCTGGAGGTAGGCGGGGCCGGTGAGCTTGTCATCCAACTTCATAGCTGAACAGTAGTCCGGGCTAGATCAGCTAGTCATGTCTGCCCGCCGACAGTTGTTGACAGAATTAGACTAGACTAGGCTAGTCTGGACTAGAGTTGTTTTGAGAGGAGAACGGAAATGCAGGAGTCCAGTGAGGGCAAGCGCCAGTGGCTGAACGTCGCGGAGATGGCGAAAGAGCTGGGGATCGCAGAGATGACGCTCTACCGCGCGATCGCAGCGGATGAGTTCCCTGCTGTGCGGATTGGCAGGCGTCTCTTCATCCCCGCCCGAGTCCTAGACCGCATGGCCGAGGCGGCGATCGCGACCGGACGCGTCGTGACGGCGGCTGAGTTCTGCGGCGAAGCCTCATGACCGCAGTCGCGCACGGCGCGACCGTCCAACAACCGATTACAGACCGGCCCCGCGCAGGCGCCAACCAGAACAGGGCCGGTTCTCCCATCACTCAGGTACGAGTTCGAGAGGTCTACAGCATGACTGACGCAGTAGAGGGCGGTATGGAGTGGGTGCCCCGGTTCGGGATGTTGGAGGTTCCGCGGCAGCGCGCGGAGCTGATCCGTGGGTTGTTCGAGTTGGCGGCGTGGGTGGCGGATCACCCGGAGCTGCCGGTGCCGGCGGTGAGGGCCGTGGTCTGGCCGTCGAGCCGGAACGCGGACTTTTCCGCGGCTTGCAGCGAGGTCGACCAGGTCGGTGCCGCGCTCGGTGTTCAGCCGGAGTTGCGCGGCGGGCACTACGACGTGAGCACGGAAATCGGTCCCGTCGAGATCACATCGTTCGCGATTTCTAGCGAGACGATGGCCGCCCACACCGCACACATGTCGTACGCGGAAAACGTACAGCCCGAGGCGATCGCGGCCGAGGCAACGGGTGGTGCGCGATGAGCGAGAACGTACGACTGGATCTGGCTTGGCGGATGCATGACTCGGCCGCGGGTGCGATCGACCGGGCCGATACGAGGTCTGGTTTCGCTGCCACGGTCGAGACCGCCCTGGCTGCGGTTGTTCTGGCCCAGGTTTCGCAGTCACATGGCGCGCCTGTGGCCGTCCGTGTGCTGTTCGGCCTCGCGCTGGTCGCGCTGGCGGCGGCGCTGGGGTCGGCGTTGCTGGTAGTGGTGCCGCGCCTGCACTACACCGGCATCAAGCTGCTGCCGGGGGAGTTCCTCTATTTCGGCGCGGTGCGGGTGCGGTCGATCCGCGAGCTGCGCCAGCACATCGACCCCGGGGTGTACGGCGAGCTGGTCGCTGAGCCGTGGGAGGCGATCAGCCACCACGCGAAGCGGCTCGCCGATATCGCCTGGTCCAAGCACCGTTGGCTGCGGCTCTCATTCGCGAATGCGACCGCTGGCGCGCTGTTCTCGGTGGTCGGTGTGCTGATCGGGGGTGCGCGATGATGCGCCGGCCGACGAGGACCGAGGGCGTGATGGTGCCGCGGTTCACGGCACTGATGGTGGCACTGACCGCTGCCGGTCTCGCGGCGCTCGTGTGGGGCCGGACCCCCGCTCTAACCGAGGCCGGGTACTGGGCGACGGCGACCGGAGTGCTTGGTCTGGTGACCGCGGGCCTGTTGTTCTGGCGGCTGATGCATGGCGCGCTCATCGCGGCCCCGCTGTGGGTGGTCTTGGCTGGCCTGGTCGGCCTTCGTCTGGGCGCTCCGGGTGGCGCGGCGGGGTGGACGATCGCGGCCGGGGCGCTGCTGCTCGTCTCGCTCGGCCTGGTCGCCGTGAATCGCAGTGTCGGTGGCGGGATCGCGGCGGCGCTGTGGCTGGCCTACGCCGGGTTCGTCTTGCACGTGCTGCCGGAGTCGGTGCAGGCGTCGCAGCGCTGGTGGCAGGCACTGGTCGCCTCGGCGGTCGCGGTGCTGGTGACGGCCGGGTTCACGCTGCGGTCGCGCTCGAGTTCCCGTGGACTGCTGCGCCGCCTCGGGCGCGCCGGGCGCGTGACCGACGGCCTGGCGTCGGGCTGGGACGTGCACCGGGTGTCGTCGGCGCGGACGCTGCGCAAGAAGGCCCGCATCGTCCGCCCCTCGCTGGCTGAGGTGCCGGCGTGGAAGCGGCGCTTCGTGCCGCTGGCTCAGTTGGGCGCGACGGTCGCGACGGTCGGTGGGGTCAAGGTCCGCTCGAGCGCGGAGGATCACACGGCGTGGTTCGCTGGGCCGCGGGCGGGCAAGACCGGCGCGTTGATGGGGATTCTGCTGGATGCGCCGGGCGCGGTGATCGCGACGTCGACCAAGACCGACATTCTCGACGTCACCCGCACCCTGCGGGCCAGGCGTGGTCCGGTGTGGGTGTTCGACCCCGACGGCCTGACCGCGGATGGGTCGACGATCACGTTCGATCCGTTGACCGGGTGCACCGATCCGGGTGTGGTGATGGACCGCGCCTCGGACCTGCTGGATGGGGTCGGCGCCAAGAGCGATGACGCCGAGCACTGGCTGAACCTCGCGCGGCAGGCGCTGACGGCGTTGATGCATGCCGCGGCGCTCGGCGGCTACACGATGGCCGATGTTCAGCGGTGGATCGCGCACCCCGACGACACCGCCAAGGGTGACGTGTTGTGGGAGCTGCGCGCCGCGGGCGCGACCGGGTTCGAGCAGCAGGCCACCCAGTTCTTCACCAACAACGAGCGCACCCGCTCCAGCATCTCCACCACGATCATGCCCGCCCTGTCGTGGCTGTCCGTGCCGAGCGCGGCCGCGGCGGCGGCACCCGGCGGGGTGCCGTTCGACGTGGCGCGGCTGCTGGCCGAGACCGGCACCGTGTACCTGCTGGGTGCAGACGACAAGAAGACCGCACCGCTCGTCACCGCGTTGACTGCGCACATTGCCCGCCAGGCCAAGACGCTGGCGGTGCGGACGCCGGGGCGCCGGTTGGATCCGCAGCTGACGATGGTGCTGGACGAGGCCGCGCTGATCTGCCTGATTCCCCTCGATAAGTGGACCGGTGACTTCGGGTCCCGCGGGATCACGCTGCACATCTCGGCCCAGTCCCGCGCCCAGCTGCGGGACCGGTTCGGCGAGGCCGCCGCGGGCGCGCTGATGACCAACGTCACCACGAAGGTGCTGCTGGCCGGCACCGCCGACGACGACGATCTGCAGTTCTGGTCGACGCTGTGCGGGGAACGGCTGGAGCAGGTCACCACCCGCGACCGCACCACCGGCGGCGTGTCGATCAGCGACCGCCGCGTCCCGGTCCTCACCCCGGGCCAGGTCGCGCAACTGCGGGCCGGGCAGGCGTTGATCATCACCCGCGGCATGCCGCCCGCGATCGGGCGCGTGAAGATGGCCTGGAACCGCCACGACCTGCGCCTGGAGCGGTTCCACAACCACCGCACCGTCCAATGGACCAGCCGCCACCTGGCTGCACTCGAGAACCGGGCCGGTGCCCGGCTGCTCACCGACACCGCCTGGCTGCGCGACCAGACCCTCGCCAGGGCCGAGCAGCTGACGAACCTTCGGCGAAGCCTGACCGCGCCTGTGCTGCGACGCATCGCCGGGCGCCTCGACGCGGCGGTGACCTGGCTGGAGGCCACCGACCCGGCCCGGGAGTTCCTGGCCCGGCTTCGACTGGTCGGCGCGATGCGTAAGGCCCGCCTGGCGCTCGCCGCCCGCAGCACCGACCGCGACGCCCGGGAACTCGTTGCCTCTGACAACACAGACGGTGACCGCCCATGACCGCCCACAACAGCGGTGACCACCGCCGCGATGGCGTGGAGTGGGTGCAGCTGTGGGACGGGCGCCGCTGGCCGGGCCGGGTCCGTGGCGGGCTGCCGGAGTTCCGGTTCGGTCAGGCCCCGTCCGGATTGTCCACGCGGCGGCAGTTGCGTGAGCGTGGTTTGTCCCGTGGCGGGCAGGAGCCGTTCGCCCGGTTGACCTGGAAATGGGACCAGCGGTTCGCGTGGCTGTACGTGGACGAGCGCGCCCGGGCCAAGCGGGTCCCGAGCGACAAGCAGCGCGCCGCGGTCACCAAGGCCCTGGCCGCGCGGAAGGTGTGCGCCGAGTGCGGCCCGGTCGATCAGTTCGTCCGGACCACCGACCGGCTGTGCGGCGACTGCCACGCCGCCGGCGTCACACCCACCGAAGGCGGCACCGCCGGGTGGCGCACCGTCCACGCCTGGCAGGACGAAGCCGCTGACGACGACACCGAACACAACGCACGGACGGATGCGTCGGCCGCGGCCAAGCGGGCCGCCGCGGCGCTAACCCGCACGACTGACCGGCTCGACAGCCCCCGCACGCGGACGCACCAGACCGCCCGGGACGAGGAGCTGACCCGCTGGCACGCCGACGACGAAACCGCACGGATCGCCACCGCGCAGACCAATAGCGAGGACCTGAACGACACCTCGTGGAGCGAGAGGGGAGTGGCATGACGACACCGAACACGACACCAACCACGGCGCCGAGCACGGCTGCCGCCGAGCTGCGCGCGTACTACGGCTGCCGCGAAGTGGAGGCGCGCGGCCTGCGGGCGTTGCCCGCCTACGACGAGCACGGCCGGCAGACCGGGCAGGTCGCGATCGACGCCGACGAGTTCTGCGACTGGCTCGACGACCTCTACCAGGGAGACGGCGACTGATGCGCTACGACGACGACAAGGAACCCGGGACCGCCGCGCTCGCGGCGGTCGCCGGCCTGGCCCGCTCGGTCGAGGCCCTGACCCGGGACGTGGCCGCCATGAAGACCGGATTGCAGCAGACCGCGTCCAAGACCGCGGTGGCGTCGCTGAGCAAGACGATCGACTCGCTCGGCGACACGGTGGCCTCGTTCGAGGACCTGCTGACCCGGATCGCTACCAAGCCCGCCGCCCGCAACACCGGCCATGACGCCAATGATGTCGAGCCGGAGCGGTCATGGCTGCGGCTGCCGGAGGACGACGAGGCCGCCGTGCAGGCGGTGTTGAGTGAGTTGCTGCCGTGGCTGGAGAGTACCTATCTGCGGTACGCGACCGCGCGGGAGACGCTGCCGCCGTGCTGGCTGTGGCACCCCGAGATCGTCGAGGAACTGCTGTGGCTGATGGACGCCTGGACCTCCGCCTACGACAGCCCGGAGGCGTCGAACAAGCTCGTCGGTGACTGGCACGACCGCCAGCGCCCCGGCGTGACCCGCCGCATCGGCGAGTACGCCCCGGCCTGCGACGTCCTCGCACACCGCGACACCACCGAACAGCGCGCCGTGGTCGTGCCGCTCGCGGCCGACGCCGACCCGTTCGTCACCTGGTGGGCCACCAACCGCGACACCCACGGCCCCGCCCCGACGCCTGAGCAGATCAAGGCCGGTCGCCGCGGCGGCCTGACCGCCGTCCCCCCCACGACCGCTGGAGCCCAGCGATGACCCCCCAAATCCTCACCCACGCAATCGACCTGCCCAGCTGGGCCGACGCCGGCGCACTGACGTGGCCGACGATCGCCACCGGCCTGGCCGGTCTGCTGATCCTGTCCGGCCTGCTGACCGCGCTGGCCTGGACGATCCGCCGCAGCATTCGCGCAGTCACGGCCGCAATCGCCGCCGGACGGCTCACCACCCGCCGGGTGCTGATCACGGTGGCAGTCGTGGCCGCGCTCGGCGTGGCCGGCGTCGGCGGCGCCCGCTCGTTCACCGCGGTCTCGGTCAAGTTCGACAGCCCGCTCGTGCCGTTGGTTGCCGACGGCATGATCGTGGCCTGCACCGCGCTACGGCTCGCGGCGTTGACGCGCGGGTGGCGCATCCCGGGCGCCCTAGTCACGACGTACGTGTTCATCGGCGGCACGGTGTGGCTGAACATCGACACCGCCCACGGGATCGCCGACGCCCTCGCGCACGCCCTCGCCCCGCTCGCCTACGCCGTACTGGTCGAGATGCTCGCCCACCTCCTGCGCCTGCACCTGCGGCTGGCCCAACCCGCGAAGCCACGGTTGTCGGCGCTGACCTGGCTGACCTCACCGGTGATCACGACCCGCGTGTGGCTGCACCTGTCGCGGACCGGCGCGGACGACCCTGCCGCTGCGCGGGCGCTGGTCCAGCAGGTCGTCCGGATGGCCTCGCGGCTCGCGACCCTGTGCCCGAGCCACAAGGCCTGGCCGTTCGACGCCGCCCGCGCGGCGAGGACCGCGGCCTTGCAGACAATCCGCGACGGACTGCTGTCGGCCACCGACCTGGCCGCGCTGCTGCCGGCCACCGGGGCGTTGACACCGGGGGAGTTGCTCGCGCTGATCGACTCCGCAGCACTCGCCCCGCCCAGCTCCAGCGAGCCCGAAGACGTGGCGAGCGATAGGAACGCCGTGCAACCCTCGGCGGTCAACCCGCTGGGTGCACCGGTCTGGGCGGTCGCCTACCTGCTCGGTGCACTCCGCGCCGTATCCACCGGTGCACCAGTGCAGACCGCCACCCGCACTGCACCACCCGCGCCAGTGCACCAACCGGCCCGCACTGGCATCCCGGACAGTGCACCCGCACCAGTGCATCCGTCGCAGCGCACTGCCGCCCGCTCCGAGACGGCAGTGGCCCACGGCAGTGACGAGCGCACCGACGATGAACTCCTGGCCCTGGTGCGCCACCACTCCGCGACCGAGCACGGCGGGCGCCCGATCAGCCAGCGCGCAATCCGCCGCGTCACCGGCGCCGGAACTCCACGCGCCCGGCGGCTCGCGGAACTGGCCGGGTGGGCCGAGCCCACCGACACGCCAGACGACAACCCGGCCGCCAGGCCCGAGGTCCGTGGACAGCTCCAACTCGTCACCGAGCACGGCGAAACCGCCGACGACAACACCGCCAGCAGCGACAACGGAACCGACGAGGACAGCACCACAAACCGCGAACTCGAAACGAGCAGCAACCGATGACCAAACCGATGAGCACCAGATCAGCAGACAGTCACCAAGACACCAACGGACCCGCAGCGACGATGAACCAACCGACAATCCAGCAGCCGCCAGCAGACAGCAGCAAGACCCAAGAACTCAGATCACACCTATGCATCACGATCAAGTGGAGCCGTTGCTCCGCTTCGCGTTGCCAGGTCAACGTGCCCTCCGGGCCGCGTCGAGCGGGGTGACGGCATGGCAGTGGTGAGCATCAACAGCGGTCACCGCGCTGACTACCTGACCGGCCAGGTCGCCACGGGCCGGGAGAACTACTACACCGGTGCCGTTGCGGCCGGCGAGCCGCCCGGGCGCTGGTTCGGCAAGGGTGCGGAAGCGCTCGGCTTGGCCGGTGAGGTCGACACCCAGGACATGACCGCGCTGTATGAGCGGTTCATCGACCCGCGCGATGAAGCGTTCCGCGACCCGGCGCGGTGGGACGAGGCCGAAACGCTCGGCAACACCGGACGGGCGTACAAGACCGAGGAGCAGGAGTACGCCGACGCACTGGCCAAGGAGCCCGGTGCGGACGCGGAGCGCCGGGCCGAGCTGCGTGCACTGGCTGCTAAGTCGGTGCGGAAGAACGTCGCGTTCCACGATGCGACGTTCTCGGTGCAGAAGTCAGTGACCATCCTGCACACCGCGTTCGAGGCCCAGGAGGTGCAGGCCCGCGGTGCGGCTGAGGCGGCCCGCGGTGCACTGGAGCAGGCGCACCGCACCGGTGACGCTGCGGTGCACCAGTACGGCCAAGCGGTGCAGCGTGCCGAGACCGAGGCCGCGTCGTGGGGGCAGTACCGGCAATCGGTTGAGGATGCGATCTGGGCGGGCAACCAGGCCGCGCTGAATTATCTGCAAGACAAGGCCGGTTACACCCGCATCGGGCATTGGGGCGGCGCTGCGGGCCGCTGGGACGACGCGCACGAGTGGACGGTCGCGTCGTTCTTCCAGCACGACTCACGCGACCACGACCCGCAGTTGCACATCCACAACGCGATCCTGAACCGCGTGCAGGGCACCGACGGCAAGTGGCGGACCGTCGACGGCGAGGCGCTGCACCGCTACCAGCCCGGCGCCGGCGCGGTCGGTGAACGGGTGATGGAGCACCACCTGTCCAAGGCGCTCGGCGTCCGGTTCGAGATGCGCCCGGACGGCAAGTCGCGTGAGGTCGTTGGCATCGACCAACCGGTGATGGACCTGTTCTCCTCGCGGCGCAAGGCGATCACGAAGAAGACCGCCGTACTGGTGCGCGAGTTCGAGGCCCAGTTCCGGCGCGAGCCGACCAACCTGGAACTGGCCCGGTTGCAGCAGACGGCAACGCTGGCGACCCGCAAGGCCAAGTCCCACGACGGCGAGACCGTAGCGGAACGGTTGCAGCGGTGGGATCAGCAGTTGCGCGCCGAGGTTCGCGGCGGACTCGGCATCGTTGCGCGGGACGTCCTCGCGACCACCGGCCGGTCGCCGGTGGCCCAGACCTTCAGCGAGGCCAAGGTGCTGGACATGGCGCTGGCCGAGGTCCAGCGCAAGCAGGCCGAGTGGGAGGCGCCCGACCTGACCCGCGAGATCAGCAACGCGCTCCCTGACGATCTGGGCGACCGTACACCGGCGCAGATCGTGGAGCTGCTCGAGCAGCTCACCGAGAAGGGTCTGCGCAAGGCGGTCGTGCTGGCTGCCGAGCGGCCCGGCGAGTCGCAGCTACCCGCCGAGTTGCGTCTGGCTGACGGTACGTCGGCCTACCGCGCGCCGGGCGGGACCCGGTACGCGACCGGAGACCACTTGAAAGCCGAACGGCAGCTGGCCCGCGCCGGCTATGCCCGCGGTGCCGCGCTCGTGCAACCCCACCTGGCCGAGGCGTTCTGCCGCGAGCTCGGCAAAGCAGGTCTTAAGCTCGGCACCGATCAGGAGGCCGCGGTGCGGGGCATCCTCACCTCCGGCGCGAGGGTGGAGACGCTGATCGGTCCGGCGGGCACGGGCAAGTCTCGTGTTGTCGGCGCGCTGGCCAAGGCCTGGGAGGACCCCAAGCTGTGGTTCGGTGAGCAGCACCGCATGATCGGTCTTGCGGCGTCCCAGGTCGCGACAGAGGTGCTGGCCGCCGATGGGGTCACGGCGCGCAACATCGGCCGCTGGCTGATGACCCAGCAGCACATCGCCGACGGATCTGCCACCCGCGAGGAACTGGCCTGGCAGCTTCGCGACGGCGACCTTGTCGTCGTCGACGAGTCCGCCATGGCAGCCACCAGCGACCTGGCCGCCATCAACCGGCTGTGCGACGAAGCCGGGGCAAAGCTCCTGCTGGTCGGCGACCACCGCCAGCTCGCGGCGGTCGGAGCAGCCGGCGGTATGGAACTGGTTGCCTCCGGCGCGCTCACCCACGAACTGACCGAGACGCGCAGGTTCCAGGCCGAATGGGAAGGCCCGGCGTCGCTTCGGCTCCGTACCGGGGACCAGTCTGTTCTGGGCGAGTACCACAAGCAGGGCCGCATCCTCGACGGCGGAACCGTCGAGCGCGCTCAACACACAGCGGCCGACGCGTGGCTGGCCGACCACCTGAACGGCCTTCACTCGCTGCTGATCGTGGACACCAACGACCAGGCGGCCCAGGTCAGCGCGCAATTGCGCGCCAAGCTCGTGGAGTACGGCCGCGTCGATGACACCGTCACCGTGCCATTGGCCGCGCAGGGCACTCACGCCGGAGCGGGTGACCTGATCCAGGCCCGACACAACGACTGGCGGCTGGCCAAGTACAACGGCAACCAGCGGGCGGTGTTCAACCGTGACGAGTTCGAAGTGATCGAGACTCGGCCCGACGGTGGTCTGATCGTCGCTCCGCTGGAGCGCGGCAGCCGTCGCCGTGTGCCCGGAGAAACCGTCGAGCTGCCCGCATCCTACGTACGCGAGCACGTCGCCCTCGGGTATGCCGCGACCGTTCACTCGTCCCAGGGCCTCACCGTCGACACGGTGCACTCGGTCACCACCCAGAACACCTCGCTCTACGCCCTGTATGTGGCCATGACCCGAGGCCGGGTCGCGAACACCACCCACGTCGTCACCCAAGCCGTCGCCTCGATGGCAGAGATCGGCGAGACCAAGCACGCCCTCAAGCGGTCCCCGCTGGCCGTGCTCGGCGCCGCGTTCGACCTCGAACAGCCACAGATCTCGGCACTTCAAGCCCAGGCCGAAGCCGCCGCCGAAGCAGGCCACCTGCGCACACCGGCCGAACTGCTCACCGACGGCATCGCCGTGGCCACCGCCGGCCGCTGCGCACAGTGGCTCGATGAGCTGACCGAACAAGGCCTGCTGACCCCGCAGCAGCGGACCAAGCTCGCCGCCGAGGACGGCGCCGGCACCCTGGCCACGTTGCTGCGGCGCGCCGAGCTCGCCGGACACGACCCTCGCCACGTGCTCACCGAAGCAGTCACCGCCCGGACACTGACCGACGCCCGCCGCCTGTCCTACGTCCTGCACGACCGCATCACCAAAACCACCCCGCTGGACCCGGTCGGAAACACCCACACCGCCTGGGTGCCCCGACTCGAGGACCCAGCCTGGTCAAGCTACCTGCACGACCTCGCCGCCGAAGCCGACCACCGCGCCACGACCATGGCCGAACAGGTCGCCGCCGACCCGCCCCCGTGGGCCGTCGAAGCATTCGGCCCGGCACCAGCAGAGCGAGACGCCCGCGCGGAGTGGATCGAGCAGGCCGCGGTCGTCATCGCACATCGCGAACTCGCCGACGTGACCGCCGCCGACACAGCCCTCGGCCCCGCACCGAAACCTGGCCAGGTCGAGGCCTACGCCTCATGGCGTGCCGCATGGCGCGCGCTCGGCCGCCCCGACACCCACCGGGCCGAGGCCGAGATGTCCAACGGCCAGCTGCGTGTCCGCGTCCGCGCCTACGAACGCGAACAAGCCTGGGCGCCACCATCAGTGGCCGAAGAACTCGCCGGCACCCGCCAACAGGCCGACAACCAGCGCCGCACAGCGACACTCCGCACCGCAGAAGCCGACGCCACCACCGACCCCGACACCGCGACGCGGCTGCGCGCCGAAGCCACCGAGGCCAACGCCCTCGCGCACGCGCTCGACGCACGCGCCGGCGAGCTGGCGATCGCCGACCAAGCCCGAGCCGAGTGGTACGCCCACACCGCCGCGACCCGCGACGCAGCAGCCCGCGCCGCCGAGGAACTCCAGGAACGCGGGATCGACAACACCGACAACGGCCACACCGCCGACGAATGGCTCGCCGCCGACAGAGGCCACGACACTGTCGAGGACAACCACCGCGTCGTCACCGCCGAACACGAACTGGCCGACATCACACAGCAGCGCGCGACCGACACCATCACCGCCGCACCCGGCCAGGATCACCTGGAGCCCGCACTGGTCAACGATCAGCCCGCCAGCAAGGTAGCGGGGCCAGACGATGCAGTAGGCACCGATCCGACGGCGGAGGCCGTCTCCGACGACATCGCAACCACCACAGTCACCGATCAAGAGGCCGAGACAACCGACGCCATCGTCGACAGTGCCGCACTGGACAGCCAAGCACCGGCCGACATCCGTCAAATAGCCGCAGCCGAAGAACGGATCACAGAGTCCGACACCCCGCGAGTGCCGACCGCGGACGAGTCCGCCGAAGCGGTACGGCGCGCGCAGCGGGCACTGATCGAGATTCATCACCGCCGCGCCGTCGAGGACGACCACGCGGCGAGCGAGACGGCCGAGCGGGACGAGGACCTCGCCCGCTGGCACGCCGACGACACCCAGCCCGACACAGCCAGTCGGAAGACAACGAACCGGGTGGAGCAAGCCGAGGAGGACTCGTTCGGCCTGCACCACTAAGAGATTCGAAGCACGAGCACCACGTGGCGCTCAATCGACATACCCGCCGCCGTGGTGAACAAGCAGCAAGCCATGACGACACGCCCGCGGTCGCAGCCGAACACGGCGACCGACTTGCACAGGCGGACCCGGTGACGCAGAGCGTCCCGGGCTCCGCCCGGGCGAAAGCCCTTCTGTGGCTGGGGTTGGTGGGCGGCTAGCGGACCAGGCCCCCTCCAGCCAAGTCAGTTTCGGCAGTTCTCACCTGGAGGACAAACCGCGTCCACCAGCAGACAACGGCCGAAAGCAACTTGGCCGGAGCCTCTGACCCGGCCCGCTAGGCGGCAGTAGCCGGCAGGCCCCAAAGAACGGGGCTGCCGCAACACAAGCCCACCAGCGGGAGGCCAGACCGATGAGGACCCGGCGAATCAAAAACGTATCCAGCACCGCATGCCAGCCCTGGTGCACCCCACGAGTCCCATGTGGCTCGCCGTACTGCTGCCCGGAGGTCTACACCGTCCGCAGCCCCCGTCGCCGCAAGGGAGGTAAGCGATGAGCAGTTCCCGTGTCGCCACGCACCGTCCCGCGCCGGTCCGCCGCCGCAACCGCCACGACACCCTGATCGCCGTCGACCTGTTCTCCGGGTTCGGTGGGCTGACCCAAGGCATCGTGCGGGCCGGGTTCGACGTGATCACCGCCGCCAACCACAACCAGTACAAGGTCGAGGTGCACGAGGCGAACCACCCAACCACCGAGCACTGGATCGCCGACCTCGCCAACCCGGAATCGTCTGACTACCACTCCGCGCGGGACCTGCCCCCGGGCGACCTTCTCGCCGCCGGAGTGTCGTGCGTGAACCACTCGCTGGCGAACACCGTGCGGGCCTACGACCAAGGCCTGACCCTGTTCAACTTCGAGGACCCAGACTACGAAGAGCGGGTCACCCGCTCCGAGCGTGACCGTGCCACGGCGAACTGCGTCCTGCACTACGCCCAGGCGCATCACCCGCGGCTCATCCTCGTCGAGTGCACGACCCAGCTGCAGTCCTGGGGAAACCTCGTGCCCGGACGCCGGAAGGTCGGGGACGGGACCACCCACCGCTGGTGGCTCAAGCAGTTCGAGAACCTGGGCTACCGCTACAAGATCCTGTTCCTGAACTCGATGTTCTTCGGCGTCGGACAGTCCCGCGACCGCGGCTACTGGGTGTTCTGGGACAAGGCCCTGCCTGCGCCCGACCTCGAGCACCGACCGTCGGCGTGGTGCTCCAGCTGCGACACGGTCGTGGAGTCCGTCTGGACGTGGAAGACCGGCATCCCGCCGACCGGGACCGTCTGCTACGGCAAGCAGTACGAGTACCGGTGCCGATCGTGTCGCCGGCCGGTGGTCCCTCAGTTCACGCCGTCGCTTCACGCCCTCGATCTCTCGAACCTGGGCACCCGGATCGGCGACCGCGCCAAGCCACTCGCTGCGGCGACGATGGCCCGGGCCGAGCGGTGCCGTCAGCGCTTCGCCGAGTTCCCCGCCGTGCTCATGCCCGCCAAATCGACACGCGGCTCCGAGCGCCACCCGTGGCAGCCGATGTCCACCCAGACCAGCCAGCAAGAGACCGCGATCCTGTCCACCGGGCAGGTCCTCGCGGCGCACCGCCGCGGCGGCGACGGGCAGCACATCACCCGCCCCATGGACACAGTAACCGCCACCCACGAGAAGGCCGTGCTGCTTGCCGTGGACAACTTCCAGGGCGCTGCTCGCGGCGTGGGCGAACCTCTGCCGACACAGGGCGGTTCGGAGACGATGGGCCTGCTGTCCTCTGGTGTCGTCCCATTCCGCAAGAACACGACCCCGACGGTCCACGCGGAAGCGATGCCCACTGTCACGGCAGAGCAGATCCCTGGCCTGCTGTTCTCCGGTTGGTACAAGCAGAACGGGTCGACCGGCACTGAGACCGCACCACACCCGGTCACCGACCCGTTTGGCACCCTGACCTCCCGCGACACCACCGCCGTTCTGACGGCCCAGTGGCGCGCGGCCCTCGCCGATCTCACACTCGATGACTGCTACTTCCGCATGATGACCCCCCACGAGATCGGCCGCGGTTGTGGCTTCGACGTCACCTTCGGCAACCACCAAGGAACCTACGTCGTCTGGGGATCCGCCCGCGACAAGGTCGACGGGTATGGCAATGCCGTCACGCCTGCCGTCGGCGAATGGATCGGCGCCCGGCTGCGGGCCATCCTCCACGACGAAGACGTCGCCTGATGTCTCACCCCGGCCGGCGCCCGGGGCCGGCCGGGGTGCGCCAGACCTGCGCATTCCGCCCCACGCCAACCACTCGACCCCTACCCATTCGAACGATGCCCCGAGCAACGACAAGGAGAGCTGATCCGATGCAGTACGCAACCCCAAGCGTGTTCGACGCCCCCACAACGAAGGGAGACCAGCAGTGACGATCAAGGTCCGCCTGTCCGGAGAACCCGACGAGATCACCCGACTCGTCACGCACCTGCGCGACCACTTCGAGGTCGCCGGCAGCGATCGCGCCTACCCCAACCGCGGCTCCTTCGGTGTCCGTGTCTTCCTCGAACTACGCGAGGCCCACCAGGCGGACTCTGAACAAAAGCACCGACCAGCCGACGAGCGCCTGCGGCAACGAGTGCACAGCGAGCGCATCTACCCGCCCACGCGAGAGGTCGAACCGTGAGCACCGCACCACGCACTCGCATGGTCACCGAACTGGGACGCCAGGCGCTGAGCCGCGCCGCGCACTGGCACGCCGACCACGGATTCGCGGTCTTCCCGCTCGCACCGGGCCGAAAGGTGCCAGCCGTCGACAACTGGGAAGCCGCAGCCACCACCAACCACCTGGCCATCGCGCGGACCTGGCGAAGAGCGCCGTACAACGTCGGCGTCGCAACCGGACCATCAGGCCTCGTCGTCGTCGACCTGGACCAGCCCAAGCACCCGCTCGACCTGCCACCAGAGCCCTGGCGAAGCCGCGGCGCAACCACCGGAACCGACGTACTCGCACTGCTGACCAGTGACCACCTGTCCGACCGTGGCGACGAGCACGAGCCGGTACCCACGTACGCCGTCACTACACCTTCACGAGGTCGACACCTGTACTACCAGCAACCCGCAAACCAACAGCTCGGCAACAGCGCCGGACGGATCGGATGGAAGATCGACACCCGCGGTCACGGAGGCTACGTCGTCGGCGCCGGATCTGGCACCGATGCTGGCCGCTACCTCACCGAGACCACCGTGTCACCGCAACCCCTACCCGGCTGGATCATCGACGCGCTCGATACGAACCCACAAGCTGATGTCCTGTCGCGCCACGCTCCCAACGTCAAGAACGCGGACGCATACACCCTCGCCGCGCTCAACGGAGAAATCGAGAAGGTCCTCACCGCCATACCCGGCCAGCGCAACGACACCCTCAACCGTGCCGCCTTCGCCCTCGGCCAGCTCGCCGGCGCACAACTCCTCGACCATCACGAGTCGCGAGGCCGAGTGTTGGGGTCATCACATCGCGCGAGACGAACTCTTGTCCGCAGCCGAGCACATCGGCCTACCGCGCATCGAAGCCGAACGCACCATCAAATCAGGACTCACCAGTGGCGGACGACACCCGCGCCAACGACCCGTCTAGATCCGGAGACCGGCACCGGTCGACAAACCGGCCTTAGGGAGCCACCACAGCGGCTCCCTGAGGCTCTTCCGCGGCCAGGAAACTAACTGGCGTGGGCTTGCTCGACCTGGATCGGCGGCACACCCGACCGGCGCCAGGTCCAGGCCAGAGTCGCGAACACGCCCTCGACGTACCCAGGACGCCCCGGCCACTCCCACCGGCCGACCAGCCGCTCGACGGCTTGGGTCTCTTCATCGATCAGCTCCTCGATCGCGAACACGCTCTTGCGGGTGATCGGGGACCGGGCCAGCTCACTATGCCGGCCATCGATCGGAGCGTCGTACCTGTAGCTGCCATTCGCGATCCAACGACAGGCCCACTGCACACCGGCCAAGTAGCCGTCCTCGAGCCCTTCGACCTTCAGAGCGTCGGCTCGCCGCTCGGCCGCCAGCCACACCCGCGCAAAGTCTGCGACCTGCACACCGCGCAGATGCTCGCGGCGGATGCCGTCGAAGTCGCTGCCCCTGAGCTCCATACCACAGCACGATCCCATGCCCCGGCGACAGTTTCCAGGTGATCAGGGCGTCGTGGGAAGCAACCCGAACCGCTTGAAGGACTCCTCAGTGTCTCGGGCCCGCAGATACATGGCGAGGTGCTCGTGCTGGAACCAGTACCGTCCTTGCGGGCCGGGCTCACAGGGAAGCCGACCCGATCTAGCGAGCCGGTGGACTGTGCGCGTCGGCAGGGTGAGCAGCTCTGCGGCCCTCACGACATTCACCTGACCCGATCGGCCTGCCTGCACGTCCGACCGCGGTGGGTGGGATTCGGCGTACCGCTCGACCTCTCGGCGAAAGACTGGAAACGTGGAGTTGGGGCAGGGGCCAAGTACGCCGGCCGCGACCAGTTCGCGGACGTCGCCGATCGTCCGGCTCAGGATGCGGGCAGCCTCGCTGAGAGCGATCGGTTCGTCGCGGTCGCGCAGGGCTTCGAGCGAAGGTCGGTGGTAGCGGCGGTAGCCGGTGCCACGTTCGATGAGTCCGCGGTGCGCCATTCGTGAACGGTGCTCTCGCTCACCCCGAGAACCAGCGCGGCCCGTTCTGCTGACCGTGGGGGCGAACGCCGCGACAAGTCCCGCCAGCAGACACAGAGCGGTTCCGATGAGGAGGGGTTTGAAGCGACCCACCCGGTCGGACAGCGGCGAAGACGAGTTGGCCCAGCCCGGGGGGATCAGGAGCAGCGTGCGGGGGTCGTCGCTGTTGCGCACGGCGTAGCTGCGGACGAGCTGGTTCAGGGCCGACTTCGAGGCGCGGTAGATCTCGAAGCCACCACGGGTGTTGTTCGCGATGCTTCCTTCGCCGGACGACATGAGCCCGATCGTGCCGTCCGGCTTCACCAGCGCTTTCAGCGCCTCGATGACGCGGAGGGGGCTGAGGGCGTTGGTGATCATGAGGGGGGTGAACTCGTCGGTGTCGACGTCCGCTGGCGTCTCGTCGGGGCCGTTCGTCACGTCGGCACGACGATGGTTCGTCACGAAGATGCACTCGTGTCAACTCTGCGCGTGGCTGGAGCCGTAGCGGTGCCGGAAGAGCAGGTACGCCACGCTTCCGGCGAGCAGCGGGAGCCAGTACGCGACGATGCGGTAGAACAAGGTCGCCGCCAGGGCGTCGCCGCTGGGCACTCCCGCGATGGTGAGCGTCCCGACCAGGCCGGCCTCGACGAATCCGAGCCCGCCGGGAGTGAACGGCAGCAGCGCCAGGAGCTCTCCCGCGACGTACGCGAGGACGACGAGCGACGGTCGCGGGTCGGCTCCGACGGCGTGAAGTGCGGCAAGCAGGGCGAGGTAGTCGAAGACGGTGTTGCCCACGGCCGCCGACAGTGTCGTCTTCCAATGCCGGCCGGCCGTCGAGCGGACGAAGTCGCGATCGACGAGCAACCGCTGCGGAATGTCGGTAACGTGCTTGTGTCGCCTGATGGTCGCGTTGATGAGCCACTGAATCGCGCGGCCTGCCAGTTCGACTGGCGTGTCGCCGACGAAGGCGGCCGTACCCGCTGCCAGGAGTGCCACGAGTACGGCGGCGCCGAGGTAGGCGGCATCCTCCAGGCTGTGGTTGATCGTCGCGCCGCCGAGGATCGCTGGTAGCGCGAGCACGGGCAGGGAGAATGTCGTTGCCATCTGCAGGATGGAGGCTGCGCCGAGCGCGGTGACGATCTGGCCTGTGTCGGCGACGCCGGCCTTGCGCAGCACCGAGGCCGTGACCGCCGTGGAGGTAGCGCCACCGCCGGGCAGGACGTGGGCCGCGGCGAACCCACTGAGCTGCGCAGCAGCGACGGTGAGCCACGCGCGGGTGCCCAGTACGATGCGATCGACCTCCCACAGACACAGGTAGCTTGCGATCTCGCAGGCGAAGGCCAGGATCGCGAAGGGCCAATCCAGATGGGAGAGCGATCGCCACGACCCGAAGACCGAAAGCAGGCTTGGGAGCAGCAGGTACAGCGACACGCCGCCGAGCACGAGGAGGACGGCCGGGCGTGCCCGCCGCCACCACCCGCCCGTGCCTCGTGTCGGCGGCTCCGCCGCCGCGGATCCGTCATGGTCTGCGGGCACGCTCAGCCTTGCGCGACATCCGGTAGTCGGCACGTTTCACGGCGCGGAGTCGTCATGTCGGCATGATCCCATGGCCGACCTGGCTAGCGACGGGTGGCGGAGGTCAGGCATGTGAATTATGGACTTGGTTGTCACGTTCAGTCATCTGTGCAGCCGGGGCGGTCAGTCGGTTGGCCGAGCGCCACTGCTCGCGACGACTTCTTCCGGTGCGGGCACGGTCATGAGCACCAACCTCGCTGTCGCCACGTTGTACGCGGCGTGGGAGATTCCGGTCGCCATCGCGAATCTCGAGGTTGGTGAATCTCAGCTCGGTCACGAGCTGACGTCTAGTGCGGACTGCATGCGGGCTGTGCTCTATGCCCACCACACTGCCTCCGGTCCGACCCGCCCGGCGAGTAGATCCAGAGAGTCCCTCGGGCCGTACGCGAGCTCGCCTACCGAATGTCGGGCGCGCAGCTCGACTCGGTCGAACAACCACGCCGCGGCATCGGCGAGCAACATCGCCTCCCGACGCAACCGATCCTGCTCTGCCGGGCCACATCCGAGGAAGTACTGATCAGCTCTGGTTCGAACCGAACCTCGAGCACGATCGCAATTGCACAGGTGAGTAGTCGGGCCAACTGTCCGCATTTGTTGCCTACTGCAACGCTTCTGTCAACGCAAACGGGAGTCAGAACAGGTTGCGTCCCGCGGAGTGGGGTCGTCGGGTCGTCACGTGGTACTCGGTCAGCTGTGGCGCCAGGCCGCGCCATGCTACGCGCGCTGAGTCGTAGAGCACCAGGCCAGCGGGTTGTGCAGCTTTGGCATCGCATGGATTGCGCGGACCCGGCGTCGTCGACGAGCGAAGCTCCTTGGAGCAGGGAGCCCTGCGGCGTAGCGTAGTTTGGGTCGTGATGGGAGGGGGTTCAGCCGTGTCTACCAACGCCCCATCGTCGAAGCGAATTGCACGGTTCATCGAGCCGTTCCGTATGGCCTCGGGTTCGCAGGTGACGCTCGCTGAGGAATTCGATCCCGCGTTCAAGGCGGGGGTCGAGAAGAAGAAGGACTGCGCCGAGCTGTTGACCGAGGGGATCGAGCTGCTTGCGGGCTCCTACCAGGCCCCGGCTTGCGGCTCAGGCCACCGTCGGCGTCGTCGTCGTTCTTCAGGCGCTGGACGCGGCAGGCAAGGACGGGGCGATCCGCCACGTGATGAGCGGCGTGAATCCCCAGGGCGTGAGAGTCGAGAGCTTCAAGGTTCCCTCGGCGGCCGACCTGAACCACGACTTCCGGCACCGGTACTGGGAGCGCCTGCCGTCCAGGGGCGAGATCGGTATCTTCAACCGCTCCCATTACGAGGAGGTGCTTGTCGTCCGCTTGCACCGGGAGAACCTCGTCCGCCAGAAGCTGCCGCTCGAGACGCGCGGACCACGTCTGGAAGCACAGGTACGAAGCGATCAACAACTGGGAGCGGTATTTCGTCGAGAACGGCTTCAGGATCGTGAAGCTGTTCCTCAACCTCTCGAAGGAGGAGCAGCGCGTCCGTTCCCTGAGGCGCATCGACCTGCCAGAGCACAACTGGAAGTTCTCGGCGCACGATGTGCAGGAGCCCCGGTCCCGGGACGACTACCAGGAGGTGTTTCGCAGATGCTGAGCCACACGAGCACCGAGTGGGCTCCCTGGCATGTGATCCCGGCGGACCGCCAATGGTTTGCCCGAATCGCCGCCGCGGCGGTCATTGCCAACGCACTGATCGAGCTCGACCCGCAGTACCCGACACTCGACGACGATGCGCTCCGAGACCTGCAGGCGACGAAGATCGAGCTCGAATCAGAGGCACCCAAGGGGCGGTCCCGGATCCGTTCGCATGGGCTCTCGCCGAGCAGGAGGCGTGAGCGATGACCGGCAGGTTCGTCGCGGCCATCGACCACGGCACCACCAGCACGCGCTGCTTGCTGTTCGGCGAGGATGGCGCCGCGGTGGCAACCGCGCAGCGCGCACAGACCATGTACTACCCCGGACCTGGCCTGGTCGAGCTCGACATGGCCGAGGTCTGGCAGCGAACCCAGGAGTGCATCCATGAGGCGCTCGCCGCGGCGGATGCCAAGCCGGCCGATGTCGCCGGGATCGGAATCACGAACGAGCGCGAGTCCGTCGTGCTGTGGGATCGTCGTACCGGACGCCCGGCAGCGAACTCGATCACCTGGCAGGACACTCGGACGGCGGCCGCCGCCGACACGCTGGCGGCCGACGGAGGCATCAATCGGTTCCAGCGGGGCACCGGCCTGCCGATCTCGACCTATTCCTCGGCTCTCAAGCTCCGCTGGCTGCTCGATCAGGACCCCGCCAGGCGGGAGGCGGCCGACCGGGGCGACCTGTTGTTCGGCACGCCCGACACCTGGCTGCTGTGGAACCTCACCGGCGGTCCTGATGGCGGCGTGCACGTGACCGAGCCGAGCAACGCCAGTCGAACGCTTCTGATGAACCTGCACACGGTCGAGTGGGATCAGGAACTGCTGGACGTCATGGAGATCCCGCGTGCGCTACTCCCGGAGATCCGTTCCTCGAGCGAGGTCTACGGCACCGCGAGGGGTGATCTGGCCGGCGTCCCCGTTGCCGGCGTACTCGGCGACCAGCAGGCCTCGTTGCTGGGTCACACGTGTTTCGACCACGGTGACATGAAGAGCACCTACGGCACCGGAGCGTTCCTGCTCGTCAACCTCGGGACGGAGCCGGTGATGTCCGAGCATGGCTTGATCACGACGGTCGCCTGGAAGCTGGGCGACGCCGACGCGGTCTACGCGCTCGAGGGGTCGGTCTCGATGGCCGGCGCCCTGGTCCAATGGCTGGGCGAGAACCTCGGAATCATCGTGGACGCTTCCGAGGTCGAGACGCTCGCGCGCTCGGTCGAGGACGCGGGCGGTGTGGTGTTCGTCCCCGCGTTCTCCGGCCTGTTCGCGCCGTACTGGCACGACGATGCGCGCGGGGTGATCGTCGGCCTGACACGGTTCGCCACCAAGGGACACATCGCACGGGCGGCGCTGGAGGCCACGGCGTATCAGACCTACGACCTGGTTGAAGCGATGCTTGCCGACACCGGTCTGGCGGAGCTCGGCGAGCTCCGAGTTGATGGGGGCATGACCAAGAACGACCTGCTGATGCAGTTTCAGGCCGACCTCCTCGGCGCCCATGTGGTCGCCCCGGCCGCGGCTGAGATCACCGCGACCGGCGCTGCCTACGCCGCGGGGCTTGCGACCGGGTTCTGGTCGGGGCTCGACGATCTGCGCGCGAACTACACCATCACGCACGGCTGGGAACCGCACATGAGCGCAAACGAACGGGCGCGCCGTGTCGCCGGCTGGCGCATCGGTGTGGAACGCACGCTGGGCCTGGCCGGGAAAACGGGCTGACGAAGTAACAGGCCGACGAACTGACAGCGAGCGCCTGACATGGCGCCGTCGATCACCCGGACGATGAGCTCGGGGCGGAAGTGCAGCGACTGACCCTGGGTTGGGCCGGAGTCGTCGAGCAGTGCGCGCAGCTGGCTGCACGCGGACGCCGCCATGTCCCGCATCGGCCGCGACCACGACCGGCGGCTCCGCTCCAATTGGCGAGCACGCCAACTTCATCTCGCGACCAGCGGTTGTGCTGACGGTGAAAGCAACCTGCTGTGAAGTGGAGCGGTCCAAGGAACCGCTGCACACGCCAGGAAGCCTTCGTGTCCCGTCAACGCAACTGCGCACCCTCGACACCGAGACCGGCGCAGGTGTCTGCGGTGGCGAGGCGGATGATCCTGTCTAGACGTCGACGTATGAGCCGATGATGACGGTGCGGTCGCCGGGGAGGCCGAAGTGTTCGGCGGCGTCGGCGGTGATGTAGGAGGTGGCGATGAAGAGGCTCTTACGCCACGGAGCCATGGTCGGGGCTTTGCCTCGCCGGAGGTCGATCTTGGACAGGAAGTAGGAGGCCTGATCGAGCTGCAGCCGTCCCTCGGTCTCGTCCGGGTCGAGCAGCGCCACCGTGCTCGGCACGTTGGGAGTTTCCATGTAGCCGAACTGGGCGGTGACGTGGATGATGCCGTCGTCGCGGTACCCGAGGTCGTCCACGACGAGCCGCCGGTCGGGGCCGATGCGCGGCACGGGCTCGGTCTCGATCGCGAGGATGACGACCTGCTCGTGCCGGACGTGGTTGTTCTCGACATTGGCGCGCAGCGCCAGGGGGGTGGTCTGGCCGCCACGATTCAGGAAGACCGCCGTACCAGGGACTCGCCGCGCGGCGAGTTTCCGTTCGCGCAGTTGGTCCACGAAGTCATCGAGTGGGCCTTCGCGCCGCTCGCGTTCGGCGGTGACGATCGCGCGGCCGCGTTGCCAGGTCGTCATGACGGTGAACGCGGTGATAGCGATCAGGAGTGGAAGCCAGGCGCCGTGGACGAGCTTGGTCAGGTTCGCCGCGACGAACAGCAGATCCACTGACAGCAGGATTGTCGCGCCGATGCCGATCAACCAAGGGCTCAGGTGCCATCGGCGCCGAGCGACGTAGAAGAACAGAAGGGTTGTGATGGTGATGGTTCCTGTCACCGCCATGCCGTAGGCATAGGCGAGTGCCGCGGAGCTGCGGAAGGCGAAGATCAGGATCAGCACCGACACCATCAGGATCCAGTTGATCCAGGGCACGTAGATCTGGCCGGCCGTCGACTCCGATGTGTGCGCGATCCGGAGTCGGGGGAGGTAGCCCAGCTGGGCTGCTTGGGATGCTACCGAGTATGCGCCGGTGATGACGGCTTGAGAGGCGATTACGGTTGCGGCGGTGGCCAGTAGGACGAGCGGCAGCTGTCCCCAGCCGGGAGCGAGCATGAAGAAGGGATTGCTGATGTTGGCCGGATCCTCGAGGATCGACGCGCCCTGACCAAGGTAGTTGAGAACCAGGGCTGGGAACACGAGCACGAGCCAAGCACGGGTGATCGACCGGCGGCCGAAATGCCCCATGTCGGCGTACAGAGCTTCGGCCCCGGTCACCGTGAGCACGATCGCTGCCAGGGAAAAGAACGCGATGCTGAAGTGGCCGATAAGGAAGCCCAGCGCGTACGTGGGGGACAGCGCCTTGAGGATACTCGGGTGTTCGGCGATTCCACTGATGCCGTTCGCGCCGATGACCACGAACCAGACGAGCATGATCGGTCCGAACACACGTCCCACGACCGCCGTTCCCCGACGCTGCACGGCGAACAGCAACACGATGATCACCGCGGTGATCGGTACGACGAACTGGTCGAGCGAGGGCTCGACGACCTTGAGGCCCTCGACGGCTGACAGGACGGAGATCGCCGGGGTGATGATGCTGTCGCCGAAGAACAGAGATGCGCCGAAGATTCCCAGTGCCGCCAGCACGACCGCAGTGCGCCCACCCTGTGTGCCCAGCCGGCGCAGGAGCGTGATCAGGGCCATGATGCCGCCCTCGCCGTCGTTGTCGGCACGCATCGCCAGCAGGACGTAGGTGACCGTGACGATAATCATGACCGACCAGAAGATCAGCGAGACCACGCCGTACATGTTCTCCGTGCTGACCGGGACAGGATGCGGATCGCTGGGATTGAACACTGTCTGCAGGGCGTAGATCGGGCTGGTCCCGATGTCGCCGAACACTACGCCGAGTGCACCCACGAGCACCGCGAGCCGCAGCCGATCGCCTCCACTCGTGCCGCCGGTACGGCGAGGACGCGACTTGTGGCTGTCATCTATCCCTGTCGTGCGTCGACGCTCGGTCATCGAGGTCCACCTACTCCGCGGTCGCGTAGGCCGTGTTGGCCCGTGAATCGTCGAGCTCGCCAAGTTCGCAACGGCACAGGTTGATGGCCACCGGAGAGAATCGCTGAGATCGCGATCTATTGCATACTCGCGGTCGACGAGGACAGTGTGGTGGCCCCACGCGGCTGAGACGTCAGGGTCGCATGATGCCGCAGAGGACTGACATTCCAAATGCGGGTTCCGTCTTCGGCTCCGGTCACCAGTGTCTGACCATCCGGAGACCAGGCCAGGGACCGTACTCGACCGGTGTGACCTCTGAGCGCGGTTGGCGTCTCGCTGCTGTGCAACTCCCAGATTCTCAGAGTCCCGTCGGCAGCGCCTATCGCCATCAATTCGCCATCAGGTGACCAGGCGATCGACTGCGCCTCACCTGCACGACCGTTCAGCTGAAACATCGGTGTGCCGTTGCCGATTCTCCACACGCGCACGGTCCCGTCACCGCCACCAGTGGCGAGGAACACACCACTCGGTGACCACGCCACCGAGTACACCTGGCCGGTGTGACCGCTCAACACAGTCGCGATCCGGCCACCGCCCATCCTCGAAATCTGAACTGTCTTATCGAGGGAGCCGGTGGCCAGGTGCGCGCCATCGGGAGACCATGCGATCGATGTGACCGATCGGGTATGTCCTTGCAGCACGATGCGAGGCGTGGGGGCAGTCGGGGGGAGGGAGTTGCCGACCTCCCAGATGCGCACGCTCATGTCCTCGGCCCCGGTAGCCAGCAGCGTGCCATCAGGCGACCACGCAATGGCAGTGACAAGTTCTGTGTGGCCCCTTAGCAGCGCTGGGGGTCTGTCGGCATCGACAGACCAGATCCGTAGTGACCCATTGGTGGAACCGGTTGCGAGTAGCCGCTGGTGTGGCGACCACGCCACTGCTGTGACCCCATCGCCAGGCCCCACTCGCACAGTCGCGGAGGTTGTCATGTTGCTGTTGTGAGAGGCGCTGGTTATGGAGCGATTCCGGCGGCCTGTGCGCGCTCGTCGGCGTATGCGCGGGCGTCTAGGGCGTCAAGGGCCGCGAGGCGCGCGTTCTGAACCATCCAGGCGGCGTAATCGATGGCGTCGAGAGCGTCCGCTTCCGCAAAGTCGGCCTCCCTGGCGGCGGCCTTCGCGTCGCGCTGGTCGTTGCGCTTGTCGATCTTTCCCTTGATGTCGTCCATCTTCGCCGAGGCGTCAGCCTTCATCTGCGCCCATTTGCTCTGCGTCTGCTCGGCGGTCTCATTCGCCTTCTGCCGGACATCCTTGCCGGCCAGATCGAGGTCGACCCGAGCCTGATCGATGCGCTGGCGCAGTTGGTCACGCGACTCGCTGGCCGCGCCCTTCACGGCCGACAACCCTTCAGCAGTGCGTTTCTCGAGGGCTTCGAACTGTGTGGCGAAGTCCATTTTCGTCCTCTCCTTCAACCGATTCTGGTGCGTGTGTCCAACAGATTCAGCCAACGCCTGAGAGCCGCTCGTGGCAATACCCAGCGAGCGATGGCTGACAGGGATCGGCTGTCTCATTCGGCATGCCGCTCGCGACGCCGCTTCCAGGTGTGGATCCAGTTGGTCGGGAGTCCTGGAGAGTCCGCCGGGCGCTTCCACGGCAGCCGCCAGCCTTTGAAGGGCAATCTGGGCGCGGGCGCCGGTGCGGGCACGGGGCGGTCGGCAAAGTCGCGTTCGATCGCCTGCGAGGCTTGGTCGGCGTCCAGGCCCGCGAAGATCAGGATGTCGGCGGCGACAGCGCGCACGGCAACGATCGCGGCCGCCAGTGTGGAGCGGTCCCCGGTTTCGGGGGCCCGCTCATCTGATCGGAGCCGTCGCCCCGCTTGGAGCACCGTCTCCACGGCCTGCTGCCGTACGTCGCGGTCGCCAGGACTGTGTGCCAGGCTGCGCACCTGCGCAGCAAACTCCCGGATTACCGGAGCCAAGAGGCGACGGTTGTGTTCTCCGGCGGCTGTTGTGGTTCTCAGCAGCATTAAGGCGCTGGCGCCGAGCAGGTCGAGTTGACCGGCGTTCTCGTTCTCCCGGACGACTGGTTCTCGCTGAGAGACCCAGACGGCCGAACGGCGTACCACTCGCTGGCTCGCGTCCCTGGCCCGTGCCAACTCCGCGAGCTTTGGGTGAAGATCCCGTAGGCTGTCGATCGCGCTGCCCGCGAGCTTCAGATCGTTGTCGTCGATCGCCCGTGCTGCCTGGTCGAACGCGGTCGCGATGTCGGCCAGCACGGTCGACTCGGCACGTCGCAGTAGGCGCACCGGCTCCGGGGTGAAGAGGATCTGGCTGAAGACCAGAGCGATGCCGCCGCCGATCAGCGCGTCGATCAGCCGATTGGGACCGGCGTGGTTGTCGCCGGTCGCTACGGTCAGGATCGAGGCGGACGCGGCCTGGGCGAGTACCAATGCAGTGCCACCGACCGCTCGAGCTGCGGCGAGGCTCACCAGGGTCCCCAGCAGCAGAGCCCATCCGGTCGTCCCCAGGATAGCAAGAGCGAGCTCACCAGTGATGATCCCGATGATCACGCCCTCCAGGAGTCGCAGCGCGTTGCTGCCGCGTTCGCCCAGCGGGGCGTTGAGCGCGACTACCGCGGCCATCGGAGCGAAGAACGCCTGGCGGTGGTCGATGAGATCGGCAGCGAGCAGCCATGCCACCGTTGCCGCCAGGGACTGCTGCAGAAGCATCCAGGCATCGGCGCGAACCAGGCCGGCGGCACGAGAGAAGGCGCGCTTTACCCCGGCTGCGATTTGCCTCATCGAAGCTTGTCTACGCGTCGTCACGTCTCGCGCTCTGCTACGCCGCCCTTCGGTTGCGGGATCTCGCGGGTCCGCGCGAACACCTGCTGTTCGGTGATCGTCCGCTGTCGACGGCCACGCCCGAGGAAGGCGATGGTCCAGTTGGCCAGCGCCGACACGCGGTTCTTGAATCCGGTCAGGAATGTGAGATGTACAACGAGCCACATCAGCCAGCCGACGAGTCCCGTGATGTGCACGCGTCCGATTGAGACGACCGCTTTGAACCGTGCGATGGTGGCCATCGTTCCCAGGTCGATGTAGCGGAACGGACGCTCGGTGGTGTCGCCGTCGAGCCGACGGGCGATCGTTCGTGCGGCGTGGTGGCCGGACTGCATCGCGACCTCGGCAAGGCCGGGGAGGCGGTTGAGGCTCATTAGATCTCCGACCACGAACACCTCCGGGTGTCCGGGCAGTGTGCAGTCGTGCTGGACTGAGATCCGTCCGGCACGATCGACGGGCGCACCGCTTTGATCGCCGAGGCTCGCGCCGAGCGGTGACGCTTGCACCCCGGCCGCCCAGATCTTCGTATGGGCGTCGATGCGATCGGTCGAGCCGTCCTTGCGTTTGACATGGAGGCCGGTGGCGTCGACCCCGGTGACCATGGCCCCGAGCTGCACCTCGACCCCGAGCGCCTCCAGATCCCTGTGCGCGCGCCGCTGGAGCGGCTTGGCGAACGGCGGCAGCACGGTGTCGGCGGCGTCGAGTACGATGATGCGCGCAGAGCGTGGATCGAAGGCCCGGTAGTTGGCCCTGAGTGCGCGGCGGGACAGCTCGGCGATCTGGCCGGCGAGCTCCACACCGGTCGGACCTGCGCCAACCACGACGAAGGTCAACCACGCATCCCGCTCAGCCGCCTCGCAGTCGAGCTCGGCCATCTCGAACGCGCCGAAGATGCGTCCGCGCAACTCGAGCGCGTCGTCGATGGTCTTCATGCCTGGCGCGTGGACCGCGAACTCGTCATGGCCGAAATACGACTGTGCTGCACCCGCAGCGACGATCAAGCTGTCATACGGAAGTCGCATCGCCCCGCCGAGAGTGTCAAGCTCTACCTCGCGCGTGGCAAGGTCGACGTGCACCACTTCGCCGAAGAGCACGCGCGCGTTGTCCTGCTTGCGCAGCACGTCGCGGATCGGCGGCGCGATGTCACCCTCGGAGAGCACGCCGGTCGCCACCTGGTAAAGCAGCGGCTGGAACAGGTGGTAGTTGACCCGGTCTACGACCGTGACGTCGACCTGGACACGCCGTAATGCACGCACGGCGAACAGCCCTCCGAAGCCGGCGCCGACGATGACCACGCGGTGCCTGAGCGCGTGGGCGTTCGGGGCGTTGCGGCTCATTTCTTCGCGCTCGCCGTCGGCGTTTCGGCGTACTTGTAGAAGCCCTCGCCGGAAGCCTCGCCGAGCCTGCCCTTGTCGAGGTACTCCTCCTTGACGACCTTGGCGATGGCCTGCATCTGCTCGTTGCCGGAGCGGGCGTAGATGTCGTAGACCGTCTTCAGTCCAACCCTGTCGAGGTTCTGGAAGGGACCCTCGGTGGCGCTCTTGTCGATGCGCCAGACGTTGTCGATCATCTGGGGGTCGGCCACGCCGTCGACGTACAGCTTCAAGGCGGCCGTGAACCATGGGATGGAGAGCGTGTTGATGACGTAGCCCGACTGTTCCTTCTTGAGCTCGATCGGCACCATGCCGATGCGTCTCGCAAAGGTGACGATCGTCTGGTAGACCGCCGGGTCGGTGCCGGGATGGCCCATGATCTCCGCGGTGTTGTGGACCCAGATCTCGTTCGCGAAGTGCAGCGAGAGGAATCGGTCCGGCCTGCCCGTGGCGTCAGCCAGGTCGCTTGGGAGCAGTGTCGAGGTGTTGGAGGCGAAGATTGTGCTGTCCGGCGCGACCTTGGCGAGCTTGGTGTACACGTCGCGCTTGAGGTCCAGGAGCTCGGGCACGGACTCGATCACCAGATCTGTGTTCTGCACGGCGTCGCGGAGATCCGAGGAGTAGCGCATGAGCTTCAGCGCAGCCTGGGCGGGGCCGCCGGCTGCTCCGTCGACCTCTTTCTCGTAGCGCGCAGCCAGTCCCTCGAAGCGCGTCTTCGCGGATTCGAGGATCTCGTCACTGATGTCGTACGCGGTGACCGGGAGCCCCGCGTAGGCGATCTGGTAGGCGATCTGTGAGCCGAGGACACCGGTTCCGAGCACGGCCACTGCATTGATGTCGGTCATGTCGTGATTCTCCTTGCGGGGCTGATTCGGGTGGCGATCTCAGGACAGGCCGACACCCCAGGTGGTCGTTGTGGATTCGCCGGGCTCGAGGCGGATCAAGCCGTCGCCACTGCCGAATGCGTTGGGGGCGCCGGTCATCGGTTCGGTGCCCAGTCCGCGGCGTGCTCGGGCGGGAGCCAGGGTGTCGCCGGTGTACGTTTCGACGAAAGGACAGGTCTCGTCGACCCACAGTTCGACACACGCTCCGTCGGGACCCCACAGTCGCGTCCAGGCTCGCCCTGCGGGGTCGCGAACCAAGTCCGTGAAGGCGTAGTCGATCCGGGTGGTGCCGAGCCGGTGCGGCTGCAGAAAGTCGTACTCGGTCCCGTGGACCGGCTCGCGGCCCATGGGTAGCTGGCGTTCGGCGTCGGTAAGGACTCGGGTACGGCCGGCCAGTTGAAGCCCGCACTCATCGATCAGTCCACGCCCCGGAGACAGGTACGGATGCTGACCGTACCCGTAGGGGCACGACCGGTCGCCGATGTTGGCGGCCGTTGCCGTGACCGTGAGCCCGTGCGGCCCGAGTTGGTAGCTGACACGTACGTCGAGCGGGAACGGGAAACCGTCGAGGGGGAACAGGCGTGCGGCCATGATCACGTGCTCGTCGTCTCGTTCCACAGCTGTCCACGGTCGCCAACGGAGAAAGCCGTGGATGGCGTTGCCCTTCTCTGGCTCGGTCAACGGCACCTGGTACTCGATGCCGTCGAAGGTGTAGCGGCCGTCGGCGAGCCGGTTCGGCCACGGGGCAAGCGGCGCTCCGTGAGCACCGTCGCAGATTTGCTCGGCGGGATAGGGGTCGATAACCGGACGTCCGTCGACCTCGTACTCGCGCAACCCACCACCGACCTCGACGATCGTCGCGCGCTGCGAGCCGGATGTGATCTCGTACTGCTCGCCGGACGGCAGGACCGTCGTCGAGTGCATCGTCGTCTTCGCAGACATCAGGTCGTCCCGGGGCCGGGCGCCGGCGCCTTGCCGGGCAGGGGCCAGCCGTCCGGGCCTGAACTGCCGGCTGGGTACTCCTGCAGGGGTACGTCGTTGTTTCGCCAGGCGCTCAGTACCGGTTCGATGATCCGCCAGCAGTCGACGGCCATGTCGCCGCGTACCGAGAGGATCGGGTCGGCGTCGAACGTGCTCTTGAGGACTTCGCCGTATTCGTGCAGCTTGCCCGGCCCGAGGTCGGTTCCGAGTGTCACCGGGTCGATGACCTTGGGGTCGCCGGGGCCGTTGACGTTGAGGTCGATGCTCATTTTCCCAGCGTCGAGGGCAATGCCGATGTGCAGCCGGTCGGGCTGCTCGGCGCCGGTAAAGCCGATCGGAATGTGCCGCGGGTTCTTGAAGGTGATCACGACCTCCTGGCGCGGGTGGCTTAGCGCCTTGCCCGAGCGGAGCCGAAACGGGACGCCGGCCCAGCGCCAGGTGTCGATCGCCAGGACGACCTCGGCCAATGTCTCGGTGGTGCTGTCGGCCGGAATCCCAGCCTCGTCGGCGTACGACGGGAATTGCCGTCCGTCGACCTGGCCCTCGGTGTACCGGGCGCGATAGCTGGAGGCGGCGGGGTTGTCGTTCCAGACCCTGGTGGCGCGGAGTACGGCTGCCCTGGCGTCGCGGACGTCGACAGCCTCGATCGTGCTCGGTGGCTCCATCGCGACCAGCGACATCACCTGCAGTAGGTGGCTTTGGATCATGTCGACCAACGCGCCGGCGCGGTCGTAGAAGCCGGCACGGCCCTCCAGCCCGAGGGTCTCGTCGAACACGATGTCCACGCTCTCTACGTTGTCGCCGCTGAACAACGGCTCGAACATGCGGTTGGCGAACCGCACGCCGGCGATGTTGAGCACCGTCGACATGCCCAGGAAGTGGTCCACCCGATGTACCTGCTCCTCGGGTACCAGCTGGGCCACGAGCCGGTTGAGCGCTTCGGCGCTGGCAGCGTCGGTGCCGAACGGCTTCTCGAACACCAGCCTTGTCCCGGTCGGCAGTTCAACTGCGGTCAGGGCTTGGCATGCACGTTCGGTGATCGCGGGCGGCAGTGCGAAGTAGATGACAACGCGACCGTCGCACGCATCGAGCAGCCGCTTCCAATCGCCGTCGGCGGTGACGTCTGCCTGTACGTACCGGGTGGACTCCGCGATGGCGTCTGCTTTGGCGCCGCTCGCGCCCGCGGCCGCGAACGACTCTGTTACCTGCGCACGCCAGCGTGCGTCGTCCCAGTCCTTCATGTCGCTTCCGACCAGCCCGATGCTCTCGCCGTCCCAACTGGTCAGGAGCGCTCCCAGGCCGGGGAGCAAGAGGCGCGCGGACAGGTCACCGCTCGCGCCGAGGATCAGGAGTGTTTGGTTGAATTGAGATGCCATGACGGCGCTCCCTGATGGGTTGTGGGGTGAAGTCGCGGTACGTGCGCTCAGGCGTGTGCGGCGTCGTGCTTCCAGCGGGCCTGCAGGTCGGCGTCGATGGCGATGAAGTCGCGATCTTTCGTCTCCGGCACGTAGCGAGCGACGAACCACACGCCGATCGCGCAGACGATCGCGAACAGCCAGAACGTCTGGCCCTGCCCGATCGCGCTGACAAGCGGCAGGAACGCCAGCGACACGACGAGATTGGCGGTCCAGTTCACGGTCGAGCCGGCGCCGACACCGGCGGCGCGATCCTGCCTCGGGAAGATCTCGCCGAGCAGAACCCAGAAGACCGGTCCCATGCCGATTGCGAAGGCCACGATGTACAGGAGAATGAAGACCAGGATGAGCACCGGAGGCCACCCGGCGACGAACGCGAATCCGAGCCCGACCAGGGAGACGAGCATCCCGGTGAGCGAGACGAGCAGCAACGGGCGACGCCCGACCCGGTCGACGAGCCGCAAGGAGATGATCGTCGTCACGAGATTGATGACGCCGATGATGACCGAGTAGAGGATCGAGTTGGATGCGGACAGCCCGGACTTCTGCATGATCGTGGGGGCGTAGTAGACGATCGTGTTGATGCCGGCGAACTGCTGCAGTACCGCCAGAGTCAAACCCACGACGACAGCGGCCCGCAGCCGAGGTGCCGTCAGAACGCGCGCGCCCTTGCGGTCGGATGTCTGCTCGGCCTCTGCGTGCTCGCGCTCTTTCCCCTCGCGCTTGTAGCGGTCGATCGTCTGGTTCGCCGCGTCGTCGCCCGCCACCGAGGCGATCAACGATCTCGTCTGCTCCACCTTCCCGTGGTTCATCAGCCAGGCCGGCGACTCCGGTAGCCACAGCGAGCCCAGCGCGAGCCCGACGGCTGGAATCAGACCTACGGCGAACATCGCCCGCCAGTTTTCTGAGCTCGCGAAGGCCAGATCCACCAGGTACGAGACCAGCAGGCCGACCGTGATCAGCAGTTGGTTGAGGGTCAGGACGCGGCCACGGATCTGTGCAGGCGAGATCTCGGACAGGTAGGTGGGGACGAGGGCGGACACGCCGCCGACTCCGAGGCCCATGATCACCCGGCCGATCAGCAACATCGGGTAACTGCCTGCCAGCGCTGCGATCGCGATCCCGGCGGCGAAGACGAGAGCGACCAGGCACAGTGTCTTCTTCCGCCCGAGGCGATCCGCGACGCGGCCGACGAGCGGCGCTCCGACGATCGCGCCGAACAGCAGCACACTGACCACGGCGCCCTGCTCGAAGGCGTTCAGCGAGAAGTCTTCCTTGATGAAGAGCAACGCGCCCGAGACGACTCCCGTGTCGTACCCGAACAAGAAGCTGCCGATCGCGATGACCAATCCAAAGCGTCCGACCTTGCGGAGCGCCTGGTGGGAGAATTCGGCCAGCGGAGTGTCCGCGGTCGGTGTCGCCGGAATTCCTGTGGGCATGTCCAGCTCCTCGTGGAGACCCGGTGCCCAGCAGGTCAGGCGACGACGCTCGAACCGAATCCCCCTGGCCGCTGTTGCGGCGCTGGCCAACCCGGATGCACCCTGCCGGACGTTGGAAGTAAGCCCGCGCCACCTACGCAGCGGATCCCGGGGCGTTTGGGGTCGTGGGCATGAAGAGCAACTAGCTCGTCAACCTAGCACCAGCCGCGGGAGTGGCGAAAGAACTCGGCCCGAGGATCCCCGCGTCAACCACGACGGCTGGACATATTCTGCGGTGATGGAGCGCAATGATGAGTCAGGGTTCAGCCGCGCGGACGCCGAGCGGTTGCTTGCCAGTGGCAGCTTCTTCTGGATCGACCTTCACCAGCCGACGCCCGAGGACTTCGGGGTGCTGCGCGACGTCTTCCGTTTCCACCCTCTTGCGATCGAGGATTCCGAGCAGTTCGGCCAGCGCCCGAAGATCGAGGAGTACGACGACTTCGTCTTTCTCGTTCTGTACGGCGCGTTGCCGGACGACGATCGCCTGGCCGAGGTGCACTGCTTCTACTCCGAGCGCTTCCTGATCACCGCGCACCGGGACGCGGTCCCAGCGTTGACCGACGTACGCCGCCACTACGAGGCTCGCACGAAGTCGATCGAGGACCCCGTCTGGCTCGCCCATCGGCTTGTCGACGCTCTGGTCGACAGTTTCTTCACCATCCTCGTGGGCCTCGATGACCGCATCGACGACCTCGAGGACGAAGTCTTCCTCGAGGTCAGCGAGGCACAGCTCCACGAAATCTCCGCGACGAAGCACACCCTCGTCAGGATACGCAAGGTTGTAGCGTCGCAGCGGGACGTGTTCGCGAGCCTGATGAGCGGTGTTGTCGTATTGCCCGGGATGACGCACGAAGCCGAACGGTACTTCCGTGACACTTACGATCACTTGATCCGGATCGGTGACCTGATCGACACGTATCGCGAGCTGCTCACAGCGTCGATGGACGTCTTCCTTTCGACCGTTTCGAACCGGCAGAACGCCGTGATGAAACAGCTCACGATCATCTCGACGGTCTTCCTGCCGCTCACCTTCATCAGCGGCTTCTTCGGTCAGAACTTCGGGTGGATGGTCGATCACATCGGCGGCATGCCGGCCTTCGCCGCCCTGGGGATCGGTCTGGAACTCGCCGCCGTCGCGCTGCTGGTCGCCTTCTTCAAGCGGCGCAGCTGGTTTTGAGCCTGGTCGGTTTCAGCCGTACTTCACCACCGAGTGACCGATTCACGCCGCTGCGGTGACGGCCGCCGGGCGTTGTACGCCGAATTCTCCTGGGTACTCGCCTTCTCTCGTGGAGAGGAGTAGGCACGGTGAGAGGGGGGTTCGTGGACCGGGTGAGCGCGAAGGGCCAGCAGGACGACGGGCGCAGTCAGGCGACCGGCCGCCTCGTCGTCGTGCTGGTCGCGGGCGCTGCCAACCTTCTTGTCGGCGCGGCCAAGGCTGTCGTCGGAGTGATCAGTGGCTCGGCCGCGTTGCAGGCCGAAGCTGCACACTCGGTCGCCGACACGGTGACTGAGGTCTTCCTGTTTATCGCGGCGCGCCGGGGGGCCCGCGGCCCGGACTCGAGACATCCGTTCGGGTACGGCCGGGAGACTTATCTGTGGGCGTTCCTGGCCGCCCTAGCGACGTTCGTCGCCGGCGCCGGCTTCTCCATCGCTCGGGGTATCGAGACACTGTTCCGCGGCGAGCCGCCCGACGACACCAGCATGTGGGTTGTCTATGGGGTGCTGGCCTTCGCGTTCGTGGTGGAGGGGGGCTCCCTGGCCCGCGGGGTGCGCGAGGCGCGGCACACCGCGGCGGCACTCAGTTTGCCGCCGCTGGACTACCTCGAAGACACTACCGATACTCCGGTCAAAGCGGTGATCTTCGAGGACACTGCCGCCTTGATCGGTCTCGTCCTCGCTGCTGTCGGCGTCAGTCTGCGGCACCTGACCGGGCAAACCGCGTGGGACGGGCTGGCATCGATCGCCATCGGCGCGCTGCTCGTCGTCACGGCCGCCACCCTGGCGCGTGCCAACCTGTCCCTGCTTGTCGGCCAGACCGTTCGCCCGGAATTGCAGGCGGCCTTGCGGGGCAGTCTGGAATCCCTGCCTGGCGTGGTCAGTGTTCCGGTCTTCGTCGCCGTGGTGATCGGGCCCGGAAGTCTCATGATTGCGGCCAAGGTCCACTTCGAGAGTGCTAGTACGGCGACCGACATCGAGCGAGCCGCGGACGAAGCGGAACGCCGCTTGCGGGCGCTGTCACCGGGCGTTCGCTACGTCTTCCTCGATCCCACGCCGTCGGTGCCGGAGCAGGCCGGGCCACCGGGGCGTACGCTCGCCACTGACGACGAGGAGGCGTGATGACTTCAGACCCGGGATCTGAGCACCTCACCAGCCACCACCGCGCGACGCTGCGCAAAATCTTCCAGCACCCTGTGAGCCACAACATCGAGTGGCACGACGTGGTGTCGTTGCTCGAGGCCGTGGGCACAGTGGAGCGCCATCAGGACGGCAAGGTCGAGGTCACGGTCGGTACCGAGACCGGTTTCTTCGACCTCCCCTCAGACAAGGACACGGACATCGATGCGGTGGTCGGGCTGCGCCGCTTGCTGGCGGCCGCCGGCTACTCGGAAGGCACAGCGTCGAACTGATCCCAGTCGCGGCCGGGCAGAAGGCGCTGGCGGTCAGACGAATGCGGAGAGGCCGGTGATCGAGCGGCCGACGATGAGCGTGTTCATCTCACGGGTACCTTCGTAGGAGTAGATCGCTTCGGCGTCGGCGACGTAGCGGCCGACGTTGTGTTCGAGGAGGATGCCGTTGCCGCCGAGAAGTTCGCGGGCGTAGCCGACGGTTTCGCGCATGCGGACGGTGCAGAACGCCTTGGCGAGTGACGCGTGTTCGTCGTACGCGAGGCCGGCGTCCTGGAGCTGGGAGAGGCGCGCGCACAAGGTGGCGGATGCGGTGGTGTTGGCGAGCATGCGGACCAGCAGGTCCTGGACCAGCTGGAAGCCGGCGATCGGCCGGCCGAACTGTTCGCGCTCCTTGGCGTACGCGAGCGCGTGCCGGTAGGCACCCCGGGCGCATCCGACCGCCATCCACGCCACCCCTGCCCGCGTCATCAGCAGCACCTTCGCGGTGTCGCGGAACGAGTTCGCGCCAGCCAGTTTGTTCTTCGCCGGAATCTTCACATCGTCCAGGGTGATCAGCGCGTTCTGGACGACGCGCAGCGCCATCTTGTCTTCGAGTTTGCTGGTCGTGAACCCCGGTGTGTCCTTCTCGACCACGAAGCCTTTGACCTGTTCGTCCTCGACGTCGCGGGCCCAGATCACGGTGAGGTCGGCGAAGGTCGCGTTGCCGATCCACTTCTTCTGGCCGTCGAGGATCCACTCGTCACCGACCCGGCGGGCCGTCGTCTGTAGACCCCGGGAGGCGCCGGAGCCGACGCGGGGCTCGGTGAGGCCGAAGGCGCCGATCGTCTCGAGCCGGGCCATCTGCGGCAACCAGCGTTGCTTTTGTTCCTCGGAGCCGCAGAGATAGATCGAACCCATCGCCAGTCCGCCGTGCACCCCGTTGAAAGTGGCGATGGACGGGTCGGCCGTGGCCAGTTCCATCGCGACCATGCCGTCGGTCAGGAAGCTGCGACCTGGGCAACCGTAGCCGGTGTACGGCATACCAGTGATGCCGAGGTCGCGTAGTCCTGGGAGCAGCTCGAACGGGAACGTGGCCCGGGTCCAGTGCTCGTTGATGATCGGTGCCACCTGCTTGTCGCCGAAGTCGCGGACGGCGTGCAGCAGCTCACGGTCGCGGTCTTCGAGCAGCGTCTCCAAGCCATAGAAGTCGATCGGGTCAGTGGTCATGGCGGGTTCCTCAACGCGACAGGTATTCAGTGATGACCGGCACCAGGTTTGGTGCCTCGGTGACGAGCTCGACGTGCCCGCCGTGGTAGAGGTGCAGCTCGGCGTGCCGGATCAGGGTGGCCAGGATGCGGGCGTTCGCGATCGGGATGATCGGGTCGTCATCCCCGCTCAGCACCAGTGTCGGCTGCTGGATGAGGCCGAGGAAGGGCAGGCTTGTCCAGGCGGCTCCGGCCATGAGTTGGAAGAGGTATCCGCGCCGTGACCCGGCGTACGCCTGGTTCTTGAACATCGTGCGGATGTCGGTCGCGTGCCGGCGGGCGCTGCCGCCGTACAGGAATCCCGCCACGCCTGCGGCGTACTCCGGGTCGCGGAAGCGTCGTGGCGTCACCATCCTGACCAGGGTGGCCGGGCGGCCGGGCACCATCAGCATGCCGGTGGCGGTGCTGACCAGGACGAGCCGCCGTACCCGCCGCCGGTGCTGTACGGCGAGCTGCTGAGCCAAGGCACCGCCCCAGGACAGGCCGAGCACGTCGACCTCGTCGTACCCGAGCTGCCGGAGCATCCGTTCGACGATCCAGGCCAGTATCGGGAAGGGGTACGGCAGCAGCCCGACCGGTGACCCGCCCACCCCGGGAACGTCGAAGCGGATCACTTCCCGGTCGGGATCCATTGCGTCGATCACGGTTTGCAACACCTCGAACGCGGCGCCGATGCCACAGCACAGCAGCAACGGCGTCTTGCGACGGTTGCCTGGCCGGATGTCGTACCGGATGCGTTGGCCGGCAACGGTCAGGCTGTGCAGGTGCTCGGTGCGCACATCGGCTCCTCTCGCGGCGTGTGTCGGATGCAGTCAGGTGTGCAGGACATAGCTGCCGGGGGCGGGTTCCAGAGGTTCCATTCCGGCACCGCCCAGCGTTGCCGGCGCGGCTTTGAGCTTTCCACCGCGCGCTTTTAACCATGCGACGTAGTCCGGCCACCAGGAACCCTCCATTGTGCTTGCCGTCAGCAACCATTCGTCGGGATCCGGCGGGTTGTCGGTGTTGACCTGGAAGGTTGCCTTGGGATTGCCGGGTGGGTTGACCATCGACGCGATGTGGCCGCTCGTGGACAGCACGAACCGGCTGTCACCGCCGAGCAGTTGGGTGCTGCGGTAGCAGGCCTGCCAGGGGCAGATGTGGTCGGAGATCCCGGCGATCACGTATGACGGAGTGGTGACCTTGCCGAGATCGATCACCGTACCCAGCATGGTGACCGAGCCTGGTCGGGTGAGACCGTTCGACATTCCCAGCTCGACGAAGCCGCGGTGCAGGGCAGCGGTCATCCGGGTGGTGTCGGCGTTCCAGAACAACACGTCGAACGGGGCCGGCGACCGGCCCTGGAGGTAGTTGTTGACCCAGTAATTCCAGATCAGGTCGACCGGCCGCAGCCAGGCGAACACCTCAGCCAGGGCGCGACCGTCGAGGTAACCCCTGGATGCGGACGAGGCGATCGCCGCGGCGGCGACGCGCTCGTCGATCACCGCGGAGACGAGGCCGGCCCGGCTCTGGTCCAGCACGCTCACCGCCAGGGTCAGACCCGCGACCCGGTCCAGGTCTCCGCGATCGGCCAGGTGCGACATCACCATCGAGGCGAGGACGCCGCCGGAACAGGTGGCGAACAGGTTCGTGGTGTCGCTGCGGCAGATCCGCTGCACGGCATCCATCGCGTCGATGATCGCCTGGCCGTAGGTGTCCATCCCCCAGTCGCGGTGGCGGGCGTCAGGGTTGCGCCAGGAGATCGTGAATACCTGCTGGCCTTGCTGGAGGAAGTACTCGACCAGGCTGCGCCCGGGGGCGATGTCGACCACGTAGTACTTGTTGATCACGGGCGGCACGATCAGCAACGGCACGGTGTGGACCTGCGCTGACTGCGGTGTGTACTGGATCAGTTCGAACACCTCGGTCCGGTACACGACCGCGCCCGGCGTCGCGGCTACTGTCTCGCCGACAGTGAACGCTGTCGGCTCGATCATCCTCGGCACCCGCGGCGGCGTGGAGAGGTCCCGCACCAGGTTGCGGATGCCCGCGACAGAACTCAGGCCGGCGCTGTCGATCAGGGCCTTCCACGCCACCGGGCTGATCAGGGCGTTGTTGCTCGGGGCAAGCGCTCCGATCAGGTTGTCGACCACGAACGTCATCCGCTCGGTGTCGCGCCAGTCGAGTCGCGCGTCCCGGGGCAGTGCGCCGGCGATCTCCTCGGCGGCCAGATAGGCCTGCACCAGCCGCCGTAAGAGAGGGTTCTGAGTCCAGGCCGGGTCCGCGAACCGGCGGTCCCGCTTGGACGGCGATCGCCCGGAGTGCCCGGTCACGATCCGGGCGAGCTCGGTGGTCAGGTCGACGCTGCGCCGTGCGACGGTTCCCGGCCGGGCGGCCAGCCCTGTCGCCATCCGAGTCCACGAACTGGTAGGCAGGAACCGGCGCAGCGACCCGGTCGCGGCGGTGGTGAGCAGGAAGTCGAGTGGCTCGGCGAGCAGGTCGGCCCGCTCTGGGTGGGTGGTCATGACACATTCCTTCCGGTACGTTGGCCGATCACAATCTCGCCAGCGCGGTCTGCGCCGCGTTGTATCCGCACATCCCGTGTGCTCCCGCGCCGGGCGGGGTTGCCGCAGAGCACAGGTACACCGCGGGTATGCCGACGGCGTAGGGGTTGAAGGCCGGTCGGGGCCGGAATACCAGTTGGCGGGCAGAGTTGGCGCCGGTGACGACGTCGCCAGCAACGTAGTTCGGGTTGTACTGCTGCAGTTGCTGCGTGGTCCGGACATGCCGAGCCAGGATCCGGTCGCGGAAGCCAGGTGCGAAGCGCTCGATCTGTGCCTCGATCTGTGCCGTTGCGTCCCCGGTGAACCCGGCCGGAACGTGCGCGTAGGCGTACAAGGGTCGATGGCTACCGGTCGCGCGGGTCGGATCGGCAAGGTATTGCTGCCCGACCAGGACGAACGGACGCGCCGGGAGATGGCCGCGCGCCACCTCGCGTTCCGCGTGCGCAAGCTCGTCGTAGTCGCCGATGACATGGACCGTTCCGGCGCGACGTGAGGGTTCATGGCGCCACGGCACCTCGCCGTCGATGGCGAAGTCGATCTTGAAGACGCCTGGACCGTGCCGGTACCGGGTCAGTGCCCGCCGGACCGCGTGCGGCATCGCGTCCCCGGCGATCTGTACGGCGGCGCGCGGGGCGACGTCGAGCATCACCACGTCCGCCTCGTCGAGCTGGGCGAGCGACTCGACGCGAACGCCGGTCACCACCTTGCCGCCCAGGGTCTCCAGGCCGCGAATCATGGCACGGCTGATGGCCGCCGACCCGCCCTCGGCGACGGGCCAGCCATACGCGTGGGCCGCCGTGGCGAGGGCTACTCCGATGGCCGAGGACATCAGGGTGGTCAGCGGCCGCAGCGCGTGAGCCGCTACGCCGCCGTACAGCGCCCGTGCCTCCGGTGTCGACCAGGCTCGGACCAGCACCGAGGCGGGCAGCGCGGCGAATACGCCGAACCGGGCGAGCGCGAACGGATGGGAGGGCACCCGTACCATCGGCCGGAGGAAGTCGGCGGTGATCGAGCCGAACCTCTCGGTCAGTGGGCCGAACACCAGGCTCCAGGCGCGGCGATCCGGCCCGAGCAGTGCTGCGGTGTCCTCGACTGACCGGAGTGCGGCGGCGCCACGTCCGTCGTCCAGCGGGTGCGCGTACTGGATCTCGGGCCACCGCCAGGTCAGCCCGTACGCCGCCAGATCGAACTCGCGGGAGAACGGCGTATCGACTGCGAGAGGATGGAAACCCGAGCACTCGTCGTGGACGAGTCCTGGCAGGGTGAGCTCGCTGCTGCGGGTCCCGCCACCTGGTGTGTCGGCGGCTTCGAGGACCTCGACGTCGACACCGGCCTTGGCGAGCGTCAGGGCGGCAGCGAGCCCGTTCGGCCCGCTGCCGACCACCACGGCCCTGGTCATCGTCCGGTGCCCGTCAGATCCGGCGCTGCGTGGCTGACCCGCTGGTAGCCGGGGAGCCGCCACTCGACGTCGAGGCGGATCGGGCCGTTCGGCAGCCAGGGCTGCTCGGCGACGGCGTCGGCGACCTGGTAGCTGCCGCGCTCCACGATCCCGATCGCGGCGTCGATCACCTGGTAACGCTGGTGCTTCTCGTGCACCGCTTGCGACTCGATCCAGGCGACGATGAACTCACCGGGCTCGAAGTCGCAGCGCTTCTGGATCGAGGCGATGAACTTGTGGTCGTGCAGGTGCCCGTCGCCGAAGTTGAAACCGACGATGCAGTTCGTCATGAACTCACCTTCCCGCAGCGAGTAGCGGTCGATGTCGCCGCCGAGCTGATTGATCAGGATCGAGTTGAGCGCGCGGCCCTGACTGTGCAGTGCCCGCCATCCCTGCACCTGGTGCAGTGCCACCTCGGCCGCATCCCGGCTCCCCACCAGCTCTGCGACTTGGTCGACGACCATCGGCGCCGGCTTGACCAAACGCTCGTTGAGCCGCTGCTCGGCTCCCGGTGCGAAGGCCCAGGTGGCTGACGCCCAGTTGCCGGCGTACTGCCGCATCGACGGCAAGAAGGACACTAGGTCGGGCCGCAAGTTGCCGAGCACGGGAAAGGCCAGCAGCGCGGCGGCGGTGAGCCCGAGCAGCCACGGCGTCATGTCGCCGAGGCCGTACCCGTCCCAGCTGGGGTGACCGAGGAACAGGAACGCGGTGCCGAAGGCGAAGAGGATGTTCCACTCCAGAGGCACGGCCAGCGGGAACGTCGAGGTGATGAACAGGTGGAAGCAGATCATCAGGACCGCCGCCAAGATCGTGACGGTCCGGTTCGTCGAGAACAGCAGGGTCAGTGGGGCCAGAATCTCCACCAGCGTCCCGCCGACGTGTGCGAGCAACTTGCCGTTGTGCGACGGCCTGAGGTCCTCGGGGAAATTCTTGTAGTTGGCTCGCTTCATCGCCTTCGACGGCAGCCAGGGAGTGTTGCTGACCATCGGAGGCACGACCATGGCGAAGTGCTTACCGAACTTCGAGAAGCCGGCGCCAACCCAGACCGCGACGATCAGCAGCTTCAGCGCGACGATCATGTCCGCCGCGCCGTATGCCGCGAAGAACACGATCGCCGGCAGGTACTGCTCGCCGCGCGCCTGCAGGAAGGCCACTTTGTCGCGCAACCCGAGCACAACCAGCAGGACACCGAGAACTGCCATCAGCGCGGGTGCGACCCGCCCGCCGTCGAACCCGAGGCGGGCGATCCCGGCGTCGTCGGAGCCGGGCATGGCCAGCGCGGTCACGAGGGTGATCAAGACCGCGACGTACAACCCCACATCCAGCCCGGTTCGACGATCGCCGCGGGTCATCGGTACGACGCCAGGCCACGGTGGCTCACGAATGGTGCCCACCCGGCTGTAGGTGCGCCAGCCGCCGGTGAACGGCTTGAAGTGGCCGGCCAGCGGGCCCCAGGATCCGGCGACGCCGAGCACCTCGAGCAGCACTGTCCAGAGGATGAGCTTCTGGTAGAAGATCGGCTCGGTCCAGAACACGGCGGAATGCAGGGGATTGAAGCCCGACGTGAGTGACGCGACCAGATAGCCACCGAGAGCGTAGAGGAATACCAGCTTGACGACGTAGATGAGGTGGAAGATCTTCGGCGACCCGAAGCCGTGCTCGGCCCAGAACCGGGACATGATCTTGATCCGCTCGAGGTAGGGGATGGAGTACAGGTTCTCCGGGTCCACCGGTGGCGCAGTGCCGGTCTTGAATCCCATGGTGAGGCTCCTTCGTCGGGCTCAGGGCTGTTGGAGAGCCTGCCGCAGGGCAGGCTTGTCGGTCTTGCCGACCGGGTTCTTGGGGATGGCGTCCACGACGATGATGGCGACTGGGACCTTGATCTTGGTCAGTTGCGCGCGGCACCTGGCGTACAGTTCGTCGACGTCGAGCGTCGTGCCCGGATACGGCGTCACGTAGGCGACCGGAACCTCGCCGTACACGGTGTGCGGGCCGCCGACGACCGCGGCCTCGAGCACCGCGGGATGGCCGTGAAGGACCGTCTCGATCTCTTTGGGGTAGATGTTCTCGCCGCCGCGGATGATCATGTCCTTGATCCGGTCGACGATGCGCAGGTAACCGTCGTCGTCGAGGATGCCGACGTCACCGGTGTGCAGCCATCCGTCGCCGAGTGCGTCGGCGGACGCTTCGGGTCGGTTGAGGTAGCCCCGCATGACGTTGGCGCCCTGGATGACGACCTCGCCGCGCTCGCCGGTCGGTTGGAAGGTGCCGTCCGGTGCCATGATCGCGACCCGCTGGCCGGGGAGGGCGACGCCGACGGTGCCGACCTTGCGCGGGCCGTCGAGGGGATTCGCGGTGGAGGCGCACGTAGCCTCGGTCAGGCCGTAGCCCTCGATCAGGCCGATCCCGAGGCGCTGCTCGGTCGCGGTGAGCAGCTGCTTCGAGGCCGGTGCGGCACCACAGATCGCGAACCGAACGGACGACGTATCGGTGATCACCTCAGCCGGCTGCGAGACCAGGTGCGAGTAGATCGTCGGTACGGCGGAGAAATACGTCGGGCGATGCTCCTCGACCGCCGCGAGGAACTCGAGTGGCCGGAATCGCCGCAGCACGGTTAGGCGGCCACCCACCGACATCGGGGTCAGGAAGCTGATACAGATCGCGTTCACGTGGAAGAGCGGGAGGACCAGCAGGCAGTGGTCGTCCCGAGTGATTTGCAGATGGGATGCCATCATCGTCGCCATCGCGCTCAGGTTGGCGTGGCTCAGCATGACACCCTTCGGCCGACCGGTCGATCCGCTGGTGTAGATCAGCAGGGCGAGATCATCCGGCGAGGTGATCGCCACGGGAAGGACGTCCGGATCCGGCCGGCTGCGCCACAGGTCGTCGACGGCGATGGCCGGCCGGCCGCCGTTCGGCGCGTCGGGACCGTCGTTGACGACCACGGTCGCGTCCGCGTCGGTGATCTGGTAGTCGGCCTCGTTCACGGTGAAGGCCGGGTTGATCGGGGTCGCGGCGGCGCCGAGCCGCCAGGCGCCGAGCATCGCGACCAGCAACTCGATCCGGTTCGGCAGCATGATCGCCACCACGGATCCGTGGCCGACTCCGTAGAGCGCCAGCTGGGCTGCGGTCGCGTCTACCCACCCGGCGAGTTGGGCGTAGGTCAGATCGTGGCGATCGTCGCGGACGCTCGGGCGCTCGTCGTAGGCCGGCGGCCAACGCCAGGGGAGGTAATCGAGTTCTGTCACTGTCATCTCTACTCCGGGCAGGTCTGGAGGCGTGGGGTCGCGGGGCGGACTCTGTCACTGACGGTAGGGACCGCAGCCGGCCAGCGCCTTGTGCCGGGAAGACGAACCTTCAGCCAGGGTTGGTGCTCCCGGGCTGACAACGGGTTCCACCGGGTGCAGAATCGGACCATGGGACGGGAGGTTCCCGTGGTTCCTGACGAGCTGGGCGGCGAAGCCCTGGCGCGGGTCGCCAAGGTGGCCGGCGTGATGGGCGCGGAACTGCCGAAACTGACCGAGACGCTGCACAAGGTGCTGGCGGCGTCGATCCCGGAGCTCCAGGGGGACGCGCTGCTGCTCGAGTTGCTGGCGGCAAGCATTGAGAGCAATCTCGAGACGATCGCCCACATCATGCGCTACGAGATCGCGATCGACGAGGTCTCCACTCCGTCCGCGGCACAGGAGTACGCGCGCCGGCTCGCGCAACGAGGAGTGTCACCGAGCGCCCTCGTCCGCGCCTACCGGCTCGGTCAGCAGCAGGTGCTGGAATGGGCCTTCGACGAGATCGCGGCCACTGAGCGCGACGGGCGAATCGCCTTCGCTGCCGGAAGGTTGATAGTGGATCAGACCTTCCGTTACATCGACCGGATATCGGAGCAAGTCGTCACGGCGTACGAGTCGGAACGCGTCCGCTGGCTCGCCAACCGCAACACGGTGCGGGCCGCGATGCTGGATGAGTTGCTGCGCGGCGAGCGCGCCGACCTCGTGTCGGCGGAAAGCGCTCTCGGCTACCGGTTACGGCAGAATCATCTGGGCGTGGTGCTGTGGAGCACGGCGCAGTCGCCCGCAGCCGCAGAACTGCGTCGCCTCGAGCGTCTGTTGCAGCAGCTGACAAAAACGGTGGGAGGCGCCGGGCAGCCGCTGTTCGTACCGAGGGACCGGACGACCGGCTGGGGGTGGGTGCCGTTGGGACGGGCCGCCGAGGTACGCGGTCTGGACATGCTGCATTACGACGACGCGGATGGCGAACTGAGGGTCGCCACCGGCTCCCCGGCAGCCGGCGCGGCCGGCTTCCGGGTGACCCACCTGCAGGCGATTCGTGCGCAGCAGGTTGCGGTGACTGCTCAGGGTTGCGCGGTGCGGGTGACGTCGTTCGTCGATCCCGAGGTGCGGACGGCCGCGATGCTGGCCGCCGACCTCGACGGCACCCGGCGGCTGGTCGCAAACGCCCTCGGAGGGCTCGCGGCCGACACTGACAATGCCGTCCGGCTGCGTGAGACGTTGCAGGTCTTCCTGGCCGAGAAGGGAAGTTATATCGCGACTGCGGACCGCGTCCACCTGCACAAGAACACGGTCAAGTACCGGATCGACCGTGCCGTGGATGAACGCGGACGATCGCTGGACGACGAGCGCCTGGAGCTGGAACTCGCACTCGTTGCTTGCCGGTGGCTCGGACGCAGCGTCCTCACCACCCCTCAGTGAGGTCAGCGGTACTTGTACGCCAGCAGTCGTAGGCCGACCAACGGGACGCCGAGCGACAACAGTCCCGCGAAGGGAAGGAGATAGGCGATCATGGCAGATCCTCTCGAGTTCGACTCGACCTCGTGGAGAGGCCGGGTCCGGCTGGTACGTCGAGAGTCGCACCGGCAAGCATCTGGCGGACTGGCCGCGGGAACCGAAGCTCGGGCGCGTAGTTGGTCGGCGAGCACAGCCGGCCTCACTGCCGCCGGACGACGACACCGACTGTGAGAAGGCGCTGATGGCCGGCACGGTAGCCGACGCGATGGTGTCGATGCTGAAGATGTCCGGGGTTCGTCGGATGTACGGAATCCCGGGGGACTCGCTGAACGGTCTGACCGATGCGCTGCGCCGCGACGGCGAGATCGCGTGGGAGCATGTCCGGCACGAGGAGTCTGCCGGCTTCGCGGCATCTGCGGAGGCAGCGCTGACCGGGGAGCTGGCGGTGTGCGCCGGCAGTTGCGGGCCGGGCAATCTGCACCTGATCAACGGCCTGTTCGACGCCAACCGCAGCGGCGTTCCTGTCCTGGCGATCGCCGCGCAGATCCCCGCCGAGGAGATCGGTGGGGCCTACTTCCAAGAGACTCATCCACAGGACCTGTTCCGCGAGTGCAGCGTGTACTGCGAGCTCGCCAGCGTGCCCGAGCAGGTTCCGCGGCTGCTCGAGATGGCGCTGCGCGCAGCCTTGCAGCGCGGTGGTGTCGGAGTCGTCGTCGTGCCCGGCGAGATCTTCCTCGCCGAAGGCGCGGACGCGGCGCGGCTGCAGCCTGTGCGGCCTGTCCATGCAGTCATTCACCCGGATCCCGATTCACTGAGCGTCGCGGCACAGGTGCTCAACCAGGCGGAACGGGTCACCATTCTGGCTGGGGCAGGCTGTGCGAACGCTCATGATCAGTTGATCCGCCTGGCGGAGACCCTGAAGGCGCCGGTCGTGCACGCTTTCCGCGGCAAGGAGTTCGTGGAGTACGACAACCCGTACGACGTCGGCATGACCGGACTGATCGGGTTCAGCTCCGGATACCGGGCGATGGAGCACTGCGATGCGCTGGTGATGCTAGGCACCGATTTTCCCTACCGGCCGTTCTATCCCGAGGGCGTGCCGGTGATCCAGGTGGATGTGCGGGGTGAGCGAATCGGCCGGAGGGTGCCGGTCCAGGTGCCACTCGTGGGCACGGTCAGGGACACGGTCGACGCGTTGCTGCCTCTGCTCGAGGTGAAGGCCGATTCGGATCACCTGAACCGGATGACCGCGCACTACCGGCGAGCCCGGGCTCATCTCGACCGCCTCGCCAAGCCGGGCGGTGAGGGCTCCCCACTGCACCCGCAGTTCGTCGCCGCCACCATCGACCGCCTCGCTGCCGACGATGCGGTGTTCACGGCCGATGTGGGTACGCCGTGCATCTGGGCCGCACGCTACCTGCGGATGAACGGGTCGCGTCGACTGATCGGGTCGTTCAACCACGGCAGCATGGCGAACGCGCTGCCGCAGGCGATCGGGGCACAGGCCGACGATCGGGCGCGGCAGGTTGTTGCGTTGTCGGGAGACGGCGGCCTGGCGATGTTGCTCGGCGAACTGCTCACGCTGCGCCAGCAGCGACTACCGGTCAAGGTCGTGGTGTTCACCAACGATGCCTTGTCGTTCGTCGAATTGGAGATGAAGGCGGGCGGCATCGTCACCTACGGTACCGATCTGGTCAATCCCGACTTCGCCGGGATTGCCCGCGCAGCCGGGCTCTTCGGCGCCCGGGTCGAGTCGGCGGACGCACTCGAGGGAGCGCTCCAGGCCGCGTTCGAGTACGACGGGCCGGCGCTGGTGGACGTTCGCACCGCCCGCCACGAGATCTCGCTGCCGCCCAAGATCACTTTCGGCCAGATCAAGGGCTTCACCCTCTACGCGACCAGAACCATTCTGTCCGGGGGAGCGAACGAACTCGTCGAGCTCGCCAAGACCAACCTGCATGATGTCGAACTGGAATGACCGCCCGTCAGGTACGCAGCTACGGCATCGTTCGACCGGTGATATTGGTCGGTCGAACAGAGGAGTCGCGAGAATGAAACGCTTCCAGTGAACGTCGCCCCGGAGCCGGAGCAACGCTCGAGGAGCCCGGGTATCGTCGGTGGCTCGAGCAGGATCGCGGTGTGGTCGCGGGCCTCGTGGACGACGGCGATGCGACATGCCACATTGGCACGCGCTGACTTCGTGTATTACCCAGCAACCCGGAACCATCAGCCGTGAGGAGCGCCGTCGAATCCGGCGGGAGGATCTGCCCTGGCGACTACAGTGCTTTTGCATGGATGAGGTGACGATTCGGTCAGCCAGGCTGCCGGAGGACCTTGACCAGATCTGCGACCTGTATGCCGAGACGGTCGACTGGCACGCCGAGAATTGGCCGGCCGACTTCAGGAAGGTCGACACTCGAGGGTCGGTACGCGAAGGCCTATCTCACGCCGACGGAAAGAGCGGGCTGCACGTCCTCGTCGCCGAGGCTGATAGGGGCAGGCTGGCTGGACTTGTGGCCGGGTCCATTCGGCCGCGGTCCACACAGGCCATCGCTCCCTATGACGGTCCCCTGATGCAGGTCCGTGACTTTGTCGTCGTCAGTGCGTCGTATCGTCGACGAGGGATCGGCGCCATGCTCATCGGACGGCTGGAACAGCTAGCCCATCAAGATGGGGCCGTTGCGATCACGTTGCACGTGCACAGCCAGAACGAAACGGCTGGAAGCTTCTGCCAGCAACAGGGCTTCCGGCCGGTCCAAGTCGAGACGCGCAAAGACATCACGCCATGATGAGGCCCACGTGATTGGCGAGCTTCCACACGAACCAGCGCACGAGTCAACCGACGCTGCAGCGGCACAGCGTCACCTGCTGAGGACGACCTTCCGAAGGCCTGCTGAACACGAACCATTACCAGTAGTCAACGCCGGACTCGCAGATGTCGAGGCGCCTCCCGGCTGGTCGCGTTCGTGGTGCGGTTCGTGGTGCGACGTCGTGTCAACTCATGCGGGACATGTGGCCGTGGGACGAAGCAAGCGATAGCAAAGTTGCTGGTAGAGGCCAGATGCGGCGCCGTCGTTCCTTCTCGTAATGAGAAGGTCGTCGGTTCGATTCCGACAGGCGGCTCCACACCAGAGCACCAAGAAACCCCAGGTCAGACCACACACGACCTGGGGTTCTGTCTGTCTCGGCTGCCTCGTGATGCGTCTCATGGGGCCCGTTTGATAACGCGCTTGCTAACTAGGCACCAGGGCGGACGCCTCCGGTCCCTCGTCCTCGTCTGTCTCATCCTCCGCGGCGTTAGCAGACTCCGACTCGGCAGCCGCAGCGGCGAAGATGCCGGCGACACCGGCCGCGTGGGTCCGGATCACGTGCGCATAGATCCGAAGTGTGATCGCCGGGTCAGCGTGGCCCAGTCGCTCAGCCACCACGTGCACCGGCACTCCAGCGATGAGGAGCAACGTCGCATGCACATGCCGCAGGTCGTCGAGACGCGCGTGGGGGAGTGGTTTGGCCGGAGCCTTCTCCGAGTCAGGTGCGTTGTATGCCCGGATGACCTTGCCCGTGAGCTGAGTGACCGTGTCGGGGTAGATCGGCTCTCCAAGGCCCGTCGTGAACACGTACCTGGAGTCAGGCCACGCCTCGCCGACCTTCGCTTGGTCAGCCATCTGGCGTCGTCTAGGAGCCTGGGCGACCACCTGGCGCCGGCCAACGCACAGCCGACTTCCGGACGTTTGGAGCCGCCGACGATTCATGGAAGCGACCGCGCGACGTCGACGGGTCGCTGTGCGGCAGAATCGCCGGGTGGGGTTCAATCTCGCCGCACTGCTCTACACGCACGATGCCGAGTCAGCTGTGCCGTCAGCCACGGACGTCGTGTCGATCCTGTTTCCTCGCTCGAGGTACAAGAACCTTGGTCGAGGCACTTTGGAACAGAACGGGTTCCCGAACCGAGGTGACATCAACGTCGGAACAGTCGGGCGAGGAACCGTGGTCGCCACCCGCGACGCAATGCTCTTCAACCCAACCAAGCTGCATCCGCGCTACCTCAAGGTGCCACTGAGCCGCGATGTTGTCCTTGTGGCCCAACAGTCGGTCTACGACATGTTCGCCTTCGGACACTGGACCGACGGCCAGTTACGAAGGTCGATAAGTGTCAACCCGGTCGGCAAAGTCTGGGAGTCGATCGGAGACCCCGAAGCGTTCGAGGCCCCGTTCTGGGCGGGCGAGTGTCCAGTTGGATCGGATTATCCGCTTCCGTTCCACCCACTCGATATGGCGGAGGCGGCTGTCCGAACCTACTTGGGCATCTACGCAGAAGGACAGCCGACACAGGGGCTCATCGGGCCAGACCGAATCCAGCTTGAACTGTTCGGACGTCGATCCTCGTAGGCGCGATCATGCCGCGATTCAATGCTCCCGCACCGTCGCAGAGCACCTGGCGGACGAGTGTCGCGCATCTGTCGACGGAGGACACCCAGCTAGGTCACGTTCGCGCCGTTCTTGCCGTTCGTGCCGTGTGCCACCTGATGCCTGACGATTTCGTGCCGTCTGATGGTTGACACCTCGCCTAGGAAACTGAGAGACCGCCGTGGTCGGTCCGTTGCCATAGGTTAGTCGCCTGGCGCGTGGGATTGGGGTTTGTGATGGATGGTCTGCAGCCGAGTCCGTGGGGTTCGCCCGAGGTGTTTCGCACCCTTGTGCGTCAGGCGGGCCTGACGGTGGGGTCGTTGACCGCGGCGAGCGCGTGGTCGGTGTTCGGGTCGTTCAGCTGGATCGAGTTCGATGTGCCGCGGGAGGCGGACTCCGATGGGCTTTTGTATCAGTTCGGGGTCTATGACTTCTCCGGCGAGCCGCGCTTTCACTTCGATCTCACCAGGCAGTTCGGCTTGCGTGACTCCGATGAGTATCTGCAGTTCCACTGCGACGTGCAGTACCTGCCAACGCCTCGGCTCGAGGCGTTGGGATCGCACTCGGAGTGGTGGTTCCGCGGCGACGGGAGACGGCTGCCGGAGTGGGTCGACGCGGTGAACCTGCGTCCGGAATGGCCCGTCTTGGAGTCGGTGCTGCCGACGGCGGTCGAGGTCTACTGCGACGAGACGTGACGTGGTCGTTCGGCCTTGATGTTACGGATCGGCAGGGTGGTGGTCCGGCGCACGACGCGGGTTTCTTCGTCGTCGAGCTCGATCGCCCGGGTGGTTTCGGAGACCCAGATGGTCAGGGTCTGATGCTTGTGGGCGCGGCCGAGGGAGACCTTTTGGCCGCAGACCATGATCACGCCGGAGTTGGAGGCGCGGCGCTGCACCCGGACTGGTTCGACCGATGGGCGTGGGGGTGGTCCGGCGGGTCGGCCGCCGCGCAGCTGGCGGGCCTGGTCCATGGTCTGCGGGTTCGGGCGGACCCGGAGCAGTTCGCGGGTGTCGAGGTCGTAGAACATCAACGTGGCGGGTTCGATGCGGATCCCGACCCGGCGCCCGCCGAGGATCTCCGCGGCCACGAGTACCTGTCCGGCCAAGGCCACGGTGCCACCGCGGGCGACGATCCGTTCCACCTCGATCGCGTCGCTGCGCTCGATCTGTGGCAGCGGTGAGGGCCCGGCGTTGGTTGCGCCGTCGGCGACGAGCCGTGCGATGTCGTTGACGGTCAGGTGTGAGCGGACGGTCTTGATCCGGGCACCTGCCACGAGCAGGTGGATCAGGTTCACGTCGACCCAGAACCGCAGTACTTGGCCTGCCCGCTGTGGGCCGAGCCAGAACTGTTTCCCGGCGACCTGCAGGTTCCCGCTCGGTGGCACGATCCGGTCGAACTCGATCGGGCCACCGGACCACGACTGCCGGACCGGCAGCACATCGGCGTCGTCGGTGACGGCCTCGTGATCGGTGGGCTCTGCCGGTGCGAGATGCGGTGGGAGCCACAGCTCCAGAAGCTCTTGTTCGTCTTGCGGAGCCGGGCGGAATCGATCGGCCGGCATTACCGGTGCTCGCTCGTCGAGCCGCTGGTGCGGGCGGTCGGTGTTGTATTGGGCAACGAACCCATCCACCGCGGCCTGCGCGGCCGCGACCGACAGGTAGGGCTGGTGGTCGTCGAGCAGCTCGCGGCGCAGCGTCAGATGGAACCTCTCCACCTTGCCGTTCTGATTCGGCGAGGCCGGCGCGGTCAGTCGATGCGTGATCGCGTTCTTGCGGCAGATCTTGTCGAACAACACCTCACCGCCCTTGCCGAACCGGCCGGTGAACTGCCTGCCGTTATCGGTTAGCACCTCCTCGGGAACACCGAACCGCTGCAGTGCCCGAGCAAACGGCAGACACACCGCCCGACCGGTTGCCCGCTCCACCACCGCCGCGAGCACACAAACCGGGAATGGTCGTCCACGCCGGTCACCACCTTGGCCACACATGGAGGTCCTCCCCGAGCCCGAAGCGCTCGCGGCTCTCGGCCTGACGACGTGGACAACCTGTGGCTACGGCATGGCGCCGGCGTCTCACCACGGGATCGATTTCGACCTCGAGGGACCCTGGCTCGTGACTTAGTACTCGCGGCAGCGACCACCGGCCGCGGTCGTCGACCCGGGGGACGAGCGGGATCGCCAGGCACCCAGGGCGGTCACCACCATCCGTACCAGGAAGACTAGAGAGCTGCGAGAGCGTGCTGCCGACCCGGGCATGATCTGGCCGGATCGCGGCCGGGGCAACCGAGCCGACCAAGGTCGGCGCTGCGCAACCGCGGCGCCCGTCCACCCCAGCGTGCTACGCCGCCACTCCTCCGGCGCGCCCGTAACGCGCGCTCCCACGACCCGACCTTCCCGTGCCTGCGCGGCTTGAGGGTTTCAGCCGAGGGAGAGTAGGCGTTCCTCCAGGAGTGGGGCGACCTGGTCGATGGTTTCGCCTAGATCGAGCCAGGACTGCTCATGCGGCGCAGGCTCGTCCATCCTGGCCACGGCCAGGCTGAACACACCCGTCAGGGCGTCCCGTCCCCCATCGGGCCGCACCACTGACAGGCCGAACTCCACGGCAAGAGCGGTCCGCACCACCTGCGCCTTGCCCGGGTCATCCGCGAGCGGCTTGCCACCGGTGAGGAACTTCGGTTCCTCGGTGATCTTCAACCACTCGACCTTGGCCCCTTCGACCTGCTGCGCCAGCAACTCCTCGATCCTGTCGCGCACCGCTCGCCCGGGCTGATCTCCCAGCCAGTCGAGCCAATGATCTGCTTTGGTGAGCAACTCGAAGTCGTCCCGAGGGCGCCTATGCTGCTTGTTGGGTACGAACTCACCGGTGATCTGCCCGGCCTCGTCGACTCGCCAACCCCCACGAATCGCCTCCGGCGGCACATAACCGTTCGGATCGTCGACCCACTCCCCATCGATCTCGTAAACCCACCCACCTGGATTCCGAGCTGCATCAGCCACCAGCCCGTCAGACGGTCGACGCCGCCGCTTGAACATGCTCACCCACCCCAGTCTGCCGCACGGCGATCGCCTCACTCTCCAGAGCGGGGCGTCCCGTAGGCGCATGAATAGCACAGAGCCAGGGCCACTGTGAAGCCTCGCGCCGACCAACAGCGCGAGGGCAGGCTCTGTGGCTGATAGTCGCCGGCGATGGTCGGTCGCAGCAACATGCAATCGACCCGGAACCCACTGGTGCCGTCCGCCTCCGCCCGACGAATGAACGGTGCCCAGAGCAACGACCGTCGCCTGCGGCGCAGCCGACGCCTTCCCAGAATGCGCCCGAACGACGTTCGGCTCAGCTCCCGAGCCTATGCCCAGGCCGGACGAGTCACGGCCGCCGACCGGCAGCACGCCCAGGCCGATGCGATGATCACCGAGCTGACACACGACTCGCCAACGCCGGCGGTTAGCCCGTCCACTGTCGTTCGGACCGGCCTGGGGCCGCGCGTCAATGGCGTGTACGGCGTCCCTCCGGGGATCAGGGAGACGGGGCACGTGTGCCTTCAAGGCGGGCGATGACCTCGGGCACCGTGAAGTCGTAACCCACTGCACGTGCGCCGGTCCAGTTCAGGCCGATAAGAAGGCCGTTCTGCCGCAAGCCCGGGAGCCAGCGCTCAGTCCAGGTTGCAAGGTCAAGCTCCTCCGGATCGAACCCGGAATAGGCAGGCACTCGTTTGATAATTCGCCGCACGCGAGCCTCGCTCGACCAGAAGGGTTGAGCTCGCTGACCCTGTGAGTTCATGGGGGCTGGGTAGCCGCCGGAGTCACGCACGGTCCAGAGGCGTCCGGTAGGACTGATCTCGGTGAAGAAGGCCGCTGCTTGTGCGGCACTCTGACTCATGCGGTCCATCTTCGCGGCTCGTCCAAGCTCGCGACCACCGGGCCGCCAGGTCGTGGGTGTGCCGAAGTCGGCGGCGCCGGCGGCTGGGGCTGTGGGCAACTTTCGCAGCGAGGTGGCCGGAGCGGGGAACGTGGTGCGGTGGGGGAGGGGTGGTCGTATTGTCTTGGGGATGTCGGAGGAGGCTGCGTCAGGCGTTGTCGGTGACAACCAGCGGTACTGGGAGGCGTTGGCGCCGTACCGTCAGGGGGAGTCGGTCGAGTCCTTGCGGTCCGGCGGGAGTGTGCTCAACGAGGATGAGTGGGCCGCGGTTGGGGATGTTCGTGGGCGTCGGGTTTTGCAGTTGGCTTGCTCGGTGGGGGATGAGGCGCTGACGTTTGCTCAGGTGGGTGCACAGGTCACCGCTGTTGACCTTGCGCCTAGCCATCTGGCCACGGGACGTGCGAAGGCCGAGGCGTTGGGGTTGGTCGTGGACTTTCAAGAGCAGGACATGATGAACCTCGACCCGGACGTGGCTGGGTTCGACCTGGTGTTCATCTCCTGGGGTGGCTTGTGCTGGGTTCCGGACATCGACGCTTGGGCTCGGCTGGTTGCTGAACGGCTCAATCCCGGCGGGTCGGTGGTCATCAGTGAGCATCATCCGTTGTGGGAGGTGCTGACCGTCGCGGAGCAGGGTCGGCTGAGTGTCAGCGGCGACTACTTGAACTCGGGTCGCGATGGGTACGTCGACCCACTCAAGGCGCCGGAGATCACGAGAACGCTGGGAGTTCCGGATCTTCCGCATCGGAGCTTTGTCTGGAGCATCGGCAGCGTCGTCAGCGCGGTACTGGCGGCAGGCTTGACGGTTCGGTCGTTGCAGGAGTTCGCCGAAGCGGACATGTACGCCGGTCTCGGCGACGGGGATCGTTGTATCCCGGCGACCTATCTCCTCACCGCCGTACGCTGACTTCCGGGACGCCGGGTACAGGCGGCCATGCTGACTGATCCGGCATCCGAGCGGTAGGGAGCAGAACGTGTCTGACAACAAGCCCGTGGTCTCGGAACCGAACCCAAAGCTCATCGAGTTGACTGACCGCTTGAGTGGACAGTGGCGCGTCAGCGGACCGGGAATCGAGGGCAAGGCAGAGTACAAGTCTCTGCGCGATGGTCTTCTTCTGGTCATGAACGTCGATTTTGTTGTCAACGGCACCGAAGTGAAGGTCATCCAGCACATCACTCACGATCCACACACCGACATGCTGCGAGCTCGCTACATGGACACCATGGGCGATGACTCCACCTACGAGTGGGTGCTGGACGGACAGAGTCTCCGCGTCAGCCTGAGTGACAAGGCCTCGGATACGTTCTTCGAGGCCAGGTTCAACGACGACAACTCCGAGTACGTCGGTACCTGGCACTACCCCGACGACGACGTACCCGAAGAGCGGATTGCCTACAGCCGAATCGAGTGAAGAGGGGTCAGCGCAGGTGCTGGGTCTCGTTCAGGGAGACGACCTGGTGGCTGAAGTGGGTGTCGTTGCGGACGAGGGTGGTGATGCTGCCTGACGTCAGCGGAAAGAATCCCCGGTCTGTCGACGTCATCGGCATGCCGATCCAGGCAGCGATCAGATAGCTCGATGCGGACCCGTGCGACACCACGATCTGGTTCGCGACAGGTCGACGGAGGATGTCGTCGAGGGCCGGGTACAGGCGTTCGACCAGCGCCATGCGTGTCTCCGCACCCGCTGGGCCGTCGTGATGGCCGAGGCGATCCCCGTACTCCGGAAGTGGGATGCGGCGCTCGGCGAGCCACGCTTGGGGACGCCCATCGGCCTCACCATTACCGCTCGCGAAGCCGCGCGTCAGTCCGAACCTCGACGGAGAACCTCCGAGCAATCTGCTCCGCCGCCTGACTGGCTCGACGCAGATCAGAGGAGTAGACCTCGACCGGCCGCGATCCGATTCTGCTCGCCAGGACCTCGGCGATGCTTTCGGCCTGGTGGTGCCCGCGGGCCGTCAGCTCTGAGTCGTGCCAGCCGCCAACAATCCCGTCAACGTGATGCTGCGCCTCGGGATGCGTGACGAGGTAGATGTGTCTCATCACCGTCCTTCAATCGACCTCTGCAGGCTCAGAGCCTCTCACGCGTACGACCTTGGGCTGATGTGAGCTCAGGGGATGTCTGGGCGGAAACCCTGATGCCGTGGTTGTCCGAGCGGGGATAGCTTGCTCGAGTGGAGACTTTCGAGGTGAGAATCGCGGGGTTCGCCAACGTGGACGAGGCGTTGGCGATGCAGGAGACGATCGCGCGTGTGCTGTGCCCGGAGCCGGAGCACAGCGGGCCGTGCGAGGTCCCGTGGGGCTTCTCGGTGGACGGAGCGGATCAGCTGGTACTCGGAATCTACGCAACCGCCGAGAAGGCGGCCTCAGTCGTCGAGGACGTACGGCGCGCAGTGGACCCACGAGAGGTCACGCTGACGGACGGTACGCCGGGCCGCTTCGACGACCTGGCCGACCAGTACCGCATCGAACACACCGCCCGGTAGTCGACTCGTGAGGTACTACTACCGCGAGCATGAGGCGGCTTATCGGCGGCTCCGACAGCAGGGTATGACGCAGTGGAGCGACCTGTTTGGGGAGACGGAGGACTTCGAGGAGTTTCCGAATCGGGGGTTTCTCGAAGGGGTGCTTGGTCGGCTTGTGTTGCCCTCGGCGTCTGAGGTTGAGGTGCTGGAGTATGGGTGTGGGACTGGGCCGGCGGCTTGTCTTCTGGCGGCGCGGGGCTTTCGGGTGGACGCGGTTGACCTGATTCCTGAGGCGATCGAGTTGGCTCGGCGGTTTGCGCAGGAGCGGGGTGCGGAGGTCAGCTTCGGCGTACAGGACATTTGTGCCTTGGCAGCTGAGCCGGTCGGGAAGCGGTACGACCTCATCGTTGACAGCTACTGTCTTCAATCGATCGTCACCGATGCTGACAGAGCTCGCGTCTTCGCCGCCGTGCGTGGGCGGCTGAAGGACAAGGGCTACTACCTTATTTCGACAGCCATGTATGAGCCGGACCGCAGCTACGACGGCGGCTTCCGGTACGACGAGGCCACTGGCATCTGTTATCAGCAGGGCGGAGCGGGACCAGATGCGGTCGAGATCGACGGCGTTTGGTACGTCCCGCACCGGCGTCACCTGTCAGCCGCAGCCTTGCGAGCTGAACTCAAGGGCGCAGAGCTGCACGTCGTATCGCAGGAAGCGGGCAACCTCGTCTGCACACGGAACAGTTGACGGGGGTGGGTTGCGGCCTCAGGCTCAAAGGCGGGGAACGTTGTTTGCCAGGGGGAGAGGCGCGGGATGAAGGTCTGCATCGTGGGGGCGTCGGGAAAGCTCGGGCGGTACATGGTTCAGCATGCGCTGGATCGTGGTTATGAGGTGGTCGGCGTGTGCCGGCCGGAGAGCGTGGAGAAGCTCGCGGCGTTCAGCGGGCGGATGACAGTGTTCCCAGGGCGGACGGACGACGCCGCGGTGATCGAGCAGGCGGTCGCCGGCTGCGACGGGGTCCTGGTCGTACTGGTCCCCCGAGGCGTCCACGGTTACTCCACCGGAACGGTCCAGGCAGTGCTCGATCACGCGCAGCCGGGCGCTCGGCTCGTTTTCTCGTCCGGATGGCACATCACGCTCGACGGCCAGGACAAGTACTCCCTGAAGCTCAAGGTGATCGTGAAGGTGTTCGGTCCGGTCGCGCGCCTGTTCCGATTCGCCGACCTCGACGATCAGGTCGAGGCGTGCCGGCGAGTGTTCGCAAGCGACACCCGATGGACCGTTGTGCGCGGCAGCGACCTCGAGGAGGGCGACAGCCAGGGCCTGCCGGTCTGGAGCCGGCACGTCGGCGACCCCGTGCTGGAGAGCAACCTGACGCGCCGCGTGGACTTCGCCCTGTTCATGGTCGACGCACTCAAGCGAGACGAACTCATCCACGAGGCCCCGGCCATCGTCGGCCAGCAGACCCCTTCCGCCCTCGCCCAGGCTAGCCGCAGTACGCCTTGAGGAGGACGGCACGCATCGCTTGGGTGATGGGGTGGTCGTGGGCGAGGTTGTCCATGTTGACGACTACGACGACTTGGCGGTAGCCGTCTTTGCTGTTCCAGGCCGCGGTCATGTAGCCGGGGATCTCCGAGTCGTGGCCCCAGGCGTCACCGCAGGGGAAGGTTTCTCGGAGCAGGCCCAGGCCCCAGCCGCCGCCGGGGATGCCCGAGTCGATGGACCCTGGCGGATCCGTGGCGACCGCGTCGATTGTTTGCATCGCCCGCAGTTGGGCGGGTTTGAGCAAGCGGCCGCGCAGCAGCGCGCGATAGAACCGGGTGACGTCTGCAGGGGTGGACAGGATTGCTCCGGCCGCGCCGAGCAGCGTGGGACTGAGCGATGTGAAGTCGACCGGGTCCGGTCCGCCGATGATCCAGTAGCCGTGGATGTACGAGCCAGGGATCGCCGAGGTGGTCGGGTAGCTGGTGTGGTCGAGGCCGAGAGGCTTGAAGATGCGGCGACGTAGTTCGGTGCCGAACGAGTTGCCGGTCGCCGCCTCGACGATCATCGCGAGCAGGAGCGTGTTGGTGTTCGAGTAGTTCCAGCCGGTTCCCGGTGCGTAGAGCGGGCCGTGTTCGGCCGCGATCCGGACCCCCTCGCGAGGATCGAAGATCAGGGTCAGGTCGCCACCTTCGAAGTACGGCGCGAAGACCCGTTCGTCCTGTGCGTAGTCGAAGATCCCGCTGGTGTGGTTGAGCAGTTGGCGGATGGTGATGCCCGCCCCGTTGGGGAAGACGCCCGGGAGCCACATCTCGACGGAGTCGTTGAGTTTGAGCACCCGATCGCCGACCAGTTGCAGAACCACGGTGGCGGTGAAGGTCTTCGTCACGCCACCGATCCGCGATCGGTCGGCGACCCGGATCGGCGTCAGCGGCGCGAGGTTGCCGTACCCACTGGAGTAGCGGTACGTGCGATCACCCACCCGCACGTACGCGACCGCGCCCGGCGCGCCGGCCGCGACCACCTGATCGAGCGCGGCTTGAACTCCGCGGGGCTGGCTGGTCGAGGACCGTGCCGGTGCTGAGGACGATGCCGAGGCGACCGGTGCTGTGGGCAGGCTCGCGGCGGTGGCGAGTGCGATGACCGCCACCCACCGGCCACGGCGCGGCCGGGCAGACTTGTCCGCTGAGAACGACATGAACGGGCTCCTTACGGTGCCGGGATCTGGCCTGGTGCGGGCTGCACCGGCGTGCGGACGGTACGTCGGGTTGCGACGGTGACCGTGATGAGCACGATTCCGAGAATGAGCAGGACGCCGCCCACAACGAGCGCGGCGATGGCGATGGGCAGGACGATCGGCAGGGTGCCGCCGACGCTGACGTCGGCGTCGACACCCGGTGACCCGTCGGCGTTCATCACGAGGACGGACCAGTTGCCGTCGGCAACGTCCCAGCTGAGAGTGCGCGGACCGGTGCCGGTGTCGGAGGCGACCCAGAAGGTCTGTGCGGCGGGATCGGCTGTGGGCGCGTCGCCCGGATGCGGAATATAGCTGACCTTGAACGGGTCGACGTCGAAGTCCGAGACCTCCGAGTGGCCGACGCCGTCGAGGTACTTGGCGACCTCGCCGGCCGGGCCGATGCCGATGAACAGCGGTGTCTGCGCGTTCCTCGACTCGATCCTGATCCGTACGTCGCCGAGCAGGTCGTTGGCGTAGAGCGCGTCGGGACCGGTGATGCCGACATCGAGTGACGGCGCGGTCAACGCATAGGCATCGGTGCTCACGCGTTCGGGACCGGCGGTGTGATAGCCGTTGGCATCGCGTTGACTGTGCGCCCACAGTCCGATCCCGCCGCCGACCAGCAGGCCGCCGCCGAGCAGGATGAGCAGGCTGCCGAGGATCACCCACACAGTGCGCCAGGCGCTCCAGGAACGACGTACCGGTGCTGGAGAACTCGGGACAGGAGTGGCTGGGGTCGTGGTCATGAGACGACCTCGCTCGCGCCGGGCGTCCTGATCATCCAGATGCCGAGCCAGATCATGGCCAGCCCGAGCACGATCCCGAACGGCGGCAGCAGTGACTGGAAGCCGACCAGCCCGCCGATCACGATGGCGATGCAGATGGCGCGCGGGAAGACACCGGCGCGGAAACTCGAGAGGCCGAACAGAGCCCAGCCGATCGCGAACAGTAGATAGCTCGAAACCGCTCCGATCACGAGCAGCCCGGCCGGATCGGCGTCGAGAACCTGAGGTGCGGTGTCGGCCAGGTAGGTCACGTAGAACGTCTCGAACCACAGGTCGCCGCCGAGGAACATCGTGCCCACCAAGGCACCGAACAGCCCCACGACACCGAAGCGGCCGGCCGTGCGCGCCTGCCAGCTGTACGCCGCGACCGCGGCGAGCACGAGCAGACAGAAGGCCACGAAGTACACGACACCGCTGACCCGGTAGACCGAGTTGGTCGACGTACCGACGCGATCGTCGCGATCGACGATCGGGAAGATCACCACCTCGACCACGACCATCAACGCTCCGGCGGCCACCGCGAGCGGACCTGCCAGGCGGGTGAGTGGTGCGCGGGATGCCCTGCTTGATTGTTGCGTCTGCGATGCGTCCAGTTTCGGCATGCTGGACTGCCCCCTCAGCGAGCGGGACCGGCGTTTCCCCCACCAGGTCCCCAGAACGAATGGACCTCCGGTGGTCCTGCCCCGTCCCCGACTGCCAAAGGTGAGACCCGGTGACCGGGCCTTTTTGTACTCTGTCCATAATATGGACGGCGTACAGAAAGAAGTCAACAGCGGAGGTTCGATGGCGACACCGATGGGCCGGCGGACCGGCCGGCCGCGGGCGGTCACGGAACAGGCGATCCTCGATGCGGCCCTGTGGCAGTTGGACGGCGGGGGCGCGGACGCGGTCTCGATCCGGGGCATCGCTGCTCAGGTGGGCATCGCGCCGAACGCCGTGTATACGTATTTCCCCAGCAAGGCGGCGGTACTACGGGCTCTGGTCGAGCGGTTCCTGGGCGACGTCAACCACGACCGGTTCATCGACCGGGAGCTGCCCTGGCGAGAGCGTGTCGAGGCGCTCGCGCTCGAGCTTCGGACCCACCTCGTCGCACACCGGGGCGCCGTTCAGCTTCTCCTCGGTGGACCGATGGACGGCCCGAACGCTCTGACCTTGCGCGAGTCCCTCAGCGAGGCCCTCGCTGACGGTGGTTCGACCCCCGATGACGCCGCCCGTGCGTCGTACGTGCTGCTGGTCTACATCTTCGGCGCCATCGCTCTCGAGGTCGCCGAACTCGACCAGCGTCGGATCGCTCCGACCGAACGCGACCGCGTCTCCACCCGGCGCGCCGTACTCGACACCATCTCCGCCGAGGACTATCCACGGACCACCGAAACGGCCGGCACCATCTCGAAGGACTTCACCACCGAACAGTTCCTCTGGGGCCTGACGCGCATCCTCAACGGCCTTCAGGCGTGAGGGGTTTCACGAACTGGCGGCAGGAGTAGACGCGGGCGAACTCCTGGCGCAGGGCGTCCTCGTGGTCGGTCCAGGCATGGAAGAAGCCCGATCGCGGCATGAGGTCCGTGCGTGATCCGAAGGATCCGCGGGCCTCCTCTGGACCGGATGCGTAGACGTGGAGATAGCGCATCTGTTGCTCGAAACCCTGCGAGCGGTACCAGGTCAGGGTGCCCTCGTCGTCGCGAGTCCAGGCGTCGACCTGGGTTGCTCCACGGGCTTGCAGCCGGCCGCAGATCTCGTCGAGAAGTCCTTGCGCCACGCCCATCCGACGGTGGTCGGGATGCACCGCGATCGTCTCGATGGTCGCGTCGTTGCCGGTCACGCTCGCGTCCAGCAGTCCGATGAGCTCGTCACCGGCGACAGCCACCAGTTCGAGACCGGCGTCGCGCTGCGGTTTGGCTGTCGCGACGTCGTCGTAGTACGTCGTGTCGAGGAAAGCCAGAACGCGGCAGCGCAACCACGGCGTCTCGTCGGTGGGCGTGTAGTCCCGGACGGTCCAGTTCGTCATGCCTGTGATTGTCAGGGAGTGGCGTCCAAGACGGCTTGCATGGTGTCGAGGGCTACGGGGAGGGAGATGTGTTCGTGGGTGATCAGCCACTCGGTGTCCGTGCGTTCGAGGCAGACGGTGGAGCGGAGCCAGAGGCTGCGGCTCGGCGATCCGTCGGCCTGCATTGCGCCGGTGTCCAGGTGGAGCATGTGGGCGATCGCCACGTTGTCGCTCGCCGCGATCTTGAGCTGGTGCGTCTCCAGGCCGATCGGGCCGTCGTACTCGTCGAACCAGCGGACGAAGTTCTTCCGTACGGCGTCAGAGCCGGAGAAGTGCAGCGGCGGGACGACGTCGAAGTAGATGATGTCAGGCGAGTAGAGCGACATCAGCCGCTCGATGTCCTTGTCCCGGCAAGCCTGCTCCCGATCCTCCAACAGAGCCCCAACCTCGTGCTCAGCCTCACTCATATCCAGTGCGTTCCTCTCGTCCGGCTTTCGTCGTCCCTACTACGACGAGACGAACCCCCGGAGTGTGAGGGTGGTGCGCATGACTGATCTCAGGACGAGAGCAGACGCGCGCCTGCGTACGGCGTACGAACTCGTGCGTGAGTTGGATCTGCTCGGACGGTGGAGCCAGTACGGCGACGTGGAGATCGTCGGCTCGGTCGGGATCGGGGTCGTGGTGGCACCCGACATCGACCTGGAGATCCACTCGGACGACCCACAGGTGGCCGATGGGTTCGCGGTGATGCAGCCACTGGCCGAGCTGCCGAAGTCGCGGCGGATCACGTACCTCGACGCCCGGGATCGGCACGAACGGGGGCAGTACTGGAAGCTCGAGTACGAGCTCACATCGGACGAGACGTGGACGATCGACATGTGGGTGATGAAGCACGGTGCCTCGAGCGGTGCGCCGCTAACCGCGGCTGTCCGGGATGCGCTGACCCCGGACCTGCGTGATCGCGTGCTCGCTATCAAGGAAGAGGCTGTTGCGATCGGTGAGCGGGCGTACGGTTACTGGCTCTACCAGGCGGTGCTGGACGCCGGGGTACGGAGCTTTGCCGAGTACCGGACCTGGCTCGGCGACCGGAACATCTACGAGCGCACCGGCTGGATGCCGGGCTGACTCATGGGTTCTTCGAAGTGCCGCCCCAGGACTCGGGGGGTGGGTCGGTGAGGGTTTGGTAGATGGTCCAGCGGTGGCCGGCGAGGTCCTCGGCGGTGTACTGGCGGGCGCCGTAGGCATAGTCGGCCGGCTCGCTCAGGATGGTGGCGCCGACCTGGCGGGCGTGGGCGTGGTGGGCGTCGGCGTCCTCGACGTTCAGCATGACGCCGTGGCATTGCGTTGCCGCACTACGATCCGGCGCGCGCCGGCCGTACTGCTCGTCCGCGTCGCACACCGCGACGATGCCGTTCCCGTACCGGATCCGCGCCCGATGGTTGCCGACTCGCCACATCTGCGTGAAGCCGAACGCCTCACACAACCAGTCGACGGCCTTCCCCACATCTGGATACACCAGCTCCGGTACGACGCTCGCCGTACCCATCGTCACGTTGTCGCTCATGACTCCATGCTGGCGCAGGCCGGGGCACTCAGGCTTGAACAATTGGGAAGTGGGACCAGCCCCACTGGCCGTCGTCGGCGGGCGTGAAGTTCCAGACCAGCCGTTCGGCGGTCTGCAGGAAGTGGCTCGATGGTACGGCGAGTGGTGGGTAAGGGATCTGCCGGAGCAGCCGTACGGCGTCCTCGACCGGGAACCACCGCGCGTCGGTGATGTACCCGTCGGGATCGTCGATGGAGAACGTTGGATCGCCCGCCGAAACCACGTAGTTCCACGACTTCGTCGCCGCCTCGCCGTTGACCGTCGAGATCGTCCGCCACACCAACTCGAGTGCATCCTCGTCCACCCGGAGCCCCGTCTCCTCCCGCAACTCCCGCACTGCACCACCCGCCGGCGTCTCCCCGTCCTCCACAGCCCCACTCGGCAGATTCCAGTACTCCGCATCCCAAGCGTCGTACTGCTCCCGCACCAACGCCACCTGCCCGTCGTACGTCGCGATCACCCCGCAGTACCGCGCAGTCACGACAACACCCCGTCGTACTCCGGCTCGCGCTCCGGTAGGTCCCGGATCGGTGTCGGCAGCTCGAACCGAACATGCCGATCGTGCTCGTCCACGGCCCGTCCGCATCTGCAGGTCTCTTCACTGATCGCCACCTGGAAGAGAGTAGTTGTTCCGGAAGGAGAGTGTCCGGAATGGGGCCTACGGTGGCGGAATGAGCTTGATTCCGTGGGAACCGCCACTGGCGGGTGATGAGTTTGCGCACTTGGTTGGGGCGCTCGAGCGGTTGCGTACGACGTTCCGGTTCAAGGCGGACGAGTTGGATGCGGCCGGGATGCAGGCTCGGATCGGTGCGTCGACGATGTCGATCGGCGGATTGCTGAAGCACCTGGCCGCGAACGAGGACTACATGTTCAAGGTCAAGTTCCGGGGCGAACCGATGGGGGACCCGTGGACCGTGAACGGATGGCACGACGACAACGACTGGGAGTTCAACTCAGCCGTCGACGACACACCGGAGGAGCTGTACGCGTGGTGGGACGGCGCGGTCGAGCGGTCCCGGGCGACCCTGCAGGCGGCGATCGCCGACGGTGGGCTCGACCAGCCTGCGCACATCACCTGGCCGGACGGGCAGCACGCCAGCCTGCGCCGCCTGGTCTGCGACCTGATCGAGGAGTACGGGCGTCACACCGGCCACGCCGACCTCATCCGCGAATCCATCGACGGGCGGGTCGGCGAAGACCCGCCCGACGGCTGGCACCCCGTCGGCGCCAAGACCTCCCAACCTGCCTGACACTCACTTGATCCGCTGCAGAGTCCCGTCCGGAGCGACCGCGACTGTGGTCGTGACCTGGTCGACCTTGAGGTTGATCAGCATCCGTGACCCCTGCCACGACGTGGTGTAGCTGACCGGTGCGTTGGAGCGCGTCGGCACGATGACCGACAGGATCGACGCGCTCCGCCCGGACCGCGTGAACTTCACCACCGGCGCCGGCTTGCGCTTGTCGATGGTCAGGAAGTGCCAGCCCTGGATCGGGTCGGTCTCGCCGGTCGCGACCTTGATCGGCGTCGCGTCCTGCTGGAACGGGATCTGCAGCAGCGTGGTCTTGGTCCGGTCGCCCGGCGCCAGCGCGACGGCCTGCGTGCCATGGACCGTCACCTTCTGGTCCGACGCCAGATGCCACAGCGTCTGGTAGTCCTCGTTCGACGACGACGTACCGCGGTCGAGCACGACCATCAGGTCCGGGTCCTTGAGCACCAGCACGCTTCGCTGCCGATCGATGCCCTCGCCCAGCGAGTCGCTCAGTTCGTAGAACTCCGAGGTCTTCGCGATCGACGACCGCTCCAGCTTCGTCGTGGGGCGCGCCGAGTCCGTCCCCAGCACCGTCATCTCGTTGTGGGCGAACTCGCTCTTCGCCCACACGCGCCAGTCGTCGTTCTTGTAGCCGGCGTGCCCACCGTCGACGAGGATGTCGCGGCCGCGCGCGGTGTACGTGATCGACGTGTGGTCGTCGTGCCCATGCACCGCCCGCGCCGGTCCGAACCGGATACTGTACGACGACTCCTGCGTGAACGGCCTGGTCTCACCCCATCCGGTCCGGCCGAAGATGTACCCGGCGTCGAAGATCCCGACCCGCTGGGTCGGCCGGATCCCGCGGGTCCCGAGGCTGCCGGCGTACTCGAGGGCCCCGGTCCCTGGGAACGGGTAGGTCTTGACCACCTCGGTGTCGCCGATCTGGTGGAGTCGGCCGAGTGAGTTGGTGCCGAGCGCGAGCCACTTCGCGAGTTCGAGCCGGCGCGCCTTGATCGTCGTACCCGGGTCGACGCCACATTGCTGCAGTACGTCGACGGCCCGGCCCCAGAGCGAATAGTTGAACTGCGCGTACGAGGTGGACTGCTCGTTGGTCGAACCCTGCGCGTCGATCGAGGTGGTGATCGCGCTGGTCAACCGGCTGACGGCGAGCTTCTTCAGATCACTGCGACTGAGCGTGCAGCCGACGCCGAACAGCGCGATGCTCTCGTCCGTGCCGTGGTTCCAGGCGCCGCTCCAGTTCTTCTGCAGGAACCAGGCGTGGTCGAGCAACGCCTTGTCCAGCCAGGAATAGGTCAGCGGCAGCCGGGACACGTGCAGTGCGGACAAAGTTGCCTGCCGCAAGCAGATCAGTACGTTCGTCCGGTGCATGGTCGACTCGTACGCGCCGGCGTCACCCTTCCACGAGTACGGATTGTCGTTCACCCAGTCGTGTGCGATCGCGGTGACCCGGGCCAGTGCCTTCCGATCGCCCTTGCCGGCCGCGGTGATCCCCTGCCCGAGCCAGCGCAGCGAGTGCAGCCACATGTACCAACTGGGGTTGTTGTCCGGGTTCACGCGCCAGTTGATGTTTCCCTTGCCGTCGCCGACCTTGTACGGCGCTGTGGTTCCCCAGGTGAAGGTGTCGCGGTAGAGGTTGGCCAGCGGATTCGGCCGATCGATCCCGGAGTACGTCGGGCATGCGTAGCCGTCGCGATGCGGCGGCGCCGGTTTCGTCGACGGGACCGGCGGCGGTTCGGGGGTCCGGAGCACGGTCGGGTCCGGTGCGGCCTCCGGGGTGGAGTCGTTCGAGGGGATCACCAGGGTGACCACGACGACGACCGCGCTCAGCAGCAGGGCGAGGCTGAGTCGCAAGGTCGTGCCGGCCAGGCGAAGGCGGTGCGCGGGCATGGTCGTTCCTCACTGCACGCTCCCGAGGGCATGCGTGTTTACGGTCTAGACCTGTATAAGGACAGGCGTGTCCCGTGAACTGGTCCGGTGATGGTGTCGCCACGGCCGGCGGCTTGGCCACGGCCGTGGGTGTGGGTGTTTTGCGCCTACCTGAACACCGGGAAACGTTGCGTGGCCGCGGGCGTGCGGTGCCTACTCGAGCTTCGCCGTCATCTGTCCCCCAAGGTGAATGCCTCGTCTGTGTGTTTGATGGTTCGACCCACACAAAAGGTTGTCCGGGTCCCCTACTTCGGTTCCCGGAGTGCCCGGAAGGGCAACGCTCAGCGGCCCTGGATCGCCTTCAGGATCAGGGAGTTGCGGGCGTCCTGGCCGACCGGCTCAGTCGTGTGTACGCCGTCGCGCAGGTACGTCGCCGGCCCGCTCGGCTGCGTGGCGAGATACTCGGCCCACCGCACGATCTTCAGATTCGGGTGGCGCGCCGCGACCTGGTCGAGCTGCTGGTTGATCCAGGCGCTGTTCCGCTCGTCGGCGGCACGAACCGCGGCCGACTTCTTGAAGCGGCCGGCGTGCACGTTCACCCAGTACACGGTCCGCACCGGGCCCACGATCGCCATCGTGCGCTCGACCTGCGCCGCGAACGCCGGCGGGTCGAAAATGTCGTTGGTGCCGACCGCCATCACGATCCGGCCGGGCAGGCCGTAGCGGTGTGACCACTCCGCCAGCGCGTCGACCGCGGCCGAGGCCGGCTCACCGGACCAGTCGTGGCTGGCGATCGAGTCGCCCGTCTGCGCCGTCACCAGGTGCTCGAGGGCCGCACCGTCCTGGACGGAGATGCTGTCGCCGAACATGAAGATCCCGTTGAACATCAGCGCGTCCCGGATCTGGTCCTCGGACGCGATCCGGCGGGACAGGTTCTGCCAGGAGCCCAGCTTCCCCGACCCATAGTCTTCCTGGGCCGGCGCAGGATCGGCCGGCTCCGGCGCGCCGCCGATGGACGGCTCAGACGGTTGGCCGGCGGAGGGATCGGGGGCGATGACGTTGCTGATCGCGGTGCTCGGACGCGGGGGCTCCAGCAGAACCAGCAGGCCGCCGATAAGGGTCAGGACCGCAAGCGTCACCGTGATGGCGACGATCGGGTCGATGACATGCTCACGCAGCCGCCGTCGCTGACTCAACAGCCGTCACTCCCCCCAGATTCACGCTTTACCGAACCCTCTACATCCTTCACGCCGCCAACCGTGCAAAAGGTTGCACGATCCGCGGGCGCCCTGCCCGAAGAGAGACTAGACAGGCCGGACAAGCAAACACCCAGCGGCGCCAACGCCTCTACATCATTTGATGTCTGGGCGGCGCAGAAAGTTGCACACCCCCAACAACCTCACAGCGTGCCAGCCCGCTGGCGCTTGGTAATCCGACGGGTGTAGGAGTCTGTCCCACGCATCCGCTACGCGCGGTCCTGGCGTCGCGTGCTCGCGGACGCTCCCGCCCGCCTTGAGGGCGGGCTGTCGCCCGTGGTCGACTGCAACGGCTTCCTCGCAGAGACGGAGGTGGTCGGTGTGCCGGTGTGTGCGGTCTGGGCGGATGTGGTCGTGGTGCCGGTCTGTGCGCCGTGGGGCGGCTGTGGACGAGCCTGCTCGGTCAGCTCGTGGTCAGCTGGTTGCTGGGTGGGTGGCTGACCCGGTCTGAGGGTTTGAGGGAAGGCTCAGTGCTTGAGGGTGAAGCCGTCGCTGGTCAGGCGGGCTCGGAGGTCTTTGACCTCGGCGGGGGGAGGCTGGCGGGGCGTGGTGTCGCGGTCTTTCGGGTCCTTCTTCTTTCGCCTGAACCACTTCATGGGTCGAGCATGACGGACGAACTGGGCGAACGGTAGGTTTTCGAGGGTGGAAGCTGACAGGTTGCGAACCATCGAGCGGGACCGGCTGACTTGGCTCGTGGACCGCAAGATCGCCGAGGCCGAGGCAGTTCACGCGGACGACTTCGTCATCGTGACGCCTAGCGGGCTCGCTTGGACCAAGGCGGAGTACCTGGGCGGGATCGAGTCCGGCGAGATCGACTACCGCCGTTTCGAACCGATCACCGAGATCGACGTGATGCTCGACGGTGACGTCGCCGTACTGCGGTACCGGTCCGCGATCGAGATCTCCGTCGGTGGCCGCGAACCCGGGGATCTCGAGGCCTGGCATCTCGACTGCTATCGCCGTACGCCCGACGGCTGGCAGATCCGCTGGTCGCAGGCCACGGCGATCACGTGAGGGAGCGGTACACCCCATCCGGCGTGTTCCGTCGTACGCCGGAGGAGCGGGCGGACCAGGAGGTGTCGTGGAACCGCTCCGACCAGGCGTTCTTCGCGGCGGGCGCGTGCCACATCCTGGCCTGGGAGTTCGTCGCGCGGCACCCGGCGTACCGGCTCGCAGGGATGTGGAAGGCCGGCGACGAGAGCCCGTCGCACGTGATCGCGACCGACGGGACCTGGGCGTTCGACCACGACGGCTGGACGCGCGAGGTGGACGTCCTCGCCGAGACCGCCGCCTTCGAGTCGGGGCGCTGGGAACTCCGGCCGATCCCGACCGACCTCGCCACTTTCTGCGCCGACCATTGGCACCGGATGCCCCACCAGTACCACCAAGATCCCCGACCGCGTGCCCGCGCCTACCTCGACCGCTTCCCGCCGAGCCCTGAGGTCTGAGACGCCGCCGGGGAGCCCGCTGCTGACGAACTCACCGAAATCCACGCGCGGACCTGTCGGCTGAGGTCAGGAGGCCCGTTCGGCCTCGCTGCGTTCGATGCAGAACTCGTTGCGCTCGGGGTCGAGCATGGTGACCCAGCCGCGGCCGTCGGGCAGGCGGTGGTCCTCGTGGATGCTGGCGCCGAGGCCGAGCAGGCGTTCGACCTCCTCGTCGCGGGTCCGCTCGGTCGGCACCCAGTCGATGTGGACGCGGTTCTTGACCGACTTCGCCTCCGGAACGGCGATGAACAGCATCCCGGGGATCGGCGCGGGCGCGTCGACCAGGACCTCGTCGTCGCCCGGCTCGTCGCCCTCGCCGAGCGGCCAGCCGGTGACGGTGCCCCAGAACTGCGCGAGCTCGTACGGGTTCGCGGCATCGATGGTGATGTGTCGCAGGATCATGCGCAGACCCTAACCGCTCGCGGACTGTCGGCGGCGGGGTCTACTGTGCGGAAAAAGAGCGGTTTTCGTAGGGGGAAGGGGAGATTTCCAATGGCGTCTCGACTCAATCCGTATATCCAGTTCGAGAGCAGCGCACGGGAGGCGATGGAGTTCTACCAGAGCGTGTTCGGGGGCGAGGTGCAGTCGAACACGTTCGCGGAGTTCGGCGCGAGCCACGGTCCTGACGACGACAACAAGCTCATGCACAGCCAACTGGAGACGCCGAGCGGGTTCACCCTGATGGCGGCCGACACCCCGCAGGGGATGCCGTACAACCCGGGCGAGAACATGGCGATCAGCCTGAGCGGTGACGACGGCGAGGAGCTGCGTGGGTACTACGCGAAGCTGTCCGACGGCGGCAAGGTGACGGTCCCGCTGGAGAAGCAGATGTGGGGCGACGAGTTCGGCATGGTCACGGACAAGTTCGGCGTCAGCTGGATGGTGAACGTCGCCAACAGCTGATCCGCAGGCTGACGCAGGAGTGTGGCTGGGGGACGGTCGCTGGGTCCAGGTGTGGGCCGGCGGCTCTCCCGGCGGCACGCCGGTGCTGTTCCTGCCAGGCTGCCCGGATACCCGGCATGCCGCGTATCCGGGCGAGCAAGCCGCGCTGCGTGCCGACGTGCGCCTCGTCGCGGTGAACCGTCCGGGCTACGGGCGGTCGGATTCGCACGCGTCGACGCACCTGTCGGTGGCGGACGATGTCGTGGCGGTCGCGGATGCGCTCGCGATCGGCCGATTCGCCGTGCTCGGCATGTCGATCGGCGGGCCATACGCGCTGGCCTGCGCCGCGCGGCATCCCGACCGCGTGACCGCAGTCGGCGTACTCGCGAGCCCAGCCAACGTCCCCGAGCTGCACCCGCCGTACCACCGCGACGACCTCGGCCCGGACGAGCAAGCCTTCTTCGCCCGGCTCGCGAGCATGACTCCGGACGAGGCCGTCGAGCCCATGCGCGCCGACTTCCAGCAATACGTCGACCATCTCAACCCGACCGATCCAGACGATGAAGCCCTGGTGCGTCGTTTCGTCGCGCAACTACCGCCGTACGACGCCGACATCGCTACCAGGCAAGGAGCGACGGCCGCCGCAGCCGCGGTCCGCGAAGCGCTCGCGAACCCGGACGGCTACCTCCGCGACGCCGCGATCTCCTTCAGGCGTTGGGATTTCGTCCTCGAGGCCATCACCTGCCCGACCTTCCTCTGGTACGGCGAAGTCGACGCGAACGCCTCCGTCCGCAACGCCCACTGGCTCGCCGCGCACCTCCCGCACGCGACTCTGGTCGTCCGCGATCAGACCACGCACCTCGGCTTACTGCACGACCACTGGGACGACGTCCTCACCACGCTGGCCGGCGGAAATTGAGTACAGGAGCGCGATGCCCGCGGTCTAGCCTGGAGTATGGGACTCAACGATGTGCTGTATGACCCGATCCGCCACAACAACTGGGCGACCAAGAGCCTGATCCAGTTCTGCCGCGCGCAGGGCCTGACCGCCGAGCAACTCGAGGTCACCGGCGTCGGTACGTACGGCGGGATCGTGGCGACGCTCGATCACATCGTCCGCTGCGACGGCAGCTATGTACGCCGCATCGCCGACAGCCCCCTCGATTTCGTCGACAGCGATGGGACACCGGACTTCGACGCGCTCGAACGCTGGAACGACGAGGCCGGCGCCGTCTGGGAGGACGTCCTGTCCAAGCCGATCGACGTCGAGCGCATCATCATCGTCGACAACAACACCCGCGGTACCCGGCTCGGCATCTTCATCGCGCAGGCGATCAACCACGCCAACCACCACCGCGAGCAGGTCTGCGCGATCCTCACCGGCTTCGGCATCGAGCCCCCAGACATCCAAGCCTGGGAATACGCCTGGCAGACCAACCGAATCTGGGACCTGCCTACGTCGTGAGCGGGGTGGACTCCGGGACCGGGGTGAGTGGTGCGTTGTAGGCGAACCAGTTGGTGAGGTTTTCGACGACCAGGTTGGCCATGGCGTTGCGGGTGGGGATGGTGGCCGAGCCGACGTGCGGGAGAAGGACGGCGTTCGGGAGCGTCAGCAGGTCGGGGTGGACCTTTGGCTCGTGTTCGAAGACGTCGAGGCCGGCTGCGAGGATGGTGCCGTCGCGGAGGGCGTCGACGAGGGCTTGTTCGTCGACGACTGAGCCGCGGGCCACGTTGATGACGATGCCGTCCGGTCCCAGTGCCGCCAGGACCTCGGCGTTCACCAGGTGGCGGGTGGAATCGCCACCGGGGATGACGATCATCAGGGTGTCGACGTCGCGCGCCATGTCCAGCAGCGACGGGTAGTAGCGGTAGCCGACGTCCTTGCGACGGCGGTTGTGGTAGGCAATGGAGATGCCGAACGGAGCGACCCGGTCCGCGATCGCCTGCCCGATCCGGCCGAGACCGAGGATGCCCATCCGGCGGCCGTGCATCGTTGCCTTGGTCAACGGGTAGGCACCGTCCTCCTGCCACTTGCCGGCGCGCAGGTAGCGCTCGGCCTGAGGCAGTTCGCGGACCGTCATCAGCAGCAGCCCGAGCGCGGTGTCGGCGACCTCGTCGTCCAGTACGCCAGGCGTGTTCGTTACCACGACGCCACGCTCGGCCGCCGCGGCCGCGTCGATCCGGTCGTACCCGACGCCGAAGCTCGCCACGATGCGTACGGCGGGCAACCGGTCCAGGAACGCGCCGTCGATCAGCGAACCACCGGTGGCGACGGCAACGATCTCGTCGCGGCGGGATGCGAGGACCGCGTCCGGGTCGCTCTCCTCCCAGAGCCGGATCAGCTCACAGTGACCGACCAGACCGGCCGCGACCGCCGGGTGCATCGGTCCCGGCATCAGCACCACTGGTAGTCCCATCAGAGTCCTCCTCGCGCATCCTGCACCGATGTTCACCGCCGCTTTCCCGCCCAACCCTATTTCCCACCACCGGAACGGACGACGATCGGGGGAGGAGGTCACCATGATCATCGACTGCGCTTACTACCGGGACGGACACCGCCAGCACACCGGCGCGATGTCGGTCGAGGATGCCGCCGCCCACTGCAAGCAGGGCGGATTCGTCTGGCTGGGCATGTTCGAGCCCACCGGAGCGGAACTCGTCCAGGTCCGGGAGAGCTTCGGCCTGCACGAACTGGCCGTCGAGGACGCGCAGACCTTCCACCTCCGCCCCAAGGTCGAGCCGTACGAGGGCAACATCCGCCTCGTCATCCTGCGCACCGCCCGGTACGACGACCAGCGGGAGGAGGTGGACTTCGGCGAAGTGAGCGTGTTCGTCGGACCGTCGTTCGTGATCACGGTCCGCCAGGGTGTCGCCAGCGACCTGCACAGCGCCCGGATCCGTCTCGAGCAACGGCCCGAGCTGCTGGAGGTCGGCACGAACTCCGTCCTGTGGGCCATCCTCGACCAGGTCGTCGACGGCTACGGCCCGGTCGTGGCTGAGCTGGAACGCGACATCGAGCAGGTCGAGCGGACCGTGTTCGCGGGCTCGGTCGCACCGACCGAGCGGATCTACTTCCTCCGTCGCGAGGTCACCGACTTCTACCGCGCGGTCCACCCGTTGCTCGCCGTCCTCGCGACGATCGAGCGGGATGCGCGCAACACCATCCTGCTGCCGTACTTCCGCGACGTACACGATCACCTGGTGCTGGTGAACGAGGAGGTCGCCGCCCAGCGGGACCTGCTCGCGACCGTGCTCGAGGCGAACATGGCGGTGATCTCGGTCGAGCAGACCAAGGTCAGCGTCCGGCAGAACGCCACGATCGAGCAGCTCACCATCCTGGCCACGGTGTTCCTGCCGCTGACCTTCGTCACCGGGTTCTTCGGCCAGAACTTCGGCTGGCTGGTCGACCACATCGGCGCGGAGTGGGACTTCCTCGTCCTCGGGGTCGGCGGCCTCCTGATTCCCTGCCTCGCACTCTTCGTCTGGTTCCGCCGGCAGCGAGCGGCCCGGCAACCTACCTGACGCGGCAGGTTCACGCGGCCGTCCGCGGTCGTTCCCGTGCGGCACCGAGGGTCGGGGAGCAGGATCCATCCCCTCGGAGGTTTGTGATGCGAAAGCTCCCCGCCCTCATCGCCGCGACGGCCGTCCTGGCCGCTGTAGCGATCCCATCCGCCTCGGCCGTCCGTCCCGCGGCCCCGGCTCCCGCTGCGCAGGCCAGTGCGACGGCCGAGCCGCCGTCGTACCCGGTGACGCCGCTCGCGTCGTACGCCGCGTTCGACGCGAACCAGGCGATCGCGGTCGACGCGAAGTACTTCTACGCTGTCAACAATCGGACGATCACCAAGCACGACCGCCGGACCGGCGAGCCGCTGCTGCAGTTCGCCGGCGACGCCGACGGTCCGTTCAAGCACATGGACAGCGGTGTGGTCGTCGGTTCGAAGCTGTACGCCGTCCACTCGAACTACCCCGAGTGGCCGATGGAGAGCTCGATCGAGGTGTTCGACACCAAGACGATGAAGCACATCGACTCGTACTCGTTCGGCATCTACCGCGGCTCGCTCACCTGGCTGGACCGGCACGACGGCGCGTGGTGGGCCGGTTTCGCCAACTACGACGAGATCTCCGACGACACCAACGAGCCGTACGGCCAGACCTACAACACCCAGATCGTGAAGCTGAACGACAAGTTCGAGCCGCTCGCGTCGTACACGATCCCGAAGCCGATCCTGGACCGGTTCAAGCCGATGTCGAACTCCGGTGGCTCGTGGGGCCCGGACGGCCGGCTCTGGCTGACCGGTCACGACCTCGGTGAGGCGTACGTGATGGAGTTGCCGACGGCAGGTGCCGAGCTGCGCTGGATCGCCACCGTCGACCTGCCCGACGTCCAGGGCCAGGGCATCGCGTGGGACCGCTCGAACCCGCGGCACCCGACGTTCTGGGCGATCAGCCGGCCGAACAAGGTCGTGCACACGTTCGCGATGCCGCTCGACCTGATCAAGACGCCGGCCACCAGGGGCTGGCAGGTCCTCGGCCCGGGCCAGTTCCAGAAGTAGTCGGAGGTTGATCGAGTAGCGGACGAGGGCTGTCCGCTACTCGATCGATGCTGGGTACATGACTACTTCAGCAACGTTCCACGCGTACTTCGGCTACCGCGACGCGGTCGGCGCCCTGCGCTGGCTGGAGAAGGCCTTCGGTTTCGAGACCACGACGGAGGTCCCGGACGACAAGGGCGGGATCATGCACGCCGAGATGCGGTACGGCGGCGTGGCCTTCACGCTCTTCACCGACGAGGAGGGCTACGACAGGCCCACCCGCAAGGGCGACACCGTCGGCCACGGCGCCTACATCGCCTTCGACACCGAGGCAGAGGTCAACGCCATCCACGCCACCGCGCTAGCCGCCGGCGCCGACTCGATCTGGACCCCGGCCACCACCGAGTGGGGCAACTACCGCTGCCGAGTAGCCGACCCCGAAGGCTACGAGTGGACCTTCGGCACCCACCGCCCCGGCCTCCCCACCACCTGGTAGACATCTACAGGTGGACCCCCGGCTGATTGTCATTAGAGGTAACTCCGGCTCGGGGAAGAGTTCGGTTGTTGGAGGTGTTCGGGCGGCGTATGGGCCTGGGGTTGCTTGGATTGAGCAGGACTATGTGCGGCGGACGATCTTTCAGGAGCCGGGGCGGCCGGACGACGCGAGCATTCCGATGATCGGGCAGATCGCGCGGCATGCGCTCGGGCGGGGCTTTCACGCTGTGGTCGAGGGCATCATGCCGACCCTCGGGTACGCCGAGATGTTCGCGGAGCTCGCCCGTGACTACGCGGGGTCGGCGTACTTCTACTACCTGGACATTCCGTTCGAGGAGACCGTTCGGCGGCATGCGACGCGGGAGAAGGCGAGCGCATTCACCGCCGAGGCGATGGCCGAGTGGTACCGGCCGCAGGATCTGCTGGAGTGGCCGCGCGAGACGGTGATCGATCAGACCAGCTCGCTCGACGCGACCGTCCAGCGGATCCTGCGCGAGACCGGGTTAGACCCAGCCGCCCAACTCCAGGTCGGCGATGACGACCGGCTGACCGGTGGCTAGGGACTGGTTGGCAGCGATGCCGACGGCAACGGCCCGGACGCCGTCGTGGACGTCGGCGGCGCGGCCGAGCGGGTCGTTGCCCGGGCCTTTGAAGAGGTCGTCATAGAGCAGGCGATCGCCACCGCCGTGACCGCCGACGCCGCGGGGGATCTCGACCTCGACCGCGGGTGCCCAGTGCTTCTGCAGGACCAGCCGCTCGCCGTTGGAGCGCACGTCGCCCGGGATCACCCGGTCCGACGGGTAGCTCGGGTCGATTTGATCATCGATCACAGCCGCCCGCTCGATGACCTCGAGCTCGGCGCGGCCCGCGGTGCCGTTGACCGACACCCGATAGCCCTCCCACGGCGAGTGCGCGTTCAGCGAGTAGCTCAGCCGGGCACCACTCGCGTACTCCGCGATCACCGCCATGTTGTCCTCGATCGTGATCCCCGGACCGAACACGTCCTGGTCGCGCAGGTACCCGTCGTACTGCTCGCTCTCCAGGTACAGCTGCCGGTTGATCTCGTCGGTGCGCAGATCCAGCAACCACGGATCGTTGGCCGAACCCTCGATCGTGCCCCGCGCAGGTCGTTGCCCAAGGCCACGTGCTGCCGCGTTGTCCGCGCCGTAGAAGAACAGGCCGCCGGAGGCGTACACCTTGGTCGGCTTCGACGCGATCCACCAGTTCACCAGGTCGAAGTGGTGGGAGGCCTTGTGCACCATCAGGCCGCCGGAGTTCTTCTTCTCGCGGTGCCAGCGGCGGAAGTAGTCCGCGCCGTGCCGGGTGTCGAGCACCCACTGGAACTCGACGCTGGTGACGGTGCCGATCTCGCCGTCCGCGATCACCTGCCGCAGCGCGCTGTTCCGCGGCGAGTAGCGGTAGTTGAAGGTGACGACCACGGACTTGCCGGACTCGTTCATCGCGGCGACGATCTGCCGGGTGCCGTCCGCGTCGATGGTCAGCGGCTTCTCCACGATCACGTCGGCGCCGGCACGCAGGATCCGGGACACGACCGCTGCGTGCGTGTAGTCGGGGCTCGTCACGACGACCCGGTCGACCGACTGCTCCTTGATCATCCGCTCGAGATCGTCGGCGCCGTACTGCGGCAGCTCGGGACCACCGAGCTCCTTGACGTACCGCTCGTGGAAGGCGAGGCGGCCCTGGTTCGGGTCGAGCAGGGCGACCAGCCGCGCCTCCTCGGGGTGGTCCTGGAAGATCGCGCGGACATACGCCCGCGCTCGCGACCCGGTTCCGGCGACTGCATAACGTCTGGGCACGGCGGACCCTTTCTACTCGTGTAGAACAGCACGCTAGCAAGCGTTTTCCAGACCGGTCAACCGTCGTACTATCGGCACATGCCGAAGGCCACCCCAGTCACCCGGAACGACGTGGCGCAGTACGCCGGGGTCAGCACCGCCGTGGTCAGCTATGTGGTGAACGAAGGTCCGCGCCGGGTCGCGCCGGAGACCCGGGAGCGCGTCCTCGAGGCGATCCGCGTGCTCGGCTACCGGCCGAACGCGACCGCCCGGGCGCTGCGGATGGGTACGACGCGCACGTTCGGACTGATCACGCCGGATGGCGGGAACCCGTTGTTCGCCGAGCTCGCCAAGGCGATCGACAAGGAGGCGTCGGCCCGCGGGTACGTCGTACTGCAGACCAGCGCCGACGGTGATCCGGTGACTGAGCAGGCGAAGATCGCCGAACTGCTGATCCGGCAGGTGAGCGGTTTGCTGCTGGTCGCACCAACCGAGGACCCGGACCTGACCGAGGTCGGCATCCCCGTGATCGCCATCAACCGCGTGTTGCCGACTGTGAGTTCGGTCCGGCCGCAGTACCGCGCGGGTGCGCGGGCCGGCGTCAAGCATCTGATCGAGCACGGCCATCGCACGATCGGGCTGGTGATCGGCGGTCGCGGCACGGGCGGTCGGGCGCCGGAGCGTGAGCTTGGCTGGCGGGATGCACTTCGGCAGGCAGGGCTCGAGGACGGTCCGACCGCGCGGGCCAGGTTCAGTCGGCAGGGCGGATACGACGCCGGCAAAGAGTTGCTAGCGGCAACGAAAAGACCGACCGCGATCTTCGCCAGCTCGGACCTGCAAGCAGTTGGCGTACTCCGGGCGATCCACGAAGCCGGCCTCAGAGTCCCCGACGACATAGCGGTCCTGGCCTTCGACGGCACAGCCGAAACCGAATACAGCTGGCCACCCCTGACCGTCGTACGCCAACCCCTGGACCGGATGGCCCGAGAGGCCGTCAGCCGCCTCATAGACGGCGAGGACGCCGTCCAGTCCCTCACCTACCCGACCGACCTGATCCTCCGCAAATCCTGCGGCTGCTAGAGCGTGCCGAGGTCTTCGAAGATCAGGGCTGTTCGGGTGGCCAGGACTTCGGGGATGGCTTGGAGCTTTTCCAGGACCACTCGGCGGAGGCCTTCGTTGTCGGCAGCTCGGACCAGGAGGATGGCGTCGAAGTCGCCGCCGACGAGGGCCATGTGTTTGATCTCGGGGATGGCCTGGAGTTGTTCTCGCAGGGTTCGCCAGGAGCTTTGGCGGAGACTGAGAGTGACGTACGCCGAGGTCGCGAGGCCGAGTTTCAGCGGGTCGACCGTGACGGTGAAACCGGTGATCACGCCGGTCGCGGTGAGCCGCTCGACCCGCGCGTAGGCGTTCGCGCGGGAGATGTGGACCTGGTCCGCGAGGGCCCGGATCGACAGCCGTCCGTCCTGCCCGAGCGCCTCGACGATCTGCCGGTCGACCTCGTCCAGCGCCGGGGCGACGACCATCTGTCCAGGACCGGCCCGGTGGACCATCACGTCGTCGGACATCGTGCTCCTTCGTACGGCTGGATCGGACCAAACGTCTCGTGATTCTTCCAGGTCTGGATCCGAATGGCCAGAAGTACGACGATGAGGCCACCGTCCGTCTCCTGCGCATGGAGGGTCAATGACGACCGTCGAGGAGCGTTTGCTCCCCTCCGCTGAACCCGTCCGGTTGATCGACCAGGACGGCGTACAGCACGACCACCCGTCGTACCAGCTTCCTCACCGGGAGGCCTTGGTCGGCGGCTACACAGAGTTGATCAAGGGCCGCCGGTTCAACGACCAGGCGAGTGCTCTGGTTCGGCAGGGCCGGCTCGCGGTCTACCCGTCCTCGCACGGTCAGGAGGCCTGTCAGGTCGCCGCGACGATGGTGCTGCGCGATGGCGACTGGTTGTTCCCGACCTACCGTGACTGCGTTTCGATCGTGAGCCGCGGCGTCGACCCGATCGAGACGCTGACGCTGCTCCGCGGCGACTGGCACTCGGGGTACGACCCGTACGCGCGCAACGTCGCGCCGCAGTCCACCCCGCTCGCGACGCAGCTCACCCACGCGGTCGGCGTCGCGCACGCGGCCCGGCTGAAGGGCGAGGACACGGTGGTGATGGCACTCTGCGGCGACGGCGCCACCAGCGAGGGCGACTTCCACGAGGCGCTGAACTTCGCCGCCGTCTTCCACGCACCGGTCGTCTTCTTCATCCAGAACAACGAGTACGCGATCTCCGTGCCACTCGCGCGGCAGACTGTCGCGCCGTCGCTGGCTCACAAGGGCATCGGGTACGGCGTCCCCGGCGAACGGGCCGACGGCAACGACCTGGCCGGACTGCTCGCCGTCCTCGGCCAAGCCGTCAAGAAGGCACGCGAAGGTGAAGGACCGCAGCTCGTCGAGGCGCACACGTACCGGGTGCAGGCGCACACCAACGCCGACGACGCGACCCGGTACCGCGAGGACGACGAGGTCACGCCCTGGCTGGAGCGCGACCCGATCAAGCGGCTCGAGACCTACCTCAACGAGCAGGGGTGGCTCGACGACACGGTGCGGGAGCACGCGGAGGCGATGGCGGACCAGGTCGGGACGCAGTTGCGCGACGGACTGATGCCGGAGCCCGAAGTGGACCCGTGGGAACTGTTCGCGCACCTCTACACCGAGCAGACCCAGCAGCTGCGCGAGCAGGCGGCGTTCCTGCGCGACGAGCTGGCGCGAGAGGAGGTCTGAGCAATGACCCATATGAAGATCTCCATGGCGCAGGCCCTCAACCAGGCTCTGCGCGACGCGATGAAGGCCGACGACACCGTGCTGATGTTCGGTGAGGACGTCGGCGCACTCGGCGGCGTCTTCCGGATCACCGATGGGCTGACCGAGGAGTTCGGCGAGGATCGTTGCTTCGACACCCCATTGGCCGAGTCCGGCATCGTCGGGATGGCGGTCGGGCTCGCGATGAACGGGATGAGGCCGGTCGTCGAGATGCAGTTCGACGCGTTCGGCTACCCGGCGTTCGAGCAGATCGTCTCGCACGTCGCCAAGATGCGGAACCGGACCCGCGGCAAGATCACCCTGCCGATGGTGATCCGGATGCCGTACGCCGGTGGGATCGGTGGCGTCGAGCACCACTGCGACTCGTCGGAGAGCTACTACGCGCACACCCCTGGGCTGACCGTCGTCGCGCCGGCAACGGTTGCGGACGCCTATACGTTGTTGCGCAGGGCAATCGAACTGCCGGACCCGGTCGTGTTCATGGAGCCGAAGAAGCTCTACTGGGCCAAGGAGGAGATCGACCTCACCGAGGGCCAGCCGGGGATCGGCACGGCCGTCGTACGGCGGGAAGGCGCGGACGCGACGCTGATCGCGTACGGGCCGACGGTGCCGGTCGCGCTGGAGGCGGCCGAGGTCGTGGCGGCCGAAGGGCGGCAGCTGTCCGTGGTGGACCTGCGGTCGATCGTGCCGTTCGACGACGAGACGGTGTGCGCGGCGGTACGGCGTACCGGGCGGGCTGTCGTGGTCGCGGAGGCCAGTGGGTTCGCCAGTGTGTCCTCGGAGATCGTTGCCCGTGTCACCGAACGGTGCTTCCACTCGCTGGCCGCACCGATCCGGCGCGTGACCGGGTTCGACATTCCGTATCCGCCGCCGAAGCTGGAGAAGTACCAGCTGCCCGGCGTGGACCGGATCCTCGACGCGGTGGACGACCTGCAGTGGGAGGACTCGTGAACACCTTCCTGCTTCCCGATCTCGGTGAGGGCCTGACCGAGGCGGAGATCGTCCGCTGGCTGGTGAAGGTCGGCGATGTCGTCACCGTCGACGCCCCGGTCGCGGAGGTCGAGACCGCCAAGTCCATCGTCGAACTCCCGTCCCCGTACGCCGGCGTCGTCGAAGAACTCCACGGCGACCCCGGCACCACCATCCCCGTCGGCAAACCCCTCATCACCATCGGAGCGGTCAGCCCATCGGCCGATGCGCAGCCCGCGGCCCCTGCTGGGAACAGCCGGCAGGACGAGGGCGCACGGTCCGAGGTGGCAGGGGAGGCGTACCGGCAGGAAGAGCGTGCCGGGTCGGGCAGTGTGCTTGTCGGTTACGGCACGGGTGCCGGCACCGGCTCAGGTCGGCGCCGCAAGCCCCGCCCCCACCTCCAGCCGGCGCGCAGCTCCGTTACGTCGGCGAAGGTGCCGGCGCCCGCGGCGTTGACCAAGGCGGCTCCGGACGCGGGTAGTGCGCGGCGGGTGCCGTTGGTGATCTCGCCGCTGGTGCGGCGGATCGCGCGGGACGCTGAGGTGGATCTCAAGACGTTGACCGGTTCCGGGCCGGACGGGTTGATCGTTCGCCGGGATGTCGAGCAGGCGATCGCGCAACGGTTCGAGCAGACCCCGACCCCCCAGGTCGAGGACGTGAGCTCGCAGACCGGGTTGCCCGAGCTACGGCGGATCCCCATGAGCGGGTTCCGGAAGGTTGTGGCGGCGACACTGACCAGGAGCCGCGCGGAGATCCCCGAGGCGACGACCTGGGTGGATGTAGATGCGACCGCTCTGATCGAGCTGCGAGAGTCGTTGCGCTCGGCAAAGGATTCCGGGCCGGGTCTGTTGGCATTGATGGCGCGGTTCACGGTGGCCGGCCTGCAGCGTTACCCGGAGCTGAACGGCTTCGTCGACACCGAGCGCGAGGAGCTCGTCCAGTACGACGGCATCAACCTCGGCCTGGCCGCCCAGACCGATCGCGGTCTCGTCGTACCGGCCGTGGCGAACGCGCACACGATGACGACGCGCGCCCTGGACGGCGAGATCCGCCGACTGACCGAATCCGCGCGCACCGGCCGGCTCACACCGTACGAGCTCGGTTGCGGGACCTTCACGCTGAACAACTACGGCAGCTTCGGCGTCGACGGCAGCGCGGCGATCATCAACCACCCGCAGGTCGCGATCCTCGGCGTCGGCCGGATCATCGACCGTCCGTGGGTGGTCGACGGCCAGATCGCGATCCGCAAGCTGACCCAACTGTCGCTCGTGTTCGACCACCGAGTCTGCGACGGCGGCACCGCGGCCGCGTTCCTCCGATTCGTCGCCGACGCCTTCGAGAACCCAGCGTCAGCCTTTGCCGACCTCTAGCTGCGCCCCCGGCCGTGAACAGGATCTGGAGACAGCGGACACGGCACGACCTGTTCACAGCCACCACAAGGTGTTCACGGCCGCGGGTCCTGGCCGAGTGCGCCTCCGTCCGATCGCTCAAGCCGAAGCCCACGACTCGTAAGAAGAAGCCGGCGAGCTGAGTTTCAGGAGAGCTGCCGCGGCCGCAGTCCGACCAGGATGACCCGCAGCCCCGAGGTGAAACGTGCCTCCGGCCCCGCCAGGTTCTCGCGGTTCAAGTACGCCGCGAGACTCGCCGCGCCCACGCCCAGCTGCTCGCCCGCCTCGGACGCCCAGTCCGGTTCGCTGAGGCCGCTGCGCCGTACGACGGCCGACCACGCGGCGTCCGTGACGGCGGACCCGATCAGGTAGTGGAAGATCGCCGACACGGCCGAGTCCAGATGAACACCCTTGAACCCGGCCGCCCGCAGGATCGCGAGCACCTGATCCGCCAGCGCCTGGTAGTTCGGCCCGAGCCCCGCATGCGACGCCAGCAGTTGCGGCGCCCAGGGATGAATCCACAGCGCCTCATACGCCGCTCGCACCACCACTGTCACCTGGTCGCGCCAGTCGCCGTCGCCGGGCGGGACCAGCGCGTCGCCCAGCACCTGGTCGACGGCGAGCTCGAGCAGGTCGTTCTTGTTGGCGATCCGCCAGTACAGCGCCGAGGTCGCGGCCGTGCCGACCTCCGCCGCCACCCGCCGCATCGAGAACAGGTCCAGCCCGTCCCGGTCCAGCACCTTGATCGACGTACGCACGATGTCGTCCCGGCTCAGCGGCGACTTGGTCGCGTCCGGCTCGGTCCGCAACCACACCGATCCGAGCACCGTCTTCTGATCTGCTTCGCGCACGAAAACAGTGTCTCACGGACTGACACGATGTTTTTGCGTTAGATCGCGATGAGATTCCTTGCGCGCGAGAACAGGTGAGGACCAGAATTCCGGGGTTCCCGGGGCCGCCCGGGGATGGCTCCGGGGGGAGCGACGACGAAGCCGCCGGTCGGTCCGGCCGCGGTCTCAGAGCATTGGGTGGGGAAGACTTGTGAACGACGCATCCTCGGACGCGCGCGTGAAATCGAAGAGCTCTCGAGTGGTTGCGCTGCTCGGTGGGGCAGGCGCCGTGGCGCTGGTCCTGGGTGGTGTGACGCTGGTCCTGGCTCCGTCCGCGTCGGCCAACGGCGACATTATCGACGGCACCCCGGCCTGCATCGACGTGATCCCGGACTCGACCGAGATCGCGTTCGACGGGGACGACGACACGCCGCCGGCTCCCGGCGAGAAGACCGTGGACGGCGTGACGGTGACCTGGACCGCGACCACGCTCCAGCAGGACGACCCGGAGCACCCCGGTGACCAGACCGGTGGCACGGTGGTCGACTTCACCGCGACGGGCGGCACGGTGCGCGGCGTACTTGTCAACGTCAAGACCGACGGCGCCGATCCAGCCAGCTTCGGATACGCGGCGGGCTTCTTCGACTACCGGCCGGCCGGAGTCACCTCCGGGACCGGCGTGCACGCGCCGGTTCGGTCGGCCACCGGAAAGTACTACACCATCGGTCACCTGCGCTTCTGCGTGGTGAAGACGACGACCACGCCGACGCCGCCGGTGACGCCGAGCGACACCCCGTCGCAGACGCCTAGCGAGACTCCTTCGGAAACCCCGAGCGAGACGCCGTCCGAGACTCCTTCTGAAACCCCGTCGGAGACCCCGTCCGAGACGCCGTCGGAAACTCCCTCCGAGACGCCGTCGGAAACTCCCTCCGAGACGCCGTCGGAGACCCCGAGCGAGACGCCGACCGCATCGCCGAGCGACACCCCGAGTACGACCCCGTCCGACAGCCCGAGCGCGACGCCGTCCGACTCGCCGTCGGTCGTGCCGACGGACAGCCCGACCAGCACCTCGACTTCGCCGGTCGCGGTTCCGACCGAGGTCGACGCCGGACAGTCCGGTGGGCTCAAGCTCACCTCGGCGATCACCGGTCATCAGAGCGCGTGGGGCCTCGGCCTGATCATGCTCGGTGGTGTGCTCGTGTTCGCCGGCATCCTGAAGTCACGGCAGAACCGCGGTCAGCACGCTGCCTGACATGTCCGCACAGCGTCGCCGCCCGGGTCGCGCTCGTTCGTCGTGGTGGACGATCGGGGCCTTGGCGGTCGGCGCTGTACTACTCCTGACCGGCGGCTACCTGCAGCTCAGGACCGACGACAGCGCTGATGCGCGCCCAACCGGTACGACGTCCGCCGTACCAACAAAGCCGTCGACGAAGGCCCCGACGCCGAAGGCGACCACACCGACGAGCACAGCGCCGAAGGGTACAGCACCGAAAACGACCTTGCCGCCCGAGGTCCGGAGCACCGCTCCGGCGCGGCCGGGCAACCCGGTGCGGGTCTCCGTCCCGAGTCTCGGGGTTTCCGCCCGCGTGCTGGGGATCCGCGCCCGCGGTGGTTCTCTCATTCCGCCGTCCAACCCGCAGTTGGTCGGCTGGTGGTCTGACGGCGCTCAACCCGGCGCGGCCAAGGGCTCGGCGATCATCACCGGCCACACCGTGCACGACGGCGGCGGCGCGTTCGACGACCTCGGCCGGTTGAAGGCCGGAGACGCGGTCAAGGTCACCACGGGCAAGGGGACACTCAACTACGTGGTCGCGTCGGTGAAAACCTATCGGAAGAAGGCACTCGCCGCGGCGGCCGCGCAGGTGTTCGACCAGGGTGTGCCGGGCCGGCTGGTTCTGGTCACCTGCGAGGACTGGGACGGTACGGCGTTCCTCAGCAATGCCGTGGTGATCGCGCATCAGAAGAAGTGATTGACCGGCGACCAAAGTCGGGACGGCCGGGACCTCGGTACGACGACGTGCCGCCGATCCCGCGACAACCTGAGCAGCATGACCACTCCCCGCATCAATCGTGCGCACTTCCTCGGCCTGCTCGCCGTCGCGGCGGCAGGTGTCTCCAGCACTCAGACCGCTTCAGCACTCAGACCCCGCAAGCTCGGGCTCAAAGGTGTTGCCTATGACACCGGGACCGGGTTCCTCGGCGACGACAGCCGTGCGCTCTGGCGGAACAGCATCATGCGTGGCGAGATCCACGCCGTCCGTCACCGGCTGCACGCGAACTGGGTCAGCATCTACGGCAGCGACGTACGCCGCCTCGTCGACACCGCCACCGCCGCGCTCGACGAAGGGCTGACCGTGTCGATCCAGCCGCGTTCGTTCGACGAACCGCAGGCCGACGAACTCGAGAAGCTGCGGCAGGTCGCGATCCAGGCGGAGCGGTTGCGCTGCCGCTACGACCAGGAGGTAGTCCTGGTGATCGGCTGCGAGTTCATGCTGTTCACTCCGGGGATCGTGCCGGGGGCAACCTTCTTCGAGCGGGTCGAGTACCTGACCAAGGGCGAGTTCGACCTGGCCGAGCTGCAGCGGAAGTTCCGCGCCTTCACCGCCCGGATGGTCAAGGTTGCCCGCAGCAACTTCAAGGGCAGGATCACGTACGGCGCCGCGTCGGACCTGGAGCAAGTGGACTGGTCGCTGTTCGACATCGTCGGGCTGGACTACTACTCGTATCACGCGAACCGCGCCGACCACACCAAGGAGCTGGCGCCGTTCCGCCGGTGGGGCAAGCCGATCATGATCCTGGAGTTCGGGTGCTGCACGTTCACCGGTGCGGCCGAGCTGGGCGGGATGGGCTGGGACATCGTCGACTACAGCGGCGACGTACCGGTCATCCCGCCGCAGTACGTCCGCGACGAGCAGGAACAGGCCGACCATCTGGTGACGATGCTCGACGTCTTCACCGCCGAAGGCTTCCTCGGTGCGTCGCCGTACACGTTCATCTCGCCCGATGCGCCGCACCGCCCGCACGACCGTCCCCACGACGAGGACATGGCTGCCTTCAGTCTCTGCAAGGTGATCCGGAAGGACTCCGACGACCCGGTATCGCCGTACCAGTGGCAGCCGAAGGAGTCCTTCCGGGCGGTCTCCCGCTTCTACCTAGTGCATTAGCCCGACCGCGGTGATGGTCGCGATCACGTCGGTGCGCCAGTGCCGGTAGCGGACCGGGTCCTCGGTGAAGTTCCGCTGGTCGCTGACCACGTCGTCGGCCGCGAGCAGCTTGGTGGCGTGCGCCTTCAGCGCCGGTGGCAGGTGGGGCTTCGCCGCCACGTCGTGCGACAGCACCCAGAGCAGGTTGTAGTCCTCCATGCCGTCGCGGAAGTTCTCCAGCCGGATCGAGGCCATCGGCCCGGTCGGACCCGGGTAGAACATCGACCCGTCACCCGCGGTGCCGTTGAACGTGGCCGCCTTCCACGCCGACAGGACCCCGTCGTTCACCAGCAACTGGTTGGCGTGGTCCGAACGGAGCCAACGGTTCGTCGCGTAGTACAGGACGCCCTCGACTCCGGACTTGTAGGACATCGGGCCCATCAGCGTGCGCGAGTCGATCGGCGGGTAGCCGTTGAACCAGTTCGGCAGCGGCGAACCGGTGGCGATGTCCGGGTACCACCAGGCCTGGTCGCCGCGGGCCCTGGTCCGCTCGGCCACCGTCTGGTTGTACAGGTCCTGCTGGGGCGCCCAGATGTCGACGAGGCCGGCCAGTCCGGTGTCGACACCCATCGAGTTGTCCCGCAGCGTGGTCATGATCGGCACGTCCGGGAAGGCGGCCTTCACCGCGGCGAACGTCTGCTTCGCGGCCTGCAGCAACGGCCCGTTGGCCTCGTCGAACCCGTAGACGTAGGCGTACTTGTCGACGCCGGCGGCGCGGTAGCTGTCCATTGCGGTCCGCAGCTGTGAGATCCAGGTGTCGATCTGCGCCTGCCAGGTCTCCGGCTTCGACGGGTTCAGCATTCCGGCCCACAGGTAGAAGGCGTTGAAGTCACGCAGTCCGTAGTGGTCGCGGATGTAGAGCACGTCCTCGACCGGGGTCGGCACGATCACCGGACCGGGGCTGGAGGGGATGCACGGACAGGTGTAGAGCTGGTCCGGCTCGATCTTGTAGTCGTTCAGGAACGACCAGTACGTGTGCTTGGTCGCTTCCTGCGCGGCGGGATCGGTGATCCCGTAGATGTCGTTCACGATCGCCGGCGTGAACTGGAACGTGGTGTTGAGCTTCGGCCGGTCCGGAATCGTCACCGGCCACACCGTCGCCGACACCGTCATCGTCCGGGTGTGCTTGCCGTCCGCGGAGAACGCGGCCTTCACCCGGTAGATGCCGGGCCGCGCGTTCGGCGAGGCCTTCAGCCGGATCCAGTACGGCTGCATCGTGTCGGCCGGGACGTCCACCGAGGACAGGTCGTCGCGGATCGGGTCCGGCGTCCATCCGGCGTACGTCGGACGGTGGTACTGGTTCGTCGGGGTGACGTTCAGCGATCCGACCGGCGCCACCGACGCGGTGAGGGCACCTGCGGGGCCGGACACCGAGGTCACCTTGGCCTGTACGTCGTTGAGTTGCTCGGCGAACGGCAGTACGACGGCCTGCACGTTCTCGTACTCACCACGGGTCAGGGACACCAGCGGCGACGGTCCGATCGAGCTGAACGGCAGGTCCTTCGGGTAGACCAGAGACATCGAGTCCGCCGACTCCAGTCCGAAGTCCGCATGCTTGTCGTGCGACCGCGCCTGGATGGTGTTCGCCAGTCGCGGCACCGATCGCTGCAACGCAGTCACGCCCGCGTTGAACGGCGCGTACTGCGCATACGTCATCGGTCCCGCGGACAGCGTCTGGCGCAACTCGGCGCACTGGGCTTCCGCGGCGGCGACCTGTGCCCGCAGCCGCTCATCGGCAGCCGCGTGGCCGAGTTGACGGTCCAGGGTGGCGATCTGAGCCGCCAGCTTGGTCAGTATGCCGTTGAAGTCCGTCAGCCGGAGCAGTTGCGCCGCCGCCTGGTCGCCGTACGCCGTCTTGTCGTACGGGTCGGTGTCGACGAGCCGGAAGGCGTCGTAGTGACCGACGACCGTCGTGCCGGCGCGGGGCATCGAGATGCCGATGTAGGCGATCCGGCTGATGTCGACGCCGGCGGCGGTGATCGCACTGAGCCGCAGGTCGACCGGAGTCCAGCTACGGGCATTGATCTTGTAGTCGACGCCGTAGGCCTTGTTGGCCTGGTCCCGGACGGTGATCCGGCCGACGACGGTGCGGTCCTGCTCGGTGAAGAAGTCGAACCCGAGCAGCGTGTGACCGGACCAGTCGCTGGCCGGCAGGCTCGGCGTACCGGCGTTGAGAGTGAGCCCCGACGAGGCCGTCGCTCCCGGCGTAGCGGCCGGCGCGATGCTGAACTTCACCCCGGAGGCGCCGTGCGTCGGATCGGCGGTCCGCTCGATCTTGTCGGCCTGCGGCAGGGTGACAGTCGCCCCCGTCAGGTCGGTCTCGGTCTCGAAATCCTGGAACACCCCGGCTGGTACGGCGGCCTGCGCCGTTCCGGCCTGGACCAGACTTCCGGCGACCAATACGGTTGCCGTCAGCAACAACCCGAACTTCCTCACGACCGGCCCCTCTCAGGTAGCCTCACGGTAGGTCGGTCGGATTACGGTCATGGCCATAATCCACCTGGTTGCTCACCGTAGGAGCGAGGATGCCGACTGTCAAGGCTTGCTGCCCTGCATCGAAAGGCCTGGCCGGCAGGCACGATCGGACCGTGGTCTTGTGACTGTTACCGGCGTGCGCGATAGTTGCAGAAGCGGGCTATTCGCGATCGTTCACGTGGAGGCGTCGTGGGACTGCCGGATGATGCCGCGGAAGCGCGGGCAGCGGGCTGGCGAACTCTGGCCGCTCTGCACGCCCGGATCGAGGACGAGCTGGAGCGTGCCCTGCAGAAGCAGCACGGCCTGTCCGTCAGCGAGTACAGCGTGCTCGACGTGCTGGCGCGGCAGGACGACTACCACCTGCGGATGAACCAGCTGTCCAACGCGGTCGTGCTGAGTCAGTCGGCCACGACTCGGCTGGTCAACCGTCTGGAGGACCGCAAGTTCCTACAGCGGTACCTGTGTCCGACCGACCGCCGCGGCATCTACACCGAGGTCACCCAGGCCGGTCGCGACCTGCGTGACCAGGCTCAGCCGACGCATGACGCCGTACTGACTGCTGCTCTGGAGAAGGCTGCTGGACTGCCCGAGCTGGCTCCACTGGTCGGTGCTCTGGACAGGCTGGCGATGAAGGTCTGACATGGCCCGCAAGTACGACAACCGCAAGCTCTACTACTGGCTGATGGGCAGCTGTCTGGTGCTGATCGGGCTGGCGTGGTTCGTCGTGCGGTTGTTCTCGATCCCCGTCGCGATCGGGATGAGTGCGGTCGCCGCCGTACTGCCGCCGATCGCTGTCATCGTCGCGAACTGGGGTCAGGACTGATCCCCGGGGTGGGATCGAGGTAGAGGTGCCGGACCATCGGGTAATGCTGGCGTACCTCGAGGTCGACCCGCTCGGCGAGCTGTTCGATCGCAGCGCCGGTGGTCTGCATGTCGGCCAGGTCGACAGTCGCCACCACCAGGACTTGGTCCGGAGCGAGCCGGAGACTGAGCAGTTCGAGGACGCTCTCGATGCCTGCAGTGCCGTTGATGATCGCGCGGATCCGTTGCTGTACGTCGTCCGGCAGTGCCCGGCCGATCAGCATCGCCTTGTTGTCGCGGCCGAGTGTGAACGCGACGACGATCAGCAGTACGCCGATGCCGATCGACGCGGCTCCGTCCCACAGGTGCTGTCCGGTGACGACCGCTAGCGTCACACCGACGGCCGCGATCAACAGTCCGATCAGGGCGGCGGTGTCTTCGAACGCTACGGTCTTGACGGCCGGTTCGGCGTTTCTGAGGTGTTCCAGCGGCGGTACGCCTTTCTTGCGAGCCTCGCGTCGTACCTGCCTGACCGCGCGGAGCCATGAGGTGCCTTCGAAGATCGCTGAGACTGCCAGGACCGTGTAGATCAGCCCAAGTGACGCGATCGGCTCCGGGTCGATGAGTGAGCGCAGGCCTTCGGCGATCGAGAAGCCCGCACCGAGCACCAGGATGCCCACCGCGGCCAGCAGGGACCAGAAGTAGCGCTCCATGCCGTAGCCGAACGGGTGGCGTGCATCGGCGGGCTTCCGGCTGCGGTGGAGTGCCGTCAGCAGGAACGCCTGGTTCATGGTGTCCGCGATGGAGTGCGCTGCCTCGGCGAGCAGTGCGGTCGAGCCGGAGAGCAGGCCGGCGACGACCTTGGCGATCGCGATCGCCAGATTCGCCGCTCCGGCCAGCAGTACGGTTCCGACGGATTCCTCTGCCATCCACCTCGCGTGCCCGCGGGGTGGATGGGTCAAACCGAGCCGGTGCTTCGCGGCATGTGGCATGCTCCGGGCTGTGGCGGCGATGGGTGCGGGACGGTTGCTCGGGACGAACCTGCGGATGCGGCGGGACGAGCAGGGCATCTCGCTGTCCGAGCTGGCCCGGCGGTCCGGGATCGCGAAGGGGACGCTCTCGCAACTGGAGTCGGGGGCGGGCAACCCGACGATCGAGACAGTGTTCAGTCTGTCGAACGCTCTGGGTGTCCCGGTGTCGGCGCTGCTGAGTGAGTCGCCGAGCGCGGAGCTGGTCCTCGTACGGTCGGCGGACATCGACGTACTGTCCGGTGAAGCGATCGATCTGCGGATGCTGCGGAGGCTGGAGACGCCGGGTGGGTTGTTCGAGGTCTACAACCAGGAGGTCCGGCCGGACGCCGTACAGCAGTCGGACGGGCATCCAGGGACCGAGCATCACATCGTCCTGACTGGCAGGCTACGGATCACGGCGCGTGGCAGGACTGAGGAGTTGGGGCCTGGGGACTACCTGGCGTTCCGGGCCGGCGGGCCGCACGGGTACGAGGCGGTGGACGGTCTGGTGCGGTCGGTGCTGCTGCTGGAGTACGCGCCGGATGCGTACCCGAGCACGCCGGGCAGCCCGCATGTGCCTGGGTAGTGCCGGAAGAGTGCGTCTTGAGTGCATGGTGAGTGCATTGACCGTTCTGAGGGTCGGCGCGTAGTCTCGGTTTCGTTCATTTTAGTGAACGGAGAGTCTGATGCCTGGTTCCGCGACACCCGACGTGGTGGTCGTCGGCGCGGGCATGGTCGGCGCGGCCTGTGCCGAGGCGCTCTCCGCCGCAGGTGTGCGGGTGCTGGTGATCGATCGCGACGGGCCGGCGGCCGGGACGACGGCCTCCGGCGAGGGCAACGTGCTCGTCTCGGACAAGGAGCCCGGGCCGGAGCTCGAGTTGGCGATCGCCTCGCGGGCCGAGTGGGACGTCGTACTGTCCCGGCTCCCGGAGCGGGTCGCCGACGTCGAGTGGGAGACCAAGGGCGGGGTCGTGGTGGCGACGACCGATCCCGAGCCGCTGAGGGCGTTCGCGGCCAAGCAGCGGGCGGCCGGGGTGGATGCTCGCGTGATTACGCCGGCGGAGGCCTTTGAGCTCGAGCCCTTGCTGACTCCTCGCGTGACAGTCGGGGTGCACTACCCGGACGATGCGCAGGTGCAACCGGTGCTCGCGGCAACGGCTTTGCTCGCCGCAGTCCGGGATCGTGGTGGTGAGGTGCGCTCGGGGGTGGCGGCGCGGGCGGTCCGGCGTTCCGCGCAGGGACGGGTTGTCGGGGTCGAGACCGATGACGGTGTGATCGCGTGTGGCGCCGTACTCAATGCTTGCGGCCCGTGGGCGGGGTCGTTCAGTGCTGACGCGGGGGCACCGATTCAGGTGCTGCCTCGGCGCGGGATGATCCTGGTGACGGCGCCCCTGCCGGAATGCGTACGGCACAAGGTGTACGACGCGGACTACGTCGGTGCGGTCGGGAGTGGGGACGCCGAGCTGCAGACGTCGACCGTCGTGGAGTCGACGCGGTCCGGGACTGTTCTGATCGGCTCGAGTCGTGAACGGATCGGGTTCGACGACTCGGTCCGCGTGAAGGTGCTGCGTGAGCTCGCTGCGAAGACGGTTGGGCTGTTTCCCTTCCTGGGCGATGTGCCGGTGATGCGGGCATACGGCGGCTTCCGTCCTTATGCGCCGGATCATCTGCCGGTGATCGGGCCGGACCCGCGTACGCCGGGTCTGTGGCATGCGACTGGTCACGAAGGTGCGGGCATCGGGCTCGCGCCGTCGACCGGCCGGTTGATCACCGAGCTGTTCCTCGGTTTGGCTCCGCATGTGGACCCCGATCCGTTCCGCGTCGACCGTCCGGCGGTGCTCGCCTCATGACTGCCTACCTCCGCCCCCGCGAAGGCGACCCCGCCCGAGTCGGTCCGCCGACGCCCGTCAACATCACCGTGGACGGCGAACCGGTCACCGCCCTAGCCGGCCAAACAGTCGCCGCCGCTCTGCTCGCCACCGGCCGAGACACCTGGCGAACCACCCGTGTCGCCTCACGCCCCCGCGGCGTCTTCTGCGGCATCGGCGCCTGCCAAGACTGCCTCGTCATAGTCAACGGCACTCCCGACATCCGAGCCTGCCAACGCACAGTCGAGCCCGGAGACGCCATCGCAACCCAGACAGGCGCCGTCCTACCCGCAGACGGGCAGAGAGACGACGAAGCCGCACCCGAGCTGAAGGCACGGGGCGAGACGTCAGCCACCTCCGACGCGGAGCCTCGGGGATGGACGGGCGGGGCGTCCGCCATCCCCGACCTGCAGCCTTCGGCGGATCTGGCCCCGGCGCCGCCCCGTCCCACTTCCACCTCGAATGTCCCGCGGGTGACTGACGTGGTTGTGGTGGGGGCTGGGCCAGCGGGGATCGCCGCAGCTTTGGCGGCTGCGGATGGTGGAGCGTCGGTGGTTTTGATTGACACCGGGCGGAGTGTGGGCGGTCAGTTCAACCGGCAACTGCCTGCGGAATTCATGGCTCGGCGGGCGGGACGACTGCAGCACGGCTGGAAAGGATTCGTCGCGCAGCGGGATCGGCTAGCGGCGCATGAGCGGATCACACATCTCGCGGAGACCTCCGTGTGGGCAATGGAAGGCCTCCGGCTCTGGGTGCAACGAGGACCAGCAGACAGCGTCGGACGGGAGATCTTCGCAGTTGACGCCAAGGCAATCGTCCTAGCCACAGGAGCATACGATCGCGTACTGCCCTTCCCTGGTTGGGATCTGCCAGGCGTCTACAGCGCCGGCGCCGCCCAAGCACTGGCCAAAGGACAACGCATCTCCGTCGGCAAACGCGTACTCGTCGCAGGCACCGGCCCGTTCCTCCTACCGGTCGCAGAGTCCCTCATCGGAGTAGGCGCCGAGGTAGTCGAGCTGCTCGAAGCCAACACCCTGCGAACCGTCCGCCGAGGTTGGCTCACCAACCCACTAGTTGCCTCCAGCAAATTCCGAGAGGCCCTCGGGTACGGCGCCCTGCTGGCGAAGCACCGCATTCCGCTCCGACACGGCTGGACCGTCGTCGCTGCAGACGGAACCGACCACGTCGAAGCCGTCACCGTCGTACGGCTGGACGACTCATGGCACCCGATCGCGGGCTCCGAGCGACGCATCGAGGTCGACGCCGTCTGTCTCGGCTTCGGCTTCACCGCTCAACTCGAGCTCGCTGTCTCCGCCCGCTGCAACCTCACGACCGGTCCCGACGGTGGCCCGGCAGTCGTCGTCGACCCCCACCAAGAAACCACCACTCCGGGTGTGTTCGCAGCCGGCGAGCTCACCGGAATCGGCGGCGCAGACCTAGCAGCCGCCGAAGGCCGATTAGCCGGCGCCTCCGCCGCCTATCACGCGGGAGGTGGCGAGCCAGGACCATCTGGTCCTGGGGCAGTCGCAAACCGCGTAGACCAGGCGGAGGCGCGGGAGGCCGGGGTGCGGGGGCGACGGTTTGCGGAGGTGTTGGCGCGGGCTTATCCGGTGCGGGACGGGTGGCGAGCGTGGAGTACGGCCGAGACCGTGGTGTGCCGGTGTGAGGAAGTCACGCGCGGAGAGATCGAAGCGGCTGTGGCAGGACGTGGTGTGCAGGACGGTCGGGCGCTGAAGCTCAGCAGCCGGGCCGGACTGGGGATGTGTCAGGGACGGGTCTGTTCGCGGACCGTCGGTGCGCTGGTTGGTGCACCGGAATCATCGATGAAACGACCGATCGCCGTGCCGGTGAGGCTGCGGGATCTGGCAGAGGCTCAGGAGGATCTGTGACCGAGAAGTTGGAAGGCGTGATCGTTGCGACCGCGTTGCCGTACGCCGAGGACGCGTCGGCGCCGGCAGGTTTGCGTCCGGACCTGGACAAGTACGCCGAGCACTGCCGGTGGCTGGTCGACAACGGCTGCCGTGGGGTAGGCCCGAACGGCTCCCTCGGCGAGTACTCGTCGCTGACCGATGACGAGCGCCGAGCCGTCGCCCGCACCGCAATCGAGGCCGTCGGCAACGATGGCATCGTGGTGGTCGGCGTGCACGGCGTCGGTGCACACCAGGCCCGCGGCTGGGCTGAGAAGGCGGCCGAGGACGGTGCAACCGGCGTACTCTGCCTGCCGCCGACCATGTACCGCGCAAACCGCGGCGAGGTGATCCACCACTTCACCGAGGTCGCCAAGGCCGGCCTGCCGGTGATGGTCTACAACAACCCGCACGACACCAAGGTCGATCTGACCCCGGACCTGCTGGGCGAGATCGCGCAGATCGAGAACATCGTCGCGGTCAAGGAGTTCTCCGGCGACGTCCGCCGGATCCTCGAGATCCGTGAGCTCGCCCCGGACCTGGCCGTCATCGCCGGCGCCGACGACCTGACTCTCGAGGCTCTGCTGATGGGTGCGACCGGCTGGTTCGCCGGCTTCCCGAACGTGTTCCCGAAGGAATCGGTCCGCTTGTTCGACCTCGCCGTCCAAGGCAAGCTGGAAGAGGCGCGGGCGTTGTACGAGCCGCTGGTCGCCGCGTTCCGGTGGGATTCGCGGACCGAGTTCGTCCAGGCGATCAAGTACGGCATGGACTACGTCGGCCGGTACGGCGGTCCGTGCCGCCCACCGCGTGGACCCCTGGTGCCCGAGCACCTCGCCCAACTGGAGCAGGACATGAAGAAGGCAGTGGAGTCGCTGCGATGAGGTCCATCCGGACCATCAGCGCGATCGACTCGCACACCGAGGGGATGCCGACCCGCGTCGTCACCGGCGGGGTCGGCGTCGTCCCCGGTGCGACGATGGCCGAGCGGCGCGAGTACTTCATCAAGCACCTGGACGACCTGCGGTTGTTCCTGATGAACGAGCCGCGCGGACATTCGGCGATGAGCGGCGCGATCCTGCAGCCGCCGACCCGGTCCGACGCCGACTGGGGCGTGCTGTACATCGAGGTGTCCGGCCTGCTGCCGATGTGCGGGCACGGCACCATCGGCGTCGCCACCGTGCTGGTCGAGTCCGGCATGGTCGAGGTGACCGAGCCGATCACCAAGGTCCGCCTCGACACCCCGGCCGGCCTGGTCGTCGTCGACGTTGCCGTCAGCAACGGACGGGCCGAGCACGTCACGTTGCGCAATGTTCCGTCGTACAGCCATGCACTGGACGCGACGGTGGACGTTCCGGGACTCGGGAAGCTGACCTACGACCTCGCGTACGGCGGCAACTTCTACGCGATCCTGCCGTTGGAGCAGCTCGGCCTCCCGTTCGACCGGGCCGAGAAGGACCGGATCCTGCAGGCCGGGCTGGACATCATGGACGCGATCAACGCGACCGACCGGCCCGTGCATCCGCTCGATCCGGGGATCAACGGGTGTAAGCACGTGCAGTTCACCGCGCCCGGTCTCGACGGTGCGGATTCGCGGAACGCGATGGCGATCCATCCGGGGTGGTTCGACCGGTCCCCGTGTGGGACGGGTACGTCGGCCCGGATGGCGCAACTGCATGCCCGCGGAGAGCTCGCCCTCAACACCGACTTCGTGAACGAGTCGTTCATCGGCACCCGCTTCACCGGGCGCCTGATCGAGCAAACCACGGTCGGTCCACACCCGGGCGTCGTACCAACCGTCACCGGCCGAGCCTGGATCACCGGAACCGCCAACTACCTCCTCGACCCCGACGACCCGTTCCCCGCCGGCTTCGTCCTCTAGCCCGGCGATCGCCCGCACACCCGGTCCGGCAGTCACCTGCACGCCGGGTCCGGGTTGTCTGTCGGTCGGTCGTGGGGCGGCGGTCGCCTGGCTAGTTGAGGTGGTTCTGCCAGTCGGGCGGGACGTTGCCGCCCGGCGCCGGCTGGTCGACCGGGTGGGACTCCGGCGGAGCGAGCGCAGGACCCTCGTAGTACTGCGACTCGCCGTAGTGCCAGAACCAGTCCTCGCCCGGCTCGAAGCTGCGCACGATCTGATGCCCGGTCGTGGACGCGTGAGCCGACGCGTGCTGCTCGGGGGAGGAGTCACAGCATCCGATATGCCCGCACTGCGCGCACCGGCGCAGATGGAACCACCAGCCGCCGGCCGCCAGGCACTCCGCGCACCCGGTCCCGCTCGGCGGAACCGTGCTGTCGATTCCCGGTGTCCCAGAACTCTCCGTCATACCGCACATCCTCGCCTGCCCACCGCCCCCAAACAAGCAGCCCAGGTACGCGCGAGCGCCCGCCGGTTGTGGCTCGTCCTACTCGGGCCAGTCGGAGTTCTTGATCACGTCGACGAAGTTGCCGCGGTGGAAACCGGGGACGAAATGCTCAAGGACATCGGCCTTCACGTTCCCGAAGGTCGTCTCCGGCCGGTCCTTGATGCCCTCGGTGAACGCGGCCAGGATCCGGTTCTTGAAGTCCGGCCGCGGATGCGCCGCGACCACGGCGGCCCGCTGCTCGTCGGTGACCGCTCGATAACCGATGCCGAGGACGTCCAGTTCTACCCCGCGAGTGACGAGCGCGATCTCGGCCGCCATGTGCAACGGGATCTCCGGGGTCGTGTGCAGAGCGATGCCGGTCCAGACCCGATCGGCCGGCTCCCCGGTCACACCGTGCGCGTGCAGGAAGCGGCGCGCTTCGTCGGCGCCGTCGATCTCGAACCGCTGGTCGGTACGACGGAACTCGCCGGTCAGACCGAGGTCGTGGAACATCGCGCCGACGTACAGCAACTCCGGATCGAACTCGAGGCCCTGCTCCCGGCCGCGCAACGCACCGAACAGGAAGACCCGGCGCGAATGATCGAACAGCAGCGGCGGCGCCACCTCACGCACCAGTTCGGTCGCCTCGCGGGCCAGGGCGCTGTCCGGGATCCGTACCCCGGCGATCTCTTCACTCATCGTCGTTCTGCCTTCCTGGTGTGGCCTCGTCTCTGTGCATCCAGATTCGCCGGAGTGGCTACGCTGGTGCCATGTCCAGAACGCCACATGAACCACAGATTCGGACAGGCCGGATCGCCCTCGTGGTGTTCGACGGCGTGACCCTCCTCGACGTCAGCGGCCCTCTCGAGGTCCTTCACCAGGCGAACCGCAACGGCGCCCGGTACGAGTCGACCCTCGTCTCGCCGGCCGGCGGAGACATTGCGACGTCCTCCGGCCCGACCCTCGCCGGCACCACGGCAGCAGCCGGGGCAGGTCCCTTCGACACGGTGATGGTCGCGGGAGCCGACCACCTGGTCGATCGAGTGCCCGACGACCTCCTCGCCGCCGTCCGCGCTCTAGCGGACCAGGCCGGCCGGGTGGCGTCTGTCTGCACGGGTGCCTTCGTCCTCGCAGCACTTGGGCTCCTGGACGGCCGGAGCGCCACGACCCACTGGCGACATGCCCAGACCCTCGCCCGCCGGTATCCGTCCGTGCGTGTCGAACCGGACGCGCTACACATCCACGACGACCGGTACGTGACCTCGGCCGGCATCAGCGCCGGAATCGACCTGACCCTCGCCCTCGTCGAGGCGGACCATGGCGCACAGGTCGCTCGCGAGATCGCCCGGGAGCTGGTCGTCTTCATGCAACGACCCGGCGGTCAATCCCAGTTCTCCACGGCGATCGCCACCCCACCGCCTCGCAGCGACCCACTCCGAGCAGTGACCGAAGCCGTGGTCGCCGACCCCGCCGCTGACCACAGCCTGTCCGCACTGGCTGCGTCCGCTGCCATCAGTGCGCGACACCTCGCTCGCCTGTTCCGCACCGAGTTCCACACCACGCCGGCCCGCTGGGTCGAACGTGTACGCCTCGATCGCGCCCAGCAACTCCTCCTCGACGGCCACAGCATCACCTCAGCCGCCCGGCTCAGTGGCCTCGGCAGTGACGAAACCCTCCGCCGGGCCTTCGCCAGACACCTGGGCACCACCCCGACCGAATACCTCCGCCGCTTCCGCGCTGCGGGCTGACCTCAGAGTCAAGAAGAGGACATAACCTGTCCGCTTCCTGCTGCACACTCGGAGACATGACGCAGACAACGCAGCAGCTCCCCGGTGGCAAGTCGACGATCACGCCGTACGTCGTGGTGAAGGGCGCCGCTCGCTTCCTCGACTTCGTCGAGCACACCTTCGAGGTCCGCACCAGCCTTCGCGTCCCCAACCCGGACGGCACCATTGGCCACGCCGAAGTGACCGTAGGCCACTCGGTTCTCATGACCTTCGACGCGGCTCCGGACTGGCAGGACACGCCCACCTTCCTGAGCGTGTACGTCGATGACGTCGACAAGACCTACGTCCGCGCCCTCGACGCCGGCGCAACCGTCGTCACCCCGCTGATGTACTCCGGCATCACCGGCGACCGCGGCTGCCGAGTCAAAGACCCTTTCGGCAACATCTGGTGGCTCCAAACCCACCTCCAAGACGTGGACCCCGCCACCCTCCCCGACCTCTTCGCCAACCCAACCGAACAAGCCACCATCCGCGAAGCCCAACAATCCTTCGCCACAGAAATGCAGACCAGAACCACCAGCCAGTGAGCTTCAGCGGTTGGTTTGGGTGGTGATGTGTTCGAAGAGGCCTGGGTGGATTTGGGTGCGTACGCCGTTCGCCCAGGGTTCGTCCAGGTCGGTGATGTCGAGGGCGGCGACGTTGTTCAGGAGCATGCCGTAGGCGAGGAACGACTTCACTGTGACTGGGTCCAGGCCGGTGGTGTCGGCAACCGTGTCCCACATGTGGGCGAGGCAGGCTCGGACGAGGTCGCGGACGTCGGGGTCTCCGCAGGCGGCGAAGCCTTGGAGTTGGAGCAGGAGGGTGGTGCGGTCGGCGAGCAGTTCGTAGTACTGCGAACCCATCAGCGTCAGCGCATCAAGGCCTTGCTTGCCCTCGGCGGCTTGGGACATGCCGTCGCTGAAGCGGTCGAAGGCTGCGCCGACCAGCTCCAGGAACAGCGCCTTCTTGGTCCCGAACATCCGGAACACGTACGCCTGCGTGATGCCGGCCTCGCGGGCGATCGCCTCGATCGACGCACCGTGCAGTCCATGATCCGCGAACTCGCGACCGGCGATCCCCAACAACTGGGATCGCCGTTCCGAGCCCCTCATCCGCGCAGCCATGATGACTAGGTTACTAGTTACTAACTACTAACTTGTACGGTGGTGAGGTGGACACTGACACCTGGGCTGGTTTGGTCGACCAATTCGCCGATGGGGCGTACGCCACGGTGAAGGGGCGAGTGCGCACGTACGTGATGCACCAGCAGTTGCTGGAGCATCTGCCACCGCCGCCCGCGTCTGTGCTCGACGTCGGAGCCGGCGCGGGCCATCAGTCGTTCCCGTTGGCGCAAGCCGGGTACGACGTGACGTTGCTCGATCCGTCACCCGCGATGCTGGACAAGGCGCGGCAGCGACTCGAGCGACTGCCCGCTGAGGCCCAGCGGCGAGTGACGTTCGTGGAGGCCGATGGCGCGAACGCCGTCGAAGCGGTCAACGGCCGGCGCTTCGACGCTGTGCTGTGCCATGGAGTGCTCGGATACCTCGAGCACCAGGAGCCGGTGCTCGACCAGCTGTGCCTGTGCGCTGCCCCCGGCGGCCTGGTCTCGATCATGGCGGGCAGCGCCAACACGTCCGCGGTGCGCCCGGCCATGGAACGGCGCTGGGACGACGCCCTCGCAGCATTCGACGCCACGGAAGAGATAGGAGTACTCGGCCTGCTGACCCGAGCCCACACGGTCGAGCAACTCACAGACCTCCTGCGAAGCCGCGACGTCGAGGCCTTCCGCTGGTACGGCGTATGGCACTTCGTCGACTGGCTGGATCTCGCCGGAGCCGACCTCGACCCCACCGACACAAAACAACTACAAGCAACAGCCGCAGTAGAACTAGAAGCCAGCCGCCGAGACCCCTACCGCCAACTCAGCCGAATCTTCCACCTCACAGGCCGCAAAGGCCCCACCTGACGGAGACCGTCGGCCGGAGCGCGCGTAGCTGACGTGTCGGGGGCTATATGAAGCGGAGGGGTTGGCCGGGGCGGAGTTGGGCGCAGGGGTTGACCTCGGGGTCGGTGAGGTAGGCGATGACTGGGTAGCCGCCGGTGACGGGGTGGTCGGCGAGGAAGATTACGGGGAGGCCTGAGGGTGGGATTTGGATGGCGCCCAGGGTCATGCCTTCGCTGGCCAGTTCGCCGGTGCGGGCGCGTTCGAGGGGTTTGCCGTCGAGGCGGACGCCGACGCGGTTGCTGTTGCTGCTGACGGCGTACGACTGGGTGGTGAAGGTGGTCCACGCGGCGTCGGTGAACCAGTCGCGGCGGGGGCCGGGGGTTACGCGTACGACGACTTCGCCGGCAGGCGGGTCCGCGACGGGGGCGAGGTCCACCCCGGGCATCACGTCGTACGAGCAGCCGACCGGCAGGGTCTGGCCGGCGGTGAGGGGTGCCGGGCCGAGGCCGGAGAGGAGGTCGGTCGAGCGCGAGCCGAGGACCGGCGGTACGTCGATTCCGCCGCGGGCGGCGACGTACGTGCGGAGTCCGGTCCGCGGCGGGCCGAGTCGGAGTACCTGGCCGGACCTGATCACGGCTGGTGCGTTGAGCGGGACGCCGGGGCAGGGTGCGCCGGTGATGGCGATGGTCAGGTCGGCGTCGGCGTGCAGTACGAGACCGCCGAAGGTGACCTCGATCGCGGCGGCACCGTCACGGTTTCCGACCAGGCGGTTGGCGAGTGCGTACGACGCGCGGTCGCAGGCGCCGGACGTGGGGATGCCGAGGGATGCCTGGCCGACTCTGCCGGCGTCCTGGATTGTTGCTAAAGGCCCCGTTTCGAGGATGGTGAGGCTGGTCATCCACGGCCCGCGTCGACGAACCGGACCCGGCGGCCCGGATGGAACAGAGCGGCGGGATCGCGCTCCTGGTCGAAGATCTTCACGTCGGTCCGCCCGATCAGCTGCCACCCGCCCGGCGATTCTCGCGGGTACACCCCACTGAACTCTCCGGCCAGAGCCACGGCTCCCGTCGGCACCTTCGTCCGTGGGGATTGACGTCGTGGGATGTCCCAGGTCGCGGACGACGTGAGGTAGCCGAAGCCGGGGGAGAAGCCGCAGAAGGCGACGGTCCACTCCTCGCCGGTATGCCGTTGGACGACCTCGGACACAGAGCAGTCAAGAACGAGAGCGACGTCCTCGAGATCCTCGCCGTCGTAGGTCACCGGAAGCTCGATCAGGTCCCCGACCGCGTGGGCTCCGTCAGCAGGTGTGACAGCGCGCAGGGCGCGAGACAGCGCGTCCAAACCCCCGGAGGTCGTGACCATGACGGTGCGGGCGGCGGGGACGATGTCGATGACGTCGGCAGGTGGTGAGGCGGTGAGGGCGGTGTAGTAGCCGAGGACCTGGTCGAGGGTGTCGAGTTCGACCAGGAGTGCGTGGTCGCCGGAAGGCAGGATCCGCATCACTGGGCGAACGGGCTCAACGTCACGCCCGCCCCCTCCATCGCGGACCTGACCCGGCGCGCGATGTCGACCGCTCCCGGCGTATCGCCGTGCACGCAGATCGAGGCAGGCTCGACCTTCAGGGTCCCACCCTCGATGTCGTGGATCGGCTGCCCGGTGGCCATCGCCGTACACCGCGCAGCGATCTCGTCCGCGTCATGCAGCACCGATCCGGCCTCACGCCGCGACACCAAGGTCCCGGAGGGCGTGTACGCACGGTCCGCGAAAGCCTCGTGTACGACGGGCAGCCCGGCGTCGGCCGCGAGTCGCAGCCACGCCGACCCGGGCAGGCCGAGCACCGGCAGCGACCGGTCGTAGTCGGCGACCGCGTCCACGACAGCCGCGGCCTGCTCGAGGTGGTGGCCGATCGTGTTGTACAGCGCACCGTGCGGCTTCACGTACCGGACCCGGTCACCGGCGATCCGCGCGAAGCCGTCCAGCGCGGCGATCTGGTACACGACCTCGTCGCGCAGCGCGGACGGCTCGATGTCGACGAAGCGCCGCCCGAACCCGGCCTTGTCGGCGTACCCCACATGGGCCCCGATCGCCACACCACGCGAGACTGCCCGCGCTGTCACTCGGCGCATGATCGACGGGTCGCCGGCGTGGAAGCCGCAGGCCACGTTGGCGCTGGTGACGACGTCCAGCAGGGCGTCGTCGTCACCCATCGGCCACGATCCGAATCCCTCGCCGAGATCGGCATTGAGGTCCATGAACACTCCTCCAAGTTAGAACAGGGCGACGATCGAACGAACGGCCAGATACACGGTGAGCAGCCAGGCCGCGCCACCAAGACAGAGCAGCCAGCGCGGGTAGCGGTGACCGCGGAGCAGGTCGGGACGCTGCCACGCCACCCAGAGAAGCACGCCGACGCCCAGCGGCAACAGCAGCCCGTTGAACGCTCCCGCGAACACGAGCAGCCGGGCGGGCGCCGTACCGACGGCCAGGAAGATCACCGTGCTGACCGCGATGAACAGCACGACGAGAACAGTCCTCGTCCCCTCCGACGTCTTCGTCCGCGAGGTGACGAACGTGACGGTCGTGTACGCCGCTCCGATCACGCAGGCGATCGAGGCCGCCCACAACACCACGCCGAAGGCGCGCAGCCCGACTTCGCCGGCCGCGTGCTGGAACGCCGATGCGGTCGGGTTGTCCGGATCGAGGGTCGCTCCACCGGCGACGACCCCGAGTACGGCGAGGAAGAGGGCGACCCGCATCAGGCCGGTGAGCAGGATCCCGCCGACCGCCGCGCGGCTGATGTCCCGGACGTACGGCGGCCCGGACACCCCGGAGTCGAGGAGCCGGTGGGCACCGGCGTACATGATGTAGCCGCCGATCGTTCCACCGATCAGGGTGGTGATGACGAGGAACTCCGCGTGGGACGGCAGTACGACGTTCCGCAGCGCCTGGCCGACCGGTGGGTCCGAGGTGATCGCGACGTACCCGGTGAGCAGGATGATCACGCTGCCGAGAGTGATCACCAGGCGATCCATCGCGACCCCGGCCCGCCGGGACAAGAAGATGCCGATGGCAATGACTGCGGAGAGTGCACCACCGAGCCGCGGATCCAGCCCGATCATGGCGTCGGTGCCGAGCCCGGTGCCGGAGACGTTGCCGATCGTGAACACGAGCCCGCCGGCGAACAGCAGTGCGGACATCGCCGTACCGAGTCTGGGCGCGACCAGGTTGCCGAGCTCCTGGGCCCGGCGCCCGGAGACGCCGATCACCCGCCACACGTTCAGTTGCACCGCGATGTCGACCAGCACCGAGACGACGATCGCGAACGCGAACGCCGCGCCGAGCGACACCGTGAACAGCGTGGTCTGGGTGATGAAGCCCGGCCCGATCGCGGAGGTGGCCATCAGGAACATGGCGCCGATCAGCGTCGACCGGTTGCCGGTCTTCATGACGTTGTCCGGCGTCTTGCGCCCGGCCGCGGGGGCGAGCCGGCGGGCATAGGGATTGGTCCGGCGCACCACCGGTTTCGTGGTGGGGCGGCGGGGAGGCTTCGCGCGGTACGGCCGCGAGGTGGGCATCGGCATGGCGGGGTCTCCTCGGTCGAACGGGCTGCTGTCGGGATCGACTCCATGGCTGTGAGTAACGAGTGATGACTCGAGCGTAGAGATTGTTCAACAATCCTGCAAGAGTCTTGTTCCACTAAACTTCCCCTCACCGCCTCGGGTGGGCGATGATGCGGAGATGAGCACGGGTGGGGCCGACGAGGGCCGGCAGGCATGGTTGCGGACAGTGGCCGCCGATGTCGCGCGGCTGGACCGCAGCAGTTCGGCCGAGCGGGCCGCCGACATCCTGCGCCGCAGCATCACCGAGGGCGCGTTGCCGCCGGGCGCTCAGCTCTCCGAGATCGAGCTGACCGAGGTCCTGGAGGTCAGCCGGAACACGCTGCGGGAAGCGTTCCGGCTGCTCACCCACGAAGGGCTGCTGGTCTACAAGCTGCACCGCGGGGTCTTCGTCCCGGAGCTGGACGAGCGGGACGTGATCGACCTGTACCGGCTCCGCCGCGTCCTCGAGGTCGACGTCGTCCGTGGTCTGGCCGAGCGCGACCCGGAGCTGCCGGCCGGCCGGCTCGAGCCGTTGCAGGCCGACGTCGAAGCCGCCGAGGCAGCCGCGCTCGTCGACCGCTGGCCGGCCGTCGGTACGGCGAACATGCGGTTCCACGAGCACCTGATCGGACTGGCCGACAGCACGCGGATGGATGCGATGACCGGACGCCTGCTGGCCGAGTTGCGGCTGCTCTTCCACGTGATCGCGACCCCGCGCGAGCTGCACGAGCCGTACATCGCGCGCAACCGCGGGCTGTACGAACTGCTCGAGGCGCGCAAGTACGAGCAGGCCGCGGCCGACCTGCATCAGTACCTGCTCGACAGCGAGCAGGGGATTCTCGAAGCATTCCGGGCCCGCTGATCCACCAGATGCCATAAGGGCTTGCGCGCCCCCGCCGTGACCTGAGTTGATACCTGTAACCGTCAGCTGCAAAGGGGAGCACAGCGCATGACCGACGACGACCGTACCGAGCAGACACCCAAGTCCTACCGCCCGATCGACGCGAAGGGGTTCCGGGAGTCCATCTCGCGCGGCTGGGGGCCCGTCGACCGATCCGTGACCGTGCCGGAGGGGCTTGCCGAGGCCGCGGCCGAGCACCGGAGCAAGCTGTCGGCGTCGCTGCCGGGCCGGCGGATCGCGATCGCGGCAGGGCGTGCACCGGTTCGTTCGAACGACACCGACTACCTGTTCCGCGCCGACAGCGACTTCGTCTGGCTCACCGGTTGCCAGGCCGAAGGCGCCGTACTGGTGCTGTCGGCCGACGGCGACGCGACGCTGTACCTGCGGGAGACCGCCGGGCCGGACGAGGCCGACTTCTTCTCCAACGCGCGCGACGGCGAGCTGTGGATCGGGCCGGTGCCGGGGCTGAAGGACTGGTCGGACGCGCTGCAGATCCCGTGCCGCCCGATCGAGGAGCTGCCCCAGGGCGTGCGCGGCGCCGTGCCGTTCATGCTGTCGGTGCCCGGTGTCGAGCCGATGCTGGACGCGCTGGTCCGGACCTCCCCGACGGACGGGAACTCGCTGCGTCAGACGCTGGCGGAGCTGCGCCGGATCAAGGACGACTGGGAGCTGGACCAGCTGCGGGAGGCCGTAGCGGCCAGCGTGCTCGCGTTCGGTGACGTGGCGAGCGAGCTGCCGGAGGCGATCCGGGGCGGCGGGGAGCGGTGGCTGCAGGGCACCTTCGACCGGCGCGCGCGGACCGCGGGCAACGGCGTCGGGTACGCCTCGATCGTTGCTGCTGGCAATCATGCGCCGGTGCTGCACTGGGTCCGCAACGACGGCCCGGTGAACGAGGGCGACGTGATCCTGCTGGACGCCGGCGTCGAGACCCGCACGCTGTACACGGCCGACGTGACTCGGACCTTCCCGGCCACCGGGGAGTACACCGCGGCCCAGCGGCAGGTGCACGACCTGGTGCACAAGGCCCAGTTGGCCTCACTCGACGCGGTGAAGGTCGGAGCGCCGTACCGCGCCTTCCAGTACGAGGCGATGCAGGTGCTGGCCGAGGGACTGCGCGACTGGGGGCTGCTCGACGTCTCGATCGACGAACTGCTCGGCCCGGACGGGCAGCAGCACCGCCGCTTCATCGTGTGCGGGACGGGCCACTACATCGGCCTCGACGTGCACGACTGTGACGCTTCGCGTCCGGAGGCCTACTTCGCCGGCGACATCGAGGCCGGGATGGCGCTCGCGGTCGAGCCGGGGCTGTACTTCCACCCGAACGACGAGACCGTGCCACCGGAGCTGCGCGGGATCGGAATCCGGATCGAGGACAACGTGGTCGTGCACTCCGACCGGCTCGAGATCCTCACCAAGGACCTTCCGATCACCACCGACGGCCTCGAGCAGTGGACGCGGTCCCACCTCGACGCGCGGTGACCGGACGACTCCGGAAAATTATCCGTCACAAGCAGTAACACTGACGCCCTCGGCAACGATGTAGCCAGCGGGGGAGGGTCGAACTCGGCCCGGCGCGTGGTTGTGGGGGGCCGCGAACCACGCGCCCGGCCGGGACGGCCCCGACTGGGGCCGTGGGGAACCCAGAATCCTGGGGCACGGGGAGCACGTCATGAATCTACGAGTGCGCGTAGTTCACTGCGGCGATCAACGCTGGTACGCCGACATCGACGACGCCGATGATCCGCAGCCCGACGATCCGTTCTGGTACGTCGACCACTGCCGATCCCAGCCGCAGGCCCTGGAGTCCGCCTGCGCCGAACTTCGCCTGCTGGCGGGCCGGATGGTCCGCGGCGACGAGATCAACCGTGTGCTCGAGGTGACCGGCGTACCGGTCTGAGCCACGCGGAACCCCGGGCCGGCGCTAGTTGGGAGCGCCGGCCCGGACTCGTCTCAGCCCACTGGTGGTACGGCGGGACAGCTGGCGCCTCGCTTCGGCACCTCGCGCGCGATCAGGTAGTCGTCGATCGTCGACTGCACACAGGGACTGGTCGTGTAGCTGCCGTGCCCCCAGCCCTCGTAGGTCAGCAGCCTGCCGTCCTTACCCAGCTGGCGTGCCACGCTCGTCGCCCAGTTGTAGCCGGTGGCCGGATCGTGGATCGCGTTGGCGAGCAGGATCGGAGTGTCCAGGCCGTGAACCTTCAACCGGTGCTGCGGGTTGGTGGCCGGTGGCTGCCCGAGGCACATCGACACAGCCATCAGCTGACCGGGGTAGCGCATGTCCGGGTTGTTCCGCGCCAGCCGGGCGAGATGACCTGCGTACTCTTTGTAGTCGCTGACCTGCAGGTTCCAGTCTTGGCAGAACACGGCCAGCGGGTTCGATGCCAGTCCGGGCGGGACCGGCGGCTGCGTAGTCGGCGGCGCACTGGCGTCTAACTGCTTCAGAGTGACCGCGAGCGCCCTCCACTCCGGGTCGTAGAGCTGGCGGAAGACAAAGAAGCTCAGGTTGAACGGCGTGGTCGCGACGTCCGGGTGCTGTGGGTCCGGCACCTCGCCGCGGTCGGCACGGGCCAGGAGGTCGGCCCACAAGGCATGGATGTCGCGCCCGTGCACCGCGCAGGCCGTTGCCGAGTCGCACCATTTCACGAACTCCGAGAACGAGTCCTGGGCCGCCTCGGCCTGGTCGTCGACGAACTCCTTCGCTGACGCCGCGCTGTGGTCGGCCACGCTCTCAAGCACCATCGCGCGCACCCGGCCCGGGTATGTCTCGGCGTACTGCCCGCCGAGCACGGTGCCGTACGAGCTGCCGTGGAACGAGATCGATGTCTCGCCGAGCGCCTTGCGGATCGCGTCGACGTCGCGCACCGTCTGCCACGTGTCGATGTGGTCGTAGACCGGCCCGGTGTGCTCGCGGCAGTCGGTCGCGAGCTGCTTGTTGTAGCGGATGGTGTCGCTGAAGGCCGTTGCGCTCTTGATGATCGGCGACGGCTGCTGGGCCAGCAGCGCGGCCGTGCACTTCACCGGGTTGCTGCGAGCCACACCGCGCGGATCGAAGCTCACGATGTCGAACCGGTCCTGCAGGTCCTCGCTGAACCGGAACATGCCGGTCTTGATCCGATCGACGCCCGAGTCACCAGGACCGCCCGGCCCCCACATCAGTACGCCGACCCGGTCGCTCGGGGACTTCGCCGTACGCCGGGCGATCGCCAGGCCGAACGTCGGTCCGTCCGGATCGTGCCAGTCCACCGGCACCTGCAGGGTCGCGCACTGCGATCCCTTCACTTCCGCGGGATCGTCCTTGCCCTCGGGCTTGCAGTCCGACCACTGCACTGTCACCGGCTTGGGTACATCGGCCGGCGCGGGCACCGCGGTCAGACCCGCCGCGGCGAATCCCAGGACCACACCCCACGCGGTGGTCCTGAGCACTTGTCTGGATGTCATCAGGGGAATCTCCTGTCTGGGGAACTCCCTCGATCCTCAGCAACCGTTTGCCTACGCACATCGGGGAGCAGCCCTCGACACACCCCGGGCCGGGCTTGGGGGACTTGTTAGGGTCGGGGCGATGACCGAGACGACTGTTGCCGCCCCGGCCGGCACGAAGAAACACGCGACCTGGTTCCGCACGGTGGCGATCGCCGAGGCGATCTCCTGGACCGGTCTGCTGATCGGCATGCTGTTCAAGTACGTGCTGTCCGACAACGAGCTCGGGGTGAAGATCTTCGGCCCGATCCACGGCGGCATCTTCGTCGTGTACGTGCTCACCGTGCTGCTGGTGCGCGGCCCGCTGCGCTGGTCCTGGCCGGTCACGCTGCTCGCGCTGGCGGCCAGTGTTCCGCCGCTGTTCACCTGGTTCTTCGAGATCTGGGGGGTGCGCACGGGCCGGATTGACGACGGCCGGGACACCGCCGTACCGTCCAGGGCGTCAGCTAATTCAACCGCCGCATGAACCCGTGCGGGAGAGTCCCGGGCGCGACCCGGGCGCCGTAGGAGCAACTCTCCCCAAGAATCTCTCAGGCACCTTCACCGCACGGGCGAGGCACCTCTGGAAGGCATCTGCCTGACAGAGCGGGGAGGACACCAAACGGTCAATGGCGACCGGAAGGAACCTCCACACGATGGCGATCAGCGTCTTCGACCTGTTCAGTATCGGGATCGGCCCGTCGAGCTCCCACACGGTGGGACCGATGCGCGCCGCCCGCACCTTCGCACTCGGCCTGGCCGACGCCGGCCTGCTGGCCACGACCGCGACCGTCGAGGCGCAGCTGTTCGGTTCGCTCGGGGTGACCGGGCACGGCCACGGCAGCAACAAGGCGGTCCTGCTCGGTCTCGAGGCCGAGGACCCCGAGACCGTCGTCACCCACTCGGTCGATGCGCGCGTCGAGACGATCCGCGAGCGCGGCCGGCTGCTGCTGGCCGGCACGCACGAGATCAAGTTCGACGAGAACGCTCACCTGGTGATGCACCGGCGCAAGGTGCTGCCGTACCACCCGAACGGGATGACGTTCGTGGCCCGGTCAGCGGACGGCGGCGTACTGCGGGAGCGGACGTACTACTCGGTCGGCGGCGGGTTCGTGGTCGACGAGAACGCGGCGGCCGGGGACCGGATCGTGCCGGACACGACTCCGCTGAAGTACCCGTTCACGACCGGCGCAGAGCTGCTCGACAGGTGCCGCGAGTCGCAGTTGCCGATCAGCGAGGTGATGCTCGCCAACGAGCTCGCCTGGCGAACCGAGACCGAGATCCACAACGGCCTGCTGCACATCTGGCAGGTGATGCAGGACTGCGTCCGCGAGGGCTGTGAGACCGAGGGCATCCTGCCCGGCGGCCTGAAGGTGCCGCGGCGGGCGCACGCGCTGCACCAGAAGCTGAGCCGCGATCCGTGGTCGGTGGATCCGCTCAAGGTGATGGACTGGGTGAACCTGTTCGCCCTCGCGGTGAACGAGCAGAACGCGTCCGGCGGGCGGATCGTCACCGCGCCGACGAACGGTGCGGCCGGCATCATTCCCGCCGTACTGCATTACTACCGGCGGTTCGTGCCGGGGGCGACCGATGACGGCGCGGTCCGGTTCCTGCTCACCGCCGGCGCGATCGGCGTGCTGTACAAGGAAAATGCGTCGATCTCCGGCGCCGAGGTCGGCTGCCAGGGCGAGGTCGGCTCGGCCTGCTCGATGGCGGCGGCCGGGCTGTGCGAGGTCCTCGGCGGTACGCCGCAGCAGGTCGAGAACGCGGCCGAGATCGCGATGGAGCACAACCTCGGCCTGACCTGTGACCCGGTCGGCGGGCTGGTGCAGATCCCGTGCATCGAGCGGAACGCGATGGCGTCGGTGAAAGCGGTCAACGCGGCCCGGATGGCGATGCACGGCGACGGGGTGCACGTGGTCACCCTCGACAAGGTGATCAAGACGATGCGCGAGACCGGCGCCGACATGAAGATCAAGTACAAGGAGACGTCCCGCGGCGGCCTGGCCGTCAACGTCATTGAATGCTGAACGCACCGGTCCCATGACGGAGCGGAATCCTACGCTCGCGTAGTGGTAACTCGAGTGCCGAAAAGTTGCGATCTAGTGTGGAATTTCTTCCAAGGTCTGTTTGAAGCGCTGGTGCAACAGATACTCTCCGGGACTTGTGAGACCGATCGCTGCCGTGGCCGCCCGCCGCCCGCCCTGGCAGAATCCGCAGCGGCTGCGACAGATCGCCGGCGTCGCCGGCGCACTGCTGCTGCTCTACCTTGTCCTGGTCCTGATCGCCCTCCTCGGCGGCCCGCGGCTCGGTGCGCCGTTCCTGCCGCTGCCCGGTGGCGGACCGAACCCGGCCAACCCGGTCGCCGGGCTCCAGCCCAGTCAGCCGACCAAGAACATCCCGACGATCCCAGGCGGCAGTACGCCGACCCCCGGTTCCACACCCGCGAGTACGCCGTTGCCGCCAGCAACCACCCCGGTGGAGACGACCGGCACGGGCGACCCCGTCGTCAACAGCGGCGTCAAGACGCCGTGCCCGACCCCGGTGGTCAAGCCCCCGAAGCAGGTCGCCGATCAGTACGATCCGACCACCCCGGTCGGCACCAAGCGGCCGCCGACGCACACCACCGCGCCGCCGCCCGACCCGACGACGAATCCTCCGAAGCGCCCGACCACCCCACCGCCCACGACGCCGGCGAACCCGCCGACGACTCCGGATGACCCGGGGACCCAGGACCCGGATCCGGACCCGCCGCTCACGCTCGGCGGCCTGCTCGGCGGGCTCCTGCACACGCTCGGGCTGTAGAAGCTCAGCCCTCCGGGGTCTCCAGGATGGTGTCGGCCACCAACGCGGGTGCGTCGTTCATCGGGACGTGCCGCAGTCGAGCAGCGGGATCACGCGGGCGCGCGGTGACGGACCGGGCCAGACCGAGTTGGCCCATGCGGAGCGCGACCAGGCCGCCCATCGAGTTGCCCGCGACATGCGGCCGGTCGACGTCGAGCGCCGTACAGAACGCGTCGATCGCGTAGGCGAAGGTGTCGAGTTCGTTCGGGATGCCGTCCGGTACGTCGGGAGATTCGCCGGAGCCGGGGAGGTCGAGGGCGATCACGTCGCGGTGTTCGGCGAGCCGGTCGAGCACGGGGTCGAAGGCCTGCCGGTGGTGGCCGATGCCGTGCAGGAGCAGCAGCGGCTCTCCGGCTCCCTTGCGGTGGTAGGCGATCTCCACCCCGGGACGCCGGCCACGGTCACGGATGCGATGGCGCTCATCACCTCATCGTGGCCGCGAGACGAGTTCCTGTCATCGTGACATGGCCGATGTCACATAACCTCAACGGACCTCAGTACGCTTCGACCTCGGTGGTCGACGCGTTCCCGTCGACGGTCGGTTCGAGGTTCACCTGCCAGGACTCGTTCCGGCCGAAGGAGCGGTCGAACTTCTGGAACGAGCAGCCGGCGCTGAACTGGCGACGCTCGGAGTTCCAGTCCGTGCCGCTCTTGTAGTAGATCCGGTACGTCCCGCCGATCCGGGTGATGGTCGCGGCCTTGTTCGCCTGGACGAACATCATCACGTGCGGCTCGCTGGGTGGGTCACCGTCGTTCACGACCGAGATCGCGACGTCGTTCGCCGTACCGTTGGTGACCTTCATCCGGCCGGTGCCGGAGTCGCCCTCGCGGACGAGGATCTTGCCGTTGTCCGGTCGCTCGTTGCCCGGTGCCGGGCCGGGATCGGGCAGCGTGGCGCCGAACTTCAGCTTGAGCTTCGTCAAGGCCGCGATCGCGCTCTTCAGATCGGCGCGCAGCGTCCGCTGGACCTTCTGCGAGGTGTAGGCGACTCCGCCGCAGCGCGCGTTCAGCTCGGCCTGGTCGGAGTCGGCCATCGAGACCGAGGCGGTGCCGAGGCTGTCCTGCAGCAGTTCGTGTCCGGCGATCAGGCGACTCGTCACCGTGAAGTCGGCCAGTCCCGAGGAGGCCTTGGTCAGCGACTCCGCCAGGCTCGTCATGGTCTGGGCCAGTGCCTCCGCGGTGCGCACCCGGGTCAGGCTCCGCAGGTCCTTCGCGAGGCTCTGCTCGATCTTCGTCAACTCCGCCTGGTACGCCGCCGTCCCGAGGGGCCCGGTCGGGGTCGACGAAGCCGGCACCGGGGACGACGCAGCAGCCGGCGTCGACGGCGCACCCGAGGCATCATCCTCGGCCGGACCACCACAACCAGCCACCAGCCCTAGCACCGCAATCCCGGCCCAGAGCACGCAGAACCGCTTCATGCACGTCCCCCCAGGTCGCCCCACAACCCTTGTGCCGCACAGGGTATGCGCACCAACCAGGTCCGGGCGAGTCGATCGCTAGCTTCTGGGAGCGGATCTAACGAACGGGAACGCGAGGGTGGCGCGGATGTTCTGGCCGGTGAGCATCATCATGACCCGATCCACACCGATCCCGAGGCCACCGGTCGGGGGCATCGCGTACTCGAGGGTGCTGAGGAAGTCCTCGTCCAGGGACATCGCCTCGGGGTCGCCGGCCGCGGCCTTGAGCGACTGCTCGGTCAGCCGGCGGCGCTGCTCGACCGGGTCGACGAGCTCGGAGTACGCCGTACCGATCTCCGCGCCGAAGGCAACCAGGTCCCAGCGTTCGGCCAGCCGCGGTTCGGACCGGTGGCTCCGGGTCAGCGGTGACGTCTCCAACGGGAAGTCGGTGTAGAACGTCGGGACTGTCGTGGCCGGCTCGACCAACTCGTCGTACAGCTCGAGGACGAGCTCACCCGCGGTCAGTTCGAAGGTCGTGTGTACGCCGTGCTCCGCGCACAGCTCCCGGAGTCGCTCGACCGGTGTGTCCGCGTCGATCGTCGTACCCACGGCCCGGCCGACGGCGTCGTGCACGGTGATGACGGGCCACTCGCCGGAGATGTCGATCTCGCTGTCCGGCCGCTGCACGACCGGCTTGCCGAACACCGCCGTCGCCGCCTCGATCAGCAGTTCACGAGTCAGCTCCCGCATCACGTGGTAGTCGGCGTACGGCTGGTACGCCTCGACCGAGGTGAACTCCGGGTTGTGGGTCGCGTCGGCGCCCTCGTTGCGGAAGTTCCGGTTCAGCTCGAACACCTTGCCCATCCCGCCGACACTCAGCCGCTTGAGGAAGAGCTCCGGCGCGATCCGGAGAAACAGTTCGGTGTCGTAGGCGTTGATGTGGGTCGCGAACGGCCGCGCGTTCGCCCCGCCGTGGACCGCCTGCAGCATCGGTGTCTCCACCTCGATGAACCCGCGCGCCTCGAAACCGTTGCGCAGGGCCCGCACCGCGGCGCTGCGCTGCTGCATCATCCGGAGCGAGTCCGGGTTCATGATCAGGTCGAGGTGCCGCTGCCGGACCCGCGCCTCCGGATCCGTGAAGCCCTTCCGCTTGTCCGGCAGCGGGTGCAGGCACTTGGCGGCCATCAGCCAGCTCGTCACCGCGATCGACAGCTCGCCGCGGCGACTGGTGACCACCTCGCCGGTGACGCTGACGTGATCGCCGATGTCGACAAATCGCCGCCACTGTTCGAGTGCCGTCTCGCCGCAGTCCTCGGTCGTCAGCATCACCTGAAGCTGTGCCAGGCCGTCCTGCAGCTGGGCGAACGAGAGCCCGCCGTGGTCCCGCATCCGCTTGACTCGTCCGGTGATCGACACGGTGTGACCGGTGCGGTGATCGGCCGGCAGGTTCGGGTGCAGCGCGCGCACCCGCTCCAGGGTTTCCGTCCGCGGCACACTGACCGGGTACGGATCGATGCCCGCAGCAACCAGCTCGACGAGCTTGGTCCGGCGGATCAGCTCCTGCTCGGTGAGCTTGCGATCAGGCAGAGCCGGTCGCAGCAGCTCCTCCTCCTGCTCGCGTACGGCGGTAGCGAAGGCGCCGCCGTCCGCCGCCATGATCGCGTGCCGCTCGGCGGTCGCCACGGTGTCGACCCGAGTCCAAGGCCTCGGCGCGGGCAGGAAGCCCTCTGCGGTCCCGGCTGCCAGCAGTACTTGCGCGAGCGACGCTCCACGGGAGTAGCAGATCAGTCGTGGGGACCAGCGCGGCAGGTACTTCTCGTTCGACTGGTACAGACTCTCCAGCTGCCAGAAGCGTGAGGCGGCGGTGAGCAGCGCGTTGGTCAGCCGCAGTACCGGCCCGGCCCCGACGCGCTCGGCATCGCTGAAGATCTCCCGGAACATCGCGAAGTTCAGCGAGATCCGGTGCAGTCCGAGGTCGCCGCACGCGTCGACCAGAGACGTGACCATGAACTCCATCAAGCCGTTCACGGACTCCGGGTCGCGCCGCATCAGGTCCAGCGAAACGCCCCGGACACCCCACGGCACGAACGACAGCAGGCCGCGGACCTCGCCGTCGGAGTCGCGCGCGATGACCATCACGCAGCGTGCGTCGGACGGGTCACCGAGCCGACCGAGAGCCATCGAGAACCCACGCTCGGTGTGCGCGCCACGCCACTTCTCGGCCAGGCCGACGTACTGCGCCAGGGTCTCGGGCGACAAGTCTCCGTGCCGGACGACTTCCGCGTGATAGCCGGCCCGCTGGACCCGCGTCACCGCCTGCCGGACCGGCCGCATGGTCCGGCCTTCCAGCGTGAAATCGGCGACGTCGATGATGGCCTCGTCACCCATCGACAGTGCGCGCAGGCCTGCGTCGACGTAGGCGTGCGCGGCCTCCTCGCCCACCGACAGGACAGCGGGCGACCAGCCATACGTGCGGGCTTCTGCGAGCCAGCGCTGGATCGCGCCGGGCCAGGCGAGCGGATCGCCGAGTGGGTCGCCGCTGGCCAGGCTGACTCCGTTGACCACGCGGTACGCGATCGCCGCCTGCTTGTCGGGGGAGAAGACGACCGCCTTGTCGCGCCGGGTGGCGAAGTACCCGAGCGAGTCGCGCTCACCGTGTTCCAGCAGCAGGCGCCGGACGTCGAGCTCCTCGGGCTGGGTGAGGTAGCGGACCCGGCGGACCGAGCGCAGGAAGATGGCGAACGCGATCACCAGCGTCGCGGCCGAGATTGCGCCGACCGTCAGGCCGATCCACCCGTGGCCCTCGTGCCCACCCATCCGGTTGCGGGACTGGCCGAACGCCGCGACGATCGCCCAGCCGATCTTCTCCCGCTGACCGGTCAGGGTCCTCGGGAAGATCTGCGTCAGCGTGATGCTGACCGCGATCGAGATCAGCATGCCGGTGACCAGGGCGCCGACCGCGAGTCGCCGGGTGCCGGGCGCCAGCCGGGCCGGGAACGCGCCGCGGATGGTCCACAGCAGCACGATGATCGCGATCACCACGACCACCTGGACGATGCCGAGCTCGAGGTCCTTGACCGTGGCCGGGCCGAAGTCGGACAGCAGTTCGGCATCGTTCGGGTTGGCCAGCCGGACGCTGGTGAACGCGACGGCCGCGGTCTGTGCCAGCAGCCAGAGGGCCTCGAAGACCCACAGCACCCAGAGCAACGCGGCGCGCTTGCCGCGCAGAAGCGCGCTACCGACGACGGCCAGGTAGACAGCCGGGAAGAAGGTGTGGCCGGCCGGGATGCCGAAGAAGTCGAACGCCTGGTCGACCCGCTTCACGTACGCCGGGGCGAACAGATGCAACGGGATCGCGATGAACGACCAGACCGCGGCCGCCACCACAACGCGTCCGACCCACACAGCAGCACGGTGCTGCCACGCGGGAATCACCTCGGCTTGTTCCGACCGCACGCAGCGATCATGCCATCACCTCGCCGCGACTTCGGTCGTGCTATGTCTACCTCGAGGGTATAGCTGAGACGACAGTCAATCCCTTGGTTCGCGTGCGAGCCTTTCGGGCATGGTGACCGTCCCGTATCGCTTGCTGCGTACCGTGATGGTCGCGGCCGGCGTGCTGTACTGCAGCCTGTTGCTCGAGGCGGTCGCCGGCTATCCACTCGACGTACACCAGTCGTTCCTGAGCGAACTCGGCGCGCGGGATCAGGCCACCAGCCCGTACGCGCGCGCGATGGACCTCGGAGCCGGCGTGCTGGTGCTGGTCGCTGCGGTCCTCGGGCGACCCGCTGCACGAATGCATCGCGATGTCGCGGGGCTGCTGATCAGCTCGGCGGTCTTCGGCGCGGGCACGTTGTTCGATTCGCTCTCGCCGATGGACTGCGCGCCTTCGGCAGACGCCGCCTGCCGAGCCGCCGCCGAGTTTTCAGCGCTGGTCCTGCACGAGATCACGTCGACGCTGGCCGGGCTCGGAAGCATTGCCATGGGCATCTTTGCCTTCCTCATCCTGCGACGGTCGGGCGGTGGCCGGGGGCGGCTCGTCGCCGTGCTGGCGGCCGCCGTCGTGGTGACGCAGGCGTGGCTCGGGATCGAGACCGGGGTCGAGGTGCTCACCGGCAACGATCTGCATCCGCCGGGCATTCTGCAGCGGGTGTCGATCCTGCTGGTGTGCGTATTCCTGGGGACAGTACTGCCCGGCGTGAGGCACGCTTGCTCTCGATGACCGTCACCTGGATCGTGCTGCCCGGCCTGGCTGAGACCCCGGAGGAGTTCGCGCGGGTTGTCGAGTTGTTGCCGGGCACCGATCTGCGAGTGATCGATCCCTGGCGTACGCCGATCACCTCCGACGTCGACCTGTTGCGTACGGCGGCCGGCGTACCGGTGGACGCGGAGATCGGGCTGGTCGGTCACTCGATCGGCGGGCTGGCTGCGTTGCGGTGGGCGCTGACCCGGCCGACCGAGGTCGTCAGTCTGGTGCTCGTGGACACCAGTCTTACCTCGGAGACCGGGGTGCGGTGGCTGTATCCGGGAACGCGGGGTGATCGGGCGGTGCGTGGGTTCCTGCGGTTGCTCGGGCGGATCGGCGTACCGCAACTGCTCGGACCTGGGCTGCGGCGGCTGTTCGTGCGGATCGGCAGCGCGACGAAGCGGGATCTGTTGTCCAAGGCAACTGAACGCACGCGGTACGGCGGTGCGTCGTCGTGGCTGCTGTTCTGGGACGAACTGGCCGGGAGCTGGGAGCTGGCGACCGAGGTCGGAAGCCTGGTCGCGCGGCCGGTTGATGCGATCGCGCCGACCGTGCTGCTGGCCGCGACCGGTGGTAGCTCGCGCTTCACCGCCAGGCGGTGGGTGGCGGGTCAGCGGCGGTTGGCGGACGCGTTGGGCGGCTCGGTCGAGGTGCTGGCGGACTCCGCCCACCTCGTCCACCTGGACCGCCCGGACGCGATCGCCGCGGCCGTGCGACAACCTAAGCGGTTGTAGTGAGAGTTGGGGTCGGGAGCTTTCGCTGCCAGACCTCGTCCAGAGCCATCCGCATCGCGCCGGTGACGACAGCGTCCTCGGCCAGGGCGGACAGCTCCAGCTTCGGGTGGTTCAGGGTCAGCAGCCGCAACTGATCGGAGATGGCGTCGAGCAGTACGGCGCCCGCGCGGGCGACGCCGCCACCGATGACGACGGCCGTCGGGTCGAGCACGAGGATCGACGGGGCCAGCGCGCGGGCGAAGTCGCGGGCGACCTGCTGCACAACAGCCTGAGCCACTGGGTCGCGCTCGGCCGCGGCCGCGAACACGTCGGCCGTGTCGAGCTGCTCTCCGCCAAGCTCAGCCAGCCGGGACTTCGGGTTGTCCAACGCGGCCTGCCGTCCGAGAGCTGCGATCGCCTCCGAGCCGACCGCACGCTCCAACGGACCCCGGCTGTCCTCCGGGTTGATCACGTCGTCCGGCGCGGTGGCGATGAAGCCGATCTCGCCGGCCGCTCCGGTGCCGCGGTGCAGTCGTCCGTCGATGACGATGCCGGCACCGAGTCGCTCGCCCCACTGCACTGCCAGCAGCGTGCCGGTGCCGCCACGAGCAGCGGCGATGGCGAGGGCGGCCAGGTTGGCGTCGTTGTCGAGCATCACCGGGCAGTCGAGCAGACCGCGGACGTGCTTGATCAGGTCGATCGCGGACCAGCCCGGAACACTCGGGACCAGCTGCACCCGGCCGGTGTGCTCGTCCACGATGCCAGGGCTGGCGGCTACCGCGGCGGCCACGTCCTCGGCCGGTACTTCGGCCTCCGCGAGAGCCTCGGTGATCACCTCGCTGATGACCCCGAGCAGCTGTTGGGCAGTCCATCCGGGGCCGGAGCGCCGTACCAAGGAGAGCTTGCGGCCGGCCAGGTCGGAGACGCCGACGGTCACCCGGTGCGGGCCGACGTCGAGGCCGAGCACCGGCGCCGCGCGGCCGCGCAGCGACACGCGGATCGCCGGCCGGCCGAGCGAGCGGTCCGCCGAGTCGGGGCCGTGCTGCTGCAACCAGCCGGCGTCCAGCAACTCGTCGACTGCCTGTGCGACGGTCGGTCTGGCCAGGCCGGTCCGTTCGACCAGCTCCGCGACCCGCAGCGGTGCCGGTGCGGAGCGCCGTACCGCGTCCAGGACTGCCGCGACGTTGATCCGCCGCAGCATCGTTGTACCGCCGCCGCCGACCGTTCCCTTGCCCATGTCCGACCCCTTGCCTGCCACTCGCCCATCCTATATAGAAAGCGAGCGTTCATAAATTACCGTGATTCCCGTGTCCGCAAACGGCTGGCGGTCGCCGACTGCGTGAGTCGACAACTATCACCCACTGGGGGTCCGATCCTCCAGCACACGCATCAGTGCCGGAATCGGACCCGCGACACACGGAGTGTCCCCGGTCCGGCTGTTCAGTCCTGCACAACGGTCCGGGCGAAACTGCTCAGTGCCTCCCGATCCGGTTGCTGGGTTTTGGTCATCAGGCTCGCCACGTGTTTCTCCACCGTCCGTGGCGAGATGTGCAGCCGGGAGGCGATCGATTTGTTCCCGATCCGGTCGACCAGCAACCGGCAGACCTCGTACTCGCGGATGGTGACCCCGAGCTGACGCAGGTGTGCGGGCACCTGCTCGGTCCCGCTCCGCCGCTGCGAGACGGTTGCCCCGAGCTGACGCAGTAGACTACGGCAGGCACTGGCCACCGCCGGGACCTCCGCGTTGTGGAAGTAGTCCTCGGCCTGCCGCAGCCACGCGACCGGCTCGCCCCAGCCGTCCGCATGGGCCGGCTCGGCCACCAGCCGAAGTCCGAGATAGCGCGCCATCGGATAGAGCGACGCGGTCTCCAGGGCCTCCAGCACCTTGGCGTTGGCCGCGTCCACCCGACCGTCCCGGCCGAGCAGTACGGCGTGCGCGAGTTGGACGAACTGCTTGTTCCACCGCATCCCACTGGCAGCCGCGGCGGTGATCGCCTCGAAGTGCGCCCAGCCGTTGCGGCCGGACAGCACGCCGAGCAGCAGACCCAGACCGTACTTCCCCGACGTGTGCAGGGTGGTCGGGTTCTGGGCGTCGTACGCGAGGGCCTGTGCCATCTCGGAGTCGGCGAGCTCGCGGTTCTCCTCCAGCAGCGCGCAGAACGTCCGCGCCAGTCCGTAGGAGTACGGCAGCTCGTACGACGCCCGTTCGCCACCCCAGTTCGCGACCTCGGCCAGCGTCGCCTCCATCGCCGTACGACGGCCCTGGTGCGCCTCGAGGATCGCCTTGGTGGACAGGAAGTACGTCGCCGAGCGGCCGAGCCGCAGCCGCCGGGTCACCTCCAGGCACTCGTCGATGATGACCGCGGCCTTGGCGTACTCCGACCGCAGGATCGCCTGCTGGCCGAGGATGCCGTCGACCTCGTAGGCGAGCGGGATCGCGCCGATCCGCAGAGCCTGCTGCCGGGCTCGTTCGAGCTCGGCGATGCTGCCGTTGGCCAGGCAGATCGTGCCGGCCTGGAAGATGTGCGAGCAGACCCGCTGGAAGGTCATGTTGTGCTCTTCGGCCACCAGCCGGGCCCGGTGGAAGAAGTCGATCGACCGATCCAGGTCATGCTCACGGGACAGGATGCCGAGCAGTTGCAGCGCATCGCACGCCACCGCGGGCAGCTTCGCGCGTTCGGCTGCTTCGGCTGCGCGGGTGGCGAGCTCGGTGGCGGCCTTCAGCCGGCCGGGACTGGGCCGGGCGAGCTCGAGGTGTGCGGCGATCGCGTCGACGGGTGCGAGGTCGGCGTCGCCCGCGTCGATGCCGAGCAGCGATCGCGCGGTTGCGACCTGGGTGAGCGCGGCGGACCAGCGGCCTGCCATGTGTTCGAGATTGGCCAACTGGACATGCAGCGCGGCGACCCGGCTGCTGTCGAGGTTGCGGTCGGCCATCTCCTCGATGGTCGCCGCGTGCTCGGTGCTGCTCTCGAACTGACCGGTCTCACTGAGTGCGATCAGCAACGACCCCAGCACCTCGGCGCGGTAGATGATGTCGGGATCGCTAACCAGTAAGGCGTTGGCGCGCTCCAGTAGCTTGACGGCCGAGGCCATGGACCCTTCGTCGAACGATCGTCGCCCCGCCATCGCGAAGAGCCGCCCGGCACGCCCGTTGTCCCCACCGGTCTCGGCCAGTTCCGCGACCATCGGACACCACTCACCCGGCAGACCAGGGTGCAGTTCCTCGATCGCATCGGCACACCGCCGCGCCAGTGTGGATCGCTCTGTCGGCGTCAGCCCGGCCAGCAATGCATCCGCGGTCAATGGATGCCGGAATGCGTACCAGTCCGGAACGGGCTCGTCCGGCCCGACGAGTTGCGCCGCAAGACCGGCACGCAGCGTGGCCAGCAGCAACCGCTCGTCGGTCCCAGTGGCCTTGCGTACGACGCTCAGCGGGAAGCGATGGCCGATGACCGCGGCAAGCACCAGCAGGTCACGCGACTGCGGTCCGAGCTGGTCCGTCCGGCTACTGATGCTGCGCACAACGGCCGCCGGGACGGTGGTCTGCAGGCCGTCGACGACCTGGACACTGCCATCCTCCTTCGACAGCAGCTGTCCGGTCCGACTGGCCTCCTGGAGCAGTTCCTCAACGATAAAAGGGACTCCTGCACTGTCCCGCCACAGACTGTCGACCAGTGCATCGGGCACGCCGTCCACTGGGACCTCGAGGCACCCGGCCGCGAGCTCACCCACCTCTGCGCGGTCCAAGGGCTGCAGCTCGATCAGACCGGCCGCTCCGCGCTGCGCGGACAGCTGGGCGAGCTCGAAGGCCGCGCAGGTCTCCGAACGAAGGGTGGCGACCAGAGCGATCGGCTGGTCCTCCAAGTTGTCGAGCAGATACTCGATCACAGCGAGAGTCTCCGGATCAGATCCGTGCAGGTCCTCCAGCACCAGCAGGCAGCCTCGGTCCTTGCCGACCAAGGCCAGCAACCGCAGGACAGCCTCACCGAGAACGACAGTGGAGGTCGCGGTGTTGTGCGCTGTCCCGTCGTCCCAGTCCGGCACCAGACGGCCGAGCACCTGGCGGTACGGCCCGAGTCCATCGGCCGCAGGCATCTCGCCACGGCGGATCAACGACAGCAACGCCTCCGTGAACGGGCGAAACGCAACCATCGTGCCGATGGCTCCGACGCGTCCGCGCAACGTTGCCATCGCATCGTCCAGCGCCCGCGTGGTGGCGACTCCGGCCAGCCGGCTCTTACCGATACCGGGCTCACCGACGAGGAAGACCGCACCTCCGTGACCGCTACGGGCTGCATCCAGCAGGCGGTGGAGCTGATCGATCTCCCTGTCTCTGCCGACCACTCCGGGCGCACGGGTCTGCATGCTTGCCAACTCTAACGACGTATCGCTGCCACCGCAGCGGATCGGCGGGGCCGGCCGGGCACCCTCGGGTGACCGGGCGACTCCGCCGATCAAGCTCTTGCTGGCAGGCTCAGGCTTCGATCGTGGGCCAGGTGCTGAACACGCCGGCGTTGGCGACCGCCGCGAGGGCGAACGCGCTCATCCCGACGGTGCCCACCAGCGCCATCGCGCGGGCGCCGACGTGGACGCGCTTCGGCAGTGTGATCGGGCCGAGTGGGTCGGTGGAGTCCGGGCGCTCGAGCTGGGCGTCGCGGAGGTCGTCATCGTGGTGCTGGGCGGTCATGCTGTTTCCCCTGTCGCTGTGGGGCGTCCGCGCTGTGATGGGCGCTTCGACCCGGTGGATGGTTCGAGCAGCAGGACGGACGGAACGCGTTCGGAGAACGCCAGCCGGAGCAAGCCGTAGCCGATGCCCGCCAGGCCGGTCAGCAAGCCTGGTGACGGAACGGCACGAGGTGTCCCGCACTGTGGTCCGTACTGCTGTACTGCTGCGAGCACCAGCCCGGCCCGGCGTCGCCGGACCGCCTCAACAGCTGGGTGTTCGCGTTCGGCGAGCCACACCAGTGGCTCCACCGCGCCGAGCTCGCCGTGACACAGACTGAGGTCTGCGAGCACCGGACGTTCAGCTGCGGTCCTCAGATAGGCGTCGAGGTCCGCGGGTACTCCGGCTGCCAGCCGGGCCAACGCGGTCCCGGCGTCACCGGAGCACCACCCATGGTCGCCGGACCGGGTCCGTCGGTCCAGGTCGGCCGCCGTACGCGCGGCATCCATGTACCTGTCGCCAGGTACGCCGTACTGCCCGAGAGTCCAGGCGATGCCCTGGTAGCCGCGGGTGAAACCGTGGTCCGGAGCGGTCAGGCCGCCGTGCAGCCCTTGCTCCACAGCGGCGAGCAGTTCGTCGGCGTACCGCTTGGCCAGGTCGGCCGCGGCCGGGATGCCTTCAATCGCTTGCATCGCGGCGAGTCCACCGGCCGCGCCTTCGGCGTACGTCGGGAACTCGGTGGGCTCGGGCTTGAGTCGTTCGGTCAGTTCCAGGGCTGCGTGCAACCAACTGGTGAGCTCGGAGTCGTCCAGCAACGTGCTGAGCCGGTGCAGGCCGTAGCTGATTCCGCCGAGGCCGTGCAGGCCCGGTCCGACCAGCTGAGCCGTCTCCAAGTCCGCGGACAGACTCTCCAGCACCATGGGGATCGGGCGGATCGCGTCACGCGCCAGGTCGCAGTACTTGTTGGCTCCGGTGAGCACACCGACCTGTGCGAGGAACAGCGCCGTACCTGTGTAGCCGTTGGAAAGCCCTGCGCCCATTGGCCGGATGGCCCAGTGGTGGTCGTCGAGCAGTTCGAGGCCGAGCCAGTTGGCCGCACCGCCGCGTTCGCTGATCACCTGCGCCACGATCTCGTCGGCGATGTCGGTGGCGGCCGCGAGCAGGCAGCCTGGATCCGCTTCGGTGGCACCGACCCCGTGCCGGCCGGTCGTGCTGGCGTGCACGATCGGCTCCGGCCGCGTGGCGAGCGATGCGGAGATCAGCCACTTCTGCCGGTGCTCGTCGATGTCGTTGAGCCCGGCGATCTTCGCCTCGACCGCGGCAAGCCCTTCGGTGGCGAGGATGTTGGGGATGCGTGTGCCGTCGGAGGCCCAGAGGTCGCGGCTGTCCGGCCGTGCTGTGAAGAGCGGTACGTCGCCCGCCCACATGTCGGCCAGTTCGTAGGGCACCACGTCGTGCAGCGACTCGTCGGCGTCCCACAGCAGGTCCAGCAACTGACTGCGACCGGCGGCGTTCCGCAGTGCGTCCGGATGCGTCGCCTCGTCCAGCAGACCCGTGTAGAGACTGGTGTTCCGCGGCACGAACCGGATCCGGTCCTGCGCGCAACGCCGTACCAGACCGTCCGGGCCGATCAGCTCGTCGCGATGCCAGGCGATCGCCTCGTACGCAGCCCGGAACCCTGCGAGGACAGCGATCTCGTGGTCCCGTGGCTCCATCACGGCGCCGTCGAGGTGGGGCCGGTTGGCGGCGCCGGGCGTCTTGCCCGGACGCCTGATGAGGTGCATGGAGTCCAGCCCAGCGTCCGCCCAGTCGACCACGCTGGAAGGCGCAGTCGCGTCCGCGTCGCCGCCGAGACCGGACATGTCCGCGACACCGTGCTCGCCGGCCACCAGAAGCGGCAGCAGCGCGGTGCGGTAGACCGAGCTGAGCAGAGTCCGGTACGCCGGGTCCTGGCTGAGCGTGCCGGCCGGTGTGTAGCTCGGATGAAACAGTGTCTCCACGTCCACGAGCACCGGTTGGTCGCCGACGGCGATCAGGTTCTCGTAGTGCACGTCGGTGCCGTCCAGCACGTACAGCAGTGCCAGCAGAGCGCCTTGCCGCTGGTAGAAACGGCGTACCTCGGCGAGGTCGTGACAGGGCTCGGGTACGACGTACTCCAGCCAGCCGTAGCCGGGCCGGCGGAGCAGATCGACCGTGCGGATGCCCAGGCCGGTCTTGCCGTTCAGCCAGGCGACGAACTCGTTGAAGTGCCGGTGCAGGTCGAGCGGCCGGGGCTTGTAGACCACTCGCCGCCCGTCGGCGAAGGTGAGGATTGCGGTGGACCGACCGCCTCGGTGGGGATCGCCGCCGGGGTCGATGGCGGTCAGCGCGCCGGGATCACGGCCGTCCAGCAGTCCGGTGACGAGCGACTCACGGTCCTCGGCGAGCCGTGCCAGCAGTTCGAGGTGTCCCTCGACGCCTTGCCGGCACGACTCGCCCAGGACCCGGGCCAGCACCGGGTATGCGGCCAGGAAGTCCGCCAGCTCGCTCCCTCCAACGAGCCGGTGGGTGAAGTCCAGAAAGCGTTCGGCCGGGGTATCACCGGCCAGCTCACCGCGGTCCCGTGCCCGGGCGAGCTCCAGCACCAGCGTGCGTGAGGCCAGCTTGACCAGTCGCAGCCCGAGCCGCTGCAGGAACTGCTCGGCCAGTACGCCGGTGTGCCCGGCTGCCGCGAGATCGCGGCGGGCCGCGGAGAGAAGCGGCTCGAGGCAGCGCATAAGCGCCTGCCGCCAGTCCGTGTCAGGCCCACCCGACGCCAAGCCTGCCTCACCTGACGTGTGGCTGGCTGCGGTGCCGGTCCCTGCGGGGCCTCGACCGGCGGCAGGCGCGGTCTGGGTGGAGGTGCTGCGCTCCACGTACTCGGCCCAGGCCGGTGCGGTCTGGGCCAGCTCGTGCGGGCGCATCCCCGCGGACCACCAGGCTGTGCGCTGGTCGGTCCGGGTGGGCCCGGCGGTCGCTGAGTTGAGCACGCGGACAGGCTGCCATTGCCCACCCGCTCGGGGCATGGGTATCCGGCCCCCATATTTCGTGGGAGCTGGTGGTCCGCGCAGGGGGCAGCACCTGCCGCGGGGTGACGACGACTGGGGGTTGACCACCCCGCGGCAGCAGCGCCCGGCCGGTCGGCCTCTGGTGGAAGGACGGCCGGCTCAGGGTAGGGAGCGCTACGGCTCCCAGCTAGGTGTCTGCACTCGTCTTCGGCCTCCTCTGTCCGCGAAATCTGGAAGGAACGCCCGGAACGATGCCCCCACGTCCCGGGGTGCGGCAAGACCTCCACCTACCCAATTTCGGGATCGCCGGACGGCACGCACAGATGGGTGCCGCGCGGTCCGAACATGGGGGTCGCGCACCCATGTGCGATCGGGCCGGCCCTGCCACGGTGAACACGTGCTTGCCCCTGTCACTCCCGGACTGCCCGTCTCGGCCCATTCGGTGCTGGACGTCGTACCGCAGCTGCCCGGTCAGTCGGCTGCGGCCGCGCTCCGGGAGACCGCGGAGGTGGCACAGGCTGCCGATGACCTCGGGTATCGCCGGTTCTGGGTGGGGGAGCAGCACGGCGTCCGAGGCGTCGGCAGCGCGGCACCGGCGGTACTCGCGGCAGTCCTGGCCGCACGGACGGACCGGATCCGGCTCGGCGCCGGCGGTGTCCTGCTGACGAACCATCAGCCGCTGGTCGTCGCCGAACAGTTCGCCGCGCTGGCAGCGGCGTACCCGAGTCGCATCGACCTCGGTGTCGGTCAGCAGTACGGCCTGGTCCCCAGTACGGCGGCAGCACTCGGCGGCAGTGCCCGTGATGCCTTCCCGCAGCGGCTGGACGAGCTCTGCGGGTTCCTGCGCGACGGACTGCCCGGCCGCGCACCTGTAGGCGACGTACGGCTGTCGTTGGCCGGTCTGCCGCCGCCTGTGTTCGTGCTGGCCGACCACCCGGGCGCTGCCGCGACGGCCGCCGTACGTGGGCTGCCGGTGTTCCTGGCGCATCACTCCACTGCCTCACCGACTCCTGCTGCCGTGGCGGCGTACCGGGATCACTTCGAGGCGAGTGGACCTACGGTGAAGCCGTACATGGCTGTCACCGTTGGGGTTGTGGCCGCGGACTCGGAGGAGTCGGCCATCATCCGGTTCGCCGACTACGTCCGGGTGAAGACCCGGCTGGCGACGGCCTCGCCACGGGCCACTCCGGCCGAGCTGATGGCCCTGCTGGATCCACCGCTGACCGGACGGGAGCGCGGCCGCGCCGAGCGGCTGCTGGACGAGCCCGGTCACATCGTCGGCTCGCGGGCGACCGTGGTGTCCGCGCTCGGGACGCTCGCGGCCGAGACCGGGGCCGACGAGATCATGCTGGTCCCGCTGGCCTTCGACGGCCTGGTCCGGTCGGCCATCCTCCGCACCATCGCCGCCGGCCTGACCAAGTCCGTCCGGACCGTCCCCAGGCACGCACCACCCCTCATCGCCACGGCCTAGTCTGGAACCTGCCGACTAGTGAAAGGCAGGCCCATGTCACGGGAGCGGGAAGTCGTCGAGGCGTGTCCGACCGAGTTGTTCATCGGAGGCAAGTGGCAGGCGGCCGAGGGTGGCAAGACCCTCGCCGTCGAGGACCCGGCCACCGGTACGACGATCTGCGACGTCGCCGACGCGAGTCCGGCGGACGGCCTGGCCGCCCTGGACGCCGCGGTGGCCGCTCAGGCCGAGTGGGCCGCCACCCCGCCCCGCGATCGCGGCGAGATCCTGCGGCGTACCTATGAGCTGATGACCGAGCGTGCCGACGAGCTCGCGCTGCTGATGACGCTCGAGATGGGCAAGCCGGTCGCCGAGTCGAAGGGCGAGATCGCGTACGCCGCCGAGTTCTTCCGCTGGTTCGCCGAGGAGGCGGTCCGGATCGAGGGCGGCTACCAGATCGCGCCCAACGGCAAGGGCCGGTTCCTGGTGATGCGTCAGCCGGTCGGCCCGTGTCTGCTGATCACGCCGTGGAACTTCCCGGCCGCGATGGGTGCACGCAAGATCGGCCCGGCGGTCGCGGCCGGCTGCACGATGGTGATCAAGCCCGCCGGCCAGACGCCGCTGTCGATGCTCAAGCTGGCCGAACTGATGACCGAGGCCGGGCTGCCGGCCGGCGTACTGAATGTGATCACCACCCACGACGCCGGTGGCGTGATGGAGCCGCTGATCCGCGACGGCCGCGCCCGCAAGCTGTCGTTCACCGGCTCCACCCAGATCGGCCGGAAGCTGATCGAGCAGGCGGCCGGCCAGGTGCTGCGGACCAGCATGGAGCTCGGCGGCAACGCACCGCTGCTGGTGTTCGCCGACGCCGACCTGGACAAGGCGGTCGACGGCGCGATGCTGGCCAAGATGCGCAACGGCGGTGAGGCTTGTACGGCGGCCAACCGGATCTACGTGCAGGCGCCGGTGATGGACGAGTTCGCCACCCGGCTGACCCAGCGGATGGACGCGCTGAAGGTCGGCCGCGGCACCGAGGACGGTGTCGACGTCGGGCCGCTGATCGACGCGACCCAGCGGGACAAGGTGAAGGACCTCGTCGACGACGCGGTCGCGCAGGGCGCCCGGGCGCTCATTGGTGGTTCGGTTGCTGAAGGCAACGGGTACTTCTACCAGCCGACCGTGCTGGCCGACGTACCGTACAGCGCCCGGCTGCAGAAGGAGGAGATCTTCGGCCCGGTCGCCCCACTGACCCCGTTCGAGACCGAGGACGAAGCGGTCAGGATGGCGAACGACACGGAGTACGGCCTGGTCTCCTACCTGTTCACCAACGACCTGACCCGTGCGCTCCGCGTCTCCGAGAAGCTGGAGACCGGCATGATCGGCCTCAACCAGGGCATCGTCTCCAACCCCGCGGCACCGTTCGGCGGGGTGAAGCAGTCCGGCCTGGGCCGTGAGGGCGGCACCGTCGGCATCGACGAGTACCTGGAGATCAAGTACGTCGCGGTCAACCTGGACTGACTATTCGGTCAGCCAGCGCTGGACGGTCTCGTCGTCCGGTCGCGGGCTGGTGCCGATCGCGTGCGGGACGAACCGGGCGAAGTAGTCCGTGATCGGCCCGTCCGACTCGCGCACCATCATCCCGGCCGCGGTCCCGTCGACGATCCAGCTCCCGATCACCGCCCGGTTGCCCTCGTACGACGGGAGTGGGTGCCACTCCTGGTAGACCATCGTCGAGGTGTCGTACGGACCGTCGTGGACGTGGTCCTCGGTGTCGGCGATGGTGTGGATGACGATGTTGCTGCCCTCGCGCCCGTGCAGCGGTTTCGCCACCCACTCGAGCAGGTCGCCCGGATCACCGAAGTACGCCGGCAGCAGGTTCGGGTGGTCCGGGTACAGCTCCCACAGCACGGGCAGGATCGCCTTGGTGGACAGCATCGTCTTCCAGATCGGCTCGATCCAGCGGACCGGCTCGGCCTCCAGCCCGGCCAGGATGTACCGGCCGAACTGGTCGTCGAGCATGTCCTCCCACGGGTAGAGCTTGAACGCGGTCCGGATCGGCCGCCCACCCCAGTCGACGAACGCGCGCCGGGCCTCGTCCCAGCCGACGTCCTCGATCTCATGCCCGTACGTCGCCAGTCCGGCCATGGCGGCGGTGTCGCGCAGGTACGCGACCGTCATCGCCTCCTCGCCGCTGGTCTCCGCGCCGGAGTTGAAGAAGTGCGCCTCCCTGCCGGGGAAACGCCCGGCCGCCAGCTCCTCGCCCCACCACTTCACCAGCCGGTCGTGCACCGAGTTCCACTGGTCCGCGTCGGGGAAGACGGCCTCCAGCCAGTTCCACTGGATCACCGCCGACTCCAGCAGCCCGGTCGGGGTGTCCCCGTTGATCTCCAGCATCTTCGGCTCGACCCCGCTCCAGGCCAGGTCGAAGCGCGCGTACGCCGACAGGTCGTCGCGCTTCAGCGACTCCCGCACCAGCGGCAGCGTGCCGGAGGCGAGACCGAGCTGGGCATCGGAGAACCGGTCACCCGACGCCATCACCGACGCCGCGTGCTTGCACATCTCGTACAGCTCCTCGGTGACGCGCTCGAGGTGCAGCACCTCGTCCATCGTCACCTCGTACCAGGCGCTCTCGTTCCAGTACGGGCGCTGGCTGCCGTCGGGCATATCGGTCATCGGGAAGACCAGCCCCTGCTCGGTCACCGTGTCCTGCCAGTCGGGCCGGGGCTTGATCAGGTGCCGCCACATCAGCCGCCAGAGCTCCCCTTGCCGGACTTGCCGAACCCGCCGCGGGTGATGGTGCCGATGTCGCCGCCCTTCTTGTCGACGCCGCCTCGCTTGATCGTCGGCGATCCCGTCCGCGGGATCGTGTACGTGCCCTGGCCGGCGTTGTAGCGGCCGCCGATCGGCGGCACCAGGCCGCCGCCGCGGGTGGCCATGTAGAACCAGAAGAATCCGGCGCCGGAGCCGTGGTACTCGCGGTCGTCCTTGCAGTTCTCGTCGTCGGACCGGGTCTGGGTCTGCGGGTCGACGCAGATCGCGGCGTAGTCCGGCTGGCTGTTGCTGGAGCATCCGGACAGCGACGCGGCCACCAGCGCGGTGAGCCCGAGCGTGACGCCCGCGCTGCGCATCCGCCTCCTGGTCTGGCGTTGTGTCACTGCCTGCCTTCCCCCTCGGCCGGTGGCTTCATCGAGAACATGATCGCCGCCCCGATCACCAGCACCACGGCGACAACGATCAGGGGACCGGCGCTCACGTCGATCACCGACAGCACCAGCACTCCCACGAACGACGCGGCCGCCACCACCGGCACGACCACCCGTTGCAGTATGCGCCCGCTCCACTGCCCGGCGAAGTACACCGGTACGGCGGCCGCCGTCGCCAGGTAGTACAGCGACACCAGCAGGGACACAGCAGCGACGGAATCGGCCAGTACGTCGTCCGACGTCAGTACGAGGGACGCATAGACGACCACGCTGGTTCCCGCGAACACCCAGGTCGACACGGTCGGCGTCTGGTAGCGCGACGAGATCCGGGCGAACTGGCCCGGGAACGCGTCTCGCCGAGCCATCGACAGCATGGTCCGCGCGGTCGGCAGGATCGTCGTCTGAGTCGACGCCAGCGCCGACACCAGGACCGCGGCGACCAGGAGCTTCCCGCCCGCGGTCCCGAGCAGCTCGTTGGACAGTACGGCGAAGAAGTCGTCGTCCGCGATGTCCCCGAGCGCAGCGGACCCGGCGTACGCGACCGCGGCCCACGCGACCACGACGTACAGGATGACCAGGAAGCCGTTCGCGACGAGGGCGGCGATCGCGGGAGTGCGGCCGGGGTCGCGGGTCTCCTCGTTGGTGCTGAACGAGGAATCCCAGCCCCAGTAGACGAAGATCGCGACCAGGACCGCGGCGACCCAGGAGCCGTCGCCGGTCTCCGAGAACGCCGGGATGCTCACCGTGCCGGCCTCGCTGAAGGCGTTGACGGCGAACCAGAGCAGCGCGAGTACTTCGATCGTCAGCAAGATGAATTGTGTGGTCGCGGCGATCCGGATGCCGCGATAGGCGAGCACGGCCATCAGCAGGATGAACACAACCCCCAGCCCGGCCTTGGCGAGGCGGGAGTCGGCCGCGCCGTCCAGACCGAGCAGCAGGTAGGTGTAGACGGCGGCGACCTGCGCGAGGTTGCTCATCACCAGTAGGCACGCCATCACGGTCGTCCAGCCGACCATCCGCCCGACGCCGATGCCGAACGCCTTCTCCGTCCACGGGAACGTCGTACCGCAGTCCGGCTCGGCTCGGTTGAGCTCGCGGAAGCACAGCACGACCAGGAACACCGGGACCGCGCTCACCGCGAGCACCACGGGCGCGGCGGCCCCGACGTACCCGGCAAGCAGACCGACGGACACCGCCAACGAGTACGCCGGAGCGGTCGAGGCGATGCCGATCGCAGTGGACGAGCCGAGGCCCAGCGCATCCTTGCGCAGGCTCCGGCCTCGTGATCGCGAGTCAATGATGGTCATGGCGACACCCACTGTCGCACGCCCGAGGTGTCGTCGTCAGTCAGGTCACCAGGTCGTTCGCGGAACGCAGCACCGGTACGCCGACCTGCGCCGGCGCTGTCGCGCCCGTCACGTGGAAGGTGTGGCTCTCGCCCGCGGACAGCGTGACCAGACACGAGTCCACCCGCGCGGCCGGGTCCAGCCGGTCCGGGAACAGGGCCAGATCCTTCGCCAGCGCGGCCGCCGTGACGGTCACGTCGTACCCGTCCTCCGTCGGGGTGACCGAGGCCGCGTACGCGTCTTCGGACAGCCGCAACGCGGTGTCCTCGACGAAGTACCAGTACGCCGTCGACCCGTCGCCGGCGCACACCTCGAGGTACTCACCGGCAGCATTGCCCGGTACGCCGACCGATGCGGGCAGCGAGCTGAGGGCCGCCGACCGCGGCCCGACCTCGAGCACGAACGTCTCCCGCGCCAGCACCTCGCTGCCGGTGCCGGTCGACCGCCGGGTGACCGTCACCTCGGTGCTCCACGCCACGTCCGAGTCGTTGTGTGCGGCAACGACCAGTTCGTTGTCGCGCGGCTGGACGGTCAGCAGGCGCTCGGCGTACACGCGCTTCAGGGCGAACCACAGCGGCTTGCGGATGCGGTGTCCGTCGACCGCCGCCCAGGAGACGACCGGCCAGTTGTCATTCAACTGCCACACGATCGCGCCGGTGTTCAGCGGGAACAGGCTGCGGAAGTGCTCGATGCCGTAGACGATCGCCCGCGCCTGGTTCAGCTGCGTCGTCCAGTGCCAGTCGTCGATGTCCTTCCACTTCGGCAGGTGCTCGCCCAAGCCGCGCTCCAGCTTGAGGTTGCCCTCGAACGCCTTCTGGTGGACGAGCATCTGCCGGCCGTACGGATCCAGCGGCTCGTCGTGCACCACCGAGACCAGCGTCGACCAGGCCGGCGGCCCCTGGAAGCCGAACTCCGACACGAACCGCGGCTTGTACTTGCGGTACGTCGTGTAGTCCACCTGGTTCCACACATCCCAGATGTGCATGGTCCCGTTGCGCTCGTCGTTCGGGTGGATGAAGTGGTCGTACGAGAACGGGCTGCCCTGCGAGTACGGCGTCCGCGGGTCGAGCTCGGCGACGATCCCGGGGAGCAGGTCGAAGTAGTACCCCTCACCCCACGAGCGCCCGGCCAGCGGTGCCCGCCAGCCCCACTCGACGTACCCCCAGATGTTCTCGTTGTTGCCGTTCCAGACCGCGAGGCTGGCGTGCCGGCTCAGCCGGGTCACGGCCTGCCGCGCCTCGGCCTCCACCTCGCTGCGCATCGGCTCGTCCTCGGAGTACGCCGCGCACGCGAACAGGAAGTCCTGCCAGACCAGGAGCCCCTGCTCGTCACAGATGTCGTAGAAGTCTTCGCTCTCGTAGATCCCGCCGCCCCAGACCCGGAGCAGGTTCATCCCCGCGTCCACCGCATCCTGCAGGCTGGCCTCGTACGTCGCCCGGTTCAGCCGGGTGACGAAGGCGTCGTCGGGGATCCAGTTGGCGCCACGCACATAGATCGGCTTGTCGTTCACGGACAGCACGAACGGCCCACCATCCTTGTCGGGGGCTACGTTCAGCGTGACGGTCCGGAACCCCACCCGGCCCCGCCAGCTGTCCAGGTCGTCCAGTGCCACTGCCACGTCGTACAGCGGCTGCTTGCCGTAGCCCCGCGGCCACCACGCGTCGACCGACTCGACCGTCGAGGTGAGCTCCACGGTCCCGGTGCCAGCGGCAACCTTCTCCGACACGGTCGTCCCGCCGACCTCGACGGTGACGGTGGCGCCTTCGGTCGCGCCGGGCGCCCAGGCCAGCGAGACATGCGTGCTGAGTACGCCGCGGTCGCCGTCGAGCCCGGCCAACGGGCGGACCGAGTCGATCCGTACGCCGGACCACGACTCGAGCCTGATCGGCCGCCAGATGCCGGCCGTCGCGACATCCGGTCCCCAGTCCCAGCCGAAGTTGCTGGCCATCTTGCGGATCGCGTTGTACGGATGGTGGTTGGTGTGCGGCCACAGTCCGAGCGACTCGGCCAGCTCCTCGGCCGTCCGCACCGGTCCGGCGAAGTCGATGACCAGTTCGTTGCCCTCGGCCACCAGCAGGCCGGTGACGTCGAACTGGTATCTCCGGTGCTGGTTCCAGGTCTTGCCCAGCTCGGTCCCGTTCAGCGTCACGGTCGCCGCGGTGTCCAGCCCGTCGGCCACCAACTCTTGGACCGCATGGCCGTCGGCCGCCCAGTCGAAGGTGGTCCGGTAGCTCCAGTCGGTCCGGCCGATCCAGGCCAGCTTGCCCTCGTTGTCGCCGTCGAACGGATCCGGGATCAGTCCGGCGGCCAGGAGGTCGGTGTGCACCTCGCCCGGGACCGTGGCGGCGACCGGTGTGGTGATCCCCTCGGGCACCGGTCCGGCCGCCGTGCGCACGGTCCAGGCGGCGCCGCCTTCAGTGGTCAGCGGGACTGTCTTGAGCGATGTCACAGCAGCTCTCCAAAGTGAACCGGTTTAGTTCTTTCACAAAACCGCTCCCCAAGGAATCGGGGAGCGGTGGTCTCAGTCTTCGAGGACGGTCTTGCGCCAGAGATCGGCGATGGCGCGATGCCCGGCGGTGGACGGGTGCACGCCGTCGTGCGCCAGCGTGGCCGCGCCGACGGTCCTGGCCTGGCGGTTCAGCTCCACGTCGGCCGGCACCAGGATGGCGCCGTACTCGACGGCGAGCTTGCGGACGACGTCGAGCTTGGGGTCGAGGTCGTCCCGCCAGCCCTCCTGGCCGTCCTTCACCGGCATCAGGAACGGCTCGACCAGGACGACCGGGCAGGTGAGCGGATCCAGCAACGTCCGGTACGACGCCTCGAACGACTCGGCCGTCGTCGGGTCATTCTTGTCGTACCGCCGCCAGGTGTCGTTGATGCCGATCATGATCGATACCAGGGAGGGGTCGTGGGCCAGCACATCGGCGGACCAGCGGCCGACCAGGTCGGCGGCCCGGTCGCCGCTGATGCCGACGTTGACGATCCGCGGCCGGCGTGCACCGAGGTCGTCGTACAGGTTGCGCACGTAGCCGTCACCGAGCCCGTCCGGGTCGGTTCGGCGGCCGCAGTCGGTGACCGAGTCCCCGGCGAACACGACGGTCCGCCGGGGATCGAGAAGGATCGTGGTCACAGGGCCGGGTTCACAGGGTCGCCGCGGTGACGTCCCAGTCGTCCGGCAGGATCGCCGCGACCTCGACCGTACTGTTCACGTCGACGAAGGCACCGGTGTCGATCGAATCGGTGATGGAGGCCATCACGTCGACGATGTGGAACGCCAGCGCACCGGTCGCGCGATGCGGCCGGTCGGCCCGGATCGCCCGCGCCATCTCGAGTACGCCGGTGCCGCGCTGCGCGACCGCCTTCGTCTCGGCGATGGTCTCCCAGTCGTCAGTGCCCCGCCGGCGGATCTTGATCGCACCGTCGAACCCGTTCGGGTCCGGTACGGCGAGAGTCGCGTCCGCGCCGGTGATCTCGACGAACCCGCCCCGCGACAGCGGCGAGTCGAAGCTGAAGATGCTCTGCGACGACTGCCCCGACTCGAACCGCGCGATCGCGCTGACGTGGGTCGGCACGGTCACGTCGAAGTCGGTGCCGGCCAGCGGACCGGAGCCGATCGTGCGCTTCTCCCGCGACTTCGAGCCGATGCCGGCGACTGCCGCGACCGGCCCGAACAGCTGCACCAGCGTGGTCAGGTAGTACGGGCCGATGTCCCACAGCGGGCCTGCGCCATCCTGGAACAGGAACGCCGGGTTCGGGTGCCAGGACTCCGGGCCGGGGGACTGCATCAGGGTCAGCGCGGTCATCGGCTGCCCGATGTCACCGCGCTCGATGATGCGGCGCGACTCCTGCAGGCCCGGACCCAGGATGGTGTCGGGTGCGCAGCCCAGCCGCACTCCGGCGTCCTGCGCCGTCGCCAGCAGCTTGAGGCCGCTGTCCTGATCCAGCGAGAACGGCTTCTCGCTCCACACGTGCTTGCCCGCGGCAACCGCTGCCAGCGCCACCTCGACGTGCGCGATCGGGATGGTCAGGTTGACCACGATCTCGACGTCCGGGTGGTTCAGCACGGCCTCGGGACCACCGTGGGTCTCGATGCCGTACTGCTCGGCCTTCTCCTTGGCTGCCTCCGGCCGAAGGTCGCCGATGGCGTGCACCTTCAGGTCAGGGAAGCTCTGCATGCTCTTGATGTAGGCGTCGGAGATGACTCCGGCGCCGATGACTCCTACGCCGACAGAACTCATCGTCGTCCTCGCTTCGCTCCGGGCGCCGATGAGGCACGAGGCACGCGGTGTTTGATGATGAACTCGCTTCGCTCCTTCATGCAGGTGCGCCCTCTCCGGTGAGGAACTTGTAGCTGCCTTCCACCGCGTCGAAGATCTCGCCGGTGAAGTCGTCGAGCTCGACGACCCGCAGCGCGTTCGGTACGGCGGCCAGGATCTCCCGGACCGCGATGCTGCCGTCGCCGACCGCCACCTGGGCCTTGTTGTCCAGCGTGCCGTCGCCGTCCTTGACGTGGATCGCCTTCACCCGGTCACCGAGCCTGGCCAGGAGCGCCGGTACGTCGGCGCCACCGACGGCGGCCCAGTAGGTGTCCACCTCGAGGATCACGTCGTCGGACAGGTTGTCCGCGAGGATCTCCAGCCCGTGCACGCCGTCGATCTTCGACTCGAGCTCGAACTGGTGGTTGTGGTAGCCGACCGTGATGCCGTGGTCGGCGGCCTCGACCGCGGCCTTGTTCAGGCCCTCGGCGATCGCCTTGATGTCGGCGGCCGCCTGCCAGCGGGCCGGGTCGGTGTGCGGGTCGATCACGGTGGTGATGCCGAGCCGCTTCGCCGCGGCGTAGATCGGGCCGCTCTCGTCGCGGAGCAGGCCGGCGTGCGTGGTCGGTGCCGACAGTCCGTACTTGGGCAGCGCCTCGGCCAGGCGGTCCGCGAAGTTCGTCACACCGAAGGGCTCGACCTTGGTGTAGCCGATCTGCGCGATGTGGGCCAGGGTGGCGTCGAAGTCCTCCTCGAGCTTGCCCCGGACCGTGTACAACTGGAGGGACAGGTTGTCCACTGCGACCATGGTTTCTCCTCGTCGCCGGCGGCTCTCCCGCTGCCCTGGGATCCTCGCCGGCTTGATTGCCGAACCGGTTAAGTAACGACCGCAACGGTATCCCACCCGGCCCCGCCCACACCACCCTGCGCCCAACCACTGGGCGGTCACCTGACCCCCATCCGCAGCCCCGCCGCCACCTCGGCCCCGCCTGGCGCTCCGGCCCACCCCTGCGACAATTTGAGCGGATAACCCCTGGTGTTGCCCCTTGTCTTGTCGAAATACGGGGAGAGAAGGGACAACAGGAGTGGTTATCCCCTGAGATGTGCAGGTAAGAAGCGGTGAGGATTTGATCAAACAGTCACCCTCCGCGCCTGAGTGGTGACACGGTGTGGAAACCGGCGCACACTGAAGGATTCCGGACCGACCGTCCTCGGTCCGGCCGCCCTTCGAGGAGGCCGTCGTGCCCCGAGTCACGATCAAAGAGATCGCCCGCCGCGCGGGCGTCTCCCAAGGCGCGGTGTCGTACGCGCTGAACAACCAGCCGGGGGTCTCCGAGGCCACCCGGGCGCGGGTCCTGAAGGTCGCGGAAGAGCTGGAGTGGGTGCCCAACCGGGCCGCCCGCCAGCTGTCCGCGGCCCGGAGCGAGACGTTCGGGCTCGTCCTCGCCAGGACCGCGAAGACCCTGACCGAGGAACCGTTCTACATGGGCTTCGTGGGTGGTGTGGAGTCCGTGCTCTCACAGAAGTCCTACGCGCTCGCCCTGCAGGTGGTGGCGGATCTGGACGAAGAGCTGGCGACGTACCGGAAATGGTCCGCTGAACGCCGGGTCGATGGCGTGATCGTGGTCGACCTTCGGGTCGCCGACCCGCGCATCCCGTTGCTCCGCAAGCTCGGGCTGCCGGCCGTGCTGGTCGCCGACCCGGAGCTGGCCGACGGGATGCCGTGTGTCTGGACCGACGGTACGGCGGCGATGAACGCGGCGCTCGAACACGTCGCGTCGCTCGGTCACCGCGTGGTCGCCCGCATCGCCGGACCACCGGAGTACGGCGATGTCTGGATCCGCGACCGGGCATTCGCAACGGCCGGGCGCCGGCTGGGCCTGAAGATCCGGGTCGTGCACACCGACTTCTCCGCCGACGAGGGTGCCGCGGCGACGCGCGACCTGCTGGCCGCCGCGAACCGGCCGACCGCGATCATCTACGACAACGACCTGATGGCGGTGGCCGGTCTGGCCGTCGTACACGGGCTCGGGTCGCGCTCACCGCAGGACGTCACGCTGGTCGCCTGGGACGACTCGACCCTGTGCCGGATCACGCACCCGCCGTTGACGGCGATGAGCCACAACATCATCGGGTACGGCGCCGAGGTCACCAACCGACTGCTCGACCTGCTCAACGGCGCCCGCCCACAGGCACACCTCTACTCCACACCCTTGCTGATCGTCCGCGACAGCTCCGGCCCACCGCCGGTCTAGCCGGCCGTCACCGTCACCGGGACGCCGTTCACCGCGGCAGTGCCGGCCACGGTGTCGGTGAGCCCGGCGTCCGTGACGTCGTTCGCGCTCGCTCCCGCGACCTGGCTCGCAACCGTGAGCCGGACACCTTCCCGGCCGTGCCCGAAGCCGTGCGGCAGGCTGACCACCCCCGGCATCATGTCGTTGCTCGCAGCAACCTCCACGGAGACCGATCCGGCCACCGACGCCACCCTGACCAGCTGGCCGTCCTTCAGATCGCGCTCGGCCAGGTCGGCCGGGTTCATCAGCAACTGGTGTCGCGGCCGGCCCTTCACCAGCCGGGCCGAGTTGTGCATCCACGAGTTGTTGTTGCGCAGATGCCGCCGCCCGATCAGCAACAGCCCGCCGTCGTCGAGAGCGACCAGCGACTCCAGTCGGGGCAGGTCATCCAGGATCATCGGCTGGGCCAGGTCGATCCGTTTGCTCTTGCCCCGCAGCGCCCCGGGCAACGCCGGCTGGAGCGGTCCGAGGTCGACCCCGCCCGGCGACTTCCGCAGCTTCCGCAGCGACAACCGGTACGGCCCGATCCGCAGTCCGAGGTCGACGATCCGGCGTGGCGACATCCGCAGTCGCGCCATCATCTCGACCTTGCGCCGGCTCCACGGCGTACGGCGCACCAGGGCCAGGCCGAGGTCGCGGAAGATCTCCCAGTCATGCCGTGCCTCGGGCGGCTTCGGCAGTACGGCGTCGTTCCAGCGAGCCGTGTTGCGGACCGCGAGCTGATGGAAGATCACGTCGTAGTGGTCCCGCTCGAGCGGCGGCGCGGGCGGCAGGATCACGTCCGCGTGCCGGGTGGTCTCGTTGATGTACGGGTCGACCGAGACCATGAAGTCGAGCGTGTCGAGGGCCTCGTCCAGGCGACGGCCGCTCGGGGTGGACAGCACCGGGTTGCCGGCGACCGTCACCATCGCCCGGATCCGGCCGTCTCCCGGTGTCAGGATCTCCTCGGCCATCGTCGACACCGGCAGCTCGCCGCCGAACTCGGGCAGTCCGCGGACCCGGCTCTTCCACAGCCCCAGGTGACCGCGACCCAGACCTAGCAGCGCGTTCACCGCCGGCCGCGGGAACATCGTGCCGCCCGGCCGGTCGAGGTTCCCGGTGATGATGTTGAGCACCTGGATCGCCCACTGGCAGATCGCGCCGAACTGTTGCGTCGACACCCCGACCCGCCCGTAGCAGGCGGCCCGGTCCGCGGTCGCGAACTCGGTCGCGATCCGCCGGATCACGTCCGCGTCGATCCCGGTGACAGCGGCGGCCCGATCCGAGGTCCACGGCTCGACCGCTGCCTTGACCGCCGCGAACCCGTCGACGTACGACGCCGGCCGCGCGTGACCGTCGGCGATGACCTGATGGATGAGCGCGAGCAGGAACGCCGCGTCGGTGCCCGGCCGGACGAAGTGGTGCTCGTCGGCGATCGCGGCTGTCTCGGTCCGCCGTGGGTCGATCACCACAACTCTTCCGTCGCGCTGACGCACGTCCTTCAGCCGTCGGCCGAAGCCGGGCGCGGTCATCATGCTGCCGTTCGAGGCGAGCGGGTTCGCGCCGAGCATCAGCAGGTACGACGTGCGGTCGATGTCCGGCACCGCCACCATCAGCTGGTGGCCGTACAGCAGGTACGACGCGAGCATGTGCGGGAGCTGATCGATCGACGTGGCGCTGAACCGGTTCCGGGTCCGGAGCTGCCGGATCATCGTCGGCAGGTGGGTCAGCGCACCCAGGCTGTGCACGTTCGGGTTGCCGAGGTAGACGCCGACCGAGTTCCGGCCGTGCTCACGCTGGATCTCGGTCAGCTTCCCGACGACCAGCTCGTACGCCGCATCCCAGCCGATCTCCTGCCAGCCGTCGGCGGTACGTCGTACTGGCGTGGTCAACCGATCCGGGTCCTCCTGGAGATCGCGGAGCGCGACGGCCTTCGGGCAGATGTGACCGCGGGAGAGCGGATCGGATTCGTCGCCGCGGATGTCGGTGACCCGGCCGTCGTCGACCGTCACGAGCACACCGCAGATCGCTTCACACAGGTTGCAGGAGGTCCGCCGTACCGTGGTCGCCATCCAGCCAAACTACCCCTGGGTAGCCTGTCCGGTCATCACTCGAAGCGCGCCTCGTCCAGGCGGCCGAGGATCGCGTCGACCGTCTCGCCGGCGGACAGATCGGAGTTGTCCAGCCACAATCCGCGCCGCGGACTGAACGCGTGCAGCTCGTAGTCGAGCTCGTCGACCAGGTGGTAGGCCCCGCCGAGCCGGCTGGAGATCACCTCGGGTCGCGGCGTCAGGACGACGAGATAGCGCGGCCGGGTCTGGATCCCGTCCAGGAACTCGCGCAGCAGTTCACCGATGACCACGTCCTGCAGGACCACGGTGAAACCGGACTGCGCGTACCCGTCGGCGGCCTGGCAGGCGAGCCGGTACCGGAGCTGGAGCTGCCGCTGGGCCTCGGCCATGTCGTCGGCCATCGAGGCCTGTCCGCTGACGATCATCCGGCGGAAAACGTCACCCCGGAGATGGACGCCGTACTGGAATCTCTCGGCCAGTAATTGGGAAACCGTCGACTTCCCGGCCGCCATGATCCCACTGACGACGATCACCCCCTCGGACTCCATGCGGTGATCGTGCCACGCGGCGCAAGGTTTTAGTCCGGTCTCGCCGAATCTTGTCTGTGATCGGACAGAAAAGCTTCGTGTGCAAGGGTTTCAGGCAAGCAGTGTTTCGAGGTGGTGCCGGAGGAGCTGCCGGATCCGGGCCGGTGTGGTCCGGCCGGGCTGGATGGCCGAGTGCAAGGCCAGGCCGTCGATCAGGGCGTGCAGAAGTTCGGCCTCGCGGCGCAGATCCAGACCCTCCCGGAGGCCGCCGGCCTCGGACAGGGATTGGAGCAGCGATTCGCAGAGTTGGCGCAGGCCGTCGTGCACCGCGTCGACGTGTCCGTGCAGGCTGCCGGCTCCGGTTTCGGCCTGGGCCTGCGCCATGAACGCCAGCCAGACGTCGAACTCGGCCTGCCGCTCGGCGTCGAGGGGGAGAGCCTCTTCGAGGTAACGCAGCACGATCGTCAGGGCGCTTCCTTTGACGTCCAGTGCGCTGATCCGCTGGCCGACCCGGCGCGCCACCAGGTCCATCGCGAAGCTGAGCAGACCCTCCTGGTCGGGGAAGTAGTAGCGCACGGCCCCGGGTGACCAGCCGGCCTCGGCGGCAACGGTCCGGACCGAGGCGGCGCGGACGCCGTCGCGGCGGACCACCCGCCAGAGCGCCTGAGCGATCTCCTCGCGGCGGACGTCGTGGTCGACGATCTTCGGCATGTGTTCCTTTTTAGCACAGCCGTGTTACTGTCGTTCACAACACAGTCGTACTAATAAACATCTCGGGAGGGTGAACCACTGTGCTGCTCGCTGTGATCGCCGCGTGTGAGATCGGGTTCTGGGTCCTGCTCGCTGCCGGGCTCGCGACGCGCTACCTGCTCCGGCTGCCGAAGGCCGGCCTGGTCCTGCTGGCGGCGGTGCCGCTGGTCGACGTGGTCATGCTGGTCGCCGGCGTGATCGACATCCACCGCGGCGGCGAACCGTCGTTCAAGCACTCGCTGGCCGCGATCTTCATCGGTGTCAGCGTCGGCTTCGGCCACCAGACGCTCAAGTGGGCCGACAAGTGGGCCGCGCACTTCATGGGTGGTGCGCCGCGTCCGGTGAAGCCGCCGAAGCGTGGGCCCGAGCGGGCTCGCCGCGAGCGCGCCGGCTGGTACCACCACCTGCTCGCGTATGTCGTCGGCGTCGGCATCATGATCGGCCTCGGTCTCCTCTCCGGGCAGGGGTACGACGCCGCCCTCGCCCCGGCGTGGACCTGGACGATCGTGCTGGTGATCGACGCCATCGTCTCGTTCAGCTACTCGTTCGAACGTACGGAAGCTGATCAGCAGCAACGGGAGAAGCAGTCGGCCTGAGCGGGCGTCTGAGATCCCGTGACACAGCGTCTCGGCGTCGTACATTGCGTGCATGACGACGATCGGGCGGATCTGGGCCGGTGTCACGGCGGCTGTGGTCCTGGTGGGCATCGTGGTGCAGTTGTTCGTCACCGCGAACGGGACCGAGGGGTTCTTCCCGGACAACCCGGAGCGGGTGTTCAACGTGTTCGCGTACTTCACCGTCCAGTCGAACCTGCTGCTGGGGGCGACGGTCTTCCTGCTGGCTCTGCAGCCGGACCGGCCGCAGAGCACCCTGTTCAAGACGTTGCGGCTGAACGGTGTGCTCTGTATTGCGGTGACCGGCATCGTCTACCACCTGGTGCTGGCCGGGCTCGGCGACCTGACCGGCTGGGCGGAGGTCGCGAACTTCCTGCTGCACACCGCGACGCCGATCCTCGGCGTCCTCGGCTGGTTGCTGTTCGGCCCGCGCGGCGTGACGGATCAGCGGATCGTGGGGTGGTCGATCGTGTACCCGCTGCTGTGGCTGGTGTTCACGCTGGTCCGCGGTGAGTTCGTCGGGTTCTACCCGTATCCGTTCGTGGATGTCGGCGAGCACGGGTACGCCCGGGTGCTGCTGAACTGTCTGCTGGTCGCGGTACTGTTCCTGGCTCTGGCGGCCGGAGCATCCTTCCTGGATCGCCGCCTGCACCGGAAGACAACCGTCGAAAGGTAGACCCGTGCTGGTGACCTCGCGCTCGTACGCCGAGTACGAAGCGATGTTCGACCTGAGAGAACTCCCTGATTCCGTGCTCGACTGCTGTGCGGGCGGTGCGAGCTTCACCGCGGAGGCCGCCGCGCGTGGCGTCGACGCGATCGCGGCCGATCCGGCGTACGAGCTGGAGCCGTCCGAGCTCGTCGACACCGTTCGGCGCAGCCTGCCCGCGACCGCGGGGATCGTGGACGAGCACCAGGGGAGCTTCGTCTGGCACTGGTACGGATCGCCGGAGCGGAAGGACCAGTACAGGATCGAGGCGGCCGACCGGTTCCTGCAGGACGTGTCGGTGGCGCCCGAGCGCTACATCGCGGCCGGGCTGCCGGAGCTGCCGTTCGGTGACCGGCGGTTTGACCTGGTGCTGTGCTCGCACCTGTTGTTCACCTGGGCGGACAAGTACGACCGCGACTGGCACCTGGCGGCGCTGCGCGAACTGATCCGGGTGAGCAACGCGGAGGTGCGCATCTTCCCGCTCGTGCTGCAGGGTGCCGGCGAGCCGGTGGCGTTCCTGCCGGAGATCCTGGACGAGTTGGACGGCATCACCTGGGAGACCCGCAAGGTGCCGTACGAGTTCCAGGTCGGTGCCAACGAGATGCTGGTCATCACCCGGGCCTGACCAACTGGCGTCTGGTGCTCCCCACCCGTCGCGATCACGGATGAGTTGCGCACTGACCCGCCACGATGGGTGGGGAGCGCCAGACGCCAGGGACGCGAGGGCCCGGCCGGACGGTGGGAGGACGGTCCACCACCATCCGGCCGGATGGAGTGGGGTCAGGTCAGCGGAGGTAGCGGCCGCAGACCGGCCACGGGGAGGCGCCGCGCTGGGCGTACAGCTTCTTCGCGCGCATCAGCTGCTCGGCCGCCGACGCCTTGGCCGGGTTGCCGGAGCCGCCGACGCTGCGCCACGTCTGCAGGTCGAACTGGAACAGCCCGTAGTACCCGGCCGGGTTGACGGCCCGCGGGTTCCCACTGGATTCGCAGTTGGCAACCTTCGCCCAGGCGCCGCTGAGGTTCGCGCGGCCGCTGGCCGCCGGACGGTCCTCGGACCGGCTGGTCTTCACCTTGCGCTCGGTCTTGCGGACCTTCTTGGTCTCGACCTTCTTGGTCGTCACCCGCTGCGGAGCGGCGGCCTTCTTCACGCCGTCCAGCGTCAGGGTCTGCCCGATCAGGATCAGATCGGGGTCCTTCAGGTTGTTGATCCTGGCCAGTTGGTGCCAGTCGGCGCCGTTGGCCTGGGCGATCTCGGAAAGGGTGTCGCCGGGCTTGACCGTGTAGTCGGTCGCGAACGCCGCACCGGCGCCGGCGGCGGTGATGCCGGCCCCGAGACCGGCGATCGTGAGGGTCCGTGCCACCCGGCGGGTACTTCGCCGGGGGCGCGCATGTCGTGCTTTGGACATCGGAAAAGCGCTCCTCGTGAGCTTGGGCATGGTGGAACTCACCAGGCCCCCCGTGCAGGGGAGGGGGCATTCGGGCAGGTCACAGGACAGCGACCGAATGATCACGCCACGGTAACGACGCAACGCCTGTCATCCTGTGCGACCTCGGCGCGGAGCGCAAGACCATCCGGGGAATCTGCCCCGGTTTTTTCTGGCCTTTGAGGTAGTGAAAGTCCAACAACAGAACGGTTTCCGGCTCGGCACGCCGAGGTTTGAGGGTCGCTGGACGGGGTAACCAAGGCCTGGAACCGACCGGTTTCTAGCGTCGGAAATAGCGTTGCGGGACCAGCTCGACGGTCAGCTTCCGGACCACATCCTGGACGTCGTCCGGCCAGGAATCCCACACCTGTCCGGCCCACCTGATGAGCGCCGACTCCACCGCGTCGACTCCGCCCGCGGTCAGGACGTCGTACGCCGTGAGCCGGCCGACCGTCGCGGGTGGGCTGAGCACCGGCCAGTCGTCGTACGAGTTGGCCATGACGCCGTGGGCCGTGCGGACGTCGAGGTTGCCCGAACCACGCTCGAGGTACATGTACAGGCCGTTGAGCGCGAACACCGGCCCGATCGGCGGCGTGCCCGGGAGGACGTGCTGGCCGCCGTACGCGTCGATCCGCAGCTGGTGCAGGTGGCCGAGCCGGGCCTGGTGCTCGATCTCGAAGCCGAGCAGCCGGCCGGAGACCTCCAGACACTCCGGGGAGGCGCTGTTCTTCGCCTCGCCCGGCCAGTCCGAGCGCGGGAGATCGGCGCCGCAGCCCGGGCAGCGGCGGGATTCGTGCGTGTCATCCGGCGGGTTCACTCGTTGATCGAAGCACGGGCCCCGCCGTCCGGCAGCTGGATTTCCGCCGCCGCAGTGGCGGACCGGCGGATGAGGCGACGGAAGGGTATGGGGGCAAGCGGTGATCCGAGTGGCTCTCGGCCATCGCGGCACGTTGGTGCGTGGTGCACTGGCCGCGGTGCTGGCAAGGGAGAACGATCTGGACGTGGTGGCCGAGCTGGACCGCTCGGAGGACGTCCTGCAGGTGGCCGGGCGACGGCCGCACGTCGTACTGCTCGACCCACAGCTGCCTGGGCGGATCCGGATCGAGGAGCTGTGCCGGAAGCTGACCGGCCGCGGTGTGCTGGTGCTGATCGATCACGAAGCCATCGCCGCGACCAGCATCGCGCTGGTGAAGCAGGCGCCGCGGATCGGTCTGATAGCGACGGACGTGACCCCGGACCAGTTGGTGCAGGCGGTCCGGGATGTGGCGAAGGGTCTGCCCGTCGTCGACGTACGGCTTGCGGTCGCGGCGTTGAAGGCCGGCGACAACCCGTTGACCGATCGTGAGTGCGAGGTGCTGCGGCAGGTCACCACGGGTGCGACGGCGCAGGAGGTTGCCCGGACCCTCAGTCTGAGTGCCGGGACCGTACGCAACTACTTGTCCCGGATCCTGGCGAAGACCGGTTCCCGCAGCCGCATCGAGGCGATCCGGAAGGCTCAGGACGCCGGCTGGATCTGACTCCTGCTGATTGTGGGGGCCCAGTTGCCGTGCAGGTCGCGGTACATGCGGGACTTGCGCATCAGGCTGACGTGCGTGCCCAGGGCTGCCTGGTTGCCGTCGAGGACCAGGATGCGGCGGGCTCGGAGTGCCGAACTGATCCGGTGTGCGATCACGATGAGCGTGCCTTCGCGTCTGGCGAACGCCTCCTCGGCGACGCGCTCGGCCTCCGGATCCAGGAAGCAGGTCGCCTCGTCGAGTACGACGAGTGGCGCAGGGGACAGGTACGCGCGGACCAGCGCGATCAACTGCCGTTCGCCGGCGGACAGTTCGCCCGGTTTGACGTCCGCGGTCAGTCCGCCGATCCGCTCGATCAGTGCCGCCGCACCGATCGCATCGACCGCGTCCGCCACCTGCGGTGTTGTTGCGTTGGGCAACAGATAGATCAGGTTGTCCAGCACGGTCCCACTGAAGACGTAGGCCTCCTGCGGGATCAGCACTCGCGTCGCGGGCGTCGCCCTGGCCGGGCGAACGCCGCCCACCAGCACCTGCCCGCTCGTGGGTGTCAGCATCCCGCACACCAGCCCGGCCAGCGTGGACTTCCCGATTCCGCTCGGTCCGACGACCGCCAGGTGCTCACCTTCGGGAATGGTCAGTTCGAGTTTGTCCAGCACAGGTTCGGCGTTCGGGCCGTAGGCGAAACTCAGCCCACGCAGGCTGACGTCGAAACCGGTGGGAGTGTCTGTGTGACCCGGCCGCTCGACCTCTGCGGAAGAGTCCAGGATCCGGCCGAGGGTGATCACGTACCGCAGACCGCTGTCGCCCAGCGCGCCCATCACCGCGTTCAGCGCCGGCTGCAACCCGATCAGCACGTAGGTCAGGCCGCCGAGCAGCGTGCCGGTGCTGACTCCACGCCCGATCAGCCAAGGTCCGGCCGCCAGCAGGATCAGCAGCGGCAGCCAACCACCGACCGCGAAGCACAGAGTCCGAAGCGCGGCAACCTTCGCGAGTGCGCGCTCGGCCGCCGCGTGCGCCTCGATCGGATCGCCCACCAAGCGCCCGGCGAACTCCTCGGTCCCGGCCGCCGTAATGTCCCGCACCCCGCCGAACACCATCCCGGCCGATGCCGCGAGGTCCTCGTCCGCCTGCAACGACGCTCGCACCCGATCCGCTGCCATCCCCAGCACCGCGAGCGACAACGCAAACCCCAGCAGGAAAGGCGGTACGACGAACGCCGCGACCAACGGCGCCAGCGACAACAAGCCTGTCAGTACGCCGAACAACGTGACGGCAAAACTGCGGATCACCAGGACCAACCCGGCGAACGTGTCCCGAACGATCTCCACCTGCCGGTTCAACCGCGCCACGGCACTGTCGTCCCCGGTCCGCAGGGCGCCGGCGACAACGCGTCGTACCAGGTCGTCCCTGACGGGCTCGACGAGATCGCCGAGGCGGCCGTACACCTGACGTGCTCCGGCCGCGCCCAGACAGGCCGTCGCGACCAGTCCGCCGAGCCAGGCGATGCCCTGCCAGACGTGGCCGCCGAGAAAGTTGTCGGTCGCGTGCGCGACCGCGATGCCGTAGACCGCGGTCGGCAGGATCTCCGGGATCAACCAGGCGATCAGCCTGGTCGTCGCCCGCTTCCGCAGCGCCGCGGCGCCGTATCTCAGTTCGCGCTTCATCCAAAGACTTCGCGGTACGACGTGTGCTGCCAGAGGTCAGCGTGTGGGCCGATGGCACGGACGCGGCCGTGGTCGAGCCAGACGACGAGGTCCGCGCGGGCGGCGGTGGCGGGGCGGTGGGTGACGATCAGGCGGGTCCGGTGATGGCGATCCTCGGTGAGGGTCCGGCTGATCTGCCGCTCAGTGGCTGTGTCCAGGCTGGAGGTCGCATCGTCCAGCACCAGTAGGCGGTCCGCCGACCAGGCCCGGGCGAGGCCGAGGCGTTGCCGTTCACCGCCGGACATCGGTGCCTTGCGCAACGAGGTGAAGTACCCGTCCGGCAGCCGGCTGACGAAGTCGTGGGCGTGCGTTGCGCGGGCCGCGGCCAGCGTGCGGACCGGGCTGATCGTCTCGGGCGCGATCGCCTCGCCGATCGTCCGGCCGACCAGTTGCGGACGTTCGAAGGCGCAACCGACCGCGCAGCGTAGAGCATTTCGGCTGACGGCCTGCAGCGGTACGCCGTCCAGCGAGACCTGGCCGGTCGACGGGTCGCGCAACCTCGCGGCGATCGCAGCCAGCACCGACTTGCCGGCGCCGCTCGGACCGACCACGGCGACGGTGGCGCCGCCGGGAAGGTCGAGATTCACGTTGTCCAGCAGGACATTTCCGCCCGCGATCACGCTGACGCCGTTGAACGTCAGGTGGCCGGTCCCCTTCGGCAGTGCGAGCGTGCCGTGCGCGACCGACTCGATCGCGAGCACCTCACGGGCCCGATGCACACCGGCCTTGGCGCGGGCGATCTCGCCGATCACCCCGGTCAGGTTGCCGAGGCCTGCGCCGAGTACGGCGTACTGGGACGCGGCGAACAACTCGCCCGCGGTGATCCGGCCGGACGCGAGCTGGAGCCCGCCCACGGCCAGTATGGCGACGAGCACGAGCGGACCGACGATCGCAGCCTGTGCGCCGGAGCGGGCCAGGACGCACCAGGTGACGACGCCGTGCTTGTGCAACTCGGGCAGGAGGCCGAGGATGCGGCCTTCCTCGCGGGCCGTCGTACCGGCGGCGGCGATCGTACGGATGCCTGTGAGGGATTCGGACAGCAGCGCAGCGATCCGGCCCTGGGTTTCCTGGTAGGCCAGACTGACGTCGGCGGTCCGCTTCGCAAACGTCCACAGGACGAGGATCACGAGCACTACTCCGCCGAAGAACGCTGCGGCGAGCCAGGGGTCGATCACCGCGAGCAGGACCAGACTGCCCACCGGCGGAGCGATCGCGGCGATCGCGGTCACAGCGGCCGGACCGGCCTGGGCGGCGTCGGTGGCGTTGGCTGAGACGCGGGTGACGAGGTCGCCGGTCTCGAAGCTGCGGGTACCTTCCGGGCCACCGTGGACGATCTGCCTCACCAACCGATGCCGCAGCCAGGCAGTCGTTTCGGCGACACAGGCAGCGCCGACGAACGCATCGACGATGCTGGCGGCGATCCCGAGTCCGATCACTCCGGCGGCCGCGATCAGCCAACGGGTGTACCCATCTCCGGCCACGATCGAGTCGACCGAACGGCCGAGGATCGTCGGCAGGGCAAGCGTGACGCCGCTGCCGATCAGTGCGTTGAGACCGATCACCGGCAGCCAGCCGCGGCTGTGCTTGGCGACCTCGCCGAAGGTGATCACGACGCCAGCCCGGTTTGGCCGGCGACGAACGCCAGTATGTCGGCTGCCAGACTGATGCCTCCGGTCGCGTGGCCGGCATCGAGCTCGAGACGCAGCAGCACCGGACGCTCGCCCGCGGTCGCGTGCTGGAGCGCGGCGCACATCTTCCTGGCGTGCAAGGGATCCACGCGCGTGTCGTTCCCGAACGCCGTCAGGAGGACGGCCGGGTACTTCACGCCTTCGGCGACACGATGGTACGGCGAGTAGGACAGCAACGTCCTGAACTGGTGGGGATCGGACGCGGACCCGAACTCCGGCACCCAGCGCTCACCGAGACCTGACAGCTCGTACCTCGCCATGTCCGTCAGCGGCGCCGAGCAGACGGCGGCCGCGAACAACTCCGGGCGCTGGGTGAGTGCTGCGGCAACCAGAAGGCCACCGTTCGACTCGCCGCACGCCGCGAGCTGATCGGCTGTGGTCCAACCGGTCGCGATCAGGTGCTCGGCGGCCGCGATGAAGTCGTCGAAGACCTTCTGCTTCTGGTCCAGGATCCCGGCCCGGTGGGAAGCTTCACCGTGCTCGCCGCCGCCGCGGACAGTGGCGGTCACGAAGACGCCGCCGGCCTCGACCCAGGCGAGCGTGAACGCGGAGTACGTCGGGGTGAGGGACTGGCCGAAACCGCCGTACCCGTAGAGGATCGTCGGTCGCGGTCCTTCGGTCCCCGGCTTGGCGATCGCGAGGAGTTGGAGCTCGGTGCCGTCGGGCGAGGTGTAGGTGAGGCGGTGCGACTCGGCGTCCGAGACCACGCCGGGTGCGTGCGACCAGAGCGTCGTACTGCCGGTGGTGGCGTCGTAGCAGTAGACGGCCGTTGGGGTGACGCTGTCGGTGTAGGTGAACCAGGCCTGGGTGCCGCCGCCCGGTCGCGTCGTCAGAGAGCCTACGGACCCTGGGAGTTCGACGGAGCCGATTCGCGTGCCGGTCGCTCGGTCGTGGATCGTGATCTCGTCGGTGTGGCTGACGAGGATGTGCTCGTCGAGGATCGCAAGGCCGGTCAGCGGTGCGCCGGGATCGATGAAGTCGTCCCAGCTCGAAGGGTTGTTGGGCTCGCCGATGCAGATTCGGCCGGTAGACGCGTCGCGGGTGGTGACGACGTACAAGCGGCCGTCGGGTCCCACCGTCATGATCGTGAGGGCGTCGATGTCCTGCTGCACGGGGATGGGTGGTTCGTCCGTGGCGAGGTCGGCGAGCCAGAGGTCGTTCGCCGTACCGCGGGAGGCGGAGATCGTCAGCCAGCGACCGTCATGACTGAGCTCGAGCCCGTACGACGCCTCGGTCGCGAGGATCGTGGTGTCGTCGGGGTCGTTCAGGTGGCGATGCCGTACCTGGCGGAAACGCACGTAGTAGAAGGACTTGCCGTCCGGGAGCCAGGCGATGGGGGAGTAGCGGCAACCGTCGATCGGGCCGTCGACGGGTTGACCGGTGGTCACGTCGAGGACGTACAGGACGGACTGCTCGGTGCCGCCTTGTGAGACCTGGAAGGCGAGGAGGCTGCCATCGGGTGACGGCTGCCAGCCGTCCAGAGTGGTGCGCCCGCTGGGGTCGAGTTGCAAAGGGTCGAGGAGCACGTGCTCGTCGACGTACAGGATCGGGTGCTGTCGGCCCGGATCGCGGCGGAGCGTGAAGCAATGGTCGCCGCGCCAACTGGGGACGGAGACGCTGCCGACGTTCGAGAGGGTCTTCACACTGGTGCGGAACCGGAACCGGTTCGTCAGCGTGGCGGCATGAGTCAGCCACAGCTCGTCTTGGTCCGCCTGCCACCGTTGGGCCTCGGCCGACTCGCGGTCTTCGAGCCAGCGGTACGGATCCGCGACGGAACAGCCGTGCACCTGCTCCACGAGCGGGAGCCGCTCGGCGCATGGATAGGACTGCACGGAGGTACCCAACACTCCACTCCTTCCGTCCGGCACAACGTCAGCCGCCCGGCGACCGAGGCGAGTCGGTCACCGGTGATCGGGTCGGACGTGCCCTGCGGCACGGCCGAAGGCAGTTCGGCCCCGGGTGGGGTATGCCGCCCACCCAGGGCCTCAGAACCACCGATCAGTGGCAGAGCAGAAGGCTCAGGTTGCTCGGGGTCTGCGAAGCGCAGCCCAGCACGGTCAGCGTGGAGCCGCCGTGGTGGTGGCCGCCGTGGCCGTAGCCCGGGGTCTCCAGACCCTGAAGGTCGAGAAGTGCCATGTTTTACACCTCCTTCGGTGCAGATCGCCGCGATGTTGACTCGGACCACTGGGGAGGTCCGAGGAACGGGAGGGACGCCGGCGCGTCGTGCAGCGCCGTTCCCAGGGCCAGCAGTACGCCGGCCGATCCGGTCGCCAGGTCCATCGACAGACGGAGCAACTGGTTGCCGGGGTACGCGAGACCGCCTTGGTACGGCATCGCGTGCCAACCGAGCCCGTACACCAGGTCGTCGACCGTTACCTGTTCCTCGCCGAGTGAGGCGGCTGTGAGGAGCAGGCCGGCGCGACCCATGAACAGACCGGGCTGGACGTAGTAGGAGCAATGCGTCACCCGCTGGAGCTCGGCGAGCGTCGCCGTGAGCTCATCGGACGGACGGTGGCGCAGATACCGCTCGAGGACGAGCGCGACACCGGCCGAGCCCTCTTCCAGGTATGGCAGGGTCCGCCAGCCCTGGTCGACCTGCCGCATCCCGTCCGGGGTGAGCGTCGTACGTCGGAGGTCCTGCTTGATGGCGATCTCGGCCAGGTCGAGCAGCCCGGTGTCACCCAGTTGCTCGAACGCCTCCAGGAACAAGAGCGCCGGCCCGGACGACCCGTGCATCAACCCGGCCCGCGCTTGCTGACCGCCGCTGACCTCGGGTACGTCGGTGACGTCCCCGAGCCGGTCAGCGACCAGGTCGAGCACGCGGACCGCCTTCGCCCGAAGGGCCGGCTCGGTGTCGAAGTGCAGGAGGTTGAGGCCGATGCCGGCCAGTCCGGAGTGCAAGCCGAGCTCGCGGGAGCTCCAGTCGTCCGCGAGTGTGCGGTCGACGAGATCCAGTGCGTCCTGGCGGTATCCGAGCTCGTCGAGGACGTGCGCGACACCGTGCAGACCGTCGTACAGTCCGGGACCGGTCTCCGTGCCCACGGCCCGCTTCCGCAGCCATTCGTCGTACTCCGGGAAGCGGTCGGCGCCGGTCTTGGCGAGTGCGTACAGGATGCCCGCGGCGCCGGTGGCGAGGTCGATGCCGCCGCCGTCGCGGAACTGCGCGATGTCGCCGGGGAACAGCCGGTCGGTGCGTCCGGGGGTCGCGCTCGCGACGATGGATCGGGTCAGTGCCTCGCGGACCTCGGGCCAGTCGGCCTCGCCGGGAAGGGCCAGGTCGACCATCTCCGGGTCGTGCGTGGCCTGCGGTCCGACGATGGTCCGGACGGCTTCCTCGACGGTCGCCCTCGGCACCGGGAAAGTCTCGGTGATCATGTCGGCGAGCTGGAATGCCTTGCCAGGATGGAGATTCAGCAGGATCGTTGCCTGCGGTGCATAGACGCCAAGCGCGATACAGGCCAACGCATAGCGGTCGACGTCGACGCCCTGGCGATCGCCGGGAGCTGCGTAGCCGGGATGCGCGAGGGTCGAGCGGGCCTTGTCCTCGGCCCGAGTCGCGACCTCGAAGTCGATCAGCGTGAGCCGGCCGTCGACGTCGAGCAGAACGTTGTCAGGATGCAGGTCGCAGAACACCACGCCGCGCTCGTGCAGCTGCCCGACCGCTTCCGCGACCTTGCCGACCATCTGCGCGGCCCACTCGGCGTACTCCGCCTTGTCAGCCTCGGTCGCATCCGGGTGCGTCAGCGGATAGCGCCGTACCAGCTCCCGTTGCAGCGACACCGAGTCGATGTGCTCCTGCACGAGGAAGTGATGCTCACCGAGCTGGAGGTAGTCATGCAGCTTCGGTACGACGTCCAGGCCGTCGAGCTGCTCGAGGATGTCCTTCTCGTGGGCGATCCGGGCGACCGCATCACGGCCGGCCATGTCCAGACCGGCGTACGGGCGGCCTTCCTTGAGGACGACGCGATCACCGGTCTCGTTGTGGTGGCCGAGGTAAACGCCGCCGCCGTTGGAGAACTGGATGACGCCGTCGATCGTGTACGCGAGGTCGTTGGTCGTGACGGCGTTGCGCGCGTCGAGCTGCGGCCGCAGGAAGTCCGGCAACGTCACCCAGGAGGGCACCGCGAACGTCGGGCCCCGATGGTCCGGGACGAGCCGGCCCTGGTCGTCCTCGAGTGCCAGCACCCGCTCGCCTGTCGGCGACAGACAGAACCTGCTGACGAAGGCGCCGTACCGGACGAAGAGTGGACCCTCGCCGTAGCGCAGATCGCTCAGGATATAGGGGCCTTTGACACCCTGGAGGATGCCGTCGAGCTCCTTGAGGACAAGCTCGAGCTGTGCTTCGTCGGTCGGGTAGATCGTCACGAGCTTGCCACTCGATCCGCGCGGAGCGGCCTTCGAGTTGACCATCACGAGGACGGGCTCGTTGCGGAGGAACTTGAACGCGATGCCGCGCGGGACGCAGTACTCCCAGACGGCCTCGAGCGTCCGTTCGACATCCGCGAGGCGGGCCGACACGTGGATCTTCCAGCCCTGGGCGGGAAGCTTCAGCTCGTTGGGTGCGTAGTGCATCCAGGTCTCCCCGGGCACATGCCGCCACCGGTCCGGGACAGCCCGGCCGGCCAAGGCGAAGTCCGGGTGCTGGGCACCACGATTGGCCGGCGACTCGTAGAACGTCCGGTCCGCAAGGCAGTAGAACTCGTAACTCTCGTGCATGACTGTCCGACCCCCTCTCGTGGTGCCCCGCACATCTTGGACACCCGGACAGGGGTCGGCGTAGTGCACGATGTCATCACTCTGGTGTGAGGAATCCACACACTACGAGTGAGTAACTAAACACTCTTCGTTACCGCACCGCGCGTTCTGAGCGCGAAATCGCCCGTTACAACACGTCAATTCATCCCGGTGCCGTCACAGCCCGTAACCCAAGCCACCCTCACTCGTGCAAGATCCTTCACGCCGCGGGCAGTTCGGCAGCCCAGCGCCAACAGATGTCAACAGCATGCTGGGATGACTGGCCAGCACGTCCGGCCAGCAGGCCTCGCACACAGCCCGCATCGCGCCGCGCTCGTCGCGTGAGAGCGGCCTCCAGGTCCGTCGACATACCTGAGATCATGTCATCGGCCGGCCCAGCGCTGTGCATCCACTCGCTTGAGCTGCCAGACCAGATCGCCCACCGGGCCAGCCATTCGCTCGACCGCAACGATCAGCCCCGGCTTCGTCGTACAGACGTTGAGTCCTGGCCCGAGCGCTCCACTACATGCCACCGGCAACGATCCGCCTGGCGCGACCAGCTTCACCTTGCCGGTACTGCAAGCTGCCTGCACTTGATACGCCCCGGCAGTCAGCGTGGCCTCCTCGTCGGTCGAATTCACACGGTAGCCGGGGCCCCGTCGTTGCCGGGGGACCTTGCACCTTGTTGCAATGAGTCATGCCGGAATCCACAGCCGACGTCGAGGCAAGCCGCCACGCCTGGTTCGGCGTACGCCGCCACCTCGTCGAGCACCGCCATCGCCTCGGCCTTGACGCAGCCGACGAATTCCCCGCAGCCCGTCACGTTGCCGGTACTCCGCTGCTGGCTCCCGAAACCTGGTTGCCGTCGACACCCATCCCGCTGACGTCAATCGCCCTCAAGTTCGATCCCGACGCGACCTTCACCGGCGTCACCGGCCGCGAAACCGCAGCCCGTGAGCAGCTACCCCTCCGCCCCGATGGCACCCACTACGACTCGTACGCCGAAACCATTGCCGACCTGGCCCCACCAGCCGTCTTCGAGGACCGCCCCACCTACCGCCTCATAGCCGCGGACCTGACTGGCCCGGAGCCGTTCCTCCGCCTGGGCCGAGGCACCTACTTCGACAGCATCAACACCGGCGAAGCCTCCGCCCACGAGTTCACCGCCCAACGCCTCAACCCGAACGCCGCGACCCAGCTGCGCACATCCATCGGCGCGCCCTGGAACCCGGCGAACCGCCCCACCAACATCGCGATCAGCACCCTCACCATCCGCCGCGACGTCGATTCCACCTTCTACCTCCATTGGCGAGACCCCGCCAAGGTCGGCCACGCCGGCGGCCTCTACCAGGTGGTCCCCTCCGGCATCTTCCAACCCAGTGCAGCCGCCTCCTGGAACGAGCAGAACGACTTCTCCCTCTGGCACAACCTCACCCGAGAACTGGCCGAAGAACTAGCCGCCCACCCGGAAGACTACGGAAGCGCCACAGCCCCCATCCCCTACGCAGACTGGCCTTTCGCCACCCAGCTGACCGATGCCCTTCAAGCCGGCACAGCCCGAGCCCACTGCGTAGGCCTAGGCGTAGACCCCCTGACCTTCGCCACCGACCTACTGACAGTCCTGTCCCTCGACGCCACCATCTTCGACACCCTCTTCCCCCACCTCCCCACCACCAACCCCGAAGGCCGCCTCCTGACCCCCCAACCCTTCACCCCCGAAACAATCAACACCTTCACCCACACCCACCCCACCCAATCCGCCGGCGCCGCCCTCCTCCAACTAGCCCTCCACCACCAACTCCAGTGACCGCACTTACACCGGGTAGGTGTGGATTTCGGTGGCTTTCAGGGAGGCGTGGAGGGGCTGGCCGGGAGATAGGTGGAGGTCGGCTACTGCGGCGGGGGTGATGTCGGCCAGGAGGGTGGTTGGGCCGGCGGGGGTTGCGGTCAGGCGGACTCGGACAGTGTGGGCGTGTTGTTCGATGCCGGTGACTGTGGCGGGCCAGGTGTTGCGGGGGCTGCCGGACGGGGCCTCTGGGTAGAGGCTCACGGCGGTGGGTGGGAAGGCTACGTGGACTGGACCGCTCGCTGGCTCGGCGAGGGTGATGGTGCCGCCTTCGGACAGCGAGACGGTGTTGCCGGACGCTCTGCCGCGATAGAGGTTGAGGCCTACCAGTTGAGCTACGTAGTCGGTGCGGGGGCGCCGGGCTATCTCGGTGGGGCGGCCTTCCTGGACCACGCGGCCGTGTTCGACGATCACCAGACGATCCGCGAGGACCATGGCGTCGAGAGGGTCGTGGGTGACGAGCAGCGTGTGCCCTGGGAAGCGGTCCAGGTGCTGACCGAGTTCAGCACGCACGTGGAGCGTCGTACTGGCGTCCAACGCGGCCAGTGGCTCGTCAAGCAGTAGCAGCGAAGGGCTGGTGGCCAGTGCGCGGACCAGAGCGACCCGCTGGGCCTGGCCGCCGGACAGCGAGCGTGGTCGACTTCGGGCGTACGACGAGAGACCTACGGTGTCGAGCCATCGAGTCGCCTCGGCGCGGGCTGCGTGTTTGTCGACGCCGCGGGCTCTGAGGCCGAAGGCAACGTTCTCCAGGCAGTTGAGGTGGTCGAACAGCAGGTAGTCCTGAAAGACCACGCCGATCGGCCGGCGGTCCGGCGTACGGAAGGTGCGGGGAGGTTCGTCCCACACCTCCTCGTCCAATGCGATCCGGCCGTCGCCCAGTGGCAGCAGTCCGGAGATCGCACGGAGCGCAGTGGTCTTGCCGGCTCCGTTGGGGCCGAGGAGTGCGACGACCTCGCCCGGTTCGACGGTGAGGTCGAGTGAGAGGTCGAACTCGCCGCGGGCCACGCGAATCTCGGCATGCAGTGTCATCGCAGCCCACTGATCCAGCGCTCACGCAGGGACGCCAGCACGACGACAGAAACGATCAGCAGCACCAGACTCAGTACGACGGCCACGTCCGGGTCGGTCTCCAGAGCTAAATACACGGCCAGTGGCATGGTCGTCGTACGGCCGGGAAAGTTGCCGGCGAAGGTGATGGTGGCGCCGAACTCACCCAGCGCACGAGCCCAGCACAGTACGGCGCCCGCCACGACACCTGGTGCGATAGAAGGCAGAGTGACGCGGCGGAACGTCAGCCACCGACCAGCGCCGAGCGTCGCGGCGGCCTCCTCGTAACGAGGGTCCGCAGCACGCAGTGCACCCTCCACGGAGATGACCAGGAACGGCATGGCCACGAAGGCTTCCGCCACGATCACTCCGGCCGTGGTGAACGGCAGACTGATGCCGAACCAGGCGTCCAGGTGCTGACCGACCAGTCCGCGCCGTCCGAGCACCAGGAGCAGCGCAACACCTCCCACCACTGGCGGCAGGACCAGTGGAACGGTCACCAACGCCCTGATCACCCCGCGGCCGGGTATCGGTGCTCTGGCCAGCAACCACGCCAGTGGGATCCCCAGGACCATGCACATCGCAGTTGCCGCTGTCGCGCAGAGCAAAGACAACCTCAGTGCGTCCCAGACGTCCGTACTGAACAAACGGCTCGGCAGCGTCGACCATGGCGCCTTGGCCAGCAAGCCGACCAGTGGGATGAGCAGGAACGCCAGACCGAGTAACGCAGGCAGCAGGAGCACGAGGGGCAGACGCCCGATCGTGCTCCTGCTACGACGGCTCACGGTGTTGCGAAGCCCGCTGCGGTGAGGACGGCCTTGCCCTTGTCGGACAGGACGTAGTCGACGAACGCCTTGGCGCCGTCAGCGTTCGGGGCCTTGGTCAGCGTGGCGATCGGGTACTTGTTGACCGCCTCGCTCGCCTCGGGGAACTCGATACCCTCCACCTTGCCCTTGGCCGCCTGTACGTCGGTCTTGTAGACCAGCGAGGCATCCACCTCGCCGAGGCTGACCTTGGTCAGCGCGGCCTTCACGTCCTGCTCGAGGCTGTCCGGCTGCGGGGTGCCCCCGGCCGCCTTGAACACCGTTTCCGACGCCGCGCCACACGGCACCTGGGGAGCGCACAGCGCGATCTTCTTGCTCTTGTCTCCGAAGTCCTTCAGACCGGTGATCTTCGCGGGGTTGCCGGGCGGTACCGCGATCTCCAGCGTGTTCGTCACGAACGTCGTCGGGCTGTTCTTGTCGGTGACCTGGTCCATGTTCTTCGGCGCGGCCGAGGCGAAGACGTCAGCCGGTGCACCCTGGTTGATCTGCTGCGCCAGCGCCGAACTGCCGGCGAAGTTGAAGGTGACCTTCACACCCGGGTGAGCCGCCTCGAAGTCCTTGCCGATCTGGGTGAACGACTCGGTGAGCGACGCCGCGGCGAACACATTGACGGTCCCGGACAGGGACGCCGCGGCGCTGGGGCTGTCCGAGGGCGAGGACGCCGCAGGGGTGTCGTCGCCGCAGCCGGCCAGGGTGAGCGCGACGGTGGCGGCAAGCGCGGCGAGCACTGTACGGCGGAACATCAGGCCTCCGGGATTTCTACGACCACATGGGTTGACTTGATCGAGGCGACGGCGACCACACCTGGCTCGAGCCCGAGCTCATCAGCGGCCTCGCGACTCATCAGGGACACGACGCGGAACGGCCCGGCCTGCATCTCGACCTGGGCCATCACGCCGTCTTTGAGCACGCGGGTGACGATCCCCCGCATCCGGTTGCGCGCCGAGGCCGCGGCGGTGGCGCCGGGCTCGGGCGACTCCGCCAGGCTCTGGGCGAAGGCGGCGAGCGCGCCGCCGTCGACGGCCATCCGGCCGCCTTCCTGGACTGACTGCAGCCTGCCCTGATCGATCCAGCGCCGTACTGTGTCGTCGCTGACTCCGAGGAGCGCGGCCGCCTCACTGATCCGCAAGTTCGGCACGGTCGACAGCATACTGCCGCAGATGCGCGTTGTGACGAGGGTTGTCCACAGTCACACGATGGTGACGGAAAGTGCGGGCGAATCCGCATAGGTTAAGAGCATGAGGACAACGGGGTTGCGGGACTATCTGGACGGGCCGCACAAGGCGGCGCGAGACGTCGTGCGCGCTGGGCTGAGCGCGAACGCGGAGCTGCTCGACCTGTCGTTGCGCCTGCCGCGGGACGAGTACCGCGACAAGGTGCTCGACGTGATGCTGGATGTCACGGCCGAGGGTCATCCGGCCCGCGGTTTCCCGAAGGAGTTCGGCGGTGAGGGCGATCTCGGCGGGTTCATCGCCGGGTTCGAGACGCTCGCCTTCGGGGATCTCTCGCTGATGGTGAAAGCAGGGGTGCAGTTCGGCCTGTTCGCCGGCGCGATCCTGCACCTGGGCACCGAGCGTCACCACGAGCGCTACCTCGCGGACGCGCTCAGCGGCCGGCTGCTCGGCTGCTTCGCGATGACCGAGACGGGCCACGGTTCGAACGTGCAGGCGCTTGGTACGACGGCGACGTACGACGCCTCGACCGGGGAGTTCGTCGTGCACACGCCGACCGCGGCCGCGCGGAAGGACTACATCGGGAACGCGGCCCGGCACGGGCGGATGGCCGCGGTGTTCGCGCAGCTCGTTGTCGGCGGCGAGAGCCAGGGTGTGCACTGCCTGCTTGTGCCGATCCGGGATGAGAACGGTACGGCGATGCCCGGGGTGACGCTGTCGGACTGCGGCCCGAAGCTGGGGCTGAACGGGGTCGACAACGGGCGGATCGTGTTCGACCAGGTCCGGGTGCCACGGGAGGCATTGCTGGACCGCTATGCCCAGGTCGATGCTGACGGCAACTACCAGAGCGAGATCGAGAACCCGGACCGCCGGTTCTTCACCATGCTCGGCACGCTGGTGCAGGGGCGCGTCTCGGTCGGTGGCGCGGCGATCAATGCCAGCAAGGTCGCCCTGACCATCGCGATCCGGTACGGCGCTCAGCGGCGGCAATTCGGTGCTCCGGGGAGTGCTGAGGAGGCGTTGCTGCTGGACTACCGGATGCACCAGCGCCGGCTACTGCCGTTGCTCGCGCGGACCTACGCACTGCATTTCGCGCAGGCCGGGTTGGTCGACGAGTTCGTGCGGGTGTTCGGCGACGGCAGCAACGAGCACGACCGGAGAGCTCTGGAAGCGCAGGCGGCCGGGACGAAGGCGGTCGGGACGTGGCATACGACCGAGACGATCCAGATGTGCCGTGAGGCGTGTGGCGGTGCCGGCTACCTGGCGGAGAACCGGCTGGCCACGTTGAAGGCGGACACCGATGTGTTCACCACCTTCGAGGGAGACAACACAGTTCTGCTCCAGTTGGTGGCGAAGGGTCTGCTGACGGACTACCGGGAGTCGTTCGGGAAGCTGGACCCGCTCGGCACGGCCCGGTTCATCGCGGCGCAAGCGATCGAGATCGCGGTCGAGAAGGCTGCGCTGCGACCACTCATCGAGCGGCTGCGGGACGTCGTACCGAATCGGAGTGACGCGAACGATCCGGATGCGGGGTTGCGGGACGACGCGTACCACTCGGGGCTGCTGCGGTTCCGCGAGGAGCACATGCTGTCCGGGGTCGCGCGGCGGCTGAAGGCGGGGATCGATGCCGGGGACGAGCCGTTCGAGGTCTTCAACCGGTGCCAGGATCACATCATCGCGGCAGGGCGGGCGCACGTGGACCGCGTCGTGCTGGAGGCGTTCCATGCGGCGGTCGACGATGCGCCGGAGGAACTCCGCGAGGTGCTGAAGGATGTCTACGACCTGCATGCGCTCGCGACGATCGAGTCGGAGCGTGCCTGGTACCTCGAGCACGGGCGGTTGTCGCCGGGCCGGTCGAAGGCGATCACGGCGCTGGTGAACGAGCTCTGCGCCGCGGTCCGGCCGGTCGCGGTCGAGCTCGTCGACGCGTTCGGCGTACCGGGCTCGGCAGTGGAGGTGCCGATGGTTGTACCGTCGCAGCATGAGTGAGCCGATCGAACCCGCGTCGGCCGCCGAGGCCGCCCGTGAACTCGCCCGGGTGCTGCTGGAGCAGGCCGACGCTCTGGATCTCCACGACCTGCGGGCCACCGGCGCGATCGAGAACGTCCGGGTCCAGGCCCGGGCGCTCGCGGACGCCGTGCACGAGCGGGGCTGGGGCGACATCTTCCTCGGGATCGACTCCTACGACCCCGACGAGCTGGACGACCTGCCGCTCGGGCCGGACGACTTCGACGACCCCGCGGACTACCGGGAGATGGTCGAGGGCGCGGGCCTGGACGACCTCGAAGGACTCGAGGAGCCGCTGCTGCCGGCGGACGGGGTGCGGCTCAGCTACCAGGCACGGTACGACTACGTGGTGACGGATCCGGACGCGTTCGTGGAGTACGTCCGGAGTCGCGCGGACGAGGCGCAGAACGACGAGGTGATCGACGACATCGAGGACGCCCAGTCGGCGTTCGAGCTGCTCTGCTACCTCGACGGCATGGGCTCCAAGGACTACGACTCCGTCGGCCTGATGCCCGCCGGCGGCGAAGAATCCCACAAGATCGTCGACTTCTCCCTCTGGGACCTAGACCCAACCCGCCGCGACGACACCTACCCGTACTAACCCCCCCCCCACCCCGCTCCGGCCCACCCCACCCGTTCATCCACGCGTCCCACCCACCGGGCCGTCGACCCGATCCACCCCACTCGGCCATCCGTGGGGCCCACCCCTGCCCGTCCGTCCACGCGGCTCACCCGGCCCGTCCGTCTAAGCGGCACACTCCACCCGTCCGTCCACGCGGTCCCACTCCATCCGGCCCCCGCACTTCGCACTGGGTGGGTGGTGGGTTGTGTGCCGGCTGGCGGGTTGTTGCGCGTCATCGGTCAAACAACCCGCTAGTCGCGGGACTCCTGTTGGACAGGTGGCGCCCCTGGGCTGCGGTCTCGGGGAGTGCGACGCCCAGCGGTGCGGCGTGGCCGGTGCCCGGGGTCCCGGCCGGTTCTGACCGCGCTGCCCCGGCGGGCTGGTCACCACGTCGTACGCCACTCTGCTGGAAGCAACTGCCGCGGCTTACCCCGCCCGGTCGTCCGCCCGGCCCACTCCGCTCGGCCTCCTCCGCCCATCCGTCCGCGCGGCCCACTCCGCTCGGCCTCCTCCACCCATCCGTCCGCGCGGCCTACTCCACCGGGGCATCCGCGCGGCCACCGCACCCCACCCGGGCCGGCGCCGGCACCTCGCACTAAGTGGGTGGTGGGTTGTGTGGTGGCTGGCGGGTTGTTGCGCGTCATCGGTCAAACAACCCGCCAGTGGCGGGCTGGTGCGCGTCATCGGTGAAACAACCCGCCAGTGGCGGGCTGTGTCGGATCACCGGGCGTTCCTGGGCCGCGGTTTCGGGAGTGCGATGCCTGGCGGTGCGGTCTCAGAGGTGCGGCGGGGTGCTGGCCGGCGCTGTTTGTGCTGCCCGCGGCTGGCGGCGATGCCACGCACTGGCGTGGGACGCGGGTGCGATGCGGTCGCGGGCCGTGTGCGGGTGGTGTGGGACGGGGCGCCGGGTGTGAGGCGTGGGTCGGCCGTGGGTTGCCCGGTCCAGTCCGGTGTGGGGCTGGCGGGGCGTGGGAAAGGTCACATCAGTCGCGTGATCCGGCTGGATGTCTGGCGTCCGGGGTGTTTGGAGGCCTGGGGATCCCAGGGATCGGGTGGCGGGGTTGATGGGCGGGTTGTTGTTGCGGAAGGCAACGGGGGTACGGAAAGTGAGGGATTGTTTACTCACGGTTGCCTTGTTCAAAGGCAATGCAAATGTTTGAACCCGGGGATGGTCTGCGGTTGTGGTGGCGTGACAACGTTCAGTTGTCGGCGACGGACGGGTCGCTGACAAACAGGCTCCAGGTGGTACCGACGTACTCCCGTCCGCGACCGGACTGTACCTCCCCTGCCGGTCACGGAATGAGACGCCGGCCCCGCCCTCCTTCGGGCCGACTGCCCTCTCGGGGCAACAGCAGGACGCCGGCCGTGCCGCAGGCGGTGCCGGTCGCCAGTGAGGTGGCGACCGACACCGGGCATGGCCGGCGTTTCCGTTCCCTGGTTGGTGTCTGGTGCTGCTGGGGACCAGACACCAACCAGGGAACGCCACTGCACGTCAGCCCCGCGGAGCTCTTCCGAGAACGCCCAAGTCCCATGGAGCTCTTCCGAGACTGCGCAAGCCAGTGGAGCCGTTCCGAGAACGCGCAAGGCACGCGGGGTCCTTCCGAGAACGTGCAAGGCACGCGGAGTGCTCCGGGCATGCGCAAGGCCTGCGGAGCGCTTCCGGGAACGTGCGAGGCCCGACGGTTGACCGGCGGCTGTGCTCGCCACGTCGGGGATGCTTGCTCATGAGGTCAGGTGGGTGATGACGGCTAGCACGCGGCGGTGCGTGGTGGGTGTGTCGGCGATCTGCAGTTTCTGGAAGATGCTGCGCATGTGCGTCTCGACGGTCCGTTCGGCGACGACCAGTTGGCTTGCGATCGCGCTGTTGGACCGGCCCTCGGCAACCAGCGCAAGCACCTCGCGTTCTCGCGTCGACAGGGCGGCGAGCGGATCACTCGCACGCGTCGGCGTGATGAGAGCCGCGACGATCGCCGGGTCGAGGGCCGAGCCACCACCGGCGACGCGCTGCATGGCATCGAGGAAATCGGCAACGCGCAGAACGCGATCCTTCAGCAGGTAGCCAAAGGCGCCGGTGCCCACCAGCGGCACAACATGCCGAGTCTCAATGTGCTGCGACAGCATCAGAATCGGCCGACCCGGCGATTCGGAGCGCAGTACTGCGGCCGCCCGCGCGCCGTCGTCGGTCATGGTCGGCGGCATCCGTACGTCGATGATCGTCAGGTCCGGATCAAGCGCGCGCACCACCGTCACCAGTTCGTCGGCGCTCTCCGCCGTACCCAAGATCTCGTGGCCGTTCTCGGTCAGCAGCCGACTCAGACCCTCACGAAACAAGGCGGAATCCTCGCCGATCACGATGCGCACGGGATCTCCACCCTGATCGCGGTCCCGGCACCAGGCGGGCTGTCGACCGTGATCTCTCCGCCCACAGACGCCACCCGGTCCCGCAGTGACATCAACCCGAACCCCTCGACCGCTCCGCCGACCCCGTCGTCTCGTACGACGGCCCGCAGTACCTGCCCGACGACCCCGACCTCGATCGAGATCCGGGTGGCGCGGGCGTGTTTGAGTGCGTTCGCGATCGCCTCGCCGACGGTGAAGTAGACCGCGGTCGCGACGCCCTCGCCGACCTCCAACTCGGGTACGACGAGATCGACCGGCAACGTACTGCCCGCGACGAGCCGGCGGAGCGCGACCGCGAGTCCGTCGTCGAGGCGGCTCGGACGGACGCCGTGCGCGATTCGGCGCAGCTCCGCGACGGTGTCCTCCACGGTGACCACCAGTTCGTCGATCTCCTCGTACGCCGGGACGCCCGGCGCAAGCTGATACTGCAGGGACCGCAGCCGCATCCCGATCGCGATCAGCTGCTGCTGGGCACCGTCGTGCAGGTCGCGTTCGAGCCGGAGGCGTTCGGCGTTGATCTCTTCCATCAGACGGAAGCGGCTGGCGCGGACCTCGGCCAGAGCGTCCTGGAGTTCGAGGCGCAGCCGGCTGACCTCGATCGGCAGCCGGGCCTCGACCACGGCTTCGCGTGCGCGCCGGATCCGGCGGGCGGACATCGTACCGAGGACGAGGGCGCCGACCACGGATTCGCCTGTCTGCAAGGGGATCGCGCCGTCGGGGATGGATACGCCGGCGCCCGGTCGGTGGAGGAGCACGCGCAGCCCGGGGTCGTCGAGGACCTCACGCAGGACGGACTCGACCTGCTCGGGTTCGGCCGAACCGTCGCGGACCTGGCGGACGAAGTCGCGGATCCGGGTCAGTGCCACGGTGCGGTCGGGGTCGACCAAGCGCCCAACGGCACGGTGGATCCACTGGTGCAACGGGAGTAGAACGAGGGCGGTCACGAAGGCGGCGGTGGTGACGCCGACCCGGTCGGGGAAGAAGTTGCCTGCAGCAAGGATAATCGCGGCGAACACAGCAGCAGACATGATCGCGGTGACGAGCCAGCTAAGGGTGGTGCCGAGCAGGCGGTCGATGTCGAACAGGTCGTGGCGCAGGATCGCGACGGTGATCGCGGCCGGGACCAGGACCAGCATCGCGATCAGGAAGAACATGTAGGCAATCGAGCCGGGGGCGCCTAGCGCGATCGCGAGCCAACTCGCAGCCAGGAGAACCGGAACGCTGACAGCCGCGGTCATCAGCCATCGGAGGCGAAGGCGGGTGAGGTCGTCGCCGCGCAGGTAGCGGACGACGAGGCTGGAGGCGGCGGCGAGGAGTACGCCGACGAAGCCGGCGAAGACGATGATCACCCAGCCGGCCTCGACCGGCCGCGGGAGGTCGAGGCGGGACCTGCCGGTGGTGTCGTCGAAGGCCGAGACGGTGAGGTTGACGAGGGCGCAGGAGACCGGGATCGCGATCCAGATCAGCCGCCACCGGCGGCCAGGTAGAACGCCGTCCGGGAAGAGCAGAACAAGCGTGGCGAACCCGAGAAACAACCACGGCCAGGCCCCGGCCGCCACAACCTCCACACCTTGGGCGCCCGGCCAGGCGCCGGCGGCGTCCGCGGTCGCTCCCCAGTCTTCGAGGAGGAACACGATGGCCGGCAGGGTCGCGGTGAGGCAGAGGGCGGGGCCGATAGGGGTTTGCGGAGCTCGCGTGGTGACCAGCCAGCCCAGGAGGAGGCAGGGGAGCAGCAGAGCCGTGGTGGTGGGCGCTTCCAACGGACCACCGACGGACCAAGCGCCGTACGCGAGGACGAAGCGCAGCACGGTGGCCGCGACGAAGGCGACCGTCGCGGTGGTGACCAGGGTGATCGGCCGGGACACATCCTCATGATGACCGCGACGCGGCGCGAAAGCACCAGTGCCAGCACGTAGTGGCCAGCGGCGACCAACGTCCGGCGACAGCACGGATGCCGGCCCACCCCGCCGAGCGCGAAGGTGAACGCGTCAAACACCAAGCCAGGAGGGGATTCCCATGATTGCCATCGTCACGATCTTGTTCGCGTTCCCACTCGGATTCTTCCTGCGGAACCGGCTCGCCGCGTACGTCGCCTACATCGCGATCTTCGCGTACTCGTTCACCTACCAGACGCTGTACCTGCTGCGCGCCTGGGTCGGCGACAGTACCCAGGCGTTCCCAGCCGATCCCGAGACGCTGCCGCTCGGCTACCTCGCCGTCACCGGCGGGATCTACCTGGTCGGATTCCTGCTCGTCACCAGCGGGCACCACGTCGGCAGCAAGCGGCGGTCGAGGTCCACAGCCGTCGACCTCGACCCCGCCCACTAGACCTCAGGCAAGCTCGACCAGACCTCAGGCAAGCTCGACCAGACCTCAGGCGAGTTCGAGCGAAGGCCGCTCAGGCACCTGGCCGTACGTCGTCGTACGCTGCCGGGCCGGGCGGCCGGCGGCGGTCGCCATCGCCGTCAGTTCCGCGATCGACTTCCGCGACCCGTGCTTGGAGCCGGCCATTCGGCTGATGGTCTCCTCCATCAGCGTGCCGCCGATGTCGTTGACGCCACCGTTCAGCACCGCGACGCACCCGTCCACGCCGAGCTTGACCCACGAGCATTGGATGTTGTCGATCCGGCCGTGCAGCATGATCCGCGACATCGCGTGCACCGCGCGGTTCTCGTCGTACGTCGGACCCGGCCGGGCCACACCGGCCAGGTAGATCGGCGAGTTCTGGTGGATGAACGGCAGCAGCACGAACTCCGTGAAGCCGCCGGTCTGATCCTGCACAGCGGCGATCGTGCGCAGGTGCTGGACCCAGTGGTGCGGCGCGTCGACGTGGCCGTACATCATCGTCGAACTCGACGGCAGCCCGACCTTGTGGGCCGTGGTGATGACCTCGATCCACGATGCCGTGGGCAACTTTCCCTTGGTGAGGATCCAGCGGACATCGTCGTCCAGGATCTCTGCCGCGGTGCCGGGGATGCTGTCCAGCCCGGCCTCCTTGACCGAGATCAGGAAGTCCTCGATCGACAAGCCGGTGCGGACCGAGCCGTTCACGATCTCCATCGGCGAGTACGCATGCACGTGCATCTCCGGCACCCGGTCCTTCACCGCGCGGACCAGGTCTGCGTACGCCGTACCCGGCAGGTCGGGGTGGATACCGCCCTGCATGCAGACCTCGGTCGCGCCGATCACCCAGGCTTCCTCCGCGCGCTGGCCGACCTCGTCCATCGACAGCGAGTAGGCGTCCGCGTCGGTGCGCCGCTGGGCGAACGCGCAGAACCGGCAACCGGTGTAGCAGACGTTGGTGAAGTTGATGTTCCGGTTCACGACGTACGTCACGTCGTCGCCGACCGTTGCCTTGCGCAACTCATCGGCCAGTGATGCCAATGCATCGAGGGCGGGACCGGTGGCTGTGATCAAGGTCAGCGCTTGGGCGTCGGAGAGCCCGGCCGGGTTGCGTTCGGCGGCGGCCAGTGCTTCCTTGACGTCACCCTCGATGCGTTCTGGTGCCGATCGCCCCGCGACCTGCTCGCGCAGTACGTCCCAGTCGCCGTACGCCGCGTCGAAGTCCGAACGGGTCTCGGTACGACGTCCCTCGGTGTCGATCGCGGTGTGGAGATCGGTGCGCCCGACGCTGTCCCAGCCGCCATCGGGCTCCTGCCAGGGTAGGCCGACCGGCATTGCGGACTCATCCGCGAGCCCGGTCGCCGGATCGACCAACGCCTCGACATGCGAGATCAGGCGCGGGTCGAGCCAAGGCTCACGCAGGTACTCCGGGTGCGTGGTCAGCCGCTCGCGCAAGGTGAAACCGGCGTCCGCGGTGACCTTCGCCAGGTCGTCGATCTGCGGCCACGGCCGCTCCGGGTTCACGTGATCCGGGGTCAGCGGCGAGACCCCACCGAAGTCGTCGACGCCCGCGTCCAGCAGCGCCCGGCACTCGGCCAGGTCGACCAGGTTCGGCGGGGCCTGTACGCGGACCCGCGGCCCGAGCACGACCCGCGTCACCGCGATCGCGGCCAGCCATTCGTCCAGCGGTACGTCGTCGTCGTTGCGCATCGCCGTGTCGGGCTTCACCCGGAAGCCCTGGATGATGACTTCCTGGATCCCGTTGTACTGCCGGGCGATCTTGCGCAGCGCGAAGATCGAGTCCGCCCGCTCCTCGAGCGTCTCGCCGATGCCGATCAGCAGGCCGGTGGTGAACGGCACGTTGGACCGGCCGGCGTCCTCCAGTACCCGCAGCCGGATCGCCGGGTCCTTGTCCGGCGAGCCGAAATGCGGCTGGCCCTTCTCCTCGAACAGCCGCCGCGACGTGGTCTCGAGCATCATGCCCATGCTCGGCGCGACCGGCTTCAGCCGCTGCAAGTCCTGCCACTTCATTACGCCGGGGTTGAGGTGCGGCAGGAGCCCGGTCTCCTCCAGCACCCGGATCGCCATCGCCCGCACGTAGTCGAGCGTGCTGTCGTACCCGGCCTCCTCCAGCCAGGTCCGGGCGGCGTCCCAGCGCTCCTCCGGTGCGTCGCCGAGGGTGAACAGCGCCTCCTTGCACCCGAGTGCCGCACCCTGCCGCGCGATCTCCAGCACCTCGTCCGGTGAGAGGTACGGCGCGTGCACCCGGCCCGGCGTGGTCGCGAACGTGCAGTAGTGACACCGGTCGCGGCACAGCCGGGTGAGCGGGATGAAGACCTTCTTCGAGTACGTGATGATCCCGGAGCGGTCGGCATCGGCCAGTCCCTGGTCACGGACCCGCGCCGCGGTCGCCATCAAGGCGGTCAATGCGTCACCCGAGGCCGCCAGCAGCACTTCGGCTTCGGCCGGGTCGAGGGTCTTGCCGTCGTCCGCGCGCTTGAGTGCGCGGCGCATCGCCGTACTGAGTTCAGTGGTTGTCACGTCATCCGAGCCTAGGCGCCGACAACGGCCGAATCGTACGATTCCGGGGACCAAAAACAATCCGTACAGACGTCCTGATAGTTTGACGTTCGTGCAGGTCAACCGGGGTGTCGACGGCCGCCGGATGCGCGGTGAGCAGCGTCGGAGCGAGTTGCTCCGGGCCACCATCGGCGTGATCGAGCGCGACGGAGTCGCAGGTGTGAGCCATCGTGCGGTGGCTTCGGCGGCCGACGTGTCGGTCGCGTCGATCACCTACCACTTCGCGACCCTGGACGATCTGCTGATCGCCGCACTGAGCTGGGCCGCCGACGATCTCGCCGTCGAGTTGCACGGGCGGGGAAGTGAACTCGGCGCGCAGCCGGCCGACGAGTTGGCCCGACTGATCGAGGACAGCCTGATCCGGCGCCGGGAACGGACGCTCGCGCTGTACGAGCTCTACCTGTACGCCGCCCGCCGCCCGGAGCTCAGGTCCGCGGCGGGGGCGTGGCTGGAACCGCTGACCGAGATCGCACGCGCGTTCACCGCCGATCCGCAGAAGGCCCGGCTGTTGGTGGCCGCACTGGACGGGCTGCTGATGCAGGCCCTGATCGGCGCCCGGGACGTCAACCGTGCCGACTTCGCCGCCCTGCTCGAGGTGCTGAGGTAGCTAGCGGCGTACGGCGGCGCGGCAGATGGTGAACATGCCGATGTGGTGGAACGGCCGGATCAGGTTGTAGTAGAACCGGCCGCCCGGCCGCAGGTACTTCACCAGCGTGACGGCCTTGAACTCGCTCTCGGGCTTGGCGTTGTCAGTGATGAAGGCCAGGTAGCCGATCAGGTGGTTGTCGGAGATCTTCAGCAGCAGGTAATGGTCCTCCTCGCCGCGTTCCACGGTGAAGAAGCCGTCGAGCTCGCCCGGTGTGAAGCTCACGGTCTCCGGTCGCACCTTGCGCGTCGTCGGAGCGACGGTCTCCAGACCCAGCGCGAGAGCCACGGGGACCCGCGCGGCGAACAGTCCCTTGACCCACCAGGGGCTGTAGCCCAGTGCGCCCGCGACGAACTCGCGCAGTGACACCGATCCGCGGATGGTCTTCACATCGATCTCGTCGACGGTGGGCAGCAGGTCGTCCAGCTCCGGCAGGTCCGTGCGGGTGGGCATGGCAGCTCCTCTAGTCGAGCAAGGTCTCGCCGGTGGCGAGCCGCAAGGTCAACAGGTAGATGTCGCGCAGGTCGTTGTTGTCGATCGGCGGCAGCACCTGCTCGGCGCCGATGAGGATCAGGTAGAGCAGTTCCGCGAAGCGGTCCGCGTCCACGCCCGTCGTGAATCCGCGGCAGAGTCCCTTGAGGTACTCCGTCCGTGCGCGGTCCACCCGCTCCTGCGCGGCCCGCACTTCGGGGTCCTGCAGGGCCCAGGCCCGGACGGCGATCTCCAGGCTCGCGTTGTCCTGGTTGGACAGCACGAGCCGTAAGAGATGCTGCAGCTTCATCAACGGCTCCGCGTCGGGCTCACGCTCGACGGTGTCGATCAGCCGGGTGGTGAACCGCGCTTCGAAGTACTCCAGCAACGCCGTCCGATACCCGGCGGCGCCCTTGAAGTGGTGGTAGTACGAGCCCTTGGTGACACCGAGTTCGCCGGTGAGCCGCTCGATCGTCACGGCCGGCGCACCCTCGTCCGCCAGCAGTTCGAGCCCGGCCTCCAGCCACTCCGTCCGCGTCACCATGCGAGGACCATACCATACCGTTTGGTATGGTCAGCTCAGCTTCACCATATCCCCCGCCGTACCGCGGCCGACCGGTACGACGATCGGCGCACGATCCGGGAGCTCGATCGAGGTGAGCCGCAGGCTGCCTTCACGGACGTGCAGGGTGTCCTCGGCCAGATCCAGCGTGCCGAAGGCGTCACCGGTCGACCAGAAGTGCCGGGATCCCGCGACCTGTGGCGCGAACCGCATCACTCCGGTCCGCCCGTCGTAGTCGAATCCAGTCAGCGCGATCACTGCACCCCAGCTCGCCATCGCCCGCGCGTAGTGGTGACCACACTCCGCCTCGTCGAAGGGGTTCCGCCGCTCGCCGTCGTACCGGGCCCGGATGTCGGCGATCACCTTCAGCCCTTCGTCGACCAGGCCCTCCGAGATGAGGCCGACGGCGAGGATGTGCTCGAACCCGGTCATCACCTCGGAGAAGTACGGGAAGGGACGCTCGGGCCGGTTGCCCCGCGGGTAGCTGCACATCAGTACGGCGGACTCGTCGCCCAGCACGTAGCTGCGCATGTGGTTGAAGTGCCCGAAGAACCCGGATCGGCCGTTGTGCTTCAGGATGCTGCGCAACGTCGTCGCCACTCGGTCAGGGTCGTGCAGCGAGCCGAGTTGCGTCAGCCGGGCGAGGTGCTGACCCACCAGTTGGTCGACCAGGCAGCCGTCACCGAGTTGCAGCACTGGGTTCGTGGGGTCGGCCGCGCCCATCCGCTCGCGCAGTCCTGGCGCGACGTCGTCCGCGGATGCCGGCGGGCGGATCTCGTGCCGGTAGTACTCGCCGTTGAAGAGGTGCTCGTCCATCCAAGCGCTGCCGTAGTCGAACATCCGCCGGCAGTCGTCCGCGAGATCCCCGACACCGAGGTACGTCGCCATCTCCTCACAGGCGCGCAACGCCGCCAGGTACCACGACTGCATCTGCGGATTGGGACCGTAGTACTCGACGTCCATCGTGTTGTGCTGGCAGCCCTCCATCACGCCGTCGCGGTCGGCATCCCAGCCGCCGGGGATCCAGCAGAACTCGAGCGCCCGTCGAGCGGCCGGCCACAAGGAGCGCAGCATCTCGTCGTCACCGCTGAGTCGCCAATCGCGATACAGCTTCACCAGGGATCCGAGCTGCCCGTCGGCCGCGGCGAGCTGCCAGTCCTGCGCATTCGTTGCCAACGGCAACCCGACCCGGAAGCTCATCAGCCCTTGATCGTTGGTCGCATGGCCGAACTCGACCTCACGCAGACAGCGAGCGATCTCGCCGAACAGGAACGGCGTCGCCTGCTCGTAGTTCCAGACATGCGTGCAACTGCCGAAGCAACTGCCCTCGTGGTCCGAACACCCTTCCCAGCCGAAGAAGCGCCCGTCCGGCGTCCGGAAGACGGTCTGCGTCCGCAAGGTGCTCAGGTTGAACAGCGCCGCTTCTTTGACCTGGTCCGGCAGGTCGCTGCCGAGGAAGTCCTCGACGAAGGCGACCGTACGTCGTTCCAACTCGCTGAGTTGCGGTGCGAACCGGCAGATCGCAGTCCAGGCGTCGTCGACCAGCGTTGTGTAGTGGTTGCCGACGATGTCCGGCTTCTCCCACGCGCGCCGGTTCGGGAAGTGCCAGCCGAGCAGGAAGGTGAAGCGCTCGGTCGCGCCGGCCTCGATCGTACGGCGGTCGGCCACCGAGGCGATCGGTGTCGCGGACTCGCTGGCGCGTTCGTCGAGCCGGCCGTCCGCACTGAAGTCGTCCCAGAAGTCGAGTAGGCTGTCGCCCCACGTGCGGTCGGCCCAGCCGGTCCGGCGACTCAGGTCCTGACTGTCGATCACGCCGAGGGCGATGGAGCCGTACTGCTCCGCAGCCGGATCGACACCGCGGCTGCGCAGGAGCACGCCGTCCATGCGAAGGTCGGACGGGCCGGTCTCGCCGGTCGCCGTCGTGTTGTAGTTGTCCGAGGCAACATCGGTGCTGCCGTCGCGGCCGATGAAGTTCTGCAGCGATCCCGCCAGTGACACGGTCAACGGCTGATCGCTCCGATTCGTCACGACGAAACGCAGTACGGCGACCGGCCACGAACTGGCCTCGACGTCGGTGGGGACGAACGGGTTGAACGCCTCCAGATCCACCTCGACCGGTACGTCGTCATCGCGGAGCTGGAGCCGCCCGAAAGGGTACGCCGTACCGAAGGTGGCCTCACGGAAGCGGGGGAGGCTGTGGCTCTGGGCGGCGCTGCCGTGGGCGCCTTCGTACTCGGTCAGGTCCAGCGGGCCTTCGGCGGCACGTGTCGTCACGGTGCCGTCCGGGGACTCGGTGCGGATCGCGAAGAACGCCGTACCCGGGTGGAAGCCCTTGGCCGGGCGGTTCACGATCTCCCAGTCGCGGAGATTGCCGCGGCCGCCGAGACTGACCGTCCCGGTGCCGATGCCGCCCAGCGGCACGGCGATCCGGCGGAGCCGGCGGCCGGAGTAGGTGCGGAGGAGGGGCCAGTCCGTGGTCGTCATGTCCACCGACACTAATCGCCACGACCCGCCAGGGAAATCGATTCCCGGCGGGTCGGGGTGGACCACTTGGTGCCTAGGCGTCGGCCGCGGTGAGCGCCTCGGCTTCGACTTCGGAGTGGTTGAGGGGCGCGCGCAGGTGGGCCAGCGGCTTCCAGCCGGTGGCCAGGACGCCGACCGCGAGCACGACGGCGAAGGCGCCGACGTAGAACGGGAGCTGGATGTTGACCTCCTCGCCGAGCTTCCCGGCCAGCCACGGAGCGACCGCGCCGCCGGAGAACCGGACGAACGAGTACGCCGCCGACGCGGTGGCGCGCTCGACCGGAGCAGCCGCCATCACGGCCTCTGTGATCAGCGTGTTGTTCACGCCAAGGAACAGTCCGGCGGCGATGACGCCGATCGCCAGCACCGGCTTGTGGTGCGCGTAGACGCCCATCAGCGCGAGGTCGGCGCCGAACAGCAGCAGCGACACCATCACCACCGGCAGTGTGCCGAACAAGCGCTGCAGCCGTGGCGCGACGAACACCGAGGTGAACGCCAGGCAGACGCCCCAGCCGAAGAAGATCAGGCCGATCTGCCGCGCCGACATCGCCAGCGGGAACGGCGTGAACGCGAGCAGGGTGAAGAAGCCGAAGTTGTAGAGCAGGGCAGTGAATCCCACGGTCGCGAGCGACCGATGCCGCAACGCCTTCAGCGGCTCGAGGATCGACGTACGCCGTGCCTCCGGCGGCGTGGCCGGGAGCAGGAAGGCCGTTGCGGCCAGGGCGATCGTCATCAGTACGGCGACGCCGAAGAACGGACCGCGCCACGAGATCGTGCCGAGCTCACCGCCGACCAGCGGGCCGGCCGCGATGCCGACACCCAGGGCAGCCTCGTAGAGGATGATCGCCTCGCCGACCGAACCGGCGGCCGAGTTCACGATCGTGGCCAGCGCGGTCGCGATGAACAATGCGTTGCCCAGGCCCCATCCGGCCCGGAACGCGACGATCGCGCCGATGGAGTTGGACATTCCGGCCAGCGCGCTGAACACGACGATGACGGCCAGACCGATGAGCAGGGTGCGCTTGGCGCCGATCCGGCTGGAGACCGCGCCGGTGATCAGCATCGCGACACCGATGACCGCCATGTAGCTGGTGAACAGCAGCGACACCTGGGACGGGCTCGCGTGCAGTTGCTCGGCGATCGGCTTCAGGATCGGGTCCACCAGGCCGATGCCCATGAACGCGATCACACAGGCGAAGGCGACCGCCCAGACGGATTTGGGTTGCTTCAGGAACGAGTTGCTCACCGGGGCGTGTCCTCCAGAACATCTTCGAGAGTGAGGATCTTGTGCATCACGGTGATCGCGGCTTCGAGGGTGTCGAGGTCGGCCTTGGGCAGCCGGCGGAGCCGGGCGGCGACAGCGGCGCCGGCCTCCTGGCGGGCGCGCCGGAGCTCGACCAGGCCGGCGTCGGTGAGACTGATCAGGCTGGCGCGCGAGTCCGCGGGGTCTGCCTCGCGGCGGACCCAGCCCTGCTCCTCCTGACGCTGGACCAGGTTCGACATGGTCGGCTGGGAGCACCGGTCGGCCTTGGCGAGCTCACTGATCCGGGTCGGGCCGAGTTCGTCGAGACGCCCGAGCAGTCGCATCGCCGCATGCGGCAGCGCGCTCACTTCCCGGGTAGCCATCCGCGTCAACCGCGCTGACGTGACGACGACGCCCACACCAAGCTGATTCAGGTCTCTGGCGATCACCCTGACAAATATACATAGGAAAGCTATGCATCTCTACGCGGGTCTGTCGTGAACCCCGTCACTCACAGCTGTTGGGCGATCGCTCTGGCTGCTTCGGTCGGGCCGTCGATGGCTGCGTAGAGCTTTTGGATTCGTTCGGCGGATTCGCGGTGGGTGGGATTGGCGAGCACTTGGGTGGTCAGGTCGGCGAGGCTGTGGATGGTGCCGGCGACGAGGATGCGGGCGTCGAGCCGGCTGAGGTCGGCGACTGCCTGACGGACCTGGTCGGGCGGGGTCGACGTCATCGCGAGGTAGATCGTCGGGCCCGGACGGTCGAGGAACGTGTGGACCTCGGGTGGGATCGGGAGGTTCGGCTGGGCGAAGAGTGGGCCGACGGTCCGCAGTTGCGAGCCCGGCCGGTAGCCCTTGCCGGGTGTCCAAGCGGCAACCTCCGCGGCGGAGACCCCAAGAACTTCGGGGATCTCGGGGACCAGCGAGAGGTCACCGAGGAGGAGCGCGGCCAGGCTGGGGATGCCTTCTACGCCGAGCTCTTCGGCGACCCGGTCGAAGCCGCTGCAGTAGCCCGGGAAGCGGTTCGGCGTTCGGTTGATGAGGAACCGGGCCAGCCAGTCCGGTGCATGCTTCAGGCGCGGGTCGACCGGGTGGGTCGGTGCCGGCAGCAACCGATGCTCGAACATCGGCGGCACGAAGCTGCCGGCATGTTCGGTGATCACCTGTACGCCGGCCAGTCGTGAGGACAGCAAGGTGGTCAGGGTGAATCCCGTGACCGCGATGGTGATCCCGTGCGCGCGGAAGTACTCCGCCTCGGCCGCGACGTACGTCCGGATCTCGTCATCGTCGTACATGCTCTGCCGGGGATCGCCGAGGCCGACGGCCGAACCGACGAACGCGGCCGCGCGGGCGGGTGACAGTCCCGGGCCGAGGACGTCGTACGCGATGCCGGCCTCGGCCAGCAGGCGCTCGTGCGGTCCACCGTGCGTCGCGACGCGGACCTCGAGGCCGAGCTCGGTGAGAGCGCGGTGCAGGTCGAGCATCCGGGAGGTCTCGGACAGGTAGGCGCAGTGCGGCAGTAGACAGATCACGGTTGCCCCCTAAGGTCGTGATAGGTAATATATTGCCTATGTCATCACGAGGCAAGGTGTTCGGGCTCGGAGCAGAGTCGGAGTTGGCCCCGTCGGTCCGCGCGTTCCGGACGACGCTGATGCTTGCGCAGAAGCTGCGCAACGAGATGGATCTGCGCCTCCGCGAGGACGGGCTCACCACCCAGCAGGCCGCCCTGATCACCGCCGTCCAGGCGATGGGGAAGCCCTCGCTCGCCGAGGCGGCGGCCGCGCTGGGGAGCACGCATCAGAACGTCGCGCAGATCGTCGCGGCCCTGCAGCGCAAGGAGTTGCTGCAGGTCGAGCCGGATCCCGCGGACCGGCGCCGCAAGTTGCTGTCGACAACGAATCACAGTGCGGACTACTGGCGGCAGCGCGACGCGGGTGACTTCGCGGCCGTGGCCGACTGGTTCGCCGACCTCAGTCCGGCCGAGCTCGAGACGTTCTGCGAGCTGTCCGATCGCGTGATCGCGAGGCTCGACAATGCTTAAGGCAGCGCTCGGCAGTACGGCGTTCTTCTTCGCCGCGCCATGTGTGGTGGGTGGACTGATCCCATGGGCGGTGAGCGGGTGGGCTGCGCCTCGGTTCTGGCCGGGCTTTGTCGTGGTGGCGGCCGGAGCGTTCGTCGTACTGCGTGCCTTCGTGCGGTTCGTCCGCGAAGGGCACGGGACGCCGGCGCCGGTCGCGCCGACGGAGGAGTTGGTCGTCGGTGGTGACTACCGCTTCGTGCGCAACCCGATGTACGTCGGCGTGGTGACCGCGATCCTCGGACAGGCGCTCCTGTTCCTCGACCCGTGGGTGCTGACGTACGGCGTACTCGCGTGGGCCGTGATGGCGGCGTTCGTGCGGTGGTACGAGGAGCCCGTCCTGCTCCAGCGGTACGGCGCGCAGTACGACGCGTACCGCCGGAGCGTGCCGGCGTGGGTGCCGCGGTTCAGACGCTGATGCTGTTGCCGTCCTTGTCGCGGAAGAGGGTGAGCGGCATCGGGCCACGGTGGAGGATGTGTGGGATGTCTGCCCAGGGGAGCAGCGGCTCGGTGGCGTTGAGGTTGCGGAGGCGGTTGAGCGCCTTGTCCGACGGAGTGGACAGAGTGGCCACGGTCGCGGCGCTGTAGGGGAGATAGTCCTCGGCGGGCTGCGGGCGGAACTCCGGGTCGTGCCGCTTCATCAGGATGCAGGTGCGGTCCGGGTCGAGCAGTTCGGCGTCGACGGTCCAGTAGGACAGGCCGCCCGGTCCGACCCGGCCGGAATCGCGCAGGGCGTCGAAGATCGGCGCGGGGTGGACCGGGGAGAGGAAGACGACGTCGGCCCAGCGGCAGCCGAGTGGCGGCACCGGGTTGTCCATCGCCGCAGGGCGGTAGGAGTACTTGCGGGCTTCGCGCTCATAGAGGTCCGGGTGGAGATCGCGGAGCAGGTTCATCGGGAGGACGGCGGTGCCGCGGAAGCCGCGGATGGCGGCGCGGTACAAGAGTGTCTGCATACACGAAAGCCTCCGAACGGCGGAAGGTCCGCTGTCGGAGGCTACGTAGTGACTTTATCAGTCCGAGGGGGTCGTGGCTGCCCGTTCAGGCAACTTTCTGCAGAACTGCAAGATTTCAAGGTTAATAGTTTGCAGTGAGTGCAAGTTTGTTTCTAGTCTGGTCCGGTGAGGCACGCAGAGGGTGGGTTGCGGGAACGGAAGAAGCGGGAGACGCGGGCGGCGCTGGCCGAGGCCGCGTTGCGGCTCGCCCTGGACAAGGGCCCGGACAACGTCACGGTCGAGGAGATTGCCGAGGCCGCGGACGTGTCGGTGCGCACCTTCTTCAACTACTTCCCGCACAAGGAACACGCGATCCTCGGGCGCAACCCCGAGCATCTCGAGCGGGCGCTGGACCGGATGCGGACCGCGCCGGCCGCGGAGTCGCCGCTGACCACGATGTGGTTCGTCGTCGACGACGTACTGCGGGATCTCGAGCGCGAGGGCGAGTTGTCCCGGCGAGGGGAGCTGATCATGTCGTCGCCGAGCCTGGTGTACCAGCTGATGATGTCCAGCTTCGAGGACGAGCGTCTGCTCACCGCCGGGCTGGCCGAACGGATGGGCGAGCCGGGCGGCTCGGTCCGTGCGGCGCTCATCGTCAGTGCCTCCGGCGCGGCCTGCCGGGTGGCGATGGAGCTGCACAAGACCGCACCGGAACGGTCCGTCCGCGACCTCGTCGCCGAAGGATTCCACGTACTCGCCGACGGCCTCGACCCCGGCTTCGCCCCGACCGTTCCTGACGACACCACGACCAACCACACCATGCCCGAAGAACAGGAAGGTCCCTCATGACGACGACCTCTTCGCCCACGCCCGAGTCGGCGCCGGGTGAGGTCACCGAGAGCACCACTACAACGTTGACCCCGCGCCAGACCATCCAGGCCATCTCGGGCCTGATGATGGGCATGTTCGTGGCGATCCTGGCCGGCACGGTGGTCTCGACCGCGTTGCCGCGGATCATCCACGACCTCGGGGCCAGCCAATCGTCGTACACCTGGGTCGTCACCCTCGAGTTGCTGACCATGACGGCGACAGTGCCGTTGTGGGGCAAGCTCGCCGATCTCTACAACAACAAGCTGCTGGTCCAGCTCTCGCTGTGCTTCTTCGTGGTCGGCTCGCTGGTGGCCGGCTTCGCCCCGAACATCGAGGTACTGCTGGGCAGCCGGGTTCTGCAGGGGCTCGGCGCCGGTGGTCTGACCGCCCTGGTGCAGATCGTGATGGCGGCGATCATCCCGCCGCGTGAGCTCGGCCGGTACTCCGGCATCTTCGGCGCGATCTTCGCTTCGGCGACCGTCGGCGGACCGTTGCTCGGCGGCTTCCTGGTCGACTCACCGCTGGGCTGGCGGGCCTGCTTCCTGATCGGCGTGCCGTTCGTGCTCGCCGCGATCGTGCTGCTGCAGCGCACGCTGAAGCTGCCGACGGTACGCCGGGACGTGCGGATCGACTGGTGGGGTGCGTTCCTGATCACCGCCGGAGTGAGCACGCTGCTGGTCTGGTCGTCGTTCGCCGGCAACAAGTTCGAGTGGGCGTCGGCGTGGAGCTTCGCGCTGGTCGCGGTGGCTCTGGCGCTGCTGGTGACGGCTGTGATGGTCGAGCGTAAGCACCCGGAGCCGATCATCCCGATGGACCTGTTCCGCAACCGCACGGTGACGCTGTCGATCGTCGCCAGCATGCTGGTCGGTGTCGCGATGTTCGGCGGGTCGGTGTTCCTGGCGCAGTACTTCCAGATCGCGCAGGGCTACTCGCCGACGAAGGCCGGGCTGATGAGCCTGCCGCTGATCCTGGGCATGATGGTCGCGTCCACGATCGCGGGTGGGCTGATCACGAAGTACGGCAAGTGGAAGATCTACCTGGTGACCGGCAGCCTGCTGCTGCCGATCGGGCTGGCGCTGTTCGGCACGATCGACGCGCACACCTCGAAGTACATGCTGTGGGGCTTCATGCTGGTGCTCGGTGTCGGCATCGGTCTGGTGATGCAGAACCTGGTGTTGGCCGCGCAGAACGACGTACCGGCCAAGGAACTGGGTGCGGCCACGTCGGCGGTCAGCTTCTTCCGCAGCATGGGCGGCACGATCGGGGTCAGCGTGCTCGGCGCGATCCTGGCGAACAAGGTCACCGAGACGCTCAACCCGGGTGGTGCGTCGTCCGGCGGCAGCAATGCGGTGCCGAACATCGCGGAGTTGCCGGAGCAGGTCCGGACCGTCGTCGAGAACGCGTACGGCGCGGCGACCGCCGACCTGTTCATGATGTCGGTGCCGTTCGCGGTGCTGGCGCTGATCGCGGTCCTGTTCATCAAGGAGAAGCCGCTGCTGACCACCTCGGGTGCGGAGCGCCGCGCCAAGGAGGAAGCAGTCCAGGACGAGGTCTGACGGAGGTGCTGGCAAGCTGGACGCATGATCGTTGCATTCAGCATCAGCCCTTCCGGCGGTGACGAGACCGGAGGTGTGAGCCAGGCGGTGGCCGAAGCCGTCCGCGTGGTCCGCGCCTCCGGTCTACCGAACGAGACCAACGCGATGTTCACCAACATCGAGGGCGAGTGGGATGAGGTGATGGCGGTGGTGAAGCAGGCTGTGGATGCGGTTGGCGCTGTCTCGCCTCGGGTGAGTCTGGTGTTGAAGGCGGACATCCGGCCCGGGTACACCGGCCAGCTGACCGCGAAGGTCGAGCGGATCGAGCAGGAGCTAGCCGACTAGGTTCAGGATCCGGATCACCTCGTCGTACCGGTTCTCGCGCTCGGCGTCGCGGAGGAAGCGGACCCGGTTGACCAGGATCTCGTCGGCGTCCGGCTGGGTCTGGAACAGGTTGACGGACTCGTCGAGGTACTCGTCCAGCGGCATCCATTCCGGGTCCGGTTCGTGGCCCATCAGGTTGGTCTGGACGGCCGGCGGGACCAGTTCGATCACCTGGAGACCGGTGTCCGCGAGCTGGATCCGCAGGCTCTGCGTGTAGCTGTGCACCGCCGCCTTGGTCGCGCTGTACGTCGGCGTGGCGACGAGCGGTACGAACGCCAGCCCGGACGAGACCGTGACGATCGCGGCGTCGGACTGCTTCAGCAGGTACGGCGTGAACGCGGTGATGGTCCGGATCGTGCCGAGGAGATTGATGCCGATCGTCTCCTCGCTCGTCGCCAGGTGGGCGGGATCGTGCAGATCCTCGGCCCGCATGATGCCGGCCATCGTGACGACCACGTTGAGGTCCGGGTGCTTGCCGGTGACGGTCTCGAAAGCCGCGGCGATCGAGTCCGGGTCGGCGACGTCGAGGGGGATGCCCTCGATGCCGTCCTCCGCCGCGATCCGGTCGAGCAGGTCCTGGCGGCGGCCGCTGATGATCACGGTGTTGCCGAGGTCGCGGAACTTCCGGGCCAGCCCGAGGCCGATCCCCGACGTACCGCCGGTCATGAAGATGGTGTTGCCTGTGGTTCTCATGTCTCCAGGCTGGGATCGGATGCAGACGGCAACCAGGCTCGGCTCAGCCTCTGTTCGGCAAGCAGTGGATAGCGGCGGCTGGTTCGAGACACTGGAGGCATGGAGTATGCCGACCTGTCCGATTTCCTGCGTAAACGTCGCGAGGCCCTGCAGCCCGAGGACGTGGGGATGCCCCGCGGCCGGCGTCGTCGTACGCCGGGACTCCGCCGCGAGGAGGTCGCCGCGCTGGCTTCGATGTCGGCCGACTACTACAGCCGGCTCGAAGGCGGTCGGGGTCCGCAGCCTTCGGCCGAGATGCTGGGTTCGATCGCCCGCGCGCTCCGGCTGACGCTGGAGGAGCGCGACCACCTGTATGTGCTCGCCGGGCACGGTACGCCGCCTCGTACGACGGGGACGTGTCACGTCGACCCGGGAATGCTGCGGATTCTCGACCGGCTGCAGGACACGCCCGCGATGCTCCTCAACCGCTGCGGCGAGACGCTCGCGCAGACGCCGGCGCATGTCGCGTTCGCCGGCGAGCAGACCAACTACGAAGGCATGGCGCGCAGCGAGTTCTACCGCTGGTTCGCCGACCCCGACTCGCGCTATCTGTACCGCGAACCGGAGCTGTCCACGCACAGCCGGATGCTGGTCTCGTGGTTGCGCTCGGTCGCCACGGCCGACGGACCCAAGTCGTACGCCGCCTCGATGGTCCGGACCCTGCGGAAGCTGAGTCCGGAGTTCGACGAACTCTGGGACGCGCACGAGATCGGGATCGCGCACAGCCGGACCAAGCGCTTCCAGCACCCGGTCGTCGGCGAGCTCGACCTGTACTGCGAGGTGATCGACAACCGCGACCAGCAGCAGACCCTGGTGGTCTTCACCGCGGAACCCGGGAGCGAGAGTGCCGAGAAACTGCGGTTGCTGGAGGTTGTCGGCAGTCAGTCGATGAGCTCTGGACAGGACTTTGATCCAGAGTTAATTTAAGTCCTGAAATTTCATAAGTCCCGCGCATAACGTCCCGCACCGGAAAGGGCCGCCCCCATGCTTTCCGATCGCTTCCGCCTGCCCGCGTTCCTGCTCGCCGCCGTGCTCGCGCTGGTGCTGCTGGTCAGCAGCCTCAGCAGCACGCCCGCCACCGCTCAAGTTCAAGCCAACTTCACTGTGTTGGCGTTCTACAGCGGCACCTGGGATGCCGCGCACATCGACTTCGAGAAGGAGGCGAACCAGCGCTTCCCGCAGTTCGGTGCGCAGAACGGGTTCAACTACACCGCGACGAACAACTGGGACCAGCTGAACAACCTGAGCGCCTCGCAGTATCAGGTGGTGATGTTCCTGGACGACTCGCCGCACACCGACGCGCAGCGGACCGGGTTCCAGCGCTACATGGACAACGGCGGCGCGTTCTTCGGCTTCCACGTGTCGGCGTACAACGACGCGAGTGGCGGCTGGCCGTGGTTCAACAACACCCTGCTCGGAACCGGCCGGTTCCAGTCGAACACCTGGGGCCCGACCGCCGTCACGCTGAAGGCCGAGAACCGTTCGCACCCGGCATTGGTGAACACGGAAGCGACGTTCCGGTCCTCGGTGAGCGAGTGGTACAGCTGGCAGAACGACCTGAGGAACAACCCGAACATCCAGATCCTGGCCTCGATCGACCCGTCCAGCTTCCCGGTCGGCACCGACCCCGCGCAGACCTGGTACAGCGGCTACTACCCGATCATCTGGACGAACAAGAACTACAAGATGATCTACGCCAATTTCGGCCACAACGCGATGAACTACGAGACCAACACCCGGCTCTCGTCGACCTTCGACAGCCCGGCGCAGAACCAGTTCATGATGGACGCGCTGAAGTGGCTGGCCGGCGCCGGTACGACGCCGCCGGTGGACCAGCCGTCGCCGACCGCCTGGTACAAGGTCTCGAACAAGGCCAACGGCAAGTGCGTCGACGCCCGGGCCGCCGGTGTCGCCAACGGCACGGTGATCCAGCAGTACAGCTGCAACACCACGCAGGCACAGCAGTTCCAGTTCCAGCCCACGTCGGGCGGCTTCACCCGAGTCAACAATCGTAACGACGCGACGAAGGTGATCGACGTGACCGGGGTGTCCGCCGCCGACAACGCCGGCCTCCAGTTGTGGACGTACAGCAACGGCGACAACCAGCAATGGCAGGCCGTCTCCGAAGGCAGCGGCTACTTCCACCTGGTCAGTCGCCACAGCAGCAAGTGCTTGACCGTCCCCAACGGCTCGACCGCCGACAGCACCCAACTCGTCCAACTCACCTGCAACGGAGGCACGGCACAGTCCTTCCTGCTGACGATGGTGTGACCCATCGACTAGGTTGCCGCGCATGAGAATCCTGCGTGTGGCCGCTGTTGCGGCAGGAGGTCTGCTGTTGATGTCTCAGCTCGTGCCGGCCCAGGCGAGCACCGGTTCGTCGCACCACTCGCCGTCGTATCAGTGGAAGGCGACGCCGACTGGGAGTACGGCGCAGTTCCGCGGGCTGGCCGCGGTCAGCAAGGACGTCGCCTGGGTTGGCGGGACCGAGGGCACGGTGCTGCGGACTGTCGACGGCGGGCGGCACTGGCAGAACGTCAGCCCGCCCGGTGCGGAGGCACTGCAGTTCCGCGACGTGGAGGCGTTCGACGCCAAGCGCGCCGTGGTGCTGTCGATCGGGACCGGCGAGGACTCGCGGGTGTACCGGACCGCGGACGGTGGCAAGACCTGGACCGAGACGTTCCGCAACACCGATGCGGACGCGTTCTACGACTGCTTCGCCTTCAACGACGACCGGCACGGCCTGGCGTTGAGTGACCCGGTCGACGGCAAGTTCCGGATCGCGGCGACGTCGGACGGCGGCAAGTCGTGGAAGGTCCAGTCGAACGAGGGGATGCCGGCCGCGTTGCCCGGTGAGTTCGCGTTCGCGGCCAGCGGGACATGCCTCGTCGCCGGACACGGCCGGTCGGCCTGGTTCGCGACGGGTGGCGGTGACCGGCCGCGCGTATTCCGGACCTTCGACGGCGGGCGGCACTGGAAGGTCTCGGACTCGCCGATGGCCAGTGGCGCGGCCGCGGGCATCTTCAGCCTCGCGTTCCGCGGTCCGCTGTTCGGCGTCGCGGTCGGCGGCGACTTCGAGAAGCCGACCGAAGCGGTGAAGGCCGCGTCGGTCACGTACGACGGCGGCCGCACCTGGAAGCTGGTCCCGGCCGACAAGGCACCGAAGGGTTATCGGAGTGGATCCCACTTCGTGCCCTGGTCGCCCGCCACCGTCATCGCGGTGGGACCGTCCGGCAGCGACGTGAGCTTCGACGGCGGGCGCAGCTGGAAGCAGTTCTACGACGGCAGTTTCGACAGCGTCGAGTGCGGCGGTCACGGCTCCCAGGCGGGTTGCTGGGCCTCCGGCGCGAACGGCGCGGTCGCACGCCTCGTGCACTGACGTTCACGCCGGCGACACTCTGAAGGCGGGTCCGACAGCTCCATGCCTACTGCGCGGCACTCGGCACGGCACCTCCTCGCTACGGCATGGAACTATCGGACACGCCAGGCCATGCGGGTGTCGCCGGTTTTCCGGAAAGATGGGTGCATGCGTAAATTGCTGACCGTGCTTGTGGGGCTGCTGATGGTGGTACCGACCGTTGCCGCGGCACAGCCTGCCGCCGGCCGCCCGGACCGGCCGTTGACGGTGATGACGTACAACATCCACCACGGCGCCGGCATCGACGGCGTCCTCGACCTCGAGCGGATCGCCCAGCTGATCGAGCAGTCCGGCGCCGACGTGATCGGGCTGCAGGAGGTCGACCGGCACTGGGACGTGCGGAGCAACTGGGTCGACCAGCCGGCCTGGTTCGCGAAACGGCTCAAGATGCACTACGGGTACGCCGCCAACCTCGACCTGCCGCCGGTGAACCCAGGCGAGCCGCGCCGCCAGTACGGTACGGCGATCCTGTCGAAGTACCCGCTCAAGGACTTCACCAACACCCTGCTCCCGCTGTACCCGACCGGTGAGCAGCGCGGGCTGGCGGTCGCGACGGTCAAGGTCCGCGGCGCCGAGCTGCGGTTCGCGAACACGCACCTGACCAGCAACAACAACGCGGAGCGGCTGGAGCAGGCGCAGAAGGTGGTCGAGCTGCTCGGTACGTCGAAGACGCCGACGCTGCTCGTGGGCGACCTGAATGCGACGCCGGAAGCGCCCGAGATCAAGACGCTGACCGCCGTCCTGAACGACACCTGGACCGAGGTCGGCGTCGGCCCGGGCTACACGATCGAGGCCGGCAACCCGACCAAGCGCATCGACTTCCAGCTGCACAGCGCCGGCCTGTCCCCGACGAAGGCCTCGGTCCCGGTCACCCCGGCCTCCGACCACCTCCCGGTGCTGGCCTCGTTCACCCTGCACTGACCTCCCCGGACCTCTACGGCGTCCATCGGCTTCGGCCGGTGGGCGCCGTTTTCTGTGCTCCCAGCAGCGGTCCGACTACAGCTCGTGTGAAATTACAAGCTTGTAGTTTGTCAAGTCGACACGCAGGTGAAACAAAGTTACTTGTGTGAAAGCTGTTCCCAATGGGGCTCCAGGCAACTAGTGTCACGTATGAGGTCCAGATGGACCAAAAGTTCACGAACCCTGGGGAAGGGGTTCGTGACCCGGCGGAAGGAACCACCCGATGCGGACCCCCTCGCGGGCCAGGTCCGGCGGACGGGTCGCGGGCACTGGGAAGACCGGCAGGGCGCTGCTCTCCGGGGTGCTCGCGGTCTGTCTGGCCGGCTCGATGGCCGTCAACCCGATCCAGGCCGATGCAGCCAAGCCGAAGCCGCCGGTGATTCCGTCCAAGGCCGCCGTCGAGAAGGCCAAGCAGGCCGCCGCCGCGAAGGCCGGCCAGGTGGCCGGGATCGAGCAGCAGCTCGCCACCGCGAGCGCCCGGCTCGAGCAGTTGGGCGTCGCGTCCGGGATCGCGGACGAGGCCTACAACGGTGCCGTCTACAAGTTGCAACTGGCCAAGACCGAGGCGGCCGCCGCGGCGGCTCGGGCGGCCAAGGCGCAGAAGACCCTGACGACCCAGCGACAGCAGATCGGCCGGTTTGCCGCCGCGTCGTACCAAGGTGGTGGCGACGTGGCGAAGATCGCGCCGCTGTTCACGGCCGAGGGTCCGCAGGACTTGCTCGACTCGGCCGGCGCGGCGCGCTCGGTGTCGACCGCGATGCAGGGGTCGTATCTGCGGTACACGGCGAGCCAGGTTGTGACGAATCTGTTCAAGGTGCAGGCCGACCAGGCCGTCGCCAAGGTGAAGAAGGCGACCGACGAGGCCGCCGCGGCGAAGAAGGCGGCCGAGGCCGCGGAGGCAGCGCAGGCCTCGGCGGTCACGGCGATGGGCGTCCAGCGCAAGCAGGCGATCGCCCAGCTCGCCGTCCTGCAGAACACGTCGATCCAGGTGGCCGCCCAGAGGCAGCGGGGACTCGAAGAGCTTGCGCGCCAGCGAGCGGCCGCTCTCGCCGCGAAGAAGGCCGCCGAACTGCGCCGCAAGATCGCCGCCCGGGAGGCCGCCGAGCGGGCCCGGGAAGCGGCCGAGAAGGCGCGGGAGGAACGCGAGGAGCGGGAAGAGGCGAAGAAGAACCACGGCAAGAAGCCGCCGAAGCACAAGCCGGACCGGCCCAGCCGGGACGACAACGGCGGTTCCCGCAAGGGTGCGCAGGCGGCGATCGACTTCGCGCTCTCCCAACTCGGCGACATGTACCTGTGGGGCGGGACCGGGCCGTCGCGGTGGGACTGCTCCGGACTGATGATGGGCGCCTGGAAGCGGGCCGGGGTCCAGTTGCCGCACTACAGCGTCGCGCAGTACGAGCAGGTCCGGCACATCGACGAGGACGAGTTGCGGCCCGGCGACCTGATCTTCTGGTCGGTCAACCCGAACGACCCCGGCACCATCCACCACGTCGCGATGTACCTCGGCGACGGGCGGATGATCCACGCACCGCGGACCGGCAAGCCGGTGCAGGTCGCGAGCGTCTACTACTGGGAGCCGCCGGACTTCTTCGGCCGCCCCTGACAGGTGTCCCCGGCAACCATCAGGTGCCGGGGACCTCCATTTCCCTAGACCAGCCGGTGTCCGCCGTCGGCGTGCAGGACGGTGCCAGTGATGAATCCATTGCGCAGCAGGGCGATGATCGCGTCCGCGATGTCCTTGGTCCGGCCGATCCGGCCGGCCGGGAGGCGGGCGGCCATCGCGGCCAAGGTGTCCGCGGCCGCGTCACCGGCGACGACCTGCCAGATCGGCGTGTCCACCCAGCCAGGGGACACCACGTTGACGCGGATCGGAGCCAGTTCGACGGCCAGCGCCGAGGCGAGTGACGCGAGTGCGCCGTTGAGTGCGGCGACCAACGATGCCCCCGGCCCGGGCCGGTACGCCGCGATGCCCGAGGTGAACACGATCGAGCCGCCCGGTTCGAGTGCCGGTGCGCCGTGCTTGGCGAGCAGCAACGGACCGAACAACTTGGAGTCGACCGCGGATCGCCCCGCCTTCACGTCGTACTCGCTGATCGGTTGGTAGGCGCCGCTGACGTCGGCGGCGGTGGTGACGATGTGGCTGATCTTGCCCGTGGTCGCGAAGAGCCGCTCGATGTCTTCCTCGACACCGATGTCCAGGGCAACGGTCCGTACGCCGAGCTCGCGGCGTACTGCGTCGAGTTTGCCGGTGGAGCGGCCTGCGACGGTCACTTCGCTGCCTTGGGCAACGAGTTCCGCGGCGAGCCCGCGGCCCATCCCGGAGCTTCCACCGACGATCACGACGTGTTCTGTTGACTGCACTCTTTCTCCTTCGACGGTTGACTTCGAGCCAACCAGCTCAGGAGTCAGGTCTCCACGACTTGTTGCCTAACCACCGTTAGGCCAGGGCTAACAGTCATCGCCCGGAGCACCGGGTTGTGCGAGTCTGTCCGCCAGATCGCGGCGTACCGGGTGACCAGCGGGCGGCCGCACAACGGTCGCCAGACCACGTCCGGTGTCGCGGCGCGGCGGGAGCCGAGGCTGATCGCGTCCCGGCGGACGAGCAGGGCGGAGCGGAGCTGGGAGTGGCTCATGCTGATGTCGCTGAGCCTGATCCGGTCGCCGAGCCGGCGGAGCGCGTCGTCGTAGAACTCCGGTGCGGCGGCACGCGGGATCCAGATCAGCTCCAGTCCGGCGAGGTCGTCGAGGCTGAGCTCCGGGCTCGACGCGAGCGGATGCGTGGCCGCCAGCAGAACGCCGAGCTCCTCGTCGGCCAGGTGCTCCGATGTCGTTGCTGCGGGCAACGTCAGGGGCGTGCGGACCAGGCCGAGGTCGATCTCGCCGGCAGTGAGCATCCGGACCTGCTCGGTGGTCGTGCCGGCCTCCAGGGTGACCGTGCTGTTCGGGAAGCGTTCGGTGGCGAGCTGTTCGAGGGCCGCCGGCAACCACCCGGGGATGCCGTTGAGCAGGCCGAGCCGGAGTACGGGTTCGTCCAGGCCGGCGGCCCGGCGGGTGTCCTTCAGTGCCAGGCCGGCCGCCTGGATCGTCTCGCGGGCCCGGGCCAGGAAGACCTGCCCGGCGGGCGTGAGCTCGACGCCACGGCTGTGCCGGATCAGCAGCGTGGCGCCGATCTCACGTTCGAGTTGCTTGATCTGCTGGCTCAGCGTCGGCGTGGAGATGTACAGCCGCTCGGCGGCGCGGCCGAAATGCAGTTCCTCCGCGACGCTCACGAAGTACCGCAGTTGCCGAAGCTCCACGCCTTGATTCTAAGGCGGTTCAGGGCGTGGCGATGAGTCGTCCGAGGTTGGTCCGGGCGTCGAGGGTCTCATGGATGCGGACGACGTCGGCGAGCGGGTGCGTGGCGTGCACCATCGGGCGGAGGTCGCCGGACTGCCAGCGGCGGATGACCTCGGCGACGTCCTCGCGGGCCCCGTCCGGGCTGGCCAGGCGCCAGCCCATGACCGAGACGCCGGTGACCGACCGGAGGCCGAACAGGCTGCTGGCCGGAATCGTCGGGAGGGCACCGCTGATACCGCCGTAGGTGATCATCGTGCCGAGTGGTTTGACCAGATCGAGGCTCTGGTCGAAGACTGTTCCGCCGACGGCGTCGAGGGCGGTGCTCACGCCCTCGGGTGCGAACTTGCGGACCTGCGCCGGCCACTCGGGATCGGTCAGGTCGACGGCCTCGGCGCCGAGCGAGCGGATGAAGTCCAGCCGGGCCGCGGACGACGCGGTGCCGATGATCATCGCCGGGTCGAACGACCGCGCCAACTGGACGGCAAGGTGGCCGATGGTGCCGGCCGCGGACTGGATCAGAACGGTGCCGCCGGCCGGGATCCGGCCGGCTTCCAGCAGGCGCAGGGCCAGCGGCGCCGTCATCGACATCATCGTGGCTTCGCCCGCGTCGGCGTGGTCGGGGACGGGTGCGATGAAGTCCGTGTCGAGGACGACGTACTCGGCGAACGCGTCCTCGGACAGGCCCGCCACGCGGTCGCCGACAGCGACCCCGGAGGTGTCCGGACCGAGCGCGGTGACGTGGCCGACGACATCACCGGTGAGCCGGCCGGGCAGCGGGCGGTCCCAGGGAGTGTTGCCGCGGCGAAGGACGGCGTCGATGGCGTTGGATCCGATGGCCTCGACCTCGACCAGGACCTGACCGGTGGCGGGCTCGGGTACGGCGACCTCCTCGAGTCGCAGGACCTCGGGGCCGCCGTACTCGTGGTAGCGCACTGCGCGCATGAATGCTCCAAATCGTGGGAGTTGTAAATAATGGGAGATGCCCACGATAACGCCAACCAAGGCCGCTGCCAATAGAGTTGATCGGGTGAAGAAGTCGCCGAACCATCGTCTGGCCGACCGGGTGCTGTGGGCGCTCGGCCGGTCGAGCCAGCAGGCGCAGCGCCTGGTCCGGCAGCACATGACGGAGGCCGGCGTACGGACGCTGCACTACCACGTGCTCGCGAGCCTGGCCGACGACGGCGAGGGTGCTCAGGCGACGCTGGCCGACCGGATCGGGTTCGACCGCAGCGACCTGGTCACCCTGCTCGACGAGCTGGAAGAGCTCAAGTACGTCGAACGCCGGGTGGACCCCGCGGATCGGCGCCGCAAGATCGTGGCGATCACGCCCGCGGGGGACAAGCAACTGCTCGCGATGGACGAGCTGATCGCGGCCGCCGAGGCGGAGTTGCTGGAGCCGCTGAGTGCGAGCGAACGGAAGACCCTGCTCGGCCTGCTGCGTCGGCTCACCGCCGAGTGAACCGCCGGCGCCGGGAATCCGGGCCGGCTGGACGGCTCAGTGGGCTTCGGTCTTCAGGCGCTCGAAGGACGCAGTGATCTCGGTCTCGGCGTCGGCGCGTCCGGCCCAGGTGGCGCCTTCGACCGACTTGCCGGGCTCGAGGTCCTTGTAGACCTCGAAGAAGTGCTGGATCTCCAGCCGGTCGAACTCGGGCAGGTGGTGGATGTCGCGCAGGTGCTCCTGGCGCGGGTCGCCGGCCGGGACACAGACGACCTTGTCGTCCGGGCCCTTCTCGTCGGTCATCCGGAACATGCCGATCGCGCGCGCCTTGATCAGGCAGCCGGGGAACGTCGGCTCCGGCAGCAGCACCAGCGCGTCCAGCGGGTCGCCGTCCTGGCCGAGGGTCTCCTCGATGAATCCGTAGTCGGCCGGATACTGGGTGGCCGTGAAGAGGGTCCGGTCCAGCCGGAGCCGGCCCGACTTGTGGTCCAGCTCGTACTTGTTGCGTGTGCCCTTGGGGATCTCGATGAAGACGTCGAACTCCATACGGCAGATACTGTCACGGTTCGGACCGACCAATTGACAGGAGCAGCCCGGTGCCCCGTCCTCCCCGTGCGGTGTTCGTCACGCTGCTCGCCACAGCGCTCTGCGTGAGCCTGGCGGGCGGAGCGGACGCCGTACCCGGATCTGTCCAGGCAGCACAGCAGGCGCCGGCTGTGCTGGCACCGGCCAAGACCGAGGGCGTCGCGCCGACCGCGGCCGGCGTACAGAAGGTGCTGGCGCCGATCCTCATGGACCCGGCGCTGGGCAAGCACCGTGGGATCTACGTGTACGACGCCTCCCGCGGCAAGGCGGTGTACTCAGCAGGTACGGCGACGCCGTACGTCCCGGCGTCCACGATGAAGCTGCTGACGACGGTGTCCGCGCTGGAGACCCTCGGACCGGACCACAGGTTCACCACGAAGGTCGTCACTGGAGCCGGCAGCTCCCTGATCCTGGTCGGCGGCGGTGACCCGTTGCTGGCCACCAAGCGGTCCACCGACCCGACCGACTTCCCGGTCCGCGCGTCCCTGCAGGACCTGGCCGCCAGTACGGCGAAGGCCCTCAAGGCCCAAGGCATCCGGAGCGTCAGTCTCGGGTACGACGCCTCGCTGTTCAGCGGGCCCGCGGCCAACGCGAACTGGGAGCCGAACTACACCACCGAGGGCATCGCTGCCCGCACGTCCGCGCTGTGGGTGAACGAGGGCCGTCTGTCCCCGGGCATGGCCAAGCGGGCCGACTCCCCGGCGCAGGCCGCGGCCAAGGCCTTCGCCGCGCAGTTGCGTGCCGCGGGCATCAACGTGGCGCCGACCCTCAAGGCGGCTGTCGCTTCCGCCGCGGCCAAGGCTGTCGCACAGGTGCAGTCGCCGACGGTCGGCCAGATCGTCGAGTACGTGAACCTGCACAGCGACAACGACGGAGCCGAGGTGCTGCTGCGTCAGGTCGGCCTTGCCACCAAGAACGGCGGCTCGTACGCCGGTGGGGTCAAGGGCGTACGAGCGACGCTGACCAAGCTCGGTCTGGATGTCAGTAAGGCCCGGATCCTTGACGGCAGCGGCCTGTCTCGCGGGAACCACGTGCCGCTCGACCTGCTGGCCGGTGCGATCCGGGCCGCGGTCTCCAGTGAGCACCCAGAGCTGCGGCATCTGCTGACCGGGCTGCCGGTCGCAGGGTTCACCGGAAGCCTCGAGGAGCGCTTCACCGGAGCCGGCACTGTCGGGGGGACCGGACTGGTCCGTGCGAAGACCGGCACGCTGACCGGAGTCCACAGCTTGGCCGGTCTGGTCCGTGACCGCACCGGCACCCTGCTCGTGTTCGCGGTGGCGACGGACAGCGTTCCGGTGCCCAAGACCCTCGACGCGCGGGCCGCGCTCGACCGCGCCGCCGCCGCGCTGGCCGGCTGCGGCTGTGCTGTCTGACGGCGGCCTGACCCGGACCGATCAGCAGACGCATGTTGGGACATGCGACTAGGGTCAGAATATGAGTACGGCGGAAGGTGGGACCGCGGCCGAGATGGTCGACTGGCAGCTGGCAACGGGAGTGGCTCGCAAGCTGCTGCGGCCCGGACCGGCGGTCAGCCGCGTGGAGGCGGATCAGGTGGTGGCCGAGCTGCGCCAGTTCGCGGCCGACTCCGAGCACCACGTCCGGGAGTTCACCAAGCTGGAGGCCACCTCGGCCACCGCACCCGTGGTGATCGTGGACCGGCCCGGCTGGGTGCAGGCGAACGCGGACGGCTTCCGGACCGTGCTGCAGCCACTGGCCGACAAGCTGCGCGAGAAGGCCGAGCGGACCGGTGGGTTGTCCTCCGCGGTCGGCTCGCGGGTGACCGCGATCGAGGCCGGCGCGCTGCTGGCGTTCCTCTCGTCCCGCGTGCTCGGGCAGTTCGACCCGTTCTATCCGTCCGAGCCGGATCCGGACCGGCCTGGTCTGACCGGCCGGTTGCTGCTGGTCGCGCCGAACGTCATGCACGTGGAGTCCGAGCTGGGCGTCGTACCGCGGGACTTCAGGTTGTGGGTGTGCCTGCACGAGGAGACGCACCGGGTGCAGTTCACCGCGGTCCCGTGGCTGCGGGACCACCTGCGGTCGGAGATCGCGTTGTTCCTCGACCAGGCCGAGCTGGACGCGTCGGCGTACGCCGCGATGTTCCGCGAGGCGGTGCAGCGGCTGGGCCGATCGGTCCGCGGTGAGGCCGAGCTGAGCCTGGTCGACCTGATGCAGTCGCCGGAGCAGCGTGCGGTGCTGGACCGGCTGACCGCGGTCATGTCCCTGCTGGAGGGCCACGCGGACTTCGTGATGGACGGGGTCGGGCCGTCGGTGATCCCGACCGTGGACGCCATCCGCTCCAAGTTCACGTCGCGCCGGCAGAGCGGCAACCCGGTGGACCAGCTGCTGAAGCGGCTGCTCGGACTGGACGCGAAGCTGCGGCAGTACAAGGACGGCGCCGCGTTCGTACGCCGCGTGGTCGAGCAGGTCGGGATGGACGGGTTCAACCGGGTCTGGACCGGGCCGAACACGTTGCCCACCAAGCACGAGATCGCGAATCCGGATGCCTGGGTCAGCCGGCTCCACGGCTGAGCCACCGGGCGGATCGGCTGCCGACGACCTGGTCGAGCGCCGGAGAGGGAAGCTGCACCCCGCCGTCGCGCGCACGCGGGAGGCAGTGCGGACCATGCTGGCCGAGCTGCCCAAGGGAACGACCGTTCTGGTCGCCTGCTCCGGCGGTACGGACTCGCTGGCCCTCGCGGCCGCGACCGCCTTCGAGGCGCCGAAGCTCGAGCTCCGCGCGGGTGCGGTCATCGTCGACCACGGGCTCCAGGCCGACTCCGCTCACGTCGCGGAGACCGCTGCCACACAGTGCCGGACTCTGGGGCTCGACCCGGTCCACGTGCGTCCGGTAGAGGTCGGCGCCGACGGCGGTCCGGAGGCCGCTGCCCGGGCGGCTCGGTACGACGCTCTGCGCGACGCGGCCGACGAATCCGGGGCGGACGTCGTACTGCTGGCTCACACGCGTGACGACCAGGCCGAGACTGTTCTATTGGGGCTGGGGCGTGGCTCTGGCGCTCGGTCGCTGGCCGGTATGGCTCCGATCGCCGGACTGCTCAGGAGGCCGTTCCTGGAGGTTCCACGCGCCACCACGGCGGCCGCGTGCATCGCCTCGGGGCTCCGGCCGTGGCACGACCCGCACAACGACGACCCGCAGTACACCCGGGTCCGCGTACGTCACGAGGTCCTGCCGGTCCTCGAGGAGGCGCTGGGGCCTGGTGTGGTCGAGGCACTCGCCCGTACGGCGGGACTCCTCCGGGCGGACGCGGATGCGTTGGACGTACTCGCGGCGGACCTTGCGGAGACCGCAGTACGGCGTACCGACGACGAAGTGGTGTGCGACATCGGGATGCTCGAGAGCGAGCCGACGGCGATCCGGACCAGGGCCTTGCGGCAGGCAGCCCTGGAAGCGGGCTGCCGTGCGACGGACCTCACAGCGGCGCACATCGCTGCCGTCGACGCACTGGTGACAGCGTGGCGCGGACAGCGGTGGATCGATCTGCCGCAAGGGGTCCGGGCGGTCCGCAGGGGCGGATTCATCGTGTTGGGCGAAGGTGTGACAGGCTGACCGCGTGGATGCCGCGGACATCGAGAAGGACCTGACCAAGGTCCACTACACCGAGGACCAGATCCTGGCGAAGCTGCGCGAGCTCGCGGCGCGGATCGAGCAGGACTACGAGGGCAAGGACCTGCTGATGGTCGGCGTCCTGCGGGGCGCGGTGATGGTGATGGCCGACCTGGCCCGGTCGTTCAGGCGGCACGTGGAGATGGACTGGATGGCCATCTCGTCGTACGGCTCGGGCACCAAGTCGTCCGGGGTGGTCCGGATCCAGAAGGACCTGGACACCGACATCACCAACCGGCACGTGCTGATCGTCGAGGACATCATCGACACCGGGCTGACGCTGAGCTGGCTGGTCAGTAACCTGGAGTCACGGAAACCGGCCTCGCTGGAGCTGTGCACGGCGTTCATGAAGCCGGACGCGGCCAAGATGCGGGTCCCGGTGAAGTACGTCGGACTGGAGCTCCCGGACGAGTTCGTGGTCGGTTATGGCCTGGACTACGCGGAGAAGTACCGGAACCTTCGCTGCGTGGCGACGTTGGCCCCGCACGTCTACTCCTGAGACCGGGGCGGTGGGGCGGGGAAAGTCTTAAACTGGTCCTTCGGGGCAGACTTGGTGACAGCCTGTACAACGGGGTCACGCCGTCTTGGTGACCCTCGCTATGTGTTGTCTTGTGCGACACGAGACACTTGGACTGGTGTTACCGTCTCAAGCCCGCATACCCGGGCCTGCCGAGCTAGGAGGGACGGGGCGTAGGCCTCGATCATGGACGTGAAGCGTATCTTCCGCGGACCCCTGTTCTGGATCGTCGTCGCCTTCTTGGGCGTACTGGTGATCGGACAGCTCCTGACCGGCTCGACCGGGTACAAGACCGAGCCCACCGGCCAGGTGGTCCAGCTGATCCAGCAGGCCAAGTCCTCGTCCGACAAGTCGATCAAGTCGGTGACGCTGATCGACCCCGACCAGGAGATCCGGGTCGAGAAGACCGACGGGACCAAGGTCCGGGCGCACTGGGTCGACGGCCAGGCCAACACTCTCGGCACCGACCTGCAGTCCCTGTTCCAGGACGGCAAGATCGAGCGGTACGACGTCGAGAACCCGAAGCCGAGCTTCATCGGCCAGGTGTTCTCCACGCTGATCCCGTTCCTGCTGATCGCGGTCGTGTTCATCTTCTTGATGAACTCGATGCAGGGCGGCGGCTCGCGGGTGATGAGCTTCGCGAAGTCGAAGGCCAAGCTGATCACCAAGGACACCCCGAAGACGACCTTCGCGGACGTGGCCGGCTGCGACGAGGCGATCGAGGAACTCGGCGAGATCAAGGAGTTCCTGCAGGAACCAGGCAAGTTCCAGGCGGTCGGGGCGAAGATCCCGAAGGGCGTGCTGCTCTACGGCCAGCCCGGAACCGGTAAGACCCTGCTGGCCCGTGCGGTCGCCGGTGAGGCCGGCGTCCCGTTCTACTCGATCTCCGGTTCGGACTTCGTCGAGATGTTCGTCGGTGTCGGTGCCTCCCGGGTCCGCGACCTGTTCGAGCAGGCCAAGACGAACGCCCCGGCGATCGTGTTCATCGACGAGATCGACGCCGTCGGCCGGCACCGTGGTGCGGGCCTCGGCGGTGGTCACGACGAGCGCGAGCAGACCCTGAACCAGTTGCTGGTCGAGATGGACGGCTTCGACGTCCGCGGCGGTGTGATCCTGATCGCAGCCACCAACCGGCCCGACGTGCTCGACCCGGCCCTGCTGCGGCCGGGCCGCTTCGACCGGCAGATCGCCGTCGACGCGCCGGACCTGCCGGGTCGCGAGCAGATCCTCAAGGTGCACGCGCGGGGCAAGCCGATGGCGCAGGACGTCGACCTCAGGGCCGTCGCCCGTCGTACGCCGGGCTTCACCGGTGCCGACCTGGCCAACGTGCTGAACGAGGCGGCCCTGCTGACCGCCCGCGGGAACATGCAGGTGATCGACAACCGGGCGCTGGACGAGGCGATCGACCGCGTCATCGCCGGTCCGCAGCGCCGGACCCGGCTGATGTCGGACAAGGAGAAGGTGCTGACGGCGTACCACGAGGGCGGGCACGCCCTGGTCGCCGCGTCCCTGCCGCACTCCGACCCGGTGCAGAAGGTGACGATCCTGCCGCGTGGCCGCGCCCTCGGCTACACGATGGTGATGCCGGACGAGGACAAGTACTCGACCACCCGGTCCGAGATGCTCGACAAGCTGGCCTACATGCTGGGTGGCCGGGCGGCCGAGGAGATGGTCTTCCACGACCCGACCACGGGCGCCAGCAACGACATCGAGAAGGCGACCGCGTTGGCTCGTGCGATGGTCACGCAGTACGGCATGACCGAGCGGCTGGGCGCGATCAAGTTCGGCCAGGACAGCAGCGAGCCGTTCCTGGGCCGCGACATCGGCAGCCAGCGGAACTACTCCGAGGAGATCGCGGCCGCGGTCGACGAGGAGGTCGGCAAGCTGATCCTGAACGCGCACCAGGAGGCGTTCGACATCCTGGTCGAGAACCGCGCGGTGCTGGACCACCTGGTCGAGGAACTGCTGGAGAAGGAGACCCTGGACAAGAACGAGATCGCCCGGGTCTTCGCGCCGGTGATCAAGCGGGAGCGCAGGCCGGCCTGGACCGGTTCGTCCACCCGGGTGCCGTCGGACCAGCCGCCGGTGATGCCGGTGCCGACCCGAGGCGAGCAGAACGGATCGCTCTCCGACGTCCTCCCGGGCGGAGCGGTCGGCCCGGACGAGGCCGTCAAGCCGCCGAACTACGGCAGCGGCCCGACCCCGCCGTCACCAAAGGACTGATCTCACAGTCAGCGCCGCTGCCCACAAGGGCAGCGGCGCTGCTGTTTAGGGTGGCCGCATGACGTCACCGAAGTTCGACCATGCACGGGCCGAGCGGGCCGTCCGGGAGTTGCTGATCGCGATCGGTGAGGACCCGGATCGCGAAGGCCTGCTGGACACACCGGCGCGGGTGGCGCGCTCGTACGCCGAGATCACCGGCGGACTGGGTCAGCGGGCCGAGGACGTGCTGACCACGACGTTCGACATCGGGCACGACGAGATGGTCCTGGTGAAGGGCATCGAGGTCTGGAGCCTCTGTGAGCACCACCTGGTCCCGTTCACCGGAGTGGCCCACGTCGGGTACATCCCGAGCCGCGACGGCCGGATCACCGGGCTGTCCAAGCTGGCCCGGCTGGTCGATGTCTACGCGAAGCGCCCGCAGGTCCAGGAGCGGCTGACCACGCAGGTCGCCGACTCGCTGGTCGAGCTGCTCGAGCCGCGCGGCGTGATCGTGGTGATCGAGTGCGAGCACCTGTGCATGACCATGCGCGGCGTCCGCAAACCGGGCGCCAAGACCATCACGTCGGCGGTCCGCGGCCAGCTCCGCAACCCGGTCACCCGCGCCGAGGCGATGAGCCTGATCGTCGGCTGACCCACAGCTCCAGTCTCCGGCCTGCCGCAGTCCGGGCGGGACGAACGGCCTGTGCGTGCTCCGGGCGGGCGGTGTACAGATCGACAGGTAGTGCACCTGCGATACGCCGTACGCGGGACGTGCCTGCGCTCACGTGCACTACCAACGGCCCGATACCTCCTGTCCGACTGCACGCCGTCCCTTCTCGAAGGCTTCATCTGCGGGATAACCCACGGTGTCGCGGATGAATTCTTGTCCGAGGACACCATCTGGCGGAATAGCCTGTCCGCAGTCCCTGCAACCTGTCCGCAGGTACCGGCTGGCGCCCGGCGAAAGCTTCCGCGGGAACGCCGGCCGTAGCCTCCAGGGCCGGTGTGTCGTTGGAGATTGAAAGCCGATATCTGTGGACATTCTGTCGCTGAACGTTTACTTTCCGTAGTGGCGTTCGGTCGACGAGGACCGGATGCCGGCGTGAGGAGGACAAGGATGTCGGGGCGTTTCCGGTTCGGCGCCGCACTCGCCGGTGCCGTCGTACTGACGGCCGCCGGGCTGGTCGCGGCGAACTGGGCCACCGCGGACTCGGAGCCGTCGGGGGTGAAACCCGGAGAGCTGACCGCCAAGTCTCCGCTGGTCGCCGACGCTCTCGAGACCGAGCTCGGGTCGCGGGCGGTCGGCAGCTACTACGACGAGGCCGGTGAGCTGGTCGTCGCTGTGTCCGATCTCGCCACCGCTGACCTGGTCCGCGCGGCGGGCGCGATCCCGCGGCTGGTCCGCTTCACCGCCGACCAGCTGAACGCGGTCCAGTCCGAGCTGAACCGGCTGGCCATCGGCTCCAGCGCCGGCAAGGTCCGTTCCTGGTACGTCGACCCCCGCTCGGGCACTGTGGTCGTCACGGTCCCCCGAGGCGCGCGTGACTTGATCACCCAGCGGTTCCTGGACCGGGCCAAGGCGAACGGCGACCTCGTGACGATCCGGTCCGCGCCCGGCCAGGTGAGCACCACCGCGGACGACTTCGGCCTGCGCGGCGGTCTCCAGGTCGACAAGAACACCGGGTACGTCTGCTCCCTCGGCTTCAACGCCCGCACCACCAAGGGCACCCGGATCTTCCTCACTGCGGGCCACTGCACCGCCGGCAAGCCGTCGTTCTCCCGCAACGGGTACGTGCTCGGCAACACCCGCACGTCGAGCTTCCCGGGCAACGACTTCGGCAGCGTCGGAGTGATCGAGGGCTGGGACCAGCAGGGGTACGTCGAGGGCTGGGGCGCCGGCAATGTCTCGGTCAAGGGGACCGCCAACGCCACGGTCGGATCCACCCTGTGCAAGTCGGGCAAGAGCACCGGCTGGACCTGCGGCCGGATCGTCGCCCGCAACGTGACGGTCAACTACGGCAGCAACCGGATCGTCAAAGGCCTGTTCCAGCACACCGCGTGTGTCGAGGCCGGTGACTCCGGCGGCGCGAACATGACCGGCAACTACGCGCAGGGAATCACCAGTGGAGCGGCCCTGATCAACGGCCAATGCCTGGAGAAGACCGGCCAGACCAATGAGTCGTACTCGCAGCCGATCGGCGAGGCTCTGCAGGCGACCCAGTCGCGCCTCGTACTGAGCTGAGGCGGCTGACCCACCCACCGCCTCCGCGCACTCACACGCACGTATTTCAGCGGATATCCCTCAGGGTTACCGGTTGTCGCGTCGTTTTCGGGGCTGAGAACCCGCCATATCAGGGGATATCCGCTGAAATTGTCGAGGGGGAGGCGGCTGGTTCCGCGGCTGGGGGTGACGGCCACTACGGTGGTCTGGTGAGTGATGGTTCGCGGGTGCACGTGGACGGGCTGCCGGTCCTGGACCGGTGTCTCGTGATGGGTGTTGTCAACGTGACCCCGGATTCCTTTTCCGACGGCGGCGAGTGGTTCGAGCCGGCCGCGGCGATCAAGCACGGCCGGGAGTTGCTGGCCGACGGCGCCGACCTGCTCGACGTCGGCGGCGAGTCGACCCGGCCCGGCGCCGAGCGACCCGCGCCCGAGGAGGAGATCCGCCGGGTGCTGCCGGTGATCGAGGCGCTCGCGGCCGACGGTGCGCTGATCTCGGTCGACACGATGCGGGCCGGCGTCGCCGCCCTCGCCCTCGACGCGGGCGCGGTGATGATCAACGACGTGTCCGGCGGCCAGGCCGACCCGGACATGCTTCCTCTGGTGGCGGAGCGTCGTACGCCGTACGTCTGTATGCATTGGCGTGGGCACTCCATCGACATGCAGAACCGGGCGGAGTACGACGACGTGGTCGCCGAAGTGATCGCGGAGCTCGGCCAGCGGGTCGACGCGATCCGGTCCGCCGGCGTGGATCTGGGCCGGGTGGCACTGGATCCCGGTCTCGGGTTCGCGAAGAACGCGGATCACAACTGGGAAGTTCTTCGCCGATTACGGGAATTCGGCGTACTGGGCCGGCCGTTGCTCATCGGTGCGTCCCGGAAGGCGTTCCTCGGTAGGCTGCTCGCCGACGAGCAGACCGGTGAACCCAGACCGGCCGTACGACGAGACGATGCGAGCGCGGCTGTCTCCGCCCTGGCCGCCGCCGCGGGAGCCTGGTGTGTCCGGGCCCACGCGGTGGCGCCGAGCGCGGACGCGGTCCGGGTGGCGAAGAGATGGGGAACGGTATGACGGACGGTCCGGGCGGTCCGCGCCGGCGCGCAGGTGGAGACGGTGCGCGCGGCGCGACGGTGGAGGACGTCGTGCTGAACGCGAACACCGCGTTCTACAACGCGTTCGAGGCCGGCGACCTGGATCTGATGGCGGCGGTCTGGCTGCCTGATCCCGATCCGGTCTGCATCCATCCCGGCAACGCGGCGATCTCGGGGTACGCCGAGATGATGCGCGCGTGGGCGATGATCTTCGCCAATACGCCGTACATCCAGTTCTTTCTCACCGATGTCCAGGTCCGGGCGGATGAGGACGTGGCCTACGTCACGTGTACGGAGAATGTCCTGTCGTCGGGTGAGGGTGCCCCGGAGGAAGGGTTCGCGGGCGGTAAGGCGCTGGCCACGAACGTCTTTCGCAAAACTTCCTCCGGCTGGCGGTTGTGGATCCACCATGCCTCACCGGTACTGTCGTCGTCTGGGGGCCGACAGGAGGAGGCGCCGTGAGCGAGCGAAGCGAGTTCACCATCGAGCACAGCGCGTCTCGTGCCTCGTCCGCGCCCGGAGCGAAGCGAGGACGTGGATGAGCTCTCCCGTGTCCTGTCCTGACGTGATCGAGATCCGGGGCATCCGCGGTTTCGGGCGCCACGGGGTGTTCGAGCACGAGCGGGCCGACGGGCAGGAGTTCGTCGTGGACGTCCGGCTGGAGCTGGACACCCGGCCCGCCGCGGCTTCCGACGACCTGGCCGACACCGTGAACTACGGGTTGGTGGCCGAGCAGGTGCACCAGGCGATCGAGACCGACCCGGTGGATCTGATCGAGACCCTCGCCCAGCGCATCGCGGACCTGTGCCTCGCCGACCGGCGGGTGACAGCGACCGCGGTGACCATCCACAAACCCTCGGCGCCGATCACGGTGCCGTTCGACGACGTTGTCCTGACCGTGCAGCGCAGAGCCGGAGAATCCTCGTGACTGAGACCCCAAGTCCCCACGTCATCGACGCGGACACCCTGAGCGGTGGCCTCAAGCCGATCCGCCAGGTGATCCTGTCGCTCGGGAGCAATCTCGGCGACCGTGAGGCGAACCTGCAGGGCGCGGTCGATGCGCTGCGGGACACCCCGGACGTCGTGGTGGTCGAGGTCTCCCCGGTCTACGAGACCCAGCCGATCGGCGGTCCCGACGAGTCCGGCCCGTACCTCAACGTCGTACTGCTCGCCGACAGCACGCTCGCCGTGGACCTGTTGCTCGACCGCGCGCACGCGATCGAGCAGGCGTTCGGCCGGGAGCGCAGCGTGCCGGGTGCACCCCGGACGCTGGACGTCGACCTGATCACGTACGGCACCAAGGAGATCGAGTCCGAGGAGCTGACCATCCCGCACCCGCGGGCGCACGAGCGGGCGTTCGTCCTGGCGCCGTGGCTCGACATCGAGCGGGACGCGGTGCTGCCCGGGCGCGGCCCGGTCGCCGAACTGCTCGCGAAGGTCGGCACCGAGGGCGTGACCAAGCTCGACATCGAGCTCCAGTAGTGGCATCCGGCGGTCCAGAGCCCAACCAGGCGCCCGGCAAAGAGCCGCCGCGCCCGGGCTCGGTCCGGCCGACCTCACGCCGGTTGCTGATCGCGATCGCCGTCCTCGGCGCGGCGATCGGTGTGACCATGGTCAAGGCGATCGAGTCCAGCGGCGGGGTCGCGCCCGCGGTGTCCTGGCTGACTCTGATCGCCTGGACGTTCCTGGCCGCGCTGCTGTTCATGGCGGCCCGCAACACCCACCAGCGGATCCAGGTCCGGCGCGAACGGATCGAACCGTCGCGCGCGGTGTTCCTGCTGCTGCTCGCGAAGGCGAGCGCTTTCGTCGGCGCGTTGTGCACCGGGGTTTACGCAGGGTTCGCGTTAAGCTTCCTGGACGCGGTGAGTGCTTCGGGGCCGCGCAACCGAGTGATCATGGCCGGTGCCGCGGCGGTGGTCTCAGTGCTGGTCGTCACGGCCGGATTGTTGCTCGAACGCGCGTGTCGTATTCCCGAGGACCCGGACGAGACCCCCTAACATGACGGTCCATGGGGTCAAGGGGTAGCCGCCGTCGAACCAGGACCACAGTTCTCACCGTTGCCAACGGTCTGCTGATCGTTGTCTGCCTGGGTGTGAGTATCGCGCTCTTCTCCCAGAATGCCTGGATTCTCCGGACCGCTGCAGCGGGCGCCGTCGTGATCGCGATCGCCGCCTCGGTGCTGTTCCGCCATCAGTTGCTGGTCGAGCGGCTGGCCCATTCCGACGAACGCGCGCAGGTCGCGCAGGAGTACTCCCGGATCACCAGCGCGCGGGTGGTCGAGAACGCCGAGTTCGTCGACCTGATGCAGCGCCGCCTCGACAAGATCGACCAGCGCCTGGACAAGATCGACCAGGAGGTCGCGACAGTCGTTGCCGCCGGCGACAAACACTCCCAGGCCGACGCGCCCACCGTCGTGGATCTGAAGCTGCGAGGCCTGGCCGCTTCCTGAGGCGGACCTCCCGGACCATACTTCGGTGTGGGGAGGGGATGGCCATGGGGCTGGATGCGAACTATCCGGCGGTGACGATGAACGATCCCAACGGGCACGTCACGGTCTTCAACGAGGATCATCTGCCGATCGGGCAGTTGGGCCCGCCGCCGTTCGAGTCGGCGTCGGTGAACGTGACGTGCCGGCGGAAGGCGTGGGAGGACGAGGACTGGTACCGGCTGCTGAGCGCGGAGGGCTGGCCGTTCCCGGCCCAGGAGGCGTACGTCGCGGCCAACGAGACGCACGAACTGAATCCCGGGCAGCCGTATCCGATCCCGCAGTGCGCGTCGGGGTGTCCGATCAAGCTCGGGCAGGCCGCGGGTGCCGGGGCGTTGGCGATCGGTGCCGTGGCCGCCGCTGCGGCCTGGCGGCGCCGGCGGAGGGCGCCGGGTATCGCCTGAGCGACCGGGTGGTGGACCTGGAGGAGCCGGGAGCCGGTGATCCCGCGTAGGTTCTGGGGTGTGGATCTCGCTGAACTGCTGAAGGTTGCCGAAGCCGCTGTTGATCGTGGGCGGGTGGTGACCGACTCCCGGGCGCCCGGCGTGCTCACGTCCAAGGGCGATCGGGACATGGCGTCCGAGGTGGACTTCGCGGTGGAGCGGGAGGTGCGTGCCTTCCTCGAGCGGGAGACGCCGGAGATCGGCGTACTCGGTGAGGAGGAAGGCGGCGCGACGGACGGGACCCGGTGGGTGCTCGATCCGATCGACGGGACGGTGAACTTCATCCACGGCGTACCGCTGTGGGGGATCTCGCTCGGACTGATCCACGAGGGCCGGGCGGTGGCGGGCGTGATCGACCATCCCGCGCTCGGGACCAGGTACGCCGCGGCCGAGGGCCATGGTGCGACCTGCAACCGCAAGCCCATCCGCGGCAGCGAGTGCACGGATCTGAGTGACGCATTGGTTGCCGTGGGCGACTATGCAGTCGGCCCCGACCCCGACCGGGTGAACGCCGAGCGGCTCGCCCTGACGCAACTCCTGTACCCGCGGGCCCAACGGATCCGGATGATCGGTACGGCGGCCACCGCGCTGACCTGGACCGCGGCCGGCCACTTCGACGCGACGATCATGTTCTCCAACAAACCCTGGGACACGATGGCCGGTGTCTCCATCTGCCGCGAGGCCGGTGTCGTCGTACTCGACCTCGACGGCTCACAGCACGCACCCGAGTCCCGCGGCACCTTCGCCGTGTCCGCAGGCCTCGCCGACCCGCTGCTCGAGCTGATCGCTCAGACCGTCGCCTGACCCAGGCAAGCCTCGAGCACCTCAGCCAAGGTCTCTGACTACTTGTCGATGTCCCCGACGACGAAGAACATGCTGCCGAGGATGGCGATCATGTCGGGGATCACGGTGCCTGGGAGCAGCGCGGGCAGGGCGGAGATGTTGTTGAAGCTGGCCGAGCGCAGCTTGAGCCGCCACGGCGTCTTGTCACCGCGGGACACCAGGTAATAGCCGTTGATGCCGAGCGGGCTCTCGGTCCAGGCATAGGTCTGGCCCTCCGGCACCTTGAGGATCTTCGGCAGCCGGACGTTGACCGGCCCCGCCGGCAGTGAGGACAGCTTGTCGATGCAGGCGTCGACCAGGTCCAGCGACACCTTGACCTGCTCCAGCAGGACCGAGAACCGCGCGAAGCAGTCGCCCTCCGGCCGGGTGACAACCCGGAGTACGCCGTCCTGAAGGAGTTCGTCGTACCCGAGGTAGGGCTCGTCGCGGCGGAGGTCGGCGTCGACACCGGAGGCGCGGGCGATCGGACCGGAGACGCCGTACTGCGCGATCAGTTCGGGTGCGAGCCTGCCGACGCCGACGGTGCGGGCGCGGAAGATCTCGTTGCCGAGGACGAGGTCCTCGATGTCGGGCAGCCGCTTGCGGACCGCGACCGAGGCGGCCGACGCGCGGCCGAGCCAGCCGTACGGGAGGTCCTCCTTGAGGCCGCCGACGCGGTTGAACATGTAGTGCATCCGGCCGCCGGACAGCTCCTCCATCACCGCCTGCAGCGTCTCCCGCTCGCGGAACGCGTAGAAGACCGGGGTGATCGCGCCGAGCTCGAGCGGGTACGAGCCGAGGAACATCAGGTGATTCAGGATCCGGTTCAGCTCGGCCAGCAGCGTGCGTAGCCAGACCGCGCGGACCGGGACCTCCAGGCCCATCATCCGCTCGACCGCGAGGACCACGCCGAGTTCGTTGGCGAACGCGGACAGCCAGTCGTGCCGGTTTGCCAGCACGATGATCTGCCGGTAGTCACGCACCTCGAACAGCTTCTCGGCGCCGCGGTGCATGTAGCCGATGATCGGCTCGCAGCCGACGATCCGCTCGCCGTCCAGAGTCAGCCGCAGCCGCAGTACGCCGTGCGTCGCGGGGTGCTGCGGCCCGATGTTGAGCACCATGTCGGTGGTCGCCAGCTCCGAGCCGCTCCCGGTCCCGCCCCGCTCGTACGCGGGGTCGAATCCGGCCGCCCCGGCACCGATTCCCACCACTCGTTCCGTACTCATGCCCCCTATCGTGACAGGCTGGGTGTGTGGATGACCTCTTCGCACCCTCGGATGTCAGCTGGACGCCGGTCTCGCCGAAGCTGGCCGCGGTCCGCCGGCTGACCGCGGGGATCAGCGCCGGCCTGGTCGGGATCGTGCTGCTGATCGTGCTCGGGATGACCGTGGGCTGGCTGTACGGCGTCCTCGCGCTGGTGGTGGCGGCAGCCGGGTTCGTCTGGGCGTGGGTCCTGATCGGGCGCAACCAGCGGTCCTGGAAGTACGCCGAGCGCGAGGACGAACTGCTGGTCAGCCACGGGATCATGTTCCGCGAGCTGGTAGTGGTCCCGTACGGGCGGATGCAGTTCGTCGACGTGGCCGCTGGACCGCTGGAGCGGGCGTACGGGATCGCCACGGTGGAGCTGCACACGGCCACGCCGGCCACGGACGCCAAGATCCCCGGTCTGCATCCGGACGAGGCCGGCCGGCTGCGTGACCGCCTGTCCGCGCTCGGCCAGGCGCAGGCGTGGGGCCTGTGACCGAGCCGACGCCCGGTCCGCCCGGGCAGCAGACAGCGGCGGTGCGACCGCCGGTGACTGAGCAGACCGGCGCCCGCCTCCACCCGCTCACGCCGTTCGTGAAGGGCTGGGGGTACTTCGTCGTCGCGGCCTTCGCGCTGGTCAACAACGAGGGTCTGCGGAGCAATCTGACCATCGCCGGTATCGGACTGGCCGCGGTGCTGGTCGGCGGCATCCTGCTGGGCGCGCTGTCCTGGTGGTTCACCAAGTGGCAGCTGACCGACGATGCGATCCGGGTCGACAGTGGGTTCCTGTTCCGGCGTACTCGGATCATCCGGTTCGACCGGATCCAGGCGATCGACGTGGCGCAGCCGTTCGTCGCCCGCCTGTTCGGGATGGCCGAGCTGCGGATGGACGTCGCGGGCGGCGGCAAGAGCGACGGCAAGCTCAGCTACTTCACGTACGAGGAGGCCGGCCGGCTGCGCACCACACTGCTGGTCCGGGCCAAGGGTCAGCAGGTCGTCGAACAGCAGACCGATCAGGTCGAGATGAAGCCGCTTCTGGTGGTCCCGACCGGCCGTCTGCTCGGTGCGACCCTGCTGTCGTCCACAGTCCTTGCCAGCGCGGGTGGTCTGGTCTGGTTGATCGCCGCAGCGACCGTGCTGAACTTCCACATCGGCCTGTTCGCCGGTCTGCCGCTGCTCCTCGGTGTGGTGCAGCCGATCTGGAAGCAGGTCGTCGGCAACCACGGCTTCACCCTCTCGGAGAGCGACCACGGTCTACGCACCAAGCGCGGTCTGTTCGACGTCCAGCGGCAGACCGTGCCGCCCGGCCGGGTGCAGGGGCTGCTGATCACCGAGCCGCTCATCTGGCGTCTGCTCGGTTGGTCCCGCGTCGAGCTGGACATCGCCGGTGTAGCGGGCAACAAGGACGAGGGCGAGAACGACCACGAGGGCGCGCAGCTCCTGCCCGTGGGCGAGCGGGTCGAGGTGGCCGGCGTACTCGCACGGGTCCTGCCCGGCTTTGACCTGTCTCGCATCGAGATGCATCGCGCCCCCGAACGCGCCAAGTGGCTGCGTCCCATCGGCTGGCGCTACCTCGCGTACGGCGCCGACGACCAGGTGCTCGTCACGGTCCGAGGCTGGGTCAGCCGCCGTACGTCGATCGTCCTGCACCACAAGACCCAGTCCGTCCGGCTGCAGCAGGGCCCACTCCAACGCCGCCTGGGCCTCGCCAACGTCCACGTAGACACCCCCCTCGGCCCCACCGACGCTGTAGCCCTCCACCGCAACCAGTCCGAAGCAGCAGCCCTACTCCAGGATCAGGCGGTCAGGGCGCGGGAGGCCCGGCGTACGGTGGCGTCGCCGTTTGCTGTCCAGACCCAGCCGAAGCCGCCGAGTCCGGATGGGTCGAGCAGTTCGGCGGCCTCGCCGGCTGACGACAGCTCTGACAGGTAGCGCAGGGGGTCTGTCTGAGCCAGTTCGAGGCTCGGACGGGCCGCACTCACTCCGAGGGCTTGTAGAGCGTCTCTCTGGAGCAGCACGGTGCCTCCGAGCGAGTCCAGGGCCACGTGGGCTGTCACGTCGCAGGAGCCGTCCAGTAGCGGGTCGCACTCGCGGCCGTTGCGGAAGCCGGTCGCGGTGCCGTACGGCGGGCGGCTGGTGCGGAGATGGCCGTAGTCGATGGCCACGGCGACTGCGCCGTCGGTGAGGCGGTGCAGGACGTCTGCCCAGGCTTGGTCGCGGGTGGTGCCGATCTCGGCGCGGTCGCCTGGTTCGAGCAGTGGCCACCAGGTCTGCAGCCAGGCGAGATCGTTGCCGTCGACAACATTGCCGAGGGTCAGGTCGGCGAGGAGGTAGCGGGGTACGCCGTTCTCGTCGGGTTCGGCCACGTCGCAGGGGATGTTGTCCAGCCATTCGTTGGCGATGACCAGGCCGCTCAGTGCGGTGGGGAGTTCGTCGTCGAGTTCGATGTCCAGGACGGAGAGGCCTTCGGTGCGGAGGACCTTGCCCAGCTCGCCGGAGCCCGCGCCGATGTCGACGACCTCGTCAGCGCCGACCGCGCGAGCGAGGCGGGCGATCGCCTGGCTGAAGAGCGTCGAGGCGTGCACCGACGTACGGAAGTGCGCAGCCGGCCGTTCGCGCCGGTAGAACCCGTCCGGTCCGTAGAGCGCCGTGTGCCAGCCTTCCCGGAACGTCGTCATGCACCCAGCGGGACCGCACCGAACTGGCGCCACACGCTGTCCGCGCCCTCCCGCCACAGTCCGACCTCGGTGAGCCGCACGACAGGCGCCGCCACCTCGGCGAGTGCCGCCTGAGCCTCGGCGACGACAGTCGGGCCGCCCTCGGTGGATGACGCGATGGTGAGGTGCGGATGCGGGTCCAGGAACTCACCGCCGTACGGCGGGCACTCGGGGAACACCTCGTAGACCGTCTGCACCAGGGAACGCACAGTGTCGAACGGCTCCGGCCGCAGCCACGCCGTTCCGTTCGGGAACTGCCCCGCCGTCGGGAAGCTCAGCTCGAAGGGCTCGACCTTCGCCAGGGCAGCTGTCAGCCGCTCCACATCGGCGTCTGCGGGCTCGGCGACCCACGGCACCAGCACACTGACATGCGGTGGGATGAGCTCGGTCAGCGCGACCTGCGGGCGAAGTCTCGAGCGGGAGACCGAACGCCAGCGGTGTGTGTACGCCGCCAGCTCGGGAACTGTGATCAGAATCGCGGTCAACCCGCGCCGCGCGGCCCAGTCATCGCTCACGACCTCATGCTCTCATCACTGTGTGCCTCGGCGAGGCACTAGGCTGGCGAATGGATCGTCTGGTACCCGACCGCGGGACTGGAACGAAAAGAGTGAAGATGGAACGGATCGGCTTGATCGGAGCCGGCCGGGCCGGGACCGCCGTGGGAGCAGCCTTGGCGGCCGCCGGACATCCCCTGGTCGGCCTCACCGCACGGTCGAGCGCGTCACGCGAACGCGCCGCCCGGCTTCTTCCGCACGTACCGGTGCTGACTCCCGGTGAGGTCAGTGAACGCGCCGACGTGGTCCTGGTCGCCGTACCCGACGACCTGATCCGCGAGGTCGCCGCCGGACTGCCGTTGACCAGCGATCAGTACGTCGTCCATCTGTCCGGGACGCACGGGCTCGCACCACTCCAGGGGCTGTCGGCGACTCCGGTCTCACTGCACCCACCGATGACGTTCACCGGCGACGACCCGGTCAGCCTGGACGACGTGCTGTTCACGGCAACCGCTCCGGACGCAGCCCGGCCGATGGTCGAGCGGCTGGTGAAGCTGCTCGGTGCGCAGGTGCAGTGGGTGGCGGAGGAGAACCGTGCGCTGTACCACGCGGGTCTCGTGCATGGCGCGAACCACCTGACAACCTTGGTGACCCAGGCCCTCGCCGTACTGCGGGAAGCAGGCGTGGCGGATCCGGCCGCAACGCTTCGGCCACTGGTGACCGCAACCCTCGACAACACGCTGCGATCCGGTCATCATGCGCTCACCGGGCCGATTGCCCGGGGCGATGTCGACACGGTGGCAGCTCATCTGGCCGTACTCCCGGACCGGACGGCAGGCACGTACGCCGAACTGGCCAGGGCGACGGTGGAGTTGGCGGCAGCGGACGGGCGGCTGTCCCCGGAAACGGCGGAAGCGTTCTACCAGGTGCTGGACGGACACGGCGATCCGGACGAGGTGCGGGAGCGGTATCGGACAGGGGAGGCACCGCGATGAGACTCACCCAGACGAAGGCCGAACTGCGGGCGGCAGCGGCGGTCCGGCCCCGGGCGGTGGTGATGACGATGGGCGCCCTGCACGAGGGGCATGCGGCGCTCCTGGCCGAGGCCCGCGAGCGGGTCGGGCCCGAAGGCAGTGTGGTGCTGACGATCTTCGTGAACCCGTTGCAGTTCGGGCCCACGGAGGACTTCGACCGCTATCCGCGCACGCTGGCCAGCGACCTGGCGGTCGCCAAGAACGAAGGCGTCGACCTGGTCTTCAACCCGTCCCGCGACGAGCTGTACCCGAACGAGCCGTCCATCACCGTGCATCCAGGTCCGCTGGCCGACGAACTCGAGGGCATGGTCCGACCAGGCCACTTCGCCGGTGTACTCACGGTGGTGGCGAAGATGCTGCACCTGACCGCGCCCGACCTGGCGTTGTTCGGCGAGAAGGACTACCAGCAGCTCACGCTGATCCGCGAAATGGTGTGCGACCTCGACTGGGACGTCGACATCGTGCCGGTGCCGACCGTGCGCGAACCCGACGGTCTCGCGTTGTCCTCACGCAACCGCTACCTCGACGACACCGAGCGTGACGAAGCGCTGGTCCTGTACCGCGCTCTGACCGCGGGTGCGAAGGCCGGCATGAATGGTCCGGACGCCGTGATGGCCGCCGCTCACGCCGAACTGGAGGCGGTGCCGTCGGTGAAGATCGACTATCTCGCCCTGCGCGCACCGGATCTTGGCCCGGTGATCGGCCCCGGCGAGGCCCGGATGCTGATCGCCGCCCGCGTCGGTCTGACTCGTCTCATTGACAACATTTCCATAACCCTGCGGTGAAATCGATTGATACGGTCGCTGGATGACCGCTCCTGCTGTCCCGCAACGGCTGTCTGCGCCCGAGCCTGGCTGGACCGACACCGTTGACGTGGTGGTGATCGGCTCCGGCATCGCCGGACTGACCGCCGCACTGAAGGCCCGCGAGCTCGGCACTGTCCTGGTGGTGACCAAGGATGTCGTCGCCTCCGGCTCGACCCAGTGGGCCCAGGGCGGCATCGCAGCCGCCCTCAGCCCGGAGGATTCGCCCGAGGACCACCTGCACGACACCCTGGTCGCGGGCGCCGGCCTCTGCGATCCGGACGCCGTACGAGCGCTGGTGACCGAGGGACCGGACGCGGTACGGGACCTGATCGAGCTGGGTGCGCGGTTCGACACGCTGGCCGATGGAGACCTGTCGCTGACGCGGGAGGGCGGGCACCACCGCAACCGCATCGCGCACGCGGGCGGAGACGCGACCGGCGCGGAGATCGAGCGGGCGCTGGTCGCCGCGGTGAAGCGGGCCGACGACATCCGGCTGATCGAGCACGCCCTCGTCATCGACCTGCTGACCGCCGCGGACGGCGGCGTCGCCGGAGTCACCCTGCACGTGATGGGTGAGGGCCAGCTGGACGGTGTCGGCGCGATCCGCAGCCGCGTGGTGATTCTGGCGTCCGGTGGAATCGGCCAGTTGTACGCCGCCACGACCAATCCGAGCGTGTCCACGGGCGACGGCATGGCGCTGGCGTTGCGGGCCGGCGCGAAGGTGCGCGACCTCGAGTTCGTGCAGTTCCATCCGACCGTGCTCTGGTTGGGCAAGAGCGCGAAAGGCCAGCAGCCGCTGGTGTCCGAGGCGGTCCGCGGTGAGGGTGCGTTCCTGGTCGACCACGAGGGCAAGCGGTTCATGCAGGGTCAGCACGAGCTGGCCGACCTCGCCCCGCGCGATATCGTGGCGAAGGCGATCATGCGGCAGATGCTTGCCACCGGCAAGGATCATGTCTACGTGGACGCACGCCACTTCGGTGACGAGAAGTGGCGGGTCCGGTTCCCGACCATCCTGGCGTCCTGTCGCTCGCACGGCATCGACCCAGTGCGTGAGCTGATCCCGGTCGCTCCCGCCTGCCATTACTCGTCCGGTGGTGTCTGGACCGATCTGGACGGCCAGACCTCGATGCCGGGGCTGTACGCGTGCGGTGAGGTCGCGTGTACGGGTGTCCACGGCGCCAACCGGCTGGCTTCGAACTCCCTGCTCGAAGGGCTTGTCTTCGCTCGCCGAATCGCCGCTCACCTTGCCGACGGACTCCCGCCGCTGCGTCAGCCGGTCGCCGACGTCCGCGTCCCCGGTCTGGTCGACGCGGACGTGGTCGACGAAGTGCAGCGGGTGATGACCGTCGGTGCCGGCGTCATCCGCAGTGCGCGCGGCTTGTCGGAGGCCGGGGCCACCCTGGCCAAGCTGATCGAGCAGCCGGCCGGCGAGCCCGGTACGCCGGGATGGGAGGCGACCAACCTGGTCACGGTGGCGTCCGCGCTGATCGCCGCGGCCACCGTGCGCGAGGAGAGCCGCGGCTCACACTGGCGCGAGGACCACCCGGATCGCGACGACCGGAACTGGTCGGGCAGTCTGGACCTGACCCTCCCGTCCGAGGGCGAGACCGCGAGACCACGTACGACGTTCGTCCCGCATGACAGCAAGGAGAATGCTCACCATGGATGAAGCCGTCGACCGGCAGTGGGTCGGTGACCTGGTGCGGGCCACCATCGAGGAAGACCTGGCCGGTGGTGCCGACGTCACCACGGTGGCGACCGTCGACCCGGACCAGATCTCGGTGGCCGAACTCGTCGTCCGCGCCGACGGCGTGGTCGCCGGCCTGGAGGTCGCCGAACTGGTGATCCGGCAGGTGGCCGCTCCGGAGGAGATCGAGCTCGAGTACTCGGTCCGTGACGGTGCGTCGGTGCGCAAGGGCGACGTACTGATGACGATCCGTGGCAAGACGCGCCAGCTGCTGACCGCCGAGCGGACGACGCTCAACCTGCTGTGCCACCTGTCCGGCGTCGCCACCCTCACCCGCCGGTGGGTCGACGCGGTCGAGGGGACCAGTGTGGTCATCCGCGACACCCGCAAGACCATGCCGCTGCTGCGGTCGCTGGAGAAGTACGCCGTTCGCTGCGGTGGCGGCAAGAACCACCGGATGGGCCTGTCCGACGCTGCTCTGATCAAGGACAACCACGTGGTCGCCGCCGGCGGAGTGGCGGAGGCGTTCCGTTTGGTCCGCAAGGCCTACCCGGATCTCGCGGTCGAGGTCGAGGTGGACTCGGTCGACGACGCGCTGATCGCGGTCGAGTCCGGTGCCGAGCTGATCCTGCTCGACAACATGGAGGTCCCGCAGCTGCGGGAGGCGGTCGAGAAGGTAGCCGGCCGGGCGCGGCTGGAGGCCTCCGGCGGACTGACGCTGGATCAGGCCCGGGCGGTGGCCGAGACCGGGGTCGACTACTTCGCCGTCGGCGCACTGACCCACTCGGCGCCGGTGCTCGACATCGGACTGGATCTGCGGGAATCCTGATGCTCCTCGCCGTCGCCGTCGAAAACACCAGGACGCTGGTCGGCCTGGTGCTCGACGGCACGGTCAAGCGGCACTGGTGGGTCGGCACTGATCCGCGGCGTACGGCCGATGAGTGGGCCGTCCTGCTGCAGGGATTGCTGACCGGAGAGTCGCCCGTGTCCGGCATCGCTGTGTGTTCCGCCGTACCGCATGTGTTGCACGAGCTCCGTGATGTGGTCGCGCGCTACTACCCGCACGTGCCGGGCGTGGTGGTCGAGCCGGGTGTGAAGACCGGACTGCCGGTGCTGGTCGACAACCCGCGCGAGGTCGGCACCGATCGGATCGCGAACGCACTTGCCGCCGTCAACCAGTACGGCGCGCCCTGCCTGGTCGTCGACGTCGGTACGGCGACCACGATCGACGTGGTCAACCCGGCCGGGGCGTTCATCGGCGGAGTGATTGCCCCAGGCATCGAAACCGCGACCGACGCGCTCGGCCAGGCCGCGGCCCAATTGCGCCGGGTTGAACTCGTCCGGCCACGCGCAGTCGTCGCGAAGAACACCGTCGAGGCGCTGCAGTCGGGGGCGATCCACGGCTTCGCGGCGCTGGTCGACGGTCTGGTCGGCCGCATTCGTGCCGAGCAGTCGCTTGATTCCTCGACCCCGGTCGTGCTGACCGGTGCTCTCGCCCCTGTCCTTGCCGGCGAACTCACCACCGAGATTCGTCACGAACCGTTGCTCACCCTGCACGGCCTGCAGCACGCGTTTGCCCGGAACAACCAATAGTCGCCTGATCGGGCAGGAGCCCTTGTGCCTGCTGGTGACCGGGATCACCATGTGCTCAGGGGAAAACCGGGGTTGGGGGAGAGCTATGAGGTCCGTATATCGGGTACTGGCCGGTCTTGTTGCCGTCGGCGTCGTACTGCAGGCGATGTTCATCGCGCTGGGCTGGTTCACGGCGATCAAGGACATGGACGACGGCTTGGTCATCGACAAGAACTACGAGGGCAACACCGGCCACATGCTGCACGGCCAGTTCGGGATGATGGTGATCCCGATCATCGCGCTGTTGCTGCTGATCGTGTCGTTCTTCGCGAAGGTCCAGGGCGGAGTCAGGTGGGCGCTCTACGTGGTCGGCCTGGTCATACTGCAGATCGCGCTCGCGTTCCTGTCGTTCGGCGTGGCTCCCGTGATCGGGGCGCTGCACGGCCTGAACGCCTTCGCACTGGCCGCTGTCGCGGCCATGGCTGCCCGGCGCGCCGCTGTGACCCGGGAGCCGGCCGTCGAGCCGACCACCACCGTCTAGATGCCTTTGGCAACAAAGCTGGCCGAGCGGCGCCGGCTGCTGGTCGCTGTCGCCGCGACCCTCGCCGTGCTGGCGCCGCTGGCCTTCTTCTGGCAGCGGAGCCTGGTTCCGAACGACCTCTCCCCGATGACCATGGGGTACGCCGACTACGGCGGCGGCCCCATGGTCCATGCCCATCACGGCCAGGACGTCAGCACGCTCACAGGGCCGGCCAACGGCAAGCCTGACGTGGCGGTCGATCTCACCGCCCGCAAGGAGAAGTTCGAGATTCCCGGGCGCGGTTCGGTCGACGGCTACACGTTGAACCACACGTCCCCGGGCCCACAGATCGTCGCACAACAAGGCGATCTGATCCAGGTGACCTTGCACAACGAGTCCGTGCCGGAGGGAATCACCCTGCACTGGCACGGCGTCGACGTACCTGCTGCCGAGGACGGCGTCGCCGGCGTCACCCAGGATGCGGTCGCCCCGGGCCAGTCGTTCGTCTATCGCTTCGTCGCGAAGGACGCCGGCACGTACTGGTACCACTCGCACCAGGTCTCGCACGAACAGGTGAAGAAGGGCCTGTACGGCGTACTGATCGTGCAACCGAGCCCGACCGACGTGATCGCCGCCGTGCACACGTACGACAAGATCCGGACGGTCAACGGCGGGTACGGCGAACGCCGGGTGGCGGCACCTGGATCGACAGTCCGGGTGCGTCTCATCAACACGGACAACGGGCCGATGGCTGCCTGGGTCGACGGAGCGCCGTACCGGGTGCTGGCGGTCGACGGGACCGATGTGAACGCGCCGACCGAGGTGAGCAACAAGAAGGTGCTCGTCACCGCGGGTGGCCGGATCGATCTGCAAGTGACGATGCCGCAGGGATCAGCCGTGCGGATCGGCCTGGGTGGTGGGCCGACCACGCTGGTGATCGGCGACGGCAACGCTCCGACCGGCACCGAGCCGCGTGACCGGGTCGACCTGTTGAGTTACGGCTCGCCGAAGCGGCTCGAGTTCGATCCGGCGAAGGCCGACCGGAATTTCCAGTACAACATCGGACGCCGGCCCGGGTTCTTCGACGGCAGGCCGGGGTTGTGGTGGACGATCAACGGCCACCAGTTCCCGGACGTGCCGATGTTCATGGTGACCGAGGGCGATGTGGTCCGGATGACGATCAAGAACACGTCCGGCCAGGTCCATCCGATGCACCTGCACGGCCACCATGTCGTCGTACTGAGCCGCAACGGCACGGCCGCGACCGGCAGCCCGTGGTGGACGGACTCACTGAACGTCGAGGACGACGAGACCTACGAGGTCGCGTTCGTCGCCGACAACCCGGGCATCTGGATGGACCACTGCCACAACCTGCCGCACGCCGCACAGGGCCTGGTCACCCACCTCATGTACACCGGCGTCACCAGCAACTTCCACCTCGGCGGCTCCCCGGGCAATCAGCCGGAGTGAATCGGCCCTCCGACGCTCAGGGCTTTGCGGAGGATGTCGGGGAGGGTGTCGAAGGCGGCGTCGGGCGGGGTGCCGGTCGCTGCGAGGGTCTTGGAGAAGAAGCAGCGGGCAGCCGCGGCGAGGACGACGTCGAGAACGTCGGTGTCGGTCAGTCCGACGGCCTTCAGTTCGTCCACGTCCGCCTGGGTGATCGTGTCGGCGGACAGCGCGACCTTGCGCGCGAAGGCCATCACGGCGCGGTCGACCGGGTCGGCGGGCGGCTCGTCGACCAGTGCCGCGACCTCCTCGGACGTGTAGAACTTGTCGGCCAGCACCTGACCGTGCGCGAGGCTGCAGTAGCTCGACTTCAGCGCGGTCGCGGCGGCCAGCGTGGCCAACTCGTAGCGGCGCAGGTCCATGGATTCCTTGATCGCGCCGTTGAGCTGTTTCCACGCGTCGTACACGGCCGGCCGGGCCGCGAACGTGGTGACGAAGTTCGGTATGTGACCCGCCGGAGCCCGGTTGCTCTCGAAGAAGTCACGGTTGGACGGTGTGTCGATGTACGCCATGCTGGTTCCCCCCTCGTGGCTCCTTCACGGTAGGTCCGGCGTACCGATCCGGGCAACGAGCTTGGAGTTATTGCTCAGCTTGGCGCAGCAGTGTCGCGGTGGCCGCGGCGTGAGGCTCGAGGCCCAGGCGCCGGTGGGTGTCCAGCGCGGCGCGCAGCAGGTCGCGCGCGGCGGCGCGGTCGCCGGCGGCGAGAGCGAGCTGGCCGAGCGTGTGACGGACGCTGCCGAGGAAGAACGCGCCCATGCCCCCGACCGCCAGGCGATCGGCGTACGGCGTCAACTGCTCGCGCAGGTCCGCGATCGCGCGCTGGTCGCCGAACTCGATCCAGACCCTGGCCCGGACACCGGTCATACCGATCCAGAGGAAGTCCCGGAGCAGCGGGCGCTGCTCCGCCCAGTCGCCGAGCATCATCTTGGCCTCGTCGGTCCGGGAGCACGCGATCAATGCGAGCGCGTGCAGGTCACGCAGTACGGGTTGATGTGCCGCGCCCTCGTGGAGCGCCGGTTCCAGCTCGGCCAGCCGGCCTTGGATCATGCGCAGGGTGGCGAGCTGGCCGATGCCGAGAGCGAACGGGGCCATGGAGACTGTCGACTGCAGCATCACGATGCGCTCGAGCGCCGTCTCCGCAGCGGCGAAGTCGCCGACCGCCTGCCGTTCGAGTGCGAGTGCCGAGCCGGCGATCAGCAGGACCGGGACGAACTGGTGCTGTGCGGCGATCCGCTCGGCGCGGCGCATGTCGGCGACTGCCTGCTCCCAGGCGCCACGCTCGGCCCGGTCGACAGCCCGCATGCAGAGCGCGGCGGCGAGTCCGGTGATGTCGTCGTGCCGGCCGGCCAGGATCACGAGTTCGTCGGCGATCGCGGCCCTGCGGTCGAGCAGATCGGGCCGTTCCATGGCCAGGTGGGTCAGTTGGAGGACGGGGAGCAACTGTCGTGCTGAGCCGGCCTGCCTGGTCGTCAGCAAGGCATCGGTCGCGAGTGACGTCGCACGGTCCGCGGACTCCGGCTGGTAGAGGAGTTCGACGGCCAGGGCGGCCTGGACATGTGCCCGGAGCAGCGTCTCGGAGGTCGGCAGCGCGGACAGGACCTGGTCCCACAGCTGGATCGCCGCCTCGTCGGGCATGCCGTAGTCACGCCACGTCCAGATGTTGCGCTCGCTGATCACGAGCAGCGCCTGAGCGGCCGCAACGGCGTCGCCGCGGGTGAGCGCGGAGCGCGCCGCGTCAGCCAGCGAGACCCATGCCTCGACGGGACGCGCCATCCAGTGCTGGGCCCGGCCGAGGCCGGTCAGTACCGCCTCCCGCTCTTCAGCGGTCGCCATCGGATCCTGGTCCTGCAGCTCGGCAGCCATCCGGAACAGCCGTAGTGCCTCGTCGTGCGCGGAGCGCTCAGCGGCCCGGCGAGCGGCCCGATTCGCAAACGTCCAGGCCGATCGCGCATGCACGGATCCAGCGAGTCGGTAGTGCTCGGCAAGTTGCGCGGTGTGGGGTTCGAGATGGCCGATGCGCTGCCGTTCCAGGGACTGAGCGGCTCGTGCGTGCGCCCGGGCGCGAGCGGGGGCGGGCAGCGAGCGATAGATCGCGTCCCGCACGAGCGCATGGGTGAACCGGTAGCGGCTCGGTGTCTCCTCCTCGAGCAGGCCGCAGCGCAACGCGGCCTCGACGGAGTCGTCCACGGCCTCCGCTGTCACGCCGGCAGCGGCGACGACCACGTCGAGGTCGAATGATCGACCCAGGACGGCCGCGGCCGCGAGGATGTCGCGGGCCTCGTCCGGCAGCTGGGCCAGCCGCTGCCGAACCACGTCGCGGACTCCGCCGGGCACCTCTCGCCACGACGGCGCAGCCGGGTCGGACAGGTCACCAGAGTTGGTCAGCAAGCGGACGAACTCGTTGATGTAGAAGGGGTTCCCGTCCGTCCGGGCCCGGATCGCCGCAGCGACTTGGCGGTCGACCTCCACTCCGGCGTCGAGCGATACATGTGCTCTGATCGCATCCTCGTCCAGGCCTGCGAGTCCGATCCGCACCGGATCGAGCCGGGCCAGGGCAGCCAGGACCTCTGCGACCGCCGTACTGATGTCAGCGTCCGCGTCCCGGCAGGTGACCACCAGCAGGACCGGTACATCGGCCAGTGTGGCGGCGATCCGGCGCAGCAGACGCAGGCTGTCCGCATCGGCCCAGTGCATGTCGTCCAGAACGAGCAGTGACGCCGGACCGGCGCGCAAGGCCTCGACCACAGTGCCGGCCAGCTGGAAGGTCGACGATGCCGCGTCGATCGGCGCCGGACTGGTCGGCTGGAGTACGCCGGTGTCGCCGAACAACTGCTCCGCGGCCTGCTGCCATCCCCACAGCGGAGTAGTCGCGTCGGGCTCCCAGCCGCCCCACCCGCACCGGAAGCCGGCTGCCTTCGCGTCCGCTGCCACCGCTTGCGCCAGCGACGTCTTCCCGATGCCTGGCTCCCCGCTGACCAGAACGACGCGGCCGCGTCCGGCAGTCGCCTCATCCATGGCCCGCCGTACCTCGAGCAGTTGCTCCTCCCGGCCTGGCAGTGCAGCGGAGTCGGCGGAGGTCGGAAGGTCCAGGTCGGGGGATTGCCGGAGGACCGCCTCCTCGAGGGTGCGCAGTTCGGTGCCTGGGTCGAGACCGGCCTCGTCGATCAGTCGGCGGCGAGCCCGGCGCAACGCATCCAGCGCATCGGCCTGCCGTCCGGACCGGTAGAGGGCCAACGCGAGCTGTGCCCACAGCCGTTCGCGCAACGGGTGCGATTCGACGAGATGCTCGAGCTCGGGTGCGGCGTGCCGGTGCCCGCTGAGCGCGAGCCGGGTCGCCCAGAGGTCCTCGACAGCGGTCAGCCGCAGCTCCTCGAGACGAGCCGCTTCGGTTTGGATGGCGGGCGTCGTACTGGCCACGTCGGCGAAGGCATCACCGCGCCAGAGATCCAGTGCGGTCCGGAGAAGCGTCTCTGCCTGGGCCGGATCGGCGGTGATCAGAGGCGAGGCCTCGGCCAGCAGAGCGGTGAACTGCCGCGCATCGACATCGAGCCCGTCGAGCAGCAGGGCGTAACCCGGTGGCCGGGACACCAGCACCCGGGCGGGTGTCCGCGGCTCGCGCACAGGTTCGAGCAGCCGCCGGAGCCTTGCGATGTAGGCATGCAGCGAGGTCATCGCCTTGGCCGGCGGATCCTCTCCCCAGAGCAGGTCGACCAGCCGATCCACCGGTACGGCGTACCCGTCGGCGGTGAGCAGGATCGCCAGGAGCGCGCGCTGCTTGAGGCCGCCGAGGTCGACGACCGACCCGCCGACCACGAGCTCGATGCCGCCGAGCACCCGGACCTGCATGATTCGCAGAATAGGGCGCACTGCGGTGCAAGCCGTGTGCAATTCGTTGGCAAGAGGGCGCGGGCAGAGTGGCCGCGATGCCGTAGCCCACCCGCAGGAGGAGAACAGCAGTGACCGCACCCGAGCTACCGACCGGTGTCATCGACACCCGCGACATGGTCGTCGTGCACATCTACATGCGGCGCGAATTCCGGCTCGCGCCCGGCTTGGTCCGCGCGGTCGAGGACGGCGACACTCGCCGAGCCGGCACCGTCTGTGCGCATCTCGAGTTCCTGACCACAACCCTCCACCACCATCACACCGGCGAGGACCGGCTGCTGTGGCCGAAGCTGCTCGAGCGAGTACCGGAAGAGCTGGCGCCGATCGTGCACCTGATGGAGGCACAGCACGAGCGGGTCGCCGCCGTGCTGGAGGGGATCGAGCGGGTGCGTCCACAGTGGCGATCCTCCGCCCGGCCGGCGGAACGCGACGAGCTCGCGCGCCTCCTGGACGAGCTCTACGTCAGCCTGTCCGAGCACCTGGACGCGGAGGAGGAGCGCCTCCTGCCGATCGCCGCTCGCACGGTCACCATGGCGGAGTGGCTGCAGCTCGGCGAAGAGGGTGTCAAGGACAACCGGAAGCAGGACCTGCCACTGATTCTGGGGATGATTCAGTACGAGGGTGACCCGGAGGTCGTGGCCGAGATCGTCAGCCACACCCCGTGGCTGATTCGTTCCTTCGTCCCGATGCTGTCCCGCCGGGCCTTCCGCAAGCACGCACTCGCCGTCCACGGCACCGCCACGCCCTGACCACTGGCATACCGATCCGGCAACGACCCTACGAACTCGGCAGGCTGATCTGGGTATGGTTCACCCGGTCGGTTGTGAGGCAGCTGAGACGAGGTGGTCGGAGTGCGGCGGATGCTCGCCGCGGCGCTGGCGGTGGTGTGTGGCACAACGGTGCTGACCGCCTGCTCCTCGGATCCGGTTCCCACCGAGGTGGCGGTCGGCTGGTCCGGTGACGGCCGGACCGCGGTCCAGGTCAGCTGGAAGGACGACAACGCCCCGAACCGGATCACGATCGAGGGTGTGCTCAGCGAGAGCCCGTCGTACGTGAAGTATGTCGGCGCCGGCGAGCCGAACAGCTGGGACATCCCCACCTCGGCCTTCCCGCCGGACGGGAACTACCGGGTGGCGGTCGCCATCGGGACCTCGCAGGGTGGTGTGACCAGCAAGCTCGCTCGGTCGCCCGTCTTCGACACCGATGGGCCGGTCGGGCCGAGTACGGCGACGGTGGCACCGGCGGGGCGATCGGGCGCATTGATGCAGTGGACGGTGCCGGTGGTGCCGCAGGACTTCACTCCGAACGACCCGCTGGACGTGAAGGGACCGCGCACCCAGAAGTACGTGCCGATGGTCGGCAAGCCCGGTGAGCAGTTGCGACCGATCGGACCGGCGACGACGTCGACGCGGCAGGTCATCAACAGCATCAAGCCGCCGTACGTGTTCCAGGTCCGGACGCAGAACGAGTGGAGTACCCGGCTCGGTGGGCAGGTGCTGGGCCTGACCAGCTCGATCAGCGCTGCGATGCCAGGGCTGGCCCAGTTCAGCCTGCCGATCCGCGCTCGCGGCCGCGTCATCCTCCAACAGGTCGCCTGCGAGCCGGAGACGCCGTGCACCCAGCGGCGGGCCACGCCGGCCGGGGTGCCGATCGTCGTACTCACCCAGGTGATTCCCGGTGGGCGCTGGACTCCGGTGGCCCGCGGCAAGACGACAGCGGGTGGGCACTATGACATCGGGGTTCCGACCGGCGGCAGTCGCCCGTACATGGTCTCGGTCCCGGACTACACCAAGCCCGGTCTGATCACGAGTACGTCGAACAGCAGGCCGACGTACGTCCGCAACGTGGTCCGGGTCGTGTCGGCCGGGTTCGTCGGCGGGCTGACGGTCAAGAAGCGCGGGTCGAACGTCACCGCGTTCGCGACCATCAAGCCGGCCATGAGTTCGACCGCGACGCTGCAGGTGTGGAACCGCGTGCTGCGCCGGTGGGTCAACGTCAAGGCGACGCCGATCCGCAACGGACAGACGTCGCTGGCGTTCCGGGCGGGCTCGGCGGGGACCTTCGCCTACCGGTTCGTGCTGCCGGCCGCGACGATGTACGGCCGGTCGATGAGCGGAACGATCACGCAGACGCTGGCGCTACACGTCCGCTGACTGCGGCTCCCGCACCGCGGCGGTCTCCCGGTGCCGGCGGCGGATCCGGTAGTAGGTGTACGCCGCGACCGCGGCAAGCGCGAGCACGACCAGGGCCCAGACGGACAACTGGCCGAAGATCTTGTCCGCGTTGTCGCCGATGTTGTACGCGACGATGCCGATCGTGGTCGACCAGGCGATCCCGCCGGCCGCGTTGGCGGCCAGGAACTTGGGGTAGGGCATCCGCAGCATGCCTGCCATCGGGCCCGCGAAGATCCGCAGCAGCGCCACGAAGCGGCCGAAGAAGACCGTCCAGACGCCATACCGGTGGAAGTACTTCTCGGCCTTGACGATGCGGTCCTCGGAGAAGTGGTGGAACCGGCGGCCGAGCCGCTCGAACAGGCTCCGGCCCGCCTTCCGGCCGATGTAGTACCCGACCGAGTCGCCGACGATCGCGCCGGTGGCCGCCGCGGCGATGACGAACTCGAGGTGCAGGTTGCCCTGCGACGCCAGCAGCGCGGCCGCGATCAGCGTCGTCTCACCGGGTAACGGGACCCCCATGCTCTCGACGCCGATGACAAGGCCGACCACCAGGTACGCGAGGATCGCCACCCCTCCGGTCGGGACCATGATCGCGAGCGCGTGCAACGGTTCCCCCATACACCCATAGTGACATCCGGGGGCAACCGATTACGGGACGAGGCAACTATTTCAGGGGATTCTCAGGGCTGTGGCCGTTGTCAGGAGGAATCTCCGGGAGATAGCCGTTGAACGCCTTGGTGACGTTCTGTAGCGCGGAGGTGACCTCGGAGGGGATCACCCAGAAGGTGTTGCCCGGGCCCTTGGCCAGTTCGGGCAGCATCTGCAGGTACTGGTACGCGAGCAGCTTCGGGTCCGGGTCGTTGCGGTGGATCGCGTCGAACACCGTGTCGATCGCCTTCGCCTGACCCTCGGCCCGCAGGATCGCGGCCTGCCGGTCGCCCTCCGCGGTCAGGATCCTGGACTGGCGCTGGCCCTCGGCGGTGAGGATCGTGGCCCGCTTCTCCCGGTCCGCCCGCATCTGCTTCTCCATCGATTCCTTGATCGATGCCGGCGGGTCGATCGCCTTCAGTTCGACCCGGTTCACCCGGATGCCCCACTTGCCGGAGGCCTCGTCGAGTACGCCGCGCAGGGTCGAGTTGATGTGCTCCCGCGACGTCAGCACCTTCTCCAGGTCGAGGCTGCCGATGACGTTGCGCAGCGTTGTGACGGTGAGCTGCTCGATCGCCTGGATGTAGTTGTTGATCTCGTACGCAGCCGCGCGCGGATCGGTGACCTGGACATACAGCACCGTGTCGATGTCGACGACCAGGTTGTCCTCGGTGATCACCGACCGCGGCTCGAACGAGATCACCTGCTCGCGCAGGTCGATCAGCTGCCGGGGCCGGTCGATGAACGGGATGACGACGTTCAGCCCTGGTTCGAGGGTGCGCAGGTAGCGGCCGAGGCGCTCGACGTTGCTTGCCCGCGCCTGCGGGATGATCCGGACGGTCCGAAGTACCAGGACGACGGCGAGCACGGCGACGACGAGCCCGATGATCAGTTCGGCCATGGATCCTCCTGGGGATGGACGAGGGCGGTGACTCCCTCGATGGCGAAGACGTCGACCCGGGTGCCCGCGGGGATGAGCAGGTCAGGGTCGTACGCCCGGGCACTCCACTCCTCGCCGCCGATCCGGACCCGGCCGGGATCGCGGCCGCACGGGGTCAGCACCACGGCCTCGCGCCCGATCAGCGCCGCGACCCCGGTCCGCAGCTGCGGGTGCGATCTCAGGTGCCGGCGTGCGACCGGCCGGACCAGCGTGATCATCGCGGCGGCCGTGACGGCGAACGCGAGGAGCTGCAGGCCGGTCCCGAGACCGAGACCGGCGACTCCGGCCGCGGCCAGCGCGGCGACGGCGAGCAGGAGCAGATCGAGGGTTGCCGTCATCAACTCGGCGGTGCCGAGGACGGCGGCGATGATCAACCACAAAAGCCAGGACTCCATATGACCACCCGCCGGCGGAGAGGACCTCTCTTTCGAAGGTACCTCTGGATACGCGGGATGGCAGCTAACGGTTCAGCTATCTTCTGGCGGCTTCCCGGTCGGTACGACGGCCAGCAGGGTGCTGACCATCCGGGTACCGGCCGGATGGCCGGCCGGGCCGCGGCCCTTCCGGTACCGGTCGACCAGGTCGACGAGGTCCTTCCCGAACTGCCTGGCCTCCTCATGGGTGAGCCACAGCCGGGACCGGCTGAGCGAGCTCACGTCGTCCCAGGGGTCGTCGGCGGCCATCTGCTCGAACTGCTCGAGCACCCGGTCCGCCGTCGTCCGCATGATCGTCTGGCTGGCCAGCCGGCCCACGTTGTCCGACTGCGACGAGATCATCAGGCTGGACCCGCGTGACCGCCAGGGCCGCTCCCGGCCGTCGCCGGACTCCTCGGCGCGCTCGATGATGCCCCAGCGCTCCAGCGCCCGCAGGTGGTAGCTCATCGCCGACGGAGTCAGCCCGACCAGCTCCGCACACTCGGTCGCGGTCAGCACGTTGCCGTCGTAGAGCTCGTCCATGACCCGCTGCCGGGCCGGGTGCGCCAGGGCGCGGATCGCCCGCGGATCGGTGATCACCACGGGTTTCTTCTTGGCCACGAGGTCAGCGTAGCCAATCCCTTGACGATCCGGAATATGAAGCAGTAGCTTCACAACTATGAAGCAATCACTTCAGATCTCGATCTGGTCCTTCCCCGACATCCGGCTGGTGCTGCCCGCCCGTGCGCTGTCCTACGTGGGTGACTCGGTCGCGCTGGTCGCGCTGATGCTGCGCGTGTCCCACGACGGCGGACCCGGCGCGATCACGGCCCTGTTGCTGGCGTTCGCCGTACCGACCGTCGCGATGATCCCGTTCGCCGGCCGGATCGTGGACGGGCACGACTCGCGGACCGTCTTGGTCTTGGCGTCTTTGCTTCAGGCGATTGCGGGAGTCGGCCTGGCCTTCAGTCATGGCTTGGCCGAGACCCTGGCGCTGGTCTGCGTACTGCAGGTCGGTCAAGCCGTGGCGGGACCAGCGTGGGGTGCACTCATCCCGCGCATCGTCGGCGACGACCTGGTCGGCAAGACCACCGGCACCAGCCAGGCGCTCATCGGCGTCGCCACCCTGGTCGGTTCAGCCGCCGGTGGTTTGCTCGTGGGCTGGTCCGGCGACCGCGGCGCCCTCCTGATCGACGCCTTGACCTTCCTCGTGCTGGGCCTGGTGGCTCGGCTGGTCACCACGCGCCGCCGCCCCGAGCCGGGCGCGGTCCGCGAGCCCGGCGCGCTGATGGCGGGTCTGCGCAGCCTGCTGGGCGACTCGCTGCTCCGGATCCTGGTGACGTGTCTGTGGGTCTTCGTGCTCACAGGTGAGGCGGTCAACGTCGTGGAGGTGTTCCTGGTCACCGACGAGGTCGGACTCGGCGCGTCAGGCTATGGCTGGCTGATGGCCGCCCAGGGAGCCGGAGCGATCCTCGGGGCGTGGGGCAGTGGCCGCTTGGTGACGACAGCGTCCCGCTCCCGCGCCTTGCTGGCCGGGATGGCTGCCATCGGCGGTTCGTGCGTGCTCATGGGCCTGTCGCACGACGTGGTCACGCTGGCCATCGGCTGCCTGGCGGTCGGAGCCGGCAGCGGCATGCTCAACGCCGCCTGCAGCACCCTCATCGTCACCCGGACGGCCGAACAGGTCCGCGGACGCGTCGTCGCGGCGCTGGGCGGAACGGTGCGGGGCTGCAGTCTGATCGCGCTTCCGCTGGGTGGTCTCCTTGGTGCGGTACTCGGGACCCGGATGACCTTCGTGACCTGCGGGATCACCGGCGTGGTGACCGCCGCGATCGCCGCCGTACTCCTGGTGCGAACAAAGGATTCGGTTGTGGAGGCGGTCAGTCACTAGCCTTTAGGCATGACTGACGCACACGTGAACCCGGTGAACCCCGACAGCGGGCAGGACGACCTGCCCGAGCAGATGCGGGTTCGCCGGGAGAAGCGTGACCGCCTGCTGGCGGAGGGAGTGCAGCCGTACCCGATCTCGGTGCCGCGGACGCACCTGCTGAAGGACCTGCGGGCGAAGTACGACGGCCAGGAGCTGGAGCCGGACACCCGGACCGGCGAGCAGGTCTCGGTGGCCGGCCGGGTCATCTTCCTCCGCAACACCGGCAAGCTGTGCTTCGTCCGGCTGCGCGAGGGCGACGGGACCGAGCTCCAGGTGATGCTGTCGGTCGCGGACCTCGGCGACGAGGGCCTGACCCGGTTCAAGCAACTCGTCGACATCGGCGACCTGCTGTCCGTCCAGGGCGAGGTCATCACCAGCCGTCGCGGTGAGCTGTCCGTGCAGGCGACCAGCTGGCAGATGGCGGCCAAGACGCTGCGCCCGCTCCCGAACGAGCACAAGCCGCTGAACGAGGAGGCCCGGGTCCGGCTGCGGTACGTCGACCTGATCGTCCGCCCGGAGGCGCGGGACATGGTCCGGAACAAGGCCGCCGTACTGAAGTCACTGCGGGCGACCTTCGACGCGCACGACTTCATCGAGGTCGAGACGCCGGTGCTGCAGCTGACCAACGGCGGTGCCGCGGCGCGGCCGTTCTCGACCCACCTGAACGCGTTCGACCAGGAGATGAAGCTGCGGATCGCGCTCGAGCTGGATCTCAAGCGGGCGATGATCGGCGGCGTCGACCGGGTCTTCGAGATCGGCCGGACGTTCCGCAACGAGGGACTCGACTCCACCCATGCGGCGGAATTCTCGATGATCGAGGCCTATGAGGCGTACGGCGATTACGACACGATGGCCGAACTGTTCGCCGAGCTGATGCGGAACGCCGGTCGTGCGATCGGCCGGACCGCGATCACCGCGCGCGACGGTTCGGACATCGATCTGGAGCAGCCGTTCCGGCATGCGACGCTTTTCGGACTCGTCTCCGAAGCCGTCGGTGAGACCGTCGACGTGACCACCGACGTGGCCGCGCTGACCAAGCTGGCCGAGCAGCACGACGTCGAGCTGCAGCCGGGCTGGAATGCCGGCGAGATCGCCGTGGAGTTGTTCGAGAAGCTGGTCGAGCACACGCTGATCCAGCCCACCTTTGTCCGTGACTATCCGGAGTCGGCCAGGCCGCTGGCGAAGCCGCATCGCAAAATTCCCGGACTGGTCGAGGCCTGGGACCTGATCGTCAACGGGGTCGAGTTGGGGACGGCGTACTCGGAGCTGAACGATCCGGTCATCCAGCGGGAACGCCTGGTGGCACAGTCGTTGCTGGCCGCAGCCGGCGACCCGGAGGCGATGGAGCTGGACGAGGACTTCCTCCGGGCGATGGAGTTCGGCATGCCGCCGGCCGGCGGCATGGGGATGGGGCTGGACCGGCTGGTGATGCTGTTCACCGGCGCCGGTATCCGGGAGACGATTCTGTTCCCGTTGCTGCGCCCGGAGTGATTCCGGCAGCACCCGAGTGATTCAGGAAACCGGCCCGGAGGTTCGTTGCATAGCACAACCTCCGGGTCATGCAATTCCGGGGGTCCAATTGATTCCGGTCCAGCCCGAGTTACGATCTACCGGCGCGGCTGAATACTGAAGGTCACCGTCGGAGCACAGCGTCGCACGTACCTCACCGAACCGAAGATTTCGGTCACATCTTTCCGGCTCATTCCCGGTGGTGAATGACACGAAGGCGGTTTGTGCGGTACAAATCAGGTGCGAACAATTCGGCAGGGGGATTGTGCCCGGTGGCGGGCGCGGAAAGGACTGTCATCGATGGCGCAAAGGGTGCAGGTAGTTCTCGAGGACGATCTCGACGGAGGTAAGGCCGACGAGACCGTGACCTTCGGGCTGGACGGCACGACGTACGAGATCGACCTGTCGAAGAAGAATGCCGCCAAGCTGCGCGACGCCATGGCCGGGTACGTCGGCTCGGCGCGCCGGGTGTCCGGACGCCGCGGTGCCGCGGGCCGGGCGCGAGGCCGCGGCCGGTCTGCGTCGGACTCCGCCGACATCAGGGCCTGGGCCAAGGAGAACGGCTACGAGGTGAGCGAGCGGGGCCGGATCTCCGCCGAGGTGCGCGCGGCGTACAACGAAGCCAAGTAATTCCCACGGACCTGCCGGTCCCGGCGCCCACCAGGGTGCCGGGGCCGTCCGCATTCCGGTTGTTTCACAGTGTGGACGCCCCGGTGACCGGGGATCGGAAGCGGATGGTTGCGCCGGCAGGTAGTTCGGTGAATTCGCTGGTGGCGAACACGCTGTCCGATCGGGGCCGGAGGGGAACACGCTGGACAGCCGCGGGGTTCTTCCCTTGTGATGCCTCCCGGGCGGCCGATCGAGCAGTGTTCTTTTGTTCGCCCAGAGCGAGCCTGTCGGCACCGGGGACTAGCATGCATGTACGGGGGTCGGGCCACACGGTACGTCCGACTCCTCTGAGGCAAGGAGCGCTTTGGCGATGTTTGAACGATTTACGGACCGCGCCCGTCGGGTAGTCGTCCTGGCTCAGGAAGAGGCCAGGATGCTCAGCCACAACTACATCGGGACCGAGCACATCCTGCTCGGCCTGATCCACGAGGGTGAAGGGGTCGCCGCCAAGGCTCTCGAGAGCCTGGGTATCTCGCTCGAGGCCGTCCGCTCCCAGGTCGAAGAGATCATCGGCCAGGGGCAGCAGGCACCGAGCGGGCACATCCCGTTCACCCCCCGCGCCAAGAAGGTGCTGGAGCTCTCCCTGCGCGAGGCCCTGCAACTGGGTCACAACTACATCGGCACCGAGCACATCCTGCTCGGCCTCATCCGCGAGGGTGAGGGTGTCGCCGCGCAGGTCCTGGTCAAGCTCGGTGCGGACCTGAACAAGGTCCGGCAGCAGGTCATCCAGCTGCTGAGCGGGTACCAGGGCAAGGAGACGGCGTCCGCCGGTGGCCCAGCCGCCGAGGGTGCTCCCAGCAGCTCGCTGGTGCTCGACCAGTTCGGCCGGAACTACACCCAGTCCGCCCGCGAATCGAAACTCGACCCGGTGATCGGGCGCGAGATGGAGATCGAGCGGGTCATGCAGGTGCTGTCCCGGCGGACGAAGAACAACCCTGTCCTGATCGGTGAGCCGGGCGTCGGCAAAACCGCCATCGTGGAGGGTCTGGCCCAGCAGATCGTCCGTGGTGACGTCCCGGAGACGCTGAAGGACAAGCAGATCTACTCCCTCGACCTGGGCGCCCTGGTGGCCGGTTCGCGCTACCGCGGTGATTTCGAGGAACGCCTGAAGAAGGTGCTCAAGGAGATCCGCACCCGCGGCGACATCGTGCTGTTCATCGACGAGATCCACACCCTCGTCGGGGCCGGCGCGGCCGAGGGCGCGATCGACGCGGCGAGCATTCTGAAGCCGATGCTGGCCCGCGGCGAACTGCAGACCATCGGTGCCACCACCCTCGACGAGTACCGCAAGTACGTCGAGAAGGACGCCGCGCTGGAGCGCCGGTTCCAGCCGATCCAGGTGGCCGAGCCCTCGATCGCACACACGATCGAGATCCTCAAGGGCCTGCGGGACCGGTACGAGGCACATCACCGGGTGACCATCACCGACGCTGCGCTGGTGAACGCCGCGCAGATGGCCGACCGGTACATCTCCGACCGGTTCCTGCCGGACAAGGCGATCGACCTGATCGACGAGGCCGGGGCCCGGCTGCGGATCCGCCGGATGACGGCTCCGCCGGACCTGCGCGAGTTCGACGAGAAGATCGCGAACGTGCGCCGGGAGAAGGAGTCGGCGATCGACGCGCAGGACTTCGAGCGCGCCGCGAGCCTTCGCGACGACGAGAAGAAGCTGATCAACGCCAAGTCCGAGCGGGAGAAGCAGTGGAAGGCCGGTGACATGGACGTCGTCGCCGAGGTGGACGAGGAGCTGATCGCCGAGGTGCTCAGCACGGCCACCGGCATCCCGGTCTTCAAGCTGACCGAGGAGGAGTCGACCCGGCTGCTCGACATGGAGAAGGAACTGCACAAGACCTACATCGGTCAGGAGGACGCGGTGAAGGCCGTGTCGCGCTCCATCCGGCGTACTCGTGCAGGCCTGAAGGACCCGCGCCGGCCGAGCGGCTCGTTCATCTTCGCCGGCCCGTCCGGTGTCGGTAAGACCGAGCTGTCGAAGGCACTGACGGAGTTCCTGTTCGGTGACCAGGCGGCACTGATCAGCCTGGACATGTCGGAGTACTCCGAGAAGCACACGGCGTCCCGGTTGTTCGGGTCCCCGCCTGGCTACGTCGGGTATGAAGAGGGCGGCCAGCTGACCGAGAAGGTCCGCCGCAAGCCGTTCAGCGTGGTGCTGTTCGACGAGGTGGAGAAGGCCCACCCGGACATCTTCAACTCGCTGCTGCAGATCCTGGACGAGGGTCGTCTGACCGACGCCCAGGGCCGCGTGGTCGACTTCAAGAACACCATCATCATCATGACCACGAACCTGGGGACGAAGGACATCGCGAAGGCCGTCAGCCTCGGCTTCTCGCAGGCCAACGACGTCTCCGGTTCGTACGAGAAGATGAAGGCGAAGGTCACCGAGGAGCTCAAGCAGCACTTCCGGCCCGAGTTCCTGAACCGCGTCGACGAGATCGTCGTGTTCCACCAGCACGGCCCGGACGAGATCATCAAGATCGTCGACCTGATGGTCGGGCAGGTGGAGGAGCGGCTCAAGGACAAGGACATGGGCATCGAGCTCACGCAGGCGGCGAAGGAACTGGTCGCCAAGCGTGGCTTCGACCCGGTCCTGGGTGCCCGTCCGCTGCGCCGCGCACTCCAGCGCGACGTCGAGGACGTGCTCGCGGAGAAGATCCTGTTCGGGGAGGTGCGCCCGGGCCAGATCGTTCTGGTCGACGCGGCTCCCGAGGGCACGGTCAACTCCGACGGCCTGACGGAGTACTTCACCTTCACCGGTACGCCGAAGGCGAGCAGCCCCGACCTGGAGCTGACCGACCTGGCCGCCGGTGGCAGTTCGGGTCTGCAGGACACGTGATCTGAGGGATTCCCTTCAGCAAGCCGAGCGCGGCGAGCACTTGCTCGCCGCGCTCGGCATTTCTTGCAGCAGACTTGGTGACGATTCGCGGCGCCGCGTCGTCGTACCGGACATGAGCGAGCTGACTGGGCCCCGATGGTTGGCGGCGCTGCGTGGGTACCCGAACTTCCGGCGGCTCTGGGGCGCGCACCTGGTCTCCGCACTGGGCACCGGGGTGACCGTGCTGGCCATCCCGTTGCTGGCGGCCGTGGTGCTGCACGCGTCACCGCTGGAGGTCGGCATTCTCACGGCGCTGAACGCCGTACCGCACGTGCTGTTCAGCCTGGTGGAGGGCGCGCTGATCGATCGGTCGCCACAACGGGCCGTGCTCGTCCTCACCGACTTCGGCCGCGCGATCTGCCTGGGCGCAGTACCGGCCCTCGGCCTCCTCGATCTGTTGTCGATGCTGTGTGTCGTACGTCTGCTCCGGGGTTCTGCTGCTGTTCCTGCGGTCGCCCGAGCTGGTGGCCGCGAGGGTCACCGGGCGGAGGGGAATCATCGGCGACATCCGGAGCGGCCTGGCGTACGTGCTGAAGGATCGGGTCCTGGTGGCGCTGTGCCTGTCGTCCGGCATCGGGGCGTTCGCGGTGGCGATCCGGGACTCGTCGCTGGTGCTGGCCCTGGTGCGCGAGCTGCACTTCTCCGCGGGACTTGTCGGCCTGCTCGCGATGCTGGCCGGCGTGGGCGGGGTCGTCGGAGGGCTGCTCGCGCATTGGGCGGCCACCCGCTTCGGATTCGGACGCTCGGTCATGGTCGCGATCCTCACGACTGCCGCCGCGATCGCGCTGCTGACAGCGCCGTTCGGCGTGGCCCCTGCTGTGCTGGTCGGGATCGGACAGTTCGTTGGCGGCGTGTCCGGCGCGGTGTACACGATCGGCCAGCTGACCATGCGCCAGTTGGTCACCCCGCCGGACCTGCTCGGGCGCGTGAACGCCGTACGACGGTTCCTGGTCTATGCGCTGTTCCCGGTAGGCGGTCTGGTCGGTGGGCTCGGTGGAGCCCGGCTGGGCAGCCGGTCGATGCTGCTTGTCGCGGCCGGCGTCATGGCGACCTCTGTGCTTCCGCTGATCCGTGGCAACGTGGCGGGCGTCGAGGGGCATCCGCGGTAGGTGGGGTCAGCGGGTGCGGCGGAGGTGGGTGATGGTTCGGGACAGGGCGGACGGGGGCGCGGCGTGGGGGCGTGGGGTGAAGAACTGGGGGAGCGTGGTGAGGAGCCAGGTCAGGGAGGTGGCGAGGGCTACGGCGGGGCCGGGGGCTGTCCAGGTGTCGGTGGGCGTGGCGGGGTTGGTGGCCTGCCAGGTGGCGGCCAGGAAGAGCAGAGTGATGATCGTGGTCACCGCTGCGGTTGCCTGGGACTTGGGGCCGGGCTTCAGGAGCAGTCCGACGACTGTGGTGGCCAGACCGGCCAGCCAGGTGAAGGCCAGGGTCGGTTCGGTCTCGATGCCGAGCTGCCAGACGGACAGGCCTAGCCGGCGGCTGTAGGTCCACGGGAGAAGCAGAGCTACCCCGGTAGCCAGTGCGGCGAAGAGTGTGGCCCGCGCGAACCAGCGGTGCTCAACAGTGGCCAGCTCGCCTTCTGCCGCGTCGAGACGGCCAGGGAGTTCCTCGTCCGGTAGTTCGGTCATGAGGCGTCCAAACGGATCAGATCGTTGCCCAGCTGGAAGTAGAGCGCCGGCCCGATGACCGTGAGGTGGTCGGCAGCCTGCGGGACACCTTGGGTCGGCCCCGCGACGACCGTCACGTGTCCCGGCGCGTCCACGCGGACGAGGTGGCTGCCGTCGTACCCCCAGAGCTTGCCGTCGGGGCCGGCGAACCACGTCCCGTCGGCCGTCCGCTGCGATGCCGGTACGCCGGTCGCCGAGACAGGCCACCCGGTCGTCGAACCACCGAGCAGCGTGACCGACCGCCCGTCCGGCCCGACGAGCACGAGTCGCTCGCCCAGAACCATCGCCACCGCACCGGACGGCAACTGCACCAACCCGTCCGGCCGCAGGGCGCCCTTCACCTGGACGCGACGTACCGCGCTCCCCGGCCCGTAGAGGTTGTAGACGCTCGGATTGATCGCAGTCACCAGCCGATCCCCGGCTGCCCCGGCGAACTCGGCCTTCTGATCGCCCTGCACCGGCTGCGGATCGCGCACGCGCGTCGTCCGGCCATGCACCAGGTGTACGGCGGTCTCCGCGCCCGGCCGATCGAGCAGGGTCCACCAGACGCCGCCCTGACCGTCCGGAGCCCACGCACGCGCCGCCAACGGCACCCGAACCCGAACCAGCCTCCCAGCGGCATCCAGAGCCAGCTGAGAGCTCACTCCAGCCGCGCCCGGCTGTCCGTCCACCACAGGCACCGCCGGCACCTCGGTCGCCGTGTACGTCGTCGTCCCGACAACCGGCGTACGCCGATCACACCGGCGATCGGGCGGCGGTGCAGCCGGGTACGCCGCGGCCGCCGTCGCCGCATCAGGAATCACCAGTACCTGGTCGCCGCCACCCGGTGACGCTCCCAGCAGCACAGACCCGTCCGGTCGCGCCTCGATGCTCTCGACACCGTCCGCTCCACCCGGCAGCTTCCGCAGTACGCCGTCCGGCGTGATCACCGACGTGGGAGCGCCACCGCCGAGCCAAAGGTTGCCCCGCACATCGACCGCGAACGCGTCCACCGTCATGGACGAGCTGGCTGCATCACTGCTCAGCACACAGCCGGCCGGAGCGATCCCGGTCAGCAGCTGCGGCTTTCCACCCGGCCGGATGATCGCCAACCCGGTCTCGCTCGTACGCCAGGCCGTCGTACCGTCCGGGCCACTGGAGACCTCGTTGCCTGGCGCACCGACTCCTGGGTCGATCACGAAGTCCTTCAGCACCATGCCCGGTCGCAGCTGGTTCGCCGGGATCTGCCAGGTCGTCGCCGCACCTGACACCACGATCGACCGGTCCGAGTTGCGGTGGCTGAGTGCGGGACCGATGCCGGTCGCAAGGATCTGCACGCCGGGCGTCACGTAGTACGTGCCGTTCTGATCCTTGTGGCTGAGGCTGACATCGGCCTGGGCCAGGTCGAGCGGCACGGCCAGGATCGCCCACGGCTTGCCGAGCGCTCCGCCGGCCAGCATGACCATGCGGTTGTCGGCGACGCCCCACAGTGCCGGCGGTGTGGCGCCATGGTTCAGCGTCACTTGTGGCAGCGCGACTCCGTCGCGGTACGCGAACACCGTCGAGCTCTCGGATCCGGTCCGCCCCAGCAGCCACTGCCCCGGCGACCCGTCGAGTGTCCCGGCCAACGAATCCAAGGCATCCGACGTACCGATGGACACCCGCATGCCAAGGCGGTCGACCAGCTGGCCACCGTGCAGATCGAGCAATCGGTGCGGCTTGCCGGCAGACGCTTCGGGCGCATCCTCAGCTCCGATCGCCGACGGAAGCAGCAGACCGCCGAGCAGCCCAACCACTGCCGCACCGGCAACGATCCGCAAGCCACGCAAACCCACCAGGCCTGCGGCAACGAGTAGGACGCCGAGCCCAAGCGCGGTCCAAGCTCCCAGACCGGGCCGGTATCCCACACCATTCGGCAGCTTCGGTGGCAGCCACACCATGTGCGACAGAACCCCGGCAACCACCGCTGTCCCGGTGCCGACGGCAAAGGCACGACGTACCAGGCCGGACGACAGCAACGTCGCGACCGCGAGCAGACAGATCGCCACGGTCCAGGTCCGGGCCGACGGGATCTCCCAGAGTTGAGACCGGGCTAGACCAGCCTCGGCAGCCGTCGGTCCGAGCGCGACCGCGTCGAGCAGCTCACGCCAGGACAGGACCGTGGAGGCCAGCAGGAGTACGGCGAGGACGCCGGTGAGCACCGGCATCAGTTGGACCCGGAGCGGGCTCCATCCGTCCGCTGTGGTCATCAGGCGGACAAAGACTGCCCGCAATTCGGACTGGTTGAGAGGTTCTTCGGCGTCCTCGCCGGGCTCGTCATCGGCGGGTTCGGGCGGCGCGGGGGAGCGTGTCACCCAGTGCGCCGCGACCGCGGTGGCGATGGTCCCGCAAGCGATCGTGCCGATCACTGCCGGTGAAGTCGTGCAACCTGAGCGGCCCTGCGCGACCAGGCCGGTCCAGGTCGCCACGGTGACCAGTGCGATCGCCGTCGTGCCGGTCCATCTGATCTGCCGGCGAAGCTGGAATCGGTCCGCAGACAAGCGATCCGCGAGCACCAGCAGGACCATCGCGACCGGAAGCACCAGTGCCGCACCACGACCGTTGACGGGCTGAGTGGTCGCCCGCCAGAGGTAACAGCCTGTGCCCACCGGCGCCGGGACGAGCACTGAGAGCACTGTGGCCACACTGAGACACGCGAGGGTTACACCCTGCCACCCCGTTCGTCGTATGGTCCTGCGGTGCGTGATCTCATCGGTACGAAGAAGGGCCGCCGCGGCCTTCGATTCGGTGGGAAGATCGCGCAGCGGCATGAAAAAGAAGTTACCTGCCACCCATGTACCGCGTTGTAACCCTGTGACCACGCTGGTGGACCCGGACTGTCGGAAAGGGGGCCGGGGATGGAATCATCTCGTCGCATGGACGCACCGCGTCTGCCACTGACCCAGGAACCGGTCGCCGACACCGGTTCCTTTGGCGTGCGGCAAGCGGGTGGCGTGCTCGAGCGAGCCCAGCGGATCGCGGACACCCTGCGCGAGCAGGCCGAGCGCGAGAACGACGTCGTTCGCGAGGAAGCCGGCCGGATCCGGGCCCAGAGCGAGCGGCTACGGGCCGACGCCGAGGCAGCGGCGCAGAAGCTGCGGACCGACGCGAACTCCGCCGCGCAGCGCCTGCTCAACGACGCCGATCGGGCCGCCGAGCAACTGCGGAACGAGTCCGAGGCGGAGGCCGACCGGGTCCGCGCCGAGGCGGAGGCCGCCGCGGAGCGACTCCGCGCCGAGTCGACCGCCGAGGCCGAGCGAGTACGCCGGGATGCCGCGGCCGCAGCGCAGAAGCTGCACGCAGAGTCCGCCGGTGAGGCGCAGCGGGTCAAGGCCGAGGCGAACGCGATCGCGCAGCGGCTGAAGGCGGAGTCGGAGAGCGCGGCCGAGCAACTCCGGGCCGCCGTGGCAGACGAAGTGGCCAGGCGCCGCGCCGAGTCCGAGGCCGCAGCCGAGCAGCTGCGGACCGAGAGCCAGGCGGCGGCCGATCGGTTGCGGGCCGAGTCGCAAGCGGCGGCGGACCGGCGGATCGCAGCGGCCGAGGCCGAGGCGGCGCGGCTGAAGGAAGAGGCCGACGAACTGCTCGAGGACGCCCGGATGGCACGGGAGTCGGCGCAGCAGACGATCGAGCGGGCCGGTCGCGAGGCGCAGCAGTTGGTGGCCGACGCCGGCGAGCAGGCCGCACTGGTCTCGCAGGCGGCAGTGCGCAACGAGGCCGAGATGATCGCCCGCGCCGAGACCGAGGCGAGCGAGCTGCGAGCGTCGGTGGAGCACGCGGTCGAGGGCGCGCGGGAGAAGGCACGGGTCGAGATCGCCGAGGCGCACGCCGAGATCGAGCGGCTGCGCGGGGAGAACCGGGCCGAGCTGGAGCGGCGGACCGCTGAGCTCGAGGAGACCGAGCGCGCCAAGCTGGCCTCGATCTCGCTCGAGATCGACAAGCTGCGGGCCGAGGCGGTCGCCGAGATCGCCGAGCACAAGGCCGCGGCCGAGGCCGGCAACGAGCGGCTGATGGCCGACGCCCGCGCGCAGGCCAAGTTGGTCGTCGACTCGATCGAGGCTGATCGCCGTACGGCGACGGCCGAGGCGCAGCGGATCGTGGAGGACGCCAACAGGGCGGCCGAGGCGGCGCTCGCGGAGGCCGAGCGGCAGACCATCTGGAGCAAGAAGACGGTCGACGACCTGATCGGTGCGGCCGAGTCCGAAGCCGCGTCGATCCGGGCGCAGGCCCAGGCCGAGGCGACCGACGTGCTGCGTCAGAAGCGGGCGCACATGCGCCGCGTGGTCGGTCGCACGACCAGCCGGCTGAAGCAGACTCAGGACGCCGTCGCCCGGGAGAATGCCGAGCTGACCACGCTGGCCGAGACCACGCTGTCGACGGCCAACCAGCAGGCCGAGGCGACGCTGGCGAGCGCCAAGCAGGAGGCGGACAAAGTCACCGCCCAGGCGCAGAACCGGGCGGACAAGCTGAAGGGCAACGCCCAGACCGAGGCGCGCGAGATCGTCGAGCGGGCGACCCGCCGCGAGGCCGAGGCCCAGGCGAGCACGCAGGTCCTGCGGGAACGCGCCGCCAACGACCTGGCCGATGCACAGCGCCAGTCGCACGACCTGATCCGCAAGGCCCGCGCCGAGGCGCAGCAGCTCGAGGCGCAGGCCCGCGAGCATGCCGACGACCTGCGCGCGCAGGCCCGAAAACTTCTCGCCGACGCCGAGGCGAGGGTCGCGGCACTGAACCAGCGCCGTGATGAGATCACCAAGGAGCTCACCCAGCTTTCGGGTGTGATCGAGGCACTCGCTGTACCGGGGTTCCGTCCAGGTGGTGGAATGTCATCCAGCGAGGGTTCCACGGGGGAATCAGGATGAGGACGTGACAGTCAGATCCTTGTCAGTGACAATGTGTGATCCACCCACCCACCGAAGTGAGCATCAGAAGACATGAGCAGTGAAAGCCCAACCCCGTTCCGGACCGTTCTGCGTGGCTACGAGCCTGCCCAGGTGGACCAGCACATCCGTGAGCTGACCACCTCGCTGACCGCGCTGCAGCAGCAGTCCGAGCAGCTGCAGCGGCACGTTCAGGAGTTGCAGCAGCGCACGGACGCCGCGGAGTCGGCGGTCATCTCCGCCCAGGAGGACAACAAGGACCGGACGCCCACCTTCACCGAGTTCGGTGAGCGGGTGGCGAAGATCCTGTCGCTGGCCGACGACGAGGCCCGCGACCTGGTCACCCGGGCCCGCACCGACGCCGAGGCGATCGTCGCCGACGCCGAGGCGCACGCCAAGAAGGTCCGCAAGGAGGCCGAGCAGTACTCCCTGGACTGGAAGAGCGAGGTCGACGCGGAGGCGGCCCGGATCCTCGAAGAGGCACGGACCCAGGCCGACGACATGCGTGACGAGGCCGAGCGCGACGCGACCGCGCGCCGCAGCGAGGCCCAGGCGCTGTACGAGCAGGAGCGGGCCAAGTCCGCTCAGGCCGCGGCCGCCTTCGAGACCACCCTGGCCGAGCGCCGGGGCAAGGTCGAGCAGGAGTTCGCCGCCCGGACCGCGCTGGCCGAGCAGCAGCTGGCCGCCGTCACCGACCGCGCCGCGCAGGTGCAGCGTGAAGCCGACCGCTCCCGCTCCGAGGCGGAGCGACTGGCTCAGCAGCAGCTGGCCGACGCGAACCGGCAGGCTCAGGAGATCGTTGCCGCCGCCAAGGACAAGGCGGAGCGGATCCGGGCCGAGTCCGAGCGCGAGCTCGCCGCCGCGACCCAGCGCCGCGACAGCATCAACGCGCAGCTGACCAACGTCCGCCAGATGCTGGCGACGCTGTCCGGCAGCCCGGCGATGCCGCTCGACCTGCTGGCCGACGACGACGAAGAAGCCACCACCGGCAGCAAGAAGAACTGAAACACCAGGCCGGCCCGAGAACCTCGGGCCGGCCTTTCAGTTCGAGTGACCGGTCGCTCAGTTCGGCAACCGGTAGCGAGCGCGCGGGAGCGGCTCGACCAGGCCGTCGGCCACGAGGCCGTCCAGCGCGCGCTCACGTTGGACCTCGTCGTGCCAGCACGCGTCCAGAGCCTTCTTCGGTACGGCGTCTGACGTGGCCCGCAGTACGGCCAGCAGTCGACCGCGGACCTGGCGGTCGGTGCCTTCGTAGGTCTGCCCTCTGCGCGGCGGACCGTCGTACGGCGGGCTGCCGGCAAGGACCCAGGCGCAGCGGTCGCGGATCGGGCAGTCGCCGCACTTCGGCGTGCGTGCTGTGCAGACCAGAGCGCCGAGCTCCATCGAGGCAACGGCCCAGCGGGCCGCTGTCGGCTCGTCTGCGGGCAGTGCGGTCGCTGCCAACCGCTGGTCGGCCGCAGTGGGGGAGATGGTCGGCTGTGCGACGCCGGTGAGAGTTCTCGCGAGCACCCGGCGCACGTTGGTGTCCACGACCGCGTGCCGCTGGCCGAATGCGAAGGACGCGATCGCAGCAGCCGTGTAGGTACCAACACCGGGCAGAGCGAGCAGTGCGTCGTGGTCGTCCGGTACTTCGCCGCCGTGGCGCTCCACAATCGCCTGTGCCGCCGCGTGGAGCCTCAGCGCGCGCCGTGGGTACCCGAGCCGGTCCCAGGCCCGCACAGCCTCGCCTGGCGGCTCTGCGGCCAGGTCCACCGGCTTCGGCCACCGTTCCAGCCAGGCGTGGTACGCCGGCAGCACCCGATTGACCGGTGTCTGCTGCAACATGAACTCACTGACCATCACCGCCCACGGACCGGCGTCGGGCTGCCGCCACGGCAGCACCCGGGCGTTGGCGTCGTACCAGCGCAGCACCGGCTCGTGCAGAGCGGTAGCTGCGGCGGTGAGCGGCGAGCCTGACTGGTCCAGCACAGAGCCGATATTAGGGTGCGAGCATGAGCAGCCTGCTCCGTCCGGTCGGGCATCTGCCCGCCAGCGTGTACTGGTTCCGCCGGGGACTGGTGCTCGTCGTCGTGGCGCTGCTGTTCATCCTGGTCTTCCGGCTGTTCTCCGGCGGCGGTGACGATCCGCAGAATTCGGCCGCGTCCGGCCCGCAGCAGAACCCCAGTAGCGCCCCGCCGCCGACGCCGGTCACCACGCCGACGGCGACACCGACCGACAAGCCGGCCAAGAGCACGCCGACGCCGCGCGACACCAAGTGCGAAGGATCCGACGTTCGCGTCGACGTACTGCCCGCGATCCGCCGGATCGCCTCCGGGTCCGCACTGAACTTCGTGGTCCGACTCGACGCGGTCTCGGACGGGTGCAAGGCGAGCGTCGATCCCAGTCAGCTGACCGTCACGGTGACCTCGGGCAATGACCTGATCTGGACCACGACCCATTGCGCGCAAGCGATCAAGCGCGCAACGCTGGTTGTTGCTGAGGGCAAGCAGACCGCCAGCACGGTGGCGTGGAACGGCCACCGGTCCGGCCCCGGCTGCCTGCCGGGGCAGCCGGTGGCCAAGCCCGGCACCTATGTGGTCAAGGCCGTCTTCGACGGCACGCCGTCATCCGCGCAGGCCTTCCAGGTCGCTTGATCCCGGCACGTCGGTCGGCCGCGCCATGTGCGACGGCTTGGCGAACAGCAGTGCCGCGACCAGACCGATCAGGAGGACGACGCCCGGCAGGATCAGCGACTGTGCCATCGAGTCACTGAACCCCTGCACGACTGCCTCCGGAAGCTTGCCTCCGGCAACAGCACCCTGGCCCGCGGGCGCGCCGCCCGGCATGGACGGCAGGTTGTGCGCCAGCCGCGACTCGATCAGTACGGCGATGCCCGCGCTGCCGAGGACCGCGCCGACCTGTCGGGTTGTGTTGTAGACGCCCGCGCCGGCTCCGGCCTGGTGCATCGGCAGGTTCCGCGTCGCGGTGCTTCCGATCGGCGCCCACATGAAGCCGTTGGCGACACCCAGCAGGGCGATCGGCAGCAGCAGTTCCCAGATCGGCAGGTCCGGCTCGATCACCTGGCTCAGCCAGAACATCGACACCGAGCAGCAGAGCAGCCCGAAGCCGGCGATGAACCGCGGCGGCGTCCGGTCGACCAGCCGGCCGACGAACGGCGCCAGCGCACCGGAGATGACCGCCATCGGGACCAGCAGCAGTGCGGCCTTGGTCGGGCTCAGGCCGCGCACCGCCTGCGCGTACAGCATCAACGGGAACGCCATCGCGGTGATCGCGAAGCCGACCGTGGTGATCGCGATGTTGGCCAGCGAGAAGTTGCGATCCTTGAACAGGCCCAGTGGCAGCAGCGGCTCACCGCGGTTGCGGGACTGCCAGACGACGAAGGCCGCCAGCAGCACCAACCCCGTGATGATCAGCGACCACACCGAGATCGGTCCCTTGATCTGGCCCCAGTCGTACTTCTGCCCCTCCTGGATCCCGAACACCAGGCAGAACAGGCCGACCGTGCTCAACGCGACGCCGATCAGGTCGAACCTGTGCGGGTGCGTCTCCAGGTTCGGCACCAGCCGCATCGCCAGCACGAAGCCGACCACCCCGACCGGCGCGTTCACGAAGAAGATCCACTGCCAGCCGAGCCCGTCGACCAGGACACCGCCCAGGATCGGCCCGACCAGGGTCGCCACACCAGCCGTCGCGCCCCACAGGCTCATCGCCCGGCCGCGCTGGTCCGGTGGGAAGATCCGGGTGATCACCGCCATCGTCTGCGGCGTCATCATCGACGCGCCGAGGCCCTGGAAGACCCGGGCCACGATCAGCATCCCGATCGTGGTGGTGAAACCGCACCAGACCGAGGCCATCGTGAACAGAGCCAGACCGGTCAGGTAGACCTTCTTCGGCCCGACCCGGTCGCCGAGCCGCCCGGTCACCAGCAGCGGTACGGCGTACGCGAGCAGATAGGCGCTGGTGACCCAGAGGACGTTGCCGACGTCGGTGTCGAGGTCGTTCAGGATCGCCGGGGTCGCGACCGACACGATGGTCGAGTCGACCAGGATCATGAAGAAGCCGAGGACCAGCGCCCACAGCGCCGGCCACGGCCGAACCTCGGGCCTCACTGTTTCTTGCGGGGTTGCCATTCCAAGTCCTTGCTCTCGATACGTTCGATGGTGGTGGCGAGCCAGTCGCGTTCCGCCGCGATCTGACTGCGGACGTAGGCGCCACCGATCCAGTACGGCTCGTACACCTTCGCCGCCCGGGCAGCGCCGACCACCTCGTCCAGATCGGCCAGCCAGCGGTCCAGGTCCTCGACGCGGCGGCGGAACCGCAGCACGGCATCCTTGGCGTCCAGGTTGTGTGCCTCGCTCAGCACCACCGGGAAGAGCGGGTATTCGTAGACGTACTTCTCGATGCCACTTTCCACCCGCCGGGTCAGCGCCTGGCTGCCCTCCGGAGTGATCTCGTACGTCGTCCGTTCGGGGCGGTTCCCGGCGCGTTCGGTGCCGATCGCGCGGACCAGGTTCTGCCCGGCCAGCCGCTCGACCGTGTGGTAGAGCGAGCCGGGGCGGACCTTGACGATCCGGTCGTTGTGCCGGCTGATCAGCAGTTGGTACATCTCGTAGGCGTGCATCGGGCGCTCCTCGAGCAGCGCCAGCACCGAGATCGCCAGCGGGGTCAGGTCGGCCATCTTCCTCCACCCGGATTGTTCCTCGCGAAATGTTCCATGTGGAGTATTACTCGCCGTACGCCGGAAACGCAAGCGCCCCCGGGTCGATCACGAGCCGGGGGCGCTTGGTCGCAAACAGTCAGACGTAGCGTTCGAGGATGCTGGACTCGGCCAGCCGGGACAGGCCCTCGCGGACCGTGCGGGCGCGGTTCTCGCCGACGCCCTCGACCGTCTGCAGGTCGTCGATGCTTGCCGCCAGCAACTTCTGGAGGTGGCCGAAATGTTCGATCAGCCGGTCGATGACGGCGCCAGGCAGACGCGGCACCTTGGCCAGCAGGCGGTAGCCGCGCGGCGTGACGGCGGCGTCGAGCTGCTCGGCCCCACCCAGCTGCAAGGCCCGCGCGACCTGGCCGATGTCGAGCAGATCCGTCGGGCTGACGGCATCCAGCTCGAGCAGTACGTCGTCGGCCGTCTTGGGCTTGCGCCCCGCGGCCGGCGGGAGGTAGTCGCGAACCACGAGCTCACGCTCGCCGGCGACCCCGGCGACCAGTTCGTTCAGCTGCAGGGTGAGCAGCCGGCCGTCGGTCCCGAGCTCGACGACGTACCCGTCGATCTCGGTGGCGATCCGGCGGACCATCTCCAGCCGCTGCGCGACCGCGGCGACATCCCGAACGGTGACGAGGTCCTCGATCTCCAGCGCGGACAGGGTGCCGGACACCTCGTCGAGGCGCAGCTTGTACCGCTCCAGGGTGGCCAGGGCCTGGTTGGCGCGGGACAGGATGGCGCCGGAGTCCTCCAGCACGTAGCGCTGGTCGTCGACGTACAGCGCGATGATGTGCATCGACTGCGACACCGAGATCACCGGGAACCCGGTCTGCCGCGCGACCCGGTCGGCGGTGCGGTGCCGGGTGCCGGTCTCGTCGGTGTGGATGGACGGGTCGGGCATCAGGTGCACGGCGGCGCGGATCAGCTGGGTGGCGTCGCGGTCGAGGATGATCGCGCCGTCCATCTTGCTCAGCTCACGCAGCCCGGTCGCGGTGAACTCGACCTCGATCTCGAAGCCGCCGGTCGAGATCGAGTCGACGGTCTTGTCGTGACCCAGGACGAGCAGGGCGCCGGTGCGCCCGCGCAGGATCCGTTCCAGGCCTTCGCGCAGTTCGGTACCCGGTGCCACCGCCGCGAGGGTCGCGCGCATCCGGGCGCCGGTGCTGTTCTTGTCGGAATTCGGAGCCACGGAACCTGAGTCTATGCGGTCACGCCGCCGCGTTCGCGCGGAAGTACCCGGCGACCGGTCGCTCGGCAGGCCAGGTCGTGGCGGTGTTCGCCCGTGCGCGTGCAGCCGCCCGTGCATCCGGACCGTGCAGTTCCGGTTCCCCGCGCGAAACCCGACCTTCGGAGTACGGCGTCTGCCGCGTCAGGGGCAGCGGATGACCTGGCCGGCGTACGACAGCCCGCCGCCGAAACCGAACAGCAGTACCGGCGCGCCGGACGGAATCTCGCGCTTCTCGACCAGCTTGGACAGCGCCATCGGGATGCTCGCCGCGGACGTGTTGCCGGACTCGACGACATCCTTCGCGATCACCGCGTTGACCGCGCCGAGCCGCTTCGCCAGCGGCTCGATGATGCGCAGGTTGGCCTGGTGCAGGACCACGCCGCCGAGATCCTCGGGCTTGAGCCCGGCCTTCTCGCAGACCTGCTGGGCGATCTCGGGCAGTTGGGTGGTGGCCCAGCGGAAGACGCTCAGGCCTTCCTGCTGGAACGGGCCCTCGCGGCCCTCGATCCGGACCGCGTCCGACATCTCCGGCACCGAGCCCCACACCACCGGACCGATCTCGCGCTCGTCGCTCGCGACCACCACGGCGGCGCCCGCGCCGTCGCCAATCAGCACGCACGTCGTGCGGTCGGTCCAGTCGGTCCAGTCGCTCAGCTTCTCGACGCCGATCACCAGCGCCTTCGTCGCGTCGCCGGCCCGGATCGCCTGGTCGGCGGTCGCCAGTGCATAGGCGAAACCGGAGCATGCGGTGTTCACGTCGATCGCGGCCGGGTTGCCGAGACCGAGGCGGGCCGCGACCCGGGCGGCGATGTTCGGTGACCGGTCGATCGCCGTACAGGTGGCGACCACGACGTAGTCGATCTCGTCCTTGTCGAGGCCGGCGTTGGCCACGGCCTTGTCGGCCGCCCGCCAGGCCATCTCGTCGACACTCTCGTCGGGCGCGGCGATGCGGCGTTCGCGGATCCCGACCCGGCTCTGGATCCACTCGTCACTGGTCTCGACCATGGTGGCGAGTTCGTCGTTGGTGAGCACCCGCTCCGGTTGGTAGTGGCCGAGCGCGACAACTCTGGATCCGGTCATCTCGAGTGCTCCTGAGGTCATCCGGCAAGGCCGGGCGGTATCCCAGGTTCAGCACTGAACCCGGCGAGGGCGTCTCAAGACTACGTTCCGTCCACGGCCGCCGGGCAGCCCGCGTCTCATCCCTAACGTGATCTTGTGGGCAGCGACACACAACCGTCAGGTCAGGCCGGCGGCCAGCAGGGCCGAGGGCAGGTCCGGCGCGGCGAAGGTGCGCAGACCGTACTTGGCTTGGATGTCCATCGGCTTGAGGTCCTTGCCGCGGTTCGGGACGTCGGCGGGGATGATCGCCTTGGTGAAGCCGAGCCGGGCGGCCTCGGCGAGGCGCTTCTCCAGACCACCGACGCGGCGCACCTCACCGGCCAGGCCGACCTCGCCGATCGCGATCAGGCCGGGGTGGATCGGGCGGTCCATCACCGAGGACGCGACCGCGATCGCGACGGACAGGTCGGCGACCGGTTCGGTGATCTTCACGCCGCCGACGGTGGCGACGTACACCTCCTGGTCGGTCAGCTTCAGGCCGACACGGTTGCCGAGGACGGCGAGGACCATCGCGACCCGGGACGACTCGAGGCCCGAGGTGGTCCGGCGCGGCTGTGGCGCGGCGGACGGACCGACCAGCGCCTGGACCTCGGCCAGCAGCGGCCGGCGGCCCTCCATCATCACGGTCACGCACGTGCCCGCGACCGGCTCGGCGTGCTCGGAGACGAACAGGCCGGTCGGATCGCTCACCTCGACGATGCCGGTGTCCACCATGTCGAAGCAGCCGACCTCGTCGGACGGGCCGAAGCGGTTCTTGGTCGCGCGCACCATCCGGAACCCGGAGTGCCGGTCGCCGTCGAACGCCAGCACGACATCGACCAGGTGCTCGAGCATCCGCGGACCGGCGATCGCGCCGTCCTTGGTCACGTGGCCGACCAGCACGACCGCGATGTGCCGCTCCTTGGCCAGCCGCACCAGCGCACCGGTGACCTCACGCACCTGCGTGACGCCGCCAGGAGCGCCGTCCACCTCGGGATGCGCCATCGTCTGCACCGAGTCGATCACCAGGAAGGTCGGCTCGACCGCGTCCACTTGGCCGACCACTGCGGACAGGTCGGTCTCGGCCGCGAGGTACAGCTCGTCGACGAGCGCGTCGGTCCGCCCGGCTCGCAGTCGCACCTGGGCGGCCGACTCCTCACCGGACACGTAGAGCGTGCGCTGCCCGCGGCGGGCCGACTGCGCGGCGACCTCCAGCAGCAGCGTGGACTTGCCGACCCCGGGCTCACCGGCGAGCAGGATCACCGCGCCCGGTACGACGCCGCCACCGAGAACGCGATCGAGTTCAGCGATACCCGTCGGGCGCGACTCGGCTTCGATGACGGAGACCTTCGCGATCGGCATGGCCGGCGACGACACCGGCCCGGCGCTGATCCGGGAAGCCTTGGGCGCGCCGACCTCGGCGACCGTGCCCCACGCCTGGCACTCACCGCAGCGTCCGATCCAGCGGGCCGACGTCCACCCACACTCGGTGCACGCGAACTGCGGCTTCGCCTTCGTCGTCCCCGTAGCCTTCGCCATGCAGAACAACCTAAGCGAACCCGCCGACAAAACCTCAGCGGCTGAGCGTGAAGTGATCCGTGAGCTTGTCGAGCAGCCTGCGGAACCAACTGACCGTGACCCCGTCCCCGCCGTCGTCGTCGACCTCGGGCGGCTGCCCGTCCTCCTGCGCGGCCTCGAGGTACTTCGTCAGCAGCTCACTCTCCGACGTCCGCAGGTCGGCGCTCCGCTCGAGCAACGCCCGTGCCTGGTTCTTCCGGCCGGCCACGACCTCTGCCGATCCGAGGTGCTGCAGGCAGCGGGCACGGCCTTCGCTCTCGTCGATCTCCGAGTAGAGGTGTTCAGCATGGCGCCACATTCGCTTGGCCTCGTGCGGACTGCGTTGCATCCAGGCCGCTACCCCCATGAGCTCCGATGCGTGGGCCTGGCCGCTGATGTCGCCGGCCGCGCGAGCACGGGCGACGGCGGGCCGGAGTTGGTCGAGTGCCTCTTCCGGCTCCAGTTGGTACAGGTTCACGATCGCGCGGTTGATGAGGATCGCCACCTCGGCGGCCAGGTCAGGGCCCGGCCGGTTCAGGCGCGCGTCGTCCAACCGGTCCCGTGCGTTCAGCACCGCCTCGACCCGGTCGTTGCCCGCCGGCGACTGTTCCGCACGCGCCAGATGCAGCAGCGCCCGCTCGACCTGCCGGCGAGTCGTCAGCGCCGCCGCGGTCCGGCTGTGGGTCGCCACGTTGTCGGAGACACCCAGCCGCGTGGTCGCACTCTCCAGATCACCCAGCAGTCGGTACGCCGTTGCCTCGCGAGCCGCAGCGAGTTCTGCGAGATCGCGGCGGCCGCAGGCTTCGGCAACGGCGGACAGGAGTTCGCTGAGCTCCAGCAACGGGAGGGGCTCGGACCGGCGCAGGTACCAGACCTCCAGTGCGTCGCAGATCCGGGCGAAGTCGTCCGCGATGCCTTCGCGTGGCTTCTCCGCCTGCAGGCGCTCGCGCAGCTCTGGCTCGTTCAGTGAGTACCACTCGGCCGCCGCCATACCGCCCGTGTCGGAGCCGAGCGCGATCATCCACTGCTCGGCCTCCTCCGCAGCCGCACGCAGCTCCGGAGCTGCGACGACTGCCACAGCCTCTTGCCGCCGTCGCCTGTACGCCGCCAGCACGGTCGGCGCGTAGTACGCCGCCCAGATGAGCAGGAAGAGGAACGTCAGCGAGAGTCCGACCACCCGGACCCAGCCGCCGCTGTCGAGACTCTGCGACAACCGCTCGCCTGCAAGACCGGACAGCAACGCCGAGGCGAGGGCGCTGATCCCGAAGAAGTCACCCCGCCGCCTGCTCTGGCGCTCCTTGTTCTCCGGCTTGAGTTGCTGCTCGCCAGACGTCATGGCCGGCTCCCTGCGGTCAGTCCACGCACGACCTTCTGCCAGAACGTCAGCATCAGTACGGCGGGCACAACAGACGCGACCACAGCGGCAGCAGCGACGGTCCCACTGGACGCGGAGAACTGGCGGGCCTCGCCCCACAACACCAGCGACAACGGCGTCGTACCAGGACCACTGATCAGGAACCCGACGATGAAGTCGTTCCACACCAATGCGAACTCCAGCACCGCCACAGCGATCAACGCCGGCCGATAGGTCCGCTGCACCGTCGCCAGTACGGCGCTCTGTCGCGAAGGACCCAGCAGCGCCTCAGAAACCAAGGCCGGTGGAGCAGAGGCGAACGCGGACCGCAGCAGCAGAACAGCGAACGGCAGCCCAGCGGCCGCATGGACCAGTGCCAACGCGATCCGCGACCCGGCCAACCCCGCAGCACCGATCGCATCCTGCAACGGAGCGGCGTACATCTGGACCGGGGTCACCGCGAGTACGACGAACATGGCCATGACTACTCGGCCCAGCCACTGCGGTAGACCGCCCCACGCGACCAGATAGGCCGTCGGTACGGCGATCACCAGAAGCACTGCTGTAGCTGCGCCGGCGATGAGCACAGTGGACAGCAGAGCGCGGAACAGCCCGATGTTCGCGGCAGCACTGAACGACGAGAAGCCCAGACCGGACAGCGACCACCAACCATGCAGACCGGCCTCGCGCGGCGAGTGGAGAGCAGTGGCGACCAGCACTACCGCCGGGAAGATCCACACCAGGCTGACTGCGAAGCCGACGATCCACCCGAAGCGCCGTACCACCTTGCTGGGTTTCGGACGGCCCAGTGACGGATCCGGGGTCACCACAGAGACCGGCATCGCCCAGCGGCGCCGGCGCAGTCCGCGTACGCCGATCACAGCGACAGCGGCCACGATCGCGAACAGCACCACACCCAGCGCCGCCGTACGACCCGAGTCGGCACCGTTGGCGTTCGCACGCCACCAGTTCAGGCCGAGCACGTCTGCGGAGCCCTGCATGGAACCGGGCACGACGATCAGGACCAGGTCGAAGACCCGGACCGCCGCGATGACAAGGGTCAGCGTCACTACACCGGTGATTGGCCGGAGCAGTGGGATCTCCAGCGCGAACAGTCGTCGCCAGCCGGTGACGCCCTCGGCGGCGATCGTGCGAGTGACGTCGTCCGGGATCGCTTCCAGGCCGGCGCGGAACAACGAGACGACGTACCCGAGCCAGGTCCAGCCGAAGGCGGACACCAGTACCAGCCAGAACAGACCGGGGCCGAGCCACACCGGACTCGTGCCGAACAGTCGCGTCCAGACCGCGGTCACCGTGCCGCGCTCCGGTGTGGGGTCGAAGATCAGCCGGAACGTCGCACCCGACACCAGCACGGACACCGCGAACGGGATGACCAGCGCGGGCTGCAGGAACGACGTCAGTCCGGGCAGCCGATAACTCAACAGGGCAAGGAAAAATCCGACCACCACCAATGCGAACGCGACCAGCACCCAGGCCAGACTGTTGCCTACAGCACGCAATGCGCCGGGGTCGCCCATCACCGCGAAGTTGCCGAACCCGAAGCCGCTGCTGGTCCGGAACGCCGCCACCACCGTCACCCCGATCGGGATCAGCAGCAGGCTGCTCAGCAGCAGTGCGGGGAGGCCGAGCAGGTACGGTCCGGCCGGTCGCCGCGGCTTGCCGGCCACAGGGCGGCCGCTCACCTCGCGGCCGACGATCTCCAGCGACAGGCCGTTCGTCTGCAATCCCATCAGCTCTCCACCCCACGCAGTTCGTTCACCGCGGCATCGACAGCCTCCGGTACGACGGCACTGCCGCGATCGCCGATCCTGATCAGGAAATCGGTGAGCACCCGCCACAGTCCGTTGATGCCACCGACGGGTCCCAACTGGTCGGACAGGTCGAACTGCAGCAGTCCGTTCGGTGCGGTCAGCTGCTCGGCCAACCTGGTCAGCTCGGGGGAGTAGCCCGACACGCGCCCGTCGACCAGGAACCCGCCTTGCCTGATCCACGGGTCCACAGCGGTCGGGTCGGACAGACGACGTACCAGATCGACTGCGTCGTCGCTGGTGGGCTTCGGCAACACCATCACGTCGCCGCCGACCACAACCGGCGCGGCCGCACCCGGCGCGAGTGCGGGGAACGTGAACACCCCGATGTCGTCCGGATCGGCCGCGAACGAACGCACCACCGGCTCGGCGAAGTCGGACGCCAGCACCATGGCAGCCCTGCGATGGCCGAACACCTCGACGATCGCGTCCGGGAACTGCTGCACGAGTGAGCGCTTCACACCGCCGGCCAAGGTACCCGGAGCGGACCACATAGATCCCAGCAAACGAAGGGCTGCGGCGAATTCGGGTCGTCGTGACGGCCGCGGGTCCGTTGCTGTCGCCAGGCCTGCGTAGACGGCAGGCGCTATGCCCAGCAGGACGTTCTCCAGGAAGTCGGTGAGCACCCAGCCGTCGCCAGCGGCCAGTGAGAGCGGCCGGACACCTGCGTCCGACAGTGTCTTGTTCAGCGTCAGCCAGTCCGACCAGAGCCGTGGCGGCTCCACCCCGACGTCCCGGAACACCGAGGGCCGGTACCAGACCGCCGACTTGTGGGCGGTCTTGAACGGGACGCCGTACGTCTTGCCGTCGTACACGAGCAGGTCTTCCCACAGCCGTGCCCGGCCGGGGTTCGCCAGCTCGTCCGGGATGGCCTGGAGGTCGTTGCGCTCACTGCGTTCGCGCGGGACCAGTCCGGGCTGCGGCAGCATCACGAGATCCGGCCGCCGGCCGGAGCGGGCTCCGAACGCAGTCGAGATGTCGTCGCCCAGCGGCACGACCTCCACCGGATAGTCCAGCTTGCCCAGCCCGTCGAGTACGTCGTGGAACGCGTGCAACTCCTGACCGCTCCAACTCACTGCGACCCGCACACTGCGCCGGAGTCCCAGTACGTCGCTCGAACAACCTGCGACCATGAGCGTCGCGGCGGCTCCCAGGAACGCTCTGCGGCTACTGGGCATTGCGGAAGCCCGTCGTACGGCCTGAGTCGGTGGTGATCAGCAGCACTGCGGCTCCGTACAGCTCAGGTGGTGGTTCCTCGGGCTGGTGGTGAAGCCGGAGCAACGATCCCCATGTCGGCAGGCCGGCTGCGTCCTCCAGCACGATCAGCCTCGGGTGTGCGCGGAGTGCGCGGGCCACACCGGCCAGCCGGCGACGGCCTGGCGTGATCTCGTGCGGATAGCGATCCAGTACGTCGTCCAGCCCGCAGTCTCCTGCGGTGACGAGGCTCTCCTCCTCCGCGACCTTACGGGTCACGCGGTGCCTGACGATGTGGCCGTGGACGATGTTGCCGAGCACTGTCAGGTGTGGCAGCAGACCGCCTTCAGCAGGCACCAGCCGGACCGGATGGACGGTCGTCACCACTGCATCGGCCGGTGGATCGTCTGCACCGGTCAGGACATCGACCAACTGGCGTGCCGCCGTGGCCGAGGGCATCACCAGCGCTCGCTGCTCGCCTACGTCGATCTGGACCTTCGCCGGCAAGCCGGGGACCTGTTCGAGCAGCAGACCGTCCATCCCTGGCTGGCGCCTCCCCAGAAGACCCGTCGAGTGGTTCGTCAACCCTATGGGGAGTTGAGGTCCGTTCGCAGGGGCATCCGGGTGTCGTTTCAGAAGACGTTCAGAAGGTCCGGCTCCACAGGTTGATCGCGTAGTCGACCTCGACCCCCGAATGCGACGCGATGATGCGTTCGGCGTCGGCCGGCGTGAACTCGATCCGGATCACCGCCTCGAGGTCCTCCCGGCGTTCGAACCGCCAGCCCATGTCGAGTGGCGTCCGCTGCCAGCCGCGCGCGGTCCAGAACGTTTCCACGTCGGCCGCCTTGATCTTCGGGTACGACTCGGCGAACCAGCGCCCGAACGTCGACCGGCTCCCGTCGTTGTCGATCACGAACGCGGTCCCACCGCGCCGCATCACCCGATCCAGTTCGGCCAGTCCCGGTTCGCAGCCAGGCCCGAAGAAGTACGCCCAGCGCGCATGCATCACGTCGACCGACGAGTCCGGCACCGGCAGCCGCTGCGCCGTACCCTGCCGGACCTCGACGTTCGGCAGGTCCTTGGTACGGCGCTTGGCCGCGTCGGCCAGTGCGCCATGCGGCTCGATCCCGATCACGCGGCCGGCCGTCGCAGCGAACATCGGCAGGTGGAATCCGGTCCCGCAGCCGATGTCGAGCAGCGTCGCGCCGGCCCAGTCCCGGATCGCCCGCATGGCCGGCTCGATCACCCCGTCAGGATCGACGGCCCGGTTCTCGACCTCGTACACCTTCGGGTGATGCCAGATGTTGGGACTCGGAATCCCGCCGTCAGCGATGCTCACAGATCAGACCCTAGTTGCTGCCGGCACTGGTCTGGTTGTCGCGGCCAGCAGGGCGACCGGGATCAGGAGCATCCCGCAGAGGATGGCGAGCCAGTGGAAGCCGAGTACGGCGAGAATCGGGCCGGCCGCCGTACCGGCGATCGAGGCGAACGCACCCATGGTCAGGTCGGACAGGCCCTGTGCCGACGTGCGGATGTCCTCCGATACCGAGCGGGAGAGCAGTGTGGAGCCTGCGACCAGGCAGGCGGACCAGCCGAGCCCCAGCAAGGCCAGCGCGGCAGCGGTCAGGCCGTGCGCGTTGTCGGGAGCGAGTGCGGCCACTGTCATGGCTGAGGCAAGTACGGTCAGGCCGATGCCGATGGTCGGGATGCGGCCGAGGCGGTCCGCCATCCAGCCCATCACGGGGGAGAGGGCGTACATGCCGGCCACATGACCGCTGATGACGAAGCCGACGATCGTGAGGGAGGCGCCGTGGTGCCGCAGGTGCACCGACGTCATCGACATGACTCCGACCATCACCGCATGGGCGACCGCGATGGAGAGCAACCCCAGTCGGGCGTGGGGGATCGCCATCACGGTCCGGAACGTGGAGGCGAGTGGCTGCCGTTCGACCTTGGCTCTGGGGGTGTTCTGGTGCAGCCGACGCAACCCGAACCACACCGTGGCCAGACTGATCGCGAAGGCGATGACCGAGAAGATGTACGGGCCGGCGAGTGCCATGACTCCGAGCGACGTACCCACAGCGCCGCCGACCCCGGTGAGGTTGGGCCCGACGACCACACCGATCGTTGTGGCCCAGACGACCAGGGACAGCGAGCGGGCGATGTGCGCCGGGTCGGCCGAGTCGGTCGCGGCGTACCGGGACTGCAGGTTGGACGCGGACCCGCTGCCGAACAGGCATCCGGCCAGCAGGAGCAGTGCGAGCGAGTCGATCTGGGCAGCGACGATGCTGAGCAGCGCACCGGTCGTAGCAATCAGGTAGCCGACCGTCAACGACACCCGCCGGCCGCGCGACCTGGCCAGCCCTGCCAGCGGTACGGCGAGGATCGCGGCGCCCAGAGTGGTCGACGTGGCGGCCAGTCCGGCCATCGAGGTGGACCCCGAGATGTTCTCGGCCAGCAACCCCGCGACCGCGAACCCACTCGCGACCGCGACGCCGCCCACGACGTTGCTCACCACCAGCACCCGCAGCGTCGTTCGTTGCAGCTCGGCGGGTCTGATGTCGGCGGTCACGGGCTCACCCTCTCATCAAGCTGACCGGTAAGCGTCCTTATAGGATTGTTCTGACGTAATTCCACCCCCTGCTTTGGAGTTCCGGATGCCCGACATCGCGATCGTCCCTGCCCCGCGTGAACTCACCGTCGACGAAGGCCAGTGGGTGAGCGCGGATCCCGCCGGCGAGGCCATCCGCGACGTGGTCGAGAACCTCGGCGAGACCGAGTACCGGATCGACGTGACCGCGGACGGTGCCCGCCTGTCGGCCGGCTCCGAGGACGCGCTCCGGCACGCGGAGTCGACGTACGCGCAACTGCTGGACGCGGCCGAGCCGGCCGAGGACGGCATGGTCGCGGTGCCGGCGGTGCGGATCGCCGACGCGCCGCGGTTCGCGTGGCGCGGCATGATGCTGGACGTCGCCCGGCACTTCATGCCGAAGGAGTTCGTGCTCAAGGTGCTCGACGTGCTCGCCCTGCACCGGCTGAACACGCTGCACTTCCACCTGACTGACGACCAGGGCTGGCGGGTCGAGATCGCGGCCTACCCGCGGCTGACCGAGATCGGCGCGTGGCGCGATGAGACCATGGTCGGCAAGATGTCGCGCGGCCAGAAGGACTTCGAGTACGACGGTCAGCGGCACGGCGGCTTCTACACCAAGGACGACCTGCGCGAGATCGTCGCGTACGCCGCCGAGCGCGGCATCACTGTGGTCCCGGAGATCGACCTGCCGGGCCACATGCAGGCCGCGATCGCGGCGTACCCGGAGCTCGGCAACAACCCCGACACCCAGCTGACGGTGCGGCAGTACTGGGGCATCAGCGACGACGTACTGAACGTGAACGACGCGACCGTCGAGTTCGTCCGGACCGTGCTGCGCGAGGTGCTGGACATCTTCCCGAGCCCGTACATCCACCTCGGCGGCGACGAGTGCCCGTCGGTGCAGTGGGCCGTCTCGGAGGAGGCGCAGAAGCGGCAGGCCGAGCTCGGGCTGACCGAGCCGGGGCAGCTGCAGGGCTGGTTCACCGAGCAGGTCGCGTCGGTGCTGGCCGAGGAGGGCCGGCGGCTGGTCGGCTGGGACGAGATGGTCGAGACCGACTGCCCGAAGGACGCGGTCATCATGGCGTGGCGGAGCGCGCAGCGCGGTGAGATCGCGGTGAAGGCCGGCCACCAGACCGTGATGGCGCCGTGTGAGTCGGTGTACTTCGACTACTACCAGGGCGACCCGGCGACCGAGCCGCTCGCGATCGGCAACTTCATCCCGCTGGAGAAGGTGTACGACTTCGAGGTGATCCCGGCCTCGCTCACCGAGGAGGAGGCGGCCCTGATCGTCGGCACCCAGTGCCAGATCTGGACCGAGTACATGCCGGATGAGCAGCAGGTCGGCTACATGCTGCTGCCGCGCCTGTCCGCCTTCGCCGAACGCGCCTGGGGCTCCCCGCGCATGTCGTACGACGAGTTCCTCACCCGCCTCCGCCCGCACCTCGCCCGCATCGAGCGCATCGGCGTCAACTACCGTCCTCTCGACTAGCTTTTGGCTTCTGCCGCCGTTGCTGAAGGGAGAACAAAATCTCCGTAAGCGCTGTCGGCAGGGGTAGACGGACTGGGCCCCGATGGCGACGATGAGGCGTCGGGGATCCCAGGTCGGGAGCGGGAGGGACCATGACCGCGGTGGGACCGCTGGACGCGATGTTCCTGCTCGGTGAGAGCCGTGAGCAGCCCATGCACGTCGGCGGGTTGATGGTGTTCGAGCTGCCGGAGGGCGCCGGACGGGACCACGTGTTCCCGGAAGGTTCCCGCGACTACGTCTCGCAGCTGTACCACGACATGGTCGCGGCGACGGCGGTGAATCCGCTGTTCGCCCGGCGAGTGCGGAACCGGGCGCTCGACCTCGGCTACTGGTCCTGGGAGCAGGACGACGACATCGACCTCGAGTACCACGTGCGGCTGTCCGGCTTGGCGCGTCCAGGGCGGTTCCGGGAGTTGTTCGAGCTGACCAGCCGCCTGCACGGGACGCTGCTGGACCGGCATAGGCCGCTGTGGGAGATGCACCTGATCGAGGGCGTCGAGGGCCGGCGGTTCGCCCTCTACAGCAAGATCCACCACTCGCTGCTCGACGGCGTCACCGCCCTCCGCTGGATGCAGGACACCCTCACCACGAACCCCGACACAACGGACATGCCCGCGACCTTCGCGTTGCCGGCACCTGCCGAATCGGTGCTGGAAAGTACTGCGGGTCGGCTGCCGACTGCGGCTGAACTGTTTGCGGCGATCGGAAGGGCGCCGGGTCAGGCGATCGGTGGTGCTGCTCATGCCCGCCGGGTCTTGGCTGATCTTGCCGGTCTTACGCCTGTTGGGTTGAAGAGTTTGCTCAGGACTGTTCAGGCAGAGCATTCGTCCATCGCGTTCCAGGCGCCGCGGACGATCTTGAATCAGCCGATCACCGGAGCACGGCGGTTCGCGGCGCAGTCGTGGCCGATCGAACGGTTGGAGAAAGTCCGCGCGATCACCGGGGCGACGCTGAACGACGTGATGCTGGCGATGTGTTCAGGTGCCTTGCGCAACTATCTGCTCGAGCTGAATGCCCTTCCGGACAGGGCATTGACGGCGATGGTCCCAGTCTCCCTGCGCGGCGAGGCGGACGCACCCGGCGGCGGCAACGCGCTGAGCACCTTGATCGCCGACCTCGCCACCGACGAGGCGGCCCCCGAGCAGCGGATCCGCCGAATCATGGCCTCGACCACGTATGCCAAGGGCGTGCTGTCCGGGCTCAGTCCGTTGCAGCGACTGCTGGTCGGCGCTCTCGGCTTCGGCGTCGCTGGTCCCGCGGCGGTTCTGCCCGGCGTGGCCGGCCGTACGACGCCGCCGTACAACGTCGTCATCTCGAACGTGCCTGGTCCGGCCGAGAGTCCGCTGTACTGGAACCGGTCGCGTCTGCTCGGCATGTATCCGGCCAGCATCGTGCTCAACGGCCAGGCGCTGAACATCAGCGTCACCAGCTACGACCACCAGTTGCACTTCGGCCTGATCGGCTGCCGCCGTACGGTCCCGCATCTGCAACGGCTGCTGGCACATCTCGAGGTCTCGCTGACCGACCTCGAGAACATCCACTAGAGCAAACGTCCATCTGGCTGACACCCTGTTCCAGTCCGGTGTGCGATGCGAGGATCGGCCCGTGCCTTCGGATCCCGCCCTCGAGCAACCCCTCGCTCGTCCGGAACTGCTGACCTGGCTGGCCGACTCGATCCCGCACTCAACCGGCGACGACTGCGTCCGGGTAGGCATCGACGGTGTCGACGGCTCAGGCAAGACGACCTTCGCCAACGAGTTGGCCGAAGCCCTGCGCGCTGCCGGCCGGAACGTCGTACGCGTCTCGGTGGATGACTTCCACAACGTCCGCGCCATCAGATACCGCCGCGGCCGCTCGTCTCCCGAGGGCTTCTGGCGCGACTCGTTCAACTACGACCGCCTCCGCACGGACGTCCTCGAGCCGCTGGGCACAGGCGGATCACGTCGCTACCGCCCAGCCGCCCACGACCTGGCCACCGACCAGATCCTCGAGCCGCCCTGCGAGGTCGCCCCGGCCGGCGCAGTCCTCGTCGTCGACGGCCTGTTCCTCCACCGCGACGAACTCGCCAACGCCTGGGACCTCTCCGTCTTCCTCGACGTCCCCTTCGACATCACCATCCAGCGAATGGCCCACCGAGACGGCACCAACCCCGACCCCAACCACCCCACCGTACGACGCTACGTCGAAGCCCAACACCTGTACTTCAAAGCCTGCAACCCCCACCAAAAAGCAGACATCCTCATAGCCAACACCCCCCTCAACGCACCCCGCCCCCTCCGCATCCGCTAGCCCGCCCGCGCGCCTGCACCGCCGAGCACCCACCCCTGCAAGCGTCCACGCACCCCAGCAAACAGCCGCCGAGTCCGCCGCCGACCGGAGCCCGCAGGAGCCCCTCTGTCAGAGTGACGGCTCAGCCAGCCGCGGACAGTAGCCTCGCAGCCGGGCGGTAGCCCCGCACGCGGCGGCGGCTGGGTGGGAGCGCGCGGAGCGGGTGCGACGAAGGAGCGCCTGCGTAGCACGCTGGGGGAGAAACCTCTTACAGGCGGACGACGCCGTTGGGGGTTTGGAAGACGGCGGCTACCAGGCCGGGTTGGCCGTTGGGGCCTACCCAGGCGACGTCGAGGTCGTCGAGGAGGTGGTCGGCGGGGTGGCCGATCCAGTCGGTGACGCGGTGCGGGTCGCCCGCGATCTCGAGCGCGGTCAGCCGGATGCCCTTGCCGCCGACCGACGGGTGCTCGGTGAGGTCGTCCCAGTGCACGAAGAACGGCAGTTGCGGGTCGGCGATCAGGCCCTTCACGCCGATCTGCCGCCAGGTCAGGTTCACCCCGTCAGGGCGGTGCCGGTTGCCAGGTGCAGCCTCGCGGCCGAGGCGCTGCTCCATCCGCGCCATGTCGCGGACCGCCACGACCCAGCCGAGCCATCCGCCGCCCAGCTCCTTGCGGGCGCGGACAGCCTGGCCGAACGGCGCCTTGTCCGAGGCGGGGTGGTCGAGCACGTCGACCACCTCGATGTACCGATCGTTTTCCAACGGCAGGATGTGGTTGACCGTGCCGAAGCGCGGGTGCACACCTCCGTCCACGAACTCCGCCCCCAGTTGCGCGGACAACCGCTCGAGCGTGGCCTTGCAGCCGTCAGGGCCGCACGCGTACGACAGATGATCCAGACGCATGCCAGTCATTGTGTCCCCACCCACCGACACTCGTGGCCCCCGGGGTGTGTCGGGAGCACGATCTAAGCTCTCCATCATGCGTACGGTCGTCATCGGAGGAACTGGCCACATCGGCACTTACCTGGTCCCGGAGCTCGTGCGGCTCGGGCATCAGGTGACCGTGCTCAGTCGCGGCGAGCGGTCGCCGTACCAGAGTGATGGCGCCTGGAAACAGGTCGAGCTGGTCCCGGTCGATCGCGCAGCGGAAGATGCCGCAGGCACCTTCGGTGAGCGGGTGGCCGGGCTGGAGCCGGACATTGTGATCGACCTGATCTGCTTCACCGAGGACAGTGCGAAGCAGCTCGTCGAGGCCGTGCGCGGCAAGATCCAGCACCTGCTGCACTGCGGCACGATCTGGGTGCACGGGCCGAGTATGACCGTGCCGACCAGGGAGGACACGCCGCGCCGGCCGTTCGGTGACTACGGCATCCAGAAGGCGGCGATCGAGCGCTACCTGCTCGACCAGTCCCGCCGCAACGGCCTGCCGGCCACGATCATCCACCCCGGTCACATCTGCGGCCCCGGCTGGACTCCGATCACGCCGGCCGCCACCTTCAACCTCGAGGTGTACGAGAAGCTCGCCCACGGCCACGACCTGCTGCTGCCGAACCTCGGCCTGGAGACGATCAACCCGGTGCACGCCGACGACGTGGCCGGCATCTTCCTGGCCGCGATCGCCAGCCGCTCGACCGCGATCGGCGAGAGCTTCCACGTGGTCGCGAGCGACGCGGTGACGCTGCGCGGCTACGCCCACGCGGTCGCCGACTGGTTCGGCCAGGAGGCCCGGCTCAGCTTCCTCCCGATCGGCCAACTGCGCGAGCAACTGTCCGAGCGGGATGCGGGAGCCATGTGGGACCACGTCGCGCACAGCCCGAACTGCTCGATGGACAAGGCGGCCAGACTGCTCGGCTTCCGCCCGCGCTACTCCGCGATCGAGGCTGCCCGGTCAGGTATCGAGTGGCTCGTCGACAACGGCAAGATCACTTAGACGCTGGGTGAGGCAGCAACGGCCGGGCTGCTTCCAGGTGCTGACGGCACAGATCCGCGAGGACGTCGTACGCCTTGTGGCCCATCAAGGTCTGAAGCTCGACCCGGCTGGACTCGAAGACCGCCTCGACGGCGATGTGCGCCTCGGTGTTGCCGGTGCAGTACCAGTCCAGGTCGTGTCCACCCGGTCCCCAGCCACGCCGGTCGTACTCGCCGATGCCGACCTCCGTGTACGTCGTACCGTCCGGGCGCTCCACCTCGCGGAAGGTGCGGCGGATCGGCAACTGCCAGCAGACGTCCGGCTTGGTCTCGACGAAGTGCACACCCTTCTTCAGCGCCAGGCCGTGCAGCGCACAACCGCCGCCACCGGCGAAGCCCGGGCGGTTCAGGAAGATGCAGGCACCCTCCCAGACGCGGGTCTTGCGGTCGCCGTCGTCGTCGGTCTCGACCCAGCCGTTCTTCCGGCCCTCCTTGCGGAACTGCCAGTCGTCCTTGGTCAGCTCCTTGACGTACTGCTTGACCCGCTTCTCGTCGTCATCGTCGGAGAAGTGTGCGCCGAGGGTGCAGCAGCCGTCGTTCGGCCGGCCCTTGTAGATGCCGCGGCAGCCACCCCCGAAGATGCAGGTCCAGTTGGAGGTCAGCCAGGTCAGATCGCAACGGAACACCTGGTCGGGGTCGTCGGGGTCGATGAACTCGACCGAGGCACGCGGGAAATCGAGAGAAACCTCAGGCACCTGGAAAGCGTACGCGCCTTCGCCCGCAGACAGTGAATGCCGACTCCGGCGCGCTGCACTCCGGTGGACCGGTAGCGTGAGGGTATGCGGCTCGGCGTACTCGACGTGGGATCCAACACCGTCCACCTCCTCGTGGTGGACGCGCATCGCGGTGCCGCGCCGCTCCCGGCGTACTCGCACAAGGCCGAACTGCGGCTGGCCGAGCACCTGGACAAGGACGGGAAGATCGCACAGTCCGGCGCCGACGGGCTGGTCTCGTTCGTCAAGGAAGCGTCCGTGCTGGCCGAGGACAAGGGTTGTCAGTCTGTGCTGGCGTTCGCCACCTCCGCGCTCCGCGAGGCGCCGAACGGGGACAAGGTGCTGGACCGGGTCCGCGCCGAGACCGAGATCGAGCTGCAGGTGCTGAGCGGCGAGGACGAGGCCCGGCTGACGTTCCTCGCGGTACGTCGTTGGTTCGGCTGGTCGTCCGGACGGCTCGCGGTGTTCGACATCGGCGGCGGCTCGCTGGAGATCGCGGCCGGGTCCGACGAGGAGCCGACCGTGGCGGTGTCCGTGCCGCTCGGGGCGGGCCGGCTGACCAGGGAAGGGCTGCACCACGATCCGCCGGACAAGGACGAGGTGCGGGAGCTGCGGCGGCGGGTCCGGATCGAGATGGCCGCGGTGGCCGGGCCGGTACTGCGGGCAGGCAAGCCGCAACGGTCGGTTGCCACCAGCAAGACGTTCCGGTCGCTGGCCAGGATCTGCGGTGCGGCGCCGTCCGACGACGGTCCGTACGTGCCGCGCTCGCTGGACCGCGACGACCTGGCCGAGTGGATGCCGAAGCTGACCAAGATGACCGCCGACGAGCGGGCCGGCCTGCCCGGCGTTTCGGCGGGCCGCTCCACCCAATTGCTCGCCGGTGCGCTCGTCGCGGACGCGGTGATGGATCTGTTCGACCTTCCCTCCCTCGAAGTGTGCCCGTGGGCGCTGCGGGAAGGTGTCATCCTGTCCCGGCTCGACCAGTTGCAACCGCGGTGAACCAGATGAACCCCAGTACGACCGCCAAGATCGGCCTGTCCACGGCCTCCGTCTACCCCGAATCGACCGCCAGCGGGTTCGAGCTGGCCGCTCGGCTCGGGTACGACGGCGTCGAGGTGATGGTCGGCATCGACCCACTGAGCACTCAGATCGACGCGATCCAGCGGCTGGTCGACTACCACCAGCTGCCGGTGCTCGCGATCCACGCGCCCTGCCTACTGATCACGCAGCGGGTCTGGGGGACCGACCCGTGGGGCAAGCTCGAGCGCAGCGCCGAGGCGGCCAAGGACCTCGGCGCCGACGTGGTCGTCGTCCACCCGCCGTTCCGCTGGCAGCGGGACTACGCGCGCGGATTCGTTGAGGGGATCGCCCGCCTCGAAGCCGAGACCGGGGTGATCTTCGCGGTCGAGAACATGTACCCGTGGCGCGCGCCCGGCAAGGGTCTGCAGGCATACGCGCCGAGCTGGGACCCGACCGAGCAGGACTACGCGCACACCACTCTGGACCTGTCGCACTCGTCGACCGCCGAGCAGGACTGCGTCGAGCTGGCCGCGACGATGGGCCGGAGCCTCACCCACATCCATCTGACCGACGGGACCGGCTCCGCGAAGGACGAGCACCTGGTGCCCGGCCGCGGCACGCAACGGGCCGCCGACTTGCTGGCCGGCCTGGCGAACCAGGACTTCCGCGGCCACATCATCATCGAGATCAACACCCGCCGCGCGACCAGCCGGTCCGAGCGCGAGGTCGACCTGGTCGAGTCGCTCGACTTCACCCGCAAGCACTTCGTCCGGACGTCGCGCCGCTCGTCGTTCGCGGTCACTCCCCAGGGCGAGATCTCGGAGCTCACGTCGTGAACGCCCGCGGCGGATCCGGCGGTACGGCGGAGTCCGGCGCGGCCCGTACGACGACCACCGGGCGGGCGGGTCGCCGTCCCGGCGGCCCGGATACCCGCGGCGAGATACTCCGCGCGGCGCGGGGATCCTTTGCGGACAAGGGTTTCACGGCCACCTCGATCCGTGCGATCGCTCGCGAGGCCGCGGTGGACGCGGCCCTGGTGCATCACTACTTCGAGAGCAAGGACGAGCTGTTCATCGAGGCGATGGCGATCCCGGTCGACCCACGCCAGATCGCCGCGCGGATCATCGACGGTCCGCGCGACGAGCTCGGCCGGCGGATCGCGACCGCGTTCCTCGGCGTCTGGGAATCGGCCGAAGGTCAGCAGCGGATGAAGGCGATCTTCCGCAGTGTGGTGAGCAGCGACGAGGTCGCCCGCATCATGCGCGAGGGCATCACCCAGATGATCATCCAGCCGGTCTCCAAGGTGCTCGACGTACCTGACGCCCACCTGCGCGTCACGCTGGTCGCGACCCAGCTCATCGGGCTCGCGATGGCTCGCTATCTGGTCGAGCTCGAACCGGTCGCGTCCGTCGACCTGGCCACGCTGATCGATCGGCTCGGGCCGGTCCTGCAACTTCACCTGACCGGTTGATGCAGATCCCGACCGACCGCGAGATCGAGACCTTGCACCGCGATCATGCGCCGACCCGCGACGCCTTCGAGTCCGTGTACGAACACTGCCGGATCGTCTGTCAGCTCGCCGCGCAGTACTGGCCGTCGCTGGACGTCGACGCGGATCTGGTCCGCGCCGGCGCGCTCCTGCATGACATCGGCGTCTACCGGCTCTACACGGCTGGTGTGCTCGACACCGCCGACTATGTGCGGCACGGCGTACTCGGGCATGAGCTGCTTGCTGGTCTTGGGTTTTCGGAGACGATCAGCCGGTTCTGCTCGCGACATTCCGGGGTCGGCATCACGCGGGACGACGTACTGCGGCAAGGTTTGCCGATCCCGGCGGCCGACTATGTGGCGGAGTCGCGGGAGGAGGAGCTGGTCATGTACGCCGACAAGTTCCACAGCAAGCGGACTCCGCCGGTGTTCGTGAGCGGCACGTCGTACGAGATCGCCGTACGTCGGTGGGGCGAGGAGAAGGCGGTCGCGTTCGCGGACCTCAGGCACCGGTACGGCGATCCGGAACTGGCGTCGCTCAGCGCCGCCACCGGCTACGCGGTGATCTGACGTAACTGCCAGCTGTTGCCAAGCGTGGGGTCTCGGGCTAAATTCATCATATGATGAAAAACGCGGTGAGGTGCCGGGACGTCGTGGTGGTGCGCGGCGACCGGGAGGTCCTGCACGGGGTCGGGTTCGACCTCCGGACCGGGACGGTGACCGGGCTGCTGGGCCCCTCCGGCTGCGGCAAGACGACGCTGATCCGCGCGATCGTCGGTCTTCAGGCCAAGGTCACCGGCAACGTCTCCGTCCTCGGACTGCCCGCCGGCGCGCCCAAGCTGCGCGGCCGGATCGGGTACGTGACCCAGGAGCCCAGTGTTTATGGGGATCTGAGCGTGACGGAGAACCTACGCTTCTTCGCGGCGGTGCTGGGGGTGCCGGCTGACGACGTGGGCCGGGTCATCGACGCGGTCGATCTGCGGTCGCATGCCGACGTACGCGTCGATCGTCTGTCCGGTGGGCAGCGGTCGCGGGCCTCACTTGCCGCCGCACTCTTGGGCGACCCCGAGCTCCTGGTCCTCGACGAACCGACCGTCGGCCTGGATCCCGTTCTCCGGCGGGATCTCTGGGATCTCTTCCACCGGCTCGCCGACACCGGCGCGACCCTGCTCGTCTCAAGTCACGTGATGGACGAGGCTTCGCGCTGCGATCGCCTCCTGCTGATGCGCGACGGCGAGCTGCTCGCCGACGACACTCCGCAAGCCCTGCTCGACTCGGTCGGCACCGACGACATCGAGCAGGCGTTCCTCACCCTGATCGAACAGAAGGCAGGTGCGCGATGACGCCCCGGGTCACCTTCGCCGTCGCCGCTCGGGTCCTCGCCCAGCTGCGCCGCGACCACCGCACCGTCGCGATGCTGATCGTGCTCCCCACGTTGCTGGTCAGCCTGATGTGGTGGATGTTCCACGACTCACCCGGCACCTTCGACCGGTTCGGTGGGCCGCTGCTGGCCGTGTTCCCGGCGATCATCATGTTCATCGTGACCTCGGTCGCGACGCTGCGGGAGCGCTCCACCGGCACGCTGTCGCGGCTGTTCACGATGCCGATGGCGAAGGTCGACTTCCTGCTCGGCTACGCGCTGGCATTCGCGCTGATCGCCGTGGTCCAAGCTCTCGTGGTCGTGTCGATCGCGCTGTATGCCCTCGATCTGAGCATCGAGGGTGCCGCCTGGCAGTTGGGCGTGGTCGCGGTTCTTGACGGCGTTCTCGGTACGGCGCTCGGCCTCTTCGCGAGTGCGTTCGCGGCGACCGAGTTCCAGGCGGTCCAGATGATGCCGGCCGTGATGATCCCGCAGATCCTGCTCTGCGGACTCCTCCTGCCTCGCGATCAGCTCCCAACCGTGCTGCACGCCGTCAGCGACGTACTGCCCCTCTCGTACGCCGTCGACGCCGTCACCGGAGTTGCCCAAGGCAACGGCTTCGGCGCCGGCGCAGGCACCGACGCCCTGGTAGTCACCGCCTTCATCCTCGCCGCCCTGGCCCTAGGCGCCGCAACCCTAAAACGCCGCACAGCCTGAGGTTCCCCCACGCGACCGCTACGCGCGCTCCTCCGTCGCGTGCTGGCGGCCGCTGCCCCGACCTGGCGCGCGTGGTCCGGGCACGCGCGCCAGGTTTGTTGCCTTAGGCGCCGAACATGGGGTCGTTGCGGCGGTTGGTGGACCAGCGGAAGTAGACCTGGTCGGCGAAGGTCACCAGGGTCTCGAAGCCCTGCCAGGTCGCGGCCCTGATCGTGGTCGTTGTCGGGCGGAACGGCTCGGTCCGCCCATGCGGCTTCCCCAGCAACCGCTTGACCTGCCTTTTGCTCATCCCGCTCGTGATCGTCACCCGTCAACGCTATGAGGCCGCCCGCCCCGCCCACCCCGGTTGGCAGCTACCGGTCAGCCGGCCAGGTGGGAGACGTTGTGCCAGGCGGGGTCTTCGGTGACCTCGACGGAGACAGGTCCGTGCGGCCAGCCGGTGGTGGCGGCTTGGAGCTGGGCGCCGGCGGGCGTGGTGCCGTCGGCGTAGTAGTGGAGGGTCCGGGTGCCGGCCGAAGTCTCGTGGGCGAGCAGATTGCCGGAACCACCAAGGCGAGCGGTCAGGTGGTCTTCGAAACTCCGGAGTTCGTCCAGCATCTCCGACTCCGGCAGTCCGTCGTCGCGCACCACGGGGTAGCGGATCGAGACCGCGACGTGGGTGTCGAGGTGCGGCCGCCGGATGGACCGCAACGGGTACTCCGCTGTAGCGATCAGTCGATGCCCGTCCCGCGTCCCCTCGAGCATCTTCCACGCCGGACTCCCGTCCTCCAACGTGTGATCGCCCGCGAACGCAGCGACCGCGGGCAGCAACTCCTCGATCGGCACAGCATCGGCCGGCGCCTCGGCCAGCGTGTCGATGGCACCGACCCAGGTCTCCACCATCTCCTCGCCCAGCACGAGATCGAGCATCAGGAACGTCACCCGCCGCTGCACATCCACCGGCAGTTCAGGAAACGCCGGATGATGTACGCCGACATGGATCGCCGACGAATCCGGCTCCATCGACACCACGGTCTCGTCGATCGGGATCGGCGGCAACCCGTCGAACCTGATCGTGAACGCAGGTCCCGGCCGCCGCAGATCGGCGTACTCCCAGGTCCGGTCCGACGGCGGCGCGGCGCGGAGCCAGCGTCGCGCCACGGCACGCCGGCTCGGGTTCCCCGCCGCGGTGACGATCAGGACGTGCTCGGCATGCAGCCCAGGACCGAGCTCCCACTCCAGATCCGGATCGATCCGCGCGATCAGATCGGTGAGTACGTCGCTCAGATTCGCCGGCACCTGACGTGCGATCGCATCGGCCACCCGCGCCGCACCGGATTCGCTCCACCAGGACCAGAACGCGCCGATCGGGTCGGCCTCCACGGCAGTCCGCTTGCGACGCTTGAAGATGGGCATGGACGCATCCTCTCCCGGTCATGGGTGCGTCCGGCCGGTGGTTCCCGGGACGGCGACATACCGTCACCGACCTGGTGTCAACAGTAACCGGCGATCGAACCAGTGACCCCGGTGGTGTGGTGCCTGCCACACGATTCGCGAGCCTCAGGTTCAGGCGCGTAGCCTGCTGACACCACTGGCAGATGGGGCCGGGTGGGTCGATGAGGAGGAACACGTAGTGCTTCGGCGAGTCCTGCTGGGCATGTCCCGCAGCCCCCAGATCAAGAAGGCGGTTTCGTCGCTCCCGGTGTCCAGTGGCATCGTCGCGCGCTTCGTCGCCGGTGAGACCGCGCCGGAGGCCGTGCTGGCCACCGAGAAGCTGGTCAGCAACGGCCTGAACGTCACCCTCGATCACCTCGGCGAGGACGTCACCGACCTGGCCGCGGCGACCGCGACCGCGGACGCGTACCTCGAACTGCTCCACAAGCTGGCCGAAGCCGGGCTGACCAAGAACGCCGAGGTCTCGGTCAAGCTGTCCGCGGTCGGCCAGGCGCTGCCCGGCGACGGCGAGAAGATCGCGCTGGAGAACGCGCGGACGATCTGCCTCGCGGCCCGCAACGCCGGTACGACGGTCACCCTCGACATGGAGGACCACACCACCACCGACTCCACGCTGGGCATCCTGCGCGAACTGCGCCAGGACTTCCCGGAGACCGGTGCGGTGCTGCAGGCGTACCTGCGCCGGACCGAGGGTGACTGCCGCGACCTCGCCCACGCCGGCTCCCGCGTCCGGCTCTGCAAGGGCGCTTACAAGGAGCCCGAGTCGGTGGCGTACCAGGATACGCGCGGCGTGGACAAGGCGTACGTCCGGGCCATGAAGGTCCTGATGAACGGCGCCGGCTACCCGATGATCGCGTCGCACGACCCGCGGCTGATCGCGATCGCCGGCTCGCTCGCCGACGGCGCCAACCGGCAGCCGGGCAGCTACGAGTACCAGATGCTCTTCGGCATCCGCCCCGAGGAGCAGCTCCGTCTGTCCGGCCTCGGCCACACGATGCGCATCTACATCCCGTACGGCGAGGACTGGTACGGCTACCTGGTCCGCCGCCTGGCCGAGCGTCCCGCCAACCTCCAGTTCTTCGCCCGCTCCCTGATCAGCAAGAAGTAGCCGCCTGGTGGGCGCTCCGGTCCTATCCCGGCTGAGCTCAGTAGTGTGTTGGCCATGACTAGTCAGGTGGCCATTCTCGGGGCCGGTGTGATGGGGGAGACGTTGCTGTCCGGGCTGATTCGAGCCGGCCGGCGACCGCAGGAGCTCCTGATCACCGAGCGCCGGGAGGAGCGTGCCGCCGAGCTGCGGGAGCGGTACGGCGTCGACGTCGTGACCAATGGGGACGCGGCGGCCAAGGCGGACACGCTGGTGCTGGTGGTGAAGCCGCAGGACATGCCGGATCTGCTCGCTGAGATCGCCCCGGCCGTCCGGTCGTCGCAGACCGTGGTCTCGCTGGCCGCCGGCATCACCACCGGGTTCATCGAGTCGCGGTTGCCTGAGGGTGTGGCCGTCGTACGCGTGATGCCGAACACGCCGGCGCTGGTCGACGAGGGCATGGCGGCGATCTCTCGCGGCGCGCACTGCGATGAGAGCCACCTGGAGTTGGCAGAGGGCCTGTTGGCCGCGACGGGGCGGGTGATCCGGGTGCCGGAGAAGCAGCAGGACGCAGTGACCGCGATCTCCGGGTCCGGACCGGCGTACTTGTTCTTTGTCGTCGAGGCGATGATCGAGGCGGGCGTCCACATGGGTCTGCCGCGTGGGACCGCTACGGAGCTCGTCGTACAGACCGTTGTGGGTTCGGCGAAGCTGCTGCGGGAGACCGGTGAGCACCCGACCGTGCTGCGCGAGCGGGTGACGTCTCCGGGAGGTACGACGGCCGCCGCCGTACGCGAGCTGGAGGACCACAAGGTCCGTGCCGCGTTCCTGTCCGCGATCGAGGCCGCGCGCAATCGTTCGCGCGCGTTGGCCGCCGAATAACACCTCTGCTACCGGTGGCGTTATTGTTGGCGCCGCAGTTTCCTGCCGTGTTCAAGGGATGAGTCGACTATGGTCCCGCCCATGAGTAATCGTTCGGAGCAGGAGAGCCCCGAACAGGTCAGCCCTGCCCCCGTGCGCGCGGCCCAGGTCCCGGACCTGCCGTGGCGGGTGCCGCTGGATCCGGCGCCGTGGTGGGCGTGGGCGCTGTTCGTCGCGCCGTTCATCGTCGTACCCGCGCTGAACTCCTGGCTGTGGATGGGCGCCCGCGACATGCTCGCGGTCGGGCTGCTGACGATCATCGGGGCGTCGGTCGTGCGCGTCGCCGGCGGTGTCGTCCTCTACCGCGTCGAGCTCACCGCGACCGCTCTGCGCGCCCGCACCAGCATGCTGGTCCGCAGCCTCGCCTGGCAGGACGTCGACACGATCGAGGTCGGCGACGACAACGTCGTACTCACCCGCGGCCAGGACGAGAACGAGATCAACGGCATCCCCCGCGACCGCACCGCCGAGGTAGGCGCCGTCATGGACGCCATCCGCCACGAGGCCGCCAACACCCCCACCCACCACCACCGCCCCCGCCCCGGCATCGGCACCCTCCTGGTCCTCACCTACCTGATCCTCTCCATAGGCACCTTCCTCCTCCGCTGGCACCTCGTCTGACTCTCCAACCCTCGAGCAGTCCTCGCCATGCGCCGGTGTGGGCAGCTAGTGCTTTGACCAGGGGCCTTCGCCGGTGGTGGAGTTTACGGTGATGCGGGCGATGACTCCGGTGTGCCAGATGCCTTCGCCGAAGGGGAATTCGGGGAGGTTGAGGTAGCGCTGGGACAGCCGGTCCATCAGGGCTTTGTAGTCGGCGGGGATGTCGGGGCCTTCGAGTTTGGCGGTGCCGCGGATGGTCAGGTACTGCGTGATGCCGCGGGGGCTCACCTGGTCGTCCTGGACGAGCAGCGTGACGCGGGGGTCGCGGCGCAGGTTGCGGGTCTTGCGGTGGGGGTGCTGGAGGCCGAGCAGGATGTCGTCGCCGTCGCGCTCGGCCCAGACCAGGGAGGCCTGGGGCGTTCCGTCCGGGTCGAGGGTGATGACGGTGACGTTCTTGGGCTCGGTGAAGAGCCGGTGTGCGCTTTCGGGAAGACCGTTCATGGACAAAGACGCTAGGTGCCGCCGTGGGAACCTCTGGGTACCCTGTCGGCCGTGGACGGTTTGGATCCGGGGAACGTGTTTCTCGCCGACTGCCCGGCCCGGCTCGCGGTCGAGGTGATCGCGGACAAGTGGGCCGTGGTGGTCCTGTGGGGCCTGAACGACGGCCCGCGACGCCACACGGAGCTGATCACGCTGATCGGCGGCATCTCCAAGAAGGTGCTGACCCAGACGCTGCGCCGGCTGCAGACGAACGGCCTGGTCACCCGCGAGAACTTCGGCGGTGTCCCACCCCGAGTGGAGTACGAACTGACCGAGCTCGGCCGCACTCTGATGGGCCCGATCCGAATGCTCACCCTGTGGGCCGAGGAGAACGGCGAAGCAGTCCTGGACGCCCAAGAGCGAACTTAGTGTCCCGTCGGGACACCAGACACCCACAAGAGAAACTAAGGACATGGATTTCTCTTTGTGGCCCGCGGCCAACCGGACCTGGCAGGAAGTGCTCGACGGAGCGGAGTACGCCGAACGGACCGGCTGGCACGGAGTCTGGATCGCTGACCATTTCATGCAGAACGGTGACGACCTGTCCGTCCCGGTCAACGAGTGTCTGGCCCTGATCGCCGGTATCGCCGCCCGCACCGACCGGGTGCGGGTCGGCTCGATGGTGCTCGGCAACACCTACCGCCATCCCGCCGTCGTCGCGAACCAGGCGGCGACGATCGACCAGATGAGCAACGGCCGGTTCGTGCTGGGGATCGGGGCCGGCTGGCAGGTGAACGAGCACGAGGTCTACGGGATCGAACTTCCGCCGGTCCGCGCGCGGCTGGCCCGGTTCGAGGAGGCCTGCCAGGTGATCAAGGGCCTGCTCAGTCAGGACCGCACCAGCTTCGACGGCACGTACTACCAGCTCACCGGTGCCCCGCTGGAGCCGAAGCCGGCCAACCTGCCGATCATGATCGGTGCCGCCGGCGAGAAGGTTGCCCTAGGCATCGTTGCCCGGTACGCCGACGAGTGGAACCACTGGGGCACCCCGGAACTCGCCGCCCACAAGGGGAAAGTCTTCGCCGAGCACTGCGAGCGCATCGGCCGGGACCCGAAGTCGGTACGCCGTTCCGCGCAGACCATGCTGGAGATCGTCGTACCGGGTGACACCGAGGCGGCCGAGCGCAAGGAGCGGCTGGAGAGCCGCGGCGGGCACGTGATCATGGGTTCGGCCCAGGAGGTGCTGGACGTCGTGGCGCAGTACTCGGCGGCAGGGATCGACGAGGTCCTCGTCCCCGATTCGATGCTCGGCACCGGCAACCGCCGGTTCGATGCCCTGGAACGCCTCCGCGAAGAGGTCTTCGCCAAGATCTGAACAGCCAGGATCTAGAGGGACAGCGTGGCCATCACCGGCCAGTGGTCGCTGGGCAGCCGTCCGCCCGGGCGGTAATGGGAGACGGCTGCCTCGTCCACGGTCCACCCGGCACTGACCAGGATGTGGTCGATCCGTTCGTCGTCCTCCGCGCCGGTGAAGTCGTGCCAGCTCCCACCGGCCGCGATCGGTACGGCGTACCGCAGGCCTGCCTCGGTCAGGACCTTCAGCGCCGGTGAGTCCGGGGTCGCGTTCAGGTCGCCCATCACGATCCACGGCAGCGCACCGGTCGTCCATCGGGCGATCAGCCGCGAGGATTGCAGCTGTGCGACCTCGCCGGCATGGTCGTAGTGCGCGTTCGCCACGCCGACCGTCGTACCGTTGCGATGCCGCAGCCAGACCAGCGTCGCGATCCGGGTCAGGTGCGCGTCCCAGCCAACGGATCCCGGCGTTCCTGGGTCGTCGGACAGCCAGCGAGTCTCCTGCTTGTCCACCCGCCAGTCACCCGGCCGGACCATGACCGTGCAGTGCTCGCCCGCGTCCATCCCGTCGTCGCGGCCGACGCCGACGATCTCGTACCGCGGGAAGCGCCAGCGCAGGTACTCGAGCTGGTCGGGCAGCACTTCCTGCAGCCCGACCACGTCCGCGTCGAGGTGTTCGATCGCCGCCACCGTCGCATCCCTCCGCACCGGCCAGGCGTTGTCGCCGTCCGGCGCGGAGGAGTTGCGGATGTTGAAGGTGGCGGCGCGAATCTTCATGGAGCAGATCCTGCCAAACCCATCGCGCGCTCCGCCGCCCGGAGCCGGGGCAGGCTCGCTTCCAGCGCCCGGTCCCGGCCTTGCGCGAGCAGTTCGTTGATCGCGCCGGGGTCGGTCGTCAGCCGGGCGTACTCCTTCTGCAGCGGCTCGAGCACGGCCAGCACCGCGTCCGCGACGTCCCGCTTCAGTTCGCCGTACGACGAGTACGCCGTCGCCAGCTGCACCGGGTCGCCGTCGGTGCAGGCGGCGAGGATGTCGAGCAGGTTGGTGATTCCTGGTTTCGCCGCCTCGTCGTGGCGGACCTCGTTGTCGGAGTCCGTCACCGCTCGCATGATCTGGCGACGGATCACGTCCGGCGGGTCCAGCAGCCGGATCGTCCCGACCGCGTCGTCGGCCTCGGACTTGCTCATCTTCTTGGTCGGGTCGGCCAGATCCTTGACCCGGGTCGCGTACGCCGCCTTGGCCAGCCGCGGTACGACGAACGTCTCGCCGTACTCGCGGTTGAACCGGATCGCGACGTCGCGCGCCAGCTCCACGTGCTGGGACTGGTCGCCGCCGACAGGGACCCGGTCGGCGCCGTACAGCAGGATGTCCGCGGCCATCAGGCACGGATAGGTGAACAGCGAGGCCCGCGTCATCGGCCGGCCCTTGCCCTTCTCCTTGTACTGGATCATCCGGGACAACTCGCCGACGTACGACGTGCACTCGAGCAGGTACGCGAGCTGTGCGTGCGTGTTGACGTCGGACTGCACGAACACCGTGCCCGGTGCGGTGCCGGCCGCGAGCATCAGCGTCGCGAACTCGCGCGTCAGCGCGGCGAGCCGTCTGGGGTCGTGTTTGGTCGTCATCGCGTGCAGGTTCGCGACGAAGTAGAACCCCTCGGGGTCGGTGAACCGGCGCAGCGCGCCGAGGTGGTTGCCCAGCGTCAGGCGGCCGGACGGGGTGATGCCGGAAAGCGTGGTCATGTCGATGCCCTTTCGGTGTGTGGATGCCTCACCGAGGGCATCAAAAAAGGCCGCCTCGGCGAGGCGGCCTCTTGGATGCGTGTGAACGCGGGGGACCGCCCTAGGCGGCCCACCACAGCTGCAAGTTCGTGTTCACACCATCAGCATAACCGATGAACGGCCCGGTCATTTGGCTGCCGGCAGCGGCAGCACCAGGGACTGGACGGTCAGTTCGTTGCGGGCGTTCTGACCGAGGGTGATCGAGGTGTGCACGCCGTCGCGGAGGTAGGAGGTGATCCGGCTCGGCTTGGCGGCCAGGTACTCGGCCCAGCGGATGATCCGCAGGTTCGGGTACTTCTTCTGGGCGTCGGACAACTGCAGGTTGACCCAGGCGGAGTTGCGCTGGTCGGCCATCTGTACAGCCGCCGTCTTGGACCACCGGGTGGCGTGCACGTTGATCCAGTAAACGTACCGGTTCGAGCCGGCCAGCTTCATCGCCCGGTCGACCTGGGCGGCGAACTTGGGCGGGTCGAAGATGTCGTTGGTGCCGGTCGCCATCAGGATCCGGCGGGGCAGGCCGTACGCCGTCGCCCACTGGGCCATCGCATCGACGGCGCCGGACGTCGGCCGTCCGGACCAGTCGTGCACGGCCATCTGGCTTCCGTCCCGGCCGATCAGCCGGGTCGCCAGCGACTTGCCGTCCTGCACGGCGATGCTGTCGCCGAACATGAAGACCCCGTTGGTCGCGAGCACCCGTTTGATCTGGGTCTCGGTCGAGATCGCCTTGCTCATGCCTTGCCAAGCCCCGAGGTCACCGGAGCCGTACGGGCCGCCGAAGGCGGTCTCGGTCGATGTCGCAGTCGAGACAGCCACCGTCGAAACAGCAACCACGGCCCCCGCCGTAAAGATCTGCCGCCGATTGGGTCTCGCCGAATTCATGGCGTTCCTCACGGGATGGACAGTGAGGCCTAGACCGCCTCGGTGCAACCCTCCGTGACCGAATCGGGGCCTGTTTTGCAGCTTCCTGCAAATCTTGTAACACCTTGCAGTGTTTGCACGATGAAGCACGTGCCTGGCACCAGCACGAGTGGGACGGGCGAGCGCGGCCTTGGAGGGGTGTCGCGCCCGCCCGTTGTCGCCGGCGGCTCAGCTGGAACCGTTGGCCAATTGCTCGATGATCGGCCCGGCCACCGCCATCAGCTCCTCAGGTGACGCGTCCAGTCCGTCCAGCCGGACCAGGTGCCGCCCGATCACGAGCCCGAGCGTCAACGCTCCGATCACCCCTGACCGCAGTACGGCGTCCTCACCCGGCAACTGCTCGGCGATCTGTCGTTGCTGTCCAGTCATCGCTGCCCGGACCTCCGCGGCCGCTTCCGGATGACTGAACATCGCGCGCATCGCCGCCAGCGCGGCCGCCGGTTCGTCGGCCAGCTTGGCGGTCAACGCGGCCGTCAGCATTGCGGCGATCTCCTCGGGCGAGCCCATGATCGGCCCGTCCGGGCGAATGGTCGCGGCCTGGGCGAACGGCTTGTCCTTGGACCCGAAGTAGCGCATCACCAGGCCGGCGTCGCTCCCGGCCGCCGCAGCGATCGCGCGAATCGTGGTCCGGTCGTACCCGTGCTCGCCCGCCTTCGTCATCGCCGGCCTGCTCACGTTCTGGGCGCAGGTGGGCGAGCATCCGCTGGCGGCCGCGATCGCCGCCGTCGTGGGTGTGCTGCTGATGTCCGTGTTCCACGCGCGCGGTGGTGCCTACCGGCTGAACGCCCGATTCGGGAAACCAGTGCCCGTGCGGTGACGGCTAAGGTCGGAGGCATGAGCGGTGAGGCGATGCTGGTCTTCGACGAGGGTCTGACGGCGTACGACTTCGGGCGCGGGCATCCGATGAGTCCGATCCGGGTGGAGTTGACGATCCACCTGGCGCGGGCGCTCGGCGTACTCGATGAACTGAAGGTCGTTCCGCCTCCGACGGCTGACGACGCGCTGCTCCAGACCGTGCACACGGCCGACTACATCGCCGCGGTCAAACGCGCGGGGGAGCATCCGGAGGTGCCGGATCTCGAGCACGGGCTCGGCACTGACGACACGTATTGCTTTTCGGGGATGCATGACGTCTCCGCACGCATCGTCGGCGCGAGCGTGGAGGCGGCGCGGGCCGTCTGGGAGGGCGAGGTGCAGCACGCCGCGAACATCTCCGGTGGTCTGCACCACGCGATGCCCGATCGGGCCAGCGGCTTCTGCGTCTACAACGATCCGGCCGTCGCCATCCAGTGGCTGCTCGACCATGGTGCGGAGCGGGTCGCGTACGTCGACGTCGACGTGCACCACGGGGACGGCGTACAAGCGGTGTTCTACAACGATCCGCGCGTGCTGACCGTGAGCCTGCACGAGTCGCCGACCACGCTCTTTCCGGGTACCGGGAGCGCCGGCGAGTCCGGTGGACCTGACGCGGAAGGTACTGCGGTCAACATTCCGCTGCCGCCCGGGACCGGGGACGCCGGCTGGTTGCGGGCGTTCCATGCGATCGTTCCGGAGGTGGTGAAGGCGTTCCGGCCGCAGGTCCTGGTGACCCAGCACGGCTGCGACTCGCATGTCGAGGATCCCCTGGCCCACTTGACGAAGACGGTCGACGGGCAGCGCGCGGCGTACCTGGCGCTGCACGACCTGGCGCACGAGCTCGCGGACGGGAAGTGGATCGCCACCGGTGGCGGTGGCTACGCGATCATCGACGTCGTACCGCGGGCCTGGAGCCACCTGCTGGCGATCGTCGCGGGGAACCCGATCGACCCGGAGACTCCCGTGCCCGAGGTGTGGCGCGAAGAGGTCCGGATCCGGTTCCAGCGGGTCGCGCCGATGCGGATGACCGACGGCCAGGACGCGTCGTACACGGACTGGTCGAGCGGTTACAACCCGGACACCTGGCTGGACCGATCGATCAAGGCGACCCGCGACGTCAGCTTCCCGCTGTTGGGTCTCGACCCCACCTATTAGGTCGTGGCTGAGTCACACGAGTCCCCCTCTTTCCCATTCGTACCAACAGCCACTACGCTCGTTGCATGCACGGACGGAGGTGCCGGAGGGGAAGCCGGCGCACGATCCGTGCTGGAAGTGCGGTGCGCAATGGCATCAAAGAAGTCCGGTGGTGAGCAGCCGCTCGCCGAGGTGAAGTTCCTGACCGTGGCGGAGGTCGCCACGGCCATGCGCGTGTCCAAGATGACGGTGTACCGCCTGGTGCACTCCGGTGAGCTGCCCGCGGTGCGGGTGGGTCGTTCGTTCCGGGTGTCCGAGGATGCCGTGCACGACTACCTCAAGGGCGCCTTCTTCCAGGCCGGATAACCACGAGAAGAGCAAGCGGCCGGATCCCTCGGGACCGGCCGCTTCGCTATGACCGGGACACGTCCCGCAGCGCGACGGTCGCCTGTTTCACGGCGTCGTCGGGCAGGTCCGACCACAGCTCGTGGTGCGCGACCGCGCTGGCCTGTACGGCGCGCTCGGCCAGGGTGACGCCCTCGTCGGTGAGCCGGATCTGGGTGCCGCGGCCGTCCTCGGGATCGGGCTCGCGGACGACCAGACCGCGCCGGACCAGTTGATTCGTCACGTTGCTCGTCCCGCCGGTGGACAGCAGCAGGCTGCGGCTGAGATCCGACGGCTTCTGCCGGTACGGCGGTCCGGACCGACGTAGCGACACGATCACGTCGAACTCGGCCGTGGTCAGCCCGAGGTCGCGCAGTACCCGCCGGGTCGCCTCGTTGAGCTCGGTGGCGAGCACGAGGATCCGCTTGGTCAGCTCGCTGGTCGGATACAGCACCCCCGGCAACTCCCGCTGCCACGACGCGATCAGCCGATCCACCCGGTCCGCACTCATGGTTGACAGTCTAGGTGGCTTTGGTGATAGCTTTCAGGAAAGCTTTCTGATGAGGGGATATGTGGATGCGTTTGTTGTTGCGTGGTGGTGTGGTGATCGACACTGAGCCGGAGGTGGTGGCCCGCCGGGCCGACGTACTGATCGAGGACGGCCGGATCGCGGCGGTCGGTCCCGACCTGATCGTGGATCCGTCGGATCTCGAAGTGATCGACGCGTCGGAGCGGATCGTGCTTCCGGGGTTCGTGGACACGCACCGGCATCTGTGGCAGACCGCCTTGCGTGGTGTCACGGTGGACGATGATCTGGGCACGTACTTCGACCGCGTGCTGGGCTCCTACGGCTCGAAGTTCCGTCCGGAGGATGTTGCTGCGGGCAACCTCATGGGTGCACTCGAGTGTCTCGATGCAGGGATCACGACGGTCCAGGACTACTCCCACGTGCAGACCTCGCCCGCCCATGCCGACGCGGCTCTGGATGCCCTGGAGCGCAGCGGAATCCGCGCGGTCTTCGGTTACGGCCCGTCGCCGCTGGGCGGTGGTGCGGTCGACGCCGACGAGATGCGGCGGATCATGGAGTGCCGGTCGGACCGGATCGGGCTCGCGGTAGCTGCGATCGGACCGTCGTTCACGGCGTTCGAGACCGTCCGTGCCGACTGGGAGCTGGCCGATTCGCTGGGGCTGCCGGTTGTTGTGCACATCAGCAGCAGTTCGCAGATACCGGACCCGATCACGCGTCTGCGGGATGCCGGTCTGCTCCGACCCAACACGCTCTATGTGCACGGGAACCTGCTGCCGGACTCCGAGCTGAAGCTGATCGCGGAGTCCGGGGCGTCGGTGTCGGCAACCCCGACTGTGGAGGCGCGGATGGAGATGGGGGAGCCGCTGGCCGGCCGGCTGCGGGCGGCCGGTGTCAACGTCAGCCTGGGCATCGACGTCGTGACGAGTGCAGGTGGCAGCATGTTCACCGAAATGCACGAGCTGCTTGCCCTGGGCTACAAGACCTTCACGGCAGCCGACGTACTGCGCATCGCGACCGTCGGAGGTGCTCGCGCCCTCGGGCTGACCGACGTCGGATCGCTTGCGGTGGGCAACCGTGCCGACCTGGTACTGCTGCGTCATACCGACATCAACCTGGCCGGCGGGCTACGCAACCCGATCGCCACGGTCGTCACCGCGGCGCACCCGGGCAACGTGGACACCGTCCTGGTCGGCGGTACGCCGGTCAAGCGGGATGGCAAGCTGATCAGTACGTCGTTGCCGGCCGCCTACGAGGCGCTGGCCGAATCGACCGCCTACCTCACCGCTTGAGCAAGGCTCTGATCGCGGTCGTGATCTCTGCGGGGGACTCCTCGGCCATGAAGTGACCTGCGGTCGTGGTCTGGTGGTGAAGGTCGGGAGCCCAGGCCTGCCAGAGCACCGCGGCGTCGAAGCCGAGTGCGGATCCCCAATCCTGCTGGATCACGGTGACCGGCATCCGCAGCTTGTTGCCCTGGGCAAGATCTCCCTGGTCGTGGGTGACGTCGATCGCGGCCGAGGCGCGGTAGTCCGCGACGATCGACGGCACCGCGGCCCGGCAAGCGTCGAGGTAGGCATTCCGGACGTCGGCTGGGATCGCGGCGGGATCCTTCGTCCACAGGTCGAGGAAGTGGCCGAAGAACGCGTCCGGGCGGGCCGCGATCAGTTCCTCCGGCAGGCCGGGTGGTTGCGCCATCAGGTAGAGGTGGAAGCCGACGGCGGCGCTCGTTCCGCGCATCACGTCCCACATGTCAAGGGTGGGCAACACGTCCAGGCACATCAGGTGGGTGATCGTGTCCGGGTGGTCGAGGCCGGCCCGGAACGCCACCAGTGCGCCGCGGTCGTGCCCGGCCAGGGCGAACTCGTGGTGTCCCAGGTTCCGCGCCACGGCGACGATGTCCGCGGCCATGACTCGCTTCGCGTAATCGTCGGCTGGTTTGTCGCTCTCGCCGTAGCCGCGGAGATCGGGACAGATGACGGTGTGGTCGGACGCCAGGTCGTTGGCGACGTGGCGCCACATGAGGTGCGTCTGCGGGAACCCGTGCACCAGGACGATCGGCGTACCGGAACCGCCGACGGCGACGTTCAGTGTGACGTCGTCAGCGCCGGAGATGCGGTGGTAGTCGAAGCCGTTGATCTTCATGCCGGCCAGGATCGCGCGCCCGAATGAGCGCTGGATGAGCGCTACGGTGGCCGGGTGGACTTCGGGGTGCTCGGGCCGGTGGTGGCCTGGGATGATGCCGGCCGGCTGGTGGGTCTGAAGGGGCCGCGGCATCGGGCGGTGCTGGCGCGGTTGATCGTTGCGCGCGGACGCGTCGTACCGGCTTCGCTTCTGGTCGACGACCTGTGGGTGGATCCGCCGGAGGGTGCGTTGAGCGCTGTCCGGACGTTCGTCGCGGCGTTGCGGCGGGCGTTGGAGCCGGAGCGGGCGCCGCGGTCGCCGGCGCGGTTCCTGGTGACTGAAGGTCCGGGGTACGCGTTGAGGACGGATGCTGTTGACGCTTGGCGGTTCGAACGGGCTGTTGGTACCGCGTTGCCGCCTGGGGAGTTGGTGCCGCTGCTTTCCGAGGCGCTGGCGTGGTGGCGCGGTCCGGCATACGCGGAGTTTGCCGACGAGGGTTGGGCGCAGGGCGAGCGGTCGCGGCTGACGGAGTTGCGGCTGCGGGCAGTGGAGCGGTTGGGGGAGGCTCGGCTGGCGCTCGGGCATGCTGCTGAGGCTGTGCCTGAGCTGGACGCGCATGTGACCGAACATCCGTGGCGTGAGGACGCGTGGCGGTTGCTGGCGCTCGCTCTGTACCGGACTGGTCGGCAGGGCGACGCTCTCGCCGTACTGCGTCGGGCTCGGGCGATGCTGGTCAGGCAGCTCGGGGTGGATCCCGGTCCGGCGCTCGGGCGGTTGGAGACCGACATCCTCAACCAGGCCGCGCATCTGGAGCCGGTGTCGGCGGGACATGTGTGGGCCGAGGCTGCTGCGGCGTACGACCGGGCCGTTGGGGGCACTCGGGCTCGGCTGGAGTCGACGGTGGGGCTGCTGCGGAATCTCGCCGTCACTGGTGGCGGCGGTCTCGAGGCTGCGCGCCGGCACCGTCTCGCTGCGATCGCTGCCGCCGAGGAGTTGGGCGATGCCGATCTCACGGCGCGAGTCATCGGTGCGTACGACGTTCCGGCGATCTGGACGCGGTCGGACGATGAGTCCCACGCTGCAGCGATTGTGGCGGCGGCGGAGCGGGTGTTGCCTACGCAGGAGCATCCGGGTGTGCGGGCGTGGTTGCTGGCGACTATTGCACTCGAGTCGCGTGGTTCGCTGGATCCGCGGGCGCGGGAGGCGGCGCTCGAGGCCGAGTCAATCGCGCGGGGATTGGATGATCCTGCGTTGCTGGCGTTTGCGCTGAATGGCGTTTTCATGCAGACGTGCTATCGCGCTGGCCTCGCTGCCGACCGTTCCGTGATCGGTGCTGAGTTGGTTGAGCTGTCGCAACGCCACGGCCTCTTTACTTATGAGGTTCTGGGCCATCTCATCTGTCTGCAGTCGTCCTGCGCTATGGCGGACCACGTGGCCGCCGATCACCATGCCGAAGCTGCTGACGAGTTGGCTGCCCGGCATGAGTTGCCGCTGGTCGCTGTCTTCACCCGGTGGTACGCCGCCCTCCGCGAGGACACTCCGGAGGCGTACCGCCAGGCCGGCGCCCTCCTCGACAACGCGTCGATGCCTGGCCTGCAGTCCGGGCTGCTCCCACTAGCCCTGGCCTGCTACGCCATCCGGCACGACGAGCCCGTGGTTGAAGCCGACTATGGCCCCCACGCGCCGTGGGTTCATCCGCTCGTCCTGCTGTCGCAGAACCATCCCGTCGAAGCGGCCGAGGCGCTCGACCGCCTGCCTGATCCAGCACCGGGCCTGCTGCTAGAAGCCCATTGGGCCCTGGTCGCCGCAGCGGCCAAGACCGTCAACCACCGGCAACAGTTGGCGCGTGCCCGAGCCGCGCTGGCTCCAGCGGCAACAGAAGAGGCAGGCGCCGGGTCCGGCCTCTTGACGCTCGGACCTGTTGCGACCTACCTCTGATCGCCGCGACGCCTGGTGATCCTGACGGAGCCGTCGTCGAGGTCAGCGCGTCGTGGTTGTGGCTAGAGGTCGTCGGGGGAGCCGGTCTCGGACTTGCGGTCGGCGGCTCGCCGGATCTCGTGGTGCGACTGGTGGGCCGTCGTACGGTAGGCCTCCTCGTACGCTGCCAACGCGCCGGCGACCCCGGAGCCGTGACCACGGCGCTTGGCCCAGGAGGCGAACCAGGTCAGCCCCGTCAGTACGACGACGAGTCCGCCGAGAAACACCACAGAGGCCATCTCTGCAGGCTACCCGTCAACCGTGGAAGGCGGACTCGAGTCGGGCCAGGAGGATGTCGGCGCCGAGCTGGACCCGGGCGACGAGTTGCGGGCCGTGACGTCCGGCCAGTACTTCGGCCCGGACCTCGGTAACGATCGATCGCTGGACACCGACCAAGGCGTTGGCGATCGCCCACGACTCCATCCGTCCCGTCCCCTCCGAGCGCAGCAGGGTGGCGAGGGCGTCGGTGGTGGCCGCGACGATCTCGCGCTCGCGGGCCTGCAGCGACGGGCTGCCGGCCACGACCCGCGCGGCGGTGGTGATCAGGTCGACCGCGCCCGGATCGGCGGCGTGCGCGACGTTCGCGATCGTGAACCGGCGGAACGCGCCGATCGCCGACTCCCCGGCCGGACGGTCGCCGACCGCGGCCAGCGTCGCGGCCTGGAACTGTTCCAGGCCGCCGCCGAAGAACAGGTCGTCCTTGGTCGGGAAGTAGTTGAAGACCGTTGCCTCGGACACCTGTGCTGCCCGGGCGACGTCGATCACGGTGACCGCGTCGAACCCGTGCGCGACGAACAACTCCCGCGCCGCCGCCGCGATCCGCTCGCGCGTCTCCCGCTTCTTCCGCGCCCGCAGTCCGTCCGCGTCCTTCACACGGTCAGGGTAGTGGTTCTAGAGTGACCGTAAATATAGGGTCACCCTAAGAATTTGGAGGCACGACATGTCCACGGAGCTCGGCGACGCCCCGCAGCGGCTGGTGCAGAGCCTGATCGCCCAGGACACCGCCGCACTGAAGCTGCTGGTCGACCCGGACTGCCGGATCGTCGGACCGAAGGGCTTCATGATCGAGCCCGACGAGTGGATCGGCGTCCACACCAGTGGCGTGTTCGAGCAGGTCTCGCTGGAGTTGCTGCAGTCGGACGTCGTCGCCCACGGTGAGACCGTGGTGCGGACCGAGATCCAGCGGTCGGAGTGCCGGTTCCACGGGGAGACGATCAAAGGGCTGTTCCGGGTGATGAGCGTCTGGCTCGCCCGGGATGGTGACTGGCGGCTGGCCGGCGTTCAGTACACAGCGCTTGCCGCCGACGCGGCCGCGGCGGCCGGGATCACGGAGGCGGGCGAGTGAAGGTCAGTGTGACAGTGACGGATCACGCCTGGGCGGATGGCGTGGACGGGCTGCGGCGGATCGCGTCGATCGCGGACGAGGGCGGGCTGGACACGATCTGGGTGCCGGATCATCTGTTCCAGGCGGACCCGACCAGTCATCCGCAGGCTGAGTTGTACGAGGCGATCACGATGCTCGGGTTCCTCGCCGCGACGACCAGCCGGGCGCGGCTCGGGATGCTGGTCTCGCCGGTGCCGTTCCGGCCGCCCGCCGTTCAGGTGAAGGCGATCGCGACGCTGGATGCGCTCACCCGCGGGCGGGCGTGGTTCGGGGTCGGGATCGGGTGGGAAGGCGAGGAGGCGCGGGCGATGGGGATCCCGCTCGGGCCGACCAAGGACCGGTTCGAGCAACTCGAGGAGTTGCTGGACATCGCGGACCGCATGTTCGCCGGCGACAGTTCGCCGTACCAGGGCAAGCATTTCCAGCTCGAAGGGCCGATCTGCAGCCCGCGGCCGGAGCAGCGTCCGCCGGTGCTGATCGGTGGGACCGGCGAGCAGAAGACGCTGCGGATGGTGGCCCAGCGCGCCGATGCCTGCAACCTCTTCGACCTCCCCGACGCAGGTACGACGGTGCGCCACAAGCTCGACGTACTCCGTGCGCACTGCGACGAACTCGGCCGCCCGTACGACGAGATCGCGAAGACGCTGTCGACCCGGCTCACCCCGGACGACACCGTCGGCACGTTCGTTGAACGTTGCCGCGAGCAAGCAGCGTGGGGAATCGAGCACGCGATCGTGATCCGGACCGGACCCTGGACGCCGGAGTCGGTCGGGATCCTCACCGCCGCGGTGCCGGAGGTCGCCGGGCTGTGACTCCCAGGAAGCTTCCAGCTTCCTCCCAGAACGATCGCAGTACCGGCCCCGAGGATGGAATCACAGCCGAATCCATCACCTCCAGGAGCCCGCAATGCAGCTCGAGATCGTCAAGACCGTTGCCATAGGCACCATCGCCGCCCTCGGCCTCGCCGCCGTGGCCTTCACTCCCGCCGCCTACGCGTCGACCACCAACCAGACCGCCACCCCACACCTGGTCGTCCTCACCGACCCGGTCCAACTCCCCACCCGCAAAGCAGCCTAGTGCCGCGGGGCACTGAGTTCGAGACACCAGTCGTTGCAACGCATCCAGTGGCCCTTCGGGTACTCGAAGTCGCGATCGCCCAGCAGGACGAAGCCAGCCTTACGGCACAGCGCGTTGGAAGCAGTGTTCGTCACGCCGGGATAAGCGTGCAGCGTGCTGTGCCTGCCGGCCGCGGCGGCGACCTTCGCCACCTCGTGCACCGCGGCGGTCGCCAGCCCACGCCCTTGGAACTCAGGCAGGATCGCCCAGCCGGTCTCCCAGACCATCTCGGCCGCCTCGGTGTGTTCCCAGTAGCCGACCAACCCGGCTCGGTCGCCGTCGTCGGTCACGATCACGAACATCTCTCCGGTGAAAGCGTTCTCGACGTACCGCTGCTGTCTCTCGCGTAGCTTGGCCGGGGTCTCGGGGCCGCCCAGGTGCGCGGTCATCTCGGGCGTGTTGCAGCCCTCGAGCAGGGTGAAGTCCTGTTCACTCCACGAATCCAGCGTCACCATGCCGATCAGTCAACCAGCCGGCACCGACAGCCTTTGCTCAGGTGGTGCGGCGAGCGCGGGCGGCGAGAGAGTGGGGAACGCCTTGGGCGTCCGGTTCTTCGAAGCGTTCGAGGGTCAAGCCGGTGGTGAGGAAGGCGTTCAGGTAGTCGGCGAGCGTGAGGTGGTGCATGCCGACCTGACGCCGGATCCCGTCGCCCCAGTACGGCGACTCCTCGTGCCGGCCCGGTTGCCGGTAGGAGGGGTGGATGAGGCGACTGCCGTCCTCGTTCCATATGACGTGCGGGCCGTTGAAGCACGGATGTACGCCGTACGCGACCAGCACCCCGCCCGGCCGGAGCACCCGCGTCGCCTCCCGCACGACCTCGGCGAAGTCGTCCACATCCGTGGAGATCCACATCACCATCGCGGTGTCGAAGGACTCGTCGGCGAACGGGAGAGCGGCAGCGTCCGCGACCATCAGCGGACCGTCGGTCCGGCTCCGAGCCAGCCGCAACTGGTCGGCGGAGAAGTCCACCCCGACCACGCTGCGCCCACTCGCCCGAATGGTCTCGAAGTTGCGCCCGGTGCCACACCCGATGTCCAGGCAGGGGCCGGATCCAGGGCCGAGGAGCTCGAGCAGACCCGGCTGATGTGGTTCCGCTCCGGCCACGTATCTTGCGTCGTACCAGTCGGCCAGACCGTCGTACCGGGCCGTCGTACCACTTGTCATCGGCGCCTCCCCAGGTCACCGCCCAGCCTATCGAAGCAGCCTGCTTTAGGTTCACCGCCTGACCTGCGGGTAAGCTTTGCCGACGTTCTCTTTGAGTTTGGATGGTCCAACTGTGGGTTCTGTTATCAAGAAGCGCCGTAAGCGGATGGCGAAGAAGAAGCACCGCAAGCTGCTGAAGAAGACGCGGGTGCAGCGCCGCAAGCTCGGCAAGTAAGCAGTTCCCGCCGCGCCGGGGGTCGGCGCGGCCACTTGTGGGGTTGCTGTCTGGCTGGGGGTTTCTCGTGGCACAGGTAGTGATGGTGACCGGCGTCTCCCGGGACGCCGGTGCTCGCTGTGCCCGCAGACTGGCCGACGATCCGTCGATCGGCACGGTGCTCGGCGTCGACGTGGTGCCGCCGCGGGCCGAGCTGGGCCGGGTCCGGTTCGTCCGTGCCGACATCCGCAACCCCGTGATCGCGAAGGTGATCGCCGCCGAGGGCGTCGACACCGTCGTTCACACCGGCGTCGTGGCCACTCCCGGCAGCGCCGGCGGCCGGTCGTCGATGAAGGAGATCAACGTCATCGGCACCATGCAGCTGCTCGCCGCCTGCCAGAAGGCGCCCGGCGTGGCCAAGCTGGTGGTGAAGTCGTCGACCACGGTGTACGGCGCGGGCCCGCGCGATCCGGCCATGTTCACCGAGGAGATGGCACCGCGGGCGATCCACCAGACCGGGCTGAGCAAGGACGCCGTCGAGGTCGAGGGGTACGTGCGCGGCTTCGCCCGGCGCCGCCCCGACGTCCGCGTGTCCACGCTCCGGATGGCGAACTGGATCGGCCCCAAGACCGATTCCCCGATCACCCGGTACTTCGCGATGCCCGTCGTACCGACCGTCTTCGGGTACGACGCCCGCCTGCAGTTCCTGCACGAGGACGACGGCGTCGAGGCGATCCACCACGCGACGGTGAATGACCTGCCCGGGACCTTCAACCTGGCCGGCGACGGTGTGCTCTCGCTGTCCCAGGCGATCCGCAAACTCGGCCGGCCGGCGCTCCGGCTGCCCTCGTTCACCGCGTCCAGTACGGCGGCCGCCGTACGCCGGGCGCGGCTCGCGGACTTCTCGCCGGACCAGATCACCTTCCTGACCTACGGCCGTGCGGTGGACACCACCCGGATGCGGGCCGAGTTCGGGTTCGAGCCGAAGTACACGACCGCGGCCGCCTTCGACGACTTCCGTGACTCGCTCCGCCCCGGCGCGGTCGCCCGCGCGGCCTCGCTGCTGACGGCCGGACTGGGAGCGCTGCGTGGTTGACGCCGAGGTCATCCCGATCGGTGCCGGCGGTCGTCCGGGCCGGGGATCAGGACGCCGTACGACGCCGTCGGCGGCTGCCCGCGCACTCGCGGGGCAGGGAGCCCGGTCGAAGAAGAAGGGCAAGCAGTCGGTTGAGCCGTCCGTGGCAGAGCCGGTCGAGCCTGGTGCGGAACCGCAGGTGCCGGTCGTCGAGGCCGCGCCCCTGGACTTCGCGGGACTCGAGCGGGTCGTGCGCGAACTGTTCGGCGAGGACGGGGAGCGGCGGGTCGCGGAGTGGCTCGCGTTCCTGCGGCGGCGGCTGAGTGGAGAGTACGACCTCGACGAGTTCGGGTACGACTCCGACCTGACCGACCAGGTGCTGTTGCCGATGCTGCGGCCGATGGTGGAGAAGTGGTTCCGGGTCGAGGTGCGGGGGATCGAGAACATCCCGGACACCGGCAGCGCCCTGGTGGTCGCGAACCACTCCGGCACGATGCCGCTCGACGGCTTGGTCACCCAAGTCGTCGTCTCGGATCACACCAACCGGCCACTGCGCACGCTCGCGGCGGATCTGGTCTTCCAGACGCCGTTCGTCGGCGAGTTGGCCCGCAAGGGCGGGGCGACGCTGGCGAGCAACGACGACGCCGAGCGGCTGCTGCGCCAGGGGAATCTGGTCGGTGTCTGGCCGGAGGGGTTCAAGGGGCTCGGCAAGCCGTTCTCGGAGCGGTACAAGCTCCAGCGCTTCGGGCGGGGTGGTTTCGTCAGTGCCGCGATGCGGACCGGCGTACCGATCATTCCGTGCTCGATCGTCGGCGCCGAGGAGATCTACCCACTCGTCGGCAACATCGCGTCACTGGCGCGGTTGCTCGGGGTGCCGTACATCCCGATCACGCCGTTCTTCCCGCTGCTCGGACCGCTCGGGCTGATCCCGCTCCCGTCCAAGTGGCTGATCGAGTTCGGCGAGCCGATCCGCACGGACGAGTTCCCCGACGGCGCCGCCGACGACCCGATGCTCGTCTTCAACGTCACCGACCAGGTCCGCGAAACCATCCAGCAGACCCTCTACACCCTCCTCATGCAACGCCGCTCAGTCTTCTTCTGACGGCATCGCGGCGAACACACCAAGAAGAAGCCCGGCACATCGTGTGTGCCGGGCTTCTGTGCGTCTGGGCCTACTTCCAGGGTGGGAGCAAGGTCTGGATGACGCCGGGGAGATTGATGAGAGTCGGGATGCTGAGGCTCGGGAACGGCCAGGGCCACGACGGTGTGCCTGGCGTCGGGAGGCTCGGGACGATCGTGGGAGTCGTCGACGAGTTCGGAGTGTTCGGCTTCGGTGGCGTCTTCAGGCTCGGCGGGGGAGTGTTGGACTCCTCGACGATCGTGGTGTTCGGCAGCTTGGTCGGCGATCCGCTCGGCTGCGTGGACGCACCGGGTGTCGGTGCGGTGGACGACTTCGAGCTGGGCGATCCGTTGGACGGATTGCTCGGCTCGGTGCCCACACTCGGACCGGCAGGCTGGGTGCCCTTGGCCGGCTTCGGCTGGTCGCACTTCGGGCAGGCGGCCGTGGTGTGCTGGGCCAGTTGCTCGATCGTGGCCAGCGCCTCCACGGCGGACTTCAGCGACTCCGGGGGCAGTTTCGGCGCGAGCTCACCAAGAGCCTGGCGGGCGTTCGTGATGAAGGTGGTGATCGCCGTGATCGAACCCTCGTCGCCGTCCTGCTGGTACGACGCGACCAGGCGGGACACGCCTTTGCGGGCCTGTGCCGAGAAGTCGTCCAGAGTGCCGTTGATCGTGCCCACGTCGCCGCCGTGCTCGGCCAGCGCGCGGACCTCGGACAGTCGGGTCATCGCGTGCTCGAGATCGCGCCGGCCGCGGGAGTCGTCCCCGACACCCACGTTGGTGGCCACGTTCTCGATGCTGCGCTTCATCCCGTACAAGGTGTCGCCGGGCATCGCCTGCTGAGCGGCGGCGGCGGAACCGATGCCACCTCCGAGCAGGACCAGCGCGGCAGTACTGGCCACGAGCCGGATGCGCCGGCCGTGACGATGCCGGATAGGTGTCACGGACGCGTCGACGTCCTCGCGGGTCGGCGGGTCGTCCGGACCGTCAGGAGTGCTGTGCACCACCATCGGAGTCGTCGCCGCGCGGGCTGCCGCCTGTTCCATCAGGCGGTGCCGTAGCTCGGCACTGAACTCCGGACGCGGTGCCACTGCGCCGGCGGTCCTCAGCCGTCCGACCAGCTCCACAGCCTCCACAAGCTCCGGGTCATCGCTCAGTCGCGAAGAGTGACGGGGCCCGTGATCGACAGCGTGCGCGAATGCCTCCGCGCGCGCTCGAGCCCTGTGTAGGTCACTCATGTGTTCTCGTTCTCCTCAATGGCCAGCCGGGGTCACCGACAGGTCCTCACGAAGGAGAACGAGGAAACTCGCTGACGGGTTACGAAAGACATTCGTTGTCATCCTCCTCACCTCAAGTCCTTGGGGATAACCTTCGCCAAGTGCCGTACGGCCCTCAGTTGCAGTTGCTTGACGGCGCCTTCGGACTTCTCCAGCGCCTTGGCCGTTTCCGCGATCGACAATCCGGCGAAGAATCGCATCGTCAGGCAGTCGCGTTGCTCCTCGGGCAAGGCCGCGACGGCGTCCCGCAGGACCTCGGCGGTGGCGGCGGCCAGTACGTCGACCTCCGGCCCCTCGGTCTGCCGGTCGTGCGTCTCGATCTCGTCCGTGACCACCTCGAGCCGGACCCGGCCGGACTTGTAGTGGTCGGTGATCAGGTTCCGGGCGATCGTCACCAGCCAGGCGCCGAAGTCCCGGCCCTGCCAGCGGAACGAGTCCAGCGCGCGCAGCGCCCGGACGAACGTCTCGCTGGTCAGGTCCTCGGCGAGTGCCGAGGACGACACCCGTGCGTAGATGTAGCGATAGACGGTGAGCGAGTACTCGTCGTACAGCTCACCGAAGGCACCGACGTCCCCGGCCTGGGCGCGATCGACGAGCTCCGCACGTCTCATCCCGTCCGGGCTTGGCTCCGGCGTCGTCAAGATTTCTCCCCGTTCAACTGACACGTCGTCTGACACATCCGCGAATGGCCACAGCGGCTGAGACAGCACCGAGCGTTATGCCTTAAGCACTCGCTGTCAACAGTCTGAGGCGTGCCGCCTTCCGTCCGGTCCGAGTCGTCACGAATGCGCCAGCGGGCTGGCACCGGACAACGGCGCAGCCTGCTGCCGGGGGTAATTGCGCATAGGTCCCCGGCCGGACGGTTTCTGCAGTGTGAGGTTCAGCAGAAGCTCGCCCACGAGTTCACCTGTATATCGCCCGTCACGCTCTGCTGCAACCGTTCCGAGCGAGCCGAACGCGCCAACCGTGCCGGAAGCACGCCCGGCGACATGGCAGACTCGCCTGGTGAACTTCAATTTCGCTGACATTCTTCGTGACACAGCGCAACGTCACGGTGAACGTCTGGCGCTGGTCGACGGGGACCGGCGGCTGACCTGGCGCGATCTCGACGAGATCGTCGGCGCGACCGCGCAGGGGTTCGCCGCGGCCGGCCTGGTGCCCGGGTACCGGGTCGTCCTGCTGATGGCCAACAGCATCGAGTTCGTCACGTCCTACCTGGGGATTCTCCGCGCCGGGCTGGTCGCCGTACCGCTGAACACCGGACTGACCGAGCCCGAGATCGCGGCCGTCCTGAAGCACTCCGGAGCCCGTCTCGCGGTCACCGACGGGGACCTCGCTGCGAAGGTCGGGGAGGGCGTCCGGACGGTGCGTCCGGGCCAGCTCCAGGGTAACGCTCCGTTACTTCCGTCGATCGACCCTGAGACACTCGCGGTCCTGCTGTACACGTCGGGAACCAGTGGCGATCCGCGAGCGGCCATGCTCAGTCATCGGGCACTGGTTGCCAACGTCAAGAACCTTTCCGAGCTCGGCGAGGACCGGATGGGTCCGGAGGACATCGTTCTCGGGGTCCTGCCGATGTTCCACGCGTTCGGTTTGAACGCCGTACTGGGCTGGGCCGTCGCCACCGGCGCCGCGCTCGTGATCGACCAGCGGTTCGACTCCGCTCACACGCTCGACCTGATCGGCAAGTACGGCGTGACGCGGCTGCCGCTCGCGCCGCCGGCACTGAACGCTCTGCTGGCCCGATCGGACCTGCGGGATGCGCTGAAGACGATCAAGGTCGTGCTGACCGGCGCGTCGACCCTCGACCGCGGGCTGGCGGACCGGTTCGAGCGTGAGACCGGCAAGTTCGTGCATCAGGGCTACGGCCTGACCGAGGCTTCCCCCGGCGTCACCACCACGCTGGGGGAGAGCGAGCCGAAGCCCGGCTCGGTCGGCCGTCCGTTGCCGAACGTCGACCTCCGGATCGCCGACGAGCAGGGTGAGGACGTCGAGGGCGACGACCCCGGCGAGATCGTGATCCGCGGCGGCAACCTGTTCTCCGGCTACTGGCCGGACGGTGTCGACGGCCCCGACCTCGACGGTTGGTACCGCACAGGCGACGTCGGGTTCCTGGATGCCGACGGCGACCTGTTCCTGGTCGATCGGCTCCGCGAGCTGATCATCGTGTCCGGCTTCAACGTCTTCCCGAGCGAGGTCGAGGAGGTACTTGTCGGTGCGCCCGGGATCCGGGAGGCCGCGGTCATCGGCGTAGCGTCCGAGGAGACCGGTGAAGCGGTCAAGGCGTTCGTCGTACCGCAGGCCGGCGCGACCGTGGACATCGCCGAGGTCCGGGAGTACGCCGGGACGCGGCTGGCCAGGTTCAAGTGCCCGGTGGAGATCGAGGTGGTCGACCATCTGCCGCACTCGGTCACCGGGAAGGTCGCCAAGGGCCGGCTGCGGGAGGCGGACCGATGAGCGAACGTAGTGAGCTCACAATCAAGCACAGGGCCGTTGGTGCCTCATCGGCGCCCGGAGCGAAGCGAGGACGTCGATGAGCCGGGTCACGCTGTACGGGAAGCCCGGCTGTCACCTGTGTGACGACGCCCGGGAGATCGTCCGTGCGGTCTGCGCCGAGCTCGGGGTGGAGTGGACCGAGGTCGACATCACCCAGGACGACGGCCTGTTCACGGAGTACGGCGAACAGATCCCGGTCACCTTCGTGGACGGCAAGCAGCACGACTTCTGGCGCGTCGACCCGGCCCGCCTCCGGAAGGCACTCACGGCGTAGTGTGCCGGGTCACTCCCGCCGATTTTGTTCTCACGTTCACAAGCTCCTAGAGTAAGGAACGGGCCGCCGGCCGTCAGACCGCGGCCGAGCAACCGTTCCCAGGAGAATTGTGACGCGTGCCAGCAGCCGTCGACCGGGCCCGCCGACGAGAACCGAACGCGGTATCCCCGAGGCGACTGTCGCGCGCTTGCCGGTCTATCTGCGGGCGCTGACCGCACTGTCGGACAGCGGTATCGCGACCGCCTCGAGTGAGGACCTGGCCACGGCCGCCGGCGTCAACTCGGCCAAGCTGCGCAAGGACCTGTCCTACCTGGGCTCGTACGGCACCCGCGGCGTCGGGTACGACGTCGAGTACCTGCGCTACCAGATCGCCCGCGAGATCGGTGTCACCCAGGACTGGGCCGTGGTCATCGTCGGGATCGGAAACCTGGGCCACGCGCTGGCGAACTACTCCGGTTTCGGCACCCGCGGGTTCCGGATCGTGGCGCTGCTGGACGCCGACCCGAACCTGATCGGCGAGCGGATCGGCGACATGGAGGTCCGCGACTTCGCCGAGCTGGAGGACATCGTCAAGGCCGACCGGGTCTCGATCGGCGTCATCACCACTCCCGCCGGTCCGGCCCAGGGGGTGTGCGACCGATTGGTCGCCGCCGGAGTGACCAGCATCCTCAACTTCGCGCCGGTGGTGCTGTCCGTGCCCACCGGTGTCGACATCCGCAAGGTGGACCTCTCGATCGAGTTGCAGATCCTGGCGTACCACGAACAACGAAAGTCCGGAGAGGCGGCGCTCCCCCAGGTGCCCGAGCTACCAGCGATGAACGGTCTGACCGATCTGCCGAGTGTGGGCGGGGGTGTCGGGGCGTGAACGAGCGGAGCGAGTTCACCAATCAGCTCAGCAGCTCGAGCTCATCCGCGCCCGCGGCGAAGCGAGGACGAGGATGAGCTATCTGGTCGTCGGTATCAGCCACCGCTCAGCTGACATCAACGTCCTCGAGCGCGTGGCGCTCGATCCGGACGCGGCGACCAAGCTGGCCCTGGCGGTCAAGAACACCCCGGCCGTCGCCGAGTCCGCGGTGATCGCCACCTGCAACCGGACCGAGGTCTACGCGACCGTCGAGCGCTTCCACGCGGGCATGGACGAGGTCACCGCGATCCTGTCCGACGTCACCGGCGTACCGCTGCTGGATCTGGCCGAGCACCTCTACGTGCACTTCGAGGAAGGCGCCGTCGCGCACCTGTTCCAGGTCGCGGTCGGGCTGGACTCGATGGTCGTCGGCGAGAGCCAGATCCTCGGCCAGGTGAAGGAAACGCTGCGCGTCGGCCAGGATCTGGAGACCGTCGGCACCGAGCTGAACGCCCTGCTCCAGCACGCGTTGCGGGTCGGCAAGCGTGCGCACGCCGAGACCGGCATCGACTCGGCCGGCCGCTCGGTCGTGTCGGCCGGGCTGGAGGCTCTCGGCGGGTTCGAAGGCCGCCGAGCGCTCGTCATCGGCGCCGGCTCGATGGCCTCGCTGGCTGCACAGACGTTGCTCAACGGCGGCGCGCAGAGCGTGACCATTGCCAACCGCAACTACGACCGCGCGGTCGCGCTGGCCGAGCGGGTCGGCGGTACGGCGATCCAGCTCGCGAACGTGCCCGACGCGTTGGCCGAGGCCGAGCTGGTCGTGTCGTGCACCGGCGCGCGAGGCGTCGTACTGACCGAGGAGATGATCCGGAACGCGACGGACGGCCGGCCGTTCGGCGTACTGGATGTCGCTCTGCCGCGGGACGTGGCTCCCGAGGCCGCACGCATCCCTGGCGTCACGCTCGTTACCCTGGCCGACATCGCGGGAACGGCCGGCGGCAGCGAGGCCGACGTCGACGAGGTACGCCGGATCGTCAGCGAGGAGACCGGGACGTTCGAGGCGACCCGGCGGGCCGCCTCGGTCGCGCCGACGGTGGTCGCGCTGCGAGCGATGGCGACCGAGCTGGTCGACTCCGAGCTGGCCCGGCTGGAGCGCAGGCTGCCCGGCCTGGACGACGTCCAGCGGGAAGAGGTCACCCGGACGATTCGCCGCGTGGTCGACAAGGTGCTGCACAACCCGACGGTCCGGGTGAAGGAGCTCGCCGCTGATCCGGGCGGGCCGACGTACGCGAACGCACTGCGCGAACTCTTCGCCCTCGATCAGGCGACGGTCGACGCGGTGACCACGCCGAAGGCGCGCGGAGGTGAGCACGCATGATCAGGCTCGGCACCCGGCGGTCCGCGCTGGCGACCGTCCAGGCAACCATGGTCGCCGACTGGCTGCGCGAGCTCGGCCACGAGGTCGAGCTGGTGCCGATCGTCACGACCGGGGACGTCAACAGGGCGCCGGTGGAGCAGATCGGCGGTACCGGCATCTTCGTCAGCGCACTGCGCGACGCCTTGCTGGCCAACGAGATCGACATCGCCGTGCACTCCCTGAAGGATCTGCCGACCCAGCCACTCGAGGGTCTGGCCATGGGCGCGATCCCGGTCCGTGAGGACCCGCGCGACGTGCTGGTCGCCCGCGACGGACTCACGCTGGGGGAGCTGCCCACGGGTGCACTTGTCGGCACCGGCGCGGCTCGCCGGGTGGCGCAGCTCGACGCGCTCGGCCTCGGCATCGAATGCACCGGGATCCGCGGCAACGTGGACACCCGGATCGGGATGGTCACCGAGGGCAAATTGGACGCGGTGGTCCTCGCGAGGGCAGGGTTGTCCCGGTTGGGACGGCTCGCCGAGGTGACCGAGACCCTGGATCCGATCCAGGTCCTGCCCGCACCGGGACAAGGTGCCCTGGGCATCGAATGCCGGGAGGGCGACACCGAGGTGCTGGCCGCCCTGGCTCCGCTGGACGATGCGGCCACCCGGGCAGCGGTCACGGCGGAACGGCAACTGCTGGCCACGCTCGAGGCGGGTTGCACGGCTCCGGTCGGCGCCCTCGCCGAGGTGGTCGACGGTGAGGACGGCCCGGAGCTGTGGCTGCGGGGCGCGCTCGGCCAGGACGACGGCGTACGGCGGCTCTCCGCGAACGGGCCGGTGGACGATCCGGTTGCCCTGGGCAAAGCGCTGGCGAACGAGTTGCTGGAGCGAACATGACACCGGCACGGGGAACGACGGCCGCCCACAAGGGGGCCCATGAGACGGCGCACAAGACGAGCAGGACGAGGACGAGGGCGAAGGCAGACGTGAGCAGCGCGAAGACAGCGGCCACCGCAGCATCCAGCACACCTCAGAAGGTGCCGGCGAAGGCCGCCGCCACCAGCACGGTCAAGCAGACCAGACCACTCGGCCATGTCACGTTCGTCGGCGTCGGGCCGGGTGACCCGTCCCTGCTGACCCTGGCCGGCCGCGACGTACTGGCGAACGCCGACGCGGTCGTTGTCGAGGGCCCCGAGCACAATGCGTTCCTGGCGTACTGCCCCCCGGGCGTCGAGGTGATCGACGGGTCCGGCGCCGAGGGCAGCCGGGCGCTGAAGGTCGCCGCCCGGGCGCGGCTGGTGGTGAAGACGGCCAAGACCTCGGCGAACGTGGTCCGCCTGCTCACCGGCGACCCGTTCACCTTCTCCAGCGGTGCCGAGGAGGCGTCCGCGTGCCGCAAGGCCGGCATCAGCTTCAACGTCATTCCCGGTGTCAGCGAGGTCAGCGCCGTTCCGACGTACGCCGGGATCCCGCTGACGATGAAGAGCGACCGCGAGGTCACCGTGCTCGACCTGGCCGAGGCCAAGCTCGACCTGGGCAGGCTGAACCCGAAGCAGACGCTGGTCCTGCTGAACGCCGTGGACGTTCTGAAGGACACTGTGACCGCTCTGATCGAGTCCGGCTTCGACGGCGGCACACCGGTAGCGGTGACCGTCGGCGGTACGACGACCGCGCAGACCAGTGTGGTCGGGACCTTGGAGACGATCGTCGCGGACCTGCGCGCGGCCAAGGTGACCGGCGAGGCCGTGATCGTGGTCGGTGCCGTGGTCGAGCAGCGCGAGGCGCTGTCCTGGTTCGAGACCAAGCCGCTGTTCGGCTGGCGGATCCTGGTGCCGCGCACCAAGGACCAGGCCGGGCCGCTGATGGATCGGTTGAGGCGCTACGGCGCGATGCCGGAAGAGGTCCCGACCATCTCGGTCGAGCCGCCCCGCAACCCGCAGCAGATGGACAAGGCGATCCGCGGCCTGGTCGAGGGACGCTATGAGTGGGTCGCGTTCACCTCGGTCAACGCGGTCAAGGCGGTCCGGGAGAAGTTCGACGAGTACGGCCTGGACGCGCGGGCGTTCTCCGGCCTCAAGATCGCCGCGGTCGGCGACAAGACCGCCGAGGCGATCGGTGCCTGGGGCATCCGTCCCGACCTGGTCCCGTCCGGCGAGCAGTCGGCCGCCGGCCTGGTCGAGGACTGGCCGCCGTTCGACGAGGTGCTGGACCCGATCAACCGGGTGTTCCTGCCGCGTGCGGACATCGCCACCGAGACACTGGTCGCGGGCCTGACCGATCTCGGCTGGGAGGTCGACGACGTCACGGCGTACCGGACCGTCCGGGCCGCTCCGCCGCCCGCCCCGACCCGCGAGGCGATCAAGTCCGGCAAGTTCGACGCGGTCGTGTTCACCTCGTCCTCGACGGTGCGCAACCTGGTCGGCATCGCCGGCAAGCCGCACGCGTCGACGGTGATCGCGGTGATCGGCCCGGCCACACTGAAGACGGCCGAGGAGCACGGGCTGCGCGTCGACGCGATGGCCGAGACGCCGGCCGCCGAGGAGTTGGCCGACGCCCTCGCCCGGTTCGGTGCGGACCGGCGTGACACCATGGTCGAGGCCGGTGAACCGGTCACCCGCCCGTCCGAGCGGCGCTCGGGCTCACGCAGGAAGAGCTAGGTCCGTGTCTGGTGGTTTCCCGGAGGTCAGGCCGCGGCGGCTTCGGTCGTCGGCGGCGGTGCGCAGGCTGGTCGCGGAGACCACGCTGGAGCCGCGGCAGCTGATCCTGCCGATGTTCATCCGCGAAGGCGCCCGGGAGCCGATCGCGATCAAGTCCATGCCGGGCGTCGTCCAGCACACCCGCGACACCGCGCGGAAGGCGATCGCCGAGGCGGCTCAGCTCGGACTCGGCGGCGTGATGCTGTTCGGCGTACCTGAGGTCAAGGACGAGGTCGGGTCGGGTGCGCTGGATCCTGCCGGGATCCTCAACGTCGCCATCCGGGACGCTGTCTCGGAGGTCGGCGACGAGTTGCTGGTGATGTCGGACCTGTGCCTGGACGAGTTCACCTCGCACGGGCATTGCGGCGTACTCGACTCCGCTGGTCGCGTGGACAACGACGCGACGCTGTCGATCTATGCGGAGATGGGTGTCGCGCAGGCCTCCGCCGGCGCGCATGTGGTCGGCCCGTCCGGGATGATGGACGGCCAGGTCGGAGCTGTTCGTACGGCGCTCGACGCGGCCGGCTATCTGGACACCGTCATCTTGGCGTACGCCGTGAAGTTCGCGTCCGCGTTCTTCGGTCCGTTCCGCGAGGCGGTGGACTCGTCGCTGCAGGGTGATCGGAAGACGTACCAGCAGGACGGCGCGAACGCCCGCGACGCGATCCGCGAGGTTGACCTCGACATCGCCGAAGGCGCCGACATCGTGATGGTGAAGCCGGCCCTCGCGTACCTCGACATCATCCGCCAGGTCCGCGACCACGTGAACGTCCCGGTCGCGGCGTACAACATCTCCGGCGAATACGCCATGGTCGAAGCCGCAGCCGCCAACGGCTGGATCGACCGAGACCAGGCACTCCTCGAGACCCTCACCTCAATCCGCCGAGCCGGCGCCGACACAATCCTCACCTACTGGGCCAAAGACGCCGCCCACCTCCTCAACCACCGCTGAGCCCCTAGCCGCCCCACGCGCGCCACGTAGCCACCCCTCCGTCGCACCCGCCACGCACGCTCCCACCCACCCGGTGCTTCCTGGCGGGCTGCCGCCCGCGATCGAGGGCCTGGCTGGCGTCCATCCGCTAGCCGACTGTCGTCACGGTAGCTGGGGAAGACCCCACGTGCTACGCAGGCGCTGCTTGTCGCGCCCGCTCCGACCCGCCCGGGTCTTCCGTGCGGGCTGATCGTCGCGGCTTTTGGGGCTTGGGCGGCTGTGGTGCGGGGTTGGCGTACGAGTCGCTGCTCCCTCGAGGGAACAACCGGTGAGGCTCGGCTGGGTGTCAACGGGCTACCCGACGAACTGGTGGGGTGGGAAACACCCCGGCCTACGCTGGGGCGCTTGACGGGTGATGTGTGCATGGCTAGCAAGAGAAAGACCGATCCCGCCAAACGGGCCTCAACTCTGCGCGGATTCTGCCGCGCGACTGCGGATCAAGACTCTATGGCGGACGTCCTGGTGCTCGCTGAGCGGCATTCGGCGAAGCGCGATGCCCGACGGCTACGGCTGCGCGTCGGCAGGCTCGAGGACATCTGGTGAGTGTTGTCTCGACGGTCCGAAGTGATTGCTCTCGGCAACTAGGTCAGCTGCGGAGCAGGCGTGATGGTTGACGCGGGGGCGCTGGGTGTCGATTGCTGTGAAGGCGTTGTCGTCCCATGGGTCGAAGGGTGGGGGTGCGGCGAGCGTGGGCGGCGGTGGCGTGGACGCGCGTACGGCGGGTTCGGGGTCGTCGTTCCAGGGGTCGATGCGTTGGGGGTGAGTTTGTGGGGAGGGGTGTACGGCGGGTTCGGGGTCGTCGTTCCAGGGGGCGACGCGTGGGGGTGGGGTTGTGGGGTGGTGACTTGGGGCGGGCGGTGGTTGGTATCTGCCGGGTGGGATTGCGGTGGGGGTGGTCCAGGTGGGGCGGGTTACGCGGACTACGCCGTCGATGATTCGGATGTGCCAGTGGCCGGAGTGCAGGTCGTTGTGGTGGCGCTTGCAGAGCAGTACCAGGTTGGACACGGCCGTCACACCACCGTCGAGCCACGGCACGACGTGGTGGGCCTCGCATTGGATCGGTGGTGCGCCGCAGACGACGCAACCCTTGTCGCGAGCGTTGAGCGCGCGGCGCATCGGGCGGGTGACGAGGCGTTGGCTGGTGCCGACGTCTAGTGGCTGCGATTTGGCGCCGAGCACGATCGGGAGGATCTCGGCATCGCAGGCCAGGCGGCGGATGGCCCCGGCTGACAGGTCGTCGCCGAACACCAGGGCGCCGGTCGCGTTCGCGGTTGCGGCGCGCAGATCGTCGAAGTCGATGGTCACGCTGATCTGTGCCTTCGGTCCGAACCCCGGCACGAACCCACCATCCACACCCGAACCATCACCGTCCTCGACCACGGTGGCAACCGATCCGATCGCTTGATGAGGATCGGTGGTGCCGGGGAGTGTGCCTTGAACGGCGCAGGTCGTGCTGGTGTCTGAGTTGGCGTTGGCGAAGTCGGTTGGGGTGCCGGTGGTGTCTGCGGTTGTGGTGCGGTTGGGGGCGGAGGTGCGTGTAGTGGAGGTTGTTTCGGCGCCTGGCGTGATGGTGCTGCTCGACGCTGTGCCGCGGGTGGGTGGTGCGGTCGACGTGTGGGCGGTGCCGGCTGCGGTCCCGGTGGCTGTGGTTGGTTGAGGGGACGTGCGGATGTGGCGTGCGGGGGCGCTGGTTAGGTGGGCGGTGGCGGCGGTGTTGAGGACGGTGGTGAGGGCGTCGGCTTGGCGCTTGTCGCGGGGACGGGGGTCGAGCTCACTGTCGATCGTCTTGTGCGGTTTGGCCTGGGCATGGATGAGGGTGCGCAGTAGCTCCGCGTTCTCGTTGGCCAGGTAGCCGCGGAAGGTGACGCCACGGTCGGCGGTCTTCAGCGTGAGGGATTCGCGGGCGTACGCCGCCTGCTCGTCCGGTTCGGGGCCGTCGGGGTCGAGGATGTCGCGGATCTTCTTGCCCGCGCGGCGTAGTTCGGAGGGAGTGTGGGTGGCCGCCAGGTCGATCAGTTGCCGTTCGGCGAACTCGATGTCGTCAGCCGGCACCGTCGAGGGCACCCTGGCCAGGACCGACATGATCGCATCGGCCTGCGCGGGATGAACGCGCCAGGCTCCAGCCGTGGAAGCGTCCGAATCGCTGAGAGCCACGTCAGATGCTGGGTTGGGGAAAGGCACGCTGGGATCCGGGAGAGCGGCCGTGGTGGCGGGGTGGCTGGTCAGGCGGGTGGCGACGCGGACGTCCCGGTGGGCGGCGGTGCCGTCGATACGGTACCGCTGGGACAGCAGGCGGGCGGTGTCACCGGCGCCGAGGTCCTTGGCGTACCCGGACTGGTCGAGGCCGGCGATCAGCTGCCACTTGATCGTCTCCAGCCGAGCCACCTCGGCGACGACCGCGTCGAGAGTCGACAGCTTCTCGCTGTCGCTCATCGACCAGACGGGCCGTTCGCCGAGGATCTCCATGCCAAGAACTCTAAACAGCCCCACCGACAGTTTCCGGCCCCGAAAACTCCTTGTACTCAAAGGGATTCCAGGACGCGAGGTTATCCACAGTCAAGCGTCCTGTGGACAATCGGGTTCAGGATGTTGCGTTGGGCAACAATTGGCGTGAATTCAGGAGTGGTGTTTCTGGATGAAGGCTAGGGTGATGTCGGCGACCTGTTCCCAGCCGGTGTCGATGACGAGGGAGTGGCCGCGGGCGGTGAGCTGTTCGATCTCGGTGGCGGACGGGTTGTCGCGTTGCTTCTGGAAGGCCGCGGTGGCGAGGACCGGGGGCACGGTGTGGTCCTTCTCGCCGGAGAGGAACTTCATCGGGCCGCGGTTCGGGTTGGCGCGGTCGACGATCGTCTCGCTGTTCGGGTTGATGTTGGCGACCGCGGCCTGGAACAGCGGCAGCCCGGGCCCCGGCACCGGGAACTCGTCGTACAGCTTCCGGGCCTCGTCCTCCGGTACGGCGTTCACGAAGGCGTACCGGAACTGGCCATAGGTCAGCATCACGGCCTTCTTCCGGTTCGCCGGGTTCCGCAGGGCCGGGAACGACGCCCTGAGCGCGGACAACGGCAACGGCAGGATGCCTCGTCCCGGCGCCGGGTCGATCGGGACCGAAACGGTCGCGAGGCCCATGCCGGCCAGCTTCTGCGTGATCAGCCCGCCGAACGAGTGCCCGACGATCGCCGGCTTCCGCTCCAGCCGCGAGATCATGTCCGCGTAGTACTCCGTGATCGCGCCGACCGACTTCCCCGCGAAGCTCGCGGGATTCGCCCGCCCCTCGCCGACGCTCTCCGGATCATCCGGCCACCCCGGCGCCACCGTCGCATACCCGGCGGCCTCGAACTTCTCCCGCCATCGCTGCCAGCTCCCGGCCAGCAACCACAGCCCATGAATGAACATCACCACCGGCCGCCCGGAGGTATTCGCGATCTCGACCTCGCCCAACTCTCGTGCTGTGGCCATCCGCCCGCACCCCCTTTCGCGCAGTAGACCACAATCCCCACCCGCGGAGAAGCGGCCGAGCCGCGGCGGCGATCAGCCCTTCAGACCGGTCTGGGCCAGGCCTTCGACGAACTGCCGTTGCGCCAGCACGAAGATGATCAGCACCGGCAGCGCCGACAGGGTGGCGGCGGCGAGTTGGGTGTTCCACATCGGGCCGCCGTACGCGTCGACGTACTGCGTCAGCGCCTGCGGGATGGTGAACTTGGACTTGCTGGACAGGAAGACGATCGGCTCCAGATAGAGATTCCAGCTGTGCAGGAAGGTGAAGATGGCGACGGCTCCGACGGCCGGCCGGGCGAGTGGAAGGCAGATCCGCCAGAACAGCCCGAAGCGGCCGAGACCGTCCACGCGACCGGCTTCCTCGAGCTCAGCGGGGAGCGTGATGAAGAACTGTCGCATGATGAACGTCGCCAGCACGCTGGGTGCACCGAGCATCGGGATCAGGATCAGCGGCCAGTGCGTGTCCACCAGTCCGAGCGTGTCGAACATCCGGTACAGCGGGATAATCGTCACCTCGTTCGGCACCAGCAGCCCGGTCAGCACGATCATGAACACGATCCCCGCACCCCGGAACCGGATCCGCGCGAACGCGTACCCGGCCAGCGCCGACACCGCCAGCGTCCCCAACGTGACCACCGCAGCGATGTAGAGACTGTTCAGATACTGCCGGCCGAACGGCTGCAGTTCGAACACCTGCCGATAAGCGTCCAGCGTCGGCGACCCCGGCAGCGGCGACGGCGGGAACGCGAAGATCTCGGACAGCGGCTTCAGCGATGTCGTCGCCATCCACCAGATCGGAAACACGAACGGCACACAGCAGACCAGCAGTACGCCGTACAGCAGCACCTTGAGCCTAGGACTCATGCCTGGCCTAGTTTTCATGGAACACCCACCTCCGGCGCATCCGCCACTGCACGACTGTCAGCACGAGAACAATCAAGAACAACAGCAGCGAGAGGGTCGCGCCGTATCCGAAGTGGTGGAACTGGAACGCCTGCTGGTACAGGTAGTAGACGAGCACGGTCGTCGACGTTCCGGGACCGCCCTGCGTCAGTACGGCGATCTGCGCGAACACCTGGAGCGAGCCGACGATCGTCAGGATCATCGTCAGCAAGATCGTCGGACTGATCAGCGGCACGGTCACCCGGCGGAACCGCGCCCACGCCGACGCACCGTCGATCCGCGCCGCCTCGTACAACTCCGCCGGCACACCCTGTAGCGCGGCCAGGAACAGGACCATGTTGAGGCCGACGTTCTTGAACAACTGGACCACGATCACCGACGCCATCGCCGTACCGCCGGATCGCAGCCAGTTCGGTCCGTCGATCCCGAGTACGTCGAGGAACGCGTTCACACCGCCGTTGTCCTGGAGCAGGAACCCCCACACGATCGTCCAGGCGACCAGCGTCACCACGACCGGCGAGAAGAACAACGTGCGGAACACGACCGTGCCACGCAGCTTCTGATTGAGAAGCACAGCAAGGAACAACGCCAGGCTGAGGTTGAGCACGACCAGACCGGCCGAGAACAATCCGGTTGCCCTGAGCACCGGTCCGAGCTGCTGGTCGTCCGCGAGCGCCGCGTAGTTGTCCGCTCCGATGAAGGTGAAGGAGCCGGCCAGCACGTTCCACTCGTGCAGGCTGTACCAGACCACCAGCCCGAGCGGAACGATGACGAAGGCAACGATCCCGGCGAGCTGTGGCGCGACCATCAGCCAGCCGGCCAATTCGTCGCGCCGCCGCATCGTCCAGTACGGCGCTTTGTCCGTCATCGCCGGCGCCCGGGCCGGCTTCTCCAGGAGCAGGGTCATTTCGCCAGCAATGGATTGATCTTCGAGCACACCCCGGCCAGGACGGCCTTCACATCCGCGTCCGGCTTCCACAGCCGGTCGAGCGACGCGCGGACGGTCTGCTGGATCTCGGCGTACCCGGTGTGGCTGGGTTTGATCGTGCCGCGTTCGATGCCCTGGACAACGACACTGTCCAGCTGTGCCGGCTTGAGCAGCGGATTGGCCTTGCCCAGCGTGGCGGCGTTCAGCTGCGACTTGCGGGGTGGCGGGAAGAACTGCGCGAGCTTGGCCGAGTTCTCCGCGTTGGTGAAGTAGGCCAGGAACTGCTTGGCCGCGTCGGCATGCTTGCCGCGCTTGAACACTCCGATCCCGGCCTGCCCGACGACGGAGTAGTCACCCGCCGGACCCTTGGGGAGCGGGACCAGATCCCACTTGAACTTCGCCTTCTCCAGCAGCGCGGCCCGGCTGATCTGGGTCAGAATCATCCCGGAGTCGCCCGCGAAGAAGTCCTTCGTCACCCCCGGACCCGGCATGCCCTTGTCGGTGAAGACCAGTTTGTGCAGGAACGTCATCGCGTCCGCCATCGCGGGCTGGTCGAACTGGCACGTCTTGCCGTCTTCACTCCACGGCCGCGCGCCCCAGCCGGCCCAGACCGCGTTCAGCGTGTCCCAGCCCTTGTAGTCGAAGTCGCCGACCACCAGCCCACCCTTGCCGCCGCGCGCCTGAACCGCGGCAGCGGTCTTCGCGGCCTCGTCCCAGGTCCAGGTCCCGGCCGCGATCTGCTCGGCCGGCGCCGGTCGCCCGGCCGCCTTCACCAGGTCGGTGTTGACGAAGACGCCGAGCGGTGAGGTGGAGAACGGGTAGGCGTACAGCTTGCCGTCCTTCTCCCAGTTGGCCGTCGTGCTGGGCACCAGGTCAGCGTCCTTGTCGATCGGCTCGAGTGCGCCCGAAGAGACGAAGTCGGGCGCGCTGCTCTCGAAGATCCAGGCCAGGTCCGGCACGTTGCCGCCGCCGATCTGGGTGGTCAGCGTGGTCGTGTAGCTGTCGAACGGGATCGGCTCGAAGGTGATCTTCCCGACCTCGGGGTGATCCTTCTTGTAGCCGGCCGCGATCTGGTCGAACAGCGCCAGGTGTTTGGCGTTCGCACTCCAGATCGTCATCCGCAGGTCGACGGGTCCCTCGTCAGCCGAGCCGGACCCGCCGCCACCACAGCCGGCCAACGCCAGCAGGGCCGCGGCGGACAGTGCCGCTGTCAGCGTCTTCATCAGGTGTCCTCCGTCAGTAGCCGGTACTCAGTAGCCTGTGATGGCCGGCCAGTCGAGTTCGATGCCCTGGGCAATCAGCCGGTCCTGGAACTGGCCGAGCAGGGCGGGAGTGCCGCGGACCGCACGCGGGCTGACGTCGCGGTCCAGGCAGAAGGCCGCGAGCAGGCCGGCGGCCTCGCCGACGTTCCACTCGACCGGGTGCAACCGGTAGCAGCCGTTGGTGATGTGGGTGGTGCCGAGGTTCTTGTTCGCCGGCAGCAGGTTCTCGACGCGTTGCGGGATGAGCGCGCCGAGCGGGATCCGGAACGGGCTGCTGGCCACGTCGATGTAGTTGTCCCCGCCCGTCGACGGGTGCAGGTCGATCCGGTACATCCCGATCCCGACGCTGTCGGCGTACACGGCCGCACCCCGGTCGCCGCGGATCGCGGCCGAAAGGTCCTGCTCGACGATCGTGTACTCCGCCTTGATCCGCCGGGACTCCCGGATGTACGGCGCCTGGGCCAGGCCGTCGGTGGATCCGAGCAGATCGCCCCGCAACCGCAGCCCGGGAAAGCCGGCGCCACCATCGGTCCGCGGCGCCTCGGTCTGCAGCCAGTAGAGGACCGCGTGCGACAACTCCTTGGCCGCCGCCAGGTGTTTCGCCACCTCCGGTACGTCGATGACCGGGCCCTCGAAGTAGTCGATCATCGGCCAGTTCACCAGGCAGATGTCGCTGTCGTACGCACCGGGAACGAAGTGCCGGCGGGCCGCGATCCGGCGGAAGGTCCACAGGTTCGTGTCGCCGCCGGTCCGGCGCTGATCCGCGACCACAGCCAGCGGGTCGTCGTCAGGATTGGGCGTGAACGTACGCCGCGTGCTCTCCAGCGTGCGCGGATTCGGCGCTGTCCAGGACAGCAGCCGATCACCCCAGAACGAGGGCTGGTAGTTCCGCCAGAAGGCGTAGTTGGCCGGCTTGTCCCCGACGTGATCACCGTCGACGTGGTCGACCGCGAAGCAGTACGACACGGCCTGCATGTTGAGCGGCTGCGCCTCCGCCGGAGCGCTCGGCTCACCGGTCTCGGTCTGCGCCTCGAAGCCGGTGACGTACTCGGTCCCGGTGAGCGGCAGCAACTCCCCGGTCTCAGTCGCGTCCAGGATGTACGGCGCCGTGACAGTGACCTGCACGTCGCCCTCGCGATGCTGCACGGTCACCGCAGTCACGCGATCGCCGTCAGTGTCAGCTGCCACCGGACGATACGGCTGCAAGACCTGCAACCGCCCGCTAGCCCGGTACGGCGCGAGCATCGCCTCCAGCACAGCCAGCGCCACCCGCGGCTCGTGACAGAGCTTCGACACGTACCCCGCGCCAGGGTTGAGGTGAACATCCGCGCGAGACGCCGACGTCAACGGATAGTGGCGGCGGTAGTAGTCCCGGATGCCCTCCCGCAACGCCCGGTACGACGCTGTGACGCCGAACTGCTCGACCCAGCTGTGCTCGTCCGGCGGGACCGCCTGACTGGTCAGCTGCCCGCCGAGCCAGTCGAACTCCTCGGTCAGGACGACCGAGCGGCCGGCGCGCAGCGCGGCCAGGGCTGCGGCGACTCCGCCGAGCCCGCCGCCGACCACGAGAACATCTGCATGCATCAGAGCCCTTTGCTGGGTGGAATGAGGGTGGTGCCGTCGGTCAGTTCGCAGGGGAGCAGCAGTTGGCGCTCGCTGGCGGTGCCGCTGAGGATGGCCTCGAGCAACTCGACCGCCTGCAGGCCCATCGCCCGCCGTGGCACGTGGAAGCCGGTGAAGTCGATGTCGCTCTCGGCCGGCCGGGTCGAGTCACCGAGCGCGATGACGGACAGGTCGGCCGGGATCTGGACGCCCCGCGCCGTCGCAGTCGCGTGCAGGGCGACGGCATCCGCCCGCTCCTCCACAAAGACGGCGGTGACCTTCCGCTCGAGCAGTGCGTCGAGCAGTGCGTCGGGATCGGCTCCCGGCAGCCACGGCGCGCGTGCGCCGGCGGCGGCCCGGAAGCCGACCAGCCTGTCGGCCGACGACTCGGCGCCGGCCCCAGGGCCGGCGAAGGCGATGCGCCGGTGCCCGAGCGCCAGCGCCTTCTCCACCACGACCCGCGTGGCCTCGACGTAGTCGGCCCCGACGTACGGGACCGGGCCGCCGGCGTCGTCGCGGCGGCCGACGGAGACGAACGGATACTCCTGCGCGATCAGCCGGGCCAGCTCGTCGGACGGGATCTGACGACCGAGGAGCAGGCAGCCGTCGGCGATCCGGAGCCGGTTGTTCTCGTGGAAGATCTGCCGTCGTCCGGACGTGACCGGTGCACTGGTGAACAGCAGCAGGTCCAAGCCCAGTTGCTCCGCGCAGTCCTCGATGCCGGCCAGGAACGGGTGGTAGAAGTCGCCGCTCGCACTCGGGAACACCGACTCGTAGGTGAACACGCCGAGGATCTGGTTGCGCTGCTTCAGCATCCGGCGAGCCAGCGGATCGGCCTGGTAACCGGTCTCGCGGATCACCTTGAGGACCCGGTCCCGGGTCTCGGCCGGGATCCGCGCGGTGGCGTCGCTGCGGTTGTTCAGCACCAGCGACACCGTGGTCTGGCTGACCTTGGCCAGCCGCGCGATATCGCGCTGGGTGAGTCGGGTGGTTGCCTTGTCCGGCATCGATCAATCCTTCGCAGTAATACGCATTGCCGTGAACCGTAGAGCAGCCGCCGAATCGTCGTCAAGGGCCGGGTCGCGTTGATAATGCGAATTATCATTACCAGGATCTTGACCAGTGGTGCGGCGGCGAAGAACACTCACGGCAGTCCGCTCATCGCGAGGAGGTCTCCATGCTGAGTCGTCGCCACTTCACCGGTCTGGCCGCCGCAGCCGTCGCAAGCCCTGTCGTGCTCCTCTCCCAGCCGGCGTCCGCGAGCCCGGTCGGCGCCGACTCCCACGGGCCTGATCGCGACCCGGTCAGTTTCCGGTCGGCGTACGACGCCTGCCCACCCGATCCGACCGCGGTCGTGCTCGGGTCACCAGGCTTCGAGGTGTCCGGTGACGCGACGGCCGCGCTGCAGGCAGCAGTCGACGAGGCGTCCAGGCGCGGGACAGTCAACCGGCTCGGCGACATCCTCGGTGGTGGCCGCGACTTCCCGCTCGGCGACGGTGGCGGCATCGTCCTCGTCCCGCCTGGCACCTACCGCCTGTCCGCACCGATCGACGTGCACGACTCGGTCCGCATCATCGGCTTCGGCCGGCAACGCCCGCGGTTCGTGCTGGCGGAGAACAGCCCCGGGTATGCCGGAACCACGCCGCGCGACGTGTTCTCGTTCCGGCGCCGGCCGGTCGGCGGGCCGATCACCTATGCGAACAACGACACCTTCGGCTCCGGGCTGATCAACCTGGACGTCACGATCGGCGCCGGCAACCCGCAGGCGATCGCGGTCCGGTTCGGCGGCGCGCAGTTGTGCGTCCTGCAGGACCTCGACCTCGACGTGGGCGACGGCCGGGCCGGGATCGACCACAACGCGAACCTGATCCAGCGGGTCCGCGTCCGCGGTGGCGCGGTCGGCTTCAACGCGTACGCCGCCTCAGCCGGGTGGCCGACCACCGTGCTGGACTGCCGTTTCACCGGGCAACGCGAGACCGCGATCCGGGCGAACAACGACGCGAAACTGGTCCTCGTCCGCACCGTCCTGGCCGATGCTCCGTGTGGGGCCGAATGTGCGCCCGGTCAGTTCCTCCATCTCTACCTGGAGAACTGCGTACTCGACCACGTTGCCGAGGGCATCGTCATCAACGACAGCGACCAGTTGCCCGGGGCCACCGATCCACGGATTCGCTACAGCAACCAGGTCAACCTGATCGACAGCGTCGTCCGCAGCACGCCAACCCTGCTCACGCTGGCTCAGAGCGGCCGCCGTACACCGGCGCGGGACGGCGTCGTGCGAGAGCTCACGTACGGCCTGCGGATCACCCGCGGACTGTCGTCGCGCGAATCGCGGGCCGACGGTGTCGTGGTGTCGCTCGGGTCCCGCGATACCCGGATCGGGGAGTTGCTGGTGTCCGACGTACCCGATCTGCCGCCGGTGTCCACGTGGGTCAGCATCACCGACGTGGCTGGGCGGATGGGACGGACTGCCGGATCAGGCTCCGACGATCTCGCCGTCTTCCAGGCAGCCGTGGATCGGCATGAGACCGTCTTCGTGCCGATCGGTGCGTATGTGCTCGCCGGGACGCTGCGACTGCGGAAGAACTCCAACCTGATCGGTCTGCATCCCCGTCAGACCTGGTTGCGTACACCGGACGGTACGTCGTACTTCGGTGATCCCGAGCGGCCGCGGGCGCTGGTCGAGACCCCGGCCGGCGGGCGCAACATCGTGCACGGTCTCGGCCTCGACACCGCCCAGAACACGCCAGGATCGGTGAACATCAGTTGGGGGTCGGGGCGTGCGTCGTACCTGGCCGACATCACCACGCAGTTCGTGAAATGGCATCCCGACGACGTCGCCAGTGGTGATCCCGGCTACACCTACAAGGGCAAGCACAAGTACGGCGTCTGGGTCCGCGGTGGCGGAGGCGTCCTGTCGAACATCTGGAGCGCGGCGGGCTGGGCCGACAGCGGACTCCTGGTCGAGTCGTCGAGTGTCCCGACATCGGCGTACGAGCTCTCGATCGAACACCACCGGTACCGCGAGGTCGTCCTCCGGCACGTGTCCGGCTGGCGGTTCTTCGGCCTGCAGACCGAGGACCACATCTACGGCTGGCAGTCGCAGGCCGTGGAACTCGACCACTGCCACGACCTGCGCTTCGCCAACTCCGTCCTCTTCCGCGTCGCCACGGTCCTCGGCCCTTCGCCGTACGGCGTCGGCCTCGAACAGTCCCGCGACATCACGTTCCGCGGCAATCGCGGCTACCGCGACAAGACCCCCGAGTTCACCCAGTGGGGCGCCTCCGCCGCCGACATCCGCACCGCCCGCGTCGTCCCCGACCCAGAGTTCACCCTCCTGGAAATCCGATGACCCGGCGAGCTGTCGAAGGCCGCTAGGCGGTCCGCAGCCTGAGCACCTGACGAGTCGGGATGCGGCCGGTGAGGTACACGCGGAGGCCGTCCGGGGTCAGGTTGCCACCGAGGTACGTGTAGCGCTCGCCCGGGTCCATGCCGACCCGGGCGGCGCCCGAGCCAGGGCCGAACTCGATCCGGTTGGAGCCGACGGTGTAGCTACCGGTGCCGCCCACCAGCTGGTAGTTGCCTGGGGCATCCAGTGCCTCGACGCCGGCCAACGTGCCGCCCGGCCGGAAGCAGAGCTCGATCGCGTACGACGTCTCGTCACCGTCGAGATCGAAGGTCAGGTCGAAGCCGTTGCCCACCTCGACGACGGTGACCTCGGTCCGCAGCGTGCGGTACTGCTTCGGCCGGTGCGGGAAGTCCATCGACGCGTAGAACCGGCCGTCCGGCGTCAGTGCGTACAGCCCGTCCTTGCGCCGGTAGCGCTTGGGCAGCGGCAGGTGGTACGGCACCTTCACCTCGTCCGCGAGCTTGAAGCTGCGATCGCCCGTACGACGCAGGCCGTCGCTGCGGAAGTGGCCGGTACTGAAGAACTGTGGCGACAACCGGACCGAGTCGAGGATCGCCGCACCCTGGCGGAGCTTGAAGAAGGTTGGGTTGGTCGACAGCCCGGACGAGATCACCGGGAGGTCGTGGAAGTCGGTCCCGCCGAACACGGTCGCGGTGCGATCGCCACGCCGGATCCGGGCCGACCCCTGGGTCGGGAAGTGCTCGGCGAAGTCGGTCGGCACGGGTTCGGCGGCGGGCAGGACTGCGGAGAGCTCCGGCCGTTCGAGCACCTCGGCGAGGAAGTCGCCCAGCTCACCGGTCCCGCGCTGCTCGATGCTCTTGGCAACGGTCGCGAACCGTCCGTCCCGGTCGCGCAGCGCGAGCTCGCGGTACTGCGTCAGATACCACCAGACCTCGCGGATCCCCTTCTGGTCCTGCCGGCGCGAGGCCGTCGTGTCGACCTCGCCGTTCGGCTCCAGCAGGTACAGCGTCGAGTCCAGGTTGCGCCGGACGTACCCGAGTAGTTCGGGCTTGTCCCGCAACCACGCGATCGTCAGCAGACAAGGGTTCGTCACCTCGGCGGCGTACGTCGAACTCCGCTCGCTGTAGAAGCCCTCCGGGGTCGCGTCGATGCCCTCGTCGAGCCAGTCGTCGATGCGGGCGGCGTACCGGCGATCCGGAAACAGGTGGTGTGTGCGCGCAAGCGCGGCCGAGACTTCCCAGCGGTGGTTGGGCGTGTGCACACCCCCGCTCGCCAGTGCCGGGCCGGCCTTCCGCAGTACCTGCTCGAGGATCGCGCGGTGCGGCAGGGTGGCCGGCTGGTCGTCGGCGTCGAGCAGGGCGTACAGCATGCAGACGTCCTGGATCGCGAACGCGCTGTCCGGCGGTGAGTGCAGGTTGCCGACGTCGTACAGGCCGTCGTCGTGCTGCCGCGCGGCCAACTGCTCGACCAGCCACTGCAGCGGGGCCAGCAGCGAGGCGTCGTGGTGGTACGACGACCGGCCCCAGACGTACCCGGAGATGAGGCGCCGTGCCTTGCGGGCGACGGTCCGGATGCTGTCGGAGGCGTTCTGGTAGTTGCCGAGCACCAGCGGGATCTGCTTCTGGTTGGCGTCGGTGAGAACGGTCAGGAAGTCGTCGTCCACGGTGGCTCCTGCGGCGCTCGCCGCGGCGGTGGGGTGCTGGGTGGTCGAGTGCAGTGCACCGACCGTGAGAGTGGTCAGCGAACCGGCGAGAAAGGTACGGCGCTGCATCGGGCGGCCTCCACGGAGAATCGTAGGAAAGCGGTTTCCCACTGCGCAGAACTGTGGTCTCGGGAGTTTGTCCTGTCAAGACCTCGCAGCTGACCGCATCCGGTCAGTCCGGCCTCACCCGAGGTCTTGCGTAAACCGGTTTCTCGTACTAGCTTGACCGGCCAAGGCAAACGCTTTCCGGCAACCGCCTGGAGCTTTCCGGAGGGAAGAAAGTATGAGTGCGCTGGGTGAGCTCGGCAGCCTCCGGCGGAAGAAAGTGGCCGGGCAGCAGCCGAACCGGAGCGGTTGGACCGGGAAGGTCAAGAAGAAGGACAACCTGTCCGCGTACCTGTTCCTGACGCCGTGGCTGCTCGGGTTGTTCCTGATCACCATCGGGCCGATGCTGGCCTCGCTCTACCTGTCGTTCACGGACTACAACCTGATCCAGGCGCCGAAGTGGATCGGGCTGGAGAACTTCACCCGGATGCTGTCCGACGAGCGGCTGCACAACTCGCTGCGGGTGACCTTCACCTACGTGTTCGTCTCGGTCCCGCTGCAACTGGCGATCGCCTTGCTGCTCGCCGTCGTGCTCGACCGCGGCGTCCGCGGGATGGCGTTCTACCGCTCGGTCTTCTACCTGCCGTCGCTGCTCGGCTCGAGTGTCGCGATCGCGGTCCTGTGGCGCCAGGTGTTCGGCACCGAGGGCCTGTTCAACCAGTTGCTCGGGCTGGTCGGCGTCGACGGCAAGGGCTGGATCTCCGACCCGAGTACGGCGCTGGGCACGCTGGTGGTGCTGAACGTGTGGACGTTCGGGTCGCCGATGGTGATCTTCCTGGCCGGCCTGCGGCAGATCCCGACGATGTACTACGAGGCCGCCTCCGTCGACGGTGCCGGCGTACTGCGCCGGTTCTTCAGCATCACGCTGCCGCTGCTCACTCCGATCATCTTCTTCAACCTGGTGCTGCAGATCATCCACGCGTTCCAGTCGTTCACCCAGGCCTTCGTGGTCTCCGGGGGCAGCGGCGGGCCGTCGGACTCGACCATGTTCTTCACGCTCTACCTCTACGACCGGGGCTTCGGCAATTTCGACATGGGCTACGCGTCCGCGATGGCGTGGTTCCTGCTCGTGATCATCGGGGTCTTCACCGCGGCGAACTTCTTCGCCTCGAAGTACTGGGTGTTCTATGACGACTGAGACGATCCGCAGCAGCGTCGCCGCGCGGCGGACCACCGGTGTGAGCTGGGCCCGGGTCCGCCCGGTGCTGATCCACGTCGCGCTGGCCGCGGCCGCCCTGGTGATGCTCTATCCGTTGATCTGGATGGTGGTCAGCTCACTGCGGCCGGGCAACGAGATCTTCCGCGAGCCCGGGATCCTGGTGAAGGACCTGCACATCGACAACTACCGGCTCGGCTGGAACGCGCTGGCCGAACCGTTCACCCGCTACCTGCTCAACTCGGCGGCGGTGGTGCTCGGTGCGATCATCGGCAACCTGGTGTCCTGCTCGATGGCGGCGTACGCGTTCGCCCGGCTCGACTTCAACGGCAAGAAGTTCTGGTTCGCGATCATGCTGGTCAGCATCATGCTGCCGATCCACGTGGTGATCGTGCCGCAGTACATCCTGTTCTCGCAGGCCGGCTGGATCAACACGTTCCTGCCGCTGGTGGTGCCGAAGTTGCTGGCCACCGACGCGTTCTTCGTCTTCTTGATGGTGCAGTTCATCCGCGGCATCCCGCGCGAGCTGGACGAGGCGGCCCGGATCGACGGCTGCGGCCGGGCCGGGATCTTCCTGCGGGTGATCCTGCCGCTGATGACGCCGGCCCTCGCGACCACCGCGATCTTCACCTTCATCTGGACCTGGAACGACTTCTTCAGCCAGCTGATCTACCTGACCGATCCGAAGATGTACACCGTGCCGGTCGCGCTGCGGTCGTTCGTCGACGCGACCTCGAGTACGAACTGGGGGTCGATGTTCGCCATGTCGGTCGTCTCCCTCGTTCCCGTCTTCCTCGCATTCCTGCTCGGCCAGCGGTTCCTGATCAAGGGCATCGCCACCACCGGCATCAAGTAACCCCCTGAAAGGTGCACACCATGAGGCCGCTCATCCCACCCACCGCAGGCCGGCGCCTGCGGGCCCTGGCCGCCGTCGCGATCGCTTCCACCCTGCTGGCCGCCAGCGCGTGCGGTGGTGACTCCGGCGGTGGCGGCGGTGGCGACTCCGCGAACGGCGAGGTCACGCTCCGCTTCACCTGGTGGGGCGGTGACACCCGGCACAAGATGACCCAGCAGGCCATCGACGTGTTCCAGAAGGATCACCCGAATATCAAGATCAAGGGTGAGTTCGGCGAATGGGCCGGGTACTGGGACAAGCTCGCCACCACTGTCGCGGCCAACGACGCGCCGGACATCATCCAGATGGACGAGAAGTACCTGCGTGAGTACGCCGACCGCGGCGCGCTGCAGGACCTGAAGAAGTCCGACGGCCTGGACACCGGCAAGTTCGAGAAGGACACGCTCAGCGCCGGTGAGTTCGACGGCGGACTGTACGGCCTGAACGCCGGCATCAACTCGTTCGCGATCGTCGCCAACCCCGCCGTGTTCAAGGCCGCCGGAGTGGCCCTGCCGGACGACACGACCTGGACCTGGGACGACTTCACCCGGATCGCCGCGGAGATCACCACGAAGACCGGCGGCAAGGTCTCCGGCACCGGTGCCCCCGGCACCAACGAGGCCGCGCTGAACCTGTGGGCCCGCCAGCACGGCGAGTCGCTGTGGACCCAGGACGGCAAGCTCGGCATCTCGGCCGGCCAGGTGACCGACTTCTACACCAACCTGCTGAAGATGCGTGACGCGAAGGCGATCCCGGCGGCCGAGTCCGTCTCCCAGGACATGAACGCGCCGCTGGACCAGTCCGCGCTGGCGACCGGCAAGCTGGCGATGAGCTTCATCTGGAGCAACCAGCTGGTCGCGTTCAGCAAGGCGGCCGGGACCGAGCTCAAGCTGCTGCGGATCCCGAGCACCGACGGCAAGGCGGCCGACAACGGCTCGTACTACAAGGGCTCGATGTTCTGGTCGATCTCGTCGCGGTCGAAGCACCAGAAGGAGGCGACCGAGTTCGTCAACTTCCTGGCCAACAGCACCGCCGCCGGCAACATCCTGCTGGCCGAGCGCGGTGTGCCGCCGAACACCGAGATCCGTGCGGCGGTGGACCCGAAGCTGCAGCCGGCCGACGCCGCCTCGTCGAAGTTCATCCAGGACATCGGCAAGGAGCTCGGCGACCCGTCGCCGGCGCCGCCGGTCGGTGGTGGCCAGGTGGAGAAGATCACCCAGCGCTACACCACCGAGGTACTGTTCGGCCGGCTCACGCCCGACAAGGCGGCCCAGCAGTTCATCGACGAGGTCAACGGGGAGCTCAAATAGTGTTGCTGACGGCAACTGATTGGCGATGACGCCGCGCGTGGCCGTGGCAGGTGTCCACGGCCACGGGGCGTCCCACGTCCGCAACGTCGTCCGACTGGCCGCCGAGGGAAAGGCGCAGCTCGTCGCTGTCGCCGACCCTCGGCCGGCCGAGGATCTGCCCGCTGGGGTCGAGGTTTTCGGCGGGCTGGACGAGTTGCTCGCGTCGACGGCGGTCGACGCGGTGATCATCAGTACGCCGATCCAGACGCACGTGGCGCTGGCCGAGGCGGCGATGCGGGCCGGGACCGACGTACTCCTGGAGAAGCCTCCGACGGCGTCGCTGGCGGAGTTCGAGAAATTGTCCGCGGTCGTCGCTGAGACCGGGCGGGCGTGTCAGGTCGGCTTCCAGGCGCAGGCGTCGAAGGCCACGTTGACGTTGGCGTCGATGGTGGCCGACGGGCGGCTTGGGGAGATCCGCGGGATCAGCGCGGTTGGTAAGTGGGTGCGGAAGGCGCGGTACTTCCAGCGGGCGCGGTGGGCTGGTCGCCGGACGCTCGACGGAGTTGCGGTGGTCGACGGGGCGGTGACGAACCCGTTGGCCCATGCGACTGCGGCGGCGTTGTTGCTCGACGGGTCGACCGGCGTGGACGACGTACGGTCCGTCGAGACGGAGTTGTTCCGCGCGAACCCAATCGAGTCGGACGACACGTCCACGGTGCGGATCGTGACGAGTCGCGGTACGACGATCCTGGTTGCGGTGACGCTGTGCGCGTCGGAACATCTCGAGCCGCGGGTGATCGTGCACGGGTCCGCCGGTCGCGCCGAACTGCGGTACACGACGGACACGCTCGAGATCATCGACGGCAGTGGCACGACCGAGACGACGTACGACCGGGCTGGGCTGTTGGAGAACCTGCTCGATCATCGCGCGGATCCCGGCGTACCGCTGTACGTCCCGCTAGCTGCGACCGGGGGATTCACCCAGGTTGTCGACGCGGTGCGGTTGGCGGAGGCGCCGGCCGAGATCCCGGGCGAGTTGATCCGGTGGGAGGGCGAGGGACTCGACCGGCGGCCGATCGTGCTCGACGTCGAGAAGTGGGTGGACCGCGCCGCCGACGACCTCGCCCTCTTCAGCGAACTCGGCGCGCCGTGGACCCACCCACCCGAACACCAGAACCGATAACGCAGAACCAAGCTGCTGGACGCCCAGGCCGCCAGGGCACCCGCCGCCGGCTGACCCGAGGACCGGTCATCGCTCATTCGGGCCGAGCCACAGGCCGCCGTTCGCTTCGAGCACCTGGCCGGTGACCCAGCGCGCGTCGGGAGACGCGAAGAACGCGATCACGTCGGCGAGGTCGGCGGACTGGCCGTGTCGCCCCAGAGCGACCATGCCGGCCACCAGCGCGGCGGAGTTCGGGTCCTGCAGCCAGCCGTTCATGTCGGTCTCGGTGATGCCGGGAGACACCGTGTTCACGGTGATCTGGCGCGGGCCGAGAGTCCGGGCGAGAGAGCGGGTGAAGACGTTCAGCGCTCCCTTGGTCATGCCGTAGCCGATCTCCGGCTGAGCGAACCACGTGACGCCGGACGACACGTTGACGATGCGGCCGCCGTCGGGCATCAGCGGCAGGACCCGCTGGGTGACGAAGAGCGGAGCCTTCACGTTCACGGCGATCAGCCGGTCGAACGCTTCGGGCGTGATGCCGTCGATGCTGTCGGCGTAGTCGATGACGGCGGCGTTGTTGACCAGGATGTCGAGGCCGGCGCCGTTCAGTCCGGCGACCAAACCGTCGTACAACGCGTCCACGTCGCCCTCGGTCCCGAACTCCGCGCCGACGGCGAACGCCTCTCCGCCGGCGGCTGCGATCGCCTCGACGGTGTCCTTGGCCGCCGCCTCGTTCGTGGCGTAGTGCACCCCGACCCGCGCACCGTCCGCGGCCAGTCGCTCGGCTGCGGCCCGCCCGATCCCGCGCGATCCCCCGGTCACCAATGCGGTCTTTCCCTGCAGACTCATATCCTCGCCCTTCCTCGAAACGGAACGATCCCTAGCATCAATGTAAGGGAACGATCCCTAACATTGCTACCCTGTTCTCATGAGGACCCGCAGAAGCTCGGACGAGACGCGTGCCCACGTGCTCGAGATCGCGCACGAGTTGTTCTACTGGCAGGGGATCCGGGCGATCGGGGTAGACCGGATCGCCGCCGAGGCGGGGATCGCTCCGACCACGCTGTACCGGCTGTTCGCGTCCAAGGACGATCTGGTCGCGGCGTACGTCGACCGTGCCGACGAGGCGTACCGCGAGTGGTTCCGTACGTCGCTCGAAGGCGGCGGTGACGACCCGCGCGACCGGGTGCTGGCACTGTTCTCCGAGCAGAACGCGATGCTCCAGCCCGACATCTGCCGGGGCTGCCCGTTCCTGATGGTGCTGACCGAGTTCCCGGACGAGAAGCTGGCCGGACACCAGCGGGCGATCCAGCTCAAGCAGTGGGTCCGCGACCAGTTCGTTGCCTTGGCCAACGACCTGGAGGTCGACGACCCGGAGCGGTTGGCCGCGCATCTCACGCTGATCTTCGAGGGTGCCTATGCCTCGGTCCAAGCCCTCGGCAGCCTCGGCCCCGCCGCCCAGACTCGCTCCTTGGTCGAGAGCCTGTTGAAGTAGGTGAGTCTCAGTGGGGTAGTGCGAGAGTGAAGGTTGTGCTCTCGGGCTGAGAGGTCAGGGTGAGGGTGCCTTGGTGGGCTTGGGTGATGGATTGGGCCAGGGAGAGGCCGAGGCCGGTGCCGCCGGAGGTTCGGGTTCGGGAGGTGTCGGCTCTGGTGAAGCGCTGGAAGACTGTGGGTTGCAGGTCGGTAGGGATGCCGGGGCCGTCGTCGTGGATGGTGAGGACGGCGGAGTCGGCGGACGAGGTCAGGCCGACCGTGACCGTCGTACCCGCAGGAGTGTGACGGCGGGCGTTGCCGAGGAGGTTGGTGACGACCTGGTGCAGGCGTTGCTCGTCGCCGATGATGACGATCGGGTCCGGCGGCAGGTTCAACTGCCACACGTGCTCAGGCGCCACGATTCGCGCGTCGGCGATCGAGTCGCGTGCCAGCCGACTGAGGTCCACCGGGCGACGATCGAGCGGGCGACCCGCATCGAGGCGGGCCAGCAACAGTAGGTCCTCCACCAGCGCCGCCATCCGGGTCGCCTCGACCATCACCTTGCCCATCGCCTGCATGTACAACTCGGGATCACGCCGCTGCAGACTCAACTGTGCGTACCCGTGAATCGTGGTCAGCGGCGTACGCAGCTCATGGGATGCATCGGCAACGAACTGCCGCACCTGGACCTCACTCCGGTGCCGCGCGTCCAACGACCGCTCCATGTGCCCGAGCAACGTGTTCAAGGCGACCGCGACCTGACCGACCTCGGTCCGTTCGTCCGTCAGCCGGGCCGGGACCCGCGCGGTCACTCCGATCTCGCCGGTGTCCAGCGGCAACCCCGCCACCTCACGAGCCGTCTGCGCGACTCGCCGCAGCGGCCGCAGTTGCCGTCGTACGACGAACACCGCGACACCGCCCGCGGCCAGTACGCCGACGCCGCCGAACAGCACCTCCCACCCGATCAGACTGTTGACCGTGTTATCGATGTCCTTGGTCGGCAGTCCGGTGATCACCGTGACGTCGCCGATCCGGGAGGCGTGCACCCGGTACTGACCCAGACCGGGAACGGCCACGGTCGCATTCGTCCCACCGGCGGGTACAGCCTCGAGGACGGCGAGGTCCTGGCCGGACAAGGTGGTGACCTCGCCGGCGCTCGTGATCACGTTGCCGATGGCATCCGACGCGCTGCGGTAGACGGTCACCGTGCCGGCGTCCTGCCCGTGCGGGACGTCCGGCGGTGGCTTGTTCCCGCCACCGTTGGTCAGTACGCCGAGCGCCCGCCCGTGCGTCGCCATCACCTTGGTGTCGAGCTGCTTGGTCAGATACGAGCTGATGGCAGCCGTCGTCAGCACACTGATCAGCACACTCACGACCGCGACCAGCACGACGACCGCGGCCGCGACCCGTGCGGTCAGGGAGGCAGGCACGAACCGCGTCATGCACTCCAGCATGAGCAACCAGCCCTGGAGGAACCTCCGCGCCGGCTGGGGAAATGCTGTGAGTCAGAGAATCTCGGCCGCCTCCTGCCGCAGTGCCTCGAGCTCGCTCGCGGCCCACCCTTCGGCCCGCGACTCGGTGCCCCGGAACGTCGGCTTGTCGACCAGGTGGAACCGCAGGTTGAAGATCCGGCCGACGACCCGCAGGTACGGGATGGCGGCTTCGTCGGCCGCCGCGATCGGCCGCCGGGTCGTGTACCCCGACTTGAACGAGGACCAGTACGGCGTCGACGCGACGCCGGTGAAGTCCGCGGCCCGGGGACCGATCGCGGCGAGGTCGAAGTCGAGCAACAGTAGTCCCTGCGGCGTCAGCAAAACGTTGTCGAGACTCACGTCGCCATGGCAGACACCTCGGTCGGAGTACTGTGCGACGTTCTTCCGTACTGCGGCCGCAAGATCGCGGAGCAGGTTTTCCTCCGTGCGATGAATCGCGAGGATCTGTTCGAGCGGTTCGTCCAGCCGATGAGCGACATCCGCCGGACGACGCCGGTACGCCGACGAGTAGTTGTCGGCGGCATCGTGGAACGCGGCGAGTTGCGCGCCGAAGGCAGCGTACAGATCATCGTCGAACGGCGGCCGTGGCGTGGTGCCGTCGACGAAGGCCGACACGGTGAACGGCCGTGGTCCCTCAGGTGCCTCGAGTGCGCCGACAAGGTCACCGGACGGCAACGGGCGAATTGCTGGAACGAGCAGTCCGGCGGATCGCAGATGTTCCGAAAGCCCTGCCTCCCAACGGATTTCGTCCGGGTGGCGCGCGTCGTACCGATAAAGCTTGAGGACGTACCGGGCGTCCCCGGTGGTCAGTACATAGACGTCGTTGACCAGCGACCGGAGCAGCTCGCAGCCGGTGAAGCGGAGCCCGTAGAGCTCGCCGAGGTGAGCGCTCAGAGCGCGTGGGTCAGGCAACGATCGCAGGGTCCGGAGCATGGCCCGACCCTAGGAGAAGGGGGCGGACAATTCTTCTGAATTCGAGGTGTGAGCTCGGAACAGAGTGGGGAGGTTCGCAATGTTTCCGGATTCGCCTCCCCTTCTGGGGCCGGAAACCGGTAGCCTCGTTCAGCGGTCCTTGGGGGAGGCCTACCGAGCCACCGCATCCATCCCGACGAACTGCCGGAGAGCCCAAACCGGTCAGGAGACCACGTCTTGCAGGAGAACACCAGCAATCCCAGTACTGGCGAACTGGCGAACGTACCCCTTACCGGTGCGGACAAGGTCGCCTATGCCTTCTACGCCACTGCGGCCGCGGCCGCACTAGTCGGCCAGGTCTGGGCCGGCGTGACCCATATCCCCTGGCCTGACGAAGGCTTCTCGACCTTCCTCAAGATCCTCGTCGTGACCCCGGCCGTGGCCGTGCTCGAACTCGGTGGTGTGGCCACCGCCGCGCTGGCCGACCTGCGCCGGCGCAAGGGTGAGCAGGCCTACGCCTACCGCGCGATGTCGTTCTTCGCGGCGCTGGTCGCGGTCGTCTTCAACGTCGTCGGTCACTGGCGCCCGGAGGAGCGGTTCCTCGCCTTCGGCTTCGGCGGCCTGTCCGCGTTCGCCTACGTGCTCTGGCTGATCCACAGCTCGGCCCGCCGCCGCGACGCGCTGCGCCGGGCGGGGCAGATGCGCGAGACCGGCCCGGTGTACGGCGTGGTCCAGTGGGCGCGTGAGCCACGGGTGACCTGGCTGGCGCGGTCGCTGGCGATCGAGCACGGGTACAGCCTGTACGAGAGCCTGCGCGCGGCCCATCACCAGATCCGGAACAAGTCCCGGCGCGACGCCATCGCCGGGACCGTTGCCGAGTACATCCGTTCCGAGCACCAGGACGAGCGGCTGGCGAAGATCGCCGAGACGACGTACGACCCGGACCGGCTGGCCGGGATGCTCGAGGAGCGGATCAACTACGAGGTCATCACCAGCAAGCTGACCAAGGCGATCTCGCCGCCGCCGGAGCCCGAGGAGCGTCCCGCCGTGCCGGCTGCGGTCTGGGTGCTCGAGGGTGGGCAGCCGCGCCGGGCCGAGGGCACCGGGGTGTCGCTGCGCGACGAGGACGCCTGGACCGGCGAGCTGATGGCTGTCGACTACCAGGTCCCCAACGACGAGTCGGTCGCCGAGGCGGTCGTGGTCGAGGACGAGAGCGAGCCGGAGCACGTCGTCCAGAACGGCGCGTCCGACGGCCCATCCAACGGCGCGGTCAACGGGTCGGTGAATGGCAAGCTCAAGCCGCTGGCGCCGCAGCCGAAGGCCGAGCCGGTGGTGCAGAAGCCGCAGCCGCCGTCGCCGTTCGCGGACGCGACCGACACCCAGCCGCCGGCGCTCATCACGACGGCGCCCGCCGAACCGGTGGCGCGGAAGTCGGTCGTGGACGAGGCAGTGGTGGCCAAGCCGGCGATGGAGTCGATGAAGATCGATGAGCCGGCCGCCGAGCCGACCGCGTTGGAGAAGAAGCGGATGCGGGCGTGGGCGCTGCTGTCCGACTGGCCGGAGGGGCACGAGCGGACGGCGAAGAAGCTCGCCGACGCGATCGCGTCCAGCGAGCCGATGGCCGCACGCTTCATCGAGCAGTACGAAGCCGAGCACGGCTTGGTGTTCACCTCACAGAACTGATGAACCCCGCGCCGGCCGCACCCCGGCGCGGGTTCAGTCCCCGAGGTTGACGGGTAGTTCCGCGAGACCGCTGACCAGGACGCGGCGCCACTCGAGGTCCTCGGCCGGCTTGGCCAGGCTCATCCGCGGGAGGCGTCGTACCAGGGCCAGCAGCGACTCCTGCAGTTCGATCCGGGCCAGCTGCGCCCCGAGGCAGAAGTGCGGTCCGAACCCGAACGACAGGTGCTTGTTGTCCTTCCGGTCCAGCCGCAGCTCGTCAGGAGCGTCGTACGCGCGGGGATCCCGGTTGGCCGAGTTCAGCGCCGCCATCACGCCTTCGCCTGCCTTGATCCGTACGCCGTGCAGCTCGACGTCCTCGAGTGCGACGCGCAACTGGCCGACCTCACTGAAGCGGTTGAAGCGCAGCAGCTCCTCGATCGCGGACGGGAGCAACGTGGGATCGGCGACCAGCTTGGCCCAGTTCTCCGGCCAGCGCAGCAGGGTCGCGACGCAGCTCGAGATCTGGTTCGCCGATGTCTCGTGGCCGGCGACCAGCAAGTTCACACCGAACGCGATCAGCTCTTCCTGACTGAGCCGGTCGCCTTCCTCGCGGGCCCGGACCAGTTCATCCAGCAGGTCCTCCGCGGGCTGGTCGGTGTTCGCCAGCTTCTTCGTGACCAGGTCCTCGATGTACGCCGTCAGGTTGGTCATCGCGTCCTCGACCAGGTCCTTCTCGGCCATCTTCATGCTGTACCCGAGCTCGGTCCACTCCCGGAACTGCGCGCGGTCCGCGTACGGTACGCCGAGCAGCTGACAGATCACCTGGATCGGCAACGGCAAGGCGACGAGTTGCCGGATGTCCGCACCGTCGCCGGCCGCCGCGACATCCTCTGCGAGCTGTGCCGACAACTCCGCGACCCACGGCCGGGTCTGCTCGATCTTCCGATGCGCGAACGTCGGCACGACCAGCCTGCGCAGCCGGGTGTGTTCTGGCGGATCGGTCGTGGTCAGGCTGTTCGGCATCGGCTTGGCCAGCGCGACCCGAGGTGCACCTTGCTTCACCACCGCGGCCCGGGAGAACCGCGGGTCCGCGAGCACCATCCGTACGTCGTCGTACCGCGTCACCAGCCAGACCTCGGCCCCGGCCAGCGTCCGCACCCGAGCCACGGGCCGGTTCTCCCGCAGCTCGGCGAACGTAGGCGAGGGATCGAACTGAAAAGCATCCTGGAACGGAATCTCCAGCACCGGTTCCGACACGTCTTCGACCCTAAGCGACTGAGGTAACCCTTGGCCGCTCCTCAGCGCGTCGGTGCGGAGGGGCGGGTGGCGACGGTTGGGACGATGAAGGCGGCGGCGATGAGCAGCATCAGGACGGCGCCGATGAGGGATCCGATGGTGATGCCCTCGACCACAGGCAGGGTGCCGCCCAGGCTGAGCTCGGCGTCGACGTTCGGCGAACCGTCGGCGTTCATGACGACGACGGACCAGTCGCCTCCGACGGCGTTCCAGTCGAGGGTTCTGGAGCCGGATGCGACCCAGAAGGTCTGGTCGGCGGGTGCAGCGGCGGGCTTGTCTCCGGCGTGTGCCGTCGTCGAGAGCTTGAACGGATCGACATCGAAGTCCGCGACCTCGTCGTGGCTGACACCGCTCAGGTACGTCGCCACCTCGGCCGCCGGACCGATCCCGACGAACACCGGCGTACCGTTCGTCGACTCGATGTCGATGCGGACGTCACCGAGGAAGTCGTCGGTGTAGAAGGCGTCCGGACCGGTGCCGCCGACCTCGAGTGACGGAGCCAGCAGGGCGTAGGAGCCGGTCGTGACGCGCTCCGGTCCGGCGGTGAAGTAGCCGTTGTCGCGTTGCTGCTGCGCCCAGAGGCCGAAGCCGCCGATCGCGAACAGGATGAGGCTGACCAGGCCGAAGAAGGCGCCGACGACAACCAGCAGAGTACGGCGGCCGCTCCACGTGCGTTGGACTGTGGGAGTAATGGTGGTCATGAGACTGTCTCCGTGACATGTGCGGTGTGGCGTGGGTGGATGGCTTCGGCGGGTGCGGGGCTGGTCCAGAAGCGTCGGTTGACGACCAGGAGGACTAGGGCGACCGCGCACCACACGGCGACGTACAGCCAGGTCTCGCGGGTCGCGTCGGCGCCGGACCAGAGGTCTTCGGTGTTGATGGCGCCCTCGGTGGCGTGCGCGATCAGGGTGATGAGTGCGCTGCCGGCGGCGTGGTTGAACAGCCACGCGTACCAGAAGGTGACGGCGACGGTGGTCATCGCTTCGAACGGCTGCAGGCCGAACGAGGAGATCAGGAAGAGCGGCAGGTGCCAGCCGGTGATGGCGACGGCCATGATGGCGGTCGCGGCGAGCGGCGTGCGCTTGGCCTGCAGTCGCGGCTGCGCGTAACCACGGAAGCTCGGCTCTTCGCTGAACGGTCCGCCCATCGGATCGACGATGTTCATCCCGATGACGAACGCGAGTCCGTACCACGGCGTGAACTGCCCGGTGTCCGGTGCGGACGCCCCCAGGGCCTGGTTCATCGAGATCGTCACGAAGTGCACGAGGAGCGGTACGGCGAGCGCGGCGACGTACCAGACCCAGCGGACGCGCCAGCGGATCAGTCGCGCTCCGACGGACTTCAGGCCGGCCAGGCCCTCGGTCAGGAAGACGACAACGAGAGCGGCGATCAGGGCGCCGGGGGCGAAGAAGCTGCCGAACGGGACGGCTCCCCAGGCGAGGACGTAGGCGAGCACGAAGAAGCTCAGCACGGGGTGATTGCGGACGAAGGTCATGACGGTTCTCCTGCGGATGAGGGGCGGCTGCGGACGTGGGTTTTGGCTCGGCCGGCGTGGAGGCTCGGGGTCGTTCTGGATCACGCGGGACTTGTGCACTGCTCCTCCAGGGACTCGGTCTACGTCCGAGACTCGCGCTCCTGGGCGCGTTCGGGAGACCGGTCGACCGGTGGAGGAATGGTTCGGGTTTCTGGTGTCAGGCGCGCAGATAGAGCAGTACGGCGAGCACCCGGCGGGATTCGCTGCGGGTGGACGGGATGCCGAGCTTGGTGAAGATGCCGGAGACGTACTTCTCCGCGGCGCGCAACGTGATCGTCAGCGCGTCCGCGATGCCCTGGTTGGAGGCACCGGTCGCCATCAACTCCAGCGCCTCGCGCTCGCGCGGCGTGAGCACCGCGAGCGGATCGTCACCACGCCGGCGCTTCAGCAGGGTGGAGACGATCTTCGGGTCGATGGCCGAGCCACCGGTGCCCACCCGCCGTACCGCGGCGACGAAGTCCTCGACGTCGCTGATCCGGTCCTTGAGCAGGTAGCCAACGCCCTCGGCGGACTCCGACAGCAGTTGCATCGCCAGACCGAGTTCGAGGTACTGCGACAGCACGAGTACGCCGACCCCCGGATGCTGCGCGCGGATCCGCAGCGCGGCGCGCATCCCTTCGTCGTTGTGCGTCGGTGGCAGCCGGATGTCGAGGATCGCGACCTCCGGTGGGAAGCTGCGGACGTACCGCAGCAGGTCGTCGGCGTTGTCGTACGCCGCGACGACCTCGAGGCCGGCACCACTCAGGATCCGGGTGAGCCCCTCGCGCAGCAGGACGCTGTCCTCGGCGATCGCTACTCGCACGGGAACTCCGCCTCGAGCCGGGTCCCGTGCCCGGCCGGGCTCCAGATCCGCAGCCGGCCACCGACCGCCTCGACCCGATCGGCGAGACCGCGAAGCCCGGTCCCGCGTTCGGTGTCCGCCCCGCCGACGCCGTCGTCGACGACCTCGACCACGACCGTGTCCGCCGAGCGCGTGACGTGGACCGAGGCCACGGTCGCGTGGGCGTGTTTGGCGATGTTCGTCAGGCTCTCGCTGACGACGTAGTACGCGGCGACCTCGATCCGCTCGGTCAGCCGTCCGTCGACCGCGACCTCGAGCTCGACGGGTACGGCGGCCTGCGCTGCCAGCGACTCCAACGCGACGGCCAGGCCGTGCCCGGTGAGCACGGCAGGATGGATGCCGCGGGCAACGTCTCGCAGCTCGTCGAGGGAGACGCTGACCTCACGCTTGGCCTGCAGCAACCGTTCCGAGGTCTCGCCTCCGGCACTGCCGGCGAGCAGGCCGAGCTCGAGCGACAAGGCAACCAACCGCTGCTGGGCGCCGTCGTGGAGATTCCGCTCTAGTCGCTGCCGCTCCTTCTGGCCGGCGTCGATGACCCGGGCTCGGGAACCCTGCAGTTCTTGCAGCCGGGCGCGGAGCTCCACCTGCAGGCGGTTGTTCTCCAGCGCGATGCCCGCCGCCGCGGCGACGGCGTCCAGCAACTCCCGTTCGTCCTCGAGCGACCGGTCGAACTCCAGCGCGATGATCGGCTCGTCGTCGCGCTTGATGACCCGCGTCGCCCGCCCGTCCTCGGCTCCGCGCAGCGTGATGGCCCGTCCCTCTTGGTCCGCCCAAGTGCCGTACTGCGGAAGCCAATAGGCAAGCGTCAGCGAAGGATCGTGCAGTGCCCGCGCCAGTGGCTCGCGCAGCTCGCCGGCTGGGTGGGCGCGCAGCTCCATCAGGAGTGCGCCGACATCGGTCCGGGCCATCCGGGCGTCCAGCAGGCCGAGCAGGAACGCGACCGGCGCGAGCCCGACTGCGGCGAACGCGATGTGGCGGACCGTTTCGATCTGCGGCCAGCCACGCAGACCCGCGACGTACAGGACCGCGAGCGCGACCAGTGCGAGTCCGAACGTGTCCACCAGCAGCGTCACCGGACGTCTGCGCGTGCCGGCGGCGGACGGACGCCGTACGAAGAGTAGAACCGTGCCGGTCAGGAGCAGAACGCTCATGGTGATCAGCTGGACCTGCTCGATCCGGGCCGCCAGTACGGGCTCGGAGGTGATGGCGAGCAGGCTGTCGGGATTGCCACCGAGCAGGATCTTCGCCAGTTGGAGAACCACGACGTTCACGTAGGCGGCGATGACGACCACCTGGCGTGGCCGGGTCTCCAGCCGTCCGGTCGGATAGGCGAGGAAGACGTGCAGGAACATGGCCGACGGAACCATGTCGAGCAGGTGGCCGAACGAGTGCAGCGCAGGCACCGAAGACCACTGCAGAGCCGTCAGCGCCATCACGAAGGCCGTGGCGATCATCAGTGGACCGAGGCGGCTGTCCGGCCGGCGCCACCAGGCCAGGGTGCCGCTGATCAGGTACGGAATGGTGATCCAGTTGAACAGCAGTGCCTGCAGACCCGGCCGGACGAGTTCGTCGCCGGCCATCGCGAGGACCACCGAAACCACCAGGGTGCCGAACCCCGCCAGGACGGTCGCCCACAAAGCCCACGGCCCTGGGCCGTGGGCCGGTTCGATCGTCAGGGTCCCCCTCGCCACAACCCGTCACCCACCCTCAACCCCAGCCTGCGCCCGTTGCCCGGCGCAGACAATGCGTGAGGTTCCTAACGACAGGAGGTGGTCCCGTCGGTGACGGAACCACCTCGCTGCGTGAGCCTGCGGACCGGGTGTGCGGTCGACTACCTCCTGTCCTTGGGCACCGTTACTTGGTGCCGAAGGTGTAGATGGTGGTGGTCGCGTAGGTCTCGCCGGGGCGGAGAACCGTGGACGGGAAGTTGGGCTGGTTGGGGGAGTCCGGGAAGTGCTGGGTCTCGAAGGCGAACGCATCGCCCTGGCGGTAGGCCTTGTTGCCGATGCCCAGGAACGTGCCGTCGAGGAAGTTGCCGCTGTAGAACTGCGCGCCCGGCTGGTCGGTGTGGACCGTGACGGTGCGGCCGTCCTCGGGCTCCCAGAAGCGGGCGGCGAAGCGGAGTCCGTCGTGGTCGGTCTTGCCGCCGAGGACGAAGTTGTGGTCGTAGCCGCGGCCGACGATGAGTTGCGGGTGGTCGCCGCGCAGCCGGGCGCCGATCGGCGTCGGCTTGTTGAAGTCGAACGGCGTACCCGCGACCGGGGCGATCTCGCCGGTCGGGATCAGGCCGGCGTCGACCGGGGTGTACGACGATGCGTTCAGTTCGAGCACGTGGTCGTCGATCGAGCCGCTGCCCTCACCGGCCAGGTTGAAGTACACGTGGTTGGTCAGGTTCACCACGGTCGGCTTGCCTGCGACGGTCGCTTGGTAGTCGATCCGCAGGTTGTCCCGCCGGTCCAGCGTGTAGGTGACCGTCGTACTGAGCTCACCCGGGAAGCCCATCTCACCGTCCGGGCTGACATAGCTGAACGCGACCCCGACCGAGTCGTCGGTGCGCACGGTCTTGGCCTTCCACACCTTCTTGTCGAAGCCGATGGTCCCGCCGTGCAACGCGTTCTCGCCGTTGTTGACCGGGATCTGGTACGTCGTCCCGTCCAGCGTGAACCGGCCCTTCGCGATCCGGTTGCCGTAGCGGCCGATGGTGGCGCCGAAGTACGGGCTGAGCGCCGCGTAGTCGGGCAGATTGTCGAAGCCCAGGCTGATGTTCTTGGTCCGGCCGCGCCGGTCCGGGGTCTCGACCCGCTGGATGGTGGCGCCCCAGGTCAGCATCGAGATCGTGACCCGGCCGTTGGTGAACGTGTAGACGTCCACCGCAACGCCCTCCGGGGTGGTGCCGAACGGGTCCTTGCGGATCTCCAGCTTGCCGTGGTGTGCGCCCATGGCGGCCAACTTATCCGGCGTACCAGCGGCCGAACCGGCCTGGGTGGTCGCCACCGCGGTACTGCTCAGAGCGCCCGCGGCGGCGGCACCCAGACCCAGGGCGCCGGCCGTACGCAGGACCTCGCGGCGGGGCAGGTGATCAGGCATCGCATTCCCCTCACTGAGTCGACGGTCGTCGGCGAGAGCGTTTCCACGCCGACCCGGGCACGATAAGCACGGGTGTCCAGTGTTTGGAATAGTTCGTAACGGTTTGAATTCGTCCGATGACTGCACGGTTATCGAAAGGTCTGCCGACGGCTGACCGGATCGGTCCGGTCCTGGCCCCGATCGGGTCTTCTCCGATACGCCGCCAGCACGCGAGCATGGACGGTATGAGCGCAACCGCACTGATCGTGATCGACGTCCAGGAATCCTTCCGCGTCCGGCCGAACTGGCAGGCCGTGAACCACCCCGACATCGCCGACCGGGTCGGCCGCCTGGTCCGCGCCGCCCGGGACCAGGGCGACCTCGTCGTCTGGGTGCTGCACACCGAGCCCGGCACCGGCGGCGCGTTCGATCCGGCGAACGGCCACGTCCGGCTGATCGAAGGACTCGAGCCGATCGACGGTGAGCCGGTGATCACCAAGACCTCGCACAACGCCTTCACCACAACGAATCTGCAGCAACTCCTGACCCAGCACGGCGTCACCGAGTTGGTGATCGGCGGCATCCGGACCGAGCAGTGCTGCGAGACCACCACCCGGATCGCCTCGGACCTCGGGTACGACGTCGTGTTCGTCACCGAGGCGACGGCGACGACCCCGTTGCCGCACTGGACGATGCCGGCCGACGCGAGTCTGGACGAGATTCTGGCGGATCCGCGCACACTCAGTCCCGAGCTCGTCACCGAGCGGACCGAGTACGCGCTGGCGGGCCGGTTCGCCACCATTCGGACACTCGACGAACTGACCGCCGTACCCGTGTCATCCTGACCGGATCATGAGTAGTACTCGGGTCGTCTTCCTGCTGGTACCCAAGCTGCACCTGCTGGATCTGGCCGGGCCGGCGCAGGTCTTCTCGACCGCGAACGATCTCGGCTACCGCTACCGGCTGAGCTACGTGGCGGAGACGGAGGAGATCGCCACCGCCCAGGGCGTGCCGGTGAAGGCGCGGCTGGACTGGCCCGAGCTCGGTCCGGACGACCTGATCGTCGTACCCGGTTGGCGGTCGCCGCGGTTGTCGCCGCAGCCGCCGATCGGGCCCGAGACCAGGCAGCGGTTGCGCACTCATCACGCAGCCGGGGGATCGGTGGCCAGCGTGTGCTCCGGCGCCGATGCACTCGGCGCGGCCGGGCTGCTCGACGGCCACCGCTACACCACGCACCACGACCTGACCGAGGAGCTGGCCGCGCGGTACCCGAAGGCGAGCATCGTGCGGGACGTCCTGTACGTCGTGGACGACCGCGTCATCACCTCCGCCGGGATCGCGAGCGGGATCGACCTGGCGCTGCACCTCGTCGCGGTCGAGCGGGGCGCAGAGGCCGCGGCCCGGGTGGCGCGGGAGATGGTCGTGTACGCCCGGCGCAACGGCGACGAACTGCAGGACAGCGTGATGCTGCGGCACCGCGGTCACCTGAGCGATCTGGCCCACCGGGTGCAGGACGTCATCGACGCCCGGTACGCCGACCGCCTCCTGCTCGCCGAGCTCGCGCACGAGGTGGGCGTGAGTGAACGGACCCTGACCCGGATCTTCACCAATGCCACCGGCCTGACCCCGCTGCGGTACCAGCAACTCCTCCGGCTCGAGCGGGCCGAACACCTGATCGGCCACGGCGCAACTGTCGAGGCGGCCGCTCGCACTGTCGGCTTCGAGGATGCCCGGATGCTCCGCCGTCTCCGCGCCCGTACCGCGGAGCCGGTCGCGGGGTAGACCTAGGTCCACCCGGCCGGGGGACTCAGCTCTCCTGAGTTCCGCCCGCCGTCCCACGAGGCTCGTTGTGTCAGGAACAACGAGAGGTGGGGACAGCGTGAGCGCTGGTGGCGTGACCGTGCGGGTTGCACGGTGGAGTGCGATCCATCCATGGCGAGCGATCGGCCTCTGGCTGCTGCTCGTCGTCGTCGCGGTCGGGATGTCGGTGGTCATCCCGAAGCAGCAGATGCAGAGCAAGGACACCTGGGTCGGTCAGTCCGGCCAGGCAGCGGAGATGATCGAGCACGCCGGACTGGGCGACCGGCCCGCGGAGACCGTACTCCTGACCGATCCCGACGGTCGGCTGGACAAGGCGGCCGCAACGACTGCGATGACCCAGCTCCGGCAGAAACTCACGACGCTGGACTCGGTCCAGGAGGTCGGTCAGCCGGTCTGGTCGGAGAACGGCAAGGCCGCGTTGCTGCCGATCGAGTTGAAGGGAACGGCGGACGACGCGGCCGACGCGATCGAGAAGGTCGTCGCCACCACCACCGAGGTCCAGCAGGCCAACCCGGGCCTCAGCATCAACCAGGCCGGCACGGCCTCACTGGACGCGGGGATCTGGAAGCAGGTCGGTTCGGATCTCGCCAAGGCGGAGAAGCTCAGCCTGCCGATCACGTTCGTGCTGATGCTGCTGGCGTTCGGTGCGCTGATCGCGGCCGGAATCCCCGTCCTGCTGGCGTTCTCGGCGGTCGGCGCCGCGCTCGGCTTCTACGCGCCGCTGTCGTTCCTCTTCCCCGACGGCGGTTCCGTCGCCAACGTCGTCCTGCTGATCGGGATGGCCGTCGGCGTCGACTACTCACTTTTCTACCTCAAACGAGAACGCGAGGAACGCCGTAAGGGCCGTAGCACCTTGGACGCCGTCGAGATTGCCGCGGCGACCTCAGGTCACTCGGTGGTCGTCTCCGGCCTCGCCGTGATCGTCTCGATGGCCGGCCTGTACGTCGCGCAGGACATGACGTTCTCTTCGATGGCAACGGCAACGATCGTGGTCGTCGCGGTGGCAGTCCTCGGCTCCCTGACCGTGCTGCCCGCACTGCTGGCGAAGCTGGGACATCGGGTCGACCGGCCGCGCGTCCCGCTGCTCTGGCGGCTGAACCGGCGCATCGGTCCCGGTGGGATCAGCCGTCGCATCCTGGCTCCGGTATTGAGCCATCCGCGGGCCGCACTGTCCGTGTCGATCCTCGCCGTGGCGGCGCTCGCCGTACCGGCACTGGGGATGAAGACCGAGCCGTCCGACCTGAACACGCTGCCGCAGAGCATCCCCGAGGTACGCACGTTCAAGGCCCTGCAGGAGAACTTCCCGTCCCAGGGCGGGCTTTCGTACGACGTGGTCGTGCGTGGCGAGGATGCGGTCGCGGCATTGACCGGGCTGCAGGAGTCCGCGGTACAGAGCGGCAAGTTCGTCGTACCGCAGGGCGAGGCGATCCGGCAGGCGAACGGGACAGCGGTGCTCACGCTGGTGTCGGTATTGCCGGAGAGCAGTGCGAACGCCGAGACCGCGTTGAACCAGTTGCGGTCGGACTTCGTACCCGCCTCGCTCGGGTCGATGCCGAACTGGGCGGTCGGTGGGGAGCAGGCCGAGTCGGTTGACTATGGCAACAATCAGCGAGATAAGCTGCCGTGGGTGATCGCGTTCGTCCTCGTGCTGACGCTGGTGATGATGGCCATCACGTTCCGGAGCGTGGCGATCGCCCTGCTGACCACGGTGCTCAACCTCGCCTCCGTGGCTGCCTGCTTCGGAGTACTGTCGCTGGTGTTCCAGCACAGCTGGGCCGAAGGGCTGCTCGGGTTCACTTCGTCAGGCTTCGTGGTGTCGTGGATCCCGCTGTTCCTGTTCGTGATCCTGGTCGGGTTGTCGATGGACTACCACGTGTTCGTCCTCGGCCGGATCCGCGAAGGAGTGGCCGCAGGGTTGACGCCTCGCGAGGCGGTCCGGAAGGGCATCACCGAATCGGCCGGTGTGGTGACCAGCGCAGCCGCCGTCATGGTCTCGGTGTTCGCGGTCTTCGCCACCCTGGGCATGCTCGAGATGAAGCAGATGGGCATCGGCCTGGCCGTCGCCGTCCTGATCGACGCGACCCTGGTCCGGATCGTGATGCTTCCCTCCATCCTCGTCCTCCTGGGCCGCAAGGCCTGGTGGCCGAACCGGCTGCACCGGCAGGAGCCGGCGCAGCCCGAACGAGAGCTGGTGACGGTCTAGTCCTGTTCGAACTGCAGTTGCTGACGATCCAGCAGGTGGCCGCTGCGGATCCCGGTGGCGAATGGATCAAGCAGGTCGACCGCGGCATCCTGCCGAAGACGTACTGCGGACCGACGTCGACCGAGGGGAAGCGGGTCTCGGAACGGATGGCCCGGGGCTTCACCGAGGACATGGCCATGTCGCGGACGAACGTCGACAAGGTCGCCCGTCCGGCCGCCGCGAAGATCATCCGCTGAGCCTCGAGGCCGCCGTCAGTTTGCTGACGGCGGCACTCAGCTGTCCGGTCAGGAGCAGGTGCTCGGCGTCCGACGTGAGTTTGGACGCCGGCTCGGTGACATTCTGTCCGATGTGGTTCTGCGCGATCCAGCGGGCCGCGCCGACCACCGCATCGCCCTCGGTGAAGGAGTCCGCCTTGGTGCGCTCGAGGTACTTGGCGGACTGGGTCAGAGCGGCGAGAGCGATAGTTGCCTGGGGCCCTGACCAGTCCTTCGCCTGGAGAGCTACCGAGGCAGCGACCGCAGCGGCCAGCGCGTACGGATCATGCTTGTGCAGAAGGGTGTTCCGGGCTTCTGTCAGCTTCTGCCGAGCCGTCGCCTGGGTGGTCAGACCCCAACCATAGGGGTACTGCGGATCGTAGGAGGCGTCACCGGCGTTCAATGGCTCCTGCGCTTCCGTACGCGGCCAGCTGACCGGCAGCCGACCGGTGAACGGGCGCCTGCCGAACAGGACGTCCGCGACCCCGGCGCCTTCGGTGCCCGGCAGCCACGACGCCACCACGGCGTTCATCGTGCCGAGCTGGTCGGCGATCGCCTGCGGCCGGCCGGACACGATCAGCACGACACACTTCATCGCGCCGCACACCTTGTCCACCGCGGCCTTGTCGGCGTCCGACAGCAGCAGGTCGTGACCATTGCCGACGTCACCGATCCCTTCGGCGTACGGGCGTTCGCCGACGACGACCACGCCGACGTCGTGACCCTCCAGTGGAGCCGAGGCGTCCGCGCTGAACGTTGCCGTCGGCACCACCTGCTTGATCCCGTCCAGGATCGTCGTACCGGTGGTCGTCGGACCGGAGCCGCCCTGCCAGGTGATGCTCCAGCCGCCCATCTGGTTGCCGAGGTCGTTCGCGTTGCTGCCGGCCACGTAGACCTTCGAGGTGGATGCCAGCGGCAACAGGTTGCCGTCGTTCTTGAGCAGCACCTGGGACTTGGCCGCCGCCTCCCGGGCGACCGCGCGGTGTGCGGCCGATCCGATGTCGGCGAGGTGCGTGGTGTCGGCGTACGGGTGCTCGAACAGGCCGAGCTTGAACTTCTCGGTCAGGATCCGCCGGACCGCGTCGTCGACCCGGGTCATCGGCACCCGGCCGGCGCCGATCTCGTCGGTCAGGCCCTGGGTGAAGCCCTGGTAGTTGGTCGGCACCATGATCATGTCGAGCCCGGCGTTGATCGACGTACGGATGTCGCTCGCGTAGTCGCCCGGCAGCTGGTCGATCGCCTGCCAGTCGCTGATCACGAACCCGTCGAAGCCCATCCGCTGCTTGAGTACGCCGTTGATCAACTCGCCGTCGCCGTGCATCTTGACCGGGGCCTGTCCGTCGATGGCGACACTCGAGTACGACGGCATCACGGCCCCGACCCCGAGGTCCACGGCGGTTCCGAACGGTGCCAGGTGCAGCGTCTCCAACTGCTGACGGGTGACCTCGGTGATGCCCTGGTCGATCTTGTAACTACCGGTCGTCGAGGACCCGTACGTCGTACCGCCGTCGCCGACGAAATGCTTCGCGGTCGCCAGCACGCGGGTGTTCTGCGCCAGCTGGCTGCCGTCCGCCTTGCCCTGCATGCCGGTGATCACGGTCGCCATCGACTGGACCAGCGCCGGGTCCTCGCCGTACCCCTCGTAGGCCCGGCCCCAGCGGTCGTCGCGGACCACGCAGACGCACGGCGAGAAGTCCCACGGGATGCCGGTCGCGCGCACCTCGGTCGCGGTCACCTCGCCGGTACGGCGGGCCAGGTCCGGATCGCGGGTCGCGCCGATGCCGATGTTGTGCGGCAGGATCGTCGCGCCGACCACGTTGTTGTGCCCGTGCACCGCGTCGACGCCGTAGATCAGCGGGATCTGCAACCGGGTGGCCTGGGCGTTCAGCTGGAAGTTGTCGATCATCGCCGCCCACGCGGCCGGAGTGTTCGGCGTCGGCACGGAGCCACCACCGGACAGCAGCGAACCGAGCGCGTACGACGCGATGTCGGTGCGCGAGCGGAGCGCGTTGCGCTCGGCCTGGGTCATCTGGCCGACCTTCTCGGCCGTCGTCATCCGGGCGAGCAGGTCCGCGACCCGCTTCTTCACCGGGAGCTTGCTGTTGAGGTAGGGCAGGTCGTGGGCGTTGATCACGACGACCGGCTGGGTCGACGGTGCCTTCGCGCCGGTGACGGTGAGCTCGAGCGGGATCGTCTCGGCGGCCTCCGCGGTGCGGTCCTTCCGGGTCGTGACGGCCACGGTCTGCGCGGTGCCGGACGCCGTACCGGCCGGGAAGGTGACCGTGCCGGTGACCGGGTTGTAGTCGTCGGCGCCGGCGGATCCGGTCCCCGTGCGGTAGTCGACGGTGACCGGCTCCTCGAGTGGGGTACTGCCGGTGGTCGCGACGGAGATCTTGACCTGGGCGGTGCCGCCTTCCTTGACCGGGTAGACGCCCGCATCGGTGACGACGCTCGCCTTCAGTGCGGGGTCGGCCTTGCCGTAGACCTCGACCTGGTCGATCGCGAACTCACCCGGGGAGCCGACCGGCATGGTGATCGCGTAGCCCCACATCTGGGTCAGGTTCAGCACCTGGTCGATGCCGCCGACCGGTTGGTAGTCGGCGCGGTAGACCAGGTCGCTGAACGGGATCTCGACCAGGTGCCAGCCCTGCCAGTCGTCGGTGAAGCTGGTGTTCCACAGTTCGGAGGCCTCGGCGTTGGCGCCGCCGTCCTTGATCTCGAAGAAGATCCGCTTGCCGGAGCCGGGTGGCAGCGGTGCGGTGTTCTGGCCGTACCACCAGAACCGGATGCCCTTGTGCGCGGACCAGTCGCCGGGGTTCTGGTCGAACGTCACGTCGTGGCTGAACCCGCCGTACCCGCTGATGTTGTAGGTGCCGTGCAGCACCTTCTCGCCGGACGGGGCGTCGGCGCGCGCCTGCAGCTCCATCGTCGGCGGGTCGTCGGCGTCGCTGCCCCAGCCGAAGATCCCCGGGTTCGGCGGCGACGCGAACGGCTCCGCCCCCTCGAACGCGGCCAGCACGATCGGCGCCGGGTCGTCGGCGACTGCCTGCAACGGCGCCATTCCCACCACCAGCGCCCCGGCCACCACCAGAGCAACCCGCCGGAACCCACGCATCGCGACCTCCCCAACGCGCGAGCCTCACACCCGCGTCGGCCCCGACTCTCAACCAGCCACCTCACCCGGTCAAGGCCTCACCGGTTCCGGAACTAGAGCGCTCTCACGATCGGGCGCATATGCGCGCGATCTCCGTCCTGAAGGCAGAAATGAACGAGCTCAGGTGCCGCGATCTCGATCTCGCCGATCGTGGTGGTGCGGCGCTCGGCGACCCAGTCGATCAGCTTCAGCGGGTTCGGGATCTCGGAGGTGAAGTGGAGGAGGTTGAGATACCAGATGTCACGGCGGCAGTGCGGGCGCTCGAACCAGTCGTCGGGGCCGAGCTCGGTGGCGAACCGGTCCAGGAAGGCGTCGGCTGCTCCGTCGAGCGGGATCGCGCAGGCCATCACCGACCCCGGGGTCAGGGTGAGACCGGTGACACGAAAGCGAGTCAGGCCGGCGGTCGCCCGCCGTACGGCGGCCAGATAGCGCTCGATCGCGGGGTCGTCCGGGGCGATGGTGGCGCGGTAGCCCTCGAGAGCGCGGACAGTGAGGTGGGCCGATCCCAGTTGGCCGGTCTGCCAGTGGCCCGGGCCGGCCAGCTCCGCCGCCTCGGTGGTGACGGCGTCCAGGCGTTGCGCGAGGTCGCTGTCGGTCGGAGGACGCAGTACGACGCTGACGGGCCAGCGGCCGCCCTCGCGGGGAGGTTCGTCGCGCTGATGGTCTCCGCGAGCGATGAGGGGTGCGGCGGTGGTGAACAGATCGTCGAACTTGGTCACGGGCGGTACGACGCCGGACGGGATTCAGAAGTTGGAGTGGTCCGATTGAGAACGAATTCAGTAGCCAGAGTGATGGACCCTGACCGGCGCGGCCGGAAAGGATGAGCGCATGACTACACGTTTCGGGATTTTCGTACCGCAGGGCTGGAAGATGGATCTGGCTCAGATCGCGGATCCGGTGGAGCAGTGGGAGGCGATGACCGACGTCGCCAAGCGGGCCGATGAGCAGTCCTGGGACTCGATCTGGTTGTTCGACCACTTCCACACCGTGCCGGAGCCCAGTGACAACACCACCTTCGAGTGCTGGAGCGCGACGGCCGCGCTGGCCCGCGACACCAGCCGGGTGAACATCGGCCAGATGGTCGGCTGCAACGGATACCGCAACCCGGCGCTGTACGCGAAGATCGCGTCCACCGTCGACGTCGCCAGCCACGGCCGCCTGTACGCCGGCATCGGCGCGGGCTGGTACGAGCACGAGTGGAAGGCCTACGGCTACGAGTGGACCGACATCCCGCCGCGGATGGCCGCGTTCCGGGAGGCCACCGAGATCATCTACAAGATGTGGACCGAGGACAAGCCGGTCTACAACGGCAAGCACTACTCGATCAATGAACCGATCAACGAGCCGAAGGGCGTGCGCAAGCCGCACCCGTCGTTCTGGATCGGTGGCGGTGGCCCGAAGGTCACGCTGAAGCTGGTCGCGCAGTACGGCGACGCGGCCAACATCGGCGGCGGCAACCCGCAGGTGATCAAGGAGAAGGCGGACATCCTGCGCGCGCACTGCGAGAGGGTCGGCCGGAACTACGACGACATCATCAAGTCGACCAGCTTCAACGTGTTCCCGATCGACAAGGGTGACGACCCGGCGAAGGCGACCGAGAAGGCCCTCGGCCCGATGAACCGGGAGAAGTTCGACAACGACAACCTGATCGGGACCGAGGACGAGATCGCGGACAAGGTCGAGGCGGCACTCGAGGCCGGCGCCGACTACGTCATCTTCTACGTCCCGGGCGTCGCGTACGACCTGGACCTGGTCGACCGCGTCGAGCAGGTCACCAAGCGCTTCGCCTGAGCCGGAGCCTGCGGAGTCCCGGCCGCACGGTGCGGCCGGAGGTACTTGCGGCCCTGACCAGAACCGGCCATGGCGGGAGTCCGTCATCGGCATCGGTGGACCGGGCTGAGGGCAACTGACAGGCTCGCGAGGATGGCCTCGCGAGCGTCGGGGCATCGGGAGGACCGCCCCGTGACTACTCGATTGCCACGCCTCACCTCGGGCCTGCTCGCGACGGTGGTGGTCGCCAGTTCCCTGCTGCTGGCGACCACCCCGGCCCACGCTGGAGCCACGACCGCTCCGGCGACACCAGCCGGCAGCACCCACCGGATCACCCTGGTGACCGGTGACGTCGCCGAACTGACCACGAGCTCCAACGGCCAGGTCTCGGCCCACCTGGCGGGCGACGAGCCGTACTACTTCGGCAGCTTCGACGGCGAGCTCAGCGTGGTCCCCGCCGCGGCGTACCCGCTCCTGAGCGAGGGTCGCCTGGACGAGCGCCTCTTCAACCTCACCGAGCTGGTCGAGCAGGGGTACGACGACGCGAGCAGCGACGAACTGCCACTCCTCCTGGCCGCGCCGTCCACCCTGCGCAGTACGCCGGCCGCCCCGCAGGCCGCGACCGTACGCCGTACCCTCCCCAGCGTCGGGAGCACCGCGGTCAGCGTGGAGAAGGCCGGCGCGAAGACCTTCTGGAACAGCATCAGCGGCCCGACCACCTTCAGGTCCGGCAGCCAGGTGGCCAAGATCTGGCTCGACGGGCGGACCGAGGCGACCCTCGAACAGTCCACGAAACAGATCGGTGCCCCAACCGCCTGGCGGTCCGGGTACGACGGCCAGGGCGTCAAGGTGGCCGTGCTCGACACCGGCTACGACGCGGGCCACCCGGACCTCGCCCAGCAGGTCGTCGCATCCCAGAGCTTCGTCCCGGACCAGCCGGTCCAGGACCTGCACGGCCACGGCACCCACACCGCGTCGATCGTCGCCGCCCTCGGTACGGCGTCCGACGGTGAGCGCAAGGGAGTCGCGCCAGGCGCCGACCTGCTGATCGGCAAGGTGCTCGACAACAGCGGCCACGGTCTCGACTCCGAGGCGATCGCCGGCATGGAGTGGGCGGTCCAGCAGGGCGCGAAGGTCGTCAGCATGAGCCTCGGCGGCAAGCCGTCTGACGGGTCCGACCCGATGAGCCAGGCCGTCGACCGGTTGTCGAAGTCGAGTGGTGCCCTGTTCGTCGTTGCCGCAGGCAACGCCGGCGCGGAGGACTCCGTCAGCTCTCTCGGTGCGGCGTCGGAGGCACTGACCGTGGGTGCCGTCGACCGTGACGACAAGTTGGCGAGCTTCTCCAGCCGTGGGCCGCGGCTCGGCGACGGTGCACTGAAGCCCGAGGTCACCGCGCCCGGCGTGGAGATCGCGGCCGCCCGGGCGGCCGGCACCGAACAAGGCCACGTGCTCGGCCAGTACTACACCAGGCTGAGCGGCACCTCGATGGCCACGCCGCACGTGGCCGGCGCCGCCGCGATCCTGGCCCAGCGGCACCCGGACTGGTCGGGCCAGCAGTTGAAGGCCGTGCTCGCCGCGACAGCGGTGCCGTCCAAGGACGCGACCCCCGCCCAGCAAGGCCTCGGCCGGATCGACATCCCGAACGCGCTCGACCCGGCGATTCTGCCGGACGCGGCCAGCCTGTTCTTCGGTGATCTCTCCTGGAGCGGTACGACGGCCCCGGCGCCGGTCGGGCGCACGGTTGCTTACCGCAACAACTCCACCCGGAAGGTGACGCTGGACCTGAGCGTCGGCGCGCAGTCGCCCGGCAAGGTGAACGCAGCGGTCACGGTGAGCCCCGCGCGGCTGACCATCCCGGCCGGCGGTACGGCGTCCGCCACGGTCACGATCGACCTCGCGAAGACCCAACCGGCCAAGTACACCGGCGTCCTCACGGCCCGCAGCGGCCACGTGTCGTACCGGACCGGGCTCGGGTTCGCGGCCGGTGGGCGGCTGAACTCCGTGACTGTGAAGGCGATCGGCCGCGACGGCAAACCTGCCAGCCTCAAGGGCGGGTCCAGCGGCGTGCAGCTGTGGAACCAGGACACCGGCGCCGTGAAGGTGGTCGCCTTCGACAGTGCCACCGGCAGCCGGACCCTCGAAGTACCGACCGGACGGTACGCCGTCATGGTCTTCGTCGTCGGCGCCGACCAGGCAGGCTGGTCCAACTCGTACTCGTTGCTCGGTGATCCGGACGAGTGGATCGACGGCGACCGGACGTTCAGCTTCGACGCGCGGACCGCGAACAAGGTCACCATCAAGACCCCGCGTCCGGCCGACGCGCAGAAGGTCGGGTTCGCCTGGCACCGCAACGTCGGCGCCCGCGACGCGGTGTCCGGCTGGACGGTGCCGCAACGGGCCACCGGCGGCATCTACGTGCAGGACTTCGGGAAGGTTGCCAACGGCACCTTCCAGGTCGTGCAGCGGTGGGATCTCGCCCAGCCCGAACTGACCGCCGACGTCAGCGGCGTGGACGGGGCCTTCCGGTTGCCGACCCCGAGCGAGACGACGTTCGACTCGTCGTACGTCGGCAGCACGACGCTGCCGCTGGTGAACGGCGGCGACGGTACGGCGGCTGAGCTGACCGGGGCCAAGAATGCCGCGGTTCTGTTGCGGTTTCGGGGTTCCAGTCAGACGGCGGCGCAGATCACCGCGGCCAAGCAGGCGGGGGCGAAGTTCGTCCTGATGTACAACGAGATCTCTGGCTTCTGGTCGACGAGTTCCAACCAGGGCGTCCCGTTCTATCTGCTGCGTGCCGAGCAAGGCCGGCAGTTGCTCGACGTACTGGCCAAGGGACCGGTGTCCATGCGGCTGAACGGGTTGCGCGACAGCACCTACCGGTACGACGTGGTCCTGGGGCCGTCCGTCGTCCGCGGCCCGCTCACCTATGACGTCGCGAAGATGCGGCCGGCTGTGGTGACCACGGACTTCCAGCGCAACGACGCGTTCAAGTTGCACAACGACGAGCGGATCGCACACCTGCCGGGTGTACCGGCCGGCCTGAGCTCGATCCGTGGCGTGACCGGACCGGTCACGCGCACCGACTACCTCGCCAGCGACGTGAAGGGCGTCCTGTGGGACGAGCAGACGTCGGCGGGGGACTGGAACGAGTCCGGCTTCGAGTACACGATCGCCCGCGGCTACCGCCGGAACGAGACGGCGGACCGTGGCTGGTGGGAGTCGCTGACGCGTCCCGCCGTTCCGGATGGAGGGGGAGCCGGGAACGAGGTGCAGGGCTGGCCTCCGGCGCGGTACGAGAACGCGTTGCGGTTCGCGATCCCGCAGTACGTCAGTGGTGATCGCACCATCTATGGCTGGGGCGACCGCGGTGACACGACGAGCATGAAGCTCAGCAGCAACGGCGTCGAACTCGGCAGCGAGGACTGGTCGGTCGGCCAGTTCACGGTGCCGGCCAAGGCGGCCTGGTACGACCTGACGCTGGACCAGAAGCGTGGTCCGAGCAGTTGGGCCAAGACCTCGACCGCGACCCACACCGAGTGGCACTTCCTGTCCAAGCCGACCAGCGGGCGATCGGTGCTTCCACTCGTCCAGGTCGACTACCAACGGGCCGGCGACCGGCTGCAGCTCAAGCCGGCGTACCAACCGGGTGTGCACGGCCTGGGCATCTTCCGCACCACCGCCGAGATCTCGTACGACGGGACGACCTGGCAACGACTCACGCTGCTCCCGCGGGGACTCGACGGCACGGTCACAGCGCGGATCCCGGCCGCACCAGCGGGAGCGTCGGCGGCAAGCCTCCGGGTCACGGCGACCGATCTGGTCGGGAACAAGCTCAGCCAGACGATCGAGAACGCCTGGCTCGTCCAGTGATGTGATCGATGCAGTGTTCTGATCGTTCACAAAGGGGCGACGCCACGAAGCCGGGGGGAGTTGCTCCGTGGCGTCGCCAGAGGCGCGCCAAGGGAGGGGTGGGGGCAGGCGCGCCGGTCTGTGTGGATCAGCTCCCGAGGATGCCTCCACCGAGAACGCCCAGCAGTCCGAGCAGGGACAGCAGGTTGCGGATCACTTGCTCGACGGCGGCGGTGCCGCCGGTCTGGTAGGCCGTCACGCACTTCTGCAACTGGTCCTGCGTCGGCGAGGTGATGGTCACCTTCTTCATCTCCGCCTGGCAGTACTGCGTCGCCTTGGTCAGCTCGGTCAAGGTGCTGCCGACCGTGCCGACGATCAGGCCGGCTGCCGTCTGCAGGGTTGCGACGCCCGGCGCCGGCGGTTTGCCAGACGTCGGAGGCTTCGGCGTCGGCGTGGTCGGGTTGTCCGTCGACGGCTTGTCGCCCGGTGTGGTCGGCTTGCTGCCCGGCGGGGTCTTGGTCGGCTGCGTGCCCGGCTTGCCGTCGCCACCCTGGACCGGTCCGGTCGTCGGCTTGGCCGCGCCCGGGTAGGTGGGCAGGTCGCTCGCCTGCGGCAGGTTGTTGTCGGCCGGGGCGTCGATGGTCGGGTCGCCGACCTGGTCGCCGGCGGTGTCGATGCCCTGGCCGTCGCTCTCGGTCCCGTTGCCGACCGCGATCCAGCTGCCACCGGCGTACGCCTTCGCGATGCTGATCACGAGATCGGCGTACTGCTGGGAGTGGTTGTAGCGCAGGATCGCCGAGTTCAGATCACTGGCCTTGGACAGGTTGGTCTTGCCGGAGCACAGGTACACCGCGGTGGACATGGCCGCGTCGTCGATGTCCTGCGGGTTCCGCACGCCGTCGCCGTCGCCGTCCACCCCCATCGAGCGCCAGGTGCCCGGGATGAACTGCATCGGCCCGACCGCGCGGTCGAAGGCGCCGTCACCGTCGAACGCACCGGCGTCCGTGTCGTTGATCTTGGCCGTGCTCACGCCGTCCAGCCGGGGGCCGAAGATGCCCGGCACCGCGACACCCTGGGAGTTCAGCGCGTTGCCTCCGAAGCGGCCGTGGTTCGACTCGACCCGGCCGATCGCGGCCACGAGGGTCCACGGCAGGTTGCAGGCAGGATCGACCTGTGCCATCACCTGCTGAGCCCGGGAGTAGGCCTTCAACGCGGCGTTCGGGATCCCGTTGCGGGACAGGCCGGAGACGACCTGGGTCGGCTGCTCGCCGGGATCGACACCGTGGCCGACCACACCGGGCACCGGCACGTTGGCCGGCTCGGCGATCGGCTGCTTCGGTACGACGACCGGACTCTTGCCGGACAGACCCTGCTCCAGCGACGCCGTGGCGATCGCCGGATCATCCGTGGCGCTGACGGTGAATGCGCTCGCGAACAACGCCAGCGGGATGAGCGGCGCCACCTGACGCCACCCGCTACCCGTGGCGCGGCGCTTGCCCTTCGCCATCGATGATCCCCTCCGTGACTCATCGAAATGCCCAGCCCCACGCTGCGGACATCTGATTTCGTCTGTCGGTTGCCGTCGTACTGGGTCTAACGTCCAGTCCGTGCGTGGGTTACGCACCGAACTCAGACCATCTACGTCGGGTTACCGGGTACCCATACTGGCGCGTAACAACGCGCCTGTGAACCCCCCGGCGGGAACGAACCGGCCTGCCCGCCCATCGGCCCGCCTGGCCGGTCGGGGAGAATGGCGGCCGTGCCCGACCACACAGAACAGTCCGCCAGCCTCTTCGACAGGGCGTCCGCCGTCACGCCGGGCGGGGTCAATTCTCCCGTACGAGCGTTCCGCGCCGTTGGCGGCGTACCGCGATTCATGGCATCGGGTGATCGATGTCACATTACCGATGTCGACGGCAATCGCTACCTCGATCTGGTCTGCTCCTGGGGCCCGATGCTGCTCGGCCACGCCCACCCGGAGGTGACCGCCGCGGTCCAGGCCGCCGTCGCCCGCGGTACGTCGTACGGGACGCCGACCGAGACCGAAGTACTGCTCGGCGAGGAGATCGTCGGGCGGACCCCGGTGGACAAGGTCCGGCTGGTCTCGTCCGGCACCGAGGCCACCATGTCGGCGCTCCGGCTGGCCCGCGGGTATACCGGCCGGGCGAAGATCGTGAAGTTCGCCGGCTGCTACCACGGGCACGTCGATGCCCTGCTCGCGCAGGCGGGATCCGGCGTGCTGACGCTGGGCATTCCCGGTACGCCGGGTGTCACCGAGGCGACCACGGCCGACACCATCGTGCTGCCGTACAACGACCAGGCCGCCGTCTCCGCCGCCTTCGCCGAGTACGGCGACCAGATCGCGGCTGTCATCACCGAGGCGTCACCCGGCAACATGGGCGTCGTACCGCCCCGCGACAACTTCAACGCCTTCCTGGCCACGACGTGCAAGGACAACGGCGCACTGTTCATCTCCGACGAGGTGATGACCGGCTTCCGGATCACCCGCTCCGGCTGGTACGGCGTCGACGGCGTACAGCCCGACCTGATGACGTTCGGCAAGGTGATGGGCGGTGGCTTCCCGGCCGCGGCGTTCGGCGGACGGGCCGACGTCATGTCGCACCTGGCTCCGGAGGGCTCGGTCTACCAGGCCGGCACCTTGTCCGGGAACCCGATCGCCACCACCGCGGGCCTGACCACGCTTCGACTGGCCACCGACGAGGTCTACGCGAAGCTCGACGAGACGTCGGCCACGATCCAGCGGCTGGTCTCGACCGCGCTGGACAAGGAAGGTGTGCCGCACGTCATCTCGGCGGCCGGGAACCTCTTCAGCGTCTTCTTCGTGGAGTCCTCGGAGGGACCTGCCGAGATCCGGGACTTCGCCGGAGCGAGCGCCCAGGTGCTGCCCCGGTTCGCGGCGTTCTTCCATGCCATGCTGGACGCCGGCGTCTACCTGCCGCCGAGCGCCTTCGAGGCCTGGTTCGTCAGCGCCGCCATCGACGACGACGCCCTGGCCGAGCTCGAGTCCGCCCTGGCCTCTGCGGCAGCGGCGGCGGCCGCCGTACAACACTGAAGGGCTGTACCGAATTGATGGAAGGGCAGCGGTGACCGAAACGACGGTCGTGCACCTGATGCGTCACGGCGAGGTGCACAACCCGACCGGTGTGCTCTACGGCCGGATCCCCGACTTCCACCTGTCCGAACTGGGCCGGGCGATGGCCGAGCGGGTGGCCGAGTCCGTGAAGGGTCGCGACATCGTCCACCTGGTCAGCTCGCCGCTGGAGCGGGCCCAGGAGACGATGGAGCCGATCGCCACGGTGTTCGGGCTGACCCCGGACATCGACGAGCGGGTGATCGAGGCCGCGAACCTGTTCGAGGGCAAGAAGTTCGGTGTCGGCGACGGTGCGCTGCGCAACCCGAGTGCCTGGTGGTTGCTCCGCAACCCGATCAAGCCGTCCTGGGGCGAGCCGTACCAGCAGATCGTCCGGCGGATGCGGGACGCGATCGAGACCGCCCGGCAGAAGGCCGCCGGCCACGAGGCGCTGATCGTGTCGCACCAGTTGCCGATCTGGATCGTCCGGTCCGCGATCGAGGGCCGTCGGCTGCCCCACGACCCGCGCAAGCGCCAGTGCAGCCTGGCCAGCCTGACGTCGTTCACCTTCCACGGCGAGTCGATCGTCTCGGTCGGGTACGCCGAACCGGCCAAAGACCTGCTGCCGGTGAAGAACCCGAAGAAGTTCGTCGGGGGCGCGTGATGAAGCGTGCGGCCGCCGTGGTGGCCGGGTTGTTGCTGGCGCTGACCGCGTGCTCGTCGGGGCAGCAGGCCGCGGAGAACCGGCAGGGCCAGGCGGGATTCGTGAGCGGGACGCACAACGTGTCGGTCTTCGCCCCGGCCGACCGCAAGCCGGCGCCGGCCTTCACCGGTACGACGCTCGACGGCAAGACCTGGACGCTGTCCGACCACCTGGGCAAGGTGGTCGTGCTGAACGTCTGGGGCTCGTGGTGCCCGCCCTGCCGCAAGGAGGCGCCGGACCTGGTCGCGGCGAACAAGGAACTCGGTCCGTCGGTGCAGTTCATCGGCCTGAACACGCGTGATCTCGACCCGGCGCCGGCGAAGAAGTTCGTCCAGGAGTTCGGCGTGCAGTACCCGAGTGTGTACGACCCGAACGGCAAGTCGCTGCTGCGCTTCCGCGGCCAGATCTCGGCGGCGTCGATCCCGAGCACGCTGGTGATCGACAAGACTGGCAAGGTCGCCGCACGGGTGATCGGCGACGTGACCAAGCAGACGCTGCTCGGCATGGTGAAGGACGCCGGTTGACCTGATGGGTGAGTGGTTCGCGCAGTCGATGACGGGTTCGATGCTGGTGGCACTGCCGATCGCGGTGCTGGCCGGCGCGATCTCGTTCTTCTCGCCCTGCGTCGTTCCGCTGCTGCCCGGCTACCTGTCCTATGTCACCGGGCTGTCCGCGGCCGAGCTCGGTTCGAAGCAGCGCGGCCGGATGCTGGCCGGGACCGCCTTGTTCGTGGCGGGATTCTCGGCGGTCTTCATCCTGACCGGCGTACTGTTCGGCACCGCCGGAGACCTGCTGATCGAGCACCAGACCGCGATCACCCGGGTGCTCGGCGGACTGACCGTCGTACTGGGACTGGTCTTCCTCGGCGGGTTCGGGTTCCTGCAGAAGGACGTGCGGGTGCATCGCGTGCCCGCGGTCGGGATCGCGGCCGCGCCGCTGCTCGGCGTACTGTTCGGATTCGGCTGGACGCCGTGTATCGGTCCGACGCTCGGGACCGTGATGACGCTGGCCGCGACCGAGGGCAGCACCGGGCGGGGTGCGACGCTGGCGTTGGTGTTCAGCCTCGGGCTGGGCATTCCGTTCATCGTCGCGGCGCTGGCGTTCCGGCGGATGCTGTCCGCCGTCGCGTGGGTCCGGCGGCACCAGGTGCTGGTGATCCGGATCGGCGGCGTACTGATGATCGCGGTGGGACTGCTGCTGCTGACGGGAGTGTGGGATTCGATGACCGCGGACCTGAGGCAGTGGGTCGCCAACTTCGGGTCGGCGGTGTGAGGTGACCGAGGTCAAGGACCACATCACCGCACCGACCGGCGGCTCCGGGAACGAACCGCCCGCGCTCGGCCTGGTCGGCTGGCTGCGCTGGATGTGGCGCCAGCTCACCTCGATGAAGACCGCGCTGGTGCTGCTGTTCCTGCTCGCGCTGGGTGCGGTGCCGGGATCGCTCATCCCGCAGACGCCGATCGACCCGATCAAGGTGTCGGACTTCCTCACCGCGCATCCGAAGCTCGGCCCGTTCTACGACAAGCTCGGGCTCTTCGACGTCTACAAGTCGCCCTGGTTCTCGGCGATCTACCTGCTGCTGTTCATCTCGCTGATCGGGTGTGTGGTGCCCCGGCTCGGCGTCTACCTGAAGGCGGTCCGGGCCCGCCCGCCGAAGCCGCCGCGGAACCTGAACCGGCTGCCCGGCTACCAGCGCTTCACCATCGACTCCGAGGGCGACTTCCTCGCGACCGCCACCCGTGAGCTGAGCCGCCGTCGGTTCCGCGTCCAGGCGTACGACGGAGCCGTCGCCGCGGAGCGTGGTTACCTGCGCGAGGCGGGCAACCTGCTCTTCCACTTCTCCCTGATCCTGGCGCTGATCGGCGTCGCCTGGGGCTCGCTGTTCGGCTACCGCGGTACCGTCCTGGTTGTCGTGGGCAACGGTTTCGCGAACTCGCTGGCGCAGTACGACGACTTCGCGCCGGGCCGGGTGTTCAACGGCGACAACCTGCCGCCGTTCTCGCTGACGGTCAAGGACTTCGAGGTGAAGTTCCAGCAGGACGGTCCGCAGAAGGGCGCGGCCCGCGAGTTCAAGGCGCAGCTGAGCTACCAGGAGACGCCGGACGCGCCGGAGAAGTCGTACCAGCTCGAGGTCAACCACCCGCTGAAGCTCGACGGCAGCAGCATCTACCTGCTCGGCCACGGCTACGCGCCGCGGGTCACGGTGCGGGACGGCAACGGGCAGGTCGCGTTCTCCGGGCCGGCGCCGTTCCTGCCGCAGGACAGCAACTTCTCGTCGTTCGGCGTGATCAAGGCGCCGGATGCGCGGCCGATGCAACTCGGCTTCGAGGGCTTCTTCCTGCCGACCGCGGTGATCGACCAGCGCGGCCCGGTCTCGGTCTTCCCCGACGACCTGAACCCGGCCCTGGTGATGACCGGGTACTACGGCCGCCCGCAGCCGGAGACCGGGAAGCCGGAGTCGGTGTACCAGCTGGACAAGTCCAAGCTGACCCAGTTCGAGAAGGACGGCGACAAGCTGCGCTTCCAGCTCGCCCCCGGCCAGACCACGACGCTGCCGGACAAGGCCGGATCGATCACCTTCGACGGCTACAGCCGCTGGGTGAAGCTGCAGGTCAGCCACACCCCGGGCACGAATCTGGCGCTGGGGGGCATCCTGCTGGCCATCCTCGGCCTGATGGGCTCGCTGTTCGTGCACCCGCGGCGTACCTGGGTGCGCGTCCGCACCGAGGACGGGCGTACCGTTGTCGAGGTCGCGGGTCTGGACCGCGGACCCGAGCGCGGGCTCGGCGACGAGATCCGGGCCATCACCGACAGCCTGAAACCAGAACCCGACCGATCGAGCACCCAGGAGCAGCCATGAGTGCGGAGACCTTCGCGCACGTCTCCAACCTGGTCGTCCCGACCGCCACGGTGATCTACGCGCTGGCGATGATGTCGCACGCGCTCGAGTGGGCGCTCGGCCGCGCCGTCGTGGTCAAGGACGCCGAGGTCAAGCAAGACGTTCTGGTCGCGTCCGGTGGCGAAGCGGTCACCGCAGGCACTGCTTCGACCGGCCCTGCTTCGACCCGCACCGCTTCGGCTGGCTCTGCTTCGGCCGAGGCGGCCGTGCCGGGGACGGAGCGGATGGAGGCGGCGAGCCGGATCGGGCTGACGCTGACCTACCTGGCGTTCGTGCTGCACCTCGCGGGTGTGGTGACCCGCGGCCTCGCCGCGGGGCGGGTGCCGTGGGGCAACATGTACGAGTTCTCGATCACGGCGTCGCTGGCTGTCGCGGCCGTCTACCTGATCTTCGTGCAGCGCTACAAGCTGCAGTGGCTGGGTCTTGGCGTGACGCTCGTGGTCGCCGCCGTCCTGGGTCTCGCGACGCTCGCGCTCTACACCCCGGCCGGTCCGCTGGTGCCGGCGCTGCACTCGTACTGGCTCGTCATCCACGTGTCCGCGGCCGCCATCTCCGGTGGTGCGTTCACCATCGGCGGTCTGGCGTCCGTGCTCTACCTGGTCAAGGCTCGCGCGGAGCGCCGGGTGCTGGCCGGCGGCACGATGTCGGCGTCGCTGCGGCGGCTCCCGAGTGCCGAGGCGATGGACGGTACGGCGTACAAGGTGCTCGCGTTCGCGTTCCCGCTGTGGACCTTCGGCGTGCTCGTGGCCGGGCCGATCTGGGCGGAGTACGCCTGGGGCCGCTACTGGGGCTGGGACCCCAAGGAGGTCTGGTCGCTGGTCACCTGGGTGGTGTACGCCGCCTACCTGCACGCGCGGGCGACCGCGGGCTGGCGCGGCCGGAACGCCGCGACGATCGCGATCATCGGGTGGTTCGTGTTCATCTTCAACTTCGTCGGAGTGAACCTGCTGGTCTCCGGTATGCACTCCTACGCCGGGGTGTGACATGAAGGAGTTCGCCATCTACACCGGCCTGCGGGCCGCGTTGTTCGCGGTCTGCTTCGCCGTGTTGTGGTTCGCGCTGAACGCCCGGCTGAGTGTCTTCCCGTTGTTGCTGCTGGCACTGATCGTCTCCTCGATCCTGTCGATCTTCGTTCTGCGCGCCGCCCGCGAGCGGCTGGCCGGCCAGATCGAACGCCGGGCCACGAAGATGTCGCAGCGGATCGAACAGGCCCGCTCCGCCGAAGACGACGACTGACCCACCTCACTCCGCGGGGGAACGGCGTACCACTGGTTCAACTGGTACGGAGAGTGACCTAGGCCACGGCCAGGTTCTTGGCAAAATCGTTTGTGCATCCCTTCACATGAGTCGTAGAGTCGTGGATAGAACGAAACCGTTTCGTTCTATCTGCTACTACGAACTCACACAGGGTGATCATGGTCGAGACAGCCGGAGTGCGGCACCGTCCGCGGGTCGAGGGTGGTCGTGAGGAAGAGATCCTCGCTGCGACCGTCACGCTCGTGGCCGAGTTGGGGTACGACCGGCTGACCATGGACGCGGTGGCGACGGCGGCGAAGGCCAGCAAGGCGACGCTGTACCGGCGCTGGACCAGCAAGGCCGAGCTCGTGGTGGACGCGATCAGCCGGGCCAAGGGATGCCCGATGCCGGACAACGTCGACACCGGCAGCCTGCGCGGTGACCTGATCTCGCTGGCGTGCGGCACCGGCGGGTTCACCGACGAGATGCCGATGTCGGTGATGGCCGGGCTGCTGACCGCGTTGCAGCACGACGCCGAGCTGCAGAAGGCGTTCCAGCAGCGCTTCCTGGCGCCGCGGCTGGGGCTGGTGGCAACGATCTACCAGCGGGCGATCGACCGTGGCGAGGTCAGCCCGGCGGTCGACGTCGAACTGCTGGCCAACACCCTGCCGGCGGTGATCATCCACCACGCCTTCCTGCTCGGTGTCGAGCCGACCGACGACCTGATCCTCCGAGTGATCGACAACGTCATTCTGCCTGCGGCGCGGGGGTCGCAGGCGAGCTGACCGGTGAGGGGCCGGTCCGCGACCACAACGCAGTTACGCCCAAGAGGGGAATAGTTCTATGTCCGAAGACGTCGTCAAAGCCGATCCGCCCGAGGGCCGGCCGGTGGACGCGGTGACGGAGACCGCCCACGGCCACCGGAACCTCGGTATCGCGCTCGCGCTGATCAGCATGGCGCAGTTGATGGTGGTGCTGGACGGCACCATCGTCAACATCGCCCTTCCACACATCCAGACCGATCTGGGCATCAGCAACGCCTCGCTGCCGTGGGTGGTCAACGCCTACGCGCTGGCCTTCGGCGGTCTGCTGCTGCTCGGCGGCCGGATCGGGGACATCCTCGGCCGCCGCAAGGTGTTCATCTTCGGCGTCGTGCTGTTCGGTGTGGCGTCGTTCATCGGCGGCATCGCGCAGAGCGAGAGCGTGCTGCTGGCCAGCCGGATCCTGCAGGGTCTCGCCGCTGCGGCGGCCTCGCCGAACGCACTGGCACTGATCACCACCACCTTCCCGGCCGGCAAAGAGCGCAACCGCGCGATGGGGGTGTACGCCGCGATGTCCGGGGCCGGTGCGGCCGTCGGACTGATCCTCGGCGGTGCGCTGACCGAGGCGTCCTGGCGCTGGACCTTCTTCATCAACACGCCGATCGGCCTGATCGTGGCGGTGCTGGCGTTGCGCTACCTGGGCGAGTCGGCCCGGCAGAGCGGGAAGTTCGACCTGCCCGGTGCGATCACCGGATCGATCGGTCTGGCCGGTCTGGTCTACGGCCTGAACCACGCGGCCTCGGACGGCTGGGGTGACCCGGTGACGCTGACCTTCATCCTCGGCGGCCTGGCGCTGATCGCGACCTTCCTGCTGATCGAGGCTCGGTCGCGGCACGCACTGATGCCGTTCCGGATCCTCGCCAACCGGACTCGCGGAGTCAGCTTCTTCGTGATGCTGGTGGTCGGCGCGGCGATGTTCTCGATGTTCTACTTCCTGGGCATCTTCGTGCAGAACATCATGGGGTACAGCGCGCTGAAGACCGGCTTCGCGTTCCTGCCGTTCAGCCTCGGCATCGTGGCGGCCGCGCAGGTCGCCTCGGCGCTGATCGCCCGGATGGATCCGCGCTGGATCGCCGGTGCCGGTGCGGTGCTGGTCTCGGGTGGCATGTTCGGGTTCAGTCAGCTCGAGGTCGACTCGTCGTACCTGACCCATCTGTTGCCGTTCATCCTGCTGCTGTCGTTCGGCATGGGTCTGATCTTCGTGCCGCTCACACTGACCGCGGTCAGTGGCGTCGCGAACGAGGACTCCGGTGTCGGCTCCGCCGTACTGAACACGGTCCAGCAGATCGGTGGTGCGGTCGGCCTGGCGTTGCTGGGCACGATCTCCACCAACGCGATCAAGGACAAGTTCACCGAGTTGGCTCCGGGGCTGCAGAATGCGGCCGAGTCCGGTCAGTCGCCGACCCAGCTGAAGCAGTTGGAGGGCCAGTTCACGGCGGTCGCCACCACGCACGGCTTCACCCGCGCGTTCCTGTGGTCGACGTTCCTGATGCTCGGCGCGGCCGTGGTCACGCTGGTCGGTCTGTCGGTCAAGTACAAGGATCTGGCCACCGACAACCAGAACGGTCCGGTCCACATGGGCTGATCCAGCCCGAGAACTCGAAGGGTCCGCTTTCCACGGGAGGAGGGGAAGCGGGCCCTTCGTCGTACGTCAGAGCTGCTTGCGCAGCCAGAACTCCATCCGGACGCCGTCCGGCATCAGGTTGCCGGGCGCACCGAAATCGGTGAATCCGTTGCGGAGATAGAGCTTGCGGGCCGGTTCGTTGCCGTCCGCAACCGCCAACTCCAGCACCCGGGCGCCGGTACTACGAGCCCAGCTCTCGATCGCCGCCATCAGTGCGTCACCGACGCCTTGGCCGCGGCCGTGCGGGGCGATCCACATCGAGACGAGCTCGGCGACACCGGGCTCGTCGTCGGCCGGCAGTCCGCCGGCCATGCCGACCGCCGTACCGTCGAGACTCGCGATCACCTGGTAGCCGCCGGGCAGGGTCAGCCGCTCGCGCCACCGCTCCTGCGGCGCGTCGACCCAGTCCGCGTGCACCGAACCGAAGGCGGACGGTGTGTCTGCCAGCGCCGCCAGTCGTAGTTCGCGCCAGAGCTTCCAGTCGTCAGGCCCGATGTCCTGTAGTTCGATCACGACGGACAGAATCCCCGCAGACGAGTGCCCGGCGCCAGTCAGTTTCTCGGCGGGAACTTGTTGGACACCCAGTCGCGGACGCCGCCCATGCCGTCGCCGAGGTCGCGGAGGAACTTGGCGAGCGGATCCTGCGAGCGGCTGAAGGTGTCGGCGTACGACTTGGCGGCGTTCTTGGCCTCCTGAGAGATGGAGGCGGTGGCGTCGTCCTGGCGCTTCGGGTAGGTGCCGGACACGATCGTGGTGTACTCGCCCTCGTCCACCCAGCGCCGCAGCTCGTGCGCGCGGATGACGGCCAGCGGGTGCGACTGCGCCTCGAGCAGCAGCAGCTTCAGCAGGCTGTCGCGCAGATCGCCGGCGCTCTCGTACTCCGTGCCCTGCGCCAGGAACGCCGTGGTGTCGAGCTCACCGAGCTCTCCGCCGCTGGCCAGCTTCATCTGCACGCGGAGCGCGACGGCCGGGTCCTGGGTGGCGAGCAGGCCGGCCCGGTCGCCGGAGAGCTCGGCCTTGCGGGACCACTCTTGCAGTGCGGCGATGATCGCGCGGACTCCGAGCGCGCCGATCGGCATCCAGTTCACCGCGCCGGTCAGCCGAATCAGCCAGAACAGTAGCGACTGGTAGAGCGCGTGCCCACTCTGCGCGTGGCCGAGCTCATGACCGAGGATGAAGCGCAGTTCCTCCTCGTCCATACCCTTCAGCAGCGCGCTGTTCACGACGATGAACGGCTTGTCCATACCGATCGTGACGGCGTTCCAGATCGGGCTGTTGACGACGTACAGCTCGGGCAGTTGGCGGACGTCGAGGGTGCTGCCGGCCTCGGTGTAGAGCCGGTGCACGCGAGGGAACTGGCGCTCGTCGACCCGGATCGCCGATCCGAGGAACTGCAGCCGGAAGGCCCGCTCGTTGATCAGGCCGGACATCTTCTTCAGCATGAAGTCGAAGCCCTTCAGCTGCCGCAGCGCCACCAGCGCGCCGCGGTCGGCCGGGTGCTCCCACGCCCGCGAGCTGATGTCGGTCAGCGTGACCCGCTGCCGGGTCGGGCGCTCTTCGTTCTCGCTCATCGTTCCCCCTGCTGACTGGGCCTCGTGTCCGTCCAACCTAGCTCGCTCCCGGGTCGCCGTACCTTCGGATTGAGGATCCAGGCGAGCAGGAGCGGGAGCGGCCAGCTCAGGGGGACGGACCACCAGGACGCGTGCAGGAAGAGGAGGCCGACCACGCCGGCCAGCGCGATTGCGGTGCCCCACAGCCAGTACCAGAAGGCGTTCCATCCGGGGTGGCGGAAGCCTCTGCGGTAGCCGACCGCCGCCAGCGTGGCCGTCGCCGGCAGGGCGCTGAACACTCCGAAGGCGACGACGACAGTGGCGATCAGCACGATCTCGCCGGTGGAGAAGTGCGGCTCGAATCCCAGGGGCACCATACGTACCATCGTTCCGTCCGGGACCCCGGTTGCAGAGCGTAGGAATACTCAAATCGCGCCATTGGTCCTAGCCTGGCCCGCATGAGTGAGGTTGACGTGTGCCGTGAGGTGGACCGGCGCGACGACAAGGCGCGCGCCTGGGTGTCGGAGGCGATCCGGATCGTGGATGCCGACGCGAACCGGAGCGCGGACACCCACCTGCACGTGTTCCCGATGCCGGACGCGCTGGGCGTGGACCTGTACCTGAAGGACGAGTCCGTGCACCCGACCGGCTCGCTCAAGCACCGGCTGGCCCGGTCGCTGTTCCTCTACGCGCTGTGCAACGGCTGGATCGGCGAGGGCACCACGGTGATCGAGGCCTCCAGCGGCTCGACCGCGGTCAGCGAGGCGTACTTCGCCCGCCTGCTCGGGCTGCCGTTCGTCGCGGTGATGCCACGCTCGACCAGCCCGGAGAAGGTCGAGCTGATCGAGTTCTACGGCGGCAGCTGCCACTTCGTCGAACGGTCCGGCCAGATCTACGGCGAGGCGAAGCGGCTCGCCGAGGAGACCGGCGGCCACTACATGGACCAGTTCACGTACGCCGAGCGGGCCACCGACTGGCGCGGCAACAACAACATCGCCGAGTCGATCTTCGACCAGCTCCGCCTGGAACAGCACCCGGTGCCGAGCTGGATCGTCGTCGGTGCCGGCACCGGAGGTACGTCGGCCACCATCGGCCGCTACGTCCGCTACCAACGGCACGACACCTCGATCGCGGTCGTCGACCCGGAGAACTCGGCCTTCTTCCCCGCCTTCGAAGCCGGCGACGACGACTACTCCACCGGCCGCCCGTCCCGAATCGAAGGCATCGGCCGCCCGCGCGTCGAACCGTCCTTCGTCCTCGGCGTGGTCGACCGGATGATCTCGGTCCCCGACGCCGCCTCGATCGCCGCGATGCGCTTCTGCTCCCGCGTCACCGGTCGCCTGGTCGGCGGCTCCACCGGCACCAACCTGTGGGGCTCACTACGGCTGGCCGCGGAGATGCGGCGTACCGGCGTCCGCGGCAGCATCGTCACGTTGTTGTGCGATTCCGGGGAGCGCTACGGCAACACGTACTACGACGACGCCTGGCTCCGCACGAGCGGCATCGACATCACGCCGTACACCACCACCCTCGAAACCTTCGCCACCACCGGCCGCTGGCGCGAACCAGGCGAGTAGGGAGATTTCTCCCCCAGCCCACCCATACCTTCCCTGCGTCTACCGCCGCACCTGCGGGCTGTCGCCCGGGTGTCCGCCGTACTGCGTTTCCACCTGAACCGGCGTGCGGCCTGCCGACCGGGGTGTGCGAGCTGCCGCTCGCGTTCGACTGCAGGACCGGCGTGAGGCGCCCGGCCGTGGCGTGGGCGGTGTCAACCACCGTGCCCACGCGGCCGCCTGGGTCATACAGCGCGATGGGCTGAGTGGCTGACGCTCATGGGGTTTCGACTCGGGTGAGGATGATGCTGCCGGGTGCGGGACGCGGGCGCCGGGTGGTAGGTGGACCTCGGCGATGTCTGTTGGGGAACGCGGGCCGGTGATCTGGCCGGGGGGGGGGTATCCGGTGGCGGGGTCGTGCCATTCGGAAGGCCGCCGACGTAGACGAACGGCTCGAACTGCTCGCCGAGGTCATCGAAGCAGCCAAGGACCGCGGCGACCTCACCTCGTAAGCACCAAGCGCCGCCGGGGTGAGCGGACCTGCACCACTCAGTAACCCTCGCCAGCTGCCGATGCTCGCCCTCGGCTGAGCGTGCGCACGCGGTCCACGGGCGCGTTGGTGAGTGCCGCAGGTCCGCCAGAGAACGAGCTGAACTAGCCGCCGAGGGCGAGGCCGACGGCTAGGCCGGTGGCGTAGAGGAGTTCGGTTAGGCCGGTGCCTTTGAGGACGGGGATGAGGGCTGGGCCTACCGCGTCGCCGAGGACTACTCGGATGGACTGGATGGCCAGCGGGATGGCGATGAAGGCCAGGAGGGTCCAGGGGGTGGCGATGGCGGAGACGGCTGCCAGGACGAACGCCAGTACAACGAGGGCGGCGTACAGGCGGCGGGAGTTGGCGGCGCCGAGGACCACTGCGAGGGTGCGTTTGCCGGTGACGGTGTCGGTGGGGATGTCGCGGAGGTTGTTGGCGACCAGGAGGGCGCAGGCGATCGACCCGATCGAGACCGCACCGGCAACGGCCGTCCAGCTCAGCGTCTCCGCCTGGACGTACGTCGTGCCCAATACGGCGACCAGCCCGAAGAACAGGAAGACACTGACCTCACCCAGCGCCCGGTAGCCGTACGGCTTCTTCCCACCGGTGTAGAACCACGCACCGAGCAGCGACGCCGCCCCGGCAACCAGCAGCCACCAGTTGGAGGTCGCGGACAGGATGATTCCGAGTACGGCGCCCACGCCGAAGCAGGTGAAGGCTGCGGTCTTCACCTGTCCCGGTGTGGCGACCTTGGAGCCGACCAGGCGCAGTGGGCCGACCCGGTTCTCGTCGGTGCCGCGGATGCCGTCGCTGTAGTCGTTGGCGTAGTTGACCCCGATCTGCAGGGTCAGCGCGACGCCGAGCGCGAGCAGGGCCTTCCACCAGACGAAGCCGTCCAGGTACGCGGCCGCACCGGTTCCGACGAGGACAGGGGAGATCGCGGCGGGCAGCGTGCGTGGGCGCGCGCCTTCGATCCACTGGGCAGGGGTGGCCATGACCGTCGATTCTGTCAGCCGCGAGTCGGAGGTCCGAAGCCGGGCCGTACGCTCGGAGTGACATGTCTAGCCTGCGCCTCGTCCCCGGTACGCCGGATGCCGTGTTGTCCGCGTTGAGCGGCGTACTGGATGGCAGTGGTACGCCGTTCGCTCCAGTACCATCCGATCCGGCCGCGGCCGAACGCGTCAGGCAGGCGGCCGCACCGGACGAGCCGCTCGAGGATGGCTGCGCTGTGGTGCTGACCACATCCGGGTCGTCCGGTGAGCCCAAGGGCGTGCTGCTCTCCCGCGAGGCCCTGCTCGCGTCCGCGGTCGCCACACACGCCCGCCTCGGCGGACCGGGCCAGTGGCTGCTCCCGATGAAGCCGTACTTCGTGGGTGGCCTGCAGATCCTCACCCGCTCGGTCGTAGCCGGCCAAATGCCCGTCATGCTCGGCGACAGCTTCACCGAGTCGGCCGAGGAGATGACCGGCCCGCGCCGCTACACGGCCATGGTCCCGACGCAGTTGGCGCGCTACCTGGACACCGATCTGGACGCGCTGCGGTCGTTCGACTCCATCATCATCGGTGGCGCCGCCACTCCGGCCCCGCTGAAGGCACGTGCCGCCGAGGCCGGCGTCACCGCGATCCCGGCGTACGGGATGACCGAGACCGGCAGTGGCTGTGTGTACGCCGGTGAGCCGCTGGATGGTACGTCGATCGCGCTGGACGACGGCCGGGTCCTGATCAAGGGCACCACACTGTTCTCCGGGTACCGGCTGCGGCCGGAGCTGACTGCGGACGTGCTGCGGGACGGCTGGTTCCGGACGCAGGACCGCGGCGAGATCGTGGACGGGCGCCTGCGCGTCATCGGCCGGATCGACGACGTGGTCATCTCGGGCGGCGTCAACGTCACCCTGACCACCGTCCAGGCACGGCTGCTCGAGCATCCCGGCGTGAAGGACGCCGTGGTGCTGGGAGTGCCGGACGTGGAGTGGGGGACCAGAGTGGTCGCCTTCGTCGTCGGTGAGCCCGGCCGCGACGAGCTGCGGGACTTCGTCGCGGAGGCGCTGCCGCGGACGTGGGCGCCACGCCAGGTGGTTGCCCTGGACACCTTGCCGATGCTTGCCTCGGGCAAGGTCGATCGGCAGCGGCTGCTGGAGACCGTGCGGTGATCACGTACTCGATCGGCCTGAAGAACAAGTTCCGCGGCATCACGGTGCGCGAGGGCATGCTGTTCGAAGGCCCGGCGGGCTGGGCCGAGTGGAGCCCGTTCCTGGACTACGACGACGCCACCTCCGTTTCCTGGCTGCGCGCAGCCCGCGAGGCAGCCGTCGACGGCTGGCCGGCACCGGTGCGCGACGTCGTACCAGTCAACTGCACTGTGCCGGCAGTCGGCCCGTCGAAGGCGGCGGAGATCGTCCGGGCGTCGGGATGCGGCACGGCCAAGGTGAAGGTGGCCGAGCCGGGGCAGACGCTGGCGCACGACCTGGAGCGAGTGGAGGCTGTGCGGGACGCGATCGGCACGGGCCGGGTGCGGATTGACGCCAATGGCGCGTGGTCCGTGGACGAGGCCGTGAAGAGCCTGAAGGAGCTGGCCCGCTTCGACCTGGAGTACGTCGAGCAGCCATGCGCCGCCGTGGAGGATCTGGCCGCGGTACGACGCCGTACCGACGTACCCGTGGCTGCGGACGAATCGATCCGGCGGGCCGAAGACCCGCTGCTGGTGAAGAAGTTGGAGGCGGCGGACATCGCCGTACTCAAGGTGCAGCCGATCGGCGGAGTCCGTGCCTGCCTGGAGATCGCCGAGCAGATCGGGCTGCCCGTGGTGGTGTCGTCAGCACTGGAAACGTCAGTGGGGATCGCCGCCGGTGTCGCACTCGCTGCAGCGCTGCCGGACCTGCCGTACGCGTGTGGACTCGCCACGGTGTCGATGTTCACCAGTGAAGTGGTCGCGGACCCATTGCTGCCGGTGGACGGCTTCCTGCCGGTCAGACGCGTGCAGCCGGACCCGGTGCTGCTGGCCGCGGCCCGTGCGGATGAGACCAGGACCGCAGTGTGGGAAGGACGCATGTCCCGCGTGCAGAAGAGGAGTGCCGGATGAACCCGTCCACAGCGTTCGCGACGGTGGTGGTCGACGAGCTGATCCGGAATGGTGTGCGTGAGGCCGTGGTTGCCCCCGGCTCGCGCAGCGCCCCGCTGGCGTTGGCGTTTGCCGCTGCGGACCGGGAGGGACGACTGCGGTTGCACGTCCGGATCGACGAGCGTACGGCGGGCTTCCTCGCGATCGGCCTGATCCGCGGGACCGGACTGCCGGTGCCCGTGGTGACAACGTCCGGTACCGCGGTCGCCAACCTGCATCCAGCGGTCCTCGAGGCGTCGCACAGCGGACTGCCCTTGGTCGTGCTCAGTGCGGACCGCCCGCCGGCACTGCGGGGGATCGGTGCGAACCAGACGACAGACCAGATCAAGGTCTTCGGCTCGGCGGTTCGGCTGTTCCACGAGATGGGTACGCCGGTACGTGAGGTCGGGCAAGTCGCCTACTGGCGTTCACAGGTAGCGCGCGCCATAGCCAACGCGGTGGGAGCTCGGTCCGCTGATCCGGGACCGGTGCAGCTCAACTGTCCGCTGTCAGAACCGCTGGTGCCCACCGACGGTCCGGACTGGCCTGAGTCGCTGGCTGGTCGCAGTACTGGGCCTTGGACTGCGGTGCATGCGGCCAGCGGGCCGCCGACGGCTGTCTCGCCTGGCCCGAAGACTGTGGTGGTTGCAGGCGATGGCGCCTCGCAGGCGGCGCGGCTGGTGGCCGAGGCGGGTCAGTGGCCGTTGTTCGCCGAGCCGTCCAGCCGGGCGCGGACCGGTCCGGCGGTCATCTCGGCGTACCGGTTGTTGCTGCAGGCCAACGCTTTGGCCGGCGAGATCCAGAGGGTGCTGGTGTTCGGGCACCCGACGCTGTCCCGGCCGGTCGCCAAGCTGCTGGCTCGCCACGACGTCGAGGTGGTGGTGGTCTCGCCGACCGGGCTGTGGCCGGACCCGGCCCGCCGCGCCGCGTCCGTCGTCACGGGGCTGGAGGTCACCGGACCGGACACCACGGACTGGCTGGAGCGCTGGCAGCAGGCGGACCAGTTGGCCCGCCCGGCGATCGACAAGGTCGTCACGGACGGCCTCACCGGTCCGGGTATCGCGGCCATCGTCGGTGAAGCGGTCGGTGCCGACGGCATGCTGGTGGTCGCCTCCTCGAACCCGGTCCGCGACCTCGACCTCGCACCGGTCGTCCCGATCCGGACCATCGCCAACCGCGGCCTGGCCGGCATCGACGGCACCATCTCGACCGCCGTCGGCGCGGCCCTCGCGAACGCCGGGCCGACGTACGCGCTGATCGGCGACCTGGCCTTCCTGCACGACTCCAACGGCCTGATCATCGGACCCGACGAGGCGCGGCCGGATCTGCGCATCGTGGTGGTCAACGACAACGGCGGCGGCATCTTCTCCACGCTCGAGCAGGGCGATCCGACCCACGCCACCCACTTCGAGCGAGTCTTCGGCACCCCCCACAACACCGACCTCGGTGCATTGTGCGCCGCGACCAGTACGCCGTACACGCTCGCGGAAACGCCCGAAGCTCTCCGCGCCGCACTCACCCGCACGGTCGCCGGTCTGGACGTCGTAGAAGCCCGGGTTCCCCGCACCACCCACCGCCCGATCACCGAGGCGCTGGTGGCGGCACTCAGCCAGCAGTAACCGCGACGCGGGCCTTCTTCGAGGGCTGGAGCGTGCGCAGGTGGTTGAGCAGTGGCGCGATGGTCGCGATCGCCAGCGCCGTGGTGGTGAGGATCGGGATCGTTGCACCGCGCAGCGACGAGTTGAGTGGCGCCGCGATGGTGAAGATCAGGCTGATCGCCGTGATGGTGGTGGCCAGCCGTCGGCCGGGCCGGGCGACAGCCAGGAACGGCAGACACCACAGGAAGTACCAGTCGTGCGCCGTCGGCCCCAGCAGGACCACTGCCAGCAGTGCGATACCGACAGCCCGCGCTGCGTGATGGATGGACGACCGCAGGCTCAGAACCGCTATCAATCCGATCGCAAGGACCATGCCGACCAGCCGGACGATCTGGAGCGACTGCTGCGCGGCGGTGTCCTCGCCCAACCACTCCAGTACGCCGGACGCCGCCATACCGATCAGATTCGCGATGGAGAACGGCGAGCGGACCAGCCCGGGTACGTCGAGCGCACCCAGCCACCCGGACCCCACGCCGGTCAGCTCTCCGATCGTCACCAGCGTCAGAACCGACACCGCACCAGCGATCACCAGACTGGCGAAGCGGAGCGCCCGTCCGGCCAGCGGGCTCATCACAGCAGCGATGGCGATCACCACGAGCCCGCCAGGTAGCTTCACCGCGGCGGCAGCACCTGCGATGACAGCCGCCGTACCCCATCGGCCGGTGAGAGCCAGAGCGAAGGCGCTGCATGCCAGTCCGAGCATCAGGATGTCGTTGTGCGCGGCACCAATGCCATGCGTGATCAGCATCGGGTTGGCCACCACCAGCCAGGTCGCGATAGCCGGATCGACGCGGCAAGCCGTCGCCAGCCGTGGCACGGCCCAGGCAATCAGCACGATGCCCAGTACGGCGAGGAGCCGGTGTGCCAGCATCAGCACGTACGGATCCATCGTGAGGTGCGCCATCAGGCCGCCGTACGCGAGTGGCAGCGGCCCGTACGGCGCCGGAGTCTGCATCCACATCGGATCGACCGCTTCGACGATGTGGCCGGACAGTACGCCGGGGCCGACCTCGTACGGGTTGTAGCCCTCGGCCACCAATGCGCCCTGCGCGGCGTAGCTCCAGGCGTCCCGGCTGAACAGCGGCGGGATCAGCAGCAGCGGTGCACTCCAGTACGCCGCCATCCGCAGCAACGGTGTGCGTTGCCCGGTCATGACCTGGCGGCCCGCGGACAGCCAGGCCCAGGCCATCAGCCCGAGCCCGGCCACCATGAACGTGAGTCCGACCATCCGGCCGGCCAGAGTGGTCCGCAGGTCGCCGGTGATCGGCAGGTCCGCCACCCAGGACGAGGGCGGCACCACCGAGGTCACCAGACTCGCGACGGCGACGACGGCGGAGCCGACCACTCCACGGATCATCGGCGAGCGCACAGCCGGAGGTTAGGCAGGCTGGGCGACTCCCCGATGAACAGCAACTTGCGTCAGGCGGATTCCTTGCGGAAGGTGCGGGCTCCGACGGCCAGTCCGACGACCGTCAGCAGCACGACCCAGAACAGGCCCCACAGGGACGACGAACTGCTGATGTCGCCGCGGAACAGCGAACGGACGCCGTTCACCACGTGCTTCAGCGGGCTGATGTCGGACAGCCGCTGCAGCCACTCCGGGCCGATCTGCATCGGCAGCAGGATGCCGGACAGCAGCAGCAACGGCATCGCGATCCCGTTCAGCAGCGGGGCCAGCGCGTCCTCGCTCTTCGTGATGAGCGCGACGGAGTACGACAGCGAGGCGAAGGTCGCGCCGAGGAGGGCGACGATCACCAGCGACAGCAGCACGCCGCTCCACGGTGCCCGCAGGCCGAGCGGGATGGCCGCGAGGAGCAGGAGGATGGACTGGACCACGAGCACGACGACGTCACGTAGTACGCGCCCTGCCATCAGGGCGATCCGGGACGCCGGCGTCACCCGGTCGGCCTCGATCACACCGGCCCGGTACTCCGCGATCAGGCCGAAGCCGACGAACATCGCACCGAACATGCCGAGCTGGACGATCAGGCCCGGAATGAACACCTGATAGGCGTTGGTGGTCGCGCCTTGGCTGATCTGGGCGGTGATCGGCTTCAGCAGCGGGCCGAACAGGAACAGGTACATCAGCGGCTGGCTGAGCATCAGGATCGACCACATCGGGTTCCGCAGCGACAGCCGCATGGCCCGGTGGAACACGATCCAGGTCTCGCGAAGCGTGGTCATGCCACCACCTCCTGCTTCTCCTCGGTCTGCGCCGGGGTGATGTCCTCGTCCCGCAACGACCGGCCGGTCATGCTCAGGAACACGTCGTCCAGCGTCGGGCGATGCACCTCGACCCCCTGCAGTTCGATGCCCTGGGCATCGATCGAGCGGAGCAGCCCGGGCAGCACCGACCCGCCGCGCGGGATCCGGAAGCCGACCACGTCGCCGTCGGTCTCCACCTCGACCGCGCCGTCCAGTTCGCCGGCGATCTTGCTCACCGTCGGCGCCTGGGTGGCGTCGGCCAGACTGAGCCGGACCGCGTCGCCGGAGACCTGCTGCTTCAGCGCCTCAGGGGTGCCGGAGGCAACGATCTTGCCATGGTCGATGACCAGGATCCGGTCGCACAGCGCGTCTGCCTCGTCCAGGTAGTGGGTGGTGAGGAAGATCGTCGCGCCGCGATCGCGCAGGCCGCGGATGTGCTCCCACAGGTTGGCCCGCGCCTGCGGGTCGAGGCCGGTGGTCGGCTCGTCCAGGAAGATCAGCTTCGGCTCATGGATCAACCCCATCACGATGTCGAGCCGGCGCCGCTGGCCACCGGACAGCGTCTTGCACTGCCGCCGCCACAGCCCGGGCAGGTCCATCTCCTCGAACAACCGCTGACCGTCCGCGGCGGCCTTGGCCTTCGGTACGCCGTACAGCCGGGCGTGGTCGACGACCTCGTCACCGGCGATCGCCTCGGGCAGCGTCGACCCGCTCTGGGGCACGTAACCGATCCCACGCCGTACGCCGACCGGATCCTTGGCCAGGTCGCAGCCGGCCACCGTTGCGGTCCCGCTGGTCGGCTGGATCAGCGTGGCCAGCATCCGCAGCGTGGTGGTCTTGCCGGCCCCGTTCGGGCCGAGAAAGCCGACGATCTCTCCGTCGGCGACATCCAGATCAACCCCCTGCACGGCCTGCACCGGCCCGCGCTTGGTCTTGAAGGTGCGGACAAGTCCGCGAGCTTCGATCATCATGCGGACAGTCTGAATGATCAACTTTGACTAGTCAATGTTGATTAAATCCCGAACCAGATGCCGGGGAGGGTGGCCGAGGTGGTGCGTGTCAGTCGGCGGAGCGGTCCGGGCCGTCGCCGGAGCGGTCGGGGATCTCACGCCAGTGGGTGACCATGCCGGGGTACGGCTCCCAGTCGGCGGGTTCGCCGGCGAACGAGTAGGCGCCGTCGGCGACGCGCTGGCGGAACTCCCGGGTCCACTCCAGTTCGCCCTTGTCCCGGGCGGTCGAGATGCGGAACATCTCGACCACGTGGTTGGGGGTGGCAGGGGCCTCGAGGATCTGGCGTTCGGAGAAGGGCTCGGCCTTCAGCCACGACTCCACCTGGGTTATGCGGGCCTCCAGAGCGGCCAGTACCTCGTCGCGGCGCAGTGACCAGAGGAAGGCCAGGGCCGCCTGCATCTTGTCGGGGTGGAAGCTGTCGACCGTCCAGAGCATGCCGCGCAGCAGCGAGAAGTACTCCGTCTCACCATCGGCTGTCAGCTTGTAGGAGGTGCGCCCCGGCCGCTGACCGCTCTCCTCGTCGAGTTCCTGCAGGTAGCCGTGCTTGGCCAGCGTCCGCAGCCCGGTGTAGATCGAGCCCGGGTTGATGTTGGCCCAGTCCTGCACGTCCCAGGTGATCAACTCACGACGCAACTGGTAGCCGTAGGCCGGCTGGAAGATCCGCACGACCCCGAGCAACAGCAACCGCGTGGTGGACATGTTCGCAGTGTAAATCCGGGCGCCCTGAACAGTGGTCAAGGCGTAGTCTCCGGGAGCATGGACGTGCGTGTGACAACGGACCCGGCCGCGTTCCAGCGGACCGTCTTCCCTTTCCTGCAACGCGATCCGGTGTTGCACACACTCATCATGGGCAGCGTGCACCAGCGCGCCAACGGCACCGCCCCCGCCGAGACCGGCCCGTCGTACTTCGTCTCGGTCCACGATGGTGACGTGGTCGGCGCGGCGATGCGGACCCCCGGCCGGGCGGTCTACCTCGGCGCGCTGCGGGAGGACCTCGCGGAGCCGGTGGCCGACGCGTACGCCGACGTACTGCCGGAACTGGTCGGCGTCGAAGGAAGCCGGCCGGCGGCGGAGCAGTTCGCGCGGCGATGGTCCGAACTGCGCGGCGGTCGGACGATCGAGTCCACAGCGAGCCGGCTGCACAAGCTGGGCACTCTCACGCTGCTCGCGGCGGACGCCGGCCAGGCACGGCTGATGCGCGCGGACGAGCTCGACGTCGTCGGTGCGTGGGGAGCCGACGGGTTCCCACGGGAGTTGCGCAACGGCTACAAGGAGTGGGCCGCGCGGCATCTGGCTCAGGGGACCCTGTGGATCTGGGAGGCCGAGGGTACGCCGGTGAGCATGGCCGGTTTCCGCCTCCCGACGTTCGGGGTGTGCCGGATCGGGCCGGTCTACACCCCGCCCGAGCACCGCCGGCACGGGTACGCCGGGGCGCTCACGAGTCACTTGTCGGCGGAGATCCTTGCCCAGGGCAATCAGGCGTGCCTCTACACCGACCTGGCGAATCCGACGTCCAACAAGATCTACCACCAGGCCGGCTACCGCCCGGTCGCGGACTTCGTCCACCTCGAGCTGGTCGCGTGATCGCCGGTCAGTGCGGATGGAGTCCGTGGCGTGAGGTGATGCCGAGCTTGGTGTAGACCTTGCCGAGGTGGTACTCGACGGTGCGGGGGCTGAGGAACAGCCGGCTGCCGATCTCGGGGTTGGAGAGTCCGTCGCCGGCCAGGCGGGCGATCTGGCTCTCCCGGGCGGTGAGTTGGTTGGCGGTGGCGGGAGTGCGTTTGCGGGCGGTTTCGCCGGTGGCGAGGAGTTCCCGGCGAGCGCGTTCGGCGAAGGCCTCGGCTCCGATCTCGGTGAACAGGTCGTCGGCGGTGTGGAGTTGTTCACGGGCGTCGTTGCGGCGGCCGCGGCGCCGGAGCCATTCGCCGTACAGGAGGACGGCACGGGCGAGGTCCGTGCGGACGCGGGTCCTGGCGAGTCGCTCGATCGCCTCCCGGTAGAGGGGTTCGGCCGTACGGTCGTCGCTGACCAGCGCGCGGGAGCGGGCCTCGATCCCGAGTGCCCAGTCAGTACCGCTCGCGCTGGTCATCTCGGCGATCCAGCCCAGGGTTTCCTTCGCCGCCTCGAGTTGCCCGCTGCGCGCGGCCGCCTCGACGAACTCGGTTGCGGCCCAGTTCACCGCGCCCGGGATCCGTACTACGGGAGCGTTGACCCGGCCAAGGGCGCGGTGCGCGGCCGCCATCGCCTCGCGATAGCGGCCGAGGCCGTTGTTGAGCACCGCGTTCGCCCGTTCGGCGACGACGACCCCGATGCCCTCGCCCCGGTGGGTCACGTCCGCGATGGTGGCTTCGATCCCGGTGGACGCCTCGGCGCGCTCACCGCGCAGAGCGGCAACGGCGAGTGCGCCGTACGGCGCCGGGTTGCTGCCGGTCGCCTCGGTCACGGTCTGGATCTCGTCGACGAGCGCTCCCGCGGCGCCGAGATCGCCCGCGAACAACAGCAGGTACGCACGCATGCTCAACGCCAGCGGGAGCTCACTCAAGGCGCCGGTGGTGCGGGCGAGGTCCAGGTACCGGGCGGACAGATCGTCCCAGCACTTGTCCGCCCACAGATGCAAGGCAGCGACGCAGGCCAGCCACGACCAGCGCAGCTCCTCCGCCGCGGACATGCCCTCGCCGAACGAGGTGACTGTCCGCCGCAACAGCGGGACGCCGGCCGCGTAGCCCTCGGTGATGTTGGCGGCCAGGCCGGCCAGGAGGAGGTCCGGCGGAGAGGGCTCTTGCGGCCGGGGCGTCGTACTAGCGGCGCGCGCCACGGCCAGCGGGCTGCCGTCCGGACCGGCCAGCCGGTCCGCGAACATGGCGGCCTTCAGGGCGTCCAGGTACGTCTCCCGGGACAGCGCGGTGTCGATCGGCTCGAGGCGCTTCGCGGCCTTGAGCAGCAGCGGCGCGGCGTCCCGGCCCCGGTTGGTGGCGAAGGCGACCTGGGCGCGCAAGAGGTCGACGCGAGCCTGTTGCAGTTCGCTGAGCGGTCCGGCTTCGGCCATCACCAACAGCTCCAGCGCCGCATCGAACGCCCCGGCCTGGCTCTTGGTCTGCGCCGCAGCCAAAGCCCTGGCGGCCCGCTGCGCCGGATCGGCGGTCAGCCTCGCGGAGCGTTCGAGGAACGCGGCGGCTGCGGCCAGGCCGCCGCGGGCCTGGGCGCGGCCGGCGGACTGTTCCAGTTCCGCGGCGACGGTGTCGTCAGGTCCATTCGCTGCGTGGGCGAGGTGCCAGACACGGCGGTCGGCGTCGCGCGTCGGATCGGTGACGTCGGCCAGCGCACGGTGCGCCTCCCAGCGTTCCTCCTGCGTCGCCTCCCGATGGATCGCCGAGCGCACCAACGGATGCCGGAAGGTGATCCGCTCGTGGATCACGACCAGGCCGTCGAACTGCGCTGGATCGACCGTGTCGACGGCGATGCCCAGTCGTTGCGCGGCGCGACGTACCAGGGCGGCGTCCCCGGCCGGTTCGACCGCGGCGACGAGGAGCAGCCGGCGGCTGTCGGACGGCAACGGTGCCAGCCGGCGCCGGAACGTGTCCTCGATCCGATGGGTGAGCTGCTGCGCGTCGGGCAACCCGAAGCCACCGGCGAGCTCGGCGTAGCTGAGGTCCTGAGGTAGTTCCAGCAGTGCGAGTGGGTTTCCGCGTGTCTCGGCGAGGATGCGGTCGCGGACCCGCTCGTCGATGGGTCCGGGGATCGCCGCGCTGAGCAACTCGCGGGCGTGTTGTGGCGGGAGGCCGCCGACGTCGAGCCGGGGCATGCCGGAGAACGGCTCGTCGTCGGCCGAGTCGCGGAGGGCGAAGACGATGGCGACGGATTCGGCCATCAGCCGGCGGGCCACGAAGGTGAGAGTTCGTGCGGAGGTGTCGTCGAGCCATTGCGCGTCGTCGACAGTGCAGAGCAGTGGTTCCTCGGCGGCGTCGGCCACCAGGCTGAGGACGGCCAGGCCGATCAGGAAGCGATCCGGTGGCGGACCGGTCCGGAGGCCGAAGGCGGTGCCGAGCGCGTCACGTTGCGGGGACGGAATGTGGTCGAGCCGATGCAGCAGTGGTGCGCACAACTGGTGCAGGCCGGCGAAGGCGAGTTCGGATTCGGCCTGGACGCCCGCCGCCCGGATGACCCGGCAGCCGGACGCCTCGGCCACCAGGTAGTCCAGCAAGGCCGACTTGCCGATCCCCGCCTCCCCACGGATCACCAGGGCCTGGCTCAGACCGCTCCGGACGTGACCGAGGAGGTCGTCGAGCTGGCGGCGCTCGGCGTACCGATCAACCAGCATGGTCTGAAATTAGCCCGGTTCGATCCCCGGGGCCAGGCTGCCTGATTGCCCCGGGCCCAGTAATTCGGCCCCGGGACTCACGGATACGAACGCGGTACGACCCGGGAAGACGGGCGGCTGACCGCGATCCGGCACGAGAAGTTGTCGATCACCTCCCCGTTCGACGACTGGGCCGAGCCGGCGACCGGTGTCTCGTCGCAGCTCTACGGCTGCCAGAACTACCTCGGCATTCACCGGCTGATCAAGGGCAACACGATGACGCCCACGTTCACCCGCGGCCCGGGTGAGTCGCTCGGCGTGTTCACACTCGAGACGGCGATGGACGAGCTCGCGTACCAGCTGGCAATCGACCCGGTCGAGCTGCGGTTGCGCAACCACACGCCGGTCGACCCGTTCGGCAATCCGTGGTCCAGCGACGGGCTGGTGGAGTGCCTTCGCCTCGGCGCCGAGCGGTTCGGGTGGTCCGGACGCAACCCCGCTCCACGGACGACCCGCGATGGCGAGTGGCTGCTCGGCACCGGCGTGGCGGCCGCGGCGTACCCGATCGCGTTCTTCATGCCGCCGCAACGGGCCCGGGCCCGGATCTTCGCCGACGGCAGCGCGATCGTGCAGACCTCGACGCAGGAGTTCGGCACCGGGGTACTCACGATGGCCACCCAGGTCGGCGCCGACGCCCTCGGCGTCGCGCTGCGCGACATGGAGTTCCAGGCCGGCGACAGCGACCTGCCGAACAGTACGGCGGCCGTCGGCTCGGCCGGTGCCGGCATGGTCAGCTCCGCGGTCCACGCAGCCGGTACGGCGCTGCGCGACCAGCTGATCGCGTTGGCCGTCGGCGATGAACAGTCGCCGCTGCACGGAGCAGGACCAGGCTCGGTGAAGGTGGCGGACGGACACCTCACCTCCGCCGAACGTCCGGGCGCGGTCGACACGTACCGTGAGCTGCTGTCGCGCAATCACATGTCCGACGCCGAGGCGCTCGGCACGTGGCGGCCGCCACCCTTGGACACACCGCACGGGCTGCTCACGTTCGGCGCGCAGTTCGCCGAGGTCGCGGTCGATCCCGAGCTCGGCCTGGTCCGTGTGCGCAGGCTGAACGGCGCGTTCGCGCCCGGGCGAGTGCTCAACCCGCTGCTTGCGCACAGCCAGCTGATGGGCGGCATGCTGTGGGGGATGAGCCAGGCGCTCCTCGAGGGCAACCACATGGATCCTCGCTACGGCCGGTGGGCGGAGACGAACCTCGCGGAGTACCTCGTACCGGTCAACGCCGACGCCCCTGAGGTCCACGTCGACTTCGTGGACGTGGACGACGAACTGGTCGGCCCGCTCGGTGCCAAGGGCGTGGGCGAGATCGGTCAGGTCGGTGTCGCGGCCGCCGTCGCGAACGCGGTCTTCCATGCGACCGGTCGCCGGATCCGCAGCCTGCCGATGGCGCCTGAGCTTGTGATGGACCCGGACCTGGCGACGGATCCGGTCGCGGGAGGGCAATGAGCGATACCGGGCCGGCGGGCTCCGCGGTGCCCGCCGGCCGCTCCCGGCTCCCGGAACGACCGCCGCTCTCGCAACCACGCAGTACCGGCTCGCGAGCGTCGCAGCAGCCCGCACTCGGGCTGCTCGGCCTGCTGCTCGTCATCCCGGTAGCGGTGGCGCTGGCGGTCGGTGCCGGTGGCGAAGGGTCGATCCGCGTCCTCGCACCGCTGGTGACGTTCTCCCTGCCACTCGTCGTGATGATCGGGTTCTGGTGGGAGGACTGGCCGGGCACCCGGCTGCGCAGTAGCTGGTCCGGCTGGGCCGACACCGTGCTGATCATCGCGGGCGCGATCGTCCTGACCGCGATCGGTCAGACCCTGTCCGGTCGGCTCGATCCCGCGGCCCTGTTCGATCCCTCACCCGGTCCGGGACACGTACCGACGTTTCCGGCGACGATGCCGCTCGCCGGCCTGGCGTTCGTCCTCACGCTCCAGATCACGCTCGTCGGTGAGGGCTGGCCGCTGCGGCGCCTCCACCCGCTTGTCGCCGGTCCGATCGCAGTTGCGATCGCCTGGGCCATCGCGGTCGTCGCCTACCTGACCGTTGTGGAGATCGAGTCGCCCCCGGGGTCGGACGTGATCGCGCGGGACGGGCCGGTGCCAGGCGCCGTACTCGGCGCGACGCTGGTCCTGATCGGCGCCTGGCAGGTGCTCTTCTTCGTCGTCTGGCGCGGATGGCCGTTCGCGACTGTCGCGAGTCGAGCGACCCGCCTCACCATCGGCCATGTGACGGTGATCGGCGGCGGGATCCTCAGCTACCTCGTCCTGCAGGAACTGCTGGGGCTGACTCCTGCACGCATCACCGCGCTCAGCGGTTGCTTCATCGCCGCCGGCCTGTTGCTGGGCATGCTGCTCGAGGGCTGGTTCGGCAATCTCAGTCCTGCCGTCGAACGCGTCGTCCTCTTGCCGGCCACGTTCGCCTTGGCGGCCCTGTTGGCGATCTCCTTGCAGGCAATCGCCAACAGGGCCATGCACCTGCCGCCCAGGACCGCCGACGACTGGGTCGGCCACGCCGCCCTCAACGCCCTCGCCACCGCGACCATCCTCCACGTCGCGATCGGACGCCGCTGGCCTTTCCCGAACCCCGCCGAGTAGCGCAGTTCAGGGTCAGCCGATGTCCAGCGTGTCGCCTGGGGCGAGGCCGTGGTACGGGCGCTCGTCGGAGTTGAGGAAGCGGCCCATCATGCCGAGGCCGAGCTGGCTGAGCAGGGCGTCGTGGATGCCGACGAGCTGCTGGGACTTGATCTCGCGGGCGTAGCCGACGGCCGGCGGCAGGGCGAACCACGGACCGGAGATCGGCACCAGGTTGGTGTGGACCGCGCGGTCCGGCTGGGTGAACGAGTCGCCCGGGTGGTAGACGGCGTCCTCGATCAGGAAGCCGATGTTCTCGCACGGAACACCCAGCTCCGGCAGGATCACCGCGTGGTCCTTGCCATAGGCACTGACCCGGAACCCGGCCGCCTCGAACGACTGCCCGCCGGCCACCACGTTCACCCGGTCACCCAGGTCGGACAACTGCTCGGCGACACCGGAGTTGGTGTAGACCGGCGCGTCCAGCGCCTTCACCCGATCGATGTCGATGTGGTCCTGGTGCTCGTGCGTGACCAGGATCGCGTCGGCCCGCTCGAACGCGGCGTCCTCGCTGAACGACCCCGGATCGATCAGCAGCACCTTCCCGTCCTTCTCGACCCGCACACACGCATGCGTGAACTTCGTCAGTTTCACCCTCAGTCTCCTTTCGGGTCGAGCGGACGATCCTCTTTGGCACCAGCGACGCCCAGGCACGCACCTCGCTGCGTTGGAGGAGCATCCACGATGAACCCCGCATCGAGGACGCTCCTCCGCCTTGCGATGCACGCACCTGGACGCCGCTGGCACTCAAAGCCCATCGTCCACTCGACCCAGCGCGTCTCTCATCGGAACCAGCTTGGCGTTTGTTTCGGCCAGCTCGGCGACGGGATCGGAGCCCGCCACGATGCCCGCGCCGGCGAAGAGCCGCATCCGGCGTGGGTTGTCCGGGTCGGCCTGGCCACAGCGCAGTGCGATGCACCACTCGCCGTCGCCGGCCGCGTCCATCCATCCGACCGGTCCGCTGAACCGGCCGCGCTGCATCCCCTCGATCTCACCGATCAGGTTGCGGGCGACCGGCGTCGGCGTACCGCAGATCGCCGCGGACGGGTGCAGCGCGGCGGCGAGGCCGAGCGCGGACGCTCCGTTCGCTGCGACGCCGGCCACGTCGGAGGCGAGATGCATCACATTCGGCAGGTGCAGGACGAACGGCGTCTCGGGCACCTGCATCGACTTGCAGTGTGGCTTGAGGGCCTCGGCCACCGACCGTACGGCGTACTCGTGCTCCTCGAGGTCCTTGCTGGACCGGGCCAGCGACGCGGCCAGCGCCAGGTCGTGCGCGTCGTCCCCGGTACGGCGGATCGTGCCGGCCAGCACCCGGGACGTGATCAGGCCCTTCTCCCGCCGGACCAGCAGCTCCGGGGTGGCACCGATCAGGCCGTCGACGGAGAACGTCCAGCAGTTCGGGTACGCCGCTGCCAGCCGGCGCAACGGCCAGCGCAGGTCGATCGGCTGCTCGGCGATCGCGATCAGGTCGCGCGCCAGCACCACCTTGTCCAGCTCGCCGGCCGTGATCCGCTGGACCGCGTCCGCGACGATGCTCGACCAGTCCGTTCCGGACCGGGCTCCGTCGGAGAACGTCACGTCGTACACCGGGTTCGGCTCGTTCGCGACCAGTTCGGGCGGCGCGGTCAGCGAGCTGGCCGGCGAGACCGTGGTCACCCAGGTGGTGCCGCCGCGGCGGCCGACGATCACCTCGGGCACGACCAGCTCGCTCGGGTCCTGGTCGGTGAACCCGAACGACCCGAAGCAGACCAGTCCCGATCCTGGTACGCCGACCTCGTCGCGGATCACGGCGGCCGCGACCAGCTCCTTCCACCAGGACACCGCGTCCTGGAAGCGGTTGCTACCGGCAACATCGAGGCGGGCCGCGACGCCCCAGCCGACGTGGCCGTCGCCGCGTCGTACCCAGGCCAGGCCGCCCTCGGTGGGCAGATGGTCCATCAGTTGCGCCGACACTCCGTCGACGGGCTGGCTGCGGATCACCAGATGGGGCGCCGGCTGATGACCGGATCGGACCGGGTCAGACAAGCTCACAGCACCACTCCTCGCTAGCGCTCCGGCCCCGGGTCACGATGGCCGGTCGAAAACACGGAGATGCACTCACGAGATGCAAGCGTATGCCTGCCCGCTGTCCAGCGAATTTCGGCGCCTGTCCGGCGCGTGATCAACTAGACAGGTGACCCGCGCAGATCTGACCAAGCAACCGCAGGCCGTGGCGGCCATGTTCGACAACGTGGCCGAGGGGTACGACCGGACCAACGCGGTGGCGACGATGGGTCTGGAGAAGCACTACTGGCGGCCGCAGACGCTGGGCGAGATCGCGCCGCGCAAGGGCATGAAGATCCTCGACCTGGCCGCCGGGACGGGTGCGTCCAGCATCAGGTTGCGGGAGGCCGGCGCCGAGGTGGTGTCGTGCGACTTCTCGGTCGGGATGCTGCGGGTCGGCAAGCGCCGCTACCCGGACCTCGACCTGATCGCCGGGGACGCACTGCGGCTGCCGTTCGCCGACGCGACCTTCGACGTGGTGACGATCTCCTGGGCGCTGCGGAACGTGAACGACGTCACGGTCGCGCTGCAGGAGATGCTGCGGGTGACCCGGCCGGGCGGACGGCTCGTCGTACTGGAGAACTCGCACCCGACCTGGAAGCCGTTCCGGGTCGCTTACCTGGAGTACATGATGCGGGCGGTTCCGGTGGTCGCGAAGGCGGTGTCGACCAACCCGGACGCGTACGAGTACCTGGCCGAGTCGGTCCGTGCCTGGCCCGGCCAGGAACCGCTGGCCAGGACCATCGAGGCCTCGGGCTGGACCCGGGTCCAGTGGCGCAACCTGACCGGTGGTCTGGTCGCCATCCACCGGGCGGTCAAGCCCGCGTAATTACGCAAGAAAATCGGCGCGTAATTTGCTTGCAGGCAAGGGAGTCAGGGCCGGTTTCGTGTCCGCGTCAGGCAGTCCTAGACTGTCGGGTGACGAGGCTTAGTGAATCCCTTCACGAGCGCACAGCCCCCAGAAATCAGGCCGGGAATCGAGATGAGCCAGAGCGTGCCGCACGGGCAGCAGGCCGAGACCGCCGATGTGATCGTCGTCGGCGCCGGACCCGCTGGCTCGGCCGCCGCGTACCACCTGGCCAACGCCGGCCTCGACGTACTCCTGCTGGAGAAGACGGCCTTCCCGCGCGAGAAGGTGTGCGGCGACGGGCTCACCCCGCGCGGCACCAAGCAACTCATCAACATGGGCATCGACATCTCCGAAGAGGCCGGCTGGATCCGCAACTACGGCCTGCGCATCCAGGGCTCCGGACACGTCCTGCAGCTTGACTGGCCGGACCTGTCCAGCCACCCGAACTACGGGCTGACCCGGAACCGGATGGACTTCGACGACATGCTCGCCCGGCAGGCCGTGAAGGCCGGGGCGCGGCTGCGCGAGCGGACCAACGTGAGTGGCCCGATCCTGGACGAGCGGGGCCACATCGCCGGCGTCACCGCGAAGCCGGTCGACGACAACGGCCGCCGGGCCGGTGATGACCTGGAGTTCCGGGCGCCGCTGGTGATGGCCGCCGACGGCAACTCGTCCCGCCTGAGCATCGCGATGGGCCTGCACAAGCGCGACGACCGCCCGATGGGCGTCGCGGTGCGGACGTACTTCACCAGCCCGCGGACCAACGACGACTACCTGGAGTCCTGGCTCGAGCTGTGGGCCGACGACCCCAAGCAGCCCGATGGCCGCGTGCTGCTGCCCGGGTACGGCTGGATCTTCGGCATGGGCGACGGCACGGTGAATGTCGGCCTCGGCATCCTCAACACCTCGGACGCCTTCGGCAAGGTCGACTACGCCGACCTGCTGAAGCAGTGGCTGAAGAACACGCCGGAGGAGTGGCAGTTCCGCGACGAGTTCCAGACCATCCCGATCCGTGGTGCCGCGCTGCCGATGGGCTTCAACCGGCAGCCGCACTACACCCGCGGCCTGATGCTGCTCGGCGACGCCGGCGGCATGGTCAACCCGTTCAACGGCGAGGGCATCCCGTACGCGATGGAGTCCGGGGCGTTCGCCGCCGAGGTCGCCGCCCAGGCACTGCGCCGGCAGCCGAACCAGCGCGAGCGTGCGCTGACGGCGTACCCGAAGGCCTTGAAGCAGGAGTACGGCGGCTATTACACACTCGGCCGGATCTTCGTGAAGCTGATCGGAAATCCGGAGGTGATGCGGCTGTGCACGAAGTACGGACTGCCGCGCACCACGCTGATGAAGTTCACCTTGAAGTTGCTCGCGAACCTCACCGACCCGCGTGACGGGGACGTGATGGACAAGATCATCAACGGTCTCACCAAGCTCGCACCGGCGGCCTGACCGGCGGGGCGGGTGAGCTGAGCCACAGCAGTACTGATAACACAGTGCTGTTCCGAAACAGACAGAACAAGACAGACCACCGGCTGAAGGAGAGGGAGCACGAGACCGATGCACCCTTACGTACCGATCCTCGTTCTCGGTGTACTCGCGGCGATCTTCGTGGCGGGCACGCTGGTGACGAGCGCGCTGGTCGGACCCAAGCGCTACAACCGGGCCAAGCTCGACTCCTACGAGTGCGGGATCGAGCCGACCCCGCAGCCGGTCGGTGGCGGGCGCTTCCCGGTGAAGTACTACATCACCGCGATGCTCTTCATCGTGTTCGACATCGAGATCATCTTCCTCTACCCGTGGGCGGTCGCCTTCGACCAGATGGCGCTGTTCGGGTTGGTCGAGATGGTCATCTTCATCGTCACCGTCTTCGTCGCGTATGCCTACGTGTGGCGGCGCGGCGGACTGGAGTGGGACTGAGCTATGGGTGTTGAGGAACAGCTTCCGGCCGGCGTACTGCTGACCACGATCGAGGGCCTGTCCGGCTACATGCGCAAGGCGTCGTTGTGGCCGGCAACCTTCGGGCTGGCCTGCTGCGCGATCGAGATGATGACCACCGGTGCGCCGCGCTACGACGCGGCCCGGTTCGGGATGGAGGTCTTCCGGGCGTCGCCGCGGCAGGCCGACCTGATGATCGTGGCCGGCCGGGTGAGCCAGAAGATGGCCCCGGTCCTGCGCCAGATCTACGACCAGATGCCGAACCCGAAGTGGGTGCTGGCGATGGGTGTCTGCGCATCGTCCGGCGGCATGTTCAACAACTACGCGATCGTGCAGGGCGTGGACCACGTCGTACCGGTCGACATGTACCTGCCCGGCTGCCCGCCGCGGCCGGAGATGCTGCTGGACGCGTTCCTCAAGCTGCACGACGACATCCAGCACAGCAAGCTCGGCGCGAACAAGCGGGCGGAGCTGCAGGAGCGGGAGGTCGCCGCACTGGCTGCCTCGCCGACGATCGAGATGAAGGGGCTTCTTCGGTGAGCGATACGCAACCCGAAAACCTTCCGGCCACTTCGGCGGCCGGGGACGCTCAGACTCCGGCGGCCGAGGTGGTCGACCAGCGCGAGGGCATGTTCGGTGTCCGCGGCACCGGTGACACCTCCGGCTTCGGCGGCCTGCGCCGCCAGGTCGCACTGCCGGGCAGTACGCCGAAGCCGTACGGCTCCTGGTTCGACGGCGCGACCGACCGCCTCGAGGGCCTGGTCGGCGACGGCGCGATCGAGAAGGTCGTGGTCGACCGCAACGAACTGACCCTGCACATCAAGCGCGAGGACCTGGTGGAGGTCTGCCGGCACCTGCGCGACGACGAGGCGCTCCGGTTCGAGTTCTGTTCCGGCGTCAGCGGCGTGCACTACCCGAACGAGACCGATCGCGAGCTGCACGCGGTCTACCACCTGCTCTCGATCACGCACAACCGGCGGATCCGGCTGGAAGTCTCCTGCCCGGACGCCGACCCGCACATCCCGTCGGTCGTCTCGGTCTACCCGGCCAACGACTGGCACGAGCGGGAGACCTGGGACTTCTTCGGCATCATCTTCGACGGACACCCGGCCCTGACCAGGATCCAGATGCCGGACGACTGGCCCGGACACCCGCAGCGCAAGGACTACCCGCTCGGCGGGATCGACGTCGAGTACAAGGGCGCGGTCATCCCGCCGCCCGATACGCGGAGGTCGTACAACTGATGACCACAACTGACCCGTACGCGACCACTCGCGACACCACCGAGGGCAAGGTCTTCACCGTCACCGGCCAGGACTGGGACTCGGTCGTGGCCGGCCTCGGCGACGAGCCCGAAGAGCGCGTCGTCGTCAACATGGGCCCGCAGCACCCGTCCACCCACGGCGTGCTCCGGCTGATCCTCGAGCTCGAGGGCGAGACGGTGACCGAGGCCCGCTGCGGCATCGGCTACCTGCACACCGGCATCGAGAAGAACATGGAGTTCCGCTCCTGGGTGCAGGGCGTCACGTTCTGCACCCGGATGGACTACCTGTCGCCGTTCTACAACGAGGCGGCCTACAGCCTCGCGGTCGAGCGGCTGCTCGGGATCGAGGACCAGATCCCGGAGAAGGCCAACGTCATGCGGGTGCTCCTGATGGAGCTGAACCGGATCTCGAGCCACCTGGTCGCGATCGCCACCGGTGGCATGGAGATCGGCGCGCTGACCGTGATGACGATCGGCTTCCGCGAGCGCGAGATGACGCTGGACCTGTTCGAGCTGATCACCGGTCTGCGGATGAACCACGCGTTCATCCGCCCGGGCGGTGTCGCGCAGGACCTGCCGCCAGGTGCGCTGGACAAGATCCGCGAGTACATCACCTGGATGAACAAGCACCTGCCCGAGTACGCCGAGCTGTGCAACGCCAACCCGATCTTCAAGGCCCGGCTGCAGAACGTCGGCTACCTGGATCTGGCCGGCTGCATGGCGCTGGGCATCTCCGGCCCGCCGGTGCGCTCGACCGGGTACGCGCTGGACCTGCGCAAGAGCCAGCCGTACTGCGGGTACGAGACGTACGACTTCGACGTACCGACCTGGGACTCCTCGGACTCCTACGGGCGGTTCCGCGTCCGGCTGCAGGAGATGCACGAGTCGCTGAAGATCGTCGAGCAGTGCGCCGACCGGCTGGCCAAGATGGAGGGCGAGCCGGTGATGGTGGCCGACAAGAAGATCGGCTGGCCGAGCCAGCTGGCCGTCGGCACCGACGGGATGGGCAACTCGCTCGACCACATCAAGCACATCATGGGCGAGTCGATGGAAGCGCTGATCCATCACTTCAAGCTGGTCACCGAGGGCTTCCGGGTGCCGGCCGGCCAGGCCTACGTGGCACTGGAGTCGCCGCGCGGCGAGCTGGGCTGCCACCTGGTCTCCGACGGCGGCACCAAGCCGTACCGGGCGCACTTCCGTGACCCGTCCTTCGCAAACCTGCAGGCGATGCCGATCATGTGCGAGGGCGCACAGGTCGCCGACGTGATCGTCGCCGTCGCCAGCCTTGACCCGGTGATGGGTGGAGTGGACCGATAGATGGCCGAGAATCACGCGACTGCGACCGATGTCCCGGTGCCGTACAGCACCGGTGACTCGAAGATCACCGACACCACGATCGCGGAGATGCGCGAGCTGGCCGCCCGGTACCCGGTCGGCCGGTCCGCGCTGCTGCCGATGCTGCACCTGGTGCAGTCGGTCGAGGGCCGGGTCACCCCGGAGGGCATCGAGACGTGCGCCGAGATCCTCGGGCTGACCGGGGCCGAGGTGTCCGCGGTGGCGACCTTCTACACGATGTACAAGCGCCGCCCGGTCGGTGACTACCACGTCGGGGTCTGCACCAACACGCTCTGCGCAGTGATGGGTGGCGACGTGATCTTCGACCGGTTGAAGCAGCACCTCGACGTCGGCAACGACGAGACCACCGAGGACGGCAAGATCACCCTCGAGCACCTGGAGTGCAACGCCGCCTGCGACTACGCGCCGGTGATGATGGTGAACTGGGAGTTCTTCGACGACATGACGCCGGAGTCGGCCACCCAGCTGGTCGACGACCTGCGGGACGGCAACGAAGTGAAGTCCCCGCGCGGCGCGACGATCTGCACCTGGAAGGAAGCCGAGCGCGTGCTGGCCGGCTTCCCCGACGGCCGCGCCGACGAGGGCCCGACCGGCGGCAAGGCGACTCTGGCCGGCCTCCGCCTGGCCCGCGAACGCAACTGGACCGCGCCGAGCCCCAACGGTGGTGGCTCCCCGGCACCGCTCGACGGCGGGCCGGGTCCGCGGCCGGAGGACCAGCCCGGGCGCGAGTCCCAGGCCGTCCACACCGACGACTCCCGGAAGGAGGACTGACCATGCTGACCCCGGTACTGTCCGACAACTGGGACCAGATCCGTTCCTGGCAACTGGCGTCGTACCAGCGGTCCGGCGGGTACGACGCTCTGCGCACCGCGCTGCGGATGCAGCCGGCCGACGTGGTGAGCGCCGTCAAGGACTCCGGACTGCGCGGCCGTGGTGGCGCGGGCTTCCCGACGGGCATGAAGTGGTCGTTCATCCCGCAGGACAACCCGAAGCCGAAGTACCTGGTGGTGAACGCGGACGAGTCCGAGCCGGGCACCTGCAAGGACATCCCGCTGATGCTCGCCTCGCCGCACACGCTGGTCGAGGGCGTCATCATCGCGTCGTACGCGATCCGCGCGTCGGTCGCGTTCATCTATGTCCGCGGTGAAGTGCTGCACGTCGTCCGCCGGTTGCAGCAGGCGGTTGCCGAGGCCAAGGAAGCCGGCTTCATCGGCACCGACATCCTCGGCACCGGCTACGACCTGGACGTGATCGTGCACGCCGGCGCCGGCGCCTACATCTGTGGCGAGGAGACGGCGCTGCTCGACTCGCTGGAAGGTCGTCGCGGTCAACCCCGGCTGCGTCCCCCCTTCCCGGCCGTGGCCGGTCTGTACGGAAGCCCCACTGTCATCAACAACGTCGAGTCGATCGCATCGGTTCCCGCCATCATCAAGAACGGCGCCGACTGGTTCTCGTCGATGGGCACCGAGAAGTCCAAGGGCATGACGCTCTACTCGCTGTCCGGGCACGTCACCCGCCCGGGTCAGTACGAGGCGCCGATGGGCATCACGCTGCGGCAGTTGATCGATCTGGCCGGCGGGGTCCGCGAGGGCCACGAGCTGAAGTTCTGGACGCCGGGTGGTTCGTCCACGCCGCTGCTGACCGCCGAGCACCTCGACATCCCGCTGGACTACGAGGGCGTCGGCGCGGCCGGCTCGATGCTCGGCACCAAGGCGCTGCAGATCTTCGACGAGACGACCTGCGTGGTCCGCTCGGTGCTGCGCTGGACCGAGTTCTACAAGCACGAGTCCTGTGGCAAGTGCACCCCGTGCCGTGAGGGCACCTGGTGGCTGGTGCAGATCCTCGAGCGCCTGGAGCACGGCAAGGGCAGCAAGGACGACCTCGAAACCCTGCTCGACCTGTGCGAGAACATCACCGGCCGGGCGTTCTGCGCGCTGGCCGATGGTGCGACCGCGCCGATCACCAGCTCGATCCAGCACTTCAAGGACGAGTACCTGGCGCACTTCGAGAACGGCGGCTGCCCGTTCGACCCGATGGCAAGCACAGTCTTCGCTACCGCTGGAGCAAGCGCATGACGATCGCTAACAACACAGTGAACCCGTCGGCTGAAGTGGAGCGGACCGATCTGATCACCGTCACCATCGACGACATCGAGGTGAAGGTTCCCAAGAACACCCTGCTGATCCGGGCGGCGGAGCAGATCGGGATCCAGATCCCGCGGTTCTGCGACCACCCGCTGCTCGACCCGGTCGGCGCCTGCCGCCAGTGCCTGGTCGAGATCACCGACGCCGGCAACGGCCGCGGGATGCCGAAGCCGCAGGCCTCCTGCACGATCACCGTCGCCGACGGCATGGTGGTCCGCACCCAGGTGAGCTCGCCGGTGGCGAACAAGGCGCAGCACGGGAACATGGAGTTCCTGCTGATCAACCACCCGCTGGACTGCCCGGTCTGCGACAAGGGCGGCGAGTGCCCGCTGCAGAACCAGGCGATGAGCAACGGGTACGGCGAGTCGCGGTTCCACGAGGTCAAGCGGACCTTCCCGAAGCCGATCAACATCTCGGCCGAGGTGCTGCTGGACCGCGAGCGTTGCGTGCTGTGCGCGCGCTGCACCCGGTTCTCCGAGCAGATCGCCGGTGACCCGTTCATCGCGCTGGTCGAGCGCGGTGCGCTGCAGCAGGTCGGCATCTACGAGAAGGAGCCGTTCGAGAGCTACTTCTCCGGCAACACCATCCAGATCTGCCCGGTGGGCGCGCTGACCAGCGCGGCGTACCGGTTCCGGTCCCGGCCGTTCGACCTGGTCTCGGTGCCGTCGGTGGCCGAGCACGACTCGTCCGGTGCGGCGATCCGGGTCGACTACCGGCGCGGCAAGGTGATGCGCCGGCTGGCCGGTGACGATCCCGAGGTCAACGAGGAGTGGATCTCCGACAAGGACCGGTTCGCGTTCAACTACGCGACCACCGGTGACCGGCTGACCCACCCGATGATCCGCGAGGACGGCGAGCTGCGGCCGGCGTCCTGGCCGGAGGCGCTCACCTTCGCGGGCCAGAAGCTGACGGCGGCCCGCGGCAACGCGGCGGTGCTGACCGGTGGCCGGCTGACCCTCGAGGACTCCTACGCGTACTCGAAGTTCGCGCGCGTCGTCCTCGGCACGAACGACATCGACTTCCGGTCCCGGCCGCACTCGGCGGAGGAAGTGGACTTCCTCGCCGCCGCGGTCGCCGGCACGGGCCTCGGTACGACGTTCTCCGACCTGGAGAAGGCCGGATCGGTGCTGCTCGTCGGGTTCGAGCCCGAAGAGGAAGCGCCGGCCGTGTTCCTGCGACTGCGCAAGGGCGTCCGTGCGCACGGCACCAAGGTGTTCTCCGTGGCGGCGTACGCGTCCCGCGGGGTCGAGAAGCTCGACGGTGTGGTCGTCCAGGCATCGCCCGGCACGGAGGCCGCCCTGCTGGCTGACCTCGGCAGCGCGGGCGAGGCCGGATCCGCTGCGCGGGCCGCGCTCGGTTCCGACTCGATCATCATCGTGGGCGAGCGGCTGGCCAGTGTCCCGGGTGGCTACTCGACCGCACTGCGGCTGGCGCTCGACACGGGCGCGCAGCTCGCCTGGATCCCGCGGCGTGCGGGTGACCGGGCCGCCCTCGAGGCCGGTTGCCTCCCGGGGCTGCTGCCCGGTGGCCGGCTGGTGACCGACCCGCAGGCGCGGGTCGACCTGCAGGCCGCCTGGGGTGTGGACAGCCTGCCGTCGAACGTCGGCAAGGACCTGACCGAGATCCTCGCGGCAGCGGGATCGCTGGACGCGCTGGTGGTTGCCGGCGTCGAGATCGACGACCTGCCGGACCCGGCCGCGGCGCTGGCCGCGCTGGAGGCCGCGCCGTTCGTGGTCAGCTTCGAGGTCCGCAAGTCGCAGGTGACCGAGTACGCCGATGTCGTCTTCCCGGTGGTTCCGCCGGCGGAGAAGGACGGCACCTTCGTCAACTGGGAGGGCCGCGAGCGGTCGTTCCCGGTGGTGCTGAAGGTCGCGGCCGCGATGCCCGACGTACGGGCGCTGGCCGCGCTGGCGCAGGAGATGGACCGGTCGCTCGGGTTCAGCACTCCGGCCGGCGCAAAGAAGGAGTACGACGAGCTCGGCCGCTGGGACGGTGACCGCGCGCAGGAGCCGACGTACCAGGCCGGTCCGTCGCTCGGCGCGTTCGACTCCACCCGGCTGGCGACCTGGCGGATGCTGATCGACGACAGCCGTGCCAACGACGGTGAGCCGCATCTGACGGCCACCGCCCGGACGCCGGTCGCCCGGATCTCGCTGACGACGGCGCGCCGGGTCGGTGTTGTCGACGCCGACGAGCTGGTGGTGAGCACAGACGCCGGTTCGATCCGGCTGCCGGTCGTGATCACTCCGATGCCCGACAACGTGGTCTGGCTGCCGACCAACTCGGCCGACTCCCACGTACGCCGGTCGCTGCACGCAGACCATGGTTCGATCGTGACGATCGCCGGAGGGAACGCATGAGCATGATCCCGCTCGCTGTGCCGGATGCGGGCGTCGGCCACGATCCCTGGTGGGTCGTCGGCATCAAGGTGCTGCTGGTCTTCGTCTTCCTGGTCGTGCTGACGCTGTTCAACATCTGGTGGGAGCGCCGGGTGGTGGCCCGGATGCAGCACCGGATCGGACCGAATGTGCACGGCCCGCAGGGTCTGCTGCAGTCGCTCGCCGACGGTATGAAGCTGATGTTCAAGGAAGACCTGATGCCGAAGGGCGTGGACAGGTTCGTCTTTGTCGCGGCCCCGGTGATCGTGTCGATCCCGGCCTTCCTGACCTTCGCGGTGATCCCGTTCGGGCCGACGGTGAAGATCCCATTCACCGACACCTACACCCGGCTGCAGATCACCGACCTGCCGGTCTCGGTGCTGTACGTGATGGCGGTCGCCTCGATCGGCATCTACGGCATCGTGCTCGGCGGCTGGTCGTCCAACTCGACGTACTCGCTGCTCGGTGGCCTGCGGTCCAGCGCGCAGATGATCTCCTACGAGGTCGGCATGGGCCTCGCGCTGGTGACGGTGTTCCTGTTCGCCGGGTCGATGTCCACCTCGGAGATCGTCGCGGCGCAGGGCTCGCACCAGTCGGTCAGCCTGTTCGGCGCGGACATCCCGATCCCCGGCTGGTACGCGTTCCTGCTGTTCCCGTCGTTCGTGATCTACGTGATCTCGATGATCGGCGAGACGAACCGGGCACCGTTCGACCTGCCGGAGGCCGAGGGCGAACTGGTGGCCGGCTTCCTGACCGAGTACTCCTCGATGAAGTACGCGATGTTCTTCCTGGCCGAGTACATCAACATGGCGACCGTGTCGGCGCTGGCCACCACGCTGTTCCTGGGCGGCTGGCGGGCACCGTGGCCGATCTCGATCTGGGACGGCGCGAACTCCGGCTTCTGGCCGGTGCTGTGGTTCGTCGGCAAGATGATGTGCTTCATCTTCTTCTACATCTGGTTGCGCGGAACGCTGCCGCGGCTGCGCTACGACCAGTTCATGAAGCTGGGCTGGAAGATCCTGATCCCGGTGTCGCTGGGCTGGATCCTGCTGGTCGCCACCGTCCGCGCGGTCGGCCGGGAGGCGTCCACGCCCCGCACCTGGCTGCTGGTCGCGGCCGGTATCGCCGTACTGCTGGCGCTGATCTCGCTGGCCGTCCCGCAGAAGCCCAAGACCGACAAGACCGAGGACGACGACGGCAAGGACTTCGACGCCTTCGCCGGCGGGTTCCCGGTGCCACCACCGCTCGTCAAGACTTCGAGCCGAAGCGAGGAAGCCCATCGTGGCTAGTGTCAAAGAGTCCCTCTGGGACCCGGTAGCCGGGTTCGGCGTCACCTTCCGGACGATGTTCCGCAAGGTGTTCACCGAGGAGTACCCCTTCGAGAAGAAGCCGACCGCGCCACGCTTCCACGGCCGGCACCAGCTGAACCGCTGGCCGGACGGCCTGGAGAAGTGCATCGGCTGTGAGCTGTGCGCGTGGGCCTGCCCCGCGGACGCCATCTACGTCGAGGGCGCGGACAACACTGAGGGTGGACGGTTCTCGCCGGGCGAGCGGTACGGGCGGGTGTACCAGATCAACTACCTGCGCTGCATCCTCTGCGGGCTGTGCATCGAGGCCTGCCCGACCCGGGCACTCACGATGACCAACGAGTACGAGTTGGCCGACCGCACCCGCGAGTCCCTCATCTACGAGAAGAAGGACCTGCTGGCGCCGATGCTGCCGGGCATGCAGGAGCCGCCGCACGACATGCAACTGGGCGCGACCGAGAAGGACTACTACCTCGGTCTGACCGGTTCCGTCGTACCCGCCGAGGGTGGTGACGCCAAATGATCGGCATGGTCACCGGCGGGCAGTTCGCGTTCTGGATGCTGGCCCCGGTCATGATCCTGGCCGCGATCGCGATGGTGCTGGTCCGCAAGGCGGTGCACTCCGCGCTGCTGCTGGCGACGGTGATGATCTGCCTGGCCGTCCAGTACGCCGCCCAGGACGCGCCGTTCTTGTTCGCGGTCCAGATCATCGTCTACACCGGCGCGATCCTGATGCTGTTCCTGTTCGTGCTGATGCTGGTCGGTGTGGACGCGTCCGACTCCCTGGTCGAGACGATCCGCGGCCAGCGACTGCTGGCCGGGCTGGCGTTCCTCGGCTTCGCGGTCCTGCTGATCGCTGCCGTCGGCAACGCGATGTACGGCGACCCGGTCGGCCTGGCCAACGCGCAGCCGGACGGCAACCCGAAGGGCATCGCGCAACTGCTGTTCGGCAAGTACGTGTTCGCCTTCGAGGTCACCTCGGCGCTGCTGATCACCGCCGCCATGGGCGCGATGATGCTGGCGCACCGCGAGCGGCTGACCAAGAAGCGGACCCAGCGCGACCACGCCGAGGAGCGGATCCGCAAGTACGCCGAGCAGGGGATCCACCCGGGTCCGCTGCCGACCCCGGGTGTGCTGGCCCGGCACAACGCCGTCGACACGCCGGCGCTGCTGCCGGACGGGTCGATCGCACCGACCTCGGTTTCGCGCGTGCTCCAGGCACGTGGCACCGTGTTCCCCGAAACCGAGGAGCGCGACGAGATCGAGACGGTCCGCAAGATCAGCGAGGGCGACCAGGGCGACCAGGTCCCGTCCGAGCCCGAGAGCACTGACCTGTCCGGATTCGGCGAAGGAGACAAAGCGTGAGCGAGCGGAGCGAGCGAACAATCCAGCGCAGCACGCTTTCGGCATGTGCGCCCGGAGCGAAGCGAGGACGCGCATGACGACCGAGCCGTACATCGTGCTCGCGGCAATCCTGTTCAGCATCGGTGCGCTGGGCGTGCTGGTGCGCCGCAACGCCATCGTCGTCTTCATGTGTGTCGAGCTGATGCTGAACGCGACCAACCTCGCGTTCGTCAGCTTCGCCCGCCAGCACGGCAACCTCGACGGCCAGATCGCCGCCTTCTTCGTGATGGTGGTGGCCGCGGCCGAGGTCGTGATCGGGCTGGCGATCATCATGGCCATCTTCCGCACCCGTCGCTCGGCCTCGGTCGACGACGCCAACCTGCTCAAGTACTGAGGTAATCACCGATGAGTCATGAGCTGACGTGGCTGCTGGTCGCGGTCCCGGCCGTGTCCGCGGCGATCCTGCTGCTCGGTGGCAAAGCCACCAACGCCTGGGGTCACCTGCTCGGCACGCTGGCACCGCTGATCGCTTTCGCCTTCGGCGTCGTTCTGTTCGTCCAGATGCAGGGTCTCGGCACCGAGGAGCGGTCCGAGACCTTCAAGCTGTTCGAGTGGTTCTCGGTCGGCAGCATCAAGGTCGACTTCAGTCTGCTGATCGACCCGCTGTCGATCCTGTTCGTGCTGCTGATCACCGGTGTGGGTTCACTGATCCACATCTACTCGATCGGCTACATGGAGCACGACGAGCGGCGGCGCCGCTTCTTCGGCTACCTGAACCTGTTCATCGCGTCGATGCTGCTGCTGGTGCTCGCGGCCGACTACCTGCTGGTGTTCGTCGGCTGGGAAGGCGTCGGCCTGGCGTCGTACCTGCTGATCGGGTTCTGGCAGCACAAGAACTCGGCCGCGGTCGCCGCGAAGAAGGCGTTCGTGGTGAACCGGGTCGGTGACATCGGCCTCTCGCTCGCGGTGATGAGCATGTGGGCGCTGTTCGGTTCCTCCGCCTTCGCGACCGTCGACGCCGGCGCGGAGCACCTCTCGCCGACCTGGGCCACGCTGCTCGGGCTGATGTTGTTGCTGGCCGCCTGCGGCAAGTCCGCGCAGGTGCCGCTGCAGTCCTGGCTGCTGGACGCGATGGAGGGCCCGACCCCGGTGTCGGCCCTCATTCACGCGGCGACCATGGTCACCGCGGGCGTCTACCTGGTGGTCCGCTCGAACGCGATCTACGAGGTCACCGACGCCGCGTCCACCGCGGTGGTGATCGTCGGTACGGTGACCGCGCTCGCCGGTGCGATCATCGGTTGCGCCAAGGACGACATCAAGAAGGCCCTGGCCGGTTCGACGATGAGCCAGATCGGCTACATGATGCTCGCCGCGGGTCTCGGCCCGGTCGGCTACGCCTTCGCGATCTTCCACCTGCTCACGCACGGCTTCTTCAAGGCCAACATGTTCCTCGGCGCCGGCTCGGTGATGCACGGCATGGACGACGACGTGAACATGCGGCACTACGGTGCTCTGCGCAAGTACATGAAGGTCACCTTCGTGACGTTCGCCTTCGGCTACCTGGCGATCCTCGGCATCCCGCCGTTCTCCGGATTCTTCAGCAAGGACCACATCATCGAGGTCGCCTTCGCGGAGAACTTCGTGGTCGGTCTCTGTGCGCTGCTCGGCGCCGGCATCACCGCGTTCTACATGACGCGGCTGATGATGATGACCTTCTTCGGCGAGAAGCGCTGGGAGAAGGACGTGCACCCGCACGAGTCGCCCAGTGTGATGACCGGTCCGCTGATCATCCTGGCGATCCTGTCGCTGGTCGGCGGTGCGCTCTACTTCGCCGGCCACTGGATCGTCGACTGGCTGGAGCCGGTGACCGGTTTCGAGGAAGCCGAGCCAGCGATCAGCGCGCTGGCGATGACGCTGATCACCCTCGCGGTGGTGCTCGTCGGTGCGGCCATCGGGGTCATGCTGTTCCGCCGGGACATCCCGCGCGAGGCACCGGTCCGGGTCTCGCCGGTCACCACCTTCGCCCGCCGTGACCTGTACGGCGACGCGCTGAACGAGACGGTCCTGATGCGCCCGGGCCAGTACCTCACCCGGACGCTGGTCTGGCTCGACAACCGCGGTGTGGACGGCCTGGTGAACGGGCTGGCCGCACTGTTCGGTGGGATGTCCGGCCGGCTCCGCCGGTTCCAGACGGGCTTCGTCCGTTCGTACGCACTCAGCATGGTCTTCGGCGCCGCACTCGTGGTCGTCGCCCTCCTCGCGGTGAGGTTGTCGTGAACATCGGTTGGTTGACCCTGTTACTGCTCCTGCCGTTCGTGGGGGCGATCGTGACGATGCTCGTGCCCAGGGCGAAGGCGCTGCTGGCCAAGCAGGTCGCGCTCGGCTTCTCGCTCGTCACGCTGGTGCTGACCGCGATCGTTGCGATCGGCTACAACCGCAACGGCCCCGAGGACTACGCCGAGACCTACACCTGGATCAAGGCCTTCGGCGCGCACTACGCGCTCGGCCTCGACGGGGTCGGTGTCGTCCTGGTGGTGCTGACCGCGCTGCTGACGCCGATCGTGCTGATCGCCTCCTGGAACGACGCGCAGAACGGCCGCTGGTCGGAGAAGTCCTTCTTCGCCTGGATCCTCGGCCTGGAGGCACTGTCGATCGGCGTGTTCGCCGCCACCGACGTGTTCCTCTTCTACGTGCTGTTCGAGGCCACGCTGATCCCGATGTACTTCCTGATCGGTGGCTTCGGCGGCGCGCAGCGCTCGTACGCCGCGGTGAAGTTCCTGCTCTACTCGCTGCTCGGCGGTCTGCTGATGCTGGCCTCCGTGGTCGGCCTGTACGTCGTGTCCGCCAGGGCCGGCGACCCGTCGTACCTGCTCAGCGACATGATGAAGCTCGACATGAGCCAGAACACCGAGCGCTGGCTGTTCCTCGGCTTCATGTTCGCGTTCGCGGTGAAGGCGCCGATGGTGCCGTTCCACACCTGGCTGCCGGACGCAGCCGGGGAGGCGACGCCGGGTACGTCGGTGCTGCTGGTCGGCATCCTGGACAAGATCGGCACCTTCGGGATGATCCGGTTCTGCCTGGGCCTGTTCCCGAACGCGTCCGAGTGGGCCACCCCGGTCGTCCTGGTGCTGGCGCTGATCTCGGTCCTGTACGGCGCGCTGCTGGCGATCGGGCAGACCGACATCAAGCGGCTGATCGCGTACACCTCGATCTCGCACTTCGGCTTCATCGTGATGGGCATCTTCGCGCTGACGTCGCAGGGCCTGACCGGGTCGACGCTGTACATGTTCAACCACGGCCTCTCCACCGCCGCGCTGTTCCTGGTCGCCGGGTACCTGATCTCCCGGCGCGGATCGGCCCGGATCGCCGACTACGGCGGGGTGGAGAAGGTGGCACCGGTACTGGCCGGCACGTTCCTGTTCGCCGGCCTGTCCAGCCTCGCGCTGCCCGGTATGTCGCCGTTCATCTCCGAGTTCATGGTGCTGGCCGGGACGTTCAGCCGGCACAAGGTGATCGCGGTGATCGCGGTGGTCGGTATCGTGCTGGCCGCGCTCTACATCCTGCTGATGTACCAACGCCTGATGACCGGGCCGGTCCGCGACGGGATCGAGAAGCTCAAGGACCTGAACGTGCGTGAGGTGCTCGCGATCGCTCCGCTGATGGTGCTGATCGTCGGCCTCGGAATCTTCCCGAAGCCGGTGGTCGACATCATCAAGCCGGCGGTGGAGTCGACCATGCAGCACGTCGGTGTGACCGACAAGGCACCGCAGATCCCCGTGACGGAGGGACAGAAGTGATCGCGCACATCCTGCCGCTGGCGGACTTCACCGCGCCGAAGATCGAGTACAGCGAGCTGTCGCCGCTGCTCGTGGTCTTCGGTGCGGCGTGTGTCGGCGTCCTGGCCGAGGCGTTCCTGCCTCGCCCGCTGCGGCACCTGGTGCAGCTGGCGATCACGGTGGTCGCCGTGCTCGTGTCCGGCGTACTGACCGGCATCCTGATGAACGACAACAAGGAGCTGATCGCGGCGCAGGGCGCGATCTCGGTCGACGGCCCGGCGCTGTTCACCTGGCTGGTCCTGCTGGCGCTGACCCTCATCAGCGTGCTGCTGTTCGCCGAGCGGTCGGTCGACGGTGGACTGTCCGCGTTCGCCGGCCAGGCGGCCGCCGTACCGGGGTCCGAGGCCGAGCGTGAGGGTACGGCGGCCAAGGTCGAGCACACCGAGATCTTCCCGCTGACGCTGTTCGCGGTCGGCGGCATGATGCTGTTCGCGTCGGCCAACGACCTGCTGGTGCTGTTCGTCGCGCTCGAGGTGTTCTCGCTGCCGCTGTACCTGCTCTGCGGCCTGGCGCGTCGTCGCCGGCTGATCTCGCAGGAAGCCGCGATGAAGTACTTCCTGCTCGGGGCGTTCTCCTCGGCGTTCCTGCTGTTCGGCATCGCGCTGCTCTACGGGTACGCCGGCACCATGTCGCTGGGCGGCATCTCGGACGCGCTGTCCACCCAGACCGGTGGGGACACGATCCTGCTGGCCGGGACCGGACTGGTTGCTGTCGGCCTGCTGTTCAAGGTCGGCGCCGTACCGTTCCACTCCTGGACCCCGGACGTCTACCAGGGCGCTCCGACCCCGGTCACCGGGTTCATGGCGGCCTGCACCAAGATCGCCGCGTTCATCGGGCTGATGCGCGTCTTCTACGTCGCGCTCGGCGGCACCCGCTGGGACTGGGCTCCGATGATGTGGATCGTCGCGATCCTCACCATGGTGGTCGGTTCGATCGTGGCCATCACCCAGACCGACGTGAAGCGGATGCTGGCCTACTCGTCGATCGCGCACGCGGGCTTCCTGCTGACCGCGTTCGTCGGGCTGGCGCAGGCCGGGAACGGCGTACACAACGGGATCACCTCGACCCAGGCGGTGCTGTTCTACCTGGTCTCGTACGGCTTCGCGACCGTCGGCGCCTTCGCCGTCGTCACGTTGGTGCGGGACGCGGGCGGCGAGGCCACCCACCTGTCCCGGTGGGCCGGACTGGGCAAGAAGTCGCCGCTGCTGGCCGGCATCTTCGCCTTCTTCCTGCTCTCCTTCGCCGGCATCCCGCTGACCGCGGGCTTCACCGGCAAGTGGGCCGTCTTCAGCGCGGCCTGGACCGGTGGCGCGTGGCCGCTGGTGGTGGTCGCCGTACTGTCCAGCCTGGTCGCCGCGTTCTTCTACGTTCGCGTGATCGTGCTGATGTTCTTCTCCGACCTCCCGGCCGACGCGCCGGATGTCGCCCTGCCCGGCTGGCAGACCACGAGCGCGGTCGCGCTCGGTCTCGCCGCCACGGTGGTGCTCGGCCTGGTTCCCGGGCCGCTGCTCGACCTGGCGGCGCGAGCAGGTGAGTTCATCCGGTGAGTCCGTCCCCGCTGCCGGCCGAGAGCCTGGGATTCGCGTTCGCCGACGAGGCGCTCGAGTCCCGGGTTCGCGACGGCCTGGAGTCGGTCGAGCGGGAACTGCACGACGCGACCCAGTCCGAGGCGCCGTTCGTCACGGCGGCCGCGCAGCACGTCATGGTTGCCGGCGGCAAGCGGTTCCGGCCGCTGCTGGTGCTGCTGGCGGCCGAGTTCGGTCCGTCGCCCGCCGCCCCTGAGGTGATCAAGTCGGCGGCCGTGGTCGAGCTCACCCATGTCGCGACCCTGCACCACGACGACGTGATGGACGAGGCCGCGCTTCGGCGTGGTTCGTCCACCGCGAACGCCCGGTGGGACAACTCGGTCGCGATCCTGTCCGGCGACTGGCTGTTCGCCCGGGCATCGGACCTGGTCGCCGATCTCGGTCCGGAGGCGGTCCGGATCCAGGCCCGCACCTTCGGCCGGCTGGTCGAGGGGCAGATCCGCGAGACCCTCGGTGTCGGCGAGGGCCAGGACCCGCTGGCGCACTACCTGTCGGTGGTGGCCGACAAGACCGGTTCGCTGATCGCGACGTCGGCGCTGTTCGGAGCCCGGTACGCCGGTGCGCCCGAAGAGGTGCAGGAATCGCTGCGCGCCTTCGGCGAGGAGATCGGCGTCGCCTTCCAGTTGGCCGACGACATCCTCGACATCGCCTCGGAGTCCGACCAGTCCGGCAAGACTCCTGGCACCGACCTCCGCGAAGGCGTGCCGACGCTGCCGGTGCTGATCTTCCGCGCGCAGGCCGACCCCGCTCAGCCGGACGACGCGCGCCTGCTCTCGTTGCTCGACTCCGATCTGTCCGACGACGCCCGCCTGGCCGAGACGATCGAGTTGCTGCAGGCGCACCCGGCGTTCCGTCAGGCCGAGGACGACGTACGACGCCGCGCGGCCGACGCCCGCAAGCTCCTCGCCGACCTTCCCGAAGGTCCGGCGCGCGAGGCCCTCGACTCCCTCTGCGACCTGGTCGTCACCCGCTCCGTCTGAACACCGCCCGCAGTCCGCGCGGTCTGGCGTCCAGCTCCTGGGTCATGGCAGTGAGGGCTGCCCAGCGCTCGCCCTCAGTCGATTGAAGCGATGGCGGCAGCTGCTTCTCGGGTAGCCGCCGTCGCCGAGCACAGGGCCGTGCCTTCCCTTCGAGGTGTTCGATCGCGGCCAGCATCACCGCCGGCGTGATGCCGCTCGGACCGTCCGGCCAGAGCTTGGCGGCTCGTCCGGAGTCCTGCAGCTTGCCGGCTCGTTCGCCGATGCGTTTGGCCTGTACGGCGGTGAGCTTGGCGGCGCGCTCGGCCAGTTCCGGTTCGCCGAGTCGCCACAACTCCCGGGCGATGGAAATGGGAGGGGTGCGGATCACGAAGCTTCCCATCCGCCGATGATGCCGCACCCGAGGGCGAAAGCGAATTGGCGGCGCCGAAAGCGAATTGGCGGCGCCGAAAGCGAATTGAAAGGGCTGCGTGGTCCTCTGTCCATCAGAGACCGGGAGGTGCTGGTGGACACAGTCGAGCAGGTGGAGCGGCGGCCGTGGGTGCTGCGGCGGTGGCCCGCGGTGGCAGGCGTCGCGATGGCGGCGTTCGCGGCCTGGGGGATGGAGAGCGGTGCCGACGTGGCGCCCATCGTGACGGCATCGGCATTCTTGTACCTCGGGGCCGCGGCCTTGCAGCGCCGCACGGCCGCCTGGCCGATGTTCGCCGTCAGCTTCGTAGCAGTCGGCCTCGGGTCCAACGTTGAGGGGTTCAACGCAACCTGGGTCATGCTGGCCTTCGCCGCCGTACTAGCCGTGTACGGCGTGATCCGCGGCGCCCTCCGTCCACCCTGGGGCCTACCCCTGCAGGCAGCAGCTCTCATAGTGCTGGCCGCCGCAGCCCTCATCGCGGTAGACGCGAACCAAACCGTAGCTGGCGTCCTCGTAGCCGCCGGCCTCCTCATTCACGCCGGCTGGGACACCTACCACCACCGCACCCACCGAGTCGTCGCCCAATCCATGTCCGAGTTCTGCGCCGTCCTCGACACCCTCCTCGCCCTCGCCGTACTCGTCGTCACCTTTGGTTAAAAGGTGTTGTTGTGGCGTTGGGTGCGGGGGCGGCCGTCGGGGTCGTAGAGGTGGTTGGCGAGCCAGCGGGCCCAGGGGGTGTGGAGGCGGGGGACCGGCTGGGGGGTGTGGGGACGGATGCGGCCCGCGGGTCGTGGCCCGAGGCAACCATTTGCGTGCCAGTCGTCCAGGGTGGCGGCCGTCTCCCGCCACTGGTCGAAGCCGGCGATCGGGTCGAGCTCGGGATCGTCGGTGCCCAGGTGCTCGGACCACAGCTCCAACCGCAACGAGCGGGCCAGGTCCTCGGATTCGACCGCGCAGGTCAGCTCGCTGTCGTTCGTCCAGGATCTGCGGTTGAAGTTGTCGGATCCACACGTCAGCCACTGATCGTCGATGATGCAGACCTTCGCGTGCACATAGATCGGTACGCCGGCCTCGTTCTCCAGGTTGTAGATCGCCACGCGATCCGACTCCAGCAACCGCATCGCCTCCAGTTGCGCGTAGCGAGCCGGCGGACCACTCAGCCGCCCGTCCTGGTCCGGGTATCGCGGTACGACCGCGATGATCCGCAACTCGGGCGACCGCACCAACGCCTCCCGCAGGCACAGCGTCACCTCCGTGGACCACAGGTACTGATCCTCCAGGTAGATCAGCGACCGTGCCCGCCCGAACGCCTTCAGATAGCCACGAGCGATGCTGTGCTCCCCACCCGGCGCGAACGGGAACCCCGGATGCTTGTGCGCATACGTCCGCAACACCTGTACGGCGTGCGGCCCGGCCGCGGACGGATCGGGGAACGCCTCCGGCAGATCCTCCGGATGCCGCGGCATCCGCGCCAACCGCTGGATCACCATCCGGTACGGCGTCCGGCGGTCGAGCGGATGCGCATCGTCCCAGCGTTCGACGAAGCAGCGCAGCAGATCTCCCACCACCGGACCCCGGAGCTCGAACATCACGTCATGCCACGGTGGCCGGTCTCCGTACCGCGCATCCATCGGCGCCGGTTGCGGATCACCCAGGTGCCGGCCGTCGTCGCGCCGTCCATGGCACAGATCGATGCCGCCGACGAAGGCGACATCCGCGGCAGGATTGTCGCGATGCCGGATCACGAACAGCTTCTGGTGGTGCGAGGCCAGCCGACGGACCCGCTGGTCGAGCAGCGCCTCGCCGCCGGCTTCGTTCAGTTCGGTCCCGAGCCGCTGGTTCTCCTGGGAGTTGAAGTTCAGGTGATCCGAATGGGACCGCCACAGCAGCGCCCGGACCTCGACCCCGGACCGGGCGAGGTCGCAGAGCACCGAACCCAGGCTGGGACCGCCCTCGACCAGTACCTCGTCCGGATCGCCACGCCAGTCGGTGAAGTACACCCGGTCGCCCGGCCGCAGGGCGCACAGTTCGTCGTACAGACGGCGGAAGTATGTCGCGCCGTGCACCAGGGCCTGGACCCGGTTGCCCTCGGTCCAGGCCCCGTCGGCGTCGATGTCCGTGGTGGGGTTGCCCCGCTCTGTCGCGGTCAGGAACCAGTCGTGCCTCATCAGTTCCCAGTGCCCGTAATCCGTCAGGTCATGACTGGCGGGAGTCCCAGGTGGGGCTTTCGACGTAGTGGTTGTCGTAGAGGTCGCTGGTCTTGGCGAGTTCGGACGGCGCGGTCTCGCCGCGGTAGACGCGTTCGAGGAGGCGGTAGTAGTCGAAGCGCGGCTTCGCGTGGGTGAGGACGAAGAAGACCTCGGCGGCCTCGTCGCCGGCCGCCTCGAAGGCGTGCGGGGTGTTCGGCGGTACGACGAGTACGTCGCCCTCGGCCAGGGTGATGAGGTCGTCGCCGAGCAGGACACGCAGGCTGCCGGAGAGGACGAAGAACAGCTCGGACGCCTCTCGGTGCTGGTGCGGGGGAGCGCTGTCCTTGCCAGGCCTGAAGATCGAACGGTGGCTGGTCAGGTGACCGCCGGTGTCGGCGACGTCGGCGAACAGGGTGACTCCGGCGGCGGGCAGAACCTCGGCTTCGGCGGCACGGACCAGGACGGGCGGGATGGTGCTCATGACAGTTTCTCCTTCGCTAGTTGGCAGATCAGTTGCTGACGGCATCGACCAGGACCGGAGTACGACGCCGGCCGGTGAGTGCGATCGCGGCGGTGACGACGACCCCGGCCGCGGTGAGCAGGACGGCGAGCCGGAGCCCGTGGGTGGTCGCCGTACGCAGCGACTCGCCGGTCAGGCCGGCCGTGCCGCGGTTGGCGATGGCCACGAGGATCGCGAGACCGACCGCGTTCCCGATCTGCTGACCGGTCGAGGCCATCCCCGAGCCGATGCCCTGGTACTCCGCGGCGACGCCGGTGGACGCGGCGGCGAACATGGTGCTGAACGCGCTGCCCTGGCCGAAGCTGAGGATCAGCAGTGCCGGAACCAGAACGCCGTACGACGCATGGCTCGACAGGACCAGACCGAGGAGTGCGACACCGACCGCGGACACGGACAGGCTGACCGCGAGAGTCAGGTGGAGACCGAACCGCGTCGCCAGCCGCCCGCCCAGGTTGGAGCCGACGAAGATCGCCAGCATCGGGAGCAGGTACGCCAGGCCCGTCTCCAGCGCGTTGTAGCCCAGGACGTCCTGGAAGTAGACGGTCTCGAAGTACAGCAGCGTTCCGAGCGTCGCGGAGAACAGCAGGATCACACTGACGCCGTTGCGGAGGTTGCGAACGCGCAGCAATCCCAACGCCAGCAGGGGATCCGGCGACCGGAGCTCGATCAGGACGAACGCCGTCAGCAGTACGACGCCGGCCACGACCGCAGCCACGCTGACACCGTCCCACCCAGTCGCCGGGCCCTGCACCAGCGCGAACACAACCGCGGTGATCCCTGCCGTCGCAGCCACCGCGCCAGGTACGTCGAATCTGCGGCAACCACGATCCGTCCCGTCGACGGGGAGCAGGATCAGCGCCGCCACCACACCGATCGCGGCGAGCGGAACGTTGACGAAGAAGATCGCCGCCCAGCCGAACGACTGGGTCAGGACACCACCCAGCAACGAGCCGAGCGCCATTCCACTGCCACCTGCCGCGCCCCAGATCGAGAACGCCCGGTTGCGGTCCCGGCCCTCCGCGAACAACGTGCCGATCAGCGACAGCGTGGCGGGCGCGAGGACGGCACCGCCGAATCCCTGCACCGCCCGGGCGCCGACCAGCAGGCCGGGCTCAGTCGCGAAACCTCCGGCCAGCGAGGAGGCGCCGTACAGGATGAGACCGGCGGTGAACATCCGGCGCCGGCCGAGCAGGTCGGACATCCGGCCGCCCAGCAGAAGGAATCCGCCGAAGGCGACGGCGTACCCGCTCACCACCCATTGCAGGTTGTGGGCGACGAAGCCGAGGTCGCGGCCGATGTCCGGGACGGCGACGTACACGATGGTGTAGTCGATCGAGATGATCAGTTGGGCGAACGCGAGCAAGGACAGGATCAGTGGCTTATTCAGGATGTCTAACATCCAGAATCGACTCCTGGGTCTGGACGGAAAGGTCGTGGGTGAAGGTCAGGACTTGAGGTTGGCGAACCGGTTCCGGGTGCTGGCGGGAGCGTCCGGAGACGTGCTCACCACCCGCTCGGCGATGTCCGCGATGGTCTGGCCGGCCAGCGTCCGGCGATAGGTCAGCTCGGCGGAGCGCATCGCCTGGGAGACCACGCAGACCTTGGTGTAGTCGACCTTCGGGTCGGCGCCCGGGCCCTCCTTCAGGATCTGCGTGCAGCGGAAGGCGTCGTCCGGCCCGTCGATCGCGACCACGATGTCCAGCAGGGTGATCTTCTGCGGGTCGCGGGCCAGCTGGAAGCCGCCCTTGGGCCCGGAGACCGAGGTCAGGATGCCGGCCCGGGTGAGCGCCTGGAGCTGCTTGTTCAGATACGCCGTGGGAAGGTTGTAGAAGGCGGCGAGTCGCTTGGCGGTGACCGCCTCGCCGGGCAGCCAGCTGAGATTCACGCAGCTGTGCATCGCCCACTCGACGCCTTCGTTCATCTTCATAACCTGGATACTAAATGTCCTGAATCCCGGTCGTCAAGCGAATGATCACACCGCGGAGGCGGTGACGGCGGCGCGCTCGATTGCGATGGTGCGGCGCCGCCGGTTCATGCTGTCGAGGGTGAAGATGACCAGCGCCAGCCAGACCAGCCCGAATCCGGCCCACCGCATCGGCGACATCTCCTCGTGGAACACCAGCACACCGCAGACGAACTGCATGATCGGCGCAATGTAATTCAGCAGCCCCAGCGTCGTCATCGAAACCCTGGTTGCGGACGCCCCGAAGAGCAGCAGCGGTACGGCGGTGATCGGCCCGGTCAGCAGTACGAGCGTCAGATAGCCGGCGCCGTGATGCGTGACCGTCGACTCGCCCTGCGTGCCGAGTACGACGATCGCCGCGAGCGCCAGCGGTGCCACGGTGGCGGACTCGATCGCCATTCCCTCGATCGCCCCGGCGCCGGCCTGCTTCTTGGTCAGCCCGTACAGCCCGAACGAGAAGGTGAGGATGATCGCGACCCACGGTGGTCGGCCGTTCTCGATCGTCAGCCCGGCGACCGCGACGAAGGCGACCGCGAGCGCGACCCACTGCAAGGATCGCAACCGTTCCTTCAGTACGACGACGCCGAGTAGCACAGTGAACAGCGGAGTGATGAAGTACCCGAGCGACGTCTCCACCACCCGGCCGTGGTTCACCGCCCAGATGTAGGTACCCCAGTTGGCGGAGATGAGGAACGCGGCCGCGATCAACGGCCACCGGCGCCGCGGCTCCCGCAGCAACGCCTTCACCTGGCCGAACTTGCGCAGTACGACGACCAGGATCGCGATCGTCACCAGCGACCACAGGACCCGGTGGGCCAGCAGTTCGATCGCGCCGGAGTGGTCCAGCAGTCTCCAGTAGAGCGGGAACAGGCCCCAGATCAGGTACGCCGCGAAACCGTAGATGAACCCTCTGCGCTGCTCTGGCACGCCGTCAGACTATGCCCATGCGACAGTCGCATCCAATTGCTTTGCTCATGACGTGAGACGGGCCTGAGTCCAGTACCCGTTGTCCCCGGGGAGCCGCTGGTGCGATGCGGTTGGATAGAGGGGTGGACACGAGGAGGCACCCGTGGGTGTGAGGACCGGTCTGGTCTCGGTGACGTTCCGCCAGTTGCCGGCCGACGAGGTGGTGGAGCTGGCGGCGAAGGCCGGTCTCGCGGCGATCGAGTGGGGTGGTGACGTACACGTCCCGCTCGGCAATCTGGTTACCGCTCAGCGGGTGAAGGCGGTGTGCGAGGTCCACGGACTGGAGATCGCGGCGTACGGCTCCTATCTGCGGGCGGGCAGCGTCGACCGGGAGGAGATGCGCTCCGCGGTCGCCACTGCCGAGGCCCTCGGCGCTCCCCGGATCCGGGTCTGGGCAGGCAATGTCGGTACGGCGCAAGCGGGCGTGGGGGACCGGATGGCGGTGACCCGCGGGCTGGCCGAACTGGCCGACGTGGCGGCCTCGTCCGGGATCGAGATCGCGATGGAGTTCCACCGGAACACGCTCACCGACGAGGTCGACTCCACCATCACGCTGCTGCTCGACGTCGGGGCTCCCAACCTCAAGACGTACTGGCAGCCGCCCGTCGACCTGGACGACGCCCAGTGCCTCGACCAGCTCGAAGCCCTGATGCCGTGGCTGACGACCGTCCACGTCTTCTCCTGGTGGCCGTCGAACACCCGGCTCCCGCTCGCCGGCCGCGAGTCGCTCTGGCGCCCGGTCCTCGACCGCCTCGCCGCCGAGCCCCGCGAGATCAACGCCCTGCTCGAGTTCGTCGCCGACGACTCCCCGGAGCAGTTGGCCAAGGACGCCGCCGACCTGCACGCCTGGGTCTAATTCACGGGCAGGTACAGCGCGATCACGAGCTTGCCGCCGGTGGGACGCCCCGAGCTGATCCGGTAGGTGACTGTCTTCGGCGTGGACTGCGCGTCTTCGGCCATCCAGCCGAAGCCGCTGGACGCGGGCGGACCGTCCTGGTCCGCGGTCACTCCGCGCCAGCGCGTGGTCACGCCGAGGCCGAGATTGGTGTTGCCGTAGGCCCAGAGGAACCGTTTCCCGACCGGTGTCGTGAGTTCCACCTTGCCGCCGGAGGCAGGAACGACCACCGAGCGGACGAACCGGTACCGGGTGCCGTCGACCTCCTTCTCCCGGTCCAGATCGATCCCGTTCGTGCTGACCTGCGGTCCGGCGTCGTAGATCGCCACCCCGATTCTTGCCTTCGGCACCGACATCGGCCGGCCGAGCTTGTCCACCAGTCGCGCCGTCACCTGCACGTGCCGACCGGCCGGGACGGCCAGCTGGATGTGCTGACTCGTGTCGAGCTGGGACTGGTCGCCGACCGCGGGGTACCCGTTCACCGAGCTCCCGTCGCTGAGCCGCACCTGGATCCGGTACTCGACGTTGTCCTGTACGACGTAGTCGGCCGGAGTCCCGAGCGTCTGTACGACGACGGATCGGCTGCGGGCGACGAAGCTGGTGCCGACCTGCATCGCGCCACGGCCGCCGATCGTCGCCGCGAGCGGCTGCCCGATCGGTGCGTCGGTCCAGAGGGTGCTCTCGCTCGGTACGCCGTTCTTGAACGGCGAGACGTCCTTCATGCGGGGGACGCTGTCGACCGTGAAACCGTTGACGCGGACCCAGATCGTCGCGTCGGAGTCCGCCTGGCACATCCCGGCCGATCGCGTCCCAGAGGTCGAGCCGGTCCTCGCCGGCCGGGGCGGAGGAGTCGGGCAACCTCTCCGTCGGGATCTCGCCGGTCCAGCGACGTCGCCACCAGGACGAGTACGTGGTGACGAGGATCCGGCGTACATAGGGCTCGGGGTCGTCGGTCGAACGGATGGTTGCCTTCTCGTCGGAAAGTTTCGCTGAGCACTGGCCAAGCGGTGGATGGTGACGGAATGCTGGGCCGGGACAGGTTCCTTCACCGCCCCGGAGGTGTCCGATGTCCATCACCCGACCGTTGCCGCGGCTGATCGCCGTACTGCTGCTGTTCGCGGCGACGCTCACGACCAGCCAGGTCGTGACCGCGACCAAGGCGCACGCGGATGGTTGTTACACGTGGGGCCGCACGCTCAGCCAGGGCATGAACGGCGAGGATGTGCGGCAGTTGCAGATCAGGGTCGCCGGTTATCCCGGGTACGGCGGTCATCTCGCCGTCGACGGGGACTTCGGGCCGGCCACCAAGGCGGCGGTGCAGCGGTTCCAGTCGGCGTACGGGCTGGGGTCGGACGGGATTGCCGGGCCGGCGACGTTCACCAAGCTCTATGCGCTGCAGGACGACGACTGTACGCCGATCCACTTCGCCTACACCGAACTCGACGACGGGTGCGGCGGCTCTGGATGGGACGGCGGACCGCTGTCGGCGGCGGCGACGAAGGCGAACGCGTTGCAGACCATGTGGCAGTTGGAGGCGATGCGGCACGCGCTCGGTGACCAGCCGCTGAACATCTCCAGCGGGTTCCGCAGCATCCCGTGCAACAACTCGGTCGGTGGCGCGAGCAACAGTCAGCACCTGTACGGCCGGTCCGCCGACCTGACCGGGGTCCACTCCTTCTGCACCCTCGCCAAACAAGCCCGCAACCACGGCTTCGGCGGCATCTTCGGCCCCGGCTACCCCGGCCACAACGACCACACCCACGTAGACATCAGAACCGGAAACGTCTGGGACGCCCCCAACTGCGGAATCTAGCTGTACCCGGCCGTGGGCCGCTGGCGGGTTGTTTCACCGCTGACGCCAAACAACCCGCCAGCCGTCACGCGACCCGCCACCCACCGGCCCTAGCTGACCGGTTGGGTCCCGAAGTCCGCAGATACGTCGGCTTCACAGGAGTTGGCTGAGCGTGTGGATCACGAGGCCTACCAGGGCGCCTACGACGGTGCCGTTGATTCGGATGAATTGGAGGTCTCGGCCTACGTGGAGTTCGATTCGGGCGGCGGCTTCGCGGCCGTCCCAGCGTTCGATGGTGTCGGAGATGACGGAGACGATCTCGTTGCCGTAGGTGCGGACGACGTACCCGACTGCCTCGGACGCGCGGGCGTCGACCTTGCCGCGCAGCGCCTCGTCGTCCTGCAGTCGTTGGCCCAGGTCCTGGATGGCCTTGGTTGCGCGGACCCGCAGCGTGCTGTCCGGGTCGGCGATCGAGTCGATCAGTGCGGTGCGTACGGCGTCCCACACCGCGGTCAGGCTGGAGCCCATATCGGGGTGCGTCAGCATCCGCGCCTTGAACGCCTCGAAGCGCGCCATCGTCTCCGGATCGTTCTGTAGGTCGTGCGCGAGCTGCCCGAGCAGCCGGTCGACCGCCCGCCGCGCCGCATGCGTCGGGTTGTCCCGTACGTCGGCCAGCCAGGCCAGCGCCTCGCGGTGGATCCGGTCGATCACCAGCCGGTCGACCCACTGCGGTGACCACCGCGGCGCCCGCGGACCAACCACGTCGGCGAGCAGTTCGCGGTTGTCGCGCAACCAGTCATGCGCCTCCACCATCAACAGATCGAACAACGCATGGTGAGCACCGTCATCGACGACCGACTGCAGGAAGTGCCCCGCGATCGGGCTCAACGGCTCCTGCACGAACCGCGGCAGCAACGACCCCCGGACGAACGCCGCCACGTCCTCGTCGCCGAGCCGCGGCAGCGCCGCCCCGATCGTCCGCGCGCCCTCGGCCACGATCCGCTCGGCATGCGTGCCGGAGGTAAGCCACTCACCGGCCCGGCGGCTCACCTCGGCGGTGCGCATCTTCTCCGCCACGACCTCCTGGGACAGGAAGTTCTCGGTGACGAACTGCTCGAGGCTCTCGGCCAGGCTGTCCTTGCGGGTCGGCACGATCGCCGTGTGCGGGATCGGCAGCCCGAGCGGACGCCGGAACAGCGCGGTCACCGCGAACCAGTCCGCCAGCGCACCCACCATCGCGGCCTCCGCCGCGGCGTTCAGGTACGCCCAGCCGCCGTCGCGGTGCAGCGTGGCCACATAGATCACCGCGGCCAGCAGCAGCAACGACAACGCCACCGATCGCATCTGCCGCAGCCCGCGCCGCCGGACGAGGTCGGCGGCGCCCAACGTCAATGTCGCCATACCCCGATCTAACCAAGTCCCCGGTCATCAACCGGTCAGGCGACGACCTGGTCGACCCCTGAATTGCGGACCGTACGCCGGTCCATCAGGCCGGAGACGAGGGCCAGGAGCAGCCCGGCAACGGCCAGGACGGCGCCGACGCGGCTCGGCCACTCGTACCCGTAGCCGGCGGCCAGGACGACGCTGCCGAGCCAGGCGCCGAGAGCGTTCGCGATGTTCAGCGTCGAGTGGTTCAGCGACGCCGCCAGCGACTGTCCTTCGTGCGCGACGTCCATCAGCCGGGTCTGCAGCGCCGGCACCAGGATGCTCGCCGAGAACCCCATCGCGAACACCGCGATCAGGGCTCCGGGCCGGGTCTGAGCCAGCCACCCGAACGTTCCGAGTACGACGGTGATCGCGAGCAGGCCGCCGTACAGGCTGGGCATCAGGGCGCGGTCGGCGAACCGGCCACCGACGACAGTGCCGCACGTCATGCCGATGCCGTAAACAGCCAGCACCACCGTGACCGCGGCCTCGGAGAAACCGGCCAGTTCCGTCATCGTCGGGGCGATATACGAGTACGTCGCGAACATGCCGCCGAAGCCGACCATCCCGACCAGCAGCGCCATCCACACCTGCGGACGGGACAGCGCACTGAGCTCGCTGCGGATGTTGACGTCGCTGCCCACCGGCTGCGGCGGAACCCAGAACCACACCGCCACCAGCGTGACCAACCCGAGCGCGCCGACCGCGAGAAACGGCGCCGGCCAGCCGAGTCGCTGGCCCATCAAAGTGGTGATCGGTACGCCGATGATGTTGGCCACCGGAAGACCGACCATCGTCATCGAGACAGCCCAAGCCCTCCGATTGACCGGCACGAGCGTTGTCCCGACCACCGCGCCGATGCCGAAGAATGCACCGTGCGGTACGCCGGTCAGAAACCGCGCGGCCATCAGGAACTCGTAGCTGGAGGCAACGGCCGACAGCACGTTGCCGATCACGAACACCGCCATCAGCCCGAGCAGCAGCCGCTTCCGCCCGGTCCGGGCACCGAGCGCCGCGATCACCGGTGCACCGACCACCACGCCCAGCGCGTACGCCGAGATGAGGTGGCCGGCGGTCGGGATCGAGATCCCCACCCCGTCAGCGATCTGAGGCAGTACTCCCATCGTGACGAACTCGGTGGTTCCGATCGCGAAACCACCGGTCGCCAGTGCGAACAGAGCGAGGCCGACGGGCCACGAGGTGCTGTGGCTGTCAGGAGTCACTGAGTTTGTCACGCCTGATTGTCGCACCCACGAGCAGCGCCACCGCGATGAGGGCGAAGACCACATTGCCGATCAGGTCGGTCGTCCGCGACGTGTCCATCACCGGGTCCTCCGGGAACGCGTGCCAGGCGTAGGTCAGCAGCGCGCCACCCGCTACAGCGAGCGAATGCAGTTGCGTCCAGCCGGTCCGTCGCGACCACCGCACCACCACGATCACCGCGAGTACGTCGAGCGCGGCCATCAGCCCGGCCTGCAGCCAGCCGCTCTTCACCAGGTCGTTCACCAGCATGAACGCCGAACTCAGCACCAGTCCGGTGGCGCCGACCAGCCACGCCGAGGGCACGGTGCCTGCCGTACGACGCTGTCCGCGGGAGCCGACCCGGGCCGCGATGGCGACGAGGACAACGATCGCGATTCCGGTCCCGGCGAACTGCGCCGGCGACGCGACGAACGAGTCGCGCGGGATGTTCCCCAGCAGGAACTCCGCGATCAGCGGCGCCAGGAAGAACAGCCCGAGGGCCGGCAGGGTCCGCTTCATCACACCCACATCTCTTGTGTCGGGTCACGCTCCTCACTCTCGCGTTCGACGGACGCCGGCACCGATGCGATCCGTCCGGATCCTGCGCTGACGGACGGCGGGTCCCGGACCTGACGTCCGTCATGGCTCAGGGATCATTCAGGGTCATTTCCCTATACGCCGTATAGGTAATGCAGGTTGAATGGCATTCATGAGCGAGGTGACGACGAAGGACCGGATCACCGCGGCCGCGACCTGGCTGCTGACCGAGCACGGCGCGGCCGGCGTGTCGATGCGGAAGGTGGCGGCCGCGGTCGGGATCACTCCGATGGCGATCTACCAGTACTTCCCGGACCGGGAGACGCTGCTGAACGCGGTCGCGGACGCGGCCTTCGCCGAACTGGTCCGGCGCTGGGAGTCCGCCCCGCGCAGTACGGCGGCGGACGCGCGGATGCGGGAGATGCTGGTCGACCATGTCGACTTCGCGCTCGCCCAGCCGCGGCTGTACGACTACATGTTCACCGAGCGGCGCGACCAGGCGCGGAAGTTCCCGGACGACTTCCGGGCGCGCAAGTCGCCGACCTTCAACCTGGTCGCCGACGCGATCTCCGACGGCGTCGACCAGGGTCTCTACAACGGCGACGACGACATCTGGGAAACCAGCCTGATGTTCGCCGCCCTCCTGCATGGCCTGATCCAACTCCACCACGGCGACCGCATCGGCATGCCCGAACCCGCCTTCCGCGCGCTGTGCCTAAAACTCGCCGAAAGGATGATCGATGGCCTCCTCCGTACCTAACTCGACCGCCCGGGTCTGGGCCGCCCTCGCGGCCGTCGCCACCGGTGTGCTGCTGTACTTCGGTTCCGGCTTGCATACCGTCCCGGCGCTGACCTGGTTCGCACCGCTGCCTGTGCTCCTCGTCGCACCCCGCCTGAAGCCAGGGCTTGCGGCCGTGACCGCCTTTGTTGGTTGGCTTCTAGGGCTCACCAATCTGGTCCGCTACCTGCGCGGTGACCTCGAGCTCCCGCTGGTCGCGTTCGCCTTCCTGCTCCTGCTCGCGGGTGTCTTCACCGCCACGGTGCTGCTCTTCCGCGCGCTGGTTGTCCGCAGGCACTTCGTGCTCGCCGCCTTCGCCGCTCCCGCGCTCTGGGCGGCCGTCGACTACCTGATCGCGACCGTTTCCCCACACGGCGCGTTCACCAGCCTCGCCTACACCCAGGCCGAGGTAGCACCCATCAACCAGATCGTCTCCCTGACCGGCCTGTGGGGCCTCAGCTTCCTCCTGTTCTTCCCGGCCGCCGTCCTCGCCACGAGACGTCTCGTCCTGGTCAGTGCTCTGGTGGTCGTTGCCGCCAGCACCTGCCTGTACGGCGTACTCCGGCTCGACGGAACCGCGGACGCTCAGCCGCTGCGGATCGCCGTACTCTCCGCAGAAGGTGAAGACAACGCGCGCTGGCCGGACGGCGGCGGCCCCGCCGTGCTGGAGCGCTACCGCCCGATGATCACCGACGCGGCCCGATCCGGCGCGCAGGTCGTCCTGCTCCCGGAGAAGATCATCGACGTCGAGGCGACCGCGCTTCCCCAGCTGTCCAGGGAGTTCCAGACACTTGCCACCAGCAACAAGGTCGAGCTCGTCGTCGGCCTCACCGTCTTCGGGCCTGACGACTACAACCGGGCTCTGATCTTCCACCCCGACGGCAGCGCGCCCACGTCGTACGACAAACACCACCTGATCCCCGGCATGGAGCCGTACACGCCCGGCGACCACCTCGCCGTCTTCAACAGTTGGGGCTTGCTGATCTGCAAGGACCTGGACTTCCCCGCGCTCTCCCGTGCGTACGGGAAAGAAGCTGTCAGCCTGCTACTGGTGCCGGCGCTCGACTTCGAGGACGACGGCTGGCTGCACAGCCGGATGGCACTGCTCCGCGGCATCGAGAACGGCATCCCGATGGCCCGCGACGGCAGCAAGGGCCGCCTCACCCTCAGCGACGCGCAGGGACGGATCGTGTCCGAGACGACGGCGCCTGCCGACGCGCCGGCCGTCCTGATCGGCGACCTCCGGCCCGGCAGGAACGGGACCGTCTACACCGCCTGGGGTGACTGGTTCGCCTGGCTGTGCTGCCTGGTCGCCCTGGCCGGGGTGGTGTGGTTGAGGTCGCGCGGTGGGCGTGGGAGCATCCGGCATGGCCAACTTTGGGGATCACCAGTTGCAGATCTACCTGCAGGGGATGCTGCAGGGGACACGGCCGGAGATCACGACCGACCTGGCCCGGCTGGAGTCGCAAGCGGCCGGGACACTGTCCGCTGAGGCGATGGGGTACATCGTGCCGAGCGCGGGCAGCGGGGCGACGGCGCGGGCGAACCTGGCGGCGTTCGACCGGTGGCGGCTGGTGCCCCGGATGCTGCGCGGTAGCACCGACCGTGACCTGTCCTGCACCATCCTCGGTACGGCGATGCCCGCGCCGGTGCTGGTCGCGCCGATCGGAGTACAGACACTGGCCCACCCGGACGGCGAGCTCGCGACGGCCCGGGCCGCGGATGCGCTCGGCCTGACCTACACACACTCGACGCAGGCGAGCCACGCCTTCGAGCAGATCGAGGCGAAGAGCAAGTGGTACCAGCTCTACTGGCCGACCGACCGCGACGTCTGCCTGAGCTTCCTGCAGCGGGCGAAGGCGAGCGGGTACGGCGTCCTGGTCGTCACCCTCGACACCGGGACGCTCGGCTGGCGTCCGGCCGACCTGGACCGCGGGTTCCTGCCGTTCCTCAAGGGGGAGGGCCTGGCGAACTACTTCAGCGACCCGGCCTTCCAAGCCAAGCTGGCCAAGCCGGTCGCGGAAGACCCGGGCGCGGCGGTGATGCACTGGGCGCAGATGTTCCCGAACGTCGGCCTGGGCTGGGACGAGTTGTCGTTCCTGCGGGACAACTGGGACGGCCCGATCGTGCTGAAGGGAATCACGGCCGTCGAGGACGCGAAACTGGCCGCCGAGCACGGCGTCGACGGGGTCGTGGTCTCGAACCACGGCGGCCGTCAGGTCGACGGGGCGATCGCGTCACTCGACGCGCTACCGGCGATCGCGGACGCGGTCGGTGAACAGGTGACGGTCCTCTTCGACTCAGGTGTCCGTACCGGCTCGGACGCCGCGAAGGCCTTCGCCCTTGGCGCGAAGGCGGTCCTGCTCGGCCGTCCGCTGCTCTACGGTCTCGCACTGGCCGGGCAGGCGGGTGTCGAGCACGTCCTGCGCTGCTTCCTGGCCGAGCTCGATCTGACCCTCGCACTGTCCGGCTACGCCAACCACCGAGAGCTCAACCGGGACTCGGTGGTCCGGGCGTGAAGGCGGTCATCTTCGACCTGGACAACACGCTGTTCGACCACACCGGGTCGGCGACGCACGCGATCCGCAGCTGGATCCCCGAGCTGGGTGGTACGACGACCGACGAGTTGGTCGCGCAGTGGTTCGTGATCGAGGACCGCGTCTACAGCCGGTTTCTGGCCCTCGAGATCACCCATCAGGGGCAGCGGCGTGGCCGGCTCCGCGAGTTCCTGCCCCTGCTCGACCACCCGGTCCCGCCGACCGACGAGGAGCTCGACGAGCTGTTCACCGGCTACCTGCATCACTACAAGTCGAGCTGGACCGCCTACCCGGACGCCCGCCCCGCCCTGGAAGTTGCCCGGAGCAACGGCCTGCGGATCGGCGTGCTGACCAACGGCAGCACGCAACAGCAGAACGCGAAACTCGAGGCGATCGGGCTGGCCGACCTGGTCGACGTGGTCTGTACGACGGAATCCCTGGGCGTCAGCAAGCCCGCACCCGAGACCTACCTGCGGACCTGCGAGGCGCTCGGCACCGAGCCGATCGACACGAGCATGATCGGCGACAACCTCGAGCTCGACGTGCTGGCGCCCCGCGCCCTCGGCCTGACCGCGCATCACCTCGATCGTGCGGCCGGCGTCACCCTCACGGACCTCGTGTCCTGAGTCGGACTGGTCTGAGATTGCGGTCTTCGGAGTCGGAGAAGGCGTTCGTCATGGCACGATCTTCCGGACGGTCCGGGAGCCGGGCCATCCATCCGGGCCGATCAGGTCCGGATGTCTGCTGGAACGGACCGGATTCCTGGGATCAGGCCGGTGTCTGCGTCCGCCGGTACTGCGACGGAGGTACGCCGTACCGGTCGAGGAAGGCCTGCCGGAGGGACTCGGTCGAGCCGAAGCCGCACTGCCGGGCGACGGCCGCAAGGGGCAGTTCGCCCGAGACCAGGAGGTGTGCTGCGGCCTCGGTGCGGACGCCGCGGACGTACTGCGCCGGCGTCTGCTCGACGTGGGTCAGGAACATCCGCGACAGGTGCCGCTCGCTGACCCCGGCGAGCCGGGCGAGGGCCGGCGTACTGAGATCCGAGTTCGGATGGCTGACGATGTGGTCGCGGAGCCGTCGGACCAGGAGATCGCCGCTCAGCCGGCTTGCCACGAACATGCTCATCTGGGACTGGGCGGCCGGCCGCTGGAGGTAGGTGACCGTGCCGAGCGCGACACCGCGGGCGATCGCCTCGCCGTGATCCTCCTCGATGAACGACATGGTCAGATCCAGTGCGCTCGTGACGCCACCCGAGGTCGCGATCTCGCCGTCGCGGATGTAGATCGGGTCCGCGTCGACATCGACGTCCGGGTGCTTCGCCGCGAGTTGGTCGGCGTACATCCAGTGCGTCGTGATGCGGCGCCCGCTCAGCAGGCCGGTGGCCGCTAGGACGGTCGCGCCGGTGCACACCGACGAGACGCGGCGGGCGAGCGCGGACAGGCGTCGTACGTGCCCGACCAGACTGCGGTCCGCGGCGGCATCCTCGTGTCCGAGTCCGCCGGAAACGAGCAGCGTGTCCATCGGCTCGTTGAACCGCTCGAGCGCCACGTCGGCCTGCAGTTGCAGACCCGAGTCGCACCGCACCGTGCGCTTCCCCGGCGTCGCCAGCACCATCCGGTACGGCGGGCTGGCGCCGATGCGGTTCGCGATGTCCAGACATGACGTCACGCAGGCGATGTCGAGCAGTTCGGCACCGTCGTACGCGACCAGGAGGACCAGGCGTTCGTCCACGTCGTCACGGTATCCGCTCTTGCGTCGTAACGTTTACAACACATACCGTCGTTCTGGAGTATTCGCTACAGGAGGTTCGATGGAGCGAGTCGCGGCCCTGGTCCGGCGGTACGTCGACGCCGGGTGGGTGGAGGACCCGGATGGCTTTCAGGCAGCCGTCCGGGCCTTCCTCAGTTGATCGTCCAGGTGTCGGAGCCGGTGACCAGGGCCTGCAGGTCGCCGGTGCCCTGAGCCTCCTGGGCGGTGGTGATCTGCTGGCGGACCATGTCGTCGTACGCCGGGCGCTCGACCGCACGGAAGATGCCGATCGGGGCCTGGTGCAAGATGCCGGCGTCGGTCAGCCGCGACAGCGCGAACGCGTACGCCGGGTCGTCCGCATGGGCGTCGTGGACGACCAGGTCGGCCTCGCCGTTCGGGAGGTCGGCGACCTCCTTGACGGCCAGCGACGCGAAGCCGTCCCGGACCACGCCGAGCCGGCCTTCCTTGCCGAACCGGATCGGCTCGCCGTGCACCAGCGGGATGATCGCGTCGTCGCGGGTCTCCGGATCCTTGAACGCCTCGAACGCGTTGTCGTTGAAGATCGGGCAGTTCTGGTAGATCTCCACGATCGCGGTGCCGCGGTGCTCGGCCGCCGCACGCAGCACCGAGGTCAGGTGCTTGCGGTCGGAGTCGATCGTGCGGGCCACGAACGTCGCCTCCGCGCCGAGCGCCAGCGAGACCGGGTTGAACGGGTTGTCCACCGAGCCCATCGGCGTCGACTTGGTCACCTTGCCCGGCTCCGAGGTCGGCGAGTACTGACCCTTGGTGAGGCCGTAGATCCGGTTGTTGAACAGCAGGATCTTCAGGTTCACGTTGCGCCGCAGCGAGTGGATCAGGTGGTTGCCGCCGATCGACAGCGCGTCGCCGTCACCGGTCACCACCCAGACGCTCAGGTCGGGCCGCGCCACCGCGAGACCGGTCGCGATCGCCGGCGCCCGCCCGTGGATCGAGTGCATGCCGTACGTCGACAGGTAGTACGGGAACCGGGACGAGCAGCCGATGCCGGAGACCATCGCGATGTTCTCGCGCTTGATCCCGAGCTCGGGCAGGAAGCCCTGGAACGCGGCCAGTACGGCGTAGTCACCGCAGCCGGGGCACCACCGGACCTCCTGGTCCGACACGTACTCCTTGCGGTTCTGCGGCTCGCTCGCGGCCGGGACGCCGTGCAGCCCACCGGGCAGACTCGGCAGGCCGAGGTCGACCGTGCTCATCGTGCTCCTCCCAACCGGGACTGGTGCAGATCGTGCTCGTTACCGTTCAGGGCTTCGCCGTGCGTCAGGTTGGCGGCGGCCTCGCCCAGGTGGCGGGCGTCGTCGTCGATGCCCTCGGTCTCCTCGACCAGGTTGCCGATCACCTCGGCCAGCTCGGCCGCGCCGAGCGGCATGCCCCGCACCTGCGCGTAGGACACGACGTCGACCAGGAACTTCGCCCGCAGCAGCATCGCCAGCTGGCCCAGGTTCATCTCCGGGACCAGGACCTTGTCGTAGCTGCGCAGCAGGTCGCCCAGGTTCGGCGGGAACGGGTTCAGGTGCCGCAGGTGGGCCTGCGCGACCTTGCCGCCGACCTTGCGGACCCGGCGGACACCGGCGCCGATCGGGCCGTACGTCGAACCCCAGCCCAGCACCAGGACCTTCGCGGTACCGTCCGGGTCGTCGACCTCGATCGGGTCGATGGAACGGGCGATGCCGTCCACCTTGGCCTGCCGGGTGCGGATCATCAGGTCGTGGTTGGCCGGGTCGTAGGAGATGTTGCCGGTCTTGTCCTCCTTCTCCAGACCGCCGATGCGGTGGTCCAGGCCCGCCGTCCCCGGGATCGCCCAGGCGCGGGACAGGGTCTCCGGGTCGCGCAGGTACGGGAGGTAGAGCGGTGCGCCCTTGTCGTCGGTGGCGTTCGGCTCGAGGGTGAAGTTCGGGTCGATCGTCGGCAGGTCGTCGACCACCGGGATCTGCCACGGCTCCGAACCGTTGGCCAGGTAGCCGTCGGACAGCACGATCACCGGCGTCCGGTAGGTGATGGCAATCCGGGCCGCCTCGACCGCGATCGCGAAGCAGTCCGCGGGGGACTGGGCCGCGAGCACCGGCAGCGGGGCCTCGCCGTTGCGGCCGAACATCACCTGCAGCAGGTCGGCCTGCTCGGTCTTGGTCGGCATACCGGTCGACGGGCCGGCGCGCTGGATGTCGCAGACGACCAGCGGCAGCTCGAGCATCACGCCGAGGCCGATCGTCTCGGACTTCAGGCTGATGCCCGGACCGGACGAAGTGGTCACGCCGAGTGCGCCGCCGAACGACGCACCCAGGGCAGCGCCGACACCGGCGATCTCGTCCTCGGCCTGGATCGTGGTCACGTTGAACCGCTTGAGCTTGGACAGCTCGTGCAGTACGTCGGAGGCCGGGGTGATCGGGTACGCGCCCAGGACCAGCGGCAGACCGGCCCGCTGAGCGCCCGCCACCAGGCCGTACGCCAGCGCCAGGTTGCCGGAGATGTTCCGGTAGGTGCCGGTGGCCATCTTGGCCGGCTTCACCTCGTACCGGACCGAGAACTCCTCGGCCGTCTCGCCGAAGTTGTAGCCGGCCCGGAAGGCCGCGATGTTCGCGTCCCGGATGTCCGGCTTACTGGCGAACTTCGTCTCGAGGAACGTGATCGTCGACTCGACCGGGCGCTGGAACAGCCACGACACCAGCCCCAGCGCGTACATGTTCTTGGCCCGGGACGCGTCCTTGCGGGACAGGCCGAACTCCTTGACCGACTCCACCGTCATGCCGGTCAGGTTCAGGCCGATCACGTGGTATGCGTCCAGCTCGCCGGTCTCCAGCGGGTTCTGCTCGTACCCGATCCGCTTCAGGTTGCGGGCGGTGAAGTCCGCGGTGTCGACGATGAGCGTCGCCCCGCGCGGTACGTCGCGCAGGTTCGCCTTCAGCGCCGCCGGGTTCATCGCGATCAGCACATCGGGCGCATCACCCGGCGTGAGGATGTCGTGGTCGGCGAAGTGGAGCTGGAACGACGACACTCCCGGCAGAGTTCCGGCTGGTGCCCGGATCTCGGCGGGGAAGTTGGGCAGGGTCGACAGATCATTGCCGAACGATGCCGTTTCCGCTGTGAACCTGTCCCCCGTGAGCTGCATCCCGTCGCCGGAGTCGCCGGCGAAGCGGATCACCACGCGGTCGAGCTGCTTGACCTCGATGGTCACTGTTCTGTTCATCTCCAAGTCGAAGCTTGGGTCGGCCCGCCGCGTCGTGGGCGACAGGTCGATCCCCCCAGTTCAGGGCGATAACCCCAATATTAGTTCGCCCTTAGTACAGAACCATGCGGAAGCCCCGGTGGTCCACAGCCTGGGACACGGTGTTAGTAGGTGGGTTCATCCGCTAGTGACAAATCCGCTCATGTCACCCTGCGCAGTCGTTCGCTTGCGATCCGCAGTCACAACCGGCAGCATGTCGGCATGCGTGCCGTTGCCGGACTGCTGATCCTTGCCCTGACCGGATGCTCCGCGCAGGTGGCGCCCGCGATGAGTCTCGGCGGTACGGCGCCCGCAGTGGCGCCGGCGTCGGCCGCTGCACCGACGCGGACAGCCAAGATCACCACCATCCGGACAACGGACACCACCAAAGGTGTGATCACGGTGATCGGCTCGTTGACGCCGGCACCGAAGGCGGGCACGCGGATCCCGCTGCAGCAGTGGATCCCGGCCGCGAAACGGTGGCAGGAGATCGCGCACGGGTACTCGTCGGACAGCTCGGTGACGATCAAGGCCGTGCAGCCCGGGTCGGTCCGGACGTATCGCATCGCGGTCGGGCCACAGGCGCCGTACCCGGCAGCCGTCTCGCCGGTGATCAGCCTCAAGCACTATGTCTGGCGCGGGATCTTCAAGCGGGGCGTGCTGGCCGCGGGTGGGAAGGGTGCGCCGCAGTTCAATGTGGTGCCGCCGAACGAAGGACCGCGGCGGGCGGAGGCCGACCTGCTCGCGAACAAGGGCGGGTTCGTCTGGGGTGACGTCGACTCGACCGGCTGCAGCTATGTGCGCAACTGGCTCGGCAACCTCACCGACGGGACTGTGCGGGTGTCAGTGCACAACGGGACCAAGGCAATCACCTCGGTGCGGCAGGCGCAGGAGACCGAGACCTGGCTCAACGCCAAGATCCTCGGCGTCACCCGCCTCCGCCTCCAGGTCACCGACCTCAAATCCGGCTACGGCCCGTACGTCTCGGTCGACTCGATGATGCTCTGCACCAACTAGGCTGCTGCCGTGTCGGAGAGCTATGGGGTCATCCTCGCGGTGGTCGCGCTCGGTCTGGTCGGGCTGATCGGTGCCTTCGCGCTGAACAAGGCGCTGACCGTCACCTATCCGACCGAGAGCAAGCTCAAGACGTACGAGTCCGGCGTGGACCCGGTCGGCGAAGGGTGGGCGCAGGTACACATCCGGTACTACCTGTTCGCCTACCTCTACGTGATCTTCGCCGTCGACGCGATCTACCTGTTCCCGTGGGCGACGATCTTCGCCACCCTCGGCTTCTCCACCTTGATCGAGATGTTCGTCTTCCTCGCTTTCGTCGCGGTCGGCCTGCTGTACGCCTACCGCAACGGCGTCCTCCGCTGGACGTGACGGACCGCCAGGCCATCACGATCGGCCACGGTCACGCTCAACCTGTCTGCGACCTTGTGATGGCCCGGACGTCCGGCACTCACCAACCTCCGGCGCGTCGACCGTCGCACGCTCAGCCGTCGGCGCACTCCGGCGTGTCGGTCGGGTTGGTGAGTGGCCCAGGTCCGCTAGGCGCGGGCGAGGGCCGCGGCGATTGCCCAGTCCTGTGGGCCGATGCCGACGGACTTGAAGACGGTGCGGCCGGTCGAGGCCGGGGGAGTTGAGAGGGCGGGCCCGAGCTCGACCAGGTCCGTGCGTTGCAGCGTGCCGGAGTCGACAGCGTCGATGATCTCGCCGGACTCTTCCAGCGCCGCTTCCTGCTGATCGACGAGGACCGTCGACGCGGTGGCGAAGAGGTCGCGCGGCAGCTCGCGCATCGTCGGGCGGAAGGCGCCGATCGCATTGACGTGGACGCGGCCCGGGAGTGCGTCGGCACTGAAGAGTGGTGCGGTGGACGAGGTGGCGCAGCAGACGATGTCCGCGTCGGCGATCGCGTCGTCGATGTCCGTGCCCGGAGTGAACTTCACCTCGGGAAACTCGTCGGCGAGTGTCTTGCTCAGCGCCCTGGCGTGGTCAGCCGAGCGGCCGGTGACGATGACGTCGGCGATCGGACGTACGGCGAGAACTCCACGGACCTGGTCCGGTGCCTGAGCGCCCGTGCCGATCAGAGCGAGCCGGGACGCGTCGGCCGGAGCGAGCAGATCGGTGGCGACTCCGACGACCGCACCGGTCCGCAACGTGGTGATCGAGCCGCCGTCCGCGACGAGTTGATCGCCGGCGCCGGTCCAGATCACGGTCGCGCGGATGGCCGGCACCTCGTCGAGAGCGATACCGATCTTCTTCACCACCGCGCTCCCGGTCGGTGTGTGGTACGCCGACATCACCAGCACCGACCCGTCGCCGAAGATCTGCCGCGGCGGCAGCACGAAGTTCCCCGCCGCCAGTTCCCGGAACGCGTCCCGTACCGCGTCGATCGCCGTACTCATCGGAACCGCACGCCGGACGTCCTGAGCCGAAAGCACCTTCACCAGCCCGAGCATATTCTGGTCCCGCCAACCATCACATACGCGCAAGGGGGATCGAGTGAACCTGCACCGGGACGCACTGGTGGCGGATGCGCACAACGACCTGTTGATGCTGGTGGCGCGACGGCCGAAGGCGACGTGGGCGCAGTACTTCCGGGCGCGGTGGATCCCGCAGTTGCGCGAGGGCGGGATCGATGTCCAGGTCCTGCCGGTGTTCATCGACGACGAGTTCCGGCCGGAAGGCGCGTTGCGCGAGACGCTGCGGATGATCGAAGCCGCACACCGGATCGCCGAGGCCAACGCCGATGAGGTCGCGCTCTGTACGGCGCCCGGCGACATCGCGGCCGCCACCGCGGCGGGCAAGATCGCGCTGGTGCTGGCGCTCGAAGGCTGCCCACAGATCGACAACGACCTCGAACTCCTACAGACGCTACAGCGGCTCGGCGTCCGGATGGTTTCGTTCACCCACTTCGGCCGCAGCGCGCTCGGCGACGGATCGGGCGAAGACGCGGCCGGCAGCCGACTGACCCACGCCGGCGTCGAGGCGGTCGGTCTGCTCGAGGACCTCGGCGTACTGATCGACGTCTCGCACGTCGGCCGCGGCGGCGTCGAGCACATCCTCGACCTGGCGACCAAACCGCTGGTCGCGTCGCACTCCAGCGCGTTCGCCTTGCGCGACCACCACCGCAACCTGACCGACGAGCAGTTGCGCGCGATCGCGGCCATCGGCGGCGTCATCTGCGTGAACTTCTTCGCCGGATTCCTCACCACCGCGGAGAAGCCGACCGTCGAGCACCTGGCCGACCACCTCGAGTACGTCGTGAACGTCGCCGGGGCCGACCACGTCGGACTGGGCAGCGACTTCGTCGCCGAGGTGTTCGCGGAGAAGATCCCCGCCTGCGACCGGCCGATCGTGATCCAGGGGCTGGACGCCGAAGTGTTCGTCCCCGGCCTGGAGGGACCGGCCGGGATGCCGCTGGTCACCGACGCGCTCCAGCGCCGTGGGTTGTCAGAGGCAACTATTCGCAAGGTGCTCGGCCAGAACCTGGTCCGTGTTCTCTCATCGGAGGCGTGAGATGCAAAGCTGGTTGGACAACAACCTCGGTCGGCTGATCGAGAAGCACGGTGTGCCGGGCGCGTCGGTCGCGGTCTGGTCCGACGGCGAGCTGAGTACGGCGGCCGCCGGCATCCTGAGCATGAACACCGGAGTCGAGGCGACCACCGACTCGGTCTTCCAGGTCGGCTCCATCACCAAGCTGTGGACCACCACGCTGATCGCCCAGCTGGTTGTCGAGGGCAAGGTCGACCTCGATCGGCCGGTCCGCGACCACCTGCCCGAGTTCAAGCTCGGCGACGAGGCCGCGGCCGCGTCGATCACGCCGCGGCACCTGCTCACCCACACCAGCGGCTTCTCGGGTGACGCCTTCACCCCGACGTCGCGTGGCGACGACGGTGTCGAGCTGTTCATCCGCGATGTGCTGCCCGGCCTGGCCCAGGAGGTTCCGCCCGGCGCCGGGTTCTCCTACAACAACTCGGGCTTCGTCGTCCTCGGCCGGATCGCCGAGGTGCTGCGCGGCAAGCCGTATCACGAGCTGGTCCGCGAACACATCGGCGTACCGCTGGAGCTGAAGCACCTGGCAACGATCCCGGACGAGGCGCTGCTGTACCGGGCCGCGGTCGGGCACATCTCGCCGACTCCGGACGCACCGCTGGAGGCGGCCTCGCTGTGGAGCCTCGTGCATGCGATGGCGCCGGCCGGCTCGCTGCTGGCGATGAGTGCGAGCGACCTGATCACGTTCGGCCGGGCGTACCTGGACGCGACGCTGCTCGACCGAGCCATGATCGACCGCCTGTGGGAGCCGCAGGTCGAAGTACCGCGGACCGGCGGATCGGCCGAGCACCTGGGACTCGGCTGGATGATCTTCAACGAGAGCGGCCGGCCGTTCTACGGTCACGACGGCGGGACCATCGGCCAGTCCGCGTTCTTCCGACTGGTCCCCGACAAGGGCGTCGCCGTCGCCCTGCTGACCAACGGTGGCGACACCCAACCCTTGTACGACGAACTCGTCGGCCACATCCTGCGGGAAACCGCCGGGATCGAGTTGCCGGACCCACCGGTCCCGCCGGCGCAGCCGGCCCAGATCTCGGCTGACCTGGTCACCGGCCGATACCAGGGGGTGCTGACCGCGTCGACCGTCAGCGTCGAGGACGGCGAGTTCTGGGTGCTGGAGGAGGCGCTCGGTGACGAGGGGAGGGTGTTGCTGCCCGAGCCGCAGCGCACCCGGCTGGTCCCGCTCGACGACTCCCGGCTGATCGCCGCCGAGCCCGAGCGCGGTGTCCACACCGTGCTGGCGTTCCGGGATCCGGTGGACGGCCGGGCGGCGTACTTGTTCCAGGGAGGGCGGCTGACCCCGCGCAGCCGATGAGAACACTCGTTTCAAGCGGACTGCCCGGTGCATGAAGTCCGGTAGCACTGGGAAGGAGTGTCAGTGACGTGCGGCGTGGCTGGGGCCGTGGCACGCCGCGCTGTCACCGAGAGTCACCTGCCTCACCCTCACCGGGTCGTTGCCTGGTCACCCTTTGTGATTGCGGACGGCAACTATTGTGAGGGTGTACCGCGCCCTTGATAACGGATTGCGTACACCCTGTCGCCAAGTAGTCGACCTGGAGTTATGGTGATTACTCGGGGGAACGGGGTGAGTACGGGGTGGTGAGGCTATGGCGTGGCAACTGTGGGTGGCGATCGCACTCGCAGCGACCGGGCTCGTGATCCTGGTCGTGTGGCGACTGCGGCACGCTCAGCACGTCTTCGACGACATCACCCGCATCGACCGTTCCGCCGAGAGTAGCCAGTCCGATCCATCCGGTGACGAGCTCGCCCAGGCGAGGGCTCGCCGGATCCCACCGCCGTCGCCGCCACGCCGCAAGCACGGCTGACGCGACTCGGGAAGACGCCCGGTCCCCACCCGGGTTCCGCCCAAGCCGCTCACGTTCGGTGGCCCGCACAGCGCCGAACGTGAGCGGCTGTGGGACAGCCTCGGAGACTGTGGGATCTCAGTCCAGCAGCCCGTCCCGCCGCGCGACCGCGGCCGCCTCGGTGCGCGACCGGACGCCCAGCTTGCCGAGGATGTTCGACACGTGCACGCTCACGGTCTTCTCGCTGATGTACAGCTCCCGGGCCAACTGCCGGTTCGTCCGCCCGTCGGCGACCAGCTTCAGTACCTCGGTCTCTCGCGCGGTCAGCGCACCGGAACCCAGTCCCGGACCGTCGACCCCGCCGAGTTCGTCCAGCAGCGGCTTCGACCCCAGCTCCCGGCCGACCTCCGCGGCCAGCGCCGCCTGCTCGTTCGCCTCGGCCACCCGGCCCGCCGCGCGGAGCGCAGCCGACAGCCGCACCCGCGACCACGCCTGCTCGAAGACGTACCCGTACCCGAAGGCGTCCATGGTCCGTCGCCACACGGCCACGTGCTCCTCCGGTGACGGCGGATCGATCCCGGTCAGCCACCGGAGCCGCTCCCACTCCGCCTCCAGCCGCGACAGCCAGGCCAGCCCTTCGACACCTATCAACCGGCCGGGCGGCAGCCCCTTCTCCACTGTCGCCTGTCCCGTCGCGAGCAGTTCGGAGCCTCGGGCAACGAGTTCCTCGGCCGCCGACGGCTCGCTCACCGCCCGGTGGCACAGTAGTTGCAGTCCGAGCGTGGTGAACCGGATCTGCGCCATGAACCACTCGGTCTGGAACACGTCCGCCAGCAGCGCGGACACATCCGCGATCAGCTTCTCCGCCTCGGCGACCTGGTCGAGCTGGCGGTAGGCGTCCACGGCCGGCTGCAGCCCGATGATCGGCAGCATGACGTCCAGGTCCCACCACTTCCGCATCCGCTCCAGCTCTTCCGCGACCGAGGTGTCCCCGCGGCCGCTCCGGACCGCGAAGTCCACCGCACGCAGCGCCGCCGCCGATGCGGCCGGAGTCCCCGAGTCCGTCCGGGCGGTGACCGTCGCGTCGTCCCATTCGCCCAGGACGAACTGCGTCAGCGCCAGCATCCGCCGGGCGTCGAACCCGTACGCCGCCCACTGCCGGCCAAGCTCACCGGCGCGCTCCGAGGCATGGACGAGCGCTGTCTTCGCCTCCTGCAGGTCGCCCTCCTCGTAGTACGTCGAACCGAGCAGGAACCGGCTCCGCACCTCCGCCGCCGCGTCACCGGTCAACTGCGCCCGGACGGCGGCCTCCTCCAACTGCCTGGCCGCCGCGACCGGGTCACCGGCGCGGCGCCGGAGCTGGGCCAGCGTGATCCCGGCGTCGCCGGCGGCCGACTCCTGGCCGGCCTCGCGAGCGATCTCGAGCGCCTTGTGCGCCCAGCGCTCCGCCTCCATCGGGCGGCCGAGCGCGTCGGACACCCGCGCGTACAACGAGGCGACCTGGGCCTTGAAGACGGTCGACGGCTCGTCGGACACCAGCTTGAGCGCCTGGGTGACGGCTTCGTTCGCCTCCTGGTCGTGGTCGATGATCAGCGCGATGTCCGCGAGCGGCAGCAGCAACTGAGCCCGCTGCAGCTTCGGCGCGTCCGGCGGCAGATCCACGAGCGCCTTGCGGAGCATCTTGAGCGCGCGCAGGTGCTGCGAGGACAGCGTGGCCGCCAGGGCGGTGTCGACGATCAGCCAGGTCTTGTCGATGGTGTTGTCCGGCGACGCGTTCGGGAACAGTTCCAGCGCCATCTCGTAGTGCTTCAGCGCCTCCTGCGGCGCGGCGACCGTGATGGCCTCCTGCCCGGCCCGGACGCGCGCCTCGAACGCGGTGGCGAGATCGTGCGACCGGGTGGCGTGCCCGGCGAGCTCGGCCGCCGTACCTGCGACGGTCTGGTCCTTCAGCGCCTGCACGTAGGCCGCATGCTGGCGGACTCGTTCGCCCGGCAGCAGGTCGTCGTACACGGCCTCGGCCAGCAGGGCGTGCCGGAAGTAGTAGCTCGCGTTCCCCGGTACGTCGATGATGTGGGCGTCGATGAGCTCGCGCAGGGCCTGGTCGAGCTCGCGATCGGGCAGGCCGGCGACGGTGGTGAGCAGCGTGTGTGGCACTCGGCGGCCGGCGACGGCGATCACGCGGGCGACCTGCCGGGCGTCGTCGGACAGCGGATCGAGCCGGACCAGCAGCAGATCGGCCAGATCGGGTGGTACGGCGTCGCCGTCACCCATCGAGGCCGCGGCCACCAACTCCTCGGTGAAGAACGCGTTCCCACCGGCCCGGTCGAGGATCCGGCGTACCTCGGCCTCCGAGAGCGGTTTGGAGACCAGCGAGTCCAGCAATGTGCGGGACTCGTCGGAGTCCAGGGGCGCCACGTTGACGCGGCGTACGCGCGGGTTCCGGGACCACTCGGCGATCGGGCGGCGCAGCGGGTGACGGCGGTGCAGATCGTCGCTGCGGTAGGACACCACCAGGGCCAGGCGCTGTGAGGTCAGCCGGGTGATGAGGAAGCCGATCAGGTCGCGGGTGGAGTCGTCGGCCCAGTGGGTGTCCTCGATGATCACCAGCAGCGGCTCACTGGTGGACAGCGCGGTGAACGCGCCCAGGACGGCGTCGAACAGGGCGGCCCGGTCCAGCTGGCCCTCCTGGGGCACGGTCTGGGCGCCGATCAGACGGTGCGTGGGCAGAAGCCGGCCGATCGCCGGGAAGTTCGTCAGGACGCTCTCGACCAGCTCCGGCCGCTCGCCGGCCAGCCGGCCGAACATCTCGGTGAACGGCAGGTACGGCAGGCCGGCGTCGCCGAAGTCGGTGCAGTGCCCGACCAGGACGCCGAAACCGCGCTCGTGGGCCCCGGTGGCCACTTCGTCCAGCAGGCGGGTCTTCCCTACCCCCGCATCACCGGACAGCACAACGGCGCCGGCGCGGCGCGTGCGGGCGTCGTCGACGGCACTGAGGAGGGCGGCCATCTCGGTCGAGCGGCCGACGAGAGGTGTCGAGGTCCAGGGCACATCGTCCATCTTCGCCCCTGGAGCCGACACAAATCGACGGCATCCCGTCCGCTGACCCTCCCGGGCAACGAAAACGCCGTCCCTGACCGGTTCTGTCGGGTCAGGGACGGCGGTCCCGGCCGTCATGCCGCCGTAGTGGGTCGGAGGGTCCGGCGCGCGTGCCGCGGCTCGGGCTGGTGCGCCCGCTCCGCGTGCTCCCGGCGCGTCGCCGTCCGGAACTCACGCTTGGTCCGCTCCAGCTTGTAGGCGGTCTCCGCCTGGATCGTCTGAGGTGTGATGAACATGGTCTGCCTCCCTTCAGGCTTTCCGGCCGAACAGGTGGACGAGGTTCCGGCGGGCCCGGGTGTTCCGGTGCTGCCGGAAGTCGCGGCTGAGGCGCTCCCTGCGGTAGGCGACCTCCGCCTTGACCGTTTCGTTGAAGTACATGGATTCCTCCTGGTCTGGTGCCGGCTCCTGCCGACACCCCTCAATCTGCTCGTCTGAGGTGACCCCGCACATCGGAGTTCCTCCCTATCCCTGCGCCTCAGGTGGCCTTAGGCGGTCCTGGTACGGCGCAGGGGGTCCCTAGGGACCCCGGAACGACGGTGCGGCCGGCTCCCCGGAGGGAACCGGCCGCAGGGACGGACGGGGGACGGCGGGTCTCTCGCGTTCACATCGCCGGACGGGCCCGCAGTTCGGGCGCGCAGGGCTCGGCAGGCTGCACCTTGTGCTTGCGCTGGAACCAGGACGGGCGCTGGAAGTCACGCCGCAGGCGGTTCTGTCGGTAACGGACTTCGGCCTGGAGCGAGTCTGGTGAGTAGAAGAACATTGATCTCCTCCGGGAGCTTGTCGATGAGGAGAGAGTGCTCGCCTGAGGGGGAGGGCCACATCGGCACAACTCCCTATGCCCGGGCGATCCAGGCCTTACAGAGGCTTACAGAGCCTTAGAAGCCGTAACTGAGGCTCAGCTCGAAGTGTTCGGGGTCCAGCAGGCAGTCGGCCTGCTCCGCGAAGGTGTCCGCCGCGGTCCAGCTGGTCCGCTCGGTGTGCAGGAACCAGGTCCCCTCGGGCCGGCCCAGCAGTGCGGCCTCGGCATGGTTCAACGGGCGGCCGCGGAGCCGTTGCTCACAGTGGTCGAGATGCAGTCCCGCCCGGCTCAGCGTCGTACTGATCGAGCCGTTGTCGAGGCCGCGGCCGGGCAGGTCGCGCAACGACTCCAGGGCCGGGATCCGGCTGCGCTCCAAGGAGATCGGGACACCGTCCGATAGTTGCCTGACCCGCTCGATCACGATCACGTCGGGGTCGTCCAGCCCGAGCCGCCCGGCCAGGCCGGGATCCCGTTCGAGGGCGATCTTCACCGTCCGCATCCGGGTCTCCACGCCCTGCTCGGACAGCGCGTGCGTCCAGCCGAGCCGGCCGTCCAGCGGCCGCCCGTCGAACAGCACGAACGATCCCTTGCCGGTCCGGGTGGCGATCAGACCGTCGTCGGTCAGTACGGCGAGCGCGGCGCGGACCGTGTTCCGGCTGACCGAGAACCGCCGGGCCAGTTCGACCTCAGCGGGCAGCCGCGCGCCCCGGCGTACCAGGCCGGAACGGATCTCCCGGGCCAGGACAGCCGCGACGCGTTCGTGCTTCAGCTCGATCCCGGGCATCGGCGGCTCACTGGGTACTGCGGAGTTGGTCGATCGTGACGATCTCGAGCATCGGTGCGTAGAGCCGCATGATGTCGAGCGCCTTGCGGTGGTTGTCCGCGGTCGAGCCGGCACACGCCTCCTCGACCACCTGGACCTGGATCCCGGCGTCCACAGCGGCCAGCGCCGTGCTGATCACGCAACAGTCGGTCGTGACGCCGCCGAGCACCAGCCGTCCGTCCGGCGCGGCTGCCTGCGCCAGCTCCGGACCCCATTTGCCGAGGGTGGTCTTGTCCAGAGTTGCAGCGCCCTTGAACTCGTCGACGAGTTGGTAGTCGGCCGACTCCGGCGGCTGCAATGCGAACGGGAACTCCTGGTAGTACGCGACCCAGGAACCGGTTGGTTTGTCCGGCGCCACGAACCGCGTGAAGACCATGTCCGGCGCGAACAGTTCGACCAGTTGCCTGGTCGGCTCGACCACTCGCCGGAAGTCCGGGGCGGCCCAGCCGGAGGTGGGATCGGCGAAGATCCGCTGCAGGTCGATCAGCGCGAGGACCATCAGGCGACCGACTCCTGTGTGCGTACGGCGGCCGCACCCGCGAACCGCTGGACGACGAAGCCGAGCACCAGCGCGACCAGGATGCCCAGGTTCGCGAAGGCCCAGTCGCCCTCCTTGCCGCCGAGGCCGAGCGGCCCGAGCAGGTAGCCCTGCCAGGTCAGCCACGACGCCAGCGTGTTCGTGACCAGTCCCCAGCCGATGCCGGTGGCAACGACCATCGTGATCACCGGCAACCACCGGACGTCGCCGTACCGGCCGCGGACGTCGTACAGGTCGGCCTCGGCATAGTCGCGGCGGCGGGTGGCGAGGTCGGCGAGCATGATGCCGCACCAGGCCGCGATCGGGACGCCGAGCGTGATCAGGAAGCCCTGGAACTGAGCCAGGAACTCGCCGCCGTAGAAGACCACATAGATGGTGCCGGCAATCATCACGACGCCGTCGATCAACGCGGCGACGTACCGCGGTGCCGGCAGACCGATCGCCAGCAGGGACAGGCCGGACGAGTAGATGTCCAGCACCGCGCCACCCACCAGGCCGAGCACTGCCACGATCACGAACGGCACCAGGAACCAGGTCGGCAACGCCTCAGCGAGCGCACCGATCGGATCCGCAGCGATCGCGGCGCTCAGGTCCTGCGACGACCCGGCCAGCAGGAGTCCGAACACCAGCAGTACGACGGGTGCCACGGAGCCGCCGAACGTCGTCCAACCGACCACGCCGCGACTCGACGACCCACGGGGCAGGTAGCGGGAGTAGTCGGCGGCCGCGTTCACCCAGCCGAGCCCGAAGCCGGTCATCAGGAACACCAGCGCCCCGATCACCTGCTGGCTCGAACCGCTCGGCAGCGCGGACACGGTGCTCCAGTGGATCTGGTCGGCGACCAGGATCATGTAGACGACGGTGAGTACGCCGGTCACCACGGTGATGATCGTCTGCGCCCGCATGATCAGGTCGAACCCGAGCACGCCGCAGGCAACGATCAGTACGCCGACCACGATCAGCGCGATCACCTTCGTCAGGGTGCCGCCGCCCCAGCCGAGGCGTTCGAAGACGGTCGCGGTCGCCAGCGTGGCGAGGATCGTCAGCACGGTCTCCCAGCCGACCGTCAGCAGCCACGACACCACCGACGGCAGTTTGTTGCCGCGGACACCGAACGCCGCGCGGCCGAGCACCATCGTCGGCGCCGAACCGCGCTTGCCGGCCAGCGCGATCAGCCCGCAGAGCAGGAACGAGAACACCACCCCGATCAGGCCGGCGATGACGGCCTGCCAGAACGAGATCCCGAAGCCCAGCGCGAACGCGCCGTAGCTCAGACCGAGGACAGAGACGTTCGCCCCGAACCACGGCCAGAACAGCTGGCTCGGCCGGCCCTTCCGGTCCGCGTCCGCGATCACGTTCAGCCCGTTGCTCTCCACCGCGAGCGCCCGGGTCTGCTGCTGCACCTCGAGCTGGTCAGCCATAGTGACTCCCCACCCTGAATAGACCTGTTCAGTCCTGTTCAATCACGGTAGGACGGTGGGTCGGGGTGGTCAACAATGAATGCCATGCTGAGCGACGCGGTGGACGGATTCACGCTGACGTACGACCGGGCCGGTGAGGGGCCTGCTGTGGTGCTGCTGCACGGATGGCCCGGCGACCGGACCGACTACCGGCTGCTCGCGCCGATGCTGGTCGAGCGTGGTTGCGAGGTGGTGGTGCCCGATCTGCGCGGCTTCGGCGAATCGGACCGGCAGTCGGCGGATCCTGCGCAGTACGGCGTCCAAGCGCAGGGGCGGAGTGTGGTCGGGCTGATCGAAGAGCTCGGGCTGGAGCGTCCGGTGCTCGCCGGGTACGACGTCGGCAGCCGGATCGCGCAGGGGATCGCGCGGACCCGGCCTGACCTGATCGAGGGCATGGTGGTCGCGCCACCGCTGCCGGGGATCGGGAAGCGGGTGTTCTCCGAGCACGCGCAGGCGGAGTTCTGGTACCAGGCCTTCCATCGGCTGCCGGTGATCGAGGAACTGATCGACGGGAATCCCGACGCCGTCCGCTCCTATCTGCGGCACTTCTGGACGCACTGGTCCGGTCCGGGCTTCGAGCCGGAGCTGGATCAGCTGGTCGAGATCTACTCCGTGCCGGGTGCGTTCACCGCCTCGATCAACTGGTACCGGGCGGGTGCGGGCTCGGTCGCCACCTCCGCAGCCGAGTCGTCGCCGCCGTCGTACGACCGGATCGCCGTACCGACGGTGGTGCTGTGGCCGGAGTTCGATCCGCTGTTCCCGCGCGCTTGGTCCGATCGGCTCGACGACTTCTTCAGCGACGTACGGCTGCGGCCGGTGGACGGTGTCGGACACTACGCGCCGCTGGAGTACCCAGAAATCCTCGCCGAGGAGATTGTCGGACTAGGCTGACCACATGTCCCAGACCGAGCTGCCGATGCCGACCGTCAGGCCGGCTGTGGGTGCGCTGGCCAAGCTCGCGCCCGAGCCGGTCCGGTACCTGCTGAACTGGGGCCGCAAGTACTCCCTCTGGGTGTTCAACTTCGGCCTGGCCTGCTGCGCGATCGAGTTCATCGCCGCGTCGATGGGCCGGCACGACTTCATCCGGCTCGGCGTGATCCCGTTCGCGCCCGGGCCGCGGCAGGCCGACCTGATGGTCGTCTCCGGCACCGTGACGGACAAGATGGCGCCGGCGATCAAGCGTCTCTACGACCAGATGCCGGAGCCGAAGTACGTGATCTCGTTCGGCTCCTGCTCGAACTCCGGTGGCCCGTACTGGGACTCGTACTGCGTGACCAAGGGCGTTGACCAGATCATCCCGGTCGACGTGTACGTGCCGGGCTGCCCGCCGCGGCCGGAGGCGCTGCTGCAGGGCATCCTGAAGCTGCAGGAGAAGATCGCCGGCGAGAACATGCCGAGCCGGTACGACGAGCCGTCCGCGGCCGCACTGACCCGCGACCTGGTGACGCCTCAGTGAGCAGCGACGCGCTCGAGGCGCTGACCGCGGCCGGGATCGCCGCGACCCAGTCCGACAGCTTCTCGCCGACGGCGATCGACGTACCCGCGGAGTCGTGGGTCGCAGCGCATGAGGTGCTGCGGGATGCGGTCGGGTACACGTTCTTCGATTTCTTGTCGGCCGCGGACGAGCTGACGGATGGGTTCCGGGTGGTCTCGCACCTGGCGGACTTCTGGGGTGGGGCGCATGTCGAGCATCTGCTCGTGCGGACGCTGATCCCGCGGGACAAGGCTGTCCTGCCGACGCTCTCGGAGTTGTACGCCGGTGCGAACTGGCATGAGCGGGAGACGTTCGAGATGTTCGGGATCAGCTTCGAGGGCCATCCGAATCTGATTCCCTTACTGCTGCCGGATGGCTTCGAGGGCAACCCGCTGCGCAAGGAGTTCGTCCTCGCGTCCCGGGTCGCGAGGCCGTGGCCCGGCGCGAAGGAGCCAGGCGAGTCGGACCACGCTCCCGCCCACGGCGCCCCGAGCCGCCGGCGCACCCTCCCCCCAGGCGTCCCCGACCCGGAAACCTGGGGCCCACGCCCACCCGGCTCACCCGACCCAGACCCCCTGGCACCCGCCCAAGCGGCCGCCACCCCTGCCCGCCCCCGCCGAGCAGGCGCAGACCGCCGAACCCGCAAACAAGCCGAAGCTCCGCCACCGCAAGCTCCTCCCGCGGACGCCCCCTCCGCCGAGGCTCCTCCTGCGGAGCCTGAAGGGTGATTCCTACTGCGGACGAATTGGCGCGGTACACGCTTGAGCGCCAGCACCCTCTCACGCGCACCTGGGTGGACGACTCGACCCGGCTGGAAGCGTTGGCAGAAGAACATGCCAGCCTGGACCTGCTGCTCGCCCAGGATCTCGACATCGCGGCCATCCGCGCCGCGCGCTTCGCCCCAGGACAGCCCGCCGAGTCCATGCTCAACTACTGGCTACCCGTCGGCGACGACCTGCACGCGATGGTCAGCATGCGCTTCGAAGGCCTCGACCCAACCAAGCCCTTCGTAGACGCAACCCCGATGACCCGCGCGCCCCGCATCTCAGACCTCCCCGCCCTGGCCGCGGTCGCCCGCGAGACCTACGGCATCCACAACCCGCGCTACGTCCGCCTGTGGAGCGCCGACCCCACAATCGAAGGCACACAACCCGACCGCCGCTTCTTCGCCGCACCAATCAGCCAGCTACAACCTCACGACGTACCACCCGAGCTCACCCTCGTCCCGGCGAGCAGCGTCGACCACTACGACGACGCACAGCGTGCGTACGACGCTGTGGTCGCGGCCCACCCGCATCACACCGAGGAAGCGTCACTCCAGGACCGCGATGACCTCGCCGAGTCAGCCGACGAGGGCTTCCTCTTCGACATCGTGGTCGACGGCGACTGGGCTGGATACGCCGCCGGAGTCCACAAGCCCGAGGACGCGCTAGGCCTCCCCGCGTACGTCGTACGCGAAATGATCCTCGCCCCGAAGTACCGAGGCCGAGGCTACGGCCGCCACCTCTCCGCCCTCCTGGCCCAGGCCCTGCCAGACCACACCCGCATCCTGATCGGCACCATCCACTCAGCCAACCAAGGCGCCCGCACCGCCGCCCTAACCGCCGGCCGCCACGACATCGGCGGCTGGCTCCAACTCCCGCTACCTCAAGCCTGATCCAGCCGCTCCTGCCGCTGACCGGTGAGGTTGGCGATGAGTTCGAAATCCTTGTCCACATGAAGGACGATCAGTCCGGACAGTTCTGCCGTTGCCGCAATCAGAAGATCCGGAACCGACGGTGCCCGATGGTGTCCCGCAGAGGCGAGTTGGGACTGCACGACCACAGCCCGACGCTCGATCGCAGGAGAGGCGTTCTCGATCGGCATCGCCGAGATCACCGGATTCTGCAAGGCCGATCGATGCACATCCGCGGACCGGGCCGGGTAACCGACCTCGAGCAGGGTCACTGTGGCAATGTGCACCAGGCCGCGGTTGATTCGGTTCGCCCACTTGTCCCGGTTCGGACACGTGCCGAGGCGGACGAGGGCCGACTTGTCGATCAACCAGCGTCGGGATTCGGCGGTCGGGGTCACGACCAGGCCTGGTCCATGACTTCAGGGTCGCCCAGATCGCGGACCGTGTCGGAGACCGCTCCAGGTCGGCCGCCGTGACGACAGCATCCGAGCGGCCGGCCCGCTGGCTCAACTGTCGCCGAAGATATTCGCTTCTCGACAAGCCCAGGTCGCTCGCCTGTGGTCGATGACGGCGAGAACATCGTCGGGCACGTCTCGGATCAGTACGTCGCTCATCGCGCCACCGCCTGTCGCCGATATCGGACGATATCAGGGGTGTGATTGCATGTAATAGAAGACTTCCTCGCGGGTTATTTGGCCGGTGGTGACTGTGCAGAGGGAGAGTTTGATGGTTTGGGAGCGGTGGCCGGTGGTGCGGTTGCGCTCGTCGAAGGTGAAGCGGATGGCGAAGCGGTCGTCGTCGAGCAGGGGGCCGAGCACCTGGATGCCTTCGTAGTCGATGCCGGCGCTGAGGCGCTGGGCGTTCTCGAGGATGGCGTCGCCCTGGAGCGCGACCTCTTCGCCGTTGGTTTCGAGTGGCGCGATGCGGACGTAGTCGGGAGCGGTGTACGCCATGGCCACCGTGACGCGGCCGGCGCTCAGCGCATCGACGTAGCGGTTCGCGACCTCGGCTGTGGAGAGGACGCGGAACTCGTCAGCGTGCTCCCGGGCCCAGTCGGCGAACGTCAGCGCCGGACGGCCGGTGAGCTCGGCGACCGTGGTCGTGACGGGCTCGGGTTCGTCGACGAGCTTCGCCCAGTAGGTCACCGCGCTCTCCGCCAGTGACGGGTCAGCGCCCTGGTCGAGCATCACCTGCCGTGCCTGCTCGTCGGACAGTTCCTCGACGCGCATCTCCTTGCCCACAACTCGCGCAATGGTCTCCACCTGCTCCGCCTGCGTCAGCACCTCCGGCCCGGTCAGGTCGTACGCCTGCCCGATGTGCCGATCGTCCAGCAGCGTGAGTACGGCGACCGCCGCGATGTCCCGCTCGTGGATCAGCGACCGCCCGGCCTTCGGATACGGCAGCCGTACGACGTCACCGCTCCGGAAGTCCCCGGCCCACCCCTGCGCGTTGACGGCGAATCCGCCGGGCCGTAGCGCGGTCCAGTCCTTACCCGCCCGTCGGAGCAACTCCTCGACGTCGCCCCAGACACCACCGGCCGGTGCGTTCAGCGAGGACAGGTACACGACACGCCGCGGCAGCTCCGCGACGATCGCCTCCGCGCCATCCGCGCTGTACGCCGGCCACAGCAGGAACGCCGCATCCATGCCGGCCGCAGCCCGTCGTACCGCTGCCGGATCGTAGATATCGCCCTGGATCAGCTCGACGTCCGGCGGCAACGCAGCGCGGTCAGGTTTTCGGACCAGTGCGCGGACGCTCACACCCGCCGCGCGCAGTCCATCCACCACATGCCGGCCGACGCGCCCGGTCGCTCCGGTCACCAGCACGGTGCTCAGCTGAATCTGTTTCTCATCGGTCATACGACCCACCCTTTGACCTCAACGGTGGTTGAGGTCAAGTCGGACTCGATAGGGTGCGGTCATGCTGGAGTTCGTGGTGCGGGTGGTCGGCGTCCTCGTCGCCTTCCTGGTGGCGCCCCTGCTGGTCGGCCAGGCCGAGCACAAGGTGATGGCGCACATGCAGTCACGGCTCGGTCCGATGTACGCCGGCGCGTTCCACGGCTGGGCGCAACTGGTCGCGGACGGCGTCAAGTTCGTCCAGAAGGAGAGCGTGGTCCCGGCGGCCGCGGACCGGCGGGTGTTCGAATGGGCCCCGATCGTCGCGATCCTGCCGTACCTGGCCGCGCTGGCCGCGATCCCGCTGGCGCCGGGCATCGTCGGCGCGGACCTCGACTCCGGGCTGTTCTTCGTGCTCGCGGTGATGAGTATCGGCGTACTCGGATCGCTGATGGCGGGCTGGGGGAGCGGCAACAAGTACAGCCTGCTCGGCGGACTCCGGGTCGCGGCGCAGCTGATGAGCTACGAGTTGCCGTTCGTGCTGTCCGCGGCGAGCGTCGCGGTCGCGGCTGGTTCGCTGAGCCTGTCGGGGATCGCAACGGCATGGAACCCGTGGTGGCTGCTGTGGCAGCTGCCCGGTCTGGTCGTGTTCTTCATCGCCGGGTTGGCCGAGTTGCAGCGGCCGCCGTTCGACATGCCGGTCGCGGACTCCGAGGTGATCTTCGGGCCGTACACGGAGTACACCGGCCTGCGCTTCGCGATGTTCCTGCTCGCCGAGTACGCCGGCATCGTCGTACTGGCCGGGCTGACGACGGTGCTGTTCCTGGGTGGTTGGAGCGGCCCCGGGCCCGACTCGATCGGCTGGATCTGGACCATCCTGAAGGTCGCGCTGGTCTCGGTCGTCGTCATCTGGGTGCGGGTGTCGTTCCCCCGGATGCGAGCCGACCAGCTCCAAAAGCTCGCCTGGCAAGCCCTGGTCCCGATCGCCCTCCTCCAACTGGCAATCACCGGCGTCGGGGTAACCCTCTTCAACTGACAGGCGGACCGGCGGCCAGGCGGGTGTGGAGGTCTTCGGGGGAGATCTCGGAGCCGTCTTGGAACCACCAGGTGACGCCGGCCTCTTCGTACTGCGCGGCCAGGTCAGCGTCCGGGGCGCCGGCCTGGCTCGGGGACCAGATGGCGATGTCGGCGTTCGGGCGTCCGCCGGACTTCTCGAAGTCGGCGCGGATGGTGCCGAGTTCGTCGATGGTGGGGAGCCGGAAGTCGTCGGCCTCGTCCCTGATCTGCGGGAACAGGCCGTCCGCGTTGCGCGCACCTCGGACCGGACCGGTCCGTGGCCAGAAGCCGCTGGTCCAGATCGGGATCTCGCTGCGAGGGAAGCGGACGTCGGTGGCTCGGTAGTACGTGCCCTCGTGCTCGACGGGGTCGCCGGCGAGGAACTGGTGCAGCAGCTCGGCGCCTTCGTCGAGCCGCTCGGCGAGCTCTGTGCGCTTGGCGGACTCGCCGAACCGGGTGTAGTCCCAGCCCGCGCCTGTTCCGAGACCGAGGATGAGACGACCGTCCGAGAGGTCCTGCAGCGTGCTTGCCTCGAGCGCAAGCTTGGCCGGTCGCCGTCGAGGCAGCGGGACGACCATCGGTCCGATCAGGATTGTGCTGGTGGCTTCGGCGATCGCGGCGAGCGTCACCCAGGGATCCGCCACCGGCGGGTCGTACGTCGGGGAACTGAGCAGGTCCCAGACGAAGAACCCGTCCCAGCCGTGGTCCTCGGTCGCCTTGCCGAGATCGCGGAGGACCTTCGGACTGCCGTACTCACCGAACGACTTCACATAAGTGCCGTAGCGCATGGTCTCTCCAACCTGCTCCGTTCGCACCGGAATTCCTGGACCGCGTGCACACCGACAGGTAGTGCGCCGGCGAGACACCGTACACCGGCGGGCACGTGCGCCCAGGTGCACTATGAACCGCCGGGCACTACCTGTCGGGCTGCACAGCGCCCCCGGTCAGGCGGCTTCTTCGCGGGGGAAGAACGGGAGTTCTACGCTGACGCGGTCGGCGGCGGCGAGGATCTTCTCGCGGTCGTCCACCGGTGGATGGATGGCCTGGTTGATGCCCTTCTTGACCGCCGCACCGTCGGCGCCGGACGCCATGACTCGGCGGTCCCAGCCCCGCGTGAAGACTCCACCTGCGGCGCCCAGATCCAGGCACGTGACGTACGGGCCGGGAGTGAAGTCGCGCAGAGGTACGCCGAGCAGATCAGCCGCCGCGTTGTACCCGGCAACCTTGCCGAGCGGCGTCGCGTGCTGACACGCCTGCATGACCGTGTGCTCAGCGTCGAACGCCGCCGCAGCCGTATCCCCCGCGACGAACACCTCGGGAAGCGCACGCAGCCGATCGTCCACTCGCACCCGGCCCAGGTGGTCGAGCTCGTCGGAGATCTGACGGGTGAGCTCACTGGCTCGCATCCCCACCGACCAAACAACGACGTCCGCGTCGACCTTGCTGCCATCGGACAGTACGGCGTACCCGTCGCCGACCTCCGTCACCGTCGTACTGAGGCGGCGTTCGATCCGCAATTCGTCCAGCGCGGCCTCGATCTCGCGGCGCGGCCCCGGGCCGAGCTGTGCCCCGACCACAGCGGACCGGTCCACCAGCAGCACTCGGCCTCTCGAGGCCAACTCGGTCGCGGCCTCCAGGCCGACGAACCCGGCGCCGACGACCACGACGGCGTAGTCGCGCCGATCGCGCAGATGGTCGGTCAGCCGCCGGGCACCATCCAGCGTGTCGATGTCGAAGAGTCGCTCAGCGCCCGGCAACCCGTCGGGCTGAATCAGCTTGCTCCCGGCCGCGAGCACCAGGCGGTCGTAGCCGATCTCGTGGCCGTCAGCCACCACCACGCGGCGCTCGGTGTCGATCGTGCTGACCGAGGCTCGCAGGTGTTCGACGCCGATCGGCCCGAGGACCCGGCTGAGCTCCACCTTGGCCAGGTCCGGCTCCGGTTCGTACAGGCGTGGCCGCAGTACCAGGTGCTCGTTCGGTGCGATGAGGGTGATGCGCATATCCGCGTCGCCGCGTGCGAGCGCCGCTCCTGCCGCGCTCCAGACACCGGCGAAGCCGCCCCCGATGATCACAACGTGTGGCACAGTCTCGTCCTCTCTCAGCCGCACCCCGCGGATCGGGGCGTGCGGCAGGGAGACAACACAGCTGACTCAGATGTGACCGAGGTGCGCCAGCTTCTCGGGATTGACCTGCCGCCGGAACGCCGTGATCCGCCCGTCGGCGACCTCCACCGTGTCGAGCCAGACGAGCGTGCCGCCGCGGTACGTCGCCAGCGCCGGCTGTCCGTTCACCTCGATGATCCGGACCGTGTCGGGACGCCTCAGCTCGATCTGCCTGACCGTCAGCTTGGCGATCCGCTCGGGACCCGTGACCGGCTTCCGTGCGGCGGTCACCTTGCCGCCGCCGTCGGCGACGTACACAGCCCCGGGGTCCAGCAGTGCGACGAGCCCAGCCAGGTCTCCTGCGTCGGCGGCTGCCTTGAACGCCTTGAGTACACGTTCGGTCTCGATCTTGGAGGCCCGTGGCGTCTCCTCGACGGTGGCGACCCGTGCCCGCGCGCGGGAGGCGAGCTTGCGGCTGGCGGCGGGCGTCGTACCGAGCACCTCGGCGATCCGGGCGAACGGGAAGTCGAAGACGTCGTGCAGCACGAGCGCGACGCGTTCGGCGGGGGTGAGCGTCTCCATCACCACCAGCATCGCGGTGCTCACCGACTCGTCCATGAGCACCGCGGCGGCGGCGTCCGGCCCGGTCAGCAGCGGTTCGGGCAGCCAGGGCCCGACGTAGGACTCGCGCCGGACGCGCGCCGACTTCAGCACGTTGTACGACGTACGCGCGGCCAGAGTCACCAGCCAGGCGCGCAGATCGCGAACCTCGGACAGGTCGGCGGCCGCCGCACGCAACCAGACGTCCTGCGTCACGTCCTCGGCCTCCGTCACGGTGCCGAGGATCCGGTACGCCGCGCCGAAGACCGCGGGACGATGCGCTTCCCAGTCGGCCTCCGACAACGCCTTGGTCCGCTCCACCTCACCCTCCCGCCGCCTCTGTGATCGATGATCACACTAGGGCGTCGCCAGCGCCTCGGTGGGGGAGAGCCGGGAGGCGCGGATCGCTGGGTAGAGGCCGGCCAGGGCGCCGATGACCAGGGTGGCCGCGATACCGCCGACCAAGGCCCAGACGGGGATGACGGTCAGCCAGTTCTGGTACGACGCGTAGGCGGTGGTGACCGCTGATCCGAGTAACGCTCCGCCGACCCCGCCGAGTGCGGACAGGAGCAACGACTCGGTCAGGAACTGGGTCCGGATCTGACCGCGGGTAGCTCCGAGTGAGCGGCGCAGGCCGATCTCGGCCCGGCGTTCGAGCACCGAGATCACCATGATGTTCGCGACGCCGACGCCGCCGACCAGCAGCGCGACCGCGCCGAGACCGAGCAGTAGTCCGGTGAACGCCTGCCCCGCGGCCTGTTTCGCGGCCAGCGCGTCGGAGGGCCGGGAGACCTCGACCTCGTTCGGTGACTCCGGGTTGGCTGTTGCCCCGAGCACCGATCGGACCGCCTCCACCTGGGCGTCGTCCGAACGGGTGTAGATCGTCGTCGGGTGCCCGTCGAAGGACAGCGTGGTGTCCGCGGCCGGCCAGCCCATCAGGGCCGCACTGTCCAGTTCCGGCGCCAGCGCGGCCGGTTCGAGGATGCCGAGCACGGTGAACCACTTGTTGCCGATCAGCACCTGCGCATCCGGACCGGCGCGGGTGATGCCGAGCCGGTCAGCGGCCGTTGCGCCGAGCACGGTGGCGGGATACTTCCCGGTCGCCGCGTCGATCCACTTGCCACTGCGGACGGTCGCCCCGATCGTCTCGAGCAGGTTGGTACGGGCGGCGTACGCGAGGATGCCGTTGGTCTCGACGACCGGGATCTTGTTGCTGCGGTAGACGGAGGCATCGTCCACCTTGCCGACCGCCGACTCCGCCCGGACCGGTCCGATCCGGCCGACCATCCCTTCGGCGGTGAGGGGCAGTTGGGCCTCCTCTCCGGTCAGCCGGACGCCGGGCGCGACGGTCAGCAGATTGGTGCCGAGGGCATCGAGTTGGCCGTCGAGCTCGGCCCGCGAGGACGACGAGATGCCAACCACCGCGACCATCGCGGCGATCCCGATCGCGATGCCCAGCGCGGACAGGAAGGCGCGCAGCGGGCGGGTCCGCAGCCCGACCGCGCCGACCCTGACCACATCCCGCGGCCACAACCTGGCAGGTTTCAGTACGTCGCTCATGCCAGTACCTCCTCGATGATGCGACCGTCGCGCATCCGGACCTGCCGGGGTAGCGACGCGGCGATGTCCCGGTCGTGCGTGATGATCACGACCGTCGTACCGCCGGCATGGAGATCCCGCAGGAGTTGCATGACACCGGCGCCTGACGCGGAGTCCAGTGCGCCGGTCGGCTCATCAGCCAGCAGTACGGCGGGTTGACCGGCGACCGCTCGCGCCACGGCGACTCGTTGCCGCTCGCCACCGGACAGCTCATGCGGCCGGTGATCCATCCGGTGCCCGAGACCGACCCGCTCTAACGCGGCCGCGGCGCGCTTGCGGCGTTGCGCCGGCCGCAGCCCGGAGTACAGGAGCCCGTCCGCCACGTTGTCGAGTGCCCGTACGCCGGACGCCAGGTGGAACTGCTGGAAGACGAAACCGATCCGGGTCGCCCGCAACGCCGACAGACCCGTGTCGGGGAGGCGGGCGACGTCGTACCGGTCGATCCGGACCGTGCCGGTGGTCGGTCGGTCCAGGGTGCCGAGCACGTTCAGCATGGTCGACTTGCCTGACCCGGACGGGCCGACGATCGCGACCAGCTCGCCGCGATCGATCCGCAGGCTGACCCCGCCGAGCGCCGCGACGCCGCCCGCGTACACCTTGGTGACTTCGGTCAGCTCGATCACTTCGGGATCCCCACCACGGTGCCGGCCTTGATCCCCGCACCGCTGATCTCGACCTGGCCGCCGGCGAAGAGGCCTGTTTTCACCGGCTGATAGTTCGACGACTTACCGTCGGTAACTTCCACGCCGAAGCCGCCTTCGCGCAGCGCGACCAGGGCCGACACCGCAACGGTCAGGACGTTCTTCCGTTCCGAGGCGGTGAAGACCACGTCGACGGCCGCGAGCGACCAGGCCGCCACCGCCTTCTGGTTGTCGATGGCAACGATCACCTCGATCTTGGTCTCCGGGTCCTTGTCCGCGCCGTCGGCCGGGATGATCACCGTCGACACCTTCTGCACCTTGCCCGGCACGGTCGCACCGTCCGGCAGGGTGACCGAGACCTTCGCGTCCGGCTTCGCCAGCCGCTGGTCCGATGCGTCCAGCTGGACCGTGACGGCCTTTGTCGTGCCGGTGTAGGTGAGCACGGTCTGGTTCGGGCCGATCGGCGCACCTTCCTGGGCCTGCACGCTGTCGACCCGGATCCGGCTGGGTGCGAACAGGACACTGCCCAGGTCGACCACGCCGGTCTCATCCAGGCCGCGGTCCTCCTGCCAGTCCTCCACCGCCTCGGCGGTGGCGTCGGTGTACTCGTCGTCGACGGTGAAGCCCGTGTAGCCCATCGCACTGAGGTTCTGTTCGAGCTGGAGGACGTCCGGTCCTTCACTCCCGTCGGCGAGCCTCCTGTACGCCGGCAGCGCGCCGTACAGGAGTGTGGTGGGCTTGTTGTCGAGGCTGTAGACGGTCTGGCCGCGGCTGAGTTCCTGTCCGCTGTCAGGCAGTCCGGTGATCGTCCCCGCGGTCCGGTTGACCGCGCTGGACGTCGTACCGAAGCCCAGCTCGCCATCAGCGGTCTCAGTGTCCTTGAGAGTCTGCTGGGTGACCTTGGCCGTGCTGACCGGCAACGCGACAGTGGCGTGGTCCGCGGCCTGACTGGTGTCGCCGCGGTTCACCAGGAACGCGCTCGCCACGCCACCGGCGGCGAGGACGACCACAGCGGTGAGTGCTCGGCGCATCACTTACCTGCCAGGATGCTCTGGCAGGTCTCCTGCGCCTTCTTGAAGTCGGGGTCGTCGGCGACGCCAGGGCCGATCATGACGCCGCGCTGACCGGGCTTGGGGTCCGGGAACTTCTCCACACCGTTCTTCCGCATGCACTCGGCGAACTTGCGGCCGTTCTCCTCCTGCTGCGGATTCGGACCGCTCTCGCCCTGCGGGTTGTACTGCCGGCAGGCCTCCATGGCTGCGTCCACCTTCTCCCTGGTGACGCCGGAGTTCTTGTCGAACTTGAGCATCGGCCCCTTGCCAGGCTCCGGGTCGGGAACATCCAGGCCCTGCTCCCGCAGGCACTGGGTGAACTTGACCGCCATCTCGTCCCGGCTGAGGCTCGCCGGCGCGCTGCTCGGGGCAGTCGCCTGCGGCTGCCCGCCGGTGCCGGACGCGACCTGGACCTCCGGTTCGTCCGCACCGCAGCCGGTCAGCAGCAGTACGGCGGCCGCCAGCATCGCCGCGGCCAGAGTGGGCTTGCGCATCACGTCTCGTCTCCTTCGCTGGGTTCAGGCCGTCAGCCTTCGCCGTGCGCCGTTTCCGGAGGGTTTCCGCAGTCGCTAACACCGGGGAAACACCGGCGTCGGGGATCATGGGTGCGTGCGGGTGCTGGTGGTCGAGGACGAACCGTTGCTGGCGGCAGCCATCGCGGAGTGGCTGCGCGACGACTCGCATGCCGTCGACGTGACCGGAGACGGCGGTGCCGCGCTCGAGCGGTTGTCCGTGAACGAGTACGACGTACTGGTGCTGGACCGCGACATTCCCGTCGTCCATGGGGACGACGTGTGCCGGCAGCTCGTGGAATCCGGGTCGGCCACGCGGGTGCTGATGCTGACCGCCGCGGCCGCCGTCACAGATCGAGTGGAGGGGCTTGGATTGGGCGCGGACGACTATCTGACCAAGCCGTTCGCCTTCACCGAACTGGCGGCCCGGGTGCTGGCGCTGGGACGTCGGAGCCGTCCGGCCGATCCGCCGGTACTGCGGCGCGCGGGAGTGACTCTGGACCCGGCCAGGCACGAGGTGTTCCGGGACGGCCGGTACGTGCCGCTGTCGAAGAAGGAGTTCGCCGTACTCGCGGAACTCCTCCGAGCGGACGGTGCGACCGTGTCCGCCGAACAACTGCTGGAGAAGGCATGGGACGAGCACGTGGATCCGTTCACCGGAGCGGTTCGGCTGACCATCCTCAAGCTGCGCCGGAAGCTGGGGGAGCCGGGACTGGTGGAGACGGTCACCGGCGTCGGCTACCGCATCCCCTGAGGCGACTGAGCCTGCGGGGTCGCCTGACGCTGCTGTACGGCGGCCTGTTCCTGGTCGCCGGTGTGCTGCTGCTCGGGGTGACGTATGTGCTGTTCAGCCAGAACTTCGCCGGGCAGTACCGGGTACTGATCCAGGGCACCTATCTCAGACCACCGGCTGCCACGTCCACCGCCGTACCGGCGCCGCGGCCCGACCAGTTGTTCGTGCTGAACAAGGAGGGCGACGTACTAACCGGCGCGGACGCCGAACAGGTCATCAAGGCGCAGCGCGAGGAGGTCAGACAAGCCGCGATCGAGTCGCTGCTCACCCAGGGCAGCATCGCTCTGGTCGTGGTGGGCGCGCTGGCCGCGGGCCTCGGCTGGCTGGTCGCCGGCCGAGTTCTGACACCACTGCACCGCGTCACCGACACCGCCCGCCGGATCGCGGCCGCACCCGCGGCCGGGCACGGGCTGCACGAACGGATCGCGCTGCGCGGGCCGGACGACGAGGTGAAGGACCTGGCCGACGCCTTCGACACCATGGTCGAGCGGCTGGACCACTCGTTCGACGGTCAACGGCGGTTCGTCGCCAACGCCTCCCACGAGTTGCGTACGCCGCTCACTGTCGGCCGCGCCCTGGTCGAGGTTGCGATGCACCGTCGTACCGCGTCCGCCGATGTGAAGGAACTCGGCGAGAGCCTGCTGACGATCAACGCGCGGCACGAGCAACTGATCAACGGGCTGCTGATCCTCGCCGATTCCGAGAAACAACTGACCACGGTCTACCCGGTCAACCTTGGCGACATCGTCACCCACGTCGCCGGCCAACTCTCCGCCGAAGCCGCGGCCGCAGGCGTCGAAATGATCCACGGCCCGGGTGACGCCCCGACCCGCGGAGACGCCCTCCTGCTGGAGCGGCTCGTCCACAACCTGGTGGAGAACGGGATCCGTCACAACCTCCGGGCGCGGACCGACTCGGACGAGCGCTGGGTGCGTGTGGTGAGCAAGACCGAGGGCGATCACGTGGAGCTCGTCGTGACCAACACTGGGCCGGACATCCCGCCGTACGAGGTGGAATCGCTCTTCAAACCCTTCTACCGCCTGGGCGCCGAACGCCTGGTCGCGGGTAAGGGCTCCGGTCTGGGCCTGTCCATCGTCCGCTCGGTCGCCGAGGCTCACGGCGGCACAGTCGTGGCAACTCCCCGCCCGACCGGCGGTCTGGAAATCCGCGTCACCCTTGACATGGAGCGTGCTCCAGAAGGCAGTCTCGGGTAGATGATCAACCGAACCATTGGCAATCGCCGGTCCGTCAGCGCGTTGTGTCTCGGCGCCATGAACTTCGGCAGTTCGACGGATCCCGAGACAGCGATCGCGATCCTCGACCGGTTCGTCGAAGCCGGCGGGACGTTCATCGACACGTCCAACAACTACAACAGTGGACCGGCAACGGTGGTGAGAGTGAGGAGCTGCTGGGCCGCTGGATGCGTTCGCGCGGCAACCGCGACCAGCTCTTCATCGCTACGAAGTGCGGCGCCCGGACGACCGTGCCAGGCGACCCGGACGACAAGCATTGGGAAGGGCTCGGCGCGTCAGTCATCGACTCCGCTGTCAAGAGCAGTCTCGAGCGGCTGGGCACCGACCGCATCGATCTGTACTACGCGCACATGGACAACCGATCCACTCCGCTCGAAGAGACCGTAGGCGCCTTCGGCCGACTCGCCGCCGACGGCGTTGTCGACCTGGTCGGCTGCAGCAACACCACCAGTTGGAGGCTGGACCGTGCGCGCCAACTGGCCGCCGGCCAAGGCGTGGAACCCTACTCGGTCATTCAGCAGCACTACACCTATCTCTGGCCCAGCCCGCTCGCGCAGACCGGCGTCGAACGTCTCGGCACTCCCCACTTGCCCCACGCAGGAGTCGAGCACTTCGACTACCTCAACGAGCACCCAGACGTCACCCTGGTCGCCTACGCGTCCCTCCTGGCCGGCTCTTATGCCCACCTGGACCGCCCCTTCCCCGCCGAGCGCGGTTATGCCCATCCGACGGCGTACGCCCGCTTCGAGGTACTTCGCCAGGTAGCCAACGAACTCGGCGCCACTCCCAACCAAGTAGTCCTGGCCTGGATGCTCCACCACGACGCACCAGTCGTCCCCCTCTTCGGAGCCTCCTCCCTGACCCAACTGGACGAAGCCCTCGATGCGGTGAACCTCACCTTGGACGCCGGCCTGATGGACCGCCTCAACAACGCCTGACGCGGGTGTCGTTGCCTGTCGATCCGGGCTGAGCCTGTTCGTGTAGGGGTGACAGGAACTTACGAGGAGGCCGAGATGAACCAGTACCTGCTCAGCATCTATCAGCCGGATGGACCGCCGCCGGAGCCGGAGGTTCTGGACCCGATCATGCGGGAGTTGGGGGAGTTGAACGAGGAGATGCAGGCCGCGGGGGTCTGGGTGTTTGCGGCCGGGTTGCATCCGCCGGAGACTGCGACTGTGCTGAAGGTGTCCGGTGACGACGTGCTCGTGACGGACGGGCCGTTCACCGAGGGGAAAGAGCACCTGGGTGGGTTCACCGTGATCGAGGTCGAGGATCTGGATGCGGCGTTGGGGTGGGCGCGGCGGTTGGCTCGGGTGTTGAGTCCGCTGTCGATCGAGGTGCGGCCCTTTGCCGGCTGACACCGGACCCCGACGACCCGCCGCCACGCCTGAGCGGATTGCCCGTGTGTTCAGGGCTGAGCACGGGCGGGCGGTTGCGGTGCTGGCTCGGGTGTTCGGGGACCTGGGGATCGCGGAGGACGCCGTACAGGATGCGTTTGCGGCAGCCGTCGAGAAGTGGGCGGACAGCGGCGTACCGCCCAGTCCGGCGGGGTGGATCATCACGACGGCGCGGAACCGGGCGATCGATCGGCTGCGGCGGGAGTCGGTACGCGAGGACAAGCAGGCGCAGGCGGCGTTGCTGCATGCGCAGGAGGAACCGGTGGAGGAGGGCGTTGTGCACGACGACCGCCTCCGGCTGATCTTCACCTGCTGCCACCCGGCGCTCGCGCTCAACGTGCGGGTCGCGTTGACGCTGCGGATGCTCGGCGGGCTCACCACAGCCGAGATCGCCCGCGCGTTCCTGGTGCCGGAGTCGACGATGGCGCAGCGCCTGGTCCGCGCCAAGGCGAAGATCCGCGCGGCCGGCATTCCGTATCGCGTCCCGTACGAGGCCGACCTGCCCGAGCGCGTCCGCGGCGTACTCGCCGTTGTCTACCTGATCTTCAACGAGGGGTACGCCGCTTCGTCCGGCGAGACTCTCGTCCGCGACGAACTGTCCGCGGAGGCGATCCGGCTCGGCCGCGTGCTGGTCGACCTGATGCCTGACGAACCCGACGCCGTCGGTCTGCTCGCGCTGATGCTCCTCCAGCAATCCCGCCGTTTGGCGCGGGTGGGGTCGGACGGTTCCATGGTTCTGCTGGCAGACCAGGATCGCGACCGCTGGGACCGCGAGCTGATCGCGGAGGGCCAGGAGCTCGTACGCCGCTGCCTCCGCCGGAACCAGCCTGGTCCTTATCAACTGCAAGCCGCCATCAACGCCGTGCACTCGGATGCTGCTGCCGCGGCCGACACGGACTGGCCGCAGATCCTGCAGCTCTACAACCACCTGCTCACGCTCACCCCGACCCCGATCGTCGCGCTCAACCGCGCCGTAGCGGTCGCCGAGGTCGAAGGCCCAGCCGCCGCCCTCATCCTGATCGACGACCTCGATCTGAGCTCCTACTACCTCTTCCACGCCATCCGCGCCGACGTCCTCACCCGCCTCGACCGCCCCGACGAAGCTCGCACGGCCTACGAGGCTGCCCTCAACCTCACCTCCAACGAAGCCGAACAGGCGTTCCTGCGTACCCGCATCTAACGGAGCCGGTACTTGCGCTTCTCGCGTTGGTTGTGGGTGTCGCGACGTCGGCTGGCGGGCCGGGTGATGCGGATCGCGAGCGCGCCGAGGGCTCCGACGATCGCGCCGAAGACGGCCGCGATAGGACTCATGAAGATCGCGGAATCAGTCCACTCGTCATGATTCGGCCCAGTCGCGAACCACGAGAACGCCACATTGGCAAACACCATCACCAGAGCACCAACCACCGCGCCGGCCAGTACCTGAGAGCGCCCCATCTCACGAGCGTAAGTACCGCACCGGAATGCCGAAACCCGACCGGGCGCGCCGCGAACGTCCCGGCCCGCCGAGCACCCCGCCGGCCCCGGGATTGTTAGTAGGGTTTGGGGGTGCGGGGATTCGAGGTGGTGTGTGAGGTGGAGCCGCCGACGCGGCCGGATCTGAAGCGGGTTCGGCACCAGATCGGGGTGATGAGTCCGATCGCGGACGCGTTTCTGATCCCGGACAATCACATCGGGCGGGCGACCGTGTCGAGTGTGGCGGTGGCGAACGAGGTACAGGCGATGGGGTCGCGTGGGATCGCCTGCCTGAACTCGCGCGACCGGAACCTGCTCGGGTTTCGCCGGGATCTGCTGACGGCGGCGGCGTACGGCGTTGAGCAGTTCCTGTTCGTGCACGGAGACGACCCGGCCGAGGGTGCGCGGACCAGTCAATTGACGGTTCGCACCATGATCGAGCAGGCGCGCGAGACGTCGTACCCGGGCTGCAATCCGTTCCAGGTCGGGGCGGCGACGCGGCTGCGGGCGGTGCCGAGGTGGAAGGCCGAGGCGGACTTCCTGTACGTGCAGGTCAGCTACGAGCTCGACGAACTGCTGCGCTGGCGAGACAGCGTCAGCCTCGACATCCCGGTGTACGCCGGGGTGATGGTGCTCGCCAGCGCCAAGATGGCCCACAACCTGGCCGCACTCCCGCAACTCACGATCCCCGACACGCTGATCGAGGCAGTCGAGCGCGACCAGGACGCCGGCGTCGACCACGCCTGCGAACTGATCCTGAGCATCCGCGACAGCGGCGCGTTCGACGGCGTACACCTCATCCCCGTCAGCCGCTACCGCCAGGTCGCAGCCCGCCTCGAACGCGAACTCTGACCACCCCGATGTGTGTATAGTTAGGCGCATGCCCCGCATGCAGATCTACCTGCCCGACGACCTTTACGCGGAGGTCAAGCGGCGCAAGCTCCGGGCCTCGGAGCTCGCTCAGCAGGCACTGCGCGCCGAGATCCGCCGGCAGGAGTTGGGCGATGCGGCTGACGAGTACCTGCAGGAGCTGATGGCAGAGGTTGGCGAGCCGACGCCGCAGGAGCTTGCCCGGGCCGAGGACTTCGTCGCCCAGATCAAGGCTCACAAGGCCAAGTCGGATGAGCCCGAGACGCCCGCCGGTCAGTCCGGCAAGCAGGCGAGCTGATCGCCGTGTACGTGCTGGACAGCGGAGCGATCACGATGCTGGCCGAGCGATCGACCAGGGCAGCGGCCATCCTCGCCGTACTGAGGGTCGAGGACGAGTGGCCCCCGGTGGTTCCGTCGGCGGTCCTGGTCGAATGCCTGATCGGCAAGCCGGATCTGGATGCCCGGACGAATCAGTTCCTGAAGACCTGTGACGTCGAGCCCCGGCTGGCCGAAGGACAGGCTCGCCGTGCGGCGAAGCTGCGCACCGCCGCCGGCCGTGGATCCGCTGTCGATGCCATTGTCGTCGCCATGGCGGAGCCGGGCGGGACTGTCGTGACGGGTGACACGGCGGACATCTCTGCGCTCGCAGCCAACGCGATCGGTGTCGAGACGCTGACCATCTGACCGCGGGGTCGCACCGTACGGGGCCTGGACCGACTAGTGTCCTGCTTGCAAGGGCGGTACTGACGGAGGAGGAGGCGTGGGTGTTCCTGGCAAGGGGTTGATCGAGGGGCTGAAGGTCACCGCGAAGACGCTGGCCCGTCGGTCCGTCACCGAGCAGTACCCGGATGTCCAGCCGGAGCTGCCGCCGCGCAGTCGCGGGGTGATCGCGCTGCTGGAGGAGAACTGCACCTCCTGCATGCTGTGCGCCCGCGAGTGCCCGAGCTGGTGCATCTACATCGACCCGCACACCGAGACCGCACCGTCGGTCGGTGAGCAGGCCCGGGAGCGCAGCCGGAACGTGCTGGACCGGTTCGCGATCGACTTCAGCCTGTGCATGTACTGCGGGATCTGCATCGAGGCCTGCCCGTTCGACGCGCTGTTCTGGTCGCCGGAATTCGAGTACGCCGAGACCGACATCCGCAACCTGACCCACGAGAAGGAGCGGCTCCGCGACTGGATGTGGACGGTCCCCGCGCCGCAGCCGATCGACCCCGGCCCGACCGTCACCGAGGCAGTAGGTCACGAAGCAGGGAGTTCGGAAGCAGGGAGCGAGGAGTGACCACTGCTCTCTTCGCCGTCGCCGGCGCGGTGGCGGTCGTTGCCGCTGTCCTCGTGGTGACCTCCCGCCGGATCGTGCACGCCGCACTCTGGCTGGTCGTCGCCCTCGGCGCGGTCGCCGGCTGCTTCGGCGCGCTGCATGCCGAGTTCGTCGCCCTGGTCCAGATCCTCGTGTACGTCGGAGCGATCGTCGTACTCGTGCTGTTCGCGCTGATGCTGACCCGCGCACCGACGAATCCGCTGCCCAACCTGACCACCGGCCGCAGCCCGTTCGCCGCCGTGGTCGCCGGCGTCCTGGCCGTGCTGCTCGGCACCGGTGTTGTAATTGCCTTTGGCAACGAGAAGGTCGACCCCGTGCCGGCCGGATCCGCCACCGACGTGGGTACGGCGATCTTCAAGACCTGGGTGCTGCCGTTCGAGGTGCTGTCGGTGCTGTTGCTGGCGGCCCTGATCGGTGCCATCGCCCTGTCCCAGCGCAAGAAGGCGAAGGAGGACTGACGTGCCGCTGATCCTCCCGCTGCTGCTCGCCGTCGTCCTGTTCTGCATCGGGGTGTACGGCGTCCTGGCCCGGCGCAACGCGATCACCCTGCTGATGTCGTTCGAACTGATGCTCAACGCGGTGAACCTGAACCTCATCGCGTTCGATGCCTGGCGCGTCGACGGCCTGGCCACCGGCCAGACGCTGGCGGTCTTCGTGATCACGCTGGCCGCGGCCGAGATCGGCCTCGGGCTCGCGATCGTCCTGCTGCTGTTCCGCGGCCACGGCCACGTCGACGCCGACGCGGCCCGCGACCTGGCCGAGCAAGAGCGGCAGGAGACGCCGGAGCTGCAGGAGAAGGGTGCGGCGACGTGATCGCAACCGCCTGGCGGGTGGCCGGCGTCGGCTTCTCCCTGCTCGTCGTCCTCGCCGCGGGCCTGCTGTACGGCGTCTCGCCGGACCAAGCCGCGTTCCTCAACTCGTCCGTCGGCGACCTCACCATCGGCTTCGCGGTCCGCACCGATGACCTGACGGTGCTGATGCTCGCGGTCGTCGGTGTGATCGCGACCTGCGTCCAGGTCTACTCACTCGGCTACCTGCACCAACGCGCGGCGTCGTACCACGCGCTCGTCACGCTGTTCACCGCGGCGATGGTGACCGTCGTGATCTCGGACAGCCTGTTCTTCCTGCTGATCGGGTGGGAGGTGATGGGCGCCTGCTCGTACCTGCTGATCGGTCACTACTGGGAGCGTCGCGACGCCCGCTCCGGCGCGATCAAGGCGTTCCTGATGACCCGGCTCGGCGATGTCGGGTTCCTGTTCGGCATCTTCGTCCTCGGCCTCGGCGCCGGCACGTTCCGGATCTCCGAGCTCGACCCGGCGGCGATCTCGCCCGGCCTACTGACCGGCGGGACCCTGCTGCTCCTGGTCGGCGTGGTCGGCAAGTCGGCCCAGGTCCCGTTGCAGACCTGGCTCCCGGACGCGATGCCCGGCCCGAGTCCGGTCAGCGCGCTGATCCACGCGGCCACGATGGTTGCCGCCGGCGTCTTCCTGATCGCCCGTCTGTACGACGTGTTCTCCGCGTCCCAGACCACGATGACCGTGCTGGCTGTGGTGGCCTGCGTGACCATGCTGTTCGCCGCGCTGTGTGCGATGGCCGCGGTCGAAGTCAAGCGGGTGCTCGCCTGGTCGACCGTGAGCCAACTGGCGATCATGTTCTCGGCTCTGTCCCTGGGTACGACGGCCGGTCGGCATGCAGCGTTGTTCCACTTGGTCACGCACGCGGCGTTCAAGGGGTTGCTGTTCCTCTGCGCCGGTGTGCTGCTGCACCAGGTCGGCAGTGCGGCGTTCGTGGTGCTGCGGCGCTACACCCGGCGCGGCCGGCTGCGGAAGGCGCTGCGGGTCACGTTCGTGACGATGACGATCGGTCTCGCGTCCCTGGCCGGCGTGCCGGGGTTCGCCGGGTTCTTCTCCAAGGACACGGTGATCGAGGCGGCCTGGCATCACGCGCGGGACGGTTCGGTCGTTGGATGGATCGTGCTGGTATCGGTTTGTCTGACTGCGGCGTTCACCGCGTTCTACTGCATGCGGATGTGGCTGTGGGTGTTCTTCCGGACGCCCGCCCTCGCCGGGGCGCTCGGTGCCTTCGAGGACGAGAACGCGACGGCAGACCTCGACGAGCCCGATACGTCCAAGCTGCGCGACGCCCCGTGGGTGATGCTCGCGCCGTTGGTGCTGCTCGCGTTCGCCGCGATCGCGCTCGGGTACGTCGACGGCGTCCACCTGGACTGGGTCATCGCCTCGGTGTCGACCGTCCTCGTACTGCTTGGCGCGTTGCCGGCGTACTCCTTGTGGTCGCGGGGCGCGGATCCGCGGCCGGTCCTGCTCGAGCGTGAGTTCGGCGTCGGCACGGCGTACCACGTGATGTTCGTGGTGCCGGTGCAACTGCTGGCGAAGCTGACGGTCGCGGGGGATCGGGACGTGATCGGGGGCTACGTGCGGGGGGCCGGGCGCGCGGGAACGCTGGCGTCGCAGGGGTTCCGGAAGCTGCAGACCGGGAACGTGCAGACCTATCTGACCGCGGCTGTTGTCGGGGTGGTCGCGCTGGCGGTCCTCGCTGGGGTGATCGGCTCGTGAGCGCGATCCTGCTGGGGATCCTGGCCCTGCCCATCCTCGCCGCACTCGCGTTGTGGGCGATCCCGGCCTCGATCGGTGACCGGCTGGCGGCGATGTACGGCTCGGTGATCTCGGGGCTCGTACTGATCGGGTCGCTGCTGCTCTGGCCGCGCAGCGAAGGCTGGTTCGCGTACGTACCGTCGCAGGACCAGTTGCTGCGTGAGGGCAGCCGGCCGCTGCAGGCCGTGACGGACGTGCCCTGGATCCCTGCGCTCGGCGTGCGGTTCCACGTCGCGGTGGACTCGATCTCGATGCCGCTGATCGTGCTGACCGCGCTGCTCACCTTCGTGTGCTGCCTGTACTCGTTGAAGATCACGCCGCGGATCGGCCGGACCCGGTCGCTGATCGCGCTGCTGCTGGTGATCGAGGCCGGCGTGATCGGCGCCTTCTCGTCGATGGACCTGGTGCTGTTCTTCGTCTGCTTCGAGATCGTGCTGATCCCGATGTGGCTGGTCATCGACATCTGGGGCGACGACCACGACCCGGTCGGACGGAAGCGGGCGGCGAACACCTTCGTGCTGATGACGGTGCTCGGGTCGGCGCTGATGCTGCTCGGGTTCCTGCTGGTCTACCGGCAGGCTGGGACGTTCGACCTCGTCCAGTTGACCAACTCGCCGGTGCTCGGCGGACACGGTGTTCCGTTGGCCGCGGCGCTCCTGATCGCGGTCGGCCTGGCGGTGAAGGTGCCGCTGTGGCCGCTGCACATCTGGCTGCCGGACGCGCACGCGAAGGCGCCGACGGTCGGGTCGGTCCTGCTGGCGGGCGTGCTGCTGAAGCTGGGGACGTACGGCCTGATCCGGATCCTGGTCCCGGTCTTGCCGGACGCGACTGCGACGATGGCGCCGTACTTGGCCGGCTTCGCGACCGTGGCGATCATCGCCGGGTCGCTCGCGTGTCTGGCGCAGACCGACGTGAAGCGGCTGATCGCGTACTCGAGCGTCGGGCACATGGGGTTCATCGTGCTCGGCATCTCCACGCTGTCGCAGGCCGGTCTGCACGGCGCGCTGTTCGCGAACATCGCGCACGGGATCATCACCGGTCTGCTGTTCTTCCTGGCCGGCGCGATCAAGGACCGGCACGACACCAGCGATCTACGCACGATCGGGCGCGCCCTCTACGCTCGGTTGCCGCGGATCGGTGGGTTGCTGACCTTCGCCAGCCTGGCGTCGCTCGGGTTGCCCGGGCTGGCCGGGTTCTGGGGCGAGATGCTGGTCCTGCTCGGCGCCTACCGCCCGGCCGACTCGTTGCCTCGCACAACCTACTTGGTCTTCATGGTGATCGCCGGCCTGGGCACGGTGCTGACCGCGGCGTACTTCCTGCGGCTAGTGCGCAACCTGTGCCAGGGTGACCCGGCCGAGAATCCGGCGTCGGCGTTCGCGGTCGACCTGAGCCGGATCGAGCTGATCACGTGGGCGCCGCTGATCACGCTGACCGTGCTGCTCGGGGTCTGGCCCGGGCTCCTTCTGCACCAGTGGGGGACCCTGTGACCCTGACCTGGACCGATTGGCAGGCCATCGCCGTACCGCTCGTGCTCGCGGTCGGTGCGGTCGCCGTGCTGCTGATCGACAGCTTCTGGCGCAGCGCATCGGTGCAACTGCGGCACACGGTGGTCACGCTGCTGACCGTGGCCCTGATTCTGTTCGGGCTCGTGTTCGTCTGGGCTCAGCGGGACGACTTCAAGCCCGCGTTCTGCCGTCCCGCGGTGGAAGGGCCGGCCGAGTGCAGCCTGGTGTTCGAGCCGTTGACCGCCGGGTTGTGGGCGGTGTTGCTGATCGGCGCCCTCGGCGTCGTCGGATTGTCGGCGTACCGGTTGCTGTCGGCGGACGTCCCGGTCGGTGAGTACCACTTCCTGCTGCTCAGCGCGCTGGTTGGTGCGACTGTGCTGGCCGGTGCGCGGGATCTCGCGACGGTCGTGATCGGGCTCGAGGTCGTGTCGCTGCCGAGCTTCGCGATGGTCGCCCTGCGCCGGGATCGACGCGGGTCCGAGGGCGCGCTGAAGGCGTTCCTGGTCTCGGTGCTGTCCACCGCGGTGATGCTGTTCGGCATCTCCTACTTGTACGGCGTGACCGGCTCGCTGTACCTGTCCACCATCGCTAACCGGTTGAGCGGCCTCGATCCGGAGCTGCGCCGGGTCGCCTTCGCGGCCGGGCTGTTCGTGATCGTCGGGTTCGGGTTCAAGATCGCGGCCGTGCCGTTCCACGGCTGGTTGCCCGACACGTACGTCGGTGCGCCGGTCGAGGTGACCGCCTTCCTCGCAGTGGTGTCGAAGTCGGCCGGTGTCGCCGGTCTGCTCGTGCTGGTGACGTCCGGTGTCGCGCCGAGCGGCTCGGAACTGCGGACCGTGGTCGCGATCCTGGCCGCGCTGACGATGACGGTCGGCAACCTGGCCGCGCTGCGTCAGCAGGAGGCGGTGCGGCTGCTCGCGTGGTCGTCGATCGGTCAGGTCGGCTTCCTGCTCGCGCCGCTCGCGGTCGGTGATGCGCAGGCGGTGGTCGGGTATCTGGCGGCGTACGTGGTCGTCACGGTCGGCGCGTTCGGAGCTGTCGCGGTCGTCCAGCGGCACCGTCCGGGCGGGCTGCTGACCGACTACCGCGGTATGGTGCGCTCCGAGCCGGGCCTGGCCGGCGCGTTGATCTTCTTCCTGGTCGTGCTGGCGGGTCTGCCACCGGGTCTCGCCGGCCTGTTCACGAAGTTCGCCGCGTTCCAGGCGGTCATCGACGCGCACCTCGGCTGGCTCGCGATCGTGATGGCGATCAACGTGATGATCGGCCTGGCCGTCTACCTGCGCTGGGTCGCCGAACTCTTCCGCCTGCCCGCCGAGGATCCCTTCTCGGTCGACATCGAGTCCCCGGCCGTCGCCATGATCTCCCTGTGCGCCGCCACCGCCGCCGTCCTCTCCATCCTTCCCAGCACCCTGTTCTCCCTGGCCATCTGACCCCTTCCTGCCATCATCGTGATCGTCACGACGCGCGGGATTTCGCCAGGAAGTCCTCATACTGCGACCAGACCCGGCGCCAGAGTTGGTCACGGTCGGCCTGGGTGTAGTGGGGGAGCGGGAGGAGGAACACATCCGCCAGTACGGCGAAGTAGTCGGTCGGGTTCTCGATGATGGTGGTGTCGATCCTGTCGGGGTACGTCTCGGAGAAGCCGAGAGAGCGCAGTACGACGACTGACGACGGCTTGCGGCGGAACGCGGAGGCCAGCCGGCGGAACGCGGAGTCCGGGTTGGTCGACAGGTTCGCGTGCTGGGCGGCGAAGGCGTCCAGGCCGACCGTGGCGGACTCGAAGTCCATGCCGATCAGGTTGGCCCGCGGGTCGTGGTCCAGCCGCCAGCCATCGACCTTCTCGGACCGACGCAGCCGCAGCTGGAACGGCTCCTGATACGCGCTGCCCTCCTCCAGCGGCAGCGGATGCACCAGGGCCTCGCCGAGGCCGGCATCGGCCATCCAGACCTGGTCCGGATCCTCGACCAGTCCGCTCACCGTGAGCACCATGTGGCTGGCGTCGACGTCGCCCGCGCGGGTCGGAGTCTCCGCGCCGCCACGGTGCATCTGCACGCGGTAGCCGAGCTCGGTGAGCAGGAGGGCCAAGGTCCCGTTCAGCTGGAAGCAGTACCCACCGGTCTCCCGCGCGATGATCCGCTTCGCCGACTCCTCCGGCTCCAGCGGTCCACCCGGGGCGAGCTGGAACTGCACGGATTCGTACGGCACCTGGCCGACGAACGCCTCATGCAGGCGCGACAAACCCTCCAGCCGCGGCGGTCCGTCGTACTCGCTGAGTCCGATTCGCTGGAGGAACGCCTGGGTGTCCATCCGCATAGGCTAGGTCACGTGATCGACGTACTCGCCCCGGCCGAAGCCGTTGACGCCGCCCCCGAGCTGGCCGAGGTTTTCGTCTCCGCCTTCGGCGCACCGGGGTACGACGAGGACCGGGCCGACGCCGAGCGGTTCGCCACCGAGCAGCTTCCGGTGCACGCCGAACGGGACGATTTCAAACTCGTTGCCGCCCGCTCGGACGGCAGGATCGTCGGGTTCGCGTACGGGTTCACCGGGCAGCGCGGCCAGTGGTGGCCGGACCGGGTCGCGGCCGTGGTGCCGGCGGAGCTTGCAGAGGAGTGGATCGGCGGTCACTTCGAGGTCGTGGAGCTCGCCGTCGCAGTCGGGGCGCAGCGCCAAGGGCTCGGGACGGCCTTGATGGACGCGCTGATGACCGGTCTCCCGCATCGGAAGGCTCTCCTCTCGACGTACGTTGATGATCGCCCGGCGCCGCGGCTGTACCAGCGGATGGGCTGGCAGTTGCTCGTCCCCGATCTGGGCTGGGGGTCGGCGCTCTACGGATTGGACAGGACGATGCCGGCGGCAGCGGGACCTGGCAGGGTAGGGGCATGACTTCTGAGCGGATCTATGTCGGGAGCTACACCAGTCAGCCGGGCGGTGGGGACGGCATCGGGTTCGGGCCGCTGGAGGCGATCGCGCTCGCCGTGACGACCGCGGATCCGTCTTTCCTGGTCAGGTCCGCCGACGGCCGGTTCCTCTACGCGACCAGCGAAGGCGCGCAGGGTCACGTCAGCGCGTTCGCGATCCAGCCCGACGGTGGGCTCGAGTTGCGCAACGAGCAGCCGACCGAGGGCAAGGACCCCTGCCACCTGGAGATCGACCCGTCCGGGCGCTATCTGCTGACCGCCAACTACACCTCGGGCTCGCTCGCAATCCACCCGATCAATGCCGATGGCTCGCTTGGTACGGCGTCCCAGTTCCTGCAGCGTGAGGGCAGCGGGCCGAACAAGGAGCGCCAGGAGGGTCCGCATGCCCACCAGGTCGTGTTCGACCCGTCCGGGACGTACACGTTCGACGTTGACCTCGGTTCGGACACCGTCTACACGTCCACACTGACTGCGGACGGACAGCTGGAGGAGGTCGATCGGCTCCGCATCCGCCCGGGCGCCGGTCCGCGGCATCTGGTCTTCCACCCGCGCGCCGGGGCGGCGTACGTGATCAACGAGCTCGACTCGACGCTAACCGTCTGCAGCTACTCCGACGGCAAGTTGCAGATCGTGCAGACCGCGTCGACGCGGCCGGCTGACTCGCCGGGCGAGAACTTCCCGGCCGAGCTGCTGATCTCCGCCGACGGGCGCTTCCTGTACGGCTCGAACCGCGGCGACAACACCATCGCGGTGTTCGCGATCGCTACCGACGGGCTGTCGGTCGAGCTGGTGCAGACGATCGGGTCCGGCGGGGACTGGCCGCGACACCTTGCCTTCAGCAACGACGGGAGCCAGTTGTACGCCGCGAACGAGCAGTCGGACACGATCGCGACGTTCGCGATCGACGGCGACGGCAAGCTGACCGCCGACGGCCCCGGAATCAGCTGGCCGAAGCCGGTCTGCATCCTCCCGGTCTGACGCACTGCGGCCGGGTCAGCCGGTGATGTCGGCGGCTAGTTTCTCGGCGTCCTGCTGGGTGAAGTTGCCGGCGATCTGGACTTTGCCGGCGGTGATCGGCGCGCTGACGACCGGCGCGCTCACCACCTTGTCGCCGACCACGATCGCGAGCTGGTTGCGCGGCGGTTCGCCCGCAGCCAGCTTGGTCGTGAGCGCTCCGAACAGCTTGGCGCCCTCCGTATCCAAGGTCAGCTGGACGACCCAGTCCGGTCCGGGCTGGCCCTGGGCGGCCTCCACCTCGGACACCCGACTACCGTCGAGCTCGACCTTGCCAAGCGTGTAACGAGTCCCGTCCCCGCCGCAACGAGTGTCCTCCGCCTGCGGACCACTCGACTGCCCGTTGCACGCCTGCGGGTCAGCAGACAAAACCGACCGGAACTGCACCGAATCCGCAGCAGCCGGCTTACTCCCGGCGGCGGCCGTCGGCTTGTCATCACGTCCGCGCAGGAGCAGCGCCGTCGCAGTCGCCAGCACCGCGACCAGCACCAGACCGAGAACAGTCACCAGCACTACCGGCCCCCGGCTCCGCTTCGGTGGTACGCCGTACTGCGGCGGAGGGTAGGGAGTCTGCTGCGCCATGACACGCGATGCTACGGCTTCCGGGGCGCAACGACGGTGGCCAACGCAAGGCCCGCGCCGGCGAGAAGCGCCGCGGCCAGGAACCCGGTGCCGCGCCCGGACGCGGCGGCGACCAGCCCGAAGCTGGCCGGACCGAGTCCCGCGGCCAGGTCGATGCTCATGCTGACGGTCCCCATCACCGCGCCGTGTTCGACCGCCGGTGCTCGTTGCAGCGCGAGCATCATGATCGCAGGTGTGCCGAGCGCGACACCGACGCCCAGCAGCACCGTGCCACTGACCAGCCCGGGCACCGTTCGCCAGCCGCCCATGACCAGCAGCCCGATTGTGGCGCACAGCAACGAGATTCGGACGCTCCGGCGGGCACCCAACCGGTCGGGGATGCGAGCCCCGACGCTCCGGATCAGTACGACGATCCCGGCGAAGCCGCCGAGCAGGAAGCCGGCATTCGGCAGACCGAGGTCGAACGCGTAGAGCGGCACGAAGGCGAGGAACCCCGCCATCCCCCACACCAACGCGAGCGGCAGGAAGGCAGGTACGACGGGCGCCCGCGGGATGAGCCGGACAGCCTCGGCCCGTGTTCCAACAGTCGGCGCGCGAGTGTCGCCGACCCGCAGGGCGAGCAGTACGCCGACGCCGGCCGAGCCCGCCGCGACCATCCAGACCGTGGTGAATCCCGCAGTGTTGATGAGTACTTCACCGATCGCCGGGCCGATCGCGAGCCCGGCGTACAGGGAGAGGGAGAACAGGCTGATCGCCTCGCCGCGGCGTTCGGGCGGCGCCAGGTCACTCATCGCGGTGACGGCGCCGACGAAGAAGAAGGCGTCGCCGATGCCGGTGAGCAGCCGGAGCGCTGCGAGTGCGCCGAGCGAGTCGGTCACGCCGTACGCGGCGACCGAGCAGGCGAAGATGATGCCGCCGCCGACCATCGCGATCGACCGGCCGCGCCGATCCACCAGTCGTCCGGCCCAGGGACGCAGGACCAGGGCGGACAGGCTGAACGCCGCCACGACCAGGCCGACCGCGATGTTACCGCCGGTAAGTTCGCCGGCGACATACCGAGGCACGGCCGGCACGAGGATCCCTTCGGCGAGGAAGTAGGCCAGCCCGGCCGCGCCGAGGACGACGAACTGCGGGGTGACGAGTCGAGGGGCGGCGGAAGTCGCTGTACTCATGGCATCTCCTCCTGTCAGGCCCACAATGGGCCTGCGGGCTCCAGCGGAGCATCGGTAGATCTGCCCATCTCCGAGCGGATGGGGAGGTGTACTCCGAGGGGACCGGGGAGGTGCGCCATGGCGGAGGACGATCTGCGACTCGCTGAGCTCCTCTGCGCGCTGTCGGTCACTCTCGACCTCGCGATGGCGCAGGCCCCGGAGAAGTCGATCCGCAGTTGCCTGGTCGCCACCCGGCTTGCGGACAGGCTCGCCGTCGACGACCAGCGCACGGTCTACTACGCGACACTGCTGCGCCATCTCGGCTGCACTGCGACAACACATGAAGAGGCACACCGGATGGGTCCGCGCGCCGGTGAACTCCGTCCGCTCGCCGAGCGCACCGACGTCGCCAACCGCCGCGAGTCGCTCACAGTCCTTCGACAGATCGGCCAAGGCGCAGGCATCCGCCGCCTCCAGTACGTCGCCCGCACCCTCACCGCCGGGGAGGACGACATCCTGCTGGCGATCTGCGAGGTCGGCAGCATGCTCGCCGACCGCTTGGGGCTCGGCCCGTCCGTGGCCGAAGCGCTCTACCAGAACCTGGAACGCTGGGACGGCACCGGTACGCCGAGGGGACTGGCCGGCGCCGAGATCCACATCGCCACCCGGATCGCGGAGGTCGCGACCCAGGCCGTCATCTTCCACAGTCTGGGCGAGCCGGTCCAGGCAACGCTCACGCGGCGCCAGGGCACCTGGCTCGACCCGGAGGTGGTTGCCGCGTACGACGACTCCCTGCTGGCCGACCTCGCCGAGATCGACGTGTGGCAAGAGACTCTGGACACCGAGCCACGCCCCTGGTCACTCATCCGGCCGGACCGGCTGGACGACGTGGCCCGGACCTTCGCCTACTTCGTCGACCTCAAATCGCCGTACCTGTTCGGTCACTCGACCGGAGTGGCGACGCTGGCCGACGAGGCTGCGCGGCTGCTGCATCTGGACGACGCCGACCGGGCAACCCTGCGACGGGCAGCACTCCTGCACGACCTCGGGCGGGTCGCCGTACCGACGAGTGTCTGGGAGCGGCCTGGTGAGTTGCGCCGCGCCGACTGGGAGCAGGTGCGCCTGCACCCGTACCGGTCCGAGCGGATCCTCGCGCGCTCCGCAGTACTCGAGCCGGTCGCGGCACTGGCCGCTCTCCACCACGAGAGGATCGACGGCACCGGCTATCCACGCCAGGTCAAGGGCAGCGAGTTGTCGACAGCGGCGCGGATCCTCGCTGCGGCCGATTGCTATCAGGCACTGACCCAGGACCGGCCACACCGGGCCGCGCACTCACCGGAGAGAGCTGCGGAGATCGTCCTGGCCGAGGCAGCGGCCGGCAGGCTGGATGCCGACTGTGTGAAGGCCGTACTCGGAGCGGCCGGGCACCAGGTGCCCGGCCGCGTGAGCCGCCCGGCCGGCCTCACCGAGCGGGAGGTCGACGTACTGCGTCTGCTCGCACGTGGCTCGTCCAATGCAGAAATCGCGCGCGAGCTGGTGGTGTCACGCCGTACCGCTGAGCATCACGTCCAGCACATCTACGCCAAGCTCGGCGTGTCCACCCGAGCCGGTGCCGCGCTGTTCGCGATGCAGCACGGCCTGTTCACACCGTGACGAGCTTCTCGAAGAAGAACTCGTGCTTGAGGAACGAGACGTCGTACTCGTGTCCCGGGAACGGCGGCAGGAGCTGGGCCGCCTGGAAGAGACGCCAGCCGTCCTTCAGCGCGTCCAGACCGGTCGCGTACGGCGGGACGTCGCTGTCACCCGTGGTCGGGTGGGTCGCACCGGTTCCGTCGTACGTCGACCAGCCGACCACGCGGGCGTCCAGCGCGGAGGACGCCAGGTAGAGGACCAGGACCTGCTGGCGGACCGTCTGCTGACCGGTCTCGGCGGGGGCAGCGGTGGCGGTCATGCCATCTCCTTCTTCGTGGCGTGCGGGTTCAGGCTTCGCTGCGCGACCACCCGTTGCGGGCGGTTCGACACCCGCGTGACCCAGAACTCCGGGTCGAAAGTGTCGTCGCCGGTGAGCGCCTGCCACAGCTTGATCCGGTTGTACTTCTCCAGCCGGCCGGTGGCGTTCTCGTACCAGGGGAACGACTGGTCCAGCTCGCGCGCGACCTCGGGGTCGTACAGGTCCTCGAGGTTCCACAGCCGGACCTGACGGACGGTCGGGTTGAACCGGATCTTGAACATGTACCGGTCGATGGAGCTGTCGTTCTTGCGGCCGCCGTGCCAGATGCCGTGGTGCAGTAACTGCACTGTGCCGGCCGGGCAGACCAGGCGGGTCTGGCCGAGCAGGTTCTGGTAGCGGCCGGTGTCGGACTCGTTGGTCCGGCGCAGATGGCTGCCGGGCACGCTGAGCGTGCCGCCCATCTCCAGCGTCACGTCCTGCGGGTAGTACATCAGCTGGACGTCGAACGCGTCCGGGCGGACGTCGATGATCGCGTCACCGTGCAGGTTCTGCGCCTCACCCTCGTTCGCCTTGCGGATGTGTACGGCGTGGTGGTCGACGGTCGGCTCCGGCCCGACCAGGCTGTGGATCGCACCGGCGACCTCCGGCAGCTGCACCAGGCGCTGGACGAACTCGCTGTCCACGAACGCCTCCGACAGCGGGGTGCCGTACGGGACGCCGGGGATGCCGGCTTTCAGGACCTCGAGCGCCTGCTGGTTCATCTCGTCGGGAACGACGGCGTCCATCCGGAACGACCCGGTGGCCACGAAGTGCGCCATCTGAACCGAGGTGAGCAGGTTCTTCTGATGCGGGTGGGGCATGAGACTCCCTCTCGGGGGTAGTGGTAACTACTCCACCAGGTTAGATTCTTTCCACGTTGCAACGCGTTGGTTGTGTTCACCACTGGTGGTAATTTCTCACCATGATCGAGCTGCACCTGGCCGAGCCGCCGGAGGTGGTGAACGTCGGCGTCGGGATCCACGGGGTGCGCAGCCTGCGGGACGTGTTCCGGCTGCCGGACCTGTGGCAGTTGCATCTGTACTCGTACTCCGCCGATCTCACCGTCGCGGGTACGACGTACTCCGTGGCGCCCGGATACGTGTCGCTGACGCCGGCCGGGTCGCAGGTGCGGTTCGACTACCGGGGACGGTCCGAGCACCTGTACGCCCACTTCCGGCCGGTCGTGGCGGGCGAGCCGTCGTACCTCCCCGTCGTACAGGACGCGGGCGCCGCCGCGCCGATGCTGTCCGACCTGCTGCGCTGGGCCGTCGAGGCGTCGCCGTCAGGATCGTCGCGGACGACGGCCGAGGTGTGGACCGCGTTGTGGCGCATCGTCGACCTGACCGCTGCGACCACCGAGGGCGATTCCCGCCACCCGGCCGTCGCCACCGCCATCGCCTACATCGAGGCCAACCTCGCCCAGCCGCTCACAGTCCCCGCCCTCGCCCGCCTGGCCGGCGTCTCGCACAACCATCTGACGCGCCTGTTCCAGGCCGAGACCGGGCAGACCGTCATCGCCTACATCCGCCGCCGTCGGATGGGTCGCGCCCGACACCTTCTGGTCTCCTCGACCCTGTCGATCCCGGCCGTCGCTGCCTCGGTGGGCATCCCCGATCTCCAGGCTTTCAACAAGACGTGCCGCCGCGAACTCGGCGGCTCTCCTCGCACCGTGCGTACGGCGGGACCGACCGGCTAGGCGGAGTGGGTGCCGGGAAAGGCCGTCGCGACCGCCGCCGTCCGGCTGGTCACGCCGAGGCGCTCGTAGATGTTCTCCAGATGCTTGCGAACGGTGCCCTCGGCAACAAATAGCCGATGCGCGATCTGAGTGTTGCTGTGCCCGTCGGCGACCAGGCGGAGTAGCTGCAGCTGACGGCTGGTCAGGTCCGGTACGCCGGCCCGGCGGCGTTCGTGGGCGTGGCCGATCTCGACGATGTGCGGCCGGAGCATCGTGAGCAGCAGCCGTTCGCGTTCGGTGAAGTCGCGGCCGGAGGCGCGGAACAGCAGCAGTCGGCGGTCTTCCGCACCGCGGACGGGCAACGGGACGGTCATCTCATGGCGGATGCCGCAGAGGCGGAACCACTCGCCGACGATCGAGTTCCCCAGCTTGCGCCCGGGCAGGTAGTCCGAGACCTTCCAGACGGTGTCGTAGTCGCCGGTGCGCTGCGGCCGGCTGCACGCCTCGCCTTCCCAGTACGACCGCCAGAACAGATCCTCCCAGTCGTGGTCGAGCTCGACGGTGTCGCCGGTCGCCTCCTCGAGCCCGACGATCTCGCGTTCCAGCGGGCGGCTGCGCTGGAACGTGATGTCCTCGGCGGGGATCAGGTCGGTCAGTGCGCGCAGCAGACCGCGCGGGAAGTACTCCTCGGGGTCGGCCTCCCGACCTCGTTCGACGACGTCCAGCAGTTGGCGCAGGTCTCGTTCGGTGACGGTCAGCTGGCTCCCCATGACGTACCCCTCCCCTCCCGTCAGGCTAGGCCTGGTCCGGCGGTTTGCGAATACGTCGAACGTCGTATGGCCGCAGACGGTCCGGCGCGGTGATGGTGGCGGTGGTGGGGGCGGCGTCGTGTCGTTCCGTTGTTCGAGGGGGAACGTCATGAGGTCGCTGTCTCGTCCGGCCACGCTGTTGATCGTCGGGGCGCTGGCGCTCACCGGCGCGGGGTTGTCGCCGATGCCATCGGTGGCGTCTGCTTCAGCGAGCGCCTCGCCAGTGCTCGACTGGAGCCGGATTGCCACCCAGACGATCGTGGCCGGGCGGCCACCGGCCAGTTCGGAGGTGCTGCTGGGGATCGTGCACATCGCGATCGCCGACACCGTGGCCGGACTGGGACAAGGGCAGCCGTTCCGGTTCGCCGTACGACCAGATCGGAAGGCGTCTGCCGCGGCTGCGGTCGCCACCGCGACGTACGACGTACTCCGGGCTCGAGTGCCCGCGTCCGGGCTGGACGGGACGTACGCCGACTACCTGGCTGGTGTGCCGGACGGGGGCGCGAAGACTCGCGGGATCACGCTGGGCCGGACTGTGGCGGCCGCCGTACTCGCGTGGCGCGCGGGAGACGGTCTGGACAACACAGTGCCCTACAAGCAGCCCCCGCTAGGGCCGGGAGTGTGGGAGCCGACAGCTCCGACCCCTCCCGTCGACATCGTCCTCACGCAGGTCCGCCCGTTGGCTTTGCGCTACCGAGCGCAGTTCCGGCCCGGTGGTCCGGACCCTCTGACAGGCAAGCGCTACGCGCGTGACGTTGCCGAGGTGGCTTCACTCGGCCGCAAGGACAGTACGACGCGCACCGCCAAGCAGAGCGAGTCGGCGATGTTCTGGTCGGAGCAGACCGCTCAGCAGTGGAGCCGAGCCTTGCTACAGCTGGCAACTGATCGGCACCTCTCTCTGGGAGCCGCGGCGCAGATGCTCGCACTGGTGCACGTGTCTGCCGGTGACTCGGTGATCGCGTGCTGGGACGCCAAGTTCCACTACCTGTCCTGGCGACCGGTGCACGCCATCCAGCGCGCGGACACGGACGGCAACCCGCGTACGCAGGCTGACCCGACCTGGCAGTCCCTGCTGAACGTCAACCACCCCGAGTACCCGTCCGGGCATGCCTGCTTCACCGCCGGCGCGGCCGGTGCGCTGCGGGCGTTCTTCCACACCAGCAACCTGCGTGTGGTGATGAGCAGCGTGGTCACCAACACCACTCGCGTGTACCCGGACCTGTCCGCCGTACGCAGCGACGTACGCGAAGCCCGCATCGTCTCCGGACTGCACTTCCGCCACTCCATGAACGACGGCGACATCCTGGGCACCCAGGTCGCCAGGTGGATCGCTGCCCGGCACTGATGCGGTGGCCGGTCTAATGCGTGGTCGGTGCCCTGTCTGCGGTCTAGCGTTCTGCACATGTATGAGCTGATCCCGGTCGCCCAGGCACCGCAGTACGACGAGGAAGCCGAGCAGCGCTTCGCGGAGGAGTGGCCGGAGTTCATCTTCCACGACCTGGAGGTGCGCAAGTACATCGATCGGCGGCAGGAGTACTTCCCGGAGTGGGAGTTCTATCTGGTGTCCGACGACGAGCGGCTGATCGCGGGGTGCTGGGGTGTGCCGCTCGTGTGGGACGGGACCGTCGAGGGTCTTCCTGGTGGGTTCACGGATTCTCTGGTTCGCTCGGTGGTCGGGTACGAGGAGGGCGTCGTACCGAACACCTTCGTGCTGATGGCGGCCGCCGTACGCTCCGACGAACAGGGCCGCGGCCACGCCGGCCGGGTCATCACCTCCGTCCGCGACCGGGCGGTGGCCGGCGGCCTCGCCCAGGTGATCGCCCCGGTCCGCCCGACGCTGAAGTCGAGCTATCCACTGACCCCCATCGAAACCTTCATGACCTGGACCCGCGAAGACGGCCTCCCGCTGGACCCCTGGCTCCGCACCCACGTCCGCCTGGGCGCTCGCCTGCTGGCCCCCGCCACGGCATCCCAAACCATGACCGGCACCGTCGCCGACTGGGAGAAGTGGACCAAAATGCCCTTCCCCTCCTCAGGCACCTACACAATCCCCGCCGGCCTGACCACCCTCGACATCAACCACTCCACCGACCAGGGCCTCTACAAAGAACCCAACGTCTGGCTCCGCCACGCCTAGCTCATCGCGAGGGCGGCGAGGCCTTTGCTGAGGATGCCTTTGGTTACTTGGAGGGCGTAGGCGTTGTCGGGGCCGGTGATGGCTTGGTCGGCCCAGCCGAAGACGTCCTCGAAGGCTCGGACGTGGCGGTAGTAGCGGACCGCGTCGTCGTCGATGGTGTGTGGGCCATAGCCGGTGAGGAAGGCGTCGAGGTGTTCGGGGCGGGTGGGGCCGACGTCACCCATGCCGCCGAGCATGAACATCAGGTCCTGTTCACGCGGCGCGAGGATCACGTCGTCCCAGTCGATCAAGTGCAACTGATCGTCGACGAGAACGTTGCCGAGGTGCGGGTCGCCATGGCAGATCACCCGGGGACCAGCCGGCTCCGGCGGCCGCGCGGTCAGCAGGTGCGTGATCGTGTCCTCGTACTCCTTCCAGACCGCCCCCAACTCCTCCTCGACCTCGTTCTCCGGCGCCTGCGTGGCGAGCCGTGTCAGCAGCTTCTCGGCGATCGCCGGGACCCGCGCGTCGATGTGACTGTGCTTGGGCAACGCATCCCGCAGCCTGAGTGGCGGCTCCGAGTCATGCACCCGCCGGAGGAGAACGCCGTACGCCGTCCACTGCTCGGTGGTCAGCCCGATCTCGGCCGCGCGCACGCCGTTGATCCACGGCGTGATCGTGAGCCGCTTCTTGGCGTGCACGCTCCACAGGCCGCTGTCCGTCGTACGGATCATCTCCGGCACACCCGGCAGCCCGCTGTCCGCCAGGAACGCCGCCACCTGGTGGCCGGTGTTCGTGCCGGCGCCGCTCCACTTGACGGCGTACGTGTTGGTCGCCGTACTCGCCTTCCACACCTGCGCGGCGATGTCGGCCCCGTGGGCCACCGGTGAGAGTTCCACCACATCCAGCCCGAAGTCCTCGGCCAACCACCGCCGCATCAATGTGTCACCCACGCCCGCCAGCATGCCCGCCAACCACCCGCCCAAGCGACCCGATTACCAGGCATCCGCCTGCCCACGGGTACGACGTACGCGGAGATCTCAGCGGTAGTTGACGAACTGGACGGCGAAGTCGAGGTCCTGGCCCTTGATCAGCGCCTGGACCGACTGCAGGTCGTCGCGGCTCTTGCTGGAGACCCGCAGTTCCTCGCCCTGGATCTGCGCCTTGACGCCCTTCGGGCCCTCGTCGCGGATCAGCTTGGACAGCTTCTTCGCGTTCTCCTGAGTGATGCCGGCGCTGATCGAGGCGTTGATCTTGTAGATCTTCCCGGACAGCTTCGGCTCGTCGGTCTCGAGGCCCTTGAGCGAGATCTGCCGCTTGACGAGCTTGTCCTTGAACACGTCCAGTACGGCGTTCACCCGCTCCTCGGTGTTCGCCTGCATGTCGATCGCCTCACCGGACAACTTGATCCCAGCGTCCACGTTCTTGAAGTCGAACCGCTGGCTGATCTCCTTCGCCGCCTGGTTCACGGCGTTGTCCACCTCCTGACGGTCGACCTTGTTCACGATGTCGAAGGAGGACTCCGAAGCCATGGGCACATCCTTTCCGATTTGCTGTCAGGGGCACTGTCTGTTGTATCGTCTCCCACGCTGGTTCACGAACCGGCACCACCCTGGCGGGTTGCCCGAGCGGCCAAAGGGAGCAGACTGTAAATCTGTCGGCGTATGCCTACGCAGGTTCGAACCCTGCACCCGCCACCAGCACGAAAAACAGCCCCTGACCTGCGGAGACGTGGTCGGGGGCTGGTTCGTTGTGGGGCGGTAAATCTGGAGACTTTCGGGGGTCGGGTCGGGAGAATGGCCGGCGTGGATGAGGTTGAGGTTGTTGTTGCTCACAGTGAGCGGGCGACGCTGCGGGTGGGGGACGTGTTTCTGAAGGTTGATGGTGATCAGACGCGTCTGGACGTCGAGGTCGAGGCGATGGGGTTGGCGCCGGTTCCGACTCCGGAGGTGTTGTGGCGGAGGCCGCCTGTACTGGCGCTTGCAGCGGTCTCGGGGACGGCGCTCGGCGTTCTTGGGGAGCCGTCGAGTGCGTCGGCGGAGGCGTGGGCTGCGGCGGGTGCCGCCGTACGGACGTTGCACGACGCGTCGCTGCCGCCGTGGCGTAGTCAGGGCATCGACGAGATCGCGGCGCACCTCGACGGCGAATGCGAGTGGCTCGTCGCGAACGGCGTCCTGCCCGCCGACCTGGTCAGGCGGAACCGCGAGATTGCCGAGGTTGCGCTCCGGCCGTGGAAACCGGTGTTCACGCACGGGGACCTGCAGATCACCCACGTGTTCGTCGATGGTGACGAGGTCACGGGTGTGATCGACTGGTCCGAGGCGAGCCAGGGCGATGCGATGTTCGACCTCGCCATTCTGACGCTCGGGCACGAGGAGCGCCTTGCCGACCTCCTCGCCGGCTACGGCACCGACGTCGACCTCGACGTGATCCGCGCGTGGTGGTCGTTGCGAAGCCTGGGGGCGTCCCGCTGGCTGATCGAGCACGGCTTCGACCCAGCCTCGCCAGGCTGCGAGTTCGAGGTGCTCAGATCCCAGATGTCAGGCTGATGCCCGCCGCATACCCCGGCATGCCCGCGGGAATAGGGGTGGGTCAGGCTGGAGTTGGCTGTTACGTCGGAGTGTGAGCGCGAGAGAGAGCAGGCGATGAAGCCCACTGAGTTCGTGAAGGTGAACGGTCAGTTCTGGGGGGAGCACCTCAAGGGGGTGGGGGAGCATCTGGCCGGGAGTCACCGGAACGAGCTGCCGGGGCCGTTGCTGTTTCCGCGGATGATGGTACTGACGGAGACGCCGGACTGGAACATTCTCGAGCTGGTCGGGGTGAGCCGGGAGTACCGGTCGCTGGACGTACGGCGGCGGAAGGCGGCGAGCGTCGAGGAGTACTTCGGACTCGGCGACGGCGCGGCTGTGGTCGCATTGCCCGGCGAGAACCTGTTCAAGGACGCCACCGTCGCGACCGAGGTCGGCCGGCGGGAGCTGGTGGATCGGTTCCCGGGTGCGGACAAGATGCTCGGCAACGAGTTCGTCGGGCCGGGTGAGCAGCTCCTGCAGTTCGCGCCGGGCAACTACTCGCTGTTCGACCGGGTCCTGCTCGTGCACACCGTCGGCGCGTCGATCCGGGTCCACTGGACGTTCTTCGCGCTCGCGATCCACCGGTCCGAGCCGGCCGACAAGTATCTCGCCTTCCTGCGGAACTACGCGCAGGCCGCGGACCACCTCGACCCGATCGGCACCCTGAGCGTGCCGGTGGGCGATCTGGATCTGAAGGGTTCCCCGTTCGCCAGCACGTACCTCGGACACGGCCTGCCGGATTCGACCGTCGACCGGTTCCTCCAGGACAACGAGAGCATCCTGCTGTCGGCGTTCGACGCGACCCGGCTGATCCGCCGGCCGTTCCTCGAGCGGCAGGAGGACGGCGACGCGCTGCAGCCGGACTTCATCCTCGAGACCGCGGACGGCAACCACATCGTTGGCGACCTCGGCCTCCCGCTGCTGGAGGGCAAGAAGCACCACCGCACGACGTCGGTGCAGGACGGCGCGGCCGCCCTCGCCCGGTACGCGGACTACTTCACGTCCCCCGAGCACCGTGCCTTCGCGCAGACGAAGTACGGCGTCGAGATCAGCGACCCGCGCAAGCTGCTGGTGATCGGCACCCAGGACACGGTCAGCCCGGCCGACGTGACCGACGCCGCCATCGAGATCGTCGACTACGACTCCATCCTCCGACTCCACCTGGCCGCGAACTCCTGACCGGCTAGGGTCCGGTCCCGTGGAGTACTTCGTGTACGGACGGGACCGGGTCGGTGGGTACGACGTCAAGGTGAGCCTCAACGAGGAGCACTGGGCGTTCATGGATCGGTACGCCGAGGAGCTCGTCGCCCGTGGTCCGACGCTCACCGCGGACGGCGAGGAAACGACCGGCAGCCTGCACATCGTCGATCTCCCGGACGATGACGCCGTCAACACCTTCGCGTACGACGAGCCGTACTACCGCGCCGGTGCCTTCGACTCGATCCAGCTCCACCGTTTCCGCAAGCACGTCGGCACCACCATGTGGGACTTCGCGAACGCCGTCGAGGGCTACAACCGCTACCTCGTCATCACCCAGGACGAGCCGCAGCCGCTCACCTCACCGCACCTCATCATGTACGGCGACCTCCTCAGCCTCGACGCGGGCAAACACCTGGGCCGTGCCGCGCTCGTCGAAGCTCCCGAGCCACAAGCCGCCGCAGCGCTCGTCGAGGCACCCGACGCCGAAGTCCTCCCGTGGGAGTTCGGCGGCCGCCGCTGACCTCACCACCTGTCGGGCAGGTGATCCACCACCGCCTCGACGATCAGCCGGCCATCCGTCGTGTCCACGCCCAGCGAGGACGCCGCGTGGTCGAGTCCCTCGAACTCCAAACACACGTAGCCGATGCCGCGGAGCACCGGCTTCAGGCGTCGTACCCGGTTGATCGCCTTGTCCGCAGTCCCGGCGTACACGATCTTGGTGCCGTTGAAGCATCTGAGCTCGTGGTGCCAGTCGTGGGATCGGTACGCGCGCCAGAACTCCAACGCCGGCCGGCGTAGGCGAGGCTCCCGCTCCATCCGGCGCATGTCGCCGTCGGTCGGGAAGCCAATCGGCGCGACCCCGCCCATGACCAGACCCGCCGCGCGGCTCGTCGACCGCGCGACCATCGCCGCCATGCAGGCCGGCTGGGAGAACCCCCACACCGCGAACCGGTCGATGCCCTCGTGGTCGAGCACCGCCAGCACCTGCTCGCCGATGCTCCCGAAGTCGTACTCCGCCGGCCGCTCACTCGCGCCGAACCCGACCGGATGCACCTGCACCACCCGGAACCGGTCAGCGAGCCAGTCGGCCGGCCGAAAGTCCCGCGGCCGCCGGTTGTTCCGGATCAGTACGACGGCCGGCCCGTCACCACTGACCTCGTAGGCGATCCGAGCCCCAGCGCGGACGACCTCGGCCACTCAGGCCTCGGCGACGATCTTCTGGAGGGTTGTCGCGAGGGTACGACGGTCGGCCGCGGTCAGGCCCGTGGTCATCGCGTCGATGCGCTCGGTGAAGCCGTTGTGGGCGTCGTGCGCCAGCGCGAGGCCGGAAGTGGTCAGCTCGATCTGGCAGGCGCGACGGTCGGTGGGATTGGGGATCCGGCTGACCAGGTCGCGGCGTTCGAGGCGGTCGACCATGCTGGTCAGGCTGGAGCGTTCGATGCTGAGGATGCGGCTGAGCTCGGTCATCCCGAGCGGGCCGCCGAGCAGAACGCACAGCAGGTGCGCCTGCTGCGGGGTGAGGCCGAGCGGCCGGCTGGTCTCGGCGTACAGGTCCTGCAGCACGTGCATCGTCTGGACCAGCGCACCGGCCAGGTCCGCGTCGCGCGTTGTCGCCATGTCCTCATGGTAGTCCGGTCAGCAAACAGTTTGCAGACCTCATAGTTCGTAGCATTACTATTTAGGCCTACGAACTATAAGGAGACCTCATCATGACCCCCAAGTTCGGCTACGGCTCCCCGGCCGGCGTCCACGACGTGACCGCCCTGCTGCGCCTGGCCGCGCAGGCCGACCGGGACGGGCTGGATCATGTCTCGGTCTCGGACCACCCGTACGTCGCCGACCTCCTCGACGGCTACGCGACGATCGGCGTACTCCTCGGCCGCACCCAGCATCTGTCCGCGTTCGTCAACGTCACCAACCTCCCGCTACGCCCGGCCCCGGTGCTCGCGCGTACGGCGACCTCCCTGGCCGCACTGTCCGACGGGCGGTTCATCCTCGGCCTCGGTGCGGGCGGTGCGTGGGACCGGATCACCACGATGGGTGTACCGGGAATGCGCCCCGCCGAAGCGGTCGAAGCCTTCGAGGAGGCGATGCAACTCCTCCACGCGATGTCCGACGGCGGCCGACCCGCTCCGACCAAGCACTACCCGATCGGTCAGCTCGAGCCGGCCAACGTTCCCGCGCCGCTCATCTGGACCGGATCGAACGGCCCGAAGTCGCTCGCCGCGACAGGCCGGCAGGCGGACGGCTGGATCCCGGGCCGTGCCGCGGACTGGCTGAGCGACCGCTACCGCTGGTCCCGACCGATCATCGACGAGGCCGCGCTGTCGGTCGGCCGCAAGCCGTCCGACGTCGCCACGATCTACAACTTCCCTGGTGCGCTCACCGCCTTGCCGGCGCGCCGTACCCGCGATGACGAAGGCCGCTGGATCGGCGGTTCCCCCGCGCAGTGGATCGAGGAACTCGCCGGGGCGATCCTCGAGCACGGCGCTGCCGGGTTCACGTTGTTCCCGCGAGGCGTCGACGCCTATGACGTCCAGGTCGCGAGGTGGGCGCAGGAGGTAGTCCCTGCAGTCCGGGCTGCGATCAGCTCGTAAGCATCAGCCCAGCGTGGCCAGCTCCGCCGGCGACAACCGGATGGCGCCGGCGGCGACGTTCTCCTCGAGTTGGGCGGGATTGCCGGTGCCCGGGATCGCCAGGACGTTCGCACCTTGGTGCAGAGTCCATGCGAGGCGGATCTGTTGAGGTGAGACGCCGTGCTGGGCGGCGATCGCCTCGACAGCAGACGAGTCCTCGGGCGTCGCGTCGCTCTCACGCTTCGGGCCGGCGATCGCGAAGAACGGGACGTATGCGATGTCCCGCTCCGCGCACAGCCGGATCAGCGCGTCCTCTTCACGGCGCAGGTCGACGGCATAGCTGTTCTGCACGCACACCACCGGCGCGATCGCGAGCGCCTCGTCCAGGTGGTCGGCGCGCACGTTCGATATCCCGAGCTGCCGGATCAGCCCGGCGTCCCGCAGGTCCGCGAGCGCCCCGAACCGCTCGGCGATCGAGTCGGCGCCCGGCTTCTTCATGATGCGCAGGTTCACCACGTCGAGGTGGTCGAGACCGAGCTGGCGCAGGTTCGTCTCGACCTGCGTCCGCAACTCGGCCGCGGTCGTCGCGTGGTAGAAACCACGCTCAGGGTCCTCGCCCGGCCCGACCTTGGTCGTGATCACGAGCTCATCGGGGTACGGCGCCAACGCCTCACGGATCCGCTCGTTGGCATAGCGCACTTCGCCGTCGCCGACCCTCAGCGTCCCGCCCGGCGAACGGTAGAACGCAGCCGTGTCGATGTGGTTGACGCCGAGCTCGACCGCCCGTCGCAGGACCCGGATCGCCACGTGACGATCGGGGTTCGGGGTGATCCGCATGGCGCCGAAGCCCATCCGGTTGACGGTGACGTCGCCCAGCTTCCACGTGCCTGCGGCATCCGCGGTACTCATTCCTCGATCGCTCCTCGAACTGCGCGTAGATGTTGCCGGAAAGTCAGTGAAGGATCAGCCGCCCGCGCCGTCAGGTACTCCGCGAACCGCACCTGCTCCCGCAACGACCGTCCGGCCCGGATCTCGGCCGCTTGCCGATGCTCGGTATCGCGTATCGACTCGGCCAGCCCGGTCACCTCGTCGACCCGATCGGCCGGCACGAAGACCACACCGTCCTCATCACCCAGTACGACGTCGTCCCGGTTCACCGACCAGTCACCGATAGTTGCCGTGGACAACGCATCGTCGGGTTGCGGATCGAGCCGCAACGGCCCGGTCGGCATCGCGCCGAGACTGAACACCGGCAGTCCGATCGCCGTGATGTCGACCGTGTCGCGATGCAGTCCCCAGATCACGATCCCGGCGAGTCCGGCGGCCTTGGCCTCGAGCGCGACCAGGTCGCCCACGCACGCCTCGTCCCGCCGTCCGCCGTTGTCCACAACCAGTACGTCGCCGTCCTCGGCCGACTCCAACGCCTCCAAGAAGACGTCGACACTGCCCACGTGCTGCGCCGGCAACACGCGCCCAGCCACTCGGCCTCCGACCACAGCCGTCAGCGACGCGGTCCGCACCGGCACGCCGGCCCGAAGACACGCGTCCGCGACATGCGCTGTCGTCAACCCTTCGAACAGCATCCCCCAGGCCCCTCTCAATCGACTCCCTGAAGACCTTAGCTCGTCACTCGGACAAGAACGCGATGATCTTCGAGAGCGACGGATTGTAGGTCTCGCTCGAGGTGTCGACCGTCAGCGCCGGAACGGGCAGATCGACCGCCTGGAAGGCGTTGTGGGTCCGCAGTCGCGCGTCCGCGCTGATCTGCGCGTCCTCGTGTGCGGTCCGTTTCGGGTCGGTCGCCGTACGCGCGGTGATGCGGGCCAGCGCGACGTCGGCGGGGACCGTGCAGTGGATGATCCGAAGGTCGGCGCGGTTGAGCAGCGGGCTCAGGCCGGGACTCCAGATCCGGTCCTGGAACGCGGCTTCGGCGACGATCGTCGTACCGCGGCCGACCAGCAGCCCGATCACGTCGAAGAAGGTGGACAGCGTCCGCATCGTCAGTGGATCACCGGGACCGGGTACGAACCCGGGCGTCGCGTGCGCCATTCCCTCCTTGATCTCGTCCCGGCAGATCGCCGGGCACCCGATCGCGGCGGCCACCCGGTGCGCCAGCGTCGTCTTCCCGGTCCCTGGCGGGCCACTGACCACTACGACAAGAGGTTTGGACTGCACCGCCGCACCCTAGCCACCCCCGCCCTCCGCTCGCACCAGGATTCCAGCAGACGTCACCGAAAAGTGTCCGTGGAGACAGCTAGCGTGACGTCCGGATGTGGCCAGACCGTCGGTGGGCAGGGGGTGACAGTGGACGGATGACGACCTATTCCGCGGTCCGTACGACGGGCATCTACTGCCGGCCCGGATGCAGGGCGAAACCGCTGGCGGAGAACGTCCGGACCTTCGAGCTCGCGGCGGCCGCGGAGGCGGCCGGATACCGCGCCTGCCTGCGCTGCCGGCCGTACCGGGTCGCGGGGACTGTGCCGGACGAGGCGCCCGAGCTCGTCTGTCGCGCCGTTCAGCTGATCATCGCCGGCGTGCTCGACGAGTCCGGCGAGGCGGCGCTCGGCGCGAGGCTCGGGCTGTCAGCTCGCCACCTGCGTAGGTTGTTCCACGAGCACCTCGGCGTCACACCGGACCAGTTCGCCCGCTCGAGACGGGCACATTTCGCGCGCAGACTCCTCGATGACAGTGATCTCTCCATCGCGGACATCGCGTTCGCATCCGGTTTCGGGAGTCTGCGGCAGTTCAACCGGGCGATGCATGAGATCTTCCGGGCTTCCCCGCGCGAGCTCCGCGACCGTCGGCGCCGCACGGACCGCCTGGTCGCCGATGGTGGCCTGATACTCCGGCTGCCGTTCACCACGCCGTACGACTGGGAGGCGATGAGCGCGTTCCTCGCGTCGCAGGCGATCCCTGGCGTCGAGTCGGTCGAGGATGGTGTCTACCGCCGGACCATCACGCTCGACGGCGATCCGGGTCTGCTCGAGATCGGTTCAGGCGGTCCCGATCACCTGCTACTGCACGCACATCTCCCGTACTGGGAAGGTGTCATCCACGTTGTCGAACGAGCCGCGCGACTCGTCGCCGTCGAATCCAATCCAGATGTCCGCATGCCCGGCGCGTGGGGCCCGTTCGAGGTCGCGGTCCAGGCGGTCGTCCGCGACCAGCTTCCGCCCGAGGATGCGTACGACGTACTGCGCAAGCTCGTCGAGGTGTACGGCGTTCCGGTCGCGGGGCTCGGCCACGGACTCACGCACGCATTCCCGGGTCCTGAGGCGCTGACCGAGGCCGAGCTCGTCGGGCCTTTGGCGCAAGCTGTTGCTTCGGGCCACGTCGTGCTCGACCACGACGCCGGGATCGGCTCCTTGGAGACCGTGCCCGGCGTCAGCGCCAACGCAGCTCGCCAGATCGCGATGCGGCTCGACGGTCAGCGGAGCAAAGAGTTGAGTTTGCCGAACTCGGCTGCAGTGGACAGGGCCTCGTAGGTACCGCTCGTGAGCAGTTCCTTCGCCGCGGCGGTCGCCAACCCGTAGGCACCGGCGGTGATCGCCGGCCCGACACTGATCCGCGTCACCCCAAGTGCGGTGAGCTCGGCAACCGTCGGTGCACCCGGACCGACCATCACGTTCAGCGGCAGCGGCGACGCGGCCACCAGCTCGCGAATGGCCGGAGCATCAACGACACCTGGGACGAACAGCACATCGGCGCCGGCTTCGGCGTACAGCTTGGCGCGTTCGATCGTGCCGCTCCCGTCGCCGAACAGATAGGTGTCGGTCCGCGCGTTGATGACGAGCTCGGGGTCAGTGGCCCGAGCGGCAGCGATCCGCTCGGCGTGCAAGGCCGGAGCGATCAGCGAGCCACCGGAGCTGTCTTCGAGGTTGATGCCAACAGCCCCGGCTTCGATGACTTCGGCAACCGTTGCCTCGACATCGCCGTAGCCGGACTCGACGTCCGCAGTCACCGGCACCGACACCGCCGCGACGATCGCGCGGAGCGCCGCGATCGCCGCCGTACGATCCAACCCGCCGGCATCGGTGACCCCAGCCGCCCACGAGACACCCGCGCTCGTGGTCGCGATCGCGGCAGCACCCGCCGCCTCGATCGCCCGCGCCGAACCAGCATCCCAGGCATTCGGCAACACCAACGGCGGCCGCTCGTGCAAGGCGCGCAACCGCCGCGCCAACTCGCCCTGGCTGCTCACAAGCTCACCACCAGTTCATGATCGATCTCGACGAACTCCACGATCAGCCCGGCGAACTTCCCCGCGATCAACTCCCGGTACGCCGCCGACCCGGTGTGCGCGTCGTATGCCGCCTGATCCGCGAAGTGCTCCACGAAGAGCAGGTAGTCCGGGTTCGCCGGATCGCGATAGACGCGGAACGACAACGTCCCCTCCTCGGCCCCCGGCCCCACCGGCGCGAACTCCCGCACCAGCTCCTCGGCCACCGCCTGATTGCCATCCCTCAACTTGATCGGAAACACCTTGGCCAGCACTTGATTCCTCCTGACTCCGACTGAACGACTCAAGCGTCGCCCCCCTGCCACCTCCCGGTCTGGCCATATTCGGCCATCTACATGCATCCAATATTCGAGACGATATGTCTCACGACACAAGATTTTGGGTTAGCGTGAGAATCGTTGGTAGAGGGCAAAGGAGCCTGGGATGAGCAACGTGTACACGCATGGGCATCATGAGTCGGTGTTGCGGTCGCACAGTTGGCGGACCGCGGAGAACTCGGCTGGGTACCTGCTGCCGCAGCTGCGGCCGGGGATGGCGTTGCTCGATGTCGGCGCGGGTCCCGGCACCATCACTGCTGACCTCGCTCGGCTGGTTGAGCCGGGGCCGACTACTGCCCTGGAGGCGACGGACGAGGCGATCGACATCACCCGTGCGACCTTCGCGAAGCTCGATCTCGAGGTGGAGTTCGTGGTCGGCGACGTCCACGCGCTGGATCTTCCGGACGACACGTACGACGTCGTCCATGCGCACCAGGTGTTGCAGCACGTGGCGGATCCGGTGCAGGCGCTCCGGGAGATGCGGCGGGTCTGCAAGCCCGGCGGGATCGTCGCGGTCCGGGACTCGGACTACCACGGTTTCACCTGGTATCCGGAGCTGCCCGAACTGGACGAGTGGATGGACCTCTACCAGCGGATGGCGCGCGCGAACGGCGGCGAACCGGACGCAGGCCGGCGGCTGCTGAGCTGGGCCCTGGAGGCCGGCTTCGAGAAGGTGGACGCGACGACCAGCACCTGGACCTTCGCGAACCCGGAGGACCGCGCGTTCTGGGGCGGCATGTGGGCAGACCGCGTCCTCAAGTCGGCGATGTCCGATCAGGCCCGCCGGGCAGGTGTGCCGGAGGAAACGCTGACCTCCATCTCGGCTGCTTGGCAGACCTGGGCGGCGCAGCCCGACGGCTGGATCGCCATCCTCCACGGCGAACTACTCTGCACCGCCTGATCAACACCGCCTGATCAAACCGACGACCGCTGGCGGGACACCTCGTAGAGGACGGCCGTGGCGGCGTTGGCGGCATTGAGGGAACTGGCCGATCCGGTGATCGGGATCCGCACCAGTTGATCCGCGGCCTCCCGCCACCCGGCGCTCAGCCCGCTGGTCTCGTTCCCGATGAGCAGCAGCGTCGGCTGGGTGAAGTCGAAGTCGAACACATCGACCGACCCGTGCTCGTCGGTGCCCACGACAACGATTGGTACGTCGGCCGACCGTCGTACCCACTCGATCACTTCACGCTGCGACGGCGCGCGTACGGCGGGAATGCCGAACAAGGATCCCGTGGTCGCGCGGACCGCCTTCGGGTCGTAGACATCGGCGGCGTGCCCGGTGACGATCACGCCGTGCGCACCGAAGGCATCGGCGGACCGGATGATGGACCCGATGTTCCCCGGCCCGGTTGGCCGGTCGAACACGACGCCAAGGAAGTCGGGCCGCACCGGGATGCGGTCCAGATCGTCCGGTGGCAGCTCCAGTACCGCGACGAGTTCGGGCGCGGCCTCGTCCTTCTCGCCGAGCTCGGCCAACAGCTCCGGCGCCATCGCAACGCGCTCGACGGACGGCAAGCGCTGCAGCAACTCCTGAGCCCAGCGGGACAACGGCCGCGAAGCGTCAGTAATCACGGTCCGCACAGGCCATCCGTTGTCCACGGCAAGCGAAATCGGCCGGACGCCCTGGACCAGGAACTCACCCGCGCGCTGCCGCTTGGTCCGGTTGGTCAGGGACGCCTGCCACACCTGGAACCGCGCGTTCCGTGACGAGATCCGTTGCACGCCCTCCACCCTACGGCGGCGGCGCAGTGGACTCGCGCACGATCAACTCCGGCCGGAAGAGCAGCGACTGCCCTTGCGACGGCCCGGGGTCGTCGAGCCGCGACCGCAGTTGGCTGAACGCGGCCGCCGCCATCTCACGCATCGGCTGCCGCACGGTGGTCAACGTCGGCGCGTACAGATCCGCCAGCACGATGTCGTCGAACCCCACGACCGACACATCCTTGCCCACCTCGAGCCCGCCGTCGCGCAGTCCACGGCAGACACCAAGCGCGCACATGTCGTTGATCGCCACGATCGCGGTCGGCGGTTCGTCGAGTGCGACCAGTTCCGCAGCCGCCGCGCGACCGAGCTCTGATGCCTCGACATCCCCGAAGTCGTCGGCGCCGCTCCCGGTCGGTGCGCGCAGGGCCTCCGCCGGATCGAGGCCGGCCTGCTCCAACCCGGCGACGAAGCCGCGGTACCGCTCCTTGCGGTTCACGCTCGCCAGCGCGCCGGACACGTACGCCAGCCGGCGGTGACCGAGATCCGTCAGGTGCTGCGTCGCCAACTGGCTGCCGACGGCGTTGTCGACGCTGATGCTCACCAGCGACGCCGGGTCGCCGGCCTGCGACGTACGGTCGAACGCGACCAGTTGGAGTCCACGCTCGACCAGCGGCATGACGTGCTCGAGCGACGGCAGCGACGAACAGAGGACGACGCCATGAACGCCGTCCGCCCAGAGCTCGTCGATGTAATCGCGCTCGCGGCGCGGATCGCGCTCGGAGTTGCACAGCAGCACGTGGTAGCCCTCGGCCAGCGCGGCCGACTCGATGTGCCGGGCGAGCGCGCCCCAGAACGGGTTGCCGACCGACGGCACAACGAGGCCGATCGTGCTGGTGCGCCCGGTGCGTAGCTGCCGGGCCGCCCGGTTCGGCCGATAGCCGAGCTTGTCGATCGCCGTTTCGATCCGCTGCCGGGTCTCCGGCAGCATCCGGTGGTTCCGCCCGTTCAGCAGATTCGACACCGTGCTCGGCGAGACGCCCGCCTCGGTCGCGACCTGCTGGATCGTCACCTCACCCATGCCCACCCGCGCATTCTTCCTCACCGTTCACCCCGTACTGCCGGATCGCAGTGCAACGATGCATCACCAGAGGCCGAAAGTCCAGCGATGGCGGAACCGGCCCGACCCCTTGACGATCGCGGAGAACGCTTCCTAGCATGCGGTGCATCGTTGCACCAGTCCGCACCAGCTCCGCCGCGCCGACTGGTAGATCGTTGCACCACTCCTATCCCGCAGCACCACGAAAGGCGCGCCATGGAGTACACCCGCAGATCAGTCCTGTCGGCCCTCGGGCTCGGCGCGTTCGCCGCCGCCACCGGGTGTTCCGCGGCGCCGTCCGGCGACGGCCAGGCGGCCGCCGACGGGCCCGCCGAGGGTGAGATCACGCTGCTCACCCCGATCTACGAGGGAAGCACCGGTAAGCAGTTGCTGGAGGGCAAGCTGCTGCCCGCGTTCAAGCAGAAGAACCCCAACGTCACGGTCAAGGTCGACTACACGACGTACGCCGCGCTGAACGAGAAGCTCACCACCGGCCTGGCCGGCGGCCTGATGCCGGACGTGGTGATGCTCGGCGTCGGCTGGATCCCGCCGTTCGCGCACAAGAAGGTGCTCGCCGCGCTGCCCGACGACCTGGGCCAGCGGTTCGACTACGAGGACCGGGTGCTCGAGCCGTGCCGGTACGACGGGAAGCTGTACGCGCTCCCGTTGATCCTGGACACCCGGATCGTCACCTATCGCAAGGACATGTTCGCCGAGGCCGGCATCAAGCAGCCGCCGAAGGACTGGACCGAACTCCGCGCGATGGCCAGGGAACTGACCCGCGCCGACGGGTCCGGCAAGCTGACCCGGGTCGGGTTCGATCCGTTCTCGATCGATCTGCGGCAGTGCTGGGAAACGTTCCTGTTCGCCAACGACGGCACGCTGTTCGACGAGTCCGGGCAGCAGGTGAAGTTCAACGACGACCGTGGCGTCGAGGCGTTGCAGCTGTTCCTGGACGTGATCAAGGACAAGTCGGGCGACTACTCGTTCAAGTCCGCGGCAGGTCAGCCGAGCACGCTGGCGCAGGGCCGGTCCGCGATGATGATGGCGAACAACTCGCTGTGGGTGCAGTTGCAGGAGCAGACGCCGGAGTTGCTCAAGGAGGACAAGGTCGGCGCGTTCATGCTGGCCAACCGGGTGCCCGCGATGTTCCAGGGTGGCACGCTGGTGTCTCGCTCGGCGACGACCAAGCACGCCGCGGCGGCGCAGGCGCTGGTCGAGTTCCTGGGTACGCCGGACACCATCTTGCCGACCGCTGCGCAGCGGGGTGCGGTGCCGGGTGTGCAGGACCTGCAGACGTCGGACTACGTGGAGAACAACGGGTTCGTGAAGCTTGCCCTGGGCAACATGGACAAGGCGCGGTCCGAGGGTGGTACGCCGGCCTGGATGGAGATCCGGGAGAAGATCAAGACCACTCTGGAGACCGCCGTGGTTGGCCAGCGGACCGCCAAGGAGGCGATCGACGAGCTGGCGAACCAGAGCAAGGAAGCGATCTCCCGCCTATGACCGGGACGATGGTGCCGGAGCGCGTGCGCGAAGTCGTCGCTGGTCCGGCCACCAACCAACCACGCCGCCTGTTGCGCAGCCGGAGACGCGCCGGTCTGCTGATGGTCGCGCCGGCGTTGCTGCACGCGCTGATCTGGATCGGCATCCCACTGGTCGCGGCCGTCGTTCTGAGCTTCACGTCGTACGACGTCCTGACGCCACCGCGGTTCGCCGGGCTGGACAACTTCCGCGAGCTGGTCCACGACGACGTGTTCCGGCGTGCGGTCCTGAACACCAGCGTCTACACCTTCTTCACCGTCCCGGTGGCGATGACGATCGCACTGCTGATCGCATTGATGCTGAACAGCAAACTGACCGGGCGGGCGATCTTCCGGACCGCGATCTTCATCCCGCAGGTGACCGCGACGATCGCGGTCGCGTTGGTCTGGCTGTGGATCTACGACCCGCGCAGCGGCCTGGCCAACGCGATCCTGTCGTTCCTCGGCCTGGACGGACCGAACTGGCTGTCCTCGACCAGTTGGGCAATGCCGGCGGTGATCATGGTCGGCATCTGGCAGGGCATCGGTCTGAAGATGCTGATCTACCTGGCCGCCCTGCAGAGTCTGCCGGGCGAGTTGTACGAGGCGGCGTCGGTGGACGGGGCGTCGAAGGTGCGGCAGTTCTTCAGCCTGACCGTGCCGTTGCTGAAGCCGGCCACGTTCTTCGTCTTCGTCACCTCGGTGATCGGCGCGTTCCAGTCCTTCGACCAGGTGTACATCCTCACCGACGGCGGTCCGGCGAACAGCACCACGATGATGACCTACGAGATCTACAAGTCCGCGTTCCGGGAGTTCCGGATGGGCTACGCCTGCGCGCAGAGCCTGGTGCTGTTCGCGTTGCTGCTGATGCTGACCCTGGTCAACCGGCGGATCACCGGAGGTGACCGTGGCAGTCGTTGACGGAGTACGACGGGTCCGGGCCGGCCGGATCGCGCTCTACCTGACCCTGGGCGCGATCTCGGTGGTGATGATCGTCCCGTTCGTGTGGATGCTGCTCACCTCGGTGAAAACCCCGGCCGACATCGCCGCGTTCCCGGTCCGGATCCTCCCGACGAAATGGGCCTTCGGCAACTACGCGGACGCGTTGCAGGCTGCGCCGTTCGCGACGTACGCGCGGAACAGTTTCGTTATCGCGGCCAGTCACACCGTGCTGAACGTGGTGATTGCCTCGATGGCCGGGTACGCGCTGGCGCGGCTGCGGTTCCGGGGCAGCCAGCTGATCTTCCTCGGGTTCGTGGGTGCGCTGATGATTCCGACGTACACGAAGATCCTGCCCGAGTTCCTGATCGTGCGGTTCATGCCGCTGTTCGGCGGCAACGACATCACCGGCCAGGGCGGTACCGGCTGGCTGGACACGTGGTGGGCGCTGATCATCCCGGGTGCGGTGAGTCCGTTCTCGGTGTTCCTGTTCCGGCAGTTCTACCTGGACCTGCCGGTCGAGCTCGAGGAGGCGGCGCGGCTGGACGGCCTCGGTGAGCTGGGCATCTACGCCCGGATCATGACGCCGCTGGTGAAGCCGGCGTTCATCACCGTCGCGTTGCTCACCTTCGAGGGATCATGGAACAACTTCCTCTGGCCCTTGCTGGTGACCAAGAGCGACAGCCTGCGGGTGATCCAGGTCGGCCTGTCGGTGTTCCGGACCGAGAACGACACGCAGTGGGCATTCCTGATGGCCGGTACGACGTTGGCCACCGTGCCGATGGTGGTGCTGTTCCTGATCGGGCAGCGCTATTTCGTCCAGGGTTTCGCGACCGCGGGGATCAAATGACATCGAGTGAAGGAGCTGGACCTATGACCGAGGAACTGCAGGGCGCACGGGCGCTGGTGACCGGGGCCGGGCACGGCATCGGCCGGGGGATCGCGCTCGGTCTGGCGGCGGCCGGGGCGGACGTGGTGGTCCACTACGGCAAGTCCGCCGACGCGGCAGCACGGACCGTCGCCGACATCGAGACCCTCGGCCGGAAGGCGATCGCGGTCGGTGCCGACGTCACCAGTACGCCGGACGTCGACCGGCTGCTGGACGAGGCGGTCGGGTTCCTCGGCGGGCTGGACGTCCTGGTCTGCAACGCCGGCCACCTGATCGGCCGGGTCAAGGTGGAGGAGATGTCCGACGAGCACTACCAGCAGGTCGTCGACGTGAACCTCGGCGCCACCTTCCGCACCACCAGGGCCGCGATCCCGCACCTGGCGCAGTCGGCCAACCCGCGGATCATCACGATGGCCTCGCTCGCCGCGCACAACGGTGGCGGCCCGGGCTCGGTGATCTACGCGGCGGCCAAGGCCGGGATCCGCGGCTTCACCAAGGGCCTGGCCAAGGAACTCGGTCCCCGAGGCATCACGGTGAACTCGGTCGCGCCCGGGTACATCGCCGAGACCGCGTTCCACCAGACGTTCTCCACCGCCGAAGCCCAGGCGAACATGGTCGCCGGGACGCCGATCGGCCGGGCCGGCCAGGTCGAGGACGTGGCGAACGCGGTCCGGTTCCTGGCGCTGCCGTCGTCGGGGTACCTGACCGGGATCACCATCGACATCGACGGTGGCACATGGCCTCGCTGACCGATCATCCGCCGACCGAGCGCGGTGGGTGGTGGCATCAGTATGTCTGCCCCGCCCACGGCGTCGAACTCGACCACGTCGGGTTCGAAACCGGTGAGTTTCCGGCCGGCGGCGTACCGTGCGCGTACGGCTGCCGCGTCGACACCGACGCGGTGCGCGGTGCGTGGCGGGTGCTCGCGCACCACTGGTGGGCTCGGCGGATCCGCCTGCTCTCGTACGACGGTGGCGGTGCTGAGCTGCTCACGTCGTACGCACGGTTGTACCTGGAGCTGACGAAGGCCGGGGAGCACGAGCAAGCGCAGGGGTGGATGCAGCGCGGGCGCCTGTTCCACCAGGCACTGACCGATGCGGTCTGGGGTGTGCCGATCGCGCACGCGATCCGAAACCTGGCCGGTCGGGCGGAGCTGGCCGAGACGTTGCCGATGCTCGACGACATGGTCGACGGCGCACGGCGGGCTCGCGACGCGATGGTTGCCCAGGACAAATTCTCCTCGAACTACACCGCGTGGTTCAACGCCTTGGGTACGACGGCCGGCCAGGCTGCCGCAGCAGTTCGGGGCGAGCGGTGGGATGGCGAGAAGGAGTGGCTGACCGGTGAGCACGGTCAGTTCGCGCACCTGGAGGTTGCGACTGGGGAGGACGGCTGGGAGTGGGAGGCCAGCACGTATTACCACGGCTTCGTGCTCCGCGCGTATCTGCTGAGCCTTCGTGGTGCCGATCCCGCGCAGGTGCCGGATCGGCTGGAGACGATGATCGCTGCGCTCGCCGGGATCGCCACCGACGGCGGCATCCTGCCGGCGCTCCACGACGGCCCGTACCGCCGAGTGCCGCTCGCTCTGGAATGGCTCGAGATCGTTGCCCTGGCGCGGCAATTCACCGCGAGCCACGGTCTCGACGCTGTCGCGGCGCACGCTCGTGCGGAGGTCGGTCCGGAGTACGACGGGCTCGAGGACAGGTTCGGTGGCTGGTTCGCCGGGCCGCCGCGCGCGGCAGGTTCGGTACGGTCGCTAGCCATCACCAGTTCCTACGCCGTGATCCGGGCTGGTGGGATCCACGCGATCCTCGACCACGGCGCACACGGCGGATCGCACGGGCATCACGACAAGCTCGCGCTGTATCTCTATGGCAAGACCACTCCGTGGCAGCCGGATCCTGGTCAGGTGCCCTACGGTCATGCGCTGTGGCGGCGGCACTACAAGTCCGCCGCTGCGCACCCCACCATCCGCATCGACGGCCTCGAGCCGGACGAGGCCACCGGCACCCTGAGACGGCACGAGAGTTCGGTGACGGCCGAGGTGAACGGCTGGTACGAAGGCGTGCAGGCGACCCGGCAGGTAATTGCTGGCGACAACTACTTGGTCGACGTGGTTCATGTGACCGCGGATCGGGAGCGGGAGATCGTGCTGCAGTTCCGCCCCGACGTCGACCTGAGCGTGGACATCCGGCCGGGAGCAGTCCACACGACCTGGGTGGGTGACGAGACGCTGTACGGCTACCACGTCGGCCCCGGGGTGCCTGTGACGTCGCCGGGACCAGGACCGGCGGACGACCCGCAACGAGTTCGGACTGCTCTCGACTGGACTGTCGTTGGCACCGCGGCGACCTTCTGCTCCGTCTACTCGATGACAGCCGTCGCCGTCGAGCTGACCGGCGACGCGGTAGCGGTCGATGGATACATACACCGGATCGGAGAGCGCTGATGCTGATCGAGGACCGCCTTGACGACCTGCGTGACGGACTCGACGGCCGGCATGCCGCCCGGTGGCGTCGGCTGCGTGAGCAGTGTGACTGGTACCGCACCCAGACGCCGCCGACCGAGCATCCCTCCGCGAGCATCACGTACTTCGGCCCGGCTGCGGCGAACCTCGCGCTCGCCTACCGGCTGACCGGCGACCCCGGCTACCGCGCCGGGGCCGCGCGATGGATCTCCGCCGCGATCGGGTTCCCGCACTGGGGCAAGGCGCATCTGCCCGACCACGACCTCGACGCCGGCTGGCTGCTGCATGGGTTGTCGCTCGCGTACACCTGGCTCGGCGACGACTTCGTGCTGGCCGACGAGTTGCGCGCGAAGCTGGAGTTGCAGGGGGCGCGGCTGTACGAGTTCGCCGTCGAGTCCGAGGGTTCCTGGTGGAGTTCGTCGTACTGGCAGAACCACAACTGGATCTGCTACACGGGTCTGGCCGGTGCTGGGTACGCGCTCGGCAAGTCCAAGTGGACCGAGCGGGCGAAGGCGAACTTCGCGACCGTGATCGACCTACTGCCTGCGGACGGCTCCGACATGGAGGGTGTCGTCTACTGGCGGTACGGCGTCCCGTGGCTGGCGACGTACCTGGATCTGCTGCAGGACCAGGAGGGTCTGGACTGGTGGGATCGCTGCAAGTTCTTGGCGAACACGTTCTCCTACCGGCTGCAGCAGTGTGCACCGGGATTCGAGGAGAACATCGATCACGGCGACTGCCATGATCGGCGCAGCGGACACAGTGTTGCGCTGTACTACAAGCTCGCCGCCGCTTACCGGATCGGCGAGGCGCAGTGGCTCGGGGACCTCGTCGCCGATCGCTTCTTCTGGCGTGAGGCGTACGCGAGTGGCGTGAAGCCGGGCGTGATGCCGGAGGCCTACCTGGAGTTGCTCTGGTACGACGAATCGGTGCGGCCCGTGTCGCCATCCGAGCGCAGTCCGCTGTCGGCGTACTTCCCGGACCTCGGGCTGGTCACCGCGCGGACCGGATGGGACGACGAGGCAACGATGGTGTCGTTCAAGGCCTCTCCGGGCGGTGGGCACCAGGCGTGGGAGACCTCGCATCGGCTGGACACCGAGCGTGGGTGGGACACCTTGAGCGCCGGTCACCATCATCCTGACGCAGGGTCGTTCGTGCTCACCTCGCGAGGGTCGTTCCTGGCGGTCGACGAGGGATACAGCAACCGGAAGCGGGCTGGGGACCACAACCTGATCCTGGTCGACGGGCAGGGGTTCGCCGACGAGGATCGGTACCACGTCTACAAGGGTGTGCCGTACGAGCGGCAGGCACGGATGGTCGACGTACTGGCATCGGACGGTGTCGCTCACGGAACGGCTGAGATCGCGGCGATGTACCCGGCCGAGTTGGAGATCACCCGGCTCGATCGGACGCTGGTGTTCACTCCGGCCGGGCGGGTGGTGCTGCTGGATCGGTGCGCTGCTCGTTCGCCGCGGGACTGGACGCTACTGCTGCACGCGGACTGGCCGCTCACGCTCGGCGAGGACATCGTGATGCGGTCGGGATCCGCACAAGCGTGGGTTCGGCTGCATACTCCGCTGACGGTCGAGACCGCAGTGACCGAGGTCGAGGCGAATCCGACATCCAGTACGCCGAGCCTCCGGCTGACCCGCACGATGCACACCCTGCGCGCGACGGCCGAGCGTCGTACGACCGCGGCCATGCTGACGACGATCGAACCGACCTCGGCGCTGCGGCCGGAACCACCGAGCGCGCGTCGGCTCGACCTCGTCCGGGGCTTCGGCATCGCCTTCGACGGGGAAACCGTTCTGTTGGCGGACGACGACGGGGTGATCGAGGGTGAGGGGTTCCTCGAGAAGGCGAAGGTCGTGATCCACTCCGCGACCAGGAGGGTCTCGCTATGACTCGGCGGGCGCTCGACTGGTTGGGCTGGCTGGCCAGTCCCGTCCTGGCGGGTGCGGCGTTCTCGATCCTGTGCCTGGGTGTGGTGACCTGGTTGCCGGCGCTGGCCGCCGTCGGGTTCGCGCTCAACCGGTGGCGGACCGACGGCGACACCCGGTGCTTCACCGGGGTGTTCGCCGGGTGGCGTCAATACTGGCGTCCGTTGCTACCGCACTCCATCGTGATGACCGTCGCCGGTGTAGTTGCCGCTAGCAACTTGCGATTCCTGGCCGGCCACTCCGGACCGCTCATCGTCGCCTTGTTCATGATCCACGTCGGTCTGGTCGCGGCCGCAGTCACCTACCATCTCGCGCTGGCCGTCGCCGCCGGTCGTGATCCATCCGGTGCGGCCGCCGATTGGCGTCGTACTGCGTTCCGGCTTGCGTTCACCTCGGTACCGCGGGGAACGGCGTTGCTTGGCGCGGCCATTGCGGCGCCCGTCTTCTCGCTTGTCGTTCCTGCAGGCCCACTGCTCCTTGGCGCCACCGTCCCCGTCCTGATCGGACTTCTTGTCGCCGATCACGTGTAACCGCCCCACACAGGAGGACCAGATGTCCAGAGCCGTCCCCATCTTGCTTCTCGGCGCCGCACTGGCGTTGCCAGCGATCCCGGCACATGCCGCGTCCGACTACTACGTCTCCCCGGCCGGCAGCGATACGAACTCCGGTACGACGTCCGGTTCGCCGTACGCCACGATCCAGAAGGCGCTCGACACGGCGCCGCGTGGTGCGACCGTACACCTTGCCTCTGGCACCTATTTGCAGGATGCGGTGACGAAACGGTCCGGCGTCACCGTCACCGGCCCGTCGACCGCGGTCGTCGAGGGTGCGGGCAACTCGCGGATCTTCCAGATCCAGCACGACCGCGTGACGCTCGACGGGTTCACGATCGACGGCCTGCACGGCTCGTCGTCCAGCGAGTCCGGCTACCGGGACAAGCTGATCTACGTGATGAGTACGACGGCCGGCGACGGCGTCGGCGGGTTGACGATCCGCGACATGACGCTGAAGAACGCGGGTGGCGAGTGCATGCGCCTGCGGTACTTGATCACGAACGCCGACGTCCACGACAACACGATCGGGCCGTGTGGTGTCTACGACTTCAAGTTCGACGGTGGCGGGAAGAACGGTGAGGGGATCTACCTCGGGACCGCGCCGGAACAGCAGGGTGAGAACGGCGCTCCCGACGACCAGCCGGACCGCAGCCGCGACAACCGGATCCACGACAACACGATCGCGACCGACGGCAACGAGTGCGTCGACGTGAAGGAGAACTCGACCGCGAACGTCGTCGAGAACAACGACTGCTCCGCGCAGAAGGATCCGGAGTCCGGCGGTCTGGATGCCCGGGGGAGCGGCAACACGTTCCGCAACAACACGATCCACGGCAACACCGGGGCCGGCGTACGCCTCGGCGGCGACACCGAGAGCGATGGCACGGACAACAACATCTACGGCAACACCATCACCGGCAACGCGGCCGGTGGCATCAAGTTCATGCGCACTCCTCAGGGCCAGGTATGCGGCAACACGATGTCCGCCAACACCGGCGGCAACTCCGTCGGCACGTACGCCGCCGACTTCAACCCGACCGACCCCTGCTGATCGAGCTCAATGAGCTCGTCTTCGGGCGATCAGTCCGCCGCGCAACCAGTTCGTCCAGCCCGCGTGGAAGACGCCGTACCGCGGCCGCAGCGACGCGTCGAAGACGGCGGTCCCGTCCGGCGACTCCAGCCGGTCGAGGGCCCACCGTGCTTCGGCCGCCGCGTCGACGGACTGCTCCGGATCGGCGAGGCCGATCTGGACCCAGGTCAGCCCGTAGAGCGCGTTGAGGAAGAAGTAGCCCTCCGGGAACTGCTTCTGCGCCGCATCCGGTGACCGGACAGCTCAGGTACCGAGCGTCGACTCCCGCGTGACCAAACGTGTCGGCAGCGCCATCTCGCCGGGGTGCGGTGAGCCCGCGATGGCGTCCAGCAGAAGATTGGCGGTACGGCGGCCGAGCTCCTCCAACTCCAGGTCGACCGTGGTCAACGGCGGCCGGCTGGCCAGAGCCATGACCGACCAGTTGTCGTAACCGGTCACCGCGATGTCGTCCGGCACCGATCGGCCCAGCTCGCGCAGGCGGTCGCAGACCCCACGGGCGATCTGGTCGCTGCCGCACGAGACCGCATCGATCTCAGGGTTCGAACGCAGCAGTACGTCGACCGCGTGCCGGCCCCACCGCTCGCTCCACTCGCCGTGCATCGGTTCGCCGACAAGCGAACTGCCCGCGGTCGCAACCGCCGCGGCGGCGCGGACCTGCGCGCTGTGGTGCGTCGCCGGTCCGGTGATGTGTGCGATGCGCCGACGGCCCAACGACAGCAGGTGCTGCACGGTCGAGGCTGCGCCGCCATGATCGTCCACGATGACCGAGATGTCGGCCGGATCGGTCGACGGGCTGAACGCGTACACGACCGGGATCGGTACGTCGATCGGCGCGCGCGGCTCGGTCCGTCGTCCGGTCACGATGATCCCGTCGACGCGGCGCGACACCAGCGAGCGCAGGTAGTGCTGCTCGCGGAGCGGGTCGTCCCGGGTGTCGCACAGCACCAGCGCCATCTCACCGGCGCTCAGTGTGTCCTCGGCACCGAGCATGATCGGGATGCTGAACCGGCCGGAGCTGTCCGTCGTGATCAGCCCGACCGTGAAGCTGCGCCCGGACGACAGCGCGCGACCGCGGCTGTCCGGCGTGAACCCGAGTTGCTCGGCGGCCCGGCGTACGCGCTCCCTGGTCTCCTCGCGGAGCTGACCGGTGTCGTTCAGGGCCTTGGACGCCGTACTCGTGGAGACGCCGGCCAGCGCGGCCACATCCGTGATCCGGGGCAGCGAAGGACCGCGAGACGCCATCGGCAACTCCTTTCCGAACTTTCCGGAAACAGTACCTCATGAAGCTCGTGGTGACCGGATTTCACCAGGTCCGAGGGGTTGACCAGGCTGCCGAAGCTCTCTAGCTTCATCAAGGAAAACGTATTCTGGATTTTCCGAGCAGCCCTCCCAGCCTCCCTGGAGTCACGCCCTATGAGCGCTACCCCGGACGCAGTCAGTACCTCTCGCAGCCCGGCCGCCGGCACCCGCGGCCGGTGGCGCCCCGTCGGCCTCGCCGACGCGAAGATCACCGGCGGCTTCTGGTCGCCGCGCCAGCAGCGCAACGGCGACAGCGCCATCCCCAGCGGCCAGGATCAACTGGAGAAGGCCGGCAACCTGCAGAACCTCCGGCTCGCGGCCGGCATCGGCGAGGGCGAGGCGATCGGCCCGGTGTTCGCCGACTCCGACGTCTACAAGTGGCTCGAGGCCGCCGCCTGGGAATACGGCCGCAATCCGAGCGAGGAGCTGCTGCAGCGCCAGCGCGACCTCACCGCGATCGTGGCCGCGGCCCAGCGCGAGGACGGCTACCTCGACTCGGTCGTCCAGCTCCGGTACGGCGACGAGGGCCGCTACAAGCAACTCGTCTGGAGCCACGAGCACTACTGCGCCGGTCACCTGATCCAGGCCGCCGTCGCGCAGGTCCGCTGCACCGGCGACCGCGAGCTGCTCGAGGTCGCGATCAAGCTCGCCGACCATCTGGTGGCGACGTTCGGCGACGGCAAGACCGTGGACGTGGACGGCCACCCGGTGATCGAAATGGCCCTCGTCGAGCTGTATCGGGAGACGGGGACGGCGGCCTACCTCGATCTGGCCCGATGGTTCGTCGACGCCCGCGGTCACGGGATCATCAAGAACCACGGCCACGAACCGGCGTACTTCTCCGATCGCGTTCCGGTCCGCGAGGCAACCACCGTCGAGGGTCACTCGGTGCGCGCGGTCTACCTGGCCGCCGGGGCGACCGATGTCGCGGTCGAGACCGGCGACACCGAGTTGCTCGAGGCCCTGAAGCGGCAGTTCGCACACATGTGGTCGACGAAGACGTACGTCACCGGCGGGCTGGGTGCGCGCTGGGAGGGTGAGGCGTTCGGCGACGAGTACGAGCTTCCCTCGGACCGCGCGTACGCCGAGACATGCGCGGCGATCGGCGGGATCCAGTGGGCGTGGCGGATGCTGCTCGCCACCGGTGAGGCGTCGTACGCGGACGCGATCGAGCGGATGCTGTACAACGGGTTCCTGGCTGGAGTGTCGCTTGCTGGGACCGAGTACTTCTACGTCAACGCGCTGCAGTTGCGCGGCGGGGCACACGCGGACAACGGCCGCAGCCCGGCGCACGGCCGGCGCGGGTGGTTCGACTGCGCGTGTTGCCCACCGAACATCATGCGTACGCTGGCCAGCCTCGACGGGTACCTCGCGAGCACCAGCGACGGCGCGATCCAGATACACCAGTACGTCGCCGGCACGCTCACCGCCGGTGAGGTCACGCTGACCGTCGAGACGGCGTACCCATGGGACGGCGCGGTCGGGATCACGGCCAGTGGGCCGATCGCGGTGGAGCTGCGGATCCCAGCGTGGGCAGAAGGTGCGACGGTCAATGGGAAACCGGTGGATGCCGGCACCTACGCGCAGGTTGATGCGGCGGCCGGTGACGTGATCGAGCTGAAGTTGCCGATGGCAACTCGCGTCGTCGGGGCAGACCCGCGCGTTGACGCAGTACGCGGCTGTGTCGCGCTGGAACGCGGTCCACTCGTCTACGCGGTCGAGCAAACCGACCAGGAGGCGAATGTCGACGACCTGCATCTGTTGCCTCAGGCATCAGTTGCCGCGAGCCACGACGACCAGTTGCTCGACGGTTTCACCGTGCTGAGGACCCGCGGACGAGCCGGCACCGGTCATCGCGATGCCGTCTGGCCGTTCGCGACCGACAGTGCCGACGGGGTCGGCGACGAGGTCGACGTGGTCGCGGTTCCGTACTACGCGTGGGCCAACCGTGAGATCGGTGCCATGCGCGTCTGGCTGCCCAGGGGCTGATCATGTTCAGCCGGCGGAAGTTCCTCGGTCTGACGGCGGCAACCGCCGCGGCCGGCGCCGTGCCGGGTTGCAGCTCTGTCCTGTCCGAACCCGACGTCCAAGCAGCCGGGTTCGGGCAGGAAGCCACCGGCACCGTGCAGGTGTGGTGCCGGGCGGCGACGCAGACCGGCCTGACCGACCTGGTGAAGAAGTTCAACGCGTCCCAGCAGCGGCTCACCGTCGAGCTGACGCCGGTGCTGGACGCGCAGTACGTGACCAAGCTGGCGACCGCGATCCGTGGCCGGAGTGTGCCGGACCTGGTCGACATCGACGACATCAACTCGATGCTGTTCATCTACCGCGACGCGTTCACCGACCTGACCGACCCGCTGCAGGAGCTGGACTTCCGGGACAAGCTCAGCCCCGGCCACCTCCGGCTCGCGACCAAGGGCGACCGGGTGTTCGGCGTCCCGTACCTGGCCGACAACTCGATGTTCTGGTTCAACACCGAGCTGTGCGACCGCGCGGAGGTCGACCCGGACGAGGCGATCAAGTCCTTCGACAATCTGCTGGATGCGGCCCGGAAGCTGCGCATGCTGGGCGACGACATCTATGCATGGAGCTTCCCGGCGAACAGTCCTGGTGCGCTCGGGTTCGTCGTACAGCCGATGATCTGGGCCGCGGACACCGATTTGATCAAAGGCACGATCGGCGAGCAGTCCGGCAACATCGTCGGCAACGACGTGGTCCAGCGGATGCTCGAGCTGCACCGGCAGCTGTGGGTCGACGGACTCGTGCCGCGGGCGAACTTCTCCGACGACGCGTCCCGCTGGGGCAGCGACTTCCGGGCCGGCAAGGTCGGCATCTTCCCGTCGAACTACAGCGTGGTCGTGTCCGCGTCGGACGACAAGTTCCACCAGAAGCTCGCGCCCCGGCTGCTGTCCGGGCCGGACGGCGGCTCGGCGTTCTTCGACGGTGGCGACAACATGTGCATCCCACGGGGCGCTCGAAATGCCTCCGGTGCTTGGGAGTTCGTTCGGTTCGCGCTCGACCTGCCGCAGCAGATCGATCTGCCGGCCGGCGGTTATACACCGGTCCGGTCGGATGCCAGGACGACGGAGTTCGCGAAGAAGTACCCGCTCGCGACGTTGCCGCTGGAGCGCATCTCGGAGGGCTACGCGCCGACCACGCTGTCCTACAACCTGCTCTACAACCAGCCGGACGGTCCATGGCTGCAGATGTTCCGCCGGGCCGTGTTCGACGGCGAGCTGGAGGCCGCCATGAAGGAAGCACAGCAGAACTACGACCGGATCCTGTCCCAGGGACAAGCATGAGTACGGACGTTGGAACCCGGCGTACGCACCGGCTCGACCCGGGATCGCGCAGGGCGGCCTCGGCCGGGCGCCGGGCCGGGCGAGGCTCACTCACCCATCCAGCCCGGACCGGCTTGCTCCTGGTGACGCCCGCCGTACTGTTCGTCGGGGTCTTCGTGCTGGTGCCGCTGGCCTTCGCCGTGGTGATCTCGCTGACCAACTGGCCGCTGATTGGCACGGTGAAGTTCAGTGGGCTGAAGAACTACACCGCGATCGCGTCCGATGCGGCGTTCGCCAAGTCGGTCCTCTACACGTTGCTCTACACGGTCATCGTGACCGGGCCGATTCTCGTGCTCGGCTACGCGCTCGCGGTCCTGGTACGACGGAAGCGCCGTGGCGCGACGTTGTTGCGGACGGTCTTCTTCCTGCCGTTCGTCGTCGGCCTCTCGACGTTGAGCTTCGTCACCGTGCTGGAGGCCCAGCCGGACAGCGGCGCGATCAACATCGTGCTCCGCAAGCTCGGCATCACCGACGGTACGACGGCCTGGCTGGTGGACGGGCCACTCGCGACCGGACTGATCTGCGTGCTGGTGATCTGGGGTGTCAGCGGCCTGACCATGATGCTGCTGATGGCCGGCATGCAGGCGATCCCGCGCGAGTTCTACGAGTCGTCCGAGCTCGACGGCGCGACCTGGTGGCAGCAGGAGCGGGAGATCACCATTCCGGTCTTGCGGCGGACGATCGCGATGTGCGTGATCATCTCGGTGGTCGGCTCGCTGCTCGCGTTCACGCAGTTCTACATCCTGACCCGCGGCGGGCCGGGAACGGACACCACCACGGTCGTCCAGTACATCTACAACCGGGCCTTCGTCCAGCTGCAGCTCGGTGCCGCGACCGCGCTGTCGATCGTGCTGGTGATCGTGGTCGGGCTCGTCACCGCGGCACAGTTCTGGCTGCTCCGGGAGAAGGACTGACGATGAGACTCAAGAACACCCTGTACGTCGTCGGCGGGGGCGGTGCCTTCCTCGTCTTCGCCGTACCGTTGCTGTGGGCCCTTTTCCGGTCGGTGCAGCCGAACGACGTGATCGTCGCGGCGCCGGACGCGTCGACGTTCTTCCACCTGACCTGGGACAACTTCCGGACCCTGATCGAGGGACCGGGCAACCTGATCCGGTCCGTCGGGAACAGTCTGATCGTCGCCTTGAGTACGGCGGTGCTGACCGCCGTACTGGCGACGCTGGCCGGGTACGGGTTCGCGCGGTTCCGCTTCCGCAGTGGGCCGTTGTTGTTCGCGCTCGTGGTGGTGTCGATGATGATCCCGTTCCAGGCGATCCTGACTCCGCTGTACCTGGAGATGAACGTCCTGCGGCTGACCGACAGCCTGCTCGGGCTGGTGCTGTTCTACACCACGGTCAACCTGCCGTTCGGCGTCTTCGTGATGCGCAACTCGTTCGCCTCGGTGCCGGTGGAGCTCGAGGACTCCGCCCACGTGGACGGCTGCGGCACCCTGCGCATGATCGGCTCGGTCCTCCGGCCGCTCATCACCCCCGGCGCCGCGACCGTCGCCCTCTATGCCTTCCTGGCCGCCTGGACCGAGTTCCTAGGCGCCCTGACCTTCCTCACCAAGGACGAGCTCTACACCCTGCCGGTCGCGTTGGTGAACGTCCAAGCCGGCGCCTACGGCGAAGTCAACTTCGGCTCCCTCGTCGCCGGCTCCGTCATCGCCATGATCCCCTGCGTAGTCCTGTACGTCGCCCTCCAACGCTTCTACGTAACCGGCCTGGCCTCCGGAGCCGTCAAGGGCTGATTCAACGCCGGCCCCGCAGCCACTCGCTCGAGACGGCACGGCGCGCAGCCGCGACTCGAAGTCGGCGCAGATCGTCGTGTCATCCTGCAGGACGAGGTGGTATCCCTCATCACTTCCACTGTCCCAGGCGATTGCCGCTGCCCTCAGCGCCGACGGCGCACCATCCGGCTCCGGGTCGACGACCACGGTCGGGCTCAGAGTCGGCAGTTTCGCGGCCAGTTCCTCAGCTCGTTCCAGCCGTCGAGGATGCGCCATGATGCTTGCGCTGATCCTCAACGTCGCTCCTTTCGTCATCCGAGCGCGGACCCCGCTGCCCTGAGAGGCGCGTGGGTGGGGTGAACCAGCTTCAGAGGCTGGGGCGGATTTTGTGGTCGGGGTGGGCGGCGGCGTGGGCGTCGGCTACCTCGCGGCACAGGGCCATCAGTTCGGTTTCGTTGCGGACCTGCTGCTTGGCTTGCGGGCCCAGCGCGGCGATGTGGTCGCGGGCCCGGAGTAGCCGCTGGAAGATCCGCTCGCGTTCGGCGGGGTCTTCGGTGTACTCCGCGTCCAGGTAGGCGGTGGCGTCGCGGCGGATGTGGGCCATCGCGGTCTGGGTCCGGCCACGGGTGCTGAACAGGGACGCGAAGATCGTGATCAGCAGGACGATGAGGATCACGACCAGCGACAGGCCGGTGCTGATCTCGACCACCTCGACGGGGTCGCCGCCGTTCACGAACGGCAGGTTGTTCTCGTGCAGTGCGTGCAGGATCAGCTTGGCGCCGATGAACGCGAGGATCGCGGCCAGCCCGAAGGACAGATAGATCAGCCGGTCCAGCAGCCCGTCCAGCAGGAAGTACAACTGCCGCAGACCGAGCAGGCTGAACGCGGTCGCGGTGAACACGACGAACACGTTCTGGGTCAGGCCGAAAATGGCCGGGATCGAGTCCAGCGCGAACATCAGGTCGGTGCCGCCGATCGCGAGCATCACCAGCAGCATCGGCGTCATCATCCGGCGCCCGTCGACCACGGTGGTCAGCCGGTCGCCGTCGTACTCCTCGCTGGTGTGGAACAACCGACGGCTCAGCCGGACGACGATGTTCTGCGCCGAGTGCGACTCCTCGGTCTCCGGTTTGAGCATGTTGCCGGCCGTCACCAGCAGCGCGATCCCGAACAGGTAGAACACCCAGGCGAACGTGTTCAGCAGCGCCGACCCGACGAAGATGAACCCGGCGCGGGCGATCAGTGAGACCACGATCCCGACCAGCAGCACCTTCTGCTGGTTCTCCCGCGGCACCCGGAAGCTGGTCATGATGATCAGGAACACGAACAGGTTGTCGACCGACAGCGCCTTCTCGGTGATGTACCCGGCGAAGTACTCCGAGCCCATCGCCGTACCGCCGAACACGAACGTCCCGAGGCCGAACAGTACGGCGATGCCGACGTACACGGTGGACCAGATCGCGGCCTCCCGCAGCGTTGGCACATGCGCGGACCGGACGTGGAAGAAGTAGTCGAACAACAGCAACGCGACGATGCCGAGCAGGGTCAGCACCCAGACCACCGGGGACACGGCCATGGGCTCAACCCAACCACGGCGGGTCCGCCGCTGAACAACCTCCCAAGGAATTTGCCTAAAAGGCATCTTTGCACTTTCGGCAAACTTTGCTACCGTCGAGGACATGGCCGAAGGATTGCGGGAGCGGAAGAAGCAGGAGACGCGGATCGCGTTGAGCTGGGCGGCCGTGCGGCTGACGGTCGAGCGGGGGCTGGCCAACGTGAAGATCGAGGACATCGCGGCCGAGGCCGGGGTCTCGCTGCGGACGTTCCGGAACTACTTCTCCAGCAAGGCGGAGGCGATCGCGGCCCGCGAGGTCGACCGCAGCCTGTGGGTCGCCGCCGAGCTGCGTGCGCGGCCGTCCGACGAGCCGCTGTGGACCGCGATCCGGGCGTCGATCGAGTCGGGATTCGCGCTCGGCGAGACGGGTCACGGCGGTGAGCAGCCGCCGGACGAGCGGTGGCTGGCGGGGATCCGGCTGATGGTGACCGAGCCGTCGTTGCAGGGTGAGATGGCGCGGGCCTCCGCCGCGGCGGGTGCGGAGTTCGCCGATGCGGTCGCGGAGCGGACCGGGACCCACGGCTTGTATCCCCGCCTGGTCGCCGAGGTCGTCGGCTCCATCCGGGCGGCGACGACGGCCGAATGGCTGCGCGCCGATCCGCCGCGGTCGATGGCCGACCTCCTGTCGGAGGCCCTCGACCTGGTCAGCGCAGGTCTCCCGGCACCCGAGAAGCACTAGAGCCCACAGCTCAAGCACACACCCCGGCGCCGCCGGGGCGATCAGTCACGCCAACTTTCGCTTGGAAGGACACCTGTCATGGACGCTGATGTCGTCATCGCCGGGGCCGGACCGAACGGCCTCATGCTCGCCTCCGAACTGCGGCTGGCCGGAGTCCGGCCGATCGTGCTGGAGCGCCTGCCCGAACGCAGTGAAGTGCCGCGGGCCAACGGTCTGGTCGGCCAGGTCGTCCGGATGCTCGACCGCCGCGGCCTGTACGAGCGCCTCAGTGGCCGGCCCGGTCCGCCGGAACCGCAGCCGGGCTATGTGTTCGCCGCGATGCCGCTGCACCTCAGCGGGCTCGACAACAACCCCGTCTACATGCTGTCGGTCCCGCAACGCCGGATCGAGGAAGTCCTGCAGGAGCGCGCCCTGGAACTCGGCGCCGAGATCCGCCGCGGTCACGAGGTCACCGGCCTGAGCCAGGACGCGGAGGCAGTCACGATCACGGTCGACGGTCCGGACGGGAGGTACGAACTACGCACCCGCTACCTCGTCGGCGCCGACGGCGGCCACAGCCTCACTCGTAAGCTCGCCGGCATCGACTTCCCCGGCGTCACCAACGACGCCACGGTCTCCCGTACGGCGAACGCCTTCGTGCCATCGGAGTACGTCGACCCGGCCACCGGAGTACTGACGATCCCCGGGTACGGCGTGATCTCACCGTTCATGCATCACCGCAACGAACGCGGACTGTTCGTGTACGGGCCGTTCGCCGACCGGCTGCCCGTGATCAGCACCGGCGAGCGGGACGTTGCCCCGGACGGTGAGATGACCTTCGCCGAGCTGCAGGAGAGCGTCGATCGAGTGCTCGGCGTACACCTGCCCTTGACTCCGCCGGAGGGTGACGGTCCGCACTTGCTGCGGCGGGTCACCGGTGGGAACAGCCGGCTCGCCGAGAGGTTTCGCGAGGGTCGCGTATTGCTGGTCGGCGATGCAGCGCATGTCCACTCGGCCATTGGCGGACCTGGGCTGAACCTCGGTCTGCAGGACACGATCAACCTCGGCTGGAAGCTCGCCGCCGAGCTGCAGGGCTGGGCGCCTGACGGTCTGCTCGACACCTACGAGTCGGAACGCCGGCCGGTCGGGCAGCGGGTGGTCATGCAAACGCAGGCGCAGTCCGCGCTGATTGCCCCAGGCAACGAAGTGACTGCGTTGCGCGAGTTGTTCGGTGAGCTGTTGTCCGAGCCGCGGAACGTGCAGCGGATCGCGGACCTGATCACCGGAGCGGACATCCGCTATCAGGATGGACCGCATCCGCTGATCGGCAGATGGGCTCCGGATCTGCAGGTGGATGGCACTCGTCTTGCCGAGCTGACCAGGACCGGTCGTCCGCTGCTCCTCGATCTCACCGAGGACGGGACCTTCGCCGCAACGGTCAGCACGGATCGGATCGAGGTCGTCGCCGGCCGAGGTGAGTCGCCGATCGCCTTGCTGATCAGGCCGGACGGGTACGTCGCCTGGGCCGCGGACCACGACGGTGTCACGGAGCAGGAGGGCTTGCGTACGGCGCTGGCCCGGTGGTTCGGCGTACGCGTGGATCAGGAGCGGCCCTTGACCAGCGCGACCAGATAGCGGCAGGGCTCCGTCGCCGGGTTGTGGAACTTGGTCGGCGTCGGCGGGCCGAGTTGGAGGCAGTCGCCGGTCAGCAGGTCGTGGATCACCGGGCCTTCGTGGAAGCGGAGATGGCCGTCGAGGATCCAGAGTTGCTGGTACTTGAAGATGTAGGCGTCGGCCGGATACGAGACCGAGGCGCCGGGTGGCAGCTCGACCTCCACCAGCTCGAGTGGGCTGTCGGTGATCGGTGACACCGCGCGGCGGCGGTAGCCGGTCATCGGGTCCGTCCACACCGGTTGGTCGGCAGCGCGGCGGAGCAGGTCGCCGGTGTTCTCGGCGCGGGCGACCAGCTCGGACAGCGTCATACCGAGGGCGCCGGACAGCCGGCCGAGCAGGACCGCGGTCGGCTGGGCCTCGCCCCGCTCGATCTTGCCGATCATCGCGCGGGACACCCCGGATCGGTCGGCCAGCGCGTTCACGGACAGGTCCTGCGCGACCCGGGCAGCCTGCACGGTCGCGGCCAGTGAAGCGGAGAGTTCGTCAATCACGCTTGCCACTATAGCGGCAGTTGTGGCTACTATCGTGACATGCCAAAGATCAGAGACGCCTCCGAGCTCGACGGCCCGGCCTGTGCGGCGATCTACACGCCGTACGTCACCGACACCGCCATCACTTTCGAGACCGAACCGCCGACGGCGGCCGACATGGCCGCCCGGATCGCCGAGGTGCAGGACACGCACGCCTGGGTGGTGCTGGAGGACGAGGGACGCGTGGTCGGGTACGCGTATGCGACTCAGATGAAGCCACGAGCCGCGTACCGGTGGTCGTGCGCGTTGAGCGTGTACATCGAGCCTGGCCGGCGGCGCACCGGGGGCGGCCGGGCGCTGTACGAAGCGCTGTTCGAGCGGTTGGCCGAGCGTGGCTTCCGGACCGCGGTCGCCGGGGTGACCCTGCCGAACGAGGCCAGCGTCGGACTGCACACGGCGCTCGGCTTCGAGACGATCGGCACCTACCGCAAGATCGGCTGGAAGCTGGGCGCCTGGCATGACGTCCACTACTGGCAGCGTCCCCTCGCCGTTCTCCCGGACCCACCCGAGGAGACCAGCTAGCTCATCGGTGGGCAGGTGCCGCCCGGGGTGGTGACGAGTTCGAAGTGCCACATCTCGTTGGACAGCGTCTGACAGAGACCGAACTGCGCTCCCTTGCGGATCAGCCAGTCGTCCGCGTCGGTCGGGCCGATGTCGACCGCGTGGCCGGTGACGTGGTGGGACTCGTCCGGCTCCGCGACGAACTCCAGCGCCTTCTTCTTGCTGCCGTACTTCCGGATCGCCTTGTCCAGCAGCTCTTGCTGGTACTTCTTACTCCGCCATCCCGTGGTCACCTGCATGCTGATGCCCTTCTCCTTCATTGCCTGCTCGGCCTGCTGGACCGCCTTCCGCAGGGCCGGGTCGAGGTTCGCGACGCCGGGCAGGCTGGTGTCGAAGGCCGAGGTGTGATCCGGCAGTACGCCGTCCGCGGCGCCGGGCGGACCGCTCTTCGACGTCGACGGTGCGCCGGCCGTCGACGGTGCCGGGTCGTCCTGGGCGGAGACCGCCGTACAGGACGACAGGGTGAGACTGATGACCGCGGCAACGACCGCCGGTCCGGCCGAGACTGACAGCCGGCGTTCGCGTTTGCGGATGGCAACGAGTTGATCGGTCAGCATGGCCACCAGTCCAACTCAGCCGATGTTGCCGCAGCGTCTGCGTTTCGGCATACGTTTTCAATACGTCCGGCCTGGTTCAATGGACGGTATGCGGGTGCTGGTTGTCGAGGACGAGGTCTATCTCGCCGAGGCGATCCGGGCCGGGCTGCGGCTGGAGGCGATCGCGGCCGACCTCGCCTTCGACGGCAACGCCGCGCTCGATGCGGTCGCGGTCAACGCCTACGACGTGGTGGTGCTGGACCGCGACATCCCCGGCCCGAGTGGCGACGAGGTGTGCCGGCAGATCGTTGCGGACGGCATCGGTTGCCGTGTGTTGATGCTGACCGCGGCCGGTGATCTCGACGACAAGGTGGCCGGCTTCGAGCTCGGCGCCGACGACTACCTGACCAAGCCCTTCGAGCTGCGTGAGCTCGTGGTCCGGCTGCGCGCCCTGGTACGCAGTCCGGCCGCCACCACGCCCACGGTGGATCGGTTGTGGAGGGCAACGAGGTCCTGCTGCACCAGCTGGTCACGAACCTGGTGCAGAACGCGATCCGGCACAACCTCGCTACCGGTGGTTCGGCGACGATCACGGTCCGTGCCGGGCAGGTCGTCGTACGAAACACCGGACCGCTACTCGACCCGGACCAGGTCCGCACGCTCACCGAACCGTTCGCCAAGGACCGGTACGGCGCCGGCCACGGACTCGGGCTCGCACTGGTCGCGCGGATTGTCGAGACCCATCACGGCCGGCTCGACCTGGTGAGGAACCCGGACGGCGGACTGACCGTCAGCGTCACCCTGCCGGAGGCTGACCTCGTCGGCGGGTGAGGATGGTGCGGTGAGTGACGAACGCCTGCCCGAACCTGAAACGACCGTCCGCCGCGCCGTCGAGTCCGACGACACTGTCCTGCTCGAGATCGACCGCACCTCGTGGGACGCCTCGTCCGGCTTCCCGTCGTACCAGGAAACCGTCCGGGAGAGCTTCTTCGAACGGTGCGGTCCGGAAGCGCATCTGGTCGCCGAGTACGACGGACAGGTCGTCGGCTATCTGCGATTGCAGGACAAGTACACCTTTCCGGAGGGCGCCGGTGTCCTGGCCGTCAACGGCCTCGCCGTCGCCCAGTCCGCTCGCAGCCGCGGCGTCGCGTCAGCCCTGCTCGAAGCAGCCGCCGCCGAAGGCCGCCTCCGCGGCGCTCGCAAGATCACCCTGCACGTCCACAGCACCAACGCCATCGCCCGTCGCCTCTACGAGCGGCACGGCTACCTGGTCGAAGGCACCCATCCCAAGGAGTTCCTCATCGACGGCACCTTCATCGACGCTCTCGACATGGCGAAGATGCTCTGATGACCACCTTCGGTGCGCCTGACGGAGTCCAGTTGGCCTATCGGCTTGTGGGGGAGGGCGAGCCGGTGGTGTGCGTGCCCGGCGGGATGCTGCCGAGTACCTACCTCGGTGATCTCGGCGGGCTGTCGGCGTACCGGCAGTTGGTGATGGTGGACCTGCGGGGGACCGGAGAGTCCGGTGGGCCGGGGGAGCCGGAGAACTGGCGGTGCGATCGGCAGGTGCCCGACCTGGAGGTGCTGCGGGAGCACTTGGGCCTTGAGCGGATGACGCTGCTCGGGCACTCGGCGGGAGCGAGTCTGGTCACCCGGTACGCCGCGGCGTACCCGGAGCGGATCGAGAAGCTGGTGTTCGCGACTCCTGGCACGCGGTCGGTCGGGATCGACCTGACGGCGGACCGGCGGCGCCAAGTCCTGGAGTCGCGCAAGGACCAACCGTGGTACGCCGAGGTGTCGGCGGCGTTCGAGGCGCTCCAGACCGGTGAAGGCGCGGACTGGGCCGCCCTCCACCCGATGTCGTACGCGCGCTGGGACGCCGAAACCCAAGCCCACCAGGCGTTCGAGGACAGCCTCGCCAACTTCGACGCGCTCCGGCAGTTCAACTCACCCGACGCCTTCGACCCACCCGCGACGCGCGCCGCGCTGGAAAAGGTCGATGCCCCGGCCTTGGTGCTGGCCGGGGCTCTCGACTGGGGTACGGACACCGTCGCCGCCGAAGCGTTCGCCGGAGTCTTCCCGCAGGCTCAGCTCGTGGTCCTGCCGGGAGTCGCCCACCACCCGTGGCTCGACGACGCCGAGGGCTTCGTCAGCACGGTAGTGAGGTTCCTGGGAACTACGGGTTGACGCCGTGCTCCCGGAGCCAGGGCTCCGGGTCGATCGGGGAACCGCCACCGGGCAGGACCTCGAAGTGGACATGCGGACCGGTGGTGTTGCCGGTCATGCCGATGGCGCCGACCTTGCTGCCGGCCGAGACGGAGTCGCCGACCGAGACGTCGAACTCCGACATGTGGCTGTACGACGTCACCGTTCCGTCGGCGTGCCGGACCTTCACCTGGCGTCCGTACGCGCCTTCGTAGTCGGCCTGGATGACCTCTCCGGCCATGACCGAGCGGACCGGCGTACCCATCGGGGCAGCGAAGTCCAGACCGGTGTGGTTGTGGGCCCAGCGGCCGCCGGCCTGGTTGAAGCGCGCGGTCAGGTGGTAGCCGGTGGTCGGCAGGACGATCTTCGGGGCGGCCTTGGCCTTCGCGGCGGCCGCCTTGGCCTCGGCCTTTGCCTTGGCGAGAGCGGCAGCCTTCGCGGCGGCGAGAGCCTTGGCCTTGGCGGCAGCCTTGCGCGCGGCGACGGCCTTCGCGGAAGCCAGCGCCAGCGCCCGGCGTTCGGTCAGGGTCGCGTTCGCGGCCAGTCGAGCGGCCCGCTGATTCGCGGCCTGGTCGGCCGCCGCCTTGCGGGTGGCGGCCAGCGACAGGTCGATGCGGGACGCATCGCGCGAGCCGAGGTCGCGCCGGTCGACCCGGGCCGCGGTGAGAGCGTCGGCCTGTGAGGGGCTCAGGCCGGTGCTGGTGGGGGCGGGCCCGGTCGCGGACGACGAAACGCCGACCGCGGTCGTTCCGGCTGCGGCGGCGAGAGCGGCGGTCAGGCCGATCAACTGGCCGCGACGGCCGATATTTCGACGGGACAAGCGGTGCTTGGCCACCCGGCGCGCAGTGGCCAGGCGTCGTGGTGCCGGCCGTTCTGCCTCCGGCACGTCATGGTGGTGGGACACGGGGGCCTTCCAGGGGAGGGTGCGCCGCCTGAGGGGGTGACGGCTCATCGACCATAACGAGCACGTCTCAACAGCCTCAAACGCAGAGCGCGACGAGATCACGGAATTGTGGCGACGCGCTGTGATCGGCTCTCTCCGCCTTGTGTGCGCTCAGGCGTGCGGGCCCGGTGAAAGTGAAGAGTTTTCACCGTGATGCGGATCACGGACGAAATGGCGCGGAGCAGACCTTCTGGACCGGTATAAGGCGCCATCGCGCAGGCGTCTGCTGATCGCAGACGGAGGCTGCATGGGCCCGAATTGGCGGGTAGGACTGATGTCATGCGGATCGCAATCTTGGGTGGTACCCGGTTCATCGGACGGGCAGTGACGCAGCGGTTGGCCGCGGAGAGGCACACGCTTGTGGTGGTGCATCGCGGGGAGCACGAGCCCGCCGGACTGCCGGAGGCTGAGCACGCTCACGTGGACCGACATGACGGTGCGGCGCTGGCGGCGGCGCTGAAGCCCTTCGACCCCGAGGCGCTGGTCGACGTGTCCGGGATGAACGCGGCGGCAGCCGACGCGGCGCTCGGCGCGGTCGGGGAGTCGGTGAAGCTGGTGGCGATCTCCAGTTGCGACGTGTACCGGGCGTACGACGCCCTGCACTCGAGCCGGAATACCGATGCGGTGCCGTTGAGTGAGTGGTCGCCACTGCGGACTCGGCGCTTCGTCGACGGACCGCAGTACGAGAACCTCGAGATGGAGGAGAGGTACCTGCCCCGCGGCGCGACCGTGCTGCGGCTGGGTGCCGTCTATGGGGAGCACGACTATCAGCGGCGGTTCGAGTTCATCCTGCGCCGCGTTCGGGCTGGTCGCCGGCGGATCCCGATCGGGTCGGGGCAGTTCCTCTTCAGTCGTGTGTACGTCGGTGATGTCGCCGCAGCGGTGTCGTTGGCGCTCGCAGGGGATCAGCGGGGCGAGGCGTTCAATGTGGTCGAGCCCACGACAGCGCCGTACGGGCTGCTCGCTCAGCAGATCCTGGCGGCGGCTGATGCCGAGGACGTCGAGCTGGTGACGGTTCGGGACGACCTGCTGCCGGCGGATCTGGAGCTCACCGGGACGTTGAGTCAGCACCTGCTGATGGATTCGTGGAAGGCGCACACCGTGCTCGGCTGGGAGCCGACGGACCCGGCCGGCACGCTGCGGACGTCGGTCCGCTGGCACCTGGAGAACCCGCCGCCGGACGGCTCGGACGACTTCTCGGCCGACGATGCCGCTCTCGCCTCCGTGCTCGACTCCGCTCCGGGCTCCGCTGTCGGCTCCGATCCCGGCTCGGAGTAGGCGGAAATTGGTCAAAGCAGCTGCCGGGAACCGGTATGCTTTCCGGGTCGGACAGAGGGGACCGCAAGGTGCGCCCGGCTCGATTTCACATCGGGACGGCGGACCGTGTAATCTCTCTCCTCGGCCCGCCCCTTTAGCTCAGTCGGCAGAGCGTCTCCATGGTAAGGAGAAGGTCTACGGTTCGATTCCGTAAAGGGGCTCTGAGCACGGCATCTCACCCGGTCCGCCGGGTGGGGTGGCGAACTCACCCGGCGGGGTAGCTCAGGTGGTTAGAGCACACGGCTCATAATCGTGGTGTCGCGGGTTCGACTCCCGCCCCCGCTACCCACCGACCAGTACTACGAGAGCGCGCGGAACCTGCGTGCTCCTGATCAGAAGAGGCAGCAGTGGCCAAGTCAACCGACATCCGCCCGAAGATCACGCTGGCGTGCACGGTCTGCAAGGAGCGCAACTACATCACCAAGAAGAACCGGCGCAACAACCCGGATCGTCTGGAGATGAAGAAGTACTGCGCGCGCTGCAACGACCACACGGACCACCGCGAGACCCGCTGACCTCAGCTTTCTTCGCGAGGGCCGCTTCGGACACCGAAGCGGCCCTTTCGCTATGCCGTTTCGTTGTGGTCAGACCGTGAGGATCGGGCGGCCGCCCTCGTAGGCGGTCAGCCGCTCGTCGCGCGGAGTCAGGCAGCACGAGCCGCAGAGGCTCCCGGTGCCGACCTCGCTGCTGTAGTAGAGACAGCAGGTGTTCCGCAGGTAGACGAGCTTGCCGGCCGCCGTCTCGACGTCGCCGAGCCGGGCCAGGCCGCCGGGTGCCTTGGCGACGAACGTCTGCCAGCGCTCCAGCAAATACGCCGGCTCGACCGTCTCCTCTTCGCGAGTGGCGGCGCAGAACCCCATCGCGCAACCGGCCGCTACCCCACCGTGCAGCTGCCGGAGGCCGGCCCGGGTACGCCGGTGCAGTTCGGCGGACAGGGGTAATAGGTGCTGCCGGAGGACCACGTCGTACAGCGTCTCCAGGCCGCCCGGGAGGTAGTTGGCCGACCGTACGGCGACCGCGGCAAGGCCGTGGCCGTCATGCGGGCGGACCCAAAGGTTGTGCGGGCGGACGTCCAGGACGTGGCCCTCGAGTGCCCACAGCAGCAGCGCGGTCGCGGGAGCGCGGCCGGCGTAGAAGGACATCAGGCTCAGCGCGTTGGCATGGGCGGACCGGTGACCGCTGGCGTCGTTGTCGCGCTTGAGAAGCTCGGTGAGCTCAGGCCCGTCCGGCTCCAGAATCCGATCGACCCGCAGCCACTCGGATCCCGTCGGCTCACCGATTTCCAGCTTGTACCGAGGCGCGTACCTGGCCAGCGCCGCCACTGCCGTCACGTTCAACCTTCCCCAGTCCCGGTCGCACGGTGAGTGGGTGGCGGCACTCGGCCTCATAGTCTGCCAGTAGGCTCTTGCGATATGACGATCGACGCCACGATGGTCGGCCGGAGCTATGCGGCCGCCGAGTCCTACCAGGTCGGCCGGGAGAAGATCCGCGAGTTCGCCGACGCGATCGGCGACCCCAACCCGGCGTACCGGGGTGCCGATGCGGTCGCGCCGCCGACCTTCGCGTTCATGCTGGGCAGCCGGGCGCTGGAGCAGTTGCTGAGCGACGAGGAGCTCGGGCTGCGGCTGGACCGGATCGTGCACGGCGCGCAGAAGTTCAGCTACACCCGCCCGATCAAGGCCGGCGACGACATCGCCGCGACCGCGACCATCACCACCGTGCGCAAGGCCGGTGACGTCGAGGTGATCATGTACGAGACCGCCCTGACCACCGTCGACGGCGAACCGATCGCCACCTCGACGTCCACCATCTCGCACAACCGGGCGGGCGCATGAAGACCGTTGAAGCGGGCTTCGAGCTCCCGCCGCTGACCGTCACCTTCCGGCGCGAGGACCTGGTCCGGTACGCCGGTGCGAGTGGCGACTTCAACCCGATCCACTGGAGCGACCGGATGGCGGGCGCGCTCGGCCTGCCCGGTGTGATCGCGCACGGCATGCTCACGATGGCGACCGCGGTCCGCGTCGTCACCGACTGGCTCGACGACCCGGCTGATCTGGTGGAGTACGGCGTACGGTTCACCAAGCCGGTCGTCGTACCGGACGATGACAAGGGTGCGAGCGTGACGTTCTCGGCGAAGGCCGACAAGGTCGCCGACGGGCTGGCCGAGTTCGACATCACCGCGATCGCCGGCGACGAGAAGGTGCTCGGCCGGGCCAGGGCGGTTGTGCGCGTCTCGTGACTACGCATGTACGCCTGGCCGACTTCACCACCCTGCGGATCGGAGGGTTGGCCGACAAGCTCGTCGAGGTCAGCACCGAGGACGACCTGATCACCGCCGTCCGCGACGCCGACGCAGCCGGGGAGCCGGTGCTGCTGCTGTCCGGCGGCAGCAACGTGGTGATCGGCGACGACGGTTTCCGCGGCACGGTGGTCAAGATCGAGACGCGTGGGATCCGCGTGGACGCCGGCATGTGCTCCGGCGCGATGGTTCACATCGCCGCTGGTGAGGACTGGGATGCCGTCGTCCAGCGCGCGATCGCCGAAGAGTGGAGCGGTCTCGAGTCGATGTCCGGGATCCCCGGGCTGACCGGGTCGACCCCGGTGCAGAACGTCGGCGCCTACGGTCACGAGGTGGCCGAGACGATCGCGTCCGTCCGCGTCTGGGACCGGGTCGACAACGCGGTCCGCACGATGTTCGCCGCCGACTGCGGGTTCAGCTACCGGAACTCGCGCTTCAAGGCCGACCCGGCGCGGTACGTCGTACTCGACGTCACCTTCCAGTTGCCGCTCGGCGACCTGTCCGCGCCGGTCGGGTACGCCGAACTGGCTCGGGTGCTGGATGTCGAGCCGGGGTCGCGGGCGCCGATGACCGACGTACGGGAAGCCGTGCTGGGGTTGCGGCGGAGCAAGGGCATGGTGCTGGACCCGGACGACCACGACACGTGGAGCGCCGGGTCGTTCTTCACCAACCCGATCCTGGACACCCCGGCCGATGTACCCGCTGGTGCACCGCAGTGGCCGCAGCCCGACGGCCGCGTCAAGACCAGCGCCGCCTGGCTGATCGAACACGCAGGCGTCTCCAAGGGCTTCACCATCGGCTCGGCCGCCGTCTCCACCAAACACACCCTCGCCCTCACCAACCGCGGCAACGCCACCGCCAAGGAACTCCTCTCCCTGGCAGCCCACGTCCGCACCCAGGTCCACCAAGCCTTCGCCATCACCCTCACCAACGAACCAGTCCTGGTGAACTGCACCCTCTGACGTCCTAAGCACAGGAGGTAATGCCGGTTCTACGGCATTCCCAAGGGTCCACGAGCGTGCGAGGTCGCGGACGGCGGGAATACCTCCTGTCGTTAGCTCGCCTGTGGACAACTTCAGCCGCGAAATCGGCGAAGCGGGCAGGATCCTGGGGTGGCATCCGTCGTCGAAGCGCTGGCCCGGCTGGGCGGTTCGGCGACCTGGGCCGAGCTGGCCCGGGCGACGACGCCCGGGGCGCTGAAGGCCGCCGTCGAGCGGGGTGAGGTCGAGCGACTTGCCCGCGGGATCTACGGGCTGCCGAGTCTCGGAGCTGACAGGTTGGCCGCCCTGGCCTACGACGGTGTTGTCTCGCACCTGAGTGCCGCGGCGGCCTGGAACCTACCGCTGCTCGTCCGCCCGGAGAAACCGCACATCACAGTGCCGGTTCACCGCCGCCCTCGTCCTGGTCGACCGGTCGTCATGCACTGGGCGGCGGTCTCGTCGGATGAACGGCTCAGCCGGGTGACGTCGTTGCTGCGAACGGTCGTCGACTGCGCCCGAATCCTGCCGTTCGGTGAAGCTCTTGCGGTAGCCGACGCTGCACTCGCCACCGGCCGGCTGACCCAGGATGAGCTGGAAGCAGCCGTCACGGCGATGCGCGGGCCAGGGCGGCCGAACGCGGTGCGGATCGCGGCCGCGGCAACTGGGCACGCCGAGAGTTTCCTGGAATCGATGCTCCGGAGCCTTCTGCTGGTTGAGGGGATCGATGGGTTCGAGCCTCAGTTGCTGGTGGACACCGGCGGCGCCACGCCGCGCGTCGATCTGGGCCACAGGTCGGCGCGGATCGCTCTGGAAGCCGAGGGCTACGAGTTCCACGGCTCGGCCAGCGCCTTCGCGGCCGACTGCAGGCGGTACGACGACCTGGTCACGGCTGGATGGTTGGTGCTCCGATTCACCTACCAGCAGGTCATCGGAGACCCCCGATGGGTGATCGGAACTGTCCGGAGCACTGTGACGCAGCGATTGGCTGCGGCTAACGACAGGAGGTAGTCCTGCCACAGCGGGCGGCTGCGGTGGGCGCGGGACGCCGGCCGGCGGCCACGAGGCACTACCTCCTGTCGTTAGCTCATCGCCTGAAAAAGTTTTGCATCAGGGCTAGGCAACAGATGCTGCGCTCGCTAATCTTTTGCGAGATTCGATGGGAGGTGGGGTGTGAGGCGAAAAAGATTTTCGCGGCGGGAGGTGTTGGCCGGGCTGGGTGCGGGGGCGCTGGCGTCGGTGGTGCCTGGGTGCTCTGGTGGGGGAGCACGGTCGGCTGTGCTGCAGGTCTGGGGCGGAGTGCCGGCCGCATCCGGGCCGGCGAACGTGGTCAAGGCGTTCGAGCAGCGGTTCCCGCAGTACAAGGTGAACTACACGCGGTTCGTGAACGACGCCCGCGGCAATCTGAAGCTGGACACCGCGCTGCAGGGTGGTGTCGACATCGACGTGTACTTCACCTACTCGCCGGCGTCGCTCGCACTCCGGGCCGGGTCCGGGCTGGCCGTGGACCTGACCGACCGGGTGACCCAGGATCCGCAGCTGAAGGTGTTCCTCGACACCGACCAACCGCGGGCGTACCTCGACAACGGCCGGGTCAAGGCGCTCGCCACCGCCCGTGAGCCGTTCTTCGTCCTCTTCAACGAGAAGCTCCGGCAGCAGGCCGGCGTCGACCTCCCACAGCAGTGGACGATCGACGAGTACCGCGCGACCGCGAAGAAGCTGACCACCGCGAACACCATCGGCGCGTACACCGTCCCCGACGTCGCCAGGATCGCGCTCGGCCCCAACTACTGGTACGACGGCGATCGCTCGAACTTCGGTGATCCGCACTTCGAACAGAACTTCCGGATCGGCCAGGACATGATCCGGGAGGGGTCCGCGTTCCCGTGGACCGAGGTGCTCGCCCGGCACCTGGACTCGTACCAGCAGAACTCGTTCCTCGGCGAGGAGTTCCACCTCTGGTCGACCGCACCGTTCAACCTGCGGTACCTGTACGACCCGAAGAAGTTCCCGCACGACTTCAAGGTGTCGTTCGCGCCACCCCCGACCGTCGACGGCCAGGACTGGAACGGCGGCAGCTACAACAACTTCGTCATGGTGAACCCGAAGTCGCCGAAGGTCGACGCGGCCTGGGAGTTCGTGAAGTTCTGGCTGACCGAGGGATCCACGCCGATGCTCGCGGGCGGCAAGCTGCCGACGCTGGGCAACGTCACCGACGATCAGGTACTCACCGGCATGCTCGGCAAGGAACCCGAGAAGTACTTCGACGTCGACTCGTTCCGCCGCGTCGTCCTGGACGCCGAACCGAAACTCGCCACCGACACCCGGCTGGCCGGGTTCCCCGAGATCACCCTCGCGGTGAAGCAGCAGAAGGACCTGTGCTGGCTCGGCGAGAAAGACCCCGGAGCGGCGATCCGTGAGGTACGCCGGGTCGCCGACGCCGCGATCGCCCGGAACGAGAGGAGTTCCTGATGGCCACCGCCACCGTCGTCGCAGCGGAACGGACCACGGTCCGGGCCGATCCGGGTCCCGGGATCAAGCCGAAGGGCTGGATCGGGCTGCTCTTCATCGCGCCCAACCTGCTCGGCGTCATCGCGTTCACGCTGATCCCACTGATCAGCGTGATCGTGCTCGCCTTCACCGACTGGAACCTGGTGTCCGGCCTCGGCGGCATCAAGTTCAACGGTCTCGACAACTTCATCGCCATCGCCCGCGACCCCGGCTTCTGGAGCGCGGTCGGCCTGACCCTCGTGTACGTCGGGGTGTCCGTGCCGCTCACCGTCATGCTCGGACTGGGCCTCGGGATCGCGCTCAACCGGCCGCTGCCGGGCCGCGCCGTACTGCGGGCGATCTTCTTCCTGCCGTACATCGTCAACATCGTCGCGATCGGCATGACCTGGCTGATGCTGATGAACCCGAAGGCCGGCCTGGTCAACCAGGTGCTCGACGTCTTCGGGCTGCAACCGGGCTGGTTCGCGTCCTCGCACTGGGCGTTGCCGGCGCTGATCGTGATGGCGGTCTGGGGTGGCGTCGGCTACTGCTCGCTGATCTACCTGTCCGCGTTGCAGGACGCGCCGCGGCAGCTGTACGAGGCGGCCGACATCGACGGTGCCGGGGTGTGGGCGAAGTTCCGCGTCATCACCTGGCCGTCGTTGCTGCCGACAACGATCTTCCTGCTGGTCACGCTGATCATCGGTGCGTCGCAGGGCTTCGGCCTGATCGCGTTGATCACCGCCGGTGGTCCGGGCGACTCGACCACGACGATCTCCTACTACATGTACCAGACCGGCTTCCAGTTCTACCGGTTCGGCTATGCCTCGGCGATCGGCCTGGTGACCTTCGTCGGCGTACTGGTGCTGACCCTGGTGACCTGGCGGGCCCAGCGAGGGAGGGCTCTGCATGACTAAGCGCGCCAAGTGGTACTGGGGGATCCCACTGTGGATCCTCGCGATCGCCTTCCTCGCGCCGTTCGCGTGGATGCTGTCGACCGCGCTCAAGCAGGACGTGGACGCGTACAAGATCCCGATGCAGTGGATCCCGGACCCGTTCCAGTGGGACAACTTCAGCACGGTGCTGAGCGGTGCCACCTCGGTGCTGCCGGCGTTCGGGCGGTCGGTGTTCGTCGCCGTACTGCGGGTCGCGGGGGAACTGATCACCGCGACGATGGCCGGGTACGCGTTCGCGCGGATGTCGTTCAAGGGCCGGGACAAGCTGTTCCTGGTGTACCTGGCGACCGCGATCATCCCGGCCCAGTTGTTGCTGGTACCGCGGTTCATCTACTTCCAGAAGCTCGGGCTCTACGACACGCTCTGGGCGCTCATCCTGCCCGGCATGTTCACGGTGCTCGGGACCTTCCTGATGCGGCAGTTCTTCGTCAGCCAGCCGGCCGAGTTCGCCGAGGCGGCGCGGATGGACGGCGCGAACGAGTGGCGGGTGTTCACCCGGATCTACTTGCCGTTGGCAACACCGGTGATCAGTGCACTCGGCATCCTGGCGTTCGTCTGGTCGTGGAACGACTACGAGACGCCGCTGGTGCTGATCAGCAACCCGGAGCGGTACACGTTGCCGCTCAGCCTGACCAACTTCGTCGACGAACAGGGCCAGATCGCACCCGGCCTGACGATGGCCGCCTCGGTGATCTCGATCGTCCCGGTACTGATCGTCTTCGTCGTCCTGCAACGCCGCTTCATCGCGGCCATGACTCACACAGGGATCAAATGACAGTGAACGTCTCAGGTGTCTTCCCCCATCTCGCGCAGATCGGCGACTTCGGTCCGCCGCGCAGCGAGCTCGGCGTCGGCTCGCTGATGCCGTGGAACGGGAAGCTCTATGTCCAGAACTACAACTCCCACAAGGCGCCGTCCGGTGCCGGCGTCAGTCTGCGCCGGATCGACGCCGACCTGTCGATGGAGATCGTCGCCGAGACGCTCGGCGTGGACGGCACCTACACCAACCGGTTCGTGCACTTCCCGACCTCGCAACTCGTCCTCGGGCCGCACGTGATCAGTGCCGACCACAAGATCGTCACCATCCCCGAGCTCCAGCCGCTCCGGGTCTGCGGTACGTCGCGGCACCTGACCAAACCGGACACCCACGTGTACGTGCTGGCGATGGAAGGCGAGCTGCTCGAGCTGGACCTGACGACGTACGAGTGCACGCAGCTCTTCGACCTCAACGACGAGCTCGGCACCGACGGCGAGATGAAGGTGCACTACAAGGACTGCTACACGTCGTTCGGCCGGCTCGTCGTCTGCTCCAACGAGTACGCCGAGCCCGAGTGGGCCGGTGAACGGTCGCGCGGACGACTTGCGGAGTACGACGGCCAAGCGTGGAGGGTACTGCGGGAGGACCCGTTCACCGCGATCGGCGGCCGGCACGAGTTCGGTGGGACCATCTTCGCGACCGGGTGGGACCGGGCCTCGGCGATCCTCGAGGTGTTCACCGAAGCCGACCAGAAGTGGACGCGGTACCGGCTGCCGAAGGCGTCGCACTGCTTCGACCACAAGTGGCAGACCGAGTGGCCGCGGATCCGGGAGGTCGAGCACGAGCGACTCCTCCTCGACCACCACGGAATGTTCTACGAGCTGTCCCCTTGGGCGTACGGCGGCCGGATCTGGGGTGTGCGGCCGATCTCCACCCACCTCTGGGTGCTGGGCGACTTCTGTTCCTGGCGGGGCATGCTCGTCGCCGGTGCGGACAACGCGTCGCCGAGTCACGGGCTCAACCCGACGACGGCCGAGCCGCAGTCCGGGTTGTGGTTCGGGAAGACGGACGACCTGTGGAGCTTCGGCAAGCCGGCTGGATGGGGTGGTCCGTGGTGGGAGACGCCGGTCGCCGCCGGGGTGCCGTCCGATCCGTATCTGATGACGGGCTTCGACGGGAAGTGTCTGCACCTGGAGAACTTCTCGGCCGATCCGATGACGATCACGGTCGAGATCGACTTCCACGGGCACGGGCGCTTCGGGGCGGTCACGGAGTTGACGGTCGAGCCGGGGCAGCTCCGGACGCACGTGTTCCCGCCCGGGTTCAGCGCGCACTGGGTGCGGGTCGTCAGCGACACCGACGGTGTGGCGAGTGCCCAGTTCGTCTATACGTGATGATCGCGGAATGGGAGACATGGAGAGAGCTGACAGCCCGAGCCCGTTGCAGCTGGTCAAGCGCGCCCTGCCCGAGCTGAACGGCGCGATGCAGCGGGTCGCCGAGCACATCCAGGCGAACCCGGACGAGGTCGCCCGCGGATCGATCACCAAGCTGGCCGAGGCCGCGCAGACCTCAGCGGCGACGGTGACCCGATTGTCGACGCACCTCGGATTCGCCGGTTACCCCGCACTCCGGGCTGCCCTGGCGATGGAGGTCGGCCGCGGGATCGAGGCCGGCTGGGCGAGCGACATCGGGATGGCGATCGGTCCGGCGGATCCGCCCGAACAGGTGCTGAACGTGCTGGCCAGCACCCAGGCCAACGCTCTGCGCAACGCGCTGGCGTCGATCGACCTGGCGGCCGCGGCGCGGGTCGCCGATTCCATCGCGGGCGCACGGCGTACGCATATCTATGGGGAGTGGGGCGACGCGATCCCGGCCCGCGAGCTGTACATCCGTCTGCTGCGGATCGGGATCCCGGTGTGGTTCTTCGACGGACCGCAGGCCGGGTCGATCGGCAGCGGGTTGCTGGAATCCGGGGACGTCGCGCTGGTCGTGACCCGGCAGGGGAACGATCCGGCCACGCTGGAGTTCATCAAGCGCTCCAAGTCCGGGGGCGCACTCACGGTCGCGATCACCGGGGTCGCGGACTCACCGATCGGACGGGTGGCGGAGGTCGTCTTCGACACCGGTACGCCGGTCGGTGGGACCTGGACCGAGTTCTTCGCCGGGCGGGCGAGCGACACCTTGACCGCCGGCTTGCTGTTCGTCCTGGTCGCGCAGCGCGTCCCGGATCACCTCACGGCCAACCACCCGAACGGGCCCGGACAACCCGTCATCACACCTGACAGCTGAAAGGTTCCTGCATGCAGCAGCTCGAAATCCAGACCGATCTGACCGTCGTCGGCGGGGGGCTCGCCGGTATCTGCGCCGCGATCGGTGCGGCCCGGCAGGGGAGCACAGTGGCGCTGGTCCAGAACCGGCCGGTGCTCGGCGGCAACTCCTCCAGCGAAGTACGGGTGTGGGTGTGCGGTGCGACCGCGCACGGCGTCCAGCACTTCGCCCGGGAGACCGGGATCATGGGCGAGCTGTTCGTCGAGAACCAGTACCGGAACCCGGAGGGAAATCCCTACTACTGGGATCTCGTGCTGCTGGAGGCGGTCCGCGCGGAGCCGCGAATCCAGCTGTTCCTGAACACCGACGTACGGAGCGTCGAGGCTTCTGACGGGGAGATTCGGTTGGTGACCGGCTGGCAGATGGGGTCGGAGAAGGAGATCCGCTTCGTCAGTCCGGCGTACGCCGACTGCTCGGGCGACGGCCTGATCGGGTTGCTGGCGGGAGCGGAGTACCGGACCGGTCGTGAGCCGCGGTCGATGTACGACGAGTCGTGGGCGCCGGACGTACCGGACAACGACACGCTCGGCAGCACGATCCTCTTCTACACCAAGGACACCGGCGCACCGGTGCGGTTCGTGCCGCCGTCGTTCGCCCGCGACATCACCGAGACCGCGATCCCGGATCGCCGCGTGATCCGGTCGGATCTGAATGGGTGCGCGTACTGGTGGATCGAGTGGGGTGGCGAGCTCGACGTCGTCGACGACAATGAGGCGATCCGGGACGAACTGCAGGCTGTCGTGTACGGGATCTGGGACTACATCAAGAACTCGGGACGGTTCGACGCGGACAATCTGACCCTGGAGTGGATCGGGTCGGTGCCGGGGAAGCGCGAGTACCGGCGGTTCCTCGGTGATCACGTGCTGACGCAGCACGACGTACTCGGGCAGACGCTCTTCGAGGATCGGGTCGCGTTCGGTGGGTGGTCGATCGATCTGCACCCGCCAGGTGGGGTGTACGCGAGTGAGCGCGGGTCGAAGCACTGGCATCCGGATGGGAACTACCACATTCCGCTGCGGTCGCTGTATTCGCGGAGTGTGCGCAACCTGTGGATGGCGGGGCGGAACATCAGTGCGAGTCACGTCGCGTTCGGGACGACTCGGGTGATGGCGACCTGCGCGATTCTGGGGGAGGCGGCCGGCATCGGTGCTGCTGTTGCCCTGCGCAACGGGTTGTCGCCGCGGGAGTTGGCTTCTTCGCGATTTGAGTTGATGCGGCACGCGCTCACTCGGGCCGATGGTTCCGTTCTTGGGGTCGTCGACGATGATCCGGACAACCTTGCACTGCAGGCCTCTGTCACGGCTTCGTCGACGTTGACGCATCCGGCTGTCGAGATCTCGTCGGGCACGTTGCCGTTGGACACCGATATCGCGATCGTCGTACCGGTCGATCCTGCGTTGGATCGTCTGGAGTTGTTGGTTGATGCTGCCGAGGACGCCGTACTGACCGTCGAGTTGCATGATCCGGTCAATCCGCAGAACTATCTGCCGTTGGCGCTGATCGACTCGCGTTCTGTGCCTGTGAGTGCGGGGGAGAAGCGATGGATCGACGTACCTGTCGACTATCGTCCGGACCACCCGGGCAATGTGATCGTGGTCCTCAAGCAGAACGCGTCTGTCTCCGTGCATACGGCGGCGACGGGGTTGCCCGGGATGATCTACTTCGCGCACCGCGAGCCGTCGCCTGATGAGCAGTGGACCGAACAGTTCCGTCCGTGGAAGCACATCCTGCCGCGGGCCGGTCTGTGCGTTCGCTTGGGGGAGACGTCGGCGTACGCACCGGAGAAGGTGATCGGCAGCTACTCCCGCCCGTACGGCGGACCCAACCTCTGGTCCTCCGAGGACCTCGCCTGGGACCTCGACCCGTGGATCGAACTCAGTTGGCCGACCCCCGTGGATGTCTCCGAGGTCGTCGTGATCCTCGACGACGACGTCGAAGAAGACCTGATCAACCTCCACCACCACCGCACGCCCTTCACATCCCTCCCCACCCTGCTCGAGTCCTACACCGTCGAAGCCCGCAACGGCACCGCCGACTGGCACCCCATCGCCACCGTCACCAACAACCACCACAGAACCCACCGCCACCCCCTCCCCACCCCAACCCCCCTCACCCACCTCCGCCTAAAACCCCACTCCACCAACGGCTCCCCCCGAGCCCATATCATTTCCATCCGCACCTACTGATTCCGCTGGCGACGCGACTGGAGTTGCCGGTAGAGTTATCGATGCCCAGGGCAATAGCTTGTGGGAAGTGAACCCGGCAGCCATCCGGACGGTTGGTGAGCCGGGTTCCGCGCGTTCAGACCGGCCGCAGGGCGCAGTACTCACGAACCACCTTGCGCCACTCGCGACCCTTCGCCCGGGCCCAGACCACCGCATCGGGGACCCGGAGCAGCGGGTCCAGGCGCTCGGCGGTGGACGCCGCGTCACGCACGATCGCGGTCAGACAGAGACGCCGGCTCGCGACATCGGCGCGCGGGACGGCGTACAGGTTGACGCGTACGTCGAGTTCGGTGATGGCGGCAAGGATCTTGCGTTGGCGCGGGGGCGATTCCTTCTGGAAGTGGATCCGGCGCTGGCCCGGCATCAGGAGGTCCGTCCGGAGGCGGCGACTGGGATTGACCCCGGCGGCGGGGCAGCTCGCGGCGGCCATGAGGAGACCTCGGGACTTGTTCTCGTCGACGAATATGTGGAGGCGGGTGGCGTGGGTGGTGGGAGGCACACCTGCGGTTAGTGGAGCGCGATCGATTCGAGGGGGGCCCAGTGGTAGAGGTGGTGGGTTCTGGTGAGGGATAGGAGGGTCAGGGTGGTGATGGAGAGGGTGGTGTCTTGGGGTGAGTGATTGAGGAGGCGGGTGGTGATGGGGGGTGCGGGGGCTGGGTGGTTGCAGTAGGCGATGGTGATGTGGGGGTTGAGTTCGGGGAGTTCGGGGACGGCGTCGTCACCCCAGACGTCGGTGATGGCGGCTCGGGTCAGGTCGCGGAGGTGTTGGAGCGGCTCGATCGGGCGGACCGGGAGTTGGATGGACTCGCGGTCGAGGACGGCCGGGCCGATGCCGACCGGGAACGAGCCGAGGCCGGTGACCCGATGACGAGTGGCCTTGACGATGTCGGCCAGGTCTGACTCCGGCACCCGGTCGGTGAAGCCGATGCCTTGCAGGGTGAGGTGCAACCACTCAAGCGGCACGGGTGTGAAGCCGGGGAGGTCGTCGACCAGCTCGGCGTACGACGCGTGCAACGCGGCCATCTCGGGTCGGTCCGCGAACGTGATGTGCCAGGTGTAGAAGGAACGATCGGCGCGCCAACCGGGGCGCCAGTACCAGTGATCCTGAACTTCTTCGAACATCGATGGGCCTCTCATTTGCTCGGGGTCGCCCGGCTGGCGGGATGACGGGTGAAGACGCGGATGGAGTCGTGCAGCGCGCGAGCCTTCGGATCGGTCGCGTGCCGGCTGAGGCGCGTGAGGGCGGCGACCTCGCTGATCCGATGGATCAACGGGCGCACCCGGTACTCGACCGGGGTGGTCAGCACGACCGACACCGCTTCGGTCGCGCCGTCGAGATCACCGAGCTGCAGATGCGCCTTGGCCTGCTGGAGCCGGACCATCCGCTCCGAACCGAAGTTGCGTACGGCGTGTGGCGCCGCCTCGAACTGCGCGATGCCGCGATCCGCATGCTCGAGGGTGCGGTGTGCCTCGCCCAGCGCGAGATGCGTGTCGGACCAGATGCCTTCCGCGCGTTCCGGCGTACAGAGGAAAGGGCCGCCAAGCTCCGGTACGTCGGTGCGGACCGTGGTGCGCTTCGCGATCGTGAGGGCCTCGCGGGCCTCGGCGTGACGACCGGTCCGCGCGAGATCGACCGCAGCGACGCTGGCCAGGAACAGCGTCGAGCTGCCGGTCGCGTACTGCAGTCCGTCCTGCGCGTACGTCGTCGCCCGGGCGAAGTCGTCCTGCCAGAAGGCGGCGGTGTGCTGCGTCGCCCGCACCCACGCTCGCAGGTCGTCGCTCTCGGCGGCCTCGGCACAGGCCCATGCGGTCCGGGTGTGGCTCTCGGCGACATCCGGACGGCCGAGGTCGACCGAGATCCACGCCAGCAGGGTCAGCGCCCAGCCGCCCGCGGCGTACAGGTCGCGGGTCTGGCTCGGAGGCTGCCGGCCGGCGAGGAGGCGGAACGCGCGGTCGCGGATCGCGCGGGCGCGGATGTACAGCGGTCGGGTCGGCGTACGCAGGTACTGCTGGGTGATGCGCACGATGTCGGCGTGCAGTTGTTCGACGGTCAGGTCGCCGACGTTCGACTCCTCGGCGAGGGCGAGTAGCGCGACCGACTCGTCGCCGGCTTGCACCAGGTCGTCCTCGAGCCCGAGCATCGAACTCGTCCCCGGCTCCGGATCGGCACCGGTCAGGCCGCCGGGCGCGACGAATCCGAGGTCGGCGTCGTCGACCACGTTGAGGACGTAGCGCAGGCCGGCCCGGTAGGCCGCTCCGGGCCAGCGGACGGCGCCGCGTTCGAGCTTCGCGATGTAGTGCCCGTCGAGCTCGTACTTCGTCTCGGTCGTCTCCCACAGCCAGCCGCAGACCGCCTCCGCGAGCTCGGCCCGGGACATCTGCTCACCGGGCGCTCGGCGGGAAGGGGTGCGTTCGCGGGCGGTGCGGAGGAGTTCGTTCGGGTCTGGCATGGCGGTAACTGTAGGTGTCCGCGCACCCTCTGTGAGGTCGAAGACGAGGGCTGTGGATGATCTGCCCCAGGTTGCCCCGGAATGCCCCGCGATGCCCCGGTTTTCTCGCGCTGTAAGGGGTTTTCGGGTGGTGCGCCTGGCCGGCAGGTGGCGAATCGGGGCAGATCGATGGTCGAGGGTCGTCGCTGAGCGTGCATGGCCGGGGCAGACAGGGGCAGGCCGGGGCAGATGCGGGACCGGCTGGCCGCCGGCGCGGAGGATCCGCCTCCTAGGGTGGGCGGATGGCCGAGGAAGCGGTGACGACCTTGCGGGCGGAACTCGCCCGGTTCGAGCAGGCCGAAGAAGGCTTCGCGTTGCTGGAGGTGTTCCTGGAGGTCGCGCGGCCTTGGCTGGGGCCTGTCGTCCTGGACCCGGTGGAGTTGCGGTTGCCGGACGAGATCACCCACGACCGGCGGTTGGTGCTCGGGCTGATCGAAGGGATCGAGGCCGAGCCGCTCCAAGGGCGCGTGGTCGAGCGGGCGTTCGACATGGCGGACGCGCAGGCGCGGTGGGACTACGTCCGGCTGGCGTACAGCGCGCGGCAGGCGACCGTCTGGAGCACCAAGCGACGTACGACTTACTTCGAGGTCATGCACCAGAGCAAGGCCTCCTACTGGTTGCCGGACAGTCTCAAGGCGGCGTACTTCGATGCAGTGCAGGCCAGGGGTTGGACCGTCCCGGACGACTGGCTGGCGGCCGTCGCCAAGCGGCCCAAACCCTGGTGGAAGCGCGGTGGGCGCTAGCTCAGAACGGGCAGGCGGGTGAGGGCCTGGGCGACCGCGGACTGGATGTCGGCGTCGTCCCACGAGCGGTCCGTCATCGCACCGCTGAGGTAGGCCTCGTACGCCGCCAGGTCCAGGTGGCCGTGACCACAGAGAGCCGTGAGGATGACCTTCTCCTCGCCGGACTCCTTGCAGCGTTGAGCCTCCTCGATCGCCGCGGCTAGGGCGTGCGTCGGCTCGGGCGCCGGCACGATGCCTTCGGTGCGGGCGAACTGCAGACCTGCGGCGAAGCACTCGGACTGTGGCTTGGCGACGGCCTCGATCTCACCGGTCTCGTACAGGTGGCTGATCAGCGGGCTCATGCCGTGGTACCGCAGACCGCCGGCGTGGATCGGGTCGGGAATGAAGTCGTGGCCGAGGGTGTGCATCTTCATCAATGGCGTCATCCCGATGGTGTCGCCGAAGTCGTACGCGTACGTCCCCTGCGTCAGCGACGGGCACGCGGCCGGCTCAACCGCCCGCACTGTCGGCGACATCCGCCCGGCCCACTTCTCCCGGAGGAACGGGAACGCCAGGCCGCCGAAGTTCGACCCGCCACCGGTGCAGCCGACCAGTAGGTCCGCCGTCTCACCAACCATGGCGAGCTGGATCAGCGCTTCCTCACCGATGATCGTCTGGTGCAGCAGCACGTGGTTGAGCACCGAACCCAGCGCGTAGTGCACCGACTCGTCCTGAACGGCGGACTCGACCGCCTCACTGATCGCGATGCCGAGCGACCCGGTCGACTCCGGGTCCTCCGCGAGGATCTTCCGCCCGGCCTCGGTGAGCTCTGACGGACTCGGGTGGACGGTCGCGCCGAAGACCTCCATCATCGTCCGGCGGTACGGCTTCTGGTCGTACGACGCCCGCACCTGCCAGACCTCGCACTCCAGCCCGTACTGCGCGCAGGCGAAGGCGAGAGCGGTGCCCCATTGGCCGGCGCCGGTCTCGGTGGTGAGCTTCCGGACACCGGACTTGGCGTTGTAGTAGGCCTGCGGAACGGCCGTGTTCGGCTTGTGCGATCCGGCCGGGGAGACGCCTTCGTACTTGTAGTAGATCCGTGCCGGGGTGTCGAGCGCCTTCTCCAGCCGGTGCGCCCGGTAGAGCGGGCTGGGTCGCCACAGCCGGTACACATCGAGCACCTCGCCCGGGATGTCGACGTACTGGTCCTGTGAGACCTCCTGCAGGATCAGGTCCATCGGGAACAGCGGCGCGAGATCGTCCGGCCCCACTGGTTGCCCGGTCCCCGGATGCAGCACCGGCGGCGGGGGCGTGGGGAGGTCGTGCAGCACGTTGTACCAACGGGTCGGAAGCTCGTCCTCTGGGAGCAGGATCTTGGTCGGCGTCATGTACGCAACGTAATTCCCGCCCGCGGGCCCGGGCAATGCCCTGATCAGGAACCAGACCAGCACTTATTCGGCACTCGTCAACCGATCGATCGAGCCGTCGGAGGTGACCCGATAGATCACGTCGGAGGGCTGGTCGCACCGCAAGGCATCCTCGACGCTGAGCCCCGCGAGTTGCTTCACCAGCAGCCGGCCGATCATCTCGTGCGAGACGAGCAGTGGCCGGCGCGATCCCGTCGCTGCGATGCTCTCCAACGCGCGTAGGGCCCGTAGCTCAGCGTCCGCATAGCTCTCGCCACCGGGAAAGCGGAAGGCGTACTTGTCCTTCTCCCGAGCCGCACGCTGCCCTGGCCAACCCGTGTCGATCTCCGCCGACGTGAGTCCGGACCACTCGCCGTGCGCGACCTCGGCCAGATCGTCGAGCACCCGCAACTCCGATGCCTCCGCAAGAATCTCAGCGGTGCGGCGCGCGCGGCCGAGCGGACTGGTGAACACAGCATCAAGCTGCTCGCGTCTGACCAGAGCCACATTCCGCTGTGCCTGCAGTAGTCCGTTCGGCGTCAGTGGCGAGTCCAGTCGCCCCTGCCTCCGTCCCTCGACGTTCCACTCCGTCTGTCCATGGCGAGCCAGGTAGACGATGTCAAACAGCACTAGTATGCCGGGACCGGGGCTGGAGTGGTGACGCCGAGCCATTCGTCGATGTCGCTGAGCAAGGACTTCTGGACGTCGGGTGGAGCGGTGGAGGCCAGGACCGAGCCGCGGGCCAGGTCGGCGAGCTCCTGGTCGGTGAAGCCGTGGACCGTGCGGGCTGACTCGTACTGCTCGGCCAGACGCGAGCCGAACAGCAAGGGGTCGTCCGCGCCGAGCGCGATGCGTGCACCTGACTCGTACAGCTGGCGGAGTGGCACGTCCTCCGGCCGCTCATAGACGCCGAGTGAGACGTTGGACGCCGGACAGACCTCCAGCGCGATCTGTGCGTCGACCACACGCTTCAGGAGGTCCGGATCCTCGATCGTCCGCACCCCGTGTCCGATGCGGCCGGCTCCCAGCTCGTCAAGGCAGGTGCGGACAGTCGCGGGACCGCACAGCTCGCCACCGTGCGGGTCCGCGAGCAGTCCGGCGCTCCGCGCGATCCGGAAGGCCGGCGCGAACTCGGACGTCGTACCGCGGCGCTCGTCGTTCGACAGGCCGAAGCCGACCACTCCGCGCCCCACGTACTGCGCTGCCAGACGAGCGAGGGTCCGTGCGTCGAGGGGATGCCGGGTGCGGTTGGCGGCGATGATCACCTGCACTGCGATCCCGGTCGTGGCTGACGCGTCCCGCGCCGCGTCCAGGACCAGATCGGTGAACTCGGTGATGCCATGGAACCGGTTCGCGTACCCGGACGGGTCCACCTGGATCTCCAGCCAGCGGGAGCCGTCGGCCCGGTCGTCCTCGGCCGCCTCCCGGACCAGACGCCGTACGTCGTCCTCCGTGCGCAGCACCGAACGGGCGATGTCGTACAGGCGCTGGAACCGGAACCAGCCGCGCTCGTCCGCCGCGGACAGATCCGGCGGCCAGTCGGTCCGCAGAGCGTCAGGCAGCCGCACCCCGTGCGTGTCCGCCAGCTCGACCAGCGTCAGGTGGCGCATCGACCCGGAGAAGTGCAGATGCAGGTGCGTCTTCGGCAGCACCCGCAGATCCCGCTGCGTCATTACCGAAGGTTACCGACGGACGGCGTACGGACAGAAATCGGGCCGATCCCGGTCAGCTGAGCAACTTGGCGATCCGGCCGACGCCCTCGGCCAGGTCGGCGTCGCCGAGTGCGTAGGACAGCCGCAGGTATCCAGGCGCGCCGAACGCCTCACCCGGGACCACCGCGACCTCGGCCTGGTCAAGGATGATCTCGGCGAGCTCCGCCGAACTGGCCGGCGTACGCCCGTTGATCTCCTTGCCGAGCACGCCCTTGACCGAGGGGTAGGCGTAGAACGCACCAGTCGGCTCCGGGCACTCGACGCCGGGGATCTCGTTCAGCAGCCGCACCATCGTCTGCCGGCGGCGATCGAACGCCTTCTTCATCTCGTCGACCGCGCTCAGGTCGCCGGTCAGGGCGGCGATCGCGGCCCGTTGGGCGATGTTGCAGACGTTCGAGGTCTGGTGCGACTGCAGGTTCGTCGCGGCCTTGACCACGTCCTTCGGGCCGATCATCCAGCCGACCCGCCATCCGGTCATCGCGTAGGTCTTTGCGACACCATTCAGTACGACGGTCTTGTCCGCCAGTTCCGGCACCGCGACCGGGAGCGACGTCGCCTTGGCGCCGCCGTACGTCAGGTGCTCGTAGATCTCGTCGGTGATCACCCAGAGGTCGTGCTCGAGCGCCCAGCGTCCGATCGCATCGACCGCCTCCGGGCTGTCCACCGCGCCGGTCGGGTTGGACGGTGAGCAGAACAGCAGCGCCTTGGTCTTCTCGGTCCGGGCCGCCTCGAGCTGCTCGACGGTGACGCAGTACCCCTGCGTCTCGTCGGCGAGCACCTCGACCGGCACGCCCCCGGCCAGCCGGATGATCTCCGGGTACGACGTCCAGTACGGCGCCGGCAGCAGCACCTCGTCACCGGGGTCGAGCAGTGCCGCGCACGCGTTGTAGACCGCGTGCTTCCCGCCGTTGGTCACCAGGACCTGGGCAGCCTCGATCTCGTAGCCGGAGTCGCGCTTGGTCTTCTCGACGATCGCCTGCTTCAGCTCCGGGAGTCCGCCGGCGGGGGTGTAGCGATGGTTCTTCGGATCCCGCGCGGCCGCGACCGCCGCCTCGACGATGTAGTCCGGCGTCGGGAAGTCCGGCTCGCCGGCGCCGAACCCGATCACCGGGCGACCGGCCGCCTTGAGCGCCTTGGCCTTGCTGTCGACCGCCATCGTCGCCGATTCACTGATGGCGCCGATCCGCGCCGAAACCCTGGAACCCATGCGTCCCATCCTGGCACCAGCGCGGCTGGCGATGCACCGTGGTGTCACCTGGTGATCCGGGGAACACGCAGGGGGCGTGGTCCGTTGGGACCGGTTGGAGGCTGTATGGTTCTGGTCGCGGTGCGGCGCCCGGTCAAGGGGTCGTACGGGCAAGGGCCTCAGTTAGACCAGGTGGCGCGGACCCCGTACACTCTTCTAGTCCGGGCGTTGGTGGCCCTGATCCGGCATGCCCGAGATCAGGTCCCGCGGCGTCCGGAGGATTGCAGAGGGCACTAGCTCAACTGGCAGAGCATCGGTCTCCAAAACCGAAGGTTGGGGGTTCAAGTCCCTCGTGCCCTGCAAATCCTGACCGGCGCAGGGCCGGTCAGGCCGCCGCTAGCGAAAGAGGTAGGTCGTGACGGAGACGCGCACCCCGGCACCGTCCGGCGCCGGCAAGCCGGCGGAAGGCAAGCAGGGCAGGGGCCTGCTGCGCTTCTACCGCCAGGTGGTTGCCGAGCTCCGCAAGGTCGTCTGGCCCACCCGTAAGCAGCTGTCCACCTACTTCGTGGTCGTCCTGACCTTCGTGGTGTTCGTCATCGCGATCGTCTCGGTCCTCGACCTCGCCTTCGGCTGGGCGATGTTCAAGATCTTCGGCTGAGGTTCGCAGCAGCCCACGAACGCATTCGCCGGGGGTCCCGGGCCGACGGCCCGACCCGAAGCCAGACAAGACCCGATGCACAGATGACGGAGTACAACGTGTCCGAGCGCGACGACGAGGTCCTCAACCTGGAGGACGAGTTCGACGTATCCGCTGACTCCGACGACGAACCTGACCTCGACTTCGACGAGAACGCCACCGACGACGACGATCTGTTCGCCGACGACGATGACGATGGCGACGACCCGTTCGCCGGGCTCGACAACGAGGACGACGACGAGGACGTCAGCGCCGACGACGAGGTCGAGGAGGACGTCGCGGAGTACTCCGCCGACGACGAGGCCGAGGACGGCCCGGCCGACGCTGACGACTCCGACGAGGAGCCGGTCGTGGTGGTCGCGGCCGCCGACGACTCCGAGGACGCCGAGGTCGTGACCGAGGCCGACGTCGAGGACGCGGCCGACGAGCTCGCTGCCGAGACCGCCGAGACCACCTCCGACGAAACCATCGAGGAGGAGCCGGCCGACGACGAGCTGGTCTTCTCCAGCGCGGACGCCAGCCCGGCCGCCGGTGCCGAGGCCGACGACGACGCGGACGTGGACGCGTTCGCCGCCGCGACCGCTTCCGCCGACGCGCAGGCCGGCGACGCCGACGAGGAGAGCGAGCCCGAGGAGCCGGGCGACCCGCTCGAGGAGCTGCGCGGCCGGCTGCGCTCGCAGATCGGCGACTGGTACGTCGTGCACACCTATTCGGGGATGGAGAACCGGGTCAAGGGCAACCTGGAGAACCGGATCAACTCCCTGAACATGGAGGACTACATCTTCGAGATCATCGTGCCGACCGAAGAGGTCGCCGAGATCAAGAACGGGCAGCGCCGGATGGTGAAGCGCACTGTCCTCCCCGGCTACGTGCTGGTCCGGATGGACCTGACCGACGAGTCCTGGTCGACCGTGCGGCACACGCCGTCGGTGACCGGCTTCGTCGGCAACAGCCAGAAGCCCGTCCCGCTCAGCCTCGAAGAGGTTGAGAAGATGCTCGCTCCGGCCGTCGTGGCGGCGGCCGAGGCAGCGGCTGCCGAAGCCGGCGCCGCACCCGCCAAGACCGCGGCCAAGAAGAAGGTCGAGGTCGCCGACTTCGGTGTGGGCGACTCGGTCATGGTGGTCGACGGGCCGTTCGCGACCCTGCACGCCACAGTCACGGAGATCAATGCCGAGGCCCAGCGGATCAAGGCCCTGGTCGAGATCTTCGGCCGGGAGACCCCGGTGGAACTCAGCTTCAACCAGATCCAGAAAGTCTAAGGACCCGACAGAATGCCTCCCAAGAAGAAGATCGCTGCCCTGGTCAAGGTGCAGCTCCAGGCCGGTGCCGCGACGCCGGCCCCGCCGGTCGGTACCGCGCTCGGTCCGCACGGCGTCAACATCATGGAGTTCTGCAAGGCGTACAACGCCCAGACAGAGTCCATGCGCGGCAACGTGGTTCCGGTCGAGATCACGATCTACGAAGACCGTTCCTTCACCTTCATCACCAAGACGCCGCCGGCGCCGGAGATGATCAAGAAGGCCGCTGGTCTGCAGAAGGGCTCGGCCGTTCCGCAGAAGGACAAGGTCGGCAAGATCACCAAGGACCAGGTCCGCGAGATCGCCAACACCAAGATGCCGGATCTCAACGCGCGCGACATCGACGCCGCGATGAAGATCATCGAGGGCACCGCCCGCTCGATGGGCGTCGTCGTCGAGAAGTAGTACCTCCATGGTCCGCTTCGGCGGATCAGCAGGAGTGGAAGGGCGACAGGTTCGCCCGTCATCACCACAACGCGAACGAACAAGCAGCGTTCGCACACAGGAGAACAGACATGACACAGCGCAGTAAGGCCTACCGCGCGATCGCGGAGAAGATCGACTTCGACAAGCTGTACACGCCGCTCGAGGCGATCCGGCTGGCCAAGGAGGCCGCCGGCAGCAAGAAGTTCAACTCCACGCTCGACGTCGCGATGCGCCTCGGGGTCGACCCCCGCAAGGCCGACCAGATGGTGCGCGGCACCGTCAACCTCCCGCACGGTACCGGCAAGACGGCACGGGTCCTCGTCTTCGCCACCGGTGAGCGGGCCGAGGCCGCGAAGGCGGCCGGCGCCGACTTCGTCGGCGACGACGACATGATCAAGAAGGTGACCGACGGCTGGCTCGACTTCGACGCCGTCGTCGCCACCCCTGACCTGATGGGCAAGGTCGGCCGGCTCGGCCGCGTCCTCGGCCCGCGTGGTCTGATGCCGAACCCGAAGACCGGAACGGTCACCCCGGACGTGGCCAAGGCCGTGACCGAGATCAAGGGCGGCAAGATCGAGTTCCGGGTCGACCGGCACGCGAACCTGCACTTCATCATCGGCAAGGGCTCGTTCGACGAGAACCAGCTGGTGGAGAACTACAGCGCCGCGCTGGAGGAGATCCTCCGGTTGAAGCCGGCCAGCTCCAAGGGTCGCTACATCAAGAAGACCGTCATCTCCACCACGATGGGGCCGGGCGTTCAGGTTGACCCCAACCTGACCCGCAACCTCACCGACGAGAACGCGGACGACTGACCCACAGTCAGCACACAGCAGGGCCCCGGGATCTCCCGGGGCCCTGCTGCATATCTAAGCTGGCCGGGAGTAGCGGACGGTCCGGGAGCAGAGGACGGAGCCGCGCTTGCTTGTCCGGGGGCTGGGCTGCGGCCTCAGCTGCGGGTGAAGCGGAGCGGGTGGTCGGCGGTTTGGATGGTCCAGCCGTTGTCATGCTCGGCAAGCACAGTGCCTGGCGCACCAGCCGACGGTCCATCAACGGGATCGGTACGGCTGATCACGTGAGTGGTGTCGCCGACGCGGATCTGGGCCTGGGGCGAGGTGACGTTGAGGGCGGCGGCCTTGCGGCGGATCTCGGCGGCAGGTACGGCGAGGTCGAGAAGCTTCTCCTCCTCGGTGAAGAACGGCGCCTCGCTGGCCCGGGCCGGATCCTGATCCTCGCCGGCTTCTCCGGCAACCAGCCGCGGAACGGCTTCGTCCAGGCACTCGCTGAGCAGCTCGTACCAGGACTGCATGAGTCCGCTCCCATTCAAATCCGCAGGCAGCGGCGCGATCCGCTGCGCCAGGATGGCTCCAGTGTCGAACTCAGCCGCAGTCCGATGCACGCTCGCCGCGACACGCTCGTCGCCTTCGTAGATCAGCCGCGACGGGTTCGGTCCACGGCCTTCGGGTAGCGGTGACGGGTGACAGTTGATCGCGCCGTACTTCGGGATCTGCAGGATCTCGGCCGGGATCAGTCGCGGGAACGCCGCTGAGATGACCACGTCCGGCCGCAACGCCTCGACGACCGGTGCGGCGACCGTCCGCAGCTTGCCGGTGATCAGCACATCCGTCCGCTCGGGCAGATCCACCACGAACGGGTTCGCGCCCTCGTCGTACCGGCTGCCCGAGGTCAGGGGCAGCGTGACGACCAGGACGATCTCGTGCCCGTTCCGGGCGGCGAAGTCGTGCAGCACCCGGAAGCCGGGCATGAAGGCATTCAGGCAGACGATGCGCAGCGGGTCCGGACGACTCATGTCAGCTCCTCCGTGCTCCGAGCAGCCCAGGCTCGCCTGGGATCACCAGATCCGGCGTGAGATCGCCAGGCCGTGCACAGCCGCTGAGACGAAGAGTGTGGCTCAGTTCGTCGCCCAAGTCGGTGAGCAACCGGGTCACACCGGTCGAGCCTCCGACTGTGAGCGCCCACAGGGCCGGGCGACCGACGAAGACTGCTCGGGCGCCCAGGGCGAGCGCAGCCAGGATGTGTTCGCCTCGGCGGATGCCGCCGTCGACGTAGACCTCGGTGCTCGTGCCGGCGAGCGCCTCCGCGACCTCGGGCAGCGCTTGTGCGGTGGCGATGGAGCCGTCGAGCTGGCGGCCGCCGTGGTTGGACACGATCACAGCCGCCGCACCCGCGTCCGCACAGCGCTTGGCGTCGTCACCGCGCAGTACACCCTTCACGACCACGGGCAGCCCCGTGCGGTCGGCGATCCAGCCGATCACGTCAGGGCTGAGGTCGTCGGCTTTGTCCAGGTCGTCGTCGGACCACTCGCCCTCGGGTAGGTTCTTCAGCCACTGGCCAGGCTGAGCCAGCTCCCACACCGTCTGTCCGTCGTCCTCCTTCCGGCCCACCACTGGCGTGTCGACGGTGAGCACGATCGCCCTCGCGCCACCGGGGACCGCGGCGTCCAGCATCCGCTCGGTGATGGTGCGGTTCCGCACGACGTAGATCTGCAGCCACCACGGCACGCCGGTCTCCCCGAGGTCGGCGAACGACGTCCCCGCGTTGCTCGACACCCCGAGCACCGAGCCGGCCGCTCCGACGCCGGTCGCCATCGCGATCTCACCGTCGGGGTCAGCCATCCGCTGCATGGTCGACGGCGCCACCAGCACCGGGGCGTTCACCGGCGTACCGAGGACTGTGGTGCTCATGTCGATGGTGGACACGTCGCGCAGCACGCGGGGACGGAACCGGTACGACGCCCAGGCCGCGGTGGCCTCGCCGACGCTCGTCCCGCCGGCGGAACCCTGCCGGTAATAGCGGTGCACGGCCTCGGGCAGCTTCTCGGCGGCCGCCGCTTCCAACGTGTCGATCCATCGCATGCGCCCCATCGTTGCACCTGGACAGTCGAGCCGGCCCGGTCTCGGCCCGACTTTGAGCACGGGTCGACCAGCTGAGCGCGCTTCGGATGGTTGATCGGTGCACAGAGTCGGTCGGTTGGTGACCTAGGCGGCAGGGGTGGTGCGCCTGGGCGGAAACAAAATGCCTCCTGACGGCAAAGAGTTTCCGAGAAGGGGACCGGCGAGGGGTGGGCGCGCGCGTGGGTACACTGGTTGGCATGACGCAGTACGGACGGCGATTTCTGCGCCCCGGCCGGCACGACGGTGCCGACGGGGTGAGCTGCTGCTGCGCTCTCTCCTGAGGTGACCGCGGCCGACCGGGGTGTCCCCCCCGTCGAGACCGTCATCCTGGAGAGAAACCCATGTCTGTACTCACTTCTGAAGAACTGCACGCTGCCCTGTCCCTGCGCGACCTGACCGATCCGGCCCAGGGACCGCACGCCGTCCAACTGGTCGTCGACTCGCTCCGTACGGCGCTGGGCGCGGCCTGGCCGTACACGGAGATCTGGACCAGACGCGACCATCCGGTGGTCAGCCTGGCCGACAACTACGACAACCTCGGGTACGCCGGTGACGCGGTGACCCGGGAAGCCCGCTACACCCGCTACGCGTCGGAGACCGAGGTACTGCGAAGTCACACGTCGGCGATGATCCCGCCGGCACTGCGTGAACTCGCCGAGTCCGAGGCGTCCGACGTACTGATGGTGTGCGCTGGCATCTGTTACCGCCGTGATTCGGTGGACTGGCAGCACACCGGTACGCCGCATCAGCTCGACCTCTGGCGGATCAGCCGGAACGTGACGCTCGGAGAGCCCGAGCTGGAAGAGATGATTGCCCGTCTGGTCGACACGGTCCTGCCCGGGCAGACGTACCGCACTGTGCCGGCGGTGCACCCCTACACGATCCATGGCCGTCAGATCGACGTACTGCTGGACGATCAGTGGATCGAGATCGGTGAGTGCGGGGTGGCTGCTCCGCATGTCCTCCGCCAGGCCGGACTGGACGAGCGCTGGACCGGACTGGCGATGGGGCCGGGGCTCGACCGCTTGCTGATGCTCCGCAAGGGCATCCGCGACATCCGGCTGCTCAGGTCGACCGATCCCCGTGTGGCCGGGCAGATGCTGGACCTGGCGCCGTACAAGCCGGTGTCGTCCATGCCGCCGGTACGTCGCGACCTGTCTGTGGTCGTGGACGCAGCTGCCGACGTGTCACCGGAGGTGGTCGGCGACAAGGTCCGCGACGCGCTCGGACCGGACGCGGACGCTGCGGAGTCACTGGATGTCCTCGGGGAGACGGCGTACGACGACCTGCCGCCAGCGGCTCGCGAGCGGCTGCAACTGACGCCAGGTCAGCGGAATCTGCTGGTCAGACTGGTCCTCCGGCCGGTGGACCGCACGCTGACCGATGCCGAGGCCAACGTCCTGCGCGACAAGGTCTACCGGGCGCTGCACGAGGGGTCGGTCCTGGAGCTGATCGGTTAGCTCCGCCGGACTACGCACTAACTACGGGAGCATCACCGTCAACTGATGGCAGCGCAGAAGGTCTGCGCCTTGGCGGTGATCGTCTCCCAGTTCGAGGCGGCCACATCGGCGGGCGACACCACATCGGTGCCGGCGCTGACAGCCAGGGCGCCGGCGGTCAGGTAGTCGCGGGCGTTGCCGGCGTTGATCCCGCCGGACGGGACCAGCGGTACGCCGGGGAACGGGCCGTTGAGGTCCTTGAAGTACTTCGGCCCCAGCTGATGCGCCGGGAAGATCTTCACCGCGTCCGAGCCCAGAGCCAGCGCCGTCATCACCTCCGACGGCGTGAAGGCTCCGAGAATCACCGGGATCCCCGCGGACCGCGCAGCCTCGGCGATCGCAGCGGCGTCCGGACCCTGGCCAGGAGTGACCAGGAACTGCGCACCGGCGTCGATCGCCCGCTTGGCCTGGGCGCCGGTCTGGACAGTGCCGGCCCCGACCACCGCACCGGTCTCGGACGCAGTCGAGGCGGCGCGTTCGAGGTGCCGGGGGAGATCCGGGGTGGTGTACGTCAGCTCCACCACATGGATGCCGCCGGCAACCAGTGCGGCGCACAGATCGCGGGCATCGGCGATCTCCGGCGCCCGGACCACAGTCAGCACCCGGTCCGCGCGCAGCAAGTCCAGCGTGTTCATCAGATTCCTCTCGCAGTCGGAGTACGGCGGATCGCGCCGCCAGGCAGAGCGTCGGTACGTTGACCGCCGTCGATCACGGGGACGCCGTTGACCAGGACGTACGGGATACCCACGGCCTGCTGCCGCGGCTCCTCGAAGGTCGCGGTGTCGCGGACCGTCGCCGGATCGAACAGCACCAGGTCGGCGACGTACCCCTCCCGGACCAGACCACGGTCGGTCAGCCGCAGCCGCCGGGCCGGGCGGCCGGTGAGGTGGTGGATGCAGTCGGCCAGCTCGAGTACGCCGAGCTCACGGACGTACCGGCCGAGGTAGCGCGGGAACGTCCCCCACGACCGCGGATGCGGTTTGCCGCCGACCAGGATCCCGTCCGACCCGCCGGTGTGGCTCGCGTGCCGCATGATCGTCCGGACGTTCTCCTCGTGCCCGACGTGCTGCAGGATCGACGTCGCCATGTTGTCCTCGACCAGCAGGTCGAAGAAGACGTCCGCCGGCGCCCGGCCGTTCCCGGCCGCGAGCGCCGCGACGGTGTTGCCGATGGCACCGGTCAGCGCCGGGTTGCGTACGCCGCCGATCTCGATGGTGTTCCAGTCGGTCACACAGCCGTGGCAGCCGTCCGACCCGACCTGCTCCATCTCGACAGCGATCCGGGCTCGCTGCTCCGGATCCTTCAGCCGCGCCAGTTGCGCGTCCGGCCCACCCTCGGCGGTCCAGCTCGGCAGGATCGCGCCCAAGGTCGTTGACCCAGGCAAGTACGGGTAGGTGTCCGTGGTGACGTCGATGCCGTCCGCGAGCGCCTTGTCGATCATCGCGACGAGCTCGGCGCCGCGACCGCGGTTGGGCTCGAAGTTCATCACCGCGTGAGTCAGGTGCAACGCGCATCCGGACCGGCGGGCCACCTCGACCATCTCGCCGTACGCGTCCAGTGCGTTCTTGCCGTACGACCGCTGGTGCGGACCGTAGTAGCCGCCGTACTGCGCGACGACGCCACACAGCTCGACCAGCTCGTCGGTGGTCGCGAACATGCCCGGTGTGTAGGTGAGACCGCTGCTCATCCCGACCGCGCCTTGCTCCAGGCCCTCGGCCAGCAGCCGCTTCATCTCGTCCAGCTCGGCACGGGTCGCCGGGCGGTTCTCGGTGCCGACGACCATCATCCGCAACGTGCCCTGCGGGATCAGGTACGCCGCGTTGCACGCGATGCCCTGGTCGAGCCGGTCGAGGTACCCGGCAACCGTGGACCAGCTGAAGTCGAAGTCGTCGGGTTCGCCGTTCCAGCCGGCGATCTGGCGCCGGACCGCGGACCGGGTCGGATCGTCGATCGGCGCGAACGACAGCCCGTCCTGACCGAGGACCTCCAAGGTGACGCCCTGGCTCACCTTCGCCGTGTGGTCCGGGGTGGCCAGGATCTGCAGGTCGGAGTGCGCGTGCATGTCGATGAACCCGGGCGACAGCGCCAGGCCGGCCGCGTCGACCGTCCGCCGCGCCCACGGCAGGTCGTTGCCGATGGCCACGATCCGGCCGGCGTCGACCGCCACATCCGCCCGTACGCCGCGAGCACCGGACCCGTCCAGCACCAACGCGCCGGAGATCAGCAGGTCCGCCATGTCAGAAGAAGGTCCTGACCAGATCGACGACGACGGGATCGGCCGCGTCCGGATCGTCCACGACCGGAATCAGTCCCCACTTGTCGAACGCCGTACACGGATGCGACAACCCGACCCGCAGCTCGTCGCCGATCACCACCGGTACGTCGGTGAAGTGCAGGAACCCATGCTGGTCGTTGAGCTTGGTGACCGTCATCCCAGTGGCCGGCAGCACCGGCTCACCGTCGGAGCGCGGCCGGATCAGCTGTGGCTCCGGCATGTCCTGGTCGAACGGCAGGTCGCGCTTGCCGGCGTCGAAGATCGCCAGCCCCGGCTCGGGCTGGGACGTGATCCGGACCCACGCATGCATCGCCGACACCAGCCGCTCGCCGTCCGTGCGCGGGTTCTCGCCGAGCGGAGAGACGCGGCGATAGAGCCCGTCGTCGTGGGTGATGTACGCACCGGACCGCAGTACTACGCGTGCTCCGTCAGCACCGAGTGGCCCGAGCACCTCGGCCACCAGCTCGAAGTACTGACTGCCACCGGCGCTGACCACCGGCGTGATGTCCGCGTCGTACAGACTCTTCAAGCGGTGGTGGATCCCAGCAAACTCGCTGAGGTACGCCCGCACTCCCGCGAGACCGGCCTCGTCGACGCCATGCCCGACGGCGCCCTCGTAACCGGCGACTCCGGCCAGCCGCAGCGTGGACGCCGCCGCGATCGCCTCACCGACGGCCACCGCCGTCTCGGCATCCCTCGCGCCGGTCCGGCCGTCGAGTCCACCGATCTCCACGAGTACGTCGAGTCGCCGCGCGTCCGGACCGACGTACGCCGACCGGGCCGCCTCCATGATCTCCACGGTCCGCACCGAGTCGGCCCAGCACAGCACCTCGAACTCCGGGTCCCGGGCGAGCTCGTCCGCGATCCAGCGCAGCTGCAGCGGGGAGATCACCGCGTTCGCGATCAGCACCCGGCGGACGCCGTACGCGCGGGCGACGCCGAGCTGGAAGACGTTCGCGAGCGTGATCGCCCACGAGCCGGCGTCGAGCTGCATCGCCCAGAGCGCCGGAGCCATCGTGGTCTTGCCGTGCGGCGCGAGGTCGAGTCCGTGGTGGGCGGACCAGCGGGCGAGGGTGTCGACGTTGTGGCGCAGACCGGGCGCGGACAGCGTCATCACCGGAGTGGGCAGCTGGGACAGCCGGGGCTTGTCGGCCAGCACCTCCGCGACGGTCCGGCCCCAGAACGCGGGCGGTAGGGCCTTGTCCCGCCAGCTCACGGGCTGGTCGGCGAGGGCGGCGATGGCGTCGGCATCGTAGGCGGCTGGCATCTGCTCCCCTGATGGTGGTCGATATTGCAGAATGCGCAACGATGATTGCGCATTCTGACGATACGGTTGTAGCATCGCGCCGAAATCCGCGTCAACGACACGTGTCGCAGCTCCCATCCCATCACTCGCACCCCGAGGAGTGCCGATGGCCGAACCGCTCCCTGAGACGGCTGCCGCCGCCGCGATCTGCATCGGCGAGGCGATGATCATGCTGGCGGGGGAGACCGGGGCACCGCTGGAAGACATCGAGACGTTCCGGCGGTCGGTGGGCGGGGCCGAGAGCAACGTCTCCGGCGGTCTCGCCGCGCTCGACATCCCGACCGCCTGGCTCTCGCGACTGGGCGACGACGGCTTCGGCCGGCATGTCCTGCGCGACCTGAAGGCGCGCGGTGTGGAGGTCGGTGGAGTCGAGATCGACCCCGACCGGCCGACCGCGATGTATGTGAAGGAGTCGCTGGGCGGCCGCTCGCGGATGCACTACTACCGGACCGGTTCGGCAGCCTCGGCCATGACTCCGGCGTTCCTGGACCGGCCGGCGGTCCGCGACCGGCTGGCACAGGCCAAGCTCGTGCACACGACCGGAATCACTGCAGCGATCTCCGACACGGCCGCACTGATGCTGGACACCCTGGCTGAGCAGCAGCACGACTTCACCCTGAGCGTCGACCTCAACTGGCGACCAGCGCTGTGGCGGGGCAAGGACCCGGCGCCACTGTGGCGGTTGCTGCGCGCGGCCGAGGTCGTACTGATCGGTGCTGACGAGGCGCTGGTCTTCGCAGGCACCAAGGACCCCGGTGAGCTGCGTGAACTCCTCGGACCGCGGTCGACGCTGGTCCTGAAGGACGATGCGCACACCGCGCTGGTGCTGGAGCCGGACGGACGTCGTACTGAGGTCCCTGCCCTCACGGTCGAGGTCGTGGAGCCGGTTGGTGCGGGCGACGCGTTTGCTGCGGGCTTCTTGGCGGGGACGCTGCAAGGGTTGCCGATGGAGCAGCGGCTGCGGCTCGGACATCTGGGTGCTGCGGCGGTGTTGGCTGTGCCGGAGGACCACGCGGCTCCGTTGGACCCGGCCGTACGTCAGGCACTGCTCACCTCCTCCGACGAGGAGTGGGCCGTGACGCATGTCGGTCCGGCAGGTGTGAAGACGGCGGCATGAGTCAGAGTCTCGCCAGGGCACTGCAGATCCTCGCCAGTCTGGGCGAGGGGGAGCGGTCGCTCGACCAGTTGGCGACGGAGCTCGGCGTACACAAGACGACTGTGCTCCGGCTGCTGCGGACCATGGAGGCGGACCGGTTCGTACGACGTGATGACTCGCATCGCTACCGGCTCGGGTCGCGGCTGTTCGCACTGGCGGATGCGGCTCGCGAGCAGCACGTCGTACGCGAGGTGGCGGCGCCACATCTGCGGCAGCTGAACCAGAAGACCGGTCAGACGGTTCACCTGGCGGCGTGGGAGAACGGCGAGGTCATCTACGTCGACAAGCTCGACAGCGTGCGGTCGGTGCGGATGTACTCGCAGATCGGCGTACCCGCCGCACTGCACTGCACTGCTGTCGGGAAGGTGCTGCTCGCGGCGCAGCCGAAGCGGATCCGGGAGGCGCTGCTCGCGTCGATCGACTACCACGCGTTCACGCCGCAGACGATCACCGATCCGGACGCACTGCGCGCCGAACTGGACGCGGTCCGGGCCCAGGGCTGGGCGCAGGACCGGGCCGAGCACGAGTCCTTCATCAACTGCATCGGTGCGCCCGTCGCCGACCAGCACGGCCGGATCGTGGGGGCCGTCTCGATCTCGGTTCCCGACGTCCTGCTGGACTATGGGCAGGTGCTCGAGCTCCTGCCCGAGCTCCTCGCCACCACCAAGGCGATCAGCGCCGACTACAACTGACGACAACTGAGAGGTGTCAGACCTGATGTCCGACAAGACCGCCGTCTCCACCACCGAGGCGCCCGCGCCGATGCCGGTGTACTCGCAGGGCGTCCGCAAGGGCAACATCCTGCAGGTGTCCGGTCAGGGTTCGGTCGACCCGGCCACCGGCGAATTCGTCTCCACCGGTGACGTGAAGGGCCAGACCACGCGGGTGCTGCAGAACGTCGAGGCGATCCTGAAGGCCGGCGGCGGCAGCTTCGACGACGTCGTGATGATGCGCGTCTACCTGACCAAGCGCGAGGACTTCGCCGTCATGAACGAGGCGTACGCCGAGTTCCTCTCCACCCGCACCCCCAGCGGCGTCCTCCCCTCCCGCACCACCGTCTTCACCGGGCTCCCCCGCGAGGACATGCTGGTAGAGATCGACGCCCTCGCCGTCCTCAGCTGATCCAACCCGCAAGGCACCTGGTGCTGTCCACTGGCACCAGGTGCTCAGCGGCCTGTGGTGACTGGGTTGGTGAGGGTGCCGACGCCGGGGATGCGCGATTCGGCGGTGTCGCCGACGGTGATGTGGACGGCGCCGGGGGTGCCGGGGGAGATGATGTCGCCGGGGTAGAGGGGCATCACCTTGCTGTGGAAGCTGACCAGGAACGCGGGGCTGAAGGCCATGTTGGCGATCGTGTTGCTGCGGTGCACCTCGCCGTTCAGGACCGTCGAGACCTCGACCGCGTCGAGTGAGCCCCAGTGCGCGAGGACGGCGTCCAGGCTGGTGATCCATGGGCCGAAGGAGAAGAAGCCGGGGAAGTTCTTCGAGCGGGTCAGGAAGCGCGGGTTCTTCTCGAGGATGTCCTCGGCGGTCTGGTCCAGCACCGGGACGACGCCGAAGATGTGGTCGAGCGCCTCGTCCTCCTCGACCTGGTAGCACTCCCGGCCGATCACCAGCCCCAGTTCGGCCTCCGCCGTCGTACGCCGGCTCTGCGACGGGACCGGGATCGGATCACCCGGCCCGATGATCGTGTGGTCGCCCTTCATGAACGACGCCGGCTCGGTCGGCACGTTCTCGGACAGGTCACCGGCGTGCTCGAGGTAGTTCAGCCCGATGCCCCAGATCTTGCGCGGATTCCGGTACGGCGCCACCACCTCGGCCGGCGAGTGGAACGCCGAGTCCGGCGCCCGCTCGGCCGCGACCGCGAGCTTCGCCAGGGTCGTCGTACCGAACAGCGTCGGCAGGTCCGGCGCGAAGCCGAGGTCGGCGATCGGCACCACGCCGCGGTCCGGATCGTGCACCACCGGCACTTCGTTGCTACTAGCAAGCTTCGCGGATCCCACCTGGACGAACCGGCCGGCCATGCTGCTCCTTCGACGCGGGGACAGGTGCGCCACAGCCTAGATCCGGACCTGTCCGTCTATCGGGAGCGGATGCAAAGTTCCCGCATCGTGGGATACATTCTCGCCATGCAGGAAGACCCCGGACGCCGTGGATCGGTGCAGTCCATCGATCGGGCGGTGGCGATCCTGCGCTGCTTCGACGCCCGGACGCCCGATCTCGGCATCAGTGACCTGGCCCGCGCGACCGGGCTGTCCACCAGCACCGTGCACCGGCTGCTGCTGGCGATGCAGGAGAACGGGCTGATCCGCCAGACGGCACACCGCCGGTACGCGATCGGTCCGCTGGTCGCCCAGTTGGCGCACAGCGGCGGGATCCCGGCGACCCTGCGTGACGCCGCCATGCCGGTCCTGCGGGCCCTTCGCGACGAGACCGAGGAGACGGCGGCCGTGCACGAGTTGCTCCCGTCCGGGCAACGCGTCGTCCTCGATCAGGTCGAGAGTCGTCACCAGTTACGTCGTACGTACACGGAGTTCGGCATCCCGGTGCCGTTGCCGCTCGGTGCCCCAGGCAAGGTTCTGTTGGCGTTCTCCCCGTGGGAGCGACAGGTCGCAGTGCTGGCCGGTCCGCTCGAGCAGGTGCTGCCGCAGACCATCACCGATCCGGTCGCGCTGGCCGCTCAACTGGCTGAGATCCGGACCCGAGGCTTCGCCAAGTCGCTGTCCGAACGAACGCCGGGCATCAGATCCGTGGCCGCTCCGGTCTTCGACTTCTCCGGTCAGGCGGTCGGCTGCCTGTCCGTGTCGGGTCCGGAGATGCGGATGCCGGTGGAGCGGATGGATGAGTTCGGCGAGCGGGTGGTCCCCGCCGCGTGGTCGGTGTCCGAGCTGCTCGGCGCCACCCCAGCTGAACGCGACCTCGGTACGGCGCGCGCGTCGGAGCCGGCGGTCAGCCGCTCATGACCGGACCGGCAGGCCTCTGGAAGATCGCACCATCGGTCTATCTGCCCGCTTTGCTCTACGGCATCGGGCAGGGCGCGATCGCGCCCGTGGTCGCGGTGTCGGCTACCCACCTCGGCGCCTCGGTCGCAGTCGCCGGTCTGGTCGTGGCGGCGGCCGGTCTCGGTCAGGTCATCGGTGACATCCCGGCTGGTGCGCTCACCACCAAGATCGGTGAGCGGAGCGCGATGCTCGCCGCGACGGTGCTGGTCGCGCTGGCGTTGGCGGCCTGCATCGTCGTCCCGACGGTCTGGGGCCTGGCGATCGCGATCGGGGCGACCGGACTGGCCGGCGCGGTCTGGGGTCTGGCCCGTCAGGCGTACCTGAGCGAGGCCGTGCCGATCCAGTTGCGTGCACGCGCCCTGTCCACGCTCGGCGGCGTACAGCGCATCGGCTCCTTCATCGGCCCGTTCCTCGGTGCGTTCGCGATGCGCTTCCTCGGCACCGACGGCGCTTACTGGGTCCACCTGGTCGCCGCGGTCCTGGCGTGTGGCGTGCTGGTGAGCCTCCCCGACATCGAGTCCGTACGGCGTGCGCGCGGGAGCCGACCGGTGTCCGCGCAGTCGACCTGGGGCGTGATCCGCGACCACCTGCCAGTACTGCGGACCCTCGGCGTCGGCGCACTGCTCGTCGGCGCGGTCCGGGCGTCACGGCAGGTGGTCATTCCGCTGTGGGCGCTGCACATCGGGCTCGATCCGCAGACCACCAGCATCATCTTCGGACTGTCGGGCGCGGTCGACATGCTGCTGTTCTATCCGGCCGGTTCGGTGATGGACCGCCTTGGCCGCAAGTGGGTCGCCGTACCGTCCATGCTCGTCCTCGGGTTCGCGCATCTGCTGCTGCCGTTGACGCACACGACGGTCACGCTCACCGCGGTCGCGTTGCTGATGGGTGTCGGCAACGGTCTGGGCGCCGGCGTGATCATGACGCTGGGAGCGGATGCGTCTCCGCCGATCGGGCGCGCGCAGTTCCTCGGTGCGTTCCGGCTGTTCGCCGACACCGGCAACGGCAGTGGGCCGTTGCTGCTGGCCGGGGCCACAGCTCTGTTCGGACTCGGTCCGGCGATCGTCATCATGGCCGCGACGGGGTGGGCCGCTGCCACCGCGATGCATCGCTGGATCCCGCCACATCCGATCGCCGAAGCACCGACCTGACGGAACCGATTTGGTTTCCGGAGTAACAGTCAGGCACAATGAATCTTGCCGAAGACCGCTGGTCGTCACTTTCGAGTGACTGAAGGTCCCACAGATCGAGTGGGCGGCCCGCGTAGGTGACTTGGACAGTGTGACATCAGTATGTTCACGCCCTTGCGCCTGCGCAGGGGCGCTTTTTTGTGAAGTCACAGCTTGTTCTGCGGGTCCGGCCCGGGGTCGAGGCGTTGAAGCCAAACCCTGCGCAAGCAGGTTGGAAGGAGACCCCATGGCGAGGCCGGACAAGGCAGCCGCTGTCGCCGAGCTCACGGACGAGTTCCGGAGCTCGAACGGCGCCGTGCTGACCGAGTACCGCGGACTCACCGTGGCGCAGCTGCGGCAACTGCGTACTGCGCTCGGTGACGACGTGAACTACGCCGTGGTGAAGAACACGCTGACCAAGATCGCGGCCAAGGACGCGGGTGTCGAGTCGTTCGACTCGCTGCTCGAGGGTCCCTCGGCCATCGCCTTCATCAAGGGCGACCCGGTGGTTGCGGCCAAGAGCCTGCGTGACTTCGCCAAGGCGAATCCCCTGCTCGTCATCAAGGCCGGTGTGCTGGAAGGCAAGGCACTCGGCACCGACGAGATCAACAAACTCGCTGACCTGGAGTCGCGTGAGGTTCTCCTCGCGAAGCTCGCAGGTGCGATGAAGGCGGCTCCGCAGCAAGCGGTGTCGTTGTTCGCTGCTCCGCTGTCGCAGGCCGCGCGCCTGTTCGCGGCGCTGCAGGACAAGCTGCCGGCCGAGGCCGCCCCCGTGCAGGACACGGTTGCGGACGAGGCGCCGGCCGTGCAGGACGCGGTCGAGGCACCTGCCGAGGCGAGCACCGAGGAGACCGCCCCAGCCGAGAGCTGAGGCCGATCCGACCCGCAACACCCCATCAGTGATCACCAAGCACGACCATTAGGAAGGACCGCCACCATGGCGAAGCTCAGCACCGAAGAGCTCCTCGGCCAGTTCAAGGAACTGACCCTGCTGGAGCTGTCGGAGTTCGTTAAGGCGTTCGAGGAGGAGTTCGGCGTCACCGCCGCCGCCCCGGTCGCCGTGGCCGCCGCCCCGGGCGCCCCGGCCGCTGCTGCCGAAGAGGCCGCGGAGCAGGACGAGTTCGACGTCGTTCTCGAGAGCGCCGGCGACAAGAAGATCCAGGTCATCAAGGAGGTGCGTGGTCTCACCAGCCTTGGGCTGAAGGAGGCCAAGGACCTCGTCGAGGCGGCTCCGAAGCCGATCCTGGAGAAGGTCGACAAGGCTGCCGCGGAGAAGGCCAAGGAGGCCCTCGAGGGCGCCGGCGCCACCGTCACGCTGAAGTGACCTGTGCGGCACCAGCCGCACACCCCAGCAGTACGCCGAGGGGCGGTCCTCACCAGGACCGCCCTTCGTCACGTTCTCAGACGCCGATGCGGCGCCACAGGCCCCAGATGGCGAACGACATACCGCGACTGGCCTGGATGTTGCCGAACAACGTGTGGCCGTCGGGGCTGAAGGTGGAGCCGGCGAACTCGTCGCCGGAGCGGTCCGCCCCGGGTGCTGCTGGTCAGCCGGTTCAGCCGGTCTCCCTCCGCGACGGCCGCGCTGCCCTTCAGGAATGTTCGTCGTTCGATGCTCATCGGTCGTCCCCTCCTCGGCCTGCGAAACCCTTGATCGACGCCAACTTTCGGGTCGCGGTCGGGACAGACCTCGGGCAGCCGCTAGGATCGCCGGTGCCGTGTGCCTGTCAGCACACCGTGTTGGGCCGGTCGACGCACCGTGATCGGCGTGACCGGAGCGTGACCAAGCGGTCACCGTCGCTTGACATGCGGGGGTTACGCAAAAGCGTACTCGTGCGTAACCTAGGCAACCGTGCCTCGTTGGACCGGGCAGAAACTCGTCGGTTCGGGGCCTGACAGACATCCCGTGAGGAGGACCGGTGGGCGTAGAAGTCCGCGTCGAAGGTCTGACCAAGTCCTTCGGAAACCAGCTGATCTGGGGCGACGTGTCCCTGACGCTGCCCGCCGGCGAGATCTGCGTCATGCTCGGCCCGTCCGGCACCGGGAAGTCGGTCTTCCTCAAGACGCTGATCGGTCTGCTCAAGCCGGACAAGGGCCACATCTACATCGAGGGCACCGACATCGCGACCTGCAGCGAGCGCGAGCTGTACGAGATCCGCCGCCTGTTCGGCGTGCTGTTCCAGGACGGCGCGATGTTCGGCTCGATGAACCTGTACGACAACGTCGCCTTCCCGCTCCGCGAGCACACCAAGAAGTCCGAGTCCGAGATCCGCTCCATCGTGATGGAGAAGATGGAGATGGTCGGTCTCGTCGGCGCGGAGAAGAAGCTGCCCGGCGAGATCTCCGGCGGTATGCGCAAGCGCGCCGGCCTGGCCCGCGCCCTGGTGCTGGACCCCGAGATCCTGCTGGTCGACGAGCCGGACTCCGGTCTGGACCCGGTCCGTACGTCGTTCCTGAACCAGGTGATGATCGACCTGAACGAGGCCTTCGGCGCGACGTTCCTGATCGTCACCCACGACGTCAACACCGCGCGCACCGTGCCGGACAACATCGGCATGCTGTACCACCGGCATCTGGCCATGTTCGGGCCGCGCGAGATGCTGCTGTCCAGCGAGGAGCCGGTGATCCGGCAGTTCCTGAACGCGCAGATGATCGGCCCGATCGGCATGTCCGAAGAGAAGGACGCCGACGAGTTGGCCGCCGAGGCCGGCCAGGAGCTGCCGCCGCTGCCACCGATCCCGATCCAGCAGCTGCCGAGTAGCGGCATGCTCCGGGCGACGCAGCGGCCGCCAGGCGAGTGGTGCCGGGAGAACGGCATCACCCCGCCGCCCGGATCCTTCGCCGACACGAGGGCGGGGGCTACGTGACTGTTTCTGCGACCGCCCCCCTGAAACACGCCGGCTCGCTGTTCTCCTTCGCCCTCGACACTGCCCGCGCCTCGGTGCGCCGGCCGTTCCAGTTGAGGGAGTTCCTGCAGCAGGCGTGGTTCGTCGCCAGCGTGACGATCATCCCGACCGCGCTGGTCGCGATCCCGTTCGGTGCGGTGATCGCGCTGCAGGTCGGTGGGCTGATCAAGCAGTTCGGCGCGCAGGCCTTCACCGGGTCGGCCGCCGTACTGGCCGTGGTCCGGGAGGCGTCGCCGATCGCGACCGCGCTGCTGATCGCCGGCGCCGGCGGCTCGGCCATCTGCGCGGATCTGGGCTCGCGGAAGATCCGCGAGGAGCTGGACGCGATGATGGTGCTCGGCATCGACCCGATCCAGCGGCTGGTGGTGCCGCGGGTGCTGGCGACAATGCTGGTCGCGTTCTTCCTGAACGGTTTCGTCAGCGTGGTCGGCGTGATGGGCGGCTACGTCTTCAACGTCGTCCTGCAGGACGGCACGCCCGGTAGTTATATAGCCTCGTTCACCGCGCTGGCCCACCTGCCCGACCTGTGGCAGGGGCAGGCGAAGGCGCTGGTGTTCGGATTCATCGCCGCGGTCGTGGCGTCGTACAAGGGAGTCAACGCGGGCGGCGGGCCGAAGGGTGTCGGCGACGCGGTGAACCAGTCCGTCGTGATCACCTTCATGCTGCTGTTCGTCGCGAACTTCTCGATGACCGCGATCTACTTCCAGCTCGTTCCGCCGAAGGGGGCCTGAGGAATGTCAGCCCTCGTCGACACCCTGGTGAAGAAGCCGCTGCACTCGCTCGACCGGCTGGGCGAGCAGCTCTCCTTCTACATCAAGGCGCTGGCCTGGTCGGGCAAGTCGATCACCCGGTACCGCAAGGAGATCTTCCGGCTGCTGGCCGAGGTGACGCTGGGCACCGGCGCCCTCGCGGTGATCGGTGGCACCGTCGGAGTGATCACGTTCCTCGCCTTCTTCACCGGCACCGAGGTCGGCCTGCAGGGCTACTCCGCGCTGAACCAGATCGGTACGTCGGCCTTCGCCGGGTTCGTCAGCGCGTACATCAACACCCGCGAGATCGGCCCGCTGATCGCCGGGATCGCGCTGGCCGCGACCGTCGGCTGCGGCTTCACCGCGCAGCTGGGCGCGATGCGGATCAGCGAGGAGATCGACGCCCTCGAGGTGATGGCGATCCCGTCGCTGCCGTTCCTGGTCACCACCCGGATCATCGCCGGCCTGGTCGCGGTCATCCCGCTGTACGTCGTGGGCCTGCTCGCGTCGTACTTCGCCACCCGGCTCACCGTGACCACGTTCTACGGGCAGAGTACGGGCACGTACGACCACTACTTCCATCTCTTCCTGCCACCCGGCGACGTGCTGTGGTCGTTCGGGAAGGTGCTGGTGTTCTCCGTCCTGGTGATCCTCGTGCACTGCTACCACGGCTACCACGCGACCGGCGGTCCGGCCGGTGTGGGCGTCGCCGTCGGTCGTGCGGTCCGGACCTCCATCGTCGTCATCAACGTCGTCGACCTGCTGCTCTCGATGGCGATCTGGGGTACGACGACCACCGTCAGGCTGGCGGGGTAGCGCGATGACGAGACGAGTCCTGGGGGTCGCCTTCATCGGCGTGCTCTGCTTCCTGCTCTGGCTGACGTACGCCTTCTACGCCAAGGTCTTCACCAAGACCGTCGACGTCGAGCTGAAGACCAGCCACATCGGCCTGCAGCTGAACGAGCACGCCGACGTGAAGCTGCGCGGCATCATCGTCGGCGAGGTCCGCAGCGTCTCCACCGACGGCGACGAGGCGACCGTGAACCTCTCGCTCAAGCCGGACCAGATCGGCGAGATCTCCAGCGCGGTCAGTGCCCGGATCCTGCCGAAGACGCTGTTCGGCGAGAAGTACGTCGCCCTGGTGCCACCGGAGGGCTCGGAGGGTCGCCACATCCGCGCCGGGGACGTGATCTCGCGCGACAAGACCGCGGTCGGCATCGAGATCGAGAAGGTGCTGAACGACGCGTTGCCGCTGCTGCAGGCGGTAGACCCGGCGGACCTGAACGCCACGCTGAACACGCTGGCCACCGCGCTCGACGGTCGCGGCGCCGAGCTCGGTGGCACGCTGACCCAGCTGGACGGCTACCTGAAGAAGCTGAACCCGAGCGTCCCGAAGCTGATGGACGCGCTGACCAAGCTCACCCAGGTTTCCGAGCTGTACGGCGATGCCACGCCGGACCTGGTCCGGGCGCTGCGCAACCTGACCATCACCGGCAACACCGTGGTGGAGAAGCAGGCGCAGTTGCAGAAGTTCTTCCTCGATGTGCAGGGCCTGTCCTCGACCACGAACACGTTCCTGAAGCAGAACGAGGACAAGGTGATCCGCCTGGGCGAGGTGAGCCGGCCGGTGCTCGATCTGCTGGAGCGGTACTCGCCCGAGGTGCCGTGCTTCCTCAAGGTGATGACCGAGACGGCCCCGATCCTCAACGACACGTTCCGCGACGGGCGGCTGAACATCAACCTCGAGCTGATCACCAATCAGCCGACGCCGTACGCCCCGAACGAGCTGCCGGCGTACAACGACCACCGTGGGCCGACCTGTGTCGGCAAGAACTACAGTCACCCCGGTGCGAAGCCAGGTCCGTACACCCAGCAGAACCCCGCGCCGTACATCACCGGTGACGACGGCGTGATCGGCGACCACAACAAGAACCAGCGCTTCCCGCTCAACCTGCAGCTGAACCGGGCGGTGCCGGGCTTCGACCTGGACACCGGCGGCGTCGGTACGCCGGCCGAGCAGCAGGTGATCGACTCGGTCGTCGGCCCCGCGATGGGCGTCCCGGCCACCGACGTCCCCGATCTGACCACCCTGATGGTCGGCCCCCTGCTCCGGGGAGGCCAGGTGAATCTCAAGTGAAAATCCTGGACAAGAAGACCTCGATCGACACCGTGCGGCTGGCGATCTTCGTGGTCGTGACGACGGTGGCGACCGCGCTGCTGGCGGTGACGATCGGGAACATCACGTTCAACGCGACGACGAAGTACCGCGCCGTGTTCACCGATGCGGTCGGGCTGAACAAGGGTGACGACATCCGGATCGCCGGCGTGAAGGTCGGTCAGGTCGACAAAATCGCGCTGTACCAGACTGATGCCGGTCAGAGCGGCCTCGCGATGGTGACCTTCAGCGTCGACTCCGACCAGATCCTCGACGCCTCCACGCACGCGACGCTGCGCTACCGGAACCTGGTCGGCAACCGCTACATCGCGCTCACCGACGGCGTCGGCGGTGGCGACCGGATGAAGAAGAACGGCGTCATCCCGAAGGAGCGGACCGCGCCCGCGCTGGACCTGTCGGTGCTGTTCAACGGGTTCAAGCCGCTGTTCACCGCGCTCACCCCGGCGGACGTGAACCAGTTCGCGTTCGAGGTGATCAAGGTGCTGCAGGGCGAGGGCGGCACGATCGAGTCGCTGCTGGCGAAGACGGCGTCGCTGACCACCACGTTGGCCGATGCGGACCAGGTGATCGGAGACCTGATCACGAACCTGACCTCGACGCTGCAGATCGTCTCCCAGCGGCAGCAGAACTTCTCCCAGTTGCTGGTGAACCTGCAGCAGTTCATCACCGGGCTGAGTCAGGACATCCACCCGATCCTGAACTCGCTCGGTTCGATCAACTCGCTGAACACCAAGACGGCCGGCCTGCTGCAGCAGACCCGGGTGCCGATCAAGGCGGACCTGGACAAGATCCGCGCGGTCGCCACCACCCTGGACGACACCCAGGCGATCTGGGTCAAGACGCTGCAGAACATGCCGGGGAAGCTGACCACGATGACCCGGACCGCGTCGTACGGCTCCTGGTTCAACTTCTACCTGTGCAACTTCAACGGCAACGTCACCCTGCCGATCGGCACGCGCATCCCCGTTGCCTACGACAACAACTCGGCGAGGTGCACGAAGCCGTGACCCCCCTCGCATATTCGGCACGCATCTCCGGCGCCCAGGCGGGTACCTCGCTGCGTTGTCGTCGGGGCACGATGAAACCCGCATCGAGCCCCTCCTCCGCCTTGCGATGCACCCACCTGGACACCGGAGCTACGCACCAACATCCGAGGGGGGTCACTCCGTGAAGCCGTTCCGTGAGCAGAACCAGGTGACCGTCGGGGTGATCGGGCTGACCGTGATCGGGCTGATCATGCTGGCCGCGTTCAAGGCGCAGGACCTGCCGCTGATCGGTGGCGGGACGAAGTACTCCGCGCAGTTCTCCGAGGCCGGCGGCCTGAAGCCGAACGACGAGATCCGGGTGGCCGGTGTTCGCGTCGGGCAGGTGCGCAAGGTCGAGCTCGACGGCACGCACGTGCGGGTCGACTTCGTGGTGGACAAGGGCGTGAAGCTCGGTGACCAGACCGGCGCCGAGATGAAGATCAAGACCCTGCTGGGCCAGAAGTACCTGAAGCTGAACCCGGCCGGTCAGGGTGAGCTGAAGGCCGGATCCGAGATCCCGCTGGACCGCACGGTCTCGGCGTACGACGTGGTGGACGCGTTCACGGATCTCGCGAACACGACCGAGCGGATCGACACCACGCAGCTGGCCAAGGCCCTGGACACACTGTCGGCGACGTTCAAGAACACGCCGGACGAGGTGCAGGCGTCGCTGACCGGTCTGTCCCGGCTGTCCCAGAACGTCGCCAAGCGGGACGAGCAGCTGAAGCTGCTGCTGCAGCACTCGAACGTGGTCACCAAGGTCCTTGCCGACCGCAACCAGCAGCTGATCAAGCTGCTGAAGGACGGCAACTCGGTCTTCCAGGCCGTGCAGGCCCGACGGGCGCTGATCCACCAGTTGCTGGTGTCGACGCAGAAGCTGTCCGCGCAGATCACCGCGCTGGTCCGGGAGAACCGCAAGGACCTGACGCCGACCCTGCAGAAGGTCAACGCCGTACTGGCCACGCTGCTGAAGAACCAGAACGACCTGGACGCGAGCATCCGCGGGCTGGCGCCGTTCGTCAAGCTGTTCACGAACACCCTGGGCACCGGCCCGTGGTTCGACACCTACGTGCAGAACCTGGTCCCGGTGCCGGAGATTCCGTTGCCGAAGGTCCCGATCCCCGGGCTGCCGCCGATCCTGGGAGGTGGCGGCTGATGAAGCTCGCCTCACTGTCCCGGTTGGTCGCGATGGCGGTCGTCCTGGTGATCGTCACGGTCAGCGTGATTTCGCTGTGGCCGAAGGCCGACCGGGTCTCCGCGACGGCGTACTTCCCGCGCGCGGTGTCGGTGTACCCCGGTTCCGACGTACGGATCCTCGGCATCAAGGTCGGCGAGGTGGAGAGCGTCACCCCGGCCGGACGGTCGGTGCAGGTGAAGTTCTGGTGGGAGGCCAAGCACAAGGTGCCGGCCAACGCCAAGGCCGTGATCGCCGCTCCGTCGATCGTGGCCGACCGGTACGTGCAGCTCACCCCGGTGTACTCCAAGGGTGACGTGATGGCCGACGGCGCCGAGATCCCGATGGACCGGACCGCCGTACCGCTGGAGCTCGACCAGATCTACCAGAGCCTGAATGACTTGTCGGTTGCCCTCGGGCCGAAGGGTGCGAACGACCAGGGCGCGCTGTCGCGGCTCCTGGACGTTTCCGCGGCGAACCTGAACGGCCAGGGCGCGAAGCTGAACCAGACCATCACCGATGTGTCCAAGCTGACCGGGACGCTGGCGAACAACTCGCAGAGCCTGTTCTCGACCATCCGGCAGTTGCAGACGTTCGTGTCCGCGCTGGCCGCGAACGACCAGTTGGTGAAGCAGTTCAACACCAACTTCGCGGCCACCTCGACCACTCTGGCCGGCGAGCGGAAGGACCTGGCGTCGTCGCTGTCGCTGCTGGCGACCGCACTCGGCGAGGTCGCGACGTTCGTGAAGGACAACCGGACGCTGGTGAAGACCACGGTCTCCGGGGCGACCGACCTGTCGCAGATCCTGGTCAAGGAGAAGGCCGCACTGGCCGAGGTCCTCGACACGGCTCCGCTCGGCCTCGGCAACCTGGCCCGGATCTACAACCCGCAGTTCGGCACGCTGGACCAGCGGATCAACCTGGCCCAGCTGGACGACCCGGCGACGTTCATCTGCTCGCTGCTGCTGCAGGCCAACCAGCCGCTCTCGACCTGCTCGGCGCTGAAGCCGGTCCTCGCCGCGCTGCCGAAGCTGCCGCTGCTGAGCCAGATCACCGGCGCTCCGCCGAGCGGTGGCCCGGCCGGTACGCCGTGGGCCCCGGCGCCGGCCCCGAAGCTGGCGAGCCCGGACCCGGTCGACCCGACCCTCGGGGGGCTGGTCCGATGAGACGCCGTACGAAGATCGTCGCGGGGGTCCTCGGTCTGGCCATGGTGCTGACCGGCTGCGACTTCAGTGTGTACTCGCTGCCGCTGCCCGGTGGCGCGAAGATCAAGGGACCGTCGTACACCGTGACGGTCGAGTTCGCCGACGTCCTGGACCTGGTGCCGAAGTCGTCGGTGAAGGTCGACGACGTCACCGTCGGCACGGTCGAGAAGGTCTGGCTGGACGGGTACGTCGCCAAGGTCCGGGTCAAGCTGCCGAAGAGCCTCGACCTGCCGGACAACGCGCGGGCGACGATCCGGCAGACCAGCCTGCTGGGCGAGAAGTTCGTCTCGCTCGCTCCGCCGACCGGGTCGGAGAAGCCGCGCGGGAAGCTGGAGAACGGCGAGCTCATCCCGCTGTCGCGGACCACCAGCAACGTCGAGGTCGAGGAAGTCCTGTCGGCGCTGTCGCTGCTGCTGAACGGCGGCGGTGTGGCGCAGTTGCAATTCATCACCCAGGAGCTGAACAAGGCACTCACCGGCAACGAGCCGGCCATTCGCAGCGTGCTGACCCAGCTGGACACCTTCGTCGGCACCCTGGACCAGAACAAGCAGCGGATCATCACCGCGATCACCGCGGTCGACGCGCTCGCCAAGAAGCTGAACGCCCAGAAGGCCACGTTGGCCACGGCGATCGACTCGCTACCGAAGTCGATCGCGACCCTGGACAAGCAGCGCGCCGCCCTGGTCAAGACGCTGCAGGCGCTGGCGACGCTCGGGAACACGGCAACCAGGGTGATCACGGCATCCCAGAAGGACCTGGTCGCGAACCTGCAGTCGCTGTACCCGATCCTGACCAAGCTGGCCCAGGCGGGGGAGGACCTGCCGAAGTCGCTCGAGCTGCTGTTCACCTACCCGTTCCCGGACGGCGCGGCCAAGGCGGTCGGCGGTGACTTCACCAACCTCGGGATCACGCTGGACGTGAACACACAGAAGGCACTGCAAGGCCTGCTCGGTCTCAACCTGCCGTCCACCGGAGTCACCCTGCCGACCGCCGGCCTGAGCATCCCGCTGCACAACCCGAGCAACCCGCAGGGCAACGGCCTGCCGGCGCTGCCGGTCCCGACCGGGACGGCGACAAGCTGCATCACCCTGCTCGGCCTGCCGGTCTGTACGCCGAAGCTCAACCGGCCCGGGCTCGACCCCGACCTGGCCCGGGCGCTGATGCCGGGGGTGGCGAAGTGATCACCAGAGCGGTCCGGATCCAGTTGATGGTGTTCCTGCTGATCACCGTCGTCGGTGTCGCCTTCGTGGGGGCGAAGTACGCCCAGGTGGACAAGCTGTTCTTCGACGAGGACTACACGGTCAGCGCCAGCTTCGGCGAGTCCGGCGGCATCTTCACCGGTGCCGAGGTGACGTACCGCGGCCAGCCGGTCGGCCGGGTCGGCGAACTCAAGCTGCTGTCCGACGGCGTCGAGGTGAATCTCGACATCGAGAACAAGGCGAAGATCCCCAGCGACCTGCTCGCGGTGGTCGCGAACCGCTCCGCGATCGGCGAGCAGTACGTCGACCTGCAGCCGCGGCGCGACGGTGGTCCGTACCTGCGCGACAACTCCAAGATCGCCCGCGCGGACACCGCGATCCCGATCGACAGCACCGAACTGCTGCTGAACCTGGACCAGCTGGTCAACTCGGTCGACAAGAAGAGCCTGCAGACCACGGTCCGCGAGCTCGGCGCGGCGCTGAAGGGCCGCGGCACCGACCTGCAGCGGATCATCGACAGCTCCGGCACGCTGATCGACGACGCGGACGCGAACATCCTGCAGACGATCAAACTGATCAACGACGGCGACACTGTGCTGGCCACCCAGGTGGCCAGCGGCGACGCGATCAAGACCTGGGCGAAGAACCTCGCGCTGCTGTCCGACACCCTGGTCAGCTCGGACGCGGACCTGCGCCAGGTGATCGACCAGGGCTCGCTCGCGTCGCAGCAGATCACCGGCCTGATCCAGGACAACCGGGCGGACATCGCGGTGCTGCTCGGTAACCTGCTGACGGTGAGCGAGATGACCGCGGTCCGGCTGGACGCCGTCGAGCAACTGCTGGTGGTGTACCCGGCGGTCTCGATGGGCGGGTACGTCGTACCCGCCAAGAACGCCGACGGGCACTACGACGCGCACTTCGGCCTGGTGCTCGGCTTCAGCCCGCCCGCCTGCCGGGCCGGCTACGGCAGCACCAACCAGCGGGTTCCGCAGGATCTCACCAACATCCCGGCCAACACCAAGGCGGGCTGCACCGCGAAGCCGTCCACGGACGTGAACGTCCGCGGCTCGCAGAACAAGCCGAGCCCGTCGACCCGTGGCGACCGGAACCGGACCGGCTACGGCATCGGCTACGACCCGACCACCGGCGCCGCTGGCGGCTCCGGCGGCATGCCGGAGATCGTCCTGGGCTCGACCGGTGGCCAGGAAGAGTTGCTCGGCAGCGACTCCTGGAAAGCTCTCATCCTTGGACCGGTGACCGGCAAGTGACTCCTGGTAAGTCCCGGCGGGGACCTCTGATTCTGGCGTGGGCGCTGAGCGTTCTGCTCGTGGTGGCACTGGCGGGTACGACGCTGTCGGTGATCGCGCTGCAGAAGCAGCGCTCCGACGACTCGCAGCGCGACGGCGCGATGAAGGCCGCCCGGCAGTTGGCGCTCGACTTCACGACGTACGACTACAAGACCTGGGACACCGACGCGAAGCGGGTGCTGGACGACTCGACCGGTCAGTTCAAACAGGAGTTCCAGGCCGGCACCGACTCGGTGAAGGCCGAGGTGCTGACCAACAAGGCGACCTCCAAGGGTGACGTGAAGGAGGCCGCGGTGGTCTCGAACGACAAGGACTCCGCCCAGGTGCTGGTGATCGTGAACGCGGTCGTCACCAACACCGCCTCCACCCAGGGCGTCGAACGCCGCTACCGGATCAAGCTGGACATGGTCCGCGACAGCGACCACTGGCTGACCGCTGACCTCCAGGTGGTGGGCTGATGCCGGACCGCTCCCGCAACCGCCCCCGGATCGCCGGCCAGCGCCGTACGGCGTCCGGACCCGGGACCACGGACACCGCGCCCGAGGTCGAGCTCGACGAGACGCCGGACGAACTGACAACGAGCGACACGGCGACCACGCCGGAGGATGTGACCCCCGACACATCGGAGGTCTCCGAGGTCGCCCCGGAGGAGGTTCAGGACCCCGTCGTGGTCACGGACGGTGACGGCAAACGGGGTTTGGGTGTCGTGCTGTCCGTAGTGCTCGCGGTGGTCGTCGTCCTGGTGCTGACCGTCGGGGCGGTGCTCGGGATCAAGGCGTGGCAGGGCAAGCAGGCCGAGGACGCCCGGGACCAGGCCGCCACGGCCGGCCGGAAGGCGGCCGAGACCGCGCTCAGCTACGACTACCGCGACCTGGACAAGAGTTTCGCCGCGGCACGGTCGACGATGACCCCGGACTTCGCCGCCAAGTTCGACGAGACCGCGAAGGTGGCCGGCGAACTGGCCACCAAGACCAAGGCGACGGTCAAGGCCGACGTCCGCGAGGTCGGGGTCCGTGACGGGAACGCCGACCGGGTCACGCTGATCATCTTCGTGAACCAGACCACGACCAGCACGATCACGAAGGGTAGTCCCCGGGTCGACCTCAACCGGACGAGGTTCACGATGGTCCGAAAGGACGGCCGATGGCTGGTCCAGGAGATCGCCGGACTGTAGTCTCTTTGTGACTCCGCACCAGGAGGGCGCCGGAGGTCTCGCGGGTGATCTACTCGCTGGAGACACCGGGTCGGTCCTTGACGGAAAGGGTGGTCCGACGGCATAGTGTTGGACCCCATTGGACAGGCTTGCCTGGATCATGTAATCTTGTGCTTTGCGCTGCCTTTAACCTCCACCCTGGTTCGGGTCTCGACTTGACTAGGGCGGTTCGGCGTGCGCTCCCAGCACCGAAGTGATTTCTGCGAGCCCGTGGAAGGACGCCCCTTGGTCGCCTCGCGCAACCCCCAGTCCGACAGTATTTCCGACGTTTCCGGCTCCCGCCGCATCTCCTTCGCAAAGATCTCCGAACCTCTCGAGGTTCCGGATCTGCTTGCGCTGCAGGTGGACAGTTTCGACTGGTTGGTCGGCAACGAAACGTGGCAGGCCCGTGTGGCCGCCGCCGAGGCCGAGGGACGGACCGAACTGTCCGGCCCCTCCGGCCTGGAAGAGATTTTCGAGGAGATCTCCCCGATCGAGGACTTCAGCGGCACCATGTCGCTGTCGTTCCGCGACCACCGCTTCGAGCCTCCGAAGAACACGGTGGACGAGTGCAAGGAGCGAGACGTCACGTACTCGGCTCCGCTGTTCGTCACCGCCGAGTTCATGAACAACGAGACCGGCGAGATCAAGAGCCAGACTGTCTTCATGGGTGACTTCCCGCTGATGACGCGCAAGGGCACCTTCGTCATCAACGGCACCGAGCGGGTCGTCGTGTCCCAGCTCGTCCGCTCGCCCGGTGTGTACTTCGAGCGCACCCCGGACAAGACGTCGGACAAGGACATCTTCACCGCCAAGATCATCCCGTCGCGCGGCGCGTGGCTGGAGTTCGAGGTCGACAAGCGCGACATGGTCGGTGTCCGGCTGGACCGCAAGCGCAAGCAGAACGTCACCGTGCTGCTGAAGGCGCTCGGCTGGACCGACGCGCAGATCCTGGAGGAGTTCGGCGACTACGAGTCGATCCGGCTCACCCTGGAGAAGGACCACACCTCCGGGCAGGACGACGCGCTGCTGGACATCTACCGCAAGCTGCGGCCGGGTGAGCCGCCGACGCGCGAGGCTGCCCAGGCGCTGCTGGACAACTACTACTTCAACGGCAAGCGCTACGACCTGGCCAAGGTCGGTCGCTACAAGATCAACAAGAAGCTCGGCCGGGACGAGACGCACGACACCGCGGTGCTGACGATCAACGACATCGTCGCCACGATCAAGTACCTGGTGGCGCTGCACGAGGGCAAGACCGAGCTGCCCGCCCCGACCGGCGAGATCGTGGTCGAGGAAGACGACATCGACCACTTCGGCAACCGCCGGCTGCGGACTGTCGGTGAACTGATCCAGAACCAGCTGCGCACCGGCCTGGCCCGGATGGAGCGCGTGGTCCGGGAGCGGATGACGACCCAGGACGTCGAGGCGATCACGCCGCAGACCCTGATCAACATCCGTCCGGTGGTGGCGGCGCTGAAGGAGTTCTTCGGCACTTCCCAGCTGTCGCAGTTCATGGACCAGACCAACCCGATCGCGGGCCTGACCCACAAGCGCCGTCTGAACGCACTCGGCCCGGGTGGTCTGAGCCGCGAGCGGGCCGGCTTCGAGGTTCGCGACGTACACCCGTCCCATTACGGCCGGATGTGCCCGATCGAGACCCCGGAAGGCCCGAACATCGGTCTGATCGGCTCGCTCGCGTCGTACGGCCGGGTGAACCCGTTCGGCTTCGTCGAGACGCCGTACCGCAAGGTCGTGTCCGGTCAGGTCACCGACCAGGTGGACTACCTGACCGCGGACGAGGAGGACCGGTTCGTCATCGCGCAGGCCAACGCCGCGCTGACCGACGACGACCGGCTCGCCGAGGACCGCGTGCTGGTTCGCCGTCGGCACGGTGAGGTCGAGCTCGCCCTGGTCGAGGACGTGGACTACATGGACGTCTCGCCGCGCCAGATGGTGTCGGTGGCGACCGCAATGATCCCGTTCCTCGAGCACGACGACGCCAACCGCGCGCTGATGGGCTCCAACATGCAGCGCCAGGCGGTGCCGCTGATCACGGCCGACGCTCCGCTGGTCGGCACCGGTATGGAGTACCGCGGTGCGGTCGACGCCGGTGACGTGGTCGTGGCCGACAAGGCCGGTGTGGTCAAGGAGGTCTCGGCCGACCTGATCGAGATCGCCGCCGACGACGGCACGTACCAGACCTACCGGCTGGCGAAGTTCCGCCGGTCGAACCAGGGCACCTGTATCAACCAGCGCCCGCTGGTCGACGCGGGACAGCGTGTCGAGGTGAACTCCCCGCTCGCCGACGGTCCGTGCACCGACGAGGGCGAGATGGCGCTCGGCCGGAACATGCTGGTCGCGTTCATGCCGTGGGAGGGTCACAACTACGAGGACGCGATCATCCTGTCCCAGCGCGTCGTGCAGCAGGACCTGCTGACCTCGATCCACATCGAGGAGCACGAGGTCGACGCTCGCGACACCAAGCTGGGTCCGGAGGAGATCACCCGGGACATCCCGAACGTCTCCGACGAGATGCTGGCCGACCTGGACGAGCGGGGCATCATCCGGATCGGCGCCGAGGTCACCACCGGTGACATCCTGGTCGGCAAGGTCACCCCCAAGGGCGAGACCGAGCTGACCCCGGAGGAGCGGCTGCTGCGCGCGATCTTCGGTGAGAAGGCCCGTGAGGTCCGCGACACCTCGCTGAAGGTGCCGCACGGCGAGGAGGGCACCGTCATCGGTGTCCGCGTCTTCGACCGTGACAACGGCGACGAGTTGCCGCCGGGCGTCAACCAGCTGGTCCGGGTGTACGTCGCCCAGAAGCGGAAGATCTCGGTCGGCGACAAGCTGGCCGGCCGGCACGGCAACAAGGGCGTCATCTCCAAGATCCTGCCGGTCGAGGACATGCCGTTCCTCGAGGACGGCACCCAGGTCGACATCATCCTGAACCCGCTGGGCGTGCCCGGCCGGATGAACGTCGGTCAGGTGCTCGAGACCCACCTCGGCTGGATCGCCAGCCGCGGCTGGGAGATCGACCCGGAGAACCAGGAGGAGTGGGCCCAGCGGCTGATCAAGATCGGCGCCGGCTCGGCCGCTCCGATGACGAACGTCGCCACCCCGGTGTTCGACGGCGCCAAGGAGGAGGAGGTCACCGGCCTGCTCAGCTCCACGCTGCCGAACCGCGACGGTGTCCGGATGGTCGACGGATCGGGCAAGGCCCGGCTGTTCGACGGCCGTTCGGGTGAGCCGTTCCCGGAGCCGGTCGGTGTCGGCTACATGTACATGCTGAAGCTGCACCACCTGGTCGACGACAAGATCCACGCGCGTTCGACCGGTCCGTACTCGATGATCACCCAGCAGCCGCTGGGCGGTAAGGCGCAGTTCGGTGGTCAGCGGTTCGGCGAGATGGAGGTGTGGGCCCTGGAGGCCTACGGTGCCGCCTTCGCGCTGCAGGAACTGCTGACGATCAAGTCCGACGATGTCGTCGGGCGGGTCAAGGTGTACGAGGCGATCGTCAAGGGCGAGAACATCCCGGAGCCGGGTATCCCGGAGTCCTTCAAGGTTCTGGTCAAGGAAATGCAGTCCCTGTGTCTGAACGTGGAGGTGCTCTCGTCCGACGGAAGCCGGGTCGAGATGCGCGACAGCGAGGAGGACGTCTTCCGCGCCGCGGAGGAACTGGGCATCGACCTGTCCCGGCGGGAGCCGAACAGCGTCGAGGAGGTCTGAGCGGGTTGCCGCTTGAGATCAACAACCAACTCACTCAGACCGCTTTTACTATCGGGAGATAACACATCGTGCTCGACGTGAACTTCTTCGACGAGCTTCGGATCGGCCTGGCCACCGCGGATGAGATCCGTCAGTGGTCGCACGGCGAGGTCAAGAAGCCCGAGACGATCAACTACCGGACGCTCAAGCCTGAGCGTGACGGCCTTTTCTGCGAGAAGATCTTCGGTCCCACCCGGGACTGGGAGTGCTACTGCGGCAAGTACAAGCGCGTTCGCTTCAAGGGCATCATCTGCGAGCGGTGTGGCGTCGAGGTCACCCGTTCCAAGGTGCGCCGTGAGCGGATGGGCCACATCGAGCTGGCCGCGCCGGTCACCCACATCTGGTACTTCAAGGGTGTCCCGTCGCGACTCGGCTACCTGCTCGACCTCGCCCCGAAGGACCTGGAGAAGGTCATCTACTTCGCGGCGTACATGATCACCGACGTCGACGACGAGGCGCGGCACCGCGACCTGTCGTCGTTGGAGGGCCGGACCGACGTCGAGCGCAAGCAGCTCGAGAACCGGCGCGACAACGACATCGAGACGCGGATGAAGAAGCTCGAGGAGGACCTGGCGCAGCTCGAGGCCGAGGGCGCCAAGGCCGACGTACGCCGCAAGGTCAAGGAAGGCGCCGAGCGTGAGGTCAAGCAGTTGCGCGACCGTGCGCAGCGCGAGATCGACCGCCTCGACGAGGTCTGGACCCGGTTCAAGAACCTGAAGGTCCAGGACCTCGAGGGCGACGAGATCCTCTACCGCGCCATGAAGGAGCGGTTCGGCAAGTACTTCGAGGGCGCCATGGGTGCCGCCGCGATCCAGCGCCGGCTGGAGACCTTCGACCTGAAGGCCGAGGCGGACAACCTGCGCGAGACGATCAAGACCGGCAAGGGGCAGCGCAAGACCCGCGCCCTGAAGCGGCTCAAGGTCGTGACCGCGTTCCTGGCCACCAACAACAGTCCGATGGGCATGGTGCTCGACTGCGTGCCGGTGATCCCGCCGGACCTGCGGCCGATGGTTCAGCTCGACGGTGGCCGGTTCGCCACCTCGGACCTGAACGACCTGTACCGCCGGGTGATCAACCGGAACAACCGGCTCAAGCGACTGCTCGACCTGGGCGCGCCGGAGATCATCGTCAACAACGAGAAGCGGATGCTGCAGGAGGCCGTCGACGCGCTGTTCGACAACGGCCGTCGTGGCCGTCCGGTCACCGGCCCGGGCAACCGGCCGCTGAAGTCGCTGTCCGACATGCTCAAGGGCAAGCAGGGCCGCTTCCGTCAGAACCTGCTCGGCAAGCGGGTCGACTACTCCGGCCGTTCGGTCATCGTCGTCGGTCCGCAGCTGAAGCTGCACCAGTGCGGTCTGCCGAAGGCGATGGCGCTGGAGCTGTTCAAGCCGTTCGTGATGAAGCGGCTGGTCGACCTCAACCACGCGCAGAACATCAAGTCCGCCAAGCGGATGGTCGAGCGCCAGCGCGCCCAGGTCTGGGACGTGCTGGAAGAGGTCATCACCGAGCACCCGGTCCTGCTCAACCGTGCACCAACCCTGCACCGGCTGGGTATCCAGGCGTTCGAGCCGCAGCTGATCGAGGGCAAGGCGATCCAGATCCACCCGCTCGTCTGCTCCGCGTTCAACGCGGACTTCGACGGTGACCAGATGGCGGTGCACCTGCCGCTGTCGGCCGAGGCGCAGGCCGAGGCCCGGATCCTGATGCTGTCGACCAACAACATCCTGAAGCCGGCCGACGGCCGTCCGGTCACGATGCCGACGCAGGACATGATCATCGGCATCTACTTCCTGACCATGCTGAAGGAAGGCGCTCTGGGCGAGGGCCGGGCGTTCAGCTCGGTGGCCGAGGCGCTGATGGCGTTCGACCGCAAGGAACTGTCGCTGCAGGCCAAGATCACGCTGCGTCTGGACGAGTCCGGCGTACCGGCCGGTGCGACCGAGCGGCCGGACGGCGGGTTCTCCCTGGAGACCACGCTGGGCCGGGCGCTGTTCAACGAGGCGCTGCCGACGGACTACCCGTTCGTCGACGTCGAGGTCGGCAAGAAGCAGCTGGGCGGGATCGTCAACGACCTGGCCGAGCGGTACTCCAAGGTCGAGGTCGCCAACGCCCTCGACGCGCTGAAGGACCTCGGTTTCCGCTGGGCCACCCGGTCCGGTGTGACCGTGTCGATCGACGACTTCAGCACGCCGCCGTCCAAGCCGGAGATCATGGCCCGGTACGAGTCGCAGGCCGAGAAGGTCCAGAAGCAGTTCGAGCGGGGTCTGATCACCTCGTCCGAGCGGCGCCAGGAGCTGATCGAGATCTGGACCGGCGCCAACGCCGAGGTCGGCAAGGCGATGGAGGAGAACTTCGAGAAGGCCAACCCGATCTGGATGATGGTCCACTCGGGTGCCCGAGGCAACATGATGCAGATCCGGCAGATCGCCGGTATGCGTGGGCTGGTGGCCAACCCGAAGGGCGAGATCATCGCCCGGCCGATCAAGTCCAACTTCCGTGAGGGCCTGTCGGTGGTCGAGTACTTCATCGCCACCCACGGTGCGCGGAAGGGTCTGGCCGACACCGCGCTGCGGACCGCCGACTCGGGATACCTGACCCGTCGTCTGGTGGACGTCTCGCAGGACGTGATCATCCGCGAGGAGGACTGCGGCACCGAGCGGGGCCTGCCGAAGAAGATCGGCGAGCCCGGTCCGGACGGCAAGGTCGTGCACGCCGAGAACGTCGAGACCAGCGCGTACGCACGCACGCTGGCCACCGACGTGTCCGACGCCAGCGGCAAGGTCGTGCTGGCGGCCGGCAGCGATCTGGGCGACGTCTCGATCGCGAAGCTGGTCGAGGCCGGGATCGAGGAGGTCAAGGTCCGCTCCGTGCTGACCTGTGACGCCAAGACCGGTACCTGCGCGAAGTGCTACGGGCGTTCGCTGGCGACCGGCAAGCCGGTCGACATCGGCGAGGCGGTCGGCATCATCGCGGCCCAGTCCATCGGTGAGCCGGGGACGCAGCTGACGATGCGGACCTTCCACACCGGTGGTGTCGCGGGTGATGACATCACCCACGGTCTGCCGCGTGTGGTCGAGCTGTTCGAGGCCCGCCAGCCCAAGGGCAAGGCGCCGATCTCGGAGGCGGCCGGCCGGATCTCGATCGAGGACACCGACAAGACCCGGAAGCTGGTGCTCACCCCGGACGACGGTTCCGAGGAGGTCGCCTACCCGGTGTCGAAGCGTGGCCGCCTGCTGATCGAAGAGGGTCAGCACGTCGAGGTCGGTCAGCAGCTGACGCAGGGTACGCCGGACCCGCAGGAGGTTCTGCGGATCCTGGGTGTCCGCAAGGCGCAGGAGCACCTGGTGGACGAGGTCCAGGAGGTGTACCGGTCGCAGGGTGTGGCCATCCACGACAAGCACATCGAGATCATCGTCCGGCAGATGCTGCGCCGGGTCACGGTGATCGAGTCGGGCGACGCCCAGCTGCTGCCGGGTGAGCTCGCGGACCGGATCATGTTCGAGGCGGAGAACCGCCGCGTGGTCGCCGAGGGCGGTACGCCGGCCTCGGGTCGTCCGGTGCTGATGGGTATCACCAAGGCCTCGCTGGCCACCGAGTCGTGGCTGTCGGCCGCCTCCTTCCAGGAGACGACCCGCGTCCTGACCGAGGCCGCGATCCACGGCAAGTCCGACTCGCTGGTCGGTCTGAAGGAGAACGTCATCATCGGCAAGCTGATCCCGGCCGGTACGGGCATGGACCGGTACCGCAACATCCGGGTGGAGCCCACCGAGGAGGCGAAGGCCGCGATGTACTCGATGGTCGGCTACGAGTCGTACGACTACGACTTCGGCCCGTCCACCGGTCAGTCGGTCCCGCTCGACGACTTCGACCTCGGTTCCTACCAGAACTGAGCCGAGTCATCCCCCTGACCGGGGCGGTGGGGCGGGGAAAGAAGAAGCACAGAGGGCGGCACTCCCAGCAGGGGGTGCCGCCCTCGCGGCATTCCGGGCACGATGAGCCATGGCCGAGAACAAGACCCGGAGGACGGACGCGTCCGTCGACGACTACCTGGCCGGCATCGCCGGAGTGCGAGGCGACGACGCCCGCGAGCTCACCGCACTGATCACCGAGGCGACCGGTCTGGAGCCGGCCATGTGGGGACCGTCGATCATCGGTTTCGGCGACCGCCACCTGGTCTACGACAGCGGTCGCGAGCTGGACTGGTTCGACGTCGGATTCGCGGCCCGGAAACAAGCACTGACGCTTTATCTGACCACCGGTTTCGACGGGTACGACGAATTGCTCGCCCGGCTCGGACCGCATTCGACCAGTGCCGGATGCCTGTACGTCAAACGCTTGGCAGACGTGGATTCCGGCGTTCTGGCCGAGTTGGTACGCCGGTCTGCACAAGACACTCGGGGGCGGGGCTGAAAGTGTCCGGGTGATAGGCCAAGATTGGTCCATGACGGATCTCCCGGCCTATCTGCGGCCTTTCGTCCTGGGGGTACTGGACGGGCCCGACGTGCGGGTGGACAGGCTCGGAGAGATCGACATCTACCGCCCGGCCGGGACTGCCCGGACGGGTGCGATGCTGTTCGTGCACGGGGGACCTGGACCAGCCGAGCTCGTGGCCACACCACGGGACTGGCCGGTCTACAAGGGCTATGCGACCGCTGTCGCCAGGCGAGGCCTGGTGGCCGCAGTCGTCGACCACAGCCTGATTCGCGGCTTCGACCAGTTGGTCACCGCCGCGGACGAGGTGGAGGCTGCGATCGGCGTACTGCGTTCTGATCCACGGGTCGACCCCGATCGGGTTGGGCTGTGGTTCTTCTCGGGTGCGGGCCTGCTGGCCGGGGAGTGGCTGGACAGCCGCCCCGACTGGCTGCGCTGCATCGCCCTGACCTACCCCCTGCTCGCCACCCCGCCCGGTGTCGACGACCTGGTCACCGCCGCCGAAGTGATCGGGAAACACAAGGATCTGCCGGTGCTGCTCACTCGAGCCGGACGCGAGCGTGAGGAACTCGCCGGTCCGGTCGCGGAGTTCGTCTCCGCAGGTGGCAGCGCGCTGGACATCATCGACGTACCGAAAGGGCACCACGGGTTCGACATGCTCGACCACACCGAAGAATCACGCGCCGCCGTCACCAAGGCCCTGGACTGGGCGATCGCCCACCTGGGCGAGGACCCGGACGGCGTGACCACGGCATCCACCTCACCGACGACCACCACCAAGACCCGGGCCAAGAGCGCCCCGGCATCCCGAAAGACCGCTGCTGCGCGTACGCCGGCCGCGGCCGAACCGCTGATGGATCTCCCGAGTCCGACTCCGACTCCGGCTGCGCCTGCCAGTCAGCCGGCGCCGACCGCTCCGGTTCCGACGCTCGATCCTCTTCCGACCACTCCCGCCGTTCCGGTGGACACCCCGGCTGCCCGGGTGGTGGGGCGCGAGCACGCGGCGTACGCGGCGCACGACCTGGAGGCGTTCCTGGCGATGTACTCGCCGACCGCCCGGATCCACCTCGCGGACGGCACCGAACTGAAGGGCCGCCGGTTCCTGCGTGAGTACTACGGATCACGGTTCGCGGCCGGCCGGTGCAAGACCGAGGTCGTGCAGAAGCTGATGCTCGGCGAGTGGGTGGTCGAGCACGTGCTGGCCTACGACACCGGCGCAGGGGTCCCGATGATCGCGCTGTACCGCGTCTCCGAGGGACTGATCACCGACGTCGAGCTCCGTGCCTGACGGACCGATCGACTACCCGGCCGAGTTCGAGCGGACGGCCGCGGAGCTCGCGGCCGTCCTCGACCAGGCCGACCCGGCGTCCGAGGTGCCGGCCTGCCCAGGCTGGACGCTGGCCGACCTGGCCCTGCACCTCGGTTCCGGCCAGCGCTGGGCGGCGTCCATCCTGCTCAGCGGCACCTCGCAGCGGGTCCCGGAGGTTCTGCGTACGACGATCTCCTGGAGCGACTGGTATGCCGGTACGACCGCGGCGCTGGCTGCCGCGATCCGGGCCGTCGATCCGGACGAGCCGTGTTGGAACTTCGCCCCGGTCGCGCAGTACGCGGGATTCTGGTCCCGGCGGCGCGTGCATGAGACAGCCATCCACCTCGTGGACGCGATTCAGGCCGGCGTGACCCCGGATCGGCAGGCCGCCAGTGGTCTGGCCGTCGTACCTGCGACCCTCGCGGCCGACGGAGTGGACGAAGTGTTCGGGGTCTTCCTGCCGCGGATGCTGGCCCGGCGGGTCGCGCCGGCGGTCACCCGGCAGATCGGCGTACGGGCGACTGACACCGGCGACGAGTGGACGCTGACGCCTGTGTCAGAAGGGGATCCGCCCCGGTTGGACCGAGGCTCGGCGGCCGGCGAGGCGGTCATCTCGGGGACTGCCGCGGAGCTCGACCTGTGCCTCTGGAAGCGGTTGCCGGGGAGCGTCCTGACGGTCGAGGGAGACCAGGCGGTGGCATCCGCTTTCCTGGCCGGCCGGGCCACTCCGTAGACCCTGTAAACTGGAGGAGCGGACCAGCCTCAGGCCCGTGCGGTCAGTCATTTTGACCGTGCTTGAGGCAGCCGCTAGTCTTAACGATCGTGCCCGGGTCATCCTGGGCCGTCATGCGTGCCCCTGGTCGAACGGGTTGCGCGCGTGGCACGGGACTCCTGCCGACAGTCTGGAAGATTACGGCTTCGGTACGCCCGTGCGCACGCGACACACCCGACCGCGGGGGTCAGCAAAAGCAGAGCAGAAGAAAGCCGGACGACAGAAAGAGACCTACGCGGTGCCCACCATTCAGCAGCTGGTCCGCAAGGGCCGCCAGGACAAGGTGTCCAAGAACAAGACGCCCGCCCTGAAGGGTTCCCCTCAGCGTCGCGGTGTGTGCACGCGCGTCTACACGACCACGCCGAAGAAGCCGAACTCGGCCCTTCGCAAGGTCGCGCGTGTCCGCCTGACCAGCGGCATCGAGGTCACCGCGTACATCCCCGGCGTCGGCCACAACCTGCAGGAGCACTCGATCGTGCTCGTGCGTGGCGGTCGTGTGAAGGACCTGCCGGGTGTCCGGTACAAGATCATCCGCGGTTCGCTTGACACCCAGGGTGTGAAGAACCGCAAGCAGGCGCGCAGCCGTTACGGCGCGAAGAAGGAGAAGAGCTAATGCCGCGCAAGGGCCCCGCCCCGAAGCGTCCGGTCATCATCGACCCGGTCTACAGTTCGCCGCTCGTCACCCAGTTGATCTCCAAGATCCTGGTCGACGGCAAGAAGCAGATCGCGCAGAGCATCGTCTACACCGCGCTCGAGGGCACCCGGACCAAGACCGGCACCGACCCGGTGATCACGCTGAAGCGTGCGCTGGACAACGTGAAGCCGAGCATCGAGGTGAAGAGCCGCCGTGTCGGTGGTGCCACCTACCAGGTGCCGATCGAGGTCAAGCCGGGCCGGTCCACCACGCTGGCGCTGCGCTGGCTGACGACGTACTCCCGGGCTCGTCGCGAGAAGACGATGTCCGAGCGCCTGATGAACGAGATCCTGGACGCCTCCAACGGCCTGGGAGCCTCGGTCAAGCGCCGCGAGGACACGCACAAGATGGCCGAAGCCAACAAGGCTTTCGCCCACTACCGCTGGTGATCCGGGGTCCGATCCGGACCCCAGCGCTCACCCTTTGACTGCAGTACAGAATCGAGAGGTAGACCACCGAGGTGGCCGTACAAATCACCACCGACCTGGCCAAGGTCCGCAACATCGGGATCATGGCTCACATCGACGCCGGCAAGACGACGACGACCGAGCGGATCCTCTTCTACACCGGTATCACCTACAAGATCGGTGAGGTCCACGACGGCGCCGCCACGATGGACTGGATGGAGCAGGAGCAGGAGCGCGGCATCACGATCACGTCCGCCGCGACGACCGCGACCTGGAAAGACCACACCATCAACATCATCGACACCCCCGGGCACGTCGACTTCACCGTCGAGGTGGAGCGCTCGCTGCGCGTTCTTGACGGTGCCGTCGCGGTCTTCGACGGTGTCGCCGGCGTGGAGCCGCAGTCCGAGACCGTCTGGCGTCAGGCGGACCGGTACGGCGTTCCCCGGATCTGCTTCGTCAACAAGCTGGACCGGACCGGCGCGGAGTTCATGCGCTGTGTCGACATGATCGTCGACCGGCTGGCCGCGGTGCCGCTGGTGCTGCAGCTGCCGATCGGTGCCGAGGCCGACTTCATCGGCGTCGTCGACCTGATCGGGATGCGCGCGCTGACCTGGCGTGGCGAGACGAAGATGGGTGAGGACTACACGGTCGAGGAGATCCCGGCCAGCCACACCGAGATCGCCGCCGAGTGGCGCGACAAGCTGATCGAGACGCTGGCCGAGGCCGACGACGACATCATGGAGATGTACCTCGAGGGCGAAGCGCCCACCGAGGAGCAGATCGTGGCCGGTATCCGGCGCGCGACGATCGCGAGCAAGCTGACCCCGGTGCTGACCGGCACCGCGTTCAAGAACAAGGGCGTCCAGCCCCTGCTCGACGCGATCAACGCGTTCCTGCCGAGCCCGCTCGACGTTCCGGCCATCGAGGGCCACGACGTCAAGGACAGCGAGCAGGTCGTCCTGCGCAAGCCGGACGACACCGAGCCGTTCTCGGCGCTGGCGTTCAAGATCGCCGCCGACCCGCACCTGGGCAAGCTGACCTTCATCCGGGTGTACTCGGGCAAGCTCGAGACCGGCACCCAGGTCCTGAACCCCACCAAGGGGCGCAAGGAGCGGATCGGCAAGATCTACCGGATGCACGCGAACAAGCGTGAGGAGATCGCGTCGATCGGCGCCGGCCACATCGTCGCCGTGATGGGTCTGAAGGACACCACCACCGGTGAGACGCTGGCCGACCCGGCCAAGCCGGTCGTGCTGGAGTCGATGCAGTTCCCGGCCCCGGTCATCTCGGTCGCCATCGAGCCGAAGTCGAAGGGCGACCAGGAGAAGCTGGGCGTCGCGATCCAGCGGCTGGCCGAGGAGGACCCGACCTTCCAGGTCCGGACCGACGAGGACACCGGCCAGACGATCATCGCCGGTATGGGTGAGCTGCACCTCGAGGTGCTGGTCGACCGGATGAAGCGCGAGTTCCGCGTCGAGGCCAACGTCGGCAAGCCGCAGGTCGCCTACCGCGAGACGATCAAGAAGAAGGTCGAGAAGGTCGACTACACGCACAAGAAGCAGACCGGTGGTTCGGGTCAGTTCGCGCGCGTGATCATCAACATCGAGCCGACCTCGGTCGAGGCCGGCGGCGAAGGCGGCTACGAGTTCGTCAACTCCGTCACCGGTGGCCGGATCCCGCGGGAGTACATCCCGTCGGTGGACGAGGGCGCGCAGGAAGCGATGGAGTTCGGCGTACTGGCCGGCTACCCGATGGTGGACGTCAAGGTCACGCTGACCGACGGCGCCTACCACGACGTCGACTCCTCCGAGCTCGCGTTCAAGATCGCCGGTTCGATGGCCTTCAAGGACGCGGCCCGCCGGGCGACTCCGGTCATCCTCGAGCCGATGTTCTCGGTCGAGGTCACCACCCCTGAGGACTACATGGGTGAAGTGATCGGCGACCTCAACTCCCGCCGTGGCCAGATCCAGTCGATGGACGAGGGCCCCGGTGGCAGCCGGGTCGTCAAGGCCCTGGTGCCGCTGTCGGAGATGTTCGGGTATGTCGGTGACCTGCGTTCCAAGACGCAGGGCCGCGCGTCGTACTCGATGCAGTTCGATTCCTACGCCGAGGTTCCGAAGAACGTGGCGGAAGAGATCATCAAGAAGGCCCGGGGCGAGTAGTCTCTCGCTCCTGACCACCACACCCCAAGCGCGTCGGCGTACGGCGTAGTCAACATTTAACTAGGAGGGCCCCAGTGGCGAAGGCGAAGTTCGAGCGGACTAAGCCGCACGTCAACATCGGCACCATCGGTCACATCGACCACGGTAAGACCACTCTTACCGCGGCGATCACCAAGGTGCTGCACGACAAGTACCCGACGCTCAACGAGGCATCGGCCTTCGATCAGATCGACAAGGCGCCCGAAGAGCGTCAGCGCGGTATCACCATCTCCATCGCGCACGTCGAGTACCAGACCGAGGCCCGGCACTACGCCCACGTCGACTGCCCGGGTCACGCGGACTACATCAAGAACATGATCACCGGTGCGGCTCAGATGGACGGCGCGATCCTGGTCGTCGCCGCCACCGACGGCCCGATGCCGCAGACGCGTGAGCACGTTCTGCTCGCCCGCCAGGTCGGCGTGCCGGCCATGGTCGTGGCGCTGAACAAGTGCGACATGGTCGACGACGAGGAGATCCTGGAGCTCGTCGAGCTCGAGGTCCGCGAGCTGCTCTCGGAGCAGGAGTTCGACGGCGACAACGCGCCGATCGTCCGCGTCGCCGCTCACCCGGCGCTGCAGGGCGACGCCAAGTGGGGCGAGTCGATCCTCGAGCTGATGAACGCGGTGGACTCCTACATCCCGCAGCCGGAGCGCGAGGTCGACAAGCCGTTCCTGATGCCGGTGGAGGACGTCTTCACCATCACCGGTCGCGGTACGGTCATCACCGGCCGGATCGAGCGCGGTGTCGTCAAGATCAACGAGACCGTCGACATCGTCGGCATCCGTCCGGAGAAGCAGACCACCACGGTCACCGGTATCGAGATGTTCCGCAAGCTGCTCGACGAGGGCCAGGCCGGTGAGAACGTCGGTCTGCTGCTTCGTGGCACGAAGCGCGAGGACGTCGAGCGCGGCATGGTTGTCATCAAGCCGGGCACCACGACCCCGCACACCAACTTCGACGCTTCGGTCTACATCCTGTCGAAGGAGGAGGGCGGCCGTCACACGCCGTTCTTCCAGAACTACCGGCCCCAGTTCTACTTCCGCACCACGGACGTCACCGGCGTCGTCACGCTGCCCGAGGGCACCGAGATGGTCATGCCGGGCGACAACACCGACATGTCGGTCGAGCTGATCCAGCCGATCGCCATGGAAGAGGGCCTGAAGTTCGCGATCCGCGAAGGTGGCCGCACCGTCGGCGCCGGCCGGGTCACCAAGATCCTCAAGTGATCCCACGAGGTCCGCGAGGGCTCGCATCCTGAGCCCCGCGGACCTCTGCTTTGCGCCTGATCCGGTGCTCAGGAGGCCCCGGATCAGGCGTGAAGCCACCCGATTGGCGTTTCGGCGCCGATCTCTGGCACAATATTCAGGTTGCTCAGGCGAGGCCGCCGGGGCGCGCCCCAGACTGTGCGTCTGGCGGGTGCGCCGGACCGGAGACCATGCCGAGGTTCTGGTCCGAGACCAGGCCCCGATCACCATTCCAGGTCGATGAAGCGGTGAGTCACGTGCGTTCCGCGCGCGCGACACACCCGACCGCGGGGGTCGGAGCAACGCAGACGTTGACGATAGAGAAGGACGAAGCGAAGCGATGGCGGGACAGAAGATCCGCATCCGGCTGAAGGCCTACGACCACGAGGTCATCGACAGCTCGGCACGCAAGATTGTCGACACGGTGACGCGTACTGGTGCGAAGGTTGCTGGCCCGGTGCCGTTGCCGACGGAAAAGAACGTGTTCTGCGTCATCCGCTCGCCGCACAAGTACAAGGACAGCCGCGAGCACTTCGAGATGCGCACCCACAAGCGGCTCATCGACATCATCGACCCCACGCCGAAGACCGTCGACTCGCTGATGCGGCTCGACCTGCCGGCCGGTGTCGACATCGAGATCAAGCTCTGAGGGACGCGAACAACCAATGAGCCCCACATCCATGAACACAGCGACCAAGAACACGCGCGGTCTGCTGGGCACCAAGCTCGGCATGACCCAGACCTGGGACGAGAACAACCGTGTCGTCCCCGTCACCGTGATCCAGGCCGGCCCGTGCGTCGTGACCGAGGTTCGCACCTCGGACAGCCACGGGTACGACGGCGTCCAGATCGCTTTCGGCGACATCGACCCCCGCAAGGTCACCAGCCCGATGCGCGGCCACTTCGACAAGGCCGGCGTGACGCCGCGGCGCCACCTGCTGGAGCTGCGCACCGCCGACGCCAGCGAGTACACGCTGGGTCAGGAGATCAAGGCCGAGGCCTTCGAGGCCGGTGAGCGGGTCGACGTGTCCGCCACCAGCAAGGGCAAGGGCTTCGCCGGTGTGATGAAGCGGCACGGCTTCCACGGCCTGCGCGCCACCCACGGTGTCCACAAGAAGCACCGCTCGCCGGGTTCCATCGGCGGCTGCGCCACCCCGGGCCGGGTCTTCAAGGGCCTGCGGATGGCGGGCCGGATGGGCTCCGAGCAGGTCACCACGCAGAACATCACCGTGCACGCGGTCGACACCGACCGCGGCCTGATCCTGCTGAAGGGTGCGGTGCCCGGTCCCAAGGGCGGCCTCGTGCTGATCCGCAACGCCGCCAAGGGCGCAGCTGTGAAGGGAGCCCAGAAATGAGCTCGGTCGACGTCGTCGTCATGAAGGGCGACAAGGTCAGCAAGAAGGGCTCCGCCGAGCTTCCGGCCGAGCTGTTCGACGTCCAGGTCAACATCCCGCTGATCCACCAGGTTGTCGTGGCCCAGCTGGCCGCGGCCCGCCAGGGCACGGCCAAGGCCAAGACCCGGGGCGAGGTCTCCGGCGGTGGCACCAAGCCGTACCGGCAGAAGGGCACCGGTCGCGCCCGCCAGGGTTCGATCCGCGCGCCGCAGTTCACCGGTGGTGGCGTCGTCCACGGCCCGGTGCCGCGTGACTACAGCCAGCGGACCCCGAAGAAGATGATCGCCGCCGCGCTCCGCGGTGCGCTCTCGGACCGGGCCCGTGACGGCCGCGTGCACGTGGTCGAGAAGTTCGTCGACGGTGACAAGCCGTCCACCAAGGCCGCGCTGAACGTGCTGGCCGCCGCGACCGAGCCGGGCAAGGTCCTGGTCGTGGTCGAGCGGGCCGACGAGCTCACCTGGCTGAGCCTGCGCAACGTGCAGCACGTGCACCTGATCGCGGCCGACCAGCTGAACGCGTACGACGTGCTGTGCAGCGATGCCGTCGTGTTCACCCAGGGTGCCCTCGACGCTTTCGTCGCCGGCGCGCCCCAGGGCAAGTCCGTCAAGGCCGTCGCCACGTCGACCGAGGCCGAGCAGGAGGTTGAGGCATGAGCCACGGAGTCAACAAGGATCCGCGGGACGTGCTGCTGCGGCCGGTCGTGAGCGAGAAGAGCTACGGCCTGCTGGACGAGCAGAAGTACACGTTCGAGGTGGACCCGAACGCCAACAAGACCGAGATCAAGCTCGCGGTCGAGAAGGTGTTCAAGGTCAAGGTCAGCGACGTCAACACCATCAACCGCAAGGGCAAGCGCCGCCGGACTCGTGCCGGCTGGGGCAAGCGCCCGGACACCAAGCGGGCGATCGTGACCCTCAAGGGTGACGACCGCATCGACATCTTCGGAGGCCAGTCGTAATGGGTATCCGCAAATACAAGCCGACAACGCCGGGCCGCCGTGGCTCGAGCGTGGCCGACTTCGTCGAGCTCACCCGTTCGACCCCCGAGAAGTCGCTGCTGCGTCCGCTGCCCAAGAAGGGCGGCCGGAACAACACCGGCAAGATCACCACCCGGCACCACGGTGGCGGTCACAAGCGGGCGTACCGGCTGATCGACTTCAAGCGGTACGACAAGGACGGCGTGCCGGCCAAGGTCGCGGAGATCGAGTACGACCCGAACCGCACCGCGCGGATCGCGCTGCTGCACTACGTGGACGGCGAGAAGCGCTACATCCTCGCCCCGTCGAACCTGAAGCAGGGCACGATCGTCGAGAACGGCCCGGCCGCCGACATCAAGATCGGCAACAACCTGCCGCTGCGCAACATCCCGGTCGGCTCCACGGTGCACGCCGTCGAGCTGCGTCCGGGTGGCGGCGCCAAGATGGGCCGCTCGGCCGGTGCCAGCATCCAGCTGGTCGCGAAGGAAGGCCGGATGGCCACCCTGCGGATGCCGTCCGGCGAGGTCCGGATGGTCGACGTACGCTGCCGCGCCACCCTCGGTGAGGTCGGCAACGGCGAGCAGTCGAACATCAACTGGGGCAAGGCGGGCCGGATGCGCTGGAAGGGCAAGCGCCCGACCGTCCGCGGTGTCGCGATGAACCCGGTCGACCACCCGCACGGTGGTGGTGAGGGCAAGACCTCGGGTGGTCGACACCCGGTGTCCCCGTGGGGCAAGCCCGAGGGGCGTACCCGCACCCGCAAGGAAAGCGACCGCATGATCGTCCGGCGCCGCAAGGCCGGCAAGAAGCGCTGATAGGAGCCGGCCAGAATGCCACGCAGCTTGAAGAAGGGCCCGTTCGTCGACCACCACCTGATGAAGAAGGTGGAGGTGCAGAACGAGAAGGGCACCAAGAACGTCATCAAGACCTGGTCCCGCCGATCGATGATCGTGCCGGACATGATCGGCCACACGCTGGCGGTGCACGACGGCCGCAAGCACGTGCCGGTGTTCGTGACGGACGCGATGGTCGGGCACAAGCTCGGCGAGTTCGCCCCGACCCGCACGTTCAGGGGTCATGAGAAGGACGACCGGAAGTCACGGCGTCGCTGACCTAGTCAGTGACGAAGCGATAGCAACCTACGGAGAGATTCGAACATCATGAGCGTTCAAGAGCGTAGGGCCGTCAGTGCCCGTCGCGAGAGCCTGCTGGGCGACGAGCCCGGGGCCTTCGCGGTCGCGCGCTTCGTCCGCGTGACGCCGATGAAGGCGCGCCGCGTGGGTGACCTGGTGCGCGGTCTGGGCGTCGACGACGCACTCGCCACTCTGAAGTTCGCCCCGCAGGCCGCTGCCGCGACCGTGTACAAGGTCGTCGACAGCGCCGCGGCGAACGCCGAGGGCACCGAGCACCTGAGCCGGGCCGACCTGGTCGTGACCAAGGTCCTGGTGGACGAGGGTCCGACGCTGAAGCGTCACCGCCCGCGTGCCCAGGGCCGGGCCACCCGGATCGACAAGCGGACCAGCCACATCACCGTGGTCGTGACGCCGCGGGTCGAGGAAGAGCCGGCCAAGCCGGCCGAGAAGGCCCCGGCGAAGAAGTCTGCCAAGAAGGCCGACACGGCCAAGAAGGCGCCGGCGAAGAAGGCCGCGGCCGACAAGGCCGAGGCCGCCGACAAGCCGGCCAAGAAGGCGACCGCCAAGAAGACGGCTGCCAAGAAGTCCGCTGAGAAGAAGGAGTCCTGACGTGGGCCAGAAGGTTAACCCGCACGGGTTCCGTCTCGGCATCAGCACCGATCACAAGAGCCGTTGGTACGCCGACAAGCTGTACAAGGACTACGTGGGCGAGGACGTCAAGATCCGCCGCCTGCTGAGCAAGGGCATGGAGCGCGCCGGCATCTCCCGCGTGGAGATCGAGCGCACCCGTGACCGCGTCCGGGTCGACATCCACACCGCCCGTCCGGGCATCGTCATCGGTCGCCGTGGCGCCGAGGCGGACCGGATCCGGGGCGGCCTGGAGGAGCTCACCGGCAAGCAGGTGCAGCTGAACATCCTCGAGGTGAAGAACTCCGAGGTCGACGCCCAGCTGGTCGCGCAGGGCGTGGCCGAGCAGCTGTCCGGCCGCGTGGCGTTCCGCCGCGCGATGCGCAAGGCGATGCAGACCACCATGCGTGGCGGCGCCCTGGGCATCCGGATCCAGTGCTCCGGCCGCCTCGGTGGCGCGGAGATGTCGCGGTCGGAGTTCTACCGCGAGGGCCGGGTGCCGTTGCACACGCTCCGCGCGGACATCGACTACGGCTTCTACGAGGCCCGTACGACCTTCGGCCGGATCGGCGTGAAGGTCTGGATCTACAAGGGTGACGTGGCCGGCTCCCGGGCCGAGCGCGAGGCGCAGGCCGCGGCCCGCGCCGCCACTCAGCAGCGCCGGCCGGCCCGCCGCGACGACCGTGGCGGCCGTGGTGGCCGCCGCGACGACCGTCGGGACGACCGTGGTGACCGCGGTGGCCGTGGTGGAGACCGCGCCGAGGCCCCCCGGGCCGAGGCGACCGCCCCCGCTGCCGACAAGCCCGCTGAGACGACCGGAACGGAGAGCTGAACCATGCTCATCCCCCGCAAGGTCAAGCACCGCAAGCAGCACCACCCGAAGCGCTCCGGCGCTGCCAAGGGTGGTACGACGCTGGCCTTCGGTGACTTCGGCATCCAGGCGCTGGAGAACCACTACGTCACCAACCGGCAGATCGAGGCCGCGCGTATCGCGATGACCCGGCACATCAAGCGTGGCGGCAAGGTGTGGATCAACATCTACCCCGACCGCCCGCTGACCAAGAAGCCGGCCGAGACCCGGATGGGTTCCGGTAAGGGTTCGCCGGAGTGGTGGATCGCCAACGTCAAGGCCGGCCGGGTCCTGTTCGAGCTGTCCGGCGTACCGGAGGACATCGCTCGTGAGGCCCTGCGCCGCGCGATCCACAAGTTGCCGATGAAGTGCCGCTTCATCGCCCGAGAGGCAGGTGAGAACTGATGGCTATCCAGACTGCCGCCGAGCTGCGGAACCTGGGCCGGGACGAGCTGATGAGCAAGCTCGGCGAAGCCAAGGAGGAGCTGTTCAACCTCCGGTTCCAGGCTGCCACGGGCCAGCTGGAGTCCCACGGCCGGCTGCGCGCCGTCCGCAAGGACATCGCCCGCATCTACACGGTGCTGACCGAGCGGGCGCTCGGCATCACCGACGAGGTCGACGCCCCGGCTGCTGAGGCCGAGGCTGAGGTCGAGGAGACCGCGGACGACAGCGAGAAGGCTGGGAGCAAGGCATGACCGAGAACGCGAAGGACGAGACCGTGAGCACGACCACCGAGACGCGAGGCCGCCGCAAGACCCGTGAGGGCCTGGTGCTGAGCGACAAGATGGACAAGACCGTCGTGGTCCAGGTCGAGGACCGGGTCAAGCACGCGCTGTACGGCAAGGTCATCCGTCGCACCAGCAAGCTGAAGGCGCACGACGAGCAGAACGCCGCCGGTACTGGCGACCGCGTCCTCCTGATGGAGACCCGGCCGCTGTCGGCGACCAAGCGCTGGCGCGTCGTGGAGATCCTCGAGAAGGCCAAGTAGTTGCCGGTACGTCCGGGAACCAATCGAAATCATTCGTTCCGCAAGGCTCACGTGAGTGAGAACCAGCGAGACAACCAGGAGATCAACAGATGATCCAGCAGGAGTCGCGACTGAAGGTCGCCGACAACACGGGTGCGAAGGAGATCCTTTGCATCCGGGTGCTCGGTGGCTCCGGTCGGCGCTACGCCGGTGTCGGTGACACGATCGTCGCCACCGTCAAGGACGCGATCCCGGGCGGCGGTGTGAAGAAGGGTGACGTCGTCAAGGCGGTCGTCGTGCGGACCGTGAAGGAGCGCCGGCGTCCGGACGGCTCCTACATCCGCTTCGACGAGAACGCCGCGGTGATCCTCAAGGCCGACGGCGAGCCCCGCGGTACCCGCATCTTCGGGCCGGTCGGCCGGGAGTTGCGGGAGAAGCGCTTCATGAAGATCATCTCGCTCGCCCCGGAGGTGCTCTGAGATGGCGCAGAGGAAACTGCACGTGAAGAAGGGTGATCTCGTCCGCGTGATCGCCGGCAAGTCCAAGGGCCTCGAGGGCAAGATCATCCAGGTCCTGCCCGACGCCGAGAAGGTCATCGTCGAGGGCGTGAACCGGGTCAAGAAGCACACCAAGGTGCAGCAGGCCCAGCGCGGCGGCACCACGGGTGGCATCGTCACCCAGGAAGCCCCGATCCACGTCTCGAACGTGATGCTCGTCGTCGAGGTCGAGAAGGACGGCAAGAAGCAGAAGGTGACCACCCGCGTCGGCTACAACCGCGTCGAGGTGCAGAAGCGGCGCCCCGACGGCTCGACGTACACCGGTTTCCGGAGCGTCCGGGTCGCGCGGCGTACCGGCGAGGAGATCTGATGACCACCGCAGTGACCGAAACCAGGGTCCAGCCGCGGCTGAAGACGAAGTACCGCGAGGAGATCGTCGGCAAGCTGCAGGAGCAGTTCCAGTTCGAGAACGTCATGCAGGTGCCCGGCCTCACCAAGATCGTGGTGAACATGGGCGTCGGCGAGGCGGCTCGCGACTCGAAGCTGATCGATGGCGCGGTGAAGGACCTGGCCGCGATCACCGGGCAGAAGCCGCAGGTGACCAAGGCCCGCAAGTCGATCGCGCAGTTCAAGCTGCGTGAGGGCATGCCGATCGGTGCACACGTGACGCTGCGCGGCGACCGGATGTGGGAGTTCCTGGACCGGCTGCTGGCGCTCGCGCTGCCGCGGATCCGTGACTTCCGCGGTCTGTCGCCGAAGCAGTTCGACGGCACCGGGAACTACACCTTCGGCCTGACCGAGCAGGTGATGTTCCACGAGATCAACCAGGACCGCATCGACCGGGTCCGGGGCATGGACATCACCGTGGTGACCACCGCGAAGAACGACGACGAGGGCCGGGCCCTGCTGCGGCAGCTCGGTTTCCCGTTCAAGGAGAACTGACGTGGCGAAGACAGCACTCAAGGTCAAGCAGGCCCGGAAGCCGAAGTTTGCGGTGCGCGGTTACACCCGCTGCCAGCGCTGCGGCCGGCCGAAGGCGGTCTACCGCAAGTTCGGTCTGTGCCGGATCTGCCTGCGGGAGATGGCGCACCGGGGCGAGCTGCCCGGTGTGACCAAGTCCAGCTGGTGACCGTCTCCACCCCCGATCTTTTCTCCACTCACCATCTAGTCACCGTAGGTCGCCGGACGGCGAAACCACGGCGGGAAAGAGGCCCCAGGCCATGACGATGACCGACCCGATCGCAGACATGCTGACGCGTCTGCGCAACGCCAACCAGGCGTACCACGAGTCGACCTCGATGCCGTACAGCAAGATCAAGCAGGGCATCGCCGACATCCTCCAGCAGGAGGGCTACATCTCCTCCTACAAGGTGGAGGAGCCCAAAGAGGGCGCCGTCGGCAAGACCCTGGTCGTCGACCTCAAGTTCGGCCCGAGCCGGGAGCGCTCCATCGCGGGCGTCCGCCGGATCAGCAAGCCGGGTCTGCGGGTCTACGCGAAGTCGACCAGCCTGCCCAAGGTCCTCGGTGGCCTGGGCGTCGCGATCATCTCGACGTCCCAGGGACTGCTGACCGACCGTCAGGCCAAGAACAAGGGCGTTGGCGGGGAAGTCCTCGCCTACGTCTGGTGACGAAGAACCGGAAGGAGGACCACAGAAGTGTCTCGCATCGGTAAGCTCCCGGTCTCGGTCCCGTCCGGCGTCGACGTCACGATCGACGGCCAGACGGTCACCGTGAAGGGTCCCAAGGGTCAGCTCTCGCACGTCGTGGCTGAGCCCATCGCGGTCAACCGGGACGAGGACGGCGCCATTGCCGTGACCCGCCCGGACGACCAGCGCAAGAGCAAGGAACTGCACGGCCTGTCCCGCACCCTGATCGCCAACCTGGTGACCGGAGTGACGGAGGGCTACGAGAAGAAGCTCGAGATCGTCGGCGTGGGATACCGCGTCATCTCCAAGGGCCCGGCCCAGCTGGAGTTCTCGCTCGGGTACAGCCACACCATCACGGTGGACGCGCCGGAAGGCATCACGTTCACGGTGGAGGCGCCGACCCGTTTCTCGGTGCAGGGAATCGACAAGCAGTCCGTCGGCGAGGTTGCCGCCAACATCCGCAAGCTGCGCAAGCCCGAGCCGTACAAGGGCAAGGGTGTGCGGTACGCCGGCGAGCAGGTGCGCCGCAAGGTCGGAAAGGCTGGTAAGTAACCATGGCGATCGGACTGCGTCCGCACAAGCACTCCGCCAAGACGACGGCATCGCGACTGCGTCGCCAGATCCGGGTCCGGAAGAAGATCAACGGCACGGCCGACCGGCCGCGGCTGGTGGTCACCAAGTCGTCGAGGCACCTGTTCGTTCAGGTCATCGACGACGTGGCCGGCAAGACGCTGGCGTCCGCCTCCACCATGGAGGCCGACCTGCGTGGCGCGGAGGCGAACAAGACCGACAAGGCCAAGACCGTCGGCGGCCTGATCGCCGACCGGGCCAAGGCTGCCGGCATCGACTCGGTCGTGTTCGACCGGGCCGGGAACAAGTACCACGGCCGCATCGCGGCTCTGGCCGACGCCGCCCGTGAGGGCGGACTCGGGTTCTGACATGGCGACACAAAACACAGGAAGAGGTAGTTCCGTGCACGAGCGCATGCGAGTGGACAGTTCAACGCAGCAGCGTCTCGCGAATGAGAACTCCGAGCGAAGCGAGGATTCGAAATGAGCGGAGGCCAGCAGCGTCGCGGAGGCGGCGCCGGTGGTGAGCGCCGTGGTCGCGACGGTGGTCGCGGTCAGGCAGCTGACAAGACCGCCTACATCGAGCGCGTGGTAGCCATCAACCGTGTCGCCAAGGTCGTGAAGGGTGGTCGTCGCTTCAGCTTCACCGCCCTCGTGGTCGTCGGCGACGGTGAAGGCACCGTCGGTGTGGGTTACGGCAAGGCCAAGGAGGTGCCCGCGGCGATCGCCAAGGGTGTCGAGGAGGCCAAAAAGGCGTTCTTCAAGGTGCCGCGGATCCAGGGCACCATCCCGCACCCGGTCCAGGGCGAGAAGGCCGCAGGCGTTGTGATGCTGCGTCCGGCCGCTCCCGGTACCGGTGTGATCGCCGGCGGTTCGGCGCGCGCGGTCCTGGAGTGCGCCGGGATTCACGACATCCTGAGCAAGTCGCTGGGCTCGTCCAACGCCATCAACGTGGTTCACGCCACCGTCGAGGCGCTGCGCAGCCTGGAGACCCCGGAAGCCGTGGCGGCTCGCCGTGGTCTGCCGGTGGAGCACGTCGCCCCGGCGGCGCTGCTGAAGGCGCGGGCGGAGGCGGCTTCCTGATGGCACGCTTGAAGGTGACCCAGACCCGTTCCGGCATCGGTGGCAAGCAGAACCAGCGCGACACCCTGCGCACGCTGGGCGTGAAGCGGATCGGCGACGTCGCCGTTCACGACGACCGCCCGGAGATCCGTGGCATGGTGCGCACGGTTCGCCACCTCATCACCGTCGAGGAGGTCGACTGACATGGCGCTGAAGGTTCATCACCTGCGTCCGGCGCCCGGTGCCAAGACCGCCAAGACCCGCGTGGGTCGTGGTGAGGGCAGCAAGGGCAAGACGGCCGGCCGCGGTACCAAGGGCAGCAAGGCGCGCAACAACATCCCCGAGTGGTTCGAGGGTGGCCAGATGCCGCTGCACATGCGGCTGCCGAAGCTCAAGGGTTTCAAGAGCAGGAACCGGGTGGAGTTCCAGGTCGTTAACCTGGACAAGCTCGGACAACTGTTCCCCGAAGGTGGCGAGGTCGGCGTGGCCGACCTGGTCGCCAAGGGCGCGGTCCGCAGCGGTCAGCCGGTGAAGGTGCTGGGTGACGGCGAACTGACCGTGGCACTGCAGGTTTCGGTGCACAAGTTCTCCAAGTCCGCCCTGGAGAAGATCCAGGCGGCCGGGGGGACCACCACCGAGGTGTAACGAGGTCCAGGGCTCGTGCGAGCCGGCGCTTGATATCGTGCGCTGGAGTTCGGACGAGCCCTGGTTCGTCTCTTGCCCAGCTGCTTTGCTAGGCCCCTGCCCTGAGCGGGCAGAGGAAACATGTGGGAGGACAGGGTGTTAGGCGCCTTTGCCAACGCGTTCAAGACTCCGGACCTGCGCCGGAAGATCTTGTTCGTGCTCTTCATCGTCGTGATCTTCCGGATCGGTTCGGTCGTGCCGGCGCCTGGCGTGAACGTCCAGTCGCTGAACACCTGTCTCAAGCAGGCGCAAGGTGGCGCCAACGCCAACCTGTACAACCTGATCAACCTGTTCTCCGGCGGCGCGCTGCTGCAGCTCGCGATCTTCGCGCTCGGCATCATGCCGTACATCACCGCCAGCATCATCCTGCAGCTGCTCACCGTGGTCATCCCGCGGCTGGAGTCGCTGAAGAAGGAAGGGCAGGCGGGCCAGGCCAAGATCACCCAGTACACCCGGTTCCTGACCGTCGGTCTGGCGATCCTGCAGTCCACCGCCTTCGTGGCGCTGGCCCGCACCCCGGGCCGGCTGTTCCAGGGCTGCCAGGAGCCGCTGCTGCACCGCGACGACTGGTTCACGATCAGCGTCATCGTGCTCACCATGACCGCCGGCACCGGCGTGATCATGTGGCTGGGCGAGCTGATCACCGACCGCGGCGTCGGCAACGGCATGTCGATCCTGATCTTCACCCAGATCGTCGCCACCTTCCCGACCCAGCTGTGGAACATCCGCAAGGAGAAGGGCATCCCCACCTTCGTGGTGGTGGTCGCGATCGGCCTCGTGATCATGGCCGCGGTCATCTTCATCGAGCAGGCGCAGCGCCGGATCCCGGTGCAGTACGCCAAGCGCATGGTCGGCCGCCGGATGTTCGGCGGCACCTCGACGTACATCCCACTGAAGGTGAACCAGGCCGGCGTCATCCCGGTCATCTTCGCCTCGAGCCTGCTCTACCTACCGGTGCTGGTCAGTCAGTTCCAGCAGGACAAGAAGTGGGCCCAGTGGATCCAAGGGAACCTGGTCAAGGGCGACCACCCGATCTACATGGTGACGTACGTCGCGCTGATCATCTTCTTCACCTACTTCTACGTCTCGATTACCTTCAACCCGAAGGAAGTTGCAGACAACATGAAGAAGTACGGCGGCTTCATCCCCGGGATCCGGGCGGGACGGCCGACCGAGGAGTACCTGGGCTACGTGCTGTCCCGCATCACGCTGCCGGGCGCGCTCTACCTGGCGGTGATCTCGATGATCCCGCTGGTGGCGCTCGTCCTGCTGAACGCGAGCCAGAACTTCCCGTTCGGTGGTACGTCGATCCTGATCATGGTCGGCGTCGGACTGGACACGGTGAAGCAGATCGAGAGTCAGCTGCAGCAGCGTAACTACGAAGGGTTCCTGCGCTGATGAGAATGTTGCTGATGGGTCCGCCCGGGGCGGGCAAGGGCACGCAGGCAAAGGTGCTTGCGGAACGCCTGAATATCCCGGCCGTGTCCACCGGCGACATCTTCCGTGCGAACGTCAAGGACGAGACGCCGCTCGGGCTCGAAGCGAAGCGCTACATGGACGCCGGTGACTACGTCCCGGACGAGGTCACCAACGCGATGGTCCGCGACCGGCTGTCCGAGGCGGACGCCGGCGAAGGGTTCCTGCTGGACGGGTACCCGCGGACCCTGGCCCAGGTGGGCACGCTGGACGACATCCTGGCCGAGCACGGTCACAAGCTGGACGCGGTGGTGGCGCTGATCGCCGACATCGACGTACTGGTGGACCGGATGATGAAGCGGTCCCACACCGAGGGCCGCACGGACGACTCCGAAGAGGTCGTCCGGCACCGGCAGGACGTCTACACGGCCGAGACCAAGCCGCTGCTGCGCGTCTACGCGCAGCGCGGGCTGCTGTGCGAGGTCGACGGCGTCGGCGAGATCGACGAGGTGAGCGAGCGCGTGCTCGTCGCGCTGAAGTCGATGACGGAGTAAGACACGGGGTGTGATGTTCAGGGACCGCGGCATCGAGATCAAGACCCGCGAGCAGATCCTGTCCATGCGTGCCGCCGGCCTGGTGGTCGGCCGCACGCTGGAACTGCTCCGCGGTGAGGTCAAGGCCGGTATCAGCACCGGTGAGCTGGATGCGATCGCCGAGGACCACATCCGGTCCTCCGGTGCGGTCCCGTCGTTCAAGGGCTACCACGGCTTCACCGGTTCGATCTGTGCGTCGGTGAACGAGGAGATCGTGCACGGCATGCCCGGCGAGCGGGTGCTGGCCGACGGCGACCTGATCTCGATCGACTGCGGTGCGATCGTGGACGGCTGGCACGGCGACGCGGCGATCACGGTCGGTGTCGGCGAGGTCGGTGCCGAGCTGCTCGAGCTGGCCCGGGTCTGCGAGGAGTCGATGTGGCGTGGGTTCGCCGCCGCGAAGCTCGGCGGCCGGCTCACCGACATCTCGGCTGCCGTCGAGGCCTATGTCCGCGCCAATTCGTCGTACGGGATCGTCGAGGACTTCGTCGGGCACGGGATAGGTTCGGCGATGCACCAGCCGCCGAATGTGCCGAACTTCGGCCGCCCGGGCCGCGGCCCGAAGCTGGTCCAGGGGATGGCACTCGCCGTCGAGCCGATGCTCACGCTCGGCAAGCAGGACAACCACACCCTCGAGGACGACTGGACCGTGGTCACCGACGACGGCCGGTCCGCGGCACACACCGAGCACACCTTCACGCTGACTCCGAAGGGCCCGTGGATCCTCACCGCCCTCGACGGCGGCGAGGCCAAGCTCGCGGAGCTCGGAATCGCCTGCGGCGCGCTCGCCGACTAGAAGAACTACATCCGGGGTCAGCCCATCGGGGGACGCCGCCGAACCCCGGCCTGAGGCACACTTGAGACATGCCTCAGTACCAGCCGCACCAGCGTTTCACCGAAGCCGACCGGGACAAGATCGCCGGGCGGCTGCGGGACGCGTTCGCGGACGGCCGGCTGGACCAGCCCGAGTTCTCCTCCCGCCTGGACCAGTTGTACGCCGTCCAGACGTACGGCGAACTCGAGCCACTGGTGCGTGACCTGCCGCCGGTGCGGACGTACCAGACCCCGGCGGTGGTGCAGGACAGCAAGCCGGCGCCGGCTCCGGGCGAGTTCCCGGAGCGCAAGAAGGACGCCCAGCCGGACCGGCGCGGGGCGATCGGTGGCTTCACCGGCGTCGTGATGGTCAACGTGGTGATCTGGTTCGTGATCGGACTCGCCAACGGCGGGCACTGGCCGCACTTCTGGCCGGTCTGGCTGCTGATCCCGTGGGCCCTGATCGCGATGGGTAGCCTCGGCAGGCGCCGTTGACAGCGGCCCCGGTCAGCCGTCGCGTCGCCGGACCGCGTCTGCGGCCGGACCTGGCCTGGCAGCTGCGGCGGGGATCCGCCCTGGTGTACGTCATCTGGTTCGCGGTTGCCATCCCGCTGGTGGTGGCCGGGCTGTTGCTGGAGCCACGTTGGGTCGGCTGGATGATGCTCGCCTGGTTCCTGGTGCTGATTCTGTTCACGCTGGCGATGCGGATCGCGGACGGACGGTTGCGGAAGTCGTGGGCCGACGTGGTGACCCAGCTGGGCTGGCGGATCAAGGCGACCGAGCCCGAGCTGCGGGAGCGCTGGCCGTTCCCGCCGTTCGACATCGACCCCAACGCCGAGGTGTCTGATGTGACGACGGGCCGGCACCGCGGCCGCGAGTTCTGGACCGGGCGCTTCCGGCACAAGGTACGGCGCCGTGACCTCGGCTTCGACTTCCTCGACCTGCAGGTGGATCGGCCACTCCCGCCGCTCCAGGTGCTGCCCGCATCGCTGTCACAGGTCGCGGCCGCCAGCCTGCTGCCCCTGGACCTGACGGTCGACGGGCTGCCCGGTCGCTACTGCCTGTTCAACGGCCGGGAAGACCACGCGCAGGCCGTGCTGCACCCGCGCGCGGTCGAGGCCCTCGCCCAAGTCCCACCCTTCGGCTTCAGCTGCGAAGGACGACGCTTCGTCGCGATCCTCCCCGCGTACCGCGATTCCGTCACTGCACTCGCACAATTGGATGCAGCCTGTGACCTCTTGGACCTGATGCCGGAGGCGATCTACCGCGAAGGCGAACAGTGGGCTGCTACACACTCCTCCTGAGCAACGGGACCAAAGCAGCCAGATCCTCGTCGCCGTGGCCGGTACCGACGGCCTGCCGGAGCAGTTCACCCATCGGGACGAGCAGACCGGGATCGATGCCTTGGGCAACCGATGTGTCGATCAGATTCTCGTACGCCGCCGCCTGCATCGCCAGGTTCGACCCCGCGGCACCGGGCTCCGGGCCTTCGTCCAGTTCCTTGGCGATCCTGGGCAGGCTCCCGAGCATCGCCGTCACCCAGGGCAGCAGGAAGTCCTCGGTGAATCGCGAGGCCGGAATCTTCTCGCTGCCGACCAGGGCGAGCGCATGCTGGGCGCCGCCGAACATCCCGTACATGGCGCTGAGCAGAGCGATGTCGTGCAACGCGGCCAGCCCGGCGTCACCGCCGACGTACTCGGGCCGGCCGACTGCGGCGAGATCCGCGCTGTGCCGCTCGAAGGCGACTGGGGAACCGCTGTAGAAGACGAAGGCCGCGGGGCCGCCGATCATCGCTGGGACAGCCATAATCCCGCCGTCCAGGTACTCCGCTCCCGCGGCAGCAACTCGTTCTCCGGTACCCCTGGCCTGGGCCGGCGTGCCATTGGTCAGGTTGACGACCGCCTTGCCGGAGAGGTCGAGTCCGTCGAGCGTGCTCCCGACCGTTGCGTCGACCAGTAGACAGACGACCACGAGCGGACTCGCGGCGACCGCCTCGGTGGGACTGGCGGCGCGGACGGCGCCGAGGGTGTCGAGTTCGGGGGAACGTCCTGGGGTTCGGTTCCAGACAGTGGTCGGGTGCCCGGCGGTCAGGAAGGCGCGGGCGAGCGCGGTTCCCATTGCGCCCAGCCCGAGAACGGTGACGGGTGTCTTCATGGCCTCCACCCTGGCTTGGCGCTTTAGACTGGACAAGTACCTACTAATCGGTCAGGTACTAACCGAAAGGTAAGTGAGGATGATCCCGTACACCTGCGGGCTGGATGCCGCGGCCGACGTGATCGGCGGGAAGTGGAAGCCGCGGATCCTGTGGGCGCTGCACTCCGGGCCGATGCGGTTCGGGGAGCTGCGCCGGGCGATCGCCGGCGTGACGGAGAAGATGCTGATCCAGCAGTTGCGTGAGCTGGAGAGTCGCGACATCGTCCACCGCGAGGTCTTCCACCAGGTCCCGCCGAAGGTCGAGTACTCACTGACCGACCTCGGCCGGTCACTCAACGTCGCTCTGGCGCCGCTGGATGCCTGGGGTGCAGACCACCTGGACGAACTGGAGGCGTCGCGGGCGGGGTGACGGGGTCTCGATTGGGTTTCGTGTGGGGGAGTGGCGTACACTCTTTCCTTGGCTCTTTGTAGCCTCTGTCTCGTGCTGCCCGCGGCTGCCTGACCTGGTCAGGAGGGCGCTTTGAGCCCGGGCTGGAGCCATGTGTCAACCATCATTCAGTACGACGTCTACAGAAGTGCGAGGACATGCCCAAAAAAGAGGGAGTCATCGAACTCGAGGGCACCATCGTTGAGGCCCTGCCGAACGCGATGTTCCGTGTTGAGCTGTCCAACGGGCACAAGGTGCTCGCGCACATCAGCGGCAAGATGAGGCAGCACTACATCCGGATCCTCCCCGAGGACCGGGTCGTCGTGGAGCTGTCGCCGTACGACCTCACCAGGGGTCGCATCGTCTACCGGTACAAGTAAGACCACCACCAACACCTGTCGAAGAAAGAAGCTCGATGAAGGTCAATCCGAGCGTCAAGAAGATCTGCGACAAGTGCAAGGTGATCCGCCGTCACGGCCGGGTCATGGTGATCTGCGAGAACCCGCGGCACAAGCAGCGGCAGGGCTGACAGCCCTCAGTCGAGCAGCACACAGCACTTTCGCACCACAGCGCGCATGCTCGTCCGGCCACGCACCACCGGCCGGACGTCGCCCCCGGAACAGAGGCCGGGGCCTTGCCGGTGACAACAAACGCACCGAGGCGGGCAAGGACGCGGCGCGCCACCACACCTCTGCCGACGAAAGGAACACCGCCACATGGCACGCCTCGTAGGAGTCGACCTTCCGCGCGACAAGCGCATCGAGGTCGCTCTGACCTACATCTTCGGTGTAGGCCGTACTCGCGCCCTGGAGACGCTGCAGAACACCGGGGTTTCCGGTGACAAGCGCGTCCACGACCTGGGCGACGACGAACTGGTGAAGCTCCGGGACTGGATCGAAGCCAACTACAAGATCGAAGGTGACCTCCGCCGTGAGGTGACCGCGGACATCCGCCGCAAGATCGAGATCGGGTCGTACCAGGGTCGCCGGCACCGCAGCGGCCTGCCGGTGCGTGGTCAGCGCACGCGGACCAACGCCCGCAGCCGCAAGGGTCGTCGCAAGGCGATCGCCGGCAAGAAGAAGAAGTGATGACCCGGATGACTTTCGACCACCCCAGGAGCAACTGACCTATGCCTCCCAAGAGCCGCACAGCGGCCGGCGCGAAGAAGGTGCGCCGCAAGGAGAAGAAGAACGTGGCCGCCGGTCACGCGCACATCAAGAGCACGTTCAACAACACGATCGTGACGATCACCGACCCGACCGGCGCGGTCATCTCGTGGGCTTCCGCGGGCACCGTCGGCTTCAAGGGTTCGCGCAAGTCGACCCCGTTCGCCGCCCAGATGGCCGCCGAGGCCGCCGGACGCCGCGCGATGGAGCACGGCATGCGCAAGATCGACGTGTTCGTCAAGGGTCCCGGCTCCGGCCGTGAGACCGCGATCCGTTCCCTGGGTGCGGTCGGCCTCGAGGTCGGCACCATCCAGGACGTCACCCCGACCGCCCACAACGGCTGCCGCCCGCCGAAGCGGCGCCGGGTCTGATCCAGAGAGGTAGGTAGCGAACATGGCCCGTTACACCGGACCGATGACCAAGAAGTCGCGCCGTCTCGGGGTCGACCTCGTCGGTGGCGACAAGGCGTTCGAGCGCCGTCCGTACCCGCCGGGTATGCACGGCCGCGGCCGTCCCAAGGAGAGCGAGTACCTGCTCCAGCTGCGCGAGAAGCAGAAGGCCCGCTTCTCGTACGGCGTCCTGGAGAAGCAGTTCCGCCGGTACTACGAGGAGGCCTCGCGGCGCTCCGGCAAGACCGGTGACAACCTGCTGATCATCCTGGAGTCCCGGCTGGACAACGTGGTCTACCGCTCCGGCCTGGCCCGGACCCGGCGGCAGGCCCGTCAGCTCGTCGTGCACGGTCACTTCACCGTGAACGGCGTCAAGGTGAACATCCCGTCGTACCGGGTGGCTGCCCACGACATCATCGATGTCAAGGCGAAGTCGGCCGAGACGACCCCGTTCATCATCGCCCGGGAGACGCACTCCGAGCGCGTCGTCCCGGCCTGGCTCGAGGTGATGCCCGAAAGGCTGCGGATCCTCGTCCACCAGCTGCCGACCCGGCAGCAGATCGACACCCAGGTCGCCGAGCACCTGATCGTCGAGCTCTACTCGAAGAACTGATCTCAGTCCCGCCGGCGGTCTGGTGGCCGCCGGCGGGACCGGTTCTGTTCTTCACCCTTCGCGACCTCAAATAGTGGTCGTCGCGACAGACAAGGAAAACCACAGTGCTTATCGCACAGCGCCCCACCCTGACCGAAGAGGTCGTCGGCGAGCACCGCTCGCGGTTCGTGATCGAGCCGCTCGAGCCGGGCTTCGGCTACACCCTCGGCAACTCGATCCGCCGGACCCTGCTGTCCTCCATCCCCGGTGCCGCCGTGACCAGCATCAAGGTCGACGGTGTCCTGCACGAGTTCTCGACCGTTGCCGGGGTCAAGGAAGACGCCACCCAGCTGATCTTGAACCTCAAGGACCTGGTCGTCTCCTCCGAGCACGACGAGCCGGTCACCATGTACCTGCGCAAGCAGGGCCCCGGTGACGTCACCGCCGCCGACATCGCGCCGCCGGCCGGTGTCGAGGTGCACAACCCGGACCTGAAGATCGCCACCCTGAACGAGAAGGGCCGGCTCGAGATGGAGCTGGTCGTCGAGCGGGGCCGTGGCTACGTCTCCGCGATCCAGAACAAGTCCGCCGACGCCGAGATCGGCCGGATGCCGGTCGACTCGATCTACTCGCCGGTGCTGAAGGTCACCTACAAGGTCGAGGCGACCCGGGTCGAGCAGCGCACCGACTTCGACCGGCTGGTCGTCGACGTCGAGACCAAGCCGTCGATGCTGCCCCGCGACGCCGTCGCGTCGGCCGGTAAGACGCTGGTCGAGCTGTTCGGCCTGGCCCGCGAGCTGAACGTCGAGGCCGAGGGCATCGACATCGGCCCGTCGCCGGTGGACGAGCAGATGGCCGCCGACCTGGCGCTGCCGGTCGAGGACCTGCAGCTGACCGTCCGCTCGTACAACTGCCTCAAGCGCGAGGGCATCCACACCGTGGGTGAGCTGATCTCGCGCAGCGAGCAGGACCTGCTGGACATCCGCAACTTCGGCTCCAAGTCGATCGACGAGGTCAAGCTGAAGCTGGCCGAGATGGGCCTGTCGCTGAAGGACTCGCCTCCTGGCTTCGACCTGCGTGCGGCCGCCGAGGCCTACGGCACCGAGGCCGAGGACGAGGACGAGAGCTTCGCCGAGACCGAGCAGTACTGACACCCACCCCGGGCCGCAGTGGCCTGAGATCCTTCTGGAGTAAGAGATGCCTACCCCCACCAAGGGTGCCCGGCTGGGCGGCAGCCCGGCGCACGAGAAGCTGATCCTCAGCAACCTCGCGACGTCGCTGTTCGAGCACGGCGCCATCACCACCACCGCGGCCAAGGCCAAGCGCCTGCAGCCGCTGGCGGAGTCGATGATCACCAAGGCGAAGCGTGGTGACCTGAACTCGCGCCGCCAGGTGATGAAGCGGATCAAGGACAAGAGCATCGTGCACGTGCTCTTCACCGAGATCGGCGAGCGGTACGCCGACCGTCCGGGCGGCTACACCCGGATCACCAAGCTCGGTCCGCGCAAGGGCGACAACGCCCCGATGGTGAAGATCGAGCTGGTCGAGGCGCTGGCCGACTCGCCGAAGGCCAAGAAGACCGCGAAGAAGGCCCCGGCCAAGAAGGCGGCGGCGAAGCAGGATGCCGCCGAGGACAAGGTCGAGGACAAGGTCGAGGACGAGGCCAAGGTCGAGGACGTCGTGGACGAGAAGGTCCAGGACGAGACTCCGGAGACCGAGGACAAGTAACACCCAGCTGTTCCGCAGCGCCCCTCACCGCACGGTGGGGGGCGCTGTTTGCGTTAGATTGCCGTGTGCGCTGGCGGATCGACCTCAAGTACGACGGAACGGCCTTCCACGGCTGGGCCCGGCAGGAGGGTCTCCGGACCGTGCAAGGAGCCTTGGAGGAGGCGATCCGGGTCGTCCTACGGCTGCCTGAGCCGCTCACGGTCACCTGCGCCGGCCGGACGGACACCGGCGTCCACGCCCGCGGTCAGGTCGCCCATGTGGACGTCGAAGGCGCTGTAGAGCCGCTGAGGCTCCTGAGAGGCCTGAACGGCGTACTACCCGAGGATCTAGCTGTCACGGCCGTCACAGCGGCTCCAGACGGCTTTGACGCCCGTTTCTCCGCGCTGGCCCGTCGCTATGTGTACCGGCTCTGTGACGATCCGGCCGGCTGGGACCCGCTGACCCGTGGACATGTACTGCGGGTAGGCCGCCCGATGGACGTGGTCCGGATGAACGCCGCCGCGGCCGGACTGCTCGGCGAGCACGACTTCGCCGCCTTCTGCAAGAAGCGCGAAGGGGCCAGCACCGTCCGGGCCCTGCTGGAGTTCTCCTGGCAACGGACCGGCGTGGGACAGCTGGAAGGCACTGTGATCGCCGACGCCTTCTGCCACTCGATGGTCCGGGCTCTGGTCGGCTCGATGATCCCCGTGGGGGACGGACGCCGTGAGGTCGACTGGCCGGCCGCCGTACTGGCAGGCAAGGTCCGGGACTCGGCTGTATCGGTGCTGCCCGCGCACGGCCTCACACTGGAGGAAGTGCGCTATCCGGCGGATGACGAGTTGGCCGCACGGGCTCTCCAGGCCCGCCAAGTGAGGGGAGAGGTGCACCAGCGTGGCTGACCACTACTTCTCGGCGGAGCCCGCTTCCGCCGACGTACGACGTACTGTCGAGGCGCGGATCTGGGGTCGTGAGTACACCTTCACTACCGCGACCGGAGTGTTCTCGCGGGACCGCTTGGACATCGGTACGGCGGTGTTGCTGCGCGAGGTGGACCCGCCGACCGGTTCCGGCACGTTCCTCGACCTGGGGACCGGCTACGGCCCGATCGCGTGTGCCATCGCGGTGGAGGCGCCCAAGGCACAGGTGTGGGCGGTGGACGTGAACACCCGGGCGCTGGAGCTGACCGCGGAGAACGCGAAGGCCGCCGGGGTCGCGGACCGCGTGCACCCGGTGCTGCCGGACGGCGTACCGGCGGATGTGAGGTTCGACGAGATCTGGTCGAATCCGGCGATCCACATCGGCAAAGCCGAGCTGCACAAGATGCTGCTGCTCTGGCTGGCCCGTCTTGCCCCCGGCGGCGTGGCACGCTTCGTCGTCGGCAAGAACCTGGGCGGTGACTCGTTGCAGCGCTGGCTGACCGAGCAGGGCTATCCCTGCGGCCGGACCGGCAGCGCGAAGGGGTTCCGGGTACTGCGTGCAACGAACGCGGGCCCGTCGCCGTCCTGAGGGTATGGAGGCAGCCTTGGCGGCAGCAGAGGCACGGACGAGCCCGATCGAGTTCGAGCTCTGGGTCACCGAGAAGGCAGACGCGCTGCTGCGGTTCGCGTACGTCCTGACCGGGGACAAGGCCCTGGCCGAGGACGCCGTCCAGGATGCCCTGACGACAGCCTGCGCCCGGTGGAGCCGGGTCAGCAGGGCCGACGACCCCGAGGCGTACGTGAAGCGGATGGTAGTGAACGCACACATCTCCTGGTGGCGCCGGTTCCGCCGCCGGGAAGCGCCGTCGCCCGACCCGATCCGGACCACACCGTCCGCCTCGGACGGTGCGACCGCGCGGGCCGAGTCCGATGCGGTCTGGGCACTGTGCGCGACGCTGCCGGACAAGCAGCGGGCAGCCGTCGTACTGCGGTTCTACGAGGAGCTCTCGTACGCCGAGATCGGCGTACTGCTGCACTGCGCGGAGGCGACCGCCCGATCGCATGTGCACCGCGCACTGGCCGCACTGAAAACCACGCTGAGCAAGGAAGGAGCCGAGGATGCCTGAGCACGACCCTGAGCAGGAGCTCGGCCCCAAGATCTCCTCCGCGTTCCAGAACAAGGCCGACGCCAGTGAGCTGACCGGCAGCGGGATGGCGAGGGAAGCGCGCCGGCGCGTCCGGAAAAGGCGCCAGACGCTCACCATGGCCGCGGCGGCGGCCGTGGTGGCAATAGCCATCGGCGGTGTGTGGAGCGCAGTGGGCAACGAGGTGCCGACCGCGTCGAACGCCAGCGACAGTGGCGCGAAGCGGGCGGCCGGATCCGGCACCGCTCCCGGCCTGTCGAGCCCAGGCATCCTGCCGAACAAGGAGGATGCGGCCTGTCCGCTCGACCACCCGATCTTCAAGGCCGGCGGGTACAACACCATCGCACCCGGCACCGGACTGGATCTGGCGGCGCCAGTGACCGGACTGCAGGCGTGCCGCTACCGCCTCACGCCCGACACGACCGGACTGCTCGGGCAGGAGCGGTTCAACGGCGAGGTAGCGCAGCAGGTGGTCGACGCGATCAAGGTGCTGCCGGAGCGCAACGCGTCCTTGCCGGTCTTCAAGTGCACCCCGCAGACGGCTCAGCCGTCCGAGGCGATCGTGCTGCGCTTCGACACCGCTGACGGCGTCCGCGAGGTGTGGGTCGAGTACGACGGCTGTGACTCGGCCGGCTTCTTCACCGGCACCCACACCTACGGCCTGTTCTCCGCTCCGCTGAAGCTGTTCATGGTCGGCGATGTCCGGCCGACCGGAGGCACCTTCCTGAGCGCGCTCGGGGATTGGTGACGATAAGGGTTCGCCTCTCGGCGGGTACGCCGGTCAGACTGGTGGGATGGGCCACGTAGATGTCGCCGGGATCGGTTACGAACTGCCGGACGGGCGGGTGTTGCTGGACGACATCACGTTCCGGGTGGCCGACGGCGCCAAGGTCGCGCTGGTCGGGGCGAACGGCTCCGGCAAGACCACGCTGACCAGGATCATTGCGGGCGACCTGAAGCCGCACTCCGGCAGCATCGCGCGGTCCGGCGGGCTCGGTGTGATGCGCCAGTTCGTCGGCTCGGTGCGGGACTCGTCGACCGTGCGTGACCTGTTGCTCGGTGTCGCGCCGCAGGCGATCCAGGACGCCGCGGCCAAGCTGGACAAGGCCGAGCTGACGATGATGGACGCCGAGGACGAGAAGACCCAGCTCAAGTACGCGCAGGCCGTGTCGGACTGGGGTGAGGTCGGCGGGTACGACGCCGAGGTCCTCTGGGACGTCTGTACGACGTCCGCCCTCGGCGTCCCGTTCGACCGCTGTCGCTGGCGTGAGGTGAAGACGCTGTCCGGCGGTGAGCAGAAGCGACTGGCGCTGGAGGCTCTGCTACGCGGCCCGGACCAGGTCCTGATGCTCGACGAGCCGGACAACTACCTCGACGTACCGGGCAAGCGTTGGCTGGAGGAGCAACTCCGCAACACCGACAAGACCGTGCTCTACATCAGCCATGACCGTGAGCTGCTGGCCAACACGGCCACCCGGATCGTCACGGTGGAGCTGGGTGCCGCGGGCAACACCGCCTGGACGCACGGCGGAGGCTTCCGGACGTACCACGAGGCCCGGCAGCACCGGTTCGAGCGGTTCGAGGAGCTGCGCAAGCGGTGGGACGAGGAGCACGCGAAGCTCCGCGCCCAGATGCTCATGTACAAGCAGAAGGCGGCGTACAACTCGGACATGGCGTCGCGCTACCGGGCCGCGCAGACCCGGCTGCGCAAGTTCGAGGAGGCCGGACCGCCGCAGGCGCTGCCGCGCGAGCAGAAGGTCAGCATGCGGCTCACCGGCGGCCGCACGGGCAAGCGTGCAGTGGTGTGCACTGCCTTGGAGCTCACCGGTCTGATGAAGCCCTTCGATCTGGAGGTCTGGTACGGCGAACGCGTCGCCGTACTGGGGTCCAACGGGTCCGGGAAGTCGCACTTCCTGCGGCTGCTCGCCAACGGTGGTTCGGACCCGGACATCGAGCACCAGCCGATCGGCGACGTCCAGATCGCTCCGGTCGCGCACACCGGCAAGGCCAAGCTCGGTGCACGCGTCCGGCCGGGCTGGTTCGCGCAGACACACGAGCACCCGGAGTTGGTCGGCCGGACGCTGCTGGAGATCCTGCACCGGGGCGACGAGCACCGGGAGGGGATGGGTCGCGAGCTGGCGTCGCGGAAGCTGGACCGCTACGAGCTGGCGCACGCGGCCGAGCAGACGTTCGACAGTCTGTCCGGCGGACAGCAGGCGCGGTTCCAGATCCTGCTGCTCGAGCTTTCCGGTGCGACGCTGCTCCTGCTCGACGAGCCGACCGACAACCTGGACGTCGAGTCCGCCGAGGCGTTGGAGGAAGGCCTGGACTCCTTCGACGGCACGGTGCTCGCGGTCACCCACGACCGCTGGTTCGCCCGCGGCTTCGACCGCCACCTCGTCTTCGGTGCCGACGGCACCGTCTACGAGTCCGACGAACCAGTCTGGGACGAGGGCCGGGTGGAGCGCGCCCGCTAAGGCGCTGTGCACCAGCCGTCGCGGTACGCCGCCCAGTTGGCCGGTGTGGCGGTGAAGTCGACGTACATGGCCAGACCGAAGTTCTGACGGTCCGAGTCGCCCAGTCCTAGGCGGGCGCCTCGGACTGCAGCCTCGACAGTCTCCGCATGGCCCCAGTGCGACGGGTTGCTCTCCCAGTACGCCGGCAGTCCCATGAGCAGGTCGGTGGACGCGGGAGTCACCTCCAGCGCGAGTTTGGTCTGCTTGGCGACATAGCCGCCGTACAACGAGTCCAGCGGCATGGCGGTGTCGTAGGACATCACTGCGATCTGGTCGACCCGGCGGGCGACCTCACCGAAGTACTCCTGTGACCACCACTTGTCGATCGGGATCCGGTGGAGCTGCCAGAGCGGGTCGATCTGGGCCGCCGCGACGGACAGGGGTGCGCCGAGGGCCCGGGTTGCGTCCAGCACGGCAAGGAAGCCCTTCGAACCGGACTTCACCGGCTCGAAGTCGTAGTGGATGCCCTGAAAGCCCTGGGCCAGAACAGCTTTCGCCGACGCAGCCACTCGGGTGCGCACCGCCGAGTCGTCCAGATCCATCCCCGGGTCCTTCCCCGGCTGTACGACGTCGCCCAGCCACGCCTGCAGGCGTACATCGGGAGCCGCGGTCCGCATCGCTGCCACGAACCAGCTGGCCTTGGGCGAGACCTTCGCCAACGGCAGTGAGCCGTCGTGCTCCAGCGGACCGGTGTGGACGTAGAGATCTCGGATGCCTGTGCCGTTGAGTTGCTGGGCCAGCGCGGTGACATCGGCTGCTGTCTTGCGTCCATCGACCCACGCGTGGCCGAGCCACAGGGCGTCGTTGTTGCGCGTCCGCGTGTCCGCTGCGGGCTCACCGACGTACTGCAGGCGCAACGACACCGGGTACGCCGACAGCAGGAGGATCAGAGCCAGCGCGATGACCACCAGGACCCGGCGTCTCCGCGACCAGCGGCTCACGAACGCGGCTTCAGGCCGTCATAGACCAGGACCAGCATCCGATCGCGCACCTCCGGCGTCAGGCCGACCGCCGTGGCACCGCGGGAGGCCCCGATCAGCAGGGCATACACCTCAGCGAACTGCGCGTCCGCCCGTACTGCGCCGCTGCTCTGCGCCTGGGCGAGCAGTTTGTCGAAGGCCTCGCGCATGCCGGCCCCCGCCTCCTGCACACCCGTGCCGACGCCCGATCCGGCGGCGATCAGCGCCTCGCCGATCGCCAGCTTCGTCGCCGACTCCGCCACGACCTGGCTGAAGAACCCGAAGAACGCCGGCCCGGGATCGTCGCTCGCGGCCAGCTCCAGCGCGCGGTCGCGCAGCCGCTCCAGCCGCAGCGCCAGCACCGCCTCGAGCAGATCGACCTTGGTCGGGAAGTGCCGGAACACGGTCGCGATGCCGACGCCGGCCAGCTTGGCGACATCGTCGGTGGACGCGTTCGGCGACCGGCCGAACACCTCGTCCGCCGCGATCATGATCCGGGCCCGGTTGTCCCGCGCGTCTGCTCGCACCCTGCTCCCTTTCCTTGCCTTCAGCCTAGGAGACGCACCGGACCGGTTCGGGGTTGTAACCGAAGTTGTTACTCCGTATATTCGAAGTCATCACTCCGTTTAATCTGTGAGGAACCAGAACATGACACCCGAAGAGGTCTTCCTGAAGCTGGTGCACGGCGTCGCCGACCGGGACTTCGCCGCGCTCCCCGAGCTGTACGCCGAGCAGACCGACGTACGGCATCCGATGAACCCGTTCGGTGATCACCCGCTGCGGTCCCGCGACGACCTGCGGCGGCACTTCGGCGGGATCGGTCCGAAGGTGATGGAGGTGGTGCGGTTCCAGCCGGAGAACATCCGGGTCCACCAGACCACCGACCCGGAGGTGATCGTCGCCGAGCTCGACTACGCCGGCACAGTGCTCGCGACCGGGGCGCCGTACCGCACGCCGTGCATCTTCGTCATGCGGATCCGCGACGGCCTGATCGTCGAGTCCCGCGACTACATCGACCATGTCACGAACATCCGGGCCCGCGGCCAGGCCGAAGAACTGATAGCAACTCTGTGGGAACCGGCCGGCGCCCCCGCCGCGTCGTAGTCCGCAGAGGCGCCGGATGGCCCCGGACCGAGGCAACTGAGCCCGCCCGGGGCCATCTCCAACTCTCACACCCGCAGCCGTACTGGCGAGGCGGCCAGGGCCTTGGCGGCGATCACCAGTCCGGCGGCCGCCAGCACGATGTCCTTCAGTACGTACTGCGCTTCCAGCGTCGGCGCACCCGGGAACAGGTCGCTGAAGAACAGCACCAGCGGCGACATGATCCCGACCAGCGAGAACCCCAGCACCAGCAGCCCGGTGCGCAGGAACCGGCCGGACACCAGCGTGAGTCCGATGAAGCACTCCATCACGGCGGTCAGCAGGACCGCGGAACGGCCGTGGATGACGCCGAGTGTGAGCGTGTTGATGGTCCGCATCACCAGCGCCTCCGCCGGGCTCGCACCCGGGAAGAACTTCAGTACGCCGAAGATGAGAAAGATCAGTCCGAGACTGACCCGCAGGATGTCGACACTTTGCCGGCCGAGCCAGTCGGCCAGTCGATTTCCCTTGTACAGCAAGGCATTCATGGTGGTCTCCCTGTCGTGTTCGATATCACGAACAGACTCCCGAAAACCACCCAGGTGCCGCGTCGGGCAGCCGACGGCACTTCGGCTACCCCAGCCGCGGTAGGCCTCAGGGTGACCCTGAGGCCTGGGGGAGTAGGTCACTCGAGCCGGCGGCCGTCCAGCTTCAGCCGTCGTACCGTGGTCTCGGCGAAGCGGCCCCGGTCCCGGATGCCGGGGTACGACGCGACGGTCACGGTACGCCGTTCGATCCGCGCGACCTCGCGGATCAGCACCTCCCGCAACTCGGCGACGACCTCCCGATGCCCGGCACTGTCGATCAGGTTGTCCAACTCGTACGGGTCGGCGTCCAGGTCGTACAACGCGCGCTCCGCGTAGTGATCGGCGGCCGGTTCGTCGCCCGCGTCCGGCGCGATCACGTGGTACTTCCACCGCTCGGTCCGCAGCGCCCGCCCGACCTCCGTCTCACTGATCTGGATGAGTACGGCGTCCGACGTCGCCTCCCGGAGCGGTACGCCGTCCAAGTGGTCCGGCAACTCGATCCCGGCCGCATCCAGCAGGGTCGGTACGACGTCGACGGTGCTGACCGGATTGCTGACCCGCGATCCACCTCGATACCCCGGACCCTCGACAACCAAGGGCACCCGGATCGATCCGTCGTGCGGTGACCGCTTGTACTCGCTGTTGCGCGTCTTGAAGTGGGAGCCGTGGTCGGAGGTGTAGAGGAGCAGAGTGTCGTCGGTGAGGTCCAGGCTGACCAGTGCGTCGCGCAGTCGCCCGAGACACTCGTCGACACGCTTGATCTGGCCGTAGTACCCGGCCGCGTGCCGATGCGCCGTACCCGGAAGGGACGCGAGGTCGGGTGGCAGCCACGCGCCGTTGTAGGTGTTCCGGTAGACCTCGGGGGCCGGGTAGTCGTCGTGCTCGTTCTGGTGGTGTGGCTCGATCAGCGAGATGAACAGCATGAACGGGCGGTCGTCTTCAGAGGCACGGGTGACGTAGCGGATCGCCGCGTCGGTCAACGCATCCGGCCGGTAGCCGGGCAGGAACACCGGCTCACCGTCCCCGTCGTACACGATGGTCCGGTAGGCGTCGGAGGTGAACTCCAGGATGTTCGCACCCAGCCAGAAGTCGTAGCCGCCTTGTTCAGCGGCCGGGACCGGGTCCTGCGTGCCGAGGTGCCACTTGCCGATGTAGGCGGTCTGGTAGCCGGCCGCACCGAACAGCCGGCCCAAGGTCGGCGCGTCAGTTGGCAGTGGCACGTTGTTGCGGTAGACGCCGGTGTTGGTCGGGTACATCCCAGTCTGCATGGCGGCGCGTGCCGGAGCGCAGACGGGATTGGTGGTGCATGCCGTCTCGAACATGGTGCCGCGGTGGGCCATCAGGTCCAGGTTGGGCGTCAGGCCGAGCGGACTGCCGGCCGCGCCGACGGTGTCCCAGCGCTGCTGGTCGGTGAAGAAGACGATGACGTTAGGGCGCGTCAAGAGGTACTCATTTCAATCCGGAGAGCGCGATGCCCTCGACCAGGAACTTCTGCGTGATGACGAAGAAGAGGGCGGTGGGGACGAACAGGATCAGGGCGCCGGCCGCAGTGAGGTTCCACTGGGTGAAGTACTCCTGATTGAACAGGGTCAGCCCGATCGGCAGCGTGCGCATCTCGGTCCGGCTGGTGGCGATCAGCGGCCAGAGGAACTCGTTCCACTGGAAGACGAACGTGAACAGGCCGAGCACGGCCAGCGCCGGCTTGCACTGCGGCAGGATCACCCGCAGGTAGATCCGGAACTCGCCCGCGCCGTCCACCCGGGCCGCCTCGATCAGCTCGTCCGGCAGCGGCTTGATGAACTGCCGCATCAGGAAGATGCCGTAGGCATCCATCAGGAACGGCACGATCAGGCCCTGGTAGCTGTCGATCCAGCCCAGGCTCGCGAAGATCGAGTAGATCGGCAGCATCCGGACGAAGAACGGCACCATCAGCGTGGACAGCACCGCCACGAACGCGATCCGTTTGCCGGGGAAGTCCATCTTCGCGAACACGTAGCCGACGAGCGGGTCGAAGATCAGGTGCGAGACCGTGATCGCGCCGGCCATCACGAAGCTGTTCAGGAAGAACCGCTCGAACGGCGCCGCCTCGAACAACCGGGTGAAGTTGCCCCACTGCAGGTCCGCGGGCCACAGCACCGGATCGCCCGACTGCACCTCGGCGTCACTCTGCAAGGCCAGCACGATCATGTACAGCAGCGGCAGCACCGTGACCAGCCCGAGCGCGACCAGGACGACGTACGCCGCGATCCGGTCGCCGGGGAAGAGACGTTCACGCATTGGCACGGTCTCCGATCCGCAGCTGTGCCAGCGACAGCACGAGTACGACGAGCAGCAGCAGGACCGACAGTGCGGACGCGTAGCCGAAGTCGTTGTCGTTGAAGGCCACGATGAACAACCGGTGTGCGTAGAGCGAGGTCGCGTTGCCGGGGCCGCCGCCGGTCACGATGTACGGCAGGGCGAACTGCTGCAGCGTGCTGATCAATCCGATGATCGACACGAACAAGGTCGTTGGTGCCAGCAACGGAATGGTGATCGCGAAGAACCGGCGCCACGGACCGGCGCCGTCGATCCGCGCGGCCTCGTAGTACAGGCTCGGAATGCCTTGCAGACCGGCCAGGAACAACACCATTGTGTAGCCGGCCCCGGACCAGACTGTGATGCCGACGATCGTCGCGAGTGGGTGAGTGCTGAGCCAGGTCTGGCCGGGCAGGCCGATTGCCTCAAGCAACCGGTTGAGGATGCCGACCTGCGGATCGAGGATGTTCCGCCAGAGCAGGCCGACGATCGACACCGAGGTCAGGTACGGGATCAGCAGGACCGAGCGGAAGAGCGTTCGCCCGGGCAGCGCCTGGTTGAGGATCACGGCCAGTCCGAGACCGACCGCCGTACCGACGACCAAGGTGCCGGCCGCGTAGGCGAGCGTGATCAGGAACGAGTGCAGTACTTCGGGATCGCCGAAGGCGCGGCTGAAGTTGCCCAGCCCAACGAACGAGACGCCGTCGGAGTCGTACAGGCCGGTCAGCAACTGGTTGCCGATCGGGAGGAAGAAGAGCAGGGCGAAGAACAGCACCGCCGGAGTCAGGAACAGCCAAGCCGTCAGCGCCTGCCGGCGACGGGTCACAGCGCCGCCCCGGCCTGCTTGCGGAAGTCGGCGAGGGTCTGCTCGACCGGCGCGTGCTGGATGATCATCTGCTGGTAGGCCTTCTTCCACAGCTCGTTGATCTGGGCGGCCTTCCCGCTCGCGGACAGTGCGATGTCCTGTTTCGCCACCACAGCAAGGGATTTCGCGATGGTGGCCAGGCTCGGATCCGCGGCGACGGCGGGGTCGGCGGCCCAGCTCTTGCGCGGCATCGACATGCCGGCTTCCTTGGTGGCGGCCAGTTCGACCTTCACCGCGGCGAGCTTGGTGATCAGTTCCCACGACAGCTTGGGGTCCTTGGCCTTCGCCGGGATCATCAGGCCGGATCCGGCCATCGCGGCGGACTGGACCGCGCCGGTCAGCGGTACGGCGACGCCGAGGTCGATGTCCGGACTGCCCTGCCGGATCGGACCGATATCCCATGGCCCGGACACGAACATCGCCGCACGCTTGGCGGAGAAGAGCTTCTGCGGTCCGGAGTAGTCGGTCGTCGCCACCGGCGCGGGGGAGACCTTGTGAGTGAAGATCAGGTCCTGCATCCACTGCAGGGCCTTGAGAGCTCCGTCCGCCGGCATCATGAACTGCTTGGCGCCGGCGTTGCTGAAGTCCACGCTCTGCTGGTTGTAATACGGCGCCGCGTAGCTCGGGTCCGAGTTGAGCGCGCAGCCGCTGACCTTGTCCTTGGTGGTGGCCTTCGCGATCTCCAGGAACTCCTCCCAGTTGGTCGGCGGCTTGTCGAAACCGGCGGCCGACAGCATCCCCTTGTTGTAGAAGAGCAGGCCGTTCGCGGTCAGGTGCAGCGGGATCGAGTACGTCTTGCCCTCGTACTGCCGCGCCACCACGGCCTGGTCCAGGTAGTCGCCCGGGAAGCCGAACTCCTTGTCTCCGGCGGCGAAATCGTCCAGCGCCAGCACGTTGCCGGCCAGCCCGTACTGCGTCCCGGTCCCGGCGCTGACCTCCTCGACCAGGTCGGGCACGTTGCCGGACCGGAAGTCCGCGGTGAGTTTGGTGGTCAGGTCCGGCCACTGGAACTTCTGCCAGTTCATCTGCAGGTCGTGGTCCTTGCCGAACTGGTCGATCACTTCCTTGTAGGCCTGGTAGCCGTGGCCGGCGTTCCAGTAGATGGTGAACGTCCGGGCGTCCTGCTTCTTCGCCGCCGGAGTGGCCGGCGAGCAGGCCGTGCCGACCGCGCCGAGCACGGTGGCACCCAGGCCGAGCTGGAGGAACGAACGGCGGTTGAAGGAGGGCATGACAAACCTTTCGAATCGCATTCGGGCGTGACTGTGGGGGTTAGGCGGAGGCGCGGTGGTTCAGCACCCAGGGCATGGACAGCTCCCGGGCGGGCAGACTCGGATCGTCGATGCGTGCGAACAGCGCCTCGACCATTTCGGTGAAATCCAGTTGGTGCATGCCGACGCTGGTCAGCGGCGGCGCGGCGTACGTCGCCTCCCGGGTGTTGCCGGTACCGATCACGGCGAGGTCGTCCGGCACCTTGAAGCCGCGGTCCACGGCGGCCTGCAAGGCGGCGAACCCACCACGATCGGACTCCGAGACGATCGCGTCCGGTGGCGCGGGGGAGTCGAGGAGTTCGCGGACCACGACGACGGCGTCCTCGCGGGAAGCCGCGCCGACGCGAACCAGCGCTGGGTCGACCTCACGGCCGGCCTGCTGCAGGGCGTCGACGTACCCGAGGTATCTGTCGTCGTGGCTGCCGGTGTGGGAGAGGAACGCGATCCGCTCGCGGCCTGCTTCGATGAGGTAGGTGGTTGCCTCTGACAGCGCTTGGCGGACGTTGTTGCGGACGATGTCGACGCCGGGCAGTTCGAGGTTGTCGCTGAAGGCCATCAGGGCGCGGGTGGAGCGCCGGGCCGCGGTGAGATCCAGGTCGTCGCTGAGGCCGGGGGTGAAGATCGCGCCGTCCACGTGGCCGCGGGTGATCACGCGCAACGACTGCGCTGCGCGGTCGATCCGTCGTACTGGAACCCCGATCACGGAGTAGCCGTGCTCGGCGGCGACGTCCTCGCACTCCCAGGTCAGCCGATCCAGCCACGGTCCGACGGGTGGGGCGTAGACGATCGCGATCAGCTCGGACCGCTGCCGGCGCAGACTGCGTGCGGCGGTGTTGCCCTTGTACCCGAGTTGCCGCGCGGCCTCTTCAACCCGCCGCCGCGTCGGCTCGGGCAGCGGGGTGGTCCGGTCCGCCCGCCCACTCAGCACATACGAACACGTGGCCACCGACACCCCAGCAGCCTCCGCCACATCCCGCAGCGTCGTCCGGCCTTCCCTACTCATGGTGAAAGCATTAACCTGACCCCAGACCCCTATCAATACCCCAAAGTTGGTTAATTTGCTACACATTAACCAGAACAGGTTGCTGGGGATGCGCGAAAGGACGCCGCTCCGCGGCAGCTGTTCCTCGGGCCGCCTACGGCGGAGGGCGCCAAGCCATGACACGGGTCAGGTGATCGGCGCACACCCAGGTGAGCACCTGTAGAGCACACCCCGCAGGACCCGCCCGCAACTGCCGGGGGCGTGAACACCTCGTGGTCAGCTCGGACAGGTCACGTCATGTTCTGGGCCACCAGAAGGTGTTCTTGCCCACCGGTCTGCACCTGTGGAGCACCACCGGGGGTTGGGGTCGGTGAAGTTGTAGTGGTGGGCTAGGTGGGCTGTGCGGACTACCTGGCCTGTGTGGCGGATGACGTCGGGGTCGGTGGCTAGGGCTGCGACGCCGCGGCCGACGAACTGTGGGGACTCCGAGTCGGTGAGGTCGATGTACTCCGCCGCACGCAGGACCGATTCGGTTCGTACGAAGCCGGGGTACAACGACACCGCGGTCACGCCATGCTCGCGGAGTTCGTGCGCCATGCAGGCGACCATGTGGTCGGTCGCCGCCTTCGCCGCGCCGTACGTCACGTAGTGCGCGCGCACCCCGGCCTGGAACGCCGAGTCCCAGCGCTCGATCGGCTGCGTCCAGAAGCCGGCTTCTTCCCAGAACGGCGTACCGTCCCAGAAGTACTCGTAGCCGCCCCAGACGTTGTTCACCAGTACGTCGAGATGCCCGGCGTCGGCCACGATCCGCCGTACCGCCTGCCTGGTCTGCTCGTCGTCGCGGTGATCACACGCGATCGCGACCCCGCGCCCACCGACGGCCGTCACCTCCTCGGCCGTCTCCTGCACCGTTCCCGGCAGCGCCCCGCCGATCTCGGTCCGACCAGTCACATAGACCGTCGCCCCCTGCTCACCAAGCCCGAGCGCGATCCCCTTCCCCACCCCACGACTGGCCCCCGTCACCAGCGCGACCTTCCCCACCAACGTCTCCACCAGCCGAAGCTACATCTCCCCCGTGGTTGACGTAGCGGCCCGTGAGAAGGACACCGGTGCTTCGTTGGCGCTCGGTTGGTTCGACCGTTTGTTAGCGTGCGCGGGTGGAAGATCTGGGAAGCGTGGCGTGGCCGCCTGAGCCGATCAGGACTGCGCGGCTGGTGCTGCGTGAGGCCAAGGTGCAGGACCGTGCGGCGTTCATCGAACTGCTCGCCTCGCCAGAGGTGAACACCTACCTCGGCGGTCCCCGCCCGCGCAACGAGCTCGAGCGCGAGATTCCTGAGGTGCCCACGCGGCGCCCGGGGAGTTTCGTCGTCGAACTCGACGGCGCGATGATCGGCCAGGTCCTTCTCGGGAGAGCCGCCGGGCACAGTCGCCCGGCTGCCGAGGGAAAGGCCGAGCTCGGCTACCTGTTCCTGCCGCGGGCGTGGGGATTCGGATACGCCGCCGAGGCGTGCACGGCGGCACTCGACTGGTTCGACGGCGTCCTTCCGGGCGAGCCGGTCGTGCTCACCACCCAGACCGCCAACGCCAGCTCGCTACGCCTCGCCGCAAAGCTGGGCTTCACCGAACTAGAACGCTTCGAAGCCTGGAACGCCGACCAATGGCTCGGCCTCCGCTCTCCCCTCCCGCCACCCACCTGAGCTCGCAGCCGCGGCGGAGCGGTGTCCTTTACGACGGAACGGCCCCTCCGGGGAGGGGCCGTTCCGTTGGTTGGGTCAGCGGTCGCCGATGGGGACGTATTGGACGCCTCGTTCGCCGGTGTAGATCTGCTTGGGGCGGGCGATCTTCTGGTCGCCGTCGCCGAGCATCTCCAGCCACTGGGCCAGCCAGCCGGACGTGCGCGGGATGGCGAACAGCACGGTGAACATCTCCGGCGGGAACTGCAGGGCCTCGTAGATCAGGCCCGAGTAGAAGTCGACGTTCGGGTAGAGCTTGCGGGAGACGAAGTACTCGTCCTCCAGCGCGATCTTCTCCAGTTCGACGGCGATCTTCAGCAACGGGTTGATCCCGGTCACCTCGAACACGTCGTCGGCGGCCTTCTTGATGATCTTGGCCCGCGGGTCGTAGTTCTTGTAGACCCGGTGACCGAAGCCCATCAGCCGCTCGTCGCCGTTCTTGACGCCCTCGATGAACGACGGGACGTGGTCGACCGAGCCGATCCGGCGGAGCATCTTCAGCACCGCCTCGTTGGCGCCGCCGTGCAGCGGGCCGTAGAGCGCACCGATGCCGCCGGCAACGGCCGTGTACGGGTCGACCTGGGTGGACCCGATCGCCCGGACCGCGTTGGTGGAGGCGTTCTGCTCGTGGTCGGCGTGCAGGATGAACAGGATCTCCAGTGCCCGCACGAGCCGGTCGTCGGCGGCGTACTTGGGCTCGCTCATCTTGAACAGCATGGACAGGAAGTTCGCCGTGTAGCTCAGCTCGTTGTCCGGGTACACGTACGGCTTGCCCTGCGCGTGCCGGAACGCGAACGCGCCCAGCGTCGGCATCTTCGCGATCAGCCGCCGGATCTGCAGCGCCCGCGACTCCTCGTCGAAGATGTTGCGCGACTCGGGGTAGAACGTGGACAGCGCACCGACCGAGGCCAGCAGCATGCCCATCGGGTGGGCGTCGTACCGGAAGCCCTGCATGAAGGTCTTCAGGTTCTCGTGCACGAACGTGTGATACGTCACGTCGTGCGCCCAGGCCTCGTACTCCGCCTTGTTCGGCAGCTTGCCGTTCACCAGCAGGTACGCCACCTCGAGGTAGTTCGACTGCTCGGCGAGCTGCTCGATCGGGTAGCCGCGGTACTCCAGGATGCCCTTGTCGCCGTCGATGAAGGTGACGGAGGAGCGGCAGGAGGCGGTGTTGACGAAGCCCGGGTCGTAGGTGGCCAGGCCGCCGTCGCCGTCGGTGGCGCTGATCTTCTTGAGGTCGGCGGCACGGATGGTGCCATCGGTGATGGCAAGGTCGAAGTCCTTGCCGGTCCGGTTGTCCCGGACGGTGAGCGACTGTTCGGTCACAATGCCCTCTTCGGAAGCTGGCGTCATCGCCTGGTGAGTGAGGGTTATCGTCAGCCGGCGGGACGCGGGTTCGGACTTGATTCTTCACGGCTAAACTAGTGCCGTCCTCGACTCCTTCCAAGCCGGGGTCTCCTGCGGGTCTGGGCTCGCTTTGACCCCAGGGTGCCGACGCCGGTATTCTGGGCTGCTGTTGTGCGTTCCAGGTCCTTGCCACGTCGGCGGACCGCTCGCCGACGTCCCAGTTTTGTCAACCTCTGAGAAACGAAGGTCAACGACCGTGCGCACGTACAGCCCGAAGCCTGCTGACGTCACCCGTGAGTGGCACGTGATCGACGCCACCGACGTCACGCTCGGTCGGCTCGCCGTCCAGATCGCCACCCTGCTGCGCGGCAAGCACAAGCCGACGTTCGCGCCGCACGTGGACGGCGGTGACTTCGTCGTCGTCATCAACGCCTCCAAGGTCGCCCTGTCCGGCACCAAGCGGACGGACAAGCTGGCCTACCGCCACTCGGGTCACCCGGGTGGTCTGACGGCCACGCCGATCGGCGAGATCCTCGACAAGGACCCTCGCAAGGCCGTCGAGAAGGCTGTCTGGGGCATGCTCCCGAAGAACCGCCTGAGCCGGAAGCTTCTCACCAAGCTGAAGGTGTACGCCGGTCCGGAGCACCCGCACACCGCCCAGCAGCCGAAGCCGTTCGAGATCACCCAGATCGCCCAGTAAGCGATCGACGAGCCAGGTAAACGAGGATTCACAGCGTGAGCGACATCACCACCGAGACCGAAGAGTTCGACGCCGAGGTGCCCATCGACAACGAGGGCCCGGTCGCCTACACCTCCGAGACGAACCCGACTCCGGAGCAGCGCGCCGAGACGGGTCGCGTCGCGGTGATCAACCCGGCCGCGGCCACCGGTCGCCGCAAGGAGGCCGTCGCCCGCGTCCGCCTGGTGCCCGGCACCGGGCAGTGGACTGTCAACGGCAAGCCGCTGGACGTCTACTTCCCGAACAAGGTGCACCAGCAGCACGTGAACGAGCCGTTCGTCGTGGCGGGCCTGGAGGGCTCGTACGACGTGATCGCCCGGATCAACGGCGGCGGCATCACCGGCCAGGCCGGTGCGCTGCAGCTCGGTGTGGCCCGCTGCCTGAACGCGGCGGACCTCGAGGCGAACCGCCCGGGTCTGAAGAAGGCCGGCCTGCTCACCCGCGACGCGCGGATCAAGGAGCGCAAGAAGGCCGGACTCAAGAAGGCCCGTAAGGCGCCTCAGTACAGCAAGCGCTGATCACCTGATGGGGCGTTTGTTCGGCACGGACGGAGTCCGTGGCCTGGCGAACGTGGACCTGACCGCGGAGCTGGCGCTCGACCTCTCGGTCGCGGCGGCGCACGTACTCGGCGAGGCCGGTGCCTTCGAAGGGCACCGGCCACGCGCCGTTGTGGGGCGGGATCCACGGGCCAGTGGTGAATTCCTGGAAGCCGCCGTGGTGGCCGGTCTGGCCAGCGCCGGCGTCGACGTGGTCAAGCTCGGCGTACTGCCGACTCCGGCCGTGGCGTACCTGACCGGCTCGACCGGCGCCGATCTCGGCGTGATGCTGTCCGCCAGCCACAACCCGATGCCGGACAACGGCATCAAGTTCCTGGCCCGCGGCGGGATCAAGCTCGACGACGTGATCGAGGACGCCATCGAGGCCCGGATGAATGAGCAGTGGCAGCGCCCGACCGGCGCGGCCGTCGGCCGGGTGCTCGAGGACGGCCAGGGCTTCGAGACGTATGTCTCGCATCTGGTGCGTTCCGCGCCGAACCGGTTCGACGGCGTCAAGGTCGTGATCGACTGCGCCAACGGGGCCGCGTCCGAGACCGCGCCGGAGGCGTTGCGCCGGCTCGGTGCCGAGGTGATCACGTACGCCGCCGCGCCTGACGGGCTGAACATCAACCTGGACTGCGGATCCACCCACCTGGAGGGTCTGCAGCGCGAGGTGCTCGGTCACCGTGCCGATCTCGGCATCGCCCTCGACGGCGACGCCGACCGGTGCCTGGCCGTGGACGCCAACGGCGAACTCGTGGACGGCGACCAGATCCTCGCGATCCTGGCGCTGGCCATGCGCGACAGCGGCCGGTTGTCCAACGACACCGTGGTCGCCACCGTGATGAGCAACCTGGGCTTCGTCCAGGCGATGGTCCGGGAGCGGATCGCGGTCGAGCAGACCAAGGTCGGCGACCGGTACGTGCTCGAGGCAATGAAGGCCGGCGGTCACAAGCTCGGCGGTGAGCAGTCCGGGCACGTGATCCTGTCCGACCACGCCACCACCGGCGACGGCACGCTGACCGCGGTCATGCTGCTCGCCCGGCTCGCTCAGACCGGCAAGACCCTGAGCGACCTGGCCGGTGCGATGACCCGCCTCCCGCAGGTCCTGGTCAACGTGAAGAACGTCGACAAGTCCCGCGCGGGCTCCGACCCGACGGTGCAGTCCGCCGTCAGTGAGGCAACCGCTCGGCTGGGCGACACCGGTCGCGTTCTGCTCCGCCCGTCCGGCACCGAGCCCCTGGTCCGAGTCATGGTCGAGGCCGAGTCCTCCGACGCAGCCCACGAGATCGCCCACTCCCTCGCGGACGTGGTCGCCTCCTCGCTCAAGCTGTAGCCCTCACGACTGCAAGGAAGTATTCAGGTATCGGCACGGCTCCCTTAGCGTTCGAGGCATGAGAGAACGGCGTGCGATCCTCAGCGGGTCGACCTTCGAGGAGCAGATCGGTTACGCCCGGGCCGTGGTGGACGGGGACTGGGTGCACGTGTCCGGAACGACCGGCTTCGACTACGCGACCATGACGATCTCGGACGACGTGGTCGAGCAGGCGGAGCAGACTCTGCGCAACATCGAGGCCGCGCTCGCCGAGGCCGGGTGCACCCTCGGCGATGTCGTCCGGGTCCGCTACCTGCTGCCCGATCGGGAGGACTTCGAGCCGTGCTGGCCGGTCCTGCACCGTGCCTTCGGTGAGATCCGGCCGGCCGCGACCATGCTCGTGTGCGGTCTGTCCGACCCACGCATGAAGATCGAGATCGAGGCGTACGCCCGCCGCGCGACTGACGGCAACGCCGGAGAAACCCCCGCAGTTTCTCCGGCGCTGTGTTGTCAGGAGTGCAGGCCGACCGTCTTCAGTACGTCGGGCCAGGCCTGCAGAGCTGCCTGCAGGGCAGGGTCCTGGACGGTCGCCAGGGCTTCTGCGTAAGCAGACTCCAGTACGTCGGAGACACGGACCGGCGTACCGAGGGAGGCTGAGCGTACGGCGGCCTCCACCATGGCGACGCTGATCACGTTCGAGTGCACCTCGGACTGCGGGATCGTCGACTCGCGGACCGCGTCGACGAACTCGACCAGGGACCCGGCGATCTGCTCCGGGTCGTCGACGAGGACGGCCGGCAGGAATTCGCCGGAAGCGAGTTCGGCGACAGGCGGGTTGTCACCGTCCCAGGTCGCCGTACCGTCGCGGCCGCTGGCTCGCCAGCGACCGTTCCATGAGGTCTCCAGACCGGGCGCGCACCAACTGCCGGTGAAGGCGAAGCGGGTTCCGTTGGCAAAGGCAAACACCGCGTTGGCGGCGGCGTTGCCGTCGAACCAGCTCCACTCCGGGTTGTACGACTCGCAGTACACCGTCACCGGCTCGGAGCCGACCAGCTTGCGGGCCAGGTCGAACTGGTGGATCGCCATGTCGACCAGCAGCGGCTCGGCCATCCGCTCCCGGAAACCGCTGAAATGCGGCGCCTTGAAGAACTCGCAGGACAGCGACCCGATGGTGCCGAGCTCGGCGATCTGCCGGCCGAACGCCGACCCCGCCCGGAAGTAGCGGCGGGACTGCGAGACCATCAGCAGCTTCCCGCTGACCTCCGAGGCCGCGACCATCGCCAGGCACTCGCGGACCGACTCGGCCAGCGGCTTCTCGCAGAGGACGGGAAGCCCACGCAGCAAGGCATCCACGCTGACCTTCGGATGCGCGAGCGGCACGGTCACATCGATGAGGGCATCGGCGTCGACACCCAGTTCGTCGATCGACGCCGCCACGGGGACCGCGCCGAATCCGTGCTCGTCCGCAGCTGTCCGGGCGACCGCGAGATCGAGATCGACCAACCCGACGAGGTCAACATCCGGATTGTCGGCAATCGTACGAAGCCACGCGCGACCCATGCCGCCCGCGCCGGCCTGGACAAGGCGCAAGGGTTCAGGCATCCGCAGGCTCCTCGATCGGACCCTTGTAGCCGTGGCCGTTGAAGAAGTCACCGGTCTCGTACCGCAGCAGCGTCGGGACCGCCCGCTTGGGCAGGTCCGTCATCGCCCACTCGACGCCGTTCGCGATCACCTTCCGGACGTCCTTGTGGTGGTACACGGGGAAGTCCTGGTCGCCAGGGGAGAAGTAGAAGATCTTCCCGTGCCCGCGGCGGAACGTGCAGCCGGAGCGGAACACCTCGCCGCCGGAGAACGACGAGACGAAGATCAGTTCGTCCGGCACCGGGATGTCGAAGAACTCGCCGTACATCTCCTGCTGCTCGATCTCGATCGGGTGCGGCACACCCTGCGCGATCGGGTGCGTCGGATTCACCGTCCAGACCAGTTCGCGGTCCCGCTCGCTGCGCCAGCGCAACGTGCACGAGGTTCCCATCAGTTTGCCGAAGATCTTCGACCAGTGGCCGGAGTGCAGCACGACCAGGCCCATCCCCGACAGCACGTGCTGGTACACACGCTCGACCACCTGGTCCTCGACCTCGCCGTGGGCCGCGTGACCCCACCAGACCAGTACGTCGGTGTCGGCCAGCACCTCCTCGGTCAGGCCGTGCTCGGGTTCGTCGAGAGTGGTCGTCTCGACCTTGGCGGCGTCGCCGAGGTTCTCCGCGATCCCGGCCGCGATCGTGCTGTGCATGCCGTCGGGGTAGATCTCGGCGACGTGCGGCTCGACCTGCTCGTGCCGGTTCTCGCCCCAGACGAGTACGCGAATCGTCATAATGTGAAAGTCCTTGTCCGTAAGGGGTTATTTGACGGCTCCGCCGATGGCGCCGGCGGCGATGTACTTCTGTGCGGCGACCAGCAGCACGATGGCCGGGATCGCCGAGAGCACCGCGGTCGCCATCACCGCGTTCCAGTTCTGCACCTGGGTGCCGAGGTACTGGTAGATCCCGAGCGTCACCGGCCGTACGCCGCCCTTGGTGGTCAGCGTCAGCGCGAAGAGGAAATCGCTCCAGGAGAAGAGGAAACTGAACAGTCCCGCGGTGATCAGGGAATTCTTGCTGATCGGCAGCACGATCGCGACGAACGCCCGGAACAGCCCGGCGCCATCCACCCGCGCGGCCTCCACCAGCGACGGCGGCAGCGAGAGCATGAACGAGCGCAGGATCAGGATCGCGAACGGGATGCCGCTGGCACAGTTCGCCAGGATCAGGCCCGGGATCGAGTTCAGCAGCCCGATCCGCTCGTACGCCGTGTACAGCGCGTTGGCGATCACGATGCCCGGAATCATCTGCGAGATCAGGATGGCCAGCAGCCCGACCGACACCCACCGGGACCGGAACTGCGAGAGCGCGTAGGCGCACGGGGTCGCGATGGCCAGACTGAGTATGACGGTCCCGGTCGCGATGATCAGACTCGTGACGAGGTTTCCGCCCTGCTCGCTGAGCGCCCGCTGGTATCCGCTGAACGTCGGGTGCAACGGCAGAAAGCCGGCGGTCAGCGTGTTCCCGGACGGTTGCAGCGACGCGTTGAGCATCCAGTAGACCGGGAACAGCATCACGACCAGGATCAGTACGCCGATCACGGTGTACACCGCGCGACGGACAGCCGAATCGTTCATCGTCGTACCTCCCTACTCGTCGATCGCGCGGCGGGTGCTGCGCAGGTAGAAGATCGCGAACAGGAACGAGATCGCGATCAGGATGTTGCTCAGCGCCGCACCCTCACCGAACTTGAAGTCGATGAACGACCGCTCGTACGACTGGGTCGCCAGCGTCTGCGTCGCGTTGGCCGGTCCGCCACCGGTCAGGCCGAGGATGATGTCGAGCACCTTGATCGTGTAGACGACCCCGAGCATCAGCAGCACGCTCGCGACCGCCCGCAGGTTCGGCCAGGTGATGAACCAGAACGCGCGCCAGCCGGTCGCGCCGTCCAACTGGCCGGCCTCGTACAACTCGTCCGGGATCTCGGCCAGACCGGAGTACAACAGCGTCACGTTGAACGGGATGCCGATCCAGATGTTGACCCCGATCACCGCGATCAGCGCGACCGACGGCGAGTTCAGCCACGGCACGGGTTCGTTGATCAGATGCAACCAGGACAACGTCCGGTTCAGAATCCCGCTGTCCTGCTCGAGGATCGATCGCCAGGTCGCACTCGACACGATCAACGGCAGCAACCACGGCAGCAGCAGCAAGGACCGCAGTACGCCGCTGAGCGGGAAACGCCGGTGGAAGAACAGCGCCAGCGCCAGCCCGATGACGAACTGGAACGCGATCGAGCCGATGGTGAACAGCGCCGTGTTCACCATCGCGTCGGAGAACAGGTTGTCCGTCACGACCGTGCTGTAGTTCTTCAGCCCGACCCACGGTGCGGCACCGGTGAAGAACGTCCGCAGGCCGTAGTCCTGCAGGCTCATCAGCAGGTTCTTCACCACCGGATAGCCGAACAACGCGACCATCGCCACCGCGGCCGGCAGGACGAACAGGATCTTGGTCAGATCCTCACCGCGGTGGCGCCGGCCACGGGACCTGCGAACAGGTCCCGTGCCGCGCGCGTCCGTCGTCCGCGTGATCGTTGCCTGGGCCACGTCAGCCGCCGGAAGCCTGCTTGAAGGCGTCCTGGGCCGAGGCCTTACCGGTCAGCGCCAGCTGGATGGCCTGGTAGATCACCTTCGCGGCCTCCGGCCACTTCTCGCCGAGCTTGCCGGTGCGCGAGCGAGCGGTCTTGACCTGCTCGGTGAAGGCCTTCATCGACGGCACTTCCTTGACGTACTGGTCGAGCAGCGCGGTCTTGGTCGGGATGGTGAACCGGGCCTTCGCCCAGGCCAGCTCGTTCTCGTCCGAGTTCAGGCACTTCACGAAGTCGGCCGCCTTCTGCTGCTTGGCCTGGTCCTTGTTCAGCGGGACCGTCCAGGCCTCACCGCCGAGCGGAGCGACCGGGGTCTGATCCGGCTTGTTCAGCGGGAACGTGACCACTTCCCACTTCACGTTCGGGGTCTTCTCCAGTGCCGGGATCTGCCACGGCCCGTTCACCATCATCGCGGCCTTGCCCGCCACGAACTGGTCCTTCGCGTCGCCCTGGGTCCAGTTGATCACGCTCTTCGAGGCCGAGCCCGACTGCACCAGGTCGACCCACAGTTGCAGCGCCTCGCTCACCTGCGGGGTGTTCAGGTCGGTCTCGTCACCGCCGTTGGTCCACATCGCCGGCAAGAACTGCCAAGAGCCCTCGTACGTCGCGTTCGCGTTGAAGGCGATGCCGTAGCGACCGGGCTTGGTCAGCTTCTTGGCCGCCGCCTTGAGCTCGTCCCAGGTCTTCGGCGGCTGGACGCCGGCCTCCTGCAGCATCTGCGTGTTGTAGAACAGCGCGATCGTGTTGGTCACCGGCGCCAGCCCGTAGAGCTTGCCCTGGTACGACGTCGCGTCGACCATGCCCTGGATGACTCCGTCCCCGCTCAGACCCATGTCGTTCAAGGGCGCCAGCGCGCCGGTCGCGGCGATCTGCTGTACGTCGGGGTTGTCGAGCATCAAGACATCGGGCAGCGTCTTCGACGAGGCCTGCTGCAGCACCTTCTGGATCAAGGTGTCACCAGGCACCGTCTCCCGCTGGATGGTGATGCCGAGCTGGCTCGCGCACGAGTCGAGCCCCTTCTGCACCAGCGACTTGTCCGGGTCGTTGTTGTAGTAGTCCAGGATCGTGAGGCTCTTGACGCTGTCCCCGGACGAGGCCGGCGAGGAGTCCTCGCCGTTGCTGCCGCAGGCGGCCAGCACGAGCGACACGGTCGTCGCACCGGCCAGCACGGCGGCGATCCGCTTGCTGATCATGACATCGGGCTCCTTCGATCAAAGCGTTTAACCACGGGCTGTGAAAAGTTTCCGGTCGCTTGCTCTGAGGGGGGTAAACCGCTTAACTGAGATGTCTCAGGACTATGTTCCTTGGGTCACACTGCTGTCAAGGGTTCAGACGGGGAGGAATTCGATGGTCACCATGCGGGACGTCGCGGACCGTGCGGGCGTGTCGATCGCGACCGTGTCGTTCCTGCTGAACGACACCAAGCCGGTGACCGCGGCGACCCGGGCGCGGGTCGAGCAGGCGATGGCCGAGCTCGGCTATCGCCGCAACGCCGTGGCCCGCGCGCTGGCCAGCCGGCGGACGCACATCATCGCGATGGCCTATCCGGCGCTGGAGCACCGGTTCGGGATGTCGACCGCGGAGTTCTTCACCAGCGCGGCCGAGGCGGCCCGCAAGGAGGCTTATCACCTGGTGCTGTGGCCGGTCGGCAACGACGGCGTCGAGCTGCGCGAGCTGCTCGGGCAGGGTCTGGTCGACGGCGTCGTACTGATGGAGGTCCAGCTCGACGATCCTCGCGTCGACGTCCTGCGGGAGACCGGTACGCCGTTCGCCCTGATCGGCCGGACCACCGAGCTCGAGGGTCTGTCGCACGTGGACATCGACTTCGACACGACGGTCCGCGACGCGGTCGGGCACCTGTACGACCTCGGGCACCGGGAGCTCGTCTTGGTCTCCGGTGATCTGGCCGACCCGCGGTTCCATGCGTACGGCCCGTGGGTGCGGACCGAGGACGCGTACCGCCGGATCGCGGCGGAGTACGGCCTGCCGATCGTCGTGATGCCCTGCTCGGACACGACCCAAGCCGGGCAGGAAGCGGCCGATCGGCTGATCCAGGAGCACCCGAAGACGACCGCGATCCTGGTCCTGAACGAGTACGCCGCACTCGGTGTCATCTCCGGCCTGACGCGGCTGGGTCGCGACGTACCGGGGGAGCTCTCCGTGCTGCCGCTGCTGATGGTTCCCGAGACCGCGGCGCTGTCGAATCCGGAGCTCACCATCATGCGGACGCCCGGTCCCGAGCTCGGTCAGCTCGGCACCGACGCTCTCATTCGCCAGCTGGAAGGCGCCGACCCGCTGCCGCCTCAGCTCGTCCCAGCCAAGCTCTATCCCGGCGCTACGGTCGCAGCCCCCAGAGCGCCGCGATCAAAGGGCGGCGGAGGTCGGCGCGGCGAGCGCAAAGCCCGATCCTGAGCGGCTCGAGCGCCGGATCCGCGGGCAGTTCGACGAGGCGGTCGCGTACCGCCGAGGACTCGAACACCAGTCGAGGCACGACTCCCGTGCCGCAGCCCAGCGCCACGAGCGTCAGCAGCGCCTCGTGTCCATCCGGCTCGGCCGCGATCACTGGTTTCACTCCGGTCTTCCGGAACCAGCGGAACGCCGCATCCCGGACCAGACCGCGTGCCGGCACGACGAACGTCCCATCCGCTGAGCCGTCGCGGCTGCTGATCAGCACCAGATCGGTGACTGCGACGGTTCGACTCATCATCGTTTGCGGCAGGCGCTTCGGGATGCCCGCGACCGCCGCGTCCACCTCGCCCTCGTCGAGCCTGGCCAGAGCCGCCGCCGCGTCCCCGGTCTGAACGGCGAGCCGGATCTGCGGATGCGCCGCTCGCAGCGGGGCGAGGAGGTCGGGCAGCAGCGCTTGGCAGGCCGTGACGGTGGCGAAGATCCGCAGCTCGCCGACGAGCTCAGCCGGTTCGCCGGTGCCTGCGCGATAGTCCTCCCACAGTTCCAGAGCTTGCTCGGCGTACGCCGTGAAGCGTTGGCCGTCCGCGGTGAGGACGACTCCGCGTGGACCGCGGTCGAGCAGCCGTACGCCGGCGCGGGTCTCCAATCGCTGGATCGTCCTGGTCAGCGTCGCGGCGCTGACGTGGCACTCGAGGCTGGTGCGCCCGTAGTTCAGCGTGCGGGCGAGATGCAGGAACAGTTCCAGCTCGCGATGCTCCATGTTTCATCTCCTGCAACGGCCCGGTGCAGATGTTGCGCTTGCCGCAATGGCTGCGATTGACCTTAGCTGAAGGACATGAACCCCCTCACCTCGTCGGTCTTCCGGACCGAGACCATGACTGTTCCGGGCGGCACGGAAACGATCGTCCGTGGCGGCCGTGACCTGTTCCCGTTGCTTCCGCAGGCCTTGCACGGCGTACGGCGGATCGGCGTCCTGGGCTGGGGGCCGCAGGGGAGCGCCCAGGCCCAAAACCTGCGGGACTCGCTGGCCGGGACCGAGGTGATCGTGTCCGTCGGGCTGCGGCCGGGCTCGCGCTCGGCGGACGATGCCCGCGCGCATGGCTTCACCGAGGACAACGGCACCCTCGGGGACTGGCTGGCGGTCGCCGCGGATTCGGATCTGGTGATCCTGGTCATCGCCGACGCGGCGCTCGCGGCCGAGCACGAGAAGATCTTCGCGGTGCTCAAGCCCGGTGCCACGATCGGGCTGTCGCACGGCTTCCTGCTGGGTCATCTGCAGTCGATCGGCAGTGACTTCCCCGCCGGTCATCCGGTGATCGCCGTGTGCCCGAAGGGGATGGGTGACTCGGTACGCCGGCTGTACCAGCAGGGCGCGACGGTCAACGGCGCCGGCATCAACGCGAGCATCGCCGTCCATGCGGACCCGGACGGTCACGCGACGGACCGTGCGTTGGCCTGGTCGATCGGGCTGGGGTCGCCGTACACGTTCGCCACCACGCTGGCCGACGAGTACCGGTCCGACATCGTCGGTGAGCGTGCGATCCTGCTCGGCGCGGTGCACGGTCTGGTGGAGGCGCTCTACCGCCACTTCGTCATCGCGGGCGCCGATCCGGTGACGGCGTACGAACGATCGACCGAGTCGATCACCGGTCCGATCGCACGCACCATCTCGGACTCGGGCCTGGCGGCGGTCCGGGCGGCCACGGGTGACGAGGACCTGTTCGACCGGGCGTACTCCGCCGCCTACCGGCCGGCTCGCGACCTGGTCGCCGAGATCTACGATGAAGTTGCCGAGGGCACCGAACTGCGCAGTGTGATCCTGGCCGAGCAGCGCCTCGCCACCCGCCCGATGTCCCCGATCGCCGGCAGCCCGATGTGGTCGCACAGCGCGCAGGCCCACGCCCGCCGGGACAGCGCGCCGACGGTAGTCGACCCGCTGACGGCGGGTTTGTTCGTGGCCACCATGACCGCTCAGGTCGACGAGTTCGCGGTCCGCGGCCACGCCTGGTCCGAGATCGTGAACGAGTCCGTCATCGAGGCGGTCGACTCGCTGCTGCCCTACATGCACGCCCGTGACGTCGCCTACATGGTCGACAACTGCTCCCGCACCGCCCGCCTGGGCACCCGCCGCTGGGGCCCACGGTTCCAGGCGGCCTACGAGCAGATCGCCCTACCTCGCGTCGACGCCCCCGCTGACCAAGCCCTGGTCAAGCAGTTCCTCGACAACCCCGCTCACGAGGCCCTCGCCGCGGCCGCCAAGCTCCGGCCAACTGTGGACATTTCGGTTGAACGGCCGACGACTACATAACGTCAGTTCGTAGTTCCCCCTTGACCCCCCGTGTTCGTCGTCGGTAACTTTCACGTCGCGGGGGAGCGCCTGTAATTCAATTACTTGTGGGGGTTTTCGCCTTGCACCTGACCCGACGTCAGACCCTCGGACTCGCGGCGGCAGCAGTCGCCGGTACGACGGTTGCCGGAACAACCACCGCCCAAGCAGGTACCGATCGCTGGGTCCGCGAGACCCTGCGCCGGATGACGCTGGAGCAGAAGGTCGGCCAGCTGTTCGTCTGCTACGCCTACGGGCCGACAGCGGACACGGCCGATGCGCGCAACACGAGCCTGTACGGCGTCGCGACGCCGGCGGAGGTGGTGCGCAAGTTCCACCTCGGCGGGGTGATCTACTTCGCCTGGACCGACTCCGTGAAGGACCCGCAGCAGATCGCCCGGCTGTCCAATGGACTGCAGAGCGCCTCGCTGGCCGACAGCGGCATCCCGCTGCAGATCAGCACCGACCAGGAGCACGGCGTCGTGTTCCGGGTCGGGCCGCCGGCGACCCAGTTCCCGGGCGCGATGGCGCTCGGCGCCACCCGGTCGGCGGAGTACGCGCGGCAGGCGGGGGGCATCGGCGGCCGGGAGTTGAAGGCGGTCGGTGTCACCACGGACTTCGCCCCGGTCGCGGACGTGAACGTGAACCCGCTCAATCCGGTGATCGGCGTCCGGTCCTTCTCATCTGATCCTGCGGTGGTCGCCGCCCTGACCGCCGAGCAGGTGAAGGGGTACCAGCGGGACGGCCGGATCGTGTCCACCGCCAAGCACTTCCCGGGCCACGGTGACACCGCGACCGACAGCCACACCGGCATCCCGGTGATCAGCCACACGCTGGAGGAGTGGACGCGGATCGACCGGCCGCCGTTCGAGGCGGCGATCCGGGCCGGGATCGAATCGATCATGACCGCGCACATCGTCGTACCGGCCCTTGACCCGGCCGAGGACCCGGCGACGCTGAGCAAGCCGATCCTGACCGGGATCCTGCGCGAGCAGTTGCGATTCGACGGGGTCGTGATCACCGACTCGCTGGGCATGAAGGGCGTGCGGGACAAGTACGGCGACGCCGAGATCCCGCTCCGGGCGATCGAGGCCGGTGTAGACCAGTTGCTGATGCCGGTCGACCCCGGACTCGCGTACAACTCGGTGCTGGACGCCGTCCGTGGCGGCCGGATCAGCGAGGCCCGGATCGACCAGAGCGTCGAGCGGATCCTGAAGCTGAAGCTCCAGACCGGCGTCGTCGACCAGCCGTACGTCGACCTCGCCCGCGTCGCGAAGGTCGTCGGAACACCGGCGAACTACGCCGCCGCCCAGCGGATCGCCGATCGCAGTACGACCCTGCTGAAGAACGACGCCGGCCTGCTGCCGCTGTCCCCGGCGCCGCGGAAGATCCTGGTCGCCGGCTACAGCCCGGCGGCGCTCGGGACCGCACTGCAGGACCGTGGGGCGAGCGCGGTCGTGAAGGACACCGGTGCGACGCCGACCGACGCCAAGATCGACGATGCCGTCGCCGCATCGGCGGACGCGGACCTCACCGTCGTACTCACGATGAAGGCCTGGGACACCGAGGTCACCGACAAGCAGGCCAAGCAGCAGAAGCTGGTCAATGCGCTGCTGGCCACCGGCCGGCCGCTGATCCTGGTCGCCGTCCGCGATCCGTACGACGTCGCCTACTTCCCGTCCGCGTCGACGACGCTCGCGACCTACGGCTACGCGGCGGTCTCCATGGAGGCGTTGGCCAAGGTGCTGTACGGCGAGCTGGCGCCGACCGGCAAGCTGCCGGTCGCGATCCCGGCGCAGCCCGATCCGTCCGTGACCCTGCACCCCTTCGGTCACGGCCTCAGCTTCGACCAGCGGCAGACCCGGCTGACTGTTGCCTCGTACAACATTCATGCCGGGGCCGGCGAGGACAACGTGTTCGACCTCGACCGGACCGCGCAGGCCCTGAAGGCGCTGAACGCCGACGTGATCGGGCTGCAGGAGGTCGACGTTCACTGGGACGCCCGCAGCGAGTGGCGCGACACCATCGCCGAGTTGGCCGCGACGCTCGGGATGCACGCCGGGTTCGCGCCGATCTACGACCTCGACCCGCCCGTGCCCGGTCAGCCGCGTCGCCAGTACGGCGTCGGCGTACTGTCCCGGTTCCCGCTGGTGCGGACCGAGAACCACCCGATCACCCGGCTGTCCACCCAGGACCCGAACCCGGTGCCGGCCCCGGCGCCCGGATTCCTCGAGACCGAGATCGACGTCCGTGGCCGCCGCGTGCACGTCTACTGCACGCACCTGGACTACCGGGCGGATCCGTCGGTTCGGGAGGCCCAGGTCCGCGACACGGTGAAGATCCTGGCCGGGGACCGCCGCAAGGACCTGCAGATCCTCACCGGTGACTTCAACGCCGAGGCGACCGCTCCGGAGCTCGCGGGACTGTGGACCCGGCTGACCGACAGCTGGACCGCCACCGGCACGACCTCCGGCGGTCCGAACACCTATCCTGCGGTTGATCCGGTCAAGCGGATCGACTTCGTCACTGTCGGCACGGGACTGCACGTCCTGCGGGTCGCGGTGCCTCCTGAGGCGGTGCCTCCTGAGCAAGCGGCCAGCGACCATCGCCCCGTGGTAGCCGACCTGTCGTTCCGTCCCTGACGCCCCTGCCCGAAGGAGAGATCTGATGAAGCGACGCAGTTTGCTGGCGGGCGCTGGTGTACTCGCCGCCGCCCCACTGATCGACGTACCCGCGGCTCACGCCGGCGGTTCTCACGGCGGCAAGGCGGTGATGTCCGGCGCGGAGGTGCTGGCCAAGGACGGCTGGCGGGCGCTGGCCGGTCAGAAGGTCGGGGTGATCAGCAACCCGACCGGCATCCTGCCCGACTTCAACCACATCGTCGACACCATGCACGCGTCCGGGAAGGTCAATGTGGTCGCGGTCTTCGGACCCGAACACGGCTTCCGTGGTTCGGCCCAGGCCGGCGGCTCCGAGGGTGACCACGTCGATCCGCGCACCGGGATCATGGTGTACGACGCGTACGGCGCGACCGTGGACAAGCTGGTCGAGCTCTACACCAAGTCGGGGGTGGAGACGGTCGTCTTCGACATCCAGGACGTCGGCGCGCGGTTCTACACCTACATCTGGACCATGTACTCGGCGATGCAGGCGGCCATCACCACGGGCGCCCGGTTCGTCGTACTCGACCGGCCGAACCCGGTCGGTGGGTACGCGCGCGGCCCGATGATGAAGCCCGGCTTCACCTCAGGGGTCGGCAAGGAGGAGATCATCCAGCAGCACGGCATGACGGTCGGCGAGCTCGCCCGGCTGTTCAACGCCGAGTACCTGCCGCTCGACACCGGCGGCCCGCGGCTCAAGGAGCTCCAGGTCATCCAGGTGCAGAACTGGAAGCGCGACCAGTTGTACGACGACACCGGGCTGCCCTGGGTGATGCCGAGCCCGAACATGCCCACCCCGGACACCGCGCTCGTCTACCCGGGCATGTGCCTGTTCGAGGCGACCAACATGTCCGAGGGACGCGGTACGACCCGGCCGTTCGAGCTGATCGGAGCGCCGTACGTCGACTACAAGTGGGCGCAGGCGCTGCAGCACAAGGACATCCCGGGAGTCGAGTTCCGGGAGGCGTACTTCACGCCGTTCATCAGCAAGAACGCGAACGTGCTGTGTGGCGGTGTCCAGGTGCAGATCACCGACCCGGCCAAGGTCGAGGCGATCACCGCGGCGACGCACATGATCGTCGAGGCCCGCAAGCTCTACCCGGAGTTCACCTGGCGGGCCGAGAACCCGCCCGGCCGGTGGATCGACCTGCTCACCGGGTCGGACCGGTTCCGCACCATGCTGATGGCCGACGCGACCGCCGAGCAGATCGTCGCGGCCTGGAAGTCCGAGACCGACGCGTGGACCGCGCGCCGCGCCAAGTACCTGCTCTACAAGGGAGCCCACCGGTGAAACGCGTCGCGGCGCTCACGATAGCCTCAGCGGTGATGCTGACGATGGCAAGCCCTGCAGTTGCCAGTGGCAACAGATCCGGCCGGTTCGACCAGCCGTACGACGGCTACGCACCGAAGGGAACGCTGTTGCGTGACTCGACCCCGGCGAAGGCCGGCCTGGACCCGGCGCCGATCGACGCCGCGCTGGCCCAGGTGGACGGCTGGACCCGTCCGAGCGGTACGGCGAAACCCCTGTACGCCGGCGCGGTCACGCTCCTCGGCCACGACGGGAAGGTCGTCACCCGGACCGCCACCGGGATGGCATTGAAGTACACAGTGAACTCAGCCGGCGAGGGCCCTGTAGAACTGCCGGCCGACCAGCAGATCCCGATGCGCACCGACACGATCTTCGACCTGGCGTCGGTGTCCAAGCTGTTCACCTCGATCGTGGTGATGCAGCTGGTCGAGAAGGGCAAGGTCGGCCTCGACACCCCGATCGCGACGTACGTGCCGGAGTTCGCCGCGAACGGCAAGGAAGCCATCACGGTCCGGCAGGCGCTCACGCACACCACCGGGTTCCCGGCCTGGCTGCCGCTGTGGAGCACCGGCAAGACGCCGGAGGAGCGGCTCCAACTCGCGCTCACCGCCAAGCTGCAGAATCCGCCCGGCAGTACCTATCTCTACAGCGACCTGAACCTGATCACGCTGGGCGAGCTGGCGCACCGGGTGACCGGCAAGACGCTCGACAAGCTGGTTGCCGACGGCATCACCAAGCCGCTGCAGATGCGCGACACCGGCTACAACCCGGACCCGAAGAAGAAGCCGCGGATCGCCGCGACGGAATACCAGACGGCACCGCCGCGGGGCATGGTCTGGGGCTCGGTGCACGACGAGAACGCCTGGTCGCTGGACGGCGTCGCCGGTCACGCCGGCGTCTTCAGTACCGCCGACGACCTCGCCGTTCTGGCCCAGACCTTTTTGAACGGCGGCAGCTACCGCGGCGCCCGGATCCTCAAGGAATCCTCGGTGACCGCGATGATCACCAACTTCAACCAGGCCTTCCCGGGCAACGACCACGGCCTCGGCTTCGAGCTGAACCAGCGCTGGTACATGGGCGGCCTGTCCGGGCCGCGAACGGCCGGCCACACCGGCTACACCGGGACGTCGATCGTGATCGACTTCGACTCGCGTTCGTTCGCCATCCTGCTGACCAACCGGGTCCACCCCAGCCGCAACTGGGGCAGCAACAACCCGGCCCGCCGAGCCGTCGTGCAAGGGCTTGCCCTGGCCCTCGGCGTCGGTCCCCAGCACGGCAAGGACGCCTGGTTCTCCGGTACGACGGACAACGCGACGACCACTCTGGCCACGCAGGTCGCCGTACCGGCCGGGGGAGCGAAGCTCGCGTTCGACCTGTTCGTCGACACCGAGGACACGGATCTGCTGTACCTGGAGACGTCCACGGACGGGACCACCTGGACGAAGCTGCCGTTCACCGTGCGGGACCGGGGATCGGTGATCGACCATGACGGATCGATCAGCGGCTCCGGCGACCGGCACTGGCACCAGGTGTCGGCCGAACTCGGCGAGGGCGCGCAGACGATCCGGTGGCGCTACGCCTCCGATCCGCTGTACCAGGGCCGCGGTGTGTACGTCGACGGTGTGAAGATCACGCACGGACGCGATGTTCTTCTCGACGGAGAGCGAACGCCTGAATCATTTGTCGCTTCAGGTTGGAGACTTTCGCGTCGGTGACCCCACTTCGTGCATAGGCGCCGTACCGTGGCTGTCATGAATTCAACGACCTCTCCAGAACCCACGGGGCCGCTGCTGGTCCGGGTCCGCGCGGTGATGCCCGCGCTGGCGCCGGCCGAGCAGCGGGTGGCGAACGCGGTCCTCGCGGACCCGGGCGGAGTGGCCGCGATGACGATCTCCGAACTGGCCGAGGTGGCCTCCACCTCGGAGACCACGGTCATCCGGTTCTGCAAGCAGATCGGCGTCCCGGGCTATCCGCAGCTCCGCCTGCAGTTGGCGGCCCAGTCGGCGCAGGAGAGTGTGCGGCCCGAGGTGGGCGGCGACATCGAGCCCGGCGACTCGCTGGCCGACGTTGTCGGCAAGGTCGCGTTCGCCGACGAGCGGGCGGTCCGGGAGACCGCCCAGCAGGTCGACGTGGACGCCCTGGGCAAGGTCGTGACCGCGGTCGTGAACGCGCCTCGCGTCGACCTGTACGGGTTCGGCGCGAGCGCGTTCGTGGCGCTCGACCTGCAGCAGAAGCTGCACCGGATCCGTCGGGTCGCGTTCGCCTGGTCCGACGTCCACGTCGCGCTGCCCAGTGCTGCGCTGCTCGGGGACGGCGACGTGGCCATCGGCATCTCCCACACCGGTACGACGGTCGAGGTCGTCGAGGCGCTCGAGGAGGCGGCCAAGCACGGCGCCACCACGGTCGCGGTGACGAACTTCCCCCGCTCGCCGCTGGCCAAGACGGCGGATCTGGTGCTGACCACGGCCGCCCGGGAGACGACGTACCGGTCCGGGGCCATGTCCAGCCGGATCGCGCAACTGACCGTGATCGACTGCCTGTTCATCGGGGTCGCCCAGCAGGTGCTGCCGGACGCGCGCAAGGCGCTGGAGGAGACGGCCACCTCGGTCCGTGGTCACCGGCTCAAGGGCTCTGAGTGACGTCAACAGTTTCTGTCAAGGATGAACGGAATTGAAAATCCTTCAGTAGGAAACTAACATCGGAGCTGTGACCTCACCGACAGAGCAGCGCAACCCGAGGACGCTCGCCATCGATGCGGTGGGGACGTCCGAGATCCTGCAGTTGGTGAACAACGAGGACGCGCGGGTCGCAGGTGCCGTCGGACTGGTCATCCCCGAGTTGACCAAGGCCGTGGATGCCGCCGTCGAGGCGGTCCGCGGCGGTGGCCGGGTGCACTACTTCGGCGCCGGGACATCGGGACGTCTCGCCGTACTGGATGCCGCCGAGTTGCTGCCTACCTTTCATACGCCCGAGGGCCTCGTGGTCGCGCACCACGCGGGCGGGATGGACGCACTGCTCAGGGCGGTCGAGAACGTCGAGGACTCCGAGGAGGGTGGCGCCGAGGACGCGGCCGCTGTGACCGGCCAGGACATCGTCATCGGCCTCGCTGCCTCCGGGAGTACGCCGTACGTCGCTGGTGCCCTCAAGGCGGCCCGAGCGGCCGGTGCGACCACCGTGCTGGTGACGTCGAACCCGAACGCTCCGCTGGCGCCGCTGGCTGACATCGTGATCGCCCCGGACACCGGTCCCGAGGTGATCGCCGGCTCGACGCGACTGAAGGCCGGTACGGCGCAGAAGCTGATCCTGAACTCCTTCTCCACCACGCTCATGATCAAGCTCGGCCGCACCTGGTCGAACCTGATGGTCGACCTGGTCGCCACCAACAAGAAGCTCCGCGGCCGGATGCTGCGCATCCTCGCCGAGGCAACCGGCGCCGACGAACAGGCCTGCGAAGCCGCCCTGGCCGCGGCCGAAGGCGAGCTGAAGCCGGCCCTCGTCCACCTGCTCACCGGCGTCACCATCCCAGCAGCCCGCGCCGCCCTCGATGCCGCCCAGGGCCGGGTCGCGAGCGCCCTCACCACCCTCGGCGCACCCGCCTGAAATAATCCTCACGACGATGGTCCGGCATTCATTGCCGGGCCATCTTTTTGTCCGCAGGCAAACCCTCGCGGCGACTGCGCATTTCTTGAGTGGCTAACCTCCTGGCGTTTTCTGACAGGTTTCGTTTCCGGGCTCGTTCGGGCCTCCGCAAGAGGTTGCGAACGGTAGTTGGACCATCACTTCTGGTCCATAGCGCAGTTGTGTGATCGTGTCGTATCGTCGCGTCATCGCCAGACCTTGGTGGAGGTCCTGGTCTTCGAATCCTTTGTGTGCAACGAACTTCGGAGCTCGGATGACCAATCACGGTACTGTCGTGGTGCCCGGAACCACCCAGGGTGCGCAGTGGGTCGACGACGTCCTGCTCGCCGGTCCGGCCACTGATATCTGTTTTCGCCTTCCGGATCCTGTTGGTCGCGGGGAACTGCGCCGATTGGTCCGGGATCGTCAATCGGAACTCCGCGACGCGGGATTTCGAGCCGGCGGCGCGGCGGCTTTACGTTTGCCCCCCTCAATGGCTTTCGTGACGCATTTGCTGGCGGTCTGGCGCAGTGGTGGGCAGGCGATCCTGCTGGATCACCGGCTGACCGACTACGAGGTGCGGCGGGCGATCGAGCGGCTGGTTCCGCAGGTCGTGGTGTCGCCGGAGCGGCCGGTGCAGTCGGGGCTGCGGACGTTCGTCGAGGTGCACACCGATGTGGCCAGCTACTCGGGTCATCCGGCCGGGACCGCGCACGCCGTCGTACAGCTGAGCTCCGGGTCGACCGGACCGTCGAAGGTGATCGGGCGGACGGCGGAGGACCTCGTCGAGGAGGTACTGCGGTACACGCGGATCGACGGGGTGCCGGTGCGGGGTGAGCGGTTGATTCTGCTGCCGTCGATGGTGCATGTGCTCGGACTGGTCGGAGGTCTGCTCTACGGACTGCATGCCGGCGTCGAGTTGGTGCCGCCGGCGCGGTTGACGGGTGACGCGATCGTTCAGGCCATTGCTGCGGGGACCTCGCCGGCGACGGTTCTCGGGGTGCCCTTCCACATCGGATTGCTCGCGTCGGTCCAGGAGCCGCCGAAGTTGCCCCAGTTCAAGCGGATGACGACGGGCGGGGAACTGGTGCCGGCCCCGGTGTCGCGGTCGTTCGAGGACAAGTACGGCGTACCGCTCGGGAACATGTACGGGATGACCGAGGTCGGGGTCATCGGCACCGACCTGTACGGCGAACACCGGCCGGCGATCCGGCCCGCGCCAGGGATCGAGGTCCGTGCCGTCGACGGCGAACTCCATGTCCGGCGGGTTGAATCGCCGTACCTCGGGCTGTCCGATCCTGCTCGCTGGGCGGACGGCTGGCTGCGTACGCGCGACGCTGGAGTGGTCGACACGGAGACCGGTCTGGTCAGCATCAAGGGCCGGCTCGACTCGCAAGTGTCTGTCGGCGGGATGAAGGTCGACCTGACCGAGGTCGAGTACACGGTGAGCACCCTCCGCGGCGTCGAGGCAGCCGTCGTCGTCTTCGACGGCTCCATCACCGCCTACGTGCAGCTGAAGGAGCGCCGCGACGTCTCGGCCCTGGAGTCCGAACTCGCGCGACTCCTGGCGTCGTACAAGCGGCCCCGAACCCTCCGTCTGATGGATCAACTCCCACGCACAACCACCGGAAAACTGGTCCGAGACACCACCCTCCTCCGCAAGGCCACCCCGTGATGCGCGGTCACCACAACCTCCGTGAGACCGGCACCGGCAGCAAGCGCGACCACCGCCCCTTCCCACGGCACGTACGTCACCACCAGCTCGGGCTCCGACTCGACCGCTCCACCACCGAGTGGCATGCGGCGGCGGAGGCCGGAGTTTCTCAGGCCCCGGCCGAGGGCTTTGCCTACTGCTTCTTTGGCGGTCCAGAGGTGAAGGAAGGCGATCAAGTAGTCGGGTTGCCCGGACATCCACTGGAGTTCGGCGGGGTCGAACCAGCGCTGTGCGAGGGCGGTCACCTCGCGGGGGTGGATGTCTTCGACGTCCACCCCGAGCGGACCCGACACAGACGCGGCAACCACCACGAGATCGCGGCTGTGGCTGAGGCTGACCGCCAACCCGTCGACGTACGGCTGTCCGTTGTCCGCGTGATGCAGCGACGGCGAGCTGACCAGCGTGCCCGCGAGGTCGAGCAGCAGCGCGTGAGCCGTGGCGCGCGACTCGGCGCCGGCCGGCGCCACCCAGACATGTACCGAATCACCCACAGAAGGAAGGTATCTCGATGAAGGATGAGGTTCGCGCTTTTGTTATCGCGCAACTGCAGGACATGAACTACGACACCGAGGGCGTCGACGACGAGACCACGCTCGGGCCGGCCGGGGTGGATCTGGAGTCGCTGGCGCTGGCGGATCTGTCGGTGCGGGTCGAGGACCGGTTCGGGGTCAGGTTCTCCGACGACGAGTCCGAGCAGCTCGCGCTGATGACGGTCGGCGAGTTCACCACCGAGGTGGCCGGCCGGGTAGCCCAGCAGGTCTGATGAACTCGAACCCACCACCGCCCGGGCGGGACGAGATCATCGGCTGGCTCGCCGGCCTCGGTGAGCGACCACCCGGTACGGACCGGATCGACTCGATGGAGCTGGCCTGGCTGGTCCACCAGGTCGAGCAGCGGTACGGCGTCGAGCTCGGCGACGACCAGCTCGAGCGGATGACCACCGTCGACGACGCCGTCACCGTGATCGCCGAGGTGCTGACCAGCCATGTCTGAACCGCGACCGGTCTCCGTCACCGGCCTCTCGATCCTGACCGCGCTCGGCCGCGGACCGGAGGCGCAGCTCACCGGCGCTCCGGCGTTCACCGAGGTACGGCGTTTCGACGCCAGCAACCGCCGAGTCCGGTACGCCGCGACCGCCGCCGAAACCGGCACGCTGGAAGAAGAACTGGACCTGGCGATCGCCACCGCCTGCGCGCAAGCAGGCGTCGACCGCAGTACGACGGCACTCCTGCTCGCACTCCACTCAGCGCCGGACTGCGACTTCGGTCAGCGCCGCATCTACACCAGCGCCTGCGTCTCAGCCAGTACGGCGCTCGCCGACGCTGCGACCCTGATCAGCACGCGCCGTGTCGATCGCATCGTCGTAGCGGCCGCATACCTGGTCGAGCCATACCAGTTCGCCCTCTTCGACGCCGGGCGAGCGCTGGCCGACGACAACACGGTCCGTCCGTTCAGCCTCAACCGCCGAGGTTGGGACTGCCCCGGGATTAGTTGACTCGCGGGGTGTGGTGGTTCAGGCCGCGAGTGCGACCGGTTGAATCATCTCAAACTCGATGGGTGTGAGCTTGCCG
>NZ_SJKD01000020.1 GCF_004331485.1 Kribbella capetownensis
CCCCGAGCCATTGAGAGACAGCCAGCATGAAAGCCATACCCGCCCTGCTCGCACATGGCTTCGATCTATCACGTCAAAGCCACGACTGAAAGGTAGGGCCGCATGACCGAGCATCGCGAGGGGATCGAGAGCACAGCCCGACCTGTACGTCATGGGGCGCCCGGAGCGAAGCGAGGACGTCCATGAGTAGGTGGTTCAGGCCCGCCGGATCCACCGCTCGCCAGGGATTCGACGTGGCCGTCACCCCGGGGGAGAAGGACTGGGAGCACAGCGGCCTGTACGTCGCGACCCTGCGCCCCGGGCAGTCCGTCGAGATCGACACCAGCGACTGCGAGTACCTCGTCCTCCCGCTGAGCGGATCAGCCGAGGTGATCGTCGACGGCGAGACCCTCCCGCTCGGCGGCCGCGCCGACGTGTTCGCTGGCCCGACCGACCTCGCGTACGTCCCACGCAACTCCACTCTTGCCGTCACCAGCGCAGGTGGCGCCCGCATCGCCTTCCCACACGCGAAGGCCGCGAGCGACTACCCGTACCACCGGATCGGCGTCGAGCAAGTGGAGACCGAATTACGCGGCGCGGGCGTCGCCTCCCGCCAGGTCCGCAATTTCGGTACGCCGGCCGTCCTCGAGGCCGACTCGATCATCGCCTGCGAGGTTCTCACCCCGGCAGGGAACTGGTCGTCGTACCCGCCGCACAAGCACGACGAGCACAAGCCTGGCAAGGAGAGTGTGCTCGAGGAGATCTACTACTTCGAGCTCCAGCTCTCCGACGTTGCCCCGGAAGGTGTCAAGGGCAACGATCCGATCGGTTACCAGCGGGTCTACGGCACCGAGAACCGTCCCATCGATGTCCTCGCGGAGGTCCGCGACGGGGATGTGGTGCTGGTGCCTCATGGTTGGCACGGTCCGGCGATGGCGCCTCCTGGTTATGACATGTACTACCTGAACGTGATGGCCGGCCCCGGAACCGAACGCCAGTGGCTGATCACCGACGACCCCAACCACGGCTGGGTCCGCGATCTGTGGGCCACCCAGCAGATCGACCCGCGCCTGCCGTTCGGTGCAACAGAGCCGTTCGGATCAGCAGAGCCTTTCGATACAGCAGAGCCTTTCGGAGGAGAAGAGTCATGACGGTGCGTCTCACGGTCGCGCAGGCGTTGGTGCGATTCCTGAGCGTCCAGTACTCGGAGCGTGACGGCGAGCGGCAGCGCCTGTTCGCCGGGTGTCTGGGCATCTTCGGGCACGGCAACGTGGCCGGCGTCGGCCAGGCGTTGTTGCAGGCCGAGCTCGAAGACCCGGCGGCGCTGCCGTACATCCTGGCCCGCAACGAGCAGGCCATGGTGCACACCGCGTCCGCCTTCGCCCGCACCCGTGACCGGCTCCAGACCTATGCCTGCACGGCAAGCATCGGCCCGGGCTCGACCAACATGGTGACCGGCGCGGCCCTCGCCACGGTGAACCGGTTGCCGGTACTCATCCTCCCTTCCGATGTTTTCGCAACCCGGGTGGCGACCCCCGTGCTGCAGGAGCTGGAGAGCTTCGGCGCCGGCGACGTCTCCGTCAATGACGCGTTCCGCCCGGTGTCGAAGTACTTCGACCGCATCTGGCGCCCCGAGCAGCTGCCATCGGCGCTGCTGAACGCCATGCGGGTACTGACTGACCCGGTCGAGACCGGCGCGGTGACACTGGCCCTGCCGCAGGACGTGCAGGCCGAGGCCTACGACTGGCCGGACGAGCTCTTCTCCGAGCGCACCTGGTACGTCGCAAGGCCCTTGCCCGAGGCATCAATTGTCGACAAGGCGGTAGATCTCCTACGGGCCGCGAAGGCACCACTGATCGTCGCCGGTGGCGGCGTGCACTACTCCGGCGCCGAGGATGCTCTGCGCCGCTTCGCCGAGACGACCGGCGTACCTGTCTCGGAAACCCAAGCAGGCAAGGGATCTCTGCGCTACGACCACCCCCAGTCGGTCGGCGCGGTCGGCTCGACCGGGACCACGGCAGCCAACGCCCTGGCTCGTGAGGCCGACCTGGTGATCGGTATCGGCACTCGCTACAGCGACTTCACGACGGCCTCTCGGACTGCCTTCCAGAACCCGGACGTTCGGTTCGTCAACATCAACGTGGCGCGCTTCGACGGTGGCAAGCATGCCGGCCTTCCTCTCGTCGCGGATGCCCGGGAAGCCCTTGTTTCCTTGACATCCGCGCTCGACGACTGGTCTGTGGGCGATCAGTACAGATCATCGGCGGCCACTCTCGCAACCCGGTGGGACGAGATTGTGGATAACACCTACAACCCGCCCACGGAGGTGACCTCGAAACTCGCCGTCGGTGTCCTGACCCAGGGCGAGGTGCTCGGTGCCGTCAACGAATTGTCGGCGGCATCTGATGTGGTGGTTTGCGCAGCCGGGTCGATGCCCGGCGAGCTGCACAAACTGTGGCGGACGCGCGACCCGAAGGGATACCACGTCGAATATGGCTACTCCTGTATGGGATACGAGATCGCCGGCGGCATCGGGGTCCGCCTCGGCGCGCCGGATCGCGATGTCTTCGTCCTCGTCGGCGACGGGTCGTACCTGATGATGTCGAGCGAGCTCGTCACCGCGGTCCAGGAGAACGTGAAGATCATCGTCGTCCTGGTTCAGAACCACGGCTTCGCCTCGATCGGAGCTTTGTCGGAGTCGCTCGGTTCGCAACGCTTCGGGACGGCATACCGCAGCCGCAGCGGCGACGGGCGGCTGGACGGGGACTACCTTCCGGTGGACCTCGCGGCCAACGTTCGCAGCCTGGGTGTCGACGTGATCGAGGTGCACGACCGCTCCGAGCTGGAGAAGGCGATCGGTACGGCGAAGGCCGCCAACGGTCCGATCGCGATCCACGTCACGACCGATCCTTTGATCGGCGGTCCGGACAGCGAGTCCTGGTGGGACGTTCCGGTCAGCGAGGTGTCCGCGCTGCAGTCCACCCAGGCCGCATCCGCGGAGTACGAGGAGAGCAAGAAGGCTCAGCGCTTGTACGTCGCTCCGGTCGAGGGAGACAGCTGACATGGGCACGCTGAGCATCGGTACGGCGCCGGACTCATGGGGAGTCTGGTACGCCGACGATCCGCGGCAGACACCATGGACTCGCTTCCTCGACGAGGTGGTGGCAGCCGGCTACACCCGGATCGAGCTCGGGCCGTACGGCTACCTGCCGACCGATCCAGTCCGCCTCAAGGACGAACTGGACCAGCGGGGCCTGACGATCACCGCTGGCACAACCTTCGAGCAGCTGCACAGGACGGACGGGTGGGAGGGGACCTGGCGAGACGTCGCGAAGACCGCCGAGCTGACGGCGGCGATGGGTGTCAAGCATCTGGTCGTGATGCCGTCGATGTGGCGCGGCGACAACGGCGAGATCGTCGAGGACCGGCTCGACCACGAAGGCCAGGCACGGCACGGCCGGCAGGTGACCGAGCTGGGCCGCCGGCTGGCCGAGGAGTTCGGGCTACAGACGCAGTATCACCCCCATGCGGATGGCCATGTGGACACACAGGACACCGTCGAGCGCTTCCTGGAGGAGACCGACGGCGACTACGTGAACCTGTGCCTCGACACGGGCCACATCAGCTACTGCCGTGGTGACAACCTCGAGCTGATCCGCAAGTACCCGGACCGGATCGGCTACGTCCACCTGAAGCAGGTGGATCCGAAGGTCCTGGCCGAGGTCGAGGCCGAGGGCCTCAGTGTCGACGAAGCCGTCCGGCGCGGCGTGATGTGCGAGCCGCCGAACGGCGTACCCGAGCTGCCGCCGGTGCTGGATGCGTTGGCTGCGCTCGACGGTGACCTGTTCGCGATCGTCGAACAGGACATGGTCCCCTGCCCACCCGACGTACCGCTTCCGGTCGCGGAGCGCACGTTGGCCTATCTGAGATCCCACGGGGGTGGCGAATCGAGGTGACGGCCAGCAGAGTGTGAAACTCTCTGGTCCCACGCAACTCCGCGGAGTGGCCGCGGCTCGTCTGAAAGGCTGGTTGGACTCATGATTCGGTGGCAGAAGAAGGCGGTGGCCGCGAGCGCGGTGATCGCACTGGCGACAGCGCTGGCGGCCTGCAGCTCCTCCGGGGGCAAGCAGGAGGAGGAGAACTCCGGCGGCAGCGGCGGGAACGCCGCGGATACCCCGCGGATGAAGGTCGCGCTGATCACCCACTCGGGTCCGGGCGACACCTTCTGGGACATCGTCCGGCGCGGTGCCGAGGCGGCCGCGAAGAAGGACAACATCGAGCTGCAGTACTCCGCCGATCCGGACGGGGCCGCGCAGGCCAACCTGGTGCAGACCGCGATCGACTCGAAGGTCGACGGCATCGCAGTCACGCTGAACAAGCCCGACGCGGTCATCCCGAACGTCAAGAAGGCGGTCGCGGCCGGCATCCCGGTGTCGGTCCTCAACGGCGGACTGGACTCCTGGAAGACGACCGGCGCGGTCGGGTACTTCGGCCAGGACGAGAGGATCGCCGGCCAGGCGACCGGTGACAAACTCAAGCAGCTCGGCGCCAAGAAGGTGCTGTGCGTCATCCACGAGCAGGGCAACGTCAGCCTGGAGGCCCGCTGCCAGGGCATCAAGGACAAGTTCGGCAACGTCGAGAACGTGAACGTCAACGGCACCGACCAGCCGAGCACGCAGGCGACACTGACCTCGAAGCTGCAGCAGGACAAGACCGCCGACTACGTGGTCGCGCTGAATGCCGGGATCGCCCTGACCGCGGTGACCGCGGCCAAGGACGCCGGTTCGGCGGCCAAGATCGGTAGCTTCGACATGAGCAAGGAGATGGCGACGGCGGTCAAGGACGGCCGGGTGCAGTTCGCCGTCGACCAGCAGCCGTACCTGCAGGGCTACCTGGCGATCGACGCGATCTGGCTCTACAAGACCAACGGCAACACCATCGGCGGTGGCGAGGCGACGCTGACCGGACCGGCCTTCATCGACCAGTCCAACATCGCGACGGTGGAGAAGTTCGCCACGAACGGGACGCGCTGAGGCAACGCCATGGCATCGACCATCACCTCACCCGTGTCGGCGGACGACCGCGTCTCCGCCCGGTCCCTCGCGGCCCGGCTGCTCAGCCGGCCCGAGATCGGATCGCTCGTCGGCGCGGCCGTCATCCTGGTGTTCTTCCTGATCGCCGCGCCGCCGTTCCGCGACATCAACAACACGGGCACGATCCTGTACCAGGCCGCACTGATCGGTGTGATGACGGTGCCGGTCTCGCTGCTGATGATCGGCGGCGAGTTCGACCTCTCGGCCGGTGTCGCGGTGACGACGTCGGGCCTGACCGCGGGCCTCATCGCCTACCAGCTCAGCCTGAACGTCTGGGTCGGCGTCGTGATCGCGCTCGCCCTGTCGCTGACGATCGGCGCGTTCAACGGCTGGCTGCTGATGCGGACCGGGCTGCCCAGCTTCCTGGTGACGCTGGGCACGTTCTTCATCCTGCAGGGCCTGAACATCGCGGTCACCCGGCTGACGTCGGGCGCGGTCGCATCGAACTCGATCAGCGACATGGACGGGTTCAGCACCGCCAAGGCGGTCTTCGCGTCGGAGTTCAAGGTGGGCGGGGTCACGATCAAGATCATCGTCGTCTGGTGGATCGCGTTCGTCGCTATCGCCGCCTGGATGCTGCTGCGGACACAGATCGGCAACTGGATCTTCGCCGTCGGTGGCGACGCCGCGGCGGCTCGTGCGGTCGGCGTACCGGTGAAGAAGGTGAAGATCGGGCTGTTCATGGCGGTGGGATTCTTCGCCTGGTTCACCGGGATGCAGTTGCTGTTCGTGCAGAACGGCGTGGTGCAGTCCGGCGAAGGCGTCGGCAAGGAGTTCCTCTACATCATCGCGGCGGTCGTCGGCGGCTGCCTGCTCACCGGCGGCTACGGCTCCGTGATCGGCGGGGCGATCGGCGCACTGATCTTCAGCATGGTCCAGCTGGGGGTTGTGTACGCCGGCTGGAACCCCGACTGGTTCAGGGCGTTCCTCGGCGCGATGTTGCTGCTGGCCACCATTGTCAACCTCGTCGTCAAGAAGCAGGCGGAGGCACGATGACCACCACGAGGAGCTTCGATTCCGACGCGGTCACCGGCCCGACCTCGCCGATCGTCGAACTGCGCGACATCGGCAAGAGCTACGGCAACATCGACGCGTTGCGGGGTGTGTCGCTGTCGGTCCGGCAGGGCGAGATCACCTGCGTGCTGGGCGACAACGGCGCGGGCAAGTCGACGCTGATCAAGATCATCGCCGGCCTGCACGACTACACCTCCGGGACGATGGTGGTGAACGGCGAGGAGCGGCACTTCTCCTCGCCCCGAGAGTCCTTGAACAGCGGCATCGCCACCGTCTACCAGGACCTGGCGCTGGCGCCGCTGATGTCGGTCTGGCGGAACTTCTTCCTCGGCAACGAGATCACCAGAGGTCCGTTCCGCCAGCTGGAGGCGGCGCGGATGAAGCGGATCGCGAGCGAGGAGCTGACCAAGATGGGGATCTCGATTCCCAACCTGGAGCAGCCGGTGGGCAAGCTGTCCGGTGGTCAGCGCCAGTGCGTCGCGATCGCGCGCGCGATCCACTTCGGCGCGAAGGTGCTGATCCTGGACGAGCCGACCGCGGCGCTCGGCGTGAACCAGTCCGGCGTGGTGCTGAAGTACATCGTCAGGGCACGGGACGCGGGCATCGGGGTCATCTTCATCACCCACAACCCGCACCACGCGTACCTGGTCGGGAACCACTTCGTCGTCCTGAAGCTCGGCCGGGTCGCGCTCGACACGCACCGGTCCGACATCACGCTCGAGCAGCTGACCACCGAGATGGCCGGCGGCTCCGAGCTCGAGGCGCTCAGTCACGAGCTGCGCGACGCCAATCCCGAGGCCGTCGTCGACCAGGGGATCACCCGGCCGGTTGACACGACTGCGGACAATGAAGGGGAGAGGGAGGGGCCATGACCGATCTCCGGGTCGGCATCGTCGGCGTCGGAGTGATGGGTGCCGACCACGCCGAGCGGGTCGCACGCCGTACCGCTGGCGCGCGCCTCGTCGCTGTCGCCGACCCCGACATCGCCCGCGCCGAGGCCCTCGCGAAGAGTCTCGACGTCCGGGTGGTCGAGGATCCGCTCGATCTGATCGCGGCGGACGACGTGGACGCGGTGATCCTGGCGTCGCCGGGATTCGCCCACGCGGAGCAACTGCTCGTGTGCCTTGAGCACCGCAAGCCGGTGCTGTGTGAGAAGCCGCTGACGATGGACGCGGCGTCGTCGCTCCAGGTGGTGGAGGCAGAGCACAAGGTCGGCCGGCCACTCATCCAGGTCGGCTTCATGCGCCGCTTCGATCCGGAGTACGCCGCTCTGAAGGAGCTGCTCGACTCCGGGGAGCTGGGTCGGCCGCTGATGCTGCACAACGTGCATCGGAACAAGTCGGCCCCGGTGACGTTCCGCAGCGAGATGATCGTGCGGGACTCGATGGTGCACGAGGTGGACATCGCGCGCTGGCTGCTGGGTGACGAAATCACCCGGATCACCGTGCACGCCCCGAAGCCCAGTGACCTCGTCGGCGCCGGCGTACTCGATCCGCAGCTGGCCCTGTTCGAGCTGGCGAACGGGACGATGGCCGACGCCGAGGTGTTCGTGAACTTCCAGGTCGGGTACGAGGTGCGGTGTGAGGCCGTGGCCGAACGCGGGAGCGCGACCATCGGGCTCGGTTCGGGCGTGCTCACGCGTGCCGCCGGCCGGTGGGGCGGTGCGATGCCGTCCGACTTCCGGGTTCGCTTCGAGCGTGCGTACGACATCGAAGTGCAACGCTGGGTCGAGGCTGCAGCACGCGGTGCGATCGACGGACCGAGCGCCTGGGACGGCTATGCGGCGGTCGCGGTCTGCGAAGCCGGCATCGAGTCCCTCACGTCCGGCCGCCCTGTCGACGTCGACCTGGCCGATCGCCGGAAGATCCTCGGATGAGCCGTCGAACGGGTCTGGGAGGACCCGCCGCAAGGCCCCGGATGAAGAGCCTGTCGTCAACTGTCACCCCATGCAGTAAGGAAGCATCGTGAGTACTGAGATCAAGCGCATCACCCACCTGGTCGGCGGCAGCTCCTGGACCGGCGTCGCCGAGCGGACCAGCAAGGTCTACAACCCGGCGACCGGCCAGGTCACCGGTGAACTCGACCTGGCCTCGGCCGCCACCGTCGACGAGGTGGTGAAGGTCGCCCACGAGGCGTCCCGCGCCTGGGGGCAGACGTCGCTGACCAAGCGGACTCAGGTGCTGTTCGCGTACCGCGAGCTGGTGAACCAGCACAAGGACGAGATCGCCGCGCTGATCACCGCCGAGCACGGCAAGGTGCTGTCCGACGCGGTCGGCGAGGTGACTCGCGGCCTGGAGGTGATCGAGTTCGCCTGCGGGATCCCGCACCTGCTCAAGGGCGGCTTCAGCGAGGGCGTCTCGACCAAGGTCGACGTGTACTCGATCCGTCAGCCGCTCGGCCTGAGCGCGGTCATCTCGCCGTTCAACTTCCCGGCCATGGTGCCGATGTGGTTCGTCCCGATCGCGGTTGCCTGCGGCAACAGTGTGGTGATCAAGCCGTCCGAGAAGGACCCGTCCGCAGCGAACGCGATGGCCGAGCTGTGGAAGGTGGCCGGCCTGCCGGACGGTGTGGTGAACGTTCTGCACGGCGACAAGGAGGCCGTCGACAGGCTGCTCGAGCACCCCGACATCAAGTCGGTGTCGTTCGTCGGTTCGACCCCGATCGCGAAGTACGTGTACGAGAACGGCACCAGGAACGGCAAGCGGGTCCAGGCGCTCGGCGGTGCGAAGAACCACATGATCGTGCTGCCCGACGCAGACCTCGACCTGGCCGCCGACGCCGCGGTGAACGCCGGCTTCGGCTCGGCCGGCGAGCGCTGCATGGCGATCTCCGCGCTGGTCGCGGTGGAGCCGATCGCCGACGAACTGATCGGCAAGATCAAGGACCGGATGGCGAAGCTGAAGACCGGCGACGGGACGCGCGGCTGCGACATGGGCCCGCTGGTGACCGGTCCGCACCGCGACAAGGTCGTCGGGTACGTCGCTGCCGGTGTCGAGGCGGGCGCTGAGCTCACCGTCGACGGCCGCAACGGCGATGTGGACGGCGCGGCCGAGGGCTTCTGGCTGGCGCCGACGCTGTTCGACAAGGTCACCCCGGAGATGTCGATCTACACCGACGAGATCTTCGGGCCGGTGCTGTCGGTGGTCCGCGTTCCGTCGTACGACGCTGCGCTCGACCTGGTGAACTCGAACCCGTACGGGAACGGGACGGCGATCTTCACCAACGACGGTGGTGCGGCTCGACGGTTCCAGAACGAGGTCGAGGTCGGCATGGTCGGCGTCAACGTTCCGATCCCGGTGCCGATGGCGTACTACTCGTTCGGCGGCTGGAAGAACTCGTTGTTCGGGGACACCCATGCGCACGGGATGGACGGTGTCCACTTCTTCACCCGGACGAAGGTCGTCACGTCACGCTGGCTGGACCCGAGCCACGGCGGGATCAACCTGGGCTTCCCCACTCACGACTGAAGGCAGGGCTGTCGCCTGGGTGTAGCGTCGAAGACAACCCCCGGGGCATGAGGAGTACCGCGGCGTACGAAGGGCCGGTCGGCCCGTCCGAAGTCAGCGAAACACCAAGCCCCGGAGTGCGTCATGTCGAAGAACAAAGGCGGACGTGAAGTCCGCAAACCCAAACAACCCAAGCAGCCGAAGCCCAACCCGAGCGACGGCACGGTCATCCCGCCCACCAAGCAGGGCAGGAAGTAACCGCGGCGAGTAGCACGGATCGAGCGCCGGCCCCGCCAGCAGGTATCGCACCGGGTATGGCGCGGCCGCGAACTCCTCGGCCCCGGCCCCGCCCGGGCCGGGGAGCCGGTGCGGGTGATTGTTGGGCGTTGACCTGGGGGGTGGCGTTGGGTAGCGTCTTGGGGGCGTTGTGAGGACGCGTCGAGACTCGCCGGAAGGCTGGAAGCCACCTCACCTTTCATTGGATTGAGCGCAGTTGGTGACGCTCTCTTGTGGCCCGTGCGAGTCCGGGAACGAGAGGACGCGTTGTGCGACTGCTACCTGACAAGCCGAGCATGGAGTTCCTGCGCAAGCAGGCCAAAGACCTCCTGGTCGCGTTGCGGGAAACCACCCCCGGATCGACGCTCGCCGATGCGCAGCGGACGCTGGCGGGCGAGTACGGGCTGCACGACTGGCCCACGTTGAAGGCCGAAGTCGACCGGCGGAACGCGGACGCCCCCGTCGCACCCGACGGTCTGGCCGACGAACTCGCCACGGCTTTCGGGCTCGGACGTACGACCGGACCCGCGACGCCAGTTTCGTTCACGCCGATGGGCCGGTCGTGGGCATTGACCACCGACCGCGGTCGGTGGCTGGCTGTCACGGTGTACCCGTTCATCACCCCCGAACAGGCCGAGATCGGCGCCCGGCTCCGTGACGCCGCGGTCAAGGCCGGCGTGACCGCACCGGTCGCCGTACGGAGTCCGCAGGGACAACTGATCGAGCGTGTCCGCGACGAGAGTTGGCGTGTACACGAGTGGATCGAGGTCGGCCCGTCGCCGGTGACGCCCGTCTCGACAGCGGTCGCCCGGCAGGTCGGTACGACGTTCGCGACCTTGCACGCACTGGCGATTCCCAGCGAAGCGCCGATAAGCCCGTACCTCACCTGGCGACAGTCCGACGCCGAGTGGCGCCGGCTCCTCCACCGGGCTCAGGCCGCCGGCAAACCGTGGGCGGACCAGCTGGAAGCTCGTCTTCCCAGTGTGTTCGGGCTGTACACGATCGATGCCGACGTCACCGGGCCGGGCTTCATCCTCTGCAACAGCAACCTCCAACCCTCGACCGTCCGGCAGGGCCGCAACGACGAGCTCGTCGTGACCGAATGGGACTTCACCGGTTCGCTGACTCCTGAGTTCGAGGTCGCGTCCTCGCTGACCCAGTGGGCGATGCGGCCGTCGGTCAACCGGCGATCGATCGCGGCGTTCCGCGAGGGGTATCTCGACCGTGCTGAATGGCCCAAGCTCGAACTGACCTCGTTCGGCATCGCCGTGACCGGCTGGCTCAACTGGGCCTACAACACGATCTGCGAAGCCATCGACCCCGACAACGAGGACCGGGCGGAGTTCGCCGAACGTGAGGCCATCGGCGTACTCAACCGGCCGATGACCCGGACTGTCCTCGAGGAGATTCTCGACGCCTAAGGACCGGACAGTACGGCGGTCAGCGCGGCAGCGGACGGTTCCGAGGTGTGGCCGTGGAGCAGCTCGGTGCGATGGAGCAGGCGGGGCGTGCTCAGCTGCACTGTGGCAACCTCGGAACCCGTTGCTGACAAGGGAAGTACGGCCAGTCCGTGGCCGGCCGCGATCAGCGCCAGCAGGCTGGCGACATCCGTGCCGGAGTAGGTGAGCGCCGGCCGGATGCCGTCGGTCTCGGTGGCGGCGCGGAGATCGGGGAGCGGTGCCGCGACATCAGGGGCATCGATCCAGCGGGCGTCGACCAGGTCGTGGAGGCTGATCCGGTGGCGGCCGGCCAACGGATGATCCTTGGCGAGGGCAACTACCAGGTCCTCGTGCGACACCGCGGTGGTGCGCAGCGATCCGACATCGAACAGACGGAGCGGATCGCTGGGCGCCGCCACTCCGTCGATCAGGCCGAGGTGGTACTCGCCCGCCGCTACGCCTTGCGCGACCGCCTCGCGGCCGCACACCGTCAGGACGACCGCAGTCCCGGCGCGGGCTCGTCGTACCTCTGTCAAGGCATTCGCCAGCCGGCCGTCGGCCGCGGCGAGCGGCGAGGCCGCGATGGAGAGGGTGCCGGGCGGATCGCCGGTGGCGCGGTGGACATCGGCGCGGGCGGCGTCGAGGCGGAGGAGGATGGCGCCGGCGTGTTCGAGCAGGCGCTCGCCCGGGACTGTCGGGACCACGGGCCGCCGGCGGAGGAGCGGCGTACCGAGGTCGTGTTCGAGCGCGGCGATGTGCTGGGACACCGCGGACTGCGTGTAGCCGAGGCGGTGCGCGGCGGCGGAGAACGAGCCGCACTCGGCGACGGCCACGAAGGTGCGCAGCAGGTGTGGATCCACGCGGATCAGTATCGCTTATGCCCAGTGCAGAGATCATCGTTGGCGCTGATGCCGATCAGGCGCCCAGGATGGTGGCCATGAACGCCTACGCCGGACGCATCGCCCTGGTCGCCGACCGCTCGCCGCACGTCCGCTCGCATGCGCGGGTGCCCGGTCTGCTGGACCGCCTGAAGGAACGCGACAACCTCGACCTCGACGTGTACTGGGTGCCGACCGAGGAGGCCGACGAGTCACTCAAGGGTTTCGACGGCATCTGGCTGCTGCCGGGGAGCCCGTACAAGGACGAGGCCGGCGCGGTCACGGCGGTCAAGATCGCACGGGAGAACGGGATCCCGTTCTTCGGCACCTGCGGCGGGTTCCAGCACGCGATGCTGGAGTTCGCCCGCAACGTCTGCGGTCTGTCGGCGGTGCAGCACGGCGAGAGCAATCCGGCGGCAGACGATCTGCTCATCGTCGCGCTGGAGTGCTCACTCGACGGTCACGAGGGCCCGATCCAGGTGACGCCGGGCACTCGCGCTGCCGAGCTGCTGGGCGTCGAGCGGTCGATGGAGCGGTACCACTGCTCCTACGGCCTCGACTCCGCCCGCCTCGACGTACTGCGGGACCGCGGCATGGTCTTCAGCGGGTACGACGACACCGGCGATCCACGCATCGCGGAGTTGCCCGATCACCCGTTCTACCTGGCCGCGCTGTTCCAGCCGGAGCTGGCGGGCGACGGCACTCGACCGCATGCACTGATCGAGGCCTTCGCCCGCGCAGCCGCCGGGAAGAACTAGAGCGTGGTGGTCGGACGAGGCTCGAGACCGGCGCTCCGGTAGCACTCGTCGATCAGCGTCATCGTCGCGACCGCGTCGTCCGCGTCGATCGGCAGCGGTGCACCGTTGCGGATGCGAGCGGTGAACGCCTCGAGCTGATAGGCGTACGACGACTTGCGGCCGAGCTGCTCGACCCAGTGGTCCTCCTTGGTGGTGACGATCACCCGGTCGTCCAGATGCGGCAGCACGAAGCTGGGCGCGAACGCCTCACCGCGGGTGCCGACGATCTTGCAGCTGAAGTCGAGAGTCTCCGCTGCCATGCTCGTCCGGACCGATCCGGTCGCGCCGTTCGGGAACTCGAGGTCGGCGTTCAGCCACTCGTCCACACCAGGCAGCCGCTTCCGCTCACCGGCCCGGGCGCTGACCAGTCTGGGTGCTCCACCGGCCCAGGGCGCGACCATGCGCTGGGCGTGCAGGGCGTAGCAGCCGACATCCATCACTGCACCGCCGGCCAGCGGCAGCGACCAGCGCGGGTCGTCTTCCGGCGGCGGTGGCATCACCATGGTCGTCTCGACGTGCTGCAGATCGCCCAGCTCACCCTTGGCGAGCAGCTCGTGCAGGCGCCGGGTCACCGGGTGGAAGAGGTAGTGGAAGCCCTCCATCAGCACCACACCGTGCTCCGCGGCAGCGTCGCGCACCGCCGCTGCCTCGGTCGCGTTGCTGGCCGACGGCTTCTCGGTGAGCACATGTTTGCCCGCGGCAATCGCCTTCAGGTTCCAGGGACCGTGCAACGAGTTCGCCAGCGGGTTGTAGATCGCCTCCACCTCGGGGTCGGCGATCACGTCGTCGTACGACGCGTGCACCTTCTCGACCCCGTGCTCCGCCGCGAACGCCTCGGCCCGGTCCCGGTCCCGCGCGGCGACGGCCACCAGTCGCGCCTCGCTCGAGCGCGCCGGTTCGGCGATCGCCCTCCCCGCGATCCGGGCAGCACCAAGGATCCCGATACGCAGCGGTTCCATGCTTCTCCTCATTGTCAGCGGTACGGCGGGCGCGGTACGACCGTGCCGGCGAATTCGACACCGAAGATGTCATCCTCCCGCACGCCCCCACCGCCAAACATCCCTGGCCCGCCATCCGGACCCGACCCCCAGCCCTCAGCGTAGGAGTCTGTCGCTCCGCCCCCGCTCCGCCCCGCCCCCGGATCTCCGCGCTTCATCTGCCGTCCGCCCGGCGTTCATCCGGGTGCCCGGCGCCGATGACGAGGTGATTCGGTAACGGAGGGATCTGATCAAATCTGGGTGTTGGGTCGACGGATCAGGGCGGAGGACGCAGTATTTGCGCATGAGCACCGTGCAGGTCCGCGTTGATCGGAGCAGTCGTACGCCGTTACATGTGCAATTGGCACAGCAGCTCGAGGCGGCGATCCAGGGTGGCGAGTTGCCGGTCGGTTCTCGGCTGAGCAACGAGGTGGACCTGGCGGAGGCCTACGGCTTGAGCCGGCCGACAGTGCGGCAGGCGATCGCGCGTCTGGTCGACCAGGGGCTGCTGGTGCGCAAGCGCGGCGTCGGCACGCAGGTGGTCGGCCACTCGGGCCAGGTGCGGCGTTCCTTGGAGCTCACCAGCCTGTACGACGACCTGGCCGCGGCCCACCGGAAGCCGGAGACCGAGGTACTGCGGTTCGGAATCAGCCCGGCGAACGCAGACGTGGCGACCGCGCTGCAGTGCGAGCAGGGCGACCGAGTGCTCAGGATCGAGCGACTGCGGCGTGCGGACGGCGAGCCGCTGGCGCTGATGCGGAACTGGCTGCCACCCGACATGCTCGAGACGGACCCGGTCACGCTGGCCGAGCGGGGACTCTACGAGCTCCTACGCGCTGAAGGCGTACGACTGAAGGTGGCGCACCAGACCATCTCCGCCGTACCTGCCACCACCGAGCAGGCCAGACTCTTGTCCGAGGAGCCGGGTTGCCCGCTGCTCGCGACCACCCGCATCACGTACGACGACCACGGCCAGCCCGTCGAATACGGCTCCCACCTGTTCCGAGCCAGCCGGTACTCGTTCGAACACACCCTCGTCCACCGCTGAGCCGACCCAGTTATCCACAGGTTCGCCCGACGCGGGTGGTGCAGTGCTCCCTCTGCTTGACAAGATGGTCGCAGACGGTGACTGCCCGGTCGCCAATCGGGACATCTTGGGGGACCTATGGCAGCCGACCGACTCGCCGCACGCCGGCCGGGCCGTGACGCTGTCGAGTTGATCGATGCGCAGGTCCGCGACGTTGTCCGGCGGGAGGGGATCGACCCGCTGCGGGATCCGGGGGCGGTGAACGCGATTGTCGCGACCGTCGTTCGGGAGTACGACGAGCGCAGTCTGACCGGGGTGGTTCCGCCGATCGTGGATGTGGACGCGGTCAGCCGGGAGGTGCATGACCGGGTCGCGGGGTTCGGGCCGCTGCAGCGTTTCCTGGACGACCCGGCGGTCGAAGAAATCTGGATCAATGAGCCGAGCCGGGTGTTCATCGCGCGGGAGGGCCGGCACGAGCTGACCACGACGGTGCTGACCGAGGAGGAGGTCAGCGACCTGGTCGAGCGGATGCTGAAGACGACCGGCCGCCGGATCGACGTCTCGCAGCCGTTCACCGACGCGCGCCTGCCCGATGGCAGCCGCGTACACATCGTTCTGGGCGGGATCACTCAACGCTACGCAGCCATCAACATTCGCAAATTCACGGTACGCGCGACCCGGCTGAGCGACCTGGTCGCGCTCGGATCGCTGACTCCGCACGCGGCCGCGGTCTTGGACGCCGCGGTCGCGGTCGGCCTGAACATCCTGGTCTCCGGCGGCACCCAGGCCGGCAAGACGACAATGCTCAACGCGCTGGCCGGCTCGATCCCGGGCAGCGAACGCGTGATCAGCTGCGAAGAGGTCTTCGAGATCAAGCTCCCCATTCCGGACTGGGTGTCCATGCAGACGCGGCAGGCCGGTCTCGAAGGCACGGGCGAGGTGCGGTTGCGCGACCTGGTGAAGGAGTCGCTGCGGATGCGCCCGTCCCGGCTGATCGTCGGCGAGGTCCGCGGCGAGGAGTGCCTGGATCTCCTGCTGGCATTGAACTCCGGCCTTCCCGGAATGTGCACCATCCACGCGAACTCGGCGCGCGAAGCTCTGACGAAGATGTGCACGTTGCCACTCCTGGCCGGTGAGAACATCGGGTCCAGGTTCGTCCTTCCGACCGTGGCCGGCTGCGTGGATCTCGTCATCCATCTCGGGATCGGGGCGGACGGGCAGCGGCGGGTGCGGGAGATCGTGGCGGTCAGTGGGCGGATCGAGGAGCAGGCGATCGAGACCGAGACCGTGTTCGGCACGGTCGACGGACAGTTGCGGCGGGCCGAAGGACATCTGCCGCATCCCGAGCGCTTCCAGCATGCGGGGTACTCCTTGTCCGGGCTGCTGACCGAGTTGCCGCGAGGTGTGGCCTGATGGGGCTGCTGCTCGGCCTGTTCTTCGGGATCGGCCTGCTGCTGATCATCTGGACGTTCGCAGTGCCGGCGGAGACGCGACCGGCGAACGACGCGCGCCTGATCGCCCGAAGCCGCGACCTCCTGGCCGGTGCAGGGATCGAAGGTGTGACGCCGGGCGCGTTCATCGGTGCATGCCTGATCACAGGCGTCGCAGGGTTCGTGGTGATGTTCGTGGTGTCGGGCGCCTGGCCGGTCGGGGTGGTGTTCGGGTTGATGGCCGGTGGACTGCCGGTCGCGCTGGTGCGGAGCCGCGCGCGGAAGCGGCTGGCTGAGTTCCGGGAGCTGTGGCCTGATGTCGTCGACAACATCGCGTCCGCGGTCCGGGCAGGACTTTCGTTGTCCGAGGCACTGGCCCAAGTCGGTGAGCGCGGCCCGCTGCCGTTGCGCGAGCCGTTCCGCCGGTTCGGCGCGGACTATGCGTCGACAGGTCGCTTCGCGGATTCGCTGGACCGGTTGAAGGCGCGCCTGGCTGATCCCGTCGGCGACCGCGTGGTCGAGGCGTTGCGGATCGCACGCGAGGTCGGTGGCGGGGACCTCGGCCGGTTGCTGCGTTCGCTCTCGACGTTCCTCCGCGACGACGCCCGGACCAGGTCGGAGCTCGAGTCCAGACAGTCATGGTCGGTCAACGGTGCCCGAGTCGCGGTCGCCGCGCCATGGCTCGTGCTCGCGTTGCTGTCGTTCCAGGGTGACGTGATCCAGCGCTACAACTCGCCGGTCGGCGCACTGATCATCGGTGTGGGTGCAGCGGTCTGCGTCATCGCGTACCGCCTGATGCTGCGGATCGGCCGGTTGCCCGAGCCCGAGCGGGTGCTGCGATGAGCCCGATGGTGCTCGGCGGTCTGGTGGGTGTCCTGTTCGGGCTCAGCCTGCTCCTGGTCGTCCGGCGTTTGCCGTTCCTGCGGAAGCCGTCGGTCGACGACCGGATCGCGCCGTACCTGCGTGATCTTGGTGGGCCGGAGGTGTTCCTCGGTGTGGTCGACTCCAGCTCGCCCTTCTATGCCATTGTGCGGTTGTTCGGGCCGTCGCTGCGGGCCGGCGCCGGCAGGTTGGAGCGGCTGCTCGGTGGGGCGGCGTCGATCCGCCGCCGGTTGTCGCGGGCCGGGATCGAGCGGTCGGTCGAGGAGTTCCGGATCGAGCAGGTGTTGTGGGGTACGGCGGCGTTCGGGGCAGGGCTCGTCGTCTCGATCGTCTCCGTGTCGTTCGGGGTCGGAAATCCGATCGGGATGCTGGTGTTCTGCGGTCTGCTCGGCGTCCTCGGAGTACTTGCCCGAGACACCTATCTGAGCACGCAGGTACGGCGAAGGGAGCGGCGGCTGCTCGCGGAGTTGCCGACCGTGGCCGAGTTGCTGGCGTTGTCGGTGGCAGCCGGTGAGGGTCCGGCGGCGGCGCTCGACCGGGTCGCCCGGTCGTGCCGCGGCGAGCTCGCCGACGAGCTCCAGCGGGTCCTGGGTGAGACCCGCGCCGGTGAGACGCTCGTCCGCGCCCTTGACGGTCTCGCCGACCGCACTGGTCTGCTCGCGTTGTCGCGGTTCGCCGACGGACTCGCGGTCGCACTCGAACGCGGTACGCCGTTGGCCGACGTACTGCGCGCGCAGGCGGGGGACATCCGCGAGGCGGGACGGCGCGAGTTGATCGAGTCCGGCGCTCGCCGTGAGGTCGCGATGATGGTTCCGGTCGTGTTCCTCGTCCTGCCGGTCACCATCGCGTTCGCCTTCTACCCGGGCGCTGTCGGAATCCGGCTGATCGCCGGATGAACTGAGGAGAGGTCATGTCCCTACTGCTGACGAGACTGTTCGTGGCGCTGCTGGCGCCACGGCCCGCACGGAAGGAGCGCGGCGACGTCCCCGGCTGGGTGCTGATCACCGTGATGACCGCCGGGCTGGTCGTCGTGATCTGGGGCCTGGCGGGCAAACAACTCGCCCAGATGCTGCAGGACGCACTGGACTCCGTCTCCAACAAGTGATGGTCCCCGCCCGCCCGCATCCGCCCCGGTCGCGTGACGAACGCGGCTCGGCGGTGGTCGACTTCGTGCTGGTGTCGATGCTCGTGGTGCCGTTGTTCCTCGGCATCCTGCAGGTCGGGCTCTACCTGTACGTCCGCAACACCCTCACCGCTGCGGCGTCCGAGGGCGCGGTGTACGCGGCCGTGCTGAATCGGCAGCCGGGCGATGGAGAAGGCCGGACGCGCGATCTGATCGACGGGGTGGTCAAGGACCAGTTGATCGACGCGGTCCAGTCCGGGGAGACCGAGATCGACGGCCAGCCAGGAGTGCAGGTCGTCGTCGAGGCGCACATGCCACCGCTGGGGTTGTGGGGTCCCGGCATCGCGTTCAGCGTCGAAGGTCATGCCGTCAAGGAGACCGGCGAATGAACCGATCGCGGGACGAGCGCGGTAGCGCGGTGGTCGAGTTCTCCTGGCTGGCGCTGCTGCTGATGGTCCCGCTGATCTACGTGATGCTGGCGGTGTTCGATGTCCAGCGAGCGTCGTACGGCGCGACCGCGGCGACCCGGGCGGCGGGACGCGCGTTCGTGATCGTGCCGGCCGGGTTGTCGGAGGACGAGGCGCGGAGCCGGGCGTTCGAGGCTGCGCGGCTGGCGATGAAGGACCAGGGCGTCGAGCTGACCTCCGACCAGCTCACGATCAGCTGCCATCCGGCCTGCCTGGAACCGGGGTCGACGGTCACCGTCACGCTGACCACCGACGTTCCGTTGCCGTTCATCCCGGACGCGCTCGGGGGAGAGCCGCCGGCGATCCATCTCAGTGCCTCGCACACCGAGCCGTACGGCGACTATCGCGAGGCCAAGGGCAACGGATGAACGGATGCCGACGGCAACAGGGCGAGCAAGGTCAGATGACGGTTCTCATCATCGGCTTCACGGCGATCGTCTTGCTGATGATCGTCGTGGTGACCGATATCTCCAAGGTGTTCCTGGTACGGCGTGACCTCGATGCGACCGCGGACGGCGCCGTACTGGCCGCGGCGAACGGCCTCGCGGCGATCTACGCGCAGCCCGCGGCGGACGGGAACGCCGAGTTCGACCCGGAACAGGCCCGCCGGCTGACGGCCGAGTATCTGGACCAGGTGGCCGCGAGCAACCGATTCGACGGACTCGACTGGTCGGCCGATGTCGCAGGTACGACGGTGACCGTGCGGCTGACGTCCTCGGTGGACCTGCCGTTCGAGCCGCCCGGCCGGCAGGGAGACGCCGACATCGCATCGGAGGCGGCCGCCATCGTCCCGATCCGGTGAATCCCGCATTCCACCACGGCAGAAGGGCACCATGGGGTGATGAAGATCGAGCTGAACGGACGGCGGGCACTGGTGTCGGGATCGAGCCAGGGGATCGGGTTGGCGATCGCCACCGAACTGGCGCGAGCAGGCGCGGCGGTAGTCGTGAACGGACGCGGCCAGGAGAAGACCAGCGCGGCCGCGGATCAGGTCCGCAAGGAGGTGCCGGACGCCGACGTGACGGCGATCGCGGCCGATCTCGCGTCCGCGGAAGGCGCCGGCGCGCTGCAGGATCAGGTCGGCGAACTGGACATCCTGGTCAACAACCTGGGCATCTTCGGCGCCAAGCCGGTGCTGGAGATCGACGACGACGAGTGGCGCCGGTACTTCGAGGTGAACGTGCTGTCCGCGGTCCGGCTGATCCGGATGTATCTGCCGGGGATGATGGAGCGCGGCTTCGGTCGGGTGATGAACATCGCGAGCGACTCGGCGGTGGTGACGCCATTGGAGATGGTGCACTACGGGATGACGAAGACGGCTCTGCTCGCGGTGACGCGAGGCTACGCGAAGGCCGCCGCGGGGACCGGCGTGACGGTGAACTCGGTGATGGCCGGACCGACGCACACCCCGGGTGTCGAGGACTTCGTGCACGACTTGGTCGGTGACGACCTGCCGTGGGACGAGGCGCAACGCCAGTTCATGAAGGAGCACCGGCCGTACTCGCTGATCCAGCGCCTGATCGAGCCGCCGGAGATCGGCAACCTGGTCGTGTACCTCAGTTCGGACCTTGCCTCCGCCACCACGGGCGGAGCAGTCCGCGTCGACGGCGGCTACGTCGACTCGATCCTTCCCTAGGCAAACAGCCCCGGATTGTCGGTCAGCCACGTGATCCAGGTGCGGCCGGAGCGCGCGGTCAGGAGCTCGACGCCGGTCTCGATCGGCTGGGGAGTGCCGACGCGCGACGCCCAGTAGGCGAGCAAGGTCTCCCGCTGGCCGGCGTCGCGCATGGGCATCTCGGCTCGGGCCTGGTCGGGCGTCAGATCGACCGCCTCGATCGCAGCGCCGGTGACTTCGGTGATCTGCGCGATCTGATGGCGGCGCGTCATCGAGGACGGTCCGGTCATCGGATAGCCGCGACCGTCGTGGCCGTGGCCCGGTCCGTCGAGGAGCACGCGGACGGCCGCATCGGCGATGTCCTGCTCGTGGATCGGCGCCTCCTCGGCGTCGAGGTAGGGCAGCCGGATCTGGCCGGTCGCGCGGAACTGATGCGACCAGAACCTTGCGTTGCTCATGAAGGCTCCCGGCCGCAGGTACGTGGTCGCGTACGAACCGCTGCCGATCACGCGCTCGGTCGTCGCATGCGGGTCTTCGGGACCGCCCTGGGAGGAGAGCGACGAGAGCAGGACCACCTGCTTGACGCCGGCCGCCTCGGCTGCCGCGACGAACGACGGTGCCGACGACGGATCGGAGTACAGGAAGACCTGGCTGATGCCGCGCAGCGCGGGCGCGGGGTCGTCGGAGTAGGTGACCGCGGAAGGTCCCACGGCGGAGGGTTCGCGGGAGGCGACGCGGACGTCGCGACCCGCGGCGGTCAGGCCGGCGGTGATGGCGCGAGCGATCGCGCCGCGGCCGCCGGTGACGAGAATCGTCATTGGGTCAACTCCAAAAATGTAGTGACTATAAGATTGGATGAAGTAAAGCAGGATGCCCTACGCTCTGTCCAATGGAGACCGGGCGGCGAGAGCGGAAGAAGCAGCAGACGCGGCAGGCCATCTCGGATGTCGCGACCACGCTGTTCCTCGAGCGCGGCTTCGACGCGGTGACGGTGGCCGAGGTGGCGCGCGCGGCGGACGTCGCCGTACAGACGGTGTTCAATCACTTTCCGGCCAAGGAGGACCTGTTCTTCGACGAGCCGGGCTGGTGGATGGGGCCTGCCCGGGCGGTCCGGGAGGCGCCGCCCGGAGCGGATCCGGTGAATGTGCTGGAGGCGGCGTACCTGTCCGAGACCCGGGAGCGGTTCGAGGTCGGGCATCTGGCGACCTGGAAGCAGTTCGTCCGGACGATCGAGGGCAGCCCGGCCCTGCTGGCCCGTCGCCGGCTGAACGCCGCGGAGATGGAGACCTCGCTCGCCGAGGCCCTCGACGAGCGGAATCCTTGGCAGCTCAGAAACCGTCTGATCGCGGCTCAGTTCGCCGCCGCACAGAAGGTCCTGGAAGAACAGCTGATGCGGCTCCTGCCCGACGAAGCGTCCGCGGATCAGGTGCGGCAAGCCCAAGCAGAGCTGGAAAGAGCAATCACCGAGGTCTTCGGAGTACTGCGTCATGGCCTCGCCTTACCGGCAGCTACCGCCTAGGTGCCTCGTCGAGACACGTTCGGCACGTCTAGCGGCGCCCCAGACGCCCGCTGGCGGCGTTGTCGTCGTCGCGAGATGCTCCGCATCGCGCTCCTCCTCCGCCTTGCCAGCGAACGACTGGACCACCGCCAGCCGCACCAACGTGCCTCGACGAGGCACCAGCGGGTACGCTGCTTGGTTGTGGCTGGACTGGATTTTGACGCGGAGCTCAAGCAGCTCGACGCGACGCTGACCTCGATCGAGAAGGTGCTCGATCTCGACGCTCTGCGCCGGGAGATCGCCGACCTCGGTGAGCAGGTCGCCGCGCCGGACCTGTGGGACGACCAGGCGAACGCGCAGAAGGTGACGTCGCGGCTGTCCAGCCTGCAGGCCGACGTGGAGCGGGTGACCGCGCTGCGCAGCCGGGTCGACGACCTCGGCGTACTGGTCGAGCTCGGCCGCGAGGAGAACGACGCGGACAGTATGGCGGAGGCGGAGAAGGAGATCGGCTCGCTCAGCAAGGCGATCCAGTCCCTCGAGGTCCGCACCCTGCTGTCCGGTGAGTACGACGAGCGCGAGGCGCTGGTGACGATCCGGTCCGGCGCGGGCGGTGTGGACGCGGCCGACTTCGCCGAGATGCTGCAGCGGATGTACCTGCGCTGGGCCGAGCGGCACGGGTACGCCACCGAGGTCTACGACACGTCGTACGCCGAAGAGGCGGGGCTCAAGTCGACCACGTTCGGGGTCAAGTCTCCGTACGCGTACGGCACACTGAGTGTGGAGTCGGGCACGCACCGGCTGGTGCGGATCTCGCCGTTCGACAACCAGGGCCGCCGGCAGACCTCGTTCGCCGCGGTCGAGGTGGTTCCGGTGCTGGAGCAGACCGACGAGATCGACGTACCCGAAGAGGAACTGCGGATCGACGTGTACCGCTCGTCCGGCCCGGGTGGCCAGAGCGTCAACACCACCGACTCGGCGGTCCGGATCACGCACATCCCGACCGGCACCGTGGTCTCCTGCCAGAACGAGAAGTCGCAGCTGCAGAACAAGGCCAGCGCGATGGTGATCCTGAAGGCCAAGCTGCTGGCGCTGAAGAAGGCCGAGGAGCGGGCCCAGATCGACGCGCTGCGCGGTGACGTGCAGGGGTCGTGGGGTGACCAGATGCGGTCGTACGTGCTGCATCCGTACCAGATGGTGAAGGACCTGCGGACGCAGTACGAGTCCGGCAACACCTCCGGTGTCTTCGACGGTGAGATCGACGACTTCATCGAGGCCGGCATCCGCTGGCGCCGCACCGGCCAGACGGTTGCCGAGCAGAACTGACCTCCGCGCGGACTGCAGTAGCTGCTTCGGGCTCTGCTGCATCGCGCTGACGTTCAGCAAGTCGGCGGACTTCGCGATCGACAAGCCCGCCGGTGCGGCTTGTCCCAATCTCAGTGAAGACTTCCGCTGCACGATCCACAGCAAGCTGCGGGCGAAAGGCTTCCAGGGCTGCACGGTCTACGACTGCTTCGGTGCCGGACAGGAGATCTCCCGCCGGGCCGGCACGAGCTGGCGCGAACAGCCAGGGCAGCAGATGTTCGCCGCGCTACCCATCCTTCGTCAGCTCCACGAGTTGCTCTGGTACCTCACAGAAGCCCTTGAATACAGGGCGTTCGATGCCGAGATCCTGGCGGCGATCGAGCGCGTCGAGGGTGTGGCCGGTACTGCGGACCTGACGACGGTCGACGTGATCGCGGAACGGGCCATGGTCAACGAGTTGCTCCTGAAGACCAGCCGGCGCGTGCGCGGCAAGCAGAGCAAGAAGAAGGAGCGCCGCGGTGCCGACCTGATGGGTAAGGCCCTGCGCGGCGCGGATCTCGCGAAGGCGAACCTGCGCGGTACCTACCTGATCGGTGCCGACCTGCGCGACGCCGATCTCCGGCAGGCGGACCTGATCGGAGCGGACCTTCGCGACGCCGACCTGCGCGGCGCCGACCTGACCGGGGCGTTGTTCCTCACCCAGGCTCAGGTCAACGCCGCGCGCGGAGACCGTGCCACCAAGCTCCCGGCCGCTGTTACGCGCCCGTCCCACTGGGACGTGAATCCAGCCGGTGCGTGACCGGCGTCATCAGCACTGAGATGACGGTGATGCTCAGAGCCACCGCGGCCAGTGCCCCGCCTTGTCCCCAGGACGTGCCCGCCAGCGCCAGGTACGCCGTACCGACGATGGCCGCACCGAAGGCGAGGGTCGTCTGCTGGCTGGTGAGCAGGATGCCGCTGCCCAGTCCGGCCTGTGCCGGTGGGACCTGACCGACCACGACGCCGATGAGCGGCACCATGACCAGTCCGCTGCCGAAGCCGGCGATGAGCATCGGTACGGCGAGCGTCCACGGCGTCACGTTCGGCCAGGCCATCAGCGTGATGACGGCCAGTACGGCGTACCCGACGGCCTGGATGAGCCAGCCGCGGAGGATCAGGCCGGCGCCGTACCGCTGCTGCAGCCGCGGCCCGTAGACCGAGGTGATCAGGAACCCGACAGCCATCGGCAACAGGCTCAGACCGCCTTCCAGCGGGGACATGTGGGCCTCGCCCTGCGTGGCGAGGGCGAAGACGAACATGAAGCCGCCGAACGTCGTGAAGAACGCGCTCGCGAGCAACAACCCGAGCCGCATCGCGCGGAGCCGCAGAACCGTCGGCGGGATCAGCGGAGCGCGACCTGACCGCTCAGACCTGTGCTGGTGGACGCCGAGAAGCGCCACGGCCGGAATGACCGCGGCCAGGCAGAGCCACGTCCAGAGCGGCCAGCCGAGCGGCCGTCCTTCGGTGAGCGGCAGGAGTAGCAGTACGAGAGCCAGTGCGAGCAGAGCGGCGCCGACAAGGTCGACCCGATGGGCCTTCTCGGCCTTGGTCTCCGGGAGCAGCCGGATCGCCGCGGCGACCGCCAGCACGCCGACCGGGACGTTGACGAGGAACACTGCCCGCCAGCCCAGCCCGAACACGTCAGCCTCGACCAGCACGCCGCCGAGGATCTGGCCGAGCGCCGCCGCGGCACCGCCGGCGACGCCGAACATGGCCATCGCGCGGGCGCGGTGCTCGCCGGTGAGGAGGCTGGTGATCGACGCCAGGACCTGCGGGGTCATGGCCGCGGCCATGGCGCCTTGCACGACGCGAGCCGCCAGCAGTACGCCGATGGTCGGAGCGATCGCGCAGATCAGCGACAGCACGGTGAAGCCGGTCAGGCCGATCAGGAACAGCCGCTTGCGGCCGAATCCGTCGCCGAGGCGGCCGCCGACCACCAGCAGGGTGGCGTTGGCGATTCCGTAGCTGCCGACGACGAGTTGCAGCTCGCCCGAGGTCGCCTGCAGGTCCGAGCCGATGGCCGGCAGCGCGACGTTGATGATGAAGAAGGAGAGCATCGGCAGGAAGGCGCCGAAGAGGAGAGTGGTCAGTGCCACCGGGCCCAGGGGCGACGCGACGGCACGCGGCCGGGCGGAAACGCCGGTGGCGGTGGCCTGGAGCTGGTCTGTCATGCTCCCAGCCTGCGCGCACTCGGAGCCTGGTGGTGAGAGCCTGGTTATCCTGGTATTGACACCACCTGGCACCAGGCTCCGGTTCAGTCCATCATGGCCACATGACCACCCTGCCATTCACCACCGACAGAACTGCCGTCGACAAAGGCGAGCAGCGGCGAGAGTTGGGGGTCTTCCTGCGAAGCAGGCGGGAGCGGATCCAGCCGGACGAGGTCGGGTTCGCACCGGGCGGCCGGCGCCGGACGCCGGGGCTGCGGCGGGAAGAAGTGGCGCTGCTCGCGGGGGTCGGCGTCACCTGGTACACGTGGCTCGAGCAGGGGCGGGACATCAACGTGTCGGCGCAGGTGCTGGAGGCGCTCGCGAACACACTGCGGCTGGACCGGCAGGAGCGCAATCACCTGTTCACCCTGGCCGGGCTCCAGGTCGGGCCGGCGCGCGGTGAGTGCGCGATCCTGCCCGCGTCCGTCCAGAAGACGCTCGACGCGGTCTCGCCGTACCCGGCCGTCGTACTGAGCGCGCGCTACGACATCCTCGCGTTCAACGAGGCCTACTGCCGGGTGGTGCTCGACCTGCGGGAGATCCCGGTCGAGGAGCGCAACATGCTCTGGGTGACGTTCGTGTCGCGTGAGTGGCGGTGTACCTTCGCCGAGTCCGAGTCGATGAAGGTGCACATGGTGGCCGGGTTCCGCTCGGCGATGGCCGACCATCTCGGTGAGCCCTCCTGGCAGGACCTGCTCCAGCGGCTGCTCGCGGGGTCGACGCTGTTCACCGAGTTGTGGGAGCGCTACGAGGTCGCCGCGCCGAGCAACCGGATCAAGGTGCTCGAGAACCCCGACGCCGGCATGCTGCGGATCGAACCGGTCAACCTGTGGCTGTCCCAGCTCGGGCAGTTCCGGGCGACCGTCTACACCGCCGCCGACGAAGACACCGAGAAGAAGCTCCGGGTCCTCGTCGGCTCCAACTGAGGCTCAGGCGACCGGAATCCCGGGGGTTGGTCAGCGCCCGGCCGCCCGTCATCGTGTTGCTGCGGTCGATCAGGCGGTGTCGCGGTCAGGCCAGGCGGACTCGAGGGTGGACAGGGTAACGGCGATCGCGGGCCGACGGGAGGTGGTCGTCCGCCAGACGGCGTACAGGCGGCGGCTCGGGGCCGGCTGCAGCGGCACGACGACCACACCGTCGGGGAGCGTGCCCCGGCCGAGCCGGGGGAGCAGGCCGATGCCGATGCCTCGGGCAAGCATCGCCAACTGGGTCTGGTACTCCGCGACCGAGTAGGCGATCTCGGGCTCGACGCCGGCCCGGCGCATCGTCCGGACCAGCCACTCGTGACAGATCGAACCGACCGGTTGGCAGATCCATCGCTCGCCGACCAGGTCCTCCGCCCGGACAGACTCCTTGCCGGCCAGGCGATGCGTCGCCGGGACGAGAACGTCGGCCGGATCGGAGCCGAGCTTCACCCGGGACAGTCCCTCCGGCAGGCCCAGTGGAGTGTTCTGCCAGTCGTGCACCACCGCCACGTGGATCTCCCCGCGGCTGACCGCGGCAACAGCATCCAACGGATCGGTCTCGGTCACCCGCACATCCAGCCCCGGGTTCTCGTCGATCAGCCGCGCCAGTGCCTGCGGCAGCAGGCCGCGCGCGGCGGTCGGGAACGCGGCGATCTTCAGCGTGCCGATCGCCTGTCCGCGTTGCTCCTCCAGCGTCAGCTCGGCGTCCTCGACCAGCTCGAGGATGCGCGCGGCGGTCGAGGCCAGCTGCCTGGCGGCGTCGGTGAGGACGATCCCGCGGCCCTGCCGCTCGATCAGCGTCGTCCGCGTCTCGCGCTCCAGTTTGGTCAGTTGCTGGGACACCGCAGACGGCGTGTAGCCGAGCACCTCGGCCGCGCGGTTGACCGACCCGTACTGCGCGACGGCGTGCAGGGCGCGGAGCCGGCCGAGATCAATCATTCAGCACTCCTCAAGTGATGGCGGTAGCAATCGGTGCTGGTCCTTAAGTGTACGCCGACCCAGACTGGACCACATGAAACCTCGTGACCTGCTCCTCGCGCTCGCGGTCGTCGTGGTCTGGGGCGTGAACTTCGTCGTGATCGAGGTCGGTCTCGAGGACTTCCCGCCGCTGCTCCTCTCCGCCCTGCGCTTCTTCTTCGCCGCCGTCCCGGCGATCTTCCTGCTCGGCCGTCCACCGGTCGCCTGGCGGTACGTCGTCGGAGTCGGTCTCGCGCTCGGCGTGGCGAAGTTCGGGCTGCTGTTCACCGCGATGGACCACGGCGTCCCGGCCGGACTGTCGTCGCTGGTGCTGCAGTGCCAAGTGATCTTCACGGTCCTGTTCGCGATCGCCGTACTGCGGGAGCGGCCGCGCAAGGCCCAGGTGATCGGCATCGCGATCGCCTGCCTCGGCATGGTGCTGATCATGCTCGACCGCGGACTGGCTGCACCCCTCGGCGCACTGTCGTTGGTGATCGTCGCGGGTGCGTTCTGGGGCGTGTCCAACACCATCACCCGCTATGCCAAGCCGCAGGACACCTTGCGCTTCATGGTCTGGGTCAGCGCGGTCGCCGTCGTCCCGCTGCTCATCCTGTCGCTTCTCACCGAGGGACCGCGGACGGATGTCGATGCGCTACGCGGGATCGACCTGACCGGCATCGGGGCGATCGGCTACCTCGCCTTTGCCGCAACGCTGTTCGGATTCGGTGCCTGGGGCTACCTTCTGCGCCAGTACGACGCGAGCACCGTCGCACCGTTCTCGCTGTTGGTGCCGATCGTCGGCATGGCCGCGGCCTGGTTGTGGCGCGGTGAGGCGGTCGGCCTGCAGCAGGCGATCGCGGCGGTCCTGGTGATCGGTGGCATGGCGTGCACCGTCGTCCGGCGCCGCGCTCGGGCGAAGGAGAACACGGAGCAGGCGGTGCTGGCCGAGCCGGTGTGAGAAGGTTGGCCGCATGGTGCTCGAAGTGGCGTTGTTCGATGTGATCGCCGGCCAGGAAGACGCGTTCGCGGCCGCCTATCTGGAAGCCCGCAAGCAACTCGAGAACGCCGAGGGCAGCCGGACCATCCGGATGTCGCGCGGCATCGAGACGTCGACCCGCTTCGTGCTTCAGGTCGAGTGGGACTCGCTTGAGGCGCACGAGGCGTTCCGGGCGAGCGAATCCTTCGGGGTCTGGCGCGGCCTGATCGGCCCGCACTTCGCGAACCCACCGCACGTCGAGCACTTCACCGACGTCCAGGACAGTTGACCGGATGGATGCGCTGCAGGTCAGTCGCCTGACTGCTCGGTGGATCGAGCAGCTGCCCGGCGAGGGCAGCACGGTTCTCTCCGGGCTCGGCGTCCGGCCATTGCTCGCGATCCTCGCCCAGCTGGCCGTCGGACCCGCGCGGGACGAGCTCGTCGAGGCCGCCGGCGGACCGTACGACGGCCTGCTGCAGACCCCCGAGCTCCGGATGGCGCTCGGTCTGTGGACCCGGCCAGAGATCCCGCTGCAGCCTGGAGTCGACCGGTTCCTGCCGCCCGAGGTCCGCGGCACGCTGACCGATCAGGCGGCGCTGGACGCGTGGGTGGTCGAGCAGACGGACGGACTGCTGGAGCGGATGCCCCTCCAGTTGACGCCCGACGTGCTGCTGGTGCTCGCGTCCGCGTTGGCGTTGCGGACGACGTGGGTGCTGCCGTTCAACGAGTATCCACGCGATGGGCAGCGGTGGCTGAGTCGGTCCGACGATGACCTCGACAGCGTGCGCGTGTACGAGAGCCAGGCCGGACCGTTGACTGTGGCAACGGTCGTCGGCGCTGGGGAGTTCGACGTACGGCTCGTGGTCGGTGAGGCGGGTCGTGGGCGGGGCGCCGTACTGGCTGCCGCGCTCGAGCTGGGCGACGACGGCGTGAGCGGGTCGGAGTTGCTGGCAGCTGAAGGGTCGGCGCCGGCTGTGGAAGTGATCGAGTCGATGTCGCCGCTGCCGTCGGTGCTGTTGTCGTTGCCGTACTTCGAGGTGGACGCCGAGCACGATCTGCTCGAGCATCCGGACGTGTTCGGGCTGACGTCGGCAATGGACTCCAGCCAGGGCCACTTCCCTGGCCTGAGTTCGGTGCCGTTGGCGATCGACCAGGCCAGGCAGGCGGTGATGGCTCGCTTCTCCGCGATTGGCTTCGAAGCGGCCGCCGTCACGACGATGGCGATGGCCGCCGGGTCCGCGCCGATGGCCGGCGCGAAGGCGTTGCTGGTGTCGCTGGTGCAGCCGTTCGGGTTCATCGCTGTGCACCGGCCGACCGGCGTACCTGTCGTCGTCGGCTGGGTGAGCTACTCGTAGGGGTTGGCCGGGGCCGTGACCGTTTTGATCGTCTCGACGGTCAGCGCGGCGACATCGCCGTCGATGCGTTTGCTGGGCTCGGCCCATTGGCCGGTCACGGTGATCCATTGGTTCTTGGGTGGGGCGATCTGGCCGCGCGCCTCGACCATGAACGCCGTACCGTCGGCGACGCAGCAGGTCAGGCCGATGCGGGTCACGTACCAGGTGCCATTCTTGGCCGGTGTGACGAAGCCGGTGAGC
>NZ_SJKD01000021.1 GCF_004331485.1 Kribbella capetownensis
GTCGGAACTCCTCAGGGAACGCTTTCGGCACGACAAACATCCTTCCAGCAAGGACCAAGTCCTCACAGATCAGGAGTCAACCGAACCGGGGGCAGTCCCCTCAACCTCAAGCTCGCACCGAGCCAACTCACGCTGGCCTGTGTTGACTGGGTCTCACCCCACGCCCTTTGGACGACTCTTTGATGTTCGTCTTCGACGGCCCACGGCTCGAGTCTGAGCTGATCGCACACCTTCAGCCGGACGACGACGAACTCTCGCGGTACGCGTTCCTTGCCCCAGACGACGTACGACTCCGACTCCGCCCCTACGTCTGGAACCGCCTCGATGCAGCCCTCAAGGCCGCCGAGTCCAACACAGTCGCCTACCTCCACAACGGCCACCCAGCCTGAAGTGAAGGCTGCGCTGCCGATACGCATCAATCATCAGATCAGCACGCTTCAGAGAGCCGTCGGCGACTCAGCGACACACCGCCAGAAGGCTCGACCACCCAGCCGTCGAGCACGCCTGCACCAAGCAGCTGCTCGGCGCACTGGATCTCCCACCCACCGCAGCCACTCCCCTTGCAGCCAGCTGACCAAGCCCCGGTCGAGCACGGTGGTCAAGCTGCGATGTGCCCGGCCTCGCCGTTCTGCTAGCGGATCAGTTCACAGAACGGCGCATCCCTGCCCTGCGCCGCCACCTGTTGTTGCTACCATCGACAGCGATGCATGCCCTGATAGAGGCCAGCGGAACTGACCCCTAGTTGAGCGTGTGGAGAAGTTGGTGGAGGCAGACGTAGGCGCCTGGGCGGATAGGCTTCTCGGTGCCATCGGGGCCGTCGGGGTTCTGTTCAGGTTCCGGATGCTTCGGGTCGCAGTTGCCGGTGGCTTGCACGGTGAGGGCGTCCTTCAGCCTGGTCACGCTGTCGCCGGACAGCGTCCAGCCGAGCGGGGCTTCCACCGATGGTCTCGTCAACGGTGCGGCGATGACGATCCCGTGCGGCACACTTGTGCGCAGGGCATGGACGGCCTTCTGGCAGTTGGGCGCCGCCGCAACTGGTGGGCAGGGATCGGCGATACTCGTCGCGAGTCGCTGCAGCAAGGTGCCTGAGGACACTTGGACCGCCTTGGCATGGAGACCGGCCAACGGCACGAACAGTTCGGCTGACAGGCCCTGCGGCGTCTCCACGATGTCGCCCCGTGCAGCGTCCTCGAGGAACAACACGATCGGAACGACAGGTGCCTTGGTGGGATTGGTCTGGTTGTAGGTGCGGACAACCTGGACGAGCATCGGTGCGATGTCAGCCAGCGTGCCGAGCCCCGACGTCTCGGCGTACCCGCCGTCGATCAGCTGGAGGTCGGGCCTAGTCTTGGCGAGATCGGCTGCGGCGCAGGAGATCCGGCCGCCGGGCGTGACAGTCGGGAATCGAGCGGACAACATCGACGCGGTAGCCCATGACATCAGCGTGACGCATGGACCGTAGGCGTCCTGCAGGTCGATAGACGCTGCCGGCTGGGCGGTCTGCCCACTGCAGTTCGCTCGATCCTGGTCCGCGTCGGCTCGCGGCTCCAGCCCCGACTTCAGTTCGACCTGGCTGATCAGGACCCGGCATCCTCGTCCGGCCATCGCCGAGTTGAGTACGAGCAGTCCACCGGGACCGGAGACATCCTTGCCGTACGGCTGCTTCAGCGCCGCGACCTTCGATTCCCAGAACCGCTCCATCAGACCGGCACGATCCCGCCACGCGAATCCGTCATCGCCGTCCGACGGAATGTTCAGGCCGCTGCTACCGGCGAAGAGATCTCCGCCCAGCAGCCCGGCCAACGCCATCGATAGCGCGTCCGGAGTGGCCAGCAGCTCGGCGTCGCCGATCCTCGGCTTGTTGTCGTCGCCGCGGGACAAGGCGAGTCCTATCGAGCCCCCGCTCACGCCGCTGGACAAGAACACGGCGTTGCGCGCACAGGGTCCGTTGCGCAGGGCATCCATCACCCCTGTGGTCCACAGCGCGGCCCGTACGCCGCCGCCACTCGCGGCGACGAGACGGATGGACCTTGCTCCCCCCGAGATCCCGCTCGCAGGCAGCGCTGCGGGCCACCCAGCTGTCGAGTGCCGTCGTCAGGTTGTCACGAGCCGGACCGTCGAGCTTCTCAGTGGCGCCTTGCACGCTGCGGATCGCGTGCAGCTCCACGGCCCCACCGGAGGCCGAGGCGAGGAGGCACGCCACGATCAACAGGGTCAACAGTGGTGTGGCTTCCAGCCTGACGGACTGGAAGATCGGCGCAGGTTTCGTACGCTGCAGCCGAACGACGACGAACCCGAGGATGAAGACCCAGGCACCGAGCACGAGCAGCGTGGTCGCGACGACTCCGATCTCCGCAGCGATCTGGACCGGAAAGACCATCAGGAATCCCAGCCACACGGCCGTGAGGACTACCAGGACGAAGCCGACGGCCATAGCGTGCCACCCGGGCTCCGGTGGCGATTTCGGGTCCAGGAAGCGAAGAAACCTACCACCAGCCGTCGAATCCTTCGTCTTCCCGGGAGACAGCGTCCGGGTGACGAGGACACCCAGTGGCAGCGCACCCACTGCTACGACCGCGCCGCAGACCAGGACAGCCAACCGGGCTTCCCAGACCGAAACGTCTGTCAGAGCGCCGATCAACGGTGAAACGAAACCACGATCTTGCTCCGCGCTGCCAAGCACGACCGGAGCAAGCAGCGAGCGCACGAGTCCAAGGCCTGCCAGCATCCACAGGCAGGCCGTCAGGATGTCGCCGGCCGCCCACACATCACGCGCCAGAAGCAAGTCTCGCTCTCGCCGGTCCGCTTCATCCCCTTGCGTGTCGCCACCGTCCTCACCGCCGTCCTCACCGCCGTCCTCACCGCCGTCCTCACCGACCACTTCGGCAGGACCTGGGCGCCGGAGGATCCTGCTCAAGAGCACCAGTCCGGACAGCAGGAGAACGAGGAGCGGGACGCCAGACATGATCAGGACCGGTCGCAAGTCGACCTCGATCCCCAACGGCTCATGGAAGAGGACAAGAACCCACGGGGCCACAGCCGCGGTCACCCACCACCAGACCCACCGCCACCCCGGATCGGGCGCCTCGACGCCCGCAACCCACAAGGTCCAGGCGCGTTCCGCCCGCAGTCTGCCCAGCACGAACAGGTGCACACTGACGACGAGCGTCGCCACGGCCGCCCACAGGGCGTGGACCTGCCCTTGGCGATCGCCGTCGAGCCAGGAGCGCTGAACGTCGGGAAGCTGGTCCCAGATGTTCGGCAGCGGGACAATCGACAGAATCCCGAAGAGAGCAACCAGCAGGAACGACAGACGCTGGACCTTCAGCGCTCTCGCCACCCGCAGTCCGAAGTCCCACAGCGATCTTCTGAGCTCGCCGGTGATCAGAACCGCCAGAGCCACGAACCCGGCCATGCACCACTTCACTGTTGCGACGACGGACAGGGCTGTCGCCAGACCTCTCGGGACTTGTCCGTCGGCGAGTTGCCCAGCCGCGATGCAGAGGCCGATGGTCTCAATCACCTCGAGCAGCAAGAGAAGCCCCAGCGCCCACCGGGCCTGCCGGGCATTCCGGACAAGCCTCCACAGCAGCCAGCCGTACCCGACGTACAGAAGAACGTCGAAGGCCGCGTGCAATCCGATCCACAACGGGACCGACGTGCTGTCAGCATCGACCTGCGACCACACATTCCAGGTGTCCCGGCCGCCGAGAAACGCGAGGCCGAGGACATCGGTCACCGATCGACTCTGCCCGGCCGGCGTCAGGGCGCCCGTCACGAGTCGATCGATCTCACTCATGCCGATCGCACCGATCAGCAACAAGATCGCCGGAGTCGACGACCAGTAGGACAACCTGGGACCCTCCGGGACAGCACTCTCTTCGTCGTTCATCGATCCCCCTCCCGCGCCGCACTGCTCCCACGCCTATGGCGGGACCCACCCACGCCATCAGCGACTCGGTGATTCCAGTGAACTCCCGGCCCACACGGCCGTCAACGAACCGGGGGAACATCGAACGACTGATCAACCCCAGCGGAGGGCCGATGCGGTGACCGATTGTGTAGTCGGCGTGGAAATTGTCGCAGTAAGCGCTGGCGGGGAGGTTGGTGTGGAAGCTTCGGTCGAGCGCGGAGCTTTCGTCTTTGAGGATCAGGTAGCACTTGTCGCCGCGGCGGAAGGCGACGGCGTCGTTGCCGTTGTCCACCACTCGGTGACGGAAGTGCACCGGACGTTGATGTGTAAGGCAACCATGTTGGCGGTCACGCGCCAGGCTTGATCGCAGCGCCAGCGGTTGGTGAGACAGCTGGTTTCGACCCTCTGGCCGGTGCTCGTGGATAGCTCGCCTTCGCCGTTCGAGCTGCACTCGTAGCTCAACATCACCCTGACGATGTCGTCGTTCCCGTTGCGCCCGCAGTAACGGAAGCCCTGCGTCCTTGTAAGAACGACGGCCGCGGCTGTGCAATCATCACGAGTTGAGGAGAAGGCTGTCGGCCGGTCGCGAACTCTCCGCACAACCGGCCCGGGCAGTTGCTGCATGGACTACTTCTCGTCTGCTCGGGTCCTGATAGTGGCCATCACCTCGCGCACCATGGCCAGTTTCTGACTGAACAGAGGGTCCAGCAGCGACAGCGATGTCACAGCGAACCAGGCGATGCAGAAGAAGGTCAGCCCGCTGCCCAACGCACCCTCGACCTGGATCCCGAACCATCGCAAGGCAACGACTACAAGCAGGGGAATGGCTCCGATCAGGAGAGACCTTGCGACTTGACTTGCGACCATCAGGCGCTCGGCGCCCGTTAGCGGCGGCAGGTGCAACTCTGGAAGCTCGTCATAGTGCCCGGACAAGAGCACGACGCCGATGCCAACAGAGATCGCTGACAGGTGTGCTGCAGTATCGGACTTAGGCAGCGCAACCCAGATCTCCATGGACTCGAGTGAGTCGGCGGCGCCTTGGCACCTCGCACTGAAGATGGCTCGCTGCGCAGGGCTCGGCAGCGCGATTGACCCCGGCAGGCCAGATCGCGTCAGGCGCGATGCTCGATGTAGGGCTTTGACCATCGCGCAACGACTCCGGTGGCTGATGAACGGCTCCGGCCTGGAGAGAAAGTCCACAACTCGAACAAGCTCGTGCAAGGCGTAGACATGCGGAATCCGCATCTCCGCGCGGCGATTCATGACCGAAATCAGGATCAAGCCGAGCACGAAGACTGCACCGATCAAGTAGCCGTAGAAGGCGAAGAAGATGAGTAACACCGCTGCAGGCCCACGGCCTGCTCCCACCAGCAGAGTGGCCAGGTCATCTGGGCCTACTCCCTGAGGCAGGAGGAGGACTCCGGTCGTACCGGCAAGCCCGAAGAGAGTGGACAACACCCCCGCCACAGCAGGGAATGACGGCAGCGCACCGAGCGCAAGCGCTGCACAGATAACAGATGAGGCAATTGCGAGCCACGCGGAACCGAGGACGAGATACGACCGATGTGTTGTGTCGCCGAAGGCCATCGGCAGCAAGCCCGTCAACATCAGCGCGAGAGCCGCAAGTCCCGCACTCCTTGCGGTGCGCGCCTGACGGCGTACCAGATCATGAGCAACCTGCCGCGCGCACTTCAGGTAATGATTCTTGACGTCGTCACGATCGCTAGCTGGGTACTTGACCGCGAAGGCCTGCTCGAAGCTAGGCCAGGCTCGGTACCAGTGTTCCAGAGTGCGGCGCGCGCGTCTGGTGGCTCGCGGTGTTGGGTTCACCAGGAAGGCGAAAACATTGAAGATCCACCTCATGGGACGAAGAAAGTGTCGCAGTGCCTCCGCGATCCCTCTTCGTCCGACTACCAGTTCCGGCAGCGTCCCGCCCTGCCCCGGGTACCGCGCCCCCGGCATGATCCGCCCGTCAGTCGGATGATCCCCCATGGTTATGTACCCCCCGCCGCCCACCTGCGAGCCAATTCCGCGCCGTCGCTACCTGATCGGTGTATCGCGTTGCGTCAGCGCATCGTTACCTGATTTCTGCAGGTAATAGAATTGTGACTGCGAGAACCCCACCGGTGCCAACGCTGAGGCAATACGCAAGCATTCGATCCGCATTCAATCATTTGAACTAACGGGCGCTGTGTCAATGCATCACATCATCCATCGGGACAGCCTCTGGCGGCGTGCGGCGGCCAGTGCTGTCATCGAGGAATGGTGTCCGAGGAACAATCAACCGGCAGCTGTGAGACGAACTCGCAGGCCGCCTGCAAGATGCCTCACTACGTATGCACCGAGCTGCAGTGGTACAGCAAGGCGACGACGGTCGCCCGCAACGGCAACTACGCATTGGAAATCATTGCCATCGGCGCCGCGGCGGGGGTGCCCGTCACCACGGCGGCTGGTTGGGCTCCCTGGCTGGCAGCAACTCTCGGCGCCCTCGCGGCGGTTGCCGGCGGGGCGCGCCACATCTTCGGATGGCAACGCACCGGGCCGCCACGAGCCCTGACACTGGCGCGCATCAAGACCGAGGTAGCGCTGTTCAAGGTCAAGAGCTTGAGTTGTGCCGAGCTTGTCCAGAACATCGCCGATCTGGTGGAGCGGGAGGTCGGCGAATTCGAGCGTACGGCGCACAGGTCACCCGCACGCGCGCGCACCGCCGTGGCCTCAGCGCAACGGAATGTAGGAACAGATGCTGAGGATTAGGTTTGTCACGGAGGAGTTCGCGCCGAACCAGACCGTGTTGCTGCGTTGGGGACCGAACTGGGGTTTGGACCGGGGAGGCGTGTTCGCCGACGGGGCATGGAACTTCGACCTGGACGAAGCTGCGTTCCCGGACGGGATCGAGTTCAAATTCCTCCTCGCTCCGGATCGATGGATGACCGGCCCAAACCTCACGCTGACGCGCGGCGAACTCACGGGAATCCACGACTACGCATGGCCGCTGGTCACCTTCCCGCCCGCTACCGAGCTGATCACCGAGCATGGCGTCATCCCACAACGATTCTTCATCCGGAATCTCGATCCGAACCACGAGTACGACGTCATCGTCGTCGGTTCGGGACTGGGCGGTGGGCTACTCGCCTCCCGGCTGGCCGGACTCGGCGCCGACGTTCTCGTGCTGGAGGCAGGCTCATACCTCTTTCCCACCCACGTAGGCAACCTGCCCCGGCGACTTCACATCGGCCAGTTCGACAAGCACATCTGGTCACTCTGGGGAGACTTCCGCGTCGTCAACTACGTGAACGCACCGGGTTCGACGTTTGCCGGCGGACAGGCATTCAACCTCGGCGGCCGCTCGGTCTTCTGGGGAGGCCTGATCCCGCGGCAGTCTGAGTGGGAACTCGCATCCTGGCCGGACTCCGTTCGGCGGTACCTGCTCAGCGGCGGGTACGACGACGCCGAGACCGCATTGAACCGGGTCCCAGCACAAAGCGGGCCGTTCCAGGACAGCAGCCGTACCCGGCTGGAGGCCGACCTACCCGGATTCCAAGCCGAGAACGCACCTGTAGCCCTGCAGTACGCCGGCGCGACCTCGCTCGCGATTCCGGCCGGGCTGTTCTCCACCGCCGACCTACTTCTCGAAGACCGCCTGCTGGACGACCCAGGACATCAAAAGCCGACCATCAACCTCAACGTCGCCGTGTGGTCTGTGAGCCCGGATCGGGCCAACCCTGCCCGGGTCACCGGCGTCACCGGCTGGGATCTACTCGCCCAAGCACAACGCTCCTTCCGAGCACGCGCCGTCGTTCTGGCGGCCGGCACCATCGAATCCGCCAAGATCGCCTTACAGAGCGGCCTCGCCGATCCCACAAACACGATAGGGCGCGGGCTCACCGATCACACGATCCGGTACCGGCATTTCACGCTGCCTCCAGGCTCCCCACTGGCCAGCGCTACCGACTCGGCGAAGGTGCTGCTACGACACCCAAGTGCCAACACGACAACGCACGCCTTCGACATCGTTGTCGAGCTCGGCGCCGACTTCAACCAAGGCCGCTACATCGACCCCGCACATCTCGCCCGCGAACGCGCGACCCGCGCCGGCTGGACGCTCTGCGAGGTCGTGTTCATGTACTACGCCGACCTCAACGCGCAGAATGGCCTCGCAGTAACCGGCAATCCTGCCGACGACGCAATAGTCACCGTCCGGCCGACCCTGCCACCGGCAGCCCTACTCACCGAAGCCGACACCCTGGCGCACAACCTACTGGCCGCCATCAACGCAGAGCCCATCCTCGGCGAGGGCGGCGGCCTCAATCTCCAGGACGCCCTCCTGGGCGGCGTCGCACATGAGGTCGGCACACTACGGATGACCGACGACAACACAGGCGTTGTCGATGAGAACCTCAAGTTCCTGGCCTACGAGAACCTCTACGCCTGCGACAACTCCGTCTTCCCCGCGTCCCCCGCCGCAAACCCAAGCCTCACGACGGCCGCACTCGCCCTCCGCCTGGGCGACCATCTCGCCATGCGTTGAGCCACCCGGTCGCTCCGAGCACAGCGTGCCCTCCTCACCGGTCAACGACGGAGAGCACGTGCGCGCCCTCGGCACCGAACAACCCATGATTTCAGCAGCACCACGATGCATCCGAACTCCCCTGAAGATCCACACGGCGGTCATCCGTTCGCGACAGCCGCCTGGCCGGACCGGGCCAAGAGCACCAGCAGTGTCTCGGAGACGGTTTTGCCAGAAGGGAAACTCCGAATGGACGAGATCATGACTGCGGCGGTCGAGCACGAGCCATAGACCGAGCCGCGCCTGAAGGGCAACTCGGCTTTCTGTCGCATGCTTCGCGGTCGGGTTCACGCGAATGGCGAGGATCACGCCCAAGCCCGGAGGCCTCTACTCGATGACCCCGGCAGGGCTGGGCCGGTCGATGGGCCTGGGCTCCGGGTTCGTGGCGCTGCTCCGGTACTTCTGTGTCCACGCGGGCAGTTTCTCCTTCGGAGGAGTCGTGCTGGGCGATCTGGTCCACAACAACCTGCACGGGCCAGACCTGCCCTGGTACGTATGGCGTGCCGTGTTCTGGTTGGGAACCGCTGTCCTCGGCTATTTGAAGGTCGAACTGTCCGCCAAGGTGCTCACGGTCTTCCTTCTCTGCGAACTCGCCATCGTGATCTGCTACAACGTCTTCGAGTTCGTCAAGGGCGGAGCCGACCACACCGGGATTTCGATGTCCATGGCCCGACGATCGAGCCAATGCCTCGCCCGCGGGACCCGGATCCGGAGATCCGGGAGCAGGATGACCATGCATCCGCCGGGTTGCGGTGTTCGGCTACCTAAATCTGGTGCAAATGACCTGCGGGTGCGACTCTGGGCACATTCTGGGACGAAGCGTCCCGCTGCAAAGGGGGCTGGTATGACCGTCGAGATTGACTTTTGGTCGAACGGGGCGGATCCGTTCGACATCCCGTGGGGGCAGTACGTATTCCACATCCACGCGGGACCTAAGCCTGGCCAACCGGGAACCGCGCCGACATCGCTTCCAAGCACTGCCGGACCGGTTCAGGCCGCGCCGGCCAGCGGTCCCCAACAACCCGTCATCACAGTGCCGGCGTGGCCGGACCTGACCCCTCCCCTGATGCTCGACAAGCTGTTGGGACCAGACGACATCTCAGAGTGGCTTGACAACATCAAAATCACTGGCAACCAATCACTTCAACTGCGCTTCGACACCCCGAGCGGCGCAGAAGGCTTCGACCTCAAGACCGTGGTCGACGGGCTGGATGAGCACAGTCGAAAGATCGCCAAGCTCGATGTCGTGGGCTGGGCGAACGACATCGATGGCTAGCACAGGAGCCGCTCCCGGCCCGACAAGTGCCGCGGATCGGATCAGGGAGACGGCAAAGTGGCTCACCGTCAGCCTCGCCGCCATTGCAGGAGTTCTGGTCGCCGGCAGCCAGCTCAGCGACTTGGGCTCTCTCGACAGCCACAGCCATCGCCTGTACCTCGCGATCGCCGCGCTCGCCGTCGCCGGCCTCGCGACCGCAGCAATCCTGATGGCCAACGTCTGGGTCGCCACCACGCCCGCGCATACCCTGACGTTCTTGGCGAGCAGCAAACGCAAACCCAGCGGGGTGACCGCGATTCTCAAGGACACCGTGTTCCTCGGCGGTCTCACAACGGTCGAATCGCTCAAGACGGAATACGAGAAGGCACTGCAAGAGCAACAGGACGCCTACAACGGCATCGCTGACCCAGCTTTGATCACACCTGCGGAGGTATCGCGAATCAGCACGGCGAACGCGAGGGCAACTGGTCTCAACCAAATCACCATCGGCCTTCTGAGCAGCGTTGCCTATGCCTGGATTGCGTTTCGATGGCGGCGCGCTGCCGCGGTACTCCTCGTGGCCGGTCTCGTCGCTGCCGCATCCATCGCGACGTTCGCCTGGGCCGCAACTCCGCCGGCCAGCGCCAAAGAGAGCGCCGCAACGCCAGCACAGGTGGACTCTCCAACCCCAGTCACCATCACATTGACACCCGCCGGACAACAAGCGCTCAAGACCGCGATCGGGAATTGCGACCCGACCCGACCATTCAACGGTCTGAAGCTCGCGGCTGGAGCGACTGGCGTCGATGTCGTCATCCTCCGCCAAGGTCAAACCACCTGCGGTCCAGCCAGGTTCGTTGCCGGTGCCGACTGGGCGACAGTTTGCAGCAGCTGACCGAGCAGCGCCCGCGACGGGCGAGGTTCGGCTTGGAGCCAGAGTCGCTTCCGGATCGCACCGTGAGTCGCCCCGGGTCTGATGGAGGCTCTCAATCCATGGAGGATGAGAGTTATGGCAGCACCGAGGAAGTACGGCGACGAGCTGCGTGAGCGGGCCACGCGGATGGTGATCGAGGCGCGCAGGGATCCGGCGACGCGGGCGGGGGCGATCCCGCGGATCGCTGAGCAGCTCGGTGTGCATCGCGAGACGTTGCGGGGGTGGGTCCGGCAGGCTGAGATCGACGAGGGGACGGTGGCGGGGACTACGACCGGCGATGCGGAGCGGATCGCGCAGCTGGAGCGGGAGAACCGTGAGCTTCGGCGAGCCAACGAGATCTTGAAGACGGCGTCGGCTTTTTTCGCGGCGGCGGAGCTCGACCGCAAGATCAAGTAGCCGGCGAAGCAGCCGGTGAAGTAACTCGGGTGCCGACGGCGGTGCTGGTCGAGTTCATCGACCAGCACCGCGACCGGTTCGGGGTCGAGCCGATCTGTGAGGTCCTGGCCGCTGCTGGGATCAAGATTGCCCCGAGCACCTACTACGCCGCCAAGAGCAGGCCGCCGTCTGCCCTGGCGGTCAGGGACGCCGGCCTGGTCGCGGCGATCCGCCAAGTGCACAAGGACATCTTGGGGGTCTACGGTGCGCGGAAGGTCCACGCCGAGCTGAACCGTGGCGGGATCGACGTTGCCCGGTGCACCGTCGAGCGGCTGATGCGCGCCGAGGGCTTGCAGGGCATCAGACGGGACAAGACCCGCAAGACCACCCGCACCGAGGGTGCTGAGACACCACGGCCGGCCGATCTCGTCGAGCGGCGGTTCGTCGCCGAGGCTCCCAACCGGCTGTGGGTGGCGGACCTGACCTACATCCGCGCCCACTCCGGATGGGTATACGCCGCGTTCGTCATCGACGTGTTCTCCCGGCTGGTGGTGGGCTGGCAGGTCTCGACCAGCCTGCGCACCGACCTGGCTCTGGACGCCCTCGACATGGGATTGTGGGCCCGGCAGCGAGCCGGCCACGACGTCACCGGGCTGATCCATCACAGCGATCGCGGAGTCCAATACCGAGCTGTCCGCTACACCGAGCGGCTCGCCGAGGCCGACGCCGTCGCATCCGTCGGCAGCCGCGGCGACTCCTACGACAACGCGATGGCCGAGGCATTCAACTCGCTGTTCAAGGCCGAACTCATCCGCAACCCCGCCACTCGGCCCACCACCGGCTGGAAGTCCATCGGCGACGTCGAGATCGCCCTCGCCGAATACATCGACTGGTTCAACCACCGACGCCTACACGGCCAGATCGGGCACATCCCACCCGCCGAGTTCGAAGCCAACCACTACAGTGAAATCCCCGTCCTCACCGAGGCCGGATCCACGTAATCGGGTCCCCACGAAACCCGGGGCGATTCAAAACACCACCAACCGGATCCAGAACACACGGTGCCACCCGCTAGCAGGCAGACCAGGGAGACCATCAGGAGCGCGCGACCGGCCCAAGGATCCACAGTCAGACGTTCTGCCGCCGGGGAGTCCCGTCCGCGTTGTGCCGCGGCCAGCGATCGTCGCTACGCACCGGCGGCACCATAGCGTCGGTGCGGAAGCGACCGAGCCAGAAGACTGCGGGCACGAGGATCAGGAAGTGCACGAAGCCGGCCGCTCCGGCCTGCCACAGTCCGATTGGCGTATCAAGCCACCGACGCTCGATGTCTGGGATCTGGTCGAACACCAGGCTCCCCGGAACCAATGACAACAACGCGATCGGCAGGCAGGCCAGCACGCTGAACCGTTGGATGAACAGCAGGACCCACAGCTGCCACAGGCAGTGGAACCGGCGGATCACCGCCAAGACCGCAGTCAAGGCCAAGAAAGGCAAGCCGGCCCGCCACTGACCGCGATCACAAGATCGTCCGGCTCACCACGTACTTGCGCGATCCAGTCCACGCAAGCACCATCGGCCGTGCATCACCCAGCGACTAACTCGCAACCGCGCCAGCATCTCAGGCTGCAGCCCGCACGTAGATACACCCTTGATCGCCTTCAGATCCCCGCACGACCAGTCCTGCATCCCAAAGGTTTACCGGCCAGGGCAAAGGTGGGCTTCGCCGACCAAGACCTTCGAGTGACGCGCGACCAACTGGTCGGCATCTCCAGCACCGCGCTCTCACACCCGGCGAAGCATCTCCCAATGACTCTCGCTCAGTGCTCATTGCCCACTCGTCACTGAGCCGTCTCACAGCTGTTGACATCGGCCCGGCACATCCCTCACCGGCGACCTGGCCGGCGTCAGCTCCGCGCGTGTGTACCCACCATTCCGGCGGATGCATAGACGAAAATGCACGCGTAGGCTGCCCAAACACCGACCCAGAGCGGAATCAGCATTGCGACATTCGCTGCCGCAGGAACGTAAAGCAGAACCAGGAAATATGCAAGGCCGGTGGCAACGATTCCCATAGACGCAAACCCGAGAAGGGCCTCTCCGAAATCGGGCTTCTTCTGGAGAAAGCGACGCAGGCTGTTCAGCGGTCCAAGCGAGTGCGATCGCGGCAGCAAGGCGGCTGCAGCGGCAAGGAGGGCAATCGTTAGAAGCAGACCCAGCGCATAGACGGCCACAGAATAGGACCGGGTCGCCGCGCTCACTTCGACCACGTCCTTCGCGCTGACGAAAACGTACAGGCCGGTGGCGGCCGGTACGGCGAGAGCGACGTACGTCGCCGCTCGATCGGCGAGCGTCCAATGCGCGGAGTCCAGAAGCAACCCGAGGAGTCCACAACCGAGCGCGGAGACCGCCGCGCACCCGGGGAGACCTGCAGCGAGCATCATCGCGGCAACACGTTCAGTACCTGCTGCGGCGCCCGAAGGACCGGTCACTGCCGCTTTCACTTCAGCCCCGCCTGCAAGCCCATACAGAAAAGCCGCGACCATGAAGGCAAGGAGAGCAACGAACAGTGCAGGAATGCCGTCGGGCGATCGCCCGCCGCCCCGAGCACCTGCGAAATCCTTCTCGCCCGCCTCAGCGCCATCGCCACCGGCCGCGCGACCACCATTCGTGGACGACCGCGGACGCTCAAGCACGACCGCGATGGCAGCGACCACGAATCCGGCCATGACCCCCATCAATTGAGCATGTGAGGTTGCCGCGGCATTCAGATCGACGCAGAGATGAGAGGTACACCAGTCTGGCTCTATGGCCATCGCATCTCCAACTCCAGTTGGCCTGCCACTCGCAAATTCCTCAGAGATCAGATCTCAGCAGGAACCCGAATCACGGCGGTCCCACCAGTTGTGCAACAGGTTGGCAGCATCTGGCACCTATCGGCCAACTTCGCTGCCTGTCATTCGATTGTCGCCCTGTGCCGCGCGGTGTCCAGAGCGGCAATACATTCTGCCGGTAAAGCAAAGGTTTGAAAGCCTCAACAACGAGCCAGGGACGCGGTCGGTGGCTTCACGGTCTGGTATTGGTCGGCGATGAGAGCGATGATCGCGATTGGGGGCGGGCGGTTCGTTCACGTCGGATCATTCGGGGGTCGTTCCCGGCAGCCACGATCGTGGACGTGATCGACATGAGTGCTCAAGAGCCGGGCAAGGTACAGCAGCAGGCGGAAGCGGCGCTTGCTCCGACACTGTTGGCGGTCGTCGGCTCGGTGGCGGGGACACTCGTCACCGTCGCGCTGGACAAGTCTCCGACCGTCAAGCTGATCGGAGCCGCGTTGGGCGCGGCCATCCCACCGCTGATCGCCGCCGCAGGGCGGTTCTCTCGACTCCGACTGGCGGGAGGGGTAGTTGTCGCAGTCCTCGCGCTGTTACTCACCTACGTTGGATTCACGGTCCCGGAAGCAGCGCTCGGTCTGCCCGCTACGTTCCCAGTGCCGACCCCGAATCCGACGGATCCACCAAAGCCATCTCCCACGAGGGAGACCGCCGGGACGATTGGGAAATGCGAGGGCCAGTTGTGTATCGAAGTGCATCCGGCACAGGTCCACTGCTCCAGCGCTCAGTGCGATTCCGCTGTGGAGGTGACGAGTGGCGGAAAGACGCGGCTGCGCATTGGCGATATCGAGTTCACAGGCGATATCGCGGAACGCTTCGCACAGACCGGGAACTGCGAGCACGAGGTGCTGATCGAGGGTGAGAAGTGCTCCATCACGATTCATGTCGAGCCCGGGCCGGGTGGGGCGGCTCAGATGCGAATTCATCAGAATCTCAAGGCCCCGGCATCGGTCGTCAGCCTCGAGGCCGACACCTGGACGACTCCCACCACCCCGGGAGCCCCGCTGCCAGACTTCACCTTGTCCGCGGTGCCACGTTGTTCGGTGGTGCCTGGCGGCCAGATCAGCGGCGCCGATGGCCTGACCCTCTTCGTCACCGTCCGAAACAAAGGTGAGGGTGACTACGACCATCTCGTCCCGTTCAATCTCCTCAGCGATACCGGTCTTAGCGGAGGCGGTCATTCTGCCTTCGGCTCAGGCTCAGGATCCACCGGTATGCAGGTTGATCTCGCGCCCGATGACTATGGCATGGTGCATCTATTCACAGTGACCGTCGACCCGAACGACGAGATCGCCGAGGAGAACGAGTCCAACAACGTCCTCAGGCTGAGGGTGTCCCTGCCCAACCGCCCCAAACAGGCTAGAGATGTCGCCTGCTCGCTGACCTGACAAACGCTGATCGAGAGGTCGCGGGGTGTGATGGCTGGGGCCACTGCTCGCCCTCGACGAACGACGTGCATCCACCGTCTGCAAACTCGCGGACATCCCCCGCCGCGTCCGTATGCGGCGATCCTCACCACTGTCGGCGGGCAACAGCCAGCCACCGAGATAACCTGGCCCCGGCCCGGGGCTCGTGCGCAAGCTCGACGAGCCCGTCAATCGCAAGTTCCGGCGAGCCCGCCACCTCGATGCATATGCCCGGGCACAGCGCACGTTCGCCGAGGCCCTGCCCCGTGCCGTTCAGGCATCAACCGGCGAGAAGCTGATCGAGCAGCGAGTCGCTCTGCAATCCAAACGCGTGCTCGCCTGCACCCGACCGACGGTCGCACGGATCGTGACCGAGCTCGGCTTCGCACAGAACCAAACACGTCAAGTACTTCCGCCGCGATCCGGGCCTCACCACGCACGCCGCAACGTCAGGTCGACCTAGGGGTCTCGACCAAGGGACCACTCGCGCCGTAGAGGAGCGAAGGAATCTGTGTAAGCGCGCCAGCCGATCACACTACATATCCGCGACTCGTAGGACGCACTGCTCGCAAGGTCAAGTCGAAGGAGCTCACAGGCCACCCCAGATGTCGAGCGGTATCTGCTCGACAGCGGGTTCCCATCGCTTAGACCTTGAGGCACACGCGTGTGGTTAAGGTGCGTGCACCCCCTCGGACACGCAACTTAGCCACACGGTCGGCCAGCGGGTCGACCTCCACATCGACGATCTGTTCGGTGTGGTGATACGTCAGCGACAAGTGCAGCGCGGCGCACAACTCAGCAAGATCCTTCGGGTGAGCCCGATCGAGGGCATGAGCCATGTCGCCGAGCTCGTCGATGATGGTCAAAAGTTCCTCACGACTGACGGTTTCCTCATCCGGCAGAGCCTTCAACGCAGACTCTGCGGTGCGTTTCTCGCCCACGGCCAGGTTGTACTGCTCCTGTAGCTCCGCCGGATCCCAGCCGACATCAAGCGCCCGCTGCAGCCTCGCCATCGCCTCCTCAGCCACGGCTACCCGGTCGTGCAGCTCACGCACACGCTCCAGCCGCCTCTGCGCCGAGTCGTCCGCAGACACCAGTGCGGTGATCGTGGCGTCACGATGCAAAGGACCGAATATCTGTCCAATCCACCGGTTGAGAGCCGGCGTGATCAGATCCTGGCGAAGGTAGATCTTCGGCGGATGAGCCAGGGCCGTCGCAGAACTTGATACGAGCGTTCGGGCGTTGCACCTCTAGTACGTGACCACCTGCCGTTGCGTCGCGCCCTCCATCTTCCGCTCACAGATACCGCACCCGACCATGCTCCGAAACAGGTACACCCGGTTCCTCGTCCGTGGTGAGCGTTCGATCGACGACCAACCGCGGCGCCCGCCCGAACGGCGCTTTCGCTCCTCCAGTTGAGCGGCAGTGAACGTGTCCACCAAGACAATCGCCGGGTGCGCCTGTTCACGCGAAAGCACGATCTTCGGTACGGCGGTCGACGAGCGCTGGCGCTGCGAGCGCTGCCAGCCCCACCTGGCCCGCATCCGTCATGTGCGGCCTTGCAGCTCGACGGTGATGCTCGGTGCCCGGCTGAGGCGCTGACACAGAGCAGCTGCCCGACGCGGCCGTGCTGTGGTTCGCAGGCCGCGGTTGGATCCGCGCCGCCGACCGGTGGATGTGCCTAGGCCATTCCTAACCGGTCGTCCTCGCCTCTCTGCCGCCGCGTCGTGCACCTGGTCTGCAGGCTCAGTCGGCGGCTTCAGTGGCGTGTGTTTGGTCGGCCTGGCCAGGTCGACGGAGACAATACAGCGTGTGCGGTGTACGTGCACGGCGAGGCGGGCGTGGGCAAGACCTGCCTGGTAAGGCGGATCTGCGACGCTGCTATCGGGCGGGGCTTTGTCGTGCTGTGGGGCAGTGCGTCCATTTTGGATCGGCCGACTCGCCGTACCTGCCGCCGGTCAACGCCTTGGAGGGCCTCGCTGGGTGCGGTTCGGCAGCTGTCTGGAGGTCGCGGGGGGTGCTTCGACCCGGGCACGGCTACACCAAGCCCGTGCCAGAATCCTGCAAATGCTGAACCTGTACGTCGTCACACATCCTGAGGCCACGCATCACCTGGAAGACCGAGTGGGCGGTTGGTACGACTCCGAACTGACTCCGGCAGGTCTCGTGCACGCCGGACTCATCGCCGACGCGTTGACTCAGCGGGTGAACGACGGCGGTGCGGTATCGGTGTTCACCTCCGACCTCACGAGAACCACGCAGACCGCCGCGGCCATCGGACAGCGGCTCGGCCGCGAACCAGTGAGCATGAGCGAACTGCGCGAGAAATCGTACGGCGAGGGTGAGGGACAGCCGGACGCATGGTTCCGGCAACGGTTCGTCCCACCTCCGGCCACTGGTGAGCGCATGGACCACGACGAAGGACTTGCCGGCGCCGAGACGAAGCTGGAATGGGTACGGCGGGTATACCGAGGCATGGACCAGATCATGAGCAGGCCGGCCCTCACAACGATCGTCGTGACGCACGGCGGTTCAGCCAGTGCTGTGATCGCGCACTGGCTCCGGATCCCATCGGATGCGCTTGCCTACGCCAGCTTCCGCGTCGAGACGGGCAGCATCACCCACCTCCGCGAGGACGACTACTTCCATAACCGCACCCTTGTCGAACTCAACGACACCACCCACCTTCGCCGCGCTTGAGGCGCGGGAAGACGACAGCACAACTCGCCATCAACGCTCGTCACTCGCACCGCTCCCAACCTGCGGTCAGCAGCTATCGGCGCACATGCAGAATCTCTTACGGGTGGCTGATTGCCTCGACTGTGTCGGAGATTTGCTCGCCGGGAAGGCCGAATGGGGCGACGAACGCAAGATCGTCGGCGTGTTTGAGCCAGGCCCGGGTGAGCTCGGGTGCCTCGTCGTACGTGCCAAAGAACAGGACGTCGCGTGCCAGCCGCTCGGCCGCGGCCGGTAGGTGGGTGCCGCGTGGGTCGGGGTTGGAGTCCAGGAGGGCGTCGAGCTCGTGCTGGTAACCGTGCTCGCGCAGCATCTTCGGGTACAGCGGCCCCATCCGGGTGGCGTAGGTGACCAGCCAGCGCGCGGCTATGCGCGCCGCACCATCGCGATCCGGGGCGAGGGCGATCGGGACGGAGGCGGTGACAGTGGCGGCGTCGGTGCGACCCGAACTGGCCGCAGCGTCGGCCATGAGTTCGCGACCGGCATCAAGGGCCGCGGGTGGGAGCAGGAACGGCAGCCACTGCTCTGCCAGGGCGCCGGCCAATCGGATGCTGGGCGGGGTGATCGCGGCCAGCGCGATCGGCACCGGTACTGCCGGCGGGCAGCCCAGCCGCAGCGGTCGGACACCGTCTTGCAGCGCTGGGAGCCGCCCACCGTCAAGCAGCGTACGGACCGCTACGAGGCTGTCGCGCAGCTTCCGCAGCGGCGCCTGCCACGGCTGCCCATGGAAACCCTCGGTGATCGGCGCGGTGCCGGCGCCCAGGCCGAGGACGAACCGGCCCCCGGAAGAGCGCTGCAGCTCGGCGGCGGTGAGTGCGAGCGTGGCCGGGGTGCGGCCCCACACCGACAGCACGCCAGTCACCAAACCGATCCGCTCGGTGCGCTCGGCAAGCCGGGCGAGCACAATCGGCGCGTCCAGCGTCATCGCCTCGGCGACCCCGACCGACTCAAGTCCCCGTTCCTCGGCCAGCACCGCCGCCCGTTCAATCACCTCGAACCGGTCCTCGAACGGAGTGAACGCGATGCCCACCGTACCCGTCATCTTTGGCCCCTTCGTGTCGGACCCGCCCGGATGCGGGGCCCCGGTTGTCGGCCGTGCGTGGGACGGCACTGCACCATCCTCATGGGTTTGGCGGAGATGTGTCAGGCGTGGAACTACCCCAATCTCCCCCCACAGCTGGCTCGTGCTGGTGTCAGGAAGTGACTTGCAAGAGGCTGTAGGCAGGACATCTGGCGATGGGAGGAGCCAGTTGGAACAACGGCTGGATTCGACCTACCTGCCGAATGGAACGACAGTGGCGTATGCGGCCGCCGGAGCCGGGCCTCCACTGCTGTTCATCGGCGGTTGGCTCAGCCACCTCGAGCTCAGCTGGGCGCTGCCGGCCGAGCGCTACCTGTTCGAGGGACTCGCCCGGGGACGGACCGTGCTCCGCTACGACCGGCCCGGCTGCGGGCTGTCCGATCGCACCACGCCCGTGGGCGCGTCCCTCGAATCGGAGCTGGACAACCTTGACGCAGTCGTCGCCGCGTCCGGCGTGGACAGGTACGAGGTCATGGGCAGCTCACTCGGCGTACCGATCGCGATCGAGTGGGCTGCGCGACACCCCATCGAGGTCGACCGTCTTGTGCTGTACGGCGGGTGGGCGCGCGGCGTGGACATCGCTCCCGTGCCGGTACGCGAGCACGTCGTCGGCCTGGTGCGCAGCCACTGGGGACTAGGCGCCGATGTGCTGACCGACATCTTCGCGCCTGAGGCGTCGGCCGGCACCCGGTCGGCGCTCGCCGCCTACCAACGGCAGGCGTCCTCAGCCGCAACCGCCGCGGACCTCTTGACACTTTGCTACCGCATCGACGTTACCGGCAGCTTGGCGAACGTTCGCGCCCCCACGCTCGTGGTGCACCGAGAACACGACCGCGCCGCGCCGCTCGACCAGGCCCGGCTGATCGCCACCGGGATCCCAGCGGCGACGCTTCGCATCCTGCCCGGACGCTCGCATCTGCCCTACATCGGCGACGCCGACGCCCTCCTCACGGTGATCCGAGACTTCCTCGGCCTCCCCGCACTGCGCGGCGCAACTGCTCCGCAACTGACCGCCCGCCAGGAACAGGTCGCAGCCCTGGTCACGCAAGGGCTCACCAACCGCGAGATCGGCGAACAACTAGGCATCGACGAACGGTCCGCCGAAGGACACCTCGAACGCATCCGCATCCGGCTCGGAGTCCGCTCACGAGCCCAGATCGCGGCCTGGTGGGTGGCCACGAATTCCTGACCGGCTCGAGCCGGTCAGGCGCGGGAGCCGACTGGGATCGGTTGGCAGACCAGAGATCAGTGGCGGGGATCGCAGGCGGCGACGGCCAATTGGTCCACGAACTCGTTCATCCGGTTGCCGGAGTGGCCCTTCACCCAGTGAAAGGCGACATTGCCGCGCTCGGTCACCAGCGCCACGAGCGGCTCCCACAGGTCTCTGTTGGCGACCGCCTTCTTTGCCGAAGTGAGCCAGCCGCGCTCGAGCCACCCTTCGTACCACCGGTCGCGGAAGCAGTTGACGACGTACGTCGAGTCGGACACGACCAGCAGCGGACCGTCGTTCGCCCGGACGGCTTCGAGCGCAGCGCGGATCTCCATCCGCTGGTTCGTCGAGACAGCCTCGTGACCGGAGGCGTACTCGGTCGTCGACGCCGCCCAGGCCCAGCCTCCGGGTCCAGGGTTGCCCGAGCAGGCCCCGTCGGTGAACACCGACCGCGCATCGACGGGGACAGTCATGTCAGGCGGTCTGGGGCGGCGAGCACGAATGGAAGGCATCAGCCCGAAACAGTACTCCCCCACAGAGCCCAGCCGACCAAGGCATCAATCTACTCCCGGTTCCACAAACACCGATCGCCAGACGACTCCCCCGCGCACCTGCTGGAACTCGACCTGGTCGGCGATTGTCGGCAGGCGGCCGACCAGGGCGGTGATATCAAAGACCTGACCAACCAGTTCCACCGATCACGCCTCTGGAGGCACAACTTGAGCACTGCCGACATCGTCATCGCCGCGCTCCGCAGCGGCTACGAACGGCTCGCGGATCTGGTGCTGAACTTTGACGAAGTAGCGCTGGCCGGCCCGTCGGCGGCGACCGACTGGGACATTGCGCAGGTACTGAGTCACCTCGGCAGCGGCGCAGAGATCATGACCAACACGGTGCAGCTCACTCTCGACGGCAAGCCCGCCGCCGACGGCGACTTCAACCAGAACGTATGGACCCGCTGGAACTCGTCGTCACGCCAAGAGCAAGCCGCAGGCTTCCTCGTCTGGAACGAAAAGCTCACTACCCTGTTCGAGTCGCTGAACGACGACCAACGCGATAGCCTCCGGATCGAGCTGGGATACCTCCCCGCCCCAGCCGACGTGGCGACCGTCGCCCGCATGCGCCTGAGCGAGCTTACCTATCACTCCTGGGACGTCCGCAGCCCGTCCGACCCGAGCGCGACGCTCGACGCCGACGCCGTACCGCAGATGCTCCAAACCATCGGCGACCTCAGCTGGATCACCAGGCCGGCCAACCTCAACGGCCTTCAGGCCGTGCTGACAGTCGCCACAACCGAGCCGGCGACAAAGTTCTCGCTCCGCCTCGACGACCCGGTCAGCATCGACTCAACTCCCACGGACGACGCCGACGGATCGCTGACCCTCCCCGCAGAGTCCTGGCTACGACTCATCGCAGGCCGCCTCGCCCCGAACCACACCCCAGCCACGCTCAGCCTCACCGGCCCGATCACCGTCCCCACCCTCCGCAGGGTCTTCCCGGGCTACTGACCTACCCACCCTGCGCCCGCGAGGCAGCTCCGTTCGAGGTGACCTGGGCCTGCAGTCAGGGTCGCCGTTCTGGCCACGATCACAGGTCAGCGCTTCACCGGGAGGTCTCATCTTGTTCGAGGACCGAGCGTCTCGCAGATACTCCGAGCACACCCGGCGCTTCGGGCGCGTCAAGCGGTACGGAATGCCACTCGGACGGACCGGAGCCGAGCAGTTCAGCGAATTACAGAGACGGCACACTATCCCGATCGCCGAGTTCGAGGCGTGTGGTTAAGGTGCGTGTTCCTCCTCGGACACCAGAGTTGTTCAGACGGCTCCGCGAGTACACCAGCTCTCGGAGCCATTGTTTTCGCTGCTCCAGTCCCGCGGAGCGGCCTCGCACGAGGTGGCTGCGGCTCGGTTCACCGGCGAGGTTTTGGTCGCTTGGTAGGGGCGGCGGTGAGTGGATCTTCCGGCCATGGATGCCGGGGGTAACGGGCTCGCAGGTCGGCTCGGACCTGGGGATAGCCCTGCTTCCAGAAAGAGGCGAGGTCGCTCGTGATCGCGACCGGGCGCCGTGCGGGCGACAGTAGGTGCAGAACGACTGGGACACGACCGTCCGCGACGGCTGGAGTGACAGTCCAGCCGAATACTTCCTGCAGCTTCACGGCGAGGACCGGCGGCTCCACACCGTCGTACGTGAGTCGCACTTGTGAGCCTGATGGGACCTCGAGCCGTTCCGGTGCGAGTTCGCCGAACCGGGTGGCTGCGGGCCATGGCAGCAGTCGCCGGAGCGCCGAAGCCACGTCGATGCGGGCGAGATCGCGCGCGCCTCGCACCGAGGCGAGCTCGGTACCCAGCCATTCGTCGAGACCGGCAAGCAAAGCTTTGTCGTCGACCGCGGGCCACGGCGCTCCGAGGTGGGCGTGGCAGAACGCGAGCCGCTGCCGCAAGGCCAGAGCGGCCTCCGGCCAACGCAGTACGGACAGACCGCTGCGCCGGATGCCGTCGCGGACGGCCGCTTGGACGAGCAGTGGATCGGGCTTTGCCAGCGGGACGTCGTTGAGCACGATCGCGCCGAGTGCCTCGACGCGCCGCGTCACGATCCGGCCGTCGTCCCAGCGGATCTGGTCGGTGGTCGAGACGAGCTCAGCTGCGATGTCACGCGCAGTCTGCTCGTCGATCGGCGCCGCGGAACGGATCCTGGCGTCGGCGCGACCGGGTGCCCGGTCGGCAACCGCGATCGCCAGCCAGGTCGTGGTCCGCAACGGCGACTGCGGATCCAGCGTGGCACCCGTACCACCAGACATCTGGTACGTCGCCGAGCCGACTCCCCGGACCCGCGCGATCCGATCCGGATACGCCAGCCCCACCACAACCCCCACCGCGAGGTCGTCCGCTACGACATGCGTCCCCCAACCTGTTGGTCGACCCAATGGGTCGCCAGTCGTCGCGTCCCGGCCGAGGCGCTTTGTTTCCTCTCGCCAGCGGGCCGTCGCCCCGCGATCGTCGCCGCGGCGGAGTGCTCGCAGGCGAGCCGGTAGATCATCGCCGAAGTCGCGGCCGGAGTCGTCCGAGAGCATCGCGACGATCTCGCGGGCCCGGGCGGTGCCGATGAGCGGCGCCCCGTCCATCAGCGCACGAGCCAAGCGGGGATGCGCCCCGATCGCCGCCATCCGCCGTCCCCGTTCGGTGATCCGGCCGCTGGCGTCAACGGCATCGAGGCGGCGCAGCAGTTCGGTGGCCGCGGTCATCGCCACGGCCGGCGGCGGCTCCAGCAAGGTCAGACCGTCGCCGGCTGGAGCACCCCATGCCGCGAGGTCGAGGGCGAAAGCCGCCAGATCGGCGGTCGCGATCTCCGGCGCCGGATGATCGTCGAGATGCCTGTGGTCGATGGCAGACCAGCACCGATAGACCCGGCCAGGTGCCTCCCGCCCGGCGCGACCCGCTCGCTGATCGGCCGACGATCTCGAAACCCGGCAGGTGACCAACGCACCGAGGCCACGGGACTGATCGGTCCGCGGCTCCCGGGCAAGACCCGAGTCGACCACAACCCTGACCCCGGGCACAGTCAGCGAACTCTCCGCGACCGAGGTCGTCACCACGATCCGACGAGTGGCGGCCGACGCCAACGCGCGGTCCTGTTCAGCCCTTGACTGGCGACCGAACAACGGCAGGACATTCTGACCGGCCAATCGCCGAGTCACACCGTTGACCTCGGCCTCCCCCGGGACGAACACGAGGATGTCGCCGTCGTTCTCGGTCCAGGCACGCTGGACGACAGTCGCGACGTGGTCCAGCAGGCGCGGGTCGACCCGCCCACCAGGAAGCAGCGGTACGGGGACCGGTGGTGGGGCCCACTCGATGGCCAGGTCGAACAGTGCAGCGGACGCGGTGATGACGGGCGCCGGAACGTCAGTGCCCAGTGCGCGACTCAGTCTGACCGTGTCCGGCGTGGCCGAGGTCGCAACGATCGCCAGGTCCTCCCGAAGGTTCGCCCGGATGTCGACGCAGAACGCCAGCAGCAGATCGGCATCAAGGTGCCGCTCGTGGCACTCGTCGATGACGACCGCTGCGACACCCGGCAGCTCCGGGTTCTGCTGCAGACGCCGTACGAGGAGCCCTGTCGTCACCACCTCGACACGTAGGCCTCGTCCGCCGCTGCGTTCACCGCGCATCGCGTAGCCGATCCGTTGCCCGAGCGGTTCGCCGACCAGCGTCGCCAGCCGGGCCGCAGCCGCGCGGGTTGCCAACCTTCGCGGCTCCGCCACGATGATCGTCCCCCCGAGGGCGTCGCTCAACGCAAGCGGCAGCAGCGAGGTCTTTCCTGATCCGGGCGGCGCGACCAACACCGCAGTACCGCGCGAACGCACCGCTTGGACCGTCGCAGGCAAAACCGCCCGGACCGGCAGATCAGCCCCTGGCACCGACGACTCAGGCAGCAACACGCCCCGACGCTACCTGACCAACACCGCAGGCCAAGCCGTGGCGTCCGGATGGTCAGAGGTTCGGTTTGCCTGGCTGGTAGAGCCAGGTGTGGAAGAACGCGCCGAGGTCGCGGTGGGTCAGGTGCTCGACGAATCGGATGAAGGTTCGCGTCGAGACAGTGCCGTGCCGGTACGTCTTCGGCCACTGGTTGAGCAGTTGGAAGAAGGCGCGGTCGCCGATCTTCAAGCGGAGCGCCTGCAACGTCATCGCCCCGCGGGTGTAGACCAGGTCGTCGAAGATGTGATCCCGTCCGGGGTCGGCGACCTTGCCACTCCAGTCCTTCTCGCCGGCGTACGCCTGCGCGAAGCTCTGTTCCACCGGGATGCCGTTGAACTGTTCCTGGTAGAACCACTCCGAGTAGGTGGCGAAGCCTTCGTTCAGCCAGATGTCCGACCAGTGCACCGGAGTCAGACTGTCTCCGAACCACTGGTGGCCGAGTTCGTGGGCGAGCAGGTCACCGTCGACGCGGCTGGTGCGCTGGTCGTACACCGGTCGGCTCTGCGTCTCCAGGGCGTAGTCGACGCCGACGTCGGCGAGAATGCCGCCGGTCGAGTCGAACGGGTAGCGCCGTACAACGACGACTCCCAGTGGACGATCTGCGCCGTGGTCTGGTTGAACACCTTGCCCTGGCCGGCTTTCGTGTCGATCGACTGGCCGATGGCGGTGATGTTCGGCCGGCCGTCGGCAGTCACACTGCGGGTGACGTTGTACTTCCCGATCGCCATCATGGCCAGCTCGCTGGCCATCGGCTGGTTCATCCGCCAACGAAAGGTGGTCCGGCCGTCGTGCTTGGTGGTCGGTCCGGGTTCGCCGTTGGCCAGGACGGTGAGTCCGGTCGGCACGGTGATGGTCTGGGTGTACGTCGCCTTGTCGTCGGTGGTGTCGTTCACCGGGAAGTAGGTAGCCGCGCCGATGGGCTGATTGAGTGCGACCGCGCCGTCCTTGGTGGCGACCCAGCCGGAAACGCCCAGCGCGGGGTCATCGACCTTCTGCGGGACGCCTGCGTAGCTCACCGACACGACAAACGTGCTCCCCCGCGTCAGGCCGTGCCGCGGAGTGATCACCAGCTCCTGCGCACCGCTACGGCCGAAAGACGCGTCGTGCCCGTTGACAGAGAGCTTGCTGATCTCCAGCGGTCCCTGGAAATCCAGGTTGAACCGGGAGAGATTCTGGGTGGCTCTGGCACGGACCGTCGTGGTCGCGTTGATCGCCTTGGTCCTGGGGTCGAACGCCAGCCTGATGTCGTAGTGGCTGACGTCGTAGCCGCCGTTGCCCATGTCGGGGAAGTACGGATCCCCGGCCCCTGGTGCACCCGGGGAGAACACCGACACACGTCCGGGCGCCGCATTCGCCGGCAGGTTCGTTGCGGCCACCAGGCCGAGGGCCAATGCGCAGATGATCAACAGGTAACCGCGGCGACGGTCGAAACGTCCCACAATTCCTCCTTCGCGGTCCTCAACGACTGGCACGATCAGATGACTCATCGGGCATGAAGTACGACCATCACAGGATGAATCCGGCCCAACCGTAAAGTCCACTGCTCGACAAGTCAGCAGACGCATCGCACGTCTTATTGCATTCCGTCGGGAAATCGCTCGGTAGCTACCAGTTGTTGTGCATCCGCCCGTGCGTCGACAACCTCCCGGCCGAGCCGGGCTACTCTGCGGCGGTGATCATTCGACCTCTCGCCAGCCACGCTGAGCTGGATCTCTTCAACACCTTGCCGTATGCGTACAACGAGGAACTCGCAGACGACCTCGCGGCCGGCCGCCGCCGGCTGGAGTGGCTGTGGGTGGCGCTGCGCGGCGACGTGGTCGTGGCCCGGGTCGCCTGGTGGGCCCGCGCGGACGGCGAGCCGCCGCTCCTGCTGGACGTGTTTGACCTGGACGACGTCTCACCGGACCGCGTCGACATCGGCGAGCGACTGTTACGTGAGGCGAGCGCGGCGGTAGTTCCGGACGGCCCGGTCGAGTACGGGCGAATGCTGTCCGCACAGTGGCGTGATGACCCCGCTGAGCGCCGGGCCGTAGAGGACCGGGTCGCCGCCGCCGAACGCACCGGCGCCCGGCTGTTTGTCGAGCGGCTACGGCTGGAGTGGCAGCCGCCCGCCTGCATGCCGACGCCCAGCGGCCGGCTGACCTTCAGACCGGTCGCCGACCGCGCCGAGCTCGTCGGCCTCATGACCGACGTCCTCGACGGCACACTCGATGCGCACAGCCAGACCGAACTGCAGACGATGGATCCAGCCGAGTCCGCCGCCCACCAGTACGACAGCGAGTTCCTCAGCTACTCGAGCCCACGCGAGTGGTGGCGAGTCGCGACGCTACCTGACGGTGAGCCGGTCGGTTTCGTGATCCCGGCCCGTAACAACTACCACCCGATCATCGCGTATCTCGCCGTACTGCCACGCCACCGCGGACACGGATACATCGACGAGATCCTCGGCGAAGGCACCAGAATCCTCGCCGACAACGGAGCAGCCAGGATCCGAGCCGCCACCGACCTCGGCAACGTACCGATGGCCAACGCGTTCCACCGCGCCGGATACGTCACCTTCGCCCGAGCGATCGACCTCACCTGGGACCGCTAATGCAATCCCGGCGCGACACGGGCTCTCTGCGACTGGGCTCTCTGAATCGCCACCAGCCTGCGTAGACGGGACTCCACGCCCGCCGGAGAGGCTGGCTTGTCGGTGCTTGGACCTAGTCTGCGGAGCATGACACGGTATATAGACGAGGACCTGCAGGGTGCGGAGTTCCGCGAGTGTGATCTGACCGGGGCACGCCTGATCGGCGTCGTCATGCAGGACGCCGTGATCGACGGGCTCATCACCAACCTCGTGGTGAACGGTGTCGAGGTCACGGAGTACGTCGAGGCAGAGCTCGACAGGCGTCATCCGGTGCGGGTGCTGATCCGCTCCGAGGACCCTGCCGATCTGCGCGAGGCATCGCGTCAGGTCCATGCCGGCTGGGCTGCCACGGTCGAGCGAATCCGCCGTACGCCCGGCATCGAGCAGCGCAGCGTGAACGACGAGTGGTCGGCGGTGCAGACGATGCGCCACCTGGTCTTCGTCCACGACTCGTGGTTCCGCCGCTGCTGCCTGGGCTCGACGGAGCTGTTCACGCCGATGGGCATCGGAACGACCGTCGAGCCCTACCGTGGAGCGCACGGGCTTGACCTCTCGCTCGATCCAGCCCTCGACGAGATCGTGAGCGTGCGTGACGCACAGGCCGCCGAGCTCGAGGCCTGGCTCGACCAGGTCACCGCGGCGCAGCTCGCAGCGCGAGCGCCGGTGCCCGACGACGATGTCTGGCCGCCGTACGCCCGGGGCCGCTCGGTGCGCCAGTGCCTCGGCACGGTGCTCAACGAGACCTTCGAGCACCACGGCTTCTGCGTCCGCGACCTCGACCTGATCGAGGCGCAGGACGCTGAGTAGGGCGGCCGTCGGGAGCGCGGCGAGCTGGTGGATGTGCGCCGCCCGGAGGTCGGCGTTCCTGTCAGACCTCCAGGTGGGCCAAAATCCTGCCTCCAAAGCCAGCCATCCCCACAGAAACAGGCAGGCCCGCTTATATCAAACCGAACTTGGTGAGATCACTTCAGTGGACACGTCAAGCCAAGACCGACTGGACCACCACCTACATTTCCGACGGGGCAGCGAATGCCGAACGTGATCGCGAGAAGTGGTGTCCGAGCAACTGAGATTGCAGCCCATTTCGGCAGTCCACAGCGGCTTTAGACTGGACCGCCTGAATAAGCCTCATAGTTCCCACATTCTGCCGTGATCTCGGCCGTCGCCTGCGCCGCGGTGAAGAAGTCGTCGGCCAGCGGCGAGTGCGTGATGCCGCCACCGCAAGGCACACCTGGCCGGGCGCGAGTTCCGGGATGGGTACGTAACTGATGTCGGACGCGAGTAGAACACTGTCTCCGAACGCCCCACGAACTAGATGCCCCGCCGGCCGCGACGTGCTCGAGCTTCTCCTCCACCCCGCGCACCCGGAGCCCGGAGTCGGGGTGCGGGCGCCTGGTGGGCTGCGTGCTCGCGTCGGCATGCCAGACCAGCGGCTCGCCGCCCAGGTCGGCCTCACTGACCTCCTCCTTGCCGGCCCACCGGTGGCCTGCGGGCAGCACCACCATGAGCGGCTCGGTGTACAGCGGCGTCACGTGCAGGCCGGCCTCGTCGATCGGCAGCCGTACATAGCCGACGTCGACGCGGCCGTCGAGCAGCATCGGTGCCTGGTCGTCCCATTCCATCCGCTGCACGTCCACGACCACGTCCGGATGCCGGGTCTCGAACGCCCGCGTCGCCGGGATGACTGGGATGCCGGCCCGGAATCCGACCACCAGCCGCCGGCTGCCGGGCCCGCGCGCCGAAGGCGCGCCCTTGAACTTGCGAGAGCCGAACTTGGCATGGTGGGTCGGGTGGAGGCTCGTCGCTCGTCGAGCATCGCCGTGGGATCAAACGTGGTGCGAATCGCGTCAACGAGAGTCGGCTACCAGGGCCAGAATGCCTTAGAGCTGAGACTTCTGACGCCTGGAGAGGCTGCTTGGCAGGGCATCATTACCCCTTTTGATCAGCCGTTATGGGTTCAACCGGTCCGCCACGGGCAACCGTGATGAGTGAGGGCCCGGAGCACGCGATCGCGGGAGCCAGCGGACGCGCATTCTGGGCCAACCTGATCACGGTTGTCGTCGAGAACCGCGAGCGCCTCCGGGGTCTGAACGAGGTTCTTGGGACCGAACAGGGTCGCGATCCACGCGTTCACCTGCGAGGTCAGGTGGACGTAGCTTGTCCGGCCGATGTCGTCACGGTTTGCGGGCGATGACCGCGCCGTTTGCGCCCGGCGCCTCGAAGGACAGGGTTTGGACGTCTACGAAGCCGGTGGCGTGCAGCCAGTGCTCGTACTCGGCCGCGGTGTAGTTGCGACCACCAGCCGTCTCGACCAACATGTTCAGGCTCATCAAGGCGGCGGCGGGTGGGCCGGTCTTCTCGTCGTTGACCAGCAACTCGCTGATCACGATCCGGCCGCCGGACGGCAAGGCCGCGAAACACTTGCGCAGGATCGCCAGGTCCTGCTCCGGCGTCCAGTCGTGCATGATCATGGACAGCAGTACGACGTCATGGCCCGCCGGGAGCTC
>NZ_SJKD01000029.1 GCF_004331485.1 Kribbella capetownensis
CGCGGTGTGCGCCCGATTTTTGAGAACTCAACAGCGTGCCGAAAGTCAATGCCGAAAGATGCATTATCCCCGTTCATGGGCTTCGGATGGTCTTCTGCTGGGATGCCTTGATGGTGTTTTGGTGGGGGTTGTTTGTTGTCTGTGGCGGATTCCTTTGAAATATTTTCTGGATTCAGTCAGTTTGATTGTTTCTGATTCAAGGGATCGGTTTTCGTTAGTCTGTTTTCCATGGCTCTTTGGGGTTGTGGTTGACATATGGATTTCAACGGAGAGTTTGATCCTGGCTCAGGACGAACGCTGGCGGCGTGCTTAACACATGCAAGTCGAGCGGTAAGGCCCCTTCGGGGGTACACGAGCGGCGAACGGGTGAGTAACACGTGAGCAACCTACCCTCAACTTTGGGATAAGCCTCGGAAACGGGGTCTAATACCGGATATGATCTCCTGCTTCATGGTGGGGGGTTGAAAGTTCTGGCGGTTGGGGATGGGCTCGCGGCCTATCAGCTTGTTGGTGGGGTAATGGCCTACCAAGGCGTCGACGGGTAGCCGGCCTGAGAGGGCGACCGGCCACACTGGGACTGAGACACGGCCCAGACTCCTACGGGAGGCAGCAGTGGGGAATATTGCGCAATGGACGAAAGTCTGACGCAGCAACGCCGCGTGAGGGATGACGGCCTTCGGGTTGTAAACCTCTTTCAGCAGGGACGAAGCGAGAGTGACGGTACCTGCAGAAGAAGGACCGGCCAACTACGTGCCAGCAGCCGCGGTAATACGTAGGGTCCGAGCGTTGTCCGGAATTATTGGGCGTAAAGGGCTCGTAGGCGGTTCGTCACGTCGGGAGTGAAAACTCGGAGCTTAACTCCGAGCCTGCTTCCGATACGGGCAGACTAGAGGTAGGCAGGGGAGAGCGGAACTCCTGGTGTAGCGGTGGAATGCGCAGATATCAGGAAGAACACCGGTGGCGAAGGCGGCTCTCTGGGCCTTACCTGACGCTGAGGAGCGAAAGCGTGGGTAGCGAACAGGATTAGATACCCTGGTAGTCCACGCCGTAAACGTTGGGCGCTAGGTGTGGGGGACATTCCACGTCCTCCGTGCCGCAGCTAACGCATTAAGCGCCCCGCCTGGGGAGTACGGCCGCAAGGCTAAAACTCAAAGGAATTGACGGGGGCCCGCACAAGCGGCGGAGCATGCGGATTAATTCGATGCAACGCGAAGAACCTTACCTGGGTTTGACATATAGGGAAATCTCGCAGAGATGCGGGGTCCGTAAGGGTCCTATACAGGTGGTGCATGGCTGTCGTCAGCTCGTGTCGTGAGATGTTGGGTTAAGTCCCGCAACGAGCGCAACCCTCGTCCTATGTTGCCAGCACGTTATGGTGGGGACTCATAGGAGACTGCCGGGGTCAACTCGGAGGAAGGTGGGGATGACGTCAAGTCATCATGCCCCTTATGTCCAGGGCTTCACGCATGCTACAATGGCCGGTACAAAGGGCTGCGAAGCTGTAAGGTGGAGCGAATCCCAAAAAGCCGGTCTCAGTTCGGATTGGGGTCTGCAACTCGACCCCATGAAGTCGGAGTCGCTAGTAATCGCAGATCAGCAACGCTGCGGTGAATACGTTCCCGGGCCTTGTACACACCGCCCGTCACGTCATGAAAGTCGGCAACACCCGAAGCCGGTGGCCTAACCCTTGTGGAGGGAGCCGTCGAAGGTGGGGCTGGCGATTAGGACGAAGTCGTAACAAGGTAGCCGTACCGGAAGGTGCGGCTGGATCACCTCCTTTCTAAGGAGCACTCGGCGCCGGCTCGTAGAGTCTGGTGCCTATTCATCACTGCCCGGGCGTTCGTCTCGGGGTGATGGTGCTTCGGACTGTGGAACATTGACCATTAGGCCTGGATCCTGATCGATCGAGCTAGTACTGCTGACACTCCTTGTGGGTGGAAGGCGTGGAACGTGAGTGAGGTGGGGTGAAGGGCTGAGGCGCGCTGTTGGGTCCTGAGAAATCGGGCCTGCTTCCCCTGGTGGGGGAGTTGGACTGGTTGTCTCTGGGTCACAGTCACACCGACTCGTGAGGGTGGGTGTGGTGGGTGGCTGGGGCCGGCTGTCACCAAACTGCTGGTGGGTTTCATCTGATGGGTGTGTTGTTTCCCTTGAGGGTGTTTCTCGCTTGTGGGTGGTGAGGATGGGTCGGTGACCTGCCCGTATTTTGAGAACTGTATAGTGGACGCGAGCATCTCTTTGTAGCGTAATTTTGTTTTGTTGTGTGACAAGCTACTAAGGGCAATCGGTGGATGTCTTGGTACCAAGAGCCGATGAAGGACGTTGGAGCCTGCGATAAGCCCCGGGGAGTTGGCAACCAAGCTGTGATCCGGGGGTGTCCGAATGGGGAAACCCAGCTGGCATTCTAAAGCCAGTTACCAGTGCCTGAACACATAGGGTTCTGGAGGGAACGCGGGGAAGTGAAACATCTCAGTACCCGCAGGAAGAGAAAACAACAGTGATTCCGTGAGTAGTGGCGAGCGAAAGCGGATGAGGCTAAACCATGTGCGTGTGATAGCCGGCGTGCGTTGCGTATGTGGGGTTGTGGGAGCATTCAGACATTAATGCCGTGGTGTCGGAGAGTTATAAATCATCGTTGAAGTCGAATCTTCTGGAATGTTGAGCCGTAGTGGGTTATGGCCCCGTAGGCGTAAGACGGTGACTCTCGAGTGTTTTCCCGAGTAGCACGGGACTCTTGAAATCTTGTGTGAATCTGGCGGGACCACCCGCTAAGCCTAAATACTTCTTGGTGACCGATAGCGGACTAGTACCGTGAGGGAAAGATGAAAAGTACCCCGGGAGGGGAGTGAAATAGTACCTGAAACCGGTTGCCTACAATCCGTCGGAGCATCTCCTTGTGGGGTGTGACGGCGTGCCTTTTGAAGAATGAGCCTGCGAGTTAGTGGTGTGTGGCGAGGTTAACCCGTGTGGGGTAGCCGTAGCGAAAGCGAGTCTGAATAGGGCGCTTTAGTCGCATGCTCTAGACCCGAAGCGGAGTGATCTATCCATGGGCAGGTTGAAGCGTGGGTAAGACCGCGTGGAGGACCGAACCCACCAGGGTTGAAAACCTGGGGGATGACCTGTGGATAGGGGTGAAAGGCCAATCAAACTCCGTGATAGCTGGTTCTCCCCGAAATGCATATAGGTGCAGCGTCGCGTGTTTCTTACCGGAGGTAGAGCACTGGATGGTCTAGGGGGCTTACCGGCTTACCGAAATCAGCCAAACTCCGAATGCCGGTAAGTGAGAGCGCGGCAGTGAGACTGCGGGGGATAAGCTCCGTAGTCGAGAGGGAAACAGCCCAGATCACCAGCTAAGGCCCCTAAGCGATTGCTAAGTGGAAAAGGATGTGGAGTTGCCCAGACAACCAGGAGGTTGGCTTAGAAGCAGCCACCCTTGAAAGAGTGCGTAATAGCTCACTGGTCAAGTGATTCCGCGCCGACAATGTAGCGGGGCTCAAGCAATCCGCCGAAGCTGTGGCATTCACACTCGTACCCGGTGGCGTCTTCGGATGTCATCCAGGTGTGTGGATGGGTAGGGGAGCGTCGTGCAGCGTGTGAAGCAGCCTAGTGATGGAGTTGTGGATGCTGCACGAGTGAGAATGCAGGCATGAGTAGCGAATGACGGGTGAGAAACCCGTCCGCCGGATGATCAAGGGTTCCAGGGTCAAGCTAATCTGCCCTGGGTAAGTCGGGACCTAAGGCGAGGCCGACAGGCGTAGTCGATGGACAACGGGTTGATATTCCCGTACCGGCATTAACACGACCCGACCGAACCCGCTGATGCTAAACCAGCAAGGCTGTGATGTCTTCGGACGGATCGGTGGCGTTGGTGACCCGAGGTGGTAGTAGGTGCATTGAGGAGTGACGCAGGAGGGTAGTCCAACCGCGGCGATGGTAGGCGTAAGCTGATCCGCGGGCAAGGTGGTAGGGCGAGGCATAGGCAAATCCGTGTCTCATTGAGCCTGAGAGCCGAGGCGGACCCGTTTAGGGGAAGTGGATGATCCCATGCTGCCGAGAAAAACTTCGCAGTGAGTGTTAGAGCCGCCCGTACCCCAAACCGACACAGGTGATCAGGTAGAGAATACCAAGGCGATCGAGTGAACCATGGTTAAGGAACTCGGCAAAATGCCCCCGTAACTTCGGGAGAAGGGGGGCCGGAACCGTTACCTCACTTGCTGGGGGAAGCGGTGATGGCCGCAGAGACCAGGCCCAAGCGACTGTTTACTAAAAACACAGGTCCGTGCGAAGAAGTAATTCGATGTATACGGACTGACGCCTGCCCGGTGCTGGAACGTTAAGGGGACAGGTTAGCTGGTTTCGGCCGGCGAAGCTTTGAACTTAAGCGCCAGTAAACGGCGGTGGTAACTATAACCATCCTAAGGTAGCGAAATTCCTTGTCGGGTAAGTTCCGACCTGCACGAATGGCGTAACGACTTGGGCGCTGTCTCAACCGTGGACTCGGCGAAATTGCATTACGAGTAAAGATGCTCGTTACGCGCAGCAGGACGGAAAGACCCCGGGACCTTTACTACAACTTGGTATTGGTGGTCGGTACAACTTGTGTAGGATAGGTGGGAGACTGTGAAGCTCGGACGCCAGTTCGGGTGGAGTCATCGTTGAAATACCACTCTGGTTGTTCTGGCTGTCTAACTTTGGTCCGTTATCCGGATCAGGGACAGTGCCTGGTGGGTAGTTTGACTGGGGCGGTCGCCTCCTAAAAGGTAACGGAGGCGCTCAAAGGTTCCCTCAGCCTGGTTGGCAATCAGGTGTCGAGTGTAAGTGCACAAGGGAGCTTGACTGTGAGACAGACATGTCGAGCAGGGACGAAAGTCGGAACTAGTGATCCGGCGGTGGCATGTGGGAGCACCGTCGCTCAACGGATAAAAGGTACCCCGGGGATAACAGGCTGATCTTCCCCAAGAGTCCATATCGACGGGATGGTTTGGCACCTCGATGTCGGCTCGTCGCATCCTGGGGCTGGAGTAGGTCCCAAGGGTTGGGCTGTTCGCCCATTAAAGCGGCACGCGAGCTGGGTTTAGAACGTCGTGAGACAGTTCGGTCCCTATCCGCTGCGCGCGCAGGAGACTTGAGAAGGGCTGCCCCTAGTACGAGAGGACCGGGGTGGACGAACCTCTGGTGTGCCAGTTGTTCCGCCAGGAGCACGGCTGGTTGGCTACGTTCGGGAGTGATAACCGCTGAAAGCATCTAAGCGGGAAGCACGCTTCAAGATGAGGTCTCCCACCGGGTTAACCGGGTAAGGCCCCCAGTAGACCACTGGGTTGATAGGCCAGAAGTGGAAGCACCGCAAGGTGTGTAGCTGACTGGTACTAATAGGCCGAGGGCTTGTCACACACCCACACTCCGTGTGGAACAAGACTTCAAGCTGCGCTCTATGTAACAGAGATACTCGCGTTCACTGTACGGTTCCCGGAATACGGTCAACCCCAGCCCGCCGACACCCCCAGCAACACCGGGGTGTGTGGCTTGAGCAGTGCGGTTGGTTTGATATTTCGATAGAGTTTCGGTGGCCATAGCGTCGGGGAAACACCCAGTCTCCATTCCGAACCTGGAAGTTAAGCCCGACAGCGCCGATGGTACTGCGACCGGGAGGTCGTGGGAGAGTAGGACGCCGCCGGACATTCACACTGTTAAGGGCCACCCCACAAAGGGGTGGCCCTTAACATATGTCCGGACAACTTCGGCA
>NZ_SJKD01000022.1 GCF_004331485.1 Kribbella capetownensis
GACCGGGTTTTCGTGCTCCCCGACGCGAGAAGAACACTAGCCCATCTGCGCCTGAGTTCAAAAACCGGGGTGCCCCACCACGTCGACGTACCGTCATCATCCGGTCACCTTCGGACTGCCTGACAGGCCCGGATGCCTTGCGCACTAAGGTGTTCCGCGGAAGGAGCACGACATGCGTATCTGGCTGAACGGCGTCCTGCTGGACGACGAGGCGACGGTTTCGCCGCTCGATCACGGGCTGACCACCGGCGACGGTGTGTTCGAGACGATCAAGATCGAGAACGGCCGTCCGTTCGCGGTGACGAGGCATCTGGACCGGCTGGTTCGGTCGGCGGTCGGGCTTGGTCTGCCGGAGCCGGACGTGGCTCAGATCGGCGTCGGCATCGCCGCGGTAGTGGAGGCCGATCCGGGCATCCCGTTCGGCCGGCTGCGGATCACGTACACCGGTGGTGTCTCGCCGCTGTCGTCCGAACGCGGTACGTCCGGTCCGACCATCCTGATCGCCACCCAGGCAGTCAAACGCCCCGGCCCGACCTCCGCGATCGTCACAGTCCCGTGGGTCCGCAACGAGCGCAGCGCGGTCGCCGGCCTGAAGACGACGTCGTACGCCGAGAACGTCCGGGCGCTCGCCTACGCGAAGGAACGTGGCGGCAGCGAGGCGATTTTCGCGAACACCATCGGCAACCTCTGCGAAGGCACCGGCTCGAACATCTTCTGCGGGTACGACGGTGAGCTCGTCACGCCGACCCTGGAGTCGGGGGCGCTGGCGGGTGTGACGCGTGCGCTTGTCCTCGAGTGGTTCGGCGCGACCGAGCGCGACGTACCGATGGAGCGGCTGTTCGAGGCCGACGAGGTCTTCCTGACGTCCACGACGCGCGACGTACAGGCCATCCATCGCGTCGACGACCGCGACCTGCCGGCCCCGGGTCCGATCACCGCGCAGGTGACCAAGATCTTCGCCGACCGCTCAGCCGACGAGCCGAACCCGTAGGTCGGCACCGGCTACTCGTAAGGCAGCGCCGGCTACTCCTATGGGCGCCTCGACTACCCGCCCGGGGCTTCTGGCGTTTACTCGCCGGAGGCTTTGCGGCGTTCGCGGTAGGCGGCGACGTGCAGACGGTTGCCGCAGGTGCGCGCGTCGCAGTACCGCTTCGAACGGTTCCGTGACAGGTCGATGAGCGCGTCGTCACAATCCGGCGCCTCACAGCGGCGAAGACGCTCACGCTCGCCGGCCGAGATGACCTGCGCCAAGGCGATCCCGCACTCCACTGTGATCCGGCACGCCAACGACGCGCCGTCCCGCGAATAGTGGATGTGCCACGGGTGGCCGTCGTGGTTCGTCAGCCGCGGCGTCGTCGTACCCCGGGCAACGATCGCGTTGATCATCGCCGCCGCCTCGGCGTCCGACCCAGTCGTGAAGACAGGCGAGAACAGCGGCCGCAGGTCCCTGACCTCGGCCAGGTCCTTGTCCGACAGCGAGCCGACCGCGCTGAACTCCCGCTCGTGGACGAACTTCTCCAACTCCTCGAGCGTTTCCAAGGTGTCGACCTGGCTGTTCGGACCCGGCAACGTGTTCACGAGCCGGACCAGCGTGCCGAGCGCCTGCTCGGTGTCGTGCGAGAAAGTCACAATCACGTCTCCAACGCGACGGGGTCTCCGTCTTGCAGCAAGAGTAGCCCGGCCCGATTAGATCGTCGCTGACTGATGCGCTATGGTTTCACACGCAACACCAGCACCACCCGGGCGATTGGCGCAGTGGTAGCGCGCTTCGTTCACACCGAAGAGGTCACTGGTTCGAACCCAGTATCGCCCACGAAGTCGACAGGCGACGCACGTCCGCGGAGAGCGCGGACCGCGTCGCCTTCGTCATTTGTGCGGCTGCGCTGCGCTTGCCGCGAGCGGGGGCTCCGCCACCCGCACCCCTTAACGCCTTCGCTTCGCTCGGCGGCTGGGGCTGGGCGCCGCGTGGACGGTTGCCGGCTTGGGGTTGGCCGCTGCGTGGACGGTTGCCGGCTTGGGGTTGGCCGCTGCGTGGACGGTTGCCGGCTTGGGGTTGGCCGCTGCGTGGACGGTTGCCGGCTTGGGGTTGGCCGCCGCGTGGACGGTTGCCGGCTTGGGGTTGGCCGCTGCGTGGACGGTTGCCGGCTTGGGGTTGGCCGTGCGTGGACGGTTGCCGGCTTGGGGTTGGCTGCCGCGTGGACGGTTGCCGGCTGGGGTTGGCCGCTGCGTGGACTGTTGCTGCGGGGTTGCTCGCCGCGGGAATGGTTCCCGCTGGGGCTGGTCGCCGCCGAAGTGTTGGCTGGGGTTGGCGTTGGCGTTGGGTTGCTTGGCGCAACTGTTCTGTCGGGGCGGGGGTGAGCCTTTGGTCGGGAGAATGTGGGGATGGGTTTGTTCGGGCGAGGTAAGCGGCGGGGTGTTCGGGGGGTATGGGCTGCGTGGGTGGAGGCTGATCGGGTGGGGGATTTTGGGGGGGGGGGGCGGTTGGCTCGGGAGATGGTGGAGGTTGCGCCGGAGGAGTTCGGGGCCTGGTTCGAGGCTGGGTTGTATTCGAAGGCTCGTGGGGAGTGGGCTGAGTCGGCGGAGCGGAATGCGCGGGCGGTCGCGTTGTTCACGGAGAACGATGCTCGCAGGTACGACGGGGTGAATCCGGCGGCCTGGAATCTCGGGATTGCGGCGACGGCGGTTGGTGACTGGGCGGTTGCTCGGCGGGCCTGGGCGGCATACGGGATCGAAGGCATCGCGGCGGGGGCCGAGCCGATCGACAACAACTTCGGGTTGACGCCGGTCCGGCTCAATCCTGATCGACCGAGCCTGAAGCACCAGGTACCGGTGGGGATCGGGGACACCGAGGTCGTCTGGTGCTGGCGCCGGAGTCCGGCGCACGCGGTCATCGCGAGCGTTCCGCTGCCGGGGTCCGGTCACCGGTTCCGGGACGTCGTGCTGCACGACGGTGAGCCGAAGGGATATCGGCGGCACGGCGACCAGGAGGTCGCGGTGTTCGACGAACTCGCCCGGCTCGATGAGTCAGGTCTGCAGACCTGGCAGGCGCAGGTGCTTGGCGCGACGACGGACGACCTGGGCGAGCTCGAGGAGCTCGTTGGATCGCGGGGACTCGGTATGGAGGAGTGGTCCGGGATCCGGCTGATGTGCTCAGACTGTTCGCACGGCACACCTGAGGCGGCGCACGATCATGCACCGGCATCGAGCGGCGCGGCTGTGGTCGGGCTGGCGGGATCCGAGGCGGAGCTGACGGATTGCCTCGAGGACTGGCGAGCCGACCGGCCCCACGTCACCCTCGCCGAGCTCACCTTCCTTTGGTGACGGGGAGCTAGACGAGCCAGGTGCTGGATTGCATGAGGAGGCGGTTCTTGAGTTCGTTGGGTTCGCGCCAGGCCTGGATGGTGGTGGGGGTTACGCGGAAGAAGGGGTAGGGGGTGGACGCTTCGCGGGGGTCGAAGCCGGCTTTGGTGGCGAAGGCTTGTGCGTCGGCTGGTGGGATGTCGGCGAGTTGTTCGGCGGTGGCGGTGATGTGAACGAGGTCTCGCGTGGTGCCGACCGTCAGGAGAAGGTGGGGGTTGGCGCGGAGGTTGCGGGCGGTGGGGTTGTTGACAGCGGTGGACAGTAGGAGGGTTCGACCGTCCCAGAGGAAGGACAAAGGCATCAGGTACGGCGTGCCGTCTGGTGAGGCGGTGGCTACCCAGGCGTCGATGTCGTGCTCCAGCCGGTACAGGGTGTCTTGCTTGCGTACGGCGAGGGGCCGGGGAGCAGCCATGATGAACTCCTGACGGTGTCACATGTGATCGGGTTTTCGCGTCACACCCATTGACGGTGATCGGACCGGAGTGTGACAGGTGGAGAGGGACATGAGCGAACACGACTGGCTGGCGCAGCGGTTCGAGGAGAACCGGGAACACTTGCGCGTGGTCGCGTACCGGATCCTCGGGTCGCGCGTCGAGGCCGAGGACGCCGTGCAGGAGGCGTGGATCCGGCTGAGCCGCTCCGACGCCGACGCGATCGACAACCTGGGCGGCTGGCTCACGACTGTTGTCGGGCGCATCTGCCTGGACATGCTGCGGACCCGGCGCGGGCGGCCGGAGCAGACGGTCGGCGACCACTCCCCTGCGCTCACGGACGACGACGTACCGGATCCAGAGCTCGAGGCCGTGCAGGCCGACTCGGTCGGGCTCGCGTTGCTCGTCGTACTCGAGACGTTGACGCCGGCCGAGCGGCTGTCGTTCGTGCTGCACGACATGTTCGCGGTGCCGTACGACGACATCGCGCCGATCGTCGGCAAGTCGCCCGAAGCCGCGCGGCAGTTGGCGAGCCGGGCGCGGCGGCGGGTGCAAGGTAGGCCGGAACCCGCGGGAGCGGACGCCAGCCGGCAGAAGGAAATCGTCGAGGCGTTCCTCGCGGCATCCCGTGGCGGCGACTTCGACGCGCTGCTCGCGCTGCTCGACCCGGAAGTCGTACTGCGCGCCGACGAGACGGTTGTCGCGCGCGGCGCCGGTGCGATGGTGCGGGGCGCCGCGGCCGTCGCGGAGACGTTCTCCGGGCGTGCACAGGCCGCTGTACTCACGCTGGTCGATGGGAAGGCCGGAGCGGTGTGGAGGCTGCGTGGCGAGCCGGTTGTCGTGTTCTCATTCACGGTCGCCGACGGCCGGATCACCGGGATCGAACTCCTCGGCAATCCCGACTACCTGCGCGACGTCGACCTCGCGCCGGCCAACGGCTGACGCGGCACGGATCCTTGGGTACGACGGCGTCGCCGAGCGATCGTGGACGGGTGGGACTGGTGTGACGGGAGGGGTGAGATCCACGCTCCGGCCGTCCACATCGCGACACCCCGGAATCCGGTTTTTGCGTACGCCGAAAGTGCGCTACTGTTCTGCTCTCGCACCGAGCAGGAACACCCTGCCGGA
>NZ_SJKD01000030.1 GCF_004331485.1 Kribbella capetownensis
TGTCCTCCGTCGACTGATGTGCGACACCCGTCCGCCAGGTGATCTGCGACAGTGGCTGGTTCGGCCAGTCTGGGTTTGACGTTCTCCGTGGGGGCGTCGGTGACTCAGGAGGCCGGGATTGGCACTGGTTGTCTTGTCGGTGGTCGAGCAACGTCTGGACGCGGTTCGTGCGGTGCTGGAGGGCGCGGATGTTGTCGAAGTGGCCGGTCGGGTGGGAGTGCATCGGTCGACGCTGCATCGCTGGATCGCGCGGTATCTGACCGAGCAGTTGGCTGGTCTGGCGGATCGTTCGCATCGTCCGCACGTGTCGCCTGCGCAGGTAGCCGACGCCGTGGAAGTAGCGATCGCGGAGATGCGCAGGGAGCATCCGCGGTGGGGGTCGCGGCGGATCCGGTTGGAGATGCTCCGCAAGCCTGGCCCCTGGTCGAGCGAAGAGGTGATGGTGCCGTCGGAGCGGACCATCGAACGGGTTCTTCATCGGCAGGGCTTGCTGCGGTCTCGTCCGCGGAAACGACCCAGGGAGTCGTATGTCCGGTTCGAGCGTCCTGGTCCGATGCAGCTGTGGGGGATGGACATCGTCGGCGGCATCCACCTGGTCAACACCGTGACCGGCGAGTTGCGAGAGGCGAAGGTCGTCACCGCGGTCGACGACCACTCCCGGTACTGCGTGATCGCGAAGGTGGTGGAGCGGGCCACTGCTCGGGCGGTGTGTCTGGCGCTGGCCGAGGCCCTGGTGCGGTTCGGGGTGCCGGAGGAGATCATCACTGACAACGGCAAGCAGTTCACCGACCGGTTCGGTCGCAACGGTGCCCGCAACGGTGAGGTGTTGTTCGACAAGATCTGTCGCCGCAACGGCATCGCCCACCGGCTGACTGCGCCGGCCTCTCCGAACCAGAACGGGAAGGTGGAGCGATTCCACGGCACCTTCCGGCCGGATTTCCTCGCGGTCGCGGACCCGTTCACCTCGGTCGAACTGGCCCAGGAAGCAGTCGACACTTACGTTGGCGAATACAACACCGATCGGCCCCACCAGGGGCTTGATCAGAACCTGCCGGTGACACCATCCGACCGGTTCCGGCCAACCTCACAAGCCGAACGAGCACTGGTAGAGCTCTGGCTGCCACCGCAGCTGACGCCGCTCGCACAACCCAATGCCGACAACATCAACCGAACCGACGAAACCATCAGCGGTCCAGAGGTACTGCCGGTGCGGGAACCGTGGGCGGGTGGCCCGATCGAGTTCGACCGGATCGTGCCGCCCAGCGGAAACCTGCAGGTGTCTGGGAAGCAGTTCTGGCTCGGCCCGCACCGAGCCGGGCAGACTCTGCGATTCTGGGCCGACCTCGACCTCATCCACCTGCTCGTTGCTGGTGCCCGGATCAAGACCGTCCGCTCGCACCTCACCGTGAACGACCTCGCAAGACTGATCGCGGACGGCGCGACCAACGCCGGCCCCTCACCGCTGCCGCAGATCGAGGACAGCGACGCAATCGAGGTCGAACGGATCGTGTCCCGCGCAGGCACCGTCTCCCTGGGCGGGCACGTCCTGGTCGGAGCAGAAATCTTGGGCGGTCGCCGGGTCGGAATCCGCCTCGAGCCCGCCACGCTGATGTTCTACGACCTCGACACCCGCGATCTGCTCCGGGTCCGCCCGAACCCGCTGACCATGGACCAGGCCCGCCGACTGCGCGGCAGCCGACCTGCCGGACCACCACCACGCCCCTCGCTCGAACCGATCCGGGTCCAGCGCCGCGCCAGCAACTCCGGCGTGATCATGGTCTGCGGCCAGAAAGTCGCACTCGGCCGCAACTACAAACACCAGACCGTCACCGTGCTCGTCTCCGAGACCACGCTTGCCATCGAACTCCCCGACACCGACACCCAGATCGTGCGCCGCACCACCACCCAACCGGTGCGTAGCATCAAAGGCCAGCGGCCACGGACCGCTACCTCAATTTCCTAGACCACATGTCGCACATCAGTTGGCGGACATGTGTCGCGGATCAGTTGTCGGATCACA
>NZ_SJKD01000023.1 GCF_004331485.1 Kribbella capetownensis
GGCGATGAGGATCAGTCCCGCGGCGAGGAGCATCCAGCGCATACCGGGTTTGACGTAGCGCAGGTAGGTGTTCGAGGTCGCGAGCTGGACCACCGCGGCTCCGACGAACACCATGACCAGGCCGGCGACGTTCCTTCTCACAGTAACCACGATCCGACGACCAGGCTGGCGAGGATGGCGATCACGAATGTGGCCGGCGCGAATCGGACGGCGAAGCGGGGACCGAAGGTCCCGGTCTGCAGGGCGATCAGTTTCACGTCGACGATCGGTCCGACCACCATGAACGCGAGCCGGGCGGTCAGGCTGAACTGGGTGAGGCTGGCCGCGACGAATGCGTCCGCTTCGGAGCAGATCGCGAGCAGTACGGCGAGCAGTCCGAGGATCAGTACGGACAGCAGCAGGCTGCCGGCCACTTGGTCGAGCCAGCTGCGGGGGACCACTACGTTGAGCGTGGCCGCGGCCGCGGCTCCGATGACCAGGAACCCGCCGGCGTGCAGGAAGTCGTGCAACATCGACGATCGGAAGACGTCGAGTTTGCCGGCGTCGTCGGCGTGCCGGTTCTTCGGCATCCGCAGCCAGGAGCCGCCCTTGCCGGTCAGCAGCCAGAGCCAGCCGAGGATCATGGAGACCGCGAGCGAGGTGACGGCGCGGGCGACCACGACCTTCGGTTGACCGGGGAATGCGACCGCGGTGGATGCGAGTACGACGGGGTTGATCGCTGGTGCGGACAGCAGGAACGCGATCGCCGCGGCCGGGGTCACGCCACGGTTCATCAGGGCGGCCGATACTGGCACCGATGCGCATTCACAGCCGGGCAGTACGACGCCCGACGCGCTGGCGACCGGTACGGCGAGGGCCGGGTGCTTGGGGAGTGCCTTGGCGAAGAACGACGCCGGGACGAACGCGGTCAGCGCCGCGGACAGCAGCACGCCCAGGACGAGGAACGGCATGGCCTGGATCGTGACGCCGACGAACATCGTCGCCCAGGTCCGGATCCCGTCACCGGTGAACACGCCGGTGAAGATCCGCCGCCCGAACAGTGCCAGCCCGACCAGCAGGACGAGCGTCGCGGTGAACGCGATCGACGATCCGGTGGGTGGCGGACTCCCCGGATCTGCCGTTGTACCGGCGGATTCCGTCGCTTCGGCGGCGTCGGTAGGCGTGCTCATGGGCGGCATCTTGACACACGGAGAGCATCCGGACGAGCACTCGTCGCACCGATGAAACAAGAATCGGCGGCGTTCCGGCAAAAACCCTTGTGGAGCCTCGCGGCATGGATTGCGACATCGTGTGTGCAGTCAACGACTCATCGTCGCCGACCGGGAGTGTCTGGAACCGGAGGTAGCTATCGATCGGGTTGGAGTCGGGCCGTGTGGACGCTGAAGTGCTCGTCGGGGTCATCCCAGGTGATGTGGAGCCAGAGCGGGCCGGCGCCGTCGATCGTTCCGTCGCCCGCCGCGCTCAGCGGACCTGGCCGTTGAGCAGTCCCCAGTCGTCCTGTCGCGGGCGGCGCCATCTGAGGAGGATCAATAGCCAGACAGCTGCCGCCGTTGGAAGCGTGGGGAAGATCGGCTCGCGGGCTCGTCAGTCGGGATGAGAACGGGCGGGCGTGCAGGTTCGAGGCTCGGACCAACTACTAGGATCTGGACGGACGTACTCGGTCGGTCGCGAACTGGGGCGATACCGCGCGCCAGACGGAGAATCGACACCGTGCCTGGGCGATGACCGAACCGCTGGCCAGGTCGAACGCGGCGAACAGGCTGGTGGTGCCGTGCCGCACGTAGTCGTGGGTCATCCGTGCTGGGGTGGCGGG
>NZ_SJKD01000024.1 GCF_004331485.1 Kribbella capetownensis
GCCCTACCTTTCAGTCGTGGCTTTGACGTGATAGATCGAAGCCATGTGCGAGCAGGGCGGGTATGGCTTTCATGCTGGCTGTCTCTCAATGGCTCGGGGTGCTTGGCCGCCCGTCCTGCCGCTCCTTCTGGACCGCTGATCAGGCTCTGCGAACCATCGCTGTGTAGGGCGAGGACGGCAGGAAGGAGTCGCACGCCCAGCCGAGCGGAGGGAGTGCAGTGAACGCGTTGACCGTCGGAGTCGACATCGCCAAGGAGTTCCATTGGGTGGTGGCCACCGTGCCGCATCCCGACACCGGTAAGGCCCGTCAGGCGCTGAGCCGCAAAGTCGACAACACCCCCGGCGACATCGCTGCGCTGCTGGCCGAAATCGCCGAGCTGGAAGCCGACTACGGCCGGGCCGTGATCGGGCTCGACATTCTCGGAGGGATCGCACGACTGCTCGAAGTGATGGTGATCCAGGCCGGGATCGAACTGCGCCACGTGTCCGGACTGGCAGTAAAGACGGCCCGCCGCGCGACCCGAGGCGGAGAGCACAAAAGCGACCCCAGGGACGCCCGGGTAATCGCCGACCTGGTCCGCACGCGCGACGACCTGCGAGTCGTCGATGCCAGCGACAGCGACAACATCGAACTGTCGCTGCTGGTCAGTCGCCGCCATGACCTGGTCGAGGACCAGACCCGCACTATCAACCGGATGCTCGACCTGTTGTGCTCGATTCATCCCGGCCTGGAGCGCGTCATTAACGCCCGCAACAAGGTCGATCTCGCGCTGCTGGCCCGCTACGTCACTCCGGCCGAGATCCGTCGCGCGGGCCGCGCCCGCATTCTCGCCTACCTCAAGAAAACCGGCCGTCACAACGGCCCCGTGCTGGAACGCCTCGTCGCCGGCGCTCTGCAAGCAGCGACCGACCAGCAGCACGTCCGCGTCCCCGGCGAGGACACTGCTGCGGCGATCATCAAAGACCTCGCCATCGAACTGCTCGCGCTGCGGACCCGGCTGTCTGACACTGATCAGCGCATCGCCGAACTGCTCACCGACCACCCTGACGCGGCCCTCATCCGAAGCCTGCCCGGAATGGGGGCCGTTCTGACTGCCGAGTTCCTCGCGGTGGCAGGCCGCCTCACCAGGTTCGCCTCCGGCGACCAGCTCGCCTCCGCCGCCGGCGTCGCACCCGCCCTTCAGCAATCCGGCAAAGTCCGCTACCTGCAACGCTCCACCGGCGGCGACCGCGTCCTCAAACGCGTCTTCTACCAAGCCGCGTTCTGCGCGCTCCAACGCGACCCCACCAGCCGCGCCTACTACGACCGCAAACGCGCCGAAGGCAAAACCCACCACCAAGCCGTCATCGCCCTGGCCCGCAGACGCGTCAACGTCCTCCACGCCATACTCCGCACCCGCACCCCCTACGAGGCCCGCCAAAGACTCACCGCCGCTTGACTCACACATCAGGCTGCAC
>NZ_SJKD01000031.1 GCF_004331485.1 Kribbella capetownensis
GGGACTGCCCCGGGATTAGTTGACTCGCGGGGTGTGGTGGTTCAGGCCGCGAGTGCGACCGGTTGAATCATCTCAAACTCGATGGGTGTGAGCTTGCCGAGGCCGCGTTGGCGGCGGCGTCGGTGGTAGGTGGTCTCGATCCAGGACACGATCGCCAGCCGCAGGTCGTGGCGGCTGGTCCAGCGCTGCCGGTCCAGAACGTTCTTTTGCAGTAGGGCGAAGAAGGACTCCATCGCGGCGTTGTCGCCGCAGGCCCCGACCCGGCCCATGGACCCGCGCAACTGCTGGGCCTTCAGCACCCGGACGAACTTCTTGGACCGGAACTGGCTGCCGCGGTCGCTGTGGACGATCAGCCCCGCAGACGGTGACCGCAGTGCGATCGCGTTGCGCAGTGCCGCGACCGCCAGGGAGGCCTTCATCCGGGAACCGATGGAGTAGCCGACGATCCGGTTGGAGTAGACGTCCTTGATCGCACACAAATACAGCTTGCCCTCGGCGGTGGCGTGTTCGGTGATGTCGGTCAGCCAGACCAGGTTCGGTGCCGGCGCGGTGAACGCGCGCTTCACGAGATCGTCGTGCACCGGCGGGCCGGCCTTGCGATTCAGGCCCCGCTTCTTGGCGTGGATCGACCAGATCCGCTCCTGTGAGCACAATCGGGCGACCCGGTTCTCACCCGCCGCGATCCCGCCTACGGCGAGTTCGTCGGCGATGAACCGATACCCGAACCCAGGGTCGTCGCCATGGATATCCAATGCGGCGTTGATCAGGTGCGCGTCGTCCCAATCCCTTTGTGTGACAGGGTTTCTGTGCCACTGGTAGAACGCCTGCTTGGAAAAGCCCAGCACCCGGCAGGTCACCGCGACGGGGATGTTGTCGGCGGCGAGGTCAAGGACCAGCGGGTACATCATTTTGGGTTGATGTCACGGGCGAAGTAGGCCGCTGCCCGGCGCAGGATCTCGTTCTCCTGCTCCAGTTGCCGGTTGCGCTTCTTCAGTTCGCGCAGCTCAGCCGACTCCTGCTGCGTGACGCCCGGCCTGTTGCCGTCCTCGATATCGGCCAGTTTCAGCCAGCGGGTCAGACACGACTGGGAGATCCCGAAGTCCTTCGCGATCTGAGTGATCGGCGCCTCGCCCTTGCGGGCGACCGCGACCACATCACGTCGGAACTCCTCAGGGAACGCTTTCGGCACGACAAACATCCTTCCAGCAAGGACCAAGTCCTCACAGATCAGGAGTCAACCGAACCGGGGGCAGTCCC
>NZ_SJKD01000025.1 GCF_004331485.1 Kribbella capetownensis
TGTACTGCCCAGGGAGGTTGGTTAAGCGGGTGATGGGTGGGGTTTTGCCGATGGCGGTGTGGGGTCGGTGGTGGTTGTAGTGGTGGAGCCAGCCGGGTAGGGCGGTGCGGCGGGCTTGTTCGGTGGGGTAGAGCTGTTTGAAGGCCCAGCCGTCGGCGAGGGTGCGGTGGAATCTCTCGATTTTGCCGTTGGTTTGTGGGCGGTAGGGCCGGGTCTTCTTGGGTGTGATGCCGAGTTCGGTGCAGGTGTCGCGCCAGAGGTGGGAGCGGTAGGCCGAGCCGTTGTCGGACAGCACACGTTCGATGGTGGTGATGCCGCGCGCGGCGAACCAGGCCACGGCGTTGCGCAGGACGGTGGTTGCGGTGGCGGCGGTTTCGTCGTCGTGGATTTCGGCGTAGGCGACGCGGGAGTGGTCGTCGAGGACGGTGTGCACGAACGCGGTGCCGATCTTGTTGTTGTAGGAGGCGTTGCGGGGTTTGCCGGGGGTGGCGGCCCGGTTCTTCAGACCTTGGGCGCGGCCGAGGTAGCGCCAGCCGCCGCCGTCGGGGATGTTGCCAAGCTTCTTAACGTCGACGTGCAGCATGTCGCCGGGGTGGGGGTGCTCGTAGCGGCGGACCGGCTCGCCGGTGTGTCGGTCGAGGTGGGACAACCGGTTCAGCCGGCACCGCCGCAGCACGGCGTGCACGGTCGAGGCGGGTACGCCGGTCTGATCGGCGAGCTGGACCGGGCCGAGGCGATGACGGCGGCGCAGGCTCACAATCCGCCGTACGACGCTCGGCGGGGTCTTGCTGGGCTGACGGCGTGGACGTGACGACCGGTCGGTCATGCCAGCCGGACCGAGCTCTCGGTACCTGTCGGCCCAGCGTTTCGCGGTCGGCCAGGACACCTCGAACCTCTCCGCGGCGCGGGTGATCGGCCAGCCATCATCAACCACCAGACGCGCCAGTCGTAAACGAGCGCGCGGGGTCAAAGCAGCGTTAGCGTGGGACACGAAGACCTCCCGGTCGTTGGAGCGGTTCCTAGACAGCTCCACTCCACGCCGGGAGGCCTTCACGCATCAACCACACTCACCGCGTGTCGTCACACTTTCTCAACCAACGTGCCTGATCAGTACAGCTAG
>NZ_SJKD01000002.1 GCF_004331485.1 Kribbella capetownensis
ACCGCCGATGACCAGGATCCGCTCCATGTGTATCGCTCCCTCTCGTAGGATCGAGTGCAACGGTATGGATTTGATACCGGTATCTTCAACGGAACTGGGCGCAGAACGTCCTGAAGTCAGGCGAGCAGTCGTCGGCTATGCAGACGCCCCTGGCCGCACGGACTAGACCTTGCCGACGGCAATGACCGGCTTACCTTTCACCTTGGGCTCTGCGCTCTGCGTGTCCTCGAAAGATCGACGGACCCCAGTGTTCCCAGCGAATCGAATCGCCCCGCCCGAAGACTCACGTCGTCCCGGCGCGGAGCGGCTCCATCGAGTCGTTCTACAGACCGTGCAAACGCTGTGGCCGGCTTGCGATTCCCAGCGGTAGTGGCAGACGTCACACCTTCAGCATGATGGCTTCGTCGCCACAGTCCTCGCTCGGGGGCCCGCCTGCTGGTCGGCTCGACCTTGCATGCCCTGCCAGAGAAAGCGCCGCCGCCATGACAGCACAGCAGCCGACCGCCCCAGCGGAGACCACAGCTACGCCTCCGCGCATGCGCAAGGTCGTGACCGCCGGCCTTCTGGGCACTTCCCTGGAGACTTACGACCTCTACTTGTACGGCACGGCGTCGGCGACCATCTTCCCGCGCCTGTTCTTCACCAACCAAAGCGACACAGTGGCAACCATCTTGTCGCTCGCCACCTTCGGGGTGTCCTTTATGGCACGTCCGCTCGGCGCCATCATCTTCGGGCACTTCGGGGACCGCATCGGCCGGAAGGAAACGCTGATCACAACCCTGCTGTTGATGGGAGTCAGCACCGCCGTGATCGGTGCACTCCCCACCTACGACAGCATCGGAGCTCTTGCGCCGGTCGTCCTGGTGCTGTTGCGCTTGTTGCAGGGTGTCGGATTCGGCGGGGAGTACTCCGGAGCCGTCTTGATGCTTTCCGAGCACGCCCCAGCCGGCCGGCGCGGCTTCTACGCCGGTCTGAACAACATCGGCCCGGTATTCGGGTTCATTCTGTCCACGCTGGTTTTCCTGGTCACCGGCTCGCTGATGTCGGACGCCACATTCACCGCATGGGGTTGGCGAATCCCGTTTCTGCTCAGTGCCGTCCTGGTCGCGGTGGGTCTCTACGTTCGTAATCAGCTCAGCGAGTCGTCACTGTTCATCGAGGCGGTCAAGAAGCGTGAGTCGGCGACGCCGCCCCTGCTACAGGTCGTGCGGCGCCACCCCAAGGAGCTCATCCTGGGTACCGGCAGCACCGTCGCCTTGTTCGCCATCTTCTACCTGTTCTCGACTTATACCCTCTCCTATGCGACCAAGGTGCTCCAGATGGACCGGAGCACAGTCCTTTGGTCGGTTATTCTGGCCATGGTCGTCAACGGGGTCGCAATCCCGCTCGCGGCTTCACTCTCAGATCGCGTTGGGCGAAGGGCTGTCTGCGTCGCTGGTCTCGCCGCCGCCGCCCTGTGGGCGTTCCCGATGTTCTCGCTCATCAACACCGGGAACTCGTCACTGCTGACCTTGGCCCTGTCGGTGCAGATGGTGTTCTACGGAGTGATCTACGCCCCCATCGCGGCCCTTCTCAGCGAGATCTTCACCACCTCGGTCCGCTTCACCGGCGCCGCCCTGAGCTACAACCTGGGCGGCATCCTCGGAGCAGCCTTCGCGCCGATCATTGCCAGCGCTCTGCTGGCCCGTTACGGCAACACCGACCCGATTGCGCTGTACATCATCGCCATGTGTGTCATCTCCGCAGTCTGCGTAGCGGCGCTGCGCGAGACGCGGCTCACGAACCTCGCCGAGCCGCGATGACACCGCAAGCGTCTCTTGCCCTGGCCATCAGTACGGTCTTGTGCACGGTTGGGAGGCCAGGATGAAACTCGAGCACCAATACGCCGACGTCGGCGAAGTGCGTCTGCACTACGTGCGCGCGGGAGACCGCGCCGGGCGCAAGATCCTTCTGATCCACGGCTGGCCCGAGACGTGGTACGCCTGGCGCCACGTGATCGACGAACTGGCGGAAGCCGACGGAATCGATGTGGTTGCACCTGACCTTCGTGGCCTGGGCGACAGCAGCCGGCCGGCCGACGGATACGACAAGTGGACCATCGCCGCGGACCTGTTTCGACTGGTGCAGTCCCTGTGGCCGACACAGCCGGTGCTGGTGGTCGGACACGATTGGGGTGGGGTGGTTGCATTTGACCTTGCGGTCCAGCTCGGACAGCAAACCGCCGGGCTCGCGGTCCTCGATGTCACTATCCCGGTGGAGGCCGACGACGGCGTCGTCGACTTCAGCCAGGGTGGCCGCCGCTGGCACCACGCATTCCACCAGACTCCCGACTTGCCGGAGCAGCTCATCTCGGGCCGCGAACGCGAGTACTACACCTGGTTCTACACGCACTTCGCAGCCGAGAGGTTCGCAGGACTGGACGCCGCTGTCATCGCTGAGTACCTGCGGTGCTACGGATCGGCAGCGGGAACCAAGCCTGGTCTTGCTTACTACCGTGCTCTACCCGAAGACCGCCGACGCCACACTGAGTTGCCGCGGCCCACGCTCCAGGTCCCGGTGCTCGCCATCGGCGGCGATTCCGGCGCCGGCCGCGGACTGGAACCCGGTTTGTCCCTCCAAGGATTCGCCGACGACGTCACCAGTGAAGTCATCTCGAACTGCGGCCACTGGTTGATGGAGGAACAACCGGCCGCGGTCACGCGGCTGCTCGAGGCCTTTGCCGACCTGGTGCACGCTGGGTGGACTCGTCACACTGGCGAAAACCTGGACACAAGCCAGTGAACAAAAGGGAAGTGCTGTACTGGAGACGAAGCGCGAGACTACTTGGGATCTGGAACGGCAGGCAGAGGAGACGATCGTATTGAGGTGGAGGCAGCCGCGTCGGTCGGGGTTGATGCCTCTGTCCGACGCTCTCGAGGCGGTGGGCGACGACGGCGCGATGGGTACGTACGACGACGAGGTGCCGTTGAGCCAGGTGGTCGGCTCAGTGTCACGTTCGGAGGACTTCGATCACGAGTTCCGGCCGCGCCGGCGGACCGAGCGGTACGACGCTGTGCTCGCCCGGTTCCGCGCCGGTGATCTGCCGCCGGCGGTGAGCGTGGTGCGGCTGGGTGAGCTGTACTTCGTGTCGGACGGGCATCATCGGGCGGCTGCTGCTCGTGAGCTGGGCTGGTCACATCTGGCGGCTCAGGTTCGGCGGATCTGTTCGGTGGCGTACGCGTGCAGTTGCATGACTGTCGCGGACCTTCCGGTCAAGGCGGCTGAACGACGGTTCCTCGAAGAAGTCCCGCTGCCGGACGACATACGTCGCGCCTTGTGGCTCGATCGACCGGCTGATTGGGCGAGGCTGGCTGACTCTGCGCTGGCGTGGGCGTGCCGCCGGCAGCGAGACGGCCGATGGACGCGGGGCGATGTAGACGCGCACAGTCTGGCCAGCGCCTGGTGGATCGAGGAGGTCGCGCCTGCCGTCGCCCGGCTGCGCAGCAACGCACCGACCGACTTGGTCGACGTACAGCTCTACATCACAGAACTCGCCCGCCGCGACGGCGTTGCCGACCTCGCCTGGCCGGCGGCCCATTGTTGCCCAGACCACCTACCGCAGCCCTGATGTGTTGGTGAACAGGGCGGCCGTGACGCGAGCCGAGGGGATGTGACGCACAGTGACGATCACACTCGGCTGCCGGACCCAGCCGACGTGAGAGATGCGGCTGAAAGGGTCGAATAGAAGGAGTCCTGTAGGCATGAAGAAACCCAGGCCACCGTCGTGACCTGGGCTTGGGTGCGCCGCCAGGGACTCCAACCCCCGAACCCGCTGACTTCCAGCTGAGGCTGATCACCGTTTGTCGACGATGCTCGAAAGCTCTTATAGATAAGGGTCTCGCGACTAGGTTCCTCTCGCCGGGCAAGCGCAGGAGGTTGCGCCAGGAGCGCTGCTGTGCACGTCTCGGGTGGCTCTGGCCTAGGCGTCGCGTGACCGTGGGTGAGGTAGAACTCGCCCGCCTCCGTGATTCCCGCCGTCCAGACCTTGTTCTTCCGGCCGACACGGGCGAGGCCGCGGCTGGGCAGCGCGCGGGCGGTGTTCTTCTTGTGGGTCTGATCGCGCCAGTCGCGCGGTGGGCAGCCCTGGCCGATCCACTTGAGTACTTCCACCTGACGATCAGTCAGCTTCGGCGTCCGAACCACATCCAGTAGTCGACCACACCGTCACACTCCGCCAGTTACTGACACAAACCTCACGGCGTCCCTGACACGGATGTTCACTGGGCGCGCCTGCTGCAGGTGTCGAGCGCGGTCGACGGGTGTTGTCAGCCCGTGTACTCGGTGACCTCGGGGAGGATGTACTTGCGTGCGAGGACCTCAGGCCCGGGTCGGTAGGCGCGCATGAGGAAGTTCCATCCGTCCGTGATGTCCAGTCGGTTGGGCTTGTCACCGACGATGTCTGCTGATCCGAAGTACACGGTGAAGGTGTCGTCCGCGTTCATCGCCGTGGTTGCCGGTGACAGGCTGACGTTGTCGGAGTGGAAGAGCGCATCGTCGCCGTAGACAGCGATCGACCAGAACGCATCACACGGTGGAACGCTGTACGTCGCGACGTACGCCGTGGACGCATCGGCGGGTCCGGTGAAGTTGATGTAGACAGCTTCGCTTTCGGGGAACAGCCCCCACGCACCGGCGACGGCAAGGTGGCGGGTGACCTCATCGGCCTCACCCCGGCGTCCCATCCACCCGGCTGGGAACTGCGTGAAGGTGCGGAACTTCTGCTCGTACTGCGCCCGCAGAGCGAGCATCGAGTCCCAGTCCCAATCAGGCGCGGTGAAGGTCTGGGCGCTGCCTGCCTCGATCTGGAAGCGCCGGAGGACGTCGCTGACCTGGGCGATCTCGTCCTCGTCAGTGCGGTTGCGCAACTCGACGCGAGGGATGGCGCAGCAGTATCGGGTCGGGGAGGTGATCTCGTGCCACCCGGGCTCGCGGATGACGGCGACCATGTAGTGGTCATTGTCGATGATGAACACGGACAGATAGCGGTCGTCCATGACCTCCGGCACGAACACGCGAGCGCCGCCGCCGGTGTCGATGACGCTGCCGCCGTACAGGGTGTCACGGTTCATTCGCACCACCGGCTGCTCGTCTGTCGGCGTGGGTCGGGTGATCAGGTAGAACGCGTTCACGCCGCCCGAGCGCCGCTGGAAGGCCTGGAACCGACCGTCCACTTCTGCGCGGATATACGTTTCTGGCTCACGGTCGTCGGCATGTGTGCTCCTCGGCTTGTGCGTCAACGCGACTAGGCGGAGAGGGATTGAATCTGAACGTGGTCCCGTTCCAGGGCTTCGAGGTAGGCCATGATCGCGGGGAAGGTGGTCGGCCTGTACAGGCGGATCACCATGTTCCATCCCGCGACGGTGGTCATGTTGTTCGGACGTCCAGGTGCGTTGAAACAGAAGGTGTAACTGCCGTTTTCGTTAGGCTGGGCGGTGCGGTGGTTGTAGGCGTAGTCCTCGGTGGCGATGAAGCCGTCGGGACCGTAGGTGGTGACGGAGAAGAATCCGCCTCGCTTGTAGTCCAGCGGTGGTTTCTCGAGCGTGAGGCTCGATGGCGCCAGGTCGGCTGCCACGCCTGAGGGGACGAGCTTCGGCCAGTAGACGGCGTGTTCCTTGGGGAGACCGGCCCACCCGCCTGCGGAGGCGATCAGGAACGCCTCGGGTGACACGACGTCGGGTGTCCCGAAGGCATCCCAGCTGTTCACTGTGGGCGCCAGTTTCAGGAGCTCGAGACGTACGGCGGCCAGCGACTCGGGATCGAAACCCTTCGACTGGTACGGCGTTGCCGATGCCGCCTGGATCACGTAGCGGTCCTGGTGCTGGTGCGCGTCGTAGTACCCGTCGCCGTTCTCGGGGCGAACCTCGGTGCGGATGTTCAACCAGATGTGGCTGCCGGTGGTGACCATGTCCGGGGTGACGGTCAGCGAATCTCCGGGGTACAGGTGGGCGAACGAGTACTGGTTCTCGTCGATCATTTGAATGATCGAGTACCGGTCGTCCCACGCTGGATTCGCGATGACAGCTCCCTTGGAGACGTCGACGACGGCGTGACTGTAGAGGCAGTCCTTGTTCTCCCTGATCACGACCTGATTGGCCACGTCGGAGAAGCCCCGTGAGTGCCGGACCGTGTTCACCGGATGGTCTTCGGAGTGCGCGCTGAAGTAGCGATCGGTCTCGGCGACCGTGAAGTTGCTGCGATCCACCAACATCGAATTCCTCCCTCTGATGTTCACCATCCGTCGCTAGGCAAGGGCTTTTGCTTGAGGGTTGGCAATCCCCTGAAACCGTAGAGACTTGAGTCTTGTTGTTCGGTTGTTGACCGGATTCCCGCTGGCTGCGTTGGTGGGCTGGCCCGGAGTCGGGGTCAAGGCTGGCCGGAGGCCACCCCGAAGGGGCTTGGCCTCGACGCCGGCGAGGACGAGGTCAGGCTCGGCGTGCGGGATCGAAGGTCGTTCATGCTGCCTGGTCGTGGTGCAGGTCGTGGCCGGCTTGGAGGCGGAGTTCGTAGTTGACCGGGGAGCGCATGCCGAGGGCGGAGTGGCGCCGGTCGTGGTTGTAGTCCTCGATCCAGGCCGCGACCCGGGCGCGGGCGTGTGCCTTGGTGGTGAAGTGCTCGAGCCTGCGCAGTTCGACTCCACGGTGGAATGCCACGAATCGATGACCGCGTTGTCCAGTGCTGATCCGGGCCGGCCCATGGACTGGGTGATGCCGAGGCGGGTGCAGGCGGCCCGGACGGTGCCGGCGGTGTATTCACTGCCCTGATCGGTGTGCATGACCACGCCGGTGATCGCGTCTTTGCCACCGCGGACCGCGACAGCCATCACCAGCGCGTCGTAAGCCAGTTCGGTGTTGTGATGCTCGCCCAGGCTGAACCCGACGATGCGCCGCGACGCCATGTCCAGCACCGAGTCCAAGAACAACTTGCCCTCGGCGGTGAGGATCTCGGTGCCGTCGCCGTACCACTTGCGGTTCAGTTGACTGGCACCGAAGTCACGTCGGATCAGGTCCGGTGCGCGCCACCGGCCCCGGCCCGGACGGGTGGTCTGGTTGCGGCGGCGTTTCCGCCGCGCCCTCAGACCGAGCTCCCGCATCAACTGTGCGACGGTGTTCTCACTGACCCGCCAGCCCTCGTCGCGCAGGTCGGCGGTGATCCGGGGCGACCCGTAGGTCCCGTGATGCTTGGCGAACCACTGCCCGATCGCAATCTTGAGCTGTTCGCGGCGGGCAAACCGGGGCGAAGCGTCGCCGTACCTGACCACGTGGCGCCACTTGTAGAACCAGGCCTGACTGACCCCCAGCGCCCGGCAACTCGTCGCGTGCGGCACCCGGTAGATGTCCCTCCGGGTGACGATGAACCGGGCCACGGCTACCGGCCCATCGCATCCTTGACCCAGAGGGCCACCGGGCGCTTGAGCACATCGCGCTCCATCGCCAACTCCGCGTTCTCCCGCCGCAACCCGGGCCACCTGCGCGATCGGGTTCCCGGTCTCCCGGACGATCCGGACCGCACCCTCACGGAACTCCCGATCAAACTTCCTACGTGCCTCAGCCATCGCCTTCACCTCAAAGCGGATATCTCCACGCTACTAGGGGAAGCCCAGATCAACGAGAACGCGCGATGAGACTTAGAGCGCGGGTCAGAGACATATGAGCAGGGTGCTGACGTTATCCACGGTCAGCATGCGAGATCCGAGGACGGAGCTCGGGTTGACGTGCAGTCAGCTGAGGTCTGGGTCTTCGAAGGCTTGTTCCAGGGCTTGCGCGGCGGCCGCGTTGGCGGATTCGCGCCCGAGCGGTGGTGGTGAACCCCTCCGGTCCCACCATCGCGACAGGTGCCGGACTTCGGTGAACGCGTCGAACACCAACGCCCGTGGGACGCTGACGACCCGGGAGATCACGATCTCGCGGTCGGCCGTCACCGGCTCCGCCCGCGTTTCTTGCCGTGCCCCTGCCATCGGTCATTTCTCCTGCCGTGTCTGCTTGAGGTCCTGCACGTAGGTGTCCAGCCGGTCGAAACACTCGTTCCAGAACTGCTCGAACCCGCCGGTCCGCTCGTGGACCGGCTGCAGCCCGCGGGCGTCAAGGCCGTACAGGCGCTGCTTGCCCGCCTTGCGGCCCCCCACCAGCCATCTCCCGGAGCACCCGCAGGTGCTTGGATGCCCCCGGCTGGGTCATCCCCAGCTCCCGGGCCAGATCGGTGACCGGCCGCTCACCCGCTCGGAGCAGTACCAGGAGGACGGGTTCAACCGACAGCAGCGAGCACCTTCCCGATGGCGTCGAGCAGGCCGGCGGTGCCGGACTCGCGACCGGCCGCGGCATCTGGCCCGGGACCGTGCACACCGTCGAGGTGGACGCCCTGCTCGGTGAACGTGAGCCGGGTCCCCGGGCCGGCGCCGTCGTCGGTGGGCTCGAACACGATCGTGCTGATCGACGTCGAGGCGTGCACTCTGTCGAGCCACATGTCGTACGTGTAGACGATCCGCTGGTTGGGCGTGATGTCGGTGTACGTGGCGCGGAACTGGGACAGCGGGCCGCCCTCGCCGTGACGTCCGTCGTCGATAGCCACGCCGCCGATCCGGAAGTCGTCGGTGCGCTCGACGTAGACGAACTCGTCGCTGCCGAACCACTTGCGCTTGATCTCGGGGTCAGCGAAGGCGGCCCACACGCGGTCGACCGGAACCGGATACTCGCGCTCGAGCACGAACGTGGCGTGGGTCTGGGTGCGGTCGGTCATGTCAGTTCTCCTGTGTCGGGTGATGGTTGGTGAGGTAGTCGCCCAGGCGGTCGAGCCGGCGTTCCTGCGGGCGGCGGTGGGCCACGATCCAGGCGTTGGCCGGGACCAGCGCGTCGGGCACGAGTTGGTACGTGCGCACCCGGCCGACCTTCTCGGACGACACGATCCCTGCCTCCTCTAGCGCCCGGAGGTGCTGGACGACGGTGGGCAGCGCCATGCCGAACGGTTCGGCGAGCTGGCTCACCGACGCCGGCCCGTCGACCAGCCGGGCGACCATCGCCCGGCGGCTGCCGTCCGCCAGTGCGCGGAACATCCGGTCGAGCTCGGCGTCGCCGCCGGCTTCGTCCGAATACTTAGGCATATACCTAAGTATTCGGATTGAGGTGAGGATGTCAAGCGCGCTAGCTGGGATCTGACGTCGGCGGTCGGCGCCGGGCAGGGGCGGCGCATCACGACGCGGTGGGGTCGAGCGGGTCACGCACTCAACGCCGTGGGCGGCGAACAACGTCTCATCACCGAGGTAATCGTTGGCGTCGCCCTGCCGGGACCTGCGCGGGAAGACCTCGACGGCCCGCGTTCCGTGCTCTCGGGCGAGCGCGGTGGCCGCCTCGAGCAGGCGGTGCGTGAAGCCGTGGCGGCGGTAGCAGACGCGGGTGAAGAAGCACGTGACGAGCCACACGTCGTCGTCCTCGGACGGGTCGCGGTCGGCGAGGATCCGCTGACGCTCAGGCGAGCACGGTGATCGCGATACCGTCGACGACAGCCGCAGTTTCAAGAGCATGAGGCGACCTGTGGCAGTGAGGACTAGGAGAACATGCACCAGGAAGCCGCTGCCCGAGCGGCAATGAATCCCTAGGGATCGCGTGCCAGGCGGGAGCGGACGACCCCACGCTGACGACAATAGTTGCCTTCGGCAGCCACTCGGCAGCGATCAGGCGGTACTAGCATCCCGCCACCAGCTGGCTGATCCTCCTGCTTCAGCGTTCGAGGGGATGCGCACCTTAACCACGCGACTCCAACCGAGAATCTGAGCAGTGCTACGAATGGGGCAAGTCACAGTTGCACCTGCCTGGAATCGCCGTCTGCGGCCCGACGGCAGGAAGTCCGCGTTCGTTGAGCGCTGACCCGTTGGCGGGAAGGAGATCCCGAACCACGCATCGAGCGTGGCATCGGCGCCCAGGACGCCATGCTGGGCGGGGCCGCCGCGCTGCAGGATCCGCAGCAGCTCCACCAAACGTTGCGCGACCTCACTCGGCACATTGGGACCCGCCGTTCTCAACGTATCTATCCGTGGGACGCCGCGAAGTGTGTACGTCGCACCAGGTCCGGGATCCAAGGCCGTCGACTCGGCGATGGAGGTCATTGTTGGCTTGGTGAGTCCAGCAAGCGCATGATGGTGATGTGAGTGAGCCCTCGGAGACGGTTCAGGTGTCGACGACACAATGCTGGTGCTGCGGTGCGGAGTTCGACGAGCGCGATCTCGTCCGGTTGGGGTCGCATCCCGAGGTCGGCGTGTGCTTCGGCTGTGCTCGCTTCCTGCAGCGGGGAGCCGCGGCGCGGCAGGACGCACTCGTGCCGACCTGGTCGGGCCGCGTCAGGGGCGCCATCCGCTCGGTACGGAATGGCGTGATCGCTCGGGACTTGCACAACCGTCCCGTGGTTGGACGGTTTTTGCGACGGCTGGACCGGCACTTGCCTTAGGCCTCAGCCGAGGTGCCATCACTATCGGTATCCCAATACTGAGCTTTCGGGCGATGGCGTGGGTGATCTCGACGGTGCCGGCTTTGACGTCGAGCTCAGATCAAAGCACAGCCAGCTTCGCCGGCGCGGACGTCGCCGCCGTCGTAGACGATGGGCCTCCCACAACTGTCGGATAGGCCGAGCAAGCAGCCCCTACTCGGTAGTCCACGAATCTCTGTGAGTGAGGACCCGGCCTGCAACCACCTCAAGCGGAGACGGCAGTTACACCTAGGCCATGACCTGCAGGCCCAATTCTCATGCCGCGTCGGTGCCGGGTGTTTGGTGCTGCAGAGGATCCAGGTGTTGGCGGACGTAGGTGATTGCCTGGCGTGCGTGCTCTTGTGCGCCTGACTGGGCTACGCGGGTCGCGTGGGGGATCTCCAGGGCGTAGGGGATTCCGGCGGGCAGCGCGGACAGGACGCCGTTCAGGTCGAGGCCGCCTTCGCCGGGGAACAAGCGCTCGAAGCGCGCTGTATGGATGAGGCCTTCCTGGCTCGAGGGGGTCTCGGCGGGAGCATCGCAGAGGTGGGCGAAGTGGAACCACGCCGGTGGCAGGTCGCGGAGCTCGGCGATGCTGGAATCGGAGCGGGCGAAGTGGAGCAGGTCGACAAGGATGCCGGCGTTGGGCTGGTCGGCGGCACGCAGGACACGGACGGCTTCGGCGAGGTCGGGCGTCTCGGTCCAGGACGGGAACTCCAGGTCGATGGTGAGACCGAATGGCTGGGCGAGGTTGCAGAGCTCGGCGAAACGGTCCGCCTTGCGGCTGAAATCCGGATCGGGCAACTGGGTGATGACATGGCGAGCCCCGAGCTCGGCACCGGCCTCGAGGAAGCGCAGATAGTCCCGCGGCCGGCCCTCCGGTCCGATCCTGGCCAGCTCCACGTCGAGTACGTCGACACCGGTCGCGGCCAGCCGGCTCCTGGTTGCCCGCATCAAACCAGTGTCGGTGGCCAGCGGGTAGTGCGGCTCCTGCGCCGTGACTCGGGTCATTCTCAGTCCGACGTACCGATATCCCGCCTCGGCGGCTGCCTCGACCAACTCCGGGGGTGACAGGCTCAGTGCGGTCAGGTGCGCCAATGAATAGTCGCGCCGATCGCCCGGCGCCGCTCGCCGACTGCGCCTGTGCGCGGCCATGCAGACAGCCGCACTGTTCGCCGCACCGTAGCCCTCGTACGATCCGGTACGCTGCACCACTTCGAAGAACAGCCGTCCGCCGACGATCTCAGTGGAGAAGTGCAGGTACTCGCCGTGCTCGTCCCGGTCGTACAGGATCGAGTGTTCGCGCATGGTGGCCAGCAGTTGCGGTGGCAACAGGACGCGGGCGTCGAGGTCGTCGTAGTAGTTGTCCGGCAGCTTCAGCAGCGGTACGCCGAGTTCACGCATCGCGCGCGCGGCTGCGACCGCATCATCGGTGCTGAAGGCAACGTGTTGAGGATTCGGGACCGTCGGGCCCCAATCCCCTCGTCGCAGCGGAGCGGTGTTCAGATTGATCCGTACCCGATGATCCGGGTCCGATGCGGTCCGTCGGTGGATCAGTCCGAAGGGGGCGGGCAGCTCCGCGACCTGATCCGATTGCATACCCAGCACGGAGCGATAGAACAGTACGGCGTGGTCGAAGTCGTCGATCGACTCGGTCAGCGACACGTGATCGGTCCCGGTCAGGAGCTCTGCGGGCGCGTCTGCACCGGTCGGGAGGAAGTCGTCCAGCCAATCGGTGTGGCAGAAGAAGACGGCGGTGCCGTCGGGCGCGGCCACCGAGCAGAGGTCCGCCTCGTCCGGCCGGAACGTGCGTGGCAGAACCGGGGCCATGAGCCGTTCCGCTCGCCGGGCTGAGACCTGTGGATCCGCACTGTTCACGGCGAGCGCACAGATGGAGGCAGTAGCCGGGTGGACCGCTCGCTCGGGCGCGAAGTTCAGGAGTACTCGCGCATTGCCTTGCTCCCAGAGCTGAACGTGCTTCGACCGATGCTGCCCGGCGTGCGCGAATCCAAGCGCGGTAAGGGTTCTGGCCACTGCCGGACCCGATACATCGTCAACCGCCAGCTCGCTGAAGGCATGCCCAGTGAGCGGCGGTGCCGGTGGCAACGACAACTCGCGTTCTTCCAGAGTGAGCAGGGACCGCATCGCGTCGACTGCGGCGTACCGCGGGTCGCTCTGCCGGTAGACATCGTTGAACACCTCGAGCGAGAGCGGTCCTGAGTACCCGGTCGACAACACCCGTTCGAGAAAGCCCGCCACATCGAAGACACCCTGCCCAGGAAACAGCCGGTGATGGTGGCTCCAGTCGGCCGCGTCCATCCTCAACCGCGGCGCATCGGCAAGCTGCACGTGAAAGATCTTCGAACCCGGTACGTCGTGCACGTCGAGATCGTCGCCACGAGCGAACACATGAAAGCTGTCCAGGCACACTCCGAGTGCCACGTGACCAGACTCCCGCACGATTCGCCACGCATGCTGAGGGGTGTTGACGAACCGTGCCCACGCCGTCGCCTCATAAGCGATCCGCAGGCCGCGCCGCGCCGCTCGGTCAGCAAGCGTCGTCAGCTGCTCGGTCGCCAGTAGGTCGTCGTCCACGGCGGCCGCTGATTCCGACGAGCAGACCAGCAGGGTGGTGCATCCGAGCTGTTCCATCACGTCGAACTTTCGTTCGGCCCGGCGCAGATTCGACTCGTTCAGCCCGGCCGGCACGGCCTCGAAGTCATGGAACGGCTGGTACAGGTCGATCGACAGGCCGAGCGTCGCGCACTCGTCCCGCACCCGCCGCGGCGACCATGGCGACATGATCAGATCGTCTTCGAAGATCTCGATGCCGCTGAATCCGGCCGCGGCTGCGGCCGCGAGCTTGTCCTCGAGCGTTCCCGACAGACACGCGGTGGCGATCACCGGGCGCGGTCCGTTCAGTCCGGCCGTGGAGCTGGTCTGGCGTTCGGCGGTGAGCATGACACCTCACAATGAACGAACTGGTTACTTAGTTATACGCTCATCGGGCGACGTTGCCAACGGGATGTGATGCCAGCGTTCCGTTCTGTGGATCAGAAGAACCGCCAAACGGACCCTTGCCAGGCGATCTAATGAACCATACGGTTAGTTCAATCCCCACGCGGACTCCCCAACACCCGCGCCGCCGGAGCAAAGGGAGCACTATGGACGGAATCTATGCCGCCGGATGTCTGGTGGCCGGTCACTGGCTGACCGAAGGCCCGTCGGCGCATCGAATCGGCCCTCACCTCAGACGCGCCGTCAGCCGAGCCCGTACGGCGCTGCCCGCCGACATCACCACTGCGCTGAGCTACGCACGAACATCGGCCCAGGCGGTTGCGGCACTCGCGCCGGCCACCCGGGCCGAGATTCTTGAGCGGGCGGCGGTCCGGGTAGCCGAGAGGCGCGACGACTTCGCCCGGCTCCTGGCCGTCGAACTCGGCAAACCACTCAAGGACGGGCGCGGTGAGATGCTCCGGGTCGCTGACACCTTCGCCGTTGCCGCCGCGGAGGCTCGCGCGATCGGCGGCGAAACCCTGCCCGTCGCTGGGTGGGCTCGTGGGGTGGGCAACACCGCCTTCACGCATCGCGCCCCGGCGGGTCCCGTCGTGGCGATCACTCCGTTCAACGCGCCGGCCAATCTGCTGGCTCACAAACTCGCGGCGAGCTTCGCCGCGGGCAACACCACGATCGTCAAACCTCCGCCACAGGCGCCGGCAGCCTCGACCGAACTGGTCAAACTCCTTCTGGAGGTGGGCATGCCGCTCGAGGCGGTCCAGATTCTCCACGGCGGCGGCGATGTCGGTGCTGCTCTGTGCGCGGCGCCCGAGATCGCCGTCGTGAGCTTCACCGGAAGCGCGGCGGCCGGGGCGGCTGTCGCGAGCGCGGCCGGCCCCAAGCGAACGGTGCTGGAGCTCGGGGGCAACGCGGCAACCATCGTCTGTGAGGATGCCGACATCGAGCAGGCCGCCGCGAACTGCGCTCGGACCGGCTACAGCAACTCGGGTCAGAGCTGTATCTCTGTGCAACGTGTCTACGTTCAGCGCGGCCGGTTCGACGAGTTCGTCGAGAGCTTCACGGGGCAGGTGAAGAGCCTTGTCGTGGGCGATCCGCTGGACGCAAGGACGGACGTCGGCTCGATGGTCGACGATGACGCGGCTGAACGCGTCGTCCGCTGGACCGCGGAGTCGGGTGGAACTGTCACCATCGGCGGCACCCGGGACGGCGCGGTCTGCGCGCCGACGGTCGTGGCCGCTCCGGCGCCCGACGCAAACCTTGTCAAGGAGGAGATCTTCGGCGCGTGCGTCGCGGTCCTCCCGTACGACACGTTCGAGGACGTGATCCAGACCTGCAACCAGAGCAGATTCGGCCTGCAGGCCGGCCTGTTCACCTACGACGTACGCCGCATCCTCACCGCCTGGCGCGAACTGGAGGTCGGCGGACTGGTCGTCAACGGCTCCTCCAACTTCCGCCTTGACCATGTGCCGTTCGGCGGCGTGAAGGACTCCGGCATCGGCAGGGAGTCGCCCCGGTGGATGATCGAAGACTTCACCGTGACCAAGACCCTCCTGTTGCGGGGGATGTCGATCTGGGGAGAGCAGTGAGCACAGCCGCCGAAGCGCTCGTCGCACAGCTTCAGGAGCTGGGAGTCGAGGTCGTCTTCGGCACCTGCGGTCATACCAACATCGCGGTTCTCGACGCCCTCGGGCGCAGCCCGATCCACTTCGTCATCGCCCGGCACGAGCAGGCTGCCGCCCACGCGGCCGACGGGTACGCACGAGCGTCCGGCAAGCCGGGCGTCGTCTTGGTGCACGTCGGCCCCGGGCTGACGAACGCGGTCACCGGGGTGATGACCGCGGCGCTGGATTCGGTTCCGCTGGTAGTGATCGCGGGCGACATTCCGTCGTACTACCGCGGCCGCCATCCGCATCAGGAGATCAACCTGCACATCGATGCCGATCAGTCGGCGATCATGCGGCCGTTCACCAAGCGGGTCTGGGATGTGCAGCATCCGCATGAGCTCGGCCGGGCGGTCGAGAGGGCGTTCTGGACGGCCACGACCGGTCGGCCCGGTGCCGTCCTGGTCAACGTTGCGATGGATGTTTTCAGTAGACCGGCGGCGCCATACCCGATGTTGAGTCACGCGGACCGGCCGGATCTGCCCGCCAACACGGCCGAACGGATCGCCAGGGAGTTGGCCGCGGCGCAGCAGCCGTTGATCTATGTGGGCGGCGGACTACGCGAGTCCCGTGAGGAGCTGATCGGGCTGGCCGAGCACTTCGACATCCCGATCGCGCATTCGCTGATGGCCAAGGGCACCATTCCCGACAGCCATCCGCTGGTGCTGGGAATGACCGGCTTCTGGGGCCTCGCGCTGACCAACGACTACGCCCGCAACGCCGACGTCGTCCTCGCGTTGGCCACTCGCTTCGCGGAGACCGACGCCAGTTCGTGGGATCCCCGCTATACCTGGGACTTCACTGACACCACGCTGATCCAGATCGACATCGACCCGAACGAGCTGGGCCGCAACTACCCGGTCACCGTAGGTGCTGTCGCGGACGTGGGCCTCGCCGTACGAGCGATCGGAGAGGCGGCCAAGTCGTACCCGCCGGCCGAACGGCCTGAGCTGCGCGAACAGATCCGGCAGACTCGGACTGCGTCTTTCGTCCGGGACTTGAGTGAAGCCTTCCCCCTTCGGCCGCAGCGCATTCTCACCGATCTACGAGAAGCGTTGCCGCCCGATGCAGTGCTCGTCACCGACGTCGGCTGGAACAAGAACGGCGTCGCCCAGTGCTATGAACTGCCCGACACCGGCCGCTTCATCACGCCGGGAGGTGCCTCCACGATGGGCTTCGGGCCGGCCGCCGCGGTCGGCGTTCAACTCGCGCAACCGTCCCGAACCGTCGTGGCGCTGATCGGCGACGGCGGTATGAGCGCTCAACTCCCCGCCATATCCATGGCGGTCGAGCAGGGCACACCAGTGATCTTCGTCGTGATGAACAACCAGTCGCACGGGACGATCTCCGATCTGCAGACGTCCGCCTTCGGGCGCAGCTACGGCTGTGACTTCGCCGCCACTCCGGACTTCGCCGCTGTGGGCATGGCCTGTGGCGCTGATGGGTACGGCGTAACGGCTCCGGACGAACTGAGCAGCGCATTACGCCAGGCCGTCGGGAAGCGGCGACCGGCGGTCATCGACGTACCGATGGTGAACGAACCGGTCCCGACACCTGGCCATTGGAACATCAAGGACATCTACCAAGGCGACTTCGTCGTCTGAAGGGGCATCCGAGCTATTTCCTCGGACAACGCCCACCGATATAACTAACGTACTAGTTCGTGACTTATTCAGCGCCACGTAGAGGTGAACCGTGAGACTCACGATCGTCGCTGTCGTCCTGGCAGCCCTGACCGCCTGCTCTGCGCCCGGTGAGACGTCCGGGTCCGCCGGCGAGGCCACCGGACCTATCAAGATCGCCAACATCAACGCCCAGAGCGGCCAGCTCAGCTCGCTCGGCAAGTGGGAGAACAAGGGCGTCAAGCTGGCGGTCGACGAGGCGAACAAGGCCGGCGGGGTGAACGGCCGGCAGATCCAGCTCGACCTCTTCGACGACCAGGGCGACCCGACGGTCGGCACCAACCTGGCGCGCAAGATCTCCTCCGAGGGGTACGTCGCGATGCTCGGCACCGCCGAGAGCGCAGTGACGCTGGCGATGGCACCGATCCTCAAGACCGCCAAGATCCCGAACATCACGTCGGGCCAGTCGCCCAAGCTGGCCGACCTGAAGAGCCCGTTCCTGTTCCTGAACGCGCCCACCAGCGTCACCTTCGACGAGACGCTGGCCAAGTACCTGGTCGACGAGAAGGCCTACAAGAAGATCGCCCTGATCAGCAACAACGGCGCCTACGGCAGTGGCGAGCACGACGCGTTCATCAAGTCGCTGAAGAGCCGCAACCTCACGCCGGTCGCCGACGAGGTGGTCACACCGGAGCAGAAGGACTTCAACTCCAACCTGGCCAAGATCCGCCAGCAGAACCCGGAGGTCCTCTTCATCGGAGCTGAGGAGGTCCAGTCGGGGCTCATTGCGAAGCAGGCCCGCGAGCTCGGCGTGAAGGCGATCTTCGCCGGCGGTGCGCCGATGGGTACCGACGTCTACGCCACCACGGCGGGCCTGGCGAACGCGGAGGGTTCGGTGGTCAGCTCGCCGTACCTCAGCAACGAGGCCAGCCCGGCGGGCAAGGAGTTCGCCACGAAGTACAAGGCGGCGTACGGCGAAGACGCCGAGCTGCACGGGGCCAAGGCATACGACGGTGCGTCGATCCTGATCGAGGCGTTGAAGAAGACCGGTGGCAAGGGCGGCCAGGAACTAGCCGACGCTATCCGCGGCGTGAAGCGCGACGGGCTGCTCGGCCAGTACAACTACGACGATTTCGGTGTCGGAATCCACGAAACCAAGATCGGTCTGATCAAGCAGGGCAAGGCCTTCCCGGCGACCGCGAGCTGACGTGCAGGTCTTCCTTCAGACCCTGATCGGCGGCATCACCTTCGGGGCGGTGTACGCGCTGGTCGCGATGGGGTTCTCCATCGTGTACCGGACGATGGGGCTGGTGAACTTCGCCCACGGCAGTGTGGTGATGATCGGCGCGTACGCCGCCTCGACCTTCTACATGGCCAGCCGGGTGCCGTTCGCGGTGGCGATCGTGGTCGCGATCGTGGTCACCGGGCTCATCGGCCTGATCATCGAGCGGTTCCTGCGGCCGTTGGAGAACAAGGACTTCACGCTGATGCTGATCGGCACCATCGGCTTCGGTGCGGTTCTGGAGGCGCTGGCCATTCTGATCTGGGGAGCGACCGGACGCGCGGTGCCGAACCCGGTCGCGACCGAGCCGCTGGACCTCGGTGGCGTCCGGATCCCGACGTACAGCCTGCTGGTGATCGGGGTCGCGGCGCTCGCCACCGGCATGCTGGCCTGGTTCCTGCGGCGCACCAAGCTCGGCGCGGCGATGCAGGCGGTCGCTATGGATCACGAGGCAGCGACCGCGTGCGGGATCCATGTCGGGCGTAGCAACGCGATGGCGTTCGGGATCGGTGCCTGCCTGGCCGCGGTAGCCGGCAGCCTGATCGGCCCGATGCTCTACGTGAACCCGACGATGGGCGGGACGCTCGGCATCAAGGGCTTCGCCGCGGCCATGCTCGGCGGCTTCGGCAGTATGCCGGGGGCGATCGTCGGCGGGCTGGCGTTCGGCCTGCTGGATGCCTTTGCCGCCGGCAACTTCCAGGGGTACTCCGATCTGGTCACGTTCGTGGTCTTCGCGCTGGCCGTGATGATCCGGCCGACCGGCATCTTCGGGGAGACGACGGTGAATCGGGCGTGAAGAGACGGCTGTTGCTGCTGGCACCGATCGCGGTGGCCGCCTGGCTGCTGCCCTACGGGCTCGGCGGCTACACCATGCATGTGGTCGATGTCGCCGTCATCTTCGCCATCCTGGCCATCGGCCTCGGCCTGACCATGGGGGTGGCAGGGCAGATCAACCTGGCGCAGGTTGCATTCTTCGGTGTCGGCGCCTACACCGTGGCGATCCTCACCACCCGGACCGGCCTCAGCTTCTGGCCGGCCGCCGTACTCGCGATCCTGGCGGCGGTCGCCGCGGGCCTGCTGGTCGGCATCCCGGCGTTGCGGATGCAGTCGCACTACCTCGGCATCGTCACCCTCGGGCTCGCGCTGGGGTTCATCAACTGGGTCACCAACGCAGGCATCGCCGGCCGAGCCGAAGGCATCAGCAACATCCCCGTGCCGCCGCTGTTCGGCATCGACCTGTCCAGCGGCTACCTCTTCTACTACCTCGAATTGGTCGTCTTCGCGCTGGTACTGGCCTTCGCCCTGTTCGTCACCCGCTCACCGCTCGGCCGGCGGATGCGGGCCATGCGCGACGACGGCCTCGCCGCCGGAGCACTCGGTGCGGAGATCCCGCTGCTGCGGATGACCGCGTTCGTGCTGTCCGGCCTGTACGGCGGTGTGGCCGGGCTGCTCTATGCCGGCCTGATCCAGTTCGTCGCGCCGGAGACGTTCAGCATCAGCAACATGTTCCTGCTGCTCGCGATGGTGATCATCGGCGGCCGGGCGAGCGTCATCGGCTGCGTCATCGGCGCACTCGGCCTGGCCTTCGTCCGGGAGGCACTGCTTGACGTGTCGGCGTACGCCCAGCTCGGCTACGGCATCGTCGTCGTACTGGTCGTGGTCTTCTTCCCCCAAGGCCTGGCCGGACTTCCCGCTCAGGTCTTCCGCCGCAAGGCCCGCGAACGCCCACGCCTGGCTCCCTTCGTCCCGTACGACGAAGCCCCGCCGACCCCCGCCCGGACTGCGCTGGAGATCGACCAGGTCACCAAGCGGTTCAAAGGACTCGTCGCACTGCAAGACGTCTCGCTGTCCGTGCCTGTGCGCGAGATTCGAGGGATCGTCGGGCCCAACGGATCCGGCAAGACCACGCTCTTCAACGTGATCAGCGGCTTCTACACGCCCACAGCCGGCCGGGTCCGTCTCGACGGCAACGCGGTCACCGGTCTGACGCCGTACCGGCTGTCGCTCGAAGGCATCGCGCGGACGTTCCAGAATCTGCGCCTCTTCGAGGACCTCACGGTGCGCGACAACGTCCTGGTGGCGCTGGATCGTACGCGAACCTCCTGGATCTGGCGCTACCTCGCGCTGCCCTGGGCGGTTGCCGGCTACGACCGGTCGCTGCGCGGTCGAGCCGAAGAAGTGCTGCAGCGCTTCGGACTGAGCGACTTCGCCGACGCCATCCCGCGGTTACTGCCGTACGGGATCCAGCGGCGCGTCGAGATCGCGCGGGCGATGGCGTCGTCGCCGTCGTTGCTGTTGCTCGACGAACCCGCGGCAGGTCTCAACGGCGACGAGGTCGGCCGGCTCGCCGAGATCGTGCGTTCCATCCGGGACTCGGGCGTCACGGTCGTGGTGATCGAACACAACATGGGCCTGGTGATGTCGCTGTGCGACCACATCACGGTGCTGTCCGGTGGACGAGTGATCGCCGACGGGTCACCGGACGAGGTGGCCGTCGACCCGCGCGTGGTCGAGGCCTACCTCGGCGATTCCATGACGGCACCAACAGAGAGGGAGGCTGAGCATGACCACGCTGACCGTTGAGGGCCTCTCGGTGCGGTACGGCGGTGTCCGCGCGGCACACAACGTCAGCTTCACGGTCGAACCGGGGCAGTCGCTCGGCATCATCGGCGCCAACGGCGCCGGCAAAACCTCGACCTTGAAGGCGATCATGGGCCTGGCACCCCGCCAGGCCCGCGCCATTCGCTTCGGCAAGGATGACCTGCTCCGGGCCGCACCGCACACTCTGGTCCGCCGAGGCATCGGGTACGTGCCCGAAGGCCGGCATGTCTTTCCCGGGCTGACGGTGGAGAAGAACCTCCTCCTCGGCGCCTACTGCCGAAGCTGGAAGAACACCCCGATCGCCGAGATCTACGACCTGTTCCCCGTCCTCGGCGACATGCGCCACCGGCCGGCCGGCACCTTGTCCGGCGGCCAGCAGCAAATGCTCGCCGTCGGCCGGGCGCTGATGTGCCGGCCGAAGGTGATGCTGCTGGACGAGCCGTCGATGGGCCTGTCACCGATCCTGGTGGGCGAGATCGCCAACGTGCTCAAGCGACTCAACGCCGACGGTCTCGGCATCGTCCTGGTCGAGCAGAACGCGAAGCTCACGTTCGAGGTGACCACCACCTGCCTGGTGATGGAGAACGGCGAGATCGCCGCGACCGGCACCTCCCGCGAGCTCCGGCACGACCCGCAGGTGAGGCGGATCTATCTGGGCCTCTGAATCCTCTTCCGCTCAGTCCTTGGCGCCGGCGCCGCGAAGGTAGGCGACCACGAGTTCGCCGACCATGGTGCGGAGCCTGGCCCGGTTCTCGGGCGCGGTCATGTCGCGTCCGAAGAGGGCACCGAAGGTGTACGCGTTGGAGACGCGGAAGAAGCAGAACGAGCTGATCATGATGTGTACGTCGACGGCGTCGGCCTCGGTGACGAATTCGCCGTTGGCCTTGCCTGCTGCGAGGATGCGCTCGATCAGGTCGAGGACCGGCGTCCCCAGATTGGCCAGCGTCGCGGACTTTCGGATGTGCTCGGCCTCATGGATGTTCTCGATCGACACCAGTTTGATGAAGTCGCGGTGTGCGTCGTGATGGTCGAAGGTGAGCTCGGCCAGCGTGCGGATCGCCTCGACCGGGTCAAGGTGGGTGACGTCCACCTTCTGCTCCACCGCGCGGACCTCGGCGTACGCCTTCTCCAGTACGGCGAGAAACAGCTGTTCCTTGCTGCTGAAGTAGTAGTAGATCATCCGCTTGGTGGTGCGCATCAGATCGGCGATCTCGTCGACCCGGGCGCCGGCGTAGCCTTTACGGGCGAATTCCCGTTGGGCGACCTGCAGGATCTCCGCCTTGGTGCGCCCGGAATCACGCCGGCGCTCCGTCGTAGTCATGTCCTTCATCATAGGTACGACACCATTCGCCGTCGGCCGATCACTCACCACGAGGCCAGCTCCTTCAGGTGCTCCAGCATCCGCTTGCTGTCCGGCGTACGACCGGTGAACAGGCGCAGCGCATGTGCGGCCTGCAGCACCGCCATACCACCGCCGTCGAGCGTTCGGCAGCCCAAAGCACCGGCCTGTTTCAGCAACTCGGTCTCCAGCGGTCGGTACACGATGTCGGCCACCCAGAGCCGGGGCCGCAGCAGCTCGACCGGCAGCGGCAGCCCGGGATTCTGTGTCATACCGACCGGTGTGGTGTTGACCAGGCCATCAACGATTGCCAGGTCGGGCAGCTGATCAGAGCTGTGTGCCCGTCGATCTCCCAGCCGCTCGACCAACGCTGCGGCACGGCCCGGTTCGGGGTCGACGATCGTGAGGCAGCCGGCGCCCAGGCCCAGCAGTGCGTCGGCGACTGCGGCACCCGCACCGCCCGCACCGAGCTGAACGATCCGGTCCTTGGCCGCGCCAGGTAAGCCCTGGCCGAACGCGGCTGCGAAACCGCTCCGATCGGTGTTGTGGCCAACGGTCCTGCCGTCGCGGAACAACACCGTGTTGACCGCGCCCAGCCTGGCCGCCTCGTCCGACAGTTCGTCCAACTGAGCGATGATGGTTTGCTTGCAAGGATGCGTGACGTTCAGACCGTCGTACCCGAGGCGTCCTGTCTGCTCGAGCAGCTCGCCCAGGTCCTGCCGCAGTACGTCGATGTCGAGCAGGCGGTAGACGTAGGGGAGACCGAGGCGGGCGGCCTCGGTCTCGTGCAGCGCCGGGCTGAACGACGCACCGATGCCGGAGCCGATCAGCCCGATGAGGTAGGACTTCATGAAGCGGGCTCCCTCCAGCGGGGCGGTGCAGGCTCTCTACCACTCTACCCTCGTAATGTACGAACTGGTGAGTTAACTTGCCGCCGCAGGGCGGTGCAGGTCCCCTGGCCGCCGTCATCGCTGGAGGAGTTCGACGTCAGGTGTTGAGTGACCGGGGTGGGTGGCCGGTATAGGTGGGGATGACGGACTTCGGGAGGGGACCCTTGTTGCGCGTGTGTTCTTGGTGCTGCTCGTGGGCGTGGGCGAGGAGGCCGACCGAGCGGGAGAGGACGAAGAGGCCGCGGGCTAGTTCGGCGGGGAGGCCGAGTTCTGCGTAGATGGTGGCCGTCGCGCCGTCGACGTTCATCGGGATGGGGTCGAGGGCGGACTCCAGGGCGAGTGCGACTTCGAGGTGCTTGCCGGTGATGATGCCGTCGGCAACTGCCTGCCGGGCGGCGGCGATCAGTGGGTCGCGGCGGGGATCGTGGGGGTGGAAGCGGTGACCGAAACCGGGGACGTAGGCCTTGCGAGTCTGGTACGACGCGACCAGGTCGCGGGCCGAGGTTGCCGGGTCAGCTCCTTCGTCGACTTCTGCACGGAGTCGATAGAGCATTTCGACACATTGCTGCCCTGCGCCACCATGCACGTCTCCGAGAAGGTTGACGCCAGTGGCTATCGCGTTGTTCAGCGCGACGCCGCACGACGCGGCCATCCGGGCGGCGGCGATCGACGGCGCTTGCGGGCCGTGGTCGACGGCCGCGACCAGCGTCTGCTCGAGGAGTTTGGCCTCGCCGGGTGTTGGAAGCTCGCCGCGGATCATCAACCAGATCATCTGCGGGAAGGTGACGCCGCTGATCAGTTCCTCGATCAGGTAGCCGTGAAACCGGATCACCCCCGGCTCGATGTCCGAGATGGCAGTGGACCACCAGTCGGCGACCTCCGTCACGTTGTTCCCTCCGAATGCAGTTGGGCGATCTCGTTCGCGGTGTAGCCGAGCTCGGTCAGGATTTCCTCGGTATGCTCGCCGAGCCTCGGCGGGCGCGTCGCCGGACCCACCGCGCGGCCGTCGACGTGGACGCTGCTGCCGAGGACGCGCAGTTCGCGGTCCCGGCCGTCCGGCATCGGGACGGTGTGGATCAGGTCGCGACCGGTCAGCTGGTCAAGCGCCAGGGCTTCCTCGATGGTCAGCACCGGCGCCACCGGCACGCCGGTGCTCGCCAGCAGTTCGTCCCAGAAGGTGGCCGGGTGTTGTTCGAGTGTCTTCTCCAGTTCGGCCTTCAGTTCGAGCCGGTGCTGTTTGCGCGCTTCTCGGGTGCCGAAGCGTTCGTCGGTGACGAGTTCCGGGCGGCCGAGCGCCGCACAGAGTTCGACGTACTGCTCCTGCCTGTTGGCCGCGATGTTCAACGCGCCGTCCGCGGTTCGGAAGGTGCCGGACGGTGCGGAGGTCGCGTTTTCGTTGCCCATGGCACGTGGTTTGCGTCCGGCGACGAGGTAGTCCGACACCACCCACCCCATCGCCGCGACGGCGGTCTCCAGCATCGACACGTCGAGGTTGCTGCCGAACCCGGTGCGGGCGCGCTTGACGAGTGCGGCCGAGATCGCGAACGCTGCCGCGTACCCGCCGAGTGTGTCCGCGATCGGGAACCCGGTCCGGGTCGGCGCGGAGTCCGGCGTACCGGTCACGCTCATCATCCCGGACAGCCCCTGGATGATCTGGTCGTACGCCGGCCGACCACGCATCGGCCCGGTCTGGCCGAATCCGGAGACCGCGCAGTACACCAGGCCCGGGTTGAGGGACCGCAGTACGTCGGCCGGGAAGCCGAGCCGCTCGAGCACACCAGGGCGGAAGTTCTCCAGCAGTACGTCGGCCTCGCGGACCAACCGCTCGAAGACTGCCCGGCCCGGCGCCTTCTTGACATCGAGCGTGATCGAGCGTTTCGCCGAGTTCTGGGCCAGGAACGAGATGCCGAGTCCGTCCTTCGACAACGACGGATCGGCGCCGAGATTGCGGGCCAGGTCGCCGGAACCGGGCACCTCGACCTTGATGACGTCGGCACCCATCAACGCCAACTGGTAACCGGCGAACGGTCCCGCCAGCACGTTCGTGAGGTCCAGCACCCGCACACCGGCGAGCAGATCCGCGTCAGGCCGCACCGAAGCCACTCCAACCGGTCGCCATGATGGTGTCGGCACAACGCCGTACAGCGGTCACGTACGACGGCAGCCGGTCGTCACTGAAGCGCGTCGTCGGCCCACCGATCGCGATCGCGGCGACGACCCGGCCGTCGGAGCGCCGTACCGGTGCGGCCACACCTGACGCGCCCAGCTCACGCTCGCCATGACTGATCGCGAAACCGCGCGCGGCCGCCTCGGTGACGGCGGCCCGGAGGTTCTTGGCGAATCCGGGTTGTGCCGGCGCCTCCCGAGCCAGCTCCTCGATCAGTGAGGGATCGACCTCGAGGACGGGTGGATCGGTGAGTAGCACCTTCGACGCCGCGCCACCCCACAACGGCAGCGCCGATCCGACTGCGACGACATGCCGGACGTTCAACGTGCCCTGGGCCTGGGCCAGGCAGACGCGGCTGCGTCCGACGCGGATGTACAGGTTTGCCGTCTCGCCGGTCTCGGTGGCGAGCTTGCCCATCGCGGCACGGACCGGGGGCGAGATCTCCATCGTCTCGCTGCTCAGCCTCGACCAGCGCAGGAAGCCCGGGCCGATCGCGTACCTGCCCGGGCCGATCGCCACCACCAGGCCGCGCTGCTCGAGCGTTGACACCAGCCGCAGCACCGTCGTCTTCGGTAGGCCGCTCTCGGCGGTCAGCGCGGCCAGCGTCCAGGTCGGGTGCTCGTCGTCAAAGCGTTCGAGCAGGTCCAGCGCCCGATGCACACTGCGCACCCCATCACCATCACTCATTCCGTCACCATAACCCCAGCGTGCCGCGTAACGGAATGTCCGTACTCCCTAGCGGAATGGCGCTAGGTCGCAAGCCCCGGAGACGGCCTGCCGCTGTGGCTGACCGAGGTGCTCAGCCGCTTCGCCGACCACGACGTGATCAAAGCCGGCTGGACCTACCAGTTCCACCAGGCCAAGCCGCTCTACGCTGTTCCAGCCCACGGTCCCCAACCGGAGGCCTTCACCTGTCAGCCCGACTCACCACCAACCAGCGGAACAACCTCCCTGGACATCACATCCAGAGCTGCCGGAGCACAGGCGCCGACCGGGATATTGACGGGCAGGAACCCCTGGCCTAGGTTGTGTCGAAACGCTTCGACGATCTCACCGGAGAGCAGCCGTGGCAACGATGACGACGTGGCCCGGCGCGCCGGGGTGATCACCTGATGTTCGACTTCGAGCGGACCGTCGACGACGCGGTCGCCCACCTGGTCGGGCTCGGCCATCGGACGCTTGCCTACGTCAGTCATTCGGAGGTCTGCCTGGCCGGCGAGTACGGCACGGTCCGGCGCAGCGCCGCGGCCTTGGAGACGGCACTGGATCGCCATTGCGTCCACGGCGTGATGGTGCCCACTGCGGACACCGCAGTGGGCGGCAGGCGGGCGATCCCATTGGCTCGCGAGAAGTGCCCCGGGCTGACCGGCGTACTGGTGATGAACGAGGGCAGCGGCGCTGGGGATTCTCGCCGAACTGCGCGGCGCGGCGCTGGCCGTGCCATCCGACGTGTCAGTGGTGTCGATGGTGACATCGGAAGTCGTTGCGGACCTGGCGAGCCCTGCCCTGACCGCGATGACGTCGCCCGGTGCCGCGCTGGGAGCCGCCGCCAGCCGAGTTCTGCTCGAGCGGCTCGCGGACGACGGCAGTTCGACGTACGAGCAGTTGTTTCCCTGCACACCGGAGATCCCGGGACCCGCAGCCGCGCTGGAGGCTGGACCACTCTCGCGGGTCGTCGCTCCGACCGTCCGGCCGACCTCGGTGCTGCTGGTCCTCTTCATCTGGACCTGGAACGAGTTCTTCATCCCGCTGGTGATGCTGATGGACGCCAGCACCCAGACCGTGCCGCTCGCTCTCGCCTCACTGTGGGGCGACCGGCTGATGGACGCCACCACCACGAACGCCGGGGCGCTGATCAGCCTCCTCCCGACGGTTGTGTTCTTCCTGATCTTCCAGCGCACCCTGACCCGCGGCGTGACCGTCGCCGCGGTCAAGTGACCCGGCAACGACTTTCGGAGAGAGCAACCAGATGAAGTTCACAGACGGCTATTGGCAGCTGCTGCCCGGACTGACCCGGCTGCGCCCGGCCGCGGTCGAGAGTGTGGAGGCCGCCGAGCGATCCCTGGTCGTCTACGCGCCGGCCAAGCAGATCATCGGACGCGGCGACACCTTGAACCAGCCGTTGTTCACCATCACGCTCAGCTCACCGGCGGAGGGCGTGATCGGCGTCAGGATCCAGCACCACAGCGGCGGGCTGCCGCCGCGACCCGCCTTCCAGCTGGCCGCGGAGGAGACCCATCCGGTGAAGGTCGAGGTGGACGAGGAGACCGCGCGGCTGACCAGCGGAGAGCTCACGGCGGCGATCAAGCTCGACGGACCCTGGGATCTGCGGTTCGAGCGGGACGGCCAGGTGCTGACCGATTCCGCCGCCCGCAGTATCGGCCTGATCACCGACCAGAAGGGGCGGCACTTCCTGCACGAACAGCTCGCGCTCGGTGTCGGCGAGACGGTCTACGGCCTCGGCGAGCGGTTCGGGCCGCTGGTCAAGAACGGCCAGGTCGTCGACATCTGGAACGCTGATGGCGGCACCTCCAGCGAGCAGGCCTACAAGAACGTGCCGTTCTACCTGAGCAGCGCCGGATACGGCGTCCTGGTGGACACGCCGGCCAAGGTCTCGTTCGAGGTGGGTTCGGAGGTGGTGTCGCGCAACCAGTTCAGTGTCGAAGGCCAGGAGCTCTCGTACTACGTCCTCGCGGGTCCTACCCCGAAGGACGTGTTGCGGCGCTACACCGGGCTGACCGGCCGGCCGGCCCGGGTGCCGGCCTGGTCGATGGGCCTGTGGTTGTCGACCTCTTTCACCACCGACTACACCGAGGAGACGACCAGCGGTTTCGTGGCCGGGATGGCCGCTCGCGATCTGCCTCTCAGTGTCTTCCATTTCGACTGCTTCTGGATGCGCCAGTTCCACTGGTGTGACTTCCTCTGGGACCCGGACGCATTCCCCGACCCGGCCGGCATGCTCGGCCGGCTGAAGGAGCAGGGCCTACGGATCAGTCTGTGGATCAACCCCTATATCGCCCAGCGATCGGTCCTGTTCGAGGAAGGCCGGCGGCTCGGTTACCTGCTCAAGCGCACGGACGGCTCGGTCTGGCAGTGGGACATGTGGCAGGCCGGGATGGCGATCGTCGACTTCACCAACCCGGCGGCGACCGCCTGGTTCCGGACCAAGCTGCAGGCGTTGATCGATCTCGGCGTCGACTGTTTCAAGACCGACTTCGGCGAGCGGATCCCGGTCGAGGACGTCGCCTGGTACGACGGGTCGGACCCGCAGCGGATGCACAACTACTACCCCCATCTCTACAACCGCGCGGTGTTCGATCTGCTGTCCGAGAACCGCGGCGCGGGCGACGCGGTTCTGTTCGCCCGGTCGGCGACGGTCGGTGGCCAGCAGTTCCCGGTGCACTGGGGTGGCGACTGCGAGTCGACCTTCGAAGCGATGGCGGAGTCGTTGCGCGGCGGGCTGTCGCTGGCATCGTCCGGGTTCGGTTACTGGAGTCACGACATCGGCGGCTTCGAAGGCACGCCCGACGCTGCGGTCTTCAAGCGATGGGTGCCATTCGGTCTGCTCTCGTCACACTCGCGCCTGCATGGCTCCGGCTCCTACCGGGTTCCGTGGGCCTTCGACGAGGAGGCGGTCGACGTACTGCGTCGCTTCACCAAGCTGAAGATGTCGCTGATGCCCTACCTGGCAACCGTCGCCGAAGAAGCACACACCGACGGAACGCCGATGATGCGGCCGATGGTGCTGGAGTTCCCCACGGACCCAGGCGTCGCGTACCTCGAGCGGCAGTACATGCTCGGCCCGAACCTGCTCGTCGCTCCGGTGATGAGCAAGGACGGAGAGGTCAGGTTCTACCTGCCTGAGGGCACCTGGACCCACCTGCTGACCGGCGAGCAGGTGACGGGAAGCCGGTGGATCACCCAGACCTACGGCTTTGACAGTCTGCCGGTGCTGGTACGTCAGGGCGCGGTGATCCTTTTCGGCGCCGTCGACGACCGGCCCGACTACGGTTGGTCCGACGGCGTGGAACTGCGCTGGTTCTGCCCGTCGGAGGGCCAGGTCAGCCGCGTCGGCCTCCCCGGGCCGAACGGGGAGATCGACGCGGTGGTCGAGCTGATGCTGACCGGTGGTCAGGCAACAGCCCGCGTTGTCGAAGGCAGCTGCGACCGGTTCACCGTCAGCGTTCGAAGGTGAGCTCCCGCAGCGCGAGTGACGCGGTGGAGAAGACGAGGTAGACCGCGTGCACCCCGCTGGCTTCGGCCAGCGGGGTCGCGCTCGCGACCCAGGTATGGCGGTGACCGGTCGGCGGTACCTTGATCGTTCCGAGGACGAGGCCGTGCAGCGGGTCGTCCAGCCGCAGCTCGATCGTCCCGCCGTTGTCCTCGGCGGCGACCAGCCCGGCACACCGAGCGGCTCCGTCAGCCAGGTCGACATCCTCGAACAGCAGCCAGGCGCCGTCCTCCAGGGACCGCACGGCGTCGCCCCGGTCGGGGGCCGCGTCCGTCAGGGTCACCGCGCAGTAGTCGTCGAATGCCGTCGCCTGCAAGGGCGCTGACAGGACCGCACGCGGTGGGATCCGTTCACCCTGTACGTCGAACGCGCCGGTCAGCCTGATGTCCGTGCAGGACCGGCCGACGAGGACACTGTGCCGCGCGGTCTCGACGCAGCGCCGGTTGCGCGTGACGTCGAAGAAGGCGAGGTCGGCCGCGGGCACCGTGAACTCCACGAGGGCGCTCTCGCCCGCCGCCAGGGACACGTGGCGGAAGTCCCGCAACTGTCGCAGCGGTTGCTTGGCCCGGGACCGCTGCTGATGGCTGTAGAGCTGGACGATCTCGCGGCCGGCGCGCGCCCCGGTGTTGGTCACGGTGAGGCTGACCAGCAGTTCGCCGTCGGCCGGAACCGAGGTAGCGCTCAGCCGCAAGGCGGAGTACGCGAAGGTCGTGTAACTCAGACCGTGCCCGAACGGGTACAGCGGCGTGCCGCGGAAATACAGGTAGGTCGCGTCGGTGCCGACGATGTCGTAGTCGAACAGATCGGGCAGATCGGCCGTTGAGCGATACCAGGTCTGGGGCAGGCGGCCGACCGGGTCGAAATCACCGAACAGCACCTCGGCCAGCGCGTGGCCGTACTCCTGGCCGCCGTGCCCCGACCAGAGCACGGCCGGCACGTGCTCCTCGGCCCACTCGATCGAGAAGGGATAGCTGCTGGACATCACCAGTACCGTCCGCGAGTTGGCGGCGTGGACCGCTCGTAGCAGCCGTTCCTGGGCTGCGGGGAGGTCGAGTCCGGCCCGGTCCTCGGTCTCGCGGCCGTTCACCAGCGGATGGTTGCCTACGACAACTATCGCCACGTCGGCGGCCGCCGCGAGTTGGGCCGCCTGGGCGGCGCCGTCGACGACGGTGACGATCTCGAAGGCCGTCGCCGCCTCGGCGTCCACCGCGGTCGCCATGGCCAGGCCGTCGGCACCGACAGTGACGAACCGGCCGCTGTTGTGGTGCCGGAGTATTGAGGTCGCGTGGCCGGTTGCGACAAGTTCGAAGGTCTCCTTGACCTCCCAGCTGTTCGGCCCGGGATGGTCGGCGGTCAGCAAGCCGCTGTCGTTGACCGTGACATAGGCGCCGGTCCGCGGCGACCGCAGCGTCCAGGCGCCGCCACCGAAGTCGAACAGATCGAACGCGCCCGACGACGCCAGTGTCACCGACCCGTCCTCATGCGCGCCGAGACAACCATCGTGCGTGCGTAGCTCGATCCGGTCCGCCCCTTCGCAGAACTCCACCGTGTCCGGTCCGAGCCGTTCGGCCAAGCCGGTCCGTGCGGTGACCTGGTACGGCAGTGTGCCGGAGTACCAGTCCTGGAAGAGCACATCGGCCAGCGGTCCCACGACCGCGACCCGCCGGGTGCTCTCGGCGCTCAGGGGCAGCACCTGGCATTCGTGCTTCAGCAACACGATCGACTGCCTCGCCGCATCCCGGGCCAGCTGCCGGTGCGCCGGACCTCCGACCACCTCGACCGCGGGCGTCTCCTCGAGATCCGCCGGATCGAACTCGCCGAGCCGGAACCGGACGGCCAGGGTGTGCCGGACCGCTTGGTCGATGTCCACCTCGGCCAGCAGCCCTCGCTCCAATGCGCGCGACAGTCGCCGTACTGATGGCGCCGCGTCGCTGTCGTCCTGGGTGAAGCTGTCCACGCCTGCTCTGAGCGCGGCCGCATAAGCCTTCTCCGCGTCGTCGAAGTATTGCTGGAGACCGGTCAGGTTCGTCGGGGCACCGGCGTCGCTCACCACCAGCAGATCGTGCTCGGTCCAGCCTCTGACGATGTCGTTGATCAACGGGCTCAGGTGCGCCGGCCGTCCGTTCACCAGGTTGTAGGACGGCATCATCGCGACGGCGGCACCGGCAGCGATCGGCGCGGCGAAGGCAGGCAGTTCGTAGTCGTGCAGAACCCGCGGCGGCAGGTTGCTGGAGGTGGTGCACCGGTCCGTCTCGTTGTTGTAGGCAAGGAAATGCTTGAGTGTCGGGGCGGTCCTGAGGGTTCCGTCGACGTCACCGGTCAAGCCTTTGCCATAGGCAACGGCCAGTACACCGGTGAGCCAGGAGTCCTCGGAATAGCCTTCCTCGTTGCGCCCCCACCGAGGATCTCGCAACGGATTCACCACCGGTGCCCAGACGTTCAGGCTGACTCCCACCGGGTCCTGGTGATGGAAGACCCGGACCTCTTCGGCAACTGCGGACCCGACATCCCGGAGCAATCCGGGATTCCAGCTGCTGGCCAGCCCGATCGCCTGCGGGAAGACGGTCGCCGGGCCGAGCCAGGCCACCCCATGCAGGGCCTCGGTGCCGGTCCGGAACGTGGCGATGCCCAGCCGCGGAACGGCCGCCTGGTGCTGGTGCAGCAGGCCGAGCTTCTCCGCCAGGCTGAGCCGGTCGAGCAGGTCACCTACCCGCTCCGGCAGCTTACGGGCCGGGTCGCGGAACGGCGGCGGGACCTGGCTGGACGGCGAGGTGCTCATCGAATCGGACTCCGTGGGGGTCGGCCGCCGGCTGACGGAGGAGGAGATCGAAGGGCTTCGAAGCCTCGCCGACCGGAATCCGCAGACCGGATGGCGAGCCATCGAAGCGCTTCGATCGAAGGGTGAGTCAGAGCGTTGCACTCTCGGCGGCAGCGGTCAAGATCTCAGTGCGGAGACGGCCGGTAACCGGCCGGAGTCGAGGCTGTCCAGGGAGCGGGCGACGGCGCCGATGGCCGTCGCATCGTGACCGAAGGTCGAGGTGACCACCTGGCAGCCGCCCGCCTCGGGTGCGAGCGTGTCGTCGGCGAGTTCCTTCTCGATGGCCGGCAACAGCCAGCGGCCGAGTGCCGCGTACGAGCCGCCGAGCATCACCAGTTCGGGGTTGAGGATGTTGGCGAGCACCGAAACGCCCCGGCCGAGCATCGTGCCGACTTCGCCGAGTATCTCGAGCGTGCGGGTATCACCGGCCTCGGCCAGCCGGACCAGTTGATCGGTCCCGACCTGAGGATCGGCGTCGGGGAGGACGGCCGGATCGAGCCGGGCGAGGATCGCGGGCACGCCGGCCACGGCCTCCAGGCAGCCACGCCGGCCGCAGCCGCACAGCGGGCCGTCCGGCGCTATCCGCAGATGGCCTATCTCGCCCACATAGCCGAGATGACCGCGCAGCGGGTGACCGTCGCAGATCACGCCGGCGCCGACGCCGGTGTCGCCGGTCAGGTGAATGAGGTCGGCGCCACCGGTGTAGGGGCCGTAGCGATGCTCGGCCAGCGCGCCGAGGTTGGCGTCGTTGTCGACCAGCACCGGGAACGACGGCCGGCCGAGCGCCCGGACCAGATCCCGGCCCAGTTCGACGTCTCGCCAGCCGAGCCCGGCGGCCAGGACGACGGTGCCCTCGCGGTTGACCAGGCCGGGCACTCCGACCGTCAGGCCGAGGACGTCGCGGCCGGACGAGTGCACCGCGGCCACGGCCCGGCGCGCCAGCGCGGCCAACGCGGCCACAGCCTTGGCCGGCGTGGCGTCGGCGGATGGTCCTGAGCGGTGCCAGCGGAGCAACTGACCGCCGGCCGCGTCGTAGGCGATAGCGGTCAGTCCCCGGGCGCTGACCGCTATCCCGATTGCTGCGTACGACGAACCGTCGAGCACGAGCAGGGTGGCTGGACGGCCTACGTGGTTCTGGGTCTGCTCGGTCTCCCGCGCCAATCGCCGGTCGATCAGGTCTCCGACGATGCTTGTCACGGTGGCCTTGTTCAGACCGGTCCCGGTGGCGATCGCTGCCCGGGAGCAGGGGGCCTTGGCGCGCAGGAAGCGCAGCACTGCGGCCAGGTTGGTGGCGCGGATGTCCGTGCGATCCGCGGTCTGAGGGGTCAAGGTCCGTCCTGTTCGGCTCGGTCGGCGAAGGGCTGAGCGTAACGGATCAGTTCTGCATCTTGTGGCGCTTTCGGTCCTGAGCTAATTTGTTGGGCTACCAGCCCAACTAATGCTACCCCGGGACGGCCTCCGTTCCCAGCTTGGAAGGAAACCCATCGTGACCGGACTTGGAGGCGGTTCCAGCAACCGCCGGACGTTCCTGTCCCTGCTCGGAGCCGGCACCGCGGTCGTCACTGGTGGCGCCACGCTGTCGGCCTGTTCTTCCGACGGGAAGGCGAGCTCGGCGACGGGCCACGCCGAGACCGAGGACAAGCTGGCCGGCCTGCTGCCGAAGTACATCTCGTACGAACCGGTCAAGCCCGACCTGCCTGGCCAGAACGGCGCGGACCCCGGGTTCACGAAGTACCCGGCGCAACTGCAGCGGGCGCTGCCGGACAAGCCGGTGACCAGCGGCAAAGAGGTCAGCGCGATGACGCCTTTGTGGGGTCCATTGCCGCCTGGCCTCGGGAAGAACACCTACTTCGACGCGAACAACGAGCGGATCGGCGCTCCGGTCCGTTTCAACGTGGTCAACGGCATTGAGTACGGCGACAAGCTCGGGCCGGTGCTCGCCGCCGGGAACGTGCCGGAGCTGCTCTGCATCCCGGGCTGGGAGATCTCCGGCCAGACCAGGTTCAGCCAGGCGGTCGACAAGCTCTTCGAGGACCTGACACCGCACCTGGCCGGGGACAAGGCCGCTGCCTACCCGATGCTCGCCAACCTGCCGACCCGCGCCTGGGCGTACGGGGTCTGGAACTCCCAGCTCAAGGCCGTGCCGTTCCCGTCCAACGGACTGCCCTGGGCGCTGTACTACCGCAAGGATTTGTTCACCAAGTTCAGCGCCGAACCGCCCAAGAACATGGACGATGTCCTTGCCCTGGGCAAGGAACTGACCGACGCCAAGGCGAACCGGTGGGCGTTCGGCTCGATCAGCGACGAGGTCGCCAGGGCCTTCCGCGCGCCGGCGAATTGGCGTAAGGACTCCAGTGGCAAGCTGCTGAACAAGATCGAGACACCGGAGTTCGAGGAAGCGGTGGCCTTCACCCGGAAGCTGTTCCAGTCGGGTTACGTGCACCCCACGGTTGTCGGCAACTCGGGCACCGACCAGAAGCCACTCTTCGAGGGTGGTCAGATCCTGGTGTACCAGGACGGTCCGGGATCCTGGGCCGAGGCGCTGCAGCGGCAGTTGTCGATCAACCCCAGCTTCGACATGCAGGCCGTGACGCCGTTCGCCCACGACGGCGGGGACGCGATCGTCTGGGGCGGCGACCCGGCCGGCATCTTCACCTTCGTCAAGAAGGGCGTCGGCGAGCAGCGCATCAAGGAACTGCTCGGCGTCCTGAACTACTGCGCGGCCCCGTTCGGCACCGAGGAGTACCAGCTGGCCAACTACGGCGTCGAGGGCAAGCACTACACCAAGGAGAGCTCCGGCGCGCCCAAGCTGACCGCGCTCGGCTCGAAGGAGGTCGCCAACACCTACGTGTTCCTGGGCGGCCGGCCGGAGGCGATCACCCAGAGCCAGTATCCCGGCTACGTCCAGGCGATGAGTGCCTGGCAGAACGAGTCCTGCAAGCGCTTCGAGAAGAACCTGTTCGAGGGCATCCGGGTCGAGGCTCCTTCCAAGCTGGCCGCGCTGAACCAGCCCTTCGACGACAAACTGCAGGACATCTTCCGGGGCCGGCGGCCGGTCTCGGAGCTCAAGTCGGCGGTGCAGGCCTGGCGGACCGGCGGTGGGGACGAGGGCCGCGACTTCTACGCGAAGGTGCTCAGTGACAACGGTAGATGAGGTCACAACCCCGACCGAGCAGGAGCCGGCACCGGCGCCGCCACGGCGCCGGCCCGGCCGGCCGAACTGGCGGCTGAGGCTGCGGCGCGACTGGCCGCTGTTGCTGATGGTGACGCCGGTGATCGTCCTGCTGCTGATTTTCCACTACCTGCCGACGCTCGGCAACGTGATCGCCTTCCAGGACTATTCGCCGTACGTCGGCATCCGCGACAGCGAGTTCATCGGCCTGGCCAACTTCAGCCGCCTGTTCAGCGAGGGAGCGTTCTGGTCGGCACTGGCCAACACGCTGACGATCACCACCTTCCAGTTGGTGTTCTTCTTCCCGATCCCGATCCTGCTGGCGCTGCTGCTCAACAGCGTGCTGTCGGTGCGCATCAGAACCATCATTCAGGGCGTGGTCTACCTGCCGCACTTCTTTTCCTGGGTGCTGGTGGTCTCACTGTTCCAGCAGATGATCGGTGGTGCCGGTCTGCTCGCCCAGAGCCTGCGCAGCCACGGGTTCCATGCCGTCGACCTGATGACGAAGCCCGACTCGTTCATCCTGCTGGTCACCTTCCAGGCCGTCTGGAAGGACGCGGGCTGGGGCATGATCGTCTTCCTTGCCGCGCTGAGCACCATCAATCCGGCGCTCTACGAGGCCGCGGCGGCCGACGGCGCGAACCGGTGGCGCCGGCTGTGGCACATCACACTGCCCGGCCTGCGACCGGTGATCGTACTGCTGCTCATCCTGCGGCTGGGTGACGCACTCACCGTCGGCTTCGAACAGTTCATCCTGCAACGCAATGCCGTCGGCGCCGACGCGGCCGAGGTGCTGGACACCTACGTGTACTTCGAGGGCCTGCTGTCCGGGGACTTCGGCTACGGCGCCGCGGCCGGCCTGTTCAAGGGCGTGGTCGGCCTCGTGCTGGTCCTGGTCGCCAACAAATTCGCCCACCTGGTGGGCGAGCAGGGGGTGTATTCCCGCTCATGAGCTCGCATGCCGTCAATCCAGCGGCCGCCGCGACGACCGGGCCGCCGGGCCGCGCCGAACGGCCGGTCTGGGAGGAGGAACCGACGCGGATCAGCCGGGTAGGCAAGCCGGTCGTGCTGGCGATCGTCTTTCTGATCATCGCTTTCCCCCTGTACGTCGTGGTCGTCACGAGCCTGTCGTCCACCGAGGCGGTCACCCGCGCGGGCGGCCTGGTCGTGGTGCCCCGGGACCTGACCGTCGCCGCCTACGTTCAGCTCCTGTCAGGTGGAGTGGTCACCAGGGCGCTGGTGATCAGCACCGCCATCACCGCCGTCGGCACGGCGTTCAGCCTGCTGATCACCATGCTCGCGGCGTACGGGCTGTCGCGGCCGGGATCGCTGTGGCACCGGCCGCTGCTGTTCGTCGTCCTGCTCACGTTCCTTTTCGGGCCCGGCATCATTCCGAGTTATCTGCTGGTGAACTCGCTGGGACTCATCGACAGTTACGGGTCGCTGATCCTGCCGACCGCGATCTCGGCCTTCAACCTGATCGTGATGCGGGCCTTCTTCATGGGCATCCCGAACGAGCTGATCGACAGCGCCCGGATTGACGGTGCGGGGGAGTTCGCAGTACTGACCCGCATCGTGATGCCGTTGTCGAAGGCCGTGGTCGCGGTGGTCGGTCTCTTCTACGCGGTCGGCTACTGGAACGCCTTCTTCAACGCGATGCTCTACCTCAACGACAACACCAAGTGGCCGTTGCAGCTCGTACTGCGCACTTACATCGTGCAGCAACAGGCCTTGCCCAGCGGCGCGGGTGGGGTCACGGCGTCGCCCGGACTCGGGCTGACACCAGCACCGAGCCTGGCGATCAAGATGGCTATCGTCGTCCTCGCCGTGGTGCCCGTGCTGCTGGTCTACCCGTTCATTCAGAAGCACTTCACCAAAGGCGTCATCGTCGGCGCGGTCAAGGGCTAGTGCGGTTGAGAAGGAGTGGGATGAAGCTTCCACGCAGACACGTCCTGGCCCTGGGCACCGGGGCGGCCATCGCCGCCACGGGCACAGCCCAGCCGGCCGCGGCGGCGCAGTACCGGCGAGCGGAGCGGTATCGCTGGCGGAACGTCGAGATCGTCGGCGGCGGCTTCGTCACCGGCATCATCCACCACCCCAAGCAGCGCGGGCTGGTCTATGCCCGGACCGACATCGGCGGCGCGGCCCGGCTGGATCCACGGACCAGGCGCTGGGTGCAGTTGCTGTCCTGGGTCGGGTTCCGGGACTGGAGCCTGACCGGCGTCGAAAGCCTGGCCGTCGATCCGCACGACCCGACCCGGCTTTACCTTGCCGTCGGCACCTACACGAACGAATGGTCACCGATCAACGGGGCGATCCTCCGCTCGACCGACCAGGGCCGGACCTTCCGGCGTACCGACCTGCCGTTCAAACTCGGTGGCAACGAGCCGGGCCGGTCGATGGGCGAGCGGCTGGCAGTCGATCCGTGTGACGGCCGGATCCTCTACTTCGGCACCCGCAACCAGGGCTTGTGGCGCAGCACCGACCGCGGCGAGACGTGGGCGCGGGTGGAGAGCTTCCCAACCACTGGAACGGCGGGTATCGGGCTCGGCTTCGTCATCTTCGACCCACGTGGCTGCCGGCGCGACCGAGCGACGCGGACGATCTACGTCGGGTCGACCGACCCGGCGAACCCCTTATGGCGCAGCGCCGACGCAGGCCGGACCTGGTCGGCTGTTGCGGGGCAACCAACGGGACTCATGCCTCACCACGGCGACCTCGCCCCGGACGGACACCTCTACATGACCTACGGCGATCTCCCCGGACCGTACGAGATGTACAACGGCGCGGTCCACAAGCTCGACACCGCGACCGGCGTCTGGACCGACATCACGCCGTTGCGTCCGAACACCGGCGGCGAAGCTGGATTTGGGTATGCCGGACTGGCGACCGATTCGCGCAGGCCCGGAACGGTGATGGTGTCCACGATGAGCAGGTGGGGTCCGGTGGACGACGTGTTCAGGTCCGTGGACGGGGGAGCGACGTGGCACTCCATCGGGTCGAAGATCGTGCTTGACACCTCGGGTGCGCCCTATCTGAACTTCCATGAGCCAAAGCCGAAGTTGGGCTGGATGATCGGGGACATCTCGATCGACCCGTTCGACTCGGACAAGGTCATGTACGTCACCGGAGCCACCATCTTCGGGACCGACGACGTGACGAACGCCGAGCGGGGCCGCAGTACGCACTGGTCGGTCCGGGCACAGGGGCTGGAGGAGACGGCAGTACTGGACCTGATCAGTCCGCCGTGGGGACCGCCGCTGATCAGCGCGCTCGGGGACATCGGGGTCTACCGGCACGACCGGCTGGACGTCGTACCGCCGGACGGGCAGGCCGCGAACCCGGTCAGCGGGAGCTCGCCGAGCCTCGACTATGCGGCGAAGGTCGAGGGGTTCGTAGTCCGGGTCGCGTACGGCGGCAGCCTGCAACGCGCCGCGTTCTCGACCGATTCGGGAGTGAGCTGGCAGCCGTTCGCAGGAGAACCCGGCGGCTCCAGCCAGCCCGGAAAGATTGTGGTGAGCACGGACGCGCGAACGATCGTCTGGGTGCCGGGTGACGTCCTCCCGCACTACTCGCGCGACCGCGGCGTGACCTGGACGCCGGTCGCCGGCCTCCCGCATCAGGTTGCGGTCGCCGCCGACCGGGTGAGCCCGAGCCTCTTCTACGCGTTCGACCCGGCCACCGGTACGGCGTACCGAAGTCTCGACGGCGGCGTGAACTTCTTGCCTACGGCAACCGGACTCCCGACCGGTAGTGGGAAGCTCGAGACGGTGCTGGACCGGGCTGGGCACTGCTGGCTCGCGACCGGCGCCGGTGGCCTGCATCGTTCGGTGGACCAGGGTCTCAGCTATCACCGGCTGACGACCATCGAGGAGGCGCAGACCGTCGGCTTCGGCAAGGCGGCGCGGGGACGATCCGAGATGGCTGTCTACAGCTCGGGCCGAGTGGGCGGGGTGGACGGCATCTTCCGATCGGACGACAGCGGCGGGAGCTGGGTCCGCATCAACGACGACCGGCATCAGTACGCGTCCACCAACGAGGCGATCACGGGCGACCCCCGGGTCTACGGGCGCGTCTACCTGTCCACCAACGGACTTGGCATTCCTTACGGGGAGCCGCAATGACGCGCCTGTACTTCGGGGGCGACTACAACCCCGAGCAGTGGTCGCCGGAGGTGTGGAAGGAAGACATCGCCTTGATGCGTCGCGCCGGCGTGAACCTGGTGACGGTCGGAGTCTTCGCCTGGTCCAGCCTGGAGCCGGAACCAGGGCGGTACGAGTTCGGCTGGCTCGACCAGGTGATGGATCTCCTGCACGACGGCGGAGTGCAGGTCGATCTTGCCACGCCGACGGCATCACCACCGCCCTGGTTCAGCCGGCTGCATCCCGACGCACTCCCGGTCCGCGCCGACGGTGTACGGCTGACGCACGGAAGCAGGGATACGTACTGCGCTTCCGCGCCGGCGTACCGGGAAGCCGCGGTCGGGATCGCGCGGGCGCTGGCCGAGCGCTACTCCGGTCATCCCGGGCTGGCGATGTGGCATGTCCACAACGAGTACGGCACGGTCTGCTACTGCGACCACGCGGCCGCGGCCTTCCGGCGCTGGTTGCGGCACCGGTACGGCGACCTCGACCGGCTGAATTCTGCCTGGAACACCGCGTTCTGGAGTCAGGGCTACCTGGCGTGGGAGGACATCCAGCCGCCGCGGACCACCCAATACCTGGTCAATCCGACGCAGTCGCTGGACTTCCGGCGGTTCTGGTCCGATGAACTGCTCGGCGCATTCTCCGAACAGAAGGCGATCCTGCGTGGCTTCACCCCGCATGTCCCGATCACGACGAACTTCGTCTTCGGGGCATGGGTGCCGGTCAACCACGCCCGCTGGGCCGCCGAGGTGGACCTGGTGGCGATCGACCACTATCCCAGCAGCGCAGGGATCGGCGCGGAGGAACAGACCGCCTTCGGCGCCGATCTGGCTCGCGGCTGGGCAGGTGGGAGGTCGTGGCTGTTGATGGAGCAGGCCGCCGGTACCTTGCACGACCGCGGTCGGCTGCACACCAAGGAACCCGGTCGGATGGCCCGGCACAGCCTGGCCCACATCGCTCGCGGATCGCGCGGCGCGATGTTCTTCCAGTGGCGCGCCTCCAGGGGTGGAGCGGAGATGTTCCACTCCGCGATGGTCCCGCACGCCGGACCGCAGACCCGGCGGTTCGGCGAGATCGCCGAATTCGGCACTCTGCTACCGCGGCTCGCGGAGGTCGAGGGAAGCTCCGTGCCGGCGGAAGTGGCGATTCTCTGGGACGTCGAGGCCTGGTGGGCGATGCAGTCGACGCAATTGCCGTCGTCCGGCCTCGACTACCTCGCTGCCGTTCGAGCCGCGCACCGGCAGTTCTGGACGGCGGGTATCGGTGTCGACTTCGCGGATCCGGGTTCCGACCTCTCGGCGTACCGGCTGGTCGTCGCGCCGAGCCTCTACCTGGTCTCGGAGCAGAAGGCGGACTCGATCGCACGGTACGTCGAAGCCGGCGGGCACGTGCTGGTGACCTACTTCAGCGGGATCGTGAATGGGGACGCGCAGGTGTGGCTGGGCGGCTATCCCGGTGCCTTTGGCGAACTCCTGGGACTGCGCGTCGAGGAGTTCCACCCGGTACGCGAGGTGGATCTGGCCTCCGGCGAACGGGGGAGTCTGTGGAGCGAGGACCTGCGGCTGACCGGTGCCGAGGCGATCGACCGGTACCACGGTGGTGTGCTCGACGGTTCGCCTGCCGTCACCAGGAATCGGTACGGCGACGGCCTCGCCTGGTACGTGTCGACCCAACTCGACGATGACGCGTATCGGTCTCTGGTGACGAAAGTGGCCGGCGAGGCGGGGGTGGATGCTCCCGAGCCGGTGGAGGGTGTCGAAATGGTCCGAAGACGGTCCGGCGCGATCACGTGGACCTTCCTGATCAACCATGGCGACTCGGAGGCCGTCGTACCGATCACAGGGTACGAGCTGATGTCGGACGCGCAGCTCGTGGGGCCGTTGGTGCTGGCCGCGGGCGCCCAGGCCGTCGTGCGAGCCTGATGTCAGGGCGCGGTGCTCGTGCTCGCGCGGGCGGTCAACTGCGCGGGCATCAGAGTCACCCCTGGGCCAAGGTCGCTGTCGAGCTTGGCGATCAGGGTCTCCACTGCCTGCTGGCCGATCTCGTCGGCAGGCAGCGTGACAGAGGACAGCTGTGGCACCTGCCGTACGGCGACATCGTCGGCGCAGATCGCCATCAGCGACATGTCCTCGGGGACTCGTCGGCCGAGACGGCGCAAAACGTCGAGCAGCGGACCGATGATCGGCTCGTTCTGGATCACCACGCCGGTGATGCCGGGATGCTCACGGAGGAGGTCCCCGACGGTCTCCAGGACAGCCTCGAAGGTGGACTCGCAGGGAGTTTCGATACCCGCGATGCCGCGCCGTTCAGCCGCGGCCTGGAAGCCGGCCACCGTCCGGGCAGCGAATCCGGTCTGGCGTTCGTAGACCGCCGACGGCGTTCCCAGCAAGGCGATCTCGTGATGGCCGAGATCGGCCAGATGATCGACGCACTGCTCGGCGGCGGCGAAGAAGTCCAGGTCGATACAGGTCAGGCCCTCGGTGTCGGCCGGGATCCCGATCAGCACCGACGGCATCGGCAGCTCCCGCAGCAGTGGTACTCGTTCGTCATGCAGTTCCACGTCCATCACGACCAGCGCGTCGACGAGGGCGCTCTGCGAGACGCGTTCGAGGCCCGAGCGGCCTTCGTCGGCGGTCAGCAACAGGACGTCGTGGTCGAACCGGCGGGCGGTGGTGACCACGGCGGTGGCGAACTGCATCAGCACGGGCACGTGCATGCCCGCGCGCAGCGGGATCACCAGGGCGATCACGTTCGACCGGTTGGAGGCGAGCGCGCGGGCGCTCGCGTTCGGCCGGTACCCGAGTACCCGGACCGCTTCCTGGACCCGGTCGCGCGTCGCGCTCGAGATCGACCGCTTGCCGCTGAGAACATAGGACACTGTGCTGGCCGCCACCCCGGCCTGCCGGGCGACGTCGGTGATCGTGACGATGACTTGCCTCCGCGATCCGGGCTTCGGTAGTTGAAGCGCTTCGACAAGGACCAGCGTCGAACTCCCGCCAGCGTCTGTCAAGATCCGGCGTCGTCACGCAAGGTCACCCCGCTCGGCCAGCGTTCCCGCCGAGGGCTGCAGGATCTTGTCCAGAAGGCCACAGCCTTGCGCACGAGAGCGCCTGGAAACGTTGTGAGTCGCTGTCGCGCCTTAATTCATCGCGTCTGCAAAAGACCGGCCTCACGGAGGGTAAAGGTTTACCGATGCACGTTGCCAAATCGAATTCGAATCGAATTCGACGCCTTTCCAGCTGATGTTCGCGAGCCAGATCGGCCGTTAGCTCTGAGACGATTCAAAGCCACGACCTCGGATCAGTACTGCGATCTATAGGGGTTTCTGCTACTACCTCACCGCTGACGAGCGGGCCGGTGACCTCGTGTCCGAGCTGCGGAATCGGAGAAGACCTTCCTGGTGCTGGATCTGCTGCGCAAGCTCCGCACCGAGCTGCCGATGGGCGGGACGGATTTGCTACCGGGGAGGCAGGGGAGTCGCTGAAGATCGAAGCCGGCGCCGTTCGCGTCGTCCGGATCGCGCACGAAAGTCCCCGGCCCGATGATCCGCGCGCCGGTCGGTCTCTCGACATCGGGTGGTTCCCGGCCCTAGCGCCAGCCGCCCGGGCGTCCTAGAGTGTCGTCACTCGTCGAAGCGCTTCGATATCTTCGCAACGCTGTCGAAGCGCTTCGATCGATTCGTCCCCTGGTTCGCCCAAAGGTCCGGCCGTCGGCCGGGCTCAACGAGAGGAACGGAAATGCCCAGATGGTTGAAAGCAGCAACGGCACTGCTGGCAATGCTCACCGCCGGCCTGGTGACCGCGGCGCCTGCCAATGCGGCGACCTGGTCGTCGTCGGACAAGTGGGGTTCGTGGTCCAACGGCGGCTACACCCTGCGCAATGACGTCTGGGGTGGGGGAGCCGGACCCCAGACCATCTGGGCCAACTCCTACAGCAACTGGGGAGTCTGGGCCGATCACCCGAACACGGGTGGCGTCAAGGCCTATCCGCACGCGGCCCGCAACATCGGCAGGCGGGTGAGCGCTCTCGGCTCGTTGACCAGCAACTTCAACGTCTCGAGGCCGGGTAGTGGCTCGTACTCGTCGACGTACGACATCTGGGCCGGCAACAACGCCTACGAGATCATGCTGTGGATGAACAAGCAGGGCGCGGTAGGTCCGATCGGCAGCTACCAAGCAACCGCCACAGTAGGGGGACACAGCTGGAACGTCTACCGCGGCAACAACGGTGGCAACGAGGTCTTCTCGTTCATCCGTACCTCGAACACCAATGCCGGGTCGGTGGACATCAAAGCCGTGTTGAACTGGATCCGTGCGCGCGGCTGGATGGGCGATCAGACGGTCGGCGAGGTGCAGTTCGGCTTCGAGATCACCTCGGCGTCCGGTGGCCTGAATTTCAATACCAACTCGTACTCGGTCTCGTCCAACTGATCCCGGTCTGGGGGCTCCCGCAGCGGAGCCCCCAGACCGTTGCCATGGCAGCCGAGCCGTTGCCGACAAGCGCCTTGACCCAGCCGGTGGTGGGGTGCTTCTGCTCGCCGTGCTGGTGGTAGGTCACGAGGAACGCGAACAGGTCGTTCCCAACGCCCCAGTAGACGGGCTCGATACTCGTGACGAGGTCCGGCCAGACGCCGGACGTGATCGAGACCGATCCCGGCGTGAGGCGGATCTTGTCCGGATCACGCGTCCACTCTTCGTGCGTACGCGTGATCGCCAGAAGCTGTTCGGAGTTCGTCCGCGCACGCTGCCCCAACTCGGCGGACACGCCTGGCAGCCGGCCCTTGTGCTGCATGTGCAGCAACAACTTTGCCGAGCCGTACGCATGGGCGGCGACGATCACCTGCTCGGCGGTGAAGGTGTGATGCCGCGGGTGCGTGGCTCGCTGCGCCCAGCCCAGATGCCGCGCGTGCACCGTGAACCGGCGCCCTCGAGGGGAACGAGCTCGTGGACCTCGTGACGTTCGTGGATCTGCGCGCCGAGTCTCTCCGCCAGGTAGAGGTAGTTGGTGGTCAGCTTGTTCTTCGCGTTGTGGCCGCAGCCGATGTTGCACTTCCCGCAGGAGATGCAGCCGGTGCGCACACCGGCGCCACAGAGGACGAGTACGTCGTCCAGGTACTCGACCCGCTGGATCCCGTACAGCTCCGCCGCGGGGAACCAGAGGAACCCAGGTAGGTGCTAGTGGCTCTTTGGGATGTCCGCGTCGTTCCACCGCTTGCCGGATTCCAGGACGCCGACCCGGTATCCCTTCTCCGCGGTGCAAAGGGCCGCAACGCTGCCGCCGAATCCGGAGCCGACGACCAGTACGTCGTAATCGAAACGCGCTATCGAGACCTCCTTCACCATCGCTCGTACGACCACGTTCCGGCCTGTCGATTTCGCATCGCACCAGGGGTCTCACTGGTATGCGCCCGGGACTCAACCCGATGACCAGTGGTGCCGCGCCTCATACAGAACGCCTGAGGCGGGCCTGCCTTCGCATTATCGCGTCCGCGACCGACGCAGAGCGTTCTTCAACGTCCCGGACAGTCGGAATGCGGCGGCGGTCGTCAGCCCGTAGACGAGGTGCGCGCTCAGGTCCTTTGCGAGCGTACGGCGGTCGTACTTCCAGATCGGCTCGTACAGCTTGGCGGCCGGCAGTACGACGTACCCGCTGGCCCACACGCCCGCGCCGAAGGGGGCGCCGTACCGGATCCGCGGTGTCCGCAACGACCCGGCGACGACGCCGTACCTGGCGCCGTTGGCAATGCCGTAGCCCCAGTGCATGACGTTGTTGACCAAGGCGGCACGTTCGTCGGGCAGTTGACGACGGAACAGTCCTTCGAACACCCGCTTCCCGACCTGGGCAGGCGCAGGGGCCTGGTCCCAGCTGCGGATATCGGAGCTGAACTCCCAGTGCAGGAATCCGCCTTTGCCGCCGTCCTTGCGGTAACGGGCGTACAGCAGCAGGTCCATGGCGAGCGTGCCGACAGCCCCGGACAGGACCCCGTTGCTGATGGCTCCGAGAGCTGTGAGCGGCCGAGTCCCAGCCACTACCTCACGCGCGTTGCGTTTCATGATGACGATCTCCTTCTGATCTGGGTCTTCTGATCTGAGTTACTGCGGCAGCTCGTCGCGCTGGCCGGCGCTCCTGGTGTCGCGTGCTCACTGCCGACACTGCTCCGAGGCGCCCCCCTTCACACCAGTGAGATTCCCGGGCCGGTCCACGGGGCCTTCAGCGGTGGTTCGTCTGCTGCTTGGCTGACGTCGTCCAGCCGCGATCCGATCTGTACGTGCGCGAAGGCCGAGCGGCCAGATCCGCACTGGGCGAGGACCAGGGACTTCCCCTGGGGTGACGCGTCAACGCCGGACGCATCTTGGTGGTAGCGGAACCCTTCAAGGATTGGACAAAGCGATGACCACCATCCACTTCACCGAGGTGACCACCTCGACGCCCGAGCAGTTCATTGCCGGGCTCACGGACTTCGGTCCGGGTCGCTCGAAGCTGTTCGCCAACAGCCACGACGACAACCTCGAGGTGCACGACCAAGGCCCCGGCTACGCCGACGTCACCGAAGGCTCAGGCGGCGTCTGGGAACGCCTGCACTACGACTGGTCCGACCCGAACCATGTCGTCCTGAAGACCACCGACTCCAGCGTCTGGGGCGGCGCCTCCGGTCACACCTACACCTTCAAGCGCCGGGCCGATGGCGCGACCCAGATCGACGTCGTCATCGTCCGCGAGGGCAAGAACCTCAAGGGCCATCTGCTCGCAGGTGTGTTCGCCCTGTTCGGTAAGCGCGTCCTCGGCAAGGCCTTCGACGACAGTGTCCGGGCGATCGAGGCCCGCAACATCCCCACCACCAGCACGATCCGCACGAACGTATGACCGCCACGCCAAAGTTGATGCTTAAGGCAAGGAACCTGATGGTTGCGGCGCTGGGCGCGGCGTTGCTACTGGCCGGCGCCGCAACCATCAGGCCACGGAAACTCGCAGTTCCCGGGCCGTGACCTAGGGCCGGAGACCACTCCGATCAGCTACGCCAGCGCGCTCGACCTCGCGATCAAGCCAGACAATGCGCAGGCGGTCTTCGCCGCCGACCTGCCCGCCCGCCAGGCCGAGCCGCGCGTTGACAGCTACCGAGAACAGCCGGCCAGGGCATCGCGCTCCGGCCGGCTCACGTGGCGATCGGGTTCGGCAAAGGAATCCCGGGAGGCGTCGGACGACGAGTTGGGCCGCGGGATGCCGTGTTCTTCCGTACGTCGGGGCATCCCGGACCGGAGATGCATTCGGACCCGATGGAGTAGTCAAATGTTGGACAGGGTTGCGCGGGGGATGAGCGGGCGCCATCTTGGAGGGCATGGACAGATCGGATGAGGACCGGGCGATCAGCGAGGTGATCGACCGGCTGGCCAAGCAGTTCCCGGCCGTGTCCGCGGATGAGGTTGCGGATGCCGTGGGGCAGTCCCGGCCCGAGTTCGACAACGCTCGGGTGCGGGACTTCGTGCCGTTGTTCGTCGAGCGGGGAGCCAAGGCTCGGCTGCGGGAACTGGTGTAGTCACGATTCTCCCGCGGCACCGCCCAACTACTTGCACGTGGGATCGCGGTCTGGAGACGTAGCAGCCCACGCCGTGAGTGACACCGGTGCGAGAGGAAAGCGGCCGATGGCAGACAGCACGGAAGACTCCTTGCAGAAGGCCAGCGTCGCGCTGCGGTGAGCTGTCGAGGTACTGCGCCGCCGCCCGGCGACGACGTGGTGGCGAAGTCGTTGGTGGCCGAGTTCCATGAGCTGCGGACCTTGATGTCAACGGCAACAGTCTTGATGAGCTCGTTCGCCCTGCTTCGGTTCACCGACGTGATGAACGAGCACACGGGGCAACAGGGCGCGCGCACCCTGCAGGAGGCCGACGCCGAGTTGAGCGCCGCCTCTGACTACCTCAGCCGGGCCGCAGGCCACCTGACCACCGCAAGACAGAGACTCGACACCCTCACCTGAGCCGTCGGTTCGGTCGCCTCGTTCGGTCCCTCAGGTGCGCTCCCGGCGACCGCTCCACTCGGCGTTAGCTTTCGTCTTGGCGGGTGAAGAGTTGGAGGAAGAGCAGGAAGATGTTGAGGATGTCGAGGAAGATCGATGCGGCCAGCAGGGGTGCGGAGTCGAGGTCGGTGGTGGGGCCGCGACGTCGGCCATCTGGCCGGTGCGGGCGTCCGTAGTACTCATGATGTTGGGCTGACCTCGATCTCGGAGCAGACGACGCCATCGGCGAGCAGGCTGGTGTGCCACGCCTCCAGTTCCGTCGGCGACGGGACCTGGAACGCGAGGTGGTCGAGTCCGATCCGGTGGGGATCGAACCGGCCGTCGGAGTCCTCGGGGTGGTCGCGCAGCGCGATCAGTCGAGCGCGGGTATACAGCCATGCTCAGCTCAAAGGCGCGCCTTCGACCAGTAGCCACTGGTTGCCGTCGGGATCATCGAACGTCACGGCGTCGCAGCCGGTACGGCAGCGGATGACCGCGCTCGGTGATGCTCCGCGCGCGAGGAGTTCCGCGCGGGCTGCCTCGAGGTCCGGCACAGTCAATTGGCCGCGGAACGAGCCCGGCGTGGCGGGCGTGATCCCGGTGCCGATGATGATTGAGCACACTGAACTCGGCGGGGTCAGCTGGACGACCCGGAGGCCGTCGCGCGTCGCCTCGTCGACGTCCAGCCGGAATCCGAGGGCACGGTAGAAGTGCCGGGTGCGGTCGACATCGGTCACGGGTACGACGACTGCTTCGAGCTTGCTGTCCACGCTCCGATCGTCGCCGCGGGCGACCGGCGTCGCGTCCGTCGAAATCCCTGGTCCGTGCCTCAGCCGGAGCGGGCCAACGCCGTACGGAGCTGCCGGCGGGATCTGATGCCGAGTTTGGAGAACGTCTTGCGCAGGTGCCACTCCACAGTGCGAGGGCTGATGAACAGTTGCGCCGCGATCTCGGGGTTGGTCAAGCCGTCCCGTGCCAGGCCGGCGATCTGTGCCTCCTGCGCGGTGAGGTCGTTGCTGGTCTCCGGCGAGCGCTTGCGAACGGTCTCGCCGGTGGCGAGCAACTCGTGCCGGGCCCGTTCCGCGAATGCCTCGAGCCCCATCCCGGTCAACTGATCGTGCGCAGTCCGCAGTTGCTCGCGTGCGTCGACCCTGCGGCCTTCTCGGCGGAGCCACTCGCCGTACAGCAGCTGGGACCGGGCGGTCTCCACCCGTAGAGCGGTCCTGCTGAGGCGCTCGATCGATTCGCGATAGTCGGCCTCTTGCCCGCCGAGAAGGGCCCGGATACGTGCCTCGATGCCGAAGCCCCAGTCGGTCGGTACGGCGGTGGTGCGTTCGGTCAGCCAGGTCAGTGCGGACTCGACGAGCTTTGTGTCGCCGGTCCTCGACGCCGCCTCGGCCAGCTCGCTGACCACGAGGACGCCGTACCCGATGACATCCTGCTCGAAGACCCGGAGGGCGGCGTCCCGTGCCGTGTCGTAGCGGCCGAGTCCGTTGTGCAGTACGGCGTTCGCGTACGTCGCGAAGACCGCCATCCGGCCCTGCTCCCGCGCGGTCGCCTCCCGGACCGCCGCGTCGATCAGGCGGCAGGCCGTGACCTCGTCGCCGCGGAACGCCTCGAGCAGCAGGCCGCCGTACCCGACCTGTGGGTTCCCGGTCGCGGCTGCGATCTGGCGATCCTCCTCGACCAGGCCGGCCACGGCGTCGAGGTCGCCCGTGAGGCATTCGAGGTTGGCCCGGAAGCTGAGAGCGAACTGGAGTTGCACGAGCGCGCCGGTCTCCCGGGCCAGCCGATCCTGCCGGCCCGCGAGTTCCTGCGCAGTCTCGAAATCCCAGACCTCGATCGCGACGATGCCGCTGGCCCGGTTGCCGGCCAGCCAGAGCCAGCTGCCGACATCTTCGGCGCCGACCTCTTCTTCCCGGGCCCGGGCAAGCGCCTTGATCAGGTCGGGTGCCGCGGTCGCGTAGCCGCGGGTGAAGCGCACGGCCAGCGCCTGCAGGAGCATGTCTGCCGGTGGTTCGGAGTCGGCCGGGGGAGGTGCTGCGCCGGCCGCGAAGGCGAGAATGCCCGGGGTGTCCGGTCCGCTGGCCCAGATCGCCGCGGACATCGCCTCGAGGTAGGTGATCCGTGCCCGGCGAGCGTTGAGCGGGTCGAGTTTCCTCGCTGCGGCGAGCAGGGTCCGGGCAGCCTCGCGGGCGCGGCCCTGGTCGAAGGCGATCTCGCCGCGCAGACACTCGCCCTCTGCCGCCCGCAGCGTGTCCGGTGGACCGTCGGCGACGTCGTTGAGCAGGTCGAGAGCCGCGTCGAGAGCGCCCGCGCTCCGCTTGGCAGTGGCTGCGGCGAGGAGTCGCTCGGCCCGGCGGTCAGGGTCGAGGGTCAGCTCTGCTGACCGTTCGAGGAAAGAGCCGGCCGCGAAGAAACCACCACGGGCCTGTGCTCTCCGCGCAGAGCTCTCGAGTTCGGCAGCGACCTCCTCGACGGGCACCGATGTCGCCTGCGCTCGGTGCCAGACACGCCGGTCCGGATCGAGGCCGGGATCCGTCACATCCGCCAACGCCTGGTGCACAGCCTGTCGCGCCTGCGGCGTGGCGATCCGGTACACCGCGGACCGGACGAGCGGATGCCGGAACTGGATGTGCCGACCGAAAGTGATGAGCCCGGACTCGGCCGCCGCGGCGGCCGGGTCTGCGCCGAGCCCAAGCTCCTCCGCGGCACGCCATAGGAGTGTCGGGTCTCCCAGCGGTTCGGCCGCGGCGGCCAGCAAGAGCAGCCGGGTGTCGGCCGGGAGTGGCTCGAGCCGCCGGACGAAGCTCTCCTCGATCCGGCCGGCCAGCGTGCCCGCACCGAGTCCGTCCGCCAGTTCAGCTGCAGTCCAGGCGCGAGGGAGCTCGAGCAGCGCCAGCGGGTTGCCACGGGTCTCGGCGACGATTCGGTCCCGGACGCGCGAATCGACCATCCCAGGGAGGACCGAGTCCAGCAACGCCCGTGCGTCGCTGTCGCTGAGACCACGCACCTCCAGCTCCGCCAGTCCGGTGAACTCGTGATCCATGCCGTCGCGGACCGCGAACAGCATCACCACCGACTCCGCCGCCAGCCGACGGGCGACGAATGCGAGGATCCGCGCCGACATCCGGTCGAGCCACTGTGCGTCGTCGACGACGCACACGACGGGCTGACGGCCGGACGCGTCGGACAGCAGGTTCAGGACGGCGAGCCCGATGAGGAAACGGTCCGGCGCCGGTCCGGTCGCCATGCCGAACGCCGTACCGAGGGCCTCGTGCTGTGGACGCGGGAGGCGCTCAATACCGTCGATGAACGGCTGGCAGAGCTGGTGCAGCCCGGCGTACGCGAGCTCCATCTCGGATTCGACTCCGGCCGCGCGGGTTATCCGGCAGCCGTGGGTGCGCTCCAGCAGCGAGTCCAGCAGGGCCGACTTTCCGACTCCGGCCTCACCGCGCAGGACCAGGACGTCACTGCGACCCGTGCGTGCGGCCTCGACCAGGCGGTCCAGCACAACGCCCTCCTCCTGGCGCCCCAGGAGTCCGCGATCTGCCATCGTCACCCCCGCTGTCCCCGGGCACCCCGGCAGCCTACCCAGCCCGGTTCGATCGGCAGGCCTCTCAAGTTTTCACCTGAGACCGACCCGACGCAACGCCGACATCCAGAGGGTGCGCTTCCGCAGCATCGTCGTCGGCAGTGGCGGAGCGGTCGCGACCGAGCTCGGCGGCGTACGCCGACCTCGTCACGAACTGGTGGGCCTCGCTGCCTCGGCGCTAGTGCGCACACCAGGGATTCGCCCAGGGGCGACCAGATCGTCGGCGGCGCATCGTCGAAGGTATCCATCCACTCCCAGGAGGAGAACATGATGAACAGCGCTCTTGTCGCCCGACTCGCGACGGTCCCGGGCCTGGTGCGCGCGGGGATCTCACACTGGGACATGAAGACCCGGCTTCCGCTGCACCCGTTGTCCGTGGAGACTGCGTACGGCGATCCGCGGTTGCTGCACGACCTCGCGGTACCAGGTGCAACCTTCGCGGAGCGGCTCGGCGTGGAGGTCATTGTCGGCGCGGAGACCGGCGGCATCCCGCTCGCGGCCGCAGTCGCGTTGGCCGCCGATCTGCCTTCCGCGTTCGTGCGGAAGCCCGGATATGTGGGACACGAGGACCACGAGCCGAGGATCCGCGGTGCGGCGGTCGCCGGCCGCCGGGTACTGCTCGTCGACGATGCGGTCGCGCAAGGCACTGCACTCGAGGCATTCGCCGCCGAACTGCGAGCTGAAGGCGCGATTCTGGTCGCCGCCTTCACGGTGGTCGACATGCGCGCCGTCGCCGGCTCGGTGACACCGACCGCTCGTCGACTCCCGATCGAATCGATCGCCACCTACCTCGACGTCTTGTCAGCCGCCACCGAACAAGGCGTGCTCGAGCCGAAAGTCCACCAACTCGCCGTCGACGCCCTCGTCAACCACTGGCCCGACAACGACCCCCGCTGGAACCTCCTCGTCACCACGCCCAACGCCGCCTGACCGACACCTTCGGAGCGCCGGAGTACGCCTCACAGAGCCGTACTCCGGCGAGGTCCACGGGCATGACCAGCACGCGAGAATCCGGGGCGCTGGTAGACGCGGTCTCGCGCATGGCCGGCACCTCGGGGACGACGTAGCGTCGTAGCCAGGAGAACGTCTGACCGACAGCATCAGGGGGCGCGACCTTGATGTGCTGCGCGACCTGGTGAGGTCGCCGCCGTAAAATGCAGCGCACCGATGCGCCTCAGGGGGACGATCCGCATCGCGGCCGGAGGAGCTGCCTTGTCCGCGACCGAATCCTCGGCCGAGCCCTCGACCTGGGCGCCGCTGCGGAGGAAGGTTTCCGCGGCCTGTGGGTGGCGCAGCTCGGCTCCAACATCGGCAGCTGGATGCAGTCGGTGGGTGCGCAGTGGACCGTCGTTCACCAGCCCAACGCGGCCGCCCTGGCATCGATCGTCCAGGCGGCCGCACTCCTGCCCGTGCTGTTCGTATCGCTGCCCGCGGGCGTGCTCGCCGATGTGCTGGACCGAAGGCGACTGATCGCGATGGTCACGCTCGCGATGTCCCTCATCGCCGGCACGCTGGCAGTGCTGAGTGGTGAGGGCTTGCTGACGCCGACCGCCCTCATTGCGATCATCTTCCTGCTGCAGCTCGCCTTGCCCAGCTGGGTCCGGGCGCGCGCATTGGCGGTCTACATCATTGTTTTCCTGGGCGGGCAGGGGATCGGCGCCCTGATCTGGGGACTGGTGGCCGCGGCGCTGGGGGCGGCCGCAACCTTGGTGGTCTCGGGTGTCCTGCTCGTGCTGGGAGCGGCGTCGTTGGTGGTGATTCCGCTGCGGGCCCGGACCGGGGAGCTGGACTCGATCGTGGTCACGCCCTGGGCCGAACCGGAGATCGGCATCCTGACCGGGGAGGACGAGGACGTCGATCCGCGGTCCGGTCCCGTCCTCATCGAGGTCTCGTACCGCGTCGCGGCCGAGAACGGCGAGCAGTTCCGGGACGCAATGGCCGAGGTGGGCGAAGCGCGGCAGCGTACCGGAGCCCGCCGCTACGCCGTCTTCCGCGACGTCAGTACACCGGACCTGTACGTCGAGGTGTTCGAGCTGGCGTCCTGGGGCGAGCACCTGCGCCAGCACCATGAGCGCGTCACCGGCCGGGACGCCGAGCTCTATCGCCGCGCCGGCGAACTCGCGCGAAGTACCGCGCGCCCGCCACCTGCTGGCGAACTGAGCCGTCAGCCGGTGTGTTCGCGGATCCATTCGAGCGCGGGCTCGGCGTGGGCGGGCACGGAGATGTGGATGTCGCCGGGATGCAAGTCGAGAGTGGTGGGCGAGGATCAGCGACTCGGCTCCGCAAGCCTGTCTGCTCGCAGCGGTTGGAATGCGGCCCGCAGCTCGGCTGCGAACAGCTCGGGTTCTTCCCAAGCAGCGAAGTGACCGCCGCGCTCCGCTTCATGGAAGTAGGTGAGGGTGGGATAGGCCTGCTCGGCCCAACTGCGCGGTGTTTGCCAGATCTCGCCGGGGAAGCTGGTGAAGCCGACCGGGACCCGGACAGGGGGTGGCGGCGCTGGGTTCTGCGCGGCGGGTGCGTCGGGCCCATAGGCCTCCCAGTACGACCGGGCGGCTGAGGTCCCGGTGCCGGTCAGCCAGTACGTCGTGATGTTGTCCAGCACATGGTCGCGGGTCAGATTGCCGGAGGGCTGTCCGTCGACGAAGGCCCGGGAGATCTTGTAATAGGCGTCGGTATCGTGGTCGATCATCCAAGCGGCGAGGGCCGCGGGCGAGTCCAGGAGCGCGTAGCCGATCGTCTGCGGCCGGGTGGACTGCTCCACGAAGTAGCCGTTGCCGCTGGTCTGGAACGTCTTGATCGCCGCCTGCGCCGCACGTTCCTGCTCGGCTCCCGAAGGCAGGGCGGCGGGATCGTTCAGCGCGGGCACGAGCAGGTTGGTGTGGATGCCCACGAGCCCCTCGGGTGCCTGGCGGCCCATCGCGTCGGTGACGCCGGCACCTACGTCGCCGCCCTGCGCCACGAAGCGGGTGTAGCCGAGGCGGCGCATCAATTCTGCCCAGGCGCGAGCAGTGCGGCCGAGGTCCCAGCCGACTTCGGCGGGCTCGGCGGAGAAGCCATAGCCGGGCAGAGATGGCAGCACTGCGTGAAACGCGTCTTGGGCGGTGCCGCCGTACCTGGTCGGGTCGGTCAGCGGACCAATCGAATCGAGCAGCTCCATGACCGAGCCGGGCCAGCCGTGCGTCATGATCAGCGGCAGTGCGTCGTCGTGCTGCGACCGCACGTGCAGAAAGTGGATCTCCACGCCGTCGATCTCGGAAGTGAACTGCGGCAGCGCGTTCAGCCGGGCCTCGACCCGGCCTACGTCGTACCCGCTCGCCCAGTACCTGCACACCGCCTGCATGGTGGCCAGTTGCACGCCCTGTGAGCGGTCTCCGACGAGCTCTCTGCTCGGCCAGCGGGTCGCGGCGAGGCGACGTACCAGTTCATCGAGTGCCCCCTGCGGTATGGCCACTGAGAACGGACGGATCGCGTCGGCGCCCGGCTTACTGGTCGTTGCCACGATGGACCTCCAGAAGCGCAGGCGAATGCATCCCAGCAGGCTGACATGCGTTGGGCTGACACGGATCACCCCCAACGGGTGACACCGTCCACGTAGCCCTTGCATTGATGCCGGTGTGCTGAGCTATCCGCTGACAGGTTTCTCTACGTCTTCAACCCCGCGACTCGCACCGAACCGAACTACAAGCGCCCACCTGCTGTATGGACGGAGCACTGTTACTGCCTTCAAGCTGGCGACCTTCGTGAGGCGACTGCGGCGGTGACCGTCGATCCGGCCTGACGTCGGCACGAGCGTTCAGGGTCATGATGGTGGGAGCGATGGATCAGCTCCGTGGTTGTGGAGAGGGGAGGGGCATGACCTTGCCGCAGGATCCGAGTCGGAGCGCTCACCCGCCGATCGCGGACTACGCCTTCCTGTCGGATTGCGAGTCCAACTGCTTGATCGCGCCCAGCGGCGCGGTGGAGTGGATGTGCCTGCCACGGCACGATTCACCCAGCGTGTTCGGGGCGATTCTCGACCGCGCCGCGGGGAGCTTCCGGCTCGGTCCGTACGGCGTACAGGTGCCCGCCGCGCGCCGCTATCTGCCAGGCAGCCTGATGCTCGAAACGACCTGGAAGTCGTCGACCGGTTGGCTGATAGTCCGCGATGCTCTGCTCATGGGGCCGTGGCACAACGTCTCCGAGAGGTCGCTGACTCACCGGCGGACGCCGACCGATTACGACGCGGAGCACTGTTTGCTGCGGACGGTGAAATGCGTCAGCGGTGCTGTGGATCTCTCGATGGTGTGCGAGCCGATGTTCGGATACGGCCGGCGCGAAGCAAGCTGGCGGTACGACGGCCTCGGGTACGCTCACGCGGTGGCAGACTGCCCTGCCCAAGATCATGACCTCACACTCAGCCTGACCACCGATCTACGCCTCGGTCTCGAGGGCCGTACGGCCCAGGCGCGGACCCGGATGTCGCAAGGCGATACGGCGTTCGTGGCGCTGTCGTGGTCGGTGCTGTCGCCTCCGCAGACGTGGGCGGAAGCCCTCGAGCGGATGGGGCGGACCGCGGAGTACTGGCGGCAATGGATCAATGTCGGTGTGTTCCCGGACCACCCGTGGAGTCGCTATCTGGCGCGCAGCGCACTCACGTTGAAAGGACTCACCTTTGCGCCTACCGGGGCACTGCTTGCCGCCGCGACGACGTCGTTGCCTGAGACGCCGTACGGTGAGCGGAACTGGGACTATCGCTACTCGTGGGTCCGGGACTCGACGTTCGCCCTCTGGGGGCTGTACACGATCGGGCTCGATCGCGAGGCGAACGATTTCTTCTGCTTCCTCACCGAGATGTGTGACGGCGATCAGGACATCCAGATCATGTACGGCATCGGCGGTGAACGCGAGTTGCCCGAACAGATTCTGGACCAGTTGAGCGGTTACGAAGGCGCGAGGCCGGTCCGGGTCGGCAATGCCGCCTACCTTCAGTGTCAGCACGACGTCTGGGGTGCCATTCTCGACTCGGTGTACCTGCACGCGAGAACGCGCGACCAGGTGACTGAAAGCCTGTGGCCGTTCCTCAAGCGACAGGCGGAAACGGCAGCGAAGCAGTGGCGCGAGCCCGACCGCGGAATCTGGGAGTCACGCGGTGAACCACAGCACTTCACGTCCTCCAAGCTGATGTGCTGGGTGGCGATGGATCGTGGTGCCAAGCTGGCCCGGCTGCACGACGAGCCCGGATTTGCCGACGACTGGGAGGCGGTCGCCGACGAGATCCGCGCCGACATCTGCGCCAACGGTGTCGACGACCGGGGGGTCTTCGTGCAGCGGTACGGCGCCACCACCCTCGATGCCTCACTGCTGCTCCTGCCGTTGCTGCGGTTCCTGCCGGCCGACGATCCGCGGGTGCGCGCGACCGTACGGGCTATCGCCGACGAACTCACCGAGGACGGCATGGTGCTGCGTTACCGCGTCTCGGAGACCGATGACGGGATGCACGGGACAGAGGGGACGTTCACGATCTGCTCGTTCTGGCTGGTGTCTGCGCTCGTGGAGATCGGTGAACTGGACGAAGCCACCGCCCTCTGCGAGAAGCTCCTGTCCTACGCGAGCCCGCTGGGCCTCTACGCCGAGGAGATCGACCCGCCGAGCGGCCGCCACCTCGGCAACTTCCCGCAGGCCTTCACCCACCTGGCCATGATCAACGCCATTACGCACATCATCCGCGCCGAGCAAGCAGCCGGAGCGACCACCTTCGTCCCCGCACACCAGCGACTCTGATCGGTGGATGATGTTGCAACAGCACGTTGGGGGCTCCTGTAGCGGCTGGTGAATCTGGGCGGTCAGGCGGCGTCGTCGAGGAGTTTCCAGCGGGGGTCGCTGTCGGGCCAGTGGTTGACGAGGGCGTCGACGGCCAGTTGGTGGGTGGCCGGATCGAGTACGCCGTGATCGGTGGCTGCCGCGAGTACCTCGAGATAGGTGGCGACTGACTCGACCGGGAGCGTCTTGGCGATCGACGCCACTGAGGTGGCGACGTCGCGCATGTCGACGAGAGTGAAGACACCGACGAGGTCTGCGCCTTCGGCTTGGAGTTCGTCGGCGAAGGCTTCGAGCGCCGCACCCGAGGAGACGGCGTCGTCGACGAGGAGCACTCGCCGGCCGGCGACCGACGCGCCGCGGACGTGCGGCTCGTGGTCCTCATGCCCGACGTATCCGGGCTTGCGGACGAAGGCGAAGGCGAGGTCGCCGGCCAGCGCGACCGCGGTGGCGAGCGGGATGCCGCCGGTTTCGGCGCCGACGATCACGTCCACGCCGAGCCGGCGCGCGAAGGCTGCACCTGGTACGGCGAGGTCGTGGAGCAAGTGCGGGTCGCCGTACGCGTTCTCGTTGGAGAGCGGGTGCAGCGGGAGCCGGGTCTTCATGTCCCAGTGAGCGATGCCGGGCCGGACCAGGCCCGGAACAGCAGCGAGGCGGGCTACGAGGTCGGTGCGCGATGTTGGCACGGCGGCGAGGCGGGGAATGTCGGCGCGCTCGGCGACTATTGTTCGATTGACGTTTGCGAGCTTCTTCGTGTTCATACCATCGACGATCGCGCTGGGCTGCGCGGATCGCGTCCGTGGTAATCCCTGGTCAGTACCCCAGTGGAGGCAGGAGTCTCGGAGCCGCGCGAAGTTGATCAAGTGTTGGCGACAGCCCGCTCTGGCCACCGGACTTCGCAGCCCGTGGCCAGGCGAGGGGTTCTGGAGCGTCAGTGGCGTCGCCACCAGTCGGTGAGGAGAGAGGAATAGATGGCTGAGGCTTCCTCCCAGACGAAGTGGCCGGAGTCGACGACATCATGCGTACTGCTGGGCAGCCGATCGTCCAGGAAGTGGCCGTTGGTGGAGGGGACCGCCGTGTCCCGGGAGCCCGAGATGATCCGGACCGGAGTCTGGATCGTGGGTAGCAGGTCGCGCAGCACAGGCAGATCGGCCGGGTAGGCGCGGACGTAGCGCATCGAGTCGGCGAACCTGCGACCCGAGTAGGACTCGAGATAGTCGGCGCGGATAGGCCCAGGCACGGGGTACGCCGGAGTCAGACGTTCGACCGTCCCTGCGACGATCCGCCGCCCGTCTGTGTGCTCGTATTCATCGACGTTCGGCGCGGTGACCCAGCTGGCCAGTGGCTCGCCGAGCTCGAACGGGATCGACGCAGCGCCGGACCCGACGACGACGGTGTGGAAGCGGTCGGGATGGGCCGAAGCAGCGAACAGGGCCGCGCTGGTTCCGATGTCGGGAGCAACGAGGTGGACCTGGTCCAATTGCAGAGCGTCGAGCAGCTGTACGACGAACTCGGCCATGGCCTGCGGCGACATCAGGTCGGCGCGGCTGTCCGACTGGCCGAACCCCGGTAGGTCGACGGCGACGAGATGATCTTCGCGAGCAAGGTGCGCCCAGATCGGTTCGAAGGCGTAGAGGCTTTCGGGCCAGGGGTTGAGCAGCAGGACGTCAGGCCCGGGCGTACGGCTGTCGGCGTACCTGATCGACAGCCCGTCGACGGTGATGCGTTCGGTGGCGATCTGTGTGGTGACCATGGTCATCTCCCGGACAAGAACTCGGTGACCAGCTCTGCGAACTGGCGGGGGTACTGGAACAGGAATCCGTGTGCGGCGTCGGGATCGATCCGCGGCCGCGCGTCGGGCAGATGGTCGGCGAGGAGTTGGGAATTCACCGTCGGAATCATCATGTCGTTGTTGCCGTTGGCAACGAGAGTCGGCTGGGTGATGGCGGCCAGTCGGTTGAGCCGGCTCGGGTCGGAGATGCCCCACTCGACGATGGCGTCGGACTGGGCGCGGGCGACTTCGGGGCCGTTGTTGGCGGCGTTCGCCACCCGTTCGATGTCGAAGGTCCAGCCGTGCATCTGGTGTCCGCCGCGCGGTCCGGTGCCGGCCAGGACGATCCGGCGAACGGCGCGGTGCCGCAGCACGTCACGCGCCATCTGCGTCACCGTCACCGGAACTTTGCCGGTGGACTGTCCGACGCCGGTGTTGTCGAGCAGGATCACCTCGCGGTGAGCCGCGATCGAGTCAATGAGCAACGGATCCCAGGTGTCGAGGTGGCCGTGGAAGTGCTGGAGGAAGAGCAGCGGTGGTCGCTGCTCCTCGCTCGCGCCGAAGCGTCGGTGGGCGTAGGTAACACCGCTGGAGGTTTCGATCGTCAGGATCGGGGCCGTCAGCGCTGAAATCTCGGCGGCCTGTGTTGTGGTCGGCATGGTTTCACGCCTTGACGTTGCGGGCTTCGATGGCTTTGACGGTGTTGTCGAAGGCCTTGGCCAGGACGCCCTTGCCGATGGTGCCGAGGACGAGCCCGAGGAAGTGGCCTTTGAGGTTCTTGCCCTGGCGTACGACGACCGCGTCGACGGCGGTCGTGCCGTCGGGCTGCGATGTGAAGGTGTAGGTGTGGCCGGAGTTACCGCCCCAGATGTTGGAGTCTGTTGTCTTCATGACGACGCGGTGGGGGTCGGACCAGTCGTAGGAGAGGCGTTCCCAGACGCCGCCGGAGCCTTCAGTGACGTCCGCGTACTGCGGGCCTCGGTCGTGGACCTTGAGGTAGTCGTCGGCGCTGTTGCCGAAGATCTTTGAGCGGCCGGGACCGAAGTCGGTGAGAGCGGCCAGGAACTGTGCGGGTGACGCGGTCGTGTTGCCGTGCAGGTGGATGGTGGACACTTCATGCTCCTTGTCGTGGGTGCCTTGCGAGACCAAGTTCGCGCCGGCACCCCGGCATCACACCAGTGAGATGCACTGGTGTCCTCCCGGGCGTTCCTGTCGCTGTCGGTCGACGGCGTTCCGGACTGCGCACCAGGCACTGGACTAGGGACTTGCCCTGGGGTGATGCGTCAACCAACGGCGGACTGTGGTGACAACCGAACCACTCCGAACGATTGGAAGACTGATGTTCAAGGCAAAGAATCTGCTCGTGGCTGCGGCCGGTGCTGCGGTGCTCCTGACCGGCGCGAGCACTGCACAGGCTGCTCAGACCGGGCAGGCCGCCCAGTCCGGGCAGGTGAAACCGACGATCGTCCTGCTGCATGGTGCGTACGCAGACGGCTCGAGCTGGTCCGGAGTCACCAGCCGGCTCCAGCACGACGGCTACAAAGTGGTTGCGCCGGCCGTGCCGCTGCGCGGGATCGCGTCCGACACGTCGTACCTGAGCGGCGTACTCGCGACCATTCCGGGGCCGAAGGTGCTCGTCGGCCATTCGTACGGCGGTGCGCTGGTCAGCGAGCTCGCGGACACCTCCGGGGTGAAGTCGCTCGTGTACGTGGCCGCGTTCATCCCGCAGGCCGGCGAGACGCTGGGGGCGCTCAACTCGCAGTTCCCGGGCAGTGAGCTCGGCCCGGACGTGACCAACGTGATCAGCTATCCCGGTGGAGTCGACTTGGCGCTGAATCCGGACAAGGCCGGTCCGATCCTGGGCGCGGACATTCCCCCGCGAGAGGGTGCGGTGTTCCTGGCGGCGCAGCGGCCGGTTGCGGCGGCGGCGTTCAGCGAGTCGGTGGAGGAGACCGCTCCGGCGGCGCTGCCGAAGTACGCGGTCATCCCGACCGGTGACAAGGCGATCGCCCCGGCTGCGGAGCGCTTCATGGCCACCCGGGCCGGGGCCACGAAGGTCGAGGTCTCCGGCGCGTCGCACCTGGTCGCGGTATCCCAGCCGGGGGTCGTGACCCAGGTGATCGAGCGAGCCGCCCGTTGATCCCAGCTCGCGCGACAAGCCGGTCGGAGCGTGGACGCTCCGGCCGGCCTCGTGTGTCACCGACCCCAACGCGTTGTCGATCCCACCGCACCTCAACCGCGCCCAGGCGAAGGGTTTCACGCTCGCCGCGACGAAGGTGGTGCTCGACGGAGGCGTCGGCCGGATGCTCGAACTCGCCCGAGCGGATGTCCGGAACATCCCTCGCCCATCGCTGATCCGCTGAGAAGCCTCCAGAGCTGGCCCCGCCGTCCTCTTACCGGCCAATGGTCCTCTTTGGATGCGGCTGGCCGGATGAGGTCTGCCATCGAATGCTCCGGGTCGTCGCCCCGCGCGATCGATGTCTTCCGGCTAGCTGGGTGTCGAGGATGGCCGTTGGCCATGTCGAAACGAGGCCGTTCGAGGTTGAGGCTTGAACAGTCCGGCGGTCGACGGCACCAACCATTAACGGCGAGGAGCATCCATGCAGGAGACGCAGCTCACGACGAGGCCATTGGGGCAGACCGGTCTCGAGATCACGCGCGTGGGGTTCGGCGCGTGGGCGATCGGAGGCGGTGGCTGGGAGTTCGGGTGGGGACCGCAGGACGACGAGCAGTCCATCGCGGCGATCCAGCGTGCCCTCGGGCTCGGGGTCAACTGGATCGACACTGCGGCCGCGTATGGCTTCGGCCGTTCCGAGCAGGTTGTCGCGCGGGCGCTTGAAGGCTTGCGCGTGGATGAGCGTCCGTATGTGTTCACGAAGGCGTCGCTGGTCGAGGGAGCCGGACGGAAGGTGGTGCACAGCCTCAAGCGGGACTCGGTCCTGCGTGAGGCTGAGGCTAGTCTTCAGCGGCTGAAGCTCGATGCCATCGATCTCTATCAGGTTCATTGGCCGATGCCTGAGGAGGACATCGAGGAGGGCTGGGCGGCGTTCGCCGAGCTGAAGGAGCAGGGCATGGTGCGCCACATCGGCGTGTCCAACTTCGACGTCGATCAGATGCGCCTGGTTCAGCAGAGCGCCCCGATCGAGACGCTCCAGCCGCAGTACTCGTTGATCGACCGCGATGTCGACGAGTCCGCCCTTCCCTTTGCCGAGGGCGAGGGGATCGGCGTCATCGTCTACTCGCCGATGGCTTCAGGCTTGCTGACCGGCGCGATGACCCGCGAGCGGATCGCGAACCTGCCTGAAGACGACTGGCGCAAGCACGACCAACGGTTCCGGGAGCCTTATCTCTCAGGGAATCTGGCGCTTGTCGATCGGCTGCAGAAGGTAGCGGACCGCCACGCTACGTCGCCCGGTGCGGTCGCGGTCGCCTGGACGCTGCTCAACCCTGCGGTGGATGGCGCAATTGTCGGCATGCGCCGCCCTGATCAGGTCGACCCGCTGATCGTCGCCGCCGATCTGGAACTCGACGAGACCGACCTGGCGATGATTGAGGGCAAGGCATGACGACAACCGGCAACGATGTTCGCGTCATCGGGTTCGTCGGCCTCGGTCACATGGGCGGCGGGATGGCTGCGCGCCTCCTCGCCGCGGGCTACACCGTCCATGGGATGAGCCGGTCGCGGGCCCGGGTGGAACCGTTGATCGCCGAGGGCCTGCAGTGGCGAGACACCGCGCGTGAGGTCGCGGATGCTGCCGACGTCGTTTTCACCTCCATCCCGGACGACGATGCTCTGAAGGCGGTCGCGTCCGGTCCGGGCGGCATTCTCGCCGGCCTCTCGGCCGGCAAGACGTGGGTGGATATGAGCACCGTGAGCCCGGGCGGGAGTCGCGACCTCGCAGCGCTCGCGGCGGCGAGGAAAGCGACCCTGCTCGACGCACCCGTGTCGGGCAGTGTTCGACAGGTAGAAGCCGGGACGTTGCCCATCATGGTCGGCGGCGATGCGAAGGCGTATGCGCGCGTCGAGCCGATCCTGCGCAATCTTGGCAAGCCGACGCGCGTCGGGTCGAATGGGCACGGTTTGGCGCTCAAGCTTGCGATCAACATCAGCCTGGGCGTTCAGATGCTCGCGCTTGCCGAAGGTCTCCTGCTGGCCGAGCGGTCCGGTGTCGACCGCACGCTCGCGCTGGAGTTGATGACCGGGAGCGCGATCGGTTCGCCGATGCTCAAGGCGCGCGCACCCCTGATCCTCGACCTCCCGCAGGAGGCATGGTTCGACATCGGGCTTCTGCAGAAAGATCTCGTGCTCGCGCTCGACGCGGCACGTGGCCTCGGGATTCCGATCGGGACGGCCGCTTACGCCGACGAAGTACTGACCATCGCACACGCGCTCGGCTATCAGAGCCGAGACATCGCGGCCGTCTTCGAGGTGCTCGACCGTGTGACCTCACAGCGCGAGCCGACGGGTGCCGACTAGCCTCGTTCCGACATACCCACAAACGATGCCAGAGGGAAACCATGGGGCAGCCGTCAACCGGCGTAATGTCCGTAACAGAAGGCGCGATGGCGATAGCGATGCGCCCCGCGCCATGCCGCACCTAGCGGGTCCTGGCTAGGTGGTGGCAACCGCCGCAGCGTTGCACACCGGTGTGCAAAAGCTTGCGGCACCGTGAAACGAGAGTTCAGGAGAACCAGGCGATGACCACACCGCCCCCCGCACCATCAGACCTCGTCCGCCCGTTCCGTGTGGCGATCCCGGATTCCGAGATTGCGGACCTCAAGCAGCGGTTGACCAGGACTCGCTGGCCCGATGCGGAAACCGTCCCCGACTGGTCGCAAGGTGTTCGGGTGGAGAACGCCAAGTCACTCGTCACGTATTGGGAGCGAGAGTATGACTGGCGCCGATTCGAGTCGGAGCTCAATCGTTTCCCGCAGTTCCTGACCACGATCGACGGACTGGATATCCACTTCATCCACGTCAAGTCCAAGAATCCGGACGCGATGCCCGTGATCCTGACGCACGGATGGCCGGGTTCGGTCGTCGAATTCCTCAAGCTGATAGGCCCACTCACCGACCCGGTCGCCTTCGGGGGCGAGGTCGAAGAATCCTTTGACGTCGTCGTCCCGTCGCTGCCCGGATTCGGGTTCTCTGGAAAGCCGAGCGAAGCCGGCTGGACGGTGTCGCGCATTGCCGCCGCGTGGGTCGAGCTGATGAAGCGTCTCGGTTACGAGAACTGGGCGGCTCAGGGCGGTGACTGGGGTTCGGTCGTGACCACAGCCCTCGGCGCCATGCGACCCGAGGGCCTGCTCGGAATTCACCTGAACACTCCATATGCCTTCCCCGCTCGAATACCCGACGCGCTGTCTCCGGAAGAGCACTACGCACTGGACGGCCTCACCCTCTACACCGGCGACCTCGGCGGATCGAACCACCTGCAGGGCACGAGGCCGGAGACCGTCGGCTTCGCTCTGGCGGACTCTCCGGCGGGCCAGGCAGCGTGGATCTACGAGAAGTTCCAATCCAAGACGGACAACCGCGGCCTGGCGGAGGATGCGCTGAGCACCGATGACATGCTGGACGTGATCTCGCTCTACTGGTTCACCAATAGTGCCGCTTCGTCCGGCCGCATCTACTGGGAGAACCGCTCGGCCAGCATGGCCGGCCCGAAGCTGACGCTGCCGGTCGCGGTGACCGTGTTCCCACGAGACATTCCACGCCTGCCGCGAAGCTGGATCGAGGACGCTTACAGCAACTTGATCCACTACGGCGAGGCTGACAAGGGAGGGCACTTCGCAGCTCTCGAGCAGCCCGAGATCCTGATCAGCGAAATCCGAACCGGCCTCAGGAGCCTCCGGCACTAGACACCATGAGGCCGCCGAAGTTGTCGGGTCGGTTCCGTCTTCGAGAGCGGAAACGTAGTGGGTCAACCAGGACGGGCCGAACTGCAGGCCCCGCTCTGGTCACCCCCCTCATGGCCGGCGCGTCGGTTCGGGGAAGGCGCGGCCGGTCTGCACCGCGGCATGCTCGGCGAGGGCGACGAACTGCGCTTGCGGCGAATCGGCCACCTCAGGTCCCGGTCACGGCGATCGGCTCACGTGGCAGCGACTTCACGCGGGATCCATTCCGCCAGGCCACGGGATGCGAGGTGAACACCATCCGCCTCGAGGGCGCAGGCCACTACGTCGCCCAAGAGGCGCCGAATGCACGCGCCATCCTCGGCACCATCGACAACCTCGCGGAGTAGACCGCCACTTGGACCGTCGACGACCTGCTGTGCCCAACAGCCCTGCAATAGCTTCACCCAAAGACCGCTGACTCACACCGGTTGGGCCACTTCAAGGCGACGCGCCCCGGGGCCAACTCAGGTTGACAAAGCCAGGCCGATCGCCCACCGGCTGGTCACCATTGTGATGATGCGCTGCGGACTTCGCATCGGCGACAGGCTGCGCCTGTCGCCCGATTGCATCACCCGCGACGGCGACGGCGCCCCCTACCTGCGCTACGTCAACCACAAGATGCGGCGCGAGGCGCTCGTCCCCATCGACGCCGAGCTCGAACGCGAGCTCGGCGAACAGCGACAACGCGTCCGACCCCGCTGGCCCGACGGCGCACCAGTCCTGTTCCCGCGGCCCACCGACACCCCGGAAGGCCGGCGGCAAAGCCCGAGCAAGCGCTCGGGCTACTGTCTCGAACGATGGCAGTGGCGTCGCTGTCGGCGTGGTGCTGCGATCCGAAGTACCCACGACCGGTACGCCGAGACGCATGAAGATCTGCGCGCGGTCTGGGCGTAGGTCAGTATCCGGCCCGTCGATTCGCCACAGCCTCCACGTCGTGGGGTAGGGACCTCGGCGGGCGCTGGGTCACCCAGGTCGTCTCGGCGACAGCCGAGACCTCGGCGAGAATCGCGCCGCCGACAACGACCACTCGGTGTCCGGCGAAGTCGGATGCCGCTGGTAATCATGATGATGAACCGCACGCGCCCGCACACATTGGCGGAGGGGCTGCGCGCGGCTGGGCATGCCTGCGGTGGGCACACCGTCGTCTATCTGGGAGGCGTCAGTGTGGTCAGGTGTAGATGGATTTGTCGAGGGGCGCGGCGGACGGTTGGTCGTAGCCCTCCGGCCGGTTGCCGCGGTAGCCATTGGTCAGGAGCGGTGAGGAGATGAGGAAGTCGGCGCTCGCGACGTTGCAGGCGATGGTGATGTTCCAGAGTGTGGCGAGTCGGAGGAGGGCCTTCACATCGGTGTCGTGCGGCTGAGCCTCGAGCGGGTCCCAGAAGAAGATGAGTACGTCTATCTGTCCCTGAGCGATCCGCGCTCCGATCTGTTGGTCACCGCCGACGGGTCCACTGAGGAAGCGGGTGATCGGAAGGCCGAGTTCGAACTCGAGCATCGTCCCGGTCGTGCCGGTCGCGTACAGGTAATGCTCGTGCAGGGTCTCCCGGTTGAACTCGGCCCAGCGCAGCAGCTCGGCCTTCTTGTTGTCATGAGCAACCAGTGCGATATGCCTGCGACTGTGATGGTGCGCCATGATCGCTCCTCACTGATCGGCCAACTCCAGCGTGCGGGAGGTTGATGGCGGTCTCGTTACGGCAGATGTCGCCCCGGTGAACCCGGCGGCGCGACCTGTGCTGAAGCTCACTGAGATCGGGGCGCTTGCGGGGGGATGCATCTCCTGTCACCTGGTCTTGGATCGTGAGCTGGTGAAGATCGCGAGATCGATTAGTGGGATGGCCGAGCAGGGCGCCAGGAGAATGGCCACTGCTCGCGACGCTCCGCTGAGTGCGAAGGAGACCGGGGTGCCGCGGCACACGATCTTTTCCGGCAGCGAGACGTTAACGCCAGGCGCACCTTTCGCGAAGCCGCGGTTGCCGATCGGGTCGGTGTGCCATAAGTCTGGCTCGCCGCGCAGGCCGATGAAACGTTGAGTGTCGACTCGGCGATAGAACCATTGAGCGCAGAATGCCGACCTGGGGAGTGGGGAAGTGAATCGTTCTCAGTTGTCGCGCCGACGTCCCGAGAGTCCCGGCTGGGATGCGGATGTAGTGCGCCGCCTTGGATGGCTTGCCGTCTTGGTCACGCTGTCATGGCCATCAACTGATGACCCGCTGATCACTGTGGACGAGGCGTTGAACTCCATCACCAGGATCTCCGACCTGGCTTGCCAGTTGCGCCGGGCAACGACTGAAGCCAGTCTCGAGACACCTGGCCCGGCTCGAGAATGAGATCGGCGCGGTCGACAAGATGGTGCGGCCCGCATCGTTGCACAGCCGGTCAGAACAGGACGAAGTAGAGCAGCCAGAGATACGATGCTGCAACAAAGATGGGGATCGCGGCCATCACCATGGCCGTGCCGGTCAATTCCCAGAGGCTGATCGGGTGGCCGGCGCGCACAGCGATCTTCACCGTATTGCTGGTAGCCGCGTCCGATGTGCGGGACGCGTTGGTCGTCGGTGCTGTTGACCGGCGCGCTGCGGGTGCCCGAGCTCTGCGCGTTGTGACCGAACGCCTCCCGATCCTGAGCACCCACGTTCGCGGGGCGCCGTACATTTCGAGGAGGTCGTGCAGCCCTCAGGCTGACCCGCAGTAACGCCTCTGCGCGCAGTCACTCATACGGTCGAATCGGTACGCCGACTGACCCGGTCATCAGCTAGCTTCCAGTATGAGACCCGTCGCGCTGGCCAAGCACCTGATCGACAGCAATCGATACATGGTTCTCGGAACCGTGGACCCAGACGGTCGCCCGCGGGTGTCGCCGGTGTACTTCTCGCCGGATGGTTACTCGGTCGTCTACTGGGTGTCGTCGCTCGAGTCACATCACTCGCAGAACATTGCCGAGCGGCCCGAGGTCAGCATGGTGGTGTTCGACTCCGTGGCGGAGATCGGCAGTGGGGAGGCGGTCTACTTGATCGCCCGGGCAGAGGTGGTCCCGGACGACGAGTTGGAGGAATGTCTCGACACTGTTGTCTGGACCCGTTTTCCGGGACTCAGGCAGTTCACCGCGGCGGAACTGCGTGATCCAGAGGTGAGGCGGCTGTATCGGGCGCGGATCAGTGAGCACTCCATCCACATCCCCGGCCGGCACTCGGAGTACGGCACGGGCACTGACCGGCGGATGACGGTGGACCTCGGCTGATAGACCACCGGTGGTGGTAGTGTGCACCCCCGTCATCCCTGAGCCGTGCTCGTCTCGTCCAGCGCACTCAGTCCTTTGGCCACCCGATCGGTGTCCGCCGGCGTCATCGTCGAGCCGCAGGCGCACAGTCGCCGAGAATGGCCCCAAGGTCGACCGGCCTTCAGCCGTCAAGGACCGATACTGTGGTGGCGAGCTCCGCTCGATCAGAGGGGTCGTTCACCTGCACATTCTGATCGACTGCCACGCGCAGTCGCCCTCAGGGGTGGTGGCAACGCCGATAGCGGGTGACGTGATGTCATCATGTTCGGTTGGTGGGCCATGCTGCGCGTTGGGGGAGCAGGTACATGAACCTGAATTGGCCGGGGTGCGGGAGCGTCGTGGCAGAGGCGCGAACTCGGGGGCTGCGAGCCGCGGCTTGTGCCGTTGACGCCTGCGTACGACTCTGACCAGCACGGTGGGTATGTCGAGAGCCTCACGCGTGCACTCGAAGACCACTGGGCCCGGAGTCGTGTGAGAGTTCGCTGTGCGGGGCTGTTCGAGGCGAGTTTCCGGCGGCGTTCCGGGCGTTTCGCTTCCTAGTTAATGAAAATGATTGTCGATTCAGATAGAGTGTGCGGCTGTGACCGCCACTCACGCCAGAGCGCGTCTTCTGTCCGTCCTTGTCTGCCTGTTGCTGGGTTGTCTGCCGCTGTTGATTCCTTGGGACGCCGGTGCGCAGCCGGCGCGTGAGGTGCTGCGCGCGGTGCACACCGATGTGCTGCACACGACGTACGACGGGGCGTCGCTGAAGCTGGCGACGCGGATCGGGACGGGGGAGTACCGCGAGGCGGATCCGGCCGGACTGATCTTCAACCTGGAGGATCGCGGGTCGGCGAAGGTCGAGTTGCCGGATGTGCCGGCGTTCGCGTTCCTGGGGAAGCCGGGTGATCCGGTGTGGATTGCGCCGGAGTCGCAGGATCCTGAGTTGATCTGGCCGGGGTGGGACACCGAGACGATTGCGGCTGGGGTGATGAAGGACGATGTCGTCGACCTGACGCTGGTCAGTGCTGACGGCCCGGGTGCGGTGGAGGTGTTCTTCAACTACGACGAGTTCACCGGCGTCGTGCCGCGGGTCTTCAGCTCGGTGGATCCGGCGTACAAGACGTTGCACCAGCCGACCGGGCGGCATGTGCATGCGAATTGGTCGTTCGGTGCCCTAGGCACCTACAAGCTCGTGTTCCAGGCAACGGCGACAACGCAGGCCGGTGCGACGGTGAGCTCCGGGCCGGTCGAGTACACCTTCGTGGTCGGTTCGTACGAGCCACCGACCACACCCCCCACGACGCCACCGACCACGCCGCCGACCACGCCACCAACGACGCCACCAACGACCGCTCCGACGACACGGCCTACCAGTTCGCCGACGCCGCCGGCCTGCGTGACCGCGGTCCTGTCCGTTGGCCATGTCGATGTCGCGGCGCGTACCGTCGGGTCCGCGCTCCGCTTCCAGGTGAAGGACGGGACGCAGGGTACGACGGTCTGGCGGGATCCCGGCACGGTTGCTTTCCAGGTGAAGCCGTCCGCGGACGAGGCCGTGCCGGCGTCGCCGTCGTATCGATTCCTCGGCGCCGCCGGTACGACGGTCTGGCAGATCCCGCAGACGCAGGCCGAAGATCTGCTGTGGGCCGGCTGGAACACCGAGTCGGTCGACTACAGCACGCTGAACGGTCCGGTGCGATGGTCGCTGGACAAGGTCGCCGGGCCGGGCAAGGTCGCGGTCTACCAGTTCGACCAGTTCGGTGAACCGCTGATTTCCTTCGACAGCGCGAAGACGTTGCCACAGTCGATCAGTCTCGCGGGACCGACCCATGCCCACGGCAACTGGGCGTTCACCGAGCTCGGCCTCTACGAGCTGACCTTCACCTACTCGGCGACCACGAAGTCGGGACAGCAATTGAAGGACACCGCCACTCTCCCGGTGGTCGTCGGCTCGGACCTCGGGGCCCTCTGCCCGGGCGGCCCGACGCCAACCTCGGAGCCGACCGAAACGCCGACCACGGGGCCGACGGATACGCCAACCACGACGCCTACCGCATCGCCTACCTCGTCACAGCAGCCGACGCAGGACCCGACGACGGCACCCACGTCCGCGCCGTCAGGGCAGTCGTCCCCGAGTCTTCGTCCGTGCACCACGACCTCGTCTCCCACCCGCACACCGGCGGCCGGCACGACCGGCACGAGCACCGCGTCGACGACCGCGCCCGGTACGACGTTGACCAGTGGGCACGCGGACTACGCAGCACGGATCGAAGGCTCGTCCTTGACGTCTCGCCTGAAGGACGGAACAAAGACCGGCGATCCGGTCTGGAGGGATCCGGCCGCGGTCACGATCCGGCTGAACTCGGCGGCCGGGACCACGGCTCCCGGCGGAGCGTTCTCGTTCCTGGGCGCAACCGGATCGGCCATCTGGCAGATCCCACAGACACAGAAGGCCGATGTCGTCTGGCTGGGCTGGAACACCGAGGAGCTCACGGCCGCCCAGGTGTACGGCGGTGGCGTCGACTGGCGACTAGACAAGGTGACTGGACCCGGCCGGATGGCGGTGTTCGAGTTCGACTCGTTCGGCCGGCCGAAGATCATCTTCAACTCTGCCGACGGGCTGCCGGACAGGTACCGCATCCCGCTGGGAACGCATGCCCATGGCAACTGGGCGTTCACCGCGGCCGGCACGTACACCGCCACGTTCACCCACTCGGCCACGCTCGCGGACGGCAAGCAGTCCGCCGACACCACGACGTTGAAGTTCGTCGTCGGTCCATCCGGTGGTGCCCGTTCCTTCGCGGACGATTCGAGTCCGGCCCCGACCACCGAGGCGACCACCGACTGCAAGCTGGCCATGACCGGCGGATCGATCGGACCGGGCCTGCTCGCCGGGGCAGCAGTCTTCGTTCTGCTCGGAGTCGTGCTGGTGATCGCTACCCGACGAGGTATCCGGTGAAGCGCCTCATCGCGGCGATCTGTGCGGGTGCCTTGGCTGTTGCCGGCTGCTCCGTCGGCACTGGGGCGGGCGACAGCGGCCGTCTGAATGTCGTTACGACCACGGAGATCCTGGCTGACTTGGTGCAGCAGGTGGGCGGTGATCGAGTGAGTGCGTCCTCGCTGGTTCCGGCCGGCGGCGACCCGCATTCGTACGAACCGACGCCGGCCGACGCCAAGCGGGTGGCCAAGGCGGATGTCACGTTCACCAACCACCTGTTGCTCGAACCGCAGTCGTTGATCAAGACGATCGACGCCAACGCGGACAAGGATGCTCCCAATGTCTCGCTGGCGGAGGCGGCCGAGTCGTACGGCGCCCACGTCATCCCGCTGGTGGAAAACATGGGCCTGGATGTGCTGTGGCTCGGGCTACGGGTGCGCGGCACCGGCAAGGCGCGCGGCGCGACTCGGACGTCGTCGGTACGACTGGCGGCGACCAAGCTGGACGGTCCGGGGAAGCTGGTCGCCTACCTGACCGAGTCCCTGGGCCGGCCGGACCGGTACTTCGACTCGACCGACGGACTCGGGCCGGGCGACAGTACGACGCTCCCACCGGCAGCGCACACACATCTGAACTGGGCGTTCACCAAGCCCGGCGTCTACCACCTGACGCTGACCGGCAGCCTCGACAACGGTGGCGGCAAACCGCTCCAGCCGCTCGGTTCCGGCACGTTCACGTTCGCGGTCGGAGTCGAGCCGCACAGCGTCAAGCCGGCCGACGGCGGTACGGCGACAGTCCTCGGCGAAGGTCACACGGACCTCACGGTCGACCTGGACACGGGCCAGGTCTACGCGTACTCCGACGCGAAGAAGGTGGGCGCCACGCAGAGTCAGGTGCCGGCGAGCAAACTCGTCATCGACGTACCGAACAAGGCACTCGTGGCCGTCCCCGACGATCCGCGGTTCGCCTTCCTCGGCAAGCCCGGCTCACGGATCCACCAACTTCCACAGGCTGTGCTCGGCAAGCATGTGCACGGCGAGATCGATCCCCACCTGTGGCAGGACGTCGCCAACGCCAAGGCCTACGTCCAACTGATCCGCGACACGCTGATCAGCAAGGACCCCGACGGCAAGCAGACCTACACCGACAACACCGCCGCATACCTGAACCAGTTGACCGACCTCGACGACTACGTGCGGACGACGCTTGCCACCATCCCGCCGGATCGGCGCCAACTGGTGACGACCCACGACGCCTTCGGCTACCTGGCCTCGGCATACGGGATGACGGTGGCGGGATTCGTCGTACCCAACCCGGCACAGGAGCCGAGCGTCGAGCAGGTCCGCAAGCTGTCCGACACGATCCGCAACCTGAAGGTCGCGGCCGTGTTCACCGAACCGAACCTCGCCCGGCGTGCGTCCGTGCTCGTCCAGGTCGCTCATGACCAGGGCGTCCAGGTCTGCTCGCTGTACGGCGACGCCTTCGACGACCACGCCCGCACCTACGTCGAGATGATGCGCCACAACGCCGACGAGCTGAAGCGCTGCCTGGGGGAGACCCGATGAGAAGAACCGCAGCGGTGCTGCTCACCACCGCGTTCGTGTCTGCCGGTCTGGCGCCGGCTGCCGTCGCAGACTCGGTGCCACCGGCAACCGAGCGGCGAGTGATCGCCAACGGGCACGTCGACCTCGGCCCACAGTTCGTGAACGGGGCGTGGACCATCCAGCTCCGCGACGACACGGGGGACCTCCCGCTCTGGCGCCCGCTGGAGAACGTGGTACTGCAAGCGACCAGCAAGGCACGGGTCGCCGTACCCGACGATCCGTCGTACGCGTTCCTCGGCACACCTGGCGCGCAGGTCTGGGTGATCCCGCAGGTCCAGCAGGCAGGCGTCGTCTGGCCGGGCTGGAACACGCAGGATGCCGAGGTCGCGAAGCGGGTCGACCGCGAGGTGACCTGGTCGTTGGAAGGTGTTAGCGGCCCGGGCAAGTTCACACTGTTCCTGAACTCCGACTTCGGCAAGCCGGCTCCGGTGTTCGACAGCAGCAAACCGTTCCCGCAGGAGACCGGGATCGACGTGAACACGCACGTCCACGGCAACTGGACGTTCGATGCCCAGGGCACCTACCTGCTGGACATCGCGATGACCGCCAAGCTGATCGACGGCACGAGTGTCACCGACCGGCGAACACTGCGCCTGTACGTCGGTCAGGGTGATGCGGCGGCTGCGTTCGCCTCCACCACACCCACGCCGACGACCGCTCCGGCAGCTACCGACACACCGGCGGCGAGCACGTCCGAGAACAACGTCTCGATGACCTGGCTCATCGGGGCTGCGGGCGTGCTCGTCCTGGCTGCCGTCGGCCTCGGCGTCGCCCGGAAGCGGCGCGCATGAGTGACGAGGTGTTGCAGGTCTCCGGCTTGGCCGTCGACCTTGCGGGACGCGAAGTTCTCCACGACGTGAATCTGGTGGTGACGCGGTCGGAACAGGTGGGGCTGATCGGCCCGAACGGTGCCGGCAAGACCACGCTGCTGCGGTCGCTGCTCGGGCTGATCCCGATCCGGGCCGGCAGCATCACCATTGACGGCCGGACACCGGGCGGAGCACGTGGCACCATCGGCTACGTTCCGCAGCGGCACGAGTTCGTCTGGGACTATCCCGTGCGGGTGCGGACCGCGGTGATGACCGGCCGGACCCACCGCATCGGCTGGCTGCGCCGGCCAGGTGCCGCGGATCGGGACGCAGTACGGGAGGCTCTCGAGCGAGTGGACCTCACGGACCTGGCCGACCGGCCGATCGGTGAGCTGTCTGGTGGCCAGCGGCAACGAGTTCTGGTCGCCCGGGCCCTGGCGTTGCAGCCGCGACTGTTGTTGCTGGACGAGCCGTTCACGGGTCTCGACGTGCCGACTCAGGAGATTCTGACCCGGTTGTTCCGCGAGCTGACCTCCGAAGGCACTGCGGTCCTGATGACTACGCATGATCTCCCGGCCGCGGCGGACACCTCGCACCGGCTCTGCCTGCTCAACCGGACCGTTGTCGCGGACGGCTCTCCCGACGAGCTGCGCGATCCCGCGGTGTGGTTGCGCGCGTTCGGCGTTGCCCGGTCCGAGCAACTGCTGCACAGCCTGGGAGTGGCCCGATGATCGAGTTCTTCACCGAGCCGTGGACGCACGTGTTCATGCAGCGGGCGTTTCTGGTCGTGCTGATGTCGGGTGTGGTGTGCGGCGTGATCGGCAGCCATGTCGCGCTGCGGGGGATGGCGTTCATCGGCGATGCAGTGGCGCACTCGGTGTTCCCGGGGATCGCGATCGCGTTCGTCCTGAAGACCAGCCTGGTGCTGGGCGGCATTGTCGCGGGGCTTGTCACGGCCTTGTCGGTCGCCGTGTTCTCGCAGAATCGCCGGCTCAAGGAGGACACCGTCATCGGCGTCTTCTTCGCGGCCGCGTTCGGTCTCGGCATCGTGGTGATGAGCACGGCGCCGGGGTACGGCGGTTCGCTGGAGTCGTTTCTGTTCGGCTCGGTGCTCGGGATCAGCAACTCCGACGTGATCACGGTCGCCGTGGCCGGCGTCGTACTGCTGCTGATCAGCGGCGCACTGCACAAGGAGTTCGTCACCGTCGGACTCGACCGGGAGACCGCACGAGCCGTCGGGCTGCCGATCTTCTGGCTCGACCTCGCTCTGTACGCCATGGTGACGGTCTCGATCGTGATCTCGATCCAGGCCGTCGGCAACATTCTCGTCCTCGCCCTGCTGATCACACCGGCCGCGTGTGCGCGGCTGCTGACCGACCGGATCGGCGTGATGATGCTGATCGCGCCGGCGATCGGCGCCGTCTCCGGCCTGACCGGCCTGTACCTGTCCTACGCGTTCAACCTCGCCGCCGGCGGGTTGATCGTGCTCACCGCGACCGCGGTGTTCATCGCCTGCTGGGTGTTCGCTCCCCGGCACGGCCTGCTCTCCCGCCGTAGCCCAGCGGCGGCTCGGGTGGAACCCGTCCAACCCTGAAAGGAAATTCTATGCGCAAGCCTTACCGCGTGGTCCTGCCCACCGTGGCAGTCCTCGCGCTCGCCGGCGTCGCATTGCCGGCCGATGCGGCATCGAAGGTGGTGCTGGACCAAGGACATGTCGACGTCGTCGGCATCGCCTTCGAGAACGGCGTGTTCGACCTGCACATCCACGACGAGGAGCACGGCGTCGAGTACTCCCCGTCCGAAGTACAGCTGGTCGCCAAGCCGGCGGCGGAGATCGCCGTGCCGGACGACCCGTCGTACAGCTTCCTCGGAACGGCGGGCAGCAGTGCCTGGGTTCTGCCACAGGTCCAAGATCCCGAGCTGCTGTGGCCGGGGATCGGCGCCGAGGAGATCGAGTCCGGCGTGTTCACGAACGACGCGCTGAAGGTCGACGTGGTCGGCGTCAGCGGACCGGCCGATTTCAGCATTTTCACCACCGATCCATTCGGCGCGCCGACCGTCCTCGCCGACAGCGGCGACGGATTGCCAGACACCATCAACACCTCCGCGGGAGGACATATGCACGCCAACTGGGCCTTCGAGGCCCCGGGGAACTACCGACTGAAAGTGCGGGTCAGCGGCAAGGTCGCCGCGACCGGCAAGACCGTTTCCGCGATCGCCACCTACTGCTTCAAGGTCGGCCAGTGAAGGCCGGGCGGCTCGCCGGCAGCCTGATCGCCGGTGTGGTGGCGGCGGTCCTCACCGTGGCTCCAGCGCATGCCGTCACCACCATCTCCTCGGGTCACGTGGACGCGGTCGATGTTGACTGGACCGGCTCCGCGCTGACCCTCGACCTCCTCGACAGCACGGTGACTCCGCCGGTCGACCGGCAGCCGGCTGACGTCGTACTGAACGCAGTATCGGCCAGCAAGACGACGGTGCCGTCCAACTCGGCGTACTCGTTCCTAGGTACGCCGGGTTCGCCGGTGTGGATCCTGCCGCAGACCCAGATGAGCGGGATCGTCTGGCCCGGGTTCGACACCGAGGGCGTGCCGAGCGGCGTGCTGTCCGGGAACACGGTCACTATCAAGCTGGTGTCCGTGAACGGTCCGGCCGACCTGAGCGTCTACACGACCAACTCGTTCGGAACTCCGACCGTGTGGTTCGACAGCGGCAACGGCCTGCCGGACAACCGCTCGATCGCGATCAACACCCACGCCCACGCCAACTGGGCCTTCGAAGCGGCCGGCACCTACACCGCCGTCTTCGAAGTCACCGCGACGACTGCAGGCGGCACGGCAATCTCCACCGGACAGAAGACCTACACGTTCACCGTCCAGCCGTAACCGATCAGGTCCCCCAGGCCGCTCCACCGGCCTGGGGGACCACCTGCCCTATGCTGTCTGCTTCCGCCGGAGCAAGAAGATCCGGCCGCGCCCGTTCCACTCCTGTGTGACGCCGTCGATCAGTTGGTACCCCTGACGACGGTAGAACTCGATCGCCGGGTGATTGTCGGCAAGAGTCCGGATCAGCACCGCCGTAGTCGCCGACGGCAGCCCATCGTGCAGGCGACTCAGTAACGCGCTCGCGATCCCCTGGCGGCGGACGGTCTCGTCGACGCCGAGTTCGGCCAGGTACTCGGTGGTCGCGGGATCGACCGCAAGCTCGCCGAGCAGGTTGTCCAGCTGCCCGTACGCCGCGATCGGCAGCGAGACGCAGTACCCGACGGGCCGTTCGTCGAGCTCCGCGATCACAGTCTCCCGCGACTTCGACACCAGTGGCGGGAACCACTGACTCGCAGCCCGAATCTCACCAGTCCGGTACGAGTACGGCGGACTGTGCTGGATCCGCTCGACCAGGTGCACCAGGGCCTGGTCGCGCTCGGTCGAGGTGAGCTCGGAAAGCTCTGTCAACTTCAGTCCGGACATGACGACTCCTCGTTGTGAATCCGATCGCAACAGTATTCTGAAACGAGTATCGTTTTCAACAAGGAGGGATGCAATGAGCGAATCGACCGGTGGCTATTTCTACGACCGCACTGCCGAGTATGTCGCCTTGTTGCTGCCAGGCGCTTGGGCGGGATTACGGCCGGCCTTGGCGGCGGCCCTGGTGGGGCTCGATGCGACGGCAGGCCCCGTGGTCGACGTCGGCGCGGGGAGTGGCGAAGGTGTTGTCGTGCTGGCCGATGCGCTGCCGGTGGCCGAGATCATCGCAGTCGAGCCGCACGCCGCTCTGCGCACGGCCTTGCTGACCAGGATCTCGGGCGACAGCGCCCTGACCGAGCGGGTGACGGTGCTGGCGGATGACGTGTTGTCCGCGCAACTACCCGATCGAATCTCGGGCCTGATTGCGATGAACGTGATCGGACACCTCACGCCAGGCGAGCGGAGGGCTTTGTGGGCAGTCCTCGGAGTCAAGCTGACCCCTGGCGGCCGAGCTGTGCTGAACCTTTATCCGCCCTATCAGCCGGAGGCCGTGCCGGATGCGCCGATGGGCGAGGCTGTGATCGGCCGCCGGCGTTACAGCGGCTCAGCGGCGGCAGAACCGGGCGGTTGCGACTCGGTGACCTGGCACATGACCTATCGCGTGGAAGAAGACGGCGACGTCGTGACCGAGTTCACCGCGTCGGATCGGTGGTACGTGCTCACTCCGGCCGAGTTGACCGCGGAGTTGGCAGAACACGGCCTTCGCGTCAGTGCCGGCGACGCCGCGGCGGGTGTGCAGATCATTACTCGTTGAGTTATCTGGCCGTCGGGCCCTACCTGAGGTCGGCCCCGACCGTGGCGACTCAGTGGTCGTCGTAGTGGCCCTCGTGGGCCGCGTGGCGGTGGCCGTCGTGGATGTAGTCGGTGTGGTCGCCGTGCGGGACGGCGACGTGGCCGCAGTTGGCACCGTGCTGGTGCTCGTGGCCGGCGTGCTGAGCGTGGTCGGCCGGCTCGCACTCGTCGACGTGCCCGTCGTGGGACTTGTGCAGGTGGCCGTCGTGGACGTAGTCGGTGTGGTCGCCGTGCGGGACGGCGACGTGCCCGCAGTTGTCGCCGTGCTGGTGCTCATGGGCGACGTGTTCGGCGTGGGTCGTGGTCATGCTGGTGCTTCCTCCTGATTGTCTTCCTGCGTATGGCGGATGGCGTCGCTGACGATGTGGGCGACGTGCTCATCGGTGAGGGAATAGATTCGCTCGCGTCCTTGCGTCTCGACCTGGATGAGCCGCATCGCCCGGAGCAGTCGCAGGTGCTGAGAGACCAACGGCTGCGACTCGCCCGTGGCAGTGACCAGTGCGTGCACGGCCGCCGGGCCTTTGGTGAGGTGATCGATGATCGCCAGCCGCACGGGTGCGGACAGCGTTCTGAAGAGCTCGCTCGCTGAAACGTATCGCCGGTCAGCCACGGCAGTGACGTTAATACATAGTCATATATTTATGCAACCTGTCCCGCGGGAGTTTCCCGGAGTGCTTGCCGGGTCCCCTTTCGCGGGTGCTAACGTGATCGCAGAATGGTTTTCATTATCAGTTGGTGAGAGATAGGTGCGCTGTGAGGCTGCGTAGTTCGGTTGGAGTCCTGGCTGGTGCGGCGGCGGTCCTGCTGCTCTCCGCATGCGGTTCGTCCGGCGGAGATGACAACGCCGCCGGTGCGGCCGGCACATCGTCGCCCGCGGCCGCGATTCAGGTCGTGGCGTCGACGAATGTGTACGGCGACATCGTGAAGCAGATCGCGGGTGACAAGGCCGAGGTGACATCGATCATCTCCGACCCCGATCAGGACCCGCATTCCTACGAGGCGAACACGCAGACGCAGCTGGCGCTGTCGAAGGCGAAGGTCGTGATCGAGAACGGCGGCGGCTACGACGATTTCATGGACACGATGCTGAAGGCGTCCAAGAACACGTCGGCCAAGGTGCTCAATGTGGTGAACATCTCCGGCAAGACCGCCCCCGCCGGCGGAGAGCTCAATGAGCACGTCTGGTACGACTTCCCGACCGTCGAGAAGCTGGCCACCCAGCTGGCCGGGACGCTGTCCGAGGTCGACTCCGCGAACAGTTCGACGTACACCGCGAACGCGGCCACCTTCGCCGACAAGGTGAAGCAGCTCGAGGCCACGGAGGCGTCGATCAAGACGACCTCGAACAGTGCCGGCGCCGCGATCACCGAGCCGGTTCCGTTGTACATGCTGACCGCGTGCGGACTGGTGAACAAGACACCGGGGGAGTTCAGCGAGGCGATTGAAGAGGGCACCGATGTCCCGGCGGCGGTGTTGCAGGAGACGCTCGGGTTGTTCAGCTCGAAGCAGGTCAAGTTGCTGGCCTACAACGAGCAGACCTCCGGCCCCGAGACCGAGAAGGTGCTGGCGGCGGCCAAGGCGAACGGAGTGGCCGTCGTGCCGGTGACGGAGACCCTGCCGGCCGGCAAGGACTACCTGGCCTGGATGACCAGCAACGTCGACGCCATCCGCTCGGCACTGTCCTGACCCGTCGATGCTGAATCAGACAACGATGTCGGAGCCTGTCCTGCAGTTCGACGATGCCTCGTTCGGTTACGGGCAGCGTCGGCTCTGGGGCGGCCTCTCGATGGATCTGGCGCCGGGGGAGTTTTTGGCGGTCCTCCGCGCCGGCGGATCGGGAAAGACGAGTCTGCTGAAGGCGGTCCTCGGTCTGCAGCCACTGCTGTCCGGCACTGTTCGAGTCGTCGGTGCGCCACCGCACCAAGGCAGTACGAAGATCGGTTATGTGCCACAGCATCGGCGCATCGACAGCCTCACTCCACTGCGCGCCCGCGATGTGGTCGGTCAGGGGCTCGATGGTCACCGCTGGGGAATCGGGCGACCTGATCGAGCGCGTCGCCGGCAGATCGACGACATGCTCGCGTCGGTCGGCGCGGGGGACTACGCCGACCGGCCTATCGGGGTCCTGTCTGGTGGAGAGCAGCAGCGGGTCCGTATCGCCCAGGCGCTGGTGGCCGATCCGAAGCTGCTGCTGTGTGACGAGCCCCTGTTGTCCTTGGACCTCAGCAGCCAACGCACGGTCTCCGGTCTGGTGGATCGCCGCCGCCGGACGCATGACACCGCGGTCATGTTCGTCACGCACGACATCAACCCGGCGCTGCCGTACGTCAACCGGGTGCTGTACCTGGCCGGCGGACGCTTCCGGATGGGCACGATCGACGAAGTGATGACATCGGCCACGCTCAGCGACCTCTACGAGTCTCCGGTCGAGGTCATCCGTTCCGGCGGTAGGGTCCTGGTGGCAGGCGTTCCCGAGTGGCCGGATCCACACCATGCGCATGACAGTGCGCCGAGTCTGCAGGCTGGTTGAGGATGTCGATCCTGGCCGCAAGTACAGATGTCGATGTCTGGCATCAGATCTTCAACTTCACCGACTACGGTGAGTTGCTGTCCCTGGTCCGCAACTCGATCATCGCCGGCGTGGCGCTCGGCGTCGTCGGCGGACTGATCGGCGTGTTCGTGATGATGCGCGATCTGCCGTTCGCCGTCCACGGCATCAGCGAGCTGTCGTTCGCGGGGGCCTCCGGGGCGTTGCTGTTGGGCATCAACGTCGTGGCGGGCTCGCTGGCCGGCTCGATTCTGGCGGCTGTGCTGATCGGAGCGCTCGGGAGCCGAGCGCGCGACCGCAACTCGATCATCGGAGTGCTGATGCCGTTCGGGCTCGGCCTCGGTGTGCTGTTCCTCGGCCTGTACAAGGGGCGTGCGGCAAACAAGTTCGGCCTGCTGACCGGGCAGATTGTTGCAGTGGATACTCCGCAACTGTCCTGGCTCATCGTCACCGGCGTGGTCGTCCTGCTGGGACTTCTGATCGTCTGGCGGCCGCTGATGTTCGCCAGCTCCGATCCGGAGCAGGCCGCGGCGCGGGGCGTGCCGGTGCGGGCTCTGTCCTTGGTTTTCATGCTCCTGCTCGGCCTCGCGGTCGCCATCTCGGTGCAGATCGTGGGGGCGCTGCTGGTGCTCAGCATCGTGGTCACTCCCGCGGCTGCCGCTCTGCGAGTGGCCGCTGCGCCGTGGCTTGTCCCCGTGCTGAGTGTCGTGTTCGCGACCGTGTCACTCGTCGGCGGCATCCTGCTGGCCCTCGGCGGCAGTTTGCCGATCAGTCCGTATGTGACCACCATCTCGTTCGTCATCTACGTCGTCTGCCGGCTCGTCGGCGCCCGACAGGGGAAGCGCAGCTGGATGCCGCTGCGCCTTCTGCGCCCGGCCCGCGGCTGACCGGCGGGGTTACCCGCCCGAGAGCGGTCGTTGAATATCAGCCCCGGGTGGTCGTCGCAGATCGGGCATCCTTGTGCGGCAGGTCGCCGTCGAGGTGGTCGGCGTGGAACAGTGCCTGGTCGAGCAGCCCTTTCACGTGGTCGTCGGCGGCCGAGTAGTACACGAAGGTCCCCTCGCGCCGCCCCTTCACCAGCCCGGCGAGCCGCAGCTTCGCCAGGTGCTGGGAGACCGCGGTGGGTGCGGCGCCGGCGAGCTCGGCCAGACAGGCCACGGACGACTCGCCCTGTAGCAGCGCCCACAGCACCTTGATCCGGGTCGGATCCGCGAGCAGCCGGAAGGACTCGGCCGCGAGGTGAACCTGTTCCTCGTTGGGCATCTCGAAGTTGTCGATCGACGAGTGCATGCCTGGAGCCTAGCAACACTCTCCTGCTTGCGTACATGCATGCTTGCGCAGATACGATGCTCTGGTGACGGTTGATCTCGAGGCGACGACCACCGCTGTTGGCCCTCCAGTCGGCCGGCTGCGTGGGCGGTGGTGGCGGCGCAGCACGTGGTCGTTGCCCGAGGTCCGATGGGCAGCGACCGCGACCGGGCTGTTCCTCGCGGGCCTGGCCGCCCAGCTCGGCGGTGCTCCGCGGTGGGTGTCCTGGCCTCTCTTTCTCGCCTGTTACGCGTCCGGCGGCTGGGAGCCGGGTGTGGCCGGGCTGCGTGCGCTGCGCGAGAAGCGGCTGGACGTCGATCTGCTGATGGTCGCGGCGGCGATCGGCGCCGCCGCGATCGGTCAGGTTCTCGACGGCGGGCTGCTGATCGTCATCTTCGCCACCTCCGGCGCGCTGGAGGCGATCGCCACGAAGCGCACCGAGGACTCGGTCCGTGGACTCCTCGACCTGGCTCCCGACACCGCTGTCCGGATTCGCCCCTCGCATACCGACGTCGACGGCGAGGAAACGGTGCGGGTGGTCGACCTCGTGGTCGGCGACGTGATCCTGGTGCGGCCAGGCATCCGCATCGGCGCAGACGGGACCGTTGTCGACGGCGCGAGTGAGGTCGATCAGGCGACCATCACAGGAGAGTCGATGCCGGTCGACAAGCAGCCCGGAGACGAAGTGTTCGCAGGAACCATGAACGGATCGGGCGCACTGCAGGTCCGGGTCGACCGGACCGCCGGCGAATCCGTGGTCGCCCGGATCGCTGCGCTGGTCGCCGAAGCCACCCGGACCAAGGCCAAGACACAGCTGTTCGTCGACAAGGTCGAACAGCGCTACTCCGTCGGTATGGTGACCGCGACCGTCGCGCTGTTCGTCATCCCGCTGCTACTGCGGCAACCGTTCACACCGACGTTGCTGCGGGCGATGACGTTCATGATCGTCGCCTCGCCGTGTGCGGTCGTGCTTGCCACCATGCCGCCCCTGCTCGCGGCGATCGCGAACGCCGGACGCCAGGGCGTGCTGGTGAAATCCGCCGTGGTGATGGAGCTGCTCGGCCGAACCTCGCAGATCGCTCTCGACAAGACCGGGACGCTCACGCGCGGTACGCCGTACCTAGCCCGCATCCTCACCCTGCCCGGCTCTGGGCTCAGCGAGGACGAGGCCCTCGGACTCGCGGCCTCGGCCGAGCATCCCAGCGAACACCCGCTGGCTGCGGCGATCGTGGCCGCTGCCCGCGCGCGGCAGTTGCCGCTCGTCCCGGTCGATGCCTTCGCGGCCACAGCCGGACAAGGCGTGCACGCGACTGTGCGCGGCCGCGAAGTTCGCATCGGTTCTCCGGCCGGTGTGCGGAGCAGTAGCACCTCCGCCGCCGCGGAGGCACTGACGGCGCTGCTGCTCGAGGGCGCGACGGTGTTGGTCATGACAGTGGACGGCGAATCCGCAGCCGCGTTCGGAATGGTCGATCAGCTCCGCCCTGAGGCTCCTGACGCGGTCCGCCGACTGACGCGCCTCACTGAGCGGCCGCCGATCCTCCTGACGGGCGACAATCCCACCGCGGCTCGAACCGTGGCCGCGGGCGTCGGGATCCACGATGTGCGCGCCGGACTACGGCCCGATCAGAAGGCAGAGCATGTACGTCGGATGCAGACCTCAGGCGCGAAGGTCACCGTGATCGGCGACGGCATCAACGACGCGCCGGCCCTGGCGGCCGCGGACACCGGCATCGCCATGGGTGGCGCCGGGTCCGACCTCACGCTGCAGACGGCGGACGCGATCATCGTCCGGGACAACCTCTCGACGGTGCCCGCGGTGATCGCGCTGTCGCGCAGGGCCCGGCGCGTCGTCGTGGCGAACTTGATCATCGCGGCGTCTTTCATGACCGTCCTGGCGGTTTGGGATCTGGCCGGACATCTGCCGCTGCCGCTCGGGGTGGCCGGTCATGAAGGATCCACGGTCATCGTCGGACTCAACGGGCTGAGGCTTCTGCGCAGATCCGCCTGGCCCCGCGCAGGCCGGACCGACCGAATGCGCTCGAGAACGTCTCGCCAGGACGCCGGCCGGGTGTAATGGACATGGAAATCATATTCATTTAGTCTGCTGGTACGGCGCCCGTCGACAAGGGAGTCCACGATGCGCGAGAACGGGATGCAGCGGCTGGCCACGGCTTCGGGCCGGATCGGTCTGCGCCGGACACGCCAGCGGTCCGCCGTGCTGGCGGCGTTGCAGAGCTGCGGCGATTTCGTCTCCGCACAGGATCTTCACCGCGTGATCTCGGAAGGAGACACCACCGTCGGCCTGACCACCGTTTACCGGACGCTGCGTGATCTGGAGAACTCCGGGCGGATCGACATGATCCGGGAACAGGACGGCAGCCGGCTGTTCCGGCACCGGCGGGCAGTCGGCCACAGCCACTATCTGGTCTGCCGTTGCTGCCTGCGAAGCTGGCCGGTCGACTCCGACATCGTCGAGGTGTGGGCCGACGCGGCGGCCGAGGCAGCCGGTTTCACCAGCGTCGAACACACCGTAGAACTCACCGGCGTCTGCGCCCGCTGTGCGGCCGCCGTCAGCAAAGGAGAACCACCGTGCCGTCAGGCCTCCGGCCACCAGGCCGATCACCGAACCTCTCCGCACTGAAGGAGTCGGTCCGGCAACTGCTCGACCTCGATGACGAGACGGCGGTGATGATTCGCCAGCTCGACTGCACCGAGCCCGGCTGTCCGCCGGTGGAGACGGTCGTGGCCGTTCTGCCGATGGCGGGCGAGGCGCGCCGCTGGACCCTCCACCGACCGGTCGACCAGATCACTCCGGCCGACCTGCGAGACCTCATCCAGACAGAACCTGAACAAGCCCCCGAAGGAGCCTGAACCTGTCATGACCGACGACACCACCGCTGCCGAGGCCACGGACGACCGCGTCCCGGTCACCGTCCTCACCGGCTTCCTGGGTTCGGGCAAGACCACCCTGCTGAACCGGATCCTCACCGAGCAGCACGGCCTGCGCATCGCCGTCATCGAGAACGAGTACGGCGAGGTCGGTATCGACGACGCCCTCGTGCTGGACGCCGAGGAAGAGATCTTCGAGATGAACAACGGGTGCATCTGCTGCACCGTGCGCGGCGACCTGATCCGCATCCTCGGTGCGCTGATGCGCCGCCGGGACAAGTTCGACCGGATCCTGATCGAGACGACCGGGCTGGCCGACCCGGCGCCGGTGGCGCAGACGTTCTTCATGGACGACGAGATCGCCTCCGAGCTCCGGCTGGATGCCATCGTGACCCTGGTCGACGCGGCCCACGTGCTGCCGCATCTGGACGAGGTCAAGCCCGAGGGTGTGGAGAACGAGGCAGTCGAGCAGATTGCATTCGCCGATCGCATCGTGCTCAACAAGACCGATCTGGTCGACGAGGCCACCATCGAGCAGGTGGTGTCGCGGATCCGGGCCATCAACACGCCGGTGGAGATCATTCCGACCGCTCATGCCGCGGTCGAGCTGGAGCGCGTCCTCGATGTCGGCGCTTTCGACCTGGACCGGGTGCTCGCCGACGATCCGAAGTTCCTCACCGACACCGACCACCAGCACGATCTGAGCGTCACATCGGTGGGCCTCGACGTCGAGGGCGAGGTCGACGGGGATCGGATCAACGAGTGGCTCGGCGGGCTGCTGCGCACCAGGGGAGCGGACATCTTCCGCTCGAAGGGAATTCTGGCAGTGGCCGGATCGGATCAGCAGTACGTCTTCCAGGGCGTTCACATGCTGCTGCTCGCCGAAGGCGGACGCGAATGGCGCGACGCTGAGACTCGCCGCAACCGTCTGGTCTTCATCGGACGCAACCTCGATCGGGACGAGCTCGAGCGTGGCTTCGCCGACTGCCTCATGACGGCAAAGGTGGCGGTGTGAACGCGACGATCACCGCGACCGACTCACTGTGGCGCCAGGAGGTCGACGACGCGCCGGTCTCGCTGAGCGCGGCAGGGGATCTGGTCGCGATCGCCGGGGCTGCCGGTCCGGCCTGGGTGCTGGATCTCGGCACGGGCGAGGTTGTCGGTGAGCTGGCGCTGGACGGCGGCTCACTCCGTGCGTCGTTGTCGCCGGACGCGCAGCACGTGGCGGTGACCGGGCCTGGCGGCTACGCCCTCTGGCGCCGGTCCGATGGTCGCGTCGTGACCGCGGCCACCGGACTCTGGTCGCAGGCCGCGGCCTGGGCCGACGGGAGGGTCGCGGTGGCTTCCGGTCGCTATGCGCGCGTTCTCGATGCCGATGGCAACGAGTTGTGGGCGACCGAGGCGGCGGCCAGTACGGTCACCGACGTGAAGTGGCTGCGCGGCGGCCGTCGGCTGGCGGTCGCGGCGTACGGCGCCGTGCGGTGTCACGAGCGGCATCAGGCGTCACCGGTCGCCACCTATCCGTACGTCGGATCGCACCTCGCGCTGGCCGTCTCGCCCAACGACCGCTGGATCTGCAGCGGCAATCAGGACGCCTCGATCCACATCTGGCGCAGCCGTGATGGTGACGAGCTGACCATGGCGGGTTACCCCGAAAAGGTGTCCCGGCTGGGGTTCGACGACACCGGCCGATGGCTCGCCGCCGACGGTGCGCCGGATCTGACCGTCTGGGACTTCTCCGGCAAGGGGCCTAACGGCACCGCGCCGCGCCTGCTGAACGCGCACGAGACGATCACGGCACTGGCGTGGCGGCCCGGCACGCTCGGGCACCTCGCCAGCGGGGGCGCCGATGGCACGGTCGCACTCTGGCGAGTCACCAACGGACGACCCGAGGCCCGCCAGCGGCCGGTGCGCACGTTCGAGCTGAGCGACGGCGTCGCCGCCCTGGCCTGGGCCGGCCCGCAGGTGCTCGTCACGGCTGCGCGAGACGGCAGCATCGAGGCTCACCGTCTACCGGACAGGAATCAGCTGTAGCCGCTGCCGGTCCGAATGAACGGAACGAGAAAGGTCGCCGCGTACACGAGAGTGGCGGCGGCCAGGATCGCGAAGCTCGGCGGCATGCTGGGGATGTAGGCGCCGGCCACGAGGCCGGTCCACATCTCCAGCACTGCCAGTCCGGCCGCCAGCAAGAGTCCTCGATAGGGCCGGTCGGTGAGACGTTGGGCCGCACCCGCCGGGGCAGCCAGCAGTCCGAGCAACAGCAACGAACCAACTGCTTGGGTCGCCTCGGCCGCGCAGGCCCCGACCACGATCAGGAAACCGAAGCCCAGCAGCCGGACGGGAACACCGCTGGCTGCCGCCACCGCCTCGTCGATGGAGGCGAAGAGCAACGGACGCGCGATCACGACCATCACCAGGCAGATGCCGCCGGCAACAGCTGCGGCCAAGGCGGCCTGGCCGCCGCTGAGTGCGAAGATCGAGCCGAACAACACCCGCACCCCCGCGCTGCCGTTCGCCGCGCTTCGCGACGTCGTGTAGAGGGTCAGGAAGAACACCCCGAGCCCCAGGATCCAGGAGAAGAGACTGCCGATCGCGACGTCGTCGACCTTGGCGGTCCGGCCGAGAATGCCGAAGAGCATCGCCACCGCGACGGTCAGGCCGAACAGTCCGACCCGCAGGTCGAAGCCGACGGCGAGTGCGGCCAGTGCGCCGGTGAACGCCGTGTGACCGAGTACGTCGCCGGTGAAGACCTGAGCCCGCAGTACCAGGAAGTATCCGGTCAGGCCGGCAGCCACTGCGATCGCCGTACCGGCCAGCAGCGCATGGTGGAAGAACGGGTGTCCCAGCGGACCGGCGAGGATCATCCGGCTTCCTCGAGCAATCCGCCCGGACGGCAATCCGTCAGGTCCAGCAGTTGCCGCCCGAACCGGACCAGGCAATAGGTGCCGAAGGCAAACGTCGAGACGTAGAAGCCGACCGGGTACGGCGAGTAGTACGCCGTCAGCAGGCCGAGCCAGGTCACGACGAGGGCGATCGCGACGGCCAGCGGAAGGCTGGCGGCCGGGCGTGCGGTGATTGCCTGCGCGGTGGCCGCCGGGAGGACGAGAAGCGCGAAGACCAGCAGCGCGCCGGTGATCTGGGCGGCCTCCGCGGTGGCTGCGCCGAGCAGGATCAGGAACAGCACAGACAGCAGCCGGACCGGGACCCGACGGGCCGCCGCGAAGTGCGGATCGATCGATGCGAACAACAGCGGGCGGCCGATGACGGCCAGGCCGGCGAGCGCTGCGATCGCGACAACGAAGAGAAGTGTCACCTGGCTGTTGGTGATTCCGAGGAAACTGCCGAACAGCAACGCGTTGACGCCGTTGAGGAAGCCCTTGTAGAGGGCGACGAAGAGGTAGCCGCAGGCAAGCAGGAACGCCTGTAGCGTGCCGGTGAGTGCGGACTCCTCCGACTGCCGGTGCTGTCCGGCGCGGGGGAGCGCCGCGATGACCAGGGCCGCGCCGACGCAGAAGACGAAGTACCCGAGTCCGGCGCTGATGCCGAGCAGGGTTGCTCCCGAGGCTCCCGGGAATCCCACGACGGACAGCGTATGGCCGGCGAACGTCTGCCGGCGCAGGACCATGAACCAGCCGATGGTCGCGGCCATGACGGCCACGATCGTGCCGGCGCGGAAGGCATTGACCATGAACGGGTAGGCCCACGCCTGCTGGATGTCCGCGATCAGGTTCCAGGACCATTCGGGGCCTTCAAGCGGCGGAATGGTGCATCCCTCCCCGCTCGGAGGCGTCGGCGTGCACCGCCGGCGCTGCTGGATCTCCGACGACGACCATCCTGCCGTCGGAAGCGCGGAGTACGTCGACCCGCGTTCCGTACAGGACCGACAGGGTGTCCGAGGTGATCACGTCGCCGGGTGGACCGGAGACGGCCTTGCCGCCGGCGAGGTAGATCACGCGGTCAAGGTGGTGGAGGATCGGGTTCACGTCGTGCGCCACCATCATGACCGCGACCTCCTGCTCGCGGCAGATCCGGCCGATGAGTGTGGCGATCGCGCTCTGGTTGGGCAGGTCGAGACTGTCGAGCGGCTCGTCCAGTAGCAACAACTCCGGGCGCTGGACGAGCGCCTGGGCGATGAGCAGCCGTTGCTGCTCCCCACCTGAGCACTGGCCGATCGGCCGGTTCGCGTACGCCGACGCGCCGACCAGTTCGATCAGCTCCGCGACCCGGGTGCCGGCCGCCGCGTTGCGTCCGCCGCGGCCGGGAAGGGGAAGACCCCACCGGTGGCCGTCGAGTCCGAGGCGGACGATGTCGGTTCCGCGGATGCGCAGCCCTGGGTCGAAGCTGCGGCGCTGTGGAAGGTAGCCGACCCGGCGACCGGCATGCCCCGGCGCCGCATCCAGGACCCGGACCCGTCCCGTTGCTGAGGGCAACAAGCCGAGCAGGACCTTGAGCAGGGTCGACTTGCCGGCCCCGTTCGGGCCGAGGACGGCGGCGAACTCGCCGTGCCGGACGGTGAGGTCGACGCCGCCCCAGAGCGTGCGCCCACCTACACGTACGGCCGCGTCGCTCAGCTCGATGACCGCCGGTCGTTCGTCGGTCATTTCCCGGTCGCCGTCGCTAGTGCCTGCTGGATCGCCTGCAACTGTTGTACCTGCCAGTCCTGGAAGGACGCGCCGGCTGGTGTCAGTGTCTCGGTCACCGTCGCCACGGGGATGCCCTTCGCCTTGGCCGCGGCGACCTGGGCGCGCACGTCCGGCGTTGCGTTCTGGCTGTTGAAGACGTAGACCTTGATCTGCCCGGTGGCGATCTGGTGGTCGATGGCCGCCTTGTCGGCCGCAGTCGGGTCCGAGCCCTCGTTGATGGCGTTGAGGAAGCCGATGGGGGTCAGCACCGGCAGTCCGAGCTGGTCGGCGAGCGGCGACACGATCGACTCGGAGGCACCGATCGGCGTACCGGCGTACTTCGCCTTGATGTCGGCGACGAGCCTCTGGTACGGCGCGAGTGTGGTGTTCTCGAAGGTGGCCCGTTGCTGGTCGAAGTACGCCGCATCCGTCGGGTCGATGGCCTTGTAGTCCTCGGTGATCTTCCCGATCACCGTGTGGACATCGGCGGGGGAGTACCAACGGTGTGGGTTGCCGCCCGGCTTGATGCCGAGCAGATCGCCGACAGTGAGGTCGGTGCGATTGTTCGCCGGTGCCGCGGCCAGTAGCTTCGAGGCCCAGGCGTCGTACCCGATGCCGTTGACGATCGTGTATCGCGCGTCGGCGAACGTGCGCGCGTCCGCGGCGGTCGCCTCGTAGTCGTGCGGATCGGACGCGGGGTTGTTGATGATGCTGGTGACGTTGACGTGGCTGCCGCCGAGCTGGGCAGCGATGCTGCCCCAGAAGTTCTCCGCGGCAACCACCTGGACGGTTTGACCGTTGCCTCCGGCGGAGGCGGTCGGGGGAGCGGTGGAGCAGGCCGCGGTCGACGCGGAGGCAATGGCGGTGAGCGCGCCGATGACGATCCACCGCGCGGTGCGATGGACCCAACGTGCTGGGACAGGACGCATGATGCTCGTTCTCCTCACAACTGGACGGCCCGGGACATCCCGAGCAGTCCTCAGATTACATGAAAACGATTTTCACTATCAATAGACCGAACGACCGCGGGCCCCGGCTCTGTGCGCGGTCACGGCGAGATGGGACGTAGCCGTAGCTCCTGATCGGCGGTGTGGGTGAGGAGCTCACTGTCGTGGGTGATCAGGATGACGACTGCGCCCTCGCCGGCCAGGTCGCGCATGACCCGGGTGATGGAGTGAAGATGGCGGCGGTCGACACCGGAGCTGGGCTCGTCGAAGACCACGATCCGGCGGCCGCTGAGGCGGGCCGCGGCGACGACGAGGCGTTGCTGTTGTCCGCCGGACAGCGAGAGCGGGTGGCGGTCCCGGACAGGGTCGAGGTCGAGATCGCGCAGGAGTGCCTGCAAGCGCTGCTCCTGCCCGGCATCGCGGGATGCGCCGAGCCGCAGCTCCGCCTCGACGGTGTCGGTGAACAGCTGACGCTGGACGTCCTGCATGACGATCGATCCGGCCCGTTGGCGTTGCGATCGGGTGAACCGGCGACCGTCCAGAAGGATCTCGCCTTGGTGTCGTTGCAGGCCGGTGAGGATGCGGGCGAGGGTGCTCTTGCCCGCGCCGTTCGGACCGGTGATCGCGGTGACGACACCGGCGGCCAGGTACGCCGTTTCGATGTCGAGTACACGTCGGCCGTGGAAGGCGCAGCTGACGGCGTGCAGGGTCACGCCGGTGCCGGACGCCGTCATCGAGGTTGTGTCATGGTCGATGCTGGGACCGAGTCCTTGGGCCCGCAGCGGCTTGGGGCGTGGTGGCGGGACGGAGCTCCGCAGTCCTTCGGCGCGGAGGGCGTCGTCGTCGAGTGTCGAGAACTGTTCACCCGACCATTGCCGGTGGACAGCGCCGTCGCGCAGGACGACGACGCGGTCGGCGAGGCCGCGGAGGAAGTGCAGACGATGTTCGGCGATCACGACGGTGGCTCTGTCCGCGCGCAGCCGGGCGAGGGTGGCGGTGAAGCGTTCGATCGCGGCGGCGGAGAGGTTGGAGGTGGGTTCGTCGAACAGAAGGACGGGCGGACGATGGGTAGCCGCCGCGGCGCAGGCGACTTGTTGCTGCTGGCCGCCGGACAGGTCCTGCAGTCGTCGGCCCGCGAAGCCGGTCAGACCGTGCTCGTCGATGCCGGCGGCGACGCGCTCGCGGATCTGTTCGGGTGGTTCGCCGAAGTTCTCCATCGCGAAGGCGAGTTCGGTTTCGGACCTGCCGGTGAAGAACTGGCGACGTGGATGTTGCAGCACGGTGCCGGTCAGGCGGCCGAGCTGATCCAGCGACAGGTCCGCGACCGCTCGCCCGTCCAGGTGGACGGAGCCGTCGAGCCGGCCTTCGTGGAAATGCGGCACGAGTCCGTTCATGAGTCTGAGGGCGCTGCTCTTCCCCGATCCGCTGGGGCCACACAGCACGACCGTTTCACCGCGCTGTACGTCGAGCGTCAGGTCGTCGAGGCTCGGCGTGGTCGCGCCGGCGTACGTCCACCGCACACCTTCGATGTGAATCACCACAGGACTGTGGCCGTGACCAGTGCCGCTACCAGGCCGACGGCCGCGAGGTCTGCGACGCCCAGGCGAGGCGGGTGCATGGCCGTGGGGCGTGTGGCGGATCCGAGGCCGCGCAGGAGCGCCGCTGCGGACAGGTCCTCAGCGACCCGCAGGCTCGAGGCGATGAGCGGAACGGTGAAGCGCTCGATGCTCAGTACCGGGTGCCGGAGCATGCCTGCCCAACCGCCGACACCGCGCAGACGCATGGCGTCCCTGACGGCGCGAGCCTCGGTAGCGATGGTCGGGAGGAAGCGGAGCATTACGGCCGCGGACGTGGTGATCGCCCGGGGGATCCGGGCGGCGCGCAGCGCGGCGGTGAGCTCGGTCGGCGTGGTGGTACGCAGCAGGTGCAGGGCGACGCCGCCGACGGCCGCGAAGCGCAGCAGATACGCGGCAAAAGCAGCGACGAAGCCGATCACGGGGTACGGCAGCGCCATCGGCAGCAGATAGGCGGCGGCCGCGACGGCCGCGGACGTGAGCGGCAGAAGGACGGCGCGCGCCCAGGCGCCCTCGCTGAGTGCGAGCAGCACACCGAGGACGATGGCCGCAGGAATGAACGGCGTACCGCCAGGCGCCATGACGACCAGACTGCTCGCCAGGACGAGGATCGCCTTTGTCCGCGGATCCAGACGCCGGGCGCGACCAGCGGGTCGACCCGCCGTGCGCTCAGCCAGGGCGAGCGGGGCTGACGTCACGCAAGTCCCGCCTTCTCGAAGTGCTTGCGCAGCAGCCGCAGGCCGAGCAGCCCGCCGAGCAGGCCGAAGAAGATCGTGGAGACGTCGAACGCAGCGACTACCGCGGGGGAGAGCAAGTCCTCCATCTGCCGGGTGTAGTCGGCGCCCATGTTCTGCATCGAAGGGCTGGAGAAGTAGTCGTGACGGGCGTAGAAGATCGGCAACATCGGTCCGACGTACCAGGCTGAGTAGGCGGCGTAGGCGAGCACGCTCAGCCGGCGGGATCGGTAGCGTCCCGACCACAGGATTGCTTCCGCGACGAGGGCGCAGACGATCGTGACCGCGAAGCTGATCGGCGGATGGCCGCCGAGTAGGAGGAGCCCGCCGGTGATCACCGCGAAGATCGTGACCACGCCGGCATGGTGCACCCGGGTGAGAAACAGCATGAAGGGGATCCCGCAGGCAACGATGCTCGCGGGCAGCGAGACGAGCACGGCGACCGGGCTGGCGAAGCCGATCATGTTGATGGCGTAGAGGACGACAAGATAGAGCGCGGCGAAGATGCCGATGTTGATGAGGTCCTTCGGACTCATCCGGACGTCGAGACGGCGCTCGGTGGAGGTGGTCGTGGTCATCGTGATTCCTTTCAGCGGAGTTGCCAACCGCGGGCGCGCACGCGCTCGTTCCAGAAGCGCGCGTACGTACCGCCGGTGGCGAGCAGGGTCTCGTGGTTGCCGTCCTCGGTGATCCGGCCGCGCTCGATGACGAGGATCCGGTCGGCTGCGACGACGGTGGACAGGCGATGGGCGACGACAATGACGGTGCGATGGCGGGCGAGCTCACCGATCGCGTCGGCGACCGCGGCCTCGTTCGCCGGATCCAGCGCAGAGGTGGCCTCGTCGAGCAGCACGACGGGCGCGTCCTTCAGCAGCGCGCGTGCGATCGAGACGCGCTGTTTCTCCCCGCCGGACAGAGTGGAGCCGGCCTCGCCGACGCGGGTGTCCCAGCCGTGTGGCAACCGGCCGACGACATCGTCGAGCCGCGCGATGCGAGCCACCCGGTCGAGGTCGGCGTCACTCGCGTCCGGGGCGGCCATCCGCAGGTTGTCCGCGATCGTGCCTTCGAACAGGTACACGTCCTGGAACACCTGCGCGGTCAGCCGGGATACGCCGGCACTGCCCAGGTCGCGAACGTCGTGACCGCCGATGCGTACCGAGCCCTCGCTGACGTCGAAGAACCGGCTGATGAGCCTCAGCAGGGTGCTCTTGCCCGAGCCGGACGGCCCGACGACGGCGGTGAGGCTGCCGGCCGGAATCATCGCGTCGATGCCGTCGATGACGGTCGTGCCTTCGTCGTAGCCGAAGCGGACTCCGACCAGCTCGACGTCAGCGCCCGAAGGTCGTGCCGGCAGGACCGGCTCGGGCAGCGGTGGCACTGCCAGTAGCGTCCGAACCCGACCGATGGCGTCGGCATTGACCTGAACGTGCCCAGCCAGCTCGCCCAGCTGTGAGATCGGCTCCAGCATGCGCAGGGTGACGATCAGTACGCCGATCATGACCGCGAGGGCGATCGTGCCGCTCAGAGTCAGGGCGACCGTGAGGGCGATGACAGCGGTGACAACCAGTTGCAGGGTTCCGAAGAACGCGATCAACGCCCACGCGCCGCGGATCGTGAGCCGCGACTGGGAGCCTTCCTGGCGGACGAGTGACTCCTCGAGGGTGCCGAGCTCCGGCCGGTCGAGTACGCCGTACGCACGCAGCGTCGCCTGCTGGCGGGCATACTCGACGATTCGCGAGGCGGTCGCGCCGATGTCGTGCTCGTAGGCGTCGTCGTTGCGGCGCACCACGACCATGAGGAGCCGCAGCGCCAGCCCGCACAGCGTCGCCCCGGCGGCGAAGGCGAGGCCGATCCGCCAGTCGAGGAAGAAACTGCCGACGATCATGGTGGCCGGCGCGGTCAGCCCGACGACGACGTGGCGCAGCAGGTGTGCCGGGATGTTGGCGACGTCCATGGTGCCTTTGCCGAGCATCCGCCCGATCGGGCCGGTGCGGTCGCCGCGGAACCAGCCGATCGGAAGCGTCGCGAGATGGTTGCCGATCCGCTCGTGGAAGCTGGTCAGCACATCCGTCCCGACGAGGTAGCCCAGCGACGTACTCCGGGTCAGCAGCACGTGGTGAGCGGCGACCACGGCAACGATCGCGACCAGCCAGAGCCAGAGCCGGCTCCAGTCGACCGGTGCCTCGGTCAGCGTCGCGAGGAGCGGCACGACGAAGAGGAAGCCGAGTCCTTGCAGGACGCCCTGTCCCGCCTGGGCCATCAGCATGGTGCGCAGGTGCCGCCGGCCGCGCTCGTCGAGGAGCTCGAACAGGTAAGGAACCATGGCGATCATCAGCGAGCCTCCACCTTGGTCACCGCGCTGGTACGGGCGTGCTGATCGTGCTGCCACATCCGCGCGTATAAGCCTTGAAGAGCGAGCAGCTCGTCGTGCCGGCCCTGCTCCACCACGCGTCCCGCGTCCAGCACGAGGATCCGGTCCGCGTTGCGGATGGTGCTCAGCCGGTGCGCGATGACCAGGACCGTGCGATCTCGCGCGACCTCGCTGAGCGCATCCTGGATGCGTGCCTCGTTCTCGGGGTCGGCACTCGCGGTGGCCTCGTCGAGGACGAGCACCGGACGGTCGGCGAGGATTGCCCGGGCGATGCACACTCGCTGGCATTCACCACCGGACAACTCCGCGTCCTCCCCGATCACCGACTCCAGACCGCGGGGGAGCTCGTCGAGACGGTTGAGGATCTGTGCCTTGCCGGCCGCAGCGCGGACGGCCGCGTCATCGGCATCCGGCCGCCCGAGCCGGATGTTGTCCCGGATGCTCATCCGCAGCATTGCCGCGTCCTGGAACACGAAGGCCACGTGCCGGTACAGCTCGGAGGGGTCAATGGTGCGCAGATCGGCCCCGTGCAGCTCGACCGACCCCTGTTGCGGGTCGTCGAAGCGAGGCAGCAGTTTGGCCAGAGTGGACTTGCCGGATCCCGACGGGCCGACCAGCGCCGTCACGGTGCCACGTTCGAGCTCGAGGTCGACACCGTCCAGCGCGACTGTTTCGCCGTACGCGAACCGTACTCCGCGCATCCGGATCACGGGTCCGGGCGCGTCCGCGTCGGGTACGACCGGATGTGTGGCGACGGGCAGCTCAGGCGCGGAGAGCAGGCTGCGGATGTCCCGAGCCACCGCCAGTGAGGTGACCAGCGGATGCACCGACGTCATGAGCGTCATCAGGCCAGTGGTCGTGACGGTCCCGAACACCAGGAACGAGATGAAACTTGCCAGCGGCAAGTGACCCGCCGCGGTAAGAACGCCTCCCACAGTCGTCAGGACCACGAGCACGCTCGCCGGGGAGACAAGGATCTCCGCGATCACGCTGGCGCGGCTCGTCGATCTCGCCCAGTCCAGGAAGAAGCGCGCGAAGTTGCGCGACACTTCCTGGAACCGCCGGCTGGCAACACCTGGCGGCCCGAACGCCTTGACGACCCCGATGCCGTTGACGAACTCGACCGCGGCTGCACTCAACCGGGTCAGCCACTCCATGAACACCGGGTACTTCGTCCCCGCGCCGGCCATCGCCCGCTGGTACACGATCATGCCGACGACCAGCGGAAGGAGGCTGACCAGCGCCATCCGCCAGTCGACGACGAACAGATAGCCGATCGCGACCACTGGAGGAACTGCGGCCGCTGTCACCTCCACCACGGAGTGGGCGATGAGCTGGTGGAGCGCTGCGACATCATCCTCGACGACCTTCTTCACCGTGCCCGAGTTCCGGTCCGTGAACCAGCCGAGTGGCAGCCTGCGCAACTTGCCGAGCAGCTCCCTGCGGATGCCGAACGACACCCGGATATCGGCCAGGTGGGCGAGCAGCCCCGCGCCGAAGGTGCCGAACTGCTTCACGACGAGGGCCATGAGGGCGACAACGATGACCGGCCATACGTCGGTATCGCCACGCAGCAGCCGCCTGCTGATTTCCACTACAGCGACCAAGGGCGCCATCCCGGCCAGCGCGCTGACACCGGTCAGCACCGCGCAGCCGATCAAGGTGGCCCGAGCCGCCGACAGCACTGATGGCGCCTCGTGCGCCGTTGGGACTCTGGATGTGGGCATCGGGCCACCCTCTCGAGACGTTGGCGGATCTCGAATGGATAGTAATGATAATCGTTATCATTTGTCACTACGGTCGTCGGCGCCAAGGTGTGCCTCGAAGACCGACGGGCTGCGCCGCTGATGGGCGGCCAGGCGTTGCAGGCCTGCGGGGATTTCGTTTCTGCCCAGGAGCTTCACCGTGTGATCTCCGACGGAGACACGTCCGTCGGCCTGACGACGTTCTACCGAACGGTCCGCGAACTGGCGCACGCCGGCCGGATCGACGTGATCCGCGAGCAGGACGGCAGCCGGCTCTACCGGCATCGACCGGCTGCCGGACACGGCCAATGCCTGGTTTGTCGTTGCTGTCTGCGGAGCTGGCCGGTCGACTCGGAGGTTGTCGAGGTCTGGGCCGACGCAGCCGGGGAGGCGGCCGGTTTACCAGTATCGAACACACCGTCGAACTGACCGGCGTCTGCGCCGCTGCACCGCCGACGCGACCGGGCCTACTCGTAGGGGTTGACCGGCATGGCGACCGGTTTGAGGGTTTCGACAGTGAGTGCGGCGACGTCCCCGTCGGGGCGCTTGGTGGGTTCGGCCCAGAGTCCGGTGACGGTGACCCATTGGTTCTTCGGAGGTGCGGCCTGGCCGCGGGCCTCGACCATGTACGCCGTACCGTCGGCGACGCAGCAGGTGATGCCGATGCGGGTCACGTACCAGACGCCGTTCTTAGCAGGTGTGACGAAGCCGGTCAGCTGGTATCTCCGGCCCTTCATGGTGTCCTGTTGCCACACTGCCCAGATGGCGTAGTCGGTGACCGGGACTGCGACCGGCGGGGCACCTTGGGAGTTGTCGGCCATCCAGGCGTTGCTCTTCGGGTTGGCCGGTTTCGACGACACCGGCGACTGGCGTTCGGCGGCGTCGGCGCCGAGCGCAGGCGGGTCGATGACGAGCAGCGCGAAGATCGGGATGAGCAGGAGCCAGGCAGTGCGCGGCAGGCCGTGGTGTCCATGTCCGTGGTCGGCGTGCGCACTGTGATCGATCTCTTCGTCGCGCCGACCCGCGGGCCAGGGAGCGTCCCGCCACGCGTCTTCCGGCATGGCCACAGGTTGTTCCTGTTGGGCCGGCTTCTTGCGGCCGTCGACGAGCACGTCGGTGACGGCGAGAGCGATCAGGACCACACCGGCTGCCAGCAGCATCCAGCGCATGCCGGGCTTGACGTATCTCAGGTAGGTCCCGGAGGTTGCAAGCTCCATCACGGCGGCCCCGATGAACACGATCACGAGTGCGGCGACACTGCGTCTCATAGCAACCACCATCCGACGAGCAGACTGGCAGTCAGTGCGACCACGAATGTCGCCGGCGCGAACCGTACGGCGAACTTCGGCCCGAAGGTCCCGGCCTGCAACGCGATCAGCTTCACGTCGACGATCGGCCCGACGACCATGAACGCGAGCCGTGCGGTGAGCGAGAACTGCGACAGGCTGGCCGCCACGAACGCGTCCGCCTCGGAGCAGATTGCCAGCAGTACGGCGAGCAGTCCGAGGATCACGACCGACAGCAGCAGATTCCCGGCGACGTGATCGAGCCAGGTCCGGGGAACGACCACGTTCAGCGTGGCCGCGGCCGCCGCGCCGATCACGAGGAACCCACCCGCGTGCAGGAAGTCGTGCAGCATTGCGGACCGGAACACGTCGAACTTGCCTGCATCGTGCGCGTGGCGGTTCTTCGGCATCTTGAACCAGGACCCGCCCTTCCCGGTCAGCAACCACAACCAGCCGAGCACCATTGACACCGCGAGCGAAGTGACTGCCCGGGCGATCACCACCTGCGGCTTGCCGGGGAACGCGACCGCGGTCGACGTGAGCACGACCGGGTTGATCGCGGGCGCGGACAGCAGGAACGCGATCGCCGCGGCCGGCGTGACACCGCGGCTCATCAAGGCCGCCGAGACAGGGACCGACGCGCACTCGCATCCCGGCAGGACGACGCCGGACGCGCTGGCGACCGGTACGGCGAGGGCCGGATGCCTGGGAAGCGCCTTCGCGAAGAACGATGCCGGCACGAACGCGGTCAGCGCAGCCGACAGCAGTACGCCGAGCACGAGAAACGGCATAGCCTGGATTGTGACGCCGACGAACATCGTCGCCCACGTCCGGATCCCACCGGCGGTGAACCAGCCGGTGAAGAGCCGCCGCCCGAACAACGCCGTACCGACCAGCAGGATCAACGTCGCGGTGAAGGCGACCGAGGACCCCGTGGACTCTTTCGCGGTCCCGTCGGGCTTCTCCGCGACCTCAGTCGGAGTACTCACGGGCCGCATCTTGACACAACTCACCGCGCCCGCACGACCACTCGGCGCACCACAAGGTGAGAATCAGCGTCATTCCGGCAGATAGTGAACCCAACCCCCCGCAGCTTCTCGGATGGCGGACGCCGGGGTCAACGACCCGTGACCGTCCGGGTACGGACCGGTGAAGTCAGGGTCGGCGGACAGCCCGGCGTACGGCGAATCAACGGACCGCGATGCTGTCGGCCAGTGGTGCGACGATCGACTCGGAAGGGCCGATCGGCGTCCCCGCGTACTTCGGCTAACGACGGCGATCAACTGGTTGTACGGGGCAAGCGTCTTCGTCTCGACGGTGGTCGGCAACCGATCGAAGTCCGGTGCGTCCGCGGGATCGAGCGTCTTGTAGTCGGTGCTGATCTTCTCGATCACCCGGTGGACGTCGGCCGGGGAGCACCAGCGATGCGGGTTCCCGCCGGGCTGGATGCCGGGCAGGTCACCGACCTTCAGTTCCTTGGGCGTCGTGCTCGGCGGTTGTGGGACCGTCCAGCACGAGGATCACGTGGATCACTTGCACGACGGCCACCGGCACTATCAGCACGGCGATCACGTGCACGAACACCGGGCAGTGTCGACAGCGGCCGTTCACAAGATCAGGATTTCGGGCTGACTCGGATCAGGTGGCCGAAGGCGACGGAGCGGTCCGGGGAGTGGAAGAGGTCCTGGCAGGTGGTGAGAGTGATGGTCGAGGTCGTTGGTGCCTCGTCGGGCTTGCCGGGGACGGGCTGGAGGACCCAGGTTGCGGAGGGCGTGACGGTGAGGTCGCGCGGCGAGCCGTCGAGGGTGTAGGAGTAGACCGCGTCCGCGGTTTCGACGATCACGTGGTCGCCTTTCCGTAGGTCGAGCAGTTTGCGGAACGGTGAGCCGTGGGTGACCCGGTGGCCGGCGATGGCGAAGTTGCCTGACTGACTTGGCAGCTGCGTCTGTGGATAGTGGCCGACACCGCGTGCGAGGTCATCCTGACCTACCCCTTGCACGACAGGTTTCTCCCAGCCGGCGCCGAATTTCGGGATCCGGAGCAGTGCGAATGGTGCCCCGGTCGACGGCTTGAGCTGAGTGGGCGTTTTCCACTGCTCACGCAGTGACTTCTCGCCCTCGGCCATGTTGTGGTTCGCGGTAAGTCCGGTGCCGACGTACTGCCAGCCGACCCACCCGAGCAACGCGAGCCCCGATGCCAGCAGGATGATCCCGAGTCCCCGCAACACTCCACGCATACGTCTCTGTCCTCGCACGTTGTGTCGATGGCTGACCTGGAGCAGCCGTACGACAACGATAACGGTTGTCAGTTTCTATTCTGCTCATCAGATCGGCCAAGCTGCGGAGGGCGGCGGCAGGTGGCAGGCCGCCGTCGACGAGACCGGGCCGTTGCCGCTGCGTATCGTGGCCGGTCGCTCTCATCCGAATCCGGCCGTCCTGACGACCTGGGTGGTGCCGTCTTGGCTGCCGCCACGCCCGGTCGTAGTGTCGGACAGCCCGCTGGCGCCGTGGACCAGCGCTGCGGCGGCGCTGTCCTCGATCCTCGCTGCGGCGGTCGGGGGCGCCCTGGTTCGTCGGCATCGCCGTGCCCGCGCCGTCGTCGTACCCTCCGATTCTGTGGAGCGGGAGCCGTCCGCCGCCGCTGGTTGACCGTCGTACGGTGGCGGTATGTCGCGGCGGAGTTGGGTCGAGCAGATCATGGGGCTGCCGATCAGCGTGCTCGCGCGCGGGAAGGGTGCCGAGTCCAAGCAGGCGGACGCGGCGGTGCGGAAGGTTTTCGCGGAGTTGGTCGAGGTCGATCGCGTGTTCTCGCCGTACAAGGCGGACAGTGCGCTGAGTCTGCTGGCGCGGGGGGAGGATGGTTGGGATCGTGTTGATCCGGTGGTTCGGGAGGTTGCTGAGCGGTGTGTTGCCGCGCAAGAGCTGACCCGTGGGTTGTTCGACGCTCAGGTGCCTGGCAGCACGTGGGATCCGTCCGGGCTGGTCAAGGGATGGGCAGTCGAGCGGGCCGGTGAGCGCTTACGGGAGGTCGTTGACGTGGACTGGTGCCTGAATGCGGGCGGTGATGTGCTCGTGGTGAGTCCGAGCAAGGAGCCGTTCAGGGTCGGCCTCCAGGACCCGCGCGATTCGGGGCTCCTCCTCGTGCTGGTGCCGATCACGACGAGCGCCGGCGAATGGCTGGAACACCAGCTGACCCCGAACCCGCTCATTCACCGGCACACCGAGCTGGGTGACACGGCCATCTACGCGGCGATCGCGGTCGCGGTCCTGGCGGTCGTCCTCTGGTGGCGCCAGCGCGAGAGCACCGGGCGGACGCCGGTGAAGCGGACCTTTCTCGCGCCCGCGTCGAGCCTCCTGACCGCCTCGCTGACCGTGGTCGCCGTCGTGGTCTCGGCGGTCGCCGTGTACGACGTGGTCCGCATCGGCGACTCCGGCGCCAAGGCGAGCTGGAGCAACTGGGCCGCGCACCGCTGAGGTGCTCAGACGATCGTCGAGCAGACATACCGTTCAACCAGCTTGAACGGTACTCCCTCGACTGGACAGTCGACAGTAGGAGGAGAACAGCGCCGATCAGGAGGAGGGACAGGCAACTGGCTGCTGGGGTGCCCAAGGCAACGATAGGGTGGCGGATCGCGAGGGGCATGACGATGGTGATCGAGGCGAGAACGTCGCGGCCGGAATGTGGGCATGGTCAGCGTCTGCCGTCTTCATTGCGATTCTTGGTACGCCGGACAACGGTCAGTGGGCGCTCGCGCCCGACAACGCGACTCGGTGCACCGGTGGCCGACAGTCCAGGCGACGTACAAATCATGTACGGCATCGACAGCAGACGACACCTGCCCTAGCAGACTCTGGGGTGACTACCCGGCCATGCCGGTTCGTCGCCCGTCCGGATCGGCAAACGGCGCAGCGGACCAGCAGCAGAACGACGTCTGGGTGAGGTCGCCGGTGACAAGAAGCTGGTGGTCAATCTTGGCGGATGACGATGTCCTGTTGCGTGAGGGGTTGGCCAGTCTGCCGTGGGAGCTGATGCAGCGTGCGCGCGACCTGTTCCACTGCGACTACGCCGAGTTCGACCGGACCCAGCCGGCCCTGCGACTGTTCGTCGTCGAGCAGGACCTGAGCGAGACGCGGGAGTTTCTCGATCGCGACGTCCAGGACCCGTACTTCTGGGCCTCTATCGATCCGACGATGCCGCCAACTACCCCGATCGCACCGGGGACATCGCACACGTGATCAGGCTGAGCGGCTTCGTCTCCGACCGTCAGCTGCGAGCCAGCCCGCTGTACGTCGAGTACTGCAGTGCGGCGATGTTCCGGGCTGTGTCGGTCAGCTTTCCTGACGAACCCGGATACGTGTCACGGCTGATGCTTTGGCGCGGCCCAGGCCGCGACTTCGACGAGCGCGACCGCTTGATGCTGACCCTGCTGCGGCCGCATCTGTACGCCGCCTACCGGACCGCTGAGCGCCGCCGCCGCTCATCCACGGCCCTGACCTCGCGCCAGCTCGAGCTCTTGCAGTACCCAGGGATACACGAACTCGGGGCAGTCCCGAACGGTGCCGGCTGGTCGAGGTGAATCTCGCAGCGGGGCGCTTCTACCGCAGGGCGTTGCTTCGGGCAACCAATAGTTGGGCTCGTTCGTACCTGAGGCGTGGCGGGGCTGGTGAACTACTCCCACCCCTCTGCTGGTCAACGACCCGTTGCACGCCGTGGCGATCGAGCAGATCAGCAGACGCACGATGTGCCGCTGGGCGGGAACCCGCTGTGCAACTCCCCCCTGTCGGCTGCCAAGCCCGAATCCTGGGCCAATACGCCGCGACGGACACGGCGATCGTGCTGGTGGCGGATCACGAGGCCGGGAAACGCGCGGCGGTCGGGTTCTTGGACGATCTGCGTAGATTCTGCGGGTCATGGCTGTCGAGCTTCCGGCTGATCAGTCCGCGCGCGCGGTGTACATGTCGGCCGACGGACTGCAGGACCTGCACAACGCGCTGATGCTCACGCGACCGCTGTCCGACTGCCGCGGAACGCGCGAGCGCTCTCGGTCCTCCTCCGCCTTGCCAGCCGCGGAGCTGCCCCGACCCGATGGAACTCCGTCACTCTGAGGGCGGTCAAGGCCAGCGCGGTCGACGCCAGACATGGTGCTCAGGTGCGCTCCTGGGCGACCTGCCGGGGCCGCGGGCAATGAAATCGCAGGACTCCGATGGCCGAGACGACCACGGGCCGGAACAGTGGCGAAGGGTGGAGCGTAGAAGACGTGACGCATCTGTGGGAATTGGCTGAGGGGAAACGCCAACGCGGTTATGAACGTGAGGCTGGACCGCAGCGAGGAAGCGATGCGGGCGCCACGGCCGCGAAGGATCTCGGCGTGTCCACATCGCTGCGTACTCCCATTCCTCGTCGCGACTGAGCCGGCAACGAACGAGGGGCAGTGGTTCTGTTGCCTGCAGGCTCCAGGAGAAGGACGGGGAGGGTTCGGTGCGTCGCTGGTCGCGTCGAGTTGCACCTCGTCGACGGTGACGGCGACCGTCGTGCGGCGAAGGAGCGCACGAATCCGTACCAGCAACTCGGGGACATCGAAGGGCTTGGTGAGGTAGTCGTCCGCGCCGGCCTCGAAGCCACTGACCTTGTGATGTACGCCGCCCAGAGCGGTGAGGATCAGCACCGGACCATGCACTCCGTGCGCACGCAGAGCCAGGCACACGTCGCGCCCGTCGGCATCGGGCAGGCCGATATCGAGGACCACCGCATGCGCGGCGGGGACGAGTTGCGCGAGGAGTTCTGCTCCCGTTTCAGTGGCGACGACCGAGTAGCCGTCACCTTCCAAAGCCCGCCGCAACAACTCGCGCAACGCACGATCGTCCTCGCAGACCGCGACTGTCGCCATGCTGAGAACCGTAGCGGCGCGCATTTTGAGGAGCCTGAGCGGCGTCAGTCCGGCAGCAGCATCCGGGCACGTGGCCGACATCACGGAGCTGGAGCCCGCTGTGGCCTTCTCAGCTGGCTCTCAGCGGCTGACACCTACGGTCGACGTCGTATCGTCGCCTCGCATTATCGGAGTATCTGGATGAATCCGCTGGACCCGAACAGTCTGCTGACGCATCTCGGACCGGCCGCGGTGTTGGTGGTGATGTTCGCCGAGACGGGGTTGCTGATTGGGATCTTCCTGCCAGGCGACTCTCTGTTGTTCACGGCGGGTCTGCTGACGACTACGGGGGTTCATCTGTCGTTGCCGCTGACGCTCGTGTTCCCTCCGCTGGGTGCGGTCGCCGGTGCCCAGGTCGGGTATCTGATCGGTCGACGGGCTGGCCCGTCGTTCGTCGATCGTCCGGATCGTCCCCGCCTGGCACGTCTGGCCGAGCGCAGCCGGCGACAACTCGAGTCGTACGGCGTCGGCCGCGCAGTGGTGCTGGCCCGATTCATCCCTGGTGTCCGCACTGTCATCCCGATCGTCATCGAGGTTCTGCAGCACCGCCGCCGCGACGAGTCTCGATCAGATGGATCGCCGTCGCGAGAACGCTGAGCCAGGTGAAGGCCATCGTCCATCCGGCCAGGACGTCCGTGGCCCAGTGATAGCCGAGGTAGATGCGGCTCAGTCCGATGGCGATGCTCAAGCCGATGGCGACCGTCGTGCCGACAATCTTGATGCTCCGGGCGGCTTTGGAGTACCAGAGCATGCCGGCGAGGAGCAGGAAGAACACTGTTGAGCTCAGTGCGTGTCCCGACGGAAACGAGAATCCGTGATTCACGGTGCCGAGTACCTGTTCGGCGTCTGGACGGTGCCGGCCGATCAGGACCTTGAGCGAGTAGGTGAGAGTCGCCGCACCGATCATGCCGACCGTCAGGATGACAGCCGGCTTCCACCGTCGCGTGAGTATGCGCAGGAGTGCCGCCACCACGATGGTCAGCCCAGTGAGGACCGGTACCTCGCCGATGAAGGTGAGGCCCCGGGCAGCGGTGCTCAGCTGCGGCGTACGACGCTCGATGAAGCTCCTGGTCACCGAGGGGTCGAAGCCTGCGAGGGCGTCGCCCTCTACTGCAGCATCGGCCAGGACCACGAACGCGATGATGCCGAGTGTGATCGCGAGTAGTCCCAGGATGGTTCGCCACGGCAAGTGCGCGGCTATGGCCCGGGCGCTCGCTCGGAGGCTGGTCACGCAGGATCAGCCGCCGTCCGGATCGAGGCGGTAGCCCATACCGCGGACTGTCTCGATGGCGTGCCGGCCGAATGGTGCGTCGAGTTTGATCCGCAGATAGCGGATGTAGACCTCGACGACGTTTGGGTCACCGTCGAATGCCGGGTCCCAGACGTTCTGGAGGATCTCGGACTTGCTGACCGTGTCTCCGCGGTGCCGCATCAGGAACTCGAGCAGACCGTACTCGCGTGGTGTCAGAACGATCTCGCGCCCGCTCCGCTCGACCCGCCGCCTGGCCGGATCGAGGATGAGGTCGCCTGCGGTCAGTACGACGGGTCGCTCCGGGCCACCACGACGGATGAGCGCGCGCAGCCGGGCGACCAGGATCAGGAAGCTGAACGGCTTGGTCAGGTAGTCGTCCGCGCCTAGGTCGAATGCGTCGGTCTGGTCGTACTCGCCGTCCTTCGCGGTGAGCATGAGGACCGGGGTCCAGACGTTCCTCGACCTGAGCTCTTCGAGAACTTTGTAGCCGTTGAGCTTCGGCAGCATGATGTCGAGAACGATGACGTCGTAGGTCTGTTCGGTCGCGGCCCAGAGGCCGTCCTCGCCGTTGTGGATGACCTCGACCACGAAGCCGGCGTCGGTCAGGCCGCGCCGGACCGTGTCGGCCAGCCGGACCTCGTCCTCGACGATCAGCACCTTCATGCTGCTCAGTGTGATCCCCATCTACTGAGAATGAGCTGAGCGGATCCGGCCGCGTCACCGGTCAATGGATTGGCAGCGTCACGGTGGCGGTGGTTCCGCCTCCGTGCCGGGAAGCGAGGCCGACGCTGCCGCGGTGTGCCTTGGCTATCTCGAGAACGATGGACAGGCCCAGCCCTGAGCCGCCACTCGCACGGGCCCGGCTGGTGTCGAGGCGGACGAAGCGTTCGAAGACGCGGTTGCGATCGGCCTCGGGGACGCCGTCTCCGTCGTCTTCGATGGTGAGCACGGCGTGGCCGTCGATCTCTGCCGTGCTGAGCCGGACCGTGCTGTGTGCGGCCCGGGCTGCGTTGTCGACGAGGTTTCGGATGAGTTGGCTGAGTCGTAGCGGATCTCCGACGAGCCGGACCGGGTGCACGTCGGTGGCGACTGCGAGGTCGCGGGCGGCCTCGCGTAGACGCCGTACTTCGGCCTCGACCAGATCGTCGAGATCGACGTCCGTCCGGTGCATCCGCAGGCCGGCGTCATCGGCCTTGGCCAGAAGCAGGAGGTCCTCGACCAGCCGTCGCATGCGATCCGTCTCAGCCTCCATCACCTGACGGAGCTCGTGCCAGGCGCGCCCGGTCGTGTCTGCGTCAATGACTTCCAAGGCAGCTGTGAGCGTGGCCAGTGGCGACCTGAGTTCGTGGCTGGCGTCGGACACGAAGCGGCGCTGTGTCGCCTGACCGGACTGCAACCTGTCGAGCATCTCGTTCATCGTCACGGCCAGCCGGGCGATCTCGTCCTGGGTCTCGGGAACGGGCACCCGTTCAGTCAAATCGCTGGACTCGATGCCCTGGACGCGCGAACGGATTCGCTCGACGGGGCCGAGCGCCTGCCCGACCAGGATCCAGCCGGCGACGCCGACAACGATCAGCAGGATCGGGAATCCGACGAGGAGGTACTTCGTGACGGTCGTGACCGTCTCACGTTGAGTCTCGACGGACGACGCCACGACCACGATATAGCTCTGCCCGGCATACTCGACACCCCGCGCGAGAATCAGATAGTCATGATCGTCGTCGATCAACGGCATCTCCCCGACCTCAGCTCGGGCGATGTCGCCCGGCGTCGGTCGCAGATCGGTGAGCGCCAGGCCGTCGGCGCGAGCAGACGACGCGGCAACGACCCGCCCTGACCTGTCGAGGACTTGAATCAGCTGGCTGGACCGGGTCGACTCGGCAAGGTCGTTGCTGAGCGTGGCGACTCCCTCCTCGCTCACCTGGCTGGCGACCTCTGCCGCGCGGCCGTCAGCCGCGTCGGACACGCTCGTGATCAGCGCCCGCTGGAGCAGGAGCAACAGAACGGCGGCGCCGAGCGCCATCGCCGCTGCGACCACGATGACGGCTGCCGCGGTGGATCTGCTGCGCACGCTCGCGCGACTCAGTCGCTGACTCGCGTCACGCAGTGCGGACAATGCGCGTCCTCCTTGCCCTCTGATGAGGTGTCGGCGCGCCCGAGGTTCCACACGACCATCGTCGCAGGTCGGACAGTCAGACCGCGGACGGGCCGAGGCGTGTGTCAAGTCTCACCGGCGGGCGCTGAGAACAGGCTGAGAGGGTCAACGCAGCGACGCGAACACGTCGTCCAGCAGGGTGCCGGGGGTGCGCCCGTGCTCGACGTACCACTCGTATCCGAGCATGCGCCGGAAGAGCCACCGCGGGAGGCCGAGCAGCAGACCGAGGGTACGGGCGCCGCTGTCGGAGCTCGCCTGGCTGGCGTGCGCTTGGAACGACCCCCGCTTCTGATCCGTGAATGGACGGACGTCGACGCGGTGCGTGATCATCGACGTGGGCGAGTACGCCTCGTCGTAGTCGGCGGCTTTCACGGCAGGCAGCACGCCGGGGATCGCCTCGACGATCCGGACGAGACGCCGGATCAGGCGGCGGTCGATGGTTGCCTCCAGCACCAATGGCGTCCCGGCGCGGTGAGCGGCGTAGGAACCGACGGCATGGACCTGGCGATGATCCGGATGGCCGTACCCGCCGGAGGGGTCGTAGATCGTCAGCGCGTCGGCCTGCTCCTCACGCAGCAACTCGATCAGGGGCGCAGCGGCGTCCGCCGGCGGATGCCGGCTGAATGCCCCCTCTCGAGGCTGCCCGGACGACCCCGAGTCCATGAATCCGAACCGCACGACTCGCGCACAACCCAATGCCGCTGCCGACCGGTCGAGCTCATCCCTTCTGGACGCCGCAAGCCGCCCAGGAGATCCGTACGACGACGCTGCGGCTCCAGCCGCACCGTCGGTGGCGACGGCCAGCACGACACGATGTCCCTCCGCCGAGAGCCGCGCCAGGGTTCCGCCCATCAGCAGGGCCTCATCGTCGGGATGCGCGTGGAAGGCCACAAGTGTGAACGGGCCTGGATGCGCCATGGCTCGAGCATCGCACCTACGGTGGCTGTCGCCTAGTTGCTCTCAGCACCCTCTCAGCGACTGCCTTCCAGGCTTGATCCCGATCGGTCAGGTCGAGGCTCGGTAGAGGTGATGATGAACGGCGCGAGACAGCGACGGGTGATTGTGACCGTGCTGAGCGGAACGCTCACCACGGCGCTGGTGGTGTTCCTGCCACGCGCGGTTGGTGCGACGTGGAGTGCAGTCGGGGCTGTCCTCGGTCAGCTGTCGTTCGGGTCGGTCGCGGTCCTTGCCGTCGTTTGGATCGCCGGGCTCTGGTCTCATTCGTTCGTTCTGGCTGCTTCATTGCCAGGGCTGTCGAAGCGCCGGGGACTGACTCTCAGTCTGACCGGCAGCGCCGTTGCCAACGTGCTGCCACTCGGGGGAGCGGCCGGCACGGCACTGAACTTCGCGATGATTCGTCGGTGGGGCTTCAGTTCGACGGCGTTCGGCGGCTTCCTCGCGGTCACGACGCTGGTGAACGTCGCTTCGAAGCTCGGAGTGATCGCGGTCGCCCTGGGGTTGGTGCCGATCCTCCACAGCATGTCTGTGTTCGGGGCCGAGAGTCTCCTGTTCGTCCCCGTCCCTCTCGTGGCGCTCGTCGCGGTCTGGATACTGGTCGACGAGCGAGTCGCCGTGGGCATCGGCTCGGGGCTGGACAAGGCCATTGGTCTGGTCAGACCGTCGCGGCTCAGGGAGCGGATTCCTCGGCACCGAACCTCGATGCTGCGGGTACTGCGTGCGGGTTGGCGCGCGATGGCTGCCGGAATGGTCGCCTACCTCGGCCTGCAGTTCGCGCTCCTGTGGCTCTGTTTCCAGGCGCTCGGCATTCCGCTGAGCCTGCCGGTGCTTTTGACCGGACTCGCCGTGGAACGGCTGCTGACCCTTGTTCCGGTCACGCCAGGAGGTGCCGGCGTGGTCGAGGTCGGGACAAGCGCGGCCCTGGTCTCGCTCGGCGGAGATCCGGCCGGTGTAGCTGCCGGGCTCCTGCTCTTTCGTGGTTTCACGTACCTGATGGAGATTCCGGTCGGTGGAGTGCTCCTCGCGATCTGGTCGTGGCTCCAACGCCGAACGCCGAGTCAGAGCAACCAACTCGACTCGGTGGCGGGATGAAAGTCGCTCTGGTCAGTGACTGCTACCTCCCCAGGCTGGGCGGGATCGAGCTTCAGGTACACGATCTCGCTGCAGAGCTGATCCGCGCCGGGCACGAGGTCACGGTCTTCACGACCACCGACGGATCCTCAGCGGCAGGGGACGTTCCCGTCGTTCGGCTACCCGCCGTCCGCGGGATTCCTCTGCCTGCGGCGGTTCAGCATCTCCACAGCCACCTCGAGAGCTTCGATGTCGTCCATGCCCACTCGTCGTTGATCTCCCCGCTCGCGTGGCGAGCTGCACGGATGGCCGAGAACGCCATCATCACGATGCACTCACTGCCGAGTCCGTCCATGCCATGGCCGGCGACGCAGATCGATCGGTACGTCGGCGGTGCCCGATGGACCGCGGTCAGTCAGGCAGTCGCCACGGTCCTTCGGCAGGCGCTGACTGGCCGCTCCGTCGAGGTTCTGCACAACGGGATCGATCCGGCCTTCTGGCGACGGTCGCGCAGTGCGACCGGGCCGATGACCATCGTGAGTACGATGAGGTTGACCCGGCGCAAGCGTCCGATCGCCTTGCTGCGGACACTCGAGGCTGTCCGCGATCTCGTACCGGGCCATGTGCCCCTGCGCGCATCGATTGCCGGCTCCGGGCCGCAGGCGAGGGCCGTGGCCGGCGAATCCCGCCGGCGCGGGCTCAGCGGATGGGTGGATTTCCCGGGAAGGCTGACACGCTACGAGATCCGGGGGCTGTACGCCTCGGCCGACCTGTACCTGGCACCAGCTGAGCTCGAGTCCTTCGGTATCGCTGCGCTCTAAGCGAGGTGCGCCGGCCTACCCGTGATCGCCATGTCCTCCGGAGGCGTCGGCGAGTTCGTTCGATCAGGGCTCGAGGGCCACCTGGTCGAGAGCGACTCGCAGATGGCGGCGACGACGGCAGCGCTTTTGGTAGATCCCGTGGCGCTGTCGCGCATGCAGCAACACAATGAGCAGACGGATCCAGTCATGACCTGGAGCCATGTCACCGATCAGCATCTGGCGGTGTATCGGACTCAGCATGCTCTCAGCGCACTCGCCGTACGGTCGGCATCATGACCCTCGACGACGCGAGCACCCTGGCGCTGTCCGGTTGAGGGAGGGCGGTCTGTCGCCCCTCCCGGGTACGACGGCCGGCCGACGACGCCGCCCTCGTGGATTTGGTGCTTGCCGAGCCGAGGATCACGATCCGTGGTGCGGGGAAGAGTTACGGCGATGCGGCCCTTCCGTGCGGCGGCATCGTGCTGGACATGATGTCCCAGGCACGCATCGTGTCCTTCGACCAGAGCAGCGGAGTCCTCGTCGCAGAGGCCGGCGTGCTCTTGAAGGACATCATCGAGCAGACCCTGCCGCTCGGCTGGAACCTGCCGGTGATACCGGGCACGGAGCGCATCTCGGTTGGCGGCGCGATCGCTGGCGATGTCCACAGGAAGAACCACCCGGGCGCCGGGAGTTTCGCCCGGCATGTCCTGTGGCTGGCGTTGTTGCGCTCGGACGGGACGATCACCGAACTGTCGCCTGCCAGGGACGCGGACGGCTTCTGGAGCACCGTAGGTGGGATGGGTCTGACCGGCGTCATCGTGCGCGCCGCGCTGCAGCTACAACGGGTGGACACCGGCTGGGTGATCCGGAACCGGCTCCGAACGAGATCGCTGGACGAGTCCCTTGGAGCGATGCAGGACCTTGCGATCCGCCAGGAGGCTGATCCGGCGCAGTTCGCGATCGCCTGGCTGGACGCGCGAGCAAGCGGTGGATCCCTCGGTCGCGGGATCGTGGATGAGTGCTATCCCGCTTCCAGCCGAGACCTTCCCAACTCTGTCGCACCGTTTCCGGAGCGACGTGATCCGATGGTGCGGACCAGACGGTCGCTTCCAGGTCCGGATGTTGTCTCGAGAGCAACAATCGCATCCGCGCCCGGGCGTCCTGACGACGACCTGGGTGGTGCCGTCAGCGCTGCCGCCGCGTCCGGTCGTCGTGTCGAACAACCCACTGGCGCCGTGGACCAGCGGACGACGAGTGGCCTGAGATGCTGAATTCCTTGCCTGGGTACGGCGGCCTGGGAGTGCTTGCCGACGGCAATCTGTTCGCGACCGCGGGCTGGGGAGTGGGATGACGGCGCGGATCCTGCTGATCGAGGACGACGCGGACCTGTCCCGTCTGCCGTCACGAAGCACCAGCGCGACAGCAGGACGGTTCGGTATACCTCATTCTCACCCACCACCAACCGTCACCTAATTAACGACACGGACCACTAGCGGCCGCCTGTACGCCGAGCTGGAGCGGCAACCCCGAACCGGTGCGGCCGGCGCGTGACCCCTGCATCCCGCGTCGGCACTGCCCACCGAATCCTTCCCTCAGTCGACTCATCGACGCTAGCCCCTCAATGACACTTGAAGTCAAGAGTGGATCGACCACCCTGCAGCACGTTGGTCCGCTCCTGGCCATTCATAGCTGGTCTCGCGCAGCAAATCGGTGACCTCGCCTGACTCCTTCCGATACCGGTCGTACATTCGGCGAGTGCTGATCGCTGCCAGCCCTGAATGGCCATTTCCAGGAAGCGCCCGCGAGGCCCTCTGCCCAGGCTCGGATCACGGCCAGGCTAGGAGGTGAGCAGCGGGGTACTAGCTGCGCCGGTACCGGAGGTAGACGACTTGCGAGAAGGTCCGCGTGTTGATGAGCTCAAGGTCGAGCCTCTTCGGCAGTGATGGGAAGTACGGCGTACCGCCTCCGAGCACGACGGGATTCACGAACAGCCGGTACTCATCGATGAGGTCCTTTTCGGCAAGGGATGCGGCGAGCCTGGCACCGCCTACGGACACGATGCCGGCGCCGGGTTGACTCTTCAACTCGGCCACCTCGTCGGCGACATCGCTTCGTGCCAGGCGGGCGTTGCCTTCGACCGTGGTCAGGGTGGTTGAGAAGACCACTTTCGGGATGGCCTTCCAGATGCGGGCGAATTCGAGTTCCCGTGGGTCGGTGTGGGTCTGTTCGGCCGTCTCCCAGCCCAGCATGTCCTCGTAGAGCCCTCGCCCGCACAGGTGCCCGGTGAGCTCTCGAGTCTGGTCGTTGTGAAAGCCCAGTAGCTCCTCGTCAGGCGCGGCCCAGTCGATGGCGCCGTCCGGTCCAGCGATGTGACCGTCCAGGGACACGGACATGGAGTAGATCAACGTTCGCATCGGATTCCTTACTCGCGGCGAGGGGCACGTTCTGCGCGTGGTCTGCGCTCGAAACAGACTGTATGGTGCCGGAGGTATGACCGTCTCTGCCGATTCGGCCAAAGATCGGGTCCGAGCGGCCACCACCGGATTGGTCGAGCTGCGGGAAAATGGTCGGTGGGTGGGCGGCAGCCACCTGTACGACGGTGGTGAGCAGCTAATCACCGGCTGGCACTTTCACGACGTGCACGAGATCGAATACGCCTGCCGTGGGGTGGTGGAGGTCGAGACGGAAGCCGGTCATTACCTGCTGCCGCCCCACCAAGCGGCATGGATCCCGGCCGGCCTGCATCATCGGACGACGTTGAACGCTGGTGCGCAGATCCTCGCGGTGCTCTTCGAGCCAAACCTCGTTCCAAGGGCCGGAGACCGGGTTCGAATCATTGCCGTGTCCACACTGCTTCGCGAGATGATGCTCCACTCGGCGCGATGGCCGATCTCGCGTGCCGAGTCCGGAGTGGAAGCAAACTCGTTCTTCCAGACCCTCGGGTATCTGGTTGCGGAAGCGCTGGACGACGAGATGCCGTTGAACCTGCCAGTCTCGACCGACCCGCTTGTCATCGCGGCCACGGACTACACCCGTGATCACCTCGACCAGGTGGCAATCAGTGACGTGACACGCGCGGTCGGGGTCTCCGAACGAACACTGCGCCGTATCTTCAGCACCCACTTGTCCATGTCATGGCGAAGCTACCTACTACGTGCTCGTGTTCTTCGTGCGATGGGCCTGCTGGCCCAGCCGCACTGTTCCATCCTTGACGTCGCGATCGCCGTGGGTTTCGACGATGTCGGGGCGTTCGCTCGATCCTTCGCCAGGCACTGCGGGGAGACCCCCTCTGCCTACAAACGCCGAATAATCAAGCGAGGTCAAAAGCTCCGCTAACTGCGAACTGCACGAGAGACGCAGCGAGATGAACCGCAGTCCGCGCCTCCTCCGGCGTCTCAGCGCGGGTCGGGCCCGGGCCGCCGTGCCGTGACGTCTGACCGTCCCACAACATCCGCATCATGTGTAGGACCGTTGCCACGCCGCCAGCCTTGCCGTCGGCAATGGCGAATTTCCACTTCGCAGGCTTGTTTGCAATGTCGGCGATCATGGTTCCAAGGGTCTGCTTGGTGTTTGAGGGGAGACCCTCACAGCCATCGCAGCTTCGGTTGCCTTGATTGCTTCGAGATTGACCTCCGACCAAACACTGGCGAGGGCTTCGCCGATGCGTACGCCGGTGCCGAGCATGAAGGTGACCAGGTCGGGGAGGTCGGGGAGGTCGGCCTGGACGGCGCGGTCATCGGTGGCCAGGCTCTTGCGGAGGAGGGTGACCTCCTCGCCGGTGAGGGCGCGTGGTGGGTTCCTGGGTTTGGCTTCGATGGCGTCGACTTCGCGGACAGGATTGACGGAGGTGGCGCCGTAGCGGACGGCGAGTTTCATGGCGCCGGAGATGATGGCGCGGCAGGTCTTGGCGGTGGGGGCGCCAGAGGTGTCCTTGATCTTGGACAGCACGGTGTCGATGCGTGGGCTGGTGGCTTCGCCGATGCGGAGTTCGCCGAAGGCGGGGCGGATGTGGTTCTTGAGGGCGCGCCGGTAGGTGTCCAGGGAGGTGGGCGAGCGTTTCCCGTCCGCGACCATGCCTTCGAATCTCTTCTCCCAGAGGTCGAGGAGGTGGCTGATCTTGTGCATCGCCGAGAGGGCGCCGGACTGGTTGGTCCTAGTGCGGTCCTGGAGCTTCTGCTTCAAGGCGGTCTCGGCACCAGTCTTGCTGCGGCCGACGGCGGTCACTGGGCGAACGTGACCGTCGTGATCGCGGAACCTGGCCTTCGCCAGATAGGTGCCGGGCCTACCCCTGGCGTCGGTCCTCTCGACGCGAGTCGAGATGCTTCCCCACGTTCCGATGGGCAGCGGTGGCCTCGACATATCAAGCCTCCAACCTGTCTGACGGTTGGACGCTCAACGCTTGCCAAAGCGCGAATCCGCGGATCCGGCAACGACGCGAACTGATGTGATGTGACGCACAGTCACGATGAGATGAAAGCATGGGAGGTGACCTGGTCGACCAGCCGGAGTCACACGATGGCGGCTCAGGACGGCAAAGTGGTCAGTTTGTGGTTTGTTCCGGACACCACGAAGCCCAGGGCACCGTGGTGGCCTGGGCTTTTGTGCGCCGCCAGGGACTCGAACCCCGAACCCGCTGATTAAGAGTCAGCTGCTCTGCCAATTGAGCTAGCGGCGCTTGTGGTGCTTTGGAACGATGAGGATCGTAGCAGGGCGGCGGGGGAGATGCGAAATCGGTTAGCGGGTGAGGATGGTCATGGCGGCGTTGTGGCCGCCGAGGCCGGAGACGGCGCCGCCTCGGCGGGCGCCGGAGCCGCAGAGGAGGAGATTGGCGACGTCGGTTTCGGTGCCCCAGCGACCGGTGTCGGCGTCGTCGGTGGCCCAGGGCCACTGGAGGTCGCCGTGGAAGATGTGGCCGCCCGGCATGCCGACGGATTCCTCGATGTCGTACGGCGTCTTGGCCTCGATGCACAGGTTGCCGTCGATATCGCGGGCGATGCAGTCCTCGAGCGGCTCGGCCAGGTAGGAGTCCAGGCCGGCCAGCACGCGGCGAGCCGCCTCGGCCCGGGCCACATCGTTGTCGGAGGCAAACAATCGGGCCGGGAAGTGGACGCCGAACACGGTCAGCGTGTGGTGGCCGGAGGCAACCAGTTCCGGTGAGAGGATCGACGGGTCGGTGAGCGAGTGGCAGTACACCTCGGACGGCGGCGTCGACGGCAGCGCACCAGAAGCAGCCGTTTGATAGGCGGACTCCAACTGGCTGTAGTCCTCGTCGATGTGGAACGTCCCGGCGAACGCCCGCGCCGGATCGTCACCCGACTTCAACGCCGGCAGCCGCGACAGCAGCAGATTGATCTTGAGTTGCGATCCCTCCGGTCGATCACCGGTAGGACGACCACGCAGCGCATCCAAAGTGGCCGGAGCGACGTTCGACAGCACGTAGGAGCAGTCGACCGACCGCTCGCCGTCCCCGCCTAGCCAGGTGACAGACCCGCGTACGCCGTCTGCCTCGACGGACGTCACCGACGCGTTGGTCACCAGCGACGCACCAGCCCGCCGAGCAGCAGCGGCCAGAGCGTCCGTCACCACGCCCATGCCGCCGACCGGCACCCGCCACTCGCCAGTGCCGTTGCCGATCAGGTGGTAGAGGAAGCACCGGTTCTGGATCAGCGACTCGTCGTGCAACCCGGCGAATGTCCCGATCACCGAGTCCGTCGCTACCACGCCGCGTACGGTGTCGTCCGCGAACCGCCGCTCCACGGACTCACCGAACGGCCGCTCGACCAACTCGTCCCACAGCGCGGCGTCGACTCGGGAGCGCATCTCGGCCGCCCACTGCAACGGCTCAAGCAGAGTGGGCGCGATGGCGGCGGCCAGTGAGCCCACTGAGCCGTAGAAGGATGTCCAGGCGTCGTACTCGGAGTCGCTCCCGGTCAGGGCAGCGAACGAGGCGCGAGTCGCCGGACCCTCCGGTCGCTCGACGAGGAGACCGAGGTCGCGGCCGGAGCGGCGTACCGGGGTGTACGACGCGACCGCGCGGGACCGGAGGTCCAGACCGAGGCCCAGGTCGGCGACGACCTTGTCGGGCAGCAGGCTGACCAGGTACGAGTACCGCGACAGCTTGGCGTCGACGCCGGGGAACACCTGCTGGCTGACCGCGGCGCCGCCGGTGTGCGGCTGCTGCTCGAGGATCAGCGTGGTCAGGCCGGCCTGCGCCAGGTAGGTGGCGGCGACGAGGCCGTTGTGCCCGCCACCGACGATCACGACGTCGTAGAAGTCCATCATCCGACCGGCCAATCGAGCTTGTGGTACGCGGCGTCCCAGAACATCCATTCGTAGCGGCAGGTTGTGGCGAAGTGCTGATGACATCGTTCCCGCTCGGAGGCACTGACGTCCAGCCCATCGGTCACAGCCAGCACCGACTCGACAACAGCGTCGAACTCGTCCGAGCCGTAGGTCTCGATCCACTGCCGGTACAGCGGGTCCGGCGACGACCGCTTCAGCAGTTCGCGGCCGACGTCGCGGTAGATCCAGTAGCAGGGCAGTACGGCGGCCACGGCCTCGGCGTACGTCCCCGTCGCGCACACCGCGGTCAGATAAGACATGTACGCCGTTGTCGTCGGCCCGGACCCCGCTGCGTCGACATCAGCCGCGGAGATGCCCAGCGAGCCGAGCAGAGAGGTGTGCAGCGACCGCTCGACGGCGATCGCGTTGGCGGCGTGCAGCGCGAACATGCTGACCGCGTCCTCATCCAACGCGCGGCCGGCGACCAGGCTGAGTGCGCGTGAGTAGGCGCGCAAGTAGTGACTGTCCTGGACGATGAAGTAACGGAACGCGTCGTGGTCCAGCGTCCCGTCGGTCAGCCCGGTGATGAACCGATGACGGACGATCTCGTCGTACACGGAAGCGCCACCGCGGTCCCACAGCTCGCCGGAAAACGTCATCCCAACTCCCTCGCCGTCGACTGGCACCGACCTTATCCACAGCACGCGATTCGGACACGAGACGTAGGTCACTCGACGGCTCTACCCTGACGCCATGATGATCCAGGGGGAGCGAGTCGAGGCGCCTCCGGATACGCCGTTGCTGCGGCGGATCCGGGCGTCGGTGATCGGGGACGACCAGGTGATGCCGGGCCCGTACGGTCCGCGCCGGGTCACGTATGCGGACTACACCGCCTCCGGGCGCGCGCTCACGTTCCTGGAGGACTTCATCCGCGAGGAGGTGCTGCCGCGGTACGCGAACACCCACACCGAGTCCAGCGGCACCGGTCTGCAGACCACTCGCCTGCGTGAGGACGCCCGCCGGATCATCCTCAACAGCGTCGGCGGTGACGACGAGACCGCGGTGATCTTCTGCGGCACGGGCGCGACCGGCGCGATCGACAAGCTGATCGGCATCCTCGGCCTGCGCATCCCGGCCGAGCTGGACGACACCTATCACCTGACCGATCACATCCCGCGGGACCAGCGGCCGGTCGTCTTCATCGGGCCGTACGAGCACCACTCCAACGAGCTGCCGTGGCGTGAGTCGATCGCCGACGTGGTCGTGATCAGCCAGGACCACGACGGCCACATCGACATCCCACAGCTCGAACAGAGACTGATCGAGTACGCCGCCCGCCCGCTCAAGATCGGGTCGTTCTCCGCGGCCAGCAACGTCACCGGCATCGTCAGCAACACGCAGCGGGTCTCGGCCCTGCTCCATCAGTACGGCGCTCTGTCGTTCTGGGACTGTGCGGCCGCAGCGCCGTACGTGGAGATCGGCATGTACGCCGGCCGCGAGGTCGATCCGCTGTCGTACAAGGACGCGATCTTCCTCAGTCCGCACAAGCTGATCGGCGGTCCTGGGACTCCCGGCGTACTGGTCGCCCGGCGCGAACTGCTCCGCAACCGCGTCCCCGATGTACCTGGTGGCGGGACGGTGCGGTACGTGAACCAGTTGGAGCATCGCTACATCGAAGACCCCGTGCATCGGGAGGAGGGCGGCACACCGGCGATCATCGGGTCGATCCGCGCCGGCCTCGCGTTCCAGCTGAAGCAGGCGGTCGGCATCGACGTGATCCGCGCCCACGAGGACTCGTACCTGCGCCGAGCGGTCGAGGCCTGGAAGAGCGAGCCGAAGATCCAGATCCTCGGCAATCTGGATGCCGAGCGGTTGTCGATCGTTTCGTTTGTGGTGAAGGCACCTTCCGGGCGGTTCCTGCACCACAACTTCGTGGTTGCGCTGCTGAACGACCTGTTCGGCATCCAGTCGCGCGGAGGGTGTTCGTGCGCGGGCCCGTACGGCCACACCCTGCTCGGAATCGACCTGGTGCAGTCGCATGAGTTCGAAGAAGAGGTCATGCACGGCTGCGAGGGAATCAAGCCGGGCTGGGTCCGGGTGAACTTCAATTACTTCATCTCGGAGGCCGTCTTCACCTACGTCGTCGAGGCGGTGAAGCTGGTCGCACGGGACGGCTGGCGGCTGCTCGGTGACTACCGCTTCGACCCCACCAACGGGTTGTGGCGGCACCATCGCGGCGCGGTCGAGCCACCGCTGCGGTTGTCCGAGGTCGGGTACGACGCCGACGGGACATTGCGCTACCCGCGCCACGACCACACGGCGCCGGAGTCGGCCCTGCAGGTCTACCTCGCCGAGGCGCGCGACCTGCTGTCCACCTGCCAGGAGGAGAGCATCCATCATGAGGGCACGGTGAACTCCGAGTTCGACCACTTGAGGTGGTTCGACCTTCCGTCCAGGTGTTTGAGCCACGACTGAGTACCTGGTGAAGCGGCTGACGCCGGGCGGCTAGTTCGCGGCTTCCAGGATTGCCGCGATCTCGTCGTACCCGCGGCTGCGCGCGTGCTGGAGTGGCGTGACGCCGTCGCCGTCGGGCAGCGACGGGTCGGCGCCGGCGGCGAGGAGGATGCGGACGATCTCCTGCCACGGCTCGGTGCCCTTGCCGAGGATCACGGCCTCCAGCAAAGCGGTCCAGCCGAGGTCGTTGACGTGGTTCACGTCGATCGTGGTCTGTACGACGCGGCGGACGTAGTCGACATGGCCGCGTTCGCCGGCCGGGATCACCGAGATGCCGCCGAAGCGGTTGCGGAGCTTGAGGTCCGGGTTCGCCGGGAGCAGAGTCTCGAGCATCGCCACGCTGCCGGTGACTCCCGTGACGGGACTCCAGCGGTGCGCCCGCTGCCAGCGCCGCGGCGGTCTTGTTCGCGTCGCCTGCCGTGGCTGCGGCAAGCAGGGCGGAGGCTGCGGAAGCCGGGCGCTCGGTCGTGAGTACGGCGGTCACGGCGGTCTGACCTAGCTTCTGCGCATCTTGTACTGGGGTGGTTCCGTCACGCTCGGCCGGGCGGTCTCGGTCGGCGCCCGCGGCGATGAGCAGGCGGACGGTGTCGACGTACTGCTGGGTGCCCTTGCCGAGGAGCACTGCCTCGTGCAGAGCTGTCCAGCCGAGGCGGTTGACGTGGTCGACGGCTACGCCGGCGCGGAGCAGGCGGGCGACCACGGCGGCGTGACCGCGTTCGGCTGCGCGGATCAGTGCTGTGCCGCGGTAGCTGTCGAGGCTGCGGACGTCGGCGCCGTGCTGGAGGGTGAGGTCGAGGAGGTCGAGGTAGCCCTCGCTCGCCGCGATCAGGAAGGCGCTCTGGACGGTGTCGTCGACCGCGTTGACGTCGGCGCCCGCGGTGATCAGACGGCGGGCCTGGGCGACGTCGTTCTCCCGGGCGGCGGCGATGAGTTGGGTGTCGAGAGTGTCGTCGGTCGGCACGAGCGAAGTCCTCGGAGTGGTCGGAGTGGGCTGAGCGGTCGGAGTTGGGGCTGAGGCGGCTGTGCAGCCGGTGGCCGCCGTCACCAGGATGACGGCAGCCACGGCGATCGGGCGACGGCGGGTCATCGGCGCGGCGGGGTCAGGGCAACCACCTGGTACGGCGGGAGCCCGACCGGCTCGTCGAACTTGCGGGCGACGGCGGCGACTGCGCGCGACGGGTTGGACGAGGTACGCCGAGTGGTCCAGGATCTGGCGCCCGCGGAGTTGGCGAGCGGTCCGGGGGAGCCGGCGCTGCCGGATGCACTGCGGCAGACCTGCGAGCGGCTCGCCGTGCACGCGAGTGTGGAGGTCCGCGTCCAGGTGCACGGGACGGCGGTGCCGCTTGGCGCCGAGATCGAGACCGCGTTGCTACGGACTGCGCGCGGTGCACTGGCTAATGTGCTGGAGCATGCAGCTGCGAGCACAGCCGTGGTGACGCTGACCAATCAGCCGGACGCCGTCGTACTCGACGTCCGCGACGACGGCCGTGGACTGCCGGACCGCACTGCCAGCACAGATCCGGATCGTGGACGAGGTCTGACCGGCATCCGCGCCCGCCTGCGCGAGCTGGGCGGGACTCTGGTGCTGGAGAGCGAGCCAGGTGAGGGTACGGCGCTCGCAGCGTCCGTCCCGCTGGTGCGCTCATGATCCGGGTTGCGCTGGTCGACGACCATCCGGTGGTCCGGGCGGGGATGCGGGCACTCGTCGAGGGGCAGGAGGACCTGTCCGTGGTCGGTGAGGCGTCCGACGCGCACAGTGCCGAGCAGTTGGTCGCCGCGGTCCGGCCGGACGTCGTACTGATGGATCTCAATCTGGGCTCCGGCCCTGGCGGTGCTGAGGTGACTGCGCGGCTGCGGGCACTGCCGGAACCGCCGCAGGTCCTGGTGCTCACGACGTACGACACCGAGGCCGACATCATGAGCGCGATCTCCGGCTACCTCCTGAAGGACGCACCGCCCGACGATCTGTTCCGCGCCATTCGTGGCACTGCCCGCGGCGAGGTCATCCTGGCGCCCGCGATCGCGGCCCGGCTGGTGAAGCGCTCCGGACCGACGCTCACCGAACGCGAGGTCGAGATCCTCGGTCTCCTCGCGACCGGCCGGTCGAACCGCGAGCTGGCCCGGCAGTTGTTCGTCAGTGAGGCCACGGTCAAGTCCCACCTGTCGCACATCTACACCAAGCTCGAAGTCGACACCCGCGCCGCCGGCGCCATCGTGCAACGCATCATTCGACCACCGTCCTGAGGAAACCGCATGGAGATCGAGAAGAGACTGGCCGAGCTGGGACTCACATTGCCGGAGCCAATGCAGCTGCCCGGCGTTACGCTGCCCTTCCCCTGGGTCCGCGTGTACGGCGATCGCGCGTACGTCTCCGGTCACGGGCCACTCACCTCCGACGGGAAGCTGCCGGAACCGCTCGGCAAGGTCGGCGCGGAGGTGACGGAAGAGCAGGCGTACGACGCGGCCGCGTTGACCGCATTGTCGATGCTGGCCTCGTTGCGCCGGGAGTTGGGCGACCTGGACCGGATCGTTGCCTGGCTACGGGTCTTCGGGATGGTGAACGTCGCGCCGGGATTCCATCGGATGCCGGCGGTGATCAACGGCTTCTCGGACGTGATCCTGCAGTTGTGGGGTGTGGAGGCGGGGCAGCACGCGCGCTCGGCGGTCGGCCAGGCCGCCCTTCCCTTCGACATCCCGGTCGAGATCGAGGCCGAGGTCGTCATCACACCACGCTGACAGGCCCGGCCGCTGTGCAGCCGGGCCTGTCAGCTACCTGCCCTTGCGGTTGGCCGACGGCTTGTCGGTGGTCGAGGGCTTGACGGCGGTGGCGGCCGGGAACTTCCAGGTCTTGCTCCGGGCCATGGTGGCGAGTTGGGCGGCGGTGAACAGCGGCTTCGCGCGGGTGTGCTTGATCCCCTTCTCGGCCGGCCCGTTGTAGTTCACGAGACCGATGTAGCGGCCGTCGGGGTAGGACAGCTCGACGCGGTTGAGGAAGACGCCGTACTGCTCGTTGCGGGCGTCGGAGTACTCCGGCTCGTCGGAGGAGGAGTACATGCTCGAGCCGTCGGGGTTGGTGGTGCAGCCGGGGCCGCCGCCGAAGCAGGGGTTCGCCGTGCCGTCCGCGGACAGCATGACCTCGACGAGGGACGCGCCGTTGCCGTCGTCGACGAGGTACGACGCCCCGATGAAGCCACCCTTCGCGCTCCCGTGGACCGTCGGTTCTGACAGCGTGCGGCCTGGCGCCGCGATCAGGCGCTTGAGGGTCGCGAGAGCCTGCTGCGGTGTGCCCGCGGCCGGCTTGGCGAGCGGAGTCGGGGTCACGATCGGGACCGGCGTACCCGAGACGGAGGCCTCGGACGGCGTACCCAGCAACTGGATCCCGCCCGCGACGAGTCCGGCGGTGGCCAGTACGGCGCCCGCTCCGGTCACGGAGAGCAGCGTCGTACGCCGGCGGCGTAGCCGGAGTCCCTGCTGGACGGTCCGGTCGAGGAGGTCGGTGCTGACCGGCTCGAGGTTCTCGGTGGCCCGGTCCATCAGGCTGGGCAGCGTGTCGTTCAGGTTGTTCATCATGTTCCTCTGGGTTTCAGTGGGCGATCAGCTGTACGGCGTTGTCACCCAGCACCACGCGCAGGCGGTCCAGTGCCCGGGCCGTCCGCGTAGTGATCGCGCTGGCGTTCTTTCCGAGATCGAGCGCGACCTGCTCAACGCTGCGATCTTCGAAGTACCGCAGCACCAGCACAGCCCGATCCAACGGCGCCAACTCGCCCAGCGCCTCCCGCAATGCCATCCGGAGCTCGACATCGCCGACCCGCGCCACCTGCTCAGGCAGCTCAGCAGTAGGCCGCTCCGACCAACTCCGTCGCCGCCGCTGCGAAATGAACGTCCGAGCCATCGCAGTCCGCGCATAAGCCCCCGGATTGTCGATCCGGGCCCACGTCTTCAGCATGTTCGCGAGCGTGTCCTGGACAAGATCCTCAGCATGATGCCGGTCGCCAGTCAGTAACCAAGCCGTCCGGTACAACCGAGGTATCCCCGCCCGAGCAAACTCCTCGAAGTCTCCGGTACCCGCCATCCCCAGCCTCTCGTCGACGCCTACACCCCACAAGACGCACCGACAGGGCAGTCAGATCACACCCGACTCAGAAAACCTTCGACAGCACCCAAACGCAGAACGCCAGCAGCCCCACCACGAACGTCACAACCAGCACGACGCCATACCCAAACCACGCCGACCCCGAGATTTTCACAGCCCCATCCCACCAGCCCAGACACAAACAGACAAACCACATCAGCCACAGCCGAAAGCCGACAAACCACCCCAGCCACACAAACCCGACCGACCACCCCAGCCAGCGCAGATAGCCGACCGACAACCCCGGCCCCCGCGGAAACCCGACCGACAACCCGGCCCCGCGGAAACCCGACCGACAACCCCGGCCCCCGCGGAAACCCGACCGACAACCCCGGCCCCCGCGGAAACCCGACCGACAACCCCGGCCGAGGTAAGGGGGTGTGGGTGGCGAAGCCCCCACCCCGCGGCAAGCGAAGCGCAGCCGCACAAAATGCCGACGGCGACCCGCCTGCGCTCTCCGCAGGCATGGGTCGCCATCGACGTCGGGTGAGTGACGGGACTCGAACCCGCGACCACCTGGACCACAACCAGGTGCTCTACCAGCTGAGCTACACCCACCATTGCCGTCCGCGTGCGACGGCTGAGCAATCATAGCGACGATGTCCGGGGACATGAAATCGGCCCCGGACGGCCCTGTTCAGGAGGCGGGCTGGGAGTCTCCGACGGGGTCGTTGATGACGCTGGCGGCGGCCCGGGCGGTGTCGGAGTCGGGTCCGGGCTGGGGCACGAACACGGTCCGGCGGTAGTACCGGAGCTCTTCGATGCTCTCGGTGATGTCGGCCAGGGCGCGGTGGTTGCCGGTCTTGGCGGGGGTGGCGTAGTACACCCGCGGGTACCAGCGGCGGACGAGTTCCTTGATGGAGCTGACGTCGACGTTGCGGTAGTGCAGGTGGGCTTCGACCTTGGGCATGTCGCGGACGAGGAAGGTCCGGTCGGTGCCGACGGAGTTGCCGGCCAGGGCGGCCTTGCGCGGTTCTTTGACGTAGCCGGAGATGAAGTCGAGGACCTGCTGTTCGGCGTCGGCGAGCGGGATACCGGTGGCGAGTTCGTCGAGCAGGCCGGAGCCGGTGTGCATGTCGCGGACGAAGTCGCCCATCTGCTCGAGGGCGGCTGGTGGTGGTGCGATCACCAGGTCGATGCCGTCACCGAGCACGTTGAGCTCGTAGTCGGTGACGAGTACTGCGACCTCGATCAGGGCGTCTGCCGCCAGGTCGAGGCCGGTCATCTCGCAGTCGATCCACACCAGCCGGTCGTTCATGGGCACCCACCTTACGGCGAGCCGCCGACACGTTGGCGCCCGGATGCTCGAACTCCCGGCGTGGCGTGGACCTGGAGGGCGGTCAGCGGGGGGCGTGACCGAGGTGGATGCTGCGCACGGACAGGACGAAGAGGTCGGTACGACGGCCGAGGTACTGGTCGCCGTCCGGGTCCAGGAGCCGTTCCCAGCTGGCGAGATCCTCCGGATTCAACCACTCACCGTCGCCGGGGCTCACATGACCGTGGCCATGCCCATGGCCATGCCCGTGTGTGGGCTCGGCGTCGAGGGTGAGTCGCTCGACCCGGTGCCGGAACTGGGTGACGACGCGGTCGCGCTCCTCGTCGGACAATGGAGCCGGCGTCTCGGTCATGATGCTGCGCGTCGTGACGTCGGTGAAGCCCGCGCGGGTCAGCGCGTCGGTCCAGCCGTACGGCATCGGCACTGTGCCCGGGAGCGACTCACGCATCGCCTTGAACCAGCGGTCCTGGGCGTGATCGAGCCGCAGTTCGAGTCCGGGCTCGCCCACACCGAGGTCCCACGGCAGGCTGCGGGCCGGCAGTCCGCTCTCCGCGAGCGCCAGCCGACCGCCGGGTGCCAGAAGCGACGCCAGCGCGTCGACCGCCGCCTGCTGGTCGGCTGCGTGATGCACTGCGCCGGCAGCCCAGATCAGGTCCGCCGGTGCATCGATTGCCTTACGCAACGGCTCGGCGCCGTCATCCATAGACGCCAGCTCACACCTGACTGCGCCTGCGGTGTGCTCCCGGGCCTGCTCCAGTACGTCGGGGTCCGAGTCGATCGCCACCACGGTCGCACCGGCCGTCAGAGCCTCTGCCAGTGCCTTGGCCATCCCGCCGCCGCCACAGCCGACGTCTACCGCCACCTGGTCGGTCTCGCGGACCAGACTGGTCGCCACCGTCCTGTTCCAGCCCGCTTCCCCCTCTGCCGAAGCCCGCAACCGTCCAGCCTGCTCTGCCCAATCAATCTGCACCATGCCTCCAGTCTCGGCCGCCGACCGTTGCTTCACCTCATCCTTTTGCCAATCCGGCAACTAGATCAGGGCTGGCACGGTTGCGGCGTACCTCTGCAGGGTGCTGTCCTGTTGGGGATTCTGGGGAGGTGAGGCGGGTGGAGTCTGGGACCGTGGGGCGGCCGCGGCTGGTGGCGTTGCTGGATGAGGGGGTTCAGCGACGGCTGCTGACCGTGGTGGCGGACGCCGGGTTCGGGAAGTCGACGCTGTTGGGCTCATGGGCGGCCGGACGAGCCTGTGCCTGGCACACCGTGCGCGCCGAGGACGGTTCGCTGTCCGCCATGGTGTCCGGCCTCGTCGGTGCGCTCCGGCGGCAAGTGCCCGAACTGGACACCATCCCGGCCGAGCTGCAGAGCCCTCGCGGACCGGACGCCGACGCCGAGCAGCAGACCAGAGCCCTCGCGTACGCTGCTCTGCTCGCCGACGCCTTGGACGCGAACCTCAGCAACGACCTGGTACTGGTCCTCGACGACCTGCACGAGCTGGACCCGGCCGCACCCGCGACCAAGCTCGTCGAGGGTCTGATCCGCACCGCTCCGCCGAACCTGCACGTGGTTGTTGCCTCCCGCACCCCGATGCCCTTCGGGATCGACCGGCTCCGCGGCCGCGGCCAGGTGCTGGAGATTGACGCCACCGCTCTCGCGTTCACAGTCGCCGAGACCCTCGCCGTACTGGAGAACGTTCTCGGCGATGGCACTGAGGATCTTGCCGAACCACTCCAGTCTGCGGTCCACGGCTGGCCGGCCGCCGTACGTCTCGCCGTGGAAGCACTGCGGACCGCACCCGCCGACCAGCGCGCCACCCGATTGCGCCGGGCTCTGCGCTCGGACGGCCCGCTCTACGACTACCTAGCCGAGGAGGTCTTCGCGGCCGAGCCTCCTGCGGTACGACGCCTGGTCGCCGGCGTGGCTGTATTACCAAGGTTCGGTGCGGAGCTGTGCAAGGCGATCGGACTCACCGACAGCGCGGAAACGCTGCAGCAGCTCCGCACGCGCGGACTGCTCGTGTCTGCCGGTGAGGACGACGGCTACGAGCTCAATCCGCTGGTGAAGAACTTCGCCACCGACAGACTGGTCGTCGACGATCAGGAGCTGACCGAGCTGTCGCTGCGAGCGGGGCAGTGGTTCGAGTCGGTGGGCGAGCATCGCGACGCCCTGGCGTGCTACCAGGCCGTCGACGCGGCGAGGGCGGCCCGCATGCTGACCGAACGCGGGCAGGCGATGGTCAGCGGCGGCATGGCAGAGACCGTGGTCGCGGCCGTCGGCGCGCTGCCCGCTGAGCTGCGCGACGCCGCGATGGACCAGCTGGAAGGGGAAGCCCGGCAGGTCCTCGGTGACTGGCAGGGTGCGATGGAGTGCTTCGACCGGATCATCGAGCCGGAGGGCGAGATCCCGGTCGCCATCGCCTGGCGGCTGGGGCTGATCCATCACCTGCGCGGCCAGACCGACGTGGCGATCGCGACGTACCAGCGTGGACGGATCGACGGGCGACACCCGACGGACGAGGCGCTCCTGCAAGCCTGGTGGGCTGGTGCGCACTGGCTGCGTGGCGAGTTCGAGGAGTGCCGCGCGCTCATCACCGCGGCGTACGAGACCGCCAAGGTCTCCGGCGACGACAGGGCACTGGCGATCGTGCACACCGTCCTCGCGATGCTGGCCGCGGTGGACAGCGACCCGCGCGGCAACTCCTCCCACTACGTGCGGGCGCTCGAACATGCGGAGCGTGCGGGTGACCTGCTGCAGGCGATCCGGATCCGGGTGAACCGCTCCTCGCACCACATCTCCGAAGGCGACTACGCACTCGGCCTGCAGGAGCTGGACATCGCGCTGGAGCTCGCAGATCGCGCCGGCTTCGCGGTGTTCCGGGCGCTGGCGTTGAACAACCGCGGCGAGGCGCTGCTCCGACTCGGTCGGCTGGACGAGGCCATCGGCGAGCTGGAGGCGTCCCGCGCGCTCTACCAGAAGCTCGAGTCCAAGCGCGTCGCTCAGCCGCTGTCGGTCCTGGGCGAGGTGTATCGCCAGCGTGGTGACCGCGCCCTGGCCAGAGCCTGTTTCGAAGAGGCCATCCCGATGGCCGAGGAGACCAGGGACATGCAGTCCCTCGTACCGTCGCTGGCCGGCCTGGCCAGGGTCCTAGCAGTGGAGGAGCCGGAGCGAGCCGCTGAGCTGGCCGCGCTGGCACGTCAGGCCGTCGACTACGGCCCGGTTCTCGGACTCTCCGGTGCACTGGTCGCTCTCGGCTGGGTCACCCTGCACGCGGGCAACCAGACCGGGGCGGCGGCCACTGCGGCGGAGGCTGCCGCGATCAGCCGCAAGCGCCGCGACCGGGCTGGTCTCGCCGACGCACTGGAGCTGTACGCCGCAGCGGGCGGTGGCGAGGTCCTGCACGAGGTGTTGAACATCCGCAGAGAGTTGGGCGACCAGCTGGGAGAGGCGCGGGCCGAGCTGATGCTTGCCGGGCGCACCAATGGTCCTGAAGGCCGTGAGCTGGCGCTGCGCGCCCACCAGCAATTCCTGGCGGCCGGCGCGACGCGCTACGCGGCAGCCGCGCTGGCGACAAGTGACGCGACCGGTCCGGCGCCGGTCCGCATCGAGTGCCTCGGCGGCTTCCGCGTCCTGCGGGCCGGCAAGGCGATCCAGCTCGGTGAGTGGCCTTCGAAGAAGGCACGCGACCTGCTGAAGATTCTGGTCGCCCGCCGCTGCCATCCGGTCGCCCGCGTCCAGTTGCTGGATCTGCTCTGGCCGGACCAGGACGAGTCGGTCGCCTCACCACGCCTCTCGGTAGCGCTCTCGACCGTCCGCTCCGTGCTGGACCCGAACAAGAGGTACCCGCCGGACGGCTTCGTCGGAGCGGACCGCGCGACGATCTGGCTGGATGGTGAGCAAACGGCCGTGGACGTGGAGCTGTTCCTGCACGACGCGCGGGAGGGCCTCAACACGGGCGATCTACGGTTGCTGCGCGCGGCCGAGGCGGCGTACAGCGGGGACTTCCTGGAGGAGGACGTGTTCGCGGACTGGGCTGCCGGGATGCGGGAGGAGGCGCGGGCGCTCTACGTCCGGGTGGCGCGGGTGCTGGCCGAGCGCGGCCGGCGTGACCCCGACGCGGCGGCCGGCTACCTGCTGCGGATCCTGCAGCGGGACCAGTACGACGAGCGCGCGCATCTGGGCCTGGTGTCGGCGTTCCAGGCGAGTGGTGCGCACGGCGAGGCCCGTCGGGCGTACCGCACCTACGTGCAGCGGATGGCAGAGCTCGAGGTCGAGCCGGCGCCCTGTCCGGGCGTGCCGACCCGGCTTTAAGGCTGCCTGAAGGTTCCGCCACACCATCTGAGGATGGCTGCGCCGGTGCACAACCCTGTGGTGGTCCGCGAGTTCGGGGACGCGGGTCATCCCGGTCGCGACTACCGCACCGAACCCGGTATGCCGGTCAGGGCGACCCTGGCCGGTGTGGTGGTCCAGGCCGGTGCCGGTGAGGTTGTGGTCGAGTCGAACGCCATCTGGCACGTGTACGAGCATCTGGGCGATGTCACGGTCAGCCAGGGGGAGACCGTGGAGACAGGGGACCGGCTGGGGGCGGCAACCGGTACCTACCTGCACTACGAGGAGCGGGTGGCGCCGTACGAGGCCGACGGCCACCGGAGTCCGCAGTTCGACCTGCACACGAATGCGCGGCGCTACGGTTGAGCCGTGATCACGCCCTTCCAGACCGCCCGCCTGGCGATGCTCCCGCTGAAGGTCGAGTACGCCGGGCAGATGGCCAAGGTGCTGGCCGATCCGGCGCTCTACACCTTCATCGGTGGTGAACCGCCGACGCTGGAGCGCATCGAGGCCCGCTACCGGCGCCAACTCGAGGGACCGGGGCGTCCCGATGAGCAATGGCTCAACTGGGTGATCCAGCACGACGACGTGCTCGTCGGCTACGTGCAAGCGACCGTCACCGGCAGTACCGCGGAGATCGCCTGGGTCATCGGCACCGAGTGGCAGGGGCGCGGCTACGCGAAGGAGGCCGCTCAGGGCCTGGTCGCCTGGCTGAACGCGCAGGGCATGAAGCGCATCATCGCCCACGTCCACCCGGACCACGCCGCCTCGGCAGCAGTCACCAAGGCCGCCGGTCTCACCCGCACGGACGAGCTGGACGACGGCGAGTACCTCTGGACGACATGACAGCAGCCCCCGACCGAAGATCGGCCGGGGGCTGCTGGGTGCTCAGGTCAGAGCGGGCGGACGTTCTCCGCTTGCGGGCCCTTCGGGCCCTGGGTCAGCTCGAACTCGACCTTCTGGTTCTCGTCCAGCGAGCGGTAGCCGCTCGACGCGATCGCCGAGTAGTGCACGAACACGTCGGCGCCGCCGTCATCCTGGGAGATGAAGCCGAAGCCCTTCTCGCTGTTGAACCACTTCACTGTGCCGCTAGCCATGATCTTGTCCTTCTGTGGGTCCTGATGGGTGTCGGTTGCCGCAACCAGCCCTCCCACACAAGGCCTCGATCAGGCCCGGAATGAGAAAACGCCCGGCGGATCACAAATCCGCGGGCGTCTTGAACGTACGTGGAACTGCAAAACTGCAACCGCTGGAAACCGTAGCACACCTAAAGCTCTGGGGCGCGATCACCAGGAGCCACGGTGGTCGGGTACGAACAGGGTCAGCGGCAGGATCAGCAGCAGGACGACGGCGAAGACGACGAAGCTGTTGGCCTGCGCCAGGCCGCCGTTCTGGGCGTGCGCCAGCAGCGCGGTCGTGATCGAGACCGCGACGATGCCACCGGACTGCCGGAACATCCCGCGCAACCCGGCGATCGCCGAGATCTGCGCCGGCGCCAGTTGCAGACTCGCGTTGTTCGACGCCGGAATCGACAACCCCATCCCGATTCCGGTGATCCCCGCCGCCAGCGCCAGCCAGGCGTACGGCGTCAACCCGTGCGGAGCCACCGACATCACGGTCATCCCGGCCGCGACCAGCACGAACCCACCGATCATCGGCGTCCGGTACCCGGTCCGGCGCAGCGCGAAGACGGCCAGGCCGGCCACACAGATCATCCCGACGGCCCTTGCCGTGAGCAACGTTCCGGCCTGGAGCGGCTGGATCCCGTACCGCGATTCGGCATAGAGCGGAACCAGCGCGCCGAAGCCCAGCACGGCGGCGCCGAACAGGAAGTTGATCGCGTTCATCGCCCCGAAGCCACGCCCGCGCAACAACGAGATCGGGATGAACGGCGCGGCCCGGCGGTTCGCGTGCCGGACGAACAGGACGCCGAGCACGATCGCGATCACCTCGGCGCCGATGAAGAACGGGTCGGCGGGCGTCGCGCCGTTCCCGCCGAGCAGTGTGATCCCGTACATCCCGAACAGAATGGTCAGCCCCAGCAGTACGGCGCCGACGCCGTCGACCCGGGCAGCACGCTGCGGCACACTGCGCGGGATGAACCGCAGGCCGAGCACGATCAGCAGGACGCCGATCGGCACGTTGACGATGAAGATCTCCCGCCAGGACCAGTAGGTGACGATGATGCCGCCGATGATCGGGCCGAGGATGCCGCCGATCGGGAAGATCGAGGTGAACATGCCGATCGCGCGGTCCCGGTCGCGGCCGAACTGTTCGGACACGATGCCGGTCGCGGTCGGCATGAAGGCGCCGCCGCCGATCGCCTGCAGGCCGCGGAACACCACCAGCAGGTAGATGTTGTCGGCCAGGCTGCACAGCAGCGACGCGACGGTGAAGAGCACCGCCGCGCCGAGGAAGATCCGCCGCCGGCCGAACTGGTCACCGAGCCGGCCGGCCAGCGGCATCACGATGATCTGGCCCAGCGCGTAGATGGTGATCGTCCAGCCGCTCCACGTCAGCTCCGCGTTCAGGTCGCCGCGGATGGCGTTGAGCGCGGTCGCCACTATGGTCTGATCAATCGAGGCCATCAGGAGAGCGATCGAGACGATGCCGAAGACCACTCGCCGGTGGGCCAGTGGCTCGTCCGCGGCCGGTTCGGCGATCTGCTGGGGTGCACCCGACGATTCCATCGATGAACAGATTACATTGCTTGCCGGCAGGCAATAAAGGGGTGACATGACGGACACCGAGACGTTGAGCCGGCTCCGCGGCGTGATCTCCAGGCTCGCGCGGGAGCTCAACGCCACGGCCACCGGCGAAGGGCTGACGCCGACCCAGGCGTCCGTGCTGGGCCTGATCGCGTTCCGCGGTCCGCTCGGCCTGACCGAGCTGGCGCAGCTCGAGGGCGTCAACCCGACGATGCTGTCGCGAGTGGTCGGTCGGCTGACGGAGCTCGCCCTGATCCAGCGCGACCCGAACCCGGAGGACCTGCGGGTGATCCAGGTCGAGGCGACCGAGGCCGGGCGTGAGGTGCACGAGCGGGTCAAACTGCTGCGCACCGAGGCGATCGGTGCCTGCCTCGATGAGCTCCCGGACAAGTCGGTTCGGCAGATCATCGACGCGCTGCCGGCGTTGGAGGAGCTCGCCCTGGCCCTCCGCGCGACCCACTCCTAGTGCGTGACGAGTAGCCCATCGACAGCGTCGTACGCGTCGGGTGTCCCGGACCAAGTCTCGGCGCACCCGGAGGTGCCGCACTCGCAGGCGAACGGGTACGGCGGCAGCTCCGCCAGTCCGATGTCCGCCTGCCACAGTCGTCCCTGACGACAGGCCGCGGCGTTCTCGAACTGCCGCTGCGCGCTCAACGCCGTACCTGCAGGTAGCCGGCGCGGCTCGCCCAGTGCTGACTCCACCCCACGAGCGATCCGGGCCCAATCCGGCGTGGCTGACACCTCGATGAGCGTCCGCCCGTACTCCGCCGCCTCACGCCGTACCAGCTCAGCCAGTACGGCGTCCCGCGCCAGCAGACCCTCTAGCCGGGCGCGCCCCGCCGGATCATGCGCCCGCGCCAGCCGCTCCTCCCGCGCCCGCCGCGTCTGCTCCGCATTCGGCACCAACCACGCCGCTGCCAGGACCGACTCATCGGCCATCGACGGATATAGCTGCGGTCCCTCCACCAGAGCCGGTACGTCGCCCAGCCCGCGCGAGCGCACGTCCTCGGCAACGAGCTCCAGCCGCGTCCGCGCGATCCGCACGAACGCTTCGGCGGCGTACTCCGGCCCCTCGGCCAGATCCTCAGCCAGCGACCGCATCGGTGGCATCCGCCCGACATGGTCGTACGTCCACAGGTCCACCGGATGCAGCGGCAGGTCGGAGCGTCGCGCAAGGTCCCGCGCGATCGTCGACTTCCCCGCTCCCGGCGCCCCGCCGATCCACACCATCCGTGGCCAGGTCATCGCCCCATCCTGCCAACACAATGGTGCAGTGACCTTCGAGACGAGGACGGCGCCGTACCGGCGTGAGCTGCTGCACCACTGCTACCGCATGTCCGGCTCGATCCACGACGCGGAGGATCTGCTGCAGGAAACCATGGTGCGTGCCTGGCGTGCCTTCGACCGGTACGACGAGACCAGGGCGTCGCTGCGCACCTGGCTCTACCGGATCGCCACGAACACCTGCCTGACCGAGCTCAAGAACCGCGGACGCCGGCCGCTGCCGTCAGGACTGGTCGCCCGCGGTGAGGATCCGGAGGGCGCACTTGTCCGCGGTGAGGAGGTGCCGTGGCTGCAGCCGTTCCCGGACGACCCCGCGGTCGTGGCCGGGGAGCGCGGTAGCCTGCGGCTCGCTCTGATCGCCGCACTGCAGTTCCTGCCCGCGAAGCAACGCGCCGTACTGATCCTGCGCGACGTACTGGACTGGTCTGCAGCTGAGGTCGCGACAGCCCTCGAGGTGACGCCGGCCTCGGTCAACAGTGCGCTCCAGCGCGCCCGCGGGAAGCTCGCCGACACCGGACTGGCCGAGGACGACGTACTCGAGCCCGATGACCCGCGCTCCCGGCAGCTCGTCGAGAAGTACATCGCCGCGTTCGAGAAGGCGGACGTCGGCGCGTTCGCGGAGCTGCTCACGGCGGACGTCGTACTGGAGATGCCGCCGTTCTACAACTGGTACGCCGGACGCGAGGACCACCTGCGGTTCGTGGCGCGGGTCTTCGCGCTGCGTGGTACCGACTGGCGGGTGTTCCCGATCGCGGCCAACGGCCAGGCCGGGATCGCGGTCTACCGCGGTGAGGGTGATGTCCACAGGCTGCACACCCTGCATGTCTTCACCATCACCGCGGCCGGCATCAGCCACAACCGGGTCTTCCAGGACGAGGCCGTCTTCGCGGCGTTCGGGCTAGCTCCCACTCTCTGACCGCTGGTACGTCGCCAGGGTCGCCGCGCCGGCCCGGTCGACCGAGGCCAGCCGCAGGTGCACCGGCGACGCCAGGTCCGGGAACAACTTGGTGCCGGAGCCGATGATCGACGGGAAGGTGAGCAGCCGGTACTCGTCGACGAGGTCGGCAGCCTGGAGTGCGTGGACGATGCTCAGGCTGCCGGTGACGACGACGTCGCGCGTCTCGGTGTGCACGTAGTCGGTCAGCGAGCCGTCGAGCACGCTCGAGTTGGACCAGGCGGAGATGTCGGTCAGCGTGTGCGACGCGACGACCTTGGCCATCTTGTTCATCCGGGTGGAGAACTCGTCGGTGCGGTTCGGCCAGAGCCGGCTGAACAGCTGCCAGCTGGTGCGGCCGAGCAGCATCACGCCCTCGTCCATCACCCGGCCCAGCCGGAACTTGTCCCCGGCGACGGTCTCCGGTCCGTGCCGGAACGCCCAGCCGCCGCCCGGCGTACCGGCCGAGCCGTCCGGATCCGACACCACACCGTCCAGGCTGACGAACTCGATCACGATGACGCGTCCCATGACGTACTCCCTTTGGTCTGGAGGAACTGACAGGGGTACGTACCGCCGGGACGGCCCGGATTCAGCGGGCGAGCGCTTACCGAAAATGTGATCTGCATCATGTCTTGACCGGATACAGGCGCCCGCCTACTGTATCCGGTATACCAAGCCCCTCCGGAAGGTGGGACACGCATGGGCACCGCACGGTTCGCCGTCAACTGCTCGATCCTGTTCACCGAGCTCCCGCTGCTGGAGCGGCCCGCCGCGGCGCGCGCCGCCGGTGCCCACCGCATCCGGCCCGAGGGACCAAGGTCGTATCCGGTGAGCCCGCGCTCTACCGCGCGGCACCCGGCACGGCACTTCGCTCACCGGACACGACCTAGGAGACAGCCATGAAAGTTGCGGTTCTCGGCGCCGGTGCGATCGGCGCGTACGTCGGTGCGGCTCTGCATCGTGGTGGGACGGAGGTCCATCTGGTTGCCCGCGGCGCCCATCTGGACGCGATCCGCTCCGGTGGTGTGAAAGTACTCAGTCCGCGCGGTGACTTCGAGGCGCGGACGCCGGCCACCGACGACCCGGCCGAGGTCGGTCCGGTCGACTACATCTTCCTCGGGCTGAAGGCGAACTCCTATGCGAGTGCCGGCCCGTTGGTCGAGCCGTTGCTGCACGACAGGACGGTCGTGATCGCGGCCCAGAACGGCATCCCGTGGTGGTACTTCCATGGCCTCAAGGGACCGTACGAGGGCCGCCGGATCGAGTCGGTTGACCCCGACGGCTCGGTGACCGAGGTGCTGGCGCTCGACCGTGCGGTGGGCTGCGTTGTCTACTGCTCGACCGAACTCGAAGGACCGGGGCTCGTACGCCATCTGGAAGGCACGCGATTCTCGATCGGCGAACCGGGCGGCGGTGTCTCGGATCGGTGTACGGCGTTCAGCGAGGCGATGATCGCCGGTGGGTTGAAGTGCCCGGTCGAGGCGGATATCCGTGAGGACATCTGGATCAAGCTGCTCGGCAACGCGGCGTTCAACCCGATCAGTGCACTGGCCCGGGCGACGATGGTGGAGATCGCCCAGCATCAGGGGACGCGGGCGATGATCCGGCTGATGATGGAGGAGACGCTGGAGATCGCGGCCGCGGTCGGCTGTCACCCGGACATCTCGGTGGACAAGCGGATCAACGGCGCCGAGCGGGTCGGTGAGCACAAGACCTCGATGCTCCAGGACCTGGAGAAGGACAAGCCGCTCGAGCTCGACGTGATCCTCGCCGCTGTCGTCGAGTTGGCCGACCTCACCGATACCAAGGCGCCCACTTTGCGCGCGGTCCACGCCGTCGCCGACCTCCTCGCCAGCAAGATCGGCACCGGCCCGTCGCTCGCGCACGCCCCGACGTCCGCTCCCGCGCCGGCGGCGCGCTCCTGAGCCAGGTGGGTCCGGCCACAGCGACGCCGGACCCACCTGTTCCACCTACAGTTCGAGCGGCCCCAGCGAAGGCTCGCCCACGAAGTGCGCCACCGGCTCGGCCATCACGTCCAGTTCGAGAACGACGAGTTCGTTGCGGCCAGGACGAAGTACCGGGCCTGGCACATACAACGTCTCCTGCGGACCCCGCCGCCAGTACCGCCCCAGGTCGAACCCGTTCACCCAGGCGATCCCCTTGCCCCAAGCAACGGTCGACAGGAAGTGGTCCACCGGCTCCCCGACCTCGAACGACGCCCGCCAAGCCGTGGGGCCGACACCGAGGACATCCGGCTCGACGGAGTCCCACAGCCGCGGCACCGCCTCTACATCGATCACACACACCGACCACTCGGTCAGCTCGGTCGACCCCACCCGAACCGGACCGATCAGCCCTTTGGGCTCGCCGAGGCGCCGGCCGTAGTTCACCCGCCCCTGATCCTCGACCACGATCTCAAGCCGCCCGCCACGCGGCAGCATCAATGCACGATCGTGCCGCTCCCGGTCGAGGACCCCAACCGGAGCACCGCCCAGGAACACGTACGCCCGATCCCGCACCTCGCCGACACTCAGCAACACCGGAACCTCGGCGCGCACCTCGGTGCGAAACAACGCCAACCGCGCGTCGAGCTCGTCCAGCGACGGAAGTACGTCGTACGACGCCCAGTTGCCCCAGGCATCCGGATCGGCAAGCAACCGCACCGGCGAACCAAGCACTGCCGAGGTCTCGGGCGCCCGCGGCCGCGACGCCGGGACAATGTCGGGGACGGGCGCGTACCGCGAGATCACCTCGCGGAAGGCGTGGAACTTCGCGGTCGGGTTCCCCGCCTCGTCCAGCGGCGCGTCATAGTCGTACGACGTGATGGTCGGACGATAGACGCCCTTGTCATTGGCCCCACTGGTCAACCCGAAGTTCGTGCCACCGTGGAACATGTAGATGTTCACCGAGGCACCGGCCGCCAGCAACGCGTCTAGTTCGGCGGCGGCGTCGGCGGCGCTGGTCGTGTGATGCGGCCCGCCCCAGTAGTCGAACCAGCCCTCCCAGAACTCCATGCACATCAACGGCCCGCTCGGCTGGTGCTTGCGCAACGTCGTCAGCCGCTCTCCTGCCCGCGATCCGAACGACGCGGTCCGCAGTACGCCGTCCAGTCCGCCGGCCGCCAGCATCGCGTCGACCGGCTGGTCGACGGTCACCAGCGGCACCGTGATCCCGGCGTTCTGGATGATCTCGGCGACCGCCTTCAGATAGGTCTCGTCGTCGCCGAACGCGCCGTACTCGTTCTCCACCTGGACCAGCAGGACCGGTCCGCCTTGGTCGACCTGCAGCGGCCGGACGATCCGCAGTACGGCGTCCAGGTACTCCTCGATCGCGGCCAGGAACCGTGGTTCGTTGCGGCGCACCCCCACGCCCGGCTCCCGGAAGAGCCAGGCGGGGAGGCCGCCGTTGTCCCACTCCGCGCAGATGTACGGTCCCGGCCGGACGATTGCGTACAGGCCGGCCGCGGCCACCTCCCGCAGGAAGCGTTCGAGGTCGAGCATCCCCGTGGTGTCGAAGACACCTGGCCGGGGACTGTGCGCGTTCCACGGGATGTACGTCTCGATGGTGTTGAGCCCCATCAGGCGGGCCTTCTCGATCCGGTCGGCCCAGCTGTCCGGGTGCACCCGGAAGTAGTGCAGTGCCCCGGACAGGATCCGGAAGGGCGCGCCGTCGAGAAGGAAGTCGGACTCACCGATCGCGAAGTGGGACACAGGTCAGCCGTTCACCTGGAAGCCCTGCTGATTGCCATAGGCAACCAGAGCGTCCTGCCAGGACTTCAGGCCGGCGTCCAGGTCGGACTTGGCCTGGTACGACTTGCCCACGGTGTCGCCGTAGATGCTGTTCGCGTACAGCTCGTACGGCAGGTAGGTCCAGCCCTTGACGACCGTGCCGGCCGCGCCGGTGAGCACCTCGTTGATCTTCTGACCGCCGAAGTAGGCACTGGCCTTGCCGACGAACGCCGGGTCCTCGAGGTCGGCCGTGGTCGCCGGGAAGCCGCCGCTGGCGAGGAACGGTTTCACGCCCTCGTCGTGGTTGAGCCACCGCACGAACGCCGCCGCGAGGGCTGGGTTCTTGCTCTGCTTCAGGACGGACTCGGTGCTGCCGCCGTTCTCCGCGGTGGCCGGCCGGCCGTCGTACGTCGGCATCGGAGCGACCCGCCACTTGCCCGCGCCGGCCTTGACCGACGCCTCCATCACGCCCGGCATCCAGGCACCGGTCGGCAGGGTCGCGATGGTGCCGTCGCCGAGTGCCTTGAACCACTCGTCGGTCCAGCCCGGGATCGCGGAGACCAGGCCGCCCTCGACGAGCTGGTTCCAGCTGCCGGTCCACTTCTTCGAGCCGTCGTCCTGCAGGTTGATGCTGATGTTCTTGCCGTCGGTCTTGAACGGCGTACCGCCGGCCTGCCAGATCATCGACGTGGTGAAGCCGGCGTCACCGGAGTCGTTGGTGATGTAGGCCTTCGGGTTGGCCGCGTGCAGCTTCTTGGCGGCGGCGACGTACTCGTCCCAGGTCTTCGGCACGGTCAGGCCATACTTGTCGAAGACGTCCTTGTTGTAGAACAGCGCCATCGGCCCGGAGTCCTGCGGCAGGCCGAAGAGACCGCTGCCCGCGTGCACGGCGGCCCAGGTCGAGGCGGTGTACGCCGACTCGTACTGGCTGAAGCCGTACTGGTTCAGGTCGACGAGCGAGCCGGGCAGCGCGAACTGCGGTAGCGCCTGGTACTCGATCTGGGCCACGTCCGGAGCACCCGAGCCGGCCTTGATCGCGTTCTGCAGCTTGGTGTAGTGGTCGTTGCCGGTGCCCGCGTTGACGTAGTTGACCTTGACGTTCGGGTACTGCTTCACGAACGCGTCGACCTGCGCCTGCGCCGACGGTGTCCAGCTCCAGTACGTGATCTCGCCGCCGGCCTTCAACGCCGCGTCCACGGCGTCGGCTGAGCCCGTGGTCGTACCGCCGCTCGCGCTGTCGTCGGACGATCCGCCGCCGCACGCCGCGACGACGGCCAGCGCCGTCAGTGCGGCTCCGGCAACCACCAGCTGCCGGAGGCCACGAAGGTGTGACTTCATGCTGTTTCCTTTCACTTCACACTGCCGGCGCTCAGGCCTGATTGCCAGAAGCGCTGGAGGAGGAGGAAGGCGACCACGAGGGGCACGATGGTCAGCAACGACCCCGTGATCACCAGGTTGTAGATGGGGCGGGCACCCACGCCGGTCGCCTGGTTGCTCCACTGGGTGAGCCCGACCGTGAGCGGGTAGAGGTTGGGTTTGCTGAGCATGATCAGCGGCAGGAAGTAGTTGTTCCAGGTCGACACCACCGCGAACAGCAGGGTGGTGACGATGCCCGGGGCAAGCAGTCGCAGCGCGACGGTGAAGAACGTCCGGACCTCTCCGGCGCCGTCGATCCGGGCCGCCTCGAGGAGCTCGTGCGGTACGGCGTCGGTCGCGTAGACCCACATCAGGTACAGCCCGAACGGGCTCACCAGGGACGGGATGATGATCGCCCAGACGGTGTTGGTCAGCCCGAGGTTCGAGAACATCAGGAACGTCGGCACCGCCAGCGCGGTCCCGGGGACGGCGACCGCACCCAGCAGCACCGCGAAGACGGCGCGCCGGCCGGCGAACTTGTACTTCGCCAGGCCGTAACCGGCCGCGGTCGCTAGCAGCGTCGCCCCACCGGCGCCGACGACGACGTACAGCACGGTGTTGCCGAGCCAGCGCAGGAAGATGCCGTCGTTGTAGGTGAGGGTGTCCTTGATGTTGGTGAAGAACGCGAAGCTCCTGCCGAACCACAACCCCGGACTGGAGAGCAGGTCGGCCTGCGTCTTGGTTGCGCTGAGCAACAACCACAGCAGGGGCACCAGGGTGTAGACCAGGTACACCACCATCACGCCGGTCAGCAGCCGTGACCGCTTCGGGCGCAGCGGTGAGATCGTCGTACTCACAGGGCCTCCCGGGATCCGCGCAGCTGGACGACGTACGCGATGATCGCGGTGATGACGCCCATCACGATCGCGATCGTGGCGGAGTAGTTGAACTGCTGGCCGGCGAAGGACAGGTTGTAGGCGTACATGTTCGGCGTGTAGTACGTGGTGATCACGTTCGGCGCCAGCGTGCGCAGGATGTTCGGCTCGTTGAACAACTGGAAGCTGCCGATGATCGAGAAGATGGTGGCGATCACGATCGCGCCACGCAGCGCCGGCAGTTTGACCGCCCGGATGGTCCGGAACGTCCCGGCGCCGTCGATCGCGGCCGCCTCGTAGAGCTCGCCGGGGATCGTGCGCAGCGCCGAGTAGAAGATCAGCATGTTGTAGCCGACGAACTCCCAGGTGACGATGTTGGCGATCGACGGCAGCATCCAGGTCCCGCTCAGCGGCTGGATCGCGCTGGTACCGAACAGGTCGTTCAGGTCGGCGGCGAGGCCGAAGTTGTTGCCGTAGATGTAGCCCCACATCAGCACGGCGACCACACCCGGTACGGCGTACGGCAGGAAGATCACGATCCGGAAGAAGCTCGCGGCGTGCAGCCGGGCACTGTCGATGGCCAGCGCGGCCAGCAGCGCGAGGATCAGCATCACCGGCACCTGGACGACCAGGAAGACCGCGACCCGGCCGAACGCCTCCCAGAACTTCGGGTCCTGGAGCGCGTCGAGGTAGTTGTCCAGTCCGACGAACACGCGGCCGCCGAAGAAGGCCTGCTCGCGGAACAGGCTGAGGTAGATCGCGTACCCGATCGGGGCCAGGAAGGTGAGCGCGAACACGGCCAGGAACGGGCCGACGAACAGCCACCCCTTGCCGTCCCGACCGGCCCGGCGCCGCCGGGTCCCGGTCGCGCGCAGTGGTCTGATGTGGTCCTGGGCCACGGACTCCGCCATACGTCCGTCGACCTCCTCTCGCTCCCTCGTCGCCGCGACGCGCGCAATGTTGACGTCAACATCAAGTGCGTGACGCTAACGTGTTTACGTCAACATGTCTAGACTCCAGGCAACGCGAGGGAGGGTCATGGCAGCGGAGGATCCATTGGTACGACGGCGGCGCGGACCGTCGATGGCCGACGTGGCCCGGCTGGCCGGTGTGTCCGGGCAGACCGTGTCACGGGTCGCGAACGACCGGCACAACGTCGACGCGGTGACGCGGGACCGGGTCCGGGCCGCGATGCGAGAGCTCGGCTACCGCCCGAACGGCGCCGCCCGCGCCCTGCGCAACGGCGAGTTCCGCAGTATCGGCGCGATCGTCTTCGAGCTGTCCAGCTTCGGTACGACGCGCACCCTCGACGCGATCGCGAAGGCGGCGACGATGAGCGGCTACTCGCTCAACCTGCTGCCCGTGCTGGACGTCAGCCAGCGCGCGGTGACGAACGCGTTCAGCCGGCTGGGGGAGCAGGCGGTGGACGGTGTGATCATCCTGATCGAGGCGCACACCCTGGACGAGGCCGGCGTACAACTGCCGGACGGCCTGCCGGTCGTGGTCGTCGACTCGAGTGCCCACTACGACTACCCGATCGTCGACACCGACCAGGCACAAGGCGCGCGGCTCGCCACGGAACACCTGCTGGAGCTGGGGCATCGGACGGTCTGGCATCTTGGTGGCCCGCCGACGTCGTTCGCGGCCGACCGGCGCCGGCAGTCCTGGGAGCAGACCCTGCTCGACCACGGCCGCGAGGTGCCGCCCGTGCACGACGGTGACTGGACCGCCAGCTCTGGGTACGACGCCGGCCGCGCCCTGGCTGCCAATGCGGACGTGACGGCTGTGTTCGTGGCGAACGACCAGATGGCCCTCGGCCTACTGCGTGCCCTGTACGAGCGCGGCCGCGCCGTACCTGGCGATGTCAGCGTGGTCGGCTTCGACGACATGGAAGAAGCCGCCCACTTCTGGCCGCCACTGACCACCGTCCGTCAATCGTTCGCGGAGGTTGGGCGTCACAGCGTCGACGCTCTGATCAGTGAGATCCAGGCGGGGGAGCACCACCACAGCCCGGTCTCTGTGGCGACCGAGCTGGTGGTCCGGGGCAGCACTGCGCCACCCCGGACGTGATCAGCGGGCCGAGAGCTGCTCGACGACCTTGAGAAGGGCGGAGTGGTCGAGGGATCCGTGTCCTTGGGCGCGCCGCCGCCACCAGTTGGGCGACGCCGGTGACGCGGAGAGCAACGCCTGCGGCGCGGGCCGAGGCCAGGGCGATGCCCATGTCCTTGTGGTGAAGGTCGATCCGGAAGCCGGGCTCGAACTCGCGAGCCGGCATGCCGGCCGCCTTGAGGTCGAGGATGCGGTTGCCGGCCAGGCCACCGGCGAGCACCTCAAGCCCGCGTTCCCCGTCCACAGCAGCCGGTACGACGTCGTACCCGGTGATGGAGTGGCCGGCCCGGACCAGGTTCGCCGCCAGGTGCGAACGCATGATCCCGAGCCCGATGAAGCCGATCGCCGTCATACGCCGACCTCCTCCACCGCCAGCACGGCGCGCATCAGGTCCGCGGTCTCCGTGGGGGTCTTGCCCACGCGTACGCCGGCGGCTTCGAGGGCCTCCTGCTTGGCGGCCGCCGTACCGGACGAGCCGGACACGATCGCGCCGGCGTGGCCCATCGTCTTGCCCTCCGGCGCGGTGAAGCCCGCGACGTAACCGACGACCGGCTTGGTCACGTTCGCCTTGATGAACGCGGCCGCCCGCTCCTCGGCGTCACCACCGATCTCACCGATCATCACGATCGCATCGGTGTCGGGGTCGTTCTGGAACGCCTGCAGCGCGTCGATGTGTGTGGTCCCGATGATCGGGTCACCACCGATCCCGATCGCGGTGGAGAACCCGAAGTCCCGCAGTTCGTACATCATCTGGTACGTCAGCGTGCCCGACTTCGACACCAGGCCAATGCGGCCGGGACCCGCGATGTCGGCGGGAATGATGCCGGCGTTCGACTCGCCCGGGGTGATGATGCCGGGGCAGTTCGGACCGATGACCCTGGTCCCGGCGGCCTGCGCATACGCGAAGAACGCGGCGGTGTCCTGGACCGGCACGCCCTCGGTGATCACCACGACCAGCGGTACGCCGGCGTCGACGGCCTCGGTCACAGCGCCCAGCGTGAAGCGAGGCGGCACGAAGACCACCGATACGTCCGCATCGGTCGCCTTCACCGCGTCCGCGCACGAGCCGTACACCGGGATCGAGCGCTTCGCGAAGTCGACCGACTGACCGCCCTTGCCGGGTGTCACGCCGCCGACGATGTTGGTGCCGGCGGCAAGCATCCGGCTGGTGTGCTTCTGTCCCTCGGAGCCGGTCATGCCCTGCACGATGACCCGGCTCTGCTCGGTCAGGAAGATCGCCATCTCTGTTCCACCTCTCAGTTCTGCGCCGCGACGGCGGCCAGCTCGGCCGCGCGGGCGGCGGCGCCGTCCATGGTGTCGACCACGGTCACCAGCGGATGGTTGGCCCGGGCAAGGATCTTGCGGCCCTCCTCGACGTTGTTGCCGTCCAGCCGGACGACCAGCGGTTTGTCGGCCTGGTCGCCGAGCAGTTCGAGCGCCTGGACGATGCCGTTGGAGACCGCGTCGCAGGCGGTGATGCCGCCGAACACGTTCACGAACACGCTCTTCACCTGCGCGTCGGACAGGATGATGCCGAGTCCGTTCGCCATCACCTCGGCGCTCGCACCGCCGCCGATGTCGAGGAAGTTCGCCGGCTTCACGCCGCCGTGCGCCTCACCGGCGTACGCCACGACGTCGAGCGTGGACATGACCAGTCCTGCGCCGTTGCCGATGATGCCGACCGAGCCGTCGAGCTTGACGTAGTTCAGGCCCTTCTCCTGGGCCGCTGCCTCGAGTGGGTCCGCGGAGGCCTTGTCCTCGAAGCTCGCGTGGTCCGGATGCCGGTACGCCGCGTTCTCGTCGAGCGTCACCTTGCCGTCCAGGGCTTCCAGCGTGCCGTCGGCCAGCTTGACCAGTGGGTTCACCTCGACCAGCGAGGCGTCCTCGGCGATGAACACGTCCCACAGCTTGCGGACGACGCCCTCCGCACCAACCGGGAAGCCCGCTGCCGCCACGATCTCGGCGGCCTTGGCGTCGTCGACACCGACGGCCGGGTCGATGGCGACCTTGGCGATCGCGTCCGGGTTGGTGTGCGCAACCTCTTCGATCTCGACACCACCCTCGGTGCTGGCGATGCACAGGTAGTTGCGGTTGGCCCGGTCGACCAGGAAGGAGAAGTAGTACTCCGCCGCGATGGCCGCGGCCGGCGCGAGCAGCACCCGGTGCACCGTGTGTCCCTTGATGTCCATGCCGAGGATCTCGCCGGCCTTCGTCACCGCTTCGTCAGCCGTGGCGGCCAGCTTGACGCCGCCGGCCTTGCCGCGGCCGCCGGTCTTCACCTGCGCCTTCACCACCACCCGGCCACCGAGTTCCGCGGCCGCCGCGGCGGCGTCGGCGGGGTCGTCGATCACCCGTCCGAGCGTCACCGGAACGCCGTGCCGGGCGAAGAGTTCTTTGGCTTGGTACTCCATCAGGTCCATGGGAGGTCCTCCGATCGCTGGCCGGTCGTATGGCGACTGTATGCTGTATGCATTCTGGTGCACAAGGGCTCCGAGCTCTGGACAACGCCGCCGCGGAGGGGTACCACAGATCTCATACGGTATGCAGTAGTCAGGAGGCGATATGAATCACGTGATGCCCCCAGACCGGGGTGGTGGGGTGGGATCGCCGAACGCGCAGCCCCGGGACGTGCGTGACGTCTACGGCCGGCGGTACCGGATCGGCGAGGAGGCCCGGGATCTGACCGGACATTCGCGGCGCTGGCAACTGTGGGCCGCCTGGGCCTGCATGGTTGCCATCAGCCCCCTGCAGTACAGCTTCGGCACCGCCGCGCTCGGCCTCGACGCCGACCGCGGCTGGGGCTTCACCCAGACCATGTGGCTGCTCGCGGTGTTCGTCGCCTGCCAGGCCCTGGTCGCCATCCCGGCCGCCTGGGCCCACCGGGTACGCCGTGCCACACCGACGCAGCTGGTCATCGTCGGAGGTGTGCTCGCGGCCATCGGGCTCGCCACGCTCGCCCACGCGGGCACCTACTTCGTTGTCGTGCTCGGCTACTCGCTGCTCGGCGGCAGCGGCGCAGGTCTGGTGTACGCCGCCTGCATCACCACGTCGGCCCGGTGGTTCCCGGATCGGCGTACTGCGACGATCGGCTTCGTCACCGGTGGATTCGCCGTCGGCGCCGTACCGAGTATCGCCTTGCTGGCGCTGGTCGACTCGCCTGGTGGACGTCGGCTGGTCTTCGATCTGACCGCGATCGTCGCCGTAGCGATTGTGGTGACCGCGGGTGGATTGCTGAAGGACCCGCCGCGGCACTGGTGGCCGGCCGATATCGACGCGCAGGCGTGGGCCATCGACCGGAAGCTGAACCGGAGCATCCCGCACAACGCACCCGCGGTCCGGCACTACCGTCCGGCCGAGGCGATGCGGACCGGTGCGCTCCCGCTGATGTGGCTGACGCTCGCTCTGTGTACGGCGCTGTCGTTGTTCGGCATCGCGTTCGCCGTGAGCTACGCGGTCACGGCGGGGCTGGGCATGGCGGTCGCGGGCTTCGCCGCCGGAATGCTTGCCGCGGTCAACGGTCTCGGCAGGTCGTTCGCAGGTCACCTCTCCGACCGGTTCGGCCGGCGTCGGGTGCTGGCCGCCGTACTGATGGTCGAAGGCTTCACCCACGTCGGCCTGGTTGTCGCAGGCGAGGCGGGGGCGGGCTGGGTGTTCGTGCTGTGCGCGATGTTCGCCGGCCTCGGCGGCGGAGCGTTCTACGCGATCATGGCCAACCTGGTGCTCGAGTTCTTCGGCGAGAACAGCCTGCTGCAGAACCAGTCGATCCTGTACTCCGCGAAGGCCGTCGGCGGACTGGTCGGAGTTGGGGTCACGGCGTCTCTGATCGCCGAGATCGGCTACCGGCCGTTGTTCCTCGGCGCCGGGCTACTCGGCGTGATCACCGCGCTGAGTGTGCGGTTGCTGAAACAACCCGGGCGACCGGCGCTACCGGTCCGGCCACAGCTGGGTACGCCGGTCAGCGGAACAGTGCGGTCCGGCGAGTGAACGGCTACGGGAAGGTCGCCCGGCCCGATCCGTGTGTGATGGAACTGGTGTCGAGGCTGGCCCGTGAGCCCTGGACGGACCGCCCCTCCTGTGTGCACCCCACCTTGAGTGCGGTCGCGAGGGCGGTCCACGACCACAGCAGTTCGGCCGGGCGGAGGGCGCTGTTGCCGCTGGCGCCGAGCTTCCTCGGCACCGCACAGCCCGGCTTCGAGTCGACCGCACGACTGGTCTCGTTGTGCGTCTCCACCGCGCTGGTGGGTGGGGAGCTGACGACGGACGAGCGGAGGAGACTCTCCAGGGCGCATCAGACCGCGGTCCATTTCCTCACCGGGCAGGACGAGCTGGCGGGATCGGCGCGCTGGTGGTTTCCGGTCCTGGATCGGGTCGGCCAGAGCGAGTCGTTCTACCGGACCTTCGTCGCGCCCGAGCACGCCGCCGAAGCCGTGTCCGTGACGGCCCGGGCGGCGGACGACGTACGGCTGCGTGGCTTACTGAAACAGTGTCTGGCGGTGGCCGGCTCCGCTGTCGCCACTGCTCCGTCGATCGTGGCAGGTGGGCGCGCGCCGATCTGACCTTTGACCCTGACCTTTGACGTAGCAACCGGTTGCAAGGTTGACTCGGTCCATGCCCGCACCCCTCCGGCTGGCCGTGATCGGCGCCGCGCACGCCCATGTCAGGTACGCGCTGGACGAGGTGACACTGCGCGAGGATCTCGTCCTGGTCGCCGTCGCGGATCCAGATCCGGCGACGGCGGGCCGGTACGCCGCTGAGTTCGGCGTACCGGCGTACGACGATCACCGGCGGCTGCTCGACGAACTGCGGCCCGAGGTCGTCATGATCGCCGGCGTCTACGCGGACCGGGCCGAGGCGATTGTGGACTCGCTCCACGCCGGCGCGCACGTGCTGGCCGACAAGCCTCTCTGTACGACGCTCGCCGAGCTCGACGCGATCGAGGCCGCTCAGCACGAGACCGGCCGCTTCGTCTGCCTGCTGCTGGAGAAGCGCAACTATCCCGAGACCCTGGCCGCTCGCGCGCTGCTGGCCGACGGCTCGTTGGGCGAGTTGGTGCAGGTCGCGTCGACCGGTCCGCACAAGCTCAACCGGCCCACCCGGCCGGACTGGTTCCTCACCAGGAAGGGGTACGGCGGGATCCTCGGCGATCTCGCCGTCCACGACATCGACCTCGTCCTGCTGCTGTCCGGAGCGTCCGAGGGAACGATCGCCGGGTTGGCGGACAGCACCGATCCCGAGTTCGCGCTGCACGGTTCGCTGCTGCTCGGAGCCGGTCCGGTCGTCGCGACGATCGAGGTCAACTGGCTGACGCCCGCCGCATCGCCGTACCACGGTGACTACCGGATGCGACTCACCGGCACCGGGGGCACGGCCGAGTTGTTCTGGGCGCAGAACAAGTTGCTCGCGGCAACCACTGACCGCCCGCCGTGGGAAGTGGAGCTGCCGCCCGGCCGGCGTCCGGCGGCCGAGGCGCTCGACGCCCTGTCGGCCGGCCTGGAGCCCGAGACCACTACGGCGGCAGGGTTCGTGGCGACGCGGGTCGCGCTGCTCGCCCAGCAGAGCGCCGACGCCGGTGGAGTCGTGCTGCCGTGGACCGACGGACAACAGAGAGGACAGGCCGGATGAAGTTCGCTGTGATGGGTGCCGGAGTCATCGGTGAGACCCATGCCCGCCTGATCACGTCCCTCCCCGAGGGCTCGGAGTTGGTCGCAGTCGTCGATGTGGAGGCGGAGCGGGCCGGGGCCCTGAGCAGCAAGTACGGCGGCGAGCCGATGACGGACCTGAAGCAGGCCTGCACCCGGCCGGACATCGACGCGGTCAGCATCTGCCTGCCCAGCGGATATCACGCCGACGCCGCCATCACCGCGCTCGAGGCGGGGAAGCACGTCATCGTGGAGAAGCCGATCGACGTGACGCTGGCAGCGGCTGACCGGCTGATCGATGCGGAGGAGCAGACCGGGCTGACCGTGGCCGTGATCAGTCAGCGCCGTTTCCAGCACGCTCCGGCCTTCATGCACCAAGCTGTCGCCGATGGCCGGCTTGGCCGGATCACCACGGGTATTGCCGAGTCGGCCTTCTGGCGTTCGCAGGAGTACTACGACTCCGGCGGCTGGCGGGGCACGGTCGCGCTCGACGGCGGCGGGGCCCTGATGAACCAGGGCATCCACGTGGTCGACCTGCTGCTGTGGATGCTGGGCGAGCCCGTCGAGGTACAGGCGTACAGCGACCGGCTCGCGCATGAGCGGATCGAAGTCGAGGACACGGTGGCGGCGACCGTGCGGTTCCGCAGTGGGGCGATCGGGTCGATCGTGGCCACCACGTCGGCGTACCCGGGCCGCCCGGTGCGCTTGTCCGTGTACGGCGACCGCGGCAGCGCGGTGATCGAGAACGACGACCTGATCGCCTTCGAAACTGCCGATGAGGAGCCGGCGGGGGAGGCAAGCGGGACCCGGTCGGTCGCCGACGCGCATCGGGATCAGTACCTCGACTTCATCGACGCGGTGCGCGACGGCCGCCCGCCGTCGATCGGTACGCGGGACGCCCGGCGTGCGCTCGAAGTGGTGCTCGGCATCTACGAATCCGCCCGGACCGGTGGTCCGGTCCAGCTCACCGGGAGAGACTGACGTGCGCATCGGCATCATCGGGACGGAGAACTCCCACGTCGACCACATCATCGACTACCTGAACGTCGAGCGGCGGGCCGGCGAGACCCGCGTCGTCGCGCTCTGTGGCGGCGCGAGCGAACGCAACGAGAAGCTCCGCGTCATCGGCCAGCTCGAGCGGCTCGTGGACGCACCGACGGACCTGCTGGGCCTGGTCGACGCCGTGATCATCACCGACCGGCACGGCGGTCTGCACCGCGACCACGCCGTACCGTTCCTGGCCGAAGGTCTGCCGGTGTTCGTGGACAAGCCGCTCGCCTGCAGTGAGGCCGACGCCCGGGCGATCGTTGCCGCGGCGCGCGAACACGATGCTCTGCTGACGTCGTCCTCGGCTGTCCGTTGGGTGCCGGACACTGACGCGCTGGCCGAGCAGGCGGTGTCGTTAGGTGCTCCGCAGACGGTGATCACCACCGGTCCGGCAGACCCGGGCAGTGAGTACGGCGGCATCTACTTCTACGGGATCCACCCGGTCGACGTCGCGCTCAGGCTCGCACCTGGGGCCGTCGGAGAGGTCAGCGTGGAACAGTTCGCCGACACGATCGTCGCCGGCGCCGACGTCGGTGGTGTCCGGGTCGTCGTGCAGTTCGTGCGACCGAGTTCGGACGGGCGGGTTCCGTTCCACGGTCTGGTCGTCGGGCGGCACGGTCTGGCGGCCCGCGAGCTCATCCTCGGCCCGTCGTACGTCGAACCAGGGCTGCGAGCGTTCCTGGAGATGGTGGAGACCCGCCGGCCGCCGATCGACTACGACGACCTGGTCCGGCCCATGCAGTTCCTCGATGCAGTCGTCGAGGCGATTCGCTCGCACTGATTCTGGCCGTCACAGCTCCGGGCCCCGCAGACACCGTCTGCGGGGCCCGGAGTCGTTACGGAGCGCGTCTGCCCGGGGCTCCGACTCCTTCGTGATCCACGTCCCCGGCTCCCCAGAGCCCGTGGTCGTAGTCACCGTCCGGAATCACTACCAGTTCCTGCCGGCCGGGTGCACCGACTTGCTGCTCGAGGCGGCGCAAGTCGGTCGAACACCGATCGAGATCGTCGAGCAGCCGCAGTACGTCGAGATGCGGGCCGAGCCGATTCCTCAACGCCATAAGGGTTTTCTCCAGCGCCAGAACCGCCTGACGGGTCGTGGCGAGTTCGTCGTGAATCGTCATCCCAGCCTCCTGGTGCCGAGCTCTGGACAACCACTATGGGCTGGGGTAAGACTACGACTACACCATACGGTATGCAATCTACAGACGAAGCTGTACCAACAAGCCGCACCCCGGCCCTTCCGAGGAGATGACTGCAGATGGCGCAGACAGTGTCGGAGACCCAACCAGCCGCCGACTCACCGAAGCCGGAGCCGGCGACGATCTCAGGTGGACACCTGGTCGCCAAGGCACTGAAGGCCGAGGGCATCGACGTGATCTTCACCCTGTGTGGCGGTCACATCATCGACATCTACGACGGCTGTGTCGACGAGGGCATCGCCGTCGTCGACGTCCGGCACGAGCAGGTCGCCGCGCACGCCGCGGACGGCTACGCGCGGGTGACCGGTAGGCCCGGCTGCGCGGTCGTCACCGCCGGCCCCGGTACGACGGATGCCGTCACCGGCGTCGCGAACGCCTTCCGTGCGGAGAGCCCGATGCTGCTGATCGGCGGCCAGGGCGCGCTGAACCAGCACAAGATGGGGTCCCTGCAGGACCTGCCGCACGTCGACATGATGACGCCGATCACCAAGTTCGCCGCGACCGTGCCGCACACCGCGCGGGCCGCGGACATGGTCTCGATGGCGTTCCGCGAGTGCTACAACGGCGCGCCCGGCCCGTCGTTCCTGGAGATCCCGCGCGACATCCTGGACAACTCGGTCCCGGTCGACTCGGCGACGGTCCCGGAGGCCGGTCACTACCGGGCCTCCACCAAGAGCATCGGCGACCCGGCGAACGTCGAGGCGCTGGCCGACCTGCTGGTCCGGGCCGAGAAGCCCGTCGTCCTGCTGGGCAGCCAGGTCTGGACGTCTCGCGGCAGCGACGCCGCAACCAAGTTCGCCCGCACGCTCGACATTCCGGTGTTCATGAACGGCTCGGCCCGCGGCACGCTGCCGCCCGGCGACCCGCACCACTTCCACCTGTCCCGGCGGTACGGGTTCAACAACGCCGACCTGATCCTGATCGTCGGTACGCCGTTCGACTTCCGGATGGGCTACGGCCGTCGGCTGCCGAAGAGCGCGACCGTGGTCCAGATCGACATGGACTACCGCACCGTCGGCAAGAACCGCGACATCGACCTCGGCCTGGTCGGCGACCCGGGCGCGATCCTGGCCGCGGTCACCCAGGCGGCGTCGGGCCGGGTCAAGAAGGTCGACCGCAAGCCCTGGTTCGCCGAACTGCGTGCCGAGGAGGACGCGGCGTACCAGAAGCGGCTGCCCCGGCAGCTGTCCGACGCGAACCCGATCCACCCGCTGCGGCTCGCGCACGAGATCAACGAGTTCCTCACCGAGGACTCGATCTACATCGGCGACGGCGGCGACATCGTCACCTTCTCCGGTGGCGTCGTCCAGCCGAAGTCGCCCGGCCACTGGATGGACCCGGGACCGCTCGGGACCCTCGGCGTCGGCATCCCGTTCGTCCTCGCGGCGAAGTACGCGCGGCCGGACAAGGAAGTGGTCGCACTGTTCGGTGACGGCGCCTTCTCCTTGACCGGCTGGGACTTCGAGACGCTGGTCCGCTTCAAGCTCCCGTTCGTCGGTGTCGTCGGCAACAACTCGTCGATGAACCAGATCCGCTACGGCCAGGAGGCCAAGTACGGCCACGACCGCGGCCGGATCGGCAACACGCTCGGCGACGTGAAGTACGACGAGTTCGCCAAGATGCTCGGCGGGTACGGCGAGGAGGTCCGCGACCCGAAGGAGATCGGGCCGGCCATGCAGCGGGCCCGCGAGTCCGGGCTGCCCTCGCTCATCAACGTGTGGGTCGACCCGGACGCGTACGCGCCCGGAACCATGAACCAGACGATGTACAAGTGATCGCACAAGTAGGGGAGGACTCCTTATGACCAAGGCCCTCGACGGGGTTCGCGTACTCGACATGACGCACGTGCAGTCGGGACCGTCCTGTACTCAGCTCCTCGCCTGGCTCGGCGCCGATGTGATCAAGCTCGAGGCGCCCACCGGCGACATCACCCGCCAGCAGCTGCGCGACATCCCCGACGTCGACAGCCTCTACTTCACGATGCTCAACTGCAACAAGCGCAGCATCACGCTGAACATGAAGTCCGACCGGGGCAAGGAGATCTTCACCGACCTGGTCAAGGACGCCGACGTCCTGGTGGAGAACTTCGCCCCCGGCGCGATCGACCGGATGGGCTTCACCTGGGACCGGCTGCAGCTGATCAACCCGAAGCTGGTCTACGCCTCGATCAAGGGCTTCGGCCCCGGCCGGTACGAGGACTTCAAGGCCTACGAGGTGGTTGCCCAGGCGATGGGCGGCGCGATGAGCACCACCGGGTTCGAGGACGGCCCGCCGACCGCCACCGGCGCGCAGATCGGTGACTCGGGGACCGGCATCCACCTGGTCGCCGGCATCCTGGCCGCGCTGCTCCAGCGGACCAACACCGGCAAGGGCCAGCGGGTGAGCGTGGCGATGCAGGAGGCCGTGCTCAACCTGACCCGGGTCAAGCTGCGCGACCAGCAGCGGCTCACGCACGGGCCGCTGCCCGAGTACCCGAACGACAACTTCGAGGACGAGGTACCGCGCTCCGGCAACGCCTCCGGTGGCGGCCAGCCCGGCTGGGCGCTGCGGTGCGCGCCGGGCGGGCCGAACGACTACATCTACGTGATCGTGCAGCCGCCCGGCTGGGCCCCGATCGCGAACCTGATCGGCAAGCCGGAACTGGCCGACGACCCGGACTGGGCGACGCCGGCCGCGCGGCTGGACAAGCTCGACAAGATGTTCGCGCTGATCGAGCAGTGGACCGAGCAGCACACGAAGTTCGAGGTGATGGACAAGCTCAACGCCCTGAACGTGCCGTGCGGGCCGATCATGTCGACCCGTGAGCTGATCGAGGACGAGACGCTGGCCGAGCTCGGCGCCGTGGTCGAGGTGAAGCACCCGCAGCGGGGCAGCTTCAAGACCGTCGGCTGCCCGCTCAAGCTGTCCGACTCCCCGGTCCAGGTCGAGGCCTCGCCCGGTCTCGGCGAGCACAACTCCGTCGTCTACGGATCGCTCGGCATCGACACCGCCGAGCTCGAGGAACTCAAGGCAGCCGGCGTCATCTGACGCCGACCTCTCCCCGCATCCCTGAAGGAGCGCAGGCATGACCTATGACAAGGCAGCAGTCCGAACCATCCTCGACCAGGCTCTGGCGGACGGCCGCACCTCTCTGGGCGCGCCCGAGGCCAAGCTGGTCGCGGACGCGTACGGCATCCCGACGCCGGGTGAGGGGCTGGCCACGACTGCCGAGGGAGCCGCCGGTCTCGCGGCCGAGATCGGTTTCCCCGTCGTGCTGAAGATCGTCTCGCCGGACATCCTGCACAAGACCGATGCCGGTGGCGTGGTCGTCGGCGTCGACAGTGCCGAGGCGGCCAAGGCGGCGTACGAGAAGATCATCGCCAACGCCAAGGCCTACCAGACCGACGCGGAGATCGTCGGTGTGCAGGTGCAGAAGATGCTGGTCACCGGCGGCGACGTGCAGGAGGTCATCGTCGGCGCGGTCACCGACCAGACGTTCGGCAAGGTGGTCGCGTTCGGGCTGGGCGGCGTCCTGGTCGAGGTACTCAAGGACGTCACCTTCCGGCTCGCGCCGCTGACCGGCGCCGAGGCCCGGGCGATGGTCGACGGGATCGGTGCGCACGAGATGCTGAACGGCGTCCGCGGCGCGAAGCCGGTCGACAAGGACGCGGTGGCGGACCTGATCCAGCGGCTGTCGGACCTGGTCAACGACTTCCCGCAGTTCGCCGAGGTGGACCTGAACCCGGTGCTGGCCGGGCCGGACGGTGCCACCGCGGTGGACTTCCGGATCATCGTGGACGCCGAGGCCGGCAAGCCGGTCGAGCGGTACAGCCAGGAGGAGATCCTGACCGCGATGACGCGGATCATGAAGCCGCGTGCGGTGGCCGTGATCGGGGCGTCGAACGAGACCGGCAAGATCGGCAACTCGGTGATGAAGAACCTGGTCAACGGCGGGTACGCCGGGGACATCTACCCGGTCAACCCCAAGGGTGGCGAGGTACTCGGGCTGAAGGCGTTCCCGAGCATCACCGACATCCCCGGCGACGTCGACGTCGCGGTGTTCGCGGTCCCGGCCAAGTTCGTCGCCGGTGCCCTCGAGCAGTGCGGCCAGAAGGGCGTCGCGGGCGCGATCCTGATCCCGTCCGGGTTCGCCGAGACCGGCGAGCAGGAACTGCAGGACGAGGTCGTTGCCATCGCCAAGAAACACGACGTGCGGATTCTCGGCCCGAACATCTACGGCTACTACTACCTGCCGGAGAGCCTCTGCGCGACGTTCTGTACGCCGTACGACGTCCGCGGCAGTGTGGCGCTGTCGTCACAGTCGGGCGGTATCGGGATGGCGATCCTGGGCTTCAGCCGGTCCAGCCGGATGGGCGTCTCCGCGATCGTTGGGGTAGGCAACAAGGCCGACATCGACGAGGATGACCTCCTGACGTTCTTCGAGAGCGACGACAACACCAACCTGATCGCCATGCACCTGGAGGATTTGAAGGACGGCCGGGCGTTCGCCGAGACGGCGGCCCGGGTGTCGAAGAAGAAGCCGGTCGTCGTCCTGAAGGCCGGCCGCACCGACCTGGGCGCGCGGGCCGCGAGTTCGCACACCGGCGCGCTGGCCGGCAACGACAAGGTGTACGACGACATCCTGCGACAGAGCGGTGTGGTCCGGGCCCCAGGGCTGAACGAGATGCTCCAGTACGCCCGTGGCATCCCGCTGCTGCCGACGCCGAAGGGCGAGAACGTCGTCATCATCACCGGCGCGGGCGGTTCCGGCGTACTGCTCTCGGATGCCTGTGTCGACGCGCGCCTGACCCTGATGGACATCCCGGCCGACCTGGACGCGGCGTTCCGCAAGTTCATCCCGCCGTTCGGTGCCGCCGGCAACCCGGTCGACATCACCGGTGGCGAGCCGCCGTCGACGTACCGCAACACGATCGCGCTCGGCCTGGAGGACGAGCGGATCCACTCGCTCATCCTGGGCTACTGGCACACGATCGTGACGCCGCCGATGGTGTTCGCGAAGCTGGTCGCCGAGGTGGTGGAGGAGTATCGCGCCAAGGGCATCGACAAGCCGGTGGTGGCCTCACTGTCCGGTGACGTCGAGGTCGAGGAAGCAAGTCAGTACCTGTTCGACCACGGAGTGGTCGCCTACCCGTACACCACCGAGACACCGGTCCAGGTGCTCGGTGCGAAGTACCGCTGGGCCCGCAACGCCGGGCCGCTCGGTTCCTGAAAGTCCCCAACCTGTTCGGAGGAAGCCGGTGATGCTGTTGGTCAGGGGGGAGTGCACGGGGGAGCGTCAAGCCAAGCTGGCGTCGATCTAAGGAGTCCGCCTTGGACGTCACAAGCAAGACCTCAGAAGTACCTGAAGAGCCGGCCGGCACGGCCGTCACCGAAAAGGTCTGGAAGGCCGGCCGGCTCGAACCGATGCCGATCCGGAAGCTTCCGGACGCACCACCGTCCATGCACATCCTCGGACCGACCGTGTTCCTGGTCGCGCTGGGCGTGGGCATGGGTGAGTCCTACATGTGGCCCCGCCTGGTGCTGGTGTTCGGCCCGGACATCCGCTGGTTGTTCCTGGTCGGCGTCACGCTGCAGGCTTTCGTGCTGCTGGAGATGGCCCGGTACGCGATGGCGACCGGGGAGAGCATCTTCTTCGGCGCGGCGCGGGTCTTCAAACCGATGATGTGGTTCTTCTACGTCGCGGCGATCCTGATCTATATGTGGCCCGGGCATCTGTCGGCCGGGGCCGCAGCTTTCGAGGAGATCACCGGCATACCCTGGCAGGTCACCGCGTGCGTGGCTCTGGTGTTCGTCGGTGTGCTGTTCAGTCTGCTGTCGGTGATCTACAACTTCCTCGAGAAACTCCTCGGCCTGCTGATCGGCCTGCTGGTCGTCGGTACGTCGGTGATCGCGGCGATCGTGGGCAACTGGGACGATCTGGGCCAGACCCTGCAGGGCATGTTCGCGTTCGGGTTCTTCCCGGAGAAGGCACTGTCCGAGGCCTGGTTCCCGATCGTGGTCGGTTCGATCGCGTTCGCCGGTCCGTCCGGTATGCAGCAGATGTGGTACACGCTGCAGTTGCGCGACAGCGGTGCGGCGATGGGGTCGCACATCCCGAAGATCCGTGGTCTGCGCTCGGCCGACCAGGCCGAGTCGATGCCGTCGCGGGGCTTCATGTTCGACACCGAGGACCCGGCCGAGATGCAGAAGTGGAAGGGGTGGCGCAAGTGGGTCACCTTCGACGCCCTGCTGCTGTTCTGGGGCATCACCATGCTGGTCACGATCTCGTTCACCGTGCTGGCCATGTCGGCGGCCCGGACGAACCCGGACGTGGCCAGTCTGATCGAGGGCGGTGACCGCGACGCCGCGCTGTCGGCGATGTCGGACGCGTTCGCGTCGGCCGGCAGCCCGATCCTGGGCACGCTGTTTTTCGCCTTCATCGCGCTGATCGGGCTGAACGCGACCCTGGGTCTGTTCGACTCGTTCTCCCGCGGTCAGGCCGACATGACGTACTACTTCGTGCCGGGGGCCAAACGGTTCTCGATGTCGAAGCTGTACGCCGGGTTCCTGTGGGGCGTGATCACGTTCGGCATCCTGATCCTGCTGTTCGGTCCGGCCGACGGCCCGGCCGGGATCCTGGACATCCTCGCCTTCTTGTCCACGTTCGCGATGGGTGCCTACTGCATCGTGTTGCTCCTGGTGAACAACAAGCTGCTGCCCAAACCGATCCGGCCCGGGCCGGTGCGCAACGTGATCATCGGGTTCGGCGCGGTGTTCTATCTCGGCATGCTGTTCTACAGCCTGATCCGCTTCGGTGTGGTTGTGAGCTGACCATGACACAGACAGCTGATCTGAAGCAGCTCGCGGAGTTCTCGGTGCCGGCCGTCTCGGTGGGTGCCGCAGCCGGAGTGATCGCCGGAGGGTTGGCCGCGTTCGTCGGCCAGCCCTTCGGCTGGGCGGTGGCGACCGGGCTCGGCCTGGGCGTCCCGCTGATGCTCTTCGGCGCCGGGTACGCCGTTCTGATGGGCACGGGCAAGATCCCCGCCGGGGTGTTCGCACCGGCGGCGGTCTACTGGGTGATCGCCTTCCCGCTCTCTCTGCTGGTGCATTCCGTCGTGACCGAATGGGTGGTGACCGGTACGCCGGGCCTGCCGCCGGAACCGTGGAAGTTCCTCGCGTTCCGGGCCCTGGTCAGTATGGGCTTCGCGATCGGCTTCCTGTGGATGCACGAGCAGATCGGGCGGCACTGGTGGCCGCACATCCTGGAACGCAACATCTACGCACGGCGGACGGTGGAGCAGTACTCCCATCTCGCCGCCGCGCTCGAGGCACGCAAGGCCGCGACGGGGCGTGGTCGCAAGAAGCGTGTCGCCTGAAGAGTTCCCCGCCGGTAGCCCGCAACCAGTCTCTGGTTGCGGGCTACCGTTTTCTGCGCACCCGGTCCAGGACGCCTGATTCCGGTTTCACCCCATCGGGGCGATGCCGGGCGTCTGCCGGTAACCCCACAGTCGAAGAAGGGACAGGGGTCGCACCGTCCACTTCTTGCCGGACGGTGCGGAGCAGGCTGTGCGGGAGGGGGCCCCGGCATGAGGGTGGATTTGCGGGCGGAGCGTATCGGATCGCGCACTGCGGGTGGGTCCGCGCTGAGATCCGTGATCGAGCCGGCCATTCCGCCCAGCCGGATCCGTCCGCCGGCACCGCCCTTCCGCGTCGTCCAGCGGCCACGGTTGCTCGACCGCATCTCGCGGGCTGTCCGGGAGGCTCCGCTGACACTGGTCAGCGCACCGGCCGGGTTCGGCAAGACGGTCCTGACCGCGGCGTGGGCCAGGAGCCACCGACAGGCACAGGTGGCCTGGCTCTCACTGGCCGACCGCGACGAGACCTTCGTCCCGGATGTTCGCTGCGCGCTCGCCGACGCGGGCGTCGCGAACGCCGGCGGTCCGAAGAGTGCGGGCCTCGACGCGCTCGCCGAGCAGTTGCTGCTTGCTGACGGACCGGTAGTTCTCGTGCTCGATGGCGCCGAACGGGTATGCCAGCCGTTGGTCTTCGAACAGTTGGACCGGCTGCTCGACACGACCGGGGACCGGCTCCGGGTCCTGATGACGACCCGGGTGGATCCGCCGCTGCCGTTGCACCGGTACAGGCTGGAGGGCACGCTCGCTGAGCTCCGGTCCGACGACCTTGCCTTCACCGGTCCAGAAGTCGATGCGTTGCTCGGCGTCCACGACATCACCCAGCCGGAGGCAGCCCGGGACGTGCTCGACCGGACCGAGGGCTGGGCGGCCGGCGTCCGGCTGGCAGCGCTGGCACTCCGTGCCGGTGACCACCGAAACCTGCCGGCGGGGTTCTCGACCGACTACCTGGCCGCGGAGGTGTTCGGTGATCTCGCCGCGGACGATCGCGACTTCCTGCTCAGGATCAGCCTGGTCGACGACCTCGTCCCGGAGCTCGGTGCCGCGCTGACGGACCGCCCGGACGCGGACGAGGTGCTGCAGCGGATGGCAATCGGCAACACCTTCGTCCAACCGGTGCCCGGACGCGCCGGTCACTACCGGATCCACCCGCTCTTCCGTGCATTCCTTCGCAGCAAACTGGACCGCACGCTGCCCTCCGCAATCGGCAACCTGCAGCGGCGGGCCGCGGACTGGTACGGCGCGAACGGCCGAATGCTGCAGGCCGTCAGGCACGCCACCGAGACGGGGGACTGGGAACGTGCCGCCGGCTTTGTCGTCGACGGGCTGGGCGTCGGAGACCTGCTGCTGCCGACGCGGATTGACTCCGAGCTGGCCCGCTGCCTGTCGGCGATGCCAGACCTGGACTCCGCAAACGTCCAACTCGTTCGCGCCGCGATTGCAGTCGCGGACCATGATGTCGCTGCGGCCGCGGAATGCCTTGCGCACTGTGCAGTGGATCCGCCGGTCAGCAGCGGTTGGCCTGTGTCGGCCGCCGTCGTGACCACGCTGATGCACCACAGGTCCGGCAGCATCGACCAGACCTTGCTCGCCGCGCGTGCGGCGCGGGAGGAACTGGCAGCGCACGGGAACGCCGTACTGAAAGCGCTGGTTGTGAGTGCGGAGGGCACGACGTACCTCCGCGGCGGCGACCTCGACCTCGCGTGTGCTGTGCTCGCCGACGCGGTCCGGACAGCCGCCGCGGGTGACCGCGAGGATCTCCGGTTGCGGTGCCTTGCCACGCTGGCGCTTGCCGAGGCCTGCCGTGGGCATCTGTCCCGCGCACAAGCGCTCGCGGACACCGCCGAGCGACTCGCCGCAGAGTCTGTCGCCGCGGCGGAGCGTCCCGCCGCAACACATCTGGCCCACTTGTGGGTGGCGCTCGAACGTCAGGACCTCGCCCGGGCCCAGCATTCCCTCGACCGCGCTCGCCGGCTCCCCGAGACGCAGGACGACAGCCTGCTGAGCGCAGTGTCCTGGCTGTTGCGCGTCCGGCTGTTGCGGGACCGGGGCGACCGGGTCGGTGCCCGGTGTGCGTTGAGGAACCCGGAACCGCCGGACAGCTGGCTGCGCGGATCCATTGCGGCCGAAGCGGCGGGTGTCGGCCTGGACCTGGCGGGGCCGAACGACGTGATCCGTCACCGGACGACGACCGCGTCGCAGCGGGTGCAGGAACTCCTGGATCACGCGCAGGCCGAATGGCTCGCGGGGAATGTCCGCGGTGGCCGGTCCTGGGTCGCCAAGGCGTTGCTGCTGGCTCGCGGCGAGCGGATCCGCCGTCCGTTCAGGCACACCCCGGAGCGGCTCCAGGCGGTCATCCGCAACGATGCCGGCCTGCGCTCGCTGGCCGGCTGGTTGCGACCGGGCCAGACCACGGACCCGGATCCGGCGGACGACCCGGCAGCGGTCTTCGAGGAACTGTCGGAGCGGGAGCTCGACGTACTGCGGTTGCTCGCGACGCTGCGCACCACCTACGAGATCAGCGCCGAGTTGTTCATCTCGGTCAACACCGTGAAGACGCACGTCCGGAACATCCTGCGGAAACTCTCGGTGTCGAGCCGCAACGACGCCGTCCGCCGGGCTTGGGATCTCGACCTGATCTGACCGATCAAGGAGGCTCGGATGATCGTGGGGGAGAGCGTCGCCGGCCTGGTTGTCGCGGCCGCCGTCAACCCGGTCCCGTGGGCCCGCGCGCAGATGGCGTTCACGCTCGCCTTCCACATCATCCTGGTGCCGCTCGGGGTGTCCTGGGCGTTCATGACACTGATCGCCAACTACCGCGGGATCAGGCGAGCCGACCACGACGCGCTGGTGCTGGCGCAACGGTGGTCGAAGTACATGGCTGTGACGTTCGCCGTCGGTGCGGTGACCGGGACCGTGCTGAGCTTCGAGTTCGGGCTGCTCTGGCCGCGGTTCATGGGCGTCTACGGCGATGCGTTCGGCATCCCGTTCGCCTTCGAGGGGCTGTTCTTCTTCACCGAGGCGATCTTCGTCGCGATCTACATCTTCGGCTGGCGCCGGCTGCGACCGTGGCCGCACTTCTGGACCGGCGTGCCGATCGTGATCGCCGGCATCTTCGGCTCGATCTCGGTGGTCGCGGCGAACGCGTGGATGAACGCGCCGGCCGGCTTCACGATGGACGCGAACGGCGAGATCACCAAGGTCGAGCCGCTCGAGGTGATCTTCAACGACGCGATGCCGTTGCAGGCCGCGCACATGCTGATCGCCGCGTACCTCGTCGGCGGGTTCCTGGTCGCGTCGGTGTACGCGACCGGGATCCTGCGCGGCCGCGACGACCGGTACCACCGGATCGGGTTCACCATCGCGTTCACGGTCGCCGCGATCATGACGCCGATCCAGATGGGGGTCGGCGACGCGCTGGCCCGGTGGGTCTACAACAACCAGCCGGTGAAGTTCGCCGCGATCGAGTTGGTGCCGACGACGTCTTCCGACGTACCGGAGACGTTGCTCGGCCGGCTCAACGCCGACGGGACGATCTCCGGCGGCATCCCGATCCCAGGGCTTGCGTCCTGGCTGTCGGATCCGAGCAGCGGCCGGTCGACCGTCGTCCAGGGCCTGGACACCGTGCCGGTCGACGAACGGCCGACGATCCGCGAGACGAACACGGTCCACCTGGCGTGGGACGTCATGGTCGGCCTCGGTACGGCGCTGTTCCTGCTCTCGGTCTGGTACGGCCTGACCTGGCTCTTCCGCCGCAGGATGCCCCGGAGCAGATGGTTCCTGCGCGCCGCGGCCTGCTCCGGCGTCCTGGCTGTGATCACGATGGAGGCGGGCTGGATCGTCACCGAGGTCGGCCGGCAGCCGTGGATCGTCTACAACCGGATGAAGGTCGAGGAGGCCGCGACCGCCAACGCCGGCGTCTGGATCACCTTCATCGGTGTCTTCCTGCTCTACGCCGCGCTCGGTGTGACGACGATCCTGGTACTGCGGGGGATGAGCCGGCGCTTCCGCCGGGCGGGCGGTTTCGTCGACGGTGACACGCCGTACGGCCCCACGCCGGAGGCTGCCGCGGAGGACGGCCAGGAGGAGGGGCAGGAACAGGTCGGCCTGGAGACCGCGGTGGTCGAGGAGCGGGCGCCGTGAGTACGGCGATCGCGGTCGTGCTCCTGATCGCCCTGGCGGCGTACGCCGTGTTCGGTGGAGCGGACTTCGGTGCCGGATTCTGGGACCTGACCGCGGGCGGACCCGAGCGCGGCGCGGAACCGCGCGCGGTGATCGAGCGGTCGATCGGTCCGGTCTGGGAGGCGAACCATGTCTGGTTGATCTTCATCTTCGTCGTCACCTGGTCCGCCTTCCCGGCGGCCTACCAGTCGATCATGCTGACGTTGTTCGTCCCGCTCACCCTGGCCGCGCTCGGGATCGTCCTGCGCGGCGCGAGTTTCGCCTTTCGGAAGTCGGTGGGGACGCTGAGGTTCCGGCGGGTCTTCGGCGGTGCCTTCGCCCTGTCGTCGGTGCTCGTGCCGTTCTTCCTGGGTGCGACCGCAGGTGGCATCGCGTCCGGGCACGTGCCATCCGGTGGCGAGGCCGGCGACCCGGTGGACAGTTGGCTGAACCCGACGTCTCTGGTGACCGGAGTGCTCGCGGTCGTGCTGGCGGCGTACCTGGCGGCCGTGTATCTCGTCTGGGACGCTCGGCGCTTGCGGGAGTACACGATGGGCGAGTACTTCCGCCGCCGGGCCTTGGCGAGTGCGATCGTCGCGGCCGTGGTCGCGGTGGCCGGTCTGGCCGTCCTGAACGCCAAGGCGTCGCATGTCTTCGACGGCTTGATGTCGAGAGCCCTTCCGAGCCTGATCCTCAGTGTGCTGTGCGGATCGGGCGCGCTGGTGCTGTTGATGCGGTACGCGGGTCGTGGTGCGCGGCTTCTCGCCGTCCTCGCGGTGGCCGGAATCATCATCAGCTGGGGCATCGCCCAGTGGCCGTACCTCCTGCCGGAGAGCCTGACCGTCTCGGGGGCTGCCGCTCCCCACGGCACGCTGGTGACGTTGCTCGTGGCAGCAGGACTGGCCGTCGTGATCGTCGTACCTGGTTTCGTCCTGCTCTACGTGCTCGACCAGCGCGCACTGCTCCCCGAGGAGGGGACCGAGGACGTCGGTGACCGTCCAATCACCTCCGGCGGGTGATTCGTCGTTCCGTTCGACCGGTCGATGGTGGAGGTAGGCCCGCGACTGCGAAGGAGCCCCGGCCATGACCTCGACCTCACCGTTCCCCCCGATCGCCGACTACGCATTCCTGTCGAACTGCCACACCGGCGCGCTGGTCGCTCCGGACGGATCGGTCGACTGGCTGTGCACGCCCTCGTTCGACGCGCCGAGTACGTTCGGCAACCTGCTGGACCGGGGCGCCGGGTCGTTCCGGTTCGGTCCGTTCGGCATCAACCAGCCGACCGCACGGATCTATGTGCCGGGCACGAACGTCATGACGACCACGTGGCATACCCCGGCCGGCTGGCTGCTGGTCCACGACGCGCTGACGATGGGTCCGTCGCACGGCCCCGACCTGGTCACCCCGCACACCCGCCCGCCGGCCGACGACGACGCCGATCACATGCTGGTGCGAACCGTCGAGTGCCTCGACGGCTCGGTCGAGATCGAACTCGTCTGCGAACCCGCGTTCGACTACGGCCGGGTCCCGGCCGAGTGGACGATGGCCGGCGACAGCTCGCACGCCGCGGACGCGTCCGGAGCCGGCCAGACGTTCCGGCTGAGTACGGACATGCTGATCGGGATCGAGGGCGGCTCGGCCCGGGCCCGGCACGTCATCTCCAAGGGAGAGAAGGCGTACTGCGCCCTGTCCTGGGCCGACGGACTCGCGTCACCGGCGGACCTGGCCGACGCGGAGGCACGCATCGCCGCGACGATCAGGTTCTGGCGCAACTGGCTGTCCCGGGCCCGGATCCCCGACCACCGCTTCCGGCATCCGCTGGAACGCTCGGCGCTCACGATCAAGGGCCTGACCTACATGCCGACCGGAGCGACGGTCGCGGCGCTCACCACCTCGTTGCCGGAGACACCGGGTGGCGAACGCAACTGGGACTACCGCTACACGTGGATCCGCGACACCACGTTCACGTTGCAGGCGCTGCACTACCTCAACCTGGACTGGGAGGCCGACGAATTCATGCAGTTCGTCGCCGACCTGCAGCCGAACCCGGACGGTGCACTGCAGATCATGTACGGCATCGACGGGCGCCGCGACCTGGCCGAGTCGATCCGTGACGACCTCACCGGCTACGAAGGTGCCAGCCCGGTGCGGATCGGCAACGGCGCCTTCGACCAACGGCAGAACGACGTGTTCGGGGCAGTGCTGGACTCGGTGCTGCTGCACACCGTTCGGAGCAAGCGGCTGCCGCGCCGGCTCTGGCCTCTGGTCCAGTCGCAAGCGCAGTGCGCCATCGCGTCCTGGCGCGATCCCGACCAGGGCATCTGGGAGGCCCGCGGCAAACCCCAGCACTACGTCTCCTCGAAGCTGATGGGCTGGGTGGCGCTGGACCGTGCGTCCAAGCTGGCCCGGATCCGCAACGAGGAGGACCTCGCCGAGCTGTGGGCGAAGACGGCCGACGAGATCCGCGCCGACATCCTCGAGCACGGAGTGAGCGACCGCGGTGTGCTGCGGCAGCACTACGAGACCGACGCGCTGGATGCGTCGATCCTGCTGGCTCCGCTGTTCGGCTTCCTGCCGGCCACGGACGAACGGATGCGGGCGACGGTCGAGGCGATCGACACCGAGCTGACCGAGAACGGGTTCGTGCTGCGCTACAAGACCGACGAGACCGACGACGGTCTGTCCGGCAAGGAGGGCACGTTCCTGATCTGCTCGTTCTGGCTGGTCTCCGCGCTCGCGATGATCGGCGAGCTCGACCGCTCCCGCAGCCAGTTGGAGCGGCTGCTGCGCATTCAGTCTCCGCTCGGCCTGTACGCCGAGGAGTACGAAGTGGACCGGGCCCGGCACCTGGGCAACTTCCCGCAGGCGTTCTCGCATCTCGCCCTGATCGGGGCGGCCGGCCGGATCATCCTGGCCGACTTCCGGGAGGAGCTGTCACTGTGACCACGCAGGGGGAGACCCCGCACGTCGTCGTACTCGGCGGCGGGCTGGCCGGGGTCGCCTGCGCACACCGCCTCGGCGACGAAGGCGTCCGGGTCACGCTGGTCGACCGCAACGACTACCACCAGTTCCAGCCGTTGCTCTATCAGGTCGCGACGTCGCAGCTTCCGGCCGAGGACATCGCGCGGCCGCACCGGACCATCTTCCGCGACCATCCGACCGTACGGATCCACACCGCCGATGTCGCGGAGATCGACGCCGAGAACCTCGCTCTGACACTGTCCGACGGCGATCGGATCAGCGGCTCGCACCTGGTCATCGCGGCCGGCGCGCGACCGGAGTATTTCGGGGTCCCAGGCGCCGCCGAGCACGCGTTCGCCCTGTACTCCGTCGCCGACGCCGAGCGGTTGCGGCGGCACCTGCAGTCCACGATCCGCTCCACCGATCCAGACGGGGGCGCCTTCGATGTCGTCGTGGTCGGGGGCGGTCCGACCGGAGTCGAGATCGCCGGCGCGCTCACTGAACTCATGACCGCACTGGTGGCCACGGAACGGATTTCGACGCCGGGGAAGATCACCGTGGTCGACCGAGGTCACGCCTTGCTCGGTGCGTTCTCGGACAAGTCGCACGACTACGCGCACGAGCGACTCACCCGGCAAGGCGCCGAACCGCGACTGGGGACAGGAGTGGCCGCGGTGCACGCGGACCGGGTCGAGTTCGACGACGGGTCGGCGATCGGCACCCGGACCGTCATCTGGGGTGGCGGCGAGTCGGCCGCTTCGGTGGTGGGAAGTGCGACCGGACTGACCACCGGTCGCGGCGGGCGGATCGACGTACAGCCTGACCTCACCGTGGACGGGCATCCGCAGGTCTACGCGATCGGCGACGTCGCGAACATCCCCGCCAAGGACGGCACGATCCTGCCGCAACTGGGCTCGGTCGCGCAGCAGTCCGGTACGTGGGCCGCCGACAACATCCTGCGTGAGTTGCACGGCGACAAGGCCAAGCCGTTCCACTACAAGGACAAGGGCATCATGGCGATGATCGGCCGGAACGCGGCCGTCGCCGAGGTCGGCCGGCACCGGCACCAGATGGAGGGCCCACTCGCGTTCGCCGCCTGGCTCGGCGTGCACGCGATGCTGCTGAGCGGTGCGCACAGCAAGGCCGACGCGTTCATGTCCTGGGCCTGGGACTACTTCGACCGTGACCACGCGGCGACCGTTGAATGGTCCACCGCGCCGCAGCGGATCGCCTGGGGTGACGAGTCCGCCGATGTCCCGCACATCATCGTCGACCGAGGCGACTCGACCACATCGGCCGGCAGCAACTGAGGAGAAGGTCATGACGGAGCAGTACGACGTCGTCATCGTGGGATCGGGCGCAGGGGGCGGCACGCTCGCCAACGCGCTCGCGCCGTCGGGCCGGCGGGTTCTGATCCTGGAGCGCGGTGACTGGCTCCCGCGGGAGGCGGAGAACTGGGATGCCGAGGCGGTGTTCGTCGACAATCGCTACGTGTCGCCGGACCAGTGGTACGACGGCGACGGCAAACCGTTCCAGCCGCAGGTGCACTACTTCGTCGGTGGCGCGACCAAGTTCTACGGCGCCGCGCTGTACCGGCTGCGCGAGCGCGACTTCGCCGAGCTCAAGCACCACGGCGGAATCTCGCCGGCCTGGCCGATCGGGTACGACGTGATGGAGCCGTACTACACCCGGGCCGAGCAGCTCTACCAGGTCCACGGTGCCCGGGGCGAGGACCCGACGGATCCGCCCGCCTCGGCGCCGTACCCCTATCCGCCGGTATCGCACGAGCCGCGGATCCAGAAGCTGTTCGACGACATGGCCGCGGTCGGACTGCACCCCTTCCACGCGCCGTGCGGGGTGATGCTCGACGAGAGCCGGCCCGCGTTCAGCGCCTGCATCCGGTGCGCGACCTGCGACGGGTTCCCGTGCCTGGTCCACGCGAAGGCGGACGCGGACGTCATCGCCGTCCGGCCGGCGATCGAGCACGACAACGTGACTTTGCTGCGCAACACCGTCGTACGGCGCCTCGAGACCGACCCGACCGGCCGCACTGTGACCGCGGTCGTCGCCGAGGTGGACGGTGCCGAGCAACGGTTCAGCGGCGACATCGTGGTCCTGTCGGCCGGTGCGGTGAACTCGGCCAAGATCCTGCTCGCGAGCGCCAACGACCGGCATCCGCGGGGACTTGCAAACTCCTCCGACCAGGTCGGGCGCCATTTCATCTTCCACAACAGCCGTGCCTTCCTGGCGGTTTCGACCGAGAAGAACGACACCCGGTTCCAGAAGACGCTCGCGATGAACGACTACTACTTCGGCGACGCCGACTTCGACTACCCGATGGGCAACCTGCAGATGGTGGGCAAGTCGTCGGCACCGATGTATCGCGGTGAGAAGCCGGTCGAGACCCTGCTGGCGCCGACGTTCGCGCTGCGCGACGTCGCCGAGCATGCCGTCGACTTCTGGCTGTCGACCGAGGACCTGCCGGATCCGGACAACCGGGTGACGCTCGACCGCGACGGCAACGTGGTGCTGTCGCACACGCCGAACAACGGCGAGCCGATGGAGCAGCTGTACAGGCGGGTCAAGAAGAACCTGGGCAAGCTGGGCATGCACCCGCATCACCTGATCCCGCGCAGCATCTACATGAAGAACGACATCCCGGTCGCGGGGTGCGCCCATCAGGCGGGCACTGTCCGGTTCGGGAACGATCCGGAGACCTCGGTGCTGGACCCCGACTGCAAGGCTCACGAGCTCGACAACCTCTATGTCGTCGACACCAGCTTCTTCCCGAGCATCGGCGCGGTGAACCCGGCGCTGACCGCGATGGCGAACGCGCTGCGGGTCGGTGACCACCTGCTGGAGCGACTCGGTTAGACCTCAGCGGTGCATGCCGATCTCGGCCAGGATTTCGACCGCCCCCCCGCGAGAGGAGACGCCGAGCTTGCGGTAGACCGACTGGACCTGCGACTTGACGGTGTGCCGCGAGACGTACAGCTGCTTGGCGATCTCCGGGAACGAGAGGTGGGTCGGTAGTAGCCGGACCAGCCGCAGCTCGGCCGTCGTCAGCGCGGAGATCCCGGGGGACGCGGCCACGGTGATCTGATCGACGCGGTCGCGCAGTCTCCCGATGGCCGCCGGCAAGGTGCCGAGGCCGGGCCGGCGGCGCAGGATGTTGTCGGCCTGTTCGAGGACGGCGTGCGCACCCGAAGGGTCGACGAGAGCCATGTACGCCTGGGCGAGCTCGAGCAGGGTCTGGACCGACACGCTGGGGAGGGCGTAGGTCAGCAGCGGTCGTAGCTCGGCGGCACGGCGAACGAGCCGGCGGGACTCGCGCATGTCGCCGCGGCGGGCGGCTGCGTGCGCGGCGGCCGCGTAGACCAGGGCACTGGTCCAGTACGCCTCGAAGTGTCCGGTGTCGACGAGCTCGAGGGAACGCTTGAGCATCGCTTCGGCGGCGGCGCGCTCGCCGCGCTCGGTGGCGATCAGGGACCGCTCGGTCAGGATCAGGGCCGCGAGCGGGGTGACGCCGAAGCCGGTCGCCACGTCGTACGCATGGATGAACCCGGAATCGGCGCGCTCGAGGTCTCCCTCGAGGTACCACGACATCGCCTCCGAGTGCAGCATCGTCGCGCGGAACGGGCTGGCCGGGCTGAGCCCGTCGAGGGCCAGGACGCTGTCGGTGCGCATCGCCACGGGTCCCTGCCGGCTGAGGTTGGCTCGCATGTACGCCAGCGTCGCGGCGACCGTCGTACCGTCGGACAACGTTCCGCTGACGGGCAGACTTTCGGCGACACCGACCCACCGCTCTGCCTCCCGCGGCCGGCCGAGCAAGGCGAAGATCAAAGCGCTGTGTGCCGCGATCGCGGCGTAGTGCGGGCCTCGCGGGTAGCGGTCGAGGAGTTCCATCCAGCCGCGCACGGTGTCGACCCGGCCGCTGGCCCAGACCGGTTGCATGAGTTCGAGGACGAGCCGGGTGACTCGTTCGGTGTCGCCGGCCGCGGCGGCGTGGCCGACGGCGGCTTCGGCCATCCCGTTCGCCTCGTACCAGTCGGCGGCGCGTGCGTGCAGCCTGCCGCCGAGATCGGGATCGCCACGCCGGAGCTCGGCCTGGAGGAGTTCGCGCAGCAGATGGTGGTACCGGTACCACTCGCCGCGGCGGTCGAGCGGGACGACCAGAAGGTTGTGGCGTTCGAGGTCGACGAGCATCCGGGCCGACTGCTTCCCGCCGACGACGGCGTCGCACAGGGGCCCGGTCATGCGGTCGAGGATCGACGTACGGACGAGGAAGTCCGCCTGGGCGGGGGAGAGCCGGTCGAGCAGCTCCGACCGCAGGTAGTCGTCGACCAATCGGTCGTCACCGGTGAAGCCGAAGCCCGTCACCGGCGAACCGGACCGCATCGCCAGTGCGGCGAGATACAGGCCGGCCGGCCAGCCCTCCGTACGGCGAACCAGTTCGTCGACCTCGGCAACGGGTACCTCGGCGCCGGCCGACCGCAGCAACGCAGCCGCCTCGGCGCCGCCCATGGCGAGGTCCTGGACGCCGATCTCGACGATCCCACGGCCCATCCGCAGCCGGGACAACGGCAGCGGCAGCGCGTCCCGCGATGCGACGGCGAGCCGCCAGCCGGGGGGTACCCGGAACGCGAACTCGGCGATCGACCTCGAGCAGTCGGGGCTGGTGATCTCCTCCACGTGGTCGAGCACGACCAGCACCGGCGAGCGCAACGCGCTGATCGACTCGACCAGCCGGGGTACGACGTCGACGCTGCCGCCGGACGCGGCCAGCAAGGCGCGCGCGTCCCTGCCGACCGGCTCGATCTGGTCGAGGGCGTCGAGGATGCCCGTCCACAACGCGACCGGGTCGTTGTCGGACCGTTCGCACGACACCCAGGCCACCCGCGGCCCGAACTGATCGGTCCACTGGGACAGCACAGTCGACTTGCCGTAGCCGGGTGGCGCCACGACGGCGACCACCGGCTCGTGCGATTCCATCAAGCGATCGATAACTGCGGTTCGCGGTACCAGGCGTTCACGCCCACCACGCACTCCTGACCCCACGCTGTGGCCCCCAGGGGTCACGGTCGGTGGTGCAACGGGAACGGAGGCTGCACCCGAACCTGTGTCCGGCCCCTGCACATGGCCGACGATACGCCAGCAAACTGAACGCGCCAGTTGTATCCGGTCATGAGGTTGGTGCCGACTCCGTGCCAGACCTGCATCACTGACCTGCCGCGGGCGGGCTGGGTGCGGAGGGTGTGGGCAGGCTGGTCGTGCTTGGCAGCCCGGGCCTGTAGAGGGTGGTCGTGCGGCGGCTTGCCGTAGGCCTACGGCCTTGTGCACCGGCCACCTGTTGTAGTGGTCGGTCCGTGTTCAAGGTCGCGGCGGCACGTCGGCTACCTGGTGTCGAGGTGTCGAGGTGTCGGGGTGGGGGGCGGTGAACAGGATCTGGGGGCCGTGCACACGCCACGACCTGTTCGCGGTCACGACAAGCTGTTCACGGGCCTGCCCCGGAACACGCAAACCCCCACTCGGAGACCGGCCGATCCGCCGGGCCGTTGGCAGCAGGCGATGGTCGCGGACCGCCAGGCCGACCGCAGCCCGTCGCGTCACGGGCGGCCCCGCACCACTCACCAACCACCCACAGGCCGAGGCCGCCACGCTCAACTCGGGGCATGGAAGTCGCCCCACGGGCAGGTTAGTGAGTGCGGCACGTCCACACCCCGGCACCACTGAGGACTTCGCGCGCCTCCCCGGCCAGATCATCACCGCGTCGACCTCGTGACCCCAACTCCAGACGTCAGTTCGGGATCCAAGGCGTTCGCCAGCCGCCGTATCCGGCCGGTACTTCGCCGGCCGCGGCCGGCCCCCAGGTCCCGGGCTGGTAGGCATGGATCGGCGTCGGTGCATCGAGCAACGGCTGCATCACCCGCCATGTCTCCTCGACGGCGTCCTGGCGCGTGAACCGGGTGCTCTGCCCGGTCATGGCCGCATGTAACAGCACCTCGTACGGCGTGGGGCCTTCGCCACCTTCTTGGCCGAACTCCATGTCGAGCTCGATCGGCGCGATCCGGGCCAGGTCGGCGCGGTGCGCGTCCACCTGGATCCGGACTCCGGTCGACGGGTCGAGCTTGATCACCAGCTGGTTCGGCTCGGCGATGTGGCCGCGGGGTCCGAAACCGAGCCGTGGTGGTCGTTTGAAGACCAGGCGCAGCTCGGTCTGGGTGACCGGCAGTCGCTTGCCGGTGCGGATGAAGAAGGGCACACCGGCCCAGCGCCAGTTCTCGATGTCGAGCCGGAGTGCGGCGTACGTCTCGGTGGCCGAGTTCTTCGCGACGCCGTCGATGGCGAGGTAGCCGTCGTACTGGCCGCGGAGGTAGTGGGCCGGATCGGCTTCCTCCACGGCACGGAACAGCGCGGTGGTCGAATCCTTCAGCGTGGTCGGATCGCCCCGCGACGGTGGCTCCATGGCGGCGGCCGCGACGACCTGCATCAGGTGATTGACGACCACGTCGCGCAGGGCGCCGACCGGGTCGTAGAAGTGGCCGCGGTCCTCGACGCCGAAGTCCTCCGCCATCGTGATCTGGACACAGTCGAGGTAGTTGCGGCTCCACACCGGTTCGAGGACCGCGTTCGCGAACCGCAGGTAGAGGATCTCCTCCAACCCCATCTTTCCGAGGTAGTGGTCGATCCGGTACAGCTGCGACTCGTCGATGTACTGATGCAACTGGCCGGCCAGGTCGCGAGCCGACTGCTGGTCGTGGCCGAACGGCTTCTCGACGACGACCCGGGCACCGGTGGTCAGCCCGGCCTCGGACAGTCCCTGCACCACCCGGCCGAACAGGAACGGCGGGATCTCGAGATAGAAGACCGGTGTCTGGGCATCCTTGATCGCCTGGCCGACGCGCTCGTAGACGGACGCCTCGGTGAAGTCGCCACCGACGTACGACAGCCGGTCCGCGAAGCGGTCGAAGACGGCCTTGTCGATGGTGACGCCGGTGCCCTCGATCGACGTCCTGGCCCGCTCGACCAGCTGCTCGAGGGTCCAGTCGTCGGCAGCCACTCCGACGATCGGGCAGTCGAGCAGACCGCGCGCCTCCAACTGGTACAGCGAGCGGAACGTCATCACCTTGGCCAGATCACCGGTGATCCCGAAGATCACCAGCACGTCCGCGGCCGGTGCCTGCGAACCCGTCGGCGTCACTGTCATGCCGGCCTCCCTCGATGCCGGGGATCGGCCTGACTTGGCAGCCGATCCTCGTCCGCGATCGCAGCCAATCCTCATCCGCCGCCGGGCCGAGGGCCATCACCCCCGGCGGGTGATTCAGCGTCCGGCCGTGGCGTCAGTTCGCCGCACGGCGGCGCCGGCGGGGAGCGGCCTCAGCAGGCGTTTCGCCGGGCTCGGCGCCCGCCTGGAGGTCGTGGTAGGCCTTGCGGGTGTGTTCGGTGTGCTCGCGCATGATCTGCGCGGACTTGTCCTCGTCGCCCTCGCTGATCGCCTTCACCAGCCGGGCGTGCTCGCGCCAGGAGGCGCCACCGCGGACCGGGGCGACGGGGGTGTAGTACCAGCGGACCCGGCGGTCGACCTGGCCGGCGAAGTCCACCAGGAACCTGTTGCCGGACATCTGGGTGATCAGGCTGTGCAGCTCGCCGTTGGTCCGGACCGCGCCGTCGATGTCGCCGGCCTCCTGGAGCGCCGTACCGACCTTGCACAGGTCCTTGAGCCGGGCCACGTCGTCCTTCGACGCGTGCCGGGCCGCGAGTCGCGCGGACTCCGACTCCAGGGCGGCACGGGCCGCGAGCAGCTGGTCCACCTCGTCCTCGGCGGGCACGTGCACCATCGCGCCGAAGCCCGGCCGGAGGTCCACCCAGCCCTCGTTGTTGAGCCGCTGGAGGGCCTCGCGGACCGGCTGCCGGGAAACGCCCAGCATGCCGGCCAGTTCGACCTCGACCAGGTGCCGGCCGCGCTCGAGGGTGCCGTCGATGATCATCTCGGTCAGGGCCTCGTAGACGGACTCACGCAGTGGCGTCGGCCGCTTGACGTGTCGCACACCGGCCGGTTCCGCCCCCGCCCCTGGGCCTGCGCTGATGGTGGTCATGAAGTCCTTCCCGGAACTTGCGCTGACAAAGGCATGGCACTTGGTAGACAGTCTACCAAGTGCCACGCTTGGGGCCGGGCCTTCGGCGCCGGCGTGGTCATGGGGCCTTGGCTCCTGACCTGATATGGCGACCGAGTTACGCCGCGGACTCGTCGGCGTGCGGGCGATCGTCGTGAGCGGTCCGAGCCTGGTCGCCGGTGAGCTTCGCGAGCTCGGCGTCCAGGTCGGCCGGGGTGTTCAGCTCCTGCTGCAGCTCCGGGGCATCCGGGAACTGCGGGCGAGCCGCCAGAGCGCCGAACCTACGGGTGAAGATCATTGTTGCCCTTTCCTTGAATTCTGGCTTCTGTATACATTCAACCAGCCGTCCTCACGGGTTATGCCCTCGTCTCACGTGATCCCGGTTACGTACGACGTGACGCCGCTCACACGCGGGTCGAGTACGAATGCGCTCCGGCACCGGCCAGTCGCCCACCGTCGACAATCAGGTACTCGTCGCGGATCGGCGTACCGGCGAACCACGACTCCAGGATCTCCCGGGTGCCGGCGGCGTAGCGGGTCTGGGCGGACAGGGTCGAGCCGGAGATGTGCGGGGTCATGCCGTGGTGCGGCATGGTCCGCCACGGGTGGTCGGCCGGCGCGGGCTGCGGGTACCAGACGTCGCCGGCGTACCCGGCCAGCTGACCGCTCTCCAGTGCCTTCACGATGGCGTCCCGGTCGGCGATCTTCGCGCGGGCGGTGTTGATCAGGTAGGTGCCGCGCTTCATGGTGCTGAGCAGCTTCTCGCCGAACAGGCCCTCGGTCTCCGGGTGCAGCGGCGCGTTGATCGTGACCACGTCACAGTGCGGGACCATGTCGGCCGCGCTCGGGTGGAAGGTCAGGTTGAGCTCGCGCTCGACCGACTCCGGCAGCCGGTGCCGGTCGGTGTAGTGCAGGTTCACGTCGAACGGCTTCAGCCGGCGCAGTACGGCGGTCCCGATCCGGCCGGCCGCGACAGTGCCGACGTGCATACCTTCGAGGTCGTACGAGCGGGCCACGCAGTCGGCGACGTTCCAGCCGCCGTCGAGGACCACCTGGTGCGAAGGCAGGTAATTGCGGACGAGGCCGAGGATCATCATCACCACGTGCTCGGCGACGCTGATGCTGTTGCTGTAGGTGACCTCGGCAACGGTCATGCCGTGCTTGATCGCCGCGTCCAGGTCGACGTGGTCCGAGCCGATGCCGGCGGTGATCGCGAGCTTGAGGTTCGGCGCCTCCGCGATCCGCTCGGGCGTCAGGTACGCCGGCCAGAACGGTTGCGAGATCACCACATCGGCGTCGGCCAGCTCGCGGTCGAGCACCGAGTCGGGGCCCTCCTTGTCGGAGGTGACGACCAGCGTGTGGCCCTGGCTCTCCAGGAACTCGCGCAGCCCGAGCTCACCGGACACGCTGCCGAGCAGCTCGCCCGGTGTGAAGTCGACGGCCTTCGGCGTGGGCGCGGTCTGGCCGCCCGGGTAGCCGTTGATGGTGGGGATGTCGTCACGCGCGTACGACGTCGGGTGGCCGTCGGCAGGATCGTCGTACAGGACGCAGATGATCTTGGCCATGATGTGGAATCTCCTTGTTCGGAAGGGACTTCCACAGTCGCCGCGTCACGGTCCGACGGTCAAAGACTTGCTCGCTATGTCGAGATAGCCGGAACCCATCAAATGCACGTTGAGCAGATCGTCGAGAGCGGTGTGTACGCCGGCTTGTCGCGCGACGTCGAGGAGCGCGCGGGCCAGCACGGGCTCGGGACTGCGGGCCGCGATCACCAGTCCGACCCGCGGCCCGTGCGCCGGGCTCTTCAGCGGTACGACGCGCATGCCTTCAGGCACACCGAACATGTGCAGCCAGGCGTGGGAGATCACGGTCGACCAGTGGTTGCCGTGCAGATGGCTGTAGAGACCGGAGACCGTATCGCTCTCGATCGCGGGAGAAGCGGTGACGCCGTCGTCGGTGAAGTAGCCGTTCATGATCCGGCGGTTGCGCATGTCGGGGGACAACAGGCACAGCGGCAGCGCGGCCACCTGTGCCCAGGTTGCCACCGGCAACTCACCCAGCTCGGTGTGCTGCGGGGTGAGGAGCAAGTAGCGCTCCTCGTACAACGGGGTCTTGCGGACCTGGCCGAGGGTGTCGTCGTCGAGGTACGTCATCGCGACGTCGAGATCGAACTCGGCCAGCTTCTGGGTGATGTCGCGCGACGACAACGACTCGAGCGTCACCCGGGCGCTGGTGTGCCGTTCGCAGAACGGGGTGGTGAGCAGCGAGACGACCGGCATCGCGGTCGGGATCGCGCCGAGCCGGAGTGTGCCGGTCAGGCCGCCGCGCATCACCGACAACTCGTGCCGCAGCGCGTCCTGCTCGGCCAGGATCCGCTGCGCCCACAGCAGCACCCGCTCGCCCTCGGGGGTGAGCCCCTCGAAGCGGCGGCCGCGCCGGACGATCGGTACGTCGAGCTCCTGCTCGAGCTTGCGGATCGCGGCGGACAGCGACGGCTGGGAGACGTAGCACGCGCCGGCGGCCCGGGCGAAGTGCTTCTCCCGGGCGAGGGCGACGAGATACTCCAGCTGGCGGAGCAGCATCAGGAACCCATCGTGCGGTGGACCGCATACCAGCCGTCTGTATACATAATCCAACTGTAGTGAGGTGGGTCGGCCGCGGATAGTACTCGGGCCTGTCGCTAGTGTCCTGTGATGTGGATCACATCCAATCGGGTGTCTCTCCACGCTGTCTTCGTTCGACGGATTGACAGGGGATCCCAAACTGAGAAGGGGTGTGGTGATGGAGAAGGTCACCTCGAAGGACGGCACCGAGATCGCGTACGACACCTACGGCAGCGGGCCGGTGCTGGTGCTCGTGGCCGGCGGGTTCACCGACCGCGCTCGCTACGTGCCGGACGCCGAGGCGCTGGCCTCGACGTTCACTGTGGTGAACTACGACCGGCGTGGACGTGGCGACTCCGGCGATGCACCGACGTACGCCGTCGAACGCGAGTGGGAGGACCTCGATGCGGTGCGGTCGGCGACCGGCGCGCGGTTCGCCTGCGCGTACTCGTCGGGTTCGATGGTGCTGTTCCAGGCCGGACTGCCGTTCGAGAAGCAGGCGGTGATGGAGCCGCCGTTCCGGGTCGAGGGTGCACCGCCGGCGCCGGAGCGGTACATCGAGCGGCTGCAGGAGTACGTCGCGGCCGGGAACCCCGGCGGTGCGGCCGAGTTGTTCATGGTCGAGGCGGTCGGTCAGCCGAAAGAGGTCGTCGATCAGATCCGGGCGACGCCGATGTGGGCCGGACTCGAGGCGGTCGCACACACGCTCGTGTACGACGGCCTGCAGATGGGGGACAGCGCCGTACCGACAGCGCTGTTGTCGACAATCGAACTGCCGACACTTGCGCTGTACAGCAACGACAGTCCGGCGTGGCTGCAGGACTCGGTCAAGCAGACCGCCGCAGCGCTGCCGAACGGGACGGCGGAGGGCCATGACGGGACCTTCCACACGCTTCCGCCGGAGACGCTGGCGGGGGTGCTGACGAACTACTTCGTGACCGCGTGAACCGGCTGGCGGCGGCCGCCGGGTAGGACGCGCTCGAGCAACCGCTTGAGGCGAGGCGCCAGCGGCTGCTCGACCCCGTAGTGCAGGGCGGCTGCTACGCCGACCATCGCGAGCATCGTGGCGGCGACCAGGAGCACGTGGTTCACCTGGTCGCCGAGCCGCTCGAAGATGATGAACCCGATGTGCGCGTGCACCAGGTAGAGCGGGTAGGTGAGTGCGCCGAGGACCGCGAACCACGGCCGCCTGAGCCGGTGGGTCCACTTGAGTGCGACGGTCAGCATGACGGCGAAGATCACCACGATGATCGCGATCACAGCCGGCCGGTGGATCTCCGTGTGGTAGCGGATGCCGACCCGGTCGCCGAATCCGATGCCACGGTAGATCGCGTTGCCGAGCGAGACGGCAACGATCAGCAGCGTCTGCGGCGTCGGCCCGTAGCGGTGGATCAGGCACAGCGCCATACCCGCGATGAAGTAGTGGGAGAACTGCGTGTTCAGCACCAGATCGGTTGCGTGCGGCAACAGACCGGTCTGGAAGACGAAGGTCGCGGTCAGCCAGGCCCAGAGGAAGATCGTGACCCGGCGGCGGGTGATGCCGATCCAGGTCAGGATCAGGATCATCGCGTAGAAGCGCACCTCGGCCCACAGCGTCCAGTAGACGACGTCGACGTTCTCGATGTTCGGCAGCGAGTTGAACATCGTCAGGTTGGCCAGGTACTGCGGCAGCGACACCGGGAACCGGCCCTGGCTGAGCGAGATCGACACGATCGTGGTCAGCGTGACCGCCATCCAGTACGCCGGGTAGAGCCGGACTGCCCGGGAGACGACGAAGGACCGCGGCGTCCGGTCCCAGGCGCTCAGCAGCACCACGAATCCGCTGATCGTGAAGAACAGGTCGACACCGAGATAGCCGTACCGCGCCACGATGTCGGCATGCGGGAACTGCATCGTCGACAGGCCGCCGGCGTACGCCGAGAACAGGTAGTGGTACGTCATCACCGAGACGGCCGCGAGGATCCGCAGCAGATCGATCTCATGCAGCCGGGCCTTCGGCGAGTCCACAGTCGTCCTTCCAAGCGGTGGCGCGGGGGCACCACCACTAGACCGCATCGACCGCCGCCGATCGTCAGCCCATGGCCTGATCCGGCGTCCTACTGACGGATGATTGCCGTCGGCATCCGCCTCAGGTTGGCAGTCGCATCGGCATCAGGATGTACGCCGAGTCTCCGGTCGGAGTTTGGTCAGGAGCGCGGAGACCGGTCAGGTTCGCAGGCTTCATCGGCTGGGTGAACGCGAAGTGCGCGATCGGCATCCCCAGGGAGGCGAGCGCATCGAGGAGATAGCCCGCGTTGAACCCGGTGGACACCGGATCACCGGTGACCGTCGCCTCCACCGACTCCGATGCCTGCGCCTCCTCGCCACTCCCGGCGTCGAGAGTCGCCGTGCCGTCCGCGAAGTTGATCCGCACCGGTGTCGTCCGCTCCGCCACCAGCGCGACCCGTTTCACCGCCTCGACCAGTGAGGCTGTGTCCACTTGGACGGTGCTGGTGATCGCGGACTCGGCCGGGATCAGGCTGCGCACCTTCGGGAAGTCGCCGTCGATCAGCCGGCTCGTCGCCCGCCGGCCGCCACCCTCGAACCCGATCAACCCGTCCCCTGTGCGGGTCGAACCGAGCGCGAGAGTGAGATCGTGGCCGGACATCGCCTTGGCCACGTCGTGGAGCATCCGCGCCGGCACCAGCGCGTTCGCCTCCACGGTCGGGTCGGCCGGCTCCCACTCGATGACGCGCAGCGCCAGCCGGTACCGGTCGGTGGCCAGCAACGAGATGGTCGATCCGCGGAGCTCCACCCGGATGCCGGTGAACACCGGCAGGGTGTCGTCCCGGCCGGATGCGCTCACCACCTGCGCGACAGCCCGGGCGAAGGCATCTCCCTTCACGACGCCGCTCGCCCCGGGCAACTCGGGCAGCGCCGGATACTCGTTGAGAGGCAGGGTCTGCAGCGCGAAGCGCGAACTCCCGCTGACCACCTGCACCCGAGACGCGTCGCCGCTCAGATCCACCGAGTCCCTCGGCATGCTGCGGCAGATGTCGGACAGCAGCCGACCCGACACCAGGACCCGCCCACCGTCCGCCACCTCCGCCGGCACGCTCACCTGCGCGGAGCTCTCGTAGTCGAACCCGGACAGCGTCACCTGACCGTCCGCCGCGTCGACTACCATCCCGGCCAGGATCGGCACACTCGGCCGGCTCGGTAGCCCCTTCGCCACCCATCCGACCGCCTCGGCCAGCACCTCACGACCAACCCGAACCTTCACACCCATTCCTCCCCACGTCGAAGTACGACTCAATCACCTGGCACCGACAGTTCCTGCGGCGCCCGGCTTACTCTGTACGCTTACGATGTAAGTTCATCGGCCTGGCGAGAGGATCGCAATGGCGGTACGGCGTGAGCCACTGAACCGGGAGCGGGTCCTGCGGGCCGCGATCACGCTCGCCGACAAGGAGGGCCTGGACGCGCTGACCATGCGGCGGCTCGGCCAGGAGGTCGGCGTGGAGGCGATGTCGCTCTACAACCACGTGAAGAACAAGGACGACATCCTCGACGGCATCGTCGACCTGGTGCTGACCGACATCGACGTACTTCCCGCTGGGACGGACTGGAAGAAGGCGATGCGGCGGCGGTCCATCTCGGCGCACGAGGTGCTGGTCGCCCATCCGTGGGCGGCGATGCAGATCATGTCCCGCTACAGCATCGGCCTGGGCATGACGCGCTACCTGGACGCGACCCTGGGACGGCTCCGCGAGGGCGGCTTCACGATCGAGGGTGCGCTGGATGCGTGGCACACGTTGGACAGTCACCTCTACGGGTTCACGTTGCAGCAGCTCAACCTGCCGTTCGCCGCCGACGAGGCGTCGCGGGTGTCGGCCGACGTACTCCCGGGACTGTCCGCGGAGGAGTTCCCGCATGTCGTCGAGGTGATCGGTCACGTGATGCGGTCCGGGCGGATGGAGGACTTCGAGTACGGGCTGGATCTGATCCTGGACGGTCTGGAGGCCGGCCTCAACGGAAGCTGATCGCTTCGAGCCGGTTGGCCTGGTCGCGATCGAGGACGACGGCGGAGGCCGCGCCGGGGATGACTTCGGTGGGGTCGGCGACCGCCCGGTCGAGGAGCTGCGGCCAGCGACGGCAGTGCGTGGCCATGCTGCCCTTGCGTACGACGCGTCCGCGCGCCTGCTGCCCGTCGCGGGCGATGTCATCGGGTACGTCGAGCAGGAGCAGGTGCACTGTCCTCCCGGTCTGGCGTGCCCTCCAGCCGATGAGGCGTCGTACCCACGGACGGGTGGCGCAGTCGTGGACGACCAGGGGGCCGGTGCTCATCGCGTTGAGCACGATCGCGTAGTACGTGAGGTGGAGAAGCGGCCGCCACCAGGGATAGGGGAGTACGCCGAGGACCGGCATCCAGCGATCGCGGAGGCGGCCCGAGTCGTACACGCGGTCGGAGTTTTCGGGGAAGAGGCGGTCGAGGAGTGTGCTCTTGCCGGCTCCCGGAATGCCGGCGAGTACGACCACCGAGTCGCTCGGGTACGTCAGCTCCTCGGCCGCCATCGTGTCGGCGGTACCTGTCATGCTGTCGTCCCTTCGCCTGGCGGACTTTCGTCCGTCAACGCAGCTGAGACGGGCAGCGTTCCGCGATCGGCCCCTGATTGCACTGAGAACTTGATAGGAAGTTCCTGAGAGGAGCTAGCCCATGGACTGGTCCGCCTGGCACGACGAGTACGACGACCCGGGGTCAGAGCTGTCCCAGCGGTTGAAGGTCGTGCAGACACAGCTCCGGATTGCCTTGGAGGACTGCGCTGCCGGGCCGCTCCGCATCGTCAGCCTGTGCGCCGGCCAAGGCCGCGACGTACTCGAGGTCCTGGCCGACCATCCACGCCGCGGCGACGTTCATGCCCGGTTGGTCGAGCTCGACGCAGAGATCGCCGACGGTGCCGCTTCAGCCGCCCGCGCTCTCGGGCTCGATCAGGTGGAGGTCCGCGCAGGCGACGCGGCTCTCATCGATCAGTACGTCGGGATGGTGCCCGCGGACATCGTGCTAGCCTGCGGAATCTTCGGCAACATCAGCGACGAAGACATCCAGGGCACGATCGCGGCCCTCCCGCAGCTGTGCCGCTCTGGGGCTCCGGTGATTTGGACCCGCCATCGCGACGACCCCGACCTGGTGCCTCAGATCTGCTCCTGGTTCGAGTCTCGTGACTTCGAACGCCGCTACCTCTCCGAACCCGCCGCCGGCTTCGGTGTAGGTGTCCACCGCTACACCGGAACCCCAGAGCCTCTCGTCCCCGGCACCCATCTCTTCACCTTCGGCCGGTACGAGTCATGACGAGTCGCCGGGACTACCGCGGAGCTGACGACCTGCGGGCGATGCAGCGGCTGGTTCAACGTTGCTGGAGCGTCGATGCGAACTGGCATATCGGTGATCTGGCCTGGCAACGCCGTACCGTTCCCGGCGTCGAATCAACGTGGCGGACCTCGCTGTGGGAGGACAACGGCGAGACGGTCGCTTGGGGATGGGTGGAGCTTCCTGGACATCTGGCGCTGGTGACCGACCTGTCTCGACCCGAGCTGGCCGCAGAGGTCATTGCCTGGTTCGAGGAGGTCACCTCGGCGCCCGAACTCACCTGCGCGGTGCTCGAGACCGAAGTACACCTGACCACGGCGCTGGAGTCCGCTGGTTACCGCGCTGATGCGGAGGCGCCGTTCTTCACCCATCACCACAGGTCGCTCGCGACTGTCGTGGTCCCGTCCTGTCCCGACGGGTACAGGCTTCGTCACGTGCGCCCGGACGAAGCCGAACGACGCAGTGCGGGACACCGCGCGACCTGGTCCGACTTCGGCTCGACCCTGTCGGCCGACACCTACCAATCCGTGATGAACGCTTGGCCCTACCGGCCCGAGCTCGATTGGGTGATCGAGGATCAGCACGGCAACTTCGTGTCGACGTCCCTGGCCTGGCTCGACGAGGAGAACGAGGTCGGCCTGATCGAACCGGTCGGAACCGATCCCGCCCACCGCCGCCGCGGCCTCGCCACCGCCGTCAACCTCGCCGCCCTCACAGCCCTCCAGCAAGCCGGCGCAACCCAAGCAATCGTCAACCCCCGAGGCGACCCCGCCTACCCCACCGCAGCCAAGCTCTACCAATCCCTAGGCTTCCACCCCGGCCCCCAAACAACCCCCTACAAAAAACACCGCACCTGACCGCGCGCTGCTACTGGTCAGGTAAGGCTGAACTGGTGGTGACCGCGCCGCCTGACGTTATCCGCGGGGAGGGGCGTCGACTCTTGCGGGAGGCCGCCATTCGCGGGCCAAGAGGCCGTAGATCACCAGGTCGCGGCGTTCGGTGGGGAAGACGGCGGCTTCACGGAGTACGCCTTCCTGGGTGAAGCCCATGCGTTCGGCGACGTTGCGGCTGCGGGTGTTGTCGATGGTGGTGCACAGGCGGACTCGGAGCAGGCCGAGCGGGCCGAAGGCGTGGTCGAGTACGGCGGTGACTGTGCGGCTGATCAGTCCACGGCCGACGAAGTCGGTGTCGAGCCAGTAGCCGATCTCGGCCGACCGCGCCCGACGGTCGATCTCGAGTTGGGCCCAGCCGACCAGGCGCCAGCCGTTGTCCGCCTTCACCGCGATCGACAGCGGCAGCAACGATCCGTCCAGCCAGCCCTGCCCAGCCTCCACCAGATTCGCGCGGGTCTCGTCCAGCACCGGCGGTTCCTGGTACGCGTCCCCGAACCATTGCGCCAGACGTTGATAGTTGGCCTCGACGAGAGCGAAGTGAGCCTCCGCTATCGCGACGGTCCGCGGGATCAGTACGGCGTCGTCGCCTAGCGGCCAGGTGAATTCCGCAGCGGTAACAGTGGACACGGCTGCTCCGATCGCAGGGGTTGGTGGCGTGCCTGGCAGGAGTCGAATCGGCGATCATGCTTGCACATGTCGGCCGGAGCCGTGGCCAGATGTTGGGGTTACGCTGCTGCGGTGCTGGTGGGGCGGGCGGTTGAGCGGGCTGCGGTGGAGCGGGTGCTCGCCGAGGCCGGTGCCGGCCGGTGTGGGGCGTTGGTGGTGCGGGGTGAGGCGGGGATTGGCAAGACCGCGTTGCTCGACCATGCGGCGGCTACTGCCGACGGGATGCGGGTACTGCGGGTCGTCGGCATCGAGTCCGAGGCCGAGCTTCCGTTCGCCGGTCTTCAACTGATGCTGGCTCGCTTCGCCGATCGCTTCGACGCGTTGCCCGGCCGCCAAAGTCAAGCACTGCGGACCGCGTTCGGTGCGAGCACCTTGCCAGGTGGACCGCCGGCGGTCGGAGCAGCAGTCTTGACGTTGCTCTCCGACCTGGCCGAGGAAAGACCGCTGCTGTGCCTGGTCGACGACGCGCACTGGTTCGACCGGTCGTCGATCGACGCGCTGCTGTTCGCCGTACGGCGCCTGCACACCGACCCGGTCGCGATGATCTTCGCCGCGCGGGACGGCGACCGGCCGTTCCCGGCCGCCGGGTTGGACAGCATCGCGCTCCAGCGACTGGATCCGCCGGACTCGAATCGCCTGCTGGCCAGTGTTCGGACGCTGCCTCGCGAGGCAGCCGAGCGCGTGCTCGCGGAATCCGAAGGGAACCCGCTGGCCATCCTGGAGCTGGCGGCGAGCGACCGCGCCGATCGGCCGTCCGCGCCAGTCACCCCGCTGCCGGCCAGCGGACGCTTGGAGGAGCACTTCCGCCTTCAGATTCGCGCACTGCCGGAGAACGCGCAGCGGGCGTTGTTGCTTGCCGCTGCCGACCACACCTCGGAGCTCCAAGCGTTCTCGGCCGCCGCCGCATCTCTGGGCCTGGTCGCCGCGGACCTCGCGCCGGCCGAGCAGGAGCGACTCGTCCAGGTGACCTCCGACTCGATCGAGTTCCGGCACCCGTTGATCCGGTCGGCGGTCTATCAGGACGCGCCGTTCGCCCAACGAGTGGCCGCGCACGAAGCGCTGGCGGGGTCGTTCTCGGACCCACGTGATGCCGACCGTCGCGCGTGGCATCTGGCCGCCGCGGCCGGTGGCACCGACGACCTGGCCGCGGCGGAACTCGAACGCGCCGCGCTCCGTGCGGTCGGGCGCGGTGGCCCGGCGTCCGCGGCGCGAGCGCTGGAACGGGCCGCGCAGCTCAGCAACGACCGCGCCGACCGAGCCAGGCGTCTCGTCGGTGCCGCCCGAGCGACGTACGACGCAGGCAGGCTGGATCATGCGGCCGAGTTGGCCGCGGCCGGCGGCGAGCTGACCAGACAACCCAGCGAACGGGCCGAGGCCAGCTGGATCAGGGCCCAGGTCGCGTACGAGCGCATCTCGCCCGCCGAGGCGAGTGCGCTGTCGCTCGCCGCCGCCGTACCGATCCTGTCGACCGACCCGGACCGTGCGGTCTCCATCCTTGCCGAGGCGACGTGGTGTGCGCGTGACGCGGCCGATCCCGTCCTGCTTGGTCGTTGCGTTGAGCAACTACAGTCGGTCCCCGGAGGCCTGGCCGAGGCGTTGATCGGCTTCAACGACCTGTTGCTCGGAAACGTCAAGCCCGCGGTCGCGTCGATGCGCACGCTGCTGCCCGCTGCCCTTGAGCTGGACGCCACACTCGACCGGCTGACGGCTGGGTACATGGCCGTGCTGATCGGCGCGGACACGCTGGGGCTGACCCTGCTCGAGAGCCACGTCGCCACGTTGCGCCGTGACGGTGCGCTCGGCTGGCTGCCGTATGCGCAGGAACCACTCGCGCTCGCGCAGTTGGTGACGGGTCGCTTCCAGGATGCGGAAGCGACGGTGACCGAAGCGATCGAGCTGGCCACTGACCTCGGTCTGGACCTGCAGGTCGTCGTACTGACCTCGATCTCGGCTTGGCTTGCCGCAGTTCGCGGCGACACCGCAGCCGCAGAGCAGGCAACCTTGGTGCTCGGCGACACCCGGCAGCACCGGATGTCGGCAGCCCTGGTGACCTGGGCATTGGCGCTGGTCGATCTGATGGCCGGTCAGCCCGTCGCCGCACTCGACCGTCTCGAGCGAGTCTGCGACGGACCATCCGGTCGGGACGTGGCCGTGCGGGCAATCCCCGATCACGTCGAGGCCGCCGTACGGGCAGGTGAGACGGATCGCGCTGGGCGGCACTTGCCAGCGCTGATCGAGTGGGCGACGGAATCGGGCAATCCCGCGGCACAGGCGCTCGTACTGCGGTGCGAGGCGTTGCTCAGCGAGGGACCCGAGGCGCACCAAGCCTTCGAGGCGGCGCTCCGTCTCGACGGATGCGGGCCGTACGACCGGGCGCGCACCTCTCTCGCGTACGGCGAATGGCTGCGACGCAATCGCCGTCGTACGGCGGCCAGGGCCCAACTGGTCGAGGCGCTCAGCACGTTCGAGCGGATCGCGGCGTACGGCTGGGAACGACGCGTCCGCACCGAGCTCACCGCGCTCGGCGACACCGCTCCGGAGCCGGCGATCGGTGGCAGCCAGCTCACCCCGCAGGAGCTGCAGGTCGTACGCCGGGCCGCGCAGGGCATGAGCAACCGGGAGATCGCGGCTGAGCTGTTCCTCAGCCCGCGCACCGTCGGTCATCACCTGTACAAGGCCTACCCCAAGCTGGGCGTCAGCAGGCGCTCGCAGCTCGCCGGACTGACGCCATAACCCATCCCAGCACCAGTCGTCTGACTGATTCGGAGCGGGTTGTTCTGCTTCTAATGTCAGATCACTACCTGCACACAAGGAGGGGTCTGATGGCTAGGACGGTGATGGGAGCGGTTGTCTCCCTGGATGGCTACATGGCCGACGACAGCGACGGTGTCGGTCCGCTGTTCGACTGGCTGGGCAACGGAGACGTGAGCTGGTCCTTCGAAGGCAGCGACGACACGGTCAGCACCACTCAGGCATCGGCCGACTTCACGCGCAACCACTACAAGGGCATCGCGTGCGTCATCATCGGCCGGCGCGTCTTCGACCTCACCAACGGCTGGGACGGCGTACCGGCCGCCGGCGAGCACGTCTTCGTGGTCACGCACGAACCACCGACGGACTGGGAGCACGCCGGTACGGCGCCGTTCACCTTCGTCGGCAGCGTCGAGGAAGGCATCAAGGCGGGGCGGGAGTACGCCGGTGAGGACCGCATCGTCGACGTGTCCGCCGGCCAGATCGGCGGACAGGCCTTGCGACTCGGGCTGATCGATCAGGTCGTTGTCAACCTCGTCCCCGTGGTGTTCGGCTCAGGCCGACCGTTCTGGGGGACCGGTCCGCTGTCCGAGCCGCTCATGCTCGACAACCCGGCACAGATCGTCCAAGGCGACCGCGTCACACACCTCGTGTACGACGTACTGAAAGCCTGAGCGCGGGCGGTGCCGCCAGGCTGGCGGCCGGGAGGGGCAGCCGCCAGCCTGGCGCGGCCATCAGTTCAGCTGGTCCAGGGGTGACGCGGCCGAGGTGATGAACAGCGTCTGGTGGTCGTGGGCCGTGGTCTCGCAGTGGACTCTCCACCGGCCGCAGGTGCAGTGGTCGTAGCCGACCACGCCTTCGCTGGTCCGGTGCCGGGACCTCGTCGTCCACTGGTGAGCATGGGTGAGGATGCTCATCGGTGCGGGAATCACGAACGCGGTCGGTTCTGACCGGTCATCGGGGCGAGCCAGGATGCGGGCGATTTTCATCTGTCCTCCCGGGCTGGTTGTCGTCCTGATCGACTCTCCACGGCGGCACGCACCGGTCCCAGGTCGTCGACCGGACATCTTGCGGACACTTCCGGCCGGCCCCACGGCGGTAGCGGCCGGTCCGTGACCTCCCGCGCCCTAAACTGCGACGGGGAGGCAGGTGTGACCGGAGCTGGACCGTCGACCTTCGGTGAGCTGCTGCGTGCGTGGCGGGAACGAGCGCTGCTCACCCAGGAAGAACTCGCGCAGCGATCCGGTCTCGATCCACGGACCCTGCGGCGCTGGGAGACCGGAGAGTCCGTCCGGCCGCGTGGCAGCTCCCTGCGACTGGTCGCGGAGGTTCTCGGGCTGACCGACGACGAGTCGCTCGAGCTGGCGACCGCCGCGCGCGGAGCGACGGTCACAGTGCCCGACAGGCCGCAGCAATTGCCGCCCGCCCCTTCGCATTTCGTCGGCCGGCTCGAGGAGTTGGCCGCCTTGCAAGCCGGCGTCACCGAGGGCCGGTCCGTCATCGCTGTCGAGGGAATGGCTGGGGTCGGCAAGACGGCCTTCGTGGTCCAGGCGGGCTTGTTGCTTGCGCCGGAGTTCCCCGACGGCCAGATCTTCATCGACCTGCACGGGTTCAGCGACCGCATGCACCCGCTCGAACCGGACCAGGCGCTGGCCCGGACCATGCGGGCCCTGGGTGTGCCGGGCGATCAGCTCCCGGTCGACGTCGAGGAGTGCGCGGGCCTGTTCCGCAGCCTGGTCGCCGATCGACGGCTGCTCTTCGTCTACGACAACGTGGCCGGCGCCGGTCAGGTCGCACCGCTGCTGCCGGCCACCCCGACCTGCCAGGTCCTCACCACCAGCCGCCACACCCTCGCGAGCCTCGACCGGGGCGCAACCATCCGACTCGGCACACTGCCCCGGCTGGAAGCCATCGATTTGTTCACCCGTGCTTCGGAATCCACGGACCTGAGCTCCGGTCAGCTGACCGATTTGGTCGAGCTCTGCGGCCGTCTTCCACTCGCACTGCGGATCGCGGCGGCCCGGCTGCGGTCCCGGCCCTCGTGGCAACTGGCCGACTTGGTACTGCGGTTGCAGGAGCAGCGTGCCGCCGTACTGGACCGGCTCGATGACGAAACGCTCGGAGTGTCCGCTGCCCTCGACCTGTCGTACGCCGCGCTGGACGAGCCGACCCGACGCGCCTACAGGCTGGTCGGCCTGATCCCTGGCCCGGATGTCGACCTCGGAGCGGCGGCAGCGCTGTTCGGCACCGATGACGCCGCCGCCCGCTCGGCGCTGGAGACCCTGCAGGACCTGCACTTACTCGACGAGGGTCCGGCCGGGCGCTACAGCCTGCACGACCTCACCCGCGCGCACGCGGCCCGGCACGCCCAGGCCACCGAGACTGCGCAGGACCGGTTGGCTGCGCTGATCAGACTCCTCGACCACTACTGCGCATGGGCGAGTGCGGCCATGGACCTGGCCCATCCGTACACCCGCAGTCGGCGACCGGATCCGCCGTACGTGGTGGACCCGCCGGACTGGACCGCCGATCAGGCGAACGGATGGCTCGACACCGAGCTGCCCAACGTGGTGGCCGGCGCCCGGGCCGCCCGCGAACTCGAGCTGCATCGGTACGTCGGCGACCTGGCCGGCCTGGTGCACCGGCAGCTGATCATGCGCAACCGGCTCGGCGAGGCCGACGTACTGCACCGGCTGGCGCTGGAGTCCGCTGACGATCTGGGTGACCAGGCCGCCGCAGCCAGGGCGCACGGAGACATCGGCCGGATACGTCGGCGCCAGAACAACTACCCCGCCGCCGCCCACCACCTCGCCCAGGCGCTGTCGCTGGCCGCCGCGGAGGGTCTGACTCTGGTGGAGGTGGAGGCGCACATCGGGCTGGCTGCGACAGTGCAGTACGGCGGCAGCCCTGTGGATGCCGACGAGCATCTCACCCGCGCACTGCGGCTGGCGGAGGACGCCGGCGACGACCTGGGGCAAATCGAGGCGCACTCCACGATCGCCCACGCGCGGCTGAGCAAGGGCGCGTACCGGACGGCCGTGAGTCACTTCGACCAGGCCTTGGCACTGGCCAGACGAGTCGGCTACCCGGCGCGGAAGGTCGACGCCCTGATCGGCCGTGGTCGGGCCGAGGCAGAGCTCGGGCGAACGGCCGCCGCCGTGGAGGGGTTCCGCCGTGCAGTGGCGCTGTCGCGTGAGGAGGGTCTACCCATCGGCGAGCTCGCCGGCATGTACAACCTGGGCAACGCCCGCCGCCGCAGCGGCGACCCGTCGTCCGCGCTGGACTCCTACCGCGAAGTGCTCGCGGTAGCGGTCCGCACCGGGAACCGGAACTGGCAGTACGAGGCACACCAGGGGATGGGACGCGCGTACGTCGACCTGGGTGACGGCCGGTCCGCGCTCGAGCATCACCGGCAGGCTCAGCTCCTGGCCGAGCGACGGCGACTGCGTCTCGATCTCGCGCGGGCCGAAGACGGCCTTGGCGCGGCGTTCGCCGTCCTCGGCGACCCGGCCCGGGCCAAGCAGCACTGGCAGGCGGCGCTCACCCTCCTCGCCGAGCTCGGCGTCGAGCACACCGACGACCCAGAGACCAGCCGCGAGGCAATCACCCAGAAGCTCGCCGCCAACTGACGATCACTTGGCGGCCGGGCGCTCCGGACCAGGCTGGCGATCGAGAGTCTCGTCCCACCCCGCGCCACAGAGTCCTCCTAGAACGGACGACGGCCAGTGCGCCGCCTACCGCCAAAGAGCGCGCCGCCAGGCCCGTACAGGTTGTCAGACGGGCTGGTGTTGGGACTGTTTGTGGGCGATTGATCGGGCCACGATGGCGGCGTCTTCGCCGACGCCGAAGAGCACCGCGGACTTGCGTTTGCGCAGGAAGTGGACGCCGCAGAAGTACAGGCCGGGGACCACCGTGCTTGCACCGTCGTCGGTGAGCGGGAAGCCCATGGCGTCGAACGCAGGGAACCGCATCCAGCGGGCGTAGTCGGGGCGGAACCCGGAGGTGAGGATCACCACGCCGAACCCGTTGAGGTCCAGCTCCATCGGCGGGTCGGCGCGGAAGCGCGGAGGGTCGGGCAGCTCGGGTGCCGTGATCCCCTTGGCGGGGAGTTGCTCGGTGAGCAGCTTGCGCATATCGCCGTACCGCGCATCTCCGAAGGCGACCGAGTCGGCCAGGTCAGCAGCGAAGTACGCCCGATGGTCCTCGACCCCGGCCAGGTGGCCCACGAGTTGTACGCCCATCGCCTGCAAGGTGCGGTAGTGCAGGTCATGGCCGCCTCGCTGGCCGGTCACCAGCAGGTTGGCGCCCAGTCGAGCCGCCGGTGAGGGCAGGGCGCTGAGTGGGGCGTCGAAGAAGGTGGTCTCCTTCAGCCAGCTGACGATGTCGCGGCCGCCGGTACGTCGCGGCAGCCACGGCGCCCGTCCGCAGGCCAGGAACACGTCGCGGCCCGCTTCGTTCAGCTCCTCGGAGAGCTGGCAGCCGGTCTGACCACTTCCCACGACGAGGACCTTTCCTGGCGGAAGGGCGGCGGGGTTGCGGTAGTCCTGGGCATCGACCACGGTCACGTCGTTCGGGATCCCAGCCGTGACCTCGGGGTGGTGCGGTCGCTGGAAGGCGCCCGTACACACGACAACTGACGCGGCCCGTAGCTCGCCGGTCGAGGTGTGGAGGAGGAACTCGCCGTCAGGTCCGGGTTCGAGGCTGTCCACGGCGACGCCTTCGCGAACCGGCGCACCGAAGCTCGACGCGTACCGCTCCAGGTAGCGAACGATCTCGTCGCGCGGGACGAAGCCCTCCGGGTCGTCGCCGGCATACGCAGCGCCCGGCAGGCTCATGGTCCAGTTCGGCGTGACCAGGCAGAAGCTGTCCCACAGGCTCCGCCAGGTTTGGCCGACCCGGGCCCGTTCCAGCACCACGTGATCGATCCCGAGGGCGGTCAGTTCGTAGCTCACCGCCAGGCCCGCCTGGCCCGCTCCGACCACGACCACTGGGTACCTGCTCGACACTCCGGTCATGCCTCGATGCTGCCGCCGACAGGACCGCACAAGAAGTGCAGTGTCTGAACCCAATTGGCGTCAGTCGACGCGGCGCTTCCAGGTGGGAAGTGCCCGCGCCAGCGCGCGTGGACCACGAACCTCGATCGCCCCGCGGCGCAACGCGTCGCCCCACTCGAGCTCTCCGAGATCCCAGCGAGCGAACGCGACCGGATCGCTCACCACGACCACCAGGTCTTCTTCTCCGCCGGGGTGCTTCTCGCAGATCTCAGCGTCGCCTCGCTCGATCAGCAGCCAGCCGCGGCTGCCCGGCCCCGACAGCGTGGCGTAGTCGAAGCGGACCAGGACACGGTGGTCGGGGAGACGGGTGCGATCGAGGTGACTGTTGACCCAGACCCACAGCACGACGCCTGGATGCGCGTGCTCGGGTGTCAGCTCCGCCCACTGCGATCCCCAGTGCTGCAGAGCCAGCATGACCTCCGACAGCTCCCGGCCCGCTTGGGTCGGCTCGTACGTCGAGCCCTGACCGTCGGGCTTCGGCCGGATCTCGAGTACTCCGGCGCGCCCCAGATCCCGCAACCGCTTCGACAGCAGGCCACGAGACAACCCCGGAGCGCCGTCGGCGATCTCGTTGAAGGTCCGGCAGCCGATCAGGACGATGTTGCGCAGGATGATGAACGACCAGCGCTCGGCCAGCAGTTCGGACGCCCGCGCGATCGGGCAGTACTGCCCGTAGGTCCTCACCCCACCCAGCCTGTCACTCCAGATCGACCTCTACCAGTACAGATACAGAACCTCCGGTCAGATCAGGATCGGGAAGGAGAACAGGAATCCGGCCGAGACGGCGAAGCCGAGACCTGCCATCGCGAGCAACGCCAACTGATACCGGCGTCGCCGCATCCGCGAGGACAGCGCGGTGAAGAACAGGACGGTCGCGAACGCGACGGTGAGGATCGTGTAGTTGTCGCCGCGTTGGTTGTTGCGCAGCGCCGTCGCGAACCTCTCGTCCGCGCGGGCGTCCGACTGCTGCGCCTGCGCCAGCTCAGGAATCGAGTACTCGGGCAGCTCGAACGGGGTCGGCGCCGCGTCGGGGTTCTGCAGCGGTTTGGACTGGATCCAGATCGGGAAGGTCGTCGCCAGTGGCTCGGGGAAGCGTGCCTGGAGAAAGCTCGTGAGCTCGGTGTCCTTGGCCTGGTAGGCCTGGAGCCACTGGGTGAACAGCGAAACCTGGATCGTCATCTTCCGGTTGGCGACGCCTTCGAGTCTGGACGCCTCGATCCGGGCCGAAGAGGCCTGAGAGAAGCTGATCGACATGGCCCCGCCCCACTTGCTGGCCTGAAACCCCGACCAGGCGGTCAGGATGGCCGTCACCGACAGCAGCACAACTGCCACCAGCTCACGCCAGTCGATCGTGTCCGCATCCGGCTCGGCCATCCGAACGTCCCTCCTCGAGCTGCTCGTGTCCAGCCCGCTGTCCGTCCGGGATCCAGGGCGAGCGGAACGTCCTCCTCCTCGCCTCAGCGTCAGGCCGGCCAGCAACCATCGTCATCACGACCCCGGCCGGCCACCACCATCCCGGGCGGATGATTCGGCGCCTGGCCGCCGGATCGGCCACTTAGTTGCTCAGGGCCACCGCTTCGCCGGGACCCGCGTGCCGCCGATTTTGTGAATCGAATCACAAATTCGTTTCCCCGGTTGATGCATTGCTGCGAGGATCTGCGCATGGCCAGCGGCGGTGCACGGCAGCGGAGATGGCGGATGGCTGCTGTTCGCCAGTGGCTGGACCGGATGACCGAGACGTGGACCCCGCCGACGCACGGTGATCTGACCAGCCCGTGGCGCTTCCTCTTCTGGCTTACTCGATCCCAGTCGCGGCGGGTCGCGACAGGTGCGCTGTTGGGCACGGTCTGGATGGTCGGCTTGGCGGTGCCACCGTGGGTGCTGTCCCGTGCGGTGGATGAAGGGCTTGTCGCCGGCGACACTGCCGCTCTCGTCAGCTGGGCTCTGGTCCTCCTCGTCGTCACCGTGCTGAACGCGCTCGTGGGGATCGCTCGACATCGCACGATGACCAAGATCCGGATGGACGCATCGTTTCGCTCGGTCCGGGCAACGGTGGGGCACACGTCCCGCCTGGGCGCCTCGCTGACGCGTCGCGTGAGCGCCGGAGAGGTGGTGACCGTCGGCATCGCCGACGTGTACACGGTGGCGATGGCGCTGACCGTCACAGGACCGGGCGTTGGTGCGGTCGTGGCGTACGCCGTAGTCGCCGTCGTACTGTTCACGATTTCGCCGTTGCTGGCCGCGGTGGTGCTCGCCGGCGTTCCGCTGCTCGCTGTAGCTGTGGGGCCGTTCTTGCAACGCATCGAGCGCACCGGCGGCGACTACCGCGTGCACCAGGGGCGGTTGACGACCCGTCTGGTCGATGTCCTGGCCGGGCTACGAGTGCTCAACGGCCTCGGCGGTAAAGGGGCTGTCGCCGAGCGGTACGACCATGACTCGCAGGGACTGGTGAATCGTGGCTACCGAGTCGCCGGGCCTTCGAGTTGGGTCGGCGCACTGTCCACCGGACTGCCGGCGCTGTTCCTGGCCGCGGTGGTGTGGCTCTCGGCTCGCATGGCTGCGACCGGCGACATCAGCATCGGAGACGTTGTCGCCGTCTACGGCTACGTTGCCGTGCTGGTCGTGCCGGTGTCGGCTTTCATCGAGGGCGGAGGTGATATCGCCCGTGCCCGGGTGGCGGGTCAGCGAATCATCGATCTGCTCAACCTGCCGGTGACACGCGACAACCACCGCGACGCGGCCGTCGTCCCCGCTGACGGAGGCCCGTTGGCCGATCCACAATCGGGGGTCGTGATTTATCCCGGACGATTCACAGCACTGGTCGCGGGCCGCCCGGCGGAGGCCGTCGCGGTGGTCGAGCGGCTTGGGCAACTGAGCACCGATCCCGAGGTCGGTGCGACCTGGGCCGACGTACGGATCGACGATGTTGCCCGCGACGAGTTCAGACGCCGGCTGGTTGTCGCCGACAACCACGCCGAGGTGTTCGCCGGCACAGTCCGCGACGTCGTTGCGGGACGCCTTGAACCCGACGACGAGCGAATCCGTGCGGCGCTGCACGCGGCCGTGGCCGAGGACGTCGTACAGGCGTTGCCCGGCGGTCTGGATGCGTCGATCGAGGCCGGCGGGAGTGACCTTTCTGGTGGCCAACGGCAACGGATCCAACTTGCCCGGGCCATCTATGCCGCGCCCGAGGTCCTGCTCGCCGTCGAACCCACCTCCGCGGTAGACGCCAACACCGAAGCAGCCATGATCGACCGGCTCCGCGAAGCCAGGCGCGACTCGACTACGGTGATCACCACGACGTCACCGCTCGTCCTGGACCGTGCCGACGAGGTCATCGTCCTGGTCGACGGTCAGACGTCGTCAGTCGGGACCCACGCCGACCTCCTGCGCAGCGATCGCGGCTATCGGGACCTGGTATCCCGTGCCCAGGGCGAGCAGGAGAACCATGAGTAGGCAACTGCCGATCGCAGGCACTCCCGAGGTCCGTGCCGCAGCGCTCCGCGACTTGCGCGCAGACAGGGGCGCCGTGGTCGGGATCGTCTGTGTCAACGGGCTTGCCGCTGCAGCGGGGCTGGTCGGGCCGTGGCTACTCGGCCGAATCATCGACACGATCCAGGCCGGCGGCAGTGATGTGCTCAGCCGGGTGGACCGTCTCGCGTTCGGCGCATTGGTGTTCACGATCGTGCAGACAACCCTGACCTGGTGGGCGCTGAAGATCGGCTACCGGTTCGGCGAACGCACAGCGGCACGGGTTCGAGAACGCTTCCTGAAACGCACCCTGGCACTGCCACCACGGGTCGCGGACCATCTGCCCACCGGCGACCTGATCGCCCGCGGCAGCACCGACGCATCCGTGGTGGCCATGACCTTGCGGTACGCCGTACCCGAGGTTCTCGTTGCCCTCGTCCACGCCCTGTTCCTCGTCGTCGCCGTAGTCATCCTGGATCCCTTGCTCGGACTGTGCGGGCTCGCCTGCCTGATCGGCGTCGCGGCGGCCGTTCGCTGGTACGTACGACGGGCCAGGCCAGCCTATTTGGCGGTCGCAGCGACCGGAGCAGAACTGGCAGACGTCGTCGCCAGCACCGCCAAAGGCGCCCGAACGATCGAACTGCTCGGGCTGGAACAACGCCGAGCACAGGCCACAGAGTCAGCCGTCACTCAAGCCCGATCCGCACGTCTGGGGGCACTGTGGCTGCGAACGGTGCTGTTTCCGTGGGCAGACGTGTCGCTGGCACTGCCAGTGGTCGGAGTCCTCCTGGTCGGCGGCGCGCTGCAGGCCAATGGTGTGGTCAGCCTCGGCGTAGTCGTGACAGCGACGGTGTACCTGCGCCAGCTCGTCGGCCCACTCGACACCCTGATGGTCTGGATCGAACAACTACAAGGCGCCGGAGCCTCCTACGCCCGCGTCGAAGGACTGGCTGATATCCCCTCCGAGGAACCGCAGCCCACCACCCACGCCGGCGCCGGCGACCGTATCCAGGTAAGCAACGCTCACTACAGCTACACCGACGATCGGGATGTTCTGCACGGAATCGACCTGTCCGTGCAGCCCGGAGAACGACTGGCCATCGTCGGCACCTCCGGAGCAGGGAAATCGACGCTCGCACGGCTCCTCGCCGGCCTCGACCGTCCGCACACCGGGTCCGTGACCATCGGCGGCACACCCGTTGCCGACCTGCCGCCCGACGAACTGCGCGAACACGTCGTACTCATCACCCAGGACCATCACGTCTTCCACGACACGGTGCGAGACAACTTGCGGATCGCACGACCGAACGCGACCGACGAGGAGTTGTACGCCGCCTTGGACGCCGTCGGAGCCGCGTGGTTGAACGACCTACCCGACGGGCTGGACACCCAGATCGGCGACGACACCAGCCTGGACGGCGCCAGTGCGCAGCAACTCTCGCTCGCACGAGTCGTCCTCGCCGATCCGCACACCCTGATCCTGGACGAGGCGACCGCGCAGCTCGACCCCAGAACAGCGCGGCGTACAGAACAATCGCTCGCCGCCGTACTCCGGGGTCGCACCGTGATCGCGATCGCCCATCGCCTCCAGACAGCCCACGACGCCGACCGGATCGCCGTCATGGAAGCCGGTGAACTCGTCGAGCTCGGCACCCACGACGAACTCGTCAGCGCAGGACGCGTCTACGGCAAACTCTGGAAGTCCTGGCACGCACAACCCGACGAGAACCAGCTTGGTCCTTAGGTGGCGGTTCGCGTCCAGTCGGGCCGGTTCAGTTCCTCGGTGAGGTCCTCGAAGGCGACTCGGTCACTGTCGGTCCCGGTGTGGGGCCGGGCGAACCAGTCCGCGTACTGCGCGAGCTCCGCCAGCCGCCACTCCAGGTCGAACAGCTCGATCATGTCCCAGTTCGGAGCGAGCAGTTTGGCGTACCCGGAGCCGACCAGAGTGCCCGGGTCACGCTCTCGCGGTGCTCGCGCCAGCGATTCCCAGTCGACGAAGACCGTCACCTGGTCGGTGACGAGTTGGTTGGCGGTGTGCGGCTCACCGTGCGTCGGCACCCACGGATGCTCTGCAGCCCGGCGAGCCAGCTCGTGGTAGCTGTCCGTCCAGCGTCGGATCGCGTCGATCCGCCGAGCCAGAGCGCTCTGGGCACGCTCGCCGTACGGACCGGTCTGCCATGGGCTGCGGAGTGTGTCGGCCAAGGTGTCGCCGAAGTCCTCTCGGACCCGGGGTTGCCAACTCGGGATGCCCGCGGGTGGGGTGGTGGCGTGCAGGCGTGCGAGCGCTTCGGCGTTCTGCTGAGCCAGGCGGTCGCTGTCGATGCCGCCTGAACCGACCGGTTCGCCGTCCAGCCATGGCACACAGCTCAGACTGCCGCCGGCCAGTGGAGCCGTGTACTGACCCTGGCGGTTTCGCATGGATCCCACGACGAACTCGAGCCCGCCTGCGGCTAGCTCGCCCGCCGCGGTGTAAGCAGCCTCGAGTGACTCCGCCGAATGGCGTCGGCCGAGGCTGTCGAGCGTGACGAACAGGCGCGGTACCCCGGCGTACGAGACCCGCCAGTGATGCACGCCGAAACCGACCGGCAGATGTTCGACCGCGTCGACGTCGATCGCCCAACCCGATCGGACGGCATCTAGGACCGCCTCAGCTGAGACATCCGGCGGCTCACGCATGAGAAGAACACCTGCCCTTGGAGGACCGGCGGCTGACCTGGTCTGGTTGGCGCGCCCGGCAGGATTCGAACCTGCGACGCACAGATTAGAAGGGGCCATAATGCGTTGGCAACCAGCTTCTCCAGGCGTCAGAGCTGACCTCGAGAGTCCCGATGCCGAACGTTGGTGATCGCCGTTTGACGGCTTCGGGCCTGTCCCGGTGGGCGGGCAGGCGCGGCAGGCCGGCGTGCTCTGGGCGGGTGGCCGGCTGATGACTGGCGTGCCTCCCGATGCAATGGTGTGGCTCAAGGGCATCGGGAGCGGGTTAGGGGTTCTGGATGGCCGACTGGTGGGTGCGGATCGGATAGCGTCTGGCCATGACGGATGGTCGCAAGACGGTGCAGTCGAAGGATTGGTCCGCGCTGACCGAGCGGACGCTGGCGGAGGTCAAGACCTGCGCGTCGATCTACCGGCCGACCAATTTCTGGGATGTCGGAGTCGGCAAGATCCTGCAGGACATGGACACGCTGGGCCTGGACAGGTTCAAGTCGTGGCCGACGTCTGGGGCGTGGTTCTATCCGCGTTATGGCAATGGCTTCAGCAATGCCTCGATCGGCGTGGCCTACGAGGCGGCGGTGCAGGCCAACCCGGCGGCGAACAGGAACTGGGTCACCTCGGCGCTGAACGGCGCGTTCGAGGCCCGCCGCGACTTCGACGTCGCCGGCGTCTGCTGGAACCAGGACCGCTGGCCGGCGAACCTCGACGACTTCGGCGAGAGCCCGGTCGGCACTCCGCCGCAGGCGTACGGGCTGAGCCTGACCGAAGGCGTGCGGTTCGGGCGGCCGTACCTCAACTACCTGATCGTGATGGCGGCGCTGTCGAACCATGTCGATGCGCCGCCGAAGAGCTTCCTGGAGATCGGCGGCGGGTTCGGCGTCCTCGGCGAGATCGTGATGTCGCGCGATGCCGGGGCCAGGTACGTCGACATCGACATCCCGCCCCTGGTCACCGTCGCGTCGTTCTACCTGACCGAACTGTTCGGCCGCGACCGGGTGCAGGTGTACGACGGCGCGATCGCCGACAGCGGGGTGATCGAGGTGAAGGGGTCCGCGGTGATCCCGAGCTGGCGGCTCGAGGACGTCCAGGGCGACTTCGACGTGTTCGTCAACTCGTTCTCGTTCCAGGAGATGGAACCCGAGGTGGCCGACAACTACATCGACCAGGTGTGCGCCAAGGGCGTCAAGTACGCCGTGTCGCTGAACTCCGAGCTAGGCACCGTCAAAGCTCAGAAAGCCGGCGAGTGGGGCTCGCTCCAGCCGGTCACGTCGGCCGACATCCTCAACGGTTTCGAGAAGCGCGGCTACACCGTGATCGGGCAGTACGGCGACCCGCTCGTCCACGGCGGCCGCCAACTCAACGTCCTGAAGAGAAAGTGACCCAAGCAGCTCTCGGAGTGCAGGTCGGCCGCGGCCAGCCATCCCACTGCTCGAACACACAACCTGCGGGTTAAAGGCCGCCCGATGGCGTGAACTCTGCTCTCACGCTACGGACGCCCTCGCCACCGAGCAGAAGACGGGAATACCGCACACGTCGAATGCATGCCCCGGTTCGGGTCGCCGATCGTGAAGCCGATCGACAGGGTGGGGATCAATCGCGTCCCCCCGGGGCAAGGATTCACGGCTCGCGTTGGCGCGGTTGGCCAGGAGTTTGCACCACGGGTAGCCACACTCGGACCCTGGGCGCCAGGTCCATTCCGAAGCCGTCTCGTGCGTGACCAGCGGTTTTGTGTGGCGCGCCCGGCAGGATTCGAACCTGCGACCCACAGATTAGAAGTCTGTCGCTCTATCCAGCTGAGCTACGGGCGCGTGGCAGGGACGAGTCTCTCAGATCGGTGGGCGATCGCGCCTCTGGGTTCCCCGGTTCCGGGGTTCGGGGGTGGGCGAAGTACACGCTTGTCGTTCCATCCGGGTAACGCTGCGTGGGCTGTCCTGCCGTGTGAAGGGCTCTCCAACTAGGCTGCGGGCATGAGTTACCCCTCACCAGGCCCGGCCGGCTCGCCGCAACCCGCGGCGGGGTCGGCGTACTCGCCCGGCGGACCCTACCCGCAGCCGAATGTGCTGGGGAACCATCCGGTCCCCGGCCAGCGGCGCAACCAGGGCATCCTGATCGGCATCGTGATCGCGGTCGTCTTCGCGATCGCGGGCCTGGTGATCTTCGGCATCGTGGTCAAGTCGACCGGCGCGGGCGGCTTCACCTGGGGACTGGTCTTCGCGTTCGTGCCCGTCATCCCGGTGATCGCGCTGTATCTGTGGCTGGATCGTTACGAGCCGGAGCCGACCAAGTACATCCTGTTCGCGCTCTGCTGGGGTGCGTTCATCGCCACCCTGGCCGCGATCTTCATCAACACCGAGGTCTCGAACCTGCTCGAGGAGACCGGCAGCGGCGGCAACCGCTCGGCCGTCTTCGTCGCGCCGCCGGTGGAGGAGTTCGCCAAGGGCTCGGTCATCCTGCTGCTGGCGCTGGTCCGCCGCAAGGAGTTCGACGGCATCATCGACGGCCTCGTGTACGCCGGAATGGTGGGCGTCGGCTTCGCCTTCACCGAGAACATCCTGTACTACGGCCGCATCTTCAACCAGCTGTCCGAGGAGGCCGGCAGCGACGCCGGCCTGCGCGGCGCGTTCGTGCTGTTCGTGATCCGCGGCCTGATCTCGCCGTTCGCCCATCCACTCTTCACGTCGTTCACAGCAATCGGCATCGGGGTCGCGATCAGGCATCGAAGTACCGCTGTCCGGTACCTCGCCCCGATCGTGGGGTACCTGGCGGCAGTGCTTGCCCACGGACTCTGGAACGGCGGCGCCAGCTGGGCCGGCGGCGGCGGCTTCATCACCGTCTACCTCTTCCTGATGGTGCCGATCTTCATCGGCATGGTCGTGTTCGCGCTGGTGATGCGGTCCCGCGAGGGACAGATGATCGCGTCCCGGCTGTACGACTACGTACGCTTCGGCTGGCTGGTCCCACAGGACGTACCACTCATCGCGACGCTGCGCGGGCGCAAGGCGCTACGGCAGAACGCGAAGCGGTACGGCGCTCAGGCGGAAACGGCAGCCAAGGCGTTCCAGCACAACGCGACCGAGCTGGCGTACCTGCGGGACAAGATCGTCCGCCAGGTGATCGGGCCGGACGCGCTGGAGACCGAGAAGAAGCTGCTGGACGAGCTGCGGGAGCGGCGGCCGAGCGTGCCGTTCCCGCCGATGCCGGCGTTCGCTCAGGCCGCGCCGCAGTTCCAGCCGGTGCCGGGGCCGGGGATGCCTGGGGCGCCCGGTGGTCCTCTGCCGGGTGGTCCTGTGCCTGGGCCCGGTGGGCCGATGCAGGGGGCGCCGGTGCCTGGGGGTGCTGGGCCTGGTCAGCAGGGAGCCGGTCAGCCGGGAGCGGGTGCGCCCGGTGGGCCCGGAGGTTCGCCGTACCCGGGTCAGGGAACAGGTGGATATCAGCGTCCGCAGGAGGGTTATCCGCCGCCTCAGCCGGGGTATCCGTCGGGGCAACCCGGTTACTCAGGGGGCCCGCCTGGTTACCCGCCGGGACCCCCTGGTCAGCAAGGACCGCCGGGAGGATACGGTCCGTATCCACCATCGCAGTGATGCCACCCGTCCACGCCGCCAAACGGGGATGACGATGACTTTGCTTCTGCGCTGTCCGACCGGGCACCCTGTGTCCGTGGGCGGACGTCGTGGCTGACACCAGGTCAGCAGCTGGTGAAGGTTCGGAGCCGCAGGCTCCGCGCCGGGATCAGCCTGCCCAGGAGCTGGCGAACTTGATCTCCAACTCGGATGCCAAGGGCAAGGGCTTCTGGCGTCGCCGCCGGCGGAAGTCCCAGCCGGAGCCTGCCGCGCCGGCTACCCCGGAGCCCGCCGCGCCGCCTGCGTCTGAGCCCGCCGGGCCGCCTGCCCCGGAGCCCGCCGTGCCGGCTGCCGCGGAGCCTGAGAAGGCCCAGCCGGACGCCGAGGCTGCCGGTCAGCGCGAGGATGCTGCGACGGGTGCTGCTCAGGCCGAGACGTCGTCCGCTGAGACGACCGCAGGCACTGAGACGCAGCCTGAGGCGGCTGGTGGCGCGGGCGGGTCCGAGTCGGATGGCGCCGCTGATGCCTCCTCAGACGACGAAGAGAAGGTGTCGGAGGCTGAGACCACGGAGGCGGCCGCCGAGGGTGGGGACGCCGACGAGGCGGCGGCTGAGGTAGCGGAGGAGCCTGAGGCTGAGGTCGCTGACGCGGCTGACGGGTCTGCTGAGGGTGGCGACGTACCGGCTGAGGAGCGGTCGCGGCCGTCGGTCGGGATCGTTTACGAGCCTGATGAGTCTCCGGATGGGTTCCCGCTCGAGTACGGCAACATCATCGTCGGCCTGCCCAAAAAGGCAGGCGCCGACTCAGACGAGGCCCCCGAAGCCGGCACCTCCGGCGAGCCCCCGGCCGACGCAGAGGCCGCAGAGGCGGCCGAGCACGAGCCTGACGATGCCGAGAAGCACGAGCCCGACGCGGACGACGATGCCGAGGAGCCAGAGGCCTCGGAGAGCGCTCCGGCAGTTGAGGCTGCCCCGGCGGAAGCCGCAGACGCGGAGGCCGTTGAGTCTGCTCTGGAGGCTGGGGACGCGAGTTCGGCTGACGAGGCTGCTGCGGTGCCCGGCGACGACGCTGCGGCTGAGGACTCGCGAGACGGTGATGAGTCCGGCGTGAGCCCCCAGGCTCAGAAGCCCGAGGACGACGCTGACGCCGCTAAGGCGCAGGAGGCCGGCGGGGAGCAGGAGCCTGAGCACCACGCCGCTGATGGGTCGTCCGAGAGTGGTCTTGCTGCTGAGGCTCGCGAGACTGGTGCGGAGGAGTCCTCCGAGAGTGCTCCGACTGCTGAGGCTGGTGCGGAGGAGTCGTCCGAGGGTGGTCCGGCGGCTGGGGCTGATGCTGAAGCGGTCGGGGACGACGTACCGGCTGAGGACTCGCACTACGGCGAAGAGGCTGAGGACTCGACTACAGAAGCTGGACAGTCCGAGGACGGGACTGAGGGGTCCGACGCGAGCGACGCGGTTGAGGGATCTGCGGACGATGCCTCGGAGGAGGCTGCTGCAGGCGACGGTCTGAGCGAGACGCCGGCTGAGGCCGTCGTGGGCGAGGACCGGGAAACGAGCCAGGACCAGGACACCAGCCAGGAGCAGGAAGCTGGCGAGGAGCAGACAACCGGCGAGGAGCAGACAACCGGCGAGGAGCACGCGACCGGCGAAGAGCAGGGGTCGGACGAGGCTCCGGCTGCTGTGGCTGAGAAGGCTGGCGGGGACGAGTCCGAGGGTGGCGCCGTTGCCGCCGACGCGGAGGCGTCGGACGAGAGTGGACCGGAGGCGGGCGCCGATGCTGCGGAGCAGGACGCGGGCGCGCCCGCTGGGGAGCTGGACGGCGCCGCGGCGGGGGAGCGCGACGAGGCTGAAGGCGAGCAGGATGACGCGGCTGCGGGGGAGCAGGACGCGGCTGCCGGGGAGCACGACGGCGAGGCTGCGGCGGGGGAAGAGGTTGTTGAGGAGCTGACTGCGGATCAGTTGGCTGAGCGGTTGGCGGCTGAGCAGGCTGCTATGGCGTTGATTACGTCGTTGATGAAGTTGCGGGGGGCGTTGGCGAACAGCCAGTTGCCGATTGATGTGGTGGGGGCTGACGAGGCGCGGCAGCAGCAGAAGGCGATGCTGGATCAGCTGGACGACTACATCCTGCCTCGGCTGGTGCAGTTGGAGGCGCCGGTTCTTGCGGTGGTCGGTGGCTCGACCGGCGCGGGCAAGTCGACCCTGGTGAACACGATCATCGGCAAGGTCGTCAGCGAGCCAGGCGTACTGCGTCCGACGACCCGCTCGCCGGTGCTGATCCATCACCCGGCCGACGGGGAGTGGTTCGTCGGCGACCGGGTGCTGCCGGGGATGGCGCGTACGACGGCCGACAGCCCGGGCGGGATGGAGGAGGCGGGACAGCTCCGGTTGGTTGCCGCCGACACCGTTCCGCGCGGCCTGGCAATCCTGGACGCGCCCGACATCGACTCGGTCGTCGAGGCGAACCGTGATCTCGCCACGCAGTTGCTCGCAGCCGCGGACCTCTGGCTGTTCGTGACCACGGCCGCCCGGTACTCCGACGCCGTCCCGTGGGACTTCCTGCAGAGCGCGTCGGACCGCAGTACGGCGGTCGCCGTCGTACTGGACCGGGCTCCGGCCGAGACGATCGACGACATCACCGGCCACCTGGCCCAGATGCTGCTCGAGCGCGGGCTCGGTGACTCGCCGCTGTTCTCGATCAAGGAGATCGTTGTCGACAGCAACGGCATGTTGCCGGGAGAGACTGTTGCCTCGATCAAGGATTGGCTGGTCGACCTGGCCGCCGACGCGGAGGCCCGGTCGGCGGTCGTCCGGCGGACCCTGCATGGCGCCGTCACCGCGATGGTGAAGACCACCCCGCCGTTCGCGGCCGCGGTGCGCGCGCAGGCCGACACCGTGATCGAGCTGCGCTCGACCGTCGAGTCGGCGTACGACCAAGCGGTGAAGGACATCGCCAAGGCGACCCAGGACGGCACCCTGCTGCGCGGCGAGGTACTGGCCCGCTGGCAGGAGTTCGTCGGCACCGGCGAACTGCTGAAGGGCCTGCAGTCCAACGTCGGCCGGTTCCGCGACAAGGTGAAGGCGACGCTCGGCACCAAGTCCGCGCCGCCGACCCGGGATCTCAACGACGCGGTCGAGTCCGGCCTGGAGTCGTTGCTGGTCGAGCATGCCGCGGCTGCCGCCGAACGCGCCGAGAAGGCCTGGCAGTCGACCGCAGCCGGCCGGCAGTTGCTCGCCGCCGGCGGACCCGAGCTCGGTGCGATGTCCGAGGACTTCCCGGCGGCAGCCGGGCGTACCGTCCGCGAGTGGCAGGCCTTCGTGCTCGACCTGATCCGCAAGGAGGGCGCGGAGAAGCGCGGGACCGCCCGACTGCTGGAGTACGGCGTGAACGGGCTGGCACTCTCGCTCGTCGTGGCGCTTTTCGCCAGCGACGCAGACATCCCGACCGGGGCCGATGCGAGTTCAGGAGTCGGGAGCGCGGTCGTCGGACAGAGGTTGCTGGAGGCCGTCTTCGGCGACGAGTCGGTTCGCGGCATGGTGGCGAAGGCACGGGAAGAACTTGACGGTAAGGTTCATGCCCTGATGGATGCCGAATTCGCCCGCTATCTGACTGTCCTCGACCAGCATCCGGTCGACGCTGAGGCAGCAAGACAACTGACCGAGGCCGCGCGCGCGGTGGAGGACTGCACGTGACGGGAACAGTGGATACGGTCGAGGCCCCGGTACGGGCCGCGACCGATGTCCTGATGAAGATCGACGCGCTGGAAGCAGCCGCGAAGGCAGGTCAGGGCCGGTTGGACCAAGTGGTCCTCACCGAGGCCACGCAGATCGTGGACCGGGCTGGTCAACGGCTCAGGATGTCCGGCGAGCTGACCGTGGTCGCGCTGGCCGGTGCGACCGGGTCCGGGAAGTCGTCGCTGTTCAACGCGATGACCGGACTCGACCTGGCCGCGATCGGTACGCGCCGGCCGACCAGCTCGATGCCGCTCGCCTGTGTCTGGGGTGAGGAGCCGGCCGGTGAGGTGTTGAGCTGGCTCGGGATCCCGCGGCGCCACCAGGTGCAGCACCGCAGCTCGCTCGAGGAACAGCAGTCGGAGGATCTCGACGGTCTGGTCCTGCTGGACCTGCCCGACCACGACTCGACCGAGGTCGAGCACCGGCTGATCGTCGACCGGCTGGTCGAGTTGGTGGACATGCTGGTGTGGGTGGTGGACCCGCAGAAGTACGCCGACGCCGCGCTGCACAACCGCTACATCAAGCCGTACGCGTCGCACTCCGGTGTGATGGCGTTCGCGCTGAACCACATCGACAAGCTCAGCCCGGACCAGCGGAAGAGCTGCCTGAACGACCTGGAACGGTTGCTGAAGGCGGACGGTCTGAAGTCTCCGACGGTCGTTGCCACGTCCGCGGTCAGCGGCGACGGGCTGGACGAGGTGCGTGGCCTGCTGGTCAAGCGGGTCAGCAACAAGCGGTCCGCGCGCGAGCGGCTGGCGGCCGATGTCGATCGCGTCTCCGACCGGATGGCAAGCCAGTGTGGCGATGCCAAGACTCCGGAGATCGCCGAGGCCGACATCACCGAACTGGTCGAGGCGTTGTCCGACGCGAGCGGTCTGCCGGTCGTGGTTGACGCCGTACGGCGTTCCTACCTGCAGCGAGCGAGTGCCGCGGCGGGATGGCCGCTCACCAAGTGGTTGGGACGGTTCCAGCCGGATCCGCTGCGGCGGCTGCAGTTGGATCAGGTGTCGAGGCAACAGGGCAAGGAACTGCGCCGGTCCGCGTCCAACGAGGTCGCGACCGCGCGGGCTTCGTTGCCTGCGGCAACACCTGTGCAGCGTGCCCGGATGGACACCGCGGTGCGGACGATCACGAACAAGGCCGCCGAAGGGTTGTCCCGGCCGTGGGCCGACTCGGTACGGTCCGCGATCCGGCGCCGTGAGGAGTCGCTCGGTGACGAGCTCGACCAGGCGGTCGCGCGGACGGACCTTGGTATCGCCAACAATCCCGGTTGGTGGGGCGCGGCACGGTTTGTGCAGTGGTTGTTGTTCGCGGTGACGCTGGCTGGTGGTGTGTGGCTGGCCGCGCTGCTCGTGGCGCGGATCGCTGGGCTGGATGACCCGCCGCTGCCGAAGGCGGGTGGGATCCCGTACGCGTGGATCATGCTGGTCGGCGGTGCGGTCCTCGGGATAGCGCTGGCTTTCGTCTGCCGGTTGTTCGCGACCAGTGGCGCCGCCCGCCGGGCTCGTGCGGCCGAGAAGGCCCTCCGGGCCGAGCTCGAGAAGGTCGCCGACAGCCATGTGGTCGCGCCGGCCCGCGAAGAGCTCGAGGCCTACACCACCTGCCGCGACAGCCTCGCCACCGCTCGAGGCTGACCCCGCCCAACCCACGTGCCGTCGCGGGTTGGGCGGGACCGCGGGACTAGAGCTCTCGGCCGGGGGCGAATTGGTTCATGGAGAGCTCGGCTGCTTCGTAGAGGTCCTTTTCGGTGGTTGTGCCTGAGTCGCGGACCGCGACCATCCAGGCGCGGACGGACTGTTCGTTGAAGTCCACCATCACCGGGTCGTCCGCGACCTCCACCGGAGTGCGGTCCGTGGGGAACGTGCCGTCGACGTACATGGCCAGGGCGAGGAAGCCGCCCTCCCAGCCGGGGCCGACGTAGAGGGCGCCGGCGCCGCCGGGTGCCGGGAGTTCGCTGACCGTGTGCTCCAGCTCCAGCTCGGTGGAGGCGTTGGCGCCCGGGATGAGCCGGAGCTCGAGGAGGCTGGTCGGGCCGCCGAACGTCACCTTGAACCGCTTCGGCGGCTCGCACTCGAGGATCTCGCCGCCCGCGTTGTCCTGGAGCTGGAAGCTGCCGCCGACCTTGAAGTCGCCGGTGACCGGCCAGAACCAGCGCTTCATCCGCTCCGGGTCCGTGAGTGCGTCCCACAGCTCCTCCGGATCGGCCTGGTACGAGCGACGCATCAGCACGGTGGCCGTCTCCCCGGTCCGGCTGACCTCCCGATGAACCGCGTTGATGTGCTCGAGGATGTCGATCACGGGTGTTCCCTCTCCTGATGGGGCTGATGTGGAGCCCAGAATGCCGTTCGGTACTTATATAAGTCAAGACTGAGATAATTAGGCTGCCTCGGCGTTCCGGGCACCGGCGGTCAGGGGCAGGGGAGTGGCCGAGTACTCGTCGCCTGGATAGGGCGAGGCGGTTGTCTCGGTCGGATCCGACGCCGCCACCGGCGTCGGGACGGAGACGAGTGCACTCGAGGGTGAGACGTCCGAGCGCGGTGGATTCTTGCTGAAGGTCGTCGTACCCCGGTTGAGGTCGTGGCCCACGGAGAAGGCCTCGAGGATGACCCGGCTGTGTGGTTCGCCGGCGTCGTCGGTCCACTCGTGGGTTCGCAGCCGGCCGGTGACGATGATCGGCTGACCGACCTGCACCGACTCGAAAGCGTTCTGGGCCAGGCCTCTCCAGCACTCGACGGTGAACCAGGTCGTTGGTTTGTCGACGTACGTGTCGTGGATGCGGTCGTACTGCCGTGGTGTCGAGCCGACGCGGAACGACACCCGTGCGGTCTGCCCGCCCACCTCCTTGAACTGCAGCTCGCTGCCGACCCAGCCCAGCACGGTCACATAGGTCTCGCCGAAACTCATGATCGCCACCTCTCGTCCGATCCGGATGCGCTGTCACCGGAGAAGATGCACGCATTGCGACCCCGATCGGCACCCGATCCGGCGATCTGTGGACAACTCAGGGCTGATTGGGATCCGGCTGGCCCGAGCACATAGGCTCTGGGGTATGGCGGAATTCATCTACACGCTTCGCAACGTCCGGAAGGCGCACGGCGACAAGGTCGTTCTCGACAACGTCACGCTGAACTTCCTCACCGGCGCGAAGATCGGCGTGGTCGGGCCGAACGGCACCGGTAAGTCCTCGCTGTTCAAGATCATGGCGGGGCTCGACCAGCCCTCCAACGGTGAGGCGCGGCTGGCCGAGGACTCGACGGTCGGGATCCTGCTGCAGGAGCCGCCGCTGACCGAAGGCAAGACGGTGCTCGAGAACGTCCAGGAGGGCGTCGGCGACACCAAGCAGAAGCTGGACCGCTTCAACGAGATCTCCGCCGAGCTGGCCGACCCGGACGCGGACTACGACACGCTGCTGGCCGAGATGGGTGACCTGCAGACCGAGCTGGACCACCGCAACGCCTGGGACGTCGACGCTCAGCTCGAGCAGGCGATGGACGCGCTGCGCTGCCCGCCCGCCGACGCGCTCGTGGACAAGCTGTCCGGTGGTGAGCGCCGCCGGGTCGCGCTCTGCAAGCTGCTGCTCCAGCAGCCCGACCTGCTGCTGCTCGACGAGCCCACCAACCACCTGGACGCGGAGTCCGTGCTGTGGCTCGAGCAGCACCTGCAGAAGTATCCAGGCGCGGTCCTGGCGATCACCCACGACCGGTACTTCCTGGACAACGTCGCCGAGTGGATCCTCGAGCTCGACCGTGGCCGCACCTACGGCTACGAGGGCAACTACTCGAGGTACCTGGAGACCAAGCAGGAGCGCCTCGTCGTCGAGGGCCGCAAGGACGCCAAGCGGCAGAAGATCCTGGAGCGCGAGCTCGAGTGGGTCCGGTCGAACGCGAGGGCCCGCCAGACCAAGAGCAAGTCCCGCCTCGCGCGGTACGAGGAGCTCGCGGCGGAGGCCGAGCGCGCCCGCAAACTGGACATCGACGAGATCAACATCCCGCCGGGTCCGCGGCTGGGCAGCACAGTGCTCGAGGTTTCGAAGCTGGAGAAGGGCTTCGGCGACCGCAAGCTGATCGACGGCCTGAGTTTCTCGCTTCCGCGCGCCGGCATCGTCGGCATCGTCGGCCCGAACGGTGTCGGCAAGTCGACGCTGTTCCGGATGATCGTCGGCGAGGAGACGCCGGACGCGGGCGCGCTGAGGCTTGGTGACACGGTCAAGGTCTCGTACGTCGACCAGTCCCGCGGCGGCTTGGACCCGAAGAAGACGGTCTGGCAGCAGGTCTCCGACGAGCTCGACTACATCAAGGTGGCGAACTTCGAGATGCCGAGCCGGGCGTACGTCGCCTCGTTCGGTTTCAAGGGTCCGGACCAGCAGAAGCCCACCGGCGTACTGTCCGGCGGCGAGCGGAACCGGCTGAACCTGGCGCTGACGCTGAAGATGGGCGGCAACCTGCTGCTGCTCGACGAGCCGACCAACGACCTGGATGTGGAGACCCTGCAGTCGCTGGAGGACGCGTTGCTGGAGTTCCCGGGCTGCGCCGTGGTCGTCTCCCACGACCGGTGGTTCCTGGATCGGGTGGCGACGCACATCCTGGCCTGGGAGGGCACCGACCAGGACCCGGCGCAGTGGTTCTGGTTCGAGGGCAACTTCGCGTCGTACGAGGCCAACAAGGTGGAGCGCCTCGGTCCGGAGGCCGCACGCCCGCACCGGGTCACATACCGCAAGCTCACGCGCGACTGAAGTGCTGAATCCAGTGCCCCACCTCGTCCGCGAGGTGGGGCACTGGTCTGTGTGGGATCAGTGGACGTGCAGGGCGGACAGCAGCATGGGCAAGGAGGCGTGGAGTTCGCGTTGCCAGTACGCCCAGCCGTGAGTGCCCGGGCCGTAGAAGTTGGTCGTCAGGTGTTTCGCGCCGACGCGGTCGAGCTGTGCGGCGAGAGCGTGATTCTGACGGTTGAAGTCGGCCTCCAGTGCGTCCGTCTTGCCGGGTGGGTCGAACGGACCCGCGGTGCCGTCGCCGCAGGACAGGTAGACCGGTAGCGACTTGAGCCGTTGCGCGAGGTAGTAGGGGTCGTGAGCCGCCCAGATGCTTCGTTGTGCCACCGGATCGCCCCAGACGCGCAGCGGGTCGTTGCCCTGGCCGGCGAAGAATCCCATGATCCGGTTGACGGACTCGTCGTTCAGCAGCGGGTGCGCGGAGCCGGAGTACGCCGCCACCGCGCGGAACATCCCCGGGTGCCGAGCGGCGTACAGCAGTGCGCCCTGACCGCCCATGGACAGCCCGGCCACAACGCGGTTGGCTCCGGCGCCCCAGTCGCGTTCCAGCAGGTGCCGCAGCTCGACGGTGTGGAAGGTCTCCCACGCCGGGTCGCCGCCCGCGCCGTAGTTCCACCAGTTGCTGTACCAACCGTTCCAGCCGGCCTCCGGCATCACCACGAGAACCTTCCGCAGGCTGTCGATCGTGGCGATGTCGGTCCCAGTCCACGAGGTGTAGTCACCACAGCAGCCGTGCAGCAGCCAGAACGTCGGCCAGTGGCGGCCGCGGTCGGCGGGATTCCATCCGTCCGGTGTCATCAGCCGGACGTTCACGGTCCGGCCGCCGAGGGCCTGGGACCGCACCGACAGGTCGACCAGTCGATCGGCGACCTGCGTGACGGCGACTACCTCCGCGCCGCGGGGTGCGGCGCGTGTCGTCTCGACGGAAGGAGCCGCCGTTGTGGCGGTCGCGGGTGCGAGCGGCCAGAGAGCGAGGATCGCTGCCAGGACGAGGAGCACTCGCCGGCGCATCGACCTCGGATACCGAGTCGAGCCTGGACGTGTTGTCATGACAGACCTCCGGGGCGGTGCGGATTTCTGCTCAGGTGTCGCCAATGCACTCGCGGCACTACGGCAAGCCTTTGCCCGCGCAGTGCAGTATTCAAACACTTAGCCGTTGACCTTAGCGTTGGAAGCAGTTAATACTTAGCCTCATGGCACAGTATTCGGCGGAGGTGGACGGCGTGTTCGTCGCGCTCGCCGATCCGACCCGACGCAGCGTCATCCGGCGCCTCGGCCGCGGGCCGACGAGTGTGGGCGAGCTCGCCGCCGAGTTCCCGATGACCCTGCCGTCGTTCATGAAGCACGTCCGGACGCTGGAGAGCAACGGCCTGATCCGCACGGTGAAGGTCGGCCGGGTGCGCACCTGCGTGCTCGATCGCGACCGGCTCGCGCTGGTCGACGACTGGCTCGCGGAACAGCGCCGGATCTGGGCCGGCCGTACCGACCGGCTCGAACAGTTCGTCACCGATCCGATGGAGGAGCAGTCATGAACCCCGATCTCGACCTGACGGTGGACCGCGTCATCCGCGCGCCGCGTGCGGTGGTCTGGCGTGCGTGGACCGATCCGTCCCGCTTCGAGAAGTGGTGGGTTCCGGCGCCGGCCGTGTGCCGGGTGGAACGCCTGGAGCCGCGTCCCGGCGGTGCGCTGGTGACGCAGCTGAGCGGTGACGGCACGGAGTTCGGGCCGCATCTCGACGCGTGCTTCGTTGTCGTCGACGAAATGGAGCGAATCGTGTTCACCACCGCGCTCGACAGCTCCTGGCGCCCCGCACAACCTGCGCCCGTCCTGATGACGGCCGAGATCACGTTGGCGGAACACCAGGACGGCACCGACTACCGGGTCCTCGTCCGCCACGGCGACCCGGCTGCCCGTGCCCGACATCAGGAGCTCGGCTTCGCCGAAGGCTGGGGCACGGTCACCAAGCAACTCGCCACCATCGCCGAGCACGAGGCCGCCCGATGAAGCTCGTACTCACGGAGTTCGTCACCCTCGACGGGGTCAGCCAAGGCCCTGGCTCGTCGACCGAGGACACCAGCGACGGCTTCACCCGTGGCGGCTGGCTCGTGCCCTACCTGGATGAGGCCTTCGTACGGCGTACGTCGGACTGGCTCGATCTCGCCGACGGACTGCTGCTCGGCCGCCGGACGTACGAGGCGTTCGCCCACGACTGGCCGCAGATCACCGACCCGGACGACCCGTTCACCGTGCGGATGAACGCGCTTCCGAAGTACGTCGTCACCAACACCATCGCCGAAGGCACCTGGAACCCGACGACCGTGCTCCGTGGCGATCCCGTCCAGACCGTCGGTGAACTCAAAGCCCAGCCAGGACGGGAGCTCCAGATCCACGGGAGCGCTCGCCTCGGCAACGCACTCCTGGCAGCCTGTCTCGTCGACACGCTCCGGCTCGTCGTCGCCCCGACCGTGATCGGTTCCGGGCGACGACTACTCGACCACCCGATTGCGCCGATCGGCCTCCAAATCACGGAGCACGAGGTGACGCCGAACGGCCTGGTGATCCTCCAGTACGACGCCATCGGCGCCGCTCCACTCGCGGAGTACGAAGGTGTGACCGCGTTCGTCTAGCCGGCCTGATAGTCGGCCAGGACGCGCTCGACGACTGGAAGGTCCGTCGTGATGAGGGCCTTCCAGAGCGCCCAGCCACGGGCGCGCGCCCAAGTCCCGGCGTCCTGCCCGACGGCCTCCCGGAACGCGGCGCGGGACTCGCCGGAGAAGAACGTGTACGCGATCACCAGATCGCACGCCGGGTCGCCAACGCCTGAGGTGCCGAAGTCGATGACGGCGGACAACCGGCCGTCCTGCACCAGCAGGTTCCCGCTCGCGATGTCTCCGTGGAACCACACCGGCGGCCGGTCCCATGATGTCGCCAGCGCCGCATCCCAGACCTCGCGCGCCAGGTCGGTGTCGATCCGTCCCTTCAGTACGCCGAGCGCCTCGACGGTCTCGTCGTGGTAGTACTCCGGCGGCGCACCGCGGTAGAAGCTGTGGGCGCCCGCTGTCGGTCCGCCCGTCGCGTCCGCGCTCTGCAGCGCGAGGATGAACCCAGCGATCGACCGCGCGAATTCGTTCAGATCGGCAACGGTCTCGTACGACGCGGTGACGCCGTCGAGCCAGCGCCGGACGGCCCAGTGGTACGGGTACCCCTCGCCCGGTGCGCCCTTCGCGACCGCCTCGGGGATCGGCACGGGCAGCACCGGAGCGAGCTTCGGCAGCCACTCGTGCTCTTTGTGAACGGCCGCCGTGTAGCTCTCGTGCGTCGGCAGGCGCGCGGTCAGATCCTCGCCGAGCCGGTACGTCCGATTGTCCCACCCGTCGATCTTGACCGGTGTCACCGGTAGGTCGGCCCACTGCGGGAACTGGGCCGCGAGCAGTCGCCGTACCAGCGCCGCGTCGATGCCGGCCCGGCCGTCTTCGTGAATGTCCGTCACGCGACGAGATTCTCCGGGGTGCGGTGCAGTGGCATCAAAGGCTTTAGCTATCGGCTAAAACATCCTTGACCGGCTGCGAGTTGCCGACCGCGTCCGCGAGGAAGGCGGAGATCGTCCGCAGTTCCTCGTCGCTGCGCACCGCCAGCACCGCGTGCATGCGCTCGGCCTGCTCGGCGTACAGCGGAACGAGCTTCTCCTGGATCGCCTCCATCGACGGCGTCACCACGACCTTGCGGCGATCACCGGGATCCGGCCGCCGGGTGACGAAGCCGTGTGCCTCCAGCCGGTCGATGACACCTGTGACCGTGCCCGAGGTGAGTCCGGTGTGCTCGGCGAGCTCGCGTGGCGTCAGCGGTCCGTAGGTCTGCAGCAGCGTCATGAACTGGGAGTCGCTGGCGCCCAGGCCGACCTTCGCGGAGACCGCGTGGTTGAACAGCACGACGCTCGCGATCAGGTGGACCATCCGCTGCTGGATCTCGCCGGCGAGCTCTTCTCTGGCACTGGTCATGGCCACCTCAGCATAGGGGTTGTGTTTCTCTCAGATATCCAAGATACTCGGAGTGCCAAGATACTTGAAGAACCGAGATAAGGAGAGAGCGATGAAGGTGCTGGTGATCGGTGGCGGGACCGGCGGGCTGGCGCTGGCGCACGGGCTGAAGCGGGCCGGCGTCGGCGTGACCGTGTTCGAGCGGGACGCGCTCCGGACCGACGGGCTGCACGGCTACCGCGTCGGGATCGACCCGGACGGCAGCCGGGCGCTGCACGCGTTGCTGCCGGCCGACCTGTACGACACGTTCGTGGCGACCAAGGCGCGTGACCCGAAGTACTTCAACATGCTCACCGAGGACCTGAAGGAGGTCCTGTCGTTCGATCTGCCGGAGTCGACCGACCCGGTCGAGAGCGAGAAGTCGATCAGCCGGATGACGCTGCGGCAGGTGCTGCTGACCGGTCTGGACGACGTGGTCGAGTTCGGCAAGGAGTTCACCCGCTTCGAGCAGCACGGTGACCAGGTGACGGCGTACTTCGCCGATGGCACGCAGGCGACCGGTGATCTGCTGATTGCCGCCGACGGTTCGGGCTCCCGGGTACGCCGCCAGTACCTGCCGCAGGCCAAGACCGAGGAGACCGGGATCATCGCGATCGCAGGGAAGCTGCCGATCACCGCGGAGAGCGCGAAGCTGGTGCCGCCGAAGGCGTTCGAGGGCATCTCGATGGTCAACGCGCCGCACGGGCTGGCCTGCATCCTGCACGTAATGGAGTTCCAGTGGGACCGCGATGGCAATGTGAAGAGCGGGATCGGCGGCAACACCGAGGAACTGATCCGGCGCTGGCCCGGGCTGCAGTTCGACAACACCCGCGACTACATCAACTGGGGCCTGTCGGCGACCAAGGACACCATGCCCGGGAACATCATGGAGTTGCGAGGGCAGGAGCTGATCGACGTCGCCCTCCGGCTCACTCCGGACTGGCATCCGAACCTGCGGCGGCTGTTCGCGCTGGCCGATCCCGGCACCTGCTTCCCGGTGAACATCTGGACCTCGGTCCCGCTCGAGCCGTGGCAGACGACGAACGTGACGCTGCTCGGCGATGCGATTCACACGATGACCCCGGGTCGCGGTGTCGGCGCGAACACTGCACTGCGCGACGCGGTGAACCTGTGCCGCCGGCTGATCGAGGTCCGTGACGGTCGCCAGGAGCTGATCCCGGCGGTACGGACGTACGAGGCGAAGATGATCGAGTACGGCTTCGACGCCGTACTGAAGTCACGGGCGCAGATGACGTCCGACGACCCGGTGTACAAGCCGGTCATCGGGCGGCTGGCGCTCGCGGGGATGCGCACCGCGATGCGGACGGTCAACCACCTGCCGCCGGTGAAGCGGCGGATGCATAACTCGATGCTCGCCTACCGCGGGGCCGATCGTGACAACCTGGCCCTGGAGATCAGCCCGGCCCCGACAGGGCGGTGAACTGGCCCGGGGCGACCCCCGGGCCGGCGGAAGTCAGCGCTGGCCGATGTGCTCCGACACCGCGTCGAAGACGCGGCCGATCGCCGCGAAGTCCTCGGGGGTGGCCAGGTCGACCAGGTTCTCCCGGACGCCCTCCACGTGGTACGGCGCGGCCTGCTCGAGCAGCTGGAGTCCGGCCTCGGTCAGCTCGGCCCACACGCCGCGCTTGTCGCTGGTGCAGGACGTCCGGCGGACCAGGTCGGCGGTCTCCAGCCGGCCCACGGTGTGGGTCAGGCGGGAGCGGCTCTGGTGCAGCCGGTCGGCCAGGTCAGCCATCCGCAGCCGCCGGTCGGGCGCCTCGGAGAGCCGGACCAGGATCTCGTAGTCGTTGATACCCAGGCCGAACTGACGCAGGTCGTCGTCCAGTTTGGCCATCAGGCGTGCGGTCCCCAGCAGGTACGCACGCCACGCAACCTGCTGCTCGGCGTCGAGCCACCGGGTCTCAGTCGTCGTCGTCACGGGATCAGTGTACCGGGAATGTAGTTGACTTTTAAACCGTTGATCCCTACTGTCGTAGCCAAGAGGTTGAAATTTGAACCTTCACGCTGCGTCGCCCCCGACCAGTACGCCCCCTTTCGAGAGGAACCCATGAGCGAGACCATCAATGCCGGCACGACCCCGACCAGCAGCATCCCCGGCCTGGTCGCCGGCAACTACGCCCTCGACACCGCCCACACCGAGATCGGCTTCACCGTCCGGCACCTGATGACCAAGGTCCGCGGCACCTTCCGGGAGTTCGCCGGCGAGATCGTCGTCAAGGACTCGCTGGAGGAGTCGACCGCCAACGTGACGGTCGACCTGGGGTCGGTGCACACCCGCAGCGAGCAGCGTGACGGGCACCTGCGCTCCGGCGACTTCTTCGACGCCGAGAACAGCCCGAAGATGACCTTCACGAGCACTGCCCTGAAGCCGGAGGGTGACGACTACATCCTGGCCGGCGAGCTGACCATCAAGAACGTGACCAAGCCGATCGAGCTCGCGGTCGAGTTCCTCGGCGTGGACCAGAACGCCTACGGCCAGACCATCATCGGCTTCGAGGCCTCCACCTCGATCAGCCGCAAGGAGTGGGGCATCGACTTCAACGTGCCGCTCGAGGGTGGCAAGCTGCTGATCGGTGACAAGGTCGACATCCACCTGGACGTCCAGGCGGCACTGCAGGCCTGACACCTCGGCTGACGTAGCGTCAGAAAGACCCCGCACCAGGTGGGTGCGGGGTCTTCCTATGTCTGGACCATGCGGTGTGCGAGGTCGGCGTACAGCTTGCCCAACGACTCGGGGTCGCCGCGGTGTGGCGTGTACCACCGGGCCACGTCGATGGACAGCGAGAGTACGGCGAGTGTCGTCCCCGGCAGGTCGGCTACCGCGAACGAGCCGTCGTGTACGCCGTCTGCCAGGACCTGCTCGATCTGCGTGGAGATAGCCCGGCGGATGGTCGCAACCTCGGCGAGGTGCTCGGGCGACAGAGCGGCCAGCTCGTACTGCACGACGCGGGCGATGGTGTGATGCTGCGCGTGCCACGCCGTGAAGGCGGAGACGAGTGAGCGGAGGCGGTCCGCGGGGGTGGGGCCGGTGTCGGCGGAACGCAGTATCTCCAACGCGGCGTTGTGGCCGTAGAGGCTGATCTCGAAGAGCAGGCGCTCCTTGGACGGGTAGTGCACGTAGAGCGCGGCCGGGCTCATCCCGGCGCGGGAGGCGATGTCGCGCGTCGTGGTCGCCTGGAACCCGCGCTCGGCGAAGGCGTCGACGGCGCCGGTCAGCAGCCGGCGTGCGGCGGCCGGCTGGACATGCTCCCAGACCAGGGGACTCGTGACTGCGGACACGTTGACACCATGCACCGGACGGGCGAAGCTAAGCAAGCGCTTAGCCACCAATCTCACACCTCGGGGAGGCCAGATGGAGCGCGTCATCTTCAACGAGGATCACCACGCTTTCCGGGCCAGTGCGAAGGAGTACTGCGACCGCTCGCTGGTGCCGCGGATGGAGCAGTTCCTCGAGGAGAAGACGGTCGACCGGGCTGCCTGGCTGGAGGCCGGCAAGCAGGGCTTCCTCGGCCTCGACGTGCCGGAGGAGTACGGCGGTTCGAGCGTCGGCGACTACCGGTTCAACGCGGTGTTCGCCGAAGAGGTGTCCAAGGTCTCCGCGTCGCTGTCCAGTTGCTTCGGCATCCACTTCGACTGCTGCGCGCCGTACATCGTGGATCTGGGCACCGAGGAGCAGAAGCAGCGGTGGTTACCGAAGTTCTGCTCCGGTGAGTACGTTGCCGCGATCGCGATGACCGAGCCGTCCGGAGGATCCGACCTGGCCGCGCTGAAGACGAGCGCGAAGAAGGCCGACGGCGGCTGGGTGGTGAACGGGTCGAAGACCTTCATCACCAACGGCGACATGGCCGATCTGGTCATCGTGGCCGCTCGGACCGACCCGGCCAAGGGCGCGAAGGGCATCACGCTGTTCGTGATCGAGGAGGGTATGGAGGGCTTCGCCCGCGGCCGCAAGCTGGACAAGGTCGGCCAGGCCGAGTCCGGTACGTCGGAACTGTTCTTCGAGGATGTCTTCGTCGGTGCCGACAACGTGCTCGGCGAGGTCGACCGCGGCTTCATCCACATGATGGAGCGGCTGGCCCAGGAGCGGGTCGGCGCCGCGGTGTCGAACATCGCCCAGGCGACCCAGATCCTGGCCGAGACGATCGACTACGTGAAGCAGCGCAAGGCGTTCGGCCAGCCGGTCGGCTCGTTCCAGTACAACAAGTTCCTGGTCGCCGAACTCGTCACCAAGGCCGAGGTCACCCAGGCGTACGTCGACAACGCGATCGTCGCGCACGACGAGGACCGGCTGTCCGCGGTGGACGCGGCCAAGGTCAAGTGGTGGAGTGCGCACGTGCAGAACGAGATCCTGGACGCCTGTGTCCAACTGCACGGCGGCTACGGCTACATGAACGAGTACCGCGTCGCCCGTGCCTGGCGCGACGCCCGGGTGACGAAGATCTGGGCCGGCTCGAACGAGATCATGAAGGAACTCATCGGCCGCGACCTCGGCCTGTAGAAGGGAAACGTTGTGCCTGAAGCAGTGATTGTCTCGACCGCGCGGTCTCCGATCGGGCGGGCCTTCAAGGGGTCGATGACGAGCATCCGGCCCGACGATCTCGCCGTACAGATGATCAAGGCGGCGACCGAGAAGATCGGGCTGACCGGGGATCAGATCGAGGACCTCGCGCTCGGGTGTGCGGAGCCGCACGACGAGCACGGTGGCAACATGGCCCGCCGGGTCGCGATCCAGCTCGGCTGGGACAACACGCCGGCGACCACGGTCAACCGGTTCTGCGCGTCGTCGACACAGACCGCGCGGATGGCCTTCCACGCGATCAGGTCCGGCGAGGGCGACATCTTCGTCAGCGCCGGCGTCGAGTGCGTATCGCGGTACAAGAACTTCGGCTCGGCCGGGGTCGGTGACCCGAGTTCGTTCAACCCGGTCTTCACCGACGCGGTGCAGCGGACCGAGAAGTACGCCGAGACCAACGACACCTGGCACGACCCGCGCGAGGACGGGCAGATCCCGGACGTCTACATCGCGATGGGCCAGACCGCGGAGAACGTGGCGACGCTCCGGGGCATCACCCGCGCCGAGCAGGACGCGTTCGGCGTCCGCTCGCAGAACCTGGCCGAGAAGGCGATCGGCAACGGATTCTTCGAGCGCGAGATCACGCCGGTGACGCTGCCGGACGGGACTGTGGTGAGCAAGGACGACGGGCCGCGGGCGGGGACGACGCTCGAAGGGGTCAGTGGCCTCAAGCCGGTGTTCCGGCCGAACGGTACGGTCACGGCCGGCAACTGCTGCCCACTGAACGACGGCGCCGCCGCGGTCGTGATCATGAGCGACACCAAGGCCCGTGAGCTCGGCCTGACCCCGCTGGCGCGGATCGTGTCGACCGGCGTGAGCGGTCTGTCACCGGAGATCATGGGGCTCGGTCCGGTGGAGGCGTCGAAGCAGGCGCTGGCGCGGGCCGGCATGAGCATCAACGACATCGACCTGGTCGAGATCAACGAGGCCTTCGCGGTCCAGGTGATCGGCTCGGCCCGTGAGCTGGGCATCGACGAGGACAAGCTGAACGTGCACGGCGGCGCGATCGCGCTCGGGCACCCGTTCGGCTCGACCGGTGCGCGGATCATGACCACGCTGGTGAACGGGCTGCAGTTCGAGGACAAGCAGTTCGGCCTGGAGACCATGTGCGTCGGCGGCGGCCAGGGCATGGCGGTCGTCCTCGAACGCCTCAGCTGATGAGTCTGGAGAACCGTACGGCGATCATCACCGGGGCGTCCCGGGGGATCGGGCTGGCAGTCGCGCGTCGTCTGGTGGCCGACGGTGCGCGCGTGGTGATCACAGGTCGCACCCAGGAGACGCTCGACCAGGCGGTCGAGTCTCTGGGCGGCCGGGAGCATGCGCTCGCGGTCGCCGGGAAGGCTGCGGATCCCGAGCACCGGGCCACTGTGGTGGCCGCGGCGGTGGCGACGTACGGGTCGGTGGATCTGCTGGTGAACAACACCGGCATCAACCCGATCTACGGCAAGCTGCTCGACGTCGACCAGGCGGTCGCGGCGAAGATGGTCGACACCAACGTGCTGGCCACGATCGCCTGGGTGAAGGCGTGCCGGGACGCCTGGATGCGTGCGCACGGCGGCGCCGTCGTCAACCTGTCCTCGGTGGCCGGTCTGGCGCCGTCACCGGGCATCGGCTGGTACGGCGCCACCAAGGCGATGGTGTCGCGCGTGACCGCCGAGCTGGCGGTCGAGCTCGCGCCGGAGATCCGGGTCAACGCGGTGGCTCCGGCGGTGGTCAAGACCAAGTTCGCCGGAGCCCTCTACGAAGGCCGTGAGGACAAGGTCGCCTCGACGTACCCGTTGCGTCGGCTGGGCACGCCGGAGGACGTCGCCTCGCTGGTGTGGTTCCTGCTGTCGGACGAGTCGTCTTGGATCACCGGTCAGACGATCACGATCGACGGCGGCCTCACCCTCAACGGCGGAATCGTCGGCTAGGGCTGCCGGCCCTGCCAGCCGGCGAGCTGGTCGTACGGCGACGCGTCGTTGGCTACCGGTACGACGGGGCCGAACGGGACCGGGCCGCCGCGCTGGTCGGCCGGGACGAACTGCCGGACCAGCGGCAGGCAGTACGTCGCCAACCTTTCGTCGAGCTGTTCGAGACGATCGGTCGTCTTCGCCAGGTCCCACGAGTGCATGGTGAGCTCGGTGGTGTAGGCAGCGATGGCGGCCGCGCCCGGAAGCGTTGCCCACGGCAACTTGCACAGGCGGACGAGTACGCCGTCGGCCGCCAGCGTCTCGTCGAGCGCGGTACGGCGCTGCTTCCACTCGGCCGGAACGTCGTCGACGCCCGTGGTGATGTGCGGTACGTCGAGTGCGTTGCCACCGTTCAGCGCCAGGTCGATCCGGCCGACGATGGTGAGCAGGTGGCCGAGCAGAGTGTTGACGTCGTACTCCGGGCAGGGCGTCGGCCGGTCGAGGTCGTCGGAACCGGTGGTGTCGATCAGGTGCTGCGTCTGGTCAAGAGCACGGATGAGCATCGGACGGGGATCGTTGGTGTTCATGACGACAGCCTCGCGGGGTATATGCGACATCTTCTGTCGCATATTCTGAATTCGTGCGAGCCGACCGGTTGTTGCAGATCATCCTGTTGCTGCAGCGCCATGCGCGGTTGAGTGCGCGGGAGTTGGCCGAGCGACTCGAGGTGTCGACGCGGACGGTGATGCGCGACATGGAGGCCTTGTCGGCGGCCGGCGTGCCCGTCTACACCGAGCGTGGGCGTCATGGTGGATGCGTGCTGCTGCCGGGGTATCGGGCGGATGTCAGCGGGCTGACGCCGCGGGAAGCGCAGGCGTTGTTCGCGTGGTCGGGGCGGTCGGCGCTGTCCGACGAGCTCGGTCTGCGGGATGCGTTGCAGTCCGCGATGGGCAAGCTGTCGGCCACGCTGCCGCTTGAGTTGCAGGACGACGCCGACGCGTTGTCCGATGCGATCGTGGTGGATCGGCGTCGCTGGTTCGCCGAGGCCGAGGACACTGGGGCTCTGCCGGTACTGCGGCAGGCGGTGGTGACGCGGAGACGGGTGCGACTGCAGTACGCGTCCGCGAGTGAAGGGCATCAGCGCCGTACCGTTGATCCGTGGGGACTGGTCGAGCAGGCCGGGCGGTGGTATCTCGTCGCGGCGCATCGTGGTGCGGCGCGGATGTATCGCGTGTCCCGGGTCGAGGAGGCCGACATCCTCGAGGAGGCCGCTGAGCGACCGGATGGACTGGATGTGCGGGCGGAGTGGGAGCGGCTGCGATCCGGGCTCGAGCAGCACGCTCCCGTCGGTGTCGAGGTGGAGGTGCGGGTCCATCCGGAGCGCGTCGAGCTGATCCGCCGGATCGCGACGCCGATGGTGGCCAAGGGGACAAGGATCCGCGACGTACCCGCGGAGGACGAGTGGCCGCACCTGGCTCTGCATTTCCGTGTTCGGGAGGCCGCGTCCGGTCTACTGCTCGCGTTCGGGAGCGATGTCGAAGTCGTCGAGCCTGCCGAGCTGCGCACCAGGCTGCTGGAGCTGGCGACCGCAGCGGTTGCGACCTACGGCTGACGTCTGGCCGCGAAGGTCTGCCGGAGGATGAAGTTGCCGTCGGCACCTTCGTCCTCGTTGCGCCAGTGGAAGCCGGTCTCGGTGATGCCGGTGAAGGCCCAGCGGGTCTTGGCGGTCTGGGACTCGAGTGTGATGGTGTCCTCGGTCGCGTGCGCGACGAAGGGCATCACGAACGCGGCCTTCGGACCCATCCAGGTGGAGCGGAACGCGTTCAACTCGGGGTCGTGGATGCGGACCGACAAGCCCCACTCGCCGTCGCCGTCCACGGCGCGGGCGGCCCGGCTCGGCGTGATCCAGATGTCGGCGACCGCGCGGCCGTCGAGAGCCCAGGCGAAGTGCCACTCGCCCTTGGTCGTCCGGGTGACCGCACCGGTCTCGTCGTACCAGGCGACGTCGAGGTCCCAGCTTCCGATCAGTGGGGCGAACGGGGCGAAGGCCTGGGCGTACTCCGGCCGGGGTCCGTCGGACACCATCAGCCCGGCCAGGACCCGGGCTGCGGCAGCGCCATCGGTAATTTCCATAGCTGCTATTTACTCCTGACGCACCCGTGAGGTGTCAAGAGGATTCAGACCCCCCGCCGCCGGTGACCCCGTCGTGTCCCAGCACGATGGCACTTCCGGCGGTCGGGGCGATCAGTCCGACAGCACCGGGCAACTCTAATGCCCCGGCGTTCCACCACCGAATCGTTCCCAGCGCGCACCTGTTGCGATCACGTTGCTGTTCGCCCCGTTATTCCGTGGCGAGGGGGAGGACGGCTGGTTATCGTCCGGGCATGACGACACCGGTGGTGATCCGGCCGGCTGTCGGCGACGACGCCGACGCCGTGGCTCAGGTACAGCGTGCGGTCTACTCGTACAAAGCAATGTCGCCGGCCGTGATCCGGCACATGATCACTGCGAAGGCGCCGGGCGAGCGGTTCCTGGCGCTGGTCGGCGAGTCCGGCGGTGAGCTGGTCGCCTGGGGGTCAGCCGGTTTGAACGTGTGGACCAGCAGTCCCGGCCAGAGTCACGTGTCGATCTATGTGCACCCGGACCATCGCAGGCAGGGCATCGGCAGTGCGCTGGCCGAGCGGCTGCACCAGCACGTGAGTGAGGTAGGCGCCGTGCGGGTGCGGACTTTCGTCCAACCTGACAGCCTGGAGTTCGCCCGCGACCTCGGGTACGACGGGACGCGCCAGATGCACTACGCCGGTGTCGACCCGCGAAAGCTGCCGCCACAGCCGCCGACCCCGGACGGCATCGAGCTGGTGACGTTCGACCAGGTCGATCCGCACCAGGCCTACACGGCCGACACGGTCGCGTCGCTGGACGAGCCGGGTGACTCGCCGATCGATGCCGTCGGTTACGACGAGTGGCTCGACGAGATCTGGAACGGTCCGGGGCTGGACAAGTCGCTCAGCGTGGCCGCGATGGCGGGTGACGAGATGGCGGCGTTCACCGTGATCGAGACAGCCGGTGATCGTGCCTGGTCGGGCATGACCGGGACGATCCCGGCGTACCGGGGTCGCGGCCTGGCCAAGCTGGTCAAGTCGGTCGCGCTCCGTCGCGCCGCCGACGCCGGCATCACCGCCGCCTACACCTCGAACGACGACGAGAACGGCCCGATGCTGGCGATCAACAACTGGCTCGGCTACCAACGCGTCCAGACCGAGCACGGCCTCCTGCGCACACTCTCCGAGTCACTGTGACTGGCGCGGGCGAAACGGCTGAGACAGAGCTGTAATCGGGTCTGCATCCGGTCTGCACCTGATTGCGGGTTATGTTCCGGAGAACTTCGCTGAAGGAGTTCGCATGGAGATCAGGGCTGCCGAAACGGGGGATGTCGAAGGGGCGATCGCGTTGCACGATGCCCTCGCACCGTACTTGGTGGTCACGCGGACCGCGCTGACCCGCAGACTGCAGGCTCCGCCCGAACTGGGACTGGGAACCTTCGCCGCGGTGGACGCGGGCGAGGTGGTGGGCTGGGCGTCGACCGCGCTGATCGCGGGGTCGGATCCGCTCGACGGACAACTGCGGGTGCTGGTCCGGCCGGACCACCGCGGCCGCGGGATCGGTGCGAAGTTGCTGGAGGCAACCCACGCGGACCTGAGGGCGGCCGGGGCGACCAGCGCGCGGGTGTTCGCGGACCCGGCAACCGTGGAATGGGCGGCCCGGTGGGGCTACCGGCAGACCCGGCAGGTGCACTACGCGGGCATCTACCCACCCAAGGCACCCGACGTCCCCGGCGCCCCGACCGGGGTGGAGGTGATCGGTCTGGACCAGGTCGACCCGCGCAAGCTCTACGAGGCCGACGAAGTTGCCCAGCGCACCAAACCGGGCGACGCCAAGATCACCACCCGGCCGTACGACGAGTGGCTCGAGGGCATCTGGAACTCGCCGTCGATGGTGCTCGACCTGAGTACGGCGGCCCTGTACGACGGCGAGATCGTCGCGTTCACCCTCGGCAACGGCGATCACACCAAGATCTGGTCCCAGATGACCTCGACGATGCCGGAGTACCGCGGCCGCGGCCTGGCCAAGCTGGTCAAGTGCGCCGCGCTCCATCGCGCCGCTGAGGCGGGCGTCCGGGGCGCCTACACCGCCAACTACGACGGCAACGCCGCGATGATCGCGGTCAACGAGTGGCTCGGCTACGACCGCGTCGCCACCCACGCCGTACTCATCTGCCCGCTCTGACCCCGCACCTCCGCCGCCGTTCGCCCTCTGGTTGGTTGACCCACCAGACGGTGGGTTCGCACCTCGGAATCCGGCGGGCAAACCCACCACCTGGTGGGCCAACCCATGAGATGCCGGGCGGGGGCTGGTGGGGAGGGTGGGGTGAGTTAGGGGACGAGGAGTACGACGGTTTCTGCGACGCAGGCGGGTTTGGTGGAGTTCTCCAACTCGATGACCCAGTTGAGAGAGACCTGGACGCCGGCCGCGGTCTCGACGGCGTTGGAGATCGAGGCGCTGGCGCGGACGCGGGTGCCGACCGGGACCGGGGCCGGGAAGCGGACCTTGTTGACGCCGTAGTTGAGCTTCGCGGTGACGCCGCTGACCGAGAACAGTTCGTCACCGAACCGCGCGATCAGGCTCAGCGTGAGGTAACCGTGCGCGATCGTCCCGCCGTACGGACCCTGCTTGGCGCGCTCGACGTCGACGTGGATCCACTGGTGGTCTCCGGTCGCGTCGGCGAACGTGTTCACCTGCTCCTGGCTGATCTCCAGCCACTGGCTCTCGCCCAGTTGGGTGCCAACCGCGTGCACGACCTCGTCGACACCGGTGAACGACTGCGCCATCTGCAACTCCCTCAGTCCTGTGTGCTCAGTTTCGGGGTCCGCCGGCGACGTACAGGACCTGGCCGGAGACGAAGCCGGCCTCCTCGCTGCAGAAGAACGACGCCGCCGCGGCGATGTCCTCCGGCTTGCCGGTCCGGTTCACCGGGATCGCGGCCGCGTTCGCCTTCTTGAACTCCTCGAAGTCCACCCCGACCCGGGCCGCGGTGGCCGCGGTCATGTCGGTCTCGATGAACCCGGGCGCGATCGCGTTCGCGGTGATGCCGAACTTGCCCAGCTCGATCGCCAGCGTCTTCGCCAGCCCCTGCAGACCGGCCTTCGCGGACGCGTAGTTCGCCTGGCCGCGGTTGCCCAGCGCCGACGTGGAGGAGAGAAACACCATCCGGCCGTAGCCGGCCTCGACCATGTGCGCCTGGCAGGCGCGGGACATCAGGAAGCTGCCGCGCAGATGCACCGACATCACCGTGTCCCAGTCGTCCTCGGACATCTTGAACAGCAGGTTGTCGCGCAGTACGCCGGCGTTGTTCACCAGCACCGTCGGCGCGCCCAGCTCGGCGACCACCCGCTCGACGGCGGCGGTCACCTGGTCCGACTTGCTCACGTCGCAGCCGATCGCGATCGCCTTGCCGCCCGCCCCGGTGATCGCCTTGACGGTGCCCGCGCAGGCGCCCTCGTCGAGGTCGAGGACCGCTACCGCGTTCCCGTCCTTCGCGAGCCGCAGCGCGACGGCCGCGCCGATTCCCCGGGCCGACCCGGTCACGATCGCTACCCGCTGATCAGTCATCCGCGCTGCTCCTTCGCTCCGTGCTGCTGCCGGGGATGACATTACCCACGCTCCGTCACGCCGGGAGTACTTGGATGCGATGATCGCCGTGTGGATCATCACAACCGCCATGTCTACTACTGCCCGCTGCGGTGGGGTGACATGGACGCCCTCGGGCATGTGAACAACGGACGGTACGTCGACTACCTGCAGGACGCCCGCGTCGACTTCCTGTTCCGGACCGCCAAGGAGCTCGGCGCGGACGACCTGGAGACCGGCCTGCTGGTGGCCCGCCACGAGGTCGTGTACCGCGCTCCGCTGTACTTCCGGCCCGAGCCGGTGCGGATCGAGCTGTGGATCAGCGAGATCAAGGCCGCCTCGTTCACCGTGGACTACGAGATCCTCGACGCCGAGCCCGAGCGCCGGACGTACCTCGAGGCGCGCACCCGGCTGGTGCCGTTCGACTTCGCCGCCAACCGCCTGCGCCGGATCAGCCCGGTCGAGCGCGAGGCCCTGTCGAAGCTGGTGGGCGCATGACGTACACCCATCCCGTTCTGGTCCGGTGGTCGGACATCGACTCGTACGACCACGTCAACAACGTCCGGTACTTCGACTACCTGCAGGAGGCCCGGATCGCGTTCCTCGGCGAGGTCCTCGGCGTGACCGGAGACGTGTTCGCCGAGCACTCGGTCGTCCTGGTCAGCCAGACCGTGGACTACCTGCGCCCGATCCTGCTGCGGCACCCGCCGTACGACGTCGACGTCTGGGTCGACGCGGTCGGTACGACGTCGTACACGCTCGGCTCGTGGATCGTCGACCGCAGCGGCGAGAGCGAGGACGTGTACGCCAAGGCGGTATCCGTGCTCGTCGCCACGGACCCCGAGACCCACGCCAAACGCGCCCTGTCGGCCTCCGAACGGGCAGCCCTGCTCAAGCACGTTGAGAAGGCTTGAGACACTGGAACAGACATGAGTGACCAGCAGAGCTTTTACGACGCTGTCGGTGGGGCGGAGACCTTCCACCGTCTGGTGGCCGCGTTCTACCGCGGTGTCGCCGCCGACCCCGAACTCCGCGCGCTGTATCCGGAGGAGGATCTCGGTCCGGCCGAGGTGCGCTTCCGGATGTTCCTGGAGCAGTACTGGGGTGGTCCACGCACGTACTCCGAGCAGCGCGGGCACCCGCGGCTGCGGATGCGGCACTCCCCGTTCGCCGTCACGCCGAGCGCCCGGGACCTCTGGCTCGGCCACATGCGCGCGGCACTGGACGAGATCGCCCTGACGCCGGAGCAGGACGACCAGATCTGGACGTACATGGTGATGGCCGCGCAGAGCATGGTGAACACCGACGAACCGCAGTACCCGGGCGCGATCGACGTGTCCGGCCGCTGACCCCCTCTTCGAAGGAGAAACACGCGCATGGCTACCACTCGTACGGCCAAGGCCCACTGGGAAGGCTCGCTGATGGAGGGCGCCGGCAAGGTCGCCCTGGAGTCGTCCGGGATCGGCACCTACGACGTGTCCTGGGCCTCCCGGGCGAACGAGGCGAACGGCAAGACCAGCCCGGAAGAGCTGATCGCGGCCGCGCACTCGACCTGCTTCTCGATGGCGCTGGCGCACGCGCTCGCCGGTGCGGGCAACGCGCCGGAGTCGCTGGACACCCAGGCCGACGTGGACTTCCAGCCGGGTGAGGGCATCACCGGCATCAAGCTGTCCGTGAACGGCAAGGTCCCCGGCATCACCGCCGACGAGTTCGCCGAGTTCGCCGAGACCGCGAAGAAGAACTGCCCGGTCTCCCAGGCGCTGTCCGCCGTCCCGATCACCCTGGACGTCACCTTCACCGCCTGATATCCGCACCCGACACCGACCAGGAGCAGTTGCGCCTGGTCGGTGTCGTGTTTCTGCGAGACAGTTCCGCGCGGTGCTGGGCATACTGCGTCAGTGCGTGACGATGCCGACCTGCTCGACAACCACCTCGCCTTTCTCGCCGCACACCGCGGGGAGGTACGGCGGTCCGCCGCCGCGATCGAGGTGGTGGGGGAGGCGAAGGAGTTCTCGGCGTGGATCCCGCTGACCGGCGAGGCCGAGTTGCCGGAGGGTACGGCGACCGTGCGGTTGGTGCCGTGGAGCGGTGCGGGCTGGGAGGAGCGCCTGTCGGCGGCCGGGTTCGAGCCGGCCGAGGTTCTCGTGCACATGGAGGCGCCGCCGGGTCCGGTCGACGGTAAGCCGCTGCCGGCGATCCAGAGCGACGAGGACGCGCGAGCCTTCGCCGAGGTGCAGGGTGCCGCCTTCCTCGACGACGACGATCCGGACATCGAGTGGTGGCGGGCGATGCTCCGCGAGAAGGCTGTGAAGAACTACTCCGCGCCGGAGCAGTCCCTCTATGTACTACGCGTCGACGGAGACCCGGCCTCGGTGACGCTGGTACTGCGGTCTGGACCGGTGACCGGGATCTACGCGGTCGCGACCAAACCGATGTACCGGGGACGCGGGCTGGCCTCGACGCTGCTCGACCAGGCGCGCCGGGATGCGGCCGGTGCGCGGCTCACACTGCAGGTGGTAGAGGGGTCGGACGCGGAGCGGCTCTACCTCAAGCTCGGCTTCCGTCCTGCCTTCCGCTCGCCGCACTTTCGTCGCCCCTAGCCTCGATCTCCGCTTCGGCCTCCTCCTTCTCGGTGCCGCTGCCGACGCCGGACGACGCGTTGCTGTCCGGGTCGCGGGTGGTCAGGTTGCCGACCCGGAGGACCTCGCCGTTGCGGACGTACCAGGTGGTGCCGTCCTCACCGCGGAGTGTGGTGATCCGCAGCCCGACCGCGACGACCACGCCGGTCGCCTTCTCCATGTCGATCAGGTCGCCGACGCCGTACTGGTCCTCGAAGATCATGAACACGCCGGCCAGGAAGTCCTTCACCAGCGTCTGCGCGCCGAAGCCGAGCGCGACGCCGATGATGCTGGCGGACGCGATCACCGGCAGGATGTTGAAGCCGAGCTCGGCCAGCACCATCACCACCAGGATGGACGTCAGCACGATCGTCACGGTGCTGCACAGCAGGGAGGCGATCGTCTCGGCCCGCTGGGTCCGGCGTTCGCTGGCCAGGTTGTTCTCGACGAAGCCCTGGCCGATCTTCGACTTCGACAGCACCCCTGCGACGGCGCCGTTGCCGGTCCGGCGGGCGAACCGGCGGATCATCTTGTGCAGCAGCCAGCGCAGCACGAAGAAACCGATGATCAGCCCGGCGATCCGGGCCGGGACCATGAAGATCTGGTCGGTCACCTCCAGCTTGCCGTCGTTGCCCATCCGGAAGAACGTCGGGAACTCCGCAGGCAGCGAAAACAGGGGGTGACTGTTCGGGGACACAAGGTAGCTGGTCAGAATAGGCATCTCGCCGCCCGATCTTAGTAAGGCTGACAAGGGAGACGCGACTGCATGCCCAGCCGGCTGGATGACGAGCTGTCCCGGCTCGTGAGCGCTGGTGTGCTGCGCCAGTACCAGGCTGACGCTCTGCGCGACGCGGCGGACGCCGAGATCGCCGTGGCACTGGCCGATCCTGGGCGCGCCCGGCCGGAAGCTCCCGCCCAGCCACCGAAGCCGAAGGCCCCGCCGGTCGTGTCGCACGCGGGCGCGCTCATCGAGGTGCTCGGCTACATCGGCGGTGCACTCCTGCTCGGAGCGGTCGCGCTGCTGACGATCGCGAACTGGGGTGAGATGGGACACGCCGCGCGGGTCACCACGGGTACCAGCGCCGCGATCGTGCTGCTTGGTGCGGCCGCCATCCTCGCGCTGCTGCGTCGTCAGGACCAGCTCAGCTCGGCGCTGGCGGCCCTCGGCTGCTGTGTGGCCGGGTTCGCGACGTACGTCGCCATCGAGGGGGAGACGGGGCGGGTCGTCGGCGTCGCGGTGGCTCTGGCGCTGGTCGCGATCGGAGTGTGGTGGCTGGCCGGCTCTTCGTTGCTCGTAGCAACCTTCGGGATCCTGGCCGTCGGCGTCCTGGTGCTGACCGCGGACGTGCTCACGCCGGACAGCGGTACGGCGACCAACACGGCCGGCATCGCCGGGACCGGGTTCATCCTGGTCGCGTTCGTGATGGCGCTGCTCGGACTGGTGCGGGACCAGGTCACTGCGTGGTCGCTGGCCGGGGCGGCAATGTTCAGCTCGTCGATCTGCTGGCTGGTCCAGGAGCGCGGCGAAATCATGGCTCTGGCCGTCGGCACGGCCGGTCCGGCCGCGCTGCTGGTCGCGTACGGTCGCCGGCATGCGTCGGCGTACGCCGTAGTGGGCTGCGCGATCCTGCTGGTCATCTGGCCGACTGCGCTCTACCAGTTGACCGACAACGTCGCGGGTGTGGCGATCGGTCTGGTCGTGTCCAGTGCCGCGTTGCTGTTCGCCGTACTGCTGCTGAGTCGTCGGCGCTCCAACGCGAACCAGTAAACGCGGCGCGCGGCGTTACGCGGTACGGCGGTTGATGCGGCAGACTCGCTGAGGTGACTGCTCCTACTCCGGCCCTTGTCGAGCTAGCGGTTGCCCATGGGGTGGCGACGGAGTACTGGAACTGGCAGGGCGAGCATGTGATCGTCTCGAGCGAGGTGGTCGCCGCTGTGCTCGCGGCACTCGGGGTGGACGCCTCCACGCCGGAGAAGGCGGCCGACGCGCTCGCCGAGCACCAGCAGACGCGCTGGCGTCGTACGTTGCCCGCCACTGTGGTGATGCGGGAGGGGTGGACGCCCTGGTTCGCCGTACACCTGCCGCATGGGTCCAGTGCTGAGGTGTGGGTGGACATGGAGGACGGTGGGCAGCGGCGGGACATCCCACAGCAGGACCACTGGGTCGAGCCGGAGTGGATCGACGGTGTGCAGATCGGTGAGGCGACGTTCCAGTTGCCGGGCGACCTGCCGCTCGGGTACCACCGGCTCTGCGCGCGGCTCGGGACCAGTCCGGAGATCTCGGTCAGCACGCTGATCGTCACGCCGCGCAAGCTGGAGCCGGAGAACATGCGGCGCACGTGGGGTTGGGTGCTGCAGCTGTACTCCGTCCGCTCGCGCCGGTCGTGGGGGATCGGTGACCTGCACGACCTCGCCGACTTGGCTGCCTGGTCCGCGAACGACCTGGGTGCTGGCTTCGTGCTGGTGAACCCACTGCACGCCGCGGAGACGTCCGGCCGGATGGAGCCGTCGCCGTACCTGCCGGCCTCACGGCGGTTCGCCAACCCGATCTACCTCCGGATCGAGGACATCGACGAGTACGGCGACCTGGCGCCGGCGGAACGGGATCGAGTCCGGGCGCTCAGCCTGCAGACGCGGGCGCTGAGTGAGGACCCGACCGCACTGGACCGGGACACGGTCTGGGCGGCCAAGCGGGAGGCGCTGCAGTTGCTGTTCGGCGTCCGCCCGTCGATCGGCCGGATCGCGGAGTACGGCGCCTACTGCGACCGCGAGAGCCAGGGGCTGATCGACTTCGCCACGTGGGCCGCGATCGCCGACGTGCACGGGCCGGAGTGGAGCAAGTGGCCCGAGGAACTGCAGGAGCCGGCCGCACCGGCTGTTGTTGCCTTCCGCAACGAGAATCCGGACGCGGTGGAGTTCCACTGCTGGCTGCAGTGGCAGATGGACGAGCAACTCGCCCGCACGCAGGCCCGCGCGACGGCCGCGGGCATGTCACTGGGCGTGGTCCATGACCTGGCTGTCGGCGTCCATCCGGATGGTGCGGACGCTTGGGCGCTGCAGAACGTGCTGGCGCCGGGCATCCGTGTCGGTGCACCGCCGGACGCGTTCAACCAGCAGGGTCAGGACTGGTCGCAGCCGCCGTGGCGGCCGAACGCGCTGGCCGAGACCGGGTACGCCGCCTGGCGGGATCTGGTTCGGGCGGTGATGCGGCACGGTGGCGGGCTCCGGATCGACCACATCCTCGGCATGTTCCGGCTCTGGTGGGTGACGTCGCCGGAGCGGCCGACCGAGGGCACCTACGTCCGCTACGACCACGAGGCGCTGGTCGGCATCCTCGTGCTCGAGGCGACGCGGGCCGGCGCGACCGTGGTGGGCGAGGACCTGGGCACGGTCGAGCCGTGGGTGCGGGACTACCTGATCGAGCGAGGCATTCTCGGTACGTCGGTGCTGTGGTTCGAGCGCGACCGCGGCGGCAACCCGCTGGCGCCGGAGCGCTGGCGAGAGCTCTGCTTGGCCACGGTCACCACCCACGACCTGCCTCCGACGGCCGGCTACCTGGCCGGCGACCATGTCGAACTGCGCAACCGGCTCGGTCTGCTCACCAGACCGGTCGAGGAGGAGCTCGTAGTGGACGAGGCCGAGCGCGACTCGTGGCTGAACGCTCTCCGCGAGCGGCATCTGCTCAGCAACAGCGACGGCGACGTGGAGCGCATCGTCGAGGCGCTGCACCAGTACGTCGCTCATACGCCGGCGAAGCTGGTCGGCGTGGCACTGACCGACGCGGTCGGCGAACGTCGTACTCAGAACCAGCCCGGCACCACGGACGAGTACCCGAACTGGCGCGTGCCGCTCGGCGGTCCGGACGGCCAGCCGGTGCTGATCGAGGACCTGCCCAACAACCAGCGCCTCCGCCGACTGATCGGCGCACTGAATATCTAGCTTTCTGTACACGCCTGCTCACGAACCGTTGACAATAGATTTGAACGGTTGTTTTCTATGTGGCAACAAGAAGGCGCCTTCCTTCGCTGTCTCACCGCCCCAACAGTTGAAGGAGTCTTGGCATGCTGCGAGCACGCAAGCTCAGCCTGGCCGGAATCGCCGTCGGTGCACTGGCGCTGGCGGTCAGCACCTCTGTCCCGCTGGCCTATGGGCACGGCTACACGACCACGCCGATCAGTCGCGCGAAGCACTGCGCGAACGGCACTGTCCAGAACTGCGGCGCGATCCAGTGGGAGCCGCAGAGCACCGAAGGGCCGAAGGGATTTCCGGCGTCCGGGCCGGCGGACGGTCTGCTTTGCTCTGCCGGCCTCGCTCAGTTCCACGAGCTGGATGACCAGCGCGGGGGAGCGTGGCCGGCCACTCAGCTCACCTCGGGTGCGAGCTACACGTTCACCTGGCACCTGACCGCACCGCACTCGACTACCGACTTCAAGTACTACATCACCAAGCAGGGGTGGGATCAGAACGCCCCACTCACCCGGGCCGCGCTCGACCTGAACCCGTTCCTGACGGTGCCGATGAACGGTGGCCGGCCGGCGAACGACGTCAGCCACCCCGGCACCCTCCCGAACCGGTCCGGACGGCACATGATCCTCGCGGTCTGGACCATCAACGACACGGCGAACGCCTTCTACCAGTGTTCGGACGTCAATTTCTGATTCAACGGCACGTTTCGTGAATTACTTTCGTGGGAAGTGCACTCCTTGAAATAACCGCCCCGTATTTCGAGGAGTGTCCCCCATGAAGTCAGTGCTCCGTCGTGTCCTCATCCCCGTCGTCGCCGTCGTCGCCGGGCTGCTGCCCGCGGTCGTCGCCGTCGACCAGGCGTCCGCACTCACCAAGATGACGCACTCGCAGGCGACCGCGATCTTCAGCGCCGCCGGCATCACCTGGTCGTCCAGCGGTGGCTGCTCGGACTGGAACAACCCGACCTGTACGTCGTTCACGAACATCAACGACTCCACCGTGTACGGCGTACGCACTCTGAAGCAGGCGAGTGGCTGCGCCATCCGGATCACCGGCGGTACCGAGGTCGGCCACGCCAGCGGCACCTACAGCCACCGCAACGGCTACAAGGTCGATGTCGCGATCACGACCTGTGTGACCAACTACGTGCACAACAACTTCACCCGGATCGCGGACCGCGGTGACGGCTATCCCCAGTGGCGCTCCGGTGCCGGCAACATCTACGCCAACGAAGGCAACCACTGGGACATCACGTACTACAACTGCGGTGGCTGCTGAGTAGAACTGCACGCAGCGCTCCGCGCTGCGCTGGACAGGGAAGCAACTGCGGTGGTTGCTGAGCCTTTCGTCTGACGGTTGCCTCGGGGGTTAGCCCCGGGGCAACCGTGGAGGGGTGGGGGACTAGGCTCTGCAGCGTGATCACTCTGCTCTCCGGCCACACCGTGCTGGTGTTCGTCGGTATCCCCGTGCTGGTCATCGCGGTGGTGGCGCTGCTGGTCTTCGCGCCGTCGATCGCGAAGGGGCCGCGCTATCGCCCGGGCTTGTCCTGGTGGGCTCCACCGGTCTGGATCAATGGTCCGGCCGTGACCAAGCCGGACCCGGCCCATCTGCCCGAGCTGCCCGGTGCGCCGGGGACCCCCGCGACCGCCGGCACCGGCGTCGCCCGCACGACCGGAGGCGCAAGTGCCAGCTGGTGACGCATTCACCCCTGACCAGCTCTACGACATCGAGCGCGCGGTCCGGCACGCCGAGGAGATCTCCGGCCTGCGCTTCTCCGTGTACGTCGGTGGAGCCGACTCCGAGACCCGCCCGTTCGCGCTGGAGCTGCTGAACGAGCTCGAGGACCCCGACCACACCGTCCTGGTGTACGTCGACCCGGCCGGGCGTCGCCTGGAGATCGTCACCGGAGCGCTCGCCAAGCGGCAGCTGTCGGACGCGGCAGCCGGTCTGGCCGCGCTGACGATGCAGACCTCTTTCGCCACAGGTGACCTGACCGGCGGTCTGGTCACCGGCGTCCAGCAGCTGGGCACGCACGCACACCAGCCGACGCTGCTGCACGCGAACGAGCCGCACAAGCAGTGAGCCCGGCGCTCCAGCCACGCCGGATCGAGCTGGGCGACGTCGTACTGCGTCCGTTCGTCCTGTCGGACGAAGCCGCGGTGGCCGACGCCCTGCGCGACCCGGACATCCTGCGCTGGACCGGAGGTACTGCGGTGATCCGCACTCCGGCGGAGCTGCGCGCCAGGCGGTGGCTCGAGCCCCGGATCGACGGCTGGGCACGTGGTAGCGCGGTGTTCGCCATCGCAGACGCCGCGACCGACCAGGTGCTGGGGAACGTGGCGGTCCGGGACGTCAACCGGGTGCCGGACCAGGCAGTCGTCACCTACTGGGTCAACCCCTCGGCGCGCGGCCGCAGGCTCGGCGCCCGTGCCCTGAACGCGGCGGCCCGATGGGCATTCGCGTCGGACGGTCTCCGGCTGCATCGCCTCTCGCTGGACCACTCGCTGGTCAACGAAGGCTCATGCCGGGTCGCGACCCGGGCGGGATTCCAGCTGGAAGGGATCATGCGGGACTACTTCGTCGAGGCGAACGGAGAGCGTCACGACTCACACCTGCACGCGCGGCTCGCGACCGATCCGCCGCCTCAGCTGCCCGGAGCGGCCGCCGGCTCGTAGGTCGGACAGGCGGGGTTGCTGTACGCCTTCTGGGTCTTCGGCGCGGAGCACAGGTCGAGGACCTGCTCCGACGATGCGCCTGGGCCCAGGTAGACGACCCAGCTGTCCGTGATCGGCTCCATGGAACTGTCTGCGAGGCCGGGGTACTGACCGTTGACCAGCATGGCCTTGGCCGGCACACCAGCCGCGATGAGCGTGGCCGCCGTACCCTTCGCGAGCTTGTCGGCCTCCAGGCCGACGTCGGTCGGGTACTTGTCGAGGACCGCGATCCACTGACCGCGTTTGAAGGCCGGCGAGGTCGGCCCGGTGTTAACTGCCGGCGTACTCGCGCGGGTCTTCGGTGCCGGCGTGCTCGGCGGCGGCTTGCGATCCGCCTTGGCCGTGCCGGCCGACGGCTCCGGATCCGGACTCGGTGTCGCAACACCGTCGGCCGGAGCGGCGGCGCCGTTCGGTACGGCACCTGTCCGCAGACCGTCGTCGGTCGTCGGCCCGGTCGATCCCCGCGTCAGGATGAACGCGAACACAGCGAGCATCGCGGCCGCGGCCACGATCGACGCGCCGATGGCGCTGTGCGACCGCTGGGCCTTCCGCGGCTGCTCCGCGGGGGTCTCGCGGTGCCGTGAAGGGTTGTGTTGTCTCCGTGCTGCCCGGGCGGGCGGCCTGCGGTGATCCACGGGTGTCACGGCACGGGTTCCTCCCCACAGTTTCCCCGCAATCGGCTGATTCACCCGCAGCTTAAACCGAACCAGCGAGTAAGTGAGTCTTCTTCAGGCGGCGAGAATCTCCTTCCGCACAAGGGACAGCGGTCCGCGCACGCGTCCTCACGATGCGCCGACGAACAATCGTTTGACCTTTACCGATGGCGTTCGGACTACCACAGTCCGGACACAGCAAGGCCGGATCATCAAGCCCTTGGTCGTCAGAAGGTGGTCTTGGCCAGACCGCCGTCGACCAGGATGTTCTGACCGGTGATGTAGCCGGCGTGCGTGCTGCACAGGAAGGCGCAGGTCGCACCGAGCTCCTCCGGCCGGCCGAATCGGCGGGCCGGGTGCTCGGCGACCCGGCGCTCGTACTCGTCCTCCACTGGGCGACCCGTCTGCTTCGCCAGGAACGCGCTGGTGACCTTCATGCGGTCGGTGGCGAACGGTCCAGGCAGCAGATTGTTGATGGTCACGTTGTGCTGACTGTGCTCGTTGGCGATGGTCGACACGAACGCCGTCAGTCCACCGCGCGCGGTGTTGCACAGCTGATGGATGGCGTTCGGCACCCGCATACCCATCGTGGTGATGTTGATGATCCGGCCGAACCGCTGAGCGATCATCGCGTCGAGGGTCGCCCGCATCATCTCGATCGGCGAGAGCATCACCGCCTGAACGACGTCGACGAACTCGTCGTGGGTGAAGTCACGGAAGTCGCCCATCGGACCGCCGCCGCTGTTGTTGACCAGGATGTCGAGGTGGGGGGTGGCGGCCAGGGCTTCGGCGCGACCCTCGGCCGTGCTGATATCCGCTGGCACGGCGGTCACGGAGACGCCGGTCTCCGTGCGCAGCGCCATGGCGGTGCGCTCGAGAACATCCGGACGCCGGGCAACGATCGTCAGGTCGACGCCCTCCCGGGCCAGCGCCAGCGCAATGGCTCGCCCGAGCCCTTCGCTGGCACCGCTGACCAGCGCCCTGCGCCCACGGATGCCGAGGTTCATCGCTCGGGTCTCCTCCCTTGCGCTGCACCAGCACGGATCGAGGACCCCAAGCTAGGAAATGTTAGGTCTGAAGTCAATAGAATCGATATTTTAAGCCAAAATCTTTCGATGCGGATGTGCGGTCAGGTTCCGGAGGGGATGCCGTCGAGTTTGGGCTGCGGCCGAGTGTCGAGGGCGTCGTCGAGCCAGGCGTCGATGTCGACACCGGCGCCGAGGATGTGAGTCACGTACGACGCACGCTCGTGGCTGAGCACCTCTTGTTCCCAGACACACGCACCCGCTCCGATCGGGGCCGGGCGCAGGTCGTCGGCCTCCATACCGCTGAAGATGCTGAGCCGGGACTGGAAGTCCTTCGCCCAGCTCTGGACGACGAGGTACATCGCGTCGTCGCCCAGATGCAGCACGACCACGGCCAGACCGAGCGCGCCCATCGCGTCGTCGAACTCGAGTTGCCGGGTGGCGGTGGCCTGGGCGACCTCCACCATGTGGTCGTCCCACTGCCGTCCGCGCGCGGTGATCACGTACGGCTTCACCAGCCGGTGTGGGTACCGCCAGGGCATCAGCGGCGTGACAGGGCGCGGACGGTACGCCTCTGCGAGTCCGGTCAGCGCAACGGCTGCCGCACCGGCCAGGGCGGGGTCAGAAGCGGGCACCCCATCAGTTCTACAGGTCACCAGGCCGACCACGACAGCGCCGGCCTCACATCGCAGTGAGGCCGGCGCTGTGCGGGTGGACGGGTCAGCCGACGTCGCGCGCCTGGGCCGCGATCGCGCGGGTCAGGTCGGCCTGGGCCTCGGTGACGTAGCGGAGCGTCGGGGCGTCGACCGACGACGACTCCGCCGACAGCCACCCGGTGAGCGCGTCCAGGGTGGACTGCTCCGGGAGGTGCCGCGGCGACAGGTAGACCAGCACGTTCTCGCCCATCGACGAGCCGAGGCGGGTGTAGACGTCCTTGGCCGCGCTCAGGTACTTCTCGACGTACGGCCGGAGCAGGTCCTCCTGGCCCGGCTGCTGGAAGCCGAGGATGGTCCGGAACTGCGTCTCGTTCGGGGTGTCCCCGGACTCGACCGCGATCCGCCAGGCCTCTTCCTTGGCCTCGGCGGTCGGCCGTGCTGCCCGCGCCTGAGCCGCACGCTCGCCACCGGTGATGGTGGTGTCGCGGGTCAGCTCGTCGTCGATCTCGGCCGCGTCGATCCGGCCCAGCCGGGCCAGCGCGACGATCAGTGTCCAGCGCAGGTCGGTGTCAACGACCAGACCGGGCGGCAGGTCGCGGTCGTCCAGCCACGCCGTCAGCCGGTCCGTGCCGGCGTCGGAGAACACCGCCGAGCTGTAGGCCCGGGCGAACGCGAGCTGGTGGTCGCTGCCCGACTCGGCGTCGGCGAGCAGACTCGCCAGCGTCTCCTCGAACTGCGTCCGCAGCGCCGGCCGGTTCGCCGGGGCGGCGTACAGGTTGATCGCACTCGTCGCTTGCGACAGCAGGGACCGTACGCCGGTCAGGTCGGTCTCGGCGCGGATGCCGCGCAGCACGATGCCGACGTACTGGCTGGCCGGCATCTCCGCGTCGCGGGTCATGTCCCACGTCGCACCCCAGGCCAGTGCCCGCGGCAGCGACTCGGACAGCTGGTCGATCGACTCGACCAGAGTGGCCCGGGACCGCTCGTCCAGGCGGATCTTGGCGTAGGTGAGGTCGTCGTCGTTCAGCAGCACCAGGTCCGGCTGCGTCGCGCCGGTCAGCTCGGGCAGCTCGGTGCGCGGCCCGTCGATGTCCACCTCGAAACGCTCGGTGCGGACCAGTCCGTCGTCGGTCCGGCGGTACAGCCCCACCGCCAGCCGGTGCGGCCGCAGTACCGGGAACTTCTCCGTCGCGGTCTGCTCGATCGCGAACGACGTGAACGCACCCTCGGAGTCCACGGCGAAGTCGGCCCGCAGCGTGTTCACCCCGGCGGTCCGCAGCCAGCGCTCGGTCCAGTCGTCCAGGTCGCGGCCGGACGCTTTCTCCAGCGGCTTCAGCAGGTCGGTCAGCTCGGTGTTGCCGAACGCGTGGTCGGCGAAGTACTCCTTCAGCGCGGTGATGAAGGTGTCCTCGCCGACGAACGCGACCAGCTGCCGCAGCGTGGACGCGCCCTTGGCGTAGGTGATGCCGTCGAAGTTCACCTCGACCGCGTGGAAGTCGACCATGTCGGCTGCGATCGGGTGCGTCGAGGGCAGCTGGTCCTGCCGGTAGGCCCAGTTCTTCCGTGCGTTGCAGAACGTCGTCCAGGCACCGGCGTACTTCGTCGTCGCCACCGCCTGCGCCCAGTGGCTGGCCCACTCGGCGAACGACTCGTTCAGCCACAGGTCGTCCCACCAGGTCATCGTGACCAGGTCGCCGAACCACATGTGCGCCAGCTCGTGCAGCACGGTGTTGGCGCGGCTCTCCATCTCCGCGTGGGTGGTGCGGCTGCGGAACAGGTACTCGTCCCGCAGCGTCACGCAGCCGGCGTTCTCCATCGCGCCCATGTTGTACTCCGGCACGAACGCCTGGTCGTACTTGTGGAACGGGTACGGCGTACCGAACGCCTTCTCGTACAGCTCGAAGCCCTGCTTGGTCACCTCGAACAGGTCGTCGATGTCCAGTGCTTCCTTCAGCGACGGACGGCACAGCAGCGAGAGCGGGTACGACCCGTGCGGGCCTTCGTACACGTCGGTGACGACGTGGTACGGCCCGGCCACGACAGCCGTGATGTACGTCGAGATCCGCTCGGTCGGCGGGAACTCCCAGCGGGCCAGCTCCTCGCCGTTCTCACCCTCGCACGGCGTCGGCTCGGGGGCCGGAGCGTTCGAGATGACGACCCAGCGGGCCGGTGCGGAGACGGTGAAAGTGAAAGGGGCCTTGAGGTCCGGCTGCTCGAAGGTGGCGAACACCCGGCGGGCGTCCGGCACCTCGAACTGGGTGTAGAGGTAGGTCTCCTTGTCGGCCGGGTCGACCGAGCGGTGCAGCCCTTCACCGGTCCGCGAGTACAGGCAGTCGGCGACCACGCGGAGCTCATTGCGCTCGGCCAGCCCGTCCAGCTGGATCCGCGCGCCGTCGTACACCGTGTCCGGATCGAGCGCGCGGCCGTTGAGCGTCACCTCGCGGACCTTCTCCGCGATCAGGTCGGCGAAGCTGCTCGCGCCCGCCTCGGCGGCGAACGTGATGGTGGTCACCGACGGGTACGTCGGGGCGCCACTCGGGGCGTTGGACAGGTCCAGCTCGATCGCGTAGCTCACGTCGCTGACCACGCCCGCACGGGTACGCGCTTCGTCGCGCGTCAGGTTGGTTCCAGGCATGTCGGCATCCTATGCACCTGGCTCCAGGCTTCGCCGACGGTTTCCCCGCGACATTGCGTATGGATACCAAACCGGTGCCTGATTGTTCGATTTTGTATGATCGAGAACATGACTGCCCCCGCCGATTTCTGGTTCGACCCGGCCTGCCCCTGGGCCTGGATGACGTCTCGCTGGATGCTCGAGGTCGAGCAAGTCCGGGATGTGAAGACGACCTGGCACGTGATGAGCCTGGCCGTCCTGAACGATGGCCGCGACTATCTGGACGACAAGTACAAGAGCTTCCTGACCAACGCCTGGGGTCCGGTCCGCGTGCTGATCGCGGCCGAGCAGGCGCACGGCAACGAGGTGCTGCTGCCGTTATACACCGCGCTCGGCAAGCGGATCCACATCGAGGGCCGCGGCATCGACGACGGCAAGGGTGACGTGGTCAAGGAGGCCTTGGCCGAGGTCGGCCTGCCCGCGTCGCTGATCGAGGCCGCCGACACCGACAAGTACGACGACGCGCTGAAGAAGTCTCACCACGCCGGCATGGACCAGGTCGGGATGGAGGTCGGTACGCCGGTGATCTCTGTCGAGGGCACCGCGTTCTTCGGCCCTGTCGTCACGCCTGCTCCGAAGGGCGAGGCGGCCGGCAAGCTCTGGGACGGCGTCCGCCTGGTGGCCGGCACCGAGGGTTTCTTCGAGATCAAGCGCACCCGCGACCGGGGCCCGATCTTCGACTGATTCGGTCTGTGATTCAAGGCTTGAATTCGCCCCGCCCGGATGGTGAAGGTTGCTCACCAAACAATCCTCCCAGCGGTGAGTAGGTACCAGATGACGTTGCGTGACGAGCTTCCCGAGACCGTGGCCGTGCCCCCGGGACTGACAGCGGGGATCGCTGTCTTCGACCGCGGGACCGGGCAGTTCGTCCAGCAACAGAACGCCGACCATCAGTTCCGGTCGGCGTCGGTGGTGAAGCTGCTGATCGTGCTCGACCTGCTCTGGGACAGCGGACCGGCGTACGACGTACCGGCTGAGGATCGGGCGCGGCTCGAGGTGATGCTGCGCAGCAGTGACGACGACGCGGCCAGCTACTACTGGGATCACCTCGGTGGTGCCGGCCTCGTCGAGAGGATGGTCCGGCGGCTCGGGCTGACCCACACGGCCGGGCCGCCGGCCACGCACCCGGGCTTCTGGGGCTACGTCTCGATCACCGCCGCGGACACGGTCCGGATCTATCGCCACATCCTCGACGAGGCTCCGGCGCCGGTGCGCGAGTACGTGATGGGTCTGCTGCATGAGCCGACCCGTCTCGGCACCGACGGCTTCGACCAGTACTTCGGGATCGCGTCGGTCTTCGACCCGGACTTCAGCATCAAGCAGGGCTGGTCCGGATTCCTCGGCTCGAGCGGCTACGGCTCCGACAAGGCCAAGCCGGTCGACGTTCCGCTGGATCTGGTGAGCGAGGCACTGCACACCACCGGGACGGTCGGGGCGGACGATCGCAGCATCGTGGCGGTGTTCACCCTGCACCAGCGCGGAACGCAGTACGACAAGGCCTACACCGACGTGACGGCGCTGACCGCGGCGCTGACCGTGCCGGGCGGCGTACGGCGGACCGCCAGCTGATGCGAGACTTCTGGCCATGCGAGTGCACATCGGCTCTGACCATGCCGGCTTCGAATTGAAGAACCATCTGGTCCAGCACCTCACGGCTGCCGGGCATGACGTCGTGGACCACGGCCCCGCCGTGTACGACGCCGTCGACGACTACCCGCCGTACTGTCTGCGGACCGGGGTGGCGGTGGTCGAGGAGCCGGGCAGCCTCGGCATCGTGATCGGTGGCTCCGGCAACGGTGAGCAGATCGCCGCGAACAAGGTGAAGGGGGTCCGGGCCATCCTGGCCTGGAGCACCGACACCGCGCGGCTGGGCCGGGAGCACAACAACGCCAACGTGATCAGCGTCGGGGCGCGAATGCATTCGGAGGAGGAGGCGACCGGGTTCGTGGAGACGTTCCTGGCCACCGACTACTCCGGCGAGGAGCGGCACACCCGCCGGATCGACATGCTGTCGGGCTACGAGTCGACCGGCGAACTGCCGCCGCTGTCGTGATCCTCCGGCGAGTCGGCGGTTGTCCCGGTCTTCGCCGGGCGGCGGTCGACGGGCCGGCGGGGACGGGAGACGTCGCGGGCCCGCATCGAGCGGCCGGTGCCGACCACGGCCGGCGTGGGCGGACCGCTGCGCCCCTTGGCTCCCGACGAGCCCTGCGTTCCATTGGTCATCCCCATAAGAGGAATCATGCCTGAAGGTCACACCCTGCACCGCCTGGCGAGCGACGTCTGGGACGCGTTCGGCGGCCGCCCGGTCCAGGCGTCCAGTCCGCAGGGCCGGTTCGTCGAGGGCGCCGCGCTGCTGAACGGGCACGTGCTGCGCCAGACCGAGGCCCACGGCAAGCACTTCCTCGCCGACTTCGAGGGCGCCGGCTGGCTGCACATCCACCTCGGCCTGATTGGCAAGGTCGACTTCGGTACGGCGCCGGTACCCGAGCCGGTCGGCCAGGTTCGTCTCCGCCTGCAGAATGCGACGTCGTACGCCGATCTGCGCGGAGCGACCGTGTGCGAGGTGCTGACCGACGGGGAACGCGAGGCGCTGATCGCGCGGCTCGGGCCGGACCCGCTGCGCGACGACGCGGATCCCGAGCTGGCGTGGAAGCGGATCCATCGCAGCAAGCTGCCGATCGGCCAGTTGCTGATGGACCAGGAGGTGTTGAGCGGTGTCGGCAACGTCTACCGCGCCGAAGTGCTGTTCCGGGCGAAGCTGCACCCGATGACGCGCGGCAACCTGGTCAAGAAGCGCGAATGGCAAGGCATGTGGAACGACCTGCTCGAGCTGATGAAGTACGGCGTCGAGACCGGCCGGATCGATACCGTTGCCGACGACCACACACCCGAGGCGATGGGCCGTGACCCGCGGCAGGACGATCATGGCGGCGAGGTGTACGTCTACCGCCGGCAGGGCCAGCGGTGTCACGTCTGTCACTCGGTGATCCGGACCGAGCTGCTGGCCGGGCGCAACCTTTTCTGGTGCCCCAAATGCCAGCGGACCGGTCTCACCCGCAAGTGACGGCAGCCAACAGTTGTATGACGATGTGATGCGCGGACCGGGGAGTGCCGTTATCTTCTTCACACCATGAACTGGCGCGGCGGTCTCGCTGGAGTAGTGCGACGGGTCGGCCGCCGGGTCGACGCGCTGGTTCGTCGTGCGCGCCGGTCGCACCCGATGGCGTTCGCCGCGATCCTCGCGATGACGGTGGTCCTCGCCGTCGCCAGCCTGAGCTGGGAGTCGTACTTCCCGGCGTCGGCGCTGATCATCCCGCTGCTCCTCGGCGGTCTGTTGCTGCGCTTCAAGCAATTGCTCGTCCTGACGCTGTTCACGCTGACGGTCAGTTCGTTCGTCGTCATGTCCCGCCCGGCGGCCCTGCCGAAGACCGGGTTCGTCCTGGTCCTCGGGGTGATCGGCTGGATCGTGATCACCAACGCGAAGGTGCGCAACCAGCTCGGCGTTCCGGGGAACCGCGGTGAGTCGATGCTGATGGAGCTGCGCGACACCCTGACGGCCCAGAGCGAGCTACCCGAGATTCCGGTCGGCTGGCGGCTCGAGGTGGCGATCCGTTCGGCCGGTGCGTCGAAGTTCTCCGGTGACTTCGTCGTGTCGACGACGCACGAGCAGGTGCTCGAGGTCGCGCTGGTCGATGTCTCAGGCAAGGGAATCGATGCCGGCACCCGGGCGCTGCTGCTGTCCGGTGCGTTCGGCGGGCTGCTCGGCGTCGTACCCGCGCAGGAGTTCCTGCCGTCGGCGAACCGCTACATCCGCCGGCAGGACTGGGACGACGACTTCGCCACCGTCGTGCACGTCGCGGTCGACCTGCAGACCGGCGACTTCGACGTACGGACCGCTGGTCACCCGCCAGCGATCCTGTTCGATGCATGGGCCGGTCGGTGGCAGACGCGTGAGTCCGACGGGCCGTTGCTCGGGTTGATGGAGGCGCCGGAGTTCGCGGTGAACCGCGGGCAGCTGAAGCTCGGCGACGCGCTCTTCCTCTACAGCGACGGGATGGTCGAGACGCCTCGCCGCGACATCGGCCGCGGCACCGACCGGCTGGCCGGGCATGCGGAACGCCTTGTCGGGCAGGGATTTCTGGGCGGTGCCGACGAGCTGGTGAAGAATGCCGGTGGTCCCGGCGACGACTCCGCGATCGTGATCATCCACCGCCTGGCCCACGGGTAGGCGTGCGCTCGTGATGGCGTAGCCTGCTCGATCGTGACGAGCGAGGGCTTCGACAAGGATGCTGACCGGGCGGCGCCGGACGTGTCGTTCGAGGAACTGGTCGCGCTGATGCCGGACGCGGTCCGGGACGCGTTCCCGCCGGACCGCTGGCAGCTGGACAAGCTGTGGGCGCTCGACCTGAAGGTCGAGCCGGTGGAGATCGCCGACCTGGTCTGGATGTTCGACCTGCCGCTGTGGCAGCTCGACGGCGAACGGTTCAAGATCACCCCGAACCAGGTTGCGGAGACCCCGATGAACTTCCGCGCCAGCTACCAACGGGTGATGGACGCCGACCTCGACCACCCGATCAACCTGGTCGCGTACCGCGGTCGCCTGGTCGTGCTGGACGGCGTACACCGACTGCTCAAGGCGCACTTCCTCCGCCGGCGCTGGATCGAGGCCACCATCGCCACCGCCAGACAGTTGCAGTCCTGCGCGCCGTGAACTCGGCTGGTCTGTGACTACCCGCGCTGGCAGGGTGGTGGCCATGGAGAGCAGGGTGGGACGTGAGGTGTACGTGGAGGCGCGACCCGACCAGGTGTGGGCGGCGCTGACCCAGGGGGACAACTTCACCCGGTGGTACGCGTTCGGCGGGGCCGAGATCGACCTGAAGCCGGGCGGCCGGATCGTGCTGCAATGGGACGAGCACGGACGCTACCTCGGCTTCGTCGAGAAGGTCGAGCCCGGCCGTCGCTTCGCCTACCGGTACGCCGTCGAGGCGGACACCGACCCGGCGCCGGGCAACGCGAACCTGGTCGAGTTCACCCTCACGCCCGAAGGCGACGGGACCCGGCTGGATGTGGTCGAATCCGGATTCGACCGGCTGGAGTCGCCCGCCGGCGCGCACCCGGATGAGTCCGCGCAGTCCTGGGAAGCCGGTCTGGCGGCGCTCGCGGACCTCGCACCGACGCTGTGAGATCTCCGCGACCTGTCCAGAGGGTGAAAAACCGGCGATAGTGATGCGTCACCGATTAAAATCGATGACATGACAACCTCCAACGACGAGTACGCCCCGAGCCCCAGGGGCTGGGTTCGCTCCGATGTCGACAAGGTCCATGCGGCCGGCACCACCGACGCCATCGACGTGTCCGGGCTACCGGTAGTCGTGATGACCACCCGCGGGGCCAAGTCCGGCAAGCTCCGCAAGGTCCCGCTGATGCGGGTCGAGCACGAGGGTGTGTACGTCGCGGTCGGGTCGACCAGCGGCGCCCCGAAGAACCCGGTCTGGTACTACAACCTCAAGGCCGACCCGAAGGTCACGCTGCAGGACGGTGCGGTCACCAAGGAGTACGTTGCTCGCGAGCTCGAGGGCGCGGAGTACGACGAATGGTGGAAGCGGTCCGTCGACGCGTTCCCGACGTACGCGGAGTATCAGACCAAGACCAGCCGCAAGATCCCGCAGTTCCTGCTGGAGCCGGTCGGTCACTGAGCCCGACCACGCTGGAACCGCCCGTCGGTTAAGTCTGCGAACAGTTCCGTCGCGGAACGGTACAGGCTGCTCAGGGCGGTCCGGGGACTGTGAGACGCTGGGCTCGGTAGTTCGACGCGCTGCGTCGACCGAGTTCTGGGAGTCGTCCTGACCACACACGACGCGGTGCAGGAACCGTTCGTCGGGTCGACGCGGTTGCGTCTGGCCGGACTGGCACTGCATGCCTATACCGCGAGCGGAACGGTGCTCGCGCTGCTGATCGTCATCGCCGCCATCGACGGGGACGCGGTCCGTGCGCTCTGGCTCGGCCTGGCCGCGCTCGTGATCGACGGAACCGACGGGATGCTGGCCCGCCGGCTGCGGGTCAAGGAGACGATCCCGTGGTTCGACGGCGCGATGCTGGACAACATCGTCGACTACCTGACCTACGCGTTCGCCCCGATCGTGCTGCTCTGGACCGGCGACTACCTCCCCGCCGGCGCGCTCGGCGCGGTGCTCGCCGCGCTGCCGTTGCTTGCCTCCAGCTACCAGTTCTGCCGGGTCGACGCAAAGACCGACGACCACTTCTTCCTCGGGTTCCCCAGCTACTGGAACGTTGTCGCCTTCTACGTCGTCGTCCTCGGCCTCAGCCCGCTCACCACCGGCATCATCCTGGTGGTCTGCTCGATCCTGGTCTTCATCCCGGTCAAGTACGTCTACCCGTCCCGGACCAAGGCGTTCCGGTCGCTCAACCTGCTCACCACCGCGATCTGGCTGGCGTCGTACGCCGTACTCCTCGCCCAGATGCCCGACCCGAACGCGATCGTGGTCGCCGTCTCGCTGGCCTACCTGCTGTACTACGCGGTCCTGAGTCTCTACATGACCTTCTGGATCCCCCGACGCAAGGCCGTCTGAGTGGTTCTAGGTCTGGGCGCGGCGCTCGGCGCCGCGGTGCTCTTCGGTATCGCCTCGATCCTGCAGGCAGTCGGTTCCCGCAAGGTCCCGACCGAGTCCGAGCTGGATCCGCGGCGGCTCGGTGGGTTCGTGGCCGCGCTGCTCAAACAGCCGGCGTTCGTTGGTGCGTTGGTGCTGAACCTGGCCGGCTTCGGGCTGCACTTCGTTGCCCTGCGCCTCCTTCCGCTGTACCTCGCGCAGGCGGGGATCGCGGTGAGTCTGGTCGTGACCGCGTTGCTCGCGACGCGGCTGATGTCGGATCAGCTGAGTGCGCTCGAGTGGTCTGCGGTGCTTGCCGTTTGCGTGGGGCTTGGGTTGCTGGCTGTGTCGGCGGGGGATGCGGGGGAGAACACGGAGCATCACGGGCTGACGATCGGGGTCATTGTCGGTTTGGTCGCGATCGCGATCCTGGGTGCGCTCGCTAGTCGGTCGCAGCACGGTGTGTCTACGGCGTTGCTTGGTTTGTTGGCCGGCCTTGGGTACGCCGGGGTCGCGATTTCGGCTCGGTTGTTGCAGGACGGGTCTTGGGGTGAGTTGTTTCGCAGCCCTACGACGTACACGCTGCCTATCAGTGGGGCGATGGCGTTCATTCTGTACTCGCTGGCGCTGCAGCGTGGGTCGGTGACGCTGGCAACCACTCCGATGATCGCCCTGCAAACCATCACCCCAGCCGCCGTCGGCGTCTTCGTCCTCGACGACGCCGTCCGCGCCGGCTGGTGGCCCGCCGCAATAGCCGGCTTCCTCCTCTCGGCCGTAGGCTCCGTCATCCTGGTCCGCTTCGAATCCGTCAAACCCGACCCGAGGTAGTTCCCCACGCGTCCGCTACGCGCGCCCGGTGTGTTGCGGCTGCCGCCGCGGTTGAAAGCTCGGCGGGCTGTGGATGCTGGCGGCGGATGTGGTCGAGGTGGTGGGGGATGTGTTGGCGGATGTTGAGGTCGTATTGCTGAGGTCTCTGCACTTCGAGACCTGCGTTCGGTCGTGAGCCCAGGTCCTCAGGACACGTTGTCGAGAACTCGGATGCCGCAGAGTTCGGTGTGGGTGTGTCCGGTTAGCGCTCGGATGACGACGCTGTGGCAGACGGCTATGAAGGGGTTGGGGTGTTCACTTGCTTGCCTCTGGAGTGCGGAGAGGGCTCGGCGGCGTACCGAGGAGAGAGGTTCCCAGAGACGTGCTTCGCCGCCAGGCCACTCGCCTTCGCATGCTTCGAAGTCTTTGCTCAGGGCTTGGATGTCGGCGAGTGATCCCCAGGACAGCGTGGAGTCCGGACGCCATTCGCGGAGGTCGAACTCGACAGCAGTAAGCGGGAGTTGGGTCTCCGCTGCGATGAGACTGGCTGTTTGCAGAGCCCGAGTCATCGGAGACGCCACGATCCGGTGCGCCCCGACAGCCCGGAGTTCGCGACCGACGGTCTTCGCCTGCTCGATGCCGTCTGCTGTCAGCGGGGCGAGGTCACGGATCGGACCGCGCCAACCTTCTGCGTCGATCTGGGGACAGCCGGGTTCGCCGTGGCGGACGAGGAAGACGCGGGGCATGCCTGCATTCATATCGCAGGAGGCGGAGGACACATCTCAACTGGTCAGCGGTTCGGTGGGGTGGCGGTGTTGTACTTGTGCTCACGTCGACCAAGGCGTGGGTAGGGGATGGGCATGGGTAGATGGTCTGTGTCGTTGACCGGGGTGGCGACGCTTCGGGAGTATCGGCGGGGCTGGTTGCGGCCGGATCTGATTGCCGGGGTCACGGTGGCGGCGTACTTCGTGCCTCAGGTGATGGCGTACGCGCAGTTGGCCGGGTTGCCGGCGGTGACTGGGTTGTGGGTGGCGCTCGGGCCGTTGCTCTTGTACTTCCTGCTCGGCTCGTCGCGGCTGCTGTCGCTTGGGCCGGAGTCGACCACCGCGCTGCTGACGGCTACCGCGATCGGACCGCTTGCCGCGGGTGATCCGGTTCGCTACGCGACACTGGCCGCCGTACTCGCTCTGATCGTTGGCGCCATCTGCGTGCTCGGATGGCTGGCGCGGCTCGGGTTTCTCGCGGATCTGTTGTCCAAGCCGGTGCTGGTCGGCTACCTGACCGGTATCGCGGTGATCATGATGACCGGCCAGCTCGGCCGCCTGACCGGTGCTCCGGTGACCGGTGACTCACCGCCCGCCGAGATACTGTCCGCGATTCGTCTGTACGGCGAATGGCAGGCAGCGCCGTTGGTGTTGGCGTTGGCCTCGCTGGGGTTGCTGCTCGCGTTCGCCCGCTGGACGCCGCGACTCCCGGGCCCGCTGATCGTCGTCGCGCTCGCTGCCCTGGTCACGTGGGCGGCAGGGCTGGGCGACAAGGGAGTGACGCTGGTCGGCAACGTACCCAGCGGCCTTCCGGTTCCACGGCTGCCGGACATCACGGTCGCGGATGTCGGCCTGCTCGCGTTGCCCGCGCTCGGCGTTGCCCTGGTCGGCTACACCGACACGGTGCTGACCGGCCGTGCGTTCGCCTCGCGTGGTCAAGAGCGTGTCGACCCCGATCGTGAACTCCTCGTCCTCGGCCTGGCCAACGTCTCCGCCAGCCTGGTCCGTGGTTTCCCGATCAGCAGCAGCGGCAGCCGGACCGCCCTCGCCGAGGCCACCGGCGCAAAGAGTCAGGTGTACTCGCTCGTCGCCGCGGCCGTCATCGTCGCGACGTTGCTCTTCGCCGGGCCGATGCTGTCGACCTTCCCGATCGCCGCGCTCGGCGCGCTCGTGGTGTTCGCCGCCCTGCGGCTGATCGAACTGGCCGAGTTCCGCCGCATCGCCAACTTCCGCACCAGCGAGTTCCTGCTGGCGGTCGCGACCACGGTCGGGGTGATCGCGCTCGATGTCCTGTACGGCGTCCTGGTCGCGGTGGCCTTGTCTGTCATCGACGTACTGCGTCGCGTGGCCCGCCCGCACGACGGCATCCTGGGCTATGTGCCGGGGATCGCCGGCATGCATGACATCGACGACTACCCGGACGCGAGGCCGGTCCCGGGCCTGGTCGTGTACCGCTACGACTCGCCACTGTTCTTCGCCAACGCCGAGGACTTCCGCCGTCGCGCGATGGCCGCGGTCGACGACGCCGACGGACCGGTCCGCTGGCTACTCCTCAACGCCGAGGCGAACGTCGATATCGACATCACCGCCATCGACGCGCTCGACTCCCTCCGCGAGGAACTCACCGCGCGCGGCATCGTCCTGGCCCTGGCCCGCGTCAAACAGGATCTGCGCGACGACCTCAACGCCGCCGGCTTCCTCGACCGTCTGGGCCCCAACCACCTCTTCTACACCCTCCCCACCGCGGTTGAGGCGTTCCGTCTGGAGACCACAGCGTCGCAATAGTTGCGGCAAGCAACATCACGGCACTTCTGCTGCCCTGCTCGCCGCAGCGAGCCAGGATCGACCGGCGAAGATGGCGAGTAACGCGCCGGCGGCACCCATGACGCCTACCGCGGTGGCCGGTGAGGTCAGACCTGCCACCGCACCGGCGGCAGCGACACCGAGACCTTGGACCGCTTGCAATCCCGCTGAGGCAAGCCCGATGACCTGCCCGCGTTGGCCATCCGGCACCAGGCGTACGAACATCGCGGTGACAAGCATGGTGTACGACGACAGCACGCCGACGAGTGTCCAGAGCCCGATCGCGGTCGGCACCGATGGGATGACGGCACTTACCATCAGCGGGATCCCGGATGCCACCGCGAGCGGTGTCAGCGACCGGGTTCGCCAGTGCGCAGGCATCCAGCGAGTCAGCAGCAATGAACCGACGAGAGCGCCGACAGGGTCAGCGGCCATCAGCAGACCGACCGCGGCCTCGCCTTTGCCTGCCTCGGCCGCGTACGCCGCAGCGAGTCCTTCGGGTGCGATGTAGAAGCCATACAGGTACAGCAGGCCCAGCAGACTGCGCAGCCGACGGTCACCCCAGATCACCCGGAACCCTCCGGACAGCGACCGTCCGACCGTCCTCGGCTCCGCTGCTTGCGGCGGCCGGTGCAGACTTGCGCCGAACCGGACCACAGTCGACGAGATCAGGAACGTCAACGCGTTCAGCTCCAACGCGACATGCGATCCGGTCAGGCCGACCAACACTCCGCCGGCCGCGAATCCGGCTACCTGGACGATGCTGTCGGTCGCACTCGCCAGACCGACTCCGACGACGTACCGGTCTCCCTCCAGGACACTCGGCAGGATCGCATTGCGGGCAGCACTGTAGAGCGGCTGCAGTCCGACCACGACGATCAGCAGCGCGGCCAGTACGGCGACCGGCAGACCGGGGATCGCCATCACGGCCACCAGGCCCGCGCGGCTCAGGTCGGTCGCCACCATCACCGTACGGCGCGGGAACCGGTCGGCCAGCCCGGTCAGCAGGGGAGCGCTGACCAACGGCGGCAGGAACGACAGGGCGTACGTCAGCGCGGTGACGGCGGCCGACCCGGTCCGGTCGAACACCAGTACGGCGATCGCGACCCGGGCGAGCTGATCGCCGAGCCGGGACTGCGCGTGCGCGATCCACAACGCACGGAACTCGGCCACACCCACGACTTCGCGGATGGTCGGGCGGCTGGCCATGCGCCGACGCTAGGCCGCGCATCTTTCAGATCGCTGTCAGCACCGCCCGGACCGGCCGTGAAAGCAATGTGAAGGTGTCCGCTGAGAGGCTCGAATCTCAACCCGTCACGTCCAGCGAGGAGGCCTCCATGCGCGACCGCGAGCTCAAAGCCGCCAACAAAGACTGGTGACTTGTGACGGGTGCGGCCGCGTGCCGCACCCGTCCTCAGCACCTGGCGTGGTCAGCGCTGGGCGAGGTGGCGGAGGAGCGCGGTCAGGCCGGCGACTTGATAGCGCCAGAAGCTGGTGATCGTGCCGCGGAGGTCCGCTTCGGTCTCGTTGTGGAGCAGGATCCGCGCGATGGTTCTCGAGGTGTTCGTCCAGATGGATTCGAACAGGTCGAGGTCGCCCGGCGCGACCGCGCCGGCCGGCAGCGCGTTGACGAGCGCGTCCACGGACAGGCCGTTGATGCGCGCGACGACGTCCGCGTGCCGTGTCCCGGCTGCACCGGAGAGGATCACGACAGACTCGAGCCGGTAGTGAAGCCAGAACTGCATCATCTCGTCGGCGACATCCGTGGTGGTGCCGTTGCGTTTCACCAGCGCGGCGAAGTCCTCGACCCGGCGGCCGACCACCTGCTCCAGTGCGTTGACGACGTCATCCGGTACGACGGCGTCGTACAACTCCTGTTTGTTGCGGTAGTAGCGGTACAGGTTCGCCGGTGCCATCGCGGCCTCGGCCGCGACGCCGGCCATGGTGGCGCCGGCGTACCCGTGGACGGCGAACGCCCGGAGTGCGGCGGCGCGGATGCGGGACCGGACGTCGTCCTTCAGCACCTGCGGCACACGAAAGAGCCTAGCACGAATAGTGAATCTGTGATTCGCTATTGGCGAGAGAGTTCGATCAGAGGAGGCAGGGGATGACGCGCACCGGAGTGTTCTGGGACGGCGTGGAAGGGCGGGCACCGATACCGCAGGCGGCGCGCACGCTCGGGTTCGAGCTACTCGAGGCCGATCCGGACCAGGGCACGATCTCTGTCGCGTTCGCCGGCGTCGAGGCGTTCACGAATCCGTTCGGTGAGGTCCTCGGTGCCTTCCTGGCCGCGATGCTCTACGACACCGTCGGCCCGGCGCTGCTGGCCACGCTCCCGCCCGGCCGGTTCATCGAGACCCTCGACCTCAACACCACCTTCGTCCGTCCGGCGCGGATGGGCCGGCTGATCGGGCACGGTCGCGTCGTCAACCGTGTCGACGACCACGCCACGCTTGCAGGAACTCTCTACGGCGCCGACAACGAGATCGTCGCCACTGCAACCGCCACCGCCCGAGTCATAGACCTCCCATCAGCCGCCTAGCGGGTCGGCCACTTCCATGCGGGTTCGTCGAGAGGGCCTTGGCCGGCGATCGTGGTGGCGCCGTGGTCCTTGACGAGTTCGATCGTGTGCAGGTCGTCGAGGGCATCCAATGCGGCGCGGAACGGCCGGGAGTGGGTGACGACGATGACCTGGGCTTCCTTGGCGGCGGTGACGACGAGATTCGCCAGGGCCGGCAGGAGATCCGGGTGCAGGCTGGTCTCAGGTTCGTTGAGCACCAAGAGCTCTGGTGGTCGGGGGGTCAGCAACGCGGCGACCCACAGCAAGTAGCGCAGCGTGCCGTCGGACAACTCCGCCCCGGACAACGGCCGCAGCAACCCGTGCTGGCGGAACGAGATCTCGAACCTCCCGCCAGCGTTGACGATCGCCAGCGTGCTTCCCGGGAACGCCAGCTCGATCGCCTCATCGAGCGCGCCCTTGATGCCGATCTCACGGATCGTCTGCAACGCGGCCGCGACGTCGGCGCCGTCCGGACCGACCACCGGCGTACGCGTGCCGATCTGGACTCGACGGGCAGGCGCGTCAGCGTCGGTGCGGAAGTGATCGTAGAAGCGCCACGACCGCAGTCGCTCCCGCACCGTCAGCAGCTCCGGCGCGCGCTCCGGATCGGCGAACTCGCTCAGCATGCTGTCGAAGGTCTGAAGCTGGTGACCACCGCGCAACCACTCGCCGGAGCCGGCGCGGATCCGCACCTCGCGGTTGACGCGCTCCACCAGCAGCGATGCCGGCCGCAGGAACGGCCCCGCCCACAGGGATTCCCGTTTGATCTCCGGATCGAGATCGAACACCGAGCCATGCGGCACCGGCAGTCCGAGATCCATCAGATAGCCGTAGTCGTCACCCGCGAATCCCAGTCGCAGGTTCACCGGCCCCGTCCGCACGGTCCCCTGAACCGGCCGGTTCTTCCGCACGTGCTCCGGACCAGCCCACAGCGTCGACTGAAGACCACCCTCCCGAGCCAACGCCGCGACAGCCCCGTTGTGCGAGGCATCGGCGAGCAGGCGAAGCGCCCGGTACAGGCTCGATTTGCCGGTCCCGTTCGCGCCGGTCACGACGTTGAGCCCACGCAGCGGCATCACCACGCGGCGCAGTGACCGGTAGTTCTCAACCGCCAAGGTCGTGAGCATGTCCGTCACGCTACCGACCAGCTCCGACAGAACGAATCGTCAGACACCGGGCATGACTTCGACGGCGATCTGGGTGTCTGCTTTGGTGCTTCCATCCAGGCTGGTCCCGGGACTAAGACGTCGGCATGGAGAGTTGGTAGCGCCCGATGATGTCCGCGAACCAATCAGGTTCCGCCATCGGGACCTCGTAGCGGTTCGCGAGCTCGACGAGCTTCGACATCTCTGCTTCGCCTTGCTCAGTCAGGCCGACGACCGTCCGGAAGAGCTCTTCGAGTCCGGCGGGCGAGATGATCTCGATCATGCGCGCCGGCGTCTGCCCGGCGTTCCACATCGCGTGAACCTCGCCGCGCGGCTTCACGATGTATCCGCCCGGACCGAGCACGATCTCCTTGTCCTCGGACCGGAACCCGATCTCGCCCTCGAGCACGATGGAGAACTCATCCTCGCGGTGGTGGACGTGGGGCGGGACGAATCCACCGACCTCGAAGGGGTGTTCGACGACGGCGAGGGCCCCACCGGAGTCGGCACCGTCGATCTTGAAGATCACGCCGACGCCGGGCATCAATCCACCGCGCCGGCCTTCGCCCGGCTTGACCACCTTGACGGTCGTGGCCGCCACAGTCCCTGCATTCATGCCGCACCTCCATTTCACTGACACATGTGTACAATGAAGCAGCGGTAAGAGCGTCTTGTCAAGATTGGCTAACATATGTGTTCAGCGAATATCGCGTCGCCACGCCCCTACCGGAAGGCGAAGCGAGCGCTCACCGAAGCCGAGACCCGGCAACGAATCGTCGAAGCGACGGTCGAGCTCCACGAAACGCTCGGCCCCGCGAAGACGACCATCAAGGCCGTCGCCGAGCGCGCCGGCGTGCAGCGCGCCACGGTGTACAACCACTTCCCCGATCTGCAGGCGCTCTTCGAGGCGTGCAACGCCCACTACTACGAGCGGCATCCCATGCCCGATCCGGCGTCGTGGATCGGCATTGCCTCACCCAACGAGCGCTTTCGCGTCGCGGTGCGCGAACTGTATCGGTGGTACGAAGAGACCGAGGCGATGCTGTCCGCAGGCATCCGCGATATCGATGCTGTCCCGCCGGCGGCCCGCGAGGCGTTCTTCGGATACTTCAGCCGAGTCGCTGGTTCACTGATGACGGGACGCCGCGAGCGAGGTCGTGTGCGCCTGCGCACAGCGGCAGCCATCGGCCACGCGATCTCGTTCGTGACATGGCGCTCCCTCGTCCGGGAGCAGTCGCTCACGAGCGAAGAGGCCGCCGATCTCATGGAGGCGATGGTCGGCACGCCGGCAGGATGACGGCTTGGTCATTCTCGGCGGACGGGCCGAGGCTCAAGCAGATACCCAGAACGGGCGACGTAGCTGTTGATCTGGCTGGGGTGCGGGCCCCGCGAGCTCACCGGTAGGGGTTGATGCCGAGTGCGGTGAATCGGTGGGCGAGGTCGTCGACCCAGGCGTGGGGGGTTCGGTGATCCGGCAGCGGGACGCCTTGCTCGCTGCGCCAGAGTGCATCGCCGAGGGCTGTGCGCAGATGCCAGGCCATTACACGCTCGGCTGACAGTTCATGGCCGGTGAGCTGGTGGTAGTGGCGCAGGGTGGCGGTGAGCAGTTCGACGCCTGGACCCGTTCCGGGGAAGGCGCGCAGGTCGTACTCGGCCTCGGCCAGGCCGGCAGTCTCGAAATCGACGACCAGGCGGAGGTGGTCACCGTCCCAGACCTGGTTGCCGCCGTGCAGGTCGCCGTGGACCAGTACGTTCGGGCCCGGCGTCGCCAGTACGTCGTCCGCCCAGTCGCACCACCGCATGACGGCGGGACGCTGATCGGGACGCGCCCACTTCATGAACCGGTCGCGCAGGTCCTTGGTCGTGGCTGGTTGCAGGATCGCGGGAGGAAGCTCACCGAGAACGGCTTCGACGCGGGTCGCTGAATGGTTCAACGCAGCGAGGAACTGGGCGAGCTGCCGACCCGCATCGTCCCGGTCGAGCGAGTCCACAACCTCGAACAGCGACTTCCCAGGCACCAGCTCGGTCACCAAGAGCAGTGGATCGGTGCTGCTGGCAACTACGTTCGGCAGGAACGGAATGCCCGGCTCACGCGCCAACGCCGCCAGGACCGCAATCTCATGCGCCAGCCGAAGCCCGGCCGGACGCGACCACGCGAACTTCGCCACGAACAGCCCACCAACAACCGCACTCGCCGCCCACCACAGCGGATCCTCCTCACCCAACGTCTCCCGAAGCACGATCGGGTACTCACCCAACCCAGGCGCAACCTCCCGCAACGCCCCGGCAACCGCCGAAGCCGACCCCTCCTCCAACCACCTCATCCCCCGGACGCTACCCCGCGAGTGGGCCGGGAAAAACGGAACTGCCCTCGGTCTGTTGGGGGACCGAGGGCAGTTCGGGGAGGGGCTAGGCCAGGGAGTCTTCCCAGGCTTGGTGGAGGCCGGCGTAGCTGCCTCCGGTGGTGATGAGGTTGCGCGGCGCGCCGTCCTCGATGATGCGGCCGTGCTCGAGCACGATCACCCGGTCCGCGGTTTCCACCGTGGACAGCCGGTGCGCGATCACGATCGCCGTACGGTCGGCCAGGATGGTCCGCAGCGCGCGCTGGATCAGCCGCTCGCTGGGGATGTCCAGGCTCGACGTCGCCTCGTCCAGGATCAGTACGGCGGGGTCCGCGAGGAACGCCCGTGCGAACGCGACCAGCTGCCGCTGGCCGGCGGACAGCCGGGAACCGCGCTTCTCTACCGAGGTGTCGTACCCGTTCGGCAGCGCGGAGATGAACTCGTGCGCGCCGATCACCTTGGCCGCCTCAACCACTTCTTCCATCGTGGCCTGCGGCTTGCCGAACCGGATGTTGTCGGCCACCGAGCCGGTGAACAGGAAGTTCTCCTGCGTCACCATCACGACCCGCTTGCGCAGGTCGTCCTCGGTGAGGTCCCGCAGGTCGAGCCCGTCCAGCAGCACCTGGCCGTCGGACGGGTCGTAGAACCGCGCCACCAGCTTGGCGATCGTGGTCTTGCCGGCACCCGTCGTACCGACCATGGCCAGCGTCTGACCGGCCGGCACGTCCAGATCGAGACCAGGCAGGACCGGTACGTCGTCGACGTAGTTGAACCGCACGTTGCGGAACTCGAGGTGACCCCGCGCGCGACCGGGCTTGGCCGGCTCGATCGGCTCCGGGACGTCGGGCGTCTCGTTCAGGACGCCGGACAGCTTCTCCAGCGCCGCGCTCGCGGACAGGAAGGTGTTGTAGAACTGCGAGATGTCCTGCAGCGGCTCGAAGAACTGCCGCAGGTACAGCAGGAACGCGGTCAGTACGCCGACCGTGACGTGACCGTGGTAGGCCTGGTAACCGCCGTACGCCAGGATCGCGACGATGGTGATGTTGCCGACGCCCTTGATCGACGGCATGAAGATCGCGTTCAGCTGGAACGACTTCAGGTTGGCCTGCCGGTACCGGTCGTTGACGCCGTGGAAGATCTCCTCGTTGCGCGGCTCCCGGCGGAACGCCTGGACCGCGCGGATCCCGGTCATCGACTCGACGAAGTGCACGATCACGAGTACGACGGCCTCACGCGTCTGCCGGTACACGACCGCCGACCGCTTCCGGAACCAGGCCGTCAGCAGGATCAGGGCCGGGAACGACAGCAGCGCGAGCAGACCGAGCTTGAGGTCGAGCGTGAGCAGCAGGATCGACGTACCGATCAGGGTCAGTGCCGCCGTGACCAGGCCGTCGAACCCGTTGGCCAGCATCTCGTCGATGACGCCCACGTCGGACGTCAACCGCGAGATCACCCGGCCGGAGGTGAACTTGTCGTGGAACGACGGGCTGAGCCGCTGGAAGTGGTCGAACACCCGCTTGCGCAGGCCGAGCAGGATGGTCTGACCGAGCCGGCCGGACCGCATCAGGAACAGCTGCCGGGTCCACGCCTGGAGCAAGGCCATCACGAAGACGAGGGCCACCACGGTGATCAGTTCCTGTGCGCCTTCGCCGGCCAGGATCGGCGGGATGCCGTTGTCGATGCCGAGGTGGACCAGGTACGGGACCGCGAGGCGGGCGCCGTTCTCGATCACCACGATCAAGACCAGCAGCCAGATCAGCTTGGCGTGCGGCCGGAGCAGTTCGCCGAGCAGCTTGCGGGAGTCCTCCTTCAGCCGAACGGTCGTTGCCCTCGACAACTCCCGGTCGGGGTCCTCGTCGAACTGACCCCGCCAGGTGTCCTGCTGCGACTTGTCGTCCTGCGTTTCCTCCGGAGGAGGTGTCTGCTGGGTCGTGGTCATGCGTGCACCTCCTCTTCCTCCGCCGCGAGCAGGTTCCGGTACGCCGGGACCTGCTCGAGCAAATCGTGATGGGTTCCGACGTGGGTGATGGTCCCGTTCTGGAGCAGGGCCACCTTGTCGGCCAGCATCACGGTCGACGCGCGGTGCGCGACCACGATGCCGGTGGTCTCGGAGAGCACGTTGCGCAGTGCCTCCTCGACCAGGGCCTCGGTGTGCACGTCGAGTGCGGACAACGTGTCGTCGAGGACCAGAACGGCGGGCTTGGCGAGCACAGCCCGGGCCAGCGCGAGCCGCTGGCGCTGACCGCCGGACAGGGACATGCCCTGCTCGCCGACGCGGGTCTCCAGACCCCAGGGCAGTTCGTTGGCGAACTCGGCCTGCGCGACCTGCAGGGCCTGCTGGACGTCAGCCTCGGAGGCGTCCGGCCGGCCCAGCGTCAGATTCTCCCGGACGCTCATGGAGAACAGCGTCGGGTCGTCGAACGCGGAGGCGACCGCGGTCCGCAGCGAGACCAGCGACAGGTCACGGATGTCGTGCCCGTCGATGGTGATCCGCCCCGCGGTCACGTCGTACAGCCGGGGGACCAGCGCGGTGAGCGTGGTCTTGCCCGAACCGGTCGCGCCCACCAGGGCGAGCGTCGTACCGGGGGTGAGGTCGAGGTTGATGTCGTGCAGGATCTCGGTGGAGTCGTCGGAGAACCGGAAGCCGACGTGCTCGAAGCGCAGGTGCCCCTTGGACTTCACCAGCTCGTCCGGACCGGACTCGATCACCGAGTAGGTGTCGAGGATCTCGCTGATCCGGTCGGCCGCGGTCATCGCTTCCTGGGCCATCGCCAGGATCGCGCCGAGCGAGGTGACCGGCCAGATCAGGGACAGCATCAGCGTAATGAACGCGACCAGGGTGCCGAGCGTGATCGCCTCGCGGCCCACCGCGAGGGCGCCGAGCAGCAGCACGATCACCAGGGTCAGGTTCGGGATCACGCCGAGGAAGCTCCAGAACCGCGACGCCAGCCGGACCTTCTCCACCTCGGTGGTGTAGAGCGTGAGCGCCTCGTCGTCGAACTGCCGCTGGACGTGCCCGCGCCGGCCGAACGCCTTGATCACCCGGAAGCCGAGCGCCGACTCCTCCACTCGAGTGGCCAGGTCACCCTGCTGGTCCTGGACCTTGCGGGAGATCAGCAGGTACTTCTTCTCGAACTTCAGCGACAGCGTGATGATCGGTACCGCGGCCAGCAGGACCACGACGCCGAGTGGCCAGTACAGCCGCAGCAGGAGGACGGTGACGACTCCCAGCTGCAGGATGTTCATCACCAGGAACAGCAGGCCGAAGCCCATGAACCGGCGGATGATGGACAGGTCGGTAGTGACCCGGGACAGCAGCTGACCGCTCTGCCAGCGGGTGTGGAACTCCATCGGCAGCGACTGGAGCCGGACGTACAGGTCGTGCCGGAGCGTGGCCTCGAGGTCGCTGACGGTGCGGGACTGCGCCCACCGGCGGGCCCAGACCAGCAGGACCTCGGCGAGGCTCAGGCCGAGGGCGAGGAACGCGAGCGGGACCAGGAGGTCCAGCTCGCGGCGGGTGACCGGGCCATCGATGATGGCCCGCGTGACCAGGGGAACGGTAAGGCTGACGCCCACACCCAGCATGGCGGTGGTGAACATCACCGACAGGCGCCAGCGGTGTGGCCGGAGGTAGGGCCGGAGCCGCCAGAGGTTGCGGCTGCGTGCAGGGACTCGGGTGGTAGGGGCAGCGATCGACGGCGCTTGGGCAGGGTGCTCGGACGGCATCTGGACGGGCGCACTTCCCATCATGCTCGGTAAGGGGTTTCGCGACCGGAAAACGGCGCACTTTCCAGTATCGCTCACCAGGTAAGCGCTTGTCCTCTCAATTCCATTCCCCATGGATGAATTACCACTTGTTGCAATAAGCGTCTCCCGCCCCACGCGGTAGCAGCCGTCACACTCATCACGTTTCGCAATCAGTCCTCGGCCATCGATCGCGGCTGCGGGTCGGTGGCCGGGAGCGAACGGAAGGTCCGGAGCGGGGACACGAGCGCGATCAGGACGCCGAGGAGCATGCCTGCGGTGGCCAGGAGGAGGGTCGGTCGGATCCCGATCGCGGTGGCCAGGACGCCTGAGGTGGCGGCGCCGGCGGCTTGGCCGCCGATCACGAGCGTGCGCCAGGTGGCGGTGATCTGACCGAGCAGATGGGTCGGGGCCAAGAACTGACGGAGAGTGCGCTGGGGGACAGCGAAGAGCGACATGCCCAGCCCGGACAACGCCTGAGCGACGTAGATCATCGCAGTGATGCCCGTGGCCAGGGCAACGCCGCTCAGGGAGGCCAGCAGTACGCCGGAGATGTACGCGTGGCCGATGCCGACCCGGTTGCACCACGCGGTCGCGACGAAGGTCCCTGCCACGGCAGCGACACCGAACGTCGTCAGAGCGACGCCGACGAACCCGGGCGACCAGTGCAGCTCACGCACCAGGTAGAGGACAGCCAGCGGCCCCTGCAGCGCCCCGGCGAGGGCAGCCGTGGTCGCGGACAACGTCAGAGACGTCAGGATCCGGTCGCTGAAGATCGCCCGCAGCCCGGTGGTCAGCCGCGCTCGGGTGTGCGCCGCAGACGCCCGTACCGGCTCGCGGATCAGGTACGACGCCGTAGCGGCAACGAGGTACGACGCGGCGTCGACGAGGATCGCGAACGGCGCGGTCACCAGCTGCACCAGGAAGCCTGCCACCGACGGACCGGTGGTCGAGGCGAGATTCAGGTTGAGCAGAGCGGCGCTGTTGGCCCGCATCAGGTCCTCACGCGGCACCAGCGACGGCAGCATGGTCAGGGACGCGGTGTCCGACAGCAGAGTCAGCACTCCGGTCAGTACGGCGACCACATAGAGCTGCTCGATGCGTAGCGAATCCGTTGCCGCGGCCAACGGAATGGTTCCGAGCAGTACGGCGCGGCCGAGGTCCGTGACGATCAGGATGCGGCGCAGAGGCCACCGGTCGACCCAGACACCGGCCGGCAGTCCGAAGACGAGGTGCGGCGCGATACTCAGCGCGGACAGCAGACCCATCTGCAGTGCCGACGCCTGCAGCGTGACGACAGCCACGAGCGGCAGCGCCACAGTGGTGATCGCACTGCCCGACGCCGACACCAGCTGCCCGATCCACAGCTTGCGGAACTCGCTCCTCACCACCCACGCCATACCAAGCAACCTGTCACTCAGCAGAGTCATGCGACTACGGGTGTTCGCCAGCAGCAGAGCGTGTTCACTGCACGCGAAACACGGGACCCCTGGCTGTGAAGGGCAGTGAGGCACCACTCGGGATCAGCCACGCGTGCTCCCGCCGTACCCGGACCACGTCGCACTGCCCGTCGGTGATCAGCAGGATCGGCCCGTCCACCGGGAAGTCGTCTGCTCGCTCCAGCAGATCCACACCGGGCTGCAGCACTGTTCCACCGCGACCCCGCACCTGCACCCGGTCGGCGATGTCGTCCACCGGCACGTAGCCCGCGTCGTACGCCGCGGCGTCGCAATACACCACCCGGGCCGCGGCGACATCCCTTGCGCGCGAGTACGACGCGATCGCGCCGAGTGCCTTGCCCAGGAGTTCCCGGTCCATCGATCCGGAGGTATCCAGGACCACGCCGTACGTCGGGAGCCGTTCGACCTCGACCGGGCGGATCCAGCCGGGCCGTGGGATGTCCGGCGTACCGGACTGGCGTCGGGAGGCGCGGGCGTAGGTGCGGACGCGTGTTACGGCCGGGACGTGCTCCTCGAACCAGCGCGCGAGTTGCGCGTCCCAGTCGAGTGGCGGGTGGTCCAGTGCGCGGATCTCCTCGACCAGTCCGACCGGCAGAGTGCCGCGGGCTGGGTCGTGGTACGCGAGACCGGTGGTCAGCGCGCGCCGGTAGATGTCGTCGAGTCCGGCAGCACGCGCGGCCTCTCCTGGATGCGGCAGCGGCTGTCCGAGTACGTCGCCGAGGCCGACACCGCGCAGAGTCGCCAGTTTGCGGTAGCGGCGCAGGTCCGTGGTGATTCGGTCGTAGACGGTCTCGACGGACATACCCTTCAGCACCGGATCGTGCAGTGCACCGTCCGGCATGGTGCCGACGCCCATCTCCAGCAGCCAGCCGTTGATGACCAGGTCCGCTGCGACGTTCCACAGGTACGGGTCACGGCCGCCGACGCGGTCGCCGTGGCGGAGTGCGGCGTGCAGCATCTCGTGCGCCATCACGAACCGCCACTCGTTCTGGGGCATCACGATGAGCGGGTTGACGTAGATCTCCCCGGCCGCTGCGTTCACCGCTGCCACCCGGATGTCCCAGCCGCGGGCCAGCTCGGCCTCCGCCACGATCGTCATGCTGGAGGCGATCGCTCCGAGCAGCGGGTACGACGAGACGAACCAGCCGAGGGCCACGTCCCACTCATCCCGACCGCTGCGGTGGTCGGCTAGGGACGAGCGGACTCCGCCGGCCACATCGATGGCTGCCGCGGCCGCTGCGGACAGTCCAGCGGCGAACAGCTCACCCCACTTCGGTGGATCGCCCAGCCTGTTCCACGCCTTCAGCAGTACGTCGGAGTGCGCGCCGGCGGCGCCGAGTCCGTCGTACTCGGGAGGGACCCCGGTGTGGCGCCACTGCCGGGCCAGGGCGTCCTCGTCGGTGCCGGGAAAGACATGTGGGAGCTCGACGACCGGTGTGCCGAGCTTGAGCGAGTGGAGGTAGCGGTTCACTGCGACGTCGCACGCGGCGGCGGTGGCGGGATCTGCGGGCTGCCGGTCCCGGTCCGCGTGCCCGAGACCGAGGTGGATCAGCAGATGTGCGAAGACCCAGGCCCACTCGGCCGCGGTGCCATGGCGGGTGGGGTGGGTGAGGATCTCGCCGTTCGAGTCGATGGTCGCCCAGCCGTCGGGCGCGCACGCCTCGCTGCGGACCGGTGTGGAGGCCCACTGCTCGATCGGTGCGAACAGCGGATGGTTGGCGACCCATCGCCAGCCGGAGTGCATGGCCTCCAGCGCCGGGTCCTTCCAGGCCTTCTTCCGCTTAGGCACGTGCGGCTACCAGCCGCGGCAGGTCGCGGCTGACCTCGACCAGGAACCAGGTGGGCAGTACCGGACGGCCGTCGTCGTCGGCCGCGATCACCAGTTGCGCCACCTCGAGCGAGATCTCGGCGAGCTCGACCAGCAGTGCCTTGCCGCGGTGCGCGAGCTGCCGCGCCGCCGGGCTGGCCGATGCCTTGTCGGCGGCCAGCTCCTTGCCGAGGCGGGCGCGGAAGGTCTCGGTCAGGAAGTACAGCAGGTCGCGGTCCTCCGCAGCGGCCGGCCAGCCGGTCTCGCCCTTCAGTACGGCGTCCAGCCCGAAGGCGTTCCGGACCGTCTTCACGAACGCACGGAACGCGGATGCGTGGGCCGCGGAGAGGGTGCCGAAGGCAAGTACCCGCAGAGTCTCGTCGGACACGTCGTCGCCGTACGAGTGCAGCGCGTCGGACAGCATGTGCCAGCTCCGCGGCGTCGAGAACGGCTCCTCGGTCTTCGGCGGGGCGGTCCAGAGGTGGTCCGGGCGGTTGCGGAGGTAGTCCAGCACCCACGGGTGGATGCCCGCCGTACCGGCCCAGAGCAGCCAGTCGGACGCGGACGCACGCAGGTGGACGTGCACCAGGCGGTTGATCAGCGCACTGGCCATCGGCCGGGCCAGAGCGTTGTCGGTGGCTCGGTTGCCGGCGCCGATGACGACTGAGCCCTCCGGCAGCTCGTACTCGCCGATGCGGCGGTCCAGGATCAGCGAGTAGAACGCCTTCTGCACCTCGGCGGACGACGCGTTCAGCTCGTCCAGGAACAGGCAGTACGGCTCGGTCCGCGCGATTGCCACCGGCGGTGCGAACCGGCTGCGCCCGTCCACGATCTGCGGTACGCCGATCAGGTCCTCAGGCGCGAGCTGGGTCCCCAGCAGCGTCACACACTCCAGTCCGAGCGATTCCGCGAACGCCCGTACCAGACTGCTCTTCCCGATCCCCGGAGCACCCCACAAGAACACCGGCCGCACCACAGCCACATGCAGCAATACTTCCGGCAGCTCCCCCGCCGAAACCGAAATCCCCGCCTGCATCCTTTCCTCTCTGATCGCCCAGCGTTCCAGCATCCTCTGGCGGAGATGCACCTGTCACATGGTTTGGCTGCAGGGGGCGACTTCCCTTGGTTGGGGGTTGGTGGCTAGGGTGCCCCCTTGTGTAGAGGTGCTGGGGAGCGCCGCGAGGGGGAGTCTTGTGTTGAATCTGCGGGTCAAGGTGGCTGCCGCCGCCTGCGTCGTCGTACTCGTTCCGCTGGCCGCCAGTCAGGTCATGGCCGCCGATCCACCGGAGCACCTGGGGGAGGGGACGCTGGTCACCGGCCGCACGGTGGCCGATGTCGGCCTGTCCGGGTCGCGTGTGGTCGCGTCGGACAACGCGGACCACGCGGTCTACGAGACCAGCAACAACGGCACCACCTGGACCGCGACCGGCGGCTCCAACGACACCAAGCCGCTCCAACTGGAGGGCTCGTCGCTGCTCACCTTCGATGCAGGTACGGCGAAGGTCGGCGGACTCACGTTCCCCGCGACCGATGAGGTCGTGCTGGGCAAGGGCGGCAAGCTCGTGTCGCACCGCGCCCCGAGCGCCGCCACTGCGGAGGTGTACGACGTCGCCACCAAGGCGAAGGTGGCCGACTACGCCCCGCCGTTCGCCATGGCCGACAGCACGGTGTGGAAGGTGACTGAGCCCGGTCAGCTGGTCGGCAAGGACCTGAGCGCCAACACAGAGAAGGCCATCCTCGTCGCCAGCGCCTGCACGGTCGGTGCGGGGCGCGTCAACGGACGCTGGGCGCTGCTGAGCGGCTGCAACCAGTTGGTCGACGTGAACGGCCCAGAGGCCCCGCGCAACCTGATCGTGGCCGCCGACGCCCAGGTCGGCAACGGGTTCACGGTCCAGACCGCGTCCGGGAACCTGCTCGTCACCGATCTGAACGACCAGTCCCTCGGCCAGCGGCTCTACGGACCGATCCGCACCGCACCGGCCAGCCTCAGCACCGACGGCTCCGGTGCGACCAAGATCGTGTACGCCGACCCGCAGAACCGGCCGCGCGTGATCAGCCTGACCTGGCTGGCTGCCGATCCGCAGCAGCGGCCCGACACCACTGCGCCGGTGCTGACCAGTGCGTCCGCAGGCGACCGGATCCGCGACAACACGAGCCTCTCGTTCGAGTGGGCGTACACCGACCCCACGGACCCGAACTCTCCGGCGTCCGGCGTCGCCACCTACGACCTGCGTACCCAGAAGCGTCCGAACCGCACCTCGCCGTACGGCGCGTGGACCCAGCCGGCAGGCTGGCAGGGGCTGAAGGGCACCGCCGCGAGCACCACCGCGCCGCTCGGCACCGACACCTGCTGGCAGGTCCGTGCACGTGACTACGCGGGCAACCTGAGTGCGTGGAGTACGTCGTACTGCAGCGAAGTCGACGGTACGGCGCCTGGCCTGATCACACTGCGGATCGGGGACCGGGTGCAGCTCGGGTCGGCCGTGTTCAGCTGGGGCTACAAGGACGACACGGACGTCGACTCGTACGACATCGTCTACAAGGTCGCGTCGCCCGGGAACCCGCTGGGCGCCTGGATCTACCCGCCGGCCTGGCAGAAGACCAAGATCCGGTCGATCGCGTGGACCCCGCGCCTCGGTTGGGACGAGTGCTTCATGGTCCGGGCGCGTGACTACCTGGGCAACACGACCGCGTGGTCGGCGCAGCTCTGCTCGGTGGCCCCGCAGGACGATCGCGCACTCACCTCAGCCGGCACGGTGACGCGCTCAACCAGCACGCTCGCGTTCCAGGGCACCACGTCGATCCTGAAGGCGAACGGCGCCTACCTGACCAAGACCGCCGAGGCCGGCGCCCGCATCGCCCTCGTCGCCATCCACGGTCCGGGCCAAGGCCGCGTCGACATCTACCACGCCAACATCAAGATCGGCACAGTCTCCCTGGCCGCCACCACCACAGCCCGCAAGGTCACCTACCTCCCAATCACCCCCTATCGCTCCGGCGCCATCAAAATCATCTCCACCTCCACCGCCCCCGCCACCATCGACGGAGTAGCCTTCCTCCGCCAAAACCCGTAGCCCGACTGGCTTGGCCCACGTGAAGCTGGAGTTGTTGCGGGTGCTGCAGGCGGGCCGCTCACTGATGGTCGAGAAGCTGGACGGGTTGTCGGAGTACGAGCGGCGGCGGCCGTTGACTCCGACTGGGACCAACCTGCTGGGGTTGGTGAAGCACTTGGCCGGGCTTGAGTACGGGTACCTGGGGGAGGCCTTCGGGCGTCCTCCGGTTGAGCGGCCGTCGTGGTTCAAGGACGACCCGTACGACGAGATCGACATGTGGGCGACGCCTGACGAGTCGAGTGAGTACATCACCGGCGTGTACCGGCAGGCGTGGGCTCACTCCGACGCCACGATCGCCCAGCTCGACCTCGACAGCCCCGGGCACGTGGCCCACTGGAGCGAGGGCGGGCAGGACACCACCCTCGGGGTACTGCTGATCCGGATGGTCGCCGAAACCACCCAGCACGCCGGCCACGCCGACATCATCCGCGAACTGATCGACGGCGAGCAGGATCCCGCCCGAAGGACCACAGTCCAGCAAGCCGCGGACGCCTTCCGGTAATTGCCTGGGTGGTCGGCAGCTAGCGCTGTTAGCCTGCGGCCTGAGTCAGAGCGTGAAGGAGGTGGTGCACATGCGGTCTATCTGCGCGGTGCCGCCTCGCCGATCTCCCCGGCGGCTCTGACCCTTAGGGGCTCACCGCAACCAACACCTGCGAGGAGTCCTGTTGTGGATTCGTTTGATCAGTTGCGGCCGGTTCGTGCTCTCTTCGACAGCTATCCGGGTTCTTACTGGGTGGCCGGCGGGTGGGCGCTGGATCTGTTCGCGGGCCGGGTACGTCGGCCGCACAGCGATGTGGATGTGCTAGTTCTGGCCCGCGATCTCGATCAGGTCGCCGCCACCTTCACCACACCGAGTCCGATGGTCCAGCACCCCGAGTCCGGCACGCGCCGTCCGTGGGTACCGGGTGAACAACTCACCCCCGGCCCCGATGCGCTCGTCTTCCCCGAAGACGCCAACCCCTGCCCGATCCAGATCCTGCTCGCCGCATCCGACGCCGACGAGTGGGTCTTCCATCGCGGCCGAGGCACCATCCGCAAGCCGCTCACCGAGATCACGCTGACGTCGCCGGACGGTACGCCGTACCTGCCGCCGGAAATCGTGCTCCTTTTCAAGTCACGCGGTGGCCGGCCGAAGGACAACGACGACTTCGCCGACGTCGTGTCCCTCCTGGACGCCGACCGCCGTTGCTGGCTCCGCAACCGCATCGCTCCCAACCACCCTTGGATCCCCGAGCTGCACTGAGCTCAGTCGAGTGGGTTGGCCGCGCGGCCGCCTGTTGTCCAACTGAGGTCGGTGATGATGCGATCGGTGGTCTCGTCGAGGCTGCTGGACGGGTCGATCACCTGCTCGCCCGAGACGTTGAGCAGGTCGCACGGCTGGTACCAGTCGCGCATCTGCTCGGCGGTGACGGTCTTGGACAGCGGGCGAGTCGCGTGGCGCCGGACTGTTTCCTCGAACGAGAGCTGGAAGTAGTACACGCCGGTCCGGCCCGCGTGATCCACGATGAGTTGCCGCAGCATGTCGCCGTACGTCGGGCTGTAGAGGATGCCTTCCAGCATCACGTGATAGCCGTTCGCCAAGGCGTAGCGAGCGGTCTGATCGATCAGACCGACGTTCGGCGCACCCGGCCGATCGTGCTCCCGCAGCAGGATCCGCCGCAGATAATCCTGCTCGACCCACGCAACCCCACGCCCAACCCGCTCCCGCACCGCCCGCGCCGTAGTGCTCTTCCCCGACCCCGAATTCCCCCGCAAAACCACCAACCGCGAAGTCCCGTCCCCAACCCGTGCCACCCGCCGACCGTAGCCGAGTGGAGGTTCGTCCGGTCCGCGTGCACACACGAGTGACGTACTGCGTGGTGCCAGACTGGCTTGGTATGGAGATCAAACATCGGATGATCGTGTTCGACGCTGCGGATGTTGATGCGGAGAGCGCGTTCTGGGCCGGGTTCCTGGGTGGGACTGTCGAGGAATGGGGCGACAGGTGGCGCGCGATCTGGGTCGATGGTGAGTGGGCGCTTGGTGTCCAGTCCGCGCCGAACCACGTGCAGCCGGAGTGGCCCGATGGTGCGCCCCAGCAGATGCATCTCGACTTCTACTTCGAAGGGCTCGAGGCCCACGACGCGGCTCATGAGCAGGTGATCAGGCTGGGCGGGCGACTGTTGAAGGCCGCCGACGATCGGACGGCCGCACGCGGCGTTCAGGTGTACGCCGACCCCGCCGGCCACCCATTCTGCCTGTGCTGGGTACCGAGCTGAACCGCAGTACTTCAGCGGATCGACGACAGGGAGTGCCCACTTGTCGTACGTCGTCTTCCCGGCGCTAGCCCTGACCTGAGCAGCCGGGGCTATTCGCCGGTGGCGCCGTCGATGCGTTCGCGGAGGAGATCCGCGTGGCCGTTGTGTCGCGCGTACTCCTCGATCATGTGCAGGTAGATCCACCGCAGCGTGTAGTCCTCGCCGGGGCTGGCCTCGTCCAGACTGCGCCCGGCCACGGCCGCACGTGAGCGGGCGACGCTCGCTTGATAGCTGGCCAGGTCGTCGGCGGCGTGCGCGATGTCGACCTTCTCGGAGCCCTCCGTCGAACCGGGCACGTAGTCCCAGAAGAACAGGTGGTCCGGCTGGCCGTCGTACGCGTGGAACCAGGCCTCGACGCCAGACATGTGCCGGACCAGACCGAACAGCGACAGTGTCGACGGCGGTACCGACCGCAGCGCCAGTTTGTCCGGCGTCAGCCCGCCGCATTTCAGCAGCAAGGTCGTGCGGTGGAACTCGAGGCGGTCCTCGAGCGCGGCCCGCTCGTCGATCGGGTTGTGCGGCGGCTCGGGTCGCTCAGGCGTGGTCCATGTCGAGATTCCGGCGATCCTACGTACGGCGCGACTCCTTGACCAACCAAGCGGGAAGATCCAGATGCGGGTCGGATCGGGCTGCCGCCGTTCGTGGAGAAGGTGGAGAGTGGCCGTAGGGGCTGCCCCGCACAAGGAGGAGACATGACGGAGTACCTCATCGCATTCAACGACGAATGGGTGCCCGACCTCACCGACGACGATTTCCGCGAGGCGTCGAAGCGGACCACCGCGCTGAGGGCAGAGATGAAGGCTGCCGGCGTCCTCATCTTCACCGGCGGCCTGGACGACGCGGCCCCTGTGTTCAGTGTCGACGCGTCGAGCGGCAGCCCGCTGTTCACCGACGGTCCGTACGTCGAGACCAAGGAGTACCTCGGCGGCTTCGCCGTCGTCGACGTGCCCGACGAGGAGGCTGCGCGGCTGTGGGCGGGGAAGATCGCGGTGGCCTGCGGTTGGCCACAGGAGGTACGACGATTCCGGTACGCAACCGCCGCCGAGCCCGAAACCACCTGAACGTCGGAATCGAACGGCCCAGGACAGAGCGGCGCGCCTCTGACCTGGGCCACTGGCGAAATCCCATAGCTCCGAGCCGGAGCGGGCCGCTAGGTTCCGTACGTGATCGGTCAAAGTAACGACAGCCTGATAGAGGCGGCCGCCGCCGTACTGCATCCCCATCTTGTCGGTGACCGACTCTTCGGAGATGTGGCGTCGGCTCTCGTCACCGACACCGGCATCGTGTACGTCGGGGTGTGTATCGACACCGCCTCCGGTACGGGCTTCTGTGCCGAGCACGCTGCCATCGCCGCCATGGTGACTGCCCGTGAGTACAAGATCGTGAAGATCGTGGCCGTCTGGCGGGGCGGGGACGGGGACCCGGTGCACGTCGTACCGCCGTGCGGCCGCTGCCGAGAGTTCATCCGCCAGATCGACCCGTCGAACCTCGACACCGAGGTGGTCCTGGGCCGGGACCGAACGTCGACGCTCCGCGACCTCCTGCCCGCCGCCGACTGGTCCACACCGCTGGACTGAGCGCCCCGGAAGCTTGAACGTGCCTTCGGTGTCGAATCGCAGGTACGACGTTCGACATAGGGGTGACCAGCAACATCTTCCGAAGGAGCCCACCATGTCGTTCCAGGCCCACTCCGACACCGCCGAGACGAACGCCGGCCAGACTCCGCGCAAGGTAGTCGCCAAGTACTTCTTGTCTCTCGACGGTGTGGCCGAGGCTCCCGACCAGTTCCTCACCGCGTGGGACGACGAAACGGACGCCAGCGGCGCCAAGCTCATCGAAACGCAGCACACGGTCATTCTCGGCCGCCGTACGTACGACGAATGGGCCGGATTCTGGCCGGGCAGCGAGATCGAGCCTTTCGCCCCGTTCATCAACGCCGTCCCCAAGTACGTCGCAACGTCGACACCGCTCGAATCCGACTGGACGAACTCACGCGTGATCGACGGCGACCTGGTCGATTTCGTACGGCACCTCAAAGCCCAGCCGGGCGGCGACATCGGCATCCACGGCAGCATCTCGATCACCCGGACCCTGCTTGCCGCCAACCTCGTCGACGAACTCAGCCTCGTGATCGCCCCCACGATCGTCGGCACCGGCCAACGCCTGCTGGATGGGCTGCCACCCATCCACCTCGAAACAACCCGCGCCACCACTTCCCCCAGCGGCCACCTCCTCACCAACTACCGCGTCCTCCACTAGCCGCCTTCCGACCCAGGTGGATCAACCAGTGATGATGGTGCGATGCCTGAACGACACTCACGCCCGGTGCCCGGCGGCCGAGCTTTCTACCTGACCGAACGCCTCTGGAAGTTGGCAGAAGATCTTCCGGTCGAGCCCGTGCCGATCGACTCCATCCGCGAATTCGACGAGGACTGCTGGTTCGGCGAAGGGCCGGTCACCTGCCGAATGGTCGCCCAGCACGCCGACCGCATCCAGAAAGCCGATCTCCGCTATCCAGTGATCCTGTCGGCGGATGGACGCCTGATGGACGGCGGCCACAGAATCGCCAAGGCCTGGCTGGCCGGCGCAACAACCATCGACGCGACCCGATTCACCACCGACCCCACCCCGGACTACATCGAGCGAGACCCCGCCACCTGAATCCCGCTCTCCTGCGCATCGACGACCACGGATCGCAGTACGAGGGTGGTCTGTGGCGTACGTGCTCGCGGATAAGCCGGTGGACGTGGTGATTTGTGCGCCCTACGGTCAGCCACGTGACGATCGAACTCAAGCCCCTCGCGGCGGCGGATGCGGAAGCGCACTGTGCGGGGGAGGACGAACTGACCGTTCGTTGGCTGACCGGCGGGTACGGCGACGTCGAGGGGACCATCGAGTTCTTCGAGTGGCTCGCAGGAAATGCCGACGCCGGCCTCGGCAAGCGCGGGTTCGGGATCTGGAAGTCCGGGCGACTGTGCGGATACATCGACTACACCCCTGATCTCGATGACGGACTCGACCCCGACGACGTAGCCCTCGCCTACGCGGTCCACCCATGGGCGCGCGGCCAAGGCGTCGCGGTCGAGGCCGTCCAACTGATCTGCGACGTCCTTCGCGCCAACGAAGTCGGCAAACGAGCCGCCATCCGCGTAGAGCCGGAAAACTCCGCATCGGTCCGCGTAGCGCAAAAGGCCGGCTTCAGATACGTCCGGGACTTCCCATCCAACCGAGACACCCACCCAGACGGAACCCCAACAACATTCAGCCTCTACCTACTGGACCTGTAGGACTCAGTCAAACGACCACCAATCCGCTCATTGACAGCTCCGTGCGTTGGCCGTCCGTTCGGAGGTCGTGCCCAGGCATGGCGCGGTGGCCGCCAAGCGACCCCACTCGACCCCGGCTGCCCCCTCGTGAGCGCTCACGAGTCGCCCGCCGTTGTGGTGGGTCCGTCGGCGGTCGACAATCCGATCATGGGGAGGTTTCTGTGCAGGATCGGCATTCACCGGTGGGTCAACAAGCGCAACTCTGAGGGCGGCGCACGTTACCTGGAGTGCGAACGGTGCCAGAAGCAGAAGGACACCGTCACGCTCGGAGGCAGCGGCGGCGGCTTCTGGGGCTAGGACGCTCGAACCGAAGGCCTGGTCGCCGCCTTCGGTGGGTGGAGCGGGTGACGAGAATCGAACTCGCGTAGCCAGTTTGGAAGACTGGGGCTCTACCATTGAGCTACACCCGCGGTGCTCGGACATGATTCCACAGATCGTGGGGCGGACTCAAAACGCCACGGATGGGGCCCTGATCGGCATGGTCGGTCCGGGGTGGTGGCGCGAGCACTGGTTCGGGTCGACTAGACTCGTCCGGTCACTGCGGGGCGTAGCGTAGTGGCTAGCGCGCCTGCTTTGGGAGCAGGAGACCGCAGGTTCGAGTCCTGTCGCCCCGACAAACCCCCTGCAGCACCGCTGCAGCGCGGGCTGTCGCCCACGCTGTGAACGTCATCGATCAAGGAGAACCGCCACCGTGAAGAGCACCGTCGAGTCCTTGAGCCCGACCAAGGTCAAGCTCATCGTCGAGGTGCCGTTCGAGGAACTCAAGCCGAGCCTCGACGCGGCGTACCAGAGCATCGCCTCGCAGATCACCGTCCCGGGGTTCCGCAAGGGCAAGGTCCCGCCGCAGGTGATCGACCAGCGGGTCGGCCGCGGGCCGGTGCTTGAGGAGGCGATCAACGACGCGCTCCCGAAGCTGTACTCGCAGGCGGTGAGTGACAACCAGGTGAAGGCGATCGGCCGGCCCGAGGTCGATGTGACCGAGTTCAACGACAAGGAGAGCCTGCAGTTCTCCGCCGAGGTCGAGGTACGCCCGGAGATCACGCTGCCGGACCTGGAGGGCCTGGAGGCCGAGGTCGAGGACATCGCGGTGTCCGACGACGAGGTGACCGAGCAGATCGAGGCGCTGCGGCAGCGGTTCGGCTCGCTGAACCCGGTCGAGCGTGCGGTGCAGGACAACGACTACATCACCCTCGACCTGTCCGCCAGCAAGGACGGCGAGAAGGTCGAGGAGGCGCAGGCGACCGGCCTGTCCTACCAGGTCGGCAGCGGTCAGCTGCTGGACGGCTTGGACGAGGCGGTCATCGGGCTGAACGCCGGTGAGAGCAAGACCTTCGTCACCCAGCTGGTCGGCGGATCGCTCAAGGGCGACGACGTCGACGTCGAGGTGACCGTGACCGCGGTCAAGGAGCAGGAGCTGCCGGAGTTCGACGACGAGTTCGCGCAGACCGCGTCGGAGTTCGACACCGCCGACGAGCTGAAGGCGGACGTGCAGGGCCGGCTGGAGCGCGGCAAGCGGCTCGAGCAGGCCGGCGAGGCGCGCGACGCCGTACTGGAGAAGATCCTGACCCTGGTCGAGGTTCCGGTGCCCGAGGGTCTGCTGACCGACGAGCTCGCCGCCCGGAAGGAGAACCTGGAGCAGCAGCTCGGGTACTCCGGGATGACGTTCGACCAGTTCCTGGAGGGCGAGGAGCAGTCCCAGGACGAGTTCGATGAGGATCTGAAGAAGCGCTCCGAGGACGCGATCAAGGCGCAGTTCGTGCTCGACCTGGTGGCCGAGCAGCAGGAGCTGAGCGTGAACGACCAGGAGCTGACCGAGCACATCGTGCGGCACGCGCAGCGCTCCGGCGTCAGCCCGGACCAGTTCGCCCAGCACGCGGTCGAGAACAACCTGGTGCCGAGCCTGGTGTCCGAGGTCGTCCGCGGCAAGGCGCTGGCCCACCTGGTCGAGAACGCCAAGGTCACCGACGCCTCCGGCAACGTGGTCGAGCTGAAGACCCTGCAGCCGGACGGCAGCTACGCCGACCCGGACGCGGAGCAGGCGGCCGAGGCGGCCCCGGCGGAGGAGACTCCGGCCGAGGAGCCCGCGAAGGCCTGATCAGCAGTACGCCGAACGGCCCGGACCAGCTGTGGGTCCGGGCCCGTTCGCCGTTGAAAGGGAACTGAAAGGCGGCCGCCCTAGCGTTGGCGCCATGACCTGTTCCCTCGACGAACCATGCGTGCCGGTACAGGACCAGCCGGCCGCCCGGGTCGACGTACCTGCTGACAACGCCGTTGCTCCCCGGGATCGAGTTCCCGCGGACGCCCCCGGCGTGGTCGCAGTCTGCGGCTGGTGACCCTCGGCCAACCGGGGGTGAACGGTGTTCACCGGAGACCGCAGCCGCCTGTGCAAGGCGCCGCGAACCTCGCAGGCGGCTGCTTCCGGAATTCGCTCAGGGCAGACACGGTGCGCCGTGAGCGAACACCTGTGGCCCAGCCTTAGGTCTGTCGCCGCCGCCCAGTAATGTCGGCTTCGTGAACGAGACATTTGCAGCCAGCCCCACCGCCGCGGGCGGCAACGGATCCGGCGGACTCGACGACCACATCTACCAGCGCCTGCTGCAGAACCGGATCATCTTCCTGGGGTCCGAGGTTCGCGACGACATCGCGAACGCGATCTGCGCGCAGATGCTGCTCCTCAACGCCGAGGACCCCAACAAGGACATCTGGCTGTACATCAACTCGCCGGGCGGTTCGGTCGACTCCGGCATGGCGATCTACGACACCATGCAGTGGATCTCGAACGACGTGGCGACCGTCGGGATGGGCCTGGCCGCCTCGATGGGCCAGTTCCTGCTCTGCGCCGGCGCGAAGGACAAGCGCTTCGCCCTGCCGCACGCGCGGATCATGATGCACCAGCCGTCGGGCGGTATGGGTGGTACGGCGTCCGACATCAAGATCCAGGCCGAGCAGTCGCTGCACATCAAGGCGCAGCTGTTCAAGCTGATCGCCGAGCACACCGGCCAGCCGCTCGAGCAGGTCGAGAACGACGCCGACCGGGACCGCTGGTTCACCGCCGACGCGGCCAAGGACTACGGCTTCATCGACCACGTGGTCGCCAGCGCCGATCAGCTCCCCTCCGAAGGCCCGAACTCCTGATCTCCCACTCCGTCAGTTAAGGACGCACCATGAACTACTTCATCCCGCAGTGGGAGGAGCGCACGTCGTACGGCATGCGCCGGATCGACCCCTACACGAAGCTGTTCGAGGACCGCATCATCTTCCTCGGTACGCCGATCACGGACGAGATCGCGAACGCCGTGATGGCGCAGCTGCTGTGTCTGCAGTCGATGGACTCCGACCGCGACATCAGCATCTACATCAACTCCCCGGGTGGGTCGTTCACCGCGCTGACCGCGATCTACGACACCGTCCGCTACATCAAGCCGGACGTCCAGACGGTGTGCCTGGGCCAGGCGGCCTCGGCCGCCGCCGTGCTGCTCGCGGCCGGTACGCCGGGCAAGCGGCTGGCGCTGCCGAACAGCCGGATCATCATCCACCAGCCGGCCACCGAGGGCACCTACGGGCAGTCCAGTGACATCGAGATCCAGGCGAACGAGATCCTCCGGCTGCGCTCGCTGCTGGAGAAGATGATCGCCGACGCCAGCGGCAAGCCGCTGGAGGAGGTCTCGCGTGACATCGAGCGGGACAAGTTCCTGACCGCTCAGCAGGCGATCGAGTACGGCCTGATCGACGACGTGCTGCAGACCCTCAAGACCCCGGTTCCGGCCGGCGTCTGAGCGTCTCAGTCAGGTCTGACCCGGTTCGACGGTGCTGACACGAGGGCTGTCAAGAGCGGAGCGCGTTCGCCAGCGGCGTAGTCACAACGCGGCGGCGGGCGCGGCTTTTGGGCCATCGGCGCGGTACCGTCGAATCGGGCTCCGGGGCGCCACACGGCCCCCGGCCCGAGCGGCCTACGCCCCCTTGGCCCACGGTTCGACTGCTCAGAGAAGGGATCTGTCCCGGTGGCACGCATAGGTGACGGCGGCGATCTGCTGAAATGCTCTTTCTGCGGGAAGAGTCAGAAGCAGGTCAAGAAGCTCATCGCCGGTCCCGGCGTCTACATCTGCGACGAATGCATCGATCTCTGCAACGAGATCATCGAGGAGGAGCTGAACGAGGGCTCCGAGGTCGGACTCACCGAGCTGCCCAAGCCGCGCGAGATCTACGACTTCCTCAACGCGTACGTCGTCGGACAGGACGTGGCCAAGAAGGCACTCGCGGTGGCGGTCTACAACCACTACAAGCGGGTCCGTGACGGTCAAGGCAGCTCCAGCGCCGGCCGGCACGCAAAGGACGAAGCGGTCGAGCTGGCCAAGTCCAACATCCTGCTGATCGGCCCGACCGGCTGCGGCAAGACCTACCTCGCCCAGACGCTGGCCCGGATGCTGAACGTTCCGTTCGCGATCGCCGACGCCACCGCCTTGACCGAGGCCGGGTACGTCGGTGAGGACGTCGAGAACATCCTGCTCAAGCTGATCCAGGCGGCCGACTACGACGTCAAGAAGGCCGAGACCGGGATCATCTACATCGACGAGGTCGACAAGATCGCCCGCAAGAGTGAGAACCCGTCGATCACCCGCGATGTCTCCGGCGAGGGCGTGCAGCAGGCCCTGCTGAAGATCCTGGAAGGTACGACGGCCTCGGTGCCACCGCAGGGTGGCCGCAAGCACCCGCACCAGGAGTTCATCCAGATCGACACCACCAACGTGCTGTTCATCGTCGGCGGCGCGTTCGCCGGCCTCGACCACATGGTGGAGCAGCGGGTCGGCAAGAAGACGCTCGGCTTCAACACCTCGCGCGAGCCGGAGAAGCCCAAGGAGCTCGGCGGGTACGCCGACGTGATGCCGGAGGATCTGCTCAAGTTCGGGCTGATCCCCGAGTTCATCGGCCGGCTCCCGGTGATCACCACGGTGTCGCCGCTGGACCGCGAGGCGCTGATCAAGATCCTGTCCGAGCCGAAGAACGCGTTGGTCAAGCAGTACCGGCGGCTGTTCGAGATCGACAACGTCGAGCTGGAGTTCAGCGACGACGCGGTCGAGGCGATCGCTGACCAGGCGCTGCTGCGCGGCACCGGCGCCCGCGGCCTGCGGGCGATCATGGAAGAGGTTCTCCTCAACGTGATGTACGAGGTGCCCAGCCGCGAGGACGTCGCCAAGGTCGTCGTCACCGGCGAGGTCGTCCTGGAGAACGTGAACCCCACGCTGATCCCGCGCGACCAGATCGAGCGCAAGCGCGAACGGCGCGAGAAGACCGCTTAGCCCACGTCTCGACAAGGAGGCCGGAGCCCGCTGTACGGCGGGACTCCGGCCTCCTTGTCGTGACTACAGGGAGCGCAGTACGTCGTCTGCCGCCTGGATGGTTTCGTCGATCTGCTCGTCGGTGTGCTCGGTGGACAGGAACCACAGCCCGCGCGGAACGATGTTGATCCCCGCCGCGTACAGCCCGGCGTGGAACCTGGCCATCGCAGCCCGGTCGCAGGCCGCGAACGACCGGTAGTCCGTCACCGCAGCCTGGTCGGTCAAGTACGTCTGGAACACCGGCCCCGGTCCATCCACAAGCATCGGTACGCCGTGCCGCTCAGCGGACTCCCTCAGGCCGGCCATCAGCCGCTGGCCCGCGGCGGCCAGCGGCGGGTAGACGGTGTCGCGGTGCTCGTCGAGATGACGCAGTACGGCGTCTGCTGCGGCCATCGCGACCGGGTGCGAGTTGAAGGTGCCGGCGTGGGCCACGGTCCCGTCGGCGATCGAGCCCATCACCTCACGGGTTCCGACCAGCGCCGAGACCTGCATGCCACCGGCCATCGCCTTGCCGAAGGCAGACAGATCGGGGACGACGCCGAGTAGTTCCTGCGCTCCGCCCGGGGCGACCCGGAAGCCGGAGATGATCTCGTCGAAGATCAGCAGCGCACCATGCTTGCGGGTCAGCTCGCGGAGTCCCTCGAGGTAGCCGGGCTGCGGGGTGATGCAGCCGGTGTTGCACAGCAGCGGCTCGAGAATGACCGCCGCGATCTCGTTGCCGTTGCCGGCGAAGACTTCTTCGACAGCGGGCAGATCGTTGTACGGCAGGACGATCAGGTCTTCCGCGCCGTTGCGGGGCTGGCCCGCAGTACCGCCGACGGCCGCGGGGTGCTGTGCGTCGCCGGCCAGGGCCAGGTCGGGGTGGACGCTGTACAGGACGGGGTCGAGCCAGCCGTGGTAGTTGCCCTCGAACTTCACGATCTTCGGCCGGCCGGTGTGGCCGCGAGCCAGCCGGATCGCGCCGTGCACAGCCTCCGACCCCACGCTGTTGAAGCGCACCAGCTCCGCGGACGGGACCATCGCGCACAGGCGCTCGGCGACGACCGCTTCCAGCTCGTGCTGGGCGGCGTATGCGACGCCGCGGCTGACCTGGGCGGAGACCGCCTCGGCGACCAGCGGGGCGGCGTGGCCGAGCAGGTTGGGGCCTTGCCCGAGCACGTAGTCGACGTACCGGTTGCCGTCCACGTCCCAGAGCTCGGCGCCGCGGGCGTGGTCAACGAACAGCGGCTGGTCGGCGCGCCGGGCGTCACTGGACACGCCGCCGGCGATCACCTGGCGGGCGCGCTCGTACAGGCGCTCGGTGCGTTCGTAGCCTCGGGCAACGGTCTGCACAACATCCTCCAAAAGGGGGGCGGATCAGTCGAGTTTCTCGGTGAGCAGCCGGAACTGCTGGCGGGGACGGCCGCCGCCGGTCGAACGGGCCGGCGGCACCGGCCAGGCCAAGCCGGCCTCGACCAGCTCCTTCAGCATCCGGCGGCCGGTCCGCGGTGTGACCTGCATGATGTCCGCGACGCTCTCGACGTCGACGACCACCTGCTGGCCGGCCACCGGTGTGGTCGCGGCAGCGATCGAGGTGACGATCTCGAGCGCGCGCGGATCGATCGACGGCGTACTGTCCTGCGGCGCGGTCTCGGTGACCGCCGGACCCGGCGCGAGATCGGTCCGCACATTCGCGTCGTCGAGGTACACCGCGACCTTGCCGCCGGCGTTGACCGAGTCCTCGACCGCCATCAACGCGTTGGCCTCGGCAGCTCGCGCCGTCTGTCCCGCACCGGCACCAACGGCAACAGGTACGCCGAGCTGCGCCGTCAGCGCACTCAGGAATGGAGCGACGGTGAACTGCTCGGTCAGCCGGACCAACGCACCGTGGGTCGTGGTGACGAGGAACAGCGTGTCCGACCGGCGCGCCACCGACGCGCCGACCTGACGTGCCTCCGACAGCAGCTTCTGGTGCGTCAGCAGCGCGAGCTCCTGTTGCCAGTAGTCACCCGACTCGGCGCGAGACGTGCCGGTCGGGATCAGCTGGACGGCGATCATCGCGAGTTGGTGTGCGCCCATCCGGGTGCCCTGCCCGAGCAGCACCGCGGTCTCCAGGGCGTCCCGCACGCTTGCTCGTGTCGGGGCGACCCGCAGCACCGGGATGCCTTGGGTCCGCAACTCGCGCTCGACCGCCAGGATCGTGGTCAGTGCGACTGTGGTGTGTTGCTGCTCCCACTTCTCCCGGTGGAAGGCGGCGAATCCCGCGACCGACTCTGGTCCCTCGTACGGGATGTCGTAGACCTTGGCGGTGTCGAGGCCGATCTCGCCGTACGCCTCCTCGACGTCGGCTGCGGACAGCGAGTCGATGCTCACCCGGCTGAGGTCGACGCCCTCGATCGTCAGTGACGCCCGGAGCAGAGCGGCGTACAGCGCGGCGCCAGTCAGGGGGAGGTGCGTCGACGGGACCGTCAGCCAGTGCCCGTCGGTGGCCAGGTCGAACACCCACGGCCCAGGGAACACGGCCGAGTCGATCCGGTCTCGCAGTCGCAGGTAACGCTCCTCGGCCTCACCGGGGTCGTCGTACCCGCCGGGGACGAACCGGACCCGGTTCTGCGGCCGCAGGGCGACGTCGATCGCCACCTCGGACATCATCCGCACCAGCTTGCGCGGGCCGAAGAGCCCGACGGTCACCGCGGGCAGGCGATCACCGTTCGCCGGCTCTGCCGCTCTGACTTCCTCACTCATCGACGTCCTCTCCCGTCCCTCCCGGCAGCGGGCGCCACCGGAACAGTCTGCGGGCATTCCCGCTGAGAACATCTTGGCGTTGACCGTCCGTCAGTGGGGCGCACACCACCCGGCCGAGCGACATCCGCTGGTCGATGAAGGGAAAGTCGGAGCCGAACAGGACCCGCCGGCTACCGACCCGATCGATCATTTCCTGGATCAGCGGGCCCGTCATCTGCGAACCGCACACCTCCAGCCAGAGCGATTCGTACCGGGCCGCGGCCTCGATCGCCTCGTCCACCCCGGCCGGCGTGATGCCCGCGTGCCCGAGGATGATCGGCGCCCGCGGGTACTTCGCCGCGACCGCCTCGAAGAGCGATGGAGCGTCGTACGCCGATCGATGCTCGGAATGACTGAGCACCGGGCAACCGGTCTCCTCGGCGAACGCCCACACGGCGGCGTATCGGGCGCCGGTGACCGGGTACTTGTGCAGGGACGGATGCACCTTGATGCCGACGAACCGCTCGTCGGCGGCGAGCCGCTCGAGCTCGCGCTCCGGGTCCTGCCACGGGTTGATGACCGCGTACGCCGCGATCCGGCCCGGGTGGGCGTCGACAGCGGCGAGGGAGTGGCTGTTGCCGAGGTGCGCGTCCTGCTGGATCGCACGGTTCGCGGCGACCACGGTGACCTCGGTCCCGGTCCGGTCCATCACCGACACCATCGTCGCGGCGTCGGGATCGGGGATGTAGAACAGCGAGTACGGCCCCAGGTGCGCGTGGACGTCGACGACCCGGTGCTGCGGCTGGCGTCCGATCATGAGAGTCCTCCCGCCGCGAACAACCGCTGTGCGTTACCTGCACCGATTCGGGTGACCGTCTCGTCGTCGAGCCCGGACCACGCGAGGCGAACGATGCTCTCGCCCGGATCACGCACTCCGAGGCCGGTTGCGAACAGGAGCCGATCGCTCAACCCTTCCGCAGCGAGCCACTCCACGGCTTGATGCGCGGCGAAGTCGACGAGATCGACCGAGAGGTTGTCGTGGTCGCGCAGCGCCGACCACAGCCTGCGCAACTGGCGATAGCCGAGATTCGACAAGACGATCGGCAGCATCGGAAAGCGAGTCGCGATCGTGTCCAGGTCCGTCCAGCCGATCTCCGCGGCGTCGACGCAGAGCGGCAGTCCGCCGCCCTCGAGTGCTGCATAGAGATCCAGCAAGGCATCTGGTGCGTACCCGTGCGAATGAGGATGGATCCGGAACGCCGCGACGCCTTCGGCCAGTGCCTGAGCGACCAGCTTGTCGAGCGAGTCCAGCTCGCCCGGTGTGGTGGGAACGGCGGTCCAGCAGGCCAACACACCACGGTCGGAGAGGCTGTTGGCCACCGCGGTCGCCTCGGCGTTGCCGCCCAGCGGGTCATGCAGCCAAGACGCCATCGCGCTGACCAGAGCGCCTGACATCGCGTAGGTGTCGAGGTGAGCGGCGATCGCGTCGCGGTCGGTGGACGGCACCAGGGACGACGGGTGCGCACCGGTCACGATGCGCGCGTCGAACCATCCGGTGGTGGCATCGTCAGTCATGGCGAGCCCCATCGACCGTCCAGCGCCCGGCGTACGGCAGGGTGAGGTGCGCCCAGCCGTCGCCATCGCTCTCCGCGGTGACGAGTACGCCGTCGAGGCGAACGTCACCAAGCGGCCGGATCCACAGCCCGCAACGCCCGGAGCAGGTCACCTCGAGGCTCAGGACCCCGTCGACGACTGTTGCCGAGACGTCCACGTCTTCGGAGGTGCGCAGCAGGTCAAGGAGCCCGCGAGTCCGCCAACCAGTTGCCCAGGACAACCTTCCGGACGTGGTCCGGACCCAGGTCGACGCGCTCACCCGGTCGACGATGTCACCGTGGTCGATCGTCAACTCTTCGTCGTCACCGGTGACCGCGACCTCCGGCACCTGCGCTCCCGCATGCGGGAGGAGAACCGTGGTGAACATCCCGCTGTCGCGCGTCAGCCCGAGCGAGTAGAGCGGCCCGTACTCCGCGACCTGCTTGTCGACGAGCGGACGCCGGGCGACCCCCTCAGACGTCTCGACCGTCGTGGTCGAGGGATCGCCAGCCTCGATCAGAAGCAACCCCGGTCCCTCCGCGGCAGAAGCGTCGTACGCGAGGGGACCGACCTGCTGCCACGGGCTGAGGGTGTGCCAGTGGGCGCGGAAGGTGTGCTCCCCGGCGGCGCTGTGGTCGGAGACGACCAGGACGGCAGGCTCCTCGCGGACCATCGCGATGGTCCGCGACTGCGGTACGACGTTGCCGTGGTGGTGTCCGGAGAAGACCGCGACCTGCCCGGTGTCGACCAGCGGATCGACCTGTACGCCGCGATCCGTGCTCAGCTCCTGGTCGTCGACAAGCACGGTGTTGTGACCCCGACCGGACTGGTACCAGGTCAGGTAGTCCGGATCGTCATAGCTCGGCGGACCACCGGCCTCCCACAGCAGCGGCCGCTGCCAGCCCTCCAGCACCAGGTCGAGCACGGCGCGGTGCGAGTGCGACTCGAGCTCGTGCTCGATGTGCGGTCCGTAGTTGATCACGGCCCGCAGATCGTCGCTGCGCAGGATCACATAGCCGGTGTCGGCCAGCACGGTGTGCTGCGGTAGAGCTGGCACCACCGCTTCCCGTGCAGTGGCGACCGCGTCCAGCCAGCGCTGCTGCCTGTCCGCGTCGTCCCAAGCCGGTAGCGCCGCCGCCTCGACCGCGAAGTCCTCAGCAGACAGCCACTGTGCGGCGATCCGCGCCAGCACTGGGTTGTCGAGCACGTAGCTGCCACGCAGCAATGACGTGGCCGGCCACTCGATGCCGCTGTCCTGCAGATGTGGGATCCAGCCGCCGGGGGAGACCAGCTCGCACAACCACTGGTGCATGGCGGCAACCTTCGGGTGCGCCGCCACCTCCGCGTCGAGCAGAGCCGCCGTCTGCAGAGCGGTCAGGCACATCTTGTGATAGCCGGGGGAGCGCTCGTAGTGGCCGCCGTCTCCGTAGACATCCAGCAGCAGATGTTCGTCGATGCGCTCACGCGCCCGCTCCGCCCAACTCCTGGCCTCAACCAGATCGGGCAGAACGACGCTGATGTGCAGCAGCTCAGTCGCACACACCAGTTGCCAGTTCCCATGGCGGAAGACGTCATGCTCGTCGTACGCCCAGCGGGCTCCACCGACCAGCGTGGCGACGAGACTGGCCCAAGCACGGTCGGACAGCGGGGAGTCGGTCAGAACCTCCAGCGTGGGCAGGAGATTCCGGCAGCGCGCCCACGTGCCGAGCGAGTACCAGATGACATCGAGACCCGGCCACTCGCCGGTCACCGAGTCACGCTGCTCGACCCAGTCCTCGAGGTGCTGCTCGAACGCGCGCAGATATCGGTCGTCGCCGGTCAACCTCCACGCCTGGACACCGGGTGACAGCCAGCCCAGGTAGTGGAAGCCATACCGCTGTGACCGCCCGCGCTCGCGCCCGGTCACCTCCACTCCGGTCAGCAGCGGAGCGGCCGCGGTGAGTACGTCGTCCGCCGCGGAGGTGGAGCGGATCGCGTTGGTCCACTCCCGCAGCGGCCAAGCCGGCCGCCGGAGCCTGCCCGCGACGAAGGCACGCAGCGCACCGACGTCCTGGACGCCAGGTGGGGAGCCGAACGCCTTGATCAGGTCGTCGGTCCCGATCCGGTTGATCCGGCCGTCGATGTGCCGTGGCTTCTCGGGGCCTGTGGTGGCGTTCATGCGTTCCCTGGGTCAGCGAGCATCGAGACGTCGACCGGCTGCCGGGTCTCGATCGAGGTGTGCGCGGCCTCCAGTACGGCGGTCACGTTCCGGCTGCTCTCGATGGTGATCAGCGGCTGCTGGCCGGTGCGGCAGCAGGTGACCCAGTGCGCGATCGCGTCGGCGTACGCGCCGGCCGGGATACCGTGCATCACCCGTTGCAGCATGTTCCTCGGGTAGCTGTAGCTGTCCGGACGGGCCACGACGACGCTCTCCTTCTGCCGGTCCAGTTGGACCACGCCGCCGTCGGCGACGACGGTGACGTAGGAGTCGACCACGGTCGGGAAGGTGTTCGGGTAGATCCACGCCGACTCGAACGTCGCCACCGCTCCGCGCGAGTACTCGGCCTGGATCTGGATCGCGTCCGGGGTGTTGATGCCGAGCGACCGGAGCTTGCCCCACCGGGCGGTCGCGTAGACGCGGCGGACCTGGTCGCGCAGCAGCCACGAGACGAGGTCGATGTCGTGGCTGGACAGGAACCAGGCGCAGGTCGTCCGGTCGGCCCAGGACAGCATCTCGGTCGGGACGAAGATCGTGTCGTCCTTGCGGGCGTAGGCGACCGCTCCGTCACCGAGATCCGCGAGCAGGTCGTAGGCCTGCGCGTAGGCGGGCACCCAGCGGTGGTTGAACAGGCACATCGCGACCACACCGCTCTCGCGGATCGCCTTCACCGCCGCGTCCGCCTCGGCGACGGACGTGGTCAGCGGCTTCTCGACCAGGATGTGCTTCCCGGCCTCGGCGGCCCGGACCATCATCTCGCCGTGCAGATGATCCGGCGTGGTCAGGACGACCGCATCCACCGACTTGTCGGCCAGCACGGCCTCCAGGTCGGAGTGGATCGCCGGCCGCGGTGCACCGCGCCCCTCGATCTCGTCGGCCAGCCGCTCGGCGGAGTCCGCCGAACGACTGGTCACCGCGGTGACCTCGACCTCCGGCAGCCCGGACAGGGACAAGGCATTGCCCCGCCCCATGATCCCGGCGCCGACGATCCCGATCCGCACCCCGTTGCTCACCAACCCACCGACCTTTCGATTCTGCGGCTCACTGGTTTGTCCGGCCCGAGCGTCAACTCACTTGCCCTTCGCGAGGGTCTCGTTCCACGCCTTCTCGGCAGCGTCCAGCGCGTCCTTGGCGGACTTGGTCCCGGACATGTACGCCCGGATCTGATCGTCGAACAGCTTCCGCAACTGCTCGTCGTTGCCCGAGCCCATCGACGCGTCCACGCTGTTCTTGAACGTGTCCAGTAGGGTCTTGCGGGCCTGGTCGGCCGGCGTCGTTCCCTTGATGTCGGTGAAGAACGGGTCCTCCAGCGCCTTCACCGCCGACGGGTAGATCGGCACCAGCTTGCACAGCGCGAGCTGCTGCTCGGGCGCGGTGACGTACTTGAGCCACGCGGCCGCCGCGGCCTGGTTGTCCGACTTGGCCGGGACACCCATCACCTGCTGGCCGGGCATGTAGAACTTGCCATCGGCACCGGCCGCCGGCGGGCCCACGACGATCGACTGGTAGACCGCCGGAGCATTCTTCTGGACGTTGAGCAGCGTGCTCGACGTAGCGGCCGGGTTGAACGCGATCAGCTTGTTCTCCAGCGACTGGGGCAGGTCACGCTGGTTCTCGCTGAGGCTGCCCGGGGCGATCGCGCCGGAGCTGAACGGGGTCTTGAACTTTTCCAGCAGCGCCAGTGCGTCCGGCGTGTTGAAGGCGGCCTTCTTGCCGTCCTCCGACAGCATCGAGATGCCGTCGGCCTGGACCACGTTCGAGTAGGCCATGAAGTTGGTCGCGGACTTGCCGCTGCCGTCGTGGTACGTCTTGGCCAGCGCGAGTGCGTCGTCGTACGTCTTCGGCGGCTTGGCCGGGTCGAAGCCGGCCTTGGCCAGCAGATCCTTGTTGTAGAACGCCAGCGTGGTGCCGCCGTTGTACCAGGGCAGGGCGATCCGCTTGCCGTCGGCAACCAGCGGATCGGCCAGGTTCGGCAGGTAGGCGGCGACGTCGTCCTTGCTGAGCAGGGAGTTCAGGTCGGCCATCGAGCCGGCGAAGAGGCCGGTGGTGTCGGAGGTGAAGTTGACGACGTCCGGCACCTTGCCGCTGGCGATCGCGGCCAGCAGCTTGGTGGTGATGTCCTGACCCGGTACGTCGACCCACTTGATCGACACCTTCGGGTGTTCCTTCTGGTAGGCGTCGATCCACTTCTGGATGTCCGGCCCGTAGTTCTTCTGCAGGTTGATGGTCCACCACTCGACGTCACCGGAGTAGGCGTCGCTGGACTGCTGCTCCGGCTCGTCCCCGCCGGCCGGACTGCCGGAGACGCAGTCGGCCAAGGCCAGCGGCAAGGCCAGAACCATCGCGACGGTAGGGACCAAGCGGCCCCTCAGCATGGATCGTGTGCGTCGCGCCATCGCGAGCTCCTCGGGGATGTGTGTCCTAAACGGTGCTTACAGACATCACAGTGTTTGCCATCGATTGGCCGACGTCAACCGATGACTTCCAAAATTCCTGCCAATTAATGCTTCCGGCGGCGGATGTGGTGAGCTACGGTTCCGCATAACCGCGAATCTGAAAGCCAGGTTTCAGACACGAGAGGCGGAAGGTATGCCGGGTCTCAGGGGCCGCGTGGTCGGTCAGCACTGGTACACGCCGTACGCGTTCATGCTGCCCGGGCTGCTGATGTACGCCGCGATGTTCGCCTGGCCGGCGGTGATCGCGATCCAGCTGGCCTTCTCCGACTACAACATCGTCAGCCCGGTCCGGTTCTCCGGGCTGGACAACTTCTCCCGGCTGCTGGACGACCCCCGGGTCTGGATCGCGCTGCGCAACTCGCTGCTGTTCGTGGTGATGTTCCTGCCGCTGACCGTGGTGGCCCCGCTGTTCCTGGCGATGCTGGTGAACCTGAAGCTGCGCGCGATCCAGGCGTTCCGGATGCTCTACTACCTGCCGGTCATCACGTCGATGGTCGCGGTGGCGGTCGCCTGGCGGTACGTCTTCAACCGCGAGGGCGTCATCAACTGGGTGCTCAGCCTGGTCGGGGCGGGTCCGATCGACTTCCTGCTCGACCGGCACTGGGCGCTGCCGACAGTTGTGCTGCTGGAGGCATGGAAGAACGCAGGCCTGTTCATGATGATCTATCTGGCCGGACTGCAGGCGGTCCCGCCCGATCAGGTCGAGGCGGCCAGGATCGACGGCGCCAACAGTTGGCAGCGGCTCAGACACGTCATCGTCCCGTCGCTGCGGCCGACGTTCGCGGTCACGCTGATCCTCAGCATGCTCGAGGCGATGCGCGCCTTCGAGTCCGTCTACGTGCTGACCCGCGGGGGTCCGCTCGACTCCACACTCACCCTCGGCTACTACATCTGGTCGAAGGCCTTCGAGGACTACGACATGGGCTATGCGAGCGCCGTCGGCCTGCTGCTGTGGGCGATCATGATCGTCCTGGCCGGCTTCAACCTGGTCGTGACCCGGCGGAGGGACGGCTGATGGCGACCCGGAGCCGGCTGGCCCGGCGCGCCGGACAGTTGCCACGCGTCGGTCCGCCCACGACACAGGCCACGCCCGCCGGGACGTCCCGGCGCAAGCTACGGCGGATCGGGCTGTACGTTCTGCTGATCGCGGTGGCGGCGCTGTTCATCGGCCCGTTCCTGATCCTGCTGAGCTCGGCCACCAAACCGGCCAGCCAGGACGTGTTCGGCTTCCCTCCGGACCTGATCCCGCGGCCGCCGGTCGCCGACTGGTTCCGGGAGGCGTGGACGACGATCCCGTACGCCCGGTTCCTGCTGAACTCACTGATCTACGTGGGGATCACGGTCCCGATCTACCTGGTGGTCTCTGCGCTCACCGCCTATCCGCTGGCCCGGATCGCGTTCCGCGGCCGCGGCGTGTTCTTCATGCTGTTCCTGTCGATCATGTTCCTGCCCGGTGAGCTGATGCTGATCCCGCGCTTCCTGGTGATGAGCCAGCTGGGACTGACCGACACGTTCGCGTCGGTGATCCTGCCGGCCATCCTCTCGTCGCTCGGGATCTTCCTGCTCCGCCAGGCGTTCTCGCAGATCCCGGACGAGATCGTCGAGGCGGCCCGGATGGACGGTGCGAACGAGTTCGCCATCTTCTGGCGGATCGCGGTGCCGATCGTCGCCCCCACTCTGGCCGTGCTGGCGATCCTGGGCTTCGTCTCGGTCTGGAACAGCTTCATCTGGCCGCTGGTCACGCTGACCAGTCAGTCCAAGTTCCCGATCGCGCTCGGTATCGCGTACCTGAGCGGAGTCAGCGGGACCGACGTCCGCGGATTGGCCGCGGGCACGGTGATCTCACTGGTCCCGGTCGTGATGGTCTTCCTGTTCCTGCAGAAACGCATCCTCAACAGCATGGGCGGTGCGGTCAAAGGCTGAGTCGCCACGTCCGCCCGCCCCCGTGTGGTTCCCGCCTTTCCCGTCCACCCCAGTGAGGCATCATGTTGAACCCGCCCGTCAGCCGTCGCACGCTCTTCCTCGGTACCGCCGCCACCGGAGTCGCCGCCTGGACCGGTCTCCCAGCCCTTCCGGCGTCTGCCGACCCACTGGACTACGACTCACCCGAAGCCTTCGACGCCGCGCAGACGGCGTACCTGGCAACCGACCCGCAGGACAACGAGGAGGGTGTCTACGCCTGGGGTGAGTCCTACTTCCTGCTCGGCCTGCTGCGGATGTACGAGACCTATCAGGACGAGCGCTACCTGCGCACGTTCGAGGACCGCGCCCGGCACCTGATGGCGACGACCGACCACGCCCGCGGAGTCACTGACTACCTCGGTCGGTCCGGGCCGGTCTGGCGGACCGCCGGCAACTACACCGTGGCCCGTGGAGTCGTCCCCGACGGCAACGGGACACCTGCTGTCGAGGTCCGCTGGGCCTGGGCCAGGGCGGCCGAGTCGACCGTCGAGGTGACGAACGTCGCCGGCACGCTGTTCGACCTGATCCTGCGCAACCCGTACCAGAAGACCACGGTCACCCTGCCTGGCGTCTCACTGGACCCGGCTGCTCCGACGTACGTGGTGACCGCGGTCAACAAGGCCTTCACGCCATCGTTGCGGTGGACGGCGGCTGACCTCCGGTCCGCACCTGGCGCGGCTCCGGCACCGGCTCCGGCCACGATCACGTTCACGTCCGACCACTACGTCTTCGCCGTCCACACCGGGATGATCGCGTATCCGCTGGCCAGGTTCGCGCGGATGGTGTTCGAGAATCCCAAGCTGCGTCGCGGCGGCCGGATGAAGACCGCCAAGCAGTTGCTCGCCGCGGCCACCGCTGCGCTGGAGTTCCACGACAGCGAGTACGTCGCTCCCGCGGACGGGACCGGCAACTACGTCTGGGCCAAGGGCGCGCCGATCCCATGGGACGGCACCATCCAGCCGTACAACCAGAGCCATGCCCTCGGGGCGGTTCTGGTCGAGCTGTACCGCGCGACCCATCGGCAGGCCTATCGCACCAAGGTCGAGCAACTGATCCAGGCCTTCCGCGCCGGCCTCCAACTGACCGCTGAGGGTGCGTACCTGTGGACCTACTGGCCGCCGTACAGCCAGCTGTATGCCGGGTTCTCCAGCACCTCGGGGATCTCGGAGTACACGCCGTCGTACCCCCGGCAACGGCAGTACGAGGACATCAGCCACGCGGCCATCAGCACTGAGTTCATGCACGCGGCGTACGACGCGGGGATCGACTCCGACCTGGCCACGGACGTGGAGCGGATCGCGGCGACCTTCACCCAGCGAATCATCCGGTCGGAGACCGAGGTGTGGTTCGTCATCGACGGCAAGGGCACTGCCGTCCCGGGCAACGCCGTGCAATGCGCCCGCTGGTGTCCGTACGCTGAGCAGGACCCGCTGATCTACGAGCAGTCGCTGCGGGTGTACGACGCCACACAGCTGGAAATGACGCAAGGCTCCCACGCGCTGGGAGTTGCGTACCTGAACTGGGCCAGACAAGCCGCATGGAGGAATCAGTGAGATTGCTACGCGTCCACACCGACGACGGTCTGCGTGACGCCGTACTGACCGAGGACGACCGGGTGGTGACGCTGGCCGGTGAGCCCGGAGCGTTCGACCCGGCCGGGCTCCGGGAGCGCGCCACCGCGGCCCTCGCCGACGTGGGGACGACTGCCGCGCTGGACGACGTACGGCTCGCCGCGCCGCTCAGCCCCGGCAAGATCGTCTGTGTCGGGCTGAACTACGCCGACCACGCGGCCGAGGGCGGCCAGGCGGCGCCGGCCGAGCCGATCCTGTTCATGAAGGCACCGGACACCGTGGTCGGCGCCCGCGACGACATCGTCATCCCGCGCGGCAGCGAGAAGACCGACTGGGAGGTCGAGCTCGGCGTCGTGATCGGACGGACGGCGGCCTACCTCGACAGCGAGGCGGATGCGCTGGAGCATGTCGCCGGCTACGTGCTGGCCAACGACGTGTCGGAGCGGCACTTCCAGCTGGAGCGCGGCGGCCAGTGGGACAAGGGTAAGAATGCGGCGACCTTCTGCCCGCTGGGTCCGTGGATCCTGACCGCCGACGAGGTCCCCGATCCGCAGGCGATCAAGCTCGGCCTGGACGTCAACAGCGACGTACTGCAGGACGGCTCGACGGCGAACATGATCTTCGGCGTCGCGCACCTGGTGCACTACATCTCGCAGTACATGACGCTCTACCCGGGCGACGTGATCAGCACCGGCACGCCGGCCGGCGTCGGGGCTGGCCAGAAGCCGCCGCGGTTCCTGCGCAAGGGCGATGTCGTGCGCGTATGGGCCGACGGCCTGGGTGAGCAGCACAGCCGGCTGGTTTCCGCGTCTTGATGATCGTCGACAAGCTGGAGGTGGAGACACTTCCGGATCCCGCAGCCGTCGGGGCGGCGGCAGCGGCGGCCGCGGCCGAGTCCCTGCGCCGGATCATCCAGGCGCAGGGCTCGGCCCGGCTGGTCCTCGCGGCGGCGCCGAGCCAGCAGCACACGCTGGCCGCGCTGTCCGTTGCCGAGGGCATCGACTGGTCACGGGTCGAGGCATTCCACATGGACGAGTACGTCGGGCTGCCGGCCGCTGCGGAGCAACGCTTCGGCCGGTGGCTGAGCCGGCACTTCACCGCCCCGGCGCCGCTCACCGTGATCGATCCGGAGGGCGGCGCGGATCCGGCCACCGAGGCCGCTCGCTACGCAGCGCTGGTCGCGGCCGCGCCGATCGACATCGTGCTGGCCGGGATCGGCGTCAACGGGCACCTCGCGTTCAACGAACCGCCCGCCGACTTCACCACCACCGACGTTGTGCAGGTGGTTGCACTCGACGAGACCAGCCGCCGGCAGCAGGTGGACGAAGGGCTGTTCGCGTCGCTGGACGACGTACCCACCCATGCCTGGACGCTGACGGTTCCGTGCCTGCTGTCGGCGCGCGAGATCTTCTGCATGGTGTCCGGTCCGGCGAAACAGGACGCCGTACGGCGGACGCTGCACGGTCCGGTGGATCCCGACGTTCCGGCGAGTGCGCTGCGGACGCATCCCCGGGCCCGGCTGTATCTCGATCAGGAGGCCAGTCCCGATGAGTGAGTACCTGACCGCGATCACGGCGTTGCTCGGGCGGATCGAGGCGGAGGAAGGCGAGTCCATCGCGGCCGCCGCCCAGTTGATGGCCGAGCAGGTCGCCGCCGATCGGCTGATCCAGGTGTACGGACCGGGCGGGCACTCGAACCTGGCCGCCCAGGAGATCTTCTTCCGGGCCGGCGGCCTGATGCACGTCTCCGCGATCCTCGACGAGGGCACCTTGCTGTCGAACGGCGCGCTGCGTTCGATGGCCGTCGAGCGCACGCCGGGTTACGGTCGGATCGTGATCGAGAACGCCGGGCTCGGCCCGGACGATCTGTTGCTGCTGGTGAACGCCTACGGGATCAACGCGGCGCTCATCGACGCGGCCCTGACCGCGCGCGAGCGCGGCGTGCGGACGATCGGCGTGAGTTCCCGTGACCACGCCGACCAGACGGCTAAGGCGCATCCAGCCCGGCATCCGTCCGGTGCGAATCTGCACGAGGTCGTCGACGTTGCCGTGGACACCAAGGTCCCCATCGGGGACGCGGTGATCGAGGTCGCGGGGATGCCCGAGCGGGTCGCCGCTGTCTCCACCTTCGCCAACGCGTTCACGCTCAACACGATGGTGCTGGCCACGATCGAGCGGCTGATCGAGCACGACGTCGTGCCGCCGGTGTGGCGCAGCGGCAACGCGCCGGGAGGCGACGAGGCGAACGCGGCCTTCATCGGCAGGTTCCGGGAGCGGGTGCGGTGGCTGTAGACAGGTTGTCCGGCCGGGACCCGTGGTCGGGGGAGACCCTCCACCTCGAGTACGCCGACGGCCTGGTTTCCCGCATCGAGCGAGCGCCAGGCGATGCGGACCTGCCGTGGATCACCCGGGGACTCGTCGACCTGCAGGTCAACGGGTACGCCGGGTACGACCTGAACGGCGACGATCTGTCCGTGGACACGGTCCGCGGTCTGCGGGAGGCCCTGCGGCGGGTCGGAGTCACGGTCTTCGTGCCCACGCTGATCACGGCGAGCCCGGAGCGCTACCGTCGTGCTCTCGGGATCGTGGCCGAGGCGAGGCGGCAGGACGCCGAGGTCGCGGCTGCCGTTCCGTTCGTGCATCTCGAGGGTCCGCACATCTCGGATCAGGACGGTCCGCGCGGCGCCCACGACGCGGCTTTCGTCCGCCCACCCGACCTGGCCGAGTTGGAGCTGTGCCAGGACGTGTCGGACGGACTCGTCGGCCTGATCACCGTGTCGCCGCATTGGCCTGACAGCACCGACTTCATCGCGGAAGTCGTTGCCACCGGCATCCGAGTGGCGGTCGGGCACACGCACGCGGACGGCGCGCAGATCCGTGCCGCGGCCGAGGCCGGCGCGACGCTGTCCACCCATCTGGGCAACGGCGCGCACGCCCAGTTGCCGCGCCATCCGAACTACCTGTGGGCACAGCTGGCCGAGGACCGGCTGAGCGCCGGGTTCATTGCCGATGGCCACCATCTCCCCGTGGACACGTTCGTGGCGATGGTCCGCGCGAAGGGCCTGGACCGGTCCTTCCTGGTGTCCGACTCGGTGGCGACCGGCGGCCGTCCACCGGGCACCTACTCGTCGACCGTCGGCGGCGAAGTGGAGCTCACCGACGACGGGCGTCTACTCGTCAGCGGTACGCCGTACCTGGCCGGAGCGGCCGCGCCACTCGTGGACGGCGTCGCCTGGGCGGCCGCCGCCTTCTCGTTGCCCGAGGCCCTCACCATGGCGATCACGACGCCTCGCCGGATCATCGACGGGTCGGACGGGCGACTACAGCCCGGCGATCCGGTCACCGACGTCATCACGTTCCACTGGCAGCCGGGCGACCGCACCCTCACCACTTGATCAGAGCGTCAGGTCATCAGGGCGCAGCGTCGCGACGAGCTCGCCACGGCTGCGGACACCAACTTTGGCGAACGCCGACTTCAGGTGGTCCTGGATCGTGTGCGGAGAGATCGACAGCCGGTCGGCGATCTCTGTGGTGCTGTGGCCCGAGATGACTTCGAGGCAGACTTCGCGCTCGCGAGTGGTCAGTCCGTACGCCGCGAGCAGCATACCGACCAGGTGATGACCACCGGCCGGTTCGATCGTGACGACGACCTCTGACTGGTCGTCGCCACTGATCAGCCGGCTGCCCTGCAGCACCACCCAGCCACCGCTCGCGGTCTGCACCCTCGCCTGGAACGTCCCGGCTGCCCGAGTCCCGGTCACCACGGCACGCAGGAGGGTGTTGAACCGCCCGGGTGCGATCTCGTTGAGCTCGTCCTGCCAGGTCTGCGCGGCGGCGGTGATAGCTCGTGGCTCACCGCTCGGTCCGGTCACCACGATCGACGGTCCGGCCCCGCCCTTGTAGCCGTGGGCATCGGTCCGCACCGCCACCCGGGTCGCCGCACCGATCGCCGGCGCCACCGAGCCGAGGAACTCGACCTCGCGGTCGCTGAACTCGGGACCACTCCGGACGAATCCGGCCGCTCCCCAGCAGTCGCCGTCCACAGTGAACGCGGCCCGCACCTCGTGCTCGATCCCGAGCGGCCGCCAGATCTCGTTCAGCCGCCGGTGCCCGACGACCTCGCGGTACGGCAGGTCGGACAACCGCGCCACCGGGTACGGGCGGCGGGCCAGGTCGGCGAACGAGTTCGGCACGGTGCCGGCGTACTCGGTCTCGGCCAGCGTGGGTTCGTACTCGGCTGGAATGTGGTCGCGGCCGCTCGTCATCGAGCTGATCACCAGCGTGCCCGGATCCATCGCCGCCCAGCAGGTCAGCTCACTGCCGACGACCTGCTCGACCACGTCGATCGCGGCGGCATGCAGTTCCGGGACGCCCAGTCCGGACGTCGCCAGTGCCGCGATGTCCCGGCGCGCGGCTCGCGCCCGGCCCTCCCACATGGGCTCAGTATGCGCCGCCGTACCGGACCCGCCTATCCCTGAAATGTGGGGAATCCGGCGCGTCGCAGACCCCCGGTGGACGGGATGGAGTGGCCGCTGTCCGCTGCCTACCGTCGCAGCCACCCCCAAGGAGGCAGCATGAACGAGTCGGTACACCTGAGCACAGCCGGGACAGGCGCGGAGTACGCCGCCCCGGACGCGATCGTGACGGTCAAGGTCGGCAGCGAGCACACCGGCGCGCAGTACGAGGTCTTCGAGGTCGACGCACCGCGCGCCCCGGCCGCGCCGCCGCACAGCGAGTCCTGGAGCAAGGCGTTCTACGTCCTGACTGGCCGGATCCTCGTCCAGGCAGGCGATCAGGGCTACGACCTCGGCCCGGGGTCGTCGATCAGCATCCCGGCCGGCACGCTGAACACATTCTCCGTGCTCACGCCGTCGGCCAAGTTCCTCGCCATCAGCCAGACCGGCCGGATGAGCGCGCTCTTCGCCGAACTCGCCGAGGTGGTGTCGTGAGTACGGCGACGCAGGTGCTGGCGATCGTCATCGCGCTGATGCTCGTGTCGGTGTTCGTGATGGAGTCATTCCTGTACCGGCACCCGCGGCTCTACCCGATGTTCCTGACCAAGCCCCGCGACTTCGACGCGGTCCGGTTGTGGACGGTGAACATGGGTTTCTACAACCTGACCACAGCGATCGCGCTGGTCGCCGGCGTACTGCTCGCGCGCAACGATCACGTCGCGCAAGGGCAGGCGCTGGTCGTCTTCACCGCCGCGCAGCACACGTTCATGGCCGTCGTCCTGGTGGTGTCGCAGCGGAAGCTGTGGCTCAACGCCCTTCTCGAGGGAGTTCCGGCGGTCGTGCTGCTCATCCTCGCCATCAACTGAGCAGTACGACGCGAGCTGTAGGAAACTTACGGATCCTGCGTAACTATGGGCATCAAGCACCATCACTCAAGGTTCTCCGGATGTCACCATCAGCTTCATCCAGCCGGGGACCCTGCCGCCCTGAGTACCGTGAAGGTGAGGCTCATCAGCCCAATCAGTCGCAGAACCCTTGTCCTCGGCGGACTCGCCGCGGCCGGCGCCGGCGCTCTGCCGGTCCGCTCGGCCGTGATCGCGGCGACCGCCGCCGTCCCGTACCCGTTCCAGCTCGGCATCGCGTCCGGTGAACCCGACGCGAACAGCGTCGTGCTGTGGACCCGGCTGGCCCCGTCGCCGCTGAACGCCGACGGCCACGGCGGGCTGACCGACACGAACATCGTCGTCGACTGGCAGGTGTCCACCACCGACACCTTCAGCACGCTGGTCGCCAACGGCCAGGTCACCGCGACGTACGCGACCGCCCACTCCGTCCACGTCGTCGCCGGCAATCTGAACCCTGACTCCGACTACTTCTACCGATTCCGCGCACAAGGCCACGTCTCGCCCGTCGGCCGCACCCGGACCACGCCCGCGATCGGCGCGGCCGGACGCGACCTGACGATGGCGTTCACCTCCTGCTCGCACTACGAGGAGGGCTACTACACCGTCTATCGCCGGATGGCCGAGGAGAACCCGGGCCTCATCCTGCACCTGGGCGACTACATCTACGAGTACGGCGCCACCTCCGGGCGGCCGCGGTTGCACGTGGGCGCCGAGATCGTGACGATCGCGGACTACCGGCGGCGGTACGCGCAGTACAAGACCGACCCGGATCTGCAGGCCGCGCACGCGGTCGCGCCGTGGATCGTCGTACCGGACGACCATGAGGTGGAGAACAACTACGCCGGCACGATCCGGGAGAACAACACTCCGGCGTTGACGGCTGCGCAGTGGACCGCTCGACGGTCGGCGGCGTACCAGGCGTACTACGAGAACATGCCGCTGCGGCCGGCTCAGGCCAACAGCGGTAACAGCATTCCGCTGTACCGCCGGCTGCGGTGGGGGAGTCTGGCAACGTTCCACATGCTCGACACCCGGCAGTACCGCAACGACCAGGCCTGTGGCGACGGCTGGAAGGTCTGCTCGGATGCGGACCTGGCGTCCCGCAGCCTGCCCGGCAACGCGCAGGAGACCTGGCTGCTCGACGGTCTGAACCAGCACCTGGGCACCTGGGACATCATCGGTCAGCAGGTGTTCTTCGCCCGGCGGTTCAACTCGACCGGCGCGAGCATGGACTCGTGGGACGGCTACCGCGCGTCCCGCGCACGGATCCAGCAGGGCTGGGTCGATCGCGGTACGCGCAACCCCGTCGTACTGACCGGCGACGTGCACCGCGCCTGGGCGAACGATCTGAAGGCCGATTACAACAACGCGAACTCGGCGACCGTCGGCACCGAACTCGTCACCAGTTCGGTCACGTCCAGCGGTGACGGCGACGGCTCGACAACTGTTCCCGACGTCGGGACCAACCCGTGGCTGAAGTTCTACAACAACAGGCGCGGGTACGTGCGAGCGACGCTCAGCCCGACGCAGCTGCAGGCAGACTTCCGTGCGGTGGCGAAGGTGTCGGAACACGGCGCTGCTGCCACGACCGTGAAGTCGTTCGTCGTCCAAGAGGGCCGGCCCGGCCTGCAGGCTGTGTGAGGGGATCATGAGGCTTTCCGCAGCTGCTGTCGCAGCCATCACCGTGCTGTCGTCCGTCGTACTCGCAGCTCCCAGTGCGGATGCGCACATTGCCACACCGACCTGGGTGACCGCCAACAGTGTGTCGACCGGTGACCAGGACGCACCGTCGATCGCGACCAACCGCAATGGCTACGTGGCGGTGGCGTGGGAGGACGACCGCGACACCGACAACGCCACCGACAATGTGCACAGCGAGATCTTCGTGCGGGTGTACCGCAACGGGACCTCGCTGTACGAGAAGAAGGTGTCCGCCGCTGGCAGCAGTGGCGTGACGAACTGGCGCCACCTGCACCCGGATGTCGGCCTGGACGACAAGGGCAACGCGGTCGTGGTGTGGCAGGACGACCCGGACGGCAACGGTTTCTACAACATCCCGTACCGCGTCCTGAACACCGCGGGCACGGTGACCGCATCGGGCAACGCCAACACCAGTGCCGACGGCCAGCAGATCAACCCGCGCGTGTCGGTTGATCCGGACGGTGCCCCGTCGACGGCTGCGGTCGCGTTCACCGTGGTGTGGGAGGACATCCAGACCGGCACCCAGCCGACGGTGAAGGCGGCCGGGTTCACCGGCCCGACGACGCGTGCCTGGGAAGTCACCGCCTCGACCACGACCGGCCAGCACCACAACCCGGCCGTCGGGACGTCGGCCTCCGGCGACGCGGTTGTGGTCTGGGAGGACGACGGCGACGCCAATGCGTCGTACGAGATCGGCCTGATCCGGCTGGCCCGGACCAATGGTGCGGCTACGCTGTCCCGCCGGGTCGCGAACTCCAACACCACTGGTCAGCAGACGCATCCAGCGGTGGCGGCGAACTTCAACGGTAACTTCGCGGTCGCGTGGGAGTCCGACCACACCGGCACCCCGGGTTCCTGGACGCGCAACTTCACCTCGACCGGCACGGCCCGGTACGCCGACGTCCAGGTCGCGACCGGCGCCAAGGCACCGTCGATCGGCATCGACGACCAGGCCCAGACGGTCGTCGGATGGACGGTTCAGGCCACCGACCTCGATGTGTGGGTTCGTGGCTTCGGTACGACCGGGACGGACACCGGCCGGCTGTCGGCACAGCAGCTGATGTCGCTCCCGGCCGGGCGGCAGGAACAGATGACGGTGGCGGTGTCGCCGTTCGCCGAGGTCGCTGTCGCCTACACCGACGACAACGACGCCAACACGTATGACCAGATCTATCTGGGCACCGGAATCTCCAACAACAGTTGGTGAATCACCGCGTCTCCGGGGACACCGTGCTCAGCACCGTGTTCCCGGAGGTCACCACCTCGAGCCGCTCGATGTCCTTCAGCGGGATCGACGTACTCGCCGGGACGCTGGCCTTGTAGGTGCTCGTGGTCGCCCACCAGCCCGCGGTCTCCACGCTGCCGTCCCGGCCGTGGACGAGGAGCTCGCAGTGCTCCCCGGGCTTCAGATCGGTCATCCGCAACTGGATGTCGGTGCCCCAGCCTTTGCTGGTCAGCTCGGCCGTCGTGTCGATTCCGCCGACGCCGTTGGTCGCGGTCCACGTCGCCGAGCCCGGAGTGTCGATCGCCTGCCGGCCGACGACCCCGCCGGCCGCGACGACCGCGACAGTGGCCGCCGCAGCCAGGATCCACCGGCGGGTACGTCGTACCGGACGTGGAGGCAGCGGGAGCGGTGCGGGATCCTCGGCGTCGACGTCCTCGGGTAGCACGGAGTGCAACAGGCCGGGGAGCGGTGCGAACTGGAGCAACGCCTCGCGGCAGGACGCACACGTGCGCAGGTGCTGATCAGTGGCGTGGCGCTCGGCGCTGTCCAGGGCGCCAAGGACGTACGCCCCGATAGCGATGGTCTCCGGACACTTCATGACCCGGTCACTCCCCGTTCCTCCAGCGCGGCCCGCAACGCGTGCAGCGCGTAATAGCTCCTCGACTTCACTGTCCCGGGCGGGATTCCCAGGACGACGGCGGCTTCTGCGACGGTCCGCCGCCGGTAGAACAGTTCGACGATCACCTGCAGGTGGTCGTGAGTCAGCTCATGCAGTACCTCGGCCACCTGCCAGGCCTGCAGGACCCGGTCGATGTCGTCGGTCTCGGCCGCGGGGTCGCGCCGCCCGTCCAACGGCACCTCTGCGACGCGAGCCCCCCGCTTGCGCCGCCCCGAGATGACGAGATTGCGCGCGACCGTGAACAGCCACGGACCGGCCCGTTCCGGATCCAGTTGGTCCGAATGTTTCCAGGCCCGGGCCATCGTCTCCTGCACGATGTCCTCGGCGTACTGGTGATCGCCGCCCACCGAACGCAGGACATAGCCGAACAACGGGCGCCGGTACCTGTCGTACAGCGCGCGGATCACCGTTTCGTCATCCACACAAGGAGATACGCGCCAGAGCCGTCAAAGGTTCAACTGAACCATCTCCGGAGCGCGTGCGTAGTTGTCCGGGAGAGGAGAACATCTCATGAGAGCTTTCAACCTGTTGCTCGGGGCAACCGCGGCGCTGGCCACGCTGACCGCGTGCGGCGCCGGTGGCAGCAACCAGCCGGCGGCCGGTGACCAACCTGCCGCTGCGGCGAACGGCGCCGTGTCGGTCAAGGACGTGAGCGGTATCGGCCAGACCCTGGTCGATCCGGCCGGCAAGACGGTCTACTTCGCGGATCAGGAGGCGGGCGGCATGATCAAGTGCACGGCCGGTTGCCTGGAATTCTGGATGCCGGTCGAGGGAACGGACAGCGCGGCCAAGGCCATGGACGGTCTCGGGGTCGTCCAGCGGTCAGACACCGGCAAGAGCCAACTGACCTTCCAGGGCAAGCCGTTGTACACCTTCCGCCTCGACACCGCGGCAGGGCAGCACAAGGGTCAGGACCTGACCGACGAGTTCGACGGCGCCAGCTTCACCTGGCACGCCGCCACCACCACGGCCGCGGCTCCTTCGCCGGCCCCGTCGACATCGTCCGGCAACGGCAACGGTGGCTACGGCTACTGACCGCGGATGAGCCGGAGGTCCTTCCCGTCGACCAGGCGGAAGCCGAGGCCGCGCGCGGCGTCGATGTGGACCAGGACCCCGGCCTGCCGCAGCTTGGCCCGAAGCCGCTTGATCACCGACTGCACGGCCGCGGGCCCGGTGAAGTAGGAGCCGTCCCAAGCCCGGTCGTGCAGTTGCTGGTACGTCCAGATCCGGCCGGGTCGCTCCGCCAGGCAAGCAAGGACCTTCAACTCGTGCGGTGTCAACGGCAACGGCAGGCCGTGCCAGGTCGCCTCGTGATCGTCCAGGCGTAGACCACCTACGCGTACGACGGAGGCGTCGCCGGCCGGCTGGGCCCCTCCGGATCCGCGGAACTGGCGGAGGAACTGACCGGCGACGGTGGGGTCGGACGCGACCACGAGCACACCGGCGCCGTCGAACTGGGCGGCGAGCCGACTGCGCTCCTCGGCGCTGGTGGCGATACAGACGACGACCGGGATGGCGGCGGTGGCGTCCATCACGCCTGCTTCAGTGGTTCGGAGGCACTCCACAACGTGTCGAAGAGGAACTCGAGCGCGGCCGCGAGTTCGTGATTGCGGACGATGATCGCGACCACGCCGGTGACGCCGGGCGCGACCAGCGGCATCACCACGGTGTGGGCGTCGAACAGGGCGAACTTCATCGGCAGCGCGCCCGGATACACCCGCGCCTGCTCGCCTCCCGACGTCCAGGACGACAGGTTCTTCGCGACCACTGGATCGGCGAGGATCGCGTTGTCGTAGATCGCCCGAGCCCGGACGCCGCGCCGCAGCGCGCCGAGCTCGGCCTCGTTCGAGCCGCCGACCTGGAGCGGTCCGCGGACGACCACGTCGATGCTCTCGCGTGCCTCCGACTGGAGCCGGTCGAACCGCTGACCGACCAGGCTCGGAGTGCGAAGGATCTCGACGAGTTCGCCGTCCGCGCCGGTGCTCTGCTCGAACAACTTGGACAGGTCCGGTAGCACCTGCTCGACCTGCTGCCTGCGGTTCTCGAGCTCCTGCTGCTCGCGTTCCAGCAGCGCGGCCAGGGCCCGGTCCGGGGGAGCGGCGTGGTAGCGGCTGCTGTAGCCGGCGCCCGCGTCGATGAGTCCACTGTCGACGAGAGAACGCAGGACCAGGTAGACGCTGCTGCGCGAGGTCCCGGTCCGGTCGGCGATGGTCGCGGCGGGCAGCGGCGCCTCGCCGAGTAGACAGAGGTAGACCTTGGCCTCGGTCTTCGACAGGCCCAGCTGTTCCAGCAACGACTCAGTGTCCATGTGACTCCCTCCCCGGATGTCCTGGATCCAGTCAACAAGTTCTCCAGTCGCTGGACGACATCTGCCTACGAAGTGCCGACAGTTTGCCCCGCTTTCTGCCGCCGAGGCGACATAAAGTCACCGGCCACCCTGCCATTTCCACGGAAGGTCGGCATATGAGAATCCGGGCGGCCGTCATCGCCTGCATCGCACTGTTGGCAACCTTGCTCAGCGCCCCGGCCCGGGCGACACCCCCGAACGCGACGCCACCGGCGGACAAGATCCAGCCGGCGTTGCGGACCCAACTGACCGCCAAGTCGGTCGCTCCGGTCGCGTTCTGGGTCCGGTTCGGCGCGCAGCCGGACCTGTCCAAGGCCGCGGCCATCGACGACTGGAAGGCCCGTGGCACGGCGGTCGCCGAGGCGCTGCAGCACGCCGCCCAGTCGTCCCAAAAGGACATCCGCGCCCAACTCGACGCGGCCGGGACGTCGTACCAGTCGTTCTGGGCGACGAACGCGATCCGCGTCACCGGCGGCAGCCTGGCGATGGCCGAGCAACTTGCCGCGTCGGCCGACGTCCAGGGGCTGTACGCCACGACGTCGTACGAGCCGCCCACGTTGGACAAGAAGACCGCGGCGGCGAAGGAGGCCGCGGCGGTCGAGTGGGGCATCGCGAACATCAACGCCGACGACGTCTGGAACCAGTACGGCGATCGAGGCGCCGGGATCACCGTCGCCAGCATCGACAGTGGTGTGCAGTACGACCATCCCGCCTTGGTCCAGCAGTACCGCGGCCGGAAGCCGGACGGGACGTTCGACCACAACTACAACTGGTTCGACGCGGCCGGCACCTGCGGACCGGTGCCGTGCGACCACGAGGGTCACGGCACCCACACGATGGGCACGATGATCGGTGCCGACGGCATCGGAGTCGCACCCGAGGCGAACTGGATCGCGGCGAACGGCTGCTGTCCGAGCGACGCGTCGCTGATCGCGTCTGGCCAGTGGATGCTGCAGCCGACCGACCTGGCCGGGAAGAACCCCGACGCCGGCCGTCGCCCGCAGATCATCAACAACTCGTGGGGCAGCGAGGCGCCGTCGAACGATCCGTTCATGGAGGACATCACCAAGGCGTGGGCGGCGTCCGGGATCTTCGCGGTGTGGTCCAACGGGAACAACGGCCTGAGCTGCCACACCAGCGGCTCGCCGGGCAGTCTGGCGTCGAACTACTCGACCGGCGCGTACGACGTGAACAACACGATCGCGGAGTTCTCCAGCCGCGGCAGTGGCCAGGACGGTGTCACCAAACCGAACCTGTCCGCACCTGGTGTCGACGTCCGGTCGTCCGTTCCGGGCGGCTACGCCTACGCCAGTGGTACGTCGATGGCCGCACCACACGTGGCCGGTTCGGTAGCGCTGCTGTGGTCGGCGGCCCCCGGGCTGGTGGGTGATGTCGACGCGACGCGCGCCCTGCTCGACGGGAGCAGTGCGGATACGCCAGACGGACAGTGCGGCGGGACAGATGCCGACAACAACGTGTACGGCGAAGGCCGGTTGAACGCGTTGGCACTAGTGGATTCCGCGCCGGTGGGCGACACCGGAACGCTGGCCATCACGGTGACGGACTCACGAACTGGCAAGGCGATTCCGTCGGCGGGACTGAAGATCACCGGACCCGTCAGCCGGGAGCGCACGGCCGGCGACGACGGGAAGTACTCGCTGCCGCTGCCGGTCGGCACGTTCAGCGTCGCGGCGTCCTCGTTCGGGTACGACGCCGGTACTGCGCAGGTCACTGTGACCGCGGGGAAGACGAGCCAGGTTGCGGTGCGGCTGCGCTCGCTGCCGCGGGTCACGGTGTCGGGAACGGTCGAGGACGGATCCGGTCAGGGCTGGTCGCTGTACGCCAAGATCACGGTCGACGATGTGCCGGGTGGAGTCTTCTACACCAAGCCGGAGAACGGTCGCTACAGCTTCGAGTTGCCGGCGAACGCGTCGTACAGCTACAAGATCGAGGCGGTCTATCCCGGATACCGCGCCGGTTCCGTGGCGATCGACGTTCGTGGAAAGGACGTCAGGCGAGATGTTTCGCTGACGGTTGATCCGGACTCTTGTGTTGCCCCTGGCTACGGCTTTGCCGGAGTCTCGACAGACTTCGATCACGGTCAGCCGGCCGGTTGGACCAACAACGGATGGCGGTTCGACGATCCGTACCGGACCAGGAATCGGACCGGCGGCAACGGCGGGTTCGCGGTCGGGCAGACCCCGGGCAGCCCAATTGTGCTCGACGCGAGCCTGGTCTCGCCGGCGCTGGATCTGCGCGGCCGGAAGTCGCCGGCGATCGCGTTCCGGCAGAACCTCCATTCACTGAGCGAGAACAGCGACGTCGATCTGAGTCTGGACGGGGGCACGACCTGGCAGACGGTGCTCCACCAGACCGACGGCGTACAGCCGGAGCGGACCGTCGTACCGATCCCGCAGGCAGCCGGCAAGAACGGCGTCCGGGTGCGCTTCCACTACTGGGACGCGAAGTACAACACGTACTTCTGGCAGGTGGACGACGTGTTCGTCGGTGACCTGACCTGCGGTCCGGTGAACGGCGGGCTGGTGCTCGGACAGGTCAGTGACCGGAACACCGGTGCGGTGCTCAACGGCGCATCGGTTCAGGTTGCGGATCGGACCGCCCGGACCGCGGCGACGCCGGCCGATGGTGGAGTGGGCGAAGGCTTCTACTGGATGTTCTCGCCTGCCGGACGGCAGACGGTCGGAGCGAGCTTCGTCGACTACCAGGACGGCTCCGAGCGAGTGCAGGTGCACAGCCGGCGGATCAGCCGGGTCGACCTACGGCTGTCGGCCGGGGAACTGTCGGTGACACCGGGAGCCGTGACCATGGACGTCAAGGCAGGCGGCGTCGCGACGGCCCGGTTCACGGTGCGGAACACCGGGACCGCGCCGGCCAAGGTCAGCTTCGGTGACCGGCAGGTCGTGGCTGCTGGCACCAGCAGCTTGGTTGCTGGAAGCAACAGAATCGCGCGGGTTCCAGGTGACTACTCGCCGCTGGCGTTGGCGCGTGATGCCTTGGATACGAAGGGGCACGGGTCCGGCACGCCGGCGGTCGGGCCGTGGGTCGATCTGACGCACTACCCGACCCGGATCATGGACAACACCGTTGGTGAGGTCGGCGGGCTGGTGTACTCCGTCGGCGGCATCGACGGGCGGCTGACCACCGCGAAGGGCTATGTCTACAACCCGTCGACGCGGGAGTGGTCGCCGATCGCGGATCTTCCGGACGGCCGGGAGAACGCTGCCGGGGCGTTCATCGGTGACACCTTCTACGTCAGCGGCGGCTGGGGTCCCGACCTTGTCCCGTCGAAGCAGACGTTCGGCTACGACCGTCGTACCGACACCTGGACGCAGTTGGCCGACGCACCGGATGCTCAGGCGGCCGCGGGCCGGGCGGTCCTCGACGGGAAGTTGTATCTGGTCGGCGGCTGTTCGAACGCGTGCGACTCGACGAACGTCCGGCGGTACGACCCGGCCACCAACACCTGGGACGTGCTCGCGGACTACCCGGAGCCGGGCGGCCATCGGGCCTGTGGGGTGCTCGAGGGCAAGGTGTACTGCGCCGGCGGGATCCGGCGCGGCGGGGCCATCTCGCAGAGCACGTTCGCGTACGACCCGGCCACGAACGCCTGGACGAAGAAGGCCGATCTGCCGATCGACCTGTGGGGGATGGGCTACACCGAGTCGTACGGGCGGCTGCTCGTCTCCGGCGGGATCACCACCGTCGTCTCCGGTGGCAGCACGACCGGTGCCATCACTAACGAGGGGTTCTCCTACGACCCGGCGACCGACCGGTGGTCCGCGCTGGCTCCGTCCGGGCATGTCCTCTATCGCGGTGGCAGCGCGTGCGGGCTCAACCGGATCGGTGGGTCGGCCAGGTCCGGATTCACGCCGGTCGACACGGCCGAACAGTTGCCGACGTACGGCGCGTGTGGCGAGATAGATGTGCCGTGGATGTCGGTCAGCGGTTCACCGACGACATTGGCTCCGGGCCGGAGTACGACGGTGACGGTGCGGGTGAACGCTGCCGGTCTGAAGGCCGGTGTGTACTCGGCGGGCGTCTGGATCGGGGAGAACACGCCGTACCTGGCCAAGCCGGTGGACGTCACTCTGCGGGTCCGCTGATGGTGCTCAGCGGGAGAACAAGCAGGTGAGGAGGCCGCGGGCCAGGGTTCTGTCGTCGATGGCGTTGAGGGCCTCTTCGAGGTCGGCACCGTCGGGGAGGGTGGTCGCCTCGGAGAGGGCGTAGATGGTGAAGCGGTAGTGATGTGTGCCGCTCGGCGGGCAGGGGCCGTAGTACTTGGCCCCGCCCGCCGAGTTCTTCGCCTGTCTGGCGCCGGGTGGCGTTTCGCCTTGTTTCAGGGAGGTCGTGGTCGGCTCGAGGTCGAGCAGGACCCAGTGGGTGAACGTGCCGCGGGGTGCGTCCGGGTCGTCGACCACGACGGCGAGGGCGCCGGCGTTCTGTGGCACGTTCTTCCACCCGAGTGGCGGGGAGACGTCGTCGCCGTCGCACGTGTACTTGCTGGGGATCGAACCGCCCTCGCGGAACGCTTGGCTGGTGACGGTGATGCTGGCGGGTGCGGTTGTGGCAGGCTCCTTGGCCTGGTCGCCACTGCATCCGGCCGTCCCGAGCAGGACGGTCGCGCACAGCAGCAGCCGCAGTCGCACCCGCTCAGCGTCTCATGAACCTTTGCGCCTTCTCAGTGGTCAGGATGCTCAGTGGTCGGGATGCTCAGTGGTCGGGATGCTCAGTGGCCGGGGACGAAGACGATCGCGTCGCCGACCGCGCGCTCGGCGCCATTGGTGCCGCTCGGGTGGTTGACCAGAGTGCCGTCCTGCAGCGCCATTGCGGTCGAGCCGCCGCCATCCAGGTTGATCGAGTTGCGCAACCCGAGCGACTGCGCGACCGCGGCCGTCTCGTCCATGGTCGTGCCGACACTCGTGGTCTGGCGTCCGTCCAGCGCTGCCAGCACGATCTTGCCGTCCCGCGTCGTACCCGCGATCGTCCGCGGGTTCCGGTCGAAGAAGCTCCCGGTCCCGTCCGGTACGACGATCTCGCCGTTCGCCGTCAGCCGGTAGCGACCGGTCACGCCGTACAGGCCGCTGCGCAGCGGCACCTTGTCGCCGTCCTCGTTCGACACCTTGAGGTCGCTGTCGAGGCATCCGTGCGACGCGACGTTGAGCAGCGCGACCGTGTCCTGCCCGGTCGCCTGCAGCGACGTCTGGCCGGCCTTCAGGCTCGTGCCCCGCGTCGTCGCGGTGCTCAGCACGCAACCACGCCGGTCGAGGACGACCTCGACACCCGCGCCGGCCGGAGTCGCCGCGGCGAACTCGGGCGTGAACAGTACGACGTCACCCGGGGACGTGCAGGTGGTCTGGTCCGGCAGGCTCGCGCAGTCGGCCGGGACGACCGGCGGGTGGTTCACGAACTCGAGCGGCAGCCTGGCGTGCGTCGCGCGGTTGCGCACCTCGCCCGACCACTGCAGGTGGCCGGCGACCACCTTGTTGCTCTTGGCATCGATCAGCAGGTTGGCCTCGGCCGGGTCGGTCAGCGGCTCGCTCAGCAGCTTGCCGTCGGAGATGCCGAGGCCGACCGGGTCGCCCGGGTACAGCGGGTCGGCGGTGAAGGTGAAGAACGACGCGTTGACGCCGGCCACCGCGCCCGCCGAGCGGACCAGGTCCGAGGTCTTCTCGACCCTCGCGAGGTCCGGTCCGTACGTCGCCTTCAGGTGGCCGTCGGCCTTCCGGGGATCGATCGTCAGCACGCTGACGACCCACGGCCCCCGCGTCGTGGTGTTGATCTGGTCAGCGGGCGCCGGTTCGGTCCCGCGCACGATCCGGGTCAGCGTCACGCCGCGCGCCAACTCCTGGCTGCTGCGGGTCTCGGCCAGATCAGGGTCGCCGAGCGGCAGGCCAGTGCCGCCGGCAGTCGCGGCGGTCGCATGGAGGGGGAGAGCGACGCCGATCGTGGCGGCTGCAACGACCACGGTCGCGAGCGCACCACGCACAGCTCTAGGGGAACGAGTCATGATCACCATCCTGTTCGTCGATGGTGGAATCTTTCCGCTCAAGGCGCTGTCTTGTCAGCATCTGACAGGTTAACGGTTTCGTGCAGCTGTCCGCGGGCTGAGCCGTCCCCGGGTGCGGACGCGTTTTCGTCTACGATCCGCACGTGCCAACGTCCTCGAGTGCCTGACCGCCATGTCCGCAGTCGTCGGTGCCTTCGTCGCGTTGGTGTCTGTCGCCGTGCTGGGGTACGTCGTCGGTCTGATCGGCGTACTGCGGGCGCAGGACGAGCTGGTGCTGTCGCGGATGGCGTTCTTCGTGGCTACGCCGGCGCTGTTGTTCACGACCGTGGCGCGGGCGGATCTGCATGCGATCTTCTCGGTCGTCCTGCTCACCAATGTGGCCAGTCTGTTCGTGGTGCAGTTGGTGTTTCTGCTGGTCGCTGCGGTGATCTGGCGGCGGACGAGGTCGCAGGTGACGATCGGTGTCCTTGCGTCGTCGTACGTGAACGCGGGCAATCTCGGCGTACCGGTGGCGGCGTACGTGCTGGGGGACGGTGCGCTGGTTGCGCCGATCGTGTTGTTCCAGTTGCTGGTGATGGCTCCGGTGGCGTTCGCCGTACTGGACGGTGATCGGCAGGGGTCCGGGCGGCGCGTGTCGCTGCGGGCTGTGGTGACGCGGCCGTTGCGGAATCCGTTGACCGTAGCCTCGCTGCTCGGACTGCTGGTTGCGTTACTCGGCGTGCAGCTGCCGTCGTTGCTGATGCGGCCGATCGACCTCGTGGCGGCGGCTGCGGTGCCGGTTGCGTTGGTGGCGTACGGGTTGAGCTTGAGCGGCGGTACGAAGGACTCGATCAGCTTGCGGCGGGACGTCGTACTGGCCGTTGTGCTCAAGACGGTCCTGCAGCCGATCGCCGCGTACGTCTTCGGGCGGTGGGTGCTCGATCTGCATGGGCTCGCGCTCCTCGCGCCGACCCTGCTGGCCGCGCTACCGACGGCACAGAACGTCTACGTGTACGCCGTTCACTACCGCAGCAGCCGGACGCTCGCGCGGAGTGCCGTGCTGATGAGCACGCTGCTGTCGATTCCGATCATGACGGCGATCGCCGGATTGCTCAGCTGACCGGGTCACTTCATCGCGTTGAAGGCTTCCTCGGCGACCGGGGCGACCGCGTCCACGGCCACGCCATCGTTGCCCGATTGGGCAATGACGGTGAGCGTGTTGGAACCTCGGTAGCACTGGGTCGGCAGGTTGCCGGCCGACTCGACGCAGGTGGCGCGACCGACTCGCTTGATCTGGTCGGGGGCGGCGCCCGAGTCGGCGAGCGTCTTGTCGATGTCGACCTTGCCGCGGAGCGCGATCACCACGAACATCCGGTTGCCGTCGAGGTTCCCGTACGCCTCGACCGTGGCCTGCTTCCCGTCGTTGATGCGGCTCAGCGCGTCGCGAGTCTGGTCGAGCTGGAGTTGGCCGCGGATCTCCTGGTCCGTGATCCGGTCAAGACCGGCGAGCTTGGCCGGCGGCGTGATTCCGCGGGCCGTGTTCAGCCGGTTGAGCGGGCCGAGGCCCCAGAGGTAGCCGAGCAGCGCCAGCACCAGCAGCACGACCAGGATCCCGCCGACAGTCACCCAAGGACCCCGGCGAATCCGCCGCCACCACTTCTTCCTCGCGACCTTCTCCCCAGCCGCAGCCTTCGCGGGCGCATCACCCTTCTCGCCCGCCGCAGCTTTCGCACCGGCCGCAGCTTTCTCGCCGGCCGCAGTCTTCTCGCCGGCCGCAGTTTTCTCGCCCGGCGCACTCTTCTCCGCGGCGTCCTCGACCTTGGCCAGTTCTGCGGTGTCCGCCAGGTCGGCAGCCGTGGTGGTAGGAGCCTCGGACGTGGGGTCCGGGGTGGTGGGGTCGCTCATACAGGCTCCTCAGGACTGGCAGGACGCACGGTTCGGCCCGATGGTGCCACATCGGGACAACCTGATTTCGCAGCGTAGTCGTTGAATGCCAACGCATGGTTCCCGCCTCCCCGACGGGAGACGGGCACCACCCAGTACAGCTCAGAGAGTCGCGACGACGGTGACCGAGTCGGATTCGTCCGCATGCCAGACAATCTCACCGGTGATCCGGCCGGCGGCCCGCAGGTCGGGCTCGGCCCGCTCCGCCAGCGTGAGCCGGGCGGCCGGGCCGCTGACCTCGACCTTGCTGACCTCGGTCTTCATCGAGACCTGCGCCGAGGACTTGGCCCCGCGGATGCCCGCAAGCACCTCGGAGACCGCGTCCAGCACCTCAGGCTCCTGCGCCGCGGCCGTCAGGTCGACATCCGGCTCCGGCCAGCGGGTCAGGTGGATCGAACCCTCCTGCCACCACGACCACACCTCTTCGGTCGCGAACGGCAGGTACGGCGCGAGCAGCCGCAACTGGACCGACAACGCGACGGCCAGCGCCGCCTTCGCCGAGGCCGCGCCGGCGTCACCCTGCCCGCCGTACGCGCGCTCCTTCACCAGCTCGACGTAGTCGTCGCAGAAGGTCCAGAAGAACCGCTCGGTGACCTCGAGCGCACCGGTGTAGTCGTACCGCTCGAAGGCGGCGGTCGCGTCGGTGACGATCGACCGCAGCCGCTGCAGCATCGCCAGGTCGACCGGCTCGGTGACTGCGGCCGGGTCGACCGTGGACGCCCCGAAGCTGAGCACGAACTTCGACGCGTTCAGGACCTTGATCGCCAGCCGGCGGCCGACCTTCATCTGCGACTCGTCGAACGGCGAGTCCAGCCCCGGCCGTGCCATCGCGGCCCGCCACCGGACGGCGTCCGAGCCGAACTTGTTCAGGATGTCGTCCGGCAGGGCCGCGTTGCCCTTGGACTTGCTGAACTTCTTCCGGTCGGGGTCGACGACGAAGCCGGAGATCATCGAACGCCGCCACGGCAGCGTCTCGTTCTCGAACTTCGCCCGGACCACGCGGGAGAACAGCCAGGTCCGGATGATGTCGTGCGCGTGCGTGTTGAGGTCCATCGGGAAGGTCCGGGCGAACAGGTCTTCGTCCCGCTCCCAGCCGCAGACGATCTGCGGCGTCAGCGACGACGTGGCCCAGGTGTCCATCACGTCCGGATCCGCCTGGAAACCACCCGGCTTGCCCCGCTGCGACTCGTCGTACCCGGAGGGGGCCTGGCCGGTCGGGTCGATCGGCAGGTCCTCCTCCCGCGGGACCAGCGGGTGGTCGTAGTCCGGCTCGCCGTCCGCGCCGATCGGGTACCAGACCGGGAACGGGACGCCGAAGAAGCGCTGGCGGGAGATCAGCCAGTCGCCGTTCAGCCCCTCGACCCAGTTCTGGTAGCGGTGCCGCATGTGCTCCGGCACCCACTCCTCCTGCAGACCGAGCTCGACGAACTCCTCGCGCAGGTGCTCGTCGCGGCCACCGTTGGCGATGTACCACTGCCGGGTGGAGACGATCTCGAGCGGCTTGTCGCCCTTCTCGAAGAAGTTCGCCATCCGCTCCGTCGGCGTCGGCTCACCGTCCAGGTCGCCGCTCTCGCGCAGCTTGGCCACGATCAGCTCGCGTGCGCTGAACACGGTCTTGCCGGCCAGTTCGGCGTACAGCTCGGAGCCCTCCAGCCACGGCGGGGTGTCGCGCAGCAGCCGTCCGTCGCGGCCGATGACCGTGCGGACCGGCAGTTGCAGCTCGCGCCACCACAGGACGTCGGTGAGGTCACCGAACGTGCAGCACATGGCGATGCCGGCACCCTTGTCCGGCTCGGCGGCCTCGTGGGCGAGGACCGGGAGCTCCACGTCGAACAGCGGCGAGCGGACCGTCGTACCGAACAGGTCCTTGTAGCGCTCGTCGGACGGGTGTGCGATCAGCGCGACGCAGGCGGGGATCAGCTCGGGACGGGTGGTCTCGATGTAGATCGGTCCGGCCTGGCCGTGGAAGGCGATCCGGTGGTAGGCACCGGCGTACGGCCGGGCCTCGAGCTCGGCCTGCGCGACGGCGGTCTGGAAGGTGACGTCCCAGAGCGTCGGCGCCTCGGCGAGATACGCCTCACCGCGGGCGAAGTTGCGGAGGAAGGCGCGCTGCGACGTCCGGCGGCTGTCGTCGGAGATTGTCGTGTACAGGTACGACCAGTCGACGCTCAGGCCGACCTGCCGCCACATCCGCTCGAACGCCTGCTCGTCGATGTGGGTCAGCTCGCCGCACAGCTCGACGAAGTTCTGCCGGGAGACCGGGAGCTGCTTCTTCGGGTCGGGCTTGTCCGGCGGGACGAACGACTCGTCGTAGGGCATGGTCGGGTCACAGCGCACGCCGTAGTAGTTCTGCACCCGACGCTCGGTCGGCAGGCCGTTGTCGTCCCAGCCGATCGGGTAGAAGACCTTCTTGCCCCGCATCCGCTGGAACCGGGCGATCAGGTCGGTGTGGGTGTAGCTGAAGATGTGGCCGACGTGTAGCTTCCCGGACACGGTGGGTGGCGGGGTGTCGATCGAGTAGACGTCGGCCCGCTCCGCCGTACGGTCGAACGCGTACGTCTGCTCGTCCTTCCATACCGCTACCCACTTCGCCTCCAGGCCTTCGAGGGTCGGCTTGTCAGGAACGCGGGACGTATCGGTCATGCGCACAATCGTAGTGGTTGTCAAGGGGTGCTCCGACCGGTTTATCCACAGGCCTTACTAGACTCGGTCTCCTGATGAGCGACCTCACCTACGCCGATGTGTCGGCACGGCTCCAGCAGCGCTGGCCGGAGCACAAGATCGAGCCCACGCTGGCTCGGGTCCAGCGGCTCGCCGAACTGCTCGGCGACCCGCAGAAGGCCTACCCCGTGGTGCACCTGACCGGGACCAACGGCAAGACCTCCACCGCGCGGATGATCGACACCCTGCTCCGCGAGGCGGGGCTGCGGACCGGCCGGTTCACCAGCCCGCACCTGGAGTCGGTCCGGGAGCGGATCACCCTGGACGGCGAGCCGATCAGCGAGGAGCGCTTCACCGAGGCGTACGCCGAGATCGCGCCGTACCTGGGGGTGGTCGACGCCGAGCAGGAGCACCCGCTGTCGTTCTTCGAGGTGATGACCGCGATGGCGTTCGCGGTGTTCGCCGACGCCCCGGTCGACGTGGCCGTGATCGAGGTCGGCCTGGGCGGCACCTGGGACTCGACCAATGTCGCCGACGGGACCGTCTCGGTGATCACCCCGGTCGCGGTCGACCACGCCCACATCCTCGGCGCGGATCCGGTCACCATCGCCCGGGACAAGGCCGGCATCATCAAGCCCGGCGGTACGACGGTGATGTCGCAGCAGAGCCTGGACGTCTTCGAGGTGCTGCTGACCAAGGCCGCCGAGGTCGGTTCGCAGGTCGCGCGGGAGGGGATCGAGTTCGGCATCACCAGCCGTTCGCTCGCGGTCGGCGGGCAGGTGATCTCGATCAAGGGGCTCGGCGGTGAGTACGAGGAGATCTTCGTCCCGCTGCACGGCGAGTACCAGGCGCACAACGCGGCCACCGCGGTTGCTGCGGTCGAGGCGCTGCTCGGCGCCGGCCCGGAGCACGAGGACCGCGTCACCACCGAACTGCTGCAGGCCGGGTTCGCGCAGGTCACCAGTCCGGGCCGGATGGAGGTCGTCCGGACCAGTCCGACGATCATCGTCGACGCCGCACACAACCCGCACGGCGCCGAGGCGACCGCGGCCACGGTGTCCGAGGCCTTCGCGTTCCAGCCGCTGATCGGTGTACTGGGCTGTATGAAGGACAAGGACGTGTACGGCCTGCTGGAGGCGTACGAGCCGATCATGGAGACGGTCGTCTGCACCCGGAACAGCTTCGTCGAGCGCTCGATGCCGGCCGAGGAGCTGGGTGAGCTGGCGATCGAGGTGTTCGGCGAGGACCGGGTGCTGGTCCGGCCGCACCTGATCGACGCGATCGACGACGCGATCCGGCTGGCCGAGGAGAACGCGATCGCGATGGGGACGGGCGGCGTACTGATCACCGGGTCCGTCATCACCGCCGGCGAGGCGCGCACTCTGCTGGTCCGCAAGCCGAAGCAGGCCGACCAATGAGGTCACTCGCTTCGATCGTGCTCGGGTTCGAGTCGCTGGTGCTGGCGCTGGCCACGCCGGTGATGATCTCGGTCGCGGACATCCGGCCTGCTGTGGCTCTGTCCGTGTGCCTCGGGCTGGCCGTCCTCGCGATCGTCGCAGCAGGCCTGCTGCGCAACCAGGTGGGCTACATCCTCGGCTCAGTGGTCCAGGTCGGTGCGGTCGGCCTCGGCTTCGTCGTACCGGTGATGTTCGTGCTCGGACTGGCGTTCGCGGCCTTCTGGGTGGCGGCCTTCGTGCTCGGCCGCCGGATCGAGGAAGCCAAAAAGGCACAGCAAGCCCAGAGCGGTTAGGCTCAGCGGCCCGAACTACTTCGAGAGAGAGTTGACAGATGTCGCAGCGCACCCTGGTCCTGCTGAAGCCCGACACGGTTCGCCGTGGCCTGGTCGGCGAGGTCCTCGGCCGGTTCGAGGCCAAGGGACTCCGGATCGTCGCGATGGACCAGCGCAGGATCGACGGCGAGCAGGCGGACCAGCACTACGCCGAGCACGTCGAACGCGACTTCTACCCGCCGCTGCGCGACTTCGTCACCAGTGGCCCGCTCGTTGCCCTGGTGCTCGAGGGTGACGAGGCGGTCGAGGTCGTCCGCCTCCTGAACGGCGCCACCGACGGCCGCAAGGCCGCTCCGGGCACCATCCGCGGCGACTTCTCCCTCTCCAACCGCGAGAACCTCGTCCACGGCTCCGACTCCCCGGAATCCGCCGACCGCGAGATCAAACTCTGGTTCCCCGACTTCCCCTGAGCGGGGTCGGAGGCCACTGGGGACAGGTCGTGCAGGAATGGATACGATACGTGCCTGGGCGGACGGAACGTGTCGGTCCATGGGGTGAGCGCGGGCGGCGCTTAGCCTGATCGGGGACCGAGTGGGAGGTGCCGCGGTGGCGAACAGCATGCTCGGCCGCGACATGGCGGTTGATCTGGGTACGGCGAACACCCTTGTGTACGTGCGTGGTCGAGGCGTCGTACTGAACGAGCCATCTGTGGTGGCGACCCGGACCGACGAACCGCGCGAGGCGGTCGCGTTCGGGCACGAGGCGAAGAAGATGATCGGCCGGACGCCCGGCAACATCACCGCGATCCGGCCGCTCAAGGACGGCGTCATCGCCGACTTCGACGCCGCCGAGCAGATGCTGCGCTACTTCATCCAGCGCGTGCACCGGCGCCGGTACTTCGCGAAACCGCGGATCGTGGTCTGCGTGCCGTCCGGGATCACCGCGGTCGAGCAGCGCGCGGTCCGCGACGCCGGCTACATGGCCGGGGCCCGCAAGGTCTACATCATCGAGGAGCCGATGGCGGCCGCGCTCGGCTCCAATCTCGAGGTCCGCGACGCCACCGGCAACATGGTCGTCGACATCGGCGGCGGTACGACGGAGGTCGCGGTCATCTCGTTCGGCGGCATCGTCACCAGCCAGTCGATCCGGGTGGCCGGCGACGCCATCGACAAGGCGGTCGTGAACTACTGCAAGAAGGAGTACTCGCTGCTGCTCGGCGAGGCCACCTCCGAACAGATCAAGATGACGATCGGATCGGCGTTCCCGACCACCGACGGGCCGGACAGCGAGATCCGCGGCCGGGACATGGTCTCCGGCCTGCCGCGGACCGTGAAGGTGTCGTCCTCGAACATCCGGCAGGCGATCGAGGAGCCGATCACCGCGATCGTCGACGCGGTCAAGGCCACCCTGGACAAGACCCCGCCGGAGCTGGCCGGGGACATCGTCGACCGCGGCATCGTGCTGACCGGCGGCGGCGCGCTGCTGAAGGGGATGGACGAGCGGCTGCGGCACGAGACCGGCATCCCGATCCACGTCGCCGAGAACCCGCTGGACGCCGTCGTGCTCGGCGCCGGCAAGTGTGTCGACAACATCGAGACGCTGAACCGCATCCTGGTCACCGACAACAGGCGCTGACGCCCGAGGGACGCTGACCCATGCTCAAAGACCTCGGCACCCCCGCCAGGGGCCTGGTCCGTTCGGCCGGTATGCCGCGGGAGATCCGCCGGCGCCGGACCGTGCTGGTCCTGGTCATCCTGGCCTGCTTCACGTTGATCGTGCTCGACGCCCGGCGCTCGGCCGGTTCCCCGGTGGAGCCGTTGCGGGAAGCCGCGGCGGGCGTGTTCGGCCCACTCGAGTCGACCGCGAGCTCGGCCCGGCAGCCTGTGGACAACCTCCGCGACCGGTTCGCCGAAATGGATAGGTTGAGGGACGAGAACGAAAAACTGAAGAAGGACAACGAGTCGCTCACCCGGGACCTGAACTCCTCCGACTACGCCCGCAACCGGGCCGCCGAGCTGGACAAACTGCTCAAGCTCGCGCCCGCGTTCACGATGACACCGGCGCGGGTGATCGGGATCGGCAGCGCCCAGAGCTTCAACCACACGGTCACCATCGACGCCGGTACGGCCGATGGCGTGCACGTCGACATGACCGTGCTGAACGGGAACGGTCTGGTCGGCCGGGTGGTGCGGACCACCCAGGCGACCGCGACCGTGCTGCTGATCGGTGACCGAAAGTCGACCGTGGGTGGCCGGTTGAACGCGTCGATGGCGCTCGGCTTCGTCTCGGGCCGCGGCGAGGTCGCGGGCCTGCTCGACTACCACCTCGTCGACCTGAAGGCGCGGCCCAAGCCGGGAGACAAGATCGTCACCTGGGGTTCCAGCGACAACGCGCCGTACGTGCCGGGCGTGCCGATCGGCGAGGTCACCTCGGTGACGGCGAACGAGGGCGCGCTCGGGTCCACCGCGACGATCAGGCCGTACGTCGATCCGACCCGGATCGACACGGTCGGTGTGGTGACCGGACCACCGGCCCGGCCGCCGCGCGCCCAGCTCAAACCAGCGCCTTCGCCGAAGGTGTCGACCACAGAAGGGAAGGTGAACTGACGTGATCGCACTGCGCATCGGGTTGGCCGCCCTGTTCCTGATGGTGGCCGTCACCGTGCAGACCTCTGTGCTCACGAACATCGCGGTTGCGGGCGTGACCTGCGACCTCGTGCTGATCGTGGTGATCGCGCTGGCTCTGTCGCGTGGGCCGGAGTGGGGTGCGATCGCCGGGTTCGCCGGTGGTCTGCTGCTCGACGTCGTACCACCCGCTGACCACACCGCCGGACGGTGGGCGCTCGCGCTCGCGATCGCCGGGTACATGGCCGGCCTGATCCGTCGCGAGACGTCGACCGGTCCGGTGGGTCCGCTCGGGGTCGCGCTGACCGTCGTGCTCGGCACCGCCGTGTCGCTGTTCATCTACAGCGCGACCGGCTCGCTGCTACACGATCCGTCGGTCGATTGGGGCGAGTTCGGCGTCCGTCTCGGCATCGCCGCCGGGTACGACGTCGTCGGCGCGATCGTGGTCATCCCCCTGGTCATGTGGATCATGGGCCGCGTGGTTCCCGCCCGCGAACGCCGCCGGGTCCTGCCATGAGCTTCGACGGCTTCGAGGCACCGCTGAAGGCCCGGTTGCGGTTGTTCGTGATCGGGGTGCTGGTCTTCTCCTTGCTGTGCACGCTGCTCGCCCGGCTCTGGTACATGCAGGTGATGTCCAGCGAGGACTACACCCAGGCCGCGACGCAGAATCACACCCGCCAGGTCCTCGTGCCGGCGCCGCGCGGCACGATCGTGGACGCCGCGGGCCGCACTCTGGTCGGCAACCGGGTCTCGCTCGTGATCACGGTCGACCGGTCGGTGCTGGCGAAGCTGCCGGACAGCCAGCAGAACGCGGTGCTCGCCCGCCTGGCGAAGGTGCTCCGGCAGAAGCCGAGGGATCTCAAGGCGCGCACGATGCTCTGCGGCGAGCCAGGCGCGTCGAAACCACCCGCCTGCTGGAACGGGACGCCGTACCAGCCGATCCCGGTGGCGAAGGACGTCAGCGAGCAGGTCGCGATCGAGGTGATGGAGCGTCGCGAGGACTTCCCGGGCATTGCCGCCGAGTCGCAGACCCTGCGCGCGTACCCCGAGCCGTACAAGGTGAACGCGGCCCACCTCCTCGGCTACTTGTCGCCGATCACGACCGAGGAGTTGGAGGCGCTGGACAAGGCCGGTCAGGACTCGGTCCCGCACCGGTCGGACCTCGTCGGCCGGGCCGGAGTCGAGCGCACCTACGACCAGCTCCTGCGCGGCACCCCGGGCGTCAAGGACGTCATCGTCGACGCGGTCGGGTACACCACCGGCATCCAGAAGCAGACCGCGCCGGTCCCGGGCGCCACACTGGTGACCAGCATCGACGCGCGGATCCAGGCGTCGGTCGAGACCCAGCTGAAGAGCGCGATCATGACCGCGCGCAAGCAGACCGACCCGGTCACCAAGCGCAAGTACGTCGCCGACTCCGGTGCCGCGGTCGTGCTGGACACCAAGACCGGCCGGGTCGTCGCGATGGCCAGCTACCCGACCTACGACCCGGGTGTCTGGGTCGGCGGCATCACCCAGCGCGAGCTGGACGCGCTGTACTCGACGAAGTCCGGCACCCCGCTCGTCTCGCGCGCCCTGCAGGGCCAACTCGCGCCGGGGTCGACGTTCAAGCCGATCACGACCGCCGCCGCGATGGGCGCCGGGTTCAGCCCGAAGACCCGGCTGGACTGTTCGTCGTACTTCGAGGTCGGCAACCGCCGGTTCAAGAACTACGAGTCCGCGTCGTACGGGATGATCGGCTTCGACCAGGCGCTGGCGCTGTCCTGCGACACGTTCTTCTACCGGATCGCCTACGCGCTCTGGCTGAAGGAGGGTGGCAACTCCACCGACGTGAACACGCACGACCCGCTGGTGGCGATGGCGAAGAAGTTCGGCCTCGGTACGCCGACCGGCGTCGACCTGCCCGGTGAGGTGAGCGGCCGCATCGCCGACCGCAAGTGGAAGAAGCAGTACTACGACTCGCAGAAGGACTACTACTGCAAGCTCTCGCAGAATCCGCCGGCCGGGACTTCGGCGTTCCTGAAGCAGTTCTCCCGCGAGTTCTGCGTCGACGGCTACAAGTACCGTGCCGGTGACGCGGTGAACTTCGCCATCGGCCAGGGCGACACCACGGTCACGCCACTGCAGTTGGCCTCGGTGTACGCCGCGCTGTCCAACGGCGGCACGCTCTACGAGCCGCGAGTGGTGCAGTCGTGGATCGGTGCGAACGGCAAGAAGCACGAGATCAAGCCCACGGTGAAGGCGAAGCTGCCGGTGCCGTCGTCGACCCTGCGTTACATCGACAAGGCGCTCCAGGAGACGGTCAAGTCCGGTACGGCGGCCTGGAAGTTCAACGGGTTCCCGGTCGACCAGATCCCGGTCCGGGCCAAGACCGGTACGGCCGAGGTCTACGGCAAGCAGACGACCTCGTGGCTGGCGTCGTACACGGATCGCTATGCCGTGGTGATGATGCTGAGCCAGGCCGGCACCGGTTCGGGTGCCGGTGGTGACGCGGTCCGGAAGATCTACGAGACCCTCTACAACATCAAGCCCGCCCCGCCCGCCGGCAAGCAGCCGGGACAGTGAGGGCCTCGACATGGCACTGCTGAGCCCGATCCGGACCCGGCCGCGGATGGACCGCCGGTCGACGGTGTGGCAGGTCGACTGGATCCTCGTCCTCGGTGTGGTCGCGCTGTCGGCGATCGGTGCCGTACTGATCTGGTCCGCAACGCACGCCCGCACGTCACTCACCGACGGCAACCAGTACGCGTTCCTCGCCCGGCACGCCCTGAACTTCGCCATCGGCCTGGTGCTCGCGGTCGGCGCCGCCGTCACCGACCACCGCCGCGTCCGCATCCTCGCCCCGGTCCTGTACGCCGCCTCGATCGTCGGACTGATCCTGGTCCTGGTGCCCGGGGTCGGCGCGGTGATCAACGGCTCGCGCTCGTGGATCCAGCTGCCGTGGATGTCGATCCAGCCGAGCGAGTTCGCCAAGCTCGCGGTGATCGTCGGGATGGCGCTGCTGATCGCGGAGAAGGGCGAGACCGACCACAACGAGACGGCCCGGACCATCGACGTCGCGCAGGCGATCGCGGTCGCCTGCATCCCCGTGATCCTGGTGATGCTGCAGCCCGACCTCGGCACGGTGATGGTGCTGGGGGCGATCGTGTTCGGGATCATCGCGGTGTCCGGCGTACCGAAGCGCTGGATGCTCGGGCTGATCACCGCGGGCGTGGTGGTCGCCGCGGTGGCGATCAAGCTGCAGGTGCTGAAGGAGTACCAGCTGGCCCGGTTCATCGCGTTCGCGGACCCGTCGCAGGATCCGCAGGGCATCGGCTACAACGTCAACCAGGCCCGGATCGCGATCGGCAACGGCGGGATCTTCGGCCAAGGGTTGTTCCATGGCAGCCAGACCCAGAACGCGTTCGTGCCCGAGCAGCACACTGACTTCGTCTTCACCGTGGCGGGGGAGGAACTCGGCCTGATCGGGGCCGGCGCGATCATCGCGCTGTTCGCGCTCGTGCTGTTCCGCGGGCTGCGGATCGCGATCAACGCGCGGGACGCGTTCGGCCGGCTGGTGGCGACCGGCATCGTCTGCTGGTTCGCGTTCCAGGCGTTCGAGAACATCGGGATGACGCTCGGGATCATGCCCGTCACCGGCCTGCCGCTGCCGTTCGTGTCCTACGGCGGTTCGTCGATGTTCGCCTGCCTGCTCGCGGTCGGTTTGCTGCAGAACATTCACCTCCGCTCGCACCGGTTCTGACCGACCTGCCCAGACACGGCCCGACACGGCACCGACTGGGCTGACACGTCAGGTACGCTGCTGCCTGCTCGGCCACCGGTGGGCGCGCTCGGCCCACGGTTCTGACCAGGGTTTGGAAGGTCCATGACCAGGTTCGTGTCGCTCCCGCTTGCCCTCGCCGCTGCTCTCAGCCTGTCGCTCACCGCCTGCGGTGGGGACGACAAGAAGAACGCGGCGGCACCCTCGACTCCCGCCGGGACCACACCGGCACCGAGCGTGACTCCATCCGCACCGAGTGAGAAACCGAGCGGATCGGTGACCCGCTCGGCCGCCGAACTCACCAGGGCCCTGCTCGCGCTGAGCGACCTGCCGACCGGGTTCTCGCAGGTGAAGGAAGACCCCGAGGACACCTCGAAGCCCTTCTCGTCGCCGACGAGCAAATGCAAGACGCTGGTGAAGTACCTCAACGCCACCGAGGCGCCCGGTGCGAAGACCAGCGTGACCCGGTCGTTCTCCGGCGGCCAGGAGGGTCCGTACATCGACTTCGGTCTGGACGCGATGGGTACGGCGGCCAAGGTCGCGGACCTGCGCGAGACCTACGACGACGCGGTCTCGTCCTGCTCGAAGGTCTCCCTCAAGGTCGAGGGCGAGAGCAGTACGTCGATGAAGGTCGAGGAGATCTCCGCGCCGAAGGCCGGCAGCGGCCCGTTCGCGTTCCGCCTGACCGGCACCAGCGGTCCGAAGCGCGGCCTGGAGTACACGGCTGCGGTCACCGGCGTGAACGACGTCATCGTCTCGGTCGGTGTGCTGGCCGGGCAGGGCTCCGAGTTCGAGGCCGCCACCGAAGCCGCCGTCACCAAAGCCCAGCAAGTCCTCAAAGCCGGCTAACCTCAAGGCCGGCTAACCTCAAGGCCGGCTGGCCTGAAGGCTCGGTTGGCGGACTCAGCCGAAGGTCCAGGTTGGGTGGGCTGCCTCGAGCACGGAGCGATGGCCTGACCACCGAGCCGAGGCGAGTGGAGTGACGTCGAGCAGCGTCGGGCGACCGGCTTCGAGCCGATAACCCCACGTGAACGCGGCCACCGGGGCGACCGTTCGCGAGCGGATCACGTCGGGCACGATGACGAGGAACGTGTCGGCGCGCCACGTGCCGTCCGGGTGATTCGGATTGGCCGGGGCATCGAAGAACGTCGGCAGGTAGCCGTAGGTGTAGAACGGATCGGCCGGGTTCAGGTTCGGGGCGCGGTCGACCGAGATGTCGCCGTCGAAGTCCCGGGTGACCAACTGGATCCAGCCCATCATCGCTTTGATGCCGTAGCCGTGGTACCGCAGACTCGCCGTACACAAAGGAAAGCCGCGGAACGCCTCGGCGTTCAGGTCCGGTACGACGAGTTGATGGCCGGAGGCCCACGGGTCGTCGTTGGGCACGATGCGGACCGAGATCAGGCCGCGATGACCCCGGACGTCGAACGGGATGGACAGCTCTCGGCGCATGGTGTTCCCCTCTTGAGGTTTCAAGCAATTCTCCAACAAACGCTGGGTTTCCGGTGGAGTTCACTACCGGCGTGCGAGGGCTTGTGCGCGGGCGGTGAGGGGAGCAAGGTGAATCCAGAACAGAGACTTGGGGGCCGACTGTTCGGTGGGGGAAGGCGGGATGTACCGCCTTCGATCGAAGGGCGGGCTGGGGGAAGACCTTCTCGGTCCGGGATCGTGCGCGGTCCCGACCCGCTCGTGCGCCCCCGTTGGAAGGGGGAGAGATGCCGAGGAAGGCCAACGGTCGAGCGGGCAAGCACCGCGACGACGACTACCGGATGCCGGGCGACGCGGCGGCCGGTCAGGGCGCCAACGGCCAGCCGGAGAGCGGAATGCCGATGACGGGCATGGACTCTGCGCCGGGTTCGGCGGGAGCCGGCGACATGAGCAGTGGCGGAGCGGCGGGCGGTGCCGGCATGAGCGGTGGCGGCCAGGCCGGTGGAGCGGGCATGAGCGGTGGCGCCGGTGCGGCCGGTGGCGCGGGCATGAGTGGTGGCGGTTCAGCCGGTGGTGCTGGTATGAGCGGCACGGACGGGCGGATCGAGAACCCGACTCGGCGGCAGTGCGGTGTGATGGACGTGCACCGGCGGCTGCTGTCGACCTCACCCGAGTACGCCGCAGCCCGGTCGGCGATCGAGAACGCGACGTCGTTGTACGCCGCCGGACCGCCGCGTTTCACCGGTATAGCGCGGATCCCGTGCGTGGTGCACGTGGTCTGGAACACCGCCGCGCAGAACATCTCGCAGGCCCAGATCGACAGCCAGATCGACGTACTGAACCGCGACTTCCGGGCGACGAACTCCGACATCGGCATCGTTCCGGCCGCGTTCACCGGACTGATCGCGGATTCCCGGATCGAGTTCCACCTCGCCACCGTGGACCCGAACGGCAACCCGACCAGCGGTGTCACCCGGACCCAGACGAGTACGGCGTCGTTCGGCACCGACGACAAGGTGAAGAAGTCGTCGACCGGCGGTATCGACCCGTGGGCCACGGACCGGTACCTGAACATCTGGGTCTGCCAGCTCGGCGGCGGCCTGCTCGGGTACGCCCAGTTCCCGGGCGGTCCGGCGAACACCGACGGCGTGGTCATCCTGCACAGCGGGTTCGGCACCAACGGCACGGCGGCCGCACCGTTCGACCTGGGCCGGACCACGACCCACGAGGTCGGGCACTACCTGAACCTGTTCCACATCTGGGGCGACGACGGCAGTGGCTGCAGCGGCAGCGACGAGTGCGCCGACACCCCGAACGCGGCCGGCCCGAACTTCGGCGTACCGACGTTCCCGCATGTGACCTGCAGCAACGGTCCGAACGGCGACCTGTTCTACGACTACATGGACTACACCGACGACCGCGGCATGGTCATGTTCACCAACGATCAGGCCACCCGGATGGAAGCCTGCCTGGACACCGTCCGGACGAACCTGCCGGTCTACGCCGGTGCCGGCGCCGGTACGCCGGAACCCGCCGGCTCGGTGGTGTCGTGGGGCGCGAACCGGTTGGACGCGTTCGTCCTCGGCACCGATCTGGCGATGTATCACAAGTGGTGGGACGGAGCGTCGTGGGAACCGTCCGTCGCCGGTTACGAATACATGGGTGGTGTCTGCATGAGTGCTCCTGAAGTCGCGTCCTGGAGCCCGGACCGGCTGGACGCGTTCGTCCTCGGCACCGATCACGCGCTGTACCACAAGTGGTGGGACGGCTCGGACTGGGGACCGAGCGTCACCGGTTACGAGTACCTCGGTGGCGTCTGCATGAGCCCGCCGCAGCTGGCGACCTGGGGGCCGAACCGGCTGGATGCCTTCGTCCTCGGTACCGACCGCGCGCTGTACCACAAGTGGTGGGACGGCTCGAACTGGGGGCCGAGCGTCACCGGTTACGAGTACCTCGGCGGCATCTGCATGAGCCCGCCCGAAGTCGTTGCCTGGGGCAGCGATCGGCTGGACGTGTTCGTGCTCGGCACCGACAACGCGGTCTACCACAAGTGGTGGGACGGCTCGAACTGGGGACCGTCGGCGACCGGCTACGAGTACCTCGGTGGTGTCTGTGCTTCACCGCCGCGGGTCGTCGCCTGGGGCGAGAACCGCCTCGACATGTTCGTCATCGGCACCGATTCGGCGCTGTACCACAAGTGGTGGGACGGCTCGGCCTGGTCGGGTTGGGAGTACATGGGCGGCATCTGTACGACGGCCCCGACCGTGGTCTCGTGGGACGCGAACCGGCTGGACGTGTTCGTGCTCGGCACGGACTCTGCGCTGTACCACAAGTGGTGGGACGGTTCCGCCTGGGGACCGTCGCTCACTGGCTACGAGTACATGGGCGGTCTGTGCACCGACGAGCCACGCGTCGTCTCGTGGGCCGCGAACCGGCTGGACGTGTTCGTCACCGGGACCGACAAGCAGCTGTACCACAAGTGGTGGGACGGTTCGAACTGGGGACCGGGCGTCACCGGCTACGAGCCGCTCGGTGGCGTGATCAGCGACTTCAGGGTGACCGTCCCGTCGGCCCTGCCGGAGTCGATGCCGGCGTCCGGAACGATGCCGGGGGCAACGATGGAACAGGCGGTGCTGCGCTGACCGGGCACAGCATGGGGCGGTGGACGCACTCGTTCGAGGAGGATCACGACGGGATCAGCGTCTACCGCCGGGACGACTTCGCCTTCCCGCCGGCCCGTGGCCGGCGGGGGGTGGAGTTCCGGCCGGACGGCACGCTGGTGGAGTACGCGTTCGGTCGCGGTGACGCGCCCGAGCCCCGGCCGGGCGGGCACTGGAGCGACGACGGCCTGATCACGCGCTCCGCCGGCGGGACCGCCCGGATCGTCGCGGCCGAGCCCGATCGTCTCGAGATCATCTGGCAGGACTGACATGACCACTGCACCCGTGCGTTATCTCGTCGTACCGACCGTCGATGCCGCCGATGGCGCGCACTCGGCCCGGTTCGGCGACAAGACCCTGCTCTGGGTCCCGGCCGACCAACGTCTCGGCCGGGCCTCCCGGACCGCACCTGGCCTGCTGCTCGTCACCCAGGTGGGCCGGAGTTTCCAGGACGAGTACCCCGACGTCACGCCGTTGCTCGACCACGGCCGGCACCTGGTGATCTCGTCCGCCGACAAACCCCGCCGCCGTTCCAACAACTGCTGGCGGATCGAACCACTCCGCGCCGGTACGACGGTTGTCGACAATCCGACACCGGCGGCGGCCCGGGTGGATCCATCGATCGCAGGTCTGGTCGCGCAGCTGTCTCCGGCGTCGTACCAGGACGATCTGACCTGGCTGGCGAGTCTGCCGACGCGGCACTCGCTCAGTACCTCGTTCACCACCGCGGTGGACTTCGCCGCCGCCAAAATGGTTGCCCTCGGCTACGGACTGGCCCGGACCCAGATCACGGTCGGCGCCGGACACTCGCAGAATCTGATCGGCGACCGGCCCGGCACCGGCGGCGGTGGCCTGGTCCTGATCACGGCACACCTCGACTCGATCAACATCGCCGGCGGCCCGGCCGCGGCTGCGCCCGGTGCGGACGACAACGGGAGTGGCTCCGCGGGCGTGCTGGAACTCGGCCGGTTGCTGTCGACCCGGTCCTGGCGGCACGACGTGCGGCTGATCCTGTTCGGCGGTGAGGAGGAAGGGCTGTTCGGCAGCAAGCAGTACGTCGCCGCGCTGCCGCCGGCCGAACGAGCCCGGATCCGGGCCGTCCTCAACATGGACATGATCGCGAGCAAGAACACCGCCGTGCCGACAGTCCTGCTCGAAGGTGCACCGGTGTCGTCGAGCCAGATCGCGGACCTGGCGACGGCGGCCGCGACGTACACGGGGTTGAAGGTGGAGACGTCGCTCAACCCGTTCGCCAGCGATCATGTGCCGTTCATCGACGCCGGGATCCCGGCGGTGTTGTCGATCGAGGGTGCGGACAGCGCGAACGGTCACATCCACTCGGCGAACGACACGCTCAACTTCCTCAACTGGTCGCTGCCGGCCGAGATTCTCCGCATGAACATCGCCGCCCTGGCCGGCTGGCTCGAACCCGCGACCACCCTCGCCCGGCCAAGACCAGCTGGTTCGGTGGTCTCATGGGGCCCTGGCCGGCTGGACCTCTTCGCGGTCGGCATGGACTCCGCCCTGCATCACAAGGCTTTCGACGGCAGCTGGCACGACTTCGAGTCCCTGGGAGGCGTTGTCCTAAACTGACGCCCGTGTGGAGCCCGAATGCGCGTGACCTCGGTGGACTTCCTACGCGGCACGGCGTTGCGACTCGCGAGCGGGCGGTGTTCCGGTCGGAGTCACCCGACGACCTGGACTCGGCGGGCCGGAGCGCGTTGGACGCGATCGGTGCCGGCTTGGTCCTCGACGTCCGCAGCGACCGCGAGCTGACGCGACCACATCCGCTCGACGGCACCCCGGCGTACCGGCGGATCCCGTGGATCGACCCGGTCGCCGATGAGTCGCGGAACGCGGCCGCCGAGCCGCGACTCGTCGATGTCTACTCCAACGGCCTGAGTCGCAACTCCGCCCACATCGGCAAGATCTTCCGAGCGGTCGCGGACGCCCCGGCGGACCGGCCGGTGGTCGTGCACTGCCAGGCCGGCAAGGATCGGACCGGACAGTTCGCCGCTCTGCTGCTCGAGCTGGCCGGCGTACCTCGCAACGTGATCGCCGAGAACTACGCGATCAGTGAGGTCCTGCTGGGGCTGCAGGACGGTCCCGAGCGGTCACGGACCAGGCCGGAGACCATTCTCGGATCACTCGACCACCTTGACTCCCGACTCGGCGGCATTCGTGCGTACCTCGCCGGCCTCGGGTTGAGCCAGCTGCAGATCCACCGCCTGGCGACGCGTCTCGTGCCGGTCGGGGTGCGAGCCGTGGTGTTCGACTTCGACGGTCTGCTGATGGACACCGAGTCCACGTCGGTGCTGAGCTGGCAGGCCGAATGGGCGCACCACGGGCTCGAGCTGGATCTCGAAGACTTCTGGCCGGGCCACGGTGGGGACACCTCCGACACCCGGTACGCGCTGCTCGCCGCGGCCGTCGGCGCCGGCTTCGACCGGGAGGCGAGTCACGCGCGGAGGATGGCGCATCGCCAGCGGATGCACACCGAGCTGGACTTCCGGCCGGGGATCCGGGACTGGGTGACGACGGCGCGCGAGTTCGGCCTACAGGTCGGGATCGCCAGCAGCTCACCGAGCCCGTGGGTGCGCGGGCATCTGGAGCGGGTCGGCGCGATCGACCTCTTCGACCAGATCGTCACCGGCGACGAGGTCAGCACCCACAAGCCCGATCCAGCGATCTACGAACTCGCTCTGCGACGCCTCGGCGTACCAGGAGCGGCAGCGATCGCGGTCGAGGACACCGCCCACGGCGTCGCGGCGGCGCAGATGGCCGGCATGTTCGCGGTCGCCATCCCCAATCCGTACGTCGCTCCGGCCGCGGTCGCGACTGCCGACCTCGTTCTGGGCAGCGCTGACCAACTCCTGCTCAGCGAGTTGCTTCTTTCAGCGGCATCGAAAGGGTCGACCCCGGTAACCGACTGACCTAGTCTGCTGACCTTCTGTAAATTTCCAACCGGAGGGAACGCAGATGCGGAAGCTTCTTGGTGCTGCCGTGATGTCGGGGGCGGTTGTGGCGGGTCTGATGGTCGGGACGCCGGCCCAGGCGTCGACCACTGGGACGCAGGCCTGCGACCTGGTGACCGCGCCGAGCGTCGGCTACAGCGCACTGATGCTGTACGTCGCTGTCGGCCTGGAGGGTTGTTCGACCAGCGTCACTGAGGTCAGGGTCGAGTTGCAGAAGGGTCCGAGCGCGTCCGGGCCGTTCACCACGGTCGCCGAGACGTACGCGTACTCCGGCGGAGGTGCCTGGTTCGACGAGGGCACCGGGTGTGGCTACTACGTCGGTGTCGCGCATTGGCAGGACCAGACCGAGACGTCGCCCAACCCGGCGTACTACTGCAACTGAGGCCAGGGGCGCCTGGGCTCGGCGACGAGCCCAGGCGCAGGACCAGTCAGGTCAGGTGCGTGAGCAGCAGGGGATTGATGATCTCGGGGTGGGAGTAGGTCACCAAGTGGGCCGCGTTCTCGATGATCTCGAGGTGCGCGCCGGGGATCTGACCGGCCAGCGGTACGACGGTCTCGGGCGGGATCGAGGTGTCCGACTCGGCGGTGACGAGGAGCACCGGCGCGGTGATGTCCGACAGGCCTGGGAGCAGGTTGGTGCTGCCGAGTGCCTCGCAGCACGCGGCGTAGCCCTCGTCGGGACTGTCTAGCAGCATCTGGCGGACCGGAGCGGTCGCGGTGAACTCGGGCAGGAACCAGCGGCCGAGCGTCGCATCGGTGATCGCCTGCGTGCCCTCGGCACGGACCTGAGCCGCGCGGTCGGCCCACATCTGCTTGTTCTCGGCCGGGTTGGCCGGCGGGCAGATCAGCGCGAAGCGGTTGAACCGGTCCGGCGCGTTCTGGGCCAGCCACAACCCGACCGCGCCGCCTAGCGAGATACCGACGTACGACGCCTGCTCCACGAGGAGTGTGTTGAGCAGCTCGACCACGTCACCGCCGAGATCTTCGATCGTGTACGGCCCGAGCGGCACCTCGGACCCGCCGTGGCCGCGGTGGTCGAAGGTCACCACCCGGAACCGCTGCGCGAGGACCTCGAGCTGCGGCGCCCACATCGCCTGCGTCGCCCCGAGCGACGATCCCAGCAGGACCACCGGCGCGTCGTCGGAACCCGTCACCTCGTAGTTCAGTTGCATGCCCCCACACTACGGACGCGACCGCATGATGTGACCTTGTGCGCGGGTCGACCACATCGGCGCGTCGTTGGTGGTTGATCCATGCACAAGGTCGTGCTGTCAGCGGTAGAGCGCGAGCGCGCCGGTGAGGGAGTCGACGGTCTGGCGGGGGCCGAAGAGGGCGAGGCCGAGATACTCGACGTCGTCGGGCTTGGTGCCGCTGAGCGTGGTGGACATCTGGTCGTAGGTCCGTGCCCGCTGGGCGATCTGGTGCATGTCGTGCACGGTGACGTCGTCCCGCACGGCCGCCTGGGTCCGGAGGTCGTGCAGTTGCTCGGCGGATGCCCGCAGTACCGGGATCGGGTAGGCGCACATGCCGGTGTGTGGGTTTCCGGCGGCGTCCTCGGTCTCCGGGCCGACCACCTGATCGTGGTGGTGGCCGAGTCCGACGCCGAGCAGGGCAGCAGTGTTCAGGGCGACGCCGACCGGCGCCTCGGCCGCGATGACCACGACCATCTTGTTCGTCAGCACGGTGGGAAACCTAGCTTCGTGCGCGGCCGCTCGCGATCGGTTCCGAACGTCGTTCGGCAGCTCTGCGAAACTGCCTGTCATGGACGAACTTGATACGGCGCTCCTGCGGATGCTGCAGAACGATGCCCGCCGGACCAACCGCGACATGGCGGCCGAGCTCGGCATCGCGCCGTCCACCTGCCTCGAGCGGATCCGCGGCCTGCGCGACCGCGGCGTGATCACCGGCTACCACGCCGAGGTCGACCTGAAGGCCATCGACCGCTCGACCCAGGCGATCATCTCGATCAAGCTCCGTCCGCAGGCGATGGCCGTCGCCACGGCCTTCCAGGACTACGTGAACCAGTTGCCCGAGACCCTGGCGATGTTCATGGTCTCCGGCGGCTCCGACTTCCTCGCCCACGTCGCCGTCAAGGACACCCAGGCACTCCGCGACCTCGTCCTCGCGCTGGCCAAGCGCCAGGAGATCGCCGACATCCGCAGTTCGGTCGTCTTCGAGCATCACCGGCGTTCGACGATCATGCCGCTGCGGTGACGCTCCTGCGATGGTCGAGTACGCCGTAGCCGACCGCGGCCGCGACTGCGAGGACCAGGAGGGCGTCTACTGAGCCGGCCCAGGCCATGCCCATCCCGGCGCCGTGCTCCGCCGCGGCGAAGTAGATCGTCCCGACCGACGCCACGCCCGCCGCGCTGGCGAACTGCTGGGTCGTCGTCAGTGCACCCGCCGCGGCTCCCGCATGCTGCGGCGGTACGTCGCGCAGGGCGGCGCCGATCAGCGACGGCAGGATGAACCCGTTGCCGAAGCTGATGATCGCGGTGACGAGGATGATCGCCGCAACGGACGTGTTCGCACCGCCGCGACCCGCGATCACCGCGAGCGCGACCAGTCCCGCCGCGGCCGTCAGGCAGCCGGCGAAGAGCGCCGAATTCCCGTACCGGGCGGCGAGGCGCGGCGCGAGCAACGCGCTGACGGAGAACGTCACGCCGGCCGGCACGAAGACGAGTCCGGCCTCGAACGGGCTCAGTTCCAACGCGACCTGGAGAAGCAAGGCCAGGACGAACATGTAGCTGGCGAAGTACAGCATGAACGCCATGTTGGACAGGATTCCGGACCGGAACGACGCGGCCCGGAACAGCGACAACTCGAGGATCGGCTGGCCGCCGCGCTTGTGCAGCAGTTGCTGCCACTTCAGGGTCGCGGCCAGAACCGGGACCGAGGCGGCCATCGACAGCCAGGCCCACAGTGGCCAGGCGGCCGCACGGCCGACGCTCAGCGGGACGAGGAGCAGACCGAGTCCGGCTGCGAGGCCGAACGCACCTAACGGATCGAGCTTGGGACGCGGGCCTTGGGCAACCACTTTGCCCGGCAGGATCCGCTGCGCGGCAATCGCGCCGATGATTCCGACCGGCACGTTGATCAGAAAGATCAACCGCCAGCCGAGGCCGGCCACGTTGGCCGTCACCAGGAGACCACCCAGAACTTGTCCGGCGATCGAGCCGACTCCGCCGGCGACGCCGTACCAGGCCATTGCTCGGGCACGGCCGTGCCCGGAGGAGCGGGCAGAGATGAGGGCGAGCACCTGGGGCAGCATCAGAGCGGCCGCGAGACCTTGGGTCAGGCGTGCGATGACGAGTTGCACGGGACCCTGCGCGAGACCGCACAGCGCCGAGGTGACGGCGAACGCGAGCATCCCGATCGTGAACAGCCGACGGTGGCCGAAGAGGTCGCCCAGCCGTCCACCGAGTACGAGCGCACCGGCGTACGCGAACGCGTAGCCACCAACGACGAGCTCAAGCTCGGCCTCGGTGGCCCCCAGATCCAGCCGGATCGACGGCGCGGCGACGTTCACCACGAAGAAGTCGAACTGCGCCATGAACGTCCCGGTCAGCAGCGCGACCAGCATCACCGCAGGAACTGTCCGGTCCTGAGGTTCGACGGCGGTTCGACTCACATCCACGAGAATTATCATGGATATGCAGTCACTACAATGTCCACGTTCTGTTAGCCTGATCGCATGAAGCTGTCCCAGGGCGTGGAGTGGATGCTGCACGGCGTCGGGGTGATCGCTCATGCTCCGCCGGGGACGTCGGTGGCGCGCCGCGTGCTGGCCGAGCAGTACGACCTGCCTGAGGCGTACCTCGCCAAGCACCTGAAGGCCCTGGTCCGGGCCGGGATCCTGACCGCGACGACCGGTCCGGCCGGCGGCTTCCGGCTCGCGCGCGACCCGGCCGACATCACGGCGCTGGAGATCGTCGAGGCCATCGAGGGGAGTGCGTCGCCGTTCGTCTGTCAGGAGATCCGGCAGCGCGGGCTCGTCGCGGTTCCGCCTGAGCTGTGCCGTCGGCCTTGCGGTATCTCGACCGTCATGGACCGTGCCCACCAGGCCTGGCGCGAGTCATTGCGCGACGTCACCGTCGTCGACCTGATGAGGCTCATCCCGAAGTCGCTGCGCGACAAGCTGGTCGCGCGCCTGGCCGCGAACGCGCGTTAGACGACCGACAGCGGCAGCAGCTTCTTGCCGGTGGGGCCGATCTGGATTTCGGTGCCCATCTGGGGGCAGACGCCGCAGTCGAAGCAAGGGGTCCAGCGGCAGTCCTCGACCTCGATCGCGCCGTCCTCCTCGAGCGAGTCCTGCCAGTCCTCCCACAGCCAGTCGCGATCCAGGCCCGAGTCCAGGTGGTCCCAGGGCAGGACTTCGGCGTACTCGCGCTCGCGGGTGGTGTACCAGGCCAGGTCGACCGGCTCGTCCGCCAGCGCCTGATCGGCGGACTCGACCCAGCGGTCGTAGGAGAAGTGCTCGCTCCAGCCGTCGAAGCGGCCGCCGTCGCGCCAGACCTGCTCGATGATGCGGCCGACCCGGCGGTCGCCGCGGGACAGCAGGCCCTCGATGATGCCGGGCTTGCCGTCGTGGTACCGGAAGCCGATCGCCTTGGCGTAGCCCTTGTCGGAGCGGATCGCGGCGGCCAGCTTGGACAGCCGCGCGTCGGTCTCCTCGGCGCCGAGCTGCGAGGCCCACTGGAACGGCGTGTGCGGCTTGGGCACGAACCCGCCGATCGACACCGTGCACCGGATGTCGCGCCGGCCGGACACCTCGCGGCCGGTCGCGATCACCTTCTTGGCCAGGTCGGCGATCGCCAGCACGTCCTCGTCGGTCTCGGTCGGCAGGCCGCACATGAAGTACAGCTTCACCTGCCGCCAGCCGTGCCCGTACGCCGCCGCCACGGTGCGGATCAGGTCCTCCTCGGTGACCATCTTGTTGATCACCTTGCGCATCCGGTCCGATCCGCCCTCGGGGGCGAAGGTCAGGCCGCTGCGCCGGCCGTTGCGGGAGAACTCGTTGGCCAGCGTGATGTTGAACGCGTCGACCCTTGTCGAAGGCAACGAAAGCGAGACGTTGCTGCCCTCGTACCGGTCGCCGAGGCCCTTGGCCACGTCGGCGATCTCGCTGTGGTCGGCGGACGACAGGCTGAGCAGCCCGACCTCCTCGAACCCGGACTGCTTGAGCCCGTTCTCGACCATGTCGCCGATCGTGGTGAGGCTGCGCTCGCGCACCGGCCGGGTGATCATGCCCGCCTGGCAGAACCGGCAGCCGCGGGTGCAGCCGCGGAAGATCTCCACCGAGTACCGCTCGTGGACGGTCTCGGCCAGCGGGACCAGCGGCTTCTTCGGGTACGGCCAGGCGTCCAGGTCCATCACCGTGTGCTTGGCGGTCCGCCACGGGACACCCGGACGGTTCGGCGCGACGCGCTTGATCCGGCCGTCGGTGAGGTACTCGACCGTGAAGAACTTCGGGATGTAGACGCCACCGGAGGCGGCCAGGCGCATCAGCACCTCGTCGCGCCCGCCCGGGCTGCCCTCGTCCTTCCACTCCCGGATCACGTCCGAGATCGCCAGCACGATCTCCTCGCCGTCACCGAGTACGGCGGCGTCGATGAAGTCCGCGATCGGCTCCGGGTTGAACGCGGCGTGGCCACCGGCCAGCACGATCGGGTCCTCGTCGGTCCGGTCGGCGGCGTACAGCGGGATCCCAGCCAGGTCGAGCGCGGTCAGCATGTTGGTGTAGCCGAGCTCGGTGGAGAACGACAGCCCGAACACGTCGAAGGCCCGGACCGGCCGGTGGCTGTCGAGGGTGAACTGCGGGATGTCGTTGTCCCGCATCACCTTCTCCATGTCCGGCCAGACGGAGTACGTCCGCTCGGCCAGGATGTGGTCACGCTCGTTCAGCACCTCGTACAGGATCTGGACGCCCTGGTTGGGCAGCCCGACCTCGTACGCGTCCGGGTACATCAGGGCCCAGCGGACGCTGGCCGAGTCCCAGTCCTTGCTGACCGAGTTCAGCTCGCCTCCGACGTACTGGATCGGCTTCTGCACGCTCGGCAGCAGCGCCTCCAGGCGCGGGAACACGGATTCGACGCTCATCGAGTACTTCCGGTCGGGGTCAGAGCGCCTACCAGCCTAACGCCGGTGACCGGCTATCCCCGCATCGGAGCGGGACCTGTGCTCGGCCGGATGACCAGCCGGGCCTGGAGGGTCCGGGTACGACGGCCTTTGCGGCCCTGGAGGAAAGGGGACAGCAGGCGCCAGGCCTCCTGGCCGAACTCGGTCTGGGGCATCGCGATCGTGGTCAGGCCGGGGGAGGTGTAGCGGGCGTAGACGATGTCGTCGAACCCGGCCACGGAGACCCGGTCCGGGACCGCGAACCCGAGCTCCTGCAGCCGGGCCAGCGCGCCGAGCGCGACCAGGTCGTTGAAGCCGATCAGGCAGGTGGCGCCGGTGGCGAGGGCCTCGTCGGCGGCCGCGTGGCCGTCGTCCAGCATCGCGCCGGCGGGAATCCGGAGGAGTTTGGTCCGGCTCCGGATCGACGACTGGAGGGCAGACCAGCGATCACTCTCCGCCGCGGCCTCGGCGGGACCGGCGAGGTAGCAGAGCCTGGTGTGACCGAGAGCGTCGAGATGACGGCAGAGCGCATCGACCGCCTCCTGGCTGTCGACGGTGACCGAGGGGAACAGGCTGCGGGCCGGCTTGCGGTTGACCACCACGATCGGTTCGTCGAGCTCGGAGAGTCCGGCCAGGTCCGGCGTACTCATCCGGGGGCCGCAGAGGATCAGGCCGTCGCTCTGCCGGGCGAGCTCGTGCAGGTGGCGCAGCTCTTCGCCGGGCTGCTCGTTGGCGTCGGCGACCAGGGTGCGGTAGCCGTCCTTCTCGGCCTCGGCCGAGATGCCCTTGAGGATTGCGGCGAAGAGCGGGTTGGCCAGGTCGGGGACCAGGACGCCGACGATGCCGGTCCGGCCGCGGGAGAGGTTCTGTGCGGTCCCACTCGGTCGGTAGCCGAGCCGGGTGGCGACATCGCGGACCCGGGTGACGATCTCCGGATCGACGGTGGGGGTGCCGTTCATGACCCTGGACACGGTGGACTTCGAGACGCCCGCAGCCGCCGCGACGCTCAGGATCGTCACCTGCCTGGTCCGGCGCACACAACCTCCACGTGACTAGGAACCGGTTCCTGAAAACCTATCGCGCCGGCTGAGTATTGGACAGCTCATGGCGCAGGAATCCTTGCCATGACAGGTGTTTCATGATCCCTCACCCTTGACTGCGGTCGATGCCGAACCTACGGTCAGGAACCGGTTCCTGACCGCCCACAGGAAGGACGTCGACATGAGGTTCACCCGGCGACAGGTGTTGCTGACCGGCGGAGCGCTCGCAGCGGGAGGCCTGCTGCGGCCCGAATTCGCTGCCGGGCTTCCCGACGAGGACGGGTACGAGCTGTGGCTGCGGTACCGCAAGGTCGACAAGCCCGACCTGCTCGCGGAGTACCGCCGGACCTTCACCCATCTCGTCGCTCCGCCCGCCGCCGACGGCGACGTACTCCGCTCCGCGGCGACCGAAGTACTGCAGGGCCTGTCGGGTCTGACCGGGCGCACCGTGACGCAGCAGTCCAAGGTCCAGCGAGACGGCGCGGTCATCATCGGGACGCCCGCCACCTCGGCGCTGGTCGCGCAGTACGTAGACCGCTCCGAGCTCCGCGCACTCGGCCCCGACGGGTACGTCGTCCTGAGCCGGCGGATCGCCGGGCACGCCACGACCGTGGTCGCCAGCGAGGGAAAGCGCGGAGTGCTGTACGGCATCTTCCACCTACTGCGGCTGCTGCAGACGCAGCGTGACGTCCGCCGGCTCGACATCCACGAACGGCCCGCCAACGCGCTTCGCCTGGTCGACCACTGGGACAACCTGGACCGCAGTGTCGAACGCGGGTACGCCGGTGAGTCGGTCTTCGACTGGGACGCGCTGCCGACGACCGGGCAGCGGATGACCGACTACGCCCGCACCCTGGCGTCGGTCGGCATCAGCGGGACGGTGGTCAACAACGTCAACGCCAACCCGGTCTTCCTGTCCACGGACATGCTGCAGAAGCTGACCGGCCTGGCCGCTGTCCTGCGGACGTGGGGCCTCACCCTGCACCTGTCCGCCAACTTCGCCGCGCCGATCAGCCTCGGCGGTCTGGCCACAGCGGACCCGTTCGACGAGGGTGTGCAGGCCTGGTGGCGGGACAAGGCCCGCGAGATCTACCAGCTGATCCCGGACTTCGGCGGCTTCCTGGTCAAGGCCGACTCCGAGGGGCAACCCGGACCGGTCAGCTACGGCCGGACCCACGCCGACGGCGCCAACCTGCTGGCCCGAGCGGTCAAGCCGTACGGCGGCATCGTGATGTGGCGCGGGTTCATCCACGACTTCGATCCGGTCACCTGGGCGAGCAAGTCGTACCTGACCTTCCAGCCGCTGGACGGGAAGTTCGACCCCAACGTCATCGTCCAGGTCAAGAACGGACCGATCGACTTCCAGGTGCGCGAGCCGGTGCATCCGCTGTTCGGTGCGATGCCACAGACCCGGCTGATGGCCGAGCTCCAGATCACGCAGGAGTACACCGGGCAGTCGACGCACCTGTGCTACCTGGTGCCCGAGTGGAAGCAGGTCTACGACTTCGACACGCACGCAGCCCGGCCGGAGCCGACGGTGGCCGGGATCGTCGAGGGCGCCGCCGGAGTGATGAACTTCGGCTCGGACCGCAACTGGACCAGACATCCGCTCAACGCGGCCAACACCCACGGCTACGCGCGACTGGTGTGGAACCCGGCGCTCGCGGCGGAAGAGGTCGCCGAGGAGTGGGTGCGGATGACGTTCGGGTCCGACGACCGAGTGGTCCGGACGCTGACCTCGATGCTGCTCGGGTCGTGGGAGACGTACGAGGACTACACGTCTCCGCTGGGCTCGGGGTTCCTGATCGGGATCGATCACTTCACGCCCAGCCCGGAGAGCAACGCGCCCTGGAATCGCGCCGACGCCGAGGGGGCCGGCTTCGACCGGACGGTCGCGACCGGCGTGGGCTTCACCGCTCACTACCATCCGCCGTTGTCGCAGCAGTACGAGTCCTTGGCCTCCTGCCCGGACGAGTTGCTGATGTTCATCCACCACGTCCCGTACAGCCATCGGTTGCACTCCGGCAAGACGATGATCCAGCACATCTACGACACCCACTTCGACGGACTGGACGCCGTACATGGCCTGCGGGCGTCGTGGCGGTCGCTGCGGTCACGGGTGGACCGGCGGCGGTACGACACCACGCTGGAGCGCCTGGATCGGCAGGTCGAGCAGGCGACTCTGTGGCGGGATTCGATCGTCGGCTACTACTTCGACAAGGGCCGCGTGCTGGACGAGTCGCGGTCCTGGGTGCAGCTCAAGCAGGCCGGGGACCAGCCACTGCTGGGCGGCTGGCCCAACCTGTTCGCGATGACCGCGGGCAACGCGTCGCCGCGCCAGGCGGAGGTGACCGCCAAGGTCGTCGAGACCGGCGGGTGGAAGAGCAGCGATGGACATGTCTCGGTGCCGTCGCGGGAGACTGTGCCGTTCACGGTTCCGGTCACGCCGCCGCTGCTGCCGCAGATCACGATGATCGACCTGGAGTGCGAGGCCGGAGGCATGCCCGCGCTCGGCACCAGCACCCAGGTCTTCGTCACCCCGGCCGGCGGTCGCTGCCGGCTCGCCCTGGACGCCGGACCGGAGTCGAGTCCACTCCTTGCGGGCTATCAGCGACTGTCCCCGTCGGACGCCTGGGATCCCGACCGAGGCTTCGGTTGGGTCGGTACGGCGCCCCAGGCGCGCGACCGCGGCAACCCCGACGTACTGCGCCGCGACTTCGTCAACGACACGGCGGCGCGGGTGCTGCGGATCCGGATTCCGGCCGGGAAGACCGATGCCTATGCACTGATCGGTGAGTCGCTCGTCCACTGCCAGCCGATGACCATCCGGTCCGAAGGCAAGGTCGTGGCAGCACTCGAGTCCCTCCTGCTGCACGGCACCTACACCTGGCTGAAGCTCTCGCTGGATGGCGGCGCTGGTGGCCGCGATGTCGACCTCGAGTTCAGCAGCATTCCTGACGAGCACTGGCATCTGGACGCCTTGGTCATCCCTGACCCGAGTCTCCAAGCCCCGGCCCTGGTGATGACGGATGCCGCCGCGCCGTCACCGATGCTGTGCGGCCGCGACAACACGGTGACGGTCAGCGTCGCCAACACGACCAGCGCGTCCCAAACCGCAACGGTCCGAGTCCCGGCCCCACCCGGGTGGACGGCGGGCGAGGCGACCGCGGTCGTACCCGCCGGGGCGATCGTCCAGGTGGCCGTGACCGTGGTGCCCGGCCCGGATCCCGCAGTGCTTGCCCTGGACGTCGAGGTTGCAACGAACGGTGAGATGACCGATCGGCGTCGTACCGACGAGGTTCTGACCACGCCACCCGGCGACTCCGCCGTACTGGCGCTGGACGCAGGCACGGACACCAGCCCGCTGCAGGGTGGTTACCAACGCCTGGCGCCGGGCTCGGCCTGGAGCGCGTCGGCCGGCATCGGATGGGTCGGTACGGCTCCGATGGCGCGGGATCGGGAACTGCTCGACGACGTACGGCGAGACTTCGTCAACGACACCACGGTCCGCACACTTCGTCTCACCTTGCCGGATGGTCCGCACGACGCCTGGCTCCTGGTCGGCGACGCCACCCAACCGTCGGACCCAGTCACCATCAAGGCCGCGGGCACCGAGCTCGCCGTGAGCCCTTTGTTGCCGAACGCAACCTTCACCTGGCTCAAGTTCACCGTCCCCGGCGGCCAGACCGACCTCGAACTGTCCGCACCCCCCGGCAAGAACTGGCGCCTCAACGCCCTGGTGATCAGCTAGAGCGCGCGTTCCCAGGCGGTTCGCTGGGCGGTGGGGCGGAAGCCGAGCTTCTCGTTGACGGCGATCATCGGGGTGTTCTCCGGGGCGTTCCAGGTGTGCAGGACGGCCGGTTGGGTGAGGCGGGACTGGAGGGAGCGGAGGTTGGGGAGTTTGACGGCGATGCCGAGGCGTCGGCCGCGGTGCGGCGGGTGGACGTAGGTGTCGTATTGGTTCAGGCGGTCGGGCGTCTCGGGCGTGCCGCCCATCTGGGTGTACGCCGCCAACGCGCCGGACGCGGTGTGGACCGCGGCGGTCGTGAAGGTGAAGCGGCCTTGGGCGACGCGGCGGGCCTCGGCTTCGCGGACGAGCTCGGGCGTCCACCGGGTCGCTTCGACGGTGCGGTCGCCGTGCGGCACGTCGGCGTACATCCCGGTGGTCAGGTCGGCGAACTCGTCGAGCCACTCAGCGGGCGTGTGCTCCCGCCACTGCACGATCTCGTACCCAGGGACTGGTCGTTCCATCGACGCCAACTGCTCCTCGGACAGCGGCAGTTCGAGGACCTGGTGCAGCTCGGCGTGCTTGCGGACGAACCCGCGCGCCCCGGCGAACGCCGTGCCAGGGCTCTCACCGGTCACCGGATCGCCGGCCAGGTTGATCCCGGTCAGCATCCGCCGGCCCTCGGCCCGGGCTCGTTCGATCACCGCCTCCAGCAGGCGCGTCGCCGCCCCCTGACGCCGGTACGCCGGGTCGACAGCGAGCTCCACGTCGACCGTGTCGGTGTTGTCGAGCAGCCACCAGTCGAGCCACGCGATGCCCAACCAGGCGTCACCGTCGACCAGCGCCAGACCGTCCGCCCGGAGGTCGGAGTGCTCGCCGGTCATCAGGACCCGGGCCGCCTCCAGTCCCAGTCCGACGGGGAACTCGAGCTCCTCCCGGCGGACGGCGAACTTCAGCTCGTAGAACCGTTTGAAGACGTCTGGATCCCGGCCGTCGACCGTCACGATGCGCACCCGGGAACCCTACGGCCACCGCCAGGTGGTCGCGCGCCAATTAGTGATGCGGGCGCAGTGCGCGGTTCGCGGCCGGTTCGGCGATCTGGGCGCGGAACGGATGTGAGGGGTAGACGCCGAGGATGCGGACCTCGACCGAGAAGAACGCGAGCTCCTCGAGCGCCAGCGCGACGTTCGGGTCGTCCGGGTGTCCCTCGATGTCGGCGTAGAACTGGGTCGCGAAGAACATCCCGCCGAGCTGGTAGGACTCCAGCTTCGTCATGTTGACGTTGTTGGTGGCGAACCCGCCGAGCGCCTTGTAGAGCGCGGCCGACACGTTCCGGACCCGGTAGACGAAGCTGGTGATGATCGGCCCGGAGCCGACCGGAGGTACGTCCGGCTCGCGGGACAGCACCAGGAACCGGGTGGTGTTGTGGTGCTCGTCCTCGACGTCGCTCGCCAACGTCTCCAGGTCGTACAGGCCGGCCGCGGCCCGTGGGGACAGTGCGGCGATCGTCGGATCGGCCAGCTCGGCGACCTCGCGGGCGGCGCCGGCGGTGTCGTCGGCGACCACCGTGGACCAGCCGTGCTCGCGGATGATCTTGCGGCACTGGCCGAGCGCGTGCACGTGGCTGCGGACGGCCTTGATCCGGTCGATCGACGTACCCGGTACGGCGAGCAGCTGGAAGTGGATCGGCAGGAAGTGCTCGCCGACGATGTTCAGCCCGGACTCCGGCAGCAGGTGGTGGATGTCGGCCACCCGGCCGGCGATCGAGTTGTCCACCGGGATCATCGCCAGCCCGGCCCGGCCGCTGCTGACCGCCTCGAGCGCGTCCTCGAACGTCGTACAGGGCAGCTGCTCACGGTCGGGGAACATCTCGGTGCACGCCATCGCCGAGTTGGCGCCTGGCTCACCCTGATAAGCGATCGGTCCGTCCACGATCTACCAGCCTAGACCCAGGTCATCTCAGCAAGCGGATCAGGTGTCCGACTTGCGGACCTTCTTCGGTGCGCCGGTGACCGCGCGGCCCTCCAGTTGCTTGGCCTTGGTGGCGTACATGTCGAGGTATTCCTGGCCGGACAACTCCATGATCTTGTACATGATCTCGTCGGTGACCGCGCGCAGGATCAGCCGGTCGCCCTCCATCCCCTCGTACCGGGAGAAGTCCAGCGGATCGCCGAACTTGACCGTGGGGGAGGCGAACGAGGCGACCACCTTGCCGGGCGGGGCGACCACGTCGGTGCCGATCACGCCGCACGGGATGACCGGGACCTTGGCCTCCAGCGCCAGCCGGGCGACGCCGGTGCGGCCCTTGTACAGCCGGCCGTCGTGGGAGCGAGTGCCCTCGGGGTAGATGCCGAACAGCTCGCCGCGCTCCAGCACCTTCATCCCGGCCCGCATCGCACCCTCGGACGCGGATCCGCCGGACCGGTCGATCGGCACCTGGCCGGTGCCCTTGAAGAAGCCGCGCTGGAACCGGCCCTTGATCCCGGCACCGGTGAAGTAGTCGGACTTGGCCACGAACGTGACTCGCCGGCGCAGTACCAGCGGCATGAAGATCCAGTCGGAGTACGAGAGGTGGTTGCTGGCGATGATCGCCGGACCGAGGTCCGGGATGTTTTCGGCGCCGACGACGATCGGCCGGAAGATCCGCTTGACCGGCGGACCGACCAGCACGTTCTTCAGCACCCAGTAGATGCCCTTGCCGTCACCGTCACCGGCGTCGACCGCGTGTGGTCCGCGGTCCGGCTCGGACCGCGGCGCCTGGACCGGTTCCGTCATCGATGTCCTTTCCTCACAGTTCCCCGACCCCTCATGATGCCGCACCGCGGCCCGGTTGGCCCGCAAGTCGCCGCGCGGGAACTCCTGACACGGATCGCCGCCGCTTCGTAAGCTGCTGACGGCAGTGTCGCCCACACTGGGAGGGGTCATGCGGACCAGACGATTCGTGGCGGTTCTGGGGGTGGTCGCGACGGTGTTCGCGGGCCTGCCCACGGCGGCCGGAGCCAGTACGACGGAGGCCTCGGCGACCGTCGTCCCGATCCAGGTCACCGGTCCGGCGGCGTCCCGGTTCAACCTGGTGGTGATGGGCGACGGCTACACCGCCGCCGAGTTGCCGAAGTTCCGCGAGCAGGTCGACAAGCACCTGAACATCCTGTGGAGCATCGAGCCGTTCAAGTCGTACCGCGACTACTTCAACGTGTACGCCGTCGAGATCACCTCGCCGGAGTCCGGCGTCGACTGCGACCCCGACCTCACCTCGTCGCAGGTCGACACGCCGCTGCAGATGGGCTTCTGGGGCGGCTGCAACCCGGGTAGCGTTCAGCGCCTGCTCACCGTCGACACCGCCGCCGCGACCCAGTACGCCGACCTCGTCCCCGGCACCACCAGTGCCAACCGGCAGATCCTTGCCATCGGCAACAGCGACACGTACGGCGGTGCCGGAGGCAGCTATGCGACCGCGTCCGGCGGCAACGCGCTGTCCGCGCTGATCACCCCGCACGAGCTGGGTCACTCGCTCGGCGGCCTTCAGGACGAGTACGACTACTACGCGCGCGGCGAGCGTGGAGCGCCGTACGAGGGGCCGGAGCCGTCCTCCATCCACCACACTTTGCTGACGGAGCAGGAGATGCGGGACCAGCAGAAGCAGTGGTACCGCTGGCTCGGTGAGCCGTCCGAGTCCGGCGGCACGATCGGCCGGTACGAGGGCGGCATGTACGCCGGATCCGGGGTCTGGCGGCCGAGCCGGCACTCGATGATGAAGGCGCTCGGCTACTACTTCGACCAAGTGTCGCGGGAGCGGATGACGCAGCGGATCTCGTCCCGGACCAACCTCTTCCAGGACAGCACGCCGATCGGTCAGGTGGCCGGTGACCAGGTCGTCTGGTTGCAGACGCTGCACCCGCTGAGCCACGAGCTCGACGTCACCTGGACCTTGGACGGTACGGCGCTCCCGACCGCGAACGCCCGTGCCGTCGACCTCTCGGCCCTCGATCTCACGCCCGGCCGGCACACCTTGACCGCGAAGGTCGTCGACCCGACCGATTTCATTCGCGACCCGGCGGTCAGGCCGTCGGCGTCGCGATCCTGGACCGTCGACACGAGCCTGACCGCCCAGCCTCCGACCGCGCCGGTGACGTTCACCGGGTCGACGTCGACCGAGCATCCGGTCAGCGCCGACGAGGTGGTGTACGCCGAGACGACGCAGCCTTCGACCGAGCAGCCCTCGATCACGTGGCGGCTCGACGGTGCGCCGGTCGCCAACCCGGGCAGTGACCGGGACTTCGACCTCGAGCCGCTGCACCTGACCGGAAGGCACACGCTGACCGCGAGTGTGGGCGGCGAGACGCTGACCTGGTCGGTCGACGGGGTCGAGCCGGAGGTGAAGTCCACGCTGTCGAAGCCGTTGCTGACCGTGCAGAAGCCGACCGGGCCGGAGTACATCTACAACGACGCGTTCACCATGGGTCTGGCCGCTACGGACGACAGCGCCGGGTACGTCGTTCCGGAGTTCCGGGTCGACGGGGACGGTTGGTACAACTACTTCGGCTGGCCGACGGACGCGTCCGCGCCGTTCCGGTTCACCGCCGAGGGGACCGAGATCGACCAGCTCGTCTACGGCAAGCTCGGGGTGCCGCGGGTGGTGCCCTGGGACGACGTACCGCCCGGGTACGGCCGGCACCAGGTCGAGTACCGGGCCATCGATGCCACCGGCAACATCGGGACACCGCACCGGTTCGCGGTGACACTGCTGCGTCCGGCTCCGGCCTGTACGTCGACGGTGACCGGAGTCCACAACGGTCCGCTGGTGGTGGGATCCGGCGTCACCTGCCTGGTCGACGCCACGGTGAACGGTCCGGTGCTGGTCCAGTCAGGCGCGTCCTTGGTTGCCACCGGCACCCGGATCGTGGGTCCGGTCCGAGCCGACCGCGCGGCGGATCTCCAGTTGCTGCAGAGCACAGTCGCCGGGCCGGTGACCGCCGACGGCGTGACCCGGAGCGTGGTCGCGGTCGGGTCCTCGGTCAACGGGCCCGTGTCCGTGACCAGGGGACGTACGACGGAGGCCGCCGTGCTGGCTGGGAACACGGTCACGGGGCCGCTCAGCTGCTCGGGCAACGCACCGGCGCCGGTGAACCTGCAGGCGCCTAACCAGGTCTCGGGACTGCGTTCGGGACAATGCGCAGGGTTGTGAGTTGCGCGGACATGGACGTGAGATTCGCTGACATGTCCGTGGGCTGCGCGGTGCCATAGCTTTCCGGTGCGGGGCGTTCCCGCCGTACTGGAGGAGAGAGATGAACGGACTGCGGGTGGCGGCGCTGATGGCGGCCACGATCACCACCGGGCTGATGGCGGGCGTGTACGCGATCTACTCGAACGCCTTCATGCCCGGCTTGGCCACCACCGACGACAGGACCTTCGTCGGCGCGTTCCAGGCGGTCGACCGGGCGATCCTCAACCCGATCTTCCTGCTCCTCGGCTTCGTCGGCTCGGCCGTGCTCACACTGCTGGCCGGTCTGCTCACCCGGAAGGAGCCGGCGCTGCCCTGGCTCGCGGTGGCCTTCGCGCTCAACCTGGTCACGATCATCGTCACGATCGCGGTCAACGTCCCGCTCAACGACGCGCTCAAGGCGGCCGGCGACCCCGCCACGATCGATGTCGCCGCCGCCCGGGCGGCCTTCGACGAGGCCCGGTGGCGCGCGTTCAACCTGCTACGCACCGTGCTCATGTCGGTCTCCTTCGGGCTGCTCGGCTGGGGCCTCTACGTCACCGGCAAGTCCGTGGCCTGAGACAATGCCCGGGTGGCACCTGTTCAAGCTCCGCCGTCGCAGCAACTTCCCGCCGTCCAGAAACTGCGGGTCCGGTTCGCCAAGCGCGGCCGGCTGCGATTCACCTCACACCGCGACTTCCAGCGGGCGTTCGAGCGCGCCGTCCGCCGCGCCGAGCTCCCGGTGGCGTTCTCGCACGGCTTCAGCCCGCACCCGAAGATCTCGTACGCCGGTGCCGCGCCGACCGGAGCGGCGTCGGAGGCGGAGTACTTGGAGATCTCGCTCACACACGAGCGGGACGCCGAGCAGGTCCGGGCCGCGCTGGACGAGGCACTGCCGCCCGGGCTCGACGTACTCGAGGTGGTTGTCGCCGGCCCCGGAGCGCTGGCCGAGCGGCTGGAGGCGAGCGAGTGGCGGATCGCGTTGCCTGGGGTCGATCCCGAGGTAGCCACCGCTGCGGTGGAGGCGTTCCTGGCCCGGGAGGAAATTCTGGTCGAGCGCATGACCAAACGGGGTCTTCGCTCGTTCGACTGTCGGGGTGCCGTTCTGCGACTCACCGTCGCGCACGAACCGGCGCCGGTTGCGACGTGTGCGATACTGCAAGTGGTGTTACGGCACGGAACCCCGGCCGTGAGACCCGACGACGTTCTCGCCGGCGTGCTAGAGGTAGCGACGCTCCCGGTGACGGGCCCGGCTCTTCTGACCAGGCTCGCCCAGGGCCCGCTCATCGCGGCCACCGGCACGGTGGACGACCCGCTCGCTCGTGACCGCGACGCCACCCAGGCGACCGCGACCGGCCAGGCAGGTCCCCACCAGACGCATCCAGCGGAGGGCGACGCCGCCGCTCCCTCTGTGCCCTGAGCGCGGGCGGAGCGGATCCAGCAGGCTTCCGCCGCGCCGGCACCGACGATGTGCCGCACGGCGAACCGTGACCGTCTTTCGGAGTGGCTGCGCCGGACCCGTGACAGGGGTCGCAGGCTGCGCCGGAAGGCTTGAGGAGACCCGTACCGCATGCTCGACAACGAGCCGACTACCGAGGCAGCCGAGACGGCTGCCACCGCCCAGCAGCCCAGCAGCGGCAGGACCGCGAAGAAAGCTGCCGCGAAGAAGACGACCACCCGCAAGCGCGCGGCCAAGACGGCCGCCGCCGAGGCGGTTCCCACCCAGTCCGACGGCGAGACCGCCGACCCGGCCCCGGTGAAGAAGGCGGCCGCCAAGAAGGCCGCCGCCAAGAAGACCCCGATGAAGAAGGCCGCGGCCAAGACTGCCGCGAAGAAGACCACCGCCAAGCGCACGGCGAAGAAGACCGCCGCCCAGGACACGTTCCCGGAGCTGAGCGAGAACGCCGCGCCCGGCACGAGCACCGCCGACGCGGGCCCGGTCGTGGAGAACGCCTCGGCGCCGGCGAAGAAGACCACCCGGAAGCGCACCTCGAGGAAGGCTGCCGCGACCGACCTGACCAGCACGGATTCGCCCGTCACCGACGGCCCCGTCGCCGACGCCGGGGACCCGTCCGGCGCCGCGACCGAGGCTGCGCCGGCCGCGAAGCGGTCGTCTCGCCGCCGCGGCGCCAAGACCACCGCCACCGCCTCCGCCACCGACGGGGCGCCCAGCACGATCTTCCCGAAGGCTGAGGAAGAGGCCGAGATCCCGGCCGAGGAGACGACGACACGTCGTACCCGCCGGCGCGCTCCGGCTGCTGCGGCAGTCCTGTTCCAGGCGCCGACCGACGTACCGGCTCAGGCTCCCGCGCAGGCCGCGGCGACCAGCCCGGTCGAGGCGACCGCCCAGGCAACCGCCAAGACGACCCCTGAGACCACTCCGGAGACTGCCAAGGCGACGCCGGAGCCGACTGCCGACGAGCAGCCGACGACCACGCGGCGCCGCCGCAGCCGTCGCGGTCGTGACGCGGAGGCCCGTGAGGCCACCGCCGAAGAGACCGAGCAGACCGCTGTTGCGGTGGACAAGGCCGCCGAGGACGAGTCTGCGGACGCCCAGTCGGAGCCGGACGCGCAGTCCGAGGACGGCGAGGAAGGTGGCGAGGGCACGCGTCGTCGTCGCCGTCGCCGCGGTGGCCGTCGCCGCCGCAAGTCCGGTGACGCCGATGGCGCCGAGGACAGCTCGGACGAGCACTCCGACGAGGACGAGGCGGACGAGCAGGACGCCGAGACCGGCTCCGACGACGAGCAGGACGCGTCGGCCGACTCCGACGAGGAGGGCTCGGGCAGTTCGTCCCGCCGTCGCCGTCGCCGTCGCCGCCGCAAGGGCGAGGAGGGCGCCACGTCGCCCGACGACCCCGACGAGACCGTCGTCCGGGTGCGCGAGCCGCGCAGCAAGAACACCGCGAACGAGATCACCGCGGTCGAGGGCTCGACTCGGCTGGAGGCGAAGAAGCAGCGTCGCCGCGAGGGCCGGGCGGCCGGCCGCCGGCGCGCGCCGATCGTCACCGAGGCCGAGTTCCTGGCCCGGCGCGAGTCGGTCGCGCGGACCATGGTGATCCGGTCCCGCGAGGACCTGACCCAGATCGCCGTGTCCGAGGACAACGTCCTGGTCGAGCACTACGTCGCCCAGGCCGAGCAGACCTCGCTGATCGGCAACGTGTACCTCGGCCGGGTGCAGAACGTGCTGCCCAGCATGGAGGCGGCGTTCATCGACATCGGCAAGGGCCGCAACGCCGTTCTGTACGCCGGTGAGGTCGACTGGGCCACGCTCGGCGGGGCCAACGGCCCGCGCAAGATCGAGCAGGTGCTGAAGTCCGGCCAGGCGGTCCTGGTCCAGGTGACCAAGGACCCGATCGGCCACAAGGGCGCCCGGCTGACCAACCAGATCAGCCTGCCCGGCCGGTACGTCGTCTACGTGCCGCGCGGTGGCAACGGCGGCATCAGCCGCAAGCTGCCCGACACCGAGCGGAACCGGCTGAAGACGATCCTCAAGGACATCGTCCCCGACGAGGCGGGCGTGATCGTCCGGACCGCGGCCGAGGGTGCGTCCGAGGAGGAGCTGACCGCGGACGTCAGCCGCCTGCAGTCGTTCTGGGAGGACATCGAGAAGAAGTCCAAGAACGGCCAGGCCCCGCAACTGCTGTACGGCGAGCCCGACCTGCTGATCCGGGTCGTCCGGGACCTGTTCACCGAGGACTTCGCCAAGCTGGTGATCTCCGGCGACCGTGCCTACGACCAGGTCCGCGAGTACGTCACCAGCGTGGCGCCGCACCTGGCCGACCGGGTGGAGAAGTGGAGCGGCGACGGTGACGTCTTCGCCAGCTTCCGGATCGACGAGCAGATCAAGAAGGCGCTGGACCGCAAGGTGTGGCTGCCGTCGGGTGGTTCGCTGATCATCGACCGGACCGAGGCGATGACGGTCGTCGACGTCAACACCGGCAAGTTCACCGGCTCCGGCGGCAACCTCGAGGAGACCGTCACCAAGAACAACCTGGAGGCGGCCGAGGAGATCGTCCGGCAGCTCCGGCTCCGCGACATCGGCGGCATCATCGTGATCGACTTCATCGACATGGTGCTGGAGTCGAACCGCGACCTGGTGCTGCGCCGGCTGGTCGAGTGCCTGGGCCGGGACCGGACCAAGCACCAGGTGGCCGAGGTCACCTCGCTCGGCCTGGTCCAGATGACTCGCAAGCGGATCGGCACCGGTCTGCTCGAGGCGTTCAGCGAGAACTGCGACCACTGCGGGGGCCGCGGCCTGATCCTGCACGACGAGCCGAAGGAGTCCCGTCGCCGGGACAGCCGCAACGGCAACGGCCAGGACAACAACAAGCCCGCGGCCGCGCAGGCTGACGACGGTGGCCGCAAGAGCTCGCGCCGCCGGCGGGGCAAGGGCCGAGGCGAGGACGAGCAGCCGGCCGAGGACACCTCGCAGCACAACGCCGACGCCGCTCAGCGCCTGGCCCAGATCGCCGCTGCTTCAGCGGTCGACGCGAAGAAGTCCGACGACGACGCCGGTACGACGGAGACTCCGACCGGCTACCCGGCCTCCGGGTCGGACGACGTACAGGTGAGCCCGGAGGCGACCGGATTCCCGACCGAGACCGCTGAGTCGACCACCACGGTGGGCGCCGAGGTGGCTCCGGCTGGGGCGCCTGCGACGGCTTCGGCGGAGGCTGAGGCGGAGACGGCTCCGGCCGAGGCGGCGAAGAACGGGAGCAGCAGGCGCCGGCGGAGCAGCCGGGGCCGTGGCAAGGCGGCGACCGAGGGTGATGCTGGTAACACCGAAGCCGGTGCGACCAGCGACACCACGGAGCTCGTCTCCACGGGGAGCTGACCCGGTTTGACCCGTCTGTGAGCCGACCCGTAAACTTGAGCGTCGGCGCGCGTTCAGCGTGCCATGTTTGTGTGGGCCGCTAGAGGTCTGTGCAGGCCCCCGTAAGTTTTCCGAACCAGCAGAGAGTGAGATCCACGGTGTACGCGATCGTGCGCAGTGGCGGCACCCAGCAGAAGGTCGCCGTCGGCGATGTCATCGAGATCGACAGCCTGACGGACGAGGTGGGCGACACCGTGTCCCTCCCGGCGGTCATGGTCGTTGATGGCGACACCGTGACGACCGATGCCGCGGCGCTGGCCAAGGTGGCCGTGTCGGCCGAGGTCCTGGGTCGTACCAAGGGTCCCAAGATCCACATCCTCAAGTACAAGAACAAGACCGGTTACCGCAAGCGCCAGGGGCACCGTCAGCACTACACCCAGGTCAAGGTCACCGCGATCGACGCGAAGAAACTGTCTTCCTCTGAGAAGAAGGGGAGCTGATCTGAGATGGCACACAAAAAGGGAGCGGCGTCGACCCGTAACGGTCGCGACTCCAACGCGCAGCGCCTCGGCGTGAAGCGGTTCGGCGGTCAGCTGGTCAACGCCGGCGAGATCATCGTCCGCCAGCGGGGCACGCACTTCCACCCGGGCAACCTGGTCGGCCGTGGCGGCGACGACACGCTGTTCGCGCTGGCCGAGGGCAAGGTGGAGTTCGGCACCCGGCGCGGTCGCCGCGTCGTCAACATCGTCCCGGCCCCGGCGGAGTAACACCGCCACCCGGACGTTTCACGAGCTCTGAGAAGGGCGGGTCGCGGAATACCGCGGACCCGCCCTTCTGCTGTGTAAGACAGTTGCTGTGCAAGGCAGTTGCAAGAACCTCGCTCCGCTCGGGGCGGGAGGCGAAGACAGGAAGTAGAGACACCGATGGCGATTCCCAGCTTTGTCGACCGGGTCACGGTGCATGTCACCGCGGGCCGCGGCGGAAACGGCTGCGCCTCGGTGCACCGGGAGAAGTTCAAACCCCTCGGCGGCCCGGACGGCGGCAACGGCGGCGACGGCGGCAGCGTGATCCTGCGCGTCGACCAGGACGTGACCACGCTGGTCGACTACCACCGCTCCAGCCACCGCACCGCGACGAACGGTGCCCAGGGCAAGGGTGACCACCAGGCCGGCAGCAACGGCGGCGACGTGGTCCTCGGCGTCCCCGACGGCACGGTCATCAGTACGGCGGATGGCGTCGTACTCGCGGATCTCGTCGGGACCGGCGCGGAGTTCGTTGCGGCGCAGGGCGGCAAGGGTGGCCTCGGCAACGCAGCGCTGGCCAGCAGCGCTCGTAAGGCGCCCGGCTTCGCGCTGCTCGGCGAGGACGGCGAGGAGCGGACGCTCGTCCTCGAGCTCAAGGTGGTCGCGGACATCGGTCTGGTCGGGTTCCCGAGTGCCGGCAAGTCGTCGCTGGTCGCGTCGATCAGCCGGGCCCGGCCGAAGATCGCCGACTACCCGTTCACCACCCTGATCCCGAACCTGGGGGTCGTTGTCGCGGGTGACACGACGTTCACCGTGGCCGACGTACCCGGGCTGATCGAGGGTGCGAGCGAGGGCCGGGGACTCGGGTACGACTTCCTCCGGCACGTGGAGCGGTGCGCGGCGCTCGTGCATGTCATCGACTGTGCGACGTACGAGCCTGGGCGGGATCCGCTCAGCGACCTGGACACGATCGAGGCGGAACTGCAGGCGCACGGCGGTCTGGAGGACCGGCCGCGACTCGTTGCCTTGAACAAGATCGACGTACCGGACGCCCGCGAGATCGCGGAGATGGTGCAGGCCGAGCTGGAGCAGCGCGGGCTGCGGGTGTTCCCGATCTCGACCGCTTCGCATGCAGGCCTGGAGGCCTTGAAGTTCGCGATGGCGGAGATCGTCCTGCAGCGGCGGGCCGAGGAGGAGAAGCCCGACACCACGCGGATCGTGATCCGGCCGCAGGTGCAGGGCGGGCCCGAGTTCAAGGTGAAGAAGCTGCCGGACGACGGCGGCTGGCTGGTGCAGGGCGAGAAGCCCGAGCGCTGGGTCAAGCAGACCGACTTCGCGAACGCGGAGGCGACCGGCTACCTGGCCGACCGGCTGAACCGGCTCGGAGTGGAGAAGGAACTGCTGGAGCGCGGCGCGATGGAGGGCGACGCGGTCGTCATCGGCGACGGGCCGAACGCGATCGTGTTCGACTTCGCGCCCGAGGTCCAGGCCGGTGCCGAGATCCTGGCCCGGCGCGGCGAGGACCACCGGCTGGAGGAGGCACGTCCCGCGGTCCAACGACGGCGGGCGAAGGACACCGAGTACCACGCCCACCGGGCGGGGGACTCGACGACCGACCTGTCGGAGTACGGCGCGGGCTGGGTCGAGGACGAGGTGGACCTGTCCCCGGCCGAGTCCAAACGAGCAGCTGAAGCTGCGGCGAAGCTGGCGCGCAAGGAAGCACGCGAGCTCGAACTGCAGAAGGAACTCGACCAGAACGGTTGATTTCATGAAGGAACGCGCGGAGGTCGTCGAGGCCACGCGGATCGTCGTGAAGGTCGGCTCGTCGTCGCTGACCCAGCGCGGCAAGATCGACCTCGAACGGCTCCGGCTGCTCGTCGACGCCATCGCGGCGCGGCGGGTGGAGGGGACCGAGGTCGTGCTCGTCTCGTCCGGCGCGATCGCCGCCGGCCTGGCCCCGATGGGTCTGCGGTCGCGACCGCGGGACCTGGCGACGCAGCAGGCGGCGGCGTCGGTTGGACAGGGGCTGCTGATGGCCCGCTACAGCGACGCGTTCGCGGCGCATGGTCTGCGGGTCGGTCAGGTGCTGCTCACTGTCGACGACGTGACCCGGCGGAGCCATTACCGGAATGCTTACCGGACTTTCGCGCGGTTGCTCGAGCTGGGCGTCGTACCGATCGTCAACGAGAACGACACGGTCGCGACGACCGAGATCCGCTTCGGCGACAACGATCGGCTGGCGGCTCTGACCAGTCACCTCGTGCATGCCAATCTGCTGCTTCTGTTGTCTGACGTCGACGGGTTGTACGACGGGGATCCGCGCAAGCCGGGGACCTCTATGGTCACCGACGTTCGCGGGCCCGCTGATCTTGCGCCCTTGCGGATCGGTCGCACCGGCTCGTCGAACGTCGGCACCGGTGGCATGCAGACGAAGGTCGAGGCGGCCGCGATCGCCACGGAGGCAGGGATTCCGGTCGTCCTGACGTCTGCCGGTCGCGTGGGGGAGGCACTGAAGGGCCTGCCTGTGGGCACTCTCTTCCACCCCACCGGCCGTCGCCGCAAGACCCGCCTGCTCTGGCTCGCCCACGCCACGTCGGGTCAGGGTCGGCTCCACTTGGACGAGGGCGCCGTACGGGCGGTGACAGAGCGGCGTACGTCGCTGCTGCCGGCCGGCATCTCGAAGGTCGAGGGCACGTTCTCGGCCGGCGATCCGGTCGACCTCGTCTCGCCTGCCGGGACGGTCATCGCCCGCGGCCTGGTCAACTACGACGCGACCGAACTCCCTGACCTGCTGGGCCGATCGACGCGCGACCTCGCGCGGGAACTCGGCGCGGCGTACGAACGCGAGGTCGTCCACCGAGACGACCTGGTCCTGCTGTGAACCGATCGACCTAGGATGAATCATGAGCGAGATCATCGAGCTGGCCAGGCGGGCGCGGGAAGCGTCGTACGCGCTGGCTGAGGCTTCGCGGGCGACGAAGGACGCGGCGCTGCACGCGATGGCTGCGGCGTTGCGGGACAACACGGACGTGATCGTCGCGGCGAACGCGAAGGACGTCGCGTCGGCCCGCGAGGCTGGTACGCCGGAGTCCACGGTGGATCGGCTTGCGCTGGACCCGAGTCGGGTGGACGCGATGGCCGCAGGGCTCGAGCAACTTGCGGGGCTGACCGACCCGGTTGGTGCGGTCGTGCGCGGGTACACGCTGCCGAACGGGTTGGAGCTCCGCCAGGTGCGCGTGCCGTTCGGCGTCGTCGGGATCATCTACGAGGCCCGTCCGAACGTGACCGCTGACGCGGCCGGCATCTGCCTCAAGTCGGGCAACGCCGTGCTGCTGCGCGGTTCGTCGTCGGCCGCCGCGTCCAACGACGCGATCATCGACGTACTGCGGTCGGCCGCTGCATCGGCGGGATTGCCCGCGGACGTGGTTCAGGGTGTGCCGACTGAGCGGGCCGCGGTGAAGGAGCTCATGCAGGCGCGTGGGCTGGTGGACGTACTGATTCCGCGCGGTGGCGCCGGCCTGATCCAGACTGTGGTCAGCGAGTCGACCGTGCCGGTGATCGAGACCGGCGTCGGCAACTGCCACGTCTACGTGGATCAGGACGCTGACCTCGACCTGGCGCTGACGATCCTGCTCAATGCGAAGACTCAGCGCCCGAGCGTCTGCAACGCGGCCGAATCCCTGCTCGTGCACTCGTCGGTCGCCTCGGACTTCCTGGCGAAGGCGCTGCCCGCGTTGGCTTCGGCGGGCGTCACGGTGCACGGCGATCCGGCTGTAGTTGCTGTGGGCAAGGATGTGGTCGCGGCGTCGGAGGAGGACTTCGGCGCGGAGTACAACTCGCTGGACCTGTCCGCCGCCGTGGTCGACTCACTCGAGTCCGCGGTGCAGCACATCCGCCGCTACAGCTCCGGTCACACCGACGCGATCATCACGCGCTCGCAGGCGGCCGCGCGGCGGTTCGTGCAGGCGGTCGACTCGGCCGCGGTCGTGGTCAACGCCAGCACGCGATTCACCGACGGCGGCGAGTTCGGCTTCGGCGCCGAGATCGGCATCTCCACCCAGAAGCTGCACGCCCGCGGTCCGATGGGCCTGCCGGAGATGACCTCGACCAAGTACGTCGTCACCGGCGAGGGTCAGATCCGAACCTGAACGTCCTCACCACGGGCGGCTCGGCAGACACCACCGCCAGAGCCGCCACGTGGTCGGGATCCACGTCCAGTTCCTCGAGCTGGATTCCCGCCGTGATCTTGCCTGGCTTCGCGGGTAGTCCCTCGCCGGTCGCCTTCACCGCCGCCTCCCTGCGCGTCCAGTACCTGAGGAATGCGCGCACCTTCTCGTTCTCGTCGTGACGGCTGAGTTCGTGGATCTCCTCAGGAATCAGCGCCACCTTCGCGAGCCCGTCGACGTCCAGGTGCGGGTCGACCTTCTCCACGTCGATTCCGACCGGTCGATCACTGATCGCCACACCGACCAGGTCGCCGGCATGGGTGACCGACAGCTCGACGCCGTCCGCACGCACCTTGCCGTGGGGCTTCCCGCAGCGCGGGCAGGTCCGGTCCAGCCGGATACTTGCTGCTGGCAACGAGAACCGTGCCGCGAGCAACCGCCGTACCATCGTGCATCCGAGCAGGAACCGCTTGCGGTCGTCGGCGTGGATGTACGCCGCCAATCGCTCCCGCTCGACCGCGTCCAGATCTGTGGCGAACTCGTCGCGGGCCTGGTCGATCCGGGCCCACCAGACGTCGACCGTCATACCGGTCCGGGTGTCCAGGTCAGGCTCCCGCTGCGCAGCTCCTCGAGGATCCCGTCGATCCATTCCGCCTCGGCCACCGTGACGGCCCGCTGGTACTCCGTCTCGAGCAGCGCGAACCGGGGGATCGGCGCGCCCTCGACCTCCAGGGTCAGCTCGGCGTCCAGCTCCGCCATCCGCTTGGTCAGGTGGTCCCGCCGTTGTGCCAGCAGCTCGCCCGCGGTCTCCGGCGGAACCAGCATCACGAACGACAGTCCGGCCGGGAACTCGGGGAACTCGTTGCGCGGCGTGGTCAGGATCTCGGCCAGCCACTCCCGGCAGACCGTCCGCCCGTCCTCGGTCAGGTGGTAGACGGTCCGCTCCGGGTAGCGCTCGTCGCGCTCGGTCGCGCCGGCCGTGATCAGGCCGGACTCCTCCAGCCGGACAATCATCCGGTAGAGGCTGGTGCGTTGGCCGACGTTGACGACCTGGTCTTTGCCCCACTGCTTGATCAGCCGCTGGATCCCGTACGGGTGGAGCGGCCCGTTCTCCAGCAGGCCGAGGATCGCGAGCGCGAGGGGTGAGCGTCGGAAGGTCACGTCGCCAGCTTACGGGTCCGAGACACTAGTTGCAATGCAACTAGAGGATGTGTGACTATCGAGCCATGAGAACAGCAGAACTGACCCAGGGCGCGGTCGAGTCCCGCGACGGCACCGAGATCGGCTACTGGAAGACCGGGCAGGGACCGGCGGTCGTCGTACTGCACGGCAGCATGGAGTCCGCCCGCAGCCACACGCTGCTTGCGGAGGCGCTGGCCGGCGACTTCACCGTCTACCTCCCGGATCGCCGCGGACGCGGATTGTCCGGTCCACATCGGCCGGACCACACCGTGCGTACCGAGGTCGAGGATCTCGAGGCCGTCTTGACCGCGGCGGGTGCCGAGTTTGCTTTTGGCGTCAGCGCCGGGGGTGCCGTCGTACTGGAGGCGGCGCGGATACTGCCGGGCCTGCGGAAGGTCGCATTGTATGAGCCTGCGATTGTCGACAATCCTACGCCGCATCGGGAGTGGCTGGTCCGCTTCGACCGAGAGGTTGCCGAAGGCAATCTCGCCGGTGCGATGGTGACGAGCATGTACGGGTTGCAGCTGGCGCCGGCGTTCCTGAAGGTGGTGCCGCGGCGGCTGATGACGCGGATGACCGAGAAGATGCTGGTCAAGGAGGAGCGGCAGGCTGGGGCGGACGCCATCACGATGCGCAAGCTCGCGCCGACCATTCACTATGAGGGCGCGCTGATCGCCGAGTTGGCCGGGACGTTCGAAGTGTTCCGCGAGGTGCCGGCGGATGTGCTGCTGATGGGTGGGAGCAAGGGGCTCGCGGCGTTGAAGCCTTGGCGGGACACGCTCGAGAAGGTTCTTCCACACTGCCGGCGGGTCGAGTTCGACGGCCTCGACCATGGCGCGTCCAGCGACCCGGGCGGGACCAATCCAGGCGGCAGTACTCAGGCCGTCGGTCGCGTGGCCGACGAGCTCAAGTCGTTCTTCAGGCGGTCGTGAAGGCCCAATCGACGGCGTCCGCGATGTCCGTGACCGGGTACCGTGCGGCTTTCACGACGCGGTCCGCTCCGATCACGAGAACGACGCGCTTGAGCCGCTCGTACCCGCCGGCGCGGAAGGTCGGCAGCCGGAGGGCTGCGGTCAGTTCCAGCTCCAGATCGGACAGCAGGGCGTGCGGGATCCCCTCGGCCTCGGCGAATGCCTGCTGTTCGTCGGTGCGTTGGGTGCTGACACCGTGCACCGCGATTCCCTTGGCGACGAATTCGTCGTACCGGGCGGCGAAGAGACGGTTCTCCAGCGTGCAGCCGTTGGCACCTGCGATCTCGCCCCAGCCTTCCGGCAACGGAGTCGGCCGCCCGGTCGCCGGGTAGCCGAAGAGCACGGTCGCGCGGGCGTCCGCGTCCACCACATCGACCGTCGTACCGGCGACGGAGGGCAGGGCGATCGCGGGGACGCGGCGGCCGATCAGTTCGTGGATCCGGTGCGCGGGCGGCTCGTCGGCGTCGTTCGTGCCGGTGAGTGAGCCGTCGCCGAGCAGCCAGCGGTCGCCCCAGTCCTGCAGCGCGACCAGCACCGGCAGCAGCGCGCGGCCGCGTGGCGTGAGGCGGTACGCGTAGCGCGTCGGACGATCCTGGTACGCCGTGCGCTCGACGATCCCGCTCTCGAGCAGGCCGGTGAGCCGCTCGGTCAGGACCTTGCGGGAAATGTGCAGCGAGTCGGCGAGTTGGTCGAACCGATGGAGACCGCGGGCCAGGTCGCGCACGATCAGCAGTTCCCAGCCGTCGCCGATCACGCCGAGGGACTGCGCGATCGCACAGTCGGGCTCGGGGGAGAAGCTGCTCCGCCGCACATCGACCCCCAATCCGGTTGCCACCACGCTAACTGTCCCACTAAGTTCCTGTTAGGAACTCACTCTACTGTGCTCTGGCTGGGGGCAGCATGTACTGGCGTCGGATCGCTGAGCTGCCGGCATGGCTCAAGGCCGTCATGGTCGGGCAACTGGTCAGTGCGGCCGGTGCGCTGGCGTGGATCTACCTGACGTTGTACCTGGTCGAGGACCGCGGGATGTCGGCGCAGGAGGCCGGCTTCGCCGCGGCGGCGTACGGCGTGGGGCTGCTCGGAGGCAATCTGGGTGGTGGCTGGTTCGGCGATCGCTTCGGCCTCCGCCGGGCCGCGGTGGGCAGCCAGTTGGCCTGGTCGGTCTGCTGCTTGGCCATGCCTGTCGTGCCTGGCGGGCTGCTGATCGCGGTCGGGATGCTGGCCGGTCTTTTCGGTGGGGCTGGGCGGCCCAACATGAGTGCGCTGGTCGCGACGGCGCTCCCCGCTGAGCGCCGGCGGGAGGGGATCGCGTTGTCGCGGACCGCGAGCAACGCCGGATTCACCATCGGGCCGCCGCTGGGAGGGCTGCTGGCGGCGTACAACTTCTCGCTGGTGTTCGTGATCGACGCTGCGACCAGTCTGGTGCTGGCGGCCGTCATCTGGCGGTCAGTGCCGCAGGCGTCGCGTGCCGGTTCGGCTGTCGCTCGCGGCCTTTGGCGGGTCCTGCTTCGGGACAGGCAGGTGCTGGTTCTGTTGGTGTCGATCGTTGCCATCGACACCGTGTACCGGCAACTGTTCGCCACCATGCCACTCCTGCTCCGGGACGCTGGTACGCCGGCAGTCGCCTATGGACTGCTGATCGGCCTGAGCTCTGCCGTCATCGTGTGCTGCGAGGCGCCGCTCGCCGTACGGCTTCGCGAGCACCGATCGACTCGGGTGATCGCTGTCGGCTTCGCGCTCGTGGGTCTGGGGCTGGCGGTGCTGGGCGTCTGGCCGGCGCTGGTCGGGGCGACCGTTGCGATGGTGGTCATCACGGCGGGGGAGATGCTCTACAAGCCGACTGCCACGGCTCACGTCGCCGATGCGGCTCCGGAGGGCATGGTCGGGCGCTACTCCAGCCTGTACGCCGCGGCGTCCATCAGTGGCATGTTTCTGGCGCCCGCTCTCGGTGGTGCGGCCTATCAGCACGCTCCCGACCTGCTCTCCCCGGTTGCGGCTGCCATTGCCTTCGGTGCGGCCGTCGTACTACTGCTCACTCGGGCAGCGGCGCGGGACGCCCTTCCCATCGGGTCGACAGCACGACAGTCGTCCGGGTCCTGACCACGCCGTTCACCCGGCGCAGGGTGCCCACGACCGCCTCGAGGTGGGTGACGTCGGCAACGCGGACCTTCACCACCAGTTCCTGGTCGCCCGCGACGAACCAGCAGTCCTCGACCGCATCGATTTCCCGGACCTGGTCGACGATGTCGTCGGTCTCCACGTCGTCGCGCTGGAACAGCCCGATCAGCGCGCTCGTCCCGAGCCCGACGTGCTCGGGCGCCACCACCGCGCGGTACCCGAGCAGTACGCCGCGCTCCTCCAGCCGCCGGACCCGTTCCTGCACGCTCGGGCCGGACAGGCCGACCACGCGGCCCAGCTCGGCCCAGCTGGACCGGCCGTTCAGGCGGAGTGCCTCGATCAGCTGCCGATCGATCGCGTCCATGGCGCGAACCTCCCGTTCACCGCAGATTCGTAGGCATATCACTCGATCTGCCTTTAATTCGTTTGTATGCGCGGAACTCACGCCGTACAATATGAAGTGTCGAGGCCAGCCCGCCACGATGCCGCCGTACAACCCAGTGAAGGAATCATGATCACCCCCGAAGTTGCCCGTGCCCACATCGACGAGCGCCGGCGTGCCGCCGCGCAGGCCCGGCGTGCGCACGCCGTACCGTCCCCATGGCGCCGGCTGCTGACCCGTCACATCCGCCACAGCTGACGTCCTCCGCGCGACCGGCCGGCCGATGAGGCCACCGGTCGCGCTCGTGCGTCCGGCCACGAGATAGGCTCTGGGGCATGCAATCGCACATTCTGCCGCTGCTGGCGGCCGTCGAAGAGGCCGGCTCCGAGGCCAAGCACATCTCGGAGTGGTGGTACGGCGGGTTCGCCCTGTTCGTACTGGTCCTGCTGCTCCTCGTCACCGTCATCATGGGCAAGGGCCGGCCGCACTCCTGAGCGGCTGAGAACTGGCTGATATGGCTTCCGTCGAGCGGGTCCGTCGCCTGGGCGTGATGGGTGGCACGTTCGACCCGATCCATCATGGCCACCTGGTCGCGGCCAGCGAGGTGCAGGCGTACTTCGACCTGGACGAGGTGATCTTCGTTCCGACCGGCCAGCCCTGGCAGAAGACCGACCGGGCGGTCTCTCCGGCCGAGGACCGGTATCTGATGACGGTCATCGCGACGGCGTCGAACCCGCGGTTCTCGGTCAGCCGGGTCGACATCGACCGGCCCGGGCCGACGTACACGATCGACACCCTGCGCGACCTGTCGGCGCTGTACCCGGACGCGGAGCTGTTCTTCATCACCGGTGCCGACGCGCTCGCCCAGATCCTCACCTGGCGCGACGTGGACGAGATGTTCAAGCTGGCGCAGTTCGTCGGCTGCACCCGGCCCGGGACCGAAGGCCTCGAACTGCCGCTGGACAAGCTCCCGATGGATCGGATCACACTGCTCGAGGTGCCGGCGCTGGCGATCTCCTCGACCGAATGCCGGGCCCGGGTCGCCAAGGGCAACCCGACCTGGTACCTCGTCCCGGACGGCATCGTCCAGTACATCGCCAAGCGCGAGCTCTACACCAACCGTTAGAAGGAACCTATGCCAGCAAGCGATCGTGCCATCGAGCTGCTCACCGCGGCCGCCGAGGCCGCCCACGACAAGAAGGCCGAGAACGTCCTCGCCTTCGACGTGTCGGAGCAACTCGCCATCACCGACGCGTTCCTGGTCGCCTCCGCCTCCAACGACCGCCAGGTGCGCGCCATCGTCGACGCGGTCGAGGAGAAGCTGCGGATCGACTTCGACGCCAAGCCGGTCCGCCGCGAGGGCGCCCGGGAGGGCCGCTGGGTGCTGCTCGACTACCTCGAGATCGTCATCCACGTCCAGCACGACGAGGAGCGCAGCTTCTACTCCCTCGAGCGTCTCTGGCGCGACTGCCCGGCCATCCCGCTGCCCTCTCCGATCCCTTCGGCTGAATGAGCGCGGGACGACTGATCGTCTGGCGCCACGGCCGGACCGAGTGGAACCTGCAGGACAAAATGCAAGGCCAGGCCGACATCCCCCTCGATGAGGTCGGGATCGAACAGGCCCGCGTGGCAGCCGCGCGGCTCGCCTCCCTCGCCCCGACCCGCCTCTTCGCCAGCGACCTCCAGCGCGCCGCCGCCACCGCCGGCGAACTCGCTGCGCTCACCGGCCTCAAAATCGAGTACGACGAAGCCCTCCGCGAGATCCACGTCGACGACTGGGCCGGCAAAACCTCAGCCGAAATCGCCGCCACCCAACCCGAAGCCCTCGCCCGCGTCCGCGCCGGCCAGACCCAGCGCCGAGGCACCGCCGGCGAAACCACCGAAGAAGTCGCCGACCGCTTCTCCGCCGCCCTCACCCGGATCTCGGTCGAAGGGACCTCGGAAGACACCATCGTCATCACCACCCACGGGTTCGCGGCGCGCGTCGGGATCTGCCAGTTCCTCGGCATCCCCCAGGCGAACTGGTCCGCGTTCGGAGGGCTCGCCAACTGCAACTGGATCTCGCTGCTTCCTAGCCGTAGTAACGGCTGGCGCATCGAGGAATGGAACGCCGGCTCCCTCCCCGAACCAGTAATGAGCGACGACCCCCAACGCTGACCTGAAGCCGGGTTGGGGGATAGGCCCAAACGACACCGCTGCGCGGCGGCTGTCCTGTAGGCCGCCTCCGGCGGCGTCGGAGACCGCCCTCCGGCGCAATGCACTCGGCGAGTGATTCCCGCGACGGACAGTCGGATGTCTCTGCGCGGCGACACTCGGGCTCAGCGGGCTCCGATGGTCTGACAAGCGGCGTACTGCACTCGGGCTAGCCAACTCGGCGACGGTCGGTTGACACCGCTGTGGCCCGCCGCGTGCTAGCTGCCTGCGGTGGGCTCGCTGAACGCCCTCCGGCGTACCGCACTCGATGGATATGTCGTAGTCGTTTGAGGAGGGACTCGGTTTGGTTCAGCTGACTCAGACGACCGTCGTCGGCTGCGTCAGGCTTGCTGACCTCAGCGCATGAACTGGATGACGCGAGTCGCAGCTCAGGACCTGTGTCGTGGCGTCTTGAGGCTGTCCAGCCGCTGCATGCGGGACGGATCCGCCTGCTCACAGCCTGCTTCCAGGTGCCTGTGAGCGAGGGGGTATCCGATTTTTCTTTGGCGCCGGGTATCCGCTAAACTTCCGGAGTCGCAAGACACCGCGGGGCTTTGGCGCAGTTGGTAGCGCGCTTCCATGGCATGGAAGAGGTCAGGGGTTCGAATCCCCTAAGCTCCACCGCAGCTCAGAGGCCGGTCTCCCACTCGGGAGACCGGCTTCTGTCATGACCTGAGTGTCTATCGGTTGGCGGGCAGCTGTTCGTCCAGCGCCTCGGCATCCTCCGACACAACTCTGTGAAGCAGCTCCTCGCGTTGTGAGATGCGTGTGGCGGCTGGCAGACGCCACATGGTGTAGGCGGCGGCCATGAGCTGTGCGGCTCGGCCAGGCAGCACTCGGCCGTATCCCGTACCGAAACCAGGCGCGGCAAGTCTCTTGACCATGCTGGCTGCTGGATGACGGCTTAGAGTCACCAAGGCGGCCCAGAATGCGTCGTGTACGGCGATATCCATCCCGTCCAACAGCGGCATCGGCACGCGCATGGTCGGTGCGTAGACAAGCCAGCGGCAAGGCTCGCCGTCAGTAGGAACAACGCTCGCTGACCCGACCGGTTGGTAGCCGTGATCCTCGTCGGCCACCGCTGCCCAGACCGACCGCTGAACATCGGGCCAGTGGCCGGCGAGTGCTCGATCGACACCGCCGTCCATCTGCCCGTAGCTGTTTCCTGCCGTCAGTACGGCGTCGACTTCCGGTAGCACGTTCAGCAGCGATCCTTGCCGCACCTCGACCACGCCCTCGTCGATCTGAGTGGCGAAGACATCGCGCCAGGCTGATACGAGATCAGCGTCGAGGTCGACAAGGAGCAAGTGGGGCGGCGTCACACCGACATCCCGCAGGTTGAGGCGTGGCTGGCTTGGGCTGGTGACGTGGCGGGATTCGCGCCAAGGTGCGGGAAGGTGTTGACGACTCCGGTGCGTACCTCTTGGATCATGTGCCGACGTTACGACAAGGTCGTGGTCGCGACCACGGACATCTGCGGATGGTGGATCGTACTCCCCGCGAGCAGATCGCGGCTCGAACGTGATGGCATGGAAGAGGTCAGGGGTTCGAAGCCCCTAAGCTCCACCGCGGGCTTCGGTCCCCTCGGTGAGCACCGGCCGCAACTCGGGGCGGTACGCCGTGTCGGTCACTGACTTGTCGATGTTCGCACCACGCCGGCATCCGACCTGGAAAGGTGTCAGCCGATGAGGGATACACGACGTCTCGCGCCGGGCGGCCACCGACGTAGCGCCGATGACAGCGCTTCACTCTCGGCGGCATGAGCGGCCGCTTCGCCGTAGCGTTGCCCTCGTGGCTGACGACGGTGAGCGAGACGTGACCTGGGGTCGAACGGTGGGCGCACCCGCCCCTGGCGACCCTCGGGACGGCGAACTGCACCAGTTCCATGGTCCTCCGCCTACGGCGTTCGATCTGGAGCCATGGGACGACCACGCCGGTGGGATGGATGCTCACTATGTCCGGGAGGACGGGCCACCTTCCGTTGAAGAGGACGGGCGCACGGTCTGGCCTTACATCTACAGCCCGGGCTGACCGCGCACGGACAGCGGCATGAGCGGACGTTCACGTGGCGGCCTGCGCCCGCTTGATCGCCGCCTTCCATCCCCACACGTTGTGCACGGTGCCGACCTGCATGTCACGGAAGTTCGACGGCAGGCCGGTCGAAACCACCTCGGCGTGATCCACGACCTTCAGGCCGCCATCAGTAAAGAGTTCGATTCGCACGAGACCCTGCTCCGTGGCGGCGAGCCCGGCGACGGTACGGCGAGTTGGCGGCGCCTGACCGCGGCACGGCAGCCGGAAGGCTCGCATGGCACAGCGATGAGGTCGCCGACCTCGAGGGACGTAGTGCTGCGAGGCGACGAGGGACGGGAGCGACTCGGCATACCGGGCCCGACATACAGAACACCAGATCGTGATGCCTCCACCGACCGCGGAACGGTACGCCGAATCGGTGCGCCGGGCCGGTGTGGGACTGGGGAGCGAGTGTGCGCGCGCAGATCATCCGCTCGCTAGCTGTCTGCGGTACCCAGCCCGCATCGGGTGCCCTTGTGGCGGCCCCTAAGCTTTGCCGTTGTGACGGACAGCTTTGATCCCGTGGCGTACAACCGTGCCGCCTGGGACCGCGAGGTGGAGAACAGTAACGAATGGACCCAGCCGGCCGGGCCGGAGGTCATCGCCCGGGCACGGGCCGGCGATTGGTCCGTTGTCCTGATCGGCTACCAGGCAGTGCCGCGCGGCTGGCTTCCGGCTGAACTGGTCGGCGCCGAGGTGCTGTGCCTGGCTTCCGGCGGAGGGCAGCAGGGGCCAGTGCTCTCGGCAGCGGGCGCGGCCGTGACTGTACTGGACAATTCGCCACGGCAACTGGACCGGGACCGGGAGGTCGCCACCCGCGAGGGACTGGCCGTCCGTACCGTGCTCGGCGACATGCGCGACCTGAGCGTGTTCCCGGATGCCAGCTTCGATGTCGTCTTCAACCCGGTGTCCAACGTGTTCTGTCCCGACCTGGAACCGGTCTGGCGGGAGTCATTCCGCGTGCTGCGCCCGGGCGGAATCTTGATGGCCGGGTTCCTGAACCCTGACATCTTCATTTTCGACATCACGGCATTGGAGGAGCGGGATGAGCTCATAGTGCGCCATCGGCTCCCGTTCAGCAGCCTTGATCTCTCAGACGCCGAGCGGCAGCGCTCGTACGGGACCGGGCCGATCGAATACAGCCACTCACTCACCGGGCAGATCGGCGGCCAGCTCGCGGCGGGCTTTACCCTGACCCACTTCGACGAAGCCCCGCACCACGCGGATGCCACCGCCCGGTACATGCCTGGTTACTTCGCCACCCGAGCCATCAAGCCGTAACCGCTGCGCGATCGGAGAACGCCCGAACATGCCGATGATCGGGTGGCTCATTGACGCGGCCTGCGACGGCGATGGACCCGGACCAAGTGGGCGCGCTTTCAAGCGGATCGGCCGACGCCGTGGAAGTTGCGCCGCAAGAGCAGCACCGCCACCGTGAGCACCCAAAGCCAGAACAGTAGGTATGGCGCCAGCCAGATGTTGTTCGACCAGTCGATGCGGCAAAGGACGAGGCCCCCTCCGCTCGCGATGGCCAGCCATCCGACCCAGCGGGGCAGGAATCGGCTCGATGCGATGACCCAGCCGCAGGACACAGCGAAGCTGCCAAGCGCCACGCGTGCGTTGGCGAATGCCGCCTGCGACTCCTCAAAGGCGTACCTGGCGATCTGAGGGTCGAGATCATCGGCAAGGAACACGGCCGCGACCTCGTTCCCCGTGAGGACCAGAGCAGCGAACAACACCCCGGAGACCATCGCGATTGACGACCGCCACGGAGCCTCGCCCTCGGCGTGCCGCAACAGGATGGACAGCGCGACCCCGAACCACACGAAAGTGACCAGCCCGATCGTGAGAGCGAAAGACCGCAAGGGCGAGGCAACCGTGTTGGGTGACCGGTAGTGGGCGAGGAACTCGGCTGCCGGGGCGGTGAAGGACGGTTCAGCGCGCGAGCCGACAAGGACGACGAACAGCAACACCACGGCGGCCAGCCCCGCGATGCCGGTGACCCTGCCAAGGCGCTGCCACGCAGCAGCGTCAGAAATCGGGGCAGTGTTCATCTGGTGATGATGCACGAACTCGTGGCTTGCACGCACTCTCATGCCGCCGTCCGCGCGACCAATGTCGCCGAGTTGACCAAAGCGGTCGGGCCATGACCCAGCACGCGTCCTGCTCAAGAGCACTCAGCAACGTCAAAGTAGGTGTCGGTCCGCAGTGTGTCTCGGGGCTCGAGCATCGTGTTGTTCGATGGGTCGGTGGGGGATCGCGCAGGCGAGCATGAGCAGGGCCATGAACGAGTAGTAGTACAACGCGACCCACAGCCCCTGCGGTGTGTCGAGGGTCAGGTGTGGGGCGACGGACTCGACCGTCAGCGCCCAGATCGGAACGACGCTGAACGCCACGAACCCGGCCACCAGTCGTCCCGATCGTGGGCCGCGGCCGGAGATGGCGTAACCGCCGACCATGCCGTACAGGGGTACGCCGATGGCGCCGCCGCCGATGCCGTTCTCAAGGACGCCGAGTGGGTCCGGGATGAGCACGGCCGTGAAGAGCAGGGGCGAAAGCGCCAGCCACCGCCAGTGCCGCCGTCCGCCGGTACGGCGGACGTACTCCGCCCATGCCAGCAGAACCCCGGTGAGCATGCCAGGCAGCAAGATCCAGAGGAAGGTGCCGACCCATTCGACACCCGCCTCGTCGCCGGCGACCTGGGACATGAATCCGCGCAGACCGGCAGCCCACGCGAACCCACACAGTCCGCCGACGGTGAGCAACCTCGTCAGATTGACGGTCGACAGTTGATGCGAGGGATACGGCTCTTGTTTCGCCATCGGAACCTACCCGGCCATCTCGGCTGACGAGCCGCGACGACGGCGCAGCGCCGCGATCCCGACGATCACCGCCCACAGCGCCATACCGCTGGAGACTGGGAAGAAGGGGTCGGACGCGTCAGTGAGCAGGAAGGTGCCACCGGCAAGCGCGTAGGCCAGGCCGCCGATGACGCCGATCGTCGCCACTACCCAGTTGCCCAGCGTGCGGGTCATGGCGCCGACCGTGGCCGACAACGCCAACTGCCCGTCCATCGGCCACGACAGCTCCAGCAACTCCCGGTTCCGATCGGTCATCGTCACCCACCACCCCTTGGTCAACTCAGTCTGCGGTGGGAGTGTTCAGCCAGCCTTAAAGTCACTCGACCCACTAAGGCCACTCGCCGTTCGGTTGTTGCTCAAGCGCCGTCTCTCACTCCGGTGGCTCGTAGCTCGCCGAGGGCTTGGGTGAGTTGTCGTCGGAGTCGCTGGTTGTCTTCGGCGAGTTCGCTGTTGCGTGCGTTGTCAGGTGTCGGAGCGGCGGACGGGCCTGCTGATGTGCGGGCGATGCTGTTCGCCCGCGGCACGGGAAGATTGGGTTACTCGGTGGGTTCAGCGGACACGGGAGGTGCCCAGGTGGTGCGCCCAGAGACTGATCGCGACCGAGTGCGCTACTGGCGTGACCGCGATTGGCTTACCTACGCAGTGCACGAACTGCCGACCGGCGTTCTCGACGGGCCGCATGCCGCCACCGCGTCTCAGTGTCACGAGATGCTTGCGGGGCTGGAGGAATTCTCCCGCCTGTGCACGCGGCTCGGCTTGGACGACCACGAGGAATTCATTGAAGGGTGCCGCTGGCACTTCGAGCACTACCCGCACTATCTCAGCCGACACCGCCACTTCGCGGACTACGAGAAGTACACCCGAGACCGCAGCGGGCCAGTACGCGTGGTCGACCCGCCACCTCCGCCGCGATGGCTCGAACGACCCTGAATCTCTTCGGCCACTACCGCGGTGCCTTCGTCCGCCTGTGTGCAGAGACAGGGCGCCCGGTCGTGTGGGAGATGACGGAGTTCGCGACGCGGGAGCGGTACAGGGTCTTGATCGGCGTCAAGCGTGTGATTGTCGGGCAGTCGCGAGAGCGCGCCTCTGGGCCGGTTCAGCGCGTGCTTGGGGCCACCTCGCGGACCATGACGCAGTTGCCGAGGCCTTTGGGGCGGTCGTAGGTGAAGCCTTCGCGTTCGTACATCGTGCGGGTGCCGTTGTAGAGGAACGACGAGTTCTTCTTCCGGACCCCGCCGGTGTCGTGCGGGTAGCCCTCGACCAGGCCGCCGCCGGCCCGCGCGATCAGGTCGACGGCTCCGCGCAGGGCGACCGCTGCGAGGCCCTGACCGCGAAAAGCGCGCTCGACCAGGATGCAGGTGACCCGGTAGTCGGGCAGGCGCTCGGCTGTGGCCACGTACTCCTTGCGGTGCTGGATGTTGGGCAGTTCCTCGGGTGATCCGTACTCCGCCCAGGCGACGGCCCGGTCGCCGTCGTAGACCAGCGCCGCGTGCGCGATGCCTTCGGCCACCCAACGTTGCTTGAGCGCCCGGTTCCCCTCGGCGGTCACGCCCCGTTCCGCGCAATCGGGATGGAAGTGCGTGCACCAGCAGCTGGCGAACATGCCCTTGTTCCGCTCGACGAGAGCGGCGAAGTCATCGAACGTCTCCGGCGTGAGCGCCTTGATCGTGAAGTCGGACATGTCTGGAACGTACATCAGATTCCGGACGTTCGGCTTCCGGTAGCTCACGCTGTCAGGGCGAAATACGCGCCGTCGCAGACGAGATGCTCTCATTCAGGTTGCTCGTCCCAGCGCTGTCGGTCACCGCTGATGTCAGGGCGCCGTTGCTGAAGAGGACTTGCTCGTGCGCGGCTCGATTCGTGACCAGTACGTCCTCGCGCGTGGACCGACCGGTCCGGACCGACAACGGCGACAGGGTTTCCACGTCGAGTCCGGCGGATTCGGCAGGTTCCGCGTGGAGCTGGAAGGCCTGCGCGCGCTCCGACAGCTGCCCGGCCGGATAGGTCATCGCCCCGACATGCAGATCCACGAGGGTCCCGTACGTCGCGTTCAGCGTGGCCGCGATCTCGGTTGCCCACGCGGCCAGCTCGATGCGGAACGGTGGCTCGCGCCGCTCGGTATCGGGACTGGGCCATACCACGAGTGCGCCCGGTGACTCCTCGTGCAACCGGCGCAGGTCCACGCGCAAGCTCTGCCATCCGGCCATGGCCTGACGGTATCGAAACCGCGCACGCCGCAGGCAGCGCGTGCGGACCTGGATGCGTGCGGCGTCTCAAATCGAGACAGATCGGCGGAGCGAAATGGAGACCCTGATCGCATCCGGGATCCGCCCCGAAAGGAGTTCGCCATGACCACAATCGACGCCGATGCCTTCGGCGCCCACGAGCAACGCGCCCAACACGCCGCTGAGGTCGCTGAGGCTGAGGCCGCGGGCCCAGCGGTGACAGGAGACCCGTCTCTGATCGGTCTTCCCAGTTTCATCGTGGGATCGGTCGCGCTCGGTCTCGTCCTCGTCGGCTACGTGCCTGCGGCGGCGGTCGGGGCCTCGCTGTCCATCATCGTCGCGGCCACCGGCCTGGGCCTGGTGATCGCGGCCGTGTGGGCGGCGGGCGTCGGGCAGAGCGCGGTCGCCGGCGTGTTCGGCATCTTCGCGGGCTTCTGGCTCAGTTACGCGATGCTCGTACTGGGCCTCACGCACAACTGGCTCGGCATCGTCGCCGCGGACGCCGTCGACACGCAAGGCCTGTTCCTGATCTCGTGGCTGGTCGTGATCGGGATGCTGACCCTGGCCACACTTCGGCTGCCGAGCGCCTACACGGTGCTCTTCGCGCTCATCGAAATCGCCCTGGTGCTGGTCCTGGTCGGCACCCTGCAGGCATCAGCGGGCGTGCTCCACATCGCCGGTGTGGTGGTGTTCGTCTTCGCCGCGGTGGGTGTCTACCTGTTCTTCAACTCGGCGTCGCAGGCGACAGGCGGTGGCGCGCTTCCGCTCGGACCGCCGATCGTCCACGGTTGAGCCACCTGTCGCAGGTCGGAGGCCCTCTTCCCTTCGGAAGAGGGCCTCTGGCATCTGCCGGTGTGGTCAGGCAAGCGCCTTGATCTTGATGGATTCGTACTCCGCCTGCGTGATCGTTCCGGAATCGAGCAGTTCCTTCGCGCTGGCGATCTCGTCGGTCGGGCTCTTGGAAGTGCCGGCGACATCCTGGATGTACTTCTTCTGCTCGGTCTGCGCGTCCTCGAAATCCTTCCGTCGGCGCTCGTTCATGCTCCGGCCGCGAGCGATGAGGTAGATCAGTGCCCCCAGCCACGGTACGAAGATGAGCAGGATCGCCCAGCCGGCCTTGGCCCAACCGTTGAGCGAGCGGTCGCTGAACAGGTCCCACAGACACCGGAACCACACCATCAGTGCGGCGATCCAGATGAAGAACCAGAAGCTCCAGAGGAGCACTTCCCCGAAGTCATTCGTCATTGCGTCCACGGTCATTCCCTCCAGAGATGAGCGCACGCGCCAGCCGCTCACCCAGGTCGAGCCTCATGACCTGCGCCGCGGACAGGCGTTACGGTTCGCATTGCAGCAGATCCGGACAGTCCGGGGCGTCACCCATAGTGGATGAACTCCGTTGCCATCGGCAGAGAAGTCACCCCAGCATGTCGGTGATGGCGAGGTGGGCGGCCGACGGGCAGCCCTTGGTGAAGCCGTAGAAGGGACCGAAATCGCGGGTCGCCGCGAACCCCGTCAGGTAGAGCCCGGCCAAGGACGTCTCGAGGCCCTCGGTCAAGGCGGGGAAGCCCCAAGTGACCGCGACCCGATCCAGAACTCCGTCCAGGTAGGGCACGCGAGCCAGGTCAGCCCGGTAGCCGGAAGCGAAGTCGACGTGATCGGCTGTCAGCGTCTTGCCATCGGACAGGGCCAGCCTCACGTCGTGTTCGCTGACCGCTGTGGCGACCACCGCACACCCGGATGACTGGTCACGACGGCGTCAGGGATCCGCGGTACGAGCCAGAGTTCGAGGGTGAGACGGCCGACCTGCCAGAACTCGGCGGCGATTGCTCGCTGCCGCTCGACCGGGAGTCCTCGCCACCATCCCCGGTGTGTCAAGGTCTGGTCGACGTACTGGTCGACGAAGCGCCAGCTCACTTTGGCGAACGTCGGCATGCTGTGACGATGCACCACGTCCACGTGCGCCGCGTCGTGGTCACACAGCAAAGTGGCCCATTCGTAGGCGCTCTGCCGGCCGCCGATGATCACGACCCTGGCGCCGGCGAGCGCCTCGAAGGAGACCAGTTCACACGTATGCGAGCGGCGAGCCGCGGGCACCTCGGCATACCACTCCGGCAGGTTGAGGAAGTAGCCGATACCGGGTGAGGCGAGGACCTTGTCCGCGGTGATCGTCGTACCGTCGTCCATCGTTGCCACGAAGGCGGCGTTCGGCTTGGTCAGGCCGGTCACCAGACGCTCGTCGAGGCCGAGCCGCTTGCGCTCGCGGAACCACTCCGTGTAGTCGAGGAAGACCGAGATCGGGATCGGGTCGAAGTCTTCGGGGCGCAGGCCGCGCTCCTCGAAGAACGCCTCGAACGTGTGCTCGCCCTTCCCGTCGAGATGCCAGTCGGGGCCTGACCGCAGGAACATCTCCACCGGCATGTTCTTCCGCCAGAACGCCATCGGGTGGCCCACTGGATACCGTTGTCACGGGCAAGGGCCGCCGCAGAGTAGGCGTACGGCCCCGCGCCGACGACCAGCAGATCCGTCCGGTCCGGCATCGTGTCTCCTGAGGTACGACCAGGTGGCGACAACAACGAGTGGGGCGGTGGGGCCAAGAATCCTCTACCTGATCCGTTGGCGCCAGGAGGCGGACACCTCGGGCGGTCAGTCGTCGGACAGGAGCCAGCCGATGCGGAGTTCTTCCGCGCCAGGTCGGAAGGTGCGGATGAGCTCGGCGCGCTCGGGGTCGTCGTCGGGGAGGTCCTCGGCGAGGGCGGCCTGTGCGGCGATGGTCTGCGGGCGGGCGCCAAGTGCGGCGCGCAGATGGAGTGAGCGGCGCAGCATCGCGATCCGCTCGGTGGGCTCCTTGAGATGTGCGAGGTGCCGGATGATGTACGACTCGAGGTAGCCATCGCCGTACTTCGTGGCGATCTCGAGTGCTGTCTCGTAGCGTGCGAGGGCGCCGGCCGGGTCCTCGTCGATGTTGTCCAGCAGGACGCCCCAGTGGTACTCCGCCCAACCGCGCTGCAGCTCGTCGGCGCTCCGTGCCGCCGCGCGGTAGCCGGCCTCGGCCACGGCGCGGTCGTCCGCGCGGGCGTCACGCTGGAACAGCAGACGGCTGTACGCCATGCGTGCCGTGAGCAACTGCGCGGTCGGCGATGCGGGATCGAGTGCCGCGACCGCCTTCTCGGCCTCCTCATGACCGTCGATCCGGAAGAACCAGCGGTCGACGGCGATCTCGGCGCGCAGCTCGGGGTCGGCGTCCGGCTCCAGCACGGCGAGTGCGGCATCCCACTCCCCGAGCAGGTGCAGGCGTCGGGCGATGTAGGCGTCATCAGTTAGCATGACGCCTACGATAAGAACCGACGATGTAGGTGGTCAAGTGGAATACGGCGACTACATAGGGAATGTGACGCGGCTGGCCGTCGAGTTGGCCAACACCGGCACGCTCAACGAGCACGGTGAACTGGTTGCCACGTTCTTCGCCGAGCACGAGATCATTCCGCCGCCGGACGGCGACTACGGCGACCTGCCGGACCTCGTGCGTACGGCGCTCGCGCAGTCGGTGGACGGCGTCGCTCCCGACGCCGTCCACCGACTGCTGCGCGATTACCCGCCGGACATGCACCTGTCCGACCACGACGGCGGCTGGCACATCCACTTCAGCCGCAACGGCACCCCGGCCAAGCGCTGGGCCGGCCAACTGATCGCTGCAAAGCTCGCCCTGGTCGCGGCCGGGGATCCAGCGGTGACGCTCGGGCGGTGCGCCGCGGCCGGTTGCGGGAACTACTTCGTGGACCAGTCGCGGAACCGCACGCGCCGGTTCTGCTCCAACGCGTGCGCGAGCCGTACGACGGTCGCGGCGTACCGCGCGCGGGCGGCGAAAAACTCCTAGCAGCGTCGTCCGATGTCCAGCACGATGGGTGGATGGCATCGGTCAGGCAGTTCCAGGTCACCTTCGACTGCGCGGATCCTGAGCGCGTAGCTCGCTTCTGGTGCAAGGTGTTGGGGTACGTCGTACCGCCGCCACCCGAAGGTTTTGCCACCTGGGCCGATTTCGGTCGCTCGCTGCCGCCTGAGCGTCAGGGCGTGGGGTTCGCCTGCGGCGATCCCACCGGGGTCGGCCCGCGGCTGTACTTCCAGCGCGTTCCCGAAGGCAAGGTCGTCAAGAATCGGGTGCATCTTGACGTGCGGGTCGGTACCGGGCTAATTGGTGAAGAGCGCGTGGCCGTGCTCGAGGCCGAATGCGCACGACTGGTCGCGCTCGGCGCGAAGCGCGTGCAGCTACTGCGGGCCGATGGGTTCAACGAGTCCTGCCTGCCGATGCTGGATGTCGAGGGCAACGAGTTCTGTCTCGACTGAGTTGGGGGAGGTGGGCATGGATCTTCGGGGGAGCGTTGAGGCAGGGTTTTGGCCGCTGGTCGAGTCCTTTGCCGGCTCGCACGACGTGGCAGGCCTGGCCGTCGCGGTGGTGCGCGACGAGGAGGTCGTCGCGCGTGGGTTCGGCGTCCGTGACGTCGGGACCGGTGCGCCGGTCACGCCGGAAACGATGTTCCACCTGGCATCGGTGTCCAAGCCCTTCGTCGCGACCGCGATCATGTCGCTGGCAACCGCTCGGGAAGCCGGCGAACCGGCGCTGGATCTGGATGCTCCGATCACCGAATGGGTCCCTGAGTTCACGCTCGCCGATGGTCGCGCAGGCGACGTCACAGCCCGGCGTCTGCTGAGCCACACCAGCGGTCTTCCCGACGTCACGGACTATGGCTGGCACGACCCTCAGCTCGGCGACGACGCCCTCAGCGAGTTCGCTCGCAGCCTGTCGGACTGGCGACTGCAGGCGGAGCCCGGCTCGGCGTTCGCCTACTCCAACGCCGGGTTCGAGCTTCTCGGGCTGCTGTTGTCCAGGGTCACGGGTACGACGTTCGAGAACGCCGTACGGCGCGAGGTCCTGGCCCCACTCGGGATGCGGGACAGCACCTTCCTGCGCAGCGAGGTGCCCGCGCACCTGGCTGCATCACCGCACGTAGGGATGCCACTGTCGGTGCCCGAGGGCTCCTATCCGTACACCAGGCGCCATGCCCCGAGCTCGAGCCTCCATTCCAACCTGGTCGAGCTGTGTCGCTGGATGGTGGCCCACTTCGAGCCGGCGTCCGACGGGCGGTGGGCGCGGCTGGACCCTGAGCTGCTCGACCTGATGTGCCGGCCCGTGGTGTCGGTGGGCAACCCGCCCTGGCAAGAAGCGGCGGGACTCGGCTGGGCCTTAGGCAACTACCGCGGGCACCGAACACTGAGCCACAGTGGCTTGGACCCCGGCTTCGGGTCGAGGCTCGTGCTGGTTCCGGAGCGGCGTACGGGCGTCGTCGTACTGGCGAACTCCAACACGATCCCCGCCTCGCCCATCGCGAAGGCAGCACTCGACATCGCCCTCGCCGATCACCACGTCTCCAGTGCGACGCCGGAGAGCGTGGTGGCGATCCGCGCGTTGCTGCCCTCGATTGCCGGCCCCGTCGCCGAGGCGCTGAAGACGTCGGGTCGGGACGCGGCCGAGGCGGCGTACCACCGACTTGTCGCGGTCGAGCCGGCCGAGTTCGACCTCGACGACGAGGGGTTCGACGACGGCGTGTGGGGAGCGATCGAGCTGCACCGCACAGACCTGGTCTGGCCGCTGCTGCGAGTGTGGACCGAGTTGCGTCCGGACTCATCCGCCGCTTGGACGATGACCGGATGGGCCCATCAGCTGGACGGGCAGCTCGACCTGGCGAGGAGCGCGCTTCGACGTGCCGTCGACCTCGACCCCGGCAACGACGATGCCGCACAGCTCATGAGCGGCCTCCCGTCGGCGTGACTGCTGACGATCAGAGTGGGTTGAGGCGGGCGTTGAGCAGGCAGAACACATTGCCTTCGGGGTCGGCGAGCACATGCCAGTTCTCGTCGCCGGTCTGGCCGATGTCGGCCGGGCGCGCACCGAGCTTCAGCAGGCGTTCGAGCTCGGCGTCCTGATCGCGGTCGGTGGCATTGACGTCGATGTGCAGCCGGGTCTTCCCCGGCTCCGGTTCGTCCCTGCGACTGATGATGATCGTCGGCTGCGGACCGCCGAACCCTTCGCGCGGCCCGATCTCCGTCGAGCCGTCGTGCATGCGATCGAGGACGACGAAGTCCAGCACCTCGCACCAGAACCGCGTCAGCACCTCCGGGTCGCGGCAACCGAGCACCAGCTCACTGATCCGACACGCCATTCGCCAAACCTGCTCTCAGCCTCGGTGGAACAATCTCGCGAGCGTACCGAACGAGGTGAGCCCGGGCGACGTGATTTCACCCGTGCAGGATGGGACGGTAGGTGAGTTCCTGAGTGTGGCCGTCGAGGGTGCGTTGATCGATCAGCTCGAGGTCGAAGTCGGCCGCACCCTGGAAGACCGGGTCCGCTCCGGTCCGACCGCTGATGACGGGGAAGATTGTGAGCTGGACGCGGTCGACCAAGCCGGCGGCCATCAGCGACCGGTTCAGCGACAGGCTGCCGGCTGAGACCATCGGTACGTCGGACTCCTCTTTGAGCCGGGCGACGACGTCGACGGCGTCGCCGTTCTCCAGGGTCGCGTTCTTCCAGGCGAGGGGTCCTTCCAGCGTCCTCGACACCACCGTCGTCGGCAGGCTCCGCATCAGGGTGTTCACCGGGTCACGGACTTCGGATTCCTCGATGCTCGGGCCCAGAATCTCCAGGAACTGCCGGTAGGTGGTTGCCCCGAGCATCAATCGCGGCGTCTCGCCGTACAGGGCGAGGCGGCGGTCGAGGAACTCGGGGCCTTGCTTGCCCCAGTAGCCGCCCCAGTCGCCGCCTTCGCCGTACGAGCCGAAACCGTCGAGGGTGGACAAGACATCGAAGGTGTAGATGGCGGTCATGGTGTTCTCCTCGAATAGCTAAAAGGTGGATTGCAGTGGCCGTCCTGGGCGGCTCTCACCCCTTCCACGAACGCCGCCGCCTCGATCCGACACCGCCCCGCGGACTTCCTGAGAACCTCTGGTACGCCGATCGTGAGCTTCGCCGCTTTCAACCACCTTTCAGCGGTTCAAGGGCCGGCGTGGAGCCTGCCGGGGCCGTGTCAGGGGCGTGTCAGTGGGGTGTCTGGGCGGGCGCTGATGGTTGGGACATGAACAGCTCAGCGATTGCAGTCTCAGGACTGCGTAAGACTTATGGCGACAAGGTCGTGCTCGATGGCATCGATCTGGAGGTTCGCGCGGGAACGGTGTTCTCGCTGCTCGGTCCGAACGGCGCGGGCAAGACGACCACAGTGAACGTGCTGACCACCTTGCTGAAGGCGGACGGCGGGACGGCGCGGGTTGCCGGCCACGACATCGACACCGAGGCCAAGGCGGTGCGGTCGGTCATCGGCGTCACCGGTCAGTTCGCGGCAGTGGACGAGCTGCTGACCGGGCAGGAGAACCTGCAGCTGATGGTCGATCTGCTCGGGGTGAACTCCGGCGAGCAGGTCATCGCGGGGCTGCTGGCGCGGTTCGATCTGGTCGAGTCGGCGCAGAAGCCGGTGTCGACGTACTCCGGGGGGATGCGCCGCAAGCTGGACCTGGCCATGACGCTGGTCGGCAAGCCGAAGATCATCTTCCTGGACGAGCCGACTACCGGTCTGGACCCGCGCAGCCGGCGCACCATGTGGACGATCATCCGCGGGCTGGTGGCCGACGGCGTGACCATCTTCCTGACCACTCAGTACCTCGACGAAGCCGACCAGCTCGCCGACCGGATCGCCGTTCTCGACCAGGGCAAATTGGTTGCCGAGGGCACCCCGGACGAGCTCAAGCGCCAGCTGCCCGGGACGCACGTCCGGCTCCGGTTCAGCACCGTGGAGGAACTCGACGCGGCCGCCCGGATCTTCACCGACTCGACCCGGGACGACGAAGCGATGGACCTGCGGGTTCCGAGCGACGGCGGGACGAAGTCGCTGCGCGCCGTGCTCGACCGGCTCGACGAGTACTCGATCAGCGCCGAAGAGTTCTCCGTCCACACACCCGACCTTGATGACGTTTTCCTCGCCCTGACGGGCCACAACACGGAGGTAGCCGCGAAATGAGCGCCCAGAACCACTCGATCGTCATGCTGCGCCGCAACTTCAAGCACATCACCCGGAACCCGACCTCGGTGTTCAACGCGGTGCTGATGCCGGTCGTGATCATGTTGATGTTCGTCTACATGCTCGGCGACGCCTTCAACGTCGGCGTCGACTACGTCGACTACGCGACACCGGGACTGATGCTGCTGGCCGTCTGCTACGGGCTGGGGGCGACCGCGACCGCGGTGAACTCCGACATGACCAAGGGCATCATCAACCGGTTCAAGGTCATGGACGTCTCCCGTGGCGCGGTGCTGACCGGTCACGTGATCGCGAGCCTGCTCACAAATCTGATCGCCATCGCCGCGATCATCGGCGTGGGCTTCCTGCTGGGCTTCAGCCCGTCGGCGAGCTTCGTCGACTGGCTCGGCGTGATCGGTCTCGTCGTACTGCTCGGATTCGCGGCCGGCTGGTTGACCGTTGCCCTCGGATTGTTTGCGAAGTCGCCGGAGACCGCGGGTCTGGCCGCAGTACCGCTGGTCATGCTGCCGTTCTTCAGCAGCGCGATCGTTCCGGCGGACAAGATGGGGGCCGGCCTCAAGCAGTTCGCGGAGTACCAGCCCTTCACCCCGATCATCGAAACCCTGCGTGGGCTGCTGAACGGCACACCGGCCGCCGGCGACGTGATCCCCGCCCTCGCGTGGTGCGTCGGAATCGCTCTGGTCGGATACCTGTGGGCACGCTCCACCTTCGCGAAGCGAGCCTGACCCTTACGAGGCGAGTGTGACCTCGACCAGCTCGGACCAGTTCGACTCCGTACCTTCCTGCGTCACCTCGGCGAACCGTGCGTCGCCGAGGTGACGTCGTACGTCGTGCTCGATCCTGACCGCAGCCGGGCTGGACAGATCCGGCAGTCCGCGTACACCGTCGCCGGCCGCGAGCAGCCGCGCCGCCTGCTCGTACTGCTCGCGCCGTAACGCCAGATCCGCGACTCCGACGATGGCGTGTGCGAGCGCGGGTGCGTGCCCGGCCTCGGACGCCGCCTGGAACGCGGCGGCCCGGTGTTCACGGGCGTGGTCGAGATCGTCGGCGAAATCGCCGAGCTGACTCTGTACGGTCGCGCGGACGTTCGCCTGATCCGCTTCGTCTCCCAGCACAGTCGTCGCAACCTCGAGTTGCCGGCGCGCCTCGTCGGCGTCTCCGCGCCAGCCGGCCAGTTCCGCCTTCGCGAGGGCCAGCACGGCCAGTGCGCCCGGCCACGGGATCCTGTCCGCGTAGCGCTGCGCATCTGCCATCGCAGCCTCACTGGACTCCTCGTCGCCGCGCAGCCAGTACAGCTGAGCCTGTCGCGCGCGCAGCCGAATGACATCGTCGACAGCACCGAATTCGGTGACGACCCCGACCGCCTGTTCGAGGTACTCGCACGCGACCGCGAACTCGCCGCGCGTGGCGAAGCGGTCCGCCAGCTCGGCCAGGGCGAACGAGATCCCGAACCGTTCGCCGACGGCCCGGAACTCGGTGAGCGCCAGCTCGAGATCCTTGTCCGCGTCCCACCCGGCATAGCCGAGCATGATCCGCATCTTGCCGAGCTGCAGCCGCGCCATCGCGCGTCCCCAGGGATCCTCGTGGCTGAGCAGCGACTCCCACGCAGGCAGGATCTGGTCCGGCGCCTGCAACATCTTCTCCAGCGGCGCGATCAGGCCGAGCACCGGATGAGGATCCCTACTCTGCTGGCTGTAGCGGTACGCCTTGTGGATCCACTCCGCGACCTGGTGCTCGTCGCCCGGCCCGGAGGTCAGGAACTGCACGACCATGGCATACACCATGGCCCGGACCTCGTCGGTCACCTCGCCGGGCGTCTCGGTGGCCGCCATGATCAGTTCGTTGCCCTCGGTCTTGTCCCCGGCGAGCCACCAGTACCAGCCGGCGGACGCGGCCAGCCGCATCGCCCCCTGCGCCTCGCCGGCCGCCACCGCGGCACGCATCGCGGCACTGATGTTGTCGTGCTCGGCCGCGAGCTTGGCAAGCCACTCCAGTTGCTCGGCGCGGCGAAGATGCGGCTCCGCGGTCTCGGCGAACTCGGTGAAGTACGCGAGATGCGCATGGCGCGCGAGCTCCGACTCACCCGCCTCGGCGAGCCGCTGAGCGGCGTACTCCTTGATCGTGCCGAGCATCCGGTACCGCGGCGCCTTGTCGGTGTCGGCGACCAGCAAGGACTTCTCGGTCAGTGCGGTCAGCAGCTCGAGCACATCACCCGCCTCGACGGCATCTCCGGTGCAGACTCGCTCGGCTGCCTCAAGGCTCGCACCGCCGTAGAACACCGAGAGCCTGCGCAAGACCGTCCGCTCGGCGTCGGACAGCAGTTCCCAGCTCCAGTCGATGACCGCGCGGAGCGTCCGTTGCCGCGGCAGCGCCGTACGGCTGCCGCCGGTCAGCAGGCGGAAGATGTCGTCGAGCCGGTCGGCGAGCTGATCGAGGGACATGGTGCGGAGCCTGGCCGCGGCCAGTTCGATCGCCAGCGGCATCCCGTCCAGCGCGCGGCAGACCCGCGCCATGGTCGACAGCGTGTGCGCATCCACCGCGAAGTCCGTGCGTACGGCGGCCGCCCGGTCGAGCAGCAACTGGACAGCCGGAGAAGCCTCGATCTCGCTCAGGTCCGCTTCGCTCCTGGGCAGGGCCAGCGGTACGACGTGCCACAGCGCCTCACCGGTGATGCCGAGCGGTTCCCTGCTCGTCGCGAGGATCCGCAGCCGCCGGCACTCCCCGAGCACCCGGTGGGCGAACGTCGCGGCCGACTCGATCACGTGCTCGCAGTTGTCCAGGACCAGCAGGGCGTCCCGCTCGCGCAACGCGGTGATGACCCGGTCCGTCGGCTCCGAGTCCGATGCGTCGGTCAGCAGCCCGTCGCGCAGGCTCAGCGCGGCGAGCGTCGCCTGCGCCACATCGCCGTCCGCGCCGATAGGCGCCAGCTCTACCAGCCACACGCCGTCGGCTACGTCACCGACCAGGGTGCGCGCGGTTTCGGCGGCGAGCCTGGTCTTTCCCGCGCCGCCCGGCCCGACCAGAGTGGTGAGCCGATGACCGGCGACGAGCTCGCGAACCGTGGCGACGTCGGCGTCCTTGCCGATGAAGCTCGTCAGCTCGGCGCGCAGATTGGTGCTGCGGGTTTCCTCCCGTCGTCCCAACTCGCCTCGCAGCAGCGCGACGTGTACGGCGGACAGCTCGGGGGAGGGGTCGACGCCCAGCTCATCAGCCAGAGCTTCTCTCGTACTCTCGTACAGCAGGAGCGCGTCGGCGTTGCGACCGGCGGCGGCGAGGGCACGCATCAGCGCCCCGACGAGCCGCTCCCGGACTGGGTGCGCGGCAACCAAGTCGGTCAGTTCCGTGACCATCTCCGCGCCGTTCCCGAGGCTGATCTCCGCGTCGAAGCGATCCTCGAGGGCGGTCAGGCGCAGCCCTTCGAGCCGCGTGACTGCTGCGTCGAACGCCGTACTGTCCTGCAAACCGACGTCCTGCAAGGCCGCGCCGCGCCACAGTGCGAGGGCCTCGCGCAGTAGTCCTATCTGAGTCGGCTGGTCGTTGCGGGCCCGGCTGAGGAGGCGTTCGAACCGGATCGCGTCGACGGCGTCGGGCTCCACCATCAGCCGGTAGCCGTCGGTCTGGCCCTCGACCGATGCGTCCGGCAAAGCCTTCCGGAGCCGGGAGACCAAGCGCTGCAAGGCATTCGCGGCCTCGGCCGGCGGCTGCTCACCCCAGATCCAGTCGACAAGCGTCGCCTTCGGAACCACCTGTCCCGGGCTGAGCGCCAGCGCGATCAACAGCCCCCGCAACCGGGCACCCGGCACGTCGGCGACGACCCCGTCGTCCGACCGAACCTCGAATGAACCCAGTATCCCGATCTGCACCCGCCCGATCTTGCCATGCACCGCCGGCAGCCGTGCCGAGCCGGGCCCCGCGTCCTGCCGGACCGTGGAGAGCTGGTCCTTGCGGAGGATGGTTTCTTCGATGGTGGTGTTTCTGGCGGGGGCGAGCGCTCGGGTCGCGATGCCTTGTCCCCGGGCTGCCCGGTCGATCCAGTAGGTGACCTCGGTTTCGCCGTCCATGACGAAGGCAGCGTCTCTCCTCAGGTCAAGCGGGGCACGATCATGATCAAGCCCATGATGAGGGCGACCACCGACAACATCCGGCCGACGACGGCGAGGGCCTTGCCGCGGCGGCACCACGCAGCGGAACTGCTTCAACGTGGAGACGGTATCCCGCGACAGGTCTCTCTGGCCGTCTCCAGGAAGGCGGGCAGGGCGGTGTTCGCGTTGTCGGCGGCCCAGGCGAGTTGGAGCGTGAGCTCATGCCCGACGACAGGCAAGAACCGGACGCCCTCCAACGACACCGCCCGGTAGGACGCGGCCACGATGGTCACCCCGAGTCCGCCCGCGACGAGCCCCAACGCGGAGATGCCGCTCGCCTCCTGCACGATGGCCGGGCTGAAGCCGGCACCGCGGCAGGAGGCGATGAACTCGTCGTACGCCAGCACCGAGCGGTGACGCGGGAAGAACACGAACGGCTCGTCGGCGAGATCGCCCAACTCGATCCGGTCGTGCTGCGCGAGCCGGTGATCGGCGGGCAGCCCAGCCAGGACCGGCTCGGTCAGCAACGTCTCCAGTTCAACGCCGGGCGGCGCCGCAGCCGCACGCAGGAACCCGGCATCGATCCGCCCAGCCGTCAGCGCCGCCAACTGCTCGTCGTCGAAGCTCTCGCTGATCCGGACCTCGATCGCAGGGTGGGCGTCGCGGTACGAGCGAATGATCGCAGGCAACAACGCCAGCGTCACCGCCGGAAGCGCCGAGATGGCCAGCTCACCCCAGTCGCCCTCGGCGGCGAGTCGGGCCAGCCGGACTGCGCGGTCGGACTCAGTCAGCGCCCGTCGTGCCTGCCCGAGCACCGCCTGTCCGGCCGGGCTGAGTACGACCCGCCGGCTGGTCCGGTCGAAGAGTCTGACGCCCAGAATCCGTTCGAGGTCGCGGATCTGCCGCGACAGCGCGGGCTGGGTGATGTGCAAGCGCTCGGCGGCGCGGCCGTAGTGCAGTTCGTCCGCCACCGCGGCGAACGACCGCCACAATCGCGCGTCCACATCCATGCGCTGACGTTATCAATCAAGAACAGATCGGTCTTGGACAACATCGATGCGACGCGGTTGGCTGGTCACCGTGACTCGAGGTGTGATTTCGACCCAAGACACCCAGACGGCCCTCTGGTTCCTGGGCGTCCTGTCCCAGGTGCGCGTCAGCGGCGAACAGACCGGCGGAGCCTTCTCCATCACCGAGAACCTCGCCCGCCGCGGAAACGCCAGCCCGGTCCATTCCCATGACCACGAGGACGAGACGATCTTCGTCCTCGACGGTGAACTGCGCGTCGTCACCGGCGAAGCGGAACACTCCGCGGGACCCGGTACGGTCGCCGTCCTGCCGAAGAGGATCAGCCACGCGTACGTCGTCACGTCCGCAACCGCACGGTTCATCACCCTGCACATGCCGGGTGGGTTCGAGCAGTTCGCAGCCGAGGTCGGCCGGCCCGCTCAGACGCTCACGCTGCCGCCGGAACCCGCCGTACCGCCGGACTTGGCGGAGTTGACTCGGATCGCGGCCCGGCACGGCATCACGATCCTGGCCCCACCACCTCGGCCCTAGTGCCCTCCGCCGATGGGCACTAGCTCGCAGCCTTCTTCACCAGGGCGCGGAGCTGCTTCTCCCCGGCGGCGGTCAACTTCGTCAGCGCGAAGGCCGTCGGCCACAGCTCGCCGTCGTCGAGATTCGCCGAGTCGTTGAAGCCGAAGGTGCTGTACCGCGACTTGAACTTGCCCGCGGGCTGGAAGAAGCAGACAACCTTGCCGCCCTTGGCCCACCCCGGCATCCCGTACCAGAGCTTCGGCGTGAGCCCGGGCGCGTCCTCCTTGATGATGGCGCCGATCCGCTCGGCCATCGCACGCTCATCCGCGGGCATCTCCGCGATCTTCTCCAGCTGAGCCGCCTCCTGGTCCGCCCCGAGCGCAGCCGCCTTCATCTCCCGGGCGTGCTCTTTCATCGCCCCCCGCTCCTCGTCGGTGAACCCCTCGTACGACTTGCCCTGCGAGGCCGCGGCCTTCTTCGCGTTCATTGCTTGTCCTGTCTACGAGATCCACTGAGAACAATCCCCATGCTAGGAACGCCCTCGCCACCCGAGCTTCTTCAAACCTGATCGATTCTAAGCGGAGAGACCACCTCCGGTTCTGTGGTACGGTGAAAGCGGAGACAGGATCTCCGTTCAGCGATGGGGAGGGTGGAGATGACCGAGACGGTGCTCGTGACCGGTGGGACCGGGTACGTCGGGGGATGGGCGATCGTCGCGCTGCTCGGGCGCGGGTACGACGTGCGTACGACGGTTCGTGCCGCGAGCAAGGAGCAGTCGGTCCGGGAGGCGATGGGCGAGCGAGTCGGGTTCGCGATCGCGGATCTGATGAAGGATGACGGGTGGGATGCGGCGATGGCGGGCGTCGACTACGTGCTGCATGTCGCGTCGCCGCTCGGGGATCAGAGCGCGAAGGATCCGGATGCGCTGATCGTGCCGGCGCGTGATGGTGCGTTGCGGGTGCTGCGGGCCGCGACGCGTGCCGGGGTGAAACGGGTGGTGATGACCTCAGCTGCGAACGCCGCGAGCCCGGAGTCCTACACCGCGGAGGGCGTCACGGACGAAACGCTGTGGACTGTCGATTCGTCGTCGCTGCCGGCGTACCGGCGTTCGAAAACCCTTGCGGAGAAGGCGGTCTGGGACTTCATGGCGGGGTACGACGGGCCGACCGAGCTGACGACCGTGCTCCCGGGTGCGGTGTTCGGACCGATCCTGACGGCGCACAACGTCGGTACGACGCAGATCATCCAGCGGATGCTGATGGGGAAGATGCCAGGTACGCCGAAGATAGGTCTCGAGGTCGTGGACGTTCGCGACCTGGTGGAGCTGCACCTCCGCGCGATGGTTGCGCCGGAGGCGGCGGGGCAGCGGTTCCTCGGCACCGGTGAGTTCGTCTGGATGCGGGAGATCGCGGCGGCGCTCAAGGATGCGCTCGGCCCGCAGGCAGCGAAGGTGCCGACCCGTCAGCTCCCGAACTTCATGGTGCGGCTTGCCGCGATCACCGACCCGTCGCTGCGGGCGATCACGATCTCGCTCGGACGCCGCAATCGGCACACCACGGCCAAGGCTGAACGTGTGCTCGGTTGGAAGGCGCGCCCCGCAGCCCAGACGGTCGTCGAATGCGCCGAGAGCCTGATCGCGCACGGCGTCGTACCCGAAGTGGCCTCCTGATGACCAGGCGAGACTCTGTGCGGAATCGTGAGCGGCTTGTCGACGCTGCGCGAGAGGTGTTCGCTGAGCACGGGTTCGGCGCCACGCTCGACGACATCGCCCGGCATGCGGGCCTCGGCACCGGGACGGCGTACCGGAACTTCCCGAACAAGCGTGCGATCGCCGCCGAGGTACTGCGGGAAGCCACGGAACAGATCGCGGTCGACGCACGGGAGGCGCTCGAGGTCGAGGATCCCTGGGATGCGCTCGTGCAGTTCTTCGAGCGCACGGGCGCCCGGCAGGCCGCTGATCGAGGACTGTACGAGACCCTCACCGGGCAAGGCGATGACGAGGTCCAGGCCCGCATCTGGCCCGAGATCGTTGCCGCAGTCACCGAACTCTTCAACCGTGCGTACCGTGCCGGTGCGATCCGCCCCGACGCCGCGGTCCAGGACATCGCCGCGATCTTCGCCCTGCTCGGACCCGCCTTCGAGATGAGCCGCGCCATCGACCCCAACCTGTGGCGCCGCTACCTGGCCCTCCTCCTCGACGCCCTCCGCCCCGCGAACCAGCCCGACCTCCCCGTCGGGCCGCCACCCGTCGAATCCCTCGACCTCATCCTCCGCGTCGGTAAACGCAACCTCTAGGTCAAGGCGGTCAGCGCTGGATGGCGTCGGGCCTCGAGCCGATCATTGCCGCCCAGCGGCAGACCCGAACCGTCGACCGACGCCACCCGCACACCTTCGACGCGCCAGTTGATGCATCCGGACCCGCTCGACGAAGGTGTCCCGGGCGTTGACGAGCGTGACTGGCGCACCGGTACGACGAGCAGCCAGCTTGGCCGCGATCATGCCGGAGTACCCGGCTCCCAGTACGACGATGTGCGGTGTCATGTGCGCACTCCTTTCGACATGACTCCTGACAAATCGAAGCGGCCCGAACGTGACGTGACGACGGTCACGTCGGTGCCCTGTCACGAACGCGGACCGCTGCCTGGGCACCGAGCCGGGGCTGGGGTTGCTGCCGATCGAGCGGCGCGACACCGGCGAGTTCGTCGGGTACTGCGGGCTGACGGTGGGGCAGGGGTCGTTCGACGAGCCTGAGATCGCCTACGAGTTGGCGCGGCGGGCGCACGGTCACGGCTACGCCACCGAGGCGGCCCGAGCGGTAGTCGAGGCGGCCGAAGCCACCGGGCGGCGGCGCTTGTGGGCCGCCGTGCGGGAGTGGAACGCGCCGTCGTTCCGGGTGCTCGAGAAGCTCGGTTTCCACCGCAGCGAACGGGTCACCCACGACCCGGAGCGCGGCGACCTGATCTGGATGACGCGCGAGCTGGGTCAGCCGTCGGCGTAGAGACAGAACGGATGGCCGGCCGGGTCGAGGAGGACACGAACGTTCTTCTGTGGCTGGAAGTCGGCCAAGGTCGCGCCCAACTCGACGGCGTGGGCGACGGCCTGCTCGAGATCGCCGACCTCGATGTCGAGGTGCATCATCATGTGCTGTTTGCCGTCCTCGGCCGGCCAGGTCGGGCGGACCCACTCGGCCGAAGTCTGGGACTGGAAAGCCAGGTAGGTCTCGGAGTTCCCCGGCACGGCCAGGGTGAACTCGTTCGGCTCGTTCTTGTGAATCTCCCAGCCGAGCACCTCGTGGTAGAACAACCCGAGCGCCTGCGGATCCGGCGCATCGATCACGGTGCCGAACCAATGACCCTTCGACGAACGTCCCCGGAGCATGCGTCCTCCTCGTACTGAAGCGTGTACAGGACACTAGACCAGTGAACCGACAGGACGACCTGGCCGCCGAAGGTGAACCGGAGAAGGAATTCAACCCCGGGATCGCGGCACGGCTGCCGCGCAAGACGGTGGCCGGCGGCGCGCTGATCCGCGACGAGGCGGGCCGCATCCTCTTCCTCGAACCGACGTACAAACCGACCCTCGACATCCCCGGCGGCATCGCCGAGTACGACGAATCGCCGTACGACGCCTGCTGCCGCGAGGTTAAGGAGGAGATCGGCCTGGATCTGGAGATCGGCCGCCTTCTGGTCGTCGACTGGGTCCCGGTCCTCGGTGTCTGGACCGACGCCCTCGCTTTCGTCTTCGACGGCGGCACCCTCGACGACAGCCACCTGTCCGCCCTCACCCCGGACCCCACCGAGGTCCGCACCCACCACTTCCTCACCCTCCCCGAAGCCACCCCCAACCTCCGCCCCTCCATGACCCGCCGCCTGACCCTCGCCCTCCAAGCCCTCACCCACCCCACCCCTGTCTACGCCAACTTCGGCCGCACAACCTTCAGCTGACGGCGTTTGCGAGCAGAGCTGCGTAGTCTCCACCGTCCGCAGCACGGAGAGCATCGAGATAGTGGCGGCGGGCCTTGCTCGCCGGCAGGCCGCTGCGTGCGCCCCAGGTGAGATGGTCCGGACCGAGGCCCAGGGATTCCGCGAGTGCGCTCGCGACGAGTCGGGCATGCCGGCCGTTGCCGTTCACGAACGGATGGATGAACACGAGCCGATGGTGAAACCGCACGCAGGTCTCCGAAGAACCGAAGGTTCCCTGCTCGATCCAGAATCCGGCATCGCCGAGGAGGACCTGCAACTCCTCCTGAATGCGCGCCGGTGGAAGGCCGATGGTGGTGTCGCGCTGACGAAGCCTTCCGGCCCACGTCCACACCTCACCGAACATCCGGCGGTGAGCTTCACAAAGGAAGGTGTGGTTGAGCAGCAGATCCGTGGGCTCGAGGTTCTGATCGCCAAGCCAGAACAGCCCGTCGGCGATGTTCGACGCCTCGGCTTCGTTCAGCTCGTCCCGGGTTCGGATCCACGCAAACTCCTCGGTCAGGTGCTGCGCATCGTCGGCGTCGACCGGTGTCTGGCCGTCCTCGGAGCCGCCGAGCTCCGTCACGCGGCGGAGCGACCGATCCGGTGCGCGACGATCTTGCGCAGTACCCGCTGGAAGCCCTCATCCGTCAGCGGCTGAGCCTCCAAGGCCATCGTCCAAGCAACCTTTTGCGCCTTTGCGATGTCCGACTGGGTCGGCTGCTCGTCCTGCGCGAGAAGGCTGAAATCGAGGATCCGCAGAACGCTGATGACCTTGTCCGCCTCCAGCCGTGGGGCTCCGTTCTCCAGGCGGCTGAGCCATTCGCGCGAGACCCCGGCCTGGGCCGCGAGGGCAGCCTGCGACAACTGCCGCCGCCGTCGCTCGGCCCGGACGGCCGCACCGAGGTCGTCCATCTGCCCGATCGCCATCTCAGCGCCCTTCTCGTGTGATGGTACTGTCACATCCTAGCTGCTGTGACAGTACCATCACAACCGAGCATCGTCAGGGGAACTTGAGGCGGATTATGACGTTGTCGATGGTGGTGGGGGTGCCGCCGTTTTTGTCGTTGTTGGTGGAGGTCAGATAGAGAGCTCCGTCGGGCTGGCGGCGGGTGCTGCGGAGGCAAGTGCCAGGGCGGTGGCGAGGGCGACCGCGCCCGCCGGAGCCACGCGCCACAAGGGGCGAGGTGTCATCGAGGTCTCCTGTTGTTCCGGGGCGGAGGAGCTGCAGGGGAACCACTCAACCGTTAGGAAACTTTCCTAACTGTTATCGGCATCACACTACCGCCGGCCAACGGTGTCAACAAGAAAGCCCCCGCGGAGGCAGGCTCCGCGGGGGCTCGAGAGAACTCTCCCTAGGCAGTGGCCAGCAGGGTCGGCCGGTACAGCGTCTGACCCGACGTCTCGTCGACGACGGCGACCCGGACCGCTTCCGGTGTGCTGTCCTGGTGCGGTACGGCGAAGACGGCGGTCGCCGGGCGGCCGTCGTACCTGGCGGTGTAACTGACGAACCGCCAGTCCTCGTCGTCCCAGTAGTCGTGAATGTCGGACCGCAGCAGCCCGTTGACCGCGCGGTACGCCGGACTGAGCAACAGCCGTCGCTGAGTCGCAGCGAGCGGTACGTCGTTGGTCGCGGTGCCGGCGAGTGGATGGGTGATCTCCACCCGCAACCGCCGCAGCGGAAGCAGCCAGTACCGATCCAGCTCAGCCGACAGCATGACGAACGCGGCGGCCTCCAACACCAGCACCGCCACCACCGCGACGGAGCCGATCGACCACCACCCGTCGTCAGCAGTCGTCGCCGCCAAAGCTGTTGCCAGCAGCAACACCGTGCGCCCGATCGCCCGCCGGCCAACGGGTTTGGCCGACGAACCGATGCACCCACAGGACGCATCCGGCACCACGATCTTGGCGTAGATCAAGTACCCGGTGAACCCTCCGGCCAGCACTGCAGCCGCCACCGCCTCGATGGTCCATGCCGGCGGCAACAACAGCGCCAACGCGATCACAGCCTCGATCGCACCGACAGCGTGGTACGCCGGTGCGGCCCGCGTCTCACCGACCAACCTCGGCAGAGCTGTCCGCTCCGCGCTGTCCCGTCGGACGACTTTGCCGTACGACGACCAGAGCAGGAGCAATCCGATGAGCAGCGGCTGGGCAGCCGCCACCTGATGTGCGAACATCACGGCCTCCCGGTCAGTTCGAGGCGTAGACGGTCGCGATGTCGATCTCGTTGGTGCCCGGTCGCCAGGCGCCGATCACCTGGGCGTGCCGGCCGACCTTGAGCATCGACAGATCCGACACCGCGGGTGTGCCGTTGTAGACGGCCGCGGTGAGCCCGGGCTGCACGTACCCCACGACCTTCTGGCCGTGGTGCTCGAGCTGCAGAGTGGATCGCCCGATCGAGGTGATGCTGACGGTCAGGTTGACGATGTTCACCCAGACTGACTCGGCAGCCAGGGTGCCGTCCGGCATCAGCACGCCACGGGCGTACAGGCCGTCGCCGACCCGGACCTGGTCGAGTGTGGTGGGCCGGAGCTTCCAGACACTGGTGACGCCGGTCAGCTGGATCCGGTGCAGCCGGCCGTCGGATCCCTGGACCTGCAGGAGATCCTGGTTCCGGCCGATGATCAGGCCTTCGGCGAAGTTCGGGTCCGGCTGTCCGGGTTCGGGGTACTGCGTGGCCGCGGCGAACGCGGTCTCGGGGGCCAGTGAGCCCATGGCGCCGGCGGCGACCAGGCCGGTGGCGCCGAGTGCGGCGCGGGTGAGCAGGGACCTGCGGTCCATCGTTGTGGTCATCTCAGGTCACCTCTCAGCCGACGTCGATCGTGCAGGGGATCAGGCCGGCGCTCAGGCTCGCGATCGCGGAGAACGCGGCCGGAGTCAGGTCGACGATCCGGTTGGAGGCGCACGTGCCGCCGCAGCAGGCACGCTCGCCGCAGAACAGATCGGTCTGCGGACCGCAGTCCGCGATCGACGTGACCACCCGTGATCCGTTGCACAGGTTGGTCGTGGAGTGCCGGAACCCGCAGGTCCGGCGCGACATCCCGGTGACCCCGCAGGTGTCGGGGTGGGTGATCGCGAAACAGGCGTCCGAGGTGTTCGGCCACGCGTGCTGGAAGTTGCCCGAGTGGCAGGTTCCGCAAGCACCTCGTCCGGTGCTCGCGCAGGGTCCCCATGCGTTGCCGCAACAGAACCATGAGACTTCGCCGTTGAGTCCGGCCATGACAGATTCCTCCAGGTCTAGGGGCGGTAAGACCTACAGAAACGTTGTACTCCGATCCGGGGGAATCTCCCAGAGCTCAGGTCGAAACGGAAACTTTTTGCCAAGAGTTCATAGAAGTATTCGATCGGAGTCGAATGATTCAAACCCTGGTGCTGGAGTCTGTATGCGGTATACGATCCTGGCGAACGCGCTGGTTGTGACCTGGTGCACGGTGTGTTGCATCGGTACCGGATAGAATCGGTGTGTTTGTGGAGGGGAGTATTCCTCTCGGGCGCCGCCCCCGGTGCGCCCGAAGCGGCAGCGTCGTCATCACGGGAGGCCTGGGCGGCCGAACCGGTGCTGCCGGCCCGGAGTTCCGGGCGGAAGAGACCTCCGGACCAAGCTGTGCGCCGTCGTCCGGAGGTTAGTCGTGGTCTCTGTCATGTCCCCTGCAGTCTGGGTCTTCACCATCATCGGGTTGCTGGCGATCGTCGCCTTCGACCTGATCGTGATCGCGCGCCGCAATCACACGGTCACGATCAAGGACGCGACCCGATGGGTGCTGTTCTACGTCGGCCTGGCCGCCCTGTTCGCGGTCGGCCTGTTCGTGTTCAGTCCGGGTCAGACCGGCGGCGAGTTCGTGGCCGGCTACATCACCGAGTACAGCCTGAGCGTCGACAACCTGTTCGTCTTCGTCATCATCATGGCCCGGTTCGCCGTACCGAGCCTGGCGCAGGACAAGGTGCTCTACATCGGCATCGTGGTCTCGATGCTGCTGCGTGCGGTCTTCATCCTGGCCGGCGCGGCCGCGATCTCCGCGGCCAGCTGGGTGTTCTACATCTTCGGCGCGTTCCTGGTCTATACCGCGATCAGGCTCGCGCTGGAGGGTGAGAACGACGAGGCCGACTTCCAGGAGAACGCCGTACTGCGCGGCATGCGCCGGGTGCTGCCGCTGGCGCACGACTACGACGGCGACAAGCTGATCACCCGCGTCGACGGGCGCCGGCTGCTGACGCCGCTGGTGATCGTGATCTCCGCGATCGGGATGGCGAACGTGATCTTCGCGCTCGACTCGATCCCGGCGATCTTCGGGCTCACCCAGGACGCCTACATCGTGCTGACCGCCAACGCGTTCGCCCTGATGGGCCTGCGCCAGCTGTACTTCCTGATCGGTGGTCTGCTGGAGCGGATCATCTACCTGAACGTCGGCCTGTCGGTGATCCTCGCCTTCATCGGCGTGAAGCTGATCATCGAGGCGCTGCACGGCTCGCACATCGACGACATCGGCGCGATCCACCTGCCGCACATCGGCATCCTGACCTCGCTCGGCTTCATCGCCGGCACCCTGTTCGTGACCACGCTCGCCAGCCTGATCAAGTCGTCGTACGACCGGCGCCGGGTCGAGGTGAAGGTCCGGATCGACGACTGATCAGACCGGATCCACCTGCTTGTCCGCGTCCGTACGGCGTACCTCCCGCAGACGCAGGTAGAGGGCCGGGATCGGCGTCAGGATCAGCCCGGAGGTGACCAGGGCGGTCCGGAGGCCGGACCGGCCCGCCAGCGCACCGAGCGGTGGGCCGCCGGCGACCTGACCGATCGCGTTCGCCTGGGACACCATCGAGATGACCGTCGCCCGCGACCGGGAATCGACGTGGCGGTTCAGCCAGGCCGACTCGATCGGCCAGGCGAGGGTGTCGGCGATCGTCCGCAGCCACATCGCGGCCAGCGCCAGCCACAGGTGGTCGAGCAGCGCGAACGAGATCACGCCAACCACCTGCAGGAGGCTGAGCAGCGCGAGTACGCCATTCGGATGCGAGGCACCGACCCGCTCCGGGGACAGTTTGTTCAACCCCAGCGAACTGATGAGCGACAGCAGCGTCCCGACCAGCGCCAGTACGGCGAACCAGAACGCCGGGTCCGACGTACCGAAGACCGTCGGGAAGGTGAAGTTCAGGATCTTCACCGACCACAGCCGGTCGAACGCCTCGCTCGACAGGCCGGAGATGAGGCTGATCAGGACCAGGGTCCGGACGACGGGACGTCGCCGGGCGACCGAGAGGCCGTGCTTGAAGGTGTCGGCCATCTCCCGGAAGGTCTCCCGCTCCGCGGCCGGAGTCCGGTGGAAGTTCTCCTCGCGCATGAACGCCGCCAGGACCAGCGCGACCAGGATCATCCCGGCGCCGGACAGGACGAGGGGGAGCGGCAGGCTGATCAGGCCGAGCGCACCAGCGGAGACGATGCCGGCGATCGTGGCGGCCAGGCTCACCTGCTGGCTGCGAACCATGACCGAACCGACCCGGTCGGTGCCGATCTCGTCGGTGATCCAGGCCTGGTCGGCGCCGGAGGTGAAGGTGTAGCCGAGGCCCCAGAGCACCTGGGCGGCGAGGATCGCGAGGAAGGCCGGCACCAGGCCCTGGAGCACGTAGCCGGCGCCGATCAGCGCGACGCCGATGATGATCGACAACCGTCGGCTGTACAGGTCGGCGACGATGCCGGTCGGGATCTCGAAGAGGAAGCAGGCCAGCTCCAGCGTGGTCCCGACCAGGACCATCTGGAGTGGGTTCAGTCCGGCTTCGCGGACGTAGTACACCATGCTGAGCGTCGACGTCAGCGCGCCGAAGAACGCCCAGGCGGCGTTGTAGGCGTAGTAGGTCCGGACGGGGTCGGCGGACCGGAAGGCAGGATGAGACATCGCGGGTGGCTCCCGAAAGCGTGTGCGGGTATGACGAAGCGCGACCGAGTAGGTCAAACGCTTGACGTGACGCACTCGGCGGCCTACCGGCAGTGGCCCGGAACAGCGGCGGTGGTGCGCTTTCAGGAGCTACGTTGCATGAGGCTCAGAGTAGGGCCTCGGCGGCGAGTCCGCCGCTCAATTTCCCGCCTCAGAGTGGTGTTGAGGAGTACCATCAGTAATGCCTGGCCCGGCCGTTCCCCCGTGATGGTCGGGTCAGGTTTTCGTGTCAGGGATGTCGAGGACGACACGTCGGCTTCGTCCCCCGGTAGACAGTCAGTCCTACCGGAAGGAACAGCCATGCTGCTCGAGAACAAGGTCGCGATCGTGTACGGCGCCGGCGGTGCGATGGGTGGCGCGGTCGCGCGGGCATTCGCCGCCGAAGGAGCCACCGTCCATCTGGCCGGCCGCACTCTGGCCAACCTGGAGAAGGTCGCCGCGGACATCGGTGCGGCGGTCGGCTCGGTCACGGTGCTGGACGCGTACGACGTACAGGCGGTGAACGATCATGTGGCGTCGATCGAGGGTCCGATCGACGCCGTCTTCAACGGCGTCAGCATCCGGGTGAAGCAGGACATCCCGCTGGTCGACATGGACGTCGAGGACTTCGTCCGCCCGGTCCAGGACGCGGCCCGGACCAACTTCGTCACGTCGACGGCGGTCGCTCGCCGGATGATCGCGCAGCGCTCGGGCGTGATCATCCTGCTGTCCTCGTCGGCCGCGCGGGAGTCCGGGTTCGAGATGGGCGGGTTCAGCCTGGCGTGCGCCTCGATCGAGTGCCTGACCCGGTCGATGGCCGGTGAGGTCGGCAAGTACGGCGTACGCGTGGTCGCGCTGCGGCCGAACTTCACCCCGGACACACACCCGGAGTGGGACATCCCGGAGGACGGCCTCGACCACCTGCTCGAGCGGACCGCGCTCAGGCGGCTCCCGCAGAAGGCGGAAGTAGCGCGGACAGCCGCCTTCGCCGCCTCCGACCACGCCGGCCCGATGACCGGCGCCGTCCTCAACCTCAGCTGCGGCTCGATCGTCGACTAGAAGGCCTTGCGGCACTCGGCTGCCGGTCAGTGACCCGGTAGCCGAGGCTTTCGTAGAGCCCATCCGGCGAGGCGCTCGCCGTCCCAAGCCAGCGTCCAAAGCGCGTCTTCCGGGAAGTTCATGCCCGCACTATTGGAACCCCCGGGTGCGACGATGGCCGGATGCCTTCCCCCACTGCGTCGCTCACCGCTGCCCTCGGACTCGATGTGACGCGGCTCGAACCGACTCGCCCGGGCGACGACGACTCACCAGGCAACGGCAACTGGCACCTGTGGACCAGGGACGGCGACCACCACATTCTCCGGCGGTACCACGTACTCCGGACCGAGGAGGATCTCGCTTACGAGACGAAGGTGCTCGAGCACCTCACCGAGCGCGGCTGGTGCGTGCCGACGAAACTGGCCGGCCCGATCCGGTACGACGGCCGACTGTGGGCCGTGACGCGGTTCGTACCGGGGAGCCCTCATGAGGAGGAGACCGCGGATCAACGCGCCGAGCGTGGGGCAGCGCTGGCCAGGTTGCACGAGGACTTGCGCGATCTCGAGCTCGGCCATCGGCCGGGGTTCTACGAAGCATGCGACCTGGACGCCATGGCTGCCTTCCAAGGCTGGGACTCAGGCGTCGAAGGTCTGCGCGAACTTCGACCGGATCTCGCCGACCGGTCGGTACGGGCGATGGGCGGCGCGAAGAAGCTGATCAGCGAGCACGGGCTCCGCGAGTTGCCGCAGACGATCGTGCACGGGGACTTCGCCAGCTGGAACCTGCACTTCGACGCGGACCCCCGGCTGGCGGGTGTGATCGATTTCGACCTGTGTCACCCCGACATCCGTGCCTGGGAGTTCGTGATCGCGCGGGTGCACCGCGCACCGGAGCTGCTGGCCGGTTACCAGCACGCGACGAGGACTCCGCTCGCTGCCGATGAGCTGGCTGCGATCAAGCCGCTACAGGTCGTGTTCAGAGTCCTGATGGTGATGGCCGAGCTCTGGAAAGGCCGCCAGAGCGGGCAGTTCGACGAGGCGATGATCGAGCGGCAACTGGGGCTTGGTCAGGCCTTGACATAGGCGGGTGACGCCGGGTTGACTTCGACATAGTTCACAGGGGAAATAAATTCCGGTCCGGACCGAAGTCGTCGGCTCAGAGCGACTTCTGCCGGGACTGTTGTCTGCCCGGATCCGCTGGCGAGGCCAGCGGATCATTCGGCGTTTGCCGAGAGTCGTTGCTCTCAGCAACCCGGGGAAACCCTTGTAAACAAGCGATCTGAGCGCATCGGTCAACGTCCGGTATCGACCCGGCGCAGAAGTCTTCCGCTGCCGGGGGTTCTGTGTCATTCTCCGGGATAGCGAAACCCGAGATCCTATCGGATATCGGTTCCACTCCAGTGCGTGACGGAAAGGATGCGGAGTGAGCGCAACCTTCGAGGTGAAACCGGCGCCGGCGGCACCGGCCAGGACCGAGGCGGTGAAACGCACCCCGCCGCCTCGCCCGAGCCGGCGGACCGCGGCCGGCCGGAGCCTGCGCCGGCACTGGCAGCTCTATCTGCTGATCGTCGTACCGCTCGCGTACTTCGTCATCTTCAAGTACATCCCGATCGCCAACGCCGTGATCGCGTTCAAGAACTACAGCCCGGTCAAGGGCCCGTGGGGCAGTGACTGGGTCGGGTTCAAGAACTTCGAGCTGTTCTTCCAGAACCCGGTGTTCTGGACGCTGGTGAAGAACACCTTCTTCCTGGCCGCCTACACCGTGCTCGCGAGCTTCCCGATCCCGATCATCCTGGCGATCGCGCTGAACGAGATTCGCAACGGCCGGTTCAAGAAGACCGTGCAGCTGGTCACCTACGCGCCGTACTTCATCTCCACCGTGGTGGTCGTGTCGATGACGATCCTGGTGCTGTCGCCGCGGCTCGGCTTCGTCAACGACGCGATCGGCCTGTTCGGGGTCCCGCAGATCGACTTCCTCGGCCGGCCGGACTACTTCCGGCACATCTACGTCTGGTCCGACGTCTGGCAGACCACGGGGTACTCCGCCGTCATCTACCTGGCCGCGCTGTCCGGGATCGACCCGGCGCTGCACGAGTCGGCCCGGATCGACGGCGCCAGCCGGCTGCAGCGGATCTGGAATGTCGACCTGCCCGGGATCATGCCGACCGCGGTGATCATCCTGGTCCTCGGCGTCGGCAACATCATGTCGATCGGGTTCGAGAAGGCCTTCCTGCTGCAGAACCCGCTGAACACCGCCCAGTCCGAGATCATCGCCACCTACGTCTACAAGACCGGCCTGCTGAACGCCGACTTCAGCATGGCGACCGCGATCGGACTGTTCAACTCGGTGATCAACCTCTTCCTCCTGCTCGGCGTGAACTTCGTCGCCAAGCGCATCACAGGGAACGGACTCTGGTCATGAGCGTTACCTTGCAGGGATTCCGGCGTACGGCGGCCGGCCGATCGGAACGCACCGCGATCGAGGAGACCAAGACCGACCGGATCTTCCTGATCGGCGTGAAGATCATGCTCTGGATCGCGCTGATCATCGTCGCGGTGCCGCTGATCTACATCGTCGCGAACTCGTTCAGCAGCGCGTCGGCGGTGAGCGCCGGCCGGGTCCTGCTCTGGCCGGTCGAGCCGAGCATCCGTGCGTACAAGGAGGCCTTCAGCGACCCTCTCATCATGAAGGGCTACCTGAACTCCTTCATCTACGCGATCGGCGGCACCCTGATCAGCGTCACGCTGACGATCGCGATCGCCTATCCGCTGTCACGCCGGACCTTCTTCGGCCGCAACGTGATCATGAGTCTGCTGGTCTTCACCATGCTGTTCTCCGGCGGCCTGATCCCGACGTACCTGGTGGTGCAGGACCTGGGCATGCTGAACACCCGGTGGGCGATGGTCATCCCCAGCGCGATCGGGGTGTGGCAGGTGATCATCGCGCGCACGTTCTTCCGCTCGACCATCCCCGACGAGCTGTACGAGGCGGCCACCATCGACGGGGCCAGCGACCTGCGCTTCCTCTGGTCGATCGTGCTGCCGCTGTCCAAGCCGGTGATCGCGGTGATCGCACTGATGTACGCGATCTTCCAGTGGAACAGCTACTTCGACGCCCTGGTCTACCTGAAGGACCCGAGCCTGTACCCGTTGCAGATCGTGCTGCGGAATGTGCTGATCCTGAACACCCTCACCGGGTCGACCACTACCACCAACCTGGCCCAGCAGCTCGAACAGCAACAGCTGGCCAATGTTCTCAAGTACGCGCTCATCGTCATCTCGAGTCTGCCCGTACTGGTCATCTACCCGTTCGTCGCCCGCCACTTCACCAAGGGCGTGATGGTCGGCGCGGTCAAGGGCTGAAAACCCGTTCACAGCGGTCAAGGGCCGTGCGCCCACTTCAGAAGGGAACACCGCAATGCGCTCATCCGTGAGCAAAGTCGCCGCGCTGGTCGCGGCCGGAGCACTCGCCCTGGTGGCGTGCAGCTCGGACAAGTCGGCGAAGGGGGCGGCGAACGAGACGACGGCGGACGGCAAGGTCGTCATCGACACCTTCACGCCGTCGGACCAGACGATGAACCTGGACACCAACCAGGTCACGAAGATCATGAGCGACAAGTTCAAGATCCAGTTCCGCTGGCAGACCACCACGTTCGACGCCGGGCCGGCCAAGGAGAAGCGCCAGATCGCGCTGGCCAGCAACGACTACCCGGACCTGTTCTTCCTGATCCCGTGGGTCGACGCCTTCACCCAGGCCGAGGTGCTCAAGCTCGGTCAGCAGGGTGTCGCGGTCCCGCTCGAGCAGCTGATCAAGGACAACGCGCCGAACATCCAGAAGGCGCTGGACTCGAACAAGACCTACAAGGAGATGTCGACCGCGCCCGACGGTCACATCTACGCGCTGCCGCAGTGGGCCGACTGCTACCACTGCAACTACTCGGACAAGCTGTGGATGAACAGCACCTGGCTGAAGAAGCTCGGCCTGCAGGTCCCGAAGACGACCGAGGACCTGCGCAAGGTACTCGAGGCGTTCAAGACCAAGGACCCGAACGGAAACGGCAAGGCCGACGAGATCCCGATGACGTCCGACGTCCAGGACAGCGCGCTGATCCCGTACCTGATGGGCGCCTTCGCCTACGACCCGGTCGGCGCGAACAACGGCGTCCGCTCGCTGCTCACGCTGAACGGCGACAAGGTCGTGACGCCGGTGACCTCGCCGGAGTGGAAAGAGGGGCTGAAGTACATCGCCTCCCTCTACAAGGAAGGCCTGATCGACCAGGCCGCGTTCACCCAGAACGCGCAGGCACTGCAGGCCCAAGGCAACAACCCGAAGGCGATCACGCTCGGCTCGGTACCGGTGCTGCACCCGTACATCTTCGTCCAGGCCGACTCCAAGGACGGCCGGGACAAGCAGTACGACGTCGTACCGCCGCTGACCGGTCCGGGCGGCAAGAGCTTCACCGGCTGGAACTACCCGACCTCCACCGGCTACACGTTCATGCTGACCAACAAGGCCAGCAAGGAGGCCCAGGTCGCGGCGATCAAGATGCTCGACTACATCTACACCGACGAGGGCCAGATGATCACCAACATGGGCCCGGAGGGTGTCGGCTGGAACAAGCCCGGGCCTGGTGACATCGCGCTGGACGACAAGACCAAGCCGCTGTACAAGCCGGTGCAGAACGCGCCGAAGAACATCAGCTGGGGCGCGCTGGGTCAGTACAACAACACGCTCGCCTACCGCAACGCGCAGGTCGTGCCGGCCGACATCTACACCGGGGCGGGCTACGAGCGGCGACTGTTCCAGGCGACCAAGCTGTACGACGGCCACCAGGACAAGGCGCAGTACTTCCCGCAGACCTCGGTCTGGCCGGACCCGAGCCTGAGCGGTGAGCTCGCGACCCTGCAGACGAACCTCAACACCTACGTGAACCAGAACCAGTTGGCCTTCATCACCGGGTCGAAGAACATCGACACCGACTGGGACGCCTATGTGAAGGGGCTCGACAGCACCGGGATGCCGCGGTACCTGGAGATCAACCAGCAGGCCTACGACAAGTACAAGTCCGGGAGCAAGTAACTCCTCATGTCGCACGAACTGTGGTTCCGCACCCCCGCGCCGGACTGGTTCGAGGCGTTGCCGCTGGGCAACGGTCACCTCAGTGCCAAGGTGTTCGGCCGGGTCGGTGCGGAGCGGATCGCCCTCAACCTCGACGACGTGTGGTCCGGCGACGCCCCGCGCGAGCTGACTGGATGCGGTTGCCCTGGACAAGCTTCGTGAGCGGCACGTCGACGATCACGTCGCGTTGTACGACCACGCCGAGTTGGTGCTGGGTGAGCCGAGTGAGCTGCCGACCGACGAGCGGATCAAAGCGGTTGCTGCCGGGGGCAACGATCCGGACCTGGTCGCGTTGATGTTCGGCTTCGGGCGGTACCTGCTGATGGCGTCCTCCCGGCCCGGGACCCAGGCCGCCAACCTGCAAGGCATCTGGAACCAGGACCGCCGGCCGATGTGGGCGAGCGACTGGACCAACAACATCAACACCCAGATGAACTACTGGCCGGCGGATCTGACCGGTCTGGGGGAGTGCTTCGACCCGCTCACCGACCTGCTCGAGGGTCTGGCGTCGTCGGGCGCGGAGACTGCGCGAATCCTGTATGGCTCTCCGGGCTGGGTCTCGCATCACAACGCGGACATCTGGCGTTCGACCTGGCCGGTCGGCGAAGGTGGCGACGACCCGGTGTGGTCGACGTGCGCGACCTGTGGTGTTTGGCTGACCGCGCATCTGATGGAGCACTACCGCTTCCAGCAGGACGTGGGCTTCCTCCGGGACCGCGCGTACCCGGTGATCGCGGGTGCCGCGGAGTTCCTGCGTGTCTGGTCGCACTGTGGGCGCGGCTGTTCGAGCCGGAGAAGGCGGCCGAGGTGATCCGTGACTATCTGAGCCGACTCGTCTCGGACAACCTGCTGCACGGCCAACAAGTGGACCTGGTTAGGACTGCCTAACCAAAGTTGTTGTAGTCTCAACGTCCGTGAAGACGCGCATCGCAGTAGTCGTTACGGCGGCCCTGCTGGTCCTGGCCGGATGTGGTGGTGGCAACGACACCGGCAGTGCCGACACGGGGGTCGGTGACACCGACGTCGCGACCGGCGGACGGCTGTTCAAGACCGCGGACGAGGACACCGCCAAGCTCGGCTCGGACGCGCAGCCGGGCGTCTTCCCGCGGACGGTGAAGCACGCGCTCGGCGAGGCGAAGCTGGACAAGAAGCCCGAGCGGGTCGTCGTACTGGACAGTGGTGAGCTGGACGACGTACTGGCGCTCGGCATCACCCCGGTCGGGATGGCGACGACCGCGGGGCAGGCCAGCGTACCGTCGTACCTCGCGGACAGGGCGCAGGGGATCAAGACGGTCGGCGGGATCAGCGAGCTGAACCTGGAGGCGATCGCGGCGCTGAAGCCGGACCTGATCCTCGGCAGCAAGCTGCGGGCCAACGACCTGTACGACGAGCTGAACGCGATCGCGCCGACGGTGATGAGCATCCGGCCCGGGTTCCCGTGGAAGGAGAACTTCCTGCTGGTCGCGGACGCGGTCGGCGAGGAGGACAAGGCCACCGGGATCCTGAACGACTACCAGAAGCGCGCCGACGAGGTGAAGTCGAAGGTGGACGGTTCGCCGACGATCTCGCTGGTCCGGTTCCGGCCGGCCGAGATCCGGCTGTACGGCAACCTGTCGTTCATCGGCGTGATCCTGAAGGACATCGGACTGCCGCGGCCGAAGATCCAGGACGTGCAGGACCTCGCGGTCGAGGTGTCGCAGGAGAACATCTCGCAGGCGGCCGGTGACTGGATCTTCTACTCCAGCTACGGCAAGCCGAACACCACCGCCGAGAACACCGTTGTCAACGGCAACCTCTGGAAGGCGCTGCCGGCCGTGAAGGACGGCCACGTTGCCCGCGTCGACGACGAGGTCTGGTTCCTCGGCCTGGGCCCCCTCGGCGCCATGGACGTCCTCACCGACCTCGAAAAACTCCTCGGCCCCAACGGCTAGTTCCCCCGGCACCCACCCGGCCTTGAGTCGCAGGCTTTCGCCTGCGTGGTGGGTGCTGCCGCACCCGGTGGTGCGGGCTGCCGCCCGCCGGGTGACTGACGGGTGGTTGCGGCTGGAGGTGGTTCGTCGATGGCGTGTGCTTCGCGAACCGCCAGGCCATCACAATCGGTAGGCACGGCGGTGCGACCAGCGGGCAGGCAGCGTATTCAGCGCCGTTGTGCCGGCCAGGCGGTCCGCCGGGGCTAGGTGGCGATTGGGAGGAGGTCGCGTTCGGCGAAGACCTTCTTCGCCACGGTGACGGCGTTCAGGGCTCGGGGGAAGCCGCAGTAACCGGCGGCGTGGGTGAGGGATTCGACGATCTCGGTGGGGGTGAGGCCTACGTTGAGGGCTGTCTTCAGGTGGACTTCGAGTTGTGGTTCGCAGCCGCCGAGGGCGGTCAGGATGCCGAGCGTGACCAGTTGCCGTTGCTTGGGGTCGAGGCCGGGGCGCGCGTAGATGTCGCCGAAGCCGAACGCGACGATGTGGTGCGCGAGCGCGGGTGCGACGTCGGCGAGGCTGTCCATCACGGCGGGCGCTGATCCACCATCCACAGTGGCCAGTACCTCGAGACCTCGCTCGTACCGCTCTTGTTCCGCAGGGCTGTTGATGTCGGGTGCGGTCATGCCCCGACGCTAGCCGGGCCTCGGATCAGTTCCGGCCGCGGTCGGTGACGGTGATGTCCGGGGCGTAGCGGGCGACGGCTGCGACGAGGTCGTCGTAGGGGAGGGGGCGGCCGAGGATCTCGACGGTGCCGGGCCAGCGGCAGGACGGGCCCCAGGTCCTCGAACTCCGGGCCAGCGAGGTTTCGTCGTGCACCAGGACGACGAGGTACGGTTCCCAGACCTCGTCGCCTTCGGCGTTCACCTCGTGCCGCTCCACCCGGCAGACACCGTGGACGTCGGGCCAGGCGATCGTGCGGCGTTGCTCACCGCCCAGGTGGATCCCGGCCGCGTCGATCGACAGCAGTACGTCGTCGGAGTCGGCCTCGCGCCGTTCCTCGATCGTTGTCACGGCACCGACCAGCAGCAGCACCGGAAGGCCGACCGCGAAGATCAGCGGTGTTCCGCCGAAGGACAGCCAGATGGCCTCGAGCGGATCGCGGATCGGGTCGCCCCGGATCAGTTGCACGACGACGCAGAGCACGGTGAGCAGGACCATCAGCGCGAACAGCAGCGTGCCCAGGTACAGGACAGTCTTCGTCGTCCCGAGTCCGCGACGCTTGACGACGAACGGCTCGGCGGTCTGCACAGACGGCATGATCGCATTGTCAGGGCTCTCAGCCCTTCGCACCACCGTCCTCACACAACGCTAATCATTTCGGTCCGGACCGGTCCTTCCTAGGGATGAAAAGCCACGCCGGACCCTGCGTCGGCTTTGGTCCGGACCGTGTGTCCGCAACAATCGCTTCATGTCGGACCGCCAGACCACTGTCGCCGCAGCGAAACCGCCGTCGCGGGCCACTACCCGTCGGCGCGGGAAGAACGGTAAGTGGCGTCGTGGCTGGTTCATCGCCTTCCTCGCGGTGCTGTCCGCTCTTCCACTGCTCTTCCATCGCTGGGTGCCGAACTCGGTCGGCAACCTCGGCAGCCTGCTCGACACCTTCCTGCCCTGGGTCGGCGTCGCCGTACCGGTCCTCGCCATCGCGGCCGTGGTACGACGTTCCGCCACCGCCGGTGTCGCGTTGCTGGTCCCGGCGGTGGTGTGGGGCCTGATGTTCGGCAACCTGCTGATCCCCGGCAAGGGCGGCGGTGCCTACGACGTACGCGTCCTGTCGCACAACGTCGACGCGGACAACCCGAACCCGAAGGCGACCGCGCAGGACCTGCTCACCGCCGACGCGGACGTGATCGCGCTCGAGGAGGTCACCGCGGCGGACATGAAGGTCTACAAGGCGGCGTTCGCCAAGACGTACCCGTACGAGGTGGCCCGCGACACCGTGGCGCTCTGGTCGAAGTTCCCGGTGGCGCAGAGTGAGTCGGTCGACGTCGGCTTCAAGTGGACCCGAGCGCTGCGGGCCGAGGTGAGCACCCCCGAGGGCAAGGTGGCGGTGTACGTCGCCCACCTCGCCTCCGTCCGGGTCGGCGCCAGCGGCTTCACCTCGGACCAGCGCAACGACACGATCAAGGCGCTCGGCCGGCAGATCTCCGACGAGAAGCTGGCCGGGGTGATCGTGATGGGCGACTTCAACGGTACGGCGAACGACCGCAGCCTGGCCCCGTTGACCACCGGACTGCGCTCGGCGCAGGGCGCGGCCGGCTACGGGTTCGGCTTCACCTGGCCGGCCAAGTTCCCGATGGCGCGGATCGACCACATCATGGTGCGCGGCGTCACCCCGACCAAGGCCTGGGTGATGAGCTCCACCGGCAGCGACCACCGCCCCGTCGTCGCCGAGATCCGCATCTGACGCCGCTCGTTGGTGGGTCGGCGCGACCGTAGTTGAAAGCAGGAGTAACGTTCCTCACCGGTACTGCCACGATGCGTCACATCGAGGATCCGGAGGGCCGATGCTTGCACTTGAATCCATCCTGAGGCTGGATGCCACGGCGATCGACTACATCATCATCGCCACGTACTTCGTCTTCGTGCTCGGGATCGGGTACCTGGCCAAGAGCGCGGTGTCCAACAGCCTGGACTTCTTCCTGTCCGGCCGCTCGCTGCCGGCCTGGGTGACGGGCCTCGCCTTCATCTCGGCCAACCTCGGCGCGATCGAGATCATGGGCATGTCGGCGAACGGCGCGCAGTACGGCATGCCGACCGTGCACTACTTCTGGATCGGCGCGGTCCCGGCGATGCTGTTCCTCGGCGTCGTGATGATGCCGTTCTACTACGGCTCCAAGGTGCGCAGCGTCCCGGAGTTCATGCTGCGCCGGTTCGGCAAGCCGGCGCACCTGGTGAACGCGATCAGCTTCGCCGTCGCCCAGGTGCTGATCGCCGGGGTGAACTTGTTCCTGCTGGCGACCATCGTGAACGTGCTGCTCGGCTGGCCGATCTGGGTGTCGGTGATCGCCGCCGCGGCGATCGTGCTCAGTTACATCACCCTGGGCGGTCTGTCCGCGGCGATCTACAACGAGGTGCTGCAGTTCTTCGTGATCGTGGCCGCGCTGCTGCCGCTGACGCTGGTCGGTCTGCACAAGGTCGGTGGCTGGGAGGGCCTCGTCGACAAGGTGAGCGCTTCCCCGGGAGGCGCGGAGCAGATGAGCGCCTGGCCCGGCAACGCCTTGAGCGGGTTCAGCTCGGACTTCCTCTCCGTGATCGGTCTGGTCTTCGGTCTCGGCTTCGTGCTGTCCTTCGGCTACTGGACGACGAACTTCGTCGAGGTCCAGCGGGCGATGGCGTCGAAGAACATGTCGGCGGCCCGGCGTACGCCGATCATCGGCTCCTACCCGAAGATGTTCATCCCGTTCATCGTGATCATCCCCGGCATCATCGCGGCCGTGATCGTGCCCGAACTGGCCCAGTTCAAGGCTGACGGCACCGGCGAGGTGACCTACAACGACGCGTTGCTGCTGCTGATGCGCGACCTGCTGCCGAACGGCATGCTCGGCCTGGCCATCACCGGTCTGCTGGCCTCCTTCATGGCCGGGATGGCGGCCAACCTCAGCTCGTTCAACACCGTCATGACCTACGACCTGATCGAGCGGTACATCGTCAAGGAACGCAGCGACGACTTCTACCTGCGGACCGGTCGCTGGATCACCGTCGCCGGCACCTTTATCGCGATCGGTACAGCGGCGATCGCTTCCGGCTACAGCAACCTGATGGACTACCTGCAGCAGTTGTTCTCGTTCTTCAACGCACCGCTGTTCGCGACGTTCATCCTCGGTATGTTCTGGAAGCGGATGACCGCGACCGCCGGGTGGACCGGTCTGGTCAGCGGTACGGCGACGGCGATCCTGGTGTTCATCCTGTCCGAGAACGGCGTGATCGACCTGCCGGGCCAGGGAGCCAGCTTCGTCGGTGCCGGTGCCGCCTTCGTGGTCGACATCCTGGTCAGTGTGCTGGTCAGCCTGGCGACGGCACCCAAGCGAGAGTCCGAACTGGTCGGCCTGGTCTATTCGCTGACACCAAAGGAGCAGCGGACCGAGGTGGCGCAGGCAGGCGACCAGGGCTGGTACCGCAGGCCGGTGCTGCTGGCCGGCATCTCACTGGCCATGGTCATCGTCCTCAACATCATCTTCGGCTGACGGAGGTACAGAAATGGCTGAGCAGCAGAAGAAGACCGGAGCGTTCGACATCCGGGTGGTGATCGCGGCGCTGGTCGGGATCTACGGTCTGGTGCTGACGATCCTCGGCATCATCGCCGACCCGGACGAGGTCGCCAAGGCGGCCGGTATCAACATCAACCTGTGGGGCGGCATCGCGATGCTCGTGTTCGCGGCCCTGTTCGTCCTCTGGGCCCGGCTCCGGCCCATCGTCGTACCAGTCGAGGAGCAGGCCGCCGCCGAGGCCGCAAAGACCAAGGAGTAACCCCGATCCGCGCAACTCGTTGTCGGACCAACAGCGCAACTGGTCCCACAACGGAGGACGTCGCATGGTCGGTGCTCGAGTACATTCCAGAAGAGCCTTCCTGGCTCGGGTCGGCGTGCTCGGCGCGGCGGTCGGTGGCGGCGGTCTGCTCACGCGCAGCCTGCTCGCTCCGGCTGACGCGGCGACCGACTCGCTGCTCCCGCCGGCCGTCGACCTGATCCGGCCGGTGCTGGCCGAGCTCGCTCGGGACACCCTGAACGGGCTCACCGTCTTCGCGATGCCCGGCCGGGATCCGTACTCGCGGACCCAGGGCACGCCGAGTCCGACGCCGGGTGCGATCGAGGCGGGCGCGACCGACTTCATCATCAACTCGCTGGACAACTTCGTCCCGTTCCCGGACGCGATCGCCCAGCCGGTCGGGTCCGCCCTGGTGACCGGCCTGGCTGACTCGGGCATCGCACTGCCGGGACTCGAGGTGCTCCCGGTCGACCTCCGCCGGCTGGATCGCGCCCTGGCGACGTACCTGGAGAGCGACGAGGCGCTGCCGCTGTCGTTCCCGATCGCCGGCCTGCTGAACCTGATGGCGACCCAGGTCAACCCGCTCGCGGTGAACGGGCCGCATCTGTCGCCGTTCGCCCGGCTCTCGTACGCCGAGAAGGCGGCGGCGTTCGAGCTGATCGAGCGGACCGACGCGGACCTCGTCGAACTGCTCGACGTCCAGTTCCCGGAGCCGCTCAAGGCGTCGGTGTCCGGGCTGCTGAAGTTCGTCGGCGGCGCGCTGATCGAGTTCGCCACCTTCGGTGCGTACGGCGAATCGGCCGTCTACGACAAGGTCACCCGCACGCTGCGGAAGCGGCCGGTCGGCTGGAACCACACCGGCTATCAGCCGGACGGCCCGGTCGAGGGCTGGGACGACTTCATCGGCTACTACCAGGGTCGGCAGAAGGTGAGCGACTGATGCGCGACGTCATCGTGATCGGGGCCGGCGGCGGCGGTCCCGTGGTGGCCAAGGAGTTGGCGGCGCAGGGCCTCGACGTACTGCTGCTCGAGGCCGGTCCGCGCCATGCCAAGCCGCGCGAGGAGTGGACGACGTTCGAGGACGACGCGAACAACCCGCTCACCGGCTACCTGCGCTGGGGCCCGTCCGACCGGGACAAGCCGGCCTGGTACCGGGAATGGCCGCAGAACTCGTTCGTCTGGCAACTGTCCGGCGTCGGCGGCACCACCCAGCACTTCTACGGCAACTACCCGCGCGCCTACCCGGGCGTCTTCGAGGGGTACGACGGCCCGGACCGCAACGGCTACGACGTCGACCACCGGTTCCCGTTCACGTACGGCGAGCTGGTGCCGTACTTCGAATGGGTCGAGGCGACCATGCCGGTGATGACGGCCGCTATGGGGCACAAGGAGCAGACGTTCTTCCGCGGCGCGGAGACGCTCGGGCTGCCGGTGCAGACCACCAAGACCACGCATCGGCCGTCGTACCGCCCGCAGGAGAACGCGATCTTGCAGCCGGGCGGCACGGCCGGGAAGACGGCCGACAAGGATCTGCTGGTCTATCCGAAGGCGACCGGCTGCACCTTCTGCGGCTACTGCTTCCAGGGGTGCATGCGGCCGAACGGTGCCCCGCGCAACCAGTTCGCGAAGCGCTCGACCGACAACAGCTACGTGCCGATGGCGCTGACCGCGGAGGTGTGGTCGCGCGGCGGCAAACCGGTCGAGCTGATCGCCGACGCCTTCGTCACCCAGGTGCACACCGAGAAGCGGCACGGCGTACTGACCGCTACCGGGGTGACGTGGCGCTCCGGTGACACCGAGCATCGTGAGGACGCGCGTGTCGTCGTGATGTCCGGCGGCTGCACGGAGAACCCGCGGCTCTGGTTCAGCAGCGGCCTGCCGAACCCGAACGGCTGGGTCGGGCGCGGCTACACCGATCACTTCTTCGACTGGGTGTTCGGCGTCTTCGGCGACTACACCGGCAACCCGAAGGGCGTCGGTTCGAGTGCGCGGCTGGACTACCCGCCGTACGGCGGTCTGGAGAACGTCGGTCTGCCGCCGGCGCTCGCGGCGTTCGCGGGGACCTTGTCGGACAGCGGGATCCGCGGGCACTACAAGAACGGTCGTGGGCGGACCGGGCCGTGGGACGGTCCGGCCGGCCGGGTGATGGGGCCGGAGTTGAAGGAGGTCCTGTCGCACGGGATGGACCGCCTGCTGAGTGTGCTGGTGATCACCGACGACGACGTCGAGGCGCAGAACCGGGTCACCCTGTCGGCGCTGCCGGCGGACGAGAACGGGCCGATCCCGAAGGTCACCTTCAAGCAGCGCCAGCGCACCGCGCGGACGCTGAGGAATCGCGAGTTCATGGCCCGCAAGGCGGCCGAATTGCTGCGCGGTGCCGGCGCGGAGAAGGTGTACCGGATCGACTGGGCGCCGCTGATCCTGCACGTCCAGTCGTCGATGCGGATGGGCTCGTCGGAGCAGAACTCCGTGGTCGATCCGCGGGGCGAGACCCGCGCGGTCAAGGGCCTGTTCATCGCCGACAACTCGGCGCTGTCGAACGGTCTGGGCGGCCCGAACCCGACGCTGACCGCGCAGGCGCTGGCGACCCGGACGGCCGAGAAGATCTTCGCGACGTACTTCGACGGCGATCCGTGGGTGCGGTCGAGTGCGCCCGTGGTCTCGACGGATCCCCGGATCAGCGTGCGGCTGGCACAGCTCGGACTGTAGTCATGTCCGTTTGACGAACATCGGCGTCCGGTCCGGTCCTGCCACCCGGGCGCCGGTGTTCGTAGTCTCGAAGTACCCGAGGAGGAGGAACTTCGAGATGACTGTCACCTCTGCCAAGCCCGATCTGTCGACCTTGGCGCACCAGTACGCCGAGGACGGCTTCGTCCTGGTGAAAGGCCTGCTCAGCAAGGAGGAGGCGGCCTACTACCGGCAGCGCAGCCACGACCTGCTGGCCCAGCTGAACAGCAACGAGGACGCCACCTGGAAGTCCGCGATGGGACTGTCCGACGGGGCGACCCGGCTGCAGCATCTGCACGACGCGCAGTTCTACGACGCCGAGTTCAGCAAGCTCGTGATCGACCCGCGGTTCACCGACGTGGCCGCCGCGGTGATGGGTGTCGACAACGTGCAGCTGCACCACACCAAGCTGTTCGTGAAGCCGCCGGAGAACGGCTCGCCGTTCCCGCTGCACCAGGACTACCCGTTCTTCCCGCACAAGTACCACCGGATGGGCGCCGCGATCTTCCACTTCGACGACGCGCCGGTGGAGAAGGGCTGCGTCCGGGTGATCCCGGGCAGCCACAAGGACGGGCCGCGCGAGCACGAGGCGGAGGGGTCGTACCACCTCATCGATCCGCCGTTCGAGGCGGCGACGCCGCAGCCGGCCGAGGCGGGCGACGTACTGTTCTTCACCTATCTGACCGTGCACGGGTCCGGGGTGAACACCAGCGACGAGGCCCGGACCACCTGGCTGATCCAGTACCGCGACCCGGCGGACCCGCCGACGGTGAAGACGCACGACCACTCGCTCGGGCAGGGCATGATGCTGCGAGGAGTCGACCCGACCGGCAGGAGCGCTGTTTGACCCTCGCGGACGTCGCGACCGCGGACCGTTTCGTCGACCTCGCCGGACTGCTCGAGTCCTGCGAGGTCGACGGGTTCCGTGCTGACTTCCTCAGCTGGGGGCACTACCAGCCGGAGTACTGGCGCAACTACTGGCACAGCCATTCGTTCCACGAGGTCTGCCTGGCCTACTCCGGCACGGGCCGCTTCAACTCAGGAGACCTGAGGTACGACGTTCAGCCGGGCTCGGTGTTCCTGGCCCGCCCCGGCGACGTCCACGAGATCGAGTCCAGCCGGAGCGAGCCCCTCGGCATCGCCTTCTGGGGCTTCACCTTCAGGCCTGGCTCTGATGAACCCGGGTGGTGGTCCGGCCTGACGCGTTCAGGCGGACCGGTGATGTCAGACCGGACCGGCTCACTCCCCGCACTGATCACTGCGCTGGCGGCCGAGGCAGCAGCACCGGTGTCCGGCTACAGCACCGCACTGGGCGCTCTGGGCGCCACTCTGGTCATGGAGACCGCCCGAGCCTTCGCCCTCGACGAGGACCTCGCAGTCGAGCCGGTACGGCGTGACCGCGGCCCTCTGGTGGTTGAGGCGATGCAGCGCCACCTCCGCGACAACCTGTCCCGCCCGATCACCGTGCGGGACGTAGCAGCCGCCGCGCACCTCTCGGAGCGCCACGCCGAGCGACTCTTCCAGCAGCAGACCGGCGCCTCGATCATGTCCACCCTGCGCCGCCTCCGCCTGGAGCTGGCCGCCCAGCTACTGCTCGACCCCGCGGTCACTGTCACCGAGGTGGCCCGGTCCTGCGGCTACTCCGACGTACGCCCGTTCTCCACTGCGTTCCGCCGCCACTACGGCCGCACTCCCGGCGATCACCGCCGCGCCGGTGGCACCGAGTTCGTGTAGGGAGAATTTGACCTCGACTTTGGTTGAGGTCCGAAGCTGGCTCCCATGATGAAGATCGGTGTCATCCTGCCCTCCGTCGACGTCCAGCGAACCGAACACCTCGACCTGCGCGCGGCGGCCAGGTACGCCGAGGAGGCGGGGCTGGACAGCATCTGGATGGGCGACCACCTCGCCACCGGTGCCGCGACCGTGGATATGACGATCGGGTTGGCGACCGCGGCGGCCGCCACGGAGCGGGTCGCGATCGGCGCGAGTGTCTTCGTACCGGCGATCCGGCCACTGGCCTGGGCTGCCAAGCAGATCGCCTCGTTGCAGTACGTCTCCGGCGAACGGGTGATCCTCGGGGTCGGATCGGGTGGTGGCGAGGAGCAGTGGCGGGCGGCCGAGGTTCCGTTCGCCGAGCGCGGGCGACGTACCGACCGGGCACTGCGCTCGCTGCCCGACCTGCTGGCCGGCAAGCCGGTGGAGATCGGCCCCGACGGACAGGCCGTTCAGTTGGCGCCCGCCGTCGCGAGGCCACGCTTCTGGGTCGGCAACGATTCCGCGGTGGCACGTCGACGGGCGGCGCAACTGGGTGACGGCTGGTTCCCCTCGCTCGTGCCGGTCGAGGACGTAGCCACCGGCCGCGAGCATCTCGAGGAGCTCGCGGGCCGGTACGCCAGGCCCGTGCCCACGATCGCCATCGGCGGGGTGTCAGCCGGGGGTGCCGACGACGGTGCCGTCCGAGCATTGGCAGCGGGGATCGCCGACGGCTACGGCATGCCGTACGAACGGGCGCTGTCCTTGCCGCTCACAGGCACTGCCGAGCAGGCGGCCGATCGGCTCGGTCAGTACGCCGACGCCGGCGCGACTCACGCCGTACTGGGCGTTGGCGGCACCGACTGGCGAGTCCAGGTCGTCCACCTCGCCGCCGTACGCGCACTGCTCTGACCGGTCAGGTCCGGCGGCGCCAGAGACCCACAACCGCGACCAGTCCGGCCAGAGACGGCAGCACTCCGATGACGCCGTGCAGCGGCGGGACGATCGTGCTGTAAGCCTCGCCGCCGACGGACAGATCGGTGAGTTGGATGGTCGCTCCGAGCAGGAGCAGGGTGGTGCTGACCCAGCGGGCCCAGCGCTTGTTCCGGGCGACGCCGACGATCGACGTCAGCCAGCCTGCGAGCCCGACGACGCCGACGGCGACCAGATAGATCGTGATCGCGGCGCGGTCCTTGGCGACGTCGTCAGCCGACCAGCTCGGGTAGGCAGCGCGGACGTGGTCACCGATGCTGTCGGCCGTGGCGAGATCGATCAGCGGCGCGAGCGTGGCCAGAACGGTCAGCAGCAGGCCGGCGTACAGCGCCGGTCTGACGTATGCCGGTGAGCGGGGTGGTGCGGCGATGGTGGTCATCGCGATCCTCCTGATTCTTATGGTGTATGTTTCAGGGTATACTTACGCCGTAAGAATGATCAAACGAGATTCAGGGACCCGATGACTGCACGCCGTACCCGTGGCCACAGCGTGGGGCTGACCCGTGAGGCAGTACTGCGGGCCGCTCTCGCACTGGCCGATCGCGAAGGGCTGAAGGCGCTCTCGATGCGCCGGCTCGGTGCCGAGTTGGACGTCGAGGCCATGACGATCTACCACCACGTGCCGAACAAGGACGCACTGCTGGACGGCCTGGTCGAGCAACTCGTCGCCGCGATCGCCCCTCCGGTGTTCGAGACGCCCTGGCAGGACGGGATCCGTCGATATGCGCTGGATCTGCGGGCCGCCCTCCTCGCGCACCCCAATCTGGTCCCACTGATCGCGTCCCGGCCGGCCATCACCGCACAGAACCTTCAGACGCTGGAGAGCGCGTTGGAGAGCCTGCGGTCTGCCGGTCTCGCACCCGCTGACGCACTGGATGTCATCTACGCGGTGACCGGCTTCGTCGTCGGCCAAGTCGTCACCGCATCGGAGGGCGATCCGGTCGATCAGTTGGTGCCGCTCGACCTCTCCGGTTTCCCGTTGCTGGCCGAGGCCGCGAAGGGACCGCGGGACGCGGAAGCACGCTTCGTGTTCGCACTTGACGCCCTGGTGTCCGGTCTCGGCTCGACGCGCTAGACTGGTCGCATGCGAGTGAGCCTGCTCCTTAGTTAGCCGTACTGGCATCCAGGCGCCGATGAGCGCCGGTCAGTGCGGCGTCCCCTCCTGTGTGAGGGGCTTTTTCATTTCTGGGAATGCCGTCTGGCAGATTTGGGCTCAACAACACACGAGTGCGGGAGTAGGACCGTGAGCGAGCAGGTGGAGGCTGAAACCCCGATCGACCGGGGTGGGTACGACTTCAATGTCATGCAGGCCAAGTGGCGGCCGGTGTGGGAGAAGCTGGACCCGTTCAAGGCACGTGACGACGGCTCGGCCGAGCGGCGTTACGCGCTCACGATGTTCTCCTACCCTTCCGGCGACCTGCACATGGGCCACGCCGAGGTTTTCGCGCTGCACGACCTGCTGTCGCGGTACTGGTTCCAGAAGGGGTACGACGTACTGAACCCGATCGGCTGGGACTCCTTCGGGCTGCCCGCCGAGAACGCGGCGATCAAGCGCAACGAGCACCCGGCGACGTACACCTACGCCAACATCGAGACGCAGGCCGAGTCGATCCGGCGCTACGGCATGAGCTTCGACTGGTCGCGCCGGCTGCACACGTCCGACCCGGAGTACTACAAGTGGACGCAGTGGCTGTTCCTGCGGTTCTACGAGCGCGGGCTGGCGTACCGCAAGGCGTCGTTCGTGAACTGGTGCCCGTACGACCAGACCGTGCTGGCCAACGAGCAGGTGATCCAGGGTCGCTGTGAGCGGTGCGGGCACGAGGTCACCAAGCGCGAGCTGACCCAGTGGTACTTCAAGACCACGGAGTACGCCCAGCGACTGCTGGACGACATGGAGCTGCTGCAGTGGCCGGAGGAGATCCTGCTGATGCAGCGCAACTGGATCGGCCGGTCCGAGGGCGCGTTCGCGAACTTCCAGGTCGAGGGTCGCGACGAGCCGATCAAGGTCTTCACGACCAGGCCGGACACGCTGTTCGGTGCCACCTTCATGGTGGTCGCGCCCGATGCGAAGCTGGCCGCCGAGCTGGTCACCCCTGACCAGCAGGCCGCCTTCGACGAGTACCTGACCGCGGTCAAGTCGACCACCGAGATCGAGCGGCTGAGCACCGAGCGGGACAAGACCGGTGTGTTCCTGGGGTCGTACGCGATCAACCCGGTGACCGGGGAGCGGATCCAGATCTGGGCCGCCGACTACGTGCTGGCCGACTACGGCACCGGCGCGATCATGGCGGTGCCCGGCCAGGACACCCGGGACTGGGAGTTCGCGGAGAAGTTCGGCCTGCCGATCGTGCGCACCGTGCAGCCGTCGGCAGACTTCGAGGGGAAGGCGTACACCGGCGAGGGCCCGGCGATCAACAGCGCGAACGACGAGATCAGCCTGGACGGGCTGGGCGTCGACCAGGCCAAGGCCCGGATCATCGACTGGCTGGACAGCAAGGGGCTGGGCGAGCGGACGATCAACTACCGGCTGCGCGACTGGCTGCTGAGCCGGCAGCGGTTCTGGGGCGCGCCGATCCCGATCATCCACTGCCCGGCGTGTGGCGAGGTGCCGGTCCCGGACGATCAGCTGCCGATGGAGCTGCCCGACCTGCGCGGTGCCGATCTGGCGCCGAAGGGTGTGTCGCCGCTGGCCGCGGACCGCGAGTGGGTCGAGGTCGACTGCCCGAAGTGCGGTGGCAAGGCCGAGCGTGACACCGACACGATGGACACCTTCGTCGACTCGTCCTGGTACTTCCTGCGCTACCTGTCGCCGGAGTACACCGACGGCCCGTACGACCCGGCCGCCGCCGAGCGGTGGATGTCGGTCTACCAGTACGTCGGCGGCAAGGAGCACGCCGTACTGCATCTGCTGTACGCGCGGTTCTTCGTCAAGGCGCTGCACGACATGGGCCTGCTGAGCGTGGTCGAGCCGTTCACCCGGCTGCTGAACCAGGGCCAGGTGATCAACCAGGGCAAGTCGATGAGCAAGTCGCTGGGCAATGGCGTGAACCTGGGCGACCAGATCGACCTGTACGGCGTCGACGCGGTCCGGCTGACCATGGTCTTCGCCGGTCCGCCGGCCGACGACATCGACTGGGCCGACATGTCGCCGGGAGGCTCGCTGAAGTTCCTGCAACGGGCCTGGCGGCTGGCGGGATCGGTCGAGGCGCCGCTGGGCTCGGATCCCTCGACCGGTGACGTCGAGCTGCGCCGGATCACCCACCGGACGATCGCGGACTCGGCCGAGCTGATCGACTCGATGCGGTTCAACGTGATGGTTGCCCGGATCATGGAACTGGTGAACGCGACCCGGAAGGCGATCGACGCCGGCCCGGGTGCGGCAGATCCGGCGGTGCGGGAGGCGGTCGAGACGGTGGCGGTGCTGCTGAGCCTGGTCGCGCCGTACACGGCCGAGGACATGTGGGAGACGCTGGGCTACGAGCCGACCGTCGCCAAGGCCGGCTGGCCGGAGGTCGACCCGGCCCTGCTGGTCCAGGACACGGTCACCTGCGTTGTCCAGATCGCCGGCAAGGTGCGGGACCGGCTGGAGGTCGCGCCCGACATCGGCGACGCCGATCTGGAGCAGCTGGCGCTGGCCTCCGATGCGATCCAGAAGGCGCTGGACGGCCGTGGTGTCCGCAAGGTCATCGTCCGCGCGCCGAAGCTGGTCAACGTCGTTCCGGCCTGATCCTTCCGGCCTGGCCCGTGCCCAGGTGGGCACGGGCTAGGCTGCTCAGATGCGTTCTGAGCTGATCGATGTCACGACCGGCGGTACGGAAGTCGTCTTCGACCTGACGAGCAGGTGTGAGCAGTTCGTCGACTCCGAGGCTCATCAGGCCCAAGGCGACGGATTGCTGCACATCTTCGTCCCGCACGCGACGGCGGGGATCGCCATCCTCGAGACCGGGGCCGGCAGCGACACCGACCTGCTCGCGGTGCTCGAGCAGGTGCTGCCGCGCGACTTCGGGTGGCAGCACCGGCACGGTACGCCGGGGCACGGGCGCGACCACGTGGTGCCCGCGCTGATTCCGCCGTACGCGACGATCCCGGTGCTGGACGGGCGGATGATGCTCGGCACCTGGCAGTCGATCTGCCTGGTCGACACCAATGTCGACAATCCCCGGCGGCAGGTCCGGCTTTCCTGGCTGCCCTGTTAACGGACTACCAGGTAACTCGCCGGGAGGGATTTCGGTGACTTATCGTGATGTTGCCGATCGCGTTACGTTCGCGAAACACGGCTCCGATTGAATTGCCCACATGGCAGCCCTTGAGACTCTGCGGGACCACTGGCATGGCCTCGGCACCGAACTCCTGATCCGCGCCACCCGCGGCATTTGTGTCGGCAGCCTGACGAATGCCGATTCCGGCCGCGCGGACACCCGGGCCCGGCTCGACGACTGGGCCGGAATCCTTTCCCTCTACGCCGGCGACAATGAATCCGCCTCGGTTCGCGCAAGTGCTTGAATCACCGGGTGGGATGTTTTTCTGCGCGTTCAGTAATTGCGTTCTGAAGTAAACTAGTTGCCTTGGTCAACAGTTCTGTGTGACACCGCTCACTGGACGCACCCGGCACCGACCGCTCAGTCACGCTATGTTGTGACAGGAACGTGAGGCTCTAGAGGGGTGACGGGCTTTGTCGGACACGGATGGCCGGGCTGAGGGGCGGCGGGGCTTCGCCGATCTCCTGCTCGACTTGAGAGTCCAGTCGGGCCTGTCCCAGGAGGAGCTGGCCGACCGGGCCGGGCTCAGCGTGCGGAGCATCCGCGAGATGGAAGCCGGCCGGGTGGCGCGTCCCCGGAAGGACTCCGTCCGGTTGCTCGCCGAGGGTCTCGGGCTCGGACCCGGCGACGCGGACCGCTTCCTCGCCGCGGCCGGGCACGGCGCCGTACGACCGGTGATCTCGGTCGCCGACCCGGCACCCACCGGACTGCGCTGGCGCGGGACGCGGCCGATCCCGGACGGCCTCGTCGGCCGTGAGCAGGAGCTGCTGGAGCTGGAAGGGCTGCTGCGGCAGAACCGGCTCGTCACGCTCGTCGGCCCTGGTGGGGTCGGGAAGACCGAGCTCGCACTCGCCGCCGCCGACAAGTTCTCCGGTGCTGACACGACGGTGGTGGTCGTCGACCTCACGACCGTCCAGCGGGACGCCGCCGTACCGTCGGCCATCCTGGACGCCTTTGGCACGGCTCCCGGTACGTCGGACCTGGACGACGTACTGTCCGGCCGCCGGCCGGGTGACTTGGTGATCGTCGAGGACAACGCCGAGCATGTGCTCGACGGGGTGGCGACGGTGGCGAACCGGATGGTCCGCAGCTTCCCGGGCATCGGCGTACTGGTGACTTCGCGGATCCCGCTCGGGCTGCCGGACGAGGTCGTCCGCCGGGTGCAGGTGCTCGGCGTACCGGAGAACGATCGAGACTTCGAGGACATCGCGGCCAGTCCGGCGGTGGAGATGTTCTGCCGACGGGTGGCTCGGGTCCGTCCCGACTTCGTGCTGAGCGAGGAGAACGCGTCGATCGTCGCGCGGCTGTGTCGCCGGCTGGACGGGCTGCCGCTGGCGCTGGAGCTGGCGGCCGCGCGGGCCGGGTCGCTGTCGGTGGAAACGATTCTGGCCGCGTTGGACGACCGGTTCCGGCTGCTGTCCGGACCGAGGCGGTTCGGTGCGCCGCATCAGCGGACACTGGCCGATACGATCGCGTGGAGTGTGGACGCGCTGTCCGACGCCGCGCGGCAGCTGCTGTACCGCACCTCGGTGCTCGGGTCGCCGTTCACGCTGGACGCTGTGGCCGGCGTGTGTACGGGCGATCCAATCGACGCGGCCGACGTACCGATGCTGCTGGCCGAGCTGGTGGACAAGTCGCTGCTGCAGCCGGTGCATGAGTTCGAGCAGTTGTACGGCGCCCGGTACAAGCTGCTGGAGACCATCCGCGAGCACGCGTACGCCGGTCTGTCGTCGCAGGGCGACGATCTGATCGAGTTCCGGGATCGCGCGGTGGCGTGGTGCTCCAACTACGTCTCCGGGCTCGAGGGCGCGTGGTCGTCGCCCGATCGGGAACAGCGCTACCGGGCTGCGAACGCGAACTCGGCGCTCTTCGAGGTGGCGCTGGCTCGCGCCGCCGAGCTCGGGCAGTGGGATGTCGCCGCGAGGATTGTGCTCGGCTTCCGGATCGCGTGGCAGTACCAGGCGAGTGTGGCCGAGAGCGGGATCCGCTGGGCGACCTTGTGCGCGGACAACGTCGCGGACAAGGAAGTCAGCGGCATGCTGCGCGCGATCGCCGGACGGCTGTCCAGCCTGACCGGCGACGTCCGCGGTGCGCGCCGGCACTACGGCGAGGCCCGCACACTGATCCCCGGCGAGACCGAGATGGGCCTGGTCGCCCGCGGCGGGTGGGTGTCGTCGGGTTCGCATCTGCTCGACACCCAGAGCCTGGCCGAGATCCCGGCGCTGGTGGATGACGCACGCAAGCACGGCGACGTGCAGCGGTCCGCGACCGTGCAGGCCATCTGTGGACTCGCACTGCTGCGTTGGGGTCGCCTGCCCGAGGCCAAGGAGCTGCTGCTCGCCTGGCAGGCCGCACTGGTCAACCCGGGTGTGTACCCGGACGAGATCGCCTACATGGCGCTCAGCCGGGTCGAGCTGGAGCTCGGCAACCTGGCCGACGCGCGCCGCTGGGCGCTGCTCGCCCGCGGCAGCCAGGCCTCCGACGACCCGGAGCGCACCAAGGTGGCCGGCTGCCTGGCCATGGTCGAGTACCACGACGGCCAGTACGACGAGGCCCGGGCGCTGCTCGACGAGGCGGACGCCGACATCCGCGGGCACCGTGGGTACTTCGACTACCAGGTCATGCGCTACCGCAGCCGCATGGCCCGAGACGCCGGTGACGCGGAGCAGGCTCGGATCTGTATCCGCGACGCGGTCAATAGGCTGCTGGTCGAGGGCCGGGTCGTCTACCTGCTCGAGGTCCTGCCGGAGGCCGCGGCCGTCCTGCACGCCCTCGGGAAGTCCGAGGACGGCGACGCCCTGTGTGGCCAGCTGCTGGCCTGGCAGCGGTCCATGGACCCGCCGATGCTGCCGACCGCGTGGGCGGTGCTCCAGGAGTCCTGCGAGAGTGCGTCGGTGGCTCCCGGCTGGCCGGAGCCCGACCCCGCTGCAGCGGTGCTGCGGCTGGCGAACGACGTACTCGCTGCGCTTTCGTGACGCCGATCCGCTGAAGCTGCCGGACAACTGCCGGTTCTTCTGCCTCGTCCTGACATGGCTGCCGGACGAAGAATTACAGCCGTAGGACAGGTTCCACGAAGCAGAGTCCGACACCGGCAGCGGCGGCAGGGAAGGGGTGGTGAGCCATGACGAGGCCTTGGTTCACCGCAGCACTGCGGTCGAGTTCGGGGGAGGCAACGCGGAGGGTATCCGGTGGCCGAGTGGTGGGGGCGCCGATCGGCTGCCGAGAGCTCCGGAGTGCTGCACAGTGCGGAGCTGTCCTGCCTGAACCGGGTGCCGTGCGCCGTCAGGGCACCGGACCCGGGGCGAGGTCCCAGTATTGGGCCGGGCACACGACACAGGGGACGAGTGCCGGTCCGGCTGACACGGGGAAGCGGCGGGTTTGGTCACCTGTCGCGGTGGGTCGGCTGCTGGGACCTCCCGGGACCTCGACGGGCTCGCGGTCAGACCGGTACTTCGCGGAACCGGCACGGGGAGTAGCTCGCCGAGGTTTCTGAGCTGAGCTGACAACAAGGGGGAGTCAGCAGAAGAAGTTGGAACGCTGGCAACGAGGGGAGTCAGCGTGACGAGGTGAGGGCCGGTCCAGTGGGGGGCGCCGGCACAACGAGGTGGAGGCCACCGGAGGGGTTGGCCTCCACCTCGTCGCTTGTCTCAGCGCTCTGGAGTGTCCGCTTGATCGAGGACCGCCTTCTTGTCGAAGGCGTAGCCGACCATCCAGGTCGGCTGGAGGCGGTAGTAGACGATGTCATCGCCCCAGCTCGACGGTGAGCTGCCGTAGTGCTTGGTGAGGTGCGCCTCGATCTCCGCGAAGTCCGGGTGGTCCGGGGTCAACGTCTCCACCTGGCCGTGGCTGAAGACGCCGATCCGCTCGCCGTCGACGTACGAGACGCTGGCTGAGGGCCGGACCTTCAGGTGGCGCGCCTTGGCCGCTGACCCGGAGGTCGTGAACACCCACCGCGCGTGCAGGAAGTGTCCGTCGACCGCACTGATCCGTGGCTCACCCCTGGCGGTGACGGTGGCCAGGTTCAGCGTGCACATGCCGGTCAGAACCCGCACCAGCTCGCCGGCGTCCAGCCGGCGCGAGTCCGTGATGATGTTCTGCAGATGCTCCGTCGAGCGCTGGTACGCCGCGTCGAGGAGTTGCTGCAGCTCGGTGACTTCTGCCGCTGTCTCCTTCATCTCCGCAGTCTGGCACTGCGCGCCGACTTAACTGTCCGGTAACCTCGCTTCATGTCAGCCCGCGTGCACGTCGTCACCGACTCCACGGCTGGGCTGGCCACGCACGAGGTGCTCCGCCACCCGCTGACCGTCGTACCACTCCAGGTCGTCATCGGCGGGACGTCGTACGACGACGGCGCCACCTCCACCGACGCGGTCGCCGAGGCGCTCAAGACCTTCACCCCCGTGTCGACGAGCCGTCCAGCGCCGCAGACCTTCGCGGACACGTACGCCGCTTGTGCGAAGGACGGAGCGGAATCGGTGGTGTCGATCCACCTCTCCGGGGACATGTCCGGCACCGTCGAGGCCGCCATGATCGGCGCCAAGGAGTCGCCGATCCCGGTCCGCGTGATCGACTCCCGCTCGCTCGGCATGGGGCTCGGGTTCCCCGTCCTGGCCGCGGCCGCCGCAGCCGCCGCGGGGGAGGATCAGGCCGGCGTCGAGGCCGCGGCTCGCGCCCGGATGGCGTCGATCTCGGCGTACTTCTACGTCGACACCCTCGAATACCTCCGCCGCGGCGGACGCATCGGCGCGGCTCAAGCCCTCCTCGGTACGGCGCTCGCCGTCAAACCACTGCTGACGATCAGCGGCGGCCGGATCGTCCCGCTCGAGAAGGTCCGCACCTCCAGCCGCGCCATCGCCCGCCTCGCCGACATCGCCGTCCAACGCGCCGGCGAGACCCCGGTCCAGATCGCCGTCCACCACCTAGCCAACCTCGAGAAAGCCCAAACCCTCGCCGACGGCCTCTCCGACCGCCTCCCCGCCGCCGAAGAAATAGTCCTCCGCGAAGTAGGAGCCGTCATAGGCGCCCACGTAGGCCCCGGCCTCCTAGCCGTAGTAGTAGCCCCGCGCTGATCTTCTGTGAGTTCTCCACAGGTTTGAATTCGCGGTTTCTGGCGGGTCTCGGACTCGTACTTTCTCTGGCGTGAAAGTCACACGTCGTGCTCCGGCGCCCGACCCGGGCGCCCGTGAGCGTGCGCTGGCGCGGCTCGCCGCCAACGCACGCGAGCACGCACCCGGCGAACACCTGGAGGAGCGTGATGAGGACGTGCGCGGTGGATGGATCCCCGATTCGATCCGGCCCGAACGACTACGAGACGCCCGCTGGACTCTGTCCCCACGGCACGTCGTGGTCCTGGCCGCCGTACTGGCCATCGGCCTGTCCTGGGCCGCCTGGCAAGTCTTCCGCGTCCGCCCCGAAACCCTCCCCGACGCCCGCCCACCCACGACCGTCACGTCAGGCTCACCCGTCGCCGGCGCTGGTTCCTCACCCGGTCAGCCAGGCGGGACCCCCGGAGCCGCGGTTTCACCCGGTGCCGCGCAGCCGTCTGCCGGTGCGGGCCAACCCTCAGCCGGCGCTACGCAGGGTTCGGGCACCGGACAGTCGCCTACCGGCGTGGTCGTCGTGGACGTTGCCGGCAAGGTCCGCCGCCCTGGCCTCGTCCGAGCCCCCAGCGGCTCCCGAGTAGCCGACGTACTCACGCTCGCCGGCGGCCCACTCCCCGGCGTAGACCTCACCACCCTCAACCTCGCCCGCCCAGTCACCGACGGCGAACAAATCCTCGTCGGCATCCCCATCCCACCCGGCGCCACCACCGCGCCGGGCGCCACCCCAACAGCTCCGTCCACCGCCTCCAACGCCCCCGTCAACCTCAACACCGCCGACCTCACCCAACTGGACACCCTCCCCGGCGTTGGCCCAGTCCTGGCCCAACGCATCCTCGACTACCGCACCCAGAACGGCCCGTTCGCCACCATCGACCAACTCCAAGAAGTCCCCGGTGTAGGTCCCAAGAAGTTCGACTCCCTGAAGTCCCATGTCCGCATCTGAGGAGGTCCTCGAGCAGCCGGGGGAGGCGCTTGATCTGCGGCTGTTGGCGCCGGCGGCCGCGGGCTGGGTGGCAGCCGTCGTCCTGGTCGGCGAGCGACCACTCGCAGGTGTAGTGACGGCAGCCGTGTCACTTGCGCCCGCTTGTGTGGCCGCCGTGTTCCTGCGACGCCGGCTGCAGGCGACCAGGTCCCGCGGGAGACGTGCGGTCTGGGCAGTCGTGGGAGTGCTTGTGGTGGTCGCAGGCATGGGGCTGGGGGCCGCCCTGCAGGTGAAGGGATTGCGGGCCGGCCCGGTGCCGGGGTTGGCAGCGGAGGGCGCAACGGTTGGCGTCACGTTGAGGATCGACGCAGACCCCGCCGTACGCCGGAGTCCGGGCCGGCGCCCGCCGTACGTCGTGGTGAAGGCAACCATCGAGGAGGTTCGAACTCGGAGTACGACGTCGTCGACCGGGACCCCGAGCTCGCAGGCCGCTGGGGAAGTGAGGACTCGGATGCGGACTCGGGTGTTGGTGGTGGGGGATGAGGCGTGGAGAGGAGTGCGGTTCGGGGAGCGGGTGGATGGAAGGGGACGGTTGGAGGCGGCTGAGCGTGGCGGTGACGTGGCAGCCATGCTGTCGGTTCGCGGGGAGCCGCGGATGGTGGACGAGCCGGCCTGGTGGCTGCGCGCGGCCGAGCGGGTGCGGGCCGGCCTGCGGGGAGCCGTGGCGGGAGAGCCGGACGACGTGAAGGGTCTGGTCCCGGCGCTGGTGATGGGCGACGAGTCCGGCCTCTCCGACGAACTCGCCGACGACTTCCGCACGACCGGGCTGACCCATCTGTCCGCAGTCTCGGGCACCAACCTGACCTTGCTGCTGGCGTTCATCCTGCCGTTCAGTCGGCTGATCGGCGTACGGGCGCGAGGGCTGACTGCGGTCGGCCTGATCACGGTCGTCGTGTTCATCATTCTGGCGCGCCCTCAGCCGAGCGTGTTGCGAGCGGCCGCGATGGGCCTGATCGCGCTGGCCGCGATGACCAGCGGAGGCGGCCAACGTCGCGCGGCCCGCAGCCTGTCGGCAGCGGTCATCGTGCTCCTGCTCTTCGACACCTCGCTCGCGCGATCAGCCGGGTTCGCGCTGTCCGTGCTCGCGACCGCGGGCATCGTGCTGCTGGGTCCAAGCTGGCGCGACGCGCTTTCCCAATGGCTTCCGACCTGGCTCGCCGAGGCGATCTCATGTCCGCTCGCCGCCCAACTCGCGTGTACGCCGATCGTCGCCTGGCTCTCCGGCCAGGTCTCACTCGTCGCGGTCGCCGCGAACCTGCTCGCCGGTCCCGCAGTCGGCCCGGCAACCATCCTGGGCTTCGCAGCCGCCGGCGTCGCACTCGTGAGCACAGAGGTAGCTCAGCTCGTCGGCTGGGCCGCCGGCTGGCCGGCCCGCTGGATCATCCTGATAGCTCGAGAAGGCGCAGACCTCCCGGGCGCATCCAACCCCTGGCCAGCCACGGTGATCGGAGTCGCGGTACTGACGATCCTCTGCCTGGCCATCGTGATCGGCCTGCACCGCATCCTCGCTCGCCCGATCGCAGCGATCCTCGCGGTCGTCCTGCTGGCAGTCGTCGTGCTGCGTCCGGTCGGCTCGATCGGCTGGCCACCAGGCGACTGGCTACTGGTGATGTGCGATGTCGGGCAAGGCGACGGCTTGGCGTTGCGAGCAGGTGAGAAGGCGGCGGTGGTGGTCGACACCGGCCCGGATCCGGCCGCGATGGATCGGTGCCTGCGGGATCTCGGAGTCGAGTACATCCCGGTGCTCGTGCTCACGCACTTCCACGCGGATCACGCCGGTGGACTGGCCGGCGTACTGAAGGATCGGCGCGTGGGTGAGATCGAGGTGACGCCGTACTTCTCGCCGCGCGCGGAGTACGAGCGTGTCGTCGACCTCGCGGCACAGCACGGCATCAGCCTGCGGACAGTCACGTACCACGAGAAGCGCGTCGTCGGCGCACTCAGTTGGACCACGCTCTGGCCAGCTCGCGTGCCGGCGCTTCCACCACCCGGTACGTCGTCTGCGACCTCCAGCGACGAGGGTTCACCGGAGAACAACGCCAGCATCGCGATGATGGTCGAGGCGTCCGGTCTCCGGATCCTTCTCACCGGCGACCTGGAACCCGAATCTCAGCGAGCCATCCTTGCCTCTGGCGCCGACCTGCGAGCCGACGTCCTCAAGGTCCCGCACCACGGGTCGGCTCAGCAGGACCCGGCCTTCATCGCCGCCACCGGCGCCCGCCTCGCGTTGATCTCGGTCGGTCGCGACAACGACTACGGCCATCCAGCACCCAGGACCCTGACGCTCCTGGCCCACCAGTCCACCCGAACCGCCACCACCAGCACCAACGGCCCCCTGACCGTCACCAACCCCGCCAACCACCTGACCCTCACCACCGCCCACGACCCATGAGCACCAGCCACAAGCCAGGCGCCAGCCGCCAGATGTCAGGAGGCGGGAGCCCGCAGGGTCAGGCGAAGGTGACGCCTGCGGCCGGGACTGTGCTCTCGGGTTCGTCGCCGAGGGACCAGGCGGCTACTCGGGAGACCACATCGGCTGGGACTTCATCGCTGATGCCGCTGACAGCGGGGATGTCGTAGGTGCCGTGCGCGTCGTACGGGAGGACGACGCGGTAGCCGCGGGCCAGGGCAGTTCGCGCGGTGGCCTGCACACACATCTCGGACATCACGCCGCAGATCGCGAGCGACCTCACGCCGGCGGCAACCAGCAGCTGGCCGAGCGGTGTCGCGTCGAAGCCGTCGTCGCGAGGCTTACGAATCACCTGCTCACGGGGCCCCGCCTTCACCGGCAGGTACAACTCCCAACCTCGCGTACCCGGCTCGTCGGCCGCACCTGGCACGCCGTCGTTCTGCAGATGCACAACGACCGCCCCAGCCTCCCGCGCACGGTCGAGCAACTCGGTCGTCCGGTCGAGCAGACGATCGGCTCCGGGTACGGCGTTCTCGCCGGAGACGAAAGCCGATTGCAGGTCCACCAGGATCAGGGCGTCGACAGGAGCAACGGGGTCGGTCATGCGGCCATCCTTGCCGGTCGGTGCAAGCGACCTCCAGCGAGTTTCTGTCGACGGGACATGGGATGCTGGCCGGGTGGCTGCTCGTAGGGGTTCCGCGCCCAAGCTGGGCGACGTACTGCTGGTGACCGGTGCCGAGGCGTTCCTCGCGGACCGGGCCGTCAAGTCGGCGATCGCCGCGGTGTCCAAGGAAGCGGCGTCCAGAGGTGGTGCCGACGTCGAGGTGACGGACGTCGATGCGACCGGGCTGGACGTGGGGGTGTTCGCGGAGCTGACTGGGCCCTCGCTGTTCGCGAGTGAGCGCGTCCTGGTCATGCGAGCGTTGGAGAACCTGCCGTCCGACATGGTCCCGCACCTGCTCGAGTACGCCGGCAGTCCGTCGGACGACGTACTGGTCGTGCTGGTGCACTCAGGCGGCCAGAAGGGCAAAGGCGTCCTCGACAAGTTGCGCAAGGCATCGGTCAATGAGGTCGTGGCGACGGCTCCGAAGGCGTGGGAGTTGCCGCAGTTCGTGGCGGGGGAGATCCGGCTGCTCGGCGGCAGTGTGGACGAGCGGGCGTCGTCGGCCCTGGTCGACGCGGTCGGTCATGATCTGCGCGCGCTGGCTGGGGCATGTTCCCAGTTGGTGTCCGACTCGGGCGGGCAGGCGGTCACGGCCGAGCTGATCGGGCAGTACTTCGGTGGTCGCGCGGAGGTGACGAGTTTCGCGGTTGCGGATGCGGCCATCGCGGGCCGGACCGAGCCGGCGCTGGAGCAGTTGCGGTGGGCGCTGGACTGTGGCGTCGCGCCTGTGCTGGTGACGAGCGCGATGGCGGGCGGTCTGCGCGGGCTGGCGAAGTTCTCGAGTGCGCCGGGCGGGCTTCGCGAGGCGGATCTGGCCCGGGAGGTCGGCGTACCGCCGTGGAAGCTGAAGCAGCTGAAGCAGCAGGTTCGCGGGTGGACCCCGGGCGGGCTGGCGACCGCGATCAAGGCGGTGGCCCAGGCCGACGCCGACGTGAAGGGCGCCTCAGGCGACGCCGGCTACGCCCTCGAGCGAATGGTCATCACCGTAAGCCGCTCCCACGGCCGCCGCTAACCCCAGCCAGTCGACCGCGACGTTCGGCCCCCAAGGACGGTCGAGCCGCAAGCCGACGAATCCCGGGCGAGCCTAGGGGATCCCGGGCGATCCTATTGGATCCCGGGCACGCAAAAACGATCGGCCGGTCTAGGACGGGCCGATCGTTGGCGGGCTGCCTCAGAGAGAGGCGGCCTTCTTGAAGATGGCCGACTTGCGGTTCGCGGCCTGGTTGGCGTGGATGACGCCCTTGCTGACGGCCTTGTCGAGCAGGCGGCCGGCCGTGCGGGCCTGCTCCTGCGCCTTCGCGGCGTCGCCGCCCTCGGCAGCCTCGTTGAAGCGGCGAACAGCCGTCTTGAGGGTCGACTTCACCGACTTGTTGCGAAGTCGCGCAGCCTCGTTCTGGCGGTTGCGCTTGATCTGGGACTTGATGTTCGCCACGTGAGCAGAGCCTCGATCAGGAGTATGCGGTCATTAACAGGAAGGTGTCGCGCGCACGGCTGTACACCACCCGTGGGTGCGCGAAGAGCCAGATTACCAACAAGCCACCGCCAGCTCCAAACCCAGCCACCCCGGCGACAACCTGGGCCAGCCTGGGCGACGACGTCAGTCTGCCTCGGCCGCGGTCTTCAGCCGCTCCAGCGTCACCCGGATCCCGCGCCGATTGAGCCGCGTCCGATCCCCGAACACGCGCTGAAACACCGTCCGCAGCACCACCGGCCGACGATCCGTCCACGACTCCCTCACCTCACACCCGTCGACGGTCGGCGCGAACTCGTAGCTCCACAGCGAGATCGGCACCGGCCCGAAGTGGATCCAGAACGCGAACCGCCGCCCCGGCTCAGCCTCCACCACCCGCCCCTGCGTGAACCACCGCAGCGCGCCCACCCGGTTGTGCCCAACAAACCGCGCACCCACCACCGGCCCCGCCGTACCCGACGTCCAACTGACCCGCGTGCACTCCGGACTCCACTCACCCATCCGAGGCAAATCACTGACCAGCCCATAAACCCGCTCCGCCGAAGCCCCCACCGCAACGCACTCCACCAAGTCCGCCATAACCCTCCTCCGCCAACCCATATCCTGCCCGAGCGTGACATAGCGACTACTGGGCGGCATACTCGGGCGCTCCGTCGCTGTCTGAGGAGTTTTGTGTTTCGTCGTATGCCGGTTGTTGTGGTTACTGCGGTTGTTGCCTCGTTGGCGGGGGTTCCGCTTATCGCTCGTGCGGCCAACGCGTTGCAGAGCGGTGAGACAGCAGTGGCGGCTGATCCGCTGGTGAAGCGGTCTGACACCGGGTCTTACATCGTCCAGCTCGATGACGCACCGGTGGCGGAGTACGGCGGTGACATCGCCGGACTGCCTGCCACACGTGTGCTGCCGGGCGCGAAGTTGGTGAAGACGGCCGGCCAGGTCGTCGGGTACGTCAAGCACCTGGCCGAGGAGCGCGAGCAAGTCCTGAAGGCAGTGCCCGGGGCAACGAAGCTCTACGACTACAGCTACACGTACTCAGGTTTCTCCGCGCAGATGTCGTACGACGAAGCCGTCAAGCTGGCCAAGTCGTCCGGAGTGAAGAGCGTCGAGCCGAACGAGCTCCAAAAGCAGGACACCGTCGACACACCGCGCTTCCTAGGCATGGACAGCGCGTGGCAGCAGGCCGGTGGGGTGGACAAGGCCGGCGACGGCGTGATCATCGGTGTCATCGACTCGGGCTTCGTCCCCGAGCGGGCCGGCTTCGCGCCGATGACGACCACCAAGCGGTCGGATGCGATCGTCGCGAAGAAGTGGAAGGGCACCTGCCAGGCCGGCGAGGAGGCGCCCGTCACCTGCAACAACAAGGTGATCGGCGCCCGGTACTTCGACAAGGGCATCGGCAGCCGACCGATCGCGGAGGAGTTCAAGTCGCCGCGGGACTACGGCGGTCACGGCACCCACACGGCCAGTACGGCGGGCGGCAACCACGGCGTCGAGATGAGCGTCATGGGTCGGGACTACGGCAAGGGCTCCGGCATCGCCCCGCACGCACGGCTGGCGATCTACAAGGTGCTCTGGGCAGTCGACCAGAGCGGTGGCGGCAGCGGCACCGACGCGGACATCGTGGCCGGTATCGATGCAGCGGTCGCGGACGGTGTGGACGTGATCAACTACTCGGTCTCCGGCTCTGGCTCGACGTACGTGAATGCCACCGGCCTGGCCTTCCTGCGGGCCGCGAAGGCGGGCGTGTTCGTGGCGACGAGCGCAGGCAACACCGGACCGGGCGAGTCCACTGTCGGCAAGACCTACCCCTGGGTGACGACGGTTGCCAACGGCACCCATGACCGCGACATCCAGACCACCGTCGAACTCGGCGACGGCAAGTCCTACACCGGCGCGGGCATCGGCGCCGGTACGCCGTCCGCCCCCGTGATCCTGGCCAAGAACGCCGGCGCGGACGAGACCGACCTGTGCCAAGCCGGCACGCTCGACCCGGCGAAGGTCAAGGGCAAGATCGTGGTCTGCGACCGCGGCGTGAACGACCGGGTCGACAAGAGTGCGCAGGTGAAGAAGGCCGGCGGCGTCGGCATGATTCTGCTCAACATCACCCCGGGCACGCTGGACGCCGACCTGCACACAGTCCCGACCGTGCACCTCGACGACAAGGTCGCGCCCGCGGTCAAGGCGTACGTCGGCGGTACGGCGAACCCGACCGCCACCATCGGCCCCGGTAAGCCGGTCCGCGTGACAGCACCGAAGGTCGCGACCTCGTCCAGCCGCGGCCCGTCCGCGGCCGGCAACGGCGACCTGCTCAAGCCGGACATCATGGCGCCCGGCACGAACGTGCTCGCCGCGACGACCGCGTTCAGCGCGGCCGGTGGCGAGTACGCATTCATGAGCGGTACGTCGATGGCGTCGCCACACATCGCCGGCGCCGCAGCGGTGCTGAAGGGCAGGCACCCGGACTGGTCCCCGATGGCGATCAAGTCGGCGCTGCTGACCACCGGCACCGACCAGGACACCAGCGGCAAACCGATCCGGAACGACTCCGGCTCAGAGGCCAACCCGTTCGGGTACGGCGCCGGCCTCGTGCAGCCGAAGAAGGCGATGGACCCCGGTCTGGTCTACGACTCGTCGTACGCCGACTGGGCCAAGTTCGTCTGCGGCTCCGGCCAGGTGCCGGCGACGCACGAGTTGTGTGCGGGCGGCAAGATCGACCCGAGCGACCTGAACTACCCGACGATCGCGGTCGGCGACCTGGCCGGCAAGCAGACCGTCACTCGTACGGTGAAGAACGTCGGTCAACTGCCAGAGGTGTACTTCCCGAAGGTGGAGGGCCTCAAGGGGGTCAAGGTGACCGTGACACCGCGCCTCCTGATCACGCTGCCCGGCCACACGGCGACGTACAAGGTCACCTTCGAGAACACGGGCGCGCCACTCGAGCAGTACGCGTTCGGCAAGCTGACCTGGAAGTCGAACCAGCACGCGGTGACCAGCACGCTCGCGATGAAGCCACTCATGGTCAAAGCGCCGACGCAGGTCACCGGCACCGGCACCACCGGCTCCGCAAGCGTGCCGATCACTGCGGGCTACACGGGCACGCTCACCACGACGTCGGTCGGTCTGACGCCGGCGACCACCGCACAAGCCGGCCTGAAGAACCCCGGCGGGGTGTCGTTCCCGACCGCGAACCCGCAGGTCAACGACCACGTCGCCAAGTTCACCGTGAACATCCAGGCCGGTGTGAAGTACGCCCGGTTCTCCACATTCGATGCGGACTATCCAGCCGGCACCGACCTCGACGTTTTCGTCTACCAGGCGGGGATGAAGACCCTGCTCGGCAGCAGCACCGGCGGCACGGCCGAGGAGCAGGTCAACCTCCCGGCACCCGCAGGCGGCGCGGTCGATGTGTACGTCGATCTGTTCGCCGGAGCCGATGAGCAGCAGGTGAAGCTCGACCACTGGGAGCTGCAGAACCCTGAGGACAACCTCACCGTCACGCCGTCGTCGCAACCAGTCCAGGTGGCAGGCGAGACCACTGTCACCGCCCAGTGGTCCGGCCTGACCGCCGGCACGCGGTACCTGGGACAACTCCACTACTCCGACGGCGCCGACGGCTCCGGCGCGACCGTCCTCCGCGTGGACAGCTAGTACATCGGCTCAGCAGGCAACCAGCCTGCTGAGCCGATGTCGGGGGTCAGGGCTGTACCAGCGCGATGATCTCGTTGCGCTTGGCGATCACGAGCTGCTTGCACTCGCCGGTCGCGACGCCGCACCGGAAGATCTTCTGCGCCGGCTGAGAGTCGTCGACGAGGATCAGATTGGCCGGGTCCTCGAAAACGCCACCGTCGGCCATCCTGGACCTGGCCGGGAGCCCCAGCTCGGTGGTCTTCCCGGTGGCGATGTCGACGGCGACCCCCGTGCTGAGGGCGATCGTCGCTCCGTCCGGCGACAGCGTCGCGTACGGCGCGCGCTGGGTCGCGACCTCGAAGCAGTATTCACGCTTCACCACGAGTCCCTTCGCGCCCAGCGTGGCGGCCTTGGCGCAGGCCTTCTGGCTGCCCGTGCTGCTCAACAGCACGACGGTGCCGCTGCCGCGCGCCACCTCCAGCTCACCAGCGAGATTCCCGGCCGTCCGCACCTCGCTCGATCCGGGCTGCCACACGGTCACCGGCCGGGCACCCGGGGAGTGCGGATTCATCCAGATGCCGTCCGTGTTCCAGCCGAGGAGCTCGAGGTTCGGGGTCTGGACGGTGACGCTCGACACCTCCTTGCCGTTCTTGAGGTCGACGACGACCACGCGACCGGTCTTGTCGCCGTACGTCGAGAGCGCGACGGCGATCTCGCGTCCGTCGGGCGAGACCGTCGAGTTGATGGCGCCGAGCGGTCCGATCGGCCTGACCTTGCCGGCCGGCGAGACGACCGCGGCCTGCGACTTCTTCGGATCGGGGTACCCGGTGTCGACGAGCCAGCCGCCGTCGACCCGCGCCCGGACGTCCCCCTTCACCCCCGGGTTCTCGACGGTCCCGCCGCGGTCGTGGAGGACGGCCCACCAGGTGTCGAGCGGGTTGTCCGGGTTGTTCTGGACGGTGACCGCATACGGGATCGACGGTGCCTGCGTCGACACCGCGGCCGGCAGGCCGGACACGGACGGCTGGTGGTCGGACAGACCGCGGAGGAACGGTACGGCCAGGAGCAGTGCGGCGGCGATGCCGGCGGCGGCCAGGGCCATCGGCGCCCAGCGCCGGGTCGAGCTGCCGGTGCTGTCCAGCTCCAGGCCCGGGCCCTGAGCGGAGCCAGGCACAGTGTTGGCCTCGGCGTGCAGATAGTCGCGCAGGCGGGTTTCGGTGTCGTTCATCGGACTTCCTCAAGCTTCTGGGTCAGGGCCGTGAGGCCACGGGAGGCGGTCGCCCGGGCGGTGGACGGGCTGATCCCGAGGATCTGGGCGATCTCGTCGAACGGGAGATCGAGGTAGTAGCGCAGTACGAGCACCTCCCGGCTGCGGGCAGGCAACGCCTGCAGTGCGCGTCTGACCTGCAGCCGGTCCTCACCGAGTACGGCGGTGCTCTCGGCGGAGTCGTGTGGTTCCTCGTGCGGCGGGGTGTAGAGCTGCGCTGTCCGGCGACGGCGCAGCACCGACCGGCAGCGGTTCACCACAGTGGTCCGCAGCCACCCGAGCGCCTTGTCGTTGTCCCGGAGCGGCCAGTGCCGATACAGGTCGGTGAAGGCCTCCTGTACGGCGTCCTCGGCCGCGGGCCAGTCGTTCACCACCAGCACGGCCAGGCGGACCAGCCCGGCCCAGTGCCGGCTGTAGAGCTCCGACACCGCGGTTCGCGCGTCGTCGTGCGCCAGAGACCCGACCGGTCCTCTGATACTCACCATTGAATTCGTCACACCCAGGAGACGCGCGACGCGCCGAAACGCTGCGTCAGGCGAGACGCTCCCGGACCCAGTCCAGGTGGATCAAGGCGTGCTTGCGCTGCCAGGGCCGGATGGTGGGTAGGCCAGGCGGGGCCGGCTGGAACGCGCCCCACCACAGGCCGCCCGCGACGGCGGCGAGGAAGCCGGTGATCGCCACGTCACCCGACAGCGGCGGCAGCGTGACCGACTCGCGCATGTCCGCCTGCAGAATGACCTCGTCGGTCCACGGTGGCGCCAACGCTGCGTGCGCCCAATCGATGAAGACCACCCGGTCGTCGGTCAGGATGATGTTGTCGGCGCGCAGATCCCAGTGCGACAGGGCCTTACCCCCCGCCAACGCCCGCAACCCGATCCGGGCCAGCTCCGCCAGCTCGTCCTCGCGTCCGGCCACCCAGTCGGGTACGTCCAGTCCGTCCGCGATGACGTTGTCCCAACGACTCAGGAACTCCTCACTCCGTACGGCGGCGAGCGGCGCGTCCGGCCACGGTGAAGGGTCGAGTGCTGCGGTCAGCTCGGCGAGAGCTTCCAGGACACGGTCGGCCTCGTGCTGTTCCCACGGGTGGGACGGCAGCCAGCCCTCGATGTCCTCCAGGAGCAGCCCGACCCAGTCGCCGTCGTCGTACACGTCGTACAGCGCCGGGGCCGTCGGCAACGGGCCGACACCCTGGATCGCGGCGATCTCGTTGCGGAACAGCGTCGGGGTCTTCGGGTTGAGCGACGTACCGACGGTCTTGACGAAGGCGCGGCGGCCGGACGCGGTCACCAGGCGGGCGGCGACGCCGGGGGAGAACCCGCCCTGCTGGGTCGTGGCGGAGACCACCACCGACCCGAGCGCGCGTTCCACCCACGCCCGCACCCCGGCGGGCACCTCCTCGAAGGGCAACCGGACCCCTGCAGCGTGTGCCATGCCCACAGACGGTAGGCGCCGGGCGGGTCCGCCCGCTCGCGATTTTCGAATCCGCTGGCCCCGCATGGGATGATTGACCGATTGCCCGTCACCCGAGCTGAACTGGATCCCCTCCGTGCCCGCTGGCCCCACGACCGTGCCTCAGCCGGGTCGTACCGACCCGTCGCTGATCCGGAACTTCTGCATCATCGCCCACATCGACCACGGCAAATCGACGCTGGCCGACCGGATGCTGCAGATCACCGGGGTGGTCGACGACCGCTCGATGCGGGCGCAGTACCTGGACCGGATGGACATCGAGCGTGAGCGCGGCATCACGATCAAGTCGCAGGCGGTCCGGTTGCCGTTCACGCCCGGACCCGACTCCCCGGGTGGCCTGCTCGCCCCGGACGGTACGACGTACATCCTGAACATGATCGACACCCCCGGGCACGTGGACTTCACCTACGAGGTGTCGCGGTCGCTGGAGGCGTGTGAGGGTGCGGTGCTGCTGGTCGACGCCGCGCAGGGCATCGAGGCGCAAACGCTGGCGAACCTGTACCTCGCGCTGAACGCGGACCTGCACATCATCCCGGTGCTGAACAAGATCGACCTGCCCAGCGCGCAGCCGGAGAAGTACGCCGCCGAGCTGGCCCACATCATCGGCTGCGACCCGTCCGACGTACTCAAGGTGTCGGCGAAGACCGGCGAGGGCGTCGAGGAGCTGCTCAGTGAGATCGTGGCGCAGGTCGAGCCGCCGAAGGGCGTCAAGGACGCGCCGCCGCGGGCCCTGATCTTCGACTCGGTGTACGACACCTACCGCGGCGTGGTCACCTACGTCCGCGTCGTCGACGGGGAGCTGACCCACCGGGACCGGATCAAGATGATGTCGACCGGCGCGGTCCACGAGATGCTCGAGGTCGGCGTGATCTCGCCGGAGCCGATGAAGACGCCGAGTATCGGTGTGGGTGAGGTCGGTTACCTGATCACCGGCGTGAAGGACGTCCGCCAGTCCCGGGTCGGTGACACCGTCACCGCGGCCGTGCGCGGCGCGACCGAAGCGCTCGGCGGCTACAAGCATCCGCAGCCGATGGTGTACTCCGGGCTGTTCCCGATCGACGGCGACGACTACCCGACGCTGCGGGACGCACTCGAGCGGCTGCAGCTGAACGACGCGGCCCTGCAGTACGAGCCGGAGACCTCGGGTGCGCTCGGGTTCGGGTTCCGCTGCGGCTTCCTCGGCCTGCTGCACATGGAGATCGTCCGCGAGCGGCTCGAGCGCGAGTTCGACCTCGACCTGATCTCGACCGCGCCGAACGTCGTCTACCGGGTCGAGATGGAGGACGGCAAGGAGCACGTCGTCACCAACCCGAGCGAGTTCCCCGAGGGCAAGATCGCCGAGATCTACGAGCCGGTGGTGAAGGCGACCATCCTCAGCCCGAAGGACTTCATCGGCGTGATCATGGAGCTGTGCCAGGCCAAGCGGGGCAACCTGCAGGGCATGGACTACCTGTCCGAGGACCGGGTCGAGCTCCGCTACACGCTGCCGCTGGCCGAGATCGTCTTCGACTTCTTCGACCAGCTCAAGTCGAAGACCAAGGGCTACGCCTCGCTCGACTACGAGCCGACCGGTGAGCAGGCGGCCGCGCTGGTCAAGGTGGACATTCTGCTGCAGGGCGAGACCGTCGACGCGTTCTCGGCGATCGTGCACCGCGACAACGCGTACTCCTACGGCGTCGCGCTGGCCGGCAAGCTGAAGGAACTGATCCCCAGGCAGCAGTTCGAGGTGCCGATCCAGGCCGCGATCGGGTCCCGCATCATCGCCCGCGAGTCGATCCGGGCGATGCGCAAGGACGTGCTGGCCAAGTGTTACGGCGGTGACATCACCCGTAAGCGCAAGCTGCTGGAGAAGCAGAAGGAAGGCAAGAAGCGGATGAAGATGGTCGGCCGGGTCGAGGTGCCGCAGGAGGCCTTCATCGCCGCCCTGCGCACCACCGACACCGGGGAGAAGGCCAAGAAGTAGTGCCGGTCGACATCCCCGCCGGGTTGCTGGTCGTCGCGTCGCGCGGTCCGGACTGGGCGGACTGGCTCGACCGCCTGCCGCGGCTCACCCGCGAACTGCTCGACGAGTGGCAGTTGCGTGTCGACGGTACGTCGGCGTACGGGAACTGTGCTCTGGTCGTCCCGGTGACGACGGCGGACGGGCAGCGCGCCGTACTGAAGGTGCAGTTCCCGCACTGGGAGGCGGAGACCGAGCATCTCGCGCTGCGGGCGTGGGCCGGGAACGGCGTGGTCCAGTTGCTGCGGGCCGATCCGCGCCGGTTCGCGTTGCTGCTCGAGCGGCTGGAACCGCGGGACCTGACCACGATCGATGCCCTCGACGCCTGCGAGATCGTTGGCGGCACCTACAAGCGGTTGCATGTCCCGGCCGGCCCGCAGTTCCGCACGCTATCGGGTGAGCTGAAGCGGTGGCTCGAACGGTTCCGGCAGTTGCCGGCCTCGGCGCCGGTCCCGCATCGGTACGTCGAGCAGGCGATCGCGCTGTCCGAGGACTTCGTCGCGGACCCGGCGACCGACGGCCGGCTGGTCCACACCGATCTGCACTACGAGAATATGCTGGCGGCAGAACGCGAGCCCTGGCTGGTGATCGACCCGAAGCCGTTGTCCGGCGACCCGCACTTCGAGGTCGCGCCGCTGATCTGGAACCGCTGGGACGAAGTCGTTGCCTCCGGCGACCTTCGGTTCGCGGTCAAACAGCGTTTCTACACGGCGATCGACGCGGCCGGCCTGGACGAGGAGCGCGCCCGCGACTGGGTGATCGTCCGGCAGATGCTCAATGTCTTGTGGACGCTGGAGGACGCCGACGAATCATTGCCGCAGGACTGGCTCACCCGCAACATCGCCATCGTGAAGGCCATCCAGGATTAGAAATTCGGTGGAGACCGCGGGCCGGGCGAGGGAGTATGCCCGGTATGCGGGTGCTGACGGTCAACGTGGTGGAGAAGCTGATTCCGGGTCCGAAGGAGACCGGTCTCACGGCCATCGACAAGCGACCGCAGGCGGGCCGAGTACAGGTCGGTGAGCTCGGGCTCACCGGTGACATGGTGTGCGACACCAAGAACCACGGCGGCCCCGACCTGGCGCTCTACGCGTACGCCGACGAGGACGCCAACTGGTGGTCCGCGCAACTGGGCCGGGAGATCCCGACCGGGCTTTTCGGTGAGAACCTGCGCACCGGGGGCCTCGACATCACCGGCGCATTGCTGGGCGAGACCTGGCGGATCGGTGCCGAGGTCGAGGTCATGGTCCGGGCGCCGCGGATCCCGTGCATCACGTTCCAGCACAGGATGCAGGAGCCGCACTGGGTCAAGCGATTCCACCAAGCCGGCCGTCCGGGCGCCTATCTGAAGGTACTGCGGACCGGATCCATCGGTGCCGGTGATCCGGTCGAGGTGCTGAGCCGGCCGGACCACGAGGTCACCATCGGCGTCATGTTCGGCCAGCAGGAACCGGCGAAGATGCAGCGAATGCTGGAGTCCGACGTCGACCTGATGGATGAGCTCCGCGAGACCGCGCAGCGCGTGGTGGCGCGCGCATGAGGGGTCTGCTGCCCGCACCTGGACCGCTTCGCCCACTCGCACTGGCCACCCTGCTCAGCCGGGTCGGCAACGGGCTGCTGATGACGGTCAGCGTGCTGTACTTCACCCGGATCGTCGGATTGTCGATCGCACAGGTTGGTCTCGGGCTCACCGTCGCCGGACTGTTCGGTCTGCTGTCGGCCGTGCCGATGGGGCATCTGGCCGACCGCCGCGGCCCGCGCACACTGTTCGTCATCCTGAGCCTCATGCTCTGCGGCGTGTCGCTGCTCTATCTGCTGGTGGACACCTTCTGGCAGTTCCTGATCGTGTCGATCGTGCTGACTGCCTTCGACCGGGGCGCCGGAGCCGTCCGGGGCGCACTGATCGCCGCCATCACGCAGGGGGCGGGCCGGGTTGCTGCCCGCGCCTACCTGCGGGCCGTGACCAACATCGGCATCATGGCCGGCGCCGGAATCGGTGCGTTCGCCCTGCACTTCGACACGAGTACGGCGTACCGGTTGATGTTCGTGCTCGACGCGGTGCTCAGTGCGATCGCGGCGTTCGTCGTACTGGCTGTGCCTGCTGTGGCACCGCTCGAACGAAGCGACGACGGGCCGGTCTGGGTCGCCCTGCGCGATCGCGGGTATCTCGCGGTGGCCGCGCTGAACGCCGCGATGTCGATCCACTACGCCATCTTCGACGTGGCGATCCCGCTCTGGGTGGTCGACCACACCGAGGCGCCGCGCTGGATGGTCGCCCTGACACTCATCATCAACACCGTGGTGGTCGCGCTCTTCCAGGTCCGGTCCTCGCGCGGGATCTCGGATCTGACCACGGCCGCGCGGGCCACCCGGACCGCCGGACTGTTGCTCCTGGCATCGATGGTCCTGTTCGCCGGCGCCTCCTGGGGCAACGCGGCCGTCGCGGTCGGCCTGCTCGCCCTCGGTGCTCTGGTCCAGGTAGCCGGCGAACTCCTGCAGTCCTCCGGCTCGTTCCTGCTCAGCTTCGAACTCGCCGCCGAGCACGCCCAAGGCCAGTACCAAGGCGTTTGGAACACCAGCATGTCCATCAGCACGATGGTCGCCCCAACCATCCTGGCCTTGCTCCCACTGGGTCTCGGGGTCCCCGGCTGGATCATCCTGGGCGTCTGGTTCGCCGCGGCCGGCCTCCTGTTCGTCCCCGTCGTCCGCTGGGCCGGCGCCCGACGTACAGCTCAGCTCGTCATGTAGTCATGGATCGTGGCGGTTGCTTCCGTGCAGCGCCACGTTCGATCCTCGAGAATCTGGAGGCGGTCGTGCAGCGCCCGTCGCACCTGGTCGGGGCGCCCATGTGAGAGCTCGTCCAGGACACCCCGGACCACGTCGAACGGCGCCCGCTACACCAGCGCCACGAGTTAGTGAGTGGGCTCCAGGTAGCCGAGGGCGGCGGAGATCTTGCGGGCGGCTTCGATGGCGGCGGGAGCCATCAGCGCGACCTGGGCGATGGATTGCTCGAGGGAGAGTGTGGAGATGCTGACGGCGGCGATCGCCGTGCCGGTGTGGTCGTGGATGACCGAGGCGACGCAGCGGATGCCCGGCTCGTTCTCCTCGTCGTCCAGCGCGTAGCCGCGGGTGCGGACCTGGGCGAGGTCGGCCTTGAGCGCGGCCGCGGTGGTGTGGGTCAGGGGAGTGCGGGCGGGCAGGCCGGTGCGGGTGATGTGCGCGTCGAGAGCCTCGTCGTCCTTCTCGGCCAGCAGTGCCTTGCCGATGCCAGTGCAGTGCAGCCAGAACGCCTTGCCCACGCGAGACGGCATCCGGTACGGTTTCGGCCCGTCGAGACGCGCGACGTAGATCGCCTCGTCACCGTTGAGCAGGCCGACGTGGACGGTGCAACGAGTCTGCGCGACCAGATCCGCGAGGACCGGGCGGGCGACCGTGGCCAGGTCGACGTTGGTGAGGGCGTGACCCGCGAGCCGAAGTGCCTTCGGACCTGGGTGGTACGACCCGTCCTCCGCCTGGGCGACGAACTCGTGCTCCACCAGCGACGCCATGATCCGGTGCACCGTCGACTTCGCCAGGCCGGTCGCGTTCACGACGTCGGTGAAGCGCGAGTGCTCCAGTACGGCGTCCAGCACCATCAGCGTCTTGTCGATGGCCGAGGGCGAACTCATGTCGGTCATCCTGCCACTCCTCACGTCACCTACCGGGCCAGCCAGCCACCGTCGACCGCGAGCACGTGCCCGTTGACGTAGTCGGCCGCCGCCGAAGCCAGGAAGACCGCGGCGCCGACCAGGTCCTCCGCCCGCCCCCAGCGGCCGGCCGGGATGCGCTCCCGGATGGCGGCGTCGCGGGCAGGGTCCGCGCGCAGCTCGGTGGTGTTGTCGGTACTGATGTAGCCGGGTGCGATCGCGTTCACCTGAACCCCGGCCGGACCCCATTCGTTGGCCAGTGCCCGGGTCAGTCCCGCGACCGCGTGCTTACTGGCAGTGTAGGCCGGAACCCTGACCCCGCCCTGGAAACTCAGCAGCGAGGCGATCGTGACGATCTTGCCGGTACGCCGTTCGGCCATCGCGGCACCGATCGGCCGGGTCACGGCCCAGGTGGAGTTGAGGTTCACGTCGATCACGTGCCGCCAGTCGGCGGTGCTGGTCTCGGCCGCCGGCCCGCGCCGGATCGTTCCCGCATTGTTGACCAGGATGTCGATCCGCCGCGTCCGCGCCAGCTCGATCGCGGTCGCCTCCACCGCGTCCGGATCGGCGAAGTCGGCGATGACGACCGTCGCCTCACCGCCGCCGTTCTGCTTGATCGCTTCGAGCGTGTCCTCGAGCGCGGCGTCGCGCGCCATCAGGATCAGGTCGGCGCCGGCCGCGGCGTACCCGGCCGCGATCGCCGCCCCGATACCCCGCCGGGCTCCGGTGACGAGCGCCGTACGCCCGCGGAGGCTGAACGGGTCAGCCGTCACCGCAGCTCCCGGACGTCGACGCCGTCCATGTCCCCGAACGCCTGGTTCTCGCCCGCCATCGCCCACACGAAGCTGTACGACGAGGTGCCCGCGCCGGAGTGGATCGACCAGCTGGGCGAGATGATCACCTGGCGATCCGCAACCAGCAGATGCCGGGTCTCGTCGGGTTCGCCGAGCAGGTGGACGATCCGCTCGGTCTCGGGCAGCCCGAAGTACAGATAGCACTCGGTCCGACGGTCGTGCGTGTGCGCGGGCATCGTGTTCCAGGTGCTCCCGGCGTGCAGCGTGGTGACGCCGAGCACGATCTGGCAGCTGCGGACGCCGTCGGCGTGGATGTACTGGTCGATCGTGCGGCGGTTCGCGGTCTGCTGGTCGCCGAGTTCGAGCCGGTTGCCTTCACCGGGATTGACCAACGTGGTCGGGAACTCGGTGTGGGCGGCGGCCGAGAACAGGTAGAACGCCGCGTCCGAGCCCTCGAAGACGACCTCGCGAGCCCCGCGGCCGGCGTACAGGCAGGCTCCGGTCGGCAGCTCGTACTTCGTGCCGTCCGCGGTGACCGTGCCCGGACCGCCGACGTTGACGATGCCGGCCTCGCGGCGTTCGAGGAAGTACTCGCTGCGCAGCTCCGGCCAGGTGCCGAGCGTCAGTGGACCGTTCGCGGGGCGGGCGCCGGCCAGCACGATCCGGTCGTGGTGGGTGAGCACCGCGGTGATCGTGCCGGGCGTGAACAGGTTGTCGACGAGGTAGTGCGAGCGCAGGGCGGCGGTGTCGAAGCCGGGCACCTGATCGGGGTGGGTGGCATGCCTGATGTGGAGGGGCGGCTGAGCATTCACGGAACTAGGTTCTAATCGACGGAACCTCCTGTCAACCGTGGAACCGGACCGAGAAAGGTTCCAGGTTCCGTGTCTTGACACCAAGTTCTGTTCAGTGGAACCTTTCCAGTCACTCGCCCATCGCCCCTGGGAGGATCTCTGATGACCGCACTGGACTGGACGGTCCTGGTCGGCTATTTCGTGCTGATGGTGCTGATCGGGGTCTGGTCGCGCACCAAGATCAAAACGGTCGTCGACTACTTCACGACCGGTGGCCGGATCCCGTGGTGGCTGTCCGGCATCTCGCACCACATGTCCGGCTACAGCGCGGTCATGTTCGTCGCCTTCGCCGCGGTCGCCTACAGCTACGGCATCACCGTCTACGTCTGGTGGGCGGTGTCGATCGGGGTCGGCGTCGGCATCGGCGCGTTCCTGTTCGCCGCCCGCTGGAACCGATTGCGCTCCAAACACGGCGTCGTCTCACCACTGGAGTACCTGGCCCGCCGCTACAACCTGCCGACCCAGCAGGCGCTCGCGTACTCCGGTGCCGCGCTGAAGGTTGTCGACATCGCGTCGAAGTGGGTGGCGATCGCCGTACTGCTGAACGGATTCACCGGCGTACCGATGCGGTGGGGGATCCTGCTCACCGGCGTGGTCACGATGCTGTACGCGACGCTCGGTGGGCTGTGGGCCGACGTACTCACCGACTTCGGGCAGTTCGTCATCCAGTTCGCGGCCGGCATCGCGATGTTCGTCGGCGTGATGGCGCACCTGGACGGCGTACCGACGCTGTGGAAGATGTGGGACCAGTTGCCGGCCGGCCACGGTGACGCGCTGAACGGGCCCTACACCCCGATCTTCCTGATCGCGTTCCTGTTCATCAAGACGTTCGAGTACAACGGCGGCATGTGGAACCTGGCGCAGCGGTACATGGCCGCGCCGTCCGGGTCCGAGGCCAAGCGGTCCGCGCTGCTGTCGTCGGTGCTGTGGCTGGTCTGGCCGCTGATCCTGTTCATCCCGATGTGCGCCGCGCCGCTGCTGGTCCACCCGGGCAAGCCGGAGCAGTCGTACGTCGAACTGGCGCAACTGCTGCTGCCGACCGGACTGATCGGGCTGGTGCTGGCTGGGTTCTTCTCGCACACGATGGCGATGGTGGCCTCGGACGCGAACGTGATCTCGTCCGTGATCACCCGCGATTTGGCGCCGGTGCTGGTGCCGAAGGTGCGCCGGCTGACCGATGCCGGGGCGCTGAAGTTCGCGCGGATCACGACGTTCACGTTCGTCACGCTGAGCATGCTGATCGCGATCGCGACCAACGGTGAAGGTGTGGTGCTGAAGATCGTCGTCGACCTGGTCGCCGCGACCATGGGGCCGATCTCGATCCCGCTGATGCTCGGTCTGCTGCCGTGGTTCCGGCGCTGCGGGGCGCGGGCCGCGCTGGCGTCGTGGGCGATCGGACTGGTGGTCTGGGCGATCGTGAAGTGGGGCCTCGACTCCACCGACACCACCCTGGTCGTCGCGTTGCCGCTGGCAACTTCCTTGGTCGTGTACGTCGGCCTCGGGCTGCTGCTGCCGGAGCGTCGTACCGACGTGGACGAGCTGGTTTCGTCGCTGGACACCGACCCCGACGACCTCACGACGAGACGGGCCGCCGCCGTCGGCTGAACCCTGGAACACTGTCCCACAACACAGAACCGCCAACTCTCTGGAGAATCTGTATGCCGAACATCACCGTCGAACTCCTCTCCGGCCGCACCCTCGACCAGCGCCGCGAGTTCGTCGCCGCCGTCACCGAGTCCGCCATCGCCATCCTCGGCGCCAAGGGCGAGTCCGTCCGCATCGTGTTCACCGAGATCGAGACGACCGACGTCGCCAACGGCGGCACCCTCGTCGCCGACGCCTGAGGGCCGCGGTCCGGCGCCTCTCCCGCCCCGAGGCGCCGGACCGCCGGCACTCATCAATGCCGTCGAAGGCCCCGAACGCAACCCGCCTGAGCGTGAGCACACCCGGCGAGCGCGCATTGATGAGTGCCGGCGGTCCGGCCGCATGCTGAAACTCGCAGGCGTCAGGGCGGTGCGCCCATTACCGTTTCCGGCATGCGAGTAGGAGTTTTCGGAGCCACAGGACAGGTCGGCAGCGTGATGCGAGAGCTGCTGGTCGAGCGCGAGTTCCCGGTTGACGAGGTGCGGTACTTCGCGTCGGCGCGGTCGGCAGGGAGCAAGCTGCCGTTCGGGGACACCGAGGTGACGGTGGAGGACTCCGCGACGGCGGACTTCAGCGGCCTCGACCTCGCGCTGTTCTCGAACGGGAAGACGGCCTCGAAGGAGTACGCGCCGAAGGTGGCCGCGGCCGGGGCCGTCGTGGTGGACAACTCATCGGGCTGGCGGATGGACCCGGAGGTGCCGCTCGTCGTGTCCGAGGTGAACCCGGGCGACCTCGACCACCTCCCGAAGAACATCGTCGCGAACCCGAACTGCACGACGATGGCCGCGATGCCCGTCCTCGCCCCGCTGCACCGCGAGGCGACCCTGACCCGCCTGATCGTCTCCACCTACCAGGCCGTCTCCGGCTCCGGCGGGGTCGGCGTCAGCGAGCTCGAGGACCAGGCGAAGGCCCTGATCGAGTACGGCGGCCGCCTCGCTCGCGGCACCGACGGCGTCCCCCTCCCCGAGCCCAAGGTGTACGCCGGCCCGATCGCGTTCAACGTCCTGCCGCTGGCCGGGTCGATCGTTGCCGACGGCACCGGTGAGACCGACGAGGAGCAGAAGCTGCGGAACGAGAGCCGCAAGATCCTGCACATCCCGGACCTCCCGGTCGCCGGCACCTGCGTCCGGGTGCCCGTGTTCACCGGTCACTCGCTGAGCATCCACGCCGAGTTCGCGGAGCCGATCAGCCCGGAGCGCGCCACCGAGATCCTCGGTTCGGCGGCGGGCGTCGTACTCGCGGAGCTGCCGACGCCGCAGCTCGCGGTCGGCCAGGACCCGTCGTACGTCGGCCGGATCCGGCAGGACCAGTCCGTCCCGGGCAACCGCGGCCTGGTGCTGTTCGTGTCGAACGACAACCTCCGCAAGGGCGCCGCCCTGAACGCCGTACAGATCGCGGAGCTCCTCGCCCGGCGCTGATCGCAGAGCGTTCGTTTGAATGTGCGGCCCTCGTGCGGAGGGGCGCCGATGGACCAGCCGCGAGGATAGGGTGAGGTCTCCTTCGTGCGGAGGTGACCGAGCTGGAGCAAGGGGCTGTGATCGGATCCGCGAATCTGCGGTTCCGGTTGCTGGGGACGGTGGAGGTTCGGACCGCCGACGGTGACGTCGTTCCGCTGCCGTCACATCGTCCGGCGGTGCTGCTGGCCGCCCTGTTGCTGCGGCTGAACCGGACCGTGCGGGCCGACGATCTCGTCGACGTGCTCTGGGATGACGACGATCTCCCGACGAGTCCGCGGGCGGCGCTGCAGATCTACGTGTCCCGGTTGCGCGCGGCGCTGGGCGACACCGATCGGACGATGATCCAGACCGGCGACGGCGGGTACTCCCTGCGGGCGGACCCGTCCCGGCTCGACCTCGAGGTGTTTCGGGTCTTGGTACGGCGGGCCGGTGAGACGACGGATCCCTCGGCCAGGGCCGAACTCCTCACCGAGGCCCTCGCGCTCTGGCGAGGCGAGCCGCTCGCCGGCCTGGACACGGGCGCTCTCACTCGAGAGATGACTCCGCGCCTGGTCGAGGAGCACCTCCGGGCCTTGGAGCTGTCGTTCGACGCCCGGCTCGCGCAGGGCGGCGCGGCCGACGTCATCCCCGAACTCACCGAGCTCGTCCAGCGATACCCGACCCGGGAGCGCTTCTGGGCCCAGCTCATGCGCGCCCATCACGCGGCCGGGCGGCAGGCTCTCGCGCTGTCGACGTACAGCGAGGTGTCGCGGCGGCTCCGCGATCTCCTCGGCGTCGGACCCGGTGCCGAGCTCCAACGGCTGCATGCCGAGCTGCTCGCCGCGACCGACACCGAGAGCATGGTCGTACCGCGGCAGCTGCCATCCGTCGCACCGGCGTTCGCCGGCCGCACCGAGCACCTCCGGCAGCTCGACGACCTCCTGCCGGGCTCGCGCGTCGCGCTGGTCATCGGCCCGGCCGGGATCGGCAAGACATCGCTGGCGATCCACTGGGCCAAGCAGGTCGCGGACCGCTTCCCGGACGGCATCCTGTACGCCGACCTGCTCGGCTACTCGCCTGCCGCGGTCCCGGCGGACCCGCTCTCGGTGCTGCCCCGGTTCCTGGCCGCGCTGGGGATCCCGGCCGACCGCCTCCCGGTGACCGCGGACGAACAGGTCGGGTTGTACCGCAGCCTGCTCGTCGACCGTTCGGTCCTGGTCGTGCTGGACAACGCCCGTACGGCGGAGCAGGTCCGGCCGCTCGCGGCCACCGGCGCGACCTGTATCACCCTCGTCACCAGCCGCAACGAACTCGCGGGTCTGGTCGCTACCGAGCAGGCCGAGCCGATCCGGCTCGACGTACTCGACCCGGACCAGTCGAGACAGTTGCTCGTGGCAAGAGTCGGCGAACGCCGGTTGCGCGAGGATCCGGCCAGCGTCGACACCCTGATCGACCGGTGCGCCGGTCTTCCGCTGGCGCTGTCGCTGCTCGCCGCCCAGATCGCGCTGCGGCCGCGGCGAGAGCTGAAGTCGTTCGTCGAACTGGTCAACGAGGCGCCGCTCGACGCGCTGGCGACCACCGACGGAGTCGACGTACGGACGATCTTCTCCTGGTCCTACCGGCAGCTGCGGCCTGAGCTGGCGCGCACGTTCCGGTTGCTCGCGCAGCACCCCGGCAGTGAGATCACCACGGGTGCCGCAGCAGCCTTGGCCGGTACGCCGATCCGCGACGCCCGGAACATGGTCGCCGTACTGGTGGCCAATCACCAGCTGGTCGAGATCACACCGGATCGCTACGTGCTGCACGATCTGCTGCGGACGTATGCGCGCGAGCTGTGCGAGCCCGACGAGGCCTCGGCCGCGTTCACACGATTGCTCGGTTACCTGGTGCACACCGGGTTCGCTGGAGCGTTGCTGCTTGCTCCGAGCCGGGAGCCGGTCGAGTTGCCTGAGCTCGATCCGGCGGTGGAGCTCGTGCTGCCGGCCAGTCGCGACGAGGCATTCGCCTGGTTCGACTCGGAGCAGCCGAACAATCTCGCCGTACTGCAGTCCGCTGCCGGGCGGGCCGATCAGTGGCTCTGGCTGTATGTGTGGGCGATCGCGGACTATCTCGACTTCCGCGGCCGGTCCGGGTACATGGAGGCCGAGGGACTGGCGCTCGAGGCGGCGGTGCGACTCGGTGACCTGCGCAAGCAGGCTCAGACACGCCGCGACCTCGCCCGCGGCCACATGGCGATGCGGGAGTGGGACGACGCCATCCGGCACCACGAACTCGCCATGGGGATCGCGGAGGAGCTCGACGACCAGCCCGCGATCGCCCACGGGTCGCTGAGCCTGGCCCGCGTGCTCACCCGGATGGGCAAGCATCGCGAGGCGATCGAGAAGACTATCCGCGCGCTGCGGATCTACGAGCGCACCGGGCACACTGACCCGCGAGGGACGGCACTGAACAACCTCGGCTGGTACTACGCGCAGCTCGGCGAGTACGAGGCTGCGGTCGACTATGCACAGCAGGCGCTGAAGCTCTTCGAGGAGCAGGACTCGGAGTACGGGCGTGCCGTCGTCAGCGACACGATGGCCTTTGCACTGGCTGCCGCCGGCCGGCTCGACGACGCGATCGCCAGCTACACGACCGCGGTCGACATCGTGCGCGCCCAGGGCCGTCGCCTGGAGACGGCCGAGTGCCTGATGGCGCGGGCCGGCGTCGAGGAGCGAGCCGGGTACGACGACGCGGCCCATGCCAGTTGGACCGAGGCGCTGGAGATCCTGGAGGCTCTCGATCACCCCGATGCCGAGGCGGCCCGGCACGCCCTGGATCAGCAGCGGTTGAACGGACAGTAAGACTGGAGGCACCGGCCGTAGGTACCTGTTCCCTGTTGCGGAAACGTAATGCAGAAGGCTGCCGTGGGTACGCGAGTGCCATGGTCAGCGGTGCCCGGTACCGATTACTCTCCGGTTACTTGACCCCCGATGGAGGCCAGTTATGACGCCTGTCGCCGATTCCGGCCAGCTCGCGCTGCTCAGCAACCGCAAGGACACCATGGCCCAGATGTTCCTGGACCGGGTCGCCGCGACTCCTGACCGAGAAGCTTTCCGGTACCCCTCGGGTGACGCCTGGAAGTCGGTCAGCTGGCGCGCCATGGATGTACTGGCGCGCCGTCGCGCGGCCGGCCTGGTCGCCCTCGGCGTCCAGCCCGAGCAGCGGGTCGCGATCGCGTCCAGCACGAGGATGGAATGGGTCGAGTGCTACCTGGCCGCCGTCCTCGCCGCGGCCGCGACGACCACGATCTATCCGACCACGATGTCCGTCGACGTCGCCTTCATCATCGCGGATGCCGACGTACAGGTCGTGTTCGCCGAGGACGCGGCTCAGGTGGACAAGCTGCGCGAGCGCAAGTCCGAGATCCCCTCGGTGCGCAAGGTGGTCCTGATCGACGGCGAACCATTGGAGAGCGATGCAGACTGGGTCATCAGTCTCGCCGCCCTGGACGCGCTGGGCGCGGACGAGGCGGACGCCGTCGACGGCCGGATCGCCGAGGTCAAGCCGGAAGACCTCTGCACGCTGATCTACACCTCCGGCACCACCGGCCGGCCGAAGGGCGTGCGGCTGCCGCACTCGGTGTGGACGTACGAGGGCGCTGCCGTCGAGGGGATGCGGGTGCTCAGCCCGGACGATCTCCAGTTCCTCTGGCTGCCGTTGTCGCACGTGTTCGGTCAGGTGCTGCTCGCCGTACAGTTCCAGCTCGGGTTCGCCACCGCGATCGACGGGCGGATCGACAAGATCGTCGAGAACGCCGCCATCGTCCAGCCGACCTTCATGGCCGCGGCGCCGCGGATCTTCGAGAAGGCGCACGGCCGGATCGTCACGATGATCGCGTCCGAGGGCGGGCCGAAGGCCAAGCTGTTCGACTGGGCCTTCGGGGTGGGCGCGCGTGTGTCCGCGCTGCGCCAGCAGGGCAAGGAGCCGGGCGGTCTGCTGGGAGCGCAGTACGCCGCCGCCGATCGGCTCGTGCTGTCGAAGATCCGGGATCGCTTCGGTGGACGGATCCGGTTCTTCGTGTCCGGGTCGGCGGCGCTGGACAAGAAGCTGGCGGAGTGGTTCCACGCTGCTGGGCTGCTGATTCTCGAGGGGTACGGGCTGTCGGAGACGGCGGCTGGGGCGACGCTGAATCGGCCCACGCAGTACCGGCTCGGCAGTGTTGGTCCGGCGTTCCCTGGGACGCAGTTCAAGATCGCCGAGGACGGGGAGATCCTGATCAAGGGCGACGGCGTGATGAGCGGGTACCACAACCAGCCGGAGCAGACGGCCGAGGTGATCGATGCGGACGGGTGGTTCCACACCGGGGACATCGGGCACTTCGAGGACGAGTATCTCTTCATCACCGATCGGAAGAAGGACCTGTTCAAGACGTCGGGCGGGAAGTATGTCGCGCCGCAGGTGATCGAGGGGCGGTTCAAGACGATCTGCCCGTACGCCAGCCAGTTTGTTGTGCATGGCAACAAGCGGAACTTCGTGTCGGCGTTGGTGACGCTGGATCCTGATGCTGTGGTCGGGTGGGGCGCGGCTAATGGGCTTGGTGGGAAGTCGTATGCGGAGATCGTGAGCTCGGACGCGGCTCAGGTGATGGTGCAGGGGTACGTCGACGAGCTGAACGCCGGGCTGAACCGGTGGGAGACCATCAAGAAGTTCACGATCCTCGAGCGGGATCTGACGGTCGAGTCGGGTGAGATGACACCTAGCCTGAAGCTCAAGCGCAAGCACGTCGAGATCGAGTACGCCGACGTACTGGACAAGATGTACGAGTAGTTCTCCCCACGCAACCGCTACGCGCGCTCCTGTCGTTGCGTGCTCGCGGTCGCTCCCGCCCGCCCGGCCTTGAGGGCGGGCTGCCGCCCGCGGTCGACTGCGGGATGTGCGGTCGTGCTGGCGTGATCAGTCGAGGCGACTGGACTTCGGCGTGCTGAGTCTGTGCTGCGGGTTAACGTGCGGCGGCGTGGAGTTTGTTGGGCCAGGGGAAGACGAGGGGGTCGGGGTTTGATTGCCAGCGGTGGCTCAGGTCTCGGAGTGTGTTGGTGGCGCGGTCCAGGTCGGCGTTGTCGTAGGGGCAGGGGGCGGCTTGGGTGATGCCCCAGCTTTCGCGGGCTTGGGTGTAGGGCGTTGGGCGGTCGTTCTCGACGGCTTCGTGGATGACGCTGGTGAGGACTTCGCTGATGCCGATGCTGTTCGGTGCCTTCAGGATTCGGGTGCTGCGGGTCTTGGCGTCGTGGCGTTTCTTGCCTGCGGTCTGTTGCATGCTGTCGAACACCGCTCCGGCCGCGATGCAGCCGAAGATTCCGTCGGGGATTCCGAGCTCGCGTTCGGTGACTGCGTGCGCGAGGTCGTGGGGGACGCGGTGCTTGCGTGAGTACGAGGAGAGGGTGAACACCGCGCCGTCCGCTCGCCGGATCAGCGTGAAGCATTCGCCGCGCGGGTCGTGATGGAACGTGAGGTGCATGATCACCACAGTGGACCCTCGCACCTCGGCGTACCACCGGATTTCCCGCCTGCACAGCATCCCGACGTACCGCAGCCCGGCCGAATACGAAGGACAGAACCAGATCGCGAAGGTAGCCTCACCACATTATGGAGCTGTCCGACATCACCCGTGCGATCGCGGCTGCGACTTCGATCGCCACTGAGCTCGACCTGCCAGCCAACGACGCAATCGTTCTCCACAACTCGAACAAGCTGGCGCTGCGGCTGACGCCATCCGACGTCTTCGCCCGGGTCGCCCCAGTGGGGGAAGAGGTTGCAGAGTTCGAAATCGAGCTCGCTCAACGGCTCGCTGAGGTCGGGTCCCCGGTGTGCGCCTTGGAGCCTCGGGTGGACCCGCTGGTGTACACGCGCGATGGCTTCGCGGTGACGCTGTGGACGTACTACGAGCCCGTGACACCTCACGTCCCACCAGCCGACTACGCCACGGCGCTGGAGCGGCTGCACGCCGGCATGCGCAAGGTTGATCTGCCGAGCCCACGGTTCACGGATCGAATCGCGGAAGCGGAAGAAATCGTTGCCAACCCCGATCTCTCGCCGGAGCTCGCCGATGCGGACCGCGTGTTCCTCAGTGGCAGACTCGAAGGCCTGCGACGGGCGATCGAGGACCGCGGCGCTGAGGAGCAGCTGCTTCACGGCGAGCCGCATCCAGGCAATCTCCTGAGCACGAAGAACGGCCCGTTGTTCATCGACTTCGAGACGTGCTGCCGAGGACCTGTCGAGTTCGATCTCGCCCATATTCCCGTGGCGATCTGCGAGCACTACCCGGGCGTTGACCAAGAACTGCTGGACGACTGCCGGCAGCTCGTGCTCGCCATGGTCGCAGCGTGGCGTTGGGACATTGGCGACCAGTTTCCGGACAGGAGGCGGCTCGGAGAGGGATTCCTGCGCTTGCTGCGCGAGGGTCCCCCTTGGCCGACCCTCGACGCGGTGGACGCGCGTCTGGATGGCCTGTAAAAGTCGCTGATGTGAGGACAGCTCCGTGTCGTACCAGGCGTCAGATGAAGCTGCTGATGGCTTCGACGTACTCGGCCGGCTGTTCCTGGTCGATCAGGTGACCGCTGCGGTCGAAGATCCGCAGTACGGCGTCGGGCATCCGGTCCGCGAGGTCGCGGGCCATGTCGAAGCCGACGTGGCGATCCCAGAGCCCGATCATGACCAGCGTGGGGATCGTGATCGCAGCCAAGTCGTCGGCAAGGTCGGGTCGTTCGGTGCCGACCAGTGCGAGCGTCATCTCCAGGTTGATCTTGGGCGCGGCAGGGTCGGGCTCAGGCACGTTGTCCGGGTCGTAGTAGAAGAATCGCGCGGCGTTCTCGCTCGACGAGATCGCTTCGATCGCGGCGAGAGTCCGCTGGATCGGATCGGTCAGGGTGTCCAGTTGCGTCCGCAGTTGTGTCCGTTCGGCCGGGGCGAGGAATGTCTCGACGGCGTTCGGTCGCAGCGACCAGAGGCCGGGATGCAACGGGCCGACGATCGGGGGAGCGTGCAGGATGAGGCGCTCGACATTGTTGGAGTGGGCAACGGCGTACTCCGCGGCGACCAGGCAGCCGAACGAGACACCCCACGGGATGATCCGGTCCACACCCAATGCCGACCTGAGCTCCTCGAGGTCGGCCACCAACCGTGTCATGGTGTAGGTATCCGGGTCGGACGGCCTCGCCGACCGGCCGCACCCGCGTTGGTCGTAGAAGATCACCGTCGAGACCTTCGCCAGTTCGTCCCCGACCGACCGCTCGACCGAGTAGCAACTCTCACCCGGCCCACCGTGCAACAAGACCAACGGCACCCCACCGTGATGAGCCCCAGCGACCCGAACCCAATGCTCAACCCCGCCCGCGACCACAACCCGCACCCCGTCACTCAACATGCCCGCGAGCCTACGTCCTACCCCAGGCCATCCTGTCCGCGATGAATCCAGACGATGAGGCGACGACGATCGAGGTGGGGCATGGTGTGTCGGAGGCGGTGATCCGCGCGGCCGAGGGCGTGGTGGGGCGTCTGCCGCAGGATTATCGGCTGTTCCTGTCCAGGTTCGGTCATGCGCAGGTCGGGGCTGTCGGCGGATGACTGGCAGCCCACCGGAAAATGTTTGGGCGGTGTGAGGTGAGCGCTGGTAGTTTGCGGGTGCACGTGACACTGCTCTAGGAGGTGAGACCCATGAACCTGCATCCTCGTGGGTGCTCCCCGGTCGTGGTCACGGTTGGGCGACTGACGTAGGTGTCGCCGGGAGCGCCTGAATCTGAAGGCACTTCCGAAAGGCGACACATCATGCATTTCACTACGCAGACAGCATCGAACGGCGTGATCGAACGCGACTTCGTCCTAGGCGACGTCACCGGCGTGCTCTGGTCCCCGGAATCCGGCTCCGACGGCGCGCCACTGCACCTGATGGGGCACGGCGGCGGCCTGCACAAGAAGGCGCAGGGCCTCGTGGCTCGTGCTCACTACTACGTGACCACCTGCGGTTTCACCGTGGCCGCCATCGACGCCCCCGGGCACGGCGACCGGCCGCGATCGGCGGAGGACGGGAAGTGGGTCTCGGCTCTCCTCGAGGCTCGAGCGGCCGGCCAACCGATCGGCCCGATCGTCATCGACTACAACTCGTCGCTGGCGGAGCGCGCCGTACCGGAATGGCAGGCGACCCTGGACGCGCTCCAGGCACTGCCCGAGATCGGCACCGACGCGCCGGTCGGCTACAGCGGCATGACCTTGGCCAGCACGATCGGGTTGATGTGGACAGCGATCGAGCCGAGGATCAGCGCCGCGGTCTTCGGCGGGGTCTTCGTGTACGACGCCCTGACCGAGGCGGCACGGCAGATCACCATCCCGGTCGAGTTCATCCTGCCGTGGGACGACGCGGAGATCGACCGCGAATCCGGGTTCGCCCTGTTCGACGCCTTCGCCTCGAAGGAGAAGACGTTGCACGCCAACCCAGGCGGTCATCACGAGGTTCCGTGGTTCGAGACCGAGATCTCGGGCCATTTCTTCGCCCGCCATCTGGGCCGATCCGTCCCATCGCGGGCCTGAGCTGAAGCTGTCGGCGGCCGGCTCACACCCGGCCGCCGTACAGCTGTGCTCAATCAGACACGCACTGGGCAGGTCGCTAATCGAACGACGAGCAACACTGGATGTACGGACGGCCGACTTCGCCGAACCTGATTGAGCTCACCCCCCCAGCTCCAGGACGCGAGGCCGGCCGTCTGGTGTGGGAGCTCACCGAGATTCCGCGGACCTCGCGCGGCGCCGCGGCAGGCAGAGTTGGGCGGACAGCACCCCGGCCGCGCCGATCAGAGCCCACAGCGCCCAGGGGTTGATCGCGTACACGGCACCGCCGATGAGCGGGCCGGCGCCCGTACCGATCGTGTACGCGACGCCGTGCAGCCCCTGGTAGCGCCCGACCAGGTGCGGCGGAGCCAGGCTGCCCAGGTACGCCTGGGAGTAGGTGCTGGTCACCATCTCGCCGAACGTCCAGATCAGTACCGTTGCCGACAACAGGACCATGCCGGTCGCGAACCCGGTCAGCGCGAGACCGACTCCGACGATCAGGTTGCCGATCGCCAGGACGTACTCCGGCCGGTACCGCGAGACCCAGCCGGTGATGGGCAGTTCCAGCACGAGCACCAGCAGACCGTTGAGCCCGATCAGGAGGCCGAAGTCGCGCGCGCTCAGCCCCGCGTCGTTGACGTGCAAGGGCAGGCCGACGGTGGACTGGATGTAGACGAACTCGGCGACCACGGTCATCAGCAGGAATCGCACCAGCAGGCGGTCGGACAGCGCCTGCCGGTACCCAACCGCCCGGTCATCCTGCGGTTCCACATCGTCGGACCGCACCTGGGGCGCATCCCGCAGCAGCGCCGCCACAACCACGCCGAACAGCAGGCACGCTGCGGCATTGCCCAGGAAGAGCCCCACATAGGACGTGCTCGCGAGCACACCGCCGATGACGCCGCCCAGGGCAGCGCCGATGTTCATCGCGAACCGGTACACCCCGACAGCGGCGAGCCGTTGCTGGTTGGTCGTGACGGAGTCGATCAGTACTGCGGCCGCGGCCGGACGGTAGAGCTGCGACGTCACGCCGATGAGCCCGGCCGCCGCGACGATGGCCAGCAGCGGTCCGAGGAACGGCACGATCGCGGTCAGCCCAGCGGTCGTCACCGCGGACAGCACGATCGTCCATCGCCGGCCGAGCTTGTCGGCGAGATAACCGCCGACGGCGTTGCCGAGCACCTTGCCCAGGCCGGTCACACCGAGCACGAGCCCCGCGGCACCGGCGGAATAGCCGCGCTGGGTCAGGTAGAGCACGATGAACACCGGCAGGAAGTTGCCGACCTGGTTGACCAGGATGCCGAGACTGATGATCCACACCCGGCTGGGCAGGCCGCGCACCGCGTCGCGGAATCGCGCCTCGTCGACGCCCGGCGGGTCCGACGGCGCGGTGTTCACGGCATGGGCTCCGTGCGTACGTGGATCGCCGCGGCCAGTCGCTTGCCGTTGGCAATCGCTTCGGCGGCGGTGGCACCGCGGGCGATGACGTGACCGACCTTGTCCTCGTTCCAGGTCAGCGGTGGTACCTCGTCGCCCGGCTTGACGTCCAACTGCAGGTCGACGTACGCCGGGTCCGCGCGGACGGCGTCGACGCCGGTCACTTCGACCACCCGTCCGGGCTCCGGCGTGATGAACCGTACGGCGGCTCCGCCCTGAGGCTCGGGCGACGCGGTCAGCGGTTCCACCAGGCCGAAGCCGGCGCCCAGCGCGTAGTGCTCCATGTCGACGCCGTACGCGATCTCGGCCAGTTCGTTGATCCGGTCACCGCCGATGCGGTTGTGCGATTCGATGATCCGCGGGCCGCGCGAGGTCAACTTGACCTCGGTGTGCCCGGGACCGTTGCGTAGGCCGACCGCGTCGAGGAAGTCCGTCACCAACCGCCTGACCTCGCCGAGCGTCTCGGCTGAGAGGCCGCTGGGCTGCGAATGCCCGATCTCGACGAAGCCGGCACCGCCGACCTCCTTGTCGGTCACCGCGACGATCACATGCCGGCCGTCGAACGACAGCGTCTCCACGCTGATCTCCGGGCCGTCCAGAAACTCCTCCATCAGGAACTCGTGGAAGGAATCGGCAAAGGCGAGGTCGCCAAGGGTCCACTGCACGTCGTCGAGGGATCGGTACCGCTCGGCAACGACGTCCACATCGGCCTGGTCGCGGATCCGGAACACCCCGAGGCTGCCGGATTCGCGGACCGGCTTGACGATGATCGGGAGCCCGTGCGCCTTCACGAACTCCCGGATGTCCTGCCCGGACCGGCCGACCGCGGAGGCCACCGGGCTGATGTCCCTCGCGGCCAGGTGCCGGCGCATCCGCCATTTGTCCAGCAGCAACTCCACGGTTTCGACGGACTCGCCGCGGAGGCCGAGCGCCTCGTTGATCCGCGCCGTCGGCAGCAGTCCCAGCTCGCTCAGCGACACAGCCGCCTGGAACGGGTACGCCGCGTGCAGTGCTCGGACGAGCGGCAGGAGTCGGTCGATGTCGCCGTAGTCGAGCAGCAACGCCTGATCGACGTACGGCCAATGACCGCGGTCGTACTCGTCCGGGTACTGGACGTGAACCACATCCAGGCCGAGCTCCCGGGCCTTGCGCACATGCTTCAGCTTGCCGCCGACAACCAGAACGCGAGGCCGCCCGCTGGACACAACTTCGTCGATCACCGTGGCTCCCTGTCAGAGAGGATCCGTGCGACCAAACCCTGCCCGTCTGAGGTAGCCCCCGCATATCAGCACTCCTCCCTATCCCCAATCCCCAAGCAGCCCCTAAGGATCGGCCCCACAGCGCGGGATCGTCTAAGGCACCAGCTCCGCCAAACCCACCGGCTCGGCTGTGGGCGAGGGCTAGGAATTACTCGCCGACGAGGCCGTCTATGGACTCTCGGAGGAGGTCGGCGTGGCCGTTGTGGCGGGCGTACTCCTCGATCATGTGCATTGCGATCCAGCGCGCGTTGGGCCTGGTGCCGTTTCTGCGGGGACGATCTGCCGGGCGGTCCAGGCCGCCGTCTGCCAAGGCTTCGGCGAGTAGATCGCGCGAGCGGGCCACCGCGTTCTGCCAGAGCGCATACAGCTCGTCGGGGGAGTCGTCGGCGGCCGAGTTCCACTCCCAGTCGGGGTCGGCGTCGAAGTGGTCGTCGTTCCAGATGGGCTGGCGCTCGTTGCCCCGCAGGCAGTAGGAGAACCAGTGGTCCTCGTAGAAAGCCACGTGCTTGAGCATCCCGCCCAGCGTCATCGTCGACACGCCCACGGTCACCCGTAGCCCGGCCGCGTCCAGACCGGAGCACTTCCAGGCGAACGTCGCCCGCTGGTACTCCAGGAAGCCCACGATCGTCTCGGGCTCACCACCCGCAAAGGGAGGCAGCGGGCGTCCATGCTCGTCCAGGCCGGTCATGCCCGGCAGCCTATGCCCGCGTCAGGTCGTCAGGCAGGCCGGACCGAACCAGGTGCTGAGAGCATCGGTCAGCCCGTCGTCGGGGCCATTGGTGGCCCAAGCGGCATGGCCGTCCGGTCGGATGAGCACTGCAGCCGGCACGCTGATCTCGCCGATGCCCGGGACCGTCCACAACTCGTCGGCACAAGCGGCAGTGACACAGTCGACCCGGCTTTCCCAGCCAGTCAAGGAAGGTACGTCGGAACCGTTCACTGTCAGCAGTATCGGACGTCCCGCAGCCAACAGCTTGACAAGCAGGAGTTGCTGGACGCGATGGCTCGCGTGCTGTTCGTCTCCGCCGTCGACGGCATCGAGGCGCCGCGGCGGGCGCTCGGGTGCTGGCCGGCACCAACGTCAGCGACGACTCGATGTGGCGGGTGACCGAGCTGACGTCGCGTACCCCGACGGCAATCCATACCACCCCGAGCAGATCACCCAGGCGGTCGACGCCGACCGCTACCCGCTGACGGCACGGATGGTCGGCGACCTGTTCACCGCCGACCCCGATGCGGACTTCGGCCACGGCCTCCGGATCGTCCTGGCCGGAGTCGACGCCACCGCGCGGCCCAAGGTCTGACCCATCCGCTGGTGAGAACGCCCCGAATGTCGGCTGCACGGGGTTTCTACCAGTGGGAGGTCAGCACATGAGTAACGCAACGCGCCGGGGGTTCCTGGTGTTCGCGGGCGCGGGGACGGTTGCGGCAGTGGGAGCGGTCGCAGCGGTTGGTGCGGTCGGCGACAAGGCCGCGGACGCGGCGAAGACATCGCTGGAACCGGGCGACCTGGCTGACGCCGAGTCGTTCGTCGTCCACGTCAAGGACGTGAAGTCCGGTCAACTGGCGATCATGGTCGGCCACCGCGAGGTGCTCGTGACCGATCGTGAACTCGCGGCCCGCCTTGCCGGCGTGACGACCGCCTGATCCCAGCCTTTCAGCATCTGTTCTTGGAGGAATTGTCATGTCTTCGCACCGCGAGGCACCGGAGATCTCGAAGGATCCGGTGGCCGACAACACCGATGTCTACGCGTTCGTCAGCCCGGACGCGCCCGACACGGTCACGATCATCGCCAACTTCATCCCGTTCCAGAACCCGTTCGGCGGGCCGAACTTCTACGAGTTCGGCGATGACGTGCTCTACCAGATCCACATCTCCAACCGCGGGACCGGTCAGGCCGACATCAGCTACCAGTTCCGCTTCCACGCCGAGATCCGGAACAAGAAGACGTTCCTGTACAACACCGGTCCGATCACGTCGATCAAGGACCGTACCTGGAACCGGCCGCAGTACTACTCCGTGACCCGCGTCGAGCAAGGCCGGTCCCGGATCCTGGCCCGGAACCTGACGGCGCCGCCGGTCAACGTCGGAGTCCGCAGTACGCCGAACTACGCCAGGCTCGCCCGCCAGGCGATCCACACCATCGGCACCGGTCGCAAGGTGTTCGCGGGGCAGCGTGCCGACGCGTTCTGGGCCGACCTGGGCAGCATCTTCGACCTCGGTACGCTGCGGCCGTTCCAGATGGCGCACCTGATCCCGTCCGCCGCCGCCATGGGAGTGAACGGTCTGCAGGGCTCCAACGTGCACACCATCGCGATCCAGGTCCCGATCACCGACCTGACCCGCGACGGCCGCCGGCCCACGAAGGTGCTGGACCCCAAGTCCGTCATCGGGGTCTACGCGTCGGCCAGCCGTCAGCAGTCCCGCATCGTCAACGGCGACGGCACCTCGGTGTGGCACGGCCCGTACAAGCAGGTCTCCCGGCTGGGCAACCCGCTGTTCAACGAGGTCATCGTGCCGATGGCCGAGAAGGATCGCTGGAACAGCCTGCCACCGTCCGCCGACAAGCGGTTCGCCGGATTCGTCACCAAGCCGGAGCTCGCCGGCCTGCTGCCGGTGCTGTACCCAGGTGTGTTCCCGAGGCTGGCGGCGTACAAGAAACCGCGTGCGGACCTGGCGGCGATCCTCCTGACCGGTATCCCGAAGGATGTCGTCGACGGCTTCCAGAACTACACCGGTCCGGTCCAGGCCGACATGTTGCGCCTCAACGTCGCCGTACCGCCGGCCAAGTCGCCCAACCCACTCGGCCTGGTCGCGGGTGACGCGGCCGGATTCCCGAACGGGCGGCGCCTGATCGACGACGTCGTGACGGTCGAACTGCGGGCCGTCGCCGGCATCACGATCCCGCTGGTCGACAAGTCGTTCAAGCCCGACGACGCGGCCGGTGCGATCAAGGACGGTACGTCGAACACCAACGGTCCGCTGCTCGACCGGTTCCCCTACCTCGGTACGCCGGGTGGCGGCTACCAGTCGCTGCCGGGCACCCCGGCCGCGTGAGCACGATGAGCGGCCCTGGGAACAACGCGGTCGAGAATCCCCATGCGGGGAAGGGATCCTCGGTCCTGCTCGACATCGGCGGCGACATCGGCGCCCTCGTGATCGACATGCCGGCCCGCCTCGAAGACGAGGAGGTCGAGCTCCGCAAGGCCGGCTCGTCGTCTCCCTCCGATCACCATCACGACCACGACCACGACCACGGCCATGGGCACGGCCACGGGGTGGCGCCGCATGTCGCCGTCGTACCTCGCCCGAAGCCCGATGGAACGACAGCGCACTCCGCCGTCTTCTCAGAAGTTGCCCAGGGCACCTATGAGCTCTACCTCCGCCCGCACGGCCCGGTGCAGCTGACGGTCGAGATCCACGGCGGCCAGGTCACCGAGGCGACCTGGCCCAGCTGACGGCGCTTGGCTTCTAGGCCCGAACTTCTGAGCCTCGATGAGCAACCGCTGGCTGGTCGCCACCAACAGACCGTCTCTCTCGATCTGTTCGTGCAACGCCAGCAGCCGGTCGCGGTACTGCTCCACGGTGAAGTCCGGAACGATCCAGATCACCTTGCGCAGGGCTTCTGCTGATGCCACAGCCTGTTCGGTACCGCGTCCTTACCGGCAGGCTGTGGCCCCATCAAGTATTCCGTCAACTCGATAACGGTGCCGCCGGGATTCCGGCCAGCACCTCGCCGCCTCCGGTCTGGACATCGAGGGCCACGCCCGAGAAGCAACCGCACCGTCGTCCGACGACGGCATCCAGGAGTACACCTACGTCCTCGACGCTCTACAGCCGTGAGAGGGTACTGCGGCACTCCAGCCAAGCATGGTCAGCGTCAGGGTTCGAGCACGGTGGGCTGGTGCAGCGGGATGAATCGGATGATCGGCTCTTCGTAAGGATGCGCGGCCTTCAGCGCCTTCAGGACGAGTGGTGCGGCTGAGGTCTCGCATTCGGACTCGACGCGGGTCTCGGTCCCGTGCATCAGCTTCCCGATCTCGCCGTCGAAGGGTTCGGCTCCGGGCATCGGCTTCCAGGTCCCGCCGATCTGCCACAAGCTCGTCACCTGGTCGTAACGGCCGACACGGCCGGCTCCGGCGGATTCCAGCGCCGCCAGGATCGCGGGAACGTGGTCGTCGGGAACGCAGACCTCGATCTTGACTCTCGACATCACAACTGTCTCCTCTCTCACCTCAGGGTAGGGTTTAGAACGGTGAGGCGATCTGGTGCTCCTCACCGCGCCTGTCTGTTCCTCACCCCGCCTGCCCCGATCAAGCGACCCTCGAGCTGTGACGCCCGCGCAAAGATGCGCAGGAACCGGCCCGCCCTGAGGCCCCCGCCTGTGCCTGACTGGAGACCGCATGACCTCGCTGACGCCTGAGTCAGCCGCGCCCGAATCCGTTCCGTCCCCCACCGACATCACGTCTGTCCTGGCAGCGCTGCGTTCGCCACGCCGGCTGCGGACCGAGGTGCTGGCCGGCCTCGTCGTCGGGCTCGCCCTGATTCCCGAGGCGATCAGCTTCTCGATCATCGCAGGCGTCGACCCGAGGGTCGGGTTGTTCGCGTCCTTCACGATGGCGGTGTCGATCGCGTTCCTGGGCGGACGCCCGGCGATGATCTCCGCAGCCACCGGCGCGGTCGCGCTGGTGATCGCGCCGGTGATGCGCAACCACGGCTTCGAGTACTTCGTCGCCACGGTGATCCTGGCCGGGATCCTGCAGGTCGTCCTGGGTGTGCTCGGCGTCGCCCGGCTGATGCGGTTCATCCCGCGCTCGGTCATGGTCGGCTTCGTCAACTCGCTGGCGATCCTGATCTTCCTGGCGCAGCTTCCACACCTGACCCACGTCCCGTGGCTGGTCTATCCGCTGGTCGCGGCAGGTATCGCGGTGATGGTGTTCCTCCCGAAGCTGACCAAGGCGGTCCCGGCCCCGCTGATCGCCATCCTCGCCGTCACGCTGTTCGTGGCGCTGACCTCGGTGACTGTTCCGACCGTCGGGGACGAGGGCAAACTGCCCGACAGCCTGCCGTCACTCTTCTTCCCGGACGTGCCGCTGAACCTGGACACGTTGCGCATCATCGCGCCGTACGCCGTGGCGATGGCGCTCGTCGGACTGCTCGAATCCTTGATGACCGCCAAGCTCGTCGACGACATCACCGACACGCACTCGGTCAAGACCCGCGAGGCCTGGGGGCAGGGCGTCTCGAACGTCATCACCGGCTTCTTCGGCGGGATGGGCGGTTGCGCGATGATCGGCCAGACGATGATCAACGTGAAGGCCTCCGGCGCCCGGACCCGGATCTCCACGTTCCTGGCCGGCGTGTTCCTGCTGATCCTGGTCGTCGGCCTCGGAGACCTCGTCGGCGACATCCCGATGGCCGCCCTGGTCGCGGTGATGATCATGGTCTCGGTCGGTACGTTCGACTGGCACAGCATTCAGCTCAAGACGCTGCGCCGGATGCCGCGCAGTGAGACCCTCGTGATGCTGTCGACCGTCGTGATCGTCGTCATCACCCACAATCTCGCCATCGGGGTCGTCGTCGGTGTCCTCGTCGCAATGGTGCTGTTCGCGCGCCGCGTCGCCCACTTCACCACGGTCAGCGAGGTGGCTCAGCCCGACGAGGACACCAAGACGTACGCCGTCACCGGTGAACTCTTCTTTGCCTCCAGCAACGATCTGGTCTACCAGTTCGACTACCGCGGCGATCCCGCGAACGTGGTGATCGACCTGACCGACTCTCACATCTGGGACGCGTCGACTGTGGCGACTCTGGATGCGATCACCACGAAGTACGAGCGGTACGGCAAGACCGTCCGCATCGTCGGCCTGAACCCTTCCAGCGCGGAGCGGCACCAGCGCCTAGCCGGGCAACTGAGCGCCGGACACTAGTCGGGACAGGCTCCGCGTGACGAGGGTCGTGACGTACCTGGTGTGCGGATGCGGGAGGCCGATGATGCGGGCGTACTCCCGCGCTTCGACCGCCAGCTTGAGCGGCGCGACCTGCAACGCGATGTCCGCCAGGTGGCGCTTCTCCGCCGCGGTTCCCCACGGAAGGGCATCCAGGTAGGCGGCCAGCACTTCAGGGACGTTGCCCACTTCGTCGGCCTCCTGGCGTAGTCGATCCAGAGAGATCATCGGGCAACCGACCCTGGCCTCCTCCCAGTCGAGCAGAACCACAGACTCGTTGTCTCGCACCAGTCCGTTTGTGCCCTGAATGTCCGGGTGATCAATCGAGATCGGCACGGCCGCGGTCAATTCCTCGATGCCGCGCTGCAGTGCGGGAAGGTGGCGACGAAGCCCGGCGACCAGTTCGTCGTCCAGATCGGCCACACGGCTCAGATCCGCCAGCAGAGTCTCCGGAATCGCGGTCAGGTCGTACTGAGGCAAGCCACGAAGATCCACGTCAGCCATCGCGCTTTGCACCTCACCGAGCGTCCTGGCCTGGGTCACCAGGGCGGCGGGTCCCACCGTCTCCACAGTCGGCCCACTCACGTACGCGAAAACACTGCGCTGCCAGACAGCATCGTCGTCGTGGGCAAGCAGTTCCGCCGTCGCCTGCGGGTATGCGCGCTCAACCGCTCGATGTACGGCGGCAGCATGTGGGTACACGACTGGACAGGCGTGCTTGACGACGACGTACTCGCCATCCACCTCGAACAGGCCGGTAGCTCCCCACCTCTTCACCCTGAGCACCTCAACCGGGCCCCGAACCACCGATGCCCCCGGCAAGACGGACCCCACCCACTCCGACAACCCACCAATATCCGCCCGATCCCCAGGCCACTCAGAAAGCTCAGGCACTAGCCACCGCATCCTCTCTCTCACAACCATCAGGACACATCCCGAAGTCCATGATGATGTACGACGGGTCGAGCCGGCCGCCAGGGATGACCTGGACTGATAGCGTCGTTCGTTGTGGACGGCGCTGATGACTTGCGACTGGCCTTCGACACAGCGGATCTGGCGTCGGAACTCGCGCTCGCTTACTTCGAAGCCGGCGTCTCGGCAACACTGAAGGCCGACGGCACGCCGGTCACGGAAGCCGATCGGGCCGTCGAGCGATTGATTCGCGAGACGTTGGCTGCGGCGAGGCCGGACGATGCGCTCCTCGGCGAGGAACTTGGCCGGCTCGGTGAGTCCGGTCGCGTCTGGATCGTCGACCCGATCGACGGTACGTCGTACTTCAGCCGGAACGACCCGAACTGGCGGGTCCAGATCGCGCTGGAGGTTGCCGGGAGCATCGAGATCGCGGTCGTCGCCGCGCCCGGGCTGCAACGCTGCTGGTGGGCGACCCGCGGCGGGGGCTCCTTCGAGTCATCGTGGCCACGCGAGGAGGCCGAAGCGAAGCGCCTCGAGGTCAGCAGCACGTCAAGCTTGGCCGACGCCCGGCTCGAGGCTCTCGACGACACCTCGAGAGCCCGCCTCGCACCGAACGTGGCCCACCCACCGACCACCCCACTTCCACTGATCGACCTTGTGCGCGGCGAGCTCGACGCGTTCTTGGTAGAGCGCTACCACCTCTGGGATCACGCCCCCTGGATCCTCCTCGTCGAAGAAGCCGGCGGCCGCTTCACCAACCCAACCGGAGGCCACGCCGGCGACCAAGGCGGCGGCCTCTACTCCAACACCAACCTCCACACCCAACTCCTCAGGGCCCTCGACTACCCGTGAAACACGGCGGGACAAAGAGGACTGCCATCACCGACGATCCGGGCCTGCCCGGCATCGCGGTCGACGGGCGGCGTCGTTCACTGCCGGCGCTCGCGGAGAGCGGCATGTACCCCCAAGCGACCTTCGACGCGGACTTCCACCGGGTGGTCAACTGGTGGCGGGTGAGCACGGACCCGGCCGCGCGGGTCCAGCCGCCGAAGCAAACGCGCGACCGGCTGACGCCCCGGGTCTACGGACTCATCCTGGGAGTGCTCATCGTCGTCGTCACCTTCATCATCGCGTACCTACGCTCCTGACCCGCACAGTCAGTCGCCTTCTATGAGTCGGACGGCATGCAGCCCGGCGTCGAGCGTGCCGGGCGAACTGGCGAAGTCGATGACGGTGTCGACGAACTTGATGGCGTGCTCGTCACCGCCGGACACCGCGCGGGACATGACCTCAGCTGGACTGACGTCCTCGGAGCTGGGAGCCGGTCGCGGCTCTCGCGGTGAGTAGGCCGCAGTGACTGCAGCCGTCGCCGCCCACGCTGCCTCGAGGCTTGGCTGCCACAGCCGCTCGGGCAGTTCGGGCATGGTTCTCAGTACGGCGTTGGGCGCGGTGGCAGCGTGGACGAGCATGATCGGACTTCCGTGGCCGTGGGTCGCGTAGCGCAGGACCGATGCTTCGGTGATCGACGCGAGTCGTTCCTGAGCGGTTCCCGTGCCAGGGATGGCGCCGGCCGCCTCGGTCCAGCGATCGGTAGCGGCAAGCTGTGCGAGGCGGTGCCGGATGCCGAACCGCTGGTCCGCGACCCGTGGCACAGCGTCGAGGGCAGACCGCGGATCACGCGATCGATAGGGACCTTGTCCGGCCGGGGCCAGCGGCTGCCATCGAGCCGCCCAGTACGCGAGGCCGTGAGCCAGTTCAAGAGCACGGGCGGGAGTCTCCTCGTCGGCCAGCGACCGCACCGCATGACCGACCCGAATGACTCCGTGCGTCGCGCCCGCAGCAATTCCCGGGAGCAGCCGCGGCCACCAGGTCGCCAGCACCTGACGCCACGGCGCCTCCCGAACCTCTGTCTCGAAGAAGTTCAGCCAGTCACCTGCTCTGACCGGATCGCCCAGCGGATCCCGCCACGCCTCCTGCTGGATCCGGTCGATCCCGCGCGGACGCGACTCGAGCTGATCGCCGTACTCGTCCAGCCAGCGGTGAACTGTTGCTCCATGCCCCCTTCGGGTCAGCACCTCGGCGGCCATCGGCGCATGGTTCGACAACCAACCGTTGCGCTCGGGCCCGGTGTCACGCAGACGCTCATACGCTTCGTCCAGATAGCTCTCCATCCCCCAACCGTCTTACTTGAAGTACACTTGAAGTCAACACGGATTGCTCTGGCTGGCGGACGTCCTGCGAGCGGCGGGGCGGTCATTGTCTGGGGGTGCCCACCCGTAGGCGGTTGCCGTCGGGGTCGTGTAGTTCGATCTCCCGGGCCCAAGGAGCGTCCTGTGGGCGATCACCGAACTCGGCGGCGATGGCGTCGACGTCGTGGACGCGGAGGTATACCAGCGTGTTCGGGCGGGCGTCGCCTTTGTGCTCTGACAAGAACAGCCTGACCCGGCCGCGGGCTACCTCGACGAACGCGGGCAGGCCTGGCTCGAAGCGGTGTTCCCACTGCTGGGTGAAACCCAGACGGCCGTACCACGCGACCGCCACAGCGGCATCCTTGACGTGAAGAATCGGAATGGCTTCCTCGTCCATGTGGCCCATCATCCCAGCACATCTTCTTTAGGTGGTTGCAGTTGTCAGGGCGGCGGCGTGTTTGCCGGTGGTCAGGGATTGGCCTTGGTCGATCATCAGGGCGGCGAGGCGGTCTACGGCGTCGGAGAAGGCTTCGGTGTTGTCGGGGTCCCAGTCGGCGAGGCGGTCGAGGATCCAGACCCGGAAAGCGCCGACGAAGCGCTGGAACATCTCCAGGCCGAGGGTGGTGAAGCGGTAGTGGCCGAGGGTCTCGGAGAGGTAGCCGTCGGCAACTAGTTGGGTGGCGAGGGGTTCGAAGACGCCAGGTGGGACACGGAGGTCGCCGGTGATCTCCGCGAGAGTGGCGGAGCCGGATTCGGCCCCGCCGCGGAAGACGCGCATGATCATCCAGGCCTGGGCGACGCTCAGCGGGATGCCCGACTGGGCGAGCACCTCGGGCGCAGGGCTACGACGGTGGTGCTGGATGACGAGCGCCGTCAGCTTCTGAAGTTCGTGCTCGGAGTCGAAGGAAGCAGGAGCAGCGAAGTTCTCGCCGACGTCCCGGACGGCCATCCGAGCACTGTCGCGCAGCGGAACCTCCTTCAGCAACAGCGCAACCACGAACCCGAGCGCCGCGACCGGCACAGCCCACAGAAACACGACGTGCAAGGAGTCCGCGTACGCCGCAGTGACCACGGAACGCACGTCGTCCGGCAGCGACCGCACACCGTCGACCGTAGTGACGACCTGCGGATCAGCACCGGTGGCGCGAACCGCCTGCTCCAAATGCACAGGCAACTGATGCGCATAGATCGACCCGAAGACAGCGACCCCGAACGAGCTTCCCATCGTCCGCAGGAAGCTCACCCCCGACGTCGCGACTCCGAGATCCGCATAGTCGACGGTGCTCTGCACGACGACAGTCGGCACCGGCATGCACAGTCCGATCCCCACCCCGAGCACGACCATGAACGCGGCCGTCTCGACGTACGGCGTCTCGTTGTCGAGCAGCGACAGCAGGTAGAGCCCAGCGCCGATCAGCACAGTGCCGATGATCGGGAACAGCCGATACCGTCCGGTCTTGCTGATGATCTGGCCGACCCCCACCGACGCGACCAGCAGACCGCCGACGAGCGGCAGCATCTGCAGCCCGGACTCGGTCGCGGAGGCGCCGTGCACGAACTGCAGGTACGTCGGCAGATACGTGACCCCACCGAGCATCGCGAACCCGATGATGAAGCTCATCACCGCGCACACCGTGAACACCCGGGACCGGAACAACCGCAACGGCAGCATCGGTTCGGCCGCTCGTCGTTCGACCACGACGAACAGCCCCAGCGCGACCACCGAGCCGACGGCCATCGCGATGATGACGGTCGAGGTCCAGGCGTACTCGTTGCCGCCCCAGGTGGTCACCAGCGTGAGCCCGGTCGCGGCCAGGCCGATGAACAGGATCCCGAGGTAGTCGATCTTCGGACTGACCGCGGCCTTGACCGACGGCAGCGAGATGGACGCGACGATGAGTACGACGATGCCGAGCGGGATGTTCACGTAGAACGCCCACCGCCAGCTGAGGTGGTCGACGAACAGCCCGCCGAGGAGCGGGCCGGCGACGGTGGAGACGCCGAAGACCGAGCCCATCACGCCCTGGTACTTGCCGCGCTCGCTGAGCGGTACGACGTCCGCGATCACCGCCATCGCGGTCACCATCAGGCCGCCGGCGCCGAGGCCCTGGATCGCGCGGGAGCCGACCAGCCACAGCATCGAGTCGGCCATTCCGCACAGCGCCGACCCGGCCAGGAACAGCACGACGCTGATCAGGAACATCGGCTTGCGGCCGTACAGGTCGCCGAACTTGCCGACCAGCGCGGTCATGATCGTCTCGGCGAGCAGGTACGACGTCACCACCCAGGACAGGTGGTTCGCGCCGCCCAGGTCGCTGACGATGGTCGGCAGCGCGGTCGCCACGATCGTCTGGTCGAGGGCGGCGAGCAACATTCCGAGCATGATCGCGACCACGACCGCGTTCCGCGTGCCACGCCCCACCGGCTGAGCCTCGGTGTCCATGATTCGAATGTAACCAAGCGAGCACTTTCTGCCAGCACAACTCCGCGGCGATCCCGTCAAAATCGAGTCCGTACGATGGATGGGTGCCGTCGACATCGCCCGAGGGGGAGGTTGCGCCCCGGGACGGGGCGCTGCCGGAAGCCGCAGTTCGCGAGGCCGCCACGCGGCCGTTCGGCTTCTACCTGCATGTCCCGTACTGCGCGTCCCGCTGCGGGTACTGCGACTTCAACACGTACACCGCGAAGGAGCTCGGCGGCGGCGCGTCCCAGGCGTCGTACGCCGACACCGCGATCGGCGAGGTGCGGATGGCGCGGCGAGTTCTCCACAACCTGGAGCAACCCGTCGACACGGTGTTCTTCGGTGGAGGTACGCCGACCCTCCTGCCGGCCAAGGACCTCGGCAAGATGCTCGCCGCCGTCCGCGACGAATTCGGGCTGGCGCCGAACGCCGAGGTGACGACGGAGGCCAATCCGGAGTCGGTGGATCCGGCGTACCTCGAGGGTCTGCTCGAGGCCGGGTTCACGCGGGTGAGCTTCGGCATGCAGAGTGCCTCGTCGCACGTGCTGAAGGTTCTGGACCGGCAGCACACGCCCGGCCGTGCGCTCGACGCGGTCAAGGAAGCGACCGCGGCCGGATTCGAGCACGTGAACCTGGACCTGATCTACGGCACGCCCGGCGAGTCGCTCGACGACTGGCGGGCGTCGCTCGAGTCGGCGCTCTCGGCCCAGCCCGACCATGTGAGCGCCTACGCGCTGATCGTCGAGGACGGGACCCAACTGGCCCGCCGGGTCCGGCGCGGCGAACTGCCGATGCCGGACGACGACGACCTCGCCGACAAATACGTGCTCGCCGACGAGATGCTGTCCGCCCAAGGCCTGACCTGGTACGAGGTCTCGAACTGGGCTCGCACCGAGGATGCCCGCTGCCGGCACAACGAGCTCTACTGGCGCGGCGACACCTGGTGGGGGATCGGCCCCGGCGCCCACAGCCACGCCGGCGGCGTCCGCTGGTGGAACGTCAAGCACCCCAGCGCGTACGCCGACCGCCTCGAGGCCGGCGACAGTCCGGCGTACGCCCGCGAAACGCTCGACGCCGAAACCCGCCGGATCGAACGCGTCCTGCTCGAGATCCGCCTGTCCGCCGGTCTCCCGCTCGACGTACTGGACGACGAAGGCCGAGCCGCGGCGGAGCGGATGGCCGACCTGGTGACGCGGGAAGGGGACCGTCTGGTCCTCACGCTCAAGGGTCGCCTGCTCGCCGACGCGGTCGTCCGGGACCTGCTGCCGTAGCCACCTGATATCACTCCCTGTGGTCAGCGCTCGGTGATCGACGGGGTTCGCTGCGTGACGACACGCGGCAGTATGTACTGACCTGGTCGGTCTCGTTTCGCAGCGTGACGACGAAGTGCTTGACATATCCGGTCGCGACGCTCGAAACTCAGCACACTTTCGCGATCCGAGAGCGCTCTCAACTCCGTCCAGTCCAGGGAGCTTTTGATGCGGCCCAGAAACGGTGCCGGCCTCCGCCCCATCGCACTGCTGTGTGCTTGTTCGTTCGTCCTGCTCGCCACCGCTTGCGGTGGATCCGGGGGATCGGATGCCTCGGGCAACAATGCCGACGACGGCCCGAAGATCGAACTGACCATCGCCACGTTCAACGAGTTCGGTTACGAGGACCTGTACCGCGAGTACGAGGCCCAGCACCCGAACATCAAGATCGTCGAGCGCCGCGCGCCCACCGTCGACGCGCACATCAAGAACCTGGACACCAACCTGGCCAACGGGTCCGGCCTGGCCGACATCGAGGCGATGGAGGTCAGCTGGATCTACAACTACCTGGCCAAGGCGGACGAGTTCGTCGACCTGCGCGACTACGGCGCCAGCGACCTGAAGGACCGCTGGCTGGACTGGAAGGTCGCCGGCGCGACCACAGCGGACGGCAAGATCATCGGCTACGGCACCGACATCGGGCCGGAGGCGATCTGCTACCGCCGCGACCTGTTCGCGAAGGCCGGGCTGCCGACCGACCGGGCCCAGGTCGCCAAGTTGTTCACCGACTGGTCGTCGTACTTCGCCACCGGCCGCAAGTTCAAGCAGAGGGTGCCCGGCTCGGCCTGGTACGACTCCGCCGTACTGACCTGGGAGGCGATGCGCAACCAGCTGATCCAGGCCTACTACTCCAACCAGGACCGCTTCCTCGGCGCGGAGAACCCGCTGCTGAAGAAGACCTGGGACCAGGTCGTGAAGGGCACCGCCGACGGTTTGTCCGCCGGGCTGCCGGCCTGGAGCGACGAGTGGAACAAGGCGTTCCGCAAGGACGAGTTCGCGACGATGGCCTGCCCGGGCTGGCTGCTCGGCGTCATCCAGAGCAACGCGGGCAGCTACGGCAAGGGCAAGTGGGACGTCGCCGATGTGTTCCCCGGCGGTGGCGGCAACTGGGGCGGTTCGTACCTGACCGTGCCGAAGCAGTCGCCGCAGCCGGTCGAAGCGGCCCGGCTGGCCGCGTGGCTGACCGCGCCCGAGCAGCAGATCAAGGTGTTCAAGAAGGTCGGCTCGTTCCCGTCGACCGTCGACGCGTACAACGATCCGCAGGTCAAGTCGCAGGTGAACCCGTACTTCAACAACGCGCCGGTCGGGCAGATCTTCGTCAACCGCGCGCAGAACGTGATCCTCAAGCAGCACAAGGGACCACGCGACGGTGAGATCAACCAGGTGTTCAGTGCGGAACTGGCCAAGGTCGACGAAGGCAAGCTGTCTGCGGACGCGGCCTGGAAGCAGGCGCTCGACCTCGCCGACAAGGCTGCGAACACCCGCAAGAGTGGCTGACACCCCGGCCGTCGGCGCCGCGCGAACGCCCGGCCGAAGTACTACGGTGTGAGGGCACATCAACCGACGCGGGAGGACCGATGGACCACCCTGGTTCTCCCACGCTCGAGCAGGTGGCGGCACTCGCCGGCGTCTCTCGGGCGACCGTCTCGCGAGTGGTGAACGGCTCGCCGAAGGTCCTGCCGGAGACGGTGGCCGCGGTCGAGCGGGCGATCGGCGAACTCGGCTACGTGCCGAACCGCGCCGCCCGCGCCCTGGTGACACGCAAGACCGACTCGGTAGCGATCGTCGTACCGGAGCCGGATAGCCGCGTCTTCTCCGACCCGTTCTTCGCCGGCATCCTGCGCGGTGTCAGCCGGACGCTCGCTCCGACGTCGTCGCAACTGGTGCTGCTGATCGAGCCGGCCGAGGCCGATGACCAGCGCCTGCTGCGCTACCTGCGTGGCGGCCACGTCGACGGCGCGATCATCGTCAGCCACCACGGTCGCGACAACGTGCTGCAAGAGCTGGCGCAGTTGCCGCTGCCGATCGTGTTCAGTGCCCGGCCGATCGGTGTCGACGTACCGGTGGCGAGTGTGGACGTGGACAACGTCGCGGGTGCGCGGACCGCAGTCGAGCATCTGTTGTCGATCGGTCGCCGCAAGCTCGGGACGATCACCGGTCCGCTCGACATGACGGCCGGCCTGGATCGGCTGACCGGGTACCAGGACGTGATGAAGAAAGCGAAGCTGCCCGAGGCCATCGCGTTCGGGGACTTCACCGCCGACGGTGGTGAGCAGGCGGCCATACGGCTGCTCGACGACCACGCTGACCTGGACGGTCTGTTCGTCGCATCCGACCTGATGGCGACCGCTGCGTTGCGGGTGTTGTCGCAGCGCGGCCGGCGGGTGCCCGACGACGTCGCGGTGGTCGGGTTCGACGACTCGGTGCTGGCGACCACGACCACACCGAGGCTGACCACAGTGCGACAGCCGGTGGAGAAGCTGGGTGCCCGGCTGGCCGAGATCCTGCTCGCCAAGATCGGCGGTACGAAGCTCACCAGCCCGGAGATCTACGACACCGAACTGATCGTTCGCGACTCCGCCTGAGCTGAGCCGCGCCAAGAGTAGTGTCACCCCTTTGTTCACTCTCCGCTGCGACGATTGTCGTATCGCGTCACGCCCGTGAGGTCCCGAAGGGAAAGGGAACCGATGACCGACCACGAGATCCGGATCGCGCTGGTCCTGAACGGCGGGGTCAGCCTGGCCGTCTGGATGGGTGGGGTGACCCACGAGCTGGATCTGATCCGGCGTGCGTCCGGTTCCAGCAGTGCGCCCGGTCCGCAGTCGTACGACGAGGTCCTGGCCGAGCGCTGGCGTGAGCTGTGCCGGCGGGGTGACGAGAACCGGCGCGTGGTCGTCGACGTGATCGCGGGGACGAGCGCCGGCGGGCTGAACGGTTCGTTGCTCGCGACAGCGATCTCGAACGGCTCGACCCTCGATCCCGACGGCGAGCACGGACCCTGGCTGCGGCAGAAGTGGGTCGCGCTCGGGTCGCTCGAGGTCGGCAAGCTGGTGCCGTCGGCCGGCCAGAAGTCCACCTCGGTGCTGGACGGCAAGTACTTCCTGCAGGAGCTCGACAGTCTGCTCAAGGGTGTCGTCGACGCGGGCGAGACGGCGGCCGAGGAGCCGGTCACGTTGTTCGTCACCGCGTCCGGGCTCGGCGTCCAGCAGTTCGAGGCGAAGGACGCCGCCGGCCAGCGCTTCGTCGTACCCGACCATCGGTACCTGTTCGCCTTCACGAGTGAGAACGCGGCGACGTACGACGGATCGAAGCGGGCCTTCTCGGTCGCGGACAAGAACGGGCTGAACGACACCAAACTGCTCGCACGTGCGGCCCGTGCGTCCGCCTCGTTCCCGGCCGCGTTCGGCCCGGTGCTCGAGACCCCGAATCTGGCCGACTCGCCGCCGCGCGTGCAGCCTGCGAACGCGGAGTCGGGTGCCTGGCTGGTCGATGGCGGCGTGCTGGACAACGCACCCTTCGGTCCGGTGCTCGACGTGGTGGCCCGGCGACCGGTCGCTGGTCGAGCGAGCCGCTACGTGTTGTACGTCGTACCGTCGGCCGGGATCGGGAGTGCGTCGACGGCGTTGCCGGAGGCGAAGGAACCGAGCTGGCGGGTGGCGGCGCTGTCGGCCGTACAGTTCCCGCGCGAGGTCGACTTCCGGTCCGATGTGGAGCAGCTCGAGCGGCTGCTGCTGGAGGCGGACGCGTCCTGGTCCGACACCCAACGGCTCTTCGATCGTTGTATGAAGCAACCAGTCGAGCGGGACCGGCTGCAGGCGGCGGCGCAGGCGTTGCAACCGACGTACTCGCGAGGTCGCGCCGCCGGTGGTGTCTGGGAGGCGGTGACGATCGCGAGCCACGACCAGTCGACCGTCCTCGACGCGGCGACCGCGCTGTCCGAGCAGGAGGTCGACGAGATCCTCGGGACCGACCACCCGTGGGTGCCCGATCCGGACGGCTCGACGGCTCCGCTGCGGAACGATGCCGAGGGCAACCCCAGCTGGCTGTGGGGGACCGGTGCGGCGGAACGGGTCGTACGGCTGATCCTGCGTTCGCTGCGCAACCAGATCAGCGAGGCGCCGAAGGAGCAACGGGCCGAGCTCGAGCGCCGGTTGATGGCGGCCAGCGATGCTCTGCTGAAAACACAGGCTGTGCGCGACGCACTCACCGAGCAGTTGACCGCCGCCGACCTCGACCTGAGCCCCGCGGGTGGCGCCGAGGCCGTCGCGGTCGGGCTGAACGACATCTTCACCGACCTGCAGGTCCAGCGGGCGCTCGGCGACACGTTCGCCGAGTTGATCGCGGCCGTCGGGCGGGACCTCGTCGAGACCGCGCTCGAGGTGGAGATCGTGTCGCGGTGTACGTCGGCGCGGACGCCGCAGCAGCGTAGTGCGCCGTTCCAGTTCCTCCGGCTCGGGCCGGACATCCCCTTGCCGCTGCTGGACGACCAGCCGGAAGGCTCGATCGCCAACAATCTCAAGGACCGCATCCTCTACGGGTCGCAGGTCGGGCACTTCGGCGCGTTCGGTGCGGCGGACTGGCGGCGGTGGGACTGGCTGATGGGCCGGCTGCACTGCGTCGCGCACCTGGGCGCGATGCTCGGCGCCGACGAGGACTGGATCCGGGAGACGCAACGGCAGGTCCTGAAGGCGGAGGACTGGAAGGTCGAAGCGGTCGCGGAACGCGTCCAGCGGCTGGCCCAGGACTTCCCGATGGGCGCCGGTCTCGGTGCGCTCACCACGATGCGCAACGAACTGAACCAGTCCGACGAGGGCCGGGCGACGACGAAGGGTCTCGCGGACCGGATGGTCGACGTGTCCAGTGGACTCGGGCCGCAGGTCGGGAACTGGGTCAAGGCGATGGCTGGTCGCAAGGACAAGCCCGGTTCGTGGTTGTTGCAGTGCGCGCGCTGGTTCACCGAACCGGCCCGGCAATCGGTGTGGACCCGTTTGGTCCGTGGCGCCAAGGTGACGCCGGCCAAGCGCCCGTTGGTCTTCGAGCAGTGGTTGCCGGTGGCGGGCATCGTGCTCGGTGTGGCGTTGCTGGTCGTCGCCGTGCTCGTCGAGCGGAGCGCCGTACGGATCATCGCGGCCGTGCTCGCCGGAGTGGTGCTGGCCGCGACCGCCGTACTCGGTGCCGTCACGTGGTACGTGCGGCGTACGCGGCGGCGGATCCAGGCCTGGGTCGAACGGCGGATTCCGGAGATCAGTCCAGCGTCACGAAATCGATGAGTTCCTCGACTCGGCCGAGCAGCGCCGGGTCGAGATCGGCGAAGTTGGTCACCTTCGACAGGATGTGTTTCCAGGCCGCGGCGACGTCGGCCTGGTCGGTGGCCGGCCAGCCGAACGACTGCAGCACGCCCTTCTTCCAGTCCTGACCGTGCGGGATCCGTGGCCAGGCCTTGATCCCGACCGACGACGGCTTGACCGCCTCCCAGATGTCGATGAACGGATGCCCGACCACCAGCACGTTCCGGTTGGTCACCTGGGCAGCGATCTTCGACTCCTTCGACCCCTCGACCAGGTGGTCCACCAGGACGCCGAGCCGACGGCCCGGACCGGGCTGGAACCGGTTGACGATGCCGGGCAGGTCGTCGACACCTTCGAGGTACTCGACCACGACGCCCTCGATCCGCAGGTCGTCGCCCCACACCTTCTCGACCAGTTCGGCGTCGTGCCGGCCCTCGACGTAGATCCGGCTCGCCCGGGCCACCTTCGCCCGGACGTTGTCGACCGCAACGGAACCGGACGCGGTCCGCGTCTTCTTCGCCGGCCCGGCCTTCTTCGGCGGCTTCAGGCTGACGGGCTTGCCGTCCAGCCAGAATCCGGGCCCGAGCGGGTACGTCCGGACCTTCCCGAACCGGTCCTCGAGATCGACCACGCCGTGCTCCCAGCGCACGATCGCACCGACGAACCCGGAGGTCGGCTCCTCGACGACCATGCCCTTCTCGATCTCGACCTCGACGGTCCGCCCGTTCTTGGGCTTGCGCCAGTCCCCACTCAGTACGTCGTTCCCATACCTGTCAGCCACCGCCCAACCGTATGCGCCCCCACCTCTCTTCCCCCTCAACCACACGCCCTCCCCCGGCACACAGCACCTCGATCGAACCCCCACCCTCCGATGGGTTGACCCATCAGACGGTGGGTTGGCCAGCGGTATTCGCGGTAGCCAACCCACCACCGGGTGGGTCAACCCATCAGAGGGGGAGATGGGGTGGGGTTGGTGGGGTCAGAACGTGGGGGCGGCTTGGGTTGTGGTGGGTTGGCGGGACGGGGAAGCGACTGTGAAGAGGAGATAGGTGAGGAAGCCGGCGACCAGGCCGACTGCCCACGAGTAGTCGTAGAGCGGCTTGAGGAACGGGATCAGGCCGTCCTCCGGGAACGGGCCGGCGCCAGGGTTCGAGTACGCGCCGCCGACGGCCAGGACCGAACCGATGACGGTGGCGACGACGGCGCGCCAGTTCCAGCCGGCGGAGTACCAGTAGCGACGGCCCGGCAGATAGAGGTCGGCGAGGTGCAGGCTGGTGCGGTCGATCAGCCAGTACCCGGCGATCAGTACGCCGGCGACCGAGGCGAGCAGGCCGCCGTAGAAGGACAGCCAGACGAAGATGTAGATCGACGGGTCGGAGATCAGCCGCCACGGCTGGATCACGATGCCGATCACACCGGTGACCAGGCCGGCGGTTCGGAAGTTCAGCCAGCGTGGGACCGCGTTGGCGAAGTCGTACGACGGGCTGACCACGTTGGCCGCCACGTTGCACGACATCGTCGCCAGGATCGCCATCACCAGACCGATCGTGACGACCACCGGGTTCTCGAACCGGCGGGTCAACTCGACCGGGTCCCAGATCGCCTCGCCGTACACCAGGACGGTGCCCGACGTGGTGATGATCGAGACCAGCGCGATGAACGACATCGTCGTCGGCAGGCCGATGATCTGCCCGACCACCTGCTGACGCTGACCTTTCCCGAACCGGGTGAAGTCCGGCATGTTCAGGCTGAGCGTCGCCCAGAACGCGATCATCCCCATCAACGACGGCGCGAAGATCTTCCAGAAGTCGGCATCCCAGCCCAGCTTCGACGGCTGCGACAGGATCGGGCCGAACCCGCCGGCCTTGACCAGGATCGCCACCATCAGCGCCAGGAACGCGACCGTGACGAGCGGTGCGGCCCAGTTCTCGAACCGGCGCAGTCCTTCGATGCCGCGCCAGATCAGCACCATCTGGAGCACCCAGAAGAACGCGAAGCTGAGCCACATCGTCCACGGGTGCCCGCTGACCGCCGACGCCTCGGTCCAGCTGTTGCCGAACAACTCACCGACGATCACGAAGATCGCCTGGCCGCCGATCCAGGTCTGGATGCCGAACCAGCCGCAGGCGATGAACGCGCGCAGCAAGGCCGGGAAGTTCGCGCCCCGGACGCCGTAGAAGGCGCGCGCGAAGACCGGGAACGGGATGCCGTACTTCGTCCCGGCGTGACTGTTCAGCAGCAGCGGAACCAGCACGATCAGGTTCCCGAGCGTGATTGTGATGAACGCCTGCAGCCAGTTCATCCCGAGCGCGACCAGACCCGCGGCCAGTAGGTAGCTGGGGATGTTGTGCGCCATCCCCATCCACAGCGCCGCGTAGTTGTACGTCGTCCAGTGCCGCTCGGGCAATCGCGTTGGCGCAAGCTCCGCGTTGGCGTACGGACTGTCCGCGAGTACGGCGGGATCGGCCAGTTCGACTCGGCCGTCGGGATGAGTGGTCTGCTCGATCGCAAGACTTGCCATGGTTGCCACCCCATCCGGTCGTGGTTCGCACCGCACTTCGCAACAAAGTGCGGCAAACCTGACCCGGTGTCAACGGACAACTACAACTTGACCGCCGACCCGTGCGCTTTCGGGGATCAGCCGGGGCCGAGCAGCGGCAGCGTCGGGCGGCGCGGGGTGCCCAGAGCCTCGTAGCCGCGCTTGATCGCGTCCTGGAGTTTCTCCAGCGGCCACGGCCAGTCGTCGGTGTGCGCGAGCGCCTGCTCCAGCGAGGTGCCGCCATGGTGGAGACCGGAGATGGTGTTGGCGACGGTGCCCAGGTCGCCGGCCTGGTCGCGGACGAACTCGGCGTCGACGACCGCGCCGTGACCCGGGACGACCTTCGACGTACCGGACAGCAGCCCGATCACCCGGTCGATCGTGTCCGGCCACTCCAGCGGGAACGAGTCCTCGCCGTACGACGGTGGCGCCGATTCCTCGATCAGATCGCCGACGAAGTACACGTCCACATCCGGTACGACGACCACCACGTCGCCGTCGGTGTGCGCATTTCCGAGATGCAGCAACTCGACTCTGCGGTCGCCGAGATCGATCACCTTCGCCACCGCGAAAGTCTGAGCCGTCAGGTTGGCGGCCGTCGCGGCGTTCTCGTGGGCGATGACCTCGGCCTGATCGAAGACGCTGTTCCCGACGACATGGTCGAAGTGCGCGTGGGTGTTGACGACCCAGCGCACCGTCTGGTCAGTCAGTTCGCGGATGTGCTCGCGTAGTTCCTCGGCCTGCTCGGTGGTGGCCCTGGTGTCGATCAGCACCACACCTTGTTCTCCGGCGACTACACCGACGTTGAGGTCCCATTCGTCGTACCGGCGGACCCAGCAGCGATCCCCGACCTCGGCCCACGTACTCATGCCAACGACCCTACTTGCTCGGCACCTCACGCCGAGCAAGCCCTATCCAGGGGGCGGATCAAGACTTGAAGGCCGGTCGGGCGGGGCCTAGGGTCACGGTGGCGGTTCGCAACGGTTCCGAACTCGGCAGCGAAACTTTCGAAGGGCGGTCGGCGTGACGACACGACGTGCACTGGTGGTCCGGGGTGGCTGGGAAGGGCACTCGCCGGTCGAGGCGACCGAGCTGTTCATCCCGTTCCTGGAAGAGAACGGTTACGAGGTGACCGTCTCGGACAGCACCGAGAGCTACCTCGACCTGGACGGCACCGACCTGGTGCTGCAGTGCGTCACGATGAGCGAGATCGACGCCGACCACTTCAAAGGCCTGGAGGCCGCGATCCGCCGCGGCACCGGGTTCGCCGGCTGGCACGGCGGCATCGTCGACTCGTTCCGCGCCAACGCCGACTACAGCTTCATCACCGGCGGGCAGTTCATCTCGCACCCGCACGGCTTCACCGACTACCGCGTCGACGTGGTCGCCGATCACCCGATCGTCGAGGGCATCACCCACTTCGACGTCCACACCGAGCAGTACTACGTGCACTACGACCCGACCAACACCGTGCTCGCCACCACGACGTTCAGCTCGCACCCGGACTACCCGTGGATCGAGGGCGCCGTGATGCCGGCCGTCTGGACCCGGACGTGGGGCGCGGGCAAGGTCTTCGTCTGCACCGTCGGCCACAAGCTGGACGATCTCGAAGTACCCGAGGTGCGGACCATCGTCGAGCGGGGGCTGCTGTGGGCGAGCAAGTGACGGGCACCGTGACAGGCATCGGCATCGTCGGTACGGGCGTCATCTCGGGCACGTACCTCGACCACCTGGCCAAGCTGCCCGGCGTCGACGTGGTCGCGGTCGCCGACCTGGACGTCAGCCGCGCGCAGGCGATCGCCGACAGCAACCCGGGCATCCGGGCGCTGACTCCGGCCGAGCTGTACGCCGCGGACGACGTCGAGATCGTGCTGAACCTGACCATCCCTGCCGCCCACGCGCCGGTGCACCAGGCTGCGCTCGAAGCCGGCAAGCACGTGTACGGCGAGAAGCCGCTGGCCGTGGACCGGGCCGAGGCGGAGCCGCTGCTCAAGTACGCCGCCGCCAACAACCTCCGCGTCGGCTGCGCACCGGACACTGTGCTCGGCACTGGCACCCAGACTGCCCGGGCTGTCATCGACCGCGGCGACATCGGCGTACCGACGGCTGCCACGGCGTCCTTCGTCACGCCCGGACACGAGCTGTGGCACCCGGCGCCGGAGTTCTACTACCAGCCCGGCGGCGGTCCCGTCCTCGACATGGGTCCGTACTACGTCACCAGCCTGGTCACCCTGCTCGGTCCGGTACGGCGCGTCACCGCGCGGGCCGGTCAGTCGAAGCAGGAGCGGAAGATCCACACCGGTCCACGCGCCGGCGAGACGTTCCCGGTCCAGGTCCCGACGCACGTGACCGGCGTACTGGAGCACGAGTCGGGTGCGTTGACCACGGTGCTGATGTCGTTCGACGTCTGGGCCGCGCGGTTGCCGCGGATCGAGGTGCACGGGACCGAGGGCAGCCTGTCCGTTCCGGACCCGAACGGGTTCGACGGCAAGGTCGAGATCGCGACCGCGGCCAACCGCGACTGGACCGAGGTCCCGGTCGCCGGCGGGTATGCCGGGGCTGGCCGCGGCGTCGGGGTCGCGGACATGGCTCGCGCGGTCCGCACCGGCCGGCCGCACCGGGCCGACGGTGCACTGGCCTACCACGTCCTCGACGTACTCGAGTCCCTGCTCGAAGCGGCAGCCCAGGACCAGCCAGTGGATGTCGCGAGCACGGTCACCCGGCCCTCCGCCGTACCGTTGGGAGCGTCCCCCGAGCTCGCCTGAGACCCGTCCCACGCCGTCACGCGTCGGTGCGAGCTACTACGGCTCGGTAGACTGGCACTCGGTTCAGCTGAGTGCCAAGGGGTCACTGAGTCGTACGGTCGAGGCGAGGGAGGTGGTGCGCGTGCTGGACGATCGCAAGCTGGATGTTCTCCGCGCCATCGTCGAGGACTACGTGGCGACCCATGAGCCGGTCGGCTCGAAGACGCTGGTGGACCGGCACAACCTGGGAGTGTCGCCGGCCACCGTGCGTAACGACATGGCTGCGCTGGAGGAGGAGGGGTACATCACCCAGCCGCACACCAGCGCCGGCCGGATCCCGACCGACGCGGGCTACCGGCTGTTCGTGGACAAGCTGAGCACGGTCAAGACGCTGTCGCCGGCGGAGAAGAAGGCGATCACCTCGTTCCTGGCCGGCGCGGTCGACCTGGACGACGTCGTACGCCGTACTGTCCGGCTGCTGGCCCAGATCACCCGCCAGGTCGCGATCGTGCAGTACCCGTCGCTGAACCGCTCGAGCGTCCGGCACATCGAGGTCGTCACGATGACCCCGCGCCGGCTGCTGCTGGTGCTGATCACCAGCACCGGTCGGGTCGAGCAGCGGATCGTCGAGCAGACGAACGACGTCGACGAGCAACTGATCGCCGACCTGCGCTCGCGGCTGAACACCGCGCTCGCCGGGCAGCGACTCACCGAGGCGACCACGTCCCTGGCCGCGGTCACCGACCTGTTCGCGCCGGCTGACCGGCCACTGGTCGCGGCGATCGTGACGACGCTGCTGGAGACGTTCACCGACGAGGTCGGCGAGCAGCGGATCGCGGTCGGCGGCGCCGCCAACCTGACCCGGTACGGCGACGACTTCGAGCGGAACGTGAAGCCGGTGCTGGAGGCGCTGGAGGAGCACGTCATCCTGCTCAAACTGCTCGGCGAGGCCACCAACCCGCAGACCCTGACGGTCCGCATCGGGCACGAGAACCCGTTCGAGGAACTGGCCACCACCTCGGTGGTCGCGACCGGCTACGGGTCCAAGTCGGAGGCGCTGGCCACGCTCGGCATCGTCGGCCCGACCCACATGGACTATCCGAGCACGATGGGCGCCGTGAGGGCCGTCGCGCGCTACGTCAGCCAGATCCTGGCGGACTCATAAATGACTAACACCAACCCCTGGCTTGGAGTATGAGCACCGATTACTACGCCGTCCTGGGCGTCAGCCGTGACGCCTCGCCGGACGAGATCAAGAAGGCGTACCGCAAGCTGGCACGCCAGTACCACCCGGACGTGAACGACTCCGAGGACGCGCACCACAAGTTCCAGGAGATCGGCCGCGCCTTCCAGGTGCTGAGCGACCCGCAGAAGCGGCAGATGCACGATCTCGGCGGCGACCCGTTCGCGACCGCGGGCGCCGGCCCGGGTGGCGCGGGCTTCGGCCAGGCCTTCACGTTCACCGACATCATGGACGCCTTCTTCGGCCAGACCGGCGGGGCCACCCGCGGGCCGCGGCCGCGGACCCGGCGCGGCCAGGACGCGCTGATCCCGCTGCGGATCGACCTGGCCGAGGCAGCGTTCGGCACCACCCGGGAGCTGAAGGTCGACACCGCCGTACTGTGCCCGACCTGTTCGGGGTCCGGGGCGGCGGCCGGCTCCGAGCCGGTCACCTGCGAGATCTGCCACGGTCGCGGCGAGGTGACCCACACGCAGCGGTCGTTCCTCGGCGAGGTCCGCACCATGCGGCCGTGCCCGAACTGCCGCGGCTTCGGTACGACGATCCCGAACCCGTGCGTCGAGTGCTCCGGCGACGGCCGGGTCCGGTCCCGCCGGACCGTCACGGTCAAGATCCCCGGCGGCGTCGACAGCGGCACCCGGGTGCAGCTGTCCGGCCAGGGCGAGGTCGGCCCCGGCGGCGGCCCGGCCGGCGACCTGTACGTCGAGATCGAGGTCGAGCCGCACGACATCTTCAGCCGCAACGGTGACGACCTGCACTGCACGGTCACGCTGCCGATGACGGCGGCCGCGCTCGGCACCACGATCGACCTGCCCACGCTGGAGGGCGAGACCACGCCGCTGGAGATCCGGCCCGGCACACAGTCCGGGACGGCGATGACGCTGACGGCTCGTGGTGTGCCGCGGCTGCGGCACGCGGGTCGCGGCGACCTGATCGTCCAGGTCATCGTCGAGACACCGACCAGGCTGGACGACTCCCAGGTCGACCTGCTCCGGCAGTTGGCCGAGGCTCGTGGCGAGGAGCGGCCGCAGGGTCAGGTCCAAGCCGCCCACAAGGGTGTCTTCGGCCGTCTCCGCGACGCCTTCGGCGCCCACTAGATGCGCAGCAGCCACCCGCCGGCGGCGCTGAGCAACCTCACGTGCCGGGCACCTGCTGAGGGAGGGGAGTCGCGGTGAGCGTGGCGGTGTTCTTCTCCGAGGATCTGGGCGGGGACGAGCTGACCTTGGGTGGTGCTGAGGGACGGCATGCCGCAGTTGTTCGGCGGATCGGGCCGGGCGAGCGGATTCGGCTGACCGACGGGCGGGGGGTCTGGGCTGAGGGGGCGGTGACGACTGCATCCAAGGCCGGCGTGACAGTTGCCGTGGACAACCGTGGTGTGGTCGCGGCTGCCTCGCCCCGGCTGGTGGTGGTGCAGGCGTTGCCGAAGGGCGAGCGGGCCGAGCTCGCCGTCGAGATGCTGACCGAGGTCGGGGCGGATGTGATCGTCCCGTGGAACGCTGAGCGGAGTCAGTTCCGCAGCAACCCCGAGCGGGCCGCGAAGACGTACGCGAAGTGGCAAGCCTGGGCGTTCGAGGCGAGCAAACAGTCCCGCCGTTCCTGGTTCGCCACCGTCGAGCCGATCGCCAGTACGCCGGATGTCGCGCGACTACTGTCGGCCGCGGCACTGCCCGTCGTACTGCACGAGGAAGCCAAGACGCCGATCGCCTCACTCGAGCTCCCGACCGAGGGCGACATCGTCATCGTCATCGGCCCCGAAGGTGGCATCGCCCCGGCCGAGCTCGCGACCTTCACCGCCGAGCCCATCCGCCTCGGCGACACCGTCCTCCGTACCTCGACGGCCGGCGTAGCCGCAGCCGCCGCACTCCTGTCCCGCTCCCGCTGGAGCTAGCGCACCTCGATGGTCTTCGAGTCGACGTCGGTGGTGGAGCCGTCGGCGGGCGAGATCAGGAACGCCTCGATCTGCCAGGGGCCGGGCGTGAGCTTGAGGTTGAAGGCGAAGGGCGTGAACTTCTGGCCCTCCTTGGTGTTCGTGTAGCCCTTCCGCACCTCGCGGGTCTTCAGGTTCATGGCCTGGTAGTTCACCGTCGCCTCGTACGCCGCGGCCGTGCCCTCGACGGTGACCATCGACTTGGTCAACTGACCCTGCGCCGGTGAGGTGATCCAGACCAGCGCCTGGACGTTGGCTGCCTGGGCGCGGCTGAGCGGCGTACTGGTGTCGACCTGGCCGAACAACCGCGCACCGGCCTCGCCGTTCTGGGTGATCTGGACCTGCTGGCTGCTGTCGTCGAGGGCGCCTTGCACCGTGTAGATCAGCTGCTGGGCGGCCACGTCGGCGGTCTCCGGGTTGAGCTTCGTGGTCGGGAGCCGCTTGAAGTCGACGGTGACCGTGCCGCTGGACCTGGTGACGGTGTTGATCTCGGCGCCGCGCCACAGCGAGTAGTAGTCGGGGTCGCCGGACTGCTTTGACGTCATGATCCGGACCGCCTCGACGGCGGGCCGACCGCTCACCTTCGCCCAGGTGCGGTAGAGCCGGACCTTCGGCGTGGCCTTGGTCGTTGCACCTGGAGCGGGAGTGACCGCGGCCTTGTCGCCGAGCCAGTAGACGGGGACGAGGGTCCCCCTCCCCATCGGCTCCGGCGTACCGCGGCGATCCTTCGGCACCGTGGTCGCCTGCGCTGTCGGCGGTTCTGTCAGCGGCGCCTGGCTCGGTGAAGTGCCGGCCTGTGGGGCGGTCGACGACGGCAGTGCGGAAGCGCTGGACGTCGTACTGGGGCCCGCTGCGACGCCGCTGTCTCCGGCGGTGTTCGTGTTGTTGTCGAGGACAGTGAAGGCGCCGATCACGGCGGCGGTGCCGACCACGGCGGCGCCGGCGGTCAGCACCCACGGACGCCGGGATGTCGTACGGCGCTGGGCCCGGGCGCGGGCCTGGATCTCGGGCAGCGAGTCGGTCGGCTCGACCCGGTCGGCCTCCTCGTGCATGGCCCGCCGCATCAGCTCGTCGAACGAGTCGTTCGGATTTTCGTTCATACGTTCTGCTCCAGGAGCTGGCGCAGCGACTTGGTCGCCCGCGCGGCGTGGCTCTTCACCGATCCCCGGCTGATGCCCATCGTGTCGGCGATCTCCGCTTCCGAGAGGTCACCGTAGTACCGCAGCACCATCACGGTGCGTTGCTTCTCCGGCAGGGTGCGCATCGCTTCGATCACCCGGTCGGTCTCGGCCGTCCGCAGCGCGGCCTGTTCGGCGCTCGGCGCGTCCGGCAGCGAGCGGGGCGTGTGTTTGTCGACGACCACCAGGTGGCGCTGGCGGGAGCGGCAGCGGTTCACCACCGCGGTGCGCAGGTACGCGAGGGCCTTGTGGGGGTCGCGCAGCCGGTGCCAGCGGCCGTGCATGGCGACGAACGCGTCCTGGACGATCTCCTCCGCCGTACCGGTGTCGCGCAGCAGCAGGGCGCCGAGCCGGACCAGCGACGTGTAGTGCGCCGTGTAGACAGCCGTCAACGCCTCGTCGGCATCCCACGAGGACTCATGTGTCACGCACTCTTCGTACACCACGGCTGGTTGCGCCACGACACGATGACGCGGAGACCCCCTTCCAGGTTGACAACACCCCCGGGTTGACAACAGCCAGGCCTCGTTTCGGGGTGTTGAGGCGAATTACAAGTGAGGCTGTCGGGGGAGACGGCTAGCATGGGTAAGTCAGTCATCATCGGCATCAGGAGGAACAGGCTGTCCAGGCCACGCAGTATCGAACCGGAGGCGCGCGCGAACGGCCGCGGACGCGATGAGCTGTCCCAGTCCAACGGAGCCGCCACCAGCGCGCAGGCGTCGCACAAGATCGTCGTGCCGAACAGCATCGACATGGTGGCCCTGCTCGGAGCCCGGGACGAGTTCCTCCGCATCGTCGAGAAGGAGTTCGCCGCCGACATCATGGTCCGCGGCAACGAGATCACGCTGAACGGCGAGCCGGCCGAGCTGGCCCTGGCCGAGCGGCTGATCGACGAGCTGATCGCGGTCGTGCGCACCGGGCACGGGCTGACCGCCGACTCGGTCGAGCGCAGCATCGCGATGATCAAGTCCGCCACGGCCGAGAGCCCGGCCGATGTGCTGACCCAGAACATCCTGTCCAGCCGCGGCCGCACCATCCGGCCGAAGACGCTGAACCAGAAGCGGTACGTCGACGCCATCGACAAGAACACCATCGTGTTCGGCATCGGCCCGGCCGGTACCGGCAAGACGTACCTGGCGGTGGCCAAGGCGGTCCAGGCGCTGCAGGCCAAGGAGGTCAACCGGATCATCCTGACCCGGCCGGCCGTCGAGGCCGGTGAGCGGCTCGGCTTCCTGCCCGGCACGCTGTCGGAGAAGATCGACCCGTATCTGCGGCCGCTGTACGACGCCCTGCACGACATGCTCGACCCGGAGTCGATCCCGCGGCTGATGACGGCCGGCACGATCGAGATCGCGCCGCTGGCCTACATGCGCGGCCGGACCCTGAACGACGCTTTCATCATCCTGGACGAGGCGCAGAACACCTCGCCCGAGCAGATGAAGATGTTCCTCACCCGGCTCGGTTTCGGCTCGAAGATGGTCGTCACCGGCGACGTCACCCAGGTCGACCTGCCGACCGGCACGAACTCCGGTCTGCGCGTCGTCCAGGAGATCCTCGAAGGCGTCCAGGACCTGACCTTCTGCCGGCTCACCTCCCACGACGTGGTCCGGCACAAGCTGGTCGGCCGGATCGTCTCCGCCTACGAGAACTACGAAGGCAATGGCGAGCCGCGCAGATGAACGTCGAGGTCAACAACGAGTCCGGGGTCGAGATCGACGCGAACGGACTGATGCGGCTCAGCCGGTTCGTGATGTCGTCGCTGCGGCTGCACCCGGAGTGTGAGCTGTCGATCAAGCTGGTCGACGAGGACACGATGGCGCGGTATCACGTCGAGTTCCTGGACCTGCCCGGTCCGACCGACGTGATGTCGTGGCCGATGGACGAGCTGCGGCCGGGTTCCGCCGACAACGGCGACGACTCGGATCTTCCGCTCGGTCATCTCGGTGACATCGCGCTGTGCCCGACCGTGGCGGCCGCCCAGGGCGCGAAGGCCGGGCACGGCACGTGGGCCGAGCTGGAGCTGCTGACCGTGCACGGCATCCTGCATCTGCTCGGCTACGACCACGCCGAGCCGGCCGAGAAGGCGGAGATGTGGGACGTGCAGGGCCGCCTGCTGGAAGCCTGGCGAGCGCCGGCGAACCAGCTGGCCGGACAGGAGTGACGTTCCGGTGAGCTCACAGGACCTCGTCCTGCTGGTCGTGGCCGCGGTGCTCGTGCTGCTCGCCGGATTGTTCGCTGGTGCGGAAGCGGCGCTGTCGTCGTACTCGAAGGTCCGGGCCAACGAGCAGGTCGAGCGGGGCAACCTGCGCGCGGTCCGGCTGCGGGACCTGCTGTCCGACGCCCCGCGGTACCTGAACTCGCTGCTGCTGCTCCGGCTGAGCTGCGAGATCACCGCGATCGTGCTGGTCACCCAGGCGCTGTCGAACGTCTTCGACGTCACCTGGGAGCACGTCCTGATCACCGCGGTGGTGATGGTGCTGGTCTCGTACGTCATCATCGGCGTCGCCCCGCGGACACTGGGCCGGCAGCACTCGGACCGGTTCGCGATCATCTCCGCCGGTCCGGTGATGGCGCTGACCCGGGTGCTCGGCCCGCTGCCGAAGGTGCTGATCCTGCTCGGCAACGCGCTCACCCCGGGCAAGGGGTTCGCCGAGGGCCCGTTCGCGACCGAGGCGGAGCTGCGCGCTCTGGTCGACTACGCCGAGAAGTCCGCGGTGATCGAGTCCGGCGAGCGGCAGATGATCCACTCGGTGTTCGAGCTCGGCGACACCATCGTCCGCGAGGTGATGGTGCCGCGCACCGACATGGTCTACATCGAGCGGCACAAGAAGCTGCGCCAGCTCACCTCGCTGGCGCTGCGCTCCGGCTACTCGCGGATCCCGGTGATCGGTGAGTCGCTGGACGACATCCTCGGCGTCGTCTACCTCAAGGACGTGATGCGCCGCGTCTACGACAACGCGCAGGCCGAGTCGACCGAGCGGGTCGAGTCGGTGATGCGGCCGTGCATGTACGTGCCGGACTCCAAGCCGGTCGACGAGTTGCTGCGCGAGATGCAGGCGGCCCGGATGCACGTCGCGATCGTCGTCGACGAGTACGGCGGTACGGCGGGCCTGGTCACGATCGAGGACATCCTCGAGGAGATCGTCGGCGAGATCACCGACGAGTACGACGAGGACCCGGACTCGGTGCAGGAGCTGTCCGACGGCGCGTACCGGGTCTCCAGCCGGCTCCCGATCGACGAGCTCGGCGAGCTGTTCGGCGTACCGCTGGACGACGACGACGTCGACACGGTCGGCGGCCTGATGGCCAAGCTGCTCGGCAAGGTGCCGATCCCCGGCGCCGAGGTGGAGATCGAGGGATTGTCGCTGACGGCGGAGCGGCCGTCGGGGCGCCGCAACCAGGTCGGTACTGTGCTGGTGCGACGGGTCGAGACCGCGACCCGGCCGCAGGACCAGAACCACCAGCCCGCCTGATCCCGGATCGCCCCCTTTTCTTTGGAGTACGTGTTGTCAGACCTTTCGGCCGAGGACGCCAAACTCGTCACGCTCGCCCGCGCCACCCGCGCCCGGACCCGGGCGGCCGAGGGTGCGGCCGTGCGCGACTCCGACGGGCGGACGTACGCCGCCTGCACGGTGGCGCTCGACACGGTCGAGCTGACCGCGCTGCAACTCGCGGTCGCGATGGCCCTGTCGTCCGGCGTGAAGGGTCTCGAGGCCGCCGCGGTGGTCACCGACGCGGAGTCCGTCGACGTCAACGTGGTCCGTCACTTCGCCGGCGCCGCCATCCCCGTAGTAGTTGCCCAAGGCACCGGAGAGGTCCGCGATGTCGTCCACACCTGAGCCGTTCAAGTCCGGTTTCGCCTGTTTCGTCGGCCGCCCCAACGCCGGGAAGTCCACGCTCACCAACGCCCTGGTGGGCCAGAAGATCGTCATCACCTCGTCCAAGCCGCAGACGACCAGGCACGCGGTCCGCGGCATCGTGCACCGGCCGGACGCCCAGCTCGTGCTGGTGGACACGCCAGGGCTGCACAAGCCGCGCACGCTGCTCGGCGAGCGGCTCAACGACCTGGTGAAGGCCACCTGGGCCGAGGTCGACGTGATCGCAGTCTGCCTGCCGGCCAGTGAGAAGATCGGGCCCGGCGACCGGTTCCTGGTCAACGAGGCGGCGAAGGTCGCGAAGACCCCGAAGGTCGCCCTGGCCACCAAGGCCGACCTGGTCGAGCCGGACCGGATGGTCGAGCACCTGGCCGAGATCGCCGCGCTGGGGGAGTCGGCCGGCATCGAGTGGGCCTCGGTCGTCCCGGTGTCGGCGACATCGGGCTTCCAGGTCGACGTGGTCGCGGACGAACTGGTGAAGCTGCTGCCGGAGGGCTTCGCGCTCTACCCGGACGGCGACATCACCGACGAGCCCGAGGAGATGCTGGTCGCGGAGCTCATCCGCGAAGCCGCGCTGGAGGGCGTCCGGGACGAGTTGCCGCACTCGATCGCGGTCACCATCGACGAGATGGGCCTGCGCGAGGACCGGCCGGAGGACAAGCCGCTGCTGGACATCTACGCGAACATTTTCCTCGAGCGGGACAGCCAGAAGGGCATCGTGATCGGCCACAAGGGCGCCCGCCTGCGCGAGGTCGGCGCCGCCGCCCGGCACCAGATCGAGGCGCTGCTCGGTACGCCGGTGTACCTCGACCTGCACGTCAAGATCGCCAAAAACTGGCAGACAGACGCGAAGCACTTGCGCAAACTGGGGTTCTGACCAATCTGTCGTGGGGGATGACCGAGTGCTGACCAATCCTGTGTACGCCGCTCTGACCGGTCCGCACGCCGGCTTCGCCGAAGTCCGCGGCAACGCCCGTCGGTATCCGCCCGCGGTCGCGCCATTCCTCGCTCTGCCGGACGACCCGACGCCGCAGGACTGGGCCGACGCGGCCGTCCTGCTCGGCCCGGGGACCACGGCCGCGCTGATGCGGCCGGAGTTCCCCATCCCTGACGGCTTCAAGCTGGACCTGCACATCGACCTGGTCCAGTTCGTCGCGCCGGCAGACCTCCCGGCCGAGGACCCGGAGGCGGTCCGGCTCGGTCCGGACGACGTACCCGAGATGCTCGCGCTCGTCGCTCTCACCGATCCTGGGCCGTTCCGCACCCGCACGATCGAGCTCGGCACCTACCTCGGCATCCGTCGCGAGGGCGAGCTGATCGCGATGGCCGGCACCCGCTTCGCGTTGCCGGACCACACCGAGATCAGTGCCGTCTGCACCCACCCGTCCTACCAGGGTCAGGGCCTCGGCACCCGCCTCATCCGCGCGGTTGCCGCCCACATCACGGCAGCCGGCCGCACCCCGATGCTCCACACCAGCGGTGGCAACACCAACGCCATCCGCCTCTACAACTCCCTCGGCTTCACCGTCACCAACCGCATGAAGGTCACCCTGCTCCAGGCCCTGTGAACGGCCTGTCCCACGTCTTCTGGCTCGGCGGCGGTACGGGTGGCGGCAAGTCCACCATCGCCGCCACCTGGCCGAACGCTTCGGCGTCCGGCTCTACGACACTGGTTCCGGGGCGAGGCGTTCGACCTGATTGTCGACGATCTGCTGCAGTTGCCGCCGGAGCCGATCGTGGTGGAAGGATTCCGCCTGCTGCCCGCGCTGGTCGAACCTCTGCTGGCCGATCGGCGGCAGGGCGTCTGGTTGCTGCCGACCCCGGAGTTCCGGCGGATGGCGGTTGAGCAGCGGGGGTCCTTGTGGGCGATCGCCGGACGGACGAGTGCACCGGAGCGGGCCCTGGGCAACTTGTTGTCGCGGGACGGGATGTTCACCGAGCGGGTCGCGGCAAAGGTGGAGCGGCTCGGGCTGACCAGCGTTGTGGTCGACGGCGGCCGGACTGAGGACGAGCTCACGCTCCGGGTGGCCGAGTTGTTCGGGCTCGGCCACCCGAGGTGAACTACAGCGTCTTCTGGTAGGCCAGGATTCTGGCGATGATGCGGTAGTTCAGTTGCTCGTTGATGCTGATCATGTGGTCGTTGGACTCGGCGTTCCAGGTGTCGATCAGGCCCAGCGCCGGTTCCTCGTCGCGCATCCACAGCAGCATGGCTGACTTGAGCAGCGCGCCGAGGCGATGGCCACGGTGGTCGCGCGAGACGGCCGTGTCGTTCTGGATGCCGATGTGCGGGCGCTCGCGCTCGACCGTGATGGTCGAGTGGCCGGCCAACTCACCGGTCGCCTTCTCCCGGGCGATCACCCGGTGGATGGTCCGGTCGCTCTTGACCTGCGCCTCTTCGTAGGCGCGCAACCGCTCCGGGCTGTAGACGTCGTCCTCCATGTCGAGGTCGTCCTTCGGCGCGTCGTTGATCGACTCGGTCACCGCGACCATGCCCTCGAGCAACTCGTCCGGCAGCGCTCCGGTGATCTTCACCAACTCGTACCCCGACGAGCGGGCGACGGCGCCGTCGTACAGGCTTTGCACTCTCGACCAGTCGAGGCCGTCGAGGTCTTGGCGACGGTTCACCTCGATCGCCTTCTGCTCGTAGCCGTGCCGCCGCGCGAACGCTTCCGCCTTCGGTAGGTCGTACCCGCCGAACCCGACCACGTTCCGGCCGGCGTCCCGGGTCACTTGTTCGGCGTACTCGATCAGCGCGGAGCCGACTCCGCGACCGCGATGGTCCGGATGGACCTGTACGTCGATCCACACCTGGTTCAGGTTGTCGTACGTCGGCAGCGACACCCCGAGCAGCCCGATCGCGGTGCCGTCGGTGTCCCGGGCCAGGTAGGCCTGCTCCGGATCCATGTGCCAGCCGTACCGGAGCATGTTGGCGAACCCTCGTGGGGTCGTGTCCAGCATCTCCGGACAGTCCAGTTTCGTGCCGGCGTTCTGCACGGCTACGGCATCGATGCACCCGGCCTCGTCGTCGGGTGACAGTCTCGTGATCTCCACGCCCACAGAGTCCACCACGCCGTCGGTTACCGCGAGTGGTTTATCCGCCGTGGAGAAGTTCCCCACTCAGGGCTGCGGCATGCCGTAGGCGTGGTCGACGACCATCGAGAACATCAAGCGTTTCTCACCGATCATGGCGCGGCGGTAGTCGTCCCAATCCGGGTGCTCGCCGGACGCGGTCCGGTAGTAGTCGATGAGGTCCTCGACGACCGCATCGTGTGGGTCCGCCGCCACCGGACTGAGCTCGGCCTTGCCTTCCAGTACGACGTACGAGCGGCCGCCGGGACCGTCGACGTACAGACTGGCGCGCGGATCGCGGCGCAGGTTCGTCGTCTTCGCCCGGCCGTCGGTGAGCGAGACCCGGATCCGTTCGCCGTCGAACACATAGGTGACGTTCGACAACTGCGGCCGCCCGTCGCGTTTGAGCGTGACCAGCACGCCCAGCCCGTGAGTGCCGATCCGGTCCGCGAGAGTTCGTGTCATACCAAGAAGCTTAAGATTTCAAGCACGCTTGAAGGCAACTCAGACTGTTCCGTCTCAGGTGGTGACGATCAGGACGCCGGCGACGACGGTGGCCAGGCCCGCGAGGCGAGTGCGGCTGAGTCGCTCGCGGAGTACGACGAAGCCGGCCACCGCGCCGAGGACGACGTTGAGGGTGCGGCCGATCGCGACGGTGCCGACGGACGTGACGGACAGCGCCAGCAGCACGAGCCCGTAGCTGGCCGGCGTCAGGATCGCGATCGGTATCGCCTGTCGCCAGTGGGCGAGCACGCCACGGAGCTCGCTGCGACGCGATGCGAGGATTGTCGACAACATGACGATCTGGGCCACGCTGGCTATCGCGAGGTACGGCACGAGGTTGGCGCCGAGCGACGTCATGGCGAACCCGTCCCACAACGTGTAGGCGGCAGTGCAGGCCGCGACCGCCAACCCCAACCCGAGACCGAGTGCCATCCGTCGGTGCCGGCGCAGTCCGTCCATCACCAGCACGCCGCACACCACCAGTACGACGCCACCCCACGCCCGCGCTGCCGGCCAGCCCTGCCATGGGATCGCCGCGACTGTCACGAGGACGGGAGCCACGCCCCGGCTGACCGGGTAGACCGTCAAGAACTCGCCTGCGCCGTACGCCTTCTGCAGCGTGACGGCGTACGTCGTGTGCAGAAGCATGCTCACCAGTCCGGACCACCAAGCCGTCCCGAGGCTGCCTCGCAGGCCTGACCAGATGAGCAGAGCGACCGAGAGCGGGAGGGTGACGAGACCGCACAGCCAGACGAACGCCGGGTCGGTCCGGGCGGTCTTCTTCACCAGTAGGTTCCACGCCGCGTGGCAGCAGGCGGATGCGGTCAGGAGGCCGAGAGCGATCACGTAGACAGTGTCTACAGGATCTCGATAGACACTGTCTACCCAGACCTGTGGGTTGGCTGAAGAAAGCCGCCGGAGACTGGTCCGGGCGGACCCGGCTGGAAACGATCGGGGTATGACCGAGATCAGCGAGCGGGCCGCGGTACGGCGGCTGAACGACCGGCTCGGATTCGGGCCGGCGCCCGGGGACCTGACGGCTGGGTTCGACGCGACGCTGCGGCGATTGCTGGGTCCGGCGACGGACGCGGCGGCCGCCGCCCTGCCGCCACCAACCGGGCTGGTGCCACCGCCACCGATGGGGAAGAAGGATCCGGACGCCAAGAAGGACAAGGACGCGAAGAAGGCGGCTGCGAAGGCCCGGGCGGCGCAGGAGCGGACGCTGACCGTGTGGTGGCTGGACCGGATGGTCGCGAGCCGGACAGCGAGTGAGCGGCTGACCTGGTTCTGGCACGGGCACTTCGCGACCAGCAATCAGAAGGTCCGCAACGCCGCGTGGATGCTGGCCCAGAACCAGACGCAGCGCACGCATGCCCTCGGACCGTTCGGCGACCTGGCCCAGGCGATGGTTGTCGACACGGCGACGATCCGCTGGCTCGACGGCCAGAAGAATCGCAAAGGTTCGCCCAACGAGAACCTGGCCCGCGAGTACATGGAACTCTTCACGCTCGGCATCGGCCACTACCAGGAGACCGATGTCGCGCAGGGCGCGCGCTGCCTGACCGGGTGGGTGCTCGACCGCGACGGGAAGGGCGCGACACTCCAGCGGAAGCGGTTCGACTCCGGCTCGAAGACGCTGCTCGGCAAGACCGGGAACTTCGACGCCAAAGGGTTTGCCGGGCTGGCGCTCGCGCAACCCGCCTCGGCCGGCTTCGTGATCGGGCGGCTGTGGTTCCGGCTGGTGTCGGCGACGCCACCGGACGCGGCCACGGTGGCCCGGCTGACCACGGCGTACGGTGCCGAGCGCAACGTCCGATCGTTGCTGACGGCAATGGTTGCCGAGGCGGCGTTCCGGGATGCGGAGTCCGCGCTGGTGAAGCAGCCGGTGGAGTGGGCGGCCGGATTGCTGCGGGCGTTGCGGATCCAGCCGGGGAAGCTGGCCGAGAAGGAGCAGACCAAGCTGCTGGCCGGACTGCGTGGCATGGGACAGCTGCCGTTCCGCCCGCCGAGTGTCGGAGGCTGGCCGGCTGGTGCGAGCTGGCTGACGACGTCGGCCGGCGTGACCCGGCTGCAGCTGGCCCAGCACCTGGTGAAACAGGCCGAGATCCCCACAGTGGAAGGCGCCAAGGACAAGGTGGCCGCGGTCGCGACCCTGCTCGGAGTCGATGCCTGGACCGAGCGGACCAAGACGGCACTGGCCGGAGTGAAGGACCCCAAGCAGCTGACGGCGCTCGCCGCCTGCACCCCCGAGTACGTGGTCAGCGGATGAGCGGCCGAGGAGGACCGATGGACAACTTGACGAGAAGGCGGTTCCTGGCGCTCAGCGGTGTGACAGCAGCCGGAGCGCTGGCTGTCGGGGCGACGCAGGTGAACTGGTCCGACCTGATGGCCGCGGCGGTCGACAATCCACTGCCGAGCGACCAGTCCGTGCTGGTCGTCATCACCTTGTACGGCGGCAACGACGGACTCAACACAGTCGTGCCCGCAGGCGATCCGGCGTACCAGAAGGCGCGTCCGGATCTGGCGTACGAGCAGAACGAGGTGCTGGATCTGGGAGACGGGCTCGGCCTGAACCCAGGCATGAAGGGCTTGAAGGGTCTGTGGGACGACAAGCGGCTGGCGATCGTGCGTGGCGTCGGGTACCCCGAGCCGGATCGCAGTCACTTCCGTTCGATGGCGATCTGGCAGACGGCGTCACCGAAGTCGCCGGTCCCGACCGGATGGCTCGGCCGCTGGCTGGACGCGACCGGCGCCGATCCGCTCCGGGCCGTATCGGTCGAGCCCACCCTTCCGCCGCTGTTGGCCGGCGAGACCACCGCGGCCGCGTCGCTGCCGTTGCGCGGGCTGGCGCTCCCCAAGGGTGCGCTCGGTACGGCGTACGCGGCGCTGGGCAAGCCGAGTCCGGGGGAGGGGCACTGGCAGGCGCGGGCGGCCAAGGCGGTGCAGGACTTGCAGGACGCGACGAAGGTGCTCGGCAACGCGGTGCGCACCGGCCACGAGAAGGAGGAAGACGAGGACGAGCAGCGCACGCAGGGAGCATCGGCGGGCGGTACGTCGCAGCTCGGGGCGCAGCTCGAACTGATCGCGGGACTCATCGAGGCGGGTGTGCCGACGCGGGCCTACTCGGCTTCGCTCGGGGGCTTCGACACGCATGCGGACGAGCGCGGGACGCAGCAGCGGCTGCTGACCGAGCTGGACGCTGCGGTGACGCCGTTCGTCCAGCGGCTGCGGAAGACGGACCGTGGGAAGAACGCGGTGGTGCTCGTGTACTCCGAGTTCGGGCGGCGGGTGCACGCGAACGGGAGTGACGGGACGGATCACGGCACTGCCGGTCCGGTGTTCGTGGTCGGGGACAAGGTGTCCGGTGGTTTCTTCGGCGAGCAGCCGAGTCTCACCGATCTGTCCAACGGTGATCTGAAGGTGACCACGGACTTCCGCGACGTCTACGCCACCGTCCTCCGCGACGTCCTCGGCACCGAACCCGCCAAGATCCTCCCCGACCACAAAACCACCATCGACGGCCTACTGAGGGTTTGAGAGCCACAGCTTGAAGGAGGCACCGCGCCGACCGTCGGCGCGGTCGCCAACTGTCAGATCACCACCATGTGCTCGAGCAACACCTCGCGCGATGGCCAGTCCGAGGCCTGCGCCCTTGCTCTGGGGGCCGTGCACGAGTCTTTGGAAGATCCGCTCGCGGACCTCGACCGGTACTCCCGGGCCGTCATCTTCGACCAGCAGGCCTGTCGGGCCGACCAAAATCCGGAGGGCGCGGGCGCCGACCTGCCGAGCGTTGTCAAGGAGGCTGGCGAGAATCTGTGCCAGTCGTTCGGGATCGCCGGCAACCGTGCCGGTGCCGATGACCTCGACTGTCATTTCGGGTGCGACGAGACGAACTCGGGCGGCCTGGGCTTCGGCGAGGTGGCGGAGGTCGACCTGGGAGAGGTTGAGTTGGAGGCCGGCGTCGATGCGGCTGAGCTCCAGGAGGTCGGCGACGAGGGTGCCCGCGCGCCGGGACTCGCGGACCAGCAGGAGCTCGAGCTCTTCGCGACGTTCGGCCGGGGCCTGAGGGCCGAGTTGGATCAACGTCTCCGCAGCGGTCTGCAACCCGGCAACCGGCGTACGCAACTCATGCGCGGCGTCGGCGACGAACTCGCGCATCCGGTCCTCCGACCGGTGCGCCGAGCCCTCGGCACCCTCCAGCGCATCCAGCATCTCGTCGAAGGCAGCCGCCGTACGCCCGAGCTCGGTGTCGGCGCGCTCCGGCTGCAGCCGCTCGCCTCGCCGCCCGGCCACGATCGATCGCGCTAGTCCCGTCATCGCATCCAGCGGTGCCAGCGCGAACCTCATCCCGATGATCAACGCCAGCGCGGTGATGAGGATCGCCGCCGCACCCGACACCAGCAGCACCGTCCGGAGCCGCGCACTCGCATCCGACAGCAACGCCGTGTCCGCGGACAACAGCAACGTCGCACCGCGAGTCCGCTGCCCCGTCTGCAGCGTCGCGCGCACCTGCCGGACAGTCCCACCGGGGTCGACCGGAGGCGCGCCGAGCTGCTGACCCGATCGCAGGATCAGCGTGACCCGGACCCCATCCGCGTCGATCCGCCGTACGAGGTTGCTCGGGGCAACGTTCTGCCGGGCGAGCTGCTGAGCCAGCTGCGCGCGGCCGGTGAGCAGCGAGTCGAGGCTGCGTTCGGCCTGCGCGTCGAAGACCGCCTTCACCACCAGCCCGGTCACCGGCAGCACAACGAGCAGTACGGCGATCGCCGTCAGCGTCACGCGAACCCGCAGGGACGCCGTACGCAGCGCCCTCATGACGGCGGCCGCAAGACGTAGCCCGAACCGCGGACGGTGTGCAGCAATCGCGGCCCGTGCGCCTCCAGCTTCCGGCGGAGCGCGCTCACATGTACCTCGACAAGGTTGGCCGCGTAATCGTCGTACCCCCAGACCGCGGTCAGCAGCTGGGTCTTGCCGACCACCTTCCCGCTGCGCCCGGCAAGGAATGCGAGCAGCTTGTACTCCGTCGCCGTCAGCTCGATCTCCTGCCCGGCCCGCCGTACCAGCCCGGCTTCGACATCGACTGCCAGGTCGTCGATCTCCAGCACGGTCCGGACCCGGCCCATCCGCCGCAGCAGAGCCTCGACCCGCGCGATCAGCTCGGCAAGAACGAACGGCTTCACCACATAGTCGTCCGCCCCGGTCCGCAGCCCGTGCAGCCGGTCCTCGACCCCATCGCGCGCGGTCAGCAGGATCACACCTGCGTTCGAGGTCTCCCGCGCCACCGTCAGCAACTCGAATCCGTCCCGCCCGGGCAGCATCACATCGAGCAGCACCAGATCCGGCTGCCACTCCGCCAGTTCGCGCTCGAACCCGTCGCCGTCCGCCCGCGTCCGCACCGTGTGGCCCGCCTCGGTCAGCGCGATTCCGACGCCGGTGCGGATCGGTTCCGCGTCCTCGACCACCAGCACCCGCGCCGCCATCCGGCCATCCTTGCATCGCCACGGCTCCTGCCAAGGACCGCAGTACGCACATCTTCAGCACTTCTTCAGCACCCTGGGGTCGCGGAACCGTCACCCTCTGTGTCTCGCCGATCGAGACCCCCGGTTCGACGGCCGAGCGTGGTTGTGCATAGACTCACTGGCATCATGCGGCACCAGCTTCTCCTCCTTCGCTGCCGCGGCGAGGCCTGACAAGGCCGGTTCCCTCGCCGCGGAGTTCGGTCGTACGCCGGTCGTCCCTCACGACCCCCGCAGTACACCTTCCCGAGGAGAACCCCCGTGGCACCGCAGAATCAGCCCAAGCCCGTCCAGCAATCTTCCGGTATGCCGATCCAGCGGTACCGGGCGTTCCCACCGATCGACCTGCCGGACCGGACTTGGCCTGCCAAGTCCGTCGACCGCACCCCGCGCTGGCTGTCCACCGACCTCCGTGACGGCAACCAGGCTCTGGTCGAGCCGATGTCGCCGGCCCGCAAGCGGCGGATGTTCGACCTGCTGGTGAAGATGGGCTACAAGGAGATCGAGGTCGGCTTCCCGAGCGCCAGCCAGTACGACTTCGACTTCGTGCGTAGCCTGATCGAGGACGACGTCATCCCCGACGACGTCACGATCTCGGTGCTGACCCAGGCGCGGGACGAGCTGATCGAGCGGACCGTCCAGTCGCTGCAGGGCTCGCCGAAGGCGACCATCCACCTGTACAACGCGACCGCGCCGCTGTTCCGCCGGGTCGTCTTCAACGTGGACAAGGCCGAATGCCTCAACATCGCCGTACGCGGCACCGAGACGGTGATGAAGTACGCCGACGACCTGCTGGGCGACTGCCAGTTCGGCTACCAGTACAGCCCGGAGATCTTCACCGGGACCGAACTGGAGTTCGCGCTCGAGGTGTGCGAGGCGGTCAGCGACCAGTGGCAGCCGGCGGAAGGCCGGGAGATCATCCTGAACCTGCCGGCCACCGTCGAGATGTCGACGCCGAACGTGTACGCCGACCAGATCGAGTGGTTCAGCCGCGGCCTGACCCGGCGCGAGCACAGCACGATCAGCCTGCACCCGCACAACGACCGCGGTACTGCGGTGGCCGCGACCGAGCTGGCCCTGATGGCCGGCGCGGACCGGGTCGAGGGCTGTCTGTTCGGCCACGGTGAGCGGACCGGCAACGTCGACCTGGTGACGCTGGGGATGAACCTGTTCAGCCAGGGCATCGACCCGCAGATCGACTTCGCCGACATCGACGAGATCCGCCGGACGGTCGAGTACTGCACCCAGATGCGCGTTCCCGAGCGGCAGCCGTACTCCGGTGACCTGGTCTACACCGCTTTCTCCGGCTCGCACCAGGACGCGATCAAGAAGGGCCTGGAGGCGCTCGACAAGCAGGCCGCGGCCGAGGGCCGACCGGTGTCGGAGATCACCTGGGAGGCGCCGTACCTGCCGATCGACCCGAAGGACGTCGGCCGGTCGTACGAGGCCGTGATCCGGGTGAACTCGCAGTCCGGCAAGGGCGGCGTCGCGTACATCATGAAGTCGGAGCACCGGCTCGACCTGCCGCGCCGGCTGCAGATCGAGTTCAGCCGGGTGATCCAGCAGCACACCGACTCCGAGGGCGGCGAGGTCGGCCCGCAGCAGATGTGGGACATCTTCGCGGCCGAGTACCTCTCGCCCGGCAAGCTGTCGCTGCTGAGCGTCAACTCGTCGTCGGGTGAGGGCCAGGGCGACCAGCTTCGCGTTCAGGTCTATTCCAATGGTGTGCCGCACGAACTGTCCGGCGAGGGCAACGGCCCGGTGTCGGCGTTCGTCGACGCGATCCAGCCGCTGAAGTACGACGTCCGCGTGCTGGACTACCACGAGCACGCGCTCTCCGCGGGCGGCGACGCGCTCGCCGCGGCGTACGTCGAGTGCGAGGTCGGCGACGAGGTCTACTGGGGCGTCGGTCGTGACGCCAACATCCTCACCGCCTCGCTGAAGGCCGTCGTCTCCGCGATCAACCGCGCAACGCGCTGATCAGAGCCTCGATCCGAGGCGTTATCAAACGTTCGCCCGTCACCGCTAGGGGTGACGGGCGACGTTTGCGTTGCGGCGTACCGAATTTCGGCACTGAGGGTGTCAGAATCGGTGCATAGAGCAACCGAATACTCACGATTCGGTGACCGTGGCCTCGGGTACGAAGAAACCGTTGACTCGGTGTATGTGGTTGCGCAAACTAGCGACACTGCGCGCAGATGAATGCAAGACAGCATGCGTTAGTACGGCTGTTTTCGGGCTTCTGCGTTGACACGCCGTCGGTACCCCGCGTGGAGGTGAGCTGTGAGCGGTGCGGTCGAGACTCCGGCCTCGAAGCTGATAGAGAGGCCGGTGGAGGAACCGAAACCCACGGCCGCCAAGAGATTCTTCAACGCCTGGTTGGTCCGAAGACTAGCCAAGGCGGTGCTGACTGTCTTCATCGTGACGTCGGGAACGTTCTTCCTGGTCAGGCTGCTGCCCGGTAACCCGGTTGACACCTACATCCAGACCCAGATCGCGCAGACAGGTATCTCGTACGAGGCCGCGGCCGCGCAGGCCAAGAACCTGTTCTCGCTGGACCCGGACCAGCCGCTGATCCAGCAGTACGTCACGTACATGCTCAACCTGCTGCACGGCGACTTCGGCAACTCGCTGCTGTCGCCGGGAACCACCGTGGCGCAGGTGATCAAGACCTACCTGCCCTGGACGCTGTTCTCCGTCGGCGTCGCCACCATCCTCAGCTTCATCATCGGCATCGTGGCCGGCATGGTGATGGCCTACCGCCGCGAAAGCTGGATCGACCACCTGCTGAGCTCGATCGGGTCGTTCCTGCACGCGATCCCGAACTACATCCTGGCGATCCTGATCGTGGTCTTCCTCGGCGTGAAACTGCAGGTCTTCAACCTGACCGAGGCCCGCGGGTCCTACACACCGGGGGTCGAACCATCGTTCAGCCTGGCGTTCCTGAACGACATCTTCTACCACGCGATGCTGCCGATCCTGGCCTACCTGCTGACCACGGTCGGGTCCTGGGCGCTGGTGATGAAGTCCTCCACGGTGGAGACCCTCGGCGAGGACTACGTCACGGTCGCGCGGGCGCGTGGTCTGACCGACGCGCGGATCCGGTCCGGGTACGTCGGGCGCAACGCCGTACTGCCGCTGTTCAGCGTGCTGGCCATCTCGCTCGGGTTCGTGGTCGGCGGGTCGATCTTCGTGGAGCGGATCTTCGGCTACCAGGGCATCGGGTTCAGCCTCTACAACGCGATCTCGGGCCGCGACTACCCGGTCCTGCAGGGGATCTTCCTGGTCATCACGATCTCCGTGGTGGTGGCCAACCTGCTCGCCGACATTCTCTACAGCCGGCTGGATCCGCGGATCCGTGTCCCCGGCAAGGGTCAGGGGTGACGAGATGACCGAGGCTGCAGCCACCGGCGGCGCCGTCGCCGCCATCGGGACGACGGGCGTCTCCCGCTTCGCCGGCATCATGCACGGGTTGCGACGCAGCCCGGCCGGCTTCATCGGCTTCATCATCGTGGCCCTGCTGGTCCTGATCACCGCGATCGGGCCGTTCTTCACCCCCGCGGTGGAGCCCAACGTCAAGGAGATCCTGCTGCCGTTCGGGTCGCCCGGGCACTTCCTCGGGACCGACAACGAGGGCAAGGACGTGCTGATCCAGATGATCGACGGCGGCCGGTCCGTCATCTTCATCGGGTTCTTCGCGGCCGCGATCTCGACCTTCATCGCGATCGTCTTCGGCTCGCTGGCCGCCTACCTGGGCGGCGGCACCGACTCCGTGGTCACGACGGCGGCCGACGTCGTACTCACGGTCCCGACGATCGTCCTGCTCGCGGTGCTCGGTGCGATGTTCAAGCTGGACTCGCCGATCCTGCTCGCCATCCTGGTCGGTGTGCTGAGTTGGCCGGTGCTGACCCGGGCGGTGCGGTCCCAGGTGCTCTCGCTGCGGGAACGCGAGTTCGTCGAGGCGGCCAAGTTGCTCGACCTCGGCACGATCCGGATCGTCTTCGTCGAGATCCTGCCGAACATGGCCAGCTTCATCCTGATGAACTTCATGATCGGTGTGACGAACGCGATCTACGCGCTGGTCGGCCTCTACCTGCTCGGGCTGGCGCCGCTGACCGGCTCCAACTGGGGCATCATGCTGAACCGCGCGTGGATCGCGGGCGCCATCTTCAACGACGACAGCCTGCCGTTCATCCTGAGCCCGATCGTCGCGATCATTCTGCTGCTGCTCGGATTGGTGATGATGACGAGATCACTCGAAGAGATCCTCAACCCGCGTCTCCGGGACCGGTGAGCATGGTGACTTCGATGCCTCAGGGAACAACCAGCGGCCGCGCGGTGCGCGGCGGCCAGGGCAAGCCCCTGCTGTCGGTCCGCGACTTCAACGTCGAGTACCGGACCGGTTCCGGCGCCACCGTGCACGCCGTTCGCGGGATCGATCTCGACCTCTACCCCGGCGAAAGCCTCGCGCTGGTGGGGGAGAGCGGCTGCGGGAAGACCACCTTCGGGCTCGGCCTGCTGCGGTTGCTGCCGCGGTTGGGACATGCCTCCGGCAAGGTCACCTTCAACCGCGGTGACGGCACCGAGATCGACATCCTCGGTCTGGACGGGCGCGATCTGCGGCAGTTCCGCTGGCGGGACGCGGCGATGGTCTTCCAGGGCGCGATGAACGCGTTCAACCCGGTGCTGAAGATCCGCGGCCACATGCACGACACGATGCGGGCGCACACCAAGGCCACCAAGCAGGAGATCGAAGAGCGGTCCGCCGAACTGCTGCGGCTGGTGCGGCTGGAGCCGGAGCGGGTGATGGACTGCTACCCGCACGAGCTGTCCGGCGGAATGCGGCAGCGCGTGCTGATCGCGATGAGCCTGCTGCTCGAGCCGGAGGTCCTGATCCTGGACGAGCCGACCACGGCACTCGACATCCTCACGCAGCGGTCGATCGTCGACGTACTGCACGAGGTCCGCGAACGGCTCGGCTTCTCGATGATCTTCATCTCGCACGACCTGGCGCTGGCCGCCGAGCTCGCCGACCGGGTCGCGACCATGTACGCCGGTCGCATCGTCGAGACCGGTGGCGTCCGGGACATGTTCTACCAGCCGCGGCATCCGTACACGCTCGGCCTGATCAAGGCGGTGCCGCCGATCGTCGGGGACCTGCCGGACATGGAGTCGATCCCGGGCGGGCCGCCGAGCCTGGCCGCACTGCCGCCGGGCTGCAAGTTCAACCCGCGCTGCGGGTTCGCCACCGCGGAGTGCCAGGAGGCCGACCCGCCCCTGATCCCGGTGACCGATCAGCAGGGTTCCGCGCATGAGGTCGCCTGCATCCATTCCAAAGACGTGCATCTCGACCGACGGGTGCAGGACGACTTGGGGACCGCATCATGACCGCGACCGACACTGCCCCGGCGGCCAAGGCCGAGGGACGTACGCCGCTGATGACGCTGAACGGGGTCAGCCAGGTGTTCGACACCAAGGCCGGGCCGATCCGTGCGTGCGATCAGGTCAACCTGTCGATCAACCCCGGTGAGGTGCTCTGCCTGGTCGGGGAGAGCGGGTCCGGCAAGACCACCGCGGCGCGGATGGCGGCCGGCCTGGCCAAGCCGAGCGACGGCACAGTGGCCTACAACGGCATCGACATCTGGTCGATGAACCGGCGCGACTTCAGTACCTTCCGGCGTGGCGTCCAGTATGTTCACCAGGACCCGTACGCCTCGCTGAACCCGACCCGGACGATCCTGCAGACGATCACGGCGCCGCTGCTCAAGCACGGCGTGGTCAAGGGCTCGAAGGCCGCCGCCCAGCGTGCGGCCGAGCTGCTGGCCAAGGTCGACATGACCCCACCGGAGAGCTTCCTGTCGAAGTACCCGCACCAGTTGTCGGGTGGCCAGCGGCAGCGGATCTCGGTGGCCCGGGCACTGACCCTGGATCCGAAGATCATCATCGCGGACGAGTCGACGTCGATGCTGGACGTGTCGATCCGGATCAGCGTGCTGGCGATGCTCGGCCGGCTGCGCGACGAGCTCGGGGTCGGGTTCTTGTTCATCACCCACGACCTGGCGATCGCGAAGTACTTCGGCTGGAACGGCAACACCGCGGTGATGTACCTGGGCCGGATCGTCGAGTTCGGCCCGACCCAGCAGATCATCAACGCACCGACACATCCGTACACCCGCGCGCTGATCGACGCGATCCCCGAGCCCGATCCGGACCTGACCAAGACCAAGGGCGCGGGATCCCTGCGCAGCCTGGAGATTCCGAGTCTCGCCCACCTGCCGGTCGGGTGCTCGTTCCATCCGCGCTGCCCCCGGTTCGAGGGCGGCCTGTGCGACGGTGCGGTGCCCGAACTGATCACCGTACGTCCCGGTCAGTCGACCGCGTGCCACGTCGTGGCGCGCGACGGAGCCGGAGATGCCGAGGTCCGCGATGAGCCGGTGGCCTGATGGCACCGCAGATCGGCCGGTTGGCACTCGGCTGGGCGGCGTTCCTGGTACTGGCCAGCGGAGTTCTGTTACTCACGCTGACGCCCGGTACCCCGGAGTTCGTCGTCACCCTGTTCACCTTGTGTTTGGGCCTGCTACTGGGCCTCATCGTCGTCGCCGCGGTCCTGGTACTGCGGCGCCGGGAAAAACGCGAGGGCAGTTAGCAGTACCCCAAACCAGTAGTGCCTGACCCACATGGGCGTGTGGTCAGATCAGAAAGGACGAAGGATGAGTCCCACCGGCACCAACGATCCCGGCACCAACGAGTCCGGCGCACGCGCCGTGACCAACGCAGTCTCCCGCCGGCATGTGCTCCAGCTGTTCGGCATCGCCGGGGTCGGCATCGCCGGCATCGGGTCGCTGGAGGCGTGTTCGCCGAGCAATCCGGACAGCGAGGGAAGCGACGCCAAGAAGTCCGGGGAGTTCCACGGCGCGTACCCGTACCAGTTGCCCCCCAAGGGCCACTTCAACCTGGGCGCCGGCGTCCTCGACGGCATCCAGCAGCAGAGCCCGTACCTCGACCTGATCTACCCGAGTGCCGGCATGTACTACTGGGCCGACAAGAAGTGGGAATACCTGCTGGCCGAGTCCAACACGCTGGACGAAACGGCCAAGACCTACACGATGAAGCTGCGGTCCGGGCTGACGTGGAGCGACGGCTCGCCGCTCACCGCCAAGGACGTCGTCTCGACGTTCAACCTGCGCTGGCTGATGCGCCAGCAGGACTGGACGTTCCTGTCCGACGTCAAGGCGCAGGACGACACCACCGTCGTGTTCACCATCGGCACGCCGTCCACGGTCCTCGAGCGCTTCATCCTCCGCGCGCCGATCCTGCCGGACTCGGTGTACAAGGACTGGGCGACCAAGGCCGAGACGATCCGCAAGGCCAAGGGCAGCCTGGACAGCGGTGAGGGCAAGCAGGTCAACGCCGACTTCCAGAAGTTCCGTCCGGAGAACCCGGTCGTGTCGGGTCCGTTCAACTACGACCCGAAGACCATGACGAACGCCCAGATGACGCTGGTGAAGAACGACAAGGGCCTGTTCGCCGACAAGATCGGGTTCACCAAGGTCGTCCTGTACAACGGTGAGACCTCCGACATCACGCCGGTCGTGATGAACAAGGACGTCGACTACGCCACCCACGGCTTCGCGGTGGCCAGCGAGAAGACGTTCCAGCAGAACGGCTTCCGGATCCTCCGCCCGCCGGTGTACTCGGGTCCGTCGCTGGTGTTCAACTACACCACCCGCCCGGAGTTCTCCGACGCCCGGGTCCGGCAGGCGATCGCCTACGTCCTGGACCGCCAGGAGAACGGCACCGTCGCGCTCGGCGACTCGGGCAAGCCCTGCAAGTTCATGGCCGGCTTCTCCGACATCCTCGTCCCGGACTGGATCACCGACGCCGACCAGCAGAAGCTCCAGGCCTACGAGAAGGACCTCGACAAGGCCACCCAGCTGATGCAGGAGGCCGGCTGGAAGAAGTCCGGCGACAAGTGGATGACGCCGGCCGGAAAGCCGGCCGCGTACGACATCAAGTTCCCGACCGAGTTCGCCGACTGGAACCCGGCCGCCACCAACGCGGCCGACCAGCTGAACAAGTTCGGGTTCAACATCACCAAGCGGGGCATCACCTTCACCCAGCTGAACCCCGACGTCCTGGCCGGCAAGTTCGACATCGCCATCCAGGGCTGGGGCGCCTCGAACCACCCGCACCCGTACTTCGCGTTCGTCCAGGACCTGTACACGTTCAACTACGTGATCGCGGCGAACCAGGGCGGCAAGGGAATGAACTTCCCGCTCAAGCAGACCACCTCCGCCGGTCCGATCGACCTGCAGGCCGTGGTGGACAAGTCGGCCCAGGGCCTGAACGTCGACGAGCAGAAGAAGAACATCACCGCCGCGGCGCAGGCGTTCAACGAGCTCCTGCCGATCATCCCGCTGTGGGAGCGCTACGGTAACAACCCGGCGCTGGAGGGCAAGCGGGTGGCGAAGTTCCCGGCCGACGACGACCCGATCCTGAAGAACGCGCCGTACGCGGACAACTTCGTGATCATGTACATGTACCAGGGCAAGGTCGCCCCGGTCTGAGTCGAAGGGGTGGCTTAACCACTAGCGCTCTGACCCGTTCGTTTGGTTGGGTCGGCCGGGTGATCATCGTTCGCGAGATCGACCCGGCCGACCTGGCGCTGTTCGACGAGTGGTACGACGCCCTGCGGACCGGTGTGGTGGCGGGGCGCGAGGCCGCGCTCGTGGTCGGGCGGGAGGCGCTCGGCTTCTCGCTGCGCACTCCGGGCCCGTTGAAGCGCCGGATCGCGGTCGGCGCCTTCGAGGACGACCGGGTGCTCGGCACGATGCTGTTCGAGTACCGGTTGACCGACAACCTCGACACCGTCGAGGTCGAGATCGACGTACCCCCGCAGCACCGTCGGCGGGGGATCGGGACGGCGCTGTGGCACTGGGCCGTGACCCGTGCGGCGCAACTCGGGCGGACCATCTTCCAGTCCGAGATCGGAGTGCCGGGCGAGTCGTCGCCGGGCAGTGCGTTCGCCGAGCGGCTCGGGTTCACCGTCGAGCATGTCGAGGACCATCTCGTCGTACCGCTGCCGTACGACGAGGGCCGGCTGGACGAGCTGCGGTGGTCCGCAGGGACGCTGGACGGCTATCGGCTCACCTCGTGGGCGGGAGTGTGCCCGCCGGAACATCAGCAGGCGTACGCCGATCTGCACACCGCGATGGACGAGGACGTGCCGACCGGCGGGATGACGCGCGAGGTCGTGCCGTGGACGGTCGAGAAGCTGCAGGCGAGCGAGCAGCGCGTCGGCCGGAACTACCTGGCGCTGGTGACGATGGCGCATACGTTGTCCGGTGCACCGGCCGGCTACACGCTCATCTACCTGCCGCGGGCTGATGCCGAGCACGCCCAGCAGGACGACACGCTCGTACTGCGGGAGCACCGCGGCCACAACCTGGGTACGCACCTGAAGCTGGCGAACCTCGACCAGTTGGCGAAACATCGCACCACACAGCGCTTCCTGCACACGTGGACGGCACTGTCGAACGCCCCGATGCAGAAGGTCAACGCGCGCTTCGGTTTCCGCTCGGTCGAGCAGAACCGCGAGGTCGAGCTCACCTGTCCGCGGCTGCGGCCGGCCGCCCGCGCTCTCGTCGTCGACCCGGACGACCGCATCCTCCTGGTTCGCTTCGAGTTCGACGACGGTCCGCTGTGGACGACGCCCGGCGGTGGCCTCGAGGCGGATGAGACGCTCATCGAAGGGCTGCGCCGCGAGCTGCGGGAGGAGATCGGTCTCGAGACTCCGGACGACCCGCCGCACCTCTGGCATCAGGAGGTCGTTGCCGAGGGCCACGCAACCGGGTACGACGGCGTTCTCAATGACATCTTCCTGATCCGCACCGGCCCGTTCACCGTCGGCGGCACGCTCACCGAAATCGAACTCCAGGCTGAGAACCTGCACGGCCACCGGTGGTGGACCCTCGGTGAACTCCAGTCCGCCGAGGACCGCTTCGCCCCTCGCTCCCTCCCCAGCCTGGTGGAGTCGGTGTTGCGCAACGGGCCGCCCACCACCCCGCTGGCGCTCGGGCTGTGAGAGCGACGTTCGGAAGTTGTGGGAAGTGTGTGAGGACGCGGGATTCGGGGGCTGTGGTCGGCCTAGCTTTCAGGTGTGAAGTCTCGACATATTGATGACTGGTTTGTTCCTGTTCGGTCGGTGGGCGCGGCGGCGACGCTGCAGACCGGCCGGCTGCCGGAGGGCCCGCGGGTGGGCATCGCGTTCACGACGCTGGCGCAGCTGCGGGCCGCGACCGGTCCGCGGCAGGAGTGGCTGCGGATGGACGAGGAGACGCTGCACGAGGTGCTGGCGCCGCTCGGTGTCACCAGGATCCAGCTCGACCCGGTGCTCGTCGGTCCCGACGTACGGAGCTCACAGCCGTCGTACCCAGCTCAGCCGGCCTTCGTCCATTAGCGCGTGACCGTCGGCGCTCTCCGCGACACTCGGGTCGTGGGTGGCGATGATGACGGCGGCGCCGCGATCGGCCTGAGTCCGTAGCAGGTCGAGGACGCGTTCGCGGTTGGTGCTGTCGAGCTCGCTGGTGGACTCGTCGGCCAGGATCGCCTTGCCCTGCTGGGCGATCCCGCGCGCGACCGCGACCCGCTGCTGCTCACCGCCGGACAGTTCCTCGACCAGGTGGTCGCCGCTGTCCGCGAGCCCGACAGCTGTGAGCGCCTGTTCGATCGCGCGGTCGACCTCCTCCAGTTCCGCGTCGCTGCTCGGCTTGCGGTCGGCCAGCAGCGGGATGGTCAGGTTCTCGCGCGCGGTCAGTACCCGCGCGAGCCCGTTGCCCTGCGGGATGAGTACGACGCCGTGCGCGGCGGCCTTCGGCCGGTCGGTGATGACGAGTCCGTCCACCTCGACCTGACCGGACTTCACCGGCACCGCGCCGGCGATTGCCCACAGCAACGAGCTCTTGCCGGCGCCGGACGGGCCACTGACCGCGAGCACGAACCCGGGCGGCACCGTGAACGACACGTCCGCCACCGCGACCAAGTCGCCGTACGCGACCGTCACATTGTCGACAATGATCACCGCGGGCCCTCCTGCTCGATCGGGGTGAGGCGGATCTCGCCGTCGTCGGTGGTCACCTGCACCAGCGTCCCGGCCGGAAGCAGCTCGGCCACGTGCGGGGGGAGTGGCAGCGAGCCGTCGGTTGCCACCACGGCGTACTCCTCACCGGACCGGCCTTCGGACGCGATCCGCCCGTCCCGGATCGTGATGGTCCGCGGCAGCGTCGCGGCCACCTCCGGGTCGTGCGTGATCAGCAGCACGGTCATCCCGGTCTCGGCGTTGATCGTCCGGATCGCGGCGAGCACCTCGTCGCGGGCCTGGTGATCCAGTTGACTGGTCGGCTCATCGGCCAGCAGCAGACCCGGCATCGTCGCGATCCCGACCGCCACCGCACACAGCTGGATCTGCCCAGGAGTCAGCGACGTCAACGGCGTACTGGCGTGGTCGCGCAGTCCGACCATGTGCAGTACGTCGTCCGGTTGCGGCAGCTCGTGGCCGCGCGGTGCGGCGCGTTGCGCGTAGCGGATGTTGTCGGTCGGCGTCAGATACGGGATGAGGTTCCGGCCGGCACCCTGCAGCACGATGCCCACGTCGGCGGCGCGCATCCGGTCCAGCTCGACCTCTGTCATCGTGGCGACGTTGTGCTCGCCGATCTGCAGTCGCCCGGCGCTCGGAGTCAGCAGGCCGCCGCACAGTTGCAGCAGCGTCGACTTGCCGGCACCAGACGGGCCGAGGAGTCCCACCAGTTCGCCGGGGCGGACCGTGATCCCGATCCCGGACAGCGCCGCGACGTCATGCCCGTGCGCACGGTAGATGTGCACCAGACCCGTCGTACTGATCGCCAACCCGCTCATCCGCGTCCTCGCTTCGCTCCGGGCGCGGCTGAGCGGGAGCCACTGCTCTGCTTGATGGTGAACTCGCTTCGCTCGTTCACGTCAGCTCCTCCCGGATCCGGCTGTAGCCAGCGCGTCGGTTGACCCCGGTGCCGAGCAGCAGGGTGGCTGCGGCGAGTACCGCAGTACCGGCGACCCACAGCACCAGTGCGACGGGCCAGTTGGTCGCGAGCTCCAGCGGTATCGGCCCACCGGTATCAGCAAACAGAGGTATGAGCGGCAGTGCGATCTGCGCGCCGACCACACCACACAACGACCCGAGCAGCACGGCCAGCGCGACCGGACCGGTCTGCTCCCACCGGGCAGCTCGACCTGTCGTGTTGGACGGTACGCCGGTGATCCGCAGGCTCGCGTAGTCCTGCGCCCGCGACCGCCACGACGTCACCACGGTCAGCAGCAGTACGACGAGGGCCAGCGCCCACCCCGCGATGCCGACAACCGGCGTCAGCTGCAGCGCGAGCGCACTCGCCGACCGCCCGTACGACGCGATCCGGTCGGTGCGGCGGTCGACGAGTTCGGCCGCGAACCCTGCCTGGCTGAGCTTCTGAGTGATCGTGTCGACATTCGCCAGGCCGTCCGCATTCAGCCACAGCTCGTAGTCCGTCGCGCCCTCATCCACCGTGCCGGCCAGCCGTCGTACCGTCTCGAGATCGACGACCGCGGTGCGGTCGGGGTAGCGATCCACCGGGCCTTTCAGCCGGTCGACCTTGGCCAGCGTCAGCGGGGTGCCGTCGATCGCAGGGCTCGTGCTCGCGCCGTCGTCGAACGGGAACTCCGACGTCACCAGCGCCGGGATCACCGGCGGCACGGTCGCGTACTGCAGGAACTGGTCGTTGCCCAGGCTCTTCAGGGCGATTGTCAACAATCCGCCGGTCTTCGCGGTGACGGATCCGGTGTCGGAGTCGAGCTGCCGGACCGCCTGCCAGTTGTCCGGCGAGCCGATCGTGATGGATGGCCGGTCGTCACTGGAGATCTTGTTGATGGTCACGTCACCCTGGATGCCGGCCTGGTCGAGTGGTTCGCGACCAATGCCGAGCCGGAGCAACTGGCAACCACCCAGGCAGTCGACCGGGGCCTTGAGTTCGACCGGCTCGCCCGGGACCAGCGGCATCGGCGGGAAGGTGACCAGGTAGCGGCCGCCGTTGCGCAGACTCACCACGTTCGCCCGCAGGACGACCGACTTCGGCGGCTCGGTTGCCGTCTGCGCGCCGTTCGGCGTCTGCGATGCGAGCGGCTTCATCGGACCGGTCGCCGCGGTGACGGTGAGCTGGGAGCTGCGGAACTCGATCGGCTTCAGCCCGGCCGGTGCTTTCAGCGTCTGCCAGCCTTCGGCGTCGGTCATCAGGTCGCCGCGGTAGGCGATCCGCCGGAAGCTGTCCGGCTCGATCATCATCGACTTCAGCGAGTCGGGTGCCGGCGGTCGCGACGTGACCACCGGGGTCATCCAGTGCCGGTCCGGATCGATCTGGTCGACCGCTTGGGTGAACTCGTTCAAATACAAGGCGTTCATCCGCAGTACCGCTTGGGCTCCGGTCTCGTAGCCCGCCCGGGTGTCCCGGTTGTGGTCGCCGACCGACGCGGCCTGCCCGGCGAACGCGACCAGTCCGCCGGCCACCGCGACCGCTGCGACGATGCGAGTAACCGCAGGCCGACGGGAGACCTGCAGCGCGCCGAGCGCTAGGCCCAGCCGTCCCCGCCGCGCGGCCTGTCGGCTGACCAGGCCAGCGATGGGCAGCAGCAGGTGAGCGAACGTTAGCCCGACCGCCAGCGCCAGCAGGGCTGGCGTAAGGACGGGCAGTGGGCCGCGGCCATCACCCGTCAGTGCGGCCGCGAGACCTGCCACCGCGAAGACGATAACGCAGAGGTCCAGCACCCCGATCGCCCTGCCACGCCGTCGTGGGACCACTCGACGCAGCAGGCTCGAGATCGGCTGCCGCACGCCGCCGCGAACCTGCAGCGCCACGACGATCAGCGAGAGGACCACGGCAACGGCCAGCGCCACTGGCACGGTCCACGGCATCTCAAGGGGGGAGCCGTTGCGCAACCAGGTCGCTCGGACAATCAGCAGCAGTCCGAAGCCGCCGAGAGCACCTGCCAGCCCACCGATCAGAACAGGCAAGCCCAGCTCGACGGACAACGAGCGTGCAGTACGGCGAGCAGACGATCCGCGCAGACGTGCGAGACCAATCTCCGGCCGACGCTGGTCGACCACAGCCCCCAACGCCAGGGCCAGAACGACCACCCCGAACAGAGCGACCTGCACCATGATCAGCGGGATGATCGTGGTGGCCTGCTTGCGTTCACTCTGGATCCGGTCGACCAGTGAGGTGAGTCCCGACGTGGTTTCCGCGTAGACGCCTCGCTCCACCGCGTTGCCATTCACCGTCGCCGTGGCGTTCTGCAACCGGGGCAGGTCGTTGATACGCGCCACACCGGGGATCGGCGCGGTGTCCGCGGTCATCCGCGGCGACCATTGAGTCCCGTCGAACGTCGTACGCGGAGTGAAGAGGAAGTCCGCCGAGCCCGGATCCTTGCCGCCGGGCTTGCGCGAGTGGCCGGTCGGGTAGGCGCCGAACCAGTAGTCGCCGCGCGGCTGCTTCGGCTTGTACAGGCCGACGACCGTGAGCTTCTGCTCCCCGTCGGCGAGGTCCGACGACTTACCGGTGAGGACGGTGCCGACCTTGAACTGCCAGGTGCCGGTGTCCGCGGTCGAGGCCATCACCTCGTTCGGGGCGGTCGGGCAGCGGCCCTCGGCCAGCACAAGCTGCTCGCAGTACCCGTCGCGCCAGGTCAGCCGGCCGACGACCGCGTCATCGGCAGGCTGGAGCCGCCAGCCGATGTCGGTGTAGATGCCGTGCACGGGCGGCGAGAAGAGCGGCTTGAGGTCGGCGGGGATCAGTTGGTCGAGGCTCTCCGGGCGATCGGTGCCGGGACCCTGCGCCCGGCTGCGGGGCAGTCCCGCGATCTGCCAGGCCGCGGTCAGGCGCTGCGCGGACAGGGTCTCCGTCGTCACGGTCTGCTCGACGGCCCGGGCGTACCAGGGCGCGAACACGGCGCAGGTGCCGATCAGCAGGCTGACGCCCGCCAGCACCAGCGCCTGGGACCACCGGTACCGCAGCGCCTTCCGGAGAAACATGTGTTCACCCACCCCAGTGTTCCGCTCGCTCGCTCGCCTGAAGATACGGAACGCGGCGCCGGGTCGGCCTGACCGTGGCGAAATGTCACAGAGTTGTTGTCTAGGCAGGAACGCGATCACGGACGGTCACCGCCCGAGGGTGTTGCCCACCGCAACCGGTGACGGCGGTAGGTTCGGCACATGCGTGAATCCCAGCTCGGTGACCTGACCGTTTCCTGCCTCGGCCTCGGCTGCATGGGGATGTCCCAGTCCTACGGTGCGACCACGGACGAGTCGGAGTCCATCGCGACCCTGCACGCCGCCATCGACGCCGGCTGCACCTTCATCGACACCGCCGACGTGTACGGCGACGGCGCCAACGAGGAACTCGTCGGCCGCGGGCTGACCGGCCGCCGCGACCAGGTGGTGCTGGCGACCAAGTTCGGCTTCAAGAAGCCCGCCAGCAGCGCGGCTCTCCCGAACGTCGTCGACGGATCGCCGGAGTACGCCCGGCAGGCGATCGATGCGTCGCTGCGGCGGCTCGGCGTGGACCACGTCGATCTCTGGTACCTGCACCGCAAGGACCCGCAGGTCCCGATCGAGGAGACCGTCGGCGCGATGGCCTCGATGGTGAAGGCCGGCAAGGTGCGGTACCTCGGCCTGTCCGAGGTCAACGGCGACACGGTCCGGGCCGCGCACGCGGTGCACCCGATCAGCGCCGTCCAGAGCGAGTGGTCGCTGTGGACGCGCGACCCGGAGACCGTCGTACTGCCGACTCTGCGCGAGCTCGGGATCGGGTTCGTGCCGTTCAGCCCGCTCGGGCGTGGATTCCTCACCGGGCAGCTGAAGTCGCCGGACGACTTCGAGCCGGACGACATGCGGCGCGGGCTGCCGCGGTTCATGGGCGAGAACTTCCAGCGCAACCTGGACCTGGTGGAGAAGGTCCGGGAGCTGGCGGCGGCCAAGGGCGTCACCGCCAGTCAGCTCGCGCTGGCATGGCTGCTTGCTCAGGGCAACAACGTGGCACCGATCCCGGGGACGAAGCGGCGCAAGTACCTGGCCGAGAACCTCGGTGCCGCCGACGTCACGCTCACGGCCGAGGAACTCGCCGCTCTGGATGAGGCGTTTCCGGCAGATGTGGCGACCGGGCAGCGTTACACCGACGGCGGGATGGACCTGGTGGGCAAGTGATCGGTGTCACCGGATCCACCGGGCAGCTCGGTTCCCGGATCGCCAGGTTGCTGGCGGATTCCGGCGTACCGCAACGGCTGCTCGTCCGGGATCCGGCGCGGGCTCCTTCGCTCCCTGGTGCCGAGGTGGCCCAGGCGGCGTACGGCGAGCACGCGGCACTGCTGAACGCGCTGGACGGGGTTGACACCCTGATGTTGCTCAGCGCAACGGAGTCCGCAGATCGGGTGGCGTTGCACGAGGCAACAGTTGATGCTGCGGTGGCAGCCGGCGTACGGCGGATCGTGTACACGTCGTTCGCCGGGGCCGCACCGGGGGCGACGTTCACCTTCGCCCGCGACCACTGGCACACCGAGCAGCACATCCGCTCGCTCGACGTGGAGTTCACGTTCCTGCGGGACAACCTGTATCTGGACTTCGTACCGGGCTTCGTCGGCGAGGACGGAGTGATCCGGGGTCCGGCGGGGGACGGACGGGTCGCGGCCGTCGCCCGTGACGACGTGGCTGCCGTTGCGGCCCGGGTCCTCGCCGACTCCGGGCACGCCGGCGCGACGTACGAACTGACCGGGCCCTCCGCCTTCACCCTGGCCGAGGCGGCCGGCGTACTGTCCGACGCCCTGGGCCGAAAGATCCGCTACGAGCCCGAAACCCTGGACGAGGCCTACCGCTCCCGCGAGGGCTACGGAGCCCCCGCCTGGGAAGTAGCCGGCTGGGTAACCTCCTACGCCGCCATAGCCAGCGGCGAACTAAGCCACCTCACCCCCACAGTCCAAGAAATCACCGGGCGGGCGCCCCTGGGCCTCGAGCAGATCGTCGGCGCCCGGCCGAGACACTGACCGCCTGCCGCTCGCGCCCGCTCCTCCCTCTCAGCCTTGGGGTGAGTTGCCGGGGGAATGGTCGGTGAGAGACTGACCTCGTGCCGCTCGCACCCCTCCTCCCGCTCTCAGCCTTGGGGTGAGTTGCCGGGGAAACGGTCGGTGGTGGGTGAGAGACTGACCTCGTGCCGCTCGCACCCCTCCTCCCGCTCTCAGCCTTAGGGTGAGTTGCCGGGGAAACGGTCGGTAGTGGGTGAGAGACTGACCTCGTGCCGCTCTATCGGGATGAGGCGATCGTGCTGCGCACCCAGAAGCTGGGTGAGGCGGACCGGATCGCGACGCTGCTGACCCGCGGCCGCGGCAAGATCCGCGCGGTCGCCAAGGGAGTCCGCCGTACCTCCTCCCGCTTCGGCGCCCGCCTCGAACCGTTCAGCCACGTCGACCTCCAACTCGCCACCGGCCGAACCCTCGACGTAGTCACCCAAGCCGTCTCCATCGCGGCGTACGGCGAAGGAATCGTCGGCGACTACGCCCGGTACACCACAGGCACCGTCCTCCTGGAAACCGCCGACCGCCTCGTGGTCGAGGAGAAGGAACCCGCCACCCAGCAGCACCTCCTGCTGGCCGGCGCCCTCCGAGTCCTCTCCACCGGCGAACGCGAACCAGGCCTCGTACTCGACTCCTTCCTCCTCCGCTCCCTGGCGATCTCCGGCTACGCCCCGTCCTTCGCCGACTGCGCCCGCTGCGGCGAACCAGGCCCGCACCGAGCCTTCAACCCAGCCTCCGGCGGCATGGTCTGCTCCTCCTGCCGCCCCCCAGCCTCAGCCATGCCGGCCACCACCACCGTCACCCACCTCTCCGCCCTCCTCACCGGCGACTGGCCCACCGCCCTCCAAGCCGACCCCCGAACCCGCCGAGAAGCCACCGGCCTGATAGCCGCCTTCTTCACCTACCACCAAGACCACCAACTCCGCTCCCTCCCCCACCTGGACCTAACCCCCTAGGGCTCGCGGACCACCGGCCGACCGAACCGGTTCGGGCTCCCACGCCGACTGCTAGAGACTCTGCCGTGCGCCGCGTCGGTGCGTGCCCTGTCGCCTAGTTCGGGCATGGACAGGGGCGCCTGCGCGGCGGGCGCCAAACCTGTGAGAACGCGCATTTCGGCACCGGGGTCATGCGGCTGTGAAACGGCAGACGCCGTCTTCGTGGGGTACGGCGTACTAGGACTCTTCGTGTAGTGGTCGCGGACCCGCTGGGTCGCGTTGTCCAGCGCGCGCGTGGTGTCACGAGCGACCACGGGGCCGACGATCGGTTGCGACGTATCGAGGTGACCCCATGAAAGCTGCGTCATCGCGTTGATCAGCTCGGCTCGCGCGGCCTGTTGGTGCTGCGGGTCCCGCGGTACGACATCTGCCAGCTTGTTCTTGACGATCTCGTCGGTGATGACATCCCAGCGCATCACCACCGGAGCGTCAATCGCGCGATCGGCTGTTCGTCTGGCGGCGTCTGCGCCGGCGGGATACTCGAGCAGCGAGTTCGCGGCATGGTAGGCGGCGGGATATGCGGCTGGCGGATCCGGCAGCTCGCCGTAGCCAGCCCTGTCGGCGAACATCGCGACGTCATCGACGGAGATCCACTCCGTCAGTCCTTCGTCTAAGGACTTTGAGTGTCTCGAGCGTACGGCGTTGGGCTCGTCGGCGGCGTCGATCTGGACGCGGGCATGGTTCGACTCGTGCAGTACGGTCGTGAGTGCCTGTACCCGCTCTTGCGGAGTGGCGTGGTCACCGAGCTTGTCGAAGACCAGTTCTTTCGAGAACTTGAACGAGCCGTCAGGTTGCAAGCTGCCCCAGCAGTCCGCTTCGCCGACTGTGGCGTAGAGCTCGCGGTTCCAGCGATCGATCTTGCTCGGGCGCAGTGCACGTGCCACCTCGTACAGATGGACGAACCGTCGGTACTCCTCCGACGACGGATTGATCCGGACGACGGCCATCGATCAGCTGCCGTTGCTGTCCTGCGGCCAGTCCGGGTCTCGCAAGTTGCTCTCGAGATGCTCTAGGACGCGAGTCAGGGCCCGGATGCCGGGGGCCTCGTCGGCCGGCGCCCGGTCCGCGATCTCGAAGATCCTCCGGCGGGCCGCAGCCATGATCGCGATGCGTTCATCGACCGAGCCGACAGACTCGGTGGCGGCGCGCTCGACCGACAGCGCTTCCTGCATCAGTGGTGTGGGAGGCTTCGGTGGCACGGCATACCCAGACAACCGGTTGATCAGGTTGATGGCTACGCGACGGTCCTCGTCCGACTCGAGCTGCGGAAGCAACTCACGCAGTTCCTGTTCAGCCGGAGCGACCGCCGCAACACCTTCACGCTGAATGCGCCGCTTCGCAGTCGCATGCACACTACTGAACTCACCGAGCCGCATCGAGCCTCCTCTCCTCTCGCACCCCACTTGGCCCCCGTACGCCGCAGGGCACCTCTCAACCGTCCGGCAGCCTCATCACCGCCGACGTCTCACGAAGAACCTATTCGTTCCGCCCCAACCACATCACGAGTTATCCACAGCCACCTTTGGCTGGCGCTACGGCCTCGCCTCCGTCGGGATCAACCAGCACAGGAACCGCCTCCCCGATCCGCAGTTGCGTGGCGGCCTGCTGGGTTACAGAGAGCTCGCCAGTATCGCCAAGCGTGCTCTGCCAAGAGATGTTCCATTGGGCCGTGGCCGTGACGGGGTAGCTGCAGTCGCTCAGCTCGCGAGAGGCCTTCTTGTATCGGTGTCCGCAGTCGGGCGAGTCCTTGACCCCTCTCGACTTGTCGTACGGCGTTCCGGCGCCCTCACAACGAATGGTGTTGCCATCCCCCATCGACCAATTGATCGCCTCCACCTGTGCTGTGGCGGTCACCGACAGCCCGGGAACGGTCGCGCTCCGAGTGATCGGCCCCCACGTGCTCTCCGTTTTCTCCACCCACAACCACACAGGCATGTTCACAAGGCCGATCTGCCCGACACCCGGTGCCGACCTGACCAGCGGTTTCGCGAGTCGCATTGCCGCGATGGCCCGATATGCCAGCGTTAGTGGATCGATGACCACTGTGTCCGGTTCTCCGGGCAGCCATACCCAGCGGCTGACCAGGTGCTCGCCCAGGTCGTATCCCTGCTTCCGTGCACAAGCCCAGATGCTCCCGTCCGTGTGCCCCTGCCACCGCGGGTCACTGAACGGTGGCTGCGGTTCCTCGCGCGACATATAGCACTGCTGACTGTTCGACCAGTTGCCCATCGCTCCGTCAGTGCATGCCTGGGCGGCGCCGTTGAATTGGCAGGTGGGCTTCTTCGGCTGCTTCGGGGGGTGGCCTTTCGACCCAGGATCTCCGTCGACGGGAATCTTTGCGCTGAGTACAAGGACGTAGGTGCCCGACAGAGGATCCCAGACCCATTCATAGCCAGGAGGCGCGTTCTGCGCCGATGAGACTGTCGGATGCAGCCACCCGATGCTCGCAGCGAGGACTAAGACGAGTAGAACCCTTTGGAGACCCCTCAGCATGATCCGACCGACTTCTCCTCGACCAGAAACCACATCTTGGCCCCGCCTTTCGCGGTGGCATAGACGAGGCGGACGCTCATTGTGTGCCGAGTACCGCCGCTTGTGGTGACGACAGGCACGGGCTTACCGGTTGCGCGGTATCGCATCATCACGCCCGCGCCGTCAACGCAATTCTTCAGGACCACCGAAGGTTGCTCGGCAGAGAGATTCACAGACGTCGCCGTCGAAGACACGATCCTGGCATCACCGCTCTGGTAGAGACCGCGGTCGCGCAAGAAGACGATGCGCTCGACGATGGACGTGAGCCATGCGCCTCCGTTGCCAGCCGCCTCCAATAGATCGCGACTCGCTGTGCCCGGGTCGCGCAAGGCCCCTCCTGCAGCAGTTCGTGCTTTCGCGTACTGCGACTTGGCGGCGGTGATCGCTGCTTGTTCTTCGGGGGTCCAGGTTGGGGTTGAGGGGGCGGTCGGGGTTGGGCTGGTGGTGGGGGAGGTTGGATTTGTGTTGGGCCGGCCTGCCTCGGGGGAGCCGTGGCAGGCGGTCAGTGCGGTGAGGGCACAGAGCGTCGCGACGGTGGTGGTGAGGGGGCGGCGGGGCATGCAGGGCTCCGATCTGGGGTTGCTGTTGGTGTAAGGGTGTCATACGGAGGGTGTTCGGCGGCGGAGTTTTCCACAGGGGTGGGGGAGTCGTTTGCGTTGGTTTCGCCTGATGGCGGGGGTGGGCGGCGGTTGCCTTGTCCTTGCAATCGGTCCTTCTGGACTCGGCCACCCGTCGGTGGGAAGTCTCGGTAGGCGGGGGTGCGGGTGGGACTTGTTGGGGTGGTTGGGGGGCGTGGCTGGGGAGGTGGGGGTGTGGGGGAGGATTTGGGTATGTCGCCTATTGGTCGTCGTCGTCGGGGTGTGGAGGGGTCTCGGGGGGAGAAGGTGGTGGTGGCGCCGGATGGGCATCCTTCGGGGGCTCGGGCGCCAGGGGTGCCTAGGGAGTTGGTGCCTAAGCACGTGGCGATTGTGATGGATGGGAATGGGCGGTGGGCCAAGCAGCGGGGGTTGGCTCGGACGGAAGGGCATCGGGCGGGGGAGGCTTCGCTGCTGGATGTGATCAAGGGTGGGATCGAGATCGGAGTGAAGTACATCTCGGCGTACGCGTTCTCGACGGAGAACTGGGCGCGGTCGCCGGAAGAGGTGCGGTTCCTGATGGGGTTCAACCGTGAGGTGATCCATCGCCGGCGGGACGAGTTGGACGCGATGGGCGTGCGGGTGGTGTGGTCGGGACGCCGGCCGCGGTTGTGGAAGAGCGTGATCGACGAACTCGAGTACGCGCAGGAGCGGACCAAGGACAACGACACGATCACGCTGCAGTTCTGCGTGAACTACGGCGGCCGGGCGGAGATCGCCGACGCGATGCGCAAGATCGCGGCAGAAGTTGCCGAGGGCAAGCTCAAGCCGGGCCGCATCAATGAGCAGACGATCGCGCGGCACTTGTACGCGCCGGACATCCCTGAGGTCGACCTGTTCGTCCGGTCGTCGGGGGAGCAGCGGACGAGCAACTTCCTGGTCTGGCAGCTCGCGTACGCCGAGATGGTCTTCCTGGACACGCTGTGGCCGGACTTCGACCGCCGCGACCTGTGGCGCGCGATCGAGATCTACGCCCAGCGCGACCGCCGCTACGGCGGCGCCATCCCCAACGAGGTCAAGCAAAACCCCAACGAGGCCAACCCCACAAGCGTCAACCCCACCAGCGTCAAGTAGTACGAGGGTTAGGCAACAACCCGCGTTCGTAAGCCACCGTCACAGCGCGAGTCCGATCGTCCACGTCGAGCTTCGTGAAGAGCCGCTGCAGATGCGTCTTCACCGTCGCCTCGCCGATGTACAGCTCCCGCCCGATCTCCGCGTTGCTCAACCCACGCGCCACCGCCGCCAGCACCTCGAGTTCCCGCGGTGACGGCTGCGCGGCGGGCGGCGTGCTCGGCGCACGCAATCGCGACATCAACCGCGCCGCAACCGGAGGCGCCAGCACGGTCTCCCCACGCGCCGCCGCGCGGATCCCATCCAGCAGATCAGCATGCGGAGTGTCCTTCAGCAGATACCCCGCCGCCCCCGCCTCGACCGCGTGCAGGATGTCGGTGTCGGTGTCGTACGTCGTCAGCACCAGCACTCGCGTCGACGGGTACCCGGACACGATCGCCCCGGTGGCAGTGACCCCGTCCGTCCGAGGCATCCGCAGATCCATGAGTACGACGTCCGGCCGCGCCGACTCGACCAGCGTGAGCGCCTCCGAACCGTCTCCGGCCTCGCCGACCACCTCGATGTCCTCGGTCACGGAGAGCATGCCGACCAGCCCCGACCGCACCACTGGATGGTCGTCGACCACCAGAACCCGAATCACGCATCCTCCTGGACCGGCATCAGCACTTGCACCTTGGTACCGCGGCCCGGCGCACTCTCCACCTGCACCGAACCCCCGGACTCCTCGACCCGCCCGCGCATCGCGGCCAGCCCGAACCCCCCGGACACCGTCGCGGGTGCGAACCCGGACCCGTCATCCCGGATCTCGATCCACACGCGCCCGTCGGACAGTCCCAACGTGATCAGGACCTGAGTCGCTCGCGCATGCTTCCGTACGTTCGCCAGCGCCTCCTGAGCCGCTCGCAGCAACACGACCTGCTGCGCCTGCGGAAGCGCCGCGACCTCCTCGTCCGGCAGATCCAGCGACACCTGTACGTCGACGCCGGTCTCGGCCGCGAACCGTTCGGCCTGCCGGCGCAGTACCTCGGTCAATGTTGCCTCCGACAACGCAACCGGGGTGAACGCGGCAACCAACGCGCGGGCCTCGGCGAGGTTCTCCCGGGCCGTGTCCTCGATCGCGGCCAACCGTGCCGCCGCCCCGTCCGTACCGCCGCGTTGCAACTCCACCGCGGCCGCCTGGGCGAGCATCACGATGCTGGTCATACCCTGCGCGAGCGTGTCGTGGATCTCGCGCGCCATCCGCTCCCGCTCGGCCATCACTCCGGCGCTGTGGTGCGCCTCAGCCAGTTCGTCGCGGGCCGATTCGAGCTGCTCGATCAGCTCCGCCCGCTGCTCGCTCTGCGTGATCACCTTCTCGATCCAGATGCCGAACAGCAGGCTCACCACCAGGCTGACCAGCATCCACGGCAGGACCTCCCAGAACGTGTCCCAGCCCCAGCCCGCGCTCCACAGTTGCGCGGCGCCGACCCCGATCACGAGCAGCACACTGAACGCCGCACCCTCGCGTACGTTGTCGCCGAGCAACCAGATCTGCGCCGAAACGATGAACATGAGGAACACCGACTGCGGGAACAGCCCGACCAGCACCATCAGGCACGCGATCATAATCAATCGATAGGCGTGCGACGGCAGCCGCCGCCGGGACCTGATCGCGGGCAGCCCGATGAACTGGTACGCCGCCCCGAGCACCACCACCGCACCGACGAAGAAGGCCCGCCGGACCGGGCTGAGGTCGACCGTGAAGGACACGGCCAGCGTCGTCGCCAGCAGGACCCAGAACACGACATGCCAGCCGACCAGCGTCCGAGTCCAGACCGGCTGGTCCACCCGCTTCGTCGCTTCCACGGCCACCATCTTCCTCCACACCAGGACCCACACACGCGGCGCGCCCCAGGCGGACACGGTACGACGCCGGGCCACCGGGGCCGGTGCCGTACCGCGTTGGTGCTTCATCAGCCCGCGTCCCGCCGGGTCCAGCGGAAGACGCGCTGGGCAACGAAGAGACCGACCACCAGCCAGACCGCGAGCACGATCGCACCGGTTCCGAGCTGCCACGAACCGCCCGGCTCATTCACCTCGAACCCGTCCGGCAGGAACACCGACCGCATGCCCTGCGCGAGCCACTTCAGCGGGAAGATCTCCGCCACCGTGCGCATCCAGGCCGGCAGACTGCTGTAGACGAAGTACACGCCGGAGATGAACTGCAGGAGCAGGACCACCGGCGTCACCACCGCGGATGCGGCCCGCCCGGACTTCGGTACGACGGAGAACGCGATCCCCAGAACGCACCCGGACGCCGTACCCAGGATGAAGATCCAGACGAAGTTCAGCCACTTCTCCGGCTCGCTCGGGATGTCGACACCGAGCAGCAGACCGGCGATCGCGAGCAGCAGTCCGAACTGCAGGACGGAGGTGACCAGGACAACGCCGATCTTGCCGATGAAGTACGACTGTGAGGACATCGGCGTACCGCGGAGCCGCTTCAGGACGTCCTGGTCGCGCTCGATCGCGATGCCGATGGACAGCGACTGGAAGCTGGTCAGGAAGATGCCGGAGGCAATCATTCCCGGGGTGAAGTAGGTGGCCGCGTCGACGCCGCCGGAGAAGTCGGTGCCGCTGAACACGGCGGAGAAGATGCCGAGGAAGATGATCGGGAAGAGGAACGTGAAGATCAGCTGCTCCCGCTCCCGGAAGAACTCCTTCACCTCCAGGCGGGTCCGGGAGAGGCCGATCTTGAGGGGGGAGGGCAACGCCGTGCTCATCGAACCGCTCCTTCCAGGACCGGAGCGGCCGCGACCGCCCCGATCAGTTCCAGGTAGATGTCTTCCAGGCTCGGCCGGCGTACCTGCAGCTCCGGCACCTCGCCGTCGTACTCGGCCATCAGCCGCGCGACCTCGGCGGTCGGGTGGTCGGTGCGCACCTCGCGCATCCCGTCGGCAGACAGCCAGGAGACTCGTGCGGTCCGGGCACCGCGCCCGCCGAGCGTGTCGGGGGTCGCGACCTCGATCATCCGGCCGTCGGCGATCACGCCGACCCGGTCGGCCAGGTGCTCGGCCTCGTCGAGGTAGTGGGTGGTGAGCAGGATGGTGGTGCCCTCGGTGCGCAGGTTCTCGATCAGCGTCCAGAACTGCCGGCGCGCCTCGGGGTCGAACCCGGTGGTCGGCTCGTCCAGGAACAGCAGCTCGGGGTTTCCGACCACGCCGAGCGCGACGTCGAGGCGGCGGCGCTGACCGCCGGACAACTTGCGAGTCCGGGTACGGCGCTTCTCCTCGAGACCGGTCGCGGCGATCACCTCGTCGGGGTCCCGCGGATTCGGGTAGTACCCGGCGAAGTGGTGGACCAGCTCGGCGACGGACAGCTCGGCCTCGTCGCGGGAGGTCTGCGACACGATCCCGAGTCGCGCCCGCCACTGCCGGCCCCCGTGCGCCGGATCAGTGCCCAGCACCCTGACCTCGCCCTCGTCGGCGTGGCGATACCCCTCCAGAATCTCCACGGTCGTCGTCTTGCCGGCACCGTTCGGCCCGAGCAGGGCGAACACCTCGCCGTGGTGGATGTCCAGGTCGACCCCGTCGACCGCCACCTTGTCCGGGTACCGCTTCACCAGCCCCCGCACCGTCACTGCGTTGTCTGTCTGCATGCCTCAACCTTCCCGTCCGCACCCCGTCCCCCGGGAGCGTCGCCCGGCGGACTCCCTGTCCCCCGACCGGTGGACAGACCGTGTCCTACGGACAGGAGGTAGAGGGTCGGCGAGCGCAAACGGTGGTAAAGGTCAGGCGGCGCGAGGGATGTACGTAGACGAGTACGTCCTGTCCTTAGGCACGCCGTGAGATGACGAGACCACCCGCAGCCGGTTAGCGTCTGGGCATGGCTCAGACGGTGCGTGGAGTGGTGGCGACAGGCAAGGGCAAACCGGTGTCGATCGAGGAGATCACGATCCCCGATCCCGGCCCGGGCGAGGCGGTGGTGAAGATCCAGGCGTGTGGTGTCTGCCACACGGACCTGCACTACCGGGAGGGTGGCATCAACGACGACTTCCCGTTCCTGCTCGGCCACGAGGCGGCAGGCGTGGTCGAGTCGGTCGGTGAAGGCGTCACCGACGTGGCGCCCGGCGACTTCGTCGTACTGAACTGGCGTGCCGTCTGCGGCAACTGCCGGGCCTGTCTGCGCGGCCGTCCTTGGTACTGCTTCAACACCCACAATGCCAAGCAGAAGATGACGCTCAAGGACGGCACCGAGCTCAGCCCGGCGCTCGGCATCGGCGCGTTCGCCGACAAGACCCTGGTCGCGGCCGGCCAGTGCACCAAGGTCGACCCGGCCGCCAAGGCCGAGGTCGCCGGCCTGCTCGGGTGCGGCGTGATGGCCGGCCTGGGCGCCGCCATCAACACCGGGAACGTCGGCCGCGGGGACACCGTCGCCGTGATCGGCTGCGGCGGCGTCGGTACGGCGGCCGTGGTCGGTGCCCGCCTCGCCGGCGCGGCGAAGGTGATTGCCCTCGACATCGACGAGCGCAAGCTCGCGGTGGCCCGGGAACTGGGTGCGACCCACGCGATCAACTCCAAGGACCTCGACCACGACGGGGTCGTCGAAGCGGTCCAGGAGCTGACCGGTGGGTTCGGTGCGGACGTGGTGATCGACGCGGTCGGCCGGCCCGAGACCTGGAAGCAGGCGTTCTACGCCCGCGACCTGGCCGGCACCGTCGTACTGGTCGGCGTACCCACGCCGGACATGACGCTCGACATGCCGCTGCTCGACTTCTTCGGCCGCGGCGGTTCACTCAAGTCGAGCTGGTACGGCGACTGCCTCCCGAGCCGGGACTTCCCGCTGCTGATCGACCTCCATCTGCAGGGCCGGTTGCCGCTGGACCGCTTCGTGTCCGAGACGATCGCGCTGGACGAGGTCGAGGCCGCCTTCACCAAGATGCACCACGGCGACGTACTGCGATCGGTGGTCGTGTTCTAAACCTTGAACGAGATCCACGAGTCCGGAGTCGCGTCGGGCTTGCTCGGGATCGTGCGGTGCTCCCTGGTCCAGACGTCGCCGGACACCTCGGTCGCGACCCGCTGCCAGAAGCGGACGGCCTTTTCGTTGTTGTCCTGGAACGCGACATCGCACTGTCCAGGGTGGTGCGCGAGCACCTCCTGGACGGCGCGGAGCCCGAGTCGGTTGCGCCGCATCGGCCGCACCATGAAGAAGGCGTTCAGGACTCGCACCGGTTGGGTCAGCGCCCGCATGAAGCAGAAGCCGATCGGGTTCTCGCCGTTGAAGAACAGATAGCCCGCCCAGTCCGGATCCCCGGTCAGCACCTTCTCCAGCCACTCGCTCCGGTAGCCGCCGTCCGGCAAGGGCAGCTGCCCCTGGAACTCGGACATGTCATGCCGGAACATCAGCCACAACCGCTCCAGCACGACTCGGTCCTCGGCGGCGGCACGTCGTACGAACATAGGTCTCCTCACCAGCAGCACAGGAATCAGAACGCAGAAAAGCCTCCCGCCGGAAGAAGATCCGGTACGGAAGGCTTACTGCGTACAGTTTATCAGTCCAGCGGTGCGGTCTTCCCGGCGACCCAGGCCATGTCCGGGTAGCGGGCGCCGGCCGGGGTCAGCCCGGACAGCGAGGCGAGGTCGTCCGCGGACAGCTTGAGGTCGACCGCGGCCCAGTTCTCCTCGAGGTAGCGGCGCCGCTTCGTTCCCGGGATCGGTACGACGTCGTTGCCCTGCGCAAGCACCCAGGCAAGCGCGACCTGTCCCGGCGTCGCGTCGTACCGGCCGGCGATCTCGCGGACCTGCTCCACCAGCGCCAGGTTCGTCTCCAGGTTCTCGTCGCTGAAGCGGGGGAGGGTACGCCGGAAGTCGTCGTCGGCGAGATCCGTCGGCAGCGCGCCGGTCAGCAGACCGCGGCCGAGCGGCGAGTACGGCACGAGCCCGATGCCGAGCTCGCGGCAAACCGGCAGCACCGACTCCTCGATGTCGCGGCTGAACAGCGACCACTCGGACTGCACCGCCGTGATCGGGTGGACGGCGTGCGCTCGCCGGATGGTGTCCGCGGACGACTCCGAGAGACCGAGGTACCGCACCTTCCCGGCCTCGACCAGCTCCGCCATCGCCCCGACCGTCTCCTCGATCGGTATGCCGGGGTCCGCGCGGTGCTGGTAGTACAGGTCGACGTGGTCGGTGCCGAGCCGGGTCAGCGACGCGTCGATCGCGGACCGCACGTACTGCGGCGACCCGTTGACGCTCCGGTCGCCGGCGAGCGAGTTGCCGACGATGCCGAACTTGGTCGCCAGGAACACCTCGTCCCGGCGGTCTGCGATCGCCCGGCCGACCAGCTCCTCGTTCGCGCCGAAGCCGTACAGGTCGGCGGTGTCGAGGAAGGTGATGCCGAGGTCGAGGGCGCGGTGCAGGGTCGCGATCGACTCGGTGTCGTCGGTCGAGCCGTACGCGAAGCTCATTCCCATGCAGCCCAGTCCCAACCGGCTGACTTCGGCTCCGCTGCTTCCCAGTTTCATCTCTGCTCCTGATTTGGCATGGCTTCGCCCACCGACGGACCGCAGCGGTCCGCCGGTCCGGCGAAACGTGATTTACGAGGGGACGATGCCGCCGTACACGGAGATCTTGTAGTCGGTCACCGCCAGTGCGAGCTGCAGATCGCGCAGCTGCTGCTGGATCCGGGCCCGGTGCTCCTCCATCAGGGCGAGCCGCTGTGGTTCGGTGTGCTCGCCCTGCTCGACCAGGTCCACGTAGTGGCTGACCGTGCCGATCGGCATCCCGGACACGCGCAGCCTGGTGATGACCACGATCCGGGCCAGCGCCCTGCGGTCATAACTACGGTAGCCGGTGTCGTCGCGCTCCACGCGGACGAGACCGATCCGTTCGTAATACCGCAGCGTGTGCGCGGTGAGCCCAGTGACGTCCGCGGCCTCGGCGATGGTCATCCGCTCGGGCAGGTCGTCCGGCAGATCGAGCAGGCAGAGCAGGTCGGCGTCGATCGGCTCCGGGTCGCCGTGGAAGGCGGCGATCGCCTGCCAGCGTTCCTGTGCGGTCAGCTCGGTCGTGGTCATGTCTTCGACCGTACGCCTTAGAGTGCGCTCAAAGGCAAAGGTGACCTGGGTCACACTTGTCAGGCAGGCTGCTGGCAGTCCTGGCAGGTGCCGAAGATCTCCAGCGTGTGGCTGATGTCGGCGAAGCCGTGCTCGGCAGCGACCTTGTCGGCCCAGCGCTCGACCGCCGGCCCCTCGACCTCGACGGTGCGGCCGCAGTTGCGGCAGACCAGGTGGTGGTGATGGCCCTTGGAGCAGCGTCGGTACGCCGTTTCGCCGTCGGCGGTCCGGAGTACGTCGACCTCGCGTGAGTCGGCCAGTGCCTGGAGGGTCCGGTAGACGGTGGTCAGGCCGACGGCCTCACCGGAGGACCGGAGCTCCTGGTGAATCTCCTGGGCGGTCCGGAAGTCGTCGAGATTCTCCAGCGCCGACGCTACCGCCGCGCGCTGACGGGTCGAGCGTGTTCCGATGGCCACCGTTCCTCCTGTTCTCTGGTCCACGTCAATTCTCGCAGAAGTCGGCAACCCTAGTGCTCATCCCAATGGTCACCGTGCGCAGCATGCAGGTGACCGTCGTGGACGTAGTCGACATGGTCGTCGTGCTCCACCTTGGTGTGGCCGCACTGCGGATTGTGCGCATGGGGGTGCCCGGCACTGACAACATGTGGCTCTGGCACCGGTACACCGACCTCCGGCTCCGCGTCGGCCAGCGGCGCGACCCGGCCCTGCCGCCGACGGATCAGCGTCCCGGCCGTAGCCGCCACCACGAACCCGGCCAGGGCCAGTACGACGATGGTGGCGCCCGGAGCGACGTTCGCGTTGTACGACGTGACGATGCCGGCCAGACACGCGACGACACCGATGATGCACGCCGTGACGAACGTACTGCGGAACGACCGGGTGATCTGCTGTGCTGTCGCCACCGGGACGACCATGAGTGCACTCACCAGCAGCAGGCCGACAGTCCGCATCGCGACGGTCACCGTGACGGCAGCCATCACTGCGATGAGGAGGTTGAGCAGTTGGACCCGCAGCCCGGTCACCCGGGCGAACTCCTCGTCCTGGCACACCGCGAACAACTGCGGTCCTAGCCCGATCGCCACCACCAGGACGGTCACGGCCAGTCCGACGACGACGTACAGGTCGCTGGACGAGACTGTGGTCAGCGAGCCGAACAGATAGGTGTTCAGCGTGGCCGCACCTTGGCCGGCGAGGCCGATCAGCAGTACGCCGCCTGCGATGCCGCCATAGAAGAGGAGTGCAAGGGCAACGTCGCCACTGGCCTTGCCGCGGGCCCGGACGAGTTCGATCGCTGTGGCGCCCGCGATCGAGACGATGACCGCTGTGAAGACCGGGGCGGTGCCGGTGAGCAGGCCGAGGGCCACACCGGTGATCGCGATGTGTCCGATGCCGTCGCCCATCAGCGACAGCCGCCGCTGCACCAGGTAGGTGCCGATGGCGGGCGCGGACAGTCCGGTGAGCAGCCCGGCAATCAGCGCCCGCTGCATGAACTCCAGCTGGAACATGGTCATGAGGTCAGCCACCCTGGTTCGTCGCCACCGTGTGAGTGGTGGACGTGGGCGTGGGTCTGGGAGGCGTGCGGCGGACCGTCGTACACGATCCGGCCGCGACGCAGGACGACGGACCGGTCGATCAGCGCGTCCATCGGGCCGAGGTCGTGGCTCACCATCACCACCGTGGTGCCGCGCGCGACCCGGTCCCGGATCGCGTCGGCGAAGATCTGCTGGCTGGCCAGGTCCACTCCGGCCGTCGGCTCGTCCAGGACGAGCAGCTCCGGGTCGGACACCAACGCTCGCGCGATCAGGACTCGCTGCTGCTGCCCACCGGACAGCTCAGCCACGGCGTCCTTGCGCCGGTCGGCCATGTCGACGATCTGCAGCGCGTCCTCGACAGCTCGCTTGCCGGACGCATGCATCGGGGTGAACAGCCGCCGCTGCGACAGCAGTCCGGACGACACCACTTCGTACACAGTCGCAGGTACGCCGCCTGCCGCAGTGATGCGCTGCGGGACGTACCCGATGCGCTTCCACTGCCTGAAGCGGGGGACCGGCGTACCGAACAGGCGGACCTGGCCGCGGGCCGCGGGCAGCAGACCGACGACGGTGCGGATGAGGGTGGACTTGCCGGAGCCGTTGGTGCCGAGGACGGCGACCACCGCGCCCTGGCGGACCTGTAGGTCGACGCCGCGCAGGATCAGCCGGCCACCCAGTTCGACCGAGAGATCGGCGACCTGGACGGCCGGCGCAGCGGAGTCCGGTGGTTGTGATGTCACGCGCAGCTGTTCGCCTTCCGGAGCTCCTGCAGGTTCTCCCGCATCAGGGTCAGGTACGTCTCCTGCGAGTTCGCGTCGGACAGGCCCTCGATCGGGCTCAGTACGGCGGTCTGCACGCCGACGTCACGGGCGATCGTCTCGGCCACCTTCGGGCTGACCAGTTCCTCGTAGAAGATCGTGGTCACCTTCTGGGCCTTCACGATGTCCTGGACCTCCTTGATCCGGGCCGGGGTCGGCTCGGCGTCCGGGGTGAACCCGGCGATGCCGACCATCGTCAGACCGTATCGCTTCGCGAGGTAGGCGAACGCCTCGTGGCTGGTCACGAAGGTCTTGAGCCGGCAGTCGGCCAGGCCGGTCTTGTAGTCGGTGTCGAGCTCGCCGATGTCGGCGAGCAGGGCCTTGGACCGTTCCTGGTAGCCCGCCGCGTTCGCGCTGTCGGTGGCGACCAGCTTGTCGGTGACCGCCTTGACGACATCGGCGTACCGGACCGGGTCCAGCCAGAAGTGCGGATCCAGCGCCTCGTCGGTGTAGGCGGCGGGGTGGGTGGTTCCACCCGGCGTGGCCGCGCCCTGGGTCTCGTCGTGCTCCTCGAAGTCCGCGCCGGTCGCCTCCAGGTGGGCCGCCGGGACGACGTCGAAGCCGGCGTCCTCGGCGTTCTGCTCGACCGCCTCGTCGACGGCCGGCTGCAGGTTCTTCTCGTAGACGACGAGCTTCGCGGTCGCGATCGTGCCGACCTGCTTGGGGGTGAGTTCGAGGTCGTGCGGCTCGACGCCGGGCGCGGTCAGTGTGGTCACGTGCACCGCATCGCCCCCCACTGTCCGGGCGATGAACTCGAGCGGGTAGAACGATGTTACGACGTCGAGCTTGCCGCCAGCAGAGCCGCTGGCGGACGAGCCGCCGCAGCCGGCCAGAGTGACGGCAGCCAAGGCGGTGGCGCCGGCGAAGACAGCACGAAGACCAGATCTCATGACAATCATTTTCATTTAGTTGGAACTGATTGTCAAAACAGGGAGTTCATCCATGGCCAGTCGCACCGTTGGACGCCGCCGTGCCGACCGTCGTCCCAACCGGCCCCGGACGATCGATATTCAGCAGGGTCACGGGCATGGACACGGGCACGGCCACAGCGATCACGTGGTCGATACCTCGGTGGTCGACGCGGATGCGATCGTCGCCCGCCGTGTCCGCATCGTGGTCGCGGCGGTTCTCGCGCCGCTGCTCGCGGCCGCGGTGATCGCCATGATCGTGATGTGGCCCGGTGGTGGCGTGAAGGTCGCGTCGTACCAGACCGACTCGGCCCGGGGTGAGGTCACCGCGCTGACGCCGTGCGCCGAGCAGAAGGATCAGTGCGACGAGGCCACGGTGAAGCTGACCAGCGGGCCGGACGAGGGCAAGTCGGTGGCGGTCCAGGTGCCGAAGGCCGGCCAGGCTCCGGTGAAGATCGAGGTCGGGCAGTCCCTGATGCTCGGCATTCAGAAGGGTGCTCCGCTCGAGCAGCGCTACCAGTACGTCGACCACGACCGGACGACGCCGTTGCTCTGGCTGGTGGCGATCTTCGCAGTCGCCGTGGTGGCGCTGTCGAGATGGCGGGGCTTCGCGGCCCTGATCGCGCTGGCGGTCACCGCGGTGACACTTACCCAGTTCATCCTGCCCGCGATCCTGAAGGGCTCGAATCCACTGCTGGTCGCGGTCGTCGGCGGGGCCGTGATCATGGCGATCGCGCTGTTCCTCACCCACGGGATCAACGCCGAGAGTTCGATCGCCTTGTCCGGGACGATCGCCGCGTTGGGTCTGACCGTGGTGCTCGGCTGGTTCTTCACCAAGTTCTGCCAATTGAGTGGACTGGCGTCGGAGGGCGCGTCTGGGGTGCAGGCACTCGTGCCCGGCGTGGACCTGAAGGGTTTGCTCGTGGCCGGCATCGTCATCGGAGCGCTCGGCGTACTCGACGATGTGACCGTCACGCAGGCCGCGGCCGTCTGGGAACTGTCCGCTGCGAACCCGACCGCGACCCGGCGTGAGTTGGTCGGTGCGGGCCTGCGGATCGGACGTGCGCACGTCGCGTCGGTCGTCAACACTCTCGTGCTCGCGTACGCCGGTGCGGCCTTGCCGGTGCTGATGACGTTCGCGATCCAGGGTGTTCCCGGCCGGTATGTGATCTCCACCGAGATGGTGGCGATGGAGATCGTCCGCGGGCTGGTCGGCAGCCTCGGCATCATCGCCGCGGTCCCGCTCACGACGGCTCTGGCTGCGATGGCGGTGGCTGACCGTTCGCGCGACCTGATCTCGACCGAACCCGAGCACCTTCACGAACCGGTATAGCTGCGCACCATCCTCTTCCCTCCGGAGCACGAGGCTCCTAGAGTGCTGAATAGGTCACGGAGAGTCCGTCTGCAAATACTTTCCGTGGCTGCATCGGGGTGAGGAGTGCTGATGAGATTTCGGCATCGGGACGGTTCGGCCGTCCACCTGGGGTACTGCGCGAACGTCCATCCGGCCGGCGATCTGGACGGCGCGATCGCCGGTCTCGACGGCTGCGCGTCGTTGGTTCGCAAGGAGTTGGACGTCCCGGTGCTCGGCGTCGGCCTGTGGTTCCCGAGCACGCTGGCCGACCGGTTGGCGAACTCGCCGGCCGCGCTGAACAGGCTGCGCCGCGCGCTCGGTCGCAACCAGCTCGAAGTCGTCACGCTGAATGGGATCCCGCACAGCTTCTTCACCGAGGAGATCGTCGGTACCAGGGTGTACTGCCCGGACTGGACCGACCCCGAGCGGCTCCGCTACACCCTCGATCTGGTCGACGTCCTGGCCGAGTTGCTGCCGGACGATGCGGCGTACGGCTCGATCTCGACGCTGCCGCTCGCCTGGCGGGTGCCGTGGTCGAAGGCCCGGAACGCCGCGGCACAGGAGGCATTCGACCAGGTCGAGCGGCATCTCGCCCGGACCGAGGCGCGCACGGGCCGCCGGATCCGGATCGCCGTCGAACCCGAACCGGGCTGCGTGCTGGAGATGCTCGGACAGGCCACCGCCTGGCTCAGCCGCTACGCCAGCCCGTACGCCGGGGGATCGGCGATCGGACTCGGATTCGACACCTGCCATCTGGCGGTGCAGTTCGAGGAACCCGATCGTGGGTTCGAAATGCTCTGGCGAGCAGGCATTGATGTGGTGAAGGCGCAGCTGTCCGCGGCGCCGCAGCTCGCGGATCCGTCCGACTACTCGGGGCGCCGAGCGCTCGCGAAACTGGGTGATCCGAAGTACCTGCGTCAGGTCCGGGAGTGGTGCGGTCCGGGTGTTGACGACGTGGATCTGGCCTACCAGTTGTCGGGCCATGCGGCCTGGCGGATGCATGCGCATGTCCCTGTGCACAAGGCGTTACCGCCTCCGCTCACTGGCACGAACGGCGTACTCGACGACTGCTTGAACCGCCTCGTTGGTGGTGGTCACCCGTTGACGCACCACCTGGAGTCGGAGGTCTACACGTGGCCGCATATGCCACGGACGCAGGAGAAACTGGCCGAACGCATCGCCGGAGAACTCTGTTGCCTCCGCAAACACCTGCTGGGCTTGGGACTTGAGGCATCAGGCTGACTCGATGCCCAGGGCAACAGTCTCGGGCTCAGCTGCTGGCGATCTTGGAGACCGCGAAGAGCAGGATGATCAGGATCGAGAACACGCGCAGGAACCGCGGACCGGTGCCGACCGCGGGCCAGGAAAGGAACCCGAGCCAGGCCAGCAGCAGCGCGAGCAGGATCAGCGCCGGTACGGCGATCGCCACCGGAGCGAAGACTCCGGCCAGGGCCAGCACCAGCGTGATGGCGGGGAGGGTGAGGGTGGGCATCCCGTGCAGCTTCGCCACGTACGGGTAACTGAACTTCGTGATCCGCTGCCGGAGCGGACTCGCCGGCTGACCACCGCTGGGGGAACTCATCTCCCCATTGTTCCAGGTCTTATGGTGGTGCCTGTGTTCGTGGTGATCAGGTTCCGGGTGGAACCAGGGGAGCAGCCGGGGTTTTTCGAGCGGCTACGGGGTGCGGTCGAGGTGCTGGGGAAGCAGAAGGGGTTCGTCGCCGCCCGGGCCGGGCGGAACGCGGACGACCCGGAACTGCTCGCCTTGACGATGGAATGGGAGAACATCGGCAGTTACCGTCGCGCACTGTCGCCGTACGAGGTGAAAGTGGCCGCCGTCCCGCTGCTGTCGCTGGCGATCGACGAGCCCACCGCGTACGACGACGTACCCGAGTTCCTGCCGTAGCAGCGGTCGTTCGGCCGGATGCGACGGTGGCCACCCTGGACCGATAGCCTGGACCCTTCGTACCGCAACCTGTGCCCGTTATCTGGAGTCGAAAAGTGCCCGTGGAAACCGTCGATGCCGTCGTCAGCCTCAGCAAGCGGAGAGGCTTCGTGTACCCGTGCGGCGAGATCTACGGCGGAACCAAGTCGGCCTGGGACTACGGGCCGCTGGGTGTGGAGCTGAAGAACAACGTCCGGACCCAGTGGTGGCGGGCAATGGTGACGAGTCGTGACGACATCGTCGGCCTGGACTCGTCGGTGATCCTGCCGACCAAGGTCTGGGAGGCGTCCGGGCACCTGTCGGAGTTCGTCGACCCGCTGACCGAGTGCCAGTCCTGCCACAAGCGGTTCCGCGACGACCACCTGCGCGAGGACTACGCCCGGCGCAAGAACAAGGACGCCGACGACGTCAAGCTGGCTGAGATCGCCTGCCCGAACTGCGGCAACAAGGGCACCTTCACCGAGCCGCGGATGTTCAACGGCCTGCTGAAGACCTACCTCGGCCCGGTCGAGTCCGAGGAGGGGCTGCACTACCTGCGGCCGGAGACCGCGCAGGGCATCTTCATCAACTTCGCGAACGTGATGGGCACCGCCCGGAAGAAGCCGCCGTTCGGCATCGCCCAGGTCGGCAAGAGCTTCCGCAACGAGATCACCCCGGGCAACTTCATCTTCCGGACCCGCGAGTTCGAGCAGATGGAGATGGAGTTCTTCGTCGTCCCGGGCTCGGACGAGGAGTGGCACGAGTACTGGCTGAAGACCCGCTGGGACTGGTACGTCGGACTCGGGCTGAACCCGGACAACATGCGGTTCTACGAACACCCGCAGGAGAAGCTGAGCCACTACTCGAAGCGCACCGTCGACATCGAGTACAAGTTCAACTTCGGCGGCAAGGAGTTCGACGAGCTCGAGGGCATCGCGAACCGGACCGACTTCGACCTGTCCACGCACTCCAAGCACTCCGGTGCGGACCTGTCGTACTTCGACCAGGAGAAGGGTGAGCGCTGGACGCCGTACGTGATCGAGCCGGCGGCCGGCCTGACCCGCAACGTGCTCGCGTTCCTCTTGGACGCCTACACCGACGACGAGGCGCCGAACGCGAAGGGTGGCGTGGACAAGCGCACGGTGCTGCGGTTCGACCCGCGGCTGGCCCCGGTGAAGGCCGCCGTACTGCCCCTGTCGCGCAACGCAGACCTGTCGCCGAAGGCTCGCGATCTGGCCGCCGAGTTGCGGCGGAACTGGAACGTCGACTTCGACGACGCCGGGGCGATCGGCCGCCGCTACCGCCGGCAGGACGAGATCGGTACGCCGTACTGCATCACCGTCGACTTCGACACCCTCGACGACCAGGCCGTGACGATCCGGGAGCGCGACTCGATGAAACAGGAACGGGTGGCCCTCACCGAGGTCACCGGCTACCTCGCCCAGCACCTGGTCGGCTGCTGACATGGCGGCTCGGCGGTTCCTCGGTCGTGGACACCTGCGCTTCGGCCTGACGGTCTTCGGGCTGTCCGCGGTGATGGTGTTCGTGCTGGCAGCATGTTCGGACTCCAAGCCGCAGGCGGGCGACGACAGCCCCGCTCCGTCGACGCCTCCGGCGAGCTCGAACTCGCCGATCCCGACCGCGTCCACGCCGGCGCTGACGCCGCTGCCGACACCGTCGAAGCCGTGGCCGACGCCGAAGGTGACCGGCGAGCCGGCAAGCGACGCAGCCCTGGCCGACCGGATCCGGTTCGCGATCGCCAAGCAGGCGCAGATCGCGGCCGGCAAGGCCGCCACCACGACGGTGAAGTGCCCGGGCATCGAGGACGTGGAGAAGCCTGGCAATCACTCGTTGACGTGCACAGTCACGTACGGCGGGAAGCCGTACAGCGGGACGCTGACGGTCGACGCGAAGCAGTACTCCGCGTCGTACAAGTTCACCTCCGACTCGGTCGCGATCGTGAAGGCCAAGGTCGTGGACGCGGTGCTGCGTACGGCGCCCGATGCGGCCAAGGTGACCTGCACGATGGCTGATGTTGCCGTGGTCAAGCATTCCGGCGAGCCGATCGCGTGCGGCGTCACCACGATGTCGAACGCGGTCGATCCGTACAAGGCGCAGATCTCCGGCAACGGCCAGGTGCTGGTGGCGAAGGCCTGAACCATGCTGCGACTGGGCAACCTCACGATCGACACACCCGTGGTGCTGGCGCCGATGGCCGGCATCACCAATGCGGCGTACCGACGACTGTGCGCGGAGCAGGGCGCGGGGCTGTACGTGTGCGAGATGATCACGTCGCGCGGGATCGTCGAGGGTGACCAGAAATCGCTCGACATGCTCACGTTCGACGAGCGTGAGACGGTCCGCTCGGTGCAGTTGTACGGCGTCGATCCGACGTACATCGGTCGTGCCGTGCAGGTGTTGTGCGACCAGTACGGCGTCGCGCACATCGACCTGAACTTCGGCTGCCCGGTCCCGAAGGTGACCCGCAAGGGCGGTGGCGCCGCGCTGCCGTGGAAGCGCAACCTGCTCGGCGCGATCCTGCGCTCGGCGGTCCACGCCGCGACGCCGTACGGCGTGCCGGTCACGATGAAGACCCGGATCGGCATCGACACCGACCATCAGACGTACCTCGACGCGGGCCGGATCGCCGAGGAGTCGGGAGCTGCGGCGATCGGGTTGCATGGGCGTACGGCGGCGCAGGCGTACTCCGGTCAGGCCGACTGGTCCGCGATCGCCTCGCTGGTGGACCACGTGAGTATCCCTGTGCTCGGGAACGGTGACATCTGGGAGGCCGGCGACGCTCTGCGAATGGTCGCGGAGACTGGGTGCGCTGGGGTCATCGTTGGGCGTGGATGCCTGGGCCGGCCGTGGCTGTTCCGGGACCTCGCGGTTGCGTTCTCCGGTGGGGAGGCGTTGAACCTGCCGACCCTCGGTGAGGTCGCTGTCGTGATGCGCCGGCATGGTGAGCTGCTGGCTGACCTGATGGGGGAGCCGCGCGGTCTGCGAGACTTCCGCAAGCACGTCCCGTGGTATCTCAAGGGCTTCCCGGCCGGCGGCGAACTCCGCGCGGCGCTTGGGATGGTTGAATCGTTGGCGCAGCTGGACGAGTTGCTGTCCCAGCTGGACCCGGCGGTTCCCTTCCCGGTTGCCGAACTGGGCGCGCCCCGAGGTCGTCAAGGCAGTCCTCGCGACCACATCGTCCTCCCACACGGCTGGCTCGACGACACCGACGGCCTAACCGCCGACCTAGCCGAAGCCGAACTAGGCGTCTCCGGCGGCTGACAGAGGAAACCGCCTCCGGCCCCGGCTGCTCCGGGCGTGGCCGGTGCTGCACACGGTTGTCGCAGACGCATGTAGTCGCCGCGTGGTTCGGAGTGGTAGGCCGGCCTCGCGCCAGTGGTTGTTTAGGGGTAGTGGAGCCATCCGTTCTTGGGTGATTGAGTCGAGGTCAGGCGGGGCCTGAGTATGCACGCAGGTCGAAGGGCTTGACGGCGGTGTGGTTGGCCGGTTCAGTGCCAAGATGGCGGTTGTGGAGTCGTACGTTGAGCGGCCGCCGTTGCCTGGGTTGGCGGGTGTGGTGCGGACGGTTTGGATTCAGCGGACCGGCGAGGCGGCGTACGTGCAGCGGCATTTGCCTACCGGTGGCGTGGAGATTCACTTTCCGATCGGTGGGCGTCCGCAGTTGGTGGGGCCGTTGACCGGGCCTGAGGTCGAGGTCATTCCGGCGCACACCACGATCGTGGGGGTGCGGTTCCACCCGGGCACGGCGCCGCCCTTGCCGACGGTGCTCGACGATTTGGTGGATCAGCGTGTCGGCCTGGCGGACTTGTGGGGAAGTCTCGAGGACCGGCTTGTCGAAGCGATGGCTCGGGCGGGGACAGCCGAGCGAGCCTTGATGTTCTTGCAGACCCACCTGCTGCAGGAGTTTCGTACTGCGGTGCGCGTGGATCCGCTGGTGGGCGAAGCCGTGCAGGCGCTGATGCCGTGGCGGCCGCTCAACATCGACACGCTGGCCAACCATCTGGCGCTGTCGGCGAGCCAACTGCGTCGCCGCTGCCTGCATGCGGTGGGGATGAGCCCCAAGGTGCTCCAGCGGACCTTGCGGTTCCAGGGGTTTCTCGCGCTGGCGCAGGCCGGCGCCACGCCCACGGGTCGGCGTGGTGCGGACGGTACGGCGGGACTTGCGATCGACGCGGGGTACGCCGACCAGGCGCACCTCAGCCGGGAATGCCTCCGGCTGACCGGCCTCACCCCGCGCCAACTCCTCGGCCTCAACCCGAGCCAGCTTCTCGGCGGCACCGTCGATCGGTGCATGTGCGGCCACGACCACTCCGCGTCGTACAAGCCGTTCCTCGCCACCCGGAGGCAGCCGCTCCGGGTCTGACCCGTGCGCGATTCGTTCAAGACCCGGGCAGAGCGCTGGTCATAGCGTCTGACTCATGACCGACTGGATCGACACACTCGACGGCGAGCTGTTCAGGCCCGAATCAGCGGGCTACGACGTGATCCGCCGCCCATTCCACCCCGCCTACCGGGACATGCGGCCCAGGCTCGTGGCTCTGTGCCGCTCGGTCTCGGACGTCGTCAGCATCATCAAGTACGCCGCGACCACCGGGGACCGCATCGCTCCTCGCGGCGGCGGCCACTGCTTCGCCGGCCGATCGTCGACGGACGGGATCGTGCTCGACCTGTCCGGACTCGACACCATCTCGGTGGCGCCCGAGGGGCTCGCCACGATCGGAGCCGGCGCCCGCCTGGCACAGGTGTACGCCGCCCTGCACGCCCACAGCCGAACTGTCCCAGGCGGATGCGGTCCGACCGTCGGCATCACGGGCCTCACCCTCGGCGGTGGGATCGGCCTGCTCGGGCGCAAGTACGGGCTGACCTGCGATCGTCTCGTCGGCGCACAGGTCGTACTCGCAGACGGCAGTGTCGTGGAGTGCGACGCCGACCACGAACCGGACCTGTTCTGGGGCCTGCGCGGCGCCGGCGGCGGCCACTTCGGTGTCGTCACCTCGCTGCGATTCGACACCGTCCCTGAACCGATCACCACCCGCATCGAGGCGCATTGGTCGGGCATCGCAATCGAGGGTCTGGTCTCAGCCTGGCAAGCCTGGGCACCGGACGCCCCGGACGAACTCACCGTCAACCTCTCCCTGGTGTCGGAGCCCGGCGTACCCGTCCGAGCCACGCTCTTCGGAGCTTCGATGCTCGATGAAGCGGCGACCCGGGAGCTGATGCAGCAGTTCATCGATCGGGCAGGGGCGACCTCAACGTTCGACTTGCGTGCCGGACTGCCGTACAGCCAGCTGAAGAGCACCTTCGGCGACCCACTCGACGAACCCGAACGCCTCACCCGGCTCAGGTCGGAGTTCTTCTCCAACCCGCTGGCCGACGGCAGCATCGCGTCTCTCCTGAAGCAGTTCTCGAGGACCGCGGGCCGACGAGAGCTGGCATTGACAGCAATGGGCGGGGCCTACAACAGGATTGTCGACAATGCCACGGCGTTCGCGCATCGCAGCACGCGCTTCCTGCTCGAGCACATCGCTGACGCGGACGATCCTTGGGTCGACGAGTCCTGGGCGACCGCGCACGCCGATGGGTCCGGCCGCGTCTACCCCAACTTCCCGGACAGCGCGCTCGACGACTGGGCGTCGGCGTACCACGCGGACAACTATCCGCGGCTGGCAGCGGTCAAGCGCGCGTACGACCCGCGCCGATTCTTCGACTTCCAGCAAGCCATCTGATCACCACCAAGCCATCTGATCACCACGGAGGACAGACATGAGCAAGGTCATCAGTGCCCATTCGGTTTCGGTCGACGGGTACATCACCGGTCGCGATCCCGGCGCCGGGCGTGGGCTCGGCGACGGAGGGATGCTGTTCAACTGGTACTTCGACGGCGACACACCGAGCCAGGTGTTCGACGGCTTCAAGCTGAGCGAGGCCAGTGTCCGGTTCTTCGACGCGAGCGCCGAACGTGTCGGCGCCAGCCTGGCCGGTCGCAACACCTACGACGACTCCGGCTGGGTCAACGGCGGAGCCCCACATCCGACCGCCCCGCTGGTCGTCGTCAGCCACCGTCCTGTACCGGGGATGAGTGACAAGCGTCAGACCCTGATCACGACCGGGATCGAGGACGCTGTCGCCGCGGCGCGCGAGGTTGCCGGCGGCAAGGACGTCGCCATCATGGGCGGCGGTGCGGTGACGTCGGCGCTCGCGGCCGGCCTCGTCGACGAGGTGATCCTGCACCAGGTGCCGATCCTGCTCGGCGCCGGTCGCAGCTTCTTCCAGGAACTCCCAGAACACGTGGAACTACGCCTGCTCGAAGCGATCCCCGCGCCCGGTGTGACCCACCTGCACTACGAGGTTGTCCGATGATCCTCGTCACCGGCGGGCTCGGCATGATCGGCGCTCACACCGCCCGCGCGCTCCTCGATCTCGGGCAGGAGGTCGTCGTCACCACTCACCGCCGTACCGAGGTCCCGTCGTTCCTCGCCGGCCGGGTCATCGTCGAACCCCTCGACGTCACCGATCGGGACGCCTTCCTCGCCCTCGGCGCCCGCCACGACATCAGCGACGTCGTCCACCTCGCCGGCAGCGTCCCGGGCGAGAACCCGGTGGACTTCTTCCGCACTGATACGTCCGGGCTGCTCAACGCGCTCGACGCTGCCCGAGCATGGGGCGTCCGCAGGTGCGCCGTCGCCAGCAGCCTCGGCGTGTACATCGGCCGGTCCGAGACCCGCTGGCACGAGGAACTTGATCTGCCCACGACCAAATTGCCGCACCTGATCATCGCGTTCAAGAAGGCCGTCGAACCACTCGCCATGCACAGCCTGCAGGGCAGCGGCGTCCAGCCCGTCGTACTCCGGATCGGGACCATCTGGGGACCGCTCGTCGACCCGGAATCGCCGTTCTTCTACATCCCGCCGTACATCAGCGCCGTGCTCCGCGGTGAGGAGCCGAAGCCCCTGTCCGCCGACGACGGTGGCGACTGCTGTTACGCGCCGGACGCCGGGCGTGCGATCGCACTTCTGACCACCGCGGAAAGCCTGGCGCACAACGTCTACAACGTGTCCAGCGGCCGGGCGTACACCAACCGCGACTTCGCGGACGCATTGCAGACAATCACACCAGGCCTGCAACTCGACCTCCTGCCCGGACGGCAGGGCGGACCCGGCGTGGACCCGTACCTCGACATCGCTCGGCTCACCGACGACACCGGCTTCGCGCCCGCCTTCGACGTCGCCCAGTCCGTCGCCGACTATGTCGCCTGGCGCGCCAAGAATCCCCGCTGAAGAAGAACCCCTGCAGCAACAACCCCTCTGAGCAACGTCCCCGCTGAGCAACAATCCTGCTGAGCAACAACCCTGCTGAGCAACAACCCTGGTAAAGGAGAGACCCATGCTCGACCCGAAAGTGCGTAGCGTCCTCGACGGCACCTCGATCGCTCACCTCGCCACGATCTGCGCCGACGGCTCGCCGCACAGCACTCCCGTGTACGTCGGCGCCCGCGGTGACCGCATCGTCTTCTTCACCGGTCCAACCATGCGCAAAGCACGCAACCTGCGCCGTGACCCGCGGGTGGCACTGTCCATCGCGCCTGTCGACAATCCGTTCGAGCCCGTCGTGATCCGCGGCCGGGTCGTCGAATGGATCGAGGGCGACGAGGCCTGGGAGATTGTCGACAATCTGGCCATCAAGTACGCCGGCGCACCGTACCCCCGCGGCGACGAGCGCGTCGTCGCCGTCATCGAGCCCGAGCACCAAGCCGTGGGAGTCGGCTGAGGCCCAGCCGCTCGGACCTGATGAACTTGTCTGGGTCCGGATCGGCGGCGGTTGAAGGACCGGGTGCGGACGCATGCTCTACCGAGCAACCAGCGCACGCTCTACTCAGCACCCCATCGAGAGGAATGCTCTTGAGAGACCCTGAGACCGCCATCGTCGAGGTCGAACTGCCGGACGACTTCGACGCCTTCTGGGCGGCCGGCCTGGCGGACTGTGCGTCGTACCCGCTGGAGCCGGTGCTCACCGAGATGCCGACACTCTCCACGGACAATGTGATTGTCTACGATCTGCGCTACACCAGCTTCGGCGGACTGCGGATCGCCGGCTGGTACACGACCCCTCGCGACCGCCCGGCGCCGTACCCGGCACTCGTGACGATCCCCGGCTACATCTCCGAGCCGACAATCCCGAAGGAATGGTCCGAGCTCGGGTACGCCGCTCTCGCGGTGGCGCCGCGCGGCAAGCTGCGGTCGAACGACGTGTTCAACCCGGGCTACCCGGGACTGCTGACGCACAACATCGTCGACCACAACACGTACGGCTATCGCGGTTTCTACCTCGACGTCGTACGGGCGGTCGACGTACTGCTCGGTCGTCCGGAAGTCGACAATGCGCGGATCGGACTGCAGGGATCGAGTCAGGGCGGTGGGCTCGGGATCAGTACGGCGGCGCTGCGGCCCGACGTGATCAAGGCCGTCGCGGCCGGAGCGCCGTACTTGTGCGGCATCATGACCGCGCCGACGCTGACCCGGTCGTACCCGTACGAGGAGATCAGCGAGTACCTGCGGGTGCATCCCAAGGACGTGGATCGGGTGCGGGAGTCGGTCGCGTACTACGACGGTCTCAACTTCGCGCCGAAGGTGCAGGCGCCGACGCTGCTGTACCTCGGGCTGGAGGACGACGTCTGCCCGCCGGAGACCGGGTTCGCGCTGCATCGGACGCTGACCTGCGAGAAGACGCTGCACACCTTCCCGCACTGCGCACATCACGCCGGGCTGCCGGGCGTGATGCGGATCGTGGAGGACTTCCTTGCCGAGCACCTGCAACCGGGACGGTGACTGATGGATTTCGACGACTACTGGGCCGCGGTCGACAACGAACTGGCCGCGATTCCCGCCCGTCCGGTGCTCGACGTCGTGCCGGCGCGGGCGACCGACGAAGCGACCAGCTACACCGTCCGCCTGACAAGCACGGGCCCGTACCGCGTCTTCGGCCACTTGAGCATCCCCACCGGTGACGGTCGGTTCCCCGCGCTGCTGCAGACGCCGCGGTACGGCAGCGTCAACCACGTGCCGCACCCCAACGACCGGAGCCGGTACGTCGTGTTCGGTCTGATGCATCGTGGTCAGCGATTGGCCGACGAGGGGTTCTCGGCGGCGTACCCGGGATTGTTGACAATGGGGATCGACGATCCGGCGTCGTACATCTACCGCGGGATCGCGGCGGACTGTCTTCGGGCGGCCGAGTTCCTGCTGGGGTTGTCAGAGGCCGATCCGGCGCGCGTGGCGGTGACCGGCGACGACCTGGCCGTGCTAACGGCCGCGCGGCGGCCGGGTTTCACCGCGCTCCGGGTGACTGATCTGCTGTTCTACCGGGCGATGGAGGCGCGGTTGAAGTCCAGCTCGTATCCGCTCGAGGAGCTCAACGATCACCTTCGAGCCGGCTCCTCGGTGCAGATTGTCGACAACACTCTGTCCTACTTCGATCCGACTCGGCACGCGTCCGCGGTGACCGCCACGAGTCTGGTCGCAGCCGACGATCAGGACTGGTGTGCACCGCTGATCAACGCTCTGCCTGCTGCGAGTGTCTACAAGCTGACGCATCTCGATGCGACGGACAACGACTTCCTCGACGCGTGGTTGGCCGAGCTGTCCGGGGTCCCGCCGATGTCAAGGTTCCTGGTCGGATGACCGATCCGCTCGAGGTAGCTCCGCCGGTCCGTCCGTCCACCACGGTGGGCGGGCTCGGCGTGCGGCCGGTGATCAACGCGTCCGCCACGTTGACCATGCTCGGTGGCTCGTTGATGCCGGCCCCGGTTCTGCAGGCGATGAACGACGCGGCCGCTCAGTTCGTCGATCTCGACGAACTGCACACTCGCGTGGGTGAGCGGCTGGCCGAGCTGACGCACAACGACGCGGCATACGTGACTTGCGGTGCGGCGGCGGCGATCACGCTGACCGTTGCCGCCTGCATCACCGATCAGTCGCAGGCGTTTCCGGTCGACGCCGAGGTAGTGATGTTCGCCTCGCAGCGGAACGGCTGCGACTACGGCGTCCAGTTGACCGGCGCCCGGATCGTCGAGATCGGTCCGTCGGTCGACGAACTGCGAGCGGCCCTCGCCCGCGAGCCAGCCTGCGTCCTGTGGTTCGCCGGGACCCATTTCGCGGCCGGTGCGCTTGCCGTCGAAGAGGTGATCGGCATCGCCGCGGAGGCCGGCGTACCGGTGATCGTCGACGCGGCCGCGCAGATCCCGCCGGTCGCGACGCTGTGGCGATTCACTCGGGATGTCGGGGCGGACGCGCTGATCCTCAGCGGCGGGAAGGGGCTGCGCGGTCCGCAGGCCAGTGGCCTGGTGCTGGGACGCCGGTGGATCGTGGACCGTTGCCGGCTGCATGCATCGCCGAACCAGGACATCGGGCGCGGCATGAAGGTCGGGAAGGAGGAACTGCTCGGGTTGCTCGCGGCGGTCGAGTGGACGCTGGAGCAGGATGAGGCGGCGATGCTCGCCGGCTACGAGCGGATTGTCGACAACTGGATCCGCGGATTGCAGGGAATGCCCGGAGTGACCGTTACCCGCGGCTATCCGAGTGAGGCCGGCCAGCCGCACAGCCGGGCGGTTGTGCGATTGTCGACAACCTCCGGCTGGACCCGGGACGACCTGGTCACGGCGTTGTGGAACCGCGACCCGCGGATCGCGGTCGGCACCTATCGGATGCCCGACGACGCGATCGCGCTCAACCCCCAGACGGTGGAACCCGGCGAGGCGGAAAAGGTTCTCGAAGCCCTCGTCGGCCTTCTAAGCTCTGGGAATGGCGAGCAAGCCGGATGAGACGCGGGACGGGGTCGACCTGACCAACTTGGATCAGCCCTTGTTCGACGGGGCTGACGCGACCAAGCGGGATCTGGTCGACTATCTGGATGCTGTGCACGAGCGGATCCTGCTCGAGTTGCGGGAGCGGCCGCTGTCGGTGATCCGGATCCGGCCGGGGCAGCCCAAGTTCATGCAGAAAAACGTGCCGAAGTACACGCCGGACTGGGTCAAGACGGTGCCGGTGTGGGCGGAGGCGTCCAAGCGCGAGGTGTCGTACGCGTTGTGCGACGACCGGCGGACGCTGCTGTGGTTCGCGAACCAGCGCGCGGTCGAGTACCACCCGACGCTGATGCGCGCGGACCATTGGGACCGCATCACGCATCTTGTGCTTGACCTCGACCCGCCGGAGGGGGACGAGACGTTCGCGAAGGCGGTGCAGGCGGCGTTCCTGGTCCGGCAGGCGTTGGCCGACGCCGGGCTGTCGGGTGCGGTCAAGACGAGCGGCGCGAAGGGTGTGCACGTGTTCGTGCCGATCGACGAGTCGGTGTCGATCGAGGACGCGGCGGCCGCGACCCGGGCGATCGCGGCGCGGGCCGAGCGGATCGACCCCGACGTCGCGACCACGGCGTACATCAAGGAGGACCGGGGCGGGAAGGTGTTCGTCGACTCGACGCGATCCGGTGGGGCGACGGTGGTCGCGGCGTACAGTCCGCGGGTCCGGCCCGGTACGCCGGTGTCCTTCCCGGTCGGCTGGGACGACCTGGACCGAGTCACTCCACGCGACTTCACGGTCCGCACCGCCGTCGAGCAGCTCGGCGACGCCGACCGCTGGGCCGATCAACTCCCAGCTCCCCAGTCCCTCCCCGAAGACCTCCTCGAGGAAGGCCGAGCCATCCCCATCGCCCGAGTCATCGCCATGCACGAAGGCAAACGCCGCAAACGGGCCAAGGAGAAGGCCGAGAAGGAGGACTAATCCTCGCTCGCCGTCGTCAGTTCGAGTGCGAGCTGACGGACGTCGGTGGACGGGTGGTTGCGCAGGGCAATGAGTAGGGCGCGCCAGGTGGAGGACCAGCCTGAGCGCGGGCCGGCGGCGGAGATCAGGGACCAGGCGAGCAGGCCGGCGGTCAGGTCCGGGTCGTGGACGAGCTGTGTCGCCGGACCTGCCAAGGACTCAGGGGACCAGGTGGCTTCGCTTGCGGTCAGACGGGAGCGGAGGAGGTTGGCTGCCGAGAAGGCGGTCAACGGGCGGTCGCCAAGTCTGCTGCGCAGTTCGCGCAGCTCGGCTGAGATGTTCAACCAGTCGATTGCGTAGATCAGCAGGTGCAGGCGGAGGCCCAGGAGGGCCGGGGATTCGAGTTCGCCGGCGATGGTCTTGAGGACTTGGCGGCGGTCTCTCAGCTGACTTGCTTGAGTTCGGCGAAGGCAGCAGCGAGCTTCGGCAAGGTGTAGTGGGCGTTGAGTCCACTCGGGTTCGGCAGGACCCAGACGCGGGTGTCGCCGATCAGGCGGTCCTGCTTGCCCATGGCAGCCTTCCGCTCGCCGAAAGCGTCGCGGTACGCCGTGACGCCGACGATCGCGAGCCACTCCGGCTGGATCTGGAGAACCTTCTTCACCAGGTTCTCCCCGCCGGCCAGGTACTCCGCACGGGTGAGTTCGTCGGCGCGCGCGGACGGGCGGTCGACGACGTTGGTGATGCCGAGGCGATAGGTCAGGAGCTCACCCTGCTCGTCGGGTCGCAACAGGCGCGGCGTGAAACCGCTCAGGTGCAATGCCGGCCAGAACCGATTCCCGGGCCGGGCGAAGTGATGACCGGTCTCCGCCGACATCAGCCCGGGATTGATCCCGCAGAACAGCACCCGCAGCCCGTCACTGATCACGTCCGGCAGGGGTTGCACGCGCCAAACCGTACCTAAGGACAGGAGGTAGTGGTCGCCCGCAGGGTCGCTCACGCCTGACGTCAGCGTCGGAGCGGCTCCGCGACCGACCACCTCCTGTCCTTAGCTACACCCCAGGCCGCGTCAACCCAGGGTTGACGGAAAGCAATTTGTCAACCTAAGGTTGACGGCATGACTCCTGGACCTGACCTGCAGCAACTCATCAACACGATCAAGGCGGACGCCGGCAGCGACGACGAACTCGAGCAGCTTGCCGCCGCGGCGTCGACGATCAGCGAACTGACCAGCACCGGCGACGCCGCCCTCGGCTTCTTCGTCGACCGGGCCCGCGGCGCCGGCAAATCGTGGGTCGAGATCAGCGCGGTGCTCGGCGTGAGCAAGCAGGCCGCGCACAAGCGCTTCGCCGACTCGTGGACGAGCAAGCCGGCCTTCAACCGCTACACGAAGCGTGCGATGGCCGTGGTGAAGGCCGCGTCGGAGGTGGCCCGCGGCGACAACCACGACTACATCGGCACCGAACACCTGCTGCTCGCGTTCTACGCAGAGCCTGAGTCGTTGGGTACGAAGGCGCTGCTGCACCACGGCATCACGAAGGAAAAGGTCCGCGCCGCCGTCGACGAGGTGAATCCAGCGGAGGAGCCGACCGACCCGCCGAAGACGCTCGACGCCGAGCGACCGCCGTTCACCCGTAGGACCTCGCACGTGTTGCAAGGAGCGGTCGGAGAGGCGCTGACGCTGGGCCACAACTACATCGGCACCGAACATCTGCTGCTGGCGTTCTACCGGGATTCGGCCAGCGTGGCGACGAAGATCCTGCTGGCGGAGAACTTCGACGAGACCGCAGCCTGGACTGCCCTCCGTGCGCTGCTGGAGGAGGCGACGAAGTAGGTTGGGCACATGCCTGACTGGTCTGCGCGGTTGAGTGAACTGGCGGTGGCGGCGAAGGTTCCGGGGGCGGTGCTCGGGATCTGGCAGGACGGTGAGACGACGATCGCACCGTACGGCGTACTGAACGCGTCGACCGGGGTCGAGACGACCGAGGACGCGGTCTTCCAGCTCGGGTCGGTCACCAAGCCGTGGACCGCCACGATGATCGTCCAGCTGGCCGCTGAAGGGCGGCTGGACCTGGACGACGCCGTGGTGAAGTTGTTGCCCGAGGCATCGATCGATCCACGGATCACCGTCTGTCACCTCCTCACTCACACCAGCGGCATCGACGGCGACGTGTTCACCGACACCGGCCGCGGCGACGAGTGCCTCGAGCGGTACGTCGCTCTTCTCGCCGACGTCGAGCAGTTGTTCGAGCCAGGTACGGCGTACTCGTACTGCAACGCCGGGTTCGTGCTGCTCGGCCGACTGATCGAGGTGCTCGACGGAGGCACCTGGGACGAGTCGCTGCGCAAGCGCCTGGTCGAGCCGCTCGGGCTGACCCGGACCGTCACGCTGCCGGAGGAGGCGATCCTGCACCGCGCCGCCCTGGGCCACCTGGGCACCGACGGATCGCCGGTCAAGACGTGGCAGTTGCCTCGGAGCATTGGTCCGGCCGGAGGGGTCACCGCGTCTGCGGGCGACCTGCTCGAGTTCGCCCGGATGCATCTGACCGATGAGCGCTACCGGTCGATGCAGGAGCCGCAAGTCCCGTACGCAGGCGGCATCGGCGGCTTCAGCAACCTCGGCCTGGCCTGGCGGATCTACGACTGGCAAGGCCGCGGCCTGTTCGGCCACGACGGAACGACGATCTCGCAGGTGGCGTTCCTCCGGATCGACCCCGAGGCACGGCTGATCATGTGCCTGCTGACCAACTCCGGCAACGGAACGGCCCTGTTCGAGCCGCTGGCCACCGAGGTCTTCAGGCACTTCACCGGCGTTGGCCACCCGGCGTCACCGCAGCCGGCGGACGGTCCGGTCGACGACCGCCATGTCGGCCGGTACGAACGAGCTACCGTCCAACTGGACGTCGTACGGCGAGATGAGGCGCTCGTGATGGAATTTCGGGCCACCGGTGACCGGCTGTCGTTCGCCGAGCAGCCTGTGCAGGAGTACGAGCTGCGCCCGACCGAGCCCGCGGACGGCGATCACTTCGTCGCCCGGGAGGCGCCGGATCATCCGTGGGTCCCGGTCACGTTCACCCCGAGTCACGTCTTCGCGTCCGGCCGGGTCACGCCCAAGCGCTGAGATATTCGGGGTGCGATTTGGGGTGACCGAGCTAACTTGTGACCTGTGACTAGTGCACCTGCTGAACTTCCTCGTAAGGCCGGTGACCTCCGGGCCGCCGGGCATCTCCCACGGTCGATCAAGGCCGAGATTCGTGACAACCTGCTGACAGAACTCCGGGCCGGGCGTGATCCGTGGCCCGGCATCGTCGGATTCACCCGGACGGTGATTCCGCAACTCGAACGCGCCCTGCTCGCGGGGCATGACGTCGTCCTGCTCGGTGAGCGCGGCCAGGGCAAGACCCGGCTGCTGCGCACCCTGGTCGGCCTGCTGGACGAGTGGACCCCGGTGATCGAGGGCGCCGAGCTGCCCGAGCACCCGCTCGACCCGATCACGCCGGCATCGCGCCGCCGCGCCGTGGAGCTCGGCGACGACCTGCCCGTCACCTGGATCCATCGAAGCGAGCGGTACGCCGAGAAGCTCGCGACACCGGACACCTCGGTGGGCGACCTGATCGGCGACGTGGACCCGGTGAAGGTTGCCGAGGGCCGCAGTCTGGGTGACCCGGAAACCATCCACTTCGGTCTGGTGCCGCGGGCGCACCGCGGCATCGTGGCGATCAACGAGCTGCCGGACCTGGCCGAACGGATCCAGGTCGCGTTGCTCAACGTGATGGAGGAGCGTGACATCCAGGTCCGCGGGTACACGCTGCGGCTGCCGCTCGACGTGTTGCTGGTGGCAACGGCCAACCCGGAGGACTACACCAACCGCGGCCGCATCATCACGCCGCTGAAGGACCGGTTCGGCGCCGAGGTCCGGACCCACTACCCGCTCGACATCGACGCCGAGGTGGACGTGATCCGGCAGGAGGCCGAGTTCACCGCCGAGGTCGGGGAGCCGCTGCTCGAGGTGCTGGCCCGGTTCGTCCGGCACCTGCGCGAGTCGACGTCGATCGACCAGCGGTCGGGTGTGTCGGCTCGGTTCGCGGTCGCCGCGGCCGAGACGATTGCCGCCGCCGCGCTGCGGCGCAGCGCGATCACCGGCGAGGAGCCGGCCGTCTCGCGGCCGGTCGACCTGGAGGCCGTACCTGCCGTGCTGCGCGGCAAGCTCGAGTTCGAGCCCGGGGAGGAGGGGCGTGAGATCGAGCTGCTCGAGTACCTCCTGCGTCGCTCGGTCGCGGACACCGCGCGGGAGCGGTTCGCTGGTCTCGACCTCAGCCCGCTGGCGAACGCTGTTGCCGATGGCAACCTTGTGACGACGGGTGAGCGGGTCCCCGGCCGGGATGTGCTGGCCGCGCTGCCGGAGCTGCCGGTCCTGCATGATGTCGCCGCGCGCGCAGGCGTCGAGCCGGACGAGTCGCCCGGCCGCATCGCTGCCGCGGTCGAGCTCGCCCTGGAGGCGTTGTACCTGTCCAAACGACTGGCCAAGGACGCCGACAACGACACAACGATCTACGGGATCTGACATGTCCGCGTCGATACCGGAAGGCTGGTCGTACGGGCCGTGGCATGACGGGCCGGATCCGCTTGCGGCGCCGGCCGATCTGCGGGACGCGCTGGATGAGATCGGTCGCGACGTGATGAACGGCTCGTCGCCGCGGTCCGCGCTGGAGGAACTGCTCCGGCGCGGCACCCGGAACACGCAGGGCCTGGACGACCTCACCCGCAGGATGTGGGAGCGCCGCCGCGAGATCCAGCGGCAGCACAACCTCGACGGCACCCTGCGGGACGTCCAGCGGCTGCTCGACGAGGCGCTGGCGGCCGAGCGCCGCGAACTGTTCCCGAATCCGTCCGACGACGCCCGGTTCAAGGAGGCCGAGCTCGACGCGCTTCCGTCGGGTACGGCGGCCGCCGTACGAGAGCTGGCCAACTATCAGTGGGAGTCGTCGGAGGCACGGCAGAAGTACGAGGAGATCCGGGAACTGCTCGGGCGCGAGCTGCTCGGGTCGCGGTTCGAGGGCATGAAGGAGGCGCTGCAGCAGACCACGCCTGAGGACGTGGAGCAGATCAACGAGATGCTCACCGACCTCAACGCGTTGCTGGCGGCGCACGCGCAGGACCGGCCCGAGGTGCCGGAGTTGTTCGACGAGTTCATGGCCAAGCACGGCGAGTTCTTCCCGGAGAATCCGCAGAACGTCGACGAACTGATCGACGTACTGGCGCAGCGGGCGGCCGCGGCGCAGCGGATGATGAACTCGATGACTGCCGAGCAGCGCGCCGAGCTGATGGAGCTGTCGCAGCAGGCGTTCGGCAGTCCGCAGCTCGCTCAGCAGTTGGCGCAGCTGGACGCGCAGCTGCAGTCGCTGCGGCCGGGGGAGGACTGGGCCGGGTCGGAGCGGATGAGTGGTGACGACCCGCTCGGTCTCGCCGACGGTGCGCGGGCGATGTCCGACCTCGCCGAGCTCGATGCGCTGGCCGAGCAGTTGGCTCAGTCGTATCCGGGCGCGCGGCTCGAGGACATCGACCTCGACGCGCTGACCCGGCAGCTCGGCGACGAGGCGACGGTGGATGCTCGCCGGTTGTCCGAGCTGGAACGGCAGCTGCGCGACCAAGGGTTGCTCGAGCGAGCGCCCGACGGTTCGTTGCGGTTGTCGCCGAAGGCTCTGCGGCATCTCGGGCAGACCGCGCTGGCCGACGTACTGCGGGCTGCGCGCGGTTCGGGTGAGCGGGATGCGGCCAATGCCGGGGCGGCCGGAGAGCTGAGTGGCTCCAGCAGGCAGTGGCAGTTCGGCGACACGCAGCCATGGGACGTGCCTCGGACCGTGCGGAACGCTGTACTGCGGAGCGCTACGCGTAGTGGGTCGGTCAAGCTCGATGTGGCCGATGTGGAGATCGCGGAGACCGAGCATCGGGCCCGGGCCGCGGTCGCGTTGCTGGTGGACACGTCGTGGTCGATGGTCCAGGAGGGCCGTTGGCTGCCGATGAAGCGGACGGCGCTCGCGCTGCACCAGCTCATCTCGACCCGCTACCGCAACGACGCGCTCCAGCTCATCACCTTCGGGCGGTACGCCGGAGTCGTCGAGCTACCCCAGCTGATCGGGATGGAGGGCGCCTGGGAGCAGGGGACGAACGCGCATCACGCCCTGCTGCTGGCCGGCCGCCACCTGCGTCGTCATCCGGACGCCCAGCCGGTGGTCCTGATGGTGACCGACGGCGAACCGACCGCGCACCTCGAGCCGGACGGTACGGCGGAGTTCTCCTACCCGCCCGAGCCGGCCACACTCCGCAAGACGATCTTCGAGGTGGACCGCCTGGCCAAACTAGGCGCCTCGCTCACCGTCTTCCGCCTGGGCGACGACCCGCGCCTCAACGCCTTCGTCGACCTCCTGGCCCGCCGCAGCGGTGGCCGAGTCCTCGCCCCGGACTCCGACGGCCTCGGCGCCGCCGTAGTCGGCGACTACCTCCGAACCCGCCGGAAGTTGTAGCCGAGAAGGACTCCCAGAAGCAGGGTGTTACCCGTCTGAAAGGTGGGTAACACCCTGCTTCTGCGTTTCGGTGGGAGATGTGCCGTTTGTCTCGCGTTGTCAATGGGGGAAGGGTTTTCCGGCCTTCGACCTGTGGGCAGAGTCACGTCGGCATCGTGAGACCAGTGTTCAACTGGACTGGTTTTTGGGCTTACTCTGAAGGCAACGCCCCCGCCACTGGAGTCGATGGGCCAGCGGGCCACCACACCGCGCTCAGAAGCACCGCCCGAACCACAGGGAGTGATCGTGCCGAAACTCGTCTACGACTTCGCCGAAGGCAACAAGGACATGAAGGAGCTGCTCGGCGGGAAGGGGGCGAACCTGGCCGAGATGACCAACCTCGGCCTGCCGGTGCCACCCGGATTCACCATCAGCGCCGAGGCTTGCCGCGCGTACCTGGCCACCGGCTCGGTGCCATCGGACCTGGCCGACGAGATCGATCACCACGTCGACGTACTGCAGCAGAAGATGGGCAAGAAGCTCGGCCAGGCCGACGACCCGCTGCTCGTCTCGGTCCGGTCCGGAGCGGCCGTGTCGATGCCCGGAATGATGGAGACCGTTCTCAACGTCGGCCTGAACGACGACTCGGTGAACGGGCTCGCGCACCACTCCGGCAACCCGCGGTTCGCCTGGGACGCGTACCGCCGGCTGATCCAGATGTTCGGCAAGACCGTGCTGGACATGGACGGCGACGTGTTCGAGGACGCGATCGAGGCGGCCAAGGAAGCCAAGGGCACCCGCAACGACCTCGATCTGGACGCGGACGACCTGAAGCGCCTGGTCGAGACGTTCAAGCAGGCCGTGCACGAGCACACCGGACGCGAGTTCCCGCAGGACCCGCGGACCCAGATGGACCTGGCGATCGAGGCGGTCTTCGGCTCGTGGAACTCCGAGCGCGCGATCCTCTACCGCCGGCAGGAGCGGATCCCGACCGACCTCGGTACGGCGGTCAACATCTGCTCGATGGTGTTCGGCAATCTCGGCATGGACTCCGGCACCGGCGTCGCGTTCACCCGCGACCCGTCGAGCGGTCAGCCCGGTGTGTACGGCGACTACCTGCAGAACGCGCAGGGCGAGGACGTGGTGGCCGGCATCCGCAACACCGTCCCGCTCGCGGATCTGGAGCAGATCGACAAGACGTCGTACGACGATCTGATGGCGATCATGGCCAAGCTCGAGGGGCACTACCGCGACCTGTGCGACATCGAGTTCACCGTCGAGCGCGGCAAGCTGTGGATGCTGCAGACCCGGGTCGGCAAGCGGACCGCGGCAGCCGCGTTCCGGATCGCGACCAGCCTGATCGACGAGGGCGTGATCGACACCGACGAGGCGCTCAAGCGGGTGAAGGGTGCACAGCTCGCGCAGTTGATGTTCCCGCGGTTCGACGCGGACGCGGACACCGACCTCATCACCAAGGCGATCGGTGCGTCGCCGGGTGCGGCGTCCGGCACGATCGTGTTCACCTCGGCCGCCGCGGTCGAGGCGGCGGACCGCGGTGAGAAGGTGATCCTGGTCCGCCGTGAGACGAACCCGGACGATCTGCACGGCATGATCGCGGCGCAGGGCATCCTGACCAGCCGCGGCGGCAAGACCTCGCACGCGGCCGTGGTCGCCCGCGGCATGGGCAAGACCTGTGTCTGCGGCGCCGAGGAACTCGACGTGAATGTTGCCCAGGGCACCATCAAGGTGAACGGCACGGTGATCGAGGCCGGCGAGACGATCTCGATCGACGGAACCACCGGCGAGGTGTTCCGTGGCGAGGTCCCGGTGGTCGCCTCACCAGTGGTGCAGTACTTCGAGGGCTCGCTGGCACCGGACCAGGGCGACGAGCTCGTGGCCGCCGTCCACCGGTTGATCACCCATGCGGACGAGGTACGGCGTCTCGGCGTACGGACGAATGCGGACACCGCGGACGACGCGGCCCGGGCGCGGCGGTTCGGGGCCGAGGGGATCGGGCTGTGCCGGACCGAGCACATGTTCCTGGGTGAGCGGCGGGAGGCCGTCGAGCGGCTGATCCTGGCCGACAACGACGGTGATCGTGATGCGGCGCTGACCGAGCTCGAGCCGTTGCAGCGGGGCGACTTCCTGGAGTTGCTCGCCGCGATGGACGGGCAGCCGGTGACGATCCGGCTGATCGACCCGCCGCTGCACGAGTTCCTGCCGTCGATGGAGGATCTGGCGGTCAAGGTCGCGCTGGCCCGCGAGCGCGGTGAGGATCCGGGTCACGATGCCGCGCTGCTGGCGGCTGTCGAGCGGCTGCACGAGGAGAACCCGATGCTCGGCCTGCGGGGTGTCCGGCTCGGTCTGGTCATCCCCGGGCTGTTCGCGATGCAGGTCCGGGCGATCGCGTCCGCGGCCGTCGAGCTGAAGCAGCAGGGCAAGGACCCGCAGCCGGAGATCATGATCCCGCTGGTCGGCGCGGTCCAGGAATTGCACCTGGCCCGGGACGAGGTCGAACGCGTGATCGCCGAGCTGGGCGTCGAGTGGGACATCCCGATCGGCACCATGATCGAGCTGCCGCGCGCGGCGGTGATCGCGGACCAGATCGCCGAGGCGGCCGACTTCTTCTCGTTCGGCACCAACGACCTGACCCAGACCACGTGGGGCTTCAGCCGCGACGACGTCGAGGGCGCCTTCTTCTCCCGCTACCTGGAGAAGGGCATCTTCGCGGTGTCGCCGTTCGAGTCGATCGACCGGGAAGGTGTCGGTGCGCTGGTCCGTACCGGCGTCGACCGCGGCCGCGCCACCAAGCCGGATCTCAAGCTCGGTATCTGCGGTGAGCACGGCGGCGACCCCGACAGCATCCACTTCTTCCACGACGCCGGCCTCGACTACGTCTCCTGCTCACCGTTCCGGATCCCGGTGGCCCGTCTCGAAGCCGGCCGAGCCAGCCTGGCCTGACCTCCGTCGCCGCCCGGTTGTGGGGCTTGACAGCCGGGCGGCGTGACGGACGGTGCAGGTGTACGGCGCGTCGCTGACCGTGACCGGGGATTCCATCACGAAGCGTCACGGGCCTGAACTGTCCGCAGCAATTGTCTTAACCAAACCCTTGCGTACCGGCGGTCCGGCTGGTCAAAATGTCCGGGCGGGAAGGGAGATCACTCGTCGACTTTCGGGTCTGACCTGAACCAGCCGCTGTGGCGGCTCGTGACTCCCTTCCCGCACCAAATCCTTTGCAGAGCAGGCCTAGTGTCCTGAGTCGGAGGTTCGGGACACTAGGTAGGGTTTCTGCCATGGCCCAATATGTCGTGCAACTGCGCTTCGACCTTGCTGAGACCGACCGCCGGATGGAGGTCCGCCCGGCCCATCGCGACTACCTCACCGAGCTGAAGGCCTCCGGCAAGCTGGTCGCCGCCGGACCGTTCGCCGACCAGACCGGCGCGTTGCTCGTGTACGACGTCGCCGACGAGACCGAGCTCCGCGAGATCCTCGCCAAGGACCCCTACACCCCGGCGAACGTCTACGAGATCGCCACCCTCGCCGAGTGGCAGCCGCTGTTCCCGTTGGCCTGACCCACCCAACGCCGGGCTGCTCACCCGCCCGCCAACCGCCAACCGCCAACCGCCAACCGCCAACCGCCAACCGCCAATTTCAGCGGATGACCCCTGAAGTTGCCGGTTCTCACCTCGGAATTTGAGGGTAGAACGAGGGACTTGAGGGGTTATCCGGTCAAATGGCCGCCGTGGGGGCGGCCGCTGGTCGAAGGCGAGGCGGTCCTCGGGCGACGGGCGAGAGCCGGAGGTGGTGGTGGGCTAGATGTCCGCGCCTTCGAGGTCCAGGTGGTCGACGTACGCCCAGAGCCAGACCAGCGGCGCGAGCACCAGCTCGGGCTCGCCTTCCTCGTCGGCCACGAAAACCATTGACGCCTCGCCGTTGGAGATGTCCTCGATCACCGCGTCGCAGACCTCGATCGCGGCCTCGAACGGCAGCAGCCGGGGCCCGTTCTCCCAGCGCGGCTGGGGGAGCGGGAGCACCGGCGCCTCGTCGGTCCCGTCCAGCTCCACCGAGACCTTCTGCAGTTCCTCGTACAGGTCGTAGGTGATCAGCCCGGCCAGCGGACGGCCGTCGAGACCGATCAGGTACGGATCGTCGGAGCCCCCGCGGAAGTTGTCCCGCAGTTCCGCGAACGCCGCCTTGAGGTCGGTCGCCTCGAGGTACGGCGCCTCGTCCAGCTCCTCGTCCTCTACCTCGACCTCGGTCAGCCCGCTGCGCATCTCGTCGAACTGGTGCAGCAGCGTGTTCAGCTCGTCGTACGCACCGCCGCCGGGAGCCTTCTGCGCCCGTGCCTCCAGGTCGTGCAGGTGCTCGAGCAGATCGTCCTCGAAGTGCAGCTCGTACCGCGGCAGGCCGGGCTCGCGGCCGGCATTGATCTGGGCGACCAGCTGGGTCGACACCGGTCCGAGCCGCTCGGCCAGCACCTCCAGCGGCGTGGTCGGCTTCTCCTCGTCGTCGTGCGCGCAGGAGTCGTCCTCGACCTTCCCGCCCTCCAACGCGAGCAGCACCTGGAACGCCGGGAACGCGACCAGCGCCGCGGTCGCCATCATCCCGTCGCCGATCAGCATCAGCGGGTTCGCACCGGCTTCGGTCCGGCGCAGATGGTCCGGCATCAGTACGGCGGCCTGGTCGACGTTCACCTGGCTGGCCAGGGACGACAACCCGTGGTCGGCGTCGACGCCGAGCAACTCGACCAGCCGCTCCGAGCTCATGTCGAAGTTGGAGCGCAGGTAGTACCGCAGCCAGCCGGCATCGACCGGGTTGGCGAGCAGCTCCGCGACCCTGGCGCGGAAGTCGGCCAGGTCTGCGATCGCGAGCACCACCAGGACCGGCTGCTCGCCGTCACCGATCACCAGCGGCCGGGTGTCACCGTTCTGGAACCCGTCGATCACCTGGTGCAGGCTGTCCGCAGCCGCATCGAGCGGCCACGACTCCGCCTCGAACTCGTTCACCACCGCGGCGGAGGTGTCATCGGGCATCTGCTGGTCCTCTCCGGGTGGCGGCGGGAGTTGGGGTAACTCTAGGCGGCCGGGGTTTCGACGGACGGTGAGGGGCCCGTCCGGGGGCCGGTGTGAGCACCGGCGTGACATTGGCTACGCTGGCACCGGCGGGTCGATGCAGAGGTATCTCACATGTGAGATAAGGTCCGGCGCATGACCGATGACTACCTGAGCCGGATCGGAAATCTCATCCGGGACGCCCGCAAGCATCGCGGCTGGACACAGACGCAACTCGCGGAAGTACTGAACACCAGCCAGAGTGCGGTGAACAGGATCGAAAAGGGTCATCAGAACCTCACCCTCGAGATGCTCGCCCGGATCGGCGAGGCCCTCGATTCCGAAATTGTCTCTCTCGGTGGCGGTCCGGTCCACCTCCGCGTCGCCGGTGGCCGGCAGCTTTCCGGGTCGATCGACGTCAAGTCCAGCAAGAACGCCGGCGTCGCGCTGCTGTGCGCCAGCCTGCTGAACAAGGGCCGCACCACGCTGCGCAAGGTCGCCCGGATCGAAGAGGTGAACCGGCTGCTCGAGGTACTGAACTCGATCGGCGTCCGGACCACCTGGCTGAACGACGCCGGCGACCTGGAGATCGTCCCGCCGGCCCACCTCGACCTGGGCAGCATGGACGCCGAGGCGGCCCGTCGTACCCGCTCGATCATCATGTTCCTCGGCCCGTTGCTGCACCGCGAGGACACCTTCCAGCTGCCGTACGCCGGTGGCTGCGACCTCGGTACGCGGACCGTCGAGCCGCATATGGCGGCGCTGCGGCCGTTCGGGCTGGAGGTGAAGGCGACCGGCGGTGAGTACCACGCGGTGGTGAATCGGGCGCTCTCGCCGGGCAAGCCGATCGTGCTGACCGAGCGCGGCGACACCGTGACCGAGAACGCGATCATGGCCGCGGCCCGGTACGACGGTGTCACCGTGATCCGCAACGCCAGCTCCAACTACATGGTCCAGGACCTGTGCTTCTACCTGGACCTGCTCGGCGTCACGATCGACGGCATCGGTTCGACGACGCTGACCGTGCACGGCAAGCCGGAGATCGACGTGGACGTCGACTACGCGCCGTCGGAGGACCCGATCGAGGCGATGAGCCTGATCACCGCGGCGGTCGTGACCGGATCGGAGATCACCATCCGGCGGGCGCCGATCGAGTTCCTCGAGATCGAGCTGGCGCTGCTGGAGGAGATGGGCTTCGACTACAGCCGCAGCGCGGAGTACCTGGCTGAGAACGGCCGGACCCGGCTGGTCGACCTGACCACCCGGCCGTCCAAGCTGCACGCGCCGATCGACAAGATCCACCCGATGCCGTTCCCCGGCCTGAACATCGACAACCTGCCGTTCTTCGCGGTGATCGCGGCGACGGCGACCGGGCAGACGCTGATCCACGACTGGGTCTACGAGAACCGGGCCATCTACCTGACCGACCTGAACAAGCTCGGCGGCCGGGTCAAGCTGCTCGACCCGCACCGGGTGATGGTCGAGGGGCCGACGCACTTCTCCGGCGCCGAGATCATGTGCCCGCCGGCACTCCGGCCGGCCGTCGTCACGCTGATCGCGATGATGGCCGCGAAGGGTACGTCGGTCCTGCGCAGCGTCTACGTGATCAACCGCGGCTACGAGGAACTGGCCGCCCGGCTCAACTCGCTAGGCGCTCAGATCGAGACCTTCCGCGACATCTGACACCCGCGCGTCCTGCAGGAACGCGACGGCCTCGGTGATCACTTCCGGATCGGTCATGATCCGGCGGTGACCGAGGCCGGTCGTCGCGAGGAAATGCGCTCGCGGCCCGTAGGCCCGCAGCAGCACCCGTACCTGCTGGGGATCCACGACATCGTCCTCGTCGTTGTGGATCACCAGCAGGTCCGCGTCGGCGGCCGCCACGGAGAACCTGGCCCAGATCTGCTCGTCGCCGTCGAAGTACCCGCGCTCGATCGACCGCCGGAGTGCCTTGTTGGTCTCCGGCCCCAGGCCGAGCTCGCGGCAAGGGGTGTCGCCGTGTCCGGGAGCGTCGAACGAGACCGGGCTGTAGCCGAGTTCGAGCAGCCTGGCGACGAATCCGGCGTACCGCGACGCGCGTGAGCGCCAGCCGTGCACGAGCAGGACCGGGCGGCGGCCGTCACCCCAGGCGTAGGTGACGACACCGTCGACGACCTCGACCCGCGCGGCCTCGTGGATCGCCCGCTCGGACTCACGCACCCGGCCGCGGCGGGCCTTCGACCTGAACGCGTACTACGAGGCCGCCAACTTCGCCTCGATCCTGCACGACGACGGCAAGGCGTACGACCGTGCTCGTCAGGCCATCCGGTCCCGGCTGGAGTCGGTCGTGGTCGCTGGTACGACGCTGCCGTGGTGAGTGGGGAGATCGCGGCGCCGGCGGATTGGTGAGCACAGGAGCACCAGGCCCGCGAGTGGAACTCCCGCGGTCGTGATCCAGAGCGCCGGCCCGAGTCCGAGCGTCTGGCCGAGTGTTCCGCCGAGGAGCGCGCCCAGCGGGATCGTTCCGTAGTTGACGAACGAGCTCGTCGCGGTCAGCCGACCGAACAGGGCCGGCGCGCAGTAGGACTGCAGGAAGGTCGCTTTCACGACGTTGCCGCCGACGACGCCGAGACTGACGCCGAAGCCACCGGCCAGGTACAGCCACGGGCTGAGGCTGCTCAGCGGTATGAGCAGGGCGAGGGTCGGCAGGCCGAGTTCGCAGATCAGGAGTGCGCGCGCCGTACCGAAGCGCGCGGCGAGACGCCGGCCCGCGAAGGCGCCGGCGACGCCACCACTGGTCGCGGCGGCCACCAACGCACCGACCGTCCCTGCCGTCAGGCCGGCTTCTCGGACGAGGAACACGACCACGATGGCTTGGTAGCCCATCAGGGCGAGGTTCGAGACCGCGCCGAAGATCGTCAGCGTCCGCAGCCAGACATCCCTTGCCACCAAGGCGATTCCTGCCCGGATCGCACCGGCTTGGCGGCCGGACGTCGTACGGCGTTCCCGGAATCCGATCGCGGCCAGGCACGCGAGAGCGACCAGGAACGTTGCGGCGTCGACGAGTAGTGCATTGGCCGGGCCGGCCAGTTGGACGACCAGGCCGCCGCAGCCCAGACCAGCGATCTGGGCGGCTGAAGCGCTGCCGTGGAGCTTGGCGTTGCCCTCGGCGTGGTCGGCCGAGTCGAGGAGAGTGGGCAGATAGGCGGTGTACGCGGTCTGGAACCCGACTGCGGCGGCACCGGCAAGGATCGCAGCGGCCAGCAGCAGGTGGATCGTGAGTACGTCGGCCCAGGCCGCGAGGGGGAGTACGGCGAAGAGCAGGAACGATGCGGCCGAAGAACCCAGCAGGACCGGGCGACGGCGTACCCGGTCGATCCAGGCGCCGGCGGGCAGTCCGATCAGCAACCACGGCGCCCAGGCGGCCGCGGTCAGGAGGCCGACCTGGAAGGTGGTTGCCTGGAGCATCGAGATGGCGATCAGCGGGAGCGCCACCGACGAGGTTGCGGATCCGAACCGGCTGATCGTCTCGCCGGTCCAGAGCAGCCGGAAGTCGCGGTGCCGCCGGAGCAGGCTCATGATCTGCGCGGGAAGGACTGCAGTTGCACGATCACGCGCTCGGTGTTCGCACCCGCGGGCTCTGTGCTGGTGTACTGCTCGACGACCGCGGCGATCTCCTCGTTGAGGTTGTGCAGCTGAGTCGGTGTGAGGTGCAGATCGCGCCAGTCCGAGAGGGCGGCCGCATGCTGCCACTCGGCGGGCCAGTTCTCGTCGACGTACGCGCGGACGCGGTCGAAGTACCGCTCGACCAAGTCGCGCAGGTAGACCTTCAGCGCGCCGCTGGTCTCGGGATCGTCGCGGAACTCTCCCGGGTCGAGGACTGTCTGCCGCGCCGCGAGCCGCCACCACCGCTCACGCCTGGTGCCGCGCTCGACGTCCTCGTCGAGGTAGCCGTGCTCGGCGAGCAGCCGCAGGTGCCAGCTGATCGTGCCGGTGCTCTCACCCAACCGGGCCGCCAGGCTGGTGGAGGTGGCCGGGCCGTCGAGCTCGATCGCCTCCAGGATTCTCATCCGCAGCGGGTGGGCGAGTCCGCGCAGACTTCTCGCATCGATCCGTCGCATAAATGCAGAGTAGTCTCTGCAAAGGAGTCTCTGCAATGCCGGTTTTGTCGGTGGCGACTCCTAGCGTTCGGGGCATGCGGCCTCAGGTAGTGGCTCAGGTGGCGGTGTCGCTGGACGGCAGGACGTCCGGATTCGACGCCGACCTCGCGCGGTTCTATGCGCTCGTGACGTTGTGGCAGGAGGACGTCACGCTGGTCGGTGCGGACACGATCCTGGCCCAGGAGGCGGCGGTTCGCGCCGCGTCGCATCCGGGTCCACGGCCGGCTGCGCCGCTGCTCGCGGTCGTGGACAGCCGAGCGCGGGTCCGTGAGTGGGAGGGGCTACGGCAGCTCGGCCACTGGTCCGACGTACTCGCTCTGTACGCCGACCAGACGCCGGCTCGACCGCCGGACGCGACGACGCGCGAGCTCGTCACTGGGTACGACCGGGTCGATCTGGCCGAAGTGCTCGATGTCCTCGGTGATCGCGGCGCCAAGACCGTCCGCGTCGACTCCGGTGGCACGTTGATCGCCGTACTGCTCGAACTGGGTCTCGTCGATGAAATCGCGCTCCTGGTCCATCCCGTTGTCGTCGGATCCGGCCGGCGATGGTGCGGGTTGGAGGAGGTGCCGTTACGTCATGCCGGCACCGAGGTCTTCGAAGGTGGCATCGTCTGGCTCCGGTACTGCGTCTCCGCCTGAACTGTCGGTGCCGGCCGCTACTGTGAGCGGTGATGAGGAAGCAGCACGAGTGGTACGACGAGCATGACGCCGAGCGCTGGGTGGCGGAGCCGGTCAAACGGCCGGGCCGGACTGCTTTCGCTCGCGATCGTGCGCGGGTGCTGCACAGTGCGGCGCTGCGGCGGCTGGCGGCCAAGACCCAGGTGGTGACGGCGGGCAGCGACGACTTCGTCCGCAACCGGCTGACGCACAGTCTCGAGGTCGCGCAGATCGGCCGCGAGCTCGCCCTCACGCTCGGCTGCGACCCGGACATCGTCGACGCGGCCTGTCTGTCGCACGACCTCGGCCACCCGCCGTTCGGTCACAACGGCGAGCGCGCGCTCGACCAGGTGGCGACCGAGATCGGCGGCTTCGAGGGAAACGCGCAGACACTGCGGCTGCTGACCCGGCTGGAGTCCAAGACGTTCGACCCGGCCGGCCGCAGCGTCGGTCTCAACCTGAGTCGCGCCACGCTGGACGCCGCGACGAAGTACCCGTGGTCCCGCCGCGCCGGCGAGCGCAAGTTCGGCGTGTACGACGACGATCTCGCGGTCTTCACCTGGTTGCGCCAGGGCGTCGGCGAGCAGCGGTGCCTGGAGGCCCAGGTGATGGACTTCGCCGACGACGTCGCGTATTCGGTGCATGACGTCGAGGACGGGATCGTTGCCCACCACATCGACCTGGCGCGGGTCGGTGCGGACCGGGCGCCGTACTGGCAGACGGTCCGGCAGATGTATTTGCCGGAGGCAACGGATGTGGAGCTGGACGCGGGCTGGCGGCGACTGACCTCGCTGGCCTACTGGCCGGCGGCGTCGTTCGACGACAGCCGGCGCGCGCTCGGCGGGTTGAAGGACCTGACCAGCCAGCTGATCGGCCGGTTCTGCACGGCGGCGGAGCAGGCGACCCACGCGGTCTTCGGTCGCTCGCGGCTGATCCGCTACGAGGCGGACCTGGTCGTCCCGGACGGCATCCGGGTGGAGATCGGCCTGCTGAAGGGCGTGGGCATGTTCCACGTGCTCAACTCGCCCGAGCGGCAGGCACGGCGCGCCACCCAGCGCGAGCTGCTCACCGAGCTCGTCGAAGCGCTGTGGAAATCCGCTCCGCGACACCTTGACACCGCCTTCGCCGCGGACTTCGCCGAGGCCGCGGACGACGGCGCGCGGCTGCGGGTGATCGTCGACCAGGTCGCGTCGCTGACTGACCCGTCAGCTCTTGCCTGGCACACGTCGTTGAAGGGTTAATCTGCTGGGTATGAGTGACGCAGACCAGCAGCCCATTGTCATCGTCGGCGCGAGTCTCGCAGGTGCGACCGCGGCCGGGGAACTTCGGAACGACGGTTGGACCGGAGGCATCGTCCTGATCGGCAGCGAGACCCGGCTGCCGTACGAGCGACCACCGCTGTCCAAGGGGGTGCTGCTCGGCAAGGACGAGACGGACGTCGCGCAACTTCACGACCAGCAGTGGTACGACGACAACAAGATCGACCTGCTGCTCGGCAAGACCGTGACCAGCATCGATGCCGCCGGCCATACCGTCACGCTGGACGACGGCTCGCAGGTGTCCTACGGCAAGCTTCTGATCGCGACCGGCAGCCGGGTCCGGCGTCTCGACGTACCCGGTAGTGACCTGGCCGGGATCCACTATCTGCGGACGGCCGAGGAGTCGCAGGCGCTGGACGACGCGTACGTCGCCAAGCCGCGCGTGGTCGTGGTCGGCGCGGGCTGGATCGGCCTCGAATCGGCGTCGGCCGCTCGGGAGCGCGGCTCCGAGGTGACGGTCGTCGAGCCGCAGTCGACGGCGTTGGCGTCCGTGCTCGGTGAAGAGGTCGGCGGGTTGTTCGCCGAGTTCCACCGGCAGCACGGCGTCCAGTTCCGGTTCGACACCGGGGTCGAGGGCTTCGAGGGCACCGACAAGGTCACCGGCGTACGGCTCTCCGGTGGCGAGGTCATCCCGGCGGACCTGGTGGTCGTCGGCGTCGGCGTACAGCCGAACACCGAGCTCGCCGCCGAGGCCGGCATCGAGGTCGCGACCCGGGAGAACGGCTCCGGCATCGTCACCGGCTCGGATCTGAAGACGTCGGTAGCGGACGTCTACGCAGCCGGCGACGTCGTGCGGTGGGACCACCCGCTGTTCGGCCGGTCGGTCCGGGTGGAGCACTGGCAGAACGCGAAGGACAGCGGTGCCGCGGCCGCCAAGGCGATGCTCGGCCAGGAGGTCGCGCACGACGCGATCCCGTACTTCTTCACCGACCAGTTCGACCTCGGCATGGAGTACGCCGGTGAGATTCCGCGCGGGACGTTGTACCAGGTCGTGCTGCGCGGCGACCCCAAGTCCGGTGCCTACTTCGCGTTCTGGCTGGACGACGATCGGCACGTCCTGGCCGGCATGCACGTCAACAACTGGGACACGATCGACGCGATCCAGGACCTGATCCGCTCCGGCAAGCAGGTCGACCCCGCCCGCCTCGCGGATCCCTCGGTGGAACTCTCCGACGTCTAAACCGGATAGGCGACGAACGCGAACTGGGTGCTGTCCGGCGACCAGCTCGGCACGTTCATCGTGCCCTGGCCGCCGAACAGCGTCCCGAGCTCGCGGATCTCGCCACCGGGGCTGAGCAGCCGCAGGCGTACGTCGTCCACATCCGCCGGATGACCCAGCGTGCCGGACGGGAAGCTGACGTAGGCGATCACCGATCCGTCCGGCGCAGGATGCGGGAACCAGTTGACCCGCTCGTCGGAGGTCAGCTGCTCGACCTCACCCGTGCTCACCGAGATCCGGAACAGCTGCGCGTGCCCCGGCGTCGAGGAAGCCCGCTCGGAGTTGAAGTAGATCCACTTCCCGTCCGGGCTGTACTCCGACCCGTCGTCGGCGTGCTCGTCGTTCGTCACCTGGACGTCGGCCCCACCGGCGGCCGGAATCGTCCACACGTTGGCGATCCGGCGCCCGTCGACCTGCTCCAGGCCGATGTACGCCAGCGTCTTCCCATCCGGCGACACCCCGTGCAGGTAGTGGTGGAAGCCCGGTCCGCGGTCGTTGGTCACCCGGCGTCCAGGCCCGCCGTTCAGCGGCACGGCGTACAGGTGACCGTCGTCGGCCGACACGTACACGGTCGTCCCGTCCGGGCTCACCACGTGGTCGTTGTTGATCGCCGGCACTCCGCCGAGCTCGATCTCCCGCAGCTCACCGTCGAGGCGGAACAGCTGACCGTTGCCATTGACGATCAGCTGTCCGTCCGGCGTCCAGTTCGGCGCCTCGAAGAGCAGAGTGGATGAGCTGTGCACCAGACGACGCTCGCCCGTGGCGATGCCGACGACGTACAGCTCGGACCGTTGATCAGGGCGCAGGGTTCGTGGCACGCCCTCCAACCTATGTCATCAGCTCGGGGGAGTGCCTTCCGGATCAGCGACACAGCCCGGGCCTTGAAGCTGGAGCTCGGTGTGCAGGATGTCGAGGTACGCGCAGCCGTCGCGTTCGTTCGGCTCGATGATCCCGCCCTCGTGCCACTCGTTCCACGCGTAGAGGAACAAGTAGTTGTCCACGGTCGACGGCCGGGTCGAGGTCGCCATGTCGGCGGTCGCGTTGCGGACCGCCTGGCGGTAGCCGTCGAACGACTGGTCCGGCATCCAGCGGATCGCGTTCACGTCGGGAGTCTCGATCGGGTACCGCGGTCGCTCGTCGAAGTCGGACAGGACGCAGCGGCCGTACGCGCCCGGCGCCTGGTTGTAGAAGGCCCGCTGACCCTGCAGGTACGTCGCGTACGAGCGGCTCTCGACGGCCGGACCGTCGGTCGTGCAGTACGGCGCATCGGCGCCGGCGGCCGGCACCTGCTTCGGATCGAAGCCCGCCTGGTTGATCATCACGTAGATGTCCTCGCCGAGCTGGCTGCGGGCCTTCGCCCGGACCGCGTCGACGAACTGCTTCACCTGCGCGTTGCTGCCGTCACCGAGTCCGCGGGCGTCGCAGATGTTGAGGATCTTGCGGCCGTCGTTCGTCCGCAGCGTGTTGTCCTGCCCGAGGAACCGCATCAGGTTCGTGGCCACCGCGTCGTACTGCGTGGTCGGGATCTTCAGCGTGTCGTACGGGTGGGCGCAGACGCCGACGGTGAAGTCGATGCTCTCTTTGTTGCGGGCCTGCAGGAACGCGTCCAGTGCGGCCGCGGTGACGGTCTGCTGCTGCTTGGTGTTGTCCCAGTACCAGTAGAAGTTGAAGAAGCTCAGCCCGGCCGACGTCGCCTGGGTGATGTGCTTCTCCAGCGTCGTGGGCTGCGAGTCGTCGTAGTACCCGATGGACGGCTTCAGGTACGACCAGTCCTCACCGGGCCAGTTGTCGGTGGCGTAGTGCGTGCCGTCGTGGAAGTCGCGGACGCCGCCCCACCAGTCGTTGTCACGTCCGTAGATCTCCTTGGTCCGGGCGATGATCGTCCCGTGGCCGTGGGTGTTGAACATGCCGAAGTACACGGCTCCGGCGCGGATCCAGGTCTGGTGGACGTACCCGACCGGGCCGTCGAGGGTGTAGCCGGCGTTCAGGAGTTCGGTGGTCTTCGCCTCCGGCGCCAGGCGCCACTCCTTGCCGTTGGTGAAGCGGCGGAGCTGGATCAGGCCAGGGCCAGGCTGCTGGGCGACGTACCCGGCAGTGCCCTCGAGGATCCACTTCTGCTGGACCAGCGCGTCGCGCTCCTGCGTGGACGAGGTGAAGAGCCATCTGGTCGCGGTCGCCGTCGGCTTGAGCCGGAAGAGCGGCGTCTCGCCGGTCTGCTGCACCCGGCCGAGGAACCCGACCTGGCCGGGCTGGCGCTTGTACCCCGCGCCGGTCGCCGCGGCGAGTTCGCGGGGATCGGCGGTGTAGAGGCGGCCGACGCCGCCCGGGGCGACGAGTTCGACGAAGGGTCTCGGCTGGGCCGGGCGGGCGGCCGCCTGGGCCTGCGGTGGATCTTGGTTCTGGTCGGCGATCGCGGGTCCGGCGGTCAGGATCACGGCGGTGAACGCCGCGGCAAGAGCAAGAAGGCGCACGTACTTTCCCCAGTTTCGTCCTCCCGTGGCCGGGAGTGCTTGCCGATGATCGTAGACTCACGGGGTGGCAGGCCGGATCAAGGACGAGGACATCGCGCTGGTGCGCGAGCGCGCCCGGATCGACGACATCGTCGGCTCGTACGTGACCTTGAAGAACGCCGGCGGTGGTTCGCTGAAGGGTTTGTGCCCGTTCCACGACGAGAAGTCGCCGTCGTTCAACGTCACCCCGGCCCGCGGGTTCTTCTACTGCTTCGGCTGCCAAGAGGGCGGCGACGTCATCGACTTCATCCAGAAGATCGATCAGATCACCTTCAGCGAAGCGGTCGAGACGCTGGCCTCGAAGGTCGGCATCCAGCTCCGGTACGACGACTCCGGCGCCCCGATGCAGCGCGGCCCGGGGAACCAGCGGCCGCGGCTCGTCGAGGCGCACAAGGTCGCCGCGGAGTACTTCGTGGAGCAGCTGTTCGGTGCGTCCGACGCGGCGGCCGGGCGGCAGTTCCTGGACCAGCGTGGGTTCGACAAGGACGCGGCCGTGTACTTCGGGGTCGGGTTCTCGCCGCGCGGTGGTGAGGCGCTGACGGCGCACTTGCGTGGCCGCGGGTTCACCAACGCCGAGCTGGTCGCGTCCGGGCTGTCCGCCGACGGCCAGCGCGGACTGTACGACCGGTTCCGCGGCCGGCTGATGTGGCCGATCCGGGACGCATCGTCGGATGTGATCGGATTCGGTGCCCGTCGTCTGTTCGACGACGACCGGATCGAAGCGAAGTACCTGAACACGCCCGAGACCCCGATCTACAAGAAGTCCAAGGTCCTGTACGGCGTCGACCTCGCCCGGCGTGAGATCGCCAAGGGCCGTCAGGCCGTGGTCGTCGAGGGCTACACCGACGTGATGGCCTGTCACCTGGCCGGGGTACAGACGGCGGTCGCCACCTGCGGGACGTCGTTCGGCGACGACCATGCCCGGGTGCTGCGGCAGCTGCTGCTGGATCACGACCAGTTCCGCGGCGAGGTGATCTTCACCTTCGACGGTGACGAGGCCGGCCAACGGGCGGCGCTGAAGGCGTTCGCAGGCGATCAGGCCTTCGCTTCGCAGACGTATGTCGCGGTCGAGCCGGACGGGCTGGACCCATGCGACGTGCGACTGCAGAAGGGCGACGCCGCGGTCCGGGAGCTGATCGGCCGGCGCGTGCCGCTGTACCGGTTCGTGCTGACCAACGTCCTGTCGAAGTACGACCTGGACCGCGCGGACACCCGGATCGACGCGCTGCGCGAGGCCGCGAAGCTGGTGATCAGCATCCGCGACCGGTCGAAGGTTGACTCGTTCACTCGCGAGCTCGCGGGCCAGCTCGGCATGGAGGTCGACCAGGTCCGGTCTGAGGTCTATCGCGCTGCGTCGCGAGGTCCGGAGCTGGTTGCAGACCGCCGTACTCCGATGGGCCAGCCTGAGGTCGCGGCGCCGCCGCCGCGCGTCGATATCCCGTCGCCGCGGGATCAGCGGTTCGTGATCGAGTGGGACGTGCTGAAGATCGCGATGCAGCATCCCGCACTGGTCGGGGTCGCATTCGACGAGTTGGACGATCACGACTTCACCCATCCGTGGCTGGCCGCGGTGCGGGCCGCCATGGCGAAGGCCGGTGGGCCGTCGGCCGCGCCCGCGGCTGAGGCGTGGGTGGTCGCCGTACGCGATGCCATTGGCAACGATCCGGCTGCCGCGGTGGTCAGTGCCCTTGCCGTCGACCCGCTGCGGCTGGGCCGCGAGCCGGACGAGGCGTATGCGTTGGCGCTGCTGGCTCGGCTGCAGGAGTTGACGTGTGCTCGGCGGATCCAGGATCTGAAGTCGAAGCTGCAGCGGACGAACCCGATCGATCGACCCGACGACTACAACAAGATGTTCGGTGAGCTGATCGCGCTCGAGGCTTACCGTTCCGATCTACGCAAGAAGGCGATCTCCGGGGCGCTCTGAGGTTCACTCTGGTTCATCTGCGCCTGTTCGGCGTGAGCATTCCGGCCGCGTGACGGATGCTGGGGTATGCCCGATGACGGACTCCTGCGACGAGTCGACGCCGTACAGGTCCCGGTGCCGAGCCTGGACGAGGGCCTCGCCTTCTACGTCGAGGCCCTCGGCCACCGGCTGCTCTGGCGGAACGACGACCTGGGCCAAGCCGGCCTCGAACTCCCGGATGGCGACAGCGAATTGGTGCTGACCACAACCAGTCCGTACGAACCCAACTGGCTGGTCGACGACGTACCCACAGCCATCGCCACCATCACCGACCACGGCGGCGCGGTCGTGACCGGCCCTTTGGACATCCCTGTCGGCCGAGTCGCCGTGGTCCAAGACCCGTTCGGCAATCCACTCGTTCTGGTAGACCTGTCCAAGAGCCTCTACACCACCACCTCCGACGGCACCATCACCGGCGTCCGGCCCACGCAGGGCCCAGCTGAGGTCAATCCAGCGACGTGATCCAGGGGTGATCGCTGCCTTTGGTCTCTGTCAAGGCACTCGCGAGCCAACTGCGCGCGCCTGCATCGAGCAGTGGTGCGGTGGCTTCGAAGTCTGCTTGATCCTTCGGGCGGGTCTGCAGGCCCTTGAACAGGAGCACGAGCTCTGGCCGGAGGTATGGAATGCCGTCTGGCGTGTGGGCGATCGATTCGTCGTACGGCCGGTGAATTGCGCGGTCGAGGGCGCAGATCCAGTGCGCGCGGTTGTCCGGGCAGCGCATCACGTCAACGCGCCACTTCCCGTTCGCCGGGTCACGCACCATCGTCTGCTGGTACTCGAAGTACGCCCCACCGGCACCGTCGACAGGCCAGAACCCTTCCCGCCCCGCCACGAAGAACTCGTACGCCGACAACCGCTCCCGCAGTACGTCGAAATCCCACAGCGGCGTAGCGATCTCCAAATCCTCATGAGCCCGTGTCTGGTGACCCCGGAACAAATCCAGTGCCCACCCACCGACTACACACCAGCGCGCGTCCACTCCCGCCAGCAGCTTCGAAATCTCCTCAGGCCGCCACGCATCCCACGTCTCGGGTCCCCACTCCAACTGCACCGGCTCAACCAACATCCCGCGAGCGTAACCGCCCCTCAGGTCCGCCCGTCGCCTGGAATCCGGGTGACGCTGCCTCGCGGTTCTGCGAGCCTTCGAGAGTGATGGACGTGACGATCTCGGCGGCGGTGGAAGCGGACGAACGGGCGAGCAGTACCGCGCGGCTCCTGAGTCAGCTGCCCGCCTGGTTCGGTATGGCAGAAGCAAATGATGCCTACGTGAAATCGGCGCGCGAGTTCCCCGCCCTCATCGCCCGTGCCGGAGACGAGACTGTCGGCATCCTGCTGCACCACCGGCATTTTCCCGAGGCGGCCGAGATCCACCTGATGGCGATCTCGCCTGCGTGGCACCGTCGAGGCATCGGCACCGCGATGATCGGGAAGCTCGTTTCGGACTTACGTCTCGACGCCTGCCAGATCCTGCAGGTGAAGACGTTGGGCCCAAGCCATCCCGACCTCAACTACGCCAGGACCCGCGCGTTCTACCGCTCCGCCGGCTTCCTTCCGCTCGAAGAAACCTCAGCTCTCTGGCCGGGCAACCCGTGCCTGCTGATGGTCAAACCTCTCGGCTGACCGGCGTACTCGGAGAGGTGATGTCACCCGACTGGGGTGAGGTGATCGGGGTGGTGCGGCGGGAGGCTGGGCACGATGGAGCAGTCGAGGGAGACGCGCGATGTCGACACTGACAGTCTGGAAGTTCTCGACCTGGGACGGCGCCAACCAGGCGATCGCGACGTTGGAGGGGTTGGCCAAGCAGGGGCTGATCAGGGTGCATGACGCCGCGTCGGTGTCGTGGCAGCCGGAGGCGAAGCGGCCGAAGACCCGGCAGTTGCGCAGTCTGACCGGCGCTGGTGCGATCGGCGGCATGTTCTGGGGCATGCTCTTCGGAATGATCTTCCTGATGCCGTTCGCGGGCGCCGCCATCGGAGCCGCATCAGGCGCCATCGCAGGTTCGCTCGCCGACGTAGGCATCGACGACGACTTCATCAAGTCCACCCGCGACCAGATCACCCCTGGCACCTCAGCCCTGTTCCTGATGTCGAGCGAAGCAGTCCTGGACAAGGTCCAGGAAACCTTCGAAGCAACCGGCCTCCAGAAGGCAGCCCGCCTCGTCCAGTCCAACCTCTCCACCGAACAGGAAGCAGCCCTCCGCGACATGTTCGGCGGCTGACCCACGCACAGCTGACCAACGCAGCTGGCTCGGCAGCGAGGCTGCCGAGCCGGCTGGTGAGTCAGCGAACTACGGGGCGGTTCGGGGTGATGCGGCTGCTGACGGAGGTCCAGCTGACGACGTCGCCACGCACCAGCGCCTGCGGGTCGCCGTCGCCGTTCAGGGGGCCGGTGACGGTGGCGACTTCGCGAAGGCCGAGGAACTGACCGGTCCCAGGGTCGATGATGAGATCCTTGCGAACGCCCAGGAACTCGACCAGGCCGATCGCAAGTCCGCTCTTCCCATCGAGGTTTACCGCGTCGGCCTGGAGTTGAATGCCGGGAATCTTGCGGGCTGCCTGGTACAGGGCGGCACGCAGGTCGGCGGGTGCGATGCCAGAGGCCAGGACGGTGGCGACCCGGTCGAACGCCTCGAGGTTCAACGACTCGGGAGTTTGCCCCCGGGTTTTCGTCGGGGTGCCATCATGGCGTAGCGCCGTCAGCAGTTTGTCGGGGTCCCGCGGCAGCCGGGCGAGAAAATCGGGAGAAGGCATCAACCAACTGGGGGTGCAGATGTTCTTCCCGTCCTTCTTCTGGAGCATGAGGTAGCCACCGTTCGTGCCCACCCCGCAGACGTACGGTGACTTGATCATCTCGGGCTTGATGTTCAACGGGTCGAGCTTGTTCCATAGCGTTCTGGCCGCTGGGCTGGAGAACTCCTTCTTGGCACTGAGCACCGAGGTCGCAGTGTACGGCGGCTTCTGGTCGGCTGAGATCCACCAGTTGCTCACGTCGAGGCGGGTGCCGACGTACGAGTTGTGAGGCCCGAATCTCCACGTTCCCTGGCTTCGCTGGGTGACCTGGCGGTACTGCCCCGGCGGGATCGGCGCGTCCGGGTTGGCGTTGGTGAGTTCGGCGGCGTTGGCCAGGAAGGTGCTCGCGTCAGCGACCGCGCCGGGCTTCGTGGCGCCGTCCTTGATGACCACGTCGTTCACCAGGAAGCCGACGGCCAGCGTCGCGGCCACTGCGCCGGCAACCAGCACCCGGCGCCGGCCGACGAAGCGGCGTACGGGAGAGGGGGTCAGCACACGCTGACGGGCGCGGGCCAGTGCGACTGGGTCCGCCGGGGGTACGTCGTCGCGTACCCGCTTGAGCAGGTCGATCTCATTCATCAGGGTTCTCCTGGAAGTCGGGGCCGAGTGCTGTGCGCAGGGCGCGGCGGGCTCGGTGCAGTCGGGACCGGACCGTCCCGATCGGGATGTCGAGGGCGTCGGCGATCTCGGGGTAGCTGAGGTCTTCCCACGCGAAGAGCAGCAGGATGTCGCGGTCGGCTTGCCGCAGACCGGCCAGTACTCCGGCCAGAGCGCGCGAGGCCGACTGCGCGTCGACCCGGGCGGCGACCTCCGCTGAGAGCATGTCCGCGCCGTCGAACGATCCACCGGGATCCGAGCGCGAGTAGGCGCGGTACTGGCGGATCTCGTCGCGCCGTCGTCGATGGATCAGGTTGGTGGCGATGCCGTAGAGCCAGGGCAGCGCGCCTGCCGAGGACTCGTGGTAGCTGTGCCGGCGTTCGAAGGCGATCAGGAACGTCTGCCCGACCAGGTCGTCAGCTTCGGTGGTGCCGAGCCGACGGGCGACGTACCGGTGGATCGCGACGGCATGCCGATCGAACAGCAGGGCGAAGTCCTCCTGGCTGGCGGACACGAGTTGGGCGTCCGTACGCCGGCCGACCGAATCGGTCCTCAGGGCAGCTTCTGGCGGTGGCTCCGGTTCGGGTGGCAGGCGTTCGCGGGAGAAGGCCGCCGTCTCTATTCGGTTCACGCCTGCTTCTGCCCGATCGCCAGATATCGGTTCCGCCCCACCCGGAAAGCATGACCTAGTCGGCGGTGCGGAGTGCGCCCGGGGCCGAACCGGTCGCGGCCTTGATGTGGCGGCTGAGGTGGCTGACCGAGTCGTAGCCGGTCAGGTCTGCGATCGCCTGCAGCGGCAACGTGGAGTTGCGGATGTGGCTGAGAGCGTGTCGCAGCCGCACGTGCTGCAGCGCCGTACTCGGGCTCGTGCCACGCAGCCGCGCGAAGGATGCCCGCAGCCCAGACGGCGAGATGCCGAGTTCGGCGGCGACCGAGGCGATCCGGACTCCCGAGGCGAAGCGTTCCTCGAAGATCCGCTCGGCCTGCGCGACGAGTTGCTCTGCCGCGGTCACCGGCGCCTGCGCCGCGCGGCGCAGTAGCAGGTCGAGTTCGCCGAGCAGCAACGAGCAGAGCTGGTCGCTGTCGGTGGTGGGCTGCGTGCTCTCGCGTACGAGCGAGTCGAAGACCCGTCCGAGGTTGCGGTCGCCGTCGTCGAAGCAGACGCGTGGCCAAGGCCAGCGTGGAGCCGCGTCGACCTGCAGAAAGCGGTTGGCGTAGCCGGTGCGGCTGAGCTCGGCGTGCCATGTCCGCGGTGGAGTGAGCAGCACGGTCCCCGGCGTGGCGGCGTACGTCTCGTCGCCGATCGGGCAGGTGATCCGCCCGCGCACGTAGTACACCAGCTCCCACGAGGTGTGCGCGTGCGACGGGTAGTCCTTGCCCGGCCCGGCGGTGTGTACGCCGGCGCCGAGCAATCGAAGCGATTTGTGCATAACCGCTGTCGCCTTCTGCATTGTTTTCTTTGGACGTCGCATCGATGCTGGCATCGATTCGTGCATCTGTGAAGGAGTGCTTGGATGGATATGGCGACCGCACTGCGCGACCTCGGCGTGACCGACGACATACTCACGCACGGCGAGAAGGATCAGCTCGACCGCGACGGATTCCTCCCGCTGGAGGGAATCCTCACGCCGGAGGAGGTGTCCGGGCTCACCAAGCGGATGGCGGAACTGACCGCCGCCGAGGGCGACCGGGCGGGCCTGGAAGTCCATCAGGAGCAGGGCACCGATCGGCTCGCCGACCTCGTCAACAAGGACCCGCGGTTCGAGGTGTGCTTCAGCCACCCGCGCGTTCTGGCCGCGATGCGGCACGTGCTCGGCGAGTTCAGGTTGTCGTCCCTCAACAGCCGCGCGGCGCTTCCGGGTCAGGGACACCAGGGTCTGCACGCCGACTTCGGCCACCCGGTCGAGCCTGGCGCGTACGAGGTGTGCAACTCGATCTGGTTGCTTGACGACTTCACACCGGAGAACGGCGCGACGCGCGTCGTACCCGGGTCACATCGGCGCGGGACCATGCCTGGCGACGAGATGGCCAACCCAGGCGACGAGCACCCCGAGCAGATCCAGCTGGCCGGCAAGGCCGGGACGGTCGTGGTCTTCAACAGCCACCTGTGGCACGGCGGCACCCTGAACCGTACCGACAAGCCGCGCAGGGCGATGCACTCCTACTTCGCGTTGCGTCACCTGCCGCAGCAGCTCGACCAGCAGGCGTACCTGCGGGTCGAGACGTACAAGCGGCTGAGTCCCGCACAACGCTTCATCCTCGACGTCACCGGCACGAGCTGAGCGGTCAGTCTTCGGGCGAGGCAACCAGTTGGTGAGCGATCCGCGCTGCTTCGACGCGACTCGAGACGCCTAGCTTGCGCAGGATGTGTGAGACGTGAATGCTGGTGGTCTTGATGCTGATCGTGAGCTCGGCCGCGATCTCCCGATTTGTGTTGCCGCGGGCAAGCAACCGCAGTACGTCGCGTTCGCGCGCCGTGAGACCGAGGACGTCGTCCTGACCGCTGAGCGCGGGGTGATCCGCGAGGTCGAGGTGAGCCAGCTGCGCGAGCACCTCGAGCTCGTTCAGCAGCGGCCGCGCGCCGAGCCTGCTCGCAACCAGGTGTGCTTCGCGGGCGGGGACTGCCGCCTCCGCTCGCGAAGCGCCGGCGGCGACGAGCGCCTCGGCGTGCCGCCAGCGGCAGTAGGCGGCAGGGTACGGGCGCTCCAGCTGATCCCAGGCTGTGCTCGCCGCCGCCCACAGCGCGGGTTGGGAGCAGCCCTCAACGCGGGAGTGCTCGGCTTCGGCGACGGCGAGCCAGCCGGCCGCGTCCAGTGTCACCGCGGCCACCTCGGCAGCCGAGTGGCGGGCGCGTTCGAGCAGCTGCTGCGCGCGACGGCGCACATCCTCGACAGCCGCTGTGTCGCGGCGGATCGCCGCAAGCTGCGCACGGTCCGTCTCGGCTTGGATGGCGAGAGCGCAAAGCCTCGGCTCGCGGATCGTCACGTCGCCCGTCGCATCGAGCCGCAGCGCGGCATCGAGCACACTCGCCGCGTCCTCGGGCCGCCGCTCCCACAAGGCGAGCTCCGCGACGAGGCAGGAGTACGCCGCCGTCAACTGCGGCTCGAGCACCGCCTGCCCGGCCGCTTCCAGGTGCTGATGGGCGACGGCAAGCTCGCCACGCCTGAGCCCCAGCTCGGCGCGGATCATGTGCACGCCCTCAGGCCGAAAGCTGCTGGTCAGGTGGAGCGCCGCGTCGAGCATCTCCTCGGCGCGAGCCCAGTCGCCCAAACCGAGGAGCGCCTCTGCCGCGTTGGACGCGATCACCATGCCGCTGCTTCGCTCGTACCCGTACCGGCGAGACTTGGCGACACCCTCGAGCGCGTCCTCGGCCGCCTCGCGCAGCCGTCCGCCGATCAGGTGCACGTCCGAGAGCAACACGTACGTTCGCAGCTCCTCGACCACCGCGCCATGCGCCAGCGCGCGCCGGCGGGTGTCCAGGAGGCATTCGATGCCCTCGTCTCCGCGTCCGAGGAATTGAAGGTCCAGACCGAGGATCGCGAGCGCCCGCAGGGCAGGTAGGTCGTCGCCGATCGCAGCGGCGACCGCCAACGCCTGCTCACAGACGGCGCGCGACTCGACCGGCCGCCAGGACAGGCTCAGCGCGTTGGCGAGTGCCGACAGGACGCGGGCTCGCTCCGGCGAGGGCGGCTGCTCCGGAACGAGCTCGACCGCCCGTTCGAACGCTGCCCGGGCGCCGTCCCGATCGCCGATCGGGAGGAGGTAGGTGCCGAGCCGTTCGTACATCAGCCCGAGTTCCGCGTCGTCATCAGCCAGCGAGATCGCCTGTTGCAGGAGCTCCGGAGCCCGTTGGCCGGCGCCGGCGAAGTACGCGACCTCGGCCGTCCGGGCCAGTACCGCGCCGAGGTCGTGCCCGGCCGCGGACTCGGGATCGTCGACCTGCTCCCACAGCTCGAGCGCGCGGTCGAAGTGCTGGAGTGCCTCCGCCGGCCCGGAGACGGCGAGCGCTGCGTCGATCGACGATCGGAGTGCCTCCACAGGCCTCCCGGCCGCCGACCAGTGGAGCGCCAACTCAGCCGCTGTCGGACCAGCGGCGAGACCGGGCTCCGCGCGCAGCGCACGCGCGAGACGCTCGTGCAGTTCCTCCCGCTCGCCCGGCAGGAGAGTCGCATAGACGGCCTCGGCCAGAAGCGAGTGCCGGAACCGGAAGGAGCTCGCCGTCTGATCAGGCACGAGTACGTCGTACTCGACTGTCTCGCGCAGTGCCTCGACGAGTCGTTCCTCGGGCAAGCCTGCGACCGCGGCGAGGAGCCGGTACGGGACGTCACGGCCAGCGACGGCGGCGATGCGGAGGAGCGCGCGGCTCTCACCGTCGAGGCCGTCGAGTCGCTGCAGCAGTACGTCGCGAAGTACCCGGGGAAGCGTCTGCTCGCCACGGACTGCAGCCGCTAGGAGCTCCTCGGCGAAGAACGGATTCCCCTGCGAGCGTTCGTAGATCTCGTTCGCCAGCTCCACCGGGACCGGCGCGGTCCCCGCGAGCAGTTGTGCAACCTCATCACGCTCCAGCGGCTCCAACGCCAGCGCAGTCGCCGCCCGCGCGCGCAAGAGTTCCCCGACGAGGCGTCGCAGGGAGCTGTCCGGCGCGAGCTCGTCGCTGCGGTACGTCGCGACCAGCAGCAGCCTCCGCTCACGCGCCGCATGTGCAAGGAAGGACACGAGATCCAGCGTTGATCGGTCGGCCCAGTGCAGATCCTCGACGACCAGGACGACCGGCGCTTCGGCGCCGAGGTGCTCGAGCAGGGTGAGCGTCTCCTCGAACAGCCGGAGCCGCGAGTCAGGACCACCGAAAGCTGCAGGCGTCTGCGGCTCCGTCAGCTCCGGGACGAGCCGCGACAACTCCGGCAGCGAGCAACCAGAGACGGCCGGTGATCCCCGCAGCGGCCACAGCGCCTCGACGAGGGGGAGATAGGACATGCCGCTACCGACGAGATCGATGCAGCGTCCCCGCAGTACGGTTGCACCCGCCCGCTGCGCCCGACCGCCCAGCTCGGACACGAGTCGGGTTTTGCCGATGCCGGCTTCACCCTCGACCAGCACAGTGGAGCCACGAGCGCGTGCCGCGGCCGCGAGCGTCGCATCGAGGCGTTGCAGCGCGTCGGCCCGCCCCACGAACCTCGGCCACGCCGGTCCTGGCTCCATGTCTAGTTCGAGTATGCGCCCGGGATAGGACGTCGGTGGCCGGGAAGTAGGACGGACCTCCCGATGGTGCGGGCCTCGGCTGAGGGCCAGCATCGGAGGCGGGACGAGCCAGGCCGGGGAGGGGCGATGACTACACAGCAGCAGGTTCGGGATGCGATGCAGTTCGTCAACGAGCAGGACGCCGCGACAGTCGAGCGCTTCATCGAACGGCTCGAGCTTCGCGGCAAGGATCCGACGTTCGTGGCCTACCGCGAGGCGTACGTCGACGCGATGGACCTGCCGCCGACGGCCAGGGTCGTCGAAGTCGGGTGCGGTACGGGCGTCGTGTCCCGCGCGATCGCCTCGCGCGATGGATTCGCCGGCACAGTGACGGGGGTCGATCAGAGCCGGGATTTCATCGCGGTCGCGCAGAGGCTCGCGGCGAACGAAGGCGTTGGCGACCGAGTGGAGTTCGCGGTCGGTGACGCGCACAAGCTCGACCTGCCGAGCGCGAGTTTCGACGCCGCCATCGCCCACACTCTCGTCAGCCACGTCCGCGATCCACTCGCGGTACTCAAGCAGATGGCGCGCGTCATTCGCCCCGACGGCATCGTTGCCGTCTTCGACGGCGACTACGCGTCCCTCACCTTCGACTGCGCTGATCGGGACCTCGGCAAGGCTGTCGAAGGCGCGCTGGAGGCGATGATCATGAGCTCGTCCCGAGTCATGCGCGAGCTCCCGCGCCTGCTGCCGCAGGCCGGACTCCGACTCCTTGTCACGCAGGCGAACGTGTACGCGGAGATCGGCACGAGCACGTTCATGCTCAACCTGGCCGAGACCTACGCGCCGCTGATCGCCACGCAGGGCCTCCTGCCCGCAGCCCAGGTCGACGAGTGGCTCGCGCACCAACGCCGTTCCGCCGCCGACGGCACCTTCTTCGCCGCCTGCAACTACTACGCCTACCTCGCCCGCTAAGCTCCGGCGGGTGGAGGATCCCGAGGTCGCGGCCTGGTTGGGACAGTTGCAGGAAGAGTCGTTCGACCGGGGTGCTCACGGAGGGGCCGGCTGAGGTGCTGGCCACTGTTCCGGACGAAGTGTGGGAGCTGACGCGGCGCCGCAACGACGGCGGCAGCGTGGAATGGGCGACGGCGTGGTTGCGGATGACTCCGCAACGGCTGTTGAGCTTCGCCGAGGTCGCCTGGCGGGAGTCCGGTAGTTCCTGACCACCTTGGTGCATCCGCAAGGTCGACGTACGAGAACGCCTTTGATCGTGGTGGTCGAGGCGGTCCGACGCCGTTCGTCTCACCTTCAATGCGTCGAGCCACCCTCATACCGTTGAAGGTGCTCGAACTCGAAGGGAGCACCCGGACATGACGATCTTCATCCCCGGCAACACCGCCGTCGAGAACACCCGCACCCTGGCCCAGTCGGCGCTGCCCAACGCCCCGGTCGTTACCGACGAACCCCGCACCGGCGTTGAGATCCGCGCCCGGGCCGGAGCCCTCCTCCGCACCGCCGCCCAGCGCCAGCAACGCCTGGCCGACCGGATCGACCCTAGTCTTGGTGTCCGGCCGGTTCGGGGAGCACGTTGGTGAGGACGAAGGCGACGGCTACGGCGACGATGACCTGTGGCGTCACCGATATGCCGTCGGTGCCGAGCAGCAGGGTGGCCAGCAGGGTGGAGGTCAACGGCAACCGCAGCATCGCGGCACACATCGCTCCGATCCCCATCCCGATCGCCGGCGCCAGGCTCATGCCGGGCAGGCCCGCCGCGGCGATCCCCAGTACGGCACCGATGAACATGGAGGGGAAGACCGGCCCGCCCCGGAACGCGCTCAGCGAGAGGCCGTACGCGAGCAACTTGCAAACGCCGAGCAGGATCAGCACCCCGACCGAATAGTCTGTGGCGCCTTTGACGAGCGCGGGCAGCGCGTCCTGGCCGGAGAACAGCACCTGAGTGAAACTGTTGCCGGAGATCAGCTGGTAGGCCATGGCGATCAGGCCGATGAGAAGGCCGAGAGCCGCCGTCACCAAGACCCGATTCAGGTGTACGACCGGACGCAGCGACAGCCCGATCGAGCGGATCACCCAGCCCAGCAAGGCCCCAGCCGCTCCCATCGCCAGAGCCCAGGCCATCGTGGCCAGCGTCGGATCCACAGCCGGCGGCACCGACGGGAGGGCCAGCGAGAAGCTGCCGAGTCCCGTCCAGTTGTCCAGACCGACGAAGACCAGAGCGCCGACGCCGGAGGCCAGCAGACCCGGCAGCGCGATCAAGCTCAGCGTCGCGCCTCCGATGCCGGCGACCTCCATGATCAGGAACGCACCGAGCACGGGGGAGCCGAGCAGCGTGCTGATCGCCGCGAAGCTGCCGGCCGACGCCATGATCGTGAGCGCCATCGGTGGCGCGTCCTTCTTGACCAGATGGACGGTGAGCGCCGCGAGGCCGCCACCGATGGCAATGAGGGGAGCCTCAGGCCCGAGGACGGCGCCGAAACTGAGTGTGGCCAAGGCAGCCAGGATGATGCCGAACAGCTCCTTGTCAGCCGCCGGACCTCCACCGGTCTTGAACCCGAACGCGGGTGAGTGCCCTCCGTTGCCGGGCAGATACCGAACGGTCAACCCGGTCAGCAATCCGCACAGCACCAACCAGGGCACCGGCCACCACGCGGGTGTACCGCCGCTGAAGATCTGCTGCGGAAGATCGTCGAACACGGCCTGCTGGATCGTGCTGACCAGAGCCAGGAAACCGTACGCGATGGCCGAGATCGGAATACCGAGGATCGCGGCGAGCAACAGCGCCGCAACGTACGGCTTCGAACGGATGACCGCGGTCGGGTCCATCGCCGGTGGACCGCCCGCCGGCCGCTCAGCCGTGCGTGCTGCGGCCGCTGGGCGCCGCGAGTCGGTCATGCCTCACTATCCGTGGACGAGGCGCCCGGCCACATCGTCCCGGCCGGATGATCGTTCACCGCGGCGCCAGCGGTACGACGGTCAGCGGCGTCCCCACCGACGCCCGGCCCCGACACCGGCGAGGTGCAGCGCGATGCACAGCAGGCCGGCCATCAGCAGCGTCTGTGGCGTGAACGCATCACTCACACTGGCGTCGGCCCAGTCCAGGATGAGTGCCAGCCCAAAGATCACAGCGGCGATGATCGCGAACATTGAGTGCTCCTTCGAACGATCGGGCGGAAGTAGCCATCAAGTACCCATCGGCCAACCGCGGCAGAATCACCCCACGCGGGGGATGTGACGCGTGCGGCGTTCGGCTGGGGTGGTTGGACATTCATGCGAGGGGGCGACCGATGGCGCTGAACGAGTACGAAGCCGGTAGCGGATTCACCGGCACGATCGGCAGGACGGCGGACGAATCGACGCCCGCGTGGCCGAAGCCCACGCGTGCCGCGCCAGGTGCACCCAACGTGCTGATGGTCGTACTCGACGACACCGGCTTCGGCCAGCTGAGCTGTTACGGCAGCCCGATCGCGACGCCGAACTTCGACAGTCTGGCCGCCGGCGGGCTGCGCTACAACAACATGCACACCACGGCGCTGTGCTCGCCGAGCCGTTCGTGCATCGTCTCCGGACGCAACCACCACAGCAACGGGATGGCGTGCATCACCGAGTTCGCCACCGGCTATCCCGGGTACAACGGCGTGGTCCCGTTCGAGAACGGGTTCCTCTCGGAGATGCTGCTCGGGCAGGGATACAACACGTTCATGGTCGGCAAGTGGCACCTCACTCCGAGCAACCAGGAGACTGCCGCCGGACCGTACGACCGTTGGCCGCTGTCGCGCGGCTTCGAGCGGTTCTACGGCTTCCTCGGCGGCGACACCAGCCAGTGGTACCCCGACCTGGTGTACGACAACCACCAGGTCGAGCCGCCGGCGACGCCGGAGCAGGGCTACCACCTCACCGAGGACCTGGTGGACCGGTCGATCCAGTTCGTCGTCGACGCGAAGCAGGTCGATCCGGACAAGCCCTTCTACCTGCATCTGTGCTTCGGCGCGACCCACGCGCCGCACCACGCCCCGAAGGAGTGGGCCGACAGGTACGCCGGCCAGTTCGACGACGGCTGGGACGCGTACCGGGAGCGGGTGTTCGCCGAGCAGAAGGCGCTGGGGATCGTCCCCGAAGACGCGGAGCTGTCTCGTCACGATCCCGACGTACCCGACTGGGAGTCCCTGCCTGAACCCGCTCGGCGCCTGTACAGCCGGATGATGGAGGTCTTCGCCGGCTTCCTCAGCCATGCCGACCACCACCTGGGCCGGCTGCTGGAGTTCCTCCGCGAGCAGGGCGAGCTCGACAACACCATCGTCATGGTGATCTCCGACAACGGCGCCAGTGCCGAGGGCGGCCCGACCGGTACCACCAACGAGGCACAGTTCTTCAACAACGCGCAGGAGTCGCTCGAGGACAGCCTCGCGGTCATCGACGAGATCGGCGGTCCCAAGCACTTCAACCACTATCCGTGGGGCTGGACGTGGGCCGGAAACACGCCGTTCCGCCGGTGGAAGCGCGAGACCTACCGTGGCGGGAGCTCCGACCCGTTCATCGTCAGTTGGCTCCAGGGCATCCGGGCCCGGGGCGAAGTACGAACGCAGTACGCGCACATCATCGACATGGTGCCCACCGTCCTCGATGCGCTCGGCCTCGAGCCGCCGGCCACGATCCGGGGCATCACGCAGTCGCCGCTGCAGGGGGTGAGCTTCGCGCACACGTTCGACGACGCGGACGCACCGACCAAGCGCCACACGCAGTACTTCGAAATGCTCGGTCACCGCTCGATCTACCACGACGGTTGGCGAGCTGTCTGCCCGTGGCCCGGCCCTTCGTTCACCGAGGCCGGAGCAGGTTTCGGCCAACCCATCTCGGCGGACAAGCTCACCGAGCTCGACGCGACGGGCTGGGAGCTGTACCACGTGGCCGAGGACTTCGCCGAGAACCATGACGTCGCGAGCGAGCACCGCGACAAGCTCATCGCACTCATCGGCATGTGGTACGCCGAGGCAGGCAAGTACGGCGTACTCCCCGTGGACGGAAGCGGCGTCGCGCGGCTCCTCGTCGAGAAGCCGCAGGCCGCCGTACCGCGGGACTCCTACGTCTACCGTCCTGACACCCAGTCGATCCCGTTCAGCGCCGGCCCGCGGGTGCTGAACCGGCCGCACAGCATCACCGCCGATGTGGACCTGCCCGAGGACGGCGCCGAAGGAGTCCTGCTGAGCCAGGGCACGGCGGCCGGCGGATACTCGCTGTTCATCAAGGATCGCAAGCTGCATTACGTGCACAACTACGTCGGCCGCGGCCTGTACAAGGTGTCGACACCGGACGTGCTTCCTGCCGGTCCGCACAAGCTGCGTTTCGAGTTCGAGCCGACCGGAAAACCGGATATGGCCAACGGCCGCGGAACACCAGGACTGATGCAGCTCTACGTCGACGGCACCCTCGTCGCCGACGCCGAGGCACCAGTGACCACACCCTTCATCCTCAACCCCGGCGCCCTGACCTGCGGCGCCAATCCCGGCTCCCCGGTGACCCCGGACTACCCGTCCCCGTTCCGCTTCACCGGCACCCTCCGCACCGTCACCATCGACGTCTCCGGCGACCTCATCACCGACACCGAAAGCGAACTCCGCGCAGCCATGGCCCGCCAGTAAATGGGGTCGCCGGACCGGGCTGGTGCTGGCTGGTCACGCTGGTGCCTCGGCGAATGCGACCGCGTTGATCGTCGCTGGGTCGGTCTCGGCGAGCTGTTGAAGAAGGGCGCGGGCTGTCTCGACCTGGGTCGCGTCGAAGAGGCTGAACACCCGACCGGCAGCCGTGGCGATCCGGTCACGGACGGACGTGTAGCGCTCGGATCCTGCGGGGGAGAGCTGGAGTAGTCCGTCGCGGTCCTCGATGAGTCCGCCTGCGGCGAGGCGCGGGAGCAGCGCGTCGGCCCTCGGCTCGTCGTACCCGCTGGTGGACAGCAGCTCTTTGACAGTGGTCGTCGGGACAATGCCACGCAGACCGAGGGCGTTGAGCGTGAACCACGCGCCGGGCTCGAGGTCTTCCTCGGTGAGAATCCGGGTCAGTGGACCGCGCAGGTTGCGCTCGGCCAGCGCCATCGCGGTGCCGAATGGGAGTGTCGGTGCGTTCACCGTCATGGTCCTTCCTAAGATAGACAGGTAACTGTCCACACCGTAGTCAAAAGACAGGAGACTGTCTATATGCCTGGGCATCCTCAACCGATGATCGGATTGCTGCTGCGCCTGGCGAACCAGCGCTGGTCCACGGAGATGGACGCGGAACTCGAGAAGCTCGGCGTTCGCGGCCTCACCGCGGCACACGCGCGGGTGATTCCGTTCGTGCCGCCTGAGGGCGTCAGCGTCCAGGCGCTCGCCACCAAAGCCAACGTGCGCAAGCAGACCATGGCCCAGAGCGTCGAGCAGTTGATCGCGGCCGGCCTGGTCGAGCGCCGTCCGGACCCCAACGATCGGCGCGCGTGGCTCGTCGTACTCACCGAGTCCGGCCTTGCGATCCGACCGAAGTCCCACAAGGCCGGGGGCACGGTCGAGCGCGCCTGGGCCGGCCAGTTAGGCGAGGATCGACTGGAGGCCCTCCGGACAGCGCTGATCGAACTGGTCGGCTACGACACCGAGCTCTAGCCGGCCTGTTCCCAACGAACGCCCGGCAGCACACAGCCGGCCGACCAGCGTTTCCTGGTCGGCCGGCTGCCTACGCTCTTCGCTCCGCCGGGAGCGTGGTGCTGGTGTCCTGATCAGGTGCTGATCTTGAACTTCGCCGAGGTCACCAGCTCGGCCAGCTGGCGGGCGGTGAATACCGGTTGCGTCAGCGGCGATCGCCCCGAACGGTCGAACTTCTTGGACTGCGCGAAATACACGACGGTGCCGTCGCCGTACCGGTAGGCGGCCCACTGGTCGTAACTGCCGCGCCCGTTCGTGGTCACCACGCCGACCTTCTTTCCGCCGACGTCCACGATGGCGCAGCTACCGGTCCCGCTCCAGAACTTCCGCGCCAGCTTGCAGGGGTCCATCGCCGGTTTCCCGTCGGGCGTGGTCGACTGCACCAGCAATCGGCCGACCCGACCGGCGGTTTCCACCGGGATGGAGGCCTTGTACTCCCAGTAGTCCCGCTCCCCGTCGTTGGACGCATACTGGCTCTGCGGCCATCTCATCGGGTGGCCGTCCGGGTACTTCAGGTCCGGCTCGCTGAACCCTGGCGGTACTGACGAGCCCAGGTCGTGCATCAGCGTCACGGCCCGGGCGGCGCGAGGACCCGCGGTCGCCGTGCGGTCCACCTGGCCCTCCGGCCACGGATCACCAGTCTTCCGCGTGGACGGCACATTCGACGGCGTCTTCGTCGGCGTCATGGTGGAGACCGGCGTCGGCGTAGACACTGGCTGCGTCATGCCGGTGCCGCTCGCCACCATCGGGCCCGCCGACCGGTGACCGGTGTAGTTCGCGACCAGTGCGGGACCGGCCCCGACGCCAACCACCAGTGGTACGACGGCAATCGCGGCCCACGCCACCCTGCGCCGCTTGCGGGCCCGGTGGGCCTGGTCGAGAGCGCGCGCAGGATCCATCGACGGTGGCGGGCTGCTGCGCACCATCACGTCATGGAATGCCTCGTTGAGATCCTCTTCGTTCATCGAACCCTCTCCTCTTCCAGCAGACCGCGCAGTGTCGCCAGCCCGCGCGCGGCCTGGCTCTTGACAGTTCCGGCCGAGCAGTCGAGCATCGCGGCCGTCTGCTCGACGGACAGGTCCTCCCAGTACCGCAGGACCAGGACGGCGCGTTGCCTCGGCGGCACCTTCGCGAGTGCCTCCAGCAACACGAGCCGTTCGTCGGCGCGGTCGCCCGACGGCGCCGCCTGATCGGTCGGTAGGGGCCCGACCGACTCGTGCCGGAACCACCCCCGGCGCCGCTCGGACAGGAACGTACGTACGAGTGTCTGCCTGGTGTAGCTGTCCATGGCCTCGTGCCGCTGGATCCGGTGCCACACCAGGTAGATCTTCGTGAACGTCTGCTGGACCAGGTCTTCCGCGCGATGCCAGTCGCCACACAGCAGGTACGCCGTGCCGCGCATGGCGTCGGAACGTGCCGCGAAATACACCTGGAACGCGGCGTCCCGATCACTCATCTGTTCTCCCATCCTCGATCCCGGGTTAGACACGCCAACAAGCCCGAAGTTGGTTGCATCCGCCGGCAGGCAAGCGTCACCCGGCAGGGGTGATGTCGCGCGTTCCCTCCCGGCTTCAGGGTAGGAGCGTGGTCCTGGAGACGATGTCGCCCCCACCGGTCCCCAGGCCTCCGGGCACGCTGCGTGCCCGTCGCTCTTGCTGGTCCAAGAACTCCACGGCCCGTTCGATCTGGTTCGGGCCTTCTCGGCGGCATGGGCGGAAGGGGGAGCTATGACAGTGACGACTGGGAGCGGCAGCTTGGCGGACCCTGCCACGCGGGCGTTCCGAAGAGATTCGAAGCGGGCCGGGACACACGAGCAGTCGAGCCGTGCGGACCGGGTCGCGCTGGGGAAGGACGCCCGCAGGGTCACTCCGCGGGAGTCGCATGCGGAGTTCCAGGCCGACGGGTCGCGGGATCCGGTGGGGTTGTTGCTGGAGCAGTCGAAGTCGCGGGTGCCGGAGCTGGTGCCGATCCGGCACGGGCGCATGCTGCTGTCGGCGTTCACGTTCTACCGCGGGGCTGCTTTGCCGATGGCGGCTGACTTGGCCACGACGCCTGCGTCGGGGCTGCAGGTGCAGCTGTGCGGAGATGCACATCTGTCCAATTTCGGTGCGTACGCCTCTCCGGAGCGAGAGCTGGTCTTTGACGTCAACGACTTCGACGAGACGCTGCCCGGCCCGTTCGAATGGGACGTCAAACGGCTGGCGGCGAGCCTGGCAGTAGCGGGACGGGACAACGGGTTCCGAGCCAAGCACCGCCGCAAGATCGTCCTCGCGGCGGTGAAGGCGTACCGGAAGGCGATGCGCGGGTTCGCGGAGCAGACATTCCTGGAGGTGTGGTACGCACACCTGGACATCGAAGAGGCCATCTGGCAGTTCCGGTCCCAGATGAAGGCCAAAGGGTTCGAGGCCACGGAGAAGATGCTGGCCAAGGCCCACACCCGCGACAGCACCCAGGCGTTGCGCAAGTTGACCAGGGTCGTCGAGGGCCGCCGGCGAATCATCAGTGACCCCCCGATGGTCGTTCCTGTCGAGGAAGTCTTCCCCGACGTGCAGGCCAGTGCGGTGTATGAGCAGATCCGCGCGGTACTGGGCAAGTACCGGCGCACCCTTCAATCGGACCGGCGGCACATGCTCGAACAGTTCACGCTGGTCCAGGCGGCTCGCAAGGTCGTCGGCGTGGGCAGCGTCGGCACTCGCGCCTGGATCGTGCTGATGGACAGCGGGGACGGAGTCGAACCGGTGTTCCTCCAGGCCAAGGAGGCACAGCCATCGGTTCTGGCCGAGTACTGCGGACGCAGCAAGTACACCAACCAGGGCGAGCGCGTGGTCGCTGGACAGCACCTGATGCAGGCCGAAAGCGACATCTTCCTCGGCTGGACCCACATGCCGAGCCCGGACGGAGTGGACCGCGACTATTACGTCCGCCAACTCAAGGACTGGAAGTTCTCCGTCCCGATCGAACAGAGTGCCCCCTCGGGCATGGTCGTCTATGCCCGTGTCTGCGGCCGGACCTTGGCCCGCGCTCATGCTCGCTCCGGCGACCGCGTCGCCCTGGCCGCCTACCTCGGCCGATCGGACGCCTTCGACCACGCAATCGCCGACTTCGCGGAAACCTACGCCGACCAGAACGAACGCGACTACACCGCGTTCCAGCGCGCCGTCGAAGACGGTCGAGCCCAAGCGACCACCGACATCTGACCACCGAACCCCGGGCGATCCAGCCCGGGCGGCCGAGAAGGAGAGGGTTACGCGCCATGGCAGAACCCGCGATCGATCCCGATGCCGAGCACAGAGCATCACTCGGGCGCCGGTACTTCATCCGATTCGAGGAAGACACGCTGCGGCAACGGCCGTTGTGGATCCGGCTGATCATCGAGTTCCTGGGCACCTTCGTCCTGGTGACAGTGGCGGCCGGATCAGGGGTGATCAACCAGTATGTGGGCAACGAGCCGATCAGCAGGACCGCGGCGGTGATCGCGCCCGGGGCGGTGGTCATGGCCATGATCTACGCCTGGGGCCCGCTGTCGGGACTCCACATCAACCCCGCGGTGACTCTCGCCTTCTCCGCCCGGGGAGTGTTTCCCACCAAGTGGGTGCTGCCGTACTGGGTGGTCCAGATGGCCGGGGCGATCTGTGCCGCACTGTTCCTGCAGTTGATGTTCGTCAACGCCAGCGCAGGCGGGAACTACCCGATCAACACTCCCGGTGGGGAGTGGAAGTCGCTGGTGATGGAAACCGTCCTGACCGCGATCTTGGCCAGCATTATCCTCAACACGGCGACCGGAGGCCGCAGCATCGGCCACAACGCGGCGATCGCGGTTGGCTCGACGGTCGCCCTGCTCGGCTTGTTCGCCAGCCCGATCAGCGGCGCGTCGATGAACCCGGCCCGCACTCTCGGACCCGATATCGTCGGCAACGACTACACGGGCTGGTGGGTCTATGTCGCAGGTCCGGTGATCGGGGCCGCGATCGCTGTGGCCATCATCGGAGCGGTGCGCGGACTGCCCGACAAGGACGAGCGTGAGGCCGCCGAGGGCGGCGCCCTGCCGATGACCACCACCACGGAGTAGGCAGGCCCACAGCAGTTGGCATCCGGCCAGCGTCAGGAGCGTGCGCCCGCCTCGTGTTCAGCCACCCCCTGCCCGGTGATGCGGTCCCCGGTCTCGACGAATCCAAGTCCTACCAACGCTGGCTGTCCCCATGAAGCGAACAAGCTGATCCAGCACCGTGAGACTCTCCTTGCCGTGACTTCGTACCACGTCTGATCCCACGGCGAGGGCCGAGTGGAGGTGCGGCCGGCCGCACCTCCGCCACTCGCTGGATGACGGCGCTGGGGTGCCTTCAGTTCTGGACGAGAGCGAAGGCCAGGCAGGCGAGGAGCAGGAGCACACTCGTGACCACCGCTATGCGGGTCAGATAGACATGGCGCACAGGAGCTCCCTTCAGACCCAGTCGAACTTTTCGGTGTGAATGCGGTCGGCGGGCGCACCGATACCGACCAGCGCCGTCTCCACGGCGGCGAGCATCGGGGTCGGGCCGCAGGCGAAGTACTGGAATCGCCGGAATCCCGTGGGTAGATGGCGGGCGAAGATGTCAGCCTCGATGTAACCGATCTCTCCATCCCAGTTCGGCGGCGGCACCTCGAGCACGTGCACCACTGCCAGATTCAGCCGAGTGGCAAGTTGGTCGACTCGATCGCGCAAGATGATGGTGTCCCAGGCCCGGTTGCCCGCGAACAGGACAACAGGCCGGACGTCGCCACGATCGGCGAGGGTTTCGAGCATGCTCAGGGCGGGGGCGATCCCGACGCCACCGGCGATCAGGCAGAAACCGGCGCCTTCGTACTGGTCGATCGAGAACACCCCATGCGGTCCGTCCACGTAGACCACGGTCCCCGGCTCGACGGACGCGATGCTGGAGGTGAAGTCGCCGGCAGCCTTGATTGCGACGTCGAGGCTGCCCTCCCGCTCGGCGCTCGAGCAGAACGAGAACGGGTGGGACGTGATCGAGAAAGGCGATCTGCCGACCGTGATCCACGCGAACTGACCGGGTTCGAAGCGCAGGCCGTCGTGGCCGTCGGGGCGCAGAGTAAGGATCGTCGTACTCTCGCGGTCCGGTGCGACTCGGTCGACCATCCAAGGCCGGCGGCGTAGTCGCAGTGGACGAAGCAGGCGCACCCAGACGAGCAGCCAGAGGAACGCCGCGGACATGATCGACCACAAGACCTGCTTCCACAGGCTGTCGACGTAGTAGTTCACCAGCAGGACGTGAACCAACGCCGCGACAACCGCGATCACCGCCAGTACTGCGTGCAGGCCCTGCCACACCTCGTACGACAGTCGTAGCCGGCGACGCCATACCGAGCTGGCTACCAGGACGAGCAACGCGGCCGCCGCGATCCCGCCGAACCAGACCCTCGCGGGAGTATCGCTCGGTGTGAACGGGTTGGCCTCGCTCCAATCGGCGGACAGCGCCACGTGGATCACCACAAAGATGAGGCCCGTGTATCCGATCTGCCGGTGGAAATCGATCACCGCGTCCGTGCCGAAGGGCTCCGCCAGAGACCTGACCCGCGCCACCAGCGCGAACTCGATCCCCATCAGGGCCAGGCCGACGAAGCCGAGAGCGACGGAGAAATCGGTCCAGAAACCTTGCCCCGGTTGACTCGTGCTCATCAGTGCGAACACCAAAGGTGCCACGCAGATCCCGACGAACACCCCGAGCCAGGCAATTCCGCGCACGATCGCCGTCATGGCGCCGTCGCTCCAGGAACGGACGCCGCACACCTCACGAACACGACGAGCATGAACACTCCCGGGCGCTGCCCAGCCTCGGTCATGACCTGATCATGCGAACTGCCCACAGACTACCAACATCACTCGAGCGCGCTTCGCCGTACCAGAAGGTGCTCCTAGCACGGGCGCGACCGGCTTGGGGGGCGTCTGCAGTTACGCCGATGAACGGGAGCGGGTGGCCCCTGGCATGCGCTCCGCGGCGGTGACCGGGTCTTCGGTCAGCAGCCGGGCTCCGATGGCATCTGCGATCTCCTGGCTCGTACCGGCACCCGCGATCGCGAGTGGCGCGACCTGAGCCAGCCTGGACAGTTGCTCGGTCAGGCCGTCGAACCGCTCCGGCGCGGTCGCGGCCAGCACGATCAGATCCGGCGGCACTGCGGTCGTGGCCTGGGTCACGTCGTCCAGCGGGGTGTTTGCGCCGAGGTAGGTGATCCGCCAGCCGTTGCGGTTGAGTACCACGCCGAACGCGAGCAACGCCAGCTCGTGCTGCTCCCCAGGTAAGCAGGCGAGCAGAGCCCGTGGCCCGTGGCCGTGTCCCCATCCACGCCCGAGGCCGGCCAACCGGCCGCGGATGACGTTGGACGCAAAGTGTTCCTGTACGACGCTCACGGAGCCGCGCGCCCAGCGCTCCCCGAGCTCGCCCAGATACGGCATCAGTACGTCGCGAATGACGGCCTCGACGGTCAACATGCTCAGCAGGTGATCGATGACGGCCTGCGCGGCCGGTTCGTCGAACTCGTCCAGTGCTACAGCCAGCGTCCGTGCGCCGTCGGCAAGTCCTTCGAGACCGACCTCACTCGGCCGTTCTCCACGCTCGGAGGGCTCGGCCGTCCGCGCCTCGCCGATGGCGGCGCGGGCGGCTTCGGCCGCGGACAATCCCCGAGCAAGGTGGTCCTGCATCCGCTGGACCCGGTGAAGATCGGCCTCGGAGTACAGCCGGAATCCACCGGCTGACCGCACCGGCTGGAGCAGGCCGTACCGCCGCTCCCAGGCGCGCAGCACGTGATCGCTGACGCCGAGCCGGCGACTCAGCTCACCAATCCGCAGTACCGCGGGCGATTCGTTCGTGGCCACGCCCTCACCATACAGAACCTAGACGGATTCTTGACAACCTCTCACGGAGACTCCTACAGTCTAGACAAAACCTAGACGGAGGTTGCACAACATGAAGAAGTTGGATCTTGTCGCAGTAGTACTGCTCGTGGTCGGTGGCCTGAACTGGGGCCTGGTCGCGCTCGCCCGATTCGATCTGGTCGCGGCCGTGTTCGGCATGGACTTCGGGGAGACCAACGCGCTGACCCGGATCGTGTACGGCCTGGTCGGGCTCTCCGCGGTGTACGTCGCCGCGCAGCTGCGAGCCATCCCTCGCCGGTGGGCAACCACCTCACCCACCCACGCCCACACAACGGCCTCGTGATCCATCAGCAGCCCGACATCCGACCGCACGGCCCGCACGATCTAAACGCGGGCCGTGCGCCACGGCATCATCAGACTGACACTGCCCCAGCTGATCCGACACCGACGAGCGAGTGCGGGATCAGGTCCGCCAGACGGCAGGGGTCGCAGGCTCAAGTAGCACTGTGCGTTGTACGGCCGAGTCTGAGCGCGAGAGCAGAGACCTCGTGACGCGATGAGGTTCCTGTCTTTCGCAACAGATGAGACACATGGGCGCTGACGGTCTTCTGGCTGATGAACAGCGCGTCTGCGATCTCGGCGTACGTTCGGCCCGCGACCAGGTGAGCGAGCACCTCTCGCTCCCTCGGCGTCAGGGAACGAAGGGCCACCGGCGTGCGGTCGAGCGGCGGCACCCGCGGCTCTTCCAATCGGATCTTGCCGAGGACGGCCAGTCTTTCCAGCTCGCGCTGGAGGGCGGTGGCGTCGACCTCGACGGCGAAGGCGTACGCAGATCGCAACGGCGCAACGAACGCGACTGTGCTCGGGCTTTGGCTGAGCAGTGCCTGCGCCCAGCGCCATGACATGACCGCTTGTTCCCAACGCATATCGGCAGCTGCACATCGGTCTGCTGCTTCTTGCCATATCTCGGCCCTGACCGACCCGAACTCGCATCGTTCGGTCTCTGCGGTGAACAAGGCCTCCATGGCTGGTCGGACCAGATCATCGGCTGCGAGGACATCGAAGGGGACCGGTTGCACAGTCCCGCGAAGGTTGACGACTTCCTCGAGTAGCCGTTGAGCGTTCGCTACGCCTTCGCGGTCGCGTCGGTCACGCGCACGCTCCGCGAGGTCGGCGGCTGAGCGTGCGCTCCACATCAGCATCTCGTCCGCGATCTGGACATCAATGGACTGCACTATGAGGGTCCGCGAAAGCATGCTCTGAGCTTCGTCGGGACGACCATCTGCCAGCAGGTGCTCGGCGAGGATCGGCGGCGCCATGAGAGCTGGGCGGTCCTCCAGGTCCGGTATGGCTTCTCTGGCTCGCCGTAGGTGCAGACGGGCCGCGGCCAGGTCTCCACGCCGTGTGGACAGCAATGCGGCGGCGAGCCGTACGTCGGCCGTCTTGTCCGCTCCTTCGACCAAGGCGAGGCCTCGGCGGATGACGTGGCCGGCGTCCGCGAAGCGTCCGAACATCAGCAGTTGGCCCGCCAGAACCCGCGTGAGGCCGGAGACCACGTTTGACGCGCCCGCGGCTACGACCTCGCTGAGCCCTTCGGCCATGATCTCGGTCGACTCGGCGACACGGCCGCGCGAGTCGAGGTAGTCGGACCTGACCATACGGGCGTTTTCGAGCAAGATAGGGTCCTTCGTCATCCGGGCGAAACGCACGCACTCGGCTGAGTCGCGATCGGACCGGTCCTCCCGGATGAAGGCCAACGCCCGGGCCCGGTATGCGTGCGTCAGCGCCTCGTTGGTTCCGGACCGGTGCGCTGCCTGGACTGCTTGCTCGGCGTACTGTCGCGCCGACTCGGGGGCGTTGCTGAATGTGTGACTCTCGCTCAGAGCGGCGAGCGCGTCGGCATACTCCCGGCTGTCAGCAGACGTCCGGGCCAGCTCGACAGCGCGCTCGAGCTCATGGATCGGTTCGCCGCTGGCACGGCCCGTTGCCAGGGCGCTGAAGGACCAGCCCCTGATGACCCGGCTTGCCCGCACTGGGTCGGCTCGTTCATCGACGAGGTCATGCGCCCGATCCCACGCCGTGAAGATTGACTCGTCGTCCCCCGCCAGCCGGTGAGCATCAGCGACGCGCTCCAGCAGGTCGAGTTCTTGGACCACGCTGTGCGCTTCGCCGTGATGGACGGTAGGCCAGAGGCGCGTCGCCCGGCTCAGGTGAAGCGCCTCCTCGCGAAGCGCCTTGACCTCGTGTGCGAGATCGGCCGCGCGTAGCGACGTTTCGAGGCAGGACTTCAGGTCTCCTGCACTCTGGTGGTGCAGTGCCAGGTCGCCGAGCCGCCGTACCTCGTCGATGCCTGTGCGGGACCGGGACTCGAGCGCCTTCGCCCACGCCGCGTGCAGGGGACCTGCCTCTCCAGGGACAAAGGTTCCATGCAGTACGTCGGGCACGAGGGGATGCCGGAACCAGCACGTCTCGGCGCCCAGTGCAACGCAGATGCCGGCGTTCGTCGCTTCGACCAGCGCGGCGACCACGGCCTCGGCGCCGATGCCGCGCGTAGCGGCGACCGCGGTCAGATCGTGGATCAGCACGGGCCTTCCGCCGACTGCCAGCATCCGGGTGACCTCGCGCGCCGGCGCCGGCAGCCGGTGCCAGGCCCCGAGCAGTGCTGCCGTCAACTCTGTGGGCAAGTCAGCGGGCAGGCGGTCATCTCCGAGCGTGACTCCACGCACGAGGAGCTCGCTGAGATAGGGATTGCCGTCGGAACGTCGGACCACCTCGGCTACCAGCCGCGGATGTGGTCGGCCGCCGAGCAGCGAGACGAGCTGATCCTCGGTCTCGTCCCGGCTCAGCCTGTTCAGCTGCAGGGATGAAACCGACGGTAGCCGGGCCAGGTCTGCCAACCAGCCGTGCAGCGGATGCCCCACCGGTAGTTCCTCGTCCCGATACGTCGTCAGCAGGGCCAGCCGTTGGCTCCTATAGCCGGCGACAAGGTAGGTGATCGCATCACGCGACGCAGGATCTGCCCATTGCACATCGTCCACGACCAGCACAGTCGGCCGCCGCGACGCGATTGCCATCAGCAGCCCATCGACGACCGCCAGCAATCGAACCGTACCCAGCGAGGGCTGCCCGCCCAACGAAGGCAACAGTTCAGCAGCGTCCGGGACAGCGGCCAACACTTCGGACACCTCCGAAGGCGAGGCCGACTCCAGCCAGCCCTCCAAGGCGCTGACCAGCGGCATGTACGGCGCATCAACCGCACCGAACCGCACGCAGCCGCCCCACAACACCGCTACGCCTTGCGCAGCCGCTTCTTCGCAGACCGCCCTCACCAGGCGCGTCTTGCCAACGCCCGCCTCGCCGTGCACGAACACCGCACACGGCCGACCGTCAACGACGGCACCAAGCGCCGTCGCGAGAACCCCGCGCTCCTCAACCCGGCCGGCGATGTCGGTATCCCGCCGAGCCGCCGCCCCTTCCACAATGCCCAGTCTGACGGAGCACCGCTAGCTTGTCTGCCCGTCCAGACGACAAACGCTGCCTTGCCAAACCGCGGCACGTACGGCATCGAAGGACCGGTTCTTGACTCCAGTTGCTCCAGGAACTCCGCCGCACAGAGCTGGCAGGCGTGCCCTCAGACACCGGCAGATCGCCTGGGAGGTGGTGTCGAGGGCAGCCTGCCGGAACGGCTCTGTGGTGTGTCGGTCAGCCGTTGATGTAGAACTCTTTCCCGTAGTGGTAATACTCCGGGAGCGGGCCGAGCCAGATGTCGATGTAGATCCACGCATCGTAGGGGAGGTCGTGGGAGCCGCCATCCGACTCCTGGGCGTCGACGCATGTTCCCTTCCCGCCCGATGCGGTCAGGGTGTAGCGAATGTTGTACTGACCGGACAAACTCTGGGTGGTGACGCCCATCCTGGGCGCCATGCGACGTCCTGACCCCTTCCCGCATTGAGAGCTGTCCGCACGTCGTCGCCTATGCGTTGTCCAGTTCCGCCAGTTCGTCCTCGGTGAGGATGGTGGACGCGCCTACCACGGCCTCCTCGACCTGATTGACGCTGCTGGCTCCGACGATCGGGGTGAGCGCCGGGCTCCCGGAGGCCAGCCACGCGAGCACCACCTGGCCCGGTAGGAGTCCGCGCGCAGTGGCGACACGGGTCAGCGCCGCCAGCCGTCGTTCGGTGCCGGGGTGGCGGTACTCGGTCTCGAGTGGACGGTCGGTGCGGTCGTATCGGCCCTGGAGGGTGGCGGTGTAGACCCAGCCGTCGAACGACGGGTTGCGTCGCAGGAAGTCGAGGCCGTCCGGTGACAGCATTCCCAGCGGGATCGGCTGGCCCTCCACGTCCATGCCGCCGGCGGGCTGTAGATAGGAGTAGCGCTCCTGGTAAGCGACTGGTTGCGGGTGGCCGGCGCGTTCGGCGGTGGCCCGGATCCGCTCGAGCAGCCAGGACGGGTGGTTTGACACGCCCCAGCGAGCGGTCAGGCCGTCACGGACCAGGCCGCCGAACGTCTCGACCAGGTCCTCCACCGGAACGGTCGGGTCTTCGACGTGCGCCCAGTACAGGTCCACACCGTCCACGCCCAGCCGCTCCAAGCTCTTTGCCATCGCTCCGCGCACGACGTCCTCGCGCAGTCCTTCGAGATGGTCGGGGAACCCGCCGACCCGCGTGGGCTGGGCGCCGACCTTGGTACTGAGGTGGACGCGGACCCCGGAGTTGGACGCCAGCCAGCGGCCCAGCAGCGCCTCGCTCTGGCCGCCGAAGCCCGTCTCGGAGGTCCAGAAGCTGTAGTTGTCGGAGGTGTCGATGAAGGCCCCGCCCAGTTCGGCGTACCGGTCGAGGATCGCGAAAGCGGTCCGTTCGTCCACCGTGGTGCCGAAGTACATCGTCCCGAGGGCCATAGTGGGTGTGTTCATTGCTCCAGCCTCATTGCTGGAGCGCGTTCCAGGTCAAGCCGCAAGTTCACGAGACCTGCGGAGTCGCGGGAGGCAGGCTCGGGCAGACCCGCCCGAAGCGGTCAGGTTGGCGACGGCACCGCTCCGACCAGCACCGGCGCCATCCGAGCCACCGGACCGGAAGGGCCGAGGCGCCCAGCCGACGCACGTCGTCGCCGGCGTTGATCAGCTCGGTCGCGTTGTAGTGACGCTGGTTTCTTGAGAGACGCGAGAATGCCAAGGCGGCGTGCGGCTGAGGCTTCGGAGTTGGTAGCCCCGGCTTGCCTGCGTGCTCGGTGGGGTTGACTGCCGCACCGTTGAGTCGGCCAATCCCTTGCAGACATGAGGTCTGCACATCCGGCGACACAGTCGGCAGCCTGCTGGGTTGTTCCGGGGTGCGCCGGTTGCCCGCGTGGTCGTGACACTGATGAGGCTTAGTCGTTCGGTGCTCGATGTCCTTCTGATGGCCCCTGCGATGGATGCGGCATCTGCGCAGCTCTGCAGAGAACGTGTCCAGGGTTTCCACGTTGAGCCGCGCCAGCTGTGTCGACCCGAGGAAGCCGGTGGAGGAGCTGCGATCACCGAGGCGACCGAGGCGCCCAGGAGAGGTGGCCCCGATCACCTCGCGGGTTGTCGATGCGGGTGCTCTATCCGCTGCTGGGCACGGAGAGCTGGCTGGCCGAGTGCCGCTCGTCGAGCCCCCGAGAGAATTCGGCCCGAAGCCGCCTGAAGATCGTGATCCAGAGTCTTGACTAGTGCTTGATCGTCCAGTCGTGTGGGTTATGGCGAGTACAACCACGAGTGGGGGACGAGTGTCGCGCATCACCCGACGGAGGACAGGCTGCCGTCGAGAAGAGCCTGCCGGACACACCTCTTATGGATCAAGGACGCGCCTGCGGCGCGCGGCCCCGGACTGCGGGCGGCGCTGGCGCGCCGTCCTCGCCGGTGCCCAACAGCAGGACGCTTCCCCATCACTCGATCGCAACCGCCAGGAGCCGCACACCCCACTCAGGAACGCATCCTCTGGCTCGCCGCCGGCAGCCAGCGCGTCGTCGCGCCGCTCAGCCGTCAGCCAGAGCCGCGCGAACTCGCGCACGGGTACCCGCAAGTTCGTCCGCGGGATCCGCTCGAAATCCCGAGCAGTCAGCTCCATGCCACAACACGATCAGCAGACACCGACAAATTCCACAGAAACTACCTCGCGCGGCGGGCAGAGATGCATTCATCATCGGTACGTCGCGACTACCTGGGATGACTGTCCAGCGCGAGCGCAGCAGCCCTTGCCCGCTGATACATAATCAGATGGTCCTCTCGGAACCAGAACCTGCCACGAGCGTCACGGTCACACGGAATCCGGTCGGCCCTGGCCATCCGTCGAACAGTTGAGACGCTGCAACCCAGAATCTTCGACGCCGCGGTTGGACTCAGCTGCCCGGCCCGACCGTCGATTGGAGGATGAGACTCTACATACTGCTCGACCTCACGCCGAAACAGCGGAAACGTCGAGGTCAGGGAGCAGCGCAGCTGACCCGCGGCGACCAGTTCCCGAACTGCGGCCATCGGACGAGCGATGATGCGCGCAGCCTCTCCGATCGAGATCACGTCCCCCAGAGCCAGCAGCGCCTCCAACGCCGGGCGGGGGTATCTCCGGTACCCCGACCCACGCTCGAGCAGCCCCTGCGCGCCATCCGGTGCACCGTACTTTCACTCACGCCGAGAATACGGGCTGCCTCCTTCGCCGAGACCCACTTGGCCTCGTGCTGCTCATAGGCGCGGCGCGTGTCTGGTGTGGTCAAGATGCGGGGAGGGGGTCGAGCCATTGGGCCCAGTCGTCGGGGCCGATGGCCATGGGCATGCGGTCGTGGATGCGTCCGATCTCGTTGGTCGCGGTGGTGGTCAGGATCGTGTAGGACCACCACAGCAACGCACCGGGATCGTCCTCCGGCAACGTCTTGTCTTTCCAGACTTCGTACAGGCCGGCCAGAGCGAGTGAAGAGCCGTCAGTGGGCCGGAACGCGAAGGGCTGCTTGAGCGGCTTCTTGGTCTTCTCGCTGATCTGGTCGGTCTCGAACCACTCGTAGAAGGCGTCGACCGGGATCCGGCAGCGCCGCGACTTGAACGCCGCCCTGTAAGCAGGCTTCTCATCGACCCTTTCGGACCGTGCGTTGACCATCCGGTTGCCGATCTTGGCGTCTTCGGCCCAGAACGGGACCAGGCGGCCCCATTTGAACAGGCGCAGTTGCCGGACCGCGTCGGCGTCCTTCGGGCCGCCCGACGGTGCTCGCGCGATCACGACCGGCGCGGTCTTGGTCGGGGCCACGTTGTAGTCCGGGCTTTTCAGGTCCTCGGCGTTGTCGCCGTCGACCTGGAACTGTTCGAGCAGGACGGTCCGGCGGGCTGTTGACGCGTAGCGACCACACATGACTCCCAGCCTGCCACGCCCGGCGGCGCAGCAGGGTTGAGGTTCGGGTTGAGAGGGTGATACCGGGGCTGTAGGCAACCACCTTCGATGAAGGGAGCACAGCCAGGTCGGAGATGACATCGAGCCGCAGCAGCGGCCACGACTGGCCGGACGAGCAGGTCGATCAGCTGCACGACCTGGCCGCGGGCAACACACCCGTCGGGGTGATGAGTGTCAAGCTCGGGCGGTCCGAGGATGCGATCCGGTCCAAGGCGCAGTCGGAGGGATCAGGCTGGCGCCGCCGACCCGGTCGCCGTACGGCGACATGAGCTGAGGTCTGGGCGCAGTCTGGTGCCATGGCCTGGGTCTGGCGGTGCGGGAAGTGCGACGGGGCCAACGCCCTGGAGCATCACCGGTTCTGCCTGTACCGCGACCGCCGGCACAAGGTCCGAGGCGTGAAGATCGTCGTGTGGCCGCCATTCCGCCGAGCGGGGGACAGGGGTGGCGATGACACCGGCCAAGCGACGCACTGAGCCGACGGAGTTCCGGATCCCGGCCGATCTGGCCGGTCCGGTCGAGGTGGCCCTGGCCCGTTCGGTGGACGAGATCCCCGGACCGCGCGCGCGACCAGGTGGCTCGCGCTACGAGGTGAAGTGGGACGGCTATCTTCACTGGACCTGTCAACTGGAGTGGCAAGCAGGCAGGCCGTTGCGCCATGCGGACAGGCAGAGCAGGCTGGGCCGACATCCGGGCGGCGCTCGGCCTCGTCAGCGTCCAAGTTCCGGCCCCGTCCGTTCTGTGGCCCGGGCATGGTCTCGCACGTTGTTCGGCGGGTCCGCGAGACGTGCTGACCAGCGATCAGATGTCACCCATCCGCGCGGCAGACCCGCGAGCGGCCCGACGCCACCGGGCAGCGTCTGTACGATTCGCGAAGATTCACGCGTCGCGGACCTCGAGCAGGATGCCACCCATAGCTAGGGCTGCGCCGGCGTACGCGGCAAGGATTGCCAGGCCTTGCCACGGACCGACCGGCATTGTTTCCAGTCCGCGGCTCGTTTGGACCGCCAGCCCGGCGGTCATGGGTGCCCATTCGGTCAGCCACTCTCGCCAGCGCGGTTCGCTCACCAGGGTTGCGACGATGGGGAAGACGAAGAGCAGGGAGAGCGAGATCGCAATGGCCGCTCCGGTGTTGCGCACGATGAGTGCGACTCCGAGACCTATCAGTGCGATCAGGAAGAGGTAGAGCACGGTGCCGGCGCATGCCCGCAGCGTTGTCGTGTCACCTAGCGACAAGGCCGGGTAGCCGTGCGCAGGGGTGAACCCGTTGGAGGGAAGGACCGTCCTGGCCACCAGCAACGACCCGGTCACCGCGAGGAGGGAGGCCACGAGGACCGGTCCGGTCACAGCGATCGTCTTGGCGACCAAGGTCAACCACCGTCGGGGGACGGCGGCAAGGGTTGTTCTGATTGTCCCGGTGGCGTACTCGGAGGAGGCGACCAGGACTCCGAAGACGACAGCGGCGATCTGACCGACGTACACCCCGGAGAGCGCGATCCTGGTCGCGTCGATGTCGCATTGGCCACCTTGCGGTGCACAGCCGTCGAAGCGGACGCTGGCGGCAATCACGGCGCCGAGTCCGAGTGTGAGGATGGTGATGCCGGCGAGCAGCCAGCCGGAGGAGCGGACCGTGCGGGTCTTGGTCCACTCGGCGTGCAGCGCCCGGCCGGCCGGGCTCACGCGTCGCGCCGGCGAAGCTGGAGGAAGGCGGCAACCAGGGCGACGGCAACCCACCCGGCCAGCACGGCGGTGCCGGCCCACGGGCCGATGGCGTCGTCCCACCGCTCGCGCGTCTGCTGGATCGCCATCCCGGCCCCCGGGGTGACGCGCTTGAGCCAGGCTTCTCCGCCGAGCGTGAGGAAAGGCCCGATGATCAACGGCGTCAAGACCAGGGCGATGACCAACGTGATGGCGGCTGCGCTGGAGCGCAACAAGGCGCCCAGGGCAAGGGAGAGGATCGCGAGCAGCGCCAGCACGAGTCCGGTGCCGAGGACAGCGCGTGCTACCGGACCGTCGGTGAGCGAGACCGTCGGGTACGCCGGCGGGGCGAACCCGTTTGCCCGCAGCAGCGGCTGGCTGATCAGGAACGCCGGCACGGCTGCGGCGATCCCGGTTACGAACGCGAGCGCAGTGAGAACGACCACCTTGGCGGCCAGAACTCGCCCGCGACGCGGGGTGGCGGTGAACGTCGTACGGATGATGCTGCGGCGGAACTCGGTGGTGATGAACAGTGCTGCGATGACCGAAAATGCGACGAACCCGATCAGGATGCCGGAGAGGCTGTCGCGGACCGCGTCGTTGTCCCCTCCTGTGCCGGGCTGCTGGACCCCGAGGTCACCGGCACCCGACACGGTGAACCTGTCGCCATCCTGGGTGAACGATCCCGCGACACTGTCGTGGGGTAGCTCGCGCGGTGCTCCGTCGGTGTCTAGGTGTTTCCACGTCCCGGTGAGCGGCTCACCATCGGACCCGGTGACGTGAACCGAGTCGAAGACCGCAGTGCTGAGGGTGTAGTCGGGGCTGCTATCGGTCGACGTGGGCGAGCGACGGACGGTCTTCACCCCGGTGGGAGGCGAGGTCACGAACATGCCGATCTCAGCCGTCTCGGGCAGGTGGGCGAGGTCGATGGTGCCGACCTGGGTCCAGGTCACTCCGTCGGCGGACTCGTACCCGGTGATGCGGGACCCTTCGCGGGTCAGCTTTAGCCAGCGAGGACTAGATCCCTTCGACCCGGACGCTTCTTCGGTGAAGTCCGATTGCCACTGGACGCCGTGCCCGGGGGTGACCATGATCGCGGCGTATGCCGCGGAGGTGCTCGCGGCTGTTTTACCGCCGACCGACTTCTGCGTGCTGTCGGTCGGGGCGGTGATTGGGCCGGTGATCATGAGACCTGACTTCGCGTCCGGCCCGGTGTCTTCCTGGTTTGTGACGTCGGCGATGATCGAGCCGTCACCGGTGAGCGGGCGGTGGACGAGTTGCACGGCGAAGAAGCGTTGTGGGCCGACCTCGTTCGCATCGGTGGTGTTGCCTTTGCCGGCGAGGTAGGCCAACAGGATCGTGAGGCCGATGGTGAGTCCGACGCAGACCCAGGTGCTGCGAAGCGAGCGGAGCTTGGTCCATTCGGCGCGCAGCAGGTGTGCGAACCCGGCGCCATGGCTTGAGACGGTGGAGGCGTACGTCATGGGGTCGCCCCCTGCGCACCGAACTCAACGGCGTCCCGGGTCAGCTCCATGTACGCCTCTTCCAGAGTCGCCCGGTGCACGCCGAGCTCCGAGAACGGAAGCTGCGCGGCTCCCAGCAGAGCCGCGACGCGTTCGGCGGACAGCCCGTCCACGGTGACCGCGTTGTGGTCGATCGATGCAACGGTGGCTCCGGCGTTGGCGAGCACCGTCATGGTCTCGGAGCGCTGAGGTGTGCGGAGTAGGACTCGCGATCCCGAGGCCCTTGCGACCAGGTCTGCCACACTCGTATCGGCCATCAATCGCCCGCGGCCGATGACGACAAGGTGGTCGGCGGTCTCCTCGAGTTCGCTCATCAGGTGGCTCGAGACCAGGATCGCCCGTCCTTCTGCTGCGAGGCTTTGCAGGTATCCGCGGATCCAACGGATCCCCTCGGGGTCCAAGCCGTTGACCGGCTCGTCGAAGATCAGCACCGGCGGGTCGCCCAGCATCGCCGCGGCGATGCCGAGCCGCTGGCGCATCCCGAGTGAGAACCCTCCGGCTCGCCTCCGTGCGGCCGACGCAAGGCCGACCTGCTCGAGCACCTCACCAACACGCCGGCCGGGAAGGCCATTGCTCTGTGCCATCCACAGCAGGTGGTCCTGTGCCCGACGCCCGGGATGAACCGCCTCCGCATCGAGAAGGGCGCCGACCTCGGTCAGCGGAGCCGCCAGCGACCGGTAGGGGCGGCCCCCGATGCGAGCAGATCCCGCGTCCGCCGCGTCCAGCCCGAGCACGATGCGCATCGTCGTGGACTTCCCGGCTCCGTTCGGACCGACGAACCCTGTGACCTGGCCGGGGCGCACCGTGAACGTGAGATCGTCGACGGCCACGGTGGTGCCGTAGCGCTTTCGAAGGCCCGCCACTTCGATAGTTGAGTCCATGACGCAGACGCTAGAGACTCGTGCGCCTCACGTCGTCACGCCCGAGAGCGGTCCTTGCGTCCTGCCGAGTCCCCCACACGGGGGACACGACACCACAGTCCCGGGGGACGCCACGGAAGAGTGCAACGGTGACAATGGTGTGGTGAGTCACGCGACATCACCCGCGAGCCGCGCGCTGGCAGCCGGCCGACGGCTCACGCATGCCCCCGGACTGCCGATCACCGGTGCCGTCGTACTTGCACTACTCGCCTTGATCCAGGTGACGGGCGCGACGACGAGCAATGGTCCTGCGTCCGGCCTCGGCAATGTCGGCCCGGTCGCTGGCGGTCCGCCGACCTTCGCCCTACTGCTCGGCCTGCTCGGCACCGCTCCCGTGGCGTTCGTGCGAACCCACCTGCTGCCCGTGGCCCTGGTCGTGACCCTGGCGAACGCGCTGACCCTGGCCGGGGGATATGTCCCCACTCTCGCGGCAACCGTCGCGCTGGTCGTGGTGGTCTTCCTGGTCGCGCGGCAGCGGGCCCCTCGCGTCTGGCTGCCGCTTCTCCTCCCGTTCGTTGTCTTCCTGGCCATTCCACTGGGAGCAGTCGGCGGCCACGAGGACGCCGTCGCCGTCGTACTGACGTTGTCCACGGTCGCCGGGCTCGTCGGAAGCACGGCTCGTTCCCGAAGCGAGTCGGCGGCACGACGTGAGTCCGAGGAGCACCTTGTCGGGAGCATGCTCGAGAACGCGGCGCGCGGGGAGCGAGCCAGGATCGCCCGCGAACTCCACGACGTCGTCGCCCACCACATCTCGATGATCTCGATCCAGGCCGAGACCGCCCGGCTGACGACCCCGGGGATGCCGCCTGATGGCGCCAGACGACTCGCCGCCATCAGTGAGACAGCCCGCGAAGCACTCGGCGAGATGCGGCGGCTCCTCGGCGTCCTACGACAGGACGCGGACACACTCCCGACCCGTGCGCCCCAACCGGGCCTCGACGACCTCGTGGACCTCGTCGATGCGGCGCGCGAGACCGCTAACGGTGCCAGCACCAGACTCATCGTGTCGGGGCAGGTGAGCCCGCTCGAGCCAGGCGTCGAGCTCACGGCCTACCGGATCGTCCAAGAGGCTCTCACCAACACCCGGCGCCACGCGCCAGGGGCCGCCGTCGACGTCGAACTGGACTACACCGACACCGAACTCCACGTCCGCGTCCGAGACAACGGTCCGGGGTTGTCGACTGAGGCTGCAGCGGTCGGGCACGGCCTGCTCGGCATGCGCGAGAGGGCAGCCATGGTCGGGGGCGACATCCAGGTCCTGTCCCGGCAGACGGGGTTCCACCTCGAAGCAAGGCTCCCGCTCGACCATGCTGGTACGCCATGATCCGCGTCGTTGTGGTCGACGACCAGGAAGTGGTGCGAGCCGGATTCGGCGCCCTGATCGCGACACAGCTCGACTTCGCAGTCGTCGGCACGGCCCAGAACGGCGCCGAAGCAGTTCGGCTGTGCGCCGCAGAGCATCCCGACGTGGTGCTGATGGATGTGCGAATGCCGGTGATGGACGGCATCGAGGCGACCCGACAGATCACAACAACGGTCGGGGGTGGCGTACCGAAGATCCTGATGCTGACGACGTTCGACCTCGACGAGTACGTCTTCGACGCCCTCAGTGCCGGAGCGAGCGGGTTCCTGCTCAAGGACGTGACCGCAGAGCGCCTGTTCGACGCCGTCCGCGTGGTCGCTGCCGGAGAAGCGCTGCTCGACCCGGCCGTGACCAAGCGACTCATCGGTGAGTTCGCCCGACTGCACTCCAGGTCGGCCACTGCCCCCTCACTCCTGGCCGAACTCACGCCGCGAGAGGTCGAAGTGCTCGCACTTGTCGCAGAGGGTCTCTCGAACACCGAGATCGCCGAGCGGCTCGTCGTCGGCGACCAGACGATCAAGACCCACGTAAGCCGGGTGCTCACCAAACTCGGCCTTCGCGACCGCACCCAGGCCGTTATCACAGCGTACGAGTCCGGACTCGTTGTACCGGGCACCGCGCCACCGGGGAGCCGATCCCCTTGGGGCTCGGCCTAGTCCCGCGCGTTTCAACGGCGAGAGAACCCTCCCGGCGACTTGGAATACATCGAACCCGGCGTGTCGGGCCGGAGACGAACACGCCGTACCAAGCCAGGACGCGCGTCAATGCTCTGATCAAAGCCCTCGAGGAACGAGCCCAGCGTGCCCATTCGTAGAAGCCGAACAAGACGCTCAGCTGATGGTTGATCGTGCGTGGGGCGTACTTCGTTCCCAGCACCGCCTTGCCCGTGATCGGGTTCACCGACCCCGCCGCCGGTGCATCCGCTCGCCGGTTCAGCCGCTGAGGCACCGGCGAGTCGCGTAACCACTCGACGAACTCCCGGACATCAATCCGCTCAGCGCGCTCCCACGCTGTCCACCGGTCATGCAGAAAACGGAACAACCGCAGCAGGTCGTAGGCATAGCTGCGCAGCGTCGCCGGCGAACAATCCGACGCAGCCAGATCCCGCAAGAACGACGACGCCGACACATGCTCCTCGTCCGGAAACCACACCGGCCAACGCAGACCCTGCGCGAACTCGACAACCCGCCCCAACTCGCAACCCGACACCGACAGGCCCTCTCCAGCCACCCACCAACGACGCCAATCGGGCGCATGAAGAGTTCAGTCAACTAGCCGCGTGGCGATCGTCCGTAGCGGTGACGGGGCGCGGCTGTGGACCCGCAACCGCAACGACATCAGCGACCGCTTCCCTGACATCGTTGCCGCCGCCTCGCAGCAGGTGGCCGCCGGCATCGTTCTGGATGGCGCTATCTGCGGTCGTAGGTTACGTGTTCAACACGTCGCGGACTCGCCGATGGGCGTCCGTGGCTGTCGTGTTGGACAGCCCTAGGTTCTCGTGTCTACGACCCGGCGGGAGAGCCGATGATCCGACGCCTTCTCGCAGCGCGCCCCGAGGAGGACCTAAGGCCGCGTTCACAGTTTCTGCGGCCAAGCTGCGGCCGCCGCGAGCCGCTGACCACGCGCTCAGTCGGACTTAAGCCCAGTCGCTGGCTTTCGCCAAACAGAGATGTGACTTTCGCTGTCCGAGGTGAAGGGGCTTCGGCGCCAATCGCCAAATCTGTCTTCCAGTTCCAATCCGGCCAGTTGCGCCATGAGGTCGCACTCGGCTGGCCAGATGTAGCGGAAGTGGCCTGCGCCGTAGCGCGTGGTCCCGTCGGATTCGCGCCAGTAGTGGTGCGACGTGCACTGTTGCGTGGCGAGGTCGTAGGTGTCGAACACGATGTGTCCGTCGCCGATGCTCATCGGCACCGCTGGCTGACCGGGGGGTAGGCGACGCACAGCGGGCACCCAGAGCTCGATGACGAACCGCCCACCAGGGGCAAGGTGTCGAGCAGCGTTGCGGAAGCACTCGACCTGCTCTGTCTGCGTGCGCAGGTTGGAGATGCTGTTCCACACGAGATAGACCAAGGCGAACTCGCCCGGAACGCTCGTAGTGGCCATGTCTCCAACCACCACGGGCAGCGTCGCATTGTCGACCTTGTGCCGCAGCTTGGCCACCATTGGCGCCGACAGTTCGATCCCGGTCACAGAGACACCCCGGGCGGTAAGCGGGATGCCGACGCGCCCGGTGCCGATCGCGAACTCCAATGCCGCCCCAGGCCCCGCGAGAGGCGCCAAGAAGTCCACAGCCGGGTCGAGTACATCACGTGCGAACATCTCGGCGGAGGTCGTGTCGTACCGCTCCGCAGTGTCGTCGTCCCATACTTCGCTACTTGTCATCGTCCGGCAGCCTGGTGGACAAAGCCTGATCTTGTCGAGCCGTTTTCCAATGTCATGCGGAGGCAGACCACCGGAGCCAGCCGCCGGGTCGTCCGCGATGGGTACGCCTAGTGGCGGCCGTCGCCATAGACCCAGCGTGCCGTGCTCACCAGTCCGCCGCTCGGCTGCAACCAGGGAAACCATGCCTTCGTGGACACGTCCAGGACGCTCACGGCCAAGCAGTACAGCACCCTCCAACTGCCGGCTGAAGATAAACGGCGAGCTCGTCGTACTCGGCGCCGACGGTCGCCTGAGCTTCGACGCCCTCCAGCAGCGTCTGGTGACCAGCCCGGCGAAAGCTCGCAACCGGAGCGCTCAGGTTCCAGCCGCCTATGCGGCCTTCGATCTGCTCGCGATCGGCGGAGTGGATCTGCGCACCCAGCGCTGGACGGTCCGCAGGCAGCGCCTCGAGCAGCTCGCCCGCTCGTGGGTGCCTTATCCGAACTAGGCAGGTTGGAGTGGGTGATCTGTCTGACTGGCTGGGTCTTGTCAGCCCGTGGGCTGAATTCTCATGGCGTTGTGGCAGACCCTGATCCCTGACATCGCGGCCAGGTCCTAGCCCGCTCGTTCCAGGCGGTTGCTGCTCAGGTGTCGGTGCGTAGACGGCCGTGAACATGCCAGTCGTGCCAGCCGTCGGCGTGCTTGATCGCCTGCCGCAGCGTTCCCTCGAGCCTGTATCCGGTGCGCTCGGCGACCTGGCAGGATGCGGTGTTGGCGGTTGAGTGGTGGATGTTCAGCCGGTTGAACCCGATCTGCCCGAAAGCCCAGGCGGCCAAGGCTTCCACTGATCTCGCGGCGATGGCTCGTCCCCGGGCCGTCGGGGTCACCCAGTAAGACAGGTCTGCCGACCCCTCGGCCAGAGAGATGTTGCGCAGTCCGACCTGGCCGAGCGGCTGGTCGTCGGCATCGACGGCCGCCCAACTCGCCGCCGTCTCGGTGTCCCAGCGGTCGGCCCACTGCCCGGTCCACTGACTTGCCTCCTCGAGAGTGTCGAGTCGCCGGACGTGCCAGCGCTGGATGTCGGGACAGGTGAACGCGGTCCGCACTGCGGCGGCGTCGCTCTCCTTCCATGGCCGCAGGACCAGTCCGTCGTTGGTCGCTAGATGCGGTTGTGCGGCGTCCCGCAGTGTTCCCTGCGGCAAGGCCGGATCGACGAGCAGAGGCATGCCGTGATGCTAGTGCGGGTGGTCCCGGCCTTGGGGCCCGGTCTCGTCAGCGGCCATGTCGGACGGTGCGTTGATCTTGGGGAGGCCGAGTAGGACAGGGCCGTCGTCGGCCGTCGAGCGTTCCATTTGGTCGAGTTTCTCTTGTGCGCCGGCGAGGCTGACCTTGAGTCCTTCGACCTCGCCGAGCCAGTTGTTCTGTTCGGCTTCGGTGATGCGGGCGTGAAGGTTGGTGATGATTTCGCGGAGCCGGTCGGCTCGTTCGAGGTCGGGCCTGAGCAGTGCGCATCGAAGGCAGGCGTGTTCGTGGTGGCAGTTGGTGCCGTAGGCGCGGCCGCAGCTGCCGAGGCTGACCTTGCGCTTGACGAAGTGGCCTTCGAACTCTTCCCGCTCCGCGGGGGTTGGACGACGGTATTCCTCGCTGGGACGGGTGAGTCGTCGTTGGCTGATCCAGGTGCGGTGGTGGCGGATCACGTCTTGGGGATAGATCGCCGCGTATCCCTGGGTGGTGGCGATGCTTTTGTGGCCGAGTAGGACCTGCAGGATGTGGGGAGGCAGGCCGCTGGCCAGGGCGTCGGTCGCGAAGATGCGGTGGAAGTCGTGGGTGGTGAAGTGGACTTGTTCGCCGTCGACGATGATGTTGGCGCGTTCGGCGCATCTGCGTATCAATGTCCAGACGGTGCCGGGTGAGATCGGGCGGAGTTCGGGACCCCAGTACTTGGCGAACAGGTGCGGCAGCGTGGGGCCCCACTCGTGGTCGTGGGGGTCCCATCGTGGCGTCAGCGGGATGTCTTGGTGGCCGCCCCGAACGCGGTGGATGATTTCGGACAGGACGTGCACGAGTTCGGGTCCGGCGACGAGGAGGCGTTCTTCGTCGGTCTTGCTGGGCGCGATGTGCAGGAGGGGAATTTCTTCTTCGTTTGATGGGATCCGGTAAGGAACGATCGACACATGGGTCAGCTCGAGTAGCTCCTCGCAGCGGATTCCTGTGAGCCGAAACGTCTCGATCATTGCCCATGACCAGAAGGCCGCGTCCTCTTCGTAGCTCAGGTTTCGCGATTTGTGGTCTGCGCTGTCGATGCGAACCTGTCCGGTGGGCCGAGCCCGTCGGACAGTCCAGGTATCACTGGCAACGCTGATGCTGCCGCCATGGCCGGCCGCGGTGGCCGCGGCGAGCAGTGCGGCCGACGCGTGGCGGTCCTTCCTCGCCTGTGCGAGTAGCTGCGGGAGAACCGGCGCGATCTGGCGGGTTCGTTGCTGTGTTCGCGCAACCTGCTTGCGGCGCAGCTTGGCGTAACCGGCGACCTCGTGCCGGCTGATCGGTGAGGCGCAGGCCCAGGGAGCCCAGTACGAGTCCTCCAGCGCCCACTGGGCGAGGTCGAGATAGAACGCCCGCACGATGAACAGCTGATTCAGATGGCCGACTCGCAGCTCGCCGTCCTGCCGGACTCTGATGCGTTGCTTCCACTCGTCGGCGATATCGCGGGTGAGAGCGAGACTCGGCAGGTCGGGGTGGCGAGAAGTGATGTCCAGCCAGAAGTTCTTGACCAGGATCTGTGCGTGGCTGCGCCAGGTCGAGTAGTCCAGGCTCGGCCGGCGCTGTTTCAGGTACTCAAGGAACAGCTCACGATGAGGGCTGCGAAGGTCGTAGCGGTCGATCAGTTCCTCTGCTGACAGCTGCGGCTCGTGGCCCCGCTGCACCGGCCAGGCCACGGTCTCGTAACTGATCCAGCCCAGGTCCATCAACACTCGCCACAGGTGCTCGATCGAGCGTCGATGCGAACTATGCAGTCGCAGCGGCGCCAAGGTCGCATCCATGGTCAACAGGTCTTCTGCGGTCACCTGGCGGATCGTCTTGCCGGTGTGAGCCAAGATCTTGCCCGGCGTGTGCCGGACTCGCTTGCTGAGCGTGGTGCTGCCGAGCAGTTGATCGATCCGCGCGCCGATGATCGCCGCGTTGCTGGGGTCGCGATACTCGCCGATCGTGTGGAACAGGCCAAGCTGGCGGCCCTGCTGCCAGGCATACGACGGACGCATGATGTCGAGGACGACCATCACGGTGAGACCTGCCGTCAACGAGTCGCGCAGTGGCCTGGCGCAACCGGGCTGCACGACGGTTTGCCAGTCCTCGTGACCAGCTCGGCGGCGCCCGCTCGCAGACGTCGCGGCATCGAGCAGCAGCCACCGGTCGTTCCATGTGTCGCCCGGCAGAGCGGCAAGGTAGTCGAGCATCGCGCGAGCCCCTCTACCTGATCCAGCAGCCCAGATGCGTTTCTCTCGTGTCATCGTGCTTGCGTGGTTTCCTCGGCCGGTCCGCTCACAAGCTGCCAGCTGATGTTCCTCGACCGCCTGCTGAATCTCATCAGCGGTTGCGGCGGCCCACCGCATGGGCAGCGGTGGTTCTCCAATCGGCGCGGATCGCGGATCCGGTGGCACCTCAAGCAGCGGATTCGGACTGCGGCGAGGCCCCTGCTTGACCCCGGCAATCACCGGTCCCTTCCCAACACCGTCGACAATGCCCCCGGGTCATATCCGGCCGGGCCGCCTTGTTCTTCTCGGTCGACGGAGGGACCGAACACGGCGCGGTGGTGAGCGACAACATCCTCGAGCCGTGGCTTGCTGTAGACAGCGAGCGTGTCCAGCGACGCATGGCCCAGCAGGTCCTGCACCTCGTGCAGCGGCACCCCGCCGTCTGGCTGCGGAGGTTTCGTCCGACACCGCTTGTTGGCGAGTTCTGACACCGCCGGGCACGTGTCGGTGCCGCGGATGTTGGTTTGCGTCGACACCGCTTCCGCGCCCGACGGGTGTCAGGTTGTCCGCTGCTTTGTGGCTTGGGCCAGACGGTAGGAGTCGGTGCCGGTCTCGAGGATGGTGCCGCCGAAGGTGAGTCGGTCGACGATGGCTGCGCATAGCCGGGGGTCGGTGAAGGTCTTGGTCCAGCCGCCGAAGGACTCATTGGACGCGATCGCGACCGAGGCCTTCTCCTCACGCTCGGTGAGGACCTGGAAGAGGAGTTCCGCGCCGCGGCGGTCGAGTTGCATGTAGCCGAGTTCGTCGATGCACAGCAGGTCGACTTTCGGCACCGGGCCACCGCCCGGGAACGGTGACCGCATGCGACCACAGTCCGGAATCACTGGCCCTACCGAGGTGCCTGGTCATGTGCTGCGCAGGGCTTCGGTGGGCGGTATTGAGTCGGCCCGGAGTGCGGGGTACGACCGACGACGGAGCCGATGAGCAGCGAGTAGGCCAGGTCGAGTCCCACTGAAGCCCAGGTCAGTACGACGGCCCGGCCTTGCGTGGTGACGAAGACGTTGGTGACGAGCACGCCCAGGATCAGGCCTGTGATGCCGCCGACGACATCAACCTCGACACCACCTGTCCGCCCCGTGTCCCTGGCGCGACGAAGATCTGCTTGCGGGGTCTAATCGGTCTTCCCGCAACACCTCGCGGGCCCCTCAGTGTTCGCTGCTGAAGAACCGTAGCAACAGCGGGCCGACGGTCTGTGGGTCGACGACGTGATCCGGCCCCTCGAGGGTCTCCCGTTGAGCGTGGGGTAATAGGTCTGCAAGCGCGTCGGCTGCGCGGTCGAAGAAGTCCGAGGGCAGGCCTGCCAGGTAGGGGGACGAGATCGGTCCTCCGGTGATGACCAGGACCGGTTGGGTGACCGTTGCCAGGCGATCGGCCGGCAACTGGTAGCGGTTGAGGAAGACGCTGTCGTGGACCAGCGTGGGTGCGAGGGCGACCGAATGCGCCCAATGCGGCGTCTGCTTGGCCGCGGTCGACATTCTCGAACGCATCATCGCCCCTGCCGCGATGTCGTCGTCGGAGGCGCCGGTCACGCGCATGAACAGTTCGAGAACCTCCTCGTCTCGCCCGGCGTCGAACGCGCGTCGGGTGTCCGCGATGTACTTCTCGAATCGAGGGCGTATGTCGTCCCCGACCGCGTAGGGCACGTCCCACACGGCGATCGTGTCGATGGTTGACTCGGCCGCAGCGGCTTCCATCGCCAGCGCACCACCAGAGGACGCCCCGAACAGGTGTGCCGAGCCGCCCGCCGCCGCGATCAACGCATCCAGGTCCTCGATCTCCCTTTCCACGGCGTAGGGCTCGGTAAAGCCGCTCGCGCCGCGTCCCCGACGGGCATAGTTGTAGACCGTGAAGCGCTCGGCGAGAGCCGGCGCCAAGGGCGCATTCTCCACCCCGTCGTCGAGTCCCCCGCCCACCAGAATGACGGCCGGACCGCTTCCCTTCCGGTCGTAGGCGATGGTGGTGCCATCGTTTGATGTCACGCGAAAGGCCATCTCGTTCATCTCACATCTCCGTTCGAGAGGTTTGTCTCAGCGCCTGAGCAGCGTGCCGACGACGGCCTCGGTGCGCGACCAGCGCGCCCTTGCGATCACGGCCGCCACCACCAGGAATGCCAGCGGATGCCAGGGGCTCTGCTCGAGCACGAATTGATTGGTGATGGTGGCACCCGCCAGCAGCGCGACCAGCCCGAGACCGGCCATGCCCGCCAGTGCCGGGATCAGAAGTCCAACCCCTCCCGCGACCTCCAGCGCTCCGACCAGGTACCGGAGCCACTGGCCAGCCCCGATGTCGGCGAACATGTCCACCATGACCGGGTCGCCGGCGAGCTTCGAGATTCCGCCGCCGGCGATTATCGCCGCCAGCACGACTTGCAGAATCCAGACCCCGATGCTGCTCGCCCGCCCGGGCGTGTGCGCAACGGTTTCCGAGTTGTTCTTGGGGATGGTGCTCATTCGGCTCTCCTTGTCGTGTCCGGGCCTGGTACCGGTGATGGCGTTGGCCGAGTGGGCCGGGTTGTCGGAGTTGATTTCGACCAAGTGCTCGCGGTAGCGGCATCTACTTCTTGTTGCGGTAGAGGACCATGGTGATGGGACCGAAGACCGCGACGAGAAGTACGGACGAGGCGAGCACCCAGCCGATTTCCCCGGCGGGCACCGAGCCGTGCATCAGGCCGCGTACCACGGTCGCCAGGTGGGTGATCGGGTTGACCTCGACGACCGCCTGCATCCACCCGGGCATCGTCTTCGGGTCCACGAAGATGTTGCTCACGAACGTCAGCGGGAACATCACCATCATGCTGACCCCCGCCACCGAGTTCGGCGTGCGCAGGATCAGGCTGAGCATCGTCCACAGCCACGACAGGCAGAACGAGAACACCAGCAGCAGTACCACCGAGAGCACCACCCCGACGGCGCCACCCTCCGGCCGGAACCCTAGGACCAGGCCGAGCGTGATCACGATCGCCGACCCGATCGAGTAGCGCATCACATCGCCGAGCAGGGCGCCGACCAGCGGCGACGGTCGCCACACCGGAAGTGACCTGAATCTGTCGAACACCCCCTTCTGGATGTCGGTGTTCAGCGTGATGCCAGTGTTCATGGTGATCATGACGTTCGCCTGCACCAGGATGCCGGGCAGCAGGAACTGCAGGTACTCCTGAGTCGACCCGGCGAGCGCGCCACCTAACAGGTAGGTGAACATCAGCGTGAACATGATCGGGAACATGGTCACGTCGACGAGCTGCTCCGGGACGTGTTTGATCTTCAGCAAAGCGCGCCAGCCGAATGTCAACGAGGTGAGCACCGGGCCGGGGCTAGACGGCCGCTCGCCGGCCAGCACACTGCGCAGCGCGTCCTCGGTGACCGGCGCCGACGCCTGCTCCGCGGACGTGGCATTCATGTGGCATCCTCCTTGGGTGTCTCCTCGGCGGCGTGTCCGGTCAGGGCGAGGAACACCTGGTCCAGGCTCGGCTGACCGAGCGCGAACTCGGTGACGTCGATGCCGCTGCGGGACAGCTCGGCGAGGGAACGGGCGACCCGCTCGGGGCCGGAGATCCTTGCGGACAGCGCGGCCGGGTCGGCGGACGGCTCGGCCGGCACCTCGAGGACGCCGGCGAGGACTCGTTCGGCCTCGGCCCGCTGCTCGGGCGCACGTAGCCGTACGTGCAGCGAGCCGGCGCCGACCGATGCCTTGAGCTGGCCGCTCGAGCCCTCGGCGATCACCTTCCCGCGGTCGATCACCGCTATCCGGTCGGCCAGTTGGTCGGCCTCGTCGAGGTACTGCGTGGTCAGCAACACGGTGGTGCCCTCGGCGACCATGCCCCTGACGATCTCCCAGACCTGGTTCCTGCTGCGCGGGTCGAGCCCGGCCGTGGGCTCGTCGAGGAAGATCAGTTCGGGGGTGACGACCAGGCTCGCCGCGATGTCGATGCGCCGGCGCATCCCGCCGGAGTACTTCTTCACCTGCCGGTCGGCCGCCTCGGCAAGACCGAACGCGTCGAGCAGGTCGGCCGCCCGCTCCCTGCCTCGGCGGCGTGAGTAGCCGAGCAGCCTGGCGAGCAGCAACAGGTTCTCCGCCCCGGTGAGGTCCTCGTCGACCGACGCGAACTGCCCGGTAAGGCCCACCCTGCTCCGTACCGAACGCGCGTCACGCACGACGTCGTAGCCGAGCACTTGCGCCTCTCCGGCGTCGGGGCGCAGGAGCGTGGCCAGCATGCGGATCGTGGTGGTCTTGCCCGCCCCGTTCGGGCCGAGCACGCCGTACACGCCCCCGGCGCTCACGGCCAGGTCCACACCGGCGACCGCGTGGGTCTTGCCGAAGCTCTTCTTCAACCCTCTCGTCTCGATCGCGAACTTTCCCATGGGTCGAGTCCTTCTCTCGGTGTTGCGAACGGATTGGTTGCGCTAGTCAAGTTTGACTACTTGGCCAGAGTGCACGGAGGAGGAAGAAACGTCTAGTCAAGTTTGATTAGGAGCGCATCTTGAGGTGATCGGGGACCGTTCGCCACGAACCCGGATCATCGGCCATGGTGTAGGCGCCCTCAGACAGTCGTTTGCTCAGGCTCTTCGCCCACTCCAGTTCGGTGCGTGCGTGTCCCGCCCACAGTTCGGCCTGATCTTGGACGTGCTCGGGGGTGTCCCGATTGGGGTGCTCCCGCCACTTGGCCTGCACTACGAGCTCCGCTTCCAGGCGCGCGACCCGCTCGTTAATGTGCGCGATGGCATCTGTCCTGGTCAGCATGGGCAACATGGCGATGGACGCGTTGAGCATGTCCGGGTCGTGGGTGCGCCGCAGACCGTCGCGGACCAGTTCGACCATCTCGTCACGTCCCCGAGTTGTCGCGCGGTACAGAACGCGCTCCGGCCCAGAGTTGCCCGGCTCGGCGTGTTCGGTGAGGAGGCCATCAGCCGCCGCCTTCTTCAGCGCGTGATAAATCGAGCCGGGCTTGATCTTGGCCCAACTCTCCGCACCCCAGCTCTGCAGTTCGGACCGCACCTGGTAGCCATGCGCGCCGCCGGAGAGGTGCACGATACCGAGCACCAGGAGCTTCGTCGCCGACACGCGCCCACCTCCGCTCAACCCTCTCGTCTCGATCGCGAGCTTTCCCATGGGTTCGGTTCCTTCTCTCGGCGTTGCGAACGGATTGGTTGAGGCTAGTCAAGTTTGATTACTTGGCGAGAGTACACGAGGAGGAAACGTCTAGTCAAGTTTGATTAGAAGCGTATCTTGAGGTGATCGGGGACCGTTCGCCACGAACCCGGATCATCGGCCATGGTGTAGGCGCCCTCAGACAGTCGTTTGCTCAGGCTCTTCGCCCACTCCAGTTCGGTGCGCGCGTGTCCCGCCCACAGTTCGGCCTGATCTTGGACGTGCTCGGGGGTGTCCCGATTGGGGTGCTCCCCGCCACTTGACCTACGAGCTCCGCTTGCGCGCCCGCCAGGGTGGTGTCAACTCCCACCAACACTAGGCTGCCCTCCTGGTCCGGGTGGTGTCAGCACTGACCTACAAACGGTGCTGGTGGAGACCTCCAAAATCACGGGTGCATGACGGCGCCGACGATCGGGTTCAGGATCAGCGAGGCAATCGACCAGGGAAAGTCTGCGCGCGCTTCTTCGCTGATGCCGACCACGACGAGTCGGCCGCCCGGGCGCAGCAATTCGCGCGCCTTCTCGAGTGTGGCCGGCAACGGCAGATGATGCAGCACCGCCACGAAGGTGATGAGGTCGTAGCGGTTGCTGTGGGACTCGTCGAACGGTTGGGTCAGGATGCGGACGTTGGCGAGGTCTGCGGTGGTGCGCCGGGCTTCGTCCGCGGTCGGGGCATTGGGCTCGATGCCAGTTACTGCGGGAAAGACGTTGGCAAGCCGGCGGACGAGGTTGCCTGTCCCGCAACCCACGTCCAGGGCCTCCGTTCCGCCGCGCGTACACGACGTGCGTGGTGGAGGACGAGTGCGGCATAGGCGTCGTTCTGGGACCAAGGATGGGCGTCATTGAAGCGACCCACGGCGGCCAGCGCACTGTGGAAGGCACGAGACATAGTGCGACAGTACCGACGGATCTCCATTCCGCCCGAATGTCAGGTAGGCCGGGTGTTGAGCTGAGTCATCAGTTCGCGATTGGCCGCCCGGGCCGCGGCGAGTTCATCGCCACGTTCTCGAGTCGCTGCCTGTTACGTGTGGCTGAGGTGACGGGGAAGGTCGTCGAACCAGTTCGACCATCCCTGGTAGAAGCGCCGGATCATCGCCAGTTGTCCAGCAGGCATGGCTTCATCGACAAGCATCCCTGCCCAGTCGGGACTACTCAACATCCGCAGACAGCTCGCGATGCGATAAAGGCGCAGCAACGTCCGAGACACTTCACGTCCGTACCCGGCAAAGAACGCGGCAGGCAACTCGGTGAATCCGTGGAGGTAGGCGTGTTCCTCCACGCCCGCCAGCTCATCCAACGGATACCGCACCGCGGGAAAATCCCAGTCGATCAGCGTCACCGATCCGTCGCCCACTACGACGTTGTGCCAGTTCGGATCGCCATGGCTGAGACACGGGATCTCAGCACGGACCTCATCGGAACGCTGTTTGATCCGTGACCTCAGCTGTTCGAGATGCCCGGCCAACCTCGGTCGATGCCGAGCGACCCACGGCTCGCCGGAGTCAACGGTCGTCAGGAGGCTGTCGACCGGATCGTCGGGTGCGAGCTGCAGCTCCTGTGGGCCGAACGTGCCAGTCAGAGGTCTCGGAAACCGCACCCTGTGGACCTTGGCATATGCCTGCCCAAGTCGGCGCCACACCTCATCGGTTACCGCGCCGCGCTCGGCAGCGGCGGCCATCGTCTCGCCAGCCACGAAGTCGACCAGGACGGCACCGGTGTCATCTGCGGCCCACAGGCGTGGTGCACCGACCTGATGCAACTCCAGGAACCTGGCACGAGGAGCGGGCGCTACCGAGGCTGATCCTTGCCGAAGCAGGACTTGCTGACCGTTGACGAGCGTCGCTAGCAGCAGCTGATTGTCCAGCCCCAGGCCGGGCAATGGCTCGGCTTCAGCCACTGGCGGGAGTGATGCTGCAGCTACCAGTCGGTCCAAGGTCGTCCGTAACTTCACGCGCCGCACCCTACGGACTGAGGCGACCCGACCGCAGCTCGAATACGGGCACCCGACGGCAGCCGAACCATAAGCGCCTGCACAAGACCGCCGCCGACCGCCATACCTCGACAACTGGCACGAGCGCCAACGTAGAGCCACCACGCCTCACCGCAGCCGAGGTGTCGTGCACCCGCCGGATTGCCATCCCCGCGCGATAGTGCACGCTAGAGAACCCAGCCCTCTGAAAGGTCAAGCGCCGCGACACCGTGGAGGTCATCGTCGGCGGCGTCGTCGGACCCATCGACCGGCCGGAGGTAGTGATCGCCGGCCGCTACCGAGGCAACGAGCTGGTTGTCGTCGGCCGCACGGTTCCGCTGAACGCGGCGCAGTCGGCCGAGCTCGGGGCGATGCTTCGCCCGGCCCGGCGCGGGCACCCCTGGCCCGACGAGATCAGCTCCCAGCGCTGGGGCGGCAAGGACGCGAAGAAACCGCTGACCAAGGTCCGGCCCGAAATAGTGGCCGAGGTCACCGCAGACGCCGCGCTCCAGGCCGGCCAGTGGCGGCATCCGCTCAGGTTCGTCCGGCCGCGCGCCGACCTCGATTCCAGCGACGTCGAGCAGCTCCTCTAAGGGCGGCCGCGGTTGAGGCGTGACCCGACCTGCACCTGCACGGTGAGCTGGCTGCCGGCGCCTGGACCGGCAACCACCGCAACGGTGACCAGGTATCGGCCGCTGCCAATGTCGACGGGCCGGGAGATCACCCGGAAGGTCTGACCGCCGGTGGCGAAGAGCAGATCGATCTCGACGCGCTCGGCCGCGAGCCGAAACTGCCCCGGTCCGGCACGCACCGCGTCAACCGGTACGCCGCTGTCTTGCCCGTCCACTCCTTGCCGGTACCCGGCGCTGCTCCGTTGTCACCAGGCGTCGCGCGGCAACCTCGGGGTATGCGTGGTCGCTATGCATCGACAGCCAGCCGGGCGAGCCTTTTGGAGCGGTTCGTCGTCGACGAGCAGCACGCCGACGAACTGCGGGGACCGGACTACAACGTCGCCCCGACCAAGAACAACCCGGTGGTGATCGCCCGGGTCCCGAAGGACGCCGGCGACGACGCGGACCCCGTGCGAGAGCTGCGCAGCTTCCGGTGGGGGCTTTTACCGGATCAACTGCGCCGCAGCCGTGGGACAAATCTGTCCGTATGGCGCTCCTGTCCGGGCGGGTAGCACCGGGCGGGTCGAACGGGCACCAGCGATTTGCGCGCGCGACAGGCGCAGAGGGTATCCCGCAGGAGGAACCGCTTGCGGACACCGTCAGGTGTGGGTTCAGACCTTGGAATCTAGCCGTCGCGGTAGCTGCTGGCTTGGGTGTGTACATCTTGGCGTAGTGACCGTTGAGCGCCATGAGTTCGGCGCCGGTGCCTTGTTCGACGATCTGGCCGGCATCGACTACGAGCTGCCGCGCTTGAGCTAAGGGGGGAGGTGTGAAGATGTACTGGTGGGCGGGAGAGCTCCATCTTCTCTTCGTTCCCCTTCACACACATTCACTGTTGAAGGGAACCTTCGAAGATGACTCATTCGCCACGTGAAGCTACGCTGGCTTGGGCCTGTGGTGCCCTGGGTGCCGGCAGGAGCCAGCTCTCCGTTGAAAGCCTAGGTCGCGGCGGCCACCGCTCTTCTGGCACGTTCCGCCTGAGAATCGAAGGACCGGCGGCCCAGGCCACGGACGTGATCTTGAAGGTACCCGTCCGGGGCTGGATCGCCGCCGCGTGGCTGATCACGAACGCCCGAGCCCTTCAGCTGGCCGAGGCCCGTGGCCTGGCCGCGCCGCGGCTGATCGCCGCCGATTTCGGCGGGAGGGGGAGCGGAACCGTCACCACCCTGGAGACCTTCCTGTCCGGCAGCGCCGATTTCCCGCCGACGGCTTCGGTCGCCCGGCTCCGGGAAGGAGGAGCCGCCCTTGCCAGGGTCCACGCTTTCAACATGGGGGCTCAGGCCCACCTGCCGTACCGCCCTCGGCCGTGCGCCGTTGACGACCGCGCCGGCGAACGCCGGCGCGGCTCGGTGCCGACCACCCCTCTTCTGCGGCAGGCCGACGAGCGGGTCAGATCGCACGGTGTGCCCGCGGCTGCGTCGGTGTTCGTGCATGGCGACGTCTGGGCCGGCAACATGCTGTGGGAGGGAGATCGTTGCGTCGCGCTGATCGACTGGAAGACGGCCGGCGTCGGTGATCCGGGGGTCGATCTCGGCAGCCTGCGGATGCAGATGGCCCTTCAGTACGGCCAGGACGCGCCGGACCATGTGTTGGAGGGCTGGCGGCGACAGGCCGGTCGGGCGGCAACGTCTGTGCCCTACTGGGATGCGGTGGCCGCGCTCAACACGCCGACCGTGATGCACGGCTTCCCGGGGTTCGCTGACGACGGTAGCCCGCTGGACGCAGCGGCCGTCACCGAACGCCGCGACGCGTTCCTCCGCGCCGCACTCGATCAGTTTCCCGTGCGAAGCAGCTGACCGCGTCGTGGAGCGCTCTACCGGCGTGCAGCATCTCCTCCCAGCGACCGTGCGCATGGATGCCGGCTCGGAAGGTCAGCGCCGCGCACCCCGAGATGGTGTACCTGCCCGAAACAGCCCGGACGGGTCGGGCAAGGCGAAAGGCCGCATGCGTGGTCACCTCGGCAGCGTCGATGCCGCAAGCTGTGACGAAGACTACGCAAATTGAATGACCGGACCGCTGACTTGCGGTCCAGATAGGGGGTTTCTCGCTTGAGCATCAGTAAGCGCGATCAGGTGCAGCTCCAGGCGGCGGAGGCGGGCGACGAGCCCTACGAACTCGGCACCGACTCGCTGCCTCAGCCGGGAACCCCTCGGGGCAGCGTCGCCGAGTACCGACTCGACGACAGTGAGAGGTTCCCCGGAACGAAGCGCCGATACTGGGTGTACGTCCCCGCCCAGTACACGCCGGATCACCCGGCGAACCTAATGGTGTTCCAAGACGGCGAATCGTACCTGCGGCCGAATGTCAACGCCCACGTGGTCTTCGACAATCTCATCCATCGAGGCGAGATGCCGGTCTGCATCGGTGTGTTCGTCGAGCCTGGCGACAGCGGTCCCGGCAACCCGCTGTGGGGTGGCGACACGAACCGCAACGTCGAGTACGACACACTCAGTGACGCCTATGCGCAGTTCCTGCTCGATGAGCTGATCCCACGCCTTCCGGTTACCGTGACCGACTATGCCACGCGTCGCGCAATCTGCGGCCACAGCTCGGGAGGGATCTGTGCGTTTACCGCCGCCTGGGAACGTCCCGAGGCCTTTGGCAACGTCGTGAGCCACTGCGGCAGCTTCGTCAACATACGCGGGGGTCACGAGTACCCGAGCCTGATCCGCCGGACCGAACGCAAGCCGCTACGCGTGTTCCTGCAGACCGGTGAGCGAGACCTTGATGTCGTCTTCGGGAACTGGCCAATCGCCAACCGAGACATGGCGTCCGCGCTTGCCTACCGCGGCTACGAGTGTGAGTTGGTCATCGGCGAAGGTGGGCACACGCTCAAGCACGGCGGAGCCATCTTCCCGGACACGATGCGGTGGTTGTGGGGGGCGTACGTAAGACCCACAGCCAAGGAGAAGTCGCCGGGTGACCGCTCAAGCTGCGCCGCGCTACTGGGTACCGGGTGGCTCAGCGATCACGTGGACATGGTCCTGTTCTCGATCGGCCTACGGATCTGCTGGTCGTTCGTCAACTCCAGTCATCTGTTCGGGCTGGGGCATGGAGGGTTGTTGGGTTTGGATGGCTGCGATGGTTGGCCGGGAGGCGGACCAGCCGACGAGGATGGCCATTGCGGCGCCGCATCCGCTGCGGATGGTCCGGATCCGTGCCCGGCCTGGAGCCAGAGGACGTGGCGACGCTTTCAGACGCCAGCCTGCCGAGGACAACGCGGGGATTGTGCTCATAAGCCAGTGTTGAGCTGCGTCATCAGTTCGCGGTTAGCCGCCCGGGCCGCGGCCAGTTCGTCGTCGCGTTCTTCGAGCTGGCGGCGCAGCTCGAGGAGTTGTTGCTCGCGGTCGGTGAGTGCCTGCTGAAGCTGTGGATGTCGTCGGGCGCACCGAGGCCGCTCTCACGAAAGACGGCCTCGCCGAGGCTCTCCGACAGCCGGGTCTCCAGGGCATGGATGTGCTGCTGCAGCCGGGTGTTGTGCGCGCGGGCGTTGAGCAGGTCTGCGCGCAGCGACGCGATGCTGATGGCACTGTTGCTGGAGGCTGGTTCTGCCGGGACGGCGGCTGCCGCGAGCACGGCTGCGTGGAGGTCTCGGTGGCGGTGGATGAAGCTTCGGTGCACTCGGGCTGCCCGTGCGATCGAGGACACCGTGATCGATGTTCCGGCGGGCCGCTGGACCCGAAGGCATAGCCGGCTGGTCCACGCGACGCGCGTTGCCGATCACGGCGCGCTCAACGCACTGGTGGACAAATGGAGACCGACGCCGCGATGGTCGAGCTGTACGGGTTGATACCCGAGCAGTCCATCGGCGCCCGGAACCTACTCGCCAAGGCGGCCCTCGATACCGGAGACCAGCAGACCGCCGCTGCGGTAGCGGCGCTGCGCAAGCCGACGGTGTCGGCCTGGCTCGCCAACCAACTCGTCCGCACCGATCCCGACGGCATTCACGCCTTGACCCAGCTCGGCGAACAGCTGCGCGAGACCTACCTGCCGTCCGACAGCACCCGACGGCGCGAACTCACCCGGCAACGCCACGACCTGGTGTGCGGCCTCGTCCGGGTCGCGCGCGACCAGGCCGCCGGCGGCCGCCGCGTCACGCCCGCAACCACGGAACGACTCACCGAAACCCTCGACGCCGCCCTGGTCGACCCCGCGGCCGCGCAACTGCTCCGCTCCGGACAGCTGACCACGCCCTTCGGCGCGTCGGATTCGGCGTGGTCGACGAGAACGGCGACCCGGTGGGGTTCGCCCCGATCGGGCCGCGCGTCGTACGCCGCGTCGCCCCGCCGCGCAAACGCCCGACTGCGACGACCACGCGGCGCCTTCCTGCAAAGGCTGGCCACTCGCCGGTGGACCACACGCTGAAGCAGCGCCGAGCCGGCCAGCGGAAACGCCGCGACGAGGCGCAGACGGACTACACACTGGCCGCGGCCGAGCACGAGCAGGCCGGTCAGGTGCTCGACGCGCACCAGCATCGCATCGCCGACCTGGAAGCCGACCTTGTCCGGCTCAACGACCAACTTGAACAGACCCGCCAGAGGCTGCGCGAAGCGCGCAAGCAAACCCGGCGCCTCGAACGCGCCTTCCACCAGGCGGCTCGCAACGCCGCCGCCGTCAGAAAGCGGTTCGACACCGAGGAGCAGCGTCTGACCGCAATGGAGTGACCGCCGCGCGCAATCGCCGGGCGCACGTGTGATGTCTCAGGACATGGGTGACAGTTGATGTGTCAGGACTTCGGTGAGGTCTCTGGGGGTTGGGGCCCGGGTTAATGCCAGGAGCCCAGCAACCGCGCAACGTGGTGAACGTCGTCGAGGCCCTTGGCAATGTCCAGCACCAACTCGTAAGCCGTGTCCTCGTCGAACCGCAACTCGACACCGTTGAGGGCATAGAACAACCGCATCGCGACCCAGCCGAGGCGCTGGTTGCCGTCGACCAGGGCATGGTTGCTGACCACCGAGGTCAGCAGCGCGGCCGCCTTCAGGTCCAGACTCGGGTAGACGTCGATCCCGAACACGACCGAGGTGTGCCGTGCGATCGACGACGACAACAGCCCCACGTCGCGAATGCACTCCGAGCCGCCGATCCGTTCGGCAGCCCTCACCAGATCCTCGAGCCTCAGGAACTCGGTCACTCGGCGAGACGCTTCAGCAGGTTCTCGTCCTCGGTGAAGATACGGTCGAGGAGCCGGTCACGCAGTGCGCGGTGGTTTTGGGTGTATTCGGCGATCGCGTTTCTGGCGACGTCCTGCATCGAGCGGTGCTCGGCCTCGGCGGTTCGCCGCAGGGCCTCCGTCTCTTCCTCGGTGAGTCGCAGTGTCATAGCCATACCAAATGATACCATGGCGGTATCACGCGGCCAATCGTGCCATTCGACGTCACCTCGGCGGCAGTGGCGTCGCGCGCGCGGGTCTGCCGGATCGCGCGACGGCCATCGCGCGTGCGCACGCGATAAATTCGGTGACGGAGGCGATCACCCCCGCCATACTGGCCGCCCATGGATGAGGTCAAAGTCGTCATCGCCCACTCCGAGCGCGCGACCCTGCGCGTCGGCGACGTGTTCTTGAAGGTGGATTCCGACCCCGCGCGCCTCGACCGCGAGGTCGAGGTGATGGCGCTGGTGCCGGTCCCGGCCCCGAGGGTGCTCTGGCACAAGCCGTCCGTGCTCGCGATCTCCGCGGTCCCAGGGACAGTGCTGGGCCGGATCGGCACGCCGTCGACGTCATCCCCGGCGGCCTGGGCCGCGGCGGGTGCCGTGGTCCGGGAGTTGCACGACGCGCCGGCGCCGCCTTGGCCCGGCGGGGGCGGCCAGGGGATCGACGAGTTGGCGGCGAAGCTCGACGAAGAGTGCGAGCGGCTCGTGAGGGACGGTCTCCTGCCCGCCAACTTGGTCGCCCGCAACCGCCGGGTCGCCGCGGCCGCGCTCCGCCCGTGGACCCCGGTGTTCACCCACGGGGACCTGCACATCACCCACGTGTTCGCCGACGGCGACGAGATCACCGGCATCATCGACTGGTCTGAAGGGGGACAGGGCGACGCCCTGCGCGACCTCGCCACCCTGACGCTTGGGCACCCGGAGCACCTCGGCGACGTCGTCGCCGGCTACGGCGGAGACGTAGACCTCGACGTGGTCCGCGCGTGGTGGTCGTTGCGATCTCTGCTGGTGGTTCGTTGGCTTGCCGAGCACGGCTTCGACCCGTTCTCGCCACGCGGAGAAGCCGACGTACTGCGCGCCCGGATGTGAGCCTCCGACCCCCGTAGTCGCATCTACTCCGGTGGCCGCTGGCTGATAACAGGTCCTACGTACGCTACAGACTGCACTAGTTCCGCTCGATGCGTCGGCCCGCGGCCCACGAACGGTCGGTGCGCTCTGAGGAGTGTTGAAAATCGATCGTTGTCGACACTGGTGGCCCGGGATCGCTGCCAGCCCTCGCCGCAGCAGGATCTCGCGTTCAGAAACGTGTTGCGCAAGCAACGTGGCTGACAAGCCGGCACTGACCGTTTCCCAACGGCGGACCGGACGACAACCGAGTGTGCTCGTGCTGCGGGTCCGCGCGAGTTGGATCGCGCCGCTGGCGTTGACCCGTTTTGACAGACAGGTTTGATGTGGGGCTGGTTCACGCTACCTGTTCGGTACTGGTGATAATGGTGGTTTCGAACGTGGCAGGGCTGAGGTAGCCGAGGGTGGAGTGGCGTCGGCGGGTGTTGTACCAGCCTTCGATGTAGTCGAAGATCGCGCTGGACGAGGCCTGGGGGGTCGGCCAGGCGCGGTGACGGATCAGCTCGGCTTTCAGGGGCGCGAAGAATGATTCCGCGACGGCGTTGTCCCAGCTCTGCCCGCGTCGCCCGACCGACATGACGACACCCAGATCCCTTGCCAGGTCGGCGTACTGAGTCGATGTGTACTGACAACTGCGGATGGTTTCCTGTTTGTCAATGGCTGGTTTGGCGGCTCCTCCGTTTGTGATGATGGTGTGCCGGTGCTCGACGCGGTCAAGGTCGTTCAGCCGTGGGGTGCTCCATCTTGACCGCGTCTGCGCTCCGGCTGGTTGGCGGCGATGGAGGAGCCGCTGGGGTGTGAGTTCATGCGGCTGGTCGCCGGTGGTAGGGGCGGCGGGTGATGTGGGGCTGGCCGGGGTTGAGCAGGTAGTAGATCTCGCGGGCGAGGTAGCGCTTCAGGCACCTGATGATCTCGAGCTTGGAGCGGCCTTCGGTGGTCTTGCGCGCGACGTAGGCCTGGGCTTGGGGTCGATGCGGATGCGGCTGACGACGGCCAGGTGCAGGGCCCGGTTGGCTTGGCGGTCCCCGCCGCGGTTCAGCCGATGCCGTCGGGTCATCCCTGACGAGGCCGGCAGTGCAGCGACGCCGCAGAGCATCGCGAATCCTGCCTCGGACTTCATCCTGGCGGGGTTGTCGCAGGCGGTGACGAGCATTTGTCCGGCGATTTCGACGCCGATGGAGAGCCGTGCGAGCGCCGATCGTCTCGGCGAGGCCCAGTGTCCTTCGCGAGGATGAAACGATAGCCCGATGCCTGAGTACACACGGTTTGTGGCCGCACATCTCGACGGGGTACTGCGACTCTGCACCAACGAAGGCTGGCCGTCGTTTCCCGCGGACCCGGCGCGTGCTACGAGAGTGCTGACGGCCCCCGGTGTGACCACGGTCGTCGCGCTTGATCACGGGGCCGTCATTGGGTTCGCTGAGCTCTTCAGCGATGGAGAACTACAGGCGTACCTCGCCAACATGGTGGTCGACGAGACTCGCCGCGGCGAGGGGATCGGCCGTGCCATGGTCAACGAGGCTCTGCGCCTTGCCGGCGGGGAGCGAATAGATCTCCTCAGTCAGGACGATGCCACCGACTTCTACCGGACATTCCCTCACTTCGAGAAGGACGGCTTCCGCCTCTACCCGTTCTATCAAGACAGCACACAAGCAAGCTGACCGCGAACCACGGAACCGCAGTGGTGACTGGGTCTGGAGCGGCGATCAGGGCGCGGCGCACCCAGCTACCGGCTCATAAACTCCCGTTCCTGCCAGTTGGCCCCCACGGGAGTTCGTTGCGAACGGACCCGCCTGTGCCGAGCCTTTCGAGCTGACAGACTAATGGCATTGGCGAGTACGAGCTCAGCTCTTTTGGGAGGACCGGAGTGGTGCGGGAGCGGATGATCGAGGTCTCGAGGATGGTGGCGGCCACGCCGGAGACCGTTTTCGGGTTCCTCGTCCGGCCGGACAACCATCACCTGCTCGATACGAGCGGGATGGTCCAGGGGTCGGCGGACCATGTCACGCTCACCGAGCTCGGACAGGTGTTCACGATGAACATGCACAACGCGTTCAAGGGCGACCACACCGTCGAGAATCACGTGGTGGTATTCGAGCCCCACCGGGCGATCGGGTGGGCACCGGCCTCGCCGGGGGATCCTCCGGCCGGGCATGTCTGGTTGTGGCGGATGGCTCCGGCTGGATCCGGCTCCCTGGTGACGCATGTCTACGACTGGCGGAAGTTCACCCACCTCGACATGATCGACAAGCTGCCCGTCATCGGACCCGACGGCCTACAGGAATCCCTCGACCGCCTCGCCCTCGCGGTTTCGGGCTGAACCAGGCAACTCGCGTCGTCCGCGAGGTACCGGTGGCGCAAGGCCCAATGCCAGGATCACGTCGTCCCGCGTTTCCTGTGTAGTCCAGGGCCTGCCAATAGGCGAGTCCAGGGCCTGCCAATGGGCGAGGTTGCCGCGGGCGGTCAGGGTCCTGGGGTGGTCCGGGCCGAGCACCCGCAGCATGTCGGTGAGCAGCGCCTCGGCCGCGGTGGCCACACCGGGGGTCCACCGGCCAAGCCGCGCCGGTTCGCGATGTTGCCGCGGGTGGGCACGGGTCAGTGGGGCAGTGCTGCGGCGCGTGCTTGCAGGTAGAGCTGTTCGGGGATGCTGAGGGTGCGTTGTGCGGCTAGCTGGTATTCGGCGCGGGCGGCGTCTGTGTCGCCTGTCTCGTCGAGCAGGTGGGCGCGGACGGCGTGTGTCCGGTGGTGATCGGCCAGGGCGGGGTCGGCTTCCGCGGCGGCGAGCTCGTGCAGCCCGGCGGCGGGGCCGTGGACCATGGCGTGGGCGATGATCCTGTTGAGGGTGATCATCGGCCCGGGGGCAAGGCTCTCGAGTAGCTGGTACAGGGTGAGGATCTGGGGCCAGTCTGTGGCTTGGTAGCTGGCCGCTTCGTCGTGGAGGGCGGCGATCGCGGCTTGCAGCTGGTAGGGACCGACGGGCGCGGCCGCGAGCGCGCCGCCGATCAGGGCGGTGCCTTCGGTGATGGCCTGGGTGTCCCAGCGGGCGCGGTCTTGTTCGGCGAGCGGGATGAGGGCGCCGTCGGGCCGGGCACGGGCAGGTCGGCGCGCGTCGGTGAGCAGTTGCAGGGCGAGTAGGCCGGTGACCTCGCCGTTGTCGGGGAGGGCGTCGTGCAGTTGGCGGGTCAGTCGGATCGCCTCGGCGGTGAGGTCCACCCGGGTGAGCGCTGTGCCGGAGGTCGCGGTGTAGCCCTCGTTGAAGGTCAGGTAGAGCACGTGCAACACCGCGGCTAGCCGGTCGGGCAGCTCCTCTGGCGGTGGAGTGCTGAACTGGGCCCCGCTGGCTTTGATGGCCTGTTTGGCGCGGCTGATCCGCTGCGCCATGGTGGCCTCGGGCACCAGGAAGGCTCGGGCGATCTCCCCGGTGCTCAGGCCGCCGACGGCCCGCAGGGTGATTGCGATTTGGGAAGCCGGGGTGAGGGCCGGGTGGCAGCACAACATCAGAAGGGTGAGTGTGTCCTCGGTGTCCGGCACTGGGTTGGGGCCGGGTGGCTGTCGGCTCGCGGCCAGCTCTTCTCGGCGGCGGCGAGCCGCGTCGCTGCGCCACTGCTCGACCCAGCGGCGCGCGGCGACCCTGACCAGCCAGCCGGTCGGGTTGGCCGGCACCCCGGCGGCCGGCCACTGCTCGGCGGCGGCGAGCAGCGCCTGTTGGACCGCGTCCTCGCACCCGGCGAAGTCGCCGTAGCGGCGCACGAGCACGGCGAGGACCCGCGGGGTCTGTTCGCGCAGGGTCTGCTCGAGTTCGCGCCCGATGATCACATCTCGTCCGCGTTGAAGGTCATCACGGGCCGCACCTCGATCAGGTCGACCCCGGCTGCGGCCTCGTGCACTTGGGCGCCGTACGCGATCGCGGTATCGATGTCGTCGCAGTCGATGAGGTAGAAGCCGGCCAGATGCTCTTTGGCCTCGGCGAACGGGCCGTCGCCGGTCACGGTTTGGCCGTGGCTGACGTGCACCTGCTTGGCCAGCGACGGGTCGGCCAGGAGTGCGGTGGCGAGCATCTCCCCGGACCTGGTCAGCTGTTCGTTGAGGGCCCGGAACGCGTTCAGGCCCGCCTTGCGTCGAGCAGGGGGCAAGGCGTCGAAGGTCTGCCTGGACGCCGGGTTGCTGTAGATCAGGATCACGTACTGCATCGCTACCTCCGAGGATCGGATTCTTGCACCTGTGTCGAGACCGCACCGCCAGCCTCGACACCCGTCTGACGAACAGCTCAGCGGAAGGAGGTGCGTGATGATGAGTCTGGCGTTGGTGGCCGGGACGGTCTCCTCGGTGATCTTCGCGGCGAGCAACCTGCCGATGCTCCTCAAGGCCCGCCGGACCCGTGACCTGTCCTCGTACAGCCTTGCTTACCTGGTGATGAACAACGTCGGCAACCTGCTGTACTGCCTGTACGTGTTCAACCTGCCGCCCGGCCCGATCTGGGCGATGCAGTCCTTCTACCTGCTGACCATGGGTCTGCTGCTGCGCTGGTACGTGCGCTTCACCCCACAACGCCGCGCTCGGCCCGCTCAGCCCCGCTACAGCGCGGACGCGCAGCCCGCCGAAGCCAGGCGGCCCGTGATCGTGTTCGCCGCGCCGGCAGACCGGCACGGCCACTCCCGATGAGTTCCGGTCCTGCGGCTCCGGTCCATCGCCGCCGGTAAACGGGGATGGCTTCACCCGGTGTGTCGAACTCGCGAACTTGGCATCGACACCCACGTGACCCGCCCGACCTGGACCGACTGTCCCGGCGGAGTGCAAGAAAGTCCGCTGCCACCAAACCAAGACTTAGGAGACCACATGCCCACTCAAGACCTATCAGGATCCACGGCCATCGTCACCGGAGCCAGCAGAGGTCTTGGCCGAGGCGTCGCCGGTGCCCTGTCCCTCGCCGGCGCGCAGGTCATCGGCGTCTCCCGCGACCGCACCCAGCTTGACGAGGTGCGCGCCGAACTCGGCGAGAGCTTCACCCCTGTCGTTGCCGACGCGGCGGACCCGGTCGTCGCCGGCCAGCTGATCGACGCCTTGCAGCCGCGGATCATCGTGCTCAACGCCGGCGCGAGGCCGCTCACCCGGCCGATCCACCAGCACACCTGGGAGACGTTCAGCCGTAACTGGCACGTCGACGTCCAGCAGGTCTTCAACTGGACCCGCGAAGCGCTGCTCCGCCCGCTCACCCCGGGCAGCACGGTCATCGCGTTCTCAAGCGGTGCCGCCGTCGCCGGCTCCCCGCTCAGCGGCGGGTATGCCGGGGCGAAGGCCGCCATCCGATTCATCGCCTCCTACGCCGCCACGGAGTCCGAGCGGGCCGGGCTCGGGATCAAGTTCACCGCAGTACTCCCGCAGTTGACGCCCGCGACCGACCTCGGCGCAGCCGGTGTCGCCGCCTACGCCGCCCGCCAAGGACTGGACCTGGCCACCGCACTCGAACGATTCGGCCCGGCCCTCACCCCGGAGCAGGCCGGCAAAGCAATCGTCGAGCTGGCCGCCGACCCGAACCTCGGCGACACCGCCTACCTGCTCACCACCGCCGGCCTCGCCACCGCATCGTGACGATCCCAATCTCAAGGAGACAGCCATGAACCAGATCAACCGTTGGCGGGCGTTCACCCTGCTCGCCGTTTCGTTCTTCATGACGATCGTCGACCTCACCATCGTCAACGTCGCCCTGCCGACCATCGGTCGTTCGCTGCACTTCTCCGCATCGAACCTGCAATGGGTCGTCACCGCCTACGGCATCGCCTTCGGCGGGCTGCTGATGCTCGGCGGCCGAGCCGCCGATCTTCTAGGCCGGCGCCGCGTGTTCATGGTCGGGCTGGGGACCTTCACCGCTGCTTCGCTAGCGGCCGCGCTCGCGACAACGGACTCGTTCCTGATCGCGATGCGCGCCGTGCAAGGAATCGGCGCGGCGATCGTCCTGCCCGCGGCGCTGTCAATCGTGATGAATATGTTCGGCGAAGGCGCCGAGCGCAACAAGGCGCTGGGCATTTGGGGTGCGCTTGGTGCCGGCGGGGCGACCTTCGGGGCGATCGCGGGCGGGCTGTTCACCCGGTTCGCCGGCTGGGAGTACATCTTCTTTCTCAACGTGCCGATCGGTGTTGTGGTCCTGATCCTGGTGCCGCGTGTCGTGCCGGAGAGCCGCATCGAGACGGCGCGGCGGCGCTACGACCCGTTCGGCGCGGGCTCGGTGACCGGTGGCCTGGTGCTCCTGGTGTATGCGATCTCCAATGCGCCGAAGGTCGGTTGGGACTCGACCAGGACGGTCGCCCTGCTGGCCGCCTCGGCGGCGCTGCTGGTCGCGTTCCTGGTCATCGAGTCGCGCGTGCAAGCCCCGCTGGTGCCGCTGCGCATCTTCCGGCTCAAGACGCTCGCCGGGGCCAACGCGGTCAGCTTCCTGCTGGGTGCGAGCTTCTTCGCGTACATCTTCATCGGAACCCTGTACATGCAGCAGGTGCTCGGCTACTCGGCGCTGCGCACTGGCATCACGTGGCTCACCGCGTCGGTCACCTCCGTCGCATTTGCCGGCCTGGCGCAGGCGCTCGTGACTCGGGTTTCGGCCAAGCTGGTCATGGCCTTCGGCATGACCCTCATCGGTGCCGGTGTGCTCTGGACTATGCAGGTTCCGGTGCACGGCAGCTACTGGGCCGACCTTGCCGGGCCGTTCTTCATCACCGGGATTGGCACCGCGTTCGCGTTCATCCTGGTGTCGATCGCGGCCCTGGCCGGCGTCGCTGAGCATGAGGCTGGACTTGCCTCCGGACTGCTGAACACGACCCAGCAGCTGGGCGGAGCGATCGGTGTGGCCGTCGCATCAACCGTCGCCGCAGCCCACACCGGGACGCTGCTGCACCACGGCCACGCGGAACCGGCCGCACTGACCGGCGGCTTCCACTGGGCGTTCATCGTGTTGGGGCTGATCGGCCTGGCCGCCGTGCCGATCACTTTCGCGCTGGTTCGCCAACGCGAACTGGACCTGGCCGTCGCCGCTACCGCATTAACGACGACGCCGGCGCCGGCGCCCGAAGAGCCCGAGCCGGCCACTGATATAGCCCGCGGATAGGGCCCGATCCCTCAGGAGCTTTCAGATGAAGTACGCGATGTTCATCCACTACAAGCCCGGCTACCACGAGGCGGTGTCCGAGGACGAGCAAGAGGCCGTGGTCGCCGACCACGGCGCGCTGGCGCAGGACCCCCACGCTCGGAGCAGCGCGCAGCTCCAACCGATCGAGACCGCCACGACCTTGCGCGGGCAATCCGGCAACTGGTGAAGCGCCCGCGACGCTGAAAAAGGACTCCCCGACGAGTGTGGGGCGCCTCGCTGGTCGGCTTCCTCGGCAAACGTCGATCTCGCTGAGAAGGCCGCCCGAGGATCGCGTCACATCACAGGATCAACCACTCGAGAAAGAGAAGGACAATGCGCAAGCTGATCGAATCGACCTTTGTCTCGCTCGACGGTGTCATCGAAGCGCCTGAACGGTGGGCCAACTTCGACGCCGAGGACGCGGCGTCGTCCATGGAGCAGCTGGGCAACTACGACGCGTTCGTCATGGGTCGGCTGACCTACGAGAACTTCTACGCGAACTGGGGCCACACCGCTGGCAACCCCTACATCGACCTCATCAACGCCATGCCCAAATACGTCGCATCTCGAACACTGACCGAAACGGCATGGAATGCCACCCTGCTCGGGCCTGACCCATCCAGCGCGATCGCCCGGCTGAAGGACCAGCCCGGCAAAGACCTCATCAAATACGGCACCACCCACTTCGACGACACGCTCGTGCGAGACCACCTGATCGACGAGTTCCACCTCTGGATCAGACCCGTCGTGGCCGGCACAGGACGACGGCTGTTCGAAGACGTGGACACCTCGATGCTCCACCTCAGGCTCACCGACGAAAGGAGGCTGCAGAACGGATCCGTGATCCTCACCTACGCCCCCCGCTGACCTCAGTCCCGGCGGCCTCCGGCCGTTCACCGCCCGCGACCGCTCTCGGTGTCTTTCCTGAGCAAGAGCAATCGCCTCCGGCGGGGACCTCACGACTCCGGGATGACGAGCCCGATTTTGGCCCGCTACGTCGGAGCGGTCGGGGTCCGTCTTCCCGCCCGCCGCTCAGCCCAGTCAGGTCCTACCAGGAGCCACCGGAGGGGCCAAGGTCGTACGTCCAGTTGGGCGCTCCACCTTGGCCCCTCTGGCGTCGCCTCATCGCGCAACGCGTGGGCTGAACGGCAGATGGGAAGACACAGGGGTGGTGTCATGCGGAGCGCAGTGCTCAAAGCGCCACGGATCCCGCGTCGGACGAATCTGAAAGGGACGAGACGGCGATGGGTGTGTCGGAGTCAATCGTCGTCGAACACGACGGTGAACGCACCGCGACCGACAGCGTCCTGACAAAGCTCGGTCTGGAAGGACACAGTGATGATGTCGTCCATGCTGATGGGGTCATCTTCAGCCAGGGAGTCGCTTAGATGCCTGAAAAGTGCCATGAGCGACTGGTCAGCCGCATCCACCGGTAGGCCGACCGAGAATGACTTGCATTCGAAGCCTTCAGTAACGAGCACATCATGACATCACGCGGGCCCCCTCTGAGGTTGCGCTGTGGCAATGCGTAGAGGCTCCAGTTGGTCAAGGCGATCGTGCGCTCGACCGTGCAGGCGGGGGTCGCCCGTGCGCGCTCAGTTCACTGGTGTTGGGACGTCCGCCGAACCCAGACCCAGTCGTGGCTCCAGGAAACCGGCGAACCGCGATGGTCCGGCAAGAACATCCGGGACGGTGCGCCGGAAACCGAAAGTATCGGCTCAGTGTCGACCGTCTCGTAACCACCCCACACGCCGACCTCTACGTAGGAGTTGTGCCATAGGACGTTGCCGGAGGGGCGGACGAAGACATCCAACATCCCTGGGCTCCCAGCACATGCCCCAACGCCCGAGAAAACCTCCTCGGGTCCAATCGGCATGTAACTTGACCACGCCATTACAAGCCCCCTCGAAGCGGCGAGCCCTTCTCCCCATTGGCGCTGCGAATGCGACTCTCGCAGCAAACCCTCACATCGACCGTGAGGCTCAGACTGGGCCTGACCCGTTTTGACGGACATCCGAGATCAGGAGCTTGTGCTCCGGAAGGATGTCCATCATGGAGTCCATGGGTAAGAAGAAGCCGCGGCCTCGTCGTTCGTTCACTGCTGAGTTCAAGGCGGAGATCGTCGAGCTGTGTCAGCGTCGTGACCGGTCGGTGGGTCAGGTCGCGAAGGACTTCGATCTGACCGAGACCGCGGTGCGGGCGTGGCTGAAGCAGGCCGAGCGTGATGCCGGGACCGGTGACGGCGGGTTGACCTCGAGCGAGAAGGATGAGCTCGCGCAGTTGCGCCGGGAGAACCGGCGGCTGCGCGAGGACGTCGAGATCCTCAAGCGGGCCACGGCTTTCTTCGTGAAGGAGACCCGGTGAACTGCTACCCGTTCATCGAGGCGGAGAAGGCAGGCGACCACAGCGTGAAGCGGGCGTGTGAGTTGCTGCAGGTCTCCCGTTCCGCCTACTACGCCGAGCGCACCGGCGGACCGTCACCGCGTGAGCGGCGTGACGCTGAGTTGACCGGAAAGATCATCGAGATCCACGACAACTCCCGCCACACCTACGGGTCACCCCCAGCAGCCTGCTGGGTTGTTCCGGGGTGCGCCGGTTGCCCGCGTGGTCGTGACACTGATGAGGCTTAGTCGTTCAGTGCTCGATGTCCTTCTGATGGCCCCTGCGATGGATGCGGCATCTGCGCAGCTCTGCAGAGAACGTGTCCAGGGTTTCCACGTTGAGCCGCGCCAGCTGTGTCGACCCGAGGAAGCCGGTGGAGGAGCTGCGATCACCGAGGCGACCGAGGCGCCCAGGAGAGGTGGCCCCGATCACCTCGCGGGTTGTCGATGCGGGTGCTCTATCCGCTGCTGGGCACGGAGAGCTGGCTGGCCGAGTGCCGCTCGTCGAGCCCCCGAGAGAATTCGGCCCGAAGCCGCCTGAAGATCGTGATCCAGAGTCTTGACTAGTGCTTGATCGTCCAGTCGTGTGGGTTATGGCGAGTACAACCAAGAGTGCCTTGCCGGGCGGGGTCATCACTGGGCCTGTGCCCAGGAATCCCGCCACTGGCAACCCCTCACCTAGCAGGTTTCGGGATGTGAAGGTCGGTCAGGCCGTCCGGCCTGTGTCCCGGTTGGAGCAAACGACGCCGAGGAGAAACAGGATGTTCGGGACGAGGTATGTACACGACCTGATCGACAGGAGCGCGGAGAATCCGGCGGACCGGCGGCGGTTCCTCAAGAGCGCGACCGCAGCAGGCCTGGGAATGATCGGTGTGAGCGTGGCCGGGGCGACGGTCACGGCTGCGTCTGCCTCAGCGCAAGACGCCAACTCGATTTCGGACAGCGCGATCTTGAATTTCGCGCTGAACCTGGAGTACCTGGAGGGGGAGTTTTACTCCTTCGCAGTGCACGGGCATGGACTGCCCGGCAACTTGACCCACGGAACGGGCCGGCGCGGGCCGGTGATAGGCGGCCGCGCGGTCCCCTTCAAGAGCAGGTCGGTCCGCCAGTTCGCTGCCGAGATCGCCCACGACGAGTTCGACCACGTCCGGTTCCTTCACGCGGCGCTGGGCAGCGCGGCGGTGGCCCGGCCGACCATCAACATCAAGCAGAGCTTCACCGCCGTCGCGATAGCTGCGGGGCTGATCAAGCCTGGGCAGACGTTCGACGTCTACGCCAATGAGAACAACTTCTTGCAGGGCGCGTTCATCTTCGAAGATGTCGGAGTCACCGCGTTCAAGGGCGCCGCGCCGCTGATCAGCAACAAAACCTTCCTGGCCGCGGCCGCCGGCATGCTGGCGGTCGAGGCATACCACGCGGCGACCATCCGCAGCGTGCTGTTCGACCGCGACCTGGCCCGGCAGGCCAACGCGATCTCGGACGCGCGGGACAGCCTGGACGGGCCGAGCGATGATGACCAGGGCATCACCGTCAACGGCACGGCCAACATCGTGCCCGCCGACAGCGACAGTGTTGCCTTTGGCCGTATCCCCGGCCGAGTGCTCAACGTCGTCTACCTGACTCCCAAGAAGGCGTCTCGCGGCGGGTTCTACCCGGACGGCGTCAACGGGCAGATCCACACAAGCAGCTGACCAGCTCACACCTGCTGCGAGCAGGCGCAGCGTGATCATCGCCACGGCACGTAGCGCGCCTCGAAACCCCTAATGTTGGTATCGGCAAGTCTGGTTGAACGTGGGAGAACCTCCGCATTGGATGTGGCTCGTCTAAGGCCCACTCCAACCACGGAGGTTCTCGTGTCCCACGGCAGCGCCCGGCTGACGGTCCACGGTCCCCGACTGATCGTCAACGCCACCAAGCAGGCCTGCTGACGCGCTCGTCCCGGCCGCACACGGTGCCCACAAAGACCAGCGAACGGGTTGAGCAGAAGGTCCCGGCTGCTCGCGCCGAGCACCGCGAAGGCCCCGATGTGCTCGGCCCGAAGGTCGGGGTGCCGGCCCGGACCGTGTCTCGGATCCTGCGCCGTCACAACTTCGACCGGTAGCCACGGACCGTCTGCGCGTCTTGGGATTTCGCTTCTCATAGATCTGGCTGAGAAGCCGCGTGTGCGCCTTCTCTGCTTCGTTCTCCTGGCGCGGACCTACCGGGATAACTGCGGTGAGGTAGAGGTCCTTCTTCGTCACTGGGTCCGCGCCGGCATACACGCGAACCTGGAGCGATCCCGACTTGAGCCGCCGGATCGATCCTCGCTTTCGCTTCGACCTACGCGATCCATCGGTCACGCACGGACGATATGCACGAGCTCCATGCCACGCAGATCCGGTGTCATCCGCAGGTCAGGGGGCAGGAGACTGCTCTGACCTGCGGATTCATGACGTAGGGCGGGCGGGACTCGAACCCGCGACCCAGGGATTATGAGTCCCCTGCTCTAACCAGCTGAGCTACCGCCCCGTGCGTGGCAGATGGTATCTGGTGGGTGTGGGGGAGTGGGGAAACCAGGGGTGTGTCAGGGGTTTGACTGAGGGGTGGGTGGGACGGACCAGGCATGATGGAGGCAGGTCCGACGAAGGGAACACCGATGGGCTGGTTCATTTTCCTCGTGCTCGTAGTGGGCGCGATCGCGGCGTACAAGTATCGGGTGCCGCTGCTGGCCAAGTTGACCGGTCAGCCGCAGGACCGGATTCAGCGCGCCATCGACCGCAAGAAGGGCAAATAACACTGACTCCTGAGGTGTAGATCGCGCCGGTCCTGCCGCGGCTGAGGTTGCGGCAGGAGTGGTGGCCTGCGTACGGCGTGCAGCCACGCGGCCGCCGGGGGAGCCTCAGCGGACATGAAAGAAGCCGGCTCCTGGAGGAGACCGGCTGTCGTGTTGCTCCCGCGACTGGACTCGAACCAGTAACCTGCCGGTTAACAGCCGGCTGCTCTGCCAATTGAGCTACGCGGGATCGGGATGGAACCTGTCCCCGAAACCCCGAGGACCTGAGTAGGTTAGCAGGACGGGGCCGAACTACAAAAACGGGATTCGGCCTGCCCGGGCTTGCCTTCTGGGTCAGATTCCGAACTCCTCCCGGACCGACTTGAGGGCTGCTTCGGCCGCATCCATTACGCCGGGTTGGTCCGGCTCCAAACCCTTGTCCAGAACGAAGTTCCAGGCGACCGGTACGTCGGTGGTGGCCGGGTTGCGGCGGCCGATGATGCGTACGCCGCGCTTGCCGACGAGCGGGACGTGGCGCTGGATCACGATGCTCGCGTCGACCCGTTCGCGGAGCAGTTGCCCGAAGCGGCCCGGGTCCTCGACGGGGAGGTCGGTGGCGCGCAGCGGCGTACCGAAGGCGGTGGTCTCGAAGACGTGCAGGACCGAAGCGTCGGAGTCCCAGCCGGCGCGCTCGATCTTCTCCCAGCCGACACGACGGACGGACTCCGGCGAGTCGGTCGGCAGGTAGACGGCCGCGCGCGTCCCCGCAACCCACTTGCCGTTGGTCAGGCGGACGGCGGCCAGGATGTCTTCCTTGCCGCGGGCTGAGTGCCGGGACGCGATGGTCACCGCCTCGGTCAGCTCACGGGGCCAGGAACTGCGCCTGAGTCTCACCTGCTCATCATCCCAGCCGCCACCAACCGGGCCCGCACCGCCCACGTCTCCGCAGCGTTCAGGCGGCGTAGTCGCGGAGATGGTGGTGGGCTCGGCGGCGCAGCTGACGGAGGGCTTCTCGTTCGAGGGTGCGGATCTGGTCCGGAGGGAGGCTGAGTTGGCTGGCGGTCTCCTCGATGGTGCTCGGCGTGTGGCCTTGGAGGCCGTAGCGGTGGTGGAGGACGGCTTGGTGTAGATCGTCGAGAAACTCCAGGTGGTAGGCGATGTCCCGGCGCAGGCCGGCGTGCAGTACGACGGACTCGTCGTCGATCGCAGGCTCGGAGTCGTCGAGGTCGAGGGTCTCCGGATGGATCCGCCACGCCTGGGCGCGTTCCACCCGAGCCACCGACAGACCGGTCGCCGTGGCGAGCTCCCGAGTGGTGGGATCCCGACCGAGGGTCTGCGTGAGCTCGTGCCGGATCGATGCCAGCCGTCCGGAGTCGGTGTAGGCCTGGGCAGGCATCCGGACCAGCCGTGAGCGATCGGAGATCGCCCGGCCGATCGCCTGGCGGATCCACCAGATCGCGTACGTCGAGAACCGGTGGCCGAGGCGATGGTCAAACCGCTCGACCGCCCGCATCAACCCGATGTTGCCTTCCTGGATCAGATCGAGCAGCGAAATGCCCTTCCCGGTGTACCGCCGGGCCAGGGACACCACCAACCGCAGGTTGCACTCGATCATCCGTCGCCACGACTGCTTGCCGAGCACGACCACCTGCTGCAGGTCGGCCGGATCGTGCCGGCCGCGGTTGCCGGCCAGCCGCTCCGCCGCGAGCAGCCCGGCCTCGATCCAGTACGAGAGCTCGTTCACCTCCTCCAGGGTCAGTAGTTCGTGGTTCCCGATGTCGCGCAGGTAGGCGACCAGTGCGGTCCGGTCAGCCGGCTCGCAGTCCAGTTCAGCCATCCGTTCCCCTCTCTCCTGCCCAAGAGAGTGCCGCGATTCGGCCGCCCGGAACGGACTGACTTTCCGTCGGTGGATAACTACCAGGCGTCACAGCCCGGCCTGTGGATGAAGACGGCCCTCAACCAAGCAGCGGCCGTATGATGCGCAGAATCACGACCAAGAGGGGTACGACGACGCCACCTCGGCGTACCGGTCCGACCAGTTGGGCAACTCGGCCCCGGCCAGATGCGCGTCGAGCCGATCGAAGAAGGCGTGCGTACCAGGCAGGAAGCCGCGCGCGTTGGTGACCGACAGCCCCGTGTGGGTGAACGTCAGCAGGGTCCCGTCGCCGTCCACGGACAGTTCGTACCGCACGACGCTGTCCTCGACGATGCGCTGGTGCCACTCGTGTTCGAACACATGCGGCGGGTCCCAGACGAGGATGCGCCCGGTGAGGCGCTTGGCGTCGGGTGCGGCCGGTGGTTCGTCCGGCAACATCTCGATCGTGCCGCCGGTGCGTCCGTCGATCACGGTCTCGCCGAACCAGGCCTTGCGTTCGATCGGATCGGTAAGCGCGGCCCACACGGCGTCGATCGGATGCGGCAGGTGGCGCCGGAACGTCATCGTGGCGCGGTCGCCGTCGATGATGAGGTCGCCATAGCGATCTTGCGTGGTCATTCGGTGGGCTCCTTCTGATTGTGGGCCAAGTGGCTCTCGAGGGCGTCGAGGTGCCGCGGCCAGTACCTGCGGTACCGACTGATCCAGTTCTCGATCTCGATCAAGCGGTCGGCGCGCAGCGCATAGATCCGGCGCTGACCGTCCGGCCGGACCTCGACCAGACCGACCTCGCGGAGGATCCGCAGGTGCCGGGAGACGGCAGGCTGGGTGAGCTTGTGCAGGTGCGCGACCAGCTCACCGGCCGGCCGCTCGCGTTCGGACAACAGGTCCAGCAGTTCCCGCCGGCTCGGCTCGGCGATCGCCTCGAAGACGTCCATGCCGAGAAGTATCACAGAAAGCGTATATACACTTCAAGTAATATGTTTCCGACTGCGCAACTAACGGGCTGAAATGGTCCGTCCCGAGGTCTACCGTTGGCCGGGTGCGAGTGGCTACCTGGAACGTGAACTCGGTCAAACAGCGGTTGCCCCGGTTGCTGGGGTGGCTGGACGAACGGCAACCGGATGTGGTGTGCCTGCAGGAGACGAAGCTGGCGAACGACGCCTTCACCGCGCTGCTCGGTGACGAGCTGGCCGGCCGCGGCTACGACACGGCCCTGTACGGCGAGGTGCAGTGGAACGGCGTAGCCCTGCTCTCCAAGGTCGGCCTGGAGGATGTGGTGACCGGCGTCGCCGGTGCGCCCGGCTTCCCCAATCCCGAGGCGCGTGCGGTCGCGGCAACGTGCGGTGGCATCCGGATCCACTCGCTCTACGTGCCGAACGGGCGCACGCCGGACTCCGATCACTACCACTACAAGCTCGCCTGGCTCGCCGCTCTACGCGACGTGATCGCCTCCGGTCCATCCGACCAGATCGTCTGTGGTGACATGAACATCGCCCCGACAGACGCCGACGTGTTCGACCCAGCGGCGTACGTCGGTCAGACGCACGTGACCGCGCCGGAGCGACAGGCGCTGGCCGACCTGATGAGCGCCAAGGACCTGCACGATGTCGTCCGCGATCGCTGGCCGGACAACCGTGTCTTCAGCTATTGGGACTACCGCGCCGGCATGTTCCACCAGGACCTCGGCATGCGGATCGACCTGATGCTCGCGACCGATCCGGTGGCCGAGCGGGTGAAGGCGGCGTGGATCGATCGCAAGGCCCGCAAGGGCACCGGTCCGAGCGACCATGCGCCGGTGATCATCGACCTCGATGTCGCGCCCGACGGCGATATCGGCCCGGTCGTGCCACCGCCGTCCGCGCCGCGGACCGGCCGCAAGTCCACCACCAAGCTTCCGCAGAATCGCTGATGCGTCGCCTGGTCGCGGCCATCGCGATGATGGCAGTCCTCTCCGCGTGCAGCGGGGAGACGAAGCAACCACCGGCACCGCCCGCGGTGGCCTGGTCGAAGGTCGACGTCGGCGCGGAGCCCGTCGCGCTCCGGGCGTACGGCGATCAACTGCTGGTCGGCCTGCGGAATCGCGGCGCCAAGGTCGTCCCGGGTCTCGTCCTGCTCGAGCAGGGGAAACAGACCCCGATCGCGATCAAGCCGAACCCGGCGAGCCCGTACGCCTACGAGGCGGTCTGGTACTCGATCGCGTACGACGGCAAGCAGCTGCTCGCGCTCGGCGGCGCATCGGGTGGTGCGCACTCGAACACCCGCTGGACCGTGTGGACCGGCTCGGTCACCGGTGGCCTCATCGAGCGCCCGCAGGTGTTCTGGACCTTCGGTGGGCAGGACGCGGGCGATCTGTTCTCGGCCGTCATCACGTCCTCCGGCGGCCGCGCCCTGCTCGGCTCCTGGGGCGGGGTCGAGACCGGCAACGACGCGACCGTGTGGCTGCCGCAGGGCGACGCCAAGTGGAACCGGCTGAGCTCGGCGAAGACCGCCCTGCAGAGTACGCCGTCCCTCCTCGTCGGGTCGGGCTTCGGGACGACGCTCGGCAAGAGCGTCATGTTCGTCGGTTCCCAGGTGCGGCTCGCGCCGAACGTCGTCGCGCAGGAGGCCGCGGTTTGGCGATCTGCCGACCTCAACCAGGGCTGGACCCGGATCGTCCTCCCGGATCCCGGCAACCGCAGCCAGGCCAACACCGCGACCTGCAACAAGGACTGCGTGATCTCCGGCTACGTCGACGGGAAGCTGGCGATCTGGCGGCTCGGCGCCAACGGCACGGCGCAACGGCTCCAGGGCGTGCCGTCGATCCCGGTCGGCGACAAGGACAAGCTGCCGCCGCCGATCGTCGACGGTGACAAGATCGTCCAGATCGTTGCTCAGGACAACAAGGTGAAGGTTGTCACCGGGAGCGGCGGCAGCTGGACGGTCCAGGAGTCCAGCGGTCCACAGGGCCTGGTGACCGACGCTGCAGTCACCAAGGACCGCAAGGTCTATCTCATCGCCGGTACGACGTTGTGGGAGACCACCCTCAGCTGAGCAGTCCCCGGACGTACGCCGCCTGGCCGATGTGCTCGAGGTCGTCGCCGATCACGCTGACCAGCCGCACGCCCATCGTCACCGGCGGCGTCCAGTTCCGGTCGACGATCTTGTCGAGATCGTCGTCGGTGACGAGCCGCAGGAACTCCAGCGTCCGCGCGTGCACGGCGTCGTAGTACCCGGTCAGCAGCTCGGCCGACAGTTGCACCTGGCCGACCTGCTCGGAGGTGTGGCCGTAGCCGGTGTCGGCCGGGTCGAACGGCAGTCCTAGGCGCTCGTGCCACCCATCGGCGGTCAGGACCTGCTCGTATCCACCCACGCCGGCGACGTGGTCGTCCTGGATCCGGGTCAGGTGCCAGACCAGCCAGGCGATCGAGTTCGCCGTGTCGCCCGGCCGGGTCGCGAGAGTCTTCTCGTCCAGCCCGTCGACCACCCCGTGTACTTCTTCCTGGATCCGGCTGTATGCGTCGATCAGCAGTTCACTTGTGTTCATGGACAGCCACCGTAGTCCCCACTCCCGACAGTTCTAAGGTGGTCGGAGCAAGTCCGGACAAATGAGGAGCAACTGTGGAATACCGCACTCTGGGCGCCAGCGGAGCGATCGTCTCGACCTACGCGCTCGGCACCATGACGTTCGGCAACGAGACCGACGAGGCCGGCGCGCACGCGCAGCTGGACCGGTACGTCGCCGCCGGCGGCAACTTCATCGACACCGCGGACGTCTACACCGGCGGTGTCTCGGAGGAGATCGTCGGTAGCTGGCTGGCGAAGAGCAGCGCCCGCGACGACGTCGTCGTCGCCACCAAGGGCCGGTTCCCGACCGGCGACACCCCGAACGACGTCGGCACCTCCCGCCGCCACCTGCGCCGCGCCCTCGACGCGTCCCTGAGCCGGCTCGGCGTCGACCACATCGACCTCTACCAGTTGCACGCGTGGGACCCGGTCACCCCGCTCGACGAGACCCTCGGCTTCCTCGAGGACGCCGTACGCGCGGGCAAGATCGGGTACGGCGGCCTGTCCAACTTCACCGGGTGGCAGTTGCAGAAGGCCTGCGACCTGATCGACCGCCGCGGCTGGTCGCGGCTCGTCACGCTGCAGCCGCAGTACAACCTGCTGGTGCGGGAGATCGAGTGGGAGATCGTTCCGGCCGCGCAGGAGAACGGGCTCGGCCTGTTGCCGTGGTCGCCGCTCGGTGGTGGCTGGCTGACCGGGAAGTACTCCTTCGACGAGGAGCCGACCGGCGCGACCCGCCTGGGCGAGAACCCGGACCGCGGTGTCGAGTCGTGGCGCCGGCGCAGCACCAACCAGCGTGTCCGCGATGTGGTCGACGCGGTCCGGGAGATCGCGACCGCGCGGGGCAACTCGATGGCGCAGGTCGCCCTGGCCTGGCTGGTCGACCGCCCGGCGGTCACCTCGGTGATCCTCGGTGCCCGGACGATCGAGCAGCTCGACGACAACCTGGCGGCGGCCGACCTGCACCTGACCGCGGAGGAGACCGAGAAGCTCAACCAGGCCAGCGATCCGGGCGCGGCGGACTACCCGTACGGCGGCCCGGGCGTCGCGCAGCGGGGTCGTCCGATCACGGGTGGGCGCGCCTGAACGGCGATCGCTCCACAGCCTTGCGGAGAGCGGTGTACGACGCGACCAGCGCGCGCCGCTCTGCCGCGAGGAGCGGGTCGTCGCGGTCGCAGCCTGCCCGGACCCATCGGTCCGACAGGCCCATCGCCTCGACACGGTTCACAGCTGCCGGCCGGATCGCCTCCGGATCGGCGTCGTACACGTAGGAATAGAGGTCGACCAGGGCGGCCTCCAGCTGGTCGGAGGTGACCGCATCGTCGTGCTGGTGCGCGCGATGGATGCGCCACCAGTCGACCTCCAACCGGGCCGCCCGCGCCGGGTCGAGCGGCAACTCGCCGTCCTGGGCGACGAGTTCGTAGAAGCGGCGCATGTACGCGCGGGCCGCGTCCGGCTGGTTGTCGGGGTACGGTGCCCATAACTGGTTGGCGCGCAGTACGAACCACGCTCCGGCCAGGGTCCGGCGGGGTGACATACCGAATGCGGCGGCGACCATCCCGACGGAGGCGCTGAGGAAACTCCGCCATTCGTGGCGGTAGTACGCGGCCCAGGCGTCGGTCTCGCGATTGCCGACAACCACCGGGTCGAAGGACCGTGGACCTGTCGCAGGCATGACCCCCTCCTCCACAGGAGACCCCGATGAACGATGGTAGTCCCGTGGCCGGCGTCATCGCCCGGATGCAGCAGCGGCTGGACGAGCTGCCGGACGACCTGGCCCACCGCCGGATCTTCCTCAGCACGTACCTGCGCACCACCCGAGCCGTTGGTGATGCCATCGATCTGGCGCGCTTCGAGGACCCGGCCTGGGTCGAGGACTGGGACGTGAAGTTCGCCGAGCTCTACCTGGTTGCGCACGATGCCGCCCTGAAGCCGGGCGCTCGAGCGTCACGGCCGTGGCGGCTGGCCTTCGACGCGCCGGCCGATATCCCGGCGCTGCGTCACGTGCTGCTCGGCATCAACGCGCACGTCAACTACGACCTCCCGCAGGCGCTCCTCGCGGTGATCAGCGACGCCGACTTCACCGACCCCTACCTGATGGAGCGAAGGCGCCGCGACCATGAGCGGATCGACGGTGTGCTGGCCGAACGCGTCAGCGCGGAGGACGACGAGCTCGGTGGCGCGAGGAGTCTGCTCGATCAGGTGCTGACACCGCTCAACCGGCTGTCGTCCCGGCGCTTCCTGCGTGAGTCCCGTCAGAAGGTCTGGCACAACACCGTCGAACTGCAGCACGCACGCAAGCAAGGACCTGACGCGTACGCGACCCGTCTGGCGGAGCTGGAGCTGCTCAGCGCCGCCAAGATCGCCGACCTGCTACGTCCCGGACAAGTCCTGCTGCGTCTGGCCGTCACAGGCTTCGGTGTGACGCTGCCACCACCGGTCTAGCCCGGCAGTACTCCGGACCACACCACTCCGAGCGCCAGACATCCCAACGTCACCAGGCCGAATACGCCGACCCACATCAGTGCCGGTACACCGGTCAACCGCCGCAGCTGATCCGCATCGGAGCTGCGGCCTTGCCCGTAGCGCCGTGAGTGCTGCAACTCGAGTACGGCGCGAGGCGCGGCCAGCAGCAGGAACCAGGTGAGCAGGTAGGCGAATGCGGACTGGACCGACGGTGAGCCCCACCAGGAGATGCCGAAAACAAGGGCGCCGAAGACAACGACCGACCAGAGGCCGTAGAGATTGCGGATCTGCAGCAGCAGGATGAGCAGCGCGACCAGCAGTCCCCAGAGCATCGCAACGGCGTACCCGCGGCTCAGCACGAACGCAGCGGCGAGGCCGAAGAGCGCAGGGCCGGGGTAGCCGGCCAGCAGTACGGCGATCATGCCCGGACCGGTCGGGTGGCCGCGTGACACCGTGACTCCGGAGGTGTCGGAATGCAGCCGGATCCCGGACAGCTTCCGTCCGACCAGTGCGGCGATCAGTCCGTGCGCACCCTCGTGCGCGATCGTCACGACATGGCGCGTCATCCGCCACAACGGCCGGAAGCCGATCAGCACCAGTGCGACGACACCGGTCCCGATCACCAGTCGCAGCGACGGATCCGGCTGTGCCGACGTGATGCTGTCCCAGAACTCAGTCACCCGCCCATCCTTGCAGCACAGCGGTCAACTCCCGGCAGAGCGGGACGTTGACATCGCCAGACGCGCGGACGACGGTTGAGGGATCGCGGCCCGGGGAGGGGCCGCCGCATTGGGGGCACGACATGTCACAGCCACGCAGCATGGAAGCCACGGGGAAGAAGGCGGCGGCGAAGAAGACCGCCACCCGCACGAGCAGCGCGGCGGCGAAGAAGACCGCCACCCGCAAGAGCAGCGCCCGGCAGGAGCCGGCCAAGACTGCGACGGGGACGAAGCGGGCCGCCCGCGCCTCTGCCGCCAAGAGGACCCGGGCAGCTGCGAGTCCCAGCGGGACGCAACGCACCACAGTCGCCGCGCAGGCCGCCGTACCTCTGCCCAACTTCCTCGCATCGGCCGGCACGCTGACCCTCGTGCAGCGCATACAGCTGGTCGAGCAGGCGTTGGTGCTCCTCGAGCAGAACTACGTGCACCTGCCGCTCAAGGTCGCGATGCACGCGGTGAATCCGTTGCAGCGGTTGCGAGTGATGCGCGCGCGGATGGAACGCCAGACCGCCGCGACGATGGGGCCGGAGTGGATCTTCCACCGGGAGATGTCGAGCATCTTCCACTCGGTCCGCGACCTGCACACCAACTACCTTCTGCCGGTTCCGTTCGCCGGCAAGATCGCGTTCCTGCCGTTCATGATCGAGAAGTGCTACGACGCGGCCGACGTCGAGCACTACCTGATCACCCGGACGGTGACCGGCTTCTCGGCCCCGCAGTTCGGGCCGGGCGCCGAGGTGACGCACTGGAACGGTACGCCGATCGCCCGCGCGGTCGCGTTGAACGGCGCTCTGTTCGCCGGCAGCAACGATGCGGCCAACCTCGCCCGCGGTCTGGAGTCGTTGACTCTGCGGCCGCTGGTGATCCAGGCGCCGCCGGACGAGGACTGGGTGACACTGTCGTACGTCGGTCTGGACGGCTCGACGCAGGAGTTGCGTGAGCAGTGGAAGGTCGCCACCAACCTGCCGCCGATGACGGACCTGGATGCGATCAGCGAGACGTCGGCCTCGATGGGGCTGGATCTGGATTCCGACGAGAAGGCCCGGGCGAAGAAGGCGCTGTACGTACGTGACGTGGTCGAGCTGGAAGGCGGTCAGAGTTCGGCCGAGCTGCGGACACCGGCGGCCGTCGCCGGCGCCGATCTGCCGACCACGATGCCGGGCGTCTTCCGCGCCCGCGAAGTGGTCACGTCGTCCGGCACGTTCGGGCATGTACGGATCTTCACCTTCAGCGTGCAGGACCCGGTGGCGTTCCGGAACGAGTTCGTCCGGCTCGCCGCCGCGCTGCCGCAGAACGGCATGATCGTGGACGTCCGCGACAACGGCGGCGGCCACATCTTCGCCAGCGAGTTCACCCTGCAGACGATGACGCCGCGGCGGATCGCGCCGGAACCGGTGCAGTTCATCAGTACGCCGCTCAACCAGCGGATCTGTCGCCGGCACAAGGACAACCCGGTCGGCATCGATCTCGGTCCGTGGTTCGACTCGCTCGACCTGGCCACCGAGACGGGCGCGGCGTACTCGGCCGCGAAACCGATCACGCCCGAGGACGGCGCCAACGACATCGGCCAGACGTACCACGGTCCGGTGGTGCTGATCACCGACGCCCGGGTGTACTCGGCGACCGACATCTTCGCCGCCGGGTTCGCCGACCACGGGATCGGCCCGATCCTCGGCGTCGACGCCAACACCGGTGCGGGTGGCGCGAACGTGTGGACGCACGGCCTGCTCGCCGCGCTGCTCAACGAACCACCTCCACCCGACGAGACCTCGCCGTACATCGCCCTGCCCAACGGTGCGAACCTGCGGGTCGCGATCCGCCGGACGTTGCGGGTCGGTGCGCTGTCCGGTACGCCGGTCGAGGACCTCGGCGTGAAGCCGACGGTGATGCACAAGATGACCCAGGCGGATCTGCTCGAAGGCAACGTCGACCTGCTGAACAAGGCCGGTTCGTTGCTCGCGGCGCTGCCGCACCGGCGGCTCGACGTGAAGACGACCTTCAGCGGTACGACGCTCACGGTCGCGCTGGAGGTGGACGAGTTGGACCGCGTCGATCTGTACCTCGACGATCGCCCGATCAGCTCCGAGGATCTGACCGGCCCCGAGCTCAGCATCGACATCCTCGAGGTCACCCACGGCCAACTCCTGCGTGCCGACGGATATCAAGCCGGTGCACTGGTCGCCTCCCGCCGGACGAAGGTCTGAACGCTGTAGTTTCATGGCATGCAGACGCTGCGCCTGACCGCCGAGGAAGAGGGAATGCTCGGCGGTCAGGACGGTGACGGCGTCGCGCTCGCGATGCGCGTGATCGTCAGCCTGGCCCGGATCGCGGACGCGCCGCGGCTGGTCGAGATCACCTCCGCGCACGTCGACTCGTGCCTGTACCACGGCCAGGTCAGCCTCGACTTCGCCCACCGGCTGGTCGACCTTGGCGCGAAGGTCCGCGTCCCGACCACACTGAACGTCGGCTCGACGGACCTCATCCATCCGGAGCTGGTCCGGGACCCCGACCTCGCGGCGTCCGGTCGCGAGCTCATGTCGGCGTACGTCGCCCTCGGATGCACACCGACGTTCACGTGTGCGCCGTACCAGCTGCCGGACCGGCCGGGGCTCGGCGAGCATGTCGCGTGGGCGGAGTCGAACGCGATCGTGTTCGCCAACTCCGTCCTCGGTGCCCGGACCGATCGGTACGGCGACTTCCTCGACATCTGTGCTGCGATCACCGGGCGGGCGCCGTACTCCGGACTGCAGACGACCGAGGCGCGGCTGGGGACCGTGACCTTCGACTGCCGCCCGCTGGGTGATCGTTTCTTGGGGTCGGAGTTGGCGTATCCGTTGCTCGGGCATCACGTCGGGTCCGTGGTCGGTGGCGAGATCCCTCTGCTGGTGGGGATTCCGGCGTCCGCCGGCGAGGATGAGCTGAAGGCGTTCGGTGCGGCCGCCGCATCGGCTGGGGGAGTGGCGCTGTTCCACGCGGTCGGGGTGACGCCCGAGGCTCCGACACTCGAGGAGGCGATGGAGCTGCCAGTGCGCGAGGTCGAGCTCGACACGATGCGGGAGACACGGCGAGCGTTGTCGACCTTCTCGTCGGGTGAGCTCGATGCGGTCAGTGTCGGCACGCCGCATGCGTCCTATGCCGAGTGTGCTCGGCTGGCCGAGTTGCTGACGGACGGGCCTCCGTTGAAGATCGCGTTCTATCTGTCGACCGGTCGTGCGACGCGCGCCTTGGCCGAGGAGAGCGGCGTACTGCGGACGCTCGAGGCTGCCGGAGTCACGGTCGTTGTGGACACCTGCACCTACGTGACGGCGATCCTGTCGCCGGCCTGGAAGAACGTGATGACGAACTCGGGCAAGTGGGCGCACTACGCGCCGGGCAACATCAACGTGTCGGCCGTGCTCGGCTCGCTGGAGGAATGCGTCGCCTCCGCCCGCGCCGGTCGCGTGATCCTGGAGGACGCATGATCACGGCCCGCACACTCAATCCCGGCATCGCGACGGGTGAGGTGATCCGCCTGACGGCACCCCTGTCCTTCTGGGGCGGCACCGACGAGAACGGCCGCATCATCGACGCACACCATCCCCAGTGCGGCGTCGTACTGGCCGGCCGCGTCCTCGTGATGGAGTCCGGGCGCGGCTCGAGCTCCGCCTCCAGCGTCCTGGCCGAACAGATCCGGGCCCGCACCGCCCCCGCGGCCATCATCCTCGCCCGCCCCGACACAATCATCGCCCTAGGCGCCCTGATAGCCCACGAACTCTACGACCTCACCACCCCCGTAGTCGTCGTCGACGGACCGCTCCCCGACAGCGGACACCTACGTGTGGATGCCGGTCCGGCCGGCGCCACGATCAGCCCGTTGATGCATGAGTACGGCGGTTGCGGCGAAGAGGAGTGCGCAGGCGGTGAGGGCCAGGGGCAGGGTGGTGAGGCGGGCGATGGTGGCGATGGTCAGGCCGCAGGTGATTTCGCCGAGGTACTTGAGTTGGGCGAGGAACGAGTGGGTGGTGGCGCGGATGTCGGCGGTGGTGCGGGCGTTGACCCAGACCGTGCCGATCACCTGGGTCAGCGGTTTGACGATGCCTGAGATCAGTACGACGGCGATCGCGCCGGCGACCGGATCGCGAGCGAAGGCGAGCAGGAGCGTGCCGAGTACGCCGGCTGTGGCTGCGAGAGCGTAGTCGTTGCGCGCGTGGGTGCCGCCGATGCGATGGCCGGCGACGCGCAGGGTGAGCGCGCCGACGAGCAGCCCCGCGACGCCTAGGCCGGTGAACCAGATGGTCGGGTCCGGGTCGGTGGGTAGTCCGAGGTCGATCAGCTGGATCTGGAACAGCCGTCCGACCGACCACGCGCCGTTCACGAGGAAGGTCGCCGCGAAGATCAGACGAATCGCGCGACTGCGCCGTACCAGGGAGATGCCGCGGCGGAAGATGGTCCAGGAGCCCGACCAGCGGGCGGTCCGCACCGGGACGAAGTGGTGCTCGGTGAACCTCAGCGCGACGTAGAGCGCGAGCGAGAGCATCGCAACGCCCGCGATGACGATGGTCAGGTCGCGGCAGGTCGCCCAGGCGAGCAGACCGAGCACGATCAGTCCGGTCGCGGCGCCGGTCAGCTCTGCCCGAGCGGCGCGGGCGAGTACGGCGGTGATCCGGTCCGGCTGGTCGAGCTCGTCGGTGATCCAGGCGACGTCCGATCCACTCGCGAACGTCCACGAGATACCCCAGAGCACCTGGGTGGCGAGGAGCGCGGGGAACGAGTCGACGAGCCCAGTGGTGACCATCGCCGTACCCATCAGGACCTGCGAGATCACCAGTGACCACTTGCGGCTGATGGTGTCGGCGACCACGCCGGCCGGCACCTCGCAGACCAGAGCGAATCCACTCTGCGCGGCGCCGATCAGCACGAGCTGGGCCGGGGAGAGGCCGGCGTCCACGACCAGGTAGACGCTCGTGACCAGCCACCACCCGTTGTGCAGCCCGGCCCGCAGCCAGGTCCAGCGGATCAAGACCGTCACCATGCCGTCACCACTCCGTCACCATGCCCGCAGCCTCTCCCGGCCGGCTCACCCGGTCTAACGGATTTCTCGCGCAGATGTGAGTTGGTTCATATTCTTCGCAACTATAAGCAAGTTGCGATAATTTGGAACGGTGGTGAAGGGCGGCGGCCAGTGCGGCCGGGATCACAGTCGAAAACGAATGACCGTTCTTGATTTTCGGGCGGCCATCGACGCAGGGTGGAATCTTAGAGAACGAGCGTTCGGTTTGAGGTGGGGTCGACGTGGCGCAACTGACTCTGGAACGGGTGGAGCACCGACCGCTGCCGGTCGCGGGGAAGCCGCACGCCGGAATCTGGCGGATCGTGCGCGAGGTCGCCCTGCTGGCCGTGCTGTTCGGGGTGTACAACCTCGGGCGGTTCTTGTCGGCGGACCACACCGGGTCGGCCTTCCGGCATGCCGACGAGGTGATCCGGTGGGAGGCGTGGCTCGGCCTGCCGAGTGAGGCCGCTGTGCAGCAGCACGCACTGCGGATCGACGACCTGGCCGAGGTGGCGAACGCGTTCTACGCGAGCGTGCACTTCCCGCTGACCGCGGTCGTTCTGCTGTGGCTGATGATCCGGCGGCCGGCGGAGTACGGGAAGGCGCGCTGGGCGCTTGCCTCGCTGACCGGGCTGGCGTTGATCGGGCACATGTTCTTCCCGCTCGCGCCGCCGCGGATGATGCCGGGCTGGATCGACACCGGCGTACTGCTCGGGCAGTCCGTCTACGGACCGAGCACGGATTCCGGGGTGGCGAACCAGTTCGCGGCGATGCCGAGTCTGCACGTCGGCTGGGCGTTCATGGTTGCCGTGTTCCTGATCCGGGCGACGCGGTCACGCTGGCGGTGGTTGTGGATCGCGCATCCGGTGCTCACATTCACGGTCGTCGTCGTGACCGCCAACCACTACTGGCTCGACGGGCTGATCGCGATCGCGTTGGCCCTGCCGCTGTTGCTGATCTTCGACAGCCGGCGGGTGCGCATCCCCGCCGACGTCGGTGAGCTTGCTCAGCGTTTGAACGACGAGCCCGCGGTGGCGAGCTCCTCGTCCGCCCGGACGAGATAGGGCTCGCGGTCGAGGACGAGCCGGGCCGCGGCCGCACGAAGGTCGAACCACAGCCCGATCAGCTCGAGCCGTCCTTCGTCCTCGGCCTCGCGCACGCAGGCGAAGCTGCGCAGGTTCGCGAGCTGTACGCCGACGTTCGCGACGGACAGCTTGTCGGCCGGAGACAGTTTCACCCCGGTGGCCGGGTCGACGATGTCCGGCAGCCCGACCGCCCGTCGCAGCGACGGTTCGAGATGGCGCAGCCAGTTCTGCAGACCGGTGCCGGCCGGTGCGTTCGCCTCCAACGCGGCCGCGGCGGCACCACAGTGCGAGTGACCGCAGACGACGATCGATTTCACCCCGAGTACGTCGACGGCGTACTCGATCGCGGCGTCGACCGAGCTGCTGTTCGATCCCTTGGGTGGAACGAGATTGCCGACATTCCGCACGCAGAACTGGTCGCCGGGGCCGGTGGTGGTGATCAGGTTCGGCACGATCCGCGAGTCCGCACAGGTGATGAAGAGTTGCGCCGGGCGCTGACCGTCGGCCGCGAGTTTCGCCAGCATCGGCCGGATCGGATCAGCCGATGCCTCGAACTCACGGATGCCGTCCAGCATCGAGACCCGCTGGTCCGGCTCGGCGACCACCTGGGGGTGCCAGGGCAACAATCGCCGGGCCGGATCCGAGCGCATCGCGGCCCGGAACGCCACCCGGTTCAGCTCGACCGAACCGCCGCGCGCGAGGTGCCCGCGTCGCCAGTCCTCGATCGCCTCGTACGCCGCATGGTCGAGATGGTGAACGTCGAGATCGACCCGAACCCGCGCCGCTTCCGGGATCGACCGGAGTGTGCGCACCAGGGAGGCGACTCCGAGGAACACCAACGTGCCGCGGATCCGGATCGTCCACAGCCCGTCCTCCTCGGTCGTGGTAACAGTCGCCCGGGCCAGTCGGTAGAGCACTCGCACGATCGCCAGCGCCAGGCCGATCAGCACGCCGTCGGCCAGTCCGAGTACGGCGACGCCCGCGGCGGTCACGACGTACACGAGGAGCTCGTCGTGTTTGCGCAAGGTGCGGATGTGAGCGAGCTGGACCAGCCGCAAGCCGGTGACGAGCAGGACACCGGCGAGGGCGGCCATCGGGATCAGCTCGAGCATCGCACCGGCCGCGAGTACGAACGCCGCGATCCAGATACCGTGCAGGATCGCGGACGCGCGGCTGCGTGCGCCGGCTGCGACGTTGGTCGAGCTGCGGACGATCACGCCGGTCACCGGCATGCCACCGAGTGCGCCGGACACCGCGTTCGCGGCGCCTTGACCGATCAGCTCCCGGTCCAGATTGCTGCGCTTGCCGCGATGAAGCTTGTCCACGGCAACTGCCGACAGCAACGACTCGACACTGGCGACGAGGGCAACGGTCAGCACCGCGGTGATGATCTCGATCGGAGCACCGTCGGGCACCGCGGGCAGGACCAATTCCTTCAGCGGCTGCTCCGGCAGGTCGACGCGAGTGACGTCGGTCAGGAACGCCGCGGCCAACGCCGTGACTGCGACGACGGCCACCAATGGCGCCGGAACCATCTTTACTTTGGGCAGTCTGGGCCAGGTGAGCAGGATGGCGACGGTCAGCACGCCGACCAGCACCGAATGAGGGTGATGGGCAACGAGTTGCGCGGGAAGCGCCCCCAGGTTGGCGATCAGGGAACTCTGCGCCTTGCCGCCGAGGACGACGTGCAACTGTTGGACGGCGATCGTGACGCCGATGCCGGCGAGCATGCCGTGGACGACGGCGGGCGACAGGGAGAGCGCGAGCCGCCCGACCCGGGTGACGCCCAACAGGATCTGCAGCAGGCCGGCGGCGCAGGTGATCCCGGCGGTCGCGGCCCAGCCGAACTGGCCGACCAGACCCGCGACGACGACGGTCAGGCCGGCGGCCGGACCGCTGACCTGCAACGGTGATCCGCCGAGCGCGCCGGCGACGACGCCACCGACGACGGCGGCCACCAGACCGGCGATCAGTGGGGCGCCGGACGCGGCGGCGATCCCCAAGGACAGCGGTATCGCGATGAGGAAGACCACCAGCGAAGCCGGTACGTCATGGTGAAGGACCGACCTCCAGGTCGAGCGCTCAGGCACAGAACTGGAAGCAGGCGGGGGATGGGAGGTTGACATGGTCGGCACGGGTCCTCCGGCGTCGGTGCTCTGGGCAACTTGCTCTGGGCATCAGGCGTCGAAACAAAGAGTGTCGATCTGGTTACCCATAGTACTGGCCTGTTCAAGCCCGGAACAGGGACAAATCACGAGTTCGTTGCCGACGGCCCCGACGTACGGAGAGGTGACGATTGCTCAGGGCATCGATGTCTCGGGGAACAGCACCCGGCGTGCGTGGTCGGTGTCGAGGTACTCGCGAACGGCGACGATCGCCCCGTCCCGGACGGTGAAGACCGCGCCGCAGCGGTTGGAGTAGGCCCCGCCCGATCGGGCAGTGGCTTGCGCGGTCCACTCGGCGAAGACCTGGTCGCCGTCGGCGAGCGCATTCGTCAGCGTGATGGTCACCGGAGCTCCTGGCGTGAACAGCTTGCCCGCCACAGCGCCGAGGAACTCGTCGGCCACCGTCTCGCGACCCTTCCACTCACCGGACAGTGGCAGGTCGCCCGGGTACGTCCAGACCACGTCGGGCGCGAAACTCGCGCGGATCGTGGCCAGGTCGCCGGCGGCGACGGCCTCGACGTACTTCGTCACCACGGTCTTCGGGTCGTTCATCGGCGTCTCCTCGGTGGACAGTGTGAGTACGGCGTTGCCGCGGATTCGGCGGTCGCGCAGGTCGTCGAGAACGTCACCGGTCCGGGACCAGTCCTCGATGCGGCCGAGTTCGGGATGCAACCGTCCGGCCGCGACCAGCCGGACGAGCGTGGCCAGATCCGCGGCGTCGTCGCCGTCGGTGTAGTGGAAGTGCTCGATCGTCGCGTTCTCAGGTCCGTCGAACATGGTGAAGAAGTCGAGCCTCGCCGGCTGCCGACTGACCTGGCCGAACCAGATCAGCCGTCCGCGGGGCCGCACCTTCGACAAGGCGATCGGCAGGCCGTCGCCTCCGACGGATTCGAAGACGAGGTCGAACGTTCCGTCCGCGGCCGACGCCTCGGCGACGAGCGTCTCCGCGCCGAGTTCGAGGAGCCTGGCGCCGCGAGCTGGTGACGACACGACAGCAGTGATCGATGCGCCGGCCGCTGCCGCGAGCTCGGTGAAGTAGTGGCCGACACCACCGGAGGCTCCGGTCACCAGGATCCGCCGTCCGATCACGGCACCCGCCGTACGCACAAGACGGAGCGCCGTGAGGCCGGCGAGCGGAAGGGCCGCGGCCTGCTCAAGCGACACCGCGTCCGGCAGTACGGCGAGCTGCGTCAGCGGCACGGTCACACGCTCAGCCCAGCCGGAGTGCGGCACATGCGCCACCACTCGGGTGCCGACGGACGGGCCATCGGGAATCGTCCGGATCACTCGGCCGGCGACGTCCTTGCCGGGGCGCCAGCCGTCTCGCGGGTTCTCGAGTTGGAAGGTCTCACCGCGGTTCAGGGAGTACGCCGCGACCTCGATCACGACCTCACCGGGACCGGGCTCGACCTCGTCGACCTCGGCCACCACGACCTTGCCCCGTCCGACAGGTAGTACTGCTCTCATAGCGTTGCCTCTCGTGCTTAGACTCGACTGCGACGCTACGAACCGTTCGTGGCGGGCGGAAGACAGCACTTATTACTGCTCTAGGCACCCAATGGATACCGACCAGGCCAGAGGCAAGTGGGACGCCACCAAAGGCGCCTGCCCAACACGTCAGGTGCTGGGCCGGATCGGCGACACCTGGAGCATGCTGGTGATCAGCACGCTGGAGAAGCACGGCACACTGCGGTCCGGCCAGCTCAAGCTGCTGATCGAGGGCGTGACGCAAAAGATGCTCACCCAGACCCTGCGCCACCTGGAGCGCGACGGCATCGTCGAGCGGACAGTCGTCGCCACAGTCCCGGTGACCGTGACCTATACGCTGACTCCGCTCGGGCTGAGCCTGTCCGCCGCCGTCGCCACGATGCGGACCTGGGCCTACGAGCACATGGACGAGATCGCCGCCGCCCGCGACGAGTACGACGCCGAAAGCTAGGCCGAGAGCTAGGGAGTCACGTGGATCTGCAACTGTCCGGCAAGACTGCGGTGGTCACCGGTGCCAGCAAGGGAATCGGGCTCGCGTGTGCCGAGGCACTCGCGTGGGAGGGCGTCACGGTGACCGGGATCTCCCGGGATCCCGCGAACCTGGCCAAGGCCCGGGAGGAGCTCGCCGCCAAGGGCCTGACGTACGCCGTGGAAGGGGTCGACCTCACCGATCCGGACGCGACCAAGGCCGTGTTCGAGCGGATCGGCGTACCGGACATTCTGATCAACTGCGCGGGAGCGGCCCGCCGTACGCCGATCGACGAGTTGGACAGCAAGGCGTTGCACGCGGCGATGGAGGCGAAGTACTTCACCTACATGCACGCGACCGACGCGGTCATCCGCGGCATGGCCGAGCGCGGCAGCGGTGCGGTCGTGAACGTGGTCGGCCAGGGCGGCCGGCAGGCGAACCCGCTGCACATCGGTGGCGGCGCGGCCAACGCGGCCTTGATGCTCGCCTCGGTCGGCTACGCCAAGGCGTACGCGGGGCAAGGCGTCCGGGTCAACGTGATCAACCCCGGCACGACCCGCACCGGTCGCGTCGACGAGGGTCTGGAAGCGGCGGTTCGGTCCACCGGCCGGTCGAAGGAGGAGCTGCTCGGTGAGATGGTCGCCGACACCCCGCTCGGCCGAATCGGCGAACCCGAAGAGGTGGCTCGGGTCGCGGTCTTCCTCGCCTCGCCCGCAGCCAGCTATGTCACCGGCGCGATCATCCCGATGGACGGCGGCGTCACCTCCGCCATCTGATGCCTGAGACAACGACAAGGCGCCGGTGCGTCACGGACGTTGATCACCGGCGCCCGCAGCGTGCAGCTCGACAGGACGTATACGTCCGCTGCCGACCGCTGCCCGCCTGAGCCTGCCGGTTATCCGGCTTGATCGCCGGACACCTCCTGTCGAACTGCACCACTCGCTCAGTTCGAGAAGGGAGTGATCGGGCGGTCCTGCGGTACGCCGTCCAGGGTCAGGTCGACCCGTTCGTTGAAGAAGGCAACGAGTCCGGCGACCGGCAGCAGCGCAGCGGTGGGGAAGTCGTAGGACCAAGCCAGGTCGCGACCGCCGATCGACCAGTACCCGGTGGTGCGCCCCTTGTACGGGCAGGCGGTCTGGGTGTCGCTCGGGGTGAGGTGCTCGAAGTCGACCTCGGTCCGCGGGAAGTAGTAGCGCGGCGGCAGCCCGGTCTCGAACACGATCACCGTCGATCGCGATTCGGCCAGCACCTTGCCGTCGTACTCGACCTTCACCTGGCGGCCGGAGCGGAGCGCGTCGCACCGGGCATACGGGTTGCGTGGGTGGACGAAGACCTCCTCGTCCTCCTCGAACCAGCTGTCCAGCGCGTCCCACTGGAACCGGACCCGGTCCTTCGCGATCCCGTCGTCGTACACCCAGGCGTTGCCCGACCCAGCGGTGTGCACCCGCGCGATCCCGTGCTCGAACTCCTTCGTCTCACCCGTGTCGGTCAGTACGCCGTCCGCCACGTCGGCGACCGGGATGTAGTACTGCGGGTACGGCGGGAACTCCCACAGGTAGATCCCGTCCTGAGTGTCGAGAACGACGCGCCCGCCGAGCGTCGCGCGGATCCGCCGTGGGGCCGGAACGGTGTGACCGGGTGGGATCAGGGGAGCCGGGTAATCGTTCATGCATCCAGTAAAGGTCGCGGGGCCGGCCTGAGGGAAGGCCGGCCCGCGGTGGGGATGGATCAGACGGTGATCCAGTCGATGTCAGCGATGTAGCCGTTCGGGTTGCTGACCTTGATGGAGTTGGCTCCGGCGGCCAGCTTCATCGGGAGGTACGTCACCTGTGGCGTCCCCCAGTCGTTGTCGCCGAGACCGTGGTAGTTGACCCAGTAGCTGTCGGTGTCGTTGACCGTGAGCATGCTCTGCCGGCTGGTGTCGCCGTCGGTGTAGGCGATCTTCACCAGGTAGGTACCAGTGGTCGGGACGGTGATGTCGTGGAGCGTCACCGAGGCGTCGTACCCGATGTTGCCGATCTTGGCGCTGCCCGAACACAGTGTGCAGCCGGAGATGCCCGCGTTGCCGGTCAGTGTGCTTGTCGACGCCTCGGCTTCGTACCGGACCGGTCCGCCCGGCTTCGCGGTGAACATGGTCACCGGCGCGCTCGCATCCGACGTACGGCCGCCGGACACACCCTTCACCGTGAAGGCGTACTGCGTCTGCGGCAGCAGCCCGGTCACCACGGCGCTCGTGGTCGAGCTCGTCGCCACCTGCTTGCCGTTGGCGTACACCTTGTACGACGAGGCGCCGGTGCTCGGCCGCCAGTTGAGACTGACCGTCGTACGGCTCACGTCGGTCGCGGTGACGTCGGCCGGCTTGCTCGGTGAGCCCTTCTTCACCGGTGTGATCTTGTACAGCTTCGAGCCGTGCCCCGGCAGCGTCGCGCTGACCTGACCGGAGACGTTCCGCGTGTTCTGGTTCGCCCAGATGTCGCGGACGGTCGCCTTGCCGGTGAGGCCGAGCTGGTCGAAGTTCCCGGTCACGGCGGCCGGGGTGTCGGCCAGGTTGAAGAGGGCGACGGTGACGCTGCCGTCGGCGTTCTTGGCGTACCAGGTCTGCTGCAGTTGGTCCTGGTTCAGCGGGCGCGCGGGGTTGCCGGACTGGTTGATCGCGATGACCTCGCGGTTGGTCAGCAGCTTCAGGCCGTACGCGTCCAGCTTGGTCATGTCGTCACCGACGAACAGCGGTGCGGCGTTGATCGCCCAGAACGTCATGTAGCTCTGCCGCTCGGCGTCGCTGAGGCCGTCCATCTCGCCGACGCCGACGTTGATCGCGTCCAGGTTGTTCCAGTGACCCGGTCCGGCGTCGTCGATCCACTGCGGCAGGTCCCACCAGCGTGCCTTCACAGAGCTGTCCCAGCGGACGATCGTGTCGCAGTAGCACTCGACGTCGGTGTCGATCCGCCAGCCGTTCGAGTTCTGCTTCCAGACGTCGGCGTACCGGTGGCTGAGGGACCACGACAGCGTGTACATCATCGGGCGCCCGGCGTTCTGTACCGCCCGCCACCAGGCCTCGATGTCCTCGGTGTTGTTGTGGTTCGGGTCGTCCGGCGCGCCCTTCCACGAGCCCGGGCCGACGCCGTCCATCTTGATGAAGTCGACGCCCCAGCTCGCGAACAGGTTCGCGATCGAGTCGGCGTACTTCTGCGCGCACGGGCTCGCGTAGTTGATCTTGTACGCCTGGTCCCAGCCGTTCGTCGTGCGCAGGTCGGGGTAGACGATGTCGCGGGTGAAGCAGCCGGGTGCGTTGTAGATCGGCGTGTTGCCATCGCGGTAGACGTCGAAGCCGAGGCCGACCACGGTGTAGATGCCGAACTTCAGCCCGAGCTTGTGGATGTCGTCGCCGACCGCCTTCATGCCGCGCGGGAACCGCTGCGCGTTCGCCACCGGGCGGCCGTACTCGTCGCCGCCGAGCTGCCAGCCCGCGTCGACGTTGATGTACTCGTAGCCGTACGGCTTGAGCTTGGTCGCCAGCGCGTGCGCCTGGGTGAGGATGTTCTTCTCACTGATGAAGCTGCCGGGACCGTCCGGGTTCACGCCCGGGTAGTTGGTCGACTGCAGGCTCCAACTGCTCCAGCCCATGTAGGGCTTGGCCGCGACCTGCGGGTACTTCGCCGGGACCGGCTTCTCGGCCTGGGCGGCGGCCTGGACAGCAGAGCTCTGGACCGCATCGGCCGGGGCGGTCGCGGCGGCCGTCGACACCAGGGCGACGGTGGCGAGCAGGACACCAGCGGTACGACGTCTGAGATTCAGCACGGTGGTCCTCCGGATGACCGGGGAGAGAGCGGACGCGGCCGAGCCTAGGGTCGGTTAATTTACATCGTCAAGTATTCATCGCCGATGACTGTGTGTGGTCACCGGGCGAGGCGTTTCTCCAGGTGTTCGCGGGCGGCCGGCCATTCGCTGTCGGTGATGGAGAACATCGCCGAATCACGGAGCCGACCGTCCTCGCCCGGAGCCCAGGACGGCGACCAGTTCCGCAGTACGCCCTCGAAATGTGCGCCGACCGACTCGATCGCGGCTCGGCTCCGTGCGTTGCGTGCGTCCGTCTTCAGGTCGACGCGCGCGACGTCCCACACCTCGAAGGCGTGCCGGAACAGCAGGTACTTCGCCTCGGTGTTGATCCCGGTGCCTTGGGCCGAACCCGCCAGCCACGTAAAGCCGACCTCGATGGCCCGCAGCCGTTCACCGTCGGGCCACAGCCGCGGATCCCAGAACGACGTGGCGCCAACGACGCGGCCGGTCTCGACGGCGATCTGTGCGTACGGCGCGAGCTTGCCGGTGGCCGCCCGCTCGAGTTGCGCCTCGATGTAGCCGGCCGCCTCTGTTGCCGTGGGCACCCAAGTGAAGGCGTACGACGCCCGGTCCTCGTCGCCCGCGGAGCCAAGACCCACCGCATGCGCAGGCGAGAGCGGCTCCAGCCGGACCCGCTTTCCCTCGAGCACCGGGCCTTCCAGTACGAATCCCACGACACACCCCTCCTGGCTGAGACGAGGTGTCATCGTCGCAGTCAGCCGGTGGCGTGGAACCGGATTTTCACGATCCGGGACAGGGCCGGGGGCAGCTTCCCGGCCCTGACCCGGTCGCGAGGGTGTGTCTCCCTAGTGGTGCTGCGGACGCCGGCGCGGACGCAGCGGCCGGCTGTGTGGATCGGTGCGAGCGTGCTCGCGCCGGCTGAAGACGAACGGGCGCGACGGACGCTCCGCCGCTGGGTGAACCGTCGGCCGGGACAACTGGATCGGCGTCTGCTCGAGGTTGACCCGGATCGGGCGCTGGTGCCAGGGCGAGCGGGTCCGGACCACGACCAGGCGGAACCCGCCGTCGCGGCGCAGCCGGAGACCGATCGCGATGGTCGCGATGGCCGGCACCAGACCGGCCAGCAGCAGGCCGTTGCGGGCGCCCCAGTGTTGGGCGATGAAGCCGACCGTGGGTCCGCCGATCGCGCCGCCCCCGATGAACACCAGGTTGTAGATCCCGGACACGCGCCCGCGCAGGCCGTCCGGAGTGGTCAGTTGGACCATCGACTGCGCCGCCGTGAGGAACATCAGCGTCGCCATGCCCATCGCCGACAGCAGCGGGATGAAGGTCCACAACGACGGCTGGATCGAGGCGGCCATCTCGGTAATGGCCAGGATCGAGGCGATGCCGACCAGGTTCCGCAGTCGTGGAGTCCGGATCCGCCGGGCGGACAGCAACGCTCCGCACAGCGCTCCCGCGGCGACCACGGAGTTCAGTACGCCGTACCCGGTCGCGCCGGTGTGGAAGACCCGGTCGGCGAAGGCGGTCAGCGTCACCGGCAGGCTGATCGTGAACATGCCGTAGATGCCGACCAGCGCGATCGCCCACCGGACCGCCGGCTCGTGGAAGGCGTACCGGACGCCGTCGCGCAGACCGTCCCGCATCCGCAGGCCGGCGCTGGCCCGCCGGGCCGCGACCAGCCCGGGCATCTCGGACTCCCGCATCCGGAGCAGCGCGGAGATCGAGGCGAAGAACGTCACCGCGTTGAGCGCGAAGGACCAGCCGGTGCCGAGGGTGCCGAGCAGGATGCCGCCGAGCGCCGGGCCGATCAGACTGCCCAGCTGGAACGTCGACGACACCATGCTGATCGCGTTGCGGACCCGGTCCTTGCCGACCAGTTCGGTGACGAACGACTGCCTGGTCGGATTGTCGACCGCGGTGGCCAGGCCGAGGATGAAGGCCATCATGTAGACCTGCCAGACGTGCACCTGGCCGGTGAACGCCAGCACGGCCAGGATGCCGGCCAGGCTGCCCATCGTGGCCTGGGTGACGAGCAGGATCTTCCGCTTCGGGAAGCGGTCGGCGAGCATCCCGCCGTACAGGCCGAACAGGAGCGTGGGGAGGAACTGCAGCGCGGTGGTGATGCCGACCGCGGTGGCGCTGCCGGTCAGTGTGAGGACCAGCCAGTCCTGGGCTATGCGCTGGATCCAGCCGCCGGTCGAGCTGACCAGCAGTCCGCTGACCAGGAGGCGGAAGTTGCGGACCTGCAGAGCGCTGAAGGTGTCCCGGAATCCGGGCCGGCGCTGCGTGGCCGGGATCTCGCCGGAGGCGGGCTTCGAGGTGGTGCGGTGGGTGTGGAAGTCGGGGACGGAAGGGACAGTACCGGTGGCCCGGGTGGTCAAGAGTGTTCCTAAGCGACGTGGACTGGTCAGGGGAGGACATGTCTATCCTCAGGGTTCGGTACTGGATTTCGACAGCGAATTACTCCTATTAGTCTTATAGCGTCACGTAATGGGAGGCCCATCGATGTACGACCCGGACCAGCTCCGCACGTTCCTGGCGGTGGCCCAGTCGCTCAGCTTCACGCAGGCCGCGGAGAGGCTGGGTATCCGGCAGCCGACGGTGAGTCAACATGTCCGCAAACTCGAGGCGGCGGTTGGGCGACCACTGTTCCTGCGCGACACGCGGACGGTCACCCTCACCGCGGACGGCGAGGCGATGGCCGGGTTCGCCCGGACCATCCTGGCCGCGCACGAGGAGGCGGCCGGGTACTTCACCGGCTCGGAGTTGCGCGGCCGGCTGCGGTTCGGCGTCACCGACGACCTCGCGCTGACCCCGCTGCCGAAGATCCTGCGTGACTTCCGCCAGCTCTACCCGCGGATCGACCTCGAGCTGACCGTGGCCCAGAGCCCCAATCTGCTCCGCCGGGTCGAGTCCGGCCACCTCGACCTGGCGTACGTCAAGCACGGCGCCGGCGGTGGCTACGAGCCGAACGGACGCCTGGTACGCCGGGATCCGCTGGTCTGGGCCGGGATCGCGGGGACCCGGATCGCGCCGGACGGCCCGGTGCCACTCGTCGCGTACCAGGCGCCCAGCCTGAGCCGCTCTCTCGGTGTGCAGACGCTGGAACAATCGGGCCGGACCTGCCGGATCACCTGCATCGTCCGCGGCGTGAACGGCGTACTCGCGGCCGTCCGCGCTGGGTTGGGGCTCGCGATCTTCGCCCGGTCGCTGATGCCGGCGGACCTGGTCGAGCCGCCGCCCAGCGCCGGGCTGCCGGAGTTGCCGTCGATCGATCTGGTCCTGATCACCAACCCGCGCGCCTCCAAGGAACCGGCCGAAGCCCTCACGGCCGCGATCCTCGGAAGCAACGCACCGCTGAAGCCGGACGCCGCCTAGGCCTGGCTTTAGTGCTTCAGGCGCGGGTGAACGACAGGTGTGTGACTCCGCTGGGTGAGGAGGTCTGCTCGATCTTGTAGTCCTTCTCGACGCCCTCCAGTCCATCCCAGAGCCGTACGCCGCGGCCGAGCAGGACCGGGACCACTACGACATGCAGGTGGTCGATGAGCCGGGCCGCAAGGAACTCGCGGATCACGGTAGGACCGCCGCCGATGCGTACGTCCTGGTCGCCGGCGGCCTTGCGGGCGGTCTCGAGCGCCTCGGCGGGCGAGGTGTCGAGGAAGTGGAACGTCGTACCGCCCTCCATCTCGATCGACGGGCGGGTGTGATGGGTGAGGACGAAGACCGGTGTGTGGAACGGCGGGTTGGGCCCCCACGCGCCCTTCCAGTCCGGGTCCTCGTGCCAGCCGGGGTGACCGAACTTCCCGGCACCCATGATCTCGGCGCCGATCCCCGGGTCGTGCCGCTGGACGAAGACGTCGTCGACGCCCGCGGTACCGCCGGCCTCCCACCACTGGGTGGCGAACATCCACTGGTGTAGTCGGTCCCCGGCGTGACCGAAGTGCGCGTCGGGGCCCTGCCCCGCACCGGTACCGAAGCCGTCGAGTGAGATCGAGAAGTTGTGGACGCGGGCGAGTGACATGGCGGGTGGGTCCTTTCCGTCTCTCGGTCGAGCCTGGTCGGCTCGGTCATGCATCGATCATGGCGGCCACGCGGCATGACGTCGAATGCCAAAATGGCGAGCTTTTCATAGATAAACTTGATCTATGCTCAACGTCACCCACCTCAAGGTGCTGGAGGCGGTCGCCCGTCACGGATCGGTGACCGGAGCCGCGAACGAACTGCACTACTCCCAGCCGTCGGTCAGCCACCACCTGGGCCGGCTGGAAGCCGCCACCGGAGCCAAGCTCATCCAGCGAGTGGGCCGCGGGATCCGGCTCACCCCCGAAGGGGAACTCCTGGCGCAGCGGGCGACAGAGATCCTGGGGCGCCTGGACGCCGCGTCTGTCGAGCTGGAGGCGCGGGTCGGACTTCGGGCCGGACGCGTACGACTGGCCGGATTCCAGACGGTCCTCAGCACCCTGGTGCCGAGGGCAGCCACCGAACTGTCCCGAACCCACCCGGGCATCGAGTTGAATCTTGTGGACGCCCACCCGGCCGATGGGCTGGCGATGCTGCGGGCCGGGCACGTCGACGTCGCGTTGATCTTCCGGCACACCGGCACGCCGTTCGAGGAGGAAGGATTCCGGCTCACCCACCTGCTGGACGATCCCCTCTACCTCGTCAGCGACCAACCCGACCAGCGTCTCGAGGACCACCGCGACTCCGCCTGGGTCGGAGGGTGCGAACACTGCCGGGCCGCCACGATGACGGCCTGCGAGCGCGCCGGCTTCGTCCCGCGCATTGCCTTCGCTTGCGACGACACCGTCGTCTCCCAGGCGGTGGTGGCCGCCGGCATGGGGGTTGCCATCCTCAACGGACTCGCACTGCAGGCACACCAGGCGCCGGGCATCCACGCCGCTCCGATCGACGGCGTCGCCCGCTCGATCTACGCCGCCACGTACGGCGACCCGCCGGACCCGCCCGCCACGACCGCGCTGATCGAGATCCTGAGTTCACTGAATTAGGTGAGGGCGTCGCCGCGGATCACCAGCGTGATGATGCTGACCGCTGCGACCGCGATCGTGACCACGAACGGCGCGTTCCGCCACAACAGGATCACAGCTAGCAGTACTGCGACCACGACCAACGCGATCCACCCGACCACCCCGACCGGACCGGCAGGCGCGATCACGAGCAGCCCGGTGGCCAGCGCGAGCGGTAGCGGAGCGAGCAGTCGCGCGTAGCGCCCGAGTCGTTGCGGCCAGCCCCTGACTCCGGTCGCCAGATCGTCCGCCAGGTCGGGTACGACGTTTGCCAGATGGGCACCGACGCCGAGAAGCGCAGTCGCGACCGTTGCCCACCAGGGCGCCCAGGTGCCCGCCGTGCCCAGCGTCACGAACGACGGCAGTGCGCCGAACGCGAGGGCATACGGGAGCCAGGAGATCACGGTGGACTTGAGACCGAGGTTGTACGCCCAGGCGCAGGCGACGAAGAGCAGATGCATCAGGCCGGCCGCGATGCCGTTGGCCAGCGACACCGGGATCGTGACGACCAGCATGATGCCGGCGGCCACAGCGAGCGTCCGCCGACTCACCAGTCCGCGGACGACAGGCTTGTCCTGGCGGTTAACAATGGTGTCGCGGGCGGCATCAATCGCGTCATTGCTCCAGCCGATCGAGAGGTGGCCGGTGAGGATCGTTGCGGCGACGAGGAGACATCCGGCCGGATTCCGCCCGGCCGACCAGGCAACAGCAGTGACGAACGCGGTGACGGCGATGGTCGGACCGGGATGGCAGGCAAGCGCCAGACCTCGCACCGTCCGCAGAACGCTCACGCACGTAACGATGCCACGATGACGCGGATCGCAGCCGTCCGGCCCGCGTTGCCGCCGTACCGCTATCCACAGGCGGAGCTGACCGACGCCTTCGCCTCGATCTGCCTACCGGACGGCCGCGGTACGGCGTTGCTGCGACGGCTGCATGCGAACGCGGGAGTGTCCTTCCGGCATCTCGCCTTGCCGCTGGAGCAGTACGGCGTACTGAAGGACTTCGGCGAGGCGAACGACGCGTGGATCGCGGCTGCCGTGGATCTGGGCGCTGAGGCGGTCGCGGGCGCGGTGAAGGACGCGGGGCTGACGTTGGACGACGTCGATGTACTGATGTTCACGACCGTGACCGGAGTGGCAGCGCCATCGATCGATGCGCGGGTCGCGTTGCGGCTCGGGCTGCGGGAGGACGTGAAGCGGCTGCCGTTGTTCGGGCTTGGGTGCGTGGGTGGTGCGGCGGGGATCGCTCGTTTGCATGACTACTTGAAGGCTTGGCCTACGCATGTCGCCGTACTGCTGTCGGTCGAGTTGTGCTCGTTGACGTTGCAGCGAGAGGACGCCTCGCTGCCGAACCTCGTCGGTGGGGCGCTGTTCGGGGATGGCGCGGCGGCCGTGGTGTTGACCGGGTCGGAGCATCCCGCGGCGTCCGGGCCGTCCGTGGTGGCGACGCGGAGCCGGTTGTATCCGGACTCCGAGCGGGTGATGGGCTGGGACGTCGGGTCTGGTGGGTTCCGGATCGTGCTCGGCGCGGACGTGCCGGAGGTGGTGCGGCAGTACCTCGGTGATGATGTGCGCGGCTTCCTCGGGGACCACGGGCTGACGGTGCCGGACGTCGGGACGTGGGTGAGCCACCCGGGTGGGCCGAAGGTGCTGGACGCGGTCTCCGAGACGCTCGACCTGCGTCCTGGTGCTCTGGGCGTTACCTGGAAATCGCTCGATGCGGTCGGCAACTTGTCGTCATCGTCGGTGTTGCACGTGCTCGGTGACACGCTGCGGCTGGATCCTTCTCCACAAGGCCCTGGGTTGTTGCTGGCGATGGGGCCGGGATTCTGTTCCGAGCTCGTCCTGCTGGAGTGGTGATGGACACCTTCTACGTCGTCTTCGTGTTGCTGGTCGCCGCCGAGCGGGTGGCGGAGCTGGTGGTGTCGCTGCGGAACGCGCGGTGGAGCTTCGCCCAGGGCGGAGTGGAGTACGGGCGCAGGCACTATCCGTTCATGGTCGCGCTGCACACGGCGCTGCTCGGTGGGTGCCTGGCGGAGGCGGCGCACCGGCCGTTCATCCCGTGGCTGGGGTGGACGATGGTCGTCGTGGTGCTGTTGTCGCAGGCGCTGCGGTGGTGGTGCATCTCGGCGCTCGGTCATCAGTGGAACACGCGGGTGATCGTCGTACCAGGACTGCATTTGGTTGCCGGCGGCCCGTACCGGTGGATCCGGCACCCGAACTACGTGGCAGTGGTTGCCGAGGGCATCGCGTTGCCGCTGGTCCACACGGCGTGGGTGACCGCGGTGGCCTTCACGGTGCTCAACATCCCGCTGCTCGCGATCCGGATCCGCTCCGAAGAGGCCGCCCTGAACTCCGCCTTGGTCAAGTGATCGATCTCCTCGTCGCCGGATGCGGTCCTGCCGGTGCGGCGACGGCGATCCGTGCCGCGCTGGCCGGACTGTCGGTGGTCGTCGTCGAGCCGCGTGCCGCACCGATCGACAAGGCGTGCGGGGAGGGGATCGCCCACAGTGCTGCGTCGTACCTGACCCGGCTCGGAGTCGAGCTGGACGGCCGTCCGTTCTACGGCATTCGGTACCTCGACGGACAGCATCAGGTCGACGCCCGCTTCCACGCCGGCCCTGGGCTCGGAGTACGCCGTACGACGCTCCACGAGGCTCTGATGAAGCGAGTTTCCGACCTGGGCATTCCGGTGGTCCAGTCTCGCGTCGGCGCCATCACCCAGAACATCACCTCGGTCACCGCCGCCGGCCACACCGCCCGCTACCTGGCCGCCGCCGACGGCCTCCACTCACCCATCCGCCGCCAACTCGGCCTGGCCGCGGCCATTCCCGGCCAGCCCCGGTTGTCATCTTTTCTCGCGGCGGCACTTCCTTGTCCGCCCCTGGACGGACCTGGTAGAGGTCTACTGGTCGGAGCTGGGCGAGGCCTACGTGACACCGGTCGCGGGCGACCTGGTCGGAGTCGCCGTTCTCACCTCCGCCCGCGGCACCTTCGACTCACACCTCAGCGCCTTCCCGTCCCTCGAGCGACGGCTGAAGGGCGCCCGGCCTGCCAACGCCGTCATGGGAGCCGGCCCGCTCCGCCAACGAGTCCGCAGCCGAGTCGCCGGGCGCGTCCTGCTCGTGGGCGACGCCGCCGGCTACGTCGACGCGCTCACCGGCGAGGGGATCGCGGTCGCCCTACGCACCTCGGCCGAACTCGTGGACTGCGTTCTCAAGGACCAGCCGGACGAGTACGAAGCGGCCTGGCGCCGGGTCTCCTGGGAGTGCCGCCTGCTCACCGGCTCGTTGCTCTGGGCCCGGAACAGATCGTTGCTCGCTCCCCGCATCGTCCCCGCCGCAGCACTGCTTCCGGGCGTCTACGCCCACATCGTCAACCGGTTGTCCTAGGCAAAGGTGTGAGGCCCGGCGATCGCTCAGACAACCGCCGGGCCCACGACGGCCCGAGCTTCCTGGTGAAAAGCTCGGACCCGGCCTTTCCAGCCGCCTGGTGAACGGCTGGACCGGCTGCTGAGTACGACTCAACCAGCCGGATGTTGCCCAACCGTTGCCAGAATATGAAGCCTTGTTACACAGGGCTGTGGCGAACCTCTCAGTGCGTTCGGGAACTCAGTGCTCGGTCCGCACCGCGGCGATCTGCAGTTGCAGCGCGAGGCGTTCGCGCGGATCCGAGAGATCCAGCTCCGCGATCTCGCCGATCCGTTTCATCCGGTGCCGCAAGGTGTTCGTGTGCAGGTGCAGCTCGCGTGCTGCCCGCTGCGGCTGACCCGGGTACTCGAGCCAGGCCTGCAACGTCTCGACGAACCCCGTGCTGTGTTCGATGTCGTGCCGCAGCAGTGTGGCGAGCGGTCCGTCCATCTTGGTCGTGTCCAGCGAGGTGACGGCTCGGTGAACAGTCAGCACATGCCACGCCTCTTCCACTCGCAATACCGGTCCGGGCGCGAGTCCCCGACGTACCAGGCCGAGCAACTCGACCGCCTCGGCGCGTGAGCTCGGTAGATCGGCCGGACCGCGTGCCGGACCGCCTGCCGCAGCGATTGTGCCGGGCGTGGCCTTCGCCTGCTCGGTGACCAGCTTGCTCAGCCAGGTCCACGACCCCGGTCCGTCGTTGTCCGTGACGACAGCGAGCACAGTGCCGTCCAGATCGGCCAGCTGCGGTTCGCTCCACCCATACCGACGACCGGTCGACTCCCACAGGTCGAGCTGCTGCGGTACGTCGTACCCGTCGGGCGAACCGAGCGCGACAACCCGCCACGGCTGCGGTGGGAGCCGTACGTCGACCGGATTGTCGGGGGAGAACTGCCGGAGGATGGTCCGCAGCCGGTCGATGGCACTCCGGCGCGCGACATCCGCTTGAGCGCGCAGGCGCAGCAGATGGAGCGCCAGCACCGAGGCGGCGTTGCTCAGCTCGGTGGTGACCTCCTCACTCACCGGACCGTCCACAACAGCCCAGATCGAGCCCAGCCACTCGCCACCGGCCCGCACGGGTACGACGAGACGTGGGCGGATGCCGTTCGGTCCGTCAGGCACCAGGAACGGTTCGCTGGAGCGCGCCAGCCGGCGGAAGATGCCTCGAGCCCGGAAGTGTGCGATCACCTCGGCGGGGACGCGGCGGCCGACGATGGTGGAGACGCGGGTGGGGTCGGTGAAGTCCTGGCCGGAGGAGTACGCCAGCACGCGGGACTGGTTGTCCTCAATGGTGACAGGCGCGTCCACGATCGCTGCTGCGGCGTCTGCCAGTGCGAACAGCTCCTGATGTACTCCGGCGTCCCCAGCAGCGGGGGAGTCAGGCGCAGCCGCTCTGTCGATGACGCCTCGGAGTAGCCAGACCACGTGTGCCCAGGTCACGCTCGGCTGGAGTGCGACGAGCGTGAGCTGCCAGCGCTCGGCTGCCGCGACCACAGTCGGTTCGTGGGCGAGCGTCGTACGCACGACGACGCCAGAGGCGCTGCCCGCCGCACACCGCTCGACCAGTTCGACGGCGTCCTCCGCGCCGCGCAGGCCGAGGCCCAGCACCAGGTCACCGGGCTGTCCGGTCGCCGGCTCCTGCGGGTCGGCCAGGAAGACATCCCGGACCTCGCCGTCGCCCTTTCCGGTCACCACCACCTCGAACAGGGCTGGGCCGACGGCGACGATCAGGTCAGGCGCGGTGATCATGAGGTTATTGTGCTCTGCGCACAGTCATTTGTCCCGTCAGTGGTGTGATCGCACCATGACAGCGGATGGTTGACGACGCACCATCGATACATGGTCGCTGCTGGTTCTGCTGCTGGTGTCATTCACACCGTTCCCGATCGCGTCGCCGTCGTCGGCGCAGGCATGGTCGGACTCGCCACCGCCTGGTTCCTCCAGGAGGCAGGCGTCGAGGTCACCGTGCTCGATCGAGACGGCGTCGCCGCGGGTGCGTCCTGGGGCAACGCCGGCTGGCTCACGCCCGGCCTGGCCACCCCGTTGCCGGAACCGGCCGTCCTCAAGTACGGCGTCCGCGCGGTGCTGAGCCCCTCCTCACCGGTGTACGTACCGCCGACGGCGAGCCCGCGGCTCCTCAAGTTCCTCACCCGCTTCGCTCGCAACAGCACCGCCGGACGCTGGAAGACCGCGATGGAGTCGCTGGTCCCGATCAACCGGCAGGCCCTGAACGCCTTCGACCTGCTCGGCAAGGCCGGCGTCGAGGCGGAGACGTACGAGGCCAAGTCGTTCTTGGCCGCGTACCGGACCGAGGCCGAGCGCAGCGTGCTACTCGAGGAGATCGAGCAGATCCACGCTGCCGGTCAGGGCATCGAGTTCGAGGCGATCACCGGTGACGACGCCCGCGAGATCGAGCCGTCGCTGTCCGACGAGATCGGCGCCGCGATCCGGCTGCACGGGCAGCGCTTCATCAACCCGGGCGAGTACGTCCAGTTGCTGGCCGATTCGGTCACCGCGCGCGGTGGGCAGATCATCAGCGGCGTCGTGGTGAAGGACATCGTGGACGAGATCCGCGGCGTACGGCTCATCACCGGCGACGGTGAGACCGACCCGTTCGACGCTGTGGTGATGGCGACCGGCGCTTGGCTGAACGACCTGGCCCGAGAGTTCGGCGTACGCACCGTCGTACAGGCCGGGCGTGGCTACAGCTTCAGCGTGCCGATCGCTCACGTACCGGCCGGTCCGGTGTACTTCCCGGCACAGCGCATCGCCTGTACGCCGCTGGGCGACCGGCTGCGCGTGGCCGGAATGATGGAGTTCCGCAAGCCGGAGGCCAAGCTCGACCCGCGCCGGATCGACGCCATCGTTGACGCCGCCCGTCCGCTGTTGCGCGACGCCGACCTGGACGCCCGCACCTTCGAGTGGGTCGGCCCGCGGCCCTGCACGCCGGACGGCCTGCCGCTGATCGGTGCGACCGCATCGCCGCGCGTCTTCGCCGCCGGCGGACACGGCATGTGGGGTATCACGCTCGGTCCGGTCACCGGTCAGCTGCTGGCCGAGACCATCACCACCGGCCGCACGCCGGACGAGCTGCGTCCCTTCAACCCGCTCCGCTGACGACCAATCCGGCTTGGGGCGACGGCCGACTCTCGGCATCGCCCACCCCGGCTGACTGACGCCTCGGGCGCCAGGTGACCCTCCCGGACGGCAGACCACCCCGTCCACGAGCTCCGCTGCCGGTCACCTCCGCCGCCCCGGTCAGCCCCAAGAGCGGGCCCTGGCTGAGATCCCCTGCCCAGGGCCCGCTCTTCGTTTTCTGTCGGTCCCGCGTGTCAGGGTGTTCTCCTCAACGACGAGGAGGGCATTCATGGCGCTGCGGTGGTACACGGTGGTGGTCGATTGTCACGACGTACGCAAGCAGGCCGCCTGGTGGGCGGAGGCGCTCGACTGGAAGACGATCTACGAGACCGACACCGAGTGCGTGAACATCCCCGGTTGGGTGGACGAGGAGGCCATGAACAACACGCCGTGGGAGCGGATCGGGCCGGGCATGGTCTTCGTCCCGGTGCCGGAGGGCAAGACGGTGAAGAACCGGCTGCACCTCGACCTCGCACCGCACACCAGCCAGGACCGCGACGCCGAGATCGCCCGCCTGGAAACCCTTGGCGCCAGTCGCGTCAACGTGGGCCAGCCCGACGAGCCCAGCTGGACTGTCCTCGCCGATCCCGAAGGCAACGAGTTCTGCGTCCTCAGCTCCCGCGACTCCTGACACCCTCAGCCGGCCGTTGCAGCCACCTGCCGCCAGGTGGTTGCCGAACGGCCGCCCGCGGAGCACGATCGGCTGAACGCACGACGAGGTGAGAGGCAGCCCGGATGTCCGACGATCGCCCTGCAGGTCCGGACCGCGGTTCGACGAGCGGCTCGTGGCCGTACACCCAGGAGCCTGTCCCACCCGGAGGCGGCAGCGACCTCCACACGTTCGAACTCAACCAAGCCACCACCCCGCAGCCCACCAACCCTCAGCACGCAGCGCCGAACCCCGGGCCTGGCCTTGGTGCAGTTCCCCGGCGTCCGTCGGCCACGCAGTCTTCGACCGACTCGACACTGAGGCGGCTGACTGTCGTCGCCCGGATCCTGTGGCTCTCGGCAGGCGGCGCATTGTGTGCCGCCGCAATCGTCGGTCTCTTCGTCGGGGTGGGCGAAGTCGAGTTGCTGATCGTGCTCGGAGGCGGGGTCGTGCTCGCGATCATGCCGGCGGTCGTGGATCGCCTCCGGTCGATGAAGGCCGGGCACTTCGAGATCCAGCTGATCGAGCAGATCGCCGACAACGCGCGCAAGAGTGCGGAGACCCTGCGACGTCTCGGGATGGAGCAGGAGCTCGATGCGTACGCGACGATCTACACCGAGATGCGCGGCGTCGAGCTGACGGAGGTTCGGGGCGCGATGCTCGACCGGATCCTGCAGAGGGTGTCGAATGCCTCCGCGGTCGAGAAGTTCGACCGGGCCGAGGTGAAGGACATGTTTACGCTCGGCTCGCCGATCGTCCGCGTGCTGGCCCTCGGACTCATGGAGGGCGATCTGTCACTGATCGACAGCGAGATCCTGGTCGAAGCCCTCAAACGGCCACTGACAGGGAACGAGCACTACCACGCGATGAAGTTGGTGCTGGGCGGTTGGGGCCACTTCTCGGCAGCCGAACGCACCAAGCTCAAGGACGCGATCGACTCCAACCAGCAGATCCAGTACGGGCCGGGAAGACGCGAGCTGGCAGAAAGAATCCGGAAGCTCTGAGCGAGCTCCCGGATTCTGTGAACTGTTTGAATCAGTGCGTGTGCGGTTCCGCGCCGTGCTCCGCCTCATGGGCGGCGATCTGGGCCCGGACCTCTTCCATGTCGACCGCACGCAGCTGGCCGATCAGGTCTTCCAGGTTGGCGGCCGGAAGCGCGCCGGGCTGCGAGTACAGGACGACGCCGTCGCGCACCGCCATCAAGGTCGGGATCGACCTGATGTCGAACGCTTGCGCCAGCTCGACCTGGGCTTCCGTGTCGACCTTGCCGAACGTGATGTCCGTGTGCTGCTCGGACGACTTCTCGAACACGGGACCGAACATCTTGCACGGGCCACACCACTCTGCCCAGAAATCAACCAGGATCAGGCCGTCGGTACCGACCACCTCGTTGAAGTTGTCCTGGGTCAGCTCGACCGTTGCCACTACGACCTCCGAAGTTAGACGACTACGGACCTTTCAACACCGCCTCGCCTCGCAGTGTTCCCGAGCGATACGGCGTACCAGATCAGTGACCTCGTACGCCGTACGGATTGCCCGCTATCCGGATGCCGGACTGTGACCTGGGACACGCGGAATCAGATCGGAATGTCCACGAAGGGTGACGTGTAGTCCTTCACCTCGTCCAGGATCGACGCGGCGGCTTCCGGGGTGAGGTCGGCCCGCTGCCGCTCGGCGACGATCATCTGCTGCAGCAGCCGGGTCTCGCCGGCCGTGGCCAGGCCGGTGATCTCCGGATGACCGTTCAGCAGCCAGGCGGTCGCGGCCGTGATGTAGCGCTGCTCGTCGAATGGCCGGTACCAGGTGTCGTACGACTTCTCCTCACCCTCACGCCAGTTGCGCCGGGCAATCATCTTGATCGTCATCAGCGCCGCGTCGGAGGCCTTGATCGCCTCCACCAGCGCCGCGTAGTCGGCGGCGTACTGCGGATCCGTCGAGAGGCGGTAGTTGAGAGGTGTGAGAACGCTGTCGAAGTCGAACCGGCGCAGACCCTCGGTGTGCACCGACGGTGCCTGAGCGGTGTGGCCGGTGATGCCGATGGCCCGTACCATGCCCTCGTCCTTGGCGCGGATCGCCGCCTCCAGCGAGCCACCCTTGCCGGTGACGAGGTCGAGGTTCTCCAGATCGCAGACGGCGTGCATCTGGATCAGGTCGACGTGGTCGGTCTGCAGTCGCTCCAGCGACCGGTTGATCTCGCTCCAGGCCTCCTCGAAGGTCCGGCGGCCGGTCTTGGTGGCGAGGAAGATGCGGTCGCGGATCTCCGGCATCCGCGGGCCGAGCCGCAGCTCCGCGTCGCCATAGTCGGCGGCGACGTCGAAGTGGTTGATGCCGGCGTCCAGGGCCTCCAGGATCGAGGCGTCGGCCCGATCCTGGTCGACCCCGCCGAGCGAGGCCGCGCCGTAGATCAGCACCGAGCTCTCGTGCCCGAGTCTGCCCAGTCGGCGTGTTTCCATCCTGGTCCTCCAGGGGTAGCAGGGATGCATCGGACCCTATGCCCGGAGTATGCCGTTTTGACCCCTCGCCACGGGAGAGTTTTCCACAGGCTGGACCCGCAGATCCGTTACTATCTGTGATCACTTGATCTGTTCTTTACCATGTTGTTCGCACGGATTTTCGAACCTGTCCGCGGCGTGTGGCATGGTGTGCGCTGCCCGATCGACCGGAGCGGGCATGAGAGAGGAGCTATGACGACGGTGCCGAAGGTGTCACTCTTGCCCGATGAGTGTGACACTGCCCGCGAGTTGGGTAACAGTATGACTGCGGGGAGCGATGGAGCATCCGGATCCTGGTCTCAGGTCTCCCGGAGGGCAGTCGCTTGCCGTATTCTCCCGGCTACTGTCCGCGTAACTGCTGTCTGAGGGGCGGGTAGCGATGAGTTGGTGGCGAACGTTGCTGAATCTGCCGCCAAGAGGTGAGCATTGGTCGGACCAGCGGCGTACGAAGAAGCCGGGCAAGGGACGGCCGCAGAACACCGCACCGGAGTGGTGGGACCACCCGGATGGCCCGGTGTCACCCACCCCTCGCCAGGCACAGGGCGTAGCGGCGCAGTACTCGACCCCGCAGCAGGCGCCACCGCCGGCCGGCGGTGTGATGGCACCACCACGTCGTCCCTCCTCTCGTCCGCCTGAGCCTTCGCAACCTGGACAGCGCCCACCCGAACGTTTGAAACAGCGATCGTCTCATGGTGCGCACGCCGCACCGGCCCCGGTCCCGGTCCGCGAGGTGTACGAGCCCGGCCAGGCGCCATGGTCGACCGAGTCCGAGTCGTCGTTCTCCACGTGGGCGCGCAGGTTCTTCCGCGGCCTGGTGGTCGTCGTGCTGCTGCTGGCTGCCATCAGTGGCGTCCGTTCATGGATCAGTCCGAACCGGGCGCCCGAGACGGTGGTCAGCGGGCAGAGCAACTTCCCGTCCGACGAGGCCCGCGCGATCGCGACTCGCTACGCCGTGTCATACCTGAACTGGGACGAGGACGAACCGGATGCCCGGCCGGCCCAGATCGGGCTTGACCTGGCCGCCGGCCTGGACAGCCGCGCCGGCTGGAACGGCCGCGGCAAGCAGACCGCGGACCGCGCCTACCCGGGCCAGGTCACGGTCGACTCCGGTGGCGTCACCGCAGTGGTCGACGTACGAGTGGAAGTCCGTCCGTATGTGAAGAAGGGGAAGGTGTGGACCGCGGGGGCGGCCACGTGGGAGCGGGTGTCCGTTCCGGTTGCCCGGACCGCATCGCGGGTGGTGGCCAGTGGGCCGCCGACGTTCGTGCCGGATGTGCGCGTGCCGCTGCCGGACAACATGCCCGAGGCCAGCGCTCCGGACGACGACCTGACCGCGGCCACGCTGAAGGACGCCGAGGCGTTCTTCGGTGCGTACGCGGAGTCGGACAACAAGGTTTCGGCGGTGACCGCGCCAGGCTCCACCATCCGCAGCCTGAACGGTGCGGTGAAGTTCGGTGAGCTGAAGGATTGGCAGGTCTATACCGGCAATGACGACGAGCGGCGGGCGACCGCGGCCGTCACCTGGGACGGGGCGGGCGATACCACCCTCGACCAGACGTACACGCTCACGTTGAGGCGTACTGTCGCCACGGACGGAGCACAACGATGGCAAGTGGCTGCCGTCGGATGAATCCAGCGACTGGCCATCGGATCACCAAGGCAACAAGGGAGACACCGCAATGACGACTCACGAACTGGCCGCGAGCGTGGTGCAGCTCGCCGCGCCGCTGGCCGACCCCAATGTCCCCACGGGTGCGGACTTCAAGGACTGGGTGCTGGTCATCGCGGGGAACATCTTCATCGCCATCCTCGTACTGCGCGCCATCGGGCACTACTTCAAGCGCGAGTGGGGCGAGCTGTTCGGGCACATTGCGGCCGGGGTCCTGGTCGGCGGGCTGATCTACGCCAACAACCAGACCATCAATGTGCTGAAGGGCTTTTGGGGATTGCTGTCCGGAGGTAGCTGAATGCGCGTCGGCCGTACCCTGACCCACCACTTCGAGATCGAGACCCGGCAGTACGACCTGTTGGGCATCGACCTGGGAGAAGGCGCCCGGCGCCGGATGATCATCTTCGGAGCTGTCATCATCGTCCTCTGGGTGGCACTGCTCATCCCGTTCATCGGGGTGCCGAAGAAGCCCACCGTCAGCCTGTACGTCGTTCCGCCGTTCGTGATCACCGCGTTCGGCTGGCGCCCCGGTAAGTTCCACGAACGCCGCCGCCGCGTGACCGAGTGGGCGCTGGCCGTCCGCTACGCGTTGCGCGCCCACCGCCCGATCATCGGTCTCGGCGCCCGGGCCGCCGACAAGACGGAGTACCTGCCATGGCGTGAGCGCGTCGCGACCCAGAAGGTGGCCAACCTGGCGAAGGCCAGAGTGACGCCGGAGTGGGAACGCGAGGTCGTGGTGGAGCTGGATCCGATGGTCCGCGCGGGTGCGGACATCACCGTGAACCAGCGGGCCCGATTGCTCGGCGCGGACCACGTGCAACGGGTCAGTCGCAGGAACTCGTCATCAGGGCTGAGCCGATCGGAGCGGAAGGGCCAACGATGAAGATCGCTGACAAACTCCTGAACCTGGTCGGCGTCGGCCGCGAGCGCGGTCTGCCGCCGCCTCGGCTGGTGGCCATCGCCGACGGCCTGCTGGTGACCGAGCGCAGTGCGGAGGCGTGGTTTCTGATCTCGGTGGCGAACACCGACCTCGCCACCGAGGCAGAGCAGGACGCTGCCCTGGACGCCGCGGTCAGCGCTGCCGCGACCATCCTGGGCGACCGACTCAGCCATCTGAAGGTGGTCTGGGGCCGCTCCACCGGCCAGGACTACATCGACTCCGTGGCCGGCCACTACCGTCTTGGCGACCACGAGGCCTGGGCGCAGACTCGCGCCGACCGCATCGACGAGATGCGGATGCCCGAGCGATACGTCGCGCTCGGCGTACACCTGTCCGACCGTGACCCGCGGGCGACCGCACAGGTCCGCGGTTCGATCAGCGACGCCCTCGGTACGACCTCCTGGCGGGTCAGCGCCCGTGAGCTCGCGCACCTGGACGAGCGGGTCCGCAAGCTTGCGCGGCAGCTCGGTTCCACCGTCTGGCGGGCGCACACCGCGCCGGCCGAGGTGATCTCCTGGCTGGTCAGCCGCGAGATGCACCGCGGAGCCGTGGCCGCGCCCCGCCGCGGCCTCATCACCGGTGCCGCGCTGGCCCGGCTCACCTCCGGCCGAGTGGTGCCGTACACCGATCACCTGCGCATCTACGACACCCGCGGCCAGATCGCGGCGTACACGACCGTGCTGGCGATGACAGACTTCCCCGAGGAGCTCGAGACGCCGGGTGCGGGGGAGTGGCTTCGCACGCTGTCCGAGATCAAGGCGATCGACGACGACGGCGACGAGATCGACGTCACCGTCGAGGCGTCGGTGCGCTTCCGCGTGCTGACCAAGAAGACCGCGCGGAACCTGGTCGACGAGACCCGCAAGAGCGCCAAGGAACAGCGCCGGTCCGCCGCGAAGGGCACTGCGGAGGAGACCGCCGACGAGATCGTCGAGACCGAGCGCATCATGCGCGAGGTGAAGCGAGACATCAACCGCAGTGGACTGACCCTGGTCGAGGACCACCCTCGTCTGCTGGTCAGCGCGGACACCCGCGAGGATCTCGAGGCGTACGTCGACGCCGTCATCGCGCACTACGCCGACCGCGGTATCACCGTGGCCCCGGGCGCGGACGAGCAGCGCGACCTGTGGCTGGAATCCCTGCCAGGCGACCAGTTGCGCGTGCCCGACCTCGGACATGTGCGTGAATCGACCGCGTTCTTCGGCTCCTGGTTCTGGGGCGGTGCGTCGATCGGTGACGCCACTGGACCTGCCATCGGCTATCTGACCGGGTCGACACCCGGTCTGGTGCGTTTCGACGCGGCCGCCGGTTCTGCACTCGGTGACGCGACGACAACGCTGTTCCTGGGCCGGTCCGGTCGAGGCAAGACGACCGCCGCGATGATGGGTGGTCTCGACTCCGCGTTCGCCGGCGCGTGGGTGCCACTGCTCGACCTGAAGGGTGACGCGGCCGGCGTGTCCGCAGTCGCCGCGGAGTACGGCGTACCGACTGCTGTCATCGAGATCACGGCACAGTTCTCCGGTGCTGCTGACCTGCTGCGGGTGCTGCCCGTTGACGACGCGTTGCTGCAGGCTCCGTCGCAGCTGATGCTGTTGCTCCCGCCGCATCTGCGGGGTGCGGCCGAGGCTCCGGTCGTTGCCGCGACCCGTGCGGAGATCCAGTCGCCCGATCCCTCGTCGTGGGGTGTCATCCAGCGGCTGTGCAACGCCGACTCGGAGACGACCCGGACTGTTGGTTTTGCGTTGCGCGACCTGGTGGAGACCGGCCTCGGTTCGGTCGTTGCCGGTCCGCCGTCCGGTCTGTCGTCGCTGACTACCAATCCGGGTCTCTGGGTCGTTCAGATGCCCGGACTTACACTGCCCTCGCCCGAGTCGGCGCCGGAGTCCTGGTCGCCGATCGAACGTGTCGGCATGGCTTGTCTGCGCGGTTGCCTGGCGTGGATGGTCCGGACCACCGGCCGTCGCGAGTTCCGTGGCCGGTCCAAGGTCGTCATCGTGCCTGAGGTCCACCTGCTCACGAAGACCCCTGACGGCGCGTCCTTCCTGGACTACATCGCCCGTGTCGGCCGAGCGCTCGGCGCGTCCCTGGTGCTGGACACCCAGGACCCCGCGTCGATCCTGAAGCTCCCGGGTCTGGTCGAGCAGATCACCACGCTGTTCGCGTTCAGCCTGCGTTCCCGCGAGCAGGTCGACTCGCTGCTCGAGCTGCTCGGTCGCCCGCAGACACCGCCGTACCAGACGCTCGTCCGCGGCATCAACACCGCCGCCAACGGCAAGAGCATCCGCCACGGCCACTGCATCATGCGCGACCGCTGGGACGAGGTAGCCACCGTCCAGATCGACATCCCGAGCGAACGCGTGGCCGCCCTCCTCCGCACCACCCCCGAATCCGAGCACGACGTCCAGCCGGCCCAGCCCGTCATCGCGGCGCACGAACCCGAAGACCCCTTCGCCGAAGACGAAGCCGAAACCTTCGAACCAGCCGCCACCGCCACAGCCCAAGCCGAAGCCCACACCCACCTCCCCGACGAGCCGCCCCCGGCCCCCACCGAGGTGCCCCCGGCCTACGCCCCCAACGGCTCCCCGGACCCGGCCAACACCCCCACAGCCCACACCCAAAACGGCGCAACCACCCCTGCCAACACGCCAGACGCACCAGCCGACCCCACCTACGCCCCCAACGGCTCAGAAGCCCCCGCGTACGCCCCAAACGGCTCAGCCAACCCTGCGTACGCGTCCAACGGCTCAGCCGACCGTGCGTACGCGTCCAACGGCTCGGCCGCATCAGAGGCATCACCCGCCCCCACGTCGGCATCAACCGAGCCCAACCAATCACCCCCGCCCCCAGCCGACCACCCCATCCCCCCGATGGCGCCAGCCGAGCCCCAACCCACCTCAGCTGACCCATCCACCGCCCCCCAACCAGTAGCCCAGCAAAACGGCCACCCGCCCACCCCCAACGGCCACGACCACGACCACCACCACCCCACCCGCTACGAATCCCCCATCGGCCCCGACGAGGTCTACGACCAAGAGGCGGACGAAGCCGCCTACAACGAGGCCATGTACCAACCCGCCCCCAACGGCAACGCCACCCCCGACAACGACCCCCAGCGCCCCTCCTCCAACAAGGAGCACGTCGCATGAGATGGCAGCGCCGAACCCGCACGGCGCTAACCGTCCTCGCCATCTCCCTGATCATCACCAGCCAGGCCGCCCTCGCAGCCGACCCGGATCAGCAGACGACTCCAGCCGGATTCGCAGACCTGCTGCCGACACCTGACCTGACTCACGGGGATACTCGGACGCTCTTCGAGCAGTACAACCCGATGGCGTTCAGCCTTGACTACGAGGGAAGTCTGCGCGACCCACTGCGACCGATCTTCAACTCGTTCGCCCAACTCCTGATGATGTTCGTTGTCGCGGCTACCAGGGCCGGGATATCGGTTGGGTGGTGGCTGTTCTCCTTTACCGACATCCGTCCGCTGATGAACGCGACGTCCGGTGCGATCGGCGGCATCAGCGGTCAGTTGACCGCATGGTTGTTGCCGACGGCCCTTGCTTTCGGGGCAATCGCGGCGTATGTCCATCGGCGGTCGAGCGGCACGGCCTTCGGCCAACTTGTTTGGGTGTTTGCCGCCGGTCTCCTGGCGATCAGCCTTGCTTTCGGCGCTGCCACCTGGCTGAAGGGCGTTGACGGCGCACGACAGGTGGGCGCGCAGACCGTCATGGGTGCATCGGATCAGGTGCTGGGCGAGACCCTCAAGACACCGATCGAGATGCCACAGCCGGCATTCACAGGCACGTCCAGGGACACCATGTTGCGGAAGTCCGGTGACGCTGCTTGGCGCGGGTTCGCCGCGACGCCTTGGTGTATTGCCGAGTTCGGATCGATCAAGGCATGTCAGCGATACGGCAAAGGCCTGCTGGACACGGGTGTTGATGCCGACAAGAGGATGGATTACATCAACAACCAGGTCGTCAAGGGAGAGGGAAGCTCTGACGCTCCTACCGTGAAGTGGGCGAAGGGCGAGAATGCCTTCGGACGTGTCGGCGTCCTCCTCGTCGCGGCCGTCGCGGCTGCCATCTACGCGTACCTCATCATCGGTCTTGCTGCGACTGCGTTGATGGCATTCGTAGGTTGCCTGGTGCTTCTGGTCGTCGGCGTCATCTTCGCGTGCCTGTTCATCGTGCCAGGACGATCGCGTCAATGGGGAATGAACTGGCTCGAGTCGTTACTAGGCCTCATTCTCCAGTCAGTCGCAGCCATGCTTGTGTTCGGCATCGCGCTGTCGATGCTGACGGCCGTCTTCAGCATGAGTGACACGCTTGGCTGGCTGCCGGTCACTTGCCTCGCCCTTGTGGTATTGGTCGCGTCGTGGCGGCTACGACGTCTGCTCGAGAGTGTCACCTCGATGATGCGCCCCGGCATCGGCAGCATGATGATGGGGTCGTATGCGCGTCGCGGGGCAGTGCAAGCCGTGCGCCGTGTGGTTACCGCTCTTCGTAGTCGTGGATCGGCGCCTGCTACGGCGGAGCGGCCAAAGGACGGTCGCCGTCGGCCAGGGGAGAGCGCTCCTGACGAGCGCGTCGAGAGCAACCGGAGCTATCGCACCATGCCGCCGCTCGGAGGTCGCACGCCGCAGGGGAGCGATGAAGTGCACAAAGCCGGCGGCCCGGGTTCGCCAGGACGGTCCACTGGCGACTCCGCAGGCAGGCGTCCGTCCGGCTCCAGACGAGGTTCGGGTCGTCCACCCACCGCGCCTGTCATTGCGTCCGTCGCAGGGACCAAGCCCGGTCGACGGGGCGACAGTGCTGGTCGGACGAAGGACACGATCTTCAAGGGCGGCTCGGTCGAGCACAGCAAGCCAGCCGGTGTCTCTGGCGCCACATCGAGTGCCCGCAGTTCAGGGCGGCATGCGAAGCCGACAACGACGGCCGCTCAACTACGAAACGGTGGCTACGAGCCTCGCCGTGTGCTGCTTCACTCGGCGAGTCTGCGTGCGGGGCCGCCGAAGCGCGCTCGGGAGATCCGCAAGCAGCCCGTCTCGACCTCACGGTCCTACCGGGAGTACGCGGCCGTACGGACCGGCGGTCTGTCTGGTCGCCCGACCGGTGGACGGTGAGCAATCGTGGCACGACGTCGCGAGCGGGAGAGAGGTGCATCGTCGACCGGCGAATCTGTGGACTCGACCAAGAGTGCCGAGGCCGGATCGCGCCGTCAGCGTCGTAGGGAGGATGCAGCCCGCCAACGTGCCGAGTTGCGTGACCGCAGGCGAAGCGAGCCGGCCAGTCCGGCCGGAGTGATAGCTGTCATCGTCCTTCTGGCGATCATCGTTCTAGGCGTTGGAGGAGGGCTGCCACGCCTCTTCGGCCGGAATTCGGGTCAAGAGCCAGCGGGACTACTGAGCCCGAGTGCGCCGCAACTCAGCGAGCCCGGCTCTTCGCAACCCTCCGCATCTGAGCCCTCTGGTGCTTCGTCCGAACCGCTCTCGACCCCACCCCCGCAGACCGAGCGCCCCGGCGCGGAGGCGACCGCCGCAGCGGACACGACGGTACGGAGTTGGGCCAACCTCTTCTACAAGCGCACGCCCGCCACCGAGACCTACGAGCAACTCGTGGACCGGGCCGCTCGGTTCACGACCCCAGAACTTGCGGATAGCTTCTCCAGCGCAGGAGACGCCACCTACGACGCTCTGCGAACGGCGGGTGGCTCCTCGAAAGTGCTGTCAGTAACCACGGTCACGCCGCGGCCCGATACAGCGCCGACCGATACGCCGACCAGAATCACGCGTCTTGTCACCGTCAAGGTTCAGACGACTGGAAAGGGCGCCAGCACGTTTGATGTGCCATTGCTCGTGACAGTTGTGCGCGATGGACAACCATGGCGTGTCAGCGCGGTTGACGGTGGGACTGGCCCGTGACATCGCGGCTGGACGGTGTGCGTGTTTAGCGGTCGGGACCTTGCTGAGGCGGCGGGACTGGCGGGTGCCAAGAGCATTGCACCTAAGATCGCAGGAATCGGTGCTCTGCTGGCGGTCATGGCCGTGGTCATACTTGCCCCGTTCGGCGCGAGCGGCGATCAGGTCACTGCTGCCTGTCCACCTGGCATGCCAGGGGACGTACACGATCCCGAGACGCGTGGTCCGTTGCGGGCGGTCCAGATCTCGTACGCCAAGATCATCGATCAGGTCGCGGTACAGCGCGGTCTGCCGGGCCAGGCGACGTTGGTCGCGCTGATGACAGCCCTCCAAGAGTCTCAGCTCCAGAACCTGACCTATGGCGATCGCGATTCGGTAGGACTCTTCCAGCAACGTCCATCGGCGGGCTGGGGAACGGTTCGGCAAATCCTGAATCCGGTGTATGCAACCGAAGCCTTCTTCGGTGGAGCGAATCCTCCTAGTCCGCCCGGACTGGTGGACATCAGCGGCTGGGAGTCGATGCCGTACACCGTTGCTGCGCAGTCTGTCCAGGTCTCCGCGTTCCCTGACGCCTACGCGCGCCAGGAAGACACTGCACGTGGAATTGCCGAGGAGGCAGGCATCGATCTGAACCGTTCGGGCGATCCGTACGCTGGTCGCTCCGGCGGTGGCCAAAACGGCGGAGCACCGACGCCTTCCCAAGCGGATGGTGAGTGCGGGGGAGGACTGATCAATGGTCGACCTGTGGCAGGGAATTGGCCGCCTGAAGAACAGACTGTCCCAGATCCGACAGGGACGGGCGGGAAGCTGACGCCGCGAACCGCAGCCTGGGTGGCGGCCGCCCGAACCGCGTTGCAGAACCCCAGTATGTCGTGCTGGGACGCGCACGCGTGGAACCCGACCAGCGACCATCCAAAGGGCCGAGCTTGCGACGTCTTCGTCGGTGGTGACAGCCGCAAGTTACCGGCTGTCCGGGCGAAGGGGGACCGGTACGCGAACTGGGCGATCCAGACGGCCGCGAAGACCGGCGTGCGATATGTCATCTGGTACGGAAAGATTTGGAGTGCCCGTACGGGTCAGTGGCGTCCGTACAACGGAGGCGGTGTCTACGATCCGAGCGATGCCACCGGTGGACACTACGACCACGTGCACGTGTCGATGTATTGAGGTGACCTCCGCTGAACAGGTTGGATCTTGGACAATCGTGATAGGACGAGGCGAAAGGTGTCGACTGTGGGTCGCCTAGCGGCGCGGGAGGTGTCCGATGAACGCATCTGACGGGCACGACGACCGGCCAGGCTCATTCTCAGCCGACGACTGGCAACCGCCGCCACAGAGTCGCAGAGGTGGCGGGGCGCCAGACGCTCCTGATAGCACCCCGGGTTCCTTCAGCCCCATCGATCAGCCTGCACAGCAGAAGCCTTCGCCGCAGGGTGTGCGGATCTCGGTCCCGTCAGCTGCGGAACTCCTACTTGGGATCCCTTGGGCGCTGTGGAGCTTCGGTGTTGTTTCCTCGGTGGCCTCGTGGATCTCAACCGGCTGGCTCGGCCTGTTGATCGTCGTCTTGTGGATCTTGTCGGGCCTTGTAATCGTCTTGCCGCCAACCGAGGACTACATCGCGAAGTACCTCTATCGTCTTCGTAAGCCGACACTGATGGAGCAGCAGAAGCTCGACATCGCTTGGAGTGCCGTCTGTAGTCGCGTCGGCGTGGACCCGGGTTATTACAAGCTGTGGGTCGAGGAATCCGACACCATCAACGGGGCCGCGGTGGCCGGCCGATCGGTTGCGGTCACGCGGTGGACGTTGAACAATCTTCCTCCGAGACAACTACAGGCGGTACTGGCGCACGAGTTGGGTCATCACCGTGGGGGCCACCCCTGGGCAACCTTGCTCGTGTTCTGGTATGCCCAGCCGGGACGCTTGGTCGTCTCCTTCGTGCAGGCCTTGTTCCGGCTCGGCGCGCGGGTTCCTGCTTTGGGTTGCCTGATCGTGGGGTTCTTCGCGCTCGCCATCGGCGGGCTGGTACTGAACTCGCTGCTCTTCGGGAAATGGGACTGGGCAGGCTACGCCATCGTGCCATTCCTGGTGCCGATTCCGTTGGCCTGGTTTGCTCGCAGATCCGAGTTGATGGCTGATCGCGTGGCTGCCGAACTGGGCTACGCGCGTGACACGATCGCCTTCCTGTATGACTTGCAGTCGCAGGGGGACGATGTGGCCAGGCGAGCCGCCGGCTGGCGCGGGGCTCTCTACGCGACCCATCCATCTGTCGCTGATCGGATCAGGACTCTCGAGCGTTACCTGAAAGCCTCGGGATCATGAACAAACGCCGAGAACAATTCGAGGCGCTGAAGAGAAAGCTCTCCGCCCTCGCCGGGGTTCCCGACGAAACGGAACAGGCGCCACCACCCGGATCTCAATCCATGCGGCAGCCTTGGGACGCGATTCGTACGTCGCATGCCGATCTTGCCCGGCAGTTGGACGAGCTCGCGGCTGCAGCGGACCTCGGCGACGTCGACCGAGCCCGGATCGCCCACGTCATCGGACGCTCGGGACATGACGCCGGAGAGTTGGAGCGCTTGGCTGAGGCCGTTCAACAGGACCACGGTGCGGCGCTGGTCCATCCGTCCCGTCAGCGAAACCTTCCGGGCACACGATTCGCCCTTCACAACCTCTTGGCCGGCCAAGTACGGCTTGGTGAGGTCGTACCCGATCATCGCAGCGACTACGAGGTCGTAGGAGATTTCGGGCTGGACCTGGATGTTCTGCGGACCTCCCTTCTGGTGATCGGGCCGCCCGGTTCTGGGAAGACCCGCGGCATCGCGATACCGATCGTCGAGCACCTCTCGCTTGCCGCGTTGACCGGCAAGGCGAGCATGGTCGTCATCGATCCCAAGTCCACGGACTTCGCCTATGACGGCTGGTTCGACGTCACGATCGATCCCCTCAATCCGACCTGCGGTTTCAGCCTGTTCGGTGGGTCGAAGACCGCCGACGTCGCCGCAGATCGCCTCGCATCGGCGTTGCTACCGCCGCGCGTCAGCGACGACAAGGCCTACTTCATCGATGCCTCGAAGAATGCGCTCTACGCATGTCTGGCGCCGTTCGAGGCAGCCTATGAGCGTTGGCCGACAGTCCCTGAATTGCTGGGATTACTTCGTGCTGACCAATCAGCGATGGACGGAGTCAAGTCTCGTCTAAAGGGCTCTGGCTCCAAGGAGATGAAGGCCCTTCTGGACACTCGGCGGGCCCAGACTCATCGGTCCGTGGATCCGGCCGCAAGTCTCGTCGAGAGGTTTGCCCTGCTCGACCGGCCTGCCTTGCGCAGGCTGCTCGATCACCCAGGTCCAACGTTCCAGATGCGGGATCTCAATCGGCCTGTCCGTGTTCGGGTCTCGCTGCCGGAGGCGGAGTACCCGGACGCCTCACGGATCCTCGCTCGGCTGGTCGTATCGCAGTTCGTGCAGATCACCTCGTCGAGTGAGACCGATCGATCGATCTTCAAGGGGCTCGTGATCGACGAAGCCGGTCGATTCGTCGACGACTACGTGGCCCGGGGTGTACAGAAACTGCGGTCCAACAACGCGGGCCTGGTGTTGCTGACCCAGACGATCTCGGACTTCCCGCCGGACGTTCGTGCGACCGTGTTCGGATCTACAGGTTGTAAAGCTGTGTTTGGTGGGATCGACCCAGAAGACGCCGACGTCTTCTCGCGCTGGTTCGGGGATCAGTACATCACCGAGACGACGATCAACCGGAGCGCCACGTCAGGAGTCCGGTACGACGAGTTCGGATCGGTAGGTGGGCGGTCCCAGAGTCACACATCTGGGTACAGCGCTCGCCGAGTCGAGCGGGCTCGCTGGACGGTCTCAGACATCATCACCGGCGTTCCGGCGGGGCATGCGCTGATCTCGCTGGCGCGGTCGAACGGTGCTCGGGTCGGGCCTGTCCTGGTCAACCTGCGGGCATAAGCAGACCGCGGCGCACGGAGCTGGATCCTCTTGATGCGCCGCGGTCTCATCGGCTTCAACGGTGTTAGCGCACCTCCACCGACAACAGAACCCTACCGGACGCGTGTACCCGGATGCACAGTGATCTGGCGGCTTCGGGCGGCCGGTTGCTAGCCTTTAAGGCACAGACAGAGGTACCACATGGTGCTTTCGTTCACTTGTGATCGATTCGCCTTGTGGTTGTTAGCGCAGCTCGTGGCGGTCTTTCACCTGTCCATCAGGAGCTGGATCCTATGGCTGTCGCTAACACCCGTTACAAGCGCACATCTTTTGAGAAGAGAGTTGAGCGTTGGAATGCCAACCTGGTTGCGTTGACCTCGTTGATGGGGACTTTGAATGGTTTGCTCAGGCAGACTGCTCAGGTTTTCCTGATCTTGGTTGCCGTGGTCGCGGTGTTCTCTCCGGGGCTTTTGCCGCTCGTGGCTGCGGTGTCGGCTCTGCTCTTGCAGATTCGGCGCGCGTAAGTACGGGACACAGCAGCCCGACCCTTGTGGTCGGGCTGCTGTGCGTCAGGCGGCGAGACGATCGACCTGGTGAGTTGCGCCCGGGTTGGTGAACGTCAGGAGGTTGTGGGCTTCGGATTCGATAGCGATCCAGGCGCTGCGGGTCAGGGGGACGAAGGGGGCTATTTCGAGGGTGGCCTGAGATTTTGTGGCTTGGGTGAGTTTCCACAGCGCTTTTGCTTGGCCGTTGTGGAGGACTGAGCCTTTGGTCAGGGCTTCTTGGAGGGTCAGGGATTGGCGGGTGGGGGTGTCTATCCAGCGGGTTCGGTTGGCGTGGGATAGGAGGAGGTTGTCGAATTCGGGGAGGAAGCGGGTGGGGGCTTCTATGTCTTCGGTGGGGAGGGGGATGGTGGGGAGGTCGTAGAGGGTTCGGCCGGTGGTGGCGTCGGTGTAGGGGCGGAGGTCCAGGCGGTCGAAGATCTCGGTGAGGCGGGTGAGGCCGGACCAGGTTTGGGCGTCCGCGACCGAGGCGGGGCCGTATGCGGCCAGGTAGCGCAGGACGAGGCGCTCGAGGGACGGGACCGGGTCGGTGGAGGCGGCGGGGTCGACGGGGGAGTTGAGCCAGAGGTCGGCGGTGGACATGGCGGGGTTGCCGCCCTTGCCCCAGATGCCGCGGGGTGGGGTCTGGATGGTGGGGAGCAGGCAGCGTACGGCGTGGGCCAGCGCGGCTGGTTCGCGGTCGGGCCAGAGCGGGCCGAGGTGCTCACGCAGTTGTACGGCGGTCGCCGGGCCGGCGGTCATGCGGTCGATGCCGGCTCGCAGTACGGCGCCGATGTCGAGACCCTCGAGGCGATGCCGGCCGTACGTCATGTTCTGGAACACTTCCCGCTCGAGCCGCGGCTGGATCAGCGGCCGGAATGCGAGGAAGTCACGGCTCGACATCAGGTGGATCGTCGCCCGCATCATCGAACCCCGGACCACCTGCCGCTCCTCCAGCAGTTTGGCGAGTTCCTCCGGCTGGAAGGACCGCAGCCGTGTCCACAATCCGACGTACGGCGCCAGTGGTGACTGCGCCTGCATGCCGACGAGATGCTCGATCGCCTCCAGCGCGGTCGCGTCCCGGCGTTCGAGCAGCCACTGCCGCTCCAGGGTGGCGCGATTCAGGGCCTGCAGGCTCAGCTTGGTCATGGCGGGATCCTCTCCTGTCCGTCGGGTTCGACGATAGGAGAAGAAGCGGCCAGCTTCAGTCCTCTATTCACCAGCAAGGTTTTCCCTTGCGGCGCCGGAATGGCGGGAAGTTCCGCTTCCCAGCGGGTGCCCGGGCGAACTAGGGTCTCGACGGATCGTAGTTGTTGCATCACGCAACACGAACGGGTTCGTCAACTGTGGGAGGGAACGTATGACGAAACGCCGCAAGGCGGTCGTGGCCGTCACCGCCGGACTGGCCACCATTTCGCTCGGGCTGTCCGTCACCAGCGCCGCGGGGGCCGCGCCGGAGACCACGACCCTGGGCAACCTGAAGTTGATCAGGACCAAGACGTCGCTGCTCGGCAAGCACTACTGGTACCAGCAGACCTTCAAGGGCCTGCCCGTCGTCAACGGGTACTACGCCAAGCACGAGACCAAGGGCGGCGGCGTCGAGATCGCCGACGGCCGGGACGCCATACCGGCGAATCTGGACGTGTCGGTGAAGGTGCCTGCGGCAACAGCAACGAGCAGCGCGAACAGCGTGGTCAGTGCTCGCGCTACCCGGGCCCGGATCGCCGGGCCGCACAAGGACGCCGTACCGGCGCCGGCCGCCACCCAGGGCGCGGCCCAGCTCGCCGTCGTCGGCGGCAAGGACGCGCGGGTCGTGTGGAAGGTGACCAGCAAGTCGGCCGAGGGCGTCAGTCAGTCTCTGGTCGACGCCAAGAGCGGCACCGTGGTCGAGTCGAAGGTGGTCAGCCAGAACATCGACGGCCACGGCTCGGTGTTCGACCCGAACCCGGTGGTCAGCGAGAAGAACGAGAAGCTGACCGACCAGAACGACAAGAACCAGGACGCCCTGTTCCTGGCGCAGAAGAACGTGATCCTGCGGAACCTGGACGGCTCCGGCAAGCTCAACGGCACGTATGTGAACATCGCCGACGCCAAGGGCGGGGTCGCACAGAGCAAGAACAACACCTTCGTCTACCAGCGCGCGAACAACAAGTTCGAGCAGGTGATGGCGTACTACCACGTCAACCAGACGCAGGAGTACATCCACCAACTGGGCTTCACCGAGGTGAACAACGAGTCGCAGGACTTCTCGATCAACACGTTCGCCGGCGACAACTCGTTCTACTCGCCGGACGACGACATGATCACGATGGGCGAAGGCGGCGTCGACGACGCCGAGGACGCCGAGGTGATCTGGCACGAGTACGGTCACGCGATGCAGGACGACGTGGTGCCGGGCTTCGGCGCGTCGCTCGAGGCGGGCTCGATGGGTGAGGGCTTCGGCGACTACTGGGCCGTCACCATGTCCGAGCCGGTCAGCAAGGGCTTCGAGCTGCCCTGCGTGATGGACTGGGACTCGACGTCGTACACCAGCACCGAGCCGCACTGCCTGCGTCGTACCGACACCGGCAAGACCACCGACGACATCGTCGGCGAGGTGCACGACGACGGTGAGATCTGGTCGAACGCGCTCTGGGACATCAACCGGGCGCTCGGCCGGACCAAGGCCAACAAGGTGATCCTCGAGGCGACGTTCTTCTACGACCCGGACACGTCGTTCAAGGCCGCGGCACAGGACACCGTCCAGGCCGCCCGGCTGCTCTACGGCAAGGCCGCCGCGCTGCAGGTGACCGACGCCTTCAAGGCGCGCAAGATCCTCTGACGGTCGCTCCAGGTTGTGCGCCCACAACTACTGTGGGCGCATGACCTGGAGTACGGCGGACATCCCCGACCTGACCGGACGACGCGCGCTGGTCACCGGCGCCACCAGCGGGCTTGGGTACGAGACGGCGCTCGAACTGCTGAGACACGGCGCCGAGGTGCTCATCGGCGCGCGCGATCCGGAGAAGGCCGCCAAGGTCTCCCAAGCACTTGCCGACGCCTCCGGCCGGCAGCCCACCGTCGTCGAGCTGGACCTGGCCGATCTGGCGAGTGTCGAGCAGGCGGCCGGCAAGCTCACCGCGACGTACGACGCGCTCGATCTGCTCGTGAACAACGCCGGCGTGATGGCGACGCCGTACCTGCAGACCAAGGACGGTTTCGAGCTCCAGATCGGCACCAACCATCTCGGGCATTTCGCCCTCACCGGCCGCCTGCTGCCGTTGCTGGTCCAGGCGCCCGCGGCCCGGGTCGTGACGGTCAGCTCGTTCATGCACACGACCGTCCGCGGGATCGCGCAGGCGGACTTCCGGCGGCCCGCCAGCGGCTACTCCAAGTGGGACGCGTACGGGAAGTCGAAGCTCGCCAACGTGCTCTTCATGCTCGAACTCGAGCGCCGCGCTCGCGCCGCCGGCGTGAAGCTGCTGAGCGCCGGCGCGCATCCCGGCTACGCGTCCACCCACCTGCAGACCAACGGCCCGGAGCTCGCCGGCCAGCGATTCATGGCCAACGTGATGCGCATCGGGAACACGCTGTTCGCGCAGTCCGCCGCGATAGGCGCCTGGCCGAGCCTGTACGCCGCGACCAGCCCAGACCTGCCTCCCGGCTCGTACGTCGGCCCCAGCTTCCTCGGGTTCCGCGGCAAACCGGCGCTCGCGCGTCCCACCCGGACCGCGCGGGACCCTGACCTGGCCCAGCGGCTGTGGCAGTGGTCGATCGAGGCGACCGGAGTGGATCCGGCACTCACCGTGCCGAGGTAGTGACACAGCGACAGCTTTTGGTTACCCTCCAGTAATTCTCGATGGAGGTCCCACGTGCGCAGACTCGCAGCCGCCCTCGCTGTCGCCCTTGCCGTTGCGCTCGCCCTGATCACCATCGGTCCGCGCGCCGAGGCCGACCAGTCCGCGCCAGGCTTCAGTACGTCGTACCAGCGCATCCCCGGCGCGGGCGGGACCGGAATCGGCGCCGTCGTGCTGACGCCGACCGGCCAGGGCGACGGGCCGTTCCCGCTCGTGGTGATGCCGTCGAGTTGGGGTGTGCCGAACGTCGAGTACGTCGGCCAGGGCGCGAAGCTGGCCAAGTCCGGGTTCCAGGTCATCGCGTACTCGAGTCGCGGCTTCTGGGACTCCGGCGGCGGCATCGACATCGCTGGCCCGCCGACCGTCGCCGACGTCAGCAAAGTGATCGACTGGGCCGACCAGCACACGCCGGCCGACACCAGCCGGGTCGCCGCGGTCGGGATCTCGTACGGCGCGGGCACTTCGCTGCTCGCGAGCGCGCAGGACCCGCGGATCAAGGCGGTCGGCGCGATGAGCGGCTGGGCCGACCTGATCGCGTCACTCGATCCGAACGACACGGTGGCGCTCCAGTCGGTCGCGGGCCTGCTTGCCCTCGGCAACATCACTGGCCGTCCGGGTCCGGAGATGGCCTCGCTGCAGACCAAGTTCGTCACCGGCAACTTCGACGGCGCGATCGCCGAGGCCAAGCAGTTGGCGCCGGTCAGGTCGGCCGCGACGATGGTCGACCAGATCAACGCGAACGCGCCGGCGATGTTCCTGGCCAACGCGTTCGAGGACTCGATCTTCCCGCCCTCGCAGTACACGGACTTCTTCACCCGGCTGACCGGCCCGAAGCGGCTGCTGCTCGCGCACGGCGACCACTCGACCCCTGAGGTGCCCGGCGCGATCGGCCTGCCCAACGAGACCTGGGACGAGCTCGCGGCCTGGCTGCGGCACTACATCGGCGGCGCGGACAACGGTGCCGACGCCGAGGCGCCGGTCCAGCTGAAGTCGCAACGCGGCGTCTGGCGTGGGTACCCGAACTGGGCCGCCATCGGGCAGCCGCGTACGGCGTACCTCACCAAGCCGACCGGGTTGTCGCGGACCGGCAGTCTCCAGACAAAGGCCTCGACAGGGTGGACCAGTCACATCGCCGCTGGCGTCCCGACCCTGGCGGACAGCGGCGTGGTGCTCGTTTCCGGCGCACTGCAAGGGCTTCTGTCGATCCCGACCGCGGTCGCGACTCCACTCGTGGACAGGTCGTTCGCGGGCGTCTGGTCCGGCCCGGTCTACACCAGTGGCGCGATCGTCAACGGCACACCGAAGCTGCATCTGACGGTCGAGCCGTCCGGTCCGAACACCTCGCTCTTCGCCTACCTGTACGACGTCAACGCGCTCGGTGTCGGCTCGCTGATCGCGCACAAGCCGTTCACCCTGCGCGACGCGACTCCAGGCAAGGCCGTCCCGATCGACCTGAGACTCGAGGCGACCAGTTGGGAGGTCCCGGCCGGCAACCACCTGGTCCTCGTGGTGGACACGGTCGACCCGCGCTACCTCGGCCGTAGCGTTCTCGGTACGTCGGTCACCTTCAGCTCCCCGTCGAGCGACCCGTCCTGGATCAGCATCTCGTGATCCTGTCCGCCGCCCGAGCGGTGACGGCGGTCGCGATCGATGCCCCAGGCAAGCGCACTCTCCAGCACTAGGCGACCCTCGAACCCCGGCACCGGCCCACGCCGGCCCTCTGAGGCGGGCAGGTTCGGGATGCGAAGTCGTCGCGTCTCACCGATCCTGGTAGGTACTGCCGACCATGGGAGGTGACAGTGCGATGGCCGCTCCCAGCCGAGCGCTCGCGCCCACCTCGGTAAGCAGGTTCCGGCCGCCCCGCTTCGGGCTGAGCGGTTCACGTCTCGGCGAACCACCGGGTCCGGACGGTGACGCGGCCGCGGTCGCCACCGTGGACGCGGCGTACCAGGCCGGCATCCGGTTCTTCGACACCTCCCCGGCGTACGGAGAGTCGGAACGACGTCTTGGTACGGCGCTGCAGCGGCGGCCGCGCAGTGAGTTCCTCGTGTCCACCAAGGTCGTCGGTGCGGACGCCGGCGCGTCGGTGCGGACGAGTGTGAAAAGGCTCGGCCTCGCGGTCGACCTGGTGCTCGTCCGCGACCCCGACGACGCTGCGCTCGAGGCGGCGTACCCGGTGCTGCAAGTGTTGCGGCGTAGGGGAGAGATCAAGGCAATCGGAGTGGCGTCGGGGGACTGGCGGCTGCTCGATGGACTGGTGCGCGATGTGGCTCTGGATTGCGTGTTGCTGTCCGGGCAGTACTCGCTCCTCGACCAGTCCGCGGCGCCGCTGCTGGATCGTTGCCTGGCCCGCGGCATCTCGGTGATCGTGTCGGGCATCCTGACCCGGCCGATCCTGCAGAGCGAGAAGTCCAGCGATCCCGTCGCGATCCGGGCACGGCGCATCTCCGCCGTCTGCGAGCGGTACGGCGTTTCGTTACCGCAGGCAGCACTCGCCTTCCCGGCAAGGCATGCCGCGGTTACGTCCGTGCTGATCGCGGCGGCCAGCCCGGCCGAGATCCGTGCCGACGCGGCCCTGGTCCGGCAGCCGGTGCCGGTCACCTTGTGGCGGGATCCGGAATTGGTGCGATTGGTATTCTGACCGCAGGATCCGCGGTCTGCGGTTCCCCGGTCGAGTGGCGTCGTACCCGGTCCACGACAAGACGGCGCCCGCCCCAGGAGGGGCCACTCCGATGCATGTCATCGACATTCTCGAGATCGCCGGCGCGGTCACCATTCTGGTCGCGTTCGCGGCGGCTCAGGCGGGCAAGCTTCGTCAGCGCACGCTCGCGTACCAACTGCTCAACCTGCTCGGATCAGGGGTGCTCGCGGTGATCGCCGCCGTCGAGTCCTCGTGGGGCTTCCTGCTCCTGGAGGGCAGCTGGGCCGTGATCAGCCTGATCGGCCTGCTCACCCTCAACCGAGGCCGAGAGCCCGCCACGCACTGAGCTATCGCGTCAGAACTTGTCGCCGGGGTTGGTCGGCGGCGTTCCCGAAGGCAGCGTCCCGGTGGGGGTTCCGGTCGTCGGCGTCGAACTCGTGGTCGGCGTCGGTCCGGTCGATCCGGTGTTCGGCGGCGGGGTGGTCGGGGTGACTGTCACCGTCACCGTGTTGCTCGGCGTCGGGATGACCGGCTCCGGCTCCAGCGGCTCGGCGTTGCGGAACAGCAACCAGGCCAGGAACACCGCCAGCGCCATGATGAGCGCCATTGTCACCAGCGCGAAGACCAGCGCCCAGCGCGAGGCCGGGCGCAGGATGTTCGGCCACGGCAGCGGCCAGATCCGGAACAGGCCCGGCCTGCGGCGCCCCTCCCAGTAGTGCCGGAAGTCCGGCCCACGGACCCGTCCGTTCTGCGGGACCCGGTCCATCAGTACGGCGGACAGCACGTCCTCGCCACGGCGCTCCGCGATCAAGCGCTCGTCCGACGCCGCACTGCTCCCGTCGTCGGTCCGGATCGGGCCGAGCGCGACCCACAACGCCAGGTCGTCGTCGTCCGAGTCGTTGTGCGCCAGTACTCCGTCGTCCGGCAACTCGTCGACGGCGTTCACGAACCGGTCGCGGGCGGCCGCGTCGTCCGCGGAGCCCTCGGTCATCATCGCGACCACGGCGCTCCGGCCGTCGTCGGCGCTGGCGGTGTACAGATAGCCGGCCGCGTTCGCGCCGAGGCGGCCGCGCAGCCAGTACTCCCCGACTCGCGGCGGGTCCTCCGGCAGCAGCGGCAGGGCGTCCGGGATCACCCGCGCAGGCGCGTCCTCCGGCGTATCCGCCGTACGCACCTCAGCCTGTGATTCCGTCGCAGTCATCACCTCCAATCCCACCACATCCCTGGTAGCACTGTCGCCACCGGGAGAACTCACCGGCTGTGACGGCCCCGATCGAGGCGTGTGAATTTGGGTCGATGGGGAGGATGGGGAAAGGACCTGGTGGGCCGTCGGAGCGGGGGACCCGGGGATCTGATGGAATGGCCGGAGTTGTGAGTGCGCCACAGCAGCGAGGCGGCGCGGAGATGACCAAGGTCCGTGCGCGGACCCCGGAAGGACAGGCATGACCGAAACCACTGTGCCGGCTGGATCGGTGGCCCAGCAGTCCCGGCTGATCGGCGAGGCCGTCACCGAGGTCAAGCGGGTGATCGTGGGCCAGGAGCACATGGTCGAGACGCTGATGGTCTCGCTGCTCGCCAAGGGCCACTGCCTGCTCGAGGGCGTGCCCGGTGTCGCCAAGACGCTGGCGGTGCGGACCTTCGCGTCGGTGGTCGGCGGCACGTTCGCCCGGATCCAGTTCACCCCCGACCTGGTCCCGTCCGACATCGTCGGCACCCGGATCTACCGGCAGACCCGGGAGGCGTTCGACATCGAACTCGGCCCGACGTTCGTGAACTTCGTCCTCGCCGACGAGGTGAACCGGGCCCCGGCCAAGGTGCAGTCCGCGATGCTGGAGCTGATGGCCGAGCGGCAGGTGTCGATCGGCGGCCAGACCTTCCCGATGCCGAAGCCGTTCATCGTGATCGCCACCCAGAACCCGATCGAGTCCGAGGGCGTCTACCCGCTGCCCGAGGCGCAGCGAGACCGGTTCCTGGTCAAGATCGACGTACCGCACCCGCGCGGGCACGAGGAGTTCGAGATCCTCCGCCGGATGAGCGTCGACCCGCCGGAGCCGCGGCAGGTGCTGAAGCCGGAGACGATCCTGGAGCTGCAGCGGTCCGCTGAGCAGGTCTTCGTGCACAACCTGGTCGCGGAGTACGCCGTCCGCCTGGTGATGGCGACCCGGACGCCGTCCGACTTCCACCTGCCCGACCTGGAGCCGATCATCGAGCTCGGCGTCAGCCCGCGAGCCACCCTCGGCATGATCGCGGCCGGGCGGGGACTCGCGCTGATCCACGGCCGCGACTACCTGCTGCCGAGCGACATCCAGACCGTCGCGCTGGACGTGATGGGCCACCGGCTCGGACTGACCTTCGACGCGGTCGCCGACAACATCGACCCGCGCGCCGTGATCGAGCGCATCCTGGCCACCGTCCCGCCGCCCCAGCCGGTCTGGCGCGACGGCAACGACGGCACCGGCCGCCCGGAGTTCGTCTAGTGGCCAACCGCCCCGACCCGCGAGCTGCGATGACGATCTCGCAGCTCGCTCCCGAGCGTGCCCTCCGGCGGCTGGAGCTGACCGTCGTACGGCGGCTGGAGGGGTACCTGCACGGGGAGCACCTGGGCCTGCTGCCCGGGCCCGGCACGGAGCTGGCCGAGGCCCGGGAGTACCAGGTCGGGGACGACGTACGACGGATGGACTGGGCCGTCACCGCCCGTACGACGGTCCCGCACGTGCGGGACCTGATCGCGGACCGGGAGCTGGAGACGTGGGCCCTGGTGGACCTGTCCGGGTCGATGGACTTCGGGACGTCGCAGCTGGAGAAGCGGGAGCTGGCCGTCGCGGCCGTCGCCACGGTCGGGTTCCTCACCCACCGGCTGGGGGACCGGTTCGGTGGCCTGATGCTGCGTGACTCGGCGCTGCGGCGCTGGCCGGCCCGGTCCGGGCGTCTGGCCCTCTACGGCCTGCTCCGGGCGCTGCTGGCCGAGCAGATGGGTGACCAGGAAGCGCACCGCAGTGACTTGGCCGCTGCCCTTGAATCGATGGCGCGCACCCAGCGCAAGCGGGGTCTGCGCGTGGTCGTGTCCGACTTCCTGACTCCGCAGGACGGCGAGGTCGACAGCCGGCTGGAGCCGTCCTGGGAGCGCGCGATGCGCAAGCTCACCGCGCAGCACCAGGTGCTCGCGGTCGAGATCGTCGACCCGCGCGAGCTCGAACTGCCGAACATCGGCGTGGTCACGATCGGTGACCCGGAGACCGGCGAGGTGCGCGAGATCGACACCCGCCGGCGCAAGGTCCGGGAGGCGTTCGGGCTGGCCGCACTCGCGCAACGGGAACGAACCCGGATCGCCCTGCGTAGGGTAGGTGCGGGGCACTTGGTCCTGCGCACCGACCGGGACTGGGTCGCCGACACCGTGCGGTTCGTGCTCGCCTACCGGCGAGTGGCGCCCCGCCTGCACCAACCGCCGAAGGGAGTGGCTCGCTGATGGAGTTCCTGTCTCCGGCCAGACTGTGGTTCCTGCTGATCATCCCGGTCGTGCTCGCGGCGTACATCTTCCTGCAGCACCGCCGGTCGCAGTACGCGCTGCGCTTCACCAACATCGCCCTGCTGGACCGGGTCGCGCCGAGGCGGCCGCAGTGGCGGCGGCACCTGGCCGTGGGCCTCGCGCTGCTGTCCGCGCTGTCGTGCATCGTGGCGTTCGCGCAGCCCAAGGACAAGGTCAAGGTGCCGCGCGAACGGGCCACCATCGTGGTCGCGATCGACGTGTCGCTGTCGATGATGGCCACCGACATCGAGCCGAACCGGCTCGAGGCGGCGAAGAAGTCGGCGAAGAACTTCATCAACCAGTTGCCGGGCAAGTTCAACGTGGCCCTGGTCAACTTCGCCGGTACGGCGTCCATCATCGTGCCGCCGACCACCGACCGGGCGACCGTACTGCGTTCGGTCGACGGCCTGGAGCTGGCCGAGTCGACCGCGACCGGTGAGGGCATCTTCACTTCGCTGCAGGCGCTCACCCAGGTCCCACCGGACCCTGACCACCCGAATGACCCGGCCCCGGCCCGGATCGTGCTGCTGTCCGACGGGAAGCGGACAGTCGGCCGGACGGCGCAGGAGGGCGCGCAGGCCGCGAAGGCGAAGAACACGCCGGTCTACACGATCTGCTTCGGCACCGACTCCGGCTTCATCGAGATGGACGGCATCCGCCAGCGGGTGCCACCGGACCGGGCCGAGCTGCGCAGCGTCGCCGAGATCAGCGGTGGCGAGGCGTATACCGCGGAGTCCGCGGGCGAGCTCGAGGACGTCTACAAGGACATCGGCTCCTCGGTTGGGTACGACGAGGTGGACAAGGAAGTCACCGCCCGCTTCGCCGGTATCGCGATGCTCTTCACCCTGGCCGCCGCCGGTGCCTGTATCGCCCTGGCGTCCCGGTTCCCGTAACCCCGACCAGAAGCGCGACACGGCCGTGATGTAGTTGACACGGCGAGGTTGCTGGTGTTGGTGGGGTCGGTGGTGCAAGATGTACGCAGAGTTCCGCCGGGAACGACGCGGCTGTTCGAGAACGCTGGGGAAGGCGCCCCTCGAGCACAGGAGGTCCCGGTGGCGACGACTCGTGGCGTTCTTTACGTCCACACCGTGCCGTCAGCGTTGTGCCCGCATGTCGAGTGGGCCGCGGGCGGCGTACTCGGCGTGCCTGTGAAACTTGACTGGACGCCGCAGCCCGCAGCTCAGGGCACCTATCGGGCCGAGCTGTCATGGCAGGCCGAGGCAGGGACGGCGGCCAAGCTGGCTTCCGCGCTGCGCGGATGGCAGAAGCTCCGGTTCGAGGTGACCGAGGAGCCCAGCAACGGCGTCGAGGGCGAGCGGTACTCGTTCACCCCCGACCTCGGTGTCTTCCACGCCACCACCGGCGTCCACGGCGACATCATGGTGCCGGAGGAGCGCCTGAAGGCGGCGATGCTGAAGGCAGCCAGCGGTGAAGCCGACCTGACCGAGGAAGTCGAACGCTTGCTCGGTCGCCCCTGGGACGACGAGCTCGAACCCTTCCGGTACGCCGGCGACGGCGCACCGGTGCGATGGCTCCATCAGGTCGTCTGAACGGAACCTGAGAACTTCAGAAGAAAGCCATGGCGGGCAGCGACTTCCCCGAACTTTTGGATGAGACTGAGCATCAGACATCTCACTAGGGTGGGAGGGGCCGTGGCCGCTGGGCCACCGGGTGTCGGGACACCCCCGGTTGTCGAACAACAGCGGCCGCACCACGTGAAGGGCGCGGACCTCAGGGTCCGCGCCCTTTGTGCGTGTCTGGGCGTGCAGCTCGACAGGAGGTGTGTCGCGAAACCCGGCCGCTGACGCCGCGCGCAGGCGTGGCGGACGGGCCGAGCCGCCGACACGTCCTGTCGAGTTGTTCAGAGCGGAATGTTCCCATGGTGCCCGCGGGTGCGGCCGGTTGCTTCGGCGTCGGCGATCGCGGTGGCCAGGGCCGTGCGGGTCTTGGCCGGGTCGACGACCTCGTCGACAACGCCGATCTCGCGGGCACGGTCGATGCCTCCGGCCAGCTTCTCGTGTTCGGCAGCGAGCTCGGCCTCGACCTGAGGACGCAGTTCAGGGTCGACCTCGGCGAGCTTGCGCCGGTGCAGCACCCGGATCGCGGCGACCGCGCCCATCACGGCGACCTCCGCACGCGGCCAGGCGAAGACCCGGGTGGCGCCGAGCGACCGCGCGTTCATCGCGATGTAGGCGCCGCCGTAGGTCTTCCGGGTCACCAGCGTCACCCGCGGTACGACGGCCTCTGCGAACGCGTGCAGGAGCTTCGCACCACGCCGTACGACGCCGTCCCACTCCTGACCGACACCGGGCAGGTACCCGGGCACGTCGACCAGGACCACCAGCGGTACGCCGAACGCGTCGCACATCCGGACGAACCGGGACGCCTTCTCCGCCGATAGGGCGTCGAGGCAACCACCCAGCCGGAGCGGGTTGTTCGCGATCACGCCGACGGTGCGACCGCCGAGCCGGCCGAGCGTGGTGACGATGTTCGGTGCCCACCGCTGGTGCAGTTCGACCGAGGAGTCCTCGTCGAGCACCCCTCCGACCAGCGGATGGACGTCGTACGCGCGCTTGGCCGACTCCGGCAGCAACCCGGACAGGTCGGTGTCGGGAACGTCGGTCGCCACCGTCCCCTGGTTCGCGAGCAGATCGGTGACGCGCCGGGCCCGCTCGATCGCCGCGGCCTCGGAGTCGGTGGTGATGTGGACGACGCCGGACCGCCGGCCGTGCGGCTCCGGCCCGCCGAGGCGGAGCATGTCCACGTCCTCACCGGTGACAGAACGGACCACATCCGGCCCGGTCACGAAGATCCGGCCCTCCGGACCGAGGATGACGATGTCGGTCAGCGCCGGCCCGTACGCCGCTCCGCCCGCGGCCGGACCGAGGACGACGGAGATCTGCGGGATCTTCCCCGACGCCTGCGTCATCGCGTAGAAGATCTTCCCGACCGCATGCAGGCTGAGCACGCCCTCGGCCAGCCGGGCGCCGCCGGAGTGCCACAGGCCGATGATCGGCACCTGCTCCTGCCGGGCGACCTCGTACGCCCGGACCACGACGTCACAGCCTTCGTCGCCCATCGCGCCACCCATCACCGTGGCGTCGGAGCAGAAGGCGATCACGGGTGCGCCCTCGACGGTCCCACGCGCCGCGATCATCCCGGACAGGTTGTCCGGAGTGATCAGCTCCAGGCTGCCGGGGTCGAGCAGGGCGGTCAGTCGGGTGACCGGGTTGCGCGGGTCCTGCTCGCGGGGCAGCTTGACGGGCTTGGGTACTACGGGGGCGGTGGTCATAGGTCCTCCGGGGTGAGAAGGAAACTGCGGTGCCGCCCGGCGTACGGCGTACCGTCCGCCGGGCGACTGGCGGCTGGGCTACACCGTCTTGAAGGCGATGGCGGCGTTGTGACCGCCGAAGCCGAACGAGTTGTTCAGCGCCGCGAGGTCCCCGTCGGCCAGCTTGCGCTGTTCCGTCGCGACGTCCAGCTCGATCTGGTCGTCGAGCTTGTCCACGTTGATGGTCGGCGGCACCAGCCGGTGGTGCAGCGCGAGTACGGTCGCGATCGACTCGACCGCACCGGCCGCGCCGAGCAGGTGACCGATCATCGACTTCGGCGCGGTCGCCACCGCGTGGTCGGCGTCCTTGCCGAGCGCCAGCCGGATCGCCAGCGACTCCGCGATATCGCCCTGCGGGGTCGAGGTGGCGTGCGCGTTGATGTGGGAGATGTCGGCCGGGGTCAGGTCGCCCTCGACCAGTGCCCGCTCCATCGCCCGGCGCGCACCGGACCCGGTCGGGTCGGGTTGCGCGATGTCGTGGCCGTCGGCGGAGATGCCCGCGCCGGCCAGCTCGGCGTAGATCTTGGCGCCGCGCGCCTTCGCGTGCTCGTACGACTCCAGCACCAGGATCCCGGCGCCCTCGCCGAGCAGGAATCCGTCCCGGTCGACGTCCCACGGCCGGGAGGCCTTCTCCGGCTCGTCATTGCGCTTGCTCAACGCCATCATCTGCCCGAACGCCGCCAGCGGCAGGGCCATGATCGCGCCCTCGGTGCCACCGGCCAGTACGACGTCCGCGCGGCCGAGCCGGATCTGGTCCAGGCCGAGCGCGATCGCTTCGTTGCCCGAGGCACAGGCCGAGACCGGGGTGTGTACGCCGGCCTTGGCGCCGAACTCGAGGCTCACGTACGCCGCGGACGAGTTGGGCATCAGCATCGGGATCGCCAGTGGTGACACCCGGCGCGGGTTGGACCGCAGCGCGTCGTAGTTGGACAGCGTGGTGTGCAGGCCACCGATGCCGGACGCGACCGCGACCCCCAGCCGCTCCTTGTCCAGCCCGGAGTCCTCCAGACCGGCGTCGGCCCACGCCTCGCGGGCGGCGACGACGGCGAACTGCGCGTTCCGGTCCAGGCGGCGGGCCTTCACCCGCTCGAGCACCTCGGTGGGCTCGACCGCGGCCGGGGCCGCGATCTGGACCGCGAGGTTCTGCACCCACTCGTCGGTGAGCCGGCGCGCGCCGGAGCGACCGGCCAGCAGGCCTTCCCAGGTACCGGACACGTCGCCGCCGAGCGGCGTGGTGGCTCCGAGCCCGGTGATCACGACTCGGGTCTTCGACATCTTTACCTCATCCTTTGCGAGATCTGGGGGACAGGAGCGAGGGGTGGGTGGTGCGCTGTCACTGTGGGCCGGTGTGTGGTGCTCATCGGACGGATGGTCCGATGAGCACCGGCCAGCACACGGGAACGGCGGGTGGTCAGCCGTTCTGGGCGCGCTCGATGAACGCGACCGCGTCGCCGACGGTCTTGAGGTTCTTCACCTCGTCGTCGGGGATCTTCACGTCGAACTTCTCCTCGGCGGCCACCACGACCTCCACCATGGAGAGCGAGTCGACGTCGAGGTCGTCGGTGAAGGACTTGTCCAGCTGGACGTCCTCGACCGGGATGCCGGCGATCTCGTTCACGATCTCGGCGAGGTTGGAACGGATCTCTTCGGTGCTGGCCATCTTCTCGGTTTCCCTTTCGGATCTGCTTGGGCTACTTCAGCCGGGCCGGCCACCTGAGCCGCCCCGGACAACTATGGAGGTACTACGGCACCCGGATGACCTGGGCGGCGAACACCAGGCCGGCGCCGAAGCCGATGACGAGCGCGAGGTCGCCGCTCTTGGCCTCGCCGGACTCGCGCATCGCGGTGATCGCCAACGGGATCGAGGCGGCCGAGGTGTTGCCCTGCCGTTCGATGTCGCGGGCAACCTTCACGTGCGCGGGCAGCTTCAGCGCCCGGCGCATCGCGTCGGTGATCCGCATGTTCGCCTGGTGCGGCACGAACAGGTCGAGGTCCTCGGCCTTCACGCCGGCCACGTCGAGCGCCTGCTGCGCGGTCTTGGCCATCTCGAACGACGCCCAGCGGAACACCGGGTTGCCGTCCATCGTCAGGTGCGGCCACTGGTAGCTGCCGGCCGCCTCCTGCCACGACTCCTTCTGGCTGATCACCCGGTGCTGGGTGCCGTCGGAGCCCCACACCACCGGGCCGATGCCGGGCTCGTCGGTCGGCCCGACGACTGCCGCACCCGCTCCGTCGGCGAAGATGAACGCCGTACTGCGGTCGGTCCGGTCGGTGATGTCGCTGAGTCGCTCGACCCCGATCGCCAGCACGTACTTCGCGCTGCCGCCGCGGACCATGTCGTTGGCCATCGCGATGCCGTAGCAGAAGCCCGCGCAGGCGGCGGAGATGTCGAACGCGGCCGCGGTCGGCGCGCCTACCTCGACCGCGATCTGGGTCGCGATCGCCGGGGTCTGGTACAGGTGCGTGACGGTCGCGACGATGACGCAGCCGATCTGGGCCGGGTCGATCCCGGAGTCCTTCAGTGCGTCCTTGGCGGCGTTGACCGACATCATCAAGACGGTCTCGTCGTCGCTGGCCCAGCGGCGTTCCTTGATGCCGGACCGGGTCTGGATCCACTCGTCACTGGAGTCGATCTGCTCCAGGATCTCGGAGTTCGGGACGACGCGTCGCGGCCGGTACGACCCGATGCCCAGGACACCGGCGTACGTCGAGCCTGTCGACGGCGTGATCGTGGTCATTGGGCCTCCCGGCCCGGACTGAGGAGCGCAGGGAGCGAAGCGAGTGGAGTGACGAGGGAAGGCCGGGAGTCAAAGCCCGATGACCCGCCGCGCCGGAGGCGTGGCATCAGCACAGTCATGAGGACGCTCCGTTCGGATGGAGGCGGACCAGCGGCTGCCCGGGGGCGACCGGGTCGCCCTCTTCGACCAGCCACTCGACCACGATGCCGCCGTGCGGCGCCTTGACGTCGAGCTCGTCGCGCAGGCTCTTCACCTTCGCCACGACCTCGCCGGCGTCGACCGTGTCACCGGACTCACGGCGTACCTGCTCGGAGCGGGTGAAGGTGCCCTTCATTGGCGCGACCAACAACCGCCAGGTCGGGGACGCGTCGATCTCGGACGGGCTGCCGTGCTTGTCCACGAACGCGCGGGCGTCGTCGAGCTGGTCCGGGGTCTTCAGCGCGAACGTCTCGACACCCTTCAGCGCGCGCCTCGCGATCCCGGTCAGCGTGCCGGCCGGTGGCAGCTCCAGGATGCCGGTCACCTCGAGGTCGGCCATCGTCTGCATGCACAGATCCCAGCGGACCGGCGCGTTGACCTGGGTGACGAGCCGGCGCAGGACGTCCTGGCCGTCGTGCACGACCTGGCCGTCGCGGTTCGAGATCAGGCGGGTGCGCGGGTCGTGGGTGCTGATCGCGGTCGCGTACCCGGCCAGGGTGTGGACCGCGGGCTCCATGTGCTTGGTGTGGAACGCGCCGGCCACCGACAGTGGGATCAGGCGGGTCTTGGCCGGCGGGTCCGCGGCGAGCGCGGCCAGTTCCTCGACCGTGCCGGCGGCGACGATCTGGCCCGGGCCGTTGTCGTTCGCGGGGGTCAGGCCGTGCTCGGCCAGCTTGGCCAGGACCTCGTCCCGGTCGCCACCCAGTACGGCGGTCATCGAGGTGGCGGTCTGTGCCGCCGCGGCCGCCATCGCCTTGCCGCGCTCGCGGACCAGGACCATCGCCTGCTCGGCCGTGAGTACGCCGGTGCCGGCCGCGGCCGCGATCTCGCCGACGCTGTGCCCAGCGACCGCGCCGACCTTGGTGAAGGCGTCGGCGGGGTGCGGGAACACGGCCAGCGCCGCCAGCAGGCTGGACGCGACCAGGAGCGGCTGCGCGATCGCGGTGTCCCGGATCGTGTCCGCGTCGGCCTGCGTGCCGTAGTGGGCGAGGTCGAGGCCGGCCACCGCGGAGAGCCAATGGAGCCGGCTCTCGAACACCGGATCGGCCAGCCACGGCTCGAGGAAACCTGGGGTCTGGGCACCCTGACCGGGCGCGACGATGACGAGCACGTGACAACTCTCCCTGAGCCGGGCCGTCCGTGCCCCTGGAAGGGGCACGAATTCTACCGGGCCGACTTTGTAGGGATCCTACAAAACGTAGCTTCCGGGCTCGGGATTGAGCAGGCGGCCCAAGGTCAGTGCGACACGAAGTGTGAAAGCGTCTCGCGGGTTCAGCGGGTGGTAGCCCGTGAGCTCCGCCACACGCTTCAGCCGGTACCGGACGGTATTGGCGTGGATGAACATTGCTCGCGCGGTCGCCTCGATCGAACCACCCGAGTCCAGATAGGTCGAAACGGTGTCGAGGAGGACCCCATCCCCTAGTGTGAGCGGGCCGTAGACGTCAGTGGCCAGTTGCCGGCGGGCATGGCCGTCTCCGGAGAGTGATCGTTCGGGAAGCAGTTCGTCGGCCAGGACCGGGCGTGGCGCGGCTGGCCAGGCGGGCGCCGCGCGCAGTCCGGCGACGGCCGCGCGGGCCGACGTCACGGCCGCCATCAGGTCTTTCACAACCGGCCCGACGACGATCGGTCCGGGTCCGAACCAGTGAGCCAGCCTTTGTACGATCTCGACAGGTTTGCTCGTACCACCGAGTACCACCACCAGGCGGTCGCCCTGCATCGCACACAGAGCGTCAGCACCGGCCTCGCGGGCGGCGTACCGGACCGCGTCGGCGACGTTGGCGTTTCCCTCGCTGGCCGGAGCGCGGCCGACGACCACGGCGATCTCGGCGGATCCCGACGTACCGGACGATCCGGTCCAGCCGAGGGCGGAGGCGCGAGAGCGGACGGAGTCGTCGGCCTCGCCGCGGATCACGGCGTCGACGACCAGCGCCTCCAGCCGGTCATCCCAGGCGCCACGCAGCTCCGCAGCTTGGGCGTAGACGGTGGCGGCCGCGAACGCGACCTCGCGGGCGTAGCGCTGCATCGCCTCGCGCACCACCGGTACGTCGTCCGGCGGCAGCAGGTCGCCGATCGTGGTCTCGATCATCTCGATCGTGGTGCGGACCAGGTCGACGGTCTGGTGCAGCGAGATGACCCGGGTGAACTCCCGCGGAGCGGAGCCGAAGATCCGGGTCGGCATCGAGGGGTGCGCCTCGGGGTCGCGGAACCAGTCGACGAACGCCGTGATGCCGGACTGGGCGACCAGCCCGATCCACGACCGGTCCTGCGCCGACAGCGTGCCGAACCACGGCAGTTGCTCGTCCATCGCCGCCATCGCCGCGGTGGCGAGCGCGCCGGTCTGATTCTGCAACCGATCAGCCCGCGCGAGATGCGCCTTGGTCGCCCGCTTAGCCACGTCCAGACCATAGCTCCCATGTCTTCGGCATGATGGGCACATGACGGACAACGCGGGTGTGGCGGATGCGGTCGCGGCGCTGCGGGCGATCGGGTACTACCTGGAGCGCGACCAGCAGCCGACCCACCGGGTCAAGGCGTACCGGCGGGCGGCGGACACGATCGCCGCGCTGCCACCCGCCGAGGTTCGCGCCCGTCGCCGGGCCGGCACGCTGACCGAGCTGGCCGGGATCGGGCCGAAGACCGAGGCCGTGATTCTCGAGGCGATGGATGGCGCCACCCCGTCGTACCTGGTGAAGCTCGAGGAGGCGGCCGGAGACCTGACCACTGCGGGCCGTGCACTACGTGCGGAGCTGAAGGCGGATCTGCACCTGCATTCGGAGTGGTCCGACGGTGGCAGTCCGATCGAGGAGATGGCGCGTACGGCGCATCGCCTCGGGCACAAGTACATGGCGCTGACGGACCACTCGCCGCGGCTCACCGTTGCGAACGGACTGTCCCGGGAACGGCGCCTGGAGCAGATCGAGGTCGTTGCCGAGCTCAACAAGAAGCTGAAGGACGAGCTGGACGGGTTCACGATCCTCAACGGGATCGAGGTGGACATCAACGAGGACGGTTCGCTGGACTGCGACAGCGAGATCCTGGCCCGGCTCGACGTGGTCGTCGCGAGTGTGCACTCCAAACTGCGGATGGCGTCCGAGCCGATGACCGAGCGGATGGTCCGCGCGGTCGCGAACCCGCACGTCGACATCCTCGGCCACTGCACCGGCCGCCTGGTCACCGGCGGTCGCGGCACCCGGCCGGAGTCCGAGTTCGACGCCGAGGTGGTCTTCGAGGCCTGCCGCCAGTTCGGTACGGCGGTCGAGATCAACTCCCGCCCCGAACGCCTCGACCCTCCCAAACGCCTACTGTCCCTGGCCGTCGAGATGGACTGCGTCTTCTCCGTCGACACCGACGCACACGCCCCCGGTCAACTCGACTGGCAACCCTACGGCTGCGAGCGCGCCGAGGAATGCGGCGTCCCCGCCGCCCGAGTCATCAACACCTGGGACCAACCCACCCTGCTGGAGTGGACTCACTCCTGAGAGCTCAGCCGAGCAGGTCCGACCCCAGCCGCGGCGGCGTAGATTTGCTGGTATGAGCGATCTGGAGAAGGACCCGGCGGAGGTGGTCTCGACCGGGGACGGCGAGGGGCCTGTGGTCGAGTTGCTCGAGGGCCGTGAGGTGGTGCTGGGGCGGTCGACGAAGGTCCGGCGGCTGCTGCCGAACAAGAACCGCCGGATGGTGGGCGCGTGGTGCTTCGTGGACCACTACGGGCCCGACGACATCACCCACCGGGTCGACTCGTACGACGTACCGGGGGAGCGGGGGATGCTGGTCCCGCCGCATCCGCACACGAGTCTGCAGACGGTCAGCTGGCTGTTCGAAGGGGAGATCGAGCACCGCGACAGCGTCGGATCGCACGCGTACGTCCGGCCCGGTGAGCTCAACATCATGACCGCCGGCAACGGCATCGCGCACTCCGAGGTGTCGACGCCGACCGCGCCACCGACCCTGCACGGCGCGCAACTGTGGGTCGCGCTGCCCGACTCGGTGCGGAGTACGACGCCGGCGGCGTTCGACGCGTACGCCGACCTCCCCGAGCTCGAGCTCGACGGCGCGCGGGTCACCGTGATGGTCGGCACCGTCGCCGGTGTCACCTCGCCGGCCCCGGCGTACACGCCACTCGTCGGCGCGGACGTCACCGTCCAGCCGGGCCGCACGCTGACCCTGCCGCTGACGCCTTCCAACGAGTACGCCGTACTGATCGTGGACGGATCGCTCACGGTCGGGGACCTGACGCCCGGCTTCGGCGAGATGGTCTACGTCGGCGCCGGCCGGGAGTCCGTCGACGTGGTTGCCTCCGACAACGGTGTCCGCTTCCTGCTGCTCGGCGGCGAGCCGTTCGAGGAGCAGCTGGTGATGTGGTGGAACTTCATCGGCCGCTCGCACGAGGAGATCGTCGCCGCCCGGGACGCCTGGCAGGCGGCAATCGGGGCCGGTGGCAACGACCGCTTCCCGATGGTGCCCGGGTACGACGGCGATCCGCTGCCGGCTCCGGGGCTGCCGGCTATCGCGCTGAAACCAAGGCCGCGGGCGCGCTGACCTGACGACGGCGGCGGTAGTACGCCCAGGTCAGGAGCAGGACGGACGGACCCCACAGTTGCAGCGGCGCGTAGCAGGTGATCATCAGCACGGCCGCGCCGGTGCTGCCGAACGGGATGAAGCTGTCGCTGAAGACGTCCCGGAACCCGTAGGTCCAGATCGCGATCAGTGACAGCCCGCCGAGGATCGCCGGGATGATCGCGGCGTACGGCGCGACCCGGCGACCGCCGATGAACGGGATCCACGCCGGTGCGACCTCGCCCCACCGCTTCACCAGACCGAAGGTGATCAGCGCGACTCCCTCGGCGAAGATGGTCAGGCAGACGACGTACAGATGCTCTCCGAAGCCGTGCAGGTGAGCCGGCTGGCCGGAGTCGTCGAGCATCCCCATCGACGAGCCCGCGACCAGACCGAGACGCCACAGCCCGGACGGCAGGGTCATGAACGGGATCGCGTGCGCCAGGCCGTACGCCCAGCGAGGAACAGGTCGCTCGGTTGTTTGCTTCACGCTACGAGCATCTGGCCGCGGGCGGTCCCGGGACCTCACCCGCGGGAGTGAACCGGCTCCCTCCGGAGAACCTTTCAGAGCAGGTCGTGGTCGCGGGCGTACGCCGCCGCGGCGGTCCTGGACGGTACGTCGAGCTTGGTGAAGATGTTGGTCAGGTGCCGCGCGACGGTCTTGTCGCTCAGCACCAGTTGCTGCGCGATCTCCGCGTTGCTGCGCCCCGCCGCGACCAGACGCAGTACCTCGATCTCGCGGGCTGTCAGACCGCCCACGCTGTCGCGGTGCAGCAGTCTCTCGACCTCCTGCCGCGCCGGGACCGTGCCGAGCTCGTCAAAGCTGCGGTGCGCTGAGGTCAGCTCTGTGAGGGCCGACTCCTCGTCGTCGAGGATCCGGAACGACCGCCCGATCAGCACCTTCGTCCGTGCGATCTCGTACGGCGCCTGAAGCGTGCTCCACAGCCGCAACGCCTCCCGGGCCTGCGGCAGCGCCTGGTCCGGGTCACCCCGCTCCAGCGCCACCAGGGCCAGTGAGTACGCCGCCGCCGCACGCAACCCGGCACACCCGAAACCGGCGGCGATGCCGGCCAGTTCTCTGGCGGCCGACTCGGCCTCGTCAACGGCGCCACCGGCCACCAGGACCTCGACGGCTGGTGCCAGCAGGCGGGATCGGAACACCGGCCCCATCGTCTCCGCGAGCAAACGCCGTACCGTTGCGACTGCCGCGGAGGTGCGGCCACGGGCGAGCAGCAGCAGCGCCCGGCCGGGCTGAGCGTCGTAGCCGAATCCGGCCGCCTCGTCGTAGGAGCTCTCCGCCACGGCAAGGTCGCCGCGGATCCGGTGGACGTCACCACGCTCGCTCAGGGCGAGTCCGGCCGCCGCCTGGGAGCCCGACGCCGCATAGCGCCGGCAGGCGTCGTCGAACTCCTGCACCGCGTCGCCGTAGGCGCCGTGCAACCGCAGGATCTGACCCCGGTGTACGGCGCACTGGCCGGTGAACGGCACCAGATCGGGCTGGGTGTCGCACCACCGGGTCAACGCGGCCGTCCACGCGGCCGCGCGGGAGTAGTCCTGCACCTCCTGACAACCCTCGATCATCGCGCAGTAGGTGTTGCCCGCGAAGATCGGCGACAACTCGCCGGCCGCGACACCGACCATCGCTTCGTCGAGCAGGGCCAGTCCCTCCGGCACGCGACCGGAGTACATCAGCATCCGGCCCTGACAGACGAGGCCCTGGGCCAGCAGATCGGCATCGCCGAATCTGCGGGCCACATCGGTGATCTCGCCGCCGACGCGCAACGCTCCGCCCAGGTCGCCCTGCTCGAGCCGGCGGTAGAAGTCGTGCACGAGCAGGTAACCGCGCTCGACCACGTCGCCCTGGTCCACGAGCAGCCGCTCGGCCCGCGCGGCCCAGCCGCTGCCGATCGCGACCTCACCGCGGGTGTTCAGCACCAGCGCCAGCCAGAAGGCGGCCCGGACCGCGCCCAGGATGTTGCCGTCGTCAACTTCCCGCCGGTAACCGCGCTGCAGCGAGCGGACACAGGCGTCGTCGTCCCCGACCAGGTACGCGGCGGTGGCCAGCGTGAGCAGGTCGCCGGCGCCCAGGTCGGTGGCGGACGACAGCCGGTCGTACGCCGTCGCCCAGTCCCGCCGGTCGAACGCCGCCCGGGCGCGCTCCAGATCCTCGACTATGCCCATCGCAGTCCCCTCCCCGCGAGGATGACCCCTCCGATCACGCCGGGGCAAGACTCCGGTTCGTGCCGGCTCGCGCCGCGATCCGTTTGGCCAGGTACGCCGCGTCCCGCCCGACGCCCGGCAGGGTCATGGACGCGAAAGCGTACTGGAAGCACAGGCCGCAGAAGAACAGGCCGGGAGCCTCCGCGGCGACCCCGCGCAGTTCCCGGGGCCAGCCGTCGGCACCGATCACGGCTCCGTCGATCCAGTCGAACACCTGCCGGAAGCCGGTGCACCAGATCACGTTCGTCACGCCCAGCACCCGGCCGTCGCCCAGTACCGGCAGCCCGGCCTCGACACCGGTGACCTTCTCGTGGACCCGCTCCACCCCTCGCGCGAGCAGGTCCGCCCGCTTGACGCGGATCATCGGGCCACCGTGCAAGCGCCCGTGCTGCATGATTGCGTCGGAGTTCGGCAGCCGGCGGGTGACCAGGTGCCGACCGACGAACAGGAAGACCGGCCAGAACAGCCGCTCACCCGGTTGGCCCGGCTTGACCGGGAGTTGACCGGGGTCGCGTCCGACCAGCACGGTCCGGTGTGTCTGCGCGACCTCGTAGGCGATGTCGGTGCCCGAGTGTGATCCGCCGACCACCAGGACGGGTCCCGGCTTCAGCTGGCCCGGCCGGCGGTACTCGCTCGAGTGCAGTTGCCGGATCGCCGGATCCAGGTCGACGGCGAAGTCCGGCAGGCTCGGCGTACGGCCGAAGGTGCCGGTCGCGACGACGACGTTGTCGGCCACGATCCGCTCGTCGCCGATGACCACGGTCCAGCGGCCGTCGTGGCGCTCGAGCCGGTCCACGCGGACGCCGCTGCGGATCGGCAACGAGAAGTGTCCGGCGTACGACTCGAGGTAGTCGGCCACCTCGTCCTTGCCCGGATAGTGCCAGGGCTCGCCCGGGAACGGCAGTCCGGGCAGGCCGTCGTACTTGGTCGGCGTGTAGAGCCGCAGGGTGTCCCACTGCGCCCGCCACTGGTCGCCGACCCGGGCGTTGCCGTCCAGGATGACGAAGGACCGGCCGAGTTTCTGCAGGTGGTACCCGGTCGCGAGGCCGGCCTGGCCGGCGCCGATGACGACTGTTTCGATCGAGCTGTTCATGCGAGGCTCCGCTCGTTGTCCAACGACGCTGTCGGGACGACGCCGCGCCGAAGCGGGCGGAAGCGCAGCCACCACAGCAGCATCAGCGCGGACGTCACGACGTAGAAGCCGTGCAGGGCCCAGATCGGCCCGGCCGGCAGGTGCACCACGTAGATGCTGTGGACGGCGTTGCCGACGTTGGCCAGGACGAGGTTCGCCGGGCTGTACGACTCGAGGTCGCGGGTCCGGAGCGCCTTCACCACCATCGGCAGGACGCTCGACGCGAAGAGGATGGTGGACACCGTCCCCGCGAGAAGAGCAACGCTTGCGCCAGTCATGTCACCGACGGTAGGGATCGCGCCTCGTCCACCGCGTCGGACGGAATACGCAACTCTCGCAACGACTGACGTACGACGTTTGTCGTACGGGTCAGAGCTTGAACCAGTACCGGCGGGTCGGGCCCAGCCAGGTCTCGCGGATGTCTTCCAGTACGCCGCCGTTGCGCTCGATCGTCCGCGCCGACGCCAGGTTGTCCTCGTCGCAGGTGACCAGAACCCGCCCCATCCCACGCACCCGCGCGACATCGAGCACCTGGGCGAGTGCCCACGAGGCCAGGCCGCGACCCCGGGCCGACGGCCGGACGCCGTACCCGATGTGACCGCCACCCTCAAGCAGCTTCTCGGTCAGTTCGTGCACCAGGGTGATCGCGCCGAGGTAGGTGCCGTCCTCAACGATCCACCAGGTGGTCGCGGGAAGCCGGTTCGGCCCGGCCTCGGCGGAGTGCCGCAGCCGTTCGAGCCAGGCGGCGAATCCCTCGGTCGTGGTCACGTCGTCGTCATCCCACAGCCCGGATCCCTCCTGATACGCGGTGCCCCACTCCCGGGACGACTCCAGCCAGGAGGCGCGCAGATCGACGGTCGGCTCGATCAGTTCAGGCATGGTCCGAGGGTAGTCAGAGCTTGATCCAGTAGCGGCGGGCGAGGCCGAGCCAGGTCTCGCGGATGTCTTCCAACTCCCCGCCGTTGCGCTCGATCGACTTCGCCGACGCGGTGTTGTCCTCGTCGCAGGTGACCAGCACCTTGTCCATCCCGCGCGCCCGGGCCACCTCGAGCACCTGACCGAGCGCCCACGCGGCCAGACCACGACCGCGGGCCGACGGCCGGACGCCGTACCCGATGTGCCCGCCGGCCTCGAGCAGCTTGGCGTTCAGCGCGTGCCGGAGCGAGATCGCGCCGAGGTAGTTGCCGTCCTCAACGATCCACAGGTACGTCGCGTGCACCCGGTCGGGCGGCAGCTCACGGGAGTCGTCGCTCTGCTGCCGCAGCCGCTCGACCCACTCGGCGAAACCCTCGACCGTGGTCAGATCGCCGGCCTCCCACACCCCGGCGCCGTCCTGGGACGCGGTGCCCCACTCGCGGGACGACTCCAGCCAGGAGTCACGGAGCTCGACGGTCGGCTCGATCAGTTCAGGCATGGATCCGAGGGTAGGACAAATGCGAACCGCCCCTCCCGTGAATTACGGGAGGGGCGGTTCGGCAGACGTCAGGCGCCGGCGCCCTCCTGCTTCACGCCGGCGACCGCGGTCGGGTCGTCGATCCGGTACTTGCGGGCCGCCTCGGCCGCGACCTCCGGCTTCACGTCGCCACGCTTGGCCAGGATCTCCAGTGCGGCCACGACGATCGACTCGGCGTCCACCTGGAAGTGGCGCCGGGCCGCTGCCCGGGTGTCGGCCAGACCCCAGCCGTCGGTGCCGAGCGAGGTGTAGTCGTTCGGGACCCAGCGGGAGATCTGGTCCTGCACCGCGCGCATGTAGTCGCTGACCGCGACCACCGGACCCTTGGTGTCCTTCAGCTGCTCGGTGATGAACGGCACCCGCTCCGGCTCCTCCGGGTGAAGCAGGTTGTGCTCCTCGGCGGCGACGGCGTCCCGGCGCAGTTCGTTCCACGACGTCACCGACCAGATGTCGGCGGCCACGGAGTACTGCTCGGCCAGGATGTCCTGGGCCTTGCGCACCCACGGCAGCGCGACACCGGACGCGAGCAGCTGCACCCGCGGTACGTCGTCACCCTCGGCCGTCTCGTACTCGTGGAAGCGGTACATGCCCTTCAGCAGTGCCGCGACGTCGAGGTTCTCCGGCTCGGCCGGCTGGGGGACCGGCTCGTTGTAGACGGTGAGGTAGTAGAAGACGTCCTCGCCGAACGGCTTGTTCTTGTCCAGGCCGTAGCCGTACATCCGGCGCAGCCCGTCCTTGACGATGTGCGCGACCTCGTAGGCGAAGCCCGGGTCGTAGTGCACCGCCGCCGGGTTGGTCGAGGCCAGCAGCGGCGAGTGGCCGTCCGCGTGCTGCAGTCCCTCACCGGTCAGCGTCGTACGCCCGGCGGTCGCGCCGATCAGGAAGCCCCGGCCGAGCTGGTCGCCGAAGGCCCACTGGAAGTCGCCGGTCCGCTGGAACCCGAACATCGAGTAGAAGATGTAGAACGGGATCATCGGTTCGCCGTGCGTCGCGTACGCCGTACCGGCCGCGATCACCGAGCCCATCGCGCCGGCCTCGCTGATGCCCTCGTGCAGCAGCTGGCCCTGCTCGGACTCCTTCCACGACAGCAGCAGTGCGCGGTCGACGGCCTCGTAGTTCTGCCCGTGCGGGTTGTAGATCTTGGCCGTCGGGAACATCGAGTCCATGCCGAACGTGCGGTACTCGTCCGGGGCGATCGGGACGATCCGGTGCCCGATCTCCGGATCCTTCATCAGGTCCCGGAACAGCCGGACCAGCGCCATCGTGGTGGCGATCGGCGCGTTGTTGCCCTTGCTGAGCGGCTTGTAGACGTCGTCGGCCGGCAGCTTCAGCGAGGTCTTCGGAGCGACCCGCCGCTGCGGCAGCGAACCGCCGAGCTGCTTGCGCCGCTCCATCATGTACTGGTACTCCGCCGAGTCGGTGCCGGGGTGGAAGTACGGCGGGTTGTACGCGTCCTCGAGGTCCTTGTCCTCGATCGGCAGGTAGAGCCGGTCGCGGAAGGCCTTCAGGTCGTCCGAGGTCAGCTTCTTCATCTGGTGGGTCGCATTGCGGCCCTCCAGCGCCTCGATCGTCCAGCCCTTGATGGTCTGCGCGAGGATCACCGTCGGCTGCCCGACGTGCTCGGTCGCGCTCTTGAACGCGGCGTACACCTTGCGGTAGTCGTGGCCACCGCGCGGCAGCTTGCGCAGATCGTCGTCGGACAGCTTGCTGACCATCTGCTGGAGTCGCTGGTCGCCGCCGAAGAAGTTGTTCCGGATGTACTCACCGGACTCGACCGAGTAGGTCTGGAACTGGCCGTCCGGCGTGGTGTTCATCTTGTTCACCAGCGCGCCGTCGTGGTCCTGCGCCAGCAGCGCGTCCCACTCGCGGCCCCAGATCACCTTGATCACGTTCCAGCCGGCGCCGCGGAAGAACGCCTCCAGCTCCTGGATGACCTTGCCGTTGCCGCGGACCGGTCCGTCCAGCTGCTGCAGGTTGCAGTTGATCACGAAGGTGAGGTTGTCCAGCTCCTCGCGGGCGGCCAGGCCGATCGCGCCGAGCGACTCCGGCTCACCCATCTCGCCGTCACCGAGGAAGGTCCAGACGTGCTGCTGGCTGGTGTCCTTGATGCCGCGGTGGTGCAGGTACCGGTTGAAGCGGGCCTGGTAGATCGAGTTCAGCGCGGCCAGCCCCATCGAGACGGTCGGGAACTCCCAGAAGTCCGGCATCAACCGAGGGTGCGGGTACGACGACAGTCCGTTGTGCGGACCGCGGGAGACCTCCTGGCGGAAGCCGTCCAGCTGGTCGGTGCTCAACCGGCCCTCGAGGAAGGCGCGCGCGTACATCCCGGGGGAGGCGTGCCCCTGGATGAAGATCTGGTCACCGCCGCCGGGGTGGTCCTTGCCGCGGAAGAAGTGGTTGAAACCGACCTCGTACAGGCTGGCCGCGGACTGGTAGGTGGCGATGTGGCCGCCGACCTCGAGGCCCTTGCGGTTGGCCTTGCTCACCATCACCGCGGCGTTCCAGCGGATGAAGGCCCGGATCCGGCGCTCGATGTGCTCGTCGCCGGGGAACCACGGCTCCCGCTCGGGCGGGATCGAGTTGATGTAGTCGGTGCTCCGCAGGGCGGGCACCCCCACCTGTCGCTCCCGGGCCCGCTCGATCAGCTTGAGCATGAGGTAGCGTGCTCGCGCCTTGCCCCGTTCGTCCAGGACCGCGTCGAGCGATTCGACCCACTCGCGTGTCTCGTCGGGGTCGATGTCGGGGAGCTGGGTGGGCATCCCCTCGGTGATGATGGCTGGTGGTTCGTGTCCGGAAGCCACGGTGTCCTGCCGTTCTCTCTGGTTGTCTTCACCGCAATCCTGTCACCTGTTCGGAATGCGTTCTACTTCGCCTTCCACAGGGGCCTGATTCCGGTCGTGCACGCGTGATCTGAGCGGACACGGACTGTACCCGCCACGCGGATACCGGACACGTCACGGAACCCTCGTGCATACTTGCGCGACGCGGTACGTCACGATGGACTATCGCTACTGACGCCTACCCCCGGGCAAGCGGGGACCACGGAGGAGGACACGTGAGCGCGACCGCGGACCACGCGGACGGAAACGGCAATGGTGTGCCGACCGGCATTCCTAGCACCGCGTCCCGGCTCGGCCTGGAGGCCGGCTGGGTCGTGCAGGAGATCGGGTACGACGAGGACTGCGACGACGAGTTCCGTGATGCGATCAAAGCGATCACCGGCGAGGAGTTCGTCGACGAGGACACCGACGAGGTCGTGGACGTCGTACTGCTCTGGTTCCGCGAGGAGGACGGCGACCTGGTCGACGCGTTCTTCGACATCCTCACCGACCTGAAGGCCGGCGGGGTCGTGTGGCTGCTGACCCCGAAGGTCGGCCGGGACGGGTACGTCGAGACCAGTGACATCGCCGAGGCGGCTCCGGTCGCCGGGCTGTCCACCACCAGCACCCTGAGCGTGACCGACGACTGGTCGGCCACCAAGCTCGTGGTGCCGAAATCCGGCCGTCGGGGATGACGCGACGGTGACCCCTGCCGTCGGCAGCCGGGCACCGGACTTCACAGCCCGCAACCAGCACGGCGAACAGGTCCGGCTGAGCGAGTACGCCGGCCGCAGCGACGTCGTACTGGTCTTCTATCCGTACGCCTTCAGTGGGGTCTGCACGAGCGAGTTGGCCGCGCTGCGTGACCGGCCGGACCTGCTGGCGGCGGCGGAGTTCCTGGCGATCTCGTGCGACCCGATGTTCGCCCTGCGGGCCTACGCCGACGCGCACAAGCTCGAGTTCGGTCTGCTCACCGACTTCTGGCCACACGGCGCGATCGCCTCGTCGTACGGCGTCTTCGATCCCGAGCGCGGATGTGCTCTGCGCGGCACGTTCGTGGTCGACCGGGCCGGTGCCGTCCGCTGGTCGGTGGTGAACTCGATCCCGGAGGCCCGCAACCTCGACGACTACGCCCGGGCGCTGGCAACTCTGGGACACGACCTCGGGTAGACTGCGCCGGTCGTTTGATCCACACCGGGCGGATAGCTCAGCGGTAGAGCGCTTCCCTTACAAGGAAGATGTCGGGGGTTCGATCCCCTCTTCGCCCACACCAGTCCCAGCGCGCCGTACACAGTGCGGTGGACGATTCCTTCGTCTTCGAGAGTTCGCAGCGTGCGGGTCGGCATGCGGCGGCTGATGCTCTCGATCGCCCGGTCGAGTTCGTTGACGCCGTATCCGCGCTCGGCGAGGAGCGGATGACCACCGGGCTCCACTTGTCCTCGACACGCCGCAGCACGACCGTGACCGGGCAACTCGCCAGCTGCCGGGTCGTGACGGTCCACGGGCTCCCGATCGCCGGGTCAGAGCAAGGCGCCGCCGGTGGCGTCGATGGTCTGGCCGGTCACCCAGCCCGCGTCGTCGGAGGCCAGGAACGCGACCACGCCGGCGACATCGTCGGGTACCCCGACCCGCGCCAGCGGAGAGCGCGCCGCGGTGGCCGCCCGTGCCGCTTCGTCCGAGCGCAGCCACGAGGCGTTGAGGTCGGTGTCGATCGCGCCCGGATTGACCGCGTTGACCGTGACGGCCCGCGACCCGAGGTCCTTGGCGAGGGTCGTGGTGAACACGTCGATCGCCGCCTTGGTCATCGCGTACGCGATCAGGCCCGGATCGGTGTGGCCCAGGGTGTAGCTGGTGGAGATGTTGACGATGCGGCCACCGTCGCGCAGCCGGGAGAGCCCGAGCTGCGCCACGAAGAACGGAGCTCTGGTATTCACCGCGAAGAGCCGATCGAAGCTCTCCGGTGTCGTGTCGGCGATTCCGCCCAGCTCTGCGATACCGGCGTTGTTGACCAGGATGTCCAACCCGTCGGCATGCGCGTCGAACGCCGACCACAACGCCTCGGCGTCGCCTGGGACACCCAGCCCTGACCTGACGGTGAAGGCCGAGCCACCCGCAGCCTCGATCGCACCGGCGGTCCGCTTGGCGGCCTCCTCATCGGTGTTGTAATGCACCCCGACGCAGGCCCCGTCGCGCCCCAACCGCTCGGCGATCGCCCTCCCGATGCCTCGGCTGCCCCCGGTGACCAGAGCGGTCTTGCCTGCCAATGTGCCCACGAACTCGCGTCCTTCCCGTGCCTCGACGGCGATGGCTGAACCAGCAAGCCAGAACCATATAGATCAAGCTAGAAACATTCAAACTTAGAGCAAGTCTGTATGGTTGTCGCTTGATCGAACCGCGTACGATGCGTCCATGGCCACAGGGCGAAGCGATGCTGTTCGGGAGCTGTGCGGGCTGGTCAGCGAGCTGGCCCAGCGCATCAGCGACCATGTCGGCACCTGCGCCTCCACGCTCGAGCTGACCGAGGCGCAGGCGGTCGCCCTCAGGGAGCTGACCGGGCCGATGACGTCGCGCGAGCTGGCGCGGCGCATGTCCTGCGAGCCGTCCAACGTCACGTACGTCGTCGACCGGCTGGCCCGGCTCGGTCTGGTCGAACGTCAGCCCGACCCGCACGACCGGCGCGCCAAGCAACTCGTGCTCACCGAATGTGGCGCCAAGGTCCGCGACGACCTGCTGGCAACGCTCGTCGTCGACTCGCCCCTCGAGGGACTCAGCGCCGCCGAACAGCGCCAACTCCACGACCTCCTGCTCCGCGCCATCAAGGAGTCCCCGAACCCCAAGACCCGTACGCGGCCTCGGGGCTGAGGCGTCTCCGGTGATCGGACACTTCGCCGATGCGGCGTATCCGCAGGCAGCGAGGGTCGTTGTCCTGGGTGGCACGCAGCCTTCGATGACCGCGGGCCAGGAGCAGGCGATCGGCGCTGCCGAGTCTTACCTGGAGTTCACTGCGTTCAGCCTGATCCACCAGCTCGAGTCGAGCGCCGGCGAAGGCTTCACCCACGCGCAGGCTGTCTACGGAGTGACCAAAGCCGGCCTGTGATCGAGAAGGGCCGGCAGACGGTGGACATCGAGTGGTGCCGGGCTTCCTGGCCTATGAAGCCGCAATACAAGGAAGATTTCGGCGGCTCGATCCCACTTCGCCCACCTAAATCTTTAGGCTCCGTTATCTTACGGATTCCGCTCCAGACCAGTAACGTGCACAGGATCCCGAGGGGGGCTCGGGGACAACTGGAGGGGAATCCATGTCTCAGCACGCGCAGAACAGCCGTGTCCGGAAACTCGTGCAGAACCGCCATGTACGCCGTTACGCCGCGCCCGCGGTGCTCACGGCCGCATTGGTCGGGGTCGCCGTCATTCCGTCGGCCACCGCCGCGTCGACCGTGCCGGCCAACAGCGTCGGCTCGGCCCAGATCATCAACGGCGGCGTCTGGGGTGGCGACATCCACGACAACACGATCGCGGAGTCGAAACTCGGATGGGACCTGCGACAGAAGATCGCGAAGAACGGAACCAAGGGGGACAAGGGTGACCCCGGTGCGCCCGGCCCCAAGGGTGACACCGGTGCGAAGGGTGACCCGGGTGACCCGGCGACCGACGTACTCGGCAAGGAAGGTGTCTCGGACACCCTCGGCCCGAAGGTGATCGCGAACATCGGTGGCTCGTTCAAGACGCAGAAGACGAAGGTCGGCGAGATCACGCTGGCGCCGGGCAAGTGGCTGCTGAACGCGTCCGCGTTCTTCGCGCGCACGGAGGCCGGCGTCGCCGGCACCCGGCCGCAGCTGGCGCTGCGCGTGGGCGCTTCGGACACGGCGTTCGGAGACGACTTCGGCACGATCCTCGGCGCCGAGATCTCGCCGGCGAAGGACCGTGAGCTGACCGGCTCGACCGTGAAGGTCGTGAAGGTGTCCGAGGCGACGAAGGTCGAGGTCTTCGGGTTCGGCTACAACGACGACGGCAGCTCCGCCGGTGGCGGTCAGATCACCGTGACTGCGGACGTCGTCGCGGTTCGCATCGGCTGAGGTTTTTCGCTCAGCGAACGTTCCACCAGGTCGTCCCCGGTCCGCTCGGCGGGCCGGGGACGAGGTGTCTCCGGTGATCGGACACTCTGCCGATCCGGCGTATCCGCAGGCAGCGAGGGTCGTTGTCCAGGGTGCCGGCGGTCGGCGGGATTTCTTAACTCATCGATCGCCGGAACGGACTCCTCCAGGGCCGGTCTCGACTGGTAGGGTTCACGGCTGTCGGTCGGCGCGATGACGCACCGGGGTGCCCGGTCACGGCTTCGTTCCGGCAGACGGAAAACGGGGCTTTCTGTCGGTGAGAGCGAGACGGGTCTGCCCTGAGCCCGGCTCCGTCCAGTTGGGGAGGCGCGTGTCCGTGGGTCGCCAACTGGACGGCACCACCGTTGTGTCCCGGCCTGCCCGCGCATTCGCTGAACCCCTCCCGACCCACCTCGTGCCGGTGGTGGGAGGCACGTGGTGAGAAGCGGTGTGGACCGGCCGGCGATCAGCACCGGACCGGCCCTGATGATCCCGGCCGGATACCCCAGGGACCTGCCCAGCGCGCTGCTCCGCGCGGCCCGCGACTTCGGCGGCGCCGGCGTGGTCGAGATCGGCCCCGACGGCCGTGAGACCAAGCTCGACTTCCCGACCCTGCTCGAGTTGGCTGCCCGCATACTGGCCGGCCTGCGGGCGAACGGCGTACGCGCCGGAGATCCGGCGGTCGTGCACTGCACCGAGCCCGTCGGCTTCTTCGCGGCCTTCTGGGCCTGCACGCTGGGCGGCATCCGTCCGTTGCTGATGGCCCCGAGTCCTGAGGGCGACCGGTCCGAGGAGGGTCGCGAGCGGCTCCGCAAGCTGACCGACCTGCTCGGCTGGACCGTGCTGATCGGCCGCCCGTCCGACCTCCCGAACGACCTCGGCCTGCCGGTCCTCGACCCGGACGCCCTGGCCGGCCATGAGCCGACGTCGGAGTTCCACCGCCCGGCCGCGGACGACGTCGCCGTACTGATGATGTCGTCCGGCACCAGCACCGGTGCGCCGAAGATCGTGCAGCTGACTCACCGCGGGCTGGTCGAGTTCGCCGCTGGTACGCCGGCCATGCTGCCGGTGCGGCCCGGTCAGACAACGCTGAACTGGCTGCCGCTGACGCAGAGCGGCGCGTTCCTGCTGTACCACCTGCTGCCCGTGTTCACCGGCTGCACCAACGTGCATGTGAACACCGACTGGGTGCTGGCTGACCCGCTGCGCTGGCTGGACTTGATGGACCAGCACCGGGTCAACCATTCCTGGTCCCCGAACTTCGGCTACCGCCTCGCCACGCGGGCGATCGCGGGCGAGCCGGACCGGCACTGGGACCTGTCCGCGCTGCGCAGTCTGGTCAGCGGTGGCGAGCAGATCACGGTGCCGGTGGTGTCGGAGTTCCTGCGGCTGACGAACCGGTTCGGCGTCGTACCGGAGACCTTCGTCGCGGCCTGGGGGATGACGGAGACGGTCACCGGGATCACGTTCGCGCGGCCTGGGCTGACGCCGAACGTGCACCGCGTCCGGATCCCGCCGACCGGCGTCATCGAGTGGGTCGACCAGCGGCCGGCCACCGGGAAGGTCGCGGTTGCTCGGCCGGGTAAGACGCGGGCCGAGGCACCCGGCGTGCTGAGCCTGGTGTCTGTCGGTGCTCCGGCGCCCGGTACGACGGTGCGGATCGTGGCGCCGAACGGTGCGGTGCTGCCGGAGGGCCGGATCGGTCAGCTGCAGGTCGCGTCGGCTCGGGTGACACCGGGGTACCTGGGCAATCTGGAGGCGGACCGGGCGGCGTTCCCGATTGGCAACTGGCCGGCGCGGAAGTGGCTGGCGACCGGGGACCAGGCGTTCATCACCGGCGGGCAGGTGGTCATCACCGGCCGGGACAGCGAACGCATCATCATGTCCGGGAAGCTCTACTACGCGCACGACATCGAGTCGGTCGCTGCGACGGTGGTCGGTGCCGAGCAGGGTCTGGTCGCGGCTTGTGGGATCGCGGACGGCGAGAGCGGGACCGACCGGCTGGTCGTGTTCTACGCGCTCACGCCGGAGTCGATCCCGGGGATGGATCAGGCGATCCGGAGTCTCGTCCTGGCCCGGCTCGGGCTTCAGGCCGAGGTGATCGGCGTACCGCGCCGGGACTTCCCGACCACGCCCGGCGGCAAGATCCTCCGCCCGCTGCTCAAGCAACGCTGGATCGACGGCACGCTGGAAACCCCACCCCACCCGTACGTCGAACCAGCCGGCGCCAACTCGTACTCCGGCCCCGCCGGCGAAGGCCCGCACGCAGGCGCCGCCGACACCCTCATCTCAGCCGAAGAAGACCCAGCCGAACGCACCACCGAACTCCCGGTAGTCCGCCTCGCCTGGAAACGCACCCTCCAACAATCCATCCCCACCCCACCCCAACGCCCCACCCTCGGCACCCCCACCCCCTCCCAGCAGGCCACGCCCTCCGAGCCCACCGCAGCCGCCGCCCAGCCCGCTCCCCCCGCAACCGAGCCAACCGCCGCCGTCGAGCAACCCGCTCCCGTCGCAACCGAGCCAACCGCCGATGCCGCCCACTCTGAGCCCGCCCCAATCCCCGACACCGAACAAACCACCGAGCTCCAACGAATCCCCGACACCGACGAGCCGCCCCCGCCCGTCGGTGCCGAAGGTCAACGGCCCCCGGAGCCCGCCGCAGAATCCGAGTCGGCCGAGCCCGTCGAGAACGCATCTGCCGCGCCTGCGACCGCAGCACAGCCCCACCCGGAGCCCACTGCAGAGGCCGAGGTCAAGCAGCCCGCCGAGCAAGCGCCCAAGCAGCCCGCCGAAGCCCAGCCAGATCCCGCAGCACACCTCGAGCCAACCGACCCAGCCGAAGCAGCAGCCGACAAGCCTGCGGCTGAAGCCCAGGCACAGCCGGAGGCCACCGCAGAGGTCGAGCCGGCTGAGCCCGCCGAGGAAGCATCTGAGCAGCCTGCCGAAGAGCAGCCCCAGTCCTCCGCGGACGCCGAGCCGACCCAGCTTTCCGAGGCAGCAGCCGAGGAACCCGCGGCCGAAGCACACCCCCAGCCGTCCGCGAAGGCCGACCGGACCGAGTCTGTGGCGGGGACGGCTGAGGAGTCTGCAGCCGAAGTGCGCACTGACCTGGCCGCGGAGACCGAGGCGATCGAGCCCGCCGCGGAAGCACCTGAGGAGCCTGCGGCCGAAGCACAACCCGAGCCGGAGTCCTCCGCGCAGGTCGAACCGACCGGGCCTGTCGAGGGAACGGCCGAGGAGCCTGCAGCCGAAGTCCAGCCGCAGCCGGAGTCCTCCGCCGAGGCCGAGTCGACCGAGTCGGTCGAGGCAGCAGCCGAGTCCGCGGGCTCCGAAGCGCCGCAGGAGTCCGCAGCATGGACTGAGTCGGCCGAGCATGCCGCGGAAGCACCTGAAGGGCCTGCTGCCGAAGCACAGGCTCGGGCTGAGCTCCCTGCCGCCCGGTTCATCGCGCAGTACACGATCACGCATGCCCCCGCCCTCGACGTACCAGCCGAAGCACCCGCCCCAGAACCGGTCGCCAAGGCAACCGACCACGAACAGCCCCAGCCCGCCACCGAGCAGCAACCCGAAGCCGAGGCAGCACCGACGGCCGCGGCTGGTCCCGTCGCCGGAGCCGCTGCCGAGGAACAGCAGCCCGAGGCCGAGCTGAAGCCCGCCGCCGAAACCGGGCCCGCCGCGGAGGTTGTCGACGAGCAGGCGCCTGAGGTTGGGCTGGAGGCAGCCGCCGAGTCCGAGGTCGGCGCCGATGAGCAGCTTGAGGTCGAGCCAGGCGCCGAAGCTGAGCCTGCCGCGGAGGCTGTTGCCGAAGAGCAGCAAGAGGCTGAGCCGACGCAAGCAGCTGAGGCTGAGTCGACTGAGACCGTCGACGAGTCGGCCGCCGATGCGACCTCCGAGGAGATCGCAGAGGCTGAGCAGCCTGAATCCACCGAGGAGCTATCCGCCGAAGCCGAGCCGATCGAGGAAGTAGCTGCCGAGGCTGCTCAGGACGAGCCTTCGGAGGCTGAGTCGGTCGAGGAGGTGGCGGGCGAGCCTGTCGAGGAGCACACGGTGGCTGCGTCGGCGGTGTCCGTCGCGGAGGCAACCGTCGAGGGTGTCTCCGGGGCAGAGCCGGTTGTAGAAGGAGCGACCGAGCAGGTCGCGGAGGCTGGGCAGGAGTCGGAGGCTGCGCCAGAGCTGGTCGCGTCCGCAGAGTCGGAACCCGAACACCCGACTGACCAGGCTCAGGCAGCGCCCGCGCCGCAGGCCGAGTCCGCGCAGCGGGAGCGGGAGCGGGAGCGGGTTGTGGGGGCTGTGGCTGTGGTGGGGTTGGCTGGGCGGTTTCCGGGGGCGGAGACGCTGGAGCAGTTCTGGGACAACCTTGTGGGTGGGGTGGAGAGTCTTCGGCGGTTCACGAGTGAGGAAGTGAGCCAGGCGGGCGGGCATGTGGATGACGGGCTGGTGGCCGTCAGTGGCGTGCTTGATCATGTGGAGTCGTTCGACGCGAAGTTCTTCGGCCTCAGCGACCGTGAGGCCGAGTTGATGGACCCGGCGCAGCGGTTGTTCCTGGAGGTCTGCTACCAGGCGCTCGAGCACGGCGGGTACGCCGGTACCACCGGCCGCGTCGGCGTGTTCGCGGGCTCCGGCATGAACCTGTACACCCAGCAGCACCAGTCCCGCGACTCCCTCGCCACCCGCGTCGCCTATCGCCTCGGCCTCACCGGTCCGGCCATCGGCGTACAGTCCGCCTGGTCCTCGTCCTTGGTCGCGGTGCACCTGGCCTGCCAGGCGTTGCGCTCCGGCGACGCGGACCTCGCCCTCGCCGGTGCGGCCGCCGTACAGGTGCCGCAGGCAACGGGCTACCACCCGGCACCGGAGTCGATCCTGTCGCCGCGCGGCCAGGTCCGTGCGTTCGACGCGGCCGCAGACGGCACGGTCGGTGGGAACGGCGTTGCGGCCGTACTGCTGAAGCGGCTCGACCAGGCCGTCGCCGACGGAGACACCGTGTACGCCGTGATCCGCGGCACCGCGGTCAGCAACGAAGACGCTTCCGAGGGCAACCAGGTCGACCTGATCGAGCGTGCGCTGGAGCGGTCCGGGTTCGCGGCGGACTCACTCAGCTACATCGAGGCGAACGCGATCGGCAGCGCCGCAGCGGACTCCGCCGAGGTGGAGTCGCTGACGACCGCACTGCGCCGGCACACCGACAAGGTCGGCTTCTGCACGATCGGCTCGGTGAAGCCGAACATCGGCCACCTCGACAGCGCCGCGGGCATGGCCGGCCTGATCAAGACCATCCTGATGCTGCAGCACCGGATGCTGGTGCCGACGATCAACTACACCGAGCCGAACGCGGAGCTCGCGCTGGAAGGCAGCCCGTTCGTGATCGGCACCGAGGCGCGTGACTGGGAGGCCGGTACGACGCTGCGCGCGGGCGTCAGCGCACTCGACGCCGGCGGTACCAACGCGCAGGTCATCCTGGAGGAGTCGCCGCGGCAGATCCGTCGCGGCGACGACGGACCGGTCGTGCTGCCTCTCTCTGCGCCCGACCCGGACGCTCTGGCGGATCTGGTCGAGTTGTTCCGCACCGATCTCGGCCACGGCACCGGACACCGCCTGATCGACCTCGCTGGTACGGCGGCCCTCGGCCGACCGCCACACCGGCACCGCATCGCGGTAGCGGGCGCGTCCGAGGCCGAGCTGGTCGACGCACTCGGCTCAGCTCAGGCGACCGAAGTCCCACGCGGCGGACCGGGTCCACTGGGCTACGCGTTCACCGGTCAGGGCGCTGCGCGACGCGGAATGGCTGCTGCACTTGCCACTCGCTTCCCGGTGTTCCGCTCGGTGCTGGACGAGTGCGACCGCGTGTACGCCGAGGAGACCGGTGGCAGCCTGCTGGAGCTGTTACTGACACCTGCCGGTGCGTCCGAAGGTGTCTGGCCGACTGAGACCGCGCAGCCCGCGCTGTTCGCGTTCGAGGTGGCGCTTGCGCGGCTCTGGCAGTCGTTCGGTGTGCAGCCCGCGCTGGTGGTCGGTCACAGCGTGGGGGAGTACGCCGCTCTGTGCGTGGCCGGTGCCCTCTCGCTGGCGGACGGCGTACGGCTGACCGCCAAGCGCGGCGAGCTCATGCAGCGTGGCACCGTGCCCGGCGCGATGGTTGCTGTCCGTGCGGACGCGGACCGGGTTCGCGAGCTGACGCAGACGCCTGGCGTGGAGATTGCCGCAGGCAACGGTCCGCAGTCGTTCGTGCTGACCGGTTCCGAGGTGATCGTCGGGCAGCTCGCGGAGCAGCTGGACCGGCTGGAGGTTGCGTATCAGCGGCTGGACGTGGATCGGGCGTTCCACAGTTCGCTGGTGGATCCGATCCTGAAGGACTTCGCCGCGATCGTCCGGGAGATCACGCTGAAGCCGTTGCGGACGCCGATGGTGTCGAGCTGGTCCGGCGATCTGCTCGAGTCCGGGACGGTGCTGGACGGCGACTACCTGGTCGGGCAGTTGCGGCAGCCGGTGCTGTTCGGTGACGCGGTCGAGGCGGTCACGGCCGCCGGTTGCCGTCGCTTCCTGGAGCTCGGGCCGGACGCCGTACTGAGTCCGGCAGGGCGCCGGATCGCGCCGAACAGCACGTGGATCCCCGCGCAACGGCTGGGTCAGGATCCCGTCCTCGCGACGATGAACGGGCTGGCCGAGTTGTACGAGCAGGGCACCGAGATCGCGTGGTCGAAGGTGTACTCCGACGGCGGTCGCGTGCCGTTGCCGACGTACCCGTTCCGGCGGGTGCATCACCCGGTCGACACCTCTGCGACCGGGCTCGCTGGTGATGGTGCCGGGCGGGTGGCGCGGGTGCAGCCGAGTCCGTTCGAGCGCGCGGCGCGGGCGCAGGCGGTCGTGTTCGAGCCGTCGAGTGCGGCGGTGAAGCGGATCCCGCTGGATCCGCCGTCCGAACCGGAGGTTGCTGAGAGCAACGAGCCGGTGGAGGAGCAGTCGCCGTTCGCGTTGCCGGCGGAGACACATCAGATCGACGCGGACTATCTGGCGCAGGCCGGGGTGTTGTCCGGCGACGAGATGTCGGCCGAGCGGTACCGCGACTCGCTGGATCTGATCCTGGATCTGACTTGTGAGGCGCTGAACCTCGATCCGTACGACCTGACCGTCGACCACACGTTCGCCGAGCTCGGCGCCAGGCCGGACTCGATGGCGCCGGTCATCACCGAGATCAACTCCCGCTTCGAGGTGACGCTCACCTCCGAGGATCTGTTCAGCGCCTACACCACTCCGCACAAGCTCGCCACAGCCGTCGCCACGCAGGCCCCGGAAGCCCCGGAAGCCCTGGAAGCCCCGGAGGCGGAGCAGGCGGCCGTTGCAGTCCCGCCGGAGACCGCCGCCGAAGCACCCGAACCGGTGGAAGGTGCGGCCGAGGAGGCGCGCGCCGAGAAGACCGAGAACGCCGCGGCGAAGGCTCCGACCGAGGAAACCGAGCTCCAGCCTCCCGCCGAGAAGGCCGAGGTCGAGCCTGCGGCCGAGGACGCTGAGGTCGAGGCTCCTGCTGAAGAGCTTCAGGAGATGGCAGCCGCGCCGGTTCGGGATGCTCGGACTGCTCTGGCTGATCTGGGCTCCGGGTTGGCGGAGTTGGCGGCGAAGGTCGACGAGGCCGCAGCGGCGACCAGCGAGGCCGAGTTGCCAGGCAACGGCATGGCCGTGCTCATGTCGCAGCAACTCCGCGTGGCGGGCCAGCTGGTGGACGGCGTCACCAAGCTGATGCGCGAACAGCTCGCCCTCCTCGAAGCCGCAACCTCAGAAGACCCAACCACCTCCGAACACCTCGGCGACCCCGACCCATCAACGCCTCAAGAGCCGAACGGCGCGCAGGACGCAGCGGGCAAGGCTGAAGCCATCGACGATGTGCAGCCTGATGCACCCGCGGCGGACCCAGAGGACGAAACAGAGCTAACAGCCGAAGCGCAGACCGAGCCTCGCAAGGGCGAGGACGTTGAGCGGTTGCGGCGGGACCTGGGCTACTGGGAGATGGCGCTGGCCGGGGCAGAGCCGCTCGTGCTGGTTGCGGACGGCGTCCGCCCGGCTGCCTCGGGCGCTGTCGGGTCCGTGAAGAAGGAGTTCGAGGAGGAGCTCGGCGACGCGGTGTTCGTGTTCAGCCGGGGCCGGAAGGTCTCCCCGCTGATGACCATGCTGGCGGCCGTCGGCACCGTGCTCGGGCGATTCGCCGCGCAGGACGACGTGACGATCGGGACCGCGTTGATCCGGCCGCAGGGCGACACCTCGACGGCGGCCCGGCGCGCTCTCCCGATCCGGATCGACCTGTCCGGCGAACCCGACCTCGGCGAGATCGCGCACCGGGTGCGCGACGTGACGGCCGGCGCGTTCGACCACGCCGGCACCGACCTCGCCGTGCTCGAGCGTGACCCACTCTTCCAGGTTCTCGTCGAGTTCGAGGACGGCGACGACGAGCTGCCCGAACCGCTCGACCTCCGCCTCCGGCTGACCCACCACGGCGCCGGCATCACGTGTACGGCGGACTACCGCTCCGGACTGTTCGAGCAGCGCACCATCGACCGCCTCGTCGCGTACCTCGAAGCGGTCCTGCGTCGCGCCACCGCCCAGCCGAACTTGCGCCTCCCCGACCTGATGTTCCCGATCGAGTCCGACCTCGAGGCCCTCCGCGAGCTCGAAGGCGACACCGCGCCAGCCGGCCCGATCGGTCGAGTACGTCGGGATGCCGTCGTCGCCGGCGAGCTCAGCGGACTGCACACGCTCTTCGAGCAGCAGGTCGCCCGCACTCCGGACGCGATCGCGCTGATCCAGGATCAGCGCGAGCTGACGTACGGTGAACTCGATCGCCGGGCCAACGCACTCGCGTGGCGGCTCGTCGACCTCGGCGTGAAGCCCGGACAACTGGTCGCCGTACGTGTTGCCCGAGGCACCGAACTGGTCGTCGCGGTGCTCGCCGTGCTGAAGTCCGGCGCGGCGTACCTGCCGCTGGATCCCGGCGTACCCGAGTCGCGCTGGGCGTTCATGGTCGCGGACTCCTCCGCGGTCGCGCTGGTCGGTGACGACGCGGCCCTGGCCGATCGGCTCGGACTGCGGTTGGTTCCGGTGGCAACGTCGGACGGCGATGCGCGAGCGCGGCAGGCGCCGCCGGTGCGGGCCGCCGCCGATGATGTTGCCTACTGCATCTACACGTCCGGCTCGACCGGGAACCCGAAGGGCGTCGTCGTCCCGCACCGCGGCCCGGTCAACCTGATCCGGCATTATCTGCGGACCCGGAGTTCGCTGCGGACGCTGCAGTGGACCTCGTTCGGTTTCGACGTTCACGTGCAGGAGATGTTCACCGCGCTGGCCTCCGGCTCGGCGCTGGTGCTGATCGGCGAGGACGACCGGTACGACCCGGACGCGGTGATCGCGGCGCTGCGGGACCACGACGTCGAGCGGTTGTTCATGGCGTTCAGCCCGTTGACGGCGTTGCTCGCGACGATGCGGCGGCTGCCCGAGTTGCCCGCGCTGCGGGAGATCGTCGCGGGCGGCGAGGCGATGGTGCTGACGCACAAGGTGCGCGACTTCCTCGAGGCGCATCCGGAGTGCCGGCTGTTCAACGAGTACGGCCCGGTCGAGGCGTCGATCGTGACCACGATCCACGAGGTCGACCCGGCCGTGGACCGGCCGTCGATCGGGCGTCCGGTCGAGGGCGTCGTCGTACGCCTGCTGGATCAGGTACTGCGGCCGGTGCCGGTCGGTGCGGTCGGTGAGATCCACCTCGGCGGACCGGCCGTTGCCCAGGGCTACATCGGGCGGCCGGACGAGACCGAGCACGCGTTCGTGCCGGATCCGGGGCATCCGGGAGCGCGGTTGTACCGCAGCCGCGACCTGGGCCGCTGGCGGCCGGACGGGACGCTGGAGTACCTCGGTCGCGCCGACGACCAGGTCAAGATCCGCGGCCACCGCGTCGAACCCGGCGAAACCGAACACGTCCTGGCCGATCAGCCCGGCGTGGTCGACGCCGTTGTGGTCGCCTGCGCGGATCCGGCCGGCGACACCTGCCTCCTCGGGTACGTCGTTCTCGAGGACAGCGATCCGGCAGTCCTGGCCCGCCTGATGCTCGACCTGACCAAGGAACTCCCGATCTACCTGGTGCCGGCCGACCTCATCCCGATCGAGGAACTCCCGCTCGACGACAACGGGCGTCTGGACCGAGCCCTCCTCCCCGAACCGGAGTGGCTCAAGCCGTAGAGCACTGTCCTGCACCGTGGACGGGGGTTGTCGGGGGCAGCCCTCCCGCAGCCACCGGCCTCCGTCCGCGGTGCAGAACCCGCGACGATCCTCATCCCTCCTGAGGATCGATCGCACTCCTCGCCCGGCGGCGGAACAGCGATGAGGCGCTGATCACGCAGACGAGCAGGGAGTAGACCGCCAGCGCGGACCCGACGCTTCCGGTCGTCGGTCCGACGCTGCCGGCACCGGATCCGTTCCCACCGGAACCCATTCCGTCTCCGCCGGACCCGACCGCCACCACGGCGGTGACCACGATCAGAGCGATCAGTGGTCCGGTCCAGCCGAGCACACCCAGCCGGAGCGCGTGGCCGTCGTCGGCCGGCGCTCCCATGGGTGGAGCCGACCCTGCCACGGCTGCGGCGGTTCCCGGGCCGGCGAGGGCCCGTCCGCGCAGCGAGCCGTGCAGGGCAGCGACGCCGCACGCGGCGGCGACGTTCATCAGTAGCAAGCGTCCGGCGACGTCCTCGAGCGCCACCGCCCCCGGGCCAACGGTGCCGTAGACGACCGCGTACACGTCGACCGGCACAGTGACCGCGGCGGCCAGGACAGCGGCGATCTGGAACAGTCGCGGCCGTCCGACAGATGCTCGCAGTACGTCGTACCTGGACGTGGTCCGGACCAGCAGCGCGGTGAAGAAGACAGCGAAGAGCAGGAGTACCGCGACGTCCATCGGGGACCGAGTCTCTCTGGTCGAGCGTTGCCCTGGACAACGCTGGCGGACGTTGCTGACCTGACCTGACGCCGTGCTGTTCGCGAGGGCGGCGGAGAGTCTCCTCTCCGCCGCTCACGCGTTCGGCTGATCCTGGCCCCCCATCGACCAACCGTTGCCGACCGGTCCAGGCCCCCCTGACCAGTCTTGGATGACGTGCCCCCACCCCATCCATCCGTTGCATCGCGTGGGACGGCCCAGTCGTTACACAGATCCGGGCAATTGGGTTAAAACTGCGCAAAGGTGCGCATGCGACCCTGTTCCGCGCGTGCAGATGTGTGCGTAACGCCGGGAGAGGTGTACGGCGGTCAGCCGACGGCGGCCCAGGCCTGATGGGCGGCCCCGAGCAGGCCGGCGTTGTCGAGCTGGGCGGGCTCGACCGCCAGGTCGGTGATGAAAGGGAGTTGTGCGAGCCGCTTCACCCACGCCTGCACCGGGTCGAACAGAACCGGCCCGGCCTTCGACACCCCGCCCCCGATGACCACCGTGGTCAGATCGACCGTCACCGCCGTCGCGACGATCCCCGCGGCCAGTGCCTGCGCGCCGTCGTCGAACGCGGCCAGCGCGAGCTCGTCCCCGGCGGCCGCGTCGGCGGCGAGTACGGCGGCATCCGCCTCCTCGCCGATCCGCCAGCCGCGACGCTTGGCCCGGGCAACCATCCGCGGCCCGCTCGCGTACGCCTCCACGCAGCCGTACGACCCGCACGCGCACGCCTCGCCGTCCAGGTCCACGACCACGTGACCGATGTGCGCGGCGTTCCCCGACTGACCGATGACAGGCTTGCCGTCGACAACCAATCCGCCGCCGACGCCGGTCGACACCACGATCCCCAGAAGCGTGTCGGCGTCGCGTCCGGCGCCCGTCCAGAACTCACCCAGCGCGAAGCAGTGCCCGTCGACCCCGAGCGTCACGGGTACGTCGCCGACCAGCCCCCGGACCCGCTCGACCAGCGGGAAGTTCCGCCAGCCGGTGATGTTGACCGGTGACACCAGCCCGTGCTCCTGATCCAGTGGCCCGGCCGAACCGATCCCGACCGCGACCGGCGTCGCGTCACCGCGCACCCGCCCGATCAGCTCGCCGAGCGCCGCGAAGACCACGTCCGCGTCGCCGGGTGGAGTCAGGATCCGGTCCCCGGTGAGGATCTCACCGTCGCTGGACACGAGTGCGGCGGCCATCTTCGTGCCGCCGATGTCGATGCCCAGGACGGTGTCCTGCTTCACTGGTTCGTCACTCATGGTCCCCCCGTCAGTGCCGATGCAGGTGGTCAGGTCGGGAGACAACGTTATCCGTAGTCGGCCCGGACAGACAGGGGTCAATGGCAGGAATCCCCCGCAAAGCCGCAGGAAGACGCCAGTTAAATGCCTTGACATAGCCTGACAACGATCGCCCTAGGCCGTCCAGAAGGCGCTAATTATTAGCTGTCCGTGACGGCATTGGCCGGACTCCGGCGGCCAGGGCTGGCGGCGCGCACCTCGGGGAGGAGAGGGTAGGGGGATGAGTGATCAACTGGATCGTGATGCCGCCGGCGCGCTGATCGTCGGCTTCAGCGGGACCACCGCCCCCGACGAGTTGCGCCGTGCGGTCGCTGCCGGTCTCGGCGGCGTCATCCTGTTCACCCGCAACGTCGCCGACGCCGATCAGGTGGCCGCCCTGACCGCGTCGCTGCGGGCCGAGCGGCCCGACCTGATCATCGCGATCGATCACGAGGGCGGCGAGTTCAGCCACCTCGCGCCGGCCAACCCGTGGCCGCTGGCCTCACCGCGCGTCCTCGGCGATCTCGACGACGTCGACCTGACCCGCGCCTCCGCCCGGGACGCCGCGGCGACGCTGGCGAGCCTGGGCATCGACCTGATGCTCGCGCCGTCGGTCGACGTCAACAGCAACCCGGCGAACCCGATCATCTCCACCCGCTCGTTCGGTACGACGGCCGACGTGGTCTCCCGGCACGGCGTCGCGTTCGTCGAGGGCGTGCACGAGGCCGGCATCGCCGCCTGCCCAAAGCACTTCCCGGGCCACGGCGACGTCGCCGTCGACTCCCACGTCGGCCTGCCCAGCGTCGACCGCTCGATCGAGGAGGTCAACGCGGTCGAGCTTGCGCCGTTCCGGGCGACGATCGCGGCCGGCGCCGACGTGGTGATGAGCGCCCACATCATCTTCTCCGCGTACGACGACCAGCCGGCCACCCTGTCGCGCCGCCTGCTGACCGGCCTGCTGCGCGAAGAACTCGGCTTCACCGGCGTGATCACCACTGACGCACTGGAGATGCAGGCGATCACCAAGACCAGGTCGATCGAGGACGCCGCGGTCGCGTCGATCGGTGCCGGCGCCGACCTGGCCATGATCGCCGTCGGCTCCGCGGACCCACAGGCGCTGACCGCGCGGGTGGTCGATGCCATCGGCAACGGAACGTTGGACGCCGAACGAGTCGCCGACGCGGCTGCCCGGGGCCGTGCGCTCGCGGCGAGCTTGGCCCAGCGCACCCGGCAGCCGGGTCTCGACGGTGCCCCGATCCGCGAGGTCGCCGCCCGCGTGGTGGCCGGCCAGAACATCCCGGTGCTCGGCTCCGCGCCGTACGTCATCGATCTGACGCAGGGGCTGCACCCGGCCTGGAACCCCTATTTCAGTGGGCTTCCCGAGGTCTTCGGTCGCGTTGCACCAGGTTCGGACGGCGTCGTGCTCCGTGGCGAACATCGGCTCACTGACGGTGATTCACCAGCCGGCGACGCGATCAAGACAGCGGCCGCAGCCGCCGCGGGCCGTCCGCTCGTCATCGCGGTTCAAGACGCCGGACGTACGCCGTGGATGCGCGACGCGCTGACCCACCTGCTCGAGGGGCACAAGGACAACGTGTTCGTGCTCTGCACGGGTATCCCCGAGGATCGCGCCCTCGTCCCCGAAGGCATCCGCTCCGCCACCACCTCGGGCCGCAACGTCATCGTCCTCGAGGTAGTCGCGAGGGCGCTCACGCAGGCTTGAGATTCAGATCCAGGGCGTGTTGCTCGACGTAGTTGAGAGCGTGGCGGACCGCGCCGACGGAGACGATCGCGTCGCCGAGGGACGAGACGGCGACGCGCGGCGGCGTACTGGTGAAGGTGGCCAGGTGGCGTTCGATGTCGGGCAGCAACGCCTTGGCGGCCTGGGCGACCGCGCCACCGAGGACGACGAGCTCGGGGTTGAACAGGATCCCGAGCGTCGCCACCACCCGGGCGGTCCGCCCGGCCACGTGCTGAAGGATGCCCAGGGCAACTTCATCGCCGGAGCCGGCGGCGGTGAAGACCTGTTCCGCGGTGATCGGGCCGTCGAGTGTCCGCAGGATGGTGTCGACGGCCGGATCGGCGACCGCGGCGGCGCCTTGGTCACGCGCGATCCGGGCGATGCCGTGGGTGTCACCGACGCCCTCGACGAGCTTGAGGTAGACCATCTCGCCCGCACCACCACGACTGCCGTGCAGCAGCCGGCCCGAATCCATCAGTCCGGAACCGAACCGCTCACCGGCGAGCAGTACGGCGAGGTCGTCGACGTCCCGCCCTTCGCCGCGCCACTGTTCTCCCAGGGCGGCGAGATTGGCGTCGTTCTCGAGCAGCACCGGCCAGCCGTGCAACTCGGTCAGCCGCTTCGCCAGGCCCGCGTCGAACCGCCGCCAGAACTCGTCGTCGACCAGGATGTTCCCGTCCCGGTCGACCGGCGCCGCGACTCCGACTCCCGCAGCCAGCACCTGTGGATCGCAGACCCCCGCGCTCGCCAGGGCTTCGACGATCGTCTCGTGCACGATGTCGGTCCGCTCGCCCGGCGTCTTCACGTCGGACACCGAGCGGCCGGCCTTGGCGACCGTCTCGCCGCGCAGGTCCGCGAGCAGCACCGTGGTCTTGGCGTCGCCGATGTCGATCCCGAGCACATACCCGGCCCGGCTGTTGAACTCGAACCGCCGCGACGGCCGGCCCACCGCGGTGTCGTCGCGGCCGGGGTCGAGCTCGACCACCCAGCCCATCGAGATGAGGTCGTTGCAGACGGCGTGCACGGTCGCCCGGGTCAGGCCGGTGGCCTGGATCAGACCGGTTCCTGTCATCACTCCCGCGTTCGAGAGCACGCCGAGGAGCTTGCCCGCGTTCACGCGGCGCAACAGCGGCGGTGTCGCCGTGGCTTGAGTCACTGTCATGCAAAGCCCCTTGACCAGCTCGAACGTCCCGGCGCAGAATACTGCAGGATCTAAATTTAGACTCTATATTAATCACGGACAACACTCTGCAGACGACTTCAGTGAGGCGCTGATGACGAGCAAGCAGTTGACGAACGATGCCGATTGGTGGCGGCAGGCGGTCGTCTACCAGATCTATCCGCGGAGCTTCGCCGACTCCGACGGCGACGGCCTCGGCGACCTGCAGGGCATCGTCAGCCGCGTGCCGTACCTCGAGGCCCTCGGCATCGACGCGGTCTGGCTGAGCCCGTTCTACCCGTCCGCCCTGGCCGACGGTGGGTACGACGTCGACGACTACCGCGCCGTGGACCCGCGGCTGGGCACCCTGGCGGACATCGACCAACTGGTCGACGCGCTGCACGCGGCGAACATCAAGCTGATCGTCGACATCGTGCCGAACCACACCTCGGACCGGCATGCCTGGTTCACCGAAGCCCTGGCCGCACCGAAGGGTTCGCCGGCGCGGGAGCGGTACATCTTCCGGGAGGGCGACGGTGACCAGCCGCCGTCCGATTGGGACTCGGTGTTCGGCGGCTCCGCGTGGGCGCAGACCGCCGACGGTCAGTGGTACCTGCACATGTTCGCGGCCGAGCAGCCCGACCTGAACTGGGAGCACCCGGAGGTCCGGGCTGACTTCCTCCAGACGCTGCGCTTTTGGTCGGACCGCGGTGTCGACGGCTTCCGGGTGGACGTCGCGCATGCGCTGATGAAGGACCTGTCGGAGCCGATGCCGTCACAGGCGACCCTGCCTCGAGTGTCCGAGTCGTACGGTCTGCACCCGCTGTGGGACCGGGACGGCGTACACGAGATCTATCGCGAGTGGCGGCAGGTCCTGAACGAGTACGACCCACCGCGGTCCGCTGTGGCAGAGGCGTTCGTCCCGGCGTCGCGCCGGGCGCGGTATGCGAGTGCGGACGGGCTCGGGCAGGCGTTCAACTTCGACCTGCTGCAGGCCGACTGGGAGTACGACAAGTTCCGCCAGGTGATCGAGGAGAACCTCGCGCTTGCCGACCAGAATGGCTCCTCCTCGACCTGGGTGTTCTCGAACCACGACGTCGTCCGCCACGCGACCCGCTACGGTCTGCCGAAGGACCCGTCCGGCCTGTGGCAGGACGGCAAGGCTTGGTTGTTGAGCAACGGCACCGAGCCGACCGTCGACGTGGAGCTGGGGTTGCGCCGGGCCCGCGCAGCGGTGCTGCTGATGCTGGCGCTGCCGGGTTCGGCGTACCTGTATCAGGGGGAGGAGCTCGGGCTGCAGGAGGTCGGCGAGCTGCCGGCCGCGAACCTGCAGGACCCGGCCTACTTCCGCTCGAAGGGTGCCGAGAAGGGCCGTGACGGGTGCCGGGTGCCGATCCCATGGACAGTCGGCGGGCTGTCGTTCGGCTTCGGCTCGGGTGGGTCGCATCTGCTGCAGCCGAAGTGGTTCGGTGGGTACTCCGTCGAGGCGCAGGAAGGCGACGTCAGTTCGACGCTGAGCCTGTACCGCAAGGCCCTCGCAGTACGCCGGGGACTGCAGACCGGCAACTCGCTGACGTGGGTCGATGGCACGGACTGGGTCCTGCACTTCACCCGTCCGGGCGGCTGGCAGTCGATCACGAACTTCGGGGTGGCGCCGGTCGAACTGCCGGACGCTGCGGTCGTGCTGTCGAGTGGTCCGCTGGAAGGCGACAAGCTCCCGAGTGACACCACTGCCTGGCTGATCTGATGCGGCAGGATGGGGGCCGTGACTCCGACGCTTGCTGACGTGATCGCCGTACTCGACCGCCTCTACAACCCTGCCTGGGCGGAGTCCTGGGATGCGGTCGGTCTGGTCACTGGCGATCCGGAGCAGCAGGTACGACGGATCCTGTTCGCCGTGGACCCGATGCGCGTGGTGGTGGACGAGGCGATTGCGGGCGACGTCGATCTCCTCGTCACGCACCACCCGCTGTTGTTACGCGGCGTGAACAGCGTGGCGGCGACGACGCCGAAGGGCCGGGTCGTGCACGACCTGATCCGGAGCGGTACGGCGCTGCACGTCTGCCATACCAACGCGGACAACGCGAACCCGGGTGTGAGTGACGCACTGGCCGCGGCACTCGGGCTGCAGGACACGCGGCCGCTCAAGGCGATGCCGTCCGACCCGATGGACAAGCTCGTCGTCTTCGTGCCGGTCGACGAGACACAGGCCATGCTCGACGCACTGGCGAAGGCAGGCGCGGGCCAGATCGGCGACTACGAGCGGGCCGCCTGGAGCGGCACCGGTGAAGGGACCTTCCGTCCACTCGAGGGCGCCAATCCCACGATCGGACAGGTCGGCGACATTGAGGTCGTGCCGGAGAACCGGGTCGAGATGATCCTGCCGCGGGGCAAGCGGCGGGCCGTGGTCGAGGCGCTGAAGGCGGCGCACTCCTACGAGGAACCAGCGTTCGACATCTACGAACTGGCTGCGCTGCCGAGCGAGCGTGGTGGCGGCCGCATCGGTGCGCTGTCCGCGCCGCTGCCGCTGAAGGACTTCGCCCGGTTGGTCGCCGATCACCTCCCGCGCACGGAGCACGGCGTACGGGTGTCGGGGGACCCGGAGCGGACGATCGAGACCGTCGCCGTCGTCGGGGGAGCGGGCGACTCGGAGTTCGAGCGAGTCCGGGCGTCCGGCGTCGACGCGTACGTGACCGCCGACCTCCGGCACCACCCCGCGACCGAGGCCCAGGCGTACGCCGAAGGCCCGGCGCTGGTAGATGTCGCGCACTGGGCCAGCGAGTGGCCGTGGCTGCGGGACGCCGAGCGACTCCTCCTCGAAGGGTTGGCAGCGCAAGGCAGTACCGTGGACACTCACATCTCGACGCTCTGCACGGACGCGTGGACCCTGCGGTTCTGAGCGCTGCTGACAACTGAACGATCTAAGGAGCCGACTCTGAACGCCGAGCCCGCCGTCCAACGCCGGTTGCTGGACCTGCAGGATCTCGACCTGCAGCTGGATCAGGTCGCGCACAAGCGCAAATCGCTGCCCGAGCACCAGGCCCTCGCCGACCTGACCGCAGAGAAGTCCGTGGTCGATCGCGACCTGGTCACCGCCGACACCGAGGTCAGCGACCTGCAGCGCGAGCAGAAGAAGGCCGACAGTGACGTCGACCAGGTGCGGCAGCGCAAGGCCCGCAACCAGCAGCGGCTGGACTCCGGTCAGGTCACCTCGGCCAAGGACCTGGAGAACCTGCAGCACGAGATCGGCTCGCTGGACCGGCGGATCTCCGACCTGGAGGACGCCGAGCTCGAGGTGATGGAGAAGCTGGAGGCCGCCGAAGCGGTCCAGCTCGATCTGCGTACCCGCGCCGAGGCGTTCGCCGGCCGGCAGTCCGAGCTCGAGACCAGCCGCGACGCCGCGCTGAAGGAACTCGACGAGCAGCGCGCCGGGCTCGGCGACAAGCGCGCCGGGGTGGCGGCCGAGCTACCGGATGCCCTGATCACGCAGTACCAGCGGCTCCGCGAGCACAACGGCGGCATCGGCGCCGCCCCGCTGGTCGGAAAGCGCTGCATGGGCTGCCGGATGGAGCTGGCGCCGTCCGATCTGAACCGCATCAAGACCGCCCCGGCGGACGCCGTACTGCGCTGTGAGGAGTGCGGACGGATCCTGGTCCGGACCGCGGAGGCCAGCGTATGAGCGAGCGGAGCGAGCTCATCATCGAGCACAGTGCGTCTTGTGCCTCATCCGCGCCCGGAGCGAAGCGAGGACGTGGATGAGCTATCAGCACGTGATCGTCGAGGCCGATGGCGGGTCGCGCGGGAACCCGGGACCGGCCGCGTACGGCGCGCTGGTCCGCGACCCGGCGACCGGCGAGGTGATCGCGCAGGACGGCAAGACGCTGGGGATCGCGACCAACAACGTCGCGGAGTACTCCGGACTGATCGCGGGGCTCCAGCTGGCCGCGGAGTACGCGCCGGACGCCTCGATCGAGGTGCGGATGGACTCCAAGCTGGTGGTCGAGCAGATGGCCGGCCGGTGGAAGATCAAGCACCCGGACCTTCAGCCGCTGGCGATCAAGGCGCAGGGCCTGGCGCCGTTCGGGACCGAGTGGACGTGGGTGCCGCGGGCCCAGAACTCCGCCGCCGACGCGCTGGCGAACAACGCGCTGGACGGCGTACCGATCCCGCTGAAGCCGGAGGCCGGCGGACCTGGGCCGGCAGCGGTCAAGGAGCCGTCGGATCTGCAGAAAGCCTTGCAGGGTTGGGGTGCGCAGGCCGAGCCGCCGACGCAGCTCATCTTCCTGCGGCACGGCGAGACGCCGCACACGGTCGAGAAGCGGTTCTCCGGATCTGGGGGCGACGACCCTGCGCTCAGTGACACCGGTCGGGCTCAAGCCCAGGCGGCCGCTGAGTACCTGTCCCGGATCGGTGGTGTCGACGCGCTCGTGACCTCGCCGATGGTGCGGGCGAGGCAGACGGCGGAGGCGGTCGCCGGCAAGCTCGGGCTCGAGCCGGTGGTGGACGACGGCTGGGTGGAGTGCTCGTTCGGTGACTGGGACGGGCACACGTTCGCCGAGGTGCAGGAGAAGTGGCCGGACGCGATGAACGCGTGGCTGGGCTCGACCACCGTCGCGCCGCCTGGTGGCGAGTCGTTCGACGCGTGCGCCCGCCGGGCCCGGTCGGCGCGGGACGGGCTGCTGACCCGGTACCCAGGCAAGACCGTTGTCGTCGTCACCCATGTCACGCCGATCAAACTGATGGTCCGGTCGGTGCTGCAGGCACCGATGGCGTCGGTGTTCCGGATGGAGCTGCGACCGGCGACCATCACCGAGATCCACTGGTACGCCGACGGCCTCGCCTCGCTCCGCTCCTTCAATGTGGAACCCTCGCTAGTCTGACCTCACTGAGTCCAGAGGACGGAGAGCCAAGGTGCCGCTGCAGAGAGTTCATTTCGCCGAGGACGTGCCCGAGGTGTTCCGGGCGTCGCTGCAGGACATCCGGCGTGAGCTCGAGGTGCCGGCGGAGTTCCCGGCCGAGGTGGTCGCGGCGGCACTGCACGCAGCGAGGAACCCGCGGCTGCCCGAGCTGGACCGGACCGACCTCGAGTTCGTCACGATCGATCCGCCGGACTCGATGGACCTCGACCAGGCCCTGCACATCGAGCGCACCGGCGACGGCTACACGGTCCACTACGCGATCGCCGACGTCGCTGCCTTCGTCCAGCCCGGCGACCCGATCGACCTCGAAGCCCGCCGCCGCGGCGAGACCCTCTACGCCCCGGACAAGCGGACCCCGCTGCACCCGCCGGAGCTGTCCGAAGGCGCGGCGTCGCTGCTGCCGGACGGAGTGCGTCCCGCCTTGCTGTGGACGATCACGGTCGACGCGACGGGCGAGGGGACAGGCGTCACCTGCGAGCGCGCGCTGGTGAAGTCCCGCGCCAAGCTGAACTACGCAGGCGTGCAGAAGGACCTCGACTCCGGCAACGCGTCGGAGTCGCTGCAACTGCTTCGCGAGGTCGGCAAGCTGCGTGAGCAGCGTGAGCTCGAGCGCGGCGGAGTCAACCTGCCGATCCCGGACCAGGAGGTCGTCACCTCCAACCATGGTTGGGGCCTGGAGTTCCGCGCACCGCTGCCGGTCGAGGGCTGGAACGCGCAGATCTCGCTGCTCACCGGCATGGCCGCGGCCAAGCTGATGATGAAGGGCAAGATCGGCATCCTGCGGACGCTGCCCGAATCGCACGACAGTCTGCGGTACAAGCTCGAGCACACCGCCAAAGCACTCGGGATCACCTGGCCGGACGGTACGTCGTACGCGCAGTTCATTCATGGTTTGGACCCGAAGGTGCCGGCGCACGCGGCGATGCTCGCTGCCTGCACCGTGCTGTTCCGGGGTGCTGGGTACTCCGCGTTCGCGGGGAGTGTGCCGGAGCGGCCGGAGCATGCCGCGATGAAGGCGGAGTACGCGCACGTCACTGCGCCGCTGCGTCGGCTGGTGGATCGGTGGACCGGCGAGATCTGTGTGGCGCTGTCGGCGGGCACTGAAGTTCCGGCCTGGGTGCGCGAGTCGATGGACGAGATCCCGAAGACGATGGACGAGGCGGACCGCCGGGCGAACGCCTACGAACGCTCGATCGTCAGCATGGTCGAGGCCGGTCTGGTGGCCGATCGAATCGGGACGGAGTTCGACGGTGTGATCACCGACGTGGACGAGCGCGACACCACCCGCGGCGTCGTCGCTCTCTCCACGGTCGCGATCGAAGGCCGCGTGACCGGTACGGCGCCACTGCCGCTCGGTCAGGCGATCCGCGTGAAGCTGGTCGAGGCCGATATCGCCAAGGGCACGGTCGCGTTCGAGTTGGTGTCCTGAGCCGGACACTAGCCCCGTAGGTAGTCCTCGACGGCCGCGGTCGTGCGGTCCAGGTCCTCGGTCGCGAGCAGGTCGATCAGCGCGCCGCGCAGCATCGCCAGTACGCCGGTACGCCGTGCCTCCGCGGCCGGGCTGCCGGGATCGGGCTGACTCGCCTTGAGCAGTTCGAGCCAGTCCTCGACAGTCGAGCGGCCGTAGTCCGCCCACGGACCGTCCGGCGCGACCAGCGAGCGCCCGTACGCCTCCACCCAGAACTTCATCAGCGGCCGACGCTCGGGCTCGGCCAGCCACGTCCACAGCTCGCGCGCGACCACGGTCAGGCCGGGCGGTTCGTCGTACCTGGACTCGATCTGGCGGAGCAGTTCGAGCTCGTCGACGCGGGCTCGGGCGAGCAGGGCGCGGATCAGGCCGTCCTTGCTGCCGAACAGGAACAGCAGCACCCGCGGGCTCGACTCGATCGCGCTGGCCAGCGGGCGCAGCGACAGATCGGCCAGCCCGTGGCTGAGCGAGTAGGCGTAGGCGCGCTCCAGCAGTTCCTGCTGACGCGCGGAAGGGGCTGGCTTCGTCGACGGCACGGAGCTAGTATCACCTACTGAAACAGTCGTGTCAGTAGATTGGGTGGACTGGATGAGCCGGACGAAGGCGATCAGGAAGCTGGGCAAGCCGGGAGACCTCGGTTGGGTGGTGCAGGCGCACGCGGAGATCTACGCGGCGGAGTACGGCTGGGGCCTGGAGTACGAGGCGCTGATCACGCGGATCGTGGCGGCGTACGCGAGTGAGCACGACGACGGTCGCCAGGCCGCGTGGATCGCCGAGGTGGACGGGGAACGGGCCGGCAGCATCTTCTGTGTCCGTGGACCGGACGAGGCCACCGCCCAACTCCGCCTGCTCCTGGTCGATCCAGCGGCGCGGGGTCTTGGCCTCGGTGCCGACCTGGTCGACACGTGCCTCGACTTCGCGCGCGCGGCCGGCTACAAACGGATGGTGTTGTGGACCAACGATCCGTTGGTGGCGGCGCGGCACATCTACCTTGCTCGCGGCTTCCGCCTCACCGGCTCCGAGCCGCATGACTCCTGGGGTTCGGAACTCGTTGGCCAGACCTACGAGCTCGACCTGGGCTGAGTTCAGTCCGCGCAGGTCGGCGCGCCGGGTGCCGCGGTCCGGTAGAGGGCGTGCGAGAGGAACGTTGTGACGTAGCCGTTCATGACGGTCAGCGCGTGGCGCGGGCCCACGGTGCCGAGCGGCAGGAACTTCCGCAACGGCAGCGCCAGGTAGTACGCGCCGTAGTCGGTGAAGTTGAAGTGCCGCGTCCCGGGGATGGTCGCGCACCACGCCGTACCCGTGCTTGCCTTGAGCAACGACAGGGCGCGGTCGCGGCCGTCGTCGGTCTTCGCGTCCGGGCCGCAGACACTGGTGATGCACGAGTCGTCCGCGCCGAGCAGCATGATCGGCGCGTGCACGCCCTTCGTCACCACGTCGCCGAACTGCAGTCCGTCCACGTCGACCGCGGCGCCACACCGTTGATCGGTCCGGCACGCCTCCAGTGATGCCGCGCCGCCGAACGAGTGGCCGACGTACGACGTACCGATTCCGGTCTCGACGCTGTTCGGCAACTGCTTGCCGAGGGTGGTGGCGGCGAAGCGGGCGTCGGCGGCCCAGGTGGTGACGAGGTGGTCGCCGGCCTCGAGCGCACCCGTCGAGGTCTCGCCGAGATTCGGTGGGTTGGCCGATTCGGTGCTCCTGACCGTCTGGCCGTCGAGGACGGTCAAGTTCGCGCTGTACGTCGGAGTCACGCCGGCGACCAGGTAGCCGTGGCTGGCGAGATCCTCGGCGAGGCTGGCGTACATCGGCGCGGACAGGCCCATGCCCGGCATCAGCACCACGACCGGGAAGCGGCCGGGGGCGATGGTTGCGCGGTCCAGCGCGTGGTCCTGCAGACCGTTGAACGGTCCCTGGAACACCGCGATCGGTGACTTCAGGTGCAGCCCGTTCCATAGTCCGGGCGCATACTCGACGTGGCGTCCGGTGGTGCTCTTGGCCACCGGGTACCAGAGCCACACCGAGAGCCGACGCGGACCTTCGCCGTACGGGTCCCGGCGGACCGTGTCGGTCCACTCGAACGTCCGGCGGCCGACCTGGAAGGTCCCGGTCGGGTCGGGCAGGGCCACCGGTTCGGACCGCTTCACCAGTACCCAGCCGATGTACCCACTGCCGCCGAGCAGAGCGAACAGCACCAGGATCACGATTCCCGTGCGCATCCGTCGCATCCCTCTGCGGGCCATATCCCAAGCCTCTCACCACGACGGTGTCGAACCCGGCAGACGTGCCCTAGATCCAGGGGAGGGCTGAGCGTTCGGTCCAGTACTCGTCGGGCTGCTGGACGAACTCGACGAGTGGGCCGTCGACGTGGAAGGCGAGGTTGCTGGCGAGTTGCTCGGCCGTGATCGCACCGCTGAGTACGACGTCCGCCCACGGCTGCGCGACGGCGGCGCCGATCGCGAGCGAGTCCGGAGCGACGCCGTGCTGATGGGCGAACGCGGTGAACGGCGTCTCGCCCGCCTTCGCGGTCAGGCGTCCGTTCGCCACGACTTCCTTCACGACGACGAACCAGCCGGCGTCGTGCGCCTCGGCCAGCGCGGCCCCGGCGGATGTCTCCAGCACGTTCCAGGTGGACTGGACCGCACTGAACGGGCCGTCGAGCTCGATCGCCCTGCGCAGCGTCTCGGCCTGCTGCGGTCCACTGGTCGACAATCCGACGCGTACGTCGCTGTCCGCAAGCTCCTGCAGCCGGTCGAGCAGTTGCTTGTCGCCGAGCGCCGGACTGTCCGACGTCAGGCTGTGCACGAGGTAGAAGTCCGGCGGTCCACCAAGCGCTTGAAGGGTCTCCGGCCACTGCCGTTCGAACGTCGCGAGCGAATGGTCCTTGACCTCGTGTGTCGCGGCATCGGTCCGCCAGTCGGCGACGTACGTGTAGCCCCACTTGGAGCCAATGGTGAGTTCGGTACGGCGTTCCGGCGTCAGCCACTCACCGAGGAACGTCTCGGCGAGTCCGTACGAACGCGCGGCGTCGAAGTACCGGACACCGGCGTGCCACGCCTGGTCGAGCAGATCGTGCGTACGCCGGCGAAGATCCTCGACCGCACGGGCCGGCGGAAGGTCTTCGTCGTGCCCGAGATTGATGTACCCGGGCCGACCCAGTGCCGCGAGACCCAGACCAATACGCGCTGTCATGGGTTCGATCTTCTCACTTCACTCTCGCTCTTCCCTCACGATGTCAGCTGATCACCTTCCTTACGGGCGCGAGGCAACCAGTGTGAGACTCGCCGCATCGTGCGACGCCGGATGCCCTGTGTCGTCTAGCGTTTTGTCATGTGACCGATCCACGTCTGCCACCACCAGGCACCGTCGTCCGCCGGACGACGGCGCGCGTGCTGCCGGTGCGTCCGGACGGCAAGGTGTTGCTGCTGCACGGCTGGGATCCGCTGAAACCGCAGACGCCGTACTGGTTCACGATCGGCGGTGCGGTGAACGACGGGGAAACGCTCGCCGAAGCCGGCACCCGCGAACTGCGCGAAGAGGTCGGCATCGTGCTGCCGCCGGACGCACTCGGCGATCCGGTCGCGACGAACACGATCGAGTTCGAGTGGGGCGGATGCCCGATCATCCAGCGGCAGACGTTCTTCGCGATCGGAGTCGACGGCGTCGAGGTGACGTTCGCCAACCAGGAAGAACTCGAGTTGGAGACGATCAGCGCCCACGGCTGGTGGCACGCGGACGAGCTGGAGGCGACCGGCCGGGCTGCGCACGTCACCATCCCAGGACTGTTGCGTCGCGCCGTCGACGCGATCACCCTGCGCCGCGCGTCCTGATCCGCCGCAACGGCGTCTCAAACGGTCCGTCAGCGCTTGCGGGCTCGTTTCAGCACCTTCTTCGGCACCTTCTTGTCGACCTCGTAGTGCACGCGATCGAGCCGTTCCGCACAGCCGGCCTTCGACAGCCGCAGCAGGACGACCGGGCACTTCTTGCACCTCGGCTTGTCCTTGCAGCACTTCTTCTTCGCGGTCATCGACGGCACGCAGCGAGTGTAGGTGAGGCATACCTAACCGTCTAGCTGAGCGAGCAGTGATCGTGGCGGACGTCACTCCAGTTGTCGGCTGAGCACTTCCCGTGCTTCCAGCAACGACGGCCCGTACCAAGTCAGGTGCCGGCCCGACACACAGCGCGCGGGCTGCATGAAGGCTTCCGGCCCGTCGCCGGGGGAAAACGCATAAGGCTCGTCCGGCAGTACGACGAGATCGTGCTCGGGTAACGCGTCCGGATCGAACCGCGGATAACGTTCGCCGGAATCCCGCAGTACGTTGTCGATACCGATCCGGGCGAGCAGATCACCCGCGAACGTGTCGCGTCCCAACGCCATCCACGGCCGCCGCCAGATCGGTATCACCGCGCGCCGGCGCATTCCGTCGTACGGCGAACTCCACACCGCGCGGGCACCGGTCAACCAGTCGGGTACGTCGCCGATGATCGCGGACAGCATGCGTTCGAGTGAGTCCAGTGATTCGTCGACGGTCGTCGGTGCGGTCACCCACACCGCGATTCCGCGATCGCGCAACGCGTCGAGATCGACGACGCGATTCTCTTCGGCGTTCGCGATCACGACGTCCGGTGCGAGTGCCGCGATGAGTTCGACGTCGGGATTCTTGGTGCCGCGAACGCGTGTCACGTCGAGGTCTGCGGGATGCGTACACCAGTCGGTCGCACCAACGATCAGGTGCGCGTGCGTTGCTGCGATCGACTCCGTCAACGAGGGCACGATGCTGACCACACGTAGCACTTCGGACGGCATCGTGACGACGTCTCCGAGGTCGTCTCGCGGCTTGTCTCGCACGTCTCTCACCTCACTTCGCGAAGGCCGTTGCCGACGACAACACTCGCCGATTGCGTGCTTCGACACGAACTTTGTGCGCGTGTCGCCAAGAAATTATCCGGTCCCTCGGGCATCCTCATAGCGCGGTGGAATCCCTTCTGCACAAGGATTTTCGGCATTTGCGCGCCGGTTTGCGACCAGGACGCCTTAAGCTGCGGACGTTTCGGGTGCTTTACGTACGCACCAAGTGTTGTCATCATCGTGACGACGAGGAATCCACCGTGGTTTTCCTCAGCCGCACCAAGGAGGCAGAGTGCCAGCCAAGAAGGCAGCCGCAGGGAAGGCGACAGCCAAAAAGGCTTCTCCCGCCAAGAAGACTGTCGCGAAGAAGGCCAGCGCCGCGAGGACGACGTCCGCGCGCAAGGTCAGCGCAGCGAAGAAGACAGTGACGAAGAAGGTGAGTGCGGCAAAGAAGGCGCCAGCCCGGAAGACCGCCGCGAAGAAGACCACTGCTGCGAAGAAGACGACCGCAGCGCGGAAGACGACGGCGAAGAAGGCTCCGGCCAAGAAGGTCGCCGCGAGGAAGACGACCGCGAAGAAGACCGTCGCGAAGAAGGCGCCGGCGAAGAAGACCACGGCCCGCAAGACGACCGCGAAGAAGACCGTGGCCCGCAAGACGACGGCGAAGAAGACCGTCGCGAAGAAGGCACCGGCCCGCAAGACCGCGGCGAAGAAGGCACCGGCCAAGAAGGTCGCTGCGAAGAAGGCCCCGGCGAAGCGGACCGCCGCCAAGAAGGCGCCCGCCCGCAAGGTCGCGGCGAAGAAGGCCCCGGCCCGCAAGGCTCCGGCCCGCAAGACCACCGCGCGGCGGGTCACCCGCTGAGCCCGGCGTCCGCACTCGCGCGACGTCGACGCAACCAAAGCCAAGGGGCACCACCGAGATCGGTGGTGCCCCTTGGTGCGCGTTCACTCCGACAGCGCCAGGTGCGATGTCAGTCGTCGTCCCAGTTGGGATCGTTGTCCCAGGCCTCGTTGCGTTCCTGGACCTTCTCCAGTGCCCGAGCAGCTTCCTCGGGGGAGTTGTACGGCCCGAGCCGGTCGCCGGCCTTCTCCCCTTGGTACGGCTCGACCTTGCCGGTCTTGACGTTGTAGTACCACTCGTTGCTGTGATCGTCGCTCATCTGGATGACCACCTCCTGGGAGTCTTGTCGCAGCTCACTAGAATGATCTCACCATGTCGACTATCACTCCCGGCATCATCTCGCCGCGCCGCGAAGTACCCGCGTCCATCCCGCGTCCCGAATACGTCGGCAAGCCGTCGCCGACGCCGTACGACGGTTCGTACGTGACCGCGCCGGAGTTGGTGGACAGGATGCGCGTCGCGAGCAAACTCGCCGCGCAGGCCTTGCAGGCGGTGGGTGCGGCGGCGAAGCCCGGTGTGACCACGGACGAGCTGGACGCGATCGGCCACGAGTACCTGATCGAGCGCGGTGCGTACCCGTCGACGCTCGGCTATCGCGGTTATCCCAAGTCGCTGTGTACGTCGGTGAACGAGGTGATCTGCCACGGCATTCCGGACGACCGTCGGCTCGAGGACGGCGACATCGTCAACGTCGACATCACGGCGTTCCTCGACGGTGTGCACGGCGACACCAACGGGACGTTCCTGGTCGGCGACGTCGACGAGGAGAGCCGGCTGCTGGTCGAGCGCACGCAGGAGGCGCTGAACCGCGGCATCAAGGCGGTCAGGCCGGGCCGGAAGGTCAGCATCATCGGGCGCGTGATCGAGTCCTACGCGAAGCGCTTCGGGTACGGCGTCGTCCGCGACTTCACCGGCCACGGGATCGCCACCGCGTTCCACTCCGGCCTGATCATCCCGCACTACGACGACGAGCGTTTCGACGACGTGATCGAGCCCGGCATGACGTTCACGATCGAGCCGATGCTCACCCTCGGCACCTACGACTACGACCTCTGGGACGACGGCTGGACCGCCACCACCAAGGACAAGTCCCGCACCGCCCAGTTCGAACACACCCTGGTGGTCACCGACACCGGCGCCGAAGTCCTGACCCTGCCGTGACCGAGGCCGAGGGCTGGCCGAGTCTGCCGGCCGATCTCGATCGCGCCCACAAAGTTCTGACCGCTCCCGCGATGCTCGAGTACGCCGCTCCGCTGACCGGTGCACAACGCATCGATCGGCATCGTCGAACCGCGCCCAACGATCGCAGCCGAACGCCGGGTCTGGTCCGTACTACCGTGGATGGATGAATGGTCGGCTGACCAACCTCGTCCTTCTGGTCGTGGTCCCGCTTGCGACGGTGTCGGGGTTCTGCATGTTCGTCTCGGGCAGCGGGACCGTGTGGCCGATCGCCTTCCTGCACGGGGCCCTCGGTCTGGCCATCGTGGTGCTCGTTCCCTGGAAGTCGATCGTGGTACGTCGGGCGCTGCACCGCGCGCGGCGGCCCAGCTGGGTCGCGTCGCTGCTCCTGACCGCAGCGACGGTCGTGGCTCTGGTCACCGGCGTGGCCCACCGCGCCGGTGTCCTCCTCGCCGACTCACCCGTTACGACAATGCAGCTGCACGTCACCGCAGGTGTTGTTGCCGCAGTCCTCACGCTGTGGCATGCCCACCATCGACGGGTCCGGGCACGCCGGACCGACCTGTCGCGGCGAACGTTCCTGCGCCTCGGGGTGGCCGCGTCGGCAGCCGGTGTCCTCGAGGGGACCGCCCAGGTAGCGAGCGCACTGGCCATGCCATCCGGCATACGTCGATCCACCGGCTCCTTCAAACTCGCATCGTCCTCGGTCGCAGCCATCCCGAACACGTCATGGCTCTTCGATCGGGTGCCCGAGATCGATCTCTCGTCGTGGCGGCTGACCGTGACGACGGGCGGCGTATCCCGCGACTGGTCCCTGGAGGACCTCGGCCGTTGGGACGACCGGCTGACAGCCGTCCTGGACTGCACCGGCGGATGGTGGACTGATCAGGAGTGGTCCGGGGTGCGAGTGAGCAGGCTGCTGCCTGACGGTGCGACCGGAACGGTAGAGGTGACGAGCGTGACGGGCTACTCCCGTCGGCTTCCACTCACCGACCACCTGATCCTCGCCACCGGCGTCGGCGGTAACGGTCTCAGTGCCGGCCACGGGGCGCCGGCGCGCCTGGTGGTCCCCGGTCGACGCGGCTACCACTGGGTCAAATGGGTTGTTCGTATCGATCACGACAGCCAATCGTGGTGGGCCCAAGCGCCGCTGCCATTGCAGTGATGCTGGGCTTCCGGATCTATCCGTCCTGAAAGCCGAGGGTGCGGTAGAGGGTCAGTGCGGGAGTGTTGTCGTCGTCGACGCGGAGGGCGACGGTCTCCGCGGAGCAGCCGCTCAGGAGTAGCCGGGCGATGCCCAGCCGGCGGTGGGTCGGCGCGGTGAAGAGCTCGATGACGAACGCGCAGTCGGGGGTGTCGGGCCACGGTGCGCGCTGGACGACCAGGATCGCGCCGACCATGCGATCACCGACAAGAGCGAGCCGGCTCAGCCGTGAGTCGAGCACCCCGTACGCGTCCTCGAACGTCAGCGCGATGTCCTCGATCGCCTCCTGCTCGGACGCCGACGCCGCACCAGGCGGGTAAGCCTCGAAGTACAACCGCCCCAGCGCCGCCGTGTCCGCCACCACGGGCGGACGCAGTACGACGCCTTCCACCGGAGCCGCCTGGAGAGGACCCGGTGGACGGACGAGGGTCAGCATCGGTGGCGTCATCGGTTGGATGCGCCCCGGACGAACGTCGCGATGTCTTCGGACTGCTGGACGCGGGACGGGTCGTGGACGTACATCATGTGGCCGGCCGGGTAGTACTTCGTCTCGATGTTGCCGAGCAGTTCGGCCGGGAGTTGCAGGCGGCCAAGGGTGTGCTCGGTGGCGAAGTACGGCGTCGCGCCGTCGTAGTGGCCGCAGGCGACGTGCACCTTGAGATGCGGATTGACCCGCATCGCCTCGGCGAGCTTCTCCGCGACGGTGATCTGGTGACCCTCGAACTCCTTGTACGACCAGTTCTTCGCCGCATCCATGCTGAGGATCTCGTACGGCAGGTCGTTGTGGTAGCCGAGCTCGACCCGCACGTAGTGGTTCAGCGCCGCCGTGTACGGCCCGATGATCGCGCTGAACGACGGGTCCTTGGCCGGCGTCTCACCTGCGTAGTCCGCCTCCCATCCGGTGAAGCGGCCGTCCAGCCGGCCGACGGTCTGCCGACGGGACCGCAGTACCTCGCCGAAGAACCGCAGGTGCTCGATCCGCAGGTTGACCCGGTCGATGTAGTCCTCGGTCAGTCCGGTCAGCGCCGCGATCCGGCCGACCACCTCGGCCCGGAAGTCCGCCGGGATCCGGTTGCCCTGGGCAAGCGCATTCGGGTACCGCCCGGCCGCGAACCGCTCCGCGTCCGCGAGCACCTCCTCGAGCGTCCGGTCCGGCATCAGGCCGTGGTAGTGCGCGATCGCGGCGTACGTCGGCAGGTAGAGCGTGTACGGCAGATCGTTGCCCGGGGTGAAGTCGAGCGTGCCGAACTCGAGCACGGCGGAGATCAGCACCACGCCGTTCAGGTACATGCCGTAGCGCTCCTGCAGATGCGACGCGAGTCCGGCGGCGCGCGTCGTACCGTAGGACTCGCCGGCCAGGAACTTCGGCGACATCCAGCGTCCGTTGCGCGACGTCCACAACCGGACGACCTCGCCGACCGACTCCAGATCGCGGGTGAAGCCGTGGTACTCGCCCGGCTTCTCGCCCTCGACCGCACGCGAGTAGCCCGTCGACACCGGGTCGATGAAGACGAGATCGCTGTGCTGCAGCAGGGTCTCCGCGTTGTCCACCAACCCGTACGGCGGCGGCGCGAGCTCACCGGCGTCACCGGAGACGACGCGGCGCGGACCCAGCAGTCCGAGATGCAGCCAGATGCTCGACGAACCCGGCCCACCGTTGAACGCGAACGTCACCGGCCGCTCGGCCGCCTCGGCGCCGTCCAGCGTGTACGCGGTCAGGAAGACCTCGGCCTTCGCCTGATGCCCGTCGAACTTGCCGTCGGTCAGCACCTCCTGCTTGAGCACGATCCGCCCGGTGGTCGCGGTGTACGCCAACTCGCGCCCGTCGATGGTCAGCGTGTGCTGCGACGTGACCAGATCGTCCACCGGCGTCGCCGGCTTCTTCTCCGCGCTCGCGTCGTTCCCCAGCTCGGTGCTCTCATCCTTGGCCATGTCGAGCACCCTAATCCACGGATCGACAGAACACTGCTGTGGTGATCGGTGCTCCGAGGCGATGGCGCCACTAGCCTGTGGGCATGGCGACGATTCTGCATATCGCGTTCGTGGAGCACTGGGAAGCCGCGCAGGAGGCCGGCTGTTATCGGTGGTCGACGCGAGGCAAGTCCCTCGACGACGGGGCAACGTTCATCCACGCATCCCGGCCGGAACAGGTCGCCATGGTGGCGAACTTCGCGTACGCCGACGTGGCTGAGCCGCTGTGTCTGCTGGTGATCGACACCGCGCGTCTGGTGTCCGCGCTGTGCGACGAGGACCTGGACGGGATCGGCATCAGCTTCCCGCACATCTACGGCCCACTGAACCTGGACGCCGTCGTCGACGTCCGCCCGTACGAGCGAGGCTCCGACGGGCGCTGGCCGGAAGTGTCCGCCGAGGCCGTATCCTGAACCGAGGAACGGGTCGGTCGGGCGATCGCGTCGTCCGCGAGAGCGGGCGCCGAGGAAAGTCCGGACTCCACAGGGCAGCGTGGTGGGTAACACCCACCCGGGGCAACCCGCGGGACAGTGCCACAGAGAACAGACCGCCAGCGGCTTCGATGAACCCCGTGGTTCATCGGAGTGCGGGTGAGGGTGAAACGGTGGTGTAAGAGACCACCAGCTCCGCAGGTGACTGCGGAGGCTCGGTAAACCCCACGTGGAGCAAGGCCAAGAAGGGCGGTGGGCAACCACCACCCGCGCGAGCGTTCGAGGGCTGCCCGCCCGAGCTCGCGGGTAGGCCGCTGGAGGTGCCCGGCAACGGTCACCGTAGATGGATGATCGCACTCGACAGAATCCGGCTTACATGACCGGCCCGTTCCCCCTCACCCCCGAAGGACACCGCTGCGGCGGCAGTCTTCCGGCGCGAGCAGAACACGGTAGAGGTGGTCAGCGCGGACAACCGGTATCACGCGCTAACGGAAGCTGGCCAGCCGACGGACACCGCCGTGGCCTTGAACAGCAACTGGTGGCCGACGACACGGCACTACCTGTCTCAGGCCACCGCCAGGTGTTGCAGGCCCGGCACCCGGCTGGAGCAGCGCGCGCCACACAGGCTCCTAACAGGACTGCCGCCGCGCTGGTGTCCGCAGTAGCCGAGCCGGTTGGCTAGTGTCCATCGGCTCGCTGGGTCGCGGTGTGCAGTTGATCGCGCCATCCACTCGACTGGTGTGCAGGTTCTGCGCGCCGTCGCAGGCGCCAAGAACCAGCCGCCGCGGAGCGGTGTCCTTTCGGCGGTGTCGTTTGCGGGTGGCCTCAGAACGTGTGTTCGTCGGCGGGGAAGGCTCCGGACGCTACGTCGGCGGCGTACGTGGTGGCTGCTGTGGTGAGGATTCCGCGGAGGTCGGCGTACTGCTTGACGAAGCGCGGCATCGTGCCGGACCGTAACCCGGCCATGTCCTGCCAGACGAGCACCTGGGCGTCTGTGTCGCGCCCGGCGCCGATGCCGATGGTCGGGATCGTGACGCGCTTTGTGATTTCCGCGGCGACGTCGCCCGGGACCATCTCCAGTACGACGGAGAACGCGCCGGCCTCGGCCAGTGCGACGGCGTCGTCGATCAGGCCGGCGGCTTGGTCGCCACGGCCCTGCACGCGGTAGCCGCCGATGCTGTGCTCGCTCTGCGGTGTGAAGCCGATGTGCGCCATCACCGGGATGCCGGACTGGGTCAGCTTCTCGACCATCGGTACGACAATCCGCCCGCCTTCCAGCTTGACCGCGTGGACGCCAGCCTCCTTCATGAACCGGACGGCGGTGTGGAACGCCTGCTCGGGTGAGGCCTGGTACGAACCGAACGGCAGGTCCGCGACGACCAGCGCCCGGTCGACCGCACCTGCGACGGCGCGTGCCAGCGGGATCAGTTCGTCGACGGTGACGCGGAGCGTGGTGTCGTAGCCGAAGACGTTGTTCGCGGCGGAGTCGCCGACCAGCAGCACCGGGATGCCGGCGCGGTCGAAGATCTCGGCGGTGTACTGGTCGTACGCCGTCAGCATCGCCCACTTCTCGCTGCGGTTCTTCATCTCCCGCAGGTGGTGGATGCGGTACCGCCGGGGCCGCTTGCCGGCCTCACCGGTGCCACCGCCATCGGTCGGCTTGTTGTCCGCCGGCGCGACCGGTGCACCGAGCTCGGACGAACCGGCGCTCGCCATGGCCTGTGCCCTGCGGGCAGCGCGGTGCGAACCGGTGTGCTCGTTCGGCACCTGGCTGGGGGCGTCCTGCTGGACGTCCGCCCGCCGCCGCGCGCCGACCTGAGGCTTCGGCTCGTTCATCGGTGTGTTGCTCTCGTACTCCGCACTCGGATCCGACAGGTACCTGTTGTCCTGCTTGCCACCGGCCTCCTGCTGGTAGCCCTCGATCGACTCCGGCATGTACGCCGTGATGGTCGGGGTGTCCACCGTGAAGTTGCCCGGCGGGGTGGCAGGCGTGCCCGGCCGGGGCTGCTGGCCCTGAGGCAGAGCAGGCTGGGCAGGCGGTGCCGGGGGTGGCGGCGTCGTCGGAGGCTGACCAGACGGCTGGTGTGAACTGAGCCCGTTGCTCAACCCATTGCTCAGTCCGTTGCTCTGAGCCGGACCGTTCGACGGCGTCGGACCCTGCGTGGGCGCCTGACCGCTCCAGTTCGCGTTGCTGGTCCCGTTCGAGCTGTGCGGCCCTTGGGGTCGCTGCGTCAGCCCGTTGCCGGTCTGCGGCGGAGCAGGCGGTGCAGGTGGCGCAGGTGGCCGCTGCTGCGGCTGCGGCTGCTGCCCGGCCGGTGGCTGCGCCTGCCGGTTCGGCGGTACGCCGTTGCTCCCCGGGCCGAACGGGCTCGGCCGGCCCTGCTGCGGCGGGGGAGTCTGCTGCTGCGGCTGCGCAGGCTGCTGCGGTCGGAACGGGTTCTGCTCCGGGTACGCCGGTTGTCCGTACGACGGCTCGTCGCTACGGGACTGCTCGCGCTCCCGCTCTCCGTAGTACTCCGGCCGCTGCGGCTGATCGCCGAACTGGCGGCCTTGCGACTGGTCGCCGTACCGCTGCTGCTGGGGTTGCTGCGCAGGGGGTGGCGGCACCGCGGGCAGGTACGGCGGCTTGGGTACGTATGGCTGCTGGGGCACCGGGCCGCGCTCGTACGACCTGGGGGCGTTCGGCAGCGACGGCGACGGGTCGAGACCGAGGCCGTTGGCCCGGTCCCGCCAGGAGTCGTTGTCGTAGTCCGAGCGGCGGTGCTCCTCGGTTGTCCGGTTCTTCGGTCCGGTCCCGTACGGCGACGGCAGCTCCTCGTCCTCGCCCTGGGTACCGGCCGACAGGAAGTTGTCAACCATGCCTTCATCGTCCCACCGTTGCGGAGGGTGAGCGCCACCGGCTGTGCCTGAGTGATCGCTCACACCGTCGCCAGGCGAACCGGACCGGCCGGTGGGCTCTTCAGGAGAGCCCCACGGAGTGTCATTGGATGGGCGGTACCGCCAGGAATCGCTCAGTGCTCGGCTGCCTTCCGTGCGTCCTCACGCCATGCATTGGTGATCGGCAACCGGCGGTCCCGGCCGAAGGCCTTGTGGGTGATCTTCGGGCCCGGTGGGTACTGCCGGCGCTTGTACTCCGCGCGATCGACGAGCTGGATCACCTTGCTGACCAGCTCGGTCTCGAATCCGGCCGCGACCAGTTCGGCGCTGCCGCGGTCCAGCTCGACGTAGTCGTCCAGCATGTCGTCGAGCAGGTCGTACGGCGGCAGCGAGTCGGTGTCCTGCTGCCCCGGCCGCAGCTCGGCCGACGGTGGCTTGGCGATCGAGTTCTCCGGGATCGGCGGTTGCTGGCCGCGCGCCTTCGCGTCCGCGTTGCGCCACTTCGCCAGCCGCCAGACCAGCGTCTTCGGCACGTCCTTCAGCGGGGCGTAGCCGCCGACCGCGTCGCCGTAGATGGTGGAGTAGCCGACGGACAGCTCGGATTTGTTGCCGCAGGCAAGAACCAGGTGGCCGTCGGCGTTCGACAGACCCATCCAGATCACCGCGCGGACCCGGGCCTGCAGGTTCTCCTCGGCCAGGCCGGTCAGGCCGAGCGTGTCGATGAACGGCTGCACCATCGGCTGGATCGGCACCACCCGGTAGTTCAGTCCGGTCCGGGCCGCGAGCTCGGCCGCGTCGTCCTTGGAGTGGTCGCTGGAGTAGACGCTCGGGTTGGAGATGCCGAACACATGCTCGGCGCCGACCGCGTCACACGCGATCGCGGCCACCAGCGACGAGTCGATTCCACCGGACAGCCCGAGCAGGACGGACTTGAACCCGTTCTTCTGCACGTAGTCCCGCAGTCCGGTGACGATCGCGCCGTACATCTCGGCCTCGTCGGACAGCCGTGGCGCGACGGCGGCCGCGATCGGGTCGTACTTCGCCAGGGCCTCGTCCTGGATGACCGTGTGGACGATCTCGATGCCCTCGTGGGTGCCGGCCGGCGTACCCGTCGGGGCGGCTAGCTCGAGGTCGACCACCATGCTGCCCTGCTCGAACTGCGGGGCGCGGGCGAACACCTTGCCCTCGGCATCGGCGATCAGCGAGTCGCCGTCGAAGACCAGTTCGTCCTGGCCGCCGACGAGGTTCACGTACGCCAGCGGACAACCCGCCTGGCGGGCGCGGCGGCTGACGAGCGCGCCGCGGACGTCGTCCTTGTTGGCCTCGTACGGCGAGCTGTTGATGACGAGCAGGAGCCCCGCACCAGCGGCCTTGGTGGCAGCGACCGGGCCGCCGTCCTGCCAGAGGTCCTCACAGATCACCACAGCGACGTCGACGCCGTGGATCCGGACCACCTGCAGCGTGTTGCCGGGAACGAAGTGCCGGAACTCGTCGAAGACGCCGTAGTTCGGGAGGTGGTGCTTGACCGCGCTCGTGATCACGCGGCCCTGGTGGATCACGGCCGCGGAGTTGGTCGGGGAGCCCTTCGGCCGGCCGAGCCGGTCGATGCCCATCGCCGTACCGGTCGCGCGGTCGAGGTAGCCGCAGACGACCACGATGTCGCCGAGCTCCTCGTCGGCCAGCCGCCTCGCCAGGTCCTGGATCCGGGCCTGCGACGCGTCCACGAACGACGCCCTCAGGGCGAGGTCCTCGACCGGGTATCCGGTCAGCGCGAGCTCCGGGAACGCCACGACATGCGCACCGCGCTCGGCCGCGTTCCGGGTCCAGGCAACGATCTTCTCAGCATTGCCGTCGACATCACCGACGGTCACATTGAGCTGAGCGAGCGCTACCCGAAGCTGAGGCACGAGAGCACATTACTGGTTACCGCGGCTCTTGGGAGAGTCCGCTGTACTCCCGGACCAGCCGGAGGTTGTGCGCGAGCGGATCCATCGCGTCCACGGTGAGGTGCTCGCGCGTCAGTCCCGGGTACTCGACCCGCATCCGATCCACGTGATTCCACCCGACCTCGTGCCATCCGGGAATCCCACGCCGCCGCCCCTCCAACCGGAGCCGGTGCTCGGCTTCGTCCGTACAAACGCACTCGATCAACCGCAGCCGTGCGTCGTACTCCGTTGCCAGCTTGCCCCATCGGTCAGCCACTGAGTCGTCAATCAGACAGTCGAAAATCGCCGACTGCTCGAACATCAGTTGCCGGCGGACCAACGTCTCCAGCAGGTCGTAGTACATCGCCAGGAACGCCGGCCGGCTCAGTCCGCCGAGAACGCCGTGCGGTTTGAGCGCCCCGAGCAACCAGTCACCGGCGAAGACCGGAGTACCTGCTTCGACAGCAACTGCCTCGGCCAACGTCGACTTCCCAGTCCCCGGCAAACCGGTAAACACGACGACCTGCTTCATCCCCCCGACAGTAACCCCGTCCGCCCAACAACCAGGTCAGCGACCGGCGACCAGTTGAGGGATTCGTAGAGCGGGAGGCCTTCGGCGGAGGCAGAGAGGAGACCTGTGGTCGCGCCTTGATCGAGAGCTGCGTCGGCCAGGGCGGTCATCACGGCATGGGCCAGACCGCGGCGGCGGTGCGGCGGCGCGGTGTAGATGACGTCGGCAACCGCGTCGGCTCCGAGGACCGACATCCGTCCGCTCGCGGCGGTCTTTCCATCAGTGCGCAGTTCGACGTCGATCAGGCCAGGCATCGCACTCACTTCGAGCTCGTACGACCCGGGCACCTGACTCGCTGGCTGATCCGACAAGGAGATTGTCAACAATCGCTCGGTCCGGATGAGCTCGAGCGGATGCAGTACGGCGGCCACGCGCGAGGGCGACGTCGTGGTGATCTTGAGCCAAGAGCTGCCGGCCGGGTTGGCGTCTGTGTGGGCCATCCGGGCGGCTGTGGTGGCGTGCTGTTCGGTGGTGAGGTATTCGACTCGGCGATCCGGCTCGCCGATGCGGACAACGATGACGCCGTCGACCTCGGCGTAGTCGGTCCACTCCCGCGCCTGCGACCAGCCGCGTTGCCAGCGACGGAGTACGTCGTCGTCGTACATGCGCCTCATCAAACAGCGACCAAGGTTCAGTAGGTCGGGACTTTGGGTGGATGGTGGGGGTGCTTCGGGGCGGTTCACTCGGAGGTGTGGTGAAACGAGGTGGGCCGATCGGGGTGGGGGAGCGGGCGTTGGGGCCTGATCTTGCGCGGGGGTTCATGTTGTTGTTCATCGCGCTGGCGAACTCGCATTACTTCGTTGATGGGACACGCGTGTTCGGTGGGTTCCCGATGGACGGCTCGTGGGTCGACCGCGTGGTGGGGATGGTGTTGTCGACCTTCGTCGACGGCCGGGCGTTCCCGATGTTCGGGGTCCTGTTCGGGTACGGCGTCGCGCAGATCGTCCGGCGGCAACGGGAAGCCGGCAAGGAATGGTGGCCGATCCGGAAGTTGCTGTGGCGCCGGAGTCTCGTCCTGATCGTGCTCGGCTTCGTGCACGCGATGTTGCTCTACGTCGGCGACATCCTCGCGGCGTACGGCGTACTCCTCTTCCTCGGCGTCTGGGCGCTGCGCTGGAAGGATCGCTGGCTGTTGATCGCCGCGGCTCTGGTCTTTGTCCTGACCGCGTTGCCGAGTGACGACTCGCTGGCGACCGCGTCCGATGCCACCGATCCCTCGATGCTTCCGCCGGACTTCCTAGGGCAGTTCGGCGACCGGATCGTCGTGCAGCCGTTCATCGCCTTGCTCGGCTGGATCGGGTTCATCACGCCGTTCCTGGTCGGTCTGTGGGCCGGCCGCCGGCGCATCCTCGAACGGCCGACCGAGCACCTCACCCTGCTGCGTACGACGGCAGTCGCCGGCCTCACCGTCGCAGTCCTCGGCGCCCTCCCGGTGTCGCTTGTGGTCGGCGGCGTGATCGATCAGCCGAGCGACGACGTACTCACCCGGCTCGGCCCACTGCACGACGCATCCGGCGTCCTCGGCGGTTTCGGGTATGCCGCTCTGATCGTCCTGGTCGCGCTCATGCTGCGTGATCGCCAGGGCCGGATCACCCTGGCGATCGCCGCCGTCGGCCAGCGGTCGCTGACCTGCAATCTGTCTCAGTCAGTCGTGTGGGCCGTGGTCTTCACGCCGTACCTGCTCGACCTGTCTCGCACGCTCTCCACCAAAACGACAGCACTGCTCGCTGTCGCGACCTGGCTGGCGACCGTGCGGATGGCCGACAGAATGCGGCGCGCCAACTACCGCGGTCCGTTCGAGATCCTGATCCGCAGGGTCACGTATCAGCCGAAGAGGACCGCAGCCACCCGATCGCGGAGTTCGGGCAGCCTCGCATAGAACACGTCACCCGGGCATTGGGTCGAGTTGTAATCCCGGTGCCCCACGATCGCGCTGTGCGGGTCGAGGCCGTACGTTGTGCACAGCCAGGCGCAGGTCAGCACGGACATGTCGAACAGCGCGGTCGGCACGTTCTCGCTGACATAGATGCCTTCGTGCTCGATGCCGATCGTGTGGCTGTTCTGGTTGGCGGTCTGGGCGCCGAGGACGTTCTGCCCGTTCCGGATCGAGGACAGCGACTTGCTGCGGCCCTCCATCAGATAGCCGCCGCGGCTGATCGTGAGCTGCTGGCCGGAGTCGATCCAGCCGTTGGTGTCCATGTGCAGGTCCTGGATCCAGTGCGACTGCGCGTACGCCGCCGCCAGCGAGTAGTCGGTGACGTTCGGGCTGGCGCTGTGGTGGATCACGATGTGGTCCGGCGCGCCGATCACCTGGGTGGCGGCCTTGGGCGGGCGCGCAGACCATTCGGTGCGCGTGTAGCAGCGCGGCGCGGGGGCGGCGTGCGCTGCCGTGGTCGAGACGGCGATGCCGCCGATCAGCACGCTTCCGGCGGCAGCGCCGCGCAGGAGAGTGCGCCGGGACATCCGGGCAGGTTGGAAGTTTTCTGGGGCGGTCATACTCTGGAAAATTCCCTACCAACGAGCCGCCGAAACCGGTCTGGTCTAATGACGGTCGTGACTGATGGGCAGGAGCGGGCGGGGGACGTCCGGCTGGGGCGGGTCGGCAGGGGCGTACGGGTGGCCGTCGCCCTGGTCGGGATCGGCCTGCTGATCAACGGGTCGGTGCGCGCCAGCGACGATGCGTGGCCGTTCGGCCCGATGTCGCAGTACGCGATGTCGGTGCCCGACGACGCCTCCATCACCTACACCCGGATCAGCGCGCAGACCGACGCCGGTACGACGGTCGACGTGCCGCTGAACATCGAGGGTGCCGGCGTCGCGCGGGCCGAGATCGAGGCGCGGACCGGCGAGATCGTCAAGGACCCGTCGCTGCTGCAACAGGTCGCGGACGGGTGGGCGAAGAAGCACCCGGACAAGCCGAAGTACGTGAAGCTCGAGTTGATCCGCGACACCACCCAGCTGGTCAAGGGCCGCGTCGTCGGACCGCCGACGCCGGCGGTCCTGGCCACCTGGGAGGTGCGCCGATGAGCGCCCGCACCGTGGCCACCCGCGCCGCGAACTGGTTCACCCCGGCCATCGCGTTCGCCCGGATCGCGTGGTTGCGGACCGTCCTCTATCTGTTCGTCATCGTGGACATGCACGCCTTCGTCCGCGACACCCGGCTGAAGGGCGAGCATCCCGGCCTCTACCAGCCGTTGCTCTTGGCCCGCATGTTCGACCTCCCCAAGCCCACGGTCTTCAACACGACCGCCTTGTACGTCGTCCTGATCGCGGCCTGCCTGGTCGGCGCGTCGAACTACTTCCCGCGGATCGCCGGCTGGATCGTGGCGCCGGCGTTCACGTGGTGGGTGCTGATCGGCATGAGCGACGGGAAGGTCGACCACGACCACCTCGCGCTGGTGATCGCGTTGTGGGTCCTTCCAACTGTGAAGGCCGGGCGTCGCGGACGCGCGTCGTACAACGATCAAGCCCGGTCGGAGTCGGCCGGTTGGGTGATCCGGTGCGTGCAGATCTGCGTGATCGCGACGTACTTCCTGTCCGCGATAGCGAAACTGCGGAGTGCCGGATGGGCGCTGACCTGGCCGGGGAGCGCCGTACTGACGTGGGCGATCGTACGGCGGCCGCACCCGGTCGGGGAGTGGCTGCTGCACCATCCGTGGATGCTGCACGTGATGCAGTGGGTCGGGATCACCGCGGAGTTCCTGTCGCCGGTGATCCTGTGGCTCAAGGGCCGGTGGCAGTTGTTCGGGGCCTTGTTCTTCCTCGGGTTCCACGCGGCGAACACCGCGATCCTGCTGATCCACTTCCTGCCGACCGTGGTCTGCTGGCTGGCGTTCGCGCCGATGGAGCGGATCGTGCCGTGGTTCCAGCGGCGGCGGGCCTCAGACAGCGACGCCGGAGAGGCCGAAGACCAGGCCGAACACGGCCGGGAGGCCAAGGAGCAGGCCGGCGCGTAGCCGGAAGCGGCGGCCGCCGGGGCCGGGCGTCCGGACGACCCGGGACAGCACCGCTCCGGCGTACCCGAAGACCAGGGCGGCGAGCAGGATCTCCTTGGTCGGCAGGTCGTCGGCGTTGTGGTGGGTGAGCCCGAGCGTGACCAGGCCCGGGCAGCAGAACGCGAACATGCCGAATCCGAGCTCCGGGACAGGTAGCCAGCGCCGCCCGAGGACATCCTGCTCGGCAGTGCGCTTCCGGCGGATCGTCTGGACGAATCGCGCCGTACTGAGCAGCAGGTCGCTGGCGCAGAGCGCCGCTGCCACGATCAACGCCACCTGGTAGCCGGCACCGAAGATCGTTTGCACGACAGACACGGTAGGCCCTGGCGCTGCCGATGTCCCCGGCAGCACGTAACGTCTGCTTAACAGAGCCGGGGCACACTGTGTGAGAACCGACCGATGCCGTGAGAGGTGGACCGATGGACAAGCAGCAGGAGTTCGTGCTGCGCGCGCTGGAGGAGCGCGACGTACGCTTCGTGCGGCTCTGGTTCACCGACGTGCTCGGGTTCCTGAAGTCCGTGGCGGTGGCGCCGGCCGAGCTGGAGGGCGCGTTCGCCGAGGGAATCGGGTTCGACGGCTCCGCGATCGAGGGGTTCGCTCGGGTGACCGAGGCGGACATGCTGGCCAAGCCCGATCCGTCGACATTCCAGATCCTGCCCTGGCGCGGCGAGACGATGGGCACCGCGCGGATGTTCTGCGACATCAACATGCCGGACGGGTCCGCGTCGTTCGCCGACCCGCGGCATGTGCTCAAGCGGACGCTGTCCAAGGCGGCGGACCTGGGCTTCACCTTCTACACCCACCCCGAGATCGAGTTCTACCTGTTCAAGTCGCTCAGCGGCGCGCCCGGGACACATCCGGAACCGGTCGACTCGTCCGGGTACTTCGACCACACTCCGCAGGGGATCGGGAACGACTTCCGTCGCGAGGCGATCACGATGCTCGAGTCGATGGGCATCTCGGTCGAGTTCAGCCACCACGAGGGCGGGCCGGGCCAGCAGGAGATCGACCTGCGGTACGCCGACGCGCTCAGCACCGCGGACAACATCATGACGTTCCGCGTGGTGGTGAAGGAGGTCGCGCTCACCCAGGGGATCTACGCCTCGTTCATGCCGAAGCCGCTGAGCGACCAGCCCGGGTCCGGGATGCACACCCACATGTCGCTGTTCGAGGGTGACCGGAACGCGTTCTTCGAGGGCGGTGCGCAGTACCAGCTGTCCAAGACCGGGCGGGCGTTCATCGCCGGGCTGCTGCACCACGCGGCCGAGATCACCGCGGTGACGAACCAGTGGGTGAACTCGTACAAGCGGCTCGCGGTCGGTGACGAGGCGCCGTCGTTCATCTCCTGGGGGCACAACAACCGGTCCGCGCTGGTCCGGGTGCCGATGTACAAGCCGCACAAGGGGCAGTCGTCGCGGGTCGAGTTCCGGTCGCTGGACTCGGCGGCGAACCCGTACCTCGCGTTCGCGCTGATGCTGGCCGCCGGGCTGAAGGGCATCGAGGAGGGGTACGAGCTGCCGCGCGAGGTCGAGGACGACATCTGGGCGCTGACGCCGCGTGAACGCAAGGCCCTCGGCATCAAGCCGCTGCCGAGCAGCCTGGCCGAGGCGATCAGCGCGATGGAGGACAGCGAACTGGTCGCCGAGACCCTCGGCGAGCACGTCTTCGACTTCTTCCTCCGCAACAAGCGCGCCGAATGGCTCGACTACCGCCGCCAAGTCACCCCCTTCGAACTGAACAAGCTCCTACCTGTCCTCTAGTGCCGTGAAGTGGCGATTTGCCGCGTGGTGGCGGGAAATAGTTTCCTGAGTGGCCACCTAGTGGTCGCCGGAGTCGCGTGGGATCGGGTCCCATGCGGCGACTGCTGGTGGGTATCGGACTACTCGTCCTGTTGTTCTTCACCGGAGCCTCGGCGGCCTCGGCTCATGTGATCGCGTCGACCGGTTACTCGACCGTGCACCAGGACGCCAGCCGGGTCACATATCTGCTGAGCCTCGAGTACGACGTACTCGGGCGAGCCGTCGACCTCGGCGCACCGACCACAGACGACGGCCGGCGTGCGCAAGCCCTGGACACCGCCAAGGAACGCATCGCGGAATACCTCCACGACCGGGTGATCGTCGCCGTCGACGGTGCCGCGTGTGAGCAGTCGCTGGAGACGACGTCGGTCGGCCAGCGCGCCACCAAGGCGTACGCCGACGACCACGCCAACCTGGTCGAGTACGCCTTCGACAGCGGCTCCGGCCGCACCGTCTTCGACCGCTCTCACCACGACTTCACGGTCGGCGACAACACGATGGCCACGTCGAGTCTGCAGTTCGGCAAGATAGGCGTCGAGCGGCCGACAAGACCGGGGCGAAGTGGACCCGGACGGGCCGGACAACCAGACCTACGGGCTGGTGTACGGCGCGGACAGCGGGGCCTTCACCGGGTACTCGCAGGCGATCTGGACGATGAGCAAGTTCAAGCTCGACCTGCCGGCCGGGGGATCGCACACGATCACCCGGCGGGTGGCAGCCCGTCGGTCACGGCGCACAGACTGCGGCAGAGTGTGTTCAGAGTTCGGCGGCGTGGAGTGGGGCCTGGTCGGAGGCGTGCTCTGAGGTGGTTGTCCAGCGGGCCGCGGCGGTCGAGTGGCGGTACGGCGGATCGGTCGGTGAAGCCGGCGCGGTCAGGTCGAGGTCCGGGAGCGGTGCGGGCTCGGCGGGCGTGACCACTTGGGTGCCGTCCGGTGCGAGCGCATGGACTTCTTCGACCGTGAGTAGACCGACCGGGCGGATCCCTTCGGTGATCACCACGATGCATCCCGGGATCACCTGCTGAGCGCGGTTGCCCTTGGACGGGACGAGGATCCCCTCCGCCGGCGTACGCCAGGCGCCCGGTGCGAACCGCCGCAGGGCGATCCCCGCCTGCCCGTCCTCCGCGGTGCGCGGCGGCACGAACGCGGTGGCTGTGTAGTCGTAGTCGTAGTCCGGCTCGGGCGGCCCGGACACCCGCCCACCCTGCTGAGGCGTCAACCAAACCACAGTGCCCCGCACGGCGAGCGACCCCGTCATCATGACCATGAACAGCCATCATGCCGACTACTGACCGAATCCGCTACACGACACCGTGTATTCACTGCAACACACTTGGTATCCAAACGAGGTGCCCAGTTCCCGTACCCAGGGGCACAGGTAGCCTGCTGGGGTGGCTGAGGCTCGGAGGGGTTCCTGGGAAGGCCGGCTGGTTCGGCTGGGCTTCGGGGATCCACAACGGGCCGGGGTGAGGCTGGAGCAACTGGACGCGCTGGACTCGCACAGCCCGATCGCCACCGCGCAGTTGATCAACACGCTGTCGGAGTGCGCGGATCCGGACCTCGCCCTGCGCGGACTCTGCGGGGTGGTGGAGGCGCTGCACCGGCACGAGTACGACACCTCCGCCTTCGCCCGCACGCTGGAGATGGACGACGACTTCCGCCGCCGGCTCGTCTTCGTGCTCGGCGCGAGTGAAGCATTCGGCCGCCATCTCGAAGTACACCCACGCCATTGGTACGACCTGGCCGACCCCGCCCTGGCCGCCGTACGCCCGACACCTGACGACGTCCGCGCCAGGCTCGCCACAGCCGTCGACGCGCCCAACCCGGTCGACGCGTTGCGGGTCGAATACCGCCGCCTCCTGCTCCGGCTCGCCGCGCGCGACCTCGCCGAAGGGCTGCTGGTCGACGAGGTCGCCGCCGTACTGGCCGACCTCGCCGGGGGAGCGCTGGAGACCGCGCTCCACATCGCCCGCAACGAGTACTTCGCCGCTCACCCCGGCGCCGCCGACTGCCGCCTCGCGATCATTGCCATGGGCAAGTGTGGCGGCCGCGAACTCAACTACGTGAGCGATGTCGACGTCCTGTTCGTCGCCGAACCGCATGACGGCGACCCCGAGGTCCCAGCCCTCAAGACCGCGACCAACCTCGCCGTCGCCGCGATGCGGATCTGCTCGGAGCACACCGGCGAGGGCACGCTCTGGCCGGTCGACGCCGCACTCCGCCCCGAAGGCAAGTCCGGCCCGCTTGTCCGCACCCTCGACAGCCACCTCGCGTACTACCAGCGCTGGGCGAAGACCTGGGAGTTCCAGGCCCTGCTCAAGGCGCGCCCGGTCGCCGGTGACGCCAAGCTCGGCGAGCAGTACGCCGAGAAGACCGCCGAGCTGGTGTGGTCCGCGGCCGACCGCGAAGGCTTCGTCGACGACGTCCAGGCCATGCGCCGGCGCGTCATCGACCACATCCCGGCGGCTGACGTCGACCGTCAGCTCAAGCTTGGCCCCGGCGGTCTGCGCGACGTGGAGTTCGCCGTACAGCTCCTGCAACTCGTCCACGGCCGCAGCGACGAAGCGGTCCGCAGCGGTACGACGCTTGTCGCGCTCGAGTCGCTGACCGCCAACGGGTACGTCGGTCGCACCGACGGCGCCGTTCTCGCGGATGCATACCGCTTCCTCCGATCGATGGAGCACCGCATCCAGCTGTACCGCTTGCGTCGTACTCATCAGGTCCCCGACGACGAGGCTGACCTCCGCCGCCTCGGCCGCTCGCTCGGCTTCACCAAGAACCCGGTGACCGACCTCACCGCGGCGTGGAAGAAGCACGCGCTCGAGGTCCGGCGCCTGCACGAGAAGCTGTTCTACCGCCCGCTGCTCGCGGCCGTCGCCCGCATCCCCGGCGGCGAGGTCCGCCTGACCCCGGAGGCCGCGAAGCAACGCCTGACCGCCCTCGGGTACGCCGATCCCGCCTCGGCGCTGCGCCACATCGAGGCACTGTCCGGTGGGGTGTCGCGGCGGTCGTCGATCCAGAAGGCGCTGCTGCCGGCCATGCTCGGCTGGTTCGCGGAGTCGCCCGACCCCGACGCTGGTCTGCTGGCGTTCCGGACCATCTCGGACACCCTCGGATCGACCCCGTGGTACCTGCGTCAGCTCCGTGACGAAGGCGCGTCGGCCGAGCGCCTCGCGCACCTGCTCGCCAGCGGCCGGTACGCCGTCGACCTGCTGCAGCGTGCTCCAGAGGCGACCGCGATGCTCGCCGACGAGCGCGAACTGGTGCCGCGTTCTCAGGAGGCGCTGCTGACCGAGATGTCCGCAGCCGCCGGCCGGCAGGAGCAACCCGAGGCGGCGGTGGCCGCGATCCGCGCAGTCCGCCGCCGTGAACTCTTCCGGACCGCCGCCGCCGACCTGTCCGGTCTGCTCGAGGTTGAGACGGTTGGGGAGGGCCTGACGGCGATCTCGGTGGGCACCTTGACCACCGCGCTCGAGGTGGCCAAGCGGGCGGTGGCGAAGGGTGAACCCGAGCCGACCCGGATGTCGATCGTGGCGATGGGCCGCTTCGGCGGTCACGAGCTCGGGTACGGCAGCGACGCCGACGTGATGTTCGTCCACGACCCGCTGCCTGGTGCGGACGAGCGGGCAGCGACCGACTTCGCGACTCAGGCCGCGACCGAGCTGCGCCGGCTGCTCGCGTTGCCGGGTGCGGATCCCGCGGTCGCGATCGACGCCGACCTGCGTCCCGAGGGCCGCCAAGGGCCGTTGGTCCGAACGCTGGCGTCGTACGCCTCGTACTACGCGCGCTGGTCCGCGGTGTGGGAGGCGCAGGCGCTGCTGCGCGCCGACCCGCTGTGTGGCGATCCCGAGCTGTGCGCGTCCTTCCGCGAGCTGATCGACCCGCTGCGCTACCCGGCCGACGGAGTCAGCGACCGCGACGTGATGGAGATCCGCCGGATCAAGGCGCGCGTCGACGCCGAGCGCCTGCCACGTGGTGCCGACCCGAGCACGCACACCAAGCTCGGCCGTGGTGGCCTGGCCGACATCGAGTGGACCGTGCAGCTGTTGCAGCTCCGCGAGGCACACCGCCTGCCAGAACTTCGTACAACGCGCACCCTCGGCGCACTGCGCGTCGCCGTCGATGCAGGCCTGGTGGAAGCAGCCGAGGCGGCCACCTTGCGCGAAGCGTGGGAGCTGGCGAGCCGGATCCGGAACGCGATCATGCTCGTCCGCGGCCGGCCCGGTGATTCGCTGCCGCGCGATCCCCGTGACCTCTCCTCGGTCGCCCAGATCTGCGGCTACCCACCCGGCGAGTCCAGCCGCTTCTCCGACGACTACCTCCGCATCACCCGCCGCGCCCACAACACCGTCGCCCGTCTCTTCTGGGACGACTGAAAAGACCCGGCATGTCTGCGCTGGGGATCGCCACGCGTTGACAGGCAACCTTTTAGTTGCCTATGGTCGAGGGGTGGAGCTGGTGTTCAAGGCGTTGGCGGACGAGGGACGCCGCCGGTTGCTGGACGCGTTGCGCGAGCGCAACGGGCAGACCCTGCTGGAGCTGTGCGAGCTGCTGCCCGAGCTGACCCGGCAGGGCGTGACCAAGCACCTGCGCCTGCTCGAGGACGCCAACCTGGTCGTCACCGTCAAGCGCGGCCGGCACAAGCTCCACTACCTGAATCCGGTACCGATCAACGAGATCGCCGAACGATGGCTGAGCAACTACGAGCGCGACAAACTGCGCGCCCTCAGTGCATTGAAAGCGGCGCTCCAGGAGGACAGATGAGCAAGCCCGCGATGATTCATGTCACCTACATCGAGACCACCCCGGAGAAGCTGTGGGAGGCGCTCACCTCGGGCGCGTTCACCCAGCTGTACTGGTTCGGCCGTCGGATCGAGTCGGACTGGACCGTCGGCGCGCCGGTGCGGTTCTACGACAGCGCCGACGACAGCCTGACCGACTCCGGTGAGGTGCTGGTGTACGACGAGCCGAAGACGCTCGCGTACACGTTCAAGAACGAGTTCCTGGAGTCGCGGCGCGACGAGGTGCCGGGCCGGGTGACGTTCACGCTCGAGCCGGCCGGGTCGACCGTGGTGAAGCTGCAGGTCGTGCACGACGAGATCACCGCCGACGCGGTCGAGGGCTGGCGCACCGGCTGGGCTCCGATCCTGGCCAACCTCAAGACGTACCTGGAGACCTCCCGCACCCTCGCGATCGAGTTCTGAGCGGGGTTTTCTAGACTTGGCGTGGTGGAAAGGACGGATCAGGTCAGGCAGGAGGGCGTGTTCAGCCACGTCCGGCGCACTGTCCGGATGACAGTCGGGCAGAGGCGGGTCTGGGAGACGCGCTGGTCCGACCTGGGCCGGAAGCTGGAGGAACTGCCGTCGGGTGACGTCGATCTCGACGAGTGGTTCGGCCGGCACGCGCCGACCGTTCTCGAGATCGGATCCGGGATGGGCGACGCGACCGCCCAGCTCGCGGTCGCGGCGCCGGAGGTGAACCACCTGGCCGCCGAGGTGTACCCGCCCGGCCTCGGCCAGCTGATGCTGTGGGTGGAGAAGTACGACCTCGACAACGTCCGGATGCTGGACGGCGACGCGCTCGACTTCCTCCGCGATCACGTCGGACTGGGCGCGTTGTCCGGCGTACGGATCTACTTCCCGGACCCGTGGCCGAAGAAGCGGCACCACAAGCGCCGGCTGGTGACGCCGCCGTTCATAAAGCTGGTGGCGTCCCGGTTGCAACCCGGCGGAACGTTGCATCTGGCAACCGACTGGGCGGACTACGCGGACCGGATGCTCGAGGTGTGCGAGGCCGAGCCGCAGCTGCGTAACTGCTACGACGGCTGGGCCCCGCGCCCGGAGTGGCGTCCGGTCACCAAGTTCGAGTCCCGCGCCCAGGCCGAGGGCCGGGCCGTGCGCGATCTCCTCTACACGAAGGTCACGCCGACCGGCTCGTGAAGCTCCAGTGCCCGGCCGGCACCGTGTAGACGGTGTAGCCGTCCTGGTACGACGGTTCGCTCGCGAACTGACCCGGTACGGCGGTGACGTCCGCTGGTGCCGCGGACGGTACGTGGACTTCGGCCGTCGTACCGATCGGCACCTGCACCTCGAGGGAAAGCACCCGGCTGACCTGCCGCCACGTCACCGAGACCCGGCCGCGGATCGTGTCGGTGTGGATGCTCGACGAGGTCGTCTCGTCGCGCGCGTCCGGCCGGACCACGATCCGCTCCCAGCCCGCGTCGACGTTGCGGAGTCCGGCGACGTTCTCGTAGATCCACTGCACGACTGTGCCCTGGAAGTAGTGGTTCCGCGACCGCGAGTCCTCCTCCCACTTCTCCCACATCGTGTCCGCGCCGAGGTCGAACCAGTAGCCCCAGCTCGGATACGAGCGCTGCAACGCGACCTTGGTCGCGGCCCCGCCGTACCCGTGGGCGGTCAGCACCGGCAGCAGTTCGCCGACGCCGAGGCAGCCGGTGTTGAGGTGGAAGCCACGCGCCTCCACGTCCGCTGCGAGGTTTGCAGCGACCCGCGGAACGAGCTCGTCGGGCACGATGCCAAAGGCGAGCGGGACGGCGTTCGAGGTCTGCCGGTAGTCAGGGTCGTCGGCCGACCGGTAGAGCCCGGCCTCGCGATCCAGGAATGCCCGGTTCAGTCCGTCGGCCAGTTCGGCCGCCGCCTTCCGGTAGTCGTTCGGCTTGCCGATCAGGTCACCGATCTCCGCGGCCATCAGCACAGCGCGATAGAGGTACGCCGTACCCGTGAGCCGACGGTCCTCGGGCGCCGGGCCGCGGCCGTAGCCGGGCGGCAGCCAGTCGCCGAGCACGCTGACGGACAGCCCGTCATCGACCCGGTCGAGCTCCCAGGCCAGGTAGCGGGTCAGCGAGTTCCAGTGCTCACGCAGCAGCCGCTCGTCGCCGTACGCGCGGTGCATCTCGCGCAGCAGGAACGGGTAGACGGTCGGCCACTCGGTCGCGGGGGAGAGGTCGGTGAAGCCCCACCCGCTGGACGGGACGATGACCGGCAACTGCCCGGACTCGGCTTGGCTGTCGCGGATGTCGCCCAGCCACTTGGTGAAGGAGCGAGCCATGTCGAGCGTCGCCAGCATCGTCGGTCCACCGACCTGCGCGTCCCCGGTCCATCCGTTCTTCTCCATGAACGGCGTGTCGGTCGGGATGCCGTGCAGGTTGTTCAGGATCGTCCGCCGCATCGCCTGGTCGAACTGCTCGTACGGCGCCTGCGCCGACGTGAACCTGGTCACCGTAGCGACGTCGGAGTGTGCGACGCGCATCAGTACGTCGGGACGCTCGGTCAGCCCGTCGATCTGGACATAGCGGAAGCCCTTGTAGGAGAAACGCGGCTCCCACTCCTCCACACCGTTGCCGGCGGCAATGTACTCGTCGCGCTGGATCCGGTCGCCCTCGACGTGCCGGTTCACCGCGACCACGTTGCCATCAGCAACCGTTTCGCCGTGGGTCAGGCCAACGACCGTCCCGGCCGGCGCGGTGACGGTGAGCCTGGTCCAGCCGGCCGTGGTCTGGCCGAAGTCGGCGACCCACACGCCGGGCTGCACCTCGGTGAGCTCGACGGGCGCTACGGTCTCGACCACCCGGATCGGCTCGTGGGCCTGTCCTTGCAGCTGCCCCTTCGGCGCGTCGACCACAGCCGCCGCGGACCAAGCGGAGTCGTTGAAGCCGGCCGCGTCCCAGCCGGGGAGCGCGCGGCGGGCGTCGTACGTCTCGCCGGTATAGAGGTTGTCCGAGAGTGTCGGGCCTCCGGTGATGCGCCAGGACTCGTCCGAGACGACCTCGGTTGTGCGGCCATCGTCGTACTCGACGACGAGGCGCGCGATCAGCCGCGGCTCGGCGGTCCAGGGCGCCTCGTGCCAGCGCCAGGAGTTCGGCGACGTGAGTCCGAAGAAGCCGCGGCCGAGTTCAGCGCCGACCACGTTGTCGCCGGTGCGGACGAGTTCGGTGACGTCGTGGGTCACGTACAGGACGGTGTGGTCGTAGTCGGTGAAGCCGGGGTCGAGGACCGCGTCGCTCACCGCCTGACCGTTGAGGCGCAGGTCGGCGTACCCGAGACCGCTCGCGTACAGCCGCGCGCGTCGCACCGCGCCGTTGACGGCGAAGGCCTTGCGCAGCAGTGGAGCGCTCTCCACCTGGCCGCCGATCCACCGGGCGGGTCCGAAACCTTCGTTGAGCAGGCCGGTCTCGAACCATTCCGGTGTAGCCCACTCGCCTTCGCGGTCCAGTCCGTCCCACAGCTGGACGGTCCAGTGGTAGCGGGTGCGTGCGGTCATCGGCGGGCCGTCGTACTCGATGCCGAAGGTGCGCGCCGAGCTCACCTTGCCGGAGTCCCAGACGTCCGCGCTCTCCGGCGTCAGCAGCTCCGGCGTGCTCGCGACCAGGATCCGGTACGCCGTCTGGGTCGCGCCGTACCCCGGCGCGGTGGCGATCCAGCTCAACCGAGGCTGCGCCACGTCGGTGCCCAGTGGGCGGACGGCGTACTCGGTCTTCAGCATTCCGGCGTTCAGTGGACCCCCAGGCGTCCAACCGTCCGGCAGATCAGGCATCAGGCGGCTCCTCAGGCTCATCGGCACCCCGAGGACCGTAGGCAGCCCGCCGCCAGGCTTTCAACACTTCTGACCACAACCGGCCGACAAGCCCGTCCGCTCAGCGATTGGTCGTCTCACATCGCGAAACCTGAGCATGTCACTCGACTTTGTCCGCTTTCATGGACTCATGCAGGTCACTCGAAACGCTCCCGGCGACGCGCTCACGCGGCGCCGGCACGTCGACCTGCTGCGCGTGAACTCCTCGGGTTGTCGGCCTTCGGCGTAGGACTCCGCCCTCCGTCACCGTCTCCTCCCGACCCGTAGGAGCAGTTCCGTGCGTCGTCTCATCCTGATCGCCTTGCTGGGCTCCGTCGCCCAACTCGTCGACGGCACTCTCGGCATGGCTTACGGCGTCACCGCCAGCACAGCTCTGTTGATCACCGGGATCACCCCGGCCGTCGCGTCCGCCTCCGTCCATCTCGCCGAGGTGGGCACCACACTCGCCTCCGGCATCTCGCACTGGCGCTTCGGCAACGTCGACTGGCGCGTGGTCGCGCTCATCGGTGTGCCGGGAGCTGTTGGTGCGTTCGCCGGTGCGACGTTCCTGTCCAGCCTGTCGACCGAGTCGGCTTCCGTGTGGGTCGCAGCCCTGCTGCTCCTGCTCGGCGTCTACATCCTGGCCCGGTTCGGCACCGGGCAGGTGCGGGCCGTGATCGAGGGCCGGCCGGCGGGCCGGTTCCTCGGGCCGCTGGGGCTGGTCGCCGGCTTCATCGACGCCACCGGTGGTGGCGGCTGGGGCCCGGTGGCGAACTCTGCGTTGCTCAGCAGCGGCAAGCTCGCGCCGCGACGCTCGGTCGGCTCGGTGAACGCCGCAGAGTTCCTCGTCTCGGTCGCCGCCAGCATCGGCTTCCTGTTCGGACTCGGGGGGAAGAACCTGCCGTACGGCATCGTCGCCGCGCTGCTGATCGGCGGAGTCCTCGCGGCACCGCTGGCCGCATGGCTGGTGTCGCGACTGGCGACTCGCTGGCTCGGTGTCGGTGTCGGCCTGGTGCTGATCCTGACCAACGCCCGCACGCTGATGAACGGCCTCGACGTTGCTGACGGCCCGCGCTACTTCGCGTACGGCGTACTCGTCCTCGGCTGGGCCGCGGTCGTCCTGTACGGCGTACTGTTCGCCGGCCGCCGCGCCGTGGCCGAGGCCGAGCGCGCCCTGGACCACGAGCGCGAGCTCGAGACCGCCTCCTGACCTGCTCTGTCCTTCCGCCCGCGGCCGTCCGGCTGCCTGCACCACCGAAGGTCTGCCTGTGCGTATCCACAGCATCCGTCCTGTCCGCCTGCTCGCAGCCGTCCTGGCTCTGTCGGCCGCCGTCACCGGCTGCTCGCGGGCCGACCGCGACGAGGCTCCGGTCGCGTCGACCGACAAGGGCCCGGCCACCGAGCTGCGGCTCGGGTACTTCCCGAACGTCACCCACGCCGCCGCGCTGGTCGGTCTCGACCAAGGCCTGTTCACCAAGGAACTCGGCAGCACGAAGCTGGTGCCGACCAAGTTCAACGCCGGCCCGGAGGCCGTCGGCGCGCTGCTCGGCGGCTCGCTGGACGCGTCGTTCATCGGCTCCGGTCCCGCGATCAACGCCTACGCGAAGTCCAACGGCGAGGCCGTTCGGCTGATCGCGGGTACGACGTCCGGCGGTGCGCAACTGGTGGTGAAGCCGACGATCACCAAGCCGGCCGACCTGGCCGGCAAGACCGTCGTCACCCCGCAACTCGGCAACACCCAGGACGTCTCGCTGAAGAAGTGGCTGGCCGGGAACAAACTCACCGGGAAGGTCAAGGTCACCAACCTGGAGAACGCGCAGACGCTGGACGCGTTCAAACAGGGCGATGTGGACGCGGCCTGGCTGCCCGAGCCCTGGTCGTCGCGGCTGGTCCTCGACGCGGGCGCGAAGGTCTTGCTGGACGAGGCGTCGCTGTGGCCGGACGGGAAGTTCCCGACCACGGTGCTGATCGTGCGGACCCAGTTCCTGCAGGAGCACCCGGAGACCGTGAAGGCGCTGCTGACCGGCCTGGTCTCCGCGATCGACTTCGCCACCACCGACAAGGCAGCAGCCAAGACCGCGGTGAACAAGCAGCTCAAGGAAGCCACCGGCAAGGCGTTGCAGCCGGCCGTGATCGACCGCGCGTTCCAGAACATCCAGATCACCGCGGACCCGATCGCGTCGACGTTCCCGCAGCTGGCCAAGGACCAGGTCACCGCGGGCATCGCGAAACAGGCACCGGCGGTGGCCGGGTTCGCGGACCTCGGCCCGCTGAACGACGTACTGGGCAAGGCAGGCAAGCCGGCCGTCGACGCCGCCGGTCTGGACACGAAGTAATCACCAGGGAGGCAGCCATGACCGCGACCGTCGAGGCCGATCGGGCCGTAGTGGACAGCGTGAGTCCGGTGCGGTTTCACCAAGTGGGCAAGGCGTTCGGGAGCGGCCGGTTGACGGTCGTGGCGCTCGAGGGCGTCGACCTGGAGGTGGCTGTGGGGGAGTTCGTCTGCCTGCTCGGGGCGTCCGGCTGCGGCAAGACCACACTGCTCAACCTGGTCGCCGGTCTGGATCAGCCGACGAGTGGCCGGATCGAGCTGAGCTCGTCGCGGCCCGCAGTGGTGTTCCAGGAGGCTGCGCTGATGCCATGGCTGACGGCGGCCGGGAACGTCGAGTTGCCGTTGCGGATGGCCGGCGTACCGAAGGCACGGCGGCGTGCGAAGGCTGCTGAGTTGCTGGAGCTGGTTCGGCTGGCCGGGCTCGGTGACAAGCGGCCGCACGAGCTGTCGGGCGGGATGCGGCAGCGGGTCGCGTTGGCCCGCGCGCTGGCATCCACGACGGACAACACCGGCTCGGGTGCGGGCAAGCCGTCACTGCTGCTGATGGACGAGCCGTTCTCCGCGTTGGACGCGATCACCCGGGACGTCCTGCAGGGAGAGTTGCTGCGGATCTGGCGCGCGACCGGTACGGCGATCCTGTTCGTGACGCACGACGTTCGCGAGGCCGTGCGGCTCGGGCAGCGCGTCGTACTGCTGTCGTCGCGGCCTGGTCGGGTCGTGCGGCAGTGGGACGTCGACCAGTTGCCCGAGGCAGAGGCAGTCGACGAGATCAACACCGAGCTTCGCAGGGTGATCAGCAGTCATGCCGCAGCTTGATCTGCAGGAAGAAGGCTCGGTCGAGGCCGGCCTGGATGCGCTGGACACGCCGGTCCACTCCAGTGAGGGATCGCTGGCCCGACGGATTGCGGCGCGGGTGCTTCCACCCATCGGTGCGATCGCCTTGCTGGTCGCGGTGTGGCAGGCGTTGTGGGCGGCGGCGTTCTGGCCCGAGTTCAAACTGCCGGCGCCGCTCGCGGTGTGGGATCAGATCTGGCAGCTGGTGACGTCGGGGGAGATCCTCGAACTGTTCTGGGTGTCGGTGCACCGCGCGGTGATCGGCTTCGCGCTGTCGCTGCTGATCGCCGTACCGCTCGGCCTGGCGATCGCCAACATCAGGGTCGTACGGCGGGGGATCGGTCCGCTGGTGTCGGGATTGCAGAGCCTGCCGTCGGTGGCGTGGGTGCCGGCCGCGATCTTGTGGTTCGGGCTGAACGACCGGGCGATCTACTGGGTCGTGTTGCTGGGCGCCGTGCCGTCGATCGCGAACGGGCTGGTGTCCGGTCTGGATCAGGTGCCGCCGATTCTGCCGCGGGTCGGGAAGGCGCTCGGAGCGGGACGGCTGAGTGGGATTCGGTACATCCTGCTGCCGGCGGCGCTGCCCGGATTCCTCGGCGGACTCAAGCAGGGCTGGGCGTTCTCCTGGCGGTCTCTGATGGCCGCCGAGTTGATCGCGACGTCGCCGGACCTCGGTCAGGGACTCGGCCAGTTCCTGCACAATGGGATGTCGCTGTCGGACATCTCGATGGTGTTCGCGGGCATCCTGCTGATCTTCGTCGTCGGCGTCGGGATCGAACTGCTGGTGTTCCGGCCGCTGGAGAACTCGGTGTTGCGCGCGCGGGGGCTGAACGTCACTGCGCGCTGACGCCGTACTGTTGGAGCGTGGTCCGATTCCTGCCGTTCCTGATCAGCCTGGTGCTCAGCGTGTACGCGCTGTTCTCCTGCATCCAGACGCCCGACGAGGACGTGCCGCATCTGCCGAAGCTGGTGTGGATCGTCCTGATCGTGTTCGTCCCGTTCGTCGGGCCGATCGTCTGGCTGCTCATGTCGCGCACGCAGGGCACTCGTCGGGAAGTCGCGGGCCGGCCGCCACGGCCGTCCTCGCGCCCGGTCGCGCCCGATGACGATCCGGACTTCCTGAAGACGCTGGATCGCTACCGGGACCCGCGAACGACGGTCAAGCCGCCGCACGACGACCAGCCGCACGACCGCCCCGAGGATCGGCCGCAGGACGCCGTGCCGAAGCCTGAGCAGCCCAAGGAGCCGGAGACGAAGCCCAAGTCGAAGGACTCCGGCTCCGAGACGACGCCAGAGGCTGAGACCACCTCAGAGCCCGACGACGGTAAGGCCTGAGCTTGCGCGCAGGCCCGGCCGGTCAGAGCTTGTGTGGTTGTGGGTGGACGAACAGCGCCTCACGCAGACTTTCGGTGCTCGGGCAGGAGGGTGTTGTCGCGCTCCGACTCCGTGGTGCCGCCCCAGACGCCGTACGGCTCTCCGACCGAGAGTGCGTGCTGACGGCACTCCGGCTGGACCGGGCAGGTCCCGCACAGGGACTTGGCCACCATCTCGCGGGCGCGTTTTCGCACGCCACGCTCCGACTCGGGCGAGAAGAACAGCTCTGGGTTGACGTCGCGGCACGCGGCCTGCGACTGCCAGTCCCACAGATCCATGAGCGGGCGGGGTAGGCGAGGCATCCCTCTCGACATGGCAACCTCCTTGACTCACCGTGAGCGCGGACGGGCGCTCGGTGAAAACTATGCTCAACTCATGGCGAGTTCAACCCTTGTTGTCTCGAACTTCGGTCCATTCGTTATCGGCAGGTGTCGTCGCGCGTCGTGATCGGGGCCGGATCACGCGGAGAGTGTGTTCACGTCATCACCGGGTGTGACTTGCGCCACTTGTCCGGTCCCGGACAGGTCAGACCTCGCCGGCCGGGTCGAACCGGTAGTACTCATGTGCGCCGTGCGGGGTGCCGGTCTCGCCGGTCAGGGCACGGATGACCATCGCGTGCGTGATCGCCAGCACCGGGCCGTCCGTGCTCGCGGAATGCCGGGTGAGCGCCGCGCGGGCCCGCTCACGGACCCGGGACAGCGGCTCCCAGGGCCGTTGGATGCCTTCCGGCCATTCGCCGTCGTACGCCTCGAACTCGGCCTGTGCGGCCCGTACCTCGGCGATGCCGCGCCACGCGCCGGTGTGGTCCGGCAGCCAGTCGCGCAGGTCGTAGTCGACCCGGACGCCGAGGGCCAGCCGGTGACCGATGATCGCGGCGCTCTGCAGCGCGCGGGTGAACGGCGAGCTGACCAGGTACGTCGCTCCGATCCCGCTGAGCAGGTCCGCGAGCTCCTGGGCCTGTTTCGTCCCGAGCGGGGTGAGCGGGGCGGAGTCGGCCGCCATCCCGGGCCAGCCCCGGGAATCGATCGTCTCGTAGTCCGGCTCCCCGTGCCGGACCAGATAAATCTGTGTCACGGCCATGTTCTACCGGAGATGGCGGGCGCCTGCCCATCCTCGGGCGTGGCTGCCTGTGGACGGATCTGCGATCGAGGCGGGCGGACGGATCTCGTGCAGCTCGTCGAAGAGGTGATCGATGTCGGCGGCGGGATGCGGGCGTGCCGCCTGCTGCGGCTCGATCCAGCGCACCTCGGTCGCGCCGTGGTGGCCGTGCACCGCGAGCACCGAGTGCAGATTCGGCCAGACAGCTGTCGCGGGATTGTCACCGCACCAGCGCAGCGCCACCGACCCGTCGCTGAACTCGCAGCCCTCTGCGACGACTCCGGTGCCCGACACGCCACTGGGATCCCGGTAACGAACCAACTCGAAGGTCCGTGGCCTCACCACCGTGCTGCACTCCTCATCGTGTCGACCCGTCTTGCAGCCCTCAACGAGCCCGGACCGCCTGCGGTTACTGAGGAGTGACAGTCCGGCGCATGAAGAGGCGTTGCGCCGGGTCGAGTCCGAACGCCGTCTCGGCGGCCAGGAGTTCGGTCAGGCCGGAAGTCCATTCGTCCGGCCGCAGCTCCACGAAGCCGAGGCGGGCGTAGTACGGGCCGTTCCAGGGCACGCTGCGAAAGGTGCTGAGGGTGAGTGCCTCCAGCCCTTGCCCGGCAGCCCACGAGTCGACGTGCTCGATCAGCAGACGGCCGAGGCCCTGACCCTGGTGGTCCGGATCGACACTCACCTGCTCGATGTGCGCCGCGTCGTCGACCAGGGTGACCAGGACGAACCCGGTCGGGCGGTCGTCGGCGTCGGTCGAGACCCAGAGCCGGCCGGCCTGGCGACTCTCCTCGAAGACCTCGAGTGGCGGCGCCGGATGCTCGGCGATGTCGGTCATGCCGATGTCGCGGAAGAGGACGCCGGCGGCGACCTCGAGCTCGCGCAGGAGCTCCAGTTCGTCCGGGCGCGCGGTACGGATGTTCACCCGCTGAGACAACCATGACCGAGGCGCGGATGCCACGGACTTTCCGCGCCGGTGGTACTCTCGGTGCCGTGAAGCGCAGCTATTGGCGATTTTTTGAGTGGCCGGCCTTGGTGCCGGGCGACTCAGCCGATCGCTGACGCCCACCGAAGACACCAGAGCCGGCCCGAAGGCAAGGACATCCGTCCTTGCCTTTTCTCGTTCCCAGCCGGCTGCCTGCGACCTTCCGCGGCGTCGGCGGAAAGGTCCCCAGTCATGAACACCATCCCCCAGCACCAATCGATACCGCAGACCAGTCAGGCGGCCGTCGTCGATCGACGGATCGAGAAGACGGTCCCGTTGGTCACTCCGCTGGCGCTGCACGACGAACTGCCGCTGAGTGACGCGTTGGCCCGGACCGTCGTCGGCGGCCGTCAGGCGGTCGCCGACGTACTGAACGGCGTCGACGACCGCCTGCTGGTCGTCGTCGGCCCCTGCTCGGTCCACGACGCGAGGGCGGCGCTCGAGTACGCCGAACGCCTCCGTCCGGTCGCCGAGCGCCTGTCCGACGGCCTCCTCGTGGTGATGCGCGTGTACTTCGAGAAGCCGCGCTCGACCCTGGGCTGGAAGGGCCTCATCAACGACCCGGGCCTGGACGGCTCCGGTGACGTGAACCGCGGCCTGCGGACCGCCCGGCAGTTGCTGCTGCAGGTGCTCGAGCTCGGCCTCCCGGTCGGCTGCGAGTTCCTCGACCCGATCACGCCGCAGTACATCGCCGATCTCGTCGGGTGGGGCGCGATCGGCGCCCGGACCGTGGAGAGCCAGGTGCACCGCCAGTTGTCGTCCGGCCTGTCGATGCCGGTCGGCATGAAGAACCGCCCCGACGGCTCGATCGGTACGGCGGTCGACGCGATCAAGGCGGCCGCCGTACCGCACGTGTTCACCGGTATCGACCACGACGGTGCGCCCGCCATCCTGCACACCCGAGGCAACCCGGACTGCCATTTGGTCCTGCGCGGCTCCGACGGCGGACCCAACTACGACGCCGAGTCGGTCGCGGGAGCCCAGGAACTGCTGCGGAAGGCCGGCCTCGCGGAGCGGGTCGTCGTCGACTCGAGCCACGGCAACAGCCGCAAGGACCACCGCCGGCAGCCGGTGGTTGCGGGCGAGATCGGTGCGCAGGTGGCCGCGGGGAACAAAGCGATCGTCGGCGTGATGCTGGAGTCGTTCCTGCAAGAGGGCAGGCAAGAGCTCGACCCGACCCGCGAGCTGACCTACGGGCAGTCGATCACGGACGCCTGCATGGGCTGGGAAACCACCGAGGCGGTGCTCGAAAAGCTGCGTGATGCCGCGGTCGCTCGGCGCGGATAGCTGTTCATCTGGCGGCTGCGCGGCGGCCACAGGCCTTGCTTACTGTCCGGGGCATGACTGAGATCTCCCGGCGCCTGGTGCTCGGTTCGGCGGCGGGTGGGGCAGCGTTGTCGCTGCTCCCACCCTCGCTGCACACCGCGATGGCGCAACCTGTGCGGCGAGGTGGCTTGCGAGCGATCGAGCACGTGATCGTGCTCATGCAGGAGAATCGTTCGTTCGACCACTACTACGGGACCCTGCGCGGCGTACGCGGGTTCGGCGACCGGCAGCCGTTGCGGCTGCGCAACGGCAAGAGCGTGTTCCACCAGCCCCAGACCGGCGGCGGCGAGGTGCTGCCGTTCTCGGTCCGCGAGGCGGCGGCCGCGGCCGGCCGGCAGCCCGACGACATTCAGTACCTCGGTGCGCTGGACCACGGCTACAGCGACGCGACCCAGGCCTGGAGCAACGGCTGGCGCGACGACTGGGTCCAGGCCAAGACGTCGGCCACCATGACCCACTACGAGCGTCGCGACATCCCGTTGCAGTACGAGCTCGCTGAGACCTTCACGATCTGCGACGCGTACCACTGCTCCGTCAACGGGTCCACCAACCCGAACCGCAACTACCTGTGGTCCGGCACGACCGGTTACGAGCCCGGTACGACGCAGCGCGCGGTCACCAACGCGGCGTACGACTACAACCACCTGGGCTACGACTGGACGGCGTACCCGGAACGGCTCGAGAGGGCCGGTGTGTCCTGGCAGATCTACCAGGAGTGGGACAACTTCACCGACAACGCGGTCGAGTACTTCATGACCTTCAAGGAGCTGGGGCACCGGATCCTGGCGTCGGTGCCGGGCGGCTACCGCACCACCGAGGAGTTCTACGACAAGCTCTTCGCGAAGACGCCGGCCGAGCGGACCGACGCGCTGAAGCAGCTGGACGCGGCGGTCGAGCAGCTGCCGATCAAGGATCAGAAGCTGTTCCGCAAGGCGATGTACCGGTCCGAGCCGGAGTCGCTGATCCCGCGGGTCCGCGCCGACATCAAGGCCGGGAAGCTGCCGCAGGTGAGCTGGCTGGTGCCGTCCGCGGTCGACTCCGAGCACCCCGGTTCGTCCACGCCGGTGGGTAGCGCGAACCTGGTCTACGAGCTCCTCGACGCGATCGCGTCGGACCCGGAGACCTGGTCCAAGACCGTGCTGCTGATCAACTTCGACGAGAACGACGGCTACTTCGACCACGTCCCGCCGCCGGTCGCGCCGCGGCCTGCCTCGGGTGAGGGCGACGACTGGTACGCCGGTCAGCCGATCGGACTCGGGCCGCGGGTGCCGATGACCGTGGTGTCGCCGTGGACCGTCGGCGGACACGTCAGCTCGCAGGTGTTCGACCACACCTCGGTGATCCAGTTCCTCGAACGCTGGACCGGTGTGCAGGAACCGAACATCAGCACCTGGCGCCGGACCGCGTGCGGCGACCTCACGTCGGCGTTCGACTTCGACCGTGCGTACCGGCAGCCGTCGGTGGACGCACCCGGCCCGGTGCCGGCGCCGATCGCGCGGTGGAAGCCGACGCCGCCGGCCGACCAGGCAGTGCCGCAGCAGGAGCACGGCCGTCGTCCGGCCCGTGCTTTGCCTTACCAGCCGTCGGTTTCCGGCTTCGTTGCTGATGGCAAGCTGATGTTGGCCCTCGGCAACGACGGGGACCAGGCCGCACACTTCGCGATCTACCCGTACGGCGGTGAGCTGCCGCTGCCGGCGCACGTCGACGTACGGCGCTCGCGCGTCGAGGAGATCGCGGTGGACGGTCCGTTCGAGCTGGCGGTCCAGGGTCCGAACCGGTTCTGGGCCGACCTGGCCGGCTCCGTCGACGGACAGGCCGCGGGACTCGACGTGCGCACCGACCGGCACGGCAACGAGCTCGAACTGGAACTCGTGAACACCTCGCGCAAGGCGATCACCGTCAAGCTGAAGGCGCGCGGCTACGGCAGCAAGACCGTCACGGTCGAACTGCGGGGCAAGCAGAGCCGGTCGCTGTCCTGGCCGACCGACCACGGCTGGTACGACGTCGAGGTCACCAGCCCGGACGACACGTCGTACCGGCGTCGCCTCACCGGGCACCTGGAGATCGGCAAGCCCAGCATCACCGGCTGATCAGCGGGCGATCGCTGCCGTCGCCGCCTTGGTGACGGTGATCAGGTCGGCGGGGGACAGGCCGATGTCGAGACCGCGGCGGCCACCGGACACGTAGACCTTGGCGTGTTCGGTGGCCGTGCTGTCGACCACCGTCGGCAGGGCGCGTTTCTGGCCGATCGGGCTGATACCGCCGACGACGTACCCGGTGGTGCGTTCGGCGGCGGCCGGGTCGGCCATCACCGCCTTCTTCCCGCCGGCCGCGGCCGCGATCGCCTTCAGGTCGAGTTGCTTGTCGACCGGTACGACGCCGACCGTGAGCTTGCCGTCGACCTCGACCAGCAGGGTCTTGAACACCTGCTCGGCCGCCAGCCCCAGCGCCTCGGCCGCCTCCAGCCCGAACGACTTCGCCGCCGGATCATGCTCGTACGTGTGCGTGCTGAACTCGACCTTCGCCTTCGTCAACGCAACCGTCGCCGGCGTCCCCTGGCTCTGCCTACTCTTCGCCACCCGCCGAGCCTAGGCCAGGACCGACGACCCGGACGCAGCAGTGACCGGCCTGCGGGTCGAGGCGGGCTTCCAGGGGCTCGTCGATGGTGTTGAGGAGGCCGGTCACGAGGTGCAGGTTCATCCCGCAGACCAGCCGGGGATGTTCGGCGGCGAGGCGGCGGAACGGGCAGTTGCCGAGCGCGATCCCGTCGTCGGCGGTGCGCGGCTCGAAGCCGTGCCGCTCGAGGATCTCGGTCAGCGAGAGGCCCGATCCGGTCCTCCCGAGGGCCTCGCCGTACTCCTCGGCCTTGCGGTTGACCGCGTCGCGGGGTGAGCAGCCGGTCGTCTCGGCGTCCTCGACCGCGGCCGCGAGCAGCCGGCCGGCGACAGCGTACTGGCGCTCGGGGAGGGTGATCTCGATCTCACGGTCGGACCGGTGGTAGAGCTTCGCGGGCCGCCCGGCGCCGGGGCCGGTGCGCCCGGAGCGGCGCTCGAAGCCGGTCGCGAGCAGGCCCTCCTCGGTCAGCCGGTCCAGGTGGAAGGCGGCGGTGGTCCTGGGGATGCCGAGCGCGGCGGCTGCTTCCTCGCGACTCACCGGCGCCGGCTGGGCGACGACGTACTCGTACAGCCGGCGTCGCGTCGGCTCCTCGAGCACGGCGACGGCCTGCACGCTCGCGTCCCAGGATGTGTCCACGGGATGATTCTATCGACAAGATCCGTTGATGAAAATGTATGCTTGCTTCGTCCGTTGACCCCTCAGGGAGTGTGCAGATGGCGATTTCGGCCGATCTCGAATCCGTCCCCCTCCATATTGTCCCCGGTCGCGCGGAGATCGATCTCCCCGCCGCCCAGCGGGCCGTCGTGGATCTGCTGACCGCGCTCGGCCGGGACCCGCACAGCGCGCACCTCGCCGACACCCCCAGGCGAGTGGCCGATGCGTACGCCGAGATGCTCACTCCACGCGAGTTCGAGCTGACCACGTTCCCGAACGACGAGGGGTACGACGAACTCGTCCTGGCCAAGGACATCCCGGTCCAGTCCCTGTGCGAGCACCACCTGCTGCCGTTCACCGGCGTCGCGCACGTCGGCTACCTGCCGGGGGAGCGGATTCTCGGGCTGTCCAAACTGGCCCGCGTGGTCGAACTGTTCGCCCGCGACTTCCAGGTCCAGGAACGGCTGACCAAGCAGGTCGCCGACTGGCTCCAGGACCACCTGGCGCCGAAGGGCGTCGGCGTGGTGATCGAGGCCGAGCACCAGTGCATGTCGCTGCGCGGCGTTCGCGCCACCGGCTCCCGCACGGTCACGTCGTCCCTACACGGCACGCTGCGCGAGAACGCCAGCTCCCGCCAGGAGTTCTTCGCGCTCACGGGTCTGACGCCGTAGCCGGCGATCAGGCCGTGGCCACCGCCGGTGGGCGGTGGTGGGTGTGCCGTCCGGTGGCGAGGATGTGCGCTACCTCGCCTGGAAGGAGATCGGTGCCGGGGACCGGTTCCATCTCGCAGACGTCGATCCAGCGCACCACGGTGGCTCCGCAGTGGCCGTGGACGGCGAGGATGGAGTCCAGATCCGGCCAGATCGCCGTGGACGGGTTCGGGCCGTGCCAGCGGAGCGCGACCGAGCCGTCGGTGAAGACACAGCCTTCGGCCACGATGCCGGTGCCGGAGACTCCGCTGATATCGGTGTAACGGACGAGTTCGAAGGTCTGGGGTTTCACCGGCGGACCTCGCCGGAGGGCACGGAACCGCAGTAACTCGAACTGGATTGGCCTGAGGGTGCCATGGTCCTTTCCCCGTTGTCGGCGTGGGTGGGCGCTCGCCACAAACCGGGGACATTACCGACTGTCAGCGGGGAAGGACGGTCTGTAGCGACTCTTCTTCTCAAATCAAGCTAGAACCAAACCGGCCGACACGCCAGAGGTCTCCCCGCGTGTCTCGAACCTCGATCCGGCCCACGCGGTATTTCGGTCCCGGTCCGGCCGCGTCCCGTGATCGAATACCGAAGTGTTCCTGACGCTAGCCACCGACCTTGCCGGAGTAGACGCACCCGCGAGCGATTTCGGGTTCCTGTTGCACAAGAACCCCGCGCGACCGCAGGGGATCGAGGTGACCGGCGGCACAGCGCATGTGTTCTACCCGCAGGCAACCGACGAGCGCTGTACGGCGGCCGTCCTGCTCGAGATCGACCCGATCGCGCTGGTCCGCTCCGGGCGGGGCAAGGCGCAGGAGGGGTTCACCCTCGGGCAGTACGTGAACGACCGGCCGTACGCCGCCTCCAGCCTGCTCGCCGTCGCGCTCGGCAAGCTCTTCCGGACCGCGATGAACGGCCGCTGCGACGCCCGTCCCGACCTGGCTGCTCGGCCGATCCCGCTGGAGATCCACGTCCCCGCGCTGCCGTGCAACGGCGGCGCGGAGCTCGCCGGCCGCATGTTCGGACCCCTCGGCTGGAATGTCGACGCTCGGCCGGTGCCGCTCGATCCGGAGATCCCCGCGTGGGGTGACTCCCGGTACGTCGATCTGCGGCTGACCGGCGTACTCCGGCTGGCAGATGCACTCAATCACCTGTATGTCCTGCTCCCGGTGCTGGACGACGCCAAGCACTACTGGGTCGGTTCGGACGAGGTGGACAAGCTGGTCCGGGCCGGTGAGGGCTGGCTCGGGGGGCATCCGGACAAGGACCTGATCTCGCACCGCTACCTGGCCCACCGCCGCTACCTCGCCGACACCGCCCTGGAGCGCCTCGCCGAGGCCGATGGCGTGGAGCTCGTGGAGGAGCCGTCGGAGGAAGGCTCGGTGTCGCTGGCGGTCGAACGTCGCCAGACGGTTGCCGGGGTACTGCGGGAGCTCGGTGCGCGGCGGATCGCGGACCTGGGGTGCGGTGAGGGCGCGCTGGTCGGTGAGCTGCTGAAGGACCCGATGGTCGGCGAACTGATCGCGACCGACGTGTCCGCGCGGGCGCTGATCGGCGCCAAGCGGCGGCTGCACTACAACGATCTGCCCGACCGCCAGCGGGAGCGGCTGCGCTTCCTGCAGTCGTCGGTGACGTACGCCGACCACCGGCTGACCGGCCTGGACGCTGCCGTCCTGATGGAGGTCATCGAGCACGTCGACCCACCGCGACTGCACGCTCTGGCCAAGTCCGTCTTCCAAGCTGCGCGCCCGGCCGCGGTCATCGTCACCACCCCCAACAGCGACTACAACGTTCGCTTCCCGTCCCTGCCCACCGGCCGTTTCCGCCACCCCGACCACCGCTTCGAATGGACCCGAACCGAATTCCAGTCCTGGGCTCACGAGGTTGCCCGGGTTTTCGGCTACAGGGTGGAGTTCCGGCCGGTCGGGGCTGAGGATCCCGAGGTCGGTCCGCCCACTCAGCTCGCCCTCTTCCGCCAGCTCGAGAAGGTGGCCGCCTGATGACGACGATCGACATCCCAGCGCTGTCTCTTGTTGTGCTGGTGGGGGCCAGCGGGTCGGGGAAGTCGACCTTCGCGCGGACGCACTTCAAGGCGACCGAGGTGATCTCGAGTGACTTCTGCCGTGGGCTGGTCTCGGACGACGAGAACGATCAGGCAGCGAGCGCGGACGCGTTCGAGGTGCTCAACTTCATCGCGGCCAAGCGCCTGGCCGCCGGCCGCCTGACCGTGATCGATGCGACCAACGTGCAGCCCGAGGCGCGCAAGGAGCTGGTTGCTCTGGCGCGTGAGCACGACGTACTGCCGGTCGCCATCGTCCTCGACCCGCCGGAGCGCGTCTGCGTGGAGCGCAACGCCCAGCGACCCGACCGCCAGTTCGGCGCCAAGGTCGTTGCCCGGCAGCGCTCGCAGCTGAAACGCGGTCTGCGCAGCCTGAAGCGCGAGGGCTTCCGCACGGTCCACGTTCTTGACAGCGTCGAGGAGATCGATGCCGTCAGCATCGAGCGCACCCGGCTGTTCAACGACGTGACCGACCAGACCGGCCCGTTCGACATCATCGGCGACATCCACGGCTGCCGCGCCGAGCTCGAACAACTGCTGACCGAGCTCGGCTACACCCTCACCCGCGACGCCATCGGCCGCCCGATCGACGCCGTCCACCCGGACCGCCGCGCGATCTTCGTCGGTGACCTGGTCGACCGCGGCCCGGACACGCCCGGCGTACTGCGGTTGGTGATGGGAATGGTTGCCGCCGGCCACGCGTATTGCGTTCCCGGCAACCACGAGGACAAGTTGCTCAAGGCACTCAGGGGCCGGAACGTCAAGATCAGCCACGGTCTCGAGACCACGCTCGAGCAACTGGCCGAGGAACCGCCGGAGTTCCGTGACGCGGTCGCAGAGTTCATCGACGGCCTGATCTCGCACTACGTCTTCGACGGCGGCAAGCTCGTCGTCTCGCACGCCGGCCTGGTCGAGCGTATGCACGGCCGCGCGTCCGGTCGGGTCCGTTCCTTCTGCCTGTACGGCGAGACGACCGGCGAGACGGACGAGTTCGGCCTGCCGGTCCGCTACCCGTGGGCGAACGAGTACCGCGGCCGCGCGATGGTCGTCTACGGCCACACGCCGACCCCGGAGCCGGAGTGGATCAACAACACCATCTGCCTCGACACCGGCTGCGTCTTCGGCGGCGCGCTCACCGCGCTGCGCTACCCCGAACGAGAGTTGGTCTCGATCCAGGCGGCCGAGGAGTACTACGCCCCGGCGAAACCGTTGCATGTGGCAACCGCGCCCGCACGCGAGCCCGACGTTCTCGAGCTCACCGACGTGACCGGTCGCCGGGTGATCGAGACGTTGACTCACGGCCGGCTGAGCATCCGGGCCGAGCAGGCCGGCGCCGCGCTGGAGGTGATGAGCCGATTCGCGATCGACCCGCGCTTCCTGCTGTACCTGCCGCCGACGATGAGTCCGGTCTCCACCTCGAGCGAACCCGGGCTGCTGGAGCACCCGCTGCAGGCGTTCGAGGCGTTCAAGGGTCAAGGTGTCACCGAGTTGGTGTGCGAGGAGAAGCACATGGGCTCCCGCGCCGTGGTCCTGCTGACCCGGGACGACGATGTCGCCGAGAAGCGCTTCGGTCTGGCCGGTCGCGGCGCGGTCCACACCCGCACCGGAAGGTCCTTCTTCGAAGCTCCACTGACCGACGAGCTCCTGCTCCGGCTGAGAGCCGTCGTCGAGCAGGCAGGCGTGTTCGACGAGCTCGACACGTCGTGGCTGCTGCTCGACGCCGAGCTCCTACCGTGGAGCGCCAAGGCCGAGGACCTGCTCCGCAACCAGTACGCCGCTGTCGGTGCGGCTGCTCGCAACTCATTGCCAGCAGCAACCGCAGCGCTTCAATCGGCTTCCGCAGCAGGGCTCGACGTCGATCGGTTGCTCACCGCAACAGAGCGTCGTACGGCGAATGTCGAGCGCTTCACCGCGGCCTACAGAAGGTACTGCTGGCCGACGGACGGGCTCGACGGGATCCGGGTCGCGCCGTTCCAGGTCCTCGCGTCGGACGGAGCGACGTACCAGGAGCGGCCGCACGCTTGGCACCTGGGGATCGGGGACCGGATGGTTGCCGCCGGCCCGGATCTGATCACGCCCACCCGGCGCTTGTACGTCGATATGTCGGGCTGGGATGCCGCGGTCGCGTGGTGGCAGGAGCTCACTGACGCGGGTGGTGAAGGCATGGTCGTGAAGCCGGCCGCCAACCTGACCCGGACTGCGAAGGGACTGGCGCAGCCGGGGCTGAAGGTCCGCGGGCAGGAGTACCTGCGGCTGATCTACGGCCCGGACTACACCGAGCCGGCGAACTTCGAGCGTCTCCGCGACCGCAACCTAGGTCACAAGCGCTCACTCGCACTCCGCGAGTACGCCCTCGGCCTGGAGGCCCTGGAGCGAGCCGCCCGCGGTGAGCCGCTCTGGCGCATCCACGAATGCGTCTTCTCCGTCCTAGCCCTCGAGTCGGAACCGGTGGACCCACGCCTATGACCAGCTACACGATCCCTGGAATGCACATCCGCGAACACACTTTCTCGGTACCGCTGGACTGGTCTGCTCCGAACGGTCCGGATCGCATCGACGTGTTCGCCCGCGAGGTCGTCGACCCGGTCCGCAAGGACGACGATCTGCCCTACCTGCTGTACCTGCAGGGCGGACCGGGCGGGAAGGCGCCGCGCCCGGTCGAGCCGACCGGGTGGATCGGGACGGCGCTGAAGACCTACCGGGTGATCCTGCTCGACCAGCGCGGCACCGGTCGCAGTACGCCGATCAGCGCGCGGCGGATGGAGTCGTTCGAGAGCGCCGAGGCCGGTGCGGACTACCTCGCGTGCTTCCGCGCGGACTCGATCATCGCGGACGCCGAACATCTGCGGACGACCGTGTTCGGCGGGGTCAAGTGGTCGACGCTCGGGCAGAGCTACGGCGGATTCCTGACGCTGACCTATCTCTCGAAGGCGCCCGAGGCGCTGACCGCGTGCTACGTGACAGGCGGCCTAGCCTCGATCGACCCGGATGCGGCCGAGGTGTACCGGCGTACGTATCCGCGGGTCGAGGCGAAGAACCGCGAGTTCTACCGGCGCTATCCGCACAACGTGGACCGGGTCGCCGCGATCGCCGACCGGCTCGCGGCGGACGACGTACGGCTGCCGGACGGTGACCGGCTGACGGTACGGCGGTTCCAGACGCTCGGGATCGGCTTCGGGATGAAGCCTGGGTACGAGCGGATGCACTGGCTGCTCGACGAGGCGTTCGACGGGGACGCGTTGTCGGACACGTTCCTGAGCCAGGTGATGGTGGAGTCGTCGTACGACGGCGGGCCGCTGTTTGCGGCGTTGCAGGAGAGCATCTACGGATCCGGTCAGGGTGCGACTGCCTGGGCTGCCGAGGCCGAGCGGGCGCGGCGGCCGGAGTTCGCCGAGGACGCGCGGCCGGTGCTGTTCACCGGCGAGATGATGTACCCCTGGATGTTCGAGGAGATCCGGGGACTGCGTCCCTTCCGGGCCGCCGTCGAGGTCCTGGCGGCGCGGCCGCGGTGGTCGGAGCTGTACGACCTCGATCGGCTCGCGGCGAACGACGTACCGGTGGCGGCCGCGGTGTACTTCGACGACATGTACGTCGACTCCGGGCTGCAACTGGACACGGCCCGGCGGGTCGGCAATGTGCAGGCCTGGGTCACGAACGAGTACGAGCACGACGGCCTCGGCGCGGAGCGGGTGTTCAACCGCCTGACCGAGCTGGTCCGCTCGGTCGGCGGCGGCGTCCGCGCGGACTGACTGGCAGCTCCAGGTCACCGGCCGGCTACCGGATCCGGGTTAGCGTCGCCAGCACCAAGCAGGCCACCTTCACGATGGACGTGCTCTGAGCCGTCAGGCCGACTTCAGGGCGCCGTCCGCGGTGGCGGCAGCGTCCGCGCCGTATGCCGACTCCAGGCGGTCGAGGAACGCGGCGCGGTCCAGGGTGTACTCCTGGGTGCCGACCGTCTCGAGGACCGTGGTGGCCAGGGTGCAGCCGATCTGGGCGGCCGCCTCGTGGTCGAGGTCCGCGGCGCGGCCGGTGAGGTAGCCGGCCCGGAAGGCGTCACCGCCGCCGGTCGGGTCCACCAGGCCCGGCGCCGGCACGGCCGGGACCTTGGCCAGGATGCCACCGGTGTTCTCGATGACCACGCCGTCGCCGCCATGGGTGGTGACGCGAACGCTGACCCGCTCCAGGATCTCGCCGTGGCTCCAGCCGGTCTTCTGCGCCATCAGCCCGGCCTCGTACTCGTTGCTGAACAGGTACGTCGCCCCGTCGACGAGCCGCCGGATCTCCGCACCCTCCATCCGGGCCAGCTGCTGGGACGGGTCCGCGGCCACGGCGATCCCGTGCGCCTTGGCCAGGTCGGTGTGCTTGAGCATGCCCTCGGGGTCGTCGGCGCCGATCAGCACCAGGTCGATCCCGCCGGTCTTGGCGTGGATCGCCGCCAGGTCGAGCTCCCGCGCCTCGGCCATCGCGCCGGTGTAGAACGAGGCGATCTGGTTCGCGTCCAGGTCGGTCGTACACGTGAACCGGGCGGTGTGTACGTTCTCACAGACCCGCACGTGCGACACGTCCACACCGGCCTCGGTGAGCGCGGCGCCGTACTCGGCGAAGTCGGCACCGACCGAGCCGACCAGCAGCGAGGGCTGACCGAGCTGGGCCATGCCGTAGCAGATGTTCGCCCCGACGCCGCCGCGGTGGACCACCAGCTCGTCGACCAGGAAGGACAGCGAGACCTTGTGCATCTGTTCTTCCAGGAACTGGTCCTTGAACCGTCCGGGGAACGTCATCAGGATGTCGGTCGCGATCGATCCGGCGACGGCGATGCGCATGCGGGGTGCTCCCTCGGGTGGGGTGGTTGATCGTCGTTCGGGCAACCCATAGAGACTACAGGCGACCGATCTAATACACGGAGGGCGGGATTCGATGGGAAATCAGGTGCAGGTGACCGACCAGTTGCACGACTACATGGTCGCGCACGGCATGCCACTGGACGAGATCGCCACCGAGCTGGTCGCCGAGACCCAGGGGCTCGGACGCGCCGCGGTGATGCTCACCACCCCGGACCAGGCCGCTCTGCTGACCACGCTGACCCGGCTGATCTCCGCCCGCCGGGCGGTCGAGATCGGCACCTTCACCGGCTTCTCGGCGCTGGCGATCTCGCGCGGGCTGCCGGACGACGGGCGGCTGATCTGCCTCGACGTGGACGACGAGTGGACCTCGATCGGCCGCAAGTACTGGGAGCGGGCCGGCGTGGCGGACAAGATCGACCTGCGGATCGGCGACGCGCACCAGTCGGCGACCGAGCTGGACGGCGAGTTCGACCTGGCCTTCGTGGACGCCGACAAGGGCTGGTACGTCCAGTACTTCGAGGCCGTGCTGCCACTGATCCGGCCGAACGGGCTGATGTTGTTCGACAACACCCTGGCCGGCGGGCGCGTGGTCGGCGTTCACGACGAGGATCCGGTCGACCGCAAGGAGTTCAACGCACATATCGCCAAGGACGCCCGGGTCGATGTCGTCATGCTCGGCATCGGTGACGGGCTCACCCTGGTCCGCAAGAAGTGAGCGAGGCGTGAGCAAGGTGGCGGCGCGCCTCGCCGTGTCGGGGCTGCAGCACAAGTACGGCGATCGCCCGGTGATCGAAGGCCTGACGTTCAGCCTGGCGCCGGGCAAGGCGATCGCGCTGGTCGGGCCGAACGGCGCCGGCAAGACGACGGTGCTCAAGTGCATCGTCGGCTCGGCCGAACCCGCGGCCGGCAAGATCCTGCTGGACGGCCTGCCGATCGACGAACGTGCCGAAGCGGTACGACGCGACGTCGCCACCCTGCTCGACGACCTCGACTTCTTCCCGGACCTGACCGCGGCCGAGCACCTCGACCTGCTCGCCCGCGCCCATGGCAACCCAGAGCCGGAGGACCTGGTCGACACCCTCCTCGACGACATCGGCCTGCTGCCCGCCGCGGACCAGTTGCCCGGTTCGCTGTCTTCCGGTCAGCGCCGCCGCCTCGCCCTGGCGACGGCACTGGTCCGGCCGCGCAAACTCCTCGTCCTGGACGAGCCGGAAGCCCGCCTCGACGTCGGCGGCGTCCAGTGGCTGTCCAACCGTCTGAGCGAGGAGAAGCGGTCCGGTACGTCGATTCTGTTCGCCAGCCACGATCCGGCCCTGGTCGAGTCGGTCGCGGACTCCATCGTCACGCTGACCCCACTGCCATGAGTTCAGCGGACGGTCCGGTCGTCTTCGACCCGTCGGACTTCGGCGCCATTCCGACGTCGCGGGCGCTGCGCCAATGGATGCGCACGACCCGGCGGCGCCGGGCGGACCGCTCGTTCGGCCAGATCTTCGAGGACGTCTACCTGGTCCTGTTCACGCTCGCGATGGCCGGGGCGACCGGCGGCAACGTGCTGCGGCAGCTGAACGCGGACGCGTCCCGCTGTACGACGGCGGCCTGCCTGGACCTCGCGCACTACCTGCCGTGGATGCTCGTGCCGTTGCTCGTGGCAACAACGCTGCGGGTGCTGCTGAGTGTCGGGCCGGTGTCGGCGTCGCGGGCGGCCGGGTTCTGGTTGCTCGCCACTCCGGTGAATCGGACCGCGTTGCTGCGGCCGGCGTACTGGCTTGTGATCGTCATCGTGGCGGTTGCCGGCGCTGTGGCGTCGGTGATTGCCTGGGCGTTGCTCGGTGCGCAGTTGCGGTCGATCGGGGAAGCGTCGGTGCTGACTGCGTCGCTGCTGGTCTGCGCTGCCTGTGTGACGGTGTGGGCGCAGCAGTCGGCGGAGCGGAGCAGGTGGACGCTTCGGGTGGCCGACGTACTGCTGATCGCGGCCGCGATTCCGGCGGTGTGGCTGGCCGTTCGCCGTGAGCCGGCGTCGGATCAGTCAATCAGCGGGACTCCGCTCATTGCCATCAGCCAGTCCTCGTCGGAGCCGCCGCTGCTGACGTCGGCGCAGGCGCACTTCCTCGTGGTCGGGGTGGTCTGTCTGTTCGTGGTGGTTGCGCTGGTGATCATCACCGCTCGGACGCTCGACAAGCTCACGCGGACCACCGTGATCGCCGGTGGTGAACTGCTGGCCGGTCTCGCCGGGGCGGCGAGCAGTCTGGACATCAGCATGCTGGCCGACGTCGTTGCGGGGCGGCACTGGCGGATGAAGGGCCGTGTGCGGACGCGGCGTGGTCGTGGGTCGCGGGGTGCTGCCCTGGTGCAGCGGGAGTTCCTGCGGATCCTGCGCTGGCCCCGACGGCTCGTGATCGGCTTCGCGCTGCTCGTCGTACCGTATGCCGTCGCGGGGACCGGCTTCGACGTACTCGTGCCGATCGCGGCTGGGTTCGCCGGGTTCGTCGCCGTACGGCCGCTGATGGACGGGCTGCGATCGGTGTGCCGCTCGACCGGCCTGGTCCGCGCGCTCGGGATGGACCTGCGCGAGCTGCGGGTGATCATGGCGGTCGTCCCGGCGTTGTTCGCTGCGGTGTGGGCAGCGCTGGCGTTCCCGGCCATCGGGAGCGGTGCCGCTGCCTTCGCGGTTGCTGCGGGCATGCTGTCGGGCGCCGTACGCCAGGCCTCCGCGCGGCCGCCGTCGTACTCCGGACCGCTGGTCGCCTCACCGATGGGCGCGATCCCGCCCGGCCTGTTCTCGCAGCCGATGCGAGGCTTCGACCTCCTCATCCTCTGCCTGGCCCCGGTCCTGCTGAACCTCAGCTCCACCTGGGTCCTCGCCATCCCCGGTTTCGTCCTCGCGATCATGTTCGCGATCCGCCCGAAGCAGGACTGACGCTAGGACTCGTGCGCGAGCCACTTCCGCTCGATCTCGCGGGGGAGGTCGACGTCGTGCTGCCGGGCGAGCAACACCAGTTGGCAGAACACATCCGCGAACTCCTGGTGGAACGTGTCGCGGATCTGCTCGCCGCTCAGACCCTTCGACCGAGCCCGTCCGGTGTGCTGTAGGTAGGCCTGCGTCAGTTCTCCGACCTCCTCCTGCAACTTCAGCAGAAACCAGTCCGGATCCCGCTCGAACCCCAGCACCTCGCCGTACCGCCCCGACAACTTCTCCAACCGCTCCGAAAGCTCCACAAGATCCACCTCCGCACCCAACCACCCCCCACCGACAGTCCCGCGCAATTGTCGGCGGGGCGGCCCAGACTGGGGGGATGGACGTGGTGGCGTGGTTGGTGGGGTCGGTGGAGCCGGCGGTTCGGGGAATGGCTCGGCGGGATTTGCTGGAGGAGGAGCACGGGGAGGACGTGCTGAGTGGGGCGATCGTGCAGACGTTGCTGACTGATGCCTGTGCGGACAAGCGGGCGTACCGGAAGTGGACCGGCGCGCACTGGCGGATCGTTTCGCTGGTGGAGTTGGAGGTGCCGGCCGGTGAGCCGCGGGCGGTGGAGGCGGCGGAGTACGACCTGGCTGAGGTGATGCGGTCACTCAAGTACGGCGTGAGTGTCGTCGACGGACTGGTACGGCGGTGCGGCTCGATCGAAGGCAACACCCTCGGGGCGTGTGCACGGCTGGGTATGGCGGCGGTTCCCCGGGTTGAGAAGCTCGCAGAGGGACTGATCGAGTGGCAGTGGCCTGACGGCGGCTGGAACTGCGACCGGAAGGCATCCGGCCGCCGTTCGTCCTTCCACGAGACGCATGCCGCGGCCTGGGGCCTGCAGGAGTACTACCGCGCCACCGGAGAGACCGCCGCGCAGAATGCCGCGTTGCGGGCAGGGGAGTTGTTCCTCGAGCACCGGCTGTTCCGGAGCATGTCGACCGGTGCGGTCATCAACAAGCGATGGTTGCGGCCGGCCTACCCGCCGTACTGGCACTACGACATCCTGCAGGCCCTGCTGGTGTTGTCGCGGCTCGGACTCGCACGCGACGAGCGCGCCGCCGACGCCCTGGACGAGCTGGAGCGGCAACGACGACCGGACGGTCGATGGAACGCCGGTACGCCGTGGTGGGGACCGCTCGGCGGCACCCGGACCCCGGAGGTCGTCGACTGGGGACGGAGTGGTCCGAACGAGATGATCACCCTCAACGCGCTGCGGGTGCTCACCGCCGCCGGACGCCGTACGTTGCCTTGAGCAACGTACGGCGAGCGTTCGCTACTTCTCCGCGTCGGCCGGGAGCGGCTCGGGGTCTTTGCCGATCTCGGGCACATCGGAATCGTCGGCCGGCAACTCCAGGTCGGACTGCGGCTCCGGAGCCGGGACGAGTGGCTGGTCGAGGCCGTTGTCCTCGCTGATCGCCGCACGGGCGACCGAGGCCTCGATCCGGTTCAGTTGTTTGCGCATGGCGGTTCCGGTGCCGGTCGGCGCGGCCCAGAACCGCCTCATGTACTCCTCGATCTCAGCCTGCATCATGGCCCTGAGCTGAGCTTGTGTGTACGGCAAATCGTCCTCCACGTGACCTGGGGTGAACTCGCCACGGGCGAGCGCCGCCCGGGCTGCGGGACCGGGGCAGTCGGTGCCGCCCGGCCGGACCGCGGAGTGCGGCCTGATCGCCGTACCGCGGGGAAAGATCGTGCGGAAGTCGGCGATCACCGCACGGGTGGTCGCCTTCAGCGCGGCGGTCGGCTGCTCGCCGGTGACCAGCACCAGCAGGATCGCGCCGTACCGTTCGTTCAGATCGGCGTTGCCGTTCGCGCCGGACTGCGTCCGCAGCCCGCGCAGCGTCCAGGCCCGGCCGGCCTGGTCGACGGCGACCTGGTACGCGATGTCCGACCAGCCGCGGTCGTCCATGTGGTAGTTCTGCCATCCACGCAAGGCCGACGCGACCGCGGCCTGACTGTGGATGACACTGGTCGACCCGGTCCCGGGCCAGTGGATCACCGCGCCCTGGACTCGGGAGACGGTCAGGTTCCCCGGCCCGTCGTTCGGCGGCCGCGCCCTCCAGGCGGACCGCGGCAGGTATGTCACCATCCAGTTGCTCCTCACGTGCCTCACGAGCACCGCGTGCTCGCCGCTGGCACTCGGTGATCAACCGATCACACTCGGCGCGCAGTCGTCAAGGCTGAACGGGCGTCCAATCAGTGCTCCGGTTCACGCAGAACTCCCGGCGAGCAGCCAGAACGCGACGACGGTGACCAGGACGACGACCACCACCAGGACGAGGATGCCGACCCAGATCCGGACCACTCGCTGCCACGGCTTCGCGAGCGCGGTCGCGGGGTCGGGCCGGGCGGCCTGGGCCGGCTGCCACAGTTCGACCACCAGGCGTCCGGCGAACGCACCGGCGGCGATGATCAGGATCCACACCCAGCCGCCGGGACCGAAGTGGGGAAGGTGCATGTGGCTGGAATGCTGGTCGCTCGACGCATGGATCGTGATGGCCGGCCGGCCTTGGAAGAGGATCAGCCGGAGCGCTGCCAGGCCGGCCACAGCGGCGATCGTCAGCCACAGCGAGCGCATGATCAAGCCGGCCCTGGTCAGCCGCAGCGCGAAGGCCGTGGCGACCAGCGGCAGCAGCACGAAGACCGGCGCGACCAGAGCGGCGACGACCAGGACCGCGACGATGACCGCAGCGATGACGACGAACAGGCCGACCAGCACGCCGTCGATCCCCGAGCGTCCCTCGGTCGCCCCGGAGATCATGTCGCCCGCGATGGGTCCGCCGACGTGGATGAACAGCCACGCGAAGAGAGGTCCGCCGACCAGCACGGCAGCAAGCCCTCCGATCGCCGCGCCGACGGCGGCAGCGGCGGATCGACCCCACGTCATACCGACTGAGAGCGGTGCAGTCTGCATCAGAACCTCGGCCCTTCACATCGCGACGAAGGTCAGGACCGTACGGCACCAGGAGGCCACCGGCACCGCGGTCAACCGGTCACGATGCGAGCAGTGGCAGAAGCTGGTCGCCGACGCGGACCGTTTCCTCGCGGTACGGCGTGTCGGAGAGGATGAAATGGGTGACGCCGAGGTCCTCGTACCTGCGCAGGGACTTCGCGACGTCTTCGGGTGATCCGACCAGCCACGTCGTACCCGCGCCGCCTCCGCCGTACTTGCCGGGCGCCGTGTACAGATTGTCGTCGAGTACGTCGCCACGCTCAGCGAGGTCGAGCAACCGTTGCTGCCCGACGGCCTTGAACCATCGGCGATCCCGGGAGCCCGCAGCGTCCGCCAGCTTCGCGACCTTGGTCTCGGCATCCGCCCACGCCTGCTCGGTGGTGTCGCGCACGAGCGTGGTGATCCGCAGCCCGAACTCCAGCGGCGGATGCTCCCGCCCCAGTTCGGCCTCGAGTGAACGCAGCCTGCTGATCCGCTCCGCGATCCCGTCCAGCGGCTCGCCCCAGAACAACTGCACATCGGCATCCGTCGCCGCCACCCGCTGCGCTGCCTCGGACGCACCCCCGAAGTACAACCGCGGATGTGGCCTTCCTTCCCGTACGACGGGACGCGTGGCGACCGTGGACCCGGTGACCGAGAAGTACTCGCCGTCATACGACACGTCCTCCTCGGTCCACAGCCGGCGTACGAGCTGGAGGAACTCGCGTGTCCGGGCGTACCGCTGCGCCTGGTCGCCCTCGGAGTCGCCGTACGCGGCGAGATTGTCCTGGCCGGAGACGATGTTGATCAGCAGCCGTCCGCCGCTGAGCTGATCCAGCGTCCCCGCCGCCGACGCGAAGTGCGCGGGCAGCCAGTACCCGGGCCGGATCGCCACCAGCGGCTGGAAGGTCGTCGTCCGCGCCGCCAGCGCGGTCGCCACCGTGAACGTGTCCGGCCGGCCCCACCCGGTCCCGATCAACGCGCCGCCCCAGCCGTGATCCTCGGCGAGCCGGGCCAGTTCGGTCAACCGCTCCAGACTGTTGTGACCCGCGACGGCGTCGTCCCCGCGATGCCCGGGATCGACCTGATTCGGGAGGTACCAGAGGAAAGTCATGCAAGGGAGTTTATGTCCATCGTATTAGTAGACTTTCAGACCGTCTCGTGGTCTGGACAAGCGGGCTGTTCGCCCACACCGGCCTCTGACTCAGTACTGCGAGTTGTCGGGGCCAGCAGAATTCCCTGTTGGACTGTGCGCCGCGATCGTGAACAGGATGCTGGAGACGTTCCCCGACGGTTCGGAGGACCGGATGACGAAGGCAGCACAGCGTTCGCTCGGCGACGGTGGACCGGAGGTCAGTGCGCTCGGGATGGGGTGCTGGGCGATCGGCGGGCCTGTGACGAGTCGCTGCGGCGGCTCGGGACGGACCACATCGACCTGTACCAGTTCCACCTGGGCGGCTACGACCTGGCGAAGGCGGACGACGTCCTCGCGGTTTTCGAGGAACTGGTTGCCGCGGGCAAGGTACGGGCGCACTTCAACGTTTTCGGTGGCAACGCCGAGGTGCTCGAGCTGTGCGAGCAGCACGGCCTCGCGAGTATCGTCCGCGGTCCGCTCGGCATGGGCCTGCTGACCGGGAAGTTCGACCAGAACAGCACCCTCCCGGCGGACGACGTACGCCACGGCTGGAACTTCCGCACCGGCGACCAGGCCGAGTCCCTCCGCCGCCTCGACGCCATCCGCGACGTCCTCACCTCCGACGGCCGGACGCTGGCCCAAGGCGCCCTCGCCTGGCCCTGGGCCCGCAGCGAAGCCTTCATCCCGATCCCCGGCTTCAAGACCGTAGCCCAGGTAGAAGAAAACGCCGGCGCCCTCGACCACGGCCCCCTCACCAAGACCGAACTTGCCGAGGTCACCACAATCCTGCAGTAGAACGGCCTCAGCGGTTCGCGGGCTGGTAGGCGGTGACGACGGCGGCGCCGCCGAGGCCGATGTTGTGCTGGAGGGCGACGGCTGTGCCGTCGACCTGGCGGGCACCGGCCTCGCCGCGGAGTTGCCACGTGAGCTCGGCGCACTGGGCGAGGCCGGTGGCGCCGAGCGGATGGCCCTTGGAGATGAGTCCGCCGGACGGGTTGACGACCCAGCGGCCGCCGTACGTCGTGTCGTTGCCGTCGACCAGCTTGTGCCCCTCGCCCTCGCCGGCCAGACCGAGCGCCTCGTAGGTGAACAGCTCGTTCGGGGCGAAGCAGTCGTGGAGTTCGATCACGTCGAGGTCGTCGGGGGTGAGCCCGGTCTGCGCGTAGACCTGGTCCGCCGCCGTACGACTCATGTCCGTGCCGACCAGGTTGATCGCGCTGTTGGTGCCGAAGGTCGAGGGAAGGTCGGTGACCATCGCCTGGCCGACGATCTCGACGGCGCGGTCACCGAGGTCGTTCGCCTCGACGAACCGCTCGCTCGCGAGCACGGCCGCGCCGGAACCGTCGGACGTCGGCGAGCACATCAGCCTGGTCAGACCGGCATCGGCGTAGACCGTCTTGGCGTTCTTGATGTCTTCGACGGTGTAGACGTCCTGGAACTGCGCGTACGGGTTGTTCGCCGAGTGCCGGTGGTTCTTGGCCGCGATCTTCGCGAAGTGCTCCGGCGTCGAGCCGTACCGCTCGTTGTGCTCCAACCCGGCGACGCCGTACATCCACGGCGCCGGCGGGGAGGCGAACTCGCGGATCTCGGCCAAAGCCTGGACGTGCTTCGCGACCGGCCATTCACGGTCCTCGTACGCCGCCGCGAGCGAACCGGGCTGCATCTTCTCGAAGCCGAGCGCGAGCGTGCAGTCGGCCAGACCGCCGCGGATCGCGCTCGCGGCCAGGTACAGTGCGGTCGACCCGGTCGAGCAGTTGTTGTTCACGTTGGTGATCGGGATGCCGGTCATGCCCAGCTCGTAGACCGCGCGCTGGCCGCAGGTGGAGTCGCCGAACACGTACCCGACGTGCGCCTGTTCGATCCGGTCGAAGGTGATGCCGGCGTCGTCCAGCGCCTTGCTGCCGGACTCCTTGGCCATCGCCGGATAGTCCCAGCCCGTCCGGCGACCCGGCTTCTCGAACTTCGTCATGCCGACGCCGATGACGTAGACCTTGTGCACGTCGTCTCCTAGTCCATCGTGACGAGGCCGGACAGCATGATGTCCAGCTGATCGGTTGTGCCCGACCCGATCGACTGTGCCTCGAAGGAGTGGCCGAACGGGCTTGCGTGAACCAGTGGCGCCCCGGCACAGACCTCGCCGTCTTCGACAGCGAGCACGTACCGAACGCAGGTGCCGGTTCCACACGGACCGCGATTGAGTACGCCGTCACCCCAGATCACCGCGCTGCGGGTCGACAATCCGGCCACCGGTTCAGTGATCAGCAGCATGTCCGGCGCCGGGACTGGGCTCGCCGGGCCACGCAGCCGGCTCAGGAGGTCGTGCCCCACGACTGTGAGCTCGTGGAACAAGAACCGGTCGAGCTGTACGCCGAGGTCGGAGGCAGTGACGGCCGCGAAGCGGTTGCCGCCGGCCGATGCCGACCTGATCCGAAGGGGCCTGCCCAGATAGTCGACCTGCTGAGGGACCGACGTACGCGCCACCGCCGGCATGTCGACGGCGACGCGGCCGGAGCCGAGGCTCCTGCCCACGATGAGACCGGCCGCCGTCTCGAACGTCACAGCCGGGTCCGTGCTCGGGTTGGTGCACATGGCCGTGGCGAACAGGGTCGCTTCGCCACAACCGCCGAGCGGCCCGTGCGCGGCGACGAACCTGAGCCCATAGTCGGCGTCGTCCGCCGACGGTGCGAACACCGCAGCGACAATCGCCGACGGGTCGCCTCCGCGGGTCTTGAAGTAGTCGACCCGGACCATTTCGAGCGCCTCGCCCTCGCACTGTCCCGACCAGGTCAGGTCGTAGCACGCGACCGGTTGGCCCTCGCTCGTGCCCTCGGCGACGAATCCGCTCACGATGGTTGCAGTCACCGAACCATCATTGGTTCGGTGTCCTCGCGGTTGCGCCCTACAGGCGCAGGAAAACCCGTCACCGGCTTCCGACGAAGCGAGCTAGCCCGGCTCGGAGCGCACTCATAGCGTGAATCGGCGGTCAAGTTCGGGACGGAGGCATCGGAATGTTCGCACCCACCGAGTCGGCGGGCGTCGCTGTGGTGACCGGCGGGGCCGGCGGCCTGGGACGGGCCTGTGTCGACTCGCTGCTGGCCCGCGGAACGGCTGTGGCCGTCGTCGATCGGATTGCACCGAAGGACCTGCCTGACAAGGCCATCTGCGTGACCGCCGACGTGACGTCGCCCGACCAGGTGCGGAGCGCCCACGAGGAGGTGGTGGACCGGCTCGGTGAGGTGTCGATCCTGGTCAACGCCGCCGGGATCGCTCGCTCCACCCGGTTCGCCGACATCAGTCTCGACGAGTGGCAGAGCGTCCTGGGCGTCTCGATCACCGGCACGTTCTTGATGACGCAGGCGTGCCTGCCGGGGATGCGTGCGGCCGGCTGGGGCCGGATCGTGAACTTCTCCTCGACCGCGGGCAAGAACGTCTCCACCTTGGGCGGTGCCCACTACACCACTGCCAAGGCGGGACTCCTCGGTCTGACGCGCGCCCTGGCCAAGGAGCTCGGCCCGCTCGGCATCACGGTGAATGCGGTCTGCCCAGGACTCTTCGAGACCGAGATGGCGCGCTCGCTCGCGGCCGGGCGCGACCTCGACACGTACCTCGGTGGTCTGCCGGTCCCACGGATCGGGCAGCCGTCGGAGGTGGGCGAGCTGGTGGCCTTCCTCGCCAGTGACCAGGCGGCGTACATCACCGGAGCGTCGGTCGACATCAACGGCGGGGAGCTGATGGTCTGATGCCGCCGTGGTGACGCTGGACGGACCGCAAGGCCCGCGGATCCGCACCAGCGATGGGCGCGAGCTCCTCAACCTCTGCTCCAACGACTACCTCGGGCTGGCCAACGATCCCGACGTACGCCGGGTTGCCCATGAGGCGCTCGATCGGCTCGGGTTCGGCTACGCCTCCGGCCGGATCATCTCCGGTACGTCGACGGCGCACCTGCACCTCGAGCAGGAGCTGAGCACCTTCTTCGGCACCGAGGCGTCGCTGCTGTTCACCTCCTGCTTCGACGCGAACACCGGCCTGTTCGAGGTGCTGCTCGGACCTGACGATGTCGCGATCTCCGACGCCGCGAACCACGCATCGATCATCGACGGACTTCGCTTGTGCCGGGCACGCCGGGCGATCTACCCGTCCCGCGACCTCGAGAGTCTCCGTCGGGAGCTCGTGGCATCCAGCGATGCCGGGCGCCGGCTGATCGTCACCGACGGCGTCTTCTCGATGGACGGCGTCAGCCCGGACCTCGAGGCTGTGTGCAATCTCGCCGATGAGTACGACGCGTTGGTCGTCGTCGACGACTCGCACGGGACCGGTGTACTCGGCGACCACGGACGGGGCACCGTCTGCGATCCAGGAGTCGCCGGTCGGGTGGACCTGGCGACCGGAACCTTCGGCAAGGCCTTGGGCGGCGCAGGGGGCGGCTTCGTCAGTGGCCGGCGCGAGTTCGTCGACCTGCTGCGTGAGAAGTCGCGTCCGTACGTGTTCTCGAACGCGCTCCCGCCCTTGCAGGTCGAGGTGGCTCGGTACGCCTTGCGCATGCTCGAGCGCGACGACGACCGCCGTTCGCGGTTGCTGGACAACACCGCACTGCTGCGCAGCGAACTCAAGCGCCATGGCCTCGTCGTGCCAGAAGGCAAGCACCCGATCATCCCGATCATCCTGGGTGATGCCGACATCGCCCGCGCCACGGCCGCCGAGCTGCTGCGGCGCGACATCCTGGCGGTCGCCCTGACCTACCCGGTCGTTTCCGCGGACACAGCACGGATCCGGCTGCAGGTATCGGCCGCGCATACCCCGGCCGAGCTGTTGGCCGCGGCAACCACGATCGCGGAGGTCGTCCGCGGAATGAACGCTTGCGAAACCTTCGGCGTACGCACATAGTGTACGTGCATACGTGATCGCGGAGAGGTGCACAGTATGGGCGGGCGCTGGCTGGTGCGGGGCGCGATGGCGATGGTTGCCGTTGTCTCCTTGTCCGGATGTGACTTCACCCAGCTGAGCTTCCGGGTCGACGACCGGTTGCACTTCGCCGGCCCCGAAGCCCGATCGACGGTGGGTACGCCGGTCAAAGTCAGTTGGACGATGGACGAATTCTGGATCGCGGCCGACGGCAGCGAGCCGCCGTCGGACCAGGCCGGCTACTTCGCGGTCTTCGTCGATCAGAAGCCGGTCAAGCCCGGCCACACGATGGACGACGTGGCCGACGGTGACGCGGCCTGCGAGGAGTCACCGACGTGCCCTGACCAGGACTACCTGACCAAGCACGACGTCTACACCACCACGAGCGGCGAGATCGCCATTCCGACGATCCCGGATCTGCCCGGCAGTGAAGAGAAGGTGCAACTCCACACCATCACGGTCGTGCTCATGGACACCTCCGGGCATCGCATCGGTGAGTCGGCCTGGGACCTCGAAGTCCGGGTCCGGAAGGCGGGGTTCTGACGTGTCGGACCGAGAAGAACTGCGGGCGAACGAACAAGCGGCTCTCCAGGAGGTGGAACAGACCAGCGCGGCGCTGCGCGAGCGGGCCCGCGCGACCCTCGGGGTCACCGGCGACGAGAACACGGAGAGCTTCCGGTCACTGGTCCGCAAACACAACCTGAGCTACTACCCGATGGTTGCCTTGGGCCTCTTGTTCGTCACCGGCGCGTTCCAGAGTTACGCGTTCACGGTCCTGACGCCCGAGATCAGCCGCACGCTCGGCATCTCGATCGCCGCCATCGTCGGAGCCCGCGCGCTGTACCAACTGGCGATCGCGATCGCGCCGCTGCCGATCGCGCGGCTGTCCCAGAGCCGGGCGCGGCGAGCGATGCTGTGCATCGTCACCGGGGTGGTGTGGAGCTGCATCACGCTGATGACGGGACTCGTCACTTCACTGGTCGCGCTCATCGTCATTCTCTGTCTCGACGGCCTGGCGACCGGATCGGTCGTCGCGTTGCATGCGCCACTCATCGCGGACAGCTACCCACCGGCGGCACGGGTGCGCGCGCTGACGGCGTACACCGCGATCGGCACTTTCGGACAGGCCCTCGCTCCGCTGCTGGTCGGCATTCTCGCGTCCGTTGCCGGTCTGAGCTGGCGTGGCGTCTTCCTGGCCCTGGGACTCACCTCGCTGCTGCTGACCTTGTGCGCGATCAGACTGCGTGACCCAGGTTTCGGGAAGTGGGACTCCGAGCAGTTGCGTGCCAGCGTGCATGAGGAGCACGGCGAGCCGGCGGATTCGCTGGCGGCCAAGGACGTCGCTCTCGGGTTCTGGGAGATCTGCCGCCGGGTGATGCTCATTCCCACCAACCGGAGGGTCTTCGCCGGGTTCGCCGTGTACGGCGTACTCACCGTGCCGCTCGGCACCTTCATCTCGGTCTTCCTCGACCAGCGGTGGAACCTCGGCCCGGGCGAGCGTGGCCTGTTCTTCTCGGTCTTCTTCGGGATCGGCGTCCTCGCCCTGATCGGGTACGGCGGCCGCGGTGAGAAGCAGTTCCGGTCCTCGCCGGCGCGGGTGCTGCGGGCCGCCGGTTTCCTCCTGGCGGGAGCGGTCGTCTTCATCGCAGTGGGCGGCGTGATGCCGGCGTTCGTGCCGATGCTGATCTGCTTCGGGGTCGCCGGCGCCTGCATCGGGCTCCTGCAGCCGATGCTCGGTATCTCGATGCTGTCGATCGTTCCGGCCCACATGCGCCCGCATGCCCAGGCGCTGGCCGGGATCTTCGTCGCGATCGGCGGCTCGGCCGGGGCGCTGCTCCTCGGCGGCATCGAGGACCAGTACGGGATCGGGGGCACGATGGTCGCGATCGCCGTACCGGGCGTGATCGGTGCCTTCATCATCGCCAGCGCGGGCACCTTCATCGAGTCCGACCTCGACCGGATGATCGACGAGGTGGTCGAGGACGAGGAGATCCGCCGGGTCGAGCAGAGCGGCGGACGCCTTCCGTTGCTGGCCTGTCGCGGGATCAACTTCTCGTACGGCCAGCTGCAGGTCCTCTTCGACACCGACTTCACCATCGACGACGGCGAGATGGTCGCGTTGCTCGGCGTCAACGGCGCCGGCAAGTCGACGCTGCTCAAGGTCATCTCGGGCATCGGCCTGCCGACCGCAGGCAGTGTGCGCTACCGAGGCCAGGAGATCACCTACCTCGACGCCGAACGCCGGATGCGGCTCGGCATCACCCAGGTCCCCGGTGGTCGCGCGGTCTTCGGGCCGATGACCGTCGTCGAGAACCTGCGCAGCTACGGCTACACGATGGCCAAGCACCGTGGCGCCGTCGACAGCGCGATCGAGAGGTGCCTCGAGGCGTTCCCACGGCTGGCCGAACGCCGCAACTCGCTGGCCTCGACGTTGTCCGGCGGCGAGCAGCAGATGCTCGGGCTCTCCAAGGCCTTGATGCTGCGTCCACGCCTGCTGCTGATCGACGAGCTCTCGCTCGGCCTGGCGCCGGTGATCGTCGGTCAACTCCTCGACATGGTTCGGCAGATCAACGCCGACGGCACGGCCGTGGTGCTGGTCGAGCAGTCGGTGAACATCGCGCTGAACCTGGTCGACCACGCGTACTTCATGGAAAAGGGCGAGATGCGATTCGACGGCCGCGCTGACGAACTCCTGGCTCGCGACGACCTGCTGCGCGCGGTCTTCCTGCACGGCGCGGGAGCGGCGCGATGACCGCGGTCCTGCGGCGGACCCGCAAGCCGATCATCCAGCTGACGGCGTTCGTGGTCGCCGTCGTACTGACCAAGATCGTGACCGCCGTGCTCGACCGGCACGACGTCATCAAGGCGGAGACGCCGCTCCCGGTGATCATGCTCGGCACAATCGTTGGCCTGACCTACGGTCTGCTGGCGGTCGGCATCGTGCTGGTCTACCGGAGCAACCGGATCATCAACTTCGCGCACGGACAGATCGGGGCCTTCGGAGCGGCGTTCTTCGGCGTCGTCGCGATGAAGTGGCATGTCCCGTACTGGATCGCGTTCGTGATCGCGCTGCTCGCGTCCGCGGCGACCGCGGCCGCTGCCGAGACCGGCGTCGTACGGCGGCTGCGCAACGCACCGCGGATCGTGTCGATCGTCGCGACGCTGGGCGTCGGCCAGTTCCTGGTCATCTTCGCCGCTCTGATCAACTCCACGGCATCCGGACCGCTGTATCCGCAGCCGGAATGGTTGCCGGTCTTCAACGTCGGCGCGCTGCATGTGACAGAGGCGTACTCCGGCATGCTGTTCCTATCGCCCCTGTTCGTGCTCGCGATCGCGTTGTTCCTGAAGCGGTCGCGGTTCGGTCTCGCCATCCGCGCCGCGGCGGCCAACCCGGAAGCCGCGCGGATGTCCGGCATCTTCGCGAGCCGGATGTCGACTTTGGCCTGGGCGATCGCCGGCGCCCTGTCCGCCTTCACCGCGATCCTCACTGCCCCGACACAGGGCTTCGCCAGTGCGGACAGCTTCGGTCCCGCGCTGCTGTTGCGTGCGCTGACCGCCGCCGTCATCGGCCGGATGCAGAGCCTGCCGATCGCGCTGGTCAGCGGTGTCGGTCTGGGCATCCTCGAACAGTTGCTGCTGTGGAACTATCCACAGTCGGGTCTGGTCGAGGTGGTCATGTTCGTGATCATCCTGGTCGCGCTGCTGGTGCAGCGCCGGCGCGGTGGGCGCGACGAGGAGAAGGGCAGCTGGGCGGCGGTGCGCGGCCTGCGCCCGATCCCGGAGAACCTGCAGAGTCTCTGGGCGGTGCGTGCGATGGGTCCGGCGTTCAGCATCCTGACGATCGCGGTGCTCGCGATCCTGCCGCTGTTCATCTCCAACGGCCTGTCGGTGACCTTCACCGGCATTCTCGCGTTCGCAATCGTCGGATTGTCGATCGGTGTGCTGACTGGTCTCGGTGGGCAGCTGACGCTTGGCCAGTTCGCCGTCGCCGCGATCGGCGCGGTCATCTCGTTCAAGGTGGCGAGCAGCACCGGCATCTTCCCGCTCGCGCTGCTCCTCGCCGGTCTCGGCGCGGGACTGGTCTCGGTGCTGATCGGTCTGCCCGCGCTGCGCATCCGCGGCCTCATGCTCGCCGTCACCACGCTCGGCTTCGCGCTGGCCGCGCCGTTGTGGCTGCTCACGCAGCCGTGGATGCTCGGCGACGGTCAGGATCCAGGCAAGCCGTCCGGGTGGCCGATCGGTGCGCTGGACACCGGCCGCTCGTACTACTACTTCGCGCTGGCGTTGTTCGTCCTTGCCCTGGTGGTGGCGCGGAACATCCGTCGCAGCGGATTCAGCCGCCTGCTCGTCGCCATCCGCGACAACGAGGAGAACGCGCGGGCGTTCGCCGTACGGGCGAGTCTGGTCAAGCTGCAGGGCTATCTGATCGGCGGGTTCATCGCCGGTATCGGCGGCGCGACGTACGCGCACTCGCTGTCCACCATCAGTGCCGGGACATTCCCGACGTCGGCAAGCATCGACGTCGTCGTCATGACGGTGCTCGGTGGCGTCTCGGTCCTGATCGGGCCGGTGCTCGGGGCGATCTGGGTGCTCGGCTTGCCGTTGCTTGACATCGGCAACATCGGACTGGCCGCGACGAAGTTCGGAGTACTGCTGCTGATCCTGTGGAAGCCGGGCGGCCTGATCCAGGTCGTCGCGCCGCTCCGGGACCGGATCGTGAAGTTCATCGCCCGCCGCCACGGCATTGATCCCGAACCGCTGTACGCCGGTGAGGACACCACCGACGGTACGGTGACGGCCCGGGGCGTCCGGGTCAGCGACCTGCGTGTCGGTGAACCGCGCGCCGAGCTCGCGGAACGCCCTGAGGCGGGCGCGGTACTGCTCGAGGCGCGCGATCTGCGCAAGAGCTTCGGCGGCGTACACGCTGTCCGCGGGGTCTCGTTCAACGTACGGGTCGGCGAGACGGTCGGACTGCTCGGACCGAACGGCGCCGGCAAGACGACGACGTTCGAGCTGCTCGGAGGCTTCACCAGACCGGACACAGGGCAGGTGGTCTTCAATGGCGAGGACATCAGCAAGGTCGGTCCGGAAGGGCGCGCCCGGCGCGGCTTGATCCGATCGTTCCAGGACGCGGCGCTGTTCCCGACGATGACCGTGAAAGAGACGGTCATGCTCTCGCTCGAGCGAGTGCGGCCGACGGGCTTCGTGACGTCGACGCTCGGCGTGACGCTGGGCGAACGGAAGAAGGAGGGCCAAGCCCGTGCGCTGATCTCGGCGATGGGGCTGGACCGCTACCGGGACAAGTCGATCCAGGAGCTGTCGACCGGCACCCGCCGTATCACTGAGATCGCCTGCCTGGTGGCGTTGCAGCCGATCTGCTTGTTGCTCGACGAGCCGTCGAGCGGCGTCGCCCAGCGCGAGACTGAGGCGCTCGGACCACTGCTCGTCGACCTGAAGAAGGAGCTCGACCTGACGCTCGTCGTCATCGAGCACGACATCCCGCTGATCATGGGGATCTCCGATCGGATCATCGCGATGGCCGACGGCCACCTGATCGCCGAAGGTACGCCGGACGAGGTGCGGACCGACCCGCTGGTCGTCGATGCGTACCTGGGCGGCAGCATCGAAGCGATCGAGCGCTCCGATGCCGGCCTGGCCGTGGCCGACCGATGAAGACCGGTCGGCCTACTCGGGCTGGGCCGGGTCCTGGGGGACGGCGTCGAGCAGCGCCTCCATCCGCGACCGGATCGGCGCTGCGTTGTCGGGGGCCGTGAGGATGTACGGCCGGTTCTCGACCATCGCATCGACGACGAGTTCGCCAACAACCGCGGGTGAAACGCCGTGATCACGCACCAGCTTCTGGGCCGCCTCCAGAATGGTGTTGATCTTGGCCGAGCGCTGCGGCGCGTCCGCGGGGCGGAAGCGTTGGGTGTTCTCCACCATGTCGGTGGCCACCGGTCCGGGACACAGGACGCTCACACCGATTCCATGGTGCGCCAGTTCCACCCGCAGGGACTCGCTCAAGCCGACAACGGCGTACTTCGACGCGTGGTAAAGGAATCCGGACTTGTAGAGCAGCGACTGCCCGTCGACGAAGAGCCCTGCCGCTGAAGCGGTGTTGACGATGTGTCCGCCGAGGCCGCGCTCGATCATGCGTGGCACGAACGCCTGGAGGCCGTTGTAGACGCCACCCGCGTTGACCCCCATGACGTAGTCCCACAGGGTGTGGTCCATCCGCGCCGGCGCGACGGAGTCGATCACGCCGGCGTTGTTGACCACGATGCTCACGGGACCCAGGTCGGCCTCGACGACGTTCGCGATCTCGGCGTACCGTCGGCGATCGCGGACGTCGAGCAAGTACGAACGGGCGCTCGTGACCGCGGACAGCTCGGCCTCGGCGGCGTGCAAGGCCGATTCGTCGAGGTCGGCCACCGCGACAGAGACGCCTCGGCCGGCGAGCGAGCGCGCGATCGCCAGTCCGATCCCGCGTGCCCCTCCGGTGACGAAGGCCGTACGGCCTGCGAGGGAATCCATTGTCTCTCCTCACTCGGTGCCGGCGGCTTCGCAGATTTGCCCGGCAAAGCCTTGCGCTGACCCTAGGCGTATCAGCATAGTGTATGGGCATACGTCATAGCTCGTGCTTGACAGGAAGGAGTTCCGCCGATGAGGACTGTTGCTGCTGTCACCGGATCTCTGCTGGTCCTCGGGATCGCCCTCAGTGGGTGTGGGAACTCCGATCAGGCCGCGAAAGGCACGCCGTCCGCGACGATCGAGGACAAGAGCACCAGCGCTGCCACCGTGGACGCCTGCAAACTGCTGACGCCTGGTGGCCTGGAGCAACGGTTCGGAGTCTCCTTCGGTGCCGGTGCGCTGACCCATCAAGAGGAGACCGGCTCCGACCAGTGCGTCTGGACCAGCTCGGGTGGCGCTTCGACGACGACGTTCTCACTCACCGTGTTGCGCCAGGACGGGCTTCGCGGCGACCTCAAGTCCAGCGGGATGACGCTGGCACAGCTGTTCGAACAGACCAAGGGTGCGTACCCGAAGGCCAAGCCGATCGACCTCGGCGACCAGGCGTACATCGCGGCTCGCGAAGTGCAGGTACTGGCGGGCGACACCTGGTACTCGTTCTCGTTCCACGGCCCGGATGACACCGGGGTCGACGGACTGAAGGCACTGGCCGCTCAAGTGGTCGGCTGACCGTGCACACCTCGGGGAGAAGAAAGGAGTCAGGATCGATGATGCGTATTCGGAGCGCCGTTGTGGCGGCGTGCTGCGCAGTTGTCCTCGTCGCTTGCGGCGTGCAAGGCGGTAGCGGTAGTGGTGGTACGGCGGTCAAGGGCAGTGGTTCGGAGTTCAAGCCGTCGACGTCCGGGCCGATCAAGATCGGGGTGCTGATCACCGACACCCGGGCCGAGGCCGAGCGGAACGGCGTCAGCGTCGTGAGCCCGTACAAGGCCGCGGCCCATGCCATGATCCAGGCCGTCAACACCGGCGGCGGCGTCGCGGAGCGGAAGCTGGAAGTCGTCGACGAGACGATCGACTTCTCCACCCCGAACTTCGACTCGGCGTTCGAAGCGATCTGCCAGCGGTTCACCAAGGACAAGCAGGTCCAGGCGGTGGTGTACGACGGCCTCATCTACAACCAGGCCTTCAACAAGTGCCTGATGACCGCCGGCGTTCCGATCCTGTACATGGGGCAGAACGGATCCCCGATCGGCGACGACACCGATCTCAAGGATAACCCCGGCGTCATCGCGGTGAACGCGGTGAGCATCGATCGCCGCGTCAAGAGCATCATGAACAAAGCCGTCGAGGCCAAGTTCCTTGCCTCCGGCAGCAAGCTCGGCGTCGTCATCGAGGACTGCCCGTACAACGAGCGGGCCTATGAGAACACGCTGAAGCCGCTCGCCGACAAGGCCGGCGTCGAACTGGTCAAGTCCGAGATCAAATGCGCCCACGGGTACGCCGACAACGGTCCGAACCTGGCCCAGGTCCAGTCCCTCGCGCTCAAGTTCAAGTCCCAGGCCGTGGACAGCGTGATGATCATGACGCTGTACGAGAACGGGATCATCTACTACTTCGCCCAGGGCGCGCACGCTCAGAACTGGTCGCCGCAGTACCTGCTCTTCCACCCGCAAGGCATGGCCGACGTGATGAAGCTCTACCCGCCGGACCAGTTGACGAAGATGCGCGGTTTCGGTGGCATGCCTGACCAGGACGTCACCGAGCCGCCGGCGCCACCGGCCGAGCAGGCCAAGGTGCGCAAGTCCTGTATCGACAACGCCCGCAGCAACGGTGTGCCGGTCCAGAAGATCACCGACCAGATCGTCATCTACCAGGCCTGCGACGTGGTGCGGCTGCTGCAGCAGGGCCTGGCCAACAGCGGCGGCCTGGGTGGGATCGACAAGCTCGTGCCCAGGATCGAGAAGATCGGCACGGGTTTCGTCAGCGCCCTCACGCTGGACGGCGCGACCCAGTTCGGGCCGGACCGGCACGACGGCATGGAGAAGACGGCCGCGTCCAGCTTCGACCCCGGCTGCAAGTGCTTCACGTACAAGTCCGCGCCCGCGCCGGTCGGATAGCGATCGCCAACACCTTCGAGAAGGGCCGTACAGCATCATGACCACAACGAGCGAGCCTGCGGTGCACGGACACGTCGAGGACGGTTGGGGGAAGGTCGCCGACCAGTTCCGCGCGAACTTCGAGGGCAATCCCGGTGAGGTGGGCGCAGCATGCTGCGTGTATGTCGGTGGCCGTCCCGTCGTCGATCTCTGGGGCGGCCTGGCCGACAGCGAGACCAAGCGACCGTGGCGCGAGGACACCATCGCCATCGTCGCCTCCACGACGAAGGGTGCGACCGCGATCTGCGCGCACCTGCTGGCCCAGCGCGGCGAGCTGGACCTCGACGCCCCGGTGGTCGACTACTGGCCCGAGTTCGGTGCAGGAGGCAAAGACCAGATCCCGGTGCGGCTGCTGTTGTCACACCAGTCCGGCCTGCCGGTCGTCGACGGTCCACTGACGCTGGAGCAGGCGTACGCCTGGGACCCGGTGATCCGTGCGATCGAGGCCCAGAAGCCGGAGTGGGAGCCGGGCACCGAGCACGTCTACCACAGCATCACCTACGGGTACCTGGTCGGCGAGCTGGTACGCCGGGTCTCCGGCAAGTCGCTCGGCACGTTCTTCGCCGACGAGGTGGCCGGCCCGCTCGGGCTGAACGCCTGGATCGGGCTGCCCGAGGAACAGGAAGAGAAGGTGGCGCGGATCGAGTACGCCGCTCCACTCAGCCTGGAGGAGATGACCGCCGGGATGATCGAGACCACCGGCCTCGATGCCGACACGGTGACCCGGTGGATCCAGGCGGTCTGGGGCGAGGGCTCGATCCAGGCCCGGGCCGGCTCGCTCGGCGGCGCGTTCGACGTGACGTCCGACCTCAACGCTGAGCGGGCCTATCGAGCGGCCGAGATCCCGGCCGGGAACATGCTCACGGACGCGCGATCGCTGGCCCGGATGTACGCCGCCACGGTCAGCGACGTGGACGGCGTACGGCTGCTCGATCCGGCCACGGTCGAGCGGGCGACCGAGATCCAGACCGACAAGACCCGGATGCACGGGCTGCCCGCGGACCTGGACCTCCCGGCCGACCGCTCGTTCAACATGTCGCTCGGGTTCTGGCGGGCCTGCCCGCCGTTGCCGATGGCGGGGCCGAAGTCGTTCGGTCACCCGGGCTCGGGTGGGTCGGTCGCGTTCGGCGAGCCGGATGCCGGCGTCGGCTTCGGCTACGTCATGAACCGCTGGTCCTTCCGGACCGGCGAACCGCGGGCGTCGAGCCTGGCCGCGGCGGTCCGGTCCTGCCTCGGATGACGGGAGACCTCGGATGACGGAACTCCAGAAGACGGTGCAGGAACCCGTCGCCCGATCCGGCGTACCCGGTGCGGTGGTGGGTGTGCTCGAGGACGGGCGGATCGAGACCGCTGCCGCCGGTCTCGCGAACCTCAGCAGCGGCGTCGAGATGACGCCGGACACGTTGTTCCTGACCGGCTCGATCACCAAGGTCTGGACCACGACGTTGCTGATGTCGCTGGTCGAGCAAGGGCTCGTCGACCTCGACGCGCCGGTCAAGCGCTACCTGCCGGAGCTCGTCCTCGGCGACCCGGAAGCCGCGGATGCCCTGGTCGTACGGCATCTCGTCACCCACTCCACCGGAACGGACGCATCGGACCTGATCGCCGACGTCGGTGAGGGTGACGACGCGATCGCGAACTGGGTGCCGCTGCTCGCGGACGTCGGTCAGCTGTTCCGGCCGGGCGAGTACTTCTCCTACAGCAACGCCGGCTTCGTGCTGGCCGGCCGGATCATCGAGGTCGTCACCGGCGAGGGTTACTCGACCGCGATGCGGCAACGGTTGTTCAAGCCGCTGGGACTGGAACGCAGCATGTTCACGGCCGAGGAGGCGATCCTGCACCGGATGGCGATCGGCCACTATCCGGGCGCGGACGGGTTCGTGCGCAGCGAACGGTTCATGATGCCGCAGTGCCTCGCGCCGGCAGGTACGACGTTCATCACCTCGGTCGAGGACACGCTGACCTTCGTCGGCTCCCATCTGCCGGCGGTTGCTTCGTCGCCGCGCCTGCTCAGCCCGGAGACCACCGGCCGGATGGCCGCACACGAGATCGACTTCCCCGTGCCGGAGACGGGCTCGGTGGGACTCAGTTGGCTGCGCAAGCAGTACGGCGATCACGTCGTACTCACCCATGGCGGAGGCTCGTACGGAGGCGTCGCCATGGTCGGCGTCGTTCCCGACCTCGGCGCGGCGTACATCGCCTTTGCGAACGGGGGGCCGGCCTCGATGCCGTTCCACCAGGAGATCGCCGAGGCTCTGCTGCAGGACCGGTTCGGTCTGCCCGCGCCGGTTGCGCCCGATCTGTCCGGTCCGGAGCCGAAGCCGAGCCGCTACCACGGCAGGTATGTCTGTTGGGGCTGCGAGCTCAAGGTCAGTGACGACGGCGACGCGCTCTCCTACCAAGCCAGGTTCACCGACCCGGTTCTCGGCCGCAACCGTTCGGATCCGCCGCCCGTCCGGCTGCGACCGATCGGAGCACAAGGCCTGACCTTGGCCGATCACCCCGATCAACCGCCCTTCGCCTATGGGGTCGGCGACGACGGATCCGGACACCCGGAGTTCCTGTTCCTGCTGGACCGGCTCGTCCGCCGCATGGGTGACAACCAGCACCGCCACAGCTCTGGAGGATCTTGATGACGGAACAGTTCGGTACGTTCGACTTCGGCTTGGACGAGGGGCAGGAGGAGCGGGCCGCGCGGCTGCATCGCGAGAGCCTCATCGTCGATGTGCTGTTCCAGGGACCGGTCGGGTACCGGGCGTTCGACGAGGAGATGAACAAGGAACTGCGCACCCTGCTCGAGAAGACGCACGACACCATGGAGACGTTCAGCCGTGGTCTCGAGGCCCCGATCCGCCGCGCGATGGCGGGCCGGCTGGACGCGGTCAAAGAACACTGGGACGCCAGCGGGATCACCTGCGGGAACCGCCAGGTGGAGATGTCCGACGAACGCCACGTCCGGGAGTGGTCGTTCGCCTTCGTGCAGAAGCAGTTCGACTACTTCCCCTGGCTGATCAAGGCTCTGACCGCGGCTGACATCCGCCGTGCTCACGAGACCGGAGTCCATGCCGGACTGGTCAGTTCGCAGGTCATGCTGGGTCCGTGGCGCGACCTCGACGCACTGGCCTGGGCGCACGATGCAGGCCTGCGCATGATGCAGCTCACGTACAACAACATGACGACTGTCGGCGTCGGATGCACCGAGCGGACGGACGCCGGGCTGTCCGCGTTCGGTGTGGCCAGCGTCAAGGCCATGAACGAGCTCGGCATCATCGTCGACACCGGCCACGTCGGCCGGAAGACGACGCTGGATGCCTGTGAGGTGTCGGAGGCACCGGTCGTCGCCTCCCACACCGCGGCACAAGGCGTGTTCGATCATGCGCGAGGCAAGAGCGACGAGGAACTGCGCGCGCTGGCCGCCACCGGCGGCATCATCGGCATCGTCACCGTCCCGTTCTTCCTCGGGGCCGGTCCCACCGTCACCATCAACGCGATGCTCGACCACATCGAGTACGTCGCCGATGTCGCCGGTGTCGATCACGTTGCCATCGGCACCGACTGGCCGATGCAACTGCCGAAGTGGATGCTCGACGATCTTCTTCAGCCGATCTTCGCCGAGACCGGCTTCAGGCCCGAGGACAAGCTGGTGGCGACGCAGGAGCTGGTCGGGTTCGACGACTACCGCGACTTCCCGAACATCACCCGCGGCCTGGTCGCGCGTGGCTGGCCGGACGAGGACATCGCCAAGGTGCTCGGCCTGAACTTCGTCCGCGTGATGGAAGCCGTCTGCGGCTGAACCTGAACAGCGGCTGGTGGTCATCACCCCGAGCAGTGACCACCAGCCGCGCTGTCTACTTCCGTTCGTCCTTGGCCACCACGCCGTTCTGCACGACGAGTACGACGCTGTCCGGGTCGGCGAACAGCTTGGGGTCGTCCAGCGGATTGCCCGCGAACGCGACGATGTCGGCCTGCTTGCCGACCTGGAGCGTGCCGATCTCGCTGCCGAGCCCGAGCAGGTCGGCGTTGACGCGCGTCGCTGCGATCAGTGCTTCCATCGGGGATTGGGCCGCGGCTCGCAGTGTCAGCTCCTCGCCCCGCCCGGTCTGGTCGGGTCCGATGACGTCGGACCCGAGGCCGACCCGGACGCCGGCGGCCGTGGCGGCGAGCAGCCCGTCGACCATCGCCTGGCGGACCCCTGCTGCCTTGTCAGCGAAGTGGCTGGGCAGACCGAGGTCGTCGATGTTCCTGATCAGCCTTTCGAGCGCGGCCAGTGTGGGCACGAGAGAGACCTGGCGCTCGGCCATCAGTGCGGCCGTCTCCTCGTCGATCCCGCTGCCGTGTTCCACACACTTCACACCGGCGAGGACTGCCATCCGGATGCCGTCGACGTTGAGGGCGTGGACGGTGACGTAGGTGCCCCGGGCCGCGGCCTCGGCGACGGCCACCGCGATCTCCTCGGCGCTGAATTGCGTGTCGGTGAGCTTGTCGTGCCTGGAGATGACGCCGCCGGTGACGCAGAGCTTGAGGAAGTCGGCGCCGCGCCGGAACGATTCACGGGCGTTCCTGCGCATCTGGTCGGGCCCGTCGGCCAGCATCGTCAGCGTCCGCAGGCCGGGAACCTCGATCTCGTTCCATACGTGGGTCGGCTCCCACTCGGACGCATAGTGTCCGTGTCCGCCAGTCTGGCAGTGGATCGGTCCGCACTGCACGATCCGGGGGCCGCGAAGTTTGCCCGATGCAACGACACGGGCCAGGCCGGCGTCGATGCCGCCACAGTCCCGCACCGTGGTGAAACCGGATCGAAGGGTCTGCGCACAGTTGGAGAACATGTCGGCGGCGATCTCGGCCACCGACATCCCGTACTCGACGCTCGGCTCGAGTTCGCTGGCCAGCCCGAGATGGACGTGCGCGTCGATCAGACCGGGAGTCAGGGTCAGTCCGGTGCAGTCGACGACTTCGGCGTCGCCAGGTACGGATCCGCCGATCCGGGTGATTCGTCCGGCGTCGATGAGGATTCCGGCCGGCTCGGGGCCGGTCCCGGTCGCTGTGACGACGGTTGCGCCGTGCAGCCAGAGACTGGAAGTCATGGGCAGTGTGCTCCTTCGGCAGTGGGTGTCGGCGTCGCGGACGAGAATCTCGGTCCGAACCATTCGCTTACGTACGCCCATACACTATGCTGGTACGCCAAGAGGGGTGCAAGAGCTACGCACGCCGTACCGGACTGGAGGAGACACCGTGGCGACACAGCGCAAGGTGCAGAAGTCAGCGCGGTTGGCGCGCGGCGCACTCGACCGGGAGACGGTGGTCGCCGCGGCGCTCGAGATCGCCGACCGCGACGGCCTCAGTGGCGTGACGATGGCCCGGGTGGCGGAGGCGCTGGGCGGCAGCCCGATGTCGCTGTACCGGCACCTGAGCGACAAGCAGGAGCTGCTGGACGCCGTCGCCGATCTCGCGGTGTCGGAGGTCCCGGCGATCGCCAAGGACGGTCGCCCCTGGCGAGTGCGGCTCGAAGAGTTCGCGCTGGAGTCCCGGAAGTGCGCACTGCGCCACCCGGCGCTGATCGAAATCCTGCTGCAGACCTGGGTCCGCGGCCCGCACACGGAGGCGGTCGGCCTCGACATGATCGTGCTGCTGCAGGAGGCCGGCTTCGAGAAGGAGTCGGCCATCCGTGGGTTCATGGCCCTGCGCAACCACATCATCGGCGCGATGGCGTGGGAGGTGTCCCGGTTCCGCGGTGGCAGCGAGGCGTTCGCCCGCGGCGTGTCCGACAACTTCGTGCACGCGGACACACCGGCCGACTCGCCGTTCCGGGATCTGCTCGAGGTGGTGCCGGAGGATCCGGAAACGCAGTACCTGTTCGGGATCCAGCGCCTGCTCGACGGGTTCGAGACAGAGCTGCGCAGGATCCGTCGACGGTCCGGACCGAAGAAATGATCGACGACCTCTACCGACGACCGTCCTTCGTCGACCTGATCTCCCGCTCGCTGCAGAACTACCCCGATCGCGTCGCGTTCTCCACACCGACCGGTGACCTGACGTACGACGAAGTGCGCCGGCTGATCTCGCGGGTCGCGTTCGCGCTGCGGGACGCCGGGGTGAAGCCTGGGGACGGCGTGGCGATGATCGCCCCGAACCGGCCGGAGACCTTCGCCGCGGTGACGGCGGCGCAGTCGCTGGGTGCCCGGTACACACCGTTGCATCCGATGGGATCCCTCGCCGACCACGTCGTCGTCTGCACCGACGCCGAGATCAGCACGCTCGTCGTCGATGCGGCGCAGTACGCCGACCACGGCGCGGCGCTCGCTGCCGAGCTGGACCCGAGCCCGAGAGTGCTGCTCCTCGGTGGGGGATCCGGATCCGACGTACTGGCCGGGCCGGACACGGACGGGGTCATTCCGTCCGTGGCCCGTGAGTCCGACGTCGCGTTGCTGGGCTACACCGGCGGGACGACCGGGCGGCCCAAGGGCGTGATGCTCACGCATCGTTCGCTGGCCACGCACCTCTACCTCACCGTCGCGCACTGGCAGCTTCCGACGGAGCTTCGCTTCCTGGGATCGACGCCGCTGACCCACGCACTCCAGGGCATCGTGCCGCCGGTCTTCCACCAAGGTGGAAGCGTCGTACTGACCAAGGGCTTCGACCCCGCGGAGTTCTGCGAGACCGTGCGGAAGCACCGGATCACGGCGACCTTCCTGGTGCCGAGCATGATCTACGTACTGCTCGACTACATCGCCGAGCACGACGTGGATCTGTCCAGCCTGCAGACGATCCTGTACGGCGCCGCGCCGATGTCACCGGATCGGCTCGAGCAGGCTCTCGAGGTGTTCGGGCCGGTGTTCGTGCAGTTCTTCGGACAGAGCGAGGCGCCGAACACGGTGACGACACTCAGCAAGCAGGACCACGATCCGCGCCGGCCCGAGCGGCTCGCGTCCTGCGGCAAGCCGCATCCGACGCTGGACGTCGCAGTGCTGGACGAGAACGACCAGCCCTGCCCGGTTGGTGAGCTGGGAGAGGTCTGCGTCCGCGGTCCCCTGGTGATGGACGGCTACTGGAAGCAGCCGGAGTTGACCGCGGAGACGCTGCGCAATGGTTGGCTGCACACCGGTGACGTCGGTCGCTTCGACGCGGACAACTTCCTGTACCTCACCGATCGCAAGAAGGACATGCTGATCACCGGTGGGTTCAACATCTACCCGCGCGAGGTCGAGGACGCGGTGGTGACGCATCCGGAGGTCTCGGCCGCGGCCGTGATCGGGGTTCCGGACCCGAAGTGGGGCGAGGCGGTGACGGCCTTCGTGGTCAGGACACCGGGCGCGACCGTGACGGCCGACGAACTCGTCGCGCTCGTCCGCGAGCGCAAGGGGCCGGTGCATGCCCCGAAGAGGCTCGAATTCCTGGACGCCCTGCCGCTCACGCCGCTGGGCAAGGTCGACAAGAAGGAACTGCGGGCCCGCTTCTGGGGCGACCGCGACCGAGCCGTGAACTGAACGCCTGCCAGGAGGAGAACCGATGAGCACCGACACTGTCGCACGGCCCGGTGACCCGCGAACGAGGTCCGGGCGCGCGGCCCGGCCACGCTGGGCGGATGACGAGGCGGTCGCGCTGGCCGCGGTCGCGCGGGCCTTCTTCGAGACCGAGATCGTCCCGCATTTCGAGCGCTTCGACGAGCAGAAGTACATCGAGCGCGAGGTGTGGCACAAGGCCGGCGCGCTCGGCCTGCTCTGCTGCGAGGTGCCGGCCGAGTTCGGTGGGGGAGGTGGCTCGTTCGCCCACGACGCCGTCGTACTGAGTGAGCAGGCACGGGCCGGCGACACCGGGTTCGGCAACATGGTGCACAGCGGAGTGGTGGCCCCGCTGCTTGCGACGTACGGCAATGACGAGCAACGGCGGCGCTGGCTGCCGGGGATGGCGACCGGCGACATCATCGGCGCCGTGGCGATGTCCGAACCGGGTGCGGGCAGCGACCTCAAGAACATCGTCACCCGGGCCGAGCGTGTCGCAGACCAGTACGTTCTCAACGGCTCCAAGACCTTCATCAGCAACGGCGCCCGCTGCGATCTGGTCGTGGTCGTCGCGAAGACCGACCCCGCGGCGGGACGCAACGGGATCTCCTTGCTCGCCCTCGAGACGGCCGACGCACCGGGCTTCCGGCGCGGGCGCACCCTCGACAAACTGGGTCGGCATGCCTCGGACACCGCGGAGTTGTTCTTCGACGAGGTGTCCGTCCCGGTCGGCCACCTGGTCGGGGCGGAAGGCCGCGGACTCGAGATCCTGAAGGCCGAGCTACCCCGCGAGCGGTTGGTCATCGCCATCACCGCGGTGGCCGCGATGGAGCGTGCGCTGGAAGAGACCGTCGCCTACACCAAGACGCGGGAAGCGTTCGGCGGTCCTTTGTTTTCGATGCAGCACGTCCGGTTCGAGCTCGCCGAACTGGCGACGATCGTCCGCGCGTCCCGGGTGTTCCTGGACGACTGCGTCGAGCGGTTCGTCGACGGCACCCTCGAGCCGGCCACGGCGTCGATGGCGAAGTGGTGGCTGACCCAGAACCAGACCGACGTCACCGATCGATGCCTGCAACTGTTCGGCGGTTACGGCTACATGCGGGAGTACCTGATCTCCCGGCTGTACGTCGACGCCCGGGCCCAGAAGATCTACGGCGGGGCCAACGAGGTGCTGAAGGACCACATCTCCCGATCACTCTGAACGAGGTGCCTTTGCGTATGACCGATCCACTTCTGCTCCACCAGGACTCCGTTGTGGTCGACACGCACAACGACCTGATCCTGTTGGTGGACCACTTCGACCGGCGCGAGCAACCCGACCACTTCGGCCAGTTCTGGCTGCCCGAGCTGCGCGCCGGCGGGGTCGACGTACAAGTCCTGCCGATCTGTATCGAGGATCAGTTCCAGTCCGAGGGTGCCTTGCGTCGTACGTTGCTGCTGATCGAGCGGATCCATGAGCTCGGAGCGGAGTACAGCGACGACGTGGCCGTGTGCCTGACCGGCGCGGAGGTCGACGCCGCGACGTCGTCGGGACGGATCGCCCTGGTGATCGCGCTCGAGGGCGCGCACGCCATCGGGCAGGACCCGCAACTGGTACGCACCCTGGCCCGGGTCGGGGTTCGGGTGATCTCCATGGCGCACTACGCGCGGACGTTCCTTGCTGACGGCAGCGGTCTGGACTCGACCTCGCGCAGCCGGTTGACGCCGGAGGGCATCACCGCGCTGCACGAGATGGAGGAGCTGGGCATCGTCTTCGACATCAGCCATCTGGGCATCGGCGGTGTCGAGGACGTGCTGTCGCTGGCGACCCGGCCGTTCCTCGCGACGCACTCGGCCTGCCTTGGCATCACCGACAGCCACCGCAATCTCGGCGACGAGCAACTGAAGGCGATCGCCGAGCTCGGTGGGGTGATCGGAGTCGCGGCCGCGGTTCCCTTCTTCATCGACGCGAAGTCCCCGACGGCCGAGCGCGTCGTCGATCACATCGAGCGCATCATCGACGTCGCCGGCATCGATCACGTCGGGCTCGGACCAGACATCATCGATGACTACTACCAGCACGTGTTCGGCGGCTGGGTCGGTGCCCCGACCAACGGCGTCGAGTACGAGCGAGCCGAGATCGTGCGACCGTCGGACTTCCCGAGGATCACCGAGGTGATGGTGCGCCGCGGATTCCGCGAGGCCGACATCCGCAAGATCCTCGGCGAGAACGTGCTGCGCGTTCTCCGTGACGTGATGGGAGTCCCGGCCAGATGACCGTGTCGGATGACCTCCAGTACGCGCTGAAGAGCAAGGACGTACGTACGCCGGCGCAGTTCGCGGCGGCCGACGTCAAGATCGAGACGGTGAACGTGTCGATGCGGGACGGCGTCAAGCTCGCGACCGACTTGTACGTGCCGCCGAAGACGCCCGCACCGGTGATCGCCGTACGTACGCCGTACGGACGCGACGGCGACAACCTGGTCGCGCCCTTCATGGCGTTCGCCCGCCGGGGGTACGTCGTCGCCGTACAGGACCTGCGTGGCACGGGAGACAGCGAACCAGACGACCACGACTTCTACATGTTCGAGCCGCAGGACGGCTACGACTTCGTCGAGTGGATCAGTGCCCAGGACTGGTGCGACGGCTTCATCGGATCCCTCGGCGGCTCGTACGTCGGTCAGGTGCAGTGGCCGATGGCAACCCATCCGAAGATGACCACGATCGTCCCGGAGGTCAGCGGGATCGGGGTCGGCACCAAGACGGCGTCGCTGCACATGGTGGTCAACGCACTCGCCCATACGATCGGCCACGGCGAGGAGAAGACGGATCTGCCGCACTGGCAGGTCGAGCCGATGATGCTGGACGAGACGCTGTCGACCGGCTTCTTCAACGAGCCTTTCGTCCACCCGATGCTGGGAGAGCTCACGGACTCGTTCCCCGCGCTGAAGGACCTGTCACCGGTCGAGGCGCAAGCGTGGTTGTGGGCGCACTACTGCTCGTTGACCTGTGCGGAACGGGCCGAGTTCGTCCGTGAACTCACCGGGTCGCCGCACGTCACCATCGTCGATGCCGAGAACATCGGGCCGCTCTTCGGCCAGGGCATCTCGCTCGACCGGCACACGTTGCCGTCCGTCGACCCCACTCAGCAGGTTGCCGACTTCCAGGCGATCCCGCTGTTGCGCACCGGTTGGTACGACTGGTTCATCAACGACGCGCTGGCGACCTTCGAGCTCCTCCGCACGCACGCTCCCGAACCGTTGCGTTCCCAAGCCCGGATCATCATCACCCCCTCATCGCACAACTCGGTTGGTTACAAGGAGCGGATGGGCGAGCACCCGGAACTGCAGCACAACCACTGGTCGAACGTCGACTTCACCTTGCGCTGGTACCAGACCGTGCGGGACGGCTCGATCGACGAGTGGCCGCGCGTCATCTACTACCTCATGGGTGCGAACGAGTGGCGCAGCGCGGACGACTGGCCACTGCCCGAAGCCGTGGACACGCCGTACTATCTCGGCGCCGGCGCGAGATTGAGTACGACGCCTCCGCAGGAACATGAGGCTGCAGACCAGTACGTCTACGACCCGCTCGACCCGACCCCGACAGTGGGCGGCAGCATCGTCTCCTGGGTCTATCCGCCCGGCAGTGTGGATGTCAGTGCGGTCCAGCAGCGTAACGACGTACTCACCTACACGACCGAACCGCTTGCCCAGGACATCGATGTCGTGGGCAACCTTCGGGCGGTGCTGCATGCCAGCTCGTCCGCGGTGGACACCGACTTCGCCGTACGCCTCAGCGACGTCGCTCCGGACGGACGGGCGATCCAGCTGCAGAACGGTCTGCTGCGGGCGCGGTATCGCGATCTCGATCGTGGCGCCGAGCCGCTCGTACCCGGTGAGGTCTACCCGCTGGAGATCGACATGTGGGTCACGGCCAATCGATTCAAGGCCGGCCACCGGATCCGGGTCGACGTCAGCTCGGCGGACTTCCCGCGGTTCGACCGGAATACGAACCTGGGTGGTGCGGCAGGTGATCCGGTAGCGGCGACACAGACCGTCTATCGGGATGCGTCGCACCCGTCACACGTCCTGCTCCCGATCATCCCGGTCACCCCATGAGTGCGCCGTACGAGCACCTGTCGACGCGTCAGGAGGGCGCGACCACAGTCGTGACGCTGGACCGGGGGCCGGTCAATGCGGTCAACCTGGACATGTACGAGGAGATCCGCGACCTGTTCGGCCGGTTCGACGAAGTACTGCCGGGCACGAAGGCAGTGGTGCTGACCGGCGCCGGGAAGCACTTCTGCGCGGGGAACGAACTCGAGGAGTTCCTCACCCTGACCGAGGTCAACTCCGCCGGGCGGATGCGACTGGTCCGGGACACCTTCGCCTCGATCTACGACTGCCCTGTGCCGGTGATCGGCGCGGTCCGCGGGGCGGCGCTCGGCACCGGTCTGGCCATCGCGGCAAGTTGCGATGTGGTCGTTGCCGGTGAGAGCGCTCGATTCGGTACGCCGGAGGTGAGCGTCGGCGTGATGGGCGGTGCCCGCCACCTCGCCCGCCTGATTCCCCAACCACTCGTGCGTGCGATGTACTTCACCGCCGAGCCGTGGCCGGCGGCCGAGCTCGTGCAGTACGGCGCGGTGCTGCGCGTCGTACCCGACGGCGAACTGCTCGACGTGGCGCTCGGCCTGGCGGAGAAGATGACGCGACACAGCCTGGCCGCGCTCCGCCATGCGAAGGAGGCCATGAACACCGTCGAGTTCATGGATCTGAAGGCCGGCTACGAGTTCGAGCAGCGGATGACCGGGCGTCTGGCTGCCGAGGCCGACGCCAAGGAGGCGATCGCCGCGGTCCGCGAGAACCGCAAACCGGCGTACAGCGACCGGCTGGGACGGGCGTGACCGGGGTCGTCGACTCGCTGTGGGTGTATCCGGTCAAGGGTGCCGCAGGCGTGTCAGTCGATGAGGTCGACGTACTGCCCGGCACGGGCGCGCTCCACGATCGTTCGGTTGCGATCGCGCGTGGTGATCAGCCAGTGGGGCCTCGGACGCCGTGGCGGCTGCGATCCGCCTTCAAGCAGGTCGCGCGCGACGCCGACATGACGCAGGTGACGGTGACCATGCCGGCGCCTGGCGTGGTCGAGCTCCGTCACAGGGCTCACCTAGCTGGGCCGTCAGTGCGCTCGGACCAGGCTCAGCCGGACCAAGAGGCAGTACTGCGTCAGTGGTTCGGAGAACCCGGGCTGCGACTCGTGCACGGCGATGCGGCAGCGCTGTGGGACGTCGCGGACGCCGAGCTGTCCGTGATCAATCTGGCTACGATCCGCGCGCTCGAGCAGCTCACCGGCACCACGCTCGACATCCGCCGATTCCGTGCCAACGTGTACGTCGACGGTCTGCCGGCCTTCGCCGAACTGTCGTGGGTGGGCCGGCGGATCCGGCTCGGCGACTGCGAGGTCGAAGTGATCCGGCCGATCGCTCGCTGCCGCGCGACCTCGGCGAACCCGGGGACCGGGGAGCGGGACCTGGAGTTCCCATCCCTGCTCACCCGCACCATCGGTCTCCCACACCTGGGCGTCTACGCACGCCTGGCCGGACCCGCGCGGCTTCACGTCGGTTCGACTGTCGTCGTCGGTGACCGCCCTGATCCCGTTCCGCTCGGCGACAGGTTGCGGGAACGTCGTGAGGTCATGCATCCCTGGCCGCGGGAGGCCGAGGTGCTCGAGACGGTTCGTGAGGACGACCGGACGATCAGCGTGTGGCTCCGCGACCCCTACCGTCAGCCGGTGTTCGCCGGTCAGCACATCCGGGTGCACCTGCCGACAGCGAATGCTGCGCTGACCTGGCGTGCCTACAGCGTCTCCGGCCGGCGCGATGATCGGATCCGGATCACAGTGCGACTGCGCGGCGCGGTCTCGGAAAGCCTTGCGTTGTTGGCCTCTGGAGACCGCCTGCTCATCTCAGGACCGTTCGGGGTCCCTACGCTCTCCCGAGAACCTCGACCGCTGTACCTGGTGAGCGCCGGTATCGGCATCACTCCCATGGCTGCGGCGCTGCAGCAGTTGGTGGCGGTCGCGGACGGTCGCCCGGTCTCCGTGCTGCACGTCGACGCGAGCAAGGAAAGCGCGACGCTGTGGCCCGAGGTGGTCGAGCTCGCTCGACTGTCCGGTGCGACGGCCACGCTCTTCGAGACGCGGCGCGCCGCACGACGTCCCACCAAGCGCGACATTCTCGACAGTCTCGCCGGCGACCGCGACGCCGAGGCTCTGGTGTGCGGTTCGACCGACTTCGTGGCCATGGTGTCCGATGCCCTCCGGTCGGCGGGAGTGGACGCGGATCGCATCCATTCCGATCCGTTCCTCTCGCCTGCGACGGAAGTGCCCGTCCGACGACCCGCACCGGGGTCCGGCCCGCACCCGGTGACCTACCTTCCCGACGGCACGGCCGCGACCTGGACCGATGCCGACGGCACCCTTCTCGAACTCGCCGAGAACCATGGGGTTCCCGTGCTCTCCGCCTGCCGGTCCGGCGCCTGCGGCACCTGCACGCTCGACCTCGTCCACGGCGAAGTCTCGTACCTGGTCGATCCCGCCCTCCCGCCGGGATCGCGGGCGGTGCTGGCCTGTTCCGCGGTGCCCACCGGGCCCGTCGTACTGCGGCTGCCCAGGCCACCCGAATAGGAGTCAGTCGGTGACGATGGCGCCGCCGGTGTACGGACGGCTCAGGCGGGTGAGGACATCGTGGTAGGCGTCCATGAACGCGGTACGGACGTTGTTCCGTTCGAGGGCTGCAACGCCGCGGACCGTGGATTCGCCCGGTGTGCCGACCTCACGGCGTACGGCGAGGGTGTCGCCGTCGCGTTTGATCAGCAGCTCGGCCGTGCCTGCCATGGTCTCGAGGAACATGGATTTCGCGCTCTTGAGGTCGAGGCCGTGGCACACCGCGGCGTCGATCGCGGCCTCGGCCAGGACGGCGATGTAGGCGGGCATGACCCCGGCCGTTGCCGTGGCCAGGTCCATCTGGCGCTCCGGAAGTACGACGACCGTCCCGAGCCGGGAGAGGAGCTCGACCGCGGGCTCGCCGCCTGCGGCCACGGCAACCACGCCTCTGCGGACCTCGACCGGCGTATTGGGCATCGTCCGTACGACGGTGGCACCGGGATAGGCGGCTTGGAGCTCGGCGACGGTGGTCGGGCCCATCATCGAGATCACCATCTTCCCCGTGGCGTCGACACCCTTCGCGATCTCGGCCAGCTGGTCGGGACGATGGCCGAGGAAGATGGTTTCGGAGCGCTTGAACAGGTCGGCGTTGGTGGGCATCACCTCTCCACCCAACTCGGCCACAAGTGCCGCCGCCCGTCCGGAGCCGGCGTCGGTCGCGTAGACCGGCTCACCGAGTCCGCGCGCGATTGCAGTGGCCATGTTTCCTGCGCCAACGAAGCCGATCATGAGGATCCTCTGTCAGGTGGGGACGAACGGTCATCTGAACCGTAGAGCGGTCGAGCTGTTCGTACTTGCGTCGCACGTCGGACCCGTGCCGCGGGTTTTGCATCACCTGTCGTTAGCAATCGCGGGCCGGGCTGCCGAGGATCGGTGCAAGGAACGTTGTGCCGGCAGGAAGGCCGCTGAGAATGCCGAGTAGAGGTGCGACCGACAAGTCGACAGGGCCCGCGAGTCCGCGGGTCCGGGTCCGGCGTCGACCCGCCCGAGCCTCGTACGACCTCGACAAGGTCCACGAGATCCTGGACGAGTCCCTCATGTGTCACGTCGGCTTCGTCGTCGACGACCAGCCGTACGTGTTGCCCACCCTGCACGTCCGGGTCGGCGATTCGCTGCTGATCCACGGCTCCCGCCGGAACCGGATGTTCAACCTGATCACCGACGGCGCGCCCGTCTGCGTCGAAGCCACGGTTCTCGACGGACTGGCGATGGGCCGCTCCGTGCTGCAGAACTCGGTGAACTATCGCTCGGTCGTCGTCCTGGGCACGGGTACGGCGATCGAGGATCCCGAGGCCAAGCTGGAACGCATGCTGGCCCTCGTCGAGAAGTGCATCCCGGGCCGGTTGCCGGACCTGCGACCGCTGACGGATGCCGAGCTCGGCAGCGCGCTGCTGGTGTCCATTCCGCTCGACGAGTGCTCCGTCAAGGTGCGCACCGGCGACGGGGACGACGCGGCCGCGGACCGAGCCCTACCTGTCTGGGCCGGCGAGCTCCCGTTGCGGGTGACCCCTGGTGAGCCGGTCCCGGATGAGCACGTGCCGGCCGGTACGGCGGTCCCCGAGTATCTGCGGTTGTGGGGCCAGGGCAGAACGGGAGTGTGACTCCGGCCTTCGGACGCTATCGTCGGGGGATGACGTCAGAGCTCCAACGGTTGGTTGATGCTCTCGGCCACAAGATCCAGCGCAACGTGACTGTTGACGATGCGTGGATGCGTCAGCTGGCCTTCTCTTCGCACGAGTACGGCCCGGTCGACCAGCTCCGCCAGCAGTCGATCTTCCAGCAGCACGACGTACGTCCGGAGGTCCTGGCCTGGACGCAGGCCGCCGGAGCGCGGACCGCGGTGGAACCGTTCCGGCCGCCGATCGATGCCCGGATCGGTTGCATTCATCAACGATTGGTGGTCCCGATCCGGTGGCAGGGCGCACTGGTCGGGTACATCTGGATCGTCGAGGGGGAGAACGAGCTCACCGCCGAAGAGCTCAGGACCGTCTCCCAGACGACCGAGACGCTCGCGGCCGCCCTGCATCGAGACCAGCTGGCAGAGGAGTTCAGCAAGAGCAGGGTTCGCGATCTTTCCCATGAGCTGATTCTGGCCGGCGACCTGGCCGCTCGCCGGCACGCCGCCGCCGACCTCGTCGACGGCGACTACTTCGTCGCATCCGAGCCGGTGTGCGTCGTGGTGGTGACGCTGTCCGCAGACGGTCGCGGGCTGTCCGAGAACGAGCGCGACGTACTCGGTGGATGGCTCGATCGTGCGGGACGTCGGCTGAGCGATCGTCGTCACATCTGCCTGGTCCGGCGAGATCACGGTCTGCTTCTGCTCTCCGACAAGGACCCCATGTTCGGCGGCACGGAGAAGGTCGCGCTGGTGCGGGACCTGCTGTCGAGCATCCTGGCGGATCTGCCCGGCAGTGATCCGTACGCCGGCATCGGCAGCGTGGCCGGCGATCTGACCGATGCGCACAGCTCGTACGAGACGGCACAACGAGCAGCCCGGGTGGCTCGCGTCATGGCCGGCGCGGACCGCGTGATGTCCCACGAAGAGCTCGGCGTCTACGGACTGCTGACCAGGATCCCGGGTCGCGAGCTCGACGAGACCTGCGTGCCACCCGGCCTGCTCCAGCTGATCGGATCAGGTCCGAAGGGCGCCCAACTGGTCGACACGCTCGAGGCGTTCCTGGAGAACGCGGGTGACGTCCAGGCGACGGCGGAGCAACTGTTCGTGCATCGCACCACGCTGTACTACCGGCTCCAGCGGATCGAAGAACTGACCGGCGCGCACCTGTCCAACGGGGAGGACCGCCTCGTGTACCACCTGGGTCTGAAGATCGCCCGGTTGATCGGGCTCAGGCGTTAGCTACAGGAGAAGGAGAGCGGGCTGCCGCTTTCCGACGACGGGAGAATGCCCGCCGCCCGACCATCCCCCTAGCGTGAACGCGTGACGCGATTCGGGATGGAGACGCCGGGATGCTGGTGCTGACTGCGACGGACGTACGGGCGGCGTTCCCGATGGGCGACGCGGTGGAGTTGATGCGCTCGGCGATGGCCGCGCATGGCAGGGGAGAGGTGTTCCAGCCTCCTCGCGTCGTGCTGGACCCGCCGGCGTTCGATGGGTCCGTCTGGCTCAAGCCGGCCGCTGTCGAGGGAGGCGTCGGGCTGAAGGTGCTGACGATCGTTCCAGGGAACCAGCAGCGTGGCCTGGAGGTGATCCAGGCGTTCGTGGCCCTGCTCGATCCCGTGACCGGCGTACTGCTGGCGCTGCTCGAGGGCGGAGTGGTGACCGAGCTTCGGACGGCCGCGACCTCAGGCGCTGCCACCGGTCTGCTGGCCAATCCGGACGCAGGTGATCTCGCCATCATCGGCGCCGGAGTACAGGCTCGGAGCCACCTGCTGGCGATGGCCGAGGTTCGCAAACTCCGGCGCGTCCGTGTGTGGAACCGGACCGGACAACGAGCGCTCGAGTTCGTTCGATGGGCCGAGGCTCGCGGCTTCGAGGTCGAGGTCTGCGAGAGCGTGCAGTCCGCCGTGGACGGAGCGGACCTGGTCTGTACCGTCACGTCCTCGACGGAACCCTTGATCGACGGAGACTGGATCTCCCCAGGCACCCACCTCAACGCGGTCGGCGCCTTCCACCGGGAGGGTCGCGAACTCTGCACGAACCTGGTGCAGAAGGCTGACGTCTTCGCCGTCGACAGCCGCGAAGGCGCCTTCGCCAACGCCGGCGACATGCTGATACCACTCGACGAGGGAGCGTTCGCCGACTCGTTCGATCCACCCGAGGTCGGTGAGTTGCTCGTCGGCGCGCGGGCCGGGCGGACACGACCGGACCAGATCACCGTGTTCGAGTCCTTGGGACTGGCGATCCAAGACGTCGCCGCTGCAGCGTCGATCGTCGCGCTTGCGCAGCGTGAGGGCATCGGCGTCGTGATCGACTTTCCCTGACAGGAGCCGGTCGTGACCAAAGAAGTCACCGTTGTCGGGGGAGGGGCCATCGGTCTCGCCAGCGCCTACTACCTGGCCCAAGCGGGTGCGGCGGTGCGTGTAGTCGAAGCCCGTCGCGTCGGCAGCGGAGCCTCGTGGGGCAACAGCGGCTGGATCGCTCCCTCATTCGCCGCGCCGATCCCTGCCAAGGGCCTGCTGGGCTACACGTTGAGGTCCCTGACGGATCCCGCATCGCCGATCTACTTCGCCCTGCGAGCAGATGCCGACTTCACCCGGTGGGCATGGAGGTTCTGGCGCCACTGCAACGACAGCGCCTTCCAGCGCGGAATGCGGGCTACGGCACGGTTGGGTGAGAACACCCACGCCCTGTACGCCGAACTCGCCGCCGGCGGAATCGACTTCGGCATCCAGCGTGCGGGGATCCTGATGGTGGCCCGTCAGGCCGAGGCGCTGGCAGGTGATCTCGACCGGCTGAGGATCCTGTCGGCGTACGGCTATCCGTTGCCCGAGGCAATCTTGACCGGGGACGATTTGCACAAGGCCGAGCCGGTGCTGTCCGACGAGGTGACCGCGGGATTCCTGATCGAAGGCGAGGCGCATGTCGACCCGGCGCGGATCAGTCGTGGATTCGCGGACGCCCTCGACGCCGAGATCCTCGAGGGCACCGAGGTCGCCGGAATCGACCACCGCAACGGGCGAGCGACTGCGCTGCGAACGTCCTCGGGGCGCTTCGAGGTCGAGAACGTCGTACTCGCCGCCGGAGCCTGGACCGAACCCCTCGCGCGGATGCTCGGCGTGAAGCTGCTGATGCAGGCCGGCAAGGGGTACAGCTTCTCCATCCGTCCCCGGATCCAGCCACGCAGGCCGATCCATTTCGGGGAATCGAAGGTGGTGGTCACGCCGCTGTCCGACGGCAAGGCGCGTGTCTCCGGGACGATGGAGCTGAGCGGCCTCAACCTGCGTCTCGACGAACGCCGCATCCGCGCCATCAAGGCTGGGGCGCGCAGGTATCTGGCGGACTGGCCCGGCGACACCGTCGAGGACGAGTGGGTCGGGATGAGACCGCTGGCCGCTGACGGCCTGCCGATCCTGGGACGCGTACCCGGGTTCGAGAACGTCTATCTGGCGACAGGCCACTCGATGTCAGGCATCACCTTGGCCCCGGCGACCGGTCTGTACATGTCCGAGCTGATCATGACCGGCCACACACCAGGCGTGCTGAAGCCTTTCGATCCGGGACGCGTCATGCGCCGCTGAAACAGGCGAGGTGATTGTGCTCCACTGGGATGGTTACCGGGCCCAGTAGAGGAGAGAGCGCAATGGCCGACGCGCACTACGACGCGATCGTGATCGGGACCAGCCAGGGCGGCCGGTTCCTCCCCGTCGAGCTGGCGAAGGCGGGCCAGAAGGTGGCGCTGGTCGAGCGAGGTCTACTCGGCGGGGTGTGCGTCAACACCGGATGCACCCCCACCAAGACGATGGTCGCCAGCGCGCGCCTCGCCTACCAGGCCCGCCGCGGCGCGGAGTACGGCGTACGCACGGGTCCGGTCTCGGTGGACCTGGCCGTGGTGCGCGAGCGCAAGCGCGCGATGGTGGCCGGCGCGCGGGACAACTACGCCGGCCGGCTGGCGCTGGACGGGCTCGAGCTGATCGAAGGCGAGGCGCACTTCACCGGGCCGAAGACGGTTGAGATCGCGTTGACGAACGGCGGGACACGGGAGATCAGTGCGCCGGTGATCATCATCGACGCGGGCACCAGGCCCAAGCCGCTGGCGATCGCCGGCGACGTTCCGGTCCTCGATTCGACCTCGATCATGGAGTTGGACGAGCTGCCGGAGCACCTGGTCGTGCTCGGCGGAGGCTACATCGGCCTGGAGTTCGGCCAGATGTTCCGCCGGTTCGGCAGCGAGGTCACGATCGTCCAAAGTGCCGCGCGGGTGATGATGGCCGAAGACGACGACGTGTCTGACGAGGTCGTCACGATCCTGCGCGATGACGGGATCACCGTGCTGACCTCCGCGACGCCGGTCCGGGTCGAGCCGGCCGGCGGCGGCCGGGTGCGGCTGGCCGTTCGCACCGACGACGGTGAGGAACAGATCGAAGGGTCGCACCTGCTGGCGGCCATCGGCCGCGTCCCGAACACCGAAGCGCTCGCTCCGGAGGCGGCCGGCATCCGCCTCGACGAGCGTGGCTTCATCGAGGTCGACGAGTACCTCGAAACCAGTGTCCCCGGCGTCTACGCGATGGGGGACATCAAGGGCGGGCCGGCCTTCACCCACCTGTCCAACGACGACTACCGCATCCTGCACGCCATCCTGATCGATCACGAGAAGCGGAGTACGCGGGACCGGATCGTCCCGTACGCGGTGTTCATCGACCCGCAGCTCGGCCGCGCCGGCCTGACCGAGCGCGCGGCCAGGGCACAAGGACGCGCCATCCGGGTGGCGAAGCTCCCGATGAGCGCGGTGATCCGGGCCCTCGAGATCGGCGAGACGCGCGGCTTCATGAAGGTCGTCGTCGACGCGGACACCGGGCAGATCCTCGGCTGCGCGGTCATCGGCAGTGAAGGCGGCGAGATCATGACGATGATCCAGATCGCCATGCTGGGCAAGCTCACCCACACCGCGATGGCTGACGCGATCTTCACCCACCCGCTGCTGGCCGAAGGCCTCAACAGCCTCTTCGCGATGTTCGACGCCTGAGACAACGCAAAGCCCACCCGGGTCTGCCGGGTGGGCCTTGTGCCGCCGTTCTGGGACGAACTCAGACGTCGTAGTACAGCTCGAACTGTTGCCACAAGGTTGGCTGTTGTTGACTGTTATTGGCAATGTGCCGCTGACCTGCGCACTAGCCATTGGTGGTCGTTGGGTGAGGTTGGCTTCATACGGCTGTCTGACGGAACACGGACGGAACAGAATCACCCGGTAGGGGCGTCGGTCTGCTCGCCGCTGCGGGCGGCAGGCTCGGTGGGTGCTGGCCACAGTCCGAGCACGATCCCCGCCGCAAGCCACATGCGGCGGTAGCCGCTCATATGCTGATGCAGCGACTGCGCGAACTCAGCCAGGTCCGGCGCGCTGCGCTTCTTGGGCAGATCGGACCCGCGTAGTCGGCTTGAATACACGTTGACGTAGTCCTGCGGGTCGATCCTCTGGGCTTGCTCCGGCGTGAGCTGACCGGTGCGTACGAGATCGTCGGGCGAGGGGACATCGCCGATGATCCAACGCGAGTGCATCAGGTCACCCCGCTTGCGGAGTAGGTCCTTCGCGGTCGTTGCCCAATCGGTGATTGCGTCGGCCCACGGCTGGTGGTCCGGCTCCGCTGCATCGCGCAGCGAACGCTTGATCTCGCGTACCTGCTGGTCGGTCTTCATTCGGAGCGTGTCGGCCAGTGGCGTGTTTGTCAGCATCGAGACAAGCTGGGACAGCCCCCATTCGATGCGGGCCGAATCGACGGCGACGGCGCCGATGTGCGGGAGGAAGGTCGACAGAGCTTGGTCGACGCGTTCGATTGGGTCCGATGGCTCCGGCATACGCGTATGTCTGGCGGGTGAGCCTGCGCGAGGCCAAGAGCACAGCACGTGAAGCTTTGCTTCGGCCGTCCGGTCAGACGGCGTGCAGCGTCTCCTCGAACTCGGTCACAAGGCCCTCGCCGGGGAAGCGGTCCCGCAGTTCATGGTCAAGCTCACCGGCGATCATCAGTAGATGGATCTTGCTCTGTCGGCCGTGCTTGAGCCCGGTTTTGCCGAGTTCCACGGCCTGTTCTAGGTCGCCTTCCCGGCCCGCCACGATTCCGAGGGTGATCCGGCACTCTGAGACCCGCATCGGGCTGAGTTCGGTGCCGTCCGGCGACGTGTTGTCGCTGATGACGGTCGTCGCGTACTGCGTGGCTAGGTCGTCGTCACCGGCCATGCGGTGCACGTCCATTGCGTAGTAGTCCCACTTCGCCGGGTCCACCTTGAAGTGATTCTCCGGCCGGTCCGGGTACGGCAGCCGGTCGAGGATCTCCTTGCCCGAGGCAAGCAACGTGCTCAGGCCGGCTTCACCGAGACGGGCCTTGGCCTTGGCTTCCTGTGCGATGAGTTGGACGTGGACGCTGGACGACTGCGCGACCGCCTGACCGCGTTGGGCGGCATCGACTGCCTGCCGGAACCGGCCTTGGGTGAGTGCGAACCAAGCCGTCATCTCATGCCCCCACCCGGCAATCTCAGGGTGTCCGGCCTCAAGGCCGAGTTGCAATGCCGCCGTCCGGGTGGACTCAGCCGCCGACCGCATCCCGAGGTCGTACTCCACGCACCCGGCCAGCAGGGCAAGCCATCCACCAGCCACCAACAGTTCCTGATGGGCCTTCAGGCCGACCGGACGCCGCAACAGTCGACCGACATGTTGGAGCCATTCATGGGCCTCACGACGCAGGTCAAGGGCGTCGCGGTAGCTGTACTGGCAGCACAGTTCCTCGATCGTGGATTGCAGCGTCTCCAGCGTCTGGGAGGTGGTGTCGCTGGCCTGCATCCGCTGGACCAGCTCGGCGGTCTGCCAGGGGGTGCGGTCGAGCTTCGCCGCAACATCTTCGCGGGCGGCGGCGATCAGCTCACCCTTCGCTCTCAATGCCTCGTCGCACAGCCGGGCCAGGTCGTCGGTCGGGGCCTTGCGGCCGTTCTCGATGTTGCTCAGGTAGGACCGGCTGTAGTTCGTGGCTCTGCAGAGGTCGGCCAGGGACCAACCGCGGTGATCCCGGTACTCGCGTAGACGGCTCCCGAACGACACGCCACCAGTGTCACCCATGGCCTTGTATCCCTGCATCCCGAACCAGCGGGATACGCGGGAATCATCGTGCCGGACAGCGGACTAGGCCAAGCTTTCAGCATGAACACCGAGACACCTACCAGCGCAACGGGGAAGGTCGACGGCAGTTGGCCGGAACTCAGCACCTCGCGGTCTGAGCCGTGCGACGGCTGTAACCCGGTGACGGCGCGGCCGTGCGTGCTCGGCCACCACTCCGGCTACCACCGTGACGCATCCGGTGCCGAATGGCTGGACGAGTGACGCGGTGCGGAGCGAAATGAAGGACTGGTAATGCAGCGTCGAGTTCACCCTCACGAGGGACAACCTCAGCCGGGACGCTGACGCCCATCTGACCCGAACAGGCGTGCGCGGCGACCTGCAGAAGACGGGCCACTACGTGTTCAACAACACCGACTCGCACGAGGACTACCTCCAGGCGCTCATGAGCACGGTCGGAGAGCTGGACGCGATCCTGAAGCCGTACGGCATCGCGCGTCGGATCTACGCGTGCCGGGCTGGTCGAGCTGGAGTACCACCACTAGACCGCAGGGGCGTGCGTGCCGATCCCTGACATCCGCGCACGTCCCTGCCGCCACGTCAGCCCACGTCGGCCGGCGGAACAGGCCCGTAGTCCGGGACACCGCCGGGCTTGGCCCGACCACGCATCTCCTCCACGAGCGCGGATCTCGTCGCCCGGTCCAGCGTCCCGAGGTCGAACGAGCCGACCCCATCGGACAGCGTCCACCCGCGTCGCCGGAACGACAGCGACAGTTTCAGCAACAGCAGTGCGTCGGCGTCCCCCTCGGGATGTACGGGCATGAGTTCGGCCAGCAGTGCTCGCAGTTGTCCGGTGTTCGGTGTTCCGCTGGTGGGGTCCCGGTCGATGCGTCTGGACATGTTCAGGGCGGCGGCGGCTCTGGGGTTCGTCGAGTCGATGCCGTACAGCTCCAGGTACGCCGCCGTGGCCTGCTCGACGTCGCCTCGCTCCCAGTCGGCCCTACCGCTCAGCTCGTCTTCGATCATCCGCCGCACGACGGCACTGGGGGTCATGTTTCGACGCTTCGCCAGGGCCACGAACCCTTCTTTGCTTGCCCTAGGCAACTTCACGGCAAATGTCGTCAGCTTGTCGGTTTGTGTCATGGGTCCCACCATGTCGAGGTTGCTCAGGACGGAGACGGACCGGCGTCGGGGGGCGCATGACTGGGGCCGGGTGCGAGATTTTCTGAGGGCCTGCGGGTGCGCTCCAGCGGTAAGGGAACTGGTGCGCACCCTGCCCTTCGGTCCCGCGCAGGTGGGGTCATGGACCAGCACACAAGAAGGTCAAGCCGGTCTCTCCCACCTTCGATCCTCCGCGGACACGTACAAACCGCCGTGGCGACGTTGACGCAGGGACCATGCGAGGGTCAGCGCCGTTCGTTGCCGAACAGCCGATCGAGGTCATCGCTTAGTCCGCCTTCACCAACCGCGCCGAGATCACCCGTGTAACCGCGCGGTCCGTCGACGGGGACTCGGCCCTTCGGCAGTCCGGCGAGGACGGCAGCGGCGGCCGGGGTGTCCTGCAACATGGCCACCCATGGTTCCCGTTCGAAGGACCGCAGTCGCCCGTCTCGTATGGCGGCCTCGACCAACGTCCGTTCTCGTGCGGTGCGGTGCCGCTCGGCGTCTGCACGCAACCCGGCCAACCCGGTGGTATCGATCGTCGCGGTGCCCTCGTCGGCCTGGACGGTCTCGCTCAGTGCCTCGTCAATGGCGGCGCGGACCACGGCGGGGTTGGACGTTGGATCGCATCCGAGCCGTTCGGCCACCGAGGCACGGAAGTTGTCGAGCCCTACGGCTTGATCCTTCAGGTTGGTGAACACGCCCTCGTCCACGACAACGCACCCGACCGGCGGCGTGTACGACGGTTCGGCCGGCTGAGCCGCTGAAGACCGAAGCGTCCAAGACGTCTGTTCCGATCCCCTCGGAACTGGCACTCGAATTGTCGGCGGCGGTCGCACGGTGGGGAAGCGGCTGGCTCGTGACTGACGGCGCTGGCGGGCAGGCTTCGACGTGGTCGATCGACCGGGCAATGCGCTCGGCGCGGAAGAAGGTGCCAGGGCTGCCGGAGGGGTTCCGCTTCCACGACCTGCGGCACTACCTCGCGTCTCTGCTGATCGCGTCACGCGCTGACGTGAAGGTCGTGCAGGCCCGCGTACGGCACGCGAGTGCGAAGACCACGCTCGACACCTATGGGCACCTGTGGCCGGACGCAGATGAGTCGACCCGTGCCGCCGTTGGTGCTGTGCTGGCGGCACGGGTCGAGGGTCTCACGGAACAGCCACGGAACGCGGAGGGGTCATGACGACGTTTCCGCAGGTCAGCGGCCTACAGCCGATCAGACGTCGTAGTAGAGCTCGAACTCGTGCGGGTGTGGGCGGAGCTGGATCGGGGCGATTTCCTGCTCGCGCTTGAGGTCGATCCAGGTCTCGATCAGGTCCTCGGTGAAGACGTCGCCTTCGAGCAGGAAGGCGTGGTCGGCCTCGAGGGCGTCGATCACGGCCGGGAGCGAGGTGGGCACCTGCGGGATGCTCGCGTGCTCCTCCGGCGGGAGCTCGTAGAGGTCCTTGTCGACCGGGTCGATCGGCTCGATCTTGTTCCGGATGCCGTCCAGGCCGGCCAGCAACTGGGCCGCGAAGGCCAGGTACGGGTTCGCCGACGGGTCGGGGCAGCGGAACTCGATCCGCTTCGCCTTCGGGTTCGACCCGGTGATCGGGATCCGGATGCAGGCCGAGCGGTTGCGCTGCGAGTAGACCAGGTTGACCGGCGCCTCGAAGCCTGGCACCAGGCGGTGGTACGAGTTCACCGTCGGGTTCGTGAAGGCCAGCAGCGACGGCGCGTGCTTGAGCAGGCCGCCGATGTACCAGCGGGCCACGTCGGACAGGCCGCCGTACCCGGACTCGTCGTAGAACAGCGCGTCGCCGCCGGAGAACAGCGACTGGTGGCAGTGCATGCCGGAGCCGTTGTCACCGAAGATCGGCTTCGGCATGAAGGTCGCGGTCTTGCCGGCCGCCCAGGCGGTGTTCTTGACGATGTACTTGAACTTCTGCAGGTTGTCCGCAGTCTTCAGCAGTTCGTCGAAGCGGAAGTTGATCTCCGCCTGACCCGCCGTACCGACCTCGTGGTGCGCACGCTCGACCAGCAGGCCGGAACGCTCCAGGGCCAGCGTGATGTCGTCGCGCAGGTCGCCGAAGTGGTCGGTCGGCGCGACCGGGAAGTAGCCACCCTTGTAGCGGACCTTGTAGCCGCGGTTGCCGCCGTCCTCGACCCGGCCGGTGTTCCAGGCACCGGCGACCGAGTCGATCGAGTAGTAGCCGGAGTTCGCCTTGGTCTCGAACCGGACGTCGTCGAAGACGTAGAACTCGGCCTCCGGCGCGAAGAACGCGGTGTCCGCGATGCCGGTCGATTTCAGGTACTCCTGCGCCTTGCGGGCGATGTTGCGCGGGTCGCGGCTGTACGCCTCGCCGGTCAGCGGGTCGTGCACGAAGAAGTTGATGGCCAGCGTCTTGGTGCCGCGGTACTCGTCGACGAAGGCGGAGGTCGGGTCGGGCAGCAGCTTCATGTCGGACTCGTGGATCTGCTGGAACCCGCGTACCGACGACCCGTCGAACATCAGGCCCTCTTCGAAGACCTCGGGACCGAACGACGACACCGGGACGGTGAAGTGCTGCATGATGCCCGGCAGGTCGCAGAACCGGACGTCGATGATCTCGACGCCCTCGTCCTTGACGTAGGCGAGCAGCTCCTCAGCGCTGGAAAACATACGTACTCCTCGGGGTGGCTCAGAGATTCATCTGAACGTAGGGCCTGCCGATTACTCGGTCGTGACCCCAATGTTTCGCGGATGTTACGCCCAGCGTGTCCGCGCTGACCCACTGGTGTACGGCGGTGACGGCCTGAGATCTCCCGGTCCGCTGTGTCCCGGCCCGGACCGCTTCCGTAGGCTAGTCATCATGGCATCATCCGCACAGCCGGGCACAGGACCCTCCGAGGAATTCCGGTTCCCGGGGAATCGGCTGGGACTCCCGGCCACCGGACCGGGCTCGGTCGCGGGCTGGGGCCGCCGGGTGCTGGCGCTGCTGCTGGACTGGCTGATCGCCGGACTGATCGCGTCCGCGGTCACGTCGAAGCCCATCTGGGCGGGCGGCAATGACTTCGGGACCGCGCAGCTGGTCACTTTCTTCGCCATCACCGCGATCCTGACCGGGCTGGCCGGCGGCACCATCGGTCACCGTGTGTGCGGGATGCGGGTGATCCCGATCCGCGGCACCACCAGTTACACGACGCAACCGGGCCTCCTCGCGGGTGCCATCCGCGCGTTCCTGATCTGTCTGCTGATCCCCGCGGTCGTCTACGATCGCGACCGCCGTGGCCTCCACGATCGCGCCGCGAACACCGCCGTCGTACTGCGGTAGTCAGAGCCGGGTGAGGCGGAGCTGGACGTCGTCCAGGTAGCCGGTGCGGAAGCCGGCCTCGGAGTACGCGAGGTAGAACTCCCACATCCGGCGGAAGGTGTCGTCGAAGCCAAGGTCGGCGATGGCCGGCCAGCGCTCGATGAAGCGGTTCCGCCAGATCCGCAGGGTGCGCGCGTAGTCGGCGCCGAGGTGCCGGAGCACTTCGAGACGCAGGCCGGTGTGCCGCGTGGTGACGTCGTCGATCACCTTGATCGAGGGGATCAGGCCGCCGGGGAAGATGTACTTCTGCACCCAGGTGAACGTGTTCCGGGTGGCCAGCATCCGCTCGTGCGGCATCACGATCGCCTGGACGACGGCGACCCCGCCGGGCGCGAGCCGCCGCTCGATCGCGTCGAAGTAGACCGGCCAGTACTTCTCGCCGACCGCCTCGATCATCTCCACGCTCAGGACGGCGTCGAACTCGCCGATCTGGTCGCGGTAGTCACGCAACGCCACCTGCACCCGATCGCCCACGCCGGCGTCCGCGATCCGGCGCTGGGCCATCAACGCCTGCTGCGAAGCGATGGTGATCGCGGTGACCCAGGCACCGCGCTGCGCGGCGCGGATCGCCAGGCTGGCCCAGCCGCACCCGATGTCGAGCACTCGTGATCCGGACACCACTCCGGCCGCGTCGAGGATCGCGTCGAGCTTGTTCAGCTGCGCCTGCGTGAGTTCGTCGTACGACGCTGTGGCCAGGTCCGCTGCGGCGGCGGGGCCGAAGTACGCCGCCGAGTAGGTCAGGGTGGGGTCGAGGAACTCGGAGAACATCGCGTTGCTGAGGTCGTAGTGGCGGCTCACGTTCTCGCGGGCGCCGGCCCGGTCGTTCTCCTGGTCGCCAGGCAGGGACCGAGTCACCAGCCAGCGCAGCGACTGTGCCCATTTCGGCAGCAGGTGCCGGGTCTCCTCGTTGCTGAACCGCTCGGCGAACGGGACCAGCAGGTCGGACAGATCCGTGCCCGGCTCGGGATCCCAGTCGCCGGCCAGATAGGCCTCACCGAATCCGGACCCGGCGTCGTGACCCAACCGGTCCAGGAACGCTGCGCTGCGGTGCACGCGCATCGCCGGTCCGCCCAGGCCGTAGGACCTGTTCTCGAGGTGGATCGTGGCCGGCAGGTCCCTGGCGATCAGACGGAGCGCGGCCAGCGCGCCGGCCCGGCGTACCGGGTTCGACCGAGGGCGGGCCAGCGTCGGCCACGTCTCGGCCACCGGCTGATGCACAACCGGCAGGAGATCCGTCATGATCGTCAACCTCGTGTCCTCGATCCGTCCTGGTCGCACCTTAAGGCCCAACCTCCGCCCCACGACGCGACACGAAGGCACACCCGTGCCACGTCACGGACAGATCAACTGATGAGCGGCCGCCGGGTTACCCCGGCATCTCGCTCGTCGCCCCCCGGCGCCGAGTCAGCGGCCCTTCATGGCCTGCCTGGCGCCCTTGAGGCTGGTCGGCACCGGACCCTTCGGCATCGGCACCTGCGGGCGGACGGCGTCCAGCGCCTTCAGCCGCTGCAGCAGGTCGGTGATCTCGGACGGCTGCAGCGCCTGGGGCAGCTTCATCACGTGCTTGGTGAGCTTGCGGATGTCGATCTCGTCCTCGCCCTGCCCGGCCACGATCTGGATCACCGGCGCGCCACCGGCCACCCGGTTGTGCTTCTTGCCCTCGGCGGCGAGGAGGTTCTTCACCCGGCTCGCCTGCCCCTCGCCGACCAGCACGATGCCGGGCCGGCCGACGACCCGGTGCACGATGTCGGCGTTCTTGGTGACCGCGACGGCGGGCGTCACGGTCCAGCCGCGGCGCAGGGTCTGCAGCGCGGACGCGGCCGCACCGGCCTGGCCCTCGATCTGGCTGTACGCCGCCTTCTCGACCCTGCGGCCGAAGATGATCGTGGCGGCGAGGAAGCCGAGCGCGACACCGAGCGGGATCCAGATCATCAGCGGCCCGACCAGCAGCCCGACCACCACGAAGACGGCGACGACGCCCAGGAAGATCCCGGCGAGCACCAGTCCGATCGTCGGATCGGACTTCTTGGTCATCTTGTACGCCGAGGCGATCTGCTTGAGCCGACCGGTCTTCTTCTCTTCGGGCGCGTCGTTCTTGGCCATCTCTCCCGGATCCCTGTTTTAAGCGGTCTGTGCTGCGTTCCGGGTCGCGGCGTTCATCCGCGACTCCACAGCCTGACGGTACAGCCGACCGGCCCGGTACGACGAACGCACGAGTGGCCCGGACATGACTCCGGCGAAACCGATCTCCTCGGCCTCGGCCTGCAGCTCCACGAACTCCTCGGGCCGGACCCACCGCTCGACCGGGTGGTGCCGCACCGAGGGGCGCAGGTACTGGGTGATGGTGATGATCTCGCAGCCGGCGGCGTGCAGGTCGCGCAGCGCCTGGCTGACCTCGTCCCGGGTCTCGCCCATGCCGAGGATCAGGTTCGACTTGGTCACCAGGCCGTAGTCGCGGGCCTGGGTGATGACGTCCAGCGAGCGCTCGTAGCGGAAGCCCGGCCGGATCCGGCGGAAGATCCGCGGCACCGTCTCGACGTTGTGCGCGAAGACCTCGGGCCGTGACGAGAACACCTCGGCCAGTTGCTCGGGGACGGCGTTGAAGTCGGGCGCGAGCATCTCGACGCCGGTGCCCGGGTTCAGCTCGTGGATCTGGCGGATCGTCTCGGCGTACAGCCAGGCGCCGCCGTCGTCCAGGTCGTCGCGGGCGACGCCGGTCACGGTGGCGTAGCGCAGGCCCATGGTCCGGACCGACTCGGCGACCCGGCGCGGCTCGTCGCGGTCCAGCGCCTCCGGCTTGCCGGTGTCGATCTGGCAGAAGTCGCAGCGGCGGGTGCATTGGTCACCGCCGATGAGGAACGTGGCCTCGCGATCTTCCCAGCACTCGAAGATGTTCGGGCAGCCGGCCTCCTGGCACACGGTGTGCAGCTGCTCGGACTTCACCAGCTTCTGCAGTGCCTGGTACTCCGGGCCCATCTTGGCCCTGGTCTTGATCCACTCGGGTTTGCGCTCGATCGGGGTCTCCGCGTTGCGCACCTCGAGCCTGAGTAGCTTCCGTCCTTCTGGGGCGATCGTCACGACTCCAAGGGTACGCGGCCCAGGTCAGGAGCCATCCACCCGTAGGCTGATGAGCTATGGCCACGCTTGAACTGGGTACGGCGCCCGCGGATGCGGAGCCTGGGACACCGCCCGGCACCGGGACGACTGTCCGGGGCTGGGTGCGGCCCGGGCCGACCGCGGCGCAGCGGCGTTTCGACGTACTGCTGGGCCTCGGGATGGCGGCCGCCGCGGTGATCGGCACCGAGCTGGCACGGGGCGCCTCGTCGACCCACGTGGACCTCGGGATCGGCGGAGTCGAGGCGTACGTGCTGAGCGCGGCGGTCTCCCTGCCGCTGTGCTTCCGGCGCCGGTTCCCGATTCCCGTGCTGCTGGCGGTCGCGGCGCTGTTCGTGGTCACGGGGGAGCGGGCGAGCTTCGCCTTCGCCAGCAACCTCACCACCCAGGCGTCGCTGTTCATGGCCATCTACGCGGCCGTCGCCTGGTCCCGGGACCGGCGGCTGATGAAGGCGGCGGTCGCGGTCGTCTTCCTCGGGATGTTCGGCTGGTTGACGATCAACTTCGTCAGAGCCCTGCGCAACAACGAGATCGAGGGCCCGAACCACGCGCTGCTCTCGCCGTACGTCTCCAGCGTCATCCTCACCGTCGCGCTGAACATCCTCTACTTCTTCGGCGCCTACTTCTGGGGCCGGACCGCGTGGGGCACCGCCCGGCAGCGCCATGAACTCGAGCAGCAGGCCACCGAGCTCGCCGCTCAGCAGGAGGCGAACGCCCGCCGCGCGGTGATCGACGAGCGGCTGCGGATCTCCCGCGAGCTGCACGACGTCGTCGCGCACCACATCAGCAGCATCGGCGTCCAGGCCGGCGGCGCCCGGCGGGTGATGGACTCCGACCCCGACGCGGCCAAGAACGCGCTGAGCGTGATCGAGAACTCCAGCCGTACGGCGGTCAACGAGATGCGCCAGCTCCTCGGCATGCTCCGTGCCGCCGACCCGGACGTCGACCTGGAGGCGCCGGTCGCCAAGGCGCCGCAGGCAGGCGCCGACCGGCTCCCGGCGCTGATCGCGGACGTGAACGGCGAGGGCCTGTCGGTCGGCTTCCACCAGATCGGCCAGCCGGTTCAGCTGCCCGAGACGGTCTCGGTGTCGGTCTACCGGATCGCCCAGGAAGCGCTGACCAACGTACGGCGGCACTCGACGGCGCGGAGTGCCCACATCACGCTGCGTTATCTTGGTGACTCGGTCGAGCTCGAGGTGATCGACGACGGCCGGCCCAAGCACGCGCCGGTCGGCAGCCGGCTCGGCCATGTCGGGATCCGTGAGAGGGTCGGTCTGCTCGGCGGCGAGTCCGAGATCGGGCCGCGCCCGGTCGGTGGCTTCCGGGTCCGGGTCCGGATCCCGCTCGACCCGCAGAACCGCCCGCTGCAAGGAGGAGACCAGGCATGACCGACACGGTGACCGAGCCGATGCGCGTCCTGCTGGTGGACGACCAGGACCTGGTTCGCGCCGGGTTCCGGATGATCCTGTCGGTCGAGCCGGAGATCGAGGTCGTCGGCGAGGCCTCCGACGGGGAGAAGGCGATCGAGCTCGCGCTGGTCCTGCGGCCGGACGTCGTACTGATGGATGTCCAGATGCCGGGCATGGACGGGATCACCGCGACCCAGCAGATCGTCGCGGCGGACGCGGGCAAGGTCGTCATCCTGACCACGTTCGACCGGGACGACTACCTGTTCGAGTCGCTCGGGGCCGGGGCCAGCGGATTCCTGCTCAAGAACTCGGCGCCCGAGGACTTGGTCGACGCGATCCAGGTCGTGCACTCCGGTCATGCGCTGCTCGCGCCCGAGGTGACCAGGCGCGTCATCAAGCGGTTCACCGGTGGCGGCGAGCGGGTCTACCGCCCCGACCTGCTGGAGGACCTGACCGAGCGCGAGCGTGAGGTGCTCGGCCTGATCGCCCGCGGCCTGACCAACACCGAGATCGCCAACCAGCTGTACGTCGGTGAGGCCACGGTCAAGACGCACGTCTCCCGCGTGCTGCTCAAGCTGGGGCTGCGCGACCGCGTCCAGGCTGTCGTCTTCGCCTACGAGTGCGGCTTGGTCACCCCTGGCGACGACCCGACCGGCTGACCGGCGACCACAGCGACCAGAGAGCAGACGGCGGCGGTCACCACGACAACGGCCGGTACGCCGATCTGCTCCGCCGTTAGCGGGACGACCGCGAGGACGGCGGCAGCGCAGAGGATCAGCGCGGGATGGATCACCCGGTCCACCTCGATCGGCTTGTGCACGGCCCAGAGCAGCACGATGAACGCGGCAGCAGGCACCGAGACCGAGTAGCCGACCGTCACGGGGGAGACCTCCATCTCGTGACCCGTCTGGACGGCCACCTCCAGTCCGGCGCCCAGCGCGGCCAGCGACGCGAAGACGCCGTAGTGGCCATAGCCCCAGCGGTACGACTGGTTGCGCCGCTGGCTGAGGCACTCTCCGGCCGGGTGCTGGAAGTAGAACCACCAGAGTGCGAAGAGCAGCACCAGACCGGCCCCTGCGACGACCAGGAGTGAGCCGCTGAACTCGCCCGCGGCCAGCGCATTCTGCACGCCTCTGGTCGCTGCCAGCACGCTCTCGCCGAGCAGGATCAGCGTGAACAGGCCGTACCGCTCGGCGATGTGGTGCGGATGCCAGTTGGTCGGGTAGGTGCGCTCGGCCCAGCGCGGCACGGACAGCTCGAGTACGACCAGCACCAGGAACACCGGCGGGTTGGGACCACCGGTCAGCACCAGACTCAGCAGCCACCCCACCTGCGCCACCGCGATCCCGATCGCGTAGCGGAGCGCCGTACGCCGACGGGTCGGGTCCTCGGCGGCCGCGCGCAGCCACTGGGCCACCAGTGCGAGCCGCATGACCACGTACCCGAGCGCCACCCAGCGGAAGTCCGAGTGCTTCGCCGCCTCCGGGATGCCGGCCGCGATGACCAGGACACCGCCCATCTGCACCATCGTCAGCAGCCGGTAGGCGACGTCGTCGGTGGCGTACGAGGAGGCGAACCAGGTGAAGTTCATCCACGCCCACCAGATCGCGAAGAACACCTCGAGGAACGGCACCACCCCGTCGGCGAGATGACCGCTCTCGATGCTGTGCGCCAGTTCTGCGGTGGCCGCGGCGACCGCGACCACCAGGGTCAGGTCGAACAGCAGCTCCAGCGGACTGGCGGTGCGGTGTGGCTCGTCGACGGCGCGGGCCGTCATCCGGGCTCTGAGCGGAGTGCGTTCTGCGGGCAAGGTCGGCTCCTTGTCGGTCCGGTCACCAACTGAGACAGGACAGTCTCCCGAACTGTGACCGCCCGCGCTGTCACAACCGCGGTGTGTGCCCTGTCTTAGCTGGCGACAGGAGTGCGACCAGCGCACCAGGAGCCCGAGAGGCGAACCATGAAGATCGTGGTGATCGGCGGTACCGGACTGATCGGCTCGAAACTGGTCCGGCGATTCGAGGCGGACGGTCACGAGGCGATTGCGGCCTCACCGAACACCGGAGTGAACACGCTGACCGGCGAGGGACTGGCCGAAGTACTGGCCGGCGCCGCCGTGGTGATCGACGTGTCGAACTCACCGTCGTTCGAGGACACCGCCGTGCTGACGTTCTTCGAAACGTCCACCTCCAACCTGCTCGAGGCCGAGGCCGAGGCCGGCGTCGGGCACCACGTCGCGGTGTCCATCGTCGGCACCGAGCGGCTCCCCACCAACGGCTACTTCCGGGCCAAGATCGCGCAGGAGCAGCTGATCAAGAAGGGCGGCATCCCGTTCTCGCTGGTGCACGCGACGCAGTTCTTCGAGTTCACCAACGCGATCGCGGACACCGCCACCGACGACGCCGGCAAGATCCACATGGCGCCGGTGAGCTACCAGCCGATTGCCGGTGACGACGTCGCGGACCAGGTCGCCCGGACCGCGGTCGGCGAGCCGCTGAACGGCCGCCGGGACATCGCCGGGCCGGACCGGTACCGGATGGACGACTTCTTCCGGAAGGCCCTGCCCGACCGCGAGGTCGTGACCGACGACCACGCGACGTACTTCGGCAGCGAACTGCTCGAGGACAGCCTGGTCCCGATCGATGACGTGACGCTGGGGCAGTTCCACTACCCGGAGTGGGCGGAGGCGCACCGATGAGCTCTGGCGACTTCCTGGAAGGTCTGGAGAGAGAGGTCGACGCCGACCTGGCCATGGTCGAGGCGGGTGCCCCTGCGGCCGACACCCCGCCGAGCGAGTGGCTGGTGGACCCGGAAGAGGTTGAGGTCGAGCAGACTGAGTACACCAGTCTGCTGGGCGCGATCAAGGCGCTCGAAACCGACCGGACGGATCCGGGCGAGGCCCCCACCGGACTCGACGACACGGTGCGGGGGCAATGAGAGGAGTGACGGTGGCGGACGACCTCGAATCGGCCCTGGAGGTGTTCGAGGGCGTTCGCCCACGGCTGTTCGGGATCGCCTACCGGATGCTGGGGAGCGCCACCGAGGCCGAGGACCTGGTCCAGGACGTGTGGCTGCGGTGGCAGGCGGCCGACCGCAGTACGGTCACCAACCCGGCGGCGTACCTGGCGACCGCGACCACTCGGCTGGCGATCAACGCGGCCCAGTCGGCCCGGGTACGCCGGGAGACGTACGTCGGGCCGTGGTTGCCGGAGCCGGTCGACACCAGCGCGGATCCGTACCTCGGTGCCGAGCGCGCTGACGCGCTGGAGTTCGCCGTACTGCTGCTGCTGGAGCGCCTGTCGCCGAACGAGCGGGCGGCGTACGTACTGCGGGAGGCTTTCGACTACCCGTATCCGCAGATCGCCGAGATCCTGCAGCTCAACGAACCGGCGGTCCGCCAACTCGTCAGCCGGGCCCGCAAGCACGTCACCGGCGAACGTCGTACTCCGGTGGACAGTGCCGAGCAGCGCAAGCTCCTCAGCGCCTTCGTGACCGCGGCGAGGTCGGGTGACCTCGCCGAGCTCGAGGAGCTGTTCGCCCCGGACGTGACCAGCGTCTCCGACGGCGGCGGGATCCGGAGTGCTTCCAAGCTCCCGGTGCACGGTGCCCAGACGGTGGCGAAGTACTTCCGGTCGTTCAAGGACCGCTTCTGGGTCGGGGTCGAGGTGGAGCTGTCGACCGTCAACGGGCAGCCTGCCGCGCTGCTGCGGCAGGACGGCAAGGTCTTCACGGTGCTGACCATGGTCGCCACCAGCGACGGCATCGAGCAGCTCATGTGGGTGATGAATCCGGCCAAGCTCGGACGCGTGGGGTGATGGAGTCCGTCGTACGACGCTTCGCGGCGGCCTGTGCGGCGGAGGACCAGGAGGCCGTGCGGGAGGTGCTGGCCGCGGACGTCGTCCTGGTCAGCGACGGCGGCGGCCGGGTCCTCGCGCCCCTGCGCCCGATCCGCGGCGCGATCGAGGCCGCGCGGATCGTCGTCACGCTGATGTCGGCCGCCGTCTTGTCGATCGAGGAGATCAACGGCCGTCCCGGCATCGTCCTGCGCCGCAGCGGCCGGGTCGAGGCCGTCGCCTCGCTCGAGGTGTCCGGGCCGGTCATCACCCGGATCTGGGTCGTACTGAATCCGGACAAACTGGCCCACTGGCTGGCGGCTGATCCGTCCCGCGGATGACACCGCCGATCACCCTGGAGGCCGACGTGCCCGCACGCCCGTCCTGACTAGCGTTGGAACCGCTCCCGCCGTGGGAGCGACCGGCGTGCGCCCGGTCAGGGGCCGACGTGATGGGAAGCGGTGACGGATGCTGAGGGTGGCTGGGCTCACTCGGCGGTTCGGGGATCAGCTCGCGCTGGACGACGTGACATTCGACGTCGTCCCGGGACGGATGACCGGATTCGTCGGGGCGAACGGAGCCGGGAAGACGACGGCGATGCGGATCATCCTCGGGGTGCTGGCGGCGACCGCCGGCGAGGTGCGGTGGAACGACGCGCCGCTGACCCAGGAGGTACGGCGGGACTTCGGCTACATGCCGGAGGAGCGCGGGCTGTACCCGAAGATGAAGATCCGCGACCAACTGGTGTTCTTCGGCCGGCTGCACGGTATGTCCGCGGATCGTGCGGAGGAGCGCACCGACAAGCTGCTCGAACGACTCGGGCTGGCTGAGCGGGCCACCGACGCACTCGAGACGCTGTCGCTGGGCAACCAGCAGCGGGTGCAGATCGCGGCCGCGCTGGTGCACGAGCCGATCGCGCTGGTTCTGGACGAGCCGTTCAGCGGTCTCGACCCGCTGGCGGTCGACACGATGGTGGACCTGCTCCGCGAGGAGGTGACGCCGGAGGTGCCGGTGCTGTTCTCGAGCCATCAGCTCGATCTGGTCGAGCGGCTGTGCGACGACCTCATCGTCCTGTCCAGGGGCAAGGTCGTCGCGGCCGGTCCGGTGGCGGATTTGGCCGCCGGCGCGGGTACGACGTACCGGCTCGTGGTTGACGGTGACGCGGGCTGGCTGCGCGACATCCCGGGCATCCAGGTCCGCGACGTGGCCGGCGGTACGGCGCTGTTCGACGTCGAGACCGACGGGGTAGGACAACAGATTCTTCAGCAGGCGATCACTCGCGGGCCGGTGCTCGAGTTCGGGCCGGAACGGGTGGCGTTGAGCGACATCTTCCGGGAGGCGACCCGATGAACGACCGATCTCTGGACCGTCCGTGGATGCTGATCGCCGAGCGCGAGATCACCACCAAGCTGCGGGACAAGACCTTCATCGGCTCGACCGTGGTGATGCTGTTCATCGTGATGGTCGCCGTGATCCTGCCGGCGGTGCTCGCCGGCCGCGGCGGCGCGGACAAGATCGCGGTGGTCGACGACGCCGGCGCGAAGGTCGTGCAGCAGGCGTCCACCACCAAGGGCGGTGACGGCTTCGAGGTGGTCCGGGCCGCGGATCGTCCGGCCGCCGAGCAGCTCGTGACCGACGGCGACGCGAAGGTGGCGCTGCTGCCGGACGCCGATGGGTACATCGTCCTCGGCAAGGACCGGGTCGACTCCGGGCTGGAGGGCGCGCTGCGTGAAGCTGCGTCGGCCGTCGGGATGGAGAAGAACGCGGCCGGAGCGGGCCTGACGCCGACCGAGCTGCGCGCCGGTACGAACGTGCAGCTGGAGCTGCTCAAGCCGGGTCCGTTGCCGGACATCGTCTCCGACTTCGTCAACATCGGCCTGGCGCTGGTGTTCTACATGACCGCCCTCGGCTTCGGCATGATGATCGCGCAGAGCGTCGTCCAGGAGAAGGAGAGCCGGGTCGTCGAGATCCTGGCCGCCGCGGTACCGATCCGGTCGCTGCTGTGGGGCAAGGTGCTCGGCAACACCGTGCTGGCGTTGTCGCAGATCGTGGTGATCGCGGCCGCGTCCCTGATCGGGCTGCTGGCCACCGACCAGGCCGACATCCTCGAGGTGGTCGCGCCGGTGGCCGGCTGGTTCGTGGTCTTCTTCGTGCTCGGGTTCGTCGCGCTGGCCGGGTTGTGGGCGGTCGCGGGATCACTGGCGACCCGGCAGGAGGACCTCGGGTCGACCACGCTGCCCGGGCAGATGATCCTGATGATCCCGTTCTTCTTCTCGGTGTTCGCCGGATCGTCGGCCAAGACCGTGGCGTCGTTCATCCCGATCGCGTCGTCGATGGCGATGCCGGGCCGGATGCTGACCGAGGACGTACCGCTGTGGCAGCCGCTGCTGGCGATCGTGATCCTGCTCGCCGGGACCGTCCTGATCGTCCGCCTGGGCGCCCGCCTCTACGAGCGCACGCTGCTCCAAACCGGCCGCCGGCTCGGCTACCGAGAGGCACTGGCTATCAAGGCGACCTGACACGAGTCTTGGGCCGTGGCCCCTGCCGCGGACCAAAACTCATCGTTACAGCCGGGGCCGGCGTTACACGGTTGGTCCCGGCTGAGACGAAACCGCAACACTCGGAAACTGTGAGCTGTGCGTTGACCTGGACTACGGTCTCAACGCATGAACGTTGAGCTGCGCCACCTGCGGGTGGTGGTCCTGGTGGCAGAAGCGGGGTCCGTCGGGCGGGCCGCCCGCTGGCTGAAGGTCAGCCAGCCGAGCCTGACCGCGCAGCTGAAACGCATCGAGGCCGCCTTCGGCGGTGAGCTGTTCGAGCGCTCCCGCACCGGCGTCACCCCCACCGCCCTCGGCCGGTACGCCGTAGATCGCGCCCGCGCCATCCTGGTCGACGTCGACCACTTGTCCGCCACCGTCTCCGCGATGACGGCGGTCGAGTCCAGCGCCGTACGGCTGGGCGGATTTCCGACCGCGCCCATGTCCGGCATCGCCTCCCGGCTGCGAGACCACGGCGAGATCGAGCAGGTGAGCATCGAGGTCGAGTGGTCCACCAGCGTGCTGCTGCAGCAGCTGGAGAGCGGACGGCTCGACTTCGCGCTGCTGCGCGAGTTCCCCGGCTTCGAGCTGCGGCTGCCCAGCGGCGTCGAGTCGACCACAGTGGTCGAATCGGAATCGGCGTACGTCGTGATGTCCGCCGACCACCCGTTGGCGGTGGCGTCGCGACACCGCGGTGAGATCGACCTGGCAGCGTTGCGCGACGAGGAGTGGATCGGGGAGCCGCCGGACGACAGCGGTTTCCACGTGTTGTTCCGGGCGGCGTGCGAGGAGGCCGGGTTCCACCCGAAGGTCGAGCACCACTCGGTCGACACCTCGGTACTGATGGGCTTCGTCACCAGCGGTCAGGGCGTCGCGCTGGTCTCACCGACGTCGTACCGGATGCTCTCCACCGACGTCACCACCCGCACCCTCACCGGCGACCCCATCCACCGCCGCCTGCTACTGGCCTGGAGCACGGAATCCCCGCGCGCCCAGATGGCCCCGGACGTCCACGAAATGGCCGCCGCAGCCTACGAACAAGCCTTCACCGAACACGCCCGCCGAGACCAACACCAACGCATGCACGTCGCGTAGCTCCCAGCCGGTGTCGCCGGCCGTGAACACCTTCCAGAGACTCTGAACACGTTCTGGGCACGGTCAACACGTCATACCGTGTCCGCGGTCCCCAGATCCTGTCCACACACCCACGGCCGGACGGGGGGAGCTAGGCCCCAGCCGCCCGGATCTGCCCGGGGCCATCGACCACCGGCGGATTCTCGAATGCACTGATGAAGAACTCCCCAGTGTCCTCCGGATCGTCCATCCGCTCCCGATACTGAGACCCCACCTGCTCCCGAACCCCCGGCACCGGCGCCGTCCCCAGCCGCTCCCCAACCTCAGGCACCGGCGGCGTCCCCACCCGCTCCCCGACCTCAGGCACCGGCGGCGTCCCCGCGCGCTCACCCTTACCCTCAGGCACCCCACCCGGTGCCTCAGGCGCGGCCGCCTGCCCACTCGCCGCCTGCGGCCCCGCCAGCTTCCGCTCGTCGCCGCCCGCCTGAGGCGCACTCGTCTGCCCACCCGACGCCTGCGGCCCCGCCGCCTTCGGCTCGGCGGGCTTCGGCTCGTCGCCGCCTGCCTCAGGCGCGCTCGCCTGTCCTTCCCCCTTCACCGACGGCTCAGCCGCCCCCGACTGCCCAGCCGCCGCCCAAGCCGCTCCGGCCGCCGCCGCTCCGGCCGCTCCGGCCGCTCTGGGAGCTTGTGCTCCGGCCGTCGGTCCGCTCGGTGTCTGCGGTCCTGCCGGCTTCGCCTCTTCCGGACGCTCCTCGGTCTCCGCCTGCTGCCCCGTCTGCACCGGCACCTGCTGCGTCTCCGGCTCAGCCTCGTCCACCGGCGCCGCCTGCTCAGGCTTGCTGGCAGGTGCCTCGGGCTCATGCACCTCAGACACGGGCACCTGCTGCGTCTCCCGCTGCTCAGACGCGGGCGCCTGCTGTGTAGCCTGCTCGGCTTCCTGCACCGGGACCTGCTGTGTCTCCTGCTCAGCCGCGCCGGCCGCCGGCGCGCTAGCGCTCGTCGCGACCTGCGTCACCTGCTCGTCCTCGGCCATCGGCGGCTGCGATGGCTCCGCTACCGGTGCGGACTCAGACTGCTTCTCCTGCTGGGGTTCCGCGGCAGGTACCTGCGTGGTCTCGTCTCGATCGGTCGGCACGAGCACCGTGTCGTCACCAGGTTCGTTGCCCTCGGCATCGTTGTCCCTGCCGCGGAACTGCGCCGTGTTCTCCGCCGGACCAGCGGCCGGGAACTGCGCCGTCTGCTCATCCGCCTGACTCCGCGGCCGCACCGGCTCCGGGTCCTCGTCGAACAGGTCGTCGAACCGGCTCCGGCTCTCGTACGTCCCGGCGTACTGCCCCGGATAGGTGCTCCCGGCAACCGGATACAACGCGGCCGCGTCCGCCTCCTGCTGCGCCTGCACGGCCTCCTGCTCCTGCTGCAGCCGCTCGGCCTCCGCGCGCTCCCGCTTCCGGCGCTGCGCACCCTGCACGATCAGCTGGATCCCGTAGACGAGCGAGATCACCGCCAGGATCGGTACGACGCCGTTCAGCGTGTACTGCTTCGAGCCGTCGATCATCCCGTTGGTGACCCCGGGGACGTCGTTCAGGAAGTTCGTCGTCCGGTTCGGGATCCACAGCCAGCAGTAGATCAGCGTGCCGAACGCGAGGAACGCGCCGAGCGCGCCCGCGCCGGAGAAGTACGACACGACGGTCCAGAAGATGAGCGCGCCAATGCCGTAGGCAAGCGCCATCTCCTTCGCATTCAGCTCGATGCCGCCGGGCGCCGCGAGAACTCCGAACACAGCCGGGCCGGCGAGCGCAACGGCCACTCCGAGCAAGAAACCGAGAAACTTGGACACACCTCCAAGGTAGCGACGTTTTGCCGTCACACCCTGCAGACACTTCGGCACGTACAGAAGGGCAAACGCTTGCGGCAGAAGGCAGCGCCCACTTCGCGTGACCTAGGCTGAGCACCTGTGGAGCGACCGAACATCGTGGTGATCCTGTCCGACGAGCACACCGGTTCCGCAGCGGGTTGGGCCGGTCACCCGCGGATACAGACGCCGCATCTCGACCAGATGGCGGCGCAGAGCGTCTCGTTCGACCGCGCCTACACGAACAGCCCGATGTGCGTTCCGTCGCGGTTGTCGCTGATGACGGGTCAGTACGTGCACCAGATCGGGGCTTGGGACAACGGTGTCATCCCCGGTCCGGATTTCCGCTCGTGGGGCCATCATCTGCGCGACTACCAGACGGTCATCGCGGGCCGCACGCACTTCAACGGCCCCGATCGCCTGCTGGGCTTCGACCGCCGCTTGACCGACGATCTCGACTTCTGGATCGATCACAGCGGCCGTCCACCTCGTCGTACGGCGGAGTGGCGGCGACCCACCAATTCACACGTCACCGAGTACGGCGCTGGTGAGCACGTCCACACCCGCCACGACGTAGATGCCACCGATGCAGCGCTCGACTTCCTCCGCGATCCCGGCGAGGAGCCGTACCTGCTCTATGTCGGCTACATGCATCCACATTTCCCGCTGGTCGCACCGCCCGAGTTCCGCGACCTCTACGACCCGGCCGATGTCGAGCTTCCGCCCGCTCCGTCCGAAGACCAGCATCCGGTGATCTCGCTGTTGCGCCACGGCTTCCGCAACGATGAGCCGATCACAGAGGAACAGGCACGCGAGGCGACCGCTTGCTACTGGGCATTGATCAGCCATCTGGACCACCAGATCGGCCGGCTGCTGGCGGCGATCCCCGACGACACGGTCGTCATCTACATCAGCGATCACGGGGAGATGGCCGGTCACCACGGGATCTGGCAGAAGCAGTGCTTCTACGAACCCGCCGTCCACATTCCGTTCCTGCTTCGCCACCCCGCACTGGATCCAGCCGGGACCAAGGCCCCGGTGAGCCTGATCGACGTACTTCCGACGCTCCGGGCGATCGCCGGTCTGGCTCCCGACCCGGCCCTGCCGGGCACCAATCTGCTGGGTCCCGTCCCGACCGACCGTCCGATCCTCTCCGAGTACCACGCCCAGGGCATGATCAACGCGGGCTACATGCTGAAGTCCGGTCCCTGGAAGTACTGCTACTACGGACCGACCGACCCGCCCCAGCTGTTCGACCTCGACGCCGATCCGTTGGAACTGGACGACCTGGCCGCCCATCGATCCGACATGGTCGCCAGACTCGATGCCGCTCTCAGAGCGATCCTCGACCCCGATCAGACCAACGACCGCGCGCAAGCCGAGCAGGCAGACCGGGCCAACTGAACGGTCGTCAGTGCAGGCAGTGACGTCAGACGCTCAGGCCGTACGTGATGGCCGTGGGCGGTTCCTCGATGTGGTTGATGTCCGGTGAGCGCTCGTACTCTTCCCACGCGAGCATCCGGTCCAGGTGCCGTCGGATCGGCTCGACCACCTCGGTGACCGTGACGTCACGGCCGAGCTCCTTCGACAGGGTGGTGACGTCGGCGTCCGAGATCCCGCACGGCACGATCCGGTCGAACCAGGTCAGGTCGTTGTCGCAGTTCAAGGCGAACCCGTGCATGGTCACGCCCTGTGCGACCCGGATCCCGATCGCGGCGATCTTCCGCTCCCGGCCGCGGTCGTCGGCCGCCACCCAGACCCCACTGCGACCCTTGACCCGTCCGGTCTTCACCCCGAGCTCGGCGCAGACCGCGATCAGCGCCTCCTCCAGCCGGCGGACATAGTCCACCACGTAGACATGTGAGGCCAGCTTCACGATCGGGTAGCCCACCAGCTGCCCGGGACCGTGCCAGGTGATCTTCCCGCCGCGGTCCACGTCGACCACCGGCGTCCCGTCCAGCGGCCGCTCCTGCGGCTCGGTCCGCTTGCCCGCGGTGTACACCGGTGGGTGCTCGAGCAGGATGACCGTGTCCGATCCGGTGCCCTCGGCAACTTCCGAATGCAGGCGTCGCTGCTCGGCCCACGCGGTCTCGTAGTCCACCGCGTCGGCGCCGAACCCGGCCTCCACATACTTGATAGCCCTCACGTCTTCGAGTGTATGCGTCCCCGATGCCCGCCGTTCGCCGCCGTCCACAGGCCGCCCCCGATCAAGCCGTCGTACGGCGGCCGCCGGGGTGTGCTGTGGATAACTTCCGGGGGCCTGGTCGCGATTCGTGCACTCTCTTGGGCATGGACCTCGACGACATCGCCGGTTACAGCCTGCGCCGGAAGCTCGGGTCCGGATCGGCCGGCAGCGTCTGGCAGGTCCGCGACCTGGCCTCCGGCCGCAACGCCGTGCTCAAACGTGTCCCCGTCAGTGCGATCTCAGACCTGGAGGAGCTTCGTGAACAACTCTTCATCCTGCAACGCGTCAATCATCCCCATCTCGCGCGTCTCCTGGAGCTCCGCGAGACCGAATCCGAGTGGCTCCTGTTCACCCAGTACATCGCGGCAGGCACCCTCACCAGCCTGCTCGGCCGCCGCGGCGCCCTGTCCACGGGCGAACTGGTCACGCTCCTCAGCCCGCTGGCGGAGGCTCTCGACCACCTCCATCGCTCCGGCCTCACCCATGGCCGAGTCACCGCACCGAACGTCATGTTCGACTCCGCTGGCCGCCCAGTCCTCACCGACCCCGTCATCCATCCCTACCTCAACCCCGCGGCCAGCTCCCCAACGCCCACCGACGACCTCACCGCTCTGACCCACCTTGCCCATCAGTCCGGCGGCGGCCCGTCCCTCTTCCCACCAACGCTGTTCACCACCGGCGGGACCCGCGACCTCCTGGCCCTCGATGACCCTGCCCCCATCGACCTTGCCTTCCCCGAGCAGGAGAGCGGACCGGACACCACCAATCCACCCACCGACGACGATGACCCCGTCCACCGCTCCCGAGGCCCACTCACCCCATCCCCACCCGATGAGTCAGCAACCGATCCCGTGCAAGCAACCGGGCCTCAGCTCACCTCACCCAAGCCCGTTCCACGCCTCCCCAAACCCTCTCGCCGCCCCACGTCTCGGCGCCCAAGACTCAGCCGCCGCACCGCCGCCGCACCCACCAACCCCCTCGACCGCCTAACGCCCAGGCAACCCGCGCCCGCGCCGCCTACTCCACCGTCCTCGACACCAGCCACGAACTCTCCGGGCCTGCCTCAGCCGGGGCGTCGCCGACCACGCCGTCGCGTCTGGCGCCGGAAACACACGTTCTGGCGGCGCAGGTTCCCCCACCCCGGGTACGGCGTACTGGCCGCAGCAGGACTCGGCGCGGCGGTCGTACTCGTCCTCGGCCTACTCACAGTCGGCGCACTCGACAACCAACCCACCCCGACAGCGGCTACCGAGCCATCCGCAAGGCCACCCCAGCAGACTCCGACCCAAGCACCGACGCAGACCTCAACGCCAGCACCAACGCACAGCTCAACTTCAGTGGCTTCGCAGACCCCGACCGCGGCGCCTTCGACGGCGTCGCACTCACCTCGGCCGGCTGAGACAACGGACTGGGCGCGGACTCTGCAGGCTCTGGATGCCCAACGAGCACAGGCTTTCTGGGCTCTGGAGCCGAGCATTCTCGACAAGATCTACGTACCAGGGAGCAAACCGTGGACCTCCGACCGCGCCCTCATCGTGGCCTACAGCAAGCAACAACTCCGGGTCCGGGGACTCCGCATCCACATCGACTCGACCACCGTGGAGCGCCGCACAACGACGAGCGTCACGCTCCGGACCGTCGACCACCTGATCGCCGGCAGCTTCGTGGACCGTCACGGCACCAGCACCCCGCTGCCGCCGGCCACGCCCACGACCAGGCTCATCACCCTCACCGCGAACCCCAGTACGCCTGCGTGGCGAATAGCCACCATCACCAACGTCTGACAGCCAAGGCGCGCCCCATTGGGAGCCGTGCGTCAGTCGCTGAGAGCGGCCGACAGTGCAGCAGTGACGGTGGGGTGGTGGAACGTGAAGTTGGTGGACTGCAGGCGCGTCGGGATCGCGCGTTTGCTGCCCAGAAGCTCCCAAACGAATTCACCGAGGACGGCCTTCATCAGGAACCCGGGAATCGGGAAGAACGCAGGCCGGTGCAGCGCGGTCGCCAGTGCCTCGGTGAACTCCAGGTTCGTCACAGGAATAGGCAACGTGACGTTGACAGGCCCGCTGATCGAGTCGGTCTCGGCGACATGCCGGACCGCTCGGAGCCAGTCGGTCAGGGAAACCACCGGGAAGTACTGCGTGCCCGGTCCCAGCCGTCCACCCAGACCGACGCGGAAAGGAAGCGAGATCAATTGAAAGGCAGGAGCCCTGTGATCGAGGACCACGCCCGTACGCAGGGATGCGACGCGGCTGCCGGCCTCGCGAGCGGGTTCGAGCGCGCCTTCCCAGAGGCGGACGACGTCGGACAGGAACCCTTCGCCCAGGTCGGAATCCTCGGTGAGAATGCGGTCTCCGCAGTCCAGGCCATAGCCGCCCACACCGCTCTGGCTGATGAGCACCGGCCGGCGCTCAAGCTGGGCGGCGACCGCGGCCAAGGTGGCGGTCGTACTGACCCGACTTTCGCGAAGGATCCTGCGGTACGTCGGAGTCCACGGTCGGCCGATGTTCGCCCCGGCAAGGTTCACCAGGACATCCGGTTCGCCGAGTGCGGCCGGGTCCAGGTCGCCGCGCGCCGGATCCCACCGGATCTCGTCCGGCTTGGCCGGCGTACGCCGTACCAGGCGGTGGACCTGGTGGCCGTCGGCGACCAGGTCGCGCGCGAGTGCGCTGCCGAGGAAGCCGGATGCGCCGGCCAGGACGTACTTCATCCAGCGTGCTCCTTCGTCGGGGTCGGCCGTGTCCGGCAGTGTGCTGACAGCGGTGCCCACGCCCAAACGGGCGTGAACGGAAAAGGCGCCGGTGCTCGCCTCGGGGAGACGGACACCGGCGCCATCAACGGATCAGACGTCGAACTGGGCCTCTTCGAGGCGCTGCTTGACGGCGGTCAGGTAGCGGGCAGCGTCGGCGCCGTCGACCAGTCGGTGGTCGTAGGTGAGCGCCAGGTAGACCATCTGCCGGATCGCGATCGTCTCGCCGAGTTCGGGGTGGGTGATGACGACCGGGCGCTTGACCACGGCGCCGGTGCCGAGCATGCCGACCTGCGGCTGGTTCAGGATCGGGGTGTCGAACAGCGCGCCCCGGCTGCCGGTGTTGGTGATGGTGAACGTGCCGCCCGCCATCTCGTCCGGCAGCACCTTGTTGTTGCGGGTGCGGTCGGCCAGGTCCGCGATCCGCTTCGCCAGGCCGGCGATGTTCAGGTCGCCGGCGTTGTGCACGACCGGCACCATCAGGCCCCGCTCCACGTCCACCGCGATGCCGAGGTGCTCGGCGGCGTGGTAGGTGATCTCGCCCTTCTCCTCGTCGATCGACGCGTTCAGCTTCGGGTACTGCTTCAGCGCGTCGACCGCGGCGAGCGCGAAGAACGGGAGGAAGGACAGCTTGACACCCTCGCGGGCCTCGAAGTCGGCCTTCTTCGCGTTCCGCAGCTTGGCGATCTCGGTCACGTCGACCTCGACCACGGTGGTCAGCTGGGCCGAAACCTTCAGCGAGTTGACCATGTGGGCGGCGATCGCCTTGCGGATCCGGCTCATCTTCTCAGTGGTGCCGCGCAGCGGGCTGATGGAGGGAGCCTTCGCCGTGGGAGCAGCGGCGGCTGCCGGGGCGGCGGCGGGTGCGGCCGCAGCGGCCTTCTTCGCCTCGGCTGCGGCGATCACGTCCTGCTTGCGGATCCGGCCGCCGACGCCAGTGCCCTGGACAGCGTTGAGGTCGACCTGGTGCTCGGCCGCGAGCTTGCGGACCAGCGGGGTGACGTAGTTCGGGCCGTCGGACGACGATCCGTTCGCCGACGCGGGGACCGGGGCAGCGGCAGGAGCCTGAGCCGGGGCGGCCTGCGGGGCCGGCGCGGCGGCAGGCGGCTGAGCGGCGGGGGCCGGAGCCTGGGCGGCCGGGGCCTGAGCGGGCGGAGCGGCCTGCGGAGCCGGGGCGGCCTGCGGTGCCGGGGCGGCCTGCGGAGCGGGCGCGGCCTGAGCTGGGGCCTCAGCCTGGGCCGGGGCCGAGGCGGCCGGAGCTGCGGCGGGCGCGGGGGAGGAGGCCGGGGCGGCGTCGCTGGAGCCGACGATGGCCAGCTCGGCGCCGACCTCGACGGTCTCGTCCTCGGCGACCTTGATCTCGAGCAGCTTGCCCGCGATCGGCGACGGGATCTCGGTGTCGACCTTGTCCGTGGAGACCTCGAGCAGCGGCTCGTCCACCGCCACGTCGTCACCGACCTGCTTCAGCCAGCGGGTGACCGTGCCCTCGGTGACACTCTCGCCGAGCGCCGGCAGCGTCACCGACGTACCGGAGGCGGAGCCGCTACCGGAGGACTGGGCCGGGGCGGCCTGGGGTGCCGGCGCGGCCTGCGGCTCGGGTGCAGCCTCGGCGGCAGGAGCCGGAGCCTCGGCAGCCGGAGCGGTCTCAGCCGGAGCAGCCTCAGCCGGGGCGGACTCGGCCGGAGCAGCCTCGGCCGGAGCAGCCTCGGCCTCGGCGGGCGCGGAGTCGGCCGGGGCGGAGCCCGAGCTCTCGCCGGCGTCGCCGATCACGGCGAGCTCGGCGCCGACCTCGACGGTCTCGTCTTCGGCAGCCTTGATCTCCAGCAGAGTGCCGGCCACGGGCGAGGGAATCTCGGTGTCGACCTTGTCGGTCGAGACCTCCAGCAGGGGCTCGTCGACGGCAACCGTGTCGCCGACCTGCTTGAGCCAGCGGGTGACGGTTCCTTCGGTGACGCTCTCCCCGAGGGCCGGCAGGGATACAGAGGTCGGCATGACGGTCGTTGCTCCTTCGTCTGATCGGTCGAGTGTCAGCCTACGGGGCCGCCGGAGCGAGCGGGATCCGGGTTACAGCGGACGCGCCCGCCCCGCGGCCTCAAACCTACTCGGACAGTCCAGTGGCTGCCCGACCATCTCAATCGTGGAAATGCAGTGCCTTTCCGGCCAGCGCGAGGTGGGCTTCGCCCAGGGCCTCGTTCTGGGTCGGGTGGGCGTGGATCAGCGGTGCGACGTCGGCCGGGTAGGCCTCCCAGTTGTAGATCAGCTGGGCCTCGCCGATGAGTTCGCCGACCCGCGAGCCGACCATGTGCAGGCCCACGACCGCGCCCTCCTTGGCGCGGACCAGCTTCACGAACCCGGAGGTCTTCAGGATCTGGCTCTTGCCGTTCCCACCGAGCGGGTAGTTCACTGTCTCGACCTCGCCGTACTTCGCCTTGGCCTGCTCCTCGGTCAGACCGACCGACGCGACCTCCGGCTCGGAGTAGGTCACCCGCGGGATGCCGGCCTCGTCGATCGGAGTCGGGTTCAGCCCGGCGATGTGCTCGGCGACGTAGATGCCCTGCTGGAAGCCGCGGTGAGCGAGTTGCAGACCCGGCACGATGTCACCGACCGCGTAGACGCCGGGGACGCTGGTCTGCAGCGTCTGGTCGACGGTGACGAAGCCACGGTCGAGCGCGACTCCGACCTCCTCACAGCCGAGACCGGCGGTGTTGGGTCCGCGGCCGACCGCGACCAGCAACACCTCGGCCTCGATCACCTCGCCGCCCGCGACGCTGACCTTGACGCCGGAATCGGTCACGGCGACAGACTCGAACTTGGTGCCGGTCTTGAACGCGATCTTGCGCTTGCGGAACGCCCGCTCCAGGGCCTTGCTCGCGTCGGCATCCTCCGCCGGGACGAGCCGGGGCAGCGCCTCGACGATCGTGACCTTGGTCCCGAAGGAGGTCCAGGCGGAGGCGAACTCGACGCCGATCACGCCGCCACCCAGAACGACGGCGGATTCGGGGACCCGGTCCAGCGTCAGCGCGTGCTCGCTGGCGATCACCCGGTCGCCGTCGAGCTCCAGGCCCGGCAAGGACCGCGAGTACGAGCCGGAGGCAAGGATGACGTTCTTACCTGTGTACGTCGTGTCGCCGACCTGCACGGTGGTGGGGGAGGTGAGGCGGCCTTCGCCCTCGATCACGGTGATGCCACGAGCCTTCAACTGACCCTGCAGGCCCTTGAACAGCCGGTCGACCACGCCGTCCTTGTACTTGTTCACCCCGCCCATGTCCACGCCCTCGAGCGTGGTGCGGACGCCGAACTGTTCACCTTCGCGGGCCGAATCGGCCACCTCGGCGGCGTGCAGGAGGGCCTTGGTCGGGATGCACCCACGGTGCAAACAGGTCCCGCCGACCTTGTCCTTCTCCACCAGGGCCACGGACAGGCCGAGCGTCGCGGCCCGCAGTCCGGCGGCGTAGCCACCGCTGCCACCGCCAAGAATCACCAGGTCGTACGTCGTACCGCTGTCTGCCGTGTTCGTCACAGGTTCCTCCGTGGGCGTCTGGTCGGCGGGCCGGCCCCGGATCGCGGTTCCGGCCCGGCGACATCTTTTCACCGCCGGGGCCGGGCGCCACCGCCGGGCCGGTCGGCGGGCGTGCCGCTGGGTGCCTGGAGTTGTGGTGTTAGGGATACTTTCCCCATGAAGTGGTTCGGTCGCCGGCAGAAGCCGGGCACGATGCGCCGTTCGGAGAATCCGGATCAGGCGCACCTGCGGGAGTTCGCCCAAACCCGCCAGGGCGTCGAGGGGTTCGTCGAGCCGCGGACGGCGGTGACCGAGTACACCCTGCTGCTGGTCGCCATCGACGGCGAGTGGACGCGTCGCCGGGTGCCGTCGGTCCAGTGGGCGCACAACTTCGCCAACAAGCTGGGGATCCCGTCGTACGACGCGGCGGTGGTCGGCTACCCGCCTCGGATGCGCGAATACAACGCGCGGATGAAGAAGAACGGGCTGAGCTGAGGCGCGTCGCGCTGCCGCGGCCGCCGCTGGCGGGTGCAGGTAGCTCGCCTTCGGCGCTTCGCCGGTTGCTTTACGCCGGACCGCCGGTGCCCACGCAAAGCCCCGAACCGGCCTGGGACTGAGGTGGATGAAGGATCAGCGTGAGTTCTTCGCGACCGGCAATCTCGAGTGGACGGACGCAGGTGGAGGCATCGCCGAGAAGGTGCTCAGCCGCGACAACGAGAACGGCGACCTGACCCGGCTGGCCAGATGGGACCCCGGCACCACGTCGGGCGCCGGGGTCATCAGGCACGAGTACGTCGAAGAGGTCTATCTGCTCGAGGGTTCGCTGACGGATCTCACCCTCGAGCAGACCTTCGGCCCCGGCGACTACGCCTGCCGGCCGCCGGGGATGCCGCACGGCCCGTACACGACGGCCGACGGCTGCACGATGCTCGAAATCCGCTACTCAGCTCGCTGAGGCGGCCAGTTCCACCAACGTGCGTACGGCGTACCCGGTGCCGCCGGTGGGGGTGTAGCCGGACGGTCCGCCGTCGTTGAAGGCCGGTCCGGCCACGTCGAGGTGCACCCAGTCGATGCCCTCAGCAACGAAGTCGCCGAGGAACGCGGCCGCGGCCAGCGCGCCGCCCCAGGGCTCGCCGGTGATGTTGGCCAGGTCCGCGACCTTGGAGTGCGACTTCAGCTTGTCCAGCATCTCGGACGGGATCGGCAGCGGCCACATCGCCTCGCCGGCGGTGACCGCGGCGTCGACCACCCGGTCCCGGGCCGCGTCGGTGTTCGCGAACGCGCCGGCCACCTTGGTGCCCAGGGCAACGACGCAGGCACCGGTCAGGGTGGCCACGTCGATGATCAGGTCGGGCTCGTCCTCGGACGCGCGGACCAGTGCGTCACCGAGTACGAGCCGCCCCTCGGCGTCGGTGTTCAGCACCTCGACCGTCTTGCCGCCGTACATGTTGAGTACGTCGGACGGGCGGGCTGCGGATCCGGACGGCATGTTCTCGGCCATCGCGGCGTACGCGGTCACCTGGACCGGCAGCCCGAGGCGCGCGATCGCGACGGTCGCACCGATTACCGCGGCGGCGCCGGCCATGTCGGACTTCATGCTGACCATGCCGGTGGAGGTCTTCAGCGACAGGCCGCCGGAGTCGAAGGTGATGCCCTTGCCGACGAAGGCCAGGTGCGTCACCGGCTTCTTCGGTGTGTAGCTCAGCCGGACCAGCCGCGGCGGATTCGTCGAGCCCTGGCCGACGCCGAGGATGCCGCCGTACCCGCCCTTGGCCAGAGCCTTCTCGTCCAGCACCTCGACCTTGACGCCGTACTCCTTGCCGAGCTTCAGCGCCTGCGCGGCGAACTCGACCGGGTGCAGGTCCGACGGCGGGGTGTTGACCCAGTCGCGCACCTGGTGCACCGCGTCGGCGGTCACCTCGGCCCGCTCGAGCGCGGCCTTGGCTTCCTTCGTCCGGGCCAGGTCGGTGAGCACGATGAGGTTGCCGGGGACGTCGGACGGGCTCTCCGACTTGTACGCGGTGAACGAGTAGCGACCGAGCAGCGCGCCCTCGGCGACCGCGCGGATGCACTCGGCGTCGGGTGTCGGCAGCGCGAGCGCGACGGAGTGGGCCGTCTTCGCGGCGCGTACGCCGGTGCCGGCCGCGGCCCGCAGGTCCTCGGTCTTCAGTTCGCCGTCGGGGGCCGGGCCGAGACCGACCGCGATCAGGCTGGGCGACTTGGCCGGCTTCGGGCCGGGCACCTTGGTGACCTCACCGGATTTGCCGGTGGCGCCGAGGTCGGACAGCACCTCCACCAGCTTCCCGCCGTACGCGGCGTTCAGCGACTCGGTGCCGGCGGGCAGGGTGACGCCGCCGCCGAGTTTGACCACGCCGATGACCACGGCGTCGGTCTTGACACCGGCCGCATCGGACTTGCTCAGGGTGATGGTGCTCACGAAATCCTCAGTCCTCCTTGACCGCGCCGGGCAGACGGCCGGCCGTGACGGTACGTGAATGCTGCCTCCGCATGCTACGCGTCGGGTAAGTTCCGCTCCATGACCGCGTCAGTCGAATTGAAGAAGTCCCCGTTGCACGAGCGCCACGTCGCGCTCGGCGCCAAGTTCGCCGAGTTCGGCGGCTGGGAGATGCCGCTGGAGTACAGCGGTGTCGTCGCCGAGCACACCGCGGTGCGCACCTCTGTGGGCGTCTTCGACGTGAGCCATCTGGGCAAGGCGACAGTGAAGGGGCCGGGGGCAGCGGCGTACGTGAACTCCTGCCTGACCAACGACCTGGGCAAGATCGCGCCGGGACAGGCGCAGTACACACTGTGCTGCAACGAGCGCGGGGGAGTGGTCGACGACCTGATCGCCTACCTGCATGCCGACGACGACGTGTTCCTGATCCCGAACGCGGCCAACACCGCCGAGGTGGTCCGGCTGCTGCAGGCGGATGCGCCGGAGGGTGTCGTGGTGACCAACACCCACGACGACTACGCCATCCTCGCGGTGCAGGGGACCAACAGCGACGACGTGGTGTCCGCCATCGGCCTGCCGATCGGCCACGACTACATGTCCTTCATGACGGCCGAGTTCGCCGGTACGCCGGTTGTGGTCTGCCGCACCGGATACACGGGCGAGCGCGGATACGAGCTCGTCGTACCGAACCAGGCCGCGGTTGCGGTGTTCGACGCGTTGCTGGCTGCCGGGGCCTCGTACGAGATCGTCCCGGCCGGACTGGGAGCGCGGGACACGCTGCGGACCGAGATGGGGTACCCGCTGCACGGCCAGGACATCACTCCGGACATCACCCCGGTGCAGGCGCGGTCCGGCTGGGCTGTGGGGTGGAAGAAGGAGCGCTTCTGGGGCGACGAGGAGCTGCGCGCAGAGAAGGAGCGTGGACCGGCCAGGATCCTACGCGGCCTGCGTGCCGCCGGACGGGGGATTCCGCGGCCGCACATGACCGTGCTGGACCAGTCCGGCACCACTCTCGGCGAGGTGACGTCCGGAACGTTCTCACCGACGCTGAAGAAGGGCATCGCGCTCGCGCTGCTGGACGCCACGGTGAAGGAAGGCGACCAGGTGGTCGTCGACATCCGTGGCCGGCAGGAGACCTTCGATGTGGTCAAGCCACCCTTCGTCACCGTGCACGTTCGGGAGAGCTGAAGGTCCTCGGGCCAAGATGTGACTACGGTGAGCAACCGGACACAGAATGTGTTCCGTCGTCACCGAGTGTTATAAGTTGGCACAAATTGGCCACTGTCGGTGCTGTGCCGACGCGTTTTGCGAATGAATGAGCACAGATAGTGACGTCGCGGGGCAAATGTTCCGTTCCGGTACCCGTTCCGGTAACGATTTGTGCACTGGTGCCGGGCACCGCTGGTTTGGTGTCACAGTGTCAGGCAGGCTTGCGCCGGTTGTGGGGGATCGGCGCTGTCAAGGGGATTTGACGGAGTCGCCCACAGAGCAAAGGCTCGGCACGATATCCACCCGATATGTGCCGGATCACCAGACCGAATCCGGTTGACAGAGCTGACGGAGCGCGAATGAGTATTGGGTCACCAGGCTCGACCGTAGGTGTCGAGGACCACCCGGCGTCGGCTGAACCGGTACGGACCGCAGCGACGCCGCACGGCAAGTCGCCGAGCCGGATCGCATTCGACCGGCTGCGCAAGGACAAGGTCGCTGTGACGTGTGCGTCCATCGTGGTGTTCTTCATCCTCATTGCGGTGTTCGCACCGCTGCTGGCCAAGCTGGAGGGGCAGAACTACAGCACCTTCCACACCGACCTCGTCGACGAGTTCGGCTATCCGACGATCTCCTTCAGTCCCGACCACTGGTTCGGGGTCGAGCCGAAGACGGGCCGCGACAGCTTCGCCCGCTGGGTGTACGGCGCCCGTCCGTCGCTGATCATCGCCTTCCTCGCGACCCTGTTCGGCACCGTCGTCGGTGTCGTGATGGGCCTGCTGGCCGGCTTCCTCGGCGGCTGGGTGGACCGGGTCATCTCGTGGCTGGTCGACTTCGTGCTGAGCCTTCCGTACCTGCTCTTCGCGATCGCGCTGGTGCCGATCGTCGAGTCGATGCGCGGCGGTTCGTTCAACCTGACCCCGCAGGAGCAGGCGCAGATCCGCTTCTACGTCCTGATCTTCGTCTTGTCGTTCTTCGGCTGGGCAGGTCTGGCCCGGATCATCCGCGGTGAGGTCCTGTCCCTGCGCGAGCGTGAGTTCGTGCTCGCCGCCAAGGCGATCGGTGTCCCGACCCGGCAGGTCCTGTTCAAGGAACTGCTGCCCAACCTGGTCGCACCGATCGTCATCTCGGCCTCGCTGTCGTTGCCCGCGTATGTGACCGCGGAGGCCGGACTGTCGTTCCTCGGCGTCGGACTGGTCGAGCCGATCCCCTCGTGGGGTCAGACGATCGCCGTCGCCACCAACTGGTTCAAGGCCGACCCGCTCTACCTCTGGTTGCCAGTGATCGGGATCACCGTTCTGGTGTTGTCCCTGGCCCTGCTCGGAGACGCGATCCGGGACGCCTTCGACCCCAAGACTCGCCGGTAGTTCGGCGATTGCCCCAGCGGCAGAAAAGGAGAAACCCGATCATGCAGTGGAAACGGATCACCGCAGTCGCGGCGACGGTCATGTTGGCCGCCGTGGCCTGTGGCAGCCCGTCCTCGAACAGCGGAACCAACAGTGGTGGGCAGGGCGACCTGGGTGGCGCCCAGGAGAAGGCGACTGACGCCACTGCGAAGGGCCCGGCCGCGGAAGTCGACGGAGCGAAGAAGGGTGGCACCGTCACGGTGCTGTCCGACGTCACGCCGGACACCTTCGACCCGACGAACATCTACTACACCGACGGTAACCAGATCAGCAAGCTGATGTTCCGCACGCTGACCCAGTACCGGCTCGACGGGGACAGCCACAAGCCGGTCCTCGTCCCGGACCTCGCCGAGGACCTGGGTACCAAGTCGGCCGACGGCCTGACCTGGACCTTCAAGTTGAAGAAGGGCATCAAGTACCAGGACGGCACGGAGGTGAAGGCCGCCGACTACGCGTACGCGATCAAGCGCTCCTTCGCCCACGACCTGTACGACGCCGGACCGACGTACCAGCTGCAGTTCTTCAAGGACGGCGACACGTACAAGGGCCCGTACGGCGCCGGTGGCGCGAACTACGCGGGTGTCGAGACGCCGGATGAAAGCACGCTGGTCATCAAGCTGGCGAAGAAGTTCGACGACCTGCCGTTCTACGTGGCGTTCCCGATGTTCACGCCGATCCCGCAGGCGAAGGACACGCAGAAGAACTACGAGCAGCGCCCGATGTCGACCGGCCCGTACAAGGTCGACTCGTACGTCCCGGGTACCGAGCTCAAGCTGTCGAAGAACCCGAGCTGGGACCCGAACTCGGACCCGGTCCGGCACCAGTACGTGGACGCCTGGGACTTCAAGTTCGCGCAGGACACCATCAAGGCTCAGCGTCAGGTCCTGGCCAGCTCCGGCCCGGACGCCAACGCGCTGAACTACTCCAACCTGGACAGCACCCTGCTGTCCGAGGTCAAGGACCAGTCGCAGCTCGTCAAGGGCCCGTCCCCGTGCACCATCACCTACCCGATGGACACGCGGAAGATCCCGCTCGAGGTCCGCAAGCTGATCGCCAAGGCCTACCCGTACGACTCGTGGCGTAAGGTCGCCGGTCTGAACCCGGCCACCGACCCGCCGGCGTCGACGATCCTGCCGCCGGCCGTCCCGGGCTTCGTGAAGTACGAACTGCCGGGTCTGAACGGCACTGGTAAGGGCGCCGAGGACGACGCGGTCGCCGCCGAGATCAAGTCCGAGCTGGGCAAGCTGGGCAAGGCCAACTTCGAGCTCAGCTGGTACTTCTCGATCGACGACCCGATCTCGACCCAGAGCAGCCAGCTGCGTCAGCAGGTGTTCGAGAAGGCCGGCTTCAAGGTCAAGACGATCGGTGTTCCGAAGGCCAAGCTGCGTACCTACGTGGGCAACCAGGACGCTCCGGTCAACATCGGCAAGACCCCGACCGGTTGGTGCTCCGACTGGCCGTCCGGCACCAGCTGGTTCCCGGTCCTGTTCCGCTCGGACGCGATTGCCCTGGGCAACAGCATCGGCCAGCTGCAGGACAAGGCGCTGGACGCCAAGATCGACGCGGTCTCGGCGAAGACTCCGGACGAGCAGCTGAAGGAGTGGACGAACGTCGACAAGGACATCCTGGAGAATTACCTCCCGGCCTTGCCGCTGTACTACTCCAACACCGAGGCTCCGATGGGCAAGAACATCGGGCACGCGATCAACGACCCGACACAGGGTCTGCCCGAGTTCACCTCGATCTACCTGAAGCAGCCCTGATCGAGGCCCGTTCTGAAGCAGTAGTCAGTCAATGAACGGTGGAGTGGTGCCCGGATCACTGTCCGGGCACCACTCCGATCGGTGAGGAGACAAGCCCGTGCTCTACTTCGTGGCGCGCCGTATGGTCAGCGCGCTCAGTGTCGTGTTGGTTACGCTGATCGCGACCTTCGCGCTGTTCTTCGTCGCGCCCACGGACCCGGCCGGCGCGATCTGCGGCGAGCGCAACTGCACCCAGCAGCGCTACAACGAGATCAAGGCGAACCTTCACCTGGACAGGCCGAAGGTTCAGCAGTTCGCGGAGTACACCGCGGGCATCTTCACCGGCCGTGACTTCACCACCTCCGGCGTCACCCAGCACTGCGCCGCGCCGTGCCTGGGCTTCTCGTTCAAGAACGACCGCCCGGTCACCGAGATGCTCAAGTCCCGGCTCCCGGTGACGGTGTCGCTGGTCGCCGGTTACGCGGTCCTGGTACTCACCATCGGCGTCTTCGTCGGATCGATGGCGGCGAAGAGACGCGGCACCCTGGGCGACCGCGGCCTGATGACCAGCACGCTGGTGGTCAGTTCGGTCCCCTACTACATCGTGGCGCTGATGGTCGCGCTGTATCTGACGATCTTGTACCCGATCCTTCCCCGGGGAGAATGGCATCCACCGTCGGAGAACATCGGGAAATGGTTCGCCGGCCTGCTCACTCCGTGGCTGGTGCTCGGCATCTACAGCTGCACCTCCTACGCTCGGTACTCCCGTGGCTCCATGGTCGAGACGCTGAGCGAGGACTACATCCGGACCGCGCGGGCCAAGGGCCTGTCCGACCGGGTGGTCACCTACAAGCACGCGTTGCGGTCCGGCCTGATCCCGGTGATCACGATCTTCGGCCTCGATGTGGCCACCAGCCTCGGCGGCGCGATCTTCACCGAGAAGATCTTCGGTTTGCCCGGCCTCGGCGTGCTGGTGCTGGACAGCTTGAACAGTTACGACCTGCCGGTGATCATGGGCACCGTACTGGTGGCCTCGGTCATCCTGGTCGCGATGAACTTCCTCGTGGACATCAGTTACAGCCTGATCGACCCGCGGGTGAGGCTTACGTGAGCACCCCCGCCCCTGAAGACCGGAAGGACAGCATGGTCGAGAGCGCAGCTGGCGAGTCGGAGGCGACGGCGGCCGCGAAGCGTGGTCCGTCGGTCGCTACCCGTGAGCGCCGGCAGGGTTCGATCAACCCCAGCGGCGAGACGCCGTATCTGGTGGTCGAGGACCTGGCGGTCCAGTTCCCGACCGCGGACGGGCTGGTCAGCGCCGTGAACGGACTGAGCTATTCGGTTCCGCTCGGCCGCACGCTGGCGATCGTCGGCGAGTCCGGCTCCGGCAAGTCCGTGTCCAGCATGGCCGTGATGGGCCTGCACGATCGCAAGCGGACCCGGATCACCGGCTCGATCCGGCTCGGCGGCGACGAGATCGTCGGCCTGCCGGAGAACGAGCTGATGAAGATCCGCGGTGACGCGGTGGCGATGGTGTTCCAGGATCCGCAGTCCTCGCTGCACCCGCTGTACACGGTCGGCAACCAGATCACCGAGGCCTACCGGGTGCACCACAAGGTGTCCAAGGACGTGGCGAAGAAGCGTGCTCTGGAGATGCTCGACCTGGTCGGCATCCCGAACCCGCAGCGCCGCTTCTCGCAGTACCCGCATGAGTTCTCGGGGGGTATGCGGCAGCGCGCGATGATCGCGATGGGTCTGGTCAACGACCCGAAGCTGGTCATCGCCGACGAGCCGACGACCGCGCTGGACGTCACCGTGCAGGCGCAGATCCTGGATCTGCTGAACAACCTGCAGAAGGAGTTCGGCTCCGCGATCGTGCTGATCACCCACGACCTGGGTGTGGTAGCCGAGATGGCCGACGACGTTCTGGTGATGTACGCCGGCCGCTGTGTCGAGTACGGCACCGCCGAGGATGTGCTGGCCAACCCGCGGATGCCCTACACCTGGGGTCTGCTCGAGTCGATCCCGACGGTGTCGGCGGCCAACGAGCGGCTGCGCCCGATCAAGGGTCTGCCGCCGAGCCTGCTGAACCTGCCCGACGGATGTTCTTTCAACCCGCGCTGTCCGTACAAGGACCGCGTCAAGGGTGAGCGTTGCACCACCGAACTGCCGGAGTTGCTGCCGGTGGACGGCGCCGGTGCCCACACAGCCCGTTGTCACCTGCACGACAAGGCCACGATCTACGCGGCCGAGGTCGCGCCGAGACTGAGCTGACAGGGGGCTGAGGAGAGAGATGAGCGACAACAACACTGTGCGCAAGGTCGACAGCGTTCCGTCCGGCAGCACTGCGAAGGACTCCGGCGCGCCGCTGCTGCAGGTCCGGGACCTCAAGATGTACTTCCCGATCAAGGAAGCGGCCGGGCTGGGCCGGACCAAGAAGGTCGTCCAGGCCGTCGACGGCGTGAGCTTCGAGCTGAAGGCCGGCGCGAGCATGGGGCTGGTCGGCGAGTCCGGCTGCGGCAAGTCGACGACCGGCCGGATGATCACCCGGCTGCTCACCCCGACCGCGGGCGAGATCCTGTTCAAGGGCACGAACATCGCGCACCTGAAGGAGCGGGAGCTGCGCCCGTTCCGGCGGCAGCTGCAGATCGTCTTCCAGGACCCGTACAGCTCGCTGAACCCGCGCCAGACGGTCAGCAACATCATCAGTACGCCGCTGCGCGTGCACAACCTGGTGAAGAAGGGCAAGGAGCTCGACCGGGTCCAGGAACTGCTGGAGCGGGTGGGCCTGAACCCCGAGCACCACAACCGGTACCCGAACGAGTTCTCCGGCGGCCAGCGCCAGCGCATCGGCATCGCCCGGGCGCTCGCGGTGGAGCCGGAGGTGATCATCGCCGACGAGCCGGTGTCCGCGCTGGACGTGTCCATCCAGGCCCAGGTGATGAACCTGCTGGAGGACCTGCGCCGCGACCTCGGCATCGCGTTCGTGTTCATCGCCCACGACCTGGGCGTGGTCCGGCACTTCTGTGACCAGGTCGCGGTGATGTACCTGGGCAAGATCGTCGAGCAGGGCTCCCGCGAGCAGATCTACGGCGCTCCGCAGCACCCGTACACCCAGGCGCTGCTGTCCGCGGCTCCGGACCTGGGCACCATCCGTGGTGTCCCGCCGAAGGAGCGGATCCGGCTGGTCGGCGACGTCCCCTCGCCGATCGACCCGCCGAGCGGCTGCCGGTTCCGGACCCGTTGCTGGAAGGCCGAGGACATCTGCGCGACGCAGGAGCCCCTGCTCGAGCCGAAGGCCCACTCCAGCGCCGGCCACGCCGCAGCCTGCCACTTCGCGGAGCCGAAGGTCGACCTGACCGCCGCCACCGCCTGAAACCCGTTGCAAAGAAGGGCCCTCGCAGCTGCGGGGGCCCTTCTTCATCCGTGTTTCAGTTCGTCCCGCTGCTGTGCGAAGCGGACCGACTCGAACGCGACCAGCACCGTCAGCAGAGCAGCGAGTACGGCGAGTTGCCCGAGCGCCGGCACGCTCGCGACCAGCGGTATGGCGATCAGCACGAGAGCGGCCGTGATCAGCCGGGACGCGCTCCACTGGTGCACGGTCCGGCGCTTGAACCCGACATGGCCGAGCAGGTAGAGGGCGACGCCGACGAAGAGCGCGAAGAGTCCGCCGCCCTTCAGCGGATCGTCCAGGTGATGGTGCTCCGTGTCGCCGACGTACTCCAGGACCTTCTTCAGGCCGAGGGCGAGCAGGACGATGCCGATCACCATCGGCAGGTGCAGGAACGTGTACGCGTCGCGGGCGAGCTTGGGACGGGTCTCGGGTGGCTCGTGCTCCAGGGCGCGTTCGCCGTACCGCACGGTCGCGTCGAAGTAGATCCACCAGAGCGCAGCGGACACCATCAGGCCGAGGAGGGACGCGAGCAGGATCGGCCAGGAGATCGGCAGGTCGGTGACGCCGACGCCGATCGCGACGATCGACTCGCCGAGCGCGATGATCACGATGAGGCCGTGCCGTTCGGCGAAGTGGGCCGCCGACCGGAACCGCCAGCCGCGCGCGTCGATCAGATAGGTGCCTCCGTAGTCCGCCGCCAGTGCCGCTGCCCACAGCAACGTTTGGGTCCTCCCGTGGTACTGCGACGCGATCAGCAGGAGCGCCGTAGCGGAGAGCATCGACGGTGCGAAGCGGATCAGGGTACGGCGTAGCACCGGGTCGCCGTCTGCGATCAGCCAGAACAGGATCAGGTGCAGCGCGCGGAAGGCGAAGTACGCACAGGCGATGACCACCGGGCCAGACAGACCGCCGGGCAGGTCATGGAAGGCCTCGGGTATCGCGAGAGCGATCAGGAACATCGCGGCCATCGACAGCAGCAGGACGCCGGCGACCGAGCCCTCGTCGGCCTTGACGAGGTTGCACAGCCAGGAGAAGCCGATCCAGCTCCACCAGAGCAGCGCGACCAGCAGGATCCCGCGGAGCAGGCCGTGCCAGTTCAGGTCGTGCGCCATCAGCGCGGTGATCTGCGTCAACGCGAAGACGAAGACGAGATCGAAGAACAGTTCCAGCGTGGTGACCGACTGGTCCGCACTGGTCTTCAACGCCCGGATGGATCTCCTGGATGCCGCCATGGCGCACATCCTGCCACCCGCCGGCGCCGTCTCACGGGATCGCTGATTGGAACGGTGGGCTCCCGCTGGTCAGGGTCAGGAGGGAGCCCACCGGGTCTCTAGGCGCGGCCGTGTGCCTGCCGGCTGCGACGGCTGAGCGAGTCGATCGTGACAGCGATCAGAAGCACTGCGGCAGTCACGATGTAGCGGACGCTGGAGTCGAGGCTGAGCAGGGCCAGACCGTTCGAGATCGACATGATCACCAGTGCCCCGAGCAAAGCGGAGTACGCCGATCCCCGGCCACCGAAGAGGCTCGTGCCGCCGATGACAGCAGCGGCGATCGCGTTCAGGTTGGTGTCGGTGCCGCCGCTGCTCTGGCCGACCGCGACCAGCCGCGCCGCCGCCAGGATGCCGCCGACCGCGGCGAAGGTCGAGCATGCCGCGAAGACGGACAGGTAGATCATCCGGACGTTGATACCCGCGCGCCGGGCGGCTTCGACGTTGCCGCCGACCGCGAACACCGAGCGGCCCCAACGAGTCCGCCGTACGACGAGGTCGGTGCCGACCACCAGCGCCAGGAAGAACAGGAACATCGACGAGACACCGCGATCGCCGTTCAGGACGACGACCGGGACGACCAGCGCCACGGTCAGCGCGGCGGCCTTGATGGCGATGATCGAGGTGGGTGCAGCCGACAGTCCGGCGGCCGCCCGGGCGCCTCGGCCGCGCAGCCGGGTCAGCACGTAGAGCGCGACGACCACCACGATCAGTCCGTAGGCGACAGCGGGGGAGAGGAAGCTGCGCGCGGCGAACCCGACCAGCGCGGAGTCGTACGGCAGGTTGAGGGTGCCTTCCTTGCCGAGCACAAGCAACTGGAGACCGAGGAAACCGAGCAGACCGGCCAGGGTGATCACGAAGCTCGGTACGCCGAACCGGGTATAGAGAGCGCCGTAGAACAACCCGATCGCGAGCCCCAGCGCGACGCTGACCAAGAGCGAAAGCACCCAGGGCCAGTCCAGGTTGACGAACGTGACGCCGAGGACGGCGGCGGCCAGGCCGCTGACCGAGCCGACGGACAGGTCGATCTCGCCGAGCAGCAGCACCAGCACGATGCCCAGCGCGATCACGCCGACCGAGGTGGTCTGCAGGGTGAGGTTCACCAGGTTGCGGCTGGACAGGAACGAGCTGTTCGCGATCTGGAAGACCGCCCAGATGATGATCAGGCCGACCACCACCGGGACCGAACCGAGGTCACCCGAGCGGAGCCGGGCGGTGAACGCCGAGACGGCGCCGCTGACGCCGTGGCTGGCGATCAGGCGCTCGTCCTGCAGGTCGGCGGGCAGTTGGTCGGTGCCGTTCGTGGACGAGGTGCCGGGGCGCGGCGTGTCCTGCGGCCGGATCTCTGATCCGTGCAACGTCATGATGCCGAGCCCTCCTGCTGTGTCCGGCGCGCGGCGCGCTCGGAGACGGCGTTGTCCGTCGCGCCAGTGATGGCGGCGATGATGTCCTGCGTCCTGGTCTCGCTGACCACGAAGACGCCGTTGTTCCGGCCGAGCCGCAGTACGGCGACCCGGTCCGCGACCGCCATCACGTCGGCCATGTTGTGGCTGATCAGGATCACGGCCAGGCCGCGTTCACGCAGCCGTTCGACCAGGTTGAGCACCTCGGCCGTCTGGGCCACGCCGAGAGCCGCGGTGGGTTCGTCCAGCATCACGACCTTCGGCTGGCCGAGCAGGCTGCGGGCGATCGCGACGGTCTGCCGCTGCCCACCGGACAGACTCGCGACCGGGATCCGGACCGACGGGATCTTCGCGGACAGCTGCCGGAGCAGCTCCCACGACGACCGCTCCATCTCGACCTCGTCGAGCACCCGGCCCCGGCGCAGTTCGCGGCCGAGGTACAGGTTCGCGACCACGTCGAGGTTGTCGCACAGGGCCAGGTCCTGGAACACCGTGGCGATGCCGAGCTGCTGCGCCTCGGCCGGGCTGCTGACCCGCACCTGCTGCCCGTCGAACACCATCGTGCCGTCGTCGGCGGTGTAGACGCCGGCGATCGTCTTCACCAGCGTCGACTTGCCGGCGCCGTTGTCGCCGACCAGGGCCAGCACCTCACCGGTCCGGACGTCCAGCTCGATGTTCTTCAGGGCCTGGACCGCGCCGAAGCGTTTGGAGACGCCCCGCAGCGTCAGCACCGTACCGGTGCCGACGGGGACGGGGGTGGGGGTGACAGTCACTCGATCAGCCTCCTGGGCTTTGCGTTCAGGCCATGATCGCGGCGATCCGTCCGCCGGGACAGACCCGGCGTTGCCCCGCACCTCACTGCGGGGCAACGCCGAAGGGCGGGTCAGTTGCTGGTCAGGCCGGCCGCGGTGCAGGCGGCGGCGAACGACGCGGTGCAGATGTCGGTGACCTTGTAGATGTTGTCCTTGACCACGGTGTCCTTGATGTTGGCCTTGGTCACCGCGACCGGGTCGAGAATCGTCGACGGGATGCCGCTCTTCTCGGTGGTCGACTCGGGCTTGCTGCCGTTCGCCAGCGCCAGCGCGCCCTTGGCGGCGGCCTCGGCCTGCGGCTTGACCGCCTTGTAGATCGTCATCGCCTGGTCCCCGGCGACGATCCGCTGGATGGCGGCCAGTTCGGAGTCCTGCCCGGTGACCGGCGGCAGCGGGGTGACGCCGCCACCCTTGAGCGCTGCGATCGCGCCACCCGCCGTACCGTCGTTGGCGGCGTACACACCGACCAGGCCGTTCTTGATCGCGCTCAGCTGGCCTTCCATCCAGGCCTGCGCCTTGTCCGGGCTCCAGTCCGGGGTGTCGAACTCGGCGGCGACCTTGAAGCCGCTGCTGTCCAGCACGCTGTGCGCGCCCTTCTTGAAGTCGGCCGCGTTCGGGTCGGTCGGCGCGCCGTTGATCATGGCCAGGTTGCCGGAGGTCTTGCCGGCCGCCTTGAGCGTGTCGACCAGGGTCTGTGCCTGCAGCTTGCCGACCGCCTCGTTCTCGAACGACACGTAGTAGTCGGCGTTCTCGATGAATCGGTCGTACGCGACCACGGGGACGCTCTGGCTCTTCGCGGAGGCGACGACCGCGGCGGCGGCCTTGCCGTCGACCGGGTCGAGCACGAGCACGTTCGCACCCTGGGTCAGCGCCGCCTCGGCCTGCTGTTGCTGCTTGGCCGCGTCCTGGTCGGCGTTGCTGTAGATCAGCTCGCAGTCGGCGCAGGCGGCCTTCAGCGCCTCGGTGAACAGCGGCCGGTCGAGCGCCTCGTAGCGGGTCGTCTTCGACTCCGGCAGCAGCAGGGCGATCTTCTTGGCGCCGCCGCCGCTGCCCGAGCCCGAGTCGTCGTCGGAGCCGCAGGCGACCAGGGAGACGGCGAGGGCCGAGACGGCGAGGCCGAGGCCGACGAGACGGGATGCTGACACGGACATATGGCGGCTCCTTGACGTGAAGACCCGGGTAGGCCTGACGGAAGTCAAACCCCCGGGTAGCCTTGACGTCAAGACTTGAATTCAAGAAATAGACATATTCGTGTCACGTGATCGTTCGCAGGGCAGGGCGACGCCCCTCGTCGTACGCCGAGGTGGTGTCAGGAGATGCTGAGCGACTTGGTGGCGTGAGCGTGGCTGAGCACCGAGGCGAGGTGGATGGCGCCGATGATGTCGGCCTCGTCACCGAGTTCGGCGCGGCGTAGATCGACGGTCGCCGCGGCGCTGGGGATCGCGCAGCGGTCGAGAGCTTCGCGGAGCGGGTGCAGGATCAGATCTCCCGCCTCCGCCATCAGGCCGCCGACCACGATCACCTCGGGGTTGAACAGGTTCACCAGTCCGGCCACCGCGACACCGACCCGGCGGCCCGCATCCTCGATCACCCGGCGGCAGCCGAGGTCGTCCTGCAGGGCCCGGCTGATGATGTCCTTCAGCCGGAGCGGGCCGTGCGACGCGGCCAGGCTGCTGATCAACGCGCGGGATCCGACGAACGTGTCGAGGCAGCCCCGGTTGCCGCAGCGGCAGATCGGCCCGTTCTCGTCGATGGTGACGTGGCCGATCTCGCCCGCCGTACCGGCTGAGCCGCGGAACACCTCGCCGCCCAGCACGATGCCGGCGCCGACACCGTAGGAAAACTTGAGGTAACAGCCGTGCCGGACGCCGCGGAGGGCGCCGTTGCGCAGCTCGCCGAGGGCGGCCAGGTTGGCGGTGTTGTCGAGCGCGACCGGGGCGCGGAGGTGGCCGGCCATGGCCTCGGCGACGTTCACGCCGCGCCAGCCGGGCAGGACCGCGTCGGAGCCTGCCTCGCCGCTGACCGAGTCGACCGGCGCGGGCAGGCCGAAACCGATCGCGCTGATGTCCTCGACGCCGGAGCTGACCGTCTCGGCGAGGTCGGCGAGCAGCCTGGCGGCGCGCTCCATGCCGTCGTCGGCGACGTGGTCGGCCTGCAGGGGCATCAGTTGCTGGGCGAGTACCTCACGGGACTCGTTCGCGATCGCGACCCTGACGTCGCGCTCACCGAAGGCGACTCCGGCGAGCAGGCCGCCGCCGGACGCGAGTGAGACCAGGACCGCGCGGCGGCCGTTGCGGATGCTGCGGGACAGGCCGACCATGCCGGCCTGGTCCAGCTCGCGGACCATGTTCGACACGGTGGCGGCCGACAGCCCGGAGGCGGTGGCGATCTCGACCTGGGTCAGGGGGCCGTGTTGCCGGACGACTCCCAGAACGCGTTCGCGGTTGGCTTCGCGCAGCGAAGCCTGCGACCCAGGTGCGGGGCGGGTTGCGTTCATTACATAAACATAACGGATCGCGAGGTGTACCCGGCCCTGTACCGGCCGTAAACCGCCAACATCACATCTGTCCTCGCCGTCACTACCCCACGTTCGCCGTTCACCGGCGACAGTAATGCACCCCGGCCCGGCGGTGGTGGAGGCGGGCTCAGGCGCTCAGGGCGAGGGTCAGAAAGGCGACGGGGAGGGCGAGTTCGATGGCGGTGCCGAGGACGTCGCCGGTGGTGCCGCCGAGGGCGGTGTGGGCGCGGCGGGTTGTAGCGAGCGCCGTGGCCACGGCCAGCAGGACCGCGGCTGCTGTGCCGCACAGTCGGAGAAGGTCGGGCGATGTGGTGAGCCAGGTGAGGGCGAGGGCGGCGGCCAGTACGACGATCGTGGCTGCGGCTGCCGTGAGGGGGCGTACGGTGGCGGCGACGACCGTGCCTAGGCCGTCCGGGCGGGCTGCCTGGATTGTGATGCGGCAGGACCAGGGGAGAGTCAGGCGACTGGCTGTGGTGGCGATCAGGGCTGCTTGCCAGCCGAAGCCGGCCTGGATGCAAGTGGTGAGCGCCGCGACGTCGAGCAGGAGTACGCCGACGATGCTGACGACACCGAATGGCCCGATGTCGCTCTGCTTCATGATCCGGAGCATGGTCTCGCGGTCGCGCCGACTGCCGAGCGCATCCGTAAAGTCCGCCAAGCCGTCCAGATGCAAAGCACCGGACAACCCCGCCACCACAAGCACGGCAACCACCGCGGCGAGCAGATCCGCATCCGGCCGCACCACCTGAACCAGGGCCACCGCGCCAGCAGCAACCGAACCAATCACCAACCCCACGGCAGGCGCGAGCACCATAGCCCGCCCACCAACCAGACGATCGACCGTCGACGGCACCCGGGCAGGCAACACCGACAACGTCCCCAAACTCAACCAAGCCCCGTCCATCCACCCACCGCCGCCCCGGCCGGCCGAGCCGTCTCCAGGCGGGGTGCTTGGGTTGACCGGCTGCCCCTCGTTGCCTGTCATGTGAGCGGAAGTGTGCGACCGGCGATGGTCCACAGGACCTCGTCGGAGGCTAGGGAGATGGTGGTGTTCAGGCGGCCCATCAGGTCGCGGAAGAGGCGGGTGCCGGCGTCGGCGGGGACCACACCGGAGCCGATGTCGTTGCTGACGGCAACCACGACCCGGGACGTGCCGGACCAGGCGTCGGCGAGCTCGGCAATGCGTTGGTCGACCAGGTCCGAGCGACTCAGATCCGACCAGACGTCGAGCGAATCCATCGTGCGAGAGAGCCACAGCGTCAGGCAGTCGATCAGCATCGGCGGACCGGCTGACTCGAGCAGCGGGACCAGATCGATCGTCTCCGCCAAACCCCAACTGGCCGGGCGTCGGGCCTGATGCTTGGCGACTCGCTCCGCCCATTCCGCGTTACCCGAGTCGTCACCACCAGTCGCGACGTACAGCACCTCCGGCTCCGCGGCCAAGCGACGTTCGGCGGCGATCGATTTGCCGGATCGCGCCCCACCGAGGATCAACGTCCGCTGCTCAGCCATCGGCCCTCCCGGAATCGAACACCACTGGTACGTCGAAGGCCGCCTTCCGCGCCGTACGCCGGAAGGCCTTCAACACCGGCCGCCCGACGAGCAGCACCAGGACCGCGCTGAGGATCCCGCGCGGAATGTCCCACCCCAACGACGTCGCCACCACGAACAGGAAGTACCGATGCAAGTTCCCGCCCAGCGCGTCGCCCGGGATGAACGAGAAGTCGCTCCCGAACGTCGCGTACGGCCAGAACCACAGATTCATCACCACGCCATACAGCACGCCAGACACAAGTGAGTACGCCGCCAGCAGCAGCAACTCCAACCGCCCACCCGCCCGTGGCAGCAGCCCCGCCAGGCACCCCACCCACGCACACGCGAACATCTGAAACGGCATCCACGGCCCGACCCCGCCACTGATCAACGCCCCACCCAGCAGCGACACAGCCCCCAGCACGAACCCGAACCCCGCCCCGAACGCCCGCCCAGCCAGCACCAGGAGGAAGAACCCCGGCTCCAGCCCCGCCGTACCCGGACCCAGCGCCCGTAGCGCAGCGCCGACAGCCGCCAGCATGCCGAGTAATGAGATCACCTTCGCGTCGATCCCCGACTCGGACAATTCCGCTAGTACGACGGCCACCAGCAACGGCAGCAGCAGCACGAAGAGCCACGGCGCGTCGGTGGTGTGTCCGATCGCGGACTCACCCACCTGGTCGGTGTGCAAGAACAACGGCCAACCGAAGGCCAGCAGTCCGGCCAACGAGGCGACCATGAGTGCCGCCGTACTGCGAGGCTTCAGCCGGACGAGATTCACGACGCCCGGTCCAAGGCGGTGGCGACCTCGCCGACGGTCAGGAACGGCAGCGGGGCAAGGATCTTCGCCACCTGCGGCGCGAACGCCGGCGACCCGGCGATCACCGTCGCGGTCTCGCCGTCACTCACCAACTCGCCCTCAGCGAGCACCAGAACCCGGCTGGCGACTTCCGCGACCATCTCCACGTCATGCGTCGACAGCAAAACCGCATGCCCAGCAGCAGCGAGCTCACGCAGGATCTCCACCAGCCGCCGCTTGGCACCGTAGTCCAGCCCGCGCGTCGGCTCGTCCAGCAGCAGGAGCGGCGGAGCGCCACACAGTACGACGGCCAACGCCAGACAGAGCCGCTGTCCCTCGGACAGATCCCGCGGATGCATCCGGTCGTCGATGTCCGGGGCGAGCCTGGTCAGTAGCGCTCGGCAACTACCGGACGGCACTCTGAAGTCGGAGTCGGCGCTCGCACACTCGTCCGCGACGGTGGCCGCGTACAGCAGGTCCGCCGGCTCCTGCGGCACCAGTCCGACCGCCTTCACGAGCCTCTCAGGCCTGGTACGACGTGGGTCCGTACCGCCGGCGACCGCCGTACCGGATCGGGCCGGGACGATGCCGACCAGGGCGTTCAGGAGCGTTGACTTACCGGCGCCGTTGCGGCCCATCAGAGCGACGACCTCGCCTGCCTTGATGCTCAGTGACACTCCGCGCAGCGCCATGACGTTGCCGTAGCCGGCAACCAGGTCGGTGCACCGCGCAAGCTCTGCGCCGAGAGAGGCGTTGGGTCGGACCGGCGCAGCGGAGTCCAGCCTGCTGCGCAAGGCGACAGCGGCCCGCCTGGCGTCCCGCACAGACAGAGGTAGGGGAGTCCAACCAGCGAGGCGTCCGAGCTCCACCACAGGCGGTGCGACCGGCGCGGTCACCATCTGATCGGCCGGCAGACCGGTCGACACCGCAGCAGAACCACCGGGTACTTCGATCACCCGGTCGGCGTACTGAATGACGCGCTCGAGACGGTGCTCAGCCATCACCACAGTGACACTCAGATCGTGCACGAGCCGTTGCAGCGCAGCCAGCACTTCTTCAGCGGCCTGAGGGTCCAGGGCCGACGTTGGCTCATCCAGCACGAGCACAGCGGGGTGTGAGGTGAGGGCCGCGCCGATGGCGGTCCGCTGTCGCTGTCCGCCCGACAGCGACGTCAGCGCACGATCACGTACGTCGGCCAGTCCCAGCAGATCGAGTGTCTCTTCGACCCGGCGCCGCATGACGTCCGGTGCGACTCCGAGTGACTCCATGCTGTACGCGAGTTCGTCCTCCACTGTGTCGGTGACGAACCCGGCCATCGGGTCCTGCCCGACCATCCCGACCACATCGGCCAGGTCACGCGGCCGGAATTCGCGGGTGTCCCGTCCGTCGATCAGGACCCGCCCGGACAGCGTCCCGCCGGTGAAGTGCGGCACCAGTCCGTTGATTGCCCGCAGCAACGTTGACTTGCCGGAGCCGGTCCGGCCGATGACGAGCGCCAGTTCGCCCTCAGGCACGGTGAAGCTCACATCCCGCAGGGCTGGTTCGGCGGCGCCGTCGTAGGTGACCGTGACCCGGTCGAACTCGATCATGCGACCGCCCGCCTCACCAGTGGCGGCGCGGCCAGCGCGGGCGCCAGCCCCACCAGAATGCCGAGAATCGGCAGCAGCGGAGCCGGTGGAACCACCATCGGCCCCGGCAACACCAGACCGGTCACGCCACGCGCCGCTGCGGTCACCATGGCCGCGGCGGCGATCGCACCGGCGCCGACGACCAGCCACTCGGGCAGAGCCCACGGATCGGGCCGGTACCGCGTTCGCGTCACGCGCTGCCGCCCGACCGCCATCGCACCGACAGCCAGCAGCAGTCCGACGCCGAGAGTGGACGCAGCGAAAGGAAACGCCATGGAGTCGGTCAGGAGCGCATAGACGCCGAGCAGAATGCCCAGCAAGCCCAGCAGCACGCACAGTCCGGTCAGACGGCGCTGCTGCTTAGGGACCTGCGCCGTACGGCCGTAGCCGCGGGAATCCATCGCCGCCGCGAGCTCCACGGACCTGTCCAGTGCACCTTCCAGCACCGGCATGGCCGTCGTACGGAAGGAACCCCGGGTGCGGCCGCGTAGTCGGCGGGCGGCGCGGATCCGGCGGGAGTCCGTCACCAGTTGCGGTGCGAAGGTCAGCGCCACCACGCAGGCCACGCCCATCTCGTAGAGGGCTCCAGGCAACGACTTGAGCAGCCGGCGGGGGCTGGCCAGTGCGTTGGCGGCACCAATGCAGCACAGCATGACCGCCAGCTGGAGGCCGTCGTACAGAGCGGTGATCAGGGCCTCGGCGGTGACCTCGCCGCCGAGCTTGACCCCGCTGGCCCAATCGGGCAAGGGGATCTGGGGCAGCGTGAACAGCACTGTGTTGCCCTGCGAGCGAGTGGACAGCAGCGCTTGCAGGACTACTCGGAGACCGATGACCACGAGCCCGAGCTTGAGGAACGCGCCGTAGCTGTGGGCCCAGGGAGCGTCGCTCCGGCGGGCCGCCACGACGAAACCAGTCACTGCGAGGATCAGCAGGAGCAGCACCGGGTTACGCGTCCTGCTGGCGGCCACGGCCATCCCGAGAGACCACAGCCACCACGCCCCCGGGTGCAGGGCCCGGGGGAGCGTCAGGTGGTGGACAGTACGCACTACTGACTCGAGGAGCGCCGGCGGCTGAGCACCAGACCGCCTCCGGCCAGTACGAGGACGACCACCGCGGCGATGATGATGCCGGTCCACGGTGCACCGTCGTCGGACGAGGACGAGGACGAGGTGGTCGGTGCGGGGGCAGCGGTGGAGCCGACCGCGGCACCGATCTGCAGTGTCACCGGCGTATCCGTGGCCGGGATCTTGATGTTCTTCACCTGGTCGCCGCAGCCCTTGCCCGGGTACCCGTCGACCCCGCAGGTCAGCCCCTTCTCGATCCGGACCGGGCCGACCGCGGCCAGGACCTTCGCCCCGGTCGCCTTCGGATCCGTCACCACGCAGGTGCCGGTGGCGGGCTTCGGCGTCTCACCGCTGAGCGCGTCCTCCGGCGTACCCGGGTCGACCACCAGGGCCACCCGCTTCTTCCCGGTCTCGGCCGGGGTCTTCCCGCAGATCGCCTCGAAGTCACCGGCCGCGCGCGGCATCCGGGGCGCCGCGCCGCCGACGGCGAACCGCCAGCCCTCCACGGCTCCATCGGCCGGTACGACGACGTCCGCGCCCTTCTGGGCGAAGGCCCACTTGCCCGCGGTCCACTGGTAGTAGCCCCAGAAGCGGTAGCCGTCCTCGGCCTGTGCGCTGGTGGCGACGGTCCCCGCCAGCAGGAGACCCGCCAGCAGGCTGAGGACCAGTCGTAGCGTCCGTTGTGCAGTCATCTCATCGTCCTCGGTCGGGCCGCGGCCCGATGGAGGAGGTCCCGCCTGCGCAGGCAGGGTAGGGGCTCCACCCGCGGACCACGGCGGGTAGTTGAGCCTGTCTGCCTGCGTCACAGTGTTCCGGCTCGCCACCTGAGGTGGCCTACGGTTGCGGGTCAGCGCCGGACTTGGACCGGCTTCCCTGTGACGCAGGCGTTTGGTTCGGACCGAAGCCTACTCTGGCGCGGCCAGACTCATCGGGCCGTAGACCTCACGGCCGTCCTCCAGCAGGAAGACCTGCCCCACGCCACGCTCGGACAGGTCCCGCCAGGTCTCACCCAGCCAGCTCTCCGCGTCGCCCTGCGCGGAGAACTCGGCCCCGCCGACCTCACCGGGGTCGACCAGGGCGCCGCTCGCGGTCTCGAACCGCCAGCTCCAGCTCACGAGCCCGGCCGGGTCTGTGGCGCGTTCTGCACGGTCTTGGCCGGGTCACGCTCGACGATGCCGCCGAGGACCTCGTCGATGCGCTTGAGCAGCCCGTCCTCGAGCTTCACGCCCGACGCCTTCACGTTCTCCACCACCTGCTCGGGCCGGGAGGCACCGACGATGGCCGACGAGACGTTCGGGTTCTGCAGCACCCACGCGACGGCCAGCTGGGACAGTGACAGTCCGGCCTCGTCGGCGAGCGGCTTGAGCTCCTGCACCCGCGTCAGCACGTCGTCGTTGAGGAAGCGCCGGATCATGTTCGCGCCGCCCTTGTCGTCGGTGGCCCGGGAGCCTTCCGGCGGCTGCTGGCCCGGGACGTATTTGCCGGTCAGCACACCCTGCGCGATCGGGGAGAACACAACCTGGCCGATGCCCAGCTCCTCCGACGCCGGCACCACCTCGGCCTCGATCACCCGCCAGAGCATGCTGTACTGCGGCTGGTTCGAGACGAACGGGATGCGCAGCTCACGGGCCAGCCGGTGGCCCTCCTGCAGCTGCTCGGCGGTCCACTCGGACACACCGATGTAGAGCGCCTTGCCGGAGCGGACGACGTCGGCGAAGGCCTCCATCGTCTCCTCCAGCGGCGTCTCGGTGTCGTACCGGTGCGCCTGGTAGAGGTCGACGTAGTCGGTCTTGAGCCGCTTCAGCGACCCGTTGATCGACTCGTGGATGTGCTTGCGGGACAGGCCGGTGTCGTTCGGTCCACCCGGGCCGGTCGGCCAGTAGACCTTCGTGAAGATCTCCAGCGACTCTCGCCGCTGACCCTCCAGCGCCTCGCCGAGCACCGACTCGGCCTTGGTGTTGGCGTACACATCGGCCGTGTCGAACGTGGTGATGCCGGCCTCGAGGGCCGCCTGCACACACGCCCTGGCCTGTTCGTTCTCCACCTGGGAGCCGTGGGTGAGCCAGTTCCCGTACGAGATCTCGCTGACCTTCAAACCACTGTTGCCGAGATAGCGGAAGTCCATACCCCCGACCCTACTGGGCCCGGATCAGCTCGGCTTCTCGCCGCGCTTCACCATCGGCTTGGGCAGCCGCCAGCGGCGCATCTGCATGGTCCGCCGGACCGCGTAGAACCCGAGGCCCTTGGTCGACTCCTTCGGGAACTTCATCGTGACCGCCTTGCGCAGGCCGGCCGAGAGCAGGAACCAGTCCAGTGCGATCAGCACGATCATCACCAGGAAGAGCAGGTTGACGATGCCGGCCAGCCAGGGGAACTGCGCCGAGAACACCACGCCGACCAGGGACACCACCAGGAGGACCGGCAGCGCGAACTCCATCACCGAGTAGCGGGCGTCCACGTAGTCCCGGGCGAACCGCCGGACCGGGCCCTTGTCGGCGGCCGGCAGGTACCGGTCGTCGCCGGTGCGCATCGCGTCCTGCATCTTGGCCCGCTCGGTCCGGACCTTCTCCCGCCGGTACGCCGACGCCTCCTTGCGGTTGCGCGGCTTGCGCAGCGCGGCCTTGCGGGCCGCCTCCGCCTCCTTCCGGGTCGGGGTGGGGCGTCCCTTCCCGCCCGGCTTGCCCTGGGGCTCGGCGGGTACGGTGGTATCTGTCTCAGACTTGGTACGACGGAACACGGGGTCTGAACCTCATTCGGCAGGGCAGGTCGCGACTCGGGGTGGTCCCCGGACCTGACACCCACTTTATCGGGGCCGGTCCTGATGGTGTGGTGACCCGTGGGGACATAGGGTGGACAAGGCACGCCGGGTCGTCACGCCGGCACAGAAGGGGTACGGATATCGATGAGCATCTTCAGGCGGATGTCGACGATCTTCAAGGCCAAGGCGAATTCCGCCCTGGACAAGGCCGAGGATCCTCGCGAAACCCTTGACTACTCGTATCAGAAGCAGCTGGAGCTGCTGCAGAAGGTGCGGCGTGGTGTGGCCGACGTGGCCACCAGCCGCAAGCGGGTGGAGCTGCAGGCCTCCCAGCTGCAGTCCCAGTCCAGCAAGCTCCAGGACCAGGCGCAGAAGGCGCTCTCGATGGGCCGCGAGGACTTGGCCCGGGAGGCCCTGACCCGCAAGTCCGGGCTGCAGGGCCAGATCGACGATCTGCAGACCCAGCACGCCCAGTTGCAGGGTGAAGAGGAGAAGCTGACGCTGGCCTCCCAGCGGCTGCAGGCCAAGGTCGAGTCGTTCCGGACCCGCAAGGAGACCATCAAGGCCACGTACACCGCGGCCGAGGCGCAGACCCGGATCAACGAGGCGTTCTCGGGCATCTCCGAGGAGATGAGCGACGTCGGTCTGGCGGTCCAGCGGGCCGAGGACAAGACCCAGCAGATGCAGGCCCGGGCCGGCGCGATCGACGAGCTGCTCGCCTCCGGCGCGCTCGACGACGCCAGCGGTACGGCGAAGGACAACATCACGCTGGAGCTGGAGCGGATGTCGTCCGGCTCCGACGTCGAGAGCGAGCTGGCCGCGCTGAAGGCCCAGCTGGCCGGCGGCAGTGCGCCCAAGGAGCTGTCCGGCGACACCCCAGGTCCGTCCCAGGCGCAGGCGCCTGCCCAGCAGCCGACGCAGCAGCCGGCCGCCGAGCCCGCCCGGCCGCAGGACGGTGACGTTCGATGATCGTTCGCATCATGGGCGAAGGTCAGTGGCGCCTGGCCGACGACAAGCTGGACCAGCTGAACGCGGTTGACACCGACCTGGAGAAGGCTGTCTCCGCCGGTGACGAGGCGGGCTTCAAGACCTCCTTCGCCGCGCTGCTGGAGTTCGTCCGGGCCGGCGACAAGCTGCCGGACGACGAGCTGCACGACTCCGACGCGATCCTGCCGCCGGGCGACAGCACGCTGGGCGAGATGCGCGAGCTGATCAGCGGTGACGGCCTGATCGCCGGCTGAACACCCTGCCGGCGATCGCCGTCGCGACCCGGCGGCCGATCACTTGCTGTAGTTGATACGAGACCCCCTGATCCTGGAAACAGGCTCCGGGGGTCTTCGTCTGTGCGCTGGATTGCGCACGGGTAAACACTCGCCCCGGGTACTGTCAGAGCAGGCGTTCCCGTAGTACTCTCTGGGTCAATGCCGTTGTGGGGCGGCATTTCATCGAGGTCCGTGACGGGGAGTGGGTTGGTCGCGGGCGTCGCTTTTCACCTGTGGGGGGTGACTGTGCGTGACTGAATTCGTCATGTCCGAGGGGTTGGCCGATTCGGCTGATCTACGGCCGGCGCCGTCGGGGGAGCGTCGTCGGCCGGTCTGGGTGGTACCGGACGAGATTCCGGCGATCGTGCCGCTGTCGGCCCGGTTCACCGAGGCGCGTTGGGTGGGCAGGTACCGCCGAGCTGCGCTCGCGGCCGACCTGGCCGCGGCCGTGACCGGTGGCACGCTCGCGCTGGTGGCCCGGTTCGGGGCCCAGATCAACCTTGGCTACATCCTGGTGGGCGCGCTGCTGCCGATCGCCTGGCTGGCCTGTGTGGCACTGCAGCGGGGCTATGAGACCCGGTACTTCGGCACCGGGCCGGAGGAGTTCCGCTCGATCATCCGGGCCGCGGTCGCACTGACCGCCCTGGTCGCCATCACGTCGTACGCGACCAAGAGCGAGGTCGCTCGTGGTTTCGTCATCCTGGCGGTTCCGATGACCTGCCTGGCGGCGATGTTCGGCCGCTGGGTGCTGCACCGCAGCATCTCCTGGCGGCGGTTCGCCGGGCGGTGCATGCGCCGGGTGCTCGTTGTCGGACGCAACGACCAGGTGACCACGCTGCGGCGGCACCTGGAGGAGCGGCCGGCCGACGGCTACATCGTGGTCGCGACCTGCCTGCCACGGGGTGACGCCTTCGAGGAACCGGCTCCCGAACGGCTGGGCCGGACCGAGATGGACATCCTGGCCGCGGTGGACCAGTTCGACGTCGAGGTGGTGGCAGTCGCCGCCGACCCCGAGTTGGCCGGATACACCCTGCGGAAGCTGTCCTGGGCGCTCGAGCAGCGCGGTGTCGAACTGATCGTCTCGCCGGGCATCGTCGAGGTGGCCGGCCCGCGGATCTCGATCCGCCCGGTCGCCGGACTCTCGCTGCTGCACCTGGAGCGGCCGTCGGTCAGCGGCGGTCCGCATCTGCTGAAGACCATCTTCGACCGGGTGCTCGGCTGTCTGCTGCTGCTGGCGGTCTCGCCGATCCTGATCATGACCGCGGTCATGGTGAAGGCGACGAGCCGGGGGCCGGTGCTGTTCCGGCAGACCAGGGTCGGCCGCGGCGGTGAGCAGTTCTCGATGCTGAAGTTCCGCACGATGGTGGCCGACGCCGAGGAACGCAAGGCCGAACTGCAGAAGCTGAACGAGGGCAACGGGGTGCTGTTCAAGCTCCGCGACGATCCCCGGGTGACCAGGGTCGGCAAGTACCTGCGCCGGTTCTCGATCGACGAGCTTCCGCAACTGGTGAACGTGCTCCGGGGGGACATGTCACTGGTCGGCCCGCGGCCACCGCTGCCGGCCGAGGTCGCGAAGTACCAGATCGACGATGCGCGGCGGATGCTCGTGAAGCCCGGACTGACCGGCCTCTGGCAGGTCAGCGGTCGCAGCGACCTGACCTGGGAAGAGTCCATGCGGCTCGACCTGCGGTACGCCGACAACTGGTCGATCGCGCTGGACCTGCTGATCTTGTGGAAGACCGCCCGCGCCGTCCTGGGAAGCGACGGCGCCTACTGAACCCGCCCGGCCATCTGCCGGCCGGGCGAGTCAACGCACCACCACGTCGGGGGACGTCAGAACACGCGGTGCATTCCCGAGGGGGGAATTCATGATGCAGCAACTCAGTGCCGAGCCCGGTACTGATCAGGAAACGGCCGACGACGCTGCCGTCGTCCGGTCCGAGGCCGCGACCCTGGTGATCCAGGCCGCGTCCGGGGACCAGGGCGCCTGGAGCCGGTTGGTCGACCACTATGCGCGGCTCGTCTGGGCCGTGACCCGCAGCTTCCGGCTCAGCGACAGCGACGCGGCGGACGTGTCCCAGATGGTCTGGCTGCGGTTGCTCGAGCACATCCACCGCGTCGACCCCGAACGGGTCGGCGCGTGGCTTGTCGTTACCACCCGCCGGGAATGCCTGCGGGTGCTGGCGTTCCGCAAGCGGGTCCTGCTCACCTACGAGTCGGCCGCGTTCGAGGGGGTTCCCGGCGACCTGCCGGAGCTGGACGCGGATCTACTCGCCGACGAGCGGGCGGTCGACGTACGGCGGGCTCTGGAGAGCCTGCCGGACCGGTGGCAACAGCTGCTCGGCATGCTGATGGCCGACCCGCCCGCGCCGTACGCGGAGATCTCGGCGACGATCGGAATCCCGATCGGCAGCATCGGCCCGATCCGCGGCCGGTGCCTGGAGAAACTCAGACTGCTGCTTGCCTCCTGAAGCAGGAGCCTGTATCCGGCGGCTGGTCCGGATCCGTCTGATCAGAGCATGATCCAGGCGGTCCGGACCGGCCGTTGTGTGCTGCCCGGCCACCGCAGCAGGAAGCTGACCAGCCGGGCCGCGGTCGGTCCGTCGTCGGCGCCACGGGACTCGACCATCACCGGTCCCGACGGGGAGACCCGCAGCTCGACGGTCAGGTCGGTCTGTCCGTGCACGTCGACATCCAGGGTGATGCCGTACCCGGCGAACCGCAGTCGCCGTACGTCGCCGCTGTCCGGGGCGTCGACGAGGCTGTCGAAGACCACGTCGAGAACGTCGAGGTCCCGCTCGTGCCGCCCGAATGCGGCGTACCCGACCGAGCGGAGCAGTGCGATCTGCTCGCCGGCGGCACGCTCAGGAGGCCCGATCACCGTGCTCAGCGCTCCCCTTGCACCTTGATCACGCTGTCCTGGTCCTGGCCGTACGGCGCGCCCTGCCAGGAGGCCCAGTTCACCCGGCTGCCCTGCTCGTGCACGACGAAGTTCCACGGTCCGGCGTACGTGTTGTTGAAGAAGCGGTTGCCCTGGTGGTACGTGATCGCGTCCTGCACGGTCGCCATCTGGTACGGCGACCAGTTCGGGAACGTACCCCAGTTGGAGAACAGCCCGTTGAAGCCACAGCCGCTGCGGAACGCACAGGTCTTCCCGATCTTGTCCGGGTCGAGGCTGAAGACGTTGTCGTGCACGCGCACGTTCTGCGTCTTCCATCGGCAGTCGCCGATGTACGGCTGGTTGTGGATGGTGCTCGAGTTGCAGGTCTTGGCGGTGACCACCGTCGGGTTGACCAGCGTGCCCGAGCCGGTGCTGGTGTTGGCCGGCGACCCGGCGAACCGGTCGGCGTTCTCCCACAGCAGTACGCCGGCCCAGTTGTCGGTGAAGACGTTCCCGCTGATCTCGAAGGTCTTGTTGTAGACACCCGTCACCCGGGAGTCGCTGCCGGACTCGGAGATGTACACCGCCGGGGTCGGGAAGCCCTGGTTCTGCGGGCCCTTGCCGAGACCGTTGCGGGCGAAGGTGTTGCCCCGGATCCCGGCGTTGTAGCTGGTCTCGTAGACGATGCCCTCGGCCAGGTTGCTGGAGATGTAGTTGCCCTCGATCACGAACCCGGTGTTGTTGGTGTCCGCCCACAGTCCCGCGCTGAGGTTGTCGTGCACCCAGTTGCCGCGCACGACCGCGCCGGTGACCTCCCAGAACTTGCCGCCGCCGGTGCAGCCGCAGCCCTTCTTGAGCTTCTCCCAGTCGTCGGTGTTGTTGCCGGCGATCTCGTTCTTCTCGATCGTGATGCCCTTGACCTTGCCCGGGTTGTAGGCGTTGAAGCCGTACTGGCCGTTCTCCTGCAGGCAGTTGCCGCGGACAACGTTGTGGTCGCCGACCATCAGTCCGGCGCCGGCGTTCAGGCGGATCGTGTTGGCCTCGACCGTCCAGCGGGAGGCGGCGTCGTGGTTGACCACACCCTCGTCGTTGTTGGTCCGCGGTGCGCCGAAGTTCTGGATGGTCAGGTTCTTCACCGTGACGCCGGCGGCGTACCCGGTGAAGGCGTACCGGTTCCTCTTCCCGCCGTCGAGGACCGCACCGGGCGCGCCGATGTAGACGTTGCCTTCCTTCGGGATGACCTGGGCGTACGGCCCGGTCCCGACCCGGTGTGTGCCCGGGGACAGCCAGAACGTCGTACCGGCCGGATGCGCGTTGGTGACGTCGTTGAGGTTCTGGCCGGTGCCGACCACGACCGCGCCGGACGGAGCTTTGGCCGGACCGGCCAGGGCCTTGGCGTTGCCGCAGACCCGCGCCGGCGGCGTTGTCGGTGCGGTGACGTTGGTTTCCGTGGCCGCGGGTGATGCGGACGGGCTGGACTGAGCCTTCGATCCCGCGTCACCGTCGAGGACGGTGATCCCGACCGCGACGAGCGCGGCGACCACGACCGACGTCGCGGCGATGAGGAACGGCGGGCGGCGGTACCACGCGTGTCCCGTGGACGGGTCGCGTTGTTCCATGGCGTTTCCTTCGGGGGGCATCAGGACCTCGGACTCAGGCAGTGGCGGTAACCGGGTGCTCGATCGCGTACCGGTAGATGTCGAGCAGTTGATCGATGCTCTGGTGTGGCTGGTGCTTCTTCTCGTACGTCGTCCGGGCCTGCCGGCCGAGATCGTCGTAGCGGTCGGGGGAGGTGTCGACGTCGAGCAGCAGTTTGGCGAGCGCGTCCGGACGACCCGGCTCGAACAGTGCGCCGTCGACGCCGTCGGTGATCAGGTCCGGGAACGACCCGTGGGCGGATGCCAGCAGCGGTACGCCGACAGCCATCGCCTCGACCACCACCAGGCCGAACGTCTCCTCCCACTCCGACGGCAGGACGACCGCGCGGGACGAGCGGATCAGCTCGAACACCTCTGGCTTGGTCATCATCCCGCGCAGTTCGACCGACGGTCTGGTCGCCGCCCACGCGGTCACCTCGTCCAGCATCGGGCCGCCGCCGGCGATCACGAGCCGGAGCGCGTCGTCACCCGCGATCGCCCGGTAAGCGTCCCAGCCCTTCATCAGCAGGGGTGCGCCCTTGGCCGCGTCCAGGCGTCCGACGTACGTGACCTGGCGCTGCCGCGGTCCGCCGACCGGGCCGTCGTACGGGACCAGGTTGTGCTTGACGAACGTCCGGTCCGGATCGAAGTTCATCGCGGCCATCAACCGGCGCTGGGACTCGGAGATGAAGATGTACGCCGACACCAGGCGGCGCCAGCTGCGACGGTGGCTCCGGGCGTTGAGCACAGTGGTCGAGGTCGCCAGCGCGGAGCCGCGGTAGCAGCGGTGGACCACAGCTGGCATCGGGTTACCACCGGCGCAGTCGTGGCAGACCTCGCCGTTGCGGAAGAAGTCGCCGCTGGCACAGAGCAGCTTGTAGTTGTGCAGGGTGATCACGACCGGGACACCGGCCTTGCGGCACGCGTACAGCACCGATGGGCTCAGCAGCGGGAACGTGTTGTGAATGTGAACGACATCAGGCCGGTCCTCGGCCAGGGCAGCGGCAAGGTCGCGCCTGCTCGTCGGGTTCCAGACAACGCGAGCGGGCAGCGTCGCCTTCTGCCAGGCGGGCCAGTCCTCGATCGCGTCACTGTGCCGCTCGAAGTGCCGGACCTTGTGGCCGAGGGCGGTCAGCGCCTCGCTCTCCTGGTCGACCACCCGGTTCTCGCCGCTCGGCGCGGTCGACCGGTACCGGTTGTGTACCAGCAGGATCTTCATCGCACTCCTTCACGGGTGGATGTGGAGTACACGAGCGACGCCGCCAGCGTCAGCTCGAGCAGGTACGGCGACGCCTCGCTGAGGCCGCTCTCGGTGAACGACGCGACCACGCAGTACGCGACCAGGAACAACGCGAGCGCGCGATGCGGGCCCTGCGGACGGAACCAGGCGGCGGTCAGGACGAACAGCACGAGCATGATCGTGATCGCGACCCCGACCAGCCCGACGTCGTAGTACGTGCCGAGCCAGTTGCTGTCGATCGGCAAACCGTTGAAGGACTTGTTGGACAGGCCGAAGCCGAACAGGGTCTCGAACGCCGACCGCGGCTGGGCCAGGATCGAGTCCCAGACGGCCCTCCGGCCGGTCAGCGCGGTCACCTCTTCGGCGTCCTGCCCGCGCGCCAGCCAGGTCGCCACCACCGACCCGAGGGTGAGGGCCCCGACGGAGAAGACGGCGAAGCCGATCGCGAACGACTTGCGCACCCGCGACCGTGCGGTGAACAGGCTCAGGCCCGCAATCAGTACGCCGGCCAGCATCGCGACCAACGCGGTCCGGGTATGCGTCAGCAGCAACACGGGAATAGCCACCAGCACGCTGGTGAGCGCGACTCCGCGCCGGAGCAGCCCGGACAGCCACAGCACGATCGTGAGGCCGGCCGCCACTGCGGCGTAGTGCCCGACCTGCGTCGGCGGGATGGGCCACAGGGTGCCGCCGAGCCGGTCCTCGGTCAGCGCCACGCCTGGCGCGACGAGCAGCCCGATGACGACCGATCCGAGGACCGTCCACAAGACCAGGAGGTGCGTTCGGACGAGCAGCAGGTCCCGGCGGGTCCACCACGGTGTCAGCAGCCACAGCACGATCGCGAAGGTGAACAGGCGGCTGGCGCGGAACAACGCACCGAACAGGAACTCGGCCCGGACGCTGGCCAGCAGGCCCTCCGCCGCCAGCAGCATCAACAAGAAGATGAACACACTCGGCCGGATCCGGACCGGCCGGTTGACCGACAGCGCCATCATCAGTGCGCCGACCAGGGCTCCCTGGGCGATCAGCTTGCCGACGGATCCCGGGATCGGCAGCAGGTGCGGTGCGCCCGGGAAGAACGTCATCACGTTGAGCACGAGCAGTGCCCAGGTGAGCTGGACCCGCCGGCGCCGCCGGACCTCGGGCGCGACCACCCGCCTGGTCGGGCGGTGGCCGAGCCGCGTGGCCAGTTGCGTGCTCCACCGGGTGGTGATCGTCGTCATCGGCCGAACATCTCGATGTCCACCGTCCTCGGCGTACCGGCCTCGGCTTCGGCAACGCCGACACTCTCGTCGGTGTGGTCCGGACGGAGGACGACAGCGGTGTCCAGTTCGAGTCCGGCCAGCCGCAGCATCTCGCCGGTGGCCTGGATCTTGGTGGTGGTCGTCTCGCCCGCGGTCACCACGACGGCGGCGTGCGACGCCCACGTGCCCAGATGATCGGCGCCGATCTGCGGCGTCAGGGTGGTCAGACTGAGAACGAGGTCCGCGACCTCCCAGGCCGAGTCGAGGGCGATGTCACCGGAGCTCGACGGCCGGTTGGAGTCGCTCAGGTGCAGGTAGCAGCCCTGTGCAGGTCCGCGGTCCGGGTCGGGGCGGTGAACGTCGATGCGCCGGCCCGGTTCGCTGAAGCGTGACTCGTGCGTGCCGGGAGTCCTGACGCCCAGCATGCCCGCGAGCCTGCCGGTCTCGGTGAGGTCGGCCACCAGCACGTGCTTGCCTTCCTCGGCCAGCGCGACCGCCAGCGACGCCACCACCAGGGCACAGGTCTTCACGTCGTCGACGCTGACCACCGCCGTGGCCGGTGTTGGACGCTCGCCCCAGAAGATGCGCTGGTCGAGATGTTGCACCATCAGCCGGACCTCCGGCTGCCGTCGCTGCGAATCGCTCAGGTACCGCGGAAAGGGCAGGAGCCGCCACCGTCGCGGCCGCTCGCTGCTCAGCCGGACCCGGGCACCGAGTGCCCGGGCGATGTCCTGCCGCTTCCAGAGCCGGTCCGAGACCAGCGCACGCACGATGACGAAGCCGAGACCGATGAACAGTCCGGCCAGCAGCCCCGTGGCCGCGTTGATCGCGATCGTCCGCTTGGCCGAGACCGGTACCGGCGCGGCCGCGTCCAGCATCCGGCTGCTGTTCATGCGCGACGCCTGGACCTGCTGGTCGAGCAGTTGCTGCCCGACGTACTGCGCGCGGTCGCGGGCGGCACCGAGCCGGATCGCTTCCGGGCTGGTCGGGCGCTTCAGCTCGTCCGGGTCGTCGCCGGCGGCGCGCACCGCCTGCTCGGCCACGGCCAGGTCGCTCTGGGCCGCGGTCAGGTCGCGGCGCAGTGGCGCGTCCTGCAGCGCGATCTGCTCCTTGCGGTAGATCAGGAACACCTGGGCGACGACGGTCGCCAGCTTGGTCGCCTGGTCAGGAGTCTTCGCCGAGGCGGTGATCTCGAGTACGCGGTCGGTCTTGGCGCCCGCGGCGTACTCCTTGAGCAGGTCGTCCTGGGTCTCGGGCAGCTTGAGCAGGTCGATCACCCGCTGCGCCACCGTGTGCGTGGTCGCCAGGCTGACGTCCGTGGCCATCGCCTTGGCCGGGTCCTCACCATCGCGATGGGTGAGCAGCAGCCGGGTCGACGACACGTTCGGGGTCGGCACTACGACGGTCGACGCCAGACCACCGGCCAGTCCGACGATCGCGACGATCAGCCAGATCCGCAGGTGCCGGCGGACCGCGTCGCGGAGAAACCGAAAGGTGACCAGCGCGTCCGGCGGGTACGCGGTCGACGGTCCGTCGTCGGCGAACAGGCCGTCGTCGTCGGTCCAGGCCGGCTGGCTCACCACGGGCTCGTTGTACGGCTGGTTACTCATTTGCCCCTCCTCGCGGTACCGGTGAGGAGGGTGGGCAGCCGCGAGCTGGACCGGCGCATCGACTGCGAGACGCGGCCGATGGTGCGGTCCGTCGGGTCGGGATCGGTGACGACCAGGCCGTCGATGTTCCGGCCGTCGGCCGCGGCCGCGACCGCCAGCCGGGCCAGTTCCTCGGCCGTCACGGTGCCGGCCGACAGGGCGACGATCGTGTTGGTGGTGTGCTCGGCGCCGACCAGGTGCGGCGCGTCCCGGTCGACGACGACCAGGTGGATGCTCAACGCGGTAGCGCCTTCCGGCTCCTGGTGCGAGTCGACCACGATCGACGTGGTGATGCCGATCGACGTGGCTAGCGCCGCCAGTTGCGGACCGAGCGGCAACGCCTTGTCGTCACCAGTGAACGAGATGACGGTCAGCGAGACCGGACCGCCGCCCTTCACGTCCAGGCCGAGGTGATGCAGCGTCTTGCGCAGACTCCAGGCCTCGACGGCCGTCGGTGAGTAGTGCTCGAGCAGATAGGCCCAGTCCGACACGTCGTTGGCGTGGTACGACGACACCGATGCCAGCACCGGAAGGCCGACCGCGTCCGCGATCTCGTCCCGCAGCCGCAGCCGCCGGTCGCCGCGGACCTTCGCCAGTACTCCGATCGAGCCGGCCACGGCGCCGATCAGTGCGCCGAGCAGGCCGAAAATGCCCAGATGAATTGCCATGTTGCCACCTCGTGAGGTGGTCGCTTCCTCCAACACCCGTGCCCCCGTCTTCTTCCCCAGGTCGCCAGGCAGGTTCTGGTCACTGGAGACGTAGACCAGGTAGACCTTGGCGACAGCATTCGCCAGTCGCATCGACTGACCGCCCGTCGTTCCCTTGGCGTCGATCTGGATGACGTCGTCGGTGACGGCGGTGACCGTGACGCGGCCCTTGACCACCTCGCTGGACAGCTTCGGCGACTGGTTCTGGCCGGCGCTGCGCAGCACCGGCTCGCTCTCGGCGATGAACACCTGCGTCTCGATGCTCTGCGTGCCGGTCGCCTTCTCCGAATCGGCCGCCGGTGGTGGTGGCAGCACCACGAGCGAAGTGGCGGTGTGCAGTGGCGGCACCAAGAACCCGGCGGCAACGCCGCCGAGCAGGCCGACCGCTGCCACGCCGGCCACGATCAGGCGGTGCCTGCGAATGGCCCGCCAGGACTTCTTGACGTCGAGCTGCTGTGCGCTCACAGTCCCCTCCAGTCGAACGCCACGATGGTGTCCTGTAATAGAGGGCGGTCACCGAGGGCTGATACAGCGATCTCCGGTCAAGACCGGAATCGAAATGTGCTGACCGCCGGGTCGTCCGTGGTGAGGTTTCCGGTACCGACGAGGGTCGTGATCGGCACCTTGTGCCCGAATCGCGGTGAGTACCAGCCCAGCAACGGATCGTCGTCACCACGGTGCGCGGACCAGCTCAGTCCGGCCGGCAACTCGACGACCGCCGAGCCGTTCGGCCACTCCAGCCGACCGGTCGCTCCGTCCAGGTCGACGCTCACCTCCGGCCCGAGATGCCACGCGATCCGTACGGCGGCCGACGCATCGAGCCGGTCCTCGACCCGCAGTACTCCGTGATCCAGTACGGCGGTCCGCCGGTGCGTCACCGGGGTGTCGCCGGATTGGTAGCCGTCGTGTTCGGCGTCCCACGTCGACGCCTCACCATCGGCGGCGTACCGGCGTACCCGGCCTGTTGCCCCGCGCAACCAGAGGAACGGGCCGCCTTGGACGGACTGCTCGGTGCTGGATACCTCGACTGTGTTGTGGGCGATGGTCGAACGGAAGTAGTTCCGCCAGGCTTCTTCACCGTGGTAGCAGTACGTGCCTGGATCCGCCAGGATGTCGACGCCGCCGACCCGCACCTCCAGCGCGAGCGCGTCGCAGTGCGCGTGTGCGGCGATGGAGAGGAAGCCGTGCGGCCCTGCGTCGGCTCGGCACCAGATCTCTGGTCCAGCGTCGCGGCTGCGCAAGATCGTCAGGCCTGCGTCCTCGAAGTGCTCGGGTCGTTCGTCTGGACGATCGGATTGTCGACCATCGACAAGTGCACCGACGAGGGCCGCGGTCGCCGTGACCGGGACCTCCGGCCACCACGGCGCGCGGCCGACCACGGCGGCGCCGAGGGACAGGAACGCCGACCAATTGCTGACATTCGGCGGATCCAGGACCAGCACCATGCCTTCGTCGTCATCGCCTTGACGCGGCGGCCGCAGGGTGTTGTCGACAATCGCCGCGGCCACGTCGATCGTGCGGGTCAGCAGCGCCCAGGTCTTCTCGGTCAGCGGATGACCCGCCTTGTCCGCTTCGAGAGCGGCGTACAGGCCGAGCTCGGAGACGAAGCGGTGGTAGTCGGTCGCGAGTTCGCGGTTCACGCCGGACGGGAAGGTGTTGGCGTCCAGTTCGCTCTCGAGCAGCGCGGCCGCTTCATCGCGCCAGCGCGAGCTCTGGGTGAACCACGGGAACGCGCAGGCACCCACGAGCTGCCCGGCGGCCTCGGCGATCACATGATTGTTCGCCGACGAACCGCGGCTGCGGAACGCGGCCAGGTAGCGCTGGTGCCAGTAGATCTGCCGGAGCGCGAGTTCATTGTGCTCGAAGAGATCGGTGACCTCGGGCCAGTCGTTCAGCAGCCGCCGGATCCAGGTCCAGCTGATCAGCCGGATGCCGATCTCGATCCCGCTCGCCCAGTGCACACCGGACAGGAACGGGTTGGACCGCCACCAGTCGGTCAGATGCTCGGCGACGCGTTCGGCGTACGCGTCGTCGAGGGTGAGGTACCAGGCCGCGGCGAGCTGGGTCAGGTGGTGGTGCCGGGACAGTTCCCAGACCTGCTTGACGTTCCCGACCAGTTCCTCGTTGCGGTGGTTCAGCCGGAACGTGTACTGCGCCGGGTCGGATCGCCGGCCGGTGGTCGGGTCGCGGAACCAGTCCGGCGAGCGCAGATCCGTCCGGTCGGCGCCGAGGACCTCCAGCTTCCCGGCCATGATCGCGTCCGCGGTCGCGATGATCGCCTTGCGCGCTTCCTCCGGTACGGCGTCCGCCGCGTGCGACGGCAGCGTCGTACCGAAGGTCAGCTCCTTGCGCACCGGCGGATGCACCTGCACGTCCTGCCCGGGCCGGACCTGCTGGTAGGCCCAGGTACTACGACGTGCGTGGTCGCGCGTCCGCCAGGCCAGCTCGGTGGGGGACATCCGGCGCAAGCGGCGGACGTACCAACCCAAGGGCTGGCGGCTCACACCATCTCCGGACGGCCGCTGGCCAGGCTCCGGTCGACGGCGATGGTCGCGCGGGTGGTGGCGATCAGGGAGTCGAACGAGATCGGCATCGGGCCGCCGGACTTGACCGCGGCGACGAAGCGTTCGAGCTCGACCCGCTGGCCCTTGTCGGTGCCGCGGGCCTTCCGGGTCGACGGCTTGCGGCCCGCCCAGACCGAGGCGCTCTGGAAGTTGTCCAGCCGGCCGTTGCGGCCGCCGCCGGTGATGTCCAGCGTCTCCTTCGGGAACCGCGCGTTGCCGCCGCCGACGTACGTGATCTGGCCGGCCGAACCGTTCGCGAACCGCAGGGTGACGATGACGTCGCCGGTGTCCGGTCCGGGGACGGCGTACACCTCGCTGGGTGGGCTGCTCAGCCACCAGGCCAGGGTGTCGATGAAGTGACCGCCCTCGCCGCCGAACCGGCTGCCTTCCTTGTCCTGGTCGAGGTACCAGCTGGACGGGTCGAGCCGGCCCGCGTTGACCAGGTAGCGCAGCGAGTAGTTGCCGCCCGGGTCGCCGAACCGGTCGCGCAGGTCGGTGAGCAGGGGAGCGAACCGGCGGTTGAACCCGACCATCAGCCGGTCGTTGCCGGTGGCATCGACCGTGGCGACGATCCGGTCCACGTCCTCGGTGGTCAGCGCCAGCGGCTTCTCCACGAAGACCGCCTTCCCGGTCTCCAACGCCCGGCAGGCCAACTCCGCATGACTACTGTGCCGAGTCACCACAAACACCGCATCCAGACTCTCGTCGGACAGTACGGCGTTCGCCTCGGTCGAGATGTTCTCGAACCCGAACCTGCGCTGGGCGTTCGCGGCCGACAACGACTTGTTGGTCGCGACGTGAGCCAGGACAGCATCCTCGTTCTTCTGCAGATGCGGAAGAAGCATGCTCGACGCGTAGTTACCGGCTCCGATGAACCCCAACCGAGCTCCGCCGGCGGAGCTCGGCCCCCCGGGCGTCTCCCGCCGGCGGGTAGTAGTCGAGGCAGCCGCTGCGGCCGGCACCGTGGTCTCGTCGGTGGGCGGTTTCGGGTACTCGAAGAGGAAGCCGACTCCGGGGAGGGTGCCTGTGCTCAGTTGCTGGTAGACGTCTGTGGCGTCGGCGATCGGGAAGGCGCCGGCGATCAGGGAGCCGATGTCCATCTGTTCGCGGGCGATCAGGTCGATGAAGCACGCCAGGTTGCGGCGTTCGGTCCAGCGGACGTAGCCGGCCGGGTAGTCGATGCCTTGGAGTTCGTAGCGGTCGTCGTACCGGCCCGGGCCGTAGGAACGGGAGAACCGGACGTCGAGTTCCTTGTCGTAGTACGCGTTCCACGGCAGGTCGAGCCTGGTCTTGCCGATGTCGACCACCCGGGCGCGGTCGCGCGCCAGCCGGGCCGCGGTCTCCACCGGACCATTGGAGTGACCACCGGCGGCGAGCAGGATGTGATCGGCGCCCAGTCCGTTCGAAGCCTCGAGGATCGACCGCTCCAGCGACGCGATCCCGGCCTCGTCCGCGGACGAGCAGTGCAGCGCGCCGGCCTTCTCCGCCATCCGGCACCGGTCATCGACGGTGTCGATTCCGAACACCCGCACCCCGGCCGCGACGAGCAGCCGCACCACGAGCTGTCCGACCAGCCCGAGCCCGATCACCACGGCGGTGTCGCCGAGCTGCACCTCCGACTGCCGTACGCCGTGCATCGCGATCGCACCGACCGTCGAGAACGCGGCCTGCTCCGGCGGTACGCCGTCCGGCACCGGCACGCACAGGTTGACCGGGATCCAGTTGTACTCCGCGTGCAGCGCGAACTCGTTGCCCGCGGCAGCGACCAGCTGCCCGACGCTGAACTCCTCAGCGCCCGCTCCCACCTCGACCACCACACCACACAGCGAGTAGCCCAGCGGCGTGTACGAGTCGAGCTTGTTCATCACCTTCTTGTAGGTGTTGACCGCGCCCTGCTGGGCGACCGAGTCCAGCACCTTGCGGACCTGGTCCGGCCGCGCCCGCGCCTTGCCGAGCATGGACAGCTTGGCCTCGCCGACCTTCATCAGCTCGGTGCCGGTGGAGATCAGCGAGTACAGCGAGCGGACCAGCACGCCTCCCGGTGCACAGGTGGGCGGAGGCACGTCCAGGACCGCGAGCTCACCGGACTTGTAGTTCTGTGCAACCTGTTTCATGCCAGTCCTTCAGAGTGAGTGGAGCTTCAGAGTGAGGTGATGGTCACGCCCAGGGAGCGCATGTGCCGGGTCCAGGTCTCCAGCGTCAGCAGCTGCCAGATCTGCTTCGAGTAGTCCTCGCGTCCGGCCCGCTCGTCGTCGACCAGCCGCTGGACGGCGGCCTGCTGGAGGAAGCCGCTGCCGACGAGTTCGCCGCGCAGCAACGTGTCGTCGACGAGTTCCCGCAGGTCGTTACGGACCCAGGCCCGCAGCGGCGCGCTGAACGACGCCTTCGGCCGGTAGATGATCTCCTTCGGCAACCAGGCCTCGGCTGCCTTCTTCAACGCGAGCTTGCTGACCCGGCGGTGGATCTTCTCGCTGCCCGGGATCGAGAATGCCGCGGCGGCGACGATCGGGTCCACGAACGGCGTCCGGACCTCGGTCGACGCGGCCATGCTGGACCGGTCGGTGTAGGCCAGGTTCAGTCCGGGCAGGAACATCCGCGAGTCGGCCAGGCACATCCGGTTCACGTGATCGTCGAGCGTCGTGTCGTGGTAGATGTCGCTGTGCTCGGACAGCAGCTTCCCGACGTACGGCTCCAGGTCCGGGCTCAGCAGTCCGGTCAGCTGGTCACCGTCGTACATCGTGTAGCTGCGCCGGAACGCCGTCTCCTCCGGCAGGTCCGCGAAGGTCAGGAACCGCTTCGCCCACCGCGCGTACCGCAGTCCGCGACCGTTCACGGTGACCGGCATCCGCCGTACCGCCGGGCCGATCAGACCGTTCCGCAGTACGCCGGGGAGCCGCTGGTACTGCGCTCCCATCACACAGGCGAGGTGTTTGCGGTATCCACCGAACAGCTCGTCGGCGCCCATCCCGGACAGCAGCACCTTCACGCCGGCGGCGCGCGCGGCGTCGCACATCAGCAGCGTGTTGATCGCGGCCGGGTCACCGATCGGCTCGTCGAGCGTGTCGACAATCCGCGGAAGCAGGTCGACCACGTCCGGTGCGATCTCGATCTCGTGCAGGTCGATGCCGAACTGCTGTGCCACCTTGCGCGCGTAGATCGCGTCGTCGGGCATCGCCTCGAGCCGCTGGTCCTCCGCGCGGAACGTGATCGTGTACGAGTCGACACCTGGATCGAGCCGCTTCGCCAGCACGGTGACGAGGCTCGAGTCGAGACCGCCACTCAGGAACGTCGACACCGGCACGTCGGCGACCATGTGTGCGGCGACCGACTCCTCGATCACCGTCCGCAGATCGGCTCGCGGCCCGGCGGCTGCCTGGGTCGCGATGTCGGTCACGCGCCAGTACGTCTCGTGCCGGCTGCTGCCGTCCGGCCGGAACTCGGCCCACGAACCCGGCGGCAACTTCTCCACGCCGTCGATCGCGCAACGCTGCTCGGGCAGCCAGTAGTAGAGCATCGACGCGATCAGCGCGCCGGGCTCGGTGCGCAGCTCCGATCCGACCGCGGCGACGAGCGCCTTCAGCTCGGACGCGAACACCACGCCGCCCTCGCGGCGCAGGAAGTACAGCGGCTTGATGCCGAGCGGGTCGCGGGCCAGGTACATGCTGCCGCTGTCCTCGTCCAGCATCGCGAACGCGAACATGCCGCGGAACCGCGACAGTGCCGCCGGACCCCAGCGACGCCAGGCCTCGAGCACCACCTCGGTGTCCGAGCTGGTGCGGAACGCGACGCCCGACCTGGACAGCTCGGCGCGCAGTTCCTTGTAGTTGTAGAGCTCGCCGTTGTAGCAGATCGTCAGCCCGCGCTTCGTGAACGGCTGGTCCGCGCCCGACGAGAGGTCGATGATCGACAATCGACGATGCGCCAGGTGCGCGCGGACGTCACCGTCCTCGAATCGGTAGACGTGGTCGGCGTCCGGACCGCGGTGGGCGATCCGGTCGCTCATCGTCTCGGCCAGCGCGAAGCCGTCGTGCTGCTGGTAGCAGCCGGCGATGCCGCACACCTCAGGACCCCGTGGCCCGGGCCACGTCGCCGATCTCGCTGACGTGACCGGTCAGGCCGTCGTACACCTCGAGGTAGGCCCTCTGCTGGTGCTTCCAGGCGAGCACCTGCTCGACCCGTTCGCGGCCAAGCCGGCCCATCCGGCGGCGCCGCACCTCGTCGTCGAGCAGGTCGACGATCGCTTGCCCGTACTTCGCGACGTCGTTCGGCTCGACGTACACCGCGGCGTCCTCGGCGGAGACCTTGGTCTCGATCAGGTCGAAGGCGACGACCGGCAGCTCGAAGGCCATGTACTCCATCGTCTTGTTCATCGTCGACACGTCGTTCAGCGGATTCTTCGGGTCCGGCGACAGGCCGGCGTCCGCGGTCGACATGACCGCGCGCACCGTCTCGTCCGGCACCCGGCCGGTGAACTCGATGTGGTCGCCGAGGCCGAGCTCGTCGCGCAGGGCAACAACCTCCTCGAAGGAGTCACCGCCGCCCATCAGCGTGAACGCGATGTCCGTACGCCCCAGATTGTTGACAATGTGATCCGCCGCGCGGACGACGATGTCGACACCGTCCTGCGGTCCCATCACGCCGATGTAGGTGACCAGGTACCGGCGGCCGCGGCGGAGCTTGTCGTCGACAGCGGACGGGTCGCGGCGCAGCCTGTCCGGGTCGGGCCCGGTGCGGACCACGGTCACGTCGTGGTTCGCCTTGCCGCTGCGGGTGATCGCGATCCGACGGTAGGAGTCGTTGGTCGAGGTCACGTGGTCGGCCTTGCGATGCGTCATCCGCTCCAGGAACCGCAGTCCCTTGTACGGCAGGCTCGTCGTACCGCCGAAGCGGGACTGGAACAGCTCCGGGCACAGGTCGTGGTGGTCGAAGACGAACTTGGTCCGGTCCAGCCGCCGCAGCAGCATCGCGATCGGCCAGAAGATGTCCGGTGGGTTGCAGGCCTGCAGTACGTCGAACGTGCCGGCCTTGCGCGCCCGCAGCACCAGCCGCAGCGTCGCCAGGAACGAGTACGCGTACTCCGCGACGAACCCGACCTTGCTCCCGCCAGGGGAGTACGCCTTGTACTGGTGCACGGTCACCCCGTCGATGACCTGGTACGCCGGGTCGCCCGGCCCCTTGGGGCAGACGACGGTCACGTCGTACCCGGACGCCACCAGGGCCTGGCACTCCAGCCAGACCCGGCGATCGAACGGCACCCACAGGTTCTGGATGATGATCAGTACGCGCGGACCGCTCACCAGCCGACTCCTTCGTATCCGGGCAGCGCCTCGACGGCGTCGCCGAGCCGGCCGCTGAGGTCGATGGTCCGGGCCGGTGGAGTGGTCAGCAGCGCGTGGACCGCGGCGGTGTCGGTAGCCGACACGATGGCCAGGTCGGCGCCCGCCAGGGCCGCGATCGGGTCGTCGGTCAGCACCCGTTGCAGGTGCGGCAGCTTCGAGGTCACGTGCCGCAGGTTGGCGCCGACCAGGCGGCTCGGGTTCACGATCGCGTCGTAGATGCGCAGGTTGTACCCCTTGCCGATCAGCCGTTCGGCCAGCTCGACGCTCGGGCTCTCGCGCAGGTCGTCGGTCGCGTGCTTGAAGCTCAGGCCGAGCAGTGCGATCTCGCGTCCCGGGCCGGCCACGACCCGGTCGACGACGTCACGGACGGTCAGCTCGTTGGTCGCCAGCGTGCCGGCGAGCAGCGGCAGGTCTGTGTCGTTGACCCGGGCCAGGTGCAGCACCGAGCGCAGGTCCTTCGGCAGGCACGAGCCGCCGAACGCGAACCCGGGCCGCAGGTAGTACGGCGAGATGTTGAGGCTGGTGTCCTGGACGAAGATCCGCATGACCTCGCGCGAGTCCACGCCGTAGTACCGAAAGATCCGGCCCATTTCGTTGGCGAAGGACACCTTGGTCGCGTGGAACGCGTTGCAGGCGTACTTGAGCGCCTCCGCGGTCCGGACGTCGACAACCTGGACGTCGACCCCCAGGAATCCGAACAGGTCGGTCAGGGCGGTGCCGACCTTCGCGTTGCGTGTCCCGACGACGACGAAGGGTGGATCGTAGAAGTCGGCCAGCCCGGATCCTTCCCGCAGGAACTCCGGGCACATCGCCGTACCGAAGGTGAAGCCGTCGGCGGCCGGTACGTCGGCCAGCACCTGCGCGACGACGTCGTCCACGGTTCCCGGCGGGACCGTGCTCCGGACCACGATGCTGTGGAACCCGGATTCCGGTGGTTCGGCGACATGGGCCGCCTCGGCGATGTCGCGCACCGCCCGCCGGATGTAGGTCAGGTCGGTACTGCCCGCCGCGGTCGACGGCGTCCCCACACAGATCAGCGAGACGTCGGCGCGTTCCAGCGCGAGTCGCGGATCGGTGGTCGCGTGCAGTCTTCCCGCGGCGACCCCGTCCGCCACCAGTTCGTCCAGGCCCGGTTCGACCACCGGGCTGTGTCCCTCGGTGATCGGACCGACCTTCGCAGTATCGACATCGACTCCCCAGACGTCGTGGCCGTTGGCAGCCAGGCACGCGGCCGTCACTGACCCCACATAGCCCAAGCCGAATACGGCAACCTTCATAACGCCCCCCACAGGCTCATGACGCGGGCATCCCCCGCGTACGGCAGCAGCGCAGAGAAGAGCAGCCGCGGCCGCCGCTTGATACACACCGCCGGAAGAAATTGCGTGTATCAGGCGGCTCGGTCGCCGATCTGTATTGGGCGACAGACCAGTGCTGGGGTGAGGGAGCGACGGATGAGGGTTCTGGTCACCGGAGACCGGGGATATATCGGCGCTGTGATGGTGCCGTTCCTGCGCGATGCCGGACATCAGGTGGACGGGCTGGACACCGGGTTGTACGAGGGGTGCGACCTGCTGGGAGGACCGGATCCGATCGGGAACCGGAAACCGCGGGACATGCGCGACGTCACCGCGGCCGAACTCGAGGGGTACGACGCCGTGGTGTGTCTGGCCGCGTTGTCGAACGATCCACTCGGGCATCTGAACCGCGACGCGACGTACTCGGTCAACCTGGACGGGACGCTCAAGGTCGCGCAGGCGGCCAAGGACGCCGGCATCGAGCGGTTCCTGTTCGCCTCCTCCTGCAGCCTGTACGGCGCGGCCGGCTCGGAAGCGGTCGGCGAGGACGCGGACATGTACCCGGTCACGCCGTACGGCGAGACCAAGGCGCTGGCCGAGAAGGAGTTGTCGAAGCTTGCCGACGACACCTTCAGCCCGACCTACCTGCGCAACGCCACCGCGTACGGCGCATCCACCCGGCTGCGGCTCGACATCGTGGTGAACAACCTGACCGCGATCGCGATGACGACCGGGCAGGTGCGGCTGGAGAGCGACGGGACGCCGTGGCGGCCGCTGGTGCACATCGAGGACATCAGCCGGGCCTTCCTGACGGTGCTCGAGTCGCCACGCGAGGTGATCCACGACCAGGCGTTCAACGTCGGCCGGTCCGAGGACGTCGTCCAGGTCCGCGACATCGCCGAGATGGTCCGCGAGGCGGTGCCCGGCTCGACCCTGTCGATCGCCGACGGCGCCGGACCGGACCTGCGCAACTACAAGGTCGACTTCAGCAAGCTCAACGACACCTTCCCGGACCTGAAGCTGCAGTGGACGGTGCGGTCGGGCGTGGACGAGCTGGCCCGGGCGTACGAGCGGCACGGCCTGACGCTGGAGGACTTCAACTCCGCGCAGTTCGTCCGGCTGCGCCGGATCCAGCAGTTGCTCGGCGCGGGCATGGTCGACGACCAGCTCCGCCGTCAGACCGACGAGCAGTTCCCCGGTCCCGGGGACGCACGATTCGAGGAGAAGCACTGATGGGGGAATCAGTCGCCTGCCGCCTCTGCGGCGAGACACTGACGCGGACGTTCGTCGACCTCGGCATGTCGCCGCCGTGCGAGAGCTTCCTGCGCGCCGACCAGATCGACAGCGGTGAGACCTTCTACCCGCTGAACGTCCGGATCTGCGACAACTGCCTGCTGGTCCAGCTGCCGGCGTACGTCGCGGCCGACGACGTGTTCAGTGACTACCTGTACTTCTCGTCGTACTCGACCAGCTGGGTGGAGCACGCCCGCCGGTTCGTCGTCGACATGCAAGAGCGGCTCGACCTCGGCGCCGAGAGCCTGATCGTCGAGGCCGCCAGCAACGACGGCTACCTGCTGCAGCACGCGACCGCGCTCGGCATCCCGGTGCTCGGCATCGAGCCGGCCGCGAACATCGCCGCGATCGCCAACGAGAAGGGCATCCGGACCGAGAGCTACTTCCTCGGCGAGGAGACCGGCAAGGACGCGGCGGCCCGGCACGGCCAGGCAGACCTTGTCGTCGGCAACAACGTGTTCGCGCACGTGCCGGACATCGTCGACTTCGCCAAGGGCCTGCGCGCACTGGTCAAGGACGACGGCCTGGTGTCGCTGGAGTTCCCGCACCTGCTCCGGCTGATCGAACGTCGCCAGTACGACACGATCTACCACGAGCACTACTCGTACCTGAGCCTGAAGACCGCCGCGCTGGCGCTGCAGAAGGCCGGCCTGAAGGTCGTCGACGTGCAGGAACTGGCCAGCCACGGCGGTTCGCTGCGGGTCATGTCCACGCCGATCGATACCGCGGGCGAACCGACCGAGCTGGTCGGGAAGGTCCTGCAGGACGAGGCGGACGCGGGCCTGCACACGGTCGAGGGCCACCTGGGCTTCGCGACCGAGGTGTTCACGATCAAGTCCGACCTGCTGGAGTTCCTGATCCAGGCCCAGCGCGAGGGCAAGTCGGTCGCCGGCTACGGCGCACCCGGCAAGGGCAACACGCTGCTGAACCACTGCGGCATCCGCGAGGACCTGCTGCCGTACACGGTCGACCGCAGCCCGCACAAGCACGGCATGTTCCTGCCGGGCACACACATCCCGATCTTCGCCCCGGAGCGCCTCGCCGAGACGCGCCCCGACTACATCGTGATCCTGCCGTGGAACCTGCGGGAGGAGATCGTCCACCAGCTCGGCTACGCACGGGAGTGGGGCGCGAAGTTCGTCGTACCCATCCCGCGTCTCGAAGTGCTCTGAATCGTAAGAGTGATCTGACACTCAGTGGGGGAAGGAACAGCGCGATGAAGGTCGTGATCTTCTGTGGGGGGTTCGGGCTGCGGATGCGCAGCGGGGTGGACTCCGCACCGAAACCGATGATGACGATCGGCGACCGGCCGGTCCTGTGGCACGTGATGCGGTACTACGCACACTTCGGCCACACCGAGTTCATCCTGTGCCTGGGCTTCGGGGGGTCCGCGGTCAAGGAGTACTTCCTGCGCTACGAGGAGACGGTCTCCAACGACTTCGTGATGTCGAAGGGCGGGCAGCGGATCCAGCTGCTCGACTCCGACATCAGCGAGTGGAAGATCACCTTCGTCGACACCGGGATCGACACCAGCATCGGCGAGCGGTTGCGCCGGGTCCGCCCGTACCTCGAGGACGACGACGCGTTCCTGGCCAACTACGGCGACGTGCTGACCGACGCTCCGATGGACAAGATCGTCGACCACGTGATGACCAGCGACATCACCGCCAGCCTGCTCGCGGTACCGCCACAGGCGTCCTTCCACGTGGTCGAGTTCGGCACCGACGCCCGGGTCACCGGGCTGCGGTCGGCGGCCGACCTGAACGCGTGGATCAACGGCGGCTACTTCGTCATCAAGAAGGAGATCTTCGACGTCCTGCACGAGGACGAGGATCTGGTCGGCGACGCGTTCCCGCGGCTGGCCGCGATGCGCAGGCTGGAGGCCATCCCGCACCACGGGTTCTGGGCGCCGATGGACACCCTCAAGGAGCGCAGTCAGCTCGAGGAGCTGTACCGGTCCGGCAAGAAGCCGTGGGCGCTGTGGAGCCACGAGGCCCGCGCGCAGCGCGGCCAGGTGATGGACAAGGGCTTCGACGTTCCGCCCGCATCCACCGGCGACGACCCGGTAGTGGTGGCGATCTGATGCTGCCGTTCCAGCTCGGCCTGATCGACGGGCCGGTCCATCTGGTGGCCCTCGGCGCCCATCCGGACGACATCGAGATCGGCTGCGGCGGCACGCTGCTGAAGCTGGCCGAGTCGGTGCCGGAGCTGACCGCCGAGTTCGTCATCGCGACCGGGTCGGCACTCCGGCTGGACGAGGCCCGCCGCGCGGCGGAGCTGTTCCTGCCCGAGTGCGAGGTGACCGTCACCTCGGCCGAGCTGCCGGACGGCCGGCTGCCGTCGTACTGGAACGAGACCAAGGAGTTGCTTGAGGCAACGGCTCGGGCCGCGCAGATCGGTTCGAGCCGGCGCCCGGACCTGGTGCTGGCGCCGAGCCGCACCGACGCGCACCAGGACCACCGCCTGATCGCCGAGCTGGCGCCGACGGTCTGGCGGGACCACCTGGTGCTGCACTACGAGATCCCCAAGTGGGACGGCGACATCAGCCGGCCGTGGCTGTACGTCGAACTGACCGAGGAGCAGCTGCGCGACAAGATCGCCCTGCTGCGCAAGGCCTACCCGTCCCAGGTCCCGCACGACTGGTTCGACGAAGAAGTCTTCGCCGGACTGGCCCGGCTGCGCGGGATGGAGTGCCGCGCGCGGTACGCCGAAGCGTTCACCACGGCCAAGGCGACGTTGACATGGTGACCGGAGGGGATGCAGTGAGCTTCAAATGTCGTGGGTGCGCGGGGGAGAACGTCGTACCCGTGGTGGATCTCGGTGCACAGCCGTGCGCCGACTACTTCCCGACGGCGGACACGCCGGGGCCTGATCCGCGCTGGCCGCTGGAGCTGTGGCTGTGCCGGGACTGCACGCTGGTGCAGCTCGGCCCGGTCGAGCCGCAGCTGCCCGAACCGCCGCTGGCGGTGGAGTCGGCGACGAGCATCGCGCACGCCGAGTCGTCGGTGAAGGAACTGTTGAGGGACTACCCGGAACTCACTGGTGGAGTGGTCTTCGAGTTCGCCAGCCACCACGGTGGCTCCTGGCTCGAGCACCTGTACGCCGCCGGCTGCCGACTGGCCGGTGACGGCGAACGGGCCGACCTGGTCGTCGACGTCCACGGCATCGCGCACGAGCCGTCGGTCGGTGAGATGCTGCGGCTGCGTGCCGAACGGCTCGCACCGGGCGGCCTGCTGGTGCTGGAGTTCCACCACTTGCTACCGCTGTTCATCGGCAACCAGTTCGACACCATCCGGCACGGCCACTGGTCGTACCTGTCGCTCGGAGCGGTGAAGCGGCTGTCCGCCCTGCACGGGCTCGCGGTCGAGTCGGTACGCCAGGTCGACATGTTCGGCGGCAGCCTGATGGTGATGCTGCGGCACGCGGACGACGCGAAGCCGGACGCATCGGTCGACGTACTGCTGGAGGACGAGGACGCGGCCGGCATCGCCGAGGAAGTCCAGCTGGCCAGCCTGCAGGAGGCCGCGTGGCACGCCGCCGGCGCGCTGCACGACGAGCTGGTCCGGCACAAGGCCGCCGGACGCACAGTGCTCGGGTACGGCGCTCCGTCGAAGGCGCCGGTGTTGCTCGACCTGAGCAAGATCGGGACCGACCTGCTGGAGTTCACCGTCGACGCCGCACCGGGCAAGCACGGACGCCGGATCCCCGGCGGCTGTGGTGTCCCGATCCGGCCGATCGACGAACTGCGGGCCGCCCGGCCGGATGTCGTCCTGGTACTGACCTGGGACATCGCCGACGAGGTCATCTCCCAACTCGAAGCCGGTGGCGGCTGGGGTGCCACATACCTGGTCCCGCTGCCCGAGCCGCACGAAGTCGTGGGCTGACATGAAAGGTGTTCTGCGCCGCCTCACCTGGGGACTCGCTGACCAGGCTGTGACCAGCCTGGTCAGCTTCGTGGTCGGTATCGTCGTCGCGCGATCGCTGGGTGCCGTGGAGTTCGGCGCCTTCAGCCTCGCGTGGGTGACGTACGGGGTCGTGGTGAACATTTCCCGCGGCCTCGCCACCGACCCGTTGGCGGTGCGGTTCAGTGGAGTGCCCAGGCCGGTGTGGCGCAAGGCAGTGGCAAGTTCGACCGGGATGGCGATCGCGGTCGGTCTGATCATGGGCACGATCTGTGTCCTTGTCGGTGTCGCGCTCGGCGGCCGGCCGGGTGCGGCGTTCATCGCGCTGGGGATCGTGCTCCCGGGCCTGATGCTGCAGGACAGCTGGCGGTTCGCGTTCTTCGCGTCCGGTCAAGGTGGCAAGGCGTTCATCGCCGACATCACCTGGGCCACCGCGCTCGTCCCGCTGCTCTACCTGGCGTCGCGGGATCCCAGCGTCATCCGGTTCGTGCTGGCCTGGGGGGCCGCCGGCGCGTTCGCCGCGCTGGTCAGCGGTCTGCAGGCAGGCGTCGTACCGCGATTGTTCAGGGCGCTGGAGTGGTTGCGGCAGCACCGGGATCTCGGGCTGCGCTACCTGGCGGAGAACCTGACCATCAGCGGTGCCTACCAGTTCAAGATGTACGGGCTCGGCGCGCTCGCGGGGGTCGCCGCGGTCGGTACCGTCCGCGGCGCCGAGATGATGCTCGGCCCGTTCTTCATCGTGTTGTCCGGGGTCGGTCTGGTGGCGGTTCCGGAAGCCGCCAGGGTCCTTCGCCGGCGGCCACGGGCGCTGCCGTGGTTCTGCCTGCTGCTCGGTGGGGCACAGTCCTTCGCCGCGCTGGCGTGGGGCCTGGCGCTGTTGTTCTTGCTGCCGGACGAGTGGGGCCACGCGCTGCTCGGTGAGGTGTGGCTGACCTCGTCCGCACTGTTGCTACCGGCAACTTTGTCGGTGATGTTCGCAAGCTTCTACACCGGTGCGTCGGCAGGGCTGCGTGCACTCGGTGTGGCCAGGAGAAGCCTCCGCGCCCAGCTGTGGGCGTCGGCGGCGTACCTGATCGGCGGTGTCGGCGGTGCCGCGATCGGCGGTGCGCTCGGGTCGTCCTGGGGAGCGGCCTGTGCGACGTTCGTCGGCGCGATCGTGTGGTGGTGGAGCTTCGGGGTGGGGATCCGCGAGCGGTGGGCGCAGCCGGAAGCCGAGGCTGCCGAACCGGTCGAGGCCGTCCAGCCTCCCGAGGCCACGGAGATGCAGGAGATGCCAGAAATGAGGAGCACATGAACGCCGTACCACGGCTGAGCATCGGCCTCCCGGTGTACAACGGGGAGAAGTATCTGGCCGAGTCCCTGGATGCCCTGCTGGGACAGACCTTTACCGACTTCGAGCTGATCATCTCGGACAACGCGTCGACCGACCGGACCGAGGAGATCTGCCGCGAGTACCTGGCGAGGGACTCCCGGATCAGCTACTTCCGGCAGCCGACCAACATCGGCGCCACACCGAACCACAACTGGACCTTCGAACAGGCCCGCGGCGAGCTGTTCAAGTGGGCGTCGTACGACGACCTTTACGGCAGCGACCTGCTGCTGCGGTGCATCGAAGCGCTGGACGCCGACCCCGGGGTCGTGCTGGCGCACGCCCACCAGGCGATGATCGACGGCAACGGCGACATCGTGCTGAAGGTCGACTACCCGCTGGCCACCGACGACCCGAACCCGGTCGAGCGGTTCCGCAGCCAGTTGTTCGCGGTCGGCGGCGACGACTTCTACGGCGTGATGCGCTCCGAGGTGTTGCGCCGTACGCCACTGAACGGGAGCTACCACCACTCGGACCGGACGATCATCGCCGAACTCGCGTTGCACGGCCGGTTCTACCAGGTGCCCGAGTTGCTGTTCTTCCGCCGGGACCACCCGGACCGGGCCGAGCGGGCCAAGCCGACCATCCGGTCCCGCTCGGCGAACATGGAGCCGCGGCGGGCGAGCCGGCTGCGGCATCCGACCGTCCGGCTGCTGGCCGAGTACATCGGTGGCTTCGTCGGCGCGATCCGCCGGGCGCCGTTGTCGTCGGCGGAGCGGCGCGGATGCTACGCCCAGCTGATCCGCTGGATGGCGAGCCGGGCCAAGCCCGGATCGAAGCAGCGGATCGAGGACAGCGCGCCGCCGAGCGCCCCGATGGCGATTCCGGACAGCTCGGCGGTGGCGGGTCAGAGGAGGGTCGCACAGGGATGAGCGCCGCCGTTGCAGGCAGGCCGCCGCGGATCGCCATCTTCGGCCTGCTGGGATCGGGCAACCTGGGCAACCACGGGTCGCTCGACGCGATGCTGTGGTTCCTCCGGCGCGACCACCCGGAGGCGGACATCAGCTGTGTCTGCTCCGGCCCGGAGACGCTGGAGCGGCAGTACGGCATCCCGGCGACGGCGATGACCTGGTTCCAGGCGTACGGCCCCGGCCGGTCCCGGGTGACCACGATCGCCCGCAAGATCTTCGGCAAGTTCGCCGACCTGGTCCGGATGCCGTTGCTGCTGCGTCGCTACGACCTGATCATCGTGCCGGGTATGGGCGTGCTGGAGACGACGCTCGAGCTGAACCCGTGGGGCTTCCCGTACGCGGTGTTCCTGATGTGCCTGTCGGCCCGGATCGTCGGCGCGCAGGTCGCCTTCGTCAGCATCGGCGCGAACTTCGCGCGCGAACGGTCGATCCGGTACCTGTTCCGGAACGCCGCGCGGATGGCGACGTACCGGTCCTACCGGGACAGTTATTCGCGCGACGCGCTGCGGCAGATGGGACTGGATACCAGCAACGACGCGGTCTACCCGGACCTCGCGTTCGCACTGCCGGAACCCAAGGAGCCGGAGTCGCGCGATCCGCGCCGGACCATCGGCCTCGGCGTGATGGAGTACCACGGCGCCTCGACCGACCGGTCCCGGTCGGACGAGATCTACACCGAGTACGTCGGCAAGATCGTCGAGTTCGCCCGCCAGGTCGTCGACGAGGGCTACCGGATCCGGCTCGTCACCGGCGACCCGGCCGACGAGGCTGTCGTCACCGCCATCTCCGACGACCTGCGACGGACCCGGCCGGACCTGGTCGACGAGCGACTGGTCCGCGAACCCGCGGACTCGCTGGGTGAACTGATGGAGCAGCTGGCCGGTGCCGACCTGGTCGTTGCCTCGCGCTACCACAACGTGCAGTCGGCACTGAGGCTGTCGAAGCCGACCATCTCGGTCAGCTACGCGGTGAAGAACGACATCCTGATGGAGGGGATGCGGCTGGCCGAGTTCCGCCAGCCGATCAAGGACCTCGACGTGACCCGGTTGATGGACCAGTTGCGGGCGCTCGAGGCGCGCGCGGGCGGCCTCGAGGCCGTGATGCGGGAGAAGAACGCCGAGTACGTCGAGCAGCTCGAGCAGCAGTTCGCCGTACTGTCCGACCGGTTCTTCGGCGCCGGACGGCCGGTGGCCACGGGCAGCGACCAGTAGGAGGATCGATGGACGTCATTCAGGTTCCGAGGATCGCCGGTGCGCTGCTGTTCCTGCCTACGCCCTACGTGGACGAGCGCGGCTTCTTCTGCCGCACCTTCGACCGCGCGGTGGTCGCCGCGGCCGGGCTCGATCCCGACGCGTTCGAGCAGGACAGCATCTCCCGCTCGGCCAAGGGTGTCGTCCGTGGTATGCACGTCCGGTCCGGAGCCGGTGAAGCCAAGCTGGTGCGCTGCTCGTCCGGTGCCGTGCTCGACGTGGTGGTCGACCTGCGGCCGGACTCACCGACGTACCGGAACACGGAGTACTTCGATCTGACCGGGGAGAACCAGGTCAGCGTGTACGTCCCGGCCGGCTGCGCGCACGGCTTCCAGGCTCTGACCGATCCGGCCGACGTGTCGTACCGGATCGACCGGGCACACGACCCGAGGGAGGACGTGTCGATCGCGTTCGACGACCCGGGTCTGGGCATCGAGTGGCCGCTGCCGGTCACGCTGATGTCCGAGCGGGACAAGGCCGCACCGTCGCTGGCGGAGGCCAGCAGGAGGCTGACATGACACCATCGGAGAAGTCGTTCGGCCGTTCGGTCGAGCTGAACGCACGATTGCAGGGCGTCGTACCGGGTGGCGCGCACACCTACGCCAAGGGCTTGGACCAGTACCCGGAGAACATGGCGCCGGTGATCACGCATGGCCGTGGCGCCCACGTCTGGGATGCCGACGGCAACGAATACATCGAGTACGGGTCCGGCCTGCGCGCGGTCAGCCTCGGGCACGCCCACCCGGCGGTGCTGGAAGCGGTCCGCGGCCAGCTCGGACTGGGGACGAACTTCGTCCGGCCGAGTGTGATCGAGCTCTATGCCGCGGAACGCTTCCTGGCCACTGTGCAGACGGCCGAGATGGTCAAGTTCGCCAAGAACGGTTCGGATGTCACGACCGCCGCAGTCAAGCTGGCCAGGGCCGCCACCGGGCGGCCGATGGTGGCGATCTGCCGGGACCAGCCCTTCTTCTCGATCGACGACTGGTTCATCTCGACCACGGCGATGTCGGCCGGCATCCCCGGTTCGACCGCAGACCTGACGGTCCACTTCCCGTACGGCGATCTGCCCGCGACCGAACGGGTGCTGCAAGAGCACGAAGGGCAGGTCAGCTGCCTGATCCTCGAGGCGGCCACCCAGCACGACCCGCCGGACGGCTATCTGGCCGGCCTGCGGGACCTCGCCCACCGGCACGGCTGCCTGCTGATCTTCGACGAGATGATCACCGGCTTCCGCTGGTCGGAGGCCGGAGCGCAGGCCGTGTACGGCGTGGCGCCCGACCTCTCGACGTTCGGCAAGGCCCTCGGCAACGGCTTCGCGATCTCGGCACTGGCCGGCAAGCGCGAGTTCATGGAGCGGGGTGGCCTGCGCGACGACCGCGAACGGGTCTTCCTGCTCTCCACGACGCACGGCGCCGAGAGCCACTCGCTGGCCGCGGCGATGGCGGTGCTGGACACCTACGAGAAGGAAGGCATCGTGGCCCGGCTGCACGCGTTGGGCGACCGGCTGGCCGGCGGCGTCCGCGAGGTGGCCGAGGCGGCCGGTGTCGGCGATCACGTGGTGACCCGCGGCCGTGCCAGCAACTTGGTCTTCGCGACCCTCGACCAGGACCTGCAGCCGTCCCAGGACTACCGGACGCTGTTCCTGCGCGAACTGATCCTCGGTGGGGTGGTCGGTCCGTCGTTCGTCGTGAGCGCGGCCCTGACCGACGTGGACATCGCCCGCACGGTCGAGGCGGTCGCGCAGGCATGTGTGGTCTACCGCAAGGCGCTCGACGCCGACGACCCGAGGGGGTGGACGGGCGGACGTCCGGTCAAACCGGTGTTCCGTCGCTTTGTGTAGACGGGTAGGGCGAAGGGCCGGCGCGGGGCCGGCTCCGCAAGAGGGGGGTTCCATCATGCATTCCATCTATGTCGACGCCGAGTTCGGCGACGACGAACGCAGGCAGAAGTTGTACGACGGCGACCTGTTCGTCTACTCACCGCGGCCGTCCACTCTGGCCCTCACCGAGTTCGCCGGTGAGATGGCCCGGGCGGCGTTCGCACCGCTGGATCCGGAGACGGCGCAGTTCGACATGGCCGTCGAGGACTACGCGGCGCTGCTGGCCGAACTCAAGCCGCGCTTCATCCACCATCCGGAGTCGAAGCGGCTGATCCAGGAGATGCTGGCCGACTTCGGCTGCGACACCGAGCAGGTCTACTTCGACGTACCGCGGATGCGGAGTTCGACGTCGAACGACTACCTGACCACCGGGATCGCGTTCGCCTTCCATCCGCACCGCGACACCTGGTACTCGGCGCCGCACTTCCAGCTCAACTGGTGGCTGCCGATCTTCCCGATCAGCGTGGACAACGGGCTCGCCTTCCATCCGAAGTACTGGCAGACCCCGGTCAAGAACAGCTCCCGGGTCTACAACTACGCCGAGTGGAACGCGACCAGTCGCAAGATCGCCGCGACCCAGATCGGCACCGACACCCGGGTCCAGCCGGTGCCGGAGGAAGAGGTGGAACTGGTGCCGCAGATCCGGCCGATCTGCAAGCCGGGCGGCATCATCTTGTTCTCCGGTGCGCAGTTGCACTCCAGCGTGCCGAACACGTCGGGCCGGACGCGGTTCAGCATCGACCTGCGCACCGTGCACCTGGGCGACGCGATGGACCGCCGGTCCGCGCCGAACGTCGACTCCGAGTGCACCGGTACGACGATGGGCGACTACCTCAGGGTCAGCGACCTGGAGCACATCCCGGCCGACGTCGTCGGTGAGTACGACACGCCGAGCCACGCACTCGCGTGACAGCCCCGGCCGGCGTCACTTCGACGCCGGCCGGTCCGCTCGCCTCCGGGCGAGCCGGTTCATCACCAGGGCCGTCGGCGGGATCACGAACAGCCCGCAGCCGAAGCCGCCGAGGGTGTCGGTCGGGTAGTGGGCGGTCAGGTGGATCTGGGCAAAGGCGCTGAGTCCACCGCCGATGATGGTGACGGCAAGCAGGATGGCAGTACCCGCGATCCGGCCTGTGCGCAGCAGATCAGCGAGGAGCAGGCCGATCACCATCGCCGCCGCTGTCGCCGCGGCGACATGTCCGCTGGGATAGGACAGGAAGTCGTCGTGGATCCGGCGGTTCACCAGCGGTTTGAGTGCCGTCGTGAGCACGCTGGTCGTCACGATGCCGAGGACGGCGGCGACCGCCAGAGCCTGGCGTCCGGCGATCAGGCAGAGCGCGGCGGTGGCGAGCACCAGGACGACCCGGCCGGCAGGTTCGCCGAGCCAGTCCATCGCGCGGACGAGATTCCACGCCCCGGCGGGCGAGTCGCCGACCAGGTTCTGCACCCGGACATCCAGCCGGCTCGGGCCGGTGTCACCGGCGAACAGCACAGCCGGCACGATCCACAGCACCGCCCCGACCGCCGCCAGTACGACGGCCGGCCCGCGGACCGCCGGCACCAACGCCGGCCGCATGGCCGCACGCGGCAAAGCAGCATCCTGCGACGCCATTCCTACCCCCCACCCCACGAGTCCCGCACCCCGACGCAAATTCTATCCAAGGGTTGCCGAGCCGCCGTCGCCGGCGGCCCTCGGTCGTAGTACTGTGCGATGTCGCACCGCCGACGGGCGGGTGAACTTCTGGGGATGTGGGGCACGCATGCTTTGGCGTCACCGTGGGTGGCGATCTCCGTTGGACAGTGTTGATGGCAGACTGCACGCTGCGACGGACACGTACCGTGTTCGAGCACTTGCAGCTTGGAGCAAGGGGCCGTTGTGAGCGGAGCAGAGGCGCCGGATGCGGTTGACGGCCGTCGTCCGCTGTGGGTGCTTCCGCACGAGGTGCCGGCGATCGTCCCGCTCCCGTCACGGTCGACAGAGCCGCGCTGGGTCGGTGTGTACCGCTGGGCCGCTGTCGGCGGTGATCTGCTCGCGGCCATGCTCGGTGTGTCCATCGCTCTGCTGACCCGGTTCGGCTACCACGTCGGCAGCGGTTATCTGATCGTCAGTAGCGTGCTCCCGCTGGCCTGGGTCGGCGCGGTCGCCATGTCCAAGGGGTACGACCCGCGCTACTTCGGTGCCGGACCGGACGAGTTCCGGTCGCTGCTGCGTTCCGGTGTCGGCCTGACCGCAGCCGTCGCGATGGCGGCGTACGTGACCAAGACCGAGATCGCGCGCGGCTTCGTCGTACTCGCGATTCCGGTGATGGTCGGCTCCGCCTTGGTACTGCGGTACGCGTTGCGCAAGGACCTGCACCGGCACCGGGTCAGAGGCCGCTGCATGCATCGGGTTCTTGTGGTCGGGCGAAGTGGCCCGGCCGCAACACTTTGTGAGCACTTGGAGAGCCGTCCGACGGATGGCTTCCGCGTCGTGGCCACCTGCCGCCCCCGCGGCGACCAGCACGGGACCGGGCCGATGCCGCCGGAGGAGCTGGACGAGCCGGACATCCTGGCCGCCGCCGATCGGCACGCGGTCGAGGTCGTAGCGATCGCCACCGAGCCTGAGCTCGCCGGGCAATCGCTGCGCCGGCTGTCGTGGGCCCTGGAGCAGCGCGGCATCGAGCTGATCGTCTCGCCCGGCATCATCGAGGTCGCCGGTCCGCGCATTTCGGTCCGGCCGGTCGCGGGTTTGTCACTGCTGCACTTGGAGCGGCCGTCGGTCAGCGGTGGACCGCACCTGATGAAGGCGGTCTTCGACCGGATCCTGGCGCTCGGGATGATCGTCCTGCTGGCGCCCGTGCTGATCGGTCTCGCGGTCGCCGTCCGGCTGACCAGCACCGGACCGGTGCTGTTCCGTCAACAGCGGGTCGGCCGTGGTGGCGCCGAGTTCACCATGCTCAAGTTCCGCAGCATGTACGCCGACGCCGAGCAGCGGCTCGGCGACCTGTACGCCCTCAGCGACGGCAACGGTGTGATCTTCAAGATGCGCGACGACCCGCGGATGACCCCGTTCGGCCGGTGGATCCGCCGCTTCTCGCTCGACGAACTCCCGCAGTTGTTCAACGTGCTGCGAGGCGACATGTCCCTGGTCGGCCCCCGTCCTCCGCTGTCGGAGGAGGTCGCACTGTACGCTGCCGACGACTCCCGGCGGATGCTCGTCAAGCCCGGCATCACGGGACTGTGGCAGGTCAGCGGCCGCAGCGACCTGTCCTGGGACGAATCGGTCCGGCTCGACCTGCGGTACGTCGACAACTGGTCGATGACGCTGGACCTGCTGATTCTCTGGAAGACCGTGCGCGCGGTGATCTACGGCGCAGGAGCGTATTGATGGACCTGAAAGCACCGGTGTACGTCGCGGGCCACCGCGGCCTGGTCGGATCCGCGATCTGGCGGCGGTTGGAAGCGGCCGGCTTCACCCAACTGATCGGCGCATCGTCGGCGGAGCTGGACCTGCGGGACCGGGCCGCGACATTCGCGTTCCTGGCCCACCACCGGCCGGCGGTGGTGATCGACGCGGCTGCTCGCGTCGGCGGAATCCTCGCGAACCGGGACCACCCGACCGAGTTCCTCAGCGACAACCTGCGCATCCAGGTGAACCTGATGGACGCGGCCCTCGAGGTCCGCACGCCGCGGCTGCTGTTCCTGGGTTCGTCCTGCATCTACCCGAAGTACGCCGACCAGCCGATCCGCGAGTCGAGCCTGCTGACCGGTGAGCTGGAGCCGACCAACGACGCGTACGCGATCGCCAAGATCGCCGGCATCATGCAGGTCCAGGCGGTCCGCCGCCAGTACGGGCTGCGCTGGATCTCGGCCATGCCGACCAACCTCTACGGGCCGAACGACAACTTCGACCTGACCAGCTCGCACGTCCTGCCCGCGTTGATCCGGCGGTTCGACGACGCCCGACGTACCGATGCCGCCGAGGTTGTGCTGTGGGGGAGCGGGACGCCGCGGCGGGAGTTCCTGCACGTCGACGACCTGGCCGACGCGTGCCTGCACCTGCTGGAGCACTACGACGAGCCGGAGCCGATCAACGTCGGCGTCGGCGAGGACGTGACGATCCGCGAGCTGGCCGACCTGGTCGCCCGGGTGGTCGGCTACACCGGTGCCATCAGCAACGATCTGTCCAAGCCGGACGGTACGCCGCGCAAGCTGCTCGACGTCAGCCGGTTGCGGGCGCTCGGCTGGAAGCCGTCGATCGGGCTGGAGGAAGGCGTCGCGGCCACGTACGCCTGGTATCAGGAGCAGACCTCATGAAGAAGGCGTTCGTCACCGGGATCACCGGGCAGGACGGGTCGTACCTGGCGGAGCTGCTGCTGGCCAAGGGCTACGAGGTCCACGGCCTGATCCGCCGGGCTTCGACGTTCAACACCCGCCGGATCGACCACCTGTACGAGGATCCGCACGCGAAGGACAAGCGGCTGTTCCTGCACTACGGCGATCTGACCGACGGGTCGCGCCTCGTCACGCTGCTGGCCTCGATCCAGCCGACCGAGGTCTACCACCTGGCCGCGCAGAGCCATGTCCGGGTCAGTTTCGACGAGCCGGAGTACACCGGTGACACCACTGGGATGGGGACGACGCGGCTGCTCGAGGCGATCCGGATGATCGGGCTGGACTGCCGGTTCTACCAGGCCTCGTCGTCGGAGATGTTCGGCGCGACGCCGCCGCCGCAGAACGAGGAGACCCCGTTCTACCCGCGCTCGCCGTACGGCGCGGCCAAGCTCTACAGCTACTGGATGACCCGGAACTACCGCGAGGCGTACGACATGTTCGCGGTGAACGGGATCCTGTTCAACCACGAGAGCCCGCGCCGCGGCGAGACGTTCGTGACCCGGAAGATCTCCCGCGCGGTGGCCCGGATCAAGCTCGGCCTGGAGCAGCGGGTGTACCTGGGCAACCTGGAGGCCTGCCGCGACTGGGGCTACGCGCCGGAGTACGTCGAAGGCATGTGGCGGATGCTGCAGCACGACACCCCGGCCGACTACGTGATCGCGACCGGTACGTCGTACTCGGTCCGGGACTTCGTCACGTTCGCGTTCGACCACGTCGGACTGGACTGGGAGCAGTACGTCGACTACGACGCGCGGTACGAGCGTCCGACGGAAGTGGACTCGCTGATCGGGGACGCGTCCAAAGCCACGACCGAGCTCGGGTGGAAAGCCCAGGTGCATGTGCCCGAGCTGGTCCGGATCATGGTCGACGCGGACCTGGCCGCGCTGACCCGCGAGGACTGAGGAATGACTGCGGAGACCACTGACCCCCGGCTCGCCACGTCGGCGCACGACCGTGTCGACGTGCTCGGGATCCACGTGAGCGTGACCGATCTGGACGAGACGGTCGAGACGTTCGGGCGCTGGATCGACGACGGCGAGCGGCAACTGGTCTGCGTGTCGGACGTGAACGCACTGCTGCACGCGCGCGCCGACGAGTGGTTGACCGAGGTCTACAACAACGCCGGGCTGACGGTCGCGGACGGGATGCCGCTGGTGTGGGCGGGCAAGCGGGCCGGGTTCGACCGGATGGCGCGAGTCGCCGGGCCGGACCTGCTCGAGCGCGTGATGGCCGAGGCCGCCGACCGCGGGTGGACACAGTACTTCTATGGCGGCGCCGAGGGTGTGGCCGAGAATCTGCGGGACACGTTCCAGGAGCGCCACCCCGCGTTGAAGGTGGTCGGTACCGACTGCCCGCCGTACCGGCCGCTGACCGAGGCGGAGGACGCCGCCGCCGTCGCGCGGATCAACGCGGCGAAGCCGGACATCGTCTGGGTCGGTCTCGGCGCGCCCAAGCAGGAGCGCTGGATGGCCGAGCACCGGGACCGGCTGAACGCGTCGATCCTGATCGGGGTCGGTGCCGCGTTCGACTTCCACACCGGCCGGCTGGACCGGGCACCGCTGTGGATGCAGCGGTCCGGGCTGGAGTGGAGCTACCGGCTGTACAAGGAGCCGAGACGGCTCTGGAAGCGGTACCTGCTGGGCATCCCGCGTTTCGGCGTCGGCATCCTCCGGCGCCCCCCGCGTCCGGTTTAGGGTGCCTTGGTGAAGTTCCGGCGGCCGAAGCTACGTCGGCTGGCCGGGCCGGCCGGTCGCGCCAGTTGGGGTTTGGCCGACCAGGCGCTGTCGAGTCTGAGCAATCTCGCCGTCGGAGTCGTCGTCGCCCGCTCCAGCACTGTCGCCGACTTCGGTGTCTACGCGCTGGCCTTCGGCGGCTACACCATCGCGCTGAACGTGTCCCGTGCGGTCGCGACCGAGCCGCTGGCGGTCCGGCACTCCGGTGAGCGGACACCCGACTGGGAACGAGCGGTGCGTGCCAGTACGGCGACTGCTCTGCTGGCCGGGTTCCTCGCGATGCTCGTGGGGCTGGGGATCGCGGCGTTCCCCGGTGTGCCGTCGAAGGGCGTGCTGCTCGCCTTCGCGGTGACGATGCCGGGGTTGCTGCTGCAGGACGCGTGGCGGTGGGCGTTCTTCGTCGTGGGGGAAGGGCAGAAGGCACTCGTCAACGACCTGATCTGGTTGCTCGCCATGCTGGTGATCTTCGGCGGGCTGTATCTCACCGACACGGCATCCGCCTTCACGCTGACGTTCGCGTGGGGACTGGGTGCGGTGATCGCGGCGGTGGCCGGTCGGTTCCAGGCCGGGATCTCGCCGCGTCGCCAACTGATCCGCGAGTGGGTACGACGGAACTGGGACCTGACCCCGAAGTACATGGGGGAGATGCTCGCGGTCTCCGGCACGATCCAGGTCTACATGCTCGGCATCACCGCCGCGGCCGGCCTCGCTGCCACAGCCGGTATCCGCGGTGCACAGGTTCTGCTGGGTCCCGTGAACGTCCTCAACCAGGGCATCCGGATGATCTCCGTCCCCGAAGCCGCCCGCGCCCTCCGCCACTCCTACCGACGCCTATGGCTGGTCGGTCTGGTCATCTCTCTCGGCGTCGGGGCCGGCGCCCTGGCGTGGGGCGCCGTCTTCCTGCTGTTGCCGGACGTTGTCGGCCGGCAGCTTCTCGGCCCTGGGGTCTGGGCCCAGGCTCACACTGTCTTGATTCCCGTCATCCTGCTGCAGGCCCTCGGCGCCTCCAACGCCGGTGCGTTCGCCATCCTCCGAGCCCTCGCCGCCGCCACTCGAGGCCTCCGCGTCCGGCTCATCTCCTCCGTCATCCTCATCACCTTCGGCGTCGGCGGCGCCGTCCTGGCCGACGCCAAAGGCGCCGCCTGGGGCCTGGCCACCGCTTCGTTCTGCACCCTCCTCCTGTGGTGGAACGAAGCCCACCGAGCGATCGCCGCCCACCGCCGCTCAACCACCGCAACCCCCTGAGGGCGCGGCACCCAAAGGTCATTTCGGCGGACGGCCGGGTGGCGGCGTGCAGCTCGACAGGAGGTATCAGGCCGGCAGGTAATGCAGCTGAGCGTGCGCGCGTTTTGTGTACGGTGTCTCGCAGGTGCACTACCTGTCGGCCCGTACACCGCCGGCCCAGCCCCACCGACCCGTGTGCAGTTGAGCGGATCTCTCCTGGCGTTGCCCCTTCTACGGTCGAATTACGACCAGAGAAGGGTCAATCTGCGGGGTTATCCGCTGAAGTTGCCCCCGTGCGTGGTGGCCGGACGAGTGAGTGCTGGTCAGCGCACCTTGATGGTGGAGTAGCCGCCTCGTACGGCGTTGTGGCCGTCGTACGCCTCGATGCGGTACATCTGCGTTGTCCCGGACGGTGCCGTTGGGTCGGTGAGGGTGATGGTCGGCCGGCTCCAGAAGGTGGAGTTGGCGGTGGTGGTGGCGACGATCGTGTTGGTGGCGCCGCGGAGCAGGCGATAGGTCAGGGTGATGTCGTCGTTGTCCAGCGAGGTCTGGACGGTGGCCTTGACCTGACCGACCGTCGTACTGGAGAGCGTCGGCAGGACCGGCCCCAGGGGAGCGGCGCCGTTTCCGAGGTTCGTGAAGCGGGTGAGGCCCTGCTGGCCCACGCCGTTCACCTTGGTGAAGTCGCCTCCGACCCATAGATCGCTTCCACCGGTCGCCGACACGAGCGGACCGACCAGCGTCGGCGGACCGGCGTTCGTGTTCGGGAACCACGGTCCGAGCGAGCCGTTGGCCGGGTTCTGCAGCAGCAGGAAGTGCGTGCCGGTGCCGTCGCTGAAGGCCCCCGGGCAGCTGTGCGCGTGCGAGCCCTTGAACAGCCAGCCGTTCAGGACTGTCAGCGCCTCGGTCGCGCCAAGGCAGGTGTTCTTCCAGACCAAGTTGCCGGTGGCAACATCCGCGGCCCAGGTCCCGTCGAAGCAACCACCGCCGTCGCCCGCGTTGGCGAAGTACACCCGGTTCCCGGACGTCTCGATGTCCTTCACTCGCGAGGTGCACCCACCGGTCGGCAGCGGTACGGCGGACGCGGCGGCGAACGGGAGCAGTGCGCCGGTCGAGTTGTTCACACTCGCGACGGCCCAGCGGTTGGTTCCGCCGATCTTGGCGAACGTCCCGCCCAGGTAGACCTTGGAGTTGTCGTCGGCCGCGTCGATCGCGTACACGTCGGCGTCCGCGTTCGGGTTCCACGGCAGCAGGCTGCCGTTGACCGTGCTGATCGCGGCCGCCCGGTTCCTGGCGATGTTGTTGACCAGTCCGAACGATCCGCCGAAGTACAGGCTGGTGCCGCCGATCGCGAGCGCCTTGACGCGGTACGAAACGCTCGGCTTGATGGTCGACACCAGTGCGCCGGTGGCGGTGTCGAACGCCGCGATCCGGTTCCGCACCTGGCCGTCGACGCGGGTGAAGTCACCGCCGACGTACACCCGGGATCCGTCGGCCGACGCGACGATCGCCCAGACGAAACCGTTCAGGGTGTGGTTGAAGCTGGTGTCGAGCGCACCGGTCGTCTGATTGAAGGCGGCCAGATAGGTCCGGGTGGTCTGGTTCGTACCGGCCGCCGCACCTGGCGGACGGACCTTCGTGAACCTGCCGCCGACGTACGCCTTGCCTTTGGCAACGGCCAGGCCGAGCACACTCGCATCGGTCTGCCAGGCCGAGTTCGCGACGGCAGTCAGTGACGCGCCGGTGCTGACGGCTGGTGGTGCCGGGATCAGGCCGAAGGCCAGACCCGCCGCCCCGATCACAGCAAGCAGTCGTCTCCCCATGATTCCCCCCAGTTCCCCAGTACCCCAGATTTCCCCGTACCCCAGTTCCCCGGACTCTCAGGCTACGACCGGCAGGCCCCCTCCCGATCCACAGCCGAAGGGGGTCTGCCCTTTCAGGCAGACCCCCTGACGAGCTACTTCACCTTGATCGAGACCGACGGGCCCTTCACGATGTTGCGCCCGTCGTGGACCTCGATGTGGTAGGTGACCGTCTGGCCACTCTTCACACCGGTGTCGACCATCGAGTACAGCTTGCGCTTCTCCCAGTAGTAGGAGACGTACTTGTACGAGCCGACGTTCGTCGAGCCCCGGAACACGTTGTACGTCAGCGTCAGGTTGTCCACGTCGTACACGTCGTTGAACGCCACCCGGACCTGGTTGGCCGTCGTGCTGGTCAGGGTCGGAGCCTTCGGCTTGGCCGGGTAGGCGCCGCCCGGGGTGTTGGTGAACCGGGCCAGGCCCTGCTGGACCGCGTTGTTCACGTGCAGGAAGTCGCCGCCGACCCAGAGGTCGGTGTTGGTGCCGGCCATCGCCAGCGGTCCGACCTTGGTGGTGCTGTTCGGGTTGGCGTCGGTGTTCGGGTACCACGGGCCGAGCTTGCCGTTGATGCCGCTCTCGACCAGCAGGTAGTGCGTACCGGTGCCGTCGCCGAAGGCGCCCGACGAACTGCAGTTGTGTGCGTGCGAGCCCTTGTAGACCCAGTTGCCGATCGCCTTGATCGCCTCGGTCGCGCCCAGGCAGGTGTTCTGCCACAGCAACTTGCCGGTGGTCGCATCGGCGGCCAGCACGCCGTCGTAGCAACCGCCGCCGTCACCGCCGTTGGAGACGAATACCTTGTCGCCCAGGGTGTCGATGTCCTTCACCCGGGTCGTGCACTTCACCGTCGGCTTCGGGATCGCCGCCGCGGCCGGCATCGAGTACGCCGCCCCGGTGGTCGTGTTCACCATCGCCAGCGAGTAGTGGTCCTGGCCGTTGATGGTGCTGAACGGTCCACCGACGAAGACGCGGGTGCCGTTGTCGGACACGTCGATCGCGTACACGTCGTTGTTCGCATTCGGGTTCCACGCCGTCAGATCGCCGTAGAGCAGCCGGACCGCGGCGAGGCGGTTGCGGGTCTGGCCGTCGACGCGGCCGAAGGCGCCACCGATGTACACGGTGCTGCCGGAGATCGCCAGCGCCTTGACGCGGGCCGCGACGACCGGGTCCCAGGCCTGCACGATCCGGCCGGTGACCGCGCTGTACATCGCGATCTTGCTGCGCTTCAGGCCGTTCGCGACGGTGAAGTCACCGCCGATCACCACCCACTTGCCGTCCGGGCTGGTGGCGATGCTGTACACCGGGCCGTTGAGGGTCGGCGCGAACGTCGTCGGCGCGCCGGTGGTCCGGTTGAAGGCGGCGACGTACGTGCGGACCACTTCACTCTGACCGGCGGCCTTGCCGGGTGGGCGGATCCGGGTGAACAGACCGCCGGCGTAGACGGTGTTCCCTGCGATGGCCAACGCGTTCACGCTGTTGTTGGTCTGCCACGAGGTCTGCTTGATCGCCGAGACGGCGGAACCGAAACCTGGGGCCGCCGCCACCACTGGCGGACCGGACGGAATCAGTGCGGCGGCCACCACCGCCGCGCCGGTGACGATGGCCAGAACTAACTTCTTCATTTATGTCCTTCGGACGGGCGGGTGCCTCACAACGGTGCGTGGCCTCAAAACACACACCAGCAGCGGACATTAGCGGGGTGGGAGCTCGTCCGGAAGACGAGCTCCCACCCGCGTTATGACTTTGTGTTGTGAACCCGGAAAACTTGTCCGAAGCCTTACTCAGCGAGCCTTCTCAGCGGGCCGCGAAGTGCGACTGCACCTGGACCGGAGTGAGTGCATACGGGTACACCGCGCCCTCGTCGATGCTCATCCCGACCTGGCTCGCGCCACCGCCCGGCCAGTTGGTGTTGTTGTCGTACCCGAGCCGCCACCAGCCGTAGTACAGCGACGCGGTTCCGGCACTCGCGCTTCCTGCGAGTGCACCGTCGACATACAGCTTCATCGCGCCGTTGTCGAAGGTGCCGACGACGTGGTGCCACTGGCCGTCGTTCTTGCCCGAGGTGCTGGTCAGCGTCTTCTGGGCGCCGTCGTTCACCCCGAACACGATCGAGCCGTTGGTGCGCATGTACAGCTGCCGGTCGCCACCGGTCGCGCTGGTGCCGGCCTTGGAGTTGCCGAAGCCGATGATGCGTCCGCCGCGGTTGGTGCCGCTCTGCTTCACCCAAGCCTCGACCGTGAACTGCTGCGGCATGCTGTAGCCCTTTTCGGACGTCATCCGGCCGCTGGTCAGGGTCGCCGTCATCGCGGTGTTCCCCGCGATCGCCCCCGGCTGTCCGAGCACCGCACCACCGTAGGTGCCGTTGTTGCTCTGCCCGGACGAGTCGACGGACGTCGTCGTACCGGCGGCCTCACCCAGTCGCCAGTAGGCCTGCGGACCGTCGGCGTTGATGATCTGGTCGTACGCCGTGGACGGCGCACTGGCGACCGTGACCGGGTCGGAGTAGTTGCCGCGCAACGTCGTACTGCCGTCGGTCACCTCGACGCGGTAGTTGGGCGTCTCGCCCGGCACCACGTTGGTGTCGATGTAGTGCAGCCACGGCCGATCCCATGGGGTCGACTTGGCCGTCCACGTCGCGATCGTGGTGTTGCTGAAGCCCTTCAGCAGCCGGTAGGTGAGCGTGCTGTCGTCGTTGTCGACCACGGTCGGGAAGTGGATCTGCACCTCACCCGGCTTGACGCTGTACGGCAGCAGCTTGGCCGGCTTGGCCGGAGCCGCACCTGGCGTCGCGTTGGTGAAGCGGGTCAGGCCCTGCTGGCCGACGCCGTTCGTGCTGAAGAAGTCGCCACCGACCCAGAGGTCGTCGCCACCGGTCGCGAACGCGAGCGGTCCGACCTCGGTGGGCGGGCCCGCGTCGGTGTTCGGGTACCACGGGCCGAGCGTGCCGTCGGAGACTTTCTCCACCAGCAGGTACCGGTAGTCGAAGCCCTGCGGGAAGCCGCCGGCGCCCTGGTTGGCGCAGTCGTGCGCGTGCGAACCCTTGTAGAGCCAGCCGTTGACGACCTTGACTGCCTCGGTCGCGCCGAGGCACGAGTTCTTCCACTTCAGCGCGTTGGTCGAGACGTCGACCGCCCAGGTGCCGTCGAAGCAGCCGCCACCGTCACCGCCGTTGCCGAAGTACACGGTGTCGCCACTGGCATCGATCGCCTTGACCCGAGTGGTGCAGGAGCCGTTCGGCGGCGGGACCGCGGACGCACCCGGGAACGGCAGTACGGCGCCGGTCGCCGGGTCGAGGCTGGTCACGGTGTTCTGGTTGGTGCCGTTGACGGCACTGAACTGGCCACCGGCGTACACCTTGGAGCCGTCGGCCGCGGAGTCGACGGCGTACACGTCGCCGTTCACCGACGGGGCGAACGGAAGCAGGGTGCCGGCGTCGGCGCTGACCGCCGCGAGCCGGTTCCGGGTCAGGTTGTTGACCAGGCCGAACGAACCGCCGAAGTACACCGTGTTGCCGTGCACCGCGATCGTCTTGACCCGGTACGAGACCGAGGGCTTCCAGGTCGTCACCAGCGCACCGGTGGCGGTGTCGAACGCCGCGATCCGGTTCCGGGTGACGCCGTTGACGGTGGTGAAGTCACCACCGACGAAGATCCGTGATCCGTCGGCGGACGCCGCGACCGCATAGACCTGGCCGTTGAGGACCGGGTTGAACGCGGTGACCAGGGCACCGGTGTTCTCGTCGAAAGCGGCCAGGTACGCCTGGGCGACCTCACCGCTCCCGGCGGCGGCGCCCGGTGGCCGCACGCTCGTGAATCGGCCGCCGGCGTACGCCTTGCCCGCTGCGACCGTGATGCCCTGCACACTTCCGTTGGTCTGCCAGGTCGGGCTCGCCACTGCTGACAGCGAAGCCTCGATGCTCTGGGCGGGCGGCGCGAAAACGACCACCAGTGCCCCGGCGACGAGAGCGCCCACGAGCCCCAGACGCGTGAGCAACCATCTCTTGTTCATCCTGCGGTGTCCCCCTCGGACAGAAGGCGCGCGGAACGGCGCCATACCAAATTCCCGGCAGCCCCCGGGAATCCCCCGGGGGTCAGAGTAGGGCATGACCGGACGCTTCGGTACGCCCGATCCCGGCTGCCTATATCCTGAGTCGCTGGCACCGAGCCTGTGGGCGATGGAAGTGGGGTAGGGATGGAACCGGGCACCGTGGTCTGGCGGGAGACCGCTCAGTCACTGCTACGGCAGAAGTGGCTCATCCTGGGGTGCATCGTGCTCGGGCTTCTCGGCGCTTCCGTCTTCGCGCTGTCCCAGACGACGCGCTGGACCGCCTCGAGCCAACTGGTGCTCGGGCCGGCGGTCCCGCCGGCCCTGGTCGGCAAGCTGCCCACCACGGACAAGACCGGCCCGCTCGGCATGGATCTGCCCGCCGAGACGCAGGCCCGCGTGATGGCCAGCCCGACGCTGCTGCACAGCGTGGCGAAGTCGCTGGGCATGGACACCACCGACGACGCGATCCAGGAACTGGCGGCGGTGACCCGGGTCAAGGCGGTCACCGACAACGCGTACCTGGTCACCACCGACGGCCCGACCGCGGCGAAGGCGGTCGAGCGGGCCAACGCGATCTCCAGCATCTACCTGAAGCAGCGCAACGACGAGGCCAAGGCACTGCTGACCACGCTCGCCGGGCAGGCCCAGGACCGGTCCAAGACCGCGACCCAGCAGTCGAAGAGCCTGGTCAGCCAGATCGACGAGGCAGTCCAGCGGGGCGACTCGCAGACCGCCGCCGCGCTGCGCGACCAGCGGGTCGGGCTGGCGACCGAGGCCCGGCAGGCCGCCGACGACGCGGCCGCGATGGTGAAGGCGCTGACCACGGTCGGTGCCGGCAGCGAGCTGGTCACGCCGGCCACCACCGACACCGCGACCTCCTCGCCGATGGTTGCCCGCGACATCCTCGTCGGCGGCATCCTCGGCCTCGTGCTCGGCTTCGGTCTGGCGCTGCTCCGGTCGCACCTGACGCCGTACATCGTGACTCGTGACCAGGCGGCGCGTGCCGCGAGCTCGCCGGTCATCGCCGCGTCGGAGGGCAACCGGCGCCGGTTCTGGCACCGGACGGCTCCCGAGTTGCCGCAGTACGAGATCACTGCGCTGGGTGCCGAGGCGAGCGGTGCGCTTGCTCGTCGCGAGTTGAACCCGCGCGCCTTCGCCGGTGGTGGCCCGGGCGCGATGCTCGTGGTCTCCGCATCCCCGACGCCGAACTCGGCTGGTATCGCGCTGGCGATGGCCGAGGCGAACGCTCGCGACGGTCGCGAGACGCTGCTGGTCCTGGCGGACATCGAAGGTACGCCGGTTCTGTCGCACGTGACCGGGCATGAGGGCCTGACCGACCTGGTGATGGAGCCTGCGGCGACGCGGGCGATCCGGGCGCGCAAGCTGTTCCGGCCGGGCACGGTCGCCGATCTGTATGTGCTTCCGCCTGGCCTGAACCACGAGGAGACGGCCGCGGCCGTTGGTCCCTCGCTGGTGCCGGGCATCGTGGCGGACCTGCCGCCTGGGTACTCCGTCGTCATTCACGGACCGGCGTCTGTTGGCCGGCACGGGATCACGCCGCTGGCCGCGGCTGTGGACGCGTCGGTGCTGGTGGTGCAGGTCGGGCACGACAAGGAGATGGACGTTGCGCGACTGACCGGTGCGTTGCAGTTCGCTGGTGCGCCGGTGCTGGGCGTCGTACTGATCGGTGCCTCGCCGCACGACGAGACGCTGGGCATTCCGCTGAACTACAAGCCGCTCGACACGGCTGCACCGCTGCGCTGATCGTGTGGTCATGATGCGATCCGCGACCGCCTACCGTTCCGGTGGGACCCGTCTGGCGCCGCCGGTGCCGGGCACGGTCGACGGGGAGATCCAGAAGCCGGCCTGGTTCTGGCTGGTGTTGTGGTGCTTGTTCGTGCTCGGCGTGCAGCCGTGGTCGTCGCGAGTCGCGGCGCCGCAGGGGACCACCGGGTCGACGAACAGTGTGATGAAGGGGCTGTTGCTCGGGGCGATCTTCCTGATCGCGATGGCTGCGACCAAGCCCGGGTTCCGGACTCGGGTGAATCCGGCGAGCACCATGTACGTGCTCTACGTGATGTTCGCCGTCGCCACGGCGTTCCTGCTGGCTGAGCCGCTCGGACCGTTGACCCGGTTGGCGCGGTTCATGATCGGGCTCATCCTGGTGTTCCTGCTCTGGCGGCCGCTGGTGCAGGTGCCGGAGCGGTTGGTGCGGGCGCATCTGTGGGCGCATGTGTTGCTGGCGGGCACGGTCGTGGCGAGTCTGGCGTACGCGCCCAGTCAGGCGTGGCGGCCGCTGAGTTCGCTCGGCGCCGGATATCGCCTGCAGGGTGTCATCATCCCGATGCTGCCGCCGCGGGTCGGTGAGGTCGGCGCGATCCTGTTCGGGCTGGCGCTGCTCGGGCTGCTGTGCCGGAAGCTGTCGATGATCCCGTCGGTCGGGGTGATGGGGCTGGGCGTCGTACTGGTGGCGGCGAGCCGGACCCGTACGTCGGCGGCGGCGATCGCGTTCGGGCTGGTGATCGCGTTGATCATCACCCGGAAGACGTGGGCCGGGCGGATCGCGAGTCTGGCGGTGCCGGGACTGATCGGGATCGCGTTCCTGACCATCGGATCGCTGCACACGTGGGTGTTGCGCGGGCAGGGGACGCAGCAGATCAGTTCGCTCAGTGGGCGTACGACGAGTTGGCAGGCGGTGCTGGACGAGAAGGTGTCGATCCAGACCGCGATCATCGGTCACGGCCTCGGCAACAAGCGGGTGCTGCTGCGGCGCGGCGAGGGCGACATCGACGTGATGGCGATCGACAACAGTTGGCTCGGCCTGTACTGGGAGACCGGTCTGCTCGCGGTCACGATCGTCGCGATCGCTCTCATCCTCGCGTGGGTCTCGGTCCTCCGCGCCCCCACGCCGTACATCCGGGCCTGCGGAGCCCTCCTCCTCGGCTACGTCACCGCCGCCTCCCTCAACGAAAGCGGCCTCTCCGACCTCAGCTCCATGACAGTGCACCTGTTGGTCGCCGCCGCCATCTGCGACGCCGACCGAATCCGCCACAGATCCCGAACCCAGGCGAGAGCTCAAGTGTCCTGAGTCGGGACACTAACTGCTCACTGAGTCCTGGTCGAAGCCGGCTTCCTGCCATTGGGGCCAGGTGAGGGTTTTGCCCTGGTAGGCGAAGCGGTCGGCGGACTTGCCGCCGATCTGGTAGCTGTTGTGGCGGAAGGAGATCGCGCCGGGGCGGGTGGGGGAGCCCTTGTTCTCGACGACGCCGGTGCTGGAGGTCGCGTCCTGCATGACCACGAGGTTGCCTTCGATGGTGACATCGTGGAGGACGTACGTACCCCGCGGCCCGTCACCCCTGGTGCGGGACTGGATCGAGATGCCGTTGCGGTTGTCCTTGACCAGGTTGCCGCGGACCTGCACCCCGGCGGACGTGTTCACGTTGATCCCGCCGCCGTCCCACAGGCTCCCACCGGATCCGCGCCCGGTTCCATTCCCGTTGCTCTCGACAACGTTCTGCTCGATCACCGCCTGGTAGCTGATCTCGTACCGGATCCCGTCCGCCGCGTTCCCGCGGATCCGGTTCCCGCTGATCATCCGGTCGTACTCCGCAATGTCGCTCCACATCCCGATGCCCCGGTTGTCGACGATGTCGTTGCCCGACACCTCGCCCGACGACCGGGTCGACTTGATCCCACCGGACTCCCAGTCGGCGATCCAGAACCCGTCGGTGTTGTTCCGGGTGACCAGGTTCGCGCTGATCCGGACGCCCTCGGACTTGTACTGCCCGATCCCGAGCTGCCCGTTGTCCGCGACCGTGTTCCGGCTCAGCTCGGCCCGGTCGCCCTCGATCACCATGATCCCGACCGCGTGGTTCCAGCGGACCTCGTTCGAGACCACCTTCCACCCGGGCCCGACCTGGATCGCACCATCCTGCGGCAGGCTGGCGAAGTGCTCGATCGTCAAACCGGTCACGGTGACGTCGTCTGCCGACTTCTCGATCGCAGTCGGCGTCCGCGACATCTCGAGCGTACGGCCGTCCGGATCGTCACCGACGTACACGGCGTTCGAGGCGTAGTCCCCGAAGAACGTCCCAGGCTTCAACTCGCCGAGGCTCATCACCCGCGTCAGATGCTTCCCGTCGACGAACACCTGCTCACCGCGCTGGCACGGCTTCGCCTTGTTGTCCTCGCACTGGCCCTTCAGCGGGTACGCCGCCGGCAGTACACCACGCACCACCCACCGATCGCCGTCCCGCTGCCACCCACTCAGCGCGACAGACCCAGTCAGTACGACGCCCTTCCCACCGGCCAGCGTGTCACCGGCCCGCGGCCGGATCGCCCGGCTGATCCGATGCACACCCTTCGCGAAGCAGAACGTCGTACCTTCCGGCGCCGCGTCGATCACCTTCTGCGGATCCGCCCCCACCGGGATCGCGGTCCCCACACACGCCTTAGCCGTACCAGGTCCCGTCGGCCCGAGCTCGACAGCAGCGGCCGCCGGCGGGGCAGTAGGCACCGTCACCGTGGGCGCCGCCACAGACGGCTTGGCTGAGTTCCCATCACCCGCAGAGCACCCGGCCAGCAGCAGCACCAGTACGGCGCCACCCGCCACAACACCACGACGCCTCATCAACAGCCCTTCACCCACCCCCGGCGAACAGATCTGGAGGAGACTACCCGGAGGTGGGGTGACAAGTGTCAGCTGAGGTAGGTATCCCGGGCGAGGTTGTAGGCGAGGTCCTTGGCCACCTGGAACGCGTCGTCCTCGTCGAGGCGGTGCTGTACGACGAGGTTGGCCAGATAACCGGCGTCGATCCGCCGGGCCAGGTCGTGCCGGGCCGGGATCGACAGGAACGCCCGGGTGTCGTCGACGAAACCGGACATGTTGTAGAACCCGGCCGTCTCCGTCACCAGCTCGCGGAACCGCCGCATGCCATCCGGGCTGTCCAGGAACCACCACGGAGCGCCGAGCCGCACCGCCGGATACACACCGGCGAGCGGTGCAAGCTCCCGTGAGTACACAGTCTCGTCGACAGTGAACAGCACCAACCGGAAACCAGCAGCGTGTCCGAACCGCTCGAGCAACGGCCGCAGCGACCGGGTGAACTCGGTCGCCACCGGAATGTCGTGCCCCTGGTCCGGCCCGTACGCCGCGTGGATCGCCGGATCGTGGTCACGCAGAACGCCCGGGTGCAGCTGCATCACCAGCCCGTCCTCAGCCGACATCACCGCCGACTGGTACAGCATGTGCCCGGCGAACGCGTTCGCGTCCTCCGCCGACACATCACCCTTCAACGCACTCGTGTAGATCCGCGCCGCCTCGGCATCGGTCAGCGGGATCGCCGCCGCACTGTAGTGGCCGTGGTCGGTCGCCCGCGCACCCGCCTCGACGAACGCTTGCCGCCGCTGCCGGATCGCCGCCAGGAACCCGTCGTACGTCGCGGTGTCGACGTTGGCCAACTCTCCGAGCCGCGACGCGAGCACACTCCACCCCGGGCGGTCGAGGTGGACGAGGGCGTCGGGACGGAAGGTCGGGACGACTCGACCGGGCAGGTCCGCGGCGAGCTTCGCGTGCTGGGCGAGGTCGTCGGTCGCGGCGTCGGTGGTCGAGATCAGCTCGATCCCGAATCGGTCGAGCAGGGCTCGCGGCCGGAACTCGGGCTCGGCGATCCGGGCGGAGATCTGGTCGTACAGCTCGTCCGCGGCCTCGGCCGACGGATGCGTGGTCACGCCGAGGACCTCGGCGAACTCGTGCTCCAGCCAGTACCGGCTCGGCGTACCGAGGAACAGGTGCCAGTTCGCGCAGAACTCCCGCCAGACGTCGCGCGGGTCGGCGGGCGCGGTGCCGTCGCGGCGGGGGAGGCCGAGGCGGTCGGGGGAGATGCCCTGGGAGATCAGCATCCGGGTGACGTAGTGGTCCGGGACGACCAGCAGCTCGGCCGGGTTGCCGAACGGCGCGTCGGTCGCGAACAGCCCGATGTCGACGTGCCCGTGCAGGCACAGCAACGGCAGATCCTTCGTCGACGCGTGGATCCGCCGGGCGACGTCGCGCGCCTCGCCGGCGGGTAGGGCGCGGTCCGGATGAGGCTGCAGGGCCTTCGGCATGGGTCCTCCGGGATGAGTGGGCTGAAACAGGTACTGCAAAGGATTGCAGTGCGCATGAGTCCACACAAGCCCTTGTCCACAAGGCGAATCTCAACGACCCTCAATCGACCGTGGGTGAACTCTTGACACAAGAGTGAAACCGATTGCAGACTGCGACCGCGAGGCCGACCTGAGGAGGTGACCATGCCTGCGACGATCCGTGACGTGGCGCGGCTGGCAGGCGTGTCGCCGTCCACCGTGTCCCGCGCGCTGTCGATGCCGGAGATGGTCAACGCCGCGACCCGGGTCCGAGTCGCGGCCGCGGTCGAGCAACTCGGCTACCAGCCGAACCGTGCTGCCCGCGGTCTCATCACCGGCCGCACCGGCAACATCGGCCTGGTCGTCCCGGACCTGGCGAACCCCTTCTTCGCCAGCGTCACGAAGGGTGTGCAGGCACGCGCCCGCCGGTCCGACACCGCCGTGTTCGTCGCGGACACCGACGAGGACGTGACCGCGGAGGTCGGCCTGGTCCGGGCGCTGTCCAAGCAGGTCGACGGGCTGATCCTGTGTTCACCACGATCCGGTGACGCCGACCTGTCCGCGATCGCCCAGGACACGAACGTCGTCCTGGTCAACCGCACCGCCGAGGGCATCCCCGGCATCACCTACGACAACGAGGAAGGGATGCGGCAGGCCGTCGCCCACCTCGTTGCCCTCGGCCACCGCCGGCTCGCCTGGGTCGGTGGACCGGTCACGTCGTGGTCGACCCAGCACCGCGGCATCGGCCTCGAGAACGCCGTCGCCGACCACGGTGTCGAGCTGAGCCGGGTCGGTCACTTCGGGCCGACGTACGAAGGTGGCATGGCGGCGGCGGACCAGGTCGTCGCCTCCGGCGCCACCGCTGTCATCACCTACAACGACCTGGTCGCGATCGGGCTGCTGGCCCGGTTGCACGCACGGGGGATCTCGGTTCCGGGCGACCTGAGCGTGGTCGGCGTCGACGACATCGCGATGTCCCGGATGGCCCGGCCGGCGCTGACCACGGTCCGGCTGCCCAAACAGGAGGCCGGCCGGATCGCGGTCGAGCTCCTGCTGGCCCTGCTCGACGACCCGGACAGCACCGTCGACACCCGCGGCACCCTGCACGGCGAGCTGATCGTCCGTGACTCCACGGGTCCCGCGGCAAGCCCCTGATCTGCCGCCCTGAGCCGATCAATCCCGGCACCACGCCGGGCCCGCCTTTGATCCAGAGGAGATAGACCCGATGCCCCTGCAGCGCAGAACCGGCCGTCGCGTCCGCCGCACAGCCGTCGTCGGCCTGCTCGCCGTACTGGCCGCGTGTGGAGCCCCGACAAGCCCCAACCAGTCGTCCGGCGACAGTTCCGGCGACGCGCCGGACAAGCCCTCGAAGGCGGTGACGCTGAACATTCTCGACGTGGCCGGGAACCTGCAGCTGACCCAGCCAATGATCGACGACTTCGTCAAGCAGCACTCCGACGTGATCTCCAAGGTCACCTACTCCAAAGGTCCGGCGCCCGAGCTGTCCGGCAAGATCAAGGCCCAGCAGGACGCCGGCCGGGTCGACATCGACCTGGTGCTGACCGGCACCGACGGCCTCGCGGCCGGCGCGGAGCAGGGCCTGTGGATGGACCTGCTGCCGAAGTACGCCGATCGGCTGCCCGGCATGAAGGACTACCTCGAGCCGGCCGCGAAGATGCAGGAGCTGGCCGGCAACGTCGGCGTCACCGTCACCTACTACCCGTCCGGCCCGCTGCTGGAGTACCTGCCGGCCAAGGTCCCGTCGCCGCCGAAGTCCGCCGAGGAGCTGCTCGCGTTCGCGAAGGCCAACAAGGGCAAGGTCATGTACGCACGCCCGGCCAACTCCGGCCCCGGCCGCACCTTCCTGATGGGCCTGCCGTACATCCTCGGCGACAAGGACCCGAAGGACCCGGTCAACGGCTGGGACAAGACCTGGGCCTACCTCAAGGAGCTCAACCAGTACGTCGACTTCTACCCGTCCGGTACGGCGGACACGATGAAGGCGCTGGCCAACGGTTCGGCCAGCATCATCGCCAGTACGACGGGCTGGGACATCAACCCGCGCGTCCTCGGCACCGTGCCGAAGGAGGCCGCGATCACCCCGCTGAAGGGCTTCCACTGGGTCACCGACGCGCACTACGCCGTCGTACCGAAGGGGGTCTCGACCGACAAGCAGGCCGCGATCCTGCAGTTGCTGCAGTTCATGCTGACGCCGGAGCAGCAGGCTAAGGCCTACGACAAGGGCTACTTCTACCCGGGTCCGGCGATCAAGGGTGTCGACCTGTCGAACGCGCCGCAGGAGAGTCAGGACGCGATCACCGAGTTCGGCCGGCCGGAATACGACAAGTTGATTGCCGACAATCCGAACGAGGTGCCGCTGGACGCGAAGGGCCTGGTCGCGGCGTTCGACAAGTGGGACCGGGAGGTCGGCGGCAGCAAGGTGAAGAAGTCGTGAGTGGATTCGGCCAACTCCGGCTCGAAGGCGTCGGCCGCCGCTTCGGGACGGCGGACGCGCTGGCCGGGCTGGACCTGACGATCGAGCGGGGCGAGTTCATCGCCCTGCTCGGCCCGTCCGGTTGCGGCAAGTCGACCGCGCTGAACTGCCTGGCCGGGTTGCTGCCGCTGACTGCCGGCAGCATCTGGCAGGACGAGCAGCGGATCGACACGCTGCCGCCGGAGAAGCGCGGCTTCGGCATGGTCTTCCAGAACTACGCGCTCTTCCCGCATTTGACCGTTCGCGACAACATCGCCTTCGGTCTGCGCATGCGCCGACTGCCGAAGGACGAGGTACGGCGCCGGACGACCGCGGCGATCGAGATGGTCCGGCTCGAGGAGCACGCGAGCAAGCTGCCCGGACAGCTGTCCGGTGGTCAGCAGCAACGCGTCGCGATCGCCCGGGCGACTGTGCTCGAGCCGTCGCTGGTCCTGATGGACGAGCCGCTCAGCAACTTGGATGCCAAGCTCCGGTTGGAGATGCGGACCGAGATTCGTCGGCTGCACCAGTCGCTCGGCCTGACCACGGTCTACGTCACGCACGACCAGGAGGAGGCGCTCAGCATGGCCGACCGCCTGGTTGTGATGCGGGAGGGCCGGGTGCAACAGATCGGCACGCCCGAGGAGGTCCACACGACGCCGACCACCTGGCATGTCGCCGACTTCATGGGCTACCGCAACCTGCTGCCTCTCGCGGCGCAGAGCGTGGCCGGCGAGGTCGTGACAGTCCCACTCGGCGGTACGACGATCGACGGCGTGGCGCAAGGTACGGTCGCGGCCGGTGAGGACGTGGTCGTGGCCGTGCGGCCTGAGGACGTGAAGCTCGGCAACGAAGGCCTGAAGGGTCTCGTCGAGGTGGTCGAGTACCAGGGCCGCGAGCTCGCGGTGGAGGTCGTGCTGGAGGACGGTACGCGTCTCCACGCCCGGACTGAACGCAAGGTCCAGGCCGGTGAGTCGGTGTCGGTTGCCATCGACCCGACCCGGCTGCTGGTGTACGCGTCCGACCGTCCCGCGGCGGAGCTGGTGACTGCGGGGCTCGCGGTATGAGCCAGACCGCGAGCTGGCAGCACCGGCTGGCCGAGCGCGGCGTCGACCGGCGGCTCTGGTTGTTGCTGCCGGCCACCGTCTTCGTGCTGCTGCTCTTCATCTACCCGTTCCTGTACGGGCTGAGCCTGTCGTTCCAGCCGCTGAAGGGCGGCGGGGCGCTGGCCAACTATCAGAAGTTCTTCAACGACGCCTATCAGCGCGACACGATCGCCACCACGCTGAAGATCGCGCTGCCTGCGGCCCTGCTGAATGTGCTCGCCGCGGTGCCGATCGCGTTCCGGATGCGTGGCCGGTTCCGCGGCAAGCGGCTGCTCACGACGGTGCTCGTCGTACCGATCACGCTCGGCACGGTGCTGACGGCGCAGGGCCTGCTGAACTATCTCGGCCCGACCGGCTGGTTCAACCGGATTCTGATGGCCGTCCATCTGATCGACGACCCGATCCGGCTGACCAACAACTACTGGGGCGTGTTCTTCTCGCTCATCATCACCGGCTTCCCGTTCGCGTTCCTGCTGGTGCTGTCGTACCTGAGCGGGATCGACCCCACCCTCGAGCGGGCCGCGGCGACACTGGGCGCGTCCCGGGCGCAGCGGTTCCGCCGGATCACGCTGCCGCTGCTGGCTCCCGGGCTGGCGACGACGTTCCTGCTCACGTTCGTCCTCGCGTTCTCGGTCTTCCCGTCGGCGGTGCTGGTCGGTAACCCGGCCGGATCGACCCGGGTGATCTCGCTGGCCGCGTACCAGGCGGCGTACGAGCAGTACGACTACGCCTACGCCTCGGCGATCGCGATGATCATGGGCGTGGTCGAGTTGGTCGTGGTGGCGATCGTGCTGCTGTGGCGGTCGCGGCTCTACACCGGATCGACAGGAGGCAAGGGATGAGCACGCGAGCCCTCAAGGCGACGCCGACCGCCTGGCTCATCTGGGCCGTGGTGGTCTTCTTCTTCGTCAACCTGGCCGGTGTGGTCGGGTCGGTGCTGGTCAGCTCGTTCGGCCGCCGCTGGTTCGACACCTGGGTCCCGGACGGCTTCACCACCCAGTGGTACGGCGACGCATGGCACGAGTTCGGGTTGTTGCAGGTCATCTCCGTGACCCTGATCGCCTCGGGGCTGGTCGTCGTACTCTCGGTCCTCGTCGGCGCTCCGGCGGCGTACGTGCTGGCCCGGCAGGACTTTCCGGGCAAGCGGCTGGTGTACCTGACCTTCCTGCTACCGATCCTGATGCCACCGATCACGTACGGCATCCCGCTCGCGACCGTGCTGTACAAGTTCGGCTTCGCGGGTCATCTGTCCGGCGTGGTGCTGGCGAACCTGGTGCCGTCGGTGCCGTTCGTGATCCTGACCATGACGCCGTTCATCGAGCAGGTGGATCCGAAGATCGAGAGCGCGGCCCGGATGCTCGGGGCGAACACCCGCGCGGTGTTCCTGCGGATCCTCGCACCGCTGCTCGTGCCGGGCCTGCTGGCCTCAGCGATCTTGGTGCTGGTCCGTACCGTGGGGATGTTCGAGCTGACCTTCCTCACCGCCGGTCCGGACTCACAGACACTGGTGGTCGCGCTGTACTACTCGATGTCGGCGGCCGGGATCCGCGCCCAGCAGTCGGTCGACGCGATGGCAGTCATGTACACGGCGATGATGCTGGTGCTGCTCGTGGTCGCGCTGCGCTTCGTCAACCCCACACAGCTCGTCGCCCGTGTGAAGGAAGAACCCGAATGAAAGCTGAGGTGCTCGCTTGAGCAGGCTGAGTCTCACCAACCTCCCCGTCGCCCCCGCGGTCGATCCGCGGGCGCTGTCGGTCGGCATCGTCCATCTCGGGCTGGGGGCGTTCCATCGCGCCCACCAGGCCGTGGTCACCGAGCGGGCCGCGCTTGCAGCCGGCGACACGCGGTGGGGGATCACCGGGGTGAGCCAACGCTCGGGCAAGGTCCGCGACCAGCTGGCACCGCAGGACGGTCTGTACTCCGTTCTGGAGCGTGGACCGGGCGATCCGTCAGTGCAGGTGATCGGCAGCATCCGTGTGGTCCTGACCGCCCCGGAGGATCCCGACGCTGTGGTGGCACGGATCGCGGATCCCGCGGTGTCCGTGGTCACGCTGACGGTGACCGAGAAGGGGTACCGCGCGGCCGGTCACGGCCTCGACCTGGACGATCCCGAGATCCAGGCCGACCTGACCGGCCGCCCGCCGCGCACGGTGGTCGGGCAGCTCGCGGCCGCCCTGGCGCGCCGGGACGAGCCGTTGACGATCGTGTCGTGCGACAACCTGGTGGCCAACGGTCCGTTCCTGCGGAAGCTGGTGACGGACTACTTCGAGGCCCTGGGCAAGGTTCCCGAGGTCTTCGAGGCGACCCGGTTCCCGGCCAGCATGGTCGACCGGATCGTGCCGGCGACTACCGACGCCGACCGTGACGAGGCGGCCCGGCTGCTCGGCGTACGGGACCAGGCGGTTGTGGTCGCGGAGCCGTTCCTGCAGTGGGTGATCGAGGACGACTTCGCGGGGGACCGGCCGGCGTGGGAGCGCGGTGGGGCAGTCCTCACCGGGGACGTGGCGCCGTGGGAGCAGGCCAAGCTGCGGATGCTCAACGCCACGCACTCGATGCTTGCCTACCTCGGTGCGTTGCGCGGCTACGAAACCATCGCCGAGGCGGTGCGGGACGAGGAGCTGTCGGCGCTGGCACGTGAGCTGATGGTGGAGGACGTCGTACCGACGCTGAAGGCGCCGGACGGGCTGGATCTGACCGAGTACGGCGCGTCGGTCCTCGAGCGGTTCGCGAATCCGGCGTTGAAGCATCGGACCACGCAGGTCGCGATGGACGGGTCGGTGAAGCTACCGGTCCGGATGCTCGGGACGGTGCGCGACCGGCTGAATGCTGGTGCCGAGCCTCGGGTGATCTCGCTGGCCGTCGCTGCCTGGATGGTCTACGTGCTGAAGACGCCGATTGTCGACGATCCACAATCCGACCGGTTGAAGGCTGCGCTGGCGGGAGTCTGCGAGCCGGCCGCGGTCGTCGACGCGCTGCTCGGTGTCGACTCGGTGTTCACCCCCGACCTGCGCGACTCGACCGTCTTCCGCGAACTGCTGGTCGACCACGTCAGCTCCCTGACAACCTGACCCCGCCCACTCACCGCTCCCGCCCACTCCCCACCACCCGCCGCCCGCCGCACGCCACCCGCCGCCCGCCGCCCACCGCCCACCGCCCGCCGCCCACCACCCGCCACCCGCCGCCCACCGCCGCCGCCGCCCACCACCCGCCGCCCACCACCCGCCGCGGATCATTTAAGCGGATAACCCCCGGCCTTACCCCTTCTCCCCTAGAAATACCGGGGAAGAAGGGCGCAATTGAGAGGTTCTCCCCTCAAATGACCCGAGGGGGTGACCGCAGGGGGTGACCCGAGGGGGTGACCGGAGGGTGAAGGGTCAGCGGGCTGATCTCCGGGTCGTGAAGGTGCTCGTGGTGTCCTGACCGGTTTTGCGCCACTCCTGGGCGCTGTACCACTCGCCGGTCTGCTGGAACCGGTCGGCGGTCAGGCTGTCCAGGATGTAGGTGTTCTTGTCCAGCGTCACCTCGCCCAGCGGGATGGCCGCGCCGGCGTTCTGCACCATGCCGGTCGCGGTCGTCCCGCCGCGCATCGTCACCTGGTTGCTGGAGACAACGATGTCGCGGAGGACGTTGAGTCCCCACGGGCCGGAGCCGCGGGTGCGGGACTGGATCGAGATGCCGTTCACGTTGTCGGCGACCACGTTGTCACGGACCTGGACGTTCGACGACGTGTTGATGTTGATCCCGCCGCCGTCCCACAGCGACGTACCCGAACCGCGGCCGGTGCCGAGACCGTTGCCGCTGATCGCGTTCTTCTCGATCACGCCGTTGCGGCCGATCTCGTACCGGATCCCGTCCGCCGCATTGTCGACAATCTGATTGGCGTTGAAGGTCCGGCCGTCGTCGTACGCGTCGCTCCACAACCCGACGCCCCGGTTCAGCTTGATCAGGTTGCCGGTGACCCAACCGCCGCTGGACCAGGTGGTTTTGATCCCGCCCGACTCCCAGTCCGCGATCCAGAAGCCGTCGGTGTTGTTGTAGCTCACCTCGTTCGCCGAGATCGTGCCTTTGAGGGTGCTGTACTGCCCGATGCCGAGCTGGCCGTTGGAGTGGATGAAGTTCTTCTCCAGGACGGCGCCGTCGGCGTTCACCAGCATCACGCCGACCGCGTGGTTCCAGCGGATGTCGTTGGCGATCACCTTCCAGCCCAGGCCGAGCACGACCGCGCCACTTTGCGGCGGCGTCGCGAAGTGCTCGATCGTCAGCCCGCGTACGGTCACGCCGCCGGCTGTCGACTGGATCGCGGTCTCGGTCTTCGACATCTCGACCGACCGGCCGTGCGGGTCGTCACCGAGGTAGACGGCGTTCGCCGCGTAGTCGGCGTAGAAGGTGCCGGGAGCAACCTTCTCCCGGGAGGCCACTCGGGTCAGGTGTTTGCTGTTCAGGAAGACCTGCTCGCGCAGGTAGCAGAGGTTCGCGACGTTGTCCTCGCACTGCCCGGTCTGCGGGTACGCCGGTGGCAGGACTCCCGTGGTCACCCAGTCGCCGTGCGACGCGGTCCACTTGGTCAGCGGGACTGACCCGGTCAGTACGGCGCCCTGATCGCTGGCCAGGACCTGGTCGGCCTTCGGGTGGATGGTCTGCGTGATCCGGTGCCAGCCGGCCGTGAAGCAGAACGTCGTACCGGTCGGTGCGTCGTCCACGATCTTCGCGGCGTCCTGGCCCTGCTTGATCGTGACCCCGTCGCACTTGGGCGCTTGCGATGGTCCCGATGGGAACGCCGCGTCCGCGGAGGGCGGCGTCGTGGGCAGATTCGGTGGCGGCGGCGTCGGCTGCACTCCGGGCAGGACAGCATGGAGCGGATCGTCAGACGGTGCCGCAGGCAACAGGCTGTCCGAGGATGCCGCGGGCAACAGAGTCTGCGGCGCCAGGCTGAACTCGCCTTGCGCCAAGACGTTGTCGCCGGGCTCGCTGTGTGCGGGCAAGGCTGTCGTCACGGCGAAGGTGCCGACTGCAACGGTCGCCACAACTGCGGCAGCTGTCTTCATTGCGGAGCCTCCGGGGGCACAGGTGGATCCTGGGCGCACCCCCCATGGCGCGGCTTCGAGACAGCAGACTACTACGTCAGGTAGTTATTGCAACACATTCTGCCGCATATTTTGTTGCACCCAGCCACAATCCCGTTGCAATAGGCAATCGCCCGACTGCTTGCAATGGGCAAGCGTTCCGCCCGGCTCAGTTGGCGAGGAAGCTGCCTACCAGGTCGAGGCCGGCTTTCTGCCAGCCGTCGGAGGTGAGTTTGCTGCCGAACATCGAGAAGCGCTTGGCGCCGAGGGCGTCGAGGACGTACTTGTTGCCGCTGAACACGACCTCGCCGGCCGGCACCTCGGCACCGGTGTTCTTCACGATGCCGGTGCTCTGGGTGCCGCTGGTCATCTCGATCGTGTTGCCGGTGATGCTGATGTCGCGCAGCAGGTACGTGCCCCACGGGCCGGTGCCGCGGGTCCGGGACTGGATCGCGATCCCGTTGACGTTGCCCTTGACCACGTTGCCGCGGACGGTGACGCCGGACGAGGTGTTGATGTTGATCCCGCCGCCGTCCCACAGCGACGTACCCGAACCGCGCCCGGTGCCGAAGCCGTTGTTGGTGATCGTGTTCTTCTCGATCGTCCCGTTCCGGCTGATCTCGTAGCGGATCCCGTCGGCGGCGTTCCCGACGATCTGGTTGGAGCTGATCACCCGGCCGTCGTCGGCGACGTCGGCCCACATGCCCACGCCCCGGTTGGCCTTGATCAGGTTGCCGCTGACGGTGCCGGACGAGCGGGTCGACTTGATCCCGCCGGACTCCCAGTCGGCGATCCAGAAGCCGTCGGTGTTGTTCGAGCTGATCACGTTCCGCGTCACGGTCGCGTCGGCCGAGCTGTACTGCCCGAGGCCGAGCTGGCCGTTGTTGCGGATCAGGTTCTTCTCGACCTCGGTCTTGTTCGCCTTGACCAGCATCACGCCGACGGCGTGGTTCCAGCGGACGTCGTTCGCCGTGACCTTCCAGCCCGGGCCGGAGACCAGGGCACCGGCCTGCGGCGCGCTGGCGAAGTGCTCGATGGTGAGCCCGCGGACCTCGACACCGGTCGACCCGGACTCGATCGCGGTCGATGTCTTCGACATCTCCACCGAGTGGCCGGTGGGGTCATCGCCGAGGTAGATCGCGTTCGCGCCGTAGTCGGCGTAGAACGTGCCCGGCGCGACCTTGGAGGTGTTGCCGACCCGGGTCAGGTGCGTGCCGTCGAGGAACAACTGCTCACGCAGGTGGCAGATGTTCGCGACGTTGTCCTCACACTGCCCACTCGCGCCGTACGCCGCCGGCAGTGCGCCACGGACCACCCAGGCCGAGCCGGACTTCGTCCACCCGGTCAGTGGGACGGATCCGGTCAGTACGGCGCGAGCCGCGCTGGCCAGCGTCATGTTCGCCTTCGGCCGGATCGTGTCGGAGATCCGGTGCAGACCGGCCGCGAAGCAGAACGTCGTCCCGGCGGGCTTGGCGTTGACGATCGACTGGGCGTCGTCACCAGGCTTGATCACGACGCCGCTGCAGGGACCGGCGAAGGCCGGGCCGGCGTCACCCTCGTCCGCGGTGGGGACCGACGGGCCGGTGGGGGAGGTCGGCTCGGTGGTCGGCGGCTTGGGTTGCGTGGTGGGCTTCTTCGACGGCGGCTTGGTGGTGGCCGTCGGCGACGACGTCGCCGGATGGGTCGCCTTCGGCTTGGGCGCGCGGTGTGAGGGGAGCACACCGGAAGCGGCTGTGTCGCGCGCCGGATGTGACTTGGCGGCGGTTGTCGCGTTGTTCTCGTTGGCGATCACCGGGAGCGCGATCGTAACGACTGCCAGCGCAGCAGCGATAAGCGCTGCGAACCACAACTTCCTCAATGCATCCTCCGGGGTTGCGGTCCCTGAAACCAGGTGTAGCCACCGCGAGACTTAAGGTAGTGCCATGCGGGTCGCCATGTTGCACAACCGTTACCGGACCGGTCAACCCAGTGGCGAGAACACCGTTGTCGCGCAAACGGTTGATTTGTTGCGTAACTCAGGACATGAGGTCGACCTGTACGTGCGGAACAGCGACGATATCGCCGCGATGAGCCGAAAAGATCGCGCGCTGTTACCGTTCCGCTCCGTATGGTCATTTTCGGCCGAACGCGATTTAACACTTCTATTGCAGGAAAATCGGCCCGATGTCGTGCACGTGCACAACACGTTCCCGCTGTTCAGTCCGTCGGTACTGCGAGCGGCGTACCGGCTGGGCCTGCCAGTCGTGGCGACGCTGCACAACTTCCGGCTGATGTGCGCGAACGCAGTCCTGCAGCGTGACGGCAAGCCGTGCGAGTCCTGTGTCGGCAAGCTTCCGTGGGCCGGCGTGGCGCACAGCTGCTACCGCGAGTCGCGCGTGCAGACGTTGCCACTGGCCACGAGCATCGGCGTCCACAACACCTTGCACACCTGGCAGCGGTACGTGACCACTCTGGTCGCGCCGTCGGAGTTCGTCCGTGATCGGTACGTCGCCGGCGGCTTCGATCCCGAGCTGTTCGTGGTGAAGCCGCATGCCGTCCCGCACTCCGGGCAGGTTCGCAGCGGTGCCGGCGATGCGGTCGTCTTCCTCGGCCGCCTCGAGGACGACAAGGGGTTCGCGGATCTGTTGCGGGCGTGGGATTCCTCGCTCGGGAAGCTGATCGTCGTCGGCGACGGCTCGCTCCGCGCGGAGGCCGAGCAGCGCGCCCGCGAGGACCTGTCGATTCAGGTGCTTGGTCAACTTCCCTGGGCCGACAGCATGGAAGTACTGCGGTCCGCGCGTGCCGCCGTCGTACCGGCGCGCTCGTATGAGAGCTTCGGACTCGTGGTGGTGGAGGCGTTCGCGCACGGAGTGCCGGTGGTCGCGTCCCGGCTCGGGGCGCTGGCCGAACTGGTGGACGACGGCGAGACCGGCGCGCTGACCGAGCCCGGTGACCCGGAAGGGCTGCGCAAGGCCCTGGGGTTGGTGACCGATCCCCGGACTTCGATAGCCTTCGGCGAACGAGCCCGGCAGGTCTATCTCAACCGCTTCACCCCGGAGCGCGACCTCGCGGCCACGGAGAGGATCTACACCGATGCGATCGCGCGGCACGCCGACGGCGGGCGGACGCGACGGGGACGCTGGGCGGACCGTGACTGACCGGTATAGTGCCGCTGACGCGGGGGGACGCGTCGTGTCGGGCCGTCGAAGCTCATCGAGAGAAGGCTCCTGTGCGGAGCCACTGGGGGATCAGAGTTTGTCGCGGATCGGATTTCTGGCCGGAGTCTTCGACCTGTTCCACGTCGGGCACCTCGACGTGCTCGGACGGGCCGGGCAGGGCTGTGACCGGCTGGTCGTGGGGGTGCTGACCGACGAGTGGGCGATGGACGCGTGGGGTGCGCGGCCGTTCGTGCCGCTACCGGAACGCATCCAGATCATCGAGCACCTGCGCTGTGTCGACGAGGTCGTCGTGGTGGACGGCGTACGGCCCGACTGGCTGACCGGGGTAGTAGGAGTACAGACCGTGTTCGCTGCGAGTGGTACCGACGGCGTGCTCGGCGTGGACGAACTCGACGGGATACCGGACGAGTTGGTCAGCGTCCTGCCGGCCGGTCGCGGATCCCGCAGCCCGATCCTGCGCGCCGCCATCGACCAGCGGCAGTCGCGCAGTTCCGTCGCATGACCGCGCTGGGTGAGGTTGTCGGTCAGCTCTCCCGGGCGCAGAAGCCGTCCGCCGGGACGCCGGCGTACTCACGCTTCGTCAACCGGCGGATCGGCCGGGTCTTCGCGGCCGCTGCGTTCCTCGGCCGCCGTACGCCGAACCAGGTGAGCCTCGCGTCCGGCTTCTGCTCGTTGATCGGCATTGTGCTGGTCGCGACGGTCCGTCCGTCGCTCGGCCTCGCGCTGATCGTGACGGCGCTGCTCGTGCTCGGCTACGGCCTCGACTCGGCGGACGGCCAGCTGGCCCGGCTGCGCGGTGGCGGATCACCGCTGGGCGAGTGGCTGGACCACATGATCGACGCGGTCAAGATCGTCCTGCTGCACAGCGCGGTACTCATCTCGTTCTACCGCTTCGATGCCTTCAGCAACGAATCGCTGCTGCTGATCCCGCTCGGCTACGTCTGCATGTCGTCGGTGCTGTTCTTCGGCCTGATCCTGATCGACCAGCTGCGCCGGCGCCACGGTGCGACCCAGCAGCCCAACCAGCGCGGCGACTCGGTGGTCAAGTCGTTGCTCATCGCACCGACCGACTACGGCGTGCTGTGCCTGGTCTTCCTGGCCTTCGGCACCCCGTCGCTGTTCATCGTGCTGTACGGCGCTCTGCTCGCGGCCAACCTGGTCTTCCTGGCGGCCGCGATCGCCAAGTGGTACCGCGAGATGGCTACCTTGCAGCCGGGGGTGGGCTGATGGGGATCGTCGGCTACGCGCCCGGTGTGTACGACATGTTCCACATCGGCCACCTGAACATCCTGCGCCGGGCCCGGGAGCACTGCGACCACCTGATCGCCGGTGTGGTCGAGGACGACGTGGTGGCGCGGATCAAGGGCCGGCCGCCGGTGGTCCCGCACGACGAGCGGATGGAGGTCGTCCGGGCGATCGGCCTGGTCGACGAGGTGGTCAGCGACTGGTCCAGCGACAAGTTCGAGATGTGGAAGCAACTGCGGTACGACGTCCTGTTCAAGGGCGACGACTGGAAGGGCACCGAGAAGGGGACCCGGCTGGAGCGGCTGCTCGGTGAGGTCGGTGCGTCGGTGCACTACTTCCCGTACACCGCGTCCACCTCGAGCACGGATCTGCGCAGGTTGCTGGAGGGGATGGGCTGATGCCGACCCGGCCGAAGGTCCTGCTCAGCGCGTACGCGTGCCGGCCCAAGGGCGGGTCGGAGCCGGGTGCGGGCTGGGCCTGGGCGAAGGCCGCGGCGCGCGACCACGACGTCTGGCTGCTCACTCGGGGCAAGTTCGCCCACGAGATCGCCGAGGAGCTCGCGATCCGGCCGGTGCCGGCGCTGACCGTCGTACCGCTGGAGCTGCCGAAGTGGGTCCTGCGGCTGCGTCGCCGGCCGGCCGACGTGTACTGGTACTACCCGCTGTGGCAGGGCCTGGCCCGGCGTACGGCGCGGCGGTTGCATGCGGAGCACTCGTTCGAAGTCATCCACCATCTGACCTTCGCGGTCGACTGGATGCAGGCCGGCGTGGTGGAGGAGTCGTCCGCGAAGGTGATCTGGGGACCCGTCGGCGGATCGACGACCGCGCCGCTGTCGATGGCGCACTGGCTCGGGCCGCGCGGCGTGGCCGCCGAGCTGGTACGGCGTACTTACACCGGCATCCGCCGTCGCCTGACCGGCCGGAAGCTGGCCCAGAAGGCCGACCTGATGGTTGCCCAGAACAAGGACGTGGCCGAGGTCTTCCGCCCGTACGCGCGCGAGATCGTGGTGCAGCCGAACGTCGCGATCCGGCGGTTCACCGCCTCCGGGCCATACGAGCCGTTCGGTGCGCCCGGGGTGAAGACAGCACTGTTCGTCGGCCGGCTGATCCCGTGGAAGGGCGTGTTGCTCGGGATCAGCGCGCTGGCGCGTCCGGAGGCAGCGAACTGGGAACTGCGGATCATCGGCGACGGTCCGGACTGGGGACGCGCTGAGCACCTGGCCGAGGAGCTGGGCGTCCGTGACCGGGTTGAGTTCATGGGTCAGCTGCCGCGCGAGGACGTCCTGGCAGCAATGTTCCGCGCCGACGCGCTGCTCGCTCCGGCTCTCCGCGAGGCCGCCGGCTGGGCCGTCACCGAAGCCCTGGCCTCCGGCTGTCCGGTCGTCTGCCTCGACCGCGGTGGCCCATCAGTCATCGTCGGCCCTGAGGATGGCGCCGTCGTCTCCTGGCGCGGCGACGTGGTCGGTGAGCTCGCCAAGGGCCTCGCATCCCTCAAAGGCCGCATCACTCCAGTCGACCGCTGGGGGCCGGACCGGCTCCCCGATCTGCTGGCCAAGTGGTACGCCCCGGCCCGCGTTTCGTCCTAGTCCTGGGCGGTCTTACCCGGGAGAGCGAGCATGCGGTCGAGGGCCAGCTTGGCGTACTTCTCGGTGTCGGCGTCGACCGTGATCGGGTTGACCACGTGGCCGGCGACCAGGTTCTCCAGCGCCCAGACGAAGTGCGGCAGATCGATCCGGTTCATCGTGGCGCAGTAGCAGACCGTCTTGTCCAGGAACACGATGTTCTTGTCGGTGTGCTGCTTGGCCAGCCGCTGCACCAGGTTGAGTTCGGTGCCCACTGCCCACGACGTACCAGGCTCGGCCGTCTCCAGGGTCTGGATGATGTACTCCGTCGAGCCGACCAGGTCAGCCTTCACCACGACGTCGTGCCGGCACTCGGGGTGGACGATCACGTTCACCCCAGGGACGCGCGCCCGTACGTCGTCGACCGACGCGGCGGTGAACCGGCCGTGCACCGAGCAGTGTCCGCGCCACAGGATCATCTTCGCCGCGGCCAGTTGCTCACGGGTCAGCCCGCCGCCCGGCTTGTGCGGGTCGTACACCACGCACTCGTCGAGCGAGATGCCCATCTTCAGTACGGCGGTGTTCCGCCCGAGGTGCTGGTCGGGCAGGAACAGCACCTTCTCGCCCTGCTCGAACGCCCACTCGAGCGCGGTGTCCGCGTTGCTCGACGTACAGACCGCTCCGCCGTTGCGGCCACAGAAGGCCTTGATGTCGGCGCTCGAGTTCATGTACGTCACCGGCACAGTCACGTCCGCGACGCCGGCGTCGGCGAGCGCGTCCCAAGCCGCCTCGACCTGCTGGATCCTGGCCATGTCCGCCATCGAGCAGCCGGCCGCGAGGTCCGGCAGGATCACGGTCTGCTGGTCGTTGGTCAGGATGTCGGCGGACTCGGCCATGAAGTGCACACCGCAGAACACGATGTACGGCGCGTCCGGCCGGGCCGCTGCGTCGCGGGCGAGCTTGAACGAGTCACCGGTGACGTCCGCGAACTGGATCACCTCGTCGCGCTGGTAGTGATGCCCGAGCACGAACACCTGGTCGCCGAGGGTCGCCTTGGCCTTCAGCGCGCGCTCGACCAGATCCGGGTCGGAGGCGGGCGGCAGGGCGCCGGGACACTCGACGCCGCGCTCGGAGTGGGGGTCGGTGCTCTGGCCCAGGAACAGCAGCGGGAGGGACTTCGGGCCGTCCGCGATCGTCGTCACGTCAAACATCGTGTCATGCCGCCCTACCTTTCAGTCGTGGCTTTGACGTGATAGATCGAAGCCATGTGCGAGCAGGGCGGGTATGGCTTTCATGCTGGCTGTCTCTCAATGGCTCGGGG